>OZ250156.1:0-4810504 GCA_965237745.1 Dehalococcoidia bacterium | reverse complement strand
TTGAGGGCCTGTGGGTGGCCGACTCGTCCATCATGCCGCAGGTGACGCGGGCCAACACCAACGCGACGGCGATCATGATCGGCGAGCGGGTGGCTGATTGGGTGTCCCACAGTTAAGCAACGCGGGTAAGCAAGGCAGGTAAACAACGCAGGGGAATTCGATGAAGTTCGGCCTTTTTCACTCGGTACAGTTGCCCAACCCCTCGGAGCAGGACCGGTATTATCGCGAAGCCTTGGCTGGACTTTGTACATTTCAGAGATGGGCATCGTGGGTAAAGTTACACAGCCTGGGAACTTTTCGAATGTCGGGTCCAGAAGGCGACATTCAAAAACATACTGGCGCGGCATTGCAGCTAAACATTCGTATCTAACGGGACCTACTAGCTTTGTACAAAGTCCAGCTTGGAGCAGGTGCTGCATGCCGAGCGGCATGGCTACAACTCCGTCTGGTTCACCGAGCACCACTTCACCCGGCATGGCATCGTGTCGGCCACCCTGTCGGTGCTGGCCTACCTGGCGGGCGTTACCGATACGATTCGGCTGGGCACGGCTGTGACCGTTCTGCCCTTTCACAACCCGGTGCAACTGGCCGAACAGACGGCCACGGTGGACCTCTTGAGCAACGGCCGGCTGGACTTGGGAGTAGGTCGGGGCTACCAGTGGGGCGAGTTCCACCGGATGGGGGTGCCAATGGACGAGGCCACCCGCCGGTTTGAGGAATCGATGGAGGTGTTGACCAGGGCATGGACTTCCATCGAACCCTTCGACCACCGGGGAGAGTTCTGGAGCTTCAACGACCTGACGGTACAGCCCAAGCCGGTGCAGCGGCCGCACCCGCCGGTGTACGTGGCGGCCTCCGGGAGCGACAGCGTGGCGAGGGTGGTGCGCAACGACTGGAACCTGCTGGTCGGACAGGCCGAGACTCAGGAACAGGTGGGCAGGCAGGTGGAGTTCTACCGGGATGCACTGGCCGAGGTAGAGTCGCCATACACGGCGGACCGTGTCGTCGTGGCAAGGGCGATGTACGCTGCGGAAACCACGGAACAGGCGCGCCGCGAGGCCGAGATTCCATTCATGTGGTTCAAGCAGACGGGCCAGGAAGTGAGCGCGCCGCCGGGGCGCCGGGCGGACCTTCTGCCCGAGGAATACGCGGCATATCGCAGCCGCTACTCACCGGACGCGCGGTTTGACTACGCGGCCCTGTGCGACGACGTGATGCTGTTCGGCAGTCCCGACCACATCGCCGAGCGCATCGGCCTGCTGCGCGACTCAGGCGTCGAGAACCTGATATTCTTCGTCAACTTCGGCGGCATCGAGCATCAGAAGGTGCTGGACTCGCTGGAACTCTTTGCCGCCGAGGTCATGCCGCAGTTCGCGGATTAGCGCAGATTGCGCCGGCCACACAATTTTCCGACCGTTCATCCTCAGCTTTTCTCATTCCGAGCTTTTCCAAGGACGGGCAGTCGGTCCGCATCGGGCAATTCGCCCTTGCCCTGACCCTCTCCCTCAGTGGAGAGGGGATTTCTTGGTCGCAAAGGCAATCTTTTGGGGCTTCCTAGCGGGCGGGCTGCACCAGTTCGATCAGAACGTCGTCGGGACCTTCGATATAGGCCAGGCGGGAGCCGGTGGGCGTTTGGGTGAGGGGAAGCACCACGCGGATGCCGTCGGCCTCCAACCGGGCCAGTTCTTCCTCCAGGTCTTCCACGTCGAAGCCGAAGTGCTCCAGCCCCAAACGGTTCAGCTCGGCGACGCTGCGATCGTCTGACGTGCCAGCGGGCTTGGAGGATATGTTGAGGCGCACCGGCCCGCCGACTTCCATGCTGACGGTAACGGTGCCCGGCATGATCTCACGGGCCCACAGCTTCTTGGCATTGAAGTACCTCTCGTACCACGCCGCTGAAGCGTGGGGGTCAGAAGACCGCACGTGCACGTGATTGATTTGATATTGCATTGCTCTGTCCTCCTGTTGATGTTCGCGTTTGCCTGAAACTTCACGGGAACCCTGCAAGAGCAACTTTACAGGAATTAACGGTTACCCGAAACGCTTGGGGGGGAATTGATGGCGCGGACAGCATCAATACCTGCTGGAGCGCACCAACGGGAAGGTGGAGTTCATCACAAGCTCTTTCCCTCAATCGGGGCTGGCAATCGGGACTGGCCGGGCCGGATACGCTGGCACGAATGGCAAGGGGGCGGGAGTTATTTCCCGCCCGTCATTAGCTCGCCGGTCGCAGATCCCAACTCACCGGTCACCCTGACAAGTCCCATTTCTCATTCTCCTGCACGGTCCCGGCTGCTTCCCGCCTTACCTCCCTTACCCTGGCTGCCGGATGAAGTCGGCTATGCGCTCTCCAATCATCATGGTAGTGCAGTTGGTGTTGGCGCGCACACAGTTGGGCATTATGGAGGCATCGGCTACTCGCAGGCCCTCAAGGCCGTGGACCCTGCCGTACTGGTCCACGACGGCCATTTCGTCTGACGCCGATCCCATCCTGCAGCTGCTGGTGATGTGCTGACCGCTGACCACGGTGCGCCGGATATAGGCGTTGAGAGCGTCGTCAGACTCCAGTTCGTCATCCGTGGGATGAATTCGACCCTCGATGATGTCGCTGAAAGCGGAATGGCTCCCCAAATCAGCGGCAATGCGACCACCTCGCGGCAACGCTCCAGGTCGGAGTCATTTTCGAAGAACCTGAAGTCTATCTGGGGTGGTGCGCTCGGGTCCGGGGAAGTGATGCGCAACTCGCCGGAGCCCTCCTCGAGGTTGATGAAGGTGTACATGCCCAGCCCGTCCACAGAGCTGCCGTCCGGGTTGGTCATGTAGCGACGATTGATGAGGGAACCCATGAGAATCTGCAGGTCGTTGCGATGCTGAGACCCTGTGGCCGTCCAACGGGCGGCCACCTGCAGGCGAGGGGCGTTAGGATCGAGGCCATGACCAGGCTTGGTCCTGAAGGGGACAAAAACGATTGGATGGTCGCGCAGGCTCTGTCCGACGCCCGGAAGTTCGTGGACCTGCGGAATGCCAGCGGCGGCAAGCTGATCCGCGGGGCCGACACCGGACAGCAGCAGAATGTGGGGCGAGCCGATGCTACCGCTGCTCAGGACGATTTCGTCGGCCTCAACCACGAAGGTCTCGTCGCCCGACTCCACCTGCACTCCGGTAGCCCTTCTGCCATCGAAAAGAATGCGATGGACGGTGCAGTTGGGGCGGATGGTGAGATTCAGTCGATGCCTGGCCAAGTTCAGATATCCCAGGGCCGTGCTGAGGCGGATGCCGTTGGGATTGTTCAGCGGCACCGGCCCCACGCCAGTGGCGTCAGGATGGTTGAAGTCGGGCACGTCCGCCATCCCGAGACTGCGGCAGGCTGTGTAGAATGCCGTCTGGTCAGGTCGCCATTGTGCTTGGCTGAAGCGGCGACAGACTATTGGGCCGTCGGAGTTGTGGAAGTCGCTGCCACCGAACTCGGTGTCGGTCTCCATTTTGCGGAAGTAGTGAAGCAGGTTCTGGTAACTCCACTGGTCATTGCCCTCTGCGGCCCAGGAGTCATAGTCCTCCGGCACTCCGCGCAGGAAGACCTGGCCGTTGATGGCGCTGGTGCCGCCGGTCACCTTGCCTCGAGGGATCTGGAGGGGGCCGCTGCTGTCGGTGCCGCGGGCGAAGAACTCCCAATTGTGGTGAGTGGTAACCGTGTCGACGCCCGAGGCGAATCCGAACTTGATTTCCTCGGGCAGATGCTCAAAGTCCGGGTAATCGGGCCCCGCCTCCAAGAGAAGCACTGAACGGTCCGGGTCCTCGCTGAGCCGGGTTGCGACCACACCGCCCCCAGATCCCGCTCCGATTACGATGGTGTCGTATTTCATTTTGCCTCCCCACCTGGGTTCGCCGATGCGAAGATTTACTTTAAGCCATTTTGAAGCATAGCGAAATGAAAGCAAGCGACCCGGCGGGACATTGTAAAGTCACTCAAGCGGCCATGGCGCGAGTCCTGAGCTTCTGCCGGGCATTGCGATCGCCCCGGGGACTCGGAGGGCGATGGGTTCGGGGCTGCCGTTTCTCAGCAGGACGGCGGCAACCCGGTATCACAATTCGCCCGATTCGGCCCCGCAGCGGGAGTCCAGAACGGTGACCGCCGCTGCGCCGCTGTGTCATTTTTGCCGTCCGGCAAACCGATGCTCATTCGGAATTTGCCAGAAACAGCACTTGGTTAGATTGCGATGTTGGAAACCTGTGCTGATACACTTGCTCAACTACTTCAGGAGTCAAGCGATGGCACACTTGTATCGTGTTTGTTCTTTGTTCCTGCTGGTGATGGCCGTGGCCGTGGGGGTTCATTACATCATCACACCGCTGTATGACGACGGCAGCACCGGATTTCCCGTGTGGAGCGTGTTCGACTGGCCAATGGCGGTGGCGGTGGTTTTCGCGTTCTCCAAGAACCTCTTCGAATGGGTGCGGCGGTTTGGCGGTAGCGTTGAAAGCGAGGGCGTTATTCAGTGGCTTCAAACGAATTTCAGATTTTATTCGTCCTTGGTCCTGCTGCTTTGGTTTTTCAACAACTGGTTCGCTGACCTTTTGAGCCTCGATCCAGGCATTCGTTGGGCGTTCGTCGATGCTCTCTTTGTGGCGGTGATGCTTTCCACGGGTCTGCATCCGTGGCATGAGGAGCAGCGGCAGGAGTAGGATGGGGACTAGAGCCAGCAAGGGATCCGCTGGAAATTCGGTCCAAGTTACTTCCGAGTTAGATTCCAACGTTAGATTCCAACGTTAGATTCCAACGTTAGACTCCAACGGTTAGACGGCTAAATTCCAACGGTTAAACGGTTGAATTTCGACGCAGGGGGATTGGGAATCTTGACAGCATGGGGGTTCCAGCTTACCTTTCTCCAATAGCTTTGGCAGGCGGCGGAGGACTTGAGGGTGGAACCGTTGCGCCGGAGATGAATATCGTAGGGCACCCCTCAACAGGAGGCCGTTCGTGACCATTGAGCAAGCCACTCCCGCAGGCCTCCGACAAGATGGCGTCCGGCCTCTGCTTGAGGTGGAGGACCTGCAGACCCACTTTTTCACCCGCCGCGGCGTTGTGCGAGCGGTTAACGGCGTGAGTTTCAACCTGATGCCCGGAGAAACTCTGGGGCTGGTGGGGGAGTCAGGCTCGGTTAAGACCATCACATGCCTGTCGCTGCTGCGTCTACTGCCACGGGGCGCGAGAATAGTGGGCAGAAAGGTGCTGTTCAACGGTCAGAACACACTGGAGTTGTCAGAAAAAGAGATGGAGCGGCTGCGGGGCGTCCGAATAGGGATGATCCTTCAGAACTCCATGGCAGCGCTCGACCCAGTGTTCTCCATAGGCACGCAAATCGCGGAGCCGTTGGTGGTGCATTCAGGTTTGAGCTGGAAGGCGGCCATAGACCGCAGCATAGACCTGTTGCGGATGGTAAAGATCACCGCGCCGCACCTGCGGGTGCGCAACTACCCGCATGAGATGAGCGGAGGCATGCGCCAGCGGGCATCCAGCGCGGCCTCCATCGGGCCGCATCCCGAAGTGCTCATTGCCGACGAACCGACCACGGCCTAGGACGTCACCACCCAGCGCCAATACCTGGAGCTGCTGAAGGAACTGCAGCAAGAGACGGGCATGGCGCTGATTTTTATCACTCACGACATCAGCATCGTGGGCAACCTGTGCGACAACATAGCCGTGTTCTATGGAGGGCTGGTGGTGGAGTACGGGCCCAAGGACCAGGTGCTGAACAACCCCACGCATCCCTACACCGAGGCCCTGCTGGAAGCTCTGCCGGTGCTGGGCGAGAAACGGCCCCGGCTACGCACGATCCAGGGCGACCCTCCCTATGCTGGGAACCTTCCTCCGGGATGCCCGTTCCATCCCCGTTGCGACAAGGTGATGGACCGGTGCCGGGAGGGCGATTTCCCCTCCATCTTCAACACTGGCAATGAGCAAAAAACGCGGTGCTGGTTGGCGGAATGAACGAAACAACGACACTTTCAGCGGGCGACGTGATCATCGAGGCGCGAAACGCCGTCAAGCATTTCGTCATCAAGACCGGCATGATGAACACCCGGTCTGCGGGGGTGGTCAGGGCGGTGGACGACGTTTCCTTCACCGTGCGGGAGAACGAGACCTTCGCGCTGGTTGGAGAATCGGGCTGTGGAAAAACCACCATGGCCAATCTGATTCTCAAGCTGCTGGATCTCACATCCGGTGAAATGCTGTACCGTGGCAACTCCTTGGTAGGCATGTCGGGGCAGGGCGTCAAGGACTATCGGCGGAGTGTTCAGGCGGCGCTTCAGGACCGTATGGCGCGCTGAACCCCCGGATGCGGGTGGGCCATATCATCGGCGAACCCCTGGAGGTTCACGGCTTCGGCAGAGGGGAACGCAGCGAAAGGGTTGCAGAGGCATTGCAGTCGGTGGGGCTGCACGAGTCGGTGCAGGCGCAGTTCCCCCACGAGTTCAGCGGCGGTCAGAGGCAGCGCATCGGCGTGGCGCGGGCCCTGACGCTCAATCCCGACCTGATCGTATTGGATGAACCCGTATCCTCGCTGGATGTGTCCATCCGCTCGCAGGTACTGAACCTGCTGAAGGACATCCAGGACGAACGGGGAATATCCTACGTTCTCATTTCCCACGACCTGGCGTCGGTGGAGCACATGAGCCACACCATCGGCGCGATGTACCTGGGGAAACTGGTGGAGCTGGGCGACGCGGAACTGACCTGCTCGGAGCCACAGCACCCGTATACCGCTTCGCTGGTGGCTGCGGCCACCCCCCCGGGCACCACTCCGAACTGGCCCATACCGATAGTGGGCGAGGTGCCCAGCGCCCTGGAAACGCCCAGCGGCTGCTCCTTCCACCCCCGATGCCACTACGCCATGCCCATCTGCAGCGAGGAAGTGCCCGAACTGTCGCCCACGTCCGACGGGCGGATGGTGGCCTGCCACCTCTACCCGGATGAAATCAGGAACATCGGCAAGAGGGCTCCGGTGGTTTTAGAGGCCCGCTCCCCAGCCACTTTTGCGTAGACCCCAATGGGTTACATAAACAGAAGTGTTGGACTTCCTGGAATCCGCTGTGACACGCAGGTGTTGTTATGGACTTGGAAAACAAATCCGCCATCGTAACGGGTTCTGCCTCAGGCATTGGCCGAGAGGTGGTGTTGACGCTGGCCGCTAATGGCGCCTCGGTGACAGTTGCGGACCGGAACCTTCAAGGGGCGGAGACAGTGGTGCGGCAGATCCTGGAAGCGGGTGGCACGGCCCGAGCCGTAGAGGTTGACGTTACCGACCGCGGCAGAGTGGCCTCTATGGTTGAGGCGACGGTCGCCGCCTCCGGCTCGCTGGATATATTCGTAAACGTCGCCGGTTTCGGCTTCAATTCCCGAATCGTCGATATGGCTGAAGATGATTGGGACCGAGTACTGGACGTGAATCTGAAGGGCCAGTTCCTCTGCTGCCAGGCGGCGGGGCGGCAGATGATGCAGCAGGGAAAGGGCGGACGCATCGTAAACATCGCCTCAACCGCGGCGAACAACGCTCGCTACGAGGGAGGGGCCTACTGTGCCGCCAAGGCCGGTGTCGTGCAGTTGACGAGGGTCCTAGCCTTGGAACTGGGAGAATTCGGCATCACGGTCAATGCCGTGGGGCCGGGGTTCACCGAGACACCCGCCACCGTGGAGTCTTCCGACGAGTACCGCACCAACTTTCTCGCCCAAGTGCCGGCTGGCCGCTCAGGGCGCACGTCGGATATCGCCAACACGGTCCTGTTTCTGGCGTCTCCGCAGGCGGAATACATCAACGGCCAGGTGATTTACGTGGACGGCGGATACTCCGCGGGCAAGCTGAGTGTGCGCGGCTGACCTCGACCTGCACCCTGCCAGTTCAACACTCATGGGTGACGCGAATCGCTGTGTGCCGCATGGGTCAAGACGATGCAGGGAATTACTGCCTCAAGTAGCCACATTCCTGCCGAGAGCAACCAATTCGTTACAAATTTGTTAAGTTTTCAACGGCAGTATTGTCAATGTTGACATGTCTATGGGGCCGATGTAGCCCAACGCGGGCATTGTCCCACCGAAAACTCGTTGAGGTTGCGCGGGGTATTGGATCCCCAAGCATGTCAGGAGCGAAAGAGTGAGTTTCCTATAGGCGTTCCGACTTTCCCTGCTCCTATTTATCATCCTGTTGATGATGGGCGTCCTCGCTGCCTGCGGTGGCGATGACGCAACGGAGGCCCCTGCGACGGGCGGCGCGACCAGCGATCCCCGGCCGACATCGGCGGCGAGCCGGCTCATCCCCACCGTGGCTCCCACCGAAGCGGTGGCGGAGACCAGCAAGACCTGGCCTGCGGCCTACCCCAAGGCCGGCGAGAACGGTATTCCCACCGACGTGGGCAAATTCACCGTGGCCATGGACAGTTGGGGGAGCAGCGACCTCAACCCGTGGGGGCTCACCAGCGTAAACTTCATGCACGACTACTTCAATCTGCGGTTGATGATGCAAGACCCCAACGGCGTCCTGGCGCCTGCCTGGGCCTTGTCGTTTGAGCAGACCCTCGACGGCCTGACCTTCCAGATCAACCCGGATGCGCGATTCCAGGACGGCACGCCGGCCGACGCTGAGGCGGTCAAGAACAACCTGCTGGGCTTCCGGGGCGACTTCGTAGAGGAGGCCGGTTACGACGCTCCTCTGTGGAACAGCGCCAAGGCCCAGGAGCTTACAGTAGACGTTGAGGTAATCAGCCCGACGGAGGTCTTTGTCAAGACTGACGGTGGCAAGCCGACCTGGATGTGGAACCTGGGCGGCAACGGGTATCACCTCTATTGGTACGGCAATGCCAACCGGCTGCTGGAGGGCCCCAAAGCCTATTTGGAAGACCCCGCCGGCGGCGGCCCCTTCTCCATCGAGGAATGGGAACCCAATAACCGGGTACTGTTCAACCGCTGGGACGACTTCTGGGCCGACTACGAACACTGGCACAGGCCCCAGTTCGCCCAGATGGAGTTCCTGACCGTTTCCGAGCCTGCGGCCCGGTTCGCGCTGCTGGCCAGCGAACAGGTGGACGGGGTGTACAACCTCCCGTGGGCCCTGGCCAAGGAACTGGACAAGTCGGAAGATCTGGGTGTTCGGGGCGTGAACCCCGGACGTCGCGACACTTGGACCCAGACCTACCAGGCCAACGGTATGCTGACCATGACCTTCGGATGTCCCATTCACCTGCGCGAAGCGGGCAAGCCGGCCGACCTGGTGGATGAGGGCGGAGTGAACATTCCGGAATGGACGACACCCGACGTGTGCGTTGAGCACCCGACGCTGGACGTGCGGGTACGGCGCGCCCTGAACTTGGCAATTGACAAGGCGTCGGTGTCCGCCGGGCCGCACTTCGGTTTCTCCAAGCCCATCGGATCCATCTTCCACGCCGGCTCCTTCGGTTCCCGGTTGGAGGAGCGGGTCTACAACGTGTCCGAGTACAATCTCGATGAGGCGAAGCGGCTGATGGCCGAGGCGGGCTACGAGGACGGTTTCGAAATGAGCGGTCACTTCGGCCAGTTCGCCGGACGACCCGGTATCCCCGAGATGGCCGACGCCATATCCAGCTATTGGAGGGACGTGGGCGTGACCATGACTTGGCAAGAACACGATCCGACCGACTTCGTGCGCGGCTTCCGGGCCGGCATCTTCGCCCAGGTGCCCGTGAATCTCCAGACCTGGGGCCGACAGGACCACTCCGGCGTCCAGATAAGCTGGTATCACGCCACCAGCGGCTACGTCGGCATCTACAATGACCGGGTGGAAGAGCTGTACTTCGACGCCACCGGAGCGGAAACGCCGGAGGAAATGCTGCCCTTCCTGGCCGAACTGGAAGACGAGGTACTCAAGACGGAAGAAACCTTCCCGCTGTATGGCATGACATTGGTCAACGCCTACACCGACCGGGTGCTCTCTCATCCCACGGTAGAGTTCACCCCCCACTTCAAACACTACGATCTGGTGGTGCTGAGGGACTAGCAGCCCAGGCCCTCAGGAATGACGGACTAGCGCAGGCTAAATCCGTCATTCCCGCCTAAACGGGTGATAGACGCAACCTTTGCGCTCCGCGTCCCACTACCCAGCAAGTTCGGGGGCAAGTATGACCCAACCAAAAGGCCCGCATCTACCCGGACTCTGCTGAAACCAGGGGAACGACAAAGACTGGCGAAACCCGGAAACTCCAAGCTCCCACAGAAAACAAAACCCAGCAAGGTTACCAGCCCCAAGCGAGCCAGAAAAGACAACGGGGACGGGCCAACACAAACTGGAGAAAAGGCAATTTCAGCGAACCGGCAGAAGTACGAAGAACTTCGGCGTCAACTGCCCGAACGCAAAGAGACTCACCGGAGAGCAGCTCAGGAGAGACGCCTGAGGGCCAAAAAGCTCGGGCTGTGCCGGGACTGCAGCGCCCAGGCCATCCCAAGTCAGACCAGGTGCGCGGCGTGCGCCGATAAGCACCGACTGGCCAGGCGTAAGAACGACGCAGCGAGTGAAAAGGCAGAGCGGGTGCTGCAAAACTAGCCGAGAATACGAGGCACTGTTTCAGCTGGGTCTCCTATCGTCCCAAGCGGCAGTGAATTCGCGTCAACAAACGACTCCCATCACGAGGGAATCCTCCCCGAGAAACGAAGTTCAAACACATCTACAGCTCCCAATTTGTGACAGTTGGCAGGGCAATCGCGTTATAGATGGTAGGCTTGTCGTTGGATGGGAGACCGAGAGTTTGGGGAGTGATGTGGGGAGTGATGAGGAAAGGGAAGAGCATGTCCATCATGGAGTATTGAGGTGGACCCGGAAAACTGGACAGCTGGTTAAGTGGGAATCCTGCTCCTAAACTATGGACAGCGACAGCTGTTGATGAGGAGCGGGAAATGTCCAGAGAGCGGAGAAAGCACAGCCCGGCCTTCAAGGCGAAAGTTGCACTGGAGGCAATGAAGGGCGAGCAGACGGCGGCCGAGTTGGCCGCCCGGTTCGAGGTCCACCCCAACCAGATTCAGACTTGGAAGAAGGCCTTAGTGGATGGCGCGGCCGCCATCTTCGACCAGGGCAACGGGACCAATAAGGGCAAGGAGCAGAAGAACAAGAACAACGACGCCTTGGTGGCTCGCCTGTACCAGCAGATCGGCCAGCTCAAGGTGGAGCGGGATTTCTTGGAGGAAAGGTCCGGTCCATGACCCCAGCACAGCGGCGTGAGCTGACCGACCGGCAACATCGGCAGCTGTCCATCGTGCGGCAGTGCCAGCTGATGGGCGTCAGCCGCTCCAGCCTCTACTACCGTCCCAAGGAGACCTCACAACAGGACCTGTCCCTGATGCAGGCCATGGACCGCCAGTACCTGGAAACCCCTTTCTACGGTTCCAGGCGGATGAAGGCCTCGCTGGACCGGCAGGGGATGACGGTAAGCCGGAAGCGGGTGCAGCGGCTCATGAGACTGATGGGACTGCGGGCCATCTACCGGCAGCCTCGCACCAGCCAACCGGCGCCGGAACGCCGGGTCTACCCCTACCTGCTGAGGGATCTGACGATCACCCGGGCGAACCAGGTGTGGGCGGCCGACATCACCTGCCTGCCCATGGCCCGGGGATTCCTGTACCTGGTGGCCATCATGGACTGGCACAGCCGGTACGTGGTGGCCTGGGGATTGTCCAACACTCTGGAGACCGGCTTTTGTGCCGAGGCCCTGACCGAGGCCCTCGGCCAAGGAAGGCCCGACGTATTCAACACCGACCAGGGAAGCCAGTTCACCAGCCGCGAGTTCACGCAGATACTCCAGGACCGCGGGGTGAAGATCAGCATGGATGGCAGGGGCAGGTACCAGGACAACATACTTGTCGAGCGGCTATGGAGGACGGTGAAGTACGAGGAGGTCTACCTGAAGGCCTACGCTAACGGCCTTGAGGCCCGCCGAGGGCTGCGAGAGTACTTCCGGTTCTACAACGACCGGAGGCCGCATCAGGCCCTGGGCTACCGTACGCCGGCGGAGGTCTTCCACGGCGAGCCTGTAGAGGAGGAGCTGAAGGAAAGGAGGTGCCCGGACCAACCGATCTTGGTATCATACGGAGGAGTGCAGGAGTCCCACTTAATTGTGGCTTAATCCTGTCCAACCGATGGGGTCCACCTCAGTATCTTACCCGTCAAAGCATCCAATCGCAATCCAATCAGCGAATCTGACTGGCGAATTTCCGATGGGCCTTATGCCCCTTGTATGGTTCGCCTGTGGATGGATACTTTAGCGAGTTGTCCTATCCTTCATAGTATGAGGGGGTTCCCTTTCATGAAATTGCTCTTGGCAGTCTTGGCCCTAGAAACTCGGACGGAAACCCCCTCTTGGGAGGAGGGATTTGGTCAGTAAGGCCGATACGAGCAGGGTGAGGGTCCAAATTTGCCCGAGCCATGCGGTGGCGGAGTTGATCATTCCAGCGACCTGGGCGCTGCCGGCACTGGGGCCAGAGCCGGTTCCTCCCGTCATACCGGCTTTGGTGGCCACCAGGGTCAGGTTGGCCACGGTGGCTGCCAGGTACAGCTGGAACCGGGTTTTGGCACGGCCGAAGTAGCGAGACTGGCGGATTCCCAGTTGGACCAGCCGCGCCAGCCGGTGCTCCACCACCACGCGGCGCTGCCGGTACTCGGCAAAGGCCTCGCTCTGCTGCAGGGCGCGGGCCTGCTGTAACAGCGCTTCCTGCGGGTGCAGTTGCACCGTTCGTCCCGTACCCGGTTTTGCCGCCACGCACTGGGACCGCAGGGGGCATACCCCGCAGACCGCCGCGTCGAATCGGAAGGCCTCCAAACGGTAAGTTCGACCCATTTGGCCGGTGCGCCGTCCCGTCGGCACCATCGTCCGGGTAACATTCCCCGCCGGACAGGTGCAAGAACCCGCCTCCAGGTCAATATGGAAGTCCTCTTTCGGAAAGTGTTTCCGGTTTGGACGCCCCGGCACCCTGGCAATCAGGGTGCGGCCCGCATCGGCGAAGGCCTGCCTGGTATCGCTGTCTCCGTAGGCGGCGTCGCCCATGGCCTCTGCCACCGGCACACCGGTGCTGGCCTCGCTTTCCTCCACCAGTTCCAGCGCCCCCAGATTGTCCGGAGCGTTGCCGGGCAGTACCTCCACGGCGGTAATCAGCTGGGTGCCGGTGTCCACCACAATCGCCGCCTTGTGCCCGTCGAACCGCCGGCTGCTGCTCTTGTGGCCGTGGCGCATCTCCGGGTCGTGGACCGACATCATCCGGTCCCGGCTTACCCCATCCTTGAGGCTCACTCCACCCTCAGCCCGTTCCACGTCCTGGAGCAGCAACTGGCCCAGCAGTTCCGCCGCGGCCACAATCCGCTGCCGCTCATCGCTGTCCTCGGGCAATTCCCCCTGCGCCTGCCGAGACAACTCCAACAGCCGGTCCGCGTCAGCCACAATCCCAGCCAGCAGCGCCGCCCGCGCCTGCCGGTCGGACCAGTCGATGGCCGCCTCGCCCTTCACGCTGGAGCCCAGGTATCTCTCATATCCCCGGGCCTGGGCCAATTCGCTGACCGGAGCTTGCTCCACCGCCGCCAGCGCCCGCAACAATTTGACGATCCCGTCGGCCAATAGATTGTAGGTATCCCTCACCGCGCCCCGTCCCAGGATGTAGGTCGTGTCCAATGCCACCCGCATCCCGCGCCTTTTCAGGCAGCCCGACTCCCGGGCCAATCGCAGGCTGCTCTCGAATACCTCCCGCACCTTGTCGTGCAGTATCAGCTGCGCCCGGAACATCTGCAGCGTACTCTTGGCAAAGGGTCTGTCCTCAATCTCAATCCCCAGGGCGACTTTCCACCGGATGTCGAAGTCGGCCCTCGCCTTGGCCTCGGCGTCGCTGACCTTGTCGTAGGTCTGCAACAGCAGCGCCGTGGCCAGCAGGCTGGGCGGCACGCTGTCCCGGCCATTGTCCGGACAGTAGATCTCGGCGAAATCGTCATCGCTGAAGAACTGACCCCGCAGTTAGGCCAGCAAGCCGTAGAAAGTGTCCTTGCCCACGTAGTCCAGATACAACCGATCCGCTTCCCCGAGACCCTTCTGGTCCGAACGCTCTCCCAGCATTCTCAGCCCTCGCTACGCTTGTTGACCCCAAGTATAGCCGCTGGCCGACGGACGCCACTTTCCGGCCAGATTTCTAGGCCCAGTCGCATGAGGCAACGTTAAGGATTGATGTGTACAGGAGTGGGTGGTCGCAACCTGTCTCGGATCTCCTGGTAAAGAAGAACATTGACGCTCTCCTCGACCTCAAGCGTGACCACCAGCCCATATCTGACCGTTTCGTCGAGGGCACCCGCATCAGCGCGACATTCCACACGGATCTCGATTTCTTCTCCGTCGTTCACGACTTTGGCACCTCTACCCTCTCGCACTTCATGCTGGACGGTACCGCGGCGAACCTGAGGATAAGTGACCCCCATGGGGTCTTCTGCCAGAGACTGACCCGCCTTGAACTCGAGCTGAGCGCGCCGATAATTGCGATGGGAACAGTTGATGGGGGACAGCCACGCCAACGTTGTGATCATCCGCCGTGGCTCAGCCATGCCCGAAAGCCCAAGCGGAGCCGGCAGGCGAAAAATGTGTGCCTCCTCCGCGCGTATTTCGCCACATCCCAGCACGGTTACCCGATGGTCGGTGCAAAACATCACCCGATCCGTGTGCGCAGCCCCATACCCAATCAGCCGAGATGCAACCTCCTTGTTCTGACGCCTCCCATTGTCGCCTTTCAGAAGCGACGCGTAATGATCCAGCGGCACTTCGCAGTGAGCTCCGTGCACCAGCATGGCTTTTAGCAACACCGCATCGAAGGGCTCATCCGGGAATGTCCCAGACTGAGAGCGCAGGTCACTCAGAACATCGTACAGCCAGCAAGCTGCATGGGAGGCCAAGGCGGTTGCGTTGCTGGTTCCACGCGTATAGCGGCTGGCATCCAGTCTGCCTTGTTCACCAGGCCACGCGACCCGCTGACCTGGAGGTACGCGGAAATCTCTGACTTCGAGCACAGCGTTTTCATGAGCAGTACCCAGCCTCTCTGCCAACGACTGCCTGCCGCCAGGCAGCAAGAGGTCGGGCTTGACGGAGCGCCGGTAACCGGGTCCGTGAGCACTCACCACGCTGGGGAATCCGGTCCCGTCGAACGGATTTATCAGGCGATAGCCATCGGGTATTTCCGAGGAGTCTGAATGAACCGCACCCACAGTGAGTCCGTTGAGAGTTTCGGAGGGCGACAGCAAACTACGATTCCTGGTATCGGCAGCCAGGGCACTAAACACCGCCGCCTCGCGTTCCTCTTGAGTCAACTGTTCCAAACCGTCACGAGGTACGTCCAACTCAATAGCATGGCCGTGATTCCCGGCGCTGACCACAAAAAGCACCCGGTACTTGAAGGCGAGCCAGTCCAGCAGGCGAGCCAACGGGCTCATCTCTCGCACAAACGGGCGACGATCGTCGCACACCGACAGATTAATAATCCGCACTCCCGGGGCCACGGCCGGCACGTCTCCATCTCCATCGAACAAGCGTCGTACCGCGCGGTGGATCACGTCTACTGCCAACTCGTCCTCGGGTATCTTCTCCCTCCAGGATTGACTTGCTCCTTCTGCAACAGGCCGCAGAATAGGCCGGGTGTACAGACGGCGAGTTATAGGGGGTTCACCGTCATCCAACTCGCCATGGCAGATGAGCGAAGCCATGCCTGTCCCGTGATGGCGTTGGTTCGCTTGATAATGCTCCTCGTATCCATCAGGATCGTCCAAAACCAGACGCCCGTCCAGCAAGTTGTGACCCGTGAGCGGAAGGCCATCGAAAAGGGCCACAACGGGGTCGCCCAATTCTGTCAGACCCGGACCCGGCAGGACCACATCGCCAAGATCAGCGAGATCATCGGTTGCAGGGACGGAGCATTGTCCGACCGGGCGTAAGAACATCACGTCCTCACACATGATCAGCTGGCTGTCGTCTTGCTCCACGAGTTCGGAGACGCGATTCGCCGGGATCCGCCCTAGGACGCCGTGGTAGGAGATCTCCGGGATCACGGAATTTTTGGCAATCTCTCCACCCAGAGAATTCACAACGTCTCTGAACCTAGCTTCCGCATGTCGTCTACGCAACATGGTGTTTCTAAACCACAACTCAGCTTCAAATGGCAGGAGATCCGTCTCATCAGAATTTTCCAACCTGAACCGCCAGTTCTCAAAGAGACCAAATTCCGCTATGCGGTCCTGCGGTCCCCACAACCGGACGGTCCGCAATTGTCGGAAAACGTGCCTCAACGGTGCCAGACCGCTAGGGAACCTAGCATCTGGGTTTCGCTGGAATTCATCGAATCGCAACCTGAGCGTGGTCAACGCTCCAGCGTCCGTCATCACCAAGAACAGCCTGCCTGGCAGGGTTCTGTCATCTCGCTCGTCGCGAAAGTCGTCATCAGGTTGGATGTCCAACAGATCCGCTTCCGCGAGCCACTCCAGACCGTTGATCTGCCTGACCGCGTCTACGAAATCATCCACCGTTCCGACGGTTTCCAAGACCAAGACCTGGTCAGGGAGCACCCCGACTGGATTGTCACGGAGCTCCATGTTACGGTCTCTGACCACATCGGCCAGCCGTTGGAATTCAGGATTCAACCGATCACCTTGACGGCGTGCACTTGGGTACCGGAGATGGGATGGCCCCCCGCCACCGCCTGGAGGTTGACGCCGCGTAATCTCGGGATCAGGAAAGGACAGCAGAGGATAGTCAGCCATGTTACGAACTCGCCGGTTCTCCAACTCTGTTGCGCAGTTGGCGCAAACGTTCCTGAATGATTTTTCGAATATCAGTCTCAGGACGGCTTAGCACCGCGCCTCGCACCACGTCCAGTCCAAAGTCCTCGACCTCGGCGAAGCTCAGGCCTTGCAGCTTTCCCGCTAACCGTTCGATGGGGTAATCCATCTCGTACCCTGTCCGGCTCTCAAACTGCCGCAACCACATCAGAATCTGATGCGGCCCAGGCATCGGCAGTTCCAAGCGGATTTGAAAACGGCGCCAAACGGCCCGGTCCAACAGCTCGGGATGGTTGCTAGCCGTCACTGCGACCACGTAACTGGGCAGTGCATCAATTTGCAACAGCAACGAGCTGACAACCCGCTTTATCTCTCCCGTTTCGTTGGCGTCGCCCCTTTCCTTGGCCACTGCGTCGAACTCATCGAAAAAGAGCACGCACTGGCGCGAGCGAGCGTAGTCGAAGACCTGCGAGATCCGCTGAGCAGTCTCCCCAAGGTAGCTGCCAATGACCGCCTCATACCTGACGGTCAAAAACGGAACACTCAAAGCGTCCGCCAAGGCTTCCGCCAAGGAGGTTTTGCCGTTACCTGGAGGGCCCGCCAGCAGAACGCGGTTTCGAGGCTCCAGATTGTAGGCCCGCAATAAATCGGACCTCAATTGCTCCTCGACCAGTTCTAAGATAGGAACTTCGACGTCCTCGGGCAGTATCAGGCTGTCCAACCCGCGCGACGGGGACCGTTCAAAAAGGAAATCTCCTGATGAGGAACCCTTGGGATCTCCGTTAGGGGTTTGCGGTTTCCGGTTTCCATTTCCGTTGAGGGAGAGATTGCCCAAAATGCGGTCGGCGAGAACCGTGTGTTGCTTGGCGCGCTCATCAGCCGCCAACGCTTCCACGGCCTTGCGAAAATGAACCTGGTCGCCGCTTGAACCAGCCTTCACCAAGTTCAGGATAAGATCCGCGCGTGCCATACCAACCGCCTACCGTAAGGCAACCAAAATCAAGGCAACCAAAATCGCTCAAACTAACCCATGAACCGCCGTCCGAAGGAGAGCAATTATAGCAGGATACCACGAGCTGGTTGTCCCAACAGGTGACAACCCGGTTGTTGGGGCAGTGGACGCCCGCCATATTAGGACGTCGTTGTCCCCACTACGCAAACCGACCCTCCCGACTATTGTCGCCGAAGCGTTGGTTTCTTGCAGAAGGCGCCAAGGAAAACGAGCCCTCTAAACCCGAATCCACCGAAGGACGACTTTGGGGACAGCCCTTGAAGAAGCCGGAGGGTGGTCCGCTGAATCTGGGATAATGGTTTTGAAACAGAAAACCGGTCCCAGAAAAGGAGCACTCAATAGATGCTACCACGTAACCACCCCGACCGCATCCAAATCGCCTTCGACGACCATCGCCTGGTGGCCAATGCCGGGCTGCTCCTGCCGGCCACCCTCCCCAACACTTGGGCCTGCGTGAACTCGTTGACCATCACCTCGACCTCGGGGATGCGCCGGGCCGGGCGAACGCGGGAGACAAAATGCTGACGCTGGTGGCCTCGGCGCTGGCGGGCGGCGACTGCATTGACGACGCCGACGCGCTGCGTGCGGGGCGGACCTCCTCGGTGCTGGGGTGCATGCTCAAGGCGCCATCCACCCTGGGCACTTTCCTGCGCAGCTTTCGCTGGGGCCACGTCCGCCAACTGGACCGGGTGAGCCGCCAGTTGCTGGCACGGGCATGGCAGGCCGGAGCCGGACCCGGCGGCGCGCCGTTCACCATCGACCTGGACTCGACTATCTGCGAGACCTACGGCATGGCCAAGGAGGGACCGCGCCACCACGGTTACACCGGCGCGCGGGGGTATGCACCCGCTGCTGGCCATCGCCGCCGGCACCGGCGACGTGCTGATGTCCCGTCTGCGCGAGGGCCGTGCCAACACCGCCCGCGGCGCCGCCCACTTCCTGCGTGAGACGGTGGGGCGGGTGCGCTACGGCGGGGCCAGGGGACAACTCACGGTGCGGGCCGACAGCGGCTTCTACGCTCATAGCGTGGTATCTGTCTGCCGCAAGATGGATGTCCGCTTCTCCATCACCATCCGCCAGCACCAAAGCCTGCGCAATCTCATCGAGGCCATACCAGAGGAGGACTGGACTCCCATCCCCTACTGGATGGACGGCGCCGCCGATGTGGCCGAGGCCACCTACACTCCCTTTGAGAGTGAGCCCGGCGCCGCGCCGGTGCGGCTCATCGTCCGGCGGGTGAGGCCCACGCCCGGTTCCCAACTGGCGCTCTTCGCCAGCTACAGCTATCACGGCCTCATCACCGACCGGGACGGGGATACCCTGGAGCTGGAGGCCGACCACCGCCGCCACGCCGAGATCGAGAATGCCATACGCGACCTCAAGTACGGCGTCGGGCTGAACCACCTGCCGTCCGGCCGATTCGCCGCCAACGCCGCCTGGCTGGCCGTCCAGACGATGGCCCACAACCTCGCCCGCTGGACGGCGCGGATCGGCTTGGGCGAGCAGATCGTTACCACCAAGACTCTCCGGCGGCGGTTCTTCGCCCTGCCGGGACGGCTCACCCGCTCGGCGCGCCGCCTCACTTTGCATCTTCCCAAGCATTGGCCTTGAAAAACCCAGTTCAGCCGCGCCCTGGCGCGGCTGCGAGCGATTCCACTTCCTTCCTGACGGCACCTCGGTGCCTGAGCCACCCAACGGACAACCGAACGTCCCCGCCAACTCGCGCCAGTCCGGTCTGCGAGTGCCTCTTGCTGCGTCCTCTCCCCGCCATCTCGCCCTGACCAACGTCCGCAGACGGTTACAGGGCCTCCCAGCGGCGACTGGAGACAGACGCCGGCCCCATTTACCCGAAATCGCGCCCGGATCATCGCCTCTCCTTGACCCTCACTGCCCATTCCGCTGCTGTAACGTCATCCGTTCGGTGGATTCGGGCTAATACTCACAATCCTGCCACCCTGTTCAGGCCCTCGCAGACGCCAAAATTGCCGACAACGACGGTCACCGAACCCCCGCCACAGCTGCCAACCCCTACGCGACCCCGTTCGTCTTCCCGCCAACTCGAACGCAACATCTCCTGGCAACGCCAACCGACCTGCCAGAGCCAACCACCGCCTCATCACGAGACCCTGAAACAAGAACTCCAATCGCCACGCCGTCACTGTAGCCGTCAACACCATCTCCAGCGACACCAACCCCAGACCCGAGACCGACAGCCACTGGTACTCTGTTCCAAGGACGGCGAGGGCGGTGGGGTATAATCCATTGATGCCTTCCTACCCACATATTGAACAGTACCGCATCAAGCTGCAGGAGCTGATAGAGTTTGGCGGCTCGGACAACGAAGAGAACATTCGCCCGGCATTCCAGAACTGTCTGGATTCCTACTGCCGCGACCACCGGGAACGGCTGGTGCTGATCCCGGAACTGAAGACCTCTCCGGGCAACAAACCCGACGGCACGGTGAAGGACTCGCTGCGAATGGCGCGGGGCTACTGGGAAGCCAAGGACTCCCACGACGACCTGGACGCCGAAATCCAAGCCAAGTTCAACCGGGGCTATCCCAGAGACAACATCATTTTCGAGGACTCCCAGACCGCCGTGCTGGTCCAGAACGCCAGCGAGGCGATGCGGGTAAATATGTCCCGAGGCGAAGACCTCCATCGCCTCATCCGGATCTTCCTGGACTATGAGCTTCCAGAGATCCAGGAGTTCCGGTACGCCCAGAACCAGTTCAAGACCGACCTGCCCACGGTGCTGGAGAACCTGCGGGCCACCGTCGCTGACGCCGAGGCGGACAACCCGGGCTACCAAGAGGCCGCGGCGTCCTTCCTGGACCTGTGCCGCAAGACCATCGGCCCCGCCGTCTCTCCGGCGGATGTGCGGGAGATGCTGCTACAGCACATCCTCACCAAGGACATCTTCCTCAGCATATTCAAGGAGGACCAGTTCCATCAGGAAAACAACGTTGCCCGCCAGCTGGACACGCTGGAGCGAACCTTCTTCACCGGTGACGTGCGGCGGGAGGCCATCGAGCGATTGCGGGCCTACTATGGAGTCATCGGGCGGGCCGCCGACGAGATCGCCGACTACGCCGAGAAACAGCAGTTCCTCAAGGGCGTCTACGAGGACTTCTACACCGCGTACAATCCGGCAGCCGCGGACCGGCTTGGCGTGATTTACACCCCCAACGAGGTGGTCGACTTCATCATCCGTGGTGCAGACCACCTGCTCCAGAAGCATTTCGGCAAGACCCTGGCCCACGACAACGTGCAGATCCTGGACCCGGCCACCGGAACCGGCACCTTCGTCACCAACCTGATCAACCATCTGCCCGCCGACCGGCTGGAGCACAAGTACCGGCACGAGATCCACGCCAACGAAGTGGCCATTCTGCCCTACTACATCGCCAACCTGAACATCGAATACACCTACCAGCAGCGGATGGGCCGCTACCTGGAGTTCCCGAACCTCTGCTTCGTGGACACGCTGGACAACCTTGACTGGCAGCAACAGGGAGCCATCGGCGGTGCGGTCACCCGCCAGGGCGCCTTCAACCTCGGAGGCCTCTCCGAGGAGAACTGGATCCGCATCCAGGAGCAGAACGAGAAGCCCATCAGCGTCATCATCGGAAACCCGCCGTACAACGACAGCGCCAAGATTTGGGGTGATGATTCTGACAACCGTGGTTATAGTGCAATTGACAAGCGCATCCAAGAAACATATGTCAAGGAAGGCACGGCACAGCGGACCCATCAATACGATATGTACAAGCGGTTCATCCGCTGGGCGTCAGACCGACTGGCGGACGATGGGATCATCGGTTTCGTCAGCAACAGTGCATTCCTCGATGCCCGTCAGGACGACGGATTCCGAAAGGTAATCGCCCAAGAGTTTAACGAGCTTTGGGTGCTTAACCTGAAAGGAAACGCCCGCACCAGCGGGGAGCGGAGACGGCGGGAAGCCGGCAATGTCTTCCACGATAAGATTCGGGTAGGCGTGGCAGTGTACTTCCTAGTCCGCTGCCAAGGCCTAGGTGGTTTCCGAATCTTGTACCACCCTATAGACGACTACGTCAGGTCACAGAGCAAAGTAGATTACGTCAAAGCCGCTTTCCTCACAGAGCTAGGTTTCGACGAAATCAGGCCGGATGAATCGGGGAACTGGCTCAGCCAATCCAACAACAACTTCGCGCAGTTGATAGCCCTAGCTAACCGGCAGGCAAATCTGGGCCAATCCCGGGATTTAGGAGTGACAGTCTTCGAGTTGGTCACGCCCGCTGTCAAGTCCAACCGGGACGGCTGGGTTTACGACTTCGACGCCGTCAATCTCCGGGATAAAGCAATTTTCTTTACGGCTACTTATAACAAATTCTTGGAAGAACAAGATGGATCGTTCGACCCGGTTATCAAGTGGAGTGATTCTCTGCGAGACAGTTTCCAGCGAGGTGAAACCACCCGTTTACGACGACGGCAACCGAGTGGAGTCCCTTTGGCGTCCTTACGTTAAGAAATGGTACTTGGCCGAACCGATACTGAATGATCGGTTAACCGGAAATCACTACGAATTGTTTGGTAGCAACTTGCACCAACCCAATCAGATCATAAACTTTTGCACAAACGGCAAAGACTTCTATGTCCTAGCGGCGGATCGCCTTTCCGACTTCCACTTCACCGGCGACACCCAATGCCTGCCCCTCTACCGCTACACGGCGGAGGGCGAGCGGGCCAGCAACATCACCGAGTGGGCCGTGCGTCGAATCAACGAACACTACCGCGCCGAATGGGGCGAGGACTACGGGCGGATTGCCGGCGAGGAAGGCATCACCGCCGAGCAGATTTTCGCCTACACCTACGCCGTGTTTCACGATCCCCTGTACCGCCACGACTACGCCGTGGACCTGCTGCGGGAGTTCCCCCGCCTACCCCTGTACCCCGACTTTCACCACTGGGCCGATATGGGGCAGAGGCTTCTGGACCTGCACATCTGGTTTGAGTCCGCCGAGCCCCATCTGCTGGAACGGCACGACCGGGACGGGATTGAGCCGCGCCGGGCCATCCTGCGGGCGGACAAGGAGCAGGGGACAATAACCCTGGACGAACGCACCACGCTGGCGGGCATTCCTGAGAAGGCCTGGGAGTACCGGCTGGGAAGCCGCTCCGCCCTGGAGTGGGTGCTGGACCAGTACAAAGAAAGAAAGCCCCGCGACCCGACCATCCGGGACAAGTTCAACACCTACCGCTTTTCCGACCACAAGGAGCGGGTCATCGACCTGCTCCGGCGGGTGTGCACGGTGAGCGTAGCGACGATGGAGATAGTTGATGGAATGGCGCACCCGGGGGGAGGAGACCTCTCAGGGTAGAGGGTAGGCGGATCGGCCATTGGAATAGGACAAACCCACCTGGCCGACCGAACTCAAGCGCGGACTCCGGGGCACCTACCATGGCGCCTGAGCGCCAGCATCCGAGTGGACCAAGGCTTCTACCACCGGCCCAGCTCCTTGCGCAGCCGCCCCGCCTTTGGGAGGAAACGACCAACCAAGGACATCTACTTCTCAGGACCGAAGAAGAAGTTCAGGGTGCGCTACGACAAGATCGTGGACTTCGACCCCTACGACGACGGCTTCGGCATCATGAAGGATAACCAAACCGCCAAGCCGCAGGCGTTCAGGACCGGCGACGGCTGGTTCTCCTACAACCTGGCGGTGAACCTTGCCCAGATGGAATAGGAATCCAGGACAGACCGGATCTGGAAATAGTGGATTAAGAAAACTCCTGCACAATAGACGGGAATTAAGAAAACGTGACTGTGCAAGCCCTATTGTGCAAAGCTACCGTCACCATCCTCGTGTTCGACATCCCTGTGTAACTGTAGGGCTCTGAATTTGCCCAAAAGAGCGGAATCAGTCACCAGAAAACAGAATCCAAAGAGACGGAATCATTTAACTACGTGACGAATCCGGACGCGCATGCCAATATCGAAATCGTCTCGTGGCCAAGGCATTAGTAGATTCGAAAGTCCCGAGCGATAGGTAAACGCAGAGCCGCGATAATCTCAACCGCCTTGAAAGTGGAAGAATCCATAGTCACACTAGTCAGAGCCAGCCTAGCTTCGGGGCCACTCGTGCCCCTCTCCAACCTCCTGAAATCCGCCGCCGGAACATGCCCCTTCTGCCACCAGAAGGACGGCATCCTGAGCCGCGAACACACCCAGTGCAGCCGGACCTTCGATATTGGTTTCCAGGAGATGGTCAACCTGGCCGCAGAAGCCGGCAAGACCCACCAGTTCGACGAGAAATCCCTCCGGCTCTCCATGGCTGAAATCGCCCGCCGGTCCTACGGGGACGGCGCCTCCGTCAACCAGGCCCTCGAAGATGGCTGGAAGCAGGGCATAGCCCACGCCATGGCCGACGGCATTGTGTC
Source organism: Dehalococcoidia bacterium (assembly GCA_965237745.1). GTDB lineage: Bacteria > Chloroflexota > Dehalococcoidia > Lucifugimonadales > UBA3495 > VXOI01. The sequence goes on along the minus strand of OZ250156.1, from coordinate 4,786,265 downwards.
CCAAGCCGAGGAGGCCAAGCTACGGGAATTCCGGGACCGGCTCGCCCTGGCCGACGCCGGCGCCGACCAGCGGGCATCTGAGCAGATTGAAAAGGCATCCATCGACCGGCTCACACTGGAGGCCCGGCTGACCGCCTTGGCAGTGGAATACCCCAACACCTAACTGAATGAACTCCACAAGTACCTCAAACAGTCTGGACTCCCTCAGGGCCAGCAGATAGCCATCTTAATCCAGGCTTTAAAGGCCCGGCCGAGGGTAGACTGGAGGGCAAACTACTTACCCTAGACGAAGAAAACGCCATGTACCGCTACCTGGACCACTTCGCCGTCTTAGCCTATCTACGCCAAGATAGCTTACTGACCAGCACTCCTCAGGGTCCCGAGCTGAAGAAGTATTGAACAGCCAGGATCAACCCACCCAGGACCATGGCGGGGAACGCCACTATCAAAAACGCCCAGTGGACAGGAAACAAATCCAACCAAGCACCGAGCACCACTGCGGTGCCCGGAGCAAAAAGTAGTGTGGCCACCCCGCGGTCCAAGAGAACGTTCATTGTTTTCTCCCGATAGCGTAAAGACTTGAAGGGGCCGCCTTTTCAATAAATTACCATACTTAAAACGCCCTGACCATTAGTTCAAGCCAACCAAGTGTACGCCTTCGACCTCTGAGTCAGAGCACAGAGTATGAACTCCCCTCTACGAGCCAGAACTTGAGCCGCCGACCGGAAGAAACGGAAATTCGAAAGGCAGATCTGCCTGAACTTGCACAGCTAAAGCGACTAGGGCAACAAACACAGCCACAACTCCGAGAAATATTCCTCTCTTGACCTGCTTCAAGGAACCCATGGAAAGGTACAGGGCTGCCAGCTCTTGGTACTTCCTCTCGGCACACCTAGTATTACAACGACAGTTGGTTCCGAGAGGTAGCTGATGTGCGGATTTTGAGGCTGGCACTACGCGGGCGCGAGCCTCTGACAAGAAAGGCCTCATAGCTGGAAGACTAACCCCCGGCCCGGGTTTACTCAATATGTCGTTGTAATACTAGAAAGCTGGAAGTTATTTAACCCTGCAAACTCGTCCCAAACAATACTGGGGGCGTGCGCAAGGCCATCATATATCCCAACGATTTGGGAAACACTGAGCCAACGGTGGAAATCAAGAGATAAGCCTTGTAACACTCGGGCTTTCTGAATTAGCCTACCGACCCTATGCGCCCTCAAAGCAAGACCCACCCAGAACACTGATACCAGCGCGAAAACCGAAAACGTAAATGAATCTTCCTGGACCGAGAGTCTATCTGCATCATCAACAAAAATAGCAACTGCTATCAAGAAAACATAGGCAAAAAATGAAGCGAATATTCCCAAGATGAATATCCAGATAACAATGACCCAGAATTTGTCAGTAGGAAATACCTGACTCCCTAGTCCCCATCGATTGATAACGGCACGATCACAACGACGGGCAACGAAAATATAAGCATCAACTACCGCCCAACCGAGACCAAAACAAAACAAAAAAGCGAGGATGCCAAGGACACCTAACAATCCCCACTCATTGCTGGTCAAGAGACCTACCTCCAATGATCTAGTCTAGATTTTGATTGCTCCCTAGAGTCGTAACCCCTGTACTGGCCACAGGCATCAATGTTCGGGTTCATCTGTTTGGCGCGGCTGTCGCCGTTCCCCGAGTTGGGCATAGCACACAGCCTGAAAAAGGTTGAATGGGATAATACATCATGGAAACTCAACGGCCAAAGAGATGGTGCTTCAATTCGTCCGGACCCAATCCAGAGAGAACAACGAGAGGGCGGCCGGCCGCACCAGTCCACGACCCCTGCTGCGTCCGGCCCGCAGGAACACCACGTCCCCGCGCCGCAACTCGCAAAACGAGAACCGGGCTCCCGCTTGGGAAATCTTCGCCCTTGGCATAAAATCTAAACCAGGCGCCCCGATCAGGACGCCCAACAAGGAGCAACCCTCCATGACCACCAATACTGTCCCCCAGTCAGCACTGGACGGACTCGTCAGCTGCGGCCTCTGCGGGGGCCCAATGAGCTATGAAGAGCCATCAGACAAACACGAGGCCCTCTACACCTGCAAGAGGGAACACGAAAACCCAGGCCAACCACTTCGGATCTCGTCCCTCTCAACCGACCAGCAGGTCATCAGCAGCGTGCTGGACGCACTCCTCACAGAGAAAGCCGTCGCAAACGTCAGCTCAGCAATCAGGGAGTATGATGAAGAGAGAGGGATCGGATCCAGCTTCCCGGCAGAGGACATCACCCTGCTGAAAGAAAACCCCTATCTGTTTCTCAGAGCAGTCAGAGGTGTGGAGAACGCCAGGAACTTCCTGGCAACGTTCATCACCAAAATCGTGCTCCTCCCCGACAGAGCAACGGTGCAGTACGCTTTCCCGCTTCCGTCAGACAGCCCCCTGGCCGGCGCGAAAGAGCAGGAAGTCAGCCTGTCCGCGAAACTTCCGGCCTGAGAGAACCTCCGTGGCCCAGACCGGCAGAGTAACTCAGCAGTCGCCCCCATCAGACCGGACCGTTTCCCGGTTCAAGCGGTTCAAGTAATTCTCGAACTTCTCTTCAGACAGAAGTCTCCCCAAGTCCCGGAACACCTCGTCCCACCGTTCGTCGTCTGATTTGCCGGACCCTGCTCGGCCGTCCCCATCATCAGGAGGACCCAGGTCTCCGACACCAAACAGCCGCAGCTGCCGCTGCCGCTCCCTGCGAGCCATTTTTCACCTCGTTGCCGAGGAACACCCAGCGACCGAAAAGCCCGCAGGAAGTCAGGAGGACCCAGCTAACAGGGCCACCGGCCCTTGCCGCAATCCGTAACAGACCATACAATTCCTACGAGCGACACCGGGGCATCCCACATCGCGTTCCCCGCAAATCGCTCAACCCGGCCGTCGGGATCTTCACATCCCGGCGGTCGTTTTTTGTTGACAATCTGCTCCCCGTCACCGCATAGCAGATTGGGATTTCCATGCGGCCGGGGAATCACCCTCAGTATAGCTTTTAGGTAGAGTGTTATCAAGCGTAGAATGTCATGGAAATAGTATCCCGAAAGGAGCTGAAAAGCGCCAGAACCGAAGAAAGGATCCAAGATTATTGTATTGACAATGGACTTCAGGAAAGTTTTTCACGAAAATACTGGCAACCACCGTTCTGCGCCAGCCACTATCGACACGACCTTTGCTATATAGTAAACTTATATGGATTAAATGCCCCGTGGAGGACGCAATGGCCTACGTGATGATCGAAGGGTACATGTGCGAACGTTGCCACTACCGATGGGGTTCCCGGACAGGCACCGGAACACGTTCAAAGAACGACCCCAGAGTCTGCCCAAAATGCAAGACCCCCTACTGGAACATGCCCAGGCGGAAGAACCTGGCGCCGGAGAAGCAGGCAGCCATCTGGAACAAGATTCCCGACGCCACCGCCGCAATGGCCTGACGCACACCCAACCCACACGCGAAGGACGGCAAGCATGGCAAGAAAAAAGAAGTCGAAATTCACATATAAGGAACGCCCTGACGGCCTGATCCCCGTCGCAATCTACGCTCGGGTCTCGAGCGTCGGCCAAGACGTGGAGAACTCCACCGACGCTCAGATCAATGAGTGCCGCAGATGGGCCGAAAAAAACGGATACGTCGTCGTCAAGGTCTACGTGGATAAGGCCAAGACCGGAACGGCCGACAAGCGTCCGGACTTCCAGGAAATGGTTTTAGACACAGAAAATCTCAACTGCCTGTTCGAAAAGGTACTGGTGTGGCGTTTCTCACGTTTCTTCCGGGACTACGTCCAGAGCGTCCTCTACAGGGACAGGCTACTCAAGAATGAAGTAACGGTCATCTCAGTCAATGAACCAACGGACGAGAGTCCGTTCGGAAGGCTCGTCCAGCACATCATGGATGCCATCAATGCCTTCCAGTCCGAGATGATCGGCCAGGATGTCCACTCAGGCACCCACAACCTGGCCGCCAGGGGCTTTTTCCAAGGATCAAAGGCTCCCTTCGGAATGATGAAGGTGAAGGTGCAGGACGGTAACAAAGAAAGAAACAAACTGGCCCCGGACCCCAAGACCGCCTATATCCCCCGCCGCATGTTCGACCTCGCCCTGCAGGATAAGACCGAGGGAAAGATAGGACACGGCCTGCGCGATGAGGGAATTCTCAACCCCAGCGGAAAACCATGGAAGCCCAATAGAATCCACGACATGCTCACCAACCGGCACTTCGAAGGGACTATAGTCTGGGGAGAGAACCCTGACGGCACTCCAGAAACGATATGCGAGGGCGCCCACGAGGGGATAGTCACGCCCGAGGAGTTCGCCAGAGTCCAAGACAAGCTGAAGTCGAGGGCCCCAGAGGTCATGCACCCGCAGCACGCTGGAAGCGAGCACCTGCTTTCACGGCTCGGAAAATGCAGACAGTGCGGACAACCGTATAACTACGCCCCGGCGGGAAACGCCGGACTGAATTACGAGTACATAGTGTGCAATACACGCAAGTACCACGGCCCGGAACATTGCGACAGCCCAAGGCTCCCGGCCAGTGCCTTCGAGGCCTTAACGCTGGACGTCATCGATGAGGACATCCTCTCCCTTCCCCTACTGGAAGTGGCCCTGGAAGAACTCAGGAAGAATTCAGTTGCACTTCAGAGCACCAACAAAAACCTCGACGACATCCGCGACAGAATAACTGACTTCGATGACCGGATCGTACAGCTCTACTTCGCTTGGGAAAACAGGGACATAGAATATGAATTTTATTCCAAGCGCAACCAGGAGCTCCGGGACTTCAGGGCACGAGCACAGGAGGAACTGGAAAGGACCGAAGCGGGCCTAGACGACACGTCGGTCATCCTGAACGACCCGGATGCGGTCCTGGCCCACTCAGCCGATCTTAAGACTTTTCTCAGAGACGAAACGCCTGCTCGAGCCCGGGTCTGGATTGAAACATTCCTGAAGAGGTACTGGGTGGAGCCGGGATGGGTGACTTACGAGTACAGCCTTCCGCTGCCGCCAGGCAGCACAGACCCCGGGCTGACCAGACGCAGGGTGGCACTCGACGAACCTTTTAGTCCTACCACCCGCTCAGGCCCGCGAGACCGGGAATCCAGGGTCTCCTGCGTATGCCGACTGGCCTCGGCGCGGGGATGGCGATTCCGGTTTGGCGGTAGTTACGGGAGGATTTCAACCAGGAGACGAGCTTGGGCAGTTATATCATCAGGCGCGTGTTTGCGGGCATCATTACGATGATTCTCATCACGCTGGCCGTGTTCATCCTGCTGCGCCTGGGAGGGGGCAACCCGGTGGAGTATATGCTGCCGCCGGAAGCCACCCAAGCTGACATAGAAAAGCTGACTGCGGCCTACGGTTTCGACAAGAGCGTCTGGACGCAGTTGGGCATCTACTACAAGAACCTATTCCAAGGGGACTTGGGGTATGCCCTGCAATGGGACCACCGGCCCGTCGTAGAGGTGGTATGGGCCCGGATGCCGGCCACATTGGAGCTAACTGCGGCGGCCATGGTGGTCTCCGTGGTGGTGGGAGTAGTCATCGGAGCCATCTCAGCGGCCCGGCCCGATTCTGTGATTGACCGGGTGGGCAAGGTGCTGGCAATCACCGGCCAGTCCATGCCCGTTTTCTGGGTGGGGTTGCTGATGATAATTCTGTTTACGGTGAAACTGGGCTGGCTGGACAGCGCCGGAGGATTCGCCCGTCTAGGGCCTAAAGCCATCATAATGCCGGCGGCGTCCCTCGCCTTCTTCCTGATAGCCTCTCACATGAGAATCGTCCGCTCCACCATGCTCGAAGTGTTGGAATCGGACTACATCAAGATGATTCGCGCCAAAGGGCTGCCCAGTCGGCTGGTAATCTGGAAACACGCCTTTAAGAACGCATCAATCCCGGTATTCACCCTGTTTTTCGTTAACTTCGCCGCCCTGGTTGGTGGCGCAGTGGTGACGGAGACTATTTTCAGTTGGCCGGGGGTAGGGCACCTGCTGGTCAGCGCCCTCATCGCCCGTGACTACCCGGTAACACAGGGAGTTATCTTTTTCGTTGCGGCCATCATAGTATTCGTCAACATCTTCGTGGACGTGATGTACGCGTGGCTGGACCCACGTATCCGGTTCGCCTAGCCGCTAGGTATTTGGCAGAGTAGCTGGAATGGAAGCGAGAGACACCACCGGGGCAATATCCCGGCCCGGCCCTTCATTGCTGGACCGGATTCCCGCGATCTTCCGGACACCCCGGAGCGCGCTTCGGGGTGCGCCCAAGCTGTCGCTGCTTTTTCTCTGCATCTCCCTGATCATTGCCGTCTTGCCGGTAAGCTGGATTACGCCCTACGATTCCATAGAAATCAGCCCGGCGGACCTGTTGAAAGCCCCAGAGTTCTCCGGCCACATCCTAGTATTACAACGACAGTTGGTTCCGAGAGGTAGCTGATGTGCGGATTTTGAGGCTGGCACTACGCGGGCGCGAGCCTCTGACAAGAAAGGCCTCATAGCTGGAAGACTAACCCCCGGCCCGGGTTTACTCAATATGTCGTTGTAATACTAGGAACGGACAATCAGGGGCGGGACGTTCTCAGCCGGTTGATCCACGGCGGGCAAAGCTCGGTCAGAGTGGCTGTGGTTGCAGTCATCCTGGCCGCCATACTGGGGACGGTGGTGGCACTGACCGCCGGCGTTTTCAGGGGATGGGTGGACCGGTTGCTGATGCAGATTACGGACGCTTTCCTATCCCTGCCGTATCTTATGGTGGCGCTGACGGTCGTCACCCTCTTGGGCCCCAGCATAATCAACCTCATTATCGTGATTGGGTTCCTGCGGTGGATGGGGTTCGCCCGGGTGCTGCGGGGCGAGGTTCTCCGGCTGATGGAGATGGACTTCGTGCGGCTGGCCAACGTAGCAGGCTCCAGCCGCCCCCGGATCATGCTGCGGCACGTTTTCCCCAACATCATCAACACTCTTCTGGTGCTGGCGACGCTGGAGGTGGGACTGGCGGTCATCGTCGAGGCTTCGTTGAGCTTCCTCGGCCTCGGCGTACAGAGGCCCATCCCATCCTGGGGCAACATGCTGCGCGACGCCCAGCAGTTCCTCTTTTTCCCCGGCGCATGGTGGTTCCCGCTGATACCGGGCATAGCCATCACCTTCCTGGTGATGTCCTGCAACCTGACCGGCGACTGGCTGCGGGACAGGACGGACCCGACGCGCCGTCAGTTGTGAGCGTGGCGGTCGTTCCTAGCGCTTCAGGAACTCGACTATCCTCGGGTTGATCTCCTCGGGCTTTTCTTGGTGCATGAAGTGGCCCGTTCCTGGGAAGATCACCTTCTCGAGTCCGCCGGTGAAGAACTGGTCCATGGCCTCGCTTTCGAAAGACTCGAGCCGCTTGGGGCGGTCGCGGGTGCCGTGCAGGGCGAGGGTGGGAACGGTTACAGGGCCAGCGTTGATCAGCTGCTCGTCTCTCTGCAAAGCCGGGTCCTGCGGGGCCGGGCCGAACCGCGCCCGGTAATAGCCCAGAGCCGCGTCCACCACTCCCGGTTTTCGGAAGGTATCGCGGATGCTTTCGAGGGCAGAGGCGGGAATGTCCCATTCCGGCGATGCGTCGCGCCACCACTGCTCGACGTAGGCGTAGTCGTTGTGGGCCATCGCCTGTTCGGCGAAGGGCATCTGGAAGAAGTAGAAGTGCCAGGTGCCCCTGAGGTACCAATAGTCCATCGCCAACTCCGGGTCGACGCGACCGGAGGCGATGATGACCAGCCTGTTCACCTTCTCCGGGGCCAACACAGTGGCGCCGATTACGGCTCCCGCGCCCCAGTCGTTGCCGATCAGGTAGGCTTGGCCATCGCCAAGGGCGTCGACCAAGGCCACTGCATCGCGGGCGAGGGTGACGGCCCGGTAATTCCCGTCCTTGGGAGCCTCGGTGGGGGCGTAACCGCGCATGAAGGGCGCGATGGCGCGGAAGCCAGCCGCGGTCAGGTCGGGCAGCAGGTGGCGGAAGGAATACGCGTGGTCGGGGAAACCATGCAGGCAGAGGGCCAGGGGCCCATGGCCCATCTCCAGGTAGTGGAAGTCCAGGCCGTTGGCCTGCACGGAACCGGTCTTGAGTTCTGTCATCATACCTCCAAGGGATCAGGCAATTGGTAGCGATGTTAGGCAAAGAGTGCGAATTGTGTCAACGTCAACCCGGATTACGAAAGGGGGCGGCCCGCTGTTGACACAGCGCCAATAGAAGTAGATATTTGCGTTATTCATACCAGTACTGAGCCATCAGCCGGACTGCTTTGCGGAGGTAACGCAGAATGCCAGCCCGTACCGGACAGGAATATATTACCGGACTCAAAGAACACCCAAAAGAGGTGTGGCTGAACGGAGAGCGGATCAAGGACGTGACCGAACACCCGGCGCTGCGCAACGGCGTGAGGTCGGTGGCGGCCCTGTATGATATGCAGCACGACGCGTCGCTGCGGGAGGAGATGACCTTCGCCTCTCCGGCCACCGGAGAACCGGTGGGCCTGTCTTTCCTGATACCGAAAACCGCAGACGACTTGGTGCGGCGCCGGGAGATGATGTCCCGTTGGGCTTGGGCAAGCTGCGGGATGATGGGGCGCTCCCCCGACTTTATGAACTCCATCTTTTCCGCTTGGGCCGGATCGGCAGGCTACTTTGCCCTGGACCGCCCTGAGTTCAAGCAGAACATGCTGAACTACCACGAGTTCATCCGCGAAAACGACGTCACCCTGACCCACGCGCTGGTGAACCTGCAACGCCGCCGCCACCAAGGGCCCACGGACATCCTGCACGAGGATGTGGCCCTTACGATGGTCAAGGAAACCGACGCGGGCATCGTGGTGAAGGGCAGCCGGACGCTGGCAACGCTGGGGCCCATCTCCGACGAGATTGCCATCTATCCGGTGGCGAGCCACAGGCTGGATGACGAGGCGAAGCGGCAGACATTTTCCTTTTCCATTCCCTGCGACACTCCAGGGGTGAAGTTTCTGTGCCGCGAAAGTTTGGATTCCGGGCGTTCTCACTTCAATCATCCCCTGGGTTCCCGCTTCGAAGAGATGGACTCGGTGGTGTTCTTTGATAACGTGCTGGTTCCGTGGGAGCGCATCTTCCTGCTGGGCAACGTGGAACTGGGCAACGGCTATGCGGCGGGAACACAATCGGACGCCCACACCGGCCACCAGGTACTGAATCGATGCTTGGTCAAGACCGAGTTCATATTGGGCCTGGCAGACCTGATCGTGGATACGCTGGGGTCGGGGACCATACCCCATGTGCAGGAGCAGGTGGCCGAGCTGATCACCCAGCGGGACGTGCTGCGGTCCTGCGTTCGCGCGGCGGAGGCAGACGCCAAGATGAACCAGTGGGGGATGATGTCCCCGGAAATCAACGCCTTACGGGCAGGGAGAACGGTCTTCGGCCGCTCGATGTACCCTCGTATGGTGGAGATAATCCAGATGCTGGGGACGGGCGGCCTAATGGCGCTGCCCGCCGAGGCCGACTTCGATTCCGGCATCGGCTCGGAGATTGAGCGATACTTCGCCACCGACTCCACCACCGCTCGCGATCGCGCCAAGATCTTCCATCTGGCATGGGATGCGTCATGCAGCGCCTTCAGCGGACGACAGGTGCTGTACGAGAGGATGTTTGGCGGAAACCCGGTGCGGAACTCCATGACGTTGTTCCAGAACTATGACAAGGAGCCGTTCAAGCAGAAGGTACGCCAGTTCCTTGAAAGTGAGGACTGGCCCTGATTCACCCGGGAATCCGAAGCAAATACGCCATTCTTCAACAGGAGGAAATGAGATGTCATACACACCAAAAAGCCTGGGCCACTTGGTCATGCGAGTGCGGGACCTGGACCGCTCCGTAGACTTTTACACCCGCGTCATGGGGCTGACCATCATGGAGAAGACCGCCAGCGGCACCGTGTTCATGTCGGCCAACACCGAGAAGTCCCACGAGCTGGCCATCCGCGCCATCGGCATGGACGCTGGCGGGCCGGACCACTCCATCGTCGGACAGGCCCACATGGCTTGGCAGATGGAGACTTTCGAGGACCTGCAGGAGCTTTACGACAGGCTCAAGGAGAACAACGTCCGAATCCAGCGCATGGGCGACCACGGCGTTTCGATGGGCGTGTACCTGCTGGACCCCGACGACAACGAAATCGAGGTCTACTTTGAAATGCCCAAGGAACAGTGGGAGCGCCACCCGGAGAAGGGGCTGTTCGGCAATCAGTTCCCGCGCCAACTGGAAGAGCCGGTCGCAGCCGCCGACGATTAGCCTGCACCAATCAGGTTCAAGCCATTGACTACTGAAACCGAAACCGGGGCGGAGATCAATTCCGCCCCGGAGTTGTTGCGACGGGCCTCTGAATTGGCGTCCGTCCTCAAGGAGCGGGCCGCCCGCACGGAGGAATTGCGGCGCGTGCCTGATGACTCGGTCAGCGACCTGCTGGCCTCGGGGCTGTACCGCATCGGAGTGCCAAAACGGTTTGGCGGCATTGCTGTCAGCTACGGTTTGGCCATGGACGTGGCGGCAGAACTGGGCCGCGCCTGCCCTGCCACGGCTTGGTGCTACGGTCTCTGGGCCGCGCATGCGTGGCTGGTGGGATACTGGCCGCTGCAGGCCCAGCAAGAAGTATTCGGCACAGACCCGGACACTCTCTGCTCCAGTTCGCTGAATGTTGGAAAGTCCACCTGTGTACCGGTGGAGGGCGGATACCGGCTGTCGGGCCGATGGGAGTTCTCCAGCGGCTGTGACTCCGCGAGTTGGGTGATGCTGGGTGCGGCGGGCGTGGGGGAGCGCAGTTGGGTCTTGGTGCCGCGGTGCGACTTCGAGATTATAGACACCTGGTTCGTATCGGGGCTTCGGGGCAGCGGCAGCAAGCAGGGCAATCGCGTTTTAACTGAGTAGGACTTTCAGGAGGTAATCCTCTTTCCAGCCGGCCTGCAGGCGTTTGCCCTGGATTCCCACTTTCAGGCTGGTTTCCCGTTTGAGCAGGTTGTGGGAGATCTGCCTGAGAGTGGCCATGTTCTGAGGGCTGTGGTCCAGGCGTATCCGGCTCTGGTCCTCCCGGAATGTGACGTCCAGGCTCCAATGCAGGGAGTTTTCGATGCTCCAGTGGGTCCGTACAGCCGCCAGCAACTGCCCGGCCGACCCTGCCAGACTGCTGATGTAGTACCTGGCCTGCGCTGTTGTACCGGTCTCCGTCTCACGGCGCCCCGCCACCTTGGCCACGGACCGCAACCCCGGCCATTCCTGCCCAGTGCTCAGATATTCCAGACAGGCCGGGTCGCTGATTGCCCAGCACTCCCGGCGTTCGATCCGGCCGTGCCCCTTGTTCAGAGTGGTGGCGTAGTCGTGGGGCACACCAGCAAAGGACGCCTCCTCTGCCCCCTCGAACAAGTCCCGCACATCCTGGTACAACCGGCCCTGATTCTCCTTGACCGCCAGCAGATATTCAGCCCCACGGTCCAGAATCCCCTGGGCTATCTCCTTCTGGCATCCCATGGCGTCGATGGTTACGATGCATCCGTTCAACTCCAGCATCTGCAGCAGCCGGGGTATGGCGGTGATTTCGTTGGATTTCTCCTCCGTCTTCACCTGTCCCAAGGTCAGGGTGTTGGCCGAGGCCCAGGCGCTGACCAGATGAATGGCCTGCTTGCCCGCCCTTTTGTCGTGGGAGCGGCGCACCGTCTTGCCGTCAATGGCCACCACCTCTCCGGGCAGCAGGTCTGCCACCCCCTGGCTCCACTCCATGAAGCACTCCTGGAACCGGTCAGGACCCAGCCGTGAGAACACATCGCCAAAGGTGTCGTGGGAGGGAATACCGTTGGGCAGGTCCAGGAAGGAGCGGAACCACTCCTCCTTGCTCTTGCCGAACATCTCCACGTGAACCCAGGAATCCGCGCCGCAGATGACGGCGCAGATGGCAATGGTGATGATGTCCAGCAACTGGTGCCGCTTGCAGCGGTCGATCCTCGGGTCCTCCAAAGCCTTGAAATACTCCATGATGGCCCCACACTTCTTCCCCATCATTACCCACAACCCTCACACACAAACTCAGTCTCATCTTCGACCAAGTCTAGCATCTATAACGCGATTGCCCTGCGGCAGCAAGGACATCTCGGTCACAGATGCCTTCGTGCCTTCTCACCGGGTCGTGGAAGTGGCTACCGCCGGAGGCAGCGACCTCAGCGGGTGGGAGATGCACGGGCAGGCGCGGTACCGGGTGCCCATACCCGTCCTGTTGGGATGGGACCTGGTCGCTCCCATGCTGGGAATCGCGCAGGGAATGGTCGACGAATTTACCGGCAGACTGACGGGAACATCCGGGCCCGGCAGGACCGCAGACGCCGCGGCCATCCACATGCGGCTGTCGCAAGCCACCGCCGAAGCGGACGGGGCACGGGCGTTGATGGACTGGGGCATCGGCGAGATACTGCGCAAGGGCAGGGACGGCGAACCCTTCACCATGCTGGAGCGGGCGCGGTTCCGCCGGGACAAGGCGTTCATCACGCAGCTCTGCCTGCAGGCTGTCAACCGGCTGTTCGACCTCAGCGGCGGCCACGCCCTCTTCGATTCAGAGCCCCTGCAGCGCTTTCATCGCGATGCCCAAGCAGTCGCCCATCGGGACGGGCTGATCATGGAGCTGGGCGGACAAAATTACGGACGAGTGCTGCTGGGCCTGCCCCCCGACGGCCCGATCTAATATCCTCCCGGCCCATCCGGTTCCAGCGCACCCAAGGTGCCCCTTGCGGTTTTATTCGCATCCTGCTTGACACTCCGGCAGTGGCCCTGCGCCAACGCAGCAGGCGTCCCAGCATTTGCGAGAGCCGGCTCAAATCCAATCCGTGCCAAATGGGAATTATACCTTTAACTTCGCAAGAGAGCTTTAGTCCCCAGTCCAACATGTCCAGTCGCTGTCCCTGTCTGAGTCTGACTGGATTTTCTTATTGTCTATAATGCCACTAAGGAGACGGGTAGAAGGTGCTAAACCCTACCTTTTTTCCTTCCTCGGATGCGTGAAAGATCGTTTCCTCAGCGTGCCCATTGTTTTGTAGCGTAGGGGGTAGCGCTATGCCTGTCACCCACCACTTGTTTCCTCCAATGTTGTAGAGGCGTTTGCAGTTGGAAAGTGTACTGCGGAGTTGTATTTGCTTGGGTCGCTTCCCGTTAAATTGCAATCCCCGTTCAATCCCAACGGCAAGTATGTCTGTCATGTGCATAGGCTTGCCATGTTCAAGGATTAGATCTTCAATCAAGTCTGTCTTTGGTTTACCGATAATCCGGCGCTTCGATACAGTTGTTTTCTGCTCTCCAAAACTCTGGACGATTGGCATGTGGATCTGGATTTGTGTCATTGCCTTTGTCGCCTCTCTCTCGCCTTCCAGCCCTTCCAATTGTAGATTGTAGGCGGCTAGCAAAGATTCAGCGTTTTCAAGCAGCTGTTTATGCTTATCTATGAATTCTTGGGTAGTGTGTATCTTGTCCTGTATGTCACGAATAGGGTCTGCCATGATTTGCTCCTAATCGTCTAGGAAATTCCCCTATACCGCATACCTTGGCAGCGGTTAATCTGAGTATTGGCGGAGGGAGCGGGGATTGCACCCGCGACGGCGGTTCGAGCGCCGTGCCTCGGATTCTCAGTCCGGCCCAGTTAACTGCTCTGGCACCCCTCCGACAAGCTGCCCCTGAAAGGGGCGCACAGACGGGCAAGTCGCACATCGACCACAGGTAGGCGTTGGCGCGCCTGACTGGATTTAGAGTCGGTCCCCCTCCACAGGGGCTTGCCCGTCACGCCATTCTACTCCACGAGCCACAATATGGACAAGACAGAACAGAAAGGAGGTGGCCCGCAGGGACCACAGAAAGTAGTTGCTTGACAGACAACTCCCCGTATGTCATAAGAGCGCAACGACCGCACGGCTGGAAATCTATACGAGAGGAATAATGCGCCGCTTGCTTTCACCTTCCGAGATTGCAGAAATCGATGCTGAAGCGGCCAATTTCCACCCCAACTTAGTGCCTGAGCAAGTCGGAGACTAACGTGGCTGAAGCATCAAAGGTGGATCAGAGGACACTAGACAAGGTCACTGACAAGGTGATCGCCCACGGACCTGCCAAGAAGCGGAAGCCTGCACCGCAACCAAAACCCGTTCCTGAAAGCACCTAACTGCTCACCAGACCCCTGTACGTCAACCTCTTCCCGATTGCCCCATCCACCAAGCTATCGATCCGGTCTAGCGTATGTCGGGTTACGCTCCCCTCGTTCAACCGAAACGCGAACTCGTCGACGTACCGGGCCATGTGCTTGAAACTCCAGTGGTGATAGACGCCGTTGTAACCCCGTTTCAGCACTGCCCACACACTCTCGATTCCATTGGTGTGGGCCATACCGTTCACGAACTCTCTGACGCTGTGTTTCACGGTCTCATGCTGGTATCGCACTCCCAAGTTTCTGTATCCAGCATGTTCGTCTGTGTAGATCGTCGCTCCTGGTTCCACGTTGTCGAGCACCTGCCGTTCCAGGGTCTTGGTGGAGTTGTCAGGTATTGGCATAGCCTTGACCGGACCACCTCTCTGGCGTAACCCCATCACCGGCTGTTTGCCAACAGTCCCCCGCCCTTTCTTCTGCTTTTTGCTCTCGTGCTTGTTAGCTTCCTTGCCGCCGATATAGGTCTCATCGATTTCCACGACGCCGCCGATCTTATCATCTCCTGAACCACAGGCCTCGCGGAGCCGATGGAGCATGAACCAGGTAGACTTCTGGGTGATCCCCAGCTCCTTTGAGAGCTGAAGGCTACTGACTCCCTTTCTGGCTGTTTGCAGGATATACATGGCGTAGAGCCACTTGTCCAAGGGTATATGCGACCGCTCGAAAACTGTCCCGGTCCTGACGGTGAACTTCTTACGGCACTCATTGCACTGGTGGTACTGGGTGTCTTTCATGCGACTGGTGCGGATACCCTGACAGTGCGGGCAAGTGACACCAGCAGCCCAGCGCCGGGACTCTAGGTACTCGATAGCGGCCTGCTCATTTGGGTATTTTTTGAAGAACTCATAGGCACTGATGGTTGTGCCGTCGTTATGGGCCATTGGATCGCTCTCCGGCAGTGGCCCTGCGCCAACGCAGCAGGCGTCCCAGCATTTGCGAGAGCCGGCTCAAATCCAATCCGTTTCAAATCTGGCCCACTGTACGCCGATTCCTCATTCGCAGGTTGGACCAATCGCAGCGGAGTGAGTTCGCTCATGAGGTGAATTCCGCACCGTTCTCCGACCCTCGGGCAACCGGAGCTTCAGCCTTGACACCCCTATGGGCCGATGCTACTATCGGTTTAATTCCGTTGCCGCTCTGCGGCGATTTTCTGTCGCCCTTCAACCTATTTTCCGGTTGGTTTTCTGGCGGCACAGGTGCGCTGTCATCATCCTGAAAACGGCGCAAATCCGTAAGGAGAATTGGCCATGCCTGAAATTGTGAAGGGACTCAAAGATGTCTATCTGGACACCACCGAGTCCAGTTTTATTGACGGCCAGGTGGGGAAGCTGCTTTATCGCGGCTACAGCATTCACGACCTGGCGGAGAAGTCCACCTTCGAGGAAGTGGTCTACCTTTTGCTCTACGGTCATTTGCCCAGCAGCCAGGAGTTGGCGGACTTTGACGCCGAGCTGCGCTCCAAACGCCGCATTCCCGACGGCATCATCACCGTGCTTGAAGTGATGAAAGACGCCCACCCGATGGACGCCCTGCGGACTGGAATTTCGGCACTGTCGGCTTATGACGTAGCCGAGGTAGCCGACAACTCAGTTGAGGCCACGATTCGCAAGGGAGTCCGCCTCACCGCTCAGGGGCCGACGATCGTGGCGGCGCATCACCGGCTGAGGCAGGGACTGGAGCCGCTCGCTCCCAACCCGGAACTCAGCCACGCCGGCAACTTCCTTTACATGATGTTCGGCGAGGCTCCCGACGTGGAAACCACTGGCCTGCTGGACGTGGACTTCATCCTCCACGCAGAGCATGGGGCCAACGCCTCGGCCTTCGCTGCGAGGGTAACCGCATCCACCATCTCAGACCTGCATTCGGCGGTTGTGACCGGCGTCGGGACGCTGAAGGGCCCGGCCCATGGCGGAGCAGCCGAAGAAGTCATGAAGATGTCCTTGGAGATCGGCAATCCGGAGAATGCCGAGGAATACGCCCGTAATCACCTGGAAGCAGGCGGACGTATCATGGGGTTTGGCCATCGTGTCTACCGGGCGGAGGACCCCCGGGCCCGCCACCTGAGAGAACGGGCCCAGGCTCTTGGCGAAAAGAAGGGCGAGCCGCGGTGGTTCCAGATTCTTTCGCACCTGGAACAGAAAACCATGATGCCCTACCGCGACCGGGGCATCTGCGTCAACGTGGACTTCTTTGCTGGCGCCATCTACTACCTGCTGGACATCCCCGAGGACCTGTTCATCTCCATCTTCGCGCTGGGTCGCATCCCCGGTTGGACCCTGCAGTGCGTGGAGCAGTACCAGGACAACATCCTGATTCGTCCGCTGCTGGAGTACACCGGCCCGATGGACTTGGAATACGTGCCCATAGAGCAGCGCGCTTAAGGGTCGCTGAGCAAGACAATCAGAGGGGCCGTATTTGCGGCCCCTTACTCTTGGGCATCATAGCTATTCCGCAATGGGGTGGCGTCCGCTCATCGGTCGCCCAGCCGTTCCCGGAGCCTGCGCAGTTCCGCCTCTGCCTGTGCGGCGCGAGCTTCAGCTTCGGCGCGGGCGGCCCGTTCCACCTCACGATCTCGCCAGACCTCGCGCCAGCCCTCCAGGTAGGCTCCGGTTGAGGGGTTATAGAACCGGGGCCATCCTTCATCCCAGCACAGGTACAGATCCAGCACCGCGCTATATCCCTTCAGGACGCCATCCGGTTCGGTCGTCAGCTCAACCGGCTGGTACACACCATTGACCAGGCGGCCCCCGTACAGTGGTGCTCTGTGATAGCGACCCCCTGTTGGGTCGAACCGCCAGAATTCCGGCACGCCGATTTGAGCGTAGACACTGGGCTTTCGGTTCAAGTCCTGCCGGGCTGTGCTCTCTGAAGCGGACTCCAGCACCCAGTCAGGCACCTTACCCACTTCCCAAGGCAGATAGAGTCTTCGCGGGCGAATGGCCTTGGCATCGACGGCGAAAGCGATATACACGTCGGGAGCGATGCGCACGTTCAGGTTGCCAGGGTCGTAGCAGATGTTGGTCTCGCGGTCCAGGAAAATGTCGTGCCGCCGACCGAAGTCGGTAAAGTGGGCACGGAGCAGACCCAAGATCTCGTTTACCTCTTCATTTTGTTCCATGGCATCGATAGGGACATCCGCCACGTCCGGGTTGAAATCGAGCGCAGCGTAGTTAATATCTCCCTTCCGGCGATAGGGCAACATCTGGTATTTGGCCGGTTTGGTTACCATAGCGAGCCTCGATTTTCCGGCAACTTCGCTTGGGCGTTCTCATTCGAGATTATAGCAAAAGGCCACTTGCAGAGAGTAGAGTAACTGAGCACCATGACCGCCGAAGCTGAAATACGCCGCCGCATTTCCGCCCGAGGCGCCATCACCTTCGCTGAGTTCATGGAAGTGGCGCTGTACCATCCCGACGGCGGGTATTACACGTCGGACGAGAGGGTGGGGGCCGCGGGCGATTTCTACACCAGCCCGGCGGTCCACCCGGCGTTTGGAGCGTTGCTGGCAGTCCAGTTGTTCCAGATGTGGGAACTGCTGGGGCAACCCGCTCCGTTCACCGTTGTCGAGGCTGGGGCAGGCAATGGGATACTCTGCCGGGATGTTGCAACCGCGGCTGCTGGACTACCGGGCGAATTCGGCCGAAGCCTGCGATATATCTGCATCGACCGCCGAGTTTCGGAAGGCCACGAGCGCGGGCTGCACTGCGCCAGCAGGATAGCGTCGGAAAGAATCCCAATTCGCGGACTCGTCGGTTGCGTTCTTTCCAACGAACTGCTGGACGCCATGCCTGTTCACCAGGTGGCGGTCGAGGAAGGACGGCTGCGAGAAATCCATGTTGCGATGGATGGCGGCGACCTGGTTACTCAAACAGGTGAGCCATCAACTCCATTGCTGGCTGATCGAGTTGGTGAATTGGAGACGAACCTGGCGGAGGGGCAGACCGCCGAGATCAACCTGGCACTGGACGGCTGGATTGGGGAGGTCTCGCGAACGCTGGAGCGGGGGTTCGTGCTCACCGTTGACTATGGACGGACTGCGGAGGAACTATATTCGCCATCCGAGCGATTTCACGGTACGCTGACCACGTTCCACGACCATATACAAACCGACCGGCCCCTGGAGCGAATCGGGAGGCAGGATATTTCGGCGCAGGTGGATTTCACGGCGCTGGCAAGGACCGGGGTACGGGTAGGTCTGGATCTTCTGGGGTTTGTAACGCAGGCTGAGTTTTTGCGAAACTTGGGGTTGAATCAACTGTTGCAAGGTACATCAAACGGGTCGCCGCGGAGTGTACAGTCGAGCCGCATGGGAATCCGCGAACTGGCCAAGCCGGGCGGCTTGGGGGAATTCAAAGTAATGGCCTTGGCCAGGAACGTTGGGCAGCCCCGGATGTGGGGCTATCACCGGTCGGGGGACCCAGAGGCGCTGGCTGATCGCCTGCCAACGCCAATGCCCACTGCCGATCATATCGACCTTTTGTCAGGCCGGTACCCGCCCATGGGCGTGGAGTTCGAGATGGCTTGGGATACCCTCTGGGCAGACGACTTGCCGCCATCCTGAGTTCCCCGCTGAACAGGCTCTCAACCGGACGGCTCGGCCAGGCCGATGCGGACGGAAACGGGCTTCATGCTATCGACGATGAAGGCTATGTGTTCGTCCAGGTCCACGCCCAGTTCGTCTGCTCCCTTCTGGATGTCGGTGCGGTTCACATCCTTTGCGAAAGCCTTGTCCTTCATCTTGCGGCGGACGGAACGGGCAGTCACCTCTTCCAGACTCTTGTTGGGGCGGACCAAGGCCACGGCGCGCACAAACCCCGAGAGCTCATCGACGGCGAACAAGGTGTGCTCCATGAGGGATTCACGGGGAATGCCGGTGTGCTCGCCATGGGTCAGAACGGCGCGGATGATGTCCTCTGGATAGCCAGCGCCCCGCAGGATCTCCGCCCCGTAGGTGGGATGACTTTCCGGGGTGGGGCAGATCTCCCAATCAAAGTCGTGAAGCAGTCCTGCGATCGCCCAGCGTTCCTCGTCCTCGCTGAACCTGCGGGCATAGCCGCGCATGGAAGCCTCCACCGACAGCAGGTGCTTCATCAGCATATCCGTCTTAACGTGGTGGCCGAGAAACTCCAGTGTGTTGTCCCTATTCAGCAGATCCATCGGGGCGTTCCTCCGGGTCTTCGTCAGTGAGTTCAACCTGCGTTTCATCCGCCGCCGGTCTCCAGCCGGGGCGGGGCAGGCAGCGGACGGCGGTGGTGAGAAAGCCGCTGTGGGCGATCATCCGATGCGACGGTCGGACGCTGCGTTCGGTAACGTGCCACGTCCGCAACAGCGTTTCCAGCGACTCAACCAACTGGTAGCGTCCCTCCTGCTCCAGCGCTCCCGCGAGGCGGTGCACCTGCAAGACGGTGGGCAGGAAGCTGAGCATTATGCCGCCCATAACCAGGGCGTCGGCGATGGTGCCGACGCCCTGCCAAGGCTCGGGAACATCCAGCACCACGCGGTCCACGCTGCGCTCGTCAATGCCCTCGTAGATGTTGCCAATCTTCACTTCCAAGTTGGATGTGTCGGGAATGACGCGGTGGATGTTGCGCATTGCCTTGGGCAAGACCGATTCGTCGATTTCGTAGGTGATGACCCTGCCCTCCCTTCCCACGGCGCGGAGCAGGGCGGCGGTGAGCGCGCCGGAACCCAGTCCGCCCTCGATGACCGTTGCTCCCGGGAAAATGTCGGCAAAGCTGACGATGTTTCCCAGATCCTTCTGGTAGATGATCTGTGGGCCTCGCGGCATCTGCCGCACGTAGTCGCCGAGGGTGGGCCGAACGGCCAGCAGGGTATGCCCGCGGTCGGTGCGGTACCAGCCGCCGACGCTGCATCCGATCAACTGGTCGTGGCGCAGACGCCCAAGGTGGCTGTGGAAAGTCTCGGCTTCGCCGAGCGTTACCATGTAGCGCCGGGCTTTGCGGTCCAGCAGCAGAGCAAGGTCGCCCTCGTGGAAGCAGTTGGGGTTGACTGCCGTATCGTCTGCCTGTGCATCCCGGTTCAGGGGGTCCAGGGCCTCGGTAGCTGTTTCGTCCAAAGTAGTCGCCTAGCCGTCGGCCGGAGCCGACACCTTATTTTCGTCGTATGCCGAAGGCCGGCTCCCTTCCAGATAGGTGGTGTTGTGGTCGGCGTAGGGGTTCATGTCGGGAAACACCACCAGCAACTCTGCGTTTTCTTCTCCCACCACCCTGAACGCGTGCTCGGCCCCCGGGGGAATGACCAGGGTGTGGTTCCTCTCGACGCGGTGGACCTCGCCATTGATGCGGACCTCAAGGGCTCCTGACATAATGACGATCAGCTCATCGATGGCGTGGGTGTGCAGCGGCGCGCCGGTGCCTGGCTCGGCGGTGTTGAGGCTGAGGGAGGTGGAAACGCCATGCTCGTGGGTGGTGATGTCCCACTTCCGGTAACCGGGCCTCCACGGGACTTCGGGCACGTGGCGGTGGTCGATAATGGGCATATTGCGTCCTGGCCGCCGGAGATGTAGGGCCGCGAGCGGCCCGGCGGACCGGTTTATTGTACGCCATATCACTGGCTGGCGGCAGGGTGATTGCGCTGCCCTTCCCTAATGGGCTACATTTCTCTGAAAGAAATCCTGAAATGGCGGTTGTATGCAGCGACGCCTGTTCACCTTTGATGAGGCGAATAACCTGGTTCCGTGGCTGGAGCGCACTTTCCAACGTCTGAACTCCTCGATGGAGCGGCTGGAAACGCTGAAGGGGCGACTGGCCGACATCCAACGGGTGCAGCAGCGGCTGAACGGTACGTTCGACCGCTACAACGAGATCAACAAGATGCAGGCCGAACTCGACACAACGGGCAAGGATCTCCAGGGGATTGTTGATGACATTGTGGCGGAGGGCATCATCATCCGCGACATTCCCAGGGGCTTGGTGGATTTCCCTCACCTGCGCGAGGGACGCGAGGTATACCTGTGCTGGGTAAGCGGCGAGGGGCGCATCGCCTTCTGGCACGACACCGACCGCGGCTTTGACCACCGCCAGCCGCTATAGAACCGGGACACGGCAGAAAAGTGCGATAACCGGGTTGTAACTGAAACGTCCGGGCGTTTGTTCCTTGGGATGTTGCCAAGTTATTCGAGAGGTCAGAGGGTTGGTCCTGAGCTGGCCGAAGGACGGATTGAAAGAATTCGTTGGTGGTCCCACAGGCTCGCCACCAACGGATTTTCAGGGACTTTGCAATCGTGGTGGGCTGCTCCAAGATCGGCCCGGCAATCGACAAATGGCCTCACCCACCCGAGCGGTGGAGAGCAGCGGAATTTCGGGTTATCATGAGGCTCAGAAAACGACAAAGGGAGGGGGTTGAAGATGCCCGAGTACATTCCATCGACCAGGGAATGGGTGCGTGAGCAGGTGGAGGTTTATGAAAGCAGCAGGGGAGCGCAGGGGACCACGCTGCGGGATACAGGACTGCCGGTCATTGTGGTGACCAACCAAGGGAATAAGACCGGCGCGGTCAGAAAGACGCCGCTGATGCGGGTGAAGGACGGCGGCAACTATGTGCTGGTCGGATCCATGGGCGGCGCACCAAAGAACCCGGTGTGGGTCTATAACCTCAGAGCGGACGTCAACGTGGAGATTCAGGACGAGACCGAGATGTACACCATGCGGGTGCGCGAAGTGAACGACGACCCCGAGCGCGCGAGGCTGTGGGACATCGCCGTGGAGGCTTTCCCTCCCTACGAAGAGTACCAAGAACGCACAAGCAGAAAGATCCCAGTGTTTATCGCCGAACCGGCGTAGCCCCGGCACCGCATCGTTCGCATCGGGAAGGGCTGAGGGTTGGCCAGATGGTCTCAGAGGCGTGTTCAGCTATAAGGGTAACCCTCAGTATGGTCGGCTTTTCCAGGGAGCCGGCCATTTCTTGTCTGCAAACCGGGATGTCTGCAAACCGGGATGTCTGCAAACCGGGATGTTTGCCATCAGGGGACGGCGCGCCAATCGTTGTGCCGCCTTCCCTTTGCTGCCATCGCAATCTTTCACCCCAGAGGCTTCGGTCGCAAAGCGGGACGGCTTTCTCCACACCGAAGGCTCAAGGGAGGAACACAGGGGAGAGGTCTCCTTTATAATTGAAGTATGATCAACTTTCCGGCGCAGATGAAACGAAAGCTGCTGCTCCCCTTTGAGCGTCAACGCAGTCGAGTGGCGCGTCACCGGAGATACCTGCGGACCCGGGTGCGGATACGGCGAGAGGAACGCCGCCTGTTTGCCAACCCGGCGGTGGGGCTGGTGTACCGCACCCTGCGGGAGATGAGCGCCGACGATGCAACCCACATGGCGGCGGGGTTGGCCTACTACGCGGTTCTCTCGCTGTTCCCGCTCACGGTGGGGCTGATCAGCCTGCTGGGGCTGCTGCTGGAACCGGAGACCCTTGAGGGAGAGATTTTCGGTTTCTTCCAGACCTATCTCCCCTTTTCCAAAGAACTGCTCGCGGCCAACATCGAGGCTGCAGGCAATATTCAGGGCTTCTTGGGAGTGATCAGCTTTTTCGGCCTGTTCTGGTCGGCCAGCCTGATGTTTGGCGCGATCAGCCGTTCGGTGAACCGGGCTTGGGACGTTCACCAAGACCGGCCCTTCTATATCGACAAGCTGCGCCATATTGCCATGGCTTTCAGCGTGGCGCCACTGTTCCTGATGTCGGTGAGCACCACCGCGGCGTTGCAGATGCTTGAGGGAGTGGAGCTACCCCTGTTGGGCGAGATGGTCTTTCTCCAAAACAACGCTATCGCCACGCTGTCCCGCCTCTTGCCCTTCCTGTTCTCACTGACCATATTCCTGATGATCTACAAGTTCACCCCAAACACGCGCACCTATTGGCGATACATCTGGCCCGGCGCGCTGCTGGCGGCAGTTCTGTTCGAGGTCTCGAAGAGCGTCTTCGTGTTTTACGTGGACAACTACTCTAACTATGAAGAGGTTTACGGGTCCTTGGCGTCGGTGATTGTGCTTCTGGGTTGGACTTATTTCTCAGGACTCATTCTGATAACCGGGGCCGAATTTTCTTCGGAGTACGAGCGGATGCGCCACGGTGTCGAGCGGGGACAGGTCGTTGCCGCGCACAGGAGCCGCACTTCGGGAGATGCCAGCCCGGACAGCTGATCCGATGCGTCCCATGCGGGCAGCAGCTGTCCCATCAGCGCGCATGGACAGAGCGAAAGGGCGTCCGTCACGGGGAAATGAATTCATTCAGTCCTGTTCCGTCTCGCATGCGGATCCTCCTGCGTCCCCACCTTCGCCATCAGCGCCACCGACCTCATGCTGCTGTGTCGTCATCTCGGGCGGGCGGTCCCACTCACGTACCAAGTAAGAAGCAAAGTCCTTGAGCATTGCGACCAGAGGGGGCCCGAGGATAACTCCCCAGAGGCCGAAAAAATTGCTGGCAATGACGATAACCAAAATCACCGCCACGGGGTGCATATTCAAGACATCACCCTGGATGCGAGGAACCAGGAAAACGTTTTCCACCAGCTGGACCGCCAAGTAAAGCAGGATGACCCAGGGGACCTTGTCCGGCTCGGTCGCGAGGGTCACCAGCACCCCCGCCGCGCCTCCTATCCATGGCCCTATGATGGGCACCAGTTCGGTCAGTCCGGCCACTATTCCGAGAACAAACGCGAATGGAACCCCCAGCAGCAACAGAACGACGGTAATGACAGTTCCAACCACCAAACCCAATGTCAGTTGGCCCCGGATATATGCGCCGATAGTGTGGTCCGCAATGTCGAGAGCGTCCTGCAAGTAGGGCCGCAACGCCTGCGGGAAGGGAGAGGAAAGGGAAGTCCTGATGGCCGATGAGTCTTTCATCAGGTAAAAGATCAGCACCGGAGCCGTGGCCAACCCGAGGATCAAGGTGAGGGACCCGGACACCACCTTGACTGTCTGAGCGATCATGTTCCATGCGGCATCGGTCACGGTGCCTCCGGCGCCGGCCGCGGTTTCCTCGATCTTGGCTCGAATGTTCGGCGGTATCTGTTCAGTGTAGCGGTCGGCCCAACTCTCCATGGTCATGCGGGCCGAGTGGAAGAAAGCAGGAAATTCTTCGGCGAAACGCTGTCCCTGTTCGACGGTGGGAGGAATCACCAGCGCCAGCAGCCCGGCCAGGACCCCCAGACCTGCCACGAAAATGACCGAAACGGCTATGCCGCGGCTCAGGCCTGGCCGTTGCCTCCTCCATGGCATGGCTAGTTCCAGCATGCGGGCCACCGGCAGCAGAACATAGGCGGCGACCACGCTGAGGCCAAGGGTCAGTAACACGGTGCCCAGCAGGTACAGCACCACCAGAGTGGCGATGACCACGACTGCCGTGGCCACCAGCAAACGGCGCTTGCGCTTCAATTCAGAGTCCATTCACCTCAGCCGTGCTTACCAGGTACGGAAATGGCGACTTTGAATGAGTCTCCATTTCAAGATTTCCGGGCTGCTCGCCCCACCAGATGCAAGTGAAACACCTATGGATGCCCCGCACGCCCTGCAGTCACCTGGCCGCAATCATCCACAGCGCGGACAAGTTGCTCACCAGGGAATGGAGAGCCGGAGGGTTCTGCCTGGGCGCCTGACCAGCCATTCGCCGCAGTATACAACGGGGGGATTCTCGACCCGGCCGCCAGGTTGCCCTGAACCGCCAAGCACGACCATTGATGCGCCCAGATTATGCGACGGATTCCGTTGGCTGAACATCCAGCAAGAGGGTCAGATATATTTGTTTTACAGATATAATATATCTATACTCAATATACAAGCGTTACAATTGATATATAACCTAAAAGACTATTGGAGGTTTGAAATGACGCCGAGGAAGCAATTTGACAAACCCGACAGCGAAATTCACAAAAAGTGGAGCGCCTGGAGGTTACTGTCGACCTGGGCAATTGCCCTGGCGGTGGCCGCTGTGATACTGATCTTCTTCAGGGATCAATCAGTCTGCACAGACGAACCACCGGTCAGCGAACGTGGTTTCCTTCAAGCGCATAGCAATGAGGTGAACACAGAGGTGGATTACTGCATCACTGATGATTTCGGACCGTTCGCCAATCCAGAACCGACAGTGAACTCGCATTTCAACCAGAACACTGCGGACGAGAAAGGGCCACTCTGAACAGGTGACGGGCCATGCGTATTAGCGATAACAACTCGACAACGACGCAGGGTTGTTTCGGTGTATTGAGATAACACCGCCGATCATTCGATGGTCAACCGATTGCCGGGGAAAGGGCGAGTCACAGGGTGGCAGGTCAAATCTCCTGCTGATCGCCCAATCCCGGGCGAGGCGATTGCAGCCGTCGCCTCGCCCTCATTTCGTTCCAGGAGCCACGCAGGGGAGCGGCTCAGCCGCGATGCAACTCGTACCGGTAGCCGGTGTGGGTGCCACGATCGGGCACCGCAGTGGGGCTGGCGGGCGGGAAGGGATAGGACGGGTCGGCCCGCTTGTCGCCGAGGGTGTTGCGGACTGAGCCGATGCCGTCGACTTCCATCTCGACCAGGTCGCCGGGTTCGAGGAACCGGGCCGCCTCGTAGCCCTTGCGGATGGCCTCTCGCACCGAGCCGCCGCCCACAGTGCCGCTGCCGATGACGTCGCCCGGGGCGATGCGGCTGTCCTTGGCGGCCCGCTGCACAATCTCGCCCCAGGTGTAGTAGGCGGTGGAGGCGTCGCCGTCGGTCAGCCACGACTCGCCGTTGACGCGCACCTGGCACTTGACGGCCAGGCGGCCGTTGCGGATGTGGGGAGCCATCTCGTCGGTGGTGACCATCCAGGGCCCCAGGGTGCTGGCGGTGTCCTTACCCTTGGCCGGCCCCAGGCCGAAGGCCATCTCGTCGAACTGCACGTCGCGGGCGCTCCAGTCGTTGAAGATGCAGAATCCCGCGATGTGCGACAGCGCGTCGCTCTGGGCCACGTCGGTGCCGTTCTTACCGATGACGGCGCCGATCTCCATCTCGTAGTCGTATTGGTCCGAGGTGGATGGGAAGGGAACGGTGTCGTCGGGCCCGTAGATGCACAGTGTATTGGAGAAGTAGAACACCGGCATGCGGTACCAGACTTCGTTGGGTTCGCGGGTGCCCTGCGAACTGGCGTGTTCCTCGTAGACGATGAAGTCGCGCACCGTCGGCGGCTGCAAAATCGGCGAGCGAAGCCGGACGGCGTCGAGGGCCACAGCGGGTGCGGCCGCCCCACCGGCCAAAGCGTCGCCGACGCGGTCAACGGACGATTCGTCGAGAGCCAACAGGGCGCCAACGTCCCTGACCGTGCGAGGCTCCCCCAGCAACGCCGTAACGTCGACGACGCTGTCGCCCTGCAGAACGCCGCAACGGGGCCCGTTGCCCAGGTCGTAGGTCAGCAGTTTCATGATCGACCCTCCTTTCGCAATAGCTAAAAGCAAAGAAAAGGACGCGGAGATTGCGGTAACATACAGGGTATCTCCGCGTCCTCGGCAAGCACCTGATTCTAGTGCATCGGCGAGAAGCTGGCCGGGGCCAGGATCTTGTTCTCTTGGGAGACGCGGCCTGGGGCTCCGCTGGGCCACTGGGGAATCTTGCTGGCTTCGGCGCGGACCTCGGCGCGGTGGTTCAGGTCCTTGTAGGGCCAGACGTGCATCCAGCGGTTCAGCCCGCCGAACTCGGTGTACATGCCGGCGGCCAGGGGCGAGAACTCCTCGCGGTAGGGCAGCGATTCGGCCCAGCGGCGCAGCAGTTCGGGGATGGAGCCGGGCTGGTAGGTGTAGGTGCGCATCTCGTAGATGCTGCCGAGGGCCTGGTCGCCGCCCATGGGCCGCATGAAGGGCGCGGGAGTCCAGACCTCTGCGTTCATGTTCAGGATGTTGCCCGAGGTGATCTTCGGGGGCCAGTTGGCTTCCTTACTGGCGGCCTCGCGGACCTTGGCGCGTTCCTCGAGGTTCTCGTATCCCCAGACGTGGATAATCTGGTTCAGCGGCCCGATTTCCGTGTGCCAGAACGCCGCGATGGGCGAATACTTTTCGCGGTATGGCAGGGCCTCAGCAAAAGCTTCCTCGGCCTGCGGCACCGCGCCGGGCTTCAGGTCGTAAGTGCGAACTTCATAAATCATGCGCTCTCCTTATTGACGGCGGACTGCCGAATACGGGCAGTGTAGCAACCGCGCCAAAGGGCGGCAAGCCGGAGAGAGGACCTGACTTGGCTTGCGCTCCCACGTCGGCTTCTTTCATTATTATTACTGTTACTTACTGATAACCGGAGGTTTGCGCCATGACTCAGGAGCTGGGCCGCGTTGAACGCCCATCGGCCGATCAATATCGAGGGCGCCGTAAGCTGATCCTGGTGCCCCTCGTGTACAGCCCGGCAGCCGATGACCCGGAGGGCTTCGCCGCCCTGCAAAATTACTGGGAGCAGATGCAGACCCAAGTCGCCGCGCTGGAAAACGCCCTCGGCGGCCTGCAACGCATCTACCACGAGAGCATCACCGACGGCGAGGGGGAGGGGATGGAGCAACTGCAGGCTGGAGACCGCCGCAGCCATGAATTCGTCGCTGGCAAACGCGAGGCGGGGGCGATGCTGGAGGCCACCGAGGATATCGAGGTCCTGCTGGAAACGCTGGACCTGCAGCGATGCCTGATGATGCCGTTGGCCAGCCCAGCCGTGGCGTCCCGGCTGCAGGAGTGGCACGCTGAGGCCAACCATCGCCGCTACGAACACATCGCGGCCTGCATCGACGAGACGCTGCCAGAGGACGGCCTGGGCCTTCTGCTCATCAGCGAGCGGCACCAGGTGCAATTTCCTTCCGACGTGGAAGTCTTCTACGTCTCCCCGCCCGCCCTCGACGAGTTCAGGCGCTGGCTGCAGAACTGGGTGGCACGCCAGCAGCAGGCGGCTGTCGATGCGTCAGCAGGCACGGATACCGTAGAGGACGAAGAGTAATCTCCTCTGCCTTCGGGCAGGGGCGGGCAACAGTGTTCCCCTAATGGCTGGGGTGCTGCCCTTGGTCGAGGCGACAATTGACACCCTGCCAGTGTGATTTCATACTGACAAAGACCGACCAAATGAGCAAATCGACCTTTGCTGTCCGATATGGGAGCAATTTATGAAGCGAGAGTTCTACTTCTTTACCGAAATGGGTTACACCGCCTATCCGCAGGACGAAGCGGCGAAGCGCGGCTACAACAACCTGATGTTTCCCAACGAGCACTTCAGCCCTGAAAAGGCCCAAGAACTGTACAGCATGTACTTCGACGAGCTGCAATACTGCACCGAGGCGGGCTTCGACGGAGTGATGATCAACGAGCACCACAATAACCCGCTGTGCATGATGCCTTCGGTAAATGTCATCGGGTCGGTGCTGGCCAGCCGCACCAAGCAGGGCAAGATCGTCTTCTTGGGCAACGTGCTGCCCATCCACGACAACCCACTGCGCGTCGCCGAAGAGATTGCGATGATCGACATACTGTCGGGCGGGCGCGTGGTATGCGGGTTCGTGCGCGGAATCGGCCAGGAAAGCATGGCCACCAATACCAACCCGATCTACAACCGCGAGCGGTTCGACGAGGCCCATAACGTCATCGTCCAGGCGTGGACCACCCCCGGCCCCTTCCGGTACGAGGGGAAGCACTATCATTACCGGGTGGTCAACCCGTGGGTGATGCCCCTGCAGAAGCCCCATCCGCCCATCTGGATTCCCGGCGTGGCCTCGCCGGAGTCGGTTGTCTGGGCGGCCAAGCACCAGTACCCCTACGTGGCCCTGGCTCCCCCTCTGCAGTTGCTGTCCGACATCTACCAGCTATACCAGAACACCGCCGAGGCCGATGGCTGGACACCGACGCCAGAGCATCGCGGCTACGCGGTGAGGGTGAACGTGGCTGACTCGGACGAGAAAGCCTACGAGGAGGGCAAGAACTTCTACTGGCAGCTTGGCACCTCCTTCGGCGTCACTCCCAATCACTGGCTGGCGCCGCCTGGGTATCTGACCCGCGCCGCGGCCACCGGTCCCCGCGAGCAGGCCCGGCGAGCGGTGCAGACGGTCGTGCCGGGCGGCCCCGTGCTGCCCTACGAGGACGCCCAAGAGACTTACCAGATAGTTACCGGCAACCCCGACACGGTCATCAAGAAGATGAAGCACCTCATCGACGTCATCGACCCGGGCTACATCATCTTCTGGGGCCGCGAGGGGCCGATGTCCCACGACGTGGCGGTACGCAGCATCGACCTGATGAGCCAGGAGGTCATCCCGGCCCTCCGGGAGTACCAAGCGCAGCGGGAGGAATAGGTAAGTAAAGCACGACTACACGAGATACGGGCAAGCAAAATAGTGGCGGCGCGGACTTGGCGGAAGCCATACACGCCGCCTTTGCTTGCCGTAGCGGATGGCCCATGCCCTATGCAGGGGTTGCGGCACAGGAACCCGCAACAGCAAGGTGTGGGTGGGCTTGACCGGGCAGCATTACGAATGGGCCGAGGCGTGAAGCTACCTCACCATTCCCGGCGCCATCGAGAACGAAGCAACGGGGGAGAGCTTACAAAAGGATCTTCCAAACCATTCCGCGATTCCGTAACGAGCCATATCGAATCGCCCCAAAGTCAGAGAATAATTCTCTTAGAAGACAGCGTTTCTGGTAATTAGAAGTTCCCAAATTTGAGCGTGATGAGTGTTTTTCATGTTGACACGATTAACATGAAATTCATACTTGCGAATCAAATCCATAATCTCCGGCGAGTGGTCGTAAGTCATTAAGAAATCTACTTCGATTTCACTAAGTCGCCTGAAGAGCATTTGATGGTCGATAGTATTATAGTTATACAATCGCTTCCCAGCCCGCTTTCCGGCAACGGTATAAGGCGGATCAACGAAAACGGCAGTAGCTTGATTTGACTTACCTATTGATTCCCCCATCAATTCCAGACCATCCTGCTGGCGGAATTCTATACGTTCCGCGACCTTGGCGATGGCTCTAATTCGGCGAGAGAGGGAATTTGCAGGCTAAAGCCCCCAGCCAGCTAGAGGCTATTCGTTTTGCGATATTTCGTTATTGTTCAGCGCCCATTCTTTCGAGCTGGGGTTGTAGAATACTGTGCCTCTGCGCTTTAGGTGCAATTGCGCGTGTCGAAAGCGGCGCTTCCAGACTCTGCCGTAACGTTCTCCCTTGATCATGGGAAGGGGCAGGATTTCACTGTCGTCACAGAGTTCTGGCAGGAGATGTTGTACCTCTAGCTGAATTGTTTTGGTAGTCTGAGGCCCCTTGGCCAGTACGAACTGAATCGCTTCCCCGAAAACCGCATGGGCAGTGCGGTCTCCAACCTGTGCGGAAACCATAGCGGGTCGGGCTTGCCGCATTACGTAATCAAATCTCTGTCTAGCTCCCTGGGTCGCCTCCTTGATGACGTCCGATCGGGCTTGGCGAAGTTCGTCTTCCAATTTAGTTAGCTCATCAATGGTCTCTAGGTCCACCGGACTACCAAGACGAGCAAACGAGAGCATATCATCGCATACTTTTTGGACCAACTTCGGGTCGTCGAGCAGGACGCCATATTCCAAGTTGCTGTCGAGCGCCGAACGGGTCAAGTTGCCGGAAGTTACAATCGCCGCCTTTTCATCAGCGACGAAAACCTTGGCGTGCAGGGTGGACAGGGCAATCAATTTTGATGAGTATGAGACCTCTTTCAAGCAACGTAGTGCCGCCAAATCCAGGGCCGCCGTACTGACAGCCTCGGCGTCAATGTTGGCGAGCGTCAAAACATCAACGCCTTCATGCAGCAGGCTACACAGCCAGGCCGCTTCTTCATACTTGATAAATGGTGCCGCGATGACAACGGACCTTCTGGCAACCGAAGCTATTCCTGCCAGTTCACTCCGCCAGCCGCGACCTAGAAGCTGGATCATAACGACGACTTCGTGTCCGTGAACAATCTATCTCGGTTCGCCGCTAATCCTCGGCTTTTGAGAGACATAACAGACTCTTTCATGTCGGCCCTCACATCCGGGTCCCATCACGACCTCATGATACAGGACACCTATGCTCACCATAGGATGTACGCACCTCTCCACGCAACCCGCAACTGGCATTAGCCGGGGCTTCTTCTAAGCGGTCAAAACGGCTAGACCGTTAGTCCTGAGAATATCTATGGATCGGTCGTTAGAATCCGCAAATAGTGTCGACGAGCTTACCACCAACGGATTCTCTAAGCCCTTGCAGAGGCCTTGGTCATAAGTCCCGCTGCTACCTGCACTATTACTTCCCTACTATTCAGCCTCCTGCGGCACCACCGGGTTGTAGCAGGCTACGTAGTGACCCGCCTCAGTCTCCGCCAGCGGGGGATGGGGCAGGTGGCGGCACTGATTGGTTGCCTTGAAGCAGCGTGGCAGGAAGGGGCATTGCTCGCCCATGTTGACCAGGTCGGGCGGGTTGCCGGGGACGGGATGGATCATGCGGTCCGCGTCGTCGAGGCGGGGGAGCGACTGCAACAGCGACCAGGTGTAGGGATGCTGGGAGCGGCGGAACAGCGGTATTACATCGGCGTACTCCACCATGCGCCCGCCATAAATTACCCCCACCTTTTTGGCCATGGACGCGACGACGCCCATATCGTGGGTGATCAGCAGTACCGACGACCCCTGATCTCTGACCAGCCGACGCAGGCGCTCCAGTATCTCTGCCTGCAGCGTAACATCCAGGCCAGAGGTCGGCTCATCGGCTATTAGCAGCTTGGGGCGCAGCACCAAGGCGATGGCCATCATCACCCGCTGGCACATGCCACCGCTAAGAGAGAACGGGTACTGTCCCATCACCCGTTTGGGGTCGGGCAGCCCCATCTCGTGTAGCATATCCTGGGCCATGCGATTGGCGTTCCGCAACGACACGTTGCTGTGCTGGGTAATCACTTCCTCAAGTTGAGAGCCTATCGGCTCCACCGGATTCAGGGCCGCCTGCGCGTCCTGAAACACCATCGAGACTTGGTGGCCCCGCAGGCCGCGAATATATTCCTGTCCCGC
The DNA here is from genome assembly GCA_965237745.1 of Dehalococcoidia bacterium. GTDB lineage: Bacteria > Chloroflexota > Dehalococcoidia > Lucifugimonadales > UBA3495 > VXOI01. Next base: position 4,754,004 of record OZ250156.1, on the reverse strand, counting down.
GCGCATCAGGTCAACGCCCTGGAAGTAGATACGCCCGCCAAGGATCGAGGAATTCTGAGGCAGCAGCCCCATGACGGCCAAGGCCAGGGAACTCTTTCCGGCGCCGCTTTCTCCCACGAGACAGTAGGTCTCTCCCTCATCCAGGGCCAGACTGACTCCGTTGAGCGCCCGCACTGTTCCGGCGGGACTTCGGAACTCTACGGACAGGTCTTCAATTCTGAGGGCTTCAACCATCGGTTCGCTCCGTTCAGATTTTAATCGTGGTCAGTGCCCAGCTTACCAAGCGGAAAATGAGAGGCGCATTACCCGATCGGCGCAGGAGTTTCCGGTGCAGGGGTACCGTGTTCCGGAATCGAAGGGCTGCGCATCTCCACCGGGCGGTAGCTGCCGCTTTTCAGAAGGCGGAGGAGATCGGTCAGGCATTCCACTCGTCCCTGAAACTCCGTTGCCGCCGTTCCCATCTGCTTGGTCCGGTGGGCGTCGCTGCCGGCGACCGATGGCAGCGATAGCGCCTCGCACAGGTCAGCGGAGTAACGGTTCTGCTCCGCGGTTCCACGTCCGTTGAGGGTCTCCACAGCGTCGCAGAGCCCGAAGAACGGGTCTGCAACCGCCCGCTCCAGCATCCCGGCGCGAGCGTCGGGGTCGCGCCCCGGATCTTCGAGGAAGCGACGGCGGTAGGGATGCGCGGCAATCAGAACTCCGCCATCTCGATCGGCGCAGGCCTTCAGGAATTCCGGCTTGTGCATGCCAAACTCGTACCGGCGCAGGCCGAAGGCAAGGACGTGACCGGCGTCGGTGTTGATCTCGCTGCCGGGAAGTACCAGGAATTCATGTCGGCGAGAAAGTTCCAGCACCCTGTCATCAGGCCAGAAGGCATCGTGGTCGGTGAGGCAGATGCCGTTCAGCCCGGCGGCCTTGGCGCCTTCGACAAGCTCATCGGCGCTCAAAAAGCTGTCGTCGGACATTGGGTAGCTGTGGGAGTGGAGGTCGATGAGCAAAACAGCAAACAGCAGTCGAGGGGCGAAGCAGGATGCCCAATGATAGCACGCGCACCCGGATTACGGAATGCGAAGCTAGATAAATCCCAGGGCGATGGCAAAGTCTCCGAGAATCCATTGGTGGTGAGCCTGTGGGACCTCCAACGGATTCTGGCGATCCGTCCTTTGACAGGCCCAGGACTGACAGTTAGAGCGCTGGCATGACTTTGTGATCGCCGTGAAAAAATCCCTCTCTCCGATGGAGAGGGGACTTTTCGCCGAGGCAGCCCGGGTCCTTGGATACTATCCAGCCGTCACTCTGCCTGCACGTCACGCTCTTCTATCCAATACCAGCGCACGGCGCCGGACTCGATGAGGCTGGTAACCTCGCGGGTGTTCCGTATGCTGGCGATTACGGGTATGGCAGCGATGCCGGTCGCGGCGGAGAGGAACCTGGCGTTTCGTTCTGCCCTGTCTGTGTCGTTTATGTCGCCGGTCCAGGATGCCTCGATGGCGAGGTAGACAGGGTTGTTGGTTGAGCGATCGCCAGCGAGGATTACCATATCCGCCCGGCGAAAGCTCGCGATTTCATCGGGCGTAGCGTCGGGGATTCGTCTGGACATCAGAGTGAGTTCGCTGCGCTCGAGGATATGCGCTAACTCAAGGTTCATACCCTCGATGAGATCAAAAGACAGATCTTTGAGTCGTGCCCGCACGTGGCCCCCTTTGACTGCGCTGATGTCAGACTCCATCCGGTTCATGCGTGCTTCCGCATTGGCATTCATCCGGCGCAGTTCCTCTAAGGTTCCGTTAATGCTCTCGATGGACGCTTCCATGCGCTCGTTGGAGGCTTCCTGCCGTTCGTTGAACGCTTCCTGGCGTTCGTAGAAGGAGTTGAAACGGGCTGGCAGTTGCAGAAGTTCCTCGCCCAGAATGCGGACGCGGACTGCTTCGCGCCAAGCCGGGTTATCGTCGAGGGCTTGCAGGAAGTCTTCCAGGGAGTTGATCGTTGCCATGGCCGCCTGCGCTCATTTCTTGTAATTTGATTCTAACCCTTGGCGGGCAGGGCGGCAATTTCCGGTTCGAGGACGTGTCGACGCAGGGTTGGAGGGGCGTTGCGGGAATTCGTTCGTCCTTCGCGACGAGCTCAGGGCGAACAGAGCCCTCTTTCGCCGCCCGCGCCGACGCCCTGCGAACGCTCGCAGTTGGTCAGCGAGGCGCCAGGTAGCCTTCCTCCTCCAGCGACTCCAGAATTTCCTCGGCGCGTTTGCCTCCGACCTTCAGCCGCCTTTCCAGCACGGAGGTGCCCAGGTTGGGGTTGCGGACGGCCAAATCCCGGGCTTGGTCCATCTGCTGCACGTCGACGCTGGCTTCGCTGTGCTCGTCCTCACTGGAGACGAGGTTGATGGTCGGTACGGGAGGGCCCTCCTGCTCTTTCCAGAATTGAACGAGCGCCTCGATCTCTTCGTCGTAGACCAGCGCGCCCTGCATCCTCTCCGGCTTGAGCGACTCCTTATGCAGAATCAGACCGTCGCCCTTGCCCATCAGCTTCTCGGCACCAATGGAGTCGAGAATCACGCGGGAGTCCACCTGCCCTGTCACCGCAAAGGCGCACCGGGCGGGGATATTGGCCTTGAGGAGGCCGGTGACCACGTTGACCGACGGGCGCTGCGTGGCCAGCAGCAGGTGGATGCCAGCGGCCCGGCCCAGTTGCGCCAGACGCACCAGGTTCTGCTCGACCTCGAAGCCCGCCACCATCATCAGGTCGGCCAGCTCGTCCACTATGAGCACGAGGAAGGGCATCTTGTCGTCAGAGCGTTCGTTGTAGACCTCGATGTTGCGGACGCCCAACTCCTCCATCTTCTTGTAACGGCGAATCATCTCCCGGTTGAGGCCGCGTAGGGATTCGGTGACCTCCTCGGCCTCCACGATCACCGGCTGGATCAGGTGGGGTATACCGTTGAAAGGCGTCAGCTCCACGCGCTTTGGGTCGACCATCAGGAGGCGAAGCTGGTCAGGCGTTTTGGTCAGCAGGAAGGAGGCGATGATGGAGTTTATCTGTACGCTCTTGCCGCTGCCGGTGGAGCCAGCGATCAGCATGTGGGGCAGGGAGGTGAGATTCAGGGCCACGGCTTCACCGCCGGTATCCTGCCCCATGGCGATGGGCAGTCCGCCCTTGCCCATCAACTTGCGAAACTCGGCGGTTTCCAGCACGGCCCGCAGGTGCACCTTGGTGGGCGATGGCACCGGCACCTCCAGCCCGACCAGCGCCGCGCCTGGAACCGGCGCCTCAACCCGCAGGTAGGGCGTCTTGAGGGCGAGAGCCAGGTCCTTCTCGCGGGTGATGATGCTCTGCACCTTGACCCGGCTGCGGTCGCTGCCATCCTCCGCGCCGCGCTTGGCCACCCAACCCGGTGACAGACCGAACTGAACCACGCGGGGGCCGGCCTTGATGTCTGTGACCTCGACCCGCACCCCGTGGTCGGCGAGCGCCTGCTCAACCTCACGCGCCATGTCCCGGAACTCGTCTTCGGACGCTCCCACGGGTTCGGGGGCGGCGAGCGTCTCGACCGGAGGCAACTGCCAGCCGGTGCCGGGCACTCCATCGGAATGCGGAGCTGCCGGAATGGGCATCCAGGGTGGAATATTCTCCTCTGGTTGCTCGGCCGGTTGCTCGGTGGCACGCTTCAGGAATCCGGTCTCACCTATCATCGGGGATTCGGGTTCGGGTTCCTGTCGGCTCTCTGGGCTGGGTCCGGTAGTTGCGTGTTCGGCTGATTCAGCCTCGGCTCTCGCCTCACGCCGCCGCGCCCGCGATTCGTTGATTTGGCCAGCGCCATTTCTCGCGCCAGTGCCGGCCCGGCGTACCCCAAGGTAGGTGTAGCCCGCTGCCAGTTGGAACCAGTGCCAGAGGCGCGCCAAGCACCGCGAGTAAAGCGGCCCCACGGCGCGAGGGTAGAATACGAGTGGCACCAGGGCCAGGATGGCCAGCATCTTCGTCAAGCCCAGGGGCAGCAGCGAGGGGCCGGCCATGGCCATACCCCAACGCCCGGCGTAGCTGACGTCCTCCAACATTCCACGGGATGAGGCGAAGTAGGAGAGCGCACATAGGGAGAAGGCGACCGCCGCCGCCGCGACTGCCCATCGCCGCCAGTAGAAAGGCAGCATCCTGGGCTGGTAGCGCAACGTGATCAGCACAGAGGCCGCCCAAAGACCAACAGGCGCCCAGCCGTAGCCCAGCACCTGCCAGATCCATTCGCGGTGGTCCTCGTAAAAGTAGAGGTATGCTCCCGCTATGATAGTAACCGACAGGACCACCAGGCCATCGACAAACAGCCAAGGGCTGGCGTGGAACATCTCAGCGAAGGTAGGTGGGGCGGAGCGGGGTTGAGCGCTCTTTGCGGTGGCGGCCATGGTGCGCCTCCTTGCCGGTCGCGATCTGGCGGCAACCGGAGAAGGGCGGGGAGCGACCGGGCAGATTGGAGCCGCCCGGTCGGGGTCTCAGGTCGGTCAGACCTCGGTTACCACTGGAATTATCATAGGCGATCGGCGAGTGGCGTTAGCTATGAAGCTGCGGGCAGTTTCGCGCACTTTGGCCTTCAGCTCGTCCTGAGTCGCCGGTACGCTGCCGTTGGCCGATAGCTCGGATACCAAGTGGACACCCAGTTCGTCGAACAGCGCAGTGGTCTCGCCCTCGTCCATGAAACCGCTGGCAACGGTCAGAGGTTCGCCAGCCGGGGCAAGGCTGTAACGGTCCACGGTCACCACCACCACCACCACCCCGTCCCGGGAGAGGCTGCGGCGCTGCGTCAGCACCTGGCTCCGGTTGTCCCTCCTGGAAACACCGTCGACGAAGATCGGGCCGGCTTTAACCCGGTCAGCGGTTGATGCGCCCTCAGCGTTGAGTTCCAGCACGTCGCCGTCTTCCAGCACGAAGATGCCGTCTTGGGCAACGCCAAGGTTCCAAGCGATTTGGGCGTGGGCGTTCAGGTGCCGGTATTCTCCGTGCACGGGCACAAAGTAGCGCGGCTTGACCAAGCTCAGCACCAGCTTCAACTCCTCCTGGCTGGCGTGGCCGTGGACGTGAACCGTCGCGATCCGGTCATAGAGCACGCGGGCTCCTTGGCGCAGCAGGTTGTCTATGGTGCGGCTGACCGGAAGTTCGTTGCCGGGGATTGGGGTGGCGCTGATGACGACCGTATCGCCCGCCATGATGCTAACGTCGCGGTGATCTTTGTTGGCGATGCGCACCAGCGCCGAGGTGGGCTCTCCCTGGCTGCCGGTGGTCATAAGCACCACCTGTTCCGGGGGGAGATTGCGCGTGGTGTTGAGGGGCAGCAGGATGCCGGGAGGGAGGCGGAGGTATCCCAGCTCGGAGGCCACGTTGACCGTCTCCACCATGCTGCGTCCGACTATGCTGACCTTGCGTTCGTGACGTTCGGCGGCATCCACCACCTGCTGCACCCGCGAGACCAGGGAGGCGAAGGTGGCGACCATCACCCGGCCGGGCGCCTCTGCGATGGCCCGGTCCAGGGCCTCGCCGACCACCTGCTCCGAGGGTGTGTAACCGGGCACCTCGGCGTAGGTCGAGTCGGAAAGGAGCAGCAGCACGCCCTCCGCGCCGTAGCCTGCCAGGGCGGTGAGGTCGAAGATCCGCCCGTCAACCGGGGTATGGTCAATCTTGAAGTCTCCGGTGTGAATCACGGTCCCAAACGGCGTGTTGATCGCGATGCCCATGGCGTCGGGGATGCTGTGGCAGACCCGGAACCAGCGGGCGGCAAAGTGTTGGCCGAATTGGTAGGGAACGCCGGGGTCGATGGGGGTGGAGGTGAACTCCCGGGTGGCGCGACGCTGCTTGAGCTTGGCGGAGATGAGTCCGTGGGCCAGTCGCGGCGCGAAGACCTGCGTGGGAATCTGGGGAAGTATGAAGGGCAGGGCGCCGATATGGTCCTCGTGGCCGTGGGTGATGAGTATGCCCCGCACCCGGTCGGCCCGCTCCACCAGATAAGAAACGTCGGGGATGATCAGGTCCACTCCCAGCATTCCCTCTTCAGGGAACTGGACCCCGCAGTCTACGATGATAATGTCGTCAGCATATTCGAGGGCCATCATGTTTTTGCCGATTTCCCCCAGCCCTCCCAGGGGAATGACACGAAGCTTCTCAGAAAGTTGGGCGCACATTCTTATCCAAAGGCCTAAAACATTGAGAGTTGATGCGGGCCGGCAGCCTCATCCGGTCTGTCGTGCCCGGCAATATCATCATCCTGGGTCGACTCCGGCGTCTGCTGTGTCCGGGGCGCCGGAGGAGCGGCTGCGCCGAAAAGGTCCATTTGCGATGCAGGATCCGGCTCAGTCGTTGCTGAATCACCAGAACCGAAGGAAGCATCGACTGCCTCCGGTTCAGGGGTCTCAGCAAGAATGGCGGCGATGGCGCCAAAGTCCTCCACCATGGTCTCCCGCAGCTCGGGGCGTCTCAGCGCCGCCGCCGGATGCAGCACTGGAAAGATCAGTTGTCCGCCCTTCTGCCGCAGCCTGCCCCGCGCCCGGGTTACGCTCTCTCCTGGAAAGAAACGACCCAAAGAGAAGCGGCCCAAGGTGACAATCAGCTTCGGGTTGACCAGCTCAATCTGCCTGTCCAAGTACTTGGAGCAGGCCGCGATTTCCGATGGTTGAGGGTCGCGGTTGTCGGGCGGGCGGCACTTGACCATGTTGGCAATGAATACGTCGTCGCGGTTGGCGCCAATGGAGGCCAGCAACTCTTCGAGCAGGCTCCCCGCCGGACCGACGAATGGACGACCCTGGCGATCCTCGTGAAATCCTGGCCCCTCTCCGATAAACATCAGCTCGGCCGATGGGTTGCCCTCTCCGGGCACGGCGTTGGACCGGCCGCGGTGCAGCGGGCAATCGGTGCAGGCACGAACCGCCTGGGCCACATCGTCCAGGCTATCCATAGCATCCTTGCCTTGGGAGTCTATTCCCCATAAAGCTTGGTGGCGGAAACGGGTTGCAATCCGGCACGGCACAAAGCCGACCGCAGAGGGCCCAATCGTATGGTGAACCCGGGAGGGACAGAACGGTGAAGCCGCAAAAGGACCCAGGATCAGTCGTCTTCAATGCCGCGGCCCTTCAGATAGGCCACAGCATCGGAGACGGTGGCAATTGATCCCCCGTCCTCGTCGGGAATCTCCAGAGGGGAATCCTCGGTTGAGAATTCCTCCTCGAAAGCCATAATCAACTCGACCAAGTCCAAGGAGTCGGCGTTTAGATCATCGACGAATGACGAGGTTTCTTCGACATCGCCCTCGTCGGCTCCCAGTTTGTCTACAACAATGCCTTTGACGCGATCATAAACAGAGGGCAAGATTCATCTCCCATCTGGTGCAGCACCGGCACCGGCCAGTTCCCCGGATTCCAGGCTGGACATAACGGAGCCGAGGACTCCGTTGACGAACCTGGAGGAACTGTCGCTGCCAAACACCTTGGCCAACTCCACCGCCTCGTCGATGGCCGCTTTGGGGGGAGTGGCCGGATTATGCAAAAGTTCAAAAATGGCAATCCGCAATATGTTACGGTCAACAATGGGTAGTTGGGTCACCGGCCAGGCGGGGGCAAAATGGCCGATAAGGCCGTCCAGCCTAAGCCGGTGGTCCCTGACGCCACGAAACAGCCTGTCGGCAAACTCCATGGCGGAGCGGTCGATATCTTCGTCCAGCCATTCGTAGTCCGGGCCAGGTCTCCGGGTTTGATCATCGACCCAAGGGCGTCCTCGTACATCGGCGGCAAACAGAGATTGCAGCGCAACAGATCTCGCCACACGCCTTGGGTCAGCCGACTTGACCATATAGCCCAGCCCTTGGCAAGTCCTAGAGGTTTCAGACTGTCGCTGAGGCTAACTTTCGGATGGAATCCGGGTCAGCCACTGTGGAAACTTCTACCTCGCGGTCAATTCGCTTGATAAGTCCCGCCAACACCCCGCCGGCTCCAAACTCGACAAACCGGCTCACGCCGGAGTCCACCATGGTGACCACGGAGTCTTTCCATTGGACGCAGCGACAGAGCCCCCGGATAAGCTCATCGCGAATTTCCTGACTGCTGGCCAAAGGACGGCAGTCGCAGTTGGCGATTATGGGCATCCTTGGCTCGCGGAGCGCCAGAGATTCCAACTCGGAGGCCAGACCCATTTCCGCTTCCACCATCAAGGATGAATGAAAGGCGCCGCTGACCGGCAGAGGCACGGCCTTGCGGGCGCCGCGGGCAGTGGACAGGTCCACTGCCTGGGCGACCGCCATCCGGTCTCCGCTGATCACTATTTGATTGTCGGTGTTGATGTTGGCCAGTTCAACACCGGTTTCGGCACAGATCTGCGCGAGGGCCATTTTGTCCAGACCCAAGATGGCAGCCATGGTTCCGGGGCGGCTGAGAGAGGCCTGTTGCATCAGTTCGCCACGGCGGCGCACCAGCCGCACAGCGTCGGCGAAGTCCAAGACACCGGCGGCAACCAGGGCGGTGTATTCGCCCAAGCTGTGGCCGGCGACGGCCTTGGCCTCGACGGCCTGGGGACCGGCGAACTCCGCCCAGGCGCGCCAGGCGGCGATGCTGACGGTCATAATGGCCGGCTGGGAATTGACTGTGTTCTGCAGCTCCCCGGCCGGGCCTTCAAAAATCATTCGAGACAACGGGAACCCCAAGCTCTCGTCCGCCTCCTCGAAGGTATCGCGGCCAGCCCGAGATTCTTCCATCAGGCCAAGTCCCATACCCACCTTCTGCGAACCCTGCCCGGGGAACACGTAGGCCCAGTTACTGTCTGAATTGTTCGTAGCAGCCTCCAGTAAAAAGAGACGCAATTTTGGTTAGTGAGCGAATTTTAAGACATAACCTACATATTGTGCAATGCAATTTATGTTTGTGGTTATGTGGATTCCATTGCTGGATTCCCGCGCACACTGGCACTTTTATTGATGTTGCCGGCGCCCTTGCGCCAGCCAGTTTTGAGTACAACGAGTACAACATGGATTCACTGCATTCGTCGATGCCCGGCGGCAAGTCTCTGTGCAACCGCAGCACAAACTTGGATGTGCATCTCCGGGCTAGACTTCCAGTACCTGCCTACCGCGGTGGTACCCGCACTGAGGACAGGCAGTGTGCGGCAATTTGGCGCTGCGGCAGCGCTGGCAATTGGCGGCGTGCATTGGCCTGAGTTTGTAGGCAGTCTGCCGTCGTCCCCGCCTGGCCCGGGTAAGCTTTTTCTTTGGTAGCGCGCCCATTGTGTTGATTCCTCCCGAGCACCCCGGATCTTGAGGCGCTCCAAAATTCGCTGCGTGTACTACGTTCCAGCTACGTGCAGCGGCTTCAGTGTGTCTTCAGGCGTCTTTTTTGGTGAGAGTGGCAGTCTTTGTTGCACACGGTTACTGCCTGTATCCTACTTCGTGTCCTCGAAACGCAGGTCTGCCAGCGCTCCCCACCTGGGGTCTACCGGAGGACCTTCGCATTTACATTTTTCCATATTGAGATCCGCTCCGCATTCTTGGCAGAGCCCCCGGCAATCCAGTCGGCACAGGTCCTTGAGCGGCTCGCAGGTAAGAAGGTACTGCCGCAGCACATCGCTCAGATCCAGCATCTGGTTCGTGTCAATGTGCATTACACCTTCCAACACGTCGGGCGGATACATTTTGCGGCCCGTCGTCGGATCAACCGTCGGGTAGCATTCCTCTTCCAGTGTAAGCGTGGAGGTCCGAACAAACTCGGAGAGACAGCGGCCGCAAGAGGCGCCCACCTCAACCTCAACATTCGCGTAGACCAGCAGGCCCTGGTGGGTGCGAAGCAATCGTACTTGGCCCGTTGCCAGACCCGCCGTCAGGCCCTCCAGACCACCAGACACCGGTTCATTCAGTTCGAATAGCTTGGTGGAGCCGGTTGGCTCCATCATAAGCTGCGATACATTATAGAGCATGTTAATCGATTATCCGACAATCTCCAGCCGGAATTGTGGATTTTAACTGAGCGAGGCTGCCTCAAATGGCTTGGGCGCGAGGCCCGGAGGGGATTCGCTCCGATGGAGCAGCGGCGGGCATCCCTACAGCCGCCCGGCCATGTTGTCCTTGATAAAATCCACGATCTCTCCGGTTGAGGTGCCTGGCCCGAAGACCTCTGTGATTCCCAAGTCCCTGAGGGGTTGGCGGTCGACCGCCGGTATGATGCCCCCGACCACCACCAGGACATCGTCCATGCCTTGGCCTCGCAGTAGCGTCATGACCTCGGGCAGAATTTCCAGGTGGGCTCCCGAGAGTATGCTCAGGCCGAGAACATCCACGTCCTCCTGCGCTGCGGCTTGGACGATCATCTGAGGGCTCTGGCGGATACCGGTATAGATGACCTCCATACCTGCGTCGCGGAGGGCGCGGGCGATTACCTTGGCGCCGCGGTCATGGCCATCGAGACCGGGTTTGGCGACCAGGATGCGGATGGGGCGTTCGTTATTCTGCATCTTGCTATTATCTACAGACTGTGGGTTGAAGTTCCCTCTCCCAGAGAGAGGGTCCAGGGTGAGGGCGAATCCAAGCTCTCAACCAGTTCGGTCAGGACGCCAAAGGCGGCGACAGGGTGGATAAGGCCGATAGTTCCCGACAGGCCGCGCCGTGGCTATGGTCGATCAGACGCAACCCCTTGCCGTCCAGGACTTGCAGTTTATTGCCGATGCCGTAGACGTTGAGCGCCAAGTGGCGCAGTCCATCGCTCATCCATCGCTGAACAGTTGGAGCCTCCACCGTGGGGAGCGCCTTCATCTGTCTCGGCTCCGCAGGGGCGCACAGTTTTCCACATCCACGACACGGACATCAATTTGCGTCGCTAAATAGCGTAATCCTTCAGCAGTTGGCGCGCAATGAGGAGGCGCTGTACCTCGGACGTTCCCTCGTAGATGGTGGTTACCCGGGCGTCGCGGAGGATGCGCTCCACGCCAGCCTCTTGGAAGTAGCCGGAGCCGCCATGGATCTGCAGCGCCTTGTCGGCGGCGCGGATGCACATCTCGGAGGCCATCAGCTTGGCGATGGAGGCTTCCTGCATGAAAGGCTGACCGGCGTCCTTGAGGGTGGCGGCGTTCATGGTGACGACGCGAGCGGCGTGGATCTCGGCCGCCATGTCGGCCAGCATGAACTGGATGGCTTGGTGCTGGGCAATGGGATGCCCGAAGGACTGGCGCTGCTGGGCATAACGCACGGCGGCCTCCAGCGCCGACTGGCCGATGCCGGTGCTTTGGGCGGCGATAATGATGCGGCTGGAGGTCAGGATTTCCATGGCTTGGTTGAAACCGCGCCCCTCCTCGCCCAACAAGTTGTCGGAGGATACGGGAGTGTCCTGAAAGACGATTTCGTCGGTGGTGGAGCTGCGCATACCGAGCTTGCCATGCATGGGGTTGATGGTCAGGCCGGACGAGCCCTTGTCGACAATGAAGGCGCTCACACCCTTATAGCCTTGGCTTCGGTCCTGGGTGGCGAAGACCACGATGTTCTGGGCCACCGATGCGTTGGTGATGAACATCTTGCTGCCATTGAGGAAGTAGGTGCCGTCGCGCTCAACGGCGGTGGTCTGCATGGCGGCGGCGTCCGACCCGCCCCCCGGCTCGGTGAGTCCGAAGGCGGCCACGCCCTGCCCGCCGGTGAGGGCCGGTAGGATGCGCGACTTCTGGGCATCGCTGCCGAACCGGTCGATGGAGGCGACGCCGAGGGCCAGATGGGCCAGCCAACTGACGGAGGCCGAGGCGTCGCCTCGCGCCACTTCCTCGGCGGCGATGGACACTTGGCGGTAACCGGCGGGGCCGCTGCCCCCGTACTTCACGTCGACGCCAAGGCCGGTCAGACCGAGCTCGGCAAACCCGCGCCACGCATCCCACTGGAACTCGCCGCGCTCGTCGGACTCCTTGGCCTTGGGCGCAATCTCGCGGTCGACGAAGTCGCGCAGGGTGGTCTGGAGCATCTGCTCTTCTTCATTAAGTATCAGGTCGGACATGGTGGTTCTCCTGGGTTATTTTGGAGTTTCTTACGATGTTGGATGTCAGGTCTCTTCAGCTTCTCTCGGTCCGATCTCTTTACGATCTTTTTCCCAATAGCGCCAAGACTCCTTCCTTCACGGCGAGGAATTCACCCGTCCGCACGGAGTCCACCTCTTGAATCGTAAATTCGTCCATTTTGTATCTGGCGTTGACGCTTTTCTGAGAAAGGTTTTCGTATTCCCGTGCAAAGTCCGTGAGCCTTTCGACCAGCCTGAAACGCGCGATGTGATGTGGCGCTTCCAGCCCTTGCAGCTCCAGAAACGCATTAACAACGCATTAACGTAGTGGAGAGCAGAATAGAAGAGAATCGTGATCTCCCATTCGGTGTACCGCTCTGGCAGGGACGCGAGAGAAATCGACAGTCTTTCGTTCCTTTCAGCTTTATTCAGATAATCCTGGACAGTCGGCATCCAGCATCCTACCGCTTCCACACCAATTCACCAAAGCCACATACTTGCTTGTCCAGTCCTTGCTGGTGCAGGCGCTGAGAGTTCACCAAGTGAAACAAGAAAGGCTGGGAGTCTACGCTTCGTATGACCTTCAACTCAACGTCAATGACTTGGTATCGAATCTCATCATCATCACGGGGCGCCGAGATGATCGTATGCAACTCGTCGTTATCCGCCAGCCGTACTTCGACGACTTCCGGGATTTCCCGAATCAAGTCCAGGTACATTTGCAGGGCCTTGAAGTGGGCTAGTTTGGGATTCTTAAAGTGTTCGACCCCGTGGCTCCTCTTGCCGACCGTTCCCGTTCATTCCGAGTGCAAGCAGTGGCAACCTTCTCGTCCTCCCCCTAAAACGCCTTAAAACGCCGCCATTTCCTCCTGCTCACCGAAGGTTTCACGCAGGATGCCGGACATCTCGCCCAGGGTGCAGTAGGACTCCACGCACTCGAGGATGGCGGGGACGGTATTTTCGTCGCCGCGCGCCGTCTCTGCCAGCCGCGCCAAGGCGGCCTGCGCGGCGCTGCCGTCGCGCTCCCGGCGCAGGCGTGCCAAGCGGGCTATCTGCTGGCGGGCGGCTTCCTCGTCGACGCGCATGAGGCCTTCCACTGGCGGTTCCTCGGTGGTGTAGCGGTTCACGCCGACGATGGTGCGGTCGCCCGACTCAACCTCCTGCCGATGGCGATAGGCGGCGTCGCCTATCTCGCGCATCTGGAAGCCGTCTTCGATGGCGGCCACGGCCCCGCTCATGTCATCAATACGACGGATGTAGTCCAGAGCCTGAGCCTCGAGGTCGTCGGTCAGGCTCTCAACGTACCAGGATCCCCCGAGGGGATCGACCACGTCGGCCGTGCCGCTCTCGTAGGCCAGGATCTGCTGGGTGCGGAGGGAAAGCTGCGCCGATTCTTCGGTGGGCAGGGCGAGGGCCTCGTCGCGGGAATTGACATGGAGGGACTGGGAGCCGCCCAGGATGGCGGCGAGGGCTTGCACCGTGCACCGGACGACGTTGTTATCCGGCTGCTGCGCGGTCAGAGATACACCCGCCGTCTGGGTGTGGAAGCGCAACATCATCGAGCGGGGGTCTCTGGCCCCGAACCGGTCGCGCATGATGCGCGCCCAGATGCGCCGGGCGGCACGGAACTTGGCGACCTCCTCGAACAGGTTGTTCTGGGCCACGAAGAAGAAGGAAAGCCTGGGAGCGAATTCGTCAACCTTCAGCCCGGCGTCCAGCGCAGCCTGCACGTAGGCGATGGCGTTGGCGAAGGTGAAGGCCAGCTCCTGAACCGCCGTCGCCCCGGCCTCCCGCATGTGGTAGCCGGAGATGCTGATTGTGTTCCATCGCGGCACGTTCTCGGCGCAGTACTTGAACACGTCCACCACCAGCCGCATGGAGGGGCGCGGCGGGTAGGCGTAGGTGCCACGGGCGATGTACTCCTTCAGAATATCGTTCTGCACCGTGCCGTTGATCTGGTCTGGCGTAAAGCCCTGCCGCTTGGCGGCGGCGATGTAGAAGCAGAGCAACAGCGAGGCGGTGGCGTTTATGGTCATGGAGGTGCTGACCCGCCCCAATGGAATACCGTCGAACAGCGTTTCCATGTCTTCCAGACTGCAGATGGGCACGCCCACCTTGCCGACCTCGCCTTTGGCGAGGGGATGGTCGGAGTCGTAGCCAATCTGCGTGGGCAGGTCGAAGGCAACCGACAGCCCGGTCTGGCCCTGCTCCAGCAGGTAGCGGTAGCGGCGGTTGGTGTCGGCGGCGGTGGCGTACCCGGAGTACTGGCGCATGGTCCACACGCGGCCCCGGTAGACACTGGGCTGCACGCCGCGGGTGTAGGGGAACTCGCCGGGAAAGCCGATGTCTGCGGCGTAGTCGTGGCCGCGGGACTCCAGGTCTTCGGGGGCGTACAGCGGCTCTATGTGCATGCCGCTGTCAGTCTCGAAGGACTCGCGGCGTTCCGGATAGCGGGTTACCGCCGGATGTAGCGTGTCGTCCTGCCACTGTTGTTTGTTCACGCTGGGCATCTCGCCCTCCTTAACCGTTCGCGACCGTGACAGGCAGTTTAACCGTAACCCAAAGCAGGCTCAAGGCACGGTCCGGGTGGGGGGCCGCAGGGCGTATAATACATAAAGGCTGATATATACTGGTTTCGTGGCGGCGCTCTTTAGATGTCCGGCACGGGATGGGGGAATGCAATCAGGGGAGGCGAAATCGTGGTGCTTGGAAATATTGGACGGACCATTAGAGATTCCATAACCGGAACCATCAGCGGGGCTGGCGACGTCTTGGAGAATACCATCTCGGCGACTCGCGGTGTGACGGTGACAGCACTTTCAGGATCCCGGGATACGATCAACGAGTTTCAGGGACTGGTGACGGACGTCATCAGAGGCACAATTCAGGCAACCGGCGGCGTTGGCGCGGAGTTGGGTTCGACCTCCAAGGGAGCAGTGTTGGGCGCCATACGCGGCGTAGGCGAAATTGCAACGGTTACTGTTGGAGTGTGCAGCGACACAGTTCGAGCGGCTATCAAAGGCACCAGCGATGTCGGCGGCGATGTGGCGACGGTGGCCCGCAGCGCGGTGGAGGGAACCTTGGAAAGCACCAAGTCCATCGGCCTGCGGGCTGAGGATGCGGCCTTCAGCGTGACTCGCGGCGCCATCCAGGGAACTCGCGACGTGGGTGGGGACCTTGGCGCCACGGCGCGAGACGCGGCAAAAGGCGCAGTCATTGGGACCGCAGAAGTGGGCGGCAATGTACTGCAAGCCATTGAGGACAGCACCCGCGGGGTGATTCAGGGAGCTGCCGAGGTGGGCGGTGACGTGGCCGCGGTGACTCGCAACGCCGTGGAGGGTGCCATAGAGGCCACCGGAGGCGTTACCGTGCGTATGCAGGACGCGGCGTTCAGCGCGGCCCGGGGTGCGATTCACGGTTCCAGGGAAATCGGTGGCGACCTTGGGGCCACGGCCCGCGACGCCATCAGCGGCACTGTTACCGGAGCCAACCAGATCGGCGGCAACGTATTGCAGGCCATCGAGGACAGCTCGCGCGGTCTGGTCAAAGGCACTGCGGAGATTGGGGGCGATGTGGGCGCAGTGGCACGGAACGCCGTGGAACAGTCAATAGAGTCGGCCAAGAGTATCGGACTTCGTGCCGAGGACGCCGCTTCGGCCGCGGCCAACGGCGCCGTAAGCGCCGCAGGCTCCTTCGGACAGGCGATCACCACGGCAGTCACTGAGTCGGTCGGCGGCGTGGTGGGCGGTGTGTCCGTGGCCCTGAGAGCCCCATTTCGCACTCAGGAGAAAAAGGAGGACGGCTCCTGAAGCCCTCCTCTGCCCTGCGGAATCGTCGCGGGGATTAACCCCATCGGTAGCAGGGGCAAGCGGGACAGGACCGGCAGATTACTCGATCTCAGGCGTGGGGACTCACCCAACGAGTCCCCCTCTATAGTCCCAATATGTTAAGTATACCTGCGCCATTGGCCCACATATGGAGAGGGTTGTTCTCATCCGGGATTCGGTCCGGAAGGGAGATCGCAGCCTCCATGCACTGGCATCTGCGGCTGCGGGCCAGGATACGATGGTTGAGGGCCACGCTGGCGACCGTCCCCGGGATAGAACTCGCGCGCCGAACTTGGCGGGAGTTGGGGGACGATCACGCGGTCGACCTGGCGGCGTCCATTGCCTACTACTCGATTCTTTCCCTCTTCCCGCTTGCCATCGGGCTGGTGAGTCTGTTCAGCCTCGTGCTGGAGTCGGACTCTGTTGAACGGGAGGCCCACAGGTTCTTCCAAACCTACCTGCCCGGATCCCATGGAATCCTTACAGCCAACGTGGAAGCGGTCAACAATATCCGGGGAGTGTTGGGTATTCTCAGTTTACTGGGACTGTTGTGGTCGTCGACCCTGCTGTTCGGAGCCATCTCGCGGACGGTGAACCGGGCTTGGGATATCGAGCATGACCGGCCCTTTTACATCGAGAAGCCACGTCATTTCCTGATGGCTCTCAGTGTTGCTCCGCTGTTCCTGATTTCTGTAGCTCTCACCACGGTGCTGCAGGTTCTGGGAAGTGAGGATATTCCAGTGCTGGGCCACCTCTCGTTCCTGGAACACAACGGCATCAACGCCCTGGCGAGGCCTGTCCCATTTCTCTTCACGCTGGTCATATTCCTGCTTATCTACAAGTTCTCACCCGTGACCCGCACGTATTGGCGATTCGTTTGGCCGGGGGCGCTCTTCGCCGCCATTCTGTTCGAGGGCGCCAAGAGCATTTTCGTGTACTACCTTGAGAACTATGCCGTTTACGAAGCAATCTACGGCACCCTGGCATCGATGATTGTCCTTCTTGCGTGGGCCTATGTATCCGGCTTCATCATCGTCATCGGCGCCGAGGTGTCATCCGAGTACTACCGGATACGAATGGGTGGCGTCAGGGGACGGCCCATTTCGGCGCGCCGCCTTCGACGGCAAAGGAAAGCGTAGCCCCCGGGCTGCCCCGGGAGTGATGTTTCTTGCGGCGCCGACGGCCATATACTCGGGCCGTCGCCGGTGGCGCTGGAAGAGCACCCCTGTCGACTTGATTGTTAAACACCGGGCGGCCCCCGCTCTCAAAGGGAGCTTTCCCGGCCAATGAGGATGCTTAACGCCGTGAGTACTCAACTTCCAGGCCAGTCATACATCGCCGGCCAGTCATACATCGGTGCTCCCATCCGCAGGCGTGAGGACGTCCGGTTCCTCACCGGGCGGGGGCAATACTTGGAGGACGTGCGACTGCCCGGAATGCTGCACGCTGCCATCCTGCGCAGCCCCCATGCTCATGCCAGGGTGCGCGGCATCGACAGCACGGCGGCCCTTGCTCTCGAGGGCGTGGTGGCCGTCTTCACCTACGCTGATATGGAGGACCTGGCGAAGCCAATCCCCATGCGCGTCTTCCCCCTGCCGGGGCTGGAAAACTACCTGCAAACTCCGCTGTCCGCCGACGTGGTGCGCCATGCCGGGGAGGCTGTGGCGGTGGTGGTAGCCGATAGCCGTTACTTGGCAGAGGACGCCATCGACCTCATCGAAGTGGACTACGAAACTCTGCCCGCTGTCACCAGCGTCACGGAGGCTTTGACGGATACGGTGCTGGTGCACCCAGCCAACAGCACGAATCTGGCAGGCTCCGCTGAAATCAACGTGGGTGACGTGGAGGCGGCCTTCCGCGATGCGGACTACGTCCGCCGGGAGGAGTTTCGCACCAACCGCCACACCGCGAACCCGCTGGAAACAAGGGGACTGGTTGCCAGCTATGATCCAGCCGACGGACAGATGCGCGTCTGGGGCCCCACCAAGGTATCTCACACCAATCGAGCCATACTGGCGAGGCACTTGGAGATTGAGGAAGAGCGCATCCACTTCATAGAGCCCGACGTTGGCGGAGGATTCGGCGTTCGAGGGGAGTTCTACGCCGAGGACTTCCTAATTCCCTTCGCGTCATTCAAGCTGGGCCGTGCGATCAAGTGGGTTGAGGACCGGGCGGAACACTTGGTTTCGGCGAACCACTCCCGTGAAGTCCTGTGCCAGGTGGAAATCGCCGCCCGGAGCGACGGAACCCTGCTGGGTCTGCGGACCACGGTCTACGGCGACATGGGCGCATACGTGCGCACCCACGGCAGCGTGGTGCCAGCCCTGACCGCAGTGATGATGACCGGGCCGTACCGGATTCCCAATTTTCACGCCTCGGTCAATTGCGTGATGACCAACAAGATGGGAGCGGGCACCTACCGCGCCCCAGGATTTTTCGAGGGGACCTTCATCCGCGAAAGGCTACTGGACATGATGGCCGGCGATCTGGACCTTGACCCGGCGGAGTTGCGACGGCGCAACCTGATCGACGCCAGCGAGATGCCCTACGACGTGGGGCCGACCCGGCTGGACGGGCGGAACACGGTGTACGACAGCGGGGACTACGCCAGCGCCTTCAACCGGACACTGGAGGAGATTGGCTACGATGAGCTGGCCTTGCGCCAAGGCCCCGACGAACAGGGACGCTACCACGGCGTTGGCATCGCATCCTACGTAGAACCCACCGGTTTCGGGCCCTTCGAGGGGGCCCGAGTTCTGGTAACTGAAGAAGGAGCCGTGGAGGTCTATCTTGGCATCACCACCATGGGGCAGGGCCACGAGACGGTGATGGCCCAGATCTGCGCCGACTCGCTGAGCGTTCCCATCGAGGATGTCCGCATCTTTCACGGGAACACCGACTACCTGCCGGCCAGCATCGGCACCTTCGGCAGCCGCGCCTCGGTGATGGCCGGCAGCGCCATACACCTGTCCTGCCAGACGCTGCGGGCGAGGATTCTGTCGCTTGCCGCCAGTTACCTTGATACCGTGCCTGAAGCCCTAGACCTGCGACACGGGGTGATTGTCGTGAGAGACACACCCACCGGGCAGGGCCAACTGACGCTGCAACAGGTGGCGGCGCTGGCCGAGTCTCAGCGTCAGTTTGACGATCCCGATACGGCTCTTGACGCGACCGAGTATTTCCGCATCGAGGAGTGGACCTACTCCTACGGCAGCCACGCCGCCCATGTGGCGGTGGACCCGGAGACCGGCAGGCTGGAGGTACTGCGCTACGTGGTGGTGGAGGATGTGGGCCGCTGCATCAACCCTCTGACCATGCACGGGCAATCGGTGGGCGGCGCGGTCCAAGGGATCGGCGGGGCGCTGCTGGAGGAACTGGTCTATGACGGCAGCGGGCAGTTGCTCTCCGGCACCCTGATGGACTACCTTCTGCCGACCAGCAGCGACGTCCCCGACATCGAATGCGCCATCTTGGAGGAGGCGCCCTCACCGCTCAATCCGTTGGGCGTGAAGGGTGCGGGCGAGGGCGCCATTCTTGCCACCGGGGCCGCCTTGGGCAACGCCGTCGCCCACGCGCTGGCTCCCTTCGGCGTGCAGGTAAACACCCTGCCCCTCAGCCCCGACAACATCCGTCGGTGGATCGCGGAGTCCGGGGAATGAACCGTGCGGAGCGGTCAGCCCAGCACGGCTATTGCCTCGATTTCCACATCCAAGCCCGGTTCGGCCAGGGCGCTGATTTCGATGAGTGAATTGGCCGGATACTGGCCCTCGAAGAATCGCTCGAACAGCTCTGCCTGCTTTGCGGGGTTGTTGGTCCAATCGGCGATGCTGGTTACGAAGCAGGTTATTTTGGCTATGTCCCCTGGGTGTCCGCCCTCTGCCTTTACCACGCCTACGACACGCTCCAGGGTCACCTCGAGCTGGTCCATCAGCGGCTTGCCCTGCGAGTCTGACCCGCGGGCAGTGCAACCTGAAATGAACAGCATATTGCCGGCGCGGGTCCCCCGGCTATAGGTGGGACCGGCAGGTGCGATGTCCGGGTAATCCCGATGTTCAACAGGCATTTCGGTTCTCCCTCTTCTCCCTCTTAATAGATGCGTGACCAGATTCCATCGTCTGGATACCGGAGTACTCATCACCGAGGTGCGCCGGCTGCGCGCCTGAAAGATCCGGAAGGCTGGTCCTGAATAAACTCGCGCAGAACAAGGTTGGCGCACACGCTGACTTGGAACCTATAATAGCGGCAAGGCCATACTACGCGGACTGTAGGTTTTCAAGAGGCAATGGGCGAGGCTCACCTAGAAAGTTATTTATTTGTTGACTTGGTGACCGTTGTCATCGCTGCCTTTTTTGGCGGTGTGATAGCCCGTGTCCTGCGGGCGCCGCCCGTGCTGGGCTACTTGGCCATGGGCATGATCATCGGCCCCTACGTTGCCGGGCGCAGCGGCGACGAATGGCTGCACTTTGCAACGATAGCCGACGTTGCGACGGTGCACAAGCTGGCCGAGATCGGGGTTGTGCTCTTGGTCTTCGCCATCGGCATCGAAATTTCCTTCCGAGAGCTGGTGAGCCTCGGTAAGGTCATTGTTGTCGGCGGCCTCCTGCAAATCTCCATTACCGCCGCACTGCTCATGCCCATAGGGTTGTTGCTGGGCTTGGACATTACCACGTCGATCATCCTCGGGATGGTGGGCGCTCTGAGCAGCACCATGGTGGTGCTGAAGACGCTTACCGACAGGGGCGAGATTCACAGCCTGCACGGGCGCCTGTTGACGGGCTTCCTGCTGATGCAGGACCTAGTGTTCATCCTGATGATCGCCATGCTGCCGGCCCTGGACGGCAGTGGGGGCGTTGATGTCCTGAGGGAAGTCGGGCTCGGAGTGCTCAAGACAACTCTAATCATCGGGGGCGTGGCGCTGTTGGGCATAAAGGTGATGCCCTATGCCATGAGCCGCATCACGCTGCTGGGCTCGCGGGAAGTGTTTGTCCTGATGGTCATGGCCATCGTCTTCGCCATCTCGGGCCTGACCAACTTCGTGGGGCTGTCCGCTGCCTTGGGAGCCTTCGTCGCCGGGTTGCTGCTCAGCGAGTCGGACATCGGCCACTGGGCCTTGGCCGAGGTGGCCCCGCTGAGGGATATTTTCGCGGCGTTGTTCTTTGCCTCACTGGGAATGCTGACTGACCCGGTGTTTATCTTCCAGCATTATGGCAGTGTCCTCGTGGTAATTGGCAGCGCCGTGCTCATCAAGTTCGCCGTTACCGCGGTAATCGTCCGAATTGGGGGCTATCTCCCGAGCACCGCCCTGCTGACGGGAGTGGGGATGGGGCAGATAGGCGAGTTCAGCTTCATCCTGGTGGCGGGGGCGCTTGCCATAGGGGTGGTGGACCAGTCCTTCCACTCGCTGATAGTTGTCTCGGCGGTGCTGACCATGGCAGCAGGGCCGCCGGTCATCTCCGGCGGCACCCACTTGGTCACGGTGCTAAGCCGGCGCTTCCGTGTCCTGCGGCCCTACCGAATCGGGGATCCCCACTCGGAGGAGCGTCCGAGGCAGACCTTCGGACATGTCGTTATCTGCGGCCTAGGCCGGGTTGGGTCGCTGGTGGCGCAGGAGTTGCGAGAGCATGGTGTCCCGTTCACGGTCGTGGACCTTGACCCTCGCACGCTGGACGAGTGGCGGGGCAACGGATACCACACGATATTGGGGTCCTCCGACCGCGTGGAGGTCCTTCGGGCGGCGAGGGTGGCACAGGCCGGGCTGCTGGTGATAACAACCGGCGATCCGGTTTCGGTGGAGATGACCGCCTACCAAGCCCTGCAACTACAGCCTGGGCTGGACATCGTGGCCAGGGTACGAGCACGCTCAGAGGGCGAGGACCTGCAGCATATGGGGGTACAGGAGGTGGTCTGGCCGGAGATGGAGGCTGGGTTGGAGATTGTGCGCCACTCCCTCTCCCGCTACCAGACTCCCGAATACGAGGTCGACCGCGTCATCTACCAGTTGCGCGAACGATTGAGCTTCGTGGTGCCGGAAGGTTCCCGCAGAGTCCCCCGACCGGGAGCGGACGGCAACCGGCCCGGAGCAGACGGCAACCGGCCCGGAGCGGACGGCAGCGGCAACAATGCCGTCGGATCTGAGGAGAAGGAGAAGGGTTCGGAGTCGCAGTCCTCCGGAAACTCCGCCAGGACGACCAGACCCGGCGCCCGGCGCCTTCGGGACTGAATCCGGGACTGAATCCGGGACTGAATCACTGGAGCGCTGAACTGGTAAGTAAAACACTCTGCGGCTATAATTTAATGTTGAGCAGCAGGCCGTTGGGTAGTGCTCTGTGGCGCGGGCGTAGCTCAATGGTAGAGCTCTAGCCTTCCAAGCTAGCCATGTGGGTTCGATTCCCATCGCCCGCTCCATCCCCGACACAGTTTCCCAATGGCGTTGCTGTCTCTTGCCTGTAAATCCGAAAGGCCCCGGCACATCTGCGCCGGGGCCTTTCTTGTGTCAATGAATCCGGGTGTCAATGGACCGGGCTTTGCCGCGCCGGAGGCAACCGACAACTAACCGGCGGCCGTCAGCAGCTCACGGGCGGCCTGCCGGACAGCGGATGCGTCCAGCATCGCCTCCAGCAGTCCCTCTTCGTTGGGCTGGAAGGCTTCGGGCTGATGGAAAGTCTCCACCAGTTGCCGGACCGTGTCTTCCCGCTGTGCGCTGGGGATGGCGACCGGTTCCCCTTCGTCGTCCAGCAGCCGGCCAATCTCGGCGGTGATTATCTCCCGCTCCACGTGGTTGCGCTGTATTTCGGAAATCTTGCCCAGGTGCCTGCCGAGGTAGCAGCCGCCGTACTGCATTATCTCGCTGTTGCTCCCCTCGAAATCACCGGTGCGCTGGTACTTGGGTTCCAGCTCCCACTCGGTCATGTAGTCGCGGACATCCTGGTCCTCCGAGTTGGGGCTTTCCAGGTCGAAAACGATAATGACCCGATACATGAAGAACTCGGCGGGTTCGACCTTGATGAACATCGGCTGTCCTCCCTATGTGAGCCCTGGGGCTTGTGTATGACTCCGGAAACCGGAGTCATTCTCACGGATTGATTGCCCAATCATCGACCGGGCCACCGACCTGACCAGCGAACGGACTTCACCGCCCCGCGGCGCGCAGAACGCGGTCCACGTGGTCCGGTTCCTGCGAAAGAACGCCGGAGTCCACGGCGCGCATTGCCTCGATTACGGCGTCGTTGAAGGGGGTGGGGATCCCGACCTCGCGGCCTTTCTCGGCGACCAGTCCATTCATGAAGTCGATTTCGGAGCGCCGTCCCTTGTGAACGTCCTGGGCCATGGAGGCCAGCCAGTTGACGCGGCCACCGCGGGCGGCCAAGAAGGCGTCCAGCTCCTCGTACACGTCGCCCTTGTCGGCATCGGCCCAAGTCTGGGCGGACACGCCCTGAATGTCCACTACGTTCAGGCCCATGGCCAAGCCCACCTGCGCCCCCTCCTTGCATAGCTGGATGCGAATCATACGGCAGCGGGGGTCTTCTGCCATTTGCTGGGACCCGAGCCCCGAGGCGGCGGATATGGCGTTACCCATCGAGTTCTGGCAGAGCTTGGCCCACCGTTCCCCGAAGAGGTTGTCTGATGAATAGGCCCCATCGATGTTGTCCAGCAGCCCGGCGACCCGTTCGGCTCGCGACGATGTGATGCCTGTCAACTCGGCGACGCGGAAGACGTGGTGCCCGTGATCACGGCCCACGGCGCCGCCGCGCGTCACGTGGCCAGGCTCCCACAGGGCAACCTCGATGTGGGAGGCGATGCAGCCCACGGTGCGGTCCTGGCCCACGATGCCGCCAATAATCACGTCGTTCCAGCAGTTTTGCAGAGACACGAAGAAGCCGTCATCCTTGACGTAGCGGCGGATGAAGTGTGTGGCCCACTCGGTGTCGTAGGACTTGACGGAGACGAACACGAAATCGAAGGGGTCGGTGATGCCCTGCGCGTCGGTCAGGTGCATCGCCTTGACCGGCACGGTGAATGGCCCCTGGCTGCCGGTTACGTGCAGTCCATCGGCGCGCATCTTTTCGACGTGGTCCGGCCACATATCTATGAACGTCACATCCTCGCCCTCTCGGGACAGGAAAGCGCCCACGTAGCTGCCAAGCGCGCCCGCGCCCATGATGCCGATTCTGTCGCCCATGCTAGGTCCTCCTCTGTCCCTTTTTGGGCGCACGGCTGTGCGCCTTGGTACGCGATTTTGCAACGCCGTGTTGGACCGGTCGGCGGGGGCGCAGGATATTGAGCCCCCGCCAAAGAGATATTCGTGCTGGAACTATCCAGTCAGAGTCGCCAGCCGGGCGGTCCTGATGTGGGACAACTCCCTGATTTCCTCCATCACCGGCAGAGGCACGGGATCGTCAAGGCCGATGACCATCATTGCGTGGCCTCGCAGTTGTATCCGCCCGACGCCCATGAAGCTGATGTTGATATTGTGATGGCCGGCGATGGTGCCGACGGCGCCGATGGATCCCGGTTGGTCCCGGTTGTCCACGAAGAGAAGATAGGGAGTGTTGGGAACAATGTCCATCCAGTAGTCGTTGAACTTGACGATGTGAGTCTCGTTGCGCATGGAGGTGGCGGCTATGGTCAGGCTGCTGTTGGCGGTTTGCAGCGTAGCCGAGATGAGGCTGGCATACTCCCGGGATACCCGGTTGCTCTGGTCGGTGACGTTCCAGCCCCGCTCCCGGGCCAGCACCGGGGCGTTGATCAGGTTGACGTTTACCGTGCTGACCGGCGCCAGCAACCCGGCGAGAACCGCTGCTTGCAGCATCCGGCAGTCGTGGTGGGCGATTTCGCCCTCATAGCTGACGCTGACGCCGGTGATCTGTCCCTCGGACAAGAACCCCAGCAGCTTGCCCACCATCGAGGCGGCGGGAATGTAGGGGGCCAGCACCTCGTGCACCTCGGGGGTAACGAAGGGAGCGTTAACGGTGTTGCGGGCCGGCTCGCCCTTGAGCACCGCCAGCACCTGCTCGGCCGCCTCGATGGCGACCTCTCGCTGGGCCTCCCGGGTGGATGCGCCCAAGTGCGGTGTCACGATGACCTTCGGGTGCTCCAGCAGCGGGCTTGGTTCGGGAGGCTCCTTTGAGAACACGTCCAGCGCCACGCCGCTGAGGCGGCCGGACTCCAGTCCGGCCAGAAGGGCTGCCTCGTCGGTCAGCTCGCCCCGGGCCACATTGATGACGCGGGAGCCGGGCTTGATGATTTCGATTTGCCGCATACCCAGCATGTTGCGGGTGCTTTCGGTCAGTGGGGTATGCAGTGTTACGAAGTCGGACTCAGCCAATAGTTCGTCCAAGGATCGCAATTCCACCCCGATGCGGCGGGCGTAGTCGGGAGCAACGAAGGGGTCGTAACCCACCAGGCGCATCCCGAAGGCCTGGGCCCGCCGGGCGACCTCGGTGCCCACCCGGCCCAGGCCGCAGATGCCGAGGGTCTTGTCGCGGATCTCCACGCCCATGAAGGTGCTGCGACGCCACTCGCCGGACTGCAGCGACTGGTGGGCAGCAGGAACGTTGCGGGCGAGGGCGAGCATGAGGGCCATGGTGTGCTCGGCGGCGGCCACGGTGTTGCCGGTGGGGGCGTTGACGACGGCGATGCCGGCGCCGGTGGCGGCGTCCAGGTCGATATTGTCCACCCCGATGCCAGCGCGGGCGATGACCTGCAGGTTCTTTCCTGCCTCGATCACCTCCCGGTTGACCTTGGTCTCGCTTCTTACGACAAGGGCCTCGTAGCCCCCGACGGTAGCGAGCAGTTCGGCGGGCTCCATGCCCGTCTTAACATCTACGTCGGCCCCGGTTTCCAAGAGGGAAACCCCCTCGGGGCCTATGGGATCAGAAACCAAAACTTTGGGCATAAACGGGAACCTCTACCTTGTCTGCTGATTGACTCAACCGAGCCGCATGGGCCCGGTTTCGACTGCATGTTAGTTCTTTCAATATAGCACACGACCCCCGCAGGGCGTTTCCGGGGAGGCGTTTTCAGAGGTCCGGGGCGTTCGATTATTGGCGAGGACGGGCAAATGAGGGCTGTTGACATAGGAATTGGCAGGATGGAGCCAGGTTGCAGACAAGGTGAGGATGGAGGGGGTGCGGGGATGTCCAGGACGACGGGTGGCTGAACCTCGATGGGCTGAGGGAAGTCGACCTCGTTCGGAGCAGGCAGACCCGAGCGACACCTGCTCCAGCCGAGCGACATCCTGGTAACGGCGCGGGCCGGCTGGGTTGAGCCGGTGCTGGCGCCGCCAAAGGCGCCGGGGGCGATGGCCGGGGTGACCTTGCTGGTCATCCGGGCACGTTTTCCTGAATCCGGGAATCATTCGGACAGTCTCCATCCTCCTCCCGCCCCTGCCGGAGCAGCAGGCCATCGCAGCCGCGCTGGACGGGGTGGATGTGACACTTGAGGGGGTGGGTGCGGAACGCGGTGGGTTACAATTGCTGGAGGAATCCAGCGCCGATGCGCTGCTGGCGGGGTGGGATAGAATTCTCTGACACTACCATACGGGGTGCGCAATTGTATAAGGAACATCCGTCTTTCGCCCCTCCGCCCCGAGATGCCGTCCTCTGGAGGTATCTCGACTTCACGAAGTTTGTCTCGTCTTTGGATAAAGGAGCCCTATTTTTCGCTCGATCCGACAAATTGGGAGACCCGTTTGAAGGCTCTTTTCCCAAAAGAAACATAGAATTGAGACCCGAGTTGTTTAGTGAAAATTTTCCCGAGTTTCCGGTAGGCCCTCACATAAATTCAATGGCAGAGTTTGTTAAGGAGTCACGTAAATATACCTTTATAAACTGTTGGCATCAAAACCAGCACGAGTCTGCGGCCATGTGGAGACTCTACGCCAGAGAGCGAGGCGGATTAGCAATCAAGACAGACTTTGCATCATTGGCCGAGAGTCTAGTCTGCGTAGATAACATTTACATAGGGGAAGTTACCTATCTTGATTATGAGTCAGCATCAATCAAAGAGGATAACGCGATCGCGCCCTTTTTGTTCAAGAGAGACAGTTTTGAGCATGAAAAAGAGGTAAGGGCTATTTATTGGGACATTACGTCATACATGGCCGTTGGTGACAGTACCCCCGACTCCGAGAACCGGCCACGTGCATCAGGAAAATACATAGAAGTTGACGTTTCTAGATTAATCAAAGAAGTACTTGTAGCCCCCTACGCGGAGGATTGGTTCATTGAACTCGCCCAGTCAGTTGCGCGGCGATTTGGACTCCAAGTTAGCGTATCTAAATCCAAGTTGGACCAAGAGCCAACGTGGAGCTAATAGTTGATGACCACCCCCGGCAGGCTCGACTAGCTCAGCCACGCGGAGGAGTTGGCCTGCGTTCTGCTGGTCTGGACCGCCGAGAACTGGCCGCCTTTGCTGAACCATACCCGTTGGCCAGCAGAACCCCGGACACCGGTGCGAAAAATCCTAATACATAGGGCAGATAGGGCAGATTGAGGGCAAATTGATTATATAATTGCCAATTTGGAGCGTAAAATGCTCTGTTGACGGTGGAATAGTACCGGCGGAACGAAGTCCGATCGCCGACCGCACCAAATTGGCATAAAACAAACTGGCATAAACCAACATAGGCCCACGCCCAAACAGGAGACGCTCAACCACCCGGAACCGGAAAGGCAGGAGAAGCAGGATGATGCAAACAATCAGACTAAAGCAAACAATATTGTTCGCAACCGCTCTCCTGATAGCAGCACTTGTCGCCACGACGGCCGTGATTACGTCCACATGGGCGCAGACACAGGAACCTTGGCAGGCCCCGTCGCCGGACTGACGGTCACCGCAGGTGACAACGCCGGTGAACTAGACATCTCCTGAAACGCCCACCCGGAGGGGCCCAACAAATACAGGGTTAAATGGGCCGCTCAAGATGGGGACTTTGCAGTCGTAACTGACCTTGACTGGAACGCATTCCCAACTGGGACCTCGCACACGGTCACCGGGCTCACCCCGGGTGGTCAGTACAAGGCGATGGTCAGGGCCAAGTATGACGGCAAGAGGTCCGCTTGGAGCGACGTGGTTACTGGCTACGCCGCCGAGCCTACACCGGAACCAACCGTCGCACCGACACCGGAACCGACCGTCGCGCCCACGCCCGCGCCGACGGCTGAACCCGACACCGGGCCCGACTACGCCCAGGAGAGGACTGAAGCCGTCTCCCTCGGCGATATCGCCGACACCGAGCCCACAAACGTGGAATCCACGGTGGACGACGATGACCCCATCGACTACTTCAAGTTCAGCCTGAGCGCGGACCGCGAAGTCGGACTCCGCATCCGAAGGCTGGACTTCAACGCCGACCTCTACATTGAGGACAACTCAGGCACCGTCAAACATTCCAGCGAGAATGCAGGCAGCGCGAAAGAAGTGCTGGGCATTGAACTGGGTGCCACCGGAACCGATGAGTTCTACTACGTCCGGGTCGAGGGCAAGGAAGCCGGAGAGAACAACTACACGTTCCGGTATCTCACCGAGGAAATAGCCACGCCGGAGCCCACGCCGGAACCCACGGTCGAGCCTGTGCCGGAACCCATATCCAGACGTGGTGTACAGCTACATCGCCGCCGGTGTGCGCTCGGTGTGCGCGATCAGGTCGGATGACGGCTCGCCCGATTGCTGGCGCTGGGGCCAGACGGAGACCGGCCCGCCAACCGGTACACCCTGTATGAGAACATCCCGGAGGGTGAGTTCACGATGGTTGACGTGGGCTACGGGACGATCACCTGTGGGTTGAAGACCGACGGAACCATCGACTGCTGGTACGGCTTGGACGCCCTGGACGAATGGTGTACGCTGCCGAATGTCGGGAGCGTCATTGCCCGTCTCAGCGCCGCGCCGGACGAAGCAACCACCGGCTACAAATCCGTCTCCATGGACCGGGGCAGCTTTGCCTGCGGCATCCGCAATGACGACACCCTCTCGTGCTGGGGCTGGAACAACCAGCACATTGGGAACCGCATGCCGACGGACGAATCGCCGTGGTTCAACAGCGCCGATCTGCTGAGTCTGGAACTGAGTGACGGTTCACTGGACCCTGCTTTTGCGGGGGACGTTACAACCTATTCAGCGTCGGTAGCAAACAGTGCGGCCTCCATCGAAGTGACCCCTGAGGTAACGAACCTCCTCTCGACGTACGCAATCACCTCAAACACGGACACGTCGGTAGAGGACGACGAGGTGGACCTCACGGTGGGCGAAAACACCGTCACCATCACCGTGACGGCCGCAGACGGCGTGACGACCCAGACCTATACCATCACCGTCAACCGTCAGACATCCTGAGGCATTGGCCGGGACCGGACAGGCATCAACCACGGGGACTGTGGCTGGCTCAAAGCCCGCCATCCCCCAAAACCCACATGAGTCATCCCGAAGTTTGCATAGCGGATGTAAGCTTGGGAGGATAGGATAGCCATAGGGCGCTGAGTGCGGCGCGTAGTCTGGGGAGCGGTATCGCGGCTTGGCGATACCGCTCCCCTGTTCTGTGGCACCAGCCTCGGAACAGGTCCTGGACTAAAGACCCCAGCTCAGGGGCCAGCAGGGATAGCAGGAAGGCATAGACCAGGCTGACCATGAGCAGGAGTTTGAGCCGGTTTTCCCAGAACCAGAGCCGGGGGCTCTCCATGGCCAGATCCGTCTTGCAGGCCCGGTAGCACAGCTCCACCTGCCAGCGCCGGGCGTAGGCCATGACCACCCGCCAGGCGTCATCGTTGCTGGCGATGGGTTCGTTGGTCAGCAGGTACCAGGGAGTGCGGCCCTTGCCGGGCCGTGAGACTACCAGCCACAGTTCCCCGCTGACTTGGGGATGGCTGACCGGAACCGCCACGATGCTGGTCTTGCGATATTGACGGCGGCGGGTATCCCAGATCTGGCGATAGCCTTGGGAGCGTTTGCCCCGGGTGATCTGCCAGGCGGGACGCTCGCCCTTCCCGTCGGCCAAGCGATAGCGGGTGGGCCAGCGCATGATGAACCGGGCTTGATCTACTCCCAACTCCCTGAGCCAGGGTGCCCCGGCATATCCCCGGTCGAAGACGTGGACCACCCGCCGCTGCCAGCTTTTAGCGCACTGGGAGAGCAGCGATGCGGTCTGTTCCTGCCGGCCACTGGCCAGATGGCCCCGGCTGGTCCACCAGCGTATGGCGGCCAGGCAGGGAGGCCCCTGCATCCCCGCCACCATGACGGTGAGCCACTGCAGGCCGGGCACGAACACCGGCGGCCCACCGGGAGGATTGTAGTAGCCCGGCTTGATGCGTTTGAGGCGTGCCGCCTTGCCGGAGCGGACCGGGCACAATCCCTCCAGAGCGATGCTTTCCGGGTTCTCCAGCACGCTCTCTTCCCAGATGGCCAAGGCCGTCCCGCCCTGTTGCTCCAGCCGGGTCAGGTACTGATCTGCCCGGTGCCAGAGGAACTTTTCCAAGAGAGTGTGGGACCACTTGGGAGAGCGCAACAGGTTGCTGAGCCGCTTGGTCCCAGCCGGGGCCTGTGCCGGGGAGAGGATGTGGGCACCCAACTCACTCAATAGTAGTCCGGACCGTGAGTGGCGCAGGCGCACGATGGCGACCAGGGCCAAGAACAAGGTGCGCACCATACGCAGGTCGATCTGCCGGTCCAGCCATTCCTCCAGCGGGCTGATGAACGATTGCAACAGATCGGCAAGCTCCTGCCCGTGCTCCCACCCCGTCTCATGCCGCAACATAAGTAAAGACCCCTCCCGGTGAATGGTGTTGTGACATTCCCATTCCACCTGAAGGGGTCTTGCTTTGTGCCTGTTTCTCTAAACGTCTTTCCGCGTCTTTACCAAAATTCGGGATGACTCATGTCTTCATTTGCTTTGAAACAGCGAAAGTTTTCTATCGCAAAGGCAGTGTACAAGAGAGGCACCTGCCTGCAATGCCCGCAGTAGCCGCCCCTACTTCCGAGTCGCTCGACCCCTCAGCGCGGCGAGGGCCATGCCGATGCTGACCACCCCCACAGCGGCGATGGCGATTACACCATTGAGCAGCGCCTGACCATCCCAGCCCCCGTAGATCAGAGAGCGGAGGGCGGCCAGAACGTAGGTGACTGGATTGTAGTCGGCTGCGGCGGACAACCACCCGGTCATGGCCTCCTGTGGCACGAACAGGGTGGTCATAAAGAGGAATGGAAAGAAGAGCAGGAAGCTCGTGTTTACGGCGGCGGCATTGCCTGTCTTGAAGGCGATGGCGTAAGGGAATCCGGTGTACATCAACCCCCATACCCCTGCCATCAAAATGAAGATGAGAATGCCCGGCACGCCGGTAACGAATTGGACGCCCGCTATGTACCCCATGATTATCACGGGTATGGACAACGCGACCACCAAGGCAAAGTCGGCCACCATCAGCCCGAGCAGCAGAGCCAGGCGATTGACCGGAGTCATCACGAGGCGGTCAAAGTAGCCGCTCTGTATGTCGGTCACTACGGTAGTGGCCCGCGAAACGCCGGTGACGGCAAACAGCAGCGCCACCGGTAGCTGGAATGCACGATAGTCCAGCCCCGGGATGCTCTCGGCAAAGTCCTCCAATGCCCCCACCGTCATCAAGTACATGAAAACCGGTATCACCAGCGCGGGAATGGTGGTCTCCGGGTCGCGGGTGACCGAGCGCATAGCCCGCAGGGACATCGAAACGATGTCTCTGTGAAAACCCGCCTTCTTACCCTGAACCGTGCGTCGTGCAGCCGCCAAGGACATTGTTGGATGCTCCTCTGTTGGATGCCCCTCTTTGTTCAGTGGATCCATCGTACCGGTTCTCTGCGAACTCAGTCCGAACCTTTGCCCCTGTCCGACTCCGCCGCGTCTTCCTCCACGGAATCCTGAGACGCACCGTCGCTCTGGAAGCGGACACCCGTTACGTGCAGGAATACATCGTCGAGGGTCGGGGTGCGCAGGGTCAGTTCTTGGACCACCAGGCCCTGTTCGTTCAGTCGCAGGGCGACGGCGCTGATCAGCGCCGCGCCGTTGCCGACGCTGACGGTGATTTCGCTGCCATGGGTCTCGATGGCCGATACGGACGGGATGCCCGCCAAGGCTTCGGCAGCGGCCGCGACATCACCCTCCACCCGGGCAACGATGAGGTCCGCACCCCGTTCGCGCTTCAGTTCCGATGGCGCTCCTTGGACTGCCAGTCGGCCGTGATTGATTATGCCGACCCGCTCGGCAAGGGCGTCCGCCTCCTCGAGATACTGGGTAGTCAGAAAGATTGTTACGCCGAGGCTCACGTTTATTTCGCGGACCTCCTCCCAGATGCGGGAACGGCTGATGGGGTCCAGGCCCGTAGTCGGCTCGTCGAGGAACAGCACCTGGGGATGGTGAATCAGAGCAGCGGCGAGATCCAGGCGTCTCTTCATCCCCCCGGAGTAGGTGCCTATCAGGCGGTTCATGGCATCGCCGATATCAACGAGATCAGAGAGTTCGTCGATGCGCCGGTTGACCTCGCGGCGACTGAGGCCGTAGAGCAGGCCCTGAAGCTTCAGCAACTCACGCCCGGTCTGCTTGTTGTCCAGCGCTGCCTCTTGGAGGGCCACTCCGATCCGGCTGCGGACCAGGTCCGGCTGCTTCATCACGTCGTATCCGGCAACAGTGATGGAGCCGCTGGTAGGCGCAAGAAGAGTGACCAGCATCCGAATCACGGTGGTCTTGCCGGCTCCGTTGGGGCCGAGGAATCCGTAGATTTCCCCTTGGCGCACGGCCAGGTCAATACCATCCACTGCCCGGAGAGAACCGTACTGCCGTACCAGGGCCTGGGCCTGGATGGCAAGGGAAGCGGGGGGGTTGTCATTCATGCCCGGGGACTCTTGCTTGGTATGCACATTCTTTTCGGTGGGAGCTGGACCTTCGTAGCACCTGCTACTTCCCGGCTACTTCGATGATAGCATAGCGCACTGGATGATCGGGAAGTCGACTGACGGTATTTGCACACCAATCCGAAAGCGAGGTCTTCTGATGGATATGAAACACCGTATCTTCGAGATCCTTGAGGTGGATGAAGAGGGTGAGGACCGGCTAAGCCGGGTTGTGGACACAGCACTGCTGCTGCTGATCGTAAGCAACGTAGCGTCGCTGGTCATCGCCACCGATGAGCGCATCTACTCGGGCGCCCCTGGATTTTTCATCTACTTTGAGCTGGTTTCATTCAGTATATTTGCCGTGGAATATGCCCTGAGGCTTTGGACATGCACTGTTAACCCAGATTTCTCTCATCCCATTACCGGTCGGCTTCGTTACAGTCTTCACCCGCTCATGGTTGCGGACGGGGTGGCCGTTTTATCGTACTTCATCCTGTTGGCTCTACCCCCGGAGATAGACCTGGGGGTATTGCGGGCATTGCGGCTGGTGAGCCGGATGGCCCTGCTGGCCCGGTATTCATCCGGTTTGCGGGCACTTTCCGCGGCAGTCAGGGTAAGGCGCAACGAACTGCTTGGCGTGGTTTCGGTGGTGGCAGTATTGCTCGTGCTTGCCTCCTCGCTCATGTACTACATAGAGCGGTCAGCGCAGCCAGACAAGTTCTACAGCATCCCCGCAGCGATGTGGTGGGGAATCATAACCGTCACAACCGTCGGATACGGTGACGTCGCCCCCATCACTCCAGGCGGCCAACTGCTGGCCGGGGTCATAGCCCTGCTGGGGATCGGCATTTTTGCCATTCCGGCAGGCATCCTGGGCTCCGGTTTCATGGAGCAGGTGAACCGGCGTCGCACTCCAGTGGCAACAACCTGCCCCGGCTGCGGACTGGAATTCACACATAGTCCACCGCAGGGACCCTGAAAAGGTTGCTATGCCGGGGCCGCAGCGGTAGCCCAGATTCAGTATTGCAACAACATTACAGCAACGGGGATTAAAACAACGGGGATGATGAACGGAGTTTTTGACCTTGCAGGGAGCTGTCCGGCACTCCAAGGAAGCCTTGATGCTGGTCGCTGCTCCGCCCAAAACCACTAAGGGGATACTCCTGACTGAAAACTCGTGGTCACAGTAGTTGGGCGAATTTCTGACATTCCATCGCCTCAACGCTGCCGTCGTGTTTTCAGTTCAGCGCCCAGTTTCTGCGTTACGATTATGGTCAGTGTGACCAGTCTGTCCGTTGACAATGGCAATGTCCATTGCTAGATTAGGGGCATTATCGTCCCGAAACAAACCATCGTGTTGCGAGAAGGGGGCCGGAGTGCCAGTCCAGAAATTCAGGCCAATGACCAAGGATTTCCCCACTTTTGATTGCGACGCACACATAGTGGAGCCCGCCAGGGTCTGGGAGCGGGCCGCAGACCACCTCACCAAAGACGAGCTGGAAGCCCTGAAGTCCACCATGTGGTACGACGGCGAATCAAAACAGTTGCTGGTCAACGGCAAGGCGGACGTGAACAACTTTTCCCCGACGCCGAAGACCGGCCCCGGAATGATCGACATCGTCAGGCTGGCCGGGCCCGGCCTCAAACACGACATCCAGCGCGCCCTGAACGTCCGCAATCTCAGTCCCGAGACCGCTCTGACCCAGGAGCAGTCGGATTACCTGGCCCACCCCGGAGCCGACGAACCCGGCCCGCGGCTGCAGGACATGGACGTGCAGGGCATCGACCAGGTGATGATCATTCCCACCAGCATCGACACCTATCCCTGGTTGCAGAATGCCTTGGGAGCCAGGGCCATGTGCAAGGCCTACAATGACTGGGCCTATGAGTACACGCAGGAAGACCCGGAACGACTCTTCTTCGCCGCACTCATCCCCATGCAGAATCCCCAGTATGCCTCCGAAGAGGTCTATCGCGTGGCCGAAAGAGGCTGCCGGGTTGCCCTCATCCGGCCAATGGACGCCATGGGCAACTAT
Source organism: Dehalococcoidia bacterium (assembly GCA_965237745.1). Lineage (GTDB taxonomy): Bacteria > Chloroflexota > Dehalococcoidia > Lucifugimonadales > UBA3495 > VXOI01. The sequence goes on along the minus strand of OZ250156.1, from coordinate 4,719,303 downwards.
CCGATTCAGCCCAAGTACGAGGGCGTGTGGAACGCGCTGGAAGATACCGGGATGGTATACGGCATGCACCCATTCCCGGCATCGGGGTTGGCGAAACCGCCCGGCTATTCCGACCAGTACTCGGGTGCGGAGCTGATCAGGAAGACCATATCAACCTCCGGCTTGCCCCATAACCTGCTGTCCAACGTGCAGAACTTCCAGGCCGAGGCCGCCCTGTGGGTGACCGTGGTGCTGATGTCCGGGTTCTTCGAGCGGCATCCCAAGATCAAGGCCGCGGTGTTTGAGGCATCCTCAACCTGGCTTAGCTTCCTGCTGGACGAATGCGACAAGACCTACCGGCTCTACCGCAACGACCGCAATCTGGCCCCGCTGAAGCAACTGCCCAGTGAGACCTTCTTCCAGCATTGCGTCACCGGGTTCGAGGGAGACGAGGCGCCGCCATCGCGTCTGCCAGACTATTACCGGCACATACTCGCTTGGGCCTCCGACGTCTACCATCACGACGGAGACGACGTCTGGAGGGCCATCGAGACCATGGAGGAGTGCGAGCTGCCCATTGACGACCAAGCCAGATTTCTGGGGGCTAACGCTCGGCGGCTGTACAGTATCGACCCGCCCAGCAAGATCATCCGCGACCGGGTGACGGAGATTGCCCGCCCGGACTGGTGGCCCGACGAAGACGAAATCAGCAAAGCCCTCAAGCCGGAGTCGTCGGTGACGCGCCGGTAGCCGGAAGCATCTTGGAACACGCAAAATGACAACCAGCAAAGACTTCCAGGTTTTCGACAGCGACTCTCATGTGGTGGAGCCACGGGAGGTGTGGGAGAAATACCTGGATCCCGAGTATCGGGTTCTGGGCAAATATGCCCTCTGGCGTGAGGAGGGGCGATTCGATTCGTACCTCAAAATCAACGGCCAGGTGTTCCGGGATGACGGCAATCCCAACATCCCCCGTCATGCCATCTGGAGTCCGGGAATGACTTGGGACGCCATCGGCGAGTTGGACCCGGATACCCAACACTCGATGAGCGAGGGCGCCTCTGAACCGCAGGCGAGGCTCCGGGACATGGACGCCATGGGCGTAGACCAAGCATTCGTATACCCCACATGGTTCGCCGAGGGGTTTCACTTGGTGGAGGACCCGGACGTTTCCTACGCGCTGGCGCGGGCCTACAACGACTGGATTGCGGATTTCTGTCAGGCGGCGCCGGACCGCCTCTTTGCCGCCGCGATGGTGCCGCTCCGAAATATGGACTTCGCCATGGCGGAGTTGCGCCGGGTCGCCGGAATCCGCTGCTTTCGCGGAGCCTTCATACGCCCCATGTTCATGGAGGGGCATTACTTCACCCACCCCTACTATGATCCCCTATGGGCGGAGTTGGAGAATCTTGGATTGGCCGCCGCGGTTCATCCCTCGGCTGGCCTGTGGAACCCGGAGTGGACTTCTCACGGGCCTTTCATTGAAAAGGTCAAGGGCCGGCTTACGCAGACTGCCGCCATGGGCGGTGGTGGCGGAGGCGCTTTTTCAGGCGGCAGCACCGACGACCGCAACCGGGTCTCCCCAGCGACGGGGATGGTCTCACTGGGTCACCCGCTGGCGCCGATCCTTTCTCACTGGCTGGACAATCACCTGTTCGTCGCATCCACGCTGATCGGCTATACCGTGATGCAGCGGTTCCCGGATATGAAGGTGGTAATGGCCCACGGGAAAGCCTCTTGGATGGAGGAAGTCCTGGAAAAAATGGAGGCCTCGACGCGCGTAATTCCGCTTCAACATTACTATCCCGTAAGGACCGACCCGGAAGAGATGTGGGAGGACGGGCGGGTCATGCTGGGGTTTGACGCCGAGGAGCGGCTGATCCAGGAACTGCCCTATTCCTACGAAAAGAAGATCGTCTGGGGCTCCCGCTATCCTCACCACGACACCACCAGTGCATGGGACGCCATCCAGACGCTGACTCAGGCAGATGTGGATCGGCCTGTTATTGCCCGCATGATGGGCCAAAACGCCAGGGAGCAGTTCGGACTGAGCTAACCACCCTAATCGCCCTAACCGACCGCTCTCCCGCAGAGCGTCAACGCTCCGAGACTGCTTTCCCTGTCATTGTCAGGCAATCGCGCAGGCCGGTCCTTATACTTGGGGCCGGCCTGAACTATTTGCCAGAGACATCCCCAGGAGCCTCTGTTATGCAGAAATAAGGCCACAAGCAGATATGATCCAACCGAAAGGATAGGAGGCCAATATGTCCAGCGAGTCTGGCCGCACGGAAAAACTGGGCTACGGTGATTGCGCCGTACCGGAGACTGGCGTCAGCGTTTACGAGGCCCTCTACCGCCGGCGCATGGCGTGGAACTTCAAAGACCAGCCGGTGCCCAAGGATGCACTGGGACGAATGTTGGACACCGCCGTCTGGGCGCCGAACCATCGCCTCACCGAGCCTTGGCGGTTCTTCATACTGGAGCAGGGGAGCGAGTCGTCGGAGAAGGTGGCCGGCCTCGCCCATGACTTCGCCCTGGAGCGGAGCGGAAACGCGCAGCGCGCCGAAGCCACGCGAGAATCCCTGCTCAAGACCCCGGTGCTCATCTATATGTACTCCACTCCCGGACGCGATGAAGAAGGCACCCAAGAGAACTACGCAGCGGTCTGTTGCGCCGCCCACAACATCGCCTTGGCCGGAGTGGCCGAGGGTTTGGCAGTCACTTGGGAGACCGGCGGCCCCACCCGCCACCCGGACCTGGCGAAGACTCTGGGCGCGGAAGAGGAATGGGCGCTGGCCACCATGCTCTCCATCGGCTACCCCGACGAAGATCCCAACTCCCAGCGCACGCCGGTAGCCAACTTCGTCCGGTGGTTGGACTAGCTCACGCCTATCCAACATAGAGAGGAGGTGCCATGCCCATTATCAGGAGGAGTGACCGGAACAAGGGAGAAGCCAATTCTCCCGGCTTGGAGTCGTTCAGCATAGTCGATGCGGCCCGGGGCAGCGACTCGCTGAGGCTCGGGGAATTGACCATCGCCAGCAGATCCCGGGTGCCGCGCCATACTCACACCAACACTGAAGAGGCGATGGTCTTGCTGGAAGGTACCTTGGATGCGCTGGTGGGTTCGCAGCGAATGACCATTGAACCCGGCGATTTGGTGCTCGCGCCTGCGGGTACGGTGCATGGTTTCGTCAACGTATCCGATACTCCGGCCCGGCTGTTGTTTGTCTTCCCGATTCACGAACCGGACCGGGTACTGTCGACGCCGCCCAACGCCCCTCCTTCAGGATTCCCGTCTGAGCAGGGCCTATCCGGCTTCCGCTCTCCCCACGACCGGCCCCTTGAGCAGGAATCCGAGGCTTGACGGTGGTAATGCTATTCTGTACTGTGGAATATATGTCAAACTCTACAAAGCCAAAGGAGAGAAATGGCGGACTTCGACAAAATTATTCGTAATGGTACGATTGTCGATGGCACAGGCGGGACACCGGCATTCCGGGGCGACGTTGCCATAAAGAACGGCAAAATCGCCATGATCAGCGGCCGGATCCAAGGGTCGGCCACAGAGGAGCTGGACGCCACGGGCTGCATAGTCGCTCCGGGTGCTATTGACCTGCACACCCACTACGACCTTCAGCTCAACTGGGAACCTTATGCCACCATGTCCGGCTGGCACGGCGTCACCTCGGTGACCATCGGCCAGTGCGGGTTTGGCTTCGCTCCGTGCAAGCCGGAAGACCGCGACGCGGCGATGCGCCTCATGACCCGGATCGAGGCCATCCCCTTGAGGACGATGGAGTTGGGCCTGCGCTGGGACTGGGAATCCTTCCCGCAGTGGATGGACAGCCTTGACAGCCACCCCCTCGGCGTCAATGTGGGTGCGCTGGTCCCGTTCAACACCCTGCGTATGTACGTGATGGGGCTGGAAGAATCCCGCACTACGATACGAGCTTCCGACGAAGAGATCAGCCAAATGGAGAATCTCCTGCGCGACTCCATGCGCGCCGGCGCCTTCGGCTGGTCGGCGATGAAGACCCTGGCCAACCGCCCCGACGACGGACGCTTTATCCCCAGCCAGGTGGCCTCCAACGACGAGTTCCTGGCGCTGGCAAAGGTCTTGAACGAATTCGGCGTCGGTCACATCGGCTGGACCCGCGGCCCGGCGGAACGGCCGTTGCCGCCCGGTGAGCCGGACCTGATTGGCGGCGGGGATCCCGGCGCGGCCGTGGCCGCGATTACCGGGCAGTCCGCAATCCTGATGGACGCGGTGGAAGGCGACGCTCCGGGCAGGGGCCGCGAGGACTTCCTCATTGAGATGTGTCTGGCCTCCGGCCGTCCCATCCAGTGGGGGGCGGTGTCCTTCAACGAAAACGCCCCCGGACGCTACAGGGAGCAGTTGGCGTTCCTCGAGAGGGCCCGGCAGGAAGGCGCGCCGATGTTCGCCCAGACTACTGCCTATTCTCCCTCCCCGGTGTTCGAGCTGGCCGAATACAACGGCTTCGACGCCATGCCCAACTGGATCGACCCGTTCGTCGGCACCCCCGAAGAGCGGATTGCCAAGTTGAGCATCCCGGAAAACCGGGACAAGATGCGCCAGGACGTGGGCGCTTATGCCGGTCAGGGCGGCGCTGCCGACGCGGCCTCCGAGTGGACCAAGATGCGCGTGGTCGAAGTCCGCGAAGAGCGGAACCTGCAATACGAGGGGAAGAACATCGCCGAGCTGGCCGAGATGATGGGCACGCACCCCATGGACGCCATGCTCGACCTGGCCATTGACGAGGGCCTGCGCACCGAGTTCACCTTCGACTCGGCCCAGGGCACCGACAGGAAGGCGGTGTCCGAGATCCTGAACCACCCCTTCACCCACCCGTGCGTCTCGGACGGCGGGGCCCACACCAGGTACCAGACCCTCGGCTCCTGGCCGGTCAACATGATCGCGGACCGGGTCAGGGACCAGGGGATGATGAGCCTGGAGAAGGCCCACTACAAGATGAGCAGTCTCCCGGCTACCATCGCCGGGTTCACCGACCGGGGAATCCTGAAGGAGGGGTACGCAGCCGACATAATGGTCTACGAATTGGACAAGCTGGGCCTCCAGTTCGACAGCCCCGTTTACGACACCGACTTCCCCGGCGGCGAGCGGCGCATCATCCAGAAGGCTAAGGGAATCCGCTTCACGGTCGTCAACGGTGAGGTCACCTTCACCGAGGGCACCGTCTGCACCGGAGCGACCCCGGGCAAGCTGCTGCGCAGCTACGACATGGTAAACCGCTAAACACGGCAACCGCTAAACACGGCAACCACGGCCGGCGAATCCGGCACCCGTGCTGTCTTGCGAGGGGCTCCTTCAGGGGAGCCCTTCGGCATTACTGGATAACCCCACTCGGGAGGGAATAACGTGGCAACGTCAGTGAAGGAACTCATCAGGGCAGGGACGCTGGAGCAACTCAAGGAGCGCGGCTGCACCGTGGTAACCGGTGGCGGGCATGCCATCGCGGTGTTCTATCACGAGGGCAAGGTCCACGCAGTAGACAACCGCTGTCCCCACATGGGTTTCCCCCTGGACCGGGGCAGCGTCAAGGACGGCATCCTCACCTGCCACTGGCACCACGCCAGATTCGACCTTTCCAGCGGCGGCACCTTCAATCCTTTCGCAGACGACGTGCGCAGCTTTCCGGTAAACGTGGCCGACGGCGAGGTGTGGATAGACCCTGAGCCTCAAGAGCGCGACGAAGAACAGCATTGGCAACGTCGGCTGGAAGACGGCTTGGAGCACAATATCCGGCTGGTCATTGCCAAAGCGGTGTTGGGCCTGCAAACGGCGGGTGCAGATTACCGGGAGCCGCTGAAAATCGGCGCTCAGTTCGGCACCACTTTCTCGGCCAATGGCTGGGGCGCGGCCATGAGCATCCTGACCTGCACGGCCAACATCCTTCCGCGGCTGCACGAAGAGGACCGCCCCAGGGCGCTGTACCAGGGTCTTCGCCACGTCGCCAGGGAGTGCGCCGGCAAGGCCCCTCGTTTCTCGGTCGATCCGCTTCCCACAGGGGAGACCCGGCCCGAGGTTTTTGCCGGCTGGTTCCGAAACTTCATCGACGTTCGGGATGACGAAGGGGCCGAGCGGTGCTTGGTAACCGCCATCGAGCTGGGCATCTCCAAGCGAGACATCGCCGACATGATTTTCGCTGCGGCAACCGACCATATCTACTTGGACGCCGGGCATGTGGTGGACTTTGCCAACAAGGCCTTCGAGCTTCTGGACCACTTGGGCTGGGACATGGCTGGCCAGGTGCTGCCCAGCTTGGTGCACGGGATGGCCCGGGCCCGCCGAAGCCAGGAACTCAGCGCGTGGCGTCATCCCATCGACATCGCATCGATGGTATGGCAGGCGCGGGCGGAGCTTCCGGCGTTGCTGGAGCAGGGCCGCAGCCGCTCCGGCGACTGGGATGGCGCCGACGCCCTGGCATCCCGGATGCTGGGCGACTCTCCGGTAGAAATCATAGAGTCGATCAAGGAGGCTGTTGCAGGGGGCGCCGCGGCCGAACAGCTTGGGGCCGCCGTGGCCCACGCGGCCTTCCTCCGCATGGCCCATTTCCACCTGTCCAACGAGTTCCGTGACTGGGACACGGTACACAACACACTGACCGCCGCCAACGCTCTGCACCAGGCATTGAAACGGGCTCCGAACCCTGAATTGCTGCGGGGCGTGTTCGATATCGCAATGAGCATCTATTTGGACCGCTTCCTCAATATGCCGCCTCAGCGTCTCCCGGATGCGGCGGCAAGCCCGGTCGCACGCGCGGAGTTGCTGGCCCAATTGCTGGAGATGGTGAATATGCGGCAGCAGGTTGAGGAGTCGGCCCAAGCTGTATCCGGCTACCTGGCCGGTGGCGGAGCGCAGGAGGACCTGTTGGCCACCATGGGACGGATGATGCTGCGAGAGGACGCAGACTTCCACTCGTTCCAGATTGTAGACGCCGCGTTCAGGCAATTTGAGTCGCGGCAAGACAATGACTCAGGGCGACATGTGATGGTCGGGTTGTCCCGCTTCCTGGCGGCCCATTCCCCCACTCCCAGGGCCGAAGGCCAGACCTACCAGATAGCCCTGCGCCTGCAACGCGGCGAAGAGATTTACCAGTAGCGTGAGCCTCCCACCGGAAAGGGACTTTCCCGGAAATGTTTCAGATGCAGAAGGTCAAGCAGTGGCATTCCGGGATGGAGGCGCATCCTTGGGACCGGGGCGGGGATCAGGGCGTTCCCGGGCGTGGAACAAGAGTTTGTGCGGAGAATTGCCCCTTCACCCCGGCTCTTTCCCTCGGCTCTTTCCCTCAAGGAAGAGGGGAAGTTCAAATGCACTGAAATTCCGCCACGTTGCTCCCGGAGAGGAGCTTTACGGTGTAAGCTGATATGTGTTGGGTCATCGGCTTGGCAAACTCCGGTACAGGTAGAAGGATTGGACTGGAAGATTCTGGCAATATCGGCTGGGGCCGGACTGCTGCTGGGAGCGCTCCTGGCGGTGGCTGTGGTGGTCTGGATGGTGCGGCGGGAGCCCTACGCCACGTTTCACCGGCTGCGGCTGCGGGGCAAGATGACCTTTCTGCGCCTGCTGGTGTTCGACCGGCGGCTGCCGTGGTATGTGCGCGCCCTGCCCTTGGCGGTGCTGGTCTACTGGATCAGCCCCCTCGACCTGATTCCTTTCTTCCCATTCGACGATGTGGCGTTCGCCCTGCTGGTCCTTGCCGTGATGGTCTGGCTTACGCCCCGGGACCTGATCGCTGAGCTGCTCACCACCGCCGACTCCGCGCACCCGGGTAGCCGATGAGACTAGCCTCCAGTACCCGTCATCCAGTCCCGTACGCGGCGGACCCATGGGCTGTTGTGGTTGGCGTGGTCCAGGCTGATCCGGAAGTGGTTGTGGTCCTCACGCACCATCTCCTCCACGTAGCCCTGTTGCGAACGCAGGGCCGCCAGCATTCGCGGGTGCTGGACGCGGAGGTTCTCGAAGTCGTCGCTGCCGATCTCCAGCAGGAACGGTGTGGTATTTCCTTCTGTGTTGTAGATGGGGCTGGCATCCCGGGCGTCGTCATCCGACCTGAGGAAGGCCTCGCGACGGTCGGGCGGCGTCTCAGTGACATCGAATACGCCGCTGACCGGGAAACATCCCTTTATCACGTCCGACGGCAGGCCCAGGACAGCGAGCTGGTCTCGTTGCAGCGTCAGCATGGCCGCCAGATGGCCGCCCGCCGAATGCCCGCCGACGTAGATGCGCGACCGGTCGCCGCCGTATTCGGCGATGTTGTCGTAGACCCAGCGTAGGGCGGCGCGACAGTCGTCCACCTGCTGTGGGTACTTGGCACCGGGAGCCAGCCTGTAACCCACCGCCACCAGCACCGCGGGAGCGGGAGTAATGGCCGGCGCCATGAATCCCATCAGGTCCTTGTGGCCGATGACCCAATAGCCGCCGTGGAGGAACAGCAACACCGGCGCGGATTGCCCAACATCGTCGGGCATGTAGACGTCCAGCTTTTGCCGCTCGTCGTCGCCGTAGGGCAGGTTCAACGCCGTCCGAGAATTGGCGCGCACCTTGTTGGACCAAGCCATGGCCTGCTCCAGGTATTCGCCTGCCCCTGGCGACGGCTGAGGGATACGTTCCGCCTGTTCGACCATGACAGTCCCCTCCAACAATAGACAAGAGAAAACGTAGAGGCCAAGCAGGACGATTGCAACGCTCTTCGGCAGGCCACAATGTTGGTCCTGGGGTTGTCGAAAGACGGGTTGAGAGAACCGGTCGATGGTTCGACAGGCTCACCACCAACGGATTCTCCAAGCCTTTGCAATCGTCCTGGATCCCACTTTCCATTCCTTGGCCTCCGTATAATAGACTACAAACGGAACTCTTTGGACTCCATGTGCATTGCGACTGAGGGATTCCATCAATGACTGACCATGCCCTGATTGACCGCTTCCGCCAGGCCCGCCGGGATTCAGGGCTGGTGGCGTTGGACGGGCTGCACCCGGTAAAGCACGCGTTGCGGTTCGGAGCGGATGTGCTGGAGATGGTCAGCCCTGACGTTGAGGCCGCGCTAAGGCTGGCCTACGAGGTCGCACCCGATGTGTGGGAACTGCTGTCGGAAGGCTTGGTTGCCGTGTCTCCCGGCGATTTCCGGCAGCTCTCCCCGGCGCCGCCGGATACCGGGATCATTGCCATCGCCCGTCGCCCAGTGGTCAGGGTTGAGGGCGTTCTCGATAGTCCTGAGGAAGCTCCCGTGGTCCTGCTGGAAAACCCGCGCAATCCATTCAACATCGGTGCGGCAGTGCGGGTTGCCTCTGCTGCCGGCGCAGCAGGAGTGCTGGTGACCGGCCCCCAGGACCCGTGGCATGCGGCAGCCATCGTTTCAGCTGCCGGGCTGCAATTCGCGTTACCCGTTGCGCGCGTCGGCGCGATCCCGCGATGCGCCCGGCCCATCTTGGCCATCGATCCTCTGGGCGAGCCGATGCCCTGGACGGACGTTCCTGGCAGGGCAATCCTCGCTTTCGGTACGGAGAGGCACGGGGCCAGCGACGAGCTCCTGTCATGCGCCTCTCGACGACTGGCCATCCCCATGACCCCCGGGGTGTCGAGCCTGAACCTAGCCACCGCCGCCGCAGTCGCGCTCTATGCCTTGAAGTTCAGATGACCACGGGGAGCGAAACCCTCCTCTTGAGATTCCGTTGCCGGGTTGGAGTAATTTCCCTCGAAACAGGTACTCAAAGGTGGTTACTGAAAGCCACACCCAGAGGACATAATCTAATCGTATTGAAACGCGAAATCCGCTTCATGTACCGGCGGGCTGCACGCATGGTAATCTGACACTGACAGCCGTTCGCAAATATCATAGGGAATGGTTGATGAAATTCGTGGCAGGTTGGCCGGAATTCGTTGTCAACATTCATTGAATCTTAGAGGTTGGTACCGATTTTGCTGGTCCTTTGGACACTCAGGATTGTGGGGGCAGTGGGGTTCGGGGCGCTGGGCTGGTGGCTGTGCCTCACCATTGAACTGTCTTCTGCCGGAGGTCATTTCCTGCCGTGGGGCTTGGTCTTTGCTGGTTCGGGTGTCGCCGTCGGAGGTTTGATTGTTCCGTTTTTAGCGACCATTCTGGGTCGCAGGGCAGCAAAGCACATCTCCGAAATGCCCGGCGCCGCGCTTGTTGCGGCAGTCGCGGGCCTGGTTGTTGGTCTTGTCGTTTCCGCGCTGGTGTCTATCCCGTTTTATGCCGTTGGCGGAACTGTCAGCTTGGTCGTTCCCGTCGCCATGAGCCTGACCTTTGGATGGGGAGGCATCTGGCTGGGCATACAGAGGGAGGGGGACATCCGCGCCATTCTGCCCCGGCTGGACGCGGAGAACCAGAGCCTGATGTCGATGCCCGTGGGTGAAGTGTCGTTTCCAGACCTCGATGATCTGATGCCCAGCGACGGGTCGGAGCGGCAGCAGCGAAGCAACACAATACTGGTGGACACGTCGGCCATTATCGACGGGCGAATCGCAGACCTCACAGTTACCGGATTTATCAACGGCTCGCTGGTGGTGCCAAGATTCGTGCTGGACGAACTGCGTCACATAGCGGATTCCAGCGACTCCCTGCGGCGCAACCGCGGGCGGCGAGGCCTGGAGGTTCTGGGCCGCCTGCGCAAGGACGGGTCGGTGCCGCTGCAGGTGCTGGACGTGGGGGTGGACGCAGGCACAGAGGTGGACGCTCAGTTGGTGGAGTTGGCCCGCGGCACGAAATCTTCGATCCTGACCACGGATTACAACCTGAACCGGGTCGCCGAAATCCAGGGCGTCAGGGTGCTGAACGTCAACGAGCTGGCCAACGCCGTCAAGTCCATAGTCCTGCCCGGCGAGCCCCTCCGGGTGGATATTGTGCAGGAGGGCAAGGAGGCCGGCCAGGGAGTGGCCTACCTCGACGACGGCACCATGGTGGTGGTGGAAAACGGGCGGCGCTACATCAGCTCCAGCCAGGAGGTACAGGTGACCCGGGTGTTGCAGACCGCCGCCGGACGCATCATTTTCTCCCAGCTGCGGGCTGGGTGACGCAGCATTCCCGCAGGCGAGCAGCAATCCAGGTGACTGCCTCAGGAGAAATCCACTCACTCACCATCGGCGCGGTCATTGTCGCTGCCGGTCGAAGCACGCGCATGGGCGGAGTGGACAAGACCTTCGCGCAACTGCTGGGAGCGCCGCTTATCGCTCACACCCTGGGAAGGTTCGAGGCGTCCCCGCTCATCGGCCAGGTCGTGCTGGTGCTGGCCGAGGATTCGGTGGAATCCGGCAGGGAGCTGGTGGCCAGGCTGGGCTACCGGAAGGTGGCCCAAGTATGCGCTGGGGGGGAACGGCGCCAAGACTCTGTGCGGAACGGGTTGCTGTCTCTGTCCCCCTGCGACTTGGTGATGGTGCACGACGGCGCTCGCGCCTGCCTGGACGCCGGAATGCTGGAGAGGGGCGCCCGTACAGCGGCGGAACACGGTGCGGCGGTGGCCGGGATGCCGGTCAAAGACACCATCAAGCGCGTCGCGCCAGACTTGGCAATCGAGGAAACGCCGGAGCGAGCGCGACTTTGGCAGGCCCAGACGCCCCAGGTATTCCGCTATGACCTGCTGATGGAGGCCCATCGACTTGGGGAAGGAGATTTCACTGATGACGCCGCCATGGTGGAAAGCCTGGGACATTCGGTGCGAATGTTCGAGGGGTCTTACGAAAACATCAAAGTCACCACAGCGGGCGACCTGATCATCGCAGAGGCTCTCCTCAGGCAGCTCTCGGAACCGACGTCCCTGCCGGGACAGGGCTAGGGTGGGGTCAAGTGGCAGACTTTCCCGACTTTCGCATCGGCATTGGATTCGACTCCCATCCTCTCGTGCCTGACCGTCGACTTGTGCTCGGAGGGGTGGAGATTCCCCACGACCATGGCCTGGAGGGGCACAGCGACGGCGACGTGCTGGTCCACGCGATGATGGACGCACTGCTGGGGGCCGCCAATCTCGGCGACAAGGGAACGCACTTCCCGTCGTCGGACCCGCAATACCGGGATATTTCCAGCCTGTTACTCTTGGAACGGGTGGCGGGGCTGCTGCACGACGCCGGTTGGCGGGTGTCAAATGTTGATGCTACAATGCTGGCGCAAACACCCCGGCTCGGGCCGTTTATACCAGCCATGAAGGAGCGGACCGCCGCCGTGCTGGGAACCCCCTCCGGCCGAGTGAGCGTCAAGGCGACCACCACCGACCATCTTGGGTTCGTGGGTCGCAGCGAGGGCATTGCCGCCTGTGCCGTGGCCTGCATTCTGTCGACAGGGTTAGAACCCGGCTAGCTTTCTGCAATACTATTTCAACGGGCCCTCCCCCTGAAATTTTGAATACGGGCAACGGCCAGACACGGCCCGTCAGGCTCCGGCCAATGAAGCTGTACAACACGCTAACCGGCGAAGCCACTGAATTCGCCCCCTCCGACGGTAAGACCGTCAAAATGTACGTCTGCGGCGTCACGCCCTATTCGTCCACCCACATCGGGCATGCCCTCAGTTACGTCGCCTTCGATGTGCTGCGGCGGTACGTGGAGCACCTTGGCTATGAAGTTCGGCACGTCCAGAACTTCACCGACGTGGACGACAAGATAATCGAACGCGCCCAGCAACAGGGCATCGAAGCCACCGAGCTGGCGGAGCAGTTCATCGACGACTTCTACCGGACGATGGATGCGCTGAACATCCGGCGCGCTCACGTTTATCCAAGGGCAACGGAGGAGATCGGCCCCATCATCGAGACGATCGGGAAACTTGTGGATTCCGGCCACGCCTACCCCGCCGGGGGCGACGTGTTTTTCCGGGTGCAGGAGAGCGAGGGGTACGGCAAGCTCAGCCACCGCACGCTGGAGGGCATGCAGGCGGGCAGCCGGATCGAAATCGACGAGAACAAGGAACACCCGATGGACTTCGCCCTCTGGAAGGGCGCCCGCCCCGGCGAACCGTCTTGGGAAAGCCCTTGGGGTCCGGGCCGGCCGGGCTGGCATATTGAGTGCACCAGTATGTCAATGACCTATCTCGGAGAGAGTCTGGACATTCACGGAGGGGGGCAGGACCTGGTCTTTCCCCACCACGAGAACGAGATCGCCCAGAGCGAAGCCTCAACCGGGGTCGTTCCTTTCTCCCGATACTGGGTGCACAACGGCCTGCTGCGGCTGGGCGGCGACAAGATGAGCAAGTCGCTGGGCAACCTGGTATCGGTCGAGGAGGCGCTGGAACGCTTTTCACCCGACGCCATTCGCCTCTACTTCCTCAGTTCACATTACCGCAGCCCGCTGTCCTACACCGACGATGGATGCGCCGGGATGGAACGCAGCTTGGAGCGCCTGCGGCATGCTCTCGACCGCGACGGCGGGGGTCAGAGCGAAGCGATGGACGCGGAGCCCTACCAGCGACTGTTCTTCGAGGCGATGGACGACGATCTGAACACGCCTCGGGCCTTGGCGGCGATGTTTGACATGGCCCGGGAAATCAATCGCAGCAGTGACGCCGGCCACCCGGTCTCCGGGGCCCAGGACAGTCTGCGGCGCTTGGGCGGTATCCTTGGCCTAACCTTCGCCGAACCCAAGGCGGACGATGGAGCAGCCACAGGGGCCGGTTCGTTCATCGAACTGCTGCTTGAGACCCGGGCGGCCCTTCGACAGGCGCGACAGTTCGAGCAGGCCGATCGCATCCGCGACGGACTGGACCAGTTGGGTGTGTCAGTGGAGGACACCCCCAACGGCCCCATCTGGCAGTTCCGCACATCGCAGCCCTGACCACGAATCAGCGCCCGGGACGCAGGAATTTGGCTGGTTGGCGCTAATCTCAGCGTCCGTACCATCCATCTCCGGTTTGCATCCCGTGCACCGATAGAGGACGACCAACGGAATGACCGGACAGTTGCGAGCCTCCCCACCGGAGAGGTACGAAGAAATCAGCCGCCACCTGCTCGAGCAGGCCCAAGAGGAGCTGGACAGGGGCGACATCCTGCAGGCCTCGGGCAAGGTATGGGGCGCGACAGCCCACGCCGTCAAGGCCGTCTGCCAGCGCATGGGCTGGAACCATCACGCCCACAATTATCTGCGGGCCGCTGTCAATTATGTTGCCAGCGAACTGGGTCGCGACGATCTTACGAGCGCATACGGATATCTGGACGCCCTCCACGTCAACTACTACGAACATCAATGGGTCGTGGGTGAGGTCCGTGTCGGGATAAGTAACGCCGCCTTTCTAATTGGGGAATTGGTCGCTCTTCCTCTCGACAATTTGCCCAGCGACCAAACTCACCTGTCCCTATTGGAACGGCAAAGCCAGGAACGCCTCCTGCGGATGCTGACGCGCAAGAACCAGTACTCTCACGGCCCGCAGTTTGAGGGCGATGAACTGGACAGCCTGCCTCCCGTGAGACCGTCGTCCGGCGACGGTGGAGAGAGCGATGTTGGATGACCGGGCCATCACATCCCTGGCTTGGATCGTGGGGGTGGAAAATGTGCTCTCCGACCCCAATTCGCTAGACTGCTACACCGGCGATTCGCTGTCGCCCAGCCGCGCATTCGGGGCGGCGGAGGCTTTCGAGCGGATGGCCGATGTGGTGGTGCGGCCGGGTCGCACCGCCGAGGTTTCGGACGTTGTTCGGTGGGCCAATGAACATCGAGTGCCGGTCATACCCTACGGGGGCGGCACGGGTGTTATGGGGGCGGTGGTTCCGGCCCGGGGCGGCGTGGTGCTGGACATGAAGAGAATGAACAGCGTCCACGAAATTGACGCCGCCAGCCTGACGGCCCGCGTCGATGCCGGCGTGGTTCTGGGCGACCTTGAATCCATTCTGGCTGAGCAGGGCCTCATGATCGGCCATGACCCGTACAGCGTTCCCATTGCCACTGTCGCAGGCACCATCTCGACCAACGGCGTGGGATACCGGGCCTGCGCTCACGGACCGATGGGCGAGCAGGTGGTGGGGCTGGAAGCGGTACTTCCCGATGGCAGGGTCATCGAAACGCGCGACGTGCCCAAGTACTCCTCCGGCCCCAACCTGAATCACCTTTTCATTGGCGCGGAAGGCGTGTTCGGCGTCATAACCCGCGCCACCATCCGGGTCTATCGCATCCCCGAATGCAGACAGTTCGCCAGCGTCGGATTCGACTGCTTTGAGGACGGCTTCAACGCAGCCTCGGAAATGCTGGCCTTGGGCATCCGCCCATCACTGCTGGACCTCACCGAAGAGGACGGCGACGTAACGCTTCACCTGCTGTTCGAGGGCTTTACCGAGGGGGTTGCGGCGCAGGCGCAGAGGTCTGAGGCAATCTGCGACGCCGCCGGAGGATACTCTCTGGGTACGGAACCCACCGAACACTATTGGGCGGTGCGGCGCGACTCTGCGGAGAATTACAAGCTGACTGCCTTGGGCCAGCCCCGCCAAGTGCGCTGGAACCGTTGGCGCCGCCGCCGGGGCTTTGACTACCTCCACCTGGCTCTGCCCGCCTCCCGGGTGCTGGAATATCGCCGACAGGCCGGAGAGATTCTGGAGTCACAAGGGATAGCCGTGGCCGAATACGCCATCTGGAGCCGCCCGGAGATGTTTTCCATGCTCATCCTGCCCGAGTCCGGCGACCCGGCCGAGGCGCGCCAGAGGCTGGCCCTCACCGTGGACCGGGTGCTCAGGCTGGCCCAGGACATGGGTGGAGTCATGGAGTATTGCCACGGAGTCGGTGTCAAGCTCAACCACCTGCTGGCCCGCGAGTTGGGCGTCGGGCACGACGTCATCCGCCAGATGAAACAGACCTTCGATCCCAACAACATCATGAACCCAGGCAAGCTGGGGATGTGACTTGGAATTCGGACTGCAGTTCTTTCCCGACGTTTCGCCAGAGCAAAAGTCGGCCCAGCAATATTGGTTGGAGTGTCTGTCCTTGGTGGACCGGTGCGACGAGCTTGGCTACACCCACGTCCGCACCGTGGAGCATTACTTCGAGCCTTACGGCGGGTACAGCCCCGCTCCCCATGTTTTCCTGACCGCGGCCTCGCAGCGCACCCGGAACGCCCGACTCCTCACTGGGGCAGTTCTGCCGGTGTTCAATCACCCGCTGAAGGTGGCCGGTGAGATCGGGATGCTGGACGCCATATCCGGCGGGCGACTCGATTGCGGTTTCGGCCGCGCCTTCCTGCCTCACGAGTTCCAGCGGTTCGAACGCTCGATGGACGAGTCCCGGGCCCGATTCGAGGAGGGCATGGAGGCCGTGCGACAGCTGCTGGAAGGAGAAAACGTTACCTTTGAGGGGCAGTTCTACCGCTTCCGAAATGTCACGTCCCTGCCCCGGCCCACCCAGCGGCCTCGTCCTCCTTTCTGGACCGCTGCGCTGGGGACCACCGAATCATTGCGCAAGGCCGGAGATCGCGGTGACAACCTGATGCTGGTGCCCTTTGCCGGGCCGCAGATGCGAGAGGCCATCAGAGTATATCGGGAAGCTTGGCAGAGGGCGGGACATGCCGGGCAGGGGCGTATCGCCCTGGGTTTTCATATGTTCTGCCACGAGGACCGCGAAGAGGCCCACCGGATTGCAGGGGCCAACGTCGACGCATACTTCAAGTCACTGGTGGCCGCCGCCGAGCTGGACTCGGGTTGGGGCGCAGGCGCGTCATCCGGCGACTACCCGAACTATGACAGCCACATGGACAAACTGCGCCAAGCGAATTTCGACTCACTGCTGGGAAGCGACACTATCTGGGTGGGAACACCCGATGACGTGAAGGAGCAAATATCCTCTTACCGTGACGCCGTGGGCGGCTTCGATACCGCCTCCCTGCAGGTTAATTTCCACCAGATCTCGCTGGATGAAGCCGCTTCCTCCCTGCGCCTCTTTTCTGCAAGGGTCATGCCCTCTTTCCGCGACTAGAGGCGACCCCCAGCCGCTTTTTCCCAAAGAGGGCCTCGGTCTGCCTGTATAATTAGCCCACGGTATATCATACAATCAAATACTATTATTTATGTATTATCTATTGACTCGATGGAGTGGCCGCTATATCATTATTATGAATCAAACGAGCCAACTAGTATCGAGCAAACATAATTTTCCCAAGAATGGAGGAAGCAACACGAAATGGTAACCATGAACCAAGGCGTTAAAGAAGTAAGAGACGTTGGGTCGAGGTTTTTCCACCGCATGGAAGTTAGCGTTGTGGCCGCCTACAACTGGGTCTCCGGTCCCGGGATGACCGAGCAGGAACGGACGCATCACAAGGTGGTCGAGGCCGAAGCCCTCCAGCGCTTCCCCCAGGCCCCGATCTAACCAGCGGCCGAATAACGACGGGCCCTCTGTTAACTCAGCAAAAACAGAAGGGGCAGATATTACATCTGCCCCTTCTGTTTTTGGAAGATTCACAGCCAAGGGACTGTTTCCTTATTGCTGGCTGGACCAGCTTGACTAGAAGGGAAGCTCCTGTCCGATCCCCTGCTCCCTGGCCTTGCGGTAGACAAGCTCGGCGGCGGCGATGTCCTCCAAGGCCACTCCCAACGACTCGAACAGCGTTACGCCATCAGCCGACAGTCGGCCGGGTACCCGGCCTGCCACCACGTCCCGCAACTCGTGGGCCAAATCCCATCTGAAGGTGCCCCGGGCTTCCAGCCACATCAGGTCCCCGCACTCCATCTTGGCCTGCTCAAGATCGTCCACCACGATCAGTTCAGAGCGCAGCACGGCCGCCTCGTCGATTTCGCGGCGTAGCCAGTGGTTCCCTCCCGCGGCGTTGACATGGGCGCCATCCGCCAGCCACTCGCCCAGCGCCACCGGCTCCCGGGCCGAGGTGATGGTTATGACGATATCTGCTCCTTCCATGCACTCCTGGGCGTTGTCCACAGGCTGGACGTCCACCTGAAGCCGTTCGCTGCTGCGCTTGGCGAAGTCCTCGCGACGTTCCTGCCGACGGCTGAATACGCGCGCATTTTTGATGGGGCGGACGGCGCACACCGCTTCCAGCTGAGTGCGGGCCTGGAATCCTGATCCGATCACCGCGACCGTCGAGGCATCCTCCCGGGCCATGTAGCGGGTGGCGAGGCCGCTGGCCGCGCCGGTGCGAATCTGGCCCATGCGACCCGACTCCAGGCATGCCAGCAGCTCCCCCGACTGGTAGTCGTAGAGCATGACTATCATCTTTGAACCGCCCGGCCCGGCGAAGGGTGGATAGGCCTTGTAGCCAAAGACTCCCTGGCCTCCGTCGGCGGCGGCCATGAAATGGAAAAAGCCGCCGGGCATGCGGATACGCGACCGGGGCTTGTTATCCACCTGGCCAGCGCCGGCGTGGGCGAAGGCCCGGTCCAGCGCATCGATGCACTCGTCCATGGGCAGGAGTTGCACCACTTCCTGCTCGTTCAAAAACAGGGCCATAGCATACCTCGTATGTTGGATTATACTTCTCTGAGCCTCCGCACCGGAGGGCCAAGGAAGCTCGCGAAAAGGATACCTGATTCTGGCGCAGGGTGCGGTCATTGGCTACACTAGAATCAAGAATTCCCAGACGCCCTTGGCACCCGAAGCCGCAGGAGGTTAGTCATGAGCCAGCCGCGGTCCTTTGTCAGCCGCAACATGCACCCCGACGCCATCGCCCTCATTGGCGGGGCCACCGAGATGGAAGTGTGGCCCGACGACCCGCCACCCACTGCGGAACAGCTGCGGAGCAAGCTGACCGACACCGAGGGTGTGCTCATCAACATCATGGACCGGGTGGACGCCACGCTGCTGGACGCCGCTCCCAGGCTTCGGGTTGTCAGCCAACTGGCCGCGGGGCTGGACAATGTGGACGTCCAAGAGTGTACGCGGCGAGGCATCCTCTTGGGCAGCACGCCTGGCATCCTGTCCAAGGCCGTCGCCGACCATGCCTTCGCCCTGCTTCTGTCCGCCGCCCGCCGGGTCGTGGAGAGCGACAAGTGGGTGCGCGGTAACAACTGGGAGTTGGCCTTCCATCCCAACTACTGGCTGGGCAACGAGGTGCAAGGCAGCACGCTGGGCATCGTTGGTCTGGGGCAGATTGGTCTGGAGATGGCGCGACGTGCCCAGGGATTCGACATGCGCATCCTGTATCACTCGCGCAACCGCCGCTTGGAGGCAGAGGCGGAGTATGGTCTGACCCACGCCGCGCTGGACGACCTGCTGGCCCAGTCGGACTACGTGTCGCTGCATGTGCCGCTGACGCCGGAAACGCGCCATCTGATTGGCACGGACGCGCTGCGGCGGATGAAGCCCACGGCCATCCTGATCAACATCTCGCGGGGACCGGTTGTGGATACAGACGCGTTGTGCACCGCCCTGCGCGAGGGTTGGATCGGCGGCGCTGCGCTGGACGTGGTCGACCCAGAGCCAATTCCCGACGACCACCCGCTGCTGTTCATGGACAATGTTACCATCACCCCACACATCGGCAGCGCGTCCGTCCTGTCGCGCCGCGCCATGAGCATCATGGCGGCCCAGAACCTGATCAACGGCCTCAATGGCCAGCGCCTGGTTCATTGCGCCAACCCTGAGCTATACGAACGCATGGGAATATAGGAGCCGGATCCCCGGCATTTTCGATGGAATTGTCGGGCGCGCTGCCCGAGTGCGAATGCGGCGCCGCCGGTTTCTGCGGCGACGCTGGCGGTAACCCGGCCGAGTCGCGACTAGCCGAATTGCTGCGAACCCTGCGCGATTTCCCCACCACAGTGAGGGCACTTTGCGGCGGAAAGTGAATTGCGGCGGTGCACCTGCTCCATGAAACCGGACCCCAGGATGCCCGCCGGCAGGGCAAAAATGCAGACACCCAACAGGGCGATCATGCCGGCGAGTATGCGGCCCAGGGGCGTGATGGGCGCCACATCGCCGTAGCCCACGGTGGTGACGGTAATCACGCTCCACCACATGGTCGCTGGGATACTTGCAAACTTTTCGGGCTGCGCCGTATGTTCGATGAAATACATCAGCGACGAGGCCAGGACCAGCAGAGCCCCGACCACAGACACCACCGCCATAAGTTCGCTCTTGCGACTGGCGGCGACAACTGCCACAGCCTGCATTCCAGCCGAATAACGCGCAAGGCTTGCCAGGCGGCTCAGCAGGCGAAGCGTACGGAGAGCGCCGAGATCCAGCCCCGTGGGTAGAAACAGGATGATGAAGTAGGAAAACACCGCCGTGGCGTCGGCCAGCATGAGCGGACGTAAAATGTAGCGCAGCCGTCCGGTTATGGGATGAGCGTAAGCCGGGTTCGAGGTACAGGACCAGACCCGCAGCAGGTATTCAGCAGCAAAGATGCTGAAGGACGCCATCTCGAAGTAGTGAAAAACCCCTGATGCTGCGTCGTGTATGTCGGAGTCGGTGCTGATGATAATCGCGGCAACATTGGCTACAATCAGCGACATCAGGGCCGCGTCAACGGTTTTGCTAACCCGGTCGTCGCTCTGCCCGATCTCCAGTATTTTGTGAACCCTGCGTTTCATCCTCGCCCACATCCACACCGAAAGGGAACGCCGTTCCCATATATTCCTTGCTCCTTCCAGACCGATAATCAAGAGGCGCCACCAAATAGGGAAGTCTACAGTCAAATAGTAAACTTTTCGGCTGCGGAAATAACAGCGGTTAAAAACAGAGTTGGCATTGATTCCGGCGCATTGGCCGTCGAACAGAGGGATTTCCCTAATCGGGTGGCAGCCGACGGCGCAGGGGGATCGTAAGCCGCCGACCGCCTTCGAGGATGCGCTGCAAAGTTTGCAAGCCGCCGAGATTTCCAGAAACGATGTTAGCGAAAGGGCTGGCTAAACTGGAGACCGCCCCACCACGCGAGGGTGATGCGGGTTTCGATTCGGCTCAGCTTTCCCGTCGCTAGCCGGCGTGGCCAGCGCGAACCAGCAGCACCGGGCAGCCTGACTGGCGGACCACCCTCTCGGCCACGCTGCCAAGCATCATGCGGCCCACGCCAGTGCGGCCGTGGGTGGTCATGACCACCATGGCGCCTGTTTCCGCCGTTGCCAGGTCTACGATGGAGTCTGCCGGTGTGCCCATCACCACCTGCGTTTGCACCGAACCGACGCCCTGGCCGGTAAGTCTGCTCGTAACGTCCGCAAGATAGCCCTGCGACTCCCTGTCAGCCATTTCGATCATTTCCTGAATCGAAGGGGAGGATGAAATGGACGTCGGCATGACGCCCGGGCCTATGGCCATATAGCTGTAGTACTCAGATTCCGATGGCACTATCCGCAGCAATTTCACAGGCAGGTCCATCGCGGTGGCCAGAAAGGCAACATGAGGCAGCGACAGTTCGGCCATTTCAGAGCCGTCCAGCGGTACGATCAACCGCTCCGGCGCGGACTGGTGCAATGCCGCCGACTGGTCTTGAACCCGGACTATGACCAGAGGGTTGTCAGACAGATGGAGCACCTTGTCGGCCACGCTGCCCATCCACCAGCGGGCCAGCCCAGAACGTCCGTGGCTGGCCATAACGGTGAGGGCGCCCGGGCTCTCGCTGGCCTCCTCTACAATGGCGTTGGCCGGTTCACGGAGCGGTATATTGGTCTCGACCTGCAGGCCATCACTGCTCATGTTGGCTGCAATCCGCTCAAGGTAATCCTCCGCTCTTGCGGCCCTGGTGCTTTCCGGCGCATTCCATTGCTGGCCAGCATAGAGGGACTGGGCAATCGCGGGGCTATCAGGCTCGACAGCGAACAGAAGCTGTACTGGCAGCGAAAGCCGTGCGGCCAGCGCCGCGACGTGTGGGAGGGCCTGCTCCGATGCTTCAGACCCGTCCAGCGGTAATATAATTCGAGTATAACCTGCCATCATTTCTCCTTTTCTGTCCCAGTGCGTGCTTGTTTTGGCAGATGCAGGTGGCGTTCAACGGCCAGTTCACCAGTCAAGGCCGCACCGGCCCCGTGCCCCCCTGTACGTGAACCCTTTTGGGTGGTTTTCCGAACAACCGGTAGACCGCCCAGTCGAACCAGGGAGGTCCGCCATCCAACGTATTATAGCCATGCGGAGGCCGTTACGATGACCCCTGCGGGACTGCCAAACCTACTCCCCGCTCTACCGGGGAGGGTATTATCGCCCACTCCTGTAGTCCCGCTGGTCCCTCTGTGACAGTGGTGAGGCTGCAAGACAGGTATGGTTTATTCGTTGCCAGTCGAGAACCGCTCCCTCAAAAATAGTGGGCTTTCATAAGAATGGCTGCGCATTCTCCAAAATGTGCAGCCATTCCAGTGGTCCAACAGCTTTGAAACGAAACTTCTTCAGAGGACGGCCTGCCGTGGAACACAATTGCCGGGAGATCCTCGCGAGGTACAACCTGCTTCAACAACTCATCATGATAGAGATTTCGCTCTACCAGGTTGTTCAGGATTGTCCAGTCATAGCATAGGATCCCGCTGGAAATGAGTGGATGTCGGCCCAGACAAAAATTAGCGCCCCGGTCTCATTCCGAATGAGGGGGATATGATCCGAATAGCCGAGAGACCTGAGACGATTCGGCAGACACATTGTCTTTGTCTGCCCGTCATCAGCCACCCTGATGCCCCAAGGTGGTAGTCATTTATCTAAATTCCCAAACAAGGAACATGACACAAACAATGTTCGCAGCGTCATATTTCAGGAAGTGGCTGGATTAGATGCACGCTATTTCTACTATGCATTCAGGGGTCTGCATTGCCAAGGGAATTCTTCCGGATGTGAAGGTGGAATTGCAGTATTCATCGCTTTTCGCACCACACTGGTGTACGCAGAAGGCATTTGCGCCAAGCCGCTGTTGGCACAACCCGGGGATGGCCGTACCAGCGAGAATCTGCCTCAAGTGGAGCACAGTGGGGCAAGAACAACGACGCGCAGCAGCCTTCCGGGGTCTCGGAGCGCCTCGCTGCCGGGCGGACTCTCCGGAAGTCCCAACGTCTACAGCCCCATCGTCTATTCGTCGGCAACTGCCGCAGGTGTCCCCAAAGCTGGTTCAACCGAATCCACGCTTTTCAGGCGGTAGATCGTCACCAGCAGGCTGCCTCCCATCACAAAGATCAGATAGACAAATATGGACAAGGTAGACCAGACTGCGCCGATGCGGTACCTCTCCAGCAATTCATCCGGGGAGTACCCTAAAGCGGTGAAGTCGATTTCCCATGATCGGATGAGAGTGTGATCCGGGATGGAAAGAAGGCTGGGTTCCAAGTAAATGACGAAGACTGTAGCGCCGCCGATGGCCGTCAGAAGAAGAATCAGGCCTACTCCCGCCTGTAGTAGCAGCCTCCTTTCCCAACTTGTGAACTTCATTTCTTTGTCGCGCATAACCAGGATCGCCATGAAGGTGCCGCTCATGATGGAGAACACAAACAGCAGCAAAATCCATGTTCCCAAGCAGCAGAACAAAAGGGTGCAAATGTAAACGAACAGCACTGGCGGGAAGGAGGTCCACGCAGCACGATGGTAGACATTCTTGAACCCGCGGTTGCCGGAATACTGCCAGCGCCACAGAAAATCGAACATCAGTCCTGCGGTCAGTGACAGCAACAAATTGACGATCAAGGACAACAGATAAGGGATCGGCGTATTGGCGAAATCGGCTAAAGCGTAGAAGCCATAGGGGTCCATCCGAATCGTGGGGGCTTGCAGCAAATTTCCACTGAGGAGGAGGAAAACCGTCATGAAGTACAGTTCCCTGAGCTCGTGGGACCGGCGAACTCGCAGAAAGCCTTGGACCAGCACCAGAACGAATGCCAATATGACGTAGAGCGCCATGATCCACCCGGCGTTCCACCCCAAGCGGGCAAGGAAGTAACCCATGCCTGCCACCGCCAATCCAGGCAAGGCAAACTTGGTCAAGATGTAGCGGACGACCTGGACGGCGTAGGAGGGCGGGCTGCTACTGGGTTCTGCCACCGCCTCATCCGGGGGAGCGCCGTTCTCGGCCTCGCTTTCTCCCCCTTGGTCTATTGGCTGCTCTGATTGCCCTGGTCCGGCATGTTCTTGGAAGCCGGCCAGCCGAATCATGCCTTGGATTTCAGCGGTGGACAGGTTGAGGGCTTTACCAAATACCTCCAGCCGTTCTCTTGTAGGCCGTGTGGCTCCAGATTCCCACCTCGCCACAGTCGAGTGGTTGTACCGCTCCAAGTACACGGGATCCACTTGGCCCATGAGCTTGAGCAGGCCCTCTTGTGTCAGTCGACTCTTTCGACCCTCGGCATCATAGGCGCGCCGGTAGGCCTGCATTAACATGCCCACCTGTTTGGATCTCAAGCGTCGCGATTCGGGATCTAGAGGCATATTATTTATTCTTGCATTCACAAAGGAAGACGAGGTGTCTATGATGAAAATGAATCGACACTATTGAGAAAGTCATTTTCGCAGGCCAGGATATGTTGTGCAAGTGAACCAATGAATTTGGAGACTGAGAGGTGTAATTTCATGGTTGCATATTTCAGATGACATGTGGGACCTGTATGGGACATAAATCATGATAATATGACCAACAAACTATCACCAATGGTTGACTTTTGCAAAGTGTTCCTATAAGCAATTTACACATATATAATTTTATACAGAACCTGAATAGCCGATATAGTTCGACCTGTTTTGCAATCAGAAACTCACAACGACTCTTGCCTAACCTATACTAATATCAGTCAAAAGAGATGCCTCACAGATAGTTCATAGTCTCAAAACACTAACCATCAAGTTTAATATCATAGTGATTGATCTCCACGCTGCCGGAAACATTAATAGTCTCTGTAAATATAAAGTACATTAAAACTATTAGTATGGCTGAATTTATACCTCAAACTTCCAAGTATCACCTGCAATTTGTACAGCACCATATATTAGTACCGTTTTTCAGCTCGAGTTTGGTGAAATAGTATTCACACTACTAAAATCCGAGACTCCAATATGTGCGGCTATTTGAGCTAACTGGTACTAAATAACTTACGCGCAATACCAGCGAATTGGATCTCTGAGATACTTGGACCCCAAGAAAACCAGCTTCGCATCCGACGATGCCGGGGTCTTGGAGGGCCAATCCCTGCGGACTTTGATGCCCTTCCTCAGCTTTGTCTGGGCCGAAGAATTTTCCTATGGGAGAAACCAGGGAGGGAGAAACCAGGGAAACAAGCGTGTTTGACGAGGAGGGGAGCCCCGTCCCGGCCCAACCACCACAGGGCTTTCCTCACCAACGAGCCAACGTACGCCTGCGCACAATCATTGCTGCGTCTGATTCACCATTGAGACGCCTGATACTGCCCGGTGATCTCGCAACGCAGCCGGTCGTTCCGGGACGCCGGCCGAGGCGCCGAGCTTGTACCGCGACGGCGCAGTCAGAGACAGGGCGCCTCCCAGCCTGGTGACAGTAGTCGCCGGCCCCGCGGTGATGCAGATTCCGAACGCCTGGACCGGGACACAGGTCTTGATATCACCCCTCTCGCCTTATACAATCAAACCAGCTTTGAGAAAGGCGAACGGGCAACGGACAGGTACAGGAGGCTCGACTTAGTGGATGCCTCGGCGGATGGGCGTTTCTTCGGGTCTCGATCGAAAGGTTCCCAAGCTCATACGCTGCATCATTAAAGACACATTTCAAAGACACATTTCCCTTCCGTTCCCGCGTTTTTCCCTGCCTCCTGTAGACGCGGCTCCAGTTTTACCCTACCCAGCGGGACTTGCATTTATTGGTGCTATGAACAGTTTTCACATTTGGACCATCGGCTGTCAGATGAACACGGCGGACTCCGAGCGCCTTGCCTCCGCCCTTGAGCAGATGGGACTGGAGGCTGCTGAAAGCGCCAAGGACGCAGACGTAGTCGTGCTCAACTCCTGCGTGGTTCGTCAGTCAGCTGAAGACAAAGTCGTCGGAAACCTGGGCGCTGTGTCGCGGCTGAAAAGGCAGGACCCAGACCGGGTCATCGCCCTGATGGGCTGTATGGTGGGGCCAAAGTCGGACCAGTTGGCACGCCGCTTTCCCTACGTGGACGTCTTCATGCGCCCGCAGCAATTTGAGCCATTGCTGGACTTGGTTGGCGAACATCTCAGCTTGGACTGGGAGGGCTGCGTCGGAACGCTGGCGCCCACGCGTCCGGATGTGGCCTGCCACGTTCCCATCATCCACGGCTGCGACCTGATGTGTACCTTCTGCATCATTCCCTACCGCAGAGGCAGACAGGTCAGCCGTCCGGTGGACGAGGTAGCGCACGAGGTCGAGCTGCTGGTATCCAGGGGAGTGAGGGAAGTTACCGTCCTGGGGCAAACGGTTGATGCCTACGGCCACGACCTGCCCGATCGAGATGGCGTCCGCCCCGGTCTGGCCACTCTGCTGGAGCGGCTTGACGAGATTGACGGCCTGAACCGCATCCGATTTCTGACGTCGCACCCGAACTACATGAGCCGCAGCATCATAGAGGCGGTTGCGGAACTGCCCAAGGTGTGCGAGCACATCAATCTACCGGTGCAGGCTGGCGACGATGAAGTGCTGGCCCGGATGCGCCGCAACTACACCCGCGCTGACTACATCTCCTTGGTGGAAGAAATCCGTGACACCGTGCCGGACGCCTCTATCAGCACCGACATCATCGTTGGCTTTCCCGGAGAAACCGAGGAGCAGTTCCAGCGCACCCTGGAGTTGCTGGAGCAGTTGCGGATGGACAAAGTGCACTGCGCAGCCTACTCCACCCGGCCCGGCACCACCGCTGACCGCAGTATGCCGGACGATGTTCCCCATGATGAGAAGGTCAGTCGCCGTGAAAGGGTGGATGCCCTCCAGGAGAGCATCCTCACCGAGATAAACTCAGGATTGTTGGGCAGTGAATTCGAGGTGTTGGTAGAGGCCCGAAACAAGGGCAAATGGCAGGGACGCACCCGCTCCAACAAGCTGGTCTTTTTCCCGATCCTGGAGGAAGACGGCAACCGGCTGGGAGAGATGGTGAAGGTGCGGGTTGAAAGAACCAGGCCGTGGTCGCTGCAAGGACAACCGATTTAGAAGCTTGAATTGCGGATCGTGGACCGGATGGGGCCCAATGACTTCACCCTCCGCATTTCCAAACCGCCTTGAGAGGGAATCAAAGATGACTACCCGCCGGCGTCCGATCGTACCCATCACGGAATTGGAACATTCGGCCTTCTGCAAGACCGAAGATGAACTGCCTGCCAAGCCCTTGGCGGAGGAACTCAGCGTCAATGTCCGCTGGCAGCAGATTCCCACCGAATATCTGCACTACACTGCCGACGAGCTGGATGAACGCATACGGGTGGTCCGGGAAAAGCTCGGGAGCAAGGTAACGGTGCTGGGCCACCACTACCAGCGGGAAGAGGTGATCAAGTACGCTGACTTTCAGGGAGATTCCTTCCTGCTATCGCAGCAGGCCGCCAGCAGGCCCGAGGCCGACTACATCATATTCTGCGGCGTGCATTTCATGGCCGAGACGGCCTGTGTGCTGTCCGCGGAGCATCAGCGCGTTATTCTGCCCAACATCACCGCCGGCTGCTCCATGGCCGACATGGCCCCGATGGACGACGTGGATGACGCTTGGGATGATCTGATGGAGGTCCTAGGGCCAGGCGAGATTGTCCCTGTCACCTACATGAACTCCATAGCCGGGATCAAGGCCCTCTGCGGGCGCAACGGCGGAGCGGTATGCACCTCGTCCAACGCAGAGGCGGTGCTGAAGTGGGCCTTCGAGCAGGGGAAGCGGGTGTTGTTCCTGCCGGACCAGCACCTCGGGCGCAACACGGCATTCAAGATGGGTGTGCCCTTGGACGAGATGGTGGTGTGGAACCCCTTCCGGGCCATGGGCGGCAACACGCCGGAGCAACTGCGCCGTGCCAAGATGGTGTTGTGGCAGGGCCACTGCTCGGTGCATACCCGCTTCACCGTGAAGCAGATCGAACTTGCCCGTCAGCGCTTCCCCGACGTCAACGTGCTGGTGCATCCAGAGTGCGTGATGGAGACGGTGCAGGCCGCCGACCTTGTGGGTTCCACCGAGTTCATCCGCAACCAGATCAACAACGGTCCTGCGGGCAGCGTTTGGGCCGTGGGCACTGAGATCAGCTTGGTAAACCGCTTGGCCCTCAACAACCCCGACAAGACCGTCTTCTGCCTGGATCCAGTTACCTGTCCCTGCTCCACGATGTACCGCATCCACCCGGCCTACGTGCTGTGGGTGATGGAGTCGCTGCTGGAGGGCCGCGTGATGAACGAGATCACCGTCCCGGATGACATCCGCCAGGATGCCTTGGTGGCCTTGGAACAGATGCTGGCGCTGCGGTAGGCGCCGACGACAAACTTGGTGCCACGCGATGTCTGCTCAATACGAGGCTTGCTTCTCCATCAGTGGCTCAGATGGATTGACGGGCGTCAATCTGCTGCGGGAAGTGACGGAACGCATAAAGAGCGAACTGCTGTCGTCCACCGTGGATGCCGCTGCGGATGAATACGTCCCTGATGTAGAAACCGGCAGCACTGAGGCATCGGGCTATACTCGAATCAGCGCCGAGAGAAATTACCCGAACGCCCCCCAGTACCGTGTGCGGTTGGAAGTGAGGTTGTGCACCTCTGACGACGGACTGGAGGTGGAAATCAACTCTCGGTTTCAATCCATAACCGACGCGCCTCCTCCCGAGTTCCTGGCTGGACCGCCCCGCCTGTTTCAATTCATAACCCAAGAGTTCCAATGCTCGGTCGGCCCGGAGCGGATCGGCCGTCGATTCTGCGAAATTTCGGTGGCCGAAGCGGAGTCTTTTGCAGTTGAGTCTATCCTGAATCCCCACCGCCAATTGCCCATACTGGCACTGTCCGAGGACAGGAGGGGCAACCGCGCCCTTGACCCGGAACGAGCACAGCGCGCCCTGCTGGGCGTGGCCACCGCCAGACAAATGCCGGAAGAGTTGATTGACGTAAACGACTTTCACAACATCATTTCCGACAATGGTGCATACTTTACCGACAGCAAAAACCTGGCTTGGAATTTGCGCCAAATCAAGGATGTGAGAAACAAAGCCGCCCACCCTCCGCCTGGCGGAATAGACGATGACTACGTGCAGGATGGTTTGTCGCGAATCGCCGAGGCTTTGGAGGCTATCGGGGCAAAGCAAGAACTGCTCGAAGTTGCCCGGCTGAGAGATAGAGTTAATCCTAACTGAGGAGAAATAAGCCTTGCCGCAGTTTCCGCCGGAAGTTTACAGCCTCATAGACGCGGCCATCGCCGAAGACCAGACGTTCAACGACCCGACCACCGCCGCGCTGGTGCCGCCGGAGATACGCGGCGCCGGAATGCTACGGGCGAAAGCTCACGGTGTGCTGGCCGGTGTCGAAGTGGGCATGGCGGTCTTCCGGCGGGTGGAGCCGGAACTGGAGCTTGAGGCACTTATGGCCGATGGGGCCGCGCTGGCCCCTGGGGATGATATAGCAAGGGTTGCCGGACCCGCAGCGGGGATCCTGCGGGCTGAACGCATCGCCCTCAATTTCATGCAGCGGATGAGCGGCATCGCCAGCCTGACCAACCGCTACGTACGCGCCGTCGAGGGCTCCCGTTCGCGCATTGTGGACACCCGCAAGACCGCGCCCGGACATCGGTATCTCGACAAGTACGCCGTTCGCGCAGGAGGAGGCTACAACCACCGCTACAACCTGGCCGACGGCATCCTGATCAAGGACAACCATATCCAAGCCAACCGCTTCCGCGAGATGGGCCTGCGTCAGGTCATCGAGCTGGCCTTGGAGCGCGCCTCACACACCATCCGAGTCGAGGTCGAGGTGGAGTCGCTGGAGGACGCCCGCGAAGCCTTGGATGCCGGCGCTCACATCATCATGCTGGATAATATGCCGGTAGAAATGATGCGCGAGGCCATGGGATTCATCGGGGACCAAGCAGTGGTCGAGGCATCCGGCGGCATCAACTTTGACACTGTTCGCGGTGTGGCCAGCACCGGCGTCCATCTCATATCCATCGGCGAACTCACCCATTCGCTGTCCGCATTGGACATCAGCCTGGACCTTGAATTCGAGTAGAACCGGCCCTAAGTCAGTCGATTTTCAGAGGACGCCCTGACTTTATGAATGGGCGTCCTGACTTTTTCCCAAATCCTGCTCGAGGAAAGGGATCAGGCCAACACGACCGACCCCATAATCAACTGCCTGGAACGCAACCGGGATATGATCGAGTCCGCCTTTGGAAGGGATGCACGGCGGAAGGGATGGACGACGACTTGCTTGCCCGTGCTCCCATAGCCGAATGCAATCCGCCGCCTGGATTCCGTGGCACCTGACTCGCGGGATGGGCCTGTCCAAGTACAGTGCTGACCGCTAGTGCCTAGGACGCTGCCGGTCGGCGCTGTCCAGCATGATAGTCACAGGCCCGTCGTTTTGAGACTTAACCTGCATATAGGCCTGAAAACGCCCGGTGGCTATCGTCAGCCCTGTATCACGCAGCAGCGACACGGTGTGCTCATACAGTCGTTCGGCCAAGTCCGGGGGCGCGGCGCGTGTAAAGTCCGGTCGGCGCCCGCGCCGGGTATCGGCGTAGAGAGTGAACTGGCTCACGACCAAGATCCCGGCGCCCACGTCCAAGGCCGACAGGTTGAACCGGTTGGCGTCGTCGGCGAAGATGCGCAGGTTGGCCATTTTAGCAACCAAGTATTCGGCGTCCGCATCCTCGTCGTCGTCGGAAACGCCAAGCAGGACCAGCAGTCCCGGCCCGATGCGGCCAACCTCGGCTCCGTCAATTTCCACCGAGGCCTGGGCCACCCGTTGTACCAATGCTCGCATGCGAAGATGCTCTGATCGGGGAACAGATCAAATCAGAACAGCCGGCGCGAACTGGCGCGACCGGCTTTCTGAGTAAGTGAATCGAGGGTAGGCGGGGAGGTTAGCTGGAGGTGGCAGCACTGGCAGTGGTCGAGGCCGAATCGCTGCCAGCGGAGCTGCTGGAACTTTCGGAACTTGAGCCTGATTCGGCGGGCTTGCTGTCGCTGCTGGACTTGTCCGAATCAGTGCCGTTCTTGCTGGCCCCATTCTCAACGGGAGGCTTGGGGCGTCCATAGTCCGTAGTGTAGAATCCACTACCCTTGTAGATCACCGGAACTGCGTGGTAGACACGACGACCGTCTCCCGAGCATTCTGGGCAGGTTCCCTTTCCGGCTTCGCTGAAGCTCTGCTTCAACTCGAAATAGTGTTCACACTCGACGCAACGGTAATCGTATCGCGGCATCGGTCATCTCCTAGGAATTTAGCAACCGGGAGTCCTTCGACGATTAGCACTCGTATGGGGGCGACTGCCAATCACCAACTGATCAAATTTATCAGTCGGGCGTCTCACTGTCAACGCCGCAAAAGGCAGGCGCAAGGGTAATCGCAAAGCCCCTCAGTCGCCCGGACCGTTAGTCCTGAGCTTGTCGATGGGAGGCTTGAGAGAACTGGCCGTGGTTGGACGGCTGCTGCCAACGGGGTTCTCAGGGACTCTACCATCGTGCCTGGGCAGGCGACACAGCATTCGCGGTCCGGAGCGTGTCAGATTCAGGTGGTTGTCAGGCTGCCGCTTGAGCCCGGTGACAGTGGCCTTGGAACATACGGAGACGCCCGATTCGATCAAACGACATTTCGTTAAGTTTTGTGAGTAAATTGCCCGTATAACGCCAGTTTTGTACCAAAATCGGCATGCTTAAGATGAATTTCGCTATTGACACTTCCAGATGTCGGAAATTAAGATGGTAGGCTGCGGAGGGAGGAGATTCGGGCACAACATGCGGACGCGCCGCGAAATACTGCCTCTGGCAGAGTAAGGGAGCATATCACAATGGATGAATTGGACCGCAAGATTATAGCCCTGCTGCAGTTGGATGGCAGGGCGTCCAATGCCAAGATTGCCCGAGAGGTCGGGGTCAGCGAAGGTACGGTGCGTCGCCGGTTGCGGCGCTTGATCAAGGACGACGTGGTGAAGGTGGTTGCGGTGCCCAATCTGGAAAAGCTGGGCTATGCCACCACTGCCCTCATCGGCCTGCAAACCGGGCCGGGCAAGTCCGATTCCGTCGCCGAGGCCATAGCGTCCCTCGACGAGGCGCACTATGTTGCCATAACCACCGGAGCGTTCGACGTTTTCATCTGGGCGGGACTGGAATCCGCCGAAAACTTGGGCAATTTCCTCCGCACCAAGGTTGGTGTGGTGGACGGCGTACAGCGGACCGAGACCTTCGTCAATCTCTCCATCAAGAAGCGCACCTACGGCCTTGTGCTCTAAGCCGGAACTGAAAGGTGCATCACTTGGAGCCGGGGTTGATGGAGTCCGGCTCTTGGGCTTGGTTAGGCGCGAGGTCGGTCTTATTGCAAACCCGGTGCGCCGTGCTATAATTAGGCAGTGAATCCTCTGCTGCCTGTTGGCAGGTACGATCCTCAATCCTCAATTCTTTAAGAGAGCCGATCGCAATGACCTACATCATCGTTGAGCCCTGCGTTGGCCTGAAAGACTCCGCCTGTGTCGATGTTTGCCCAGTTGACTGCATCTATACCCGCGACGAAGACGACCAGTACTATATCAGTCCGGACGAGTGCATTGACTGCGCCGCCTGTGAGCCGGTCTGCCCGGTAACGGCCATTTTCGCAGAAGACGCGGTTCCCGCCGAGTGGCAGGACTACATCGCCAAGAATTACGACTACTTCAAGAACACCGACCCCGCCGAGATGAAACGCAAGTAGAGGCGCTTCTCCAGAATACTCAGCACGAAAAATCAGGGGCCTGTATTCACAGGCCCCTTTTTGTTTGCCTTGGCTTTGGTTCGACAACTAGGGAGAGCAAGGTTCAGGTTAGTGGGCCTCTATCCCAAGTCGTCGAGGCAGGCCTCCACGGGCTTGCTGATGCAGGAGAAGATCGGCGTGTCCAGCAGAGTGTAGGGGCGGGCTTTCGACTCTCGAAGGTCCATCACCAGATCCAGGAAATTGGACGGGTCGTCGGTCTCGAATCCCAGAACGAATTCCTGGTCGTCCAGCCCGAACGAATAGGCGGTGCTGATCTTGACGTCGGGATATTTGTGCCCGATTACGAAATGCTCGTTCATCAGTTCCTGACGCTCCTCCTTGGGGAGCTGATACCAGTCGTGGGTCTTGACGAAGGGGTATACGAACAGGTACTTGCGCCCCACGATGCGCATGGTTGAGGATGTTCCCTCCTGTCCCTCGTGCCGGTGATCGACCACGTAGGGGGACCGGCGGGTCATCGCCAGGTAGGAGTAGGGCGTCGCCAGGTAGGGAGCAAGCGCAGTCCGGTTGATCTGGGCCGACAGTTCGTTGATGGCCTCCAGCGTTGGGCTGACCATCCACAGCATCATATCGGCGTCGCCCCTCGTACCAACCATGCTGTAGCTGGAAACGGACACTCTGCCGGAGAATTCGTCCAGCACCGCCGCGAATTCCTGCTTGCCCGCTCGACGCTCGTCGTCCGCGATGCCCCGCCACTTGGGGTCCACCTTGAAGAGCGAATACTTGACGAAGTCGCGGCGCGTCTGCTGTTCCTCGTGATGTGGCATAAAGTCCCCTTCCTGCGACCCTGAGCCAGGGTTTTCCGCCATATTAGCAACCGGGCGGCTCGGATGGCAAACCGGCGGCGCAATCGTCGGGGGCGCCCAGCGTGTTAAAATCGAACACGGTTCGCATTTCAACAGCAGGTGAGCAGTGAGGCCAACACGGTGATTTGCGGACCCGCGCCACAGGCTGCTCAAGCATGGCTGCTCAAGCATGAGGTTAGTAGAGTTGCAAATCAGCGAGCGAGGTCGTATCAAGAACCACCCGGAACGGGCAGTGCCCGAGGAAGCTGCGGAGATACTCAGCAGCGGGTTTGTGGCCCACGTCGGATTCATCGAGGATGGGTTGCCTTACGTCATACCCCTGTCGTATCACTACGAGGGCCAGCAATCCGACCGCATCTACCTGCACGGCTCCATCCGCAGCCGTGCTCTGGAGTTGCTGGCGACCGGGGCGCCGGTATGCGTTACTGTCACGCTGACCGACGGTCTGGTCTACTCGCGGAAGGCAATGAACCACTCGATGAACTACCGCAGCGTGGTGCTGTTCGGCACAGCCCGCGAGATCACCGACCACGATGAGAAGTTCACGCTGTTCGACCGGATGGTGCAACGCTACTTCCCCAACCGGCTACTGGAGCGAGACTACAATCCGCCGCCGGCCTCTGACCTCGGCGTAACCGCCTTGGTGGAGGTGCAGATCGAGGACTGGAACGCCAAGGCCCGGCGCGGCGGCCCCACGGGACCCGACGACGACAACCCTGACGCTCCAGGCTCCGCTGGATTTACGGAAATGCGGGAGTCCTAGCAGGGTACCGGACGCATGAAGGACTGAACTCAATGGACCGGTCAGGATAGCAAAGGCAACCCTAGATTCTAAAATTCGAGAGGCCACGACATGGTGACACTAGGCGAGGGTGAATACCGATACGAGGTTGCCGAGGGTTGGGGCAATCTGCCCGACGGATGGTCGTTCAAGGAGTGCGCCGCGGTGGGCTGCGACTCCAATGACAACGTCTACGTGTTCAATCGCGGCGAGCACCCGATGATCGTGTTCGACGCAGATGGAAACTTCCTGCGCTCCTGGGGCGAAGGGCTGTATCCGCGGGCCCACGGTATCACCATGAGTCCCGACGGCACCGTCTTCTGCAGCGACGACGGAGACCACACCGTGCGCAAGTGCAATCTGGACGGAACGGTGCTGTTCACCCTTGGCGTTCCCGGCAAGCCCGCGCCTTTCATGGGCGGCGACCCGTTCAACCGCTGCACCCACGTGGCCATAGACCCCCAGACCGCAGAGTTCTATGTGTCCGATGGCTACGGCAATGCCCGTGTTCACAAGTACACGCCGGACGGCAAGCTGCTGTTCTCGTGGGGAGATTCCGGGACCGGCGAGGGGCAGTTCAATATCGCCCACAACGTCTGCACCGACAAGGACGGCTGGGTCTACGTGGCCGACCGGGAGAACCAGCGCATCCAGGTTTTCGACAAGAACGGCAAATTCGAGACCCAGTGGAAGAACATGGCCCGCCCCTGCGGCCTTTACATCGACCAGAGCGGCGACCAGAAAGTCTACGTCGGCGAGCTGGGCGTGGCCATCGGCCCCAACTCGCAGGCTTTCGGACTTGGCCCCCGCGTCGGCATCCACGACACCAAGGGGAATGTGTTGGCCAGGCTGGGCGACGCTCCTGAGAGCGAGGAACCAGGCCATTTCATCGCCCCCCATGGAGTTTGCATCAACTCCAAGGGCGACATCTTCGTTGGAGAGGTGTCGTGGACGCACACCGGCAGTCATCTGAACCCGCCCCGCGAGGTTCGCTCGCTACAGAAGTTGACCAAGCTCGGTTAATTTTCGATTCAACGCCAAGTACGCAGAGAACGCCGGGTTTCCTCTTGGGTGCAACAGGGCGGTTTTGGTTCTCGCATCGGTCCGCTGAGTCCGTTCGCGGCGAGTTTCTCGAGCCATGAACGGGCGGAACGGGCGGAACGGACGGAACGGACGGAACGGGCGGTTCCTCGGCAAGCTCAGGGACAACGTGATGGCCAACGACTCAACAACTAAAAACCCTTGAGTGGTTTCAGAGACTCAGCGTTCTTGTCGCACTCACCGTTTTACTACTGAGGATTTACATGGAAATTCGCATGGGCAGCTTGGTGCGCGACGCCCGGGAGGCCACGGGAACGGCCATCGTCATTGACGTTTTCCGGGCATTCACCACGGCCGCCATCGCCTTTGACCGCGGCGCCACACAGATTACGCTGGTGGCCGAGGCGGAGGATGCGCTGGAGCTTCACCGCAGTGGCGTCGGAGACATGCTGATGGGAGAGGTGGACGGGAAACGGCCCGAGGGGTTCGACTTCGGCAACTCTCCCTTCGAGATTTCTCAGGCCGACGTGGCGGGTAAGAGCCTAGTACAGTCAACTCGCGCCGGAACCGTGGGAGTGGCAGCCGCAGAAAACGCCGACACCATATACCTTGGTTCCTTCGTGGTGGCGCGGGCCACGGTTGACACCATACGCCGGCAGGGGCCGGACGTGGTGTCCATAGTAGCCATGGGGGACCAGGGACGGGTGCGCTCCGACGAGGACGAGCAGTGCGGCATTTACCTCCGCAACATCTTGGAAGAACGCAAACCGGACTTCGGCGCTGTCAGTTCGCTGATCATGACGGGGGGAGCGACTCAGAAGTTCTTTGATGCCGAGCAGCCGCAATTCCACCCGGAGGACGTCGACCTCGCACTGGACCTTGACCGCTACCCCTTCGCCATGCGTATAAGCCGCGAAGACGGGCTGCTGGTGGCCAGGAAGGAATCTCTGAGCTAGCTACGGCGCCAGTCGGCACGGGCTGCCTATGCCCTGCCGGTAGGCCCTCTGGGGAGCGAGACCGTGGCAGCCCGGTACTAATCCGCAACAAACCTGGCGGGGCTCAGGTGCTCTGCCCCAGCGACTTCGGTTTCGCCCTGCGTTATCAGGTCGACGGCCACTTGGCTCATGCCGACACTCCAGAGGATGCCCTTGCGTCCGGCTCCCGAGGCGAGGAACAGGTTGTCCCAACCTGGCAATTGACCCACGATGGGCATGTCGTCAGGGGTGACGGGGCGAAGGCAGGCGGTGTGGTTCACCATGGTGGACGACACCACCGAGGGCGCCATGTGCGCCAGGTCGCTGAGTATGCTGTCGCGACCCCTGGAATTGGGATGGTCGTCGAACCCCGCATACTCCTCGGTCGAACCGGCCCAGACGAGACCGTCGGACTTGGAGTCCACGTAGTTTCCTCGGTAATTGAGGGAGACGTTGAAAGGTGGGCCATCGAGCCGCATCCTCAGTATCTGCCCTTTCAGCGGTTCGACAGGCGCCGGGGCTCCGCACCATTCAGTGACGAGACCGGACCATGGCCCCATGGCGATGACCACGGAGCCCGCCTCTATCCTCCCGCCGTCGTAGGTCACTGCCACGGCGTGTCCGCTGCTGTGCTCCAGGCCAGTCGCCCGCTGCATCACCAAATTGGTACCGAAACGCTCGGCAGACCGCAGTGCGGCCATGGTCAGATGATAGGCGTCGACGGAGGCCAAACCGCCAATGAAGAGGCCGCCGATGCACTCCGGGTTGACTTTGGGCTCCAGCCGCCTGACGGCGTCGTGGTCCATCCATCTGACTTCAAACCCGGGCAGCCTGCTCATCCAGACCTCATCGGCCCGTTCCTTTTCGACTTCGTCCTCATCGAAAGTCAGATACAAACGGTCGCGAGGCCGAAAGTGTGAGTCGAGTCCGGTGGCGCCCTGGAATTCCCGGGCGATGGACCAATGCCGCCCAAAGCAGAACAGGCTGAAGTCCAGCAACGGCTCCGGTACTCCGATGCCGTGCAAAGGGTCCAGTCCTCCGAAGGCCAGGCCCGAGGCATGGGTGCCCAGAGTGTCGGCCTCCATCATGGTCACGCTCATACCCCGGCGGCTCAGCAGGTAGCTTGTCATGCTGCCGACGATGCCAGCCCCGATGACCACCACGTCTCTCGCGTCAGTACTCAACGCAACCACTCCGCAGTTTGATTACGGCTCTATCGCTCCGGTTCGCTCCGGTTTGGTCCGGTTCCGTGGTCCGAGTCTACACGCCCTTGAACCAGCTCTCGAACCGCTCCAGAAGGCTCGAGTCGCCTGATATTGCGAATTCGTTGGCCGAGATGGCTTTCTGGCCGGTAAGACGGCCGTATATAAACAGCAGAAAGGTTGGGGCCTCGGCGCACACCGTCCAGCGGTCCTCGGGGGCCTCGCCCGCCGAAAGGATTTCGAAGCTGTCGCCGGCAACTCGCACAACGATGCTGGTTTCATGAGGCGGCGCGAGGTCGAACTCGTACAGAATGGGAGCATCCAGCTTTTCACCGGGACGGAAGCACATGCGCAGCCACTTGGGGGCCATACTGAGCAGAGGGTCTATGCTGTCCGGGTGCAGCGAGGGTTCGGGTTCCAGTGCCTTGCGGATGTCCCAGTCATGGATCGCCAGTTCCTGGATCCGCAGTTCCACATAGTCGGCGGCGGGCATGGCGCCCCTGCGCAGGTGCCAGCAAGGGATATCCCAGCCGTCGGGGTTGAATCCGTCCATTTCTTGGTACAGCCGGTCGTAGAATTCGTCGAAGGCCGGTACCAGGCCGCCCGCCAGCTGCTGGCGCCGCTGGATGTCGCGTTGTGCGTTGGTGGATGACATGGCTGAGCTTTCCAGGGGCGTAAAGCCCTCCGGCGGCCCCGCGTCGCCGGCCCTGCCCCGGCGCATACTGTCAATCTGCCGCTCAGCCCCGCCGACGAGGTGGCTTACCACGTCCTGCACCTGCCACTCGGCGCAGGCACTGGGAAGGGCCAACTGCTCCGACGAGAGCGTACCCACCAAGCCGCTGATGTCGGACACCAGGGTCTTAACCAGTTCAATCTGCGATTCAACGCTGGTCATTTCGCCTTTCCTCCCATTAATGCTCCGTTGATGCTCTCTCGACGTGCGAGGCAAATTACCTTTTGGCCGCATGGTTAGACAAAGGGCGGGACAGCGGGGGCTCAGGGTACGCAGCGCCCGATGGTGGCGGCGCAAAGCTCATCCGTTGTAGAATCTGCGAAACGATGCCCTGCAGGACTGTTTCATCATGAAAATGTGCTTCTTCCACCTGATGCCCTACCAAGGATTGCCCAACAACTTTGAACAAGATTACCACAGCGTATGGGTCGATGTGCCCAATTCGTTGTTTGACCCGCGCCAAGGCCACCGCCTATACGGCGACTACCTGGACGAACTGGAGTTTGCCGAGACAATGGGGTTCGACGGAATCTGCGTCAACGAACACCACGCCAACGCCTATGGCCTGATGCCCTCGCCCAACATCATGGCGTCAGCCATGGCTCGCGGCACGTCCCACGCCGCCATCGTGGTGCTGGGTAACAGCCTCGCTCTCTACAACCCGCCCATCCGTGTGGCCGAGGAATTCGCCATGCTGGACGTTCTCAGCGGCGGTCGTCTCATCGCGGGCTTCCCGCTGGGAACGGCGATGGACACCGTATTCGGATATGGGCAGGTCCCCATCACACTGCGGGAGAAGTACCAAGAGGCCCACGACCTCGTCGTCAGGGCCTGGACCGAGCGCGAGCCCTTCTCTTTCAACGGCAAGTACAACCAGCAGCGCTACGTCAACGTCTGGCCCCGCCCTTACCAGCAGCCGCGCCCGCCGATCTGGGTGCCGGGCAGCGGTAGCCTCGAAACTTGGGACTGGACCATCCGCAACGACTACGTGTACTGCTACCTCAGCTACTCGGGCTACAAGGTGGGCAAGACCGTGCTGGATGGGTTCTGGGAAGAGATGGACCGGCAGGGCAAGGAGTTCAACCCCTACCACGCCGGATTCCTGCAGTTGGTGGCAGTGTCGGAGACCGACGAGCAGGCAGAGGAGTACAAGGAGTCCATCGAGTACTTCTTCAAGAAGTGCCTGCATATCCACTCCGGCTTCGGCAACCCGCCGGGCTATCGTTCGGTGCGCAGCAACAACTCCCAGGTGACCAACACCACCGACCAGTCGCGGGCGGACCAGAACAAGGAGTTCACTTGGAAGGACTACCTGGACGCGGGCAATGTCATAGTCGGCGGTCCGCAGACGGTGCGGGAGCACTTGGCTCACGCCATCAAGGAGCTCAAGGTCGGCAACCTGATGCTGCTGCTCCAGTTCGGCGATATGCCCAAGGAGCTGGCGATGAAAAACACCGAGCTCTTCGCCCGCGAGGTCATGCCCTACGTTCGCGACATCTGGTCGGAATACGAGACCCGCTGGTGGCCCGAGGGGGTCTCCAACCCCAACGCCATTATGCCGGTGGCGGTAAGGTAACTCCTTGGCTGAGAGGCAGCGGCCCACCAATTCCCTCTCCGATACAGGAGAGGGACAGGTGAAGACTTCAGAAAAGTGACCCTATGACCATTCCTGTACCAATCATAGCCAGTCTTATCGCTGCTGGGGCGGCAATACTGATTGCCATGGTTGGGACATTGCTCAATATCAGCAGCAGGCTGGGGAAGCTGGAATCTGGCCAAGAAACGTTGGCTGCGGAAATCCGTGCATCCCGAGAGCGGGCCGATATGCAATTCGCCGCGGTGGAGGAACGGGCCCTGGCACGGGAGGCTGTGGCCGGGGAACAGGCCCTGGCACGGGAGGCTGTGGCCGAGGAACAGGCCCTGGCACGGGAGGCTGTGGCCGAGGAACGGGCTTTGGCACGGGAGGCTACGGCCGAGGAAGGGGCTCGGGCCCGACACGCAGCGGCAGATGAACTGGCCCTGGCCCGACACGCGGCGGCGGAAGAACTGGCCGTCGCCCGCCATGCGGCGGCAGAAGAACGAGCCTTGGCCCGCCACAACGAATTGCTGGCCGAAATTCGACTGTGGCGGACTCACGGCCACGATGCCGACGGAACGATATTCTTCCGAGTCCCTGAGTAATAGTCAGCCTCCGAAGGGGGTTTCATAAAGCCTGAGTAAGGGCCACCCGAAGACAGCACCGTTGAGGAAATTGCTTGGGTGTTCGCCTTTTACCTTGCGGTGCAACGTGGGCTGTCCGAAGCAGACGCCGGGCGGAATGTCCTAAACCGCGGGACGACTGGCGCAGCAGGACATTATCCAAATAGACTCGCAGCAATTTAGACTCGGAGCAATTAACTTGACCGCCAGCGAGATTTCCGCCAACGATCCACACCCTCGCCACCACGCCGACGCGGGGGGCGTTGCGATGGCATACGTCGACACCGGCGCGCCGGACTCCGCCTCCGATGGCGCGACGGTGTTCCTGCACGGTAACCCGACGTCGTCGTACCTGTGGCGCAATATCATTCCCCACGTTTCGCCGCTGGCCCGCTGCCTGGCCCCCGACCTGATGGGCATGGGCGAGTCGGACGCAACTCCCGACGGCTCGTACCGCTTTGCCGACCACAGCCGCTACCTGGACGCTTGGTTCGACGCCGTGCTGCCGGAGGGCCAAGTGACGCTGGTGGTGCATGACTGGGGTTCGGCCCTTGGCTTCCACTGGGCACGGCGCCACCCGGAGCGGGTGAGTGGACTGGTTTACATGGAGGCCATCGTGCGCCCCGTGACGTGGGAGGAGTGGCCGGAGGCGGCGCGGCAGGTGTTCCAGGGGTTTCGCTCGGAGGCGGGCGAGAGCATGGCGCTGGAGCGCAACATCTTCGTTGAGCGGGTGCTTCCCGGCAGCACCATCCGGGGCATCAGCGATGAGGCGATGGAAGTCTACCGCCGCCGGTTCGCGGAACCCGGCGAGTCGCGGCGCCCCACGCTGTCCTGGCCCCGCGAAATCCCCATCGAAGGCGAACCGCCCGACGTGGTGGCAATCGTCGCCGAATACGCCGAGTGGCTGTCGCAGACTCTCACCCCCAAGCTGTTCATCAACGCCGAGCCGGGCGCCATCCTAACCGGCCCGCAACGCGAGTACTGCCGCACCTTCCCCAACCAGCGCGAGGTGACGGTCCCCGGAGTCCACTTCATCCAAGAGGACTCGCCGCATGAAATCGGTGAGGCGATTGCGGAGTGGTACGCGGGGCTGTGAACTGCTGACAGTTGCCGGTTGCGAATTGCCCGTCTATAGGTTACGGTTTTCGCAGAGACTGAAAACGCGGCTATGATTTTGGATAGAGAGCCTATGGCCGTTGGCAGCAAAATCGAGTGGACTGACGCAACTTGGAACCCTGTGACCGGCTGCAACAAAGTCAGCCCAGGTTGTAAGCTGTGTTATGCCGAGCGGATGGCCAAGCGACTCAAGGCCACGGGGATGGTCAAGTATCGCAATGGCTTTGCGGTGACCCTGCATCCTGACGCCTTGGATATTCCGTTGCGATGGCACAAGCCGCGAACAATTTTCGTCAACTCGATGAGCGACTTGTTCCACGATCAGGTTCCAGATGAGTTCGTGCGGGAAGTTTTCGGGGTGATGGAACAGGCGAACTGGCACCGTTACCAAGTGCTGACCAAGCGGCCGGAGCGGGTGGCAGCTTTAGATGCCGAACTGTCTTGGCCGTCTCAAATCTGGTTGGGGGTAAGCATAGAGTCTGACCGCTATCTTCATCGCATAGACCTGTTGCGAAAGTGCGGAGCCACAATCAAATTTTTGTCCCTAGAGCCCCTGCTAGGGCCATTGCTAGACTTAAATCTGGACGGAATTGATTGGGTTATAGTAGGCGGGGAGTCGGGTCCCGGAGCTAGGCCAATGGACGCAGCCTGGGCTCGTGATATTCAGATGCAGTGCGCCGATGCCGGAGTGCCCTTCTATTTCAAGCAATGGGGCGGTGTTTTCAAGAAACGTAGCGGGAGGCTGCTGGACGGCAGAACTTGGGATGAGATGCCCAGCCAACTCCAATAGCGCCGAGCAAAGCGAGTTGAGAATGAGAGAAATGGGGTGGGGCTAGAGCATAATGACAATTAGCACGCCAAACGGTGGGTCTAGGGGACAGGATTTAATTACCGTGTCGGACGGGCTGCCAGCGTTGGTGGTTTCAGAGCACGTCAAGGAAAAAGAGTTTGCAATTGACCGCATAATTGCCATTTTCAACAACGGAATGCAGAGGAAATGGAGTCGAAGGTATTACATTGACCTGTTTGCCGGGCCAGGGAAATGCTTTATCAAAGGGTCGAGGGAAGAAGTTGAAGGTTCTCCGGTACTCGCCGCTAAATCAAAAGTGAAGTTCACCGACTATTTCTTCGTAGATATTGATTCAGACTGCTTGGAAGCATTGAAAACGCGCATCGACGGTATAGGTTTGAGGGATCAGAGTGATTTCAATTACTATCCGGGCGATACTGACGCGGTAATTGACGAGTTGGTAGCCGATTTGCCAGATGGACAGACTTCGCTCGGTCTCGCCGTTATTGACCCGTGGGGCTGGGATTTTTCCTTTGAGACTATGGCCAATCTTGCAGCAGGGCGTAGACTTGACCTAGTGATAAACTTCCCCATAGTGAACATTAAGCGCAACTGGCAACGAGAATTGCCACAGT
Source organism: Dehalococcoidia bacterium (assembly GCA_965237745.1). Lineage (GTDB taxonomy): Bacteria > Chloroflexota > Dehalococcoidia > Lucifugimonadales > UBA3495 > VXOI01. Next base: position 4,676,276 of record OZ250156.1, on the reverse strand, counting down.
TGGACAAGTTCATGAACGGCAGCAGTTATAGGAGTTCGTTCGAATATGCTATGACCAACAAGGATCCTAGCGTAACAGCAACTAGAGTCTTGTTGGATTCATACCAAAAGGAACTTAAAGGCATAGACTACAAATACGTCAATGACCTCGTCGGAGTCAAAAATTCGAGGGGGATACCTCTATACTATCTGATATTCGCCAGCAAACACGAGCGGGGGGCCGACTTCTGGGAGAAGGTGACCAGCATCCAGGAAAGTGGCCAGATTAGAATGGGACTCTGGATGCGTGAATGCTGACACGCCGCTATGAAAGTATATAATTGTCTAACAATACCTTTCTGGAGCAACGATGCCTGAAACCATCAACCTTGAACTGCGGGGCGGCGACTTTCACGCCGAAATTGCTACTGGTGGCAACGGGCCGCCGCTGCTGTATCTGCACGGCGCGGTGGGGCAGAAAGGATGGGCGCCGTTCTTGGAACGGCTCTCGCAGCAGTTCACCGTCTACGCTCCGCATCTGCCCGGCTACGGAGAGGCCACCGGGCTGGAGCACTTGGCCGATCTCACCGACCTGACGCTGTACCACCTGGAACTGCTGGACGCTCTCGGCGTTGATCGCGCTCACGTCGTCGGGCATTTCCTTGGCGGGATGATTGCCGCCGAGATGTCGGCCTTTTCGCCGTCGTGTGTCAACCGGCTGGCGCTTGTGTCTCCGGCCGGAGTGTGGCACGACAAGGAGCCAGTGGCCGACCTGCTGGCCCTGAACGCCGACGAACTGAGGGACCGCATGGCCGCGACGCCAGGAGATGCATCCTCCCTCGACGGCTTTGCCGATATGCTGGCCCGCGACCGGATGCAGGATATCGCGGCCGCTGGCAAGTTCCTGTGGCCTCTGCCCGACAAGGGGTTGAACCGCCGCGCCTACCGTATCAAGGCGCCGACGCTCATACTCTGGGGCGAGCAGGACCGCATCAACCCGCCATCTTACGCCTCTGATTTCCAAGGGATGATAGCTGGGTCGAGAACTGGAACGATTCCCAACGCCGGACACCTCGTGATGCTGGAACAGCCTGACGCATTCGCCGACACGGTGGCGGCGTTTCTCAACGAAGGCCACTAAACTTGTTTTGACGGAAAACGCCTTGGCAACTGAAGACTTGGACCTACGGCTAGAATCGCTGCGGGGCATCCTCGGCGAAATGGGGTCGGTGGTGACTGCTTTCTCGGGCGGGGTGGACAGCGCGTTGGTGGCGGTGGCAGCCCACGAGACGCTGGGCACGAACGCCTTGGCAGTGACCGCGGTGTCGCCTGCGCTGGCGGCGCGGGAGCTGAAGGAGGCCGAGGGTCTCGCCCGGCAGTTCGGCCTCGCCCACCGAGTCATTCGCACCAACGAGATGGAGCGCGAGGGCTATACAGCCAATTCCCCGCGCCGTTGCTACTTCTGCAAGACTGAGTTGTATTCCCACCTGACCGCGCTGGCCAAGGCGGAGAATTACGCTTGGGTCGCCAATGGAGCCAACATCGACGATCAGGGCGACTATCGCCCCGGCATGGAGGCAGCAACGGAACACCACGCCCGCAGCCCCCTGCTGGAGGCCGGGCTGGACAAGGCAGCAGTCCGGGCCATTGCGCTCCGGCTGAACATACCGGTGTGGGACAAGCCCGCCCAGCCCTGCTTGTCGTCGCGGGTGCCATACGGGACCCCGGTAACCGTGGAAACGCTGTCGAAGATCGAGAGAGCCGAAGACTTTCTGAGGGACCTGGGGCTGCGGGAGTTTCGGGCGCGTCATCACGACAAGCTCTGCCGCGTCGAAGCGTCGGAGGCCGATATGGAAATCGCCTTCCGCCGACGCGAGGAAATCACCGCTGGTCTCAAGAAGATCGGCTACCTGTGGATCTCGCTGGACCTGACCGGCCTGCGTTCCGGCAGCCTCAACGAAGTCTTGAAAAAGTAAGGATCCGGGGGCGCCCGTCTTTTGGCCTCTCCCAGCAGCGAAGGAAATAGGCCCATCTCCGCATCAGGGATTCGATGAAGATTGCCTACATCCAGTCCATAGGCGGAGCCAGCGGCGATATGCTGCTGGGGGCGCTGGTTGACGCGGGCCTCTCCGTCGAACTTTTGCGGCGCGAGCTGAGGAAACTGCCCATCGACGGTTACGATATCGATGCGGCCGAGGAAATCCGCTGCGAAGTTCGCGGTGTCCACCTCAAGGTCAGGCTGGATGACCGCGCCCGCCACTCCCCTGCCGCTTTGCTCCGAGCCGTGGACGATAGCAGGCTCGGTACGGCGGTGAAGGAACAGGCTGCCGGAGTGTTGCATGCGCTGTGGCATGCCGAGGCGCGAGTGCACGGCGAGCCGGAAGAGGCGCTGGAGCTGGAGGAACTGGGCAGCGTGGACACGTTGGTAGACGTGGTGGGCTTCTGCATCGGCCTGCGGGAGCTTGGCGTTGACGAAGTGTACGCGGCGCCGCTGGTTCTGGGTGAGCCGTCGCCGCCCCGGCGGGTTGGCGGATACTCGAACCCCGCGCCGGCCACGCTGGAGCTGATAGCGGCAACGGGCGCGCCGGTGGCGGCCGACAGCCCGGCGCATGCCGGGGCGGGCGAGCTCACCACGCCAACCGGAGCCGCGTTGATCACCTCGCTGGCCGAATTCCGGCGTCCGGCTTTTTCCATTCAAAGGGTGGGCGTTGGTTTGGGGACGAGGGACCCGGCGGGTTTCCCCAATGCGCTGAGGCTGTGGCTGGGCGAGACTGACGAACGCCCTAGCGCGGAGGCCCACAGCAGAGCGCCCCTGCATGACGGGGAGGGAATTGCCGACATCTTCCAGTCGGCCAGCGTGGTGCTGCTGGAGACCAACCTGGACGACGCGCCGGGGCTGGTGCTGGGATATACCCAGGAGCGATTGTTCGACCTGGGCGCGCTGGACGTTTGGCACACACCGGTGCAGATGAAGAAGAACCGTCCCGGCGCGGTGCTGTCGGTGCTGGTGCCAACGCATCTGGAGCAGGCCGCCGTTGAACTGATACTGCGAGAAACGCCGACGCTGGGCATTCGCTCCCGCTTGGTTGACCGCTACGTTGCCAACCGCCGTAGCGTCGCCATCGAAACCGTGTTCGGGTCTGTCAGCGTTAAGATTAAGTCGCTGGGCGGCTCGCCGGTGAGCGCCGCTCCCGAACCGGACGACTGCCGCCGCATTGCCATCGAAACCGGCCTTCCCTTTCAGGAAGTCTACCAGCGGGTCTCTGAGGCCGCCCGCCAGCAGCTTCTGGACTGACGTGAGTGCGCACCCGGAACGGGATGGCAGCGATATCCGACAGCTGCTGGAGCAGGTGCGCGACGGGCGCCTCACCACTGAGGAGGCACTATCCAGGCTGCGGGACCTGCCCTTTCAGGACTTGGGCTATGCCCGCATTGACCACCACCGCCCGTTGCGCACTGGCTCTCCGGAGGTGGTGCTGGGCAAGGGCAAGACGCCGCAACAGGTGGCGGGCATAGTGTCGGCACTGCGGGGGCGCGGCCATCCGGTGCTGGTCACCAAGACCGGGCGTGATGCTCACTGCGCCGTGCTGGAGGTCGCGCCAGAGGCCGAGTACCACGAGTTGGCCGGGGCCATTGTTTTACCGTCGCCGATTGACCGCCCGAGACAGGCGGGAACGCTGATAGTGACCGCCGGCACTGCCGACCTGCCCGTGGCCGAGGAGGCCAAACTGACCGCCGGACTGATGGGATACGAGGCCTCGCTCATCGCCGACGTGGGCGTCGCCGGGCTGCACCGTCTGCTGGAGCGGCTGCCGGAGATACGAGCGGCGCGGGTCATCATCGTAGTGGCCGGGATGGATGCCGCGCTGCCTGCGGTGGTTGCGGGGCTAGTCTCGGTTCCCCTCATTGCCGTGCCCACCAGCGTGGGCTATGGGGCCAGCTTCGAGGGGTTGGCGGCTCTGCTTTCGATGCTCAACAGTTGCGCCCCCGGCGTGGCCGTGGTCAACATAGACAACGGTTTTGGCGCGGGTTACCTCGCGGCCCAAATCAACCGTAGTGCCCTACCCCTGGAGCAAGATAACTCTTGATACCACGCGTCGTCCGGCGAATTCTTGCTCCTTTTGGCTGGCTGAACCGACGCACCGGCTGCCTCATACTGGCGTTGCTGGTGGCGCTGCTGTTCGTGTCATGCGGAATGCTGACCCGGCTGACATTCCCCTTTTAGATTCGTGGCGGGTAGGGGAAATCAGCGCCGGGCCACAGCCGGAATACGCCCCGGTTCTTCACAGCTCAACGGCGTTGGGTATATGGCAGATGGAAATGAGCTTGCCGCTCCGGTCCAGGTTCAGGCAAACAAGGTCGATTCGCCATTGTGTCCCCGAGTGGTAGTCTCCGGACAGGTGGGATTGCATGAACTCCTCGGCTACAGCGGCCAGACGCTCGGCCCTGGCAGGAGAAACGGACTCCACGGCTTGCCCGAAGGCATCGCCGCGACGGGTCTTAACTTCCACGAAGACCAATTCGTCGCCTTGGCAAACCACGATGTCGATCTCTCCGGCGCGGCAACGAAAGTTGTTGGCGACGACGGTGTATCCCTTGGCTGCCAGGTGCAGTCGCGCCTGCCTCTCGCCCCACTCTCCCAGACGCCGGTTGGCGCCGCTCATGGGGCTGACTGCTCAGGGAAGCGCAGTCGGGCCTGGGCCACGGGGGCAAAGGAGCGCCGGTGTATTTCGCAGGGACCGATTTCCCGCAGTCGCTCGAGGTGCAAGCGGGTCGCATAGCCCTTGTGCTTGGCGAAACCATAGCTGGGGAAAGCTGCATCGTATTCGCCCATCATGCGGTCGCGGGTTACCTTGGCCACGTTGGACGCGGCGGCAATGCTATAGCTGCGGCTGTCGCCCTTGACCACCGTGTCGTAGGGGTATGGGCATTGTTTGACGTGGATGTAGTCCAGCAGCAGGTGAGCGGGCTTGATGTGGAGGAACTCCACCGCCTGCATCATCGCCATCAGCGCGGCGACGCCGATGCCGATGCGGTCGATTTCCTTGGGGTCGACGGAGGCGACGCCCCAGTCGAGAGCGTGTTCCTCCACCGCCTCGAAGGCCCGCTCACGCTGCGCCCGCGTGAGACGCTTGGAGTCATCCAGCAGGCGTAGCCAATCCTCATCTCCGGTCAGGTCGGGCGGCAGGATGACGGCGGCGGCCACCACCGGCCCAGCCAGCGGTCCGCGCCCGGCCTCGTCGGCCCCGGCCACAGGCCGCGCGCCCCGGCGCAGCAACTCGCGTTCAAGGGAGAGGTCAGGCATTTCGTGCAACTGCTTTAGTATTTAATCTTGCGCAAACTGCTTGGACTTTCTCGTGGGCTCATGCTTGAGGTACGGCAATAGCAATTCTAGAGCATCCTCGAACATTATGCCGCTCACCCGCCGGTCTTCGTCGAAGAATACCACGCAGCCGTCGAAAAGGTCCATCCCATTGGGCACAGTTCTTCCGTTTCCTATCCACAAGGTGTCTGACTCTTCATCGTATTTTATTTCAGGAGTCATACAATCAGGAGTCATAGGAGCGGGAGCTTTTGCATCTAAAAGTTCGTCGATGTGTTCGGAGTTGGACAAGATGGGCGACCTCCTTCCTTTTCGGTGAAATAGTCGCGAAATGCCGTGTACAGGGCCTCCGACTCATCGAGCACGGCCCGAAACCAAGCCTCTCCTGTGGCATCGTCCAGATGAGCTATTTCCTCAGCCCCCGCTGGATAATACTTGAATAAGGCTCTGCGGGGTCCTTTCCTCCGGTTCTGGGAAGCGGCGTCAGTTGGAGATTCCAATGCCGCCACAACAATGTCCGTGGTCAGTCCGTCCCTTCCCAAATGAGCGTGTGCGCTTGTTCGCCAATACCTGCTCTAGGGCAGATTTTCGAACGCGCGACGCAATCGCAGTTGTGCCTCTGCACCTTCTTCGCCAAGGCTCATACCAGTGTTTTGTTGCTGACAGGCATGGAAATCTGAGACTTCTCATTCACCTCCGGCGGCTCGATGGTTCCGCCTCCCACTAGGGTGTCGCCGTCATAGAACACGGCGGCCTGACCGGGCGTAACGGCCCGTTGCGGCTCGCGGAAGCGCACCACCAGCGCACCTCCGGGCCGGGGGTGCAGTGTCGCCGGGGCCTCGTAGGACTTGTAGCGAATCTTTACCGACACGGGCGTACCATTGGCGGGAGGACCGCCGGCCACGTAGTTCACGCCCGAAACCCAAGTCTCTCCGGCGTACAGGGCCTGTTCCGGCCCAACCACTACGCGGTTGCTGTCGGCCTGCAGGCGGATCACGTAGCGCGGCTCACCCGGCGTGTGCGGCAGCCCCAGCCCCCGGCGCTGGCCCACGGTGAAGTATTCGATGCCCTGATGCATACCGACGACTGACCCGTCCATCTCCACAATCTCGCCGGGGTCGCCGGAAGCCCGTTGACGCAGGAACTCCCGGTAGTCGCCCAGTGGAATGAAACAGATATCCTGACTGTCGGGCTTGTTGGCGGTAATCAGTCCGGCGTCCAAGGCCAGTTGACGGATTTCATCCTTGCGGTAGCCTCCGACGGGCAACAGGGTCCGGGACAGTTGGGCCTGAGTCATGCCGAACAGGACGTATGACTGGTCCTTGGCATGGTCAACGCCCTTCTTGAGTATGGCGCCGTCCGGGCCTCGCTCCGTGCGAGCATAGTGTCCTGTGGCGACATACTCTGCGCCCAAGGCATCGGCGCGGGTCATTAAATGGCTGAACTTGATTTTGTCATTGCAGGCAATGCATGGGTGCGGCGTGCGGCCGCGACGGTACTCGGACACGAAATAGTCCATGACCTGGTCGTGGAACTCGCGCTCCATGTTCAGAACATAGTGGGGGATGCCCAACCGGCGGCAGACGGCTCGCGCGTCTTCCACGTCGTCCAGCGTGCAACAGCCTTGGTGGTCGGCGGGCAGTTCGGACTCGTCGAGGCTGTAAAGTTTCATAGTCACACCTATGACGTCCCAGCCAGCTTGATGCAACAACAGCGCGGCGACCGAGGAATCCACTCCGCCGCTCATTGCGACGACGACCCTGCGAGGGGAGATATGCTCATTCATAACGACTTACGAACCTCAATTTCAGCCTAGCACACCCTCGCCAAGCGGCACAACCGCGCCAAGCCGCCACCAGACGCCGCGCCAGCATACACAATGGGATGGCCGTCAGTTGCGATTTCTCGGCGCATCCCAGAGTCCTTCACAGGCAATTCCGTCCTTGTCCCCGTCCAGGCGGTGCCGGTCTTCAGATGGCCCGCCCTCCGAGATATAGAAATCCTGCGCCTGCCCCCAGGATTCAAAGTCGCTACAGTTATGGTCCTCAAAGTCATCAGGCGGACCGGTGGCGGCTGCGGAATTCTCCAGACTGCTCCCGGGAACTCCCGAAAGGGATTCGCATGCTGTCCCGTCGCCGTTTTGGTCCAGCCCATGAGGGTCTTCGTCGGGGCCGCCGGCTGCAAGGTAAAAGTTCTGGGCATTCCACCATGATGAGAATTCGCCGCAGTTACGGTCTGGGCCATCCGGGTCGAATGGCAGGTCCGTCGAGGCTGCAAAAGCCGGCGCTGGCTCCGGTTCAGCGGTAAGAGTGGGCAACGGAGTGGAGGTTGCCGCAGGTTCTTTCGTCCCGGAGACACTATGCGGCGCTCCAGGCAGGGACTGGCATGCCACGCCATCAAGATTCCTGTCCAGCCTGTGTGGGTCTCTGGAGAGTCCGCCCTCCGACAGGTAGAAAGCCTGTGCAGCTTGCCAATCAGAGAAGTCCCCGCAGTTCATGTCGACAAACGTCTCCTCCGGTACAGGATCCAGTCCTGCCGCTGGGATCGCAGATGGTGTCGGAATTGGAGTGAGGGTGGCTGTAGGCGCAGGCATTGGAGTGGGGATGATGGGCGGAAGGAGAACGGGAGAGGTGGTTGGCGGAGGCGTCGCAATACAGTCCGTTGCAGCTTGGCCGCCCACCAAGGGAGCTGGCAAGTAGTTGCGGGCGGTTCGTGGTGGTCCGGTAGCGGGGCAACCGCCATTCTCTCTGCCAACAGGTGGCTCTTCCTGAGAAAACATCGCCGAAGCACCCTCAGGCGATGTCGGCAACTCACTGGCGGCGGGCCCTCCGGGAAGGGACTCGCAAGGCTCACCGTCGCTGTTCGCATCCAACCTGTGGGGATCGACTTCAGGGCCGCCCGCTGCGAGGAAAAACGCCAGCGCGCCCCCGTAGGAGTCGAAATCTCCGCAGTCGCGGTCGGGGCCGAAGGGGTCGTATCGCAGGTCTGTGGGCAGAGAGGGCGTTATGGTCGATGTGGGAGGCGGCGCAGGCGCGCCCTGCTTTGGTTGCAACAGAACCGTCATTTCGCAGGTGGCCAACATCTCGAAGAGAGCGGAATACTCGTCCTTTGTGACACTCAGCCCCCAATCATTTTTGATGGTCACCCAGTCAATGGCATAGACGCACCAATAGTCTTCCAAAGGCGGGCGCCACCTCTCGGGGCCCTTGGATCCCTTGGAACGGTTGGCCCCGTTGGTGGTGGCGATCAAATGATTCTCGTATTCCAAGTGGTTGGCGTATTCCCGCTTGCGTTCCCGGCTCCAGCTCCAGGCCCCGGAGCGGTGGGCGTTTTCCAGCGGCACCATGTGGTCGACATCCAGATCGCTGGGATAGTTTACGCTCTTTCCCGTGTACGGACCCTCCCAGAGTCCGGTGGCGACCCGGCACCGGTCGTTGGGCTGGTAAGTGACAGCCACGGCGGATTCGGCTATCAGGACCTCTTGGCGGGCGTTCTGACAATCCCTGTCCTCATCCGTCCAGTGTCGCCAGGAACTGCGGTCGTATTTGGGCAGATCCGGCGGCACCACTGCAATGGATACCGGCAGCACCAAGCCGGGCGCTGCGGGGGAGATACCGGGTGTGTCACGGGTCGCCTGAGGTTCCGTCGGGATTGTGCGGGTGGGGGAGACTTGAGTGGGAGTGGACGGCGAGATTCGCTCCTCTACGACATCACAGCCAATCGCCGCTATGGAAACCAGCGCTGCCGACAGTAGCAGAATCAGCGTTGCCCTCAAAGGCGCGGATGCGACGCTAATCCACCCAGAGGGCGCTTGAACTGGAGAGGCCCGACCGAGAGAACCGGAACAACCATTTTGTCTGTGCTGCGGTTTCACCTTGACCCTGGACGCCCCAACCTTGGTTTCCTTGGCGCTTAATCGAATCGTACAAGTTCCTGCACATTATATTGGCTCTCAGAATAATGCAAATCCAGGGTGCTCGTGGACCAATGCCGGGTAGCCCCAGGTGTCTTGAGCGGTATCATCGGGCGGCGTATGCTTGAGCAGGAGAAAATTTCAGATGGGAGATTATGGGCCTCATGGCCAGTGAACCAAGCCTCGACTCGGAGGCATCTTTTTGTGGGAACTGTGGAGCGGCTGTCGGGCCCGGCTGCCGGGATTGTGGAGTTTGTGGCCACCCGGTCGCCACCTCAAGCGGGGCGGAAGAACAGCTCCGCTCGTCGGCTGCCCCTGCTCCGGCTGACTACATACCCTACTGCCGCGGCTGCGGCATAGGTGTTCCGTGGGGCCAGGGACATACGTGCTTCCGCTGCGGCGTGTCGCCGCTCTGTGCGCTGCACTTTCGCGCTTCCGATGGGCTCTGCTTCGACTGCGCCGACGCTCCGGCGTATTCGGGAACTGCGGCGACTGCCGGTGGGCTTCTTTGTGGCGCCTGCGGCACATCTGTCGCGCCGTTCGCCGACTTCTGCCCCAATTGCGGCGTCCCCCTTGCCGCCCCATACGCAAGAGCGGAATACATGGGGTTCTGGATCCGGTGTGCGGCCTTCGTAGTCGACCGGATTGTCGTCTACCTCATTGCGGCGCTGATCGCGGCGGCCATCGGTATCTCTCGCACTTCGGGCGATGTCGACCCGGCGGCTCAGCAGGATGTTACCGTCAGCCTGGAGAATATCAATTACAGTTTCCTGTTGCTTATCTGGGGGTTGTCGGTAGCGTATGGCGTGTTGTTTACTGGGCTTCGGGGACAGACATTAGGCAAAATGCTGTTGCGGATTCAGGTGGTTGACGCCAACGGCAACATCCCGCCCTGGCACCGAGTGATAGTCCGGGAACTGGTTGGCAAGTTCATATCGGAAGTCATCTTGTGGGTCGGATACCTGTGGATAGGGTTCGACCAAAACAAACGAGGCTGGCACGACTACCTGGGGGGCAGTTACGTAGTCAGGAAACAGGGGAAGGCAAGGAATTCCAGCGGGATTTTCTAGTTCGCAACCCGCAGAGCATCTGCTACACTGGCCCGGCAACCAACGAATCTGAGGGGCGTGAATATACGCGCCACCGGAGGATATTATGGCAGTCACCTTCGGCACTTCCGTACCCACCCGCGGCCCGCTGGCGGGTCCCGATGAACTGCGCGCACTGGCCCAGCGGGCCGATGATCTCGGCTATGACCACATCTGGGTGAGCGACCACATCATCCTGCCCAGGAAGGTCAGCTCCTTCTACCCCTACGCCTCCGATGGCGTGGCGACGTTCGTTCCGGACCAGCCGTATTTTGAGCCGCTGGCGGCGCTGAACTTCCTGGCAGGCTGCACCCAGCGCGTCCGACTGGGCACCCACGTCCTCATCCTGCCCTACCGCAATCCGGTGCTGACCGCAAAGATGCTGTCGACCCTGGACGTGCTCTCAGGCGGACGGGTGATCCTGGGCGCCGGCGTGGGCTGGATGGAGGAGGAGTTCGAGGCCATGGGACTCGACACCTACGCCCAGCGCGGCGCAGTCACCGACGAATACATCGAGCTGTATAAGGAACTGTGGACCAAGGACACCCCGTCCTTTGACGGCGAGCATTACCAGATTTCCGGGAGTGGTTTCTCGCCCAAGCCCGTTCAGAAACCGCACCCTCCCATCTGGATTGGCGGCCACACCGGGCCTGCAATCCGCCGTGCGGCGAAGTACGGGGACGGCTGGATGCCCATCGGGTTGCGCCCGCCTGCGATCTTGGAACCGGAGGAACTATCCGGTCTCATCGCCCGGTTGCGGCGCCTGACGGTCCGGGCTGGACGCGACGAGAACGCGGTCGATCTGACATTCAGCACCGATGTGCGGTTCAACAACGCTGCCGATGGATCGCGTCCTTGGATGAACGGGCGGCCGGAGCAGATCGCCGCCGACCTGCGCCAGTACATGGACCTTGGCGTTTCCAACTTCATCATAGGGTTCCCAGCCGGCGACAGCGTGGCCTCGATACAGGAGAACTTGGAACAGTTTTCGCGGGAGGTTATCCCCCTCATTCCCCAAGACTAGACCTGGAGATTCCATTTACGCCCTCAAGCAAACTCTCTCTCCAGGAAGACCTCAAGGAAGACAGCATGACGGAGAAAGGGACTATGTCAGTACGAACCGACCTCAGGGCCAAGGTACAGTCCGGGGAGCAAATCGTCGCTCCGGGAGCCTACGACCCCGTATCGGCGCGACTGGTTCAGTCGCTGGGCTTCAGCACCATCTACTGCGGCGGTTACATCTCCGGTGCGCACTTGGCGGTTAGCGAGCCACTGATGACCATGACCGAACAGCTTTCGGTGGCGGAAAAGGTGGTGCGTGCCGTGCCTCTGCCAGTGATCTGCGACGCCGACGCAGGCTATGGGGAGCCGGTGCACGCGATGCACACGGTGCGGTCCTTTGAGGCGGCGGGGGTGGCTGGCATACACATCGAGGACCAGTATTTTCCCAAGCGGGCCTCCTACCACGCCGGGCTGGAACACGTTATACCCATGGACGAATTTCTCCAGAAGATCAGCTACGCGCTGAGAGCCCGCACCGACCCCGACTTCCTGATAGTGGGACGCACCGACGCCTTCACAGCGGTGGAGGGCGACATGGACGAGGCCATCCGCAGGGGCAACGCGCTCAAGGACCTTGGCGTGGACTTGGTGATGCCCCGTGGAGTGCGTAGCCGTGAGGACCTGGCCACCTTCCGGCGGGGTGTGCCCGACATTCCGCTGATGGTGATTGCTGGCGCCGACGACATCACGGTGGAAGAATACCGGGACCTCGGCTGCCAGTTCCTGATCTATGCGACCTCTTCAATCATTGCGGCGGTCGATGGTATCCGGCGCATCTACGAGAGCTTGAGGGACACGGGCCATATAGGCATCAATGCCCCCCAGGTGGCCCAGATGCGTGCCGAGGTGGAGGCCCTGATCAGCCTGCCCGAGTACCAGCAGGTCGAGGCCGAGACCACCGAGCGCGAGTTCCAGCAGCATCGCGGCCACTAGACGCGGTTGCAATGCCCCACCGATCGTTCTGAGCTGGCCATAGGGCTGGTGTTGGGGTGGTCTGAAAGCAATTGATAAGAGTGCGAAGGCCGCTCATTATGAGCGGCCTTCGCAAAGCAATCTGTGGACGAGTCCCAGCCGGGGACGCTACTCGTAGCGGCGGAAGAATTTCCAGACGGGGGCAGTGAAACCGGGCAGAACATCGGCCCCGTCAAATACGTCGAACTCTCCCAGCACCTGGGGTGACTCGCCGGGGCGGTAGACGGTGAGAGTGACGGGCCTGGGGTCGGCTACCAGCGCCATGCGGGTGCCGTGAGAGAGCCACATCGCCGCTTTTTCGGCCATTTCGCGGTTGGAACTGCTGGGCGACTTCACTTCCACCACGAGGTCGGGAGCTAACTCCGGGTAGCCAACGACAGGACCATCGAGGCGGCCCGGCGCGATCCATGCCACGTCCGGGCAACGAACGGTATCGGGATTGTGCTCCAATAGGAAGCCGGAATCGCCTCCGCGCACATCTCCAAAGTCGTTTTCCTCGGAGTAGTTGCCGAAGAGACTCCCGATTCTGATTACCAAAAGGCCGTGTTCGTCCCCTGGAGGCATATTCTCTGTCAACACTCCGCGGATGAGTTCGCGCTGCATACCGTCGTCGGGCATGAGCAGGAACTCTTCGGCAGTCATCAGCTTGGGTTTTGTTGTCATGTTGCGCCCCGGCTGTCCGTCAAGGATGGATGATTCGCACTCTCATTATAGCGATTGCAGCCGACGTCCCCTAGACATTGGTGGGGACGACTTCGCTGACGCCGTACTTGCGCTCCAGTTCGTAGATTTCGCTGAGTCCGAGGAGAGATGCCACGTCCCAGCGGGTGGCGACGCGCTTGGGATCAACGGCGCCGGTGGCCTTCAACTCTTCGAAGGACTCCTTGACCTGCTGGTAGATGAGCCAGATGGTGCTGCCGCAGATCATGATCTTGTAGCCCAAGTCGGCCACGTCGTTGGTGTTCATCAGGTCGCCGTTGTACATCCGGGGCAGGTCGGCCATATCGCGGGCATAGTTGTGAATGTCCTCCTCGCTTTTGATGCCGTCGACGAACACCACGTCCGCACCCGCTTCCACGTAGGCCCTGCTCCTGCGGATGGTGTCCTCCCAACCCGTCACGGCGTAGGCATCGCAGCGGGCGATGATGACGAAATTCGGATCGGTGCGGGCATCAAGAGCGGCGCGTATCTTGTGCACGTGGTCTTCCATTGGGATGACCTGCTTGCCCTCAAAGAAGCCGCATTTCTTGGGAAACACCTGGTCCTCTATGTGGATGGCAGCAACGCCGGCGGACTCGTACTCCTGCACCGCCCGTCTCACGTTGAGCGGGTTGCCGAAACCGGAGTCGGAGTCACAGATAACCGGGATGTCCACCGCGTTGGCGATGTACTTGGCGTTGGTTACCATCTCGGTCATGGTCAGCAGGCCCACGTCGGGGAACCCCCGCTCGGCGGCTGTCCCGGCGCCGGTCATGTAGACTGCCTGGAATCCGACGGACTCGGCAATCTTGGCGTGCAGGGCGTTCAAGACGAAGGGAGCGACGACCAGGTCGCCTGAGTTGAGCATCTGCCGCAGCTTGATGGTGGCTTTCATCGCACGTTCTCCTTCAGCGTGGGAAATGTGAGTGGTGCCTGAATGATACCGCATTACTGACTTTTCTTGTTAAAGCTGGAGCCATCGACGGACGGGCAAAGATGACAGCTAACGACAAGCCGGAGCATATTGCGGATGATGGAGTGGAGGCAAAACGATGATCCCGGACGTCGCCGAACGAACCAACGAGCGGCCGGAATTCTGCGAACTCTACGGTGTATCGCGGCTGGACCTGTTCGGCGACGCAGCCACCGAAGGTCAGCGGACAGGTGATAGCGGACTTAGTTTCTTGGTGGAATTTCAACGTATTCCACCCGGCGCCTATGCCGACGTGTACTTCGGACACTTGGTATGAGAATGCCGACGACCCGCGACCGCCCCAAAGCCAGCGTCTGGTCTCTCTCAGCTTCCCCAGCGCAGGCAGGCGCTCCCAACCTTTGCGCTGGCTTTCCTCGGACCAGGTCCAGCAGCCCGAGCAGCTACGTGGCTTCGGTGTACAGCCGGTGGCTGTACAGTTGCTGCCACGACAGGTCGGCGGCCCAGCGGCCGTTGCTCCAGTCGTCGCCCGCCGCCCCTGAGGCGTAGCGGGTCAGCAGGAGCCGCCACGGCAGGGCCATCTGCGTCATGTCGAGCCCCGATGCCACCCCGGCGGCGAACTCGACGGCGTCGGGCAGTATCGCCTCCGGGAACACCCCGTACTCCAGCAGGGCAATGCGGGGCACGAAGGGTTCGGATGGATGCGGGCTGGCCGAGTGATTCCTGGCGGCCTCAAGGGCTTTTCCTTGCAACTCGAACAGTGGGGATGGCGCTTCGAACTCCAAGACCACCCCGTTGATGGACGGGTCCGGCGAAATGACTGTGCGTCTCAGCGGGTACTGCTCTTGCGGTCCTGTTTCTCGGGCGATGCTTTCCACCTGGGACGCAAGGACCGGCAGCCGGTCGTCGGGGCAAGGGAAGTAGGGTGTGAGAGCCATTCGCAACATCTGCATCTCGGCAGCCCAGGAAGAGTATTGGCCGCAAACTATCTGACGAGTCTGGTAGACCTTCGCCGTGAAGGAAGGCTGCAACACCAAGTCGATTCCGTAGCGGATGGACATTGTTCTCCTCCGTGGTGGGCTGTACCTTGCATTTCACCCTCCCTCCTCAAATGAGGGGGGATTCAGGCGCCGATGTCACCCCAGGATGGCGGCAAGCTCAGGCAGGGTGGCGGTCTCCAGGTCGGGGAGGTCGTCGGTGAACGGCGCATAGGGGATGCTGTGGCGGTCAACGTACGCGCCGTGCATTCCTGCCGTCCGGGCGGCGCGGATGTCCCAGGCATGAGCAGCCACATGCAGTATTTCGCCGGCCTCAACCGACAGCAGTTCAGCGGCGCGGCGGTACACCCGCTGGTCAGGCTTGTAGCAGCCGGCCTGCTCCACTGAGATTGTCCGGTGCACGGGAATTTCCAGTGTGGACACGATGCGTTCGAGCACCGCCAGATCGCCGTTGGAGAGCACCGACAGAGTGTACTGCCCTCGCATAGCAGTCAGCGATTCGACGACGTCTGGAAACAGCGTCGGTGTGACGCGGGCGGTCAGCAGTTCATCAATGTCGTCGCGGCTGTGCTCGATTCCCATGCGCGCGAACACCTGTGACAGCGTGGTCCGGCGCAACTGCTCGAAGGGAGTGCGGGTCCCTCCGAGAAACGTATCCACCATCCCCTCGTGCAGGTAGGCCCACTCCCAGGTCCGCACCAGATCAGCGGCATCGATCTCGATGCCGCGCGCCTGCAGAAATCCGCTGAAGGCCGGCGCAAATGTGGCCTCGAGGTCCAGCAGAGTGCCATAGAGGTCGAAGGTAACTGCGCGAATGGCTCGTGGGTCGAATGCGGGCATAACGAAACTCCGGTAAATCGCGCCAGGAAAATCGGCGATTGGCGGCTGGATTATAGCAGGAACCGGTACACCATCTGCAGTCACGTACTGCAGTTCGGGGGTTTCTTGGTTTTCGATACTGGCCCACTGAGTCGCGTTGGTTGTGAGCTTGTCGAACCATCAATGGGCGTCTCTGCGACAAGCTCACCACCAACGCGACTGGCAACAACTGATAGACCCTGGAGGCGCGGCCAAGGGTGTTGCAGGTAGTATGAGGGGTGCTATAATACAGCTTTAATGGCCCTGCCGAGGTGGTGGAATTGGTAGACACGCTGTCTTGAGGGGGCAGTGGGCGTGCGCCTGTGTGGGTTCAAATCCCGCCCTCGGCACCACAATCCGGCCAGGCGGCCCGTGTCTCTACAAAGTTCCGGTACGGAACAGTCAAGGCGACGTAGCCAAGCGGTTAAGGCGGAGGTCTGCAAAACCTCTATGCGGCGGTTCGAATCCGCCCGTCGCCTCCAATAATTTTCCTTGGCTGCTGCTTCTCCGGCCTCATCCCGCCAGATCCTCCAGTCCGCGCTCCGCACTTCCTTCTGCCCTTTGATGGCCATCGTCGCCCGATGTTATTCCGTATTATTGGCGAATTCAGATGTCGGCGAGGGGCTTTCCTTTGAAAACCGCAACCTTCAATGGCCCCTGCTGGCACGCAGACCACAGCATGGGACGCGAGGGCTTTCGTTGTTGAACAAGCTGCTTTTTCTTTTGTCCTTGGGCCTTCTGTTAGCTGCCGGGCTATTGGCCTGTGACTCGAAGCCGACTTTGACGCCTGCTGCCGTGTCGGGGCCGGCGACCGCGACCCCAAAAGTGGCGCCCACTCCGCTCGGCACCACACCGGGCGAAACCAAGATTCCTGTCCCGGTTAGCCCCACTCCACAGTCGGCGGCCAAAGTGGAGGAGGGTGTGGACCAGGTTACACCCGAGCCCGGGCGCTCCGCGGTTCCCTCCACCCAAGGGCCTGATCGTCCGACCGCAGAACCGTCGGCGGTTACCGCTACCCCGCCGGGCCAGACTCCCACTGCCACCCCACCACCATCGGCCACCCCATCCCCTACGTTGGCGCGGGCATCGGATTCCCAAAAACCGCGGGACGTGTCAACTGCGGTGACCGATGAAGAATTGGCCACTCTTGTCAGCGGAAACTCCGGATTTGCCTTCGACCTGTACCGCGCACTTGTTGGTTCTGCGGGCAGTTCGGGGGACGAGAACCTGTTTTTCTCTCCGTACAGCATCTCACTGGTCCTCGCCATGGCCTATGCCGGCGCCAGCGGCGAGACCGAAAGTCAGATGGCGGCCACTCTCCGGTTCGACTTGCCCCAGGACAAACTGCATCCTGCGTTCAACGCCCTGGACCTGACCTCCCAGTCCCAGAGCAAGGATGACGATGGGTTTCGTCTGAACGTGGCCAACTCTGTCTGGGGACAGGAAAGCCACGGTTTTTGCCAACCTTCCTCGATACGCTGGCCGAGAATTACGGCGACCAGGTCAGGACGGTGGATTTCAGGCGCAATGCGGAGGATGCGCGCCTACGCATCAACGACTGGGCTCTCGAGGAGACTGAGGGTCGAATAAAAAACCTGATTCCGCGCGACGCCGTAGATCGCTACACCCGGCTGGTGCTGGCCAACGCGATTTACTTCAAAGCCGCTTGGAGCGTGCCTTTCAAAAAAGGAGCCACCGCTCCCCGTACCTTTTTCCACCTTGACGGCAGCGAGAGCGAAGTTCCGATGATGCGGCAGGAAGCCAAGCTCGGTTATGCAAGGCTCGACGGGTATCAGGCCGTGCAGCTGCCATACGAAGACGGGCGGATGTCTATGACCATCCTGATGCCCGACTCAGGAAGATTCGGCGAATTTGAAAACTCCCTCAATGGCGACACAGTTGAGGGGTTTCTGGAAAGACTTGAAACCACTCTTGTCCGCCTGACCATGCCGAAGTTCGAGATAGAATCGGGCTTCAGCCTGACGGATACTCTGGAAACGATGGGCATGCCCAACGCCTTCAACGAGAGGGCCGCCGACTTCTCTGGGATGGATGGGTTGTCCTGCCAAGCGGGAGATGACGAATGCCTGCTGATATCTGACGTGCTACACAAAGCCTTCGTGTCCGTTGATGAGTCGGGAACTGAAGCGGTGGCCGCCACCGCAGTGATAGTCAGCGAAACGAAAGCAGTGATCGTTCAGCCGGAACCCATCGAGGTCACTGTGGACCGGCCCTTCGTATTCTTCATCCGGGACCAGATGACAGGTGCCACACTGTTTGTGGGGCGAATACTGGATCCCTAGCGGGACTACCGCTCTATGCCAACTGGGTATTTCTCCAATTGGTCCAAAGCGCCCCGAAACCACTTGCTGACTGTCATCCTGCGGGTTTAATCAATAAGCCCAATGGAAGCAGGGCCTTGTGGGTTTTTCTGTTCCTTGAGGGAGGGAGCTGGAGTGAGGGGAAGCCTTGTGCATCGGCAACCTTTTCCGGCACAGGAACGCCCTCACCCCAACCCTCTCCTGAAGCGAAGAGAGGACTTCATTCCCAAGAGCCAAATGACCCTGACCCTGGAACGCAGCCCATTTGAAGGTCTGACTTGGGGCAGGGAAAAAGATTCGCAGCTTTGCGTATTGCGCCGGTGAAACCGGCCTGGAATCCGGCCTGTTGGGGCAAACGTCGCAGGGGCCAAATTGACAAATGCGATTTGGCCCCTGCGTTGGTATATTTTGGAGTCGCCCGGTAAATGAGGCAGGTTCTATGCCTCAGCCGCGCGGAGGGCTTCCACGTCCATGCCGTAGTCGTCCGGCTCGCGGCCCTGCATGGCGGCCAGTACCCGCTCCGGGCTCAGGGGGAGGGTGCGGATGCGTACACCAACCGCGTCGTAGATGGCGTTGGCGATCGCCGCAGGGGGGCCGAATCCCGGCGGCTCGGCCACGGCGCGGAGGCCGAAAGGTCCGTCCTCGCTGGGCACTTCCACCAGCACGGTTACGATGTCAGGCATATCTATGGCCAAGGGCATCAGGTAGGTGGCCAGCGAAGGGTTACGGACCTGCCCGGTGTCGCCGTCAATCAGGATTTCCTCGCTCAGCGCCCGGCCGATACCCTGTACCGCACCGCCCTCGAGCTGCCCCACCACGCCCATCGGGTTCACCGCCAGCCCAACGTCTTGGGCCTGCACGAAACGGGTGACGCGTACCTGCCCGGTTTCCCGGTCGACCAGGACCTCGGCGCCCTGGGCGTTGAACACCGGGTTGTAAGGCATGCTGGACAACGACGCAGTCCCAACGATGGGTCCGCCGCGAGAAGACAGGCTCATGCGAGCCAACTGCCCCAGCCCCATTGTTTGGGGAGGATTGTCCATAACGTAGACCGCGCCGCCCTCACACTCCAGGGCGTCGGCCTGCACGCCCAGGCGGTCGGCGGCCAGAGCGACCAGCTTGTCCCGTGCATCCTCGGCGGCCATCTGCACCGCCTTGCCTTGGCTGTACACGATGCGGCTGCCTCCGCTGGGGCCGGTGAAGGGAGCGAGGTCGGTATCACGCTTGGCGACAATCACCTGCTCCAGCTCCAGACCCATCACCTCTGCGGCGATCTGCGCCAGCGAAGTATCGCTACCGGAGATGTCCACCGAGCCGGTAAGCAGGCCCACCGTGCCGTCCTCGTTGACGCTGATGGACGCCGTGGACGGCCCGCTGCCGCTGCGCCATTCCCCGACGGCCACGCCCACACCGCGGGCCACTCTTGCGTCCGTATGGGCTGGCTCTGAGTTTGCCCCATTGGGCGTCAGTTCCATATTCTCTTTGAGCGCATCCATGACCTCGGAGAGACCGTTGCGGGGAATGCGAGCTCCGCTGACGCCGGTGTCCCCTTCCTTCAGGGCATTCATAGCCCGGAACTCAAGCGGATCGAGGCCGAGCTTGTGGGAGATGACGTCCATGTGCGACTCGACGGCAAAGGTCATATCGGCGACGCCGGAGGCGCGATAGGAACCGACATACACCTTGTTGGTGTACACGCCGTAAGACCGCAGCCTGAAGTTGGGGATGTTGTAGGCGCCCAGTCCGTGTCCCACGCCGGAGTTGGGGCCGGCTCCCAAGTAGGCACCAACGTCAAAGACACTGCGGGCCTCGCGCGCGGTGATGTGGCCGTCGCTGGTCACGGCGGTCTTCAGGTAGATGTTGGTTTCCAGGCGAGGACCGTTGAGGGTGAATGTCTCCTCGCGAGTGTTGACCAGCTTAACGGGGCGGTGCGTCTTCATGGACAGGAGCGCAGGGAAGGCTTCCAAGGCCAGCCGCAGCTTGGCGCCGAAGCCGCCGCCCATCTCCATGGCGATGATCTTGATGTTGCCGATGGGCATTTCCAGCACCGAGGCGAGTTGAGCCCGCACTTGGTACGGCCCTTGCGTTGAGGCCCAGACCGTTAGCCTCCCGTTGGCCTCGACGTTGGTTACGCAGGCCATCGGTTCCAGAAAGCCTTGGTTGATGGGCTGGGTGTGGTAGGTCTCCTCGATGATGTGGTCGGCTTCCCGGAAGGCCTCGTCCACGTCGCCCCGGT
Organism: Dehalococcoidia bacterium; assembly: GCA_965237745.1. Lineage (GTDB taxonomy): Bacteria > Chloroflexota > Dehalococcoidia > Lucifugimonadales > UBA3495 > VXOI01. The sequence goes on along the minus strand of OZ250156.1, from coordinate 4,655,897 downwards.
CGGCGTCCAGCATGGTGCAGTTGTTGCCGCCGAGGGCAAAGCCGTAGCCCTCGAACTCCGGCAGGTTGGGATGCACCAGCGTCGCGTCTCCCGTGAGGGAGGCCACAGGATCGACGACACGTTCCAAGTCCTCGTATTCCACGCGGATCAGCGAGAGGGCTTCCACCGCCGTAATCTCGTCATCCGCGGCCACGGCGGCCACGGGCTCGCCCACGTAGAAGACCTCGTCGCGGGCCATTACCCGGCGGTCACGCAGCGCACCGGAGCCGAAGAAGACGTCGGGGAAGTCCCGGCCGGTGATGACGCCCCGCACGCCGGGTAGTGCCTCAGCCTCGGTGGTGTCGATGCTGACGATGCGGGCGTGGCTGCGAGTGCTGGTCAGCACCTTGCACATCAGCATCTCGGGCAGGTAGACGTCGCCGGCGTAGGTGGAGTGGCCGGTCACTTTGTCCAGCGCGTCGACGCGAACATGGCTCTTGCCCAGAACTTTGAACTCAGCCATTTCTTCTACTCCGTATTCTTCGAACTTTCCACTGCGATCATCACTGCCTCGATCACCTTGGTATAGCCGGTGCACCGGCAAAGATTACCGCCGAGGCCGAATTTCACCTCCTCCTCGGTGGGGTCTGGGTTGTTGTTCAGCAGCCCCACCGTGGCCATGATCAGCCCGGGAGTGCAGTAGCCGCATTGCAGCCCGCCGTGTTCAGCGAAGCTGCGCTGCACAGGGTGAAGCTCGCCGCCGGATGCCAGGCCCTCCACGGTAGTTACCTCAGCGTCGTGGACACTGTGGGCCAGCACCAAGCAGGAGGTCACCGGCTGCCCGTCCAGCAGCACGGTGCAGGCCCCGCAGTCGCCTTCGTCGCAACCCTTTTTGGTGCCTGTGAGATGCAACTCGTCGCGAAGCATATCCAGCAGGGAGTAATAGGGCTCCACCAGGATTGTCCGCTCAATCCCGTTCACGGTGATCTGGACAACTCTCTTCATGTTGCCGTCCTGTTGAGACTTACTTTTTTGTAGCTGATCCGGCGGTAGGTTATCGAATCGGTCAGAGGACCGTCTGAATGGCCAGCCGCCGGTGGTCCTCGTAGGGGATGGGATTGCCCGCAGCCGTTGCGGCCGCCCGCTCCAGGGTCCGGCGAGTCAGCACCCCGGACATTTCGCGGCGGTAGTGGGCCGTGCCCCGAATGTCGTCTATCGGGCTGGCCTGCGACATCGCCTGATCCGCTGCTGCCTGCAACAGTTCCGCGCTGAGTTCCTGGCCTCGGAGCATTTCCTCGGCGGCGTAGGCCCGCAGGGGTGTCGGGGCGACCGCGCCCAGGGCGATGCGAGCGTCGGCGCACACGCCGGAGCGCCGGTCCACAGTCACCGTCGAGGCCACGCCAACGGTGGCAATATCCATGGCCCCGCGTGGGCTGTGCTTGATGTACAGCGATCCGGTGCCAGGCGGCGGCGGCGGCAGGGTGATTTCGGTCAGCACCTCGTTGGGAGCCAGCACCGTGCGTCCCGGCCCGGCAAAAAGCTGGTCCAGCGGCACTTGGCGGTGCCCGTCCGGGCCCGACAAGCGGCACTCTGCGCCATAGGCCAGCAGCGCGGGCAGCATATCACCGGAGGGTGAGGCGTTGCAGATGTTGCCGCCAACCGTCGCCAGGTTCCGCACCTGCACTCCCGCAAAGGAGGCAGCCGCCGCGGCCAGCGCCGGGTAACGCTGGCGGATGCGCGGGTGCTGCTCCAGTGTCTGAATCGTCACCAGCGCGCCCAGCCGCAGGCCGTTGCGCGCACTGTAGGTCACCCGGCTCAGGCCAGGAACGCGCTGGATGTTCACCACGTAGTCGGGGTGCCAGAACCCGGCGCGCCACCGGACCAGGAAGTCGGTGCTGCCCGCTACAATCCGGGCCTGCTCGCCGTGCCGTTGCAGCATTCCGATGGCTTGGCGCAGCGTCCGCGCCTCCAAGTATTCAAAACGTCTCATGCCTACCTCGTCCTCTGGACTAACCGCGAGTGTAGAGAGGCCAAGCGGCCAATGTCAACGTGAGGCAAGAGGAACGGGTACCGTCTGGCTAGTTCTGGCCGATGAATTCCAGCACCAGACCGTTCCAGACCTGCGGCCTCTCCCAAAAGCCGGCGTGTCCCGCATCAGGCAGGGAGACGAAGCGCGACGTTGGGATATGCGCCGCCAGCATCCGCATCAGTGCCGGGGGCGACAGCAGATCGGCCTCGCCCGACAGGACCATGGACTGAACCCTCATGGTCTGCAACCGGGCGTAGGTAATTGGTTCGCGGGTCGGCTGCGCTGGCACCGCGCCGTCGGGCCGGCTGGCCAGCTCGATATCCAGCCAGCGGCTTGCTCCGTCCGGGTCGGTGCCTCGGTAGGAGGGGCCAAGCTCTCGCAGTTCTACGGGCAGATTCTGGATTTCCGCAGGACGGAGCCGCCGCTGCACCTCCAGATAGGATTCATCCTGTACGCCTCCGATGGTGTTGGCGGCCACCAGGCTGCGGACCCGGTCCGGGTGGGTCAAGGCATAGTCAAGGGCTGTAATTCCTCCTGCCGCAGTGGCAACCAAGTGGAGGGGTTCAAGGGAGAGACTCTGTACCAGCGCGTGCAGGTCATCGGCGGCGAATCCAGGTTGATGCTCGGGGCCGGTGGCCTTGGAGCGACCCCATGTGCGCCGGTCGTAGGTGATGCAGCGGTAGCCGGCAGAGGCGAATGTTGGCAACTGAAACACCCAGCTTTCGCAGGTGCCGGAAGCGGCGTGAAGGAAGATAACCGGCGTGCCAGAGCCTCCGGCATCTTCATACCACAAGTCCACTCCAGGCAGGGTGAGGTAGGGCATAGCGTACAAGCCTCCGGTATTACCTGTATTACCTGAATTACATGGAATCAGAACTGAGAATCAGCTTCAACTTCGGCTTCAACTACCGACGCGGGGCGGAGTCGCCAACCAGCAGCTCCAGAGCCAGTTCGGCGTCGACGCGGCCCTGCTTGATGGAAAGATCGGCCTCCAGGAGGCGGTCGTAGCGCCAGGCGATGTCCTGACGAGAGTGGCGCCGGGCCTGATCCATCGTCTTCCGCACCACAAAGTCCGACGACGTTCCCAGCGCGCGCTTCAGCTCGTTCTGGGGCAGGTTCCGCTCCATCGAGTCGCGAGCCAGGGCCAGCAGCCGCAGTTGCCGCTCCACCATGGCGATGATGTACAGCGGCTCACGCCCGTCATCCCTGAGTTGGGCCAACAGTCTCAGCGCCGTCTGAGGACGCCCGTCGATCATGGCGTCCACTGCCTCGAAAATGCTGGCCTCGCGCACCTGCGACACCATCAGCCGCACGTCCGCATCGCCAATCTCCCGTCCGGCGGCATAGAGCGACAGTTTTTCCAACTCTTGGTCCAGCGTCCACAGGTCGCTGCCCACGAGGTCCGACATGGAGCGAATGGCCGCCGGGTTGATCGCCGCTCCCTTGGCCTCGGCCGTCTCCTTGATCCAGCGGGCCAGTTGCTCGCCCCGTGGGGCCGATCGCTCCTCGACCGTGCAGACCGGGCTCAGCGCCCGCAGCAGGGGATTGTTGGCGGCCACCGCCCCGTCGGAGAGCAGCAGCAGCGTGGTTTCGGGCATGTGGGGTATGGCCCCGGCAAGGGCCTGCCACCCGTTGGCGGTGTTGCTGCCGCCGCGCCGCCCCCGTCCGCTGCCGGACCGCGACTCGGCGGTGGCCAGCAGGCCCTCGACCGACACCAGCCGCATTGTGTCCAGGAATGGCATGGCCTGGCAAACGCTCAGCAACTCAGGTGGCGTGATCTGCCCGCCCTGCATCCGATGGCGGTTGGCGTCCAGCAGGGCGTCGGCGCCGTGTTCCGACTCCAGCGCAGCAGCGCGCTGCCGCACCAGGAAACTGTCCCCGTACACCACAAAAGCAGGCAAAACCGACTCCGTTACCCAAGTCGAAAACAGGCCCCGATTATATCACCGGAACGCCGGCTCCACGGGAATGGGTGCGGGTCACGAACCGGCCCGGCGAGTGGCGGAGGTGGCCTGTCTGTGAAATAATGAGCCGTCTGGACCAGAATCTTTGCGCATTCCGAAATCTTGGACTTCACACATGAAATTTGCCCTGTTTTCCCATGTGCCTTGGCCCGAGGATACGGCGCCCAGCGAGGTGGTTGACAACATCACCGAGGAGTTCTGCGTCGGCGAGCAGTTGGGCTTTGACAGCGGCTGGCTGGCCGAGCATCACTTCTCCCGCTACGGCCTGGGGTCGGCGTCGCTGATGTTGCTGGCCAACATTGCGGCCCGCACCACCAGTCTGCGGCTGGGCACCGCCGTGATCATCCCCCCTCTGCACCACCCGGTGAGGCTTGCCGAGGACACCGCCACCCTGGACCTGATCAGCGGAGGGCGGCTGGACGCCGGCTTTGGCCGGGGCACCGCAGGCTACGAATACACCGGCTATAGAGTCGACAGCGACGAGAGCCAAGCACGATTTCAGGAGTCCATCAGCATCATCGAGGGGCTGTGGACCACCCCCAACTTCAGCTATGAAGGCGAATACTACCAAGTGCATAACGCCAACTTGGTACCCCCGCCAGTGCAGAAGCCCCATCCACCGATGTACATCGCTGCCACCCGCACCCGCGAGACGCAGGACTTCGCCGCGGCCAGCGGACATTCCGGCATCATGGGTGTGGTGCTGGACACCAGTGACGGGTTGGACCTGTGCAACCGGCTCGTTGCTGATTCGCGAATGTCCGGCAGGGAAATGGACATGGGCGGCATCCCGTTCTTCCGTTACTTCTATGTCGCGGAAACGGAAGAGCAGGCACGGCGCGACAGCGAGGCCGCACTGAACTGGACCATGGACGTGAACCAGTGGCGGCGCAGCTACAAGTGCGGCAGCGAGGTATACGACAGCCTGGACCAGTTCCGCCGGACTCGAACTGAGTTGCCGCCGTCTTTCGAGTACCTGTTCGAGCACCGGGCCTTCATCGGCAACCCGGAGCAGATCATAGCCAAGATCCGGGCCTTACAGGACGCGGGCATAGGGTATTTCGGATGCAACTTGTCCTTCGGCGGAATGCCGCAGGACAAGGTGCTCCGGTCCATGGAACTGTTCGCCCGCAAGGTTATGCCGGAGTTCGTTTAGCTGTCTATCGAGCGAAAACACGAGCCGCAATCGGGAGGCATCACATGACCACCCTTGCCGAGACCCTGAGCAGCTACGCGACGTCGCTACGTTATGAAGACCTGCCGGATGAGACTGTTCACCTCGCCAAACGCTTCATTATCGACACCCTCGGCTGTGCTCTCGGCGGGTACGACAGCGAGCCGGCGCGGGTGGCTCGCGAGATGGCCGGCATGGTTTCCAGCACCCACCCGATCACTGTGATGGGCAGCGGTCAGCAGACCAGCCTGGACATGGCGTCGTTCGCCAACGGTGTGGCGATTCGTTATCTGGATTTCAACGACGGTTACACCAGCAACGAGTCGGGCCACCCCAGCGACAGCATTGCCGCGTCCCTCTCGGCCACCGAGGCTGCAGGAGGCAGCGGCAAGCGGTTCATCCTGTCCACGGTGTTGGCCTATGAGGTGTTCTGCCGAATCTGCGACACGGTGGACATCAAGCCTCGCTTCGACCACGTAACCGTCGGCGGGACGGCCAGCGCGTTGGCAGCAGCGCGGGCGCTGCAACTGACGCCGGAGCAGACCCTGCAGGCCCTCAACCTGAACGTGGCCTCCAACCTGGCGCTGTACCAGACGCGCATCGGCGACGTGTCGATGTGGAAGGGCTGTGCTTACGCCAATGCCACCCGCAACGCCATGTTCGCCGTGATGCTGGCGGAGCGCGGCATCACCGGGCCGTCGCCCGTGTACGAGGGGGCTGGCGGCTACTTCAACGCCGTTACAGGACGGCCCTTCGATCTTGACATACTGGGCGGAAACGGACAGCCGTTCAGGATCGCTGAGTGCAGCATCAAGCGGTTCCCGCTGGGACAGTATTCTCAGACCATAGCGCAGGCAGCCCTGGACGTGCGGGAGCAAGTCCCGGGCGGCATCACCCCCGACGCTGTGGCCGAGGTAAACATCGCGACCCTGCAGACAGCGGTCAATATCATGGCCAGCGACCCTGAGAAGTGGCGTCCCGCCAACCGTGAGACCGCAGACCACTCCATGCCATACACCGCCGCCATCGCCCTGATGTACGGGGGAGTGGAGAGCCGCCATTTCGACGACGAGTTCCTGTTCGACGAAAAGCTGCTGGATCTGGTGGGCAAGGTCAACGTGTCGGTATCGGAGGAGGCCAACCGCCGCGTCCCCGAAGCGATGCTGTGCGATCTGGAGGTGGTTACCTCGTCCGGCCAGCGGTACTCGGCCGAAGTTGCCTACCACAAGGGCCACTACAAGAACCCGCTGACCGACACCGAAGTGGAGGACAAGTTCCGCTCCCTAGCCTCCGGCCACCTGTCCGCCGACCGCATCGACGCGCTGCTGGCGCACCTGTGGCACATCGACGAGGCACCCGACCTGGGCGAGCTGTTCAGGCTGTTGCGGTTTGGATAAACGGGCGAACCGTTCTGCCGGAAGCCGCGACTACTGAGGGGTGGCTGGAGGTACAGCGTTCATTCTTTCCATCAGATTCGTTAGCCGCTGATCGACACCCAACGCTGTGCGTTTGGCAGACTCATAAAGTAGCTTTATTTCCTCATTGCTAGGCAGCCCGGGTTGCCCAAGAAACGTACCTGGCCCATAGTATGTTGTTCGGTCGATTACAGTTCCCGTGCCGTCGTACACACCCAGAGTTACTGTGTCGCCTGGTTCCGTCCCTTCAGAAAAAATTATCACAGATATGTCCCCATACACGGCTACATAAGTAGATTTGTCAGAAGTCGCCTTCCACGGAACGCGATTCTGGCGGGTAAGTTCAAGGAGGTTGGAAGCTATGTCGCGCATTTCCACCATCTAATTTCCTCCGCGAGTCTCCGGGTAGGTCATGTTGCTTTGTAGGGTTTCCAATTCCTGCTGAATTGCGCTCAAAATCGCATTCATTCTCGGAGTGTCCTCTGGTTCATTTCCTTCGTAGAGAGAGAATGTGACTTGGTTTTCCATAACAGTTACTTGCGGCACGGCTTCTTCGATAGCGTTGCCAAATTGTTTCAATTCCCCTGGCATACTCCCACGGATTTCAATCAGGGTTCTCCTCAATTCTTGGTACAGCCAGAGAGCAGAGCGCCAACCTCCTTGAAGATGTAACCCTTTCAGACGATTTATAAGCGCCACTGCACGTTCAATGTCCATTGAGCTGAGGTTGCGCCCTACTGCTCTCTGAGTCTCGCTTCTGGCCAAATTTGCCGCATCTTCAGCTGATTCAGCCGCATTTTTCGCCAACTTAGCAGAACGGTAAGCCAAGATAGCGAAGACCAAACCACCGATGCTTGCAATAAACCCGCCTATACTGACGCCGAGGCTCCACCAGTCCATCCATCTCCCTCTCCTGCCCATTCTAACATTCACTTGCTCAGCCCAATATATGTGAGGGACTAAACCAAAGCCAAGGTGGGATGTGCATTTGCTGAGTGTTGGGAGTCGGGCAGGGAGTCTCGCAGGAATGGTTCGGCCCTTGACTGCAGGACAGTCCGGCAGCGCCGTTTCACCTCGTCTTTCCGGGTAGTCAGACCGGACAGGAATTTGCCGACCCTCTCCTCCACCGCCTCCTTGCTTCCCAGGCACAGATTGCCAGTGGCCTCCTCTCTCGCCCAGCCCCAGATTGCCTCATCGGCGTTGAAGTCCGGGCTGTAGCCCGGCAGGTTCACCAGCCTCATACCCAGGCCAGGCGTCCGCAGGTACTCCCGCATCGCCTCCCCACGATGGGCCGGCGCGTTGTCCCAGATCACGTTCAAAGGCCCGGAATTCCTCTCCCTCAGTTGCCTCAGGAAGGCAACCGAGGTTCCAGAGTTGCTGTTGCCATCCAGTTCCATCCAATCGACCTCACCCGTCTCCAGGCACACCGCCGAATAGTAGCTGGCCTTCTCCCCGTACCTGGGGCTGGTCGAGTCCACCAGGGCCGGCTCTCCCCTCAACACCCACTTGCCCCGCAGTTTGGCGTCAGCCCGGAAGTGGGCCTCGTCAGCGAAGAAGACCTTCTCCCCGGACTCTTGAGCCTGAGATGCCAAGGCGGCGTACTCCGCCACGAAGGCCTCCCGTTTCTCTGCATCTGCCTTGAGCAGGCGCTTCTTGGGGCGCTTGAAGGCGAATCCCAAGCGGTGCAGGTAATTCAGGCAACTGCTCCGGCTCAAGCTGACGCCGCAGCGCTCTGAGACATACTGCCGAACCACCTTCCAATACCAGTTGGCCAATTCGATACCCGACGTGGCTGGCGGTTGCTGCACCGCCCCTTTCAACTCCTCCTGCTGCGCTTGGTCAAGGGCGGGGGGGAACCCCCAGTCTGCTCGAACATCAGGGCCGCAGGCCCTCCCTCGCCGAAGGCCGACGCCCATCGCCCGATGGTGTGTGGGTCCCGCTCCAAGGCCTCCGCTGTGGCCGCCGCCGTCAAGCCCTGCGCCAAGAGCATGATGGCGTACCATCGCTCCCGCTCGCGGGGCGTCGGCCCCAGAATCATCCGCCGCTGCAGGTCCTTGACTCCCATCTGCCATTGTTCCAGAGACCGGTCTATCTCTCTCACGCCCATCATCAACCCCCCGCAACTCCTGAGACCAGCTAACCCAGTTCCCTCCCAAATTTACCCTATCCGTCTGCGCATTTCACCTTGGCTTTGGTTTAGGCGCTCATGAGAGGCAATGTTCCAGGATGAGTTCTCCAGAGCAGAGAAACTAAGAATTGAAAAGACTCCTACTACCCATATTCGGATAAACTCAGTGCCAGAACACATGAGGAGGGCAATCTACCACTTCGCTAACGACTGGTCTCACAAGGCGGGCTTCCACGGCAACGTGGCGCTGGCCGTACATGCGGTGGGACTATGGGGCACCTGCAAGAGCCGTACATGGTGACTTAAAGTTGCCCTGTACTTTTCGAATAGGCCATCCGGCCTGCCTGAATAAATAAGAGGGGGAACTGCCATGGCCAACGCGTACGGCAAGATCATCGCCAACGTCGAACGGCTGCACCGGCTGATGGACGAGGAGGGTTTCTCGGCCATCGTCGCCCGCTCGGGCAAGAACTTCACCTATCTGTCCGGGTTTGCATATCCAGGGACGCTGGCCCGGCACCTTGAATTTCCGGACTCGCCTCGGGAAGTGCTGCTGGTCTGGCCTCGACATGAGGAGCCGGTGATGGTGCTGAACTCCTACGCCGCGCCGCTCGCCAAGCGCGATTCGTGGCTGGTAAGGATCGAAGTCTACGACGACTACGCGGAGTCGCCCTACGAACGGGCCGTCGACGTGCTGAGGGAGTTCGGATTGGCCGAGGAGACAATCGGTTTCGAAAAGAGCTACGTCAGCGCAGACCGCTGGGTGGAGATTACCGCTCTGCTACCCAGGGCCCGGGTCGTCGACAGCACCGAGCTCATGGACCGGGTGCGGTGGATAAAGACGCCGGGGGAGGTGAATGCCCTTGAGGCTGGCGCACGTCTGCTGGACGAGGCCTACCTGGAGGTGCTGCCCACTGTCCGGCCCGGCGACACGGAACGCTTGGTGCACAGCCGCATCATCGAGAGTTGCCTGAGGCGGGGAGCCAATTGGGCCCACGGCATCCTGAACTCCAGCCGCAACACCGTGTCGTATGGCGGTGAGAGCGATATGGCCTTCGAGGCGGGCGATATCATCCGGGACGACTACGTTTCCTACCTCAACGGCTACCCGGGGCACCAGTCTCGGAGCATCTGCGTGGGAACCCCATCTGATGAACAGAAAAAGCTGTACCAAACCACCCTGGACATCTATCGGGCCACCATTGAACGGTGCGTCCCCGGAGCCAAGACCTCGGACATCTATCACTTCGCCAACGACAGGTTCCACGAGGCTGGTTTCCAAGGCAACGTTGCGCTGGCCGGGCACGGCGTGGGCGCTTGGTGGCATCAACAGGAGCCGTACATGGTGCCATCCAGCACGCGCGTGTTGGAAGAGGGGATGGTCGTGGCCCTTGAGCCGCACATCGGCTACTGGCACCTTCAGGACATGGTACTTGTGACGGCCGATGGCCCGAGACTGCTTTCGCCCTTGATCAACACGGATGAGATGATGATAGCGGGCTAGAATTTCGGCCCTGGGTATCGAGGGCGCTCAAGGGGCGGCTCTCCCTCGGCATCTATGGCCTGTTGCGCAGTTCCTGTAACGCGATGCTGGCTTGTCGCCGCAGTTTTCCTGAGTTCACCCGCTCCTCGTCGACGGCCTTGAAGACGTCGACAGCGAAAGGCGTCCAAGAGTTGGCCAGGGTGCGAATCGCTCCCGACTCCCGCTCGCCCGCCTCTACCACCAAGGCGTAGACGGGGGGGAGGAAACCGGACCGCGGCAGGTTCCGCACCTCTCGTGCAAGTCCCTCCGCTCGCTGGCTGAACTGGGTCAGTTCCTGGCCCACCTCAACCCGGTTGCAGCCGCCGTCGCTGGCCCGCCATTCGATGAAGTCCTCGTAGAACTGTTCCCATTCCGCAACGAATCTCTGCAACTGGACGTCGAACCTTTGAAGGTCCGCCAGGTTCTCCGCAGATTTGTCGTCGACGATTCCCTCGATTTCCTGGGCCACTGCTTCCAGCACGGCTTCGCTTTCCTCAACGATGGCGGCAAATATCTCCTTCGGAGAAAGCTCTTCTTCCTGCGTTTCAGACATAGCAGTGGAGGGTTCCTCGGTGGGCACAGGTGAGGCAGGCGCCGATTTGGTGGGAGCCGCCGGACCCGGTTCCGTGGGGCCAGGGGTCGGTGTCCCTATCGGTACAGGCGTCCCGGCAGGTGCCGGAGCAGACGTCGGGGCTGCAGCGGGTACCGAGGCGTCGACATCTTCATCTTCACCTTCACTGGTCGTGGGTTTTGATGACGGTGATTCTGCCAGGAATTCCAGTGCCGCCAACTCGACTTCTGCGGCGTCCTGAAGTTCGTCGATCAAATCCTTATTGATGTCCACGGGTGTGAGTTCACCGATGGTGGCGACTATCCCTTTGAATTGCTCGACGAGTTGCTCATACCCTGCAGCACGTTCGTCGTCCTCCAAGTTGCCTTGCCTCCGCGCAAAAGCGACGTAGACACCGTGAAAATCGTCCCAAGCATCCTCAATGATGTCAAAGGTCTCGGAGAACTCCTCCATCAGCACCACTTCGTCCGCGGTTGGCCCTTCCTCGAACTCCTCCCGTAGAGCAAGGGACATATCCTCCACGGCATTCTGGGCACCGCCGGCCTCAACCCTTCTCTGCTCCACCGTCTCAAACAGAGAAACATTGCCGGCCTGCCAGCGGTCCCGCAACTGCCGTAATGCGGCCTCTTCCGCATCTGCAGCGGCAATCACGAGGTCGGCCAATTCTTTGCTGCTGGATGCCCTGGGCAGATTCCTCGCCCTTTCGGTGACGGCGACGTAAGAGGCGGCCAAGTCTCGCAGGGCCTCGTGGGCCAGGTTGGGATGACAGGCAGTCAGGCCCGCTCGCCAATCGTCAAAGTCTTGGTAGAACTCATCCCATTCCGCATCTATGGTCTGGAGTTGACCTTCGAACTCGCCGATGGCTTCCCGCTCTCCATCAGTCAGTGGCCTGGGCGATTCGCCGGGCGATTCAGCGATAAACAGCGGAGGCGCGGGCGTCTCGTCCGGGTCCTGGCTACAGGCAATCAGGGCTGCCAGCGCCAGCGCCAGTAGGGGCAGGAATAGGTAACGTCCGAATCGCGACTTCATAATTTAATTGCCCATTACCTCGAACTTGCGTACAGCCACGAAATCACTCACCAAGTCACCCCTGAACTCTCCGGAAATCAGCCTGGCAACGGCCCCTGTCAGGGTTTCCGGGGAATCTCCCAGAATGATCAGCATATCCCGGTCCTGGCTCTGGTCCAGCAGCATCACAACGGTGCTTTCGAGCGGCAGCTCTGGGGCGAATGCGGTGCCCAGGGTGTCGTCCACTCGGATTCCGGCATTCTGAAGATACTGACCAACCTGGGGCGCGTCTTCGTACAGACCCAGGAAAACCGTGTCCCTGCTCACGTCTTCCGCCGGAGCAATCTCCGAGGACACGCGGTGGGCTACCAGCCCGGTCTTGACTTCCAAGCCGATGTTCAACAAACCGGCTTGGCCTATCAGGATGTCCACCCCGTCGTCCTGGCCGGTCCCGTAGAAATACGGAAAGTCCGACAGGAAAAACTCCCGTTCGCTGTCGGTAACGTAGTCCGCGATGTTTGAGACCAGCCTGCCGTTATCCAGCAGGGAATCGTTGGAGGAGACCATGAAAGTGAAATCCGCTATGGCCAGGACATTCCGGCTGTTGCCCCAAGCGACGGGCGAGAAGTCGCCGTCGGCGCCCAGAACCGACGACTTGGTGCCAGGGCCGGAGAAAGCAAGTCCACCGCCGGGAGACTGAATGGAACTGGCATAGTCCAGGGTGATGGTTTCCAGGCCGGCGGTGAGCTGGTCCGGCTGGAAGTCCCTGATAAAAATGCGCTTGAAATTCGCGTCGTTCTCAACAGTGTTATAGAGATAGTCCTCTTGGAAATCCACCCCGAATTTCTTGGCCAGGGCATCTATGTTCTGCGGACGGGAGGGATCGGAAATCAGCAGCAATCTGCCGCCCCTGTTGACGAACCGCTGCACCAGGGCCGCCTCGGTCTCTGTATAAGCCACCTGCGGCAGAATTACCACGAAACTGTCGGCCCGCCGCAGTTTTTCCGCCAGCTGGAGCAGGGCCAGCTGAGCCTGTCCCGGGGCCGCCAATGGAGTGAAATCGCCCAGGTACTCCACATCGAATCCCCGGTCCGTGACTCGCGAGGCAAAGCTGACCAGTTCGCTTCGTTTGAACGAGTTGCCGTGCTGGGCGTCCACAACCAAGAGGCCCTGTCGCAACTGCCCAGGAGGCAGCTCATCAGAAACGCGCGGTTGTATCGACGTAGTGCCAATTTGCTCGAAAGGCACGTCCACCGGGGGAGGAGGATCGTATCCGCCCTGATAGAACAGAAAATACGCCACCACAAAAGCTGCAGCGGCAAACAGGGGCAGGAGGGCAAAAATCGCAAGTCTAGCGAGCATTGCCCACATATAGGTAATAGATGTTGGGGTGGTCCAATTCCATGGGGAAGTCAGGGAGAGGATCATCTTGCCTGACGCCAAGTCGGCCGTATAGCATCAGGCTGCGGAGAGCCTCGAACCTTTCCTGGACGCTGTTGGGTTGAATTCCCAACGATTGCAGGGACGGGTCGCTTCCGGCGTATTTCCTGTCAATAAGGGCCAGAGCGTCCGGCGATGCGCTCTCGCCGCCCGATGCAGGCAGTACATCTTCAAAGTCCTTGAGGAATTTCTTCAACACCTCAAGGTTCACGTCCACCAGGCTGTAGTTGGAAATGTGCGACAATTCCGCCGCCTTTTCGAACGCGTCACTGTCGCCGCCGAGTTCGTCCACAAGACCCAGCTGTACGGCCCGAAGACCCGAATAGAGGCGGCCTTGCGCCAGCTCATCCTTGGAAATGCGCAGCTCCTCCCCTCTCTCGCTGACCACTATCTGGGCAAAAGAATCCTTCAGTTCATCGATTATCCCAAACCACTCGCCCCTGGAGAATCCATCGATCTTGTATGGTCCGGTTGCTATCACGCTCTCAGCAAGATTGGGCGGAATCAGGGGACCGGAAAATGCGACGACTCCCACGTTGCCGACCAGAGATGAGGTCTGGGCATAGGTATGGGTGGCCCCCATGGCCATCATGTACCCGCCGCTCGCAACGAGGCCGTTCATCACCAGCACTACGGGCTTTTCCTCGGCGAGCTTCCGGGTTTCGATGTACAGCCGTTCGCTGGAGGCGACGCCGCCTCCGGGGCTGGTCAGCCTGATGACCACCGCCTTGATGGAGTCATCCCGCCGGGCATAGTTGATGTACTCGTTAATGACGTAGGTGGAATTATCCTCGATTACCGTGAAAGGGATGTCGATCACGCCAATCTTGGGCTGACCGGGAAAGACAAACACAAAAATCAGCAGCCCTGCCGCCACGCCCAAGGCTGCCATGAGCACCGAAATGGTGAACCAGTTAAACAGAAACTCTCCCAGGCCGGAGAGGATGCCCACTTGCTGTCGCAACATTCCCGGAGCCAAGTTCCAAAGGCCTGATTTCGTAGATCCTATGGCGGAGATATGCCGTCCCTTTGGGAAACGCCAATCAGCTTATCATGGTGTACTTACGCCAAGTACATAAATTCGGATGCCTGGTTCGGGGCTTTTTGTTGCTATTTCATTTTACGCCGAGATTTCTTGGTGGCGGGGGTGAAAGCCGGAGTGGTCCTCGAAGGCGCCGGTATCAGGGAAAACTTGGCGATAGAGGCCTCGAGTGCGCGCCTTGATGGTCTCGCTGACCCTCTGGTACAGCGCTGTGGGGTCGGCCTGCTGCTCCTTGTACATCTGGCTCTGCAGGGGGCTGCCGTCCTCCAGTTCCCAGATGCACAGGTATTTCAGCGCGCCCTCGCCCTCCTCCAGCTTGAACCTCCGGGCGCTGACGTAGCCGGGGATCTCCATTCGCTCGGGAAGATGCTGCTCGTTATACCACTTGTTGAATTCCGCCTCGTCCTCGGGGTCCACGTCCATCGTGACCACCAGCACCGTGTTGCCGATGTGCTGCGTAGGGCCGCTTCCGTTGCGTTCCTGCATGACTCCTTCTCCTTTATTCCTGTGGCTATGATCCGGCCTGTTGCCGAATGATTCGCCACCAGTATAGCAACGCAGATACGCTGCGGTTGACGCTATACCTACATAACGCTATTGTGTCTGCAATGGTCAGGCTGAAAGTGAACGGAGTTGAATGCGAGGCCGATGCGCCGGCCAGTCGCCTGCTGCTGGATTTCCTGCGTAATGATTTGGGGTTGACTGGCTCCAAGGAGGGGTGCGGGGTGGGCGTATGCGGGGCGTGCACCGTGCTGGTTGACGGCGAGTTGTTTGCCTCGTGCATCACGCTGGCCGCCGCAGTTCACGGAGCGGAAATCACAACCATCGAAGGCATCGCGGAAGAAGGGAAGCTGCACCCGGTGCAGCAGGCGTTCATCGACCACGGCGGTTTCCAGTGCGGCATCTGCACGCCGGGGCAGATCGTCGCCGCCAAGGCCCTGCTGGATGCGAACCCCGACCCCAGTGAACGCGAAATCAAGGACTGGATGATGGGCAACCTCTGTCGCTGCACCGGCTACTACGGGATAATCAATTCGGTGGCAGCCGCCGCGCGGAACAGCGGCGACCCCCGGTGATTGATTTCGAATTCCACAATCCCGCGTCGCTGGACGATGCGCTGGAAATGCTGGACCGCTATGGCGATGACGCGCGCTTGATTGCAGGCGGCACTGCGCTGGTGCTCCAGATGAAGCAGCGTTTCGCCCAACCCGGCCACGTCATCGGTCTGCGGTTGCTGGCCCGTCGTGATGGCCTCGGAGCCATTGAGGAATCAAACGGCGTCCTGCGGATTGGCGCTCTCTGTACCCTGCGGCACATGGAAGACAGTCCGCTGGTCCGCGACCGTATCCCGCTGCTGACGGACACCGTGAGCCGGGTGGCAACCCGCCGGATACGCAGCATGGCCACCATCGGCGGCGCGCTGGTCAACGGAGACCCCAACCAGGACCCGCCGCCCACACTCATCGCGTTGGGCGCGGAAGTGGAGTTTACATCGAGTTCAGGTCTCCGCCTTTGCCCTGTTGAGGATCTGTTCATGGACTATTACGAGACTGACGTGCGCCCAGGCGAGGTGCTGACCGCAGTGAACGTGCCCATTCCGGCGGCAGACAGCTCTGGCGCATACCTGAAGTTTCTGCCACGGACGGCCGATGACTACGCCACTGTGTCGGTGGCCGTGGTGGTATCGTGCGGGGCAGACAACACTTGCCGGGACGCCCGCATCGTTCTGGGGGCCGCCGGAGCCACGCCTGTTCGAGCCCATTTGGCGGAGGACGCGGTGCGCGGCAGGGAATTGACTGACGACGCAATCCGGGCCGCCGCGGACACCGTTCCCGACACCGTTGACCCTCTGGATGACTTTCGCGGCTCGGCGGACTACAAGCGGGAGATGGCCGGGGTGTTTGTGCGCCGTGCCTTGGCGCAGGCGGTGGAGTCCGGTCCTAGAACGAGGCCGACGGCGCCATGAAGCTGCATAACACCTGCTTGGTCGGGGCCGGGCTGCACGAGACGTGGACCACCCTGATGGACGTCCCCACGGCAGCCAGGTGTGTGCCCGGAGTGGTAGACGTGGACCCCGAGGGCGATGGCTGTTATCGCGGCACGCTCAAGGCGCGGGTCGGCCCGATGAGCATGACCCTTTCCGGAACGGTAACCGTGCAAGAACAGGACCAAGACTCGGGCCGAGCCTGCTTTCTGGTGGAGGCCAGCGACCGGCGTGTCGGCGGCGGCGTCAGGACGGCTATGGTGCTGCAGCTCACCGCCATGCCCACGGGCGGCACCGAGGTTACCATCCAGACCGACACCACTTTCATGGGCCGGCTCGGTGAGATCGGGCAGCCGGTTATACGCCGCAAGGCTCAGTCCACCGTCGAGGAGTTCGCCCGGAACATCAGCCACGAACTGGCGGGGAGGGGCTGAGTCTGGAAAGCCGGGGCTTGATGAAGACCCTTTCCAGCGATCAAGCGATGATCTTTAGTTTTTCCTACCGAAATTCTTCCCACCGAGGGTTGCCGTGTGCGGCATTGTTGCGTATGTAGGGCAGGATGAAGCCTGGCCAATCATCTATGAGGGACTGAAGCGTCTGGAGTACCGGGGCTACGACAGCGCCGGCATTGCCGTCGTGGACGACACAGGAGCACTGCACCTGCGGAAGACCGTAGGGAAGGTCAGCGGGCTGGCCGCAGAGATCAACGGGTTGGCGCCCCGAGGCTCCTTGGGCCTGGGACATACCCGCTGGGCGACCCACGGGGCCCCTTCCCACGACAACGCGCATCCCCATACCGATTGCAGTCGTCGCGTTGCCTTGGTGCACAACGGTATCGTCGAGAATTACTTGGAGCTCAAGCGGCGTCTCACCGCATCCGGCCACATATTCAAGTCGGAGACCGATACCGAGGCACTGTCGCACTTGGTAGAGGAGGGTTTGTCGCTGGGTTTGAGTTTCGAGGACGCCTTCCTGCGGATGGGTCGTATGGTGCAGGGTTCGTCGGCCATCACTGCCACGCTGCAGGGTGAGGACGGCCCCATCTGCGCTCTGCGGCTTGGCTACGCCGGAGGCATTGTTGTGGCCCACCACGACGGACAAGGGATCGTGGCCAGCGACCTGCCCGCTTTGCTGCCGGTGCTGGAGAGTGACCGGGGAACGCCCGAGGTGGGGTTTCTGGAAGGCGGCGAGATGGCCGTGGTCAGCCGGGAGGGAGTGCGGTACTGTGATCTGTCGGGTAGCCCCATAGTCAAACAGCCCCGCCGCGTCTCCCGCGATGACGTTGTGGTGGACAAGGGTGGCTACCGGCACTTCATGCTCAAGGAGATCATGGACCAGCCCCAAGCGATGACCGCAGCCCTGCGGGACCGGGCGGATTTCGCCAAGGGGCGGGTCGAACTGCCGCATTTCCCACTGCCCTCGTCTGCCATAAAACAGATTGAGCGAGTGGTGCTCATCGGCTGCGGCACCAGCCTTCACGCCGCACAGGTTGGCCGGCACTACATCGAGCGGCTGGCCGGTATTCCCGCAGAGGCGGAGAGCGCGTCGGAGTTCCGCTACCGGGACCCCATCATCGGTCCCCGCACGCTGGTGGTGTCCATCGGGCAGTCGGGAGAGACCGCCGACACCGTGGCAGCCATGCACCTGTCCCGCGAGAAAGGCGCTACGCTGGTCACTATCTGCAACTCCGAGGAGAGTCAGGCCGCCCGCGTCGCCCACGGGGCGCTGTATATGCGCGCCGGACTGGAGGTTGGGGTGGCCAGCACAAAGACCTTTATCGCCTCGCTGACCATTTTGCACCTGCTTGCCGTGTTTCTCGGCCAAGCTCGCGGCCGCCTCGACTCAAGCGCAAGTCGTCGATTGGTGGACGAATTGGCCCGTGGCCCTGGGCTTATCGGCGAGGTGCTGGCTGGCTCAGGCGCGTACAGCGATCTCGCCAAGCGCATCGCGCATTACGATAATTTCCTGTTCCTTGGACGGGGAGCCAACGCGGCCATCGCCTCAGAGGGCGCCCTGAAGCTCAAGGAAATCAGCTACATCC
Source organism: Dehalococcoidia bacterium (assembly GCA_965237745.1). Taxonomy (GTDB): domain Bacteria; phylum Chloroflexota; class Dehalococcoidia; order Lucifugimonadales; family UBA3495; genus VXOI01. The sequence continues at coordinate 4,637,600 of OZ250156.1, read as the reverse complement.
ACGCCGAGGGATACCCCGCAGGGGAAATGAAGCACGGCCCCATCGCGCTGATAGACCCGGAGATGTGCACCGTTGCCCTTGCGCCCCGGGATGGCCTGCGGGACAAGACGCTGAGCAACATCAAGGAAGTGAAGGCCCGCGGCGGAGTGGTCGTCGCTATTCTGACCAATGGTGATGACGAGGCAGCCTCTGAGGTCGACTACCCGCTGTTCATCCCCGAGGTTCCCGAGCTGCTCCTGCCGATTGCCGCCACTGTGCCGCTGCAGTTGTTGTCGTACCACATCGCCCTGCTGCGGGGCTGCGATGTGGACCAGCCTCGCAACTTGGCCAAGTCCGTTACGGTTGAGTAGGCGGAAACCGAGGTGGCCCCAGCTATGCCCTCCGTTGCCCCATTTGAAACAATTCGGAGATGAATCAGACGGGAAGGGCGTGGCAAAGGGTTGCAGCAACCCCTGTTGGGGTGAAATGATATTGAAGAATCGGCCATTGCGCCCCTAACGGTTCGGCGGCTGTCAGAGCGCCGGCCGTCGGGGCGTTTATTTCGGTAAAGGGACTGACAGATGTATCTCAAGCTCGACCATCCCCCGGTTTCCTTGGATGACTACCTGGCCTACATGACCCCGGACCAAGCCGATGAACTGCTCTCCTTGGCTGCCGACATGCGGCAGCTTCGAATGGTCCACCTCAACAGCACTGCCACCGGGGGTGGGGTGGCCGAGGTGCTGCAGTCCCTGGTTCCGCTGTTCAATGCCTTGGGCATAGACACCGAACGCATAGTTATCAATCCCACCGAGCCTGAGTTTTTTCAGGTAACGAAAAAGATTCACAACCTGCTGCAGGGCGCCGAGGGCTCGCTGACAGAACAGGAGCTTGAGGTCTACCACGACAATATCAGGCGGGTCGCCAAGGCAATGAGCCACGACTCGGTTTCCGCCGACGTCTGGTTTCTCCACGACCCGCAATTGCTGCCCTTGGCCGGCCTGCTGCGCCGTAACGGTTCTGCCGACGCAAAGGCGTGGTTTTGGATCTGCCATATAGACCTGACCCGGCCCAACCAGAACGCGCTGGGGTCGCTGTTGCCACTGCACAGCGACTATGACCACCTGATTTTCTCGGTGGAGGAATACGTTCCACGCAGCATCGTGAACGGCAAACCGGTCTATATTGCGCCGCCCGCCATCGACCCGCTCACTGGCAAGAACCAGCCACTGAGCGAAACCGACGCTTGGAACATCGTGTCCGCCATGGGCATTGACCGCAATCGCCCGCTCATCACCCAAGTATCCCGCTTCGACCTGTGGAAAGACCCGTGGGGCGTGATTGATGCGTACCGGATGGCACGCCAGTCGGTGCCGGACCTGCAACTGGCCCTGCTGGGCCTGTCGCAGGCCACCGACGATCCCGAAGCGCAGGAGGTGCTGGACAGCGTCGCTGCCCACGCCGCGGGCGACCCGGATATTCACCTTTATCACGATCCCAATGACCTGACCGTCAGCATCGACCTGCTGGTCAATGCCTTCCAGGTGGCCTCGTCTGTGCTGATACAGAAGTCAACGCGGGAGGGTTTTGGCCTGACGGTCACCGAAGGGATGTGGAAGGGTAAGCCGATGATCGGAGGGGACGCCGGTGGCATTCGCCTGCAGATCGAGGACGGAGTCAGCGGATATCTGGTCGCGTCGCCCGAGGAGTGCGCCCAGCGCATTGTGGCCTTGATCAGGGACAATGATCTGGCGGAAAGCATCGGCGCAGCAGGGCATGAAAGCGTCCTTCGCCAGTTCCTGCTCCCGCGCCTGGCCTTGGACTACCTGAAGGTGGCGAAAGAGCACGCGAGCTGAGAGCCACTTTCAGGTCGTTGCCAGTCCATTCAGGGATGGCAAGATTGAGCGTCTGAGAGGGCGGTCGATAGATTGAATTCTCCCATCATAATTGTGCTGATCGACGGGTTTGACCCGGAATACTTGGGTGCCTGCCCAGCGCCCAACCTCGCGGCCATGGCGCAGCGGGGGTTCCGGGTGGAGGGCCGCGGTATGACTCCCAGCGTCACCAACGTCAACAATGTTTCGCTGGTGACCGGCAGTTATCCGGAGCAGCACGGCATCACTTCCAATTACTTGCTTGACCGGCAAAGAGGCGAGGAATTCTACATGGAATCCGGCGAGTATCTTCGCGCCGAAACCATGTTTCAACGGGCCGCTGCCTGCGGACTCCGCTCACTGCTGGTGACCGCGAAGGACAAACTGCGCAGCCTGCTCAGCGACGGCGTTACGGTCAGCATCTCCTCGGAGAACCCGCCCGGCTGGCTAGTCTCCGGCATTGGTGAGCCGCCGCCGATCTACTCGCTGGAAGTCAACCGCTGGGTGCTGGACGCCGGTCGATACGCCATGTCCCGCGAACCCTTCGACTTGGTGTACCTGACCACCACCGACTACGCCATGCATACCTACGGACCCGATCATCCCGAGTCGGCCCGGCACGTGCGCCTGTTGGACGAGGGCCTTGGCGCGGTGCTTGAGCAGGCTCCCGGCGCCCGAATGCTCGTAACCGCCGATCACGGGATGTCGGACAAGTCGCGCATGCTGCACTTGCCCGCTGATCTGGCCCGCTACGGCATCGGAGCCCGGGCCGTTCCCGTTATCAAGGACCGCTATGTCGTCCACCATTCCAACCTGGGCGGCAGTATCTACGTGCACCTCGATGATTCAACCGACCTCAACGCCGCGCTGGACACCCTGCAAAACCTGGATGGAGTGGAAGCCGCCGTGCCAGGGGAGGAGGCGGCCAGCCGGTTCCGCCTGATGCCTGAGCGCATCGGCGATATTCTCGTTCTGGCCGACTCCACCACCGTCTTCGGCGACCCCTCGGAGGTCGCGATGCCCGAGGGTCTGCGCTCCCACGGATCGGCGCACGAGACTACGGTGCCGATCTTCGGCTGCGGCCCCGGCCTCGACAACAACGCCGCCGCTCGCTTCCGGGAGAACCTGGACGTGGGCCGATACGTTTTCGAAGACGTGCTCCCGCAACGCCCCGACGGAAACCGCACATGAACCAGCAGCCCGCAGCAACGACCAGCATTCGTGTCGCCGCGCCAGCCACCACCGCCAACCTGGGCCCTGGCTACGACTGCCTGGGCATGGCGCTGGACATCTGGAACACCGTCGACGTGGAGTTGCTGTCCGGCGGCGATAGCCCGTCGGTGGCAGTGTCGGGCGAAGGTGAGGGGGAACTGGAGGCAGGGCCGGAGAACCTGGTCTACCGCTCGATGGAATTCCTGTACCGGGAACTGGGCCGTCCGGTGCCGCCCGTGAAGGTCAGTTGCGTCAACGAGATTCCGCTGGCCCGGGGGCTGGGCAGCAGCGCCGCCGCCATCGCCGGAGGGTTGGTGGCCGGCAACGCCCTGTCCGGAGGGAGTTTCTCATCCCGCGACCTGCTGGAGATGGCAGCCACCATCGAGGGCCACCCCGACAACGTGGCTGCTGCCGTCATGGGGGGTCTGCAACTGGTGGTCACCGAGGAGAGTACGCTGTACACCGTTCCGGTGAGCGTTCCTGCCGCGATGCATGCCGTGCTGTTTATTCCCGAGACCCGCATCGCCACCGCCGATGCCCGCGCTGTGCTGCCGCAACAGCTTTCTGTGGGCGACGCGGTGCACAATATGGCCCGCGTCGCCCTGCTGGTCACGGGAATGGCCACCAACCACCCCGAGTACTTCGCCGTGGCGACCAAGGACAGGTTGCACCAGCCCTATCGACAACCCCTCTTCCCCGCAATGAAGCTGCTGATGAAGGCGGCGCTGGACGCCGGAGCGCTGGGGTCGTTCCTGTCGGGCAGTGGCTCAACAGTGCTGGCCTTGGCTCAGGGCCGGGAGATGACCGTCGCCTACGAGATGGCCGAGGCCGCCCGCCAAGCGTCCGTTGAGGGCACGGTCAAGGTGACCCAGCCAACCGTCTTGGGTGCGCATCTGGTATCTTAGAGTGACCGGGCCACTGGAACGGATACCTTGCGCCCAAACCGGGTCCCAACCGGGTCCCAACCGGGTCCCAACCGGGTCCAAGCTCTGCGGTCCAAGCTCTGATCGGGTATTGAGAGACAAGTGCCGATGCCCCTGATTGTCCAGAAATACGGCGGCTCCTCCGTGGCCGACGCCGAGAGAATCATCAACGTCGCCAAGCGCATCGGCGCTGTTCGGCAGTCCGGCACAGACGTGGTGGCCGTGGTTTCGGCCATGGGGGACACCACCGACGATCTCATCGAGTTGGCTCACACCGTATCCCGCGAACCGCATGCCCGCGAGATGGATCTGCTGCTCTCCACCGGCGAACTGGTGTCGTCCACGCTGCTGACCATGGCGCTCCGGGAGTTGGGCCATGAGGCCATCAGCCTCAGCGGCCCCCAAGCGGGCATCCACACCGACACCAGCTTTGGCCGCGCCCGCATCAGCCGTATCGAGGCGGGGAGAGTGCGCCGCGAGTTGGCCGCGGGGCGGATCGTGGTCGTCGCCGGGTTCCAGGGCATCACCGCCGAAGATGACATAACCACCCTGGGCCGGGGCGGGTCAGACACCACCGCCGTTGCCATAGCCGCTGCTCTGCAGGCCGACAGGTGCGAAATCTACACGGACGTTGAGGGCATCTACACCGCCGACCCCCGTATCGTCCCCGACGCTCGCAAGCTGAGCGAGGTGGGCTACGAGGAGATGCTGGAGTTGGCCAGCCTGGGCGCCAAGATGCACCCCCGCTCCATCGAACTGGGCGGCGTCTACCGCATCCCCATCTATGTGGCTTCCAGCTTCAGCGACGCTCCGGGCACGCTTATCCACGCCGTGGGGGACGGCCCAACAGACGCATTTGCTGCGGAACCTCTCGCCACGGGCCAGCCGGAGACCCAACACATATCCGTGAACGACTTCTCTGCCGGGAAACAGATGGAAGACAGAATCAAAGTCACCGGGATTGCCTTCAATGCCAATGTCGCCAAGATCACCGTGCTGAGCGTACCGGACCGCCCCGGTCTGGCCGCCTCCCTGTTCGAGCCGCTGGCCGAGGCCAGCATCAGCGTGGACACGATAGTGCAGAACACCGGCGGGGACCGGTCCACCGACATTAGCTTCACCGTCAGCCGAACCGACCTGCCCGCCGCCGTGCGCTTGGTGGAGGCCGTGGCTCCGCAGATGGGAGCCGCCGGGATTGTCAGCGCCGACGGCCTGGCTGTGGTCAGCATCGTCGGCTCGGGCATGCAGAACACGCCGGGCTACGCCTCGCGAATGTTCCGCCTGCTGGCCAACGGCGGAGTCAACATCGATATGATCACCACGTCTGAAATTCGCATATCATGTATAATTGACGAGGCGCAGGGACAAGAAGCAGTCCGTCTCCTGCACGAGGGATTCCAGCTCGACCGGAGCTGACCAGGCGAAAGTCGATTTCGGGCCATTGCCCCTGACGGATGTTGCAAGCGCGGAGTGTGCCGGGCCGAACACTTTCGCAGAAACGAGTCTATTTCCTGCCTTGATTCCGCCCTCGAAACTCCAGGAGTGATTTCCCCATTTCGCACTCCACCCTTCCAACCACCACGCCGCTCCATCTTTCCGTTGTCATTCCGGCCTACAACGAGGAACTCCGCATTTCCCAGACTATCTCCGAGGTCGTCTCCTACCTCAAATCGCAGCTCTACCAATGGGAGATAATCGTCGCTGACGATGGCAGCGTGGATACCACCTCCCAGTTGGTGGAGGCAGCGGCAGAGGACGATCCCAGAGTCCGGGTGCTGCCCTTGCCCCATGGCGGCAAGGGATGGGCGGTGCGTAACGGAATGCTGGCCGCCAGCGGCGAATTTCGTCTGCTATGTGATGCCGATCTGTCGGTTCCGATAGCGCAGGTGGAGCGGCTGCTGCCTCCGCAGAGCGGCGGAGTGGACGTGGCCGTGGGTTCGCGTGAGGCCCCGGGAGCCGCTCGTTACGGCGAGCCGGGCCGCCGCCACCTGATGGGACGGATCTTCAACTCCTTCACCCGCAGTCTGGCTGCCCCAGGATTTGCCGACACCCAGTGTGGCTTCAAGTGCTTCCGGGGCCATGCGGCCGAAGAACTCTTTGCCCGCGCCACCATGAACGGCTTCTCCTACGATGTCGAAATCCTCCATCTCGCGCGCCGTCTGGGGTTGACGATAGCCGAAATTGGCGTCGACTGGCATTACCGGGAACACAGCAAGGTAAGGCCTCTGCGTGACGCCTTTTCGATGACGCTTGACTTGTTGCGTATCCGGTGGCGACACCGGGGGTCTCCCAACCGCTAAATTTCGATTTTGCCATTGTGGGAGCAGGTCCAAAAACAGCCCCAGAATTCCCTGTCTCCAGGTTGAAAATTCTATTGACCACCGCCCCGTCGTGGGTGTATCAGTAGAATAGGAAGTTAAAATAAAGCCGATCAGCCACGAGGGGTTCGGGATGAGGTCACCGTCTGGAAAGGGCGGTACAGATCACCCAGTTTCCCCCAATCGGGCTATACAGCTACGGATGGAGAAAATGTACTCGGAAACTCAGGCCACCCTCAAGGGGTCAAAATTCAGGAAAGATCTGGATCGCGAGGCGGTCAGCTTGGCGATGAAGGGAGAATGGGAACGCGCAGCCGAGGTGAACCGCGCCATATTGGAGTTGTTCGCCGACGACGTCGAGGCCCTGAACCGACTTACCAAGGCTCTCATTGAACTGGGCAGCTACGAAGAGGCCGGCAGCGTGGTCGAGCGAGTTTGCTTGGTTGCGCCCTACAACAACATAGCCCGCAAGAACCGCGCGCGTCTCGACAAGGTGCGCGGCAATTCCGCGGCCATCACCAGGCACGCCCGCAAGGCTGCCGGCGCGCCCCAACTGTTCATCGGCGAGAGCGGCAAGTCCGCGACCACAACGCTGCGCCACACTCCCCGCCGCCTGTCACCAGCCCTTGTCTCGCCGGGCGATCCTGTGCAACTGCTGATTGAGCACCATGGCATCAGCGTTTACACCGACGACGGCGAATACCTCGGCCAGGTCGACCCGCGCTTGGGCCACCGCCTCAGCCGCCTCATAGAGGGTGGGAATACCTACGCCGCCGCCATCATCGGGGTCAGTGAGGGAGGCATCAGCATCATGATGCATGAGACGTCGCGGCACCGCAGTCTGCAGAACGTCGCCTCCTTCCAGACACGCGCCGCGCCATTGCCCGCCCAACTGCGCTCGGACCGGGAAGACGGCCTCGTAGACCGTGTCATGTCCGATGACGATGATGACGAGGAAGGCGTGATAGACGAGGATGAACTTCAGGCCGCTTGGAATGAAAACGAGTAAACCCGAGGGACCTGCGAAAATCGCTTGTCTGGCTTTCTAACCCCGCCCGTCTTGCGATAAACGCCTGTAACTGCAGCCCGTTCGTGGTGGACCGCTATAACCACGGACGGGTTTTGCCTGTTTGGAGCGGTGCCTGTTTGGAATGGGATGTGCGTTCGATCACGAGTACGCATGACCCGTCTGGGCACACAGCCGCATTCCCCTGCGAGAGACCGTCAGAACTGAATCCCGAGGGGTTTCCAAGACGCGAGGAGATGGCGTTCCGGTGCCGCTGTTGTTGGCGATTGCGGAGGTTGAGCGAGAGGGGGTGGGGCGCGTGTGGCTATGCCGTGGCTATACGTCGCTATACCATGAAGACGGGGTGGTCGTCCCGGTTGATCCGGGTCTCGCCTTTCAGTCCTTGGCGGAGGAACTTCGGGAGAGCGAACATCCCCCGGTGCGTTTCCGCGTCGTAGTGCCGCAGCGGCTTGTTGACGCGCTGGGCGATGGCGGAATCCCGTTCATCGTCCGTCCGATTCGGCAGGGCCGAGTCTGAGGCGATGGTGAATCCCCAGAGTGTCTGGAAGGCGGGCACATGCACCTGGACCGCCGCCGTGTGGGCGAACACCTCGCCCAGGGTGTGGTAGATGGTGGTGAAGCATTCTTGGTGGTTGGGCAACCCTGCCGGTCCCGATTGCGTCACCAGAACACCGCCGGGATTCAGACGTGACTTGGCGATGCGGTAGAACTCGTCGGTGTAAAGCAGGTAGGCCGTACCCTCCTCCAGAGGGTCGACCAAGTCCAGGACTATCACGTCGAAGCCATTGCCCCCGGACTGCAGGTAGGCTCGGGCGTCTTGATGCAGCAGCGTGACGCGCGGGTCGTCAAAACTGCCTTGATGGTGGTCGGGCAGGTGGGCGCGGCACAATTCCACGACTTCCTGGTCCAAGTCAATCATAGTGGCGCTTTCCACGGAACGGTGGGCCAGCACTTCGCGCAGCGTACCGCCCTCTCCCCCGCCGCCGATGAACACGGCCTTGGGATCGGGGTGGCACAGCATCGCCGGATGCACCAGCGATTCGTGATATATGAACTCGTCTGCCTCGGTGGACTGCGTTTTCCCGTCCAGGATCAGACTGCGCCCGAACACAGACGAATCCAGGACCTCCACCTTTTGATAGGCGGTGGACCCTGAAAAAAGCACAGCCCTCAGCCGTAACAACACGGCCAGATCAGGGGAAACGCTTTCGGCGAACCAGTTTCCGGTAAGTTCCATTGGCCGGGGATTCAGCCCGAGACGGTATGAGCTACCAGTCCCCGTTCAATCTCCTTGAATTCTGCGTCCCGGCATTCCAGCTGCTCCGCCAGACGGCGGGCCGCCTCCCTTGGCAGGAAGGACGAGCCGCACGAAAATATGTCGGCGGCGGCATAGGCATATTCCGGCCAAGTATGAATGGAAATGTGGGACTCTGCGATAGCCAATATCCCGGTTACACCCTGGGGGCTGAAGCGGTGAAAGGATTCTCCGACGACTGTGGCGCCTACGTCATGCGCGGCCGTCAGCATCGCCTGGCGTATGTAGTTGAGGTCGTTGAGCAGGGTGGGGTTACAGTCCCTCAGTTCCAGCAAAACATGACATCCAAGAACCGTCAATCCACAGGTCCTCCCTTCTTGTCATACATTGATGTCGCTCCTATTCGGCTTTGGTGCTGGGCGACAGTTTGTAATTCTATCGCGGTGGCAGGCGGTAAGCAATATGCAATTTATGTCTACTGTGCTGAAATGTGCCTGCCGGGACGTATATTTGATCGTTCCGGCAGGCTGTCAGAGACCTTTCCAGCAGCCTCTCGAACTTACCTCAACAGGTTTCGTTGTAAAAAGGCGTGATACGTTGCATTAGGGCTGGATCAGTACGCGCACTGCGCCGTCGGGGTCCCTGCGCTGGGTCAGGAGGCGATGGCCCGCCTGCTCCGCCCACAGGGTGACGTCGTAGATATTCAACGCATCGGCCAGTATCGCCTCAACGAAGGACTGCTTGTCCTGCTCCATCTGGTGCGAGAGGGCGGCGATGACACCGGCGCAGCTCTTGCCCCGGCCGTCGATGACCACCCAGCCGCTGGCAGTGGTAACGGGTGGGGCGTCGGCATGGACGGCGATCTCGCCGGTCTTGCGCATGTCAAGCTGCCGCTTGAACTCGGCCACCGCCTCCCAGGCCACGGCCCGGCCCCGGTCGCCGGAGGCGCAGACCGCGCCGCGCACACCCACAATGTCGGGGTTTATGCGGGCCAGCTCGTCCAGATCGCTGATCTTCAGGTGGCCGGAAAGAGCGGTGCTCATCCCCAACTGCTTCCCCTGCAGCACGATGTCGCGCAGAACCGGTTCCGGCATGAAGTCGAACAGGTTGCGGCCGTCTTTCGTCAAGGTGTCGATCAGGAAGCCGTCGCACTCGCTGTCCTTGGCCAACTGCACCATCAGGTGCGGGTCCAGCCCGCCCTCGTACAGTTCGTTGTCGGCGAACAGCGAGCCGACCAGCTTGGTGTTGAAGCCGTCCAGGGCGCGGCGGGACTCCCGCAGGACCTCCAGGGCGGTTTCATATTCGGCAACACGGAACCCCACCTTGACCGAGGTGGCGTCCATCATTGCGGCTGCGTACACAGCCATCGCCACGGTGCCAGCCTGATTGGGCACCACCCCCAGCGTTACGCTGACGTGCTTCTCCACCGGAATGATGCCACGCACCTGCCGGACGGTGGAGGGATGGCCGGAGCCCACCATGGCCTCCTGAAGGTTCTTCACATCCACCACGTCGGCCCCGCCCTGCTCGGCCTCCAGCGCTTCATCAACGTCTTGAACGCTGACCATCAGCAACATACCGGATGCGAAGTTGTCGTTGCCCGTGAGCCAGGCCGTGCGGGTCTGCGGCTCCTTGGGCTGGGCGAACGTCGTCGCTGGCGCAGATACCGTCCTGCGGGCAGTCAGCCCTTCGGCAGGCTCAGAACGAGGACGAGCGGGCTCGGGAACTCGCGGCTTCAGAGGCTCCAGCTCCTCTCGCAACTGCGCCTTCTCGGCTTGGGTCATATCCAACAGGGGCAGGCGCGGCGGCCCGGCGGCCATGCCCATCAGTTCGCCCCAGTACTTCACCAGCGACACCGGCAGCGCACCGTTGTACTTGTCGACCGTCCGGGTCCACCATGCGTCGGAAAGCTCATTCAGGCGGCGCAGGTGGGTGTCGTAGAACGCTTCGTCCAGATCTCCCTTGGTTGCGCGGTCGATCCAGCGGACGTAGTTATTGGCGCCGGGAATGTCGAAGCGCCAGTCGGAGGTGTTGGCGAACATCACCTGCTGGTTGATGCCCAACTCCTGCCCCTTGAAGAATATCCATTCGTCGGGGGTGCTGATGACGGACTCCTTCCCCAGGGTCAGATGGGCCTCGATGGAAATTTGCTGGTTGAAGCTGGCCTCCTTGACGCCCACCACGTTGGGCAGTTGGCAGAGCCGCGCCAGCCCGTTGACGCTCATGGTGATGCCGAATTGCGGCGAGTTGTAGAACATGATGCCGAGGTTGGTGTGCTCCGCCAGCAACCGCACGTATTCCACCACCTGGTCCTCGACCTTGGTTACCATATATGGCGGCGCGACGATGAGCAGGTCGTATCCGAGACGCTCGGCATGAGCGGCCAGCGACAGCATCTCCGGCGCTGATGTGTGGGTGACGTGGGCGCCGATGGGCCAACCCTGATTTCCATCGGGGGACTGGGCTTCCTCGGCGACGGTTTCCATCACGTCCAGCCGCTCCTCGTGGGTCAGGCTCCAGAACTCGCCCATGCCCCAGGTGCAGCCGGCCCCGACGGTGCCGAGGCTGCGCACGCGACGCATGTTGCGACGCATCCCCTCGCGGTCAAAGCGGTTATCGGGGGTGAAGGGCGTTATCAGCGTCGTCCACTGGCCCTTGAGGGTCTCCCATGCCCATTCCTGGGCCTCATCCTTTCGGTAAGTTGCCATATGCTGCACACTCCATCAGCAAGAGTTATGGACCTCGGTTTTCCATTCTGTCGCGTTGCGCCTTCAACTCGCGGATGATTTCGTCCAAACTGGGGATACCACGTTCTAGGCTATCACGCCTCCAGCGTTCTCCGCATGAGTACTCGGTACAGTCGGGACATTTACCGTAACAGGCGTGGCAGTCGCATACCCCAACCCACTGCAAGGACATATTGCTTTACTTGTCAGTGCTCACCCTGCGAAGCCCAAGGCCAGGAAATGGGTGATCAGTGTACTTCGCCGGCCAGTCAGTTGCGAGCCTCATGGGGCAATAGATTCAGAACCTGGGTTATGCCGCTTTGGATGCCCGGAAGCAAATCATCTACCTCTTCTCTGGTTTCCACCGGGATATAGAAGTTGTTGTGAAGGCTCCGCGCAGCCGCAAGGATCAAAGGGAAATTCGGATCGCCAGTTTCCCGTCCGATTTCTCTAGCGAAGTTTATCAAATCCCGATGGGAGTCAATCACTGGCCCCCGCCAGGCGTCCACGGCATGGACAGCTTGGGTAAAGCTGCCCCATAGCAGTTCACCCGCCTTCCCAGCTTCGCTTTTTTGCAGGGCTTCCAGCGCATTGTCCATATACTGATGACAGTGGAAGAGGCGATTCTTCGTGGCCTCTATGTCCGAAGTAGGGGTTGCCATCAGGGGATCCTCCGAATAATGTGCCGCCGCGCGTTTCGTCCGGTGCAGGGGTGCACGGCTTGCGCCCCTGCTCGCCGTTTGCGGTCTGCCTACTCCTCGTCGCCGTACTGCGCTTTCAGCGAGTCTACCACGGTGGGGTCGGCGAGGGTGGTGGTATCGCCCAGGGCGCGGCCCTCGGCCACGTCGCGCAGCAGGCGGCGCATGATTTTGCCGCTGCGGGTCTTGGGCAGCTCGGCGGCGAAGTGAATGTCGTCGGGGCGGGCCATGGCGCCGATCTTCCCGGCGACGTGGGCCTTCAGCTCGATGATCACGTCGTCCGACATATCCACGCCGTCCTTGAGCGTGACGAAGGCGACGACGGCTTGGCCCTTGACCTCGTGTTCCTTGCCGATGCAGGCGGCCTCGGCGACCTTCTGATTGTCCACCAGCGCGCTCTCCACCTCCATTGTACCGATGCGGTGGCCCGACACGTTGATCACGTCGTCCACCCGGCCCAGCAGCCAGAAGTAGCCGTCCTCGTCCTGCCGGGCGCCGTCGGCGGTGAAGTATATGCCGTCGTAGCGCGACCAGTAGGTGTCCCTAAAGCGCTCCGGGTCGCCGTAGACAGTGCGCAGCATCGACGGCCAAGGCCGCTTGACGACCAGGTAGCCGCCGCTACCGGGGCCAACGGGATTGCCGTCACCGTCCAGGATTTCCGCCTCGATGCCGGGGAACGGCTTGGTCGCCGAACCGGGCTTGAGAGTGGTCAGCCCGGGCATTGGAGCGATCATGATGCTGCCGGTCTCGGTCTGCCACCACGTATCCACCACCGGGCAGCGGCCGCCGCCGATGTGCTGCCAGTACCAGACCCACGCCTCCGGGTTGATTGGCTCGCCGACAGTGCCCATCAGCCGCAGGGTGGACATATCGTGCTTGTCCGGGTAGCTCTCGCCCCAGCGCATGAAGGTGCGGATGGCCGTGGGCGCGGTGTACAGGATGCTCACTCCATACTTGGCGACGACAGCCCAGAAGCGGTCGCGGTCCGGGTAGTCGGGCGACCCCTCGTACATCACGGTGGTGGCGCCATTGGCCAGCGGGCCGTAGACGATGTAGCTGTGCCCGGTGACCCAGCCTATGTCGGCGGTGCACCAGTAGATGTCGTCCTCTTTCAGGTCGAAAATCCACTTGGCCGTAGCCTGAACCCCCAGCAGGTAGCCGCCGGAGGTGTGGACGATGCCCTTGGGCTTTCCGGTGGTGCCGCTGGTGTAGAGCAGGAACAGCATATCCTCGCTGTCCATCGGCTCCGGCTCGCAGGTCATCGGCTGGCCCTCCATAAGGTCGTGCCACCAGATGTCGCGGCCATCCACCATCTTGTCGTCGGCGCTGCCGGTGCGGCGCAGCACCACCACCTTCTCGACGCTGGGCGAGCCGTCCAGCGAATCGTCGGCGTTCTGCTTGAGAGGTACGATGCCGCCGCGACGGTAGCCGCCGTCGGCGGTAATCAGCAGTTTGGACTCGGAGTCATTGATGCGGTCTCGCAGCGATTCGGCGCTGAAGCCACCGAAGACCACGCTGTGCGGCGCGCCGATGCGGGCGCAGGCCAGCATGGCGATGGGCAGTTCCGGCGTCATGGGCAGGTAGATGGTTACCCGGTCGCCCTTCTTGACGCCCAGGCTCTTCAGTCCGTTGGCGAACTGGCAGACCTCGCGGAGCAGGTCGCCGTAGGTGTACACCTGCCAGTCGCCCGGCTCGCCCTCCCACACGATGGCGGCCTTGTTGCGCCGCCCATTCTTGACGTGCCGGTCGATGCAGTTATAGGAGACGTTGAGCTTGCCGCCAATGAACCACTTGGCGAAGGGAGCATCGCTCCAGTCCAGTACCTTGTCCCATTTCTGGAACCAGTCCAGCTCCTCGGCGAGACCTGCCCAGAAACCCTCCGGGTCTGCGGCAGCCCGCGCATAGATGTCGGGATCGGCCATGTTGGCCCGCGCCGTGAAATCAGCGGGCGGCGGAAAGCTCCGCTCCTCCTGAAGCAGTGCGTCGATGCTTCCCGTGCTCTCAACCATTGCTATCCTCCTGGCTAGTCGTTACGCGCTCCATTTCTGCGCTATGGAATCAAGTTCTGTCGCATAGGGCTGTGCGCCCATAGTATAAACGCTGGCAAAGCGGTCTAGCACTCGCGTCATCGCCAGCATCGCCGGACTGATCCAGCCGATGGTTTCCAATATCAGCTCGTTCTGCTCGGGCAAATCGCGCAAGTGCCAGATCGGCTCGTGGTGCAACACGCGGTTTCGCAGCCCGCGGATGCGGTCGAGACGGGCATAGGCATTTGGACGGGTGCGTTGGCTTCTCGGACAATGAGGAAAGACGGGTTCCAGCAGTTTCGGCCAAAGAACCTGCTCATATTTGGTTCTGAACAGGCTTAGCCAGAAGCCAAGGGTCAGATTGGATACCAAGTTGCTGGCGTCGGCAGTCTTGCGCCTGAATCTCAAATCGTTTGATAGCTGATTTACGGTATCAAGTTCCTCTCTATGCAGACATTTCCGAAACCAATCAGCAGCGCCAAATTCCTGAGTGACTGATTCATTGATGCTGTTGCGGAGTGCTATTTCGAGGCAATTTAAGGCTGGATGAAGACTTTCGCATAGCGCCAGATTCCAAGCGTAGATTCCGTATGCTGCGGATTCCGTTTGGCGCCCAGCGGAATTGCAGGGAGCAAGTCTGTGCTCAGAGATTGCTAGGGTAAGGTCGGAATAGAAGGCCACTGGAACATTTGACGTGAGTACCCGCCTTTGCTACTATTTGATTGTAAGCCCCGGGGTGTCCTCTCCCGCACTTTCTGCAGGAAGGCGGTGACGATCCCGGGGTACTGCTCTTTCTTGGGGCTTTGCTACTCTGGCGATTCCTTATTGCCCCGCGTATTTTACCACCCACCCTCCCTTGGCCCATCCTCGTGTTTCCGCCTGATCCCCCCTCCCTCTTGCCTGATAGCGTAGAATCCGCTAACGATGGATTCACGCAACTGCTTACTCACTGACTCCGAATTTCGCACCCGCCCCGCGAGCTGCCAGCTTGGCCGCCGGTAGCGCCGTGGCCGCGGGTCCACTGGTTCACGGCGGGCGTTGGCGCGACGTACTCATCGCCGCCACTTCCGCACTGGCCATGTTCCTCGCTGCGCTGGACTTTTCGGTCAACGTGGCGCTGCCCGAGATCGCTGCCGACCTCGACGCCGACCTGCAGAGCGTGCAGTGGGCGCTGGTGGTGTTCATCGGAATCCGGGGGAGCCTGGTGCTGGGAGCTGGCAGCTTCGCAGACCGATTCGGACTCCGGCGGGTCTACCTGTGGGGCGGGCTTGCCTACTTGGTGTCGATGTTCTGCATATCCTTGGCCCCTGACCTGGCGACGGTAGTCGGGTTCAGGGTGCTGCACGGCGTGGGGACGGCCTGCATGTACGCGGTGGCGCCAGCCATCGCTGCCAACCTGTTTCCGGCCCACAGGCGGGGCATGGCCATGGGATTCACCGCAGGCAGCCAAGCGCTGGGCATGGTCGGCGGTACGATCGGGGCCGGGCTGATGGTGGGATGGATGGGCTGGGAGACGGTGTTTTGGGGGCGCATTCCGTTTATGGTGGCCGCCTTGGTGCTGGCCTGGCTGTTCCTCGACCGCGATCCGCCGGTGTCCAGGGGTGGTCCGGCTTTCGACCTGACCGGCACTCTGGCGCTGGCCGGCGGACTGCTCTGCTTCATCATAGGGACCAGATTGGGGCGCGAAATCGGCTGGGATGCTTGGCCTGTCCTGGCGTTGCTGGTTTTGATGCCGGTATTGCTGGTGGCCTTCTGGCGCATCGAACGCAAAGCAGAATGGGCTGTGTTGCCCCTCCACTTATTCCGCAACCGGGGCGTCGTCGTATCGAGCGCAAGCGTGGGATTCGTTTACCTGTCTGCATTCGTGGTCTGGTTCATATTCCCCTTTTTCGTCGCGGATACCCTGGGACGCGGCCCAGAGGTCCTGGGTGCCATTCTGGCGATAGCTTCCCTGTGTGGCGTTGGATTCTCGCTGCTGGGGGGATGGCTGAGCGACCGCATCGGCACCCAGATTGTGGGCACAGTGGGCCTGTTGATGATTGCGGCCGGCCTGGCTCTGACGGGGTTGCTGGATGCCGAATCATCGCTGTCCGAGGTTACGCTGTGGGTGTCTCTCATCGGCTGCGGAAACGGGCTGGTACAGGCAGCGGGTTTTGCGCTGGTGATGCGCAGCGTCCCGCCGGAGCGATTTGGCACGGCGGGCGCGATGCTGTCGCTGACACAGGCCCTTGGGTCGGTGACCGCGGTGGCCGTCCTGGGTGGCATCTTCGTCCAGCGCGGCGACTATCACCTCGCTACCTTGGTAGGGACCACTGGCGCAGAAGCCACTGCCTTCATACTGGCCTACCGCGATGTTTTCCTGATAGGCTCTGGCATCGGTATCCTTGGAGCGTTGGTCGCAGCGCTGGGGCGTTCCCCGCGGAGCACGCAAACGACGCCATGACCAAGGCGCTGGATACGCGGTTTGCTACGCCACAAGTATGCCTATACGCCGGTGGCATGAGGTTGCATGCACGGGTCTTTCGGTCGATATTGCCTCGCGCCAAGCTCGAACTTGATAGGTACTTGGCCTGGATTTGATATGGTCTGGCTTGCTATGAGAGGAGCTGGGGCGTCGGCATAGGATACGTCCCGCAACTTCATGATCCGCAACTTCATGATCACGGTTGCGCCCGGAGTCAGTGCCAGTTTCTCCCGATAAGTCACGGTTCCACTTACTGAGGCATTCGGACCCCGTCCCGATGACAGGTGGGAAGTGGCGCCGGTCTCCCCGGCCTCTCCTTGGCAGGAGGAGAATCCCAGCAGGGTCGCAAACAGCAAGCCTGTCAGGGACATCATGACCAGCTCCGTGCGCACGGCAGGAAACACCAGCTGGGGAACGCGGGCTCAAGCCTCTATCCTGTCCCACTAACCGGGTCCACCTCAGACCACAGTGACGGCGACCGACAGCAATGCGACGGTTGAATCCCTGGACGGCTCAGACACGGCGCTGACCGATGCGGGCGACATGGAAGACGGGTTTCAGGGCGATCTTGCGGTCGGCGGCACCGTGATCAAGACGCAGGTGACGCCTGAGGACACCACCGCCGCCACCAGACCTACCAGGTGATGGTGACGCGGGCGGCGGCCACCACCTGCACCGACGAGAATGCCATCTGGTGCACCACCCTGACCGTGGGAACGTGAAATATCGCCCTGATACTGATAGAGTCCGACGACATAAAGTCCGGTCGCCAAGTGCGCCGGACTGCAACACAGCAAACATCCGCACCTTTCCGGAGCGGACGGAGAAGCAGGACAAATGCCAACAGCCAGACTGAAGCAGATGACGCTGATTACAGCCATCATGCTGATAGCGGCACTCGCCGCACGTTGGCAGTGATGATGCCCGCACGGGCGCAGACACAGGAACCGTGGCAGGGCCCCGTAACCGGGCTGGCCGTCACCGCGGGCGACAACGCCGACACCGGCCCCACCAACATAGACGCCACGGTGGACGACGACGACCCCATCAACTACTTCGAGTTCAGCCTCAGTGCGGACCGTGAAGTCAAACTCCGCATCCGCAGCCTTGACTTTAATGCCGACCTCTACGTTGAGGACAACTCGGGCAACATCCTGCACTCCAGCGAAAATCCTAGAGACAACAAGGAAGCCCTGAACATCGAGCTGGCCGCGACCGGCACCGGCGAGGTCTACTACATCCGCGTCGAAGGCAAGGGAGCCGGAGAGAACAACTACACCCTCCGGTATCTCACCGGGGAAGCAGCCACGCCGGAGGCCGCCACCCGGACCGAGACCGAGACCGATTACGACGCGGAACGCGACGATGCAGTTTCCCTTGGTGACAACACTGCCGCCGAGGCCACCAGCATCGACGGCGCCGTGGACGACGACGATGGCATCGACTATTTCAAGTTCAACATCACCGAGCAGCGGCAGGTGATAGTCACCATCAGCAACCTGGACTTCGACGCAGACCTCCATCTCGAGGGCAATTCGGGCACCATCATCTCCAGCAGCGAAAACACCGGTACAACCGACGAGCTACTGAGCGTGACCCTGGAGGCCAACGGCACCGACCGGGTCTATTACGTCCGCATCGAGGCCGAGGAAGCCGGACACAACGACTACACCTTCACCTATGTGACCGCAGACCCGCCGTCAGCGTTGGTGGTGACAGAACCACCACTCATCACTCAGGATGCCACCCTCTCGAATGCCACCGACCTGGGCACCCTGAACAACGGCACAACCGAGAACACCGGCCGGTCGCTCGGCCTCGGGAGCGCCCGCTCTGACCATTTGAAGTTCACCTTGGACGCCCAAAAGGAAGTGCAGATCACCACAACCCATACCACCGGGAAAGGGGTTTACCCCCTGCTGGAAATCGTCAACGCAGCCGGCTACAGGCAGTTCAAGCGGGACACCGGGGGCCACGGCGGGAACCGAATCTCATGGCAGGTGCTCGGCCCAGCCACTCATTACATCAGATACGCACAGGACAAAAAACAAGACTATGTTGACTACGACCTCGAGGTTAAAGTGCGGAACACCCCGCTGCCCAACGACGACTACGAAGGCGACATAACCACCGCCGGCGTCCTGGAGGTCGACACGCTACTCTCCGGAGTTCACAACGACGGAAGGTCGAACGGAGAAACCGCATTAGGCACGACAATATCGCGGGTTCGCCACGACTACGACTGGTTTGCCATCACCTTTGATGCTCCCCGGCAACTCCACGTCATCGAGCTCTACCACTCAACACATGCAAACTACGGAGATGGGAACTCCTACCGGACGACCATTCTCCCTCGGAACGCGAACGGGCAGTTCATCACGTCAGGCCCTTACAACCAGGTCCTGTTTGCTGCCAAGACACTCCGCTACACACCCGGGCCAGGCAAGAAATTCCTGGACATACGCGGGCCTGACGGCACCTACGACCTCCGCGCCATCAGGGCCAGTAATTACCGTGAGGCAGCGGACGTCACCGAAGGTTCCGAACGCAACTGCGAGGATTTCCCAAGAGATGACAGCACAACAACCGAAGGCGTCGTCGTACCCAACGGAGGCAAGGTAACCGGATTCCTGAAAGACCAAGTAGACTCAGACGAAGACAACTTCAAAAGTTGACCTGGTTGTCGGCACGAGATACACCATCGACCTGCAGGGGAACGTGGAGACCGCCTACGGAGGCACCCTTAAGGACCCAAGCTTGGGCCTGCGTGACACTGACGGTACCCTACTCATGGATGAAGACGACATCGACGTGATAACCGGCACAGTTACCATCAGCAGCGGGATTATCGACACCGATAGCGGTGAAGGCAACAACGCACGCTTGGTGGTCGAGGCCAAGACCACCGGCACATACATTATCAATGCCCAGACACAAAACACAGACGGTAGCGGCACCTACACCCTGACCGTATCCCAACCGTAGGAGCCACGTTCCCATCCCAAGGTTCGACCGTAAGTTCAACCACCGAACCCGACTCCGACCTGCCGGGAGATAACACGACAACCGGTTACCTCCAGGTTAGCGGGGACCCCCTGGAGGGCGATATCAACATCAACTCAGACCGGGGCTACTACAAGGTGGATCTGGTGGCAGACCAGTCCTACCGGATAAACCTGAGGGGAAGCGCCGACGACGGAGGCGATCTGGAAGACCCGCAACTTTTGCTGGTGGACGCAAATAACGCCTTCCTTACGGACGACACCAAAGTGGAGCAGACCAACAAGGGAGACGGGATCCCCGGCAATGGCGTCAGCGACAGAAACAGCGGCAAGGGGGTAAACGCGAGAATAGAAATGGATGTTAAGACAGGTGCAGGTGGGGCCTACTATATCGCCGCTATGAGTTCAGGAAGCTCCAACGGCACCTACACCCTGTCCATAGTCAGGACCAAGTAGCGACCGGAAGCAAGCCACAGGGCAACAGGGGCGGCTCGCTTGAGCCGCCCCTGTTCGTTGTCCGGAAGAGGCCCAGCAAAAGGCTCAGAATGCACGATAAGAGCGATTACCGCGCATTCTGTGGTAGTGCCAGGACGCCCTGAAACCCGGATTTCAGGAGGCCCCCATGGACGCCGGAGAGGTCCCGGTCTGCGACTGTACCGAGCCCTGCGCCTGCTACGCCGTGGCTTTACCCAGGGCAAGGACAAGGGCTACTTCGAGGTGCTGGCCAGCCTCGAAGGCCTCCCCTCGCTGAAGGCCGTGCCTGCCAGCCCTGCTTGGTGTAGCAGGCCTGCCTGCGGAAGGTGATGACGCTCCTCTCAAGGACTTCGCCGGGGCTGTTCAGGCTGGTGGAGGCTTGGGCACTGGATGCCATGCAAGCTGAGATATCTGACCTGGTGCTGGCGTGCCCGGACGTGGTGCCTCGGGCCCTGGGGGACGTCGATGCCCTGGCCGCCAACTGGTCGCCCAACACAGGGGGTCCTGCGTCGCCGCCATTGACAGTCTCTACTCGAGAGGATTTACAGCGAGGTGAAATAGAAGGAAAATATGCCGCGGTTGGGAATCTCTTCCCCCGTCGCCGCAGGGATTGCGGTGTTCGTACCTGCTGGCTCTGGCTCCTTGTGGACAAGCCGAATGGCCCACAACATCTCCGAGCTTCAGGCCCGGCCGATGAGAACTCGGCACGAGGAAACTCATCAAGACATCCTTAGGGAGGAAAACGATGGCAACCACTCGAGCGCCCTTTCTGTCAACCAAATACAGCGCCTATTACCATTCGCAAGTTCTCAAAGAGGATGCGGAGTTGACCCACATCGGCCCTGGCACTCCCTGCGGCGAGTATCTGCGCCGGTTCTGGCAGCCTGTGTGCTACGCCGACGAACTCGCCGACGTCCCCGTCGCCCTGAAGATACTCGGCGAAGAGCTGGTGGCCTTCCGCGACTTCAGTGGCCGCATCGGGCTGGTGGAGGCTCACTGTCCCCATCGCGGCACGTCGCTGGAGTTCGGACTGGTTTCCGAGCGTGGCATCCGCTGCTGCTACCACGGTTGGCTCTTCGACGTCGACGGCACCATTCTGGAGACACCCGGTGAGCCCGCCGGCAGCACCTTCAAGGACCGGCTGTGCCACGGCGCATACCCGCTCCACGAGTTTCAAGGCATCATATTCGCCTACATGGGCCCCCCGGAGGACATCCCAGCCTTTCCCTTCCTCGACACTTTCGAGCGCGAGGGATACCGGATGATGCCCGGCAAGCGGTACGACTACCCGTGCAACTGGCTGCAGATCCTGGAGAACGCGATGGACCCGGTCCACGCTTCCTTCCTTCACACCATAGTCGCGGGAACTCAGTTCACCGACGAGTTCGGGGTGATACCCAACCTCGATTTTGTGGAGACCCCCGCCGGGATGATCTCGATGGGCACCCGAAGGGTCGGCGACAATGTATGGGTGCGGACGACAGAGTGCGTGCTGCCCAACGTGCAGCAGATAGCGCCGGTCTGGAATGACGGCAAGGGACCGGACGGGTTCGACGGGCCGATGATGACCCGCTGGATCGTTCCCCGCGACGACACCAGCACGATGCTGCTGGAGCTGCGCCATATCTCTGAAGACGAGGAGAGGGAACCGGCTTGGTGGCTGGACCGGAACCAGATGCTGCCCGCCCAGCTCCCAGAGTCTGACATCCTACGCGAACAACAGATGCAGCCCAGCGACTACGAGGCCCAGGTCAGCCAGCGCCCCATTGCCGTCCACGGATTGGAGCACCTGGGCGCGACCGACCGGGGCGTCACGATGTTCCGTCGGCAGATACGAAACGGCATAAGGTCGGTGCAGGCTGGCGAGGGGCCCGGCGCCCAGGGGCGGGACGAGAACGACCACGTCTCCACGTTCTGTATCGACACGGCGGTGCAGATGCCGGCAGCGGCCACCCCCGAGGAGGACACCAAGCAGATGCGGGAGCTCGGACGCCGCATGGCCGCAGAATATATCAACAACCCGCCGCATAAATAGTAGCCTCGCTCAGCAGACTCCGCGACAACGGCCCGAGTGTTCAACTCGGGCCGTTCTAAACCAAAGCCAAGGTGAAATTTGCATGAGCATGGGGTAAATTGGCGGAGGGACAGGGTTGGCTTTATGGCGGGACACTTGACGCGCGAGGGCATCGGTTCACGCAGCTTTGCCGTTTTACTGGATGGCGTCGCAGGCTTGTGCGCCGCGACGCCTGAATAGAAGCCGATATGTACTGCACCGCCCGCGATCTACGCATGCGGCGGGCGCATGGTGTGCCAGGGGGTGTGCTGCTCGTAGGCGTTGGCTACCTTCAAGATCGTTGATTCGTCGAAGGGGCGGCCTCCTATCTGCAGGCCTATGGGCAGGCCCTCGGAGTTGAAGCCGCAGTTGATGGAGATGGCTGGGGCGCTGGCGAGGTTGAAGGGACGGGTCATCACCGGCGGCATGTCGCGGGCCATCTCCTTGGACGTAATGGCCGAGTCCTGACCCACCAGCGGGGCGCAGCTCTTGGACGTGGGCAGGATCAGTACGTCGTAGTTTTCCAACGCTCCCAGCACCTCGCGGCGCGTCAGCTCACGCAGCTTCTGTACCTTCTGGTACGCCTGGGCGGGCATGATGCTCCCCGTGAGCAGGCCGACGCGGTTGGCGTGGCCAAATTCGGGAAGCCGCTCGCGGATCCAGTCGCGGTAGGTTACCGACGCTTCCGTATTGATCAGCGCTGCGGCCAGTGTCCCTCCGTGGATGGTCAGGGGCAGCGAGACGTCCTCGACGGTGGCGCCCAGCTCTTCCAGCACAGCGCTGGCGTTCCTGATGCCGTTTCGCACCTCTGGGTCCACGATGTCGCTTTCGATCAGCTCCCTGATGGCTCCGACGCGGATGCCGGAGAGGTCTCCGCCGAGGGCACTACGGTAATCGGGGACGGGCGTGTCCCAAGTGTACGGGTCCTTGGGATCGTGGCCAGCGATCGCGCCGAGGGTTATGGCGGCATCCTCCACTGTCCGGGAGATGGGGCCGACCTGGTCCATTGACCAGGAGCCGGCCGCCACGCCGTATCGGCTGACCCGCCCCCAACTGGGCCGTAGGCCAACGATGCCGCACCACGCCGCCGGACGCCTGATCGAGCCGCCGGTGTCCTCGCCCAACGAGGTGGCGCACAGGAAGGCCGAGGTAGCAGACCCCGAGCCGCCACTGGAACCCCCGGTGAAGCGGTCGAGGTCCCACGGGTTGCGATTCAGGCCGTAGCGCTGCGATCCGCCGAGGGCGAACTCGGTGAGGTTGGTCTTGCCCAGCAGGACTGCCCCTGCCCTTTTCAGGTTCGCGATGGCGGTGGCGTCTTCATCAGGAACGAAATCGGCCATCAGCCGGGAGCCGACGGTGGTCCTGATTCCCTTGGTCCAGATCTGGTCCTTTACCGCCACAGGGATTCCGTGCATCGGACCCAGGTAGCCCCCGCCGGCGATGGCACGCTCTGCCTCCTCGGCCGCCGCCATTGCCTCGTTGCGGCAGACGGTGAGGTACGAATTGAACTTGAAGTTCAGAGCCTCTATGCGGTCAAGGTAGGCGAAGGTCGCCTCCACGGGCGAGACCTCACGCCTGCGAATCAACTCCGATAGTTGCGCCGTGGTCAGGAAAGGGATGTCCTGCTTGTCCATCTTCCGCTCCCGTGTCCACCTTATGCTTTGGAGATGCGTTGTGTTGAACGCTAGTCGTCTTTCAGCGCAGGGATAACTTCCTTGCCGAATAACTCCAAGGAACGCATGGTGTCCTGGTGGGACAGCGGGCCGCCTTGGGCTTCCAGCAGCAGCGCGCCGATGCCCAGCTCCTCCTTGATGTAGCGCAGCTTTTTGATGACGGTATCGGGGCTGCCGACGACAAGGTGATGCTCGTCCTGCAGCTCTTGGTAGCTCATCTCGTTCAGTGGCCTGGAGCGGCGCAGGGTGTTGGCGGCCGCGCCAGCGGCAGAGAAGTAGCCGGGAGGCGCCCAATATTCTCGCGGGCCCTTGAGCGGGTGGCCCATGCGCCACATGAACGCCTTGCCCGACTCCTGCGCCTTCTCGTCGGTGTCGTTGACGTGAGCGCAGATCATGAATGCGAACTTATCGGGGCCGGGATCCCAGCCATCCTCGTTGGCGAACTTGCGATAGTTGGCGAACAGGTTGCGGGCCACATCCATCTTGGTGAGGAAGGCGGCGTAGGTGTAGCGGTTCTCGGCGGCCCACTTGACCGTCTCTGGGCTGCCGGTGCCGGGCACCCAGCAGGGAGGGTGGGGCTGCTGGATGGGCAGCATCCACGGGTTGACGGCGCGGTAGTGGTAGTGCTTACCCTCCCAGCGGAAGGGGCCGGGAGTGGTCCAGGTCTTCTTGATCAGATCGTGGCATTCCTCGAACCGCTCACGGTTGTAGATCGGGTTGGTGTTGTTGGCCCAGCTCTCGATGCCGATGCCCCGCACGAAGCCGGAGATGATGCGCCCGCCGGATATCACATCCAGCATGGCGATTTCCTCGGCCAGCCGCACCGGGTTGTCGGAGGTGGGCAGCATGTTGCCCAGCATCAGAATCTTGGCGCGGTTGGTCATGCGTGCCAGGATTCCGCCGGTGATGTTCACCTCAACGTCCATGCACGACGGCGTGTTGTGGTGTTCGTTGATCATCAGCCCGTCGAAGCCCACTTCCTCGGCATACTGGTACTCGTCCAAGTACCGCTTGAACAGGTCATGCGCCGTGCCCGGGTCAAAGTAGGTGTTGGGAAACGTGAGGCGCATGGAGGGAAACTTGTCGGCCTCCGACTCGGGGAATGCGGTGTAGGGAAACTCGGTGAAGTAGAAGACTTCAAGAGACATGGTATTAAACTCCGCTCGGTATGTTGATTTGTGTTTTCCTGTTAAGTGCTTCTTACGTTCAACAAGACGAAGACCGCGAAGGTGCGACGGTCCCGCTCCTGGGCTTGGCGGAATTTGGCTATGGAATCTTCCGCTAAATTTATGTCCGCGATGACAGCCAATTGTTCAAAATTTCCAGCGGGCTCATAGTCAGCTAGCTCACGTTTATCTTGCATACCGGCAAATCTCTCGGCGAAGTACTGTATTTCTACAGGAAACCGGGTGACCAAGTTTTGACGTCATCGCTGCCGAGCTGTGCCATGCTGCAATGCCCGGTATGCCTGATTCCAAGCTGGCTGACTGCGACCGGAGCCGGGTCCTCCCACAAGCATATCAGCGCAGTTTTCTGCCATGCGGTAAAACAGGGCGTAGTAGGTGGTACTGACCGCTCTGCGGCGGCCGACCTGACTGGGCGGCGGGCCACCGGGACTTCCGGCCAGTAGTCTGGCAGCAGCAAGTAAATCGTTCTGGCTTACCATACCCACCCCGTTTGTTCCTCAGTCTCCGCTCTCATACTTGGATTTGGGGACGTAATCAACGGTGGGATAAAAGTTT
The DNA here is from genome assembly GCA_965237745.1 of Dehalococcoidia bacterium. Taxonomy (GTDB): domain Bacteria; phylum Chloroflexota; class Dehalococcoidia; order Lucifugimonadales; family UBA3495; genus VXOI01. Next base: position 4,612,153 of record OZ250156.1, on the reverse strand, counting down.
TCTAACCACTCATCCTGCATTCTTTTCCAGATTCTACTACCCGCTCTGAGTTTCCACTGTAAGGGCGCCTCGCTCATATCACATTCATAGACCATGGTGATTCAGACATCACGCGGTTCACCGGGCTGCCGCTCCCTGTGGGCTTGGTAATCGGGGTTCACCAGAATCGGGCCGACGCTGAAATCGTCGCCGCAATGCTGGCGAAATTCTTTGCTTACCTCCTCTGAGGCGAACTTTACCACCTTGCGGACAAACTTCTCGCGTTTCATTACCGCTCCCCGATTGTGCTGGTTCCATCATAAACCAGCCGCAACAGTGGGTACAGCCAACCCGATGGCTCACTCCTGCGCCAACAGCCAGTCCAGGAGAGCGTCGACGAAGGCGTCGCCGTAGACGGGGGCGTGGCCGCCCTCGTCGCTGCTCCACATCTCGACGGTTATGCCCATACCGCAACCTTCGGTAAAGCCGTAGGTAAACGTCTCGGGGCCTTCTACCGCGGCGTCCAAGTCGAGGCGCTCGCCTTCCTTTGTCGAATTCAGGTCGCAGCCGGCGCGCCTTCCCCAGCGGTAAAACATATCCTTGGCGCCGGCGTATCTTTCGTTGGGAGTCAAGGCTGGCAAGTCGGAATGCTCGGAGCCGTGGAAGCGGATAATTTCATCCTTCTCGCCGTGAATGTGCAGCACAGACACCGGAACCGCTCCGTCGCAACTGGAATCCTCGACATAGCTCGTACCAGCCAGGCTGGCCACCGCGCGCAGTCCCGGGAGGCCCTCGCAGGCCATGCGATAGGACATGAAGCCCCCGTTGGAGTGGCCGAAGAAATAGACCGGACCGAAGTCCTTTAGGTCCTCGGCTCTGGCCACCAGTTTGCTCAAGTATCTAACGTCATCCACGCCGGTCTTGCCAAAATCGCAGCACCAGTCCGTGGCGTTCCAGAAGCGTTTGCCGTCCGCGTCCTCGGTGCCGTTGGGCAGCAGCAGACCGAATCCGTCCCGGTTCACCCTCTCGTGGAGGCGCACGTAAAGGCTGTGATCGGTGGAATTGCCTCCGTAGCCGTGGAGGGAGACGATGAGAGGAGTCTCTCCCGGAATGATTTTCAGGGGCATCACCAGAATTGAGCGATCTTCAGATCCGCGGGAATCTATGTTGTAGACTTCGCCGCCGGCAGCTTCCGCCAGCCTTCTTGTTCGATCCAGAACGGTTCCTTCCAACAGCGCTAACCGCTCCTCAAGTTTCTCGAACCAAGCCATCATCCGCGGGAAAATCCCCTCGATTACCGACGCGGCCCTTTCAATTTCCCTCAACCGCCCACCCAGATCCTCGAGGCGCTCACCGTTCCGCGCCAGTCCCTCTTCCAACGAGGCCAATTGCTCTTCTTGATCGGTCTGGGAATCGGCTACTTCCCGCTCGTGTTCCTCGGCGGCCGTTTCCTGAGTTTGGGCGTAGTCGGCTTGCTCCTTTCGCAGCGCTGCCAAGTCGCTTTCCAACTTGACGTTCCCCTCCTCCAGTGCTTCCAGCGACTCTTCCAGAGAGTGAACCGTTGCAGCCAGTTCCAGGACTCTTTCATCACTGGCGGATTCCGGGTCTCCGCCGCTGCATGCAAGCAAAGGGGCGACCAGCAAGATGCAGGCCGCCACCACAAAAAGACGTCGCCAAATGCCGGCCGCGTCGGGCGCCGACATTTCCATGACCCTCATGCCCTACGCCAGGAAGTCCAGCGCCGCCTTCAGGAATTCGTCCGGCTTCTCCACCTGTGGGGAGTGGCCGCAGTTGTCGATCACCACCAGGTCGGAGCCGGGGATGCTCTCTTGGTAGATGCTGCCGCACTCCACCGGAACGATGCGGTCCTGGCTACCCCAGACCATGCGGGTGGGCACATTCACCCGCTTCAGCAGGCCACCGGCCAGACGCGGATCGTGCATATACGGCTTCCAGGTCAGGCGCACCGCCATCTCGCGGTTCAGGTCGGAGGTCAGCTGCTCTTCAGGGGAGAGCTCACGCCCATAGGTCGCATCATAGTCCGCCACCTGGCTGGTGTCGTGGAACTGCAACTCCAGTACCTGGGCGGGGCTGATGATAAAGATGTCGGTGATTTCGCCCTCGCGGGGCTTCACCCCGGCAGCGCCCACCAGCATCAGCTTGCCGACGGCGTTGCTGCAGGTGGCCACAAGCTCGGCGGCAATCCAGCCACCCATGGAGAAGCCGATGGTGCGCACCTTCTCCAAGCCAAGCGTGTCCAGGTACCATGTGTAGAAGGCAGCCATATCGGGGATGCTCTCCATCCAGTCAGGGCGGGGGGACTGACCGTAGCCTGGATGCGATGGGTAGTAGACGGTGTAGTGTTCGGCCAGGGCGTCAACGTAGCGGAGCCACCCGGAATTGCCGCCGGCGCCGTGGAGCAGCAGCAGGGGGTCGCCGCTGCCTCCCTTCAGGGTGTGGACTCCGGTTCCGCCTACGTCAACAATTTCTTCGGTGAATGCGGGCATTGCTCTTCCTCCTTTGTTCTATCGGCACTGGTAATTCCGATGTAAGGGCGCACAACCGTGCGCCCTTCATTATCATCCCCTCTCTGACTTATTCAGCCTTACTGAGTCATCTGGAACGGGTCGGTCAGCTCCAGGTCCTCGCCGATCTCCCGGAGGGCGGGCAGGACCTCCTCACCCATCAGCTTCAGGCAGTTCATGGTGTCGGCGTGGGTGGTGTCGCCGTCGTTGGTCCAGACGCCGAGGATGCCGGGGCGCAGTTGGCCCAGCACGTCGCGCAGCTTGCGCACCACCGTCTCGGGGCTGCCCACGACCCAGCGGTTGGAGGCCAGAATCTCGTCGTAAGAGGCCGTCTCCAAGCCCAGGCCGAGGAACGGGTCCTTGCGGACGCGGCCCTGGTAGCGGGCAATGCGGGGGTCCTTCACGCTGCCGCTGTAGCCAATGGGCATCATGTAGTCGCGGGGCATGGGCACACGGCCCACACCGACGTTGCCCGTGAGGAAGCCCTTGGCCGACTCGTAAGCCTTCTCGTCGGTGTCCTGCACGTGGATGCGGCACAGGTAGCCGAAGTTCTCCGGGCCGGGCTCGTAGCCGTTTTCCCGGGCCGTCTCGGTGTAGATGGTCATCATGTCCTGGGTACCCTGCGGGTCGGTCTCCAGGTAGATATAGGGGTAACGGCGCTCGGCGGCCCACACCAGTGTCTCCGGGCTGCCCAGACCGGGAATCCAGACCGGCGGATGCGGCTGCTGTATGGGCCGCTCGAAGGGATTGACCACCCGGAAGTGGTAGTGCTTGCCCTCCCAGCGGAAGGGACCGGGGGTCGTCCAGGTCTTGATGAGCAGGTCATGGGCTTCCTCGAACCGCTCCCGGTTGAACAGCGGGTTGACGTTGGCGGCGAGGCTCTCCACTCCGGTGCCGCGCACGAAGCCCGACACCAGCCGTCCGCCGGAGATCATGTCGATCTCGGCCAGTTCCTCGGCCAATCGCAGAGGATTGTCGAACACCGGCAGGGGGTTGCCCAGCAGCACGATCTTGGGTGTCTTGGTATTGCGGGCGAGGATGGCCGCCTCCAGGTTCATGGTGGCGCCCAAGCAGGTGGGAGTGTTGTGGTGCTCGTTGAGCATCAGGCCGTCGAACCCGACCTCCTCGCAATACTCGTACTCGTCAAGATACTCGTTGTACTGCCGCGAGCCGACCATCGGGTCGAAGTTGCTGTTGGAGAAGGTGAGCCGCACGGCCTGGTTGGGGCTGCTGCGAACAGCCTCCTCCGTGTAGTTGGTATAGGCCCGTTCGGTGAACCGCATCAGGAACATGGCTTTCGTCTCCTAGCCCAATAATTAAGAATCTGAAACTATACCTATTCAACTAAAGTGTTGACGCCATTTTTCTATTAATTTACGAGCTTAACGTGGCAGCTAAACTTGACCGCAAAATCCTCAGCCGCCACCTGCACGAAGTATCTACCATTTGGGATGTCGTTGGCGATGATGTCGGAGGACTCTCCGCTAAGGCTACTTGGTCGCTCCCAATAGCACGAGTCCAAAGCTCCTGTATCAGCCTGTCCCATATAGATCCCGGGTTGAATATTTGTTCCCGCAAGATTTGTTCCGATGTCCACTCGGTCGACTTGCGGTGTGGGGTCGAACGCAGGCTCCGGAGCGGCCGTGCGTACTGGTGTGACTGTCGGAGATTGCTCAGCTGCGCTCGTACGCGGAGACGACTCATTGGTAGCGTTGGCAAGTAAATATCTCCCCAAGATACCCACTTTAAGTTACCCCAAAAGTGCTTTCTTCCAGGGTGCTTAGCCCCGGCTCAAATTAGCCAAGCGCACCGACTATCCTACCTGCGCGCCTAGCTAGGGTCAAGGAACGTGGCCCTCCGACAGGGCAATCGCGCCTTAACTGAGAGGCCTTCAGACATGGTGGGAAAGACGGATTGAGGCCACTCTAAACTGTTAGACGAGATTGCCCTTCGCCAACCACCAGGGTCTTCCAGTTGCCATCTTGAGCGGAGCGAAGAATATCTGCCTCAGAGGGACACCCTTCGTCCCGCTCAGGACGCAATTTCCTGACACTGCCCCCTTTCTGGGTACCGTGACACTCTCCTACCATACCTTCAGTAAGACCCGGAATCTTCAGCAAGAGGGTGTCTACTAAATTGGGGCCTGGGCCAAGCGGCGCAACATGAGTCCGGTCATGGCGGTGTAAACCCAGGCTTCCGTAGTTTCCGGGAATGAGGTGGACCCGGTCAGTTGGACAGGATTGCGGTGGGTTCAACATAAGTACATGGAATCGGCGTCTACCAAACTTGCCAGTCCGCCGGCTGTCCACACCACAAGAGGCTTGAATACGACGCTACAGCTATACCAGTTTGATGCTCCGGTCGCCGTTGTCTGCAGTTGAGCCATATTCCGGCATAACCCCTTCATCCCGGCGAAAGCGGCAATGCAGTCCTCGCACGCTGCGTCGCGATTTCACGCCATTGCCTCAATGGTTCTCGGCCCAGCAGCAGCAACGGATCAGGCGGCCAACAGCCCCGGGGTTTGATGGCCCCGGGCAGAGAAGGAGCAACATCATCCTTGACAGCCGCCGCGACGGATTCGATAATGAAAGTCCAAGCCGAGGTAGCTCAGGTGGTAGAGCACGGCACTGAAAATGCCGGTGTCGACAGTTCGAGTCTGTCCCTCGGCACTTCCTTTTGTTTTCGTATCTGCGTGGTGCCTGAAAATGCCGAATTGTCAAAATGTTGACAACATTGGGTGCTCAGTTGGTCGTCTACAGTACAGGGTATTGGCTTGGGGCTGCGTTCCGGGGATGAACGACTACTTAGCAAATCCAGAATCCTGTCCAAGAACCTCGTGAGAAAGCTCGGTACATCGCCGAGCTTTCTTTTTTCAGGCCGATAGCGTAATAAAGCTACTCCTGCTCGTGTAGTAGAGGGCGAACGCCCACGTACGGGACAGTATTTCCATCGCCCAAGAGCTCGGGGGCATTCTTGAGCCGATGCCCGGCACGGCGTGGGATGAACCGGTTGCAAGATGAGACCAAGTAAAGAGCGACCAAGATGTATCGTGGCAATAGAGTCAACGAAAGCGGAGTTGCTGCTCTCGTCTCCCCACAGTCAAACACGCAACAAGCAAGGGCAGGTATATCGCCCGCCTGCCCGTCGAACCCTCCCGTCTACCGGTGTTTATGAGGGCGACCCTGTCGATAAAGTTACGAAGAGGACTGATTCAGGGGTTACAACATTGTGGGACCCAAGATTGAAAATAAAAGAACCCACCGGCGCGGCTTTGCACGAAAAATCAAATTCGAAGCGCAGAAAAATTTTTCTGCACGAGAAATGGCCCGCGACCAATACCCTGCAGATCAAGATACACGGCCGTCCTCAACACCACAGGAGAGGCATTTCTTGGGGAAACAACTCCAATTGAGGGACACCATGGGTTGTCCATATGCCAAGGGGAACCATGGAACAACGACAGACAAACCCCCGGTACAACAGGAGAACGCGTAAACTCTCATCCGAACATCGGTGATCCACTCAGATAGGTGCAGCGAGAGAGATGAAGAACATCAGCGTCAGTGTCGACGAAGAGATCCACAGAAGACTAAAGGTAGTGGCCAACAAGCAGGGGACTTCCGTCTCGGCAATGATCAGGGAGCTCATAGTGCGCGCCTTGGACAGAAACGACGAAGAACACAACGGGGAAACCGAAAGCGAAAGGCACCGACGGCAACTCATGGAGATTACGGACGAATTCCAGAGAGAGGGCATAGGGATCTCCATGAAGGACAACCAGACCAGAGAGGAGATGTACGAGCGTAATGCGCCTTGCTGACTCCAATATCCTCCTCTACGCCGTCAGCGCCGACCCAGAGAAGGCATCAAGCGCACCAGGGCCATCGAGATCCTGGCCGACAGGGACAACGTGGCCCTCTCGGTCCAAGTGCTGGCCGAGTTTTACCACCAAGCCACCCGCAGGTCCAGACCCAACAGGCTGAACCACAACGAAGCCATCAGATTCATAGACTGCCTGGCAGCACTACCGATCCAACCGGTCACAACCGGGGTATTCCGGAGGGCCACCGAACTCAGCAACCGCTTCGGCATCTCCTACTGGGACGGAGCGATACTCGCGGCCGCGGCCGCCATCGGGTGCGATGCAGTGTACTCTGAAGACATGAGCCACCAGCAGGACTACGGAGGAATACGAGTCATCAATCCCTTCAGGGAAGAAAAAGATTGCTGAAATCAGCCCTCAACCGGCGCCGGCTGGGAAACGCCAGCATAATCAGCCGGAACCACCCAGAACACCGAGACTTGGCAAACCGTGGCAGGGAAGGGCAGGACATCACCGGCCCGCCTCTGGTACCGCACAGCCTCGGGAAGAGAGTGGTGACATCCCCCAGTCACAGGGCATCGTCAAGCAACAAACAGCCTCGGAGAGAGCCTTGGGACATCGCCCCGGAAAGCCTGATCAGGAAAGCCCGAATTTAGAAGATTTCTGCACGGAAAATCCAGAATAGAAAGCATTTTTCGTGCAAAGCACACCGGCGCCGGTCCTACATCGGCGCCGGTGAGTCCAAACATTACTATGGGGTGCTAGTATTACAACGACAGTTGGTGTGATAAAGTGACCAGCTAGCTGAGGGAGGCTTGGAAGGTGGGGTTGGGAGATGGATGCGGCGGCATTTGAGCGGGTGTACGAGGCCTTTGGCGAGTTTCATTCCTTCTTCGCTCCGCTGTTCGGGCGCAGGGAGTCGCGGGACCACAGCCGGAACTATCTCCGGGCCCTCCTGGTGCAGTCTCAGGACCGGCGCAACGCCGAGAATCTCTCCGAATCAGTGGGGGTCCCGGCCCGGGCCATGCAGCGCTTCCTCACCGCCGCCCCCTGGGATGACGACGCGGTGATGGGACGCCTCCAGGAGTATCTGGCGCCCCGGCTGGGACATTCTGAGGTGGTGTGGGTGCTGGACGGCAGCGACTTCCCCAAGCAGGGGCTGAAGTCGGCGGGGGTGGCCCGGCAGTACTGTGGCAGGTTGGGCAAGGTGGCCAACTGCCAGGCAGGGATGTTCTTGGCGTATGTCAGTCCCTTGGGCCGGGCGCTGGTGGACCAGGGGCTCTACCTGCCGGAGAGTTGGACATCGGACGATGCCCGCTGTGCGGCGGCTGGGGTTCCGGAGGATAAGCGCCGGTACCGGTCGAAGACGGAGTTGGCCCTGGAACTGCTGCAGCGGGCCTTGGCGCGGGGCCATCTGAGGGCGGGATGGGTGGCCGGGGACGACGCCTTCGGGATGTCGCCGTCCTTCCGGGACGGCTTGGCGGCCTTGGGGCTGCGTTACGTCCTGGACGTTCCGGGGAACTTCACTTTTTGGCCGGTGGATCCCGAGTGGACCAGCCCGGCATACCAGGGATTCGGGCGTCCCCGCAAGCCCAGGCTGCGGAGCGGGCAGCGACGCACCCTGGCGGGGCGCGGTGCTGAATTGCCGGAGGATGCCTGGCGGGAGATAACGGTGGCCCAGGGTTCCCAGGGGCCACGGACTTATATGTTCAGTGCCCAAAGGGTGCGGCCAACCAGCCGGCGGAGGCCTGGCGAAATCCACTGGGCCATCTGGCGCCGGAACCTGGACGGCAGCGAGCCCCGCTACTACCTGTCCAACGCTCCCGGGGACACTCCTCTGGAGACGCTGGCCTACGTGGGCGGTTCCAGGTGGCGCATCGAGACGGAGTTCGAGACGGAGAAGAGCGACGTGGGGCTGGACGAGTACGAGACCCGCACCTGGGCGGGCTGGCATCATCACATTGCGCTGTGCCTGGTGGCGGGGGCCTTCCTGTTGAGCCTGCAACAGGCTTGGGGGGAAAAAGATGCCCCGGGTCAGCAGGCCGCAGGTGTACCGTGTGGTGCGCGAGATGCTGCCCCGGGAGCGGTTGGGTGCTGAGGAGTTGCTGCGGTTGCTGGAGGCGGAGCAGTTACGCAACCATCGGGCCAGCCGCTCTCACGCCAAACGCCGAGACGCCCGGAGGGCGGCGCTGAACATCCCTCCGTGAACTGTCGTTGTAATATTAGAAGTCTGGCCGGAAAGCCCTTGACCAAGTTTCGCACTACGCGATACAGACGTATTCCAGTCATACAGGGCATAGTTTCAAACGGTATACGGCATGACAATCACCATACCGTCGAGATTCGACGCCCCAAAATCGACGATCTCGAGAATGTTGGCTTTCCGGCCAGGTTTCTAGTATTACAACGACATATTGAGTAAACCCGGGCCGGGGGTTAGTCTTCCAGCTATGAGGCCTTTCTTGTCAGAGGCTCGCGCCCGCGTAGTGCCAGCCTCAAAATCCGCACATCAGCTACCTCTCGGAACCAACTGTCGTTGTAATACTAGGCTTCAGTCTCACCTCCCACGGTGCAGATGGTGATCAGGTCGGCATGCTGGATGACGATCTTTACCTGGCCCTCTCCCGTATCTATGACGATTTGGACCTGTTCAGCATGCTGGATCTCCACTTGCCGCGCCGGGATCTCTGTGGGGGCCTCTGGCCCCGGCAGCCCCGGCATCACTAGTAGTCTGCCGCTATTGTATTGACGGGTAGAGGGACTTGAGCTTGATGCGGGCGTCCTCGGTGGTGAAGCGCCAGTCCACTCGAATCGCCTCCCGGTTGCGTTGCTCCTGCCATGCTCCGGTTTCCTGTGCCAGAACTCCCTGGCTGGGTATCCGGCGGTCCAGGGACTGCCGCGCCAGCACCCCCAGTTCTATCTCGGCTATATTCAGCCAACTCCCGTGCTTCGGCGTGTAGTGTATCTCCAGCCGTTCGCCGATGCGCCGCGCCTCCGCCGGCTCGAAGGCCTCGTACAGGGACGACGGGTGGTGGGTGTTGAGGTTGTCCATCACCAGCACTATCCGCTCCCTGTTGGGGTAGTCCTCATCCACCAGTTTCCGCACCACCTCCGCCCAGTCGGTCCTGGTGCGCCGGTCCGTAACCTCCACCCGCCGCCATCCCTCCAAGGGCGCGAACAGCATGAACAGGTTGCTCACCCCGTTTCGCTGGTACTCGTAATCGTAGGCCCTGGCTGCCCCGGGCCGCGGCGGGAGGGGCGTACGGGTCTCCTGCACCAGTTGCTTGCTGGTCTCGTCCAAGCACACCAGGACCTCATTGTCCTGGTACTCACGATGATAGACCTCCAGCACGTCCTCCATGGCGCACACGAATTCGGCGCTGCCCTGGGGCGGTAGGCACCAGCACTGCTTCAGCCAGGGCTTGAGTTCGTTTTTTCAGAGTCCGACGCACCGTCTCCGCGCTGATGCTGTCCACTATCTCCCGCTCCACCAATCCGTCGGCCAGCATCTGCATGGTCCAACTGACCCGTCCCTCCGGCGGCTGGGAGATGGCCATGGCAATCAGGTGGGCCTCACCCTGGCCATCGAGCTTCCTCTGACGGCGGCGCAGTTGCTCCCTGCGTCCCAGGGCCGCGTCAACCCCCTCCTCCACGCACCGGCGGCGCACCCGCTCCACCGTGGCGGTGCCCACCTTGAGGGCCCGGGAAATCTCCTGGTCCATCATCGGTCCGCCAGACTGGTTCTCATCACTGAGCAGGAGGATGCGCGCGTGAGTCTGCTTATAGGCCGCAGCCCGGCCCTTGGACACCAATGCCTTCAGTTCCTCCTGTTCCTCCCCAGTCAGTCCCACGCGGTATTTCTTGACCATCACATCCACCCCGCTCACACTCCTCTTCCTTTAGCCACCACTTCCCTGCATCTTAACATCCATCATTTCAATGATGGTCGTATACTAGGGCGGCTTCCTCTGCGATCTCTTCGGCCGTGGGCGGGTAGAGTTGGCGGGCCCGGGGGGCCAAGTTGAGCAGCAGCTCAACCAGGTTGTCAGTACCGAAGATGACATGGACGTGGCTATGGTCGGCCCAAGCCTCGATGGCCGGGTCGGGTTCCATGTCCGCGAGGAGTAGGACCGGTATCCAGAAGGGGTTCCTGTCCCTCCCGAGTTAGTCGTGCAACCGCATTGTGCTGTCTCATAGTTGTGACAGAGGCGTAGGTTTCCTAACCTCTCCTCGGGGAGTGCTGAGGTACCAGGATCCCCCGTGGGGCCAGTGTATACCTCCCTTCACCTGCATGGCGTAGCGGGCTGCGCCTTCGATCCAGATGGCGAAGTCTACCTCCGGGGTGTTGCGGTTGACCTTTGCCTCGTAAATGGCTGTGCCGAGGGCGTCGGTGGCCTCGAGTTCCCGATACACGGCGAGCTCGGCCAGCCGCTTTGGGTCCCGGGTCCTGTGCTCCGGGAATGGTGGGATTACCTTCATGGGTGCTTTTCTCCTCCTGTATGGTGTTGTCGGCGGTAGGTCTCGCCTTTGACCTCTGTGGCATACTGGCGGACTTTTTCTAACCAGATGACGAAGTCGACCGCCCGGTCGTCGTCCTCCCCCTTGGTGTCTTTGGGTGGTGGTGGTCCTGAGTACATGGCCATATCTTTCTTTCTCTCCTTCGAGGTGTAGATGTGTGGAGTGCGCTCCCCAGCGCAGGACGTCCGCAGAGCGGTCTGGGCAGCACCCTCACAGAGAGGGGCCCAGACCGCTCTGCGGGTATCCTCTTTGGTGACTAACGCCCTCTCGAGGGGGGAGGAGGGCCTCTGAGTCCTTTCAGGCTGGAAACCCGCGGCCAGCGCCGTCTTGGCGGCGTTCTGGAGAATGTAATGCTGTTAGCCCACCGAAACGTCATGTGGCCCGGCCTGGAGGGAACTGGTCCAATCTTCACAAGCGCAAACGGCGCTCATGTTGAACTCCCTGGCGATGGCCAAGATGGTCCCGTTCCACGTGGACATGCCCCTTCTAGAACAGCTCGCGGCCCCCGCCCTTGAGGTCAAGATTGAGCTTGCGCTCATCACCTATTTCAACGAGTCCATCCCCGACCCTGGGGAGAACTGGGACGGCCGGAGGAAGTACCGGGAGATCGACGCCCTGCTGAAGCGTCTTCGCTGGGTCAACCGGGAGCTCAAGAAGGAGTACGGGGGCATCAAGGGAGCTTGGAACTGGCTGATGGGCAGGGGTCTGCCCACGGGGAAGGAGCTCTACACCAAGATGGTCGATGAGGCTGATGACATGATCATGGCGATGGGAGAGGAGCGAGAGGTGGACATCCTCCAGGAGGTCATGAGGTATTCCAGCATGGAGGCTGGGGAGCGGTAGCTCTCAGGCCCTCCGGGGCCGCATTTCTCTGGTTTTCGAGCCGGGACATGAGTCATCCCGGAGTTTGGTAAAGACGCGGAAAGCCGTTTAGAGAAACAGGCACAAAGTAAGACCCCTTGAGGTGAAATGGGTTTGTGGACACACCATTCACCGGAAGGGGTCTTTTCTTATGTTGCGGCATGGGGCGGGGTGGGAGCAAGGGCAGGAGGTTGCCAATCTGTTGCAATCTTTTATCGGGCCTTTGGAGCAATGGCTGGACCGGCAGATCGACCGGCGTCTGGTGCGCACCTTTTCCTTGGCCCTGGTTGCCATCGTGCGCCTGCGCCACTCCCGTTCGGGACTGCTGCTCAGCGAGTTGGGCGCCCACATTCTCTCCCCGGCACAGGCCCCGGCCGGCACCAAACGGCTCAGTAACCTGCTGCGCTCTCCCAAGTGGTGCCACACTCTCTTGGAGAGGTTCCTCTGGCACCGGGCGGAGCAGTGCCTGACCTGGCTGGAGCAGCAGGGCGGGACGGCCCTGGCCATCTGGGACGAGAGCGTGCTGGAGAAGCCGGAAAGCATCGCCCTGGAGGGGTTGTGCCCGGTCCGCTCCAGCAAGGCGGCACGCCTCAAGCGCATCAAGCCCGGTTACTACAATCCTCCGTCAGGACCACCGGTATTCGTGCCCGGCCTGCAATGGCTCACCGTCTTGGTGGCCGGAATGCAGGGACCTCCCGCCCTGGCCGCCATGCGCTGGTGGACCAGCCGGGGCCAACTGGCCAGCCACCGGCGGGAACAAACCGTCTCCCTGCTGTCCCAATGCGCCGCAGGCTGGCAGCGGCGGGTGATCCACGTCTTCGACCGGGGATTCGCCGGCGCCCCCTGGCTCGGGGAACTGTGCGGACGCCAACTGCGGTTTATCGTGCGCTGGCCCACCCGCTACCGTCTGTCCGATGCCAAGGGAGAACGTCCTGCTTGGCAGATCACCCGAGGCAAACGCTCGCAAGACCACCGCCAGATCTGGGATACCCGCCGCCGTCAACACCGCAAGACCGGCATCGTGGCCGTCCCGGTGAGCCATCCCCAGCTTGACGATGAGCTGTGGCTGGTGGTCTCCAGACCCGGCAGGGGCCGCACTCCCTGGTACCTGCTGACCAATGAAGCCGTCTCCACCAACGATGACGCCTGGCGGGTGGTCCTGGCCTATGCCCGCCGCTGGCAGGTTGAGATGTGCTACCGGGCCTGCAAGACGGATCTGGCCATGGAGAGCCCAAGGCTCTGGTTCTGGGAAAACCGGCTCAAACTGCTGCTCATGGTCAGCCTGGTCTATGCCTTCCTGCTCTCCCTGCTGGCCCCTGAACTGGCGTCTATGCTACAGAACCTTCTCCGGCACTGGTGCCATAGAACAGGGGAGCGGTACCGCCAAGCCGCGATACCGCTCCCCAGACTCCGCGCTGCCCTGAGCGCCCTGTGGCTATCCTATCCCCCTCACTTCACTGCCTGCCACCAAACTCCGGGATGACTCATGTCTGATTTTGGGTCGTTTTGGATGCCTAATACGCGCGCGAGTTAAAGACAAGGGAGGGGCCGACCATATGTCCTTGATTTCACCCCTGGTGATCTGAGATTTCGTAGTGGGGGTGTTCGTGACGGTATGTCTTTGATTTTGCGCCCCCGGACGGAGGGGGCACGGGGGGTCCCTCTCTTAGCTGGACTTTGTACAAAGCTAGTAGGTCCCGTTAGATACGAATGTTTAGCTGCAATGCCGCGCCAGTATGTTTTTGAATGTCGCCTTCTGGACCCGACATTCGAAAAGTTCCCAGGCTGTGTAACTTTACCCACGATGCCCATCTCTGAAATGTACAAAGTCCAGCTTAGAGGGTGTCTAAAAAGATAAAAACTTGCATAAAGGCACGAAGGCGAGGAACGGGCGGAATGGCGTAATCTGGGGGTATGAACCGACCAAATTACCCCACCGACCTGAACGACCGGGAGTGGCAACTGCTGGAACCGTTGCTGCCTCCGCCCAAACCCGGCGGCCGTCCCGTCAAATACCCCCGCCGGGAGGTGGTGAATGCCATCCGCTATGTGCTGCGCACCGGATGCTCTTGGCGGATGCTGCCTCATGACCTGCCACCTTGGCGCACTGCCTTTCATTACTTCCGCGCTTGGCGCCGGGACGGAACCTGGCCGAGAGCGCATGACGCCTTGCGGTCCCTGACCCGTCAGTTCGAGGGCCGCCAGGCCAGCCCCAGCGCAGCGATCATCGACAGCCAATCGGTAAAGACTGCCGAAAAGGGGGGCCCAGAGGTTACGATGCGGGCAAGAAGGTGAAGGGGCGCAAGCGCCACATAGTGGTCGATGCCCTGGGGCTGTTGCTGGCAGTGGCGGTGCATCCGGCCAACATACAGGACCGGGACGGCGCCAAGCTGGTGTTGGAGCGTCTGCTGGGGCAATATCCCCGGTTGAAGGTGATTTGGGCCGACGGGGCCTACGGCGGCAAGCTGGTGCAGTGGGCCAAGGAAGCGGGTGGCTGGAATCTGGAGTTGGTGCGCCGGCCCCGGCAGCAACATACTTTCCAGGTACTGCCCCGGCGCTGGGTGGTGGAACGCACCTTCGGCTGGCTGAACCTGCAACGGCGTTTGAGCAAGGATTATGAGGGTTTGCCGGAAACTACGGAGGCCTGGATCTACGCTGCCATGACCGGACTCATGTTGCGCCGTTTGGCTAGGGCTCCAACTTATTAGACACCCTCTTAGTATTACAACGACAGTTGGTGTGATAAAGTGACCAGCTAGCTGAGGGAGGCTTGGAAGGTGGGGTTGGGAGATGGATGCGGCGGCATTTGAGCGGGTGTACGAGGCCTTTGGCGAGTTTCATTCCTTCTTCGCTCCGCTGTTCGGGCGCAGGGAGTCGCGGGACCACAGCCGGAACTATCTCCGGGCCCTCCTGGTGCAGTCTCAGGACCGGCGCAACGCCGAGAATCTCTCCGAATCAGTGGGGGTCCCGGCCCGGGCCATGCAGCGCTTCCTCACCGCCGCCCCCTGGGATGACGACGCGGTGATGGGACGCCTCCAGGAGTATCTGGCGCCCCGGCTGGGACATTCTGAGGTGATGTGGGTGCTGGACGGCAGCGACTTCCCCAAGCAGGGGCTGAAGTCGGCGGGGGTGGCCCGGCAGTACTGTGGCAGGTTGGGCAAGGTGGCCAACTGCCAGGCAGGGATGTTCTTGGCGTATGTCAGTCCCTTGGGCCGGGCGCTGGTGGACCAGGGGCTCTACCTGCCGGAGAGTTGGACATCGGACGATGCCCGCTGTGCGGCGGCTGGGGTTCCGGAGGATAAGCGCCGGTACCGGTCGAAGACGGAGTTGGCCCTGGAACTGCTGCAGCGGGCCTTGGCGCGGGGCCATCTGAGGGCGGGATGGGTGGCCGGGGACGACGCCTTCGGGATGTCGCCGTCCTTCCGGGACGGCTTGGCGGCCTTGGGGCTGCGTTACGTCCTGGACGTTCCGGGGAACTTCACTTTTTGGCCGGTGGATCCCGAGTGGACCAGCCCGGCATACCAGGGATTCGGGCGTCCCCGCAAGCCCAGGCTGCGGAGCGGGCAGCGACGCACCCTGGCGGAGCGCGGTGCTGAATTGCCGGAGGATGCCTGGCGGGAGATAACGGTGGCCCAGGGTTCCCAGGGGCCGCGGACTTATATGTTCAGTGCCCAAAGGGTGCGGCCAACCAGCCGGCGGAGGCCTGGCGAAATCCACTGGGCCATCTGGCGCCGGAACCTGGACGGCAGCGAGCCCCGCTACTACCTGTCCAACGCTCCCGGGGACACTCCTCTGGAGACGCTGGCCTACGTGGGCGGTTCCAGGTGGCGCATCGAGACGGAGTTCGAGACGGAGAAGAGCGACGTGGGGCTGGACGAGTACGAGACCCGCACCTGGGCGGGCTGGCATCATCACATTGCGCTGTGCCTGGTGGCGGGGGCCTTCCTGTTGAGCCTGCAACAGGCTTGGGGGGAAAAAGATGCCCCGGGTCAGCAGGCCGCAGGTGTACCGTGTGGTGCGCGAGATGCTGCCCCGGGAGCGGTTGGGTGCTGAGGAGTTGCTGCGGTTGCTGGAGGCGGAGCAGTTACGCAACCATCGGGCCAGCCGCTCTCACGCCAAACGCCGAGACGCCCGGAGGGCGGCGCGGAACATCCCTCCGTGAACTGTCGTTGTAATATTAGGATCCATATACAAATGCTGTATGACAGTATGTCCTTGATTTCCCGTAGGGGAGTGTGGAGGATTTTTCCTCCCCGGGGGTCTCCGTAGCCGGACAACTGGCTGGTTTGCCCAGGGTTGTCGCGCTGGCCCCGAGGTCCGGGGTTACCGAGCCGTTCTGAGTCCTGACGGCGCGTTTTCCTGTGGTCCGCGGTCAGGCCCCCCGGTTCGGCCGTCAGGGCTTTCCGGTGTCTCCGTGCCGTCGGTGGCTGGGGATTTGTGAGTTGGTGTCTCTGGCCCTGGTGTCTCGGATCGGAGAGTTGCTGGCGACGGTGATGCCGGGGCCACCAGGGCCCGGAGTTCTTGAGATCTGGAGCCTTCCGTTTCGTCCGGCTGGCAAGGTGCCTATTCCGAGAGTGCCGATTCCCCCTTTCGGTGCTGGGGAAGGCGACTTAGATGGTGTAGACGAGGCAGGTGGAGAGTTCCGCCGCACCTTGGGGGGTTGAGGTTCCTGCCGCCATGGTCTCCGGCTCTGTTGCCAACCGGTTACCAACTCCTCCTGCGATGTCCGACGTCGCCCCCCAGAACGCGACGTCGGGGGTTCTCGGGTTCGAGGTGACCCACAGGAGACCGGCCAGGCGGTTGCAGGGGCTTAAAAACGCATTTTAGCGGAAACCCAAGTGTTGGACCCTGCGGTTCATCGCTCGCAACGCAACTCCGTCCTAGTATTACAACGACAGTTGGTGTGATAAAGTGACCAGCTAGCTGAGGGAGGCTTGGAAGGTGGGGTTGGGAGATGGATGCGGCGGCATTTGAGCGGGTGTACGAGGCCTTTGGCGAGTTTCATTCCTTCTTCGCTCCGCTGTTCGGGCGCAGGGAGTCGCGGGACCACAGCCGGAACTATCTCCGGGCCCTCCTGGTGCAGTCTCAGGACCGGCGCAACGCCGAGAATCTCTCCGAATCAGTGGGGGTCCCGGCCCGGGCCATGCAGCGCTTCCTCACCGCCGCCCCCTGGGATGACGACGCGGTGATGGGACGCCTCCAGGAGTATCTGGCGCCCCGGCTGGGACATTCTGAGGTGGTGTGGGTGCTGGACGGCAGCGACTTCCCCAAGCAGGGGCTGAAGTCGGCGGGGGTGGCCCGGCAGTACTGTGGCAGGTTGGGCAAGGTGGCCAACTGCCAGGCAGGGATGTTCTTGGCGTATGTCAGTCCCTTGGGCCGGGCGCTGGTGGACCAGGGGCTCTACCTGCCGGAGAGTTGGACATCGGACGATGCCCGCTGTGCGGCGGCTGGGGTTCCGGAGGATAAGCGCCGGTACCGGTCGAAGACGGAGTTGGCCCTGGAACTGCTGCAGCGGGCCTTGGCGCGGGGCCATCTGAGGGCGGGATGGGTGGCCGGGGACGACGCCTTCGGGATGTCGCCGTCCTTCCGGGACGGCTTGGCGGCCTTGGGGCTGCGTTACGTCCTGGACGTTCCGGGGAACTTCACTTTTTGGCCGGTGGATCCCGAGTGGACCAGCCCGGCATACCAGGGATTCGGGCGTCCCGGCAAGCCCAGGCTGCGGAGCGGGCAGCGACGCACCCTGGCGGAGCGCGGTGCTGAATTGCCGGAGGATGCCTGGCGGGAGATAACGGTGGCCCAGGGTTCCCAGGGGCCACGGACTTATATGTTCAGTGCCCAAAGGGTGCGGCCAACCAGCCGGCGGAGGCCTGGCGAAATCCACTGGGCCATCTGGCGCCGGAACCTGGACGGCAGCGAGCCCCGCTACTACCTGTCCAACGCTCCCGGGGACACTCCTCTGGAGACGCTGGCCTACGTGGGCGGTTCCAGGTGGCGCATCGAGACGGAGTTCGAGACGGAGAAGAGCGACGTGGGGCTGGACGAGTACGAGACCCGCACCTGGGCGGGCTGGCATCATCACATTGCGCTGTGCCTGGTGGCGGGGGCCTTCCTGTTGAGCCTGCAACAGGCTTGGGGGGGAAAAGATGCCCCGGGTCAGCAGGCCGCAGGTGTACCGTGTGGTGCGCGAGATGCTGCCCCGGGAGCGGTTGGGTGCTGAGGAGTTGCTGCGGTTGCTGGAGGCGGAGCAGTTACGCAACCATCGGGCCAGCCGCTCTCACGCCAAACGCCGAGACGCCCGGAGGGCGGCGCGGAACATCCCTCCGTGAACTGTCGTTGTAATACTAGAAATGCGGATGAAAAGCCTTGGTTGAGAAGAGGGCTTTAGGCAGAAAGGCCGGCGCCAGCAACGCCAGGAGCCAAATCTGACCGAGCCGGATTGCGCCAAATATGGCTGCTGCACTGCCGGTGTCGGCGCAGGCGGCACGGTCGCCGGTGGCAGCGCTACCAATATCGCCCGTCAAACCGGCCTTGCCCGCCACCAGTGTCAGGTTGGCCACCGTGGCCGCCAGGTACAACTGGAACCGGGTCTTGGCCCGCCCGAAGTAGCGGGCTTGCCGGATTCCCAGTTGCACCAGCCGGGCCAGACGGTGCTCCACCACCACCCGCCTCCTACGGTACCCGGCAAAGGCCTCGCTCTGCTGCAGGGCGCGGGCCTGCTGCAACAATGCCTCCTGCGGGTGCAGTTGCACCGTTCGTCCCTTCCCGGACGACCCGGCCACGCATTGAGGGAGCAGCGGGCAGGCCCCACACACTGCTGCATCGAACTGGAAGGCTTGCAACCTGTGAGTCCGTCCCGTGGGGCCGGTCCGCGTCCCCGAGGGCCTGAGATGCCGGGTAACCCTCCCCGCCGGACAGGTGCAGGTCCCCGACTCCAAGTCAATAAGGAAGTCCTCTTTCGGGAAGTGGGGTTTGTTGGGGCGTCCCGGCACCCGGGCAATCAGGGTCCGTCCCGCGTCGGCGAAGGCCAGCCTGGTATCGCCGTCGCCATAGGCGGCATCGGCCAAGGTCTCCTCCACCGGCACACCGGTGTTGGCCTCACTCCGTTCCACCAGTTCCAAGGCCCCCAGGTTGTCTGGAGCGTTGCCGGGCAACACGTCCACGGCGGTGATCAACTGGGAGTCAGTGTCCACCACAATCGCCGCCTTGTGCCCGTCGAACCGGCGCCGGCTGCTCTTGTGGCCGTGGCGCATCTGTAGGTCATGCACCGACACCATCCGGTCCTTGCTCACCCCGTCCTTGAGATTTACTCCGCCTTCCGTTCGCTCCACGTCCTGGAGCAGCAACTGCCCCAGCAACTCCGCCGCCGCCACAATCCTCTGGCGCTCCTCACCGTTCTCGGGCAACTCCCCCTGCGCCTGCCGCGACAATTTCAGCAGTCGGTCGGCGTCGGCCACAATCCCGGCCAGCAGCCCCGCCCGCGCCCGCCTGTCCGACCAGTCGATGGCCGCCTCGCCCTTGATGTTGGAGGCAAGGTACCGCCCATATCCCTGGGCCTTGGCCCATTTCCCGGCGCTGATTCCCTCAACCTGCGACAGCGCCCGCAGCAGCTTGACGATCCCGTTGGCCAATAGATTGTAAGTGTCCTTCACCGCGCCCCGTCCCAGGATGTTGGTCGTGTCCAATGCCACCCGCATCCCGCGCCCTTTCAGGCAGCCCGACTCCCGGGCCAACCGCAGGCTGGACTCGAATACCTCCCGCACCTTGTCGTGCAGGATCAACTGGGCGCGAAACACCTGCAGCGTACTCTTGGCGAAGGGCCGGTCTTCCGCCTCAATTCCCAGCGCCACTTTCCAGCGGAGGTCAAAGTCAGCCCGGGCCTTGGCCTCGGCGTCGCTCACCCGGTCGTGGGACTGGAGCAGCAGCGCCGTGGCCAGCAGGCTGGGCGGCACGCTGTCGCGGCCATTGTCGGCGCAGTAGAACCCGGCGAAATCGGCGTCTCGGAACAGCCGGCCCCGCATCGAGGCCAACAGGCCGTAGAAGCTTTCCCGCCCCACGTGGTCCAGGAACAGCCGGTCCGCTTCCCAAAGTCCCCTCTGGTCCGAACGCTCTCCCAGCATTCTCAGCCCTCGCTATGCTTGTTGACCCCAAGTATAGCCGCGGACCCAGCTGCCGCCACTTTCCGGCCAGACTTCTAGCTTGTGCTATGGGGGGCTACCTGTCCTAGTCAGCTAAGATTGCTACTCAGCTGGCCAGAACCGGCACGAGCACTTGGCAATTCCGCATATTGGGCGCCAAGGATAACAGCTCACCGGATATGGCTGGTTTTGCCAATTCAGTGATGGTGCGGTATCTGGACTATAACGATATTGGTGTGGGTGGTCATCCCAGTGACTCGATTCCCGGCGCTCTTGCCATGGCCGACTATCTGGGAAGCGACGGCCAAGCTTAACATGATGAAGCAGTCGTTACGAACCCTCCGTCTTAGACCATAGATTTCAGACAGCGGTAGGCGGGGTTAAGCCGACGCAATCCAGTCGACGGCACGTTCCCCTATCATGACAACCGTTGCATGGCTACCACCTGACCTTGTAACCCGCGGCATCACCGACGCATCGACCACCGACAACCCCTTTACTCCCTTGACGCTGCAGTATTGATCAACAACCGCCATTGGGTCTGAATCCGGGCCCATCTTGCATGTGCCGGACACATGCCTGGCTGTTCCAACGGTTTGGCGTATATAGAGGTCCAAAGCGTCGTCGTCGGCCAGAATGTCATCCGTTGGGTGGAGCCGGTAATCGGCCACGTCTTTATACGCATCGGATTCAAGGAATCCAATCGCCATTCGCACGCCTTCCCGCACCCGACGAATGTCGTTTGGATGCTGAAGATAGCGGTAGTTAAAGGCCGGCTGCACTGAGGGATCGGCAGACGCAAGCCTGACGTATCCTGAGCCGTCGGGTAGCCCGAGCGTGCACGAGATTCGCGCCACCCGGTCCGGGGGAACTTCACCGTTCAGGTACTTGGTCCGGAAACCGGGGACGCGCTCCGGCCGTTCGTCAACCATTGGGGTGGTCCTCAGCAACATATCATTGGCTTCGCTGGACCCGCGGGAGGTGTAGTGTAAACAAAAGCGCGCCGCATCGGCATCAGCAGCCAGGGTCATTCCGTCTTTGACTTTAAAGGTAATCTGGGCGCTCAGGTGGTTAAATAGGTTCTGCCCCACTCCGGGAAGCTCGTGAACGAGAGGTATCCCAAATTGTTGAAGTTGGTCATTGGGGCCGATTCCCGATAGCATGAGCAGGTGGGGCGACTTGATAGCCCCAGCGCTCAACACAACCCGGTCTGCTTCAACGTTGAAAATCTCGCCTCCGCTTTCGACTTCCACACCGACGGCCTGTAGATCCTTGATCAATACCTTCCTTACGAAAACCCCTCCCCTCACCGTAAGGTTAAGACGGTGGCGCATGGGATTTAGGTGAGTGATAGCAGCGCTCATCCTCCAGCCGTCCAGGTTGTTAGAGGGCCACACGCCAACGCCCGAGGGGTTCGGGCCATTGGTATCCTCGACTGCCCCATAACCCGCCTCCAAACAGGCTGCGTGGAAGGCCTTTTGGATGTCTGTCCAGGGCCCGGATTGACGACGCCTTACTGGCATCGGTCCGTCGGTTCCATGAAAATCATCCCGAATGTCGAGATCGTGCTCAGATTTTCTAAAGTAAGGCAGTACCTTGTCATAAGACCATTCATCGTTGCCCATACCAGACCAGGAGTCGAAATCCTCAGGTAACCCCCTTTGCATTGCCTGACCGTTGATGGACGACCCTCCTCCGATCACCTTGCCCTGCGCTACGTGAATCTCCCCTTGCTCCTCGGTGATCGTTCCCCGCAGGGCCCAGTTATGTTCCGAGTCTGGGGATTCTGCAAAACTTGTGTCGCCGAACTTTATCTCGTCCGGAAGATAGGCTGGATCAGGGTAATCTGGCCCGGCTTCCAGCAACAGAACGGAGGTATTCGCGTTTTCAGCCAATCTGCTGGCCAACACCGATCCAGCCGCTCCCCCACCGACGATAACAACGTCATATTTCATGGGCCCTCCTTAAATGCTTCGTCTTCTAACATAGGATTTCCCAGTTTTAACTGATTCCGCTGAGGATAGGACGTTCTGGGATTTCTCCAATTGTAAACCGGCATTCTCCATATCGGCCGACCAGCAGGTTCCGAACAGGGTAGTTGGAGCTTATTGCCGGTCTTCGGTGCTTGTCAATCCTCTTTCGCTCCTGCGTGGGATAAGGTTTCTGCCTAACACCCAGGCAAATACGCCTCACAATCCTGGCCCGGACGGATAAGATTCTAGAGGCCTGTGAACCTCAAGAGGAAGTAGTACTGTAAGCGGCGGCGATAAAGTGGGCCACGTGGGCGGGTAGTCGCTGGCAAAATCGGCGGTTGCAAATCGGACCGTCCGCCGTCATCCATAGGCTTGAAGTTGAGCCTATGGGTGGTGCAGACGGATGTACAGAGTGGACGTGTATCTGCGGGTTCGCAGGGCGGTGATGGTGGAGGGGATCAGCATCCGGGAGGCGGCGCGGGAGTTCGGGTTGCACCGGGACACGGTGCGCAAGATGCTGGCCTATTCGGTGCCGCCGGGCTACCGGCGGCAGACTCCGCGCCCCAGGCTCAAGCTGGAGCCCTACACCGGCGTCATCGATCAGATCCTGGAAAAGGATCACAGCGCCCCCAAGAAGCAGCGCCACACCGCCAAGCGCATCTTCGAGCGGCTCAGGGGCGAGTACGGGTTCGACGGCGGATACACCACGGTCAAGGACTACGTGAGGGAGCATCGCCGCCAGATGCGGGAGATGTTCGTGCCGCTCTCCCACGCGCCGGGCCATGCCCAGTGCGATTTCGGCGAGGCCCTGGTGATCATAGGGGGCGTTGAGCAGAAGGCCCACTACCTCATCCTGGACCTGGCCCACAGCGACGGCTGCTTTATCAAGGCCTACCCGGCGGAGACCACCGAGGCCTTCCTGGACGGCCACGTCTCGGCGTTTGCCTTCCTGGGCGGAGTGCCCCAGAGTATCCTGTACGACAATACCAAGCTGGCAGTGGCCAGGATACTTGGAGACGGTAGGCGCAAGCGTACCCGGGCGTTCACGGAACTCCAGTCCCACTACCTGTTCGATGACCGGTTCGGCCGTCCGGGCAAGGGCAACGATAAAGGCAAGGTGGAGGGCATGGTGGGCTACGTCCGGCGCAACTTTCTGGTCCCATACCGTCCTTCGAGAGCTTTGATGCGCTCAATGCCCACTTGGAGGCGCACTGCCTGGAGCGGATGGACGCCAAGCTCAGGGGACACGCTGAGACCATCGGGCAGCGGATGGAGCGGGACCTGGATGCCCTGCTGCCCTTGCCGGCGGTGCTCTACGAGGCGTGCGAGAAGCATGCCAGCCGGGTGAGTTCGCTGTCGTTGGTCCGGTACCGCACCAACGACTACTCGGTGCCGGTGGCCTATGGGCACCGTGATGTGCTGGTAAGGGGCTACGTGGATCAGGTGGTCATCAGTTGCGGCTCTGAGGTCATCGCCAGGCACAAGCGCTCCTACCAGCGGGACGACTTCGTATTCGATCCCATCCACTACCTGCCGCTCTTGGAGCAGAAGATTGGCGCGCTGGACCAAGCGGCTCCCTTACAGGACTGGATCTCCCCGAGGAGTTTGGCACGCTGCGCCGGTTACTGGAGTCCCGGATGGGCCGACGGGGCAAGCGGGAATTCGTGCAGGCGCTGCGTCTGCTGGAGACCTTTTCAATGGCTGAGGTCCACTCTGCGGTGAGGGATGCCCTCCGGCTGGGAGCCATCAGCTTCGACGCGGTGAAGCACCTGGTGTTGTGCCGGCTGGAGGGCAGCCGTCCAGACTGGACCTGGAGCTGTATCCCTACCTGCCCCGGGTGAGAGTGAGCACGACCTGCGCAGGAGACTACATGAGCCTTCTTTAATGTGGACCACTCCGGCTACCTGCTCCGGCTGGCCGAGCTGGAACTCATCGACCGCCACCATCGGATGGTGGAGCGGCGGATCTGGGCGGCCCGTTTCCCTGCCGTGAAGAGCCTGGACACCTTCGACTTCCTGGCCATTCCCTCGGTCGGTGAAACTGGCCCGCTGCGAATACATCGAACGCCGTGAGAACGTCATCGCCGTCGGCAACAGAGGCACCGGTAAGACCCACATAGCCCTCGGCCCGGGACGAGAGACGGCTGCTGAATTTACAGAGACAGCTTTCCCGGCTCAACCTGCTGATCATCGACGAACTGGGATTCGTGCCCCTGTCCACCACCGGGGCTGAACTGCTCTTCGAGGTGTTCAGCCAGCGCTACGAGCGAGGCTCCACCCTGGTCACCACCAACCTCCCCTTCGACGAGTGGACCGGGGTGTTCGGCTCGGAACGTCTCACCGGAGCACTGTTGGACCGGCTCACCCACCACGTCCATATCCTGGAGATGAACGGCGAGAGCTACCGCCTCAAGCGCAGCCGGGAGGGCGCCACGTCCCGGTCTACAGACGCACCGGACAACGCCTAACCCCCGCGCAACACCGAGCCGGCTCCCATCACCCAATTCCGTCTCCAACTCTCCTCGCCCAACCATGCTGGTGGTCCACCATTCCGCCGCCCCAGTTGTCCACTTTGTCGCCGCCCTTGACACAGCACCAATAAGCAAACGAAACCCAAAAAGCATTCTTGCTGAGCACACTGGGGTGGAGGGGCCTCAGATCACCTCTGAGCGTCGACTGGAAGCCGCAAAAATCAGATGGCCGAGAATATAACTTCCAAGGCCGGTCCTGGCGAAGATGGGATGAGGCCCCGCGCGCGTCAGGGAGGGGCCTCACCCCAGACTCACAAAGAGACGGAGGCAGAGCCGTGAGTAAGGCCGGGGCCGTAATGGCACGGACATTGATGGTCTGTTTCCTCTGCGCTGCGTGTCAGAACCAGTCCTCTACTCCCACAGTGGACTACTTCAGCGTCATGAACGTGGACGGAACGTCCATTCAGTTTATTCGAGAACCCCCCGTCACCAAGGCAAACAGGGAATATTTAGATGGTGATAGCCGGGGGGTGCTGACCTTACAGGATAACTGCTTGCGTCTGGGAGAGGACGGCCCCGTCATAATCTGGCCTCCAGATTTTACCCCCCATATCAAGGGTGGTGTCATCGAAGTCCAGAACGCAAAGGGACAAGTAGTGGCCAGAGTGGGAGACCTCATAACAGTCTGGGGCGGGCAACTCCAAAAAGATGCCGATGATTGCCCGGGACCTACGTGGGTCGACACCAGGTTTCCTGACCGATAAGCAGCCTCGAACTACCGGCTGAATTAACACAGCGTCATCACCTTTGATCATCCCACACCCTGGTGAAAGAATTGCAACTCAGGCCACCTGCCATCAACACAGCAAACCTCCTTGCCTTCGTCCTGCGACATCGAGTGGGAATTAGCATCACCACCCTGGTACTGCTGCTTGACCAGGCGGCCAAACTCGCGGTCGTGAGGATGAGACCTGTTGGAGAGTCGTGGCCGACGGCGGGGTTCTTTCACCTCACTCACGCGATAAACGTGGGAAGCACCATGGACCTCTTCAGCAGCCACACGATAGCGCTCATCATCGCCTCTGCACTCTGCACTGGCCTGCTGCTGGCTCTCTACTGGCCGCGCCCAAAAACCGGCGCACGGCCGCAGGTCGCCTTTGGGCTAATGCTGGCCGGCGGTGCGGGCAACCTCGTAGGCCGGGTCGCATTCGGCCACGTCGTAGACTTCATAGACATTCTCCCCTGGTTCATCTTCAACGTGGCAGACATGGCAATTCTAAGAGGACAAGCCTGTACTTGGGGCTATAACTCCGACAACACGCAGATAGTGGTGAAGAAACCAACTCACGGGTTCGAAAACACCAACTTTCCTTGCCTCCAACGGGTCCGTGGCCGAGACCAGCTACACCAACAACAGAGTGGGTGGAACTACAATCGGTTCTTGGGGAGCTTCCACAACTTCGGCGAGTGGGGATTGTGCGGGATGGCTTAGCAGTAGCCAAATGTTAGATTAGAGGATTTGCAATGCTGATAACTGCCGTGGTGATGTTCGTTGGTACCCTGATAATGCTCTTGGTCAGCGTTGATGTGGTTCGCCGCCGGGTCGTCGTTCATGTTCCAGCATTGGCGCAACGACACCTCGTCTGGGTGATTGTCGGGCTGGCGATGCATGTAGCTGCTTGCTACTTACAGCCGGTTTATAAGATTATTGTCCGTCTCTGATCGCAAATATCCGCTTCAGATGCATCGAAAGACCTCCGCTGTTGGCGGGTGTCTTTCGATTTGAACCGCAAACTCGCTACGACTGTCGTCGCCCAGCTAACTAGCGAAGATTCGGCCAATGCAAGGAGATGTTTACTATTCCATCAATCCTACCGACCGCGAAATTTGCCAGAGGACGAGAAAGCACCTCATATCCCAGATGCTCATCCTAGACAGCGACTGCCTACGCATCGGCAAGGAAGGACAGGTCATCGTATGGCCACCGGGATTCTATCCCGTTCTTACTGATTCAACGTTACATCCCTCATAGGGATGACATTTTCGCTGAACAGTTAGCAGGTGACCGAATCGTAGACCATCAACAGGGGAACGTCGAAGTTCAGGCCACCGTTCTAGAAGTCGTTATTGCCCTAGATGAGCTTGACATGGAGGTCTCTCGGTTTTTAGTCGGCGCAACACTATGTGATCAGCGGCAGCGATATCATGCCCTTGGAACGTTTAGGAGCCAACTAGTGGACTCGGACAAAGCGATCTCGACCGTAGCTCCACGGACCGCCTCTAAATTGAACCGGGGCTAGTACTACAACGACGGCTTTAGGGTGGAGGCTTCATCCTGCCTTGACGGCGGGCGGAGCGGCGTCTTTCGTGGGAGCGGCTTGCACGCTCGTTGCGTAGCTGCGATTGCTCCAACCACCGCAGCAACTCATTCGGTCCGAACCTCTCCCGGGGCAGCATCTCACGCACTACCCGGTACACCTGCGGACGGGTGATCCGGGGCATCTTTTTCCCCCAGTCCTGCTGCAAGCCCAGCAGGAACACTCCGCCCAGCAGGCACATGGCTATGTGGTGATGCCAGCCTGCCCAGCTCCGGGCCTCGTATTCGTCCAGACCCACGTCGCCTTTTTCAGTCTCGAACTCCGTTTCAATGCGCCACCTGGATCTGCCCACGTATGCCAGTTTCTCCAAAGTCGTGTCTTCGGGAGCGTTGGACAGGTAGTAGCGGGACTCGCTGCCGTCCAGGTTCCGGCGGTAGAGAGCCCATATCTCCTCGCCAGGCTTGCCCTTCTTGGTAACCCTCACCCGCTGGGCGCTGAACCGGTAGGTGCGCGGCCCCTGGGACCTTGGGCCACCGTTATCTCCCGCCAAGCCCCATCCGGCAATTCATCACTGCGCTGCTCCATGGTCCGGCGCTGCCCATCCCGCAGCTTGGGTTTGCGGGGACGTCCGGACCCCTGATATTCCGGGTGATTTTCAGGGCTGGTCCAAGCAGGCTCCAAGGGCCACACCGGGGTGCTTCCCGGAACGTCCAGCACGTAGCGCATCCCCAAGGCCACCAGTCCGTCCCGGAAGGACGGCGACATCCCGCAGGCGTCGTCTCCGGCAACCCATCCGGCCCTGAGACGACCCAGACCCAGGGCCCGCTCCAGCAGCTCCAAGGCCAACTCCGTCTTCGAGCGATAGCTCCTGCGCTCCTCCGGCACCCCCGCCGCCGCACAGCGCCCCGGGTCCGAGGTCCAACTCCCAGGCAGATACAGCCGTTTGTCCACCAACGCCCGGCCCAGCGGGCTGACGTAGGCCAGAAACATTCCCGCCTGACAGTTGGCCACTTTGCCCAACCTGCCGCAGTACTGCCGGGCCACTCCCGCCGATTTCCTCCCCTGCTTGGGGAAGTCGCTGCCGTCGAACACCCACACGGCCTCGGGGTGCCCCAACCTGGGGGCCAGGTATTCCTGCAACCGCCCTATGACTGTGTCATCGGACCAACGGGCCTCGGTGAGAAAGCGCTGCATCGCCCGGGCAGAGATGCCCACAGATTCCGAGAGATTCTCGGCGTTGCGCCGCTCTTGGGCTTGCACCAGCAGGGCCTGAAGATAGTTCCGGCGGTGTTCCCGCCACTGCTTACGGCCGAAGGAGGCCGCAAAGAAGGCGTGAAATTTCTGAAAGCTGTCGTAGACCCGCTCGAAGCTCGCCGTATCCATCACCCAAACCACCCACCATCATCTGGCCACCTATCCTACCAAGCAACTCGTCGTTGTAGTACTAAACCAAAGCCAAGGTGGGATGTGCATTTACAATACATCGGTGATTGGGCTGGGATTCTCGCAGAAATCCCTCGGCCTTTGATTGCAGGAGGGTGCGGCAGCGGCCCTTGACCTCGTCTTGCCGGCTGGACAGCCCGCGAAGGAAATTCCCGACCCTCTCCTTTACCAGGGCCTTGGTTCCCAAGCACAGGTTTCCGGTGGCTTCCTCTCTCGCCCAGCCCCAGATGGCCTCATCGGCGTTGAAGTCCGGGCTGTAGCCCGGCAGGTTCATCAGCCGTAGCCCCAAGCCCGGCGTCCGCAGATACTCACGCACCGCCTCGCCGCGGTGCGCCGGCGCGTTGTCCCAGATCACGTTCAGGGGACCGCTGTGCCTCTGTCGCAACTGCTCCAAGAAAGCAGCCGAGGTTCCGGAGTTGCTGTTGCCCTCCAGCTCCATCCACTCCACCTCGCCCGTCTCCAGGCACACTGCCGAGTAGTAGCTGGCCTTCTCGCCATAGCTCGGGCTGGTCGAGTCCACCAAGGCCGGCTCTCCCCGCAGCACCCACTTGCCTCGCAACTCGGCATCGGCACGGAAATGGGCCTCGTCGGCGAAGAATATCTTCTCTCCCGTACGCCACGCCTCCTCCGACGGGGTGGCGTACTCTGCCACGAAGGCCTCTCGTTTCTCCGCATCGGCCTTGAGCAGCCGTTTCTTGGGGCGCTTGAAGGCGAATCCCAGCCGGTGGAGATAGTTCAGGCAGGCGCTGCGGCTCAGGATGATACCGAAGCGCTCCGAGACAAACTGCCGCATCACTTTCCTCCTGAGCCTGCCGAAGGGTCCAGTTGGCCAGTTCGATGCCCGACATATCGGGCAACTCCTGCACCGCCTCCTTCAACTCCGCCTGCTGTTCCTCGCCGAGGACGGGGGGGAACCCCCAGTCTGCTCGAAGATCAAGGCCGACGGACCTCCATCGCTGAAGGCGGTGGCCCATCTGCCGATGGTATGAGCATCCCGGCCCAGTGCCTGGGCAGAGGCCGAGGCGGTCAGGCCCCGGCACAGGAGCCACAGAGCATGCCAGCGTTCTCTCTCCCGGGGTGTCGGCGCCAAGTACATCCTGCTGCGCACGCCATCCAAGTCCAACTGCCACCGCTCCAAGTCAGGCCGTATCACCCTCATCCCCATCCCCATCCCCGCTCAGTCCTCTCCCGGTCCTGACGATATGCCTCCTTGATTGTAGCCGACCTATCTGCAGGTTTCACCTTGGCTTTGGTTTAGGAGCACAGCCTCGAGGTTGATTTCTAGCAGCGGGTCGGCCGCAAGAAGCTCGATGCGGTCGCCCAGGTAGATGGTCTCAGGATCGTCCTAGAGGCGGAGACCAGGTTCCACCGCAGGGCTCAGGCCTCAAGACGCCGATGCCTGTTTGACCCAGAGGTTGACCACGATTATGCGGCAGCTATCGTTACACAATCGTTCTACAACCGAAGACGAGTGAGTGGCCGCTGCCGGGAATGAGGAACCCTCGCACCAAGGACCCAGAGGTCCGGCGAGAAAGGCGGAACCTTTCAGTAAAAGAGAGACGGCGGCAGGCCAAGGAGCGGGGGATTTGCACCCGTTGCCTCAAGGAACCAGCCAACCAAAACATTACCCGTTGTCAGCGGTGTGCCGACGTGGATAACGAACACGGTCGTCAACGCCGCCGAGTTAAAGCACTGTTACAACAGGCCAAGCCCAACACGGAAAACCAGCAGCAGACGGACCTAGACACACGATCTGCCACAGAACATGCAGCACCTGCTCAGAGACAACCATGCCTGACCTACAAGGAACGAAAGGCCTTGGGCATCTGTCGGGACTGTGACGAACCCAGCGAGGGCGGCACTATAATGTGCGAGGTCCATGGGACCCGAATGAGAGAGTACAGGAAGCAGTACAAGGCCAAGAAGCGAGACCAAGCCAAGGGCGGATAGCAGGAACGACCGACGACAAGAGGCCCGGCTAATGCCGGACCTCTTGTCGTCACAGAGCAGGCCCAGTACGAATAAGAGGCGCCATCTCCCAGAGATGGTCCACGAAGGCTCTGGACGCCAGAGACTCCCCGGTCGAGAGGACGGAGTTCTCCTCCAAGAGCCCTGAACCGACCGGGTCCACCCGCCGTCCCATCTCTGAGAGGGACTCAGCCTCCGCCGGCAACACGGTGGAGACCTGGTCGAGCCACTCGGGAAGGTCCTTGCCCAGCACCTGGGCATCCGCCTTCATGAGAAGGGCGTCCACGGCAAGCAGGGCCGGCACAAGCCGGGCCTCGAGTTCGGACCGGAGCAGGGACCCCAACAAGTTCTGCTCCAGAATGCTCTGGTTTCCAGCCCACTCCTCGACAACGGCCAGGATGAACTCGTCCACCACCCGGCGGTGTTGACGGGCAAGATATTCACGGCGGTCCAAGGCATCCCTCCTCCGGCGAGTCATGGCGTCACCGTATCGAGTGGCCACAGAGCCGGTCAACGGGCAAGTGTCAGCAGAATGGCCCCAGGCCAACGGTCAGAGCTGCGAGCCGTGTACAGTTCATCTACAGCATCCACGATGAAATGTGAACAACCGTGTCAGGATGTCGGAGACCTTGAGCAACTCGAACGAATTCCAAGAGAGACCGCAGGTAGCGAAGAAAGGAACGTGAATATAACCTACAGAAAGGACCAGACCTCCCGCAAGAAGACCGCCATGACCAATGATCTGAAAACCACCGACCACATCACCATTGACGAAATAATCAGGCAGGCGGGCGGGTTCGAAGAATTAAAAGGCACGCTCCAGGAATTCGAGGAAATCAACTTCAGGATCGATAGCCATCATGAAACCCTGTTGACGTCGTACCCCCTCAAGTGGGCAGCAATGGGCAAGAACGACTTTTTCAATGTCGGAGACTCGCTCGAAAGCGTCTGCAAAGCGGCAAGAAGCCACGGGCTGGGCGCATCGGAATACGCGGTCCGGTTTCTGAATCCGAACCCTCCGGTCATGATTCTATGATCACTGGGAAACTCGACCAAGGGGGAGCACCCACAGTTACTGGATACGTCACATTTCCGGTGCTTCAAAGGGAATGAGTCCCCATTTCAGAGGGTGTCGTCTTCCTCCTAGATACGGGCGCCGAAGTTACCTGCATCCACGACGCGGAGAGTATGGAAATTCCATTCGACCAACTGAAGAACAGCGACGCATGTGCCCGAGGGAATAACCGCAGCATATTCATGGATTCGGAACATCGTCGAAAACGGAGAGCGAGCAAAGAGGGGTATCGAGGCCACAGTGTACAAAGAGTCAGACAACCTCTTCCGACGAGTCAAGACTCGAGGGGATAGTGTTGTTTGATCAAGTAACCCCCAGTTTCGGTCGGCCAACCGAACCCCTTATACGCGACTTCCAGGGACACCGCTGTTGGGTAGAAACACGAGACATCAACCGTGCGTATGTCCAGATAAATGGTCTGGAGGGTCTCCTCTCTGATAACCATTGAGCGAGGTTCAGCAACGTCGTCATTAGGGCAATCACATTCCACCTGATATTTGAAGCACCTATGACACCGCGTGTACCGCTGGATCCGCTTCCATGCGGAGTCTGCAGGGGTGTATAGGAGAAATTCTCTGAACGGTTGAACATTGGCGTGTCCCAGGGCATTGCGCCAGATAGCTACCCGTTCGATAGCATCATGGACCTCCCAATCATCTCTCCACTCCGGCCAGTATTCCAAGAATTGCTCCTTGACGAAGCCGAAATCCCGAGTCCCAAGCTCCATCCTCTTTCTGGAAAAGTCGCTAGGGTGAGACTCTCTACCAAAGGCCATTGAGTAGCGTCTCCGCATGTCTTCCCTGCCCTCTCGGAGAACCATGAGATCCCGCATCACAGTTTCGACTCAGAGCAAGTGCATGAAACATTCTCCGGCAACGATCAGAAGCCTATCCGGCTCCGCACTCCTTGAACTCGATTCCTGCATGGCGAACCCCTCGCTCGGTACTGTCTCATGAAACCGTGGGCCGATAAAGAACCCGGCGGACATCAGGCACATGGCCCACCCGGCTGAATGAGAATTTACACACGACCCACAAGGCCGTCCCCTGAAAACGACCAGACCGGCGAGAGGGTGAAAATCCTCCAATTCCCACTGGCCCCATGAACCTTCCGCTCCGTAGACTCCTAAGCCCCAATCCACCGAAAAGATGAGTATCGCGGCGTCGTGAAGGGGTGAGGAGGTGCTCCTGTGAATTTGGGATAATGGTTTTTGGACACAAAACCAAGCCAAAACCAGGAGCACCCAATAGATGCTGCCACGCAACCACCCTGACCGCATCCGTATCACCTTCGACGACCACCGCTTGGTGGCCAACGCCGGACTGATCCTTCCGGCCACCCTGGCCCTGCACCTGGGCTTGCCTCAACTGGTACAGGAGCACCTGGACCTGGGCGATGCCCCGGGCCGGGCCAACACCGGCGACAAGCTGATGACCCTGGTGGCTTCCGCCCTGGCCGGCGGCGACTGCATCGACGATGCCGACGTGTTGCGCACCGGCGGGACGGCCTGCGCCATCGGCTGCGCGGTCAAGGCTCCATCCACCCTGGGTACCTTCCTGCGCAGCTTCCGTTGGGGCCACGTCCGCCAGCTGGACCGGGTGAGCCGCCGGTTGCTGGCCCGCGCCTGGGCCGCTGGGGCCGGACCCGGCGATGCTCCCCTGACCATCGACCTGGACTCCACCATCTGCGAAACCTACGGACTGGCCAAGGAGGGTGCCCGCCACCATGTCTAACCCGGGGCTACACCGGCGCCCGTGGCTATCACCCGCTGCTGGCCGTCGCCGCCGGCACCGGCGACGTGCTGATGGCCCGGCTCAGGGAGGGCCGCGCCAACACCGCTCGGGGCGCCGCTCACTTCCTGCGGGAGACGCTGGGACGGGTGCGCTACGGCGGGGCCAGGGGGCAACTCACGATGCGGGCCGACAGCGGCTGCTACACCCACGCCATCGTCGCGGTCTGCCGCAAGCTGGATGTCCGTTTCTCCATCACCGTTCGGCAGCACGCCAGCCTGCGCCATCTCATCGAGGCGATACCCGAGGCGGACTGGACATCCATACCCTACTGGATGGACGGCGCCGCCGATGTGGCCGAAACCACCTATACCCCCTTTCAGGCCGAGGCGGACGCCGCACCGGTTGCGGCTCATCGTCCGGCGGGTGAAGCCGACGCCCGGCTCCCAACTGGCCCTCTTCGCCACCTACAGCTATCACGGCTTCATCACCGGCCGGGACGGCGACACCCTGGAACTGGAGGCCGACCATCGCCGCCACGCCGAGGTCGAGAATGCCATCCGGGACCTCAAGCACGGCGTCGGTCTGAACCATCTCCCCTCGGGCCGCTTCGCTGCCAACGGCGCCTGGCTGGCGGTGCAGGTGCTGGCCCATAACCTGGCCCGCTGGGCAGCGCGCATCGGCCTCGGCCAGCAGATCGTGACCACCAAGACCCTCCGGCGGCGCTTCCTCTCTCTCGCCGGACGGCTCACCCGCTCGGCACGCCGCCTCACCCTGCATCTTCCCCAGGGATGGCCCTGGGAAACCCGGTTCAGCCGCGCCCTGGCCTGGCTGCAAGCAATTATTCCATTCCCAGCTTGACCACCCCGCCCCCGCAGGCCTCACCCTCCAGACAATTGAACATCCCCGCAAACTCGCGCCGGTCCGGGCCGCGAGTGTCTCTCGCTGCCTGGTCTCCCGCCAATCTCACCCAGCGCCGCCACTGTGGGTCGCCATTGGAGCGCCGCACGACTGCTGCAGGACGCCACCGGCCACATTTATTGGGACAAACCTGAACCATCGCGTCCCCACCCCCAACACAATGGCAGATGACGCCAAAGAAAGCGGCTCTGCCGTAGAAGGTGTAGCCTTCGCTGACAAATCCCCGCTCAAGCCTGCGCGGAAGCCAACGTTTCTCCAGAAGGCCAGGTGGACGGCGGTAGAGAGGGCGAGGCGCAAGGGGATGTCCCTCCGGGCAATAGAAAGGGAATTGGGCATACACAGGAGCACGATAAAGAAATACTTGGATGCCGAGGGTCCGCCGACGCGGCGATCCCCAGCAACACCACCAGCACCACCAGCACCCTTTGATACAGCACCGGCTGATACTATGAAGACCTGAACGAGTGACATTCTCGCTGAACAGTTAAGCGGACATTTTCGCTGCCCTTCGACATCGCTTGCCGCTAAATTGCTGCTTCAAATTAGAATGCGTTTGCCCTGCTTCGCGGCACTTTCTATTTGACATGAAGTGATTGCCCGTGTTATTTAGATGCGAATGTTTCGCCTTAATCTTTCAGTGTATACTGTCCAGAGCGTAGAAAAAACATCGGCTGTGGAGGGAATGAGTCATCGCTTCTAACTTCGGAGATACAGTTCTCGAGGTAAATGACCTTCACACCTACTTCTTCAACCGCTGGGGCATTACCAAGGCGGTGGATGGAGTAAGTTTTTCTCTACGTCAGGGTGAGACCTTGGGTATCGTGGGGGAGTCAGGCTGTGGAAAGACAATGACAGCTCTATCCCTTTTGCGCCTGATTCCCCAGCCGGCGGCCCGCATTGTTTCGGGGGAAATAATTCTCGATGGCGAGAATTTGGTGGAGAAAACCGACAGAGAAATGCGGGAGGTCCGAGGCCGCAAGATCTCCATGATTTTGCAGGATCCGCAGACCTCTCTGAACCCGGTATTCACCATCGGCAACCAGTTGCTGGAGGCCTTGGGTATTCACCAGTCCGGCAGCCGTAAAGATTTGGTCGGCCGGGCGGTGGACGCACTCCGCGGAGTGAGAGTAGCAGCCCCGGAGCGCCGGATGGACGACTTTCCCCACCAGATGAGTGGCGGCATGAAGCAGCGGGTCATCGGGGCTATCGCCATATCCTGCGCCCCGCAGGTAATCATCGCCGACGAGCCTACAACAGCCCTTGACGTTACCATCCAGTTGCAATACCTGCGCTTGTTAAAGGAGATCCAAGCCGAAACAGGGTTGGCCATCATATTCATTACTCACGACTTCGGTATCGTGGCCCGGATGTGCGACAGGGTGGCCGTGATGTACGCTGGCCGCGTGGTGGAAGACGCCGGCGTAAGGGACCTGTTCAATAATCCCCAGCATCCGTATACCAAGACCCTGATGGCCTCTGTGCCTCAGATGGAGAAGACCGACCGCCTCTATGCCATTGAGGGACAACCACCGGCGCTTTATGACCTACCTGAGGGTTGCCGGTTCGCCGACCGTTGCGACCACGTCCATGATATTTGCCGGAGAGAATACCCTGCTACGACGCAGATTCAATCCCAGCACTCTGCCAACTGCTGGATGCTCGATCCCAAGTGGCCTGATCCTTCCCCGGTCAGTTCCCAGGAATAGCCTTGCATCCGTATAAATGGTCAATGCGGATAATACGATCGGGCGCTCCTGGAAACATAGGCGTTGATACTCAGGACTTCATCGCAGCATTCAGAGCCCTGAAATCTTTCTCATTCCCTTCTTTGTCCCCCACACAAAGGGCTGCTGGCACAGGGTGTGCCGGCCCCTCCTCGCCCACGGATTTTCTGACGGCGCGAGTCTGCTGTTGGATTAGCTCGGTTCCCTATGTCCGGGACACCAACATCAGGCAAATCCCGGTCGCCTAGGAACTGTCTGCAGATCGACGCCCGGCGGGTATTACCGAGGTTTGAGTGACGAATTGCTAATTAGTTACACAGTTCTTTTGTTTATATGAGATTGTTTTTCACCGTAGTACAAGAATTTCTTGACAATAATAGCGGACAATATGTAGAGTTTCCTGAACCTTCCAAGTCGTTTCTGGACCGGTACCCTATCAGTCATTCTAGAGGTTGTCGCTTTGGCAGAAAGCTTGGTGTTGAAGGGGAGTCCTTGGTACTCCCCTCTGAAAGTGAAACTGATACTGTCGGAGGTCAGACGGTATCCAGTCCTTCCTACCCTGGCTATTTTGTTGCTCTTGATCGTGCCCGCCGTTGGGGCAAACTGGATTGCCCCTCACGACCCATTCGACGGGGACTTGCACGCGCGACTGTTGCCTCCGGCATGGGTTGGGGAGGAGATCAACGTAAGAACTGTCGTCGACCGGATCACTGACCGCAACAACCAATTCACTTCAGGGGAAGCTAAGAGACAAATTCAGAGTGGAAAGGCAACGCTGATTGCCGCCGCCGGAGAAAATCCCGACAGAGTCGTCGTGGTCGGCGACGAGTTGCTCGAAGTTAAGCAAGCCGGCGGATCTGGCAAATACCTGCTGGGCACCGACAAAGTAGGCCGCGACGTTCTTAGCCGAATTATCCACGGGTCCAGAATTTCAGTGATCGTAGCAGGAATTGCCATTTTTATTTCCGGAGCCATCGGTGCCACGTTGGGAATCACTGCCGGGTACTTTGGCGGGTGGGTTGACTCGCTCCTCATGCGCTTGGTCGATATTTCTCTTTCGATCCCAATTATCTTGATGGCGCTGGTGCTGGTTTCCGCCCTGGGGGCCAGCTACGAGACAATTGTGATCGTGCTGGTTATTTTCCTGTGGGCCCAGTACGCGAGGCAGGCCCGTGGGGAAACCCTAACGGTGCGCGTCCAAGACTTTATAGCCAGGGCAAGGGTTGCGGGCGCGTCAGACGCCCGGATCATGTTAAAGCACATATTTCCAAACGTGTTCAACAGCATGGTAGTGCTTGCAACCCTGCAGGTCGGCTTCGTGATCATTCTGGAAGCAAGCTTGAGCTTTCTTGGTGCCGGAATTCCGAGGCCCAACCCCGCATGGGGCCTGATGGTTGCCGATGGCAGAGAACTGATAATCTCGTCTTGGTGGGTGTCGTTGTTCCCTGGACTCGCTATCATGATGGTGGTGATGGCGATGAATCTGCTTGGCGACTGGCTCCGCGACAGGCTGGACCCCAAGCAAAGGCAAGTCTAGTCACCCCCATCCGACGCGATAGGGGCTATGACTTCAACGGAAGTCGCTTAACCTCCGGAGGCATTCAGTGAGCAGTCGTCTCGCGGCTCGGTCGGCAGGAGTTTTCGCCTTTCGCTCCATATCAAGCTATCTTCCTGCTTCGCGGCAACAGCCAATGAGTTCCCGGATGGACGGCCCTTCGCTATGGCTTGTGTCCCGTCCGAATGGCAAGCTTATCTCCGTTGGGCTTCGTACCCGTTGCTCCAGTCAACACGCATCGAATCAGATCTACCGTCAGGACGAGATGCCAGCAGCGGACTTGGCATCAGGCCTGCACCAGTCTCCTTCGGCCGATTCCGAGGCGGTATCCCATCTGTTGTGACTGCGAGGCATTCGCAGCTTATTGTGGAGAATTTGATTCCGGGCGACCAAATTTAGCGGCTATGGCGGTGAACGGAGTCCCATGCAGAGATACATAATCATCCGAGTCGCTTGGGCATTTGTGGCCCTATGGGCAGTGAGTATACTGGTGTTCGGGTTGGCCAGAATCACAGGAAGCCCCACTGACACCCTCTTGTCCTTCGAATCCACTGATGAGCAACGGGAATTGATGAAGGCCTACTGGGGCCTCGACAAGTCGCTGCCCGAGCAGTATGGGGTCTTCATTGGAAATATCTTCCAGGGCGACCTGGGGGACTCTTTCAAATGGCGGCAGCCGGTTACCGACCTGGTAATGGAGCGATTCCCAAATACCATCATCCTGGCAGTGCTCGCCATTGCGTTGGCAACCATCATAGCCGTACCGATGGGCGTTCTATCGGCGGTCCACCGCGACTCGTTCTTCGACTCCATCGGCAAGTCAATAGCCCTGATTGGGCAATCGGCGCCGCCTTTCTGGTTAGGCCTGATGCTCATGTGGATATTTGCCGTACGACTGGATTTGGTACCGACTTCCGGGAAAGGAGGAATTACCTCCTTCATCCTGCCGACGCTCGCCTTGGGACTGTTCTGGGTGGCGGCCCTGATGAGGCTGATCCGGTCGGCAATGCTGGACGTGCTTGACAGCGAGTATGTAAAGCTGGCCAGGATAAAAGGGTTGGCCGAGTGGAAAGTAATCTGGAAACACGTTCTCCGCAACGCGGCCATCGCCCCCCTGACATACTTCGGAATAATCCTGGGGAGCCTGTTGGTGGGTTCCGTAACCGTCGAAACGGTATTCGCTTGGCCGGGTTTGGGGTACTTGGTGTTCGAGGCGGTCATTATCCGCGACTACCCGCTGGTTCAGGCTGTGGTGCTGATATTCAGCGTGTTGTTCATTGTGGTCAACTTGCTGGTGGACATCCTGTACGCTTACCTCGACCCCCGAATCAGGTATCAGTAGCTTCCAACGCCGTCGGCTCCTGATTGACGGGCACGCACTCCCGACGTTGTGTTTTGCCGCTCTGCAAGTGGACTTTGATCAGGTCCGCCGTTTCTGCGTCGTCCGAGTCGAAGTGCACTGGAGCTACCGGGTTAGAACGGGAGCTACCGGGTTAGAACGGGAGCTACCGGGTTAGACAAGTGAGGTTGGCTGGCCCCATTTTCCGGAACTGCTTAACGCCTCCGGTAGCGACTACTGCCCTTGTCTCTATGCCAAACCGGCCGCTCTTGGTTCCTCTGGTTGCGACCCTCAGCCAGTCATTGGCTGTCTCAGAGGCGCTGACGAACAACCGGGACTTGCCCGGCTCTCAGTTGAAGCTTCCTACGTTGACCACAAAGACCGTGAAGGGGCTGGCACCGTTACTTGAAGGTACCTTCGGCGGCGGCCGGTCTGTGTTGAAGTATTCTTAAATGGCACCTATGGAATCGAACCAGGCCTCTTTGCCTTCAAGTTCCAACTGCTACGCAGAGCCGCCTCGGGGAGGAACGTACCTCCTGGTGTCGGCCAATCCCTGAGGAGCTGCTACCTGCTTCGAGTGGCGGTTGGCGGGGTATCACGGGGTGTGGTGGGCGGAGATTGAGTATCGCAGGCCAACTGAGCGAGCGGTGCTGTTTCTACAGGAGCGGCAATAGAAAGGCAAGCAACTTTCTTCGAAGGATTCCGGCGCCAAAAACATGAGTCATCCCGGAGTTTGGTAAAGACGCGGAAAGCCGTTTAGAGATACAGGCACAAAGTAAGACCCCTTGAGGTGAAATGGGTTTGTGGACACACCATTCACCGGAAGGGGTCTTTTCTTATGTTGCGGCATGGGGCGGGGTGGGAGCAAGGGCAGGAGGTTGCCAATCTGTTGCAATCTTTTATCGGGCCTTTGGAGCAATGGCTGGACCGGCAGATCGACCGGCGTCTGGTGCGCACCTTTTCCTTGGCCCTGGTTGCCATCGTGCGCCTGCGCCACTCCCGTTCGGGACTGCTGCTCAGCGAGTTGGGCGCCCACATTCTCTCCCCGGCACAGGCCCCGGCCGGCACCAAACGGCTCAGTAACCTGCTGCGCTCTCCCAAGTGGTGCCACACTCTCTTGGAGAGGTTCCTCTGGCACCGGGCGGAGCAGTGCCTGACCTGGCTGGAGCAGCAGGGCGGGACGGCCCTGGCCATCTGGGACGAGAGCGTGCTGGAGAAGCCGGAAAGCATCGCCCTGGAGGGGTTGTGCCCGGTCCGCTCCAGCAAGGCGGCACGCCTCAAGCGCATCAAGCCCGGTTACTACAATCCTCCGTCAGGACCACCGGTATTCGTGCCCGGCCTGCAATGGCTCACCGTCTTGGTGGCCGGAATGCAGGGACCTCCCGCCCTGGCCGCCATGCGCTGGTGGACCAGCCGGGGCCAACTGGCCAGCCACCGGCGGGAACAAACCGTCTCCCTGCTGTCCCAATGCGCCGCAGGCTGGCAGCGGCGGGTGATCCACGTCTTCGACCGGGGATTCGCCGGCGCCCCCTGGCTCGGGGAACTGTGCGGACGCCAACTGCGGTTTATCGTGCGCTGGCCCACCCGCTACCGTCTGTCCGATGCCAAGGGAGAACGTCCTGCTTGGCAGATCACCCGAGGCAAACGCTCGCAAGACCACCGCCAGATCTGGGATACCCGCCGCCGTCAACACCGCAAGACCGGCATCGTGGCCGTCCCGGTGAGCCATCCCCAGCTTGACGATGAGCTGTGGCTGGTGGTCTCCAGACCCGGCAGGGGCCGCACTCCCTGGTACCTGCTGACCAATGAAGCCGTCTCCACCAACGATGACGCCTGGCGGGTGGTCCTGGCCTATGCCCGCCGCTGGCAGGTTGAGATGTGCTACCGGGCCTGCAAGACGGATCTGGCCATGGAGAGCCCAAGGCTCTGGTTCTGGGAAAACCGGCTCAAACTGCTGCTCATGGTCAGCCTGGTCTATGCCTTCCTGCTCTCCCTGCTGGCCCCTGAACTGGCGTCTATGCTACAGAACCTTCTCCGGCACTGGTGCCATAGAACAGGGGAGCGGTACCGCCAAGCCGCGATACCGCTCCCCAGACTCCGCGCTGCCCTGAGCGCCCTGTGGCTATCCTATCCCCCTCACTTCACTGCCTGCCACCAAACTCCGGGATGACTCATGTATCCAGTTTCCCCGAGGAGCCATGGGCTCCACGTCAACTAATCGTAGCAGGGAACATCGGTCAAACAGGCTGTAATCAGGTCGAAGTGCCCGTAGTTGGCACCGTCTGACCCAGGGAACTCCCAGCTGTCGATGATGTTCGGGTTGGCCACGAACTCGATGAAGATGTAGAAGAAGGGTATGTAGGCGTATTCGTCGTAGAGGATATTACCCATCTGCCTTTGTAGTCGGTCGCGTTCTTCAGAGTCAGCGGTGGACGACAGTTCATCAAACAGATCGTCAAGCACTTGGGTCTCGTAGAGATGGATCGCACCCGAAGAACGATTGAACAGACTCAACTGGGCAAACACTGTCTTATACGATGGCGAGCCAACCCAGAGGCCGAAAGACTCAGGTTCTTTATTTGTCCACGACGAGAAGTAATTGGAGAACTCCCATTCCTCCAGTTCCATCTCTATCCCGACGTCTCGGAGATAGACATCCATAGCCTGCACGATGTCAGCCGACTCCGGAAAGCCGAAGATGTTCATCAGGATTCCCTTGACCTTAAATCCATCGGGATAACCGGCTTCGACCAGAAGTTCCTTTGCGCGCTCTGGATCGTAGCCGTAATTCTCTTCAAACTCTTCCAGCCAGCGCGGATCCCAACCGGGAAGGTTCGAATAGTAGCCGATTTGCGGGCTAATGGTGACGCGGCCACTGAATAGAGTATTCTTGATAGTCTCCTTATCGATTGCCTTGTTAATGGCCTCCCTTACTTTCACGTTGGCGTAGGG
This sequence comes from Dehalococcoidia bacterium, assembly GCA_965237745.1. Classification (GTDB taxonomy): domain Bacteria; phylum Chloroflexota; class Dehalococcoidia; order Lucifugimonadales; family UBA3495; genus VXOI01. The sequence continues at coordinate 4,570,844 of OZ250156.1, read as the reverse complement.
AAGTGAGGGGTCTTGGAAAGGCGGATCGAAGTTTCCGACTTCAGCAGGGTGCAGACCCTGGAAGATGCCGTTCAACTGATTGCCAGGGAAGTTGCTCTGGATGATCTTCATGCCGTGATCGCCGACTGCGGTGTCTGCCAGGTCTCGGGTAAGCTCGGTAAGGTGTATTTCCTCTGCCAACAGCCCAGCGTTCCTGGAAGCAACCTCGCGTATCCAACGCAAGTTCACCTTCTCGAAGCTGGGTGGCGGGTTATGGCGCCGCCAGTGGTCGTCGAGCCGCTCGAAGGTTACGTTGACTCCAAATTCCCGGCTGGTGTAGCGATAGGGGCCGGTGCCGATCATGTCCTCTTCATAAGCCGAGTCGCCACCGGAGTCGTAGTGCGCCTTGCTCATCATCAGGCCGCCGCCACTGGGCGCCATGTAGAACAGGTAGTCGGGGTTCGGGTTCTTCAGCTTGAGTACGACCTCGTGGTCGCTCACTTTGGTGGAGGCGTCAAGGTCTATCTGCCGCCAGTCGGTGGCATAAGCAAGGATGGCGTCGTCCCTCTGGTTCATCGCCACGCTATGGAAGACGTCGTCTACGGTGAATTCCCCCCACCCGTTGTGCCACTGGATGCCCTCTTCCAGCACAAAGGTCCATTCTGTACCGTCGTCGCTAAGTTCCCACGACTTGGCCAGCTCGGGGACCCAGATGTTTGTGGTGGGATCTATGTCCACCATTACTTCCATTACGAGGTCCATCTGCTGATGGTGGTCCACCGTGCCAGCCCAAGGCAGATTGGTCTCACCAGCCGAAGGGTCGACTGAGATTACCAGAGTATCGACCTTCGGCTCTCCCTCCATCATGGCAGGCGCTGCTGTAGGTGCTGGAGTTGGAACAGCAGCAGAGCTTCCTGTGGCGGTGGACTCGCCCCTGAACGCCCCTGTGGCCCTCGTAGCCGTGGGCTGAGGGCCGGATGGCGCAGCGGTGGCGGTGGGCGCCGGAGCGGCTGCGGTTGGCTCAGTCGACGCGGGCGCAGCCGCTTCGTCGTCCCCTCCACAGGCTACGGCAACCAAAGCCAGCGCCATTAGTGAAAACACCAGCAAGAACAAGATGTTATTTGGCCAAAATCGAAGCATAGCACAGCTCCTATACAGAAACAGGATAAACCGAATCCTTAACTACCGCGCAATTCGGTGCGCGGAATCTAGCAAAGAGTAAGTATCTTTGTCAATATGCGGGAATTTGTGATCAAAGACAATTAGTCTTGCCGGTCCTGTTGCCTCACCAGAGTATGTTACCGAAATTCTATCCTCTGATTCCTGTTCCTGCTAAGACCAGTTCACCTCTGTCTTTCCGTTTCGGTACGGGGTCATCTGGAGCAGCGTAGACCAGCTTTTTGGCCATGACTCTACGCCAGTCCTTGACTCTGCGCTGGAGTGTTCGCCGCTGAGCATCTCCAAACCGGTCGGGATGAGCTTTGCGCAGTCTCGCCAGCAAGTCCTTGGCGTTGGTGTCAGGATCTTTCTCGAGCCACAACAGCGCTTCGAACCACATGCCCTCGAAGGGATCCTTGCCGGTACGCCAGTGGCGAGAAGGGCGCGCCCGCGCCTTATGCGTGGGCCGGGCTTCCCCCTGTTGCCACAAGCTGGGCAGGCAGGCCAGAAACCGCTCCAGGCTTTCACCGGAAACAGTTGCCGGAGGCTCGCGTGAGGATATCGCTGCCAGTGCCGACTGGGCCTCACGGATGGACCGAAGCAGCGCCACCGGGTCCAGTCCGGAGCGGTATTCACTCGGCTCCTCCTTCGTCCGAGCGGCGATCGTGTCGTACTGCAGCAGCCGGTCGCAGGGGGTGGCCGGCGGGCTGTAACGCTTGATAGTCTTGGCTCCGTCGCGCATCTTCTCCAGCAGCTTGAACGATGGCTGGAAGTAATTCACGTACAGACGCAACGTCTGGTAGAGGTGGACCATGGTCTGTCCGGCAATGCGGCCCGAGTAGCGGTCGTGTCCGGTGAAACGGCGGACGACGGAGCCGTTCTTCTGTTCGATCCAGGCCTAGTACTACAGTTGCAGTTAATGATGACGTAAAATTGCGGCAGTTGAGTGTTGGTGAGGTGAGGGTTTGGCAAGGTATGGGGATGAGGTGGCGGAAGTGGCCCGTTGGGCCGAGGGCATCGATCAGGTACACCAGTGCATCGGGGGACGGTTCCGGAGGCCAGAGCCCCGCCGCCGGGCGCTGGATTATCTGCGGGGACTGCTAAGAAACTATCTCAAAAGGTAGATGAACTGATGGGACGGGGAATTCGGCATGGGTTAGGATAGGGAAAAGTGCGGGGGGTGGACGATGGGAAAGGACGAAACTCTGGCGACGATTTGGGAGATTCCCGACCATCTCTGGGAGCAGATTCACCCGGTGATCCTGGATCTGGACCCGCCCCAGGGTACGGGGCGCAAACGCGCCGACCCCAGGCGGATGCTGGACGGCATCATCTTCCGGATGCGCAGTGGCTGTCAGTGGAACCGTCTGCCTCGGGAACTGGGAGACGACAGCACTATCCACCGGACCTTCCAGCGCTGGGTGGAGCTTGGAGTGCTGGAGGGCATCTGGGCTGTTCTGGTGGAGGGCTGCGAGGAACTGGGCGGAGTGGACTGGGAATGGCAGTCGGCGGACTGCTCCATGGGCAAGGCCCGTTCGGGGGGGGGCGCCATTGGACGCAACCCCACCGACCGGGGCAAAGCTGGGAGCAAGAAGAGCATCCTGGTCGACGCGGCGGGCGGACCCCTGAGCGTGGCGGTGGCTGGAGCCAACGTCCATGATACGAAACTCTTGAGGCCGACCCTGGAGAGCATCGTAGTGGCGCGCCCGGAAGGCACCCAGAACCTGTGCTTGGACAAAGGGTATGACAATCCCACCGGCCACGGAACCGTTGCTGCTTTCCAATACTGTCCGCACATCCGGCGCATTGGGGAGGAGAAGCTGGACCGATGGGGAGAGAAGACCTTTCCCGCCCGCCGGTGGGTGGTGGAGCGCACCTTAAGCTGGCTGTCCAAGTGCCGGGCGATACTGGTGCGCTACGACAAGAAGGCATCCAACTACGTGGGCCTCATCCAGTTGGCGTGCGCTCTGCTCTGGTACCGCCGTCAGCACCGACTACTGTTTTGAGATAGTTTCTTAGGCTGGAGCCGAGTTGACGCCGCTGAAAAGAACCGCCACCCGGTGCGCCAGCCCCGACAGGAATCGCTCTGCCTGAACTATGAGCCGCCGCGCCAACTCCCTGGGATGGCATAGAGCAAGAACAAGCCCCGGCTGGTCCTGTAGGACTCGCTCCTCCGCGAGTCGTTTGGGGCGAGACCCTGGCAGCCCCGGACACAGCGATTGCCGACGCGATACACGAGCTATCACAGCGGGGTGGTGAGTATCCGGTATGCTTTGCTGACGCAACTGCTGTGGAAAGCACGGCGAAGCGGCGTTACTGAGGTACTATTCGCTAAGACAACGCTGCCACTCGACGAGCCATCAACAACCGGCCGGACGGAACGGGAGTTCGGACTGGCGATAAACGTCTATCGGCTGACTATTGATGCCCTGCTGCGGGTTGCATTGTCCATAGCCCGAGAGTCTAGCCGGGTACAATTCCTGACGCAGGTGGGCGAAGAGTTGAACGACCGCGTAGCCCAGCCTGCTCACAAGTTGGCTTGGCAGGAATTGCTACAGAGGCTCTAAACGACCCGCCCGGATTTGCCCGACGGTCACGCCCCCTCCGTCAGCGGCTGCAGGATGTCGAGCATCAATTCAACTTGGTCCAGATTTCTCTCGACGACGCTGTCGTTCAAGAGCATCTTGCGAGTGTAATAGAAGCCGTGTAGCTCGCCTGCGGCCTGGCGCAGACTATGCAGCCGACGGTCGCCGGAGAGTTCTTCGGCCCGGTACAGGACCGTATTGAACTGGTGGTGTCGTTCATAATTCCAGCCGTAGGTTTCGGCAACGGCCTTGGCCATCCACGCTGCTGCATCCCAACCCTTTTCTGATGCTTGGTGCAAGTCGCTTACGGCCAGAAAGCCTCGGGCGCGTCCCATGAATACCTGGGACTGCTCCCTGTAGTCGGCTATGCCGTTGCCGTCTTCTTCATACGGTTCCATCGGGTAAGTTTCATCCATGCTGACGCATTCTCCAGAGAAACTTCCAGAGTATTCTGCGCTAGTCCGTAAGGTCGCGCACCGTCCGCTCTACCAGCTCCCACGGCACGTCTTGGCGCACTACGGAGCGGCCGACGTCCTCCAACATGACCCAGCGGTTGGTGCCCGACTGCACCTTCTTGTCCAGCGACATCGCTGTCAGCACGTCCTCGGCGGGAACGCCCGGGGCGCTGATGGGGAGGTTGAAGCGCTCCAGCAGGCGCTGCTGTCGGTCGACGATGGCGGGGGACATCAGGCCCATCTCGGCGGCCATGCGGGCGGCGCCCATCATGCCCACCGACACGCCCTCGCCGTGCAGGAAGCGGCCGTACTCGGTAGAGGACTCGAGGGCGTGGCCGATGGTGTGCCCGTAGTTGAGCAGGATGCGGATGCCCAGCGTCTCGCGTTCGTCCTGGCTGACCACCTCGGCCTTGATCGCCATGCTGCGGCGGATGACCTCGGCGGAGATCTCGGGGTCCACGTTCATCAGGGCCTCGGCGTGCTCTTCGAACACGTCGACCAGCTCGGCGTCGAGTATGAAGCCGTGCTTGATGGCCTCGGCCCAGCCCTCGGCCAGCTCCCGCTTGCCCAGGGTGGACAGCGCTGAGGCGTCGGCGAAGACGCCCTTTGGTTGGTAGAAAGCGCCGACCAGGTTCTTGGCCTGGGGCAGGTTGATGGCGACCTTGCCACCGATGGAGGCGTCGACCATGGCGGCCATGCTGGTGGGCACCTGCACGAAGGCCATGCCGCGCAGGAAGGTGGCGGCGACGAAGCCGCCCAGGTCTCCGGCCACGCCGCCGCCGACGCTGACGATGGTGTGTCCGCGCTCGGCCCTGCGCTCGGCCAGCCAGTGGTAGATGGCCTGGGCCAGCTCAAAGCTCTTGCTGGACTCGCCGGCGGGGATGATGAAGCAGTGGGCCGGGATGCCCGCCGCCTGCAGCGAGCGCTGCACCCGCCGGCCGTAGGGGTTCATCACGTTATCGTCGGTGATGATGTAGGCCGCGCCTTTTACTCCTGCGTCGGCGAGCCGCTCGCCCAGGTCATCAAGGATGTCCCATCCCGCGACCACTGGGTAGGAGCCGCCAGAGTGGTGCACCGTGGCGGCGAGGTTGGGGTCGGTAGCATTGGCGTCGGGCATGATTGTTCGTCTCCTATTGTTTAAGTACTAACCCAAGAATTCCTGCCAAAAGCGCAATGCTTCGCTAAGGGCCTCGTCTATCCAATCGAAGAGCCTAGTCGTAATATCGTTCGCATCATCATTCCACACGAATGTGAACGGATTAGTGGCACAGTTCTGGTAGTTTGAACCCAAGGATGGGATTGAACGCTCCATGAATCCGTGTGGGTGAAATTCAATCTGGGCGAAGGCGGTAGCCGCCATTACGCCGCTCAACTGTCTCCCGATGTGATGCAGTGAAATCAGGAAGGTAAGTCCGGGATGGCCTCCGCGCCCCTGTGCCATAGGAGTAATCGAGAGCCTAGCCAAGAAACTCTCCTCGTTGAAGTTGGCCCAGTGTCCGGCTTCCTGTGCTGTTTTGACTATCTGAGCTTCATACCAGGATTCCCATGCTCTGCGACTGCCGTGCCCGTAATTGACCGATGTATCAACTGGCATATCTGCTTCAAGCAATTCTTGTCGTATTTGTTCGCCTTGTGCGCGCACATGTTCAGCTGCTTTCTCTGAGAGACTTTTCCCTATTGCTGTTACTGAACGCAGATGGTGCTCTTCATTTCGGTTCCGGCGTCGGACTTGGTCCACGATGCTGCCAACGGCCTCGCTAACCCTCCAGGAATGCGTGACAGGATCTGCATCTCCCGAAAATTCCTGTTTCTTGTCCTTGGGAGGCTTGATAGGCTCAGGCTCTGCAAGGGCTTCCAATATGGTCCCTTTTTCCAACTGAACAAGGAAGTCGATGGATACCTCCAAGTTGCCGTGGTCGGCAACTTCCAGGGCGTCTATGTAAGCAGGGTGGTCATCCCTGGAAACCACTATGGATAGATATTTCTCTCTGACCAGGTGCCAAGTTAAAAGAGCGCGAGCGACACGCCCGTTTCCGTCCTGGAATGGGTGAATCTGGCTGAAGGCGTGATGCATCCATGCGGCAATCAACAAAGGATGGTAGTTTTCCGACGTATGCTTACTGTGCCACTCGACTAAATTGTCAATCTCGCTTTCAACCTGTAATGGTGGGCAATACTGGTGGATTCTGCCATCGGGCCGAGTTGGGTTATTAGGCAAAGCCTTGAATCCCCCTCGGTCTAGCGGAGTCTCAAATCGGTTGCCAAACTGGTTGTAGGCGGTGTAAGTAGGCTGATGTTGAGTGAGTATGACATGAAGCTGACGAATCAAAGACTTCGTAAGAGGACTGCCCTCACGTATGTAACGGTATAACCCCTCGGCGGCCTGACGATGGTCTTCCAGAACCCTCACCAGTTCAACAGGGTCCTTGTTCGTGGCACTGCGGTCAATCAACTCGGCGTTGAAACCTCGCCGCACCAGCGTTTCGGTTGCGCCTCTGTCGAGGGTATAAAGTCCTTCAATAATTCCGGTTTCAATGGCCCAGCTTCGCTCCAGCCGCTCCAAAAACGCCTTATATGCATCCGGGTTTGACGCTTCCTTTTGCCTACGAAAATGCGTCCACTGGAAATGCAGCGAATCAATCTCGCTGAAGTCATACGAACTGCCCACAGAATTCAGCGGCTCGATGGGCTTCCACTTGTACCCTATGCCAGTGTCTGACCTGTGCATGGCTAAACTCCGGGCAGAACCCTGCAGATTCCCCCAATCCGCGTCGCCACGCCCTCCGGTGTTAGGGCGTCGGTATCTACGGTGTGGTGGGCTTGGGCGTAGGCGTGGGTGCGCTGGGTCAGCAGCTCCGCGATGCGGGCCTCCGGGTCCTCGACCGCCAGCAGCGGACGGATGGGGCCGCCCGCGTCCTCCTCGCGGACCCGTCGCAGGATTTCGGCGGGGCTGGCCGACAGGAAGAACACCCGCCCGCCAGACAGCATGGCCTCGCGGCTCTGCTCGCTGACGAAGGCGCCGCCGCCCGACGCGATGACCTGCCGCTCCCCGGCGCAGAGGTCTGCGATGACCTCCCGCTCCAGTTCGCGGAAGGCTGGTTCGCCATCCTCGCTGAAGATGTGGTGGATGGGTTTTCCGGCGCGGGCCACAATCACGTCGTCGGCGTCCACCAGCGTCCAGCCGGTTCGCTCGGCCAACGCCCGGCCAACGCTGGTCTTGCCCGAGGCCATGAAGCCCACCAGTATTATGTTGCGGGGCGGCGTCGCCATTTCGTCCTTCGACAAGCTCAGGAGGCGGGCCGCGTCAGTCGGGCAGGCGGGTCAGGTGCATCCGCGAGCCGAGGCTGGTGTCGGTGTCGAAATAGAGCACCTGCTGGCCGATGGAGTTGGTGGCCGGAGCGTCGGCGATGAACTGAAGCCCGCGGTGTTGACACTCGGGCATGCAGGTCGGGATGTCGCCCACCGCGTAGCCGACGTGGTCCATCTCGTGTATGTCGTCGGACATTGTTGAAGGGTCGCCCGGCTCGATCAGCTCCACCTGCACCTGGCCGAAATTGACGAAGGCGTTGCGTCCACCCCGACGGGATGCGCCACCGCCCACGTGGGTCCCCGAGAACCGCTGCACATACCAGTCGATGGCGGCGTCCAGGTCCTTGACCATGTAGCCAGCATGGACGATGCGCTCCACATCCAGGCCGTCGGCAGAAGCGCCCGACGTGTTGGGGGCCAGTTGCGTCAGGTGCACCAGCGTCCCTTTTGTCGTTTCGGCGTCCAAGTAGAATACCTGGTGGCCGAACACGTTGACGAAGGGCTCGTCGCTGGCCATGGAGAAGCCCCGCGACTTGAGGTCGTCCACTGCCCGCTCGATGCTCTCCACCACGTAGCCGACGTGGTGCATGTCCAGGACCTTGCTGCCCACGGCGGACTTGTCGTCGGGCTCGATAATCTCTGCCTCGGCCTGTCCGAAGCGCAGGTAGGCATTGCGGCCTCCGCTGGGCACGGCGTAGCTGGGCGACAGCGGCCCGCCGCCCGCGTTGACCGCGCCGAAGGAGCGCTCGAACCAAGCGATGGCAGCGTCGAGGTCGGACGTCAGGTAGCCAATGTGTTGAATTTTGTCGAACATAGCTGGCCTCCGGGTGTGAGGTCTCACCATCTGCCCTCGGCAACCCTCAATATAGGGGCGCACAGCCATGCGCCCCGGCCCGTTGCTTGAATATAGTTCGCCGAAACCTGCGACGGTGGACGCACGGCTGCGCGCCCCTACGGCATCGCAGAAACCCAGCCTAGCAGCTCGTTGGGCGTGGCGGCGCCGGGGCGTAGCCGGACGAGGTGCAGAACTCGACGCGGTTGCCGTCGGGGTCGTGGATGAACAGGAACGCCTGCCCGTCGTAGCGCACGCCCTCGCGCTCGATCTCGAAGCCGTTGGACTCCAGGGTGGAGCGGGTTCCCTCGAAGTCTACCACCTCGAAGGCGTGGTGGATGCGGTCGGGCTTTGCCGGCGCCTCCTGGGTCTCGATCAGGTGGACCATGATGCCGCTTTCCAGTTGCAGCCACGTGATTTCAGGGTTGTCGACCTGGCTCTCGATCTGCTTGATGCCCAGCAGGTTGTTGTAGAACTCCATGGCTACGGCGGTATCCTTGACCATGGTGGTCACATGGTTGATCTTGGTGGTGGAAATCAGTCCGGGCATGGGGCCTCCTCGTTGGCTCGATTTGTGCCTCACGATTATGCCATACCGTGATATAGCGGGCTACACGCCACCAACCCAGCGTGCTGCCCCGCACCAGCCGACGTGTTACGTTCTCAGCAACTCCACAAACAGGGCAGCCAAGAACAAGGCGGACACGGGAATGGCGGAAACTATTGGCGACACCACCACCTCAGCCCACAGCAGGGCCGGACAGGTGCAGTTGAACCCCAGAGTTGACGACAGCCCAAAGCCATACTCTCGCTTTGAAGAAGGGTCTGGATTACCGGCGAGTCCAGGTCGGCCAATCCACTTTCGTTCAACCCCCTCGCCTGCGCACCGCTACTGGATCGGCCTTGTCAGCTCATTTCTTCCTCCGCAGTGACGGCAGGAATTGAACTGAGAGTGAAAACCATTGCGAGATCCGTTTAGCCCGCAATTTTCTGACACTCGCCCCTTGCCAAGCCCCATGACACCTCTCTAGTATTACAACGACAGTTGGTGCCGAAAGGTAGCTGATGTGCGGATTTTGAGGCTGGCAGTACGCGGGCGTGAGCCTCTGACAAGAAAGGCTTCGTAGCTGGAAGAGTAACCCCCGGCCCGGGTTTGCTCGATATGTCGTTGTAATACTAGCATAATACTTGGCACCTGTAACCAGTTCGGTGCCCAAGGGTTTGCTCCCTACCTGCTCAGTGACGTAATTCGAAGAAATGGTGGGAAATGATGGGAAATGGTGGAGAAAACAATTCTGTCGACTCAGGCAACCTCGCGAATCGAAGCAAGAATGGAGTTGTTGTTATCCCATTGGTGATGTATTCCAGATTTCGCAGGCCCAATAGCTGCAATTTAACGAACGTGAACCGCGCGAGCATAGACAAGGCTACAGTGTGCTGCCCAGCACCACCAGCGACACGCCGGCTGCCGTTACCACTACGCCCAGCACCAGCCAGCGGTTGATGTTCTCCAGCCGCGACAGGAACAGCGCCGCCAGGAGCAGCGTGAACAGCGGGTTGGCCGATACGATGGGCGACACCACCACCACCGGCGCCTGTTGCAGCGCGAGGTAGGTGCAGTTGACGCCCGTAGCCGCCGCCAGCCCGGACAGACCCGCGTAGACGAAAAATCGAGGAGACCGGCGGACCTCCCTCATGGCCGAAACGGACTGCCTCGCAGCCACCGGCGCCACCAGGAGTATCCCGAAGAACAGGCTGATGGTCGAGATCACCAGCGGCGAAGTGTAGTCAATGGTCAACTGCCTCACCACCACGTTGGTGGTGCCATAGCAGCAGGCCGCCCCCAAGGCCAGCAGGTACCCGATCATCGCGCTCTTTCGGGTCGCGCCCTCACTGTTTACGCTCTCCACGATGTTCTTGCCCAATGCCGTGGCCAGACCGCTCACCACCACCAGTGTCCCCACCAGCACGACCCAGTGGGGCCGCTCCCCGGTGATGGTGATGGCCAAGATGGAGGCGAACACCGCCGAGGTTCCCACGATGGCCCCAGAGCGCGCCGCCCCGATGCGTCCTACAGCCAAGAACGAAAAGTTCCGCCCTCCCAGGAAGTTGAACGTCCCAAGCATCACGCACCATGCCAGCACGATGAGCGGGAGCGCCGCGAAATCGGAAAACACGAAGATCAAGGCCAGTATCCCCGATGCCGCAAAGCTAAAGCACAGGGAGATGAAAGTCACTGGCAGCGCACCGACCTGCTGTATGCCCACACGCGCGAAAATGGTGGCGCTGCCGAACCCCATGATGGCCAGGAAGGCCAGTCCGATGGCTGTCACAACTGCCCGCCCAGCGAGACGGCAATTACCCCGGCCACGGCCAGGACCGCGCCGATGGTCAGCCGCAGGGTTACCTGTTCCAGCCGACCGATAAAGATGTGGGACAGGAGCAGCGTCCACAGCGGGAAGGTGGAATAGAGCGGCGCGACCACCACCACGTCGGTCTGCTGCACCGCGAATACCGGGGCGGCGAACGCCACCACTGAAGTCAGGCCGGCCAAGGAGACGAAAACCAAGGATTTCCGGTCGACAGTCCTGACGGACCGGTCCAAGACAGCTGCTGCTCCAACCGGGGGCGCCAGAACTATCAGGCCCGCCACCATACCAAGGGCGGCTATCAGCAGCGGCGAGTCAAAAACCCCAATGGCCGTTTTGGCGATGACGTTGGCCCCGCCTGCGCTGGCCCCGGTTGCCACGGCCAGCACACAACCCACAAGATACCGCCGGTCTGTTCGCCATCCCTGCAACATGGAGTCGCCGCTGGCCAGCAGCAGCCCTGTCACCAGCACCGCCGTGCCAGTAGCGACCAGCAGCGACAGGGACTCCCCGCCCAAGGTGACAGCCAAGAGGGCGGCGAAGGGCGCTTGCACTCCGAAGAAAAGGGAAGTACGCGACGCTCCGATCATGTTGACGGCGAAGAATCCGGTGGAGCGCCCCACTGTGAGTTGCACCACTCCCAGCAACACGGCCCATGGCAGGACGGCTCGCGGCAAGTCGCCAATGTCGGAGAAGGCGAAGGCCAGAACTAGGACCGCCGCGACAGGGATGCCGACCAACACGATAACGACGTTTGTGAGCAGGGGATGGACGCCCGGCATACCCCTGCGGGAAAGCACTACGGTCCCAGCCAAGCCTATAGCCCCCAACAGCGCCAAGACGACACCTAACATGGTCCCTCTTTGTACAACAACGAAGATTCCCTCCCCCATTGGGGGAGGGTTTGGGTATAGGTGCAAGGCGCAGTCATATCCGGTCGCTCAGCGCCACCACGATCACGCTCGTGACGGCGAGGAGCGCTCCAATGGTCAGGCGCAGGGTGATGCGCTCTAGCCGGGCGATGAGTACGTGAGACAGCAACAGCGTCCACAGCGGGAAAGTTGCCAGTATGGGCACCACCACGACCACGTCGGCGCGCTGCACCGCAGAGAACTGGGCCACGATGGCAATTGTGGCACACACGCCGGACACTGAGACGAGGCCCATGGACTTCCAACCGAAAGTCCGGACGGCAGGGCTGCGAACAGCGGTGGCCCCGAGAGAGGGCACCATGATGATCATCGCCACCAGCATGCCCAGTAAAGTAATGGTCAGGGGTGAGCCGTATATATCTATGGTGTGCTTGGCCAGGACGCTGGCTCCACCCATAGACACCCCTGCCGCCAAGGCCGTCAAGCATCCGATGAGGTAACGGCTGTCCGTCCGCCAGCCCTCTGTCAGGGAATCGCCGCTCGCGAGGAGCAGCGCGCCCACGACTCCCACTGTGCCCACGGCAATCAGGGGCCGCAGGGCCTCCCCCGTCAGCGTGATGGCGAGGAGGGCCGCGAAGGGTGCTTGGGTCGAAATGAACAGGGCAGTCCTAGACGCTCCGATGCTGCTGACGGAAAGGTAGCCGAGGGACCGTCCGCCAACGAATTGCACCACCCCCAGCACCAGAATCCATGGCAATACTCGCTGCGGTACCTCCGCGAGCTCGGAATAGGCGAAAACAAGGACCACTATCAACACGCCGACGAAACCCACCACCAGAGATACGACGATGGTGGTGAAGGGATGGACTCCGGCGCGGACACGGCGCCACCGCCGAGGCAGACAGCTGCCAACAGGGAGAGGGTGATGGCAACCATGGTCAGCCCGCACCAGGGAGCAACGCTGGTTCCTGCCCGGTCATTTCTTGCCCGGTCAGTTTCTGCCTGTGAGAAACGGCGAGAGAGAGGGTCGAAAGCGGGTTCACAGCTCCCCACCCAGAACCACTGCAATCACCCCCACCACCGTCACAATCGTACCGACTGTCAGCCGCAGAATTATCTGCTCCATACGGGCGATGAAGATATGGGCCAGCAGCAGCGTCCACAGCAGGAAGGGGGCGAGGAGGGGCGCGACGATAACCACGTCGGCCCGCTGCACCGCAAAGGGCTGCGACACAATGGACGCGGTGGAGCTCAGGCCGGACAGCCCAACGAACCCCACCACCAGGGCGACTCCGATGACCGCAATGGGATGAACTCCCGCCATTCCGGCCCGGCCGGAGACGGCGCCGCTGCCGAGGCTGAGGGCCGCCAGCAGGGAGAGGACGACGCCCAACATTAAGGGAGTTAGGTCCGGGCTGCGCTGTCAATAATCGACTGGAAGATCAGCGCTCCGTCGGTGCCGCCCAGCAGTTCCTCGCAGCATCGCTCCGGGTGGGGCATCATGCCCAATACGTTGCCAGTCTCGTTAATGATGCCGGCGATGTTACGGGCCGAGCCGTTGGGGTTGGACGCATCGGTGGCCTCGCCGGAGTCGTCGCAGTAGCGGAACAGCACCCGCCCCTCGCGCTCCAGCATATCCAGCGTCTCTGCGTCGGCGTAGTAATTGCCCTCTCCGTGGGATATGGGCACCTGCACTATCTGTCCGGCGTTGCACCCGGCCGAGAAGCGGGTGTCGGTACGCTCGACGCGCAGGCTGGTCCATTGGCAGCGGTACTCCAGTTGCCGGTTCGCCCGCAGCGCCCCGGGAAGCAGCCCCGACTCGCAGAGAATCTGGAAGCCGTTGCAGATTCCAATGACCGTGCCTCCCGATTCCACGAAGCCGTAAAGAGAGTCCATCACAGGGGAGAAGCGAGCCATGGCGCCGGGGCGCAGGTAGTCGCCGTAGGAGAAGCCGCCGGGCAGTATCACGCAGTCCAGCCCTACCAGTCCGGCGTCCTTGTGCCAGACGTATTCCGCTTCTTGGCCAAGAACAGCGCTGACGGCGTGGTGGCAGTCGGTGTCGCTCCAGGTGCCGGGAAACTGCAGGATTCCGAATCGCATTGCATCCTGTAAAATCCCGCCATTCCCACTAGAGCGGGAATGGCGGTCAGTGGTTGATGTAGATCTGGGCGACTTCGAGACTACCCCAGCGAGTCCAAGAACTCGCCGGCCAAGCGGTTCACCTCGGCGCCGTCGGCCTTGCCGCGCACCTGGGGCATCAGCCGGCCCATGACCTTGCCGCGATCTCGTGGGCCGGTGGCTCCGACCTCCCCCGCGATTTCTTGGATCAGGGCTACGATTTCGTCTTGGCTCAACTGCGGTGGCAGGTATTCTTCCAGCACCGCCAGGTCGGCGGCTTCCTTATCCGCCAGTTCGGCGCGTCCACCGTCGCGGAAGGCCTTGACGCTATCGCGCCGGTCGCTGACCTGCTTCGACACGACCTCGATCATGGCCGGGTCATCCAGCGTCTCGCGCCGCTCCTTCTCCACGGCCTGCACCGCGAACTTCAGGAACCGCAGAGCGTCCAAGCGCACTTGTTCGCGCTGACGCATGGAATTCTTGATGTCGTCTTCCAACCTGTCTCTGAGTGTCATATTCTGCCCCGCCTGCGGCAGGATTGGATCCGTAGAATAGCCGTCTACCTATTCTAACCCCTGTCGGGCCGGGGCGCGAATTTGCAGAATTTTTAGTTCCCTCTCACCGTTGGGCAATCAGTCTCAATAAACCTGAGACCGTCGTGAAAATCTTGCTCCGACTTTCGCCTTGCAGGGTAATTTGGTATACTCGGTGAGCCGAGCCTCGAACAGGGGACGGCTTCGTTTTGCGCATTGCGCTGGCTATTTTGTTTTAGTAGAAAGGCGGTTTTAGGATGCCGGCATACGCCGTAATCGGAGGACAGTGGGGCGACGAGGGCAAGGGGAAAGTCATAGACTACCTTGCCGGGGAGGTGGACAGCGTCGTACGTTTCGCCGGCGGCAACAATGCTGGCCACACGGTGGTCAACGACGAGGGTATCTTCCAACTCCATCTCGTTCCCTCCGGCATCTGCTGGCCCTTGGTTGACGGCATCATCGGCAATGGAGTGGTGGTAGACCCCGACGTGCTGACCGACGAGATGGAGATGCTGAGAGGACGTGGGATAGACACCAGCAAGCTCCATGTCAGTGAACGCGCTCACGTCATCATGCCCTATCATGTGCTGCTGGACGCCTTGGAAGAGAAGGCCCGGGGCGACAGCGCCATCGGCACCACGGGGCGCGGCATCGGGCCGGCCTACGTCGACAAGACTGGCCGCGCCGGCATCCGCGTGGGTGACCTCTTGGACTGGGATGCGCTGGCCCCCAAGCTGCGGAGCGTCCTGGAGCAGAAGAACGCCATTATCACCAAGATTCATGGCGCCGAGCCCCTGGCCTACGAAGACGTGAAGGCCAAGTGCCGCCAGTGGGCCGAGCAACTGCGGCCTTACGCCCACCCCACCGAGCAGATTGTCCAAGACCGTCTGGCGATGGGAAAGCGTGTGCTGCTGGAAGGCGCACAGGGAACGCTGCTGGACCTGGACCACGGATCGTATCCGTATGTGACGTCTTCTTCACCGTCCATCGGCGGCGCCTGCACTGGCCTTGGACTGAACCCTCAGGCCATCGCCGCGGTGCTGGGCGTGTTCAAAGCTTACTCAACCCGGGTTGGCGGCGGCCCAATGCCATCGGAGATACACGACGAGTTCGCCGACAAGATTCGCGAAATCGCCCAGGAGTACGGCACCACCACCGGGCGGGCGCGGCGCATCGGCTGGTTTGACGGCGTGGCAGCAAAGTACAGCCAACTGGTCAACGGATTCACCGGCTTGGTACTGACGAGGCTTGACATCCTGGATGGCTTTGAGTCGGTGAAGATTTGCGTCGGTTATAGAGTGGACGGCGTGGATGTCGATCGCTTCCCGGCCAATACATCTCTCTTGGCCCGCTGCGAACCAGTGTACGAAGAACTCCCGGGATGGATAGAACCGACGGCCAGCGCCACCAAGATGTGCCAGTTGCCAGCCAACGCCGTGGCCTATATCCGACGTATCGAGGAGCTGGTGGGCTGCCAGGTGCAGATCGTTTCCACCGGCCCCAGCCGCGCCGAAACAATCCGGCTCAGCCCGGTGTTCGAATAGGCATAGTCCGTTCCAATCTCGAATCTGGCAAAGAATCTGGAGATTCAGCAGAAACAGCAGGGGGGCGTAAGCCCCCCTGCTTAATTTGATTTTGGCCGACACTTGGTAAGGTTATCCGGTCAATTTTCGGGGTCGGTTCCCGGCGGTATGCGGAAAAACACCGGGCCGTCGGCATCGTGAGAATGCGTAACCAATGCATCCAACACGCGCCGGATGTCTGCCCGTGTTTCTTCGTGCATTCGGACGTTTTCAGCCCGCGCTTCTTCGTGCATTCGGATGTTTTCAGCCTGTGTTACCTCGTGCATTCGGAGGTTTTCAGCCCGCGTTTCTTTGTGCATTCGGAGGTTTTCCGAATGATGGGTGTCCACTTTTTCCGATAGTGCCTGCTGTCCAGCCTCCAGTTTGCCCAGCCTGGGGTTGACTACGCCGATGAAGCCCATGATGGCCAGCATCAAAGCGACGCTGGCTGCAATGATTGTTGCGGTTGGGCCGTCTATTTCCATCGGGGGCTTCGTTACCTAAACCCAATTGTTGAATGCCGCGTCAGATTCGCCTACACAAATGGTACGCGGCAGGTTTCAGCCGCCCTGCGTGCGGTATTGCTGTCGCGGCAGGGTTTGTACAGTATTGGCTGTAACAGATTTCGGTGGACTACACAGGCAGGTCGATGGTGAACTGAGACATCACCTTGTCGATCTCGGCGGCGGCCCTCTCTGAGGCGGGCACCAGCGGCAGGCGTGGGTTACCGACGTTGAAGCCTGCCCTGTTCAGGCCGTGCTTGACCGGGATGGGGTTGGACTCGACGAACAGGACCTTGAACATTGGATGCATCCGGCGGTGTTCGGCGGCGGCGCCCTCGATGTCGCCCTCCAGCAGCAGGCCCATCATCTGCTTGATCTGACTGCCGATGAGGTGCGAGGCCACGCTGACCACTCCATAGCCGCCCATGGCCATGATGTAGAACGTCTCGTTGTCGTTACCGCTCCAGACGAGGAAGCCGGGCTTGGCCCCGTCGATGATGCGGGCGATCTGGTCCATGTCACTGCCAGCCTCTTTGATGCCGACGATGTTCTCGATCTCGCTGAGCCGTATGGTAGTCTCGTGGGTCATATTAAGGCTGGTGCGGCTGGTCACGTTGTAGACGATAGCCGGCAGACTGGTGCTCCCGGCAATGGCCTTGAAGTGCTGGTATAGGCCCTCCTGCGGCGGCTTGTTGTAGTAGGGGACCACCAGGAGCAGGCCATCGACGCCAGTCTTTTCGGCTTCCTGGGTGAGTTCGATGCTCTCGGCGGTACTGTAGTTGCCGGTGCCGGCTATGACCGCGCCACGGTCGCCGACCGACTCCTTCACCTCGGCGAACAGCCGCAGTTTCTCCTCGGTGCCGAGCGTGGGCGACTCGCCGGTGGTGCCTGAAACGATGACGCCGTCACTGCCGGAGTCAAGAAGGCCGTTGGCTAGCCGCTTGGCCTGTTCGTAGTCGACCTTACCTTCGGCATCGAACGGTGTGACCATCGCGGTGATAAGCCTGCCTAACTCGGTCATGGTTGCCCTCCTGCGATTCTGCTTACGGATTTTGGACGCTCTCCTTGGCGCCCATTATACGCACGGCTGTCGTAGCCGCAACCCTATTGCGGGCAAGGGCTGGCCGGGTTTGCCCGAAGATGGCGGATGCGGATATCGTTCTGCCGAATCAACCTCACCCTGACTCTCTGCCAGAGAGAGGGCATGCTTCGACCTCGACTGCTAGGCGTTGGCGCTGGCCTCGCGTGGCTTCAGACGGTCGCGGGCCAGCAGTTCCTCCGCGATCTGGAGGCTGTTCAGAGCCGCGCCCTTGCGGAGGTTGTCAGAGACGATCCACAGAGCCAGGCCATTGGGGTTGGAGATGTCCTGCCGGATGCGTCCCACGAACACGTCATCCTCGCCAGACACGTCCCACGGCATGGGATAGAGGCCGGCGGAAGTGTCGTCCAACACGGTCAGGCCCGGCATCGACGCCAAGGCCTCGCGGGCCTCGCCGACGGAGACGGGGCGCTCGAACTCCAGGTGGACCGCCGCGCTGTGGGATACGAAGACCGGGACGCGGACGCAGGTCGCAGAAATCTGCAGGTCCGGGTCGTGCAGAATCTTCTGCGATTCCTGCCGCATCTTCTGCTCTTCGTAGGTGTAGCCTGAATCCACGAACCGGTCGATCTGCGGAATCAGGTTGTAGGCAATCTGGCCCGGCTCGCTGGCGGTGGCGCTGTGGTCAGCGTCGATGAGCCGCTCCGACTGCTCGCGAAGCCCGGCGACCAAGGACGCTCCCGCGCCGGACACCGACTGGTAGGTGTCGGCGATGATCCGGCGGATGGGGCTGATCTCACGCAGGGGATGGGCCGCCATCACCAATGGCGTGGTGGAGCAGTTGGGTATGGAGATGATGCCCTCGTGCCAATCAACGTCGGGACCGTTGACCTCGGGCACCACCAGCGGCACGTTCGCGTCCATGCGGAAGGCCGAGCCATCGTCGATGACCACGGCACCGGCAGCCACGGCGTGAGGGGCCAAGCGGCGGCTGACCCCGGAGCTGGCTGAGATGAAGGCCACGTCCACGCCCTCGAAGCAGTCCTCCGTGGCTTCCTCGACCACCAGGTCCTCGCCGCCGACGGCGATGCGCTTACCGGCAGACCGACTGGACGCCATCAGCCGCAGGCGGGGCGGCTTGGCATAGCGCTGCTCGACGATGCGCAGGAACTCTGCGCCCACGGCTCCGGTAGCGCCAACAACGGCAATGGTCAAGTCTTCCACTGGAACACCTTTCCCCTACGTATGAAATCCACCAAATTACTATATCAGACGGGGGGCTTGGGATGGTTGGCTGGAAGTGAAAATGGGGGCAAGCAGTTCGGCTGCCGCCGAGAGGCTCATTGCAACGGGTACACCGACTTCTTCAAAAGCGATGGCAAAACCCTCCGCAATGTTCACATTTCCGCCAGCGCCGGAAGCGTCTTTTCCGACTTGCAGAGTATCGCTCTCTCTTTCGTATTGAATATTCATAGCCTCCAGAATCTGGCACTTCCAGTCTGCTACATCATCAATTGTGTTATCTCCTGTACTGTCCTCCAATTCCGCTGCTTGAAACGGGATTCCCATTGCAGGGGCAAGAAGTTCGGCCGCGTCGAAGACCATAACGGCTGTAGGAGTGGTGCCGTCGTGGCCAAAGAAAACGATGACCTGGTTCTTTACAATGTCGAATCCCCTGGGGGCCTGGTTATCATTGGACATCCAGAGGACGTCGTTTTCGACATCGTAGCTGATTTTCAGATTTCCTTTTTGAGAAAGCCTTTCAGTCATGGCCTGCCTCTAGACTGCATCATTTGATCATCTCGGAACGCTGTTCGCAACGAGCCGTCCCGGTCGAGTACTACCCTAAACCACATTTCCTCGTGCTCGAAGTATCTGTAATACCCCGTCCTTCCTTTGAATTGTCGCTCAATTGGAAGAGTGGGGTTAGTCAAAGTTACCATTACCCTCTCGGGAGTAGCTTCAGGGTATTTCTGATGTGCCCTGGACAGCTAATGACTGGTTTTCGGTAGCGCCTCAAACTCCTCCAGCACGCTTGAATTCCTACAGGCCGAGGACTTTCTCCAGGCCTACGACCAGGCCGGGGCGGGCGGCGGCTTCGCGGATGCAGCGGACTACTCCAGGCATATAGCAGTCGCGGCCCAGAGTGTCGTGGCGGAGGGTGACGGTCTGGCCCGGGGCGCCGAAAATCACCTCGTGATGGGCGCTCTTGCCGGGAAGTCGGACACTGTGGACGGTCACGCCGTTGACGTTGCCGCCGCGGGTCTCGGGAAGGTTCTCCTTCTCGGTCTCGTTGCGATTGAACTGCTTCTGCTCGGCCAGGCTGTTGGCCAATGCCAGCGAGAAGCCGGAGGGCGCGTCGATCTTCATCTCGTGGTGCGACTCGACAATGTCCACGTAGTCGAAGAATGGCGCGGCCTGTTCGGCCAGCTTCTTCAGCACGATTGCGCCCAGGGCGAAGTTGGGGGCGACGATGATTCCCACGCCGTTGTCGTTGGAAAGCGCGTCCAGTTGCGCCAGGTGGTCGGCGTTCAGCCCGCTGGACCCCAGCACAAGGTTGATCTTGCGAGCGGCGGCGGTATGAGCAGCCTCCATGCAGACGGTGGCATTGGTGAAGTCCACCATTGCGTCGGGGCGTGTGTCGTCCAGAATCTGGGCAAGGTCGGTGGAAAGGGGCACATCGCCGGAGGGCGTCGAGAGCACGCCGCCCCGGTCGGTGCGGCAGACGGCGCCCACCAGTTCAAGGTCGCTCTCGCGGCAGACGGCGGCGACGGTCTCGACGCCCATCTTGCCGGTTGCACCATGAATCACAACTCTAATCGCAGCCATCTCAATCTCCCTTCAGGGTGGTTAGACGGAAATATCAGCACCAAGTTGATTAAAAGCCAAGAGCGCAGGAAAGACAAGCTCCCTGCGCTCTTGGTAGTTTCCAGTCGAATTGAATCCTAGCTGCGCGGGCCGCTGCGTCCTCCGCCGTCGAAGCGCCGGTCAGGGCTGGCGCCGGGGCCGGGCCCGGGGCCGGGGCCGGGGCCGCGCCCACCACCCGTGGGGCGTCCGCCTCCACCACCACCGTTGCGGCGCGGGCCGCCGGAGCCGCCGCGGTTGCCGCCGCCAAAGCCGCCGGGCCGACCGCCGCCGGGGCCGCCGCGTGCGCCCCTGTCGAACCCAGGACGACTGCTCTCAGGGCGCGGCGCGGGTGGGCTGTCGTCGCCAAATAGAGCACGGCGCGACAGGTTGACTCTACCCTGTGAGTCGATTTCGTGGATCATCACCGTGATTTCCTGGCCCTCGGTCAGATCCTCTTCCAGGTCGCCGAGGTCACCGTTGCGGATGAGACCGTCGCGTCCGGGCACCAGCTCGATGAAGGCGCCGAAATTGGTCAGGCGCACCACCTTGCCGGTGAAGATATCTCCCACGGCCAGCTCACGGGTCAGGCTGTCGACTTTGGACTGGGCCATCTCCAGCATGGTCTGGTCGATGCCTCCGATGGTCACCGTGCCGTCGTCCTGAACGTCTATGGAGGTGCCCGTCTCCTCTTGGATCCCGCGGATGACGCGACCGCCGGGGCCGATGAGGGCGCCGATCTTGTCGGAGTTGATCTTCAGCCGGATCATCTTGGGCGCGTGGGGGCTCATCTGGGTCTTGGATGTCGTGATGACCTGGGCCATCCGGTCCATGATGTACAGGCGTCCCACGCGGGCCTGCTCCAGTGCCTCGGCCAGGATCTCTTGGGTCAGGCCGGTCCACTTGATGTCCATCTGCAGGGCGTTGACCCCCGCGGCGGTGCCGGCTACTTTGAAGTCCATGTCCCCGAGGAAGTCCTCGATGCCCTGAATGTCGCTGAGAATGGCGTACTGACCGTCGTCACCCGTCACCAGTCCCATTGCGATACCGGCGACTGGGGCCTTGAGGGGAATGCCAGCGTCCATCAGCGCCAGGGAAGTGCCGCAGACGCTGCCCATAGACGTGCTGCCGTTGGAGGAAAGCACCTCGGACACCACGCGGATGGCATAGGGGAACTCGTCTTCGGAAGGCAGCGCGGGCAGGACGGCGCGCTCGGCGAGCGCTCCATGTCCGACCTCGCGGCGGCCCGGCGATCCGACCCGGCGGGCCTCGCCGGTGGAGAAGGACGGGAAGTTGTAGTGGTGCATGAACCGCTTGGTGTTGTCCGGTCCCACGGTGTCGAGCGTCTGTTTCATCGACAGCGACCCGACGGTTACGGTCGAGAGCACCTGGGTCATGCCTCGGGTGAACAGGCCGGAGCCGTGGGTGCGGGGCAGAATGCCCACCTCGCAAGAGATGGGGCGGATCTCCTCCAGCACCCGGCCGTCGGGGCGAATGTGCTGCTCGAGGATACGGCGGCGGACCTCGTCGCGCATTACGCTCTTGAATCCATCGGAGAGGGCCCTGTCACCAAACGTCTCGGACAGTTTCTCGGAGACCTCGTCGCGTAGGGCGTTTTCCTTGGACTCGAGGGCCACCTTGTCCAGGTTCTCGCCCAAGGCGTCGGCCAAGCGGGTGCCGACCACCTCGCGTATGCTGCCGTCAAGCTTGGCGGCGGCCTCCTTGTCGGTCTTGACCTCGAGTTTGGGCTGACCCACCTGGGCCACCAGCTCCTCGATGAGGTTGATGATCTCGCCGTTGGCCTCCTGGGCGCGGCGGATGGCCTCGAGGATGACCTCCTCGGAGACCTCGTTGGCGCCGGCCTCCACCATGATGATAGCCTCACGGGTGCCGCCGATGACCATGCTAAGGGTGCTGTTGTCACTTTCTTCGTAGGTTGGGTTGATGGCGTACTGCCCGTCGCGGTAGGCGATGCGGCAGGCTGATACCGGCCCGTCAAAGGGTATTTGTGAGATGGCGAGGGCGGCTGAGGCACCGATCATCGCCAGGATTTCCGGCGGGTTCTCCTGATCCGCGGAAAGCACCGTCAGCGTTATCTGAATATCGTTGTGCAAGCTCTTGGGGAACAGAGGCCGTATGGAGCGGTCGGTGAGCCGTGAGGCGAGGATGCCATCCTGCCCGGGCCGGCCCTCGCGCCGGAAGAAGCTGCCGGGAATGCGCCCTGCGGCATACAGCCTTTCTTCGTAATCAACGGTCAGGGGCAGGAAATCGATGTCCTCGGCTCGGGGGCGATCAGACATCACCGCCGTGGCAAGCACGATGGACTCGCCGTAGCGGACGGTGACTGCGCCATGGGCCTGGAAGGCCAGGCGTCCGGTTTCGAGGACCAGGGTTTCGCCGCCGATTTCACGGTGGACCACGATGGGGGATGCGACTTGAGTTGCCATAATAAAAAGCACGACCTTACTCAAAGGTGAGTTAGTCGGGAAGACAGCAGGGGGAGTGGACGTGGCTAGACGAAAAACAACCCCGATGATATCGGGGTTGTTGGCGACACTTTTACCGGCGCAGGCCGAGCCTTGCGATAAGTGTCTGGTAGCGGTTTACGTCTTCATTGCTCAGGTAGTTAAGCAATCTGCGTCGTCTGGAAACCATGCCCTGCAACCCACGGCGGGAATGAACGTCCTTGCGGTGCGTTCGCAGGTGGTCGGTGAGCCGCTTGATGTTTTCGGTGAGTACCGCCACCTGGATTTCGGCGGAGCCGGTATCCTTGTCGTTGATGCGGTACTCTCTGATGATGTTCGTTTTCGTTTCGCCGTCTAGCATCTGGGCGTCTTTGCTCTTGCTTCTTCTTTTTCTAACTTCTCGTGAATTTTATCACGTACTGCGGAGGGATAGCAACCGGGGTGGAGCGGACGATTGCAGGGCAATCGCATTGGGATTCAGCAGTTGACGTCATTCAAACCATACCCTTGTTGGCAACGACGCGCTCGATTGTGAGCGCTGGGTATTTTCCATTTTCCCACTCATTTCCGCTCATTTCCGCTCATTTCCGGTTACTTGGCCCATTGTTGGCGACAACAGGCCTGGTTGAGGGCGCCGGTTATTTTCATATTTCCGCTTGTTTCCACTCATTCCCACTCACTTAACCCGTTCAGATGTTCCTGCGCCGGGGGTTCAGGCAGTGGTCATAGCGAACATATATTCTATCTGTATTTAGTATATGTTAACCAGTTGTTCGAGATCTGGCAAGAGGGCGAGCGTCAGCGGGGCGGGTTGGGAACTGGAGGGACCAACAGCCACGGCTCCTGTGGTCGAAGGCAAACTGGTAAACTGACTGTTGCTGTGCCCCGCCGGCGGAGGAACGTATTCTGACGGATGGGAGGTCAGCAAAGGAATTCAAATGCGATTGCCCTGCGGACGATTGGTATTTATCCACTTGGCGATTCCCGATAGGTCTTGGGGAATATGGTAGCCAAGCCACACGTAATCCTTGCTGCCCTGGCAAAACTGACTAAAGAGAGGCAAGATCGTTTAGACAATCAGTCTGGAGAGGATTCAGACACGCCATAGAGACCCTTAGAGAGACGTCTCTATGCGAAGTGTCAATTCCAGTGACAATAATGTCGGACACGTCTCAGTTCGAGGAAACCAAGCAATTCTTCCTGATAAATAACAAACAGAAACGAGTAGATACCGACTTGGCTCTGACTCTGATTAATGCGATGGCAGATGAAGCGGCTGATGAGGAACTAGCCAACTTGGTTGGTCCGGGTAAAAAATATCGTATACGTGCCACTCGACTTGTGGTGCGAATTGCTCAAGAAGCAAAGGGTCCGTGGGTCGGCAAGATCGAAGAGCCTAATGGTCCCAGGAACCCTCTTCAAATCGCCAGCATAAAATCGTTCGTGGATTCGTTAAGGCCCATCTTGAGTATCCGGTCTCCCGTGCATACTTTTTCTGATGACGATCTTTTGGACATTATTTTATCCGTTTGGGAAGGTGTGCTAGGCCCGTGGCCTGAATGGCGCGGCAACAGCCAGCAATACGCCGTGCAAAGGGCTCTTGGACTATTCGTTATCCATAGAGTCGCTGCGCAACAATTGATTCCAGAGATGCTCCTACAAAGGAATCGAACATCTTACTCGGTGACTTCGACCCTTAGGCCAAGCCCTTGGCTAGAGCAGGAGTTCTGGAGGACTGGTAGTACGGTCAGTACCTATTCAAGTGGAGCAGGACAAAAGCAGTTGGCTGAACAAATCATTGGGACAATTTCATAGCTGGCGTCCATTGAGGTTTAACTGGGTATCCATGTCCACATGCTGTCCCTTGCCCTCCCGACGCATCGCCGTGGTATAATGGGCACAGTGTCGGGGCGTGGCCCAGCCTGGTAGGGCACCTGCATGGGGTGTAGGGGGTCGCCAGTTCAAATCTGGCCGCCCCGACCAACAACCGAGAGACTTGATGAGTAAAGACCGCCGATTGTCTGGCGGTCTTTTTGTTTTTTCCAGTGCCACGAGGCCGGGCCGGTGAAATCCAGGGCACAGAAAAGACCCCTGCGTCCGACTGGCGGTTTTAGGTCCAGTCGTCCGGCGGGGGTCTTGCTGTGCGAAGCGTTGCTTACGCGTGGCAGGTGGTTCGGTTTAGTGGCCGCCGCATCCTCCGCCGCCACAGCCACATCCGCCACCGCCGCCGGCCCCGCAGCCGCAGCCTGCGCCGCAGCCGCCACCAGCACTGGCGAACATGGGATTGTTGATGACGAAACCGACCTGGCCGCCAAAGTTCTCGACGTAGTCGATAGTGGCCTCTTCGAGGAAGGGGGCGCTGTCGGAGTCCATCAGGAACTTGACGCCCTCCATACTCATCACGGTATCGTCAGTCTGGCTCTCGTTCTCAAGCGTCAGCATGTACTGGAGGCCGCCGGTCTCCGCCGGGATGGCGATCACCCGCAGGGACCCTTCCTGCTCACCCTGTTCTTCCATGACTTCCTTGAGCTTCTCAATGGCGAGCGTCGTTACTTCCATAATTTCGATGCGCTCCTTCCTCAGCGTAGTTGGGCGGCAGCGTCCGCCCCCTCGTAGGTAACGAATTGGGCTAACCTGATAAAGCTAACATATCCCGGATGAATTTGCCAGTCAATCCCGCAAGGCAGGCCAGGGCAAACGGCCCTTCAGCGGGTCATGTAGCGTCTACCTGCAGCGGCGTGCCATCTCGGTGGATTCACCTGCGATTCGTCTCTGCCCGCAGCGCCTGGGATGAAGAAGAGGGGAGACGCCATGCTCCCCTGATTCGTATGCTGGTCTGCCTGTGAGCCCTGGGTTTCTACGGGAGCAGCGGCCTCAGATGAACCTCGCCTGCTGCCTCGCTGCCTCGCCGTGGTCTATGTAGACCGTGATGGTCTCGGTGAAGAAGTCGAAGGCCTCCGTGCCCTGCTCCCGTTGTCCGACACCTGACGACTTCAGTCCGCCAAAGGGCAGGTGTACCTCCCCGCCCAAGGTCGGCGCGTTGACATGCACCATGCCGGTCTCGACGGTGTTGATGTATTCGAAGGCGCGGGTCAGATTGCGGGTGTAGACTGAGGACGACAGGCCGAACTCGACGCTGTTGGAGATCTGAATCGCGTCCTCCAGGTCTCTTGCCTTGAAGACGGTCAGCACCGGCCCGAATATCTCCTCCTTGGCGATGCGCATATCGGGAGAAACGTCGGTGAACACCGTTGGCTCCACGTAGTAGCCCTCCTCGAACTCGCCCTCGGTCAGACCGCGACCACCGTAGGCCAGGTTGGCGCCCTCCTCCGTTCCGACGCCGATGTACTCCAGCACCTTATCGTACTGTCCCTGACCGCACAGCGGCGATACGTCCACCTCCGGGTCGATGCCGTCGCCGACGCGCAAATTTGCGGTACGGGAAAGCAGCCCGTCCATGAACTCGTCGTACACCGACTCCTCAACGATCACCCGGCTGGTAGCGGTGCAGCGCTGGCCAGTGGAGCCGAAGGCGCCCTGCACGATGCCGCCCAGGGCCTTGTCCATGTCGGCGTCAGCCAGCAGGATGACGGCGTTTTTACCGCCCATCTCTGCCTGGATTTTCTTAAGGCGACGGGCGCCGTTGGCGTAGAGGTCGGTCCCAATCTCGGTGGAGCCGGTGAATGATATGCCGTTGACCCGAGTGTCCTCCACCAAGGCGCTGCCCACCTGCGCGCCAGGTCCGGTTACCAGGTTCAGCACTCCCGGAGGAAGGCCGGCCTCCTCGAACACCTCGGCCAGCTTGACCGCGCAGAGGGGAGTGGATGAGGCGGGTTTGAACACCAGGGCGTTGCCGCAGATGAGGGCCGGGGCCATCTTCCACACCGGGATAGCGACGGGGAAGTTCCAAGGGGTGATGATGCCCACAACTCCCAGGGGTCGCTTCACGGTGTAGGCCACGGTGTTGGGCAGTTCGGATGGCGTGGTGTAGCCAAACATACGGCGGCCCTCGCCGGCGGCATATTCCAGGATGTTCATGGCCCGGCGCACTTCGCCGCGGGCATCGCCGATGGGCTTGCCCTCCTCGGTGGTGATGGCCGTGGCGATTTCCTCGGCCCGACGTCCCAAGATCTCCAGGGCGCGGAAAAGCACTGCCGCCCGTCCCGGCGCGGGGGTGTTGGCCCAGCCGGGCAAGGCCTCGCGGGCGGCGGTTACGGCCACTCCGGCATCCTCTGCGTTGGACGTCTGGAATTCGGCCACCATCTGGTCTTTGTGGGCTGGATTGTAGACCGGATAGGTGCGGCCAGAAACCGACTCCACCCACTGGCCGCCGATGTAGTTCTTTTGCGCGGTCATTAACGTTCTCCTGAAGGGTTACGCCAAGATCAATTTCCCTGTTACAAAGAAAAGGATAGGGTGCACCCTCACCCTATCCGGTGTATTCCAGGCCAACGCCGATGATCTCTATCTGCATGGAGCGGGCGTCGGGCGCGACGCTGTCGAAGCTGACACCGAGGACGACGTTGATGCCCCGGTTGATTTCGGGGCTGCCGGGGATGTCCACGCGGTACTCGGGGTTTTCACCGCGCAGGTCCTGGTCCATGTGCTCGGCGATTCGCTGGTCACCGTCGTAGACGATGATCTCGTTCACCGTCGCGTGGTCGCGGGTGCGGAAGCTGACCAGTGCGCCGTCGATTCTCATTCGCGCCCCGTCGATGACCGCCGGCGTGGGCAGCGGGAAGTGCAGCCAGGTGTTCTGGCCCTTGGCGCCCTCAATTCTCACGAAAGGTCCGGTGGCCCTCACCGAGGTGATGCGGTTGGGATATTCCACCTGCATATTTGCGCCGTGCATCCACAATGTGCGCTGCGGCATAAGCTGTCCCCCTTTATTTCCGCTCAATTTCAGGACCCTGTCTTTGGTAAAGTGGGCGGTCGCTCCGATTATATCCCGCCCGTTCCATGCCGTCATTCCCAGCCTTGGGCGTGGGACAGACTGTGCCACCTTCGGCGCTGATAGAATTGGAACGCTCAAGTCAAGCGAATAACGGAGGAAAATATGGGCAGGCTGGACGGAAAAGTAATACTGATTTCGGGTGGCGCCAGAGGCCAGGGAGCGCTGGAGACCGAGTTATTCATCGCAGAAGGCGCAAAGGTGGTCTTCGGCGACATTCTGGATGACGAGGGCCGGTCGGTGGAGCAGAGAATTACCGAGTCTGGCGGCGAGGCCGTCTACACCCATCTGGACGTCACCAGCGACTCCGATTGGGAGGCGGCGGTGCACCTCGCCGTGGGCCGCTTCGGCAAGCTGGATGTTCTGGTGAACAACGCCGGCATAGCCAACGCCGACTCCATCGAGGATACCTCCGAGGAACTGTGGGACCGGATCATGCAGGTGAACACCAAGGGCGTGTTCCTCGGCACCCGCAAAGTGCTCCCTGCCATGCGTCGCGCTGGCGGAGGCTCCATCATCAACGTGTCGTCCATCGCCGGAATCCTGGGGCGGCCCCTCACAGGCAGCGCCTACAGCGCATCGAAGGGTGCTGTTCGGACCTTCACCAAGACCACGGCCATACAACACGCCAGCGAGGGCATTCGCTGCAACTCCATCCATCCCGGCCCGGTCGACACGCCCATGCTGGCCGGAATATCCGACAATCCCACCGTCCTGGCCCAGCGCACCGACGAAGTGCCATTGGGTCGCCTCGGACACTCCCGGGACATCGCCTACGGTGCCCTTTACCTGGCATCCGACGAATCGGCGTGGATCACGGGAATCGAATTGATTATCGACGGTGGAATCACCGCAAAATAGTCTACGGGATTCCAAATGGCATCGGGCTATGAGGAACTGCCGTCGCTACTCATAGCCCGATTAAGAAAATCCCGAGTGTCGCGCCCGGGGACCCGCTCGTAGATTGGCTCGAATTAGCCCTGCGCGATCCAGTCGACGACCCGTTCGCCGATCATTACCACAGTTGGGTGCATTCCGCCGCCCCTGAGCAGCTGCGGCACAACCGAGGCGTCCGCCACCCATAGCCCCTGAACGCCCTTGACCCGGCAGTACTGGTCAACCACCGTGTTGGGGTCCGAGTCTGGGCCCATCCTGCAAGTGCCGGAAACGTGCCTCGCCGTTCCGACGGTCTGGCGCATCCAGTGGTTGAGGGCGTCGTCGTCCGTCAGAATCTCGTCGGTCGGGGTGATCCGGTGATCGACCACACCCCTGTATGCTTCAGACTCAAGGAGCCTTGCACCGAAGCGAATGCCCTCTCTCACCCGGCGCAGGTCCTCGGGATGCTGGAGGTAGCGGTAGTTGAAGGACGGCTGCACAGACGGGTCGGCGGACCCCAGCCGCACGTAGCCCGAGCCCCGTGGCACTCCGAGGGTGCACGAAATACGGGCCGAGCGGTCGGCGGGCACGTCGCCGGTCCGGTAGCTGGTCCTGACACCCGCCACACGCTCCTCCCGTTCATCGACGACGTTGACGGTCGAGAGCACCATATCGTTGTCCGTTTCGGAGTCCGGGGCCGTAAAAATCAGCCGGTAATGCGGAGCGTCCAGATCGACGGGCAGCTCAACCCCGTCCTTCACCTTGTAGTTGATGTGGACGCTCATGTGGTTCCACAGGCTCTGCCCCACTCCGGGAAGGTCCTGGACAACGGGTACACCCATCTCCTCGAGATGGTCCTTGGGGCCGACGCCCGACAGCATCAGCAGATGGGGGGAACGGAGGGCGCCGGCGCTCAGCACCACCCTGTCGGCCTCGACGGTGAAGATTTCGCCGCCGCTTTCCGCCTCCACGCCCACAGCCCGCGAGCCTTGGAACAGAACTCTGCGAACTTGGACCTCTCCCCGAACGGTCAGGTTGAGGCGATGGCGTGTCTGGCTCAGATATGCGATGGCCGTACTGACCCTGACGCCGCCGAGGTTATTGGTGGGAGACACCCCAACCCCGGTGGGGTTGGCGCCGTTGGTGTCATCTACCGCCACAAAGCCGTCCCGCACGCAGGCCTCGCGGAAGGCCTGCTGGATGGCCGGCTCGGCACTGGACAGGCGGCGCCTTACGGGCATGGGACCTTCCGTTCCGTGGAAATCGTCCTGTATGTCCAGATCGTTTTCCATCTTGCGGAAGAACGGCAGAACATTGGCGTAGGACCACTCTCCGTTGCCCAGTGAGGCCCAGTCGTCGTAGTCCTCGGGGAGTCCCCGCTGCATGGCCTGGCCGTTGATGGATGATCCCCCGCCAATCACCTTGCCCTGGGCCACGTGGATCTCTCCCTGTTCCTCGGTGGCCATTCCTCTCAGGGCCCAGTTGTGTTCCGACTCGGGGGATTCGGCGTACCTGGTGTGGCCGTACTTTACCTCGTCGGGAATGTTGTCGAAGTCGGGATAGTCCTTGCCAGCCTCCAAAACCAACACCGACCTGTTCGGGTCTTCGGACAACCTGCCGGCCAGGACCGATCCGGCGGCTCCTCCTCCAACGATTATGACGTCGTACTTCATGGTTCCTCGCTTATCCTTCATTTCCATTGCCGGGACAATGATTATGGCGGTGATTATAACCAACAAATGACTGTACCTGCTCACGGATACCTCGGCGGCCCAGGGTTGCACCCGCACTGCTGCCCCGCATGTCCTTTTCCTCGTATATCCATACCCACTGCTGCCGAAGCGTCTCGCACCAATTTCCGTCCAGATCCGGTCCATATTTTGTTCACCACGGGAACCCCGGTTTGCTACCCTGTAGACAATCGATA
The DNA here is from genome assembly GCA_965237745.1 of Dehalococcoidia bacterium. Classification (GTDB taxonomy): domain Bacteria; phylum Chloroflexota; class Dehalococcoidia; order Lucifugimonadales; family UBA3495; genus VXOI01. The sequence goes on along the minus strand of OZ250156.1, from coordinate 4,540,467 downwards.
ACCACTCGTTTTGGCTGCAGGATCAATACACGGTCCGGCTGGCAAGGTAACTATATGTTGATGAGAATGCTGGGCGCAGCGCGCCTGGACCCACATACCTTCGAGGACGTGGAACACGACAGCAGCGCCACATGGCAGGCGATTCTCGTTGTCATCATTGTTTCCTTCGCCGGTGCTATCGGTGGAATATTGGCCGGTGATGGCGACATTGTCAGAGGACTGATATTCGGAGTTGTCCGAGGGGTGGTGTCCTGGGCAGTATGGGCCGGTGTCGCAATGCTGATTGGCACGACGATCCTGAAGACAGCTTCTACCCACGCCGACTGGGGACAGGTTGCCCGGGGCACCGGGTTTGCGCAGACCCCCGGCGTATTCAGCATCCTAGTTTTTATTCCCTCCGTGGGTCCATATTTGGCGTTCGCTATATTTCTCTGGCAGTTGGCGGCCATGATTATCTCCCTACGGCAGACCCTGGACTATGATTCCGTCTGGCGCGCCTTCTTCGTGGTTCTAATCGCCTTAATACCAGTGTTCATCATAAATCTGGTAATATTCTCATTTTTTGGAATTGGCCAGCAAAACACGGTGGGCTGACGGGCGATAGAGTGAAGTCAATCTCGCTCGCCATTTCGGGCCTGTCGAGAACCGGCTTACCCGGCTCTTGAACTGATCAGGCGGGTCACAGCCGGCAACGGTCGCCGCAGTCGCCCTCGCGCCCCAGCAGCCTGCCGATGCGCATCCGGTTGCGGGCGAAGGAGCGGTAAAAGGCGTCGAACAGCGGACGGGCCGGCCACCAGCCGGTCCAAGTAATCAGCCAGCTCAGTCCCGCCAAGCGGTACCCCTCGCGCAGGCTGTCCATGCCTACCGTGATGCTGCCGTCGGGTCGTATTCCGTACAGCGCGGCGTCCACCTGCTCGGCGGTGAGTCCGAAGGATGCGGCATCAAAGTCCTCGGCTGATGTATCAACGGCCTCGATGGCATGCGGGCGACGACGATGAAGCCACAGGACTTCCCGACGGCATACCGGACACGCGCCGTCGTACAGAAGCTGGAATCGCTCTTCCGTCATCATTTCGAAGTCTCTGACAACATTGTTGGCCGGACTCAACGCAAACTTCCTGCCCACGGTTCGCCTTGTCGGGCGCGTGGTTACCGTTCTCTTATATAGAGGGTGGTAAATCCGGCTGTAGATTTCAGTCGTATTATAATAACCTCGATCACAAGGACCCTGAGTGGTGGTTGTAGCCTGGGTGGTTGCGACAGCCTCCCGGGCCTCGTCGTCACTGCCGTCTGTTGGACTGAAGCAGGACGGCGATTTTTTGCGTAATCAGACACGTCGGGAGAGTTGATGCACTTTATCACCGCAGCCGCCATCCGGAGACGGACGGTTACCCTGTTGGCGGTCATCATACTGCTGGCTGGCGGGGTGTATGCCTACAACACCCTGCAGGTGGAGTTGTTTCCGGAAATCGAGTTCCCCCTGGTGGTCGTCACCACGTCGTACCCTTCGTCTGACCCTGAAGGAGTGGTCAAGGACGTCACAGAACCCATAGAGCGGGTCATAGAGGGCGCCGAGGGCCTCGAAAGCATCCAGTCAACCAGCTTTGAGGGCAACTCCATCGTGCTGGCAACGTTCGAATTCGGCACTGATATGGCCAACGCGCAGAGTGTCATCGAATCGGCGGTCTCTGGTCTCTCATTCGCTTCCGGAGTGGAAGACCCGGATGTGGGCAGGTTCGACCCTGACCAGTTTCCCGTCATTCAGTTCAGCGTGATCTCCGACAACGGTACCCAGGATGTGTCGGAGTTCGTCGAGTCGGGCATCCTGCCCGAGCTCAATGACGTCGAGGGAATCCTGCAGATACTCGTCACCGGCGACGTTGACCGCCAGGTACGTGTATCCGCAGACCCGGATCGGATGCTCGCCAATGGGGTGGCCCTTCCTCAGATCGCGTCTGCACTCAGCGAGAACAACGTTACGCTGCCCACGGGCCTGATATTTGGCCAAGGCAGCTCAATGCCGGTCAAGACCATTCACACACTGGGGTCGGTGGATGAGATCCGCAACCTGGTGGTGGGCACGTCTCCATCCGGCCCGGTGATGCTGGGCGATGTGGCCGACGTGCAACTGACGGACGGGGTTCCCACAAGCATTTCCCGCACCAACGGCAAGCCCGCTATAAACGTGTCCATCGTCAAGGAAGCCGAGGCCAACACCATCGAGGTGACGGAGGCGGTCCGGGAGGCACTGGACGGACTGGACGCCATTCCCACCGGCATCGAAATTGTCATCGTTTCCGACCAAGGACCGGAAATTCAGGAACAAATTGACACCCTGCTGAGCGAAGCGCTGTATGGTTTCCTGTTCGCCGTGGGAGTGGTCTTCCTATTCATGTTCACCATCCGCCCGACGGTGGTACGGGGCATTTTGACCACGCTCCGCCCCACCGTGGTCATAGCGCTATCCATCCCGCTCAGCGTTCTCACCGGCGTCCTGCTGATGACCTGGCAGGATATGACGCTGAACTTCATGACGCTGGGCGGCCTCGCCATTTCCGTGGGCCGTGTCGTGGACGACGCCATCGTGGTGCTGGAGAACGTATACCGGCACATTCAGGCGGGCCGGGAGAGGTGGAGGGCTGCGCTGGACGCCACCACCGAGGTCGGCCCTGCCATCCTTGCATCCACGCTAACCACGATTGTCGTGTTCGCACCTTTGGCGTTTATCCAAGGGCTGGTGGGCGCGTTCTTCCTGCCGTTCGCCCTCACCGTCGTGTTCGCGCTGGCGGCATCGCTGGTGGTGGCCCTCACGGCGGTCCCGGTGCTGGGCGCCTACCTGCTGCGCCCCGGCGACCTGCCCGAGGGCGCGGGCGAGGACGACATCGCCTTCGTCAACGAGACCTGGATGCAAAGGGCCTACACGCCGGTACTGCGTTGGTCACTGGGGCACAAGGCCATGACCCTTATCGCGGCGGTGGTGCTGACCGTGGCCAGCCTGGCGCTGCTGACTCTGATTCCTGTCACGCTGTTCCCCAGCGGCGATCAGCGATACGTGGAGGTGAACCTGACCCTGCCCCCGGGAACACCCCCCGACCGGACACTGGCCGAGGTCTTGCAGATAGAGGGAGAGGTGAGGGACATCTCTGAGATTTACACGGTGACAGTTGGCGCAACCGACCTTGGCAATGGGGGCGTACCTGCTGGTTTTAACCAAGCAAGCATGCTGCTTGTCCTGAACTCGGACGCGCCGGAGGATGTCGCCGGCACTCTGAGAGAAAGCCTCCAAAGTCCCGGCAGGCAACTGCGAATAACAGAGTTGGCCGACGGGCCGCCCGCGGGCGGTGTTGAGATCAGCATATCGGGTCCGGACTATCAGGACATTGCCACCGTATCCGAGGAACTGGTGTCGTCGCTGGGCTCCACGGAGGGCGTGATCAACCTGAACAGCAATGTTGCCGAAGCCAGGGACGAGGTAGCGGTTGAGGTTGACCCGTCTGCCGCGGCGGGCATAGGGCTGACTACAAGCCAAGTCGGGTTCCAGTTGAGCCAGTTCCTTGTGGGACGCGCCGTGACCACCATCAACATCGAAGGAAAGGCCACCGAGGTGGTGTTGTCCGGTGGCCGCGAGGCAGTGAGCAGCCTGGACAGGGTGGGCGAGCTGATCATCGCAGGGCCTGGCGGCACGGCTCCCCTGGGCGATCTGGCGCAACTGACGACCCGGGAGGGGCCGGTGACCATCAGCCGGACCGACGGGCAGCGCTCCGCCAGCATCACTGGGGAGATTACCGCCGACGATACTCAGGCTGTGGGGGTCGAGATTGACCAGAGGATCGCTGATCTCGACCTGCCCTCCGGCGTTTCAGTCAACAGCGGCGGTATCTTCGCCGACATTGCCGAGGGGTTCCAGGCCATATTCCTGTCGATGGCGATTGGCATCATCCTGATGTACCTGGTTATGGTGGGCAGCCTGGGCTCGCTCAGGAACCCGTTCATCATCATCACCAGCCTGCCCCTCGCGCTCATCGGAGTGCTGGTGGCGCTGGCGATCACCGGGCGAACATTGGGACTGCCGGCGATGATGGGCCTGCTGCTGCTCATCGGAATCGTGGTCACCAACGCCATCGTGCTGATTGCCTTCGTTGAGCAGTTGAGAGAACAGGGAAAGTCTGTAACCGAAGCGCTGATCACCGGAGGGCGCGTGAGGCTCCGTCCCATCCTGATGACGGCGTTGACCACCAGCTTCGCCCTGTTGCCTCTGGCGGCCTTCTCCGGCGGCGAGGGTGGCATCATCAGTTCCGAGCTGGCGACCGTGGTAATCGGCGGTTTGATCAGTTCCACCGCGTTGACGCTGATCGTGGTTCCGGTCGTCTATTACCTTTTCAACGTCAGCATACCGGCGCTTTTCGCCAGAATCTTCTCCCGGCCGGCAGTCGTTTCCCCGGCGTAGGGGCCAGAGACTTTTGAAGGTTCCCCATTTTCAGGCGGAGAGTTTGGGCATGGGTGCGTCCGCGCGCCATTTATAACCGCCTATGTGAGGGGCCTCACCCTCACATAGGCTTCTCCATAGCAGACAGATGGAGGAATGAAAGGCCTTGGTACAGGAGCAGCGGAGGCCCAATTCTCTTCGAAAATGGCTGCCACCACAAGGAACATAATGGGCAAAAGCATGGCAAGAGTGCGCCTTGTCAGAGTTGCTTGAGAGCCGGACTAACGATATAGTGTAATCAGATTTCGAATTTCATCAGGCAGGTGTCCCGGCATCTGCCCAATGGCGTTCACGCCACCCCGGAGCAGTACATGTTGACACAGCAGGAGCTAGTGGAACGGATGCGGGAATGGGCCGTCCGGGTTACCCCGCAACGGCTTGCCATTGCCGAAGTAGTCCTTAATTCACAGGACCACCCCACGGTCCAGCAGATTTACGAGCGGGTCCGCGACCACTTCCCCTCGATGACGCTGGCCACGATTTACTCGACTCTGGGGGTCCTGCAAAAGAGCGGCTTGATCCAAGAATTGCCCTTCCAGCGTATGTCGCGTTATGAGCCCAATATGGACCCGCACGTCAACCTGGTCTGCATCGAGTGCGAGAATGTCATAGACGCCGACACTTCCAGCGAGGTTCACGACATGGTGGTGAGCCTGCGCAACAGCATCACCGAGAGTTCCGACTTCGAGGTGGGATGGCAGCGGGTCGACTTTTACGGTCTATGTCCGCGCTGCGCCGCCGCCAAACGCCGCGGGGAGTTGGCGGAGGTCTAGCCTGCTCCGGAGATAGGCTTTAGTAGGCTTTAGAGAGACCACTACGGAAACCGGCCGGTGTGCTTCATTGGCCGGTTTCGCTATGTGGAGGTTCCGGCAATGATCACGGGAGTTGTGGGCGTCACCCTCTGGACTGACGACCTGGAGCGGATGTTCCGCTTCTACAATGACGTGCTGCAGCTTCCCCTGCATTCGCGGCACCCCGACTTCATCGCCTTTGAGCTGGGCGAGGTGCGGTTCAACATCGGGCTGCACGACCGGGTCTCAGGGGCTTCCAAAGATCCGTACCGGTTCATGCCCCACCTGGGCGTGGCTGACATTCACACTCTGGCGGCCAGGCTTGCCGAGGCCGGGGTGGAGTTCATCCGTCAGCCGGAGCAGGAAAGTTGGGGTGGATGGGTCGCCACCTTCCGCGACCCCGACGGCAACACGCTGCAACTCCTGCAGCTTGTATAGTTGCCCCAGCGTGGGGAAGGTACTCGTCCTCGCCCTGACGCTCTCCCGGAGTGAGAGAGAACGCGAGCATTCGCTGTGGAGGTCCCGCAATGGCCCAACTGAGCAAGGCGGAAAGAGCGGCGCGCCATCTTTACGAGGCACACCGCGACCGGCAGCCCTACCAGCCGCTGCCCCAAGACATCTCGCCCGCCACCATCGAGGAAGCCTACGATATGCAGGAGGCGTTCCAGTCGCTGCTGGCGCCGGAACGCGGGGCCATCGCCGGCTACAAGATCGCGCTGACGACACCGGTTATGCAGCAAATGGTCGGCTTCGATGCCCCCTGCGCCGGCGCTGTCTTTGAGAGCGGCGTGCATCACTCTCCGGCGGCGGTGAAGGCCACCGATTACGTCCGGCTGGGCGCGGAGTGCGAGGTGGCTGTGCGCCTGCAATCGGGCCTGCCTGCCAGCGGCGCGCCCTACGACCGCGCGAGCGCCGGCGCGGCGGTGGGCGCGCTGATGCCAGCGTTCGAGTTGGTGGACGACCGGGGCGCTGATTACAGTAATCTCTACTTCTTGGGAGTAGCCGCTGACAACGCTTGGAACGCCGGGGTGGTGCTGGGACCGGAAAAAACTGACTGGCAGACTTTGGGCCTTGAAAACGCCCGCGGCGCAATGACCATCAACGGGGAGCCCGCCGGCGAAGGGTACGGGCGAGACGTGCTGGGGCATCCGCTGGACGCTCTGGCCTGGCTGGCCAACACTCTGGCAGGACGCGGCAAAGAGTTGGAAGCGGGGATGCTGGTGATGACCGGCAGCATCGTAAGCACCAAGTTCCTCAACCCAGGCGACGAAGCGGCCTTCACCTTCGAGGGCCTGGGCGACATTCGCCTGAACGTCTCCTGAGTCTCCGGCGGTTCACGCGGTGGCCAGTTCGATTGGGTCGTATGCGCGCAGACCGTTGACACGGTCGAACTCGCGGTCGGCCCTGACGATGCCGTCCAAGCCGTGCTCCATCACCACTGCGGCGTGGATGGCGAATTCTTCGTCGAAGAAATTTCTACGCGCCGTTTTTTCTCCGGCTTTTCTCTCCTCTTGCGCAAACCACTGCCGGTCAACTGTATCAGAGCCGCCGTTACCGGCTACACAATCAGCATGGCATCCCCGAAGCTGTAAAAGCGGTAGCGTTGCCGAATGGCCTCTGCATAGGCACCCAGCATCATCTCCCGGCCCGAAACGCCTTCCCTCGCGCCTTGTTGGGCGAAGGCCGAGACCAGCATCAGCAGGGTGGAGCGGGGCAGGTGGAAGTTGGTGATCATAGCATCCACTGCGCGGAATTGGTGGCCCGGCAGGATGAAGATGTTTGCGTTTTCCTCGACCGGCTCGAAACCAGCGCGGCCATCCCTTGCGGCATCGGCAGCGGCCTGCTCCAGTACGCGGACGCTGGTGGTGCCGACAGCTATGATGCGGCGGCCCTTGGCTCGGGCCCGGTTCAGCGCCTCGGCGGCGTTGGTGTCGAGGTAGTAGCGCTCGGTGTGGATATGGTGTGCCGTTGGGTCTTCATCCTGAACGGGCCGGAAGGTGTCCAGCCCCACGTGCAGCGTGACGAAGGCGGTCTCTATCCCCGCATCGCGAATCCGGTCCAGCAGTTCCGGCGTGAAGTGCAGCCCGGCGGTGGGGGCGGCAGCGCTGCCGGCCTCGCGGGCATATACCGTCTGGTATCGTTCCGGGTTCTCCAGCGCGCGGCGAATGTATGGTGGCAGCGGCGTGTGTCCCATGCGCTCTATGGAGTCCTCCGATGACAACCGAACGGCTTTCGAGCCGTTTTCCCGCGACTCCAGAATTTCCACGGTCATCGGCTCGCCCTCCCTTGCATCCCCTCCAGTGGGGGAGATGAAGAGGGATCCGGGTGGGGCGATGGTTACCGTCGCGCCGGGACGGAGACGGCGGCCCGGGCGGGCCAGGGCTTCCCACACTCCCTCCGACTCGCGGCGTAGCAGCAGCAACTCCACCTTGCCCCCATTGTCATCCCGTGTCCCAAACAGGCGGGCCGGAATTACCCGGCTCTGGTTGAGGACCATCAGATCTCCGGGACGCATGTAGTCTAGGATGTCCGTGAAGCCGCGGTGCTCCATCATGCCGGTGGCCCGGTCCAGCGCCAGCAAACGGGATGAATCGCGCGGCTCAACCGGCGTTTGGGCAATGAGTCCCGAGGGAAGCTCGTAGTCGAAGTCGCTGGTGCGCACGGCCGAGTCCGGTTGAGAGAGATGTACGGACGGGCTAGTGCCCGTGAATGCTGATGCGGGCAGCGGTAAGAGTGTTGACCAGCAGCATGGCAATGGTCATAGGCCCCACGCCGCCTGGGACGGGCGTGATGGCCGAGGCCTTTTCCGATACGGCCTCAAAATGCACGTCGCCTTTCAGTCGATAACCACGTCTTGCGAAAGGGTCATCCACCCGGTTGATGCCGACGTCTATAACGACCGCTCCCTCCCTCACCATATCGGCGGTGATGGCCTCAGGGCGGCCAATCGCAGCAACCAATATGTCGGCGGAGCGGGTAACCTCGGCCAGGTTGCGGGTGCGGGTGTGGCAGACGGTGACCGTCGCGTTGCCGCCGCGGCTCCGCTGCATCAGCAGCGCCGCCAGCGGCTTGCCTACGATGTCGCTGCGCCCGCATATCACAACATTGGCTCCGTCGGGGTCGTGGCCGTTGCGCATCAGCAACTCGACGATGCCTGCGGGAGTGCAGGGCGCAAAGTCGGGCCGCCCCTGCAACAGCTTGCCCAAGTTGTAGGGATGGATGCCGTCAACGTCCTTATCAGGATTGACGGTTTCGATTACGTGGTGCTGGTCGATACCGTCGGGCAATGGAAGCTGCACAAGGATGCCGTGAATTTGAGGGTTATCGTTGAACCCACGGACGGCAGAAAGAATTTCGTCTTCGCTTGATGTGGAGGGGAGGCGCGCGGAATCGCTGAACAGTCCAGCCTGCTGACAAGCCCGCTGTTTGTTATTTACGTAGACCGCCGACGCAGGGTCATCTCCCACAAGCACCACTGCCAGCCCAGGCGTTACGCCGTGCTTGTCCTGCATCTCAACGACGCCGTCCGCGACCTCGGCGCGTATCTTGACCGACAGGTCGCTCCCGGACAGAATCTTGGCTGGCACCGGCAAATCTCCCCAGCAAATTGCGTGGCGGAATTGTATCACGGGACGCCGCCGGGAGATGGCCCGACGCAAGCATAGGAGGTTGAGATTGATAATACTGCATACGTTGGGGGAGTGGAATAGACAATGCAAATCGAGATTGGCGAGTCCTTGGTATATTCATATCTGCGGCACGTAAAGCAGTGCTGGCTGGTAGCGTGGCCCGGCGTATCCTGGGAGTAGTCACCCGGGTATGCCTTGGAGTTGAACCCGGACGAAGGGGCGTGGTGCCACCCGAAACGGGTGGGAATGAAAAACGTGTCTCGTGCCAGCTTGGAGCAGTTGACCAGCGAGTTCCGGGCCGCGGTAGAGCGGCTGTTGGTCAAGCCTGATGCACTGGATCAGGCGTCTGGGAAAAGACCCTGTTACGCTGGTTGGCACAACGAGAAAGGCCCCGGAGCTGTCCGGGGCCTGATTGCAAGCGGTGATTGGCAGGAGCGGCAGGATTCGAACCCGCGACCACTGGTTTTGGAGACCAGCGCTCTGGCCAAACTGAGCTACGCTCCTGTGCCGTAGGTTGATTTTAGCGCAACATCCGGCCAGTTTCAACGCAGCTTCGCTTTACTGACAGCGTCGTCATAATCGCCAAGGAAAAGTTGGTTCCCCTTGGAGAAAGGTCAGCGTGAAGTTCCCCGACAGCACCGACCCCAGCTTGAGTGCTCTGTCCCTCGAGGACACGAGCAGCAACACCATCGAGCTCGACCCAGTCTTCGCCTCGGACACGCTCACCTATACGGCCAGTACGGCGATCAGCGCGAGCACGGTGACACTATCGCTGACGAAGAGCCACAGCGATGCGACGTTGAATATCTGGACGGGAGCGATGCGGCGCTCACCGACGCAGACTCCGTGGAAGACGGGTTTCAGATCGCTCTGGCGGCCGGCCCCAACATTATCAAGGTGAAGGTCACAGCCGCGGACGGGGACGCGACTCAGACCTACCAGGTGACGGTGACGCGCCTGCCGCTGCTGGCCTTAGAGCAAGTAAATTACACATTCGATGAGGCTGACGACGATGCGGAATTGACCGCGACCCTCTCCCCCGCAAGCGGGGGAGAAGTCACCGTGGACTAAGCGACAGAGGATATTACTGCTGTCGCAGTTGCGGACCATACGGCGACGTCCGATAAGCTGACCTTCGCGGCGGGTGATACCAGCCAGACGATCACCATCGCCCACGGCACCGGAAGCAGTGCCCTGAGGCTCATCCAGCTGGAGAACACAGCCACCGTGTTCATATCGGTGAGCCATGGGTACTTCTTCGTGGGAGGACGGTACGACCTGTCGGTGATGGCGCTGAAGGCGCCGTCCAGACACTGCACCGTCATAGCGAACTGACCGGCTTCGGAGAAAAAGGGGGCGGCAAGACCCCAGTTCACTGCCCCGGAAGCTGGTGATAAACGCGGAGCTGCAATCATGGACTGAACCACCCTGGCGGCTGTAACAATCAGCCGCCCAATTTTTGCCCGTCGCCCCCGCTCAACCATAGCCGTTGGCCAGCAGGACCCCGGACGCCGGTGCAAAAATCCCAATACACAGGGCGATTAGTTCACAATCTTTGACGCGGAGCGTGAAATACGGCTTTACTGTTGGTAAAATCCGGCTTCACGAAATCTAAACTAAAGCCGAGGTGGGATGTGCATATGGCTGGTGGTGAGGAGCGGGATGCGGGTTACGCAGGAGCCCGTCTGCTCTTGATTGCAGGATGGTCCGGCAGCGCCGCTTGACCTCCTCTTTCCGCCCTTCCAGCCCCTCGAGGAAGTTGCCGACTTTCTCCTGCACCAGCGTCTTGGTCCCCAGACACAGGTTTCCGGTGGCCTCCTCTCTCGCCCAGCCCCAGACCGCCTCATCAGCCGCAGCCCCAGGCCCGGCGTCTGGAGATATTCACGCACCGCCTCGCCGGAGTGCGCCGGCGCGTTGTCCCAGATCACGTTCAGCCGACTGCTCTGCCTCCCCCGCAACTGCCTCAGGAAAGCTGCCGAGGTTTCGCTGTTGCTGTTCCCCTCCAGTTCCACCCATTCCACCTCGCCGGTCTCCAAGCACACCGCCGAATAGTAGCTGGCCTTCTCGCCGTAGCGCGGGCTGGTCGAGTCCACCAAGGCCGGCTCTCCCCGCAGCACCCACTTGCCCCGCAACTCGGCGTCCGCACGAAAGTGGGCCTCGTCAGCGAAGAATATCTTGGCCCCAGACCACCGAGCCTCGTCCGACAGGGCGGCGTATCCGCCACGAAGGCTTCCCGCTTGGCCTCATCCAGCTTGACCAGACGCTTCTTGGGGCGCTTCAGGACATATCCCAGCCGGTGCAGATAGTTCAAGCAAGTGCTGCGGCTCAGCGAGACGCCGAAGCGCTCCGAGAGGAACTGCCGCACCACCTTCCAGTTCCAGTTGGCCAGTGCTATGCCCGCCGTTGCCGGGGTCTTCTGCACCGCAGCCTGCAACTCCGCCTGTTGTTCCTCGCGGAGGGCGGGGGGGAACCACCGGACTGCTCGAAGATCAGGGCCGCCGGACCTCCCTCGTTGAAGGCGGTGGCCCACCTGCCGATGGTGTGAGCATCCCGGCCCAGTGCCTCAGCGGTGGCCGAGGCGGTCAGGCCCCGGCACAGGAGCCACAGAGCGTGCCACCGTTCTCTCTCCCGGGGCGTCGGCGCCAAGTACATCCTGTTGCACACACCAGCCACGTCCAACTGCCACCGCTCCAACTCCGGTCTTATTCCTCTCATACTCAGCACCATCTCCACTCAGTCTGCTCCAGATCCTGCAGCTATACATCCCTGATTCCAGCCGACGTATATGCAGGTTTCACCTCGGCTTTGGTTTAGTAATCCTGGTCAGCAGGTACGGCAATCACGACGGCGAGGCCTCCGTGGCCGTCTCCACCCTCTGTGAGATCACCAACACCGGCAGCAAGAACACCATCGAGAACCGTCTCAAGCTCGCCTGCGCCGTCGGCATCATGCGGAAGGAGCCCAGCAAGGGCGGGAAGGACCGCAAGTCGAATACCTACGTCCTCTTGGGCAAAGAGCGGGATTGGGAACCCATGCCGATGGGCCGGCCCGGAACCAACCCGATCGTCGCACTGGCCCAAGTACGCCGGCACAACGAGCTGCTGCTGGCTAAGAACCACGACCTCACCGCCCGCATCGCGCACCTGGAGGCTGAGGTGGCCCGGCTGAGCAATGGCAGGGCCATCGGCCACGTCATAGTGACCAATGGATCTGAGCCCCTGCCCTCCGGAGAAGCCATCAGTCGCGACATAGTGACCAATGGGGCCGAGTCCCAGCCCACCGGAGAGGTATATCGTAGCTACGAGGGACCACCGGCCCGATCTCCCTCCGGTGATGGCGAATCCATTGGCTACCCCAGAGTGACCAATGGCCCTGTCCAAGAACCCTACGAAAGGATCCCGCACAGCTACGAAACCGCCGTCCCAGACACCTCTGCGGAGCCTCATGAAGCCATTGGCCACACTGAAGTGGCCAATGGCTTTAATAGCCCAGACGAAGCACAGGAATATCTCGCCCGCCACACCCGGGTGGAGGAGTTGGTGATGAAATACCGGGACTACTACCAGCAGTCCTTCAACAGACGAGGGGTCCTCGGCGCCATCGAGTACTTCTCTCGTTCGGCTGAGCACGAGCAGGACCTCATACGCCAAGTGGGCATCCTGGAGGCCGGCGGAGAGCCCCATGAGACCGGTACTGACCCGCCCCCGGAAGCCGAGGACCCGCCCCAACCCTCGGTCGAGCCCGACCGGTACGCAGTGGGTGAATGTCCTGACTGCGGCAGGCCGTTCGGGACCTCCCCACTAACCCACGTCGTCACGCGGCGATTGGCGCGCCGGGAGGTGCGTACGTGGTGCATTGGCCGGCGTCGGACATTGGTACCAGTTGGTAGCCCAGTTGTGCCGCCCGCTGCTTCGCCGAGCGCAACGCCCGCTGCTGATACAGTCGTTCGTAGTATTCCGCACCAACATCCACGTACTCCTGTCCATACCGCAGCATGGAGCAGCATGGAATAGATGAGCCTGGCCAGCTTGTGGGCCGTGGCCGTGATGGCTTTAGGCGCGCCCAGTTGGGCTTTCTTACGGCGCAGGAAGGCGCCCTGGGCGCTGTCGGAGCGGTGCAGCGCGTTGGCCGCCAACCGTGCCGCGGCGGCACGGTTGGCGCTGGGCTTGGTCTTGGAGCTGATCACCCTCCCACCGGTGATGCGCCGGTGATGCGGTTGTTGGGGCTCAGCCCCAGCCAGGACGCGAAGTGCTTGGCGCTGGGCCATTTCGTCATGTCGGTGCCAATCTCGCTGATGACCTTCAGGGCCGTGTACGCCTCCACGCCGTCGATCCGGGTCAGGTCCACTCCCGCCATCCGATACAGGTGAGTCCAAACATCGAAGCGGGGCGCGTTTCCTTTAATGCGCTTCCGGCCGGACTTCGCCGCTGGAGGTTCGCCGGTACTGCGGTCCTCAAACCGCTCCAGCTGGGCTTCAATCTCCCGGTCGCACTCGGCAATCTTGCCTTGGTACGCCCGGTACAGCTCCAGGGCTTGGGTCAGCTCGAAGATGTGCTCCGCCCGCCAATGGCCCCGCAACGACTTTGCGATGATCGCCTCGTCGACCCTGGTCATAGGGGGGCGGATCCTGGGGTCGCGCAGTTGCGCCAGTTTCACCGGATCCCGTTGGCCACCCACAATGGCCTCAATGATTTCCGTGCCGGTCTTGCCGGCGATGTCGCTGATCACATGCTGCAGCTTCACGTTCATCTGGGTCAGCTCCTTCTGCATATTCTGGATATGTTGGGACGCGTATTCCATCAGCATGGCCCGCTGCCGCAGGTAGCTGAGCAAGCGGCTGATGTCCCCGTCGGGACGGAAGGCTCCCGACAGCAGGCCGTAGGTGTGCAACTGCTGCAGCCACTGGCAATCCAGCACGTCGGTCTTGCGACCCGGCACGTTCTTGATGCGTCTGGGGTCTACCAGCATCACCTACCAGCATCACCTACCAGCATCACCTGGATGTCCCGCTCCTCCAGCACCCCGAACAGCGGTATCCAGTACACGCCGGTGGACTCCATGACCACGGTGCCCACGAGGCACTCCACCAGCCAGTCGGCCAAGCGGTACAGGTCCGCCGTGAAGGCGGCAAACTCTCGCACCGGCTCCTCCGACCGGTCGGCGGGAACTGCCACGAAGTGGCTGGTGGCCCCCACGTCAATGCCCGCCGCGTTCAGGTTCAGCTGGGACAGCCCCTCCGGTTCTGCGTTGCCCTTGTGTCTGTTCATCATCGTCTCCACCGTTGCCGTGTAGGCGTGTCGCCAGAGGGAGCCACGGACCATAGCCACTCTCCCCAACGGGATCGCCCGGATCCGGGCGTCGCCAATGATGCAGTCGTAAGGCTCCCGGACCGTGCTACGGGTCGGGCAATACGCACCAGTGTCTGCTCGGTCTTCGTCCGGACGGCACGCCTCGCCACGAGCATACATCCTTGGGTCGACCTCCGGTTAGTCGCCTCTGCACAGGCCGGGCACGGGCATAATTTTGCTACGGTCTGGCCAAGGAGGGGGCGCGCCACCATGTCTAACCCGGGGCTACACCGGCCAGCGGGGCTATCACCCGCTGCTGGCCATTGCCGCCGGCACCGGCGACGTGCTGATGGCCCGACTCCGTGAGGGCCGGGCCAACACCGCTCGCGGCGCCGCCCACTTCCTGCGGGAGACGCTGGGGCGAGTGCGCCACGGAGGGGCCAGAGGACAACTCACGGTGCGGGCCGACAGCGGCTTCTACACCCATACCGTGGTGTCCGCCTGCCGCGAGATGGATGTCCGCTTCTCCATCACCATCCGCCAGCACGCCAGCCTGCGCCATCTCATCGAGGCCATACCGGAGCGGGAATGGACACCGATTCCCTACTGGATGGACGGCGCCGCCGATGTGGCCGAGACGACCTACACCCCCTTCCAGACCGAGCCCGACGCCGCGCCGGTGCGGCTCATCGTCCGCCGGGTGAGGCCGACACCCGGTTCCCAGTTGGCCCTCTTCGCCACCTACAGCTATCACGGCTTCATCACCGACCGGGACGGCGACACCCTGGAACTGGAGGCCGACCATCGCCGCCACGCCGAGATCGAGAATGCCATCCAAGACCTCAAGTACGGCGTCGGTCTGAACCATCTCCCGTCAGGCCGTTTCGCCGCCAACGCCGCCTGGTTAGCGGTCCAGGTGATGGCACACAACCTGGCCCGTTGGACGGCGCGCATCGGCCTCGGTCAGCAGATCGTGACCACCAAGACCCTCCGGCGGCGATTCTTCTCCATCGCCGGACGGCTCGCCCGCTCGGCACGCCGCCTCACCCTGCATCTTCCCCAGCGCTGGCCTTGGGAGGCCCAGTTCACTGGCGCCCTGACCCGATTGCGCACCCTGCCGCTTCCCTCCTGACCGTGGCGCTCCTGACCGCAGCGCCGGCAACCGGCCCTCCATACCCGCCCTCATCCACCAGGCAGTCGAAGATCTCTCCCACTCGCGCCGCACGAATCGGACAGCGAGAGTGCCTTGCCGCCTACGGCCACTGCATGAGCGGCTCCCCCTCACCAACAACAGGCCACTATTGGCCCCGCCCGTCCCATATCCGCCGGGTCGGTCTCCTCTCCATCCCTGTGATGTCCTGTTCCAGCGCCCTCCCCACTCCGTTCGGTGGATTCGGCCTAAATGTACAAAGCCTGGCTGAGAATCTGTCTCAAAATGTCCTCTCGGTCGAGACGAGGGTCGGCGTGAGTGTGAAAAGGTTAGTACATTGTGGATCAAGAACCCTGCGTTGACCTATCTCGCTTGGGCCTGCGTAACTGAAAATCTGCTAATCAACCTACAGCGGGATCATTTCACCGGCCTTTCGGAGCTGGCGGCGGCGCTGCTGGGCGTCAGGAAGCAGGCTGGCCACCACGGCCCAGTATTCCTTGGAATGACTGGCGGCCTTCAGGTGGGCCAACTCGTGAACAACCACATATTCAGCCAGCGGCTGAGTCAGCATCATGACTCGCCAGTTGAACCGGAGGGTGCCGTCGGGGGCGCAACTGCCCCAGCGCTGTCGTTGGTCGCGGACGAGTACCTCGAGCGCTCCAGGCCAACCCATACGTTTCCGCCACAGTTCGACCGTCCGGGGCAATCGCTGTGAGGCCCGTCGGCGGTACCATTGAACGACCACCTTTCGGATCGCGTCGTGGCGCTTGGATTCGTCCAACCACTCAGGCGCGGCGATACGGAAAGTCCAGTGATCGAACCGCACCTCGGGAGAGGGTACATCGGCGGGCTCGACTACCAGACGTACGTTGCGTCCCAGATAAGGCAGCGTTTCTCCACTGACGAAGCGTTTCGGAGATGCTCGATGTACTGGGTCCGGGACTTGGCGGAGTATCCAAAGGGCCCTCTTGAGGACGATGGCCTGAAGCTTTGAGTCCGGAGTGTCTGATGGTGCGGCAACGAGGACGCGTCCGGCGTCCATGGTTAACTGCACGGTTTTTCTGCGGCGCTCGCTCCGCTGGACTTGGTACTCAATGATGGCATCGCCGAACTGGACTCGTCCGAGTTCAGCCACGTCACACCCTGCTCTTGGCGACCTGCACGATCAGGTTGGCGAGTTCGTCCATCCGGCTTTCGGTGTAAATCCCCGTTGTACGGAGAGCGCCCTTTAGCTCCTGGCGCATTGCACGCTGGGCGTCGTAGTTGTTTTGCCAGTCAATTACCGCGTGGCCGCTCAGCACTCCCTCCACCTCGAGCGCGACAGCCCGCATGCCAGCGTCCACGTCGATTACGTAGGAGCCGGCGTTCTGACGGGCGAGTCCTTCCTCTTCCCCCGTGCCAGACGGTTCCTGCAGGATCTCGTATATGGCCGGGACACCGGCGACAGTCCATGGCGGGCGGCGACAGCAGACTCGCCGTGGGCCTCCTTCTGAAGGTCTGCCATCTGCCGGTAGGCCTCGGCGGCGTCGATGAGCTGGGCCCGCATCTGTTCTATGATGCGGGCGAGACGCTGGGAGAGGCGCTCGTAGAAGACCGGGTTTTGCTCCAACCGCTCGTGAATCTGCGCTCGTATGGCGTGCTCCATAACTGAGGCGCGGGCCTCGGCGTGGGGCAGGTGGGCTATTTTCTCGTCGAAGTCCTGGTCGAGGATAGAGACCGGCTGCATCATATCGCGCACTTCGGCGCTGATGCGCTGGTCGATGAGCTGCTTGACCTTGGCGCCGATGTCGGTCCAGTTGACGTCGGCGTTCTCGCGGAGGAAGTGGGCGCGGACGTAGGAGCGGATCAAGGTGAGGCGAGCCAGCCGGTCGACGTAGGGCAGGGCCTTCGGGTCGGGCAGCAGGCGGTCCATCAGGCGGGAGAATTGCCGGTAGTCCGCGTTGAACCGCTCGAACATGTCGGCCTTGTAGTTGCCTTCCGTGTTGGCATCCGGTGCGAAAAGGAGGACGCAGGCCCAAGTGTTGCTCAGGTCCAGTCCCTTGGAGTGGGACTCGGCCCGGACGGCGGCGGCCTCGATGACAATAGCCGGGTCCTCCTCCATCACCTGCATGGTGTCCTGCACGTCGGGCCAGTCGAAGCTGGATAGGGCCTGCTCGAGGTCTTGGGATATGCCGCAGTAGTCCACGACCAAGCCGTGATTCTTCTCTGTTGGCGTGCCGCTCTTGTTGTGGGAAAATCTACGATTGACGCGGGCTATGGCTTGGAGCAGGCCGTGCTCCCTCAGCGGTCGGTCAAGGTACAAGACTTGCTCTACCGGCGCGTCGAATCCGGTAAGCAGCATGTCGACCACTACCAAGACCTCCGGCTCCCCGTCAGGGTTCACGAAATCGTTGGTTATCTGATCCTGGTTCAGCTCCCTGGCGACCTGGAATTCCGGGCCGTCGTTGTGGCCGGTGGTGATGATGGGGTAGGCACTCAGGCCGAAGCTCTTCAGCTGTTCGGCGTAGCGCAGGGCTGCGGCGCGGCTGGGTGCAACCACCTGGGCCTTGAATCCGTTGGGGCCTACCTTGTTCCTAAAATGGTCTGCGATGTCCAGTGCGATCATCTGGATGCGCCGTTCGGTCCCGGCGACCGTCTCCCGATTGGCGTACCTCCGACGTATCTCCTCCCGGACGCTGTCGGCCTGTTCCCCGAACATGGCATCGAAGAGACTGTCCAGCGTCGTTGGCCCCTCGACGGCCAACTCCGGCAGTCGGGCCTCGTACCCGATGGGAACCGTTGCGCCGTCCGCCACCGACTGGGGGATGGTGTAGGAGTCGATCAGCGGCCCGAAGCGTTTCATGGTGCTGCGGCCGAAGCCCTTGTCGATGGGGGTGCCGGTGAAGCCGATCATCACTGCGTTGGGCAGCGCCTGGGACATCAGACTGCCCAGCACTCCGTACTGCGTGCGATGGGCCTCGTCCACCATGATGAACACATTGTCCGAGTTGTTGAGCACGTCCAGCTTGCCGTCCGGCGTGGTCAGCGCCTCCTCGAACTTCTGGATGGTGGTCATCACGGTGCGTCCGCCGCCCTGCTTGAGTACGGTCTGCAGGTCGAGGGGGGCGGCGCGGTCCGGCCGCTCCCGGCGTCTGCGGGCACGGCGCTCTTCCGGCTCGGGCCGTGAGCGGTCCATCCGCTCCGGGGCGGGGAAGCCGCACCGCCTGAAGGTGTCGGAGATCTGCTTGTCCAGCTGGGTGCGGTCGGTTACCACCACGATGTCGGCGTTGGCCAGGCGCGGCTCCCGGCGGATCTTGGTCGCCAGCCACAGCATGGTCAGCGACTTGCCCGACCCCTGGGTGTGCCAGACAACGCCGCCCCGCTCTTCGGCCTTCGTTTCCGACAGGATGCGCCGCATGGCCGACTTGACCGCCCGGTACTGCTGGTACCGGGGCAGCTTTTTGACCAGCCGGCCGTGCTCCGGCTCGTACACCACGTAGTCGCGCAGTATGTCCAGCAGCGTCGCCGGGGCCAGCATCCCCACGATGAGCTGCGCCTGTCCCTGCGGCTCCTCGCCGAAGAGCTGCCGCACTTCATCCTCGGAGTATGGCGCCACGGACTTCCACTCGAAATAGGCGTTTTCCGGCGCGCCGGTGGCGGCGTAGGTCGCGGCGGGCCCGCAGTGAGCGACGCACAGCAGGTTGTAGTAGAACAGCTCCGGGGCGCCGGTGCCTTGCCACTCCGGCCCGGCCTCTTGGTAGCGGCGAAGCTGGCGGACGGCCTGGGATTTCCATACCTCCATCAGCGACGGCGACTTGGCCTCCATGACCACCAAGGGGATGCCGTTGACGAACAGCACCAGGTCGGGCTTGATCACCCGCGTGTCGTCCTCGGAGTCGCCCTTCTCGTTGCCCCGGCGCACCCGGAATTGGGTGGTGACCACAAACTCGTTGAGCCTGTCATTGGGGTGGTCGAAGTCGAAGAAACGGACGTTGCGGGAATCCTGTCCGTGGATGGTGTTGACAGTGAGGGGTAGACCGAAGGTCAGGTATTCGTGGATCTTCTGGTTGCGGGATATCCCGACCTCGTTGACATGCTCCAGGTCGAAGATGACCCGTTCCGCCTGCGCCTCGGTCAGCCACTCGTTGAGACGCAACAGGGCGGCCCTCAGCCGCCCCTTCAGCAATACTTCTCGTTCCTCGTTGTGCTCCGCCGTCAGCGCCTCTCGCGGCACATACGTCCACCCCAGCCGCTCCAGCAGGACGCGGGCCGGCTCCTCGGCCTGGCTGTACTCGTTGAGGGCTGATGGGGTGGTCATGACGTTGGCGCCCTTACCAGTTGCAGGTCGGTTATGCCGTCGAAATCACCATCGTGGGACGCCAGTGGGCAGTCCAAGTATAGCGCGGTGGCTGCCACCCAAGCGTCGGCAACTCGGAGCGCACGACCGGCGGCGCGGCGATCCGCGCGCAACCGGGCAGACAAGTCTATCAAATCGTGGTTGGGCCACACCACCTCATACTGTCCCAATTGCAACTCAAGGTCATTCAGCCTTCTTGCGCCCCAATTCCTGAGATAAGCTCCGAACATCGCCTCTTCCCACGTCTGGAAGGAAATTACAGTGCGGCGCCTTTCGAGGTGCGCCAGGTAGAAGTCCGCTATGGGAGATTTCCGGGCGATGTAGGACACGATGTTGCTGTCGGCGACCACCAATGGAAGGAGCGAGGTCACGACTCACGTCTCCCCCGGCTTTCGCGGAGAGCCCGGTCAAAGGCCTCCCATTCTTCATCGCTCATCACCATAGGTGGGACCTTTTCAGGGTCGAAAATCTTGGGGTTCGGATCATTCAGAAAATCATCGCGGTCAGAGGGCTTGTTCACAGGATGGTCGATGTTCTCTATGACGACAACAATCCATTTATCCTCTTGGTCGAACCAGCCGTGGCCCTTGACCTCGACGAATTTCCGCTCCAGCTTAAGCACCTCTTTTCCCAACGAAGCATTGAATCGCAGAGGAACCCGACTGCCTGTGTAGGCGCTCAGTACAGCCGTCCCGTTCTCCGGGTCAACTTCAACGAGCCGCCCGTGAATAAGGGCCGGTTCAGCCATGCCGAGGTGCTGGTATTCGCTGTGTTGGTCAGGAAAGGTCATTTCAACCCTCCGGCACCACCCGCAACCGCCCCGACAGCAGCGCATCGGCGGCCGATTCCTTCAGCAATCGTAAGCGGTCGCGTTCCTCCCGCGCAACCTCAATGGACTGATTAAGTCCCTCTATGGTGCTCACTATGGTTTCTTGTTCAATAAGGGTAGGGCAGAGCAAAGATATGGAATCGAGGTCTCCAACACTTAGATTGTAGTTTCCAGCAGACGTTCGGATATGCCCTCTCAGTAGTTGGCGGCCAGTCTCGGACTTGAGAAAATACCCCGCAAACTTGGGGTTTACTCGAGACTGGTCTGGCCGACCTCGAACGATGTACGAGGCGAACGTCCAACGGCCCTCCAATCCTTCCACCACCCAGCATCGTCCGCAAATCTCGGGATTCCCGTTTGTCCGTACCAGTAGTATGTCTCCTGTGCAGAGTTCCAAAGCCTCCAGCTCGCTTGGGCTCAGGTCGGCGTATTTTAGGTCGCGAAGGTCAAGTTCTCCTCGTGCGATATTCGGTATACGTAGCACGGGAGTACCAAAGGGATCGACATGGCTCTTCACAGAGGTTCCGTATTCAAACTTTGGGATCACATCCCCTAGCCGCACCACCTCCCAGGCTGCCGGGATGGTGCCCAGGCCGGGAACGTCGCGCCACTCGGTGTGCTGGCCCGGGAGGCCGCGGGTGAGCAGGTCGTGGAGCAGGGAGTCGCGCAGTTGTTCGGTGGCGGCGATGACTGCCTCGGCGCCCTCGATGGCGTCGTCGATGCTGTCCAGTACCACGGCGATGGCCTGCTGCTCTGGCAGGGGTGGGAGGAGGACGGGAAGGGAGCGCAAGATGTCGGGTTGGACCCGTTGCTGTCCTGCCGTTCCCGTGAAGCTGTCAGCGCATTCCTTAATGATATCCGGTCGAATCAGAGACCGAAACAGGAATCTTGGGCTAGCGGAATCGCCAGCTCTGACTACATGAAACTCCGTGGAGCCGAATCCAATCCCATTGAGCAGGTTTTTTGCAATGGAGTGCTTGCCGTTCTGCAAGCATGGGGTGATCTTGGAAAAGAGAAGGTCGTCCTCCTCAAAGTAGGTGTACCCCTTGGAGACCTCTGATAATGGGCGGGTGTAGTTCTCCTTGATTCCAGAAAAGTCCTCGCCGACCGCTGCCATCGGCACAAAGGTTACTAACGCATCCGCATCTACATCCAGCCTCGGCCTCTTGGGGTTTACCACGGCCACATCCCCCAGCCGCACCAACTGCCAGCCGTCGGGCACCATAGTCTCGCCGGTTGATGCCGTGGCGGTTGCCATCACTGCCTCGCGTCCAGCCGGTCCACGTTGCCGGTCCAGGCGAGGATTCGCTCGTCGGCGGTTACCAGCCGGTGGCCGCCCAGGGCCGTGGCAACGATGATGCGGTCGGCGGGGTCGGAGTGAAAATTCGCGAGGGCATTGGCGCGTATGCCGATGTCGCCGTCAACGGGGATCTCGATCAACCCCTGGCCCATCAGTTCCCGGCGCCAGGTTGACACATCTTCCGGAGAATCCAACCGATCCTTGGCCCGCAGCATTGCGACCTCCCAAAAAGTGAAGGCAGAAACTGCCAGGTCATCCGCCTGCCACGCGGCATCGATGGCCTCCATGGTACTGCGCCCCATCGGGGAATGGCGGCGTCTGGACCAGAGCAAGGCGTGGGTGTCCACCATCAACATGGTTTGCCGTCGATCAGGCCAAGTTCCGCCTCCCACACCACATCTGCCGCTTCACCTCGGTCCAAGGCATCACTCACCTCCTTTATCCAGGGAAATCGCTCGGTGTCGTCCACAAAGAAAGTCCCAGGCCGTTCTCGATAGGCGGTCAACTTCGCTACGGGCTTGCCGTTCTTGGTGATGATGATCTCCTCGCCGTTTTCCGCCACCTCGTCCATCAGCCTCAGGCACTTGGCCTTGAACTCAGATGCCTTGATGGTCCGCGGGCCATTGGGTCTGCCTGCTGCGGCTGCCATTCTGCTACCCCTGTACTATAAAACCGGTTATCCTATGACCATAAGCCTGTCCATGGTCATATTTTAGCGGCTGTACCCCAGTTCCGCCAGCAACGCGTCCATGCGGGCCGTCGCCTCGTCGCGGCGCCGCTCGGCCTCCCGGAGTTGCACCAGGGCATCGGCGACGCTCATTACCTCCACCGGCTCTGTGGTGTCCACATAGCGGCTGATGTTCAGGTTGAAGTCGTTGCCCTTGATCTCCTCCAGGTCGGCGACGTGGGCGAAACGCTCCGTGTCCTCGAAGGCCCTGTAGCTGGCGACTATCTTCTCGATGTGCTCAGAATCTATGAAGTTCTGGGCCTTTCCCGGACGGAAGTAACCCGGCTGCGCCGCGTCCATGAACAACACCTTGCCACGGCGTTCGGCGGGTTTGGCCCGGTTCAGCACGCAGATGGCGACGGGGATGCTGGCCCCGAAGAACAAGTTGGGGGCGAGTCCGATGACGGCCTCGAAGAGGTCGGACTCGACGATGCCCTGCCTTATCTTGCCCTCGGCGCCGCCCCGGAACAGGATGCCGTGGGGCATAACCACGTCCACCCGGCCCTGGGCATTGGTCACAGCCAGCATGTGCAGCAGGAATGCGAGGTCACCCCTGGTCTTGGGCGGGACGGCCCCATATTGGCCGAACCGGTGATGCGGGTCGCCGGGGGCGAATTCGTGGCCCCAGTTCTTCAGGCTGAAGGGCGGATTGGCGATGACCCGGTCGTAGGACATCAGCCGGCCCTCGCCGTCCACCAGCCCTGGCTCGGCTATGACGTCGCCGGCCTCCAGCCGCGCCGCCCGCAGGCCGTGGAGCAGCAGGTTGAGCTTCCCGATGGCCAAAGTCCCCAAGTTGGTGCCGGTCAGCAGGCCCTCGGTTCCCGCGATGATCTCGCCGTCCAGGGCGTCGCCAAGTCCATCGGCCAGGTTCATCCGCAGGGCGCCGTCCATCCCGGCGAATCGGGCGCGTCCTCACGGGAATAGAAGAATGACGCTTGCAGCCGTCCAGGCGAAAGCACGTCGGCGCTGAATGCGCCGGTAGTCTCCGCTTGCGCCGCGTTTTCTGCGGGCGTTCCCACGGTCAGGGTTGAAGTCAGGACGGGAAAGACTGGTTCCCCCACGCCCACGACCGGCATATCCACGCCAAGGAATCCCGCGACACTGGCCGGGAACACGTAGGGCAAGATCGGCTGCTGAGTCTGCCCCACGTCGCCATGGGCGGGCGTTACGGCCCTCTTTTCCAGGTTCAGCAGCTGGCGGGCGCTGAATTCGTTGGACCGCAGCCCGCGCTCCTTTTGGAGTTCCGCCATCGCGCCGTCCGGTTGGTGGCCGCCCATA
Source organism: Dehalococcoidia bacterium (assembly GCA_965237745.1). GTDB lineage: Bacteria > Chloroflexota > Dehalococcoidia > Lucifugimonadales > UBA3495 > VXOI01. Next base: position 4,516,653 of record OZ250156.1, on the reverse strand, counting down.
ATGGAGTCCATCAGATCGCCAACACTGGCCCGCCGCTCCAGGTCACGCAGTTCGGCGCTCTCGCGGGTTTCGTCGATTCGTTCGGGCTGGGGATCGGGCGTCAGCGCCTTGTGCGCCGCGATCTAGCGGTTGACGCTGCGGATTTCCCGCTCCAGGCCGCCGACTTTTTCAGAGTCGGGATCGGATTCCAACAGGGCCGCGAGTTCATCGCGGATTTCCCGTTCCCTCAATTCGAGTTCCTGAACCTTCTCCATTCCCTAACCCCTCGCGCTAGTCTTGCCGCTCATTGTAGTTGCTACTAAATGCATTTACAAACCCTTGTAGAGTAGGGCACCCCATTCCCGCCGCGTGTCGGGGCGTAGGGGCGTAACGGAGTTCTCGCCCGCCGTCTTGTCCAGGTGGCATTTGTAGCAGAGCGTTTGCAGGTTCGATTCAGCCCAGGGATCGCCGCCCGCCTCTATGGGCTGGATATGGTCAACCTGCAGCCCGTAGGCGCCCATTCGTCGGCAGCGCTGGCAGGTCCCAGGAATCCCGCCGCAGTATCCGGCGCCGCAGCAGTTCCCAGCGCCGCCCCTTCAACCCGTGTCGCCGGTGATTCCTAGACAACCAGCGCCCCGGCGCCGCCCTCGCGCCCCGTCTTTTCCGCAGCCCGCCGACCGGCCCCGACCGCCAGGACCGCAGCGACCGCCATATCATCGCGGGCGTTCCGCCGCCGACCGGCCCCGTGCTTCGTGATCTTTTCGTTCCCAGCGGTGTCCATTACCGTGCGGGCTTCCGCCAGGGCGCTCCGCAGCAGGATAGACGGGGCGGGCGCGATCTGGTTATCGAGGGCCGCGTTTCGGAATCGCCGCACGTCTTCCGCCCCGTCTTTCCAGCCTTGCCGCCGTGTCTTAATGCTGGCGCCGGTGAAGTCCATTCCGGCCAGCGCTTGCCGCAGTTCCCTTTCCCGCCAGGTGTCACAGACAACCCGCGAGGGCGCGCCCCAGCGGTCCCAGGCCAGTGTCATTAGCTGCCCGACGTCGGCGATCTGATCCCCAGCCTGATAGAGTTCGCCCCGGTCCAGGGCCCGCGTGTAGAGTTCGCCAACGCCGTCATTCTGGCCGCGTGTCAGCAAGCAGGTCCGGATTCTCGGGAAACACGCCCAGGGTTTCCAGGGCGCCCGTAGCAGGCCAGTAGGCAGCGACCGCCGACATTGAAGCGCTGGCGCCAGGTCCACGCCCAGGTAATACCGGCCAAGCTGGGGAACGTCCAGGCGCTCCAATCGTTCCCACGTTCCAGGTTCAATCAGACAGCGCTCGGTAATGTCAGCAACGCCTTGATTCAGCCGCAGCGCCCGGAATGACGCCAGCTTTTCGCCGTCGGTCTTGGCCCGCTCCGCTTCCCGCCGAATGACGGCCAGCAGATCGGGCAGCTTGTCCAGGCCAGGGTTAGCCTTGCACCAACTCCGAATGCTGAACGGGTTATCATCCGGCCCCACGGCGTGAATCTGGCGGTAGTCGGCGCCGCCCTCGGTGAGCATCTTCTCGAATGCGTGAGCGCCGCCCGCTGGCCACGTTCCCAGCCAAAGCATACGGGCGCCGGGAATCTTGCCCCGCGCCGTTTCCAGGGCCGCGATCATCCGGTCAATGTTGCCCGTCGGCCACTGTGCCAGCTCGTCGGCGATTACCAGGGCGGGCGCCAGAGACCGTGCGCCCTCGCGGGATCGCTGCCGATGCAGCGAAGCATCGCGCCGGTGTCGGTGTCGGTGATTGACGCCCGGTTGACGGAATCCTGAACGCGGTAGCGCCCGCCCTTGCCCACGCCCCAGCGCTCGAATGTCGGCTGCATAAACGCCAGGGTATGCCGGAACGCGATCATCGCTTGTTCAAAGCTGCTGGCGACGATCACGGATTCGGCGCGAGGTTCGACCAGCGGCCCGTCAACGTCGACCGTCGCCGCGCCCAGGGCCGCGGTGAAGGTCGTCTTTCCGCCGCCCCGCGCCAGGGTTAGGGCAGCGTCCATTACGCCGGGCTTGAACGCCCCTTTCAGGAATCGGCGCTGCCAGTTGTGGAGATCGAAAGGGGCGCCGGCATAGCGCCCCTGTGAGATCGTCAGCCCGCGAATGTAGCGTTCCAGGTCCGCCGCCAGTGTCATTTTCCCGCCCCTCAAACCGTGCTTGTGAAATGTCTAATTACTCCCCGACCCCTCTGGCCGGTTTTGAGTTCGCAGCAGGGTTCCCTGGCCTATCTCCGCTTTGTGATTACAAGAATCCACTCGGGCGCAGTGGATATGACCTTATGGAGATCATAGCTCTCGTCTCCTTGGTCCTGTAGCCAGGCTTGCAAGTCCTGTAGGTTCTCGGTTCCGTCCTGAAGCCAAAAGGACATAGGCTGATCTGGATACTGCCGCGCCTTGAATGCTGCCGTATGGTAATGCCAGTAAGTGCTATCGTTCATTATCCGTTCCTCTTTGGGTGTTCAGTCTCGCCGCCCGCAGCGCGGCCACGGCGCGACCCTCAGTCTATGCCATTCCTCGATGCCAGGTCATCGCTATGCAAAACCTTGCCATGAGCCATCCGCCGCAGAAATTCCAGGTCCAGCGTCGCGACTTTCTTTTTGGAGATGCGCGGGCATAGAATCTTTTCGAGCGCCGCGCGGCCAGCCGGAATGTAATCGGGCGCGGGGGTGATTCCCGGACAGCTCCTATGACAAAAATCGATTAGCTGTTTTGCAGCCGGCGGTTGTCCAACTTGTTGGACAACCGCACCAACAACAGGGTTACTTACAGGGTTACTATCGGGGGTTCCCTTTAGGGTTCCGTTGTCCGGAAATTGATTCACCCCCCACCCGCCGCGCCCTGCGGCAAGCTGGTATATGTTTGTCCGCCCCTTCTTCTGCCGGTGTTCCTTTACAACCAAAAGCCCGCGATCGACTAGACCCTTGACGGCGCGGTTAAGGTTCTGGCGGTACAGTCCGCATTCAGCCGCCCAGGTCCTTTGATTCATCCAAAAGGTTCCGTCCGGGTCGGAGCGCCGAACAGCCGTTACCAAGGCTTTCACTTCATTGGCGGTCAGATCGAGCAGCATAGTATCCGCCAGCCATTCCAGCCGGTCTTTAGGCCCGCCGCGTTTGCGTTCGGTGGAATCCCCTTGATATGCTTCTCCCATCAAAACTAACTCCACGGTTTCGCAGGGCGCCGGGTGTCTGACCGGCGCCTTTGCTTTTGCCCACATTTCGGGATTTTCTGCCCACATTTGCCCACGTTCCCAGCCGCCCGCCCTGTCCTGTGGCGGCCCCACGCGGTTTCGGGCAGGCAGATTCGTAGCTAAATAGGTCTGTGGCGGCCCCACGCGGCCCCACGCTAACACTGGTTTTTGGACTCCGTGACCAGTGGCAGGCTTGGGACGGTCAGTGGTCCTTTTCAGTTTGTTGAATGCTTGCTTGATCAGGTTCCGTTCCCGGTTGTATTCCCAAGGGTTCCCTCGGTTTGAGTTGGGCGGCATGACAGCTTCGGCCCCTTGGTCCCTTATGAAGGCCAGCATCTGGTTGCTTTCATACCCCTTGTCGGCGATGACGGCCCCCGTCTCCATACCGCTCAGTAAGGGTATGGCTTGGGAGACATCCGCCCGCTGTCCACCGGTGAGAGAGAAACGCATCGGCCGCCCTTGGGCGTCAGCTACGAGATGAATCTTGGTGCTGAGTCCGCCCCGGGAGCGGCCCAGAGACTCACCGACCCCCTTTGCCACAGGCCGCCTGCTGGCGAGCCCGGACAATGGTCGAATCAATCATCACGTACCTGTTGTCCGGGTCTTCCAGCAGAACCTGGAAGATTTTCTCCCAAATTCCAGACCGGGCCCAGCGGGTGAAACGCTTGTGGACACTCTTCCAGTTGCCGTAACCGGCGGGCAGGTCCTTCCATTGGGCACCGCTGCGCAGCACCCACAGCACGCCATTCACGAAGGTCTGGTTGACCTTGGCCGTAACGCCGACCCAACCGGCACTCCCCGGCAAAAATCCCTCTATCCGGCGCCACTGAGCGGCGCTCAACTCGTAACCCATAACGCACGTCCCCTCCACCACACTTTGCTGCCAGAGTTACACTCTACCTCCCTGCGTCCACCTCTTGCCCTTGCTATGACAATCATCTTTCGCCTAATTGTCGATTAGCCCTATTAGATCAACAGCTTTGAGACGATGGAACAGGCTCCTCACGTTTTACTGGTGACTGATGACGCCACAGCATAGCAAGGGAACCAAGACAGTTGCGGGAACTCATCATTTCAAAAATTCTGGACTAATTGGGCGGCCTGTTCAACATCGGATTCAGCTATTGTCGTCATGTGGCCTGATGCCCGTTAACCCACGGAACAGGCAGAATCACCTGGCCAGAACTGCCCCAGCGCGCTAGGCGATTCACGTAGCCCCCCTGATAGCCGAGCAAACTCAGCATCATCATTTCGGTATACCACTGCCCTAAATTCCAGGATTCGTGGATAGCGTAATGGGATGAATTGTCAAGTTTTGGCTTGGAATGAACCAAATCGTTGCGGATGCCAATAAGCGCGTGTGGTCCGTGTTTCCATGCCGTTTTCGCTTTCGACAATTCAACACATTCTTTGGGCAAACTCGACGGTATTTGCAATTTCTCCAAGGCTCTTTTGATGAAATTTCCTCTTTGTTCTTTATCTTCCTTCTCTCTTTGTAGCACCATGGTAGAGAGCAGCTCTAAGTACGCCATGGTGAGGATGATCCCGATGTATGGGGCGCTGGTATTGCTCTGTGTGTACCAATCGATAGCCCGCAACACAACCCTTTCGTTTGCTTCGTCGCATTTGAGCAGGAGCCAGAACTCCGGGAACAACTCAGAAATAATATCAGCAGCGTTCACCTTCCTGAGCCATGATCTCTGCCGCTCCCAAGAATCTGTATGGTGTGTTCCCCATCGGACCCACGCTTGTTGACCGTCTTGGTCTTCACCTACTACCAAAGCAATGCCACAGGCGGCACCACGTGCGAACGAGAGGAAGGCTCGTAATGCTGTGAGAACTGGTTCGACATCCCCGCCATAGAATGTATCATTGTCCGAGCGAGCGATGGTGCCGTTGTAGGTGAGTCCGTATCCTGAGTCTTTCTTTAGTGTCTCCACGACGTCCTGTATGTCCAGAACCCCTGTGAGTTCCACGCGCCAACCTGACACCTCTATTTTTGCACTCGGAATGGCTGTGGTGCCGTCGGTGCTCAGTACACTTTGGTTCCCTAACATCTGGGGGAAATTGAAAATACCAAAGGTAACCTGTTTGAGCGGGCTCCCTTTGTCTAAAACATCAGCGGGTTGGCGAGCAGGAATCAAGGAGCCTTTACCTGTACCCAAGTTGAAAGATGCTACCATGGCCTCTAGCTTGGCACCGTTAGCTAGTGATACGTTGAATCGTTCTTTTTGTAGAACGAGGTTCGGCAATTTCTCCGAGTCAATGACAATTGTTGGAGATGGGACGAAACGGAGAACAACGTTAACCGGCACAGCTACAGACTGCCCATCTATTTCAACGATCCAGTTCCTCGCTATAAGGATTGGTTGGTTTGGCTCGTACGTAGTGACCATATTATTCCCCTATTCTAATCTCCCCGAAACTAGTTCGGCAGCAGGCCATCTTGGTGGGCTGCGAGGGAACAGGATTCTTCCTCTGGGCCGTGGGCCTGCGTTTGTTTCGCTCAGAAATCCACTCCACTGATCACGGTTGCCGGCGAGCATTCCTTGAACCGAGCGACGGCCCGATGGTTGGCCCCGCCTTCAAGCATTCGCATGCACTCACTCACGTCCTCCTGCGTGAGCCTCGGTTTTCGGCCGATCCACTCTCCGTTTACCTTGGCCCGGCCCTGGCCAATGCGGATCCTCTCGCTGGCCGATTTGGCAGTTTTGTCCTTCACGACGGACTGGCGCCAGTCGGCTATTGTTTAGCTCACTTACGCAGATCGCCCCGGTAATACCGCGCGACAGCCCCCCGGCGGCTTGAGTCTCGGTGTACCCGGCCGGCATCGCGGGGTTGTCCCATCTCTCCGCGGTCATGAGCTCCGGCAGCTCCGCGCCGGCGGCGCTCAGGCCCTGGACCATGCCCACGCGCGGGGAATGGGCACTGAACCCCTCGCCGAGGCCCGCCATGCGGGTGGCTGCCTTGATGCGTCGGCCGATCTGGCTGGCCGACAGGTTGAACACGCTGGCGGCAGGGTCGATCACTGCATCCTCCGGCCTGATGGCCAAGAAGGCCTCGATTGCCGCCGGCCCCAGGTAGAGAACCGCCCCTCGGCCGACTGGCCCCTCTATGACCTGGCGACGTGCAGCCGGCCACTCCCGTCCTCGTGCAGCTCCACGTCGCCCCAGCGTAGCGCCGAGGCCTCCTGGCGCCGAGGCCTCCTGGCGCCGGAGCAGCCCGTCCCGCATCACCTGCAGGAGGGCCAGGTCCATCCGGGCTCGTTGCGCGGCCTGCGTTCGGTCTCTTTTCGACGCCGACTGCCCTGGTCAACCCCCTGGAACCGCGCAGTGGCCTCCACCGCCGCCAGAGCCTCGGAGGTCAGACTCTTTGCCTGCCAGCGGGGCTTCCCGTACTCCCTGCCCAGCCGCTTCAGCGTGGCCTTGGGCAACGGCGCGACGTCGGGTCTGGGAAACCGCCCAGCCGGCGGGCCGCGGCGATCGCCGCTAGCCGGAGGCGTGCGGTTGCCAGGGTCCTGCCTTCCGTCTCCGCCAGGTCAACCAGGTAACGGCTGATGTCGTCCCGAGTAGACGGCAAGCTCGAGCACCGGTTCTCGAGACACCACCTGGTGAGGTCATTCCAGCCTGTTACGTAGGCCTTCCTGGTGTTGGGCGGGGCGTCATAGCCGCCCGGAGGTCCGGCGAGGGGGTTCCCTGCGACGCTTTCAGTTGCCATGCTACTCTAGGCCTCCCTCGACGGGCTAGGGAGAAATAAGCGCTTCCCGGAAAACCCGGGTGACGTCTCCTCCCGGAGCGCGCTGATCACCAGGCGGGGCTCGGGGCAGTCGCAGACCAGGCGTTCGCTGGCTGTCATCGAGGCCTTCTGAACATCTTCTTCAGAGCGCCCGAAAACTCTTATAATATGCCCGATAAGTACATTTATCGTGCATTGTAAAAAGGGCCGGAAGCCATTTTCGAGGCGGTTTGGTGCCATCTCCGCACGGTCTAGAGGATCCAAGCAGTTCATCCGAACTTTGCGGCAGCCCATGGAGTAGAGCACTCTTTCAGATATTGAAGATTGTTGTCGGTCGTCTCGTCCGGAATGGTTGTAAAATGCCCAGCAGTAGTGACTATGATGTTAGCCCGCACCCCTCCGCAATCCGAGTAATCGGTGTATATATCTTCTTTGATGTGACTAGCGACCTCAGCAGGTTTAACATAAGTGCAGACTATTTATCCGCTGAGGTTCGCCCACTAGCCACAAATGGCGATGATGACGCCGTTGCTGTCTCTGTGAACCCACTGGACCTGACGTTCCTCTGGCATGTCTTTCTCCTTGTCATGATTCCGTTGCGCTGATGCTGACCTTGTAACGCGGAGTGCTGGCCGGGTGCACACCACTTACCGTCGTTTCCGGGGAAACGCAACCTCTTTCCGGCTCGTTCTGCAGCAGATCGTGCTAATGAGAAGTGCACTTGCGCCAATTCTGAAAGGACGTGGCGAGAGCTACGATACAATTGGTTCTTGGTCCTACCGATCAGGGTATTCCATTCATCCTAAACCAAAGCCAAGATGAGGCCTGCATGGACGTCCGGTAGAATCGGGGGAGCCGGACATACGACAAGATGAGCAGAAGTGGGGATGGTGCTGGGTATGGGAGAGATAAACCGGTTCCTCGAACAGTGGGAAATGGGTGTGCCGGGTCTATGCGGGCGGATAATTCTAGCGCCGACACCCCAGAAACGGGGGAGGAGGTATACCCTCTGGCTGCTGACCCAAGGCTGGACCGCCTCGGCCACCGCTGGGGCGCTGGAACGGAACCCTCACACCATAGGCCCTTCGGCAAGCTCAGAAGTGGATTGCCGCTTTCGACGAGGGTGGCCCGGTGGCCTTGATCTTCGAGCAGTCAGATGGTGGTTCCCCCCCCGCCCTCGAAGAGGCGGAGCTGAAGGCGGCAGTGCAGGAACCTCCCGCCATGTCGGCCATTGGGCTGGCCAACTGGACCATTCGGCAAGCTCAGAAGGAAGGACATCTGGCATTTTGTGCTGGAACGCTTCGGTGTCAGCCTGATCCGGAGCAGTTGCCTGAATTATCTGCACCGGCTAGGATTCGCGTTCAAGCACCCCAAGAAACGCCTGCCCAAGCCCCAATCCACCGAAGAGATGAGTGTGGCGGCGGGTTGAAGGGGTAAGAAAGTGCTCCCGGCATCGGGGATAATGGTTGCTGTTACGGCAAACCATCCTTGAAGCAGGAGCACTCAATAGCAACTGTCTTGAAAGTCAACAGGAATGAGCGACGGCTGGCTGAGTCATATCGCACCAAGGGGAGCCATGTTTGAGCATGGCGTTGAGCACAACCAGCAGTTTGCGCATGCACGCGACCAGCGCCACCTTTTTCGGCTTGCCAGCTGCCAGCAGCCTCTGGTAAAAGTCCCGGATAACAGGGTTATGGCGGCTGGCCACCAACGCTCCCATGTAGAGGACGGCCCGCACTCGGGAGCGTCCGCCCCAGACGGCGCGTTTGCCCCGCAGGGTGCCGCTGTCGCGGTTGTAGGGAGCCACGCCCACCAGGGCGGCGATCTGCCGGCTATTCAGGGTGCCCAGCTCTGGCAGATTGGCTAGCAGAGTGAGGGAGACCTGCTCCCCTACACCGGGAACCGTGCGGAGCAGGTCGTCCTGCTCACGCCACACTGGACTCCGGCGCAAAGTCTGACGCAGCTCCTTGTCCAAGTCGCTCAACTCTTGTTCCAACCACGCGATGTGGGCTTCAATGCGGGGACTAACGGCGCCGATGGCGCTGCCCAGCCGGTTCTTCTCGGAGACCAGCATGGTCATCACCTGGTGCCTGCGGGCAGTCAGCGAGTTGAGGACCTGGGTCTCGGCGTCCTTGAGGGGGCGCACGTCAGGACGGACGGCGTCAGCGAAATGGGCCAGGACCCCCGCGTCCAAAGCGTCGGTCTTGGCCAGTGTTCCGGTGGCCCTGGCAAAGTCCCTGACCTGGCGTGGGTTGACCACCACCACAGGCAGCGCCGCAGCGGCCAGGGCGGCCACCAAGGGCAGCTCCAAGCCGCCCGTAGCCTCCAACAACACCAAGGCGGGCCCCAGATCCACTATCTGGGGGATCAGTCCCTCAATTCCGGTCTCGTCGTAGGGCAGGGCCCATCTCTTCCCCGTAGGCCGCACCGCAACGTCAACCTGCGTCTTTGAGACATCAATGCCTACGAACCTCGGTTCTCCTCCCATCTGTACCTCCTGCTTCAGTGTTGACCCTTCCTTGCACGATTCGGGCTCGATTGGCCCAGGCAACTGTGCGGGTTCTACTGTCAGGGAGTGCGGCGACCCTTGCTATTGAACGGTCTACCATGACCAAGATGCTACCGGTCTGCCGCGCTCGGAATCACTTGAACGCAGGGATTTCCCACGCCCCCACCAAGATACAAGATGCTACCATCCAGCGAGCCCGACCGCATCCGAATCGCCTTCGACGACCACCGCCTGGTGAGCAATGCCGGGCTGATCCTTCCGGTCACCCTCGCCCAGCGCCTGGGTCTGCGGGAACTCGTCGGCAAGCACGTTGACTTGGGAAATGCGCCGGGGCGGGCGAACACGGGGGACAAGATGCTGACCCTGGTGGCCTCCGCGCTGGCCGGGGGCGACTGCATTGACGACGCCGACGTGTTGCGCACTGGCGGGACGGCCGACGCCATCGGCTGCGTGGTCAAGGCGCCATCCACCCTGGGTACCTTCCTGCGCAGCTTCCGTTGGGGCCACGTCCGCCAGCTGGACCGGGTGAGCCGGGAACTGCTGGCGCGGGCCTGGGCCGCTGGGGCCGGACCCGGCGACGGACCGCTGACCATCGACTTGGACTCCACCATCTGCGAGACCTACGGGCTGGCCAAGGAGGGGGCCCGCCGCCACGGCTACACCGGACAGCGGGGCTATCACCCGCTGCTGGCCGTCGCCGCCGGCACCGGCGACGTGCTGATGGTCCGGCTCAGGGAGGGCCGCGCCAACACCGCTCGGGGCGCCGCCCACTTCCTGCGTGAAACTGTGGGACGGGTGCGCTACGCCGGGGCCACGGGACAACTCACGATGCGGGCCGACAGCGGCTTCTACACCCACGCCATCGTCGCGGCCTGCCGCAAGCTGGATGTCCGCTTCTCCATCACCATCCGCCAGCACCAAAGCCTGCGCAATCTCATCGAGGCCATACCCGAGACGGACTGGACGCCGGTCCCTACTGGATGGACGGCGCCGCCGACGTTGCGGAGACCAATTACACTCCCTTTCAGAGTGAGCCCGACGCCGCGCCGGTGCGGCTCATCGTCCGGAGGGTGAAGCCCACGCCCGGTTCCCAACTGGCGCTGTTCGCCACCTACAGCTATCACGCCTTCATCACCGACCGGGACGGCGACACCCTGGAACTGGAGACCGATCATCGCCGCCACGCCGAGATCGAGAATGCCATCCGCGACCTCAAGTACGGCGTCGGGCTCAACCATCTTCCGTCCGGACGTTTCGCCGCCAACGGCGCCTGGCTGGCGATACAGGCGATGGCTCACAATCTGGCCCGCTGGACGGCGCGCATCGGTCTGGGCGAGCTGGTGGTGACCACCAAGACCCTCCGGCGACGCTTCTTCTCCTTGGCCGGTCGGCTCACCCGCTCGGCGCGGCGCCTGACACTGCACTTGCCTTGGCGCTGGCCTTGGGAGGCCCAGTTCAGTGACGCCCTGGCCCGATTGCGCGCATTGCCGCTTCCCTCCTGACCGCAGCGCCCTGACCGCAGCGCCCATGACCGCAGCGCCGGCAACAGGCCTGCTGCTGGCGCCATCCACCCGAATTCGCCTGGATCATCTCGTCTCCGTCCCCGCTATGTCCCGTTCCAATGCCCCCACCACTCGGTTCGGTGGATTCGGGCCAAGGCTGATGCGGAGAAACGAGATGCCTTCGTGGCGGAGTACACCGCCCTGGCATTTCAGGCTCATGCGTCCAGGGAGAAGGTCTTCTTCGCTGACGAGGCTCACTTCCGGGCGGACGCCGAGTTGCGAGGTAAGTGTGTGCAGAAGGGAGAGCCGGCCTTGGTGGACTCGAGCAGCCCGCGCTATGGTGAGAGGGCCAGCTACTACTCGGCGGTGTGCCCGGAGACCGTCGAGGCGGAGTGGATGGAGCTACAGGGAAACAGCAACTCCGAAACATCGGCTGCGTTCCTGGAGCAGTTGCGGGAGAGTCACACCGGTCCGCTGAACGTGATTTGGGACAACGCACCGGTGCCCCTTCGGCAAGCTCAGGAGTGGCGAGGCGGTGCGGCCATACCAGAAGACACCGGCGTGGACCTGGATCTGCGGTTGGTGAACCTGTCGGTGTACAGCCCGGACTTCAACGCCTATGAACCGGTCTGGGGCTGGGTGAGGGAGGAGGTGACCGGGAATCTTTGCTTGGGGACCAAGGCGTTGGTGGAGGAGAGGGTGCAGCGGCATTCTCGCCAGTCTGTCCGCCAGGAAGGAAGAGGTCAAGCGGCGGTTTCGGGCCATCCTGCAATCAAGGGCCCGCGAGTACTTGGGAAACCTCCAGTCTGCATCCCAACACCATACCGATGAACATCCCACCATTGCCTTGGTTCAGGATGCGGTCTCACGAATTCTGGCTCATTGCGCAAGAATTGTCTGAAAGGGTGCCATATCTATTCTTTTCTTGCAGATCCAAGCCGCTGATGGAAGTTCCTATGCCGGGCTTTACCGAGATTGCACCAGCACAGGAATAGTAGGGACGCGACCTTCCTCGTCTACGTCCCCCTCAGCCTCGGGTCAAGCACGTCCCGCAAAGCGTCGCCGAGGAGGTTGAAGCCGAACACGACCAAGGCGATGGCGACACCGGGCAGTATGGCCAGCATGGGCGCGACACTGATGTAGTTGGTAGCGGCCATGCTCAACATACCGCCCCACGACGGTACTTCCGGCGGCGTTCCCACGCCGAGGAAGCTAAGCGACGCTTCGACCACGATGGCAAAGCCCACGGTGATGCTGAAGAACACTATATAGAGCGACACGCAGTTGGGCACGATGTGGCGGAAGATGATCCGCCAGTCCGAAGCTCCTACCACCCGGGCAGCCAGGACGAAGTCCATCTCTTTCAGGCTCAGGGCCCGGGAGCGGATGGTTCTGGCTGCCCCTGGGGCAAACACGATGGTGAGGGCGAGGATGACGTTAATCAGGGACGCTTTGCCCAGGGCCGCCATGATGCCCAATGCAAGCACGATGCCCGGGAAAGCGATCAGGGCGTCCAGTACCCTCTGTATCACTAGGTCAGTGTAGCGGCCGAAGTAGGCGCTGACCACGCCAACAACGGCCCCGATGGTCGCACCGATGCCGACGCTGACGATCCCTACGAGCAGCGAAATCCGCGCGCCGTAGATAAGACGGCTGAACACGTCCCGCCCTACCTGGTCCGTTCCCACCAGTGCGCTGGCGCTGGCCGGGGCGAAAATCTGGTTGGGATGTACCTGGTAGGGATCGGAAGGAGCTATGACCGGTGCAAATATAGCCGCCAATATCGTCAAGGCTACGATCACGCCCCCGACGGCCCCCAACGGCTTTTTCTTGGCGAAGGCAGAAATCTCATGGGCCGGGCCGAACCATATTGCCCGGCTAATGCCCCGGCCTAGGACCGATGTCGCGGATCTTTGACTGCTCATCGTTTCTTCGACACCCGCCTAAGAATAACGGATTCTCGGGTCCAACCATGCATAGACCATGTCAATTACCAGGTTGAGAAGGAGTACCCCCAAAGCCACCAGAAAGACCACCGCCTGCACCATAGTGAAGTCCCGGTGGAAGATGGCGTCGATCAAGGTGCGCCCCACGCCTGGTACCAAGAAGATACTCTCGATGATGACCGTACCGCCGATGAGTCGCCCGATCTGCCATCCGGAGACGGTAAGCACTGGGGCGAAGGCATTCTTGAGGGCGTGCCGGGATATCACCGTCATCTCCCAAAGGCCCTTGGAGCGGGCGGTGCGGATAAAGTCCTCCCGCATCACGTCCAGCATGGCAGAGCGGGTCACCCGGGCGATGAAGGCCATGTTGTAGAAGCCCAGAACCAGGGCCGGAAACGCCATCTGCGAGAGGTTTTTGAGCGGGTCTTCCCAAGCCTTGGCGTAGCCCAGCGGCGGGGCCCAGTCGAAGAACCGCACCAGGAACATGATGACCATGATCCCCAGCCAAAACGTGGGCAGGGCGATGCCGCTGATACTCAAAAGGCGGCCGATGTAGTCGACTGGAGTGTCCTGCTTCACGGCCGACAGGACGCCCAAGGGCACGGCCAAGCCGAAACTAATGATGAAGGCCAGGAATATCAACTCCAAGGTCGTGGGGAACCGCTCCTTCAACTCGTCCCAGACCGGCTCGTCGTAGAACATGGACGTGCCGAAGTCACCCTGCGCCATGTTCCACAACCAAGAGCCGTACTGCACCGGCAAGGGCCGGTCGGTGCCCAGCTTATGGCGAAGCGCGTCGATCTGTTCCTGAGTGAAGTCCCGCTCCCCTTGCTCCCCCATCAGTATCATCATCGCCGGGTCGCCAGGGATGATGTTCATAATCAGGAACACGAGGATGGAGACCAGCACAATAGTCGGGATGAACAAGGATACGCGTTTAGCCCAGTAGCGGCCCATAACTTCTCCTTGGTCTTCTGGGCCTGGTCCGTGCGGCCGCCGTTCCAGGCCCGGTCTTCCGTCGCTGACCGATTACCCGGCTATTCGTCCAGCCAGATACGCTCCCACATCATTCCGGTGGAAGCCACCGTGGGAGGCAGGTAGAAGTCTTTGATCCGTTTGCTGACGGGCCAGCCAAAGTTGTCCCATAGCAACCCGACCCAATGGTTGTCCTCGTAGAGCAGTATCCGCTCGATCTCAGCTATGATTTCCCCCCGCTCGGTCTGGTCTGCGGCGCGGGCCTGCTGGTCATAGAGCTCGATAATCCTAGGATGCTCCCAGCCGGGGTAATTGCGGGCGCCCCGGGGCAGGTACAGCCCGGCCAGTATCTGGTCCGGGTCATGGAAGGCGAACCCGGTGCCCTGGATACCCATCTCAAAGTCCAAGGCCAGGAAGGCGGCGAGGCCCGCTGTGCTCTCCATAGGACGAGTGGTGATGTTGATGCCAATCTCGCGGAATTGGTCCTTGAGCAGCGCGGCCTGGTCGGCGTAGATCCCGGTCTGTCGGACGGTGATGGTGGCGTCAAACCCGTCGGGATAACCGGCTTCGGTCAGCAGTTGCTTCGCCATTTCGATATCCCGCGGATCCTTCTTCCCGCCGGCAGTCTGGCGGAAGCCAGGCACCTCCAGCAGTCCCTCATCGAGCATTCCGAACCAGAGCCAGGACGGCAGCGGGCCGTGGATCGACCCTTTGCCGAATCCGAAGGCGTCGAGTTGCGCTTGGCGGTCCGTCGCCAAGAATAGCGCCCTCCTCACCTTGGGGTTATCGTAGGGCGAGATGGTGGTATTGAGCATCAGCCCAATGGCCAGAAAGTCGTTCATGAAGTGGACGGTCAGGTGGTCACCGGCAGTCTCCTGCAGGTTCAAATAGTCTTGGACGTTCATGCCGGTAAACCCCACCGTGGCCATCAACACCTGCCGGGTCTCGAAGGCCGCCTTGGTCCGGCCTTTGTCGGTGATCACGTGCTTGGTGATCCCGTCCAGAAGAGGCAGTCCGTCCTTGAAGTAAGTCTCGTTCTTCTGGTATTCGACTACGTCACCCTTGCGGTAGCTGACCATCTCGTAAGGCCCCGAACCCACCTGGGGCGCCACAGCGCCGATATCGGCCCCCGCTTCCAACACATGCTTGGGGACGACTTTCATGTAGTCGATTCCCAGGGCGGGTAGGAAGGCGGCGGCCGGGAATTTCAGGTTTACGACAACGGTCTGCGAGTCGATGGCCTCGGAGCTGGTGTAATACGTGCGGAGCGCGCCGGCCCTAGGCCGGTTCTCACCCTCTTGGACCATGCGGTCCAAACTGAAGACTACGTCAGCTGTGGTCAGCGGCATACCATCGCTCCACTGCACACCCTCCGGAATGCGGAAAGTGTATGCCAAGCCGTCGTCGCTGACGTCCCAACCCGTGGCTAGGTCACCAACAATCTCGTTTACGTCTCCGAAGTCGTTGTATTTGACCAGCCCGTTATAGAGCAAGGTGGCCTCTGACATGTCGATGCCGGAGCCGGACGGATGGGGATCGATGCGCCGGGGAGCGGCGTGCTTCTGCATCGGCACGACACCACCGGACCTGCTCGATGACTGGGGCACGGGCGTCGCCTCAGGCTGGGCCTGAGGCACGGGCGTCGCCTCGGTTGTGGGGGCGGCCGACGCCGTGGCGGCAGCGGTGGGTTGGGCTGTCGGCGCGGCGGTGGCGGCGGGGCTGGTCGCGGTGTCTTCCGCCGGGGATGAGGTGCCGCAGGCTATGATAAACAGGGCAAAGAGCAATAGGAGAAATAGGTATCTTGCCCCAACGAATCTAAGGTGTCGCATATCGGACTCTCTCTGATCATGGTTTCATGGTTGGATTGGGAGGCCGACCTTATGGTCGTGGCACTCAGATAAAGCAACTACTTTGCTAAAACGGAGGTAGATTCATAATCGGGATAGTTGCATATATATACGTTATGAAAGAAGGCTTATCAATAGCAGAGAATACTATCAAAATGTGTTATTTATAGCTAACTAATACGAATTACGTTACAGAATAGCGAATCAGAGCGGCACAACGGCAAAAGGCCTCGCAGGCTCCGGAGGCCTGTCAAGGGCGTTGCAAAAATGGACCACTAGTAGTCCGAAATCTTTGAAATGATGAGTTGCTGGGATTGCCCTTATTACCCAGTGGTCCTGGTCCTAAGGGAAATGTGAGGATGTTATACCATCATTTCAAAGCTGTTGGTCCACTAGTCGGTGTTAGTGCGGCTGTAGTATTAGCTGGACTTTGTACATCCAAAGCAAAGTCAAGGTGAAAGGCGTAGGTGCATGGGGTAAGGTTGTGGAGGAACTGAGTTAGCTTGTCTGGGAGTCGGAGAGGGGTTGGTGATGGGCGTAAGGGAGATAGATCAGTTTCTCGAACAATGGCAGTTGGACGTCCGGGATTTGCACCGGCGGATGATTCTGGCGCCCACGCCCGGGGAGCGGGAGCTTTGGCACGCCATCTGGCTCTCGGCCCAGGGCATGACCGCCTCGGCCACGGCGGATGCCTTGGGACGGGACCCACACACCATCGGCAGATGGGCCACCGCCTTCAGCGAGGGAGGTCCGGCGGCCCTGATCTTCGAGCAGTCCGGTGGTTCCCCCCGCGTTGGAAGCGGCGCAGCAGGCGGCACTGAGGGCGACGGTGCAGGAGTTGCCCGCCAAGTCTGGCATCGGCTTGGCCAACTGGAACTGGAAAGTCATCTATAAGTTTGTCTCGGAGCGCTTCGACATCAGCCTGAGCCGCAGCAGATGCCTGAACTATCTGCACCGCTTGGGATTCGTCCTGAGGCGCCCAAAGATGCGGCTGGTCAAGGCGGATGAGGCCAAGCGGGAGGCCTTCGTGGCGGAGTACGCCACCCTGTCAGACGAGGCGCGGCGGTCTGGAGCCAAGATATTCTTCGCCGACGAGGCCCACTTTCGTGCCGACGCCGAGTTGCGGGGCAAGTGGGTGCTGCGGGGAGAGCCGGCCTTGACGGACTCCGGTAGCCCGCGGCGTGGCGAGAAGGCCAGCTACTACCCGGCGGTATGCCTGGAGACTGGGGAGGTGGAGTGGATGGGACTGAGGGGAACAGCAACAGCGAAACCTCGGCAGCCTTCTTCAAACAACTGAGGCAGAGGCACACTGAGCCGTTGAAGGTGGTCTGGGACAATGCTCCGGCGCACCGCGGCGAGGTAATGCGGGAGTATCTGCGGCTGGTGAACCTGCCCGGCTACAGTCCCGACTTCAATGCCGATGAGGCGATCTGGGGTGGGTGAGAGAGGAGGCGACCGGGAACCTGTGTCCGGGCACCAAGAAGATGGTGCAGGAGAAGGTGAGAAACCTCCTCGCCGCGCTGGCCGGACGGAAAGAAGAGGTCAAACGCCGGTGCCATACAGTCCTGGAATCAAGAGCAGAGGGGCTCCTGCGTAACCCCCATCCGGATTCCCACCACCAGCCAAATGCACATCCCACCTTGGCTTTAGTTTAGTAGGTGTCAACAAGCATGTGTCAGTGCCACGGCCTGGCTCTGTGTGATCCTTATACCTCTATTATTGTAAGTCATCACACCGCCTCCGTCGCCAAGTCCCCCGCAATCTCCTCCAGCTGCTCCAGCGCTGCCCGCAGGTCCTCCAGGATCTCCTCCGCGATGACCTCCGGCGGCGGCAGCGTGGCGGTGTCCTCCATGCTTTCGTCGCGGAGCCAGAAGATGTCGAGGTTGGCCTTGTCGCGCTTGACCAGTCCGTCGTAGGAGAAGCGCCGGAAGCGTTCCGTCTCCTCGCGCTCAAGGCGGCCCTTGGCGTTGTAGCAGGCCACGAAGTCGTCCAGGTCGGCGCGGGTGAGCGGGTTGGTCTTCAGCGTGAAGTGCCGGTTGGTGCGCAGGTCGTAGATCCACAGGTCCTTGGTCCACGGCGTCTCGCTGGCGGGCTTGCGGTCGAAGAACAGCACATTGGCCTTGACCCCCTGGGCGTAGAAGACGCCCGTGGGCAGCCGCAGCAGGGTGTGGGCGTCGCACTCCGCCAGCAGCCGGCGGCGCACCGTCTCCCCGGCGCCGCCCTCGAACAGCACGTTGTCCGGCACCACGATGGCCGCCCGGCCCTGGGTCTTCAGCAGCGTGCGGACGTGCTGGAGGAAGTTGAGTTGCTTGTTGCTGGTGGCGGCCCAGAAGTCGGGGCGCTCCACCGTCAGGGCTTCCCGCTCCGTCTCGCCCTCGCTGTTGACGAAGGTGAGGGCCGACTTGCGCCCGAAGGGCGGGTTGGTCAGCACCAGGTCGAAGTTGACCCCCGGATGGGAGCGCAGGCTGTCGTCCACAACGATGTTGGTCTCATCGCCGCCGATGCCGTGCAGATACTGGTTCATCACGCAGAGCCGGGCCGCGCTGTCCACGATCTCCCAGCCGTGCAGGGCGTCCCGCTGGAGATGCTCCAACTGGCCCCGGTCCATCGCCGGGTTCCGCTCCACGATGTAGTCGTGGGAGGCCAGCAGGAAGCCCCCGGTGCCGCAGGCCGGGTCGCAGATGGTGTCGTCGGGGCCGGGGCGCATCACGTCCACGATGGCCCGGATCAGCGGCCGCGGCGTGAAATACTGCCCGGCGCCGGTCTTCACGTCCTGCGCGTTGCGCTCCAGCAGCGACTCGTAGGCGTCCCCCTTCACGTCGGCGCTCAGCGACAGCCAGTCCTCGCTGTCGATGAGCTCCCGGACCAGCCGGGTCAGCATGGCCGGCTCCTGGATCCTGTTCTGCGCCTTGCTGAAAATCACCCCCAGGGTGCCGGGCTGCCGTGCCAGCGTTTCCAGAGTACGCCGGTAGTGGGTTTCCAGCTCGTCGCCGTCCCGCATCAGGAGGCTGGGCCAGTCGTAGCCCTCGGGGATGGGCGGCGGCTGGTAATCCGGCAGCAGGGTATAGGGCGGGCGGCTGCGCTCGTCCATCATCTTGAGGAAGAGCAGATAGGTGAGCTGCTCCAGGTAGTCGCCGTAGGACAGCCCGGCGTCGCGCAGGACGTTGCAGTAGTTCCACAGCTTTTGCCCGATGGCGGACGAGGTGGTCATGGGGTTGTCTCCTGGGCCTTCCGGGTTCTGGGCCTGCGCGTGCGGGGAGCGGACGCTTCGGCCGCCGCCCGCTCGGCCCTGATGCGCTCCAGCAGCACGGATGCCGGTTCGTCGTCCGGGTCCTGCGGCACCAGCCTGCCGGAAAATGCCTGCTTGAGGATGCTCTGCCGCAGCCGCTCCGCCCGCGCCAGGCTGGCCTCCACGGTGGCTTCCGCCTGCTGGACCACCGACAGCCGCCGCTCCACCTCCGCCACAATGCGGAACTGTTCGGCCAGAGGCGGGAGGGGAATGGTGAGGTCGCTAACTTTGCTGACGCTCAGGGTGTACAGTCCGCTGGTGGAACTTGCTACTTTGGAGACTTCGGATGTCCCTATTGGAGAATTCCAGTAATACTCAATGTATTGAGGAACTATTCCGCTATACGAGCGTGCCCTTATGATGTGATTCTGGTGAACGCAGTCTTCGACGTCACCTTTCCATATAGCCATCCGGCCGATTTGGGACGGGCTGCCATTACCTTCCACGATCAGTAGATCCCCGGTCCTCAACCTGAGCTTTTCCAGTTCGCCGGAGAAAAGTTCGATTTTATGCACTTCCTCCAAGTCAAGATTGCCCCGTAGGACATTCGCGACCCTGAGAAATGGGAAAGCGTTTTGCGCGGGCGCGCGTTTCGGCTGTTTTTGGATACCGCCTTGTATATCGGTTACTTGGGCCAACGTCGCCCACACCCACCCCTCCGTCAGTTCCGGCAAGTCTGACGCATCAGGCGCGGACGGCTCCTTGTACTTGCCCCGCCGCTTCTCCTGCGACTCCCAGCGGGCGCGGCGCTCGGCCAGGATGCGCTCCAGCAGGACGTCGGCGGGTTCGTAGTCGCGGCCCTCGGAGCGGACCAGCTCGGCCTCGGTCAGAACCAGCCGGCCCTCGCAGGCGTCCTTGAGGACGCTGGCCCGGTAGCGCTTCAGGTTGGCCTGCGCCCGCCGCAGCGCCGCCACCGACGCGTTTAGCCGCGTGAACTGCGTCTCAATCTCCGCCACGATGCGCCGCTGCTCGGCGAGGGGAGGGAGGGGGAAGGGGTAGTCAGCGAAGGTATTTGCTTTAACTCTCATCAAAGAACCACCAACACCTGAGGCGTTGGTGGCGAGGAAATCTCTGAATGAGTTTAACTGCAAGCAATAGCAGAGATATTTCGGGAATAGTCCGTCTATTGGAAAGAACCCGATCCACTCCGTTGACGCTATCTTTGGATGGCTTGAATAGTTACCAACTACCCAAGTGCGATTTATTCTTGGGTTAATTTTGCAAAGTAGTACGGTATCTATTTCGACTGCTTGTTTGCTTGACCCTATGTCGCTCCCAGAAACGATCTCGGGCACTCCTTCCGAGAAGCTCGGAACGCTGTACAGTTCAAATATCTGGAGCGGCGTTTTGTCAGGTGTAACACTCTTGGAATAATCCCTGCGAACATGACCGAGAGTAGTCATTGCCCAACCGGCGGGCAGTTCGCCCGTGGGCGTCTCCGTCGGCACGATGCCAGGGTGAGCCATCGGTTCAATCACGCGCCAGACTCGACGGTGGTCTGCTGCGCCGGGTCAAGGGCCTGGATGTCCACTTCCACTTCCACGGCGACGTTTAGTGGTTCGGGGATGGTTTCACCGTCCTCAAGCATTCCTTCGACGTGGAAATTGGCGGCTTCTTCGATAAGGTTACGGGTTTCCTCGAAGGTATCTGCGGCGGCGATGCAGCCGGGCAGGTCGGGCAGGTGCGCCGCATAGCCGTTGCCGGTTTTGCCAATTATCGCTACGTATTTCATCGGTAATCCCCGCTACCCTGACCCGACTGCCCTGACCGGGAGTTGGACCTCCACCTCGATGGCGGAATAGGTGGGTTCTGGGATGGTTTCGCCGTGTTCGGCCATCAGTTCGAGATGGTAGACGACACCCTCGGTGATGAGGTCTATGACTTCCTCTCTGGTATTCCCCGCGGCGACGCAGCCGGGCAGGTCAGGGATATAGGCTCCGTAGCTGGTGGGACCTTCCTCGATTATGACGGTGTATTTCATCAGTAGTCTCTTCCTCTTACGAGTCCTGCTTGCCTCATAATTTCGTGCCATGTGCCAGTGGGGACATCAGTTCCCGGATGTCCCGCAATTGTAACCGTTCCCGGCTTTCACTCGTGATGATATTGCCGATGGCTGCCCTTGTCCGCACCCAATACCACCCGTCCCGCTCAACTATTCTGATTGCGTCCCGCACTTTAGGCATCCGGAGCCACCCAACGCACTAGAGGTATCCAAGCGTACCATCGCGTTTCGCCTTGAGAGACCGGCTCCTGAGGAAATCCAGCCTGCCTGCTTTGGCATCCTCCTCAATCTCTTTGTCCCACTCGTCCGATTCCAATTCAGTCAGCCATTCCAGGAGTTCGGCATATTCGGCTTTGGGCAGGGCCAGAATGTCTTTCTTAATCTCCGCCACAGTTCTCATAGAAGGCTCTCTCCGTTCATATTCGCCCATTATTTCCGTGCGGCCTCGCTACCCCGCCAGCGCCAGGTTCAGCTCCTCCAGCAACAGGGGCAGTTGCTCGCCGAAAAGAGCGTGGGCACGGCCGATGCCGCCGCGCTGGACGAAGGGTGCGTACTGGAGGTCGCCGGATTCGATGCTGACGCTGCCGGCGATGTGGTCCTTGATGGCCTCCAGCCATTGCCGCTGCTCCTCTGTGAAGGCCCGTCCGGCGGTCTCCTGCATCGCCATCCAGCCCTGGAACCGCTCCTCCACCTGCTCGGCGAAGGGGGCCAGCTCCTCGTCGTTCCCGAGGGCGAAGCGCACCAGCGAAACGATGTCGGCCAGCACTCGCTGGCTGGAGCCGCGCACCCTCGACTGGTCAAGCTGCCGGTAGGCGTCCCAGAGCCTCCCGGCAGTCCAGGAACGGGGCGGGCTTTGCAGGGCGTCGGCCAAGGCCCGGATGTCGGCGTAGCTCAGCCGCTGGCGATAGGGGCGTTCATACAGGACCTGCAGCGCGGTGATCTCGTTCCGGTTCTCCTCGATGTACTCCCGGAATGACTGCGCCAGGTTCCCGGCCTCAGCGTCGGAGAATTCGGCCCGGACGAGGCGGTCGGCGGTCACGTTGTCGATGGTCTGCTCGTAGGCCCGGTGAATCTCGGTCAGCCGCTGCCGCAGTTCCGGGTTGGCGGCGAAGGGCTTGGCGGCCGCATCCAGCAGTCGCCGCTCAGCCTCGGCCACTGCCTCCTCCGGTGGGTCGTCCTGTCCGGTGGCCTCTCGCGCCGCGTCCAGGGCGGCATCGGCGTCGGTGGCGTTGAGCAGCCTCGACACCAGTTCCTTCAGGGTGGCGCCCCCGGCCCCGGCCTCCAGCGCCTGCCGGTCTTGGGGCGAGAGCCGCCGGTCCAGGCGAGCGAGGCGGCTGGCCAGCGACGACAGCGTGTCCGGCTCGCGGTCGCCCATGGCCACCATGTCCAGCAGCTTGTCGAAGGGCACCGACGGGTGCCGGTCCAAGGAGTAAGAGTCCGACATCTCGTTCTCGGTGACGCCCACAGCATCCACGATGACGAAGCGTTCCTTGCCCTTCGCATCCGGCGTAACGGCGTTGAAGTCGGTGGAGGAGATGGTGCGGACACCGCGCCCCTTCATCTGCTCGAAGAAGTTTCGGCTGCGCACGTTGCGCATGAAGAACACCACCTCCACCGGCTTGATGTCGGTGCCAGTGGCGATCATGTCCACCGTGACCACGATGCGGGGATTGAAGCTGTTGCGGAACTGCGTTATCAGGTCCTCGGGCTTGGCCCCCGTGGTCCGGTAGGTGATCTTTTGGCAGAAGTCGTTGCCCTTGGCGAACTCCTCCCGCACGATGCCGACAATGTCGTCGGCATGGCTGTCGTCCTTGGCGAAGATGATGGTCTTGGGCACATGCTCGCGTCAGGGGAAAATCTCGGTCGTAATCTTGTCCCGGAAGGTCTGGACAACCGTGCGGATCTGGTCCACCGCCACCACGTCGCGGTCGAGCTGACCGGGGGTGAAGGTCAGGTCCTCTTCCAGTTCCTCCCAGCGGACCTTGCGAGTGCGGCGGTCGCGCCGGTCCACCGACGAACCGGCCTCGATGGTGGCGCCCTGCCCGGTTATCTCCGTCTCGATGCGGTAGACGCTGTAATCAACGTTGATGCCGTCGGCCACCGCCTCCCGGTGGTTGTATTCCATGACCAGGTTCTGATTGAAGAAGCCGAAGGTCTGATTGGAGGGTGTGGCGGTCAGCCCGATGAGGAAAGCGTCGAAGTATTCCAGCACCTGCCGCCACAGGTCGTAGATGGAGCGGTGGCACTCGTCGGTGATGATGAAGTCGAACTCCTCAATGGGAAACCTCGGGTTGTATTCAACGGCCTGCGCCGACTGCCGGGCCGAGGCGATATCGAAACCCGATAGCTCCTCCATCTCCGGGTCCAGTTCCTCGCCCTTCAGCATGGAGTACACCCGCTGGATGGTGGCGATGCAGACGCGGCTCACCGGGTCGATGCTCCCCGACTGGAGCAGTTGCACGTTGTAAAGCTCGGTGAACTTCCGCCCGTCACCCGGAACGGTGAAGCTCTGGAACTCACGCAGCGTCTGCCGCCCCAGGTTGCTGCGGTCAACCAGGAACAGCACCCGCCGCGCCCCGGCGTGCTTGATGAGGCGGTACACCTGGTTGCAGGCCATGAACGTCTTGCCGCTGCCCGTAGCCATCTGCACCAAGGAGCGTGGCCGTGCCTCCGCCAGCGACTGCTCCAGGTTCCGGATAGCCCGAGCCTGCACCGGCCAGAGGCCCGACTCGTCCAGCGCCGGCATGGCCGCCAATCTGCTACGAAGACTGTACGGCGCAGTATAGGAGGCCTGTGTCCCGGCAACCTGCCTCTCCCCCGCATCCCAAGACTGCACGGATGCGCCGAGCCACTCAGCCAGCGTCTCAGGGCTATGGAAGGCGAACACCGGGCGGCTGCGCGGCTCCGGGTCCAGGCCGTTTGTAAATCGCGTCTCAACCCCAGTGCTCTCGTACAGGAACGGCAGCGGCCGGACGTATGCGGGCAGGTTATCGGGCAAACCGGCACCATACTTCCCCGACTGGCTTTCCACCCCGGTGAGCGTATGACCCTCAGGCTTAGCCTCCACCACACCCGCCGCCCAGCCGTCCACATACAGCAGGTAGTCGGCGGTGCCATGGCCAGGCCGCAGCGAAAACTCCCGCACCGCCACCCCGCGGGCGGCGTGCACGTTGAGGCCGGCCAAGTCCTGCACGACCCACCCTGCGTGCAGCAGCAACCGATCGATGTTGGCTCTCGCCCGCTGTTCTGGAGTCGAAGATGTCATGATCGAGTCAACCCTTGGACCAATGCGCTGGTGAAAGGTCAGGCGTATCTCTCGAGCCCAAAAAGGCCGAACAGCTCTTCTCGGCTAAACCGGGACGACAGGTCCAGGGAAACGTCGTCAACGAGTCTATCGAAGAGATCCTGCTTCCTGGCAAGAATGGCGTCTATACGCTCCTCGATAGTTTCCCTGCATGAGTACTTGATCACATTGACCTTGGCCGTCTGCCCCATCCGGTGGCTCCGGTCTTCAGCCTGGCGTTCCACCGCAGGGTTCCACCAGCGGTCCAGGTGAAAGACGTAGGATGCCTCCTGCAGGTTCAGACCCAGCCCACCCGCACGAAGGGAGATTATCAGCGCCTGATGGCGTGCATCACTCTTGAAGCGCTCGATTATCGCTGGCCTGTCCTGGAGGGGCACGTCTCCGGTAATGACCAGCGGGTTGAATTCCCGCAAACGGCTTGCCGCTGCCGCCACTCCTGCGGTGTCACTGGTGTACTGGGAGAAGACCAGCGCCTTGTGACCCTGTCCGACCAGCAGCTCAAGCCTTTCCTCGATGTCGTCCAGCTTGCTGGAGTCGCCGCCCTGGGGGTCGGCGTTGCATATCTGCTTCAACCGCGTGATCAGCTCCAGCACGTGCTGGATGGTGATGTCCCTTCCCAGCGATCGCAGGTATACAACCCCCTCCTGTTCGGCCTTGTCATAGCTTGCCCGCTGTTTGGCATGAAGCTCGATGGGCAGGAGGGTGACCTGCTTTTCCGGGAGATCTTCCAGCACGTCGCCCTTCTTGCGCCGTAACTGGAGCTGGCGGTGGCGGCTGAGCAGTTCGGGACCGGGGTGATACCGCTTGGACTGTCCCTGCCCGTCGTGGTCGACGAACTCCAGGATGGACGCCAGCTCCTCCTCATGGTTCTCAATGGGAGTTCCTGTCAGCGCCCATGACCGGACTCGATTCAAGCCCTTGAGTGACCTGCTGGTATCGTTGCGGTTCTTGATCCGTTGGGCCTCATCGGCCACGACCACGCCCCAGACTCTCCTCCTCACAGGCGCCTGGGTGTTACCATCGAAGTCAGACCGCAATGTCTCATAGCTGACCAGTTTCACATCCGTTTCGGTCTGCCACTGCCAGGCCCTGTCCGACGCAGAGCCGCGAATGATAATTGCCGAAAGCTCAGGCGCCCACTTGCGGAGCTCTCCTCGCCATTGGTCCAACAGGCTCGCTGGTGCCGCGACCAGCGCGGAGCAGATGTCTCCCCGGTGCTTCAGAATCCGCAGGGCCGCAATGACCTGCAGGGTCTTGCCAAGCCCCATGTCATCAGCTAGCAGGAGACGGTCGCTGGCTATAAGGGCCCGCACCCCGTCCTCCTGAAAGGACATAAGGGTGCCAGGCCACTCCAGGCTGTCCATAGATGGCGGCTCTGTGCCAGCCGAACGTAGGACTTTGCGTAATCTGCGGGCCAGGTCAAGGTCTCCTTGGGGACAAGGTGCGCCCGCTGACTGACCGGTATGCTGCGGGGAACCAGACTCCCCAACCCAGTACATCCACTCTAGATCAACTTGTGTCGCCTGTTCAGGGGGCGCGGGCACTGCCACTGGCAGGAACCTCACCGGTTCGATGTGATAGCCTGAACCAGACGTTGCGTCAGGATCTCTATGCAAAGTTCCCCTCTTTCACCGTCCTTTGTAAGCTTCCGCAATGCCTGCGGCCACCCTGTCAAACGTTTCCAAAGGATTTGGACGTTCCGCGAACACGTTCAGCAGCCGGCGAGCAACCGAACCCTCGGCGGGTGCAGGGGTGCTCCAGATCAGGAACAGAGATGCGCCAAGCTTTTCGATCTCCTCCGACACGCCTCTTCTCGGCGCAGGGTCGGTGGAGACCCGGCACAGCGGCACATCGACCCTGATGTCCTCGGGAATCACCAGTGGCAGTATCTCGTCAGCCAGTCCCAGGATGACATCGGGAGTGCGATTCGCCGCATGGAACAACTTCCGGATCAAGGACGCAGCGGCAACCCTGCGTGCTTCCCCTTTCTGCCACAGCACAGAATCGTCAAGATCCACGCGGGTGAAGCAGAACTCAAGAGGTACGTCCACAGCCGATGCAACAAACAGCGCGGCCCGGATTCCTGATCCTCGCTCCTCATCCAGGAGCCGCAGGAATCCAAAGGTACCCGCCGGGCCGCCATTCGTTGCATTTTCGAACGGAATTGGCATCCTGACTCACCACAGTAAACGACCGTGATAGCCTACTCTACCCCAACATCGTCGCCCTCTGTACCGGCCTCCAAGTCCGAAATCTCCACGTATTGGTGCCTGAACTCCCTCTCCTCTGTCTCAGGCCTGGAGTCGGGATACAGCCTGAGCAGGTCCCACTCGTTGATGGCGGAGCGAATCTGATACCGCATCCGTTGCCGGAAGCCGGCCTCTCCAGTCCTCGCCTCAAGGGCCGGAGCATCCCATCCGTATGCTTCACTGTAAATGTGCCGCAGTGTGGTCAGGGTGTCGTTCACGTCGGCTTCAGCGGGGGGACTCAGTGGTGTGCATTCGCGTTCCAGCAGCCGCATCGCAGTCTCTGCCCGGGCGGCCCCATTTTCGTCCCCGCGGGAGCGCAGCCTCTGCCCCGCATAGTCACGGTCCTTCTTGCTGCTCGCCTCCGGCGATATGTTCGCCAGTGCGTAATCGGCGGTGACAGTTCCCACGACCACCAGCCCCGGATTCGATTCGCCTTGAGCCTGCCCAAGCCAGCGGGACAGTTCCGCGTAGGAACGGGCGCGCTGTAGCAGGCTGTACTGGCCAACCAGTTCGATTTCGTCGAGCAGGACAACCCAACCGCGGTAGCCTGCAGCCCTGATCAACTCCGTGGCAAACCGGAGACGTTGCGAAGGCAGGTCGGACGCTTTGGGAGCCCTGAAGGAATAGCTCTGCAACTGGCCAATCTGTCTCAGTCCGTTCTTGACATCGCTTACTTTGATCCTCTCCCCGGCCCAAAAGGACTCAATGGTGCGGTTCAGCTCCAACTCGTTCGATCTCTCGTGCACCAGGAGGCTGGCCGGGAAGATGGGGTGAACGCCGCTGGAAGATGAATTTGCCCAGCTGAAGAGGTTGGAATACCCGTCTGAATCGTGGTTGAGCTGGAGTCCGATTTCCTCGATCAGCGGGCCGGTGCGATCGAGTATTCTCCCGTTGTCCATGGCCGACTTGAACACCTTGCCAAGGTCGTACAGCGGTGTTTCCTTGCTGATGGCCACCTTGCTGCACACGAAACCCTGCGAAAGCGCCCGGTATTCAAAGTGAGAAAGCAGATGGGACTTGCCGGCACCGAAGTCCCCTGAGACAAGCAGTCCCAGAGCTCCCTGCGGCGGGGCGGCGGTGTCGGATGCCCGGCTGAGCAACTCCTGGAACTGCCCTTCTGCATGCGGTTGGTTACTGCCGAGCAGTTGCACGGCCTCCCGGTTGGGGACGCCGTTTCGGAGGGCTTCCAACGCGCGTCGGCGAGACAGGATATAACGACCGTTGTTCAATTCAGTCATCTGGCAGATTCCTTGCTAGGATAGCCGGACCAGGGACGCTACCGGGTTGACGAGGTTGCGGTCCCGGACATCGTCAATAACTCTCGTCATCAGGGCCTGGTAGATTCCAAACCCCCTGCTCCTTGATCCGCCTTCCTCATCGAGAAAATCGTTGCTCGTAACGACCACCAGCATGGTGGCGGTGAGGCGGTCCGTCGCGTCCACGAACTCGCGCAACATTTCGTAGTGCTCCAGTACCATCGCTCTGGTGTAGTGCCTCAACCCGTCCCTGGGGTTCCGGGCCAGCGTAACCCGGGAGTTGTCCAGCAGAATTACAGTCCCGGAATAGCCAACGTGACGCAACCAGAACAGAGTCGATTCAATGAAGTAGCGGGCCGTGGTTCGGTTGATTGGCGTGTAGATGGAAAAGGGACGTACGCTGCTTATTCGATTGTTGTTTCCGGTCAACCAGTCGATGATTGGCTGTCCGCCATACGGCTCGCCTTCCCTGCTGTCCTCCAATTGACACAGATGAGACATCGCAATCCTGAAGTCCCTTGCCATCAGAGGTTCACGATACACCCGTTCCTGGATCTGTGGACGAAGGTTGCTCAGCACAAACTGATGTTCCAGGCCGTTGACCTCCGCGATCGCCTCGAACACGTTTCTATCAGCTTGAGGGTCGATGCCATCGACAATATAGACCCTCTCCTGAGCAAGTTTCAGGACCATACGCCTGGCCGCCTCACGCCAGTCCACGGACGAGGCCAGCCCATGGAACAGGTCCTGCGGCATGTGGGCTCTCCTGGAAACTGCGTCCAGCGATACAAGCAGCATTCCCGATTTTTCGCACCGCTCAAGTAAAGCCGCATGCAGGTCGGCCTTCAGTGAATCGGACGTTACAGCGAACTTGACCGAGGCGCCACCGTTCGGGATAAATGTGGAAAGATACTCGGACTCCATGGCCTCCAGCCAGTCAAGCAGCGGGATTGTGTTTGGCATCAGCCGACCTCGGAGAACTGTATTCCGTAATAGGTAACGACTTGGCCATCGGGCGCCACGAAGGAAAACACCCCTCGGCTGCTGCGGGTACCGGATGACGCAGGAAAAGACACCTGCAAGCCACTGCTGGTGGTTCTCGGGCCGTCTCGGTCCAGCAGGTACAGGTCCCGGGTGAAGTCTGTCCGGTCATATTCCCGGTCACTGCCTGGCAGTGAAGTGAACAGCCGATACACCCTCTGCAGTTCCACCACCCTGCCTTGCCGCCCCGTCGCCATTCGGTCTGGGCCCTCCTCCCTGGTAACCTCCGAATAGACCTGGTACAGAGATTCGAGGAACCGGTCTGCTCGGAAGCGGGGAGGCTTCCTCTGGTTATCCAGCAGGATGTCCGTCAGGCGCGTGGGGCGTATCGTGGAAACCTGCTTGCGGTCTATCCTGACCGCACGGGATCCGGGGAGGACTCGGACAATGGATGGGTGTGCAATCATGCGTCCGTCGCGTTCGTAAATTTCAAGACCCCTCTCGGCGGCCACAGTGCGTAGTTCCTGAGCGTAGCCCTCGCTAAGGTACTGCTGCTCTTCTTCGTCTCCGAAAGGCCAGGACTCTATGGAGTTGGCGACCTCCTGTCTCAGTGCGTTAAGAGCTTCGCTCATGTTGTGCTGGGCCCTCTTCGCGGCGGCAATGTTGCCGTCCTTCGCCGCTTTCTCCAAAGCCCGGGCCAGTTTGGTCAAGTCAGCTGCTGACTTGACGGTTGACGCCGCCGACTTTTCCATATCACTGAAGGCCTGCTCGAAACTCACCATTGCCCGTCCTCTTTCACGGATCCGTCACCAGGAGCATTATATCAATTGCATTGCCCGATCAAGGCCAAAGCGATTCTCGGATAATTACTCTTTTGGCCTCCCACTGATGAGGCACCTCGCCCCAGATTATATTTGGTAGCAATAGGTTTGGCACCTTTCCTATCTCAGAGCAAAAGGTCCTCCTTTATTTTCTATAATTTACACCGAGACCGGGGCTTTCGGCTCAAGTCCTCGCGTTAGATGCTCAGAAAATGCTCTATCAATGATTGCGAAACTTCATTAGCTTTTGGAAGGCAACATTTGACTGGTCCGCTTGAACAGAACCGCTTCACGCTCCAAGACGGATTTCCTCATCCTCTTCAAAAGCCTTATAGGTTCCCCCGCCGCTTGTCCTGCCCCTACTGCCGACTTCTTCGCCGCGATGTTGCTCTCCCCAGCCGGTGTCCCGGGCTCACCCGCCTATGGAACTCGATGGCATCCTCGGCGCCCAACGGGCGGAAGTAGGCGTCGGGTATCCTCTTGCAGCCCCCACTATCTGGAGCTCCCGCTCCGGCATGCCGGCTCGCAAAGCGTGGCGGCGTAGGAGTGTCTAGACCGATGGGTGTGCAGGTTGGCGATGCCAGGACGCTTCCCCAGGCGCTTGAGGATTTGGAAGACTCCGCCGGGCAGCAACGCTCATCCGTGCTCTGATACCCACACCACATTGGTGGCCGGAGACAGCTTCTCCCTTCCCTGGACATAGTCCAGAAGCACAGAGCTGGAGGCGCCACCAAGGGGCATCCACGCCCCCTCCTGCCCTTGCCCATTACTAAACCAAAGCCAAGGTGGGATGTACATCCCGGGAGGGTCAGCAATATGGCCGGCTCTTACTCCGGTTACAGGACAAGGCACCGCCCGGATACCAAAGCCCCGGTACTCGGTGCCCCGAAAATGTAGATTCCACCTTGGTCTTGGTTTAGTACGGCGCTGGCCTCCATGTCCACGTCCTCGAGGCGCAGCTTGGAGATCTCGGTGAGTCGCCATGGCGGGGCCCAGAGCATGTGGAGCAGGGCCCGGCTGCGGGTCAGGCGGATGCGGTGAGTTGGAGTCCTGGCGAAGGCGGGGTTGGCCAAGGTCAGGAGGTCCCTCATCTGGTCCTCGGTGACCACGGGAACTGTCTTTTCGTCCAAGCGGGGCGGCTTGATCGGGCGGAGGGGGTTGCTGTCCACACAATTCCGCTCCTCCAGCCAGTTGAAGAGCCGGTGGAGTCGATGGTACTGCACGTTGAAGTGGATTTTGGACAGCCTTCTGGGTTCGGCATAGGTCCGTTCACCAAACCAACGGGTGCGTTACTTGAGGTAGGCGAGATAGTCCTCGAAGTGGGAGACAGTGATTTCACTTACGCTCGACCAGCCCTGTTCCTCGGCGTACAGGGCGGCCATCGACACCGTCGTTTCGAGGTATCCCTCCGAGTAACGGTCAGTGGCCTTCAGGCTGCTGATGAGTCGTTTGCCGGAATCGCGGAGACTGAGGTCAAGAGCCCGCTCGACGGCCATTCATCTGATTACACCTGGGAGAAAAAGCCGTCATTTTGTATCTGATTATACCCTAAACGGGAAGCGTGGTTGGCCGGACTTGACGGCAGACAGTACCATCCTAGAGATGTGGATTGGCAGCCTGTGAGGCCTCCAAGGCGTGCTTGTCCCTGAAATTACGGTTGATGTTGTACTCTTGGGCGGAGTCCAGAGCCGAGGTGTTGATGAAGCCGAGTCTGCCGTCTCGAAGTTTGAACACAGGCACGTACATGGCATGTCACTTTCGAAACTGTATCCATGGCCCCGGAATGCCCGGGCCCCGTCGTAGATCCCATTTTAGGTAGTCCCGATACAGTCTGGCGGCGGATACAGTTCCCAGATCGGGCACGTTGAGATCTCCGCGCTCGCTGACAGTCATCTTCAACCACTTGTCGGTTCTGGAACTCTCCTGCGCTTTAGTTTCTTCATTGTCCGGCCCCATGGGAGTCGTTCCGAATATCCCGTTTTCGAATGCCACGCTGGCACCGTAGCGGTAGCGTGGGTCGTTTTGCAGCGGGTCGACAAAGGGACGGACGGATATCAGGGCTGGCGTGGGTCCCTCAGGTTCTACCTCTCTGTCCATTCGCCAGGTGCTTGCCTTTCCGGGTTCCGAAATGACATGAGGTGTGTTTTCGTCCAGCCATCCCATCTGGTTTAAGAAGTCGAAAATGTGCCGCACACGGATGTGCATTCGTTCGCCTTCGCTGAACCAGCGAAGGACCTCGCAGTTTCCGGCCTCTCCTCGTTTGGCGATGCCGTTATGAGACAGGTCGTTGCGAAGGTGTCTCAGATCGCCGAGCACCTGGTGGCGAGGGCGGATAACGCCGGGCATTTCGCGGTTGTCATGTCTCAACTGGTTTCGATAGCTACTTTCCCACAGGTACCAGACCTCGGCGACCCATCCTTTGAACGCGGTTTGCTCCATTGAGCCACCCGGCGCTGTGCGTCTGAACAACGCCTCTCCTTTCAGATCGAGGAACACCCGCAAACTCGGATACTTCGGACCGAGGTAGCCGTCGCCTGCAACGGGAATGGAATCTTCAAGAGTCTTGAGGGCGCCGCCACTCTCAGATATGACTCGGATGAGACGCTGCCGCTCGGCCAAATGCTTTGCATGAATGCCATCCAACATGTGTAGCAGCGAGTCGGTAAGGGTGTTGACGTCGTGCTGAAATGCTGTCCATAAACGTTGCCACTCAATTCCGAGCCCGGCTACGATTGATTCCGGTAGTCTTGGCGGTGGAACGGTGGCTTTCGCTTCGGCGGCGGAATGCTGCTCGTGCTCGGTGACCGCATCCTGCATCGAGCCCAGCGGCGAGGCTAACTTCCCAGGTACGGTCCGGTGGCTTGGGTTACGGGCACTCGCGTCCTCTTCGTGCCATGAAAGCAACGGCAAGGGCCAGTTGTCGCGATATTTTGGGTGGTACAAGTCGGCATCATTCGGCACCTCGAACTGAACGAGCCCTTTGTTTGCAGCAGCATCCCTCCACAGCCGCATGTGTTGCGCCACGTCTCTTTCGCAGTAGTACCTGGCACGTTCATCAAATGGCTCAGATGATTTCTTTGGCCACTTGGGATGGGCCATGTATAACCGCGCCGGGTGTGGGACGATATATGGGATCCCCTGCTCTCGGTATCGATCGACGACTTCTGGCAGGACTCCCATTACTAACGACGGACCCACTTGGGATGGTGGGGGAGGGGCTTCTTTGACGACCGGCTTCCACACCGCTTCCAGTGCCCGGTCAATCTCCCTTTGCTCTTCGACCGTCCAACTCAGGCAATCGGCCTTCACCGACGGGATCTCGGACTCTGGGCGCAGCGGGTCGAACCGAACCGCCAGTGGCTTCGTCGCATCGTTCCAGTCGTCCGGCCGTCCCTCGCCGATCATAGACATCAGGCACGCCCGCAGCACGTTGTCAGCGCTATCGAGTAGCGTGGCAGTCCGGTTGAAGTCTTCTTCGCCCTCCTCCTCAAACGGACGACCTCGCACCACTCTAAAGTGGCGTGCGAAGAACTTGATGAGCATCTCCTCCGTTTGCTGTCTCTCGTTCTCTGAATCCGAGTAGTACCACGCCGCCCTTTGTGAGATAAGCATGGCCAGTTCGTCCTGTTCTTCTTCCGTAAATAGGATGCCCAGCGCGGCACCCACGTCGACTACTTTGTCTTCGTATTGGATGCGCTCGGTGCTGTCGCGTAGTTGTCCCATCGCTTTCGCCAGGCTGCTTCGGGCGCATTCTGGAAGCTCGGTATATTTCGCCGCGAATTCATGGAGTTCCTTGACTGCCAAAGGTCGTTTTTGGACAGGCGGGCCGTATCCCTGCAGTGGCAGCGTCACATGTCTGCTCCCGGCGCCGTTTCCTGCTGTTGCGTGCCGATACGGCAGTGCTGCTACGGAGGCAGGGTGAACGCCCCGCCAATTGCCGAATACCCGAAAGCCACTTCCCCAGACGAGCCCAAGGAGGAGCGCGAACTGCTCTGGTCCGTCTTTCAGGAAGGGACTTGTGAACTCGCCATACTCGTGCAGCTGGGGGCGGGCAGTCTCAAGGTATCTCCCTTCCAGTGCACAAACGTTATCCGAATTGGATTCAGGCCACTCTATTGACAAGCCTGTCGGATCCGTCTCAGCGTTGATCCTCCGCAGCGCCTCGCCGTATGGCAAAAGCGCGCAGTACTCATCCAAGGGTTTGGCTGCTTCTATGGGCGGACCCTTCAGCAGGTAGAGCCTGCGGACCTCGATCATTCCATGTTCTGCGAATTCGGCGGCGCAGTTTCCGACTTCCTCCCGTCCGTAGAGCTTGGCCGCTGCGATCAACTTCTGGGTGGCGGTACAGAGTCGAGTTGGTCCTCTCGTTGTAGTCCCCAATCATCTCCCGTGGCAACAGTGCCGTTTGGTGCCTCTTTTTCGTCCGCCGCGTTCCAGTGGATTCTACCCATTCCCGTAGTTGTTGGAACCCTGGCCCCGCTGTCTGCCAAGTCCCTGCGTCAATGAAGCGATCCATGTCTTGCCTGCCCTTCCAGCAGCTCTCCGGAGGATGCGTACCTTCCATCTCTACGAGTTTGGGGTTTCCTTCGATCGCGAGGACAACGCAGGTTTCTTTCTGTGCCTGTTTCAGCCGGTCATAAATGCTCTCGATGGTTGGATACATGCTCATGAGTTACTCGCGGCGGTTTGACTGTCAACTTGGTTCGGTCCCGTGTTGTAATGCTTCCAAACCCTACCTTGCCTCCACAATGGTGCTAGGATTCCAATTTTAGACTGAGCTATGCCGACGGGGTATCTTAGGCATGCGACTCGGATGTAGTACACAATAGACATATAGGACTCTGGCACCCGTGGGCGATGGACTTGAAGCCAGCGCATGGTGCGAAGTGACAGCCCCGGCATGTGACATCGGGATCCCAATTAACGACTTGATCCTCTCAAGTGGGCCTGAATGGACTCGAACCAACGACCTTGGTCTTATCAGGACAACGATCTCCCGCGCTGAACAGGCAATGCAACGCGAAATGCCCTTCCTACGAAAGTGAATATACTCTGGTCTCTCCCCGGCTCAGCCTTCTCATTGATTCCGCTTTCCATCCGCCAAATAGTCAGCCCATCTCTGCATCAACTCTATTCGAGCATTGAAAAAGTCCGTCCTGTTATAGGCCTTCCTGGTCTTCTTGCTTTCCTGATGGGCCAAGGCAGCATCTGATGCCCCCGAATATCCTTCCATTGGTTCCTCGGCCCAGTCAGTGAAGGAACTACGGAACCCGTGTGGTGAGGCTGGAATGCCAAGACGGCGAAGCATGACGTTGAGGGTCATATCGGACTTCTGCTTCCACGCATCACCGGCAGGGAATAAGAGTCCGTCCGGCCCGGTTATTTCCCACACCTCAGTCAGGATTTCCATCGCTCTTTCCGACATAGGCACCCTGTGGGGCTGCCGTGCTTTCATTCGGCCAGCGGGAATGTCCCAAGTGCGGGCATGCCAGCGAATTTCTGACCAATTGGCTCCCCTCACCTCCCCGGTTGCGCCGCCGTCAGCACCAAGATCTCGAACGCCAGCTTCGTCAAGGGGCTGGCGATAGACTCCCGAACCAGAGCCAGCGCCCCCGGCACTTAGAAACTATCTCAAAAGGCAGATGAACTGATGGGACGGGGGATTCGGCAAGGGTTAGAATAGGGAAAAGTGTGGGGGTGGACGATGGGAAAGGACGAAACTCTGGCGACGATTTGGGAGATTCCCGACCATCTCTGGGAGCAGATTCACCCGGTGATCCTGGATATGGACCCTCCCAAGGCTACGGGGCGCAAACGCGCCGACCCCAGGCGGATGCTGGACGGCATCATCTTCCGGATGCGCAGTGGCTGCCAGTGGAACCGTCTGCCCCGGGAACTGGGAGACGACAGCACCATTCACCGGACCTTCCAGCGCTGGGTGGAACTGGGGGTGCTGGAGGGCATTTGGGCCGTCCTGGTGGAGGGCTGCGAGGAATTGGGGGGCGTGGACTGGGAATGGCAGTCGGCGGATTGCTCCATGGGCAAAGCCCGTTTTGGGGGGGCGCCATTGGACGGAACCCCACCGACC
The DNA here is from genome assembly GCA_965237745.1 of Dehalococcoidia bacterium. GTDB lineage: Bacteria > Chloroflexota > Dehalococcoidia > Lucifugimonadales > UBA3495 > VXOI01. Next base: position 4,480,965 of record OZ250156.1, on the reverse strand, counting down.
GGGGCAAAGCTGGGAGCAAGAAGAGCATCCTGGTGGACGCGGCGGGCGGACCCCTGAGCGTGGCGGTGGCTGGAGCCAATGTCCATGATACGAAACTCTTGAGGCCGACCCTGGAGAACATCGTAGTGGCGCGCCCGGAAGGCGCCCAGAACCTGTGCCTGGACAAGGGGTATGACAATCCCACCGGCCACGGGACCGTTGCCGCCTTCCAGTACCGTCCGCACATCCGGCGCATTGGGGAGGAGAAGCTGGACCGACGGGGAGAGAAGACCTTTCCGGCCCGACGGTGGGTGGTGGAACGCACCTTGGCCTGGTTGTCCAAGTGCCGGGCGATACTGGTGCGCTACGACAAGAAGGCATCCAACTACGTGGGCCTCATCCAGTTGGCGTGCGCCCTGCTCTGGTACCGCCGTCAGCACCGACTGCTGTTTTGAGATAGTTTCTTAGTCATAGGGCAAAGACGGATGGTGTCTTTTCAGCGGGTGGACGGGAGGCAGGACTTTCAGCAGGGGTCGGCCTGCCGGATTGTCGAGGCGGTTACCGTGCGTCACCGACCAGTCCATGACGGTTTCCATGCGTTGCCTGACTCTGCTGGCGGTTTCGGGCTTGTCTGTTCAGATAGGTTCCAGCACGACCAGCGAATCGGAGGTGGTGATAGCGTCAACCGGCTTTTTGCCGATCACGGGGAAGGCGTAGGTTTCGAAGGTTGCCCTCCACTGGGCTGCGTGTTTCGGGTTGCTCCAAGTGGGTCTGCGCAGTTCTATCACCCTGTTGGCGGCTTCGGCGAATGTGGGGACGGACGGTGCGGGTTGCCGGGCGGCATCCCGCGCCTCCCGCTTCTCAGAGAGGGGGTCCCGGCCATCGGCGACAGTGGAACGATTTGCGGCTGCCAGCGTTCTGGCTTGGGCCAAGCTGACGGCGGAGTAGGAACCCAGGCCTATGTCCCGGCGCCGTCCATCGACGACAATTCGCTGGACCCATGACTTGGAGCCGGAGGCGGCGATGTTCAGGTAGAGCCCGTCTGCGTCGCCGTGTCTACCCGGTTTGGTGAGGTTCTTGGCTGAAAGGGCGGTGAGTTTTGCCATTCCCACACCTTCCCACATATTTTCCCACACAACGTGTGGGATACGATGGCATTTCACGGGGAGGCGTGGGACGATTCAAGAGGGAAGTATCGGGAAATTAGATACGACGCCGATGCAATTGAGACATCTTGGAACGAAATAGGACAGTAAAATGGCGGAGGGAGTGGGATTCGAACCCACGATACAGTCGCCTGCATAACGGTTTTCAAGACCGCCGCCATCGTCCACTCGGCCATCCCTCCGCAAGTACGAATTATCGTATTTTACTGGCGGTCAAATCTGATTTGCCATTCTCCTTATTCCACTGCGCTCCAAAGCGGTCCACTGCCTCTTGCTGAACTGAGGGTAACACATGGGAGTATATATTGGCGGTAATCGCTATTGAACTATGCTCCAACCGCTCCGAGACAATCTTCAGGCGAATTCCTTTGGACAGCATCAATGAGGCATGAGTGTGCCGTAGATGGTGGAGTCTCAGTCGCTGGCGGGGCGAGTACGGCGGTCTCCGGGTTGGCCAGGCCCGACGTTTGCACGTCCTCCTGCAGCGGGAGGGTCGGGTGGTTGTCGAAAATCAGGGGCATTAGGACAGTGGTATTCACGAACATCAGGACACTCTGAACGCCCTTCACCTGAATTTGTGCCAAGTCGCAGAGTGGAGGTCAACCGCATTCGGCTGCGGACATTACTGCTCTGTGCGGCGACTGACGTTCCCGGTAGCTGGTGCTCTCGATTACGATCTGGTAGCTGGCATTGGCCAGCCGACCGGCTGCGCTGTTGCCGAGGATGGGGTCCTCGAAGAGGCCCAGCCATTTCGCCCACAGCACGGCTGCTGGTGATGATGAAGCTGGACGCCCGGTGGCGGTTGAGGATGAGGTTGTAGATGTTGGCCGACTGCTGGGCCGTGAGCCGGTGCAGGTCCAGGTGCAAGTCCAGGCCCAGGTCGTCCAGTATCAGCAGGTTAGGAAAGAAGGTGGTGGAATGGCAGGAGCAGGCCGGCGTCTGATCAACGAAGCCCTGGCCGCTCGGGCCATTGTCTGCAAGCATGGCTGTGGCGAAAAAGAGGTTGCCGAAATAGGGAGGAAATAGCAGTGACCACAGTGCCCTTTGACCAGTTGGTGTCCTGCCCTGTGGGATGTGCCTTTCTGCTGACTATCGAAAGGGACCAGGTCCCCATTGGACTTGCGGTCATGCCCGGTCAGGCCTTCGCGCGACTCGCGGTAGCCTTGCGTCGCATAAGTCCGTGGTCGCCAACCTTCGACCGCGACGTTGAAGCCGTGCTTTCACTAGGCCCGCGCTTGGCAAGCCTCGCCCGCGAGGTAGCGGTCCATCCCGATAGTCTCTGGTGGACGGCGCCCATGGACCGAAGCCAACAAGTGCTGATGCTCACAGACTCACAAAAGGGCACGCCTCCGCTCAAGGCTGGCTCAGACTGGGAGTCCTACGCTGAACGCCTGGTGGGATGGAGGTTCACTTCCACGCTAAACGGTGAGCATTCATGCCTCGATGCAATCGTGGCGTCCGGCATCGGAGACTGGCCGCAAGTCGAGCGACACAGGTTCATGGGTGAGATACATGAGTCTGCGCGAGTGCTTGAGATAACAGGCCCCGCCGACTGGCACACGCTTTGCGTCTCCCACCCTCACGCCAATCAGCATCCGGATAGCCCGGCAGGGGTTGGAACGTTGACCCCGGATTGGCGTAGCGTTGCGACCCAGTGGGACGGCGTCCATCTGCCTTTTTGGGCGCTCTTGACCGTGCCCTTCGTCCGTTACATCTCAGAGGTCGGAAATACGATGATGTGGTCGTGGGATACTGAGGGCACGATTTGGCTTCCCGGGGAATTCCTGCGAGCAGGCGCTCCTCTTTTGCCAGCGAAAGTGCCCGAGTTCCGCGGGGTGGCGCCATTGATGTCTGCCGACTTGGGGTTTACCAGGGGTCCACAAACCCACCAAGCCCAACGCACTTATACGTCGGGGGCGAAGGTGACGAGACCGGCGAGCCCAGATTGAAAGCAGCCGTAACCGGCGTCACTCTCACGGCGGCGGCGATAAAGTCGGCCATGTGGACGGGTTGACCGCCGATCGGAAAGGAGCGATTTACCGATCGATTGGGGCCTGGAGGCCGGAGGGCCAATGCTGAATACTAGTCCCCCGGACTGACGCCCATAGGCGTCCCGCACTTGAGGGCTGCCGCGAGGAACGCCTCCGAAGGTTGGTCTCCGTCCATCGCCTGCATCGCTGCGACCAAATCCTCCGGGCCGCCCAATTCTGCCATAACGCATTGCAGGCTCTCCCGTTCTTCCGGCTCCGATCCCAAAGCTGGGTGGGCAGCTGCCCACTCCTCTTCGTTCAGACAGGAAATGGTCAGGAAAAGGCCGGTCATGCCACTGGACAAGGCCGCACCCGCATCGCCTCCTGTGGACGAGGAGAGCATCATGGAACGAAGGTCCAATCCGGAGAATCCGGCGCGAATGCACGTCGAGGTGTCTTCGCTGAGCGTGCCTGCCTCACTGGTGAGGCCGGTGAGGAACAGTCGTAGCAGAGTGTCGTCCGTCAGACACTGAATGAACTGCCCGGTCTACTCTGGAGAAGCGAATTCGGAATTGCGTATCAGCCCCGCGAGTATTTCGGGGTCGATGTCATCCGAAAGGCAGGACTGCTCTGCCGCCGACAACTTGGCCATGAATGCCAGCGGGTTATCCAGTCTGAGGGGAGCGATCGCCCCCGTGGCACCTGTCTGTTACGGCATCGCAATGCGTGCCGGCCCGGCTCCCGTGTCCAGCCCACAGTTCATTCCTGCCGCGGCAAAGCCCCCGAAGTCCCCTTCGTTCGCCGCTGCCATGGCGGACGCCATCTCTGCCGGTCCGCCCAGTTCATCCAGGAGGCACCGCATCCCCTTCTGTTCTCCCTGTTCCACTCCCACCTTGGGGACGGCGGCCTCCCACTCCTCGTCGTTCAGACAGGCCAGGGTTACGGCGAACCCTGCCATGCTGCCGGCCATGGCGGCTCCGGGGTTTCCCTCTATGCCCGCTGTCATGACTGCACGACTGCACGAGGATTTATCTCCGTGAACGCGGCCCGGACGCAGATGGAGGTTTCCAGGCTGAGGGGCCCGGAGTCTCCGACGAACCCTGTGAGAAACATCCTTCCCACGGTCTCGTCTTCGAGGCACCCGATGAGCGTGGCCTGTTCTTCCTGCGTCACCGATTCTGGCGAAGTGAGCGCCCGGGCCAGCCCTTGGCGACCGTCTCCCAGGCATTCCAGTTCAGCCTCCGAGAGTTCGGACATGACGGCTTCGGGGTCTCCTCCTAAGGGAGTGATCACCCCCGCGGGAGTCGTAGCCGACGTGGGCACGGTAGTCGACGTCGCTTGAGGGGATGGGGCCTGGGCCGACGCCGCCGACGTCGACGTTGGCGCGGCGGTGGGCACTGGGGTTTCCACGAGTTCCGGTGCCGCCGTCGGCGCCGGGGTCGGTACGGCCGTTGCCGTGGGCGCCGGTGTGCTGGTGGAGGCAGGGGTTGGCGTCGCACTGGAACAGGCCAACAGCGCCGCCACCGCCACAAGGAACGCGCAGTACATGAGCTTTAGCATGCCGAACCCTCTCTTTGTAGAATTGGCCGATGAATGTTGTAGACCGTAGCGCATATCTGCACCTCCTATTTGGACGCCGATTTTCGTCCCTTCACCACTCGGTGCCCTCGACGCCGACGTTGTTGGATTCAATCACCGCCTTGCGTATCTCCCATGATGAATCCTGGACACCGGTGCGACTTGAATTGTATCCTCCGCAATCTGACATACATATAACGATTGCGAGGATGTGCGTTACAATAGTGTGACATTTTTAGTTGAGAGGGCCACCATCGGCTCCGGCTTGGCCTACCACGCTCACCATCAAGCCACCGGATCCATCCTGGTTGCATTTGCCCGCAACCGTTTTTCGACGTGATACAGAAGGAGGCGAGCAATTGAAGCAAGACGAACGGCTTGGTTTGGAAATAGAGGCGCTGCAGGGACGCCTGACCAAGCTGAGTGAAGCCAGCCTCCGAATCAATGAGAGCCTGGACTTCGATAGCGTGCTTCAAGAGGTGGTTGACAGTGCCCGGGACCTCACGGGTGCGCGCTACGCTGGGATAACGATCCTCAATGACGCCGAGCAGTTTGAGGAGTTTGTGACCTCAGGCCTGACATCCGATGAGCACCGAATATTGGCGGAGCTACCTGAGAGCACCGCATTGTTCGGCTACCTGAACGAACTGAGCGAACCCCTTCGAATCGACGACCTGTCTGGCTATATGCACTCGGTGGGCATGGCAGGGTGGCGCCCTCCAGTTTCGGTTACTTCTTTTCTGGTGGCCCCAATCAGGAACGGCGGCGTGAAAATGGGATCCATCTATGTGACCAAGGGAGGTGGCGGCCGGGATTTCTCACGCGAAGACGAGGAGACACTGGTGATGTTCGCGTCCCAAGCGGCGCTGGTCATAGCCAATGCCCGCAGGTATCGGGACGAGCAGCGAGCCCGGGTGGACTTGGAGGCGCTGGTCAATATATGCCCTGTGGGTGTCGTGGTCTTCGACGCCAAGACCGGGGCCCCGGTGTCATACAACAGGGAGACACTGAGAATCGTTGAGGGCCTCCGGGAGCCCGACGGCCCTCCCGAGCAGATCCTGGAAATTCTGAGCCTCACTCGGATGGACGGGCGTGAGATTTCCTTGGCGGAATCACCTTTGGCGCAAAGGCTGAGTACGGGCGGCACAATTCGTGCCGAGGAGATCGTGATCCAAGTGCCCGATGGCAGGTCCCTGACCGTGCTGGTCAACGCCACGCCCATTTGCTCCGATGACGGGAGCGAGATGGTGTCGGTGGTGGTGACCCTGCAGGACATGACCCCCCTGGAGGAGCTCGAGCGGCTGCGGGGCGAGTTTCTGGGGATGGTCAGCCACGAGCTCAGGTCTCCGCTCACTTCCATCAAGGGGGCGGCCTCGACTCTCTTGGATGATTCTGCGAACCTGAATCCTGCCGAGACGCGCCAGTTTCACCGAATCATCGATGACCAGGCAGACCGTATGCGGCGGATGATCTCCGACCTGCTGGACGTGGCCCACATCGAGACCGGAATGTTGTCCGTCAACCCGGAGCCTTCGGCCTTGTCGGCCTTGGCAGAACAGGCCAGAAGCTCCTTCGTCAGTCGTGGTGGAGGAAACGACCTGCACATCGACCTGCCTTCGGACCTCCCCCTCGTTATGGCTGACAAGCAGCGCATTTCCCAAGTCTTGAGCAATCTCCTGTCAAATGCGTCCCGGTATTCGAGTGAATTCTCTGGCATCCGGTTGACGGCAGAGCGGCACGATTTGCATGTAGCGGTGTCGGTCTCGAACGCGGGCCGCGGCATTGACTCAGAGCAGGTGCCGTACCTGTTCCGCAAGTACGTCAGGATCGAAGAGGAAATAGGCGGACGGGAGGTCCCGGGGTCAGGCATGGGCCTGGCCATATGCCAAGGGATAGTCGAGGCCCACGGGGGGAGGATTCGCGCAGAAAGCGAAGGCCCGGGCCTCGGCGCCCGGTTCACCTTTACCCTGCCAGTCGCTGATCAAGACGCATGGGTGGGGGCAGCCGGTGCCTCCCGGTTGTCTGACCGTCCGGGGCCGGGGGTGGATGAGCGGGTTCGCATTCTGGCAGTGGATGACGACCCGCAGACGCTGAGACTTGTGCGGGAAGTGCTATCCCAAGACGGGCACACTCCGATAGTAGCCGCCAGTCCGGAAGAGGCGATCAGATTGGTGGAGTCGGACAAGCCGCACCTGGTGCTGCTGGACCTGATGCTGCCCGGCGCGGACGGAATCGAGTTGATGCAGGACATACTGGCCGTCGCTGAAATCCCGGTGATTTTTCTTGCCGCGTACGGCAGGGACCAGAACATCGAGCGCGCCTTCAACATGGGAGCAGCCGACTGCATAGTCAAGCCTTTTTCGCCAACGGAACTGTCTGCGAGAATAAAGGCTGCGCTGCGCAAACAGGCCGGTCACGATCAAGGCGAGTCATCCGATCCTTTCGTACTTAGCGACCTGGTTATCGACTATGTCCATCGTCGAGTCCAGGTGGCTGGCCGCCCGGTCCACCTGACACCCATTGAGTACGATCTGCTTCGTGTCCTTTCAGCCAACGCCGGCCGGGTGTTGACCCATGAACAGTTGCTGCAAAGAGTCTGGCGCGTAGCGAGAGGAGGCGACCCGCAAGTGGTTCGCACCCATATACGCAGGCTCCGGCGCAAGCTGGGAGACAATGCGGACAACCCCGCATATATTTCCACCGAGCCAGGCGTCGGCTACCGCATGGCAGAATAGGGAGACTGAGAATTTACGGATGGCGCGACCACCATCCGCCTCCCATAGGAGGGTGTTGAAATACGGCGTGCCATCCGAATGCCGCAAAAGAAAATGACTGTTCACGCCGGTACCTCCTGCTCCGGATGATTGGCACTTGGCGCCGGCAATAACGGTCGTCGCTTACCGCCAGACCTGATTGTTGTTGATCAACCGGCGCGTAACTGCTCTTTGTGGTCGTCAGCCAGCGCTACGAGCGGGGCTCCACTCAGGTGACCACGAACCTGCCCTTTGGCGAGTGGGCCGAGGTGTTTGGGTCAGAGCGTCCCAGTCTCCTGACGACACCTGGACCTAGACCACGTCAACACCAAGTCTGCTCCAATCCCCCTCACTCAGTCCCTCTTTTCGCCCCATAGTCGTCCGTCATAACGTAGACGGGACACGATTCCTCCGCCCCGGTAGTAGTTGTGTCGACGCTATTGACGCCTTGTCGCATTGGCTGTACTTGCGCATGGGATGACTCGGTGGCTCCTGTCATGCCAGGTCGATTCCTCTTACAGCGTCTCCTGTCTTACTGATTGCCCTGATATTGCAAACGCACAAACTCTTCACACCTTTCTTATAGAATGTTCGGCTTTTTCACGTTGATTACATTTCCATTCTGTACAGTTTCGAAGATGAAGGCTCGGAACAGAAACTGAGGTGTTTTGGATCTGCATTGCTGGCAGTAAGAACTGAGGCGCCCTAGACCAAGCCAGAACGCAGGAGACTATGTACAGATCGGATTCTCTCCGTAGGATGTTCTCGATAGTCGTGGTGTTAGCAATAGCACTCGCCGCGGCATGGGCAATTCTCACCGCAGTGCAGCAGGCATCGGCACGGGCCCAAGAGCCTTGGCAGTACCCCGTGACCGGCCTTACCGTCACGCAGGGCGATGAGCCGGGCGAGCTGAACATATCGTGGGACTCGCACCCTGAAGGGCCGAACAATTACAGAATTTCCTTGGCAGAGGAGGACGGAGACTTCCGGACCTACACCAACCTCGACTGGAATGCGTTCGTAGCGGCGAACAGTCACGCCGTCACCGGACTCACCCCGGGTGGTCAGTACAAGGCCAGGGTCAAGGCCAGGTTGGAAACAATCAGAGGTCGAACTGGAGCGACATAGTAACCGGATATGCCGGAGCACCAGCCGCCCCCCCGCCAACCCAGGCTGCTCCCGAGCCGACACCGGAGTCCGCCACGGATCCGGCTCCGATAGTGCCAGAGCCCGAACCCGTGGCAGCTACGGTCTGGTCCTCTGTGTTGACAGTGGGCCGAAACGAGGACTCCGTACCGGCGGTGAAGGGATATGCCAGCTGGGCAAAATTTGGGTCCCTGTCAGTCCGCAGCTTCGAACACAACGAGAAGTACTACCGGGTGCTGGCGGCTCTTGAATTTGGGGGCGGTCTGTATTTTTCGATGAGCAGGGTGCTGCCTGGGGACTTCACACTCGCAATCGGCGACCGTGAGTTCACCGCCAGCGACAGCTTGGTACCCGCGATCATCACAAAGGGCCGATACTGGTGGCCGGCCAGCGCCATGGACTGGTCCACCGACGAGCAACTCGACGTGACCATCACCGTGCAGGGTTCAGGAAGTGTCGAGCACAGGCCCCTGGCGCCGCCGGAGGCTATGTTCGAGGACGTCCCCGAGTCCCATGACGGCACCAGGTTCGGCTTATTGCTGTACTTCGCCAGCGACGACATGGCAGTGGACGCAGCGACACTCAAAGACCATTCCTTGGAGTCAACGGTGCATCAATCACCGCCCTGCGGAAGGCCCGGACGCACTCAGGACGAGCCTGGCGAATTACCTGCAACCCGACGGCCCCTCCGCAGTGAGCCTGTCACTGCCCGAAACCACCGATTGCGCACAACTGGGCGCTGTGTGTACCACAGACGGCCGCAAGCTGCATAACCACATCCACGCCACGCTGCCAGGACCCGCCGGCCATACCACCCTGGCTTCGCTGAGCCTTGACGACGCCACCCTCGTCCCGGCATTAAACCCTGATGATACACACTACACCGCCCAAGCCGACGCGGCGGCATCTCAGGTCACCGTCGAGGCCATCGCATCCAGCGCAGACGCCTCAGTGGACATCACTCCCGCCGACGCAGACACCACCACCGGGACACCAGATCGCACTCACTGCGGGCACCCGAACCTCCGTCACCGTGACCGTAACCTCCGTCGGCAACAGCAGCTACTGGATCGTCATAGACACATCCCCCCGCCGAAATTGTGACCGTGAGTGCCGACAGCGTAGTTATGAACGAGGCAGGCACGGCAACCTACGAGGTTTCGCTCGCGGCACCGCCGGTCACCGACGCCGTAGTGACGGCGACGGTCACCGGCAGCGGTGTGTCGGTGTCGCCCATGGAAATGACATTCACCCCCGAAAACTGGAGCACCGCCCAGCCCATAACGGTCACCTCGATTCCTGATGCGGACGCGCAGGACAACGTTGCGAGCGTGGCGCATACGCTCAGCGCGGGCGGCTTCGGCTTGGTCAGCGCGCCTGTCGTGCCACGGTCTCGGACCCCGTTGGGCTGCCCGTGCTCGACGCCGTACGGGCGGGGGACGCCGCCTTCCTGGCCGAATGGTCGCCAGTCCCCTGTCAGCGACGGCGTGACCGTCACCGGTTACAGGATTCGTTATCGCTGGACCACCAGCATGCATAGTCCATGGTCAACCGTTGAGGTGGACGCCTCCGCAATCTCTCGCCTCGTGCGGCTGCCCTCCGACATAAACAACATTTCTTACGAGGTGGAGTTGCGCGCCATGCACCGACGCTGGTCACAGTCCGTGGTCGGATGCCGTTCGGGTGACGATCGGTGAGCCGGAGATGCCGACCTCTTTGGGTGGGCGGCAGTACCGGCTCACTCACCATCTCTTGGGAACCACCGCTCAACGAGGAGCTGCTCACTGGCGCCGGAAAGCGCATCCGATATTTCGTGAGGGTCAACCGTGTCGGGCAAGACGTGGAACGAGGGTGGTACACGTATGACACGCGTATGCAGCGGGGGAACAAGTCCGGGGGCGGCCGCTTGAAGGATGGCACCGAATACGTGGTGACGGTGAGATCGGCCCTGTTCACCGCCGACGGAACTGTGGTCGTCAACGTGGAGAAGGCCGAAGCGAGGGGTACGCCACAGCGGGTCCGGCTGGAGGAGAACGATTTCCGGCACACTTAGTGCGCGACATCTCTGACCATGTCGTCTCGCGCCTGGAATCCGCCAATCCGACCTACACCGGGTGGCTGCGGCAGGCTCAGGACTATGTCGCGTCGCAGGGGGATAGCCCCGACAATGACGAGGATCTGCACTGGAGCTATTACGGGTTCCATGTCGAAGATGATGACTTCTACGGGGCTGTGTCGCCCATCTGCACGGGCAGGGAAATCGAAGACAACATTACCGAGTTGCCGCGGTGTAAAGTGCCCGGCGTAGCGGTCGACCTCGATCACCTGTGTTCCAATGTGGCCGATCACCAAGAGTTCTACAGCTGTTTCACCGGCGGCACGGCTGTCACTCTCGACCCGCACGCGTTGAGCACGAACGAGCAACTTCAGAACACCCTGGTGCATGAACTGGCCCACGTTTACACCATGTCCCCTGTCGAAATGACCACTGATGTCGGAGAAATTCGCTCCCGTTGGCCGCGACGTGGCTATATTTCCTGGCCAACAATCGCTCGGACTGTACCCTGTTCGGCGACGAATGTGTGAAGGAATTTTTCGGTGTAATCGCTGGTATGGTCGTCTTGGGCGAATTTACGGGGTACTATCTCAACTCCTGTCTCGGAATCAGCGGCACTACGGCGGTCGGTTGCGACAATCCCGCTGTCTCGGAGTATTGCGAAGTCGTGCGGAGCGCGGTGACGGGGCAGGTGCCGCAATGGTACGCCGACACGTACGGAGGCGTCTCCGAGGACATCTGGTCCGACATCATCGAGTACACAACGGTCGGGCCAACGCGCAGGCACATGGACGCGTTTTTGACCAAAGTCAATCTGCTCCAGTTTTTCGCGGCCGAGTTCGGTGGCTACTGCTCCCCGAAGGTGGCACGCAATGCCATGTTCGAAAGCGAGGCGACGATCTTCAATCCGTGGCGCGACGGCGGCTGCGCGCCTGATGCACCGGCGTCGGTGACCGTGACATCCGGCACCACGCCGGGCACCTTCGACGTGGTCTGGACCGCGCCCGGCTCGCTGGGCGGCGCCCCGCCTCTCGGCTATGACGTTGAGTGGAAACGAAGCAGCCAGCAGTATCACAGCGACCGGCGCGAGTCGGTAGGTGCCAGCGAGCTCAGTGCCACCATCGACGTGGGCACAGAGACCGACGACCTGTCGATCAGGGTGCGCGCGATCAACGAAATCGACGCGAGCACCGAAGGCGAGGTGGCCTGCACCCACAACGGCACCACGTGGACGTGCGAGTTCGCTCCGCCGTCCCAGCGGCATCTGGCCGAACGGTGAAGTAATGTCGCCGCCGATGAGCGCGACAACAAGGTCTGCACCAACAACATCTCCGACGCGATCGGCTTCAAGCTGTGGAATACGTGTCCGAAACCGTCCCGGCCGGTCCGTTCGATGAAGTAGCTGATGGTGAGTGGTCGAACACCGGATTATTGATGGGGAGAAATCAAAACCAGCGGAATGCAATATTCTCGGAGATGGCTGAGCACAGGCGCCTGAATTAGGCGATGTTGTAGAAAGAGCAGATCAGAAATGCCCTGAACATTACTGCGGGATGGATGGCAGGACGGCCAAAGTCGCGTCGGTAACGGCTCTCGAAGGCACCTCTCCGTGGACTGGAAAAGGGTTGAGCCCCTTCGTCAACGGTCCAACGGATCGAGCATGGCTATGCTCCTGAAATGACTGAATACGCCCCATTGTATTCCAGGTTTCCGCTTGGTACACCGCCATGCCGACTTTTCCAACAAGCCTTTGCGGTCGGCGTTGACACTAATCGAGAGGTTGTATTTCCTGTGCAAGTTTGATGGTTTGCAGACGCCGGTTAGATCTCTCCCGTTGTTCATCTGACGCTTGCAACGATTGGTGCGCACTCCTCGCAGACTGCCAGATAGGTTCCGGGGGCCACGCTCTTTCCTTGATCCATCGGGACGGGGTTCCGGCATCCCAGCATGTCGCAATCCCGCATTTTCGTGTGGCGATCCAGCTCGAGGTGCTTCTCCACAGCAAGAATAGCCGCCTCCACGCCGATCTTCTCCACAGGGAGCCGGAACAGAAGTGCCGGGTCCGCCTCTTCCTCGTCTCCCTCCAGAATGGCGTATACATGCCCGGTCTCGTGGATGATGGCTACCCGCATTTCTCCTTCGGGACCGTCCCACGTTCCGACGCTGGTCTCAGTCGGGTCGGCTATATCCAATTCCCTGATGAGGTCCTCGATGGTTGTCGCTTTCTCCAGTGTGGTCATCTGCCCACCTCCTCTATCATCCCGTTTAAGGGTGTCCTTTTTCACATGGGCCTTCTCCGGTTCGTTTTCCGATTAAACCTATTCGCCGTTGGTTGTGGCTTGGCGCTTGTCGTCACATGTCATGCCATCCAGCGGGCAAATGAATTGGCGTTTTCGTGCTTGGTGCTGGGCCTTAATCATCTTCACTTACGGACCTCCTGCGCCCTGAACTCGGGGGCTGACTTTCCTGCAAGAAGTTGCGCTCCACCTGCCGGTTGAAGAGACCACTGCTCGGGTTCATCAACACCCTGCTGGGCCTCACCCATGTAATGGAAAGCAGGTCTTGGAAAATTCGGGACGCTCACTTGCTGGGTGGCCGGGAACCAGTTTCGGCACATCCGGCTTCCTGTCTTTTGAAGCCTGTTTGCCATCCTGTCTGCGTAGCCGTTCGCACATCTGCATCTTATTTTGATGCCCCGGTGACAGCGTTCCAAGTGGCGCCGGCTTACTCGACGGCGAGGTTATTGCTCGTGTCTTATTCTGTCTGTCTTTCCTTTTATTATACCATACCATGATTATTATTATGCTTCATTGCGATTATTATCGAAAATTTGTCCCCAAGATAATTCCCGAAGGTCAACTTGGTTTCAGGTCAACCGCAGATTGTCAGAAACTCCACGCGCCAGGCTTGAATGCTACATGAGCGAGGTAGCAGCGTTGTGGGAAGTCTGGCAGTTATGGTGATAGCACCAGGATGTTGAGAAACGCAGTTGAATGAGCGCGTGAAGACAGGATTGGAGCCAACTCTGGCAGGGCGGGTTCACGAGGTAAGGCAGCGCAGTGCGGCAGACCATCATCCTAACGTCAACTACGCCGAGTGCTCTGGTTCCAGTGCGCCATACGAACCGGCGCATTGAGGCCATGAAGGACAGGTCACTGGGCCGGCATTTCCAACCGTTGACCGGATTTGCGCCGACAACGTCCGGGTATCGATGCCGCCGGATCGTCAACTGAAATCCTGCCTGCTCATGGCGTTGGTCTCGTTGCCGTTTCGGGTTTTAGGTAACTCCGGCAAGCTCCGGATCCTCAGCATTCGGCTGGTTGCGGGCGAAAGTATGGAACTGCTTCAGCGCCGCCTTCAGGTAGGGAGCGGTAACGCTGCTGGGGTGGTCTGCCAACTCCTCGGGGGTGCCGGTGGCGATCAGCTCTCCACCCTTGTCGCCGGCGCCGGGGCCGAGGTCGATGAGCCAGTCGGCGTTCTTCATCACGTCGATGTTGTGCTCGATGAGGATCACCGTGTTGCCCGAGTCCACCAGACGGTGCAGCACACCCAGCAGGGCGGCGCAGTCCTCGAAGGACAGGCCGGTGGTCGGCTCGTCCAGCAGGTAGACCGTCTTGCCCGTGGCCCGCTTCGACAGCTCCGTCGCCAGCTTGACCCGCTGCGCTTCGCCGCCGGACAGCGTGGTAGCCGGCTGGCCGAGGCGGATATAGCCGAGGCCCACGTCCCGCAGGGTCTCCAGCTTGGGACGGATGCGCGGGAAATTGCCAAAGAACTCCAGCGCGGTGTCCACCGTCATATTCAGCACGTCGGCGATGTGCTTGCCCCGCATGGTGACTTCCAGCGCCTCGCGGTTGTAGCGCAGGCCTTGGCAGATCTCGCAGGGGACGGTCACGTCGGGCAGGAACTGCATTTCGATCTGGTTGTAGCCCTCGCCCTGGCAGGCCTCGCAGCGTCCGCCCTTGACGTTGAAAGAGAAGCGGCCCGGCTTGTAGCCGCGCACCCGCGATTCCGGCAGGTTGGCGAACAGCTCGCGGATGGGCGTAAACGCGCCGGTGTAAGTGGCCGGATTGCTGCGCGGGGTGCGTCCGATGGGCGACTGGTCGATCTTGACCACCTTGTCGACGCCCTCGACGCCCAGCAGTTCATCATGCTTGCCGGGCAGGTCGCGGCCCTGGTTGAGACGCTGGTTCAGCTTCTTGTAGAGGATTTCGTAGACCAGGCTGCTCTTGCCGGAGCCGGACACGCCCGTGATGCAGACCAGCCGCCCCAGCGGAAACTCCACGTCTATGCCGCGCAGGTTGTTCTCCCGCGCCCCCGTGACGGTCAGGAGGAGTCCGTTGCCCTCCCGCCTCTGCTCCGGCATGGGCACCTGCTTGCGCCCGCTGAGGTATTGCCCAGTCAACGATTCGGCGGAGTTCTCGATCTCCTCCACCGTGCCGACGGCGACGACTTGGCCGCCGTGCTCTCCGGCCCGCGGTCCCAGATCGGCGATGAAGTCGGCGGAGCGCATCATGGTCTCGTCGTGTTCCACAACCAGCACCGTGTTGCCCATGTCGCGCAGACGGGTCAGGGTGTTGATGAGCCTCTGATCGTCGTGGGGGTGCAGCCCGACGGTCGGCTCGTCGCACACGTAGAGTACACCGGTCAGGCCGGAGCCGATCTGAGTGGCCAGCCGCACCCGCTGGGCCTCACCCCCGGAGAGGGTCTGGGCCGTCCGGTCCATGGTCACGTAGTCGAGGCCGATGCCGATGAGGAACTTGACTCGTCCGTCAATCTCCTTAAGCACCTGATTGGCGATGGTCTTGTCGCGCGCTGAGAGCATCTGAGGGGCGACGGAACCGTTCTTGGATGCCTTCCGGCCGTTCTTGGAGCCGTTGCGCCTGCCGTTCCGGCGTCCGTTGGTACCGGCGTCAGCGCCGTTGCCGCTGGTGGCGATGTTCACGCTGCCGCCATTGAGGTTGTACTCGGAGTCGGGGTCAATCTGCTCGACCCACTCGGCGGCGGCGCCTATGTTCTTGGCGCAGACTTCCATGATGCCGAGGCCGCAAACCTTGACCGCCAGTGCCTCGGGCCGCAGGCGCCTGCCGCCGCAGGAGCGGCAGGGGCGGGCCGACATGTAGCGCTCGATCTGAGAGCGGGCATAGTCCGACTCTGTCGTCTTGTATCGCCGCTCCAGGTTGGGTATCACGCCCTCGAAGTTGGTGTCCCAGCTGTAGGTGCGGCCCCTGTGAGTGCGGTGGCTTACGGTGATTTTCTGCTTGCCGTTGCCGTAGAGAATCAGGTCGATATGCTCGGGGTCCATTTCACGCACGGGGACTTTCGCGGAGAAGCCGTTGGCCTCCGCCACCGCCTCCATCAGGCTGATGTACCAAGCGCTGGAAGCCCCGACGCGCACCCACGGCGTGATGGCTCCTTGGGACAGCGACAGGTTTTTGTCAGGGATAACCAGCTCGGGGTCGACGGCCAGCTTGTAGCCGAGGCCGGTGCATTCGGAGCAGGCCCCGTGGGGGCTGTTGAAGCTGAAGGTACGTGGCTCGATCTCTGGCAGGCTCACGTTGCACTTTGCGCAGGCAAACTGTTCCGAAAAGACTAGAGCGCCGCTTTCTCCTCCCTCCGAGGATTCCCGCAGCACTTCCACGACGCCCTCGCCCTCGCGCAGGCAGGTCTCGACCGACTCGGCCACCCGGGCCAGCTCGGTCTCGGGTCGGACGATGAGCCGGTCCACCACCAGCTCGATGTAGTGCCACTTGCGCTTGTCCAGGTTCAGGTCGTCTATCTCGTCCAGCATCCGAATCTCGCCGTTGATCCGGATGCGGACGAAACCAGCCTTGCGGGCCGCTTCGACCACGTCCTTATGCTCGCCTTTCTTGCGCCGCACCTTGGGCGCCAGCAAGGTGATGCGGCTGCCCTCCTCCAGCGCCATGATGGAGTCCACGATCTGGGAAACGGTCTGCCTGGCAACCGGACTCTCGCACTTGGGGCAGTGGGGAATCCCGACGCGGGCGAATAGCAGGCGCAGGTAGTCGTAGATCTCGGTAACTGTTCCCACGGTGGAGCGGGGGTTGTGGGAGACCCCCTTCTGGTCGATGGATATGGCGGGGGAGAGTCCCTCGATGTAGTCCACGTCTGGCTTGTCCATCCGCCCCAGGAACTGCCGGGCGTAGGCCGAAAGCGACTCGACATAACGCCGTTGTCCCTCGGCGTAAATGGTGTCAAAGGCCAAAGAGCTCTTGCCGGAGCCGGAAACGCCGGTGATGACTACCAGCTTGTCGCGGGGCACGGTGATCTCGATGTTCTTGAGGTTGTGCTCCCGCGCGCCCTTGACGTGTATAAAGTCCTGGGGCATTTGTCAGTATCCCTCCCGCCTAAGCGTCGCCCTAATTTTAGCACTGAACTGGGGCAAACCGCCCCGGTTAACTGTCAAAAAAGGAGTGATCTCCGTATTCTGATACGCCCGTCAATCGTGTATTATCAAGACATAATCCAGTAGGTGCGCAATCAAATTCTGTGAGTGGTGGGTTGGAGCATGGCGAAGGAATTGTTTGGGACGGGAAAGATTTTGATCGGCGTTGTTCACCTGTTGCCATTGCCCGGTTCCCCAAGGTGGAACGGCAATTTGAAATCCGTCATGAACCGTGCCAAGGTCGAGGCGGGAATCCTGCAGGACGGTGGCGCTCAGGGCATCATAGTGGAGAATTTCGGCGACGCTCCCTTTCGCACTGGCCGGGTGGAGCCCGAGACGGTCGCGGCTATGACCTTGGCTGTGGAGCACGTCAGGAAATCGGTATCGATTCCCGTTGGTATCAACATGCTGCGAAACGACGCGATCTCGGCGTTGGCCGTGGCCGTGGCCACCGGCTGCGAATTCATCAGGGTCAACGTCCACTACGGCGTGATGGCCACCGACGAGGGCATCGTTGAGGGAGAGGCTCACGAGACCACTCGCCGACGTCGCTCCCTCAACGCTGACGTGCGAATATTGGCGGACATTCTCGTGAAACACGCCGAGCCGATGGGCCAAAGCGACATCGGCCTGGTGGCTCAGGAAACGTCACGCCGGGCGCTGGCCGACGGGCTGATCGTCTCGGGTCCTGCCACCGGCCAGCCCACCAACAGCTTCGACGTGTCGGTGGTGCGCCGCGCCGTGCCCGACGGCTTCGTGCTGGTGGGCAGTGGCATCAACGAGTCGAACGTCTGGCGTCTCTTGGAGTACGCCGACGGTGCCATCGTGGGCACCAGCCTGAAGACCGAGGGCATTGTGACCAACCCAATCGACCCGGATCGGGTGGGCCGCCTCACCCAAATTTTCGCCTCGATGTAGAATTCTCACAACACGAGGTCCAAAGCCAAGAAACCGTTCGAAGTATCTCTGGAGGGAGCTCAGCTGAATTCAAATCCGTCTTGGTTGAGTGAGCGGGCTTGGGAAGGTAAGAAAATGGTCATCCCATGAAAGGGAAAGCCATATTTGAACCCGATTACGCATCCTGACGGCGGACCCTCGGACGAGAAGTCGGCGGTGCCAATTGGGTTTCTTAAGGGACTGACATGGATTTCGCCTGACTTTGATGAACCGGATCAAGATGTCATTGATGCTTTCGTGGGCAAGTATTCAAACGAAGAGGTCGTGTTCGAGGGTTTTCTGACGAAGTCTGTGCCCGGTGAGGAATCTCCCCTTCCCGATCGGGCAGATCAACTACAACGGGCTCTTTACCCTCCTTTGCTATTCGGAAACCCAATCGAATAAGGCGGGTCCTGCGCGCAAGTTTTCCGTCCTCTCTATCTCTTGGACAGCCGAGTTCTCATCTGGATCACCGACGACTCGCTGGTTGCACGGTACGCGGTCCCGATTCTGCCAGCACGGTGGATTGCGCCCTCGGGACCGCCTTGTAATGGCGCAGATACTGAAAAAGGCCCCCTCCCGGACGGAGAGGGCCCTCTTTTTCCGTGGTTTAGGGGGACAGACCGTTTTAGGCCAGTTCGCGGCCCACTTGGGTGAACACCTTGTCCATGGTGGAGATGATCTCGTCGATCTCGCCGGCGGTTACACAGAGGGGAGGAGCCACGTTCATGTTGTCGCTGCCGCGCAGGATCAGTCCGTTGGCCTGGAAGCCCGCGGTCAGACGGTTGCCCAGTTCAGCCTCGGCGGGGTAGGCCTCCTTGGTTTCCCGGTCGCGCACCAACTCCATGCCGCACATCAGCCCCAGGCCGCGCACGTCGCCGATCATCTCGTGCTTTTCCTGCAACTCCTTGAGGCCGTCCAGCAGGTAGGTGCCCATCTGCGCCGAGTTCTCGACCATATGCTCGTCTTCCATTATCTGGATGTTGCGCAGGGCCGCTGCCGCCGCCACCGGATGCCCGCCGAAGGTGATGACGTGCCGGAAGGAGACGCGCTGGCTGCCGACGAAGGCATCGGCGATGTTCTTGCGGGTGATGGCTCCACCCATGGGGATGTAGCCGCTGGTGATCCCCTTGGCTACGGTCATAATGTCGGGGGTGACGCCCCAATGCTCACAGGCGAACATCTTGCCGGTTCGCCCGAATCCGGTGATCACCTCGTCAGCGATGAGCAGGACGCCATATTTGTCGCACACTTCCCTGAGGAGAGGCCAGTAGTTGTCAGGCGGCACCACCGCGCCCATGGGACTGGAAACCGGCTCGGCCACTACACCCGCGACCGTCTCCGGTCCCTGGAATTTAATCATCTCCTCCACGGCCTTCACACAGCGCTCCCCGCACTCCTCGGGGGTCTCGCTGTTGTATTCGCAGCGATAGAAGTTGGGCTGTGGGACGTGGAATGTGCCGGGCATCAGCGGCTCGTAGTCGCCCCTTGGGTAGAGGGGCGAGCCGCCCAGCGCCAGCGCTCCGGCAGTCGCGCCGTGGTAGGAGCCGCGGCGGCTGATGAACTTGATGCGGCTGGGTTCGCCCACTCGCTTGAAGTAGGCCCGCGTCAGCTTGATGGCCGTCTCCACCGCCTCTGATCCGCCGCTGGTGAAGAAAGACCGAGACAGGTCGCCGGGGGTGATGTCCGCCACTTTTTCAGCCAGCCGGATGGTCGGCTCGGTGGTCGTGCCCATGGGCATATACGTCAGCTTGAGCATCTGCTCGTATGCTGCGTCGGCGATTTCCTTCCTTCCGTAGCCTACGTTCTTCAGCCACAGGCCCGACATACCGTCGATTGAGGTGTTGCCCTGGGCGTCAGTGACCCGTACGCCCTCGCCCGACACGTAAACGGCCGGCTCGCCCTTTTCAGCCATATCGCTGGGTTCCCGCAGATAGACCCACAGATGCTCAAGGGCAGAATCCTGGAGTTCCTTCAGGCTGGTGGCGCTGGTCATGCTGTCTCCCGTCGGTGATTGAATCAAAAGTATTGTTGTTTGATTGTACCCGTTGCAATCGAGAAATAGATATCCCCTGTCCCTTGCCGCCAAGGGATAGGGGATAGACTTTCCAAAGAATTTGTCTTATGGCGGCTGAGTCGAAAAGGCCAGCAGGTTAGCCTTGCGGCGTCTCGCACATGGCTTGGAAGACGCTGAAAACCGCGCCCTGCGGATCGGCCATCGCGGCGAAACGTCCGATGGCCGGCTGGCCCTCTGCTGCGATGATGTCGGTGGACGGAACGTAGACCGTCGCGCCCAAGGACTGGGCCTGCTCCACGGTAGCGTCGGCGTTGTCCACCCCGAAGTAGATGCTCCAGTGGGGCGGGAACTCCCCCATTTCCGGTGTAATCTGCATGACGCCGGCGACCTCGATTCCCCCAGCCTTGAGCATGGCGTATTCATGCGGCTGCATCACCTCGCCACGCTCCATCCCCAACACGGTCATGTAGAAGTCAATGGCCGCGTTGCGATCGGTGGTCACCAGTTCGTTCCAGCACATGGCGCCGGTCTCGCCCTTGATGCGGCAGCCGATGTGCTGGTTGGCCTGCCAGATGGCGAAGTACGCGCCCTGCGGGTCCTGGCAGAACGCCATGCGCCCGGCCTCGAATACGTCCATTGGGCCGAACGCCACCGTGCCGCCGTTCTGCTTGACGATTTCTGCTGTTTCATCAACGTTGGTCACGGTGAAGTAGAGGTTCCAGTGAGAGGGGACATTTTGCTCCCGCTCCTCGTCACTCTGCCGGTACATGGAAGCGGCTTCCAAGCCGTTGAGTCTCTGCATATGGTAGTACCAGCCGGGGGTGATTTCCTGCGGGTCGTCTTCCCAGCCGAACAGGGCGGAATAAAAGGAAAGGGCACCGGTCTCGTCGGTGGTGTCGAGTTCGGCCCAAGAGGGCGTTCCAGGGGCGTGTGAGGTTACTTCGGGCATATCGGGTGTCTGCTCCTAATTTTCTGATTGTTCGTGTTGAGTGGCCAACCGAGTGACGAACACCAGTTTATAGCCCCAGTCTTGCCTTGAACAATGACCAAAAGTCATAAAAATTTCAGAATCCTCCGCATGATGGTGGCCACCAACCCCGCTCTCCCGGATGGGACCAAGGGAATTGGGTTGCATAGTCAGGCCGCCGGTTGAACCGTCATTCCCGCGAATCCGACTCGATCAAGGCCCGCCTCCCAGTGTGGAGCGGCAGGGTGGTTGCATCCGCTGCATCTATGTGCTATAAGTACATACATGGAAGAATTTAACGTTCCTGGCAGCTCGAGGCTGCCCAAGAATTTCATGACCCCGTGGGTTCTGCTGGTGCTCAAGCAGTGGAATCTGCACGGCTACCTCATTTGGCAGCAGCTGAACCGGATGGGATTTCCAGAGGTTGACCACGCCACCCTGTACCGAGAGCTGCGTCGCTTGGAAAAGGAAGGATTTGTGGCATCCGAATGGGAGACTGGCGGCAGCGGCCCGGCCCGGCGCGTCTACAGCATCACCAGCGCCGGAGAGGATATGCTGCGTGGCTGGACCGACGTTGTGTCGGGCTACCAGCGGATGATTACCGGCTTCTTCGACCTCTACGCTCAAGTGTTCGGCCTCGCGCCACAGACCGCGGAGGGCGACGACTCACAGCCTGGAGATTCCATACAGGACGAGGAAGCCCAGGCCAAACCGGATGACACGATAGCCACACCCTAGCAACCCCCAATGGGAAACTTAATGTCCCCCATCGTACGGGACGAATATACAAACTTATCGACGAAGGAGAATCCAAGGATGGCAGAAACCACTACCAATAGCGCCGAAGAACTGGCGCTGGCTTACAACAAGGCTATCTCCAGCGGCTTCTCCGCTGTGGACGCTGGCATGGCCCAGACCACGGCTGCGCTCAAGCTGATGACCGGCGCAGTGAAGGCAGAGCGAACCGAGTATGGAAAGGTCTGTGAACAGGCGGCAACTCACGCCCGCAAGCGCAACGAGAATGTGACGGCGCTGTTTCCGGCCATATTCCAAGGCATGGCATCCACGCCGGTTAACTCCATCCCGACAATCAATCCCGAGGCCAAAGAGTCGGTCAACAAGCTCATCGAGGGCGAGATGGCATTCTTCCAAGAGTGGACCGAGGCTTGGATGCAGTACCTCGCCGGCTTTGAGCAGCGCCGCCGCGTCGCCGCACAGACCCTTATGGAGAACAACGCCAAGGCCATGGAGTCAAGCCAGGCAGTGATCAAGAGCGCTGTCAAATATGGCGAGGCTTTCGTCGACTGGTCCGTGGAATCCGCCAAGGGAATGAAGAGCTAGGAGTTTCTCGTGGTCGACTCGTCAGAGTTTGCTTCCAAGTTCCAAGAGGAAACCCAAAAGAACATGGAACGGGTGCAGGCCATGGTTGATGCCTTTGTCGTCAACCCGTCTGACCCCCCCATGGCCCTCACTCACTACGAGGTCATCTGGAAGCGGGGCAAGACCCGCCTCCTTCGCTACCATTCTATGGAAACCCCGGTGGCCTACTCCACTCCGTACCTCATAGTCCCTTGGCTGGGCATCAGCCGCCCCTACGTGCTGGACCTCATGCCCGGCGCCAGCATGATTGAGTTCTTGGTCAACCACGGCCACGACGTTTACCTGCTGGACTGGGGCGAGATTGCCGAGGAGGACAAGGAGCTTGGGTTCGAAGAGGCGGTCTTCAAGATCCTGCCCCGCGCCATTGACCGCGTGATGGATGCATCCGGGGCGAATGACATCACCCTCAACGGTCTCTGTCTCGGCGGCACCATCAGTTCCTGTTATCTTGGGCTGAACCCGGACGCCCCGGTGCGGAACTTCATAGCCATAGTATCGCCCATCAACTTTGAGGAAGGCGGCCTGTTTCGCACTTGGCTCAACGATCCGCACTTTCCTGCCGACCTGATTCTGGAGCGTTACAACGGGCTGCCCTCCAGCCTGATGAACACCGGGTTCAAGATGCTGCGTCCGACGCTGGAAGCGCAGGCGCTCTCCGGCCTGTGGACCAACGTCAACCGCCCAGGCTACATAGACGGCTACAAGGCCATGAGCCGCTGGGCCAACGATTTCATCGGGATGCCGGGCCGTTTCTTCATGCAGCTTTCAAAAGACCTTTACGCCAACAACCGTCTGCTGAACGGCGATTTTACGCTGAACGGTCGAAGGGTAAACCTGGAACGCATCACCCAGCCGTTGCTGGTGGCTGCGGCCAGCCAGGACTTCATCGTGCCGTCCCCGGCTGCCCGCAGCCTGATGGACGCGGTGTCCAGTGAGGACAAGGAATACATCGAGCTGCCCGGCGGCCACATCTCGGTCTTCTCGGGCAGGCAGGCTCATCAGACCCTGTGGCCTAAGATAGACGAGTGGGTATCCGCCCGGTCAGGATAGTAAGGAGCAGTAGGAAATGACGACCCAAGACTCCTCCGCCAATCCCTTTGAGTATTGGCGGGATATGTTCCAGAGATCCATAGAGGCATGGACCCAGGCCGCGTCGAGTGCGCCGGGCGGCGCCTCCTGGCCCCCGTTCTTCGGAGCGGCCCCCGGAGCTGGGACACCAGGCTTCAATATGCCGGGATTCGGGCAGATGCCCGGCTTTGGCGCCGCGCCCGGATTCAACCCCTTCAGCCAGTTCGCCTCGCAGTTCTTCACCAACGACATCCAGCAGGTGTGGCAGCAGTTCTACAACTCGTGGGCTGAGCAGGCACAGCAGGCCGCCTCCTCCGGGGCGTCGGGGCCGGAGACATTCCTGAATGCCCAGAAGCAATGGACCGAGCAACTGGAGTCCATGGCCAAGATGTTCGCCGAGGTCATGGGCACCGAGGCCTTCGCCAGTATGCTCGGCAGGTCCATGATGCACACGCTCATCTGGCAGCAGAAGGCGGCGGGTCAGTCCGAACCCCAGCAGGACGACGTCCTAAAGGCCCTCAACATGCCGTCGCGCGGCCAGATTGACCGGATGTTCGAGCGGATAATCGGTATGGAAGATCGAATCGACGACCTTGAGGACGAGAACCGAAAGCTGCGCAGCCAAGTCGAAGCCTCCCTGCGCCAGCCGGCGCCCAAGCCCCGCGGCCGGACACCGGAGACGCCTGCCGGGTCCGAGTAACGTGGAGTCAAGCCTGGAATAGCCGGGACCTACCGGACGCTGACAGGAAATTGCCGCTTGCCTCACATCAACAGAGGCGCGGCAATTTCTTTTCTACGTTTGTTCCCCGGACTGGTAAGTGCGCAATTGCTCGCGCAGTAGTCGCAACTCTTCTTCAGCCCCCCTCAGTGCTTCCTCAGTCTCGTGGTGTGTCCGCAGCCACTGCCCGCTTGCCGGATCGTACAGGCGGAGATTGCCGTCGGTCAGCGCGCAGATGTCCAGGCCCAAGACGGGGCTGTGGCCCCGTATTATTCCGTCGCTGTCCGTTTCAACCGGCATTTCGCGGTATTCACCCTCGACGAGTTGCTCGCCGATAAGGGGCGGAAAAAAAAGATCGCTGGTTGGATCGAATCTCCAATATTCCATTACCCCCATTTCGGCGTAAATGTCCCGCTTTTCTGTCATGTCGCGACGCCACGTGCTTCCCGACGCCAGCTCCATCACGAAATCCGGCGCCTTGCCCTCTCGCCACACGATCCATGAACGCCGACTGTGATTGCCCGTCCCGAGCACCACGAAGACGTCGGGCGCAACCCGCGTCTCATTGTCGTTCATGCGATAGTAGATGAGCATATCGCCGCCCGCGTAGATGTCCTCGCGGCTGGAGAACCACTCCCGCAGCGTCGATATGGTGTCGATCATCGCGAACAGTTGGGCGTCATTTTCAGCCATGGGTTCGCCGTCCGAGTCGGGATACTCGATGCTCAGGTCGTCTACTTCGTCCTCGAAGGGCGGGTGCTTCGTGGATGCGGGTATACGTTCAGCGGTCATTACGTTCGCTCCGGGTGGGTTTGATGCCGGACTTATCTCGCAGAATAGCATAAAGGGATGCTCTTCCAGTTGTGTCCCGTTCGTGCCGGTAGTAACCTTGCGCCCAACAGCCCCTTAAGGAGAAATGCCATGGCCGCCACAACCGCCAGCCGTATCCGGGCTTCGGAGCGGCGCGAACTGGAGCAGGAACTGCGTCAGCGGGTATCGGGCGAGGTGCGCTTCGACCCGTTCTCCCGCGTGCTCTACAGCACCGACGCCAGCATCTACCAGATGGAGCCGGTGGGCGTGGTCATCCCCCACAGCGCTGCCGATGTGCAGGCGACCATCGAGGTGGCCCGCGACAACCGCGTGCCGGTGCTGCCCCGCGCGGGCGGCACCAGCCTGGCCGGCCAGACCGTCAACCACGCCATCGTCATGGACTTCAGCAAGTCCCTGAACCGTGTGGTAGAGGTCAACCAAGAGGAAAGCTGGGCCCGTGTCCAGCCGGGCATCGTGCTGGACCAACTCAACCGCGAGCTGCTGCCATACGGCCTGATGTACGCGCCCGATCCGACCACCTCCAACCGAGCCTGCGTGGGCGGCGGCATCGGCAACAACACCTGCGGCGCCCACTCGGTCATCTACGGAAAGTCCTTGGACCACATCAAGGAACTGGACGTCATCTTGTCCGACGCCAGCTCCACTCACTTCCGCCCACTGAACAGCGCCGAGCTGGAGGCCAGGCTCAGCGGTGCGGGGCTGGAGTCGGAGATCTACCGGGGCGTCCGTCGGCTGGCCCAGGAAAACGACGACGCCATCCGTTCCCGGTACCCCAACATCATGCGGCGCGTCAGTGGCTACAACCTCGACGAGTTCCTGACAGAGCCCATCGGCCCATACGCCGGTTCCGCCAACAGCCACGGGTTCAACCTCACCCGCATGGTGGTTGGCTCCGAGGGCACGCTGTGCGTTGCCACCGAGGCCAAGGTCAACCTCGTGCCGCGCCCCACCATGACCGCCCTGTCGGTGGCACACTTCCACGACATTTTCCAAGCCAGCGAGGCGGTCAAAGAAATACTCAACCACGGTCCCTCGTCCATCGAGATCATGGACAAGAATGTGCTGGACCGCTCCCGGCAATCATTGGGTCTGAGCAACGCCATGTCCATCATAGAAGGCGACCCCGGCGCCATTCTAGCCATCGAGTTCTACGGCGAGTCGGAGGATGAACTGAACGCCAAGATGGAGGATTTGAAACGCGATCTGGAGCGGCGCCGGCTAGGGTATGCCTGTGTCAACCTGCTGGACCGCGCGGCGCAGGCCAACATCTGGAACGTGCGCAAGAACGGCTTGGGCCTGCTGATGAGCATGCATGGCGACGCCAAGCCCCTGCCTTTCGTGGAGGACACCGCCGTAGACCCGGAGACCATGGGCGAGTTCGTGCGCCGGTTCGACGAGATAGTCCGCAACCACGGTACCGAAGCCGCTTACTACGGCCACGCCAGCGTCGGCTGCCTGCACATCCGCCCGGTGGTCAGCCTGAAGAACCAAGATGGCATCGACCGCATGTATGCCATCGCCGACGAGATCAGCGACCTAACCCGCGAGTTCGGCGGCTCGCTCAGTGGCGAGCACGGCGACGGCATAGTGCGCGGCGTGTGGACTGAGAAGATGTTCGGCTCGGAGGTCTACCAGTTATTCCGCGAATTGAAGTCGACCTGGGACCCTGACGGCATAATGAACCCAGGCAAGATCATCGACTGCCCGCCCATGACCGAAAACCTGCGCTATGGCCCGGACTACAGTGCCCAGTCGTTGCCCAGCAGCCTCGACTTCTCCATCGACACTGACTTCTCCGGTGCGGTGGAGATGTGCAACGGAATGGGGGCCTGCCGCAAGCTGGAAGGAACCATGTGCCCGTCGTTCATGGCCACGCGGGAAGAGGAGCACTCCACCCGCGGGAGGGCCAACCTGCTGCGCGCCTCCATGTCCGGCAAGCTGCCCGAGGGCGCCATCACCAGCCAGCGGCTCTACGACGCCCTGGACCTTTGCTTGGAGTGCAAGGGGTGCCGTGCCGAATGCGAGTCCGGTGTGGATATGGCCAAGCTGAAGTACGAGTTCCTCGACAACTACTACAAGACCAACGGCCTGCCCCTGCGCAACAGGATATTCGGCAACATCGCCAAGCTCAGTGCTTGGGGCAGTCGGTTCGCGCCCTTATCCAACTGGGCTGCCTCCAACCCGCTGGGCAAATTGCTTTCCAGTTCGCTTCTGGGGATACACCCGAACCGGCGTCCACCCAACTTCGCGCGTCAGACCTTTCCGAAGTGGTTCCGGTCGAGGACGGAGCGCCGCCCGGCCAGTTCGGGAACGGTGGTGCTGCTCAACGACACCTACATGAACTACAACTATCCGGAAATCGGAAAGGCGGCGGTGGCCCTGCTGGAGGCGGCAGGGTTCAAGGTGGAACTGGCCGATGCCCCCTGCTGCGGGCGGCCCATGATCTCCAAGGGGATGATGGACGCCGCTGTGGCCAACGCCCAGCACAACGTGAGCCTGCTCCACGCCTACGCTGGCAACGGCGTGCCCATCATCGGCTGCGAACCGAGCTGCCTGCTGACCCTGCGCGACGAGTACCCGCAACTGGTCCCCGGCGAGCAGTCTCGCACTGTGGCCAGCCAGTCGTTCCTCATCGACGAGTTCCTGGCCAAGCTACAGGTCGAGGACAAGCTGGATATCGAGTTCAAGGACACCGCCAAGCAGGTGCTGTTCCACGCCCATTGCCACCAGCGCTCCCTTGCTGGCACCGCATCATCGTTGAATGCCCTGCGTTTGGCCCCCGGCTACAAGGTGGAGTTGACCAACGCGGGCTGTTGCGGCATGGCCGGCTCCTTCGGCTACGAGAAAGAGCACTACGACCTGTCGATGACCATAGGCAGCCAGGCACTGTTCCCGGCGGTCAACGCCAAGGGCCCCGACTGGGAGGTGGCGGTTATGGGGGTCTCCTGCCGCCAGCAGATCGAACACGGCACCGGCCGCAGGGCGCGCCACCTGGCCGAGGTGCTGGCCGACGCGCTGCCGTGAACCAATGGATGAGGCCGAAGGATTGGCAGTCTTGAATTTGCGCCCGCGTGGTCAATGGCTCAAATCGAGTCTATTTCATGCGTGAAGGTGCCCCCGTCGTTCTGTTGCTCTGTGGCGGCGACAAGAACTCTCGGCCACGAGACATTCGACGCGCAAGGCGGCTGGCGGCTAACAGGATGGCTGACGATGCCTGAGAAATACAGAATCTGGGACGTAATCAATTACTTTAAGTCGCCCGAAGACGCATGGCTTTACCTGGAAGCCGCTGCCGAGGAGGATGAAGGAGACGGCGAACTGATACGCCGTGCGTGGAGCGATATTGAGCGGGCACACAACGCAAGGAAAGTTTCCATTGAACTGACGGTGAGCGGCAAGAACCTCTGTCAAACGCTGCTCGAACACAGCGTATACGAGTGGACCATTCCCAAGATAGTAAAAGCATTGGGGACTAGCATGCCGCTCGTTGATTAGTCGATTTGGTGTTCGGTCCAGCGGGGGCGACTAAAATGTCGCCCCTTTTTGTTGCCTGTCATTGCGTCAGCCCGCCAGTCTTCCCACTCTTGCGTCCTTACACCGCCGTGATGGTGATGTGCGACATGTAGGACTCGGCCCGGGCGCCGTGCCAGTGGTTCTCGCCCTTGCGTATATGCACCACGTCGCCGACGTTGATCTCCTGCTCTTCCGTCTCGTTGGCGACGGTGCCGACGCCTGATGTCACCACCAGGATCTGGTCGCTTTCGTGGGTGTGCCAGCCGGTGGTGGCGCCCCGCTCGAAGTTGACCACGCTGCTGCTAAAATTCTCGCTGGCCCCTTCCGGGAGCAGCGGCTGGCGGGTGCGCCGGACCTCGCCCCCGGTCCAGCCGGGCACCGGCGTTGCCGTGTCTATGGGCACCGTTTCTACCTCTGCAATCCTGATAACCCGCATTTCGACCCTCCTGACTTCATGGGATTGGCCCGATGATACACCCGCAACCTGCATTGTGGTTAATTCTCTCAGCGCATCATCTCTGTCTATAATAGGGACAACGTCCGGCCCAGAATCTGCAACTCCTTTTGTTGCAGCCCGCGGACCGGAATTTCAGCATTGGGTACCAAGTCATGACAACAACTGGCAACCAGCGTCCCGAATGGGTCCAGGACCATATCGATCGCTACCGGGCGTCCGGCGGCGAGGACGGCCATATCTGGCGCGGGGTGCCCACGCTGTTGCTCACCACAACCGGGCGGCAGTCTGGCGACAAAATCACCACGCCGCTGATCTACGGCCGCAGCGGTGACAGGTACCTGCTGGTCGCCTCCAGGGGCGGCGCGGTCATCCATCCGCATTGGTACCTGAACCTGCGGGCCAACCCTGCTGTCGAGCTGCAGGTGGCGGCAGACAGATTCCCTGCCGCGGGGCGCACAGCCACGCCCGAGGAAAAGGCTGAGCTATGGCACACAATGACGGCCATCTGGCCCCGGTATGACGAATACCAGCAGAACACCGATCGAGACATACCTCTGGTTATTCTGGAACGTCGGTAGTTGCGCATTATAGGCCAAGAGAGAAGAGAGATGGGAGGACGGTGATGATAGGCAACGGTCTGGCATACCTGAGTGTTGTGGTGCGGGACGTGGAGGCGGTGGCGGAGATGCTCAACCGGGATTTCAGGTTGGAGGCCTCCATGCTGACCGTTGGGTCAAGCGGGACCCGGACGCCTGTCTTCTCCATCGGCGAGACGGCCGTCGCCCTGTTCGAGGTGGGCGACCCCTTTGTCGGCGGTGCGGAACGTACCGGAGTGCATCACCTGGCCGTGTCAGTGGACTTCCCCGTGAGCGCCGGGATTGACGCGACAGAACTCGGCATGCCGGTCCTCTCCGACTCTCTGGAATGGGGCATTGGCGGCACTCAGCGGTTGCTGCTGTCCCCAGAGTACACCGGCGGCGTGGTCACCTACCTTACTGAGCCACTCTCTTTGCCCAAGCAGGACCCCGAGGTGGTGGAGCGTATCGACCACGTCGGGGTCGCCAGCGAGGACAACGACCTGGCCTGCGACGTCTTCAGCCACCGCCTGGGCTGGACGGTGGAAAGCACCCAGACGGACGCGGAAGTGGCCCAAGTTGTCGAGACGTTCACCTCGGACAAGTACGGCGTGGCCTACCGCCCCAAGAGCGCGGAATTGGTCGGAGGCGTCCGGGTCGCCTTCATCACCATAGGAGACTGCGAACTCGAGTTTATTCAAGATCTGAGCCCCCACAACTCCAACCCGGAAGCCGGTCAGGTGGAGCGTGGCCCCGGAAGCACCCGGCAGGACCAGAATGTCATCAACCGCTTCATCCAGAGCCGCGGCTCCGGCCTGCACCACCTGGCTCTGAAGGTGCGCGACATCGACCGGCAGTTGAGCCGCCTCGAGGCCGCGGGCTACACTCTCATAGACACCCAGGGCCGCCCCGGCAGCCGCCAGGCCCAGATCGGCTTCATCCACCCCGCCAGCATGGGCGGTCTGCTGATCCATCTGGTTGAGCGTGAAGAGCAGCTGTAACTGGTCCCTACACGCCGCACGCTCGATGGTATCGTATCACCTATAGTTTGATCCTCAGACGGCGCTGCAGGAGATGGTCAGGCTATGCGTTTTCTTTTGAGCAGATGGCGCGGCATCGGAACGCGGTTATACCTGGCCCTGGCGTTTGCAGTGATGCTCACTTTGGTGTCCAGCGCAGTGGGCGTCTACTACTTCGAGCGCAGCGGCGACCTGAACTACCAGGCCGAGTCGGAATCCGTGCCGGTGCTTGAGGCGTCGTGGGAGGTCTCCCGCGAGGCTGAACGCCTGCGCGGGCTAGGTTTGGAACTCCTGTCCGGCACCGCAGAAGTAGGTAACGGTGAGGTTGGCGCTTCCGTCGTGAGGCTGCAGGAGGCTTTGGCACTGCCCAATGGAGTCCCGGTCCTTGCAGAGAACGCGACAAAGGTAGACAACGCCGCCTATGGTGTCGCCGACTCCATTGATGCCCTCATCTGAACCATAACGCAATGCTGCAGGCTGATGCGGCCCTGGCCGGTGTGCGCCAGCGCATGGCGGCGATACCCGCAGACAGTGCGACATCCGTCGGGGGTCTCCGGCTGCTGGGTCGGGCGCTCAGGGCCGAAAATGATGCGGCCTTAGACGAAATGCAGGAGGAGTTCAAAGACCTGGCACTGAGTGGCCGCGAAGCCCCTATCGTTGAGGTGGGCGGGGGTGATGGGGTGTTCGCGGTCCTTCGCTAGCATCTGTTGCTGATGGAGCAGCGACAGGACCTGACAGCGTCCTTCGGCGAGGCCAGCGCGGACCTGGAGGCCTCGGCAGCGGCACTGCTCGACGGGGCACGCGCCCATTCCTCGTCGACTCTTGGCGGGGCTGTCGAGAGTTTTGACCAAGGCCGGGTGCTGCTGGCGGTGATCAGCATAGTCAGCGTAGTCGCCGCCACCCTGACGGCCTGGCTGTGGGTGGGCAACGCGGTGGTGCGCCGGCTGTCCGCCTTTTCCGAGCGTATGCACAGGATGGTCAGCGGAGACTTGGAAACGCCGGTGCCGGAGATAGGCCGGGACGAGATCGGGCAATTGGCCGATGCCTTGGAGCACTTCCGGCAGCAGGCCCTCGAGGTGCAGCGGCTGAACTTGGTGGAGCAACTATACGGGGAATTGCAAGAGGCCAACGCCGAACTCCGCCGCATGCAGGCCCGGCTGGTGGCTCAGGAGAAGCTGGCGGCACTGGGTGAGCTGGTCTCCGGTGTGGCCCACGAAATCAGCAATCCGCTGAACTTCGTCAAAAATTTCTCCGAGGGTTCTCTCGACCTGTACAGCGAACTGGCAGAGATGCTGCAGAATTATCGCGACTGTATGTCGGACGCCGACGCCACGTTGCTGGACGAGCTGACCGAGGAAATAACCGAGAGCCTCGGCCGGGTTTCCCACAACGGCGGGCGCGCCCTGGCCATCGTGGAGCGGATGCGCACCCTGAGCGTCGAGGGAGGAACGCCGGTTCTGATCGACCTCAACGCCGTTCTGCGCCACGCGGCCCAGCAGGGACGCGGAACCTTCGAATTCGAGTTCAACGACTTCCATGTCAGCCTGGACTTCGACTTGGACGATTCGTTGGGGGAGCAGATGCTGGCCGAGCGCGACTTCGGCGAGGCAGTGGTCAACCTGGTGTCCAATGCCTGCTTTGCCATGCAGACAAGCAGCGACCTGGGAGAGGAGTACGAGCCTCGAATGACCGTATCGAGCCACCTGGTGGACAGCATGGTCGAAGTGCGTGTGAGAGATACCGGACCAGGGATCGCCGAAGATGTCGTGGACCGTATTTTCAACCCTTTCTTCTCGACCCGCGATGGGGCGCTGGGAGTTGGCCTGGGTCTGACCATCGCCGCCGACGTGGCCCGGCGGCTGGGCGGCGACATCCTAAACTAAAGCCAAGGTGAAATGTACATATCGCCAAACCGCACTGTCGGGGGCCACCCATTTGGGGCCTAAAGGTGATGTGAGGTGCCGTGGAATCCTCTCGGTCGTCTTCAAAACCCCCGAAATGCACATCCCACCTTGGTATTGGTTTAGTAGTCTGCCGCTATTGTATTGACGGGTAGAGGGACTTGAGCTTGATGCGGGCGTCCTCGGTGGTGAAGCGCCAGTCCACTCGAATCGCCTCCCGGTTGCGTTGCTCCTGCCATGCTCCGGTTTCCTGTGCCAGAACTCCCTGGCTGGGTATCCGGCGGTCCAGGGACTGCCGCGCCAGCACCCCCAGTTCTATCTCGGCTATATTCAGCCAACTCCCGTGCTTCGGCGTGTAGTGTATCTCCAGCCGTTCGCCGATGCGCCGCGCCTCCGCCGGCTCGAAGGCCTCGTACAGGGACGACGGGTGGTGGGTGTTGAGGTTGTCCATCACCAGCACTATCCGCTCCCTGTTGGGGTAGTCCTCATCCACCAGTTTCCGCACCACCTCCGCCCAGTCGGTCCTGGTGCGCCGGTCCGTAACCTCCACCCGCCGCCATCCCTCCAAGGGCGCGAACAGCATGAACAGGTTGCTCACCCCGTTTCGCTGGTACTCGTAATCGTAGGCCCTGGCTGCCCCGGGCCGCGGCGGGAGGGGCGTACGGGTCTCCTGCACCAGTTGCTTGCTGGTCTCGTCCAAGCACACCAGGACCTCATTGTCCTGGTACTCACGATGATAGACCTCCAGCACGTCCTCCATGGCGCACACGAATTCGGCGCTGCCCTGGGGCGGTAGGCACCAGCACTCCTTCAGCCAAGGCTTGAGTTCGTTTTTTTCAGAGTCCGGCGCACCGTCTCCGCGCTGATGCTGTCCACTATCTCCCGCTCCACCAATCCGTCGGCCAGCATCTGCATGGTCCAACTGACCCGTCCCTCCGGCGGCTGGGAGATGGCCATGGCAATCAGGTGGGCCTCACCCTGGCCATCGAGCTTCCTCTGACGGCGGCGCAGTTGCTCCCTGCGTCCCAGGGCCGCGTCAACCCCCTCCTCCACGCACCGGCGGCGCACCCGCTCCACCGTGGCGGTGCCCACCTTGAGGGCCCGGGAAATCTCCTGGTCCATCATCGGTCCGCCAGACTGGTTCTCATCGCTGAGCAGGAGGATGCGCGCGTGAGTCTGCTTATAGGCCGCAGCCCGGCCCTTGGACACCAATGCCTTCAGTTCCTCCTGTTCCTCCCCAGTCAGTCCCACGCGGTATTTCTTGACCATCACATCCACCCCGCTCACACTCCTCTTCCTTTAGCCACCACTTCCCTGCATCTTAACATCCATCATTTCAATGATGGTCGTATACTAGTAGACCAACCGCTTTCAAATGATGGGAACCTGTCCTCACGCCTTGCTTGAGACCGACTTCGCTGGGGAACCAAGACAAGGCCAGCAACTCATCATTTCAAAGATTTCGGACTACTAGTGGACACGGTCTACGGTGAATACGCGGAATTCACCATGCACATTCCGGTCGTGCTCGAGGAAGAGGAGTCCGAAGAGGACGAGGACGCCCCGGTGGGAATGGCAGTGATTGTGGAGCGCATGAGCGCCGAGAACTAACGCCTCCGTAATATCAGGTAGGCGAAGGCTGCAATTACCAGCAGCAGAACGGCAATCAGGATAATCAGCAGGGTCAGTCGGCTGCGCCCCTCATCAAAGGCCGCACCCAAGGCGTTGCGAACGCGCGGTATGGCGTTGCCGATGACCGGCAGTCCCGGCTCGTCGAAACTGGGAGGCGTGGGCGTCGGCGCCGCAGTGGGCACCAGCGTGGGTGTGGGCGTCGGTGTGGCAGTGGGCGTGGGTGTCGGCGCATCCGCCAATATTGGCGCCGGTGTTGGTGATGGCAAGGACGTCGGACTGGGCGTCGGTGGCACCGGCGCAGCAGTCGGCGTAGGCATTGGAGTCGCCGTACGCACCTGGATGACGGTTTGCGCAGGCGCAGGCGTGCCCGTGCCCGTAGGCGTAGGCGTAGGTGTCGGAGGCGGAGGCGGAGGCGGCGTGGCCGTCCACAACACTACCCCGATCTTGGGCGGCGGAGGTGGAGGCGGCGGCGCGGGAACAGGTACCGGCGCGGACGTGGGAATTGGCGCGGCCCTTGCCGTGGGCCTCGGGACAGGCCTTGCCGTAGGCCTCGGGACAGGGTTGCTGGGCGGCCGAAAAATAGGGACACTCCCGCCACCGCCGTTGCCACCGCCGCCGTTAGTCTCCATCTCGGTAGCACCTTCTTCTACGGGCGCACATCCTGAGCCGTTCGTCTTGTCGTTGACTCTAACAGTTATTTCTGCATTATCATCTGAAAGACTGAATAAATCTGATTCCCTAATTATGTAGCCATAAGTAGCTTCGTCGAATGCTCCGTTTATGTAGATGCGAATTGTCCGTCCAGGAGTAATGCAGTCGTCGTCGTCCTCCACGAATACCGTAAGCTGGTTTTCCTCACGCCCTCCAAAGAATGTGAATGCAACTAATTCATCAGCACGATCGCCATTCGGCAAGTGGTCATTGTACGAATCAAATACTGAGATTCCTCCTTAGACGCAGGGGTTCTCGGACCGACCTTGGCATTTTTTGTATCTGTGATCTGGAAGAAGGGTTGGGGAAATTAGAGCCGAGATTCTAAAACTATCTCCCTCTTCCACCTCTCGCTTGTCAACATCGCCTAGGCTTACCTCCGGCGTAAAGTCCGGAGCAACACTCTCTTCATCTTGACCTTCCACTTCCTTGTCAGGCTGAATTACCAGGACAAGGACCATGGCGGAAAGGGCGGCGACAAATAAGATGAGGAAAAAGCTCTGGGGGGTAAGGGCTCTCCGGTTAGTGGGGAATCGAGGCTTCATCACGAGTCGAAACGTGTCCCGGGTTCCGTCCACTTAAACCTGGCGGTCCAACGTGGCAGCCGACCGGGACCCCGACAGTTGTGGTTTGGGTGTGTCCGCGGACTCGATGACCGCCGCCCCCATGGGCGGCCACCTATCCACAAAAGCCTGCGACTTGACCCAGATCACCATTGACCCTCGACTACTAAACGCGGGTTTCCCTTCGACGGGCGATTATATTCCCTACTTACCATAATGTCCCAGATGCTAATTGTACCTAGCCGCCAAGCACGCTTGGAGATCAAGCATTCAATCGGACCCTGTGCCTATCGCCCAAGCAGCGTAGGGAATTTCCGGAAATCGACTGTCCCTTGACACCGGAATCGTCTGGAACAGACGACTCAGGTCGGCGGCGAGGACGCTGCCAGATCAGGTAGGCGTAAAAGAGGGTAGCGCGCCGCATGGCACATTAAGTCCCAACAAGTGTCTTTAATTTCGCCGGACAATAGAAGGACCTGCGCCGAATCGAAGGCATTCTTGCGCCGTTTTGACGTGCTGTGGTAGTTTTAGAGCGCAATTCGTAGGTTATTGAGGAGGCGAGCTATGGGATACACGCCCAGCTATCTGGGACACGTGAACATTTATGTCCGCAACGCCGGGGCCGCCCGCGAGTGGTACGAGTCCGTGCTGGGACTGCACACCTATGACTTTAAGGAAGGCCGCGCCGCCTTCATGTCCGCCGACCTGAACCAGTCCCATGAAA
Source organism: Dehalococcoidia bacterium (assembly GCA_965237745.1). Lineage (GTDB taxonomy): Bacteria > Chloroflexota > Dehalococcoidia > Lucifugimonadales > UBA3495 > VXOI01. Next base: position 4,444,902 of record OZ250156.1, on the reverse strand, counting down.
TCGCCCTGATGGAAGTCGGCGAGAACGCCGATGGCCCGCGCGCCGGGCAGGTGGGATTGAACCACATGGCGTGGCGCATGGGCAGCCTGGAGGACCTGTCCGACTTCTACAACAACCTGAAGGAAAAGAACGTCTCCATCCAGCGCGTGTCCGATCATGGCCTGTCGCTGGGCATCTACATCAAGGACCCCGACGGCAACGGCATCGAGGTCTACTACGAGACCCCGCGCGAGGACTGGCACCGGCAGGAGAACCTGTTCATGGGCGGCGAACGCCCGCAGGGCAACTTCCCTGGCCCTTGGGAAGCCGACCTCGTCCCCGACGCTATAGCAGCAGCGGCCGCCGCCAATCGGAGCTGACAAAGACCATTGCGTTTGCCGTCTCCAACTATGCACGGGGACGTGAGCACAAATGTAGGGGCGCACAGCCGTGCGCCCCTACAACATTGATAGGCAGGTACTTACCGCCTACTGCACGACCGCTATCGCCTCAATCTCGATCAGCATATCGGGATCCACGAGGCGACTGACTTCGACCAAAGTGCTGGCGGGGTAATCCGACGAGAAGAACTCGGCCCGCACTTGGTGGATGGCGGAGAAGTGCTCGGCCAGGTTGGTAACGAACACCGTGACCTTTACCACGTCGTCCATTGTGGCCCCGCCTTCGGCCAGCACTGCCCGGAGGTTCTCCAGGACCTTGCGGGTCTGGGCGCCGATGTCGCCCCGGCCTACCAGTTGCCCGTCAACGCCGCGCGCCACCTGCCCGGAGGCGAACACCATGCGCCCCGCAGGCACCGCCACCCCCTGCGACATGATGCCCGCCGGTGTTGCAACGTCGCTGCTTAGCAATATCGTCTTCGCCATCATCCACCCTCCTACTTCCACTCGGCGTCGGGAGGCCAGACGTTGGTGCTGCCTCGGGCTGCGCCCTGCAGTACGGGGTCTCCCCGCAGTGGCCCCATGGTTTCGATCGCCTTCAAGTAGTGCTCTGACGACGTGTGCGCCTGAAATGCGGCTTCGTCCACATAGATTTCGTAAACCCAAAGCCGGTTGGGATCTCCTGCGTCCTGGATCACGTCAAAGCGCAGGCAGCCGGGCTCCGTGTTGGCCGCCGCTTGGGCGTTGGGCAACAGGGCCGCCACGAATTCTTCCTTTGCTCCCTCTTTAATCTGTATTGGCGCTATGATTACGTACATTTCGTGTCTCCTACTTCCACTCGCCGTCGGTGGGCCAGACGTTGCTGCTGCCCCGGGCCGCGCCCTGGATGCCCTCGACGCGGATGTCGGCGGTTGCGTCGCGGAACTTGATGAAGTGCGGCGCTTGGGTGTGGGCCTGAAAGGCGGCCTCGTCGTCGTACACCTCATAGAGCCAGACGCGGTTCTCGTCTCCGGCATCCTGGATCACATCGAAGCGTCGGCAGCCCGGTTCGTCGTTCACTGACCCTATGGCGTCAGGGACAATGGCCTCCATGAACTGGTCTTTGCAGCCCGGCTTGATCTGGATGGGCGCAATAATCACGTACATTGATCAATCTCCTCGCCATCAGTTGAATCGGTAGTCCTGTTCTGAACTTGCCGATGGAATCGTACATTATGACATCGCGAATTGGAATCAGGATCTTCGGGATGAAAGGATGTCTAACTCAGGAGAATCCTGACAGTCCCCAAGCCATGGAAATCCTGATTCAGGCAATGATTTGAACCGGAATGACGCACCACGCCCCGCGTGTTACCATTCCCGAAAGGCACAGAGAACTGCATCAAGGGGGCAGCGCCATGCCAGCCAGAACCGGGGCGGAGTACATCGCCAACCTCAAGGAGAACGGGCCGGAGGTATACCTGCACGGCGAGCGTGTCAAGGACGTCACCACCCACCCGGCGCTGCGGGGCGGTGTGGAGTCGCTGGCCCGGCTCTACGATATGCAGCACGATCCGGCCATCCGCGACGAGATGACCTACGTGTCGCCCACCACCGGCGACCGAGTCGGGACGTCCTTCATCATCCCGCGCTCCATGGAGGACCTGGAGGCCCGACGGGTGATGATGCGCCACTGGGCCCGCGCCACCTTCGGAATGATGGGCCGCAGCCCCGACTTCATGAACGTCAACATAATGGCTATGGCTGCCGCCGGCGACTACTTCGCCCAGAACCGCCCGGAGTTCAAGGACAACATCAACAGCTACTACGAGCATGTGCGCGAGAATGACTTGGTGCTGACCCATACGCTGCTCAATCTGCAACGCAGCCGCGCCCCCGGGTCGACGCCGCTGGAGGACCGCACCGACGTCGCGCTCCAGGTCGAGAAGGAGACGGACGCCGGCATCATCGTCAACGGCGCTCGTGTGCTGGCGACACTGGCTCCGCTGTCCGAGGAGATCGCGCTGTATCCCACCACCTCGCACCAGTTGCCGGGGCAGGCGCCGGAGCGTTACTCGTTCGCCTTCGCCGTTGCCAACAACACTCCCGGCCTGCGCTACCAGTGCCGCGAGAGCTTCGACTTCGACCGCTCAAACTTCGATCATCCGTTGGGTTCGCGCTTCGAGGAAATGGACGCCGTTGCTTTCTTCGACCATGTGTTTGTGCCTTGGGAGCAGGTCTTCCTGCTGGGCGACGTTGAGCTGTGCAACAACCTGCAGCAGGCCACCAACCGCCACCTGCACTCGGGACACCAAGTGGTCACCAAGAACGTCGCCAAGTGCGAGTTCGTGCTGGGGCTGGCAACGCTGATGACCGAGACACTGGGGTCCTCGCAACAGCAGCAGGTGCAGCAGATGATCGCAGAGATCATCGAGAACCTAGAGGTCACCAAGGCCTGCCTGCGAGCCGCCGAGGCCGACGCCGAGGTCGACCAGTGGGGGGTGATGGCCCCGGCCCAGCTGCCGCTCCAGGCTGCTCGCAACCTGTTCATCCGTATGTATCCGCGCATGGGCGAGATCATCCACCTGCTGGGTTCCAGCAGCCTGATGGCCCTGCCAACGGAGGCCGACCTGGAGGGCCCGCTGGCCGAGGAGATCAACCGCTACCTGGAGACCGACGCCACCTCGGCCCGCGACCGGGTGCGGCTGTTCCGGCTGGCTTGGGATATGTCGTGCAGCGCCTTCGGAGCGCGGCAGATACTCTACGAACGCTTCTTCCAGGCAGATTCGGTCCGCAACTCCGTCATCCTCTACAACATGAAAGACCGTCAGCCCCACGCCGACTGGGTGCGCCAGTTCTTGGAACAGGAGTAATTGACCACAGAGAGCACAGAGAATCAGAAAAATATAAACTCTGTGCTCTCTCTGTTCTCTGTGGCAACATAGAAAGGGGAGGAGAACTATGCCAGAGCCGCGAGTAATCAGGGCCAACGAGGTCGAGCAGTTGCAGCGGGCCGAGGGCGTGACCGTTGCCAGCCATATAAACAAGGAGTTCGGCGCGACGGAGATTTCCAGCGGTATAACCAGCTTCGAAGCAGGCCGCTCCAACACCACCCACTACCATAACGCCGAGGAGTCGGTCATCGTCATAGAGGGCGAGGGCATCCTGCTGATCAACGGCGTGGAGCACCGCGTGGGTACCAACGACGCCGCCTTCATCACCCCCGGCACGCACCACCGCCTGATCAACACCGGCGACGGCCCTTTCCGCATAGCCTGGTCGTATGCAACAGTGGACGTGTCGCGGACGCTGGTGGAGGATTAGGGGGACAGGTAAGGTTTCAACAGCTTTGCGGCGTTCTCCAATCTGACGCCATTTATGAATTTACCGAAATCATCTTCGCCGTCGTATAAGGCTACGAGTCCGTCGGCTATGGCCTGCCGGAAGGGCATGGGCAGCCCTGTTTCAATAGTCAGCACATCGGATTGCCGATCGTAGTTGACCATCAACGGCAACCCCGTTCTGTCCAACTCAATCTCATCCGGTCTACCGTGCAAACTTTTGTTGCGTTCTGCTTTCGGAGACGGTTCATTGCCATACAAAACCTGTCGCAACAGGGATCCCGCTCCAGAGACCTCTATGGCAACGGGGTTTCGCTCGGCGTCGACAAAGGCAACCACGTCTTCAGCCACATTGCCGCCACTGCTCCACTGACGACCGTTCTGCATCAGCAGTATGTCGGGGAACTTGTAGTAGGAGATTTGCAGTTTCATGGCTGACCTCGTCCCCTCAAGTTCCTCCTGGTTTCGGCGTCGTCCGGGAAGCGGTTTATGAGCGTTCCGTCCCTTTCGCGCAGCACTACACGAATGGACTTTCCATATTCAGAGATATAACGCCAATATGATACGGTCCCATTCCGAGGATTGATTGCCACTCGGTCCGGTTGCGTTACAACCCGTTCAATCCATTCGGGGTCTATTCGTTCGGGATGTTTCGTAAGGACCTGCTCCTCATAGTAAATTGAGGTGTACCGGCGTAAATTGAGGTGTACCGGCCAGCGCCGGTAATTCCACCGCCCGTTTCCAGTTGTCCTTTTTTCCCTGCGGCTTCCTGCGCCCTGCGCAACAAAAACTCTCTTCCGCTATTTTACATTACGCAGCCATTGCCAGCTGTAACCGCCCCAATTGGCCCGCCGCTACTCCCCAACCTCGACGACCATCTCCACCTCCACGGGGGCGCGTAGCGGGAGGCCGACCATGCCCACGGCGGAGCGGGCGTGGCGGCCTTGGTCGCCGTAGAGGTTTACCAGCAGGTCGGAGGCGCCGTTACCCACGGCGAAGTGGCGTTCGTACTCCGGGTCGGCGTTGACCATCACCAGTAGCTTGACCACCCGTTTTACGCTGTCCAGGCTGCCGGTCTCGGCCTTGACGGCGGCCAGGCACAGCATGCACTGGCGGGCCGACTCGTAGGCCTGCTCTTCGGTGACTTCGCGTCCGACCTTGCCGGGGTTCAGGATGGAGCCGTCGGGCATCCGGGGAATGTGTCCTGCCACGAACAGCAGGTTTCCCGTGCGCACCGCAGATACAAAGTTTGCCACCGGAGCGTTGGGCTCGCTCAGCGACAAACCCATCTCGTGCAGCTTGTCTTCAACGGACATTATGGACCTCCTGATTCATCTGCGACAGAAGACACGGAGAGCACAGAGTTCCCGCATAGTGACCCTTCTGTGCTCTCCTGCTTTGCCTGCAACTAGCCGAGTTTGACGATGGCCTCGACCTCGACCACCAGCTCGGGCCGGACCAGGGCGGACACGGCGACGGTGGAGCTGGCCGGCGGGTTGGCAGGCCAGGTCTCCAGCCGCACCTTGGCGTAATCGGCGTAGTCGTCAATGTTGGTCAGGAAGCAGGTGATCTTGCAGACGTCCTCCATCCTGCCGCCAGCGGCCTCGACGATGGCGCGGATATTGGCCATCACCTGGCGGGACTGGGCCTCGCAACCCTCCGGTGCGTTGCCGTTGGCGTCGGTTCCCACGTTGCCCGATACGTACAGCATGTCGCCGACTCGAATGCCGGGGGAGAGATTGGGATTGGGTGCTACGCCGGGGGGAATTATTGGCTGTCGCTCTGGCATGACGGTCTCCTTTTCATCTCGGATAATTGTCGTGGGTGGCAAAGAGCGCAGAGTATCTGATTTCTCTGCGCTCCAATCTCAGTCAGTTGTGTAGCCTATTGCAGTGAGTCAGTGAGCCGCCGCGGTCGTGCCGGATCGCTCGCGGTGTACGGATATGCAGCCCCTCACACCCTCCAGCTTGGAGAACAGCTTGCTCAGCTGTTGCAGCCCGGTGGTATGCACGTTGAAAGTGAGGATGACTGTGCCATTGGGCTGCTGTGCGGTGACAACCATGGAGATGTTGACGCCCTCTTCAGAAACGTTCTGTGTCAGGTCTCGCAACAGGCCGACGCGGTCGTACGCAAGCATCGTGACGCGCACTGGGAAGAGCTCTTTGGCCTGGCCCCACTCCACTGTCACGAACCGCTCTGGTTCGTCCTCGTGCTCGACGCTGGGGCAGCTGCGTTTGTGAACAGTCACGCCCCGGGAGCGGGTCACGAACCCCACGATGTCGTCGCCGGGGATGGGGCTGCAGCACCGGCCCATGCGGGTCAGCAGATCTCCCACCCCAAGGACCTTGATTCCCGAGGTGGGGCTGGAGAGGGGGAGGTCAGTCCGCTTTTGGGCCAAGGGATGCTCCGGCTCCTGCCGGGCCTCGGCCAGTTTCTGGGCCAACTGGCCCTCGCCGACACCGCCTGAGCCCAGGTTGGCCAACATATCGTCTATGCTGTCGTACTTGAACAGGGACAGGACTTCGCTGTCATAGAATTTCAGGTTGAGGCGGCGCATTTCTCTGCGCAGGAGTTCCCGGCCACGCTGGATATTCGTCCCCCGGTCCTGCCGCCGGAACCACTGCCTGATGCTCTGGCGCGCGCTTGCCGAACGCACATAGCCGCGGTTGGAGTTGAGCCAGTCAAGGCTGGGCCCACGGTCGGACTTGGTGCTCATGATTTCCACGGTGTCGCCGTTCTGCAACGGAGTGTCCAGCGATACCAGCCGGCCATTGACCTTGCCGCCGACACAGCGGTGCCCGAGCTCCGTATGAATCTTGTAGGCGAAGTCCACTGGCGTGGAACCGGCCGTCAGCTCCACGATTCGGCCTTTGGGAGTGTAGACAAACACCTGGTCGCGGAAAATGTCCTCCTTCACAGACTCGATGAACTCGGCGGTGCTGGTAACGTCACGCTGCCATTCCAGCAGTTGGCGTAGTCCGCTCATCTTCTCTTCGAAGCGCAGGTCCTTTGAGCTGCCCTCCTTGTAACGCCAGTGGGCCGCTACGCCGTACTCAGACGTCTCGTGGTGGTCGAAGGTCTTGATCTGCACTTCCAGATGAGTGCCGCCCTCGCAGACCACGGTGGTATGCAGGGCCTGGTACAGATTTTCTTTGGGATTGGCAATATAATCGTCGATCTGGCCGGGTAGGGGATGCCAGAGCTGATGGACTATACCTAGGACCCGGTAACACTCCGCGTCCTTGTCTACCAGCACCCGCAGCGCGAATAAGTCGTAGATTTCGCTGAGCTGCTTGCCCTGCGCCTCGTACTTCTGAATCTTGCGGAAGGTGCTGTAGATGTTCTTGGGGCGGCCTGAGACATCGGCCTTGATGCCCTCGGATTCCAAGCTGTCGCGCAACAGTTCCGATACCTGAGAGACGTAGGCCTCCCGCACAGCCCGGCGGGCGGACAACATTCGGGAGATTTCGCGGTACTTTTGCTCGTTCAAGTGGCGAAATGCCAAGTCTTCCAATTGCCACTTGATTTCCCAGATGCCCAAGCGATGGGCCAATGGCGCATAAATGTCCAGCGTTTCCTGGGCAATGTGGCGCTGCTTCTCAGGCGGAAGGGCGCCCAGTGTTCGCATGTTGTGGAGGCGGTCAGCCAGCTTGATCAGCACGACGCGGATGTCCTCCGCCATGGATACAAGCATCTTGCGCAGGCTTTCGGCGTACAGGCTGTCTGCGTCGTCCGCGCCGCCTATGGCCGCCCCTAAGGGGTCGTGAATGCGACTGTCAAGCTGGGCCAGCTTGGTGACACCGTCCACCAGCTTGGCGATTTCGGGACCAAACTGGCCGGACAATTCGTCCAGCGAGACGCCGCAGTCTTCCACGACGTCGTGGAGCAGTGAGGCCGCAATGGTTTGTTCGTCGAGGCGAAGCTCTGAGAGGTAGAGGGCGATTTCCAATGGATGGGCAATGTAGGGCTCGCCGGACTTCCGCAATTGCCCTTCGTGGCTGCGGTCGGCGAAGCAGTAGGCTTCCCTGATGAGTTCGGTGGCATCTTCCGGCAGGTAGTCAGATACCTTTTCCAGAAGTCTGCTAACTCCTTCCATAGCCGTTACCCCAAGGTCAATACCCCCGCGTGTTGAATTCGACCAAACACTGCTCCGAGCAAGGACAGGGGAAGTAGAGAGGTTTTGGACTCCTCCAGCCTGTGCATCCTCAGGTCTGTTGTCCGTGGAGATTTGGCGTGATTTTACTCGTTTTCTACCCAAAATTCTATTGTCCCAATAGCGATATAGGGGTAATTCCAGAGACAGGCCGTTGGCTTTACGAATAGTTAACCGCCAATGGAAAGCGGTTTGACGGGAGTGAAAAGCCGTTGCTACACTCGCCGAGCACCTAGCATAATTCTACACTACTTTATTTTGCGCCGTTCGGGGTGAAGTATGAGCGAAAACACGAGCAGGGTTGGCATCTTCTCATTCGAAGTGGATAGCTCCGCCGACCCGGCGTTGCTGGCCAAGCGGGCCGAGGAACTGGGGTTCGAGTCCTTCTGGGTCCCGGAACACCCGATTCTCCCGGTGCGTACCACCTCGCCCTACGCTGGGTCCGCCGACGGCGTGATCCCCGGGGAATACGGGCGCATCGTTGACCCATTCATCGCTCTGGCCAGGGCGTCAGCAGTCACCAGCCGCATCAAACTGGGCACCGGCATCTGCCTTGTGCCGGAGCGCAATCCACTGCTGCTGGCCAAGGAGATTGCCACTCTGGACCGGTACTCCGGCGGGAGGTTCATCTTCGGCATTGGCGCCGGTTGGCTTCGGGAAGAGACGGAGATCATGGGCGCCGACTTCGAACATCGCTGGTCCCAGACCCGGGAGTCCATCGAGGCGATGAAACAGCTTTGGACCCAGGACGAGGCAGAATATCACGGGCGGTATTACGACTTCCCGCCGGTCAAGTCCCTTCCAAAGCCGGCCCAAAGTCCCCATCCGCCGGTGTACCTGGGTGGCAAGGCCCGCAATGTGTTCCGCCGCGTTGTGGCCTATGGCGACGGGTGGATGCCCAACCGGACCTCGGCGGCGGAAATCCGGGCGGGTCGAGCCTCCTTGGATGAACTGGCCGAGTCGGCAGGCCGCGACCCCAAGTCCATCGAAATCATGGCTTTCGGCTTCGGCAACCAGTTCCGCACCCGCGAGGAGATTGAGGAGCTGACCGACGCCGGGGCTGACCGTATAACCATCTGGCTGAACAACACCGAGGGCGACGCAGCCATCGCGGAAATCGAGGAAATTGCCTCAGCGGTGCTGTAACGATCCGGCCCAGCATCGCCGAAAACGGAGGGGGCGTACAACTGTGCTCCCCCGCATTACTGAATCCTCCGCCAAACCGCCGGCGCCAAACCGTCGGCGAAGGATGAAAGGTAGAGAGTACCTGAATGTCAACCCCGCTCGAACAGGTGGACGTTGATTTCTTGCTGCTGGCCGACCGTGCTGAGGTGCTGAACGGCAAGCTGTACATGATGGGCGGCGCATGGGATCGAAGGCATATCAGGGACATCGGCGCTCCCTTGCCCCTGACCATTGTCGTCGGCGTCCTGGTGCCATGGAACCTGACCAACGAGCCGCACCGGCTGCGAATCAGAATTGAGGACGAAGACGGCAGCCCGGTGCCACCGGAAGTCGAAGCTACCGTCAATGTTGGTCGGCCGGTCAACGCCACCCAAGGGCAGTCGTTCCGGGCTACGGCGGTGATCAACAACCGCTGGACTGTGCCCCGGTACGGCGTATACCGGGTGGTCGCGTCGGTGGCCGGACACAGTGAGAAACGGGTGGCGTTCTATGCCGTAGAGGCAGGTTAGTACGCAGGCCGGCGAGTGGAGAGCGATAAGCAGACTGAATACTCGCCAACCGCTCATCCTTCGACAGGCTCAAGACGAACGATTGGCGCGGCTCCCGTTACACCGGCAGAGGCAACTCGGTGATTTCGGCGGGCAGGCCGACCTCGAAGGCATTGATGTTGAAGGCGAGGCAGGCGTAGTACCCCATCAGCGTGGTCAGTTCGACCAGTCCGCGGTCGCCGAATTTGGCCTTCGCGCTGTTGAACGTTTCATCGCTCACCCGGTGAGTGCGGAAGAACTCCCGTCCGTATTCGATCACAGCTGATTCCTCAGGAGACAGCCCGCCCAGTTCCTTCTTGTCTCGCAGGTTGTCCACCAGTTCGTCGCTCAGGCCCGACTGTCGGCCAAAAGCGGCGTGGGCATTCCAGATGAACTGGCAGTCCATCTCCCGCGCCGCGACCAGCATTCCAAGCTCGCGGATGTTGGCGGGCAGGCTGGACTCATCGCCCCGCAGGTAGGCCCGCAGGTGCTCGCCCCGCTTAATGAGCTCCGGCACGTGGATCATTACCGACAGGGGGCCTGAGTCGGGTATGCTGCCGCGCCCGGCTACGTATTCGTCAAAGGCCTCCAGTTGGTTCTGGGGCACGGTTTCCCGGCTGGCTGTGGGGATTCTTGCCATCGGCTTGCCTCCTTTAGCTATGTTCAGTATCACAATATGGGATATTACTGCCCCGCATCTCTCTATGCTCGAATTAAAGTATAATTGCAAAATGCGTCCTCGGGATAATGGCCAACGGTTTTTCACCGATAACAGGCCGAGGAGAGGGTAATTCGATGCCCTGCAGTCAGTGAACCAGAGCGGCGGATACAAATACCTGGTGTTTGGGGTGTTGGCGATTGGGGTATTTGCCTCGGTCGTCGATCATGGCAGCGTCATCGTGGCGCTGCCTTCTATTGCCAAGGCGCTGCGAATCGAGCTCCCCGGCGTGCAATGGGTGGTCATAGGTTACGCTCTGACCATCAGTGCCCTCCTGCTGCCCATGGGCCGACTGGCCGACATGATGGGCCAGAAGCGGGTGTACATCCTTGGTAGCGTCATCCTCATGGTGGGCGCGGCCTGCGCTGGCATGGCGCCCAACCTGACGACGCTGCTGTTGGCCCGAGTACTGCAGGGCGTGGGCGCAGCCATGACCCAGGGCACTGGTATGGCCATCATGACCTCAGTGTTCCCGTCCCATGAGCGGGGCAGGGCGATCGGGCTGCTGATGACCACCGTGGGCGTGGGCGCAGTGGTCGGCCCGGCGATTGGCGGATTCGTTGTTGACCTCGTCCACTGGCGGGCAGTCTTCTTCATCAACATTCCGCTGGGGCTTGTGGGGGTCGCTGCCACGCTGTTCGTGCTCCGTCGCTGGGAATCGGAACGGGCCTCGAAGGACAGCAAGTTCGACTGGCTGGGCGCTATTCTCTCCACCGGCGTACTGGTGTCCCTGCTGCTGGGCCTGACCATGGCTGTCAATCGCGGATGGATGTCGATCCCCATACTGGCTGCCTTTGTGCTGTCGGCTGGCATGTTCGTCGCCTTTATCTGGTGGGAACTTCGCACTACCGCCCCAATGTTCGACCTCCGTTTTTTCCGGGACCGCATATTTTCCTGTGGCGTGTCGGCGGGGTTCCTGACCTTCTTGGGGCAGTCATCGGTGCTTTTCCTGATGCCCTTCTATCTGCAGAACGTGCTCGGGTACAGCCCGAAGATCGCCGGGCTGGCGGTTATGCCCGGCGCGCTATGCATGGCAATCATGGGCTCGGTCAGCGGCACACTGTCAGACAGATTCGGCTGGCGCTGGTTCACCGTTGGCGGAATGATGTTTTCGATACTGGGGCTGATGATACTCAGCCGCGTAACCGAGGTCTCGCCGCTGTGGGAGGTGATTCCTGGCTTGGTGCTGGTCAATTGCGGAATGGGGTTGTTCTATTCGCCCAATACTAGCTCGGTGCTCAGCGCAGTGGGGCGGGAGAGCTACGGCGTGGTGTCGGGTTTCCTGAACCTGGTTCGAAACTCTGCCAACGTGATCAGCCTCGCCATAGCCACCACCATCGTGACTGTAACGATGGGTTCGCTGGGGTTTGAGCCGAGCCTTGAGGCGGTTCGGACCAATTCGGTGGAAGGAGTGCGCGGCGCGTTCATTGTGGGGATGCGATACGCTTTCTACGTTCTGGTGGCTCTGGTGATAGCCTCGCTGACCGTCTCCTTGCTGCAGGGCCGGGCCAAAGACGCGCTGCGCGCCGAGCAGCCCGCCCCTCAACCTGGGGAGTCAGTTGCGACGGGAGACTGACAGGGACGTGAGGATCCGGAGAACTGGTAGCTTTCACGGCGTGTGAGAATGGGCGGGCTAAAGGTCTTGATAGTCACCTGACCAAGCGGGAATACCAGCCGCCCCAGAGTGCCTCTATCGAATCGAGCGTCGCCGCGAGGTAACCACCTTCGTTGTGGGCAGGAACGATGATTGTGATGTTTATAGGGGCCAGAAAATAGGGGACTGATTACCGGATCTCCGTGCGCACGTGAGCATTCCTTCAGCATCACCCGCCGGACGGAATGGCCAGCTCACGTCTGCCGGTAACGGTTGACGATGGGGAGGCGTCGGTCGCGGCCAAAGGCTCGGGGGGTGATCTTTACGCCGGGCGGAGCTTGGCGGCGCTTGTACTCGTTGCGGTCAACGGCCGTGATGACCTGGCGCACCACGGCTGGATCGAACCCCATGTCCACCATCTCATTGTAGCTGCGGTCATCTTCAACGTAGGCCTGAATCACTGGGTCGAGGATCTCGTAGGGGGGCAGGCTGTCCTCGTCCAACTGGTCCTCGCGCAGCTCGGCGCTGGGCGGCTTGTCGATGATTGTTTGAGGGATTACGTCGTCTTTGCCTCCGAACTGATCGCCCTGCGCGTTGCGCCAGCGGCTAAGCGCGTAGACCGTCATTTTGTGCACGTCCTTGATCACCGCGAAGCCGCCAGCCATGTCGCCGTACAACGTGGCGTATCCCATGGCCATCTCCGACTTGTTGCCGGTGGTCAGCACGATCCAGCCGAACTTGTTGGACACGGTCATCAGCACGTTGCCGCGAATGCGGGCCTGCACGTTTTCCTCGGCCACGTTGGGCGTCGTGTCGGCGAATCGCTCCTCGAGCATCTCGGTGAATGCGGTGTGGGCCGGCTCGATGGGGATCTCCCAGAACTCGATGCCCAGGTTCCGCGCCAGTTGCGCCGAATCGTCGATGCTGCCCCTGGAGGAATAGCGTGAGGGCATGGTGATGCCCAGCACGTTCTCCGGCCCCAGGGCGTCAGCGGCGACTACGGCGGTCAGGGCTGAATCGATGCCGCCGGATAGCCCGATGATGGCCTTGCTGAACCCGGTCTTGTGCAGGTAGTCGCCTGTTCCCAGCACGAGGGCGCGGTAGATTTCCTCGATTTCCTCCTTTTCACCGTGTTCCTCCACAGACTCCAGCGGCGGGCGCTCGCGTTCAAGCCCTATCCCGGAGGGAGAGGGTACTTTTATTACCTTGGGAGCACCCACAGCGGTGAGGCTCGCCTCGCAAGCGGCGCCACTGGTGGCTGAAGACAGGGGCAGAACGCAATCGAGGTCAATGTCCGCCAGGATCATCGCTTCCCGGAAGGCGGGGCCTCGCGCAATCACCTGCCCTTGAGGATCGCAGATCATGCTGTTGCCGTCGAACACCAATTCGTCCTGCCCGCCGACGGTGTTCAGGTAGGCGACGAACAGGCCGTGGTCGGCGGCGCGGCTACCCACGATGTTGTCCCGGCGGAAGGCGCTCTTGCCCGCGTGGAAGGGCGAGGCGTTGATGTTCACGATCAACTCCGCCCCAGCCCGGCGCTGCACCGAGGATGGCCCCACCTCGTACCAGATGTCCTCGCAGACGTTCACGCCAATGCGAACGCCGCCGACCTCGTAGACGGGGCAGACGTTTCCCTTGACGAAATAGCGCTCCTCGTCGAAGACGCCATAGTTGGGCAGGAAAATCTTGTCGTAGGTGTCGATGAGCCGCCCATCGTATCCGATGGCGGCAGAGTTGGCGACGCCTGATTCACGGGGCTGCACGTAGCCCAAGACCACGGCGATCCCCTGCGACGCAGCGACCACCTGCTCCATTGCCGCGACGTTGCCGTCTATAAAGGACTTTTTGAAGAGCAGGTCTTCGGGGGGGTAGCCGGTGGTGGCTAGCTCGGGGAAAGCCACGAGGTCGGCGCCTGCCTCTCGAGCCTGATGCAGACACTCCAGCATCCGTGAGGTGTTGCCGGGGAGGTCTCCTACGGTCAGGTTGATCTGGGCCAGCGCCAAGCGGAACGTGCGGACCATGTCTCTGCCTGATTTCCTTTTGGCGTAAGTATACCCGAAAGTGATTTGAGTTAGGTGCGCTCTCTGCGCTGTAAAACTTTGCCAATGTTAAACTAGGCCTGGTTCGTGTCAAACGAGCCGGGCGAGGCGATATGTTCAGCGGGGCCCAGGTGCGCGCTCGACTGGCGGGGCGACTTCCCGTGTACTACGGGTGGGTCGTATTCGCCATTGCCAACCTCCCCAGCTTCGGCGCCAGGCCAGTGGCGTCGGTGGCGGTGCTGTCGGTCTTTGTGATTCCCATGACCGAGGAGTTCGGCTGGTCACGGGGCCTCTTTTCCGGCGCGGTGAGCTTGGGAGCGGTCTTCGGCCTAGTGATGTCGCCCTTCGCCGGCAGACTGATCGACCGCTATGGCTCCGGGGTGATCCTGGCTGGATGCTCGGCAATCGTGGGGTCCTGCGCCCTGCTGCTGGCGTTGGTTTCGCAGGCTTGGTCGTTCTACGCCATCTATGTGCCCGGGCGGGCCGTGTTTTCCAGTCCGTTGGAGTTGGGAACAACCACGGCGATCAGCAACTGGTTTACTCGTCGGCGCCCCATGGCTCTTGCTTGGTTTGGCGCGACGCAGGGAGTCGGGCTGGGGCTGCTGCCGTTGGCGGCCGCCATGCTCATTGACGGTACGGGCTGGCGTACAGCCTGGGTGTCGATCGGGGTGTTCACTGTTGCTACGGGCGTCCTGCCGCCGCTGCTCCTGATGGCCCGACGCCCCGAGGACATGGGCCTGGAGCCGGACCCTGGCGGTCATGACAGTCCGCCGCCACCCTCCGCGAACGTGCCAGCCCAGTCTTCCCGCCCACCAGCCTGGCGCGACACTGACTACACGGTACGGGAGGCGCTGAGAACGCCCGCGTTCTGGATACTGGCCCTATTCTCCATGGTGGGGTTCATGGCGCAGGCGGGGGTGAGTCTGCACCAGACGGCGCACTACGTCGACGCTGGCGTGTCCCACGGTCAGGCCGCTCTGGTCGCGACGTCCTTCGCTTTGGGGCAAATTCCCGGGGGCATGGTCTGGTCGGTGGTGGGACGGCGGTTGCCGGTGCGCGTAATGCTCGCCGTTTCGGCGACGTGGGTGACCGGGGGCGTGTTCGGTATCGGATTCAGTGAGCAACTGGGCTGGGGCATTTCCTTCGGCTTCCTCTTCGGCGCGGGCGTCGGAGGTCTGCATACTCTGTTGCGCCTGGCTTGGGCCGACTACTACGGGCGCTTGTACCTGGGGGCGATCCGCGGCCTGACCCTGCCGGCGCAGATTGGCGGGCAGGCCATCGGGCCGGTGGTCTCCGGGTTCATGTTCGATGCCAGTGGAAGCTACCGTGCGCCCTTCGTGATCTTCGGCATGGCAGTCGGTCTTGCCGCGCTGCTGGTATTGGCGGCAGTTCCCCCGCCCAGACGGGAAGGTTAGCTTTCTTCTTCCTGACTCCTACCGATGGGGGATAGCTATTGCCGCCGAATCACTGAGACTCTGGCGGCGGGCGGAAAGTGGGCGTCGTGGAGCCAGGTGAAGATTTGCGGCTGTGGACGGCGAACAGAGGATCGCCCGGAGGACTGTCCTGCTGGTTTGCGAAGATTCCTTGGATGTCCTCGAAATTTCCAGCGGCCTCCATGTATGTCCCCACCAGGTCGACACGCCCCCGGTCGCTGGAAGCCCTCCAGATGTACACCGCCTTGGTAGCGAACATCCGGTTGGAGAAGCTGACAATGAAAACCCCACCCGGCTTGAGGATGCGGTTGACCTCTCCGAAGGTGTCCACCGGATGGGTCAGATACTGGGCTGAAACAGTTATGACGACAGCGTCGAACGTTCCGTCCTCAAAGGGCAATTCCAAGTCGCGGTTGACATCGTGGACCACCACTTCATCCAGATCGGGATTATCTTCCATTTCTTCCCGATTCAGACCAAGACCCACCAACCGGGCCTTGGGATGATTCTGCGGCCAGTGGGAGCGCCAACTGCTCATCAGGTCGAGAACTACGGAATCCGGCGGTACCATTTCCGAGAAAAGGCGGCTCACGGCGGCGATGGCCCCGTCGTCTATATGCACCACCTTGCGAGCCTGCAGATAGAATTGACGGTCGTTCTCCTCGTCCATCCGCTCGAAGTGCTGTGGTGAAAACTGGGTCATCGACGCAACCTCCTCCGGGCCTTGGCCGGATTTTACCACGACGCCCGAGCGTCAAAGTTGCATAGCGAGATTAAGTTTCTGGTCCCCATGCATGGAATAGAATGGAAAGACCTCGGTATATGACATAATACGGGGCTAGGCAAAGCCGAATTTTCGGATAAAATCTCTTCTTTAGCAGTAGTAGACAAGAAAGCGCTCACCCTAATCCGTCTCGCAGGAGAGGTGGGAATTCTCGGGGGTGGAGAAATGACTCAGCAGGAAGTCAGACAGGGACACCCTTACCTCATGTATGACGCCATAATGCGTCAGCCCGAGGCCATGGAGGAAATGCTGAAAAAGCATTCCAACACCGTGCAGCCTGTGGCTGCTGAGTTGGCAAGGAGGAGGCGAATCTACTTGGTCGGCATCGGGACCTCGTGGCACGCTGCGCTCGTGGCGGGACACTGGTTCCGCAAGTTCTCCGGAGACGGACCGGCGATTGAAGTTCTGCACTCCTTCGAGTTTTGCGCCTACCCTCCGCCCTTGAGCGCCGATGACGGGGTCATCGTCATCAGCCACCGTGGCACCAAGACTTACTCCTACCTCGCCTTGGAGATGGCGAAACGCAGCGCGGCCTATACCGTGGCGATCACATCCACCGACCCTGGTCCCCGTATCACGGTCGCAGATGTGCAGCTACAGACGGTGGCCCAAGAACGCTCGGCTGCCTTCACCATAAGCTACACGGCGGGTCTGATGGTGCTGGGGATGCTGGCATCCGCCATGGGAAGCTGGAACGACCAGAGTGGCGACGTTCCACAACTGCGCGCCCGGCTCGATGACATTCCAGCGGCGATGGAGCAAGTTACCGCGCGCCTGACCGAAGTCCAGCGCGCGACAAGACGCTTCCAGAGCAGGGAGCGGTTCATCTGCGTCGGCTGGGGGCCGAACACAGCCTCCTCCTACGAGGTGGCCTTGAAAATCAAAGAAACCAGCGCCTGCGACAGCGAAGGTCTTCAGATCGAACAGCTTTTGCACGGGCCCTTCTGCTCGGTGGACCAGACATGTCTGGTAACCCTGGTTGCTCCCCCCGGTCCGGGCTACGAGCGAGCGATGAACGTCGCGCGGGCATCCTCCGCGGTGGGCGCCCCGGTCTGGGGTCTGGTGCAGGAGGGTGACACCCTGCTGTCCGATCTTTGTACCGAGCGGTTCACGCTGCCGGTGGTGCCGGAATTCTGGAGCCCGCTGCTCTACGTGTTGCCCCTGCAGCTGTTCACCTATTATCTCGCCCTGGCCAAGGGCACCCATCCCGACCTATTCCAGCAGAACAATCCCCGGCAGGCGGTTGCCCGCCGCCACTATGAACTGTAGCCGCTCGCTTCCAGCTTTCCCTCTCCCTTGTGAGATGGGGTTAGGGCGAATCCTCCGGGCTTGATGTCCACTGGCAAACTTTCGATGTAATTGAAGGGAGAATAATATGGCGACGGATGAGACTCAGGAAGTGCTGGCCAGCATTGCCGAAAGCCGGGGCTACACCCTGGAGATGCACGGCATAATGGCTGCCGCCGACCCGGCTTGGGTTGAGAAGTACAACGGCTTCATCGAGGCCACCTACACCGGCCAGCGCACCCTTGACCGCAAGACCAAGGAGCTGCTGCAAGTGGTGGTGGAAGCCGCCCTCCGAGCCGACGTGGATCAGATTGGCGCCCACGTCCGCGTCGCCCTGCGAGAGGGTGCAACGCCCACCGAGATTCTTGAAGCCCTCCAGTGCGTCGCCATGCCCATGGGCGGCCTGGCCTTCCGCCGTGGCCTCCAGGCCTGGGCCGCCGAAACGGGTTTCTCCACCCCGTAGAGAGAGTAAGGGCAGAAGGAGTCAGGGCGAAAATTAGGATTCTCAACGAGGGTGCCGGTGAATGCCAGGCGCCCTCTATAACGTTTCAACCAATCCGGCGCAGGTGATGTCTTGGCCAGTAAACGCGCGAGCCTGCGACGGCAAGATGGTAGCAATCGCCACCATATCGCCGTCACGCGTCATAAACACCACGACCAAGGCTTTTCCCCGGGTGAATATGCACAATTGTACCTACGTCGCCAGCCCGTAGACTCCTTTCTGAGGTGTCCGCTGTAAGCACGAGTTGTTCTTGTTCTTCGAACATCCTCACCTCCTCTTCGGTGAGCCGTAACTGACCTGGGATGACTTTACCCCAAGTCAAATTGCCATACGGTGCTCACCCGCGGGTTGCGCCCGTCGGGAGGTTGAAGGATTCCGTCTAACATGTAGCTTGGCCCGCAGTCGCTTCCCTCAGCTTCGGCAACCTATGGCTGCCGCATTGAGTTCGTGGTGCCTCCTTGAAAATCTTCCATTGCTCAGAGAGAAACCCGAACCGAGAAAAGTAAGCGGCTTTCCTACGACTGCGAGGCTGGTCTTCAGACAGCAGGTAGTCGATAATTTTCTCCCGGTCAACCTGCGCCAGATGGGCATTGGGTAGCCTGAAGTGCCTGCTCTCCCGGCTACTTCTGCCAGTTGACGCGGTTGCTCAGTGTGCCGATGTCGCTGATTTCGATGTCGCAGAGATCGCCGTCCTTCATGTTCTCCGTGGCGCCCTCGGTGCCCATCCAGAGTACGTCTCCGGGAACCAGGGTCAGGTACTTGCTCATCTCGCTGATGTAGTGGCGCACGCCGAAAAGCGCGGTGGCCACGTCGTACTCGCCGACCACGTGGTCGTTGACGCGGATGATGACGTGGAAGTCGTCCGGGTTGAGGTCGGTAACAATCCACGGCCCCATGGGCTTGAAGGTGTCGGTGTTCTTGGCCCGCCACATGGTTCGGTCGTTGCGCTGCCAGGTGCGTTCGCTGACATCGTTGCCGATGGTGTATCCGAGGACGTAGTCCAGCGCCTCGGTCTCGCTGACGTTACGGCAGGTCTTGCCCATGACAACCACCAGTTCGCCCTCGTACTGTAACTGCTCAGTGGCATCGGCGGGTACGATGATGTCGTGGCCGTGAGGCACCAGCGCGTTGATGGCTCGGTATCCCACGTCGGCCCTCTTGGGCAGGTTTGGCTCCTCTCCCCTCATGTTGGCCGCCCAAGTCACGTGTTCCGGGTAGTTGATGCCGGCGGCATAGAAGGTGGGCGGGATGACTGGCACTTCGAGCTGCACTGCCCCCAGGCTGTGGGACGCACCAGTCTTGGAATGTTCGCCAAAAGGACTGCCGGAAACCTCGTGGACCGTCTCACCCTCGATGATGCCGTAGGACGTTGATCCGTTTGCAGTAAACCTGCACCACTTCATAAAAGCGCCTCCTGGATTTAAGTAATATTTCTCTGTGTTATGCTGGCCCGACGAGTAAATTGTGAAATTTCTATCACCGAAACCATTCTAATTCAAGGGAAGCGAATATGCGATTGGAAGGAAAGGCGGCGCTGATAACCGGGGCCAGCCGAAATATCGGCAAGGAAATTGCGCTTACGTTCGCCCGCGAGGGCGCCGACCTGGTGCTGAACACCCGGCAGAGCGCCAAAGAACTGGAGGAAGTGGCGGCCCAGTGCCGCGAGCTGGGAGTGCGAACGGTTACCGCGGTCGGCGACGTTGGCGACTCCGGGACGGTGAGCCGGATGGTATCGGACGGCATTGCAGAGTTGGGCAAGATCGACGTGCTTGTGTCCAACGTCGCCATTCGTCCCCACAAGCCCATCACAGAAGTGTCTGACGACGAATGGCTGCAGGTTATGAATACGAACCTGAACTCGGCCTTCTACCTGTGCAAGGCAGTGCTGCCTGGCATGCAGGAACGGCACAGCGGCAGCATCATCGCGCTGGGCGGTCAATCGTCCATCACCGGGCGGCCCAACACTACTGCCGTGACCGCGGCGAAGACCGGTCTGCTTGGGCTGATCCGTGCCATCGCCGCCGAGGCCGCAGCATACAGCGTGCGCGCCAATATGGTGAACCCCGGTTCCACTGACACGAGCCGTGAGCACCCCGAGTGGTACCCCGAGTTCCAGAGCGGGATGTCGAGGGGCTCTTCCAGTCACCTTCAGGACCTGCCCATGGGTCGCCAGGCCACGGTGCAGGACGTGGCCAACGCCTGCCTGTTCTTCGCCAGCGACGACTCGTCGTACATCACCGGCGACAGTGTGAACGTGATGGGCGGCCGCTACATCGTCTAGGCGACGTCGGCCTGCTCCCACGCGGCGGCTGCGGCTCCCAGCAGGCCCGAGTTGTCTCCCAGCACCGAGGGAACGAGGTCGAATGCCTTGTGTAGTTCGCTCATCAGCCGGTCATGTATGCCCTGACGGATGCGGGGAAGCAGATTCAGTTGGCTCAGTCCTTCGGATACGCCACCGCCGAGGATGATCAAATCGGGGTTGAACAGGTGGACAACGTTGGCCAAGCCGACGGCCAAGCCCTCTACGGCACGGCCGATTACTTGGTTGGCAAAGGCATCGCCTTGGACCGCCGCCGCCACGACCAGCCTTGCCGTGAGTTCCCCCGGTACTACGGCGGTCAAGGCCGACTCTCGGTTCCTGCCCTCGGCCAGCGTGGCCCGGGCGAAGTTGGCGATGGCGGTGCCCGAGGACACGGCCTCCAAGCAGCCACGCTTGCCACACTGGCACAGTGGTGCGCCAGTGGTGGTGTCTACGGTGGTGTGGCCCACCTCGGCGGTGAGACCGCTGGCCCCCAGCAGCAGCGAGCCTTTCTCCACCGACCCGCCGCCTATGCCGGTGCTGACAGTGACGTAGAACAGGCTCTTGGGCGGGCGACCGGCTTGGGCTGCATCCCGGCCCGCTCCGTAGTAGAATTCGCCCATCGCGGCCAGGTTGGCGTCATTGCCGAGCACTACGGAGAGGCCGTATTTCTCGTGCCAGATCCGTTTTAGGGAAACGCCGTCCAGGGCCATCAGGTTTGGAGGCTGGTAGAGGATTCCGCTATCCGGGTCCACCGGCCCGGCTACCGCAATCCCGATGCCGTCGGCCCGCACACCTTCGAGATTGAAGGCTTCGGCCAGCAGAGTATCGGCCAAGGCCAGGTACTGGGCAGTGTCTCCTCCCTGAGGGTTGGGACGACGGGCCTGCCACAGGATCTCGCCCTGCCGGTCGATCAGGGCCACCCGGCACCATGTGCCGCCCCAGTCCACGGACAGCATTGCTGGCGTTGTCTGCTGCTCAGTCATTTCAGCGTCCCTTGTACGAGTGAGGGGAAAGGCTTGAGGACACCAAGGAGCCACCCGCGATCTCCGTTGTCTTGGTTATCCGGCCAGCAGGGACTCCAAGATTTCGCGGAGTTTGTCTGGGTCAACCGGCCCGGAAAACTTGCGGACTATACGCCCCTCGGTATCGATGAAAAACTTTTCCGGGATTCCTCTGACCCCGTAGCTGATGGCAATTCTACCCCCGTCATCAATACCGTTGGGGTATTCGTGGCCCTGCTGTTGGAGAAACACCTCGGCGTCCCCTGCGTTGTCCCACAGGTTGATCCCGACGAACTCCACGCCGCGGTCCCGGTATTCTTGGTATACCCTGGCCAGCGCAGGCGCCTCCTCGCGGCAGGGCGGACACCACGACGCCCAGAAGTCCACCATCACCACCTTTCCGCGCAGGTCAGCGGTGCTGATGTTGCCGCCTCCCATCAGCGGCAGCGTGAACTCCGGGGCGGCCTCTCCGCCCACGCTCAACTCCACGGTGCGGTTGTTCACGGTCAGGCCGCCCCGGTCGGGGCCGGTCGTTACCGACGCCCAAGCCAGTATCGCGAGGAAGGCCAGCACAGGAACCGCCACGGCCACTATGATGACCGTACGGCGCCCAAATGGCAGTCTGATACGCCTTTTCGCTTCAGGCAGCTCATTGCTCAAGCTGTCAGTATGATTTTCCAGCGGTCTCCTCATCACTCATCGGGCTCTGGCTCATTTCCCAAGGCAAGGGCCACAAGAGAGGCCCGGCGCCGGAGGTAGTCGTCCTGGTCCATCCCGCCACGCTGGTAGCGCTCGTCCAGCACCGCCAAGCTGGCTACCATTTCGGCCCGCTTTGGCGTGGCGGACGCCCGGGAATCGTCATCCACAAAGTCGGCCCCGGTCACCACGGTCGCTGCTGGTCCGTAACGTCGAACCAAGCCCAGCAACAGCAGCCCCAGCAGGACGGCCCCCATGGCCGATGGTATGGCAGTAATCCAGAAAGAACCGCTGGACAATGCAGTTCCCACTTGCGCCAAAACCCCAGGCTCGGGCAGGCCCTCGAAACGCAACTGAACGCCTGGGCCCGGGGGAATGTCGCGCCCCTCCCAAGCCCGGTAGACCTCCTCTCCTATGCCCACTGGCGGCCGGAGCTTCAGGCCTTCGATTTCGACGCCATCCCAGCGCTCCGGTACGAGAATCTGGAAAATGTCAGCTCCTTGGGGCAGGCTGTTGCGAAAGTCCAGGCTCCCCCCCTCGTAGGGGAAGGTGTAGGCAAAATCGACGCTGTGCTCTCCCGGCGGTACCGCTGCTGTTAGGGCGAATCCGGAGCCTACCGATATGATCTCCCCGCCTCTGAGGTTTGACTGCACCGTAACGTCGGCGGCGTCCGGTGGCAGAGCGAACCGCATGAAACTGAACATTCCGGGACGGGCTGTTTCCAAATTGGGGCGCAGGGTCCTGTCGGTGGGATTGGTGAAACGCACGAATTCCGTCGCAGTCGCCAGGCTCTGGGCCTCGTCGATGTCGGAGATGACCATCACCTGGCGCTCCACGTGAATGATTCCTGCGTCCTCCGTGGCCTCGTGGACGGTGATAACCACCTCGTCGGACAACTGTTCGAGCAGCAATGATTGGCCGTAGAACACATCCTCATAGTTCACACTGATCGTGTAGCTGCCGCCCTCCGCCACAGGTACGCCGTCGAGAACGAAGCTGCCATCGGGAGCGGCCTGAGTCTGACCGGTCCCGCTGAGCGTCCCGTCCGGGCCGGTGGCGAGCATAAGCACAACCAAACTCCCTGGATCTTCAGCCCCGGCGGTGCCATTGACCACCTTGCCGCGAATTGTCAAAGCTTGCCCCGCAGGGCCTAAACCCGGCTGCGCCAACAGGGCTGGAGCGAATGAGAGGATGACTGCTGCCATCGCACAGAGGAACAGAGACCCCATAATCAGAAAACGCACCGGCGGCAACCGGCAGCCCTCCGCTACCACGTTCCGCAGGCTCATTGCTGGGCCTGTCCCCCTCGAGAGCCTTCTGGAGGCGTTTCCGTTTCATCATCACCAATGGCTGCCACAGGGAGAACCGCGTTGCAGTGCGGGCAGGTGGCGCCCCCAGAGTCGCCGCCGTCAAAGAAGGGAAGGGGCGCGTCGCATTGGGGACATGACCGCCAACTGCTGCCGCAGGCCTTAAACCTGTCGTTGACGCTGGAGCGGGCCCTGAGCACCTCCTGCTCCAGCACGAGTTCTGCGGGCCCATCTCCACGCTCAAGCTGGTCCCTCACCGCGACTGCAACCTGCAGGCGGTAGGACTGTAACTGTTGGCGGTACTGCATTTCTGGGATATTGCCCAGCTGATACTCCAGCTCGAGGGTGTCGATGGAATCAAAGATAGCGTCCATGTCCACACTTTGATGTTTCGATGGCTGGCCAGGCGAGTCTGGTTCTCCCTCTGGAGCTCTGCTCCTGAAAAAGGAATAGCCGACCATCACCAGACTGAAGCAGGCCAAGGCGGCGCCGACGAGTATGGCGAAGATAGTTTGCCCGTCCATACTTGCAGTCTAACAGCTTATACGCTGGAGATTACACGGCGTGGTAGCCAGCGTCATTGCCGAATCGGGACGGTGGTTGCCGCGCCCGCGTCCCGGTTTCGCCCCGGCAGTTGGGCGGTAACCCGGGAGGGTTCGGGCCACAGGGCGATCATGGTTCCCAGTATCATCACCGGGCCAGCCACCCACATCCACCATATCAACGGGTTTACGAGGAGGCGGAAGCCCACGTCGCCGTCCGGCAGGTTCTCGCTGGGTACCACGTAGAAGTCCTCCACCGGCGAGGAACGAATTGCGGCGCGAGTGGATGCCATGTTGAAGCTGGGATAGAAGCTGCGATTGGGGCTGATGACATCCAAAAACTCACCATCCCGGTATACCTCCACCGACGAAACGAACTCCGTCCGGTTGCCATAGGGAACCAGCACGGTGCCGACATATCTGATTTCGTAGTTCTCTATCGCGGCTGTCTCGCCGGGAGAAAGCACAACATCTTTCTGTGAGTTAAAGAACGAAGTTCCAATGATTCCCAATGCCACCATCAGCACCGACAGGTGCACTATGTAGCCGCCATAGCGGGGGCGGTTGGCCCAGATGAGATGCACGAAAGCAGAGGCGTGGTTTTGAATCATTCTCGCCACGCCCGGCTCACCGGACGATAGGGCGCGTACCCGCGCTCGGGCGCCACGGTACCACTCCATCAATATTCCCGTTGCGACAAAGGCGGCCAAGGCGAACCCGGCCAGGGCGTACTCCTTGCGGAGCCCCACTGCCAGCAGCACCACGATGGCCAGAACGCCGACGCCTGCAGGCACGGCCAGGGCGCGCCTTATGCTGGCCCAGTTGGCCCGCCGCCACGGCAGCATCGGCCCAATACCCATCAGGAACACCAGTGCCAGCATCAGCGGGCCGTTTACCTGGTCGTAGAAGGGGCGGGCCACTGTGATCTCCTGGTCGTTGACGAGGCGCGAGATGAGCGGGTAGACCGTGCCCCACAGGGTCACGAAGGCGATGGCCAGAAGCAGGAGGTTGTTGACCAGGAAGGCCGCCTCCCGGGACAGCATCGAGTCCAGGTTCTGTGCGCTCTTCAGCAGTGGGTAGCGCCAGAAGAAGACAACGAAGGGCACGATCACGCCGATGGCGAGGAACATCAGGAAAACCCAGCCGAGGCTGGACGCGCCGAAGGAGTGGACCGACGGTACCGATCCGCCCCGGTTCATGAACATCCCGTACAGGGCGAGGCCAAAGGCGGCGTTGACAAGTGCGATGTTCCACATCCGGAACATCCCCCGGCGCTTCTGTACCATGATGGAGTGAATGAAGGCGGTCAGGGCCAGCCACGGCATGAAGGCGGCGTTCTCCACCGGGTCCCAGAACCAGTAGCCGCCCCAGCCCAGAATGGTGTAAGCCCACCACGAACCCAGCAGCAGTCCCGACGCCAGCAGCGCCCAGCTGATGATGCCCCAGACCCGGCCGGGATCCACCCACTCGTCCCCCGTCTTGCGGGCCAGGAGCGACCCCAGTGCGAAGGAGAAGGGAATTGCGATCCCCACCAACCCCGCCATCAGGGCCGGTGGGTGGAAGAACATGCCGAAGTGCGTCAGGAGCGGGTTGATGCCCTCGCCATCGGCTGGCACGAAGGGAAGTTTCTCGAAGGGATTGGCCATGACGGAGGTCACGGCCAAGAAGAAGGTCAGCACCAGCATCAGGACGCCGGTGGTGTAGGGCAGGGCATCCCGCATTCGCTCCGGCGACCGCCAGACCGCAATGGCTGCCATCACCGACAGCACCATGGCGATGTAGAGCAGGGATCCCTCATTTCCTGCGTAGAATGCGACCCAGGTGAAGCGGTCCGGCATGGCCAGATCGCTGTGCCGGGCCACGTAGGCGATCTCAAAGTCCCGCGCGATGAAGGATACGACCAAGCTCAGCGTGGAGACGAACAGCGCAACCACCGTGGCGTACATCGCGGCCTGGGCGCTTTCCACCAACGCCGCCGAGCCGCGCATCTTCCCCGCCATCGACCCAATGGAGGAGTAGGCGGCCAGGGCCAGCGCAATCCAGAGACTGATCGCCCCCAGATCACCCATGGGAAGTCCCCTCTCCCTCTGGAGGAGTCTCGGTGTGGGTGTGTTCCCTTTCCTTGGGATTTTCGTCTTCAGGGAAGCCGGACGACGCCGCGTCAGGGAGGTGAACACTTTGCCCGGTCGGCCCAGTCTGGGAACGCGAGCGCGAGGCCAGCAGGCGGTCGGCGATTTCCAGGTACGGGGCCATTTCTCTTGAAGGTACAGTATCGTCGGGCTGTTGGGCGTCCTGTTCCGCTGGACGGGCGCCGGCCGTTCCGGCGGCTGTCACAGGGCCACGCCTGCCTGTCATGGACCGTATTACCAAGAACACTGCGACAAGTCCTGCGGCGACGCCTGCGATGGGGAGAATCCAAACCAGCAGGTTGGCCCCCGATTTCGGCGGGGCGGCCAGAATATCGGGACCGTAGCGGTCAACGAAGTAGTCCAGGATTTCCTCGCGCGTCCTGCCTTCGACCAGCATCTCCCTTATTACGGAGCGCATCTGGAAGGAGATCTCGACCTGGGCTTGGTCGATGGTTTCGGCGGGGCAGACAGGACACATGATCATGCGGTCAATGGCTTGCGCCTCTCTCTCCAGGGACTCATCCGTCCCTTGACCGTGTACGGGAAGCGCCAATGAGATGTTGAGGACAAGGACCACACAAAAAACGAACGCCGCCCACGGTAAGATGTTCCTTCCCGCTTTCAAACCTAGTTTCAAACCCGCTTGAAAACCCGGTTTCAAACCCGGTTTCAAACCGGGTTGGCGGCCAAGAAATCTCCGCGCCCTTGTATCGTCAGGTCCCGGCGCTATGTGTCTACCGGCAGTCAGTGGTTACTGGGCGAGCGCGACGACGTACTGGGCGATGGCCCGGCGTTCGTCCTCGCTGAGCAGCTTGCCGAAGGGAGGCATCACGGAGTTTGGACCGAAGGGCCGTACGGCGCTCTTCAGATAGCCCTCGATCACATTCGTTTCCAGTACCGTCAGGTCCGGCGGCCGGGGCTCCTCAGTTTCAGGGTCGAAGATATTGTACTGATAGCCGTAGCCGCCCTCCGCGGGACTGCCGGTCAGCCTCTGCAGCACCGGCCCGCTCTCCCTGCCGTCCGCCCCGTGGCACATCTGACAGTTGACCTCGAAGAGGTGTGCCGCGGAATCATCGACCGTGTTGGGCGGTGCCGGGTAATATGCCACGGCACCTTCCACGCCAGCCAAGCGCGGGGGCTCATGCGATTTGTAGGACTGCTGGTAATGCTGCTCGTAGAAGATGTCCACCGGATAGCTGCCGGAGGTGCATCCAGCCACCGCAAGAGCCGCAAACAGGGCCATACCGACAACCAGCAGGCGCAACCCGGGCAGCCCCAGCCTCCGGCCCGAGGCTATTGAACGCCGAGGACGCCGGGAGCGGAGAGCTTCTTTTTCAATTTTCTTGGCGTACTTGGCGTTTGAGTTCAACATCAGGATGCCGACCTCTGATTCTCGCGCACCACGTCGATGGCCCCCGCTTGGGTGAAGAGGGTGGACACCTGGGTCAACTGCTCCTCCTCAACATTGGCCAACACACCGATATAGCCCTCTGTAATGCGCGTGTCATAGAGACCCTGTTTGAAACTGGGCAGCCGGGACTCGAAAACGATGCCGATGATGGTGAAGATGATGGCCGTCAGCATGGTGCTCTCGTAGGTCACCACTGCCATGGGCGGCAAGGACAGGATCGGCTTGCCGGCCTGCACCAGCGGGTAGGCCATTTGGGTCATCGAGGTGAGCAGGATGCCAATGGTCAGTCCGACCAGGGCGCCGCACAGGGGGAATATGTACAGCCGGTGCCCCTCGTGCCGCTCCCCGAAGGCGCCCTCAGGGTAGGGGGTGTCGGTCAGGAAGTCATAGTCGGTTGGCGCGACGCCTGCCTGCTGGAGTGCGTCTCCAGCTTCGGCCGCGTAGTTCGCGTCCTCGAACAGTCCCAGTATCGGTCGTTTAGCCATTGCCTTTCCCTCTTAGTGAATTCCCGCTCTCGCGGGAACGGGGACGCCCTCACCCTTGAGGGCGTCCCCGGGCTGTTTAGTCTTCCGGTCTAATCTTCCCGGTATACCGCCGGGACGGTCACCCGGCCTATCTTGACCTCGGTGCGGAGTATCTCCGCCTCCTTGATGTCGTAGAGCGGTATCAGTGGCACCACCCGGGAGATCAGCAGCATCAGCAAGGAGACCAAGGCGAAAGTGGCTCCGATGATTGTCCACTCCACTGCGCTGGGCACGTAGACGCTATACCAGCTGAAGGTGAAGACCTGCTTGTTCTGGAGGCCTGGCACGATGATGATGAACCGCTCCAGCCACATCCCGATATTCACCGAGATGCAGGCCGTCGACATTATCCACAGGTTGCGCCGGAACATCCGGGGCAGCCACAGGGCCACCGGCAGGAAATAGGTGGTGAAAACGAAGATCATCATCCAGATGTTCCACGGGTTTTGCATGAACTGGAGATCGCGCACCGCCAGCTCGTCGGCCTCCCTCCCGTAGAAACCGAAGATGATTTCCATCACGAAGAAATAGAACCAGCCTGTGGCCACCACAATCAGGAGCCGGCCCAGGGCGTCTATGTGTTCGTGGCGGATGTAGTTCTGCCACCCATAGATGTAGCGCAGGATGATCATCACGAAGGCGACCGCCGACACCCCGGAGTGCACCGCGCCCACCACGAAGTAGGGGGCGAATATGGTGGAGTGCCAAGTCTTCACCGCCACCGCCATGCCGAAGTCCCAGGACACTATCGAGTGTACCGACACGAAGACCGGGAGAATCAGCGCTGAGAGGAGCACGCCCGCGATGATCTGCAGCTTCCATTGCCGGGGGTTGCCGCGCCAGCCCATGGCCAGCAGGGTGTAGATGCGGTGGCTCATCCCGGTGGTGCGGTCGCGGAGCACGGCGAAATCAGGGATCAGCGCCACCAGTACGAACAGGATGCTGGAGGTCAGGTAGGTGTATACCGCGCTGGGATCCCAGACCAGCGGCGAACGCACGTTGGGCCAGATTCCCCGGGCATAGTCGTAGGGCATGAAGGGTATGGTGTAAATCCAGTAGATGGTGCGCCAAGGCCGCCCGGTGTGTATCAGCGGCATCATCATGGCCGTCATCAGCGAGAAGACGGTCAGGATTTCGGCGGCCCTCGTCGCGGGACGGCGCCATTCTGCCTTGGACAGGCGCAGAATGGCCGACAGCATCACTCCGGCATGGCTGATGCCGATCCAGAATACGAAATTGGTGATGAAGAAGCCCCACATTACCGGCCGGTTCAGGCCGGTGACCCCGAAACCCTTGTTTACCAGCAGGCCCGCGGCGCTGAATCCGGCCAGAACGATCAGGCCGAGAATGGTCACGGCTATCGGGAACCACTTCGGCGAGTTCAGAATGGACCGGAGCAACTCCCCGTTGATCTGCCGGTAGGGTATGGGTGTCCTGCCTTCCTGCATCTTTCCTCGTTACTTCTTTACCACAGGGTACACAGAGTTTTCCACCTCTATTTTCTCTGTGGTGAATCCGTCACTTACTCGGGTTTGGCCAGCACCAGGTATTCGCCCCGCATGTAGCGGGCCATTCGCTGGTAGAGCGCTCCTTCCTTGACTTCCCAGACCGACATCATCGGGAGGATTTTGGTGGCAGCCAAGTAGATGAAGGCCGCGCCGCCGATGCCGCCGATGACCATGAATATGTCCCAGATATCGGGGTAGACCGCCGCCGGCACGCGGTTCAGGAAGGCCGCGAAGATGTTGCCGGAGTTGGCCCCGCCCACGAACACCCGCACGCTGAACATCAGGCCGCCCGCAGCTGCCGAGAGTCCGGCCAAGGGCGGGCCCCAAGCGCTGCGCCGGGCGGGGTTCCAGAGCAGAATCAGGAACGGGATGACGAAGCTGAGGGCCAGGTTGGCCACGAACACCCCGCCGTAGGACTGGGCGAACAGGTACTTGATGATGTTCTGCTCCACCACGAGCCGCCCGAACCAGAAGGTGATGAAAAAGGCGAACAGGTGGTAGGCCCAGAGCAGGGTCAGCCCCAACTGCACCTTGCTGGCCGACCAGAACACCGACTTGCCATAGTATTCTTGGAACCCGCCCCAGCGCCGCATCACGTACAGGACCATGAGGCAGACGCCCAAGGCAACTTGGAGTCCGGTCAGGCTGTAGAACACCGGGAATATGGAGTCCTTCCAACCGGGTATCATGCTCTGCGCATAGTCGGAGCTGATGATGAAATGCACGAAAATAAGCGTCATGAAGTAGAAGGCGCCCAGCATGGCCAGCCCGGCCTTCTGTGCGTTCCACTGCCGTTTGGTGCCGTACCAGTGCCCGGCCAGCGTCCGGTAGAGAAAGCCGCGCAGCCCCCTCGCAGTGTGCCGGGCCTCGGCCATGTCAGGCACCGCCGACAGCCAGAGGATAAACAGCGCAGTTATAGCCAAACCGGCAACGCCAGCCATATCCCAAGCGTGGGGAGCGCCGATGGGTCCCTCGAACCAGATGGTCCGGCGTATGTCCAAGTCGTGCCCCTGACCCGGGTTGGGGTTGGCGATGGGTGGCAGAATCATCATCATCGGAATGAACATGATGATGTTGAATATGCCCACCACCGCGAAGAGTTCAGACACCCGCGACAGGGGCCGCCGCCAGTGGCTCTTGGTGAAGCGGAAGGCCACCGCCGCCACGGGCGCGGCGCTGGTGACCATGAAGACGAAGGAAAAGGTCGCCATGTAGTAGCCCCACGGCGCACGGTCGTCAAAACCGTCGGCCGCGGCGCGGGCCACGAACCCGACGACTCCGAGAACCAACAGGGCGAAGGTCAGCAGCAGCGCGAGCGTCAGCCTCCCGGGCATGGCGGAGACCTTGGCCGCCATGTCACGGGTCATCACCCGGGGGTTGGGGAAGACCCACATCCCTGGATAATGGCCGCCGGAGATGCCTCCGTGGCCTTCGCCATGGGCTGTACCGTGATGGATGTGTTCGCTTTCGCTGGCTGCCATTTCTATCTAGTAGCGAGGGAAGATCTGCGAGAGATGCGCAAGGGAACCGGCGCTCATCCGGCTCGTTTCTTCACTCACTCCTCTTCTAGTGGGACTCGCCGCCAATAGGATACTGGTCTACTTTCTTCAGGTAAATGACATTGGGCTTTGTACCCATCTCTTCCAAGAGCCGGTACACACGAGTTTTGGACTCGTCGATGTATTCGCCGTGGTGGACCTTGTCGTACTGCTCGTTGGCCTTCTCGAAATACTTGTGGATCGGGCCGGTGGGGTCGCTCTGCTCCCCGAACATCAGCGCGTTGGTGGGGCAGGCCTGGGCGCAGGCGGGCAGGAAATTACCATCCTTCATGCGTTGGTAGTTCAGGTACCGGTCCTCTCCGGCTGGGATGCGCTCTCCGGTGAGCGGCTCCACGCCCCGGCGTTCCACCGTGACCTCGCCTCGCCGGATGCGCTGAACGCAGAAGGAGCAACGCTCCATGATGCCCCGGCTGCGAATGGTTACGTCCGGGTTCAGCTGATTCCGCAGCCGCTCCGGCCATTTGGGCTCCCACCAGTTGTAGAAACGCACTTGGTAGGGGCAGTTGTTTGCGCAGTAGCGGGTGCCCACGCAGCGGTTGTAGACCTGTACGTTCAGTCCCTCGTCGTTGTGATAGGTGGCATACACCGGACAAACCGGCTCGCAGGGCGCGTTCTCGCAGTGCTGGCACATGATGGGTATGAAGCGCGCTTTGACGTTGGGGAACTCGCCTTCCCAATAACGCTCGATTCGTATCCACTCGTAAGCCCGGCGCTGCTGGAAGTATTCCTTGGTGTTGATGGGCAGATTGTTCTCTGCCTGGCAGGCGACAACGCAGGCTTGGCAGCCGGTGCACCGGTCCAGGTCAACAACCATTCCCCATTTGTGATCGATTCGGTTCGTTACCATCTATGAGCCTGTTTCCAGTCGATTCCTGTTCCAGGTCTAGCCGTGATCGGGAGCAACGGTCTTGATGATTTCCTCGGCGGGACTGAGGCCGACCTCCACCGCTCGGGTGGAGCCCTCCAGCTTGGATACGTTCACGCTCTCGCCGGTGCGGGAGATGAGCACCCGGGTGCCGGCCCAAGCCAGCGTTTCCGGGCCCGCTATCCGGGTGGGCTCCAGGATTTCGGCCACGTTGGAACTCTCGGTGGCCGGGCGGTCGGTGGCCCAAGCTGACCCGTGGCGGCGCCCGCCGCCGAAGGGAACCGCCACCACCTCGGGCGGTGTCGCCGGAGTCAGAAAGGCAACTGCCCGGATGGACCCCTGCGATGACTCGATGCGCACCACATCTCCCTCGCGGATTCCGTATCGCTCGGCAGTGATGTCGTTGATCTCCACCCAAGTCTGCCAAGTTACCGACGTAACCGGATCCGGCGTTGCCTGCAGCCAAGGTAGATGGGCGTTGTCGCCGTCCTGCAGCGTGTTGTGCGAGAAGGGCACCAAGTGCAGCGTTCCGCCGCCGCCGAACCCGGCAAAAGTGGGGGCTGAGGCGCTCTCCACGATCCTGCGCAACAGGCCGTTGCGGGGCCGCTGCTGTTTTGGCCCGGTGGCCGACTCGTCCCACCAACCCCCGCGTCGCAGCAGGGTTGTCCAGAATTCTGCGGCAGTGGCCGCCTCAATGGAACCCCTATTTTCCTCGAACAGGTTACCGGCGCTTTCTTCCAGCATTTTCTGGTAGCTGCGCCAAGGAAATTGGTCCCCCACTCCCACGCCGTCGGCGGCCGCCAGCAGGTAGTCCGGGAAGCTGCGAGGGTCCAGATCCCACAGCGGATTGACCACCGGCTGCTGGAAACCGACCACTTGGTAGCCGGGGGCGGGGTCCGGTATGTCGTCCCCCCAGTCCTCCAGGTATATCCGGTCGGGAAGCAGCAGGTCCGCCAGCGCGGTCGTATCGTCAATAAACGGCGAGAAGCTGACCACGTAGAGGTCTTGGGCGCTGACAATTGCGTCCCTCAGTTTCAGAGAGCCGGGAAGACCGTACACCGGGTCGACATTGTGAAGCAGCAGCATCCGGGTCTCACCGGTGCGAATCTGCTCGGCCAGACGGTCGAAGTCGTCAAGGCTGACCGCGCTGGCCGTTGACGGAACCTCGTTCCATGGACCGGAGGGGTTCAGAATCACTCCGCCCTTGGCGCCAACGCTCCCGACCAACCAGTTCAGGAATGAAGCGGCTTCGACGTTGAAGAGTCCGTTGCTGTGAGCGCCCGCCGAGCCGCCGGCGATCGCGATGCTCGGGCCGTGGGTTGCAAAGTCACGGGCCAGTTTGCGGATGAATTCAGCCGGATCGCCACCGGCGATCTCGGGGGTCAGGCCAACCAGAGGGGCGACATTTTCGGGCCGGTAATTGTCCAGCAGTTCCCGTTCGGGATTTCCTCCCAACAACGCGTTCACATCCACGTCGGAGGCCTGCAGGTTCTCATCGATGATGACTTGGGCGATGCTCAGGGCCAAGTGTCCTTCCCAGCCGGGTCGTATGGGAATCCACTTGTCGGCGTTCGCCGCGGTCATGGAGAACCGGGAGTCCACTTGGTACAGGGTGCCGCGATTGGTGCGGTCATCTCCTTGGCGGAACTCGCCGTAACCCCGGTTCCAGCGGGTGGGAGAAATCCAAGTGGAAAGAAAGTCCGCGCCAAAGGAAATAACGATATTGGCGTTTGCAAGGTCGAAATCAGGGAGAACTTCCTGCTGGTAAACGTTCCTGACGGCGGTGCGGTAGACGTTGTTGTCCACCGGCTCGTAATTCATGTGTTCCGCGCCTATCGCGTCGGCAAAGCGCGAGGTGAGAAGCCCCAGGTGCCCCCGGTTCGGTTTGGTGAGTATCACGGCCCGGGAGCCGCGGTCGTTCAGCTGCCGTACCAGGGTATCCATCGCCTCCGGTTCCCAGCTGATGGGATCGAACTGGCCGGAGCCGCGATTCCCGCCCCGCCTCATGGCACCGGGAATGCGATCGGGATGGTAGAGAGCCTGGACGCCCGCCTCGCAGCGCGCGTGGCTCTTTCCTTGGTTGGTGGGGTAGAGCGGGTTGCCCTGGACCTTCTTGGCGCGGCCCTCCATCACCCTGACAATGATACCCTCGCAGGATGGGCAGGTACGGCACAGGCTGGCGTACCAGTTGTCCTTGCCGCGCACCAAGTCTTCGGGGAGGTTCACCGGGCTCTGAATGTTTAACTCGCCCTCGCGAATGCCGAAGCCTTCACAGGCCACGGCGCCGAGAGCGCCCAGACCGGCCCAAGCCAGAAAATGTCGCCTAGTAAGTTTCATCGGCAGTTAAAAGAGAGGAAAAATGGTTGGGGACGGAACACCGCTGCCTTCGCGGGCCACCCTTTCCTCTTTTGGCTCCTCGCTCCTTCTACTCACTCCTTATCTACTTGTGGCACACCGTGCAGTCAGTGGGCACATTGTTGTTACGGTGGCAGTCAAGACAGGTGCCCATCTTGAGAGACTGGCCTTTCTTGGGCTGCACCTCTTCCATGCTTCCCACGTCTCCGTGGCAAATGGAGCAGGTTTCAGCTATTGCGTAGGGCCTGTTGATCTCGTTTCCGTTGATGCCGAAACGCTGGCCCGCCGCGCCCTCCGTAGCCATTTCGCTGGTGAAGATGCGTATGTGGGCCTCGTGGACAAAGCGTACGTGATCGGGCAGGCGATGCACCCGCTCCCAGTCAATCGGTTCTTCGTCTGCGAAAAACTTCTGGACCTTGTCGATCTCAGTCTGAGCCTGGCCGTCGCGTCCCGAGATATCCTTGTGGCAGAACAGGCACTGCTCCACCGCAGGTACTGTTGCGGCGTCTCCCTTGGTCACGTTGCGGTGGCAGAATTCGCACTGGATGTTGTTCTCTTCCACATGGACGCTGTGGGGGAAAGCGATTGGTTGTGCCGACGCGTTGCCCAAGCCGAACGGCGGGTTGGAGAACCAGGAAATAAACAACACGACCAGCACGAAGCCGATGATAACGGTGAAAATGCCCCCCGCCACCATAAGCGGGATCATTTTGCCTGTGAGATTCATTGTAGAGTGGAACCGTTCATGTTGAGATGCCTGTTGCCCTCGCCTGCGCGACTGACCGCTGACCAGAGCCGCGGGTCCGATGGTACTGAAATCGGCCTGCCTAGATCAGCAGCCGGTTCCAGAAATTCCTCACGTCCAGAGTCTGACTGATTCCCAGAATCAGGATAATGATCGCCCCGGCTGCGAGGGCCAGAGCGAAGATCGTCAGGGGGATCTTCAGCCTGGCAGCACTGGCCGGGAGGTGCCCCGTAGCCACAGCGGACGGGATTAACGCGTACGCAGTGAGCATGGTAAGGGCAAAGATGGATATCAGTGGGAAGTAGATCCAGAACCACTGCAGAAAGAGGTGAATGTTGTGCCAGTCGGTGGTTGTTAGAGCTTTGGGGTCCATGGAAAACCGTTCACCCTGAATCCGCCCGTTGGTTGCGGCCTGCCCGCCGGTCTCTGGCAATACACAGGCGCACTACTGTGCGCCCTTCCCCCGCCTGCGCGGAGACTTGCGGCCCTGATTCCCGCTGAACAAAATGGCGGGCCAAAAACCGAGTGAAAATTATCACAACCTTTAGGGGGTGTCAAGGGGATTCAGATTGGTATTCCGGCTGCTTCGCCCTCTGTGCAGGGGATCGCCAATGAGCGGAGCGGAGCAAAATACGGCCGCACAGCCGCGCTCACCCACCTTCAGAATGGTAGCTCCGGTACAGGGTATTCAATCCCGCTGTCGTGGGCCACAATGGATGTGCGGGTGAGATGTGCGGGCGCGGAACTATGAAGCCCGGCACTGAAGCGGCAGCGAGAGTCATAATCCAACGAGCGAAGCGGACGACAATACGGGGCACAATCATTCGCCCCCACTGGAGGAGGAACGGCCATGCCGGCCAGAAACGGGCAGCAGTATATTGAGAGATTGAGGGAAAGGCCGCCAGCCTTGCATCTGAGGGGAGAACGAGTCAAGGATGCCACCACTCATCCCGGTCTGAGTGGCGGTGTCAAGACGGTGGCCCGGCTGTACGACCTCCAGCACAGCCCTGCGGTGAGCTCTGAAATGACCTACGCCTCCCCGACCAGCGGGGAGCAGGTCGGGCTTTCTTTTATCACACCCAAAAGCGCGGAGGACCTGGACGCCCGCCGCAGGATGATGCGCCGCTGGGCACAGGTAAGCTGCGGAATGATGGGCCGGACTCCCGACTTTTTGAACGTGAGTCTGATGGCCATGGCCGAGGCCGGCGACTATTTTGGCGAGGACCGGCCGGAGTTCAGGGAGAACATACGCAACTACTACGAGAAGGTGCGCGAGGAAGACTTGGTGCTCACCCACACCCTGGTCAACCTGCAGCGCAGCCGGGTGCCCTCTGAAACGATTCTCCACGACAGCACCGACATCGCCCTTTCCGTCGTCAAGGAGACGGACTCCGGGATCGTCGTTCACGGGGCGCGGCTGCTGGCGACCCTGCCCATCGCCGACGAGATCGCAGTGTACCCGGCGCGTTCGCACCGCTTGCCCACCGGCGCTCCGGGACGGACTTCCTTCGCTTTCGCCCTGCCCTGCGACGCCCCGGGGCTGAAATTCCTCTGCCGCGAGAGCGTGGACCTGGGCCGCTCCCATTTCGATCATCCGCTGGGCTCGCGGTTCGAGGAAATGGATGCGCTGGCGTTCTTCGACAACGTGTTCGTGCCTTGGGAAAGGGTCTTTCTGCTGGGTGACCCCGACCGCTGCAACAACATG
Organism: Dehalococcoidia bacterium; assembly: GCA_965237745.1. Classification (GTDB taxonomy): domain Bacteria; phylum Chloroflexota; class Dehalococcoidia; order Lucifugimonadales; family UBA3495; genus VXOI01. The sequence goes on along the minus strand of OZ250156.1, from coordinate 4,408,334 downwards.
TCGCGGCGGACCCACCAGTATGTTCATTCCGGCCACCAAGTCGTCACCAAGAACGTGGTGAAGCTGGAGTTCGTGCTGGGGTTGGCCAACCTGATGCAACATACCCTTGGCTCGGGACAGCAGCCGCAGATGATGCAGATGACGGCCGAGATCATCGAAAACCTGGAAACGGCCAAGGCCCTCCTGCGGGCCGCCGAGGCCGACGCCGCCCCCGACGAGTGGGGCGTGATGTGCCCGGCGGAGATGCCGCTCACCGTGGCCCGACACCTGTTCATCCGCATGTATCCCAGGATGGGCGAGATACTGCAGTTGATGGGTTCCAGCAGCCTGATGGCCCTGCCCACCGAGGCCGACCTGAAGGGGCCCATGGCCGATGAGTTGGCCAACTATCTCGATACCGACACCGCATCGGCGGAGGACCGTGTGCGCCTTTTCCGGCTGGCTTGGGACACCTGCTGCAGCGCCTTTGGCTCGCGCCAGATCCTCTACGAGCGGTTCTTCCAAGGCGATGTGTATCGAAACGTGGTGCTGCTCAACAGCCTGTACGACAAGGAACCCGCGACGGCTTTCGTGCGGGAGTTCCTGGCTGGGGAGTAAGGGACGCACTGACGTGCGCTCTGAGAGCGTACCAACGGGGCCGCAGCCCCGGCGCAAGAGAGGCGATAGCCGGAGTGAGACACGGGGCGACAGGCTGGGGGCGCAAAGCTTTGCGCCCCTACGTTGTTGCAGTCCAGGTGTGATAGGCCCCAATGGCTTCAGCCGTTTCCGTCGCCGCCTGCTGGAACTGGGGCGGGAGACGGCGGGGGCGCCAGGTGGCGCGGGGGCTTCTGGCGCGCCTCCTCGGGCAGGTCGCGGTCCCAGTCGGGTATCAAAACATGGGAGTTGTTTTCCAGCAAAGCGATCACCACCACACCGCCGAGGCTGTAGGCCATGGAGAGGCCCAGGATAGCCATGTAAGAGCCGGTGATATACATAATCAGGCCAGCCAGGAAAGTGGCGACGAAGTGGCCCGACAGCGCTCCGGTCGTTTGCCAGCCATAGACCGTACCCATCGGACCGTCGCCGTAATACTGCCGGTTGATTATCAGGTAGCCTGTCCATTCGCCTCCGAATCCCAGTCCAAAGCAGACTGCGAAAAGGTAGAACAGCCAAGGTTCTGCCGGGCCGAACATGATGATGGGAACGGTGAGACCCTGGACGCACAGACTCACCGCCATCATGCGTCTGGTGCCATAGATTTCGGCCAGCACAGGCGTGCCGAAGCGGCTGATAATGCTCACCAGCGATATGATGGCGAGGACAATCCCCGCTGCGGCCAAGGAAGTGAATACCCCGGAATCAATAGCGTACTTGGCAATGTAGATCAGTATGATGCCGTGACCAGCGCAGCCCAGTCCATGGATCAGCGGCAGGTTCCAGAACGGGCGGGTGTGCCGGATGCTCTCGTTGAAGGCCTTGACGCGCAGGCGCTCCATTCCTTTTTCCAGCTTGACGGAAACGGCGTCGCCAAGCCGGGCACCGTAGGGTTCGATGCCGAGATCAGCGGGGCGGTTTCGCAAAAGAGGGACCATGGCCAGCATCGCGATTCCGCCGACAAGTCCGACGATAACGAAGTTGCCCTGCCAGCCCAGCGTCTCGATGAGAAAACCGGCCAGGGGGGCGAAAGCGGCGGTGCCGATGCCTCCCGCGGCCCACAGGATGCCTATACCCAGACCCAGCCGGCGGCGGAACCACCCGCTCACCGAGGCCATCAATGGAACCATACCCATCGACTGTGTGAGGGAGAGCAGCACGCCGAAGAAAAGGAAGAAATGCCAGACTTCGGAGATGCGGCTCAGCAGCAGCATGCTTATGAGGTAGAGCGTGGCCGCCGCCGCCAGCATGATTCGCGACCCGAACCGGTCACCCAGCCATCCGGTGATGGGGGCGTAGATGGCTCCGAAACCGTAATAGGCCGCTATGCCGAGGGTGACCAGGCTTTCATTCCACCTGAAAGGCCCGTTTTCGTCGGTCAGCGGAGGCAGCATGATGCCGGCGGCCATGCTTATGGAGCTGGCAAAGATCTGTACCGTCGCCAAGATGGCTATGACGATCCAGCTGTAATGGAAGGGCAGCCGCGCCGCCAGACCTCTGGCTTGAGGAGCGAAATCCTCGTTATCCGGGGATCCGGGGCCGGTGCGCCTTAGCAAATTATCAACTCAGCAAGTGAAGATTATGTACATGCTCGATTTTAGCTCCGCAATAATATCATTAAATGTGCCCTGATAGAACAGGCAGAGGCGCTGGGACAACGGGTTCCCTCAGCGCATCTCACCGTGTTTTGCCGTGTTTTGGCCACAACATACCGGTTTACGGCATTATGTTCATCTGGCGGACGATGGACTCACCGAGCGCGGTATCACCTTGGATGGACACCTTGCCCGATTGCAGAATTTCATCCGGGTCCCAGCGTCCGCAGCCAAGGCAGCTGAAGGTCTCGGCATTGAGGCCGATTCGGACTGTGGGGTTGTCCGGGGACTGCTCCAGTTCACGACCGCGGCCTCCATCCACGCCGATGGGCATGATGCGCCCGGCGGGACCTGAGATGTCGAGCACCACCGTCGCGCCATCGGGGGCCTGGGCGCGGCGGGCGGCGACGAAGGGCATGGCGCGGATGACGCGGTTCAGCGCGTGGGCCGCGGCAGGGCTGTCCATGTGACCGGGCCGGTTGAGGGCGCGGCGGATGTCCTGCTCGTGGACCCAAGCATCCATGATGCGGATGCTGATGAACTCCGACACCGGAGCGGGTCCCACCGGAGTCTGCATCTCGGCGGCAAAGTCGTCATCCGACAGTGCGCGGAGATATTGCAGCCTTCGGGCCGTGTTCCCGCGGAACTCCTCCAGCACCTGTCCGCCGAGCCAAGAGCGGCGGTAGTCCACGACGGCCTCGTTGTGGCGCCCCTGATCGCTGCGGGTGTGTGAGACATCTGCGGGCGTGTGGTCTGGGTCCGGCTCGCCCAGGATGCCCGACTCCGACCCTGACATGTGAGACACCTGATCCTGCACGGTCCAGGCAGGGCAGTCGGTGAGAGTCTTCCACTCCGCTTCGGTGAGGCCGCCGCAGAGGTCGCTGATGGAGCGCCAGACGTGCTCCATCATGTCTACGAGTTGCTGATTGGTCTCGTTCATAAGGGATGTGCCCTCGCACCTGCTCTCTCGAGGGAGAGAAGAAAATTTGTCCGTATTTATCCGTGTTTATCCTTGGCAGACTAACCCGCCGCTTCGCCCTCTTCCTGCCTCCGCCGGTTCTCGCGGAAGGTGATGGCGTGGATAACCTCATCGGCGGCCATGCGACCCACCGGGCCGGAGGCGTACATCGCCCCGAGCACCACTCCGCCGCGGCCCAGCAGGAACTCGGCGGGTTGCACAAACCCGCCCCGGTCGTCGGACCACCAGGCGCCGATGGTGTCGGCATCGGTCTTGGTAGCCCCGTAGGCCACAGGGAAGGAAAGCCCTTTGCCCTTGACCTCGCGGGCCTGCTCCTCGTTGTCGGCGCTCACTGCGAATACTGAGACGCCCAGCGCATCCAGTTCTGCTTTCGCTGCCTCGTACGCGGCCAACTGCCGCTGGCAGTAGGGTCACCAGTGACCCCGGTAGAACAGGAGCGCGGTATAGCGGCTGGGCGCGTCGCCGGGCAGCGACAACGTTCCACCGTCCAGCAGCTTCAACTCCAGTTGGGGGAAGCGGCCCCCCTGCTGCAACATTTCGCCCATCGGTGCATCTCCAGCTAGCTGAGAATTTGCATTGAGATTATAGCAGTAGACGCTCCCACCCCAACTCCTCCCCCTCTCCACAAAGGATGAGGCGGGATCTCTTAATTGTCTTGGGATAGGCCGCGGCAGGGGAGTCTCAGCCGAGGACGGCACTGAAGATACCGCGGGTTGCGGGGCCGTTTACCAGGGTGCCTCGCCGCTGGCAGACTCCAGTGGTTTTCCTTGGTTTTCCTTGACCGCCAAGACATAGCCGGCGTTTTTTGCTGGCAATCTGCCGGGTTATCTCTTTCTGGCAGCCTATGACGTCAATTTGAGGACAAATAAACGCCCATTGCGGATTATTGTATACTTGGGGTGCCGTGTCGGGAGTCCGTCCAAGGCCAAGCCTGACCAGACTCGCTTGGCGTCACCAGATGCGTGGCCGAAACCGCTGCGCCACAAGAGTTACATAGCTAACTCTGGCAGTGACCCATAAGCGGCTAGAAACCCGGACAACGCCACCTGATTTGTAATAAATTTTATAGGGGGAAACGCAATATGGCATCGTTGCAGCAGGCTCCCACCTCCGGGGTGTCCCGGAACGGAGATGTTGAGGAGCATGACGTTCTAATCATCGGCGCCGGAGTTACCGGTCTGTATTCGCTTTACCGGTTCCGCAACCTGGGATTCTCGGTCCGCTCCTTCGAGGACGCCTCCGGCATCGGAGGGACCTGGTACTGGAACCGCTACCCCGGCGCGCGCTTTGATTCCGAGAGTTACACCTATGGCTACTCCTTTTCCGAGGAACTGCTCAAGGAGTGGGACTGGAAGGAGTTATATTCCGGCCAGCCGGAGAACGAACGGTACCTGAACTACGTGGCCGACAAATTCGACCTGCGCCGCCACATCCGCTTCAACTCCCGAGTGCTCTCCTGCGTTTACGACGACGAGACCAACCGCTGGGAGTTGGAGATGGAGGACGGCCACCGGGCGCGAGGCCAGTTTCTGATCACCGCCGTTGGCCTGCTCTCGGCCCACTACGTGCCGGACTTCGAGGGGATCCACGACTTCAAAGGCCCTTGGTGCCATACCGGGCGCTGGCCCAAGGAGGGCATGGACCTGGCCGGCAAGCGCGTTGGTGTCGTCGGGACCGGGGCCACTGCCGTACAGCTCATCACCGAGATCGCCAGGGAGGTCGGCCACCTCACCGTCTTCCAGCGCACCGCCAACTACTGCGCCCCGCTGCGCAACCGCACCATCGACGACGACGAGCAGCAGATGATCAAGGCGAACTTCCCGGAGATATTCAGGAAGTGCCTGGAGACTCCCGGCTCCTTCATGCATGAGTTCGACCCCAGGTCGGCCTTCGACGTTTCTGACGATGAGCGGGTGGAATATTACGAGAAGCTGTGGCAAGAACCGGGCTTCGCCAAGTGGCTCAGCAACTTCTACGACGTAATGATGCCCGGCCCGGCCAACGAGGACTACGCCGAGTTCTTCCGAAACAAGATCCGCGAACGGGTCAAAGACCCGGTGGTGGCGGAAATGCTGGTGCCCAAGGACCACATGTTCGGCTCCAAGCGCCTGCCCTGCGAAAGCGGCTACTACGAGGTCTACAACCAAGACAACGTGCTGCTGGTGGACGTGAAGAAGGTCCCGATCCAGCGCATCACTGAGACCGGCATCCAGACTGCCGATGCTCATTACGACCTGGACGTCATCATCTATGCTACCGGCTATGACGCCGTCACCGGGTCGCTGAACCGGATGCGCATCCAGGGGCAGAACGGCCTGACCCTGCAAGAGAAGTTCTCCGGGGGACCTCGCACCTACATGGGCATCCAGAGCGTCGGTTTCCCCAACCTCTTTACCGTCAACGCGGCGTCCGTTGGCAACTTCGTGCGAGCCGCCGAGCCGCTGGTGGAATGGGTAAGCGAATGCGTGGCCTACGTTCGCGACAATGGCTACCAGCGTCTGCAGCCCACCCAGCAGTCCGAGGACGAGTGGACACAGCATATGATCGACGGCGGCGAGAAGATTCTGCGCACCCAGGCAGACAACTGGTTCGTGGGCGCCAACATTCCTGGTAAACCCCGCTTCCTCCTGACCGCCCCGGACACTGCTCCCGTGATGCGGGCCAAGCGCGCCGAGGTGGCCTCCAGCGGTTACGAGGGTTTCAGCCTGGAGTAACCGGCTCGTTCACAGGGCGGCACGGGATCGCTCTGCAAAAAACGATACAGGGGTGAGTTGCAACCCGCCCCTGTTTCGTTTTCCCGCCTGCGCTTTACCTGTCCGCCTGTTCGTCCAGCGGGATGCCCTGTTTCTTGGCCCCATCTCCGCCAGTGCCTCGATCTCTTGATTTCCATCTGCACGCCCCGCTGCCAGCGACTCGACGCGCCCTTCGTTACGCAATTACTGCTACCGCTTTCGCCCGTGTCCCAGCGCCCGAAACACTGCGTCAACTCCCTGCTCAATCACTATTGCGGACATGGCGAGGATTCACCACAGAGAGCAGTGAAAGGGAAACCTAAAAACTCTGTGCCCGCTGCGGTAAAACCGCGGTAAAGACGAAAACGCCAAATGGAGCCGCTATCGCGTGGCGGCGCAGCCACCGCCTCTCCCTGCCTTCCCACTCTCGCCCATTGCCATTATCCTATCGTGGCTCCTTGGCCCATTGCGGTCTGTAATACTTGCGTAGGCCCATACTGGGGATAAAATGGCCCGGGACAGAATATGTTGACTGCAAGCCGTATATTGTCCTGAATGAGCACGATTCATACCACGATTCATACCACGATTCATACCACGATTCATACACGGAAGACATGGAAAATTTACCCTTACACCAATGCTGACGAGCCTCTTTTCAACCGTTAGTCTGGGGCCGAGGCTGGCTCATCGGACACCCTTCTTCTACGGGTGGGTCATTCTGTTCACGGCGGGCAGCACTCAGGTGGTGCGCAATGCCGCCGCCAGCCTGACCATTGCCGTGTTCATATTTCCGTTGTCGGAGGAACTGGGCTGGAGTCGCACTCTGATCGCGGGCGCGGCCAGCTTCGGAGGGCTGGCGGCGTCGGGCGTATCTCCGGCCGTGGGGTGGCTGGTCGACCGTTACGGCGCGCGCCTCGTGTTGTGCGTCAGTGTTCTCATCCTGGGACTTTCCACCATTTCACTGGCGTGGGCCACCGCTCCCGTCGCCTTCTACCTGGCCTACGGCGTTGGGCGGGTCATATTCTCCAGCCCAGTGCAGATTGGCTCTTCGGTGGTGGTATCGCGGTGGTTCGTGCGGATGCGGGGCCGGGCCAGCGGCATCCTGTTCGGCTCTCACTCCGTGGGGCTGGTGCTGTTCCCGCTCATCGCCTCGGTAATCATCGGGGTCAGCGGCTGGCGCGACGCCTGGATTGTCTTGGGCTTGTTGGTCTGGGCCATTGCGCTGCTCCCAACGGCGCTCCTGCTGGTGCAGCAGCCCGAGGACGTTGGGCTGAGACCCGACGGTGACGATCCCATCCTTCCGGGCGAAGACGGTCTGGCAGGAACTGAAAGCGCGCCTTCAGCCGCCACCGCAACCGAGGAGCCGGTGTGGACACTGAGGGAGGCCATGCACACCCCGGCCCTGTGGATGTTCGCCACCGCAACGGGGATGGTGTTCCTGGTGCAAGCGGGCGTGAACACCCACTTGGCAGCGTACCTGCGCGACCAGGGCCTGAACGCGGCCTTCGCAGGATTCGGAATCAGCCTCAACGCCGCCTTCCTGGGGTTGGGCAGCATTTTCTGGGGCTGGATGACCGAGCGTTTTCCGGCGCGTTATGTGCTGGCGGCCGTGGCCATCTCTGTGGGCGGGGCGTCGGCTCTTTTCGTAATTGCCAATTCCACCCCTGAGATACTCATATACTCTGTGATTTTCGGATTTGGTGTGGGCGGGCTGCTGTCGGTGCCGCCGGTGGGTTATGCCGACTACTACGGTCGGCGGTCACTGGGGGTCATCCGTGGCGTGACAGAGCCGTTCACCAGCTTCGGGCAGGCCATCGGCGCCGTGGCCGCCGGGTTGGCATTCGACCTGACGGAAAGCTACCAACTGGCGTTCATGGCCTTTGCGATTATGGGCGGACTGGCGACGGTGCTGGTGCTATTCGCACGCCCGCCGCGGCGGCCTGTTTCCGTAGAGAATTCACTGAACGCGAGTTGAGCATCGACCCCTATTCAGCCACGCGGATGCTTCTGAAAATCGCGACGGCAACCGTCTGCTGCTGAGGTGTCAGTGCCCACCCAATCAGGTTGAGCCCATTCCCTCCCAAGTCTTGAAAATAGACTCTCGTATGTCCACCTGAATGGTCCATAGACAGTAACAATTTAGCCGGAAGGCCACCAATGTCTTCGTAGGATTCTTGGTACTCATAGTCGAATTCGGGTTCATCGTCCGGGTTCAAGCCCCATGAATACCCTCCGTAGTCGAAGCTGAGCAGCACTCCATCCTCGGCCACCTCTCCCACATAAGAGTCTATCCCCTGCTGCTCATTCAGCGCCCACCCGGGCGGCAGCATCAGGGAGAATCCTGTCTAGTACTACAGTTGCACTATTGAATCCAGCAGTGATAGCCGTCGCCGGTAGTGGCATCGCCGTGCCTGTGCCTGATGGTGCCGTCTCCACAGAGACCATAGCAGAACAAGCTCAGTGGGATGATTCTCCGTCCATACCAGGCGGGTGAGCAGCCGGCGCACCTCAGGCAGCGTCAGGGGAATCAGCTCTTCATCGGGACCGTAGCAGCCCCCTTTTCTCCCTGTTCCATCGCCTGATGCCGGATCACCGCCAGATACGCCTGCGCCAGCATCGCCAGGGTGATGTGCCGGTACCAGCCGTCCCACCGGCGCACCTCGTACTGGTCCAGCCCCACCTGGCCCTTGGCTTCCTCAAAGCATTCCTCTATGGCCCACCGGGTTCCGGCCACCCTCGCAAGTTCCTCCAGAGCCGTCCCCGCCGGGCCGTAGCACACGTAGTAAGCCAACTCCTCCGGCTTGGCCACGCTGCGCCGGACCAGCAGCCAATGGCCTTTGCCCGGCTCCCGCATGGGCCTTATCTCCACGGCAGTCCAGTCGTACATCCGGGGACCCTTGGCGCCATCGCCGGTGCTGCATCTGACCCAGCCTGTTTCGTCAACCTGCTCCGCCAGGCGGTCCGCCCGCACCTGACGCGGACCCTTTTCCGTCAAAGCCCACAGCCTCTCGCTCCTCTTGATGGCCAGCACATGTGGTATTCCCTGATGCTCCAGCCACAACCTCAGGTTGCGGTCATTGCCATAGACCTCATCCCCGGCAACCCAGCGGAAGGGGGCTCCTGATTCCAACGCCCGCTCCAGCATGCGCTGCGCCAGCCGGGGCTTGGTCTGAAAGCCAACATCTGCCGGTACTCCGGCCTCCCGCCGCCGTTCCCAGTCCTCCGCCCACACCTGTGGCAGGTACAACTCCCGGTCCAGCAGGGTCCTTCCCTTGTCGCTGGCATAGGCCAGGAATACCCCAACCTGAGAGTTCTCGATCCGACCCGCTGTGCCGCTGTACTGCCGCTGCACCCCAACCGACTTGTCCCCCTTCTTGAGAAACCCGGTCTCGTCCACCACCAAGACTGCCTCAGCGTCTCCCAAGTGCTCCATTACGTAGCTCTTCAGGTCATCACGGACCAAGCCGGCGTCCCATTGGTAGGTGGACAGCAAGCGCTGCACCCCATAGGGAGTGGCGTCGCCCGCCTGCTCTGCCAGTTGCCAGCCGTTCTTGCGCTCCACCGGACTTAGCAGTCCCCGCAGATAATCCAGCGCCCGGCGGCGGGGCTCTGGCCTCCGGAACCGTCCCCCGATGCACTGGTGTACCTGATCGATGCCCTCGGCCCAACGGGCCACTTCCGCCACCTCATCCCCATACCTTGCCAAACCCTCACCTCACCAACACTCAACTGCCGCAATTTTACGTCATCATTAACTGCAACTGTAGTACTAGTCGCTCCAGCCTGGGGCAACAACCCGTGCCCAATCCGCACGGGTTGGGCGTCTGGAAAAATGAGGAGTGGAACCGGCGTCGAAGTTGGGGAGGCGCAAGCAGCGGGCATCAGGGCGACCAATGCAAATACAATAAATGCCCCAACCAGGGTTTGTAACTTGACCGCGAATAGCAAGCGTGCCATGCGTTGCCCAATGCCCGCTTGTACACGAATTGAAGGAACTGCGATCGTGGATTCAAGAGTAAGAGAGCCATCAAGCGCACCCATAAGGCGCGTTTACAGCCGGTAGGCGGCCTCGCCGTGCTGAGCTTCGTTCAGACCGACCTCTTCCTCCTCACCTGTAACCCGAAGGCCATGAATCAGCTTGATGTACCAGGAGATACCGGCGGTTGCGCTGACACCAAACAGGCCCAGGTAAGACAGGTCGCCGATGACCATTCCCACATCCGGACCGAAAGCCAGCGTATAGCCCCAGAGCACCCACACCACGCCGACAATTCCCATGCTCATGAAGCTGTGCATAACCGTGGCGGCTGCGTTCTTGCTGCGAGCCAGCCCGCCGTAGAACAGCGCCAGCCCCGGAGTCATCAGCAGCACGAGGGCTAAACAAATCAGCACCCAGGCGGTGTCGCTGGAATTCATACGCCCTGCCTTTGGCCATTTACGGGGATGTTTGCCGGGGATGCCTTGTCCGGTGCCTCTATCCGGTATCCCTAAACCAAAGCCAAGGTGAAAAGCGCAGAGACATGGGATAAATTTGTGGAGGAACGGGGTTACCTTATCTGAGAAAGAGCGAGGGGTGGTGATGGGTGTGAGAGATATGGACCAGTTTCTCGAACGATGGGAGATGGATGTGCCGGGCGTGCGCCGGCGGATGATTCTGGCGCCGGTGCCCCGGCAGCGGGAACGGTGGTACGCCCTGTGGCTTCTGACCCAAGGCTGGACCGCTCAGGCTACCGCCGAGGCGCTGGAACGGGACCCCCACACCATTGGACGGTGGTTGGCCGCCTTCGGCGAGGGTGGGCCCACAGCCTTGATATTCGAGCAGTCCGGTGGTGCCCCCCGCCCTCGAGGCGGCGCAGCAGGCGGCGCTGAAAGGGGCGGTGCAGGAGTTGCCCGCCAACTCAGGCATGGAACTGGCCAACTGGAACTGGAAAGTGGTCTGCCAGTACGTCTCCGAGCGCTTCGGTATCAGCCTGAGCCGCAGCACCTGCCTGAACTATCTGCGCCGGCTGGGATTCTCCTTCAAGCGCCCCAAGAAACGGCTGCTCAAGGCGGATGTGAAGAAACGGGAGGCCTTCGTGGCGGAGTACGCCGCCCTGTCGGACGAGGCTCGCAGATTCGGAGCCAAGATATTCTTCGCTGACGAGGCCCACTTTCGTGCGGACGCTGAACTGCGGGGCAAGTGGGTGCTGCGGGGAGAGCCGGCCTTGGTGGACTCCAGCAGCCCGCGCTATGGCGAGAAGGCCAGCTACTATTCGGCGGTGTGCCTGGAGACCGGCGAGGTGGAGTGGATGGAGCTGGATGGAGCTGGATGGAAACAGCAACTCAGGAACATCGGCAGCCTTCCTGGGACAGTTGCGGGAGAGGCACAGCGGTCGTCTGGACGTGATCTGGGACAACGCGCCGACCCACCGGGGCGAGGCGGTGAGGGAGTACCTGCGGACGCCGGGTCTGAACCTGCGGCTGTTTAACCTGCCGGGTTACAGTCCGGACTTCAATGCCGATGAGGCGGTCTGGGGCTGGGCCAGGGAGGAGGCCACCGGAAACCTGTCCCTGGGGACCAGGGCCCTGGTTCAGGAGAAAGTCGGCAACTTCTTGGAAGGACTGGCCGGGCGGAAAGAGGAGGTCAATCGTCGCTGCCGGAACATCCTGCAATCAAGAGCCGAAGGGCTACTACGTAACCCCCATACCGATCCCCACCACCAGCCATATGCACATCCCACCTTGGCGTTTGTTTAGGTTAATCCAATCAAACGACCAGCGTGCGATAACGCCAGAACTGGAACACAAACAAAGTGACTATCCACTACCAAAACATACGATGAACAACTATATCGTGAGCAGTTCAAGACCCTCTCGTCCCCTTCGCCAGACCATGCAGGCCCTCCCCCAAATTGCCAGCATGAGCAAACGGCTCAAGTGATAGCGGGACTCCCCCCGTCAAGTGCGAGCGTTGCGGGGGAATCCCGTTGGGTTGTCTTATGTACTTGGGGGTTCCCAATATGCGCACGAAACCGCATTCAGGGAGATATGCGAGGTTATCGCAGCCCACGGCCTCTTCGACGGCGACGGCGGATGGTGAGTGCTGGTTGTATACTGTTGCCAGCCGACATGGGACGAGAAGAGGTCCATGGTTACGACAGACACGACGACGAACACACTACTGAGCCCCCGCTATGTCGACGACCTGGCCGCCTCCGTGGTTGGAGACGGCCACGACATGGAACGGACATCCCCTGCCGAATCGCGATACAGGGTTTCTAAGAGGGTGCGGACCATTGCCTGGGGCGCGCTGGCCCTGCTGGCTGTCGTGGCGTGCGAGGGCGAACCGAACACTCCAACTGGGACCGGGTTACCGCAGGGACCGACGGCGACTGTCACCGCAGCGCCACCTTCAGACCTCACCCATACCCCGTCTGCAAGTGTAGCGGCGACGCCTGCCAAGGCCAGCCCTCCCGCTCCGTCGAATACAGCGACGCCCACCTCGACCCCGGTGGCGACGGAGATTCCTACGGCGACGCCCACCTCGACCCCGGTGGCGACGGAGATTCCTACGGCGACGCCCACCTCGACCCCGGCGGCGACGGAGATTCCTACGGCGACGCCTGCGGAGTATTACACCCAGGCCGTCGATCTGGATGGTATTCGAATCAAGGCGTCCGGGGCGGTGGCGCCTGAAGCGCTGGATGTCGCCGCCGACATAGTGGGCACGATGCTGGCACACCGGCCGGATATCGCCGGGCGGATGGCAGAAGCGGGAGCTTCAATGGCAATTATCCCGAAGGATGGCTATATCACCGAAATTCCGGAATTGGCGTTTCTTCGAGGCAGGACTGACCCCAATGGCAATCCGTACGACTCGTTCAGGGTGCGCGGTGCCGGAGGCATTCCCGGGCAGACCACCACGGTTACGTCAGAGGAGAACCTGCTGGATCTGGAAGAGGACAAGACGCGCTTCTGGGCGGAGGACATTACCGTTCACGAATGGGCCCATGCGATCGAGAACCTGGGATTCGATGATGAGACCCGCGCCGAGTGGCTTAACCTGTTTCTCAGGGCTCGGGAAGCCGGGTTGTGGCCGAACGCTTTTGCCATGAAGGTGGACGGCGGACGGGAGTTCTTTGCTGAGATGCCGCAGTCGTACCTCGGAGTGAATAACGAGATAGGCGGGCCGGAAGAGCTGTACGATGAGGGCGCAGGAGGCATCCGGGCTGAGATATTTTCCGCGCTGGAAGATTTCTACGGACCGGTGGAGATCCAAGCGCGGACTGCCCGGAATTAGGCAACGATCTCTTTGGGCGGTGGGTGGTGATTGAGGCGGTATGCGATATAAGGGCAGGGGGCATACCAGTGGATCCGGACCGGGTGGGCTGAACCAGCTGTGCTAGAAATCTGGCCGGAAAGTAGGCTGAGCTTGGTGAGCGGCTATACTTGGGGGCATCAAGCATAGTGAGGGATAGCAGTGATGTGGAGCGCACCGGCGAGGGGATTGACCTCAAGGACGGGGTGAGCAGGGACCGGATGGTGCCGGTGCATGACCCAGAGATGCGCCACGGCCACAAGAGCAGCCGGCGGCGGTTCGACGGGCACAAGGCGGCGATTGTGGTGGACACTGACTCCCAGTTGATCACCGCCGTGGACGTGTTGCCCGGCAACGCTCCGGACAACCTGGAGGCCCTGGAACTGGTGGAACGGAGTGAGGCCAACACCGGTGTGCCGGTGGAGGAGACCTTGGCCGATGCCGCCTACGGCGACGGCGATACCAGGCTGGCCTTCGCCGACGCCGGACGCACCCTGATTGCCCGGGTGCCGGGACGCCCCAACCGTAAGCACTTCCCCAAGGATGACTTCCGGATTGACCTGGAGGCGATTGACCTGGAGGCGGCAACCTGCACCTGTCCGGCGGGTCAGGTTACCCGGAAGCTGCTGCCGGCGGGGACGCGGACCGATTCCACGGGATGGACTCACAGGTTGCAAGCCTTCCAGTTCGATGCAGCAGTGTGTGGGGCCTGCCCGCTGCTCCCTCAATGCGTGGCCGGGTCGTCCGGGAAGGGACGAACGGTGCAACTGCACCCGCAGGAGGCCCTGTTGCAGCAGGCCCGCGCCCTGCAGCAGAGCGAGGCCTTTGCCGGATACCGCAGGCGGCGGGTGGTGGTGGAGCACCGTCTGGCCCGGCTGGTGCAGCTGGGAATCCGGCAGGCCCGCTACTTCGGGCGGGCCAAGACCCGGTTCCAGTTGTACCTGGCGGCCACGGTGGCCAACCTGACACTGGTGGCCGCCAAAGCCGGTTTGACGGGCGATATTGGTGGCGCTGCCACCGGCGACCGTGCCGCCTGCGCCGACACCGGCAGTGCAGCAGCCATATTTGGCGCAATCCGGCTCGGTCAGATTTGGCTCCTGGCGTTGCTGACGCCGGCCTTTCTGCCTAAAGCCCTCTTCTCAACCAAGGCTTTTCATCCGCATTTCTAGCGATACATTGGCTTGAAGAAACTGTGCAGGAAGTTGCGGCCGTGAGCCCAGGAGTGCGAACGGCGCAGGACGGCGACGGGGATAGCCTCGCCCTGCTTGTGGGTGATGCGGAAGGCCTCGTAGTTGCGTAATTCAGGCGGGATGTCGGTGGTGAAGATGACCTCGCACTCGTTGGCTTGAAGGAACAGCTTGAGCGCATCGAAGCCCTTGGCGCGGCGGTTTGGAGTCTGGTAGACAAACAACTCCGTGGCTCCAATCAATTCGTCGAGATGATCGTTGCCGTTGCCCCTGCCGCCGCCTTGGCGAATCTGGTCGCGTCCGAAGCCGCCTAAATTTCGCAAGCTCATGGTGCTTGTCCGGCCTCCGTATCTTGCCATCATTTCGAGGTGCGGGGGCACACAGCCGTGCGCCCCCGCGCTGTGCCGGTTCCAACCATTGGGATGGGCTACGGGAAGAGCGCCCAGCCCTCCATGTCGGTCTGCGCCTTGAAGACGTGGCCCTCGGCGGAAGTCACGTATAGCACCGAGCGGTCGCGTCCGCCAAAGGCGCAGTTTGTGGGGCGGATGCAGGGCACCGGGTGGGTCTCGAGGACCCGCCCCTTGGGGTCAAAGACATAGATCAGCGGGCCGGGGCCCGAGGAGGGCCAGCCGGCGGTGGCTACGATGTTGCCCTCGCGGTCCAGGCACATGCCGTCGATTCCGCGCTGGGCGTTCGTGCCGTCGGTGCCAAAGGCGTGCAGCACGGCGTAGGGGTCCAGGGAGCCGTCATCATTCATGGGGTAGGCGCGCAACTCGCGGTCGATGGAGGGATCGTCGCTGTTGCTCTCCGCCACGTACAGGGTCTTGCCGTCGATGGACACCAGGATGCCATTGGGCATGGTGCTGTCGTTTTCGACTCGGCTGGTGGTGTAGGAGCCGTCGGGCTGGGGATCGGCCCGCAGCACACAGCGCCATCCGGGAACCTCGACCTCAGTGGCGTCGATGTTGGCGGCATTCCAAGGGTTGGTGAACCAGATGCGTCCCTGGGCGTCGACAGCCAGGTCGTTGGGAGTGTTGAGAGGGTGCCCTTCGATCCGGTCGGACACCACGGCGGTGCTTCCGCCGGAGTCGAAGCGCACAATGGCCCGCCCGCCGGAGCAGCACCCGAAGAGATGTCCAGCAGTGTCATGGGCCAAGCCATTGGTGCGGTTGGTGCCCTCCCGCCAGACGGTGATTTCGTCGGTCTTAGGGTCTATTCGCATGATGCGGCTGGCCGGGATGTGAGTGAACAGCATCTGCTCGCCATCCCAGATCGGCCCCTCGGCCACCCCGACCAAGGGCTTGGTCAACAGCTCAAATTTCCAACTCATGCAGGAACCTCAAGGCGTGGAATGGAAAGGTTTTCGGCGCTTCAACATGACAGCCTAAAACCTTGCTGATTGTAGCAGAGCGGCAAGGTGGGGACAAAGTGGATGGCAACCAGAACATGGGTGTCGTCGGCGTTAAACCACAATAATTCCAACTCCAGACAGTCTCGGTGAGGCATTGCGAAAACCAAACGCCGAACAGCTCTACCAACACGTAGCCAGTGTCTGATAAGGTAGTTACAGGTGAATCAATTTGAGGTAACCGGTCAATGCCCCGTCTGGCTCGTGAAATAATGGAGGCCATACTGCTGGCCCTGATTGCGCTGGTGGTGCTGCAGGGCACGGTTCGCAACTTCAAGGTGGAGGGGTCGAGCATGTCCCCCACGTTGCAGGGCGGACAGTATCTCGTGGTGGACCAAGTTTCCTATTTCAAGGTGGACATGGAGCGCCTGTCCAGGATTGTGCCTTTCTGGGATGCCCCCGGCGCCGACCCGCAGTTTGCATTTGACCCGCCCGCCAGAAGCGAGATCATCGTTTTCAGGTATCCTCAGGACCCCACCAAGGACTTTGTGAAGAGGGTCTTGGGGCTGCCCGGAGAGACGGTGGAGGTCCGTTCCGGTACCGTGTACATCAATGGAGAGGCACTGCGTGAGTCCTACCTGCAGCGGGCAGACAGCTCCAGTGCTCACAGCATCACCTTGGGAGAAAGGGAATACTACGTCATCGGAGACAATCGGCGGAACAGCAACGATTCCCGCGCTTGGGGAGTCGTCCCGGAGAATAACATAGTGGGACGGGTCTGGCTGGTCTACTGGCCTTGGGAGGACGTTCACATCGTGAATTTGGAGCAGGCTGACTTCTCCGGCCAATGAGTGCAAAAAGCTGGCCTCCGGAGACCTTTTCTATCAGCCAAAAAAAGCCAGCCAAAGAAAAAGCCGGGGACGCAAGCGCGCTCCCGGTCTTTCTTTGTCCAACCTCAGAGCTCTAGGGTCTAGTCCTCGGGTGGGGCTACGTAAATGTCGTCGCCCTCCACCTGTACTTTGTAAACCTTTACGGGAGCGTCGGCGGGCGGCGTGAGGGCCTCCCCCGTGGTGATGTTGAAAACCGCGCCGTGAAGGGGACATTCGATCTCGGCACCGTTCAGGTCGCCCTCAGACAGAGAGGCATAGGCGTGGGAACAGATGTCATCGCAGGCATGAATGACCCCGTCAACGTTTGCAACGAGCACCGAGTCTCCGCTGAAATCCACCGAAATCATATCGCCGGGGCTGATTTCGCTAATCTGGGCCACTTTGACAAAGCCGGCATCGGCCATGGGTGTCGCATCTCCTAAAATTGAATTCTTCGCCGCACATTATAGGCCACCACTCACGATGATTGCCACAGGATGATTGCCACAGAGGGAAACATTGCGTTCAAACCGACGGCCAACCAGCGGGCTTTCTGCAACAGACTGAAAAGCTCTGCTGCCAGGATCGTTTCGCAGTCTGGTACCTCGCACCACCTTGGCAAAGTGCTTCAGAATTCGCTCTGGTTGAGCTTGTCGAATCACGAACGAATTCCGACACCTTGTCCTGCTACAGGCTCAGGAAACTAAAATGCATCGCAACACTCTGGGTTGTCACGCTACTTTGCAGTCGTCCTGGGGCATCCCGCAACAAAACTTGCGACGGAATAGGGCCGAACCTATAATGAAATGCATCGTCCCCGCGCGGAGAGGTGCCGGAGTGGACGAACGGGCGCGACTGGAAATCGCGTAGGGGCGCAAGCTTCTCGCGGGTTCGAATCCCGCCCTCTCCGCCATAATTACGATACCCCACTAACCATTCCAAGCCATTTTAGAGCTATAATTGCTCTTGGATGGCTTTATTTTTGTCCAACAAAGTCCACTGCAGTCCTCCACGTTCCATGGTTTTTTAAGTATAGGTTTTAGTATACGATAGGGAGGTATACGAGCATGCCGACAAAGAAGCATAACGCCCTGTCTGCCCTGAAGGTCAAGACCATCAACGTCCCAGGGAAATACACCGACGGCAACGGGCTCACCCTCTTGGTGGAAGAATCAGGGACGAAGCGCTGGATCCAACGGGTGACCATTGACGGCAAGCAAAGGAATCTGGGGCTAGGGGGTTACCCTGCCGTGAGCCTCGCTTTGGCCAGAGAGGTCGCTGTCGCCAACCAGCAGGCGATCAGGGCAGGACGGGATGTCATCGCGGAAAGGAAGGAGGCCAGGGCTGGGGGAAAACGACCCGTCTCAACCAAGCCAACCTTTGCAGAGGAGGCAGCCGCCTTCATCGAGTTCCGAAGTCCTACCTGGAGCAACGCCAAACACCGTGCTCAGTGGGAAAGCACTCTCACGACGTACGCCGCGCCCGTGATCGGACAGATGCCCATTGATGAAATCACCACGGCCAATGTCATGGCGGTGCTGACTCCGATTTGGACTGAAAAGCACGAGACCGCCAGCCGGGTTCGCCAGCGGATGGAGGCCGTATTCGACTGGGCTATGAACCACGGGCATCGGTCGGACAACCCCGCCGAAAAGCGTCTTTTGAAGTCCTTGCCCCGGATGCGAAAAACCAAGCAGCACCATCGTGCGCTACCTTATCCTCAAGTCCCCACCTCTTTGGAAATGGTGAGGAGCTCCACAGCCAATGCCGTAACCCGTTTGGCCTTCGAGTTCCTGGTGCTTACGGCCTCACGATCAGGAGAGGTGAGGCTGGCCACCTGGGACGAAATTGACTGGGCTACCCGGACGTGGACCATACCGGAACAAAGGATGAAGGCGAGACGGATACATAAAGTCCCCCTCGCTTCCCAGACCCTCGAAATATTGCAGCAGGCGAGGGAACTCAGCGATGGAATGGAAGAGAGACTGATCTTCCCAGCCAACCGGAGCGGTGAAGCCCTGTCCGACATGGCCTTTACCGTCATGCTGCGGAGGTTGGAGATTCCGGCTGTGCCTCACGGATTCCGTCGATCGTTCAAGACCTGGACGCTGGAAAAGAAGGTCGGCACTCGAGAGGATACAGAGGCGGCCCTATCCCATAAAATTGGAAACGATGATACGGAAGCGGCATATATCGACACTGATTTGCTGCAGACTCGGCGGACCGTGATGGAGCAGTGGGCAGAATTTCTGCAACCTACGGGGTGACAAAGAATTCGCGGCAATATTGAAGGAATTTCCAAAAAGCTAGCCTCGTATTTTTGGATGCAGCAGTAACAAGCCGCCAATTCCTTAGTTCTTGACAGAGCTCCAGATATCCATTAACGTATGATTTACCAAGCGTTCTGAGTTGTCAGGGCCGGTCGACTCCACAAAAATCCTCTGCCCCATCCCAGAAGGGATGGCCTCCACAGGCTCTTGTTTATGCCCGCAGAAGCGGGCTCCTCTTGGGGCTCTGCAGGATCATCGCCACCTCTTCAGTAGGGAGTGTCGTCAAAAGAGTTTGCTCCAGATCATCACTGCCCGGAGTTGGCAGGCGGCCAAGTATGATGCCGTCCTTTTGGCGTAACGGGTCGCCACCCCGCGCCACTGCTTGAATTCCAAGAACCCGTTCTCCACCAAGTGCCGCAACTTGTACAGCGCCCGGTCATAGTCCCGCTTTTCCCTCCGGTTGCTTTTGGGCGGTATCACCGGGTTCATTCCCGATTCCCGGGCGGTGGCTATGATTTCATTGGTGTCATAGGCTTTGTCCGCCAACAGACACTCCGCTGCTATACCCTCGATCAGGGGCAACGCCAAGGAGCAGTCGGCCACCGTGCCTCCAGTAACCGCCAGCCTTACCGGCATTCCACCTTACCGGGAGTCCACCGGGAGTCCACCGGCATTCCACCGGGAGTCCACCGGGAGTCCACCGGGAGTCCACCGGGAGTCCACCGCCAGGTGCAGCTTGCTGTTCAGCCCCCTTTTGTGCGGGCGATGGCTTGGCTCCCGCCCCGGGCGCCGGCACTGTGAGGATGGGCCTTGATGTAGCTGGCGTCAATCATCAGCCACTCGAAATCCGGGTCATCCATCACCGCTTCCAGCAGCCTGGCCCACTCGCCCCGGTCCCGCCAGCGGCAGAAGCGCCGATGGGTGTTCCTCCAGTACCCGTAGTCCGGCGGCAGGTCACGCCAAGGCGCCCCAGTCCGCAGTATCCAACACACCGCGTTCACAAACAGTCGATTGTCCCTGGCCGGGCGACCCCTTTGGCCTGCTCCTCCAGGCAACAGAGGCTGCAAACGTTTCCATACCTTGTCCGAAAGGTCGTGCCTTCGATGCTCTGCTGTCATACCCCAACCCCACTCCCTCACACTCACCACAGCAATGTACCATCAGGTTATTATTTTGACGACACTCCCTAGTACTACAGCCGCAGATTGGACAGGCGGCGTTTGTAGTGGCAACGCTGGGCCCGGGCTTGGTGGCGCCGTCTCCACCACGACCAGTACAGGATGGAATCAGGCGGTTGGGTTTCCGTCCATACCAGGCGGGTGAGCAGCCGGCGCACCTCCGGAACCGTCAAGGGTATCAGCTCTTCATCGGGACCGTAGTGCCCCCCTTTTCTCCCTGTTCCAGCGCTTGTTGCCTGATCACGGTCAAATACGCCTGCGCCAGCATCGCCAGGGTGATGTGCCGGTACCAGCCATCCCACCTCCGCACCTCGTACTGGTCCAGTCCCACCTGTCCCTTGGCCTCCTCAAAGCATTCCTCAATGGCCCAACGGGTCCCGGCGACCCTTGCCAGTTCCTTCAGGGCTGTTCCCGCCAAGCCGTAACAGACATAGTAGGCCAGTTCCCCGGGGTCGGACAGACTGCGTCGGAACAGCAGCCAATAGCCCTTGCCAGGCTCTTTGAGGGGCCTTAGCTCCACGGTAGCCCAATCGTACACCCTCGGCCCCTTGGCCCCGTCGCCCGAGCTGCACCGCACCCAGCCAGTTTCCTCAACCTGCGATGCCAGCCGATCGGCTCTTACCTGACGAGGACCCTTTTCCGTCAATGCCCACAGCTTCTCGCTGCGTTTGATGGCCAGCACGTGGGACAGCCCCTCACGCTCCAGCCACAGCCGCAGGTTGCGGTCATTGCCGTAGACCTCATCTCCGGCAACCCAGTCGAAGGGGACTCCCGATTCCAGCGCCCGCTCCAGCATCAACTGCGCCAGTTGCGGCTTGGTTCGAAAGGAAACATCCTCAGGCACCCCGGCCTCCCGCCGACGTTCCCAGTCCTCCGCCCAGACCTGGGGCAGGTACAACTCCCGGTCCAGCAGCGTCCTCCCTCGGGAAGCGGCATAGGCCAAGAATACTCCAATCTGAGAGTTCTCGATCCGCCCCGCAGTGCCGCTGTACTGACGCTGCACCCCAACCGACTTGTCTCCCTTCTTAAGAAAGCCGGTTTCGTCCACCACCAGAACTGCCTCAGCGTCGGCCAGATGCTCCACCACGTAACCCGTCAGATCGTCGCGCACCAGATCCGCGTCCCAGACGTAGGTGGACAGCAGGCGCTGCACCCCGTCGGGAGTGGCGTCGCCCGCCTGCTCCGCCAGTTGCCAGCCATTCTTGCGTTCCACCGGACTGAGCAGTCCCCGCAGATAGTCCAGCACCCGGCGGCGCGGCTCCGGCCGCCGGAACCTTCCCCCGATGCACTCGTGCACCTGCTCAATGCCCTCGGCCCACCGCGTCACTTCCGCTACCTCATCACCGTGCCCTGCCACCACCTCACCTCATCATCATGTGATGGCATATTCTACATCGTTAATCTGCAACTGTAGTACTAGCATTACAACGACGAGTTGCGTAAAACCGGGTGGGAGTTTACTCATACAGCTACGGGCCCTTCTTCATCAGGGGCTCGCGCCAGTCTATTAACAGCCTCAAAATCCGCCGCAAGAGTTGCCTCCCCGGATAAATCGTCGTTGTAATACTAGAGGCCTGTGAACCTTAAGGGGAGGGGCTTTCAGCGGGGTGTCCGCTGTCTAGGCGGACTTTAACCCGAATCCACCGAAGGGATGTGGCCTTTGCGTTGACACGAGTGATGATGGGTAAGGGAAGGCGAACTGGCCTGTCCTGGTTCCAATAGATAGGGTAGGGGGTAGTACGGAGTGGCCACGCCAGTGGAAAGATGCGGCCTGCAGTGGCGGCGGCAGGCGAAATCGGCCAGGGGGTATGCAAGAAGTGGCACTGGCGGACTGGGCTGGCGCGAGTCTGCAGGGCAGCCATTGGGTTGCCCGGTGGGCGGGCCGGCCACCGACGGCGCCGTCAGGCTGGAAGGGGAATGGCCCGCAATCGGGCCAGGGCGTCACTGAACTGGGCTTCCCAAGGCCAGCGCTGGGGAAGATGCAGGGTGAGGCGGCGTGCCGAGCGGGCGAGCCGTCCGGCGATGGAGAAGAATCGCCGCCGGAGGGTCTTGGTGGTCACGATCTGCTGACCGAGGCCGATGCGCGCCGTCCAACGGGCCAGGTTGTGTGCCATCACCTGGACCGCTAACCAGGCGGCGTTGGCGGCGAAACGGCCTGACGGGAGATGGTTCAGACCGACGCCGTACTTGAGGTCTTGGATGGCATTCTCGATCTCGGCGTGGCGGCGATGGTCGGCCTCCAGTTCCAGGGTGTCGCCGTCCCGGTCGGTGATGAAGCCGTGATAGCTGTAGGTGGCGAAGAGGGCCAACTGGGAACCGGGTGTCGGCCTCACCCGGCGGACGATGAGCCGCACCGGCGCGGCGTCGGGCTCGGTCTGGAAGGGGGTGTAGGTCGTCTCGGCCACATCGGCGGCGCCGTCCATCCAGTAGGGAATCGGTGTCCATTCCCGCTCCGGTATGGCCTCGATGAGATGGCGCAGGCTGGCGTGCTGGCGGATGGTGATGGAGAAGCGGACATCCATCTCGCGGCAGGCGGACACCACGGTATGGGTGTAGAAGCCGCTGTCGGCCCGCACCGTGAGTTGTCCTCTGGCCCCTCCGTGGCGCACTCGCCCCAGCGTCTCACGCAGGAAGTGGGCGGCGCCGCGAGCGGTGTTGGCCCGGCCCTCACGGAGTCGGGCCATCAGCACGTCGCCGGTGCCGGCGGCAATGGCCAGCAGCGGGTGATAGCCCCGCTGGCCGGTGTAGCCCCGGGTTAGACATGGTGGCGCGCCCCCTCCTTGGCCAGACCGTAGCAAAATTATGCCCGTGCCCGGCCTGTGCAGAGGCGACTAACCGGAGGTCGACCCAAGGATGTATGCTCGTGGCGAGGCGTGCCGTCCGGACGAAGACCGAGCAGACACTGGTGCGTATTGCCCGACCCGTAGCACGGTCCGGGAGCCTTACGACTGCATCATTGGCGACGCCCGGATCCGGGCGATCCCGTTGGGGAGAGTGGCTATGGTCCGTGGCTCCCTCTGGCGACACGCCTACACGGCAACGGTGGAGACGATGATGAACAGACGCAAGAGCAACGCAGAACCGGAGGGGCTGTCCCAGCTTAACCTGAACGTGGCGGGCATTGACGTGGGGGCCACCAGCCATTTCGTGGCAGTTCCCGCCGACCGGTCGGAGGAGCCGGTGCGAGAGTTTGCCGCCTTCACGGCGGACCTGTACCGCTTGGCCGACTGGCTGGTGGAGTGCCGCGTGGACACCGTGGTCATGGAGTCCACCGGCGTGTACTGGATACCGCTGTTCGGGGTGCTGGAGGAGCGGGGCCTCCAGGTGATGCTGGTAGGTGATGCTGGTAGACCCCAGAGGCATCAAGAACGTGCCGGGTCGCAAGACCGACGTGCTGGATTGCCAGTGGCTGCAGCAGTTGCACACCTACGACCTGCTGTCGGGAGCCTTCCGTCCCGGCGGGGACATCAGCCGCCTGCGCAGCTACCTGCGGCAGCGGGCCATGCTGGTGGAATACGCGTCCCAACATATCCAGCACATGCAGAAGGCGCTGACCCAGATGAACGTGAAGCTGCAGCATGTGATCAGCGACATCGCCGGCAAGACCGGCAAGACCGGCACGGAAATCATCGAGGCCATCGTGGGTGGCCAACGGGATCCGGTGAAACTGGCGCAACTGCGCGACCCCAGGATCCGCCCCCCTATGACCAGGGTCGACGAGGCGACCATCGCAAAGTCGTTGCGGGGCCATTGGCGGGCGGAGCACATCTTCGAGCTGACCCAAGCTCTGGAGCTGTACCGGGCGTACCAAGGCAAGATTGCCGAGTGCGACCGGGAGATTGAAGCCCAGCTGGAGCGGTTTGAGGACCGCAGTACCGGCGAACCTCCAGCGGCGAAGTCCGGCCGGAAGCGCATTAAAGGAAACGCGCCCCGCTTCGATGTTTGGACTCACCTGTATCGGATGGCGGGAGTGGACCTGACCCGGATCGACGGCGTGGAGGCGTACACGGCCCTGAAGGTCATCAGCGAGATTGGCACCGACATGACGAAATGGCCCAGCGCCAAGCACTTCGCGTCCTGGCTGGGGCTGAGCCCCAACAACCGCATCACCGGCGCATCACCGGTGGGAGGGTGATCAGCTCCAAGACCAAGCCCAGCGCCAACCGTGCCGCCGCGGCACGGTTGGCGGCCAACGCGCTGCACCGCTCCGACAGCGCCCAGGGCGCCTTCCTGCGCCGTAAGAAAGCCCAACTGGGCGCGCCTAAAGCCATCACGGCCACGGCCCACAAGCTGGCTCGCATCATCTATTCCATGCTGCGGTACGGACAGGAGTATGTGGATGTTGGTGCGGAATACTACGAACGACTGTATCAGCCGCGGGCGTTGCGCTCGGCGAAGCAGCGGGCGGCACAACTGGGCTACCAACTGGTACCAATGTCCGACGCCGGCCAATGCACCACGTACGCACCTCCCGGCGCGCCAATCGCCGCGTGACGACGTGGGTTAGTGGGGAGGTCTCGCAGATGGTGGAGTCCAGATCGATGGTTAACGGCACGTCGCCGGGTCCCGCCCCAGCGGCACAGGCCCGGGCCAGCAACTGGCGGCTCACCCGGTCCAGCTGGCGCACACGGCCCCAACGGAAGCTGCGCAGGAAGGTACCCAACGTGGATGGCGCTTTGACCACGCCGCCGATGACGCCAGCCGTCCCGCCGGTGCGCAACACGTCGGCGTCGTCGATGCAGTCGCCGCCAGCCAGGGCGGAGGCCACCAGGGTCATCACCTTGTCGCCGGTGTTGGCCCGGCCCGGTGCATCGCCCAGGTCCAGGTGCTTCTGGACCAGTTGGGACAGGCCGAGGTGCCGGGTCAGGGTGGCCGGAAGGATCAGCCCGGCATTGGCCACCAAGGCGGTGGTCGTCGATGGTGATTCGGATGCGGTCGGGGTGATTGCGTGGCAATCTGTTGGGTGCTCCTGGTTTTGGCTTGGTTTTGTGTCCAAAAACCATTATCCCAGATTCACAGGAGCACCTCCTCACCCCTTCACGACGCCGCGATACTCATCTTTTCGGTGGATTGGGGCTTAGCAAAATCATTCCATTGGATTACGACGCGGTGGATAACCCGACGGACGTCAGGGATCGCATCGCGGAACTGCCATATTGCGTGGGCAGCAGTCTCAGCATGACCGGCAAAGGAGTTCACGCCCTAGCGTATGCCGCCTGGCTTCCGGACTGGGACGGCCTCCGGCCTCCTGAGCAATTCGTTGCTGCCAGCAGAACTGGCGGTCGGAAAGCCAGACAGGCCGCCTACGAGGCCGCGGCGGCGGACCTCCCACAATGGGCTCACAGGATTGCCGACCTCTGCCGCTTGTACGGGCTGGCTTGGCACCACGCGATCAAGCAGATACGGGAGGACGTTGGCCTTACGGCCACTGCCGACAGGACAGCGAAGGACGTCACCCGCCTTTTTTTCGACGCCCACGATGATCAAGCGAAGGTGAACCTGTTCCCGGAATCGCTCCCCAATTTGCCGAAGACGAGAGGCTGTTCTCGTTCCGTTAGCCACGTCGACGCAGCCCGTCATGCGCTCAAGCACATTCATACCCCCTCTGATACGAAGCAATGGATGCGGTTGGTCTACAACTGCAAGGCGGCCGGACTAGCCGAGTCAGAGGTGGACTCATGGTCGCAGCGTGGAGATCGATACGAGCAAGGAGAGTTGGAACGGGGCGGGTTTCTTTGCTACCAAGACCTGGCGCCATCGGAATCCGTAGAGGAGGCACTGACTGCACTGGAAGCCGAAGCTGCTCTACAGCAAAACAGCTTTGAGTACCTGAATATCCGACCCCCCCAGTCTCTGCATATCCCTCGAGGGCAAAGTGGGTGTAAGCGGCGGCGCTAAAGCGGGCCATGTGGGCGGGTAGTCGCTGGCAAAATCGGCGGTTGCAAATCGGACCGTCCGCCGTCATCCATAGGCTTAAAGTTGAGCCGATGGGTGGTGCGACGGATGTACAAGGTGGACGTATATCTACGGGTTCGCTGGGCGGTGATGGTGGAGGGGGTGAGCATCCGGGAGGCTGCCCGGGTGTTCGGGCTGCACCGGGACACGGTGCGAAAGATGCTGGCCTATTCGGTGTCGCCGGGCTACCGGAGGCAAACATCTCCACGACGCCCCAGGTTAGAGCCCTACACCGGCGTCATCGACTGGATTCTGGAGGACGACCTGAGGCTTCCCAAAAAGCAGCGCCACACTGCCAAGCGTATCTTCGAGCGGCTCAGGGACGAGTACGGGTTTGGCGGCGGATACACCACGGTCAAGGACTACGTCCGGGAGCATCGCCGCCAGACGCGGGAGATGTTCGTGCCGCTCTCCCACGCGCCGGGCCATGCCCAGTGCGACTTCGGCGAGGCCCTGGTGGTCATAGGGGGCGTTGAGCAGAAAGCCCATTACCTCATCCTGGACCTGCCCCACAGCGACGGCTGTTTCGTCAAGGCATACCCGGCTGAGACCCGGGCTATCGCATTTGGAAATATCGAGGCTTTCATTTGGGATCTCAGGTGATTTTCAGCGGTACTTTTGGCTGCAATCCTCTTTACATCCGTTGCTGACGAGGTCTTATCCCTCAAGATTGACGATGAGCAGCAGCAGTTTGCCCTTAAAATGTCCGCCAGAATTTCAAATGCGATAGCCCTAGGCTGAGACCACCGAGGCCTTCCTGGACGGCCACGTGTCCGCCTTCGCGTTCCTGGGCGGAGTGCCCCAGAGCATCCTGTACGACAATACCAAGCTGGCGGTGGCCAGGATACTGGGAGACGGTAGGCGCAAGCGTACCCGTGCCTTCACGGAGCTGCAGTCTCACTACCTGTTCGACGACCGGTTCGGACGTCCCGCCAAGGGCAATGACAAAGGCAAGGTCGAGGGCATGGTGGGCTACGTGCGGCGGAACTTTCTGGTGCCCATCCCGTCCTTCGAGAGCTTTGATGCACTCAATGCCCACTTGGAGCGGCGCTGCTTGGAGCGGATGGACGCCACGCTCCGGGGCCACTCGGAGAGTATCGGGCAGCGAATGGAGCGGGATCTGGAGGCCCTGCTGCCCTTACCGCCAGTTCCTTACGATGCCTGCGACAGGCAGGCGGGGCAAGTGAGTTCGCTGTCGTTGGTCCGGTACCGCACCAACGACTACTCGGTCCCGGTGGCCTATGGACACCGGGACGCCATTGTCAGGGGCTACGTGGATCAGGTGGTCATCAGCTGCGGGTCGGAGATAATCGCCCGGCACCCCCGCTCTTATGATCGGGAGGACTTCGTGTATGATCCCATCCACTACCTGCCGCTGCTGGAGCAGAAGGCGGGCGCGTTGGATCAAGCCGCTCCACTACAGGGCTGGGCCCTGCCCGATGAGTTCGGCACACTGCGCCGGTTGCTGGAGTCCCGCATGGGACGCAGAGGCAAAAGGGAGTACGTGCAGGTTCTGCGTCTGTTGGAAACCTTTTCGATGGGCGAGGTGCACTCCGTGGTGAAGGACGCCCTCCGGCTGGGGTCGATCAGCTTCGATGCGGTGAAGCACCTGGTGCTGTGCCGACTGGAAGGCAGGCAGCCCCACCTCGACCTAGAGCTGTATCCCTACCTGCCAAGGGTGAGAGTGGCACCACCTGCGCCGGAGACTACATGAGTCTTCTTTCCGGGAGGGCGGCATGAGCGGCAAGTCCACTCTGCTCTTGGAGCACCACCTCAAGGAGCTCAGGCTGCCCAGCAACTCCTCCAGGTACCACTGCTCCCCGTTGGAAAGAGCAATCAGCTTGTAACGCCCCGCCAACGACCGCAGCCCTTCAACGGCGTCGTCGTAAGGCTGCAGGCCCTTGTAAACCTTCATAAACTCTTGGACCGCGCCGGTGCTGTAGCTGACGTTGTGCTTCTTCAAGCAGTAAACGAAGGCCCGACGGCAGGTCTCAAGGTAGCCACTGTGTCCCAGCATCAACAGATTGTCTTGGTACTGCTCAATGCGCTGCCGTTCCCGCCAATCGCCGTAAAAAGCTTGGCCCGTCATCTCGGAGCCATGGGCTGCCAGGAAGTCTCCGGCGGGACCGGCCAGGCTGCCGGTAAGGTCCAAGACGGTGCCGAAGATGTCGAAGGTAAGGTAGCCCACGCGAGCGAGAAATCCGTCGGCCATTCCACGGTCCTCCTATTGGAACCAGTCTGCGACCCGTTCACCGATCATGATGGCCGTGGCGTTGGTGTTCGCCCGGACAACGTCTGGCATGACCGAGGTGTCCACTACCCGCAGCCCTTCCAGGCCGTGAACCCTGCAATATTGGTCCACCACCGCCATTGAATCTGAGGCAGGGCCCATTTTGCAGGTACCGGACATGTGGATTGCGGTGGTCAGGTTTTCCAACAGCCACGTGTCCAGCGCTCCGTCGCTGCCCAAGTCACGAGGGGAGATGTTGATTATCTCCTTGATTAAAGGTTGATATGTCGGGTGCTCCAAGAGGCGCACGCACAATCTGATCGCCTCCCGCAGCCGTTCCCGGTCCCACGGGTCTTCCAGGTAACGGTAGTCCAGCACCGGATATACATGGGGGTCGGATGACGCCAGCCTCAACTCCCCCGACCCCTTGGGAAGCTCCAGGGAGCATGTAATCCGAAAGTCGTCGTCTACCGACACGTCGCCGTAGGGCGGCCCGGAAGGATAGGCTTGACTGATCATCACGTCGTTGCGAGTCGAGGAGCCCGTGGCGGTGTAACGCAGTGTGAGGTTGGTCCAGGGTCCGTTGGTATCTAGGGCCACGTCGTCTTTGACTCGAAGGAGAACCCTTACGCCGGGATGGTCCCGCAAATTCTGGCCGACTCCGGGCAGGCCATGCACCACCGGGATACCAAACTCCCGGAGATGGTCCGGTGGGCCCACGCCCGACAACATGAGCAAATGGGGAGAGGCCACGGCGCCGCCGCTGAGGACGATCTCCTCCGCCTGCACTACGAACTGTTCTCCGCCGCTCTCTACCTCCACGCCCGTTGCCCGGTGGCCTTCGAACAATATTCGAAGGGCTTGGGCGTTGGGCCTGACGGTCAGGTTTAGCCGGTGGCGGTTGGGGTTGAGGTGGGTCAGCGTCATGCTCATGCGGACGCCGCCGGTATTGTTCTTTGGCATGAGCCCCACGCCGTAGCTGTCCGGGTGGTTTACGTCCGGGCTTTCAGGGAACCCGGCGGCCACGCAAGCGGCATAGAAGGCTCGCTGGACCTGCTGTTCGTTTTCCCGGCTATGGCGGCGTATCTCAATGGGGCCGTTGGAGCCGTGGAAGTCGTCCCGTATATCCAGGTCGTTTTCGATTTGCCGAAAGTAAGGCAGCACCTTAATGAAGGACCACTCATCGTTCCCCAATGACCCCCAACCGTCGAAGTCTTCGGGGAGACCGCGAATGAAGGACTGGCCGTTAATGGCGCTGGAGCCGCCGACAACCTTGCCCCGCGGGATCGGCGTCCGTTCGGAGTGGCTGGGAGCAAGTTGGCCCGAGTAGGACCAATTGAAGGCTGAGTTCTCGGCAGATCCGGCGGTGCTAAGCCCGTCGCGGAGTTCATTGGGTAGGTGGATTGGGTCGGGAAAGTCGGGTCCCGCTTCCAGCAGCAGTACCGATCTGTTGGGGTCGTCGGAGAGTCTGGTCGCCAGCGCACAGCCTGAGGAGCCAGCGCCAACCACTATCACGTCGTATTTCATGGTGCCCTTCCTCCTGAAGCGCCCCAGCGGACGCTTTGTGATGGGTTGACGCCCAGTATAATGTCGCAGACCGGCCTTGAGTACAGCCCGTGCATCATCCGAACTGTGGCGGCGCCAAAGTGGGCCACTGGGGTGTCGAAGGCCAGCGGAAATGTCCACCTAAGTGTTCAGCGAGAATGTCACCCGTTTATGCCTTGATGGTATCAGATAGGCTTGGTGTTGCTTGGGATCGCCGCGTCGGCGGACCCTCGGCATCCAGGTATTTCTTTATCGTGCTCCTGTGTATGCCCAATTCCCTTTCTATTGCCCGGAGGGACATCCCCTTGCGCCTCGCCTTCTCTACCGCCTTCCACCTGGCCATCTGGAGAAACATTGGCTTCCGTGCAGGCTTGACCAGGGATTCGTCAGCGGAGGCTGAACCTTCTACGGCAGAGCCGCTTTCTTTGGCGTCATCTGCCATTGTGTCCAGTGGCGCAAGAGTCTCGCCCCAGCTTTCTGCCAAGGGATCGGGGTTGAGATGCGGTACAGGCACTTTGTCGAATGCCCCACCGCCATTCCGGAGAAATACCGGAGGGGGCGGCGCCTCCTGGGCAGGGATGATGTGCCCCTCACGCCGCACGGCCAGCCTGCCATCCAGTGCTACCAGGACCTCCACCACCGTTCCGGCGTAGCTGGGACGATCCGGTCCAGGCAGCAGCTGCAGGGTATGGAACTGGAACCTTACTGTATTATCCTTGGCCACCTTTCTGCTGTGCTTGAAGCACAGGACCTGTTCCAGGCACAGCTCCGTGTCTAATTGGCGGAATGCAGTCTCAGCGTACTGCGCCGGTACCTTGAAGCGTTGGTTGAACCGGGGCAGGTACTGCACCAGCACGTTGTTGGCCTGTTCAATGGTGCTTGCCCCGGCCAGCCGGAGTTCCGTTACCAGACGGTCCTGGAAGGTTCCTGCCGCTCGCTCCACGCGACCCTTGGCCTGGGGCGACAGTGCGAATATCATCTGTACCCCCAGCTCGTCCACCGCCCGGCTGAACTGGGTTGACGTGCCGGCTAGGCCGGATCCTGGTGTGTGCCTGAAGACCCCGTGCCGGCCGGTGTAGAGAGCAAGCGGTATGCCACAACGCTGCAGCAAGCCCTGGATCAGGAGGAAGTAACTTTGCGCGTCCTCCTTCTCGCTGAACGAGGCGTTTACCACACGGCCGGTGGCATCGTCCACGGCGATCAGCAGCGTGAACCTGGGTCTCTCGTCTCCCAGCCAAGGATGATAGCTGCCGTCCAACTGGATAAGCATACCCTCCTGAGGCATCCGCTGTCGGCGCACCCGGTGCTTGGGTGGCCGTCTCCTCCGGGGGCTGCTCAACCCGCCGTTAGCCAAGATACGACGCAAGGTGATCCTGGCTATGTCGATACCCTCGCGTTCACTGAGCAACTCGCTCAGATGGGTGTGGTTGGTCCCCGCGTATCGCGTGCGGGCCAGCCGCAGCATCCGGTCCTTGGTTGTCTCCGCAGTAGCGTTATGTGGCCGTTGACCGCGCAGGCCGTGTGCCAGGGCTGACGCACCCTTATCCCGATAGGCCGTCAGCATGCGCCTGGCGTGGCGTGGGCTCACACCCATCACCGTAGCTGCTTGGTCCAGTGTCATATGCTCTGCCAGCAAGCTGTTCAAAACCTGCAGTCGGGTCTGTTCTCTCGGCGTCAATGTCACATTCTCCATCGTGTGACATTCTTGCTGGCCAGTTAGCTCGGACGCTTTCGCTGGACATCAACAACTGGGGCGGCGGAATGGTGGACCACCAGCATGGTGGCAGTTGGCTGGGCAGGGAGAGTTGGAGATAGAGTCAGAGGATGGGAGCCGACTGGGTGTTGAGCGGGTTAGGCGTCGTCCGGGTCGTCCGGGGTTTGGGGCACGGCGCTGTCGCGGCTGCGTTTGAGGCGGTAGCTCTCGCCGTTCATCCCCAGTATGTGGACGTGGTGGGTGAGCCGGTCCAGCAGGGCTCCTGTGAGACGCTCCGAGCCGAAGACCTCAGTCCACTCGTCGAAGGGGAGATTAGTGGTTACCATGGTGGAACCCCGCTCGTAGCGCTGGCTGAATACCTCGAATAGCAGTTCCGCGCCGGTACGGGACAAGGGCACGAAGTACAGTTCGTCGATGATCAGCAGGTTCAGGCGGGCTAGCTGACGTTGCAGATTGAGCAGACGCGGCCTCTCGTCCCGGGCCTCCATAAGTTCGTGGACGAGGCCGGCGGCGGTGGTGAAGCCGACGGACATACCCCGCTGTCAGGCGGCCAGTCCCAGACCGAGGGCGACGTGAGTCTTGCCGGTGCCGCTGTTGCCGACGGCGATGACGTTCTCACGGCGTTCGGCGTATTCACAGCGGGCCAGCTCCATGACCAGTGCATTGTTCACCGAGGGGATGGCCGGGAAGTCGAAGGTGTCCAGGCTTTTCACGGCTGGGGATGGGGCGGCGCGGATGCGGCACTCCACCATGCGCTGATGGCGGTCGATGAGTTCCAGCTCAGCCAAGCGGAGCAGGTACTGGGGATGGTCCACATTTTCGGCGGCGCACTGGGCGGCCATCTTCCCGTACTCACGAAGGAAGCTGGGCAGCCTGAGCTCCTTCAGGTGGTGTTCCAAGAGCAGAGTGGACTTGCCGCTCATGCTGCCCTCCTTGAAAGAAGGTTCATATAGTCTCGTGTGGACGTAGTGCTCACCATTGCCTTGGGCAGGTAGGGGTACAACTCCAGGTCCAGCCTGGGCGGCCGTCCCTCCAGCCGGCACAGCACCAGGTGCTTCACCGTGTCAAAGCTGATGGCTCCCAGCCGGATAGCGTCCTTCACCGCGGAGTGCACCTCGCCCATCGAGAAGGTTTCCAACAGACGCAGAACCTGCACGTACTCCCTTTTGCCCCTGCGTCCCATCCGGGACTCCAGCAGCCGCCGCAACCTGGCGAACTCCTCTGGGAGATTCCACCCCTGTAGTGGAGCCGCTTGATCCAGCGCGCCCGCCTTCTGCTCCAGCAGCGGCAGGTAGTGGATAGGGTCATACATGAGTCGTCCCGATCGTAAGAGAGGGGGTGCCGGGCGATGATCTCCGACCCGCAGCTGATGACCACCTGATCCACGTAACCTCACACCAGCACGTCCCGGTGTCCGTAGGCCACGGGTACCGAGTAATCGTTGGTCCGGTATCTGACCAAGGACAGTGAACTGAGCCGGCTGGCATATTTGTCGCAGGCGTCGAAGGGCACTGACGGCTGGGGCAGCAGGGCATCCAGGTCCCGTTCCATCCGTTGACCGATGGTCTCTGAGTGGCCCCTGAGCATGGCGTCCATTCGCTCCAAGCAACGCCGCTCCAAGTGCGCGTTGCGGGCATCGAAGCTGTCGAGGGACGGGATTGGCACAAGAAAGTTGCGGCGCACGTAGCCCATCATCCCCTCGACCTTGCCTTTGTCATTACCCTTGGCGGGACGTCCGAACCGGTCGTCGAACAGGTAGTGAGACTGCAGCTCAGTGAATGCCTTGGTGCGCTGGCGCCTGCCGTCTCCCAGTATCCGGGCCACCGCCAGCTTGGTATTGCCATACAGGATGCTCTGAGGGACGCCGCCCAGGAACGCCTCGGTGGTCTCGGCCGGATAGGCCTTGATGAAGCAGCCGTCGCTGTGGGGCAGGTCCAGGATGAAGTAGTGGGCTTTCTGCTCCACCCCGCCGATGACCACCAGTGCCTCGCCGAAGTCGCACTGGGCATGGCCCGGCGCGTGGGAGAGCGGCACGAACATCTCCCGCGTCTGGCGGCGATGCCCCCTCACGTAGTCCTTGACCGTGGTGTATCCGCCGCCGAACCCGTACTCGTCCCTGAGCCGCTCGAAGATTCGCTTCGCGGTGTGGCGCTGCTTCTTGGGGGCGCTGCGATCCTTTTCCAGGATCTGGTCGACGACGCCGGTATAGGGCGCCAGCTTGGGCCTGCGGGCCGGAGTCTGCCGCCGGTACCCAGACGGGACCGGGTATTCCAGCATCTTGCGCACCGTGTCCCGGTGCAGCCCGAACGTCCGCGCCGCCTCCCGGATGCTAATCCCCTCCACCATCACTGCCCGGCGGACCCGCAGATACATGTCCACTGTGTACATCCGTTGCACCATCCATAGGCTCGACTCTAACCCTATGGATGGCGGCGGACGGTTCGATTTGCAACCACCAAATGTCAGCGACTGCCCGCCCACGTGGCCCAATATATCTCCGCCGCTTACAGTGGACTAATGACCCTGGTTGACTGGACTGATGACCCTGGTTAATCTTCGGTTCCCTGGCCTGAAGTTCTTGGTTATCTATAATACTCAGCGGCGTTGGTCCAGGCATTGGCGTTGAGCTTGGCTAATCTGGTCGCCCCGTGCGGCGCAGCTGGCGCGGAATTATCCTGTTCAACTTTTGATGCTGACCGATACGTTAAGAACCGAGGGTGCCTCTGGACGTGGATCGCCGTACTAGTCGGCCAAGACCTGGACGGCGCCTGATGAGCAGGCCGTTCGGACGCCGAGGCGAAAGTTGTGCGAGAGAACATCGGCCTTGGCGATGAGCTTTTGGACGATCTCTTTTCCCTCGGGGGTCTGAAGGTCAACCTGGATGCCTTCCTGGCCAGCGTAGGGATGCGCCTCGGCGTCACAGCACCCCGCTGGCTCCTGCACACCACATCGTGGGAAAGTGCCCGGGAATGCGCGCAGATGTGGAAGCGCGCAGGCCCCTACAAGTTTATTGAGGGTTCCTCGTAATCCTTTAGCTTGTTGTAGATTTGAAGCCGGTGATGGTAGGACTCCAAAACTATGATCCGGTCGGCGGTGTCAACGTTGACAGCCACCGGTCGCCGGAACCGCCATTCGGGCTCCAGATCTGTCCGCCGCCTGGCCTTGATGATATCCGGATTGGCGTCGATGTAGGTCTGGGCCCATGGCGAAGGGACTTGGGCGTCACCGACCAGCGCCGTAATATATTGGCCGTCGGCGGAGTAGATCTGGACGCGGTGGTTCCCCCAGTCAGTTACGTATACATCCCCATCTGAGTCCACAGCTACACCGGATGGCCCTTTGAGGGCGCCCACCCCGGCGCTGGAGCATTCGAACTTAACGAGCAACTCTCCAGTAGGGGCGAATTTTTGCACCCGGTTATTTCCCCAATCCGCGACGTAGATGTTGTCCTGACGGTCGATGCAGATGCCCCACGGCATCTCCAGATCTCCGTCACCGCCACCTCGCTTCCCGAACTTGGACTGAAACTCACCGATCTGGCTGAAACTTTGCACCCGGTGATTCAAGCTGTCCACCACCCAAATGGTTCCGCGGGAATCGAAAGCAATTCCTGACGGTCCGTTTAGCTGCCCGTCTTCGCTGCCGGACCTGCCCCAATGATACCGATAAGCACCCTCTTCATCGTACATGGTTATCCGGTTGAGATACTCGTCCGAAACGAACATTCGTCCATGACGGTCTAAATCAATTGACCGGGGCCAAACAAAGCGCCCATCTTCCGCGCCGACGGAGCCGAACTGGCCTTGAAACTCGTGGTCGAAGTTGATCTTACTGACACGCTGACCCAATTGTTCCACACCGCGGCTCAACACATAAATTCGACCGTTCGATCCCAGGACGAAATCTTGGGGCGCCCAAAATCCCCGTCCGGACTGACTGTACATGCCTATGCAGTAGCTATAGTCATACACCCGGCCAGCGGCGACGGTGGTCAGCATATCCGCTCTCCCGTGAACGAGTTTGGGATTCTAAAGCTAAACGAATGACATTTGCTCGAAGTGTCCGCCGACGATAGGTACCGGGTCGAGTCCCAACCATTTTTCCGCCAAAGTGGAGTAGAAGCCACGGAAATCGTAGTTGGGCGCCAGGTCTCCCTGAGTGAGATCTCCCGGTTTCAACGACGGATAGGTCCCGTACATTCCACCATTTACCCTGTCGCCGATGGCAAACGCTACCCCAGCCGCTCCGTGGTCGGTACCGGTGCCATTATCGCGGACGCGGCGTCCAAACTCGCTGAACAACATAATAACCACCTCGTCTGAGGCGTCGTGCTCACGCAGGTCGGCGAGGAAGTCGTGCATGGCAGCGGACACGTCCATCCAAAGTTTGGTATGTGATCCCATCTGGTCATAGTGGGTGTCGAAGGGCCCGTAGGACGTGTAAAAGACCTGGGTCCCCAGGCCAGCCAAATGCACCTGGGCCACGTCTCTGAGGCGCCTCGCGATGGGATTATTGGCGTACTCTACGTTTGAAGAATAGGTTTCGGGAGCAACCCGGATGATGTCGGCTCCTCTCAACGCATCCCGTCCTGCCTGTCCCAGATATTCCATGGTCGGTCCGGTGCCGATGGCGGGAGCGTACATGCGGGCGAAGCTCTCCAATAACTGGATCCGCTCCTGCTCGGACGCGATTCCCGGATTTGATGAGAGCACGCCGTATGTAGGAAGGTGGTTGACAGAAGTAACAGGAACCCCCTTCATGGTTAGCGCCCGGGGCAAACCCTGGCCTAAGCTCACTCCCTTTAGCACGTTCTCGCCGCCAGGATCCAAGTCCCGGATGACCTTGGCGAGCCAGCCGTTAATCCCGATGGAATCCGGCTCGCACGTATGCCAGATGTCCATGGCACGAAAGTGCGAACGGGGTGAATTTTCAAATCCGATCCCGTGAATGATTGCCATGTTGCCCTGATCGTAGATGTCTTTCAACGGCTCCGTGTCAGACCGGAATGCCAGTTCGTCATCTATGGGCAATAATTGGTCTTCAGCGATATGAACCTTGGGCCGGTTATCCCAATACAGAGGATTGCTATAAGGAACGATCGTATTGAGGTAATCGTTGGCCCCGGTAAGCTCCAGTACGACCAGCACGGGGTCCTTATGGGTTGATGCCATATTCAAATCCTTCTGCATTGGCTGTAAGCACTTGCCTAGGCAAACTGATAGTCTCGTGAGGCGGCGATCAAGGTCAAAATCTTGCTTACATTCCGAAATGTGGTACTGAGTTCTTCCCTGGTGCCCCAGGCTAGCTCGCCACATTTTTCGGCATGGACCATCAATTCAGAGTGAGTCGCCTCACTGACTTCCAACGGTCCCATCGCATCAAGACAAGCCGCCACTATCGCCTGGGGGGAATTATCCCCATGCACATTCACCAACACCCGTTTGATGATAGCCTGCACGCCTGGTAGCGAGGTGTCTCCAAGTATCCTCGCGGCAAAATTCACCCGGCGCATCAAAACGCCAGGGTCGATCCATTCGGAGCCAGTATGCCAACCCTCCACGCTGGGAGGATTGAGAAGCTCCTGTCCCTGCCAACCGCACTCCAACGCCAGATTGTTGAATCCTGGCTTGAAGCCGTTGTAGTTGCCCGCCATACGCACAGTGCCAACGATCAATTCAGCCGGGCTTTTCACCCGGGCGAAGCGGGCATTCTTGAAGAACTCTGAGTTGAACAATGCTCGTAAAATAGACCGGATGTCACCACGGGATTCATTGTAGGCATCCACCAACAACTCGATGGCTTCAGGATCAATGGGTGGTGTAATGTTCCAACTGGCGACATGGGGCTCGTCGGCGACGAAGAATTTGTAGAGGTGGCGGGCCAGGAACCGGGCCGTAGCCGGCTGATCCACAATAATGTCCACGATGTCTTCGCCATTGAAGTTCCCGGTATACCCTAGGAAGGTCTTCTCCCGATCGTCGTGGTCCTCAGGTTTGTACTCGAATCGCCAGTGGAGACGGCCTAAAGGATTACGGGGAATCTTGGGGGCAATCGTCCATCCGGTAAAGGCCCTGGCTGCTTCTCTGATATCATCCTCTGAGTAGTTTCCGACTCCGAGAGAGAAAAGCTCCAACAGCTCCCGCCCCCAGTTTTCATTTATGGCACCGTCATGATTTCCGTGGTTGTCCAACCAGAAGATCATGGCTGGTGACTTTGCGACCTCTACCAGCAGGTCACGGTAAGTACCCAATCCGTATTCACGGAAGATGGCAATCTGGCGAGTCAGCTCCGGTGGATTGTCCACCTTGGAGTTGCTGGTGGCGAACAACTGATGCCAAAAGAGGGCCATCTTCTCTTCCAGAGGCCGTTTGGTGTTGATCATCCGGAAAACCCAATCGGCCTGATTAATTGGCGGCGCTCCGGCCCCCTCATAACCCGGGAAGAACCGGTACAGCAGTTCGTCGTCTATGGCCGGCTGCCGCTCTGGATACAGAAGCTCCTCGACCACGGCTTCGTAGCCTTTGGAGACACGCTCCTCTAGTTCCTCACGGGGATCACCGAAGCCCGCGCGTCTCATCAAGTGGGCCATCAATAGAATGTCTTCTTGGTGGGGCATTACCACCTCTCCATTTATCGAGCCCAAAGCACTAACCCAAGTGCCCATTCATGGCATCTTAGGATTGGCCAAATCGAATGTCAACAAAAGAGACAATGTTCCTTCCACGCACGACTGTCAAGGGCGTCGTGATTGTGGACCACTGGGGCGGAAGAATCGTGTACCACTGACTTGTTGCTGACGGCAGTTAACAAAGCAGAGTGGCGAGGTTACGGGGTAGGAAGAGGCGGGGTTGACGGTGCGATCTATTCTTCGTCCGGTTCGTCTAAAGTCCGAGAGCCTGAGCTCTCCCTACTGTGCTCAGCCGGTAGCTCTCGCCGTTCATCTTTAGGATGTGCACATGGTGGGTGATACGGTCCAGCAGCGCTCCGGTGAGACGCTCGGAGCCACACCTCCGTCCACTCGTCGAAGGGCTGGTTTGTGGTGATCAGGGTGGAGCCCCGCTCGTAGCGCTGGCTGAATATCTCGAAGAGGAGTTCCGCACTGGTGCGGGACAGGGGCACGAAGCCCAGTTCGTCGATGATCAGCAGGTTCAGGCGGGAAAGCTGGCGTTGCAGATTGAGCAGGCGCCTCTCGTCCCGGGCCTCCATAAGTTCGTGCACCAGGTCTGCGGCGGTGGTGAAGCCCACGGACATCCCTCGCTGGCAGGCGGCCAAGCCCAGACCGAGGGCGACGTGGGTCTTGCCGGTGCCGCTGTTGCCGACGGCGATGACGTTCTCACGGCGTTCGATGTACTCGCAGCGGGCCAGTTCCATCACCAGTGCCTTGTTCACCGAGGGGATGGCCGGGAAGTCGAAGGTGTCCAGACTTTTAACGGCAGGGAATCGTGCAGCCCGAATCCGCCGCTCCACCATGCGCTGGTGGCGCTCGATGAGCTCCAGCTCGGCCAGCCGGAGCAGGTATTCGGGGATGGTCTACACCCTCGGCAGCGCACTGGGCCGCCAGCTTCATGTACTCTCACAGAAAGCTGGGCAGCCTCAGTTCCTTGAGGTGGTGTTCCAGCAGCAGCGTCGACCGGTCGCTCATGCCGCTCTCCTTGACAGCAGGCTCATGTAGTCCCCGGCGACGGTCGTACTCACTCTCACCCGGGGCAGGTAGGGGTAGAATTCCAGATCCTGCCGAGGCGGCCCCGCCGACTCTACGCGATAATCGACACCGTGTCCAAGGCTTTGGATGCTAGGACCGGGTTTCCTTTAACGACTACTCTAGACTTCATTTCGTCCCTGTCGAGGCCCTTAGCTGGACTTTGTACAAAACGTAGACAATTTACAAGAGCAGGGTAAGCTGGCCTGACCCATCTCTCACAAAAGGTCCAGCGATGCTTACCCTGCCCGACGCCATTTTAACCGCCCTCATCCCCTTCGCAACACTGTTTCGGATCCCGACTTGGCAGAAAGCCCAGGTTCTGCTGGTAGGAGCGATATTGTCCCCAGGCCGGCGCACGGTGGCCTCGGCGCTACGGGTGATGGGACTGAGCGGCGACCGCAACTATGCCCGCTACCATCACGTGCTCAACCGGGCACGTGCTCAACCGGGCGGTGTGGTCGCCGCTTCAGGTATCCCAAGTACTGCTGAGACTATTGATCCAGCATCTTGACCGGGGCGACGGACCCTTGGTGTTCGGTATCGACGAGACCCTGGAGCGGCGCCAAGGGCCGCAGATCAGCGCCCTTGGGGTTTACCGGAACGCGGTGCGATCCAGCCGTAGCTGCGTGGTCGAGGCCAGCGGCCTGCGCTGGGTCTCACTGATGTGGCTGGGGCGCATACCCTGGGCCGGACGCTATTGGGCTTTGCCGGTGCTGACCGCACTGGCGCCCTCGGAGCGGTATTACCAGCGTCGAGGACGCTCTCATAAAAAGCTTGCCGACCGGGCCCGGCAGATGATCCTGCAACTCCGCCGCTGGCTTCCTCACCGCTCCTTGGTGCTGGTGGGGGACAGCGGCTACGCCGTCTTGGACCTGCTCCATTTCTGCCAATCCCTCCGGGAACCGGTTACCTTGATCACCAGGTTACGGCTGGGATCACCAGGTTACGGCTGGATGCCGGTCTCTATGTCCCGGCGCCGCCTCGCCTGCCTGGTCAGAACGGCCGTCCCCGGGTGAAGGGCGTGCGTCTGCCCACTCTGAAAGAACAACTTGGGAAAGAGCAGCTTGGCTTGCCTGCTGTCTCTTGGAATGTCGCCCCGGTGGCTTGGTATGACGGCACTGTCCGCACGGTGGAACTCGCTTCCCAAACGGCGCTCTGGTATCACTCCGGCAAACCGCCCGTACCCATTCGTTGGGTCCTGGTTCGAGACCCCAAAGGCGAATTCGAATCCCAAGCGTTGCTCTGTACTGACCCGGCAGTGGCTCCGGCGCAGATCCTCGAATGGTTTGTGTTGCGCTGGCAACTGGAGGTCACCTTCCAGGAGGTGCGGTCTCATCTGGGAGTGGAAACCCGGCGCCAGTGGTCCGACCGGGCCATCGCCCGCACCACGCCGATATTGATGGGGCTCTTTTCCTGGATTACCCTGGCGGCCCACCTGCTGCAAAAACAACGCCCCATGATCCAGCGCACGGCAGCATGGTACGCCAAACCAGCCCCCACCTTCGTCGATGCCATCGCCCTGTTGCGCCGGACTCTGTGGCTGGCGTCGGAGGGTTTTTCAATGTCGCCCTCGCACCCCAACAGTGAAAAAGTCCCCACCGCATTTTACGCCCGCCTTATTGACTCGCTGGCATACGCCGCTTGAATGTACAAAGCACCGTTAGGCCCGCGTTCCTGACTGGGCAAAGGAGACTAACAGACGAGACCGCGCCGGAGGTGTAATCTCCTGTTGAGGCGTATCGTCTGGACCAAGACCGACTAGACTTTGGCGCATATTGCCCGGTACAAAGCATGGTCTGGGAGTCTTACGGCGGCATCATTGGTGACGTCCCCACCAGGACGATCCCGTTCGGGAGAGTGGCAACTGTCAGGGACTTCCTCCAGCGACGCGCCGACACTGACGTGATAGGAGGAGATGATGACGACTCGCCAGAGGAGCGCAAAACCGGCGCGCCAGACGACCCAGAGGCGGGAGCGTCTGCCCGCGCAGCTGTCCCAGGTAAACCTGGATGCGGCTGGTATTGACGTGGGGGCCAGCAGCCATTTCGTCGCGGTGCCCCAAGACCATCGCGACCAGCCGGTGCGCGAGTTTGAAGCCTTCACGGCAGACTTGTATCGCCTGGCCGACTGGCTGTCGGAGTGTGGAGTGTGGAGTGGGGACCGTGGTTATGGAGTCGACCGGGGTGTATTGGATACCGCTGTTCGGGGTGCTGGAAGAGCGGGGTTTCGAGGTGATGCTGGTAGACCCCAGGCGCATCAAGAACGTGCCCGGCCGCAAGACCGACGTTCAGGACTGCCAGTGGCTGCAAAAGTTGCACACCTACGGCCTGTTGTCGGGAGCCTTCCGGCCCGAGCCGGAGATACGACGCTTGCGGAGCTACCTGCGGCAGCGGGCCATGCTGGTGGAGTACGCGTCCCATCACATTCAGCACATGCAGAAGGCGCTGACCCAGATGAACGTGAAGCTCCAGCACGTCATCAGCAACATCACTGGCCAGACCGGCATGGCGATTATTGAAGCCATCGTGAGCGGAGAACGGGACCCGTGGCAGCTGGCGCAACTCCGCGACCACCGGATCAGGGCGGACGAGGAGACCATCGCCAAGTCGTTACAGGGGCACTGGCTCGAAGAGCACATCTTCGAGCTGACCCAAGCTCTGGAACTATACCGGGTGTATCACGCCAAGATTGATGAGTGCGACAAAAAGATTGAAGCCCAGTTGGAACGGTTTGAGGACGCCACCGACGGCGGGACTCCTGCCGGGAATGGCCGGCGGCGCAGCCAGGGCAACGCGCCCAGCTTCGATATCAGGACACATCTGTATCGGATGACCGGGGTGGACCTGACCCGCATCGATGGGATAGACGGCTTCACGGCCTTGAAGGTGATCAGCGAGATTGGTGCAGACATGACGAAATGGCCCAGTGCCAAGCACTTCGCGTCCTGGCTGGGTCTGAGCCCCGACAACCGCATCACCGGTGGTAAGGTCATGAGCTCAAAGACCAAGCCCAGCGCCAACCGGGCCGCGGCGGCATTGCGCCTGGCTGCCCATGGACTGCACCGCTCCAACAGCGCTTTGGGGGCCTTCCTGCGCCGCAAGAAAGCACACTTGGGAGCACCCAAGGCCATCACCGCCACGGCTCACAAGCTGGCCAGACTGATCTACTCCATGCTGCGCTTCGGGCAGGACTACGTGGATGCCGGCGCCGAATACTATGAGAGTCAGTATCAGCAACGGGCGCTGCGCGCTGCGAAACGGCAAGCGCATCAACTGGGCTACCAACTGGTGCCTGTGTCCGATGCTCCGGGCCATATTCCGGGCGTACCCCTCAACCCTGCGGCGGTCGCCTGAAAAACCGTGTTAGTCGGGAGTCCAGCTAAGGTAATTCTTGGGATAACAGGGCTTTGGGACGGGGAGGGAGCGTGATGGATGTGGCAGCCTTTGAGCGGGTTCACGATTGCTTCCGCGAGTTTCATGGCTTCCTCGCGGCGGCCTTCGGGCGCAAGCAGCGGCGGGAGCATGGCAGGAACTACCTGCAGGCCCTGCTGGTACAGTCGCAGGAACGGCGAAACGCCGAGAACCTCTCCGAATCGGTGGGAGTGTCGGCCCGGTCCCTGCAGCGCTTTCTCACCGATTCCCGCTGGGATGATGACGCCGTCATCGGACGCCTTCAAGAATACTTGGCGCCCAGGCTGGGACACCCGGAGGCAGTGTGGGTGCTGGACGGCAGCGACTTCCCGAAGCAGGGCAGGAGGTCGGCGGGGGTGGCCCGGCAGTACTGCGGACGATTGGGCAAGGTGGCCAACTGCCAGGCCGGGATGTTTCTGGCCTATGTCAGCCCCTTGGGCCGGGCGTTGGTGGACAAGCGGCTGTACCTGCCGGAGAGCTGGACCTCGGACCCAGACCGATGCGCGGCGGCAGGGGTGCCGGGTGGGAGACGAGGCTACCGGTCGAAGACGGGGTTGGCCTTGGAGATGGTGGCGCAAGCTTTGGAGCGCGGCCATCTGGAAGCCGGATGGGTTGCCGGGGACGACGCCTTCGGTATGTCGCCGTCCTTTCGGGAGGGCCTGGCGGCCTTGGGGATGCGGTACGTGCTGCATGTTCCGGCAGGAACCACGGTGTGGCCTTTGGCGCCTGCCTGGAGCAATCCGGAATACCGGGGATTTGGGCGTCCCCGCAAGCCAAAGCTGGTGGACGGGCAACGCCGCACCCTGTCCGGGCGCAGCGATGAATTGCCTGAGGAGGCTTGGCGGGAGATAACGGTGGCTGAGGGTTCCCAAGGACACCGCACCTACAGATTCAGTGCGCAGCGGGTGCGGGTAACCCGCAGACGGAAGCCCGGTGAGGAACTCTGGGCCATATTCCGGCGGAATCTGGACGGCAGCGAACCCCGCTACTACCTGTCCAACGCCCCGGAGGACACTCCCTTGGAGACACTGGCCCACGTGGGCGGGTCTCGCTGGCGTATTGAAACCGAATTCGAGACGGAGAAGAGCGACGCTGGACTGGACGAGTACGAGACCCGGACCTGGGCCGGCTGGCATCGCCACATGGCGATGTGCCTGCTGGGCGGGGCCTTTCTGTTGAGCCTGCAACAGGACTGGGGGGAAAGATGCCCCTGCTCACCCGGCCCCAAGTGTACCGGGTGGTGCGTGAGATGCTGCCCAGGGAGAAGTTCGGACCGCAAGAGTTGCTGCGGTGGCTGGAGTGGACGCAGCAACGGGGCGAGAGGTCAAGACTTTCCCACCAGAGGCGCCGCTACAGACTCCACCGGCAGACCTCAGGCACTCCTCCCTAAATCCGACGTTGTAATACTATGCTGACGCGATTATCAGAGTGTAGCGCAGTGGCTACCGCGCTACGTTCGGGACGTAGAGGCCGGTGGTTCGAATCCACTCACCCCGAACATTCC
This sequence comes from Dehalococcoidia bacterium, assembly GCA_965237745.1. Taxonomy (GTDB): domain Bacteria; phylum Chloroflexota; class Dehalococcoidia; order Lucifugimonadales; family UBA3495; genus VXOI01. The sequence goes on along the minus strand of OZ250156.1, from coordinate 4,364,183 downwards.
TCATCCCACAAACGGGGTCTTCTTCACGGAGTCTTCCTCCGGGTCGCCCGCAGTATTGGCCGTCCATCCCGCGTTCGGTCAATAAAGCCGGTGGCGATTGGCCTCGTCCTCGGAGGCGTCAATCTCCTCGGCGTTCGCTCCCTTGATCTGGTCCGCCAGCACTTGCCCGTACGTAGGATAGATTGACCGGTCAATATGGACCTCAGGGTCCCAAATCCGCGAACGGATCAGGGCCCGGCCGCAATGCAGGAACGCCTCCTCCACCGTAACCCGCAGCCCGGAAACCGGCGCCCGGCGCTTCTCTCTCATCGGTTCGAGGACTTCCGCGTCGGTTACGATCTCCGCTTTCCCTTTCACCCGCAGCGTCTCGTTCATCCCCGGCACGAAGAAGAGCAATCCCACGCCGGGGTTTTGCACGATGTTTTGCAGCGAGTCCACTTGGTTGTTCCCCGGGCGGTCGGGGAGCAGCAGCGTTTTGTCGTCCAGCACCTGAACGAACCCAGGCGGGTCGCCCCGAGGCGAGGCGTCGGCCTGTCCTTCGGCGTTGGCGGAACTGAGAACGCAAAGGGGCGAGAGGGCGATGAAGTTCCGGCAATGAACATCCAGGTGGTCCAACACCTTCTGTGTGGCCCGCGGCGCCGGCGGCTTGTAAACGGTACGCAACTCGGAATAATTGCTAACGCTCATGCTCCACGCTCATTAAAGACGTCAAGAGTCCCGATTAACTTCTGACTCGCCGAAGTTATATTAGACGGTTTGCAATCGACGCCGCAAGCTGAGGACAAGCGCGTAACCGTTCAGAGTGGGCTTAATCCCCGCTGAGCCCACGAATGGAAGAGGATACTACGCGGGTAGACTGAAGGCACGAGTTTGCCTGAGGATTTGGCCGGGTTCTCCCGCGAGGAGTTGATTGAGCTAAACCAAAGCCAAGGTGAAACCTGCATATAGGTCGGCTACAATCAAGGAGGCATATCGTCAGGACCGGGAGAGGACTGAGCGGGGATGGGGATGGGTATGAGGGTGATACGGCCTGACTTGGAGCGGTGGCAGTTGGACTTGGATGGCGTGCGCAGCAGGATGTACTTGGCGCCGACACCCCGGGAGAGAGAACGCTGGCATGCTCTGTGGCTCCTGTGCCGGGGCATGACCGCCTCGGCCTCTGCCCAGGCACTGGGCCGGGATGCTCATACCATCGGAAGATGGGCCACCGCCTTCAGCGAGGGAGGTCCGGCGGCTTTGATCTTCGAGCAGACTGGGGGTTCCACCCCGTCCTCGGCGAGGAACAGCAGGCGGAGTTGAAGGAGGCGGTGCAGGAGTTGCCCGATATGTCGGGCATCGAACTGGCCAACTGGAACTGGAAAGTGATGCGGCAGTTTGTCTCGGAGCGCTTCGGTATCATCCTGAGCCGCAGCACGTGCCTGAACTATCTCCACCGGCTGGGATTCGCCTTCAAACGCCCCAAGAAACGGCTGCTCAAGGCCGATGTGGAGAAACGAGAGGCCTTCGTGGCAGAGTACGCCACCCCGTCGGAGGAGGCGTGGCGTACGGGAGAGAAGATATTCTTCGCCGACGAGGCCCATTTCCGTGCCGATGCCGAGTTGCGAGGCAAGTGGGTGCTGCGGGGAGAGCCGGCCTTGGTGGACTCGACCAGCCCGAGCTATGGCGAGAAGGCCAGCTACTACTCGGCAGTGTGCCTGGAGACGGGCGAGGTGGAGTGGATGGAGCTGGAGGGCAACAGCAACTCCGGAACCTCGGCTGCTTTCTTGGAGCAGTTGCGACAGAGGCACAGCGGTCCCCTGAACGTGATCTGGGACAACGCGCCGGCGCACCGCGGCGAGGCGGTGCGTGAGTATCTGCGGACGCCGGGCTTGGGGCTACGGCTGATGAACCTGCCGGGCTACAGCCCGGACTTCAACGCCGATGAGGCCATCTGGGGCTGGGCGAGAGAGGAAGCCACCGGAAACCTGTGCTTGGGAACCAAGGCCCTGGTAAAGGAGAGGGTCGGGAATTTCCTTCGCGGGCTGTCCAGCCGGCAAGACGAGGTCAAGGGCCGCTGCCGCACCCTCCTGCAATCAAAGGCCGAGGGATTTCTGCGAGAATCCCAGCCCAATCACCGATGTATTGTAAATGCACATCCCACCTTGGCTTTGGTTTAGGATGCCAGTCTCCGAGGGGATTTTAGCACCTGTGGACCGCCCGTGGCGGCGGCAATCGTCCACGCAGCAGGGAAAAATTGGGAAACTCAAGCGGGACAGGCAGTCGTGACGCACATCGTCAAGTCGGCCTATAAAACCGTTGGGCTGAGGCGACGGCGGACGACACCGGCCTGCGGCAGTAGCCTGCCAGCTCTCGGGCACCCGGGCTGCCAGCTCAAGCATGGTGCGGCATGCATCGCAAAAGTGGGGCTCTTTCGAAGCAAGCCAGCTTTTGTTGAAACGTTCGAATACGCAATGATTTCAGGCGGCGCTTGGTGATATACTCACGCCGTTTACGGCAGCACGCCGCAAACCGTTGGGCGATGGGAAACGTCTGGTCTGGAAGGGATAACCATGAGTGAGCTGGAAATCTACCAAAGACAGGGCTTTGGCAATAGCAGCGGGATAGGTCAGCGCCCCGCTCTCTTGATTGTCGATTTTGTCAATGGATTCGCCAATCCGGACCAGTTCGGTGGCGGCAACATCGGAGAGGCCATTGAGAACACCCGGGGATTGTTGGCCGAGGCCCGCGTTCTGGGATTACCTGTTGCCTTCACCCGGGTGGTCTACGCTGATGACGGCTCCGACGCCGGCGTTTTCACATCGAAGGCACCAGCGTTGACTCAGCTCACCGAAGGGGCCTTCGGCAGCCAGATTGTGGACCAGTTGCAGCCTTGGGACGGGGAATACATCGTGCGTAAGACCCAGCCCTCGGCGTTCTTCGGCACCAACCTGACAGCTTGGTACGTCAGCAAGGGTGTGGACACGGTGATAGTGACCGGATGCACCACCTCCGGGTGCATCAGGGCGTCGGTGATAGACTCGATGAGCTACAACTTCAGGACCGTGGTCGCTTCCGATTGTGTCGGTGACCGCGCCTTGGGCCCCCACGAAGCGAACCTGTTCGACATGGAGCAAAAATACGCCGATCTGATGACTTCTTCCGAGATCATCGCAGTCTTGCATGAAAGAGTCCCGGTCGAGACACCGGCCAGCCCACGGTAATTTGCGGCGGCGAATAGCCGCTGCGTCAATCAATCTGCTTTAATCAATCCAGGAGCGTAGACCAATGCCTGATTCCTTGGGGTGGCGGGCGAACTGGGGTGTCGTGGTGCCCTCCACCAACACATCGGTCCAGCCTGAATTCGACGAGATGCGTCCCAGAGGTGTGACCAACCACATCGTGCGCATCTGGATCCCCAACAACTCGGTGGGCAGCAATGATGACTTTAACCGCCTGATGGAAAACATCCGCTTGGAGTGGGATAACGCCCTGCTCCGAGTCATGACCTGCGATCCAGACTACTTGGTGATGGGTATGTCGTCGGAGACGTTCTGGGGCGGATTGCAGCGCAGCCTGGAGCTGAAGAAACACATGATGGAGCTGACCGGTCGCAGCGTGGCCATGGGGTCCGACGCCTGCCAGGCGGCTCTCCGGTGTTACGGAGATATCAAGCGCATTGGCGTGTTGACGCCCTATTGGCCGGTGGCCGATGAGAACGTGGCCCGCTTCCTCCAAGACTGTGGCTTCGAGGTCGTGGCCATCAAGGGGCTTTGCTGCGATAGCCCCACCGCCATGTCCAAAGTCCCGGAAAAGCAATTGATGGATGCCCTCCTCGAGCTGAACGAGCACGATGTTGAGGCTCTGGTCCAGTGCGGCACCAATCTGGCAATGGCGAGACTGGCCGGAGAAGCGGAAAAGTGGCTCAAAAAGCCGGTTATCGCCATCAATACCGCAACCTACTGGTACGCCATGCGGGCCAACGGAATGGACGACGTTGTCGAAGGGTTCGGTTCGCTGATGACCGATTTCAAGGAACTCCCCGCCAGCTACTTGAGGGTTGCCGCTGAGCAGGCTGCCGCCGCAGGTACTTAAGAATTCAAACAAAGCCGCTGAGATCGCAGATACCACCGGGGAAAATAGACCCTTGTCCCCCTATGTACTTGGCGTGCTCTTCGGCGGGCTTTTGCAGGCGGACGTAACACCGGACTCCTCTAAACTCGAGGTCCAGCTAAGAGCCCTGGCTTGGGACGACTCATAGAAGGGATTTCTCATCCATGGCCCAGCGGGATGAAGTGAGCCATTTCTTTTGAGCCAAGCGCCGCTGTGGGGTGAACATCCGTCTTGCCTCCGGGATGCTTTTGCTGTCGAACACGGCCTCCGCGAAAGCCCGCAGGCATATTTCCACCTGCAACTTCTACTGCGTCGCCACCGGCTCGACTTCGAACTTATGGATGATGACAGACGGTTCGGGTTTCGAGCACGGTAGGTCGGCGGTCCACCAGCCCACGGTCCACTTCAACCCAGTGGGGCTCCCCTTTCTCAAAACTGTGCCAGGGGAGACCTCTACGTGGCGGAGGTGTCCTGGACCGACTACGGCCGACACATGGACCCACCCCGCGAGCTTCGCTCGATGCAGAAGCCGGTCAGGGTTCGGCACTAGCTGGCGGCAGATTTACACCTTTATGGAATCGAACCGGGAACACTGGAGTCGCCCTCGCAGTCCTGCCATAATAGCAGCGAATTTCATCGTCTTGAACGGTGTTTGTCGCCCGGGCTTGGTACAGAGTCCGACCTGGTACTCAGTTCGGCCTGGCACTCAGTCCAAGGTTGGAATGGCGGGGGTAGAGGCGATGCAATTTTGTTCTGGAGTCGCGTGCAATGAGGCGCCAGTTGACGGTGGCTCCCGCTGCGTTGCGCTCCGCCTCATAAGGAAATGAACCGAAGAGCACACTACTCGGAAGGGGCCCGTATGGTTTCGGGCCAGCTACCCAATTCAGACATGTGTCGCGTAAGGAGGTCTTGAGATGCCACTGCCGCCGTACCGGGTGGACTACCTGCCGATCATAGACCGGCCAATCATCAAATGGCCCAACGATGCCCGTGTGGCCCTTTGGATTTCGCCCAACGTGGAGCACTACGAGTACACGCCGGAAAACGAGGGGGCTCGCAATCCCTGGCCCCGGACTCCCTACCCGGATGTGCAGCAGTACTCTTACCGGGACTATGGCAACCGCGTGGGCTTCTGGCGGATGCTGGAACCCTTGGACAAACACGGCATCAAGTGCTGCGTCTCCCTGAATATGGCTGTTCTGGAGCACTTCCCCGAAGTCGGCGAGGCCATGGTGCAGCGGGACTGGGACTACATGAGCCACGGCATTTACAACACCCGCTACCTCTACACTCACGACGAAGACCAGGAGCGCGAGTTCTACCGGGACACCATCGAGACGCTGCGCCGGCACACCGGAAAGCAGCTGAAGGGAATGCTCGGCCCGGCCATCTCCGGCAGCGTGAGGACTCCGGACCTGATGGCCGAGGCCGGACTGATCTACCACACCGACTGGATGCACGACGACCAGCCGGTTCCCATCAAGGTAGACAGCGGCAAGCTGGTATCAGTGCCCTACTCCATCGAGCTGAACGACTCGTCCATGATGCGGGACAACCACTACGAGGGGGACTACTTCGCCCGTATCTGCAAGGCCCAGTTCGACCAGCTCTACCTGGAAGGGGCCGAGAGCGGCCGGGTCATGTGTATTGCCCTGCATCCCTTCCTGATCGGCCAACCCCATCGCATCAAGTACTTGGATGACATCCTGGGCTACATCATGTCCCACGACGGAGTCTGGCAGACCACCGCCGACGAGATTGCCGAGTATTACATCGCCAACTACTACGACCAAGCGGTTGCCCACGCCCAACGACTGAACGGGTAAGCCGGGTCTGGCGCCGGAGCCAGACGCAATTTCGTATTTCAATACTCACTGAGGGAACAGCAACAGGAGGCAGCCCCATGCCCGCTCAACGCCGCGTCGGGATGGACCATGAACACTACGATTGGTCGCCCCTGAGTACCCGGGGCATTCTCCGCTGGCCCGAGAATGCGCCCCTTGCGCTGTCAGTAGTGGTCACACTGGAGCACATGGAGTGGATGCCCCCGGAGGGCAGTTTCCAGTCAGCCAACCTGGCAGGAGGGTCGGCGGCCCGGCCCTTCCCGGACTACGCCCGCATATCGCACCGGGAGTACGGCCACCGGGTGGGCATTTACCGGGTGCTGGATGTGTTGGAACGGCACAGCATACGCCCCACGGTGGCTATGGACGCACTGACTGCCAGCAACTACCCTTACCTCGTGCGGCACTGCCTGGACCGGGGATGTGAAATCATCGGGCACGGCATTTCGGTCAGCCGGATGATAACCAGCAATATGTCGGAGCAGCAGGAACGGGATTACATCCGGGAGTCATTGGACGCAGTGACCCAGGCGACCGGAACTGCCCCGGTGGGATGGATGGGGCCGGAATACGGGGAGTCGGAACGTACTCCCCGGCTTTTGGGCGAAGCCGGTATCCGCTACCTGTGCGACTGGGCCAATGACGAGCAACCATACCCGTTGACGGTGCCGGTAGGAGAGCTTTTCGCGCTGCCGGTCATGTTGGAGCTGGACGACGTGATGGCCATGGCCCACCGTAAGGTCACCATCGACCGCTACGCCACCATGCTCCGTGAGAGCTTCGATGAGATGTACGACAACGGAACAGAGAACGGACGGGCGCTGGTATTGAGCCTGCACCCCTGGCTCATCGGTCAGCCTTTTCGCATCAGCACGCTGGACGAGGCACTGGGCCACATGATGGGGAGACAGGGCGTTTGGGCCGCCTCGGGCGCCGAAGTCGTGGACTGGTACCGCACTCATCCCCCCGTGGCGTGAGGAAAGGTGATAGGCGGAGCCACGATGAACCTACAACACAACAATACAGGGCAGATGTTCCTCGAAGGATTCCATCCTACATCTGTCTTGCCCGTAGTTACCGATGAGAAGCTACCAACAAACGTCACCGCAAACCGGCACACAATCCACAGGTGGTTCAATTTTGTGGCTGGTTTTGCACCTGAGTTCGTGGCGCAGCACTGCCCGAGGGGTACAGGTTCACTGATTCTAGACCCTTTCGCAGGTTGTGGAACTACGTTGGTTGTAGCCCAGGCTCTAGGCCATAGAGCAATAGGCTTTGAGCCACACCCATTTTTTGCTCGAATCGCCCGGGCTAAGGTCGGTGGTTACCCAACAATGCTCCGATTAGAATTAATCGAGGAGGTCTTATTGGAAGGCCTTCAAGCGCCACACCCAATCAGTTCACTTCCCCGTCCTGCAGAAACTTTTTTGCGGAAGTTGTTCGAGGAATGCATACTCGAACAACTGCTAGGGGCACGTGAAGCGCTTAATGACGCGGGAATGGATGGAGATGATATTGCCTTTCTTATTCTTTCTCGAGTGCTCGATATGTGCTCAAAGTCCAAGATTGACGGAATTTACAAAGCACCGAATTCCAGTAAGAAGGCTGCTATTCCAAATGCTGCGATCCACCATGTCATGCAGGAAGTGCGATTCGACCTAAGTGGTTTGGTACAGGCAGAAAGACTTGATCCTGGGGTACTTTATTCGACGTCCTCAGAAGATATGGGAAAGGTGGAAGAAAGCAGCGTAGATGCTGTTGTCACATCTCCGCCGTATCTGAACAATTTTGACTTTGCCGAAATGACACGCATGCACCTCTATTTTTGGGGGATATGTGGTTCTTGGCAAGAGATAACAGAGAGAGTGCGGTCCAAGTTGGTAGTAAATACGACGACGGCTCTCAAGGGTCATCGAGAACTTCAGTCAGAGTACCGTGCTGAAATCGTATCGTGTCTTCTCCCTGAATTAGATGCTATAGTAGATGAGTTGAACCGACGACGTGATGTTCGTGCCGGGAAAAAAACTATGATCTACTGGTATTTCCATACTTTGCACAAATGACACGAATTTTGCGTGAAACGTTACGGTGTTTACGTGAAAGCGGGGAGGCGCATATAGTGGTCGCTGACTCCGCTCTATATGGAGTCCACATAAGCACACCACAGTTCTTAGCTACAATTATGTCTGAAATGGGATACACGTCTGTAAAATGCAAGAAACTGAGAGATCGAGGCCAGCGTTGGATCTTGAAGAAGAGGGAAGGATCTCCAACGGGGCTTGGTGAGTTTCATCTATCTGGAACGCGGAGTGATGAAGGATGATACAACCACCCCGTACACTATACCAAGTGGGTAACACGGAAATCCGGCATTGTATTGACGCATACCTTGAGTTGGCGGCAGTCTCAAATGGGTTGACCACGATTCGCCCTGAACACCTTGCAAGTGAGCTAACAAGGATAATCGTTGCGGCAGGGTTGGGGTTCGCCTCTGCAGATATGGGAGCAGAAGAGGTCTACCTGGAATGGCAGCGAAGGCAAGCACAACTGTTTGATTTGGAAACTGCCATTACCGCCAGCGTATACTCGGACCTTCGATCTGTAGCAGATCATCTTTTCGACGAACTAGGTGCTGGGACCGGGGGCTTTTCTACCTTCAACGTAGATTATTTGGTCGAAAACCCTCACTTCTTACCGCTGCTTCAACATCTGAGCGGTATCTATAGCAAAGCCCGGCTCAAAGAGCAGGTCGGTTCAGTTTCCGACACTAGAATCTCTAAGCCTGCAGCCACACGCTTGGTCAAGCTACTCAATGAGCGGATAGATCCCAGGAGCGTAGTCAAGGCACAGGTTCTTACGCGACTTGAGTCTACGCTGGAAGGTATTGTACGGGACCTCATCGGCCGAGTTTTTCTTGAGTCTATAGTAGAGACCGCTCTCCAACGACAGAAGTTGCCGTTCGTGAGAGAGCGTGACTATGAGTCCCTTCCCGGTGTTGTTTACGACTTCCGCGCAGATTTCATATTGCCGAACGCAACAACACCGAAGGTCTTTATCGAAGTCAGGAAATCATCTTCCAGGCACGCTTCTTTGTATGCCAAAGACAAAATGTTTTCAGCTATAAACTGGAAAGGGGAAACAGACGATTTACTCGCTGTGCTCGTCGTTGACGGCGAATGGTCAAACGAAACCTTACGAGTCATGGCAAATGTATTCGATTATGTGGTGCCTATCGGCCGTATCGACGAGTTGGTTCAAAGTATCAAGGCATACTTGAATGGTGATCGTAACAAACTGAAATGGTTTATCGAATTTCGAATAAGCCCCGCTAGTCCAAAATAGCGCATCCGAGGTTGGGTTTTCAAGGACTATTGCAAGCGGTTGACGCCGTTTACAGCCGCCACAACGAGAACTACCCGGCAGAGTTCATGGACATGGAGTACCCTCTGCGAATGGAGCGGTACGCCATCAACCCCGACTCCGCCGGCCCCGGCAAGTACCGCGGCGGCTGCGGGATCATCCGGGATGTCCGCCTGCTGGCTCCTGAGGGGACATTCGGGTTGCGGGTGGAGAACAACCGCTTCCCGGCCTGGGGCGTCGCCGGAGGCAAGGCTGGAGGGACGTCCAGGGTGACGCTGAACCCGGGGTGCGATGGCGAAAGGGAAATCCGTGCCTTTTCCGACGACAACCCTTGGCAGGCCGGCGACTTGGTGAGAATCCACACCGCTGGCGGAGGCGGCTGGGGCGATCCCTTGGAACGGGAAATTCCCTTGGTCGAAAAGGATGTCCGGGGCGGCTTCGTTTCTCTGAAATCGGCTCGTTCAGAATATGGGGTTGTGATTGACCCGGAAACCCTGAAAGCAGACGGCCCCGGCTGCCTGGCCTTTCGGAAGGACCTCCGGCAGGGACGGGAGCAACCCAAGCTGTTCCATCGATTCATCTACTTCGACGACGACGAAGAGGAGCGGCGCTGGATTGAGCGCCACCTGCCCCGGTAGGCGAACCTAAACCAAAGCCAAACCCATGGCTCGAGAGAAATTCCTGGCCCGGCTCACCCCAGAGGAACGCGACCGGTTGGAGCACCTGGTTCGGGCTGGCAGGAGCACGGCCATGATGACGCCCGCATGGGCAACAGGCGCCTCCGCCAGCACCGGCTTCACGCTGAGCACACCGACCCTGGAAGACACGGGCAGCAACTCCATCACGCTCGACGAGACGTTCGCCGCTGCGACGACCACCCATGCGACGACGCGGGCACAGGCCGCGCCCGATCCGACTGAGGTTCCAGGCAACTGGCCGCTGATTCCCTCCGGCCTTGCCGCCGGCGACCAATTCCGGCTGCTGCTGGTGACGCATCAGGTGGGGGATGCCACCGAAACCGACATCGCGATCTACAACAGCTTCGTACAAGGCGAAATCAACACCAATGGCCATTGATCCATCCGGCCCCACTCCGGCAGCTGCAACACCCTGGGCTCCACGGCTGCGGTCCATGCCGATGACAATACAGACACAAGGACGGGCGACAGCGTACCCATCTACTGGCTCTACTGGCTCAATGGAGCAAAAGTCGCCGATGACAACGCCGACTTCTACGACGGCACCTGGACCAACAAGGCGAATGCAAAAAACGAGACCGGCAGAGACGAGGTCGTCGTCAGCACCACACGGGTATGGACGGGATCATAGAATAACGGCAGGAGACAAGGCAATTTTCCGTTGGGTGGAAACGATGATGGGACCGGGTACACCCAGACAGCAAGGCCTAATGCAAACAACAACACCCTAAGCAACGGCAACAAACCCGTCACAGACGAATACCACTACTTCGCCCTTTCCGGCGTCTTCGAGGTCGGGACAGCCACCGCCCCCACGTTAACCGATATCGCCATCACCTCCACGACGGGCAGCGCGGACGAATACGTTGCCGGCGACACCCTAGAGTTCACCGCCACCTTCAGCGAAGCCGTCACCGTGACCGGCACGCCGCAACCGAATTTCACCATCAATGATGGGGGCAGCACTACCGTCGAAACGCGTCAAGCGAGCTATGTATCCGCCGACAGCAGCACGACCGAGTTGGTGTTTTCCCACACCGTCACCAGCGCGGACTACGACGAGGACGGAGTGGCGGCCCCGGCGTCTCCGATCGATCTCAACGGCGGCACCATCGTCAGCCAGTCGTCGAGCACCAAGGTGGACCTGCACCACAGCAAGCTCGCGGACAACTCAGATCACAAGATCCACATTGCGCCGGCGGGTTTTGTTCTGGATTCGGTCTCGGTTGTCTCCAGCCCTGCCTCAAGCTCCAACGGCTATCAGACCGGAGAGACCATCCGCATCGCAGTGACTTGGGACCGGAATGTGCGGGTGATTACCAGCGAGACCGGTACACCGGGCACCCCGGGATACATCGGCGGCGGCACCCCGACCTTTCAAATCATGCTCGACTCCGGCGCGATCTATGCTGCCTACTCTCAGGCGGACGGTGACAACACGCTTCACTGCGACTATGAGGTCCAGCCCGATGATTACGATCAGGCGGGATTAACGCTACCCGCCTTTGCGATAGCAGGTGGCGGCGGAGTCATCGCGCGAAAAGAAGTCGCCGACAGCATCGCAGTAGGAGTACAAGCAAACAGGGAAACCGTAGCCCTGCCCGGACAAACCGGCCACGCGGTCAACGTGAACCGGCCCAAGGTCAACAGCGTCGCCATCACTTCCACGCCGGACGACGCATCGGACACATACACGGCCGGGGAAACCATCCAGGCCAGCGTCACCTTCAGCAAGACCGTGGTCGTGGTCGTGGACGAGACCAACGGCACCCCGCGGATCGAAATGGAGTTGCAGAACGACGGCGAGACAGCCGCGCGAATCCGCTACTTCGACTATGCCAGCGGAACCGGCACCAGCACCCTGGTGTTCGAGCATGTGGTCCAATCCGGCGATAGCGATGACGACGGTCTTTTCATCGGAGCCGACTCGCTGGGCGCCAACGGCGGCACCATCCGCGCCTCTAACGACACAACTGCGATTCTTGACCATACCCAACCGGGCACCCAGGGCGTTTTCTCGGGCCACAAGCTGAGTGGCGGGACCGCCATCGCTGTGACCGCTGCCTTCAGCGCGGCGAGTTACACCGCCATTGAGGGTGGAACCAATGCCACGGTCACCGTGAACCTGAGCGCCGACCCGGAGCGTGAGGTGATCATACCGATCACGGCCACGGCGGCCAATGGCGCGGTGGCGGGTGATTTTTCCCCCACGTCTCCCGCTGTCACCATCGCCAGCGGCGAGACTTCGGGCAGCTTCACGCTGAGGGCGGCGAACGACGAGATCGACGACGACGAGACCGTGTCGCTGGCGTTTGGAGCACTGCCCACCGGGGTCACCGCCGCCGGCACCCAGGACACGTCGAGCGTGACTCTCACCAACGACGATACCGCGGGTGTCACCTTCAGCCAACAGGCCATCTCCATTCGTGAGGGCGATGAAGCCGCCTATACGGCGGTACTGGACTCGGAGCCGACGGGAGATGTCCGGATTCGCGCTAGCGCTGACCGTGATTATCTCGATGTGACGCATAGCGAAGCCTTCAATTATGTGGTCTTCGATGCGACCGACTGGGAAACCCCGAAGGTGCTCAACATAGCGACTGAAACCGACACCAACGGCAACGATGAAACGCAGGAGATTACCCACGAGATAGACAATAGCCACACTGACGGCGAATATCGAAACCTGACCCTGGGCAGCGTGACGGTCACCATTATCGACCCGCCGGTGCTGGACAGCGCGACAGTCGACGGGAACTCGCTGGTGCTGACCTACAGCGAGAACCTCGACGAGGATTCAGTGCCGGGAACCGGCCGCTTCGATGTGAGGCTGGACGGTACTGACGTGGCAGTGGACGCTGTCGCGATAAGCGGCAAGAAGGTCACGCTGACCCTGGCAACGGCGGCGGGCTATCAGCAAGTGGTGGAGATTTCCTACGAGGCCCCCAACACCAACGCCATCCAGGGCACGGACGCGGTGACGGTCGACGACCTGACCAAGGAGACCGTGACCTACAACACGCCCAACATCGCCCCGCCGTCCTCGAGCAGCGCCACCGTCAACGGCAGCACGCTGACGTTGACCTACGATCAGAGTCTGGACGACGCATCCGTTCCCGCGACAACCGCCTTCGCGGTGACGGTGGCGGGAAGCGCGCGCACGGTAAGCAGCGTCGAGATCAGCGGAAGCACCGTCGCCCTGACGCTGGCATCGGCGGCGAACAAGGACGACGCCGTAACCGTTTCCTATACGGTCCCAACCAGCAACCCCATCCAGAACACTTCCGGTACCTCCGCCGTGGCCCTGACCAATGAGGCGGTGACCTATGCCAACACCGCTGCCAGCGGCATGCCAGAAATCATCGGTGTGCCACAGGCCGGCAGGCTGCTGTCTGTCGATACCAGCGCCATCATGGACGCCAGTGGCTTACCGGCGACTTTTGGCTACAAGTGGCTGAAGGGATTCACAGCCATCGACGGCGCCACCAACCGTACCTATACACCGGTGGCTGCGGATGTGGGCTCATTCCTCAGCGTGGAGGTGAATTTCACTGACGCTGGAGGCTCCTCTGAGGGGCCGCTTTCGAGCGCTGTAACGGGGAACGTCATCGCAGACGCGATTGACTGTGATACGGGTGCGGCCTGGTGCGCCACGCTGACGGTGGGAGCCGATCCGACTCCGGGCGGCCATGGCCGCGGTTATTGCGGTATGGACGTACAAAGCACCGGTGGTACCTGCGGGACGCTTTACGGCGTCCTGAGCGAGGATGGCTTCACTGCGGGCGGAATTGACTACACCGCCCTGAGTTTGCGCTGGGGAACCGGTAGTGGGAACAAGAAGGTCCACCTGACACTGGACCAGGATTTCCCCCCGGCGGGGCTGGGCAATCTGACGCTCTAGGTCCAGACGGAAGAGTTTTCTCTGTCCGAAGCGGGGCGACAACCCACCGGATCGAACACCAACATGGTAGACAACAACTACCACTGGCCGAATGTATCCGCATCGATCAAGGATTTGCCTGTGGGAGCCCACGCGACCGTGCAGATCTTCAGCACCTTTGCCAGCGGCGTACCCACCATTACCGGCCAATCCCAGGTCAAGCAGGAGCTGACCGCGGATACCAGCGGCATCACGGACCCTGACGGCAACACCGGAGCCGAGAACGGCGATTCTGGCTACGCCTACACCTACCAGTGGATCCGGGTGGACAGCTCGAGCAACGAGACGACGATCACCGGCGCGACCGCTGCCACCTACCCGCTCGTCACAGCGGATGTCGATCACACCATCGAGGTGCAGGTGAGTTTCACCGACGACGACGACAATCCCGAGGGGCCGATCACCAGCGACGCCTTTCCATCGTCCGGTACGGTGGTGGCAGCGACGGCGACCGCGTGCCCAACCGGCTACGACTGGTGCAGCGAACTCACGGTGGGGACCTTCGTGGATACAGACAAAAGCCTCACCCTCTACGGATACATCGCTGACGCGACCACCACCGGAGCCCTGGCCAACACAAGGGCCACCATATACGGCGTTACTTGCACGGTGACCGAGATAGTCATCATGGTCCCGGATGGCACGCCCACCACACACTCGGTGCTCGTCCGGCTCGACAAACTGGTGCCGCGCGGCACCGTATTCAACCTGGGCGGCATGGAGTTCACCACCGACGAAGCCTCTGAGAACGCCACCTCCAATTCGTATCTATGGACGGCGCCCACGTCGTTCAGTTGGACTGATGGCCAAAAGGTCACGGTAAGCGCCGAGGGTCCCGCCAATAGCGTCGCCACCGGAGCGCCGACCATCTCCGGAGCGCCGCAGGTGGGAGAGACACTGACGGCGGGCACGAGCGGCATCACGGACGCCAATGGCCTGACGGATGCGACCTTCGTTTACCAATGGATCCGGGTGGACAGCGACGGAACGACCAACGCCGCGGACATCGGCACGGACTCGAGCACCTACGTGGTGGTGGCGGAGGACCTGGGCAAGAAGATCAAGGTTGAGGTGAGTTTCACCGACGATGACGACAACGTCGAGGAGCCGCTTGAGAGCGACGCCTATCCCGCGTCCGGTACGGTGGTGGCGGCGAAGACCGACTGGCCCCGCCGTCAACGACTGGTGCACGCAGATCACGTCTGGGTACACAGCCCTCATGCCGCCCCCCGCGTCGAGTGATAGAGTTCGGATATAGCGTCTCGCAAAACTACGGCGCCATTGGCGATGACAATTTTACTCACGATGCCACGGACACGGACTACGTCGTGACTGAACTCTATGTTGACAAGTTCACCGATATCGGGACCGTCACCTCCCATGGCCTGAACATTATCGTAACCGGCGGCACGCTGCCGGACGGCACGGTCATCAACGTTGGCGGGACGCAATTCACGGTCGTCACGGATACCGAGACCACGACCACCGGAGAGGAGCGGTGGGATTTGTTGGCCCTCGGCATTTCCCTGCCGGACTGGGTTGTGGACCAGTTTGTGACGGTGAGCCTGACCTTCCCGGTGGCCTCTACCGACGCGACGCTGAGCGGTCTGAAGCTTGAGGATGCCGATGACAATTCGACATCGCTGATACCGGCGTTCGCATTGGGCACCACCAGTCACACGGCAGAGGTCGCGGCGAATACCAATCAAACCACCTTCGATGCGACAGCCAGCGACAGCAGTGCCACAGTGGCTCTCACGCCCGCGGACGACGACACCATGGAAGACGATCACCAAGTGAATCTGGCGTATGGCGAAAATACCCTGACGGCCGAGGTGACCGCCGAGGGCGACTCAACGCAGACTTACACGGTCACCGTCACTCGGACCCTGCCCGTGGTCGAGTTCCATGCGAACTCGCAATCACATCTGCCCAATGAAGCTATCGGAATGATTGTAAGCAGCGGCGCTAAAGTGGGCCACGCGGGCGGGTAGTCGCTGGCAAAATCGGCGGTTGCGAATCGGACCGTCCGCCGTCATTTATAGGCTTAAAGTTGAGCCTACGGGTGGTGCGACGGATGTACAAGGTGGACGTATATCTACGGGTTCGCCGGGCGGTGATGGTGGAGGGGGTGAGCATCCGGGAGGCATCCCGGGTGTTCGGGCTGCACCGGGACACGGTGCGCAAGATGCTAGTCTACTCCGTTCCGCCGGGCTACCGGCGGCAGAGTGCGGCCCGACGCCCCAAGTTAGAGCCCTACACCGGCGTCATCGACCGGATTCTGGAAGACGACCTGCGGCTTCCCAAGAAGCAGCGCCACACGGCCAAGCGTATCTTCGAGCGGCTCAGAGACGAGTACGGGTTTGGCGGCGGGTACACCACGGTCAAGGACTACGTGAGGGAGCATCGCCGCCTGTCGCGGGAGATGTTCGTGCCGCTCTCCCACGCGCCGGGCCATGTCCAGTGCGACTTCGGCGAGGCCCTGGTCATCATCGGCGGCATGGAGCGCAGGGCTCACTGCTTCCTGCTGAATTTGCCGCACATCGACATTCTCCGAGATTGCTGCTGGGTTCATTGGCTGGCATACTATGCGGCGGAAGTCAAAGGGCCCCAAAATCTTCGGATTTGCTACCGATCCTCCCATTTTCACAAGTAATCCGAGATGTATCTGTGGGTTCTAGGGTGATCGAAGTGACGCCAACGTGCCCAGTTGTGACCGCTCATCTCTTCCCGGGTCTGTTACGGCAACTCTTGTGTGTATTGGAAGATCTTTTACCCGAGGAGTGGGATCTGCCCACCCCTTGTCCTGGTTGGTCAGTACATGATTTGGTGGCACACCTGCTAGTATTACAACGACAGTTGGTTCCGAGAGGTAGCTGATGTGCGGATTTTGAGGCTGGCACTACGCGGGCGCGAGCCTCTGACAAGAAAGGCCTCATAGCTGGAAGACTAACCCCCGGCCCGGGTTTACTCAATATGTCGTTGTAATACTAGGGGTCGAGATGGGCCAACTCTCCATGGGCAGGGATGATTACCGTGGCTGGTTAATCGCCTCAAACGATTGGGATGATCTTGTAAAAGGCATCAACGATCTGAATGAGCAGTGGGTCCTAGCTGAGGCGGTTGAGTCCGCGCCTGATGGTCGAACTTTTAGGTTCAGCGGGAGTGAAGATCAACGATTACTTTCAGTCCCTCGATCCGCAAACCGTGGGGCCTCCTGTCCCTTGGACTGGGCTCCATTCTGCACCAATGTGGATGCACATTGCCCGTGAGTACACGGAACGGTGGCACCACCAACAGCAGTTACGGGAGGCAGTAGGCTTGCCACTGCTAACCGGGGAAGACTGGTTTGCCCCGGTGCTGGCAACCTTTGTGCATGGACTTCCAATGTTCTACTCGGACGTTAGTGCTCCGACCGGTACGATAGTGAGAGTGGAGATCCTGGGAGATTCGGGAGGGACCTGGGCGGTAGTACGTAGTGACTCTAAGTGGGTGCTTCAAAAGAACAAGTTTAGCGAACCTGCTGCCCAAATTACCATGGACGAGATTGACGCATGGAAACTGTTCACTAAGAGCATCGGCGGAGACGAAATGAAGTCTAGAGTAGTCGTTCAAGGAAACCCGGTCCTAGCATCCAAAGCCTTGGACACGGTGTCGATTATCGCGTAGAGTCGGCGGGTCCGCCTCGGCTGGATCTGGAGCCGAATCATTACCTGCCCCAGGTAATGGTGAGCACTACTTCCAAACGAGAATACATGAGCCTTTTGTAAGGGAGGGCGGCAAGTCCACTCTGCTCTTGGAGCACCACCTGAAGGAGCTCAGGCTACCCAGCTTTCTCCGGAAGTATGGTAATCTGGCCGCCCAGTGTGCCGCCGAAAATGTGGACCATCCCCAGTACCTGCTCCGCTTGGCTGAGCTGGAACTCATCGACCGCCACCAGCGCATGGTGGAGCGGCGGATCCGGGCGGCTCGTTTCCCCGCCGTCAAGAGCCTGGACACCTTCGACTTCCCGGCCATCCCTTCGGTGAACAAGGGATTGGTAATGTAGTTGGCCCGCTGCGAATACATCGAACGCCGTGAGAACGTCATCGCCGTCGGCAACAGCGGCACCGGCAAAACCCACGTCGCCCTGGGATTGGGCTTGGCTGCCTGCCAGCGGGGTATGTCCGTAGGATTCACCACCGCGGCAGCCCTGGTCCACGAAATGATGGAGGCCCGGGACGAGAGGCGTCTGCTCAATCTGCAACGTCAGCTAGCCCGCCTGAACCTGCTGATCATCGACGAACTGGGCTTCGTACCCTTGTCCCGCACCGGCGCGGAACTGCTATTCGAGGTCTTCAGCCAGCGCTACGAGCGGGGCTCCACCATGGTAACCACTAATCTCCCCTTCGACGAGTGGACGGAGGTGTTCGGCTCGGAGCGTCTCACAGGAGCCCTGCTGGACTGGCTCACCCACCACGTGCACATCCTGGAGATGAACGGCGAGAGCTACCGGCTGAGGCGCAGTCGCGAGAGCGCCGTGCCCCAAACCCCGGACGACCCGGACGACGCCTAACCCGCTCAACACCCAGTCGGCTCCCATCCCCTGATTCTGTCTCCAACTCTCCCTGCCCAGCCAACTGCCACCATGCTGGTGGTCCATCATTCCGCCGCCCCAGTGGTCCACTTTGCCGCCGCCCTTGACACTTGCGGTCTATTGCGTCCCAAGGCTACCTAACAGGTAATTGAGACCAGCTGGCAGTACAATAATCCTGTTGAATAAGGCTGGATGCCACCGGCTAATCGGATTTTAAGGGGAATTATATCGAGTTTTATCCACCGGCTTAAAATCAGGCCAAAGACGCCCTTACATCGGTAGTTGGCAAAGACCCCATCCCAGCACTGCCCCCAGTACCGTTCCTGAGACAAGCGATAATACATTCAACTCTACTGCGAACCATCTTTCTCGTCGGTGTTGTTTTCTCTCTGCCTGTATTCCTTCGGCACGACCTAAATAAATGCCATACAAGAGATTTCCGCAGACTTCACGTCCCTTCGCGGATGTCGAATGTAAACCGCCAGTAGTCTGCATAACCATTTGAGTCGCAGGGCCTTCTCCCATAACTTGACACAAGATTTGCCCGAAACGTGTCAATTGCTTCGAACAAGGCAATTCGTCGGATAGGCTTTCAGCGCCATCACAAATACCGCACATCCTTTCCTCCATCTCTTAGTACTACAGCCGCAGATGGTCGCTTGGTGTTTTTGACCGTCCTCAAATCGCATCGACTGGCTACGCCCAACACCTCAGATAATAGTGAAACCAAGCTGAATTTGAGACGGAAAGTATCGGATCGGTGTTAGTGCAACTGTAGTATTAGAAACTATCTCAAAAGGCAGATGAACTGATGGGACGGGGGATTCGGCAAGGGTTAGAATAGGGAAAAGTGTGGGGGTGGACGATGGGAAAGGACGAAACTCTGGCGACGATTTGGGAGATTCCCGACCATCTCTGGGAGCAGATTCACCCGGTGATCCTGAATATGGACCCTCCCAAGGCTACGGGGCGCAAACGCGCCGACCCCAGGCGGATGCTGGACGGCATCATCTTCCGGATGCGCAGTGGCTGCCAGTGGAACCGTCTGCCCCGGGAACTGGGAGACGACAGCACCATTCACCGGACCTTCCAGCGCTGGGTGGAACTGGGGGTGCTGGAGGGCATTTGGGCCGTCCTGGTGGAGGGCTGCGAGGAATTGGGGGGCGTGGACTGGGAATGGCAGTCGGCGGATTGCTCCATGGGCAAAGCCCGTTTTGGGGGGGCGCCATTGGACGGAACCCCACCGACCGGGGCAAAGCTGGGAGCAAGAAGAGCATCCTGGTGGACGCGGCGGGCGGACCCCTGAGCGTGGCGGTGGCTGGAGCCAATGTCCATGATACGAAACTCTTGAGGCCGACCCTGGAGAACATCGTAGTGGCGCGCCCGGAAGGCGCCCAGAACCTGTGCCTGGACAAGGGGTATGACAATCCCACCGGCCACGGGACCGTTGCCGCCTTCCAGTACCGTCCGCACATCCGGCGCATTGGGGAGGAGAAGCTGGACCGACGGGGAGAGAAGACCTTTCCGGCCCGACGGTGGGTGGTGGAACGCACCTTGGCCTGGTTGTCCAAGTGCCGGGCGATACTGGTGCGCTACGACAAGAAGGCATCCAACTACGTGGGCCTCATCCAGTTGGCGTGCGCCCTGCTCTGGTACCGCCGTCAGCACCGACTGCTGTTTTGAGATAGTTTCTAAGTACATTGAGTCGTATAAATCGCTCCGGTAGCCGGATATTGCAGCCCGGCCCTTGATACGGTGGAGCAACCGGGCCAATTCCGTGTGGTAAAAATCAGGCTTCTCACCATAGCAGGCGCGCTTGTCGCCCCGCGCCTCATGGACGAAAGAGAATCCAGGTGAAAGAGCGTATCCGACGTGTCGTAGCTTTGAATGATCTCCAAAACAGGGGCGTAGTCAACGATGGGAGCGCCACCAGAATGATGACCTTCGGCTCCACGTCATTCACGCCTCTGCCGCGACCGCAGCATCATCACCAGCAGAGCGATGCACATTCCGCCTCCGCTGCCCAGCAGTACCGCCGAGGCGACGGTTGACAGAGCGTCGGCGCCTGGGACTGCCTGCGAAATTTCCTCCAGCGCCACGGCCACGGCTCCTGTCATGATAAGCAGGCCGTAGAGGAAACGGATGCGCGATGGGTCCACCCGCTGCGTGGCGCTGGCGCCCAACTGAGATCCGATGGACGCCGCCCCGAGCATGAGCACGGCCATCATCGGGTCCACCCGGTCGGACAGGGCGTAGGCGAATGATCCCACGGAGCCGGTGATGATTATCTGGAACAGGTCGGTGCCTATGGCAATGGTGGTGGGAATGCCGAGGACAAAGATCAGAACCGGCATCAGTATGAATCCACCGCCAGCTCCCAGCAGCCCCGCGATGAATCCAATGGCGAACCCTATCCCCACTGGCACAAAGACCGATATGCGTTCGATTCCGGAGACGGGCAGAGCCACGTAGGTTGAGACGCCCCCAACTCCGGGCAGACCGATGCGGTGCGGCGGGATGCGCAGGGAACGGACCCGCTGGGCGAGTGCCGCCGTGCTGATGTCCTCTGCCCCGCCTCTCCGTCTTCCTCTCCGCAGCCAAGTACGCCAGAAGTCATAGAGTATGAACAGCCCCAGCGTCGACAGGAAACCCACGTAGATGTAGCGGATGACCGGCCCGGCGATGCCGGCCGCTTCCATCGACGCGTTCACCCACTCCGCCAGGAAAATGGCCGGGATCGTGCCGGTGACCATCAGCGCGCCCAGCTTGAAGTCCACGTTGCCCAGGTTGCGGTGCTTCAGGGTGTTGATGATGGAGGTGCCCATCACCAGCGTCAGTCCGGTACCCACGGCGTACACCGGCGGAACACCAAACACCAGCAGCCCGCCCGTGATGAGGAATCCGCCCCCTACTCCGAAAAAACCTCCCAGCATTCCTACTATCAAGCCAAGGAAAACCAGCAGCGCCGGGTGAATGACAACGTCGGCGTTAGGAAAGTACATCGTCCCCGCCCGTTGGCGGTCGTCCTTTCCGAAATACCGCCGCCGCACGGAAGACCGCCCCCCAAAAGACGCTCAGCGAGAGCGCAGCCGCGGCCATCACACCCAACACGAATACGGCCCACAGCAACGGCTGACCGGAGCTGAGGCCCGTCAGAAACTCGTTCATATCTGCACTAGGCTATACTGCAATGAGATTAGGGGATGATAAAGCAAAACCAGTCCATCGGATAGCAGACATGACCTTTCCGGCCTTTTCTTTCCAGTTGGAGCATAACGACGGGTCGGCCCGGGCCGGGGAGATTCGCACTCCCCACGGCTCGGCGCCAACGCCGCTGTTCATGCCGGTGGCGACCCAGGCCACGGTGAAGGGCCTGACGCCGGAGGAGGTGGCAGAGGTCGGCGGGCAAGTGGTCTTGAGCAACGCCTATCACCTCTACCTGCGTCCTGGCGTCAGCACGGTGAACTCACTGGGAGGCCTGCACGGGTTCATGCGTTGGCCCGGCCCCATCCTCACGGACAGCGGCGGATTCCAAGCCTTCAGCTTGGGGCCGCTGCGCAAGGTCAACGACTCAGGGATACGCTTCAGGTCACACCTTGACGGGAGCGAGCACCACTTCACGCCGGAGCTGGCGACCATGAACCAGGTGGGGCTGGGTGCAGACATCATCATGTGTTTCGACCAGTGCATCGCCTACGGCGCCACCGAGAAGGAGGTGCGCCGGGCCATGGAGCGCACCCACCGCTGGGCCGCCGAGTGCCACCGGGTGCATCGCGACTCCGGCGCCTGGCCGGGTCAGGCCCTGTTCGGCATCGTCCAGGGCGGGACCTTCGAGGGCCTGAGGGACGAGTCGGCCCAAGCCATAACGTCCATCCCCTTTGACGGATACGCCGTGGGCGGGCTGGCAGTGGGTGAAGACAAGGAACAGCTCTATGGCTTCACCGGGCAGGTTGCCTCACAACTGCCGACGGATAAGCCCCGCTACCTGATGGGCGTCGGCTCGCCCGAGGATCTCGTGGAGGGCGTAGCGAGAGGCATCGATATGTTCGACTGCGCACTGCCAACCCGCGTGGCTCGCAACGGGGCGATGTTCACTCCCGACGGCCGAATCGACGTCACCAAGCGGCGGTACGCGGAGCAGCACGGGCCGGTGGACGAGGAATGCGACTGCTACGCCTGCGCCAACTATTCGGCCGCCTACGTCCATCACCTGTTCCGCGCCCGCGAGATCCTGGGGCTGCGGCTGGCCTCGACCCACAACCTGCGTTTCGTGCTGCGGCTGATGGAGCGGATCCGTCAAGCGATTCTGGAAAACCGCTTCGTCAGCTTCCGCAGCGATTTCCTAGCCCGCTACCGGCCCACCAACGAAGCAGCCCGCCAGGAACACAAGCTGCGCTGGCTACAGGAGCGGGGGTAAGCCGGAGTACGGCACGCGGGGCGCAAAGGGAAGTGACGGCCGCTAGATGATTCGGAGCGTATGGTGAAATATCTCTAATACGAAATCATCCCAAGAACCGTTGTCATGCAGAATGCGGTATAGCGAAAAATCTCTTGCTACATTCATATCGTCTAAGCGTCTTCTCATTTCCGGGGTCACAACGCCAAGAACCGCAAAATTTCGAGACCTGGTAGGCGTTTCTCCGAAACTTTTTTGGATGGCGCCCAAACGCTCGAGCGCACCTGCTCGGTCGGTGCCGCTCTTCACCTCGATTGTCGCCACAATTTGCCACTCACCGTTTTCAGCAAGGCTCTCAAAACTGATGTCGGGTTCGGAGCCGTATATCATACGCGAATCGCCATTGTTTCCAAACCAGGTGACTGTTCCCTCCACCCGTGTGGCGATGTCATCGTTCAATTCCAGCCACTCAGAAATGCGGACTTTAATTGCCGCCTCACCTTCCTGACCAACTATGTTGCGCAAGGCCCCGTCTTCTGTAATTCCAATGGTGGCTAGAACATTTCGGTATCCGTTTTCCAGAGTCCACCCGTCGGTTCCCGTAATGATGACCGATATAACAGCGTTATAAGTGCGAGCCACATTTTGACATCTTTCCAGAGTGGGTTGCCGACGATAAGTACCTTCTTCCCAACTCTTTACTTGTTTTGCCATAGCCTGCACGCGCTTTAAGGACAGTGTTGCTATTCCTCGATAGTGAAGAGAAGTCTCAGGGTGGGCGCGCAATATATCAGGGTGAGCGAATACAAGTTTAGGCTCAATCTCAGCATCTCGAACGTGCTGCCACGCTTCCGGTGCAATGGCAAGGTCTTCCAGTTGGTTTTCATAGTCAATCTCGGCCACGAATTCTTCAATGGCCCGGCGGGCTATCAAATCAGAACGCTCGCGAATCCGTTCAGAGATTATCAGGGCGCGCTGCCGGGCTTCTTCGAGGCGCGTCTCCCTCTCAACCATCGCATTTTCTCCAGTGGTACACGCATTTACGGATTTCCTGCCGCCCGTAGCGCCCCATTTGCTGACTTGAATTGCCTTTCCCTTGTTTGAGAGTCCAGATAGTCTCGCAATGAAAGCCGGATTGCTCGGCAAAATCCGACAGAATGAGGTCTACCGGAATCTCCTCGCCGTGATAGCGGACGTTGTCGTTCACCATGAACAGGTTTCCGCCTGGCGTCATCAGTCGGCCGAGTTCGCTAATTATTAGGGCCATCTCGGTGAAGTAGTTCTCGACCAGGCTGATAATGTTGCGATTGCTCAGATGCTCCACGTTTGCTTTAAGAATACCCAAGGCTTCCTGCAACGCTTCCTGGTCATTTGCCACTGCTAAGGCATTGGAAAATCGCTTGGAGTCTCCGTACTCTCTGGCCAGAATTTCCCGTTTTGGCCGGTTTTCGACAGTGGCAGACAGCAGGGCCTGCCGCAACTCTTTGAACTGGCTGGCATCGAATCCAAGATAGGCCAACTCAAGGGCGTAGGTGCGAGTGTAATCGTAACGGTTGGCATACGGAGGCGAAGTTATAACGGCGTCAAATGTCGCTGCTGGCAGATGCTGGAGTTCGGTGAGACTTGACCCGTCAATAAATTTAGTGGCCGCTCCGCCATATTTGTGTTTCAGCGCCGGAATATCAGCGGCTATCTCAACCAATCGGCGACGTAATGACTCCCCGAGCGTCGGTACGAATTCTTTGTGCAGTCCTCTGCTTACCTTCCGTCCTGACTGGGGATCCCACCGCAGGAATTGTCCATCCTTTCGAGTGTAGCTAATCTCTTCGAGCACGCTTACGCACGCTAAAGTCAAGATTGTGCTGAGCGATGGCTCGGCAACCCCAGCGATGAATTCACGGGCTTTCGCCAAGTCCCTTTCGGTGGTCTCAGGGAAGGCGTGTTTTGTGATTGGGACGTGGGGAAATAGATAACGGTCGTTGTAGTGGTCTTGCGAAACAGCCTCAATGATGCCGTTTGATGCTTTGACAAACCCGTCCGGTTCCAATCCGTTGGAAACAGCGGAGATAGCCCTTGCTGCTAGGTTTCCGATGGGCATGATTTCAATGCCGGTTCCGGGTATGCCCATGCTGCCTGCAGTAAGCACGGACGTTCCGGCGCCTGAGAACGGATCAAGCAGGCTCTTTGCAGGTGTTTGTTCCAGCAGTTCCTTCACCAGTCCGGCAGAGAACCCTTCTTTGTATTTCAACCAGCGCAGGCCAGGGGTGTTCTTGTTCCCTTGGTAGGAAACGAGCCTACGGTTTAAGCGGTCACTTACTTGTATTCGTGACGCAAAGCGCTCATACAGGCTCTGCCTCGCTTCCGTGGGCTCGCGATGCATCAAGGCAGACCCAAGGCTCTCCGGTGAAGTTTCTGATGGCAGGAGGGGATAGTTCAATCTCACTCTCCTCTGGCTCTTGCGCCCGCTGCGCCGCACTTAAATGTGCCGCTACAGCAACAAAAAAGAGCGCCGCAGTTGGGCGCTCTCTTGCCGCAAATTATGAAACTGCGGTGGTGAATGTTTGGGGGAGCGGACTACGCCCTAGCGCCCGCCAGCGACCGCTGGCACTATGCTGACCTCGTCGCCGGTGGCGGTGGCGGTGTCCAGTCCGTCCAGGAACCGCACGTCCTCGCCGTTCAGGTAGATGTTGACGAAGTAGCGCAACTCACCATTCTCATCCAGAAGCCGGTCCTTGAAGCCGGGGTACGCGCCCTCCAACTCGTCAACCATCGCTCCCAAGTTGCCCGACTGTACTTCCACCTTGTCCTGTCCGTTGGTCATCCGACGTAGCGGGGTGGGAATTCGAACCATGACGCTCATCAGTGGAACTCCTTAATCAATGCAGAAACGAAATGTCAAAGGGCCTGTTGCCCAAGCCGGGCTGCGGGCGCACTAACCTTGGAACGCGGCCTCAAAGGACGATATTGTGGGCTTTACCGACAAGGGGTGGACCACATCGTCTTCCACGGCTTCTTGGGTTTTGAGGCCGTTGCCGGTAATGTAGACCACGGTCAGCTCGTCGGCGCCGATGGCTCCCTGCTCCGCCAAGTGGGCCAAGCACGACACGGTGACGCCGCCGGCGGTCTCGGTGAAGATACCCTCGGTCTCGGCCAGCAGCCGGATTCCGCTGACGATCCTGTCTTCCGGTACCGCGTAGGCCGAGCCGCCGGAGTTGTTGATGACCCGCAGGGAATACATACCGTCGGCGGGGTTCCCGATGGCCAGCGACTTGGCCAGGCTGCGAGGGCGCACCGGCGTGATGCGGGCCTCATCGTTGTCCCACGCGCTCACGATGGGCGAGCAGCCCTCGGCCTGCGCCATGTGCATCCGGGTGGTTACCGCCGGGTGATGCACCGTGTTCTGGTCGGGACCGAAGGAGCTGGCCTCGACGCCGTCCAGCAGACCCAGGCAGGCCAATTCGTTGAAGCCCTTCCAGATCTTGGTGAACATGGCGCCGGAGGCCGACGGAATCACCACGTGGTCCGGCACCCGCCAGCCAAGTTGTTCGGCCACCTCATACCCCAGGGTTTTGCTGCCCTCGGCGTAGTAGGGGCGCATGTTGATGTTGACGAAGGCCCACCGGTAGTCATCGTTGTCGGCCAGCTCGCTGCACAGGCGGTTGACCTGATCGTAGTTGCCATCCACCGACACCAGCGTCGGCCCGTAGATAGCGGCGCCAACAATCTTGCCGCGCTCCAAATCGGAGGGGATGAACACCACGGCGCGCATACCGGCGCGGGCGGCGTGGGCGGCAACGCTGCAGGCCAGGTTGCCGGTGGAGGCGCAGGATATGGTCTCGAAGCCGAACTCCACGGCCTTGGTCGCGGCAACTGAAACCACGCGGTCCTTGAATGAGAACGACGGGTTGACGCTGTCATTCTTGATGTACAGGTTGTTCAGGCCAAGGCGCTTGCCCAAGTTGTCGGCCTTGAGCAGCGGCGTGTAGCCCGCCATGATGTCCACCCGGTTTTCGCTGTCGGCGGGCAGCAGGTCGGCGTAACGCCAGATGCTCAACGGCCCGGCGGAGATGCGGTCGCGACTCACCACCTCCGAGATGGTGGAGTAGTCGTAGACCACTTCCAGCGGGCCGAAACAGAAATCGCAAACGTTCAGGGGGTCGGCGGGTTGTTCACGCCCGCACTCGCGGCATTTGAGTCCACTAACGAAAGCCACTGCCCTTGGTTCCTCCTCTGCGGCGCAGGCCCCGAGGCAGCCCCGGATTCATCTCCCAGTCTGGCTGCGACAGGCACAAAATAATACCTGACACCAAGCGCCTCAGGTTGCGCCGATGGTAACAAAGCCCCCCACCCTTGTCAATCTGATTGCCAGATGGGACACAGGCTGGGTATCCTCACAAGCGAAGGCTATATTCGAAGTGCAGTGGGCAAACCGGCAGCGGAGTTTGTGCGTATGATTGACTACGGGAACTTCGGGCGGTCGTTGAAAAACCTTGAATTGCAGAATGCCAACCGCAAGCAACTGCCCTTGGATCTGCCTCAATTGATCCACGAGGGAATCGACGAATCGGTCATCCGGAGATTTGAGACCTGCAACGATACCCTATGGAAAACTTTGCGTCGCTACCTGATTGAAGAGATGGGCTTCGCCACGATCTCCGCGTCACCAAGAACCATCATCCGGACCGCCGGGGAGAGCGAGCTGCTGCATTCACCCGTGGAGCGCTGGATGGAGTACATAAACCTCCGCATCGGTACAGCTCACGACTACAGCGGCGAGAAAGCCACCGCGGCGCTGGGTCGAGTGGACGATTTCATCGCAGACGCAATCGGCCTTTACCAAGTAATGGTTGGGGAATCATGGGAGTAAACCCCGACAGGGGAACAAGCAGCGCCATCGACCTGTCCTCCCAACACCTGCGCGTCGTGTGCGACCTGCTGGGAACCCATCTGCCTGGCGTGGCAGTGTGGGCATACGGCTCGCGCGTTCGAGGCAACGCACGACAGTATTCGGACCTCGACCTCGTTGCCTTCACCGGACCGGAACACGCCACCCGGTTCGACGCCCTGCGCGAGGCCTTCGAAGAAAGCGACCTCCCCTTCCGTGTGGACCTGTTTGCTTGGTTCGAAACACCCTGCTCTTTCCGCTCGCAGATCAGGCAGAACTACGCCGTGTTACAGCATGGTGGCGAATAGGCCGCGGGGAATCAGCGAGTCCGAGGATTTCCTCCATCAAGGTGAAGTTGGGGCGGCGTTCAATCCGATGGTATAATCGGCGGCGTTTCCGGGCCGACGCACTGCGGATGGCCGGAGCAAGCCTCGGTTTTGTGTTCGAGAGTTGCCTGTGGACCCGGTACGCCGCTACATAACCTTCTTGCAGGAATACTCCATCCCACTCATTGTCGGCGTGATCGTCGCATTGGTGTGGGCCAATATTGATTTTTCTTCCTATCACCTCGCCGTCGATTTCGACTTCTGGAACTTGGGTCGACCGGAAGTCATTGACCCCAACGACCCCGAACACCACGACATCAACGACGTTTTTCACTTCACCAAGCACATAACCCTCCACTTTCTGATAAACGAGATTTTCATGGTGTTCTTCTTTGGAATTGCCGCCAAGGAGATCACCGAGTCCATACTGCCCGGTGGCACCCTGAACCCGATTCCCAAAGCCATCAACCCGCTGATGGGCACCTTGGGCGGCGTATTTGGCCCGGCAGGATTGTTCCTGCTGCTCGCCTTCCTGTTCTATGGGGGCGGCGATGATTTCGGTACCGTGGCCAGCGGGTGGGCCATTCCCACTGCCACCGACATAGCGCTGGCCTGGCTGGTGGCCCGCGTTGTGTTCGGCAATCGGCATCCTGCGGTGAACTTCCTGCTGCTGCTGGCGGTGGCAGACGACGCCATCGGCCTCGTGATCATCGCCGTCTTCTATTCTACGGATGTGCAACCCCTGTGGCTGCTGCTGACGGCAGGCGGAATGGTTGCCGCCTACGCTTTCCGGCGGACTGGCATCACTTGGTGGCCGGTGTACATCTTGATCGCTGGCGGGATGAGCTGGGAGGGACTGGTGAGAGCCGGGGTTGAGCCGGCGTTGGCCTTGGTGGTCATCGTGCCTTTCCTGCCGACGCTACACGGAGGGGGGCAAGGGAACAAACCTCCGGAAGAGCATTCGGAGAATGGCAGCGAGGAACAAGCTACGGCCCACGAACACTCGAGTGGTGGGCAAGGGCATAGGCTGGGAACGCTGGAGCAGTTCGAGCACCACCTGAAGCTGCCGGTTGACCTGGGATTGTTCTTTTTCGCTTGGGCCAACGCGGGTGTGGCTTTTGGAAACATCAACTCATCAGTTACGCTGATGGTGCTGCTGTCGTTGATATTGGGCAAGACGGTAGGCGTAACGCTGTTTTCGTTTATCGCGTCCCGCTTTGGATTCCCCTTGCCGGAGGGGATGGGGATCAGGCATCTGGCAGTGGCTGGCCTGATCGCGGGCCTTGGCCTCACCGTGGCGCTGTTCGTGGCAAACAAGGCCTACAACACCGAGGCTGGGCTGGACTTCCTCGACCCCGCCAAGATGGGCGCTGTATTCAGCGTGGTCGTTGCGGGGCTGGCTTTCGTCTTTGCCCGCGTGGTCGGCATCCGACGCGAGCCGGACTAAATAGAAGCGAGTGCAATTAGCCCTTACCACTGTGCAGAAAATTGAGGAGCAGGATGGCTGTAAGTAAATCCGAAGAAAAGAAGTCGATACCCGTCGCAAAGGGCAGTTTGGGTATCATCCTGTTGGCGCTGGTAATCGGAGGCGGTTGTGGAATATGCGTAGCCCTACTGCCTGATTCCGAGCCTTCTAAACTAAGCGACGATAACCTGTCTTTCTGCGGTACATCGCTGCAGGTTTCTGCTGAATTCTACTAAAGCCGAATCTGAAAGATCCTGGTTCATTGAAAATTGATCGGAATGATATTTTAGTAAACAAGCAAACGCGTTCTGTTACAGTTCAGTACAGAGCAAAGAATAGTTTTGGCGGTTACGTGGTCGGAACGCTTTACGGGGAGATACCGTCTTCATTGGTGTGTGATGACGTTATTTGGTACAGGTAGCATATTGAAGCCTACATCAGCTGGGTTGGTCTGAAGGCCAGACGTAGAAATTTAGCAAACCGGCCATGACAGTCATGCTGCAATGAGAGGAGACAAAAAATGATAGGCGTACTCACGCATCACTGGGCCAAGTCCGACAAGATCGAAGAGGCCAAGACGCTGCTGGATGGCAACGGTCTCGCCCAGAGCAAGGCCCCCGGTTTCGGCAGCCGACAGACCCTGATTTCACTCGGCGATCCCACCAAGATTTCCACGCTGGTTACTTGGGACACCAACGAGATCTACGATTCCTGGCGGGCCAGTCCGGAGCGCGCCGTAGCCATGGCCGGCGCCGACGAGCTTTGGGCCCAACCCCCGCAGTCAGAACGTTTCGACATGGTCGACTAACGGGTCTCGGATGGCCAGTCAAAGTCTCGATAGAACGCATCAGTTGAGCGCGAGCGTCCGGCAGGCGGTGGACACGCTGGGCGCAATCGCAGGAGCGGGACAATGAGCAGACGCAGTTTCTGGGCTTGGGGTCTGGAGCAGGACGAACCCACCGGGCAGCAGGTGCGAGAGGCAGCGGCCCGGTTGTCGCAGCGCTACGGCGTGGCGGTGGAGCCGGTGATGCCGCCCCGGGCCGAAGACCTGCGGCTACGGCCCTCGCGCATCAGTCCACCAGCCGGCCTCGCCGCCATTTGCGCCACCGACGACCACGACCGCGCGGTGCATACCTACGGCCGCAGCTTCCGAGACCGCATCCGTGCCTTCAACCTCCAGTTCCCCAACCCTCCCGACATCGTGGCCCACCCTGCCACCGAGGAGGAGGTGACCGCGGTGCTGGACTGGTGCTCCTCGTCGGGCTACGCCGCCATTCCCTACGGGGGCGGCAGCTCCACCGTGGCGGGATTCGAGCCGCCGGAGGGCTACGACGGCATCGTCACCATCGACCTGTCGGCCTTGGACAAGGTGCTGGAGGTGGACGACGTCTCCCGCGCAGCGCGAATCCAGGCCGGGGCCTATGGGCCGGGACTGGAGGCGCAGTTGCGTCCCCATGGCTTCACCCTGAGGCACTACCCGCAGAGCTTCGAGTATTCCTCCCTCGGCGGTTGGATCGCCACCCGGTCCGGCGGCCACTACGCCACCAACCACACTCACATCGACGACTTCGTGGAATCGGTGCGAATGGTCACACCGTCGGGCGTGTGGGAGTCTCGACGACTGCCGGGTAGTGGAGCCGGGCCCAGCCCCGACCGCATGGCCATCGGCAGCGAGGGCATCCTCGGTATCATCACCGAGGCGTGGATGCGCATCCAGGGGCGTCCCCAGTATAGAGCGTCGGCGGGGGTGACCTACCCCAGCTTGGCCGCCGGAGCCGAAGCAGCCCGCCGTGTCGTGCAGGCGAAGCTGTGGCCCGCCAACTGCCGCCTGCTGGACCCGGGCGAGGCCGCGGCTGCTGCTGGCATGGATGGCTCTCGCGCCCTGCTCATCCTCGGCTTTGAGTCCGACGAGCTGCCCCAGGATGAGTTCATCCGTCACGCCGTCGTCATCGCCCGCGATGCCGGTGGCACCGTCGACGAGGCTGACATTCGCATATCATCGCCGTCCAGTCGCAGTGACGAGTCGTCCGGCGCCGATACAGGACGGCAGGGAGCAGTGGGGGCGTGGCGCAACGCCTTCCTCGGCGCACCGTACCAGCGGAACATCACCACCGGCCTCGGGCTGGTGGCCGAGACGCTGGAGACGGCCATCACCTGGGAGCGCTGGCCCGCCATGGACGAGATGGTGCGCGGCGCGCTGCAGGAAACGCTGGACCGAATCTGCAGCGGCGGAACGGTGTCCTGCCGATTCACCCACGTCTACCCCGATGGCCCCGCGCCCTACTACACCTGGGAAGGCATGGGCAGGCGCGGCGCTGAGCTGGAGATGTACGCCGAGATCAAGCAGGCGGCATCCGACGCCATCATGGCTGCGGGCGGTACCATCACCCACCATCACGCCGTTGGCCGCCTGCACCGTCCCTGGTATGACCAGCAGCGCCCCGAACCCTTCGCCGAGGCCCTCCGAGCGGCGAAGCGAGCCGTAGACCCGAACGGCGTCCTGAACCCCGGCCTGCTGGTGGACCTGTAAACTACGCATCGCCGACCCATGCCAATGCAGTTGAAGGATGGAGCGGCCCTGCTTTTCCTCCGCGGCGTCACCGCGCCGTGCTGCTTGATAGTCTGATGGGGGTGTGATTTCTGTGCTGCGAACACGCTTTTCCAAACTGCTCAACCTCGATTATCCGGTGATGTCCGCGCCGATGAGCAATCACAGCGGCGGGCAGCTGGCGACGGCGGTCACGCTGGCCGGCGGACTCGGCACTTTTGGCGGGACCAACGATCTCGGCCCCGAGTGGCTGCGGGAACAGATAGCCCTCATCAGGGGTCAATCCGACCGGCCCTTCGGCGTCGGATTCATCACCCAGCTTATTGAGTACAACACGACCAACATCGAGATCGCTCTGGAGGAGCGGGTTCCGGTGTTCATCTTTTCCTTCGCCGACCCCGACCCATGGCTGGGCCGGGCCAAGGATGCCGGGGCGGTGACCATCTGCCAGGTGCAGTCGCTTGAACTGGCGCAGCTCGCGGTTGACGGCGGAGCAGACGTGCTGCTGGCCCAAGGCAACGAGGCTGGCGGCCACACCGGCGAGGTCAACCTGCTGCCGCTGTTAGTCGACCTGGTGGAGCGGTATCCCAACCTGCCCGTGCTGGCCGCCGGGGGCATCACCACCGGAAGAGCGTTGGCGGGAGCGATGGGTGCCGGCGCGGAGGGAGCGTCGTTGGGCACGGCCCTGCTGGCCACTCCGGAGGCGGTGGAGATCCCCGAAGCGTTCAAGGAGCAGATCGTGCTGTCCGACGGGCAGGACACCATATTCACCCGCCTCTACGACCTGCTGGGCACCCGGCCTTGGCCCGACAGGATCGCTGGCCGTGTCTACCGCAACCGCTTGGTGCGGGAGTGGAACGGACGGGACGCCGAGATCCTGGCCCACCGCGAGGAACTGGCCTCGGACGTGGCCGCCGCCCGCGCCCGCCAGGACCCCGAGGCATCCGCAGTCTACATGGGCCAAGGGGCGGGCCACGTCAACGCGATCCGTCCCGCATCCGATGTGGTGAGAGACATCTGCGAAGGCGCAGAGTCGATCCTTCGCGAACTGTCGAGACGGTTAGGGTAGCGTAATTGACCATTTGTGGCTGGCCCCGCCGTAACTTCGTTGAAACATTTGGGTTGCGGGAGTAAAATGGGCCATCCCCCGAGAGATCCACCCCCGCAGCGACTTTTGATGTTTAGTTTCGGAATGCGCCCCGACGGCTTGGTCGTCGGAAACAAGCGTCTTCACTACGCTTGGGTTATCGTTGGCGTCGCCACGATCATGTGGATGACCAGTTCCAGCATGCGCTTCGCTGTGGCGATCCTCGTGCCAGAGTTCGAGAAGATGTTCGACTGGAGCCTCACCGTCATCACCTTGGGGTTCACGATCCAGTGGCTGATGTCGGCAGCAATGAGCCCCATCTGTGGCTGGCTGAGCGACCGCTACGGTGTGCGGCGGGTGATGTGGTGCGGCGGGTTTCTGTTCATGGCCGGAATGGTGATGACAGGAATCATGAACAGCTGGTGGGAGTACTACCTGTACTTTGGCGTGGTGCTGGCGATGGGCATGGCGTGCTTCCAGGTGACCTTGGTTTCGGGCGTTACGCTCTGGTTCCGCAAGAACCTCGGGCTTGCCATGGGCATCCTGCAGGCCCTCCAGGGCCTCGGCACAGGGCTTGCCATCCTGATGGTGTACCTGCTGTTCGACCGGTACGGGCTGCAGGCGACTTTCTGGATTCCGGGAATCGCCGGTGGAATCATTCTCCTGGCACTGACCCGGTGGTTCTACAACGAGCCGGCCGACCGGGGCATCACCCAATGGGGAGCGCCCTCCGGAGAGCCGGTGCGCCGCCTGCAGAACAACGCGGTGGCCAAGCTCCGCACCAACGTATTCCTGAAACAGGTACAGAAGACCTCCGCATTCTGGAACCTGGCTACGATCCATGGCCTGGGATGCGCCGGCCACAACATCATTCTGATCCTGCTCGTTGCCATCGCCATCGAGGACGGCATTTCCAGCGGCCTGGCGGCGATGGTCTACCTTGCCCTCACCGTCGTCAGCACCCTCACCCGTTTCGCCACCCCGGTAATAGCCGACCTCATCGGCAGCAAGTTGGTGATGGGTGTCTGCTTCGCCCTCCAGACATTCCCCATCCTGATTCTGTTTGTGGCCGGCGACAGCGTGCCCCTCTACTTCCTGTTCGCTGTGCTATTCGGTATCGGAATGGGCGGCGAGATGACCGCATTCCCCATCATCAACCGGCAGTACTACGCGGATGCGCCCACCGCCACCGCCTACGGCTGGCAGATGATGGGCGCAGGCTTCGGAATGGCCCTGGGGCCGGTGGCCGCAGGTGTCCTGCGCGACGTCACCGGAGCCTACTTCTGGCCCCTCTGTCTCTCCTTCGGGCTGAGCGTTCTGGCGGTCGTCGCCATCTTCTTCCTGCCCAGCACCAAGCGGCTCCAGCTGCCCGAGTGGGAGGAGGCGCTCCCGTTGGAGGCCCGGGGCAACGTTTCCAGGGCAGAAGCAACCGTCGCGACGCTTCCGGCACAGCCCTCGGTCACGGGCCCGGCCACTGCCGGCGCGACCGGCAATGGTGACGGGGACGGAGACTGACCGCTGTCATCGTCGACGCCTGATTCGTTGCTACCGGACGGTGAGAATTCACCGTCCGGTTTTACCATCTCGGCCACCGAGCTTGGCAGCTACGCGGGCTTCCGGTTCTGCGCCCGCTGCGCGTGGATTCGAATGCACGTCAAGACACTGCCGTGGCAGGGATTCCCCGGAATATTCAGCAGCATCGACCGCTACACCAAGCGGGTCATCATCGGCCACTTGAGCCGCGAACTGAGCCTGCCGCCTTGGATGTCCCAAATCGGAGAGACTATTGACCACATCGATCCGCCTCACTGGTCCAAGTTCAAGGCCGAAGACGAGACGACGGGTGTTACTCTGCGGGGTGAGGCCGACGCTATATTCCGGCTCGCCGACGGTTCCTGCGCCATCATCGACTACAAGACATCCCGCTACAATCCGGACAATCGTGGGCAGCTGCGCGCCTACCGGGGGCAACTGAACGCCTACGCCTGGATCGGCCAGCGGCTGGACCTCCCACCCGTGTCGAAGCTGGCCCTGGTCTACATGGAGCCCGCCACCGACGACGAGGCGATCGATGCGGCCCCGCCATTGGAGGCCGAAGGTTTCGCTCTCGGCTTCCGACCCAGGGTGGTGGAGGTTGAGCTGGACCCCGAGCGCCTCATACCCCCGCTGCTCCGGCGTGCCGCACGCATCCACGCTCAGACGGCTCCCCCGGACTCCCAAGACGGCTGCCGGGACTGCGCCGCGCTCGCCGGGCTGATGGATGCGCTGGGTCCATAGCCGTCCCAATGGGATGGTGAAGTAAAATCGAATACACTCATTGATCGCCAGGTGAAAAGTATGGCGACCGCCAAGAACAAACTGCTAACCGCCGAAGACCTGCTGCGCCTCAACATCCAAGGGGTCAAGGGCGAGCTGATTCGAGGAGTGCTGTGTGAAACTGTGTCAGTCGGAGCGGAGCACGCATTCATCGGCGTCAGGATTGGGGGCGAACTTGATCGGCATGTAAGGCGTCACCGGTTGGGTCGGGTCGGCGGAACTGATGGCGGGGTCCTGATACAACGAGATCCGGACACCGTGCGCGAGCCCGACGTATTCTATGTGTCAGCCGAAAGGCTGCCGCTTGATGTGAGAGTCCAAGGCTATTTGGACGTAGTGCCGGAGTTGGTGGTAGAAATCGTCTCTCCAAACGACTTACAACAGGCGGTCAACGACAAGACGCAAATGTGGCTGGACCACGGCGTTCTGATGGTACTGGAGGTTTACCCGGCAGAGCGTACTGTCTTGGTCCGCCGCCCCGGTGTTCCTGCTGTAACGCTTACCGCCGCCGACGCTCTGGACGGCGGCGAGGTGCTGCCGGGGTTCAGCCTGCCGCTGAGCGAGATTTTCGACGTCTAACCCTCTGCGTGGGTACCATCTTGAAAATCTCGCCTCTATTCCAGCGCCGGAAGTTATAGTGTCACCAATTCTCACCAGGCATTGGATGAATGAAATGGCAAGCGCAATAACGAAGCTGCTCACTGCAGAAGATCTGCTGTAACTCAGCGGCCAAGGTGTGAGGGGCGAACTAATCCGGGGAGTGCTGTGTGAACCCAAGTCCGAACTCAGGCCGGGGGAGTGTATGGCAACCGCCAAGAACAAACTGCTAACCGCCGATGACCTGCTGCGTCTCAACAGCCAGGGCGTCAAGGGGGAGCTAATTCGGGGGGTACTGTGTGAAACCGTGTCTGTTGGAATGGAGCACTCGTTTATTGCAGGGAACATACTGTCTGCACTTCATAGCCACATCAGACCACTTCGACTGGGCCGCGTAGGCGGCACTGACGGAGGCGTGCTGGTACAGCGAAACCCTGACACCGTGCGAGAGCCGGACATATTTTTTGTCTCCGCCGAAAGACTGCCCTTGGGTGCGGTGGTCCAAGGCTACTTGGCGGTTGTGCCGGAACTGGTCGTCGAAATCGTTTCTCCCAGCGACAGGCAAGAGGCGGTCAACGACAAGACCCTGATGTGGCTCAGCCACGGTGTGCTGATGGTGGTGGAAGTGTATCCGGCGGAGCGGGCGGTGATGGTGCACCGCCCTGGCGTTCCAGCCGTCACGCTGACCGGCGACGATGCGCTGGACGGCGGCGACGTGCTGCCGGGGTTCAGCCTGCCGCTGAGTGACATTTTCGACGTGTAGCCCGGCTCAACAAACCTCTCCCTCGAATATCCCCTCGTTCACCTGCAACTGGCGTATGTAGCAGATGATGTTGTTCACGTCGCTCTCGGAAAGGCCGGGGCGGGGCGGCATGTCGCCGAACACCCAGTGGTGTTGCGGAACGCCGTTGTTGACGGCATTGTGGAAAGAGAAATCTGGGTGGTGGTCGGGGTTGTAGACCAGATGCACCAGCGGCGGACCGACCTGAGTCCCGGCGCCCGCAGCCCCGTGGCAAATGGCGCAGTTGTCGTTGAACAGCGCCTCGCCTTGCCCGAATGCTCCCGGCTGCCCTCCCTCAAACGCTCCATCCCCAGACGTTTCCTCGCCGCCTGAGCAGGCCATCGCTAGGGCAAGTGCGACAACCGTTATCCACAACAAGATACCGGCTCGACAAAGATTACCGTCTAACCGCATCTCGACAAAACTCCGTCCCAGCGCCCTCCTACGTGCTGGCCCGCCCGCGGCGCAGGGCCCGGCCCGGCAACGCGCCGGTGTTCTCGCCGTTTTCTATCACCACCTGACCGTTGACGATCACGTAGTCAATGCCGACGGGGTACTGCTTGGGGTTTTCCTTGGTGGCCAGGGCCTTGACGGAGTTGGGGTTGAATAGGACTATGTCAGCCTTGAAGCCGTCACGCAGTATGCCCCGGTCGGGCAGGCCCAGGCGCTGAGCCGGAAAGGACGTCATCTTGCGGATGGCCTCGGGCAGCTTCAGGTGCTGCTCCGCCCGGACGAACTCGGCCAGCACGATGGGGAAGCAGCCGTAGCTGCGCGGGTTGGGGTACTCGCCGAACA
Organism: Dehalococcoidia bacterium; assembly: GCA_965237745.1. GTDB lineage: Bacteria > Chloroflexota > Dehalococcoidia > Lucifugimonadales > UBA3495 > VXOI01. The sequence goes on along the minus strand of OZ250156.1, from coordinate 4,326,480 downwards.
GGATGGCGTCGCTGGCGATCATCCCCGCCGGGTGCGACACGAAGGCGTACAGCGTCTGGGCGTTGGTGCCCAGCCCGACTGTGGAGATGCCCAGGTTCTCCTCCAGCAGCAGGTCGAACAGGGCGTCCTCGGGGTCCTGCTCCCGCATCTCGGCAATGTCGGTGATCAGCCGGCCGTCGTACTGCTGGTTCTGCGGCTGGGTGAAGTTGGTGAGCCAGTTGCTTTCCAGCCGGTCGCGGGTGAGCTCGCGCTTCATCCGCTGGCGGTCGTCCTGGTCGCGGAGGGCGTCCATCAGCCGCTCCGGGCCGCCGTCCTTGGCCCAGTGGGGCAGGCCGATGGTGACCGTGGTGCCGGAATAGGGATAGGTGTAGCAGTCGAAGGTGACGTCCATTCCCTCATCGCGGCCCCGTTCCACCAAGCCAAGGTAGTCCAGGTGGCTACCGACGCCGGAGGCGCCCTGCCGGTAGTGGGTCAGGTGCACCGGGCAGTCGCCCAGCCGTCCGATCTGAAGCGCCTCCTCCCACGGGGCCATCAGCCCCTGGGAGCGCAGGCTGGCGCGGGTGTGGGTGTGGTAGTGGCCGCCCAAGCGCGCCGCCACGCCGGCCAGCGCCCCCAGCTCCTCGGTGGAGGCGTAGGATCCGGGCGGATAGTCCAGGCCAGTCGAAAGGCCCCAGGCACCCTCCTCCATCGCCTCGCGGGTGACTGCCTTCATGTCCTCCATCTCGGCGGGTGTGGCCGGACGGTCGTTCCAGCCGACGCTCCAGATGCGGACGGGGGAGTTGCCCAGGATGTAGGCCATGTTGATGGCCACCGAGTTATCGTACTTGTCCAGCAATTGCGCCACGGTGAGCCAGTCGGCGGGCAGCGGAGGGTAACCGTTGAGGCCTGAGTCCAGCCAGATGTACCGCTCCAGTTCCTCGCGGGTCTTGAAGGGCGCGTGCGAGATGCCGTCGATACCCACCAGCTCGGTGGTGACGCCCTGCCGCACCTTGGGGTCATGGTGCGGCTCCCCCAGGATGGTCAGCCCAGCGTGGGAGTGCAGGTCAACGAACCCAGGGCAGACGACGTAGCCGGTGGCGTCAATGGTGCGCGCCGTCTCCAGCGCGGACACGTCGCCGCGATGGATGCTGACGCGGTTGCCCTCCACCGCCACAGCGGCGTAAAAGCCGGGGCTGCCGGTGCCGTCAATAACCAATCCGTTGGTGATCAGCAAGTCAATCATGGCCGGACCTCGTAGGTGTTGGGTGTGCAGAAGGAGTACGGCGCTGGCCGCATGGTCGTAATTGCGAATACATGGCTCTAATCGTGCCGCAGCAGTGTGATGCCCTCCATCGGGAAGTCGCGCACGTTGTTGGTAATCAGGGTGGCGTCATTGGCGATAGCAACTGCGGCGATGAGCGAATCAGTGGCTGAAAGGGTGGTCCCTATCCGTGCAAACTCGTAACGATACCTACCGGCTTCTCTAGCGATAGAAGGAGTCGTCTCGTAATAAGACCACATGTCTACAACAGGGTCATTTTTGATTCGTTCTTGCGCGTCGAACCCGGAGTAAACCTCAGCCACCCCTACGGCACAAACCGCCAAACGATGCCCTTGAGCCTCTAATCTCTCCAACAATCCGATGACCGCTCTTCGCCTGCGAAAATAATCAACCAGTGCGGTGGAATCAAGAAGATGATCGGTCACGCAACTTCTCCTCAGTGCGCTGGTTATCCAAGTCGCGCGACGCCCGCACCCAAGCATAGACCATAGCGGAGGTTTCCCAATACGGATGGAATTCCTCTCCGATCTCTTCCTTCTCCTTCCTGATTTTTCCCGTTTCCTCCAACTCTTTCAGCACGACGTGCACAATGAAGTGCGCGCGACCCCTTTCGCCCACTAATGCATCCACGCCCTGCACTAGGTAACTCGGCAGATTCACTGGTATTTTTCTGTATTCGAGGCCCAGCTTGCACAGAGATTCCAGCTCCGGGATATGCCCGCCGTCGACTGGCCACAGGGATTGCCCGTTCATGCCCTTAACTCTACGCCGCAATTCCTCGGAAAGACATTTACGGGAAATGTCCCTCAACCAGTCAACATCTACGATGTACGGGTACTCTTTTTCGCCCAATCTGCCGGGGGCATACTCGTAAGCACTGGAACAAAGTCCTATCATTACGTCGCCAGTTCCAGGCCGGGGAACTATTATCCAGTCGTCCTTGCGGATCTCATTGGCGAACCGCCACAACTGCTTTGCTATCTTCCCAATCCTGGTACTGCTTTCATATCCAGCTCTGCGAACTACATCCTTCAACTCTGGCAGAGTGCGACCGCAAAGATCTGGCCCGTCGTTTCCCAAGTAGTCTATCGCGGCGACCCTCTCGTTCCAGAACAGTCTGGCAAACCTGTCGGCTCTCCATTTCTCCGCAGCACGAATTGCCCAGACCCTTGGCTGCTCAGCCATTTGCAGTACTCCCCGGCGGTGACGTGTTCCCAGAAACGATTATACGCTCGCCCGCAGTGCCCGCAGCACCTTCTCTGCCGTCAGGGGCAGGCTGGGGACGGGGGCGCCGATGGCGTCGGCGACGGCGTTGGCGATGGCGGCGGCCACGGGGATGTTGGCGCTTTCGCCGATGCCCTTGCTGCGGTAGGGCGCCGGGCCGTTATTGCCCTCGACCAGCACGGTCACCAGCTCAGGAACGTCGGCGATTGTGGGTATTTTGTAGTCGCCGAAGCTGACGGTGGAAATGTGGCCGTCCTCGGTCTGCAGCTCCTCCATCAGCGCGTAGCCGAGGCCCTGGATGACGCCACCCTCAACCTGCCCCTGGTGCATCAGCGGGTTCAGAATGGCGCCGACATCGTGAGCAGACACCAAGCGCTTGACGGTTATGGCTCCGGTCTCCTGGTCCACCTCCACCTCGGCGGCCTGGGCACAGAAGGACGTGAGGTCCGGCGGCTCCGAAGCGAACTCGTACTCGGCGACGATGTTGCCGTCCCCCACATGGGCCACGACCTCGCCGATGTTGATGGTGCGGTAGTAGGCCGGACGCAACGGCGACGGTCCTACGACCACCCGCCCGCTCTGTAACGAAACGTCCTCCTCCGGTGAATCCAGCAGCGGGGCGGCCTCTCGAATCAGCTGGCGGCGTAGCTCCCGAGCCGCGCCCACGACGGCCTGCCCGGCAGTGTAGGTAACCCGCGTACCGCCGGAGCCAGAGCTGAATGGCATCTCCGACGTGTCCAGAAGCTTGATGTCAACCTCATCCACCGGGACCGACAGTTCCTGCGCAACCATCTGCCGGAGGACGGTGTGGGAGCCGGTGCCAGTGTCCCAGAAGGCCATGTGCAGCGTCGGGTAGCCCGACGAATTCATGCTTATTTTTGCGGCAAAGCGGCCCACGCCCTGCGACAGGTCGGTGATGGCCAGCCCGCGACCGGTCAGCACACCCGGCTTGTCGGGCTTGGGGGTCTCCCAGCCGACGGCGGCGGCGGCGCGGCGCAGCGTCTCCCCGGCGCGGATGTCCTGCCAGACGTGGCCCACGGGCGATGCGTCGCCGTTCTGGAGCAGGTTCATCTGCCGGAACTGGTGTGGGTCCATGCCCATTTCGCGGGCTATCAGGTCGGTGTGGGCCTCGACGGCGAACACCACCTGCGGCTTGGCTGGGCTGCGCATGTGGCCCTTGGGGACGTTGTTGGTGTAGACCATGTAGCTGTCGATGCGGGCGTGGGGGATGCGGTAGACGCCGCACAGGTGGTCAGCACCGCGCAGGTAGACCGTCGGCTTGAAGGCGCCGTAGCCCCCGCTGTCGAACACCACCCGTGCCTGCCGCGCCACCAGCGTGCCGTCGCGCTTTACGCCGCTCCTGATGGTCATCGTAGCCGGATGGCGCGGGTTGGCCGCCATCAGCTCCTGAATGTAGTCCATGACCATCTTGACCGGACGCCCGGAGTGCAGCGACAGGTAGTAGCAGAGCGGCACGTCCATGAACGACCCCTTGCCTCCGAAGTCGCCTCCGATGCTGCACGGGTGCAGCACGATGCGCTGCTCGTCAATGCCCCACACGGCGGCAAGCTGCTCGCGCAGGGCGTAGGGGTCTTTGTTGTTGACCCATGCCAGCACTTGTCCCGACGGCTCGGCGCTGACGACGCAGGCGTGGGGTTCGATGTAGGCTTGGTGCATCAGTTGGGCGTTGAAGGTGTGCTCGAACACCAAGTCGGCCTCGGCGAAGCCCTGGTCCACGTCGCCCTGGCCCCAGGTGATGTGGGCGAACACGTTGTTGATGTCCGATTCCGGCTGCGGCAGGCCTTCGTATCCGGACATCTCCGGGTGCAGCGTCGGAGCGTCCGAGGCCATCGCATCGTGAGCATTGAAGACGGTCGGCAGTTCCTCGTATTCAACGTCGATGAGCAGCAGTGCTTCCTCGGCGGCTTCCAAGCTGTCGGCGGCCACCGCGGCCACCTTCTCGCCGACGAAGCGCACCACATCGCGGGCAAGCACCGGCATATCACGCAGGCGACGGCCCACCAGCGAGTCGGGCAGGTCGGCGGCGGTAATAACCGCGTGTACGCCCGGAACGGCCTGAGCCTGCGCGGTGTCGATGCTGACGATGCGCGCGTGGGGAAAGGGAGACCTCAACACCTTGCCCCAGAGCATGCCAGGCAGCACAACGTCGGCGGCGTAGACAGACTTCCCGGTAACCTTGTCTGGCCCCTCGCCGCGAACGACTGACTGGCCGATAGCGCGTGTGGTAGTGGTCATATCTCCCCCGAATTGTCTTGTCGCGGGTCTATGAGGACCGGCCAGGCAGGATGCCGCCGGTGCCTCGCGGCAGGTCCCAGTCCTCTTCCTGCAGGCCGCGCAGGTAATCAATCTGGCCGTGGTGATTGTTTTTGTGGACGATCATGTGGCGCAGGGAGCCGGCAACCGTCTGGCGAGGCTCGGTGCGGCCGATATGCTCGTTCAGCCCGTCAGAGTCCAGCGATTCGAGGAACCGCGCCGTCCGGCCGTTCACCGCCTCGGCGTAGGCCAGCAGCACATTGGGCGGGGGAATGGCCAGGCTCCGAAGTCCCAGCCTGTCCCCAGGGTCGGGGGCGGTCTCAGGCTGGTCGAACCGCTCGTACCAGCCTTCGGCAACCCACAGGTCAGACTCGAAACCACGCCGTCCCTCGTCGGTGGCGGTTACGCGGCTGTCTTCGTTCCGCGCGAGGTGCCAGAGGATGAAGCCGATGTTGTTGGCAGAGGGCGCGGGCCGCCAGGCCATCTGCTCCGGCGTCAGGCCGTCGCAGGTCGCTATCAGCCGCAGGTGGGTTTGCGCCAGGCAGTCGGCGATGAATTTCATGGTGTCCATTTAGTATTCTCAGTGAGCGGAGATTCGTGCCTCTGGACGCACCTATAGACCTTGTCCATGTAATCGCGCGCGAAGATTGCCACTGGTGGTAAGAAACCGGATGAAGGGACGGGGTGTGCTATTGTGTAGCTCTTCAAGCAGACTCCAACTAGCTGACAATAAATGGATTACGCTCTCAATCGGTTGCTGTCCAGCGGTCAAGAAAACGATCCCGACATTTGTGATATGAGCGCGTAATATTCCTGGGGTCTATTAGGCATCATTCTGTCCCGGGACACGACGAGAGAGTCACTTATATCCTGTACTCTAAACTAAAGCCAAGGTGAAATGTACATATTGCTAGACGGAACTGTCTGTGGCCCCCCGCTTGGGGCCTAAAGGTGATGCGAGAAGCCGTGTAGTCATCTCGGTCGTCTTCAAGACCCCTGAAATGCACATCCCACCCTGGTATTGGTTTAGGTAGCCAAATTGGATCCTCGTCTCCTAGCCACCCCATACTCTCGAAAGACCGAGCATCATAGCCACACTGACGAAGAGCCTCCGAGACGCGGGGCCTTATATTCTCGTCACATAGCAATATCAAGGCGATGTATGAAGAGCAAACCGCAAAGCTGCCTCAACATCGAGTGGAGCCAGCGAAAAGTCACCAGCTAGTGTCTCAACTGACTCCCCACCAACGAAATAGTCTCGGATATCTTCAACCCTCAACCTTCTCCCCTTAATTGCTGGCTGACCTCCGGCGCGTTTCGGGTCCAATGCCAAGGCTCCGTCTTTACCTAACGGACACCACCGTGACACGAATCCTTCCTCGTAATCCATCTGCTCTAGAGTTTTAACGAGCTGCCAATCGTCCGCTATGCGTCAGCAAGTTCTGGTGAGCAAAGGGAAACTGCGTCCCCCATTCAGCCGCCAGACTATCGTGGAATTTGCGGACTCCCTTGTAGCTACCTCCTTACCCAGCTCTGATTTTGCCAGCTACAAGGACTTCCAATAGTTCCAGGAATGAAAGTCGGGTCAGATGAGTCCACGGCCTCCCCATTCCGTCTTTCCAAGGTGGCTTCAGATCTGCGATGTAGCTGGGGTATTCTTGCAGCCACTGCTTGATGGAACCAGGGGAAACTCCTGTCAGGCGATGCGCCACGCCGATGTCATAAGCTCCCTGAGTTCTCCAGGACCCCAAGCGTTCAATCGTGTCCAGCATGGCTGCCTCGCTGCTGCCCTCTCCCCCAGCGGGAGAGAGCAGCGATCCCCGGTTGGTTTTGGGCGTATTCAAGGCGGACGCCCCTCTAGTAGTAGACCGCGGTGCCGGTGCCCCCGCCGGCGGCTATGACCTCGCCGGTAACCGCCCAGGCCTTGTCCGACGACAAGTAGCACGTCAGGAAACCAATCTCCGACGCATCGACCATCCGGCAGATGTGGTTGCCGCGCGGAGAGCCGGGAGCGAAGTCCTGCGCCTCCGCCTCTTCCATCGAGACCCCCAGCTGCGCGGCGCGGGCCTCCAGCAGCCCAGGCGTGCGCTCGGTGCGCGTCGTGCCGGGGTGGATACAGTTGACTGTAATGCCGAACTGTCCCAACTGGACGGCCATCGTCTTGGTCAGATGCACCATTGAAACGTTGCGTGCGCCTCCGCTCAGGTTACCGGCGGTGCGCCCGTTACCGCCGCTGATGTTGACGATGCGGCCCCAGCCCTGTTCCTTGAGGAACGGAATGGCCGCCCGCGAGCAGCGCAGCGCCCCCGCGTACTTGACGTCGAAGTCGCTGATGAGCGCGTCCTCGTCCACCGTTTCAATGGGGCCAACGGCGCTGGCAGAGCCGCCGGGCAGCGACGCGCTGTTGACCAAGATGTGCAGTCCGCCCAGCTGCGCGGCCGCGTCCGCCATCACCCGGTCCACCTGGTCGCGCTGCGTGGCGTCCATGGCCATGGGGATGACCAGCCGCCCGGTTTCCTCGGCGATCTCCTCGGCGGCCTTCTCCAGATCCGTCATCGTGCGCGACGCGATGACCACGTCGCACCCCTCCCGCGCCAGTTCCAGCGCGATGGCCTTGCCAATGCCACGGCTGGCGCCCCCTACAAATGCCTTCTTGTCTGCAAGTCCAAAGTCCATCTCATGACTCCTTTCTAATAAATATCAGTTTGGTTAAGAAGCGGTATGCTTTCACGCTTCGTTAGTGGTGACCTCCAGCCAGTCCTCGGCGATGAGCTCGGTTATGCCGCCGTCCAATTCCACGTAGTAGACATTAGGGACGCCGGCCTCAAGCTCCAGTTTGGTGCCAGCCCAATCGTCGGTCATTTGCGGCGCGATGGTGCCCAGCGTACCCCTCGAGCTCTCCGAAGGTTGGCGATGGTTGCCACCGCCCCGCCTGCGTATGCGGACGCGCTGGTCAACCTGAAACCGGTAAGGCAGTGTCATAGGCGTATGGCTCCTGAAAGCGTTGGCAAGAGCATTATAAGGGAAAAGGCCGAGGCGCCATCGGTGCAATCTGTACCTGTTAGTTTAACGGAACCACAGATGTAGGGGCGCACAGCCGTGCGCCTTGTATTCGACCATCAAAATGGTTCTGGAATCAACGAGGGCGCACAGCAGTGCGCCCCTACGGGGCAACGACTTTACCCCGAGCCTCTCATGGCGGGAGAGGGAATTATCTCAGCGGGCGGGAGAATGCGCGTATGTCCTCGGCCAATAGCTCCGGCTGCTCCATTGCGGCGAAGTGACCGCCGCGGGGCATCTCGGTCCAGCGCTGTATGTTGTGGGTGCGCTCGGCCCACTCGCGGGGCGTGCGGTTGATCTCCACGGGGAACAGGGCCACGGCGCAGGGAACGGTCACCCGCTCGCCGGGCTGAAAGCGCCAGCTGGGGAAACTTGACGGGCGTTTCTTTTTGTGACTCAATTCCTGACAAGAAGTTCAACTTTGATAGATACCACTCTGGAAATTTTCAAAGAATGCGCCAGCGACCATCTGATATCCAGCAGGGCGTTGTCCCTACAGCGAAATTCTGCATGCCGCACATTCTGGCGTGTGGAAGCAAGGACAGTAAACCTGTCGGCAGGAGCTGAGGACTGGAAGGAGGGCTTACGACAGGATAGACTCACAACCATATATCCGCCGTAGGATTTGATTTATGCCAATATTACCTATCGTATCGGGGCTCGGGCCGCTACTCAAGGAAGTGCCTGCCTTGATTCGAGCAGGCACAGAGCTCTATAACCGTATAAGAAACCAAAAATGCCCCCGAACGAGGACGGACGGCAGCGAGGCGCTCAGTATCCAAGCCCTGAATGCCACGGTAACTAATATCGAAGAACGTCTGGAAACCGCAGAAGTCAATGCGGAATCTCAAGCCGCGTTGCTCATGCAACTTGCTAAGCACAATGCGGTCTTGGTGCGGTGGTTATTCGCGTTGGCAGCATTCGCGGTTGTATCAGGCGGAGTGGCAGTAGCCGCCCTTCTAATGGTGGTCTTATAGTGGGATATGCCGCCCTAAACCTGTACTTAATGGGCCATACCCCACAAGCAAACGAAACTTCCTATCGCAGTTCCCGTTGTCCCGTGAGAATCGACTTGGCGCTCGCGTGAATAATAGGCATGGTCGATATGCGACTTTTGGTGCACAGTCCCTCCCCGTGAGGAAAAGGGCTATCTGACTACGACGTAAAACCTGACTCCCGGCGCCATTGCAGGTAGTCGACCAGCCCGGCCCGCAGGTCGTACTCCGGCTGCCAGCCCAGGTCCTGCCTGAGGCGGTGCGTGGAGAGCGGGCCCCGCGACGGAACGGCGGCGCGCGCCCCGGCAGTAGCGTCGCCGGCCACGTTTCCCGGCGCAGGGCTGCTTACCGGAGCCAGTTCGCCCAGCGCGTCCAGTATCTGGCGGTAGGTTATCCAGACGCCGGTGGTCAGGTTGTACAGATCGTGAGGCAGTTCCGGCGCATCAAGGATCGCCTGCAACCCTCGAGCGGTGTCTACGGAGTAGGTGTAGTCGCGGCCTTCCTCCGGGTCGAAGGAATCGGACTGGACCTGCAGCGGCTCGCCCCTCGCCACCTGCCCAGTCCACTGGTACAGGGCCGACATCACGGCGCGGTGTCCGGTGACTCGCTCCATGGGGCCGTAGGGGGTGCTGAGGCGGACGCTGACGGTGGAGAATCCGTGCAGTTCGCCGTATCGCCGCGTGATCAGTTCGCCGGCGTACTTGGTGATGCCGTACATGGAATCGGGCGTAACGGCCATATCTTCGCTATAGGTCTGGTCGGTGCCTGCCGCTATTCCATAGGCCGCGCCGGAGCTGACGTATACGAACCGCCGCACTGCCGCGACGCGGGCCAGCTCCAGCACGTTGGCCAATCCCTCAACATTGATACCCACCACGTCGCGCCCTCGTTCCACCTCAAGCGCGCGCTGGTTTACCGTGTAGGTGGCGGCGTGGATGATCCGGTCGATGCCCCCGTGGACCAGGTTCGCCACAGCCTCCCCGTCGCGGATGTCGCCTTGTACATAGGTGATGCTGCCCTCCCACTCGGCGACGAAGTGCCGCAACAACTCGTCGGCGGGCGCGATGTCGTAGCTGACCACCTCGTGCCCAGCCCGCGCCAGTTCCCTGACAATATTGGCCCCAACAAACCCGGTTCCCCCGGTCACCAGCGTAGCCATATCGAGCCCCCAACAGTGCGCTTACCCGCCGTGTCAACGGTTCAGGTTTCGACAATTGTAGCACCCCAAAATATGAGCGCAGGGGCGCACAGTCGTGCTCGCCTGCGCGACGGAGGCTGCGGTAGGAACAAGAAGCCTGGGGCTACTGCCTTGAACGGCCACTTCAGGCATAGACGGGTTTGAACCAGGGCAATCACGCCTAATTGAGTAGTCGAATTTTTTCTGACCTCGCCGTTTCCGGTCATTTCGCGCCATTGGGAGGCTATGCCGGGTCCCGGGGTTCTGTCAGCGTTTTCGCGGGTTGTTAAAACCTGCCGGGGAGGACAACGGACAGTTCGACCTTTCTGTTGGGCGGGAGGAGCTTTGCGACGATTTCTTCGGGGTTGGGGAAGCCGCCGTAGTGCTCGCAGTCCTTAATGTATGTGTGGAGGGCGGCGAAGGTGTGCAGGCGAAAGCCGGCGCCGGCGACCTTCCGGACGCAGGACAGGGGATCGGGCTTGGGTTGTTTCTTGGCGACGGCGATATTCCAGAGTTCGGTGATCTGGTTGGCGACGGGTTTGAGGAAGGCGACGGCGAATTCGCGGGCGTATTTGCGCTCGATGGCATCCACCTGTTGGCGGAGTTGGCTGAGGGTCGTTGATGAGGCGGGCATTTTTTAGTTTCTCCTGTCATTTCCGCTCATTTCCGCTCATTTGCGGAGATCGGTCTGGCCGGTTGACCACTGGATCCCTGCTTACGTGGGAATGAAGGGTGGAATCGGGATGGCGGTGTAGCGGGCATTGCGCTCACTGGGGCTGCTATGGCCGAATTTGATTTGGTCTTCCTCGGATAAAGAACTAATGTTCGGTATCACTCTGACTATGATAAGTGGTGATCACGGGTTTGGCAAGGATTGAGTGTCAGGAGGTTTTGAGGCAGGGTGCACGGCTGTGCGGCCCTACGGGGGTGGCTCTGGATTCCCGCGCCGGCTTTCGCCGTGGTTACGGAACGGTCGGGGTGGAGGCACCAGCGGTTTAAGACGCGCTTGCCCTGGGGTTTGACAGGACGATTGCAAAGTCAGGTAACACGGCCATAGAGGCGGGCGATGGTCTGGATGGGGCGGAAGGCGCAGCTTTTGGCTCGCAGGGGCATGGACATCCCTGATGGAAATCCTCCCTCCAGGCGCAGGGCGTTCAGCCCGGTGTTCACCAGGGTGGCGAATACCTCGCCCAACCCCGGACGGCGCAGCGTGTGGACGTCCTCATCCCAACTGCGGTCTTTCACGTGGTGCAGGCTGTTCTCAACACTCCAGTGCTGGCGGAACACTCTAAGCAGTTCCTTTGGTCCGCACCGCCGGGAACTCAGGCTGGTCAGCAGATACCAGCGCTCCCGGCCCACCTCCCCAGTGGCTATATCCACCCTCTCCTTCTCCACCATCGCCCCCTGCCTCGCCCCGGGAAACCCCAGTTCATCCCGGACGTAGCCGGCCAGCAGCTCATCGGTCCAGATCCGCCGCCTCTCGATCACACCCGCTTTTTTTCCAGGGTCTCCGCCTGCGGCTCCCCCAGTTCCTCTGGGGCAAACCCGTCGGTCAGCGCCGCCAGCACCGTGGGCTGGTTTCCCTTGACCCGTACCAGATAGTCCCGTCCGTGGCCGACTATCGCCTGGCACAGGTCCCGCTCCGCATACAGGGCGTCCATGGTCAAAAGCCGCAGGCCGGGATAATCCTCGAACAGGCGGCCCAGTTGCTCCCGCAACACCCCGGGCTCGTAACGCTTCTCCGACGCCGGCCATTGGGCCAGGCACAGCTTCAGGTCATGGGCCAGCACGTTCACCATCACCAGGGGATTGCCTTGGGCGTCCTCCGACTGCTTGGCCCACTTGCCGTCCACCGAGGCGTCCAACTCCTGGTCCGCCACCACGCGGGCCACCCAGCCGGTCAGGGCACCCTGCAACTGCTCACAGGGCACCCCAGCCAGGGTGCGGGAGATGGTGGTAGCGTGGGGAGGATGGTCCCTGAGAAAGCCCAGCGGCTCCCTCAGCGCAGGCCAGTGCATCCTGGCGAACAACGCGATGTGGGCCATAGTGGTCTGACCGCAGACCAAGCCCAGCAGAGTCAAACGCAGTATGGCTTGAAAGGGATGGCGCACTCCCCTGGCCCTCCGGGGGTCCGGCACCTGCTCCAAGCACTGGAATAGAGATTCCGCAGCACCCATATCCACACACTCCCCTCTCTCGTCTCCCTCTCTTTGTAATCCATCTTGCCCGACTTTGCAATCGTCCTGTGGGGTTTGAACCTCGACTTGACAGCCGGCGACAGGCACCCCTACGATTGAAATAGCCCTGACCATCCACAGCGATGCGGCAGGTTATCAATAGTGGGGACATAGCTCAATTGGGAGAGCGCGGCGTTCGCAATGCCGAGGTTGGGGGTTCGACCCCCCCTGTCTCCACCACCCCTCACATTTCACCGCCTCAAGAGTGGCAGTTAATTACCTGTTTTGCAGTTGAATTAGCCTCTGCTTTGTCTCGTAAGCCCCCTCCCCGGCATTCCCATTTGATCTCCATAGATGTGCGGGAATAGCAGAGGAAAGACAGGTCGCCTCTTTCGGCTGCCAAGGTCAAGTCCGTGGTACGGCCGACGGACCCCGGGACGGGTCGGCCTCTTCCTGATGTCAGCCCCTCCGGTACAAAATCCTGGGTGCAGCGCATAACCATTGACGGACGTCTGGCAGACGCCGCCGAGACGTCGGCTTGGTAAGCTACGCTACCCCGCAATATCTTTGGCGCAGTCCTTCACCCGCGCGTACCGCGAAGCCAATGGCCTCGCTACAACCCCTCCCCCTGATACCGTCCTTGATAGCCCTGCTCCGGTAGATTAGACAGGCGGAAGAACACCAGTTGCGCCAGCCGGGCGTCGCGCTGCAGGCGGAAGCCCTCGGGGTGATGCACGGTCAGCAGCGACTGCGAGCGGCCGCGGTAGCCGGCGTCCCATACCGCTGTGTGCAGGGCGACGCCGCTGCGTAGCAGGCTGGAGCGGGGTCGGCCCAGCGCCATCAGGTCAGGCGGCAGGTTGACGATCTCGTTGAAAGTGACCAGGTACGGGCCAAGCGTCAGGCTCAGCCAACCATCGGCGTCGCAATTCAGGGGCGTGATGCTTGAGATGCGACGGTCGGCGTCAGATGCGCCCAGTTGCCCCGGCTCTGAAAACCGGGCCACTTCAAGGAGCGACAGGTCAAAGCCGTTGGGCTGCAGTTGCGACTCCAAGTCTACGTAGTTCTCGATCAGTGGACCGCGGCTTTCTACCAGGCTTGCAATCTCCTCCCGGTTCAGCGGGTTTCCGTTCATGTGCAAAATGCGTAGGGGCGCACTGCTGTGCGCCCCTGCTCCTGCTCGGGTTTTGACCGATGGGATAGTGCTCTAGTCGTGCATGAAGTCCTGCATATCGGCGGGCAGGGGCTTCTCCTCGGGGATCTCGGTGATGATGGCCTCGGTGGTCAGCATCATGCCGGCGATGCTGCCGGCGTTCTCAAGGGCCGAGCGAGTGACTTTAACCGGGTCTATGATGCCGGCCTGGATCAGGTGGGTGTACTCTCCGATTTCGGCATCGAAGCCCCAGTCGCCCTCGCCGGCGCGTACGCTCTCGACCACCACCGGGGCTTCGTAGCCCGCGTTTTCGGAGATCAGAGTCAGAGGCGCGTGCAGGGATTCGCGAACCAGCCGGGCTCCCAGCGCTTCGTCGCCCTCCAGGGAGCTGATGACATCGTCGAGCACATGGCCCGCGCGAATCAGCGCCACTCCGCCGCCGGGGACAATGCCCTCTTCGATGGCGGCCCGGGTGGCGGCAAGGGCGTCCTCGGTGCGGGACTTGCGTTCGCTCACCTCTGGCTCGGTGGCCCCGCCGACCTTAACCACGGCCACGCCGCCCACGAGGGCAGCCATGCGTTCCTGCAGCTTCTCGCGGTCGTAGTCCGACGTAGTCTCCTCTATCTGCACCCGCAGTTGGTCCAAGCGGTCCTTCACGCCCTGCTCTGGGCCGTGTCCCTCGATGATGGTGGCCTCGTCCTTGGTGGCGACCATACGCCTGGCCGAACCCAGGTGCTCGATTTCAGCGGCGTCCAGCCTCAGCCCGCGGTCGTTGCTGATGACCGTGCCGCCGGTGACGATGGCCATGTCTTCCAGCAGGGCCTTGCGCCGCTCGCCGAAGCCGGGAGCCTTGATGGCCACGCAGTCAATGATTCCCCTGGCCTTGTTGACCACCAGCGTGGACAGGGCCTCGCCCTCCACGTCTTCGGCGATCAGCACCAGGGTTCGGCGGCCGGAACCTACCAGCTTTTCCAAGATGCCGATGAGGTCGTTGGGGGAGCTGACCTTCTGGTCGGTGAGCAGGAATTGGGGGTTGTCAAGGGCCACTTCCATTCGCTGGGCGTCGGTTATGAAGTGGGGCGACAGATAGCCGCGGTCGACGCGAACGCCCTCAACGAAGTCCAGTTCGTCGAAGAGGGATTTGGACTCCTCGACGGTGACCACGCCGTCCCGGCCCACCTTTTCCAAGGCGTTGGCCAGTTGCTCCGCGATGGCCTCTTCGTGGGCCGAAAGGGCGGCCACCCGGGCTATCTGATCGCGGCCCTCCACGGGGATGGCCATATCGCGCAGTTCGGCGACCACCGCGTCGACGGCGGCCTCGATTCCGATGCGCAGTCCCATTCCGTTGGCCCCGGCGGCCACGTTCTTGAAGCCCTCGCGCACGAGGGCATCGGCCAGCACCACCGAGGTGGTGGTGCCGTCGCCGACGGCATCGTTGGTCTTGGAGGCCGCTTCCTTTACCAACTGAGCGCCCAAGTTCTCGTAGGGGTCAGGCAGTTCGACTTCCTTGGCGATGGTGACCCCGTCGCTGCAGACGACAGGATTACCGAACATACGGCTCAGCATTACGTTACGGCCGCTGGGGCCGAGGGTCAGACCGACGACCCGCCGCAATTGCTGCACTCCGCTGACCAGGCTTATTCGTGCTTCATCCTCAAAAGATAGTTGCTTGTCTGCCATCGTTGGCTCCTTGTATATCTACATGATCTGTATTGGAGTAGGCCAAGGCCGGCAAACGTGAACCCTACTGAGTCCGGCCATTGGATAGCGCAAAAACACCTTAAAATATGCGCCAGCCGGGTATGATTGTCAACAGCACATTGGCACTGAGAAAATTGCAAAACTCCAACGCGCCAAAAGCGTATTACGAGAAGTAAGCATAGGCTTTACGGAACCCGCAATGAGGGCGGCGGGCTTGCCGTCCTCATTTTCGTTGCCTCTGCTGACTGGGAACGCATCTATCCGGCGTAGGGCATCGTGGCTTCCAAGGCCGTGCTCAGTGGCATCCCCAATTCGGTACATATCGCGCCTGAATCGTCGCAGTCGGCGGTCTCTTCGATCAACACTGTAATGTCTTCTCTGAACTCCAGTTCATCCCGCCCTGCACTCAACTCGCCATGGCCGAGTGAATTCTCGAAGCGTCGGCCCGCCTCCTAGCCAGTGGTTTCGTTGCTTCCCTCCAAACAGGGTCCGCACAATAACGTGATTGTGTTTACAATATGGACGACTTTCGTAATGCCCCCGACAATGCCTTACCAATCAAGGACAGCTCGACAGGAGGGGAGAAAAAATGTCCAGATGAGAAAGACATTAAGAAAGAACAAGACGAACGAAGCATCTCAACCGAAGTAAGGACCGGCATTCCTCGATGAGCCAGGGTGGGAGAAACCAGATGAGAGTACAACGGGTGCCGCTCCTTGTGTTCGGAGTGGTCATAGCACTGGCAATAGCTGCTGGCGGTAGCTACTACGGTTTCTTCGCCCAGGGCGACGGCGGGTATAGACAGAGGCTACCCTCATTTGCGGATGGAGCGGAGACTGTCATAAAGGCCCAGGCCTACATAGGACAACCAGATGACTACTCGAATGAGTTCGGTCGGTCGGATGTTGTTGTCGAGGGCGTCATCAGCGAACTGCTTCCGGCGAAATGGTCCACGGCAGACGGCGAGGGCCCGGAGGAGATCACGCCGGAAGTTGTGAAAGACCTCGGCACCCACGTTCGCACAACTGCTGTGCTCAACGTGGAGACAGTGTACAAAGGGGATTCCATTGGGGAGACTCTCAATTTCTCGTTCATAGGCGGAAGGGTGGGAGATACAGCTTACGTCCTTGAATGGCACGACGTTTTCACAGAAGGTGCACGAGTCATCCTATTTCTGGACGAAGGCGAAATCGGTTCTGCCGTCAGAATGGTGGACGCGCAGGGACTGGCCCCACGGATGCACCTTGTCGTCGTGGATGGTTCCATCCAAGGGCCAATCAAAGAGATTGATAGGGAAACACTCTTGCAACAGATCCAGCCGAGCTCGGATCAAGGACGGTAAGAAATGGTGAACCTCCTTCACTCCCGAAAACTCACCCTGGCGCTTTCGCTGGATGTCATCGCGTATGTCGCGATACTGCTCCCGGTAACCAACCAGCTGGTTTCAACTTGGGATGTTTACGCGGCCGGGTCAACAATCAAGTCAACAGGGACAGTCTTTTCGAGGACAACGTAGAGAGAGGGATTGCCACATTCTGCGGGGATGGCAACCCTCCCGTTCAGTTGCGGGGAAATCAGCTCTACGGCAATATCCTTTAGCAGGGACTGGGATTGGAACGACAATCTGTGCCGGATTATATTCGAATACCAAGAGGCCGACGTGCGGATAGTTGCCGTTCACGAAGCCGGGCACATGGTATCGCTGGACCACGACAGCAGCGACCCACAAGCGGCAATGTGGCCTGACGGCAGGTGCAAGCTGGTTACATACGACGACGACCTCGGCGTAATCGACATCTACGGCGAGAGCTGGGGTTGCCCGCGAACGGGAACATCATCCCCGGCCGATGCAATCCAGATAGCCAAGCTGGCCCGGCTCTGGGAGCCAAGCTCGACTGTCTGGGCTGATACAAGAGGGGCCCCGCCATCAGTTGGCCGGGGCTTCTCTGTGTTACTGTGCCTCGCCTAGTCCAGAGTCCCGGCACTGGCTTGTCCAGTTGAGCGGATGTGTCTGGGCCGTACGTCAATGCCTTAAACGGCCCACTGCCAGCGGCTGTAGTTGGGCTGCGGAGGTCAACTCCTTCGGCGGAAAGGAGGTCTGCCGATGGATGGTTGCGAGTTCCCCCTGATTCGTGTGACCGTGGCTTTGACGCCCACCCACAGCAGGGCAATGCCGAACCCTACCCATCCTATGACGGTAATGGCCTGGACCACCGGCAACGCGAGAGGGTGCCCCACCACTGCTTCCCATAGCGCGGTTAGAAAAACGTGGAAGCTACCAACAAGTAGTAGCTTGTTCCCAAAGGTCAGCGGCGGAATCCTTACCGATTCCGCCGTATTTCATTAGCTCCCGCCGGGCCGTTCAGCCCTCACGGGAGTTTTGCAATTTTCTCCGGCACTCGGAGGGAGAGACTGCTAACCGCAGGTCCCCAAGGGGCATCACTCCGTCGTTCCCATCGGTGTTCCGGGTGAGATCGTCGATGCTTGTCCCCAGCGGCGGGTGAATCACCGTGGGAGCCAGTTCAGCGAGAGGGAGCAGAGCGAAAGCCCGGAGGTGGAGCCTGGGATGCGGAATCTCCAAGTGAGGCAAGCTCACCACCTGGGTTCCGTACAGCAGGATGTCCAAGTCGATAAGACGCGGTCCCCATCGCGGTCCGGGCAGCCGTCCCAGTCGTTGCTCTATTTCTTTGCACTGCGCCAGCAGCGCTTCCGGACCAAGAGTGGTGGCCACCTCGACGGCACAATTCAGGAACGGAGGCTGATCGGCAACTCCCCATGGCTCAGACTCGTAAACCTGTGAGCAGCGCAAGACGCGTAGTTCAGTCCCCTTGGGCAGCAGTCTCAGCGCTTCCCTCAAATTGGTCCAGCGGTCGCCCAAGTTTGTCCCCAGCCCCAAGTATGCCAGGACTTCTCTCAAGTTAGATCCTCCCACCCGTCGGGCCGCCAGTTGCGGACCACAGCGTCGCTCACCCGGCAGACTCGCGACATTTCCCGCACATCGTGGACTCGTACCACGTCGGCACCTGCGGCGATAGCCAGGGCGACGGTGGCCGCCGTTCCTTCGAGCCGCTGTTCCGGCGGAAGTCCCAGAAGACGCCCGATGGTGGACTTGCGCGATGTTCCCACCAGGACCGGCAGACTCAGATCCCGGAGTCTCTGGAGATTTCTGAGCAGATCCAGATTCTGGTCAGCATTCTTTCCGAATCCAATGCCTGGGTCGACCACAAGGTTGCCGCGAGATACACCCGCGTCAAGCGCGATATCGACGCTGCAACTCAGCCCTTGGACAATATCGCCGATCAGATCGTGGTACTGGTGGCCGCGCTGGTTGTGCATCAGGATCAGGCCGGCCCCATACTCCGCCGCAACTCCCGGCATCTCAGCGTCAGCCTGCAGTCCCCAAACGTCGTTGATGATGGAGGCTCCATGCTCCATGGCGGCCCTGCCCACGCCTGATTTCCAAGTGTCCACGCTGATGGGTATAAGAACCCGGGTCGCGATGGCTTCCAGTGACGGAAGGAGCCTCGCCAATTCTTCGGACTCCGACACCGGCTGATGTCCGGGGCGGGTGGACTCTGCGCCTATGTCGAGGAAGTCTGCTCCTTCTCCTTCGAACCGGAGAGCCTGCTCGACAGCGGCCCGAACGTCGCCGCCAAGGCCATCCCCGGAGAAAGAGTCGGGCGTCACGTTGATCACGCCCATGACGTAGGTCCTCCTGCCCCAGGACAGGCGCTCGCCATTGGCAACGGCTATGCCGGTCAGCGTCGGCAATTCTTCTGTCATATCGTCAGTCATGCTTGCGGATTGGATGGCGGTGTGGTCAAGTCGATATGTGAGGCTGTGAGTCAATTTTACCACTGGACATGGCGCAGGCCGGTGATGCGCGATAGAATGCGCACTGCGAATTCGGACACAACTGAGCAAGTATGCCGGAACGATGCCGTAGTCAGCCCCGGCGACTCAGGGAGGAATCGTGACCGCGGAGCAGAGGCAGATCGACCAGCAGTTGGAGACACTGGAAGCCATGCGCCGCTCGTCGCGGCTGGGCGGCGGACAGAACCGCATCGACCAACAGCACAGCCGGGGCAAGTACACCGCGCGCGAACGCCTTGAGCGCCTGTTGGACGAGGGGACGTTCCAAGAACTTGACCCGTTTGTTACCCATCGGACCACCGATTTTGGGTTGGGCGACCGCAGGCCCTTGGGTGACGCCGTAGTCACCGGATACGGAAAAGTGGAGGGCCGCCAGGTATTCGCCTTCGCCCAGGACTTCACGGTGATGGGAGGTTCGCTCTCCGAGGCCGTCAGTCAGAAGATATGCAAGGTTATGGACCTGGCCGCCAAGTCGGGATGCCCGGTGATCGGCCTGAACGACTCGGGTGGGGCACGCATCCAGGAGGGCGCGCTCAGCCTGGCTGCCTATGGCGACATATTCCTGCGGAACACCCTGTACTCTGGAGTGGTGCCGCAGATTACGGTTATCGTCGGGCCGGCAGCCGGTGGCGCGGTGTATTCGCCAGCCATCACCGACTTTATTTTCATGGTCAAGGACATCGGGCAGATGTACATCACCGGCCCTGATGTTATCAAGGCGGTGACCGGCGAAGAGGTGGGGCATGATGAGCTGGGTGGCGCGGCAACGCATGCGACTCGAAGCGGTGTTGCCCACTTCGTATGCGAAACGGAAGAGGAGTGCATCACCGAGGTTCGCCACCTGCTTGGCTACCTGCCAGGCAACAACATAGATGATCCTCCGCAGGACCCGGCGGACGACCCGGCCGACCGCCGCGAGCCCGACCTGCGCTACCTGGTTCCCGAGGACCCCGGACGTCCGTACGATATGCGGGATGTGGTGTACAAGGTGGTCGACCACGAAGAGTTCATGGAAGTTCACCAGAACTTTGCGCCCAACATCATCGTTGGATTCGCCCGGATGAACGGGCGGCCCGTGGGCATCGTGGGCAACCAGCCAGCATACCTGGCCGGGGTGCTGGATATTGACGCATCGGTGAAGGCGGCGCGGTTCGTGCGGTTCTGCGACTGTTTTAACATTCCGCTGGTGACCTTCGTGGACGTTCCCGGATTCCTGCCGGGGGTGACCCAGGAGTACGGAGGGATCATACGCCACGGCGCCAAGCTGATTTTCGCCTATGCGGAGGCCACGGTGCCCAAGGTGTCGGTGATAACGCGAAAGGCCTATGGCGGCGCCTACATCGTCATGAGCAGCAAACACCTGCGATCAGATGTCAACCTGGCGTGGCCCGGAGCGGAAATCGCGGTGATGGGTGCAGATGGCGCGGTGAACATAATCTACCGTGATGAAATATCCAAATCGGAGAATCCAGAACAGACCCGCCGGGACCTGATCAACGACTACAAGGACCGTTTCACCACGCCCTACATCGCCGCGGCCCGTGGGTTCCTGGACGATGTGATTGACCCGGCGGAGACCCGCCCCCAGATAATCCGCGCTCTGGAAATGCTGCAAACCAAAAGCGACTATATGCCTCCCAAGAAGCACGGGAACATGCCCCTCTAGCCAAACGCTGGTGAGCACCAGAAACAGGGGCGGGTCTTAACCCGCCCCCTGCTTTGTGAACCAGGTCAATCGGATGGCATCCCGGGTTCCGTACCCATGGGCAGTAGCTCGCCGGTCAGCCTTCGCCAGCGGTTGCGCTGCTCTCGCGTTTCTATAGCGACAGGTCTCTGGGGCAAGGCGCGCAAATTCTCCAGCTCTAGGAGCAGATTCTTGGCATCGTGAACGCTGGCTGCTATGTCATCCAATTCCATTGTGTCTTCATAAAAGTTGATGTGTAACTTTTCAATAGCGTCGTACAACAGCTTTACGTCGCGTCGCCCCCACTCCACCGATAGCTGAAACGCGATGTCGTTCAGGAGACGATGGCCATAGTGGTTCCACCCCCGCTGCTCCGCGATCGACTTGATTGCCTCGGCCACGGCGCCCCAACCCTTCTCTGACGCCTGCACCCGGTCTTCCAGCCGCAGATATTCATCGGCCCTCTCGATGAAGTGGCGGCTGAGTTCTGCGTATCTTTCTGACTCTGAATTTGATGATTCCATCGCTGTCGCGTCTCGAAATTCTGCACTTAGCCTTGAGCAATCATATCATCGTCTCCCATGCCTCGTGTGTTTCTGGTGTAGAATCGGGGCACAAACCGAATTTGAGGGGCCATCCATGAATTTCGGCGTCTTTTACCAAATGCCCTGCGGCGTGGACCAGATTCCGGCGCAACGCTACCAGGACACCATCGCACAGGTGCAACTGGCCGACGAGTTGGGCTTCGACGCGGCTTGGCTGGCCGAACTGCACTTCAACCCGCGCTTTTCCGTCATGCCCGCCCCGCTGATGGTGGGTGCGGCCATCGCCCAGACCACGTCCCGGATTCGCATCGGGACGGCGGTCAACCTGATCCCCCTGCACCCGCCAATCCGCATGGCAGAGGAAGCTGCCACTCTGGACGTGCTGTCCCATGGACGCTCCATTTTCGGAGTCGGCCGGGGCGCCATGCCGACTCACTATGAGGGCTATGGGATAGACCAGAGCGAGGGGCGTGACCGCTTCCTTGAGGCGCTGGAGTTGGTGCTTGGCGCTTGGAAGAGCGAGAGCTTCGACTACCAAGGAAGCTACTTTCAAGCCCGCAATCTCTGCATAATTCCGCGCCCCGTACAGCAGCCGCACCCGCCGGTGTATGTCGCCGCCAATAGCGCCGACACCTTCGGCATCATCGGCGAGCTGGGCCACAACATCCTGATTGCGCCGACCATCGTGACCACCGAGGGAGCGCTGGCTGGACTCAAGGAGTACCGGCAGCAGCTTGCCGAACATGACCATGCCGAGGCATCGGTACAAGTGAACGTCAACGTGCCGACCCATGTGGCAAATACCGACGAGAAGGCGCGAAACGGGTTCGAAGCCACCATCAACAACTATCTGGGAACCCTGCGGGACATCGGGGCTGTCAGGGGTGTCTCTCGAGGGTCGCAGCGGGCCCACGCCCTCAACTACGAGGCCGTAAGAGACGAATTCGCCGCCGTTGGCACCCCGGAGCGCGTTATCGAGCGGCTAAACGTGATCCGTGAGCGGTACCATAACGACGAATTCATGTGCTGGTTCAATATAGGCGGAATGCTTCCTCACGAGGAGGTGAAGACCTCTATGAGCCTCTTCGCCGAGAAGGTAATGCCTCACGTCACCTGATGCACTGCCTTTTCCAGACTCGTTGACCAAGTCAGGGCGCATCACCGGGGCATAGCTATGGCGAGAAACAGTTCGGCATCCAACGAATCACTATTCGACCGGCAGCGCCGACTCGACGCCGAGCACAGCGCGCCGCTGGCCGATAGAATGCGCCCCCGGACCTTCGACGAGTATGTTGGCCAGGAGCAGGTCGTGGGGCGGGACCGGGTGCTGTTCCGTGCCATCGCCGCTGGCCGCCTGCCTTCTTTCATCCTGTGGGGACCACCGGGAACGGGTAAGACCACCTTGGCCCGCTTGGTGGCCAACGCCACACAGGCTGCCTTTGAGCCGGTGAGCGCCGTTACTTCCGGTGTGGCCGATCTGCGAAGAATCGTCGCTGAGGCCCGCGACCGGCGCGGGATGTACGGCCAGGCGACCATACTGTTCGTCGATGAGATTCACCGCTTCAACAAGGCCCAGCAGGACGTGATCCTGCCCCACGTCGAGGACGGCACGGTCACGCTAATCGGAGCGACCACGGAAAACCCTTCCTTCGAGGTTATCGCGCCGCTCCTGTCTCGCAGCAGGGTCTTTGCCCTGCAAAGCCTGTCGCCGGGAGAGGTAGAGGCGATTGTCAACCGGGCTGCGGAGGACGCTGAGAGCGGTCTGGGCGGAATGCGAGTTGGCCTGACTCCAGACGCCATGGCTCACTTGGTGAATATTGCCAACGGAGATGCCCGCGTAGCGCTGAACGCACTGGAAACGGCCGCCTACGCCACGGAACCCGACCCGCAAGGAGCCCGGCATATCGATCTGGACACCGTTGCCGATGCCCTGCAACGCCGTTCCCCGATGTACGACAAGGGGGGCGACAACCATTACGACACCATCTCTGCCTTCATCAAGTCGGTCCGGGGCTCTTCTCCGGATGGGGCGCTCTACTGGTTGGCGCGGATGATCGAGTCCGGGGAGGACCCGCTGTTCATCGCTCGCCGACTGGTCATCCTAGCGGCAGAGGACATCGGGCTGGCCGATCCGCAGGCCCTCCCGTTGGCAGTGGCGGCGCAACAGGCCGTCCATTTCATAGGAATGCCCGAGGGCCGAATTCCCCTTGCCGAGGCTACGGTCTACCTGGCCACGGCTCCCAAGAGCAACACGGCCTACGCCGCCCTCAACGAGGCGATGGCCGATGTGCGCCGCCTGCCCAACGACCCGGTGCCGCTCCACCTGCGCAACGCGGTGACAGGACTGACGCAGCAGATGGGCTACGGGCGGGAATACAAGTATTCCCACGACTACGAGGGCCACTTCGCTCCCCAGGAATACCTGCCGCCGCAGCTGCAGGACCGCCGCTATTACCATCCTGGAGTAGAGGGGGCTGAGAGGGAGGTCGCCGATCGGCTCCGACGTTGGTGGGGAGACACGCAGTAGGGGAACAGTGCCGTTTGCTTGGTTATGGATGGCAGACCCGGTTTACCTCTATAAACCAATGGCCAAGCGTAACCCGTCGTCTACTATAGTCATGATTTCCGGTGGCAGCAGGCGGACCTGGTCACGAATGAAAGTCTTGTCTATAGTCAAGACCTGTGAGACGTTGATCACGGAATCTTCAGGTAGGCTGGAGTTCCCCTATCGAGGAAAACATTCCCGGCGCCGTGCCCAGACGAAAGTTGGACGTTATCACTGCCACAATTACAGTGCTAATTCGACTGTCGTTGAATCGGTTGTCCTGAATTATCAACACCGGTCTTCGGTAGCCAGGCTCGGAACCGGACGGTTCAGGAAGTGCCGCTCACCATATTTCCCCGCAGCGAACTACCAACTCTACCTTGGAAAGGGATGCCCACTGCATCTGGGATAAGAATCCCTCGACTTGGGAGTTCGTTGAAGGGTAAATTTGATCCGGGGCTTCGCGCACCCTGTCCCCATCAGTGCAATCACCTGCTGCTGCGCTATTGCAGGACTCGATGTACGCAGCCAAGGCCCGTCGCAAAAGCTCGCTTTTCGACAAGCCCAACCGCTTGGCCAGAGTTCGTTGAAGGGTAAATTTGATCCTGCGCACCCTGTCCCCATCAGTGCAATCACCTGCTGCTGCGCTATTGCAGGACTCGATGTACGCAGCCAAGGCCCGTCGCAAAAGCTCGCTTTTCGACAAGCCCAACCGCTTGGCCAGTAACTCGGCTTCAAGAAAAGCCTCGGTTGGTATGGAAGTTGCTATTTTCATCTTGTCCTACGGAATAGCGAGCTAGAGTCTGCCGATACGTACAGTATATACTTGAGACCGCTGTTGATTTGAAATCAACTGCTCCCGCTGAGGTTGAAGACCTCTGCTCCGCAGGCCGCGACCAGGTTTGCCGGGGTAATCATTATCTCCTGACCCCAGAGGCCCGCGCCTACGCCCAGCTCCTTCTCGGCCATCAGGCAGGCGTCCACCAAGGAACGGAACCCGGCGGGCTGCCAGTGGAACGGCGGGATGGAGCCGATCTCGTAGCCGGTTACCGCTCTGACCATTTCCGGGTTGGCGAGGCGTATGTTGCGAGAACCCAGCGCCCGCTTCAGTCTGCCGGAGATCGCATTCTTGTCGCCGCCCAGCATGACCAGGGCGCGCTCACCGGTGGCTGTCTCGAAGATCAGCGTCTTGACCATCTGTGCTTCGGCGAAGCCCAGCACCCGCGCCACGTTTGCCGCTCCCTTCTCCGTGTCTGCCGGAAACTCCAGCCGCCGGTAGGGAATGGCCCGCTCGTCCAGGAATCTGTGCGCCGATAGGTCCATTCAATTGATCTGCAGTTGTTGCCCTTCGGTCAGGACAGGATCGGGGAGCCGTGAAAGACGTGGTCTCTGAGGACTGCATAGATCACATGGCCGATGGCTATGGCCAGGGACAGGAAGGCGATGTGGCTGGTGCGAATTCGACGCTTTCCTCGATGCAAGTTGCCGCCGTCGGATTGAATGTCCATCACCCTGCCAGCGCAGCAATAACGTCCGCTGACTGCACCACCTCGGCCTGCCGCGGGAAAAGCCGCCCCGTCAGAAAGTCATGCACTTCCGGGTCAGAGTCGGAACAGCAGTCCTCCACCACGAACAGATTGTAGTCCAGGTCGGAGGCATACCGCACAGTGGAAAGCACGACCCCACTGGTGGCATATCCCAGTATGATCAGATTGTGGATGTCGTTGGCCCGCAGCGCCACATCCAGCCCGGTGCCGTACAGGGCGTTGACCCGGTGCTTGCCCACGACCACCTCTCCCTCGGCGGGAGCGACGGCAGGGTGGATCACTGCCAGTGGGTCGAACACCGCCGGCTGACCGGACGCCCTGCGCTGGCCGAATGTCTTGTTGCGGGCGCCAATCTCCGGGTATCCGGGACGGAATACGGTGGCGCAGTAACACACCATCAACCCGGAGTCCCGCGCTGCCTTCTGCAATGCGACGGTCCTCTCCACCACGCCACGATCCACGGCGTGAGGGATGGTATTCATCATCGCCTCGTAGAAGTCTGCGATGAGTAGGGCGGTGTGGTTCCGGTCCAAGACGATGTCTGCCATGCTTTACCCTCTCTACTCCGCCGACCGGAGGTCCCGCACCGCGGCGGAGGTTCGCGAAAGCGCCTCCTCGATGTCCTCGGAGCTGATGTGGCGGTGGGTCACCATGCGGATGGACTGCTTGCCAGGATACGACACCTTGACGCCGTGCCGGTCGAGGGCGGATATGAGTTCGGCGGCGGTGCCCAAGTCTTCGTCCACTTCAAAAAAGACGATGTTGGTTTGAATACTCTCCGGGTCTACGCTCAACCCGTCGATGTTGGCCAGACCGTAGGCCAGCCTCCTGGCGTTTTGATGGTCTTCAGCCAATCGGTCAATCATTGTATCGAGGGCGACCAGTCCTGCTGCCGCCAGCACTCCCGCCTGTCGCATACCGCCGCCCAGCATCTTGCGCCAGCGCTTGGCTTGGTCGATGAAATCCTGCGACCCCACCAGCACCGAACCCACTGGGCAACTCAGAGACTTGGACAAGCAGAAACTCAGGTCGTCCACGTCTCGAACCAGTTCTGCGGGAGGAACCTCCAACGCTACGGTGGCGTTGAAAATGCGGGCGCCGTCCAAGTGGACAGGCACCCCGGCGCCATGAGCCACATCGCACACCGCCCTGGTGTCCTCGGGCGTCAACACCCCGCCGCTGCAACGGTTGTGGGTGTTCTCCAGGCAGACCATGCTGGTTCGGGGAAAGTGAAGGTTGCCCGGTGGGCGTATGGCGGCGGCCACGTCGTCGGCGCTGATGCGGCCCTGGCTGTCGTTGGGCACCAGCCGAGTCTGCACCCCGCCCAGCGCGGCCTGCCCGGCCCCTTCGTTCCAGAACATGTGGGCCTCGTTGCCCATGATTATTTCGTCGCCGTGGCTGCTCCAGGCCAGGGTTGCGATGAGGTTGCTCATGGTGCCGCTGGAGGTCAGCAACCCTGCCTCCTTGCCCAGCAGGGCTGCGGAGCGGTCCTGCAGCTCGTTGATGGACGGGTCCTCTCCAAAGACGTCGTCGCCCACCTCTGCGGAGGCCATGGCGCTTCGCATTTCGTCAGTTGGCTTGGTTACGGTGTCGCTTCGCAGGTCAATCGCTGTCATGCGGCCCTCTTCGCGGCTGGATTCTGCCTTCCGAATTCCTCGGCCCGCGTGTGGTTTTAGGAAATCGGCCCCATTGTAGCAGGTACATACTTTCGGCACTACAACAACTTGCAAGATGATTTAACATACGTATCCGGAGGGAAGACATGCCAGCTAGAAAGAGCAAGTCCGAAAGAGTTCCTCGTGAAATGCAGCCGATGTTCGACGAAATAGTGTCTCTGACGGATGGGTTTTGCCAAGCTCACCTGGACGATGAATACGCTCAAATCATAAGGCAGGCTGCGGCGGCATTATGCCGAAAGCGGCCCTCTCCTTTGAAGAGAGGCCGACTTGATATTTGGGCATGCAGCATTGTCAGCGCCGTAGGGACCGTCAATTTCCTGTCCGACCGGAGTGCGGAACCGTATATCAGTTTCGCTGACCTCTGCAAAGAATTCGGTGCGGGCCAGAGCACCATCTCGAATAAGGCCAAGCAGATTCGAGATTCGCTTAAAATGAGACGGTTTGACCCTGAATGGAGCCTGCAGAGGCTCACCGACCGTAACCCCTTTGTCTGGACGCTCATCATAGATGGGCTGATGGTGGACACTCGCGATCTTCCTGCTGAAATACAAGAGGCGCTCGTGGAGGAGGGATATCTGCCCTATATGCCTCCCCCGCGAACTTGAGACGCGGAGGTTTCCTTGAGCAAGTTCCTTGCAATCACTCGAAGGCCCGCGTCTTGCCAATGCGAGCGAACCGGTTCTAATATGAGAGTGACAAGCCAGCATCTGAACGGGGGTGACCACGTTGCGACAGAGTGCCGTATCTTTCCAGACCGCCGGACTCAGTTTTGAGGGTGTCGTCGCCCAGCCGGATGCGCAGGGCGGCCCTTGGCCCGGTGTGGTCATCTGCCACCCGCATCCGCTGCATGGTGGCTCGATGCACAACAACGTCGTCTTGGCGCTGGCATTGGGCTTGGCCGAGGAAGGTTTTGTTACGCTGCGTTTCAACTTCCGTGGCGTGGGAGATAGCGAGGGAGAACACTCACAGGGTGAGAGTGAATTCGAGGAAGTCCTGGGAGCCCTGGACCTTGTCAAAGCTTGGCCCGATACCCGGGGAAAGGTTGGGTTGGTCGGATACTCTTTTGGCTCCGGTGTGATTCTGCGCCACGAATCGGTGCAGAAAGAGGCCGACGCCGTGGCTCTCGTATCTCCGGCGATGCGCTACATCAGCGAAAGCCCGCTCAAGAAGCATAAAATTCCCTCCCTGATTGTCGCTGGCGACCGCGATCGGCTGGTGGATTCCCAGCAGCTCCCGGAGGAACTGGACACTTTCGCCCGCCCACCGGAAAGCCGCATATTCGATGGCGTCGACCATTTCTGGTACGGCCAGGAGGGGCGGCTCGTCCCTGAGGTCGTCCGGTTTTTCATAGAACATCTTAAATAGAACTGTAGCGGGTCTGGTGCTTCACCCCTAGCCAGAGCGCCTGCAGGCATTGGGAATCCCCGTATTGTCCAAATTGAAAGTCAGCTACCTTCAATGAACATACTCCGTGCCAAGCACTGGCTTGTAGGCTCCGGCAAGGCTGCGGACGTCGCCACCTCACCCCGGGTTCCAATATACAGGGACTTTCTCCTCATTCAGCTTGCCTTTCTCGTTTTTCTGGCTGACCAGTTCTCCAAGTATCTGGTCAGAGAGTTCCTTGTGCTGCATGAGTCCCTCCCCAGGGAGGGTTTTCTTCGTATCACGCACGCTTTCAACACGGGCAGCATTTTTGGGCTGTTTCAGGGCCAGAACACGCCGCTGATCCTGGTCTCTTTCATAGGCGTCGCGGTCCTGATCCTGCTGTATCGAAGCCAGCGGTTCCCAACCGGGCTGTTGCGCCTCAGCCTCGGCCTGCAGTTGGGTGGTGCGTTTGGCAACCTGCTGGACCGCGTCCGGTTGGGACACGTCACCGACTGGGTGGACGTCGGTCCCTGGCCGGTGTTCAATGTGGCTGACGCCTCCATTGTGACTGGTCTAATCATCCTCGCTGGGCTCTTCGTAATGGCTGAACGTTCATCGTCGGTTCAGCCGTCGGACGCTGACGCAGCCGATTTCTGTCCCGTTTGCGACGGCGTGATGCGGGATCTGCCGCAGGGTGGCTGGCGTTGTTCTTCATGCGGAGTGCGTGAGCGTGTGCTGGCGTCTGTATCCACCCGCCAGGGCGACCAGGCGCTGTGACCCTGCAGAGTCAGGGAACGCCCCCAGCAGCAGTCCACGAAATTCAGGTGGAGGGCGTTGAGTGCCGAGTGGACCAATACTTGGCCCAAGTGGATCTGGGTCTCACTCGCAGCCGTCTTCGCCAGTTGATTTCCGAAGGTCAGGTGTTGGTCAATGGCGGATCGGTGAAGCCGGCGCATCGAGTACGGCCCGGCGATCAGGTGCTGGTTTCTGTACCTCAGCCAAGACCGTCGAGCGTGGTGGCGCAGGACATTCCCATCACGGTGGTTTACCAGGACGCTGACTTAGTGGTGATCGACAAGCCGACCGGACTGTCGGTGCACCCCGGCCCGGGCCACCCCGACCGCACTCTTGTAAACGGCCTCCTGGCTCTGTGCCCGGACATACAGGGCATAGGAGGCGAAATACGTCCCGGTATCGTGCACCGCCTCGACAAAGACACATCAGGGTTGATGATCGCCGCCAAGACACAGGACGCCCACCATCGCCTTTCTCAGCAAATCAAGGACCGGGCCGTTAAAAAGGGATACCTGGCTTTGGTGGAGGGCATGCCCACACCGGAATCCGGCGAGATAGACGTCCCCATCGGACGCGATCCGCGACGCCGTACCCGAATGGCTGTCACCGTCGGCGGACGGGAGAGCCGGACTGGCTACTCCCTGCTGGAGCGGGCGGGGGCTTACAGCCTGCTTGAATTGCAATTGCACACCGGTCGCACCCACCAGGCCCGGGTGCACCTGGCTTGGCTGGGCCATCCCCTGCTGGGGGACGCGGTGTATGGCAAGCGCAGTCCTCTGCTGCCCAGGCACTTCCTCCACGCCCATCAACTGGCCTTCGCCCATCCATCCACCCGCGAGGCTCTGGAGTTTCGCTCTCCACTACCGCCGGACCTGGAGGCCGCTCTGGAGGCGGCCCGGCATGGAAAAGGGTGACGACAAAATAAAAAGGCAGATAGAACACCCGCCTATCCAATGAACTTATTTGAGGTTCAGATTGGATGGGATGAGCCGGTTAGTCCTCCATCCCGCACACTTCGCGGCGTATCCGCCGGGCCTACCGTCTGTGCCCGCGCAAAGTGGGACAGCTTACCGACCAGCCGTACCCCGACTCGACCGGCACCACGTCACAGGCAAGCGTGGTCTCCGGGTCTTGGGTCACTGCTGCTCTATACGAATGCTTGCTTATCTCCGGTACTGATTCCGTTAAAAAAGAATCTCGCAAAAAGGGACCTGCAATTGTCCGTTGAGGATAGGCCCGGCGCCGCAATAGCAAGCGGCGCCGGGCCTATGCGTAGTCCCTATTTTCCTTCCCTGATCCAGTCGGACACCTTCTCGGCAATCATGATGGTCGTGCCGTTGGTGTTGGCTCGGATGACGTCGGGCATGACCGAGGCGTCGATGACCCGCAGGTTCTCCAGCCCGTGGACCCTGCAGTGCTGGTCAACCACCGACATGGGGTCGGAGGCTGGGCCCATTTTGCAGGTGCCGGCGATGTGATGCTGGGTATAGGCGTTGCGCAAAATCCAGTTATCCAGGGCCTCGTCGGACTCGAAATCGGCGTCTGTGGGGTTCAGCATCTCGGCAATGTGAGCCGACATGGACGGGTGATCGGCGATGCGTACAGCGGTCCGCATGGCCTCGCGCATCCGCTCCCGGTCGTATGGAGCGGAGAATAGCTGGTAATCCAGCCGAGGCTGCACGTGAGGGTCTGCGGTGGTGAGGGTAATCTCCCCTGCTGAGGTGGCGTTCTGGAGTCCCACGCTCAGGCCCCAGTGGAACTCGTCTCCCTCGTAGCTGACGCTGGCGGGGCGGTGTTCGCTGGTCATCAGCGTTGGCGTGATCTGGAAATCCGCCCGCGTGGGCGAACCGTGAGTGCTGAATCGCAGCCCCACCTGGATGGTGGGAGTCTCAACATCGGCGGGGTCGCCGTAGCCACGGAACACCATGTAGGCTGCGGGGTGATCGCAGAAGTTCTTGCCGACGCCGGGCAGGTCGTGGACTGACTCGATTCCGAGGCCCGCCAGTTCGTCCTTGGGACCAACCCCGGAGAGGAGCAGGGCCTGGCATGACCCGATGGTGCCGCTGCTCAGGATGACCTGATCTCCCTCGACCGTGAATACCTCCCCGCCGCTCTCCGCTCGGACACCGACAGCCCTCTTGCCGTCGAACAGCACGCGGTGGACGGTGACGTTGCCGCGCACGGTGATGTTCAGCCGGTGGCGGGCTTGGGAGAGGTAGGTCAGGGCGGTGCTCAATGCGCACGCCGTCGATGTTATTGAGCGGGCGGACGCCGATGCCGTTTGAGTCTGGGGAATTCTGGTCGGCGTCTGCCGGAAACCCCACTCCGACGCAGGCATCGTAGAAGGCCGTGGATACGGGTATCCATTCCTCCTTCTTGAAGCGCCGGATGGGCAGCGGCCCCTCGTTGCCGTGGAAGTCGTCTCCGGGGTGGTCCCAGTCGTTTTCCATCTTCCGAAAGTATGGCAGGCATTCTGTGAATGCCCATTCGTCGTTGCCCCAGGTGGCCCAGTTGTCGTAGTCCTCCGGCACTCCCCTGAAGATGACCTGGCCGTTGATGGCGCTGGAGCCGCCGGTGGCCTTGCCCCGTGGGATGATCATCGGCTCGTTCTGAGTCGAGTTTGCGATGCCCCGCAGGTCCCAGCTGTGGGGGCCGTAGGCTGACCGCCACACGTTGTAGCCGCGCTTGAGGTCGTCGGGCAGATTCTCGAATTCAGGATAGTCGGGCCCCGCCTCGAGCAGCAGGACCGACTTGTCGGGGTCCTCTGAGAGCCGCGTTGCCACAACGCAACCTGCTGACCCGCCACCAACCACAATGTAGTCATACTTCATTGCTGAGTTCCTCCACCAACTGTCGAATAAAACATAGGCCGCCTTCGGTCTCGTCGGCAATCGCGTAATATTATATATGCCATGCCAGTCACCGGCGTATACCCGCATCGCCTTGTGTTTCAGGGCAATCGCGTCTCAATGGAGAAGGCTCCAGACAAGGCGGAATCACCAGAAAGTACCCTGGGATTGCCCTGAAAGCGGGAATGCCAGATAGAGGTTACTCTAAAGTAAGTGCGATTGCCCCTCTTTGTGTTTGTTGACAAACCGGATGCATCCCCCTAATTTAAGGCCAATAGACCAGAACCTGACTGGCCTCGGCGTATCATTGGCCACCCTGAATCAGGGCCAGTGCCGGAGGGCAACTATATGGCTACAATCGCCGACCATACCGACGCTGCCCCAGCGACCGGAAGCCAGCCAGAGGAAAGTGGCGACGCGGGATCTGGCCCCGCAATACCAGGGCCGATAATCAAGGTTGACTCTGTCTGGAAGGTTTTCGGCAAAAACGCGGAGCGTGCGCTGGAGCCACAGAACATCAGCAAGGGCAAGAACCAAATCCAGTCGGAACTGGGCGCTATCATCGGGCTGCACGATGTTTCTTTTGAAGTGCAGAGGGGCCAGACTTTTGTCATCATGGGGTTGTCCGGAAGCGGCAAATCAACTATGGTGCGCTGCCTCATCCGCCTGATCGAACCCACCGCTGGCAACATAGTCATCGACGGTAACGACGTTACCGCAATGACCGACAAAGAACTGATGGAGTTCCGGCGCGCCAAGATTGCCATGGTGTTTCAACACTATGGGTTGATGCCCCATCGTAACGTGCTGGAAAACGCGGGTTGGGGACTGGAAGTGCAGGGCGTTCCTGAGCTGGAACGCCACGCGCGGACCCGCGAGATTCTCGAAATGGTGGGCTTGGGTGGTTGGGAATCCTCCTATCCCCGGCAGCTCTCAGGTGGGATGCAGCAGCGCGTCGGGCTGGCCCGCGCCTTGGTGGTAAACACAGATATACTGCTGATGGATGAGCCGTTCAGCGGGCTCGACCCCCTGATCCGCCGCCAGATGCAGGATGAGTTGCTGCGGCTCCAGGAAGAACTGCAGAAGACCATCGTATTCATCACCCACGACCTGAACGAGGCCCTCAAGCTGGGCGACCGCATCGCCATAATGCACGATGGGCGCGTGGCTCAGATCGGTTCTCCGGAAGACATAGTGCTGCGCCCGGAGGATGAATACGTGGGGGACTTCACTCAGGACGTGCGGCTGGAAACCGTTCTCACCGCCAGCAAGGTAATGGTGACTCCCAAGGCCACGGTGATGGGACACCAGGGCCCTCGCGCCGCACTGCACACCATAGGCGACAGCGACGGGGACGCGGCTTGGATCGTAGACCGCCGCCAGCGCTACATAGGAATTCTAACCATCACCAGAGCGCAGCAGGCCCTCAGGGCGGGGATCAACCGGCTCGATTTGGGAATGGGATACGTGGACCAGGGCTATGAGACGGTCGGCCCCAACACGTCCTTTGACGTGCTGATTCCGCTCGCCATGGCGAGCGATTATCCTATTCCAGTGACCGATGACGACAACAAGCTCGTCGGCGAAATACACCGCAGCGCCTTGGCCGAGGCCTTGGCCGAAACTTCAACCGCAGAGCCGGATTACGAAGCCAACGCCGCTGCGAATGCGGCTTTTGCCGCAGAGGCAGAGTCTGAACCTCAGTCCTGGTAGTCCGGAATCTTTGAAATGATGAGTTGCTGGGATTGCCCTAATTCCCCAGTGATGCCAGTCCGAAGCAAGGTGTGAGGATGTTGTGCCATCACTTCAAAGCTGTTATCCACTAGGCTTGGGATGAGTGAGGATATCATGGCTGCCGATTTGAAGAAAATAACCGACTGGGTTACTGGAAACGGTGACAAGTCTAAGGACGAAAAAGCCAAGCGAAGACGGAAAAAGCTCACCACGTTTATTGGAGTGATCACGGCTGCCATATTAGTATCCTTGCTGATTCATGGCTCAGAGATGGAATCCGCGATGGATTACCCGGTAAATGTCGGGCCGGACATCACCAGGGGCATTGATTCGGTTATCAACTGGGTAGTTGTCAATTTGGGCTGGTTCTTCGACGCAATCAGCGACAACCTTAAAATTGCTTTGGGCAAACTGAGGGATTTCCTAATCTGGATTCCGTGGCCTGTGACTGTTGCCTTGGTATTCTTGGTCGGATGGCGTGTCGCCTCTTTGCGGATTGGAGTTGCCTCGGCCTTGGGCATGATGGCCATCGGAGTTGTCAATCTATGGGAACCGGCCATGGTTACCGTTGCCATCATGATAGTATCGGTTACCATTGCAGTGGGGGTCGGCATACCAATCGGCATTGCATCGGCGCGCAATAATACGGCTGACACCCTCCTGCGGCCGATCCTGGACGCTATGCAAACCATGCCCAGCTTTGTGTATCTCGTGCCCGGCATCATGCTCTTTGGTTTGGGGAACGTGGCGGCGATCTTGGCAACGGTGCTGTATGCTATCCCTCCATGCATCCGGCTGACCAATCTCGGCATCCGGCAGGTAGACCCGGCGGTGGTGGAAGCAGGACGCTCCTTCGGTTCCAGTCCCCTACAATTGCTGGTCAAGGTACAGATGCCAATGGCCATCCCGACTATCATGGCCGGCATAAACCAAACCGTGATGATGGCTCTGGCTATGGCGACTATCGCGGCAATGGTAGGCGCCGGTGGACTGGGAATCGAGGTCTTGAGGTCGATGGGCCAGCTTGAAGAAGGAAAGGCCTTTGTCGCCGGAGCTGGCATAGTGGTGATGGCCATAATCATCGACAGAATCTCGCAAGGCTATATCCTCTCCCGCCAGGACAACTAGAACCAGGCCATTACCCTGAAGCTGATTTCCAATACGAAACATGAGTCATCCCGGAGTTTGGTAAAGACGCGGAAAGCCGTTTAGAGATACAGGCACAAAGTAAGACCCCTTGAGGTGAAATGGGTTTGTGGACACACCATTCACCGGAAGGGGTCTTTTCTTATGTTGCGGCATGGGGCGGGGTGGGAGCAAGGGCAGGAGGTTGCCAATCTGTTGCAATCTTTTATCGGGCCTTTGGAGCAATGGCTGGACCGGCAGATCGACCGGCGTCTGGTGCGCACCTTTTCCTTGGCCCTGGTTGCCATCGTGCGCCTGCGCCACTCCCGTTCGGGACTGCTGCTCAGCGAGTTGGGCGCCCACATTCTCTCCCCGGCACAGGCCCCGGCCGGCACCAAACGGCTCAGTAACCTGCTGCGCTCTCCCAAGTGGTGCCACACTCTCTTGGAGAGGTTCCTCTGGCACCGGGCGGAGCAGTGCCTGACCTGGCTGGAGCAGCAGGGCGGGACGGCCCTGGCCATCTGGGACGAGAGCGTGCTGGAGAAGCCGGAAAGCATCGCCCTGGAGGGGTTGTGCCCGGTCCGCTCCAGCAAGGCGGCACGCCTCAAGCGCATCAAGCCCGGTTACTACAATCCTCCGTCAGGACCACCGGTATTCGTGCCCGGCCTGCAATGGCTCACCGTCTTGGTGGCCGGAATGCAGGGACCTCCCGCCCTGGCCGCCATGCGCTGGTGGACCAGCCGGGGCCAACTGGCCAGCCACCGGCGGGAACAAACCGTCTCCCTGCTGTCCCAATGCGCCGCAGGCTGGCAGCGGCGGGTGATCCACGTCTTCGACCGGGGATTCGCCGGCGCCCCCTGGCTCGGGGAACTGTGCGGACGCCAACTGCGGTTTATCGTGCGCTGGCCCACCCGCTACCGTCTGTCCGATGCCAAGGGAGAACGTCCTGCTTGGCAGATCACCCGAGGCAAACGCTCGCAAGACCACCGCCAGATCTGGGATACCCGCCGCCGTCAACACCGCAAGACCGGCATCGTGGCCGTCCCGGTGAGCCATCCCCAGCTTGACGATGAGCTGTGGCTGGTGGTCTCCAGACCCGGCAGGGGCCGCACTCCCTGGTACCTGCTGACCAATGAAGCCGTCTCCACCAACGATGACGCCTGGCGGGTGGTCCTGGCCTATGCCCGCCGCTGGCAGGTTGAGATGTGCTACCGGGCCTGCAAGACGGATCTGGCCATGGAGAGCCCAAGGCTCTGGTTCTGGGAAAACCGGCTCAAACTGCTGCTCATGGTCAGCCTGGTCTATGCCTTCCTGCTCTCCCTGCTGGCCCCTGAACTGGCGTCTATGCTACAGAACCTTCTCCGGCACTGGTGCCATAGAACAGGGGAGCGGTACCGCCAAGCCGCGATACCGCTCCCCAGACTCCGCGCTGCCCTGAGCGCCCTGTGGCTATCCTATCCCCCTCACTTCACTGCCTGCCACCAAACTCCGGAATGACTCATGTTCGTATTCCTTGGTTGGATTGCCGTTGCTGGCTACGACTCGTTTGCTAGTGCAGCCTCCACATTGGCCAAGACATCGGCTGGCACCCAGCTCTTCCAGCCGTCGTTGTTTTTCAGATACCAGACTCCGGTAGCCGAATAGGCTTCTTCGCTAGTGTCGTAATCGTCCTTGTTTTCCGCATACCAGCCATCGGCGGCCAACTGGTTGACTGCGGACCAGTCCCAATTGCGGAAGAAGCCGATAAGTTCCGGAGCTTCGTCCACAAGCGACGTGTTCATGGCAATCATTATCTGGGCGGCCGGGAACTCACAACCATGCACCGGATCATTGTCCGGGCAAGTTGAGGGGTCCGGCTGTTCCAAGAGCCTCATGTCCAGGTCGCTGGCCAGCTTCGTCGGGCCCCAGTAGTAGAAGAGGATGGGATCTTCTTTCAGGTATGCCCCTTCAATGGCGGCGGCCAATGCGCCGGACGTCCCGGGGTCCCTCAACTCCACATGGTCCCTGAGTTCGTATGCTTCGAGTTGTCCTTCGTTGACCGCCCGGCAGTTCCAAGCCGCGAGACAGCCAAGCAGGACCGCTTTGCCGCCGCTGTCCGCCTGCGCGAACAAAGCCCTGTACTCGTCCTTCTTCAGGTCCTGCACATTCACCAGGCCGGGATTGGCGTCCTGAACGTACCCGGGGATAACGAACGTGCTTTGCCAGTTGTCTTCAAGGCTTCGGCCAACCGGGATGACTTCGCCCGCCTTTACTGCCTCATTCCAGACGGCGTTCTGGTTGGGCAACCAAATTTCCATGGTGATGTCGATGTCGCCCTTCCGGAGGCCCTGGAACAAGGGCACGGTCTGCCCTTCTATCTGGCTGGTGGGATAGCCATAGCCATGCTCCACGATGTACCGGGCCACGCCGTTCTGCACCAGCGCGCTGTCCCAGCCGAGACCGCCGAACACCAGTTCACGCTTCTCCCTAACCGGCTCGACCTCGACAATCTTGGTAACCTCGATCTCCTGGGTTATTATCTTCTCCTCGGTTACTACCTCGGTTACTACCTTGGTGACCTCAACAGGGACTTCCTTAGTAATCTCGACTTGCTCAGTTACTACCTTGGTGACCTCAACTTGCTCGGTGATGACCTGAGGCGTAGGAACGGCGGAATCGCCGCAGGCTATGGCGGCGATGATGACCGCAATGGCCATCAGTGCAGCTAGCGGGATATGCCTGTAGCTGACCAGCAAAGTAGATACCTCCCTTTCGTAAAAATTTCCCGGCGTCTTCGATTAGCGCCGGGCACAGTAAGAAAGATTATATCAGTGGCCGTATGGGTCTGTCAAACCCGTGTGATTGGCTCTCTACATTGTGTCTTTGCTACACGGACTGGTTGACAGCCGAAGTTGCGCATCTATGATGTAAAGGAGCTATGCTACAACCCTCCCAACAACAAGCGCGGCTTGCGCGCTACAACGGACAGAGCGTACGGTTGCTTCGCGATGCCATGAATGAGGCCAGGCAGGCTCGATGGCTGCGCTGCGAGGAACTTCTGTGGGGCAGCGTGACGCTGGCAGTGAAAGGAGTCGCCCTCAGCAGAGGCGACGAGGTGGATGACCGCCAAGCGGTGGAGCAGTATGCGCAAAACGTCGGCCGCGAACACAACGACCGCCGCATACGGGATGCTTTCATTCGACTCAACGGATTCGCCGATGCCGCGGACCGAGTGCGTGAATCCCGAGGCGGCGCACAGCAGCTCATTTCGATTCTCGAGGACGTTACGGCTGCGGTGGAGCGGCTTTGGGATATGATCCCAATGGACGACGAGCCAGACGAATTGGACTTCGAAAACCATGTCCAGTGAACCCGTCGGCATGGTGTTGCTGGACGGAGCGGTCACTCTGCGACGGACGGTGGCAATCCACACCCACGGGTGCAAGCTGAACCAGGCAGACAGTCAAACCCTGGCACGCGAGTTCCGCGAGGCCGGATACTTGGTGGTGGATCCGTCTGAGGCTGCAGACATCGTTGTATTGAACACCTGCACTGTCACCGCCACTGCCGACTCCAAGGCCCGCCAGTTCCTCCGTGCCGCCCGGCGCCGCAACCCCGAAGCCGTGGTAGTGGCCACGGGCTGTTACGCCCAGCGCGCGCCCTCCGAGCTGGAGGGGATGGATGCGGTTTCACTGGTGGTCGGCAATACGGCTAAGTCGGACTTGGTAAATTCGGTTCAACTCGCAGTGCAGGACCCTGCGTTGTTGCCGATTCCCGCATTAAGCTTCGGGCCCAGGGCAGCAGGGCGAACCCGGGCCATGGTCAAGATTCAGGAGGGATGCGACCAGGTCTGCGCATATTGCATCGTCCCCAAGGTGCGGGGACGGGAACGCAGCATTCCTCCCGAGAATATCATCTCTGAAATAAACCGCCACTCCGCCGGGGGCTGCAGGGAGGTGGCGCTCACCGGCACCCAGTTGGGCAGCTACGGGTTCGACCTTTCCGGGCTGAACCTCGTCCGGTTGCTGGACCTCATACTGGCCGAAACCAGCGTGGAGCGCCTGCGGGTCTCATCGCTGCAGGCCCACGAAATCACGGCGCAACTGCTGGAACTCTGGAGAGATTCCAGGCTTATGCGTCATTTTCACATCCCTCTCCAGAGCGGCAGCGACCCCGTTCTGAGCCGGATGCGACGCCGGTATGACACGACCCGGTTTGCCGCCTCGGTGGAGTTTGTACGCCAGATGTACCCGGAGGCCGGCATTACGACCGACGTCATTGTGGGTTTCCCCGGAGAGACTGACGACGACTTCGCTGACGGACGCGGGTTCGCTGCCACGATGCAGTTTGCCGATATTCATGTGTTCCCGTATTCGCCTCGACCGGGAACGTCGGCGTTCTATTTCGGCGACCAGGTCCCAGAGCCGCAGAAACGCGAACGTATGGCGGAGATGCTCAACCTGTCGGCTGAATCCCGACGGCGATTCAGGGAGGGACAACTGGAAACCGTGCGGCCGGTCCTTTGGGAGCAGTCCTCGAGGGCAGGCTCATGGACTGGACTGACCGACAACTACCTCAGGGTCCGCACTGCTAACGAATCAGACTTGGGGAACCGGATAACCAACGCGAAACTTGTGGGGCTGGACGGTGACTGGGTGGTTGCTGAGGTAGCTGACTGAGGGGCCGCCGTCCTGGAATAGTTTAGCCATAGCCCTGAGAAAACAGCGCCGCCCCGTTCTAACCAGAAACGGGGCGGCTGTCTCTTGCTGTTATCCTCAGTCGATTGAGAATCGTTAAAGTCCTCCATCTCGGAGGTAGCCCATTCCGCCGCGACGCTCCAAGTAGCCGGAGCGAATATCGTGTCCGTGGGAGAAGACCAGCAGCCAGCCTTCCTGCTCGGCGCGGAAGAGAAGCTCCCTCTTCTGCTCCAATGTCACCTCCGGCGAGTTGTCGAAAGCGGAGATCGCGACCAGATTCAGATGATGCGGTGTCGGCACTATATCTCCCAGAAAAACGACCCGCTCGCCGCCGTGGTTAAACATCACCATCTGGTGCCCCCGGGCGTGTCCGTCGGTGACGATTACATTGAGGCCGGGCATGATTTCACTGTCACCATCCAGCAGTTCCAGTTGCCCGCGCTCCTCGATAGGAAGGAAGTTGTCAGTGCGGTGAGAGTTGTTGGCCCGCTCATTGGGGTTGCAGGCTTCGTTCCAGCACCTCTCCTGCACGTAGTATTTCGCCTTGGAGAAGGTCGGCACTATGTTTCCAGCACGGTCCAGCCGGGTGCAACCGCCGGAATGATCGAAATGAAGATGAGTGAGGATAACTGCGTTTATGTCCTTGGGCGCGAGGCCAACGGACTTGATGCCACGCAACAGTCTGCTTGGCACCAACCCCAAGGTTTCCTTGTCGGCGTGCATATCCTTGGACCCGATTCCAGTATCGATGAGCACGTTCTGGCCGCCCGAATGAAGTAGCAGACAGTTCAGGCCCAGCGTCATTCGGTTCTTCCTGTCGGTGACCACGCTGTTCTCCCAAGCCACCTTGGGTACTTGTCCGAACATCGACCCGCCGTCGATTTTCATCATTCCATCACTGATTATTTTCACGTCTGTTGACATTTCAAAAACACCCCAAACACTTATCTACCTTGAGCTGTCAAGGCTGTCAGCTCCAATCCGCAAGGAGACATAAGAGCAGTGTTGTGGGAATGCAAGAGGGACGTGCGTTCCGAAGAAAAACGGAAACTGAACGAATATTGCATTCATTGGGAAGAGACGTACATCCCCGTAACTGCAAAGTCTCGCGGAAGTCGTTTCGAAGCCAAGGTTTCCCTGGCCGGTTATTTCGCCATTCCCCACCTCCTCATGTCCTTTTGGTGTCTCGTGGGTTTGCCCCACCCTTCAGCGCAAGGCAACGGATGGGGTCTTCCGGGAGGGAAGCTCAGGATTATTCAGGCCGCCCGTCCCGGGACTGTCAAACTGACAAATGTAAACTCAAGCACGATTACCAGTTCGATGAGAGCAATTTGACCTAAACATAATTATTTTTTAAAAATTAAATCAAATTATTGCAACTGTCAACTGGCAGAATCAGGAACAGCGACATGCCCGGCGCCGCAAGGCAGCAACGGTTTCTTCGGTGCTATACTACCGGCATCTGAATGCTTTGAATTGACCGGCGCCACTGCCAGAGAGGACACAGGCTTGACCGGTCAGCAGAACCAAGCCGGTCCTCGGGACAAAGGAGCAGGTAATGACGCAAATAAGCGCAGTTCCGCAAGGACAGGCTCACGACGAGCTTTCTTTGATGGCGCATCTGATGCGCAGGGCTGGTTTCGGCGCCACTCTTGAAGAGTTGGAACGCTCAATGGCGGAAGGCTACGATCACACGGTCGAGCGGCTTCTGCATCCAGAGGACGCTCCGGCCTGGGACGATGCTCTTTTCCGGCGCTACCACGTCGACCAGAACAGCCTCATGCTCATCGAGAGTTCCCAATCCCATTGGCTGTACCGGATGATCAACTCGAAACGGCCGATGGAAGAGAAGATCGCACTCTTCTGGCACGGGCTGTTCGCCACCGCCTATGGAAAGCTGAACCACGCGAAGGCTATGGTAAACCAGACCAACACCTTTCGCCGACACGGGTTGGGAACCTACCGCAATTTGCTGTCCGAGTTGTCGCGGGACCCGGCCATGATTTTCTGGCTGGACAACAAGGACAATCACAAGGATTCACCCAACGAGAACTACGGCCGCGAATTGCTGGAACTCTTCTCAATGGGAATCGGCACCTACACCGAGGGTGATGTGAAGGCGGCGGCCCGGGCCTTCACCGGCTGGACTATCGCCAACCAGGACTACATGAGCGTCCGGGCCTCCCGCGACTCCATCTGGCCCCACGGGCGCTTGGACTGGCAGTTTCAATATCGTCCCGAAAACCACGACGATAGTGCCAAGACTTTCCTGAACCAGACCGGGCGCTTCAACGGCGAGGACGTGCTGGACATAATCTGTGGCCATCCTGCCAGCAGTTGGTTCCTGGCTGGGAAGCTGTACGCGTTCTTCGTCTCCGATCAGCCCAACGAAACGGCCACCCAGATCATCGCAGAGGACCTGCGCCGTACCGGGGGCGACGTGCGTTCCGCCCTTGGGACAATCTTCACTTCGGAGTTCTTCCGTTCTGAGGAGGTCCGTTACGCCAAGGTGAAGAGTCCTGCGGAGGTCGTGGCGGGCGTGGCCCGCTTGGCCGGGGCCTTTGGCACGCCCCAGTGGAATATCGTTAATCTGGCCTTGGACGCCAATTTCATGGGGCAAGAAATCCTCAATCCCCCCACGGTGGAGGGCTGGCACACAGGCACGGAGTGGGTGGACACTGGCACCCTGATGGAGCGGGTCAACTCTGCGGCCCAGCTTGTTGGAGATCCATCCCAGCCGGGAGTACAGGCCATCATCCGCCGCCTGCGGCAGAAACGAGCGGCATATTCGCCCGAGGAATTGGTCGGCTCTTGCCTCGCCCTGTCAGGAGCGCTGGAGGTGGCTGAATCGACCCGCGGAGAACTGGTCGCCTTCGTGGCCGAGCAAGGCGAAATCAGCTTGGAGCCGCGATTCTCGTCCGATTGCGCCGAGCAGCGCGTTGCCGACCTTCTGCAACTGATCGTCTCCACCCGGGAGTACCAGATGGCATAGCCAAGGCGGAGTATTTTTGATACAGGTCGCTAAAGACACGAATAAGGAAATCCTGAAGTTCCTCAAAAAGAAAATCGAGAACGATGAAACGTGGGCCGAGGCCTTCGGCAAACTCGTAGGTCTGGATAAGGCAGACCAAAATGAGGCCATCCGGTCGATGCTGGAGAGTATCAACGGCTCGATGCGGTGGGGCGAGTAGTTTGACCAGTACCCCGGAGTCCTCTAGCGTTTAGTAAGCAATGAGATCACGCATTAGCCCTGAATTTACCCAAAGGTATCGGCAACTTGACCCTGAGACACGGAGCAAAGTCAGGCGGGCCCGCAGTTTGTTCAGAAACAACCCGCAAGATCCAAGTCTGAGATTCAGACGAGTTCGGTCAAGGCATAATGTTTACTCTGCCAGAGTAGATGACAATCAGCGGATCCCCGGCGAATTGAATGGAGCCGCAATCACCTGGCATTGGGTTGGCTCACATTCGGAATACGAAAGGCGGACTTCCTGACATGACCACCACTGCAGTCATACGCTACAGCCATACCGTCGGCTCGCTGTCCAACCAGGGCCGAGGTTTCCAGAACCCTGTGGACGTGGCGTTGGACTCGCAGGGCGTGATGTACGTGCTCAATCGGGCCGGGCCTGAAATTCCGCTGCGCCTGGCCTACAAGCGCATTTCCATGTGTACCGTCGACGAGGAGTTTCTGGGCGAGTTCGGTACCGGAGGCACGGGTCACGGTGAGTTCTGGTGGCCCAGTTCGTTGGCCTTCGACAGTGGTGATCGGCTCTACGTGGCCGACGAGGCACTGAACCGTATCACCATCTTCGCCACCACCGGCGAGATGTTGGGTGTGTGGGGCGAACCCGGTGCGGCTCCGGGGCAGCTTGACCGCCCTTCGTACGTCGCCTGCGATGATGACGACAACCTGCTGATTGCCGACAGTGGCAATCACAGGATACAGAAGTTTACTGCCGACGGGCAGTTACTGCTGTCCTGGGGTGAATTGGGTGCAAGCCAAGGCCAGTTCAATACGCCTTGGGGTGTCGCTATTGACCAAAGCGGCGACGTTTATGTATCCGACTGGGGCAACGACCGGATTCAGAAATTCAGCTCCAGCGGAGAATTCCTGGCCCAATTACCCCATTTGGGGGCAGCGGTGCGAGAGGACGAATTCATCAACCACCCTGCCGGGCTATGCGTTGACGCCAATGGGATAATCTACTTGGCTGATTGGGGCAACGAGCGCATTCGCGTCTTGTCGCCGAACGGTGAGGTGTTGGCCACCCTGCGAGGGGAATCGCAGACGCCCACGTGGGCCGACGAGTACTTTTTGGCCAACCCCGAGGAGGGCGCCCTGCGGTTGGAGGCCAACCTTTCGCCTGTGGTTGACGCGCCGGAACGCCGGGACCGAGAGGAATCTGCCAACGTGGAAAAACTGCTATGGGGACCAACGGCAGTTAAATTGGACAGCCATGGCAACATTCTGGTGGTTGACAG
Source organism: Dehalococcoidia bacterium (assembly GCA_965237745.1). GTDB lineage: Bacteria > Chloroflexota > Dehalococcoidia > Lucifugimonadales > UBA3495 > VXOI01. Next base: position 4,282,559 of record OZ250156.1, on the reverse strand, counting down.
CTGCCGCCACCGGATTCAAGTCTACCGCCGGGACGGCCAGTAAGGATTGGAATGGCGCAAGACAATCAGGCGGTAAGCAGTCAGGTAGAGGCGGGACCGGCGCCCCGAAAAGGCGTCTACTACGGCTGGTACATCGTGGTTTCCGCGATGTTCATCGTGGCGGTGACCACGGGCGCGCGCAATGGCTTCGGGGTCTTCGTAATCCCGATGAGCGAGCACTTTGAATGGAACCGCACCACCATTTCCATTGCCGCCGGTATCGGCTGGCTGATGAACGGGATTACACAGCCTTTAGTGGGCCATCTCTTCGATAAGTTCAACTCCCGCAAGGTCATCGTGATCAGCTTGTTTGTGGCCGGACTGGCCACCGCGGGTCTGAGCCTCACATTCCACTACCTGTTCCTTGTGTTTCTGTTCAGCTTTGTGCTGTCCACGGCCATGAGCGGCGCTTCCATCGGCACCATGGGGCCACTGCTGGCGCGCTGGTTCATGAAACGGCGAACTTTCGTGTTGGGGTTGGTGGCGGCCGGGACTTCCCTTGGGGGCCTGATCCTGATTCCATTCAGCGCCTACTTGGTGGAGTTGTTTAACTGGAGGGTGTCCTGGATTGCTCTTGGAGCGATCGTAACCTTTCTGGCTGTGCCCTTGGCCTTTGTTTTCCTGCGCAACGACCCGGCGCAATTGGGCCTTCTTCCCGACGGCGAACAGGAGTCAGGTTCAAATGGCACGGCAGGATCGCCAATGCGGCGACAAGGGTTGTTCGAAGTTGACCAGTGGTATAAGTCATTCCGCTCTCCCCCTATCTGGAACCTCTCCGCAGCGTATACGGTCTGTGGCGTAACGGTAGGTCTCATATCCGTACACTTCGTGCCTTACGCTGAAGAACAGATAGGAGTTTCGCTCAAAATGGCGGGACTGATCTTTGGTGTTCTGACAGGCTTGAACGTGATAGGCGCCATCGGCGGGGGCTGGCTTGCGGACCGTTTCGAGCGTAAGAACGTGCTGGGGACGGTTTACTCCGTGCGATGCATTGCCTACTTGGTGTTGATCGGCGGCCTGATTGCGACGGAACGGGGTATTATGCTCCCGATCATTGGGGCACCGGGCTTGGCAAGCCTGTGGCTTTTCGCTGTCCTCGCGGGCTTCTCCTGGATAGCCAGTGTGCCGATAACCACCTCACTGACGGCCGACGTGTACGGTCTGAGGGCGCTGGCTACCGTTGCGGGAATCTCATTCCTTTGCCACCAGATCGGCGCCTTTTTCAGTATCATAATGGGAGGGGTGTTGTACGACCTGACCGGCTCCTACATGCTGCCCTTCGCCATCGCTGCGTCGCTGCTGATCCCCGCGGCCATTGCCGCGTACACCATCAACGAAAAGAAATACTCGGTGCGCTACCAGTCGGCACCGGTCCAGGCAGGCCCAGGGCTGGCCGATTAGGCGGCAGATCCCTCGCGGCTTGGCTATCGAAGTTTAAGGGGAGGGTTTCAGACCCTCCCCTCACCTTTGATTCTGGGGCAGCTTTTCTGGGCCAATCTATCTCCCTATCTCCTCCGTTGACGCGCCCATGAGTCCCGCAACGCCACCGTGCGATTGAACACCAGCGCGCCTGCTTCGGAGTCGAGGTCCACGCAGAAGTAGCCTTGGCGCAGAAACTGGCAGCGGTCTCCAGGGTTCGCTGCGGCCAGCGACGGCTCCACTTTGGCCGTTATCGTGCGTAGTGAGCCGGGGTTCAGGTTGTCGGTGAACTCGCCGCCCTCCGGCAGGTCGCCCGGGTCTTCCTGCAGGAACAGGTGGTCGTAGATGCGGACTTCGGCGTCCAGGCAGTGCTCCACCGACACCCAGTGTGACGTGCCGCGCACCCGCCGTCCATCGTCTGACGTGCCGCCGTAAGTGTCCGGGTCGTAGGTGCAGCGGATTTCCACGATCTCGCCGGTGGCTTCGTCCTTTACCACGCCGGTACAGGTGACGTAGTAGGCGTCCTTCAGCCGTACCTCCCGGCCCGGGGACAGACGGTAGAAGCCGCGGGGCGGGTCTTCGGCGAAGTCGTCGCGCTCAATGTACACCGTGCGGGAGAAGGGCAACAGGCGCTGGCCCGCGCTGGCATCCTCAGGGTTGTTTTCCGACTCGATGTACTCGACCTGACCCTCGGGGTAGTTCTCGATTACCAGCTTCACCGGGTCCAGCACCGCCATCACGCGGGGCGCGCGGCGGTTCAAGTCCTCCCTGATGGAGTTCTCCAGCAGCGCAATTTCCGTCCAAGTGTCGCGCTTGGCAACGCCGATGCGCTCGCAGAAATCCCGGATGGCTTCCGGAGTGTAACCCCGCCGACGCAGGCCGGACAACGTGGGCATTCGAGGGTCATCCCAACCGTTGACGAATCCCCCATCGACCAGTTGGATCAGCCGGCGCTTGCTGAGTACTGTGTAGGTCAGGTTGAGGCGGGCGAACTCGATCTGCTGCGGGTGGTAGATGTCCAGCTCGTCCAGTAACCAGTCGTACAGGGCGCGGTGTCCCTCGAACTCCAGCGTGCAGATGGAATGGGTGACTCCCTCGATGGAGTCCGATTGCCCGTGGGCGAAATCGTACATCGGGTAGATCACCCAATCGTCGCCGGTGCGGTGGTGGGAAGCCTTCAGGATGCGATACAGCACCGGGTCACGCATGTTGAGGTTGGGCGAGGTCATGTCGATCTTGGCCCGCAGCACCCGGCTGCCCTCGTCGAATTCCCCGGCCCGCATCCGCTGGAACAGGTCCAGGTTCTCAGCAATGGAGCGGTCGCGGTAAGGGCTTTCCCGGCCCGGCTCGGTCAGGGTGCCCCGGTATTCCCGGATTTCATCGAACGAGAGGTCATCCACATAGGCCCTCCCCTTGCTGATGAGTTCAACGGCCATCTCGTACAGCTGCCCGAAGTAGTCCGAGGCGTAGAACAGGTTGTTCCCCCAGTCCCAGCCCAGCCAGCGTACATCCTGCATGATGGAGTTGACGTATTCCACATCCTCCCGCGTGGGGTTGGTGTCATCGAAGCGCAGATTGCATTGCCCATCGTTCTCGGCGGCGAGGCCGAAATTCAGGCAGGCGGACTTGGCGTGGCCGATGTGCAGGTAGCCGTTAGGTTCGGGAGGAAACCGGGTGACTACCAATCCGCCGAACTTTCCAGTCCGATAGTCGTCGTTGGCGATAGCGCGAACGAAGTCGGATCCAGAGGTGGTTTCAGTACCAGCCGTTTGTGTCATTCTTGGTCATCCGAAGGAGTATGTCGATTTGCAGGTTTTCCTCGTTATGCGAGAAGAGGGTTAAAGCGAGGGGTTATTCCACAGGCCCCAACTTTTGAGCGGCCTGCACCAAGCGAGCCAGAACGCGGTCGCGCCCCATCACCTCCATGGTCTCGAACAGAGGCGGCGATACGGAGCGGCCTGTGGCGGCGGTGCGCAACAGTCCAAAGAATTGCCTGCGAGACAACGAAAGACTTGAGCCCAGTTCGCCCAGCAGCAATTCGAGCTTTTCGTGGTCGAAGCCGTCGTCTGCGGTGTTGGCTTTCAGCGCCTCCAGGGTGGTTTGCAGCGCGGCAATGGTGCCCTCGTGGTCCATCCCTTTCTGCACCAGGATGGCTCCGTCGTAGTCCGGCGCCAAGTCGCCGAAGAAGTAGGCGGTCATGTCGTCTGACTCGTCCAGCTTCTTGAGGCGCTCCTGTACCAGTGGCGCGATGTCGATGAGGTAGTCCTGGTCGTCTGCGTCCAGTTTCCTGGGGATGTAGTCGGTCATCCGCTCCGCCAGGTCATCGGCCCGAAGGTCGCGAATGTACACGCCGTTCATCCACTGGAGTTTGTCTTGGTCGAAGATGGCTGCCGACTTGGTGATGCGGTCCAGGGTGAAGTTGTCGACGATGTTCTGTATCGACACAACCTCGGTGCTGCCGTCCAGCGACCAGCCGAGCAATACCATGAAGTTGAGCAGCGCCTCGGGCATGTAGCCCTGCTCGCGGTATTCTCCGATTGCGGTGGCGCCGTGGCGCTTGGAGAGCTTGGCGCGGTCGGGCCCGGTGATCATGGGCAGGTGGGCAAATTCGGGCGGTTCAAAGCCGAAGGCCTGGTACAGCTGCAGATGCCTCGGTGTGCTGGGCAGCCACTCCTCGGCGCGCATCACGTGGCTGATCTCCATCAGATGATCGTCGGCCACCACGGCGAGATGGTAGGTGGGGAAGCCGTCGGACTTCAGTATCACGAAGTCATCCTGCAACTCGTTTCGCCATTCAACGTCGCCACGAATGAGATCGTGGACTCGTGTGATTCCCGATTCCGGCATGGCGAAGCGGATGACCCGCTGGTCGTCGTCCACCGGCTGACCCACGGCGCCGGCCCTCCCGAGGCTGCGACAGCGGCAACGGTCGCCGTCATACGAGCCGGAATCCCGGTTGGCGCGCCTCAGTCGCTCCAGTTCCTCGCGGCTGCAGTGGCAGTAATAGGCGTTGCCCTGGTCCACGAGCTGCCCAGACAGGCGCTGGTAGATGTCGAGGCGATTCGACTGCTCGTAGGGAGCGTGGGGGCCATTGACCTCGGGGCCCTCATCCCAGTCGATGTCCAGCCAGCGCAGCCCGTCAAGGATGGCTTCGATGGCGCCGTCCACAAAGCGGGTCTGGTCCGTATCCTCAATCCTGACTATGAACTTCCCGCCGTGGTGGCGGGCGAAAAGCCAGTTGAAAAGGGCGGTTCGTATGTTGCCGATATGGGGCTGCCCCGTGGGGCTGGGGGCGTACCTGACACGTACCTCGGCGGCCAAATCTGCAACTCCAAAGCGATGAAACTATCGTAATTGTAGCACGATTGCGCCGCTCCGACGTAGTGCTTTTACGGCAAGCTATCTACTTCTCTCTGAGTGAGGTCCCCCACTGCTTGTTCATGGGGAGCTTGCCGAACCACTGACATTCCTCCGTTGCGCCCCCGCCTACCCTGCGCTAGAATACGCGCAATCTAAGCAGACGAGCCCGTTACTCTGTAGGAGAGAGAGGACTGATGGCATACGATGACCTTACATTTAAAGTCCCCATTGAATCCGAAGATTACAAAGAGTGTTCGGACTTTGTCGTCACTTCAGTAGAAGGAATTATCAAGAACGCAATGAATACCGGCAAAAATAAAATTGTAATCAACACAAATCTGAAGTTAGGCATCCCTATGGAAAATGTCAATAAAATTGCAGGGCCTTTTATAGAAGCATGGGTGCTTGAGGTGTTTCAAGAATTTCTGGAAGATGAAAATAATAGATACCACCTAATAAATGTTGAGGCAGGAGAACGGCTCAACATGGCGGACGTGATACTCCAATTTGAAGTAGTTAGAAAAATGAAGTCGTCCATTACAGGCTACGTGGATGTGAAAGCAACGTCGAGAGACATTCCAAATAGCGGAAAGTCCCCAACATAACCTCATTCGCACGTATAAGGACAGCTTATATAAGAGATCCTGATTACATTTTTGTTATTTTATCCGTTAAACATAGTGTGTTCAGTACGCGTGATAAAGAAACAAAGATGATGATGGGTGTGATGGAAGTTGTAGATTTCAATGCGTATGACCTAAAGTATATTTCTAATTCCGATCTGCAATATAACCCAGCGTTGGGTAGCGGCCAAATTCAAATAAAAGATATTCATTATGTTGCTCAAGAGCTACGTACTACTTGGGAATTCTGCCAATTGCTTGACAGAAAATGTATAGCTTCGATAAAGGGATTTGACAATTGGTTGCGCTACGCAACTCAGAATGGGTGGACGAAATGAACAACATAAAGGTTTTGTCCGGCGATGCTCTGGCACTGTTTGAAACAATCGACGATGAATCTGTTGATTTGATAATCGCAGATCCGCCATACAATTTGGGCAAGAACTACGGCAATAACCGTGATTTCAGAGAATTTGACGAATACTTGGATTTCTCTAGGAAATGGCTATTCCATGCCAAAAGAGTACTAACTCCAACTGGTACTATTTACATCTTTATGGGCGTTCGGTTTATTTCATATTTGTACAACATCTTGGATAGAGAGATGATGATGCTCTTTAACAGCTGGATAGTATGGCATTATACGCAGGGAATAGGAAAAACTGTGGGTTTTTCTCCACGCCACGACGATATTTTATTGTTTACAAAATCGAAAAATTTCACGTTCAACTTGGATGCAGTGAGAGTGCCGCAGAAGTACTACAGGGCCAGAAATAATATGCGGGGAGCAAACCCTGGAGATGTTTGGGAGTTTTCTCATGTCCACTATTGCAATGTGAACAGACAAGACCATCCAACGCAAAAACCCGAAGGCTTGATCGAAAGAATGATTCTGGCCTCAAGCAATAAGGAAGATTTGGTCCTAGATCCATTCGCCGGTAGCGGGACAACGTTGCGAGTTTGCCAGCAACTTAATCGGTCAGCAATTGGGTTTGAAATCAACCCAGAGTATGTTGACATGACGAAAGAGCGGCTTGCAGCACCATTCGAGGGTTTTGATGGAATTGACCCAAGGATGCTGAGGGTACCCAATGATCTGAAGCCCTCTAGCATTAGAGAAAAGTATCTTAAAAATCATGTTCAGTGGTTCTTGAGAAATCACGAAGAGTTTGTTTTGGACTCCAATGAACAAGGAAATCTTTTTTGATGATAATTATTTATACCGCTTGATTTCTATTGAACCATACGCGGAACTAAGAACGCGGAACTAGAAATTTTGGAGGATTCCCGCCATGACCGCCAGCCCTAACGTCAGAATCGAGCGCGATTCCATGGGCCAGATGGAAGTGCCGGCCGATGCCCTTTATGGCGCCTCTACCATGCGCGCCGTGCTGAACTTTCCCATCAGCGGGCTGCGCTTCCCGCGCACCTTCATCCGCGCCCTGGGACTCATCAAGCAGTCGGCGGCCCGCAGCAACATGTCTCTTGGTCTGCTGGACGAACAAATCGGCAACGCCATCGTGGCGGCGGCCCAAGAGGTCATAGACGGTCAGTTGGACCGCCACTTTGTTCTGGACATCTTCCAGACCGGTTCCGGCACCTCCACCAACACCAACGCGAACGAGGTGATCGCCAACCGCGCCAGCCAGCTGCTCGGTGGCGACTTGGGGTCCCGGTTGGTCCACCCCAATGATCACGTCAACATGGGCCAGTCGTCCAACGACGTAATTCCCACGTCAATTCACCTCGCCGCCCTACTGGCGATCAGGGAAGACCTGATTCCAGGGCTGGAGAATCTGGCAACGGAACTGGAGAAGAAGTCCGAGGAGTTCTGGCCCATCATAAAGACGGGCCGGACCCACCTGCAGGACGCCACGCCGGTGCGGCTGGGCCAAGAATTCCTGGGTTACGCGGGACAGGCCCGGTACAGTATCCAGCGGATGCGGCGGGCGCAGGAGGCGCTGGCGGAGGTGGCCCTTGGCGGCACGGCAGTCGGCACCGGCGTCAACACCCACCCTGAGTTTTCGGACCGGACCTGCGCCTTTGCCTCAGAGGCGTCCGGGGTGGAGATCCGCGAGACCGGCAATCACTTTCAGGCCCAGTCTTCTCTGGACGCCCTGGTCGAGGCCAGCGGCGAGCTGAAGACCGTGGCCATCAGCCTGCACAAGATTGCCAATGATATCCGCTTCATCGCCTCAGGCCCCCGTGCTGGGCTGGGCGAGCTCATCCTGCCGGAGGTGCAGCCGGGAAGTTCAATTATGCCGGGCAAGATCAACCCTGTGATTGCCGAGTCGGTGGTGCAGGTGGTGGCGCAGGTGGTGGGCAACGACGCGGCGGTAACCCTGGCCGGACAGGGCGGCTACTTCGAGCTGAACACAATGATGCCGGTGGCGGCTCACAATATCCTGGAATCCATATCCCTGCTGGCTGCATCGGCCAACAACTTCGCCGACCAGTGCGTCGAGGGGATCGAGGCCACGACAGTTGGCCCGGCCATGGTGGAGAAGGGTCTGATGCTGGGCACGGCCTTGGCACCCGCCATTGGCTACGACGCGGCAGCATCCATCGCCAAGGAGGCCGCCGCAACAGGCTCCACCATCCGCGAGATGGCCAAGGAGAAGACCGAGCTATCCGACGCTGAACTGGACACCCTGCTTAACCCTGAAGGCATGACCGAGCCGGGCGTCAACGTCGGCGGTGGTGGCGGCTAGCAAGCACTCGCCTGCAGGAATGTAGATTTAACGGCGAATCACAGAGGCTACTTCAACGGTAGCCTCTTGTTTTTGGGAGCGCGACGTTGGGTCTCGCCCAGGGCAGATACGCTCGGCGTTACGCCTCGTCCCAGAGCGGCAGACTCTGTTCGACGGCGGATCTCAGGCAGTTTGGGCAGCGCTGATCGGATGTGTGTCCGTCGGCCGGGAAGAGATTCTCACCTCGCAGGCCGCAGAGAAAGTCGGGCATGATCTCCTCGATACCCACTTGCAACAGGTAGTGGACTTTTCCGGTCTTGCGTGCGAATGCCCACCACCATGGTGTTTGTCCGGACGCCATTTGGTTGAGATAGGACTTGAAATCATCTTCCCAGCCGTCGCCGGGAAGTTCAACGAGCCAGCGTCCTGTAGACGAATCCTGGTCGCGTTCGGCTTTCAAGCTGCCCCTGCGGATGTATTCGCGAATGTCCCGCTGCGACACGTTCAGACGGCGGGACGCTTCCTGAATAGAGACCTTGTCCATAGCCAACTCCGAAGAAAAATAAACGCAGAAAGCGCTGAGTGAGATTAGACGACGACCGCCGGGTCTTCTATGGTGTCAGCCAATGACCCACCCGGCGGCACCATCGGGTATACGTTGGCCGCTTGGTCTACGACAAACTCGATGAGGAACGGCCCGTCGTGTGCTTTAGCATGCTTCAACGCGGCCAGTACGTCTTCCTGCTCTGAGACCCTCATCGCTCCCATACCGTAAGCCTCGGCCAGTTTGACGTAGTCGGGTCCCGGAACAGGAACGGCCTTGAGGTGGTTTTCGAAGTACATTTCCTGCCACTGCCGCACCATGCCCAGGTGGCCGTTGTTGATGAGGGCAATCTTTACCGGCAGTTTCTCCTCAACGGCAGTAACCAGTTCCTGCAGGGTCATCTGGAAGCCGCCGTCGCCCGCGATGCTCCACACGGTGGTACCCGGCCGGCCGGCCTGGATACCCAGGGCGGCAGGAACCTCGAATCCCATGGCGCCCTGACCGCCCGAGGAAACGAACGTGTTGGCCTGGTTGAACGAAAGGAACTGGGCGGCCCACATCTGGTGCTGGCCGACGCCGGTTACGACGGTGGCGCCAGGGTCGTCCTGCAACAGGTCGTTCAGCGTGGACAGCACGTGCTGGGTCTGCAGCTTGTGGGACGGCGGGACGGCAAGAGACGGATGCTCCCGGCGCAAGCGGCTGATGTGTTCCATCCAGTCCGGACGCGGCGTGTAGGAAACGAGGGGTGTCAGGCCGTGGAGCACCGCCTTGGCGTCGCCTGGCAGCGCCACCTCCACCGGAACGTTGCGTCCGATCTGGGTGGGTTCGATGTCCACGTGGATTATGCGGGCGTGGGGGGCGAAGGTGGACACCCGTCCGGTGACCCGGTCGTCGAACCTCATACCCAAGCCCACGATGAGGTCGGCCTCGTCGACGGCGATGTTGGCCCAGTACATGCCGTGCATTCCCAGCATCCCCAGATTGAGGGGATGGCCGCTGGGAAAGCTGCTCAGGCCCAGCAACGTGGTGATTACGGGGATGCCCGTGGCCTCGGCGAAGGCCTGCAACTGCGGGGAGGCGCCGGAGGCCAGGACTCCGTGGCCAGTGATGATCAGGGGGCGTTCGGCCTCGGTGATCAGACGGGCAGCGTCGTGCAGGCTTTCCTGGGTCTCCTCGCTCAATTCCGGCATCTGGAGCGGAGTGATCGCAGGGAAGTCGGGCTCGACCATTTCCAGTTGTACGTCGCGGGGAATGTCAATCAGCACCGGGCCTGGGCGTCCCTCCTGAGCGATCACAAAGGCCTCGCGAATGGTGGGAGCCAGGTCTTCGGCCGACATCACCATGAAGCTCTTCTTGGTGCAGGTGGCGGTGATGGAGCAGATGTCGCACTCCTGAAACGCCTCGGAGCCGAGAGCGGTGCGCGCCACCTGTCCGGTGATAGCGATCAACGGCACCGAGTCGGCCTTGGCGCCCATGATGCCGGTGACGAGGTTGGTCGCTCCGGGGCCGGAGGTAGCGACACAGACGCCCACCTTGCCACTGACCCTCGAGTATCCGTCGGCGGCATGGGCCGCAGCCTGCTCGTGGCGCACGAGGATGTGGCGGAGTTGAGGATAGCCCCAAAGGGCGTCGTAGAAAGGTAGAATCGCCCCGCCCGGGTGCCCGAACAGGACTTCGACCCCTTCCCGGATGAGACTTTGGCAGATGATTTCCGCGCCCTTGACCTTTTCTTTGACCACCAAAGCAGCGCCTCCGTAAATTCTGACCTTCCCTGCCAGAGAAGAGTGCGAGGAGAGCCGCTGACCGGCAATAAAAAAGGCCCGCCCCAACATAGGGACGGGACTTGATTATTCCCGCGGTACCACCCTATTTGCTCCGATTAACGCGGAGCCTCTCTTGACAGGCACTATCATGCCCCGTCGTTGCTAACGGGCGACGAACCCCGGCCTTGCTTACTTGGCCCTGTTGTTTCAAGGCCTTTCAGTCGGCGACTCCGGAGGGATCTTCGTTCAGGTTCGATGCGCCTGCTTCCACCGTACCAGGCTCGCTAAACACGAATCCCTGACCTACTCATCTCCATCACAGCTTTCTATCGACACTAGCACACTCACGTCCCACTGTCAACAACTCACGTTTCAATTCGAGACCCACGAATTGGGGCAACGCGCCTTGGGCGTATGCTAGTATGGGATGTGACGGATTTCTCAATCGAGCGAAATGAACGGCGACAAAGAGACATACCAACAACCCGCGGGCGCCTGCTCCGATAACGCGGGCCGTTCTGTCGGCGTTGCCGCAGGGCGCCCCAGGTCTCCGGTTGTGATCACACCACCGCCTCCGTCCGCCCCAACAGAGTTCCTGGCAAGCCAATGGCTGAAGACGCCCGCCGTTCCGGGTGGGAACGAGGAATCCGGCGCGACCCTGACGCCCCCTCCTCCATCGGCTCCCGGCGAGTTTCTGTCGGCCCAGTGGCGGGCAGGTGAGAAACTGGAAATGCGGTCTCGTGAGATCGACTTGGAGGTTTTTGAGGCCGCATTCCCGGAGAACATAGAGAGCATCGACCAACTGGAGCGCCTTGCGGAGGGACCGGATACGGCTCTTGAGCCATCGATGCAGGATCAAGAGAGGGACGGGGACAACATTGACGTGCCGCCTGCACGCCTCCGGGGAGTGCCGCTGGCCCGCGGCGAGGAAATAGCCAGGGTATTCCTGCCCGACGAGGGGTTGGTGGCAAGTGTCCCGCGGTCTGGCCAGGCTCTCATATTGACCAACCAGCGGCTGATCGCCTTCAGGGGAGTTGAGGGCTATCGCGACACCCACATGGCTATGGCGTCGGAAATAGCGCAGTGCTCTGTCCGTACGGGTCAACGCAATTGGAGCGCGATATTGCAGGGCTTAATGATCATAGTGGGTGGCGCGGTTCTCTACTTGATTGTTGGTTATTGGCTAGCAGGACAGATCAGCGGCCCCAACGTTCCAGTGTTGGACATCGATGTGGCCCCGTTTATCGCATTGCTGATTATTCTGGCAGGCATGTTTATATTGGCGCACAATTACTTCACTCGCCCCGCCGGGGCGGTGATTTTCCATGGCGAAGGGATGGAGATCGCCTTTCCGTTTCGCAGTTCATTGGATGTGCAGCAGGTGTATGACCTTGTGGAACTGGCTCATTCGTACCGGAGACAGGCCAGAGCCGGAGCGGAGGGAAGCAGTCCAACTGATCAGGGCTGCAGGAATATGGCAATGCCGCCAGGCGACGACAGCTGAACCTATCGCAGGTGATCCGGGGAGTTGTCAGCCCAGCGGGAGGCCCGGCTCAACGTCCAACCCCAGGGGCCACTGTTCCCCGCGCTGGTGCTGATAATAGGCGCAGGCGGCGACCATTGCCCCGTTGTCGGTGCAGAGGACCGGCGGGGGTATGATCACGGGCAAGGGAGAACGCCGGATTATCTCTTCCCTCAGTCTGGTATTGGCGGTCACTCCGCCACCGAGAACCAGCCCTTTTACGCGGTACTTTCTCGCCATGTCCACCAGCTTGGCCGACACCACGTCCACCACTGACTCTTGGAACGCCGCAGCCAGTTCGCGTATGACCTCTGCTGTGGCGTCGGCGTCCAGCGTTTCCTCTTCCTCGGGCAGATAGACCCCGCGCGCTTGCGCCATGTGCAACAGCGCCGTCTTCAGGCCACTGAAGCTGAAGTCATGGGTATCCCGCATCCAGGCGCGGGGAAGAGAGACATCGCCCGCCGCTCCTTGGGAGACTCGCTGTATTTCGGGCCCGCCGGGGAATCCCAGACCCAGGATGCGGGCGGCCTTGTCGAAGGCTTCGCCGGCAGCATCGTCCCGGGTGCGGCCCAGGAGCCTGTAGTCCCCATGACCCTCCATCAGCAGCAGGTCGGTATGGCCTCCGGATGCGACGAGGCATGCCAGTGGAAAACCCGGGTCCGCTGCCGGGTCGGAGGGGGTCAGCCACGCGGCATAGATGTGGGCCTCAAGGTGGTTGACGCCGATCAAGGGTTTTCCAAGCGTGAAGGCGATGGCCTTGGCGGCGTTCAGACCGGTGATCAGCGAACCTGCCAAGCCCGGGCCATAGGTAACAGCCACGACGTCGATATCCTCCAACGCCATGCCGCAAGAGGCGACTGACTTCTCCAGCACGGGAGTCAGGTCGCGCACATGCTGCCGGGAGGCAACTTCCGGGACCACGCCTCCATATTGGGAATGTAAATTGGCCTGGGACGAGATGATATTGGAACGCAATATGCGTCCGTTCTCCACCACCCCGGCCGCAGTCTCATCACACGATGTCTCTATACCTAGAATTTTCAAAACCATGTTGACAGCTTTCCGTGTTTGCAATTCTCTTGATTTAATCCACTTGGCGCCACAGGATTCGACTTTACAATAAATTGAGTTGAGCCATTGTTTCACCGCAGAAATAATGCTTTAGAAACAACCCAACTTTACACCCCTGCAGGCCAATGCTATCATCCGATTGTAGTAGCTGTCGCGTGTTCGGCGCTATTTGCTTTGAATTGGGAGGGAACGCAAAAACATGGACGCCGGAGACTCATGGAGATGGGGCATACTTGCCATATTCCTGATTCTTTCAGCCTTTTTTTCGGCATCTGAAACGGCGTTCATTGCCCTGCCCAGGGCTCGCCTGCTTCACTTGGTAAAGATTCGCAAGGCCGGAGCGGGACGAGTATCCCGGCTGATTCAACGCCCGGAGCGTTTCCTGGCAACAGTGCTCCTCAGCAACAACTTGGTGAACACCGCAGCAGCAGCGCTGGCCACCGTGCTAATCGTCGAAATCATCGGCGACCCCATGGTATCGGCTCTGGTGTCCACCATTGGTATCACCCTCATCCTGCTCCTTTTCTGTGAGACTTTGCCCAAAACCATCGCATGGCGTCGTTCAGAGGGAGTGGCGTTCTTTGCGTCCAGACCTCTGTCGGTCGTCGGTTCGGCGCTGTCGCCGGTAGTCTCCCTGCTGCAGGGATTCACCACTGTGAGCAGCCGGGCTCTGGGAGTCACTGATACATCCCACCTGGTGGGTGAAGAGGAAATACGCACCCTCATCGCCGCAGGGGCGCAGACCGGGGTGATGGAGGCGGAAGAGGCTGAACTGCTGGAAAAAGTATTCCGGTTCGGCGACCGCCAAATGCGCGAAGTGACGACCCCGCGCCCGGAAATAGTCTGGTTGGAAAAGGGCGCGACACTGACCGAATTCCTGGACATCTATCGCCAATACAGCCACACGCGGTTCCCTGTCTATGAGAGTTCCAAGGAAAATGTGGTAGGGATCCTGTCGGTAAAGGACGTGTTGACCGCACTGAGTTCAGGGGATATAAAGCCCGAAGACGACGTTACGACTTTGTTGCGCGAGGCTTATATCGTCCCGGAAACCAAGAACGTCAGCGATACTTTTGCTGAAATGCGAATGGGGCGGCACACTGTCGTACTGACCTTTGACGAGTTTGGTGGCATCGCTGGGCTGGCCACTACAAAGCAGCTCCTGGAGGTCATCGTAGGGCAGGTTGGAGATGAGGGGCCGGCCCCGGAGGAGATGGTCGTTCCCTTGGGTGGGGACACATACCGAGTCGACGCCGCCGCCAGTATTTCGGAAATCAACGATGAGTTGGGGCTCGAAATCCCGGAGGGGGATTACCAGACGATGGCGGGGTTCGTGCTGGACCAGCTGGGGCGAATTCCAGACATAGAGGACAGTCTCGAGTACGGCGATCTGACCATAATAGTGAAGGGCATGGACGGTGTGCGCATCGACGAGTTGAAACTGGTGCGGACTCCCGTGGGGGCTGCCGGGGAGCGAGGGTGAGGTTTTATCTGCTCAGACACGGAGAAACCGAATGGAACAAGTTGGGCAAGTTCCAAGGGCTGACCGATGTTACCCTAAATGAGCGTGGATTCTCCCAAGCCCGAGATTCCGCCCGCGCCGCCTTGAGTTGGGAACATGCCATCATCTATGCCAGCACGTTGACCCGTACCGTGCAGGTTGCTGAAGAAGTGCGGAAGGTTTCCGGCGCTTCGGTGGTTACGGATCCTGGGCTGCGGGAACTCAACCTGGGTGATCTGGAGGGTGTAACCGGGGCCGAGATGAGGGCTGGATGGCCGGAGGTCTACAGCACTTGGCGCACCAATCCGGCAGACGTGACGATGCCCAACGGGGAGACGCTGACCCAGCTCCAAGAACGGGCTTGGCAGGTCATATTGGACATCGAGCGGGCTCACGCCGGGGCCCCTGGCGTGGTTGTTGTTTCCCACAACTTCACCATACGCACCATCATCTGCGCCATACTGGACATCCCATTGTTCAATTTCCATCGAATGTCGTTAGGCCTCGGCTCTCTCAGCACCTTCGATAGCGACGAGAATGGCCGACGGCTTGTCACTTACAACTGCAACAGCCACCTTTCCTTCGAAAACCGTTAGCTTGGCGGTATGACAACGGCGTCCAGCTTGGAGCGGCAGGTGGCCAGCGCCCTGCACCGTGCGGGTCTGTCCAAGAATGGCACGATGCTGCTGGTGGCCTGCTCCGGAGGACCGGATTCCACGGCCCTGCTTCGCAGCCTCCACCGCCTGCGAACGGCTCATCACCTGTCGTTGCACGTTGCCCACCTCAACCACGATTTCCGTGGCGCCGAGGCCGACCACGACGCCGCTTTTGTGCAAAGGCTGGCCGATGGGATGGGCCTTCCCTGCAGCATAGACAAACGGGACCCAATCGCCTACCAGCAGACTCGCGGCATATCATCCTTTGAGCAGGCAGCCCGCGAGATGCGCTACGCTTTTCTGTTCGCCGTTGCCGCATCCGTGAAAGCGTCGGCCGTTGCGCTGGGTCACACTGCGGACGACCAAGCCGAGACCATTCTCCTTCACATGCTGCGAGGGTCGGGACTTCACGGGTTGCGAGGCATGGCGGAATTGGCGGAATGGCCATGGCCCGAACGGGACCCCGGTCCGTTGCTGTTTCGTCCCCTGCTGAAGGTGGATAAGGCGGACACCGCCGCCTACTGTCGCGACTTGGGTCAGACATACCGCGAGGACTCGGGCAACTATATGTGGCGATTCACCCGCAACAAGGTCCGCCACGACCTGATGCCCCGCTTGGCCCGCGACTATAACCCTCGAGCCCGGGACGCCCTGTTGCGACTTTCCCGTGCCGCCAGGGATGAGGCCGACTACATCGAGGAGGAACTTGACCACCGCTGGACCAGCATGGCCACTGAATGCGACGGAGAGGTCAGAATTGACGCCATCGCTCTGAACCGGCTGCACCTGGCGTTGCAGCGGCACGCCCTGCGCCGGGCCTACGCCGCCTCCCTCGGGGATGCCCGTGGCCTAGGCGAAAGCCATATTGATGCCATGCTGTCGCTGCTCCATCGCAGGCGGGGCGCACGCGCCATAGACCTTCCTCGCAGCGTTCGCGCCCGGATGGAGGCCGATATTCTGTACGTGGGTCGGCTCCACCGGCAGGACCTGTTGCCGGAGCTAACCGGCGAACACACCATGCGCCTGCCCCAAACGCCCGGGGAGGCAGTGGAAGCCGACTTTCACCCTTGGCGAGTTTCCCTGCAGGTTGTCGAGCCATTGGGGTGCCAAGAGCGTGCCGGCATCCATGCGCAGAGTTTCTTCGCCAACCTGAGGCGAGATATACTGGGGGAGGTAGTAACGGTTCGGACCCGCCGTCCGGGAGATCGCTTTCAGCCCTCGGGCATGACCGGAACGAAAAAGCTCCAGGATTTCTTTACCGATGCCAAAGTCCCCCGTGGCGAGAGAGACAGAATCCCCCTGTTGATCTGCGACCGCGGCATCGCGTGGGTGGTGGGTCACCGCGTGGCCCAGTGGGCCATTACCCGCGATGACGCAGTAGCGGTGCGGGTCAGCTTTTCCAATGAAGGCTGACCCGCAGTCAGATTCGCTGAACAGCCGCTGGAGCCGGTTAAATGCCGGTCAAATCCAATCGCACTTTATTTCCGAAGGCCCGGTGAAAACTGTTTGGGCCCATGGCAACCTCAGTTTCCAGCGATGGCTGATCCGCTAGGTTGCCAGCCTTGCTCTGCGTTGATAGCATAGCGACAGCTTGCCGGTAGGAGGGTTCGCCTTATGGACTTGGGACTGAGTGGCAGGGTGGCCGTCATTGGAGGCGGCAGCAAGGGGCTGGGGCGCGCCTGCGCCGATTCGTTGGCCCAGGAGGGCGCGAATCTGGCGATCTGCAGCCGCAATGCCGGGGAACTGGAAGCTGCCGCTGCCGAGATTCGCGGCGCAACCGGGGCTCAGGTGCTGGCGGTTCCCGGCGATCTGTCCAGACTGGAGGACATACAGATCCTGATCCAGTCGGCGGTCGATCACTACGGGAGACTGGACATCGTGGTGGCCAACTCCGGCGGCCCGCCGTCCGGGAGGGCGACGGATACCACCGAGGAGACCTGGAGCCGCTCAATAGACATGGCACTGTCCTTCTTCATACGCATGGGGCGTGAGGCCACGCCTCACATGCGGGAGCAGAAGTGGGGCCGCATCTGCAATATCCTTGCCTCCACGGTCTACCAGCCGATCGACAACCTGGCGACCTCGGGCGTCACCCGGATGGGCGCCGTTGCCTATGCAAAGAGTCTCGCCGATGAGGTGGGACGGGACAATGTCTTGGTCAACAACGTGGCGCCTGGGTTCCTGATGACGGAGCGGATGCAGCATATTTTTGAAACCCGTTCCGAGGAGACCGGACAGGACTTGGAATCGGTGCTGGAAGCTGGCTCCTCCCGTATCCCCGTCGGCCGTTTCGGTCGCCCCGAGGAGTTGGGCGACTTTGTAGCGTACCTCTGCTCCGACAAGAACACCTACGTGACCGGTACTACCATCCTGGTAGATGGGGGCGTGGTCCGTTCCGTGATGTAAGGAGACGGACGTGTTGGAGAACAAAAGAATGGGGCAGGGTCAAACCCTGCCCCATTTTGTTTGGTTGTTGTCGGGTCTGGTTGTTGTCGGGATGGTTTATCCCTTCAGGTTTTGGTCGAACCAAGCCATCGCCTTGGCCCAGGCGTCCTGCGCTGCTTCAGGGCGGAAGCTGCCGCGGGCTTCGCAGTGGAAACCGTGCCCCGCACCGGCGTACTGGTGGAACTCGTGAGCCTTACCGAGACGGGTCATCTCAGCGTCTATCTCAGTCACAAAGTCCGGCGTCGGATTGGCATCCTCTTCGCCGAAGAGTCCCAGCACCGGGCAGTTGATGTTGCCGGTCTGCTCCAGTGGAGTGGCGCCGTCGCCAAGGGCCACGCCGATGTTGCCACCGTAGAATACCACCGAGGCGGACAGGTCGGAGATGTTGCAGGCCGCCAAGTAGGAGACGCGCCCGCCAAAGCAGAACCCGACAATACCAATTTTGCCGTTGACGAAGGACTGGCTCTTCAGATAGTTCACCGTGGCTGTGACGTCGGCAAGGATACCGGCGTCGCTGCATTGCTGCATCCTTCCCACGGCTGTCTGCAGCTCTTCGTGCAGACCCGCTATCATGCGCCCCTCCCGGTGAAACATGGCCGGCGCGAGCCCCACGTATCCCTGCGACGGTAGCCGGTCGGCAACCGCCTGGATGTGCGAGTTGACGCCCCAGATTTCCTGAATGACGACGACCGCGGGGTGGCTGTCATCGCCCTCGGGTTGGGTTAGATACGCCTCCATAGCGCCGCCATCAACGTCGATGTCAACCCAGTTTGCCGGCATTTCTGTTCTCCTGATTGTAGTATTGTCCTGATGGGGTTGAGGACCAGCACAAATTTTAGCATGGCGCGGGGGGCGCACCGACCCCCCCGCGCTCAACAAGCCGTAGAGCTATGCCTCCAGGACGGGTGGACGGCGGCCCTGGGAGGGTGATACCGACTCGTAAGCCGCGGCGACCTGGAAGAGTAGGTCCTCGCGGAAGCCAGCCCCTATGAACTGTAGTCCTATGGGCAGGCCCATTGCATTAAGCCCACAGGGAACCGTTATCGCCGGATGGCCGGTGGAATTCAGCGGGCTCGTGTTGCGGGACACCAAGCCCGATCCCGGCCCGCGCACGCGGTGTGTTTCACCGCCGTGCTCGATATACGCGGCGTCGATGCGCGGCGCGCAAAGCGGAGTGGTCGGGGTCACTATGAAGTCCACATCCTGCAGGACGCGGGCGTAGTCCTCCTGGATCAGCCGCTGCGCCTTCATTGCCTTCGAATAGTGGTGACCCAGGACGAACTGCCCGCCCAGTGTCCGGTACAGCACGTCGGGCCCGTAGTCGTCGCGGTTGGCCCGCAGGAACGGCTCGTGAGTGACGATGGAGTCGGACATCGCCGCCATTCGCACGGCCCCGATGTACTTCATCATCGGCAACTCCACCGGAACCGAGACCGCGCCCAGTTCCTCCAGCGCCGCAACGGCCCGCATGGTGGCTTCCTCCACGTCTGGCTCAAGGTCTTCGAAGTAGTAATTGGAGGGCACTCCCATTCGCAGCCCCCGTATGCTCCGCCCCAGTCCGGCGGAGTAATCCGGCACCGGCACCGGCACCGTGCTGGGGTCCAGTGGGTCGTGTCCGGCAATGACCTGGAGCACGATGGCGCTATCGGCGACCGAGCGGGTCATTGGGCCGATGTGGTCGCCGTTAAAGCTGGTGACAAGCAGCCCACGCTGGCTGACGCGACCGAAGGTCTGCTTCAGCCCCACTACTCCACAGAAAGAGCCTGGAAGCCGTACCGAGCCGCCCAAGTCGGTGCCCAGTGAGGCGAATGTGACCTCTGCGGCCACATTGGCGCCGCCGCCTCCGCTGGAGCCGCCAGGTATGTGCTCTGTTCCCCAAGGATTGCGCACTGGCCCGAAGTGGGGGTTGTTGGAGGTTGCTCCAGCGGCGAATTCCTCCATATTCTCCTTGCCCAGGATCACTGCGCCGGCGGCGCGGCAACGAACCGCCACCTCGGCATCCTCCTCGGGGACATAGTCCGAAAGCACTTTCGTGCCCAAGGTGGTCAGGATGCCAGCGGTGGCCAGGTTGTCTTTCAGACCGATGGGTATGCCCTGCATCGGCCCCTTAAACTCTCCGCGTGCGATGGCCTCCTCTTCCTCCCTGGCCTGGGCCATGGCCTGGTCGGCCAACAAGGTGATGAATGTATTGAGGGTTGGCTGCATCGCTTCGGCCCGGGCCAGCGCCGCCTCTGTCAGCTCTACGGGCGACACCTCGCCCGAACGAATTCTTGGCGCAAGTTCTGCAATGGTGGAGGATAGCAATTCGTTGGTTGGCATTCTATTAACTCCCTCCCTGCCGCGCTTTCGATTCATCGGCGGCGGGCATCCGCAACAGACGCCCCGACATAAGCTCAGAGAGATTCAGGTCGTCCAGGGTCGCCAACTGTTCCAAGTAGAAGTCGACTTCCGGGCGCACCAACTCCAACTCTTCCGCGGAAAGCTCAAAGCCATTGTAATCCCGTATGATTGCCTGCAGGGTCTCGTCGGAAACACTCATGCAACGTCTCCCGCCATTATGTTTTCCGGTGCTCCTGTACTCAGGATGCCTGTTCGCGGCTCACTCCAGCGAGCTTCGCCGATGCCGCGAGTGTAGGACAAGGGAAGTACAAACGCAATCGGCAGTCACATTGTTGCCTCGATAAGTGATCAATATGTTACCAATGGCATTTCTTTTCGGTGAGAAAATGGTGCGGAAACGCAGTATTGTAACTGTCATTCAACGCTGTATTATTGAGAGAAGAGTCTTCCTGAGGCAGCCCCGAGGGCAGAGGGGTTAGGCGCCATCGCTATAGAGGACTCCGCCGGAGGGATATTTGCGGAACCTGGCCAACTTTCTGGTTCACCTTTTCGGGCGTTCGGAGGGTAAGGACACCCCCAGACTCTCCACGCTCCATGACCGCTGCCTGTATTGCGAGGAGCAGATAAGCGACTCGCATTCTTACTTGTCGTCCCGCGTCTGCCCCTTTTGCCGCTTCCACTACACCATCACCGCCCGTGAGCGCATCGAACTGCTGGCGGACCGTGGCACATTCAAGGAGACTCACAAGTATCTGAGTTCGGTGGCGCCCCTCTCCTTCGCCCGACGAGGTCGCTATGGAGAACTGCTGACCCAAGACCAGAACCGCACGGGGTTGACCGAGGCCGCGGTAACGGGCCGTTGCGAGATTGATGGCGCCGACGTCATGCTCATAGTCCTCGACTTTACGTTCATGGGCGGGACGATGGGAAGCGTGGTGGGAGAGAAGGTTGCGTCTGCTTTGGAGGCTGCGGCCAAGGGTGGGATACCGGTGGTTTCCGTGGTATCAGGCGGGGGTGTGCGGGTGCAGGAGGGAGTGCTGTCCCTGATGCAGATGGCCAAGACGGTGACTGCCGCCAACCGCCTGCGGGACGAGGGCGCGCCCTTCATCGTGGTCTTGGCCAACCCTTCCACGGGACAAGCCTACGCCAGCTTCGCCAACCTGGCAGACGTGATTCTGGCGGAGCCAAAATCTCTCATCGGTCTGTCTCCTCTACGCACCCTCCGGGAGACATCCACCATTCCGTTGCCGCTGGACGCCCACACCGCTGAGGCCCACGTCGGCCACGGGCTTCTGGACAACGTAATCGACCGAGAGGCCCTGCGCACTCGCGTGGCCGTGCTGTTGGGCATTCTGCAAGGGCAGAGACAAGACATAAGCAAGCAGGTCAAGGCTCAGCAGACAGATTTCCTGAAAGCAGCCGAGGGGGAGTGTACCCAGGTAGATCCGTGGGACGCACTGTCGGCAGTCCGCAATTCCGAGCGCCCGCCCGCCTCCACTTATTTCCGGCAGATGCTGGACCCGTTCATCGAACTGAGGGGCGACCGCCTCAACAGCGACGACCGCTCCGTGGTGGCGGGAGTCGGCTATCTGGCCGGGCTGCCCGTTGCCGTCATTGGACAACAGCGCCGCCCCCTGGTTGAGGGAGAACGCTACCACGTTTATCCCGACGGCCTGCGCAAGGCGCAGCGGGTAATTGGGCTGGCATCTCGATTCCGGCTGCCCCTGATTACGCTTGTTGATACCCAGGGCGCAGACCCAGGTCTGGAAGCCGAGGAGCAGGGCATAGGCAACGCCATTGCCCGTACTTTGTCGGCAATGCTGGATGTCCCTACGCCCATCGTGTCAGTGGTTATCGGAGAAGGCGGCAGCGAGGGCGCCCTGGCGCTGGGGTTGGCAGACTATATCCTGATGCAGCAGTATGCCGTCTACTCGCCCATCTCCATGAACCACAACTTGGCCGACACCTTTCACGAGCCGCTGCTGGACCGCGAGGCGGCAGACGCGCTGATGCTCACCGCCCACGACTGCGTGGAGTTGGGCATCGCCGACCAGGTGATTCCTGAACCGGAGGGCGGCTCTCACCTCGACCCCCGAGCTGCCGGCACGGCCCTGCAGGGCAGCATCATGCGGGAATTCAACAAGCTGAACAAGATGTCGCAGGGCAAGTTGTTGAAGCGGCGATACACCAAATTCCGCCGAATGGGCGAGGGCAGCGATTACTCGCAGGAAGCCATGACGAGGGAGGTGGAGCTGCTGATGAGCATCACAGCCGGAGAGCGCCTGCCAACTCGGAGCTCGCGACGAAGGACCACCGAACCAGAACCACACGAGGCCTATGACCTGTCCAACGACTGATGAAGAAAAATCCCTTTCTGTCCAAGAAAGGGATTATAGAGGGCAAAGCACCAAAACGATGGGCGCGGTCAAGGTATGCCGCGCCCGTTCCTTCGGTTATATGGGCAGTCAGTCCGCCTCTCGTCCGAACTCTCGCAGGCTGCGGCGCAACTCTGAGGCGATTTGGGAGTACTCCTCCCTGACCTCCTCGTCAGCCAGCACCGTGGGCATCGTATTGTTGCGGTAAGACGGGCGCAGCGCCATGCTGCCCAGATAGGGGGCTTCAACCTCGGTTGCAAGGGCACGGCCTCCGCCTTCTCCGAAGATGTCGCCGGTGTAGTTCTCAACTACGCCCACCACGTTGAGGTTGAGTTTGCGAATCATATTGATGCAGCGCTTGGCATCCAGCAACGCCAGGGCCTGCGGCGTGCTGACCACCACGAAACCGTCCATGGGCAGGCTCTGCATCACGGTCAGAGGGGAGTCCGACGTGCCCGGCGGCAGGTCGACCACCAGATAGTCCAACTCGTCCCATTCGGTGTTCTGCAGGAACTGGTTGATGGCATTGTGGATCATGGGGCCGCGCCAGATGATGGCCTCTTCCTCGTTCTCTTGGAAGAAGGCCATGGAAACGACCTTTACGCCCCATTCCTCGGCTGGAATGATTTGACCGTCCACATAGTCGGGGCTGCCGGAAGCAGCCAGGACTTTGGTGACGTTGGGGCAGTCGATATCAACATCAAGAATGCCAACTCGGGCGCCCTCCTTGGCCAGGGTGACCGCCAGATTTACCGCCACCGTGGTTTTGCCGACGCCTCCCTTGCCACTGTAGACGCCGATTTTGGTCTTGATTTTGCCCAGCCGGTCGCCGATCTGGCGCTTCTGCTGCCAACTTCGCTTGATCTGTTCCAAGCGGGCATTCTGAGCATTCTGTTGGGGAGTTGTCATGAAATCCCTCGCCGCGTGGCGGCCTCACCGTTCGGCCGCTGAGTCAAGACCAGAATAGAAGAGGAGGGGCGCGATCCGCCCTCCTCTCCGAGAATTTTTCCAGTTTTTCCCAGTAGTTTTTCCCAGTGAGGGAAGGAACGATTGGCGATCCTAGATGCCCAACTGGTTACGGGCTTCCTCACTGATCAAATCGGGCGACCACGGGGGGTCGAAAACCAGTTCTATCTGCACCTCTTCTACGCCATCCAGTTCCTGGATGGCCCACTCGGCCTGCTGCCCGATGTATGGGCCCATGCCGCAGCCGGGGAAGGTCAGCGTCATCTGCACATAAACGTCGGATTCACTGACTTGGACGTCGTAGATCAGCCCAAGATCCACCACGTTCACCGGGATTTCAGGATCGTACACAGTGCGGAGCGCTTCCAGCACCTCGTCCTTGGATACCACCACTTCGGCCATCGTAGCCTCCTATGCGCTGCTTCGCCTAACCCAATTATAGCAAGAAACCGGCAGAAAAGTTCTGTTAGCCGCGAAAACGATGACAATCCGAGCGGCCCGTTCGTTGCGAACCTGCCGAACGTCGTGGCCGGTTCTTTGTCCCATCGAACCGGGGAATCGCACAACCCGGCAGGAACGGTCCAACGATTGGGTGGGCTGTTTGGGGCCAAGATAGGCTTTAAGGTATCAACAGCAGCTTGCCCGTAGTGGCCCTGCTCTCCAGGAGGCGGTGAGCTTCCGGAGCCTCTGACAAAGGCAGCTCGTGGTCGATGTGAAGCTTGATCGCCCCGGAGGCGACCCAGCCCAAGACGTCGCCGGCCCGCTGTTCCAGCTCTGCGCGGTCTACGGTGTAGTCTCCGAGGCCGGGTCGGGTCAGGAAGAGCGAGCCCGCAGCGAACATTCGCGGGTCCACGGGGTCAGGGTTGCCGCTGGCGGCGCCGTAGAGAGCCATGACTCCCCGGCGGCCGAGGCAACTGACGCTCTGCTGGAAGGTGGTCTTGCCCACCCCGTCGTAGACCACCCGGACGCCCTCGCCGCCGGTTGCGTCTTTCACGACCGCGGCGAAGTCCTCATTGGTATAGTTGATGGCGAGATCAGCCCCGGCCTGGCGGGACATTTCCGCCTTTTCATCGGTGGATACTGTGGTGAAAACGTAGCCGCCCAGCATCTTGATCATCTGGGTGAGAATGAGGCCCATTCCGCCTGCACCGGCCTGAACAATGACCCTGTCCCCCGGCTGGACGGCATAGGTGGAATGGCACAGGTAATGTGCCGTCATCCCTTGGAGCATGGCGGCAGCCCCGGCCTTGGCGTCCAAGCCCGAGGGCCGCTTGATCAGCCTCCAAGACGGAACCAGCGCCTGCTCGGCGTAGGATCCGTTGACACTGCAGTAAACCACCTCGTCTCCAACCGACACATTGCTTACGCCGCCGCCCACTGCCGCCACCACGCCGGCTCCTTCCACGCCAATGGTGCGAGGCAGAGGAGGCCCGGGGTTGATGCCGGCGCGGCTGTAAACGTCAGTGTAGTTGACGCCCGCCGCTTGGATACGCACCACGGCTTCTCCCTCTCCGGGTGTCGGGTCGGCAGCGTCTTGGTACTTCATTGCCTCGGGACCGCCGAAGTCGTTGATTTGCACCGCCTTCATTGTCGTCACTCCTGCTGTGCGGTTCTGTCCCCGGCCGTTCGCGGGCCGGACCTCGGCACAGTATACACCCGGCCCCCGGGGACATTGGCTCGCTTATCGTTGACCGCGGCGAAAAAGCACAGGCCCAAATTGCCAAGCATTTATGAAACTGATACTATGAGAAAGTGCTTTCTCATAGCGTAAATATAGAAATTAGGGTGCAAAGTCTTTGGCGTCTTTGCTCCGTGGCAGTTTACCGGAGCTAACTGGCGCCGGGTCGTTTGCAAGAACTAGCGAGGAACCTATGGCAGAGAGTTTCCTGGATTTCGTGAAGAGCCTCCCGGAGCAGGGAAATGTCCGTACTGTGAGTATCGACGACCTGGATGCTGAAGCGTTTAAGTACGGTCGAAACACCAGCACGGGAGGCCACAGCTTCTCTTCCAACGTCCGCAATCGCAGCGCGGGTGTTGCGGTGGTTTTCGGCACCGACCGGGTCGCAACCAAGAGCTTCAATCCCGCGCAGCAGCGCATCAGCGAAAACAAGGAAAAAACGCTGGAGGAAGTCCGCAAGTACCTTCTTCGATCTCCTCTCATCCGGGTCCAGAGAACCGTGGGAGACAATTCCGAGTTCAATCCCAAGTGCAACCTGTTCCTGTCGCTCCAGCGCGCCGATAATGTGCGGCAGGCTTGCCTCTGGAGCCACACCCTTCGTGACTACGACCCCTCATCCCCCGGCCCCGACCTCTACGAAGTCTGCATTC
This sequence comes from Dehalococcoidia bacterium, assembly GCA_965237745.1. GTDB lineage: Bacteria > Chloroflexota > Dehalococcoidia > Lucifugimonadales > UBA3495 > VXOI01. Next base: position 4,256,917 of record OZ250156.1, on the reverse strand, counting down.
CCGAATGGCCGGAAAATGAACGCCAGGTGCTGATCTTCCCAGAAGAGAACCTTACCGTCATTCTGGGCATCGACTATGTCGGCGAGGTCAAAATGGGCTTCCTGCGGATGGCCATGTGGGACGCCAAGGAAGAGGGATTGTTAAGCCTGCACGCCGGGTCCAAGGTTGTGACCGCCCAGCAGCCCGGCGGTGATTCCAAGCGCTACGGAATGCTGTTCTTCGGACTTTCGGGCACCGGCAAAACCACCCATGCCTGCCACGGCCACGGAATGGACGCGCCGGGCGAGGTGATGGATATTTTGCAGGACGACATCGTTGCCTTGGGCAAGGACGGACGCGCCTTGGGCACCGAGCGGGGTTTCTACCTGAAGACAGAGGGAATGAACGCGGAAACGCAGGAACTGATCTACGGTGCGCTGCGGTCCCCGGAGGCCCTCTTTGAAAACGTGATGCTCACCCATGACGGCGAGATCGACTACACCGACTTGTCGTTGGGCGGGAATGGCCGGGCAGTCATCCCTCGCACGACTTTTGGGGAATACGTTGGCAGCGACATCAACCTGCCATCGCTGGACCAGCTCGACGGCATGGTGGTGGCCTTCATCACTCGCCGGATGACAGTGTTGCCGCTCGTGTCCCGCCTCAATGCCGAACAGGCCGCTGCGGCCTTCATGCTGGGGGAGAGCGTTGAGACGACGGCGGGAGACCCCAGGCGTGCCGGCGAGTCCGTCCGCGTGGTTGGCACCAATCCATTCCTGGTCGGTTCCGAGGCTGACGAGGGCAACTGGTTCTATGACTTTGTGAAGAACAACGAGGACAAGGTCCAGTGCTATCTTCTCAATACCGGGGGCGTCGGCGAGATTCTGGAGCGGGACGAGCAGGGCCGCGCCAGTGTCAAGCAGCCGGTCACCCGGGTACCCATTCCCGAGATGTCGGCAATGATACGCGGGATACTGCGCAACTCTGTGGAATGGGGTGAGGACTCGCTGTTCGGTACCGAAGTTCCCGTTTCGGTTGAAGGAATGGACGTCGGCAAATACGACCTTTCCAATTTCTACTCTGCTGAACAGATTCAGGAATTCGCCAGCCGACTGAGGGAGGAACGCCGGGCCCACTTGGCAGGCTTCCCCGGTCTGAACCCCAAGATCCTAGAAACCGGCAACTAAACAGCGGGCCACAAGCCAAATCGGCGGAGGTAATCCCGTGCCCACCCAGTTGACTCCCAAAGTTTCCGAGGCGCTCAGTATATTCGAGTCCGATCCCAACAAAAAGGGGAAAAAGGGCGCCCGGAACGGCAGTCAAGAATTGCGAAAGTTCTTGAGATGGAGCGGAGACCGGCAGGTTGGCAGGTTCACTCCCCACGATATGGAGCAGTACGCCAAGGAAGTCGGACAGAGCGGCGCCGACTCTGCCCAGCAGCGTCTCCAGCCGGTCAAGGCGTTCGTGGAATACTGGAAGGACCAAGGCTGGACCGACAAGAAGCTGGCTACTCACCTCCGTCCACCTCGCAGCAAGACCAGGACCGCAAGCCGCGCCTCCGCCCGCCCCGCCGCCAGACCGGCAGGGGACGAGACCACCTACCTTTCCCAAGAAGGCTTCAATCGCCTCGTGCTCCAGGTCGAAGAGCTGAAGGCAGAGCGTGTCATAGTTACGCAAGAGATCAGGCGCGCGATGGCTGACAAGGACTTCCGGGAGAACGCCCCCCTTGATGCAGCCAAAGAACGCCAGGGTCGCATCGAAACGCAGATCCGGGAACTGGAGTCCGCCATTGCCAGCGCCCAAATCCTCACCGATACCAGTAATGGCGTCGAGATAACCCGGTCCGCAGTCGGCACACGCATGACGGTCAGGGACAAGGACTCGGGCGATGTGATGGACTTTACCTTGGTGGATGCTCGCGAGGCAGACATTGCGTTGCGGCGCATCTCCATCCAGTCGCCGGTGGGCCAGGCCCTTCTGGACTTGGGCACTGGCGAAGAGGTGTCCGTTCCAACCCCGAAGGGCACCCTCACCTACGTGGTGCAGAGCATTACCGCCGCCTAGCGCAGCCGTTGCCGGGACGTAAACTTACAGGGGCGCACAACCGTGCGCCCCTGTACTTTTCTCGCGTGCCCTGGGTCCCCGGTGGTCACTTTTCACTGGCTAGGCGTCGAGCTTGGCGACCTCGGCGAGAATGTCGTTGGGGTCGGGCAATTGTCCGGGCACATAGGTCTCACGGAAGCGGACCACTCCCTCCTTGTCAACGATAACGATGGCCCTGTTACCCGCGCCACGCTCCTCGTTCCACAGGCCGTAGGCACTGGTGGCCGCGCCCTTGGGGTGGAAGTCGGAAAGCTCCGGGTAGGGCAGCCCGCCCATGGCTGTGCTCCACGCCTTGTGGGCATGTACAGTATCGCAGCTGATGCCCAGAACCTGGGCATTGTTCTCCTCGAACCGGCCGTGAGCCTGCCGGAAGAGGGTGGCCTGGCTGGTTCAACCAGAGGTGAAATCAAAGACGTGGAAGGACAGCACCACGATCTTCTCGCCGTGATACTGGCTGAGGGTGATATCTCCATGTTCCGGAGAGGGTAACTTGAAATCTGGGGCTACGTCGCCAACTTCTGCAGGCATAACCACACTCCTTTGGATTACGGCAAACGGTCGCTCTGTCCGCCACGCCCAAGATTATACCGCACAATTCCCTCGGTAACCCACAGTAAAGAGCGTCTATACTTCCCCGTCCGTCTGAGTCACTCCGTAGTGATTTGCCGAACACAAAGAAGCTTGGATGCTATACTGCATCCCGTGGCGATTGCAATGGTGAAATCGAGTTGCGGCGGGTAAGGGGTGGAGAGTGGAGGTAGTGTTTGACCGCGGTGTGTATATTCCTCAGTTGGACCTGTGGCTCGATTCGACCCGAAAGCGTGACTCCAGCGTCATTTCGCACGCCCACTCCGACCATACCGGGCGGCATCGCAGGCCTGTCGTAACCCCCAACACCCTTTTGCTGCTGCGGGAATACCTGAAGAACGCGGACCCCATCGTTATTCCATACGGCGAACCACTGGAAACCACCACTCACAGCATCACGCTCTACCCGGCGGGCCACTGTCTGGGGTCTGCTCAGACGCTGGTCGTGTCCAAATCCACCGGCGAGCGGCTGCTCTATACCGGCGACATCAAGACCCGCACCAGCCCCACCAACGAGCCACTGGAAACGGTGCGGGCCGATACGCTGGTCATCGAATCCACCTACGGGCACCCCGGCTACGTGTTTCCGCCCCAGGAACAGACCCTCGTCACCGCCTCCCGCACCCTGCGGGCGTGGCTGTCCCGAGGCGAACGCCCCGTCGCATTGGGCTGGCGACTGGGCAAGGCACAGGAGTTGCTGCATCACCTGCTGTCTGACGATTTCGAAGTTATAGCCGAAGAGGGGATCTACCGGGCAGTTGAGGCCTACAGGGAAGCAGGGATCCTCTTCCCGGGCAAAGTTTCCGTGTTTGACGGGCACTGGCCCGACGGTACGGTGGCGTTGTTCCCTCCGGGCCGTAGCTCTCAATCACTGAAGGAATACCGGCATCAGCGAACGATGGAGTTGACCGGATGGGCTGTGTCCAAGACACCCCATCACTGGCGCAGACCGGCCGACGCCAGCCTCCCTTTCAGCGATCACGCTGATTTCAACGACCTGCTGGCATACGTGGAGGCTGTGAAGCCCAGCCGCGTGTACACGGTGTACGGCTTCCCGGAACTGGCTGCCAAGCTCCGGTCGAAGGGATACCCAGCGGTGCACCTGGATGGCAAGGGGACGCTATCCGGCACTGGCTTCCAGATGCGGATGGTGTAGCTCACAGGAACCCGATGTCTGCGTTATGCCCTCTCCTCGATCAAGACCTCTCCGCCGTCCCAGATTTGGATGGTCAACGTGCTGTTTTCGAGTAACCCCATGCCAATAATCGAATCGCGATCAGTCTGAAGGACTGCAACGTCGATCAATTGCTCGTGCCAGGAAACTGATCCGTCGTAGATTGCCGTGGGCACGATATAGCCATCCAATAGAATCGCGTCGAAAGGACCCACGTAGTCCAGACCTAATGGGTGTATTGCAGCCGATGGAAGTGCAATGTCGCCACCGAAACCGGTGTCCAAGATACACCGAAATTGATAGAGTTCTCCGCTGGCGTCGTTGATTCGAGGCTGACACTTGCCTCCAAGAGCCAGTTAACCCTGCCTGCGATCATTCCAAGGAAGGCTGGGTCTTCGCACCCACCATTCGATAGGCAGTTGGAAACCCTACCCTCACGCCGTACGTTAAAGCTCCCGGATGTCGCTTGCGCAATCTTTTAATTGCCAAAATGTGTCTCTTATCAACCTCATAGTCTCCGGTATCGACGCCGATCACCACGAACATTCCGTAGTGGATGGGGTCGACCGTTTCCTTGATGTGCACGTCGTATAATTTTCTGCCGCGGGCTGCAATCTCGTTGATTTCGTTCGGGTCTGTTGACAATGAGGACTCCCTCTCACTCATTGGATATCTATAATTCTAACGCCGCTTGACGAGAATCGATAGTTTGCAAAAATATGGGGCGCACAATCGTGCGCCCCAAAGCTGTCTTGGATTATGTGGCCCTGTTTAGTCCGGGGTTGAACCCAAAGCTGGGACATTGGCGGACTCGTCGGATGCCAGCTGGCGGTTCACAGCGCTGAGGTAGGCTTTGGCGCTGGCCACCACGATGTCGGTGTCGGCGCCGCGGCCGGTGTAGGTCTTGCCGTCTTTCTCTATGCGGATGGTGACCGTGGCCAGCGAGTCTCGGCCCTCGGTGGCTGCCTGGACGTTGAAGTCCACCAGCTTGTTCACCACGCCGATGGCCCGGTCGACGGCGTTGCAGATGGCGTTGACCGGGCCGTTGCCGGTGGCGGCATCGGTGGTCGGGATGCCCTCCGGGTCGATCAGACGGACGGTGGCCGTGGCGATACCGTGGTCGCCGCCGCTGAACTGCACCTGGTCCAGCGTGTAGCTGATCGGCTCGTTGGCCTCCCGGGACTCCTCGTCCATAAGGATCTCAAGATCCCGATCGGTGACCTCGCGCTTGCGGTCTGCCAGCACCTTGAAGGAATCGAATACCCGGGACACTTCCTCGCGATTCAGGTTGTAACCCAGGGCCTCGAGGCGGGCCTGCAGGCCGGCGCGGCCGCTCAGTTTGCCCAACACCAAGCTGTTGCCCGGCACTCCCACACGCTCCGGCTGCATCACCTCGTAGGTGGAGCGGTCCTTCAGCACGCCGTCCTGGTGAATGCCGGAGGCGTGTCGGAAGGCATTCTCGCCCACAACGGCCTTATTGGGCTGCACCGGCATACCGGAGATGCGGCTGACCATGCGGCTGGACGGGTAGATCTGGGTGGTATCGATGCCGATGTCCACCCCGAAGTGGTCCTTGCGGGTGTCCAGGGCCATGATGATCTCTTCCAGCGAGGCGTTGCCGGCGCGCTCGCCGATGCCGTTGATGCAACCCTCGAGCTGTCTTGCCCCGGTCTCAACGGCGGTAAGACTGTTGGCGACCGCCAAGCCCAGGTCGTTGTGGCAATGAACGCTGAGCACCACGTTCTCGATGCCAGGGACGTTTGTCTGGACGTCCCTGAGCAGCTGCGCAAATCCCGTAGCCGACGGGATGGCGTAGCCGACGGTGTCGGCGATGTTGATGGTGGTGGCCCCGGCCCTGATCACCTCGGCCAGCATCTGGTACAGGTACTCAGGGTTGGTGCGTGTGGCGTCCATCGGGGAGAATTCGACGTCGTCGCAGTATCCCTTGGCCCGCTCCACCATGGTCACGGCCATTTCCATGACCTCTTCCCGGTTCTTGCGGAGCTGGTGCATCTGGTGAATCTCCGAGGAGGAGAGGAACACATGGACGCGGGGCCGCTCGGAGTGCTCCACCGCGCGCCAGGCCTGGTCGACGTCGTTGGGATGGGCCCGGGCCAGCGAGGCAATGATGGGGCCCTTGACCTCCTTGGCGATGTTGGACACTGCCTCGAAGTCGCCGGGGGAGCTGGCGGCGAAACCGGCCTCGATGATGTCGACGTTCAACCGCTGCAACTGGCGGGCGATCTCCATCTTCTCGGCGCCGGTCATGCCAATGCCCGCTGACTGCTCGCCGTCGCGGAGGGTGGTGTCCAGGAGCAATACTCTTTCGTTAGCCATCTCTTTCTTTTCCTCAAATATCCTTTCTGAATAGGGGACTGTGATACCGGTGCCGCTAACTGCGGCGTTCAGAAAGGCTCGGCAGGGCCACGTAGTCCACCACACCCAGCCCGGCCAGGACCAGCGTGCGACGGTGAACTACACTCAACGTCTCCTGCTGCATAGATTTCCGCTCCTTTTCTGGAGAATGTTGAGGATCGGGAATAACCGTACGGGCTCGCGACCCTCGTTTCTCTGCTACGAGTCTCTACTTAGGGTCCATCCAGGGCATCATGCTCCTGAGTTCCTTGCCGATGCCTTCGATGGGGGCAGTCTGCGCCGCTTCGCGCATGGGATTGAACCGGGGGCGGCCCTCGTCGTTCTCAGCGATCCACTCACGGGCGAAGGTGCCGTCCTGGATCTCCTTCAGGACTGCGCGCATGTTCTCGCGCACATGCTCGTCGATGATGCGGTCGCGGCGGCTGAGCGAGCCGTACTCGGCGGTGTCGCTGACCGAGAAGTGCATGTAGTTGTGGCCGCCTTGGTACATCAGGTCGACGATCATTTTCAGCTCGTGCAGGCACTCGAAGTAGGCGATCTCCTGCGGGTATCCGGCCTCCACCAGCGTCTCAAAGGCTGCGTTGACCAAGGCAGTGACGCCGCCGCAGAGGATGGTCTGCTCGCCGAACAGGTCGCTCTCGGTCTCGTCCTTGATGGTCGTCTCCAGCACACCGGCGCCGGTGCAGCCGATGCCTTTGGCGTAGGCCAAGCCGATCTGCTTGGCGTTGCCGGTGGCGTCTTGGTGCACGGCCAGCAGGCTGGGAACTCCGACGCCCTCGACGAACAGTTCGCGCATTCGGTGGCCAGGTGCCTTGGGCGCCACCATCATCACGTCCATGTTGTCGGGCAGGACGATCTCACGGTAGTGGATGCTGAAGCCGTGGGCGACCATGAAGGCGCTCCCCGACTTGAGGTTGGGCTCGATTTGCTCACGGTAGATGCGGCCCTGAACGTGGTCGGGGATGACCATCATGATCACGTCGGCCTCGGCCGCTACCTCTGGCACATTGGCGACGCGCAGGCCGGCCGCCTCCGCCGTGGCGATGCTGGAACTGCCGGGATACAGGCCCACAACCACGTTCTGGCCGTTGTCTTTCAGGTTCAGAGCGTGGGCGTGGCCCTGGCTGCCATAGCCGATGATTCCGATAGTCTTCTCTTCTAGGATCCCCAGGTCGGCGTCCTGGTCGTAGTAAACGTTTACCATCGTTGCCCGTTCCGTCCTTAATCCAAAATTTAGGTTGCCGGTCCGTTTGAAAGAAGTCATCTCACTATATTGGTGTTCTCTTTTCGGGCTGAACAGGGAATCATATACCGCTGTCCATTCGTATTGAGCTGATGGGCACGCCGAGGTTCTCGGCGTCCATTCCGCTTTCCTGGCCGCGCACCATGGCCACCAGACCGGTGCGGACCATTTCGGTGATGCCGAATTGGCTGAGCAAGTTTTCCAGAGCGTCTACTTTCTGCTCGCCGCCAGTGATTTCTATGACCACGTAGGTGGAGCCGACATCCACTATGTTCGCGCTGAAAAGCTCCGCGAACTGCATGATTTCGCCGCGAGTGGAGGGCGAGGTGGTCACCTTCATCAGGGCGAGTTCCCGCGCCACCACCTGGTGAGTCGAAATGTAGGAGACCTGGATGACGTCGATGAGCTTGTCGAGTTGGCGGGTCACCTGCTGGACCGTGGGCAGGTCGCCATTTACCACGAAGGTCATTCGGGAGAGGCCCGGCTTCTCGCTGCGCCCTACTGCCAGACTGGCGATGTTGAAGGCGCGCCGCCTGAACATGCTGGCCACCCGGGTCAAGACCCCCGGCTTGTCCTCCACCAGGGCGATGATGGTGTGCTGTTCCGGTGGGGCGGACTGTACCATCCTAGTAGGGGCCTCCCTTGGATGGCTGTACTTCGATCATCTCGTGAACCGACTCGCCAGCAGGAATCCAGGGGTACACCTGTTCATCGGCCTTTACGACAAAGTCGATGAGCACCGGGCCGGAAACCTCCATGGCGTGGCGGATGGCGTCCTCCACCTCGTCCTTGCGCGTAACCCGGATTCCATCAATGCCGTAGGCCGCAGCCAGCTTCACGAAGTCGGGGTTGCCGGAATACTCCACGGCGTAGTACTCCTTGTCATAGAACACGTCCTGCATCTGTTTGACCATACCGAGGCTCTGGTTGTTGAGTATTGCGAACTTGATGTCCACATTGTTCTCAACCGCTGTGGCCAGGTCGCACATGGTCATCTGGAAGCCGCCATCGCCCGCCACTGACCAGACCGTCTTGTCGGGGCGGCCCATCCGGGCGCCCAGCGCGGCGGGCACCTCGTACCCCATCGACCCCAGCCCGCCAGATGTGATGAGCGTGTTGGGCTCCTTGAACTTGCAATGTTGCGCCGCCCACATCTGGTGCTGGCCCACCCCGGTTACCACGATGGAGTCACCGCCAGATACCTCGGAGAGGCGGTTCAGCACGAACTGGGGCAGCAGCTCCTCCGATTCTCGTATGAACAGCGACGGGTGCTCCGACTTCAGTTTGTCCAGACGGCGGTGCCAGTCTATATGCACGTTGGGCTGCACCAAGGGAATCAACTGCTTGAGCACCATCTTCAGGTCGCCCACCACGGGAACAGTCGCTTTGACGTTTTTGTCCAATTCGGAGGCGTCGACGTCGACGTGAATCACCTTTGCGTTGGGGGCGAAGTCGCGCAGCCGCCCGGTGACGCGGTCGTCGAAGCGCATCCCCAAGCCTATGAGCAGGTCGGCTTGGTCGATGGCCAAGTTGTTGTAGGCCATGCCGTGCATCCCCGGCATACCCATGTTGAGTACGTGGTCGGTGGGGATGGAACTGATGCCCAGCAGGGTGGTAATGACGGGAATCTGAGCCTTCTCCGCCAGCGCGATCAACTCGTTATAGGCTTGTGAGATGATCAGGCCATGCCCGGCCAGGATGACCGGACGCTCGGCCCGGTTGATGAGGTCAGCGGCGCGGGCCACCTGATTCAACGGGGCCTCTCCTGGGGGATGATACCCCGGCAGGTTGGGCTTGTCGGGCCAGATGAACTCCGTCCGCAGGTCCTGCAGCACGTCCTTCGGAATGTCCACCAAGACCGGCCCGGGGCGTCCCGTGCGGGCGATGTGGAAGGCTTCCTTGATGGCGGGCGCAACGTCCTCCACCTCCATCACCAAGAAGTTGTGCTTGGTGATGGGCAGGGTGATGCCAGTGACGTCGGTCTCTTGGAAAGCGTCGCGACCGATTGCGCCTCGAGGCACCTGGCCTGTGATGGCAACTATTGGCACAGAGTCCATCTGGGCCGTGGCAATACCCGTCACCAGATTGGTGGCGCCGGGGCCGCTGGTGGCCGAGCAGACTCCCACGCGGCCGGTGGCCCTTGCGTAGCCGTCGGCGGCCATTGCGGCGGCCTGCTCGTGACGAACCAGCACATGACGCAGCTGCGGGTACTTGGCCATGGCGCCGTACAGGGGCAGCACCGCGCCGCCGGGCAGCCCGAAGATAATGTCGACTCCTTCCTTGAGGAGACCTTCGCAGACAATTTCAGCGCCGCTTAGTTTCATATTTCCTGCTTGAAGGCCGACTGACAATGCCAGGCGGTCTGGTAATTGGGGCCGAGAAACTGGCAATAAAAAACACCCATCCCTGCATGAAGGGACGGGTGTGGCCCGCGGTACCACCCTTCTTCCCCGATTAAGAAACGGCTTCCAGCACATTCAAGCCGTGGCCGCCCAACTCGGGACTGCTTTATGACTCAATAACGGTGTCACCCGCCGCGCCCTGCTACCTCGATGCCATCGGGGTCATCAGGCGGGCCGCTCCCGGGCGAGTTCGCGACGCTACTGCCACCGGCTCACACCCACCGCCGGTTCTCTGACGCAGGCCTTCGCTACTACTCCCGCTCATTGCGGATTTCGCATTCGAAATGTTATCAGCCCCCAAGTCCACTGTCAATGATATTTCGGCTTGTTTGCAGGGCTATCGCATTTGAAATTCTGGCGGCCATTTCAAGGGCAAACTGCTGCTGCTCATCGCCAATCTTGAGGGATAAGACCTCGTCAGCAACGGATGTAAAGAGGATTGCAGCCAAAAATACCGCTGAAAATCACCTGAGATCCCAAGTGAAAGCCTCGAAATTTCCAAATGTGATGGCCCTGGGAATCCCCAGCTCAGTGCGTACATTATGCCATTGCCGTATGCTAAAATAGGTTTCCCTGATCCTTGGCAGTTCGCGGATTCCCATTCCCCGCGCCTTCGGGCGATTATGGACTTGTCCCGTGAGTGAGCGCATTCTCGTCGCCGTCGCTTGGCCTTACGCCAATGGGCCGTTGCACTTGGGCCATGTGGCCGGCTGCTATTTGTCCGCCGACATATTCGCCCGCTATCACCGTCTCAGAGGCAACAGCGTATTGATGGTTTCGGGCAGCGACACCCACGGCACGCCGATAACCATTCGGGCCGACCAGGAGGGGGTCACCCCCTCGGAGGTCGTTGACCGCTACCACGCCCTGTTCTTGGAGGCGTGGGAAAAATTGGGAATTTCATTCGATTTATTCACCCACACCAACACGGCAAACCATGAGGCCGTGACCCACGACATATTCAAGACTCTGCTGGACAAGGACTACATCTATACCGACAGTACGCTGCTGGCCTACTGCGCCCAGTGCACGCGGTTCCTCCCAGACCGCTACGTGGAGGGCATCTGCCCGCACTGCGCCAATACCCGCGCCCGGGGCGATCAGTGCGACGCCTGCGGACGCACCCTCGACCCTCTCGACTTGGTGGAGCCCCGGTGCGCCCTCAGCGGAGATACGCCGGAGTTCCGGGAGTCGGAGCACTTCTTTCTCCGCCTTTCCGCCTTTCAAGAGCAGTTGCTGGAGTGGGTCAACCGACAGTCCCATTGGCGTCCCAATGTACTGAACTTCACCCGACGGTTCCTGGAGGATGGACTACACGATCGCGCCATATCCCGCGACCTCGACTGGGGCGTTTCCATCCCTCTGGAAGGTTACGAGACCAAGAAGATTTACGTCTGGTTCGAGGCGGTGATCGGATATCTCTCGGCAGCGGTCGAGTGGGCCAAAATTCAAGGGGAACCGGACAGTTGGCAGGACTTCTGGAAGGACCCCAACAGCCGGTCCTACTATTTCATCGGAAAGGACAATATCCCCTTCCACAGCATCATCTGGCCCGCCATGATCATGGCCTACGGAAAAGAGTTGAATCTGCCCTATGACGTGCCGGCCAACGAGTTTCTCAGCCTGGAGAACCAGAAGTTCTCTACCAGCCAGAACTGGGCAGTCTGGGTCCCGGATTATCTGGAACGTTATGACCCCGACCCTCTGCGCTATCTCCTTTCGGTCAATATGCCTGAGTCTGCAGATTCCGACTTTTCTTGGGGCGAGTTTGTCCGCCGGAACAACGAGGAGCTGGTCGCCACGTACGGCAATCTCGTCAACCGGGTGCTGACCTTCGCCTACCGAAACTTCGACGGATGCATTCCCACGCCCGGGGAGCTGGATGACGGTGACCGGGCACTGCTCGATGCGGCCAGGGCAGCCATGGATGAAGTGGGGACCAGTCTCGGTGCCTGCAAATTCAAGGCCGCAATCTCACGCATATTCGCGCTGGCCCAAGATGCCAACCGCTACCTGGACGCCAAGGCCCCGTGGCGCAGCATTCGCGAGGACCGGGCGGCGGCGGCCACCAGCCTGTGGGTTGCCATCGCCGTCATAAATTGCCTGAAGACGTTACTCCACCCGTTCATGCCCTTCAGCTCCCAGCGACTCCACGAGTTTCTGGGCCAGGATGGCAGGGTGGAGGATGCCGGATGGGATTTCGACGCAGTCCTTGCCTCAGTGCCTGCGGGCCAGGAGTTGCAGCGCCCGGCTCCCCTGTACACCAAGCTGGATCCAGAGGTGGTGGACCAGGAAGTTGCCCGTCTGGGCGCGGCAACCGGTTAAGGAAACCAGCGCCTCGATGCTCTACGGACTGGACCAACGTACTGCGGCTATCTACGCCCCGATTCAGGCTGAGCTTGCGATGGTGGACGACAGGCTCCGCACCCTCGCCCCAGCCGAAATCAACCACCTGCGACCATTGCTGGACTACGTGGCGGAAACCGGAGGAAAGCGGGTGCGGCCCGCCATAACCCTGCTGGCCTCCCATCCCTACCCTCACGACTCCGAAAAGCTGGTGCTGATGGCAAGCGCCGTCGAACTGCTGCACCTGGCCACTCTGATCCATGACGACACCGTGGACGATTCGCCGACCCGCAGGGGCCGGGCCACGGTGGGAAACGTGTGGGGCCAGCACGTCGCGGTGCTGTTCGGCGATTACGTGTTCGCAACGTCGGCCACCTTCGTATGCGATACCGACAATATTCGAATCATGCGCCGGTTCTCCGAGACAATCATGGACTTGGCCAGCGGCGAGCTGATTGAGTATTTTGGGGCTTTTGACGCAAAGCAGGCTCGCGAACTCTACAACGACCGAATTTACCGCAAGACCGCCTCTCTTTTCTGCACAGCCGGCGAGTCAGGATCTCTGCTGGCAGGCGCTCCCGAGGACGAAGTCCAGGCCATGCGCCGTTATGGCTACAACATCGGAATGGCCTATCAGGTCGGCGATGACCTTTTGGACTTTGAGGGAGATGAGACCGACCTGGGCAAGCCGGTGGGCTCTGACCTCCTCCACGGAGTACTGACCCTTCCGACGATAATGCTGGAGGAACGCTATCCGGACGACAGCCCGGTGTCTGCGTTCTTCGAGGACCGGGACAACCCGGCAAAACTGCAGTGCGTCGTGGACATGATTCACAACTCCAGCATCATCCGCGACTGTGAGGATGTGGTGGGCGACTACTGCAACCGCGCCTGCGACGAACTGAAGGTCCTGCCAAAGGGGGATGCCCGCCGCTCCCTGCACGACCTGGCTGAATATGTTTTCAACCGTCGAAGGTAGTGAATTTTCCATCGAGTAGACGTCTCTCACGCTTGACGTAATCCAAGGGGCTTGGCTACACTTCGGCTGTCTCAAGTGCTTGGGTCTCTATTTTGAGGTTACCGTTGTGTCATATTTTGACACGGACTAATTTATGTGCGGCGTAAGTGGGATTCTTCATAAATCGACAACTTCCCGCGGCCATTTGCCGGCCGTGGGTGAGCAGCTCATCCAGATGCTGGAGCCGATGACGCACCGGGGCAGAGACTCCAGTGGCGTTACCATTGTCGGCGAACATTTGGAGGGCGACCTGGTGGTTCGGATATGGACCGATAGTGTTCGGGAGGCCGGGGAAGTGCTCGCCCGCGCCGAGGACACCGTCCGTCGCGTTGGCGGGGTGGTCTGTTCCAGCAGGCACTCCGGCCAGTTTCTCCGCTTGGTGGTCAACTATGAGGGTGAGACCTCGGAGTTAGCCGCTGCGCTGCTGGAAACGTCGGGTGTAGCCCTGCACAGTATCGGATACACCTCCGAGGTCATCAAAGACGTTGGAACGCCGGTCGCATTGGACCAGCGCCATGACATCGGAGGCATCCGGGGCACCCACGGAATCGGCCACGTGCGGATGGCGACCGAAAGCCGTGTCGATGTAAACCACGCTCATCCCTTCTGGGCCTACCCGTTCCCCGATGTTTCGGTAGTTCACAACGGGCAGTTAACCAACTACCACAAGCTGCGCCGGATGTACGAGGACCAAGGCCATCACTTCCAGACCGGCAACGACTCGGAGCTCATCGCGGTCTATCTGGCCGACAAACTGGCGCAGGGGGAAGGGCTTGAAGACTCCCTCAGGGCCTCACTGGTTGACTTGGACGGCACTTTCACCTATCTGGTCGCCACTCGTGAGGGCTTGGGGTACGCCAAGGATGAATGGTCGGCGAAACCGCTGGTTACCATGGAAACCGATGATATTATCGCCATAGCATCCGAGGAGATTGCGCTGCGTGGTATTTTGTCTCCCGAAAAGGCCGGTGAGGGGATTGACCGGGTGGAGCCTCAGAGAAGTGAGGTAATGACCTGGTTACTATAGACGCCGCCGCACTGGACACCAGGGCTTTCAACGTCCATCTCAAGCAGGTGGCCGCCCCGGGAAGAGAGATAACTGTCCTCAATCCCAATGCCCGCCACAACCTGGGGGTGGGAATATTCGAGAGCTGTAGCATTCGTTTTGTCGGCAGCGTCGGCTATTATGCCGCCAGCTTGCTGGACGGCCCCGAGGTTGTGATTGAAGGCAACGCCGGCTGGGCTGTCGGAGACAACTTGATGAGCGGCAAGATCACCGTAAGCCGCGATGCTGGGGCGTCGGCGGGCTCCACCATGCGGGGAGGCGAGCTGTTCATCGGCGGCGACGCGGGGGCCAGGGCCGGCATCTCCATGAAGGGCGGGTCTCTCGTCATCGGCGGCAATGCCGGTTTTCTCACCGGATTTATGATGCAGAAGGGGCGAATCATCATCTGCGGCGACGCGGGCGAGGCCCTGGGCGACTCGATGTACGAGGGAACCATCTATGTCGCCGGAAACATCGGCTCCTTGGGGGCTGACGCCAAGGTTGAAGAAATGAGCGAGGACGAGCTCATCGATGTGCTGACCACCCTTGAGTCCCGGGGGATCACAGACAAGCGGAACTTCACCAAGGTGGTATCAGCGAAGCGGTTCTACCACTACGACTCTCTGGAGCGGATGGAGAAATCGGCGCTCTAAAGGGATGGGACACTTCCGGGCGAACAGAGAATTCGGCGGGCGGACGATCAGCAAGGGAGGCGGCATTCTTTTATGGTAATGGGCAGTAGCCAGATCTGGTCTCCTTGGGTCATTGACGACATTCACGCCAAGGCCGAGTTGGGGCGTTACCGCATTCGTGGCTTCTCGTCCTTCCAAAAAGTCACCCACTTCGACGACCTCACGTTTCTTTCCACCGGCTTGACCCGATTTCCCTTGGAGGGCTACAAGGAGCGGTGCAACACTCGCACAGTTATCGGGGCCCGCTATGCCGAGAACCCCCTGGTTCTGGAAACCCCCATATACATCAGTGGAATGAGCTATGGCGCCCTGTCGGCCAACGCCAAGATCGCGCTGGGGAAGGCGGCCGCCATGGTGGGGTCAGCCAGTTGCACCGGGGACGGAGGAATGCTGCCGGGAGAGCGGGCGGCCTCTGAGAAGCTGATTTACCAGGTCCTGCCCAGTCGCTACGGATTCAACCCTCATCACTTGGTTCAAGCCCAAGCCATCGAAATCGTAGTTGGCCAAGGTGCCAAACCCGGCACTGGCGGTATGTTGATGGGCGTCAAAGTGCAGGACGACGTGGCCGAGATGCGTGATCTGCCCCTTGGCATAGACCAGCGCAGCCCGGCCCGGCATCCCGACTGGCTCGGCCCCGACGATCTGGCCATAAAGATCGAACAGCTGCGCGAGGCAACGGACTGGCAGGTGCCGGTTCACGTTAAGCTGGGAGCCTGCCGGGTGGACGACGATGTGAAACTGGCAGCCAAAGCAGGGGCCGACGCTATAGTCATCGACAGCATGGTCGCAGGGACTGGCGCCTCGGCGGAGGTGTTGCTGGAACACAGCGGCATCCCGACGGTGCCAGCTATCGTGATGGCCCGGGAGGCCCTGCGAGAGTTGGGTCTGTACGGCAAAGTCAGCCTTATCGCATCGGGAGGCATACGCAGCGGCGCTGACGCCGCCAAAGCGCTTGCGCTGGGCGCCGACGCCGTGGCCATAGGATTGGGTGCGCTGGTTGCCCTTAATTGCAACAAGGAAATCCCGGAGAGCAACTTTGAGGAGGAAGTTGGCGTGCCCGCTGGGTACTGTCGCTTCTGCCACACTGGCAAGTGTCCCGTTGGAATCGCCACGCAGGACCCAGTGTTGATGGCCAGGCTGGATCCGGATGAGGGCGCGGAACGGGTTGCCAACTTCATTAACTCCATGACCATGGAGATGACGCTGCTCACCCGCTCCCTTGGTAAGGGAGACGTGCATAGTCTGGAACCGGAGGATCTGGCTGCCCTGACACTGGAAGCATCTGCAATGGCCCGTGTGCCCCTTGTCGGAACCAACAAAGTCTTCGGCGGATAGTCACTCGCAGAGCCGATAGCGATGCAGTTTTTCAACGTAAATCCGGAGCTTGACCGTTACAGGGGGGCCCTCCTTGGGCTGGCTGTTGGAGATGCCTTGGGAGCGCCCTTGGAATTCATGCGGCCCGGGACCTTCGATCCTGTCACCGAAATGTTGGGCGGAGGCCCCCATGGTCTCATGCCAGGTGAATGGACGGATGACACCTCCATGGCCCTCTGTCTTGCTGAAAGCCTGATAGAGAGTGAAGGTTTTGATGCGATAGACCAACTGCAGAGATACGTGCGATGGTGGCGTAATGGGCATCTGAGCAGCACGGGTTTGTGCTTCGACATAGGATTCACCAGCAAGGCCGCATTGGAGGGATTCCTGGATACGGGACAGCCGTCAGGTCTTACTTCCTCCGACAGCGCGGGCAACGGTTCAATAATGCGATTGGCGCCCATACCCATGTTTTATGCCTTGAGCATGGATGACGCTGTTGAATTCGGGGGGCAGAGTTCAGCCACGACGCACGCCTCCGAGGAGGCGGTCAGCGCATGCCGCTATATGGCAGCCGTGATCGTCCGGGCGCTGTGGGGCTCCAGCAAGGAGGATGTACTCGCCCCGGCCCTTACCGACGAATTGCCCGACGCTATAAGAAGGGTTGCGTTCGGATCATTCAGGATCTTCAGCCCTCCGCAGATCAGGGGTAGCGGTTATGTGGTGGAATCGCTGGAAGCCGCCCTGTGGGCCTTCTATAACAGCGACAACTTCGCCGATGGCGCCAGCCTGGCTGTGAATTTGGGCGAGGACTCCGATACCACCGGGGCGGTCTACGGCCAAATCGCCGGTGCATTCTATGGGGCGAACGCGATACCTCGTAACTGGGTGAGCGTTCTGGCTCGTAGAAACCTGATCGTCGACTTTGCCGACCAGATATACGACCTGAGACCTCTGGCGTAGTTGGCGGAAGCGCGGGGTCCAGGTCCCTGTAATAGCTGGTGGTTGTAAGGACCACCCCCGATATTCCCAACCAAGGAGCGTACGGCATGACCGCCAGGGAAGAAATCGCCCGGCGTATGGAGAGCGACGGCATCCGCTTCCTCCTGACCCAGTTCGTCGACCTCAATGGCTCACCCAAGGCCAAGATGGTGCCTGTGGAACATTTCGAGGACGTGCTGGACGAGGGAGCCGGTTTTGGTGGGGCCGCTTTGATCGGGATGGGGCAGGGGCCGCACTCGCATGACATGATGGCCCGCATCGACTTGGATTCCTATACGCCGGTGCCGTGGGACGGCGAGTTGGCCCGCTTCGCCAGCGACCTGTTCGTCGACGGTGAACCGCACCCCTATTGCCCCCGCCAGCACTTCAAGTCGCTTCTGAACAGCGCCCGGGCCGAGGGCTACGTCTTCAATGTGGGCATCGAGCCTGAACACTTCCTGGTTACCAGGAACGACGATGGTTCCATCAAGGTCTGGGATCCCAACGAAATCGACAGCCTTCGCAAACCCTGCTACGACTTCAAGGGCATCGCCAACGTGATGGGTTACCTGCGCGACATGATGACGGCGATGCGCCACATCGGTTGGGATGCCTACCAATCCGACCACGAGGACGCCAACGGGCAGTATGAGATCAATTTCCACTACTCCGATGCCCTGACCACCGCCGATCGCTATACCTTCTTCAAAATGATGACCAGCCAGTACGCCCAGAGGCATGGGGCGATCGCCACCCATATGGCCAAGCCTTTCACAGACCGAACCGGCAGCGGCGGCCACATCCACTACCACGTGGCGGACTCCGAAACCGGCGAGAATCTGTTCTTGGACGAAAGCGACAGGCGCGGTTTGGGACTGTCGCAGATGGCATACAATTTTATAGGCGGCGTCTTTGCCCACGCCCCCGCTCTCTGCGCCGTGATGTCGCCGACGGTCAACTGCTACAAACGCCTTCAGGTGGGCCAGGCGCTGATGGGTTCCACTTCCGGGTTCCTTTGGACGCCCGCCTTCATTTCCTACGGCGACAACAACCGGACGCAGATGATACGCACCGCCGGCCCCGGCCACTTGGAAGACCGCACCATGTCCGCTGCCTGCAACCCTTACCTCGCCTTTGGCGCCTACCTCTCCGCCGGGCTGGACGGTGTTCGCCGCGGGCTGGACCCTGGGGAGCCCAACCTGGGCAATCTATACGAGTTGGGGCTGGACGAAATCCGCCGCCGTGGAGTGCGGATGCTGCCTCAGTCGCTGGCCGAGTCCTTAGCCGAGTTGAAGGCCGACGCGGTTGTGCGAGACTCGCTCGGCGTGATCTACGACGAATTCTTAGCTCAGAAGGAAGCAGAGTGGCGCGAATACCACCGCCAGGTAACACCGTGGGAGATAGAGCGGTACCTGACGATGTTCTAAAGTTATTGCGCTCGAACCAAGTCATAGGGGTAGCTATTGGCTACAATTGAAAGGCGGCTGGTTAGTCGGCAATCAGGATCTCTACCCGCCGCGGACCTGGATCGAGTAAGGAATTCTCTTGGACTTCTTGGCATAACCTAGCTAGTTTTTGATGTCCTTTCTCCTGAACTGCCCCAACTGCGGTGATCGCAGCGTCAACGAGTTCCGCTTCGGCGGAGAGGTGGTTTCGCGCCCTTCTCCCGATGCTCCGGCAGAGCAGTGGAGTAGCTACTTCTACTTTCGGCCCAACGCCGCCGGTACCCAACGGGAGTGGTGGAACCATCGCTACGGGTGCCGCCGCTGGTTCTACGCCCTGCGAGACACGACCAGCAACGTGGTCCAAGCGACCTTTTGGCCGGGCGAGCAGCCTCCCGCGATTGCGTGCTGAGGTCGCTTTCCCTGAACCTTTCCCAAGGCGGGAATATGCCCACTAGTGAAAACCACCGTCGCTCTCGCATAGAACCGCGCCCGGGAGAAACCATTGACCGCAGCGTTCCAGTGGACTTCGAGTTCGACGGACGGATAATCCAGGGATATCGGGGCGATACTGTTGCCTCTGCTCTATACGCCGAGGGCACCCGAGTTTTCAGCCGCAGCTTCAAATACCATCGGCGGCGGGGCCTGCTCTGCTGTTCAGGGAACTGCCCCAACTGCTTGGTTACCGTCGAAGACGAGCCCAACGTCCGCGCCTGTACCCGGGCTGTTGAGCCGGGGTTGCAGGTACGTAGCCAGAACGCGTGGCCCTCTCTGGGGTTTGACCTTCTTTCGGTGCTCGACCGACTGCATTGGCTGATGCCCGTCGGCTTCTACTACAAGGCCCTGCATCGCCCCAAGCTCCTGTGGCTGCTGGCGCGACAATTGGTCCGTCGCGTCGGCGGACTGGGCAGCATCGACATCAACGCCGCGCACGACGATGAATTCAGCAGCCGCAACATGCACGCCGATGTTGCCGTCGTGGGCGGCGGGCCCGCCGGCGTCTCGGCAGCTTTGGCCGCGGCGACCCAGGGCGCGCAGGTGGTGCTTGTCGACGATCAGCCGACACTCGGCGGACACCTCAGGTTCAGCTGTCAGATGGTCGATGACCCTGCAGGCGGGGAATCAAGTCCTGCCAGTGAGATGGCCAGAGACCTCGCTGATATCGTGGTCCAAACCTCGAATATCGAGGTCCTCACCAGCGCAATGGCCTTTGGACTATACCAGGACAACCTTCTAGCTGTGCTCACGGCTGAAGGTGTTGTCCGGCTACGGGCGAAGCAGGTCGTCCTTGCAACCGGCGCCCAAGAAACACCGCTGCTGTTCGAGAACAACGATTTGCCAGGGATAATGCTCGCATCGGCGGCCCGGCGCCTGACTGCTCTGTATGGCGTGCGCCCGGGACGGCGGGCGGTGGTGGCGACCGAGACATCTGAGGGCTACGAGACTGCGCTGGAATTGCTGGAGGCCGGCGTGCGTGTAGCCGCTGTGGTGGACGCATCCGAGTCAGCGTCCGGCGAAGCAGTGGAGGCGGTCAGGGACCGGGGCGTAACGGTGTTGACAGGTAGTCGCGTGGTCAGGGCTCTTGGACGCGGCAGGGTCAAAGCTGCGCTGGTTGCACCTGTAGGTGGCGCAGGCAACGCCTCGCAGCGCAAGATTCGCTGCGATCTATTGTGTATGGCGGGCGCTTATCAGCCCGTGGATGCCCTGCTGCATCAGATGGGAGCATCCCAGCCGGGCGTCGCGCTGGCTGGCAGTGTGAACGGAGCGGCCGGCCTGGCGGAAATCATCCGGCAGGGAAGAGAAGCAGGGCTTCTTGCCGCTGGAGATTCCGCCGTCAACGCCAGTGGGACAGTGAATACGGGTCCAAGGCCAGACCCGCAGCCTTCTTTGCCTGCTGGCAACGGCGGGCGCACCTACGTCTGCTTCTGTGAAGATGTATCGGCGCACGATATCGAGCAGGCCATCGACGAGGGTTTCGCCGACGTGCAGACCCTGAAACGCTACACAACCGTAACGATGGGCCCGTGCCAGGGCAAGATGTGCGGGCGGGCATTGGCGAGTATCTGCGCGTCAAATGCTGGGACGGAGCGAGAGGCAGGCGGCAGGGACACCTACACCACCTTCAGGCCGCCTTACCAGCCGGTCACGATGGCGGCGCTGGCGGGACGCGAGCGAATGCCTTTCAAGCGAACCCCGCTGGACCGCGTTCACCGCGACTTGGGGGCTAGGATGGTGGAATCCGGCCCTTGGCTGCGGCCACACAACTATGGTTCCCCGGCCGACGAGTGCGTGGCCGTGAGGGAGCGCGTGGGCATTATCGACGTTGGTACGCTGGGCAAGCTGGAGGTTGTGGGCCGCGATGCGGGGCAACTGCTCGACCGGCTCTACACGCACCACTTTTCCGACCTTCAGATGGGACGTATTCGCTATGGACTGATGACATCCGACAATGGAGTCATTCTGGATGATGGCACCGTGACTCGTCTGGCCGAAGATCGCTACTTCGTAACCACCACTTCGGGCAATGCTGATGTCATCGAAGAATGGTTCAACTGGTGGAATGCCGGAGCCGCAAATTGCGCTCACGTCGTAAATGTAACCGCCGCCTACGGTGCGGTGAACGTGGCTGGCCCCAGGGCCCGGGAAACGTTGGCGAAGCTGACGAACATTGATCTCTCCAGACGCGGGTTCCGTTACATGCGCTCGGCGCAGGGCGAGGTCGCTGGGGTCTCCTGCCTGATGCTGCGGATCGGATTTGTCGGCGAGATGGGATGGGAAGTACACTTCCCCGCCGAGTACGGCGAATATATGTGGGACGCCATAACTGAGGCAGGGCAGGAATTCGGCATCTCTCCCTTTGGTCTGGAAGCTCAACGCATCCTGCGATTGGAAAAGGGACATGTCATCGTGGGCCAGGACACCGATGCCATATCCACCCCGATGGACGTGGGTTCCGATTGGGCCGTGCGGTTCGACAAGGAGGACTTCATCGGCCGTGGCGGACTCGCCGTCGCCTCCGAACGCGGGCTGCAGCAGAGGCTGGTCGGTTTCATCATGCCCAACACGGGCTTCCCGGAGGATGGCACGCCGGTGGTCAGCGGCACCAGGCCCATCGGCCGTGTGACCAGCGCCCGTCACAGCCCAACGATGAACCGGGGCTTTGGGCTGGCCTGGGTTCCGCCATATCTCGCTGTGGAAGGAGCGACCATCGAGGTGCTGATCGGGGACCGACCCGTTTCCGCCCACGTAACCCTGCACCCGGTCTATGATCCTGAAGGTCACAGGCTGCGGAGCTGACGCCATGACCCCTGCTGTCCCCGAACGTCGCACCGCCATGTACCACGCCCAAGTGGCAATGGGCGCCGTCATGATGGATGCCGACGGCTGGCAGTTGCCTGTCCACTATGGAGACGTGTCGCAGGAATCGGTGTGGCTGCGGGAAACTGCCGGAGTTTCCGACGTCAGCTCCATCGGGAAACTGCAGGTAGTTGGGGAGGACCCGGCGCAGTCATTGGCGGTGTTGCTGCCCGTGGTGGCAGAACAGGCCATCGGCTCCGTGGGCGAAGCCGACTCGCCGCTTGAACGAGGCGGCAAGCTTCTGGCAGCGCGCCTGTCTCTTGGCGAGTTCCTGCTCCTGACGCCCACTGGCGTCGCCCCTTCTGCGATGGAAGCGATGCGCGCCGTCGATGCCTCCTGTGCTCACGTCACAGAGGTCACTTCCGGTTTATGCGGCGTGTCAATTATCGGCCCGGCCACTCAAGGGCTGCTCAGCCGAATCACCGAGTTGGACACATCGCCCCGCGCCCTGCCTGACCTCTCCTGCGTTCAGTCTCGATTCGCCGACATCCAGGGGTTGCTGTTGCGACGCGACGTACAAGGCATTCCCATCTATCAACTCTACGCCGGGCGGGAGTTCGGCGAATATCTATGGGAAGTCCTCATCGACACTGCGAGGGAGGTTGGCGGCGGTCCCGTGGGTACCGAAGCCCTGTTGGGGCTGAGGGAGTAGGGTTAGACTCCGAGGATTAGAATGTTTCAACTATTCCGTAAGAACCGCATGTGGCAGGTGCGGCCCCTCAAGGACCGCTATCGTGTGGTCATCATTGGTGGGGGTGTGCATGGGCTTTCAACTGCGTATTACCTGACCAAGCTCGGGGTCAAGGATATTGCGGTTCTTGATAAGGGTTACTTGGGCGGCGGGGCCAGCGCCCGCACAACGGCCATCATCCGCTCCAACTACCTGACCGTCGAGGGCATCCCGTTCTTTGACGAGAGCGTGAAGCTCTACGAGGGACTGGCCAAAGAACTGAACTTCAACATGCTGTTCAATCAGATGGGGCGGCTGGACCTGGGGCACACCGACGCCGCGCTCTACGCGCTTCGGATGCGTACCGAGTTCAACCGCATCTTGGGAGTGGACAGCAGGATGATTGGCCCTGCCGAGGTCAAGCAACTGGTGCCGTCCATGAGCCTGCGTGAGGGCCTGCCGTACCCCATCATGGGTGCGCTGTACCATCCGCCGTGCGGTGTGATACGCCATGACGCCGTGGTCTGGGGGTTTGGCCGCGGCGCAGACCATGGCGGCGCGGAGTTGCACCCCTTCACCGAGGTAACCGCCATCGACCACGCCAATGGCCGCGTAACCGGCGTCGAGACCACGAAGGGGTTTGTCGAGGCCGAGGTTGTCCTCAGCGCCACCGCCGGATGGAGCAGCGAAGTGGCCCGTCTGGCCGGCGTGGACCTCCCCATTACCACCCATCCGTTGCAGGCGATGGTTACAGAGCCGCTGAAACCCTTCCTCGACAAGACCATCTCATCGGCCAATCTGCACGCCTACGTTTACCAGACCGACCGGGGCGAGGTGGTCATCGGTGGCGGGGTTGACCCATACCCGTCCTACAGCATGCGCTCTGCACTTCTGCCGATGGAACAATTGGCGGGCCACGCGCTGGAGATGTTTCCCTGCCTCTCCAGGGTGAAAGTGCTGCGCCAGTGGGCCGGCCTGTGCGACATGACCCCCGACTACGCCCCGATTATGGGCCCCGTCGACGGGTTGGACGGATTCATCCTGTCCTGCGGTTGGGGCAGCTGGGGATTCAAGGCCGCCCCCGCCGCGGGCAAGAACATCGCCAGCTTGATCGCAACCGGGGAAACGCCCGACCTGATCAGACCCTTCGCGCTGTCCCGGTTCCACGAAGGCAAGCTGGTCAACGAACGCGCCGCCGCGCCCGCTGCCGCGATACACTAGCGCCAAAGCCTTCCCTGACCCCTCAATCTCAAATTCCCCATCCCATGAGGGAGAGTGTGAGGGTGAAAGGGACCGGCAAAGCAGCCGCTCCCGGAAGTCACATTTGGAGGGCCCACCATGAATGAGGAAATCATCTACGCCGACGCCGCAACCCTGGCCCGGCGCATCCGCGAGCGAGAGCTGTCTCCAGCGGAGGTGGTGCAGGCGCATCTGGACCGCATCGAGGCAGTCAACCCCAAGCTGAACGCCCTCATCGCTTTCCCTGACGGCGTGATGGATAGGGCGCGGGAGGCTGAGGCCGCCGCGATGCGGAGCGAGTTCTGGGGGCCGCTGCACGGCGTTCCCTTCACCGTCAAGGACTGCGTGGACACCGAGGGCGTCGTCACCACACGCGGCTCACGGCTGTTCGAGAACCACGTCCCCGACGCCGACGCCACGGTGGTGAAGCGCCTCAAGAACGCCGGCGGCATCTTCATCGCCAAGTCCAACATGCCCGAGTTCGCCCTCTGGTGGGAAACGGACAATCTGGTATACGGGCGCACCGAAAACCCTTGGATGATTGGCCGGACGCCCGGCGGCTCCAGCGGCGGAGAGGCGGCCTCGGTGGCCTCGGGTATGTCGCCGCTGGGTATCGGCAGCGACGTGGGCGGCTCCATTCGCGAACCCGCCAACTACTGCGGGATCGTCGGCCTCAAGGCCACCCACGGGCGCATTCCTCTCACCGGACACTGGCCCGATACGTTGCTGCGCTTCATGCACGTTGGCCCGATAGTGCGTAGCGTGGGCGATGCGGCCTTGGCGCTGAGCCTCATGGCCGGGCCCGATGGTATCGACCACTACGCCATTCCCGTGCCGGTTCCTGACGTTTCGGAACTGGCGCCGCCGTCCGGACTTCGGGTGGCGTGGTGCCCGGAGGGTCCCTTCTCCCCCGTCGAGCGGGAAGTGCAGGACACCGTCGCCTCTGCGGCCTCTGCGCTGGGGGAGCTGGGATGCGCTGTTGAGCAGGTGGACCTGGAGAGCTGGCAGAGTTGGCCGGGCCAGCAGATTTCCGCCCGCATCTTCGCCGCCGAGGGCAATCAGTACCTGGACCCCATTATTGAGGGCCGGCAGGATATGCTGGCGCTTTCGATGCAGCGTCGGCTTAATATTCCGGGGCCCAGCTATGAGGAGTACTTGGAAGCGATGGAGCAGGTGGAGCAGTTACGTGCAGCTTGCATCAAGTTATTCAACGATTTCGATGTGCTGCTCCTGCCGACGGGCCCGGTCGCGGCGCATCCCCACGACACCCGCCGTCACGAAATTGGGGATGACACGGCTCCGGCGCGCCACGCCCTCACCTGCACCGTTCCCTTCGACCTCACCGGCTCTCCCGCCCTGTCGGTGCCCTTTGGTATGAGCAGCGGCGCCCTTCCCATAGGCGTGCAGCTGGTGGGCCGCCACTACGAGGAGGCCACCATTCTGCGGGCCGGGGCTGCCCTTGAGGAACTGCACCGGCCAAGGCGAGGCCATCCTCCGCTGTAGGCCTGGTCTTGAGCCAGGCATGCGCACAGTCCTTGAGAATCCGTTGGTGGTGAGCCTGCCGGACCACGAACGGGTCCCTACACCCCTTCATTCGACAAGCTCAAGACCAACGGTTTAACCACTGGAATGACTTTGCCTACGCCCCCGGTTTTGATGTGAATAAGGGACTGTCTGAGTTGCCTGTGGTAAACTTCGCCACAGAATACAACTCGATCTACGAAAAGCAGTGGAGGTACAGGAATGCCTGAATACGACCTCGTAATCCGTGGCGGCACCGTGGTGGACGGCACCGGCATCCCCCGGTTTCGTGGCGACGTTGCTATCAAGGACGGGAAAGTCGCCATGATCAGCGGGCGCATCCACGGCGGCGGAGCGAAGGAACTGGACGCCAGTGGCTGCATCGTCGCCCCTGGAGCCATTGACCTGCACACCCACTATGACGCGCAACTGAACTGGGACCCCTATGCCTCGTTATCCGGTCAGTTCGGGGTAACCTCGCTGACCGTTGGGCAGTGCGGCTTCGGCTTCGCTCCGACCCGCCCAGAGGACCGCGACCTGAATATGCGGATGATGAACCGTATCGAGGCCATCCCCCTGGAGTCCATGCGACAGGGTATGCGCTGGGACTGGGAGACATTCCCGGAATACATGGACAGCCTGGACAAGCAGGGCCTCGGCGTCAACGTGGGCTGCTTGGTGCCGTTCTCGCCTCTGCGCGGCTACGTGCTGGGCATGATACCGGCCCGCGAGCGCACCTCGGTCACCGAGGCCGAACTCAACCAGATGAAGCAGATTCTCTATGACTCCATGAAGGCCGGGGCATTCGGCCTGTCCGCTGACAAAAACCTGGAGGACCGGCCCGAGGATGGTAGCTGGCTGCCCAGCCATGTTGCATCCAAAGAGGAGTTCCTGGCCCTGTCGCAGGTTCTTGGGCAGTTCGGCGTGGGGCACATCGGCTGGACCATCGGCATCTCCGATGACCGCCCGGCGCAGCGGGATATGCTGGCCGAGATGGTGCGGATGAGCGGACGCCCCCTGCATGTCATCCTCGGCGACGAGGAAGGCTACCAGTGGCTGAAGGAGGTCCGGGAGGAGGGCCTGCCCGTCATCGCACAGGAGACTGCCGTTCCCGTCGTCTCCGAATTCAAACTGTCGGAGTACAACCTGTTTGACTACTTGCCCAACTGGGTGCAGCCGCTGGTCGGCAGCAAGGAAGAGCGCATCGCCAAGCTGTCTGAGGACGGGGTGCGCGTTGGCATGAAGCAGGACGTCATCGATCGGCCTCATGTGCGCACCGACTGGAACCAGGTGCAGGTGGTTGAGGTTGCCCACGAGCGGAACCTGAAGTACGAGGGCCTGAGCATCGCCGACATTGCGGATGCCGAGGGCAAGCATCCGCTGGACGCCTTCTTGGACATCGCGCTGGACGAAGACCTGGAGACCGAATTCGCCCATCCCGCAGGCGGGCGCGGCGACAACGACCACCAATACATCTCCAGTCCCTTCTCCCACATCTCAGTGTCCGACGGTGGCGCGCACACCCGTTTCTTGGTCAACAGCATCTGGCCTGTCTACTTCCTGGGTCACTGGATCCGGGAGAAAGAGCTGATGACTCTGGAGCAGGCGCACCAGAAGATGAGCGCCCTACCCGCTTGGTTCTCCGACATGAAGAATCGTGGCACGCTGCGTGTGGGCGACTACGCCGACGTCATGGTCTACAACATGGACGAGTTGGGCCTGCTCTACGACAAGCCCCAGTTCGCCACCGACTTCCCCGGCGGGGAGAAGCGGCTGGTCCAGATGCCCACAGGCATTCGCTACATCCTGGTCAACGGTACCTTGACCTTCCAGGAGAACGAGTGCACGGGCGCACTGCCCGGCACGCTGCTGCGCAGCTACGACCAAATAGGATAGGCTGCCTTTCGATTCTACGGCAATTGCAGGCCTCGCCAATTTCGGCGGGGCCTTTAACTTTCGCGCTCCTCATCCGGAAGGGCGTGCAACATAATTGGGAATGATCTCAGTCGATTCAACGCTTTTCGTAATGACACGGTGGGATTTGCGCCGAAGTTTGACACGAGTTGACGCCAAGTCTAAACTGCCCAGAACCCCTAGGCTTGAAGAACGAATTGAGTTTCGATTTGGGAGGTAATCTGGTATGCCAGAATTTGATGTTGTAATCCGCGGCGGTACCATCGTGGACGGCACCGGCATCCCTCGCTTCCGGGGCGACCTGGGCATCAAGGACGGCCGCGTGGCGATGATCAGTGGACGCATCAATGCCGGCGGCGCAAAGGAACTGGATGCCAGTGGCTGCATCGTTGCTCCCGGCGCGGTCGACCTGCACACCCACTATGACGCGCAATTGAACTGGGACCCCTACGCCTCGCTGTCCGGCTGGTTTGGCGTGACCTCGCTAACGGTGGGTCAGTGCGGCTTCGGATTCGCCCCGACTCACCCGGAAGACCGCGACCTGAATATGCGGATGATGAACCGCATCGAGGCCATCCCCTTGGAGTCCATGCGACAGGGCATGCGCTGGGACTGGGAGACCTTCCCGGAATACATGGACAGCCTCGACAAGCAGGGCCTCGGCGTGAATGTCGGCTGCTTGGTGCCGTTCTCGCCCTTGCGCGGTTACGTGTTGGGCATGATACCGGCCCGCGAGCGCACCTCGGTCACCGAGGCTGAACTCAACCAGATGAAGCAGATTCTCTACGACTCCATGAAGGCGGGCGCCTTTGGTATTTCGGCTGACAAGAACCTGGAAGACCGGCCCGAGGACGGTAGCTGGCTGCCCAGCCACGTCGCGTCCAAAGAGGAATTTCTGGCCCTGTCCCAGGTGATGTCGCAATTCGGCGTGGGGCATCTGGGCTGGACCATCGGCATCTCCGACGACCGCCCGGCGCAGCGGGATATGCTGGCCGAGATGGTGCGTATGAGTGGCCGCCCCCTCCACGTGGTGCTCGGCGACGACGAGGGCTACGACTGGCTGAAAGAGGTACGCGAAGAGGGACTGCCGATAGTGGCCCAACTGGGCTCGGTACCGACCATTTCCGAGTTCAAGCTCTCCGAGTACAACCTGTTCGACTACATGCCCCACTGGGTGCAGCCGCTGGTTGGCACCAAGGAAGAGCGCATAGCGAAGCTGTCCGAAGATGGCGTTCGGATTGGCATGAAGCAGGACGTGATCGACCGGCCCCATCCCAGGACCGACTGGACCAGGCTGCAGGTCGTGGAGGTTGCCCAAGAGCGCAACCTGAAGTACGAAGGCCTGAGCATAGCGGACATCGCCGAGGCCGAAGGAAAGGAACCGCTGGACGCCTTCTTGGACATTGCACTCGACGAAAACTTGGAGACCGAATTCGCCCATCCCTCCAACAACCGGGGAGACGAGGTTACGGGTGAAAGGCTGAAGAGCCCGTACGTGCATATCTCGGTGTCGGATGGTGGCGCTCACACCAGGTTCTTGGTCAACAGCGTTTGGCCGGTCTACTTCCTGGGCCACTGGATCCGCGACATGGAGTTGATGAGCCTGGAGCAGGCGCACCATAAGATGAGCGCTCTACCCGCTTGGTTCTCCGACATGAAGAACCGTGGCACGCTGCGGGTGGGCGACTATGCCGACATAATGATCTACAACATGGACGAGTTGGGCCTGCTTTACGACAAGCCCCAGTTCGCCACCGACTTCCCCGGCGGGGAGAAGCGGCTGGTCCAGATGCCAACGGGCATCCGCTACGTACTCGTCAACGGCACAGTCACGTTCCAAGAGAACGAATGCACCGGCGCGCTGCCCGGCAAGCTGCTGCGCAGCTACGACCAGATCGGCTAATCACCGGAATCGCATTTGGGCAAAAAGGCAGGGGCGACCGGATGGTCGCCCCTGCCTGCGTTCAACCATTGATTGCCTACTCAGTTACTTGTGCTTTCATAGCCTCATAAATATGAGGGAGCAGCACCTTGGCCGCGTTCGACAAAACGAAAAATACCACTTCCCCTTCTTCGGTAGTGTGTGCGGTCAAGTTCTCGGCGACGTCCTCGCCATAGCAGGCGGGGCGGCCATTTCCAATGTCGAGCGTGTCTGTTTCAGGATCATAGAAAATGTCCAGCTTGTCCAGGATGACCGGCTGTGCTTTTTCGACCTTCATGGAATCCCCCAGAGGCTCATTCTGTTTCGGTCCGGGAAGGCATTGAACAGGCGTCCATTGTCCACTATGACCCGCAGCCAGCGACCATTTTCGCCCCACTCCGGAATATAGCCCCAATATCTGATTCTCCCGTTGGGTTCAACTTCCGCCAAATAGGGGTCGCTCAATACTCTCTCAATCCATTCTGGTTCAATGCCAACATGCTTGCCCCGGGTCGGGCTCTGTTAGTGTAATACGGGTGCACATTCTCTATTACGAGTCTGGCAACCCGTTGTCTTTCGCTGGGCATGGACCTGCTCCACGTCCTACTCGTCCGGCACCAGTGCCACCAAGCGGCCCTGCTGCTGCGTAACTAGGAACACCTTCATGCGCAGGTTGGGGTTGTTTACGCAGCGACCGTCGCCCTTCTCGTACTCGTAGCCGTGGGTGTCGCAGACGAAGACGTCCTCGCCGACGTCCTCCACCTCTCCGCCTTGGTGGGGGCACAGGGTCGACAGCATCCGGTAACCCTCGCTGCCCTTCACCAGGAAGTAGTTTGCGGTGCCCACCTTGACCAGTTTTGGAAGGTCAGTAAACTCGGATTCATCGCCCAGGTCCACCCGCACCTTCTTGGAGCGGGCCGAGCCGCTGATTTGCCGCATTGTAATCCTGTTGACCTGCCTCTCTGTAGCCATCGGCAAATACCCTCGTAGCTGAATTTTGCCCAGTATAGCAGACTCCATTTCGCCTTGGTTTGATGGCCAGCCAAGGCCGGGGAGCAGCAATCATTGCATCAAAACGCTGACCGTGGCAAAATCGGACAAAAGGAGGCCGATATGACAACTGAAGCCAATTTCACCGACCGTTATGGTATGCCGCTTACGACTAACTCGCAGACCGCCCTGGCTCACTACGCCGAGGGGCTGGACTTGGCTTTGTCGCAGAACTATGGTGCTGAAGAAGCCTTCGCCCGCGCCGCTGAGGCCGACGAGGGATTTGCCTTGGCCCACGCCGGGCGTGCGTTCATGGAGTTCCTCCGAATCGCCGTGCCGGAAGCGCGAGACAGCGCCGAGAAGGCCGTCAAGCTATCGTCGGGCCTGAGCCGCCGGGAACGGGCCCACGTCGACGTAATTTCCAAGTTCGTCAATGGGCAGAACCATGCCGCAACTGCCGCCGCCCAGGAGCACTTGAAGGAATTCCCACTGGACAGCATGCTGCTGCGCCTGACCCAGCGGCTCTACACCCAAGGTTGTGTCGGCGCCGGCATTGCCGACTACCCGCCCCGCTTCTATGAACTGATGACCGAGGCCGCGCCGTCTTACGGAGAGGACTGGGCCTTCATGGGCCAGTACGCATGGGCCAACCACGAAGTCGGTAATATGAGCGAGGGGCTCCGGCTGGCCGAGCGTTCGCTGGACCTGTATCCATCCAACGGTGTGGCGGTCCACTCCGTGGCCCACGTGTATTACGAACAGAGCCAGGACGACGAAGGTTCGGCGTTTCTCGCTGGCTGGCTGGAAGACTACGACCGCCGGTCCACCTACCGTGTGCACTTGTCTTGGCACCAAGCGCTGTTTGAGCTTGCGCTCGGGCGCTACAACCAGGCTTTGGCCTGGTACGAGAGGGACATTCGCCCGGCGGTGCAGGGGCTCAAGTACGCGTCCCTGGCCGACAGCGCCTCGCTGATCTGGCGAATGAAGATCTACGGCGATACTTCTCCACAGGCCCCTTGGAGCGAGCTGGTGGAACTGGCGGCCCCAGCTGCGGCCCGGCCTGGGCCGTCCTTCCGAGACGCCCATGCCGCGCTGGCATTCACCGCCGCCGGGGACGAAGATTCCTTCGGCAGGTTGGTCGATGGCCTGCAGGAGATGGCCGACAACGGCGACGCCTGTGCCCGCGAGGCCACGCTGCCGCTGGTGAAAGGCATCGGGGCCTTCGGACGCGGCGAATACGCTGAGGCCGTGAATCTGCTGGAGCCGGTCTATCCGCAGTTGACCCGCGTTGGTGGAAGCCACGCTCAGAGGTTGGTGTTTGAGGACACGTTGCTGGAGGCCTACCTGCGGGCCGAGGAGTTCGACAAGGCCACAGATATGCTTCGGGTACGCCTGTCGCGCCGGGAGTCCCCAAGGGAGCTCTACTGGCTGGCCCGCGCCCAAGCAGGCCAGGGACAGACGGCCGAGGCCCAAGACAACTTGGCTCATGTCAAGGAAATCTGGACCGAAGCCGACACCAACACCCCGGAGTACGGACGCCTGACCCAGTTGGCAGCTGACTAAAGGCCTTACCGCCGTGATTTAGCTCAAGGGGCGGGTTGGAAAACTCGCCCCTTAAATATTTCCCCACACGACGGTGCCGCCGACTATGGTCATCACCGGCTTTACACTTGGCAGATGCTCCGGGTCGGCGGCTAGGGGGTCTGCATTGACCAGCACCAGGTCGGCCAGCTTGCCAGGCGCTATTGAGCCTTTTTCCGCTGATGTCCCTTCCGACTGCGCAGAACCAAAGGTATACATCCGCAATGCTTCCTCCGCGCATATTGCCTGCGTTCCAGCGGCTTCAGCCGCCAATAGGTGTCCGTCGGAGGCGCGTCGGGTTACCGCGCTGTAAATTGCGGGCCATGGGTTTGGGTCGATTACCGGAGCGTCGGAGCCGAATGCTGTGGCGACTCCGGCGCGATGCAGCGCCCCCGCAGGGTATAGATGGGGCAGCAGCCCAGGCTCCACATTCTCTCGGTAAGCCGGGCCGTTGTGGTATAGGAAGCCGGGCTGAGTGACCACCGTAGCCCCCGACCTGCGGACAGCGTGAACCAGTGGCTGGGTGCCCTCGGCACAGTGTTCAATGCGATCAACCAGATTCGGCTGACGGCAGGTGCGCAGGGCAACGGCGGCGACCGCGATGGCATCCTCCTCTATGCAATGAATGGCCACGGGGAACCCCACCCGATGGGAAGCATTTACCATCGACTTCAAGTCTTCGGGCGGAGGATGGAGCGCGCCAGACGTAAGTGTCAGCATAATTTTGGCGTGACCGAGGCGCAGCCGGTCGTTTCCCGCACCAAACGTCAGACCCGAAGATACAAACTCGTCGAGCCGGTCGGCTCCTGCAAACATGGTGATGCGGCAGGACAGCGTTCCGTCGGACTGCAGATGCTGGAATGTACGCCACCGTTCGACGCCGTTGTCAGCCCCCGCGTCCTGCGCCGAGGTTATCCCGTAGGTCCGAAGTAGCTCATTTGCGGCCCGCATCCCGTCCTCGAAATCCTGTTGGCTCCGTATGGTGCCCAATCGCTGGCGCAGAAACGACCGCATCTCGTACAGCACCCCTGTTGGTTCCCCGGTGGACAGGTCCCGTTCGATGAGCCCACCCGGCGGGTCGGGCGTCTCAATGTGGATTCCCGCCAGCGCCAAGGCCAGGCTGTTGAGGGCGGCGGAGTGGCCGCTGCGATGCTCCAGCCATACCGGATGGCCGGGGGCAGCGATGTCCAGGTCGGGCCTGTTGGGATGGCGCCGTTCGTTAAGCAATAAGTCGTCGTAACCGAACCCGCGCACCCAGCTGCCCGGCCGCAGCATTGCAGCCCGCTGGCGGACCAGAGCCTGCAATTCCGCGATGGAGGGGGCTCGTTCCGGACCGCAGTCGAGGTCCTGCAGACGGCGGGCCAAGCCTGGCAGGTGGCAGTGGGCGTCGTTGAATCCGGGCAGCAGCGTCATGCCTTGGCAGTCCAGGACCTGCGTCTTCGCCGATGACAAGCGGCCAACGTCGTGGTTGTTGCCAACGGCGGCGATGCGTTCGTCGGCAATCGCCACCGCCTCGGCCCTGGGACGCGAATGGTCCATGGTCAAGACGTTTGCGTTGAGCAGTACGAGGCTAACGCTGGCTGTTGACATGGGCGCCGCTGCGGGTAGGGCGGCGGATAATGGGCGGGTCGAAGACGGTCTCATCCCCTGGGGGACTAGGAAAGGAAGGCGGCGTCGTGCTGCTCATCTGCGTGGTAGGAACTGCGCACCAGTGGACCCGAAGCCACATGTTTGAAGCCCAACTCCAGACCCGCAACCCGCAATTCCTCGAACTCCGCTGGAGTGTAAAAGCGATCTATGGCGATGTGCTTTGCCGAAGGGCGCAGGTACTGGCCAATGGTCAACAGGTCGCAGTCAACGCCCCTGAGGTCGCGCATCGTATCTATAACTTCGTCCGCCGTCTCGCCCATGCCGACGATGATGCCCGACTTGGTGACCGTCGCCGAATCAATTTCCTTGGCCTTGGCGAGCAGCTCCAGCGAGAGGTTGTAGTTGCCCTTGGGACGCACCCGAGGGAAGATTCTAACGGTGGACTCGATGTTGTGGTTCAGTACCGCAGGGCCCGCCTCAACAACCCTTTGCAAAGCCGGCCAGTTGCCAGCGAAATCTGGAATCAAGACCTCGACCCGGCACTCCGGCAGCAGCTCGCGGATACGATTTATGCAAGCTGCGAAGATGTAGGCTCCGCCGTCGGGCAGGTCGTCGCGGTTCACCGAGGTGATGACGCAGTAACGCAGGCCCATGGCCAGCACCGTTTCGGCCAGCCGTTTTGGCTCCTGCAGATCGATGCCGATGGGACGCCCCGTGGTGACGGCGCAATAATGACATCGCCGCGTACAGATGTCGCCCAGGATCATGAAGGTTGCGGTGCCGCGCCCCCAGCATTCGCCGATGTTGGGGCAGTGGGCCTCCTCGCAGACCGTATGCAGTTCCTGACTACGCATCAGTTCCTTGAGCTGCATATAGCGCGGACTGCCGGGCATCTGCACCTTCAGCCAATCGGGCAGGCGCGGTCGTAACTCAAGGGTGTTCTTTGGCTGGGTCATCGGTTTCCCCCGGGGGCCGGATGAGGGTGTATAAGCTCCATTATAGCAACTGGACCATCCGGGGAGTTACCCGGCATTTTTCGGCGGCGATGATGGCGTCAATATCCGCGGCGGCCCGTTGGATACCGTCGTTTTCGTTAACAACGCGATAATCGTACTCGCGAATCCGGGTCAACTCCTCTTCAGCCGTACTCAGTCGACGCTGGAGTTCTGCGGTCGATTCGGTCATTCGTCCCCGCAATCGCTGGTGCAGGTCATCCACCGATGGGGGGATTAGGAATATGAGCAGGGCTTCAGGAGCCATTTCCCGGATGGTGGCCGCCCCTTGGACATCAATCTTCAGAATGACATCCCTGCCCGACCTGAGGGCGTCGCGAGCCTGGCTCCTGGGGACGCCGTACCAGCGTCCGTATACCTCGGCCCATTCCAAGAACTCATCGCGCTCACGCATCTTGGCGAAGGTGTCGCCGTCGAGGAAGATGTAGTCCTTGCCGTCCCGCTCGCCAGGGCGCATGGATCGAGTCGTGGCGGTGACGGCGAAGTGCCAAGGGCGGTCGAACTTCCGCAACTCGTTCAATACAGCGTCTTTCCCCACCCCCGATGGCCCGGACAGGACCACCAGCAACGGCGGCGATGGGCTGGCTTCGGGAATGAGCGACATGGTTTTGAGTCAGTCCCTGCATTGTCCGGGTGCAAGAAGGTCCATGTCTTCCCAAAAGCTGAGATAGGAGACGGAGGCGTCGGCGGCACCATGGACTTCGGTTTCTCCCTCTGCCAGCAGACCGCAGACCGCCATGGCCATGGCCAGCCGATGATCCCCGTGAGACTGGCAGGCAGCCCCGTTCAACCGCCCGGTGCCGTGAATCACCATGCCGTCCTCAAGGGCCTCGATGTTGGCCCCCAAGCGGGAAAGTTCCTGGACCGTGGTCGCGATACGGTCGGATTCTTTCACGCGCAGTTCCGCAGCGTCGCGTATGACAGTGTCCCCGCTGGCGAAGCATGCGGCTACCGCCAGGATGGGGACCTCGTCCAGTATACGGGGAATCATGTTCCCGCCAATCTCCGTGCCCTGCAACCGCGCCGAAGTGACCAGCAGGTCGGCGACTGGCTCGCCGCCCTCGGTTCGCTCGTTCAGCAACTGGAGGCTGTTGCCCGCCCCCATAGACTGAAGGGCGTCGATGATTCCGGTGCGGCTCGGATTCAGTCCCACTCCAGTGACCAGCACCCGAGAATCGGGATGGCACAGGCCCGCCACGATCCAGAAGGCCGCCGAACTGATGTCGCCCGGAACGGCGATGTCAACCGCCCGAAGTGGCCCCGGCCTGACCGAAAGGTCAAGTCCATCCACCACCACCATCGCACCCATCGCTGTGATCATCCGCTCCGTATGATCGCGGGAGAGGCCGGTTGGTGGATCACGGTGTCACGGTCCGCGGTCAGCCCAGCCAGCATGATGCAGGACTTCACTTGGGCGCTGGCCACGGGCAGGTCATATTCGATTCCCCTGAGGGAGCCTCCGCTAATAACCAATGGCGCGAGGGAACCGCCCTGTCGGGCCATAACCTGAGCTCCCATCTGTTGCAGCGGTTCAACTATGCGCCGCATTGGACGCGAACGCAGAGATCCGTCGCCGGTGAGCACCGAGAGAAACGGCTGGGCCGCAAGAAGGCCTGAGAGCAGGCGCATCGAGGTCCCGCTGTTGCCAGCGTCGAGGATGTCCGATGGTTCTTCCAGCACTGGCCCGCGACCAGCGATGGCGTAGTCTCCGGGACTGCCGCCCTCGGTGATTTCCACCCCCATGCCCCGCAGGCAGGCCATGGTGGACATAACGTCTTCGCCGTTGGACAGGCCGGTAATCCGGGCCGGTCCACGAGCCATGGCGTTGAGAATGAGAGAGCGATGCGAGATGGACTTGTCGCCGGGCACCGTCAACTCGCCGCCCATCTTGGTCGGCTTTGTTACTATGCGAACCTTGGAATCAGAGGCCATAAATCACTCGAGGGCCGGAATTCCATTAGTTTATTGGGAGATCTCCAAGCTCAACAGCACATGCGTGTATAGTGAGTTGACAGTGGTCTGCGTTGGATTCCTGGACCGCCGTTACTTTCGGCGCCGCTTGTCGCGACCCTTGTCTTTCTCGTTCCCGAATATACGGCGCTGGGCCTCCATGCCCTTGGATCCCAGGAACATTTCGCCCATTGATTCGGAAAAGGTCGGAATGTCCGGCGGGTTGCGCTGTGCGTGGCTGCCCGGTGTGACTAACCCTGCCAACCAACGGTCGCGCTCCTCGTGAGCGTGATCGAACAACTCTTCGATCGCCGTCGAGTCCGGGCCGGAATCGTCCTTCAGCAAGTTGCGTATTTCGTACAACTCTCTGATGAACGAGTCGATCCAACTGACTATGGGTTCACGGTTTGTGATGGAAATATCGCGGTGCATGACTGTGTCGCCGGAGGCCAGCCGCGACAGATCGCGAAACCCCGAGGAGGCCAGCTGAGCGATATCGTCCCAGTTGGCGCTCTTGGACACGGTCTGCATCAGGGCCACCGACATCACGAATGGGAGGTGACTGACCGCGGCAACGAAGCTGTCGTGCTCTTCGGCGCTGATGAAAAACGGCTTGGCGCCGATAGCTTCGGCCATAGTGGCAACGGCAGATACGGCTTGCTGCCTTGCGTCGGGATTGGGAACGATGCAGTAGGGTTTGCCGAGGAACAGGTCGGCCGCGGCATACTCCGGTCCAGAGGTCTCCCGCCCGGCCATGGGGTGCCCACCGACGAACTTGGTGCGGTCCGGCAACACCTCCGCCGCCCACTCCACCACCGCTTTCTTGGAACTGCCCACATCGGTTATCACCGCGTTATCCGACAGCCCCCGGCCGATGGTCTCCATCAGGTCGCGCATTGCTATAATCGGCGTGGCGAGGACCACCACATCCGCCCCTTCCACTGCCGTCAACAGCCGGTTTTCCACCTTATCGAAAGCGCCACGCTTCTGGGCACCGCTGCGGGCGCCGCTATCGTAGTCGGTTCCCACCAACTCCAGGTTGCGCAGGTCCGACTGGCGTAGAGCCAGCCCCAATGATGTACCAATCAAGCCAGTGCCGACGATTGTTATCTTGGCCAAGACGGCCTCCTGCTCCGCTCACGGTTTCGCAGCCCAGACTATGCGGCATTAAAAAGACATTCTACAACATCCCGCCGCAGCCAACATCCAGGCGCCTCCGTGCCCTGTTGCGTTAGAGCGCTGAGATTGCAGCTTCGGCGATGTCCGTGGTCACGACTTTGTCGTAGGGTTGCCGTTCGCGGCACATGCCGGCTGCCAGCAGTATGTTGTGCAGGTTATCGTACTCGGGCCTACCCAGTACCGGGCTCACCGGCCACTGTTCCTGGGCTTGGTACCGGGCTATGGACGCCGACAGCACCTCTTGGGAAGCCTCCGGAAAGAACTCCGAAACGGTGTCGGCAACCTCAATCGGCTCAGCCGAAGACAGCCAATGCAGGGCCCGGGCGAACCCGATCGTGAAACGCGCCGCCGTGTCCGTCCGTTCTTCCAGAAAGCGATGCGTGGCAGCGAAGGAGCTGTAGGCCAGGTGGCCGTTCTCAGGGCCCAGCGCTGTCAGCAGATGACCGGCGTCGTCGGCCAACAACTGTTGTACGACCGGCTCCGCGACGTGGACGTACTCCGCCTCTCCCGCACGGAAAGCGGCCTCTGCGTCATTTAGCGACAGACCAGTCCGCAGGTCCAAGTCGGACGGTTCAAGGCCGTGGCGGCGCAGGGCGTACTGGAACGATGCCCACGGCATTGGAGAAAAGCCCACGGGTATAACCCTCGCTCCGCGCAGTGATTCCCAATCGAAAGCCTCTTGGGGTTGCCGCCCCAATATGAAGAAGCCGTCGCGAGAATTGATTTTGGCAAAGTGCAAGGGCACTGTTTCCGCCCCCCAGTCGGAGGCGATGATCGAGCGCATGATGCCACTCTGCACGATGTCGGCCGCGTCATGGTGCAGAGCGCTGAGCGGATGAGGAAACTGGGGCGGACAGGTACTGAACTCCACGTCCAGTCCCTCCCTTTCCAGGAAGCCGCCGGCCACTGAGACATAGATGGGCGTGTAGAAGATGGAGCGCCAGGTCTCCATCAGTCGCAGCGAATGCCGTCCCGACGAAGCCATCTCGACTTACTCCCCCAAGAAGGGCAGCAGGGCGCCCAAGAACGCTTCGGGGTCTTCCACCTGCGGGATATGGCCGATGCCCGGCAGGATGACCTTGCGGGCGTTGACGATGTTGTTGTGCAACAGTTCCTCGCCATCTCGCAGGCGATCAATTTCGCCGTACAAGACCATGGTTGACGTCGCCTTGATCATCGGCAGCCGGGACATGATGTCATAGGAGGCCAGGGATTCCATCAGGTTGCGCACCCACGGGCCAGCCTTGGCCCGGCTGTCGTTGTTCTGGTCCAGCCATTCTTCTGTTGGTTCGGCGAATGTGGTGGCGTCCTTCAAATCCTGGAGCGTGCGCGGCTTGGGCAGTCCATCGGCGTCGTACTGGGCCATTGTGTCGGCCAGTCGCTCCTTGGCAGTGAACGCGTTCCA
The DNA here is from genome assembly GCA_965237745.1 of Dehalococcoidia bacterium. GTDB lineage: Bacteria > Chloroflexota > Dehalococcoidia > Lucifugimonadales > UBA3495 > VXOI01. The sequence continues at coordinate 4,217,884 of OZ250156.1, read as the reverse complement.
CACGGGCGCGCCGACCAGCGTCAGCTTGTCCACCCGTTCGGGGAAGCTGGCTGCGGTCTCCGTAGCCAGCACCGCCCCCACGGAGTTGCCCACGACGTGCGCCCGGTGGATGTTCAGCACTTGGCAGGCCTCGTCCAGTGCATGGGCGTAGTCGGGCAGGCTGAAGTGGCGCTGAGGCTTGTCGGAGTCGCCATGCCCCAGCATATCGAAGGCGTAGACCGTGTAGTTCTGGCTGATGGCGTCGATGACGTATTCCCAGGTCCATACCGAGGTGCCCAGCGGGTGCAGCAAAACCACCGGGTAACCGGCACCCTTCTTCACGAAGTGCATATTTCCTTCGGGGGTTGGGACGCTGTCGGTGAGGTCGCGGCGAACGAACAGAGCCATAAGGCCTCCTCTATCAGCAAGAAGTGTCGCGGATTGGTACGGGCCGCTGCCAAGGGCACCGTATGGGCAAATGGTATCATGCCCTGAACATCCCCGCAGCCCGTTTTTCAAGACTGCCCGCCTCGGATAAAGCCATTGAAGGACTATTACGCGATCTTGGGCGTGTCCCCGTCGGCCAGCGCCGCGGAAATTCAGCGGGTTTTTCGTCGCCTTGCCCTCGAGTTCCATCCAGATGTGAACAGTAGCACCGAGGCAGCGGCCAGGTTTCAGGAAATCAACGACGCCTATCAGATACTCAAGGATCCTGAAAAACGTGCCGAGTACGACGAGTCGCGAAACCCGTGGGCGGTGCCGAGGACTGGTGCGACGGCAAATCAGCAAGACATTCGCCGCCACTACTTCCAGCGGCGAGTCAGGGCTGCCACTGACCCGGGTTCAACCTGGAATTACTACGATGTGCTCGGAGTGCCGGAGAATGCGCCAGAGGAGACCATCGTACGGGCATACCAGAGGCTTTACCGGGAGTTCTATGCCGGGAGGAGTCATGATCCCGGAACGGCGGCCATCCTGCAGGAGATAGTGGACGCTCTCGATGTGCTCGCTGACCCGAGCCGTAGACTCGACTATGATCTCCTGCCTGCGGACCAGCAGCAGCCTGGCCGTCCAAGGCAACAGCCACTCTCCAACGAAAATTGGCGAACCCGGCGGAAACGGTCGGCTGCTACAGGAGGGCGAAAGCCCGGTTGTCTGGCAGGCGTCATCGCGGTACCGCTGCTCGCCATTTCGGTCTCCGTTATTCTCGTTCTTCCAATGTAGAGAGCCGCTGAACGACAGGGTTACTGCTCCGTTTGACCTTTGCACCAACGTGTGCCAGAATCCAGAATAATGGGAGAGACCAACTCAGATCACGGGGCGACAGAGGGGGAAGGTGCGAGAACCTGTCTGGACCAGGGACCGGCTTCGCCGTCTGGTCACCCGGGAGATTGGCGACTATGGAATTGTAGTCGTCTCCAACCGTCAACCATACGTCCACGAACTGGTTGACGGAGAGTTGCGGGTAAGCACTCCCGCCGGGGGCGTCACCACCGCCATCGAGCCCCTCATGCAGGAATGCGCCGGTACTTGGATCGCCCATGGAGGCGGGCCGGGTGACTATCTCGCCGTAGACGAACGAAACCGGGTCATGGTTCCTCCCGACGATCCCGCATATACCCTTCGCCTCGTCTGGCTGACCGACGAGGAGCAGCGTGGCTATTACTACGGAGTTTCCAATGACGGGTTGTGGCCCCTGTGCCACAACGCTTTCATCGAGCCCACGTTCGACCAGGCGGACTGGGAGACATACATCGCAGTCAACCGCTCCTTCGCTCGCCATGTGATCGAGGAAATTGACGGTGGCCCAGCTGCCGTGTTCATCCAGGACTACCACTTGGCGCTGTTGCCGCGCTTCCTCCGGGACGCCGACCCCGATGTGATTACCGGACAGTTCTGGCACATTCCATGGCCGAACTACGAGATTTTCCGTATCTGCCCTTGGCAGGAGGAGCTGCTGGACGGGTTGCTGGGCAACGATATGTTGGGCTTTCACATTGGAGATCACTGCAACAACTTTATGGAGGCCGCCTCCCGGATACTTGGTGCGCGCGTTCACGAAGAGTACAACCTGGTTTACCATCGGGATTATTCCACCTTGGTGCGGCCCGTGCCGATTAGCGTGGATTTCGAGCAACTGGAAATCGAAGCTCAGAGCCCCGAGGTGGCCGATGAGATGGAGCGGCTGGTTGCCGAGTGGGACCTTGAAGACAAAATAGTCGGTCTCGGGATTGACCGCATTGACTACACCAAGGGCATCCCCCACAGAATCCGCGCCATCAACCGTTTTCTGGAATGCAATCCTCAATACATCGGCAAGGTGGTGTTCATTCAAGCGGGGGTGATGAGCCGCACCAATATCATCGCCTATCAGCAGTTGGCGGACCAGATAGAAAGGCTCTTGGACGACGTGAACAGCCGTTTCGCCACGGACAACTGGCAGCCGATAATGTACATGCCCACTGACCTGCCGAGCCTGACGTTGATGGCTCTGCGACGGCTGGCGCGGTTCTGCGTGGTAAGTTCCCTGCACGATGGTATGAACCTGGTGGCCAAGGAATACGTCGCCAGCCGGTTCGACCACGACGGTGTGCTGATTCTGAGCCCGTTCACCGGCGCGGCCTTGGAGTTGACCGACGCGCTCATTGTTAATCCCTATGATGTAGAGCGGTTCGCTGATTCCATACGCGAGGCAGTGGAAATGTCGCGCCTAGACCGACAGGTGCGCATGGCCAACATGAGAGCAGTGGTCCAAGAGAACAACATTTACAAGTGGGCGGCCCGCTCGCTGGTGGATATGATGCAGGTTGGCCGTCGCGGCCGGCATCCGATACGGAGCGTCTAGCGCTTCGCCTGCCGTGAGCGCGCTCCCTCAGTTGCCCTCCTCGCCGGCCCGACCAAAACCAGCAATCATCCCGCATGCAGTTTGAACCATGGCCCATCTTCTTAACGTCTGGCCTTCCGCAAGTGCACGCCTCCGACAGGCCGAGAGGGTCCTGCTGCTCTTCGACTACGACGGTACAGTCACGCCAATTGCGCCTCGCCCGGAGGACGCGCTGTTGCCCGAGGACGTAAGGCGTCTTCTGGTGTCCCTGGTAGCCCAGCCACGATACTACGTCGGCATCGTCAGCGGGCGCAGCCTGGACGACCTGGCTGCGCTGGCAGACATTCCCGGCCTCATCCACGCGGGCAATCACGGCTTGGAGATACGCGGACCAAGTCTGGATTTTACTCATTCCGAAGCCGTAGCTTCCAAGGAGATTCTTGACAGGACTGAGGGGCGTTTGCTGGAGGCCCTGAAGGATATTCCGGGCGTCATTGTCGAACACAAGGGGCTGACCCTGACCGTCCACTATCGCGCCGTACCCGAGCCGCAGGCTGCTAAAGTCGCCTCAGTAGTAACGGCAACCGCGTCACCAAATGTCGAAAGCGGCGAGCTTCGCTTGACTCGCGGGAAGATGGTCGTTGAGGTTCGCCCGGCCATTCCTTGGGACAAAGGCAAGGCCATAGAGAAAATACGGGAGAATTGCGGGGGCATGCCCTTCCCTGTTTACTTCGGCGACGACCGCACGGACGAGGACGGCTTCAGGGTGGTACAGGAAATGGGCGGCATCGCGGTGTTCGTTGGGGGTGCCCGTCAGGGTACTGTGGCCCTGCACCAACTGGAGTCGCCGCGAGAGGTGGCGGAAACGCTGCGGTTGCTGCTGGAGGACGGTTAGTCGTTCACAATCAAGGCCGCAAAAGCACATGGCCAAGCCGCATAGGCAGAGATGCGCCTTGCGGCTTTATCACTCCCGGCTTCGTTCGATTGCAGAAACCTTATCAACTCGCCGCTGAAAGCGGTCCTCAGGCATAAATGTGGCGCCAACGAATGCCGCCAAAACTTCCTTGGCCGTCTCGATACCTATCACCCGTCCGCCAAGGCAAATGACGTTCATGTTGTTATGCTCCACGCCCTGCCTGGCCGTATAGGTGTCGTGGCAGAGGGATGCGCGGACCCCGGTGACCTTGTTGGACGCAATACTGGCCCCAACGCCGCTGCCGCAAATCATCACTCCCCTTTCCGCCTCGCCCCCGCCCAAGGAGCGGCCGACCGCAGCAGCAAAGTCAGGAAAATCATCGGCAGGGTCAAGGGTGTGGGCACCCACGTCTACGACGTCGTGTCCAGACGCCAGTAGCCAGGGAACGATTTGGGACTTCAGTTCAAATCCGGCATGATCTGCGCCAATAGCTAGTTTCATTTGTGCTGCTGTCCTGTGATTTTGCAATCTGGGGAACCACCCGCCGCTGAATTAAGAATAATTGTGCAGCACATTACTGCCAATGCCTAGTCATGCTAGGCATCTGTCCCCAGCGGCTCTTTGACTACAATATATCTTTGTGAAAAGGGCCGGTCGATTCCCTACTGCGACCCTCCGCCGCAGGGTTGATGGGCCATTTCAAGTTTGGAATTTGTGTCTGCATCCATTCCATTGGCTTCTATGACACCATCAGGTGAAATGAACAGTCGCGCTATGCTCAAGCCTACACCAAGCAGGAGAATTCGAAAATGCCAAACATCGTGCCCTGTTTGATGGCGCTGACGGGCTTGCTGCCCCAGGAATAGCCTGTCAGGAAGAGGAAACAGCGACGTTCTCAGATATGAACTCCACTGTCCCCGATCACATGACTGCCCAAGCGATTCCTGCCTCCCACTACATAGATGCCGCCCTCAAGGCCGGTATGACTACCGACCAAATCAACGCTGTTTTGATGCAAGTCGCTGACCGGACCATCATAACCGAATTCCGGGTCACTGATGGTAAGGGAAGGGTCGAATACACAAACCAGCCCGAGATACAATTTTCTTTTCCCACCGAGCCGGATCCCATCGACCCGGGTTCAGGAACCCAGGCCGTTCCCTTCGCCAAGCTGCTGTTGGGGCAGGTGACGGTAGTGGTCCAAGACCCACAGCCCTGGGAGCTGGATGGGGTCGTGCACCAGTATGCGGGTGCCGCCAGGGTGGACAAGGCGCGCATTGTGCAGGCCGGTGTAGCCGCGGAGGAAAAGGAGCGCCTGCAGGGGCCCGTTTCCAATGAAAAAGCAGGGGCTTGACCTTGGAAATTATCAGTCGCTTGGCCCTCAATGGTCCAGTCGACCGCGCGCTTTTCCCGGATTCGCGTGGAAACGTGTGCCGTGTTAGACTGGCTTATCCCGCCTTGGCCCTCTTGGGCTCTGGAAATTCCAATGATCAAGGTTATCACCTTCGATTTCTACAACACCCTCGTCAAGTTCTGGCCGCCTTTGGAGGATATCCAGACGGCGGCTTGTTTTGCGAAGGGTGTCACGGTTTCCCGGGAGGCCATTTGGCGAGGCTACGCCAAGGCCGATATTCTCTTCAATCGCGCCAATGAAGAGGAGCCGTTGTCGCTGCGCTCGCCGCAACGCAGGCTGGAGTTTTTCTCCGAATACGAGCAGTTGATCCTGGAAACCGCGGGCGTTCCGGTTACTTTGAGGTTGGCTCAGCAGATCTGGGAGTTGGCGATAGCGGTGCCCAAACAGTTCACGCGATTTGACGACACCCTCCCTGCATTGGAGGGGTTGCGAGAGCGGGGCTACCGGCTGGGAATCATCACCAACCTGCGCGCAGACCTCGGCCCGCTGGTCAAGCGAGCCGGACTGGAGGCCTGCTTGGAATTCTGCGTAAACTCCACTCTTGCCGGATCGGAAAAACCCCACCCGCCAATCTTCCAAGAGGCCATTCGCCGCGCTGGGGTCGCCCCTGAAGAGGTTCTGCACATCGGCGATCAGGTGCGTTCTGATGTGGCTGGAGCCCGGGCCATGGGGATGCGCGCTGCCCTGCTGGACCGGGGTGGCTGGCACGAGCCTTTGGAGGATTGCCCCAAAATATCCCAGCTTGACGAACTCATCGGACTACTTGAATCCGAGGGCAGTAATTTCCCCTGACCTTCGCCCCTGTTGAGACAATCCAATTGACCGCCAGGAGGGCCGTTATGGCACAGGAAACTCACAATGGAGACCACGACCATTCCACAGTGCGGGTGGCCGTCTGGTACGACTACATTTGACCGTGGTGCTACATCGGCCTGGAGCGGGTCGACAAGCTGGCCAAGGAATTCAGTATCGAGGTTGAGGGTCGGGCCTACCTGTTGCGCCCCGACACCCCGCGGGAAGGTGCCGAGCGTCCGGCGCGCCCCGGCGAGACTGACGACGAACTGTCGGAACCGCTGCGCGGGCAGGCGCGCGAGTCGGGGTTGATCATGCGTCCGCTTCCACATACTCCCAATACGCTCTATTCGCTGGAAGCCACCGAATACGCCCAGCAGCAGGGCAAATTCATGGAATTCCATCACGCCGCCTATAAGGCCTTGTGGGAGGACCGCAAGGACATCGGACAGATCGAAACGCTGGTCGAGATAGGCAAGGGTGTTGGCTTGGATGGCGACGACATGGGCCGGAGCCTTGAGCAGGGCGAACATTCCCAGTCTGTCATCGCCCAGTATCGCGAGGCGTTGCAGTATGGCATAAACGGGATCCCCACCTTCCTGGTTGGCAACCTGATGTTCACCGGCGCCCATCCCTATCCGATCTTCCAGCAGGCCATGGAGCGCTTTAAGCAGGGCGAGCAGTAAAGACTGCACGATCAATCACATGGTTCGCTGGGGCTTCAGGCGTGGGTGATTGCGGGATTTCTCCGCAGTATCCATGGAGAATGCCGGGGAGAATGCCGGTCGGTCCAAGAGTCCGGCTGGTATGAAATGGTCGCTATAGCAGCGCGGGCCGCTGAGGCCACCGGCTTCAACTAGACTCAGTTGAGACTTGATCCGGTGGCCGTTGCTCATCGTTCTTTCTTTGATGGTGGCGGAATCAACGCCGCCATCGCGGAGGGCTGGTGCGGCGCCGTGGGCACAAGCGTGGCCGACGGTGGCTTAAGGAAACGTTTCCGGGTTCGCCTTGACAGGATCGTCTCCTTTGAGCCTTACAGCGACGGGATTGGCATTATGCGCGACGCCCAATCCGCCAAACCGCAGATGTTCTCAGTGGGAGACGGTTGGTTCATCTACAATCCGGTCTCCAACATCTACCGCCTTTAGGCGCACTCCGTGCTACAGCGGATATATAAAGAGCCGCGCTGATCAAACAACTCGTGGCCCTGCCCCAGTCTCATGCCGGGCAGGCGAACCAGCCAGGGGAATCTCGACCCTGTGGGATGCGCGCACCAGCAGCACAGGTCCGCCCGACTGCCGGACCACCCTTTCGGCGACGCTTCCGAGGATCATCCTTCCGACTCCGGAACGCCCGTGAGTTGTCATTGCGACAAGGCTGTTGGGGTTTGCAGTAGCCAGATCGGCAACGCATTCCGCAGGCGAGCCTTGTACCAGTTTCTCCGTCACGTTTGCCACGCCCTGTTGCGTCAGCCTGCGCTTGACGTCAGCGATATATGCCCGAGCCTCGTCTTCCACCTTTTCGGAAAATGACTGGAAAGATGGCAGCGAGGGCGGGAGGACTCTGAGGCCCATGGACATAGCCTGATAGTACTCGGCCTCTGATATGGTGACCTGCAAGATGTCAACCGGGATGCCCATTCTGGTGGCCAGAAAGACCACATGCGGCAGGATTTCCTCCGCTATCTCTGAGCCGTCGACTGGGATTATCAGCCGCTCGGGTGCGGATTCCTGGACTGCCGTGGGCTGGGACTGCGAGCGGATTATCAGGAGAGGATTATCGGCCATGTGCAGGACTTTGTCGGCCACGCTGCCCATCCACCAGCGAGCCAGCCCGGACCTCCCGTGGCTGGCCATGGCGATCAAAGTGCCGGGATCCTTTCCCGCCTCTTCCACGATGGTGGCCGCTGCATCTCCACTGGGCACCACAATATTGGCCGCCACGCCGGCCCCTCTCATCCTGGTTGAAACCGAATCCAGGTAGTGCTGGGCATGATCCTTGTGGTGGGCGTCTGTTTCATGGGAGTGCAGTTCAGGGTTGAGAAAGTGCCCTATGCTGGGATGCCATGGCTCAATGGCCATGAGCAGGGTCGCAGGCAAAGACAGTTTGGACGCAAGGGCCCGGGCATAGGGCAGGACCTGTTCTGAGATATCCGAGCCATCCAGGGGCGTTAGAATCCGCGTGTACATTCCGACGTGTTCACCTCACCAAGTCTTGCGCTGTCCTTCAACTTGGCGGGCGGTCAGTCATCTGCCGGCGTGGCCGCCAGCCCGCCGCCTGCCAACGCTTCGCGTCCATCGCCATTGCTTTCGATGCCCGCCAGGGGTTCCGAAATCAGGCCATAGTTGACTGCGTACAGGCGGTCGTATACGCCGCCCAAGGCCAGCAGTTCTTCGTGCGTGCCCATTTCAACCAGCTCGCCCCGGTCCAGCACGATGATTTTGTCGGCGTTTCGCACGGTGGAGAGCCTGTGGGCTATAACAATGGAAGTGCGCCCCTCCAAGACTCTCTTCAAAGCCCGCTGAATCAGCAGCTCGGTCTGCGTGTCGATGTTTGCAGTGGCCTCGTCCAGCACGATCACACGGGGGTTGCCGATGACTGCGCGGGCAAAGCTGACCAGTTGACGCTGTCCCACACTCAGGTTGACGCCACGCTCCGCCAAGATAGAGTCGTAGCCGTTGTCGAGGTTGATAATAAAGTCGTGGGCTCCGACGGTTCTTGCAGCGTCAATGATCTCTTGGTTGGTGGCGTCCTCGTGGTTGTAACGGATGTTGTCGGCCACCGTGCCCGAGAACAGGTACGGCTCCTGCAACACCATGCTCATCTGTCCCGCCAGCGAGTTCCGGGTGACGTGGCGTATATCGTGGCCGTCCACCAAGATGCACCCCTGCGTCACGTCCGCAAATCGGGGGATGAGTGTAACCAGAGTGCTCTTGCCGGCCCCGGTGGATCCTACGATGGCGACGTTTTCGCCGGGCTGGATATGGAGGTTGATGTCCTTGAGCACGTCAATGCCGGGCACGTAATGAAAGCGAACATTCTCGAACTTGATCTCGCCCTCTATTTGCGGCAATTCTTGGGCGCCCGGTTCGTCCTTGACCTCCGGCTCCAGGTCCAGCACCTCGAAGATCCGCACTCCGGCGGCCATGGCGCGCTGTAGCTGGCTGTATTGCATGGTCAGGTGGCGGACGGGTTCAAAAAAGCGCTGAATCCAGAGGGCGAATGCTACCAGCACACCCCATTCCAGGCTTCCGCCCTTAGCCATCAGTCCACCGGCCAGCACCACGCCGAAGCCCATAGCAATGCCGATGAGTATCTCCACCACCGGCTGCAATCCTCCGGAGAAGCGGCTGGCCTCCAGGTTGGCGTCCAGATGCTCGGTGTTCAGCTTGTCGAAGTGGACCATGTTGGTTTCTTGACGGTTGAGACTCTGCACCACCCGGACTCCGGTGATGTTCTGGTTGTATTCCCCGTTGACCATGGCGATGGCCCGGCGGATTCTCATGAAGGAGTGGCGGGCGAACTTCTGCCAGTAGCCCAGGATAAAAAACAGCACCGGGACAATGGCGAGGGTTATCAGGGCAAGCTGCCAGTCGATGATCAGCATCAGGGTGACTATGCCGACCAGGCTGAGGATGTCGGAAAAGCTCTGGACGATGAGCTCGAAGGTCTCCTGCAGCTGGAGCACGTCGCTCTGGCTGCGCGACATGATCCGTCCCACCGGAGTGCGGTGATAGAAGGAGGGAGACATCTCCTGCAGATGGTTGAACATCTTTGTGCGAAGGGAAAAGAGGATGCCCTGCCCCACCCTGGGCATAAACACGAACTGCATATAGTTGGCACCGAAGTGAATGACGGCCACTGCGAAGAAAGCCCCGCCAATCCAGTGGAGCCTGGTGAGGCTGCCCTCACTGATGGCTCCGTCTATGCCCTGCTGTATCAGGAAGGGGATGCAAACATTGGCACCCGTATACAGCATCACCGCGATCACGGCGAGAATGGAGTCGTGTTTGTAGGGAGCTATGTAGGTCAACAGCCGCATTACGACCTTGTGGTCGTAAGCTGCGCCTGCGACGGATTCATCGCTGAGGTTGTCCGTATTGGGGGCGCGGTCGCCGGCCGCATTGAGGCCGCGCATACCGCCCATCATTCCACCAAAGCCGCCCCCCGGCCCGCCCATCCGCATTAGGTGCGCTCTCCGGCGTCGGTCCCGTTGGCTGTGCTCAGGGCCGGAGCAAGTGCGACGTCCCGCATCAGTTCCTCCTGTGGGCGCAACTGGAGTTCCAGAATTTCGTGATAGATGCCGCTGACGGCATCAAGTTGTTCATGGGTTCCCTGTTCGACAATTCGGCCTCGGTCCAGCACGATGATGTGGTCAGCATCGCGAACCGTGCTGAGGCGATGGGCAATGACGAAAGTGGTGCGGCCCTGCATCACCGCCACCATTGCCGCGTGGATCAGCCGTTCGGTCTCCACGTCAACGCTGGAAGTGGAGTCATCCAGGATAAGAACCGGCGGGTCGATCAGCACACTGCGGGCGATGGACAAGCGCTGCCGCTGGCCGCCGGACAAGGTGGTCCCGCGCTCACCGACCCAGGTGTCGTAGCCATCGGGCAGCGACGCTATGTGGTCGTGCAGTTGGGCAACCTTGGCGGCCCTGGTCACGTCCTCCAGGCTGGCATCGGTCGCGCCGTAGGCAATGTTGTCGCGAATGGTGGCGCTGAAAAGGAAAACGTCCTGCTGCACTATGCCCACGTTGCGGCGGAGCGAGTCCAGCGTCAGGTCACGGATGTCCTCTCCATCAATGGTAATCCGCCCGCTGTCAACCTCATAGAAGCGGGGCAACAGGTTGACGATGGTGCTCTTTCCGCTGCCCGGAGCCCCCAGGATGGCGATGACCTGGCTCCTTTGAGCCGTGATGTCCACATTGCGCAGTGCCGGAATTCGAGGGTCATAGCTGAAGGAAACGTTCTCAAAGCGTACCGTCCCTTCAGCCCGGTCCAGTACATATGAGTTCTCGCGCTCAACAACGGGAGACTGCGCGTCCAGCACGTCGAACAGGCGGCGCCCAGAGGAGATGGCCCGCGAGAAGCTGTTGATGATGAAGCCGGCCATGCGGACTGGGAAGGTGAGCTGGTTCAGATAGAGGATGAAGGCAGCCAGTTCCCCGGGATTGAGGTCGCCGCGCAATACCTCCCAACCCCCATACCAGAGTATGAGGCCAAGCGCGATGGTGAAATAGAAGGACATCCACGCGCTGTTGGTGCCCTGCATCCGCTCCGATTGGAAATATTCGGCTCGCAACTGCTGCGCCTTGCGCTCGTACTTGCGCTTCTCGAACTCCTCGGAAGCGAAAGCCTTTACAACGTGCATCCCGACTAGGTTTTCTTGGAGAACGGTTACGGTCTCGCCCATGGTTATCTGCACCTGAGTCCACAGGGAGCGCAGGCGGCTCATCACCAGCATAGAGCGGGTTATGATAAAAGGGACGAATGCCAGGCTGACCAGCGTCAACTCCCAATTGATGAAGCTGAGAATCGCCAGCAGCGCTACGGCCCTGAGCACTGCCTCCAGCGACCGCACCATACCCATGTTCACGTAGCGGCGGATGGCCTCCACGTCTGCTGTGGCCTTTGACATCAGGTCGCCGGTGTGCTCCCTGTCGTGATAGGCGAAGCTCATGTGCTGCAACTTGTTGTAAAAACGGTTGCGCAGCACATAGGAAACCTTCTGAGACAGGGAATCCGTTGTGTATGTGCGGGCGAAGTCGAATATGCCCCGGCCCAAGCTGGCGGCCAGTATCCCGACAGCAAGCCAGAGCAGCGTCGAAGTCTCCGGGAATTGTCCCTGGATGGTTTTCGTGGCGGCGTCGAACGAAACCAGAGTGTCTATGGCCCGGCCAATAATGAACGGGATGAACAGGGAGAAGCCGACGGCGATGCCGAAAGTGAGGTATGCCAAGGTAAGGCGAGTGCGAAACTGCCAGGCAATGCTGTTTATGCGTATCAGTATGTCCATCTAACCTGCCGGTTCGCTGATTCCTTTCCAGGTGGTGCGTTTCTAAATATGCTTGGACGGGCCTCGGAGCTACATCCGTTCCGGAGCGTTCATTCCCATCAATTCCAGGGAGCGGCGGAAGACAATCTGCGCCGACTCCACCAACTTGAGACGCGCCAGAGACACATCCGCGTCTTCGGCGTTGGCGGAGATTACCCGGCAATTTTCATAAAACCCGTGGAAAGCGGTGGCCAACTCCATAGTGAAGTGTGCCAGGTGGTGAGGCTCCAGAGTCTGAGCCATCTGTTGCACCAGTTCCGGCAGCCGGAGCATGGCGCGCACCAAGGCCATTTCGCTGGGATGGGTGAGTAGCGACACGTCGCCCTTGCTCCAGTCGATGCTCCGCTCACGGGCCAAGGCAAGGATGCTGGCGTTGCGGGCGTGGGCGTATTGGACGTAGTAGACCGGGTTTTCCGAAGATTCCTGCTTGGCCAGTTCCAGGTCGAATTCCATCTGGGTAGACGGAGTTCGGGACAGGAAGAAAAACCGGCAGGCGTCTCCTCCCACCTCGTCGGCCAGTTCCCGCAGCGTTACGAATTCGCCGGTGCGCTTGGAGGCACGGACCACCTCGTTGCCCCGCTTCAGCGTAACCATCTGCGCGATCAGTATGGTGAGGCGCTCCGGGTCGATGCCAAGACCTTCTACTGCCGCCTTCATTCGGGGCACGTGGCCTTGGTGATCGGCGCCCCAGATGTTTACCACCGAGTCGTAGCCGCGACCAATGAACTTGTTGTGGTGATAGGCGATGTCTGAGGCGAAGTACGTCGGTTCACCGGAGGACCGCACCACCACGTTGTCTTTTTCGTCGCCCAGCATGGTGGAGTTGAACCAGAGGGCGTCCTCCCGCTGTGACAGGTATCCCTTTTGCCGGAGTTGCCCCAGCGCTTCGTCGTACTCGCCGTTTGCGTAGAGGGTGTGTTCGCTGAACCAGTTGTCGAACTCAACGCCAATCTTGCTGAGGTCCTCACGAATGAGCCCGACCATTTTCTCGCGGCTCAGATCTCCGATTTCCCGGACGGCCTGGTCTTCAGGCTGGCTCAGGAAGCGGTCCCCCTCCGATTCGGCGATGTCCCTGGCCAAGTCGGCGATGTAGTCGCCCATGTAGCCATTGGCCGGCATTTCGGCGTCCTGACCCAAGGACTGGCGGTACCGGGCCAGTACGGAGCGGTAAAAGGCCTCCATCTGGCTTCCGGCGTCGTTTACATAATATTCGCGAGTAACCTCATAGCCTGCGGCCTCCAGCACGTTGGCCAATGCGCTGCCGAGAACGGCGCCCCGGGTATGGCCCACATGTACCGGCCCGGTGGGATTGACGCTGACGAACTCCACCATCACTTGGCGCCCTGCCCCACTATCCACGTTGCCGAAGGATGGTCCGGCTTTGCGGACTTCCTCCACCTGCTGCTGCAGCCAGGCGTCCTTCAGGCGAAAGTTGATGAATCCCGGCGGGGCCGCCTCGACCTGGCCGATGGGAGCGCTGTCGGGAGTGCGCGCCACCAACGCTTGGGCAAGCTCCAAAGGGTTGATGCGCGTGGCTCGGGCAAGCCGCAATGGCAGATTGGTTGCAAAGTCGCCGTGCTCCGGATTGCCTGGATGCTCCACCTGTATGTCGGGCATGGTTTCCAAGCGGATGACTCCGTCTTTTTGCGCGGCCTCAACTGCCTGAGCAACGAGAAGCCTAACGCTTTCGATAACCGGGGTTGTCGACATGACCGAGCTTTCCTCGCGTGTGTCGGCGTTTTTGCATATCTACAGTGCCTCGCGGGCGACTTACGTTGGCAAAGGCGCACTGTGCGGGGCAAAGAGCAATTCTACCACATCAGACTGCCCCGGATGGACTCTCAAGTCTCCGCTTCAGATCGTCTTTCTTGCGATGCGTCTTCCCATACTCGATGATAGCAAGGTTGTACTGGTTCATCCGATTCTCCAAATGCCACATAGTGAGCTGCCGGATGGTTCAACCACAGCGTCGCAGGGGTTAAAGTTGAATTGGTGGATGAGTGGCGCCGCATAACTGCCGGGATGCCGAAACCGCCGCGCTTGTTCCCAACCAGCAATGTAGCGCAGGATGCCGTGTCTGACCGTCATAGTGAGTTTCCCGTTGAAACCGATGAACCGGTTGTCTCTGACCCGCCGCAGGTTGAGCGGCAGGGCAGGGAACTCATGGAGACGGCCCACGAACGGGCCCGGCTACTCGAGCAGCTGATCGAAGACGACAGAGCGGACGCGGTCTGGGACTATTACCTCCCGCTGCATCCCTTCGACCGGGCTGAGGTGATGACCGAACTGCGGGGTGGGTTGCGTCGTCTCCTCGCGCAAGAGATGGCTCCTGAGACCGTGGCCGGGCTGCTGGAACACATGGAGCCGCGCATTTCAGCCCGGATGCTGCGGGGATACAATCCCGGCGAATTGGCCGCCGTGCTGGACCTGGCGGACCCTGGGTCGGCGGCAGAGGTTCTGGAGCTCCTTCCCGAGGACAAGAGAGCTGAAACCATAAGTTCCATGGCGGAGTCCTCGCAGGTGGAGACTCTACTTCGGTATGAGGAAGGCACCGCTGGCAGGCTCATTGATCCTGAGATCCCGGTATTCAATGAAAACACGACCATCCCCATTGCCTTGGACCGGCTCCGACTGATGGGAGACGCGGCCGAGCAGGTAAACTCTCTGCCGGTCGTGAATGGCGATGGCGTCTTGGTGGGGACACTCAGGCCGGTGCGCTTGGCGTTGGCCCGTCCGAATTCCAGGGTGGGCGACATTATGGACCGGGACCTTACATCGGTAACGGTGTCTGCCGATGAGGAAGTCGCGGTGCAGTTGATTGGACGGCTCAAGGTCAGCGACCTGCCGGTGGTGGAGGAAGATGGACGGTTGGCTGGCCTGATTCGGGCCGAAGACGCCGTGGAGGTTGGACAGGAAAGCGCAACCGAGGATATGTTTCGCATAGCGGGCATAGGCGAGGAGCGTATCACCGGGCCACTGACCGATTCGGTGCGCAGCAGATTTCCGTGGCTGGCCCTGAATCTGGTCACTGTGTTCTTGGCGGCGGTCGTAATCGGCCTGTTCGAATCCACCATAGCCAAAGTCGTGGTCCTGGCGGCGTTCCTTCCCATAGTTGCAGGGCAGGGGGGCATTGGAGGCACCCAGACTGTGACGTTGGTGGTTCGGAGCCTGGCCACCGGGGAACTGCCCCGTCAATTGGCACTGCGCCTGCTGCGGCGCGAGATAATCCTGGGTCTGGTTCACGGCATCGTTCTGGGAATGATCGTCGGTGGCATCGGTTGGGTATGGCAGGGCAACCCGGTACTGGGCCTTGTGCTGGCCCTGGCCATGACCGGCAACATGGTGGTGGCATCCGTGGCCGGGGCGGGAGTGCCGCTGCTGTTGAGGCGGCTCAGGATGGACCCCGCAGTTTCGGCGGCGGTGTTCGTCACCACCTTTACCGACGTGATAGGCTTTGCTCTGTTTCTGGGCTTGGCGGCCGTGTTCATAGAATTTCTGGCGTAGAATACCCACCATCTGCTAACGGAATCGCAGGGTTACAGCGAGGTGAGATATGGCTGGCACAATAGCACTGGTCGGCGGTAATGAGTTCCGGGTCGGATGCGAGGAGATGGACCGCGAGGTCATGCGGGCCTCCGGCAGGGATCCTGCCAGCGTCATCATCATCCCAACCGCTGCCGTTACCGGCCCGGCCAAGGCGGCCAACGACGGTGTCACCCACTTCGCCGCTCTCGGAGGCGCCGCGAGCCAGCTGATGGTGCTGGAATCCAGCCACGCCAACGACGACGATTTCGTGGCGCCGGTCACCGGCGCCGACGTGGTGTACTTCACGGGCGGCAGTCCCGACCATCTGCTTGCGACTCTCAGGGACTCTGCCCTGCTGAATTTGCTCACAGAGGGGCTGGAGCGCGGTCTGGTGCTGGGCGGGTCATCCGCCGGAGCGATGGTTATGGGTTCGGTGATGCGTCGCCCCAGTGCCGGCGGCTGGATCGAGGGACTGGGAATCGCTCGTGGCATCGGCGTGCTGCCTCACCACGAGGGACGCGACCCAGCGGAAACACTGGCGGAGTTGCGCCAAGCCGCCCCCACGGGACTGGTCTACCTTGGAATCGACGCCCGCACCGGGGTCATCGGAGGTCCCGACGATTGGCGGGTGGCCGGGTTCGGCAAGGTGACCGTCTACCGTGACGGAGACTATGCGGTATTCGGAGCAGGCGAACGGTTGCCAGGGGGATTCTAGCGGCGGCGCTCCCGCAGTTCCGTCCAGACCTGTTCCGGCTTGATACCCGAGGCTGCCATCAGCACCAGGGTGTGATACAACAGGTCAGCGATTTCTGAGGGAAGATTATCCTCGTCCCCTTGGGCAGCGGCGAGCGCGGTCTCGCCAGCCTCCTCGATGACCTTCTGGGCCACGCGGCCCACGCCCTCCTGCAACAGTTTCACGGTGTAGCTGCCCTCGGGCATTTCCCGCTGCCGGTCCTGTATCGTGGCGTACAATTCTCCGAGGATGCCGGCTCCCCGGTCGGTGTCCTCGTAGCCCTCCGGCAACCCTTCCATAGGATTGAAGAAGCACGAGGGGTTTCCGGTGTGGCAGGTTGGACCGTCAGGGTCGACCTTCAGCAAAATGGTGTCGCCGTCGCAGTCGAGCCATGCCTCCTTGAGATTGAGGTAGTTGCCCGACACCTCGCCCTTGTGCCACAGGTCTTCCTGGCTCCGGCTGTAGAACCATACCTGTATGCCCTCGACGGTACGCTTGATGGAACCGGGGTTCATGTAGCCCATCATCAGGACGTTTCCGGTGTTGATGTCTTGGGCGATGGCAGGGACCAGCCCCTGCTCGTTCAGCTTGACCTTCATAATGACGTATCCCCGATTGAAGTTTCCAAGAAATCTCCTCTTCCTGGAGGAGGGATGGCGTTGAGGCGAATTCAACCGCCCTGAAAACCGACCTCAATGAGCGCAGGCAATTCCAGCAGGCTGGATACGCGGTGGGACGGTGGCGGCAGGTCGTCCCTGAGCCCGCGATCACTGCGGTCCATCCAGACGGCGTTGATGCCCACTCTGGACGCGCCGTATACGTCCTCATAGTGCCGGTCGCCCACATAGACCGCTTCCCCGGGTTCAACAGACAGGCGATTGAGCATCTCCAGGAAGAGTTCCGGCTGCGGCTTGTAACTTCGGGCCATCTCCGACGACAAGACGGTTTCGAACTCGCAATCCAGCAACTCAAGGTTGGGCAGCAGAAATCCTTCGTCGGCGTTGGAGAGAACTGCGGTGCGGTAGCTTCCCTGCACTTCCCTCAGGGCCTGTTTGGTTTCAGGGAATGGTTCTCGCCGGGACAGGTCGGCAAAAAATAGCCTTGTCGCCGCGTCGGCGTCTCCGGGCGCTCCCAGGGTCTCGAAGGCCAAGCGGAACCCGCCGGCCCACGCATCGAAATAGGTCTGAAAGGGCAAGGACGGGTCGGTGCGGCGCAGGCGAAACTGCTCCTCCGACTCGTGCCAGACCTGCCACAGCTCATCTGCAGTAATGGCCAGTCCCTGATCCTCGATGATGGTCTTGAAACTGCGGCGCCATTGCCCGCTGGGGTCCTGCACCAGGGTCTGGTACATATCGAAAATAACGGCCTTAATTTGAGCCACAGGGCACCTTCAACGGGATATTTTGGTTGCTGTGAATCAGCCGCGCGGACGGACCGGGACGCCGCGCTGGTTGAGATAGTCCTTCGCTTCGCCTATGGAATATTCGCCAAAATGGAAGATGCTGGCAGCCAGCACGGCATCGGCTGCGCCTTGGTCCAGGGCCTCGTACAGGTGCTCAAGGTTGCCGGCCCCGCCGCTGGCGATGACTGGAACGGGCGTGGCCTGGGAGACAGCGCGGGTCAAATCCAGATCGTAGCCACGCTTCTGACCGTCCTCGTCCATGCTGGTCAGGAGGATCTCGCCGGAGCCCAACTCGACGGCCCGAATCGCCCACTTCACGGCGTCAATGCCGGTGGGAGTGCGGCCACCCCTGGTGTAGACCTCCCACCCAGAGCCAGCGTCCAAGGCCAGGCTGCTGTCTGCGGCTTTTGGGTGTTCAGGATCCTCTGCCGTGCCGTCGACCCGTTTGGCGTCGATGGCAACCACGATGCACTGGTTGCCGAACTGTACTGCGCCTTCGCCGATGAGGGCCGGGTTGTTGACGGCCGCTGTGTTGAGAGAAACCTTGTCCGCCCCGGCCTTCAACATCCTCCGGACGTCTGCAACGGTACGAATGCCCCCGCCCACAGTCAGCGGGATGAAGACCTCTTCGGATACGCGCCGCACCACGTCGACCATGGTGTCGCGGAGTCGGAACTGGCAGTGATGTCGAGGAACACCAGTTCGTCGCCGCCCTCCCGGTCGTAAACGGCGGCGAGTTCTGCCGGGTCGCCAGCGTCGCGGAGTTCCACGAAGCTGATGCCCTTGACGACGCGCCCCGCGTCTACGTCAAGGCAGGGGATGATTCGTTTGGTCAGCACGGCTGCAAATCCACCGGTTTTGAGGTTAAGAATTTCCCGAAGCAGTATATCATCGCCTGCTCCTGACGGCAGGGTCTTTTGCCAGTTGGCCAACCAGTTGGCTCTGAGGTTGTCGAAAGTTCGACCGTTCACGGTTCAGCATGCTCGCCATGAACTGATTCAGCAGGCCGAGGCGACAACCAAAAGGCCCTGCCTGTGGTGGCGCTCCGGTTGGCGGCGTTCCGGCGTGTAGGATAGAATACCGGCGGTTCCAAGTGTTGCAAATGCAAAGCCAAGAGGAGGTCTGTTATGGCGCTGACATTGGCCGAGGCCAACAGGATTGTGGAAGGCGCAGTGGCTGCCGCGACCGAAATGGGTATCAAGATCAACGTGGCCGTCTGCGATGCCGGCGGGCGCTTGGTTGCTTTTAACCGCATGGACGGCGCAATCTGGGGTGGCGCCTACGGCTCACAGGGGAAGGCGGTCGCCAGCGCGGCCTTCGGACGCTCCAGCGGCGAACTACAGGAGCGGGCCAGCACTCCCATAATCTCCGGTATCCTGGCAGCCGAGGGCGGTCATGGCATACCCAGCCAGGGCGGACTGCCCATCATTCGCAACGGCGTGGTCGAAGGCGCCTGTGGCGTGGGCGGCGGCAGCAGCCAGCAGGACGAGGATTGCTCCGCCGCCGGAATCGCCAAGATGTAGTTTACTGTCCATTTTGGCCGTTTAAGCAGGGGCGCACAGCTGTGCGCCCCTACGCATCTTTCTGGGGCACAAGGGCGGTAACGGCCGCCGGACTGCCGCTGCCGCCTGAAAGTTTCAGCGCGCCGATGACCAGGAAAGCACCCGTTGCCGGTAGCTGAACCAGATTTGCCAGGTTTTCCAGCACAATCCGGGGTTGAGCCAAGACAAGTCTGCTAACGGTGAGGGAGTCGTCGATTCCCGGCTCTATGCCTGCCGTGTCGGTCCCCAGCCCTGCGGCCCCGCGTTCGCCAACCAGCAGCGCAGCCGCTTCCAGGCCGAAGCCCGGGAAATGCAGTCCTTCCTTGGAATCCCGTCCCAGATAAGCATCGGGGTTATCCCAGCGATCCGACCAGCCGGTCAGCAGCAGAGCGAGCGACCCGGGCGGCACTTTGCCGTGGCGTGATTCCCACTCGAGCAGGTCGCTCCTCCCCAGCCCGTAGTCGCGGCTGGCTTGGCACCTTTCGCGCACAGCGATAACCACTGCCGGTCTGACCAATTCTGACGCAGGATATTCGTCAACAGTCCTGCCGTCAGCGTAATAGCTGGCAGGCGCGGTGAGGTGGGTTCCGCCATGCTCGCTCATCGAGAACCGGCGCAGGTAGTAGCCGTCGCGCTCTATCTGCGACCAAGTCTCGAATTCAGCAGACGGGTCGCCCGGCCACCGGGGCATCTGTGAAGATACGGGGTGGGACAGATCGACTACTTTCAGATGACCAAAGGCCCCGATATGTTCGGGGCCTTCGTACTGGGGTTGGTTCGTAATTGTCTCATCTCCGCCAGTGGCTGATGATGGGGCGGAATAGTAGCCCGTTGCGCTGTGAAAAGCCCGTCAGGTCCTCAGCACTGAGGGAGCAAGCCAACCGGCATCCCTGACCTTCTGCCGGAGTACGTCTCCGTCGACCCAGCGCATCGCTGTCCGCGAGTTGGCCTCGAAGGCTACCTCCCTGCGATTGGGCCTGGTGCCTTGCACCGTGCATCCCGGTTCGGGTGATTCGACTTTGCGAATGACGTAGCCGCGATAATAGATTTTCATGATCCGCCTCGAAAATTAGAAATATTGCAGTCCCGGGTTCGACCCGGCCGACGGGAAACCGCCGGAAAAATAACGACGCATATATGTTCTAATAAAGAGGCGATGCCGGTCAAGGGGCTGTTGTCAGTAGATTCCCCTCCGAATCTTTCTGTGGGGGCGGTCCCCACTGCTCTCACAGTCCTCCCGGCGCGAGGGGCATCGCGCTTGTGATGACGCCGAAGAGCGAAGTTCGCCGAAGTTTGCCACGGATGGTGTGGTTAATTTCCGCTGATTTCCGAGAAGAAATCGGCCACAGGGCGAGACTGCTGTGTGGAGGCGGACATATCCCGCACCACAACCTCGCCCCTCTCTATTTCGTCGTCGCCGAGAATCAGGGCGTAGGGAATGTTCAGAGCGTTGGCCTGTCGCATCTGGCCGCGCAGCCCCCGGGCGCCGCTGCTGAGGATGGCGCCGACTCCGGCACGCCGCAGGCGGACCGCCAGCTCGAGAGCTGCGGTGCGCGCGTTGACGCCGACGTTGGCGACCAAGTACTGCGGGGAGGGTTCATCGGGCACCGGAACGTCTCCTCGCTTTAGATTCAGCGTAAGCCGTTCCAAGCCAGTGGCAAACCCGATCCCCGGCGTGGCCCGACCGCCCAACGCAGTTATCAGGCCGTCGTAGCGCCCGCCCCCGACGATGGTGGACTGTCCACCAACGTCCAGCGGCTGAATCTCGAACACCGTGCGGGTGTAGTAGTCCAGTCCGCGCACAAGCCGGTGGTCGACGGTATAGGGCAGGCTGATCGCGTCCAGATAGCTGGACAGCTTTCCCCAGTGCTCGCGGCATTCGTCGCAGAGGTATTCGGTGGAACGGGGCGCGTCGTCGCCCAGCGCGTTGCAGGTCTCCACTTTGCAGTCCAGCAGCCGCAGAGGGTTGCGGTCAAGGCGGTCCCGGCAGTCGTCGCAGAGCCGGTCGTGATGGCCGGTGTAGTAGTCGCGCAAGCGCTCAATGTATGAGGGACGGCAGTTGGCATCGCCGATGCTGTTTACCAGCAGTTGGATGTCCCTCAATCCCAGGCTGCCCATCAGCTCCCATGCAACCTCGATGACCTCGGCGTCCACCGACGGGTCGGCGTCTCCCAGGGCTTCGACTCCGAACTGGTGGTGCTGGCGGAAGCGGCCGGCCTGGGGCCTCTCGTAGCGGAAGACGGGGCAGAAGTAGTGCATCCGCACGGGCTGAGGCAGGTTGTGCATCCCGTGTTCCAAGTAGGCGCGGCAGACCGGCGCCGTCCCTTCGGGGCGCAGCGTGATGCTGTCGCCGCCCCGGTCCTCGAAGGTATACATTTCCTTTTCGACAATGTCCGTTCCTTCGCCCACGGAGCGGACGAAGAGGTTTGAATCCTCAAAGGCCGGTGTGTCTATGCGCCCATAGCCGAAGCGGTTGGCGATCTCCACCGCCTTCGACTCGATATAGCGCCAGTATTTTTGCTCCTCGGGGAGGTGATCAGCAGTGCCGCGGGGCGCTCTAAAGACCAAGATTTTCACTCCGTTTGACAGAACGTCATTCAATTATAGGTTGGTGATACTCTGATTGAAAAGAATCACCCATGGGAGCCATCCTTGAGGGGCAGCAGGACAGCATAGATGAACTGGTTCACCGGAGTGGGCACACCCGTTTCGAGGCCCATCCGCACCACCGCACCGTTCAGGGCCTCCAGCTCGGTTGGGCGCCCATGCTCGAAATCGGTGTGCATGGAGTTCTGAAAATCCGGGAATCCCCGGATGAACTCAACTTGGCGCTCCACCAGTCCCTCGGGCAGATTCACCCCCTTGGCGCGGCCGACGGCGTCAACCTCGCGCATTGCAGTGGTGAAGAGCTCGAGGCCACGCGGGTCTTGGTTGAATTCCCTTATTCGCGTTCTGGCGGCGCTGGTAATTCCGGCAATCGAGGACAGCACCACGAACTTGGACCAGATCACTTGGAGCGGGTCCGGCGACAAGTCCACCTCGATACCTGCCGCCTGAAGCACGTCGCGAGTGGATTCGGCTCGTCGGCTTATCCCTCCGCTCTCCTCGCCAAAAGACAGGCGGGGTGTCGAGCCGATGCTGGCAATCACGCCGGGCGACTCGACGCTGGAAGCGGTCCAATAGGCTCCCGGCATGGCGTGGCCGGGCCCCATTCATGGGCCAGTTGTTGATGACATTCAACGCCGTTCTGCAGCGTTAGGACGGCAGTATCAGGCCCTACTAACGGACGGATAGCCGGGATTGCCTCGGCGTTGTGATAAGTCTTTACCGTAAAGAAAACCAGGTCCACGGGTCCCACTGTCGCCGGGTCGCTGGTGGCCGCGACCTGTAAGGTAAACTCAGCGTCATCCTGCTTCAACCGCAGTCCGTTGGCTTGGATTGCGGCCAGATGAGCGCCCCTGGCGATAAGGATAACGTCGTTGCCCTCTTGAGCCAACAGCGCTCCCAAGCATCCCCCGACACCGCCGGCGCCCATCACCGCGATACGCATTATCGTCCAGCCCGCTCCCGTGAGGCGGCGGCGACCAGCACCATGTGGTTCCGCTCGATTTCGGGGTGAAAGCTGTCCGGCAGGCTTGCCCAATCATGAGCGTCGACCAGAAAGGGGATATTGGACTCTCTAAAAGCCTCCGTGAGAGCGCGTATTCCAACAGGCTCGAGGGGTTCCAGCGTGTCGCTGCGCAACGCTAGGTCCAGGTCGCTGCCGCCGTGGCTGCGCCCGTTGACCCGGCTGCCGTAGGCCCAAACTTCCACGCCGGGAAGGTGTTCCCGCAGCAACGCCTCAACCATTGCCCGGTGCTTTTCAGAAAGGTGCAGGCAGTCAGTCATCGGCTTCTTCCTGGACCACGGATGCGAGATCCTCAGCGTCTACTATGAAATTTGGCAACAACTTGAGAGTCGTTACCGAGAATCCTTCCCCGTAGTCGTGGGCTGTATTGTTCCGATTGTCCCGATACTCAAACCAGCGCTCGCAGCTCTCTACTGACACCAGACCGTACCGGGCGGCGTGCCTGAAATCGTGTTTGAAAGTGAGGCGATCAGCCTGCAAGTTGGTGGCAAAGTATTCTCTCAGACGCATCCGCAACAACCGTCCGCTTTGCTCCGGAACCAGCTCAAACTCTTTCACACAGGCCGCCCGGTAGATATCATAAGTGACATCGTCGGGCTGGTACTGGAGCAGCTGTTGGGAGGCTGTTTTCCGCACGTTGATACAGCGGACGAGGTATTCGGCGTTAATTGCCAATGCTGTTCGCCTGAGAGTCGCCTACACCTTGCCCTCACCCTCCAGATCCACCAGTTCCGCCGCCGTCAGGCCGCCTATGCTGCATAGGATGTCGGCGTTGTGCTCGCCGAGCAGCGGGGGTTGGCGGTTGGGCGTTCCCGGGGTGCCGGCCAGGTGGATGGGGGTGTTCACGGTGCGGAAGATGCCGCCCATGTCGTTGCCGCCGTTGATGAACATTCCGCGGGCTTCGAGGTGAGAGCAAGTGTCAAGGTCGGCCTGGTCCTGCACCATGCCCATCGAGTAGCCGATTTCTATCAGTCGTTGTGTCACCTCGGCCTTGGGACGCTCCTTGGTCCATTCCTCAATTACCGGGACGAAGCTGTTCATGTAGAACTCGCCGCTGATGCCTTCGCCCAAGTAGCGCGAGTCCTCGATAAGGTCTTCGCGGCCAATGAGGCGCCACAAATCTTTCCACTTCTCCGCGCCGCCGGCGCCGGCCAGAACCACGTAGCCGTCCTTGGCTTGGAGGCACAACTGGGCACTGAGCATATTGCCCCGCTCGCGGCCAGCCACCCGTCCGGTGGCTTGGTAGTAGGGCATGGTGCTGGTCATGTGTGCGGCCATGCAGTCGTACATTGCCATATCGATGTACTGACCCCGGCCGGTGCGGTGGCGGGTCTCCAGCGCAAACATGATGGCGAGGGCAGTCCAGACGCCGGGCACGGAGTCGCCAATGTTGTCGCCCACCATCTGCGGGCCTGGGTCTCGGAATTCATCCGGGGGGCCGCCGGTAACGGCCATCCAGCCGCCCATGCCCTGAACGCAGGGGTTGTTGGCAGGCCAGTTGGAATACGGTCCCGGAGCCGGGCCGTCGGGGTCGCCGTATCCGGTGAGGCTGGCATAGACGAGACGGGGATTGATTTCAGCAAGGCGCTCATAACCCAGGCCGAGACGCCGCAGGGCGCCAGGCCCCCAATTGTCCAGCAATACGTCGGAATCAGACACCATCCGCTCGAAGGCCTGCTTGCAGCGGGGGTCTCGCAGGTCGATGGACACGCTCTTCTTGTTCCGGTTCAGGCCGAGGTAGCGTGCACTCACTCGCTGTCCCTCGGGGCCGTCGATGAAAGGGCCGTTGCTGCGCCCGCGCTCCCCGGCGCCCGGTCGTTCAATCTTAATGACCTCGGCTCCCATGTCGGCCAGGATCATTGAGCAGAAGGGACCAGCCACGATGTGAGTGACGTCGAGGACCCGCAGCCCGTCCAGCGGAAGGGGAATGGTCCCTGGATCGGTGGTCATGACTCACCCTCCCCGGCTTCAGGGGTTGCCGGAATCTGGAGCCCCAGTCCGTTGGCGATGAAGCGCTTGGCGTTGCGGACGTAGTTGGCGGTGGGGTCCTGCAGCCTGGCCTCCTGCGCCGGGCTGAGGGGCCGGATCTGCCCCGGTACGCCGATGACCAGCGAGTGGGGCGGCACGTGGCCGCGGACGATGGCTCCGGCCCCGATGAAGACGTAGTCGCCCACGTCGGCGTCCTCCAGCAGCACCGCGTTCACGCCGATCAGGACATTGCTGCCGACTTTGCCGCCGTGCACCACCGCGCCGTGGGTCAGCAGGACGTTGTCGCCCATCTCCAGGTGATCGTCTGTGTGCAGGACGCAATTGTCCTGCAGGGAGCAGTTCTTGCCGATAATGATGTCGCCGTAGTCGGCGCGGATGACAGCGCCGGGCCAGACGCTGGAGCCTTCGTCGATGGCCACGTCGCCCACGATGTAGGCGGCCTCGCTGACGAAGACCGAAGGATGGATTCTTGGAGATTTGCCGTCAAGTCCGCGTATCAAAAGGACCTCCATAGCCGGAACCGCAATGGGACCTGTGATCTGGAACGGCTACAAGGATACAGCGCAAGCCGCGCGGGTGCCACTGTTTCAACCCAGTTTCAACCCAGTGGCCGCATCGGGGCCGGCCGTTGCGGGGTAGCGATTGACGTCCTTGGTCCCGCTTGGTCAGACGCCGAAAACGCCCTTAAGACCCTGTACGCTGTAGTGGCACCCGTAGGCGATCATGAAGAATTTGACCTGTTTGCCGAGGCCCACGGCCACTAGGTATCGCCACAAGGGGTAGCGCAGCGCACCGGCGGCGATGCCGGCCACATCGAACAGAGGGTTTGGGACAGCCGAAATGACGAACAGCAGGAGCCATCCCCGCCGACGCATCCAGCCTTCAACCCGATGATAAAAACGGCGGCGTTCCAAGACGCCGCTGCCGCTGTAGCCCAGAAAATAGCCTGTCAGCTCCCCGAGAGTCCCTGCCAGGCCGGCGATGATGGCAACCGCCGCGGGATTGAGGAACGTGGCGGTGGTGCAGGTGATTGCCAGAGCCGGGACCGGTACCACCAGTCCGCCGCTGGCCAGCAGCACAGCCCCGGCCACCGCTCCGTAACCCCAGCGGTCGACGCTGATGCGGTCTTGCATGAAGAAGGCCGCAACAGAGATCACCGCAACGATAGCCACGATGATGAGGCGGCCCCGCCAAGTCGAGACCAGCCATCCCATCGCTGCATTCAAGGTCAGGACGAAGGAGCCATGGCGGGGAACAACATTAACAGCTACCCCGGCGGCAGACGCTCCGTCGACTGGTATGCCGTTGTCCCCGGTGGGACCGACCGGGGTGTCCAGCGGTTGTACGATGCTGTCAGGACCTAATTGTCCTGCCGCGCATATCCGGCGGGCTGGGAGCTCTGCGAGAGGAACTCGGTGAGTATCCGGTTGAATTCGTCAGGTTTTTCCATATGGGGCCAGTGGCCACACTCGGGGAGGACACGTACGGTGCTTTCCGGAGCGACCCGGAGCACGTCGTCTTCCTTGATGGGCGGAATCACCATGTCCTCTTCCCCCCAGACTGCCAGGAGCGGGGCCTGCAGCTCTCCCAAGCGGTTGAGTATGTGATGCTCCGGCCTGAGCCCCAGCAGGTTGATACCTGAGCGAACCGACTGGAGCATAACGTGGGGGCCGTGGGGCAGGCATCTCACTCGCACCATCTCCGGAATGATTTCGTCCAGGAAGTCGGGAGGGCGGTAAAAGATGCGCTTGATCATGGCCTCTTTGCTGATCATCTGTGGCTTGTAGACCAGTTCACCCACCACCGGAATCGAGATGAGCCGGAGGGGCCAAGAAACGCGCTTGCCCAAACCTGCGGAGCCCACGAGGGCAACATTTTCCACTCGCTCCGAATACTCCAACGCGGTCCACCCGGCTATCAGTCCACCGCCGGAATTGCCCACTACCGAAAAGCGCTCGATACCCAGTTCGTCTGCGAATTCGACCAGAAAGTGTGCCGCACTTTCTGGCGAATAGCCCCGATGATTGGCCAAGCCGGAGCCGCCGTAGCCGGGCAAGTCCACGGCAATGGCGGTGAATCCGGCGTCAGCGAGGGCATCAATGTTCCGGCACCAAGTGATCATCGAGGTGGCCAAGCCGTGCACCAGCAGCACGGCTGGCCCATCGCCCGAGACTGCGTAGCGGACCTCTATCCCGTCCACATGGAGGTATTCGATATTCGCCCGCTGCATTAGCTCCGTCGTCATGCCATGAAAACTCGCTTGATTACGACAATTTGTCTTGCCGAATTCCTGCCGTTCGGCGCTGGTAGTTTACACCAGAGCCGGCTCCAGAGGTTCGTTCCCGGCGCCGACCGGCGGGTTTTGCCGGGTCAGCGTCAGGCCCTGAGGGTCGGCGTCCACAACCACATGAGCGCTCTCCCTCAGATCTCCGGACAGCACCATCCGAGCCAGCGTGTTTTCCAGATGACGCTGGATGGCCCGTCGCAGGGGCCTGGCGCCGTAGACCGGATCGAAGCCATCCTTGGCCAGCCAGATTTCGGCCTCCTGAGTCAGCTCGAATGTGATGTCCCGGTCGGCCAGCCGGTCCTGCACGTCGCGGACCATCAGTTCCACGATCTGAACTATCTGGTCTTGGTTTAGGGGATGGAAGACGACGGTCTCGTCGATCCGGTTCAGGAACTCCGGCCGGAATGTCCGCTTCAGTGCGGCGTCCACAGATTCCTTCAACGCCTGTATCTCATCCTGCTCTTCCCTGCTGTCGGGACGGAAACCGAAGGGTTGGCGTCCCAGTGCCTCTGTGCCAAGGTTGCTGGTCATTATAATGACGGTGTTGCGGAAATCAACGGTCCGGCCTTGGCCGTCGGTGAGCCTGCCGTCCTCGAGAATCTGGAGCAGGATGTTAAAGACATCCGGATGGGCCTTCTCGATTTCGTCGAAGAGGAGCACCCGGTAGGGCCGTCGGCGCACTGCCTCCGTGAGCTGGCCGCCTTCGTCGTACCCGACATAACCTGGAGGCGCCCCCACCAGCCTGGAAACGGCGTGGCGTTCCATGTATTCGGACATATCGATTCGGACCATGTGAGCTTCGTTATCGAACAGGAACTCGGCCAGCGCCTTGGCCAATTCGGTCTTACCGACCCCGGTGGGGCCGAGGAAGATAAAACTGCCTATGGGCCGCCGGGGGTCGCTCAGGCCGGACCGGGAGCGCCGGATGGCCTCGGAAACGGCTACCACCGCTTCGTCCTGCCCGATGATCCGCTTGTGGAGGTCGCCCTCCATGTGGACCATCCGCTCACCTTCTCCCTCCAGCAACCGTCCGGTTGGAATGCCGGTCCAGTCGGACACGAGCTGCGCGATCAACATCTCGTCCACCACACTGTCGGTCTTACGGGCTTCCTGCTGCGCATGGCGCTCCGAGTCGTATTCGTGCTGGAGACGCAGCCTTTCCGTGCGGAATTCAGCCGCCCGCTCGTAATCAGAGCGTTCGGCTGCGGCCGTTTCTTGGTCGGTGAGGTATCGGATGCGCTGTTCCTGCTCCTTCAGGGGAGCAGGCTGTATTTGGGCGTCGATTCGCAGTTTGCTCGCTGCCTCGTCGATGAAGTCCACGGCCTTGTCGGGCAATTGGCGTCCGGTGATGTAGCGGTCGCTTAGCCGTGCCGCGGCCACCAGTGCCGCATCGCTGATGTCCACTTTATGGTGGGCTTCGTAGCGAGGCCGCAGCACTTTCAGTATTTCCACTGTTTCCTCGACCGTCGGCTCCTCCAGGTATACAGGCTGGAAGCGTCGCTCGAGGGCCGAGTCTCTCTCAATGTACTTACGATACTCATCCAGCGTGGTGGCCCCGATGCACTGCATCTCGCCGCGGGAAAGAGCAGGCTTCAGCATGTTGCTGGCGTCCACGCCTCCCTCGCTTGCGCCGGCGCCCACCATGGTGTGCAGTTCGTCAAGGAACAGGATGACCTCGCCACCAGCCTCTTTGACCTCGTCGATCACTGACTTGAGCCGTTCCTCGAACTCGCCGCGGAATTTTGATCCTGCGACCATGGCCGGGAGGTCGAGGGCCATGACGCGCCGGTCCCGCAGGGAGTCGGGGACGTCGTCTGCGGCGATGCGTTGGGCCAAGCCTTCGGCGATGGAGGTCTTTCCCACTCCGGCCTCGCCGATGATGACCGGGTTGTTCTTGCGTCGGCGGGTGAGGGTCTGCATGACCTGCCTGATTTCTGCGTCTCGGCCAACGACGGGATCCAATTTGCCCTGCCGGGCCATCTGGGTGAGGTCGATACTGAAACGCTCCAACGAGCGATAGCGGCTTTCCGCGTCTGGGTCGTTAACCCTGTGGCTGCCCCGCACCTGGATCAATGCTTGGTATACCCGCTCACGGTCGACCCCGTGGGCCCTGAGTATTCTTGCCGAGACTCCCTGTGGTTCCGCGACTGCGGCCACAAAAAGGTGCTCTGCTCCGATGAATTCGTCGCTCAGTCGCGTTGCCTCCGCCCTGGCGTTCTCCATCAGGCGTTGGGCGCGGGGAGTCGGGAAAATCTGGCTGGCTTCAAAGTCCAACTTGGGAGCGGACTCCAGGGCCTGGTACAGTGCGGTCCGGATGTCGGCTACTGGCGCGCCCAGTTCTTCCAGGATGTGCGAAGGCACTCCGTCCTCCAGTTCAAGGAGGGCCAGCAGGATGTGTTCCACGTCCCACTGGTTATGGCGGTGGCGGCGCAAAAGCTCCTGCGAGTTTTGGAGCACCTGTCTGGCCTGGTTGGTGTAGTTGTCGTTTTGCGATGCCATGGTTTTCCCTCCGTGGGTGGAGATTCGGGGACCGTCGCCGTTGATCAGGTCCCGCGAGTGCTTTGCCGATGTTGTGCCTGTCTGAGGTGGGCAAGAGTGTCCTTGAGATTGGCGACCTCCCGCTCCAGTTCCTCAACATGGTCCATTAGCTTCAGCGCGACCTCGGCGCCGGCGAGGTTGACTCCCATATCTTCAGTCAGCGTTCTCACTCGCCGGATGCGCTCAATGTCGGCCACTGAATACATTCGCTGCCGCCCCGAGGTGCGTGAGGGCCAGATCAGCCCGAGACGCTCGTAGTGGCGCAATGTTTGCGCGTGCACCCCAACGATGCGGGCGGCAACGCTGATGACGAAGCAGGGTTCTTCGCGGAGCCGTACTTCTTCAACCATTTGCTTACCCCTTTTCTTAGTCCTGTGTGGATGACCACCAGACACTTGAACATTGGGCCTAATATGCGTGGGTTTCAGTGGTAGCGGACCGGTCGTTTCGCAATTCTCGCAGCCTGCGGAACAGCTCGACCTCCTCGTCCGACAGGTCGCCGGGCAGGCGCAACTTGACGGTAACGTACAGGTCGCCGCGTCCCCCGTACCCCGAAAGCGGCGGCATGCCCAACCCGGAAAGCCGGAAGCGCCGCTCACTGGGCGTGTTGGGCGGCACGGTCAAAGCGACCTGTCCGGTCAGGGTGGGGGCCAGTATTTCGGCGCCGAGGACTGCATCGTCAACCAGCAGGTCAACGTCAACAAACAGGTCGCGCCCCTCCCTTTTGAACTTGGGATGCTCCATTACCGACACAACCAGGTAGAAGTCAGCCCCCTGCGTGGTGTCAGGGGAAAGATGCACCCGCGATCCGTTGTCCGCCCCTGCGGGTATCTTCACCTCGAGGGTGCGTCCGTCCTGTGTGCGCAGATTGCGGACCGTGCCGTGAAAGGCCTCCTCCAACGAGATCTCTGCTTGAAATTCAACCGGCGGGGGACTCCAGGACCAGTTGCGAGACGAGCCGACATGGAAGAGGTCATCAAACATGCCCCCGCGGCCGCCGAAGCCCGAAAATGAGTCGCCGTCCCTGTACGTCCATCTCACGCCGCCGCTTGGTGAGGCGCCGGCTTGGCTGGAGCGGTCCGCCTGCCGCCAGTTTTCTCCATGCCGATCGTACTTTTTGCGGGAATCTTCGTCGGAGAGGACGCTGTATGCCTCGTTTATCTCCTTGAATTTCTCCTCAGCCGCGACATCGTTCTTGTTGACGTCCGGGTGGTGCTGTCTGGCGAGTCGTCTGTAAGACTGTCGGATCTCCTTTTCCGAGGCGTCTTTGCTGACGCCCAGCACGTCGTAATAATTTCTCATGGCAGCTCCACCAAACTCTGGTCGTCTCTACCGTTAATCAAGCGCTTGGCCGTACTGAAATTCCACAACATCCTGAAGATGATGATGGCTTATTTCTATAATAATAATTGATGATATGACTGTCAACTATATATATATGATTGCCATTAATGTATCGCGTTAACCATCTGCGCGGTTGTGGGCGGCGGCAAGGGCTGGAGGGAAGTGGGGTTGTTCGCTAAACGCAAGTGTGAATACTTCCGGAATTTCATGGAACTGCCCAGCAGGGTTCTCTGCCCGGACACTTTCGCCCGCATCGAAGGGGACCAGGTCCGAGGCTGTATCATGGACTGGGTGCAAAGCGTCCACGAGCAGACCCAAGGACAGGTGATTGCCGTCCACGGCGAGCCTGGCCTGAGCTGGGCTTTCGACAAAGTTAGCAAGAGGCCATCAGGTACACAGGTCCAGCTATCTTTCTACGTGTTCATGTTGTTTCAATGTGGTCTTATGGACCCGATATGCAAAAAGTTCCCCAGCTACGTGACTTTACTTGCGGATGCTGCCTGTAAATTGTACAGAGTCCAGGTAGGAAGCTGCCTCTGACGCCCTGCATGCGTAAGCTGTTGATCGCCCTCAACTGCATGCTGAAGGACGGGCAAAACTGGAATCCGGGCATGTCGTTCTCTTGACATCAGAAATAGTTGCTTTTCTTTGGACACCAATCACATAGGAGAACGCAGAAATGCAGTTGGCGTAAGTTATGACAATGAATATGCTGGCGGTCATAGCAATCTTGATTATGGTCAGTCCTGCCATCTCTTGTCAGTCCGACTCTGCTACCGTACCACCGCCAACCGTCGAAAGTGCCGTTCAGTCCGTTGGCGGAACCAGCGCTGTCTCTCCAACGGCAGTCACCAGAACAGTGCATAGTTCCCGTCCGGCCATCACCCAGAGGGCCGTACCACCAGAAGCCGATGAGACAGCCGTTCAGTCGGCTGGCGAAACCATCGACAAGTCATCCATGTCAGCCTCCGTGCCATTCCCATTCCCCCTCCGGCCAACCTCCAGGAGTTCGTGAACCGTGCGGATGCCATTGTTGTCGGGAAGGTGGCCAGCGTGGAAGGCTCGTTCGAAGAGCTGGGCTACGGCTTCGACCTTGACTACTTCAAGTGGAGACTGGAAAACTCCATTCCGGTGCCCCCCTTTCCGGGGATCTTCTTTACTTATTATTCCATCGAGCTGGAGAGAATTCTGCTGGACGACGGCAACATTCACGGTAACTCCTTGCTGCAAGTGAATACCACAACTCCCGATTCCTTCGGACTAGAACCAAAGCCAAGGTGGGATGTGCATTTCCGGGGTGTTGAGAGTTGGAGTGGGAGTCGCGGGGCAGGGCGCCGGCCCTTGATTGCAAGACGGTGCGGCAGCGGCGTTTTACCTCCTCTTTCCGGTTGGCCAGACCAACGAGGAAGCTGCCGACCCGTTCCTGCACCTTGACCTTGGTCCCCAAGCATAGGTTCCCGGTCGCCTCCTCCCTGGCCCAGCCCCAGACCGCCTCGTCGGCATTGAAGTCCGGACTGTAACCCGGCAGGTTCATCAGCCGCAGGTTCAGACCCGGCGTCCGCAGGTACTCCCTCACCGCCTCGCCACGGTGGGCCGGCGCGTTGTCCCAGATCACGTTCAGACGACCGCTGTGCCTCTCCCGCAACTGTCCCAGGAAGGCTGCCGATGTTCCTGAGTTGCTGTTTCCCTCCAGCTCCCTCCATTCCACCTCGCCGGTCTCCAGGCACACCGCCGAATAGTAGCTGGCCTTCTCGCCATAGCGCGGGCTGCTGGAATCCACCAAGGCCGGCTCTCCCCGCAGCACCCACTTGCCCCGCAGTTCAGCGTCCGCACGAAAGTGGGCCTCGTCAGCGAAGAATATCTTGGCTCCGAATCTGCGAGCCTCGTCCGACAGGGCGGCGTACTCCGCCACGAAGGCCTCCCGTTTCTCCACATCCGCCTTGAGCAGCCGTTTCTTGGGGCGTTTGAAGGAGAATCCCAGCCGGTGGAGATAGTTCAGGCACGTGCTGCGGCTCAGGCTGATACCGAAGTGCTCGGAGACGTACTGGCAGACCACTTTCCAGTTCCAGTTGGCCAGTTCCATGCCTGAGTTGGCGGGCAACTCCTGCACCGCCCCTTTCAGCGCCACCTGCTGCGCCGCCTCGAGGGCGGGGGGCACCACCGGACTGCTCGAATATCAAGGCTGTGGGCCCACCCTCGCCGAAGGCGGCCAACCACCGTCCAATGGTGTGGGGGTCCCGTTCCAGCGCCTCGGCGGTAGCCTGAGCGGTCCAGCCTTGGGCCAGAAGCCACAGGGCGTACCACCGTTCCCGCTCCCGGGGCACCGGCGCCAGAATCATCCGCCGGCGCACGCCCGGCACATCCATCTCCCATCGTTCGAGAAACTGGTCCATATCTCTCACACCCATCACCACCCCTCGCTCTTTCTCAGATAAGGTAACCCCGTTCCTCCACAAATTCATCCCATGTCTCTGCGCTTTTCACCTTGGCTTTGGTTTAGGGCCTTCCGGAGTCGGCTCGGGGATTGCCGTGGGCGCTGGGGTTGGCTCTGACGAGCACGCCAGCATTATCGCCAACATCAACCCAATGATTGCGGTCGTCGAAAGGATTCTCAGTTGCCGGGCCATAGCTTCTCCTTCAGATCGGAAATTATTCGCACGTAGCCCTGTGTATGTGTGTCTAATTCATCAGCAGTGAATACCCTAATTATTTAGCAGTGTCGACAATGTGCAAATAGCAATATGTACAAACAGCGATAAGACAATTGGAGACGACAACTGTCGGTCATATCGCGAGAGGAGGCGTGAAGGGGCGCAAGAAGTCGCGGCAAATTGCCCGTGCTAATTCAGCCGCAGAAAACGAAAAGTCGAGCCGTGTCTGGATGGGGCCCGGCTCGACAGCCGGATGGCGGTGGTTTGTTCGATGGGGCGCCGGGGCTCTCAAGGCCCCAAGTCTCCCAACCCTATATGGATGTGTATGTTCTTAATTCAGGAAATGTATACACGAAACTGTTTACGAAAAGCGTATCCGACATAATTTTCGGGCAGGCAAAATAATAGCCACTGAGTAATGCGGCGGAGGTCTCAGGCAGCCCCCGGACGTGGCGGAGTCTTTTGCCAACTGGGATCTGGAACTGCTCCAGCATTGCTTAATGGAATTAACCCAGGAGGTGACAACCCTGATCCCCAAGCAAGCACCGACCATCGTTCAGGGCGATTGCAGAGGCCTCGCGAATCCGTCTTACAGCAAGCACAGAACTAACGGTCCGGACTCTTGAGTGACTTTACACTCGCCATGGGCCAATATGGAGTCCAATTGAAAAGCAGCGACTCTTGCGGCCCAAGTCACCGGCTGCGTGCGTTGTCTGACTCGGATGGCCGGGGGGTCGAGTATAATCTCCTTGAGGTTACTATGAATCTTCCTGACGGCAGCCGATTCGACTTGACCGGCGACCTGACGATCTGTCGCATCCTGGGCGGAATGTGGCAGGTCTCCGGCGCTCATGGCGCCATCGATCCCGAAACCGCGATCCGAAACATGTTCGACTACGTGGATGCGGGTTTTACGACATGGGACTTGGCCGACCACTACGGGCCTGCCGAGGATTTCATCGGCGAGTTCCGGCGTCAGTTGGCCTCGGCTCGTGGACAGGAAGCCGTGTCCGGGGTCCAGGCGTTCACCAAGTGGGTACCCCGGCCCGGCCCGATGACTCGGCAGGTTGTCGAGAACAACATCGACATTTCTCGCCGCCGCATGGGCATGGAGCGGCTGGACCTGCTGCAGTTCCACTGGTGGGACTACCGCGACAGCCGGTACCTCGACGCTCTGTCACAATTGTCCCAACTGCGGGACGAGGGCAAAATTCGTGAGGTGGCCCTCACCAACTTCGATACCCAGCGGATGCAGGACATAGCCGGCCAAGGCATCCGAGTGGTGTCCAACCAGGTGCAATATTCCCTGATTGACCGGCGCCCAGAGGTCGCCATGGCCGGATTCTGCCGGGAGCAGGGGATCTCGCTGCTGGCCTACGGTACGCTCTGCGGCGGTCTCCTGTCCGACCGGTTCCTCGGCCAGCCGGAACCGACGCCTGGCGCGTTGAACACTGCCAGCCTGGGCAAGTACAAGCAGATGATCGACGCCTGGGGCGGCTGGGACCTCTTTCAGCAACTGCTGTCAGCCCTCAGAAGCGTGGCAAACAAGCATGACGCCAGCATCGCCAACGTGGCTGTGCGCTATATACTGGACCGCCCGTCCGTCGCTGGCGTCATCGTTGGAGCGCGGTTGGGGGTGGCGGAACACATCAGCGAGAATGCCCGCGTGTTCCGCATCCAACTTGACTCCGAAGACCTGGAAGTAATCGAGGCCGTCCTGACCCAGTCCCGCGACCTCTACCGGCTGATAGGCGACTGCGGAGACGAGTACCGGCGCTAGGCTAAGGGACGGTACGCCCCTGCTCAGCAGGCGAGGCTACCCTAGCGGGAGGACTGGCTCGTTGCGATCGTCGGGAAGGTCCACCTCGAAGGCATTCAGGAAGAAAGCGGTCTGGGCATAGTGGCCCATCAGCGCGGTTAGTTCCACCAGGTACTGGACTCCGAACTGCTCCAGCGCAATCTGGAAGGTGGATGCCGACACCCGGTGATTCCCGTAGAACTCGTTGCAGTAGTCGACAATGGCCCTCTCGTCGTCGGCCATGGGTGGCAGGGGCTGGCGGTCACGAATCGCGTCCACCAAGGCGTCGCTGACTCCCTCGCTGCGAGCGGCCGGGGCGTGGGCGTTCCAGACGTATGGGCAGTCCATGGCGCGGGCCGTCGCCAGGATCGCCAGCTCCTGTATCCGCTTCGGAAAGGTGCTTTCGAAGCGCAGGTAGGACGTGAGGTGACTGCGCCGCCGCGCCATCTCCGGGCTGTTGACGGTGATGGAGTTGGGCCCGCCCGTGATGGTCCCGCCGGTGTCTTTGGTCAGCTCGTCGAACGCCTCCTTGAATTCTTCCGGCACCATGTCCCGCGTGACTATCGGTACTCTGGCCATAATTCGCCTCAACATTCAATCTCGAATTGGGGATATTCCGTCTTCCGGAAACGCCAAGCGACACAGCGCAGGGTCGCTGGCTCGATTCTAACACCTCGCGACGCCGGTCCAGCCGTCTTGGCTAATATCGGGCAGGGCAACAATCAGCGCAAAGGGCAACAGTGCGGTCACTTTTCCTGAGCATGTTATATTGCGTGGAAAAGGCAGATATGCGCCGAACGGAAACGGGCAGGGTTGCAGCAACGACGCTAGGCAGTCCACTAAACCGCTCGAATGAATCTTACCGAGGAGGCAGTCTGATGGCAGTGCCGGAACAGGTCAGCATGGCAGAGGCACGTGAGTATTACGATTCCGCCGACCGCATTCGCATCAAGCCCGGCTGGATGCAGGGGGAGGGGCAGCCCATGCCAGAGATCGAGCCGTATCTCTGGCGGTGGTCGCAGGTGGAGCCGCTGGTGCTCAAGAGCGGCGAGTTGGTGACCCCAGACCGGGACGTGGAGCGTCGCACCTTGCGGCTGGCGACCCCGGGCATCGACCGCGGCACCACCCACACCATCACCGCCGCGCTGCAACTGCTGTTGCCCGGTGAGAACGCTCCTGCCCACCGCCACACGCCCACGGCGATCCGGTGGGTGCTGAAGGGTCAGGGCGCCTACACCACCGTGGAGGGCGACAAGTGCTACATGGAGCCGGGCGACCTGATCCTGACCCCCTCGTGGACATGGCATGACCACAACAACGAGGGTACCGATCCAATGATCTGGCTGGACGGGCTGGACGTTCCGCTGGTCCGTTATCTCAGGGCCAACTTCTATGAACCGTATCCCGAAGACCAGCAGCCCATCGTCGGGGTGGCCGAGTCGCAGAGGAAATTCGCTTCCGGGACCATGCGTCCCGCTTGGGAGAGCCCCAGCGTCCCCTACTCTCCCCTGTGGCACTACAAATGGGACAAGACCTACGAGGCCCTGCAGAGTTTGGCGGAGGTCGATGCCAGCCCCTTCGACGATGTGGCCATGGAGTTCAGCGACCCGGTCACCGGCGGGCCGGTGCTGCGGTCCATGACGTGCTGGGCCCAGCTCATCCGGCCCGGCATCCGCACCCAAGCGCACCGCCAGACCAGCTGCGCCGTCTACCAGGCTTACCAAGGCGAGGGCTACAGCGTCATCAACGGCCAGCGATTCGACTGGAGCGAGGGGGACTTCTTCGTAGTGCCGCCCTGGGCCTGGCACGAGCACGCCAACGACTCCGGCAAGGAGGCCGTGCTGTTCTCCATCCAAGACATTCCCGTGATGAAGGACTTGGCTCTATACCGCGAGGAGCCGTACACGGAAAACGCCGGCCACCAGCCGGTGACGGGGCGATTTACCGGCTAGGCTTCCGGGTCGTTTAATTCTCCCTCTCGTTTTTTGGGGGAGAGTGCTGGAGTGAGGGTGAAAACCTCAACACCAACGGCTGCCCCCTGCGCGGGAACGTCCTCACCCTCTCCCTCTGGGAGAGGGTGAGGGAACCGACTTTCACTTGGCAGCTAGGCGAAGAGCGGCATCACGCGCTCGCCGAACAGTCGCATCGACTTCTGTACGCGGTGAGTGTTCATCTCGCCGGTGTTGAGTTTCAGCATCAGGTTGCGGACGCCGATGTCGCGCATCGCCGCAACCTGATCGGCCACCTGCGACGGCGTGCCGACGATAAAGGAATGCTCGAAACTCTCGCCTGCGGGAATGGGGCGGTTGGGGTCTGGGGGAGGCATGCCGCCGGGGTTGTAGAGTTCGCGCGCGTGCCTGAAATGGAGCCGTTCCCGCTGGAAGCCTGCCTCGGCGATCTCGACGGCCTCATCGTAGCTTTCGGCGACGAAGAGGTCACGGGAGGCCCAGCACTGGTCCACCGCGGCCTCCGTCTGGGTCTCGGTAAATCCGGAGTCCAGCATGGTGGCGCGGTATCGCTCCAAGCGGGATTGCAGGGTCGGCAGCGTTTGAACCCCGATCATGACGGGCCGGCCGATTTCGGCCATCTGGACCGCGGACGCCTCGCTGATGCAGGCCCGGACCAGCGGCGGATGCGGCTGCTGGTATGGCCGGGGACGCAGGCGGGGGAACTCAACGTCCCAGTGTTGCCCACGATGTTTCAGGTCCTCTCCGGTCCAG
The DNA here is from genome assembly GCA_965237745.1 of Dehalococcoidia bacterium. Classification (GTDB taxonomy): domain Bacteria; phylum Chloroflexota; class Dehalococcoidia; order Lucifugimonadales; family UBA3495; genus VXOI01. The sequence continues at coordinate 4,179,746 of OZ250156.1, read as the reverse complement.
GCCGCAACCATCAACTCCTCGGCTTCATCCAGCCGCGCGATGCCATCCTCCATGGTGATCCCGAAACCGATGTATTCGTAGTGGTTGTAGGCGGAGCCACGTCCGGTGCCCACAATGAGCCGACCGTGGCTGAGATTGTCCAGCAGTGCGGTCTGAACGGCCAGCCGTACGGGATGATGGAAGGCCAGCTCGACCACCGCGAAGCCGATCTTCAGGCGTTCGGTGCGGGCGGCAACAGCGGCGCCCAACACCAGTGGGTCGGCGTGCGCCGCAGCCCCATCGAAATGGTGCTCTGTCAGCCATACCGAGTGCATGCCGATCTGCTCGGCCAGCAGAATCTCGTCCAGGGTGCTGTCTATTACCGAAGAGTCGCTCTCAGGGTTATGGCTGACCGGAAAGACGAAGGAACCGAAGCGCATACTTGCCTCACAGTTTTCTTTGGATGGAATTGGTATAGGGATTATAGAGCAACAGGAACGCTATCATGGATTAGAGTCATTTTGAGGCAGGGCAATCGCATCTTAATCCGCGGGTGCCTCGACCCCGGCCGTTCCGTAACCACGGCGAAAGCCGGCGCGGGAATCCAGAGCCACCCCCGTAGGGGCGCACAGCCGTGCGCCCTTGCGCCCTGCCTCGCAATCTGCTGACAGTTGCCGCTTGCCAAGACCCATGACACCCCCCCTACCATATTTTTAGTAAGAGGACATGAAAAGGGTGCCTGACAAATCCCCTCTCCCTCCGGGGGAGGGTTAAGGTGGGGGGCGAAGGCGAGGGCGAGAGCGTCCCCCAACCCGGCCAGCTCATCCACCCAATGGCACCAAATGAATGGAAATGAGTGGAAATGACAAGAGATATTAAAAAATGCGCGCTTCACCAACGACCCTCAGCCAACTCCGCCAACAGGTGGAGGCCATCGAGCGCAAATACGCCCGCGAATTCGCCGCCGCCTTCCTCAAACCCGTCGCCAACCAGATCACCGAACTCTGGAATATCGCCGTCGCCAAGAAACAACCCAAGCCCGATCCCCTGTCTTGCGTCCGGAAGGTCGCCGACGCCGGCTTTCGCCTGCACACCTTCGCCGCCCTCCACACATACATTAAGGACTGCGGGCACTACGGCGGCTTCCCCAACCCCGAAGAAATCGTCGCAAAGCTCCTCCCGCCCAACAGAAAGGTCGAACTGTCCGTTGTCCTCCCCGGCAGGTTTTAACAACCCGCGAGAATGCTGACAGATTCCCGGGACCCGGCATAACCCCCAATGGCGCGAAATGACCGGAAACGGAGCGATCAGAAAAAATTCGACTACTCAATTGGACGCGATCACCTTGCATTTTGACGCTATTGCCCTGTCTGCGATACTGTTTGGACATAATGAAAGTCTCTCGTAGCGTCTTGTAAATTCTGCTGAGACAAAGGGGTGTGATATGGCACGTCTGCCAGTTTTAACCCGGGACCAGGCTCCGGAACAGTTCTTGGAGGCATTCGACGAGGAGACCGCCGCCAGCGGCGGGGCCGTGGAGTCCGGCCCCGGCTCGGTGATGATTTACAGCCCGGAAATGAGGCGGCGGGCCAACCATTTCGTGGGGTATTTCCGGGAAGTGACGGACCTGCCCCTCAAGCTGCAGGAGCTGGCCATGCTGCTTACCGCCCGGCACATGGACTGCCAGTACATCTGGTATGCCCACTCGGTGCGCGGCCGGCAGCAGGGACTCAGCGATGAACTGGTCGATTCCCTGCGAGACCGGAAGCCGTTGCCGGATATGCCCCCGGATGAAGCAGCTCTCGTGGCGTATGCCACCGAGATGTTCAACAACCACCGGGTGAGCGAAGAGACTTACCAGAGAGCCCTGGACCAATTCGGTCCCCGCTGGCTTACCGAACTGATGTCCATGATGGGCTACTATACTATGCTGGCCTACAACGCCAACTCAGGCGAGATTGACCTGCCGGAAGGCGGGACCGAGCCCGTGCTTCCCGTTTGACGTTTCGAAGGATTCCTACGGCAAGCCATCAATTGAAGCAAGGTTCGCTTCCAGACGAACATCGAGAGGGGGAAGGCTGATGCCTGACAAGCAACGCATGACCACGAAGCTAAAGGATCTGTTCGACCGGCCGGAAATCTTCGTTCTGGCGGGCGGTATGAACGCCATGGGTGCCAGGATGGCGGAGGTGCTGGGGTTCGAGGCATTCTATATGTCCGGAGGGAACACCTCGGCCCAGCTCATGGGCTGGACGGAGGGCGGCACCAGCATGCGGGACATGGTGGACAACGCTCGGCGAATCGTGAACACGGTGGAGATACCTGTGTTCTGCGACATGGACACGGGCTACGGGGATGCAATCACGGTTTACGAAACGGTGAAAGAGTACATCCGGGCCGGGATAGCCGGCACCCACCTGGAGGACCAGACCTACCCGCCCAAGACGGGCCCCCGCCGCCGCTGTGTTTCCATCGAGGAGATGGTCGGCAAACTGAGGGCCGCCATGGACGCCAAAATGGAGTATGACCCTGACTTCGTCATCGTAGCCAGGTGCGACTACGCCGGTGTCCCGGGGGCGACTTTCGAGGAGGTCATGGAACGCTGCTTGGCCTATAAGGCCCAGACCGATGTGGACGTGGTCTGCCCCGCCGTGTCGTCTTGGGAGGAAAACAAGGAGGCCATCCAGCGGATTCCGGGTCCGGTGCTGCCCCTGTTCACCCACGGTAGCCAGACCCACCCCACCCTGGAGGAGTTGCAGGAGGCGGGAGCCGCCGCTGCCTGGTATCCGTCCCTGACCACGATGGCGGGACTCCAGGCGTCTTGGGACCTCCTGAGCGATTTCCAAGAACGCGGCACCGGCGCCATCGACGATTTCCTGGCGGCGGCTGCCCAAAGCAGGTGGGGCGTGGCCAGCAACGGTAACATCCTGGGGGCGCAGCGCATCCGTGAGATGGAAGACAAGTACCTGCCGTGAGGCGAGGGCGCTTCAAGAGCCCCGGATGCGCACCTTTGAGATTGATGGTTTATCGATGGTTCAAGGAAGTGGATCTCTGGGCAGTGCGGCCTTCCGCGCTGCCTAGACCGGGACCGGCATACCAGGTATCTTGAGTTCGATGCGCGCCAGGGTCTCCGGGGTGGTGATGAACAGGGTTTTCCAGTCTTCGCCGCCCCATGCTATGTTGGTGGTATGCTCCACCTCAGTCAAAATTGTCCCCAAGTGCTTGCCGGTGGCGTCCATGACCCAGACCCCCCCAGGCCCGGTGCAGTAGACGTTTCCTTCCACATCCACCTTCATTCCGTCGGGAATACCGGTCCCCACTCCTCTCAGCTCGCAGAAGACCCTCCGGTTGGCCAGCATCCCGTTGGCCCGTACATCGAAGGCATCAATATGTCCCACGCTGCTGAATATGTCGTTACTCACGAGCAACCCTTGGGAATCGTTTATGTAGAGAATGCTCTCATCCGGCGAAAAGCACAGGCCGTTCGGCAGTACATAGTCCCGGACCAGCAGGTTAATTGCGCCCAGGTCCGGGGAGACCCGGTAGACACCGGCGAAGTCCAGGTCGGTGTCGGGGGAGGGACCGCCCGGATCGGTGAAGTAGATGCTGCCGTCAGACTTCACCACCACGTCGTTGGGCCGGTTCAATGGTCTGCCGTGATAGTTGTTCGCTATTACGGTGGTGCTCCCGTCGTGTTCGACCCGCGCCACCCGCCGCGCGCCGCCCTCGCACATTACCAACCTTCCATGGGGATCCCAGGTGAGGCCGTTGGCGTTATTGGTAGGCTCCTGGACCAGGGTGACCCCTTCCCCGACTGACCATTTCCGCCTGCGGTTTCCCCGGACCTCGCTGAATAAGAGGCTCTGGTCTTCCTTCCACCACAACGGCCCCTCCCCACCCACGTAGCCGGTGCCCAGCACCTCGACACTTTGGTCCGTGGACACGATGCGTTCCAATTCCGGTGAGACCTGTTCCACTGGCATGATTGCCTCCTTGCTATTCCGCATCTATCGTGCCGCCTATTCTGCGCCCGATTGTGAGCGTCCTCCTTCCAATCAAATCCAACCAAATTTGCAATCAACATGGTGCGTGGGCTTTCCCCGGCATTGTAGCCCGTTTACGGAGTGTAGGTACGATAGTAGGGACAGCCGGAATAGACCGCCCGCAATGCCCTGCCCGACGCCACAGAATCGAAGCGGATGGTTTCCGGCGAGCGTGGATCTTCTCCGATACGAAACAGGGCGTCCCCCAAGGGAACCAGCGGCTCGTGGCCGCCTGTCGGGTAGACCAGCAACAGAGTGCCTTTTCGCAGCACAACACGGAAATTTGTCAGGCCGAAATTGTAAGTCCTGTAGTGCCCGAGAAAGCTCTCCCAATCTCCGGGGAAGTCGAACCTCTCCGGGCCGGAATATCCTTCGCGAACATACCAGTCTGGGCCGTGGAAAACCTCCACGACGCGGTCTCCTTCGCGCCCGAACTCCAGCAGGAAATGCTCCAGGTCGGGGTGTGGCACGTAGAAGCTGTCTCCACCACGCTGCTGCAAGACCACATCAACGCCGCGTCGTTGGAGCGTGAGCCGTTCGCCTTCAGCGGCGACGACGAGGCGTTCTCCGCCGGCGCCATAGGGACCGGCATAATCGGCCGCATTGCTTACCAACTCAGGGTTGATCGCGGGAAGCGGCGGCGGCAATTCCTGCCCGCTCAAGCCAGCCCGCAGAAGTCTGAGAATGTGCATCGTCATCCCGATGGCGCCGTAGGACTCCACGTAGCCGTTGACCAGGACCACCACCCCGATGCCGTCGTCCAGGTCCGAGATCATACCCGACACGAAACCGGGTGTGCCGCCGCCGTGACCCAGGTAAGCGTGGCCGTCGACATCAGCCAGGGTTAGACCGTAGCCGTAGTGGGCGCCACCCCATTGCTGAGTGGCTATTGCCCGTTGTGTCATCAGGCGGAAGCTGTCCTCGGATATGACTCGTCCCGCCGGGCCAGTGCCACCGTTCATGAACATCCTCAAATAAACGGCCATGTCCTCGGCGGTAGATGCCTGGCAGCCGTCTCCCACACCGTATTCGGTCCACAGCGCCGGCACGAGACCATGGTCCCTGTGCTCCGGGCGGTCGTCATAAAAGCTCCGGTAACCCACCGCCGCTCGTTTTCGCGTCTCGAATCCGATCACCGGATGGGAATCGGCCATACCCAGGGGGTCGAGCACCCGCGCCTGTATGGACTCCTGATACGGGCGGCCGTCCACTTCCTCCAGCAGGAAACCAAGGGTCTTGTAGCCTATGTTCGAGTAGCGAAAATAGGCTCCTGGGGGAGCTCCCGTCCGTCTGTCCCGCAGGGCCCACGACTCATAGAGGCCGTGCGGTCCAACATCAGTGCCGGTTACGAGGCCGGAGGTATGGGTCATCAGGTGGTGGGTGGTGATTGGCCCGTAGTCGGACTGCACCTCGAACCATGGCAGGTAGCGGGACACGGGCGCGTGCAGGTCGAGACGGCCTTCGTCGCGAAGCTGCATCAGAGCGATGTTGGTGAAGGATTTACCGATGGATCCTATCTCGAACACCGAGCCGGGCTGGACTGGCCTGCCCGAAGCCAGGTCAGCATACCCGAAGGTGGCCAGACGGAGGAGGTTTTCCCTATCGGTAACGGCGAGAGCCACCCCCGGAATGTTGACATCGCTCATCCAACGTTGCACGTTGAGGTCAATCTCCTCGATGGCTCTTTCGATGATCGTCATAAAACGCTCCTTCGACAAAGTCCTGCTTGGGGAAGCCGGAGAATCAAGCCGCGAACCCCCCGCCACATGGATGAGACCGGGTTCACAATGGGGAATCGTTTTGGATGCAGTTTAACTGGTTCGGGAAAGCAGCCATCCAAAGGGTCCCAATCAGCGTACACGCCGAGCGGTAACAGCGGCCCTGGGTTCCCGCTTTCTCGCGAATGACGTTGCGGGCCGCTGCCCAGACATAAGACGCGATTACCTTGCATTCCCATCATCCATTTGTAAAAAATAGCAGCTAAAGCCTAAACTGCAATCTGCGCTTGAACCATGTCCGGGCTGTATCACCATCTGTCCGGAGGCGGGGGTTAAACGGATGAGTCAACTCGACGGCGCCAACGCGATTTCCTGGCGGGACTGGAACGAGGAAGCCTTCGAGACCGCCAAGGCAGAGGGCAAGCCGGTCTTGCTTACCTTGGGGGCCACTTGGTGCCACTGGTGCCACGTCATGGACCAGACCTCCTACTCTGACGAACGGGTCATCGAGTTGATCAACTCCCGGTTCATTCCGGTGCGAGTTGATGTGGACCAGCGGCCCGATATATCTCTGCGGTACAACCAGGGTGGTTTCCCTTCGGTGGCCTTCCTGACCGGGACTGGCGAGTTCCTCACCGGCAGGCCCTACACGCCGCCGGATGAGATGGCCGCCCTGCTGGAGCAGGTGTCGAGCGGCGAAGTGGCTCCGGTGGTCGAACACGCCGTAGGCCGCGCAGCATCGCCTACGGGGGTGGGGGTGGGGGCCAAGTCTTCCGGGGACGCAGTCCTGCACCGGCTGATAGATCTCTACGACGAGCAATTCGGCGGGTTCGGGCTGGAGCCCAAGCAGCCGCCCTGGGAGGCGCTGCAGTTCCTCACGGCCCGCTATGGTCTCACCGGCGAACGAGCCATCCTCGGAATGGTTGAGACCACCCTTCAGGGAATGTGGCACGGTATCTACGACCGAAAGGACCAGGGCTTTTTCCGCTACTCGGTCAGTCGCGACTGGAAGGTGCCGCACTACGAGAAGATGCTTGTCAGTAACGCCAGCTTGGCGGTGGCCTATCTTGAAGCATTCCAGATTACCGGGAGAACGGCGTACAAGACCACTGTCGCCGGCATCCTGGAGTACCTGCTCACCACGCTGTACAGTCCCGAGACAGGGTTGTTCTTCGCCAGCCAGGACGCCGACGAGCCCTTCTACCAGATGTCGTGGAAGGGCCGCGATGCGGGGATGCCGCCGCCCGTTGACCGCACCTTCTACGCCGGATGGAACGCCCTGGCCGCCCATGCCGTGATTCAGGCAGCCAACGTACTCGGCAGCAGGGCTTACAGCCGCCTCGGCTCCGACGTTCTGGAAAAGCTGTGGCGGGAGAGCTGGACGTCAGGCCGAGGGTTGCGACGCCGCGCAGGCGAATTGGGCGATGCCGCGCCCATCCTGACCGACCAAGTAAATTTCCTGCGAGGCTGGCTGATCATATACCAGTCCACGGGCCGGACGGAACACCTGGCGCGGGCGGTCGAGGTCGCCGAAACCATACAGCGGCTGTTCGGTGCGCCTGGTGGCGGCTGCTACGACACCACGCCGCCCCAGTCATTTGAGGCGGGACTCCTGCCCCGGGAGCAGCCGGTGCTGGACAACGCTTCCTGGGCAGAAGCGTTGGTGCAGCTGTCCCACCTTACCGGCGACACCCAGTATTTCGACCGGGCGGCCGCCGCCTTGGAAGTCTTCGAGTCCGATGTTCCCGGAAAATGCTACCTTGGCTCCCACGCCTCTCGCCGCATGGAGGAGGATGAGGAGGCCCTGTTCCTGCCCGCGGGCGCAGCCTGGAGACGGGCGCGAGACCTGCTGACCCACGGACCGGTGAGCCTGGTGCTGGTGGGAGATTCGTCCACAACTGCCTTTCGCAGGCTGCACCGGGCGGCGCTGCGGGTCTATGCTCCTCACCGAGTCATCCAGCCGCTGGACATCGAGCGGGACGCCGCACAAATCCGCGAATTGGGTTTCCCGCCGAACAGGGACGCAGCGCTGTACGCCTGCATGGGAGACCGTTGCCTGGCCCCTATCGCCACACCGCAGGGCGTCCGGGAAATGGCCCGGTCCCGCCCATGGACCGGCGGGTAGGTCTCGTTTGCTCGCAGGAGGCAGCCTTGGGAGCAGTGCCTCCGACCCTTGTCTGGCTTGGGGTAGCAGAGGCTGATGCCATACTCCATCTATTTTCATCCTTGGCTAATTTCATTCTTGGTTGGTCTCGGCTCTCCCATCCTGCTAGGCACCAGCCGCCGGACTCATTCATGGCATCCTGAGATCGCAAGCGCCACCCCATCGCCGATGGCCGCACTGTACCGCCTTGTACGCTGCTGGAGCGTGGAATTATACTGACCCCACTCTCTGAAGAGGCGAGCCGATGCGTATTTGCTCCTTGCTTCCCAGCGCGACCGAGATGGTGTTTGCCTTGGGATTGGGCGACGATCTGGTGGGCGTTTCCTATGCCTGCGACTACCCTGACGAGGCGGCTTCGCGCCCGGTGGTCAGCCACAGCCTGCGTAACGTGAATCACCTGGACAGCGGCGAGATTGACGCACTGGTACAGCAGGCCCGCGCCAACAACAACCCGATGTACTGGATCGACGAGGAGTTGCTGGCCAACCTGCGCCCCGACCTGATCATCACGCAAGAACTCTGCGAGGTCTGCGCCATCGCCAGCGGTTCAGTGTTCGAGACGGCGGCCAAGGTGCTCGACTATCAGCCGGAGATCCTGTCCATCCGCCCCAGCGGGCTGGGCGACATCCTGCAAAACATCGCCAACCTGTCTGACGCCGCCGGAGTCCCAGAGCGCGGCAGGGAGTTGAGGAAGTCACTGGAATCGCGGATCAAGACAGTAACCGATGGGGTCCCCTCTGAAATTGCACGCCCTCGAGTGGTCTGCCTCGACTGGCTGGACCCGCTGCGGAACACCGGGCAATGGATTCCAGAAATTTCTGAAATGGCCGGAGGGGAGGAAGGGCTGGCCATTCCCAGAGGGCACTCGCGGGAACTCTCGTGGGAAGAGGTAAGCGATTACGCGCCGGAGTACCTGATGATCATGCCCTGCGCCTTCGGACCCGAACGCTCGTGGCAGGAGGCGCAGGACAAACTGACAGCACTGCCGGGCTGGGAGGAACTGCCGGCGGTGAAAGACCATCGCGCCTTCGTCTTCGACGGCCGCATCCCCAGCCGTCACGGCCCTCGTGTGGTGGACGTGCTGGAAGGGCTGGCTGAGGTCCTGCACCCGGAGCTGTTCGAAGGCCTGGCCCCGCCCGGCATCTTCGATCCGAAGCCCTTTGGCTGACGGGAAATCCATCGAGCATAACGGGTCGTATTACAAGATATGATGACAGCGATTACAGCCCTGAAAGAGGGGCAGGGACGCACTTGGGCGGTAACGGCCGTGGTGGCAGCGACCGCGCTGGCCATAGCTGTCGGCGGAGCGCTGGCGGCAGGTAGCGGCGACGGAATTGACCCGGTCAACCTGTTCGTTGAGGGCAAACTGTCGGGGAACTCGCAGAATTTCCTGGGTGGACTGATTGGCGGCACGGCCTTGTTCGCTTTCGCCGCCGGGATGGCCTCGGCGGTCAATCCCTGCGGATTCGCCATGCTCCCTGCGTACTTGGGGCTTTACCTAGGCTCCAACCTCTCCGAGGAGGAACGCCCCGGGCCGGTGACTGCGATTTTACGGGGGCTGGTGGTGGGCGGCGCGGTATCCGCCGGGTTCATCCTTCTCTTCGGAGTTGTCGGCGGGGCGGTGGGGCTGTCGGCGTCGTTCATCAGCGACCTGTTGCCCTGGCTAGGACTGATCATCGGCGCCGCGCTGGTGGGCACGGGAGCCTGGATGGTGGCGGGAGGCAAGCTCTACACCGGTATCGCCGCCCGGGCCGCCGACCGCTTGGGCAATCCCAACACCGTCAGCATCCGCAGCTTCTTCACATTTGGCCTCTCGTATGGCACCGCGTCGTTGAGCTGCACGTTGCCCATATTCATCGCCGTGGTGGGCATCGGAAGCGCCACCGACTCGTGGTTGCAGGTAGTGGGCAACTTCTTCCTGTATGCCTTTGGGATGGGGCTGGTGATAATGGTGATGACGTTGGGTATGGCAATTTTCAAGGGCGCCATGGTGCGAGTGATGCGCCGCGCCCTGCCCTACATTCAGCCCATCGCATCCGCTTTCATGGTGATAGCGGGAGCCTACATCGTCTTTTACTGGCTGACGGTTGGCCGTGGCAACCTTCTTTAACCGGGTCGGCCGGTCCTTTGTCCTGCTGTCACTGATACTGGCCGTGATGGGCCTGCTGCTGTTGGCCTGCGGCGGAGGCGATGCCGAGCCCACGAATACCCCAACTGCCGCGCCTTCCGCGCCCGCCGATCCGACCGCAACTTCTACAGCAGTGTCGCCGCCTACGGAACAGTCTTCGATTGCAGTGTCGTCTACGGCCACGCAGCCACCCACTGCGCCTGCTACAATCGCTGACCCCACCCCGAGTGCAGTACCCGCAGGTTCGGACGACCCCGTATCGATGGTTGAACCAGACCCCCATTTCCAGGATGCGCTTGACCGCGCCCAATTGAGGACAGGGGGATGGCAGACCGACTTCAGTCGGCATACCGTCTTCTACCACGAATTTCGGTCCGGCGGCGTCCCGCGCGACGGCATCCCGCCGCTGGATGATCCGCAGTTCGAGAGCATTGCCGACGCGGACACCTGGCTGGAGGACGTGCAGCCGGTCGTCTCGCTGGAAATCAACGGCGCGGCGCGGGCCTATCCGCTGGCGATACTCACTTGGCACGAGATAGCCAACGACACCCTGGGTGGGGTTCCTGTGTCGGTTACCTTCTGCCCGCTGTGCAACTCGGCGGTGGCCTTCGACCGGCGTGTTGGGGACGTGACGCTGGACTTTGGCGTGTCGGGCAACCTGCGCCACAGCGACCTGGTGATGTGGGACCGGCAGACCGAGAGCTGGTGGCAGCAGCTAACCGGCGAGGGCATTGTGGGAGCATACGCGGGCTACCGGCTTGATTTGCTGTCGGCGCAGATCGTGTCCTGGGGCGACTTCAAGGCCGCCTTCCCCGATGCCGAAGTACTATCCCGGGACACGGGCTACAACCGGGACTATGGCCGCAACCCGTATGGCGGATATGACCGCGCCGACCGGTCACCATTCCTGTTCAACGGCCGCCCCGACGATCGCCTGCTGCCCATGGAGCGTGTGGCCGCCCTGGTCATCGACGGACAGCCACTGGCCTTTCCGTTCTTGGCACTGGAGCAGGAGCGGGTGGTCAACTACTCCGCCGGCGGTCAGGATATCGTAGTGCTGTTCCAGCCCGGCACTGCATCCGCGTTGGACAAGTCGAGCATCGCCGACTCTCGCGACGTTGGGTCCACGGGAGTATTCAACACCACAGTGGACGGGGAGATGTTAACCTTCCGCCAAGGACCCGACGGCTTTATGGACGATCAGACCGACTCAGTCTGGAACGTCTTGGGACAGGCCGTGTCCGGCCCACTTGCCGGAAAATCACTCACATCCATCGTCCACGGCAACCACTTCTGGTTCGCTTGGGCCGCCTTCGCGCCGGAAACCGAGGTGTATGGCGGCGGGTAGCCACGCAGATGCCGTCTTGTCAGTCTCCTGAACGGCTGTATAGAATGCCCGCATCCGCCAGCCGCAGGAGGGAGTCATGGCCAATCCCCGCGCCGAGTTCTCACCCATCTTCCAACGTCCACCGCTGAAGCTGCCCGGCAACGCCCGCGTCGCCGTCTGGCCGGTCATCAATGTGGAGGAGTGGGACATCAACGAGCCGATGGCCCGAACCGTGCTGCCCACGCCGCAGGGTGTCACCACCATCCCCGACATTCCCAACTTCGGCTGGTTCGACTACGGCATGCGCGTAGGATTCTGGCGGTTCAAGCAGGTGCTGGACCGCTACGGCATCCGCGCCACGGTCAGCCTCAACGCATCGGTCTGCCTCAGCTACCCCATGCTGGTGGAGGAGTGCATGAAGTCGGGCTGGGAAATGCTGGCCCACGGGTTCGTCCAGAGGGTGATCAACCGCGAGCCGGACGAGCGGGCCGTCATCCGCCGCACCATCGACACCATCGCCGAGGCCACCGGCACGGCCCCACGAGGCTGGATGGGCCCAGGCCTGGCCGAGACCTTCGACACCCCCGACGTTCTGGCAGAGGAGGGCATCGAGTATATCGCCGACTGGTGCAACGACGACCAGCCCTACGAGATGATCGTCAAGTCAGGTCGCATGGTGGCCCTGCCTTACACCGTCGAGCTCAACGACATCCCCATCTACCTGATACAGAACCACCGGTCGCCGGAGCTTTTCGAGCGTGCCAAGGACCAGTTCGACACCTTGTACCGCGAGGGAGCTGACAGCGCTCGCGTGATGTGCATCTCTACTCACCCGTACATTACCGGCGCGGCCCATCGCATCAAGTATTACGACGCAATCTTTGAGTACATGAGCCGTTTCGAGGGCGTGGTCTTCATGACCGGCAGCGAGATCCTCGACTGGTACAATCAGGAGACTGGTAACGGGCAGTAAGAAACCAACACTGAATTCAGAGCGAGAATACCGAAAGCATGGATTCCAACAACCAGGAATCGAACAAGTATGCGGACCTAAGCCGGTGGTGTATCGGCGAGGCCGATAACTACCTGCGCCGCCGCAACAATATTCAAGCATCGGAAAAGGGCTGGGGCGCAGCGGCCCAGGCTCTGAAAGCCATCGCGGAGGATCGCGGCTGGAACCACGGCGGTCACGGCCTGATAGTGGACATCGCCCAACAGGTAGCTGACGAACAGGCCTGCCCCGAGCTGGTGGGTTTGTTTGGAACTGCCCAGGCGTTGCATGTCAATTTCTACGAAAACTGGCTGTCGTCGGACACGATTCAAATCTACTTGGACGACGTAAAGAAGCTGCTGCCTGAACTGGAGCAGATCCGCACCGGCCCGCAGCCGTCCTTCTCCCCGGAGACTCGCGACCAACGCAACCGCTGGCGGCGGTTGACGCGGGAGTAATTTGGCATCTGCAAAATCGGCAGCGGGTCGCGCCCTTTACTCATAACAAAATTGAACTAGCGCAAGAGGCCAGCACAATGACCTACCAACCGGGCATCATCACAACCGTCGTCGGCACCGGCGAGCGGGGATTTGCGGGGGACGGCGGGCCGGCTTCGGCGGCGCTGCTTAGTGAGCCGTTCATGTGCGCCTTCGACGCTGCGGGAAATATGTACGTGGCCGAGGCGATGAACCACTGCATCCGCCGGGTTGAGCGCGACACCGGCGTCATAGTCACCATCGCGGGGACGGGTGCCGAAGGCTACTCCGGCGACGGAGGCCCGGCAACCGGGGCCGCCTTCAACCAGCCCTATTCGCTGCAGGTGGACGCCAACGGCGACGTGTACGTCGTTGACCGGCTCAACTACGTCATCCGTAAGATTGACGCCGGGACTGGCACAATCAGCACGGTCGCCGGGACAGGCGAGTCGGGGTATGGGGGAGATGGCGGGCCGGGAGCGCGCGCTCAGTTCCGCGAGCCCAACGACTGCTTCCTCGACGGGCGCGGTGGCCTGTTGGTCGCAGACGTTCAGGACCAGCGCATCCGGCGCCTGGACCTGGCCTCGGGCGTTATCACCACCTTTGCGGGTAACGGCTACAAACAGCGTAGCGGCGACGGGCGTGCCGCGACAGAGGCCAGTATCCTGGGGGCTCGGGCCGTGTGCATGGACGGAGTTGGCAACACCTACATCGCCGAGCGTGAGGGCAACGGCATCCGCAAGGTGGATGCCAACGGCGTTATGTCCACGTTGGCGGGAACTGGGGAGTTCGGTTACTCGGGCGACGGCGGCCCGGCGCTGGATGCCACCTGGGGAGGTCCCAAGGCCATCCGCTGCGACCACGACGGCCACCTGCTAGTTGTGGACACCGAGAACCACGCCATCCGCCGCGTCGACGCCGCTACTGGCGTTGTCACCACCATCGCGGGCGGGCGACTCGGTGTTGAAGGCGATGGCGGCCCCGCTGGGGAGGCGGCTATGGATCGTCCTCACGGAGCGGATGTTGACGCTGACGGTAACATCTACATCGCCGACAGCAACAACCACCGGGTGCGCGTCGTCGGGGCTTGATTAGCCACAGAGTAAATATAGAGCACAGAGAAATAAAAGGATTAAAACTCTGTGCTTGCTGGGGTTAGTTGACCCGTCAATTTGGCAGGGGCAACCAGTTTAGTCGTCGGCCAGCACCGCTTCCAGTGGGTCGGGCTGGATCTCTCGGACGAAGACGGGTTCGCCGTTGCGGATGATGATCGAACGCTCGAACCGCTCCTGAAAGTTCACGTCGTCGTCGGTGCCCACGTCGCGGGTCAGGCAGCAGTATTCCAGCGAAATACCGTTGGGGTCTGTGAAATAGATGGACATGGCCCATTCGTGGTCGACGATGTCGGTAACCTGAACGCCCTTGCCGAGCAGTTCTTCGCGTTTGTCGTTCAGCGCGTCCACTGATCCGGCTTCGAAGGCGAAGTGGTAGAAGACGCCGGGAATGCCCAGCCCCCGGTTGATGCCGGTGTCGAAGTCCGCGGGCAGACCAGGGACGTCGTTCGGCTCCATGAAGGCTATGAGCTGGTCCCGGCCTGTGTCAACGAACATGTGCCGAATGTGGCCGCCCTGCCGGATCTTGATGATGTCGCACCTGACGACCTCAAAGCCAAGCACTCTCTCATAGAAGTCGCGGGTGGCGTCCAAATCGTGGGTGGAGAGGCCGATGTGCGAGAATCCCTTGTTCGACATCACTGTCACCTCCTGTCTCCCGCTTTTGCGAGGGCAAGTTCTGCGCCTGATGGCCAAGCTTAACACTTTGCAGGCATATATTTTTGGTACCAGTCGAGGGTGTGGCGCATCACTTGGGAGAAGGCTGGTTCCTCGTAGACTTCGTAGTGCCCCACGCCATTCAGCATTACCAGCTTCTTCGGCTCGCCGGCGTGGGCGTAGAGCTGCTCTGATTCCTCGGGTGGCACCAAGCGGTCCTGGTCGCTGGTGATGAACAGCACCGGACGCGGTGAGATATGGCCGACAACCCATTCAGGGTTGAAGCCCAAGGTGTCGTCGACGTATTCCACGGGGATGGTCATAACGGCGTTGGGGTTGTTGGCCCGCTGGGCCGCGGCCAGCGCCGCTGACTGGCGGTCGGGCAGCAGGATCTCGCCGCGCTCCACCATATCTGATTTGCCGGCCATCGCTCGCTGGATGCGGTCAGCCTTGGAGCGGTCCAGCAGGTCGAACCACTCGTCCATCCGGCGGACGCGGCTCATCCAGCGTGCGCCGTGTCCGATGCCCACCACGCTGACGACGCACTTTGCCCGCTGGTCGATGGCGGCGGTCCAGCAGACGGTGGCCCCACCGTAGCTGGTGCCATAGATGCCGATGTGGTCTTCGTCCACCTCCGGCTGCTCGCCAAGGAAAGTCATGGCGGCCTGCACGTCGGACACGCGGCTGTGAGGTGCCAGTCGCAGCGGCGAGATGCCCTCGCTCTGGCCCCAGCCCTTATAGTCGAAAGTCATGACCATGTAGCCTGCATCGTTGAGCACCCGTGCGTTGTCCGGCAGGTACAGGTCTTTGACACCGGTGTAGCCGTGGCACAGCAGTACCGCCGCACGCTTCTCGCCGGGCGCCAGATCGCCGGGTGTGTAGACATCTCCTTGCAGCTTGAAACCTTCGCTGTAAAATTCAACCGCTCGTTTCATTAGCAAATCTCCTGCTTTTTTTGGCGGACAAAGCGCCGGAACTCATCTCCGGTCTGATGCCTGGCTGCCAGTCAATGATCTATGGAAATCTCTCCTACCACCTTCTGTAGGGCAGGAACTTTCCAGACATGGTGATTTTCACCCGGTCGCCGTAGGGGTCTTCCTCTTTGTCCACGTTCATTGTGAAATCGATCGCGCTCATGATGCCGTCGCCGAATTTCTCATGAATAATCTCTTTCAATGGCATACCGTAGACCTGAACAATCTCGTAAAACCTGTAAATCAGGGGGTCTGTGGGAACAACGGGCCCCAAGCCCTTCAATGGCGGTTCCGTCAACTCCTCGGCAACATCGCAGTTGAGACCCAACATGGTGGCCAACTGCATGGCTTCTTCCGGTGGCGCGCTGGCTTGGCGATAAAAGAGGGCCGCCACCCAGACCTCGTCCCGTCCAATGGCCTTCCCCAGCTCGGCGAAGCTCAGTTCCTTATTCCTTTTGGCGGCTATCAACTTCCGCGTCGTTTCTCCTGTTTCCAATGCCCTGCTCCAGTCCCTCTCAAGCGTCGTTCCCGTATCGGGGTGAGAATAGCACAATGCCTTTGGTGTTGCCTTAAGCGCCAGAATCTCATCCGCGGTTGCATCATCCTCTGGTGTAGAAGAACTCTATTGCCCGGGTTGGGTCAGCCTTTCGCTCAACTCCCACAAGTCGGCTGCCAGTTCTGCATCGTAACTGAGTGCCGATGACGCCACTGCTTGGCAGTCGACGAAATACTTGCTGGTTACTCCCTCCACATCGGGCGACGAGGCCAGGTGGACCAGTGTCTCCGCACCCCTGTCGGCGTCCACGCCCCGGGCGCCGATGAAGAGGTTGACCACCCGGCCCAGCAGCCCGTTGTTCCGTGCGATGTTAGTGCTGACCAGGCCGGGATGGAGGGCGTTGGCGGTAACGCCCGAACCTTCCAGCCGCCGTGCCAGCTCGTAGGTGAACAGTATGTTGCACAGCTTGGAGCGGCCATAGGCCCGATACCCCCGGTTGCTCCCGGGTTTGGGCAGGTCCTCCAGCCGGAACTTACCCGGCGACCCGTGGGAGCTGGACGACACGTTGATTATCCGGGCCGGTTCCGAGGTGCGCAACAGGTCCAGCAGCAGGGTGGTCAGCAGGAAGTAGCCCAGGTGGTTCAGGGCAAAGGTCATCTCCAGTCCGTCAACGCTGCGTCGGCTCGACAGGAAGATGGCCCCCGCGTTGTTCAGGAGCACATCCAGCCGTGGAGTCTGCTCCCTGACTTGGTCCGCCAGGCGGCGCACCTCGCGTTGCGACGAAAGGTCGGCCAGCAGCCGCTGGAGAGCGGGGTTGCCGGTCTCGTCGATGATACGTTCCACTGCGGAGTCGGTCTTGGCCGCGTCTCGGCCCACGACGATCACCCGCGCGCCCATGCCTGCCAGTTCGCGGGCGGCTACGTAGCCGATGCCATCGCTGGCCCCGGTTATCAAACAGGTCTTCCCTTCCATAACTGAGATTTTATCGCAGGTATCGCGGTGGTGGTAGAATTGGGGCGTTATTGACACACCCGCGAAGGCAGAGGAGAACCGGCATGAGCGACGGAATCACCTTCGGTTGCAGCCTGAGCGTGGAAGACTATTGGGATGTTCCCACATTCGCCCGCCGTGCCGAGGAGCTGGGCTTCCAGCGGATAACCATGGGCGAGCACATCATGGATGGCAACCCGCCCCGCCCGACCGTGCTGAACCTGCCTGCCATGGCCGCCGCCGCGGGCGCCACGCGCGAGATTCGGATCATGACCGGCATCGTCATCGTGCCGCTTTATCATCCGGTGATGCTGGCCAAGTTGGTTGCCAGCGTCGACCAGGTTTCCGGCGGCAGGTTGGACTTTGGCATTGGCATCAGCGGCCAGCGCGGCACCCACGTTGAGTTCGAAGCGCTGGGCATCTCGACGCGAACCCGCGGGCGGCGCACCGACGAGATGCTGGACGTGATGAAAAGGCTGTGGACCGAGGAGCATGTCTCGCACCAAGGGCGGTTTTTCGAGTTTAACGACGTTACGCTGCTGCCCCAGCCCTTCCAGAAGCCCTACCCGCCCATCTGGGTGTCGGGCCGCAGCGACGCCGCAATGCGCCGCGCCGCCCTGCACGGCGAGGGCTGGTATCCATACCTCTTCACCAACCGCCGCATCAGGCACAGCAATGACATGGTGCGCCAGTTCGCCGCCGAGGCGGGCCGCGAACTCGACGGCTTTCATTGGGGTCTCAACCAGCCAACCGCCATATCTATCAACGGCGACGAGGCTATTGAATTGGCGGTGCGCAACGTGGGAGAGCGCTACGTGACGCCGGAGCGCAGCGCCGAGGACATCGCTAGGGCCCTGTGCGTCGCCGGCACTCCCGACGACTGTTCCCGGGAGATGGAGGCCAAGATCGAGGCGGGAGTGGGGCACGTCAACCTCGGTTTCCTGTCACCGGATGCGGATGGCCTGTATCGACAGATGGAACTCTTTGCCGAGACGGTGATGCCCCGATTCAGCTGAGTTTGACTGGCACCGACCTCGCGTTGGTGCTTCCCCAGAGGAGTCCGCACGTTAAAAGACAGAGGGAGGAAGAGCCATGCCAGATTCGGTCTCGATCAAAGTGGAAACCAATATCGCCGCAGCCATGCGCGACGGCACGACGCTCTACGCCGACGTTTACCGGCCCGATGGCCCCGGCCCGTTTCCAACTATTTTGCAGCGCACTCCCTACGACAAATCGGCTGCCCTGGCGTCGCAGATGCTCGACCCCATCAAGGCGGCCAAGGCCGGGTACGCGCTGATCATCCAGGACACCCGGGGCCGCTTCACATCCGGCGGAGAATTCTACTGCTTCGCCGACGACATCGACGACGGATACGACACCGTGGAGTGGGCCGCCGCGCAGCCGTGGTCGACTGGTAAAGTCGGAATGATCGGCGCGTCCTACGTGGGAGCTACCCAATGGCTGGCAGCCACCACCCGGCCGCCTCACTTGACTGCCATCGCCCCCAACGTCACCGCCTCCAACTACCACGACGGATGGACCTACCAGGGCGGCGCCTTCGAGTTGGGGTTCAACGTGTCCTGGACTCTTCTTCAGCTCGCCCTTGCCAATTTCAAGACCCATTCCGGCGTCAGGAGCATTCCGCAGGCCCGCCAGGGCGAGTTGCTGAAAGCCGTCGACGGCATGACTGATGCGTTCCGCCATTTGCCGCTGAAGGACTTCCCTCACCTCAATGGCGGACTGGCCGATTATTTCTTCGACTGGCTGGAGCATCCTGGCTTTGATGACTACTGGAAGAAGCTGTGCATCGAGGAGCAGCACTCCAACATCAACGTGCCGGCGCTGAACATCGGCGGCTGGTACGATATCTTCCTGGGCGGCACCATCCGCAATTACCTGGGAATGCGGAAAAACGGTGCCACCGAGGACGCCAAGCACGGCCAGAAGCTCGTCATCGGTCCTTGGCAGCACAGCTCGCGGGGCGGCAGCATGGCGGGGAACCACTACTTCGGCGTGGCCGCCGACGCCATGGCCCTAGGGCTGGACGAGATTCACCTCCGTTGGTTCGGGCATTGGCTCAAGGGGGAGGACACCGGGCTGCTGGACGAGCCGCCAGTTAAGATATTCGTCATGGGTGACGACGTGTGGCGCAACGAGAACGAGTGGCCGCTGGCCCGCGCCCAGAACACCAGCTACTACCTGCACAGCGGCGGCAACGCCAACACCCTGCACGGCGATGGCAGCATCAGCCCGACGGCGCCATCCGACGAGCCGCCGGACGTGTTCCTGTACAATCCAACCAATCCCGTGCCGACGCAGGGCGGGCAGCTCTGCTGCAACCCCTATTTTGCCGCCAACGGCGCCTTCGACCAGAACGAGATCGAGGAGCGCCCCGATGTGCTGGTGTACTCCACCCTGCCGCTGGAGAGGGAAGTGGAGGTAACAGGACCAATCACCGTCACTCTGTGGGCCGCCACGTCGGCCACCGACACCGACTTCACCGCCAAGCTGGTGGACGTATGCGAGGACGGCTGTGCCCGCAACCTGACCGACGGCATCATCCGCGCCCGCTACCGCGAGTCGATGTCCAGCCCGTCGCTGCTGGAGCCAGGCCGCGCCTACTGCTACACCATCGACCTGTGGGCCACCAGCAACGTGTTCAAGGCAGGCCACCGGATCCGGCTGGAGGTATCCAGCAGCAACTTCCCGCGCTTCGACCGCAACACCAACACCGGTGGGGTCATCGCCGCCGACACCGAGCTGAAGCCAGCAGTCCAGACCATCCTGCACGACTCGGCCCACCCGTCGCACGTGACGTTGCCCATCGTGCCTCGCTAACCAGTCGAATTGTATCTACAAACCTTGCAGCCAGCCGTTCGTACAGATCCTGTCGATGGACGAGCGGCTGGCCAACACCAACGGAGACACCGATGCCCCACGAATCAATCCCGGACCCCAACGCGCCCCCGGACCCGCTGCGGGACTGGTATGTCAACACCATCTGGGGACGGCGGGCCACCGATGACGACGCGCTGTTCGAGGTGATGAGTCTGCAAGTCTTTCAGGCGGGCCTGACCTGGAAGATGATCCTGGACAAGCGCGACGCCTTCCGAAACGCATTTGCCGGCTGGAAAATTAACGCAGTGGCCGAGCTGGGGCCGGATGACGTAGAGCGATTGCGGCAGGATGGAGGAATCGTTCGCAACCGACTCAAGATCGAGGCGGTCATCGAGAACGCCCGTCGAGTGCAGGCCCTCCGCGATGAACACGGTGGCTTCTGCCAGTGGTTCTACGACACACTGGAGGGCCACGAATACCCGCTGCTGGCCCAGGAGTTGCGACGCACCTTCAAGTTTATGGGTCCCGAAATCGCTCGCATGTGGCTCATGGCATCGGGCCGCATAACCCGCGAGGAGGGCGACAAGTACCGGCCCGGAAACGCCAATTGAGACCAGGAGAGGCCGCCAATGTGCCGCAGCATCAAGGTCCTGCGCAACCCGGATTCGCCTGCCACCGACGCCGAAGTGGAGGAGGCGGCCCTGCAGTTCGTCCGCAAGATCAGCGGCTACCGGCAGCCCTCCAAGGCAAACGCCGATGCCTTCAACGCAGCCGTTGCCGACGTGGCGGAAGCGTCCAGACGACTGTTGTCCCAGCTGACCGCACATCGCTCTCTGCTCCTACCCTAGCAGCTGCACCCACTGATAGCCCGGTTCCAGCGGCTACCCCAACTCTTGCTCCATCGTTAGCCCCTGAACCGACTCCGACACCTGCGCCCACGGCTACGCCAACGCCTATACGCTGACAGTGAGCCAGAGTTTCACTGGTGCCCTCCGCCATAGCGGAGACACAGGTATACACTCGGCAAATAGTCACTTACATAGCGAGAGAGGGCTTGTGGCGGGGCCGCCAGGCTTTGCGGAAGGGGCTGATACAACCTGCAAACGGAACACTGAATAACAAGACTGCATAACAGCTGAACCGGAAATATTGGAGGCGAGGGAAATAGGCACCGGATAATCGCCTAATGAACTGATGGCGCTTTTCCAAAACTGCGTTTTCATTGACCGCTGGCTGAAGACCGGTCTAGTCCAGAACGCTGGCGCCTTTGGCGCGCCAGTATCCTAACCTGCCAAGGCAATCCCACTCGAATGGGATAAGACGCCCAGCAGTTTGGCGTTCCCCAATTCGTAGAAATGACGGCGGGAGTGTCCGTCGGCCTTTGGGATCCATCTGACCTGCGTCGCGCCGAAACTTGCCGAAATCAGCGCTTCATAGTAGATTGTGAAAGACTAATTTACGATGGTTTCTATCATGGAAGGCCTGATAAATTGCCCTCATCTAAGGACGCAGAACATGACGAGCAACAAGCGTGAAAAGGGACTCATTGTAATCCAACTGTCCGGCGGGAATGACGGTCTGAACACAGTCGTGCCTTACGGCGATGGCCGCTATTATGATTCTCGCTCCACCGTGCATATTCCCTATGAAAGGGTGCTACCTCTTAACGACGAGATTGGCTTCAACCCCAGCATGGCCCCCATGAAGGCGCTGTGGGATGAAGGAAAAGTGGCGGTCATCCAGGGCATAGGCTACGAGAATCCCAACCGCTCCCACTTCCGGTCCATGGACATCTGGCACACCGCCGAGCCCGATGCCATCGGCACCGAGGGCTGGCTGGGACGCGCCATACGCGACATTGACCCGCAGGGCGAGAATGTGCTGACCGCAGTCAACTTCGGTCGCGGCCTGCCCAGGGCATTGGGCTGCCTCGGCGTCTCCGTTGCCTCGGTGGGGGACCTCGAAACCTACGGCCTCTTCCCTGATATAGAGGACGAAGAGCTGCGAATGTTCACGCTCGAGGCTTTCTCCAGGATGTACGGCAACGTGGCGGGACGCGACCCCGTCATGTCGCTGCTCAGCAAGACCGGTCAGGATGCTTACGTTGGCGCCGATATCCTCCGCACCGCCCCGACCCAATATTCCTCCACCGTCGAATACCGAGGCGATTCCCTGTCCAAGAACGTGAAGAGCATCGCTCAGGTATTCCTGGCCGACCTCGGCACCAAGATCTATTACACCCAGCACGGCAGCTTCGACACCCATTCCGGCGAGTTGCTTACCCACGCATCGTTGTGGGACGACGTAGCCGGCGCAGTGGGCAGCCTTATGGACGATCTGAAGGAGCACGGGCGCGAGGATGACGCGACGGTGCTGGTGTTCTCCGAGTTCGGACGCCGCATCAAGGACAACGGTACCGGCAGCGATCACGGCTCGGGCGGCGTGGCCTTCCTCGTCGGAGGAGCGGTCAACGGCGGGCTGTACGGTCAGTACCCCTCGCTGGGAGAGGCTGAGCAGTTGAACGGCGACCTGCGGCCCAACAACGACTTCCGGTCCACCTATTCTGCCATCCTGGATAAGTGGCTGGAGCTGGACCCCGATCCCATCGTCAATGGCCGGTTCGAGCAGTTCGACCTGTTTCGCGCATAGCTCCGGTGCCAGGTGGTGACGACTCCCGGCCCGGAACGCAGGACTTCGATCTGGAGTGTGCCGGAAGACTGGCGAAAGCTGTATTTCACCATATTTTCGGTGCAGACCCTGGCTTTAATAGGATTGGCCGTCTGGTACGAGGTCTTCGTTGTAACCAATGAGTCGTGGCCTGAAACCATATTCGCCATCATCAGCAATGCCGGACCAGGTATTGGGGTCATCGCGGCGGAAAGCATTATCCTGACGGAGGCTTACTTCGTGGTCATATTCGGCGGAATAGTTGAACGGTATCAAAATCGCCTGAGGCAGCGTGAAGCCGAGGGCGAAGCCCGGGGTGAATCCCGTGCGAACGAAAGGTGGGAGGCTTGGAACCGCCGTCGTCTGGAAGCGGAGGCCAACGGACAGGCCTTTACGGAACCGCCGCCTTCTGCGGAACAGCCAGAAGAGAAATCAGACAGCAACTAAGCCAGGCCGGAATATGGGAACGTTTAACCGGTGCGGGCGCGAAATCCTTGAAATGCGAGGAACTGTAATGAGCGATAGCAACATCGCCTTGATGTCCCACCTCAAGCGGCGGGCCGGGTTCGGCGCCAACCGCGACGAACTTGAGCGCTGCGTGGAGCAGGGCTACGAAGCTACTGTCGAGGAGATGTTGGACACCTCCAACCCCAACAATATGCCAGACGATTTGATCCGCCGGTACCATGTGGAGCAATCCGAGTTGCGCGACCTGGCCGGTTCCGCAGCCTACTGGATGTATAGGATGATCTCCACGGAGAGTCCACTCGAGGAGAAGATGGCCCTGTTCTGGCATGGGCTCTTCGCCACCGGGTACACCAAGCTGAACCAGGCCCGCTCCCAGCTCAATCAGGTCGAGATGTTCCGCCGTAACGGCTTGGGATCATTCGACGAGATGCTGCTGGAGATTTCCAAAGACCCGGCAATGCTGGTATGGCTGGACAATCAGGACAATCACGGCGACGCCATCAACGAGAATTACGGGCGGGAGTTGCTGGAGCTCTTCTCCATGGGCATCGGGAACTACACCGAAGACGACATAAAGGAGTGCGCCCGCGCCTTCACTGGCTGGACGCTGGGCAACGCCGAGTACATGGCCGTCCGGGCCTACAAGGACTCCATCTGGCCCTATGGCCGCATCGCCTGGCACTTCGACTACCGTGAAGAAGACCACGATGACGGTGAAAAGACCTTCTTGGGCGAGACTGGCAACTTCAACGGCGAAGACATCATCAGAATCATCGCCAAGCAGGACGCCACCGCAGAGTTCATCTGCACCCGGCTGTTCCAGTTCTTCGCCGCCGACGAGATTGCCGATCAGGGCAGCCGGTGTATCGCCGCCATGAGGGAGACCTACTTCGAGTCCGGCTACCAGATAAAGGACGTACTGCGCACTCTGTTCAACTCCGAATACTTCAAGTCAGGAGAGACCCGCTTTGCCCGGGTAAAGGGGCCGGTGGAACTGGTGGTCGGGGCTATCCGAATGGCTGGCAGCCACCAGACGCCTTCACTGGGCATCGAGCGTGTTTCCAACAACATGCTCTACATGGGCCAGGGCCTGTTGCAGCCACCCACCGTCGAGGGGTGGCACGAGGGGGCAGAGTGGATCGACAGCGGTTCCTTGGTTGAGCGGGTGAACTTCGCCGGCAAGGAACTGTCCGATATCGACAGCCCCGGCGTCCGCTCCATCATTGACCGGCTGGCCGCCACGGGAGAGGGCGTCCTGAGTCCTTCAGAATTCGCCGACGGCTGTGTCGACCTCATCGGCCCCATCGACGTCAGTGAGGACACCCGTTCGGTCTTGGTGGAGTACGCCGCGCGTCAGGGAGACCTAGACCTGCGCGACCGACAGCCTGGCGGTGAACCGGAGCAGCGTGTCGGCAATATGCTACGCCTCATCGCCGCCACTCGCGAATACCAACTGGCATAGAAATCCAGTCAGAATTATCCCTTCCCCACAGGGGGAGGGCCTGGGTGAAAAGAAGTGACCACTCAGACAAAGTCGCCCAGCATTGCGCTGGACTACCTCAAGACCATCGGCATCGTCAACAACGGACTGAACGGTCGTGGGTATGCCAACCCTTACGACTTGGCCGTCAGCCGCGACGGTCGCATCTTCGTACTCAATCGCTGCGACCCTGCCCGCGCCGCCGCCATCCGCGTGGGCGTATGCAGCCTGGATGAGGACTACCTATACGAATTCGGTGACGGTTCCGGCAATGGCGACACCCAGTTTCGCTGGCCGGTGTGTATCGCCTTTGACAGCCGCGATCATCTCTATGTTACCGATGAGCAGAACCAGCGGGTAACGGTCTTCGACAGTGATGGGCAGTTCCTTCGCAAGTGGGGGAGTCCGGGCAGGGGCGACGGCGAGTTTAACGGCCCCGCTGGAGTTGCTGCAGGCCCTGACGATTCGATCTATGTTGTCGAACAGCACAATGCGAGGGTGCAGAGGTTCTCCTCCGACGGCAGCTTTCTCGGAAAATGGGGCTCCCAAGGGAGCGGCCCAGGCCAGTTCAGCCTGCCGTGGGGCGCGGCAACTGACAGGGCGGGCAACGTATACGTGGCTGACTGGCGCAACGACCGCATCCAGAAATTCACCGCTGACGGCGAATTCTTGGCTGCCTTTGGCGCCTCGGGAGACGGCAAGGGACAGTTCCAGCGACCCACCAGCGTCGCCGTAGACGATGAGGGGTTCATCTACGTTTCAGACTGGGGCAACGAGAGAGTGCAGGTGCTCGATCCGGAGGGTGGCTTCCAGTTGCTGCTGCAGGGTCAGGCCACGCTGTCCAAGTGGGCGCAGGACTATTTCGCGGCCAACCCCGAAGAGAGGGCGGAGCGCGACCGCTCCGACCTAATGCCCCAACTGCCGCCTCATCTGAACACGCCCTATCATATTTCCTCGCAGACCGAGCCTTACTTCTGGGGGCCGGTGGCCGTGTCGTTGGACCACGAGGGCAGGCTCTACGTGGTGGAGACCAATCGACATCGTTTCCAGGTGTATCAGAAGCAGTAGCGGCACCGGGCGCACAAAATTCAAGATTTAGGGGCAGGATTCAAGTCCTGCCCCTTTTCTTTGGTCTGACGCAATTCGTGCGGTGTTACGCTGTGGCCGACAACCCGGCTGCATTGATGCCGGCGCGGGCTGCGTCTTCGTCCTCCTGCGCGGATCCGCCGCTGCCGCCGACAGCGCCCACCAACTCCCCATTCTTGAACACAGGCAGCGCGCCCTGGCCGGGGATCATGTGCCCGCCTTCCATCGCCATCAGGCCGCGGAATACAGGAGCCATTGCGTTCTCGGTCAGCTCGCCGCTGGCCCGGCCGAAGCAGGACGCGGCGACGGCCTTGGCCCTGGAGATGGCTGGAGTGCGCCACGACGCTCCGTCGGTGCGCATCATGGTAATCAGGTCGCCGCGGGTATCCACCACCGAGATGCTCATCTTGGCTCCCATTTCAAGCACTTTTGCCTTGGCGGCCGCCAAGATAACTTCTGATTCTGACAGTGTCAGGGTGGCCATATTTCACCTCCGAATTCATAGCCTTGTTTGGCCGCCCGTATTGTAGGCCAGAAACAGATGAATGGCGAATGCAATGAATAAATGAGGAGAACCATACCCGGTTGCGGTTGCGCTTATACCTTGTTGCAGGGGTGCACAACTGAGCGCCCCTGCCGAGCGACCGTCGGCTATATGCCTACTTGGTTTGAGGCAGTGCAAAGGGGCGCTCGTTAAGGCTCGTATAACTCGGTGTTCGGATAGAAAGCGTACCATCCGAACCAGTAGGCGTCCCTGGACGGCAGACGCTGCAGCCGTTGCGCCGGGTCGCTGGCGTTCTCCAGTGCGTCCTCCAAGAGCCGCCATTGTTGTCCTGAGTCGTCTACCAGTTGGCCCTCTGCAGAAAACTGGAATACCTTGCCTGCTCGCCCATAGGCTCGGCTTCCGCCTCCCGCCACAGTAACGATAACCACGTCCTGGCTGCCCACCGTGTCATTCAGCACCGGTGTCTGGACAAGTGCGCCTCGACTGTAGGCGCGAGCCTCACCGCCGAAGACGAGACCGAACACTTGCTCCTTTAAAGGCAAGCTCTCGTCCCTGAACGCCACGGGGAACATGGTTCCAGGGTTGGCACGATAGCGGAAATATATGGAGCCTATATCCGCTTCCGGGCGATATGACTCTACAGGATAGACACCGGTGTCATTGCTGATGGCGGTGGTATCGGGATGTTGGGCCAGCCACTCCATCCAGGTGGTCAGGGTATTGGGCAGGATTTCGAGCCTGATTCCGCTGCCGGCCAGCGGGCCCACCGCCGGCTCGCCCCGGAACTGGTGCCAGAGCGTTTCGGTAGCCCGGTCGTACATCAGCTTGTTGCTGCGGTAGAGCATCCCCGAGGTGCCAAATTCCGTCGTTTCGCCGTTGATATCGGTGGAATACACGATTCCAGAACCGCAAAGAGTTCAATATGCCAAGGCGAACTGCACCCCTCCCAATATGTCGTTTGCCATTTCGTGGGGATTGAGTACACGGAGGGGATAGGCCCTGTGCTCTCCGTTGATGGAAACGCCGAACACCCGGTCGTCCGGGTTTAGGTACGTCGCTGCTGCAGGTGTGATGGCCGGTGGAAAGCGCAGGTCGGGAATACCGTCGCGGCGCACGCCGCCCCACACAATCTCCTCCAGACGAATGGCGGTGGGCACTCCGGCATACATGAATTCGCCCATAGGTTGATCGATGATGCCAAACAGTTGGCCCTTCCAGCCGTCGTAGCCCTCGGGGGCGGACACATCGGAGTGTTGTGCCAGCCATTCCACCCACCAATCCCAGTGTTCCTCCCCGTAGGGCACGATGGCAAATTCCCCTTCAGGGATCCTGTCTCGGATGCGAACCAGGAAAGACGCCAGAGTCAACTGCGATTCCTCGTCGGACCCGAATCGCATCAATTCCATCAGTACGGGTATAAAGGCATCGTTGTGCGAGTAGGCCATTTTGCGGCCCACGTCCACCGGCGGATTCTTCAGGAGGGCGTACATTAACTCCGTGGGGTCGTCGGGCAGATAGCCTAGGTCGTCTGCGTTCAGTGGTGTTTGTGGAGCGGGGTACGCAGGTGTGGTAGTGGAATCCGATTGAGCGTCAGGTCGCACCGAATCGGCAGTGGGCGCGGGCTGATCGCCGTCACCAGAAGGCTGCGGTGTGGCGGTCGGCGGAGGCACCAGAGTACCGTCCTGACGGACGGGCGTCGGTTCTGACGCGCATGCCAGCGCCGCCACAGCCATCAACAGCGCAAAGGCAATCGTAGAAATTCCAAAGTAAAACGACGAGCGTTTTGACATGTTGGTGTCCCGCTTTCAGAGTTCGACAAAGGAGGTGGTGATATTCGCGAGAACCTGGCAAGCTGGGCCAGCAGATGGCGGCTTCCGAGGTTGAAGTCAGGTTGAAGTCAGGTTGAGGTCGGGTTCAGGGGAAACTAAGCGGTCTCCTGGAACAGCTCCCGGCCTATGAGCATCCGCCGGATCTCACTGGTTCCTGCGCCTATTTCGTAGAGCTTGGCGTCCCGGAGCAGGCGGCCAACCGGAAAGTCGTTGATGTATCCGTTTCCGCCGAGGATTTGAATAGCTTGGAGCGCCATCTGCGTCGCGCGCTCTGCGGAGAAGAGCAGGCACCCCGCGGCGTCCTTGCGGGAAATCAGGCCCCGGTCGGCGGCGCGGGCCACAGTATATGCGTAGGACTGGCAGGCGGACAGGGCCGTGTACATATCGGCCAGTTTGGCCTGGATCAACTGGAACTCGCCGATGGGCTGACCAAACTGCTCCCGCTGATGAACGTAGGGCACGACGGCTTCCAAGCAGGACTGCATGATGCCCAACGGACCGCCGGTCAGCACCAGCCGTTCAAAGTCGAGGCCGCTCATCAGCACCGCGACGCCGCGACCCTCGTCCCCCAGCACGTTTTCCTCGGGAATCTCGCAGTCTTCGAAGACAAGCTCGCTGGTGCTGGAGCCGCGCATACCCAGCTTGTCCAGCTTGGGCGACGGATTGAAGCCGTGGAAGCCCCGTTCCACGAGGAAAGCAGTGATGCCTCGGGACCCGGCGTTCGGATCGGTTTTGGCATAGACAACAAGCGTGTCCGCCTCGGGGCCGTTGGTGATCCACATCTTGCTGCCGTTCAGCACGTAGTGGTCGCCGTGCTTGTCCGCTCGCAATCGCATGGCCACAACGTCCGATCCGGCGTCCGGTTCGCTCATCGCCAGTGCGCCAACGTGCTCTCCACTGATGAGCGGCGGCAGGTAACGCCGTCTCTGCTCGTCGTTTCCGGTGCGAAAAATCTGGTTGACGCACAGATTGGAGTGGGCGCCATAGCTCAGGCCAACGCTGGCCGACCCCCGCGAAATTTCCTCCATTACCACGGTATGCACGAGGTAGCCTAGACCGGCTCCGCCGCTTTCCTCTGAAACGGTGATGCCCAGTAGTCCGAGATCCCCAAGCAGAGGCCACAGGTCGCGGGGAAATTCGTTGGTTTGGTCAATCTCGTCGGCACGAGGGGCGATTTCGGCATTCGTGAACTGGCGCACCGTCTCCCGGACGATGTCAACGGTCTCGCCCAGGTCGTGATTCAGCGTGGCCCACGGGGCGCGGTGGGAGGTCATAGCTGCCTCCTGTGCCATTATGTTGTGCCGGAATGTTGGGTGCAGTGCCTGTCCCTCAGACGGTGCGGCGGTCTATGATGCGTCTCGCCTTGAACTGTGTACGTTCGAACTCGCCGGCCGGTTTCAGCTCAACTGCGACGCCGACACCAAGGGCCCGGCGCAGGGTGCCAGTGATGTCATCCCGCACCTGTTCCAGAGCCCCCGCATCGGATTCTCGCTTGGTAAATATGTCGGCCAGCACCTCGGTCTGCACCGTGAGACGGTCCAGTTGCCCGGGCTCCCGTTCAAGCAGCAGCCGGAACTCGCCGCCGAAAACGTCCATGCTACGCAGGATGTCCTCGATGCGCGACGGGAAGACATTCTGCCCGCGGACGATGATCATGTCGTCGGCCCGTCCGTAGATGCCGCGGGTCAGGGTCGGGTAAGTTCGGCCGCAGGGGCAGTCGATCATGTCCCACTGGGCGATGTCTCCTGACCAGTAGCGAATCATCGGCTGCGAAATGCGTTCCGTGTGGGAATACACCGGAACCCCCTCGGCGCCGAGGGGCAAATTCCGCCGAGTCTCCGGGTCAACCAACTCGGTGTAGACGATGTCCTGCCAAAGGTGCATGCCGGTGGACAGATGTCGGCAGCCGGAATTGCTCATCCAGGGCGTCATCTCAGCCATGCTGCCTTGGTCCACCACGTAACACCCGAATGTATCCTCGATCAGCTTGCGGGTGGCTGGGACACTGGCGCCGGGTTCCCCTGAGAAGAACATAAACCGGAATCCGAAATCATCGCGGGGGTCGATACCCATCTGCCTGGCTGTCTCGGCGAGGTAGAGGGCGTAGGATGGCGTGCCGTAGAGGGCCGTGGGCTTTACTATGGCGGCCCACTCGGCGGCCCGTTCTGTCTGGCCCGGAGCGCCACCGCCGAAGGGGAAGCAGGTGGCACCCAACCGCTCGGAGCCGACAAGGGCGCCCCAACTGCCAACATAGAGGCCGAACACTGCGGCCACCATCACCATATCGTCGGGGCGCAGGCCCGCGCCCCACAGGATGCGGGCGTGGGCCTCGGCGATGCGGTCCCAGTCGTCGCGGCCGATGCCGAAAACCGTTGCCCGTCCCGTGGTGCCCGAAGTCCCGTGGACACGGAAAACATCGTTTGCGGGAATGCAGAGGAAGCGTCCGTAGGGCGGGTGCTCCTCCTGTTCTTGGCGGATGTCCTCTTTGGTCAGGATGGGCAACTCCGCAAACTCTTCCAAGCTGCCCAGGTTTTCAGGATCCACTGGCGCGTTGCGGTAAAACTCTCGATAGAAGCCGGAGTTCCGGATGACGTACCGCACCTGTTCCCGCAGCTTGGCCAGAATAAGGACGTCCCGCTGCTCGGACGGCATGGTCTCCAGTTCCGGCGACCAATGTTCCTGTTCAGCAGGCGGAACAGAGCTGGCGAGATATTGGGGCGGCCAGTACATTTCGGTCATGTGTCGCCCCTGTGCCTACTGCGCCCGGCTGACGTTGGCGAATATAAAGTCGATCATTTCCGAGGTGAAGCTGCCCACGGGAAAAACTCCATGCACTCCCATTTCTCGCAATGGGGCCACGTCATCCTCAGGGATGGTACCGCCAACCAGCAGCAGCACGTCGCCGGTCAGTCCCCGGTCATCAATTGCCTTGGCTAGGCGAGGCATCAGTCGCATGTGCGCGCCGGACAGGATGCTGACGCCCACAACGTCGGCATCCTCCTGCAGGGCAGTCTGTGCCACCTGGTCTGCGGTGACGCGCATTCCCATGTAGACCACCTCAATGCCGGCGTCGCGCATCGCTCTGGCGATTACCTTCACGCCCCGGTCATGCCCGTCCAGCCCCAACTTGGCCAGCAACACCTTGGGCGGCGTCTGTTCGTTGCGATTAGTCAACGCTGCGTATTCCTAAATTGGCCGCACACGGATAGGCGGCATTGGGATTAGCCGTTCATTTACCGAGTCAGCGATTAGCCGGAAAATCTGTAGCGATACTGCCCCCAGCAGTGGGCTGACTCCTGACGGCCCAAACACTACGGGGGAGGTCAATACTCTTCCTTCCAGCCGCAGCCGCGCTTCGCCCATATCGTACTCCACCATACTGCCGTCACCCAACTGGAATTGCTGCCGTTCTATGGGACGTATTCCCAAGTCGCCCAACAAGTCCCTGCCCAAAACCGTGTAGGAAGAGCCAGTGTCCATCATAGCCTGAACAGGTACGAACTCGTGGCCCTCCATGCTGCTCACTTCAATCTGAACGCTGAACACTCCCATTTTGTCATTCCATCTCAAATTAAACTATCGGGGGCTAGTTCTTCCGGAACTCCCAGTCTCCGTTCTCAGTTACCACCAGCGTACGGCCGTGGGCGCGGGCGATGGCGTGGTGACTGGCCGACAGTGTGGTTGGCAGATGAGCAAAAATTACCGTCTCGTTTTGCCAACCGGAATTGCTGATGCACTCTTCGGCCACCCTTAGCGCTTCATCGACAAAGGAGGGAGAGACCCCATGCGTGCCGGAAAAGTTCAAGCACAAGGGTCTGCCACCGTAATGTGATTGCCGCGAAAGCACAGTCTTGATTCGCCTGGCAGACTGGCGGGACGTCAAGACAGGTTTGCCCAGAATATTGAACACATTGATGCCCTTCATCTTCTACTCGTTCAGGTTGGAATCGAAATATATACCATTGTACCGGGAAACAATTTCGTGCCTGTAATGCGAGTTGTTAATTTTTCGCCTTTGCTGACAATTCCGTTGCCCGAATGAATAATGAGTTGCCTTCCCGGTATGCGCACTTTCTCGATGGTTTCATAGAGTCCAATGCCACGATATGAGTCTAGGGTCCCGCTCACCAATTCTTCAGTAGCCCGTTCCATGGTTGCCCACTCGTAGTGGCCAAATTGTTCATGCAAGGGATTTCGCAGTAGGGAAGTCTTGATGCCGATGCCACCGTCAGCGACTCCACATACAAATTGGCTGCTTTTCCCTGATGTGTCAAACTGGACTAAACCATAGGCGCCTATTTCAGAGGTCGAGTGTTCCGCAGCGTTGTTGGCGAGTTCTGAAAATGTTTCGTAGACCACGCCATATATGCTCGGAGACCCCTGCCTGGACTCGCTCAAGGAGTAATGGATCTGGTTCGTTAAATCCTCAGACTCGGTCGTGCTGCTAAATCCAGTTATCTGTAATACGATGTTTGATGAGGTGGATGTAGCACTGTGGTGTTGCTCCACAGCTATGGCCTCCCCATTCAAGACGCGAAACAATCCTGTATCCATCAAATACGAAGAAACACCGGCATCCTCAGGGGACACAAGCAGACAATCGCTCCCGCGCCTCTTCGCCAGCAGCAGATAGATCGCGCACCAG
Organism: Dehalococcoidia bacterium; assembly: GCA_965237745.1. GTDB lineage: Bacteria > Chloroflexota > Dehalococcoidia > Lucifugimonadales > UBA3495 > VXOI01. The sequence continues at coordinate 4,147,173 of OZ250156.1, read as the reverse complement.
AGCACGGCGGGCGGGCGAACGCTGGAGCATTCCCTGAGATTTACAATCACCTCCGGCTCGAAGAATGATTCAGACCGGGGATCGTACCGGTTGAACTTGGCCGGGATACTCCGGGCGTCTCTGAAATCACGGCGCGGGATGATTTCCATGCTATACGCTCTCTGCCGGAGGCAGCTAGACGGGGCGGGCCTTTATTGGCGGAGCTGGGACTAGGCGCTGTTCAATCGGGTCAACAATCAGCCTCAATATCTCCAGGGTGGTTGCGCCAAGAAGCGGGGTGTTGTCCGGGCGGGCGAAAACCACTGGGACAGGCAACGCTCGGCCCTGTAGCCGGACTACGGTGCTGCCGATCCAGTATTCCACCAGACTGTCGTCGGCTAACTGAAAAACGTCGGATTCCAGTCGTTCCACCCCCAGCCGCTCCAGCAGGTCCTCAGGTAGCATTGTGTAGATGGCGCCGGTATCTACGAGGGCCTCCACGGTCACGAATTCCTCTCTGGTAGGGTTGCCTACCTCAAATTCTACGCTGAAAGTTCCCACTAGCTCGATTGCCCTTCGCCCTAAAATACCCCAGGGTCCACGTACTCGCCGTAAACGTCGCGAAGGGTGTCCAGGATTTCGCCCTCGGTGGCCAGAGCGGTTACGGCCTCCAGTGTTGATGGCATCAGGTTGGCGTCATCCTTGGCGGCCTGCTTCAGGGCTGATAACGCGCTGCGGACATCAGCGGGGCTGCGGTTGCTGCGGGCCTCGGCCAAGCGGCCTTTTTGCCATTCCTCCTCTTCCGGGTCGAACTGGAACAGTTCGAGTTTTTGCTGAGTTTCCGACTGATACTGGTTCAGGCCGACGATGACCTGCTTACCGGACTCGATGCGCTGCTGGTACTCGTAGGCCGAGCGGGCGATTTCCAGCTCGATGTAGCCGCTGCTGATGGCCCGCAGAATGCCGTCGCGCATGGAACCCGCGCCCATTTCGTCGATCCGGCTGATGTATTCCAAGGCCGCGTTCTCTATGTCGTTGGTCAGAGTCTCGACGAACAGCGAGCCGCCGAGGGGGTCGGCAGTGGCGGCTGCCCCAGATTCGTGGGCCAGTATAAGTTGCGTCGCCAAGGACATCCGCATGGCGTCTTCCGACGGTATGTCGTAGGCCTCGTCGTAGCCGCTGACGTGCAGCGACTGTGTGCCACCCAGCACGGCGGCCAGCGCCTGGAGCGCCCCGCGGACGATGTTGTTCTGGGCATCCTGCCGCATCAGCGTTGACCCCAGTGTCTGCGTGTGGAAGCGCATGCGCATGGATTCGGGCCGGGTTGCGCCGTAGCGTTCCTTCATCACCCGCGCCCACATGCGTCGGGCGGCGCGGAACTTGGCGATTTCCTCGAACAGGTCATTGTGGACGCCGAAAAAGAAAGACAGGCGGGGTGCAAAGCGGTCCACCGGCATTCCCCGGGCCAGAGCGGACTCCACGTAAGCCATGCCCTGGGCGATGGTGAAAGCAAGTTCCTGCACCGCATCGGAACCGCTCTCGCGCGTGTGGTAGCCGGATATGGAGATGGTATACCAGTTGGGAACGTGGGCCGTGCAGAACTCCACAATGTCTGTACTCAGCTTAAGCGATGGTTCCGGTCCCAGTGCAAAAGTCTTCTGCCCGTGAAATTCCTTGAGGGAGTCGTTCTGGACGGTGCCGCGAAGGGTGGCCCAGTCGACCCCGCGCCCCTGCGCGACGGCAAGGAACATGCCGAGCAGTACAATGGATGGGTGGTTGATGGTCAGGGATACGCTGACTTGGTCCAGCGGAATCTCGTGGAACAGGTCGTTCATATCACGGACGGTGTCGATGGCTACGCCGAGGCGGCCGACCTCGCCCTCAGCCAGTTCGTGGTCGGAGTCGTATCCTGTCAGCGTCGGATGGTCGAAGTCTGTGCTGATGCCGGTCTGACCGTGCTCCAGAAGGAACCGGTAGCGTTCGTTGGTGGCCTGCGCCGTGCCGAAGCCCGCGATCTGTCTGCGGGTCCACAGCCGGCCCCGATACATATCGGGGTAGGGGCCCCGGGTGAAAGGAAACTCGCCGGGGCGGCCGAGATCACGGTCGAAGTCGATTCCGGCAGCTGCCTCCACGCCGTATACCGGCTTGACCTCCAGCCCTGAAAGCGTCCTGTATTCCGGTTGCCGGGAGTTGACCTCTTCGCTCATTACCCTTCCCCCGCGCTCAATTGCCATGCGCCCCTAGTAGCCGGTCGTTGTTTGGCCGTTCGTCCTGAGCTAGTCGAAGGATGCGCTGGACGAACGGCTGATGAGGCTGTTTGTATCCCATAGAGACGGGCGAGACGGATTGCGCCCTCACACCAAACCTCTCCCGAAGGGATACAAGACTTTGGCGCGCCTAGCCGACCCGCACGTATTTGTCGATGCTTTTCTCGGCAGTCAAGGCCAGGTAGAGGTCCCCGTGAGCGTCCACCCAAGAGCCGTGGGCCGAGCGTCCCGGGAACCTTTCAAGCACCTTGCCATCGCCGTCCAGTACGCTGACCTGCGGAGGTTTGCCATCCTCAGGCCGCTCGCTGGTGTAGAAAATGCCCTCGCTGTCCTGCGAGATGTCCAGCGGGCGCTGCATATCGGTCCACATGGTGATGTACTCGCCATCGGGCGAGAATACCTGAACACGGCTGTTCTCGCGGTCGCACAGGTAGATGCGCCCGTCCTGCCCGACTATGAGGCTGTGGGGCAGGTGGAACTGGTTGGGGCCGCCCTTGCCCGGCTCGCCCCAGGACGAGATCAGGTCGCCGGCGGCGCTGAAGCGATGCACCCGCGCGTTGCGGTAGCCGTCGGAGACATACAGATCGCCGCTTGGTGAGGGCACCAGCTCGGTCACGTAGTTGAACGGCCCAGCGGAGCGTGGGCAGACCTCGCCCGCCACTTCGCAGCCAGTATCCGAATAAACCCCCGGCGTTCCGATGGTCAGCAATGGGGTACCGTCGAGGGTGCATTTCTGTGCGATGCTGCCCTCGCGGTCGGTCAGGTACACGATGTCGTCGGCGATGTAGATGCCGTGGGGGTTCTCAAAGCGCCCCTCGCCCCAGGCTCCCACGTAGTTGCCTTCGCGGTCGAATATAACCACGGGAGGCTCGGCGCGCTGGAAAGCATAGACGCGGTCCTGCGAGTCGGCAGCCACTGCGCTGACGGTGCCGAAGGCCATGCCCTCGGGCAGTCGCGCCCAGTCCTCGATTACCTCATAGGTATACTTGCCGCTTCCTACAGTAGCCAAAGCAAGTGCCTCCTTATTGTAATTATCGGTTCATTCCTGCGGCGAATCGCCGCTACCATACTACCATAGCGAAGTTGGCGAAATGGCGGGACGACCCTATGCTTGTCCGTTATACAGGTAATGCGGGCCGTCAGCGGGGATGCGCCAGTCGTCATAGAACTGGTGGATGTAGGGCAGCAGCCGCGCCGCCATCTGCCGGGTTGCCTGCGTGTCTGAGTCGATGGGGCTGGACAGTTGCCGACGGAGTTCGCCGGTTATTTCCTCTTCGTTGGCCTTGACGAACCTGCCTCCGCGGAGCACCACTTCTCCGTTTATGAGCACGGTATCCACATGGGCCGACTTGCCCCGGTAAATCACTGCGTTCACCGCATCAGAGCCGGGGTCGCCGGAATCCTCAAAGTAGGGCGCGGTCATTGCGTCCCAGTCCAGCAGGACCATGTCGGCGTAGCGGCCCGTCTCCAGCACGCCGATGCGTCCCTCGAACCCGGTGGGACGCGCGGCGTTGGCCGTTGCCATTCGCAGCGCCTGGTGTGTCTCCAGCGCGGGGCGGTCGAGACCGGGCTGGCGGTGCAGCTTGGAGGCCAGCCGCATTTCTTGGAGCATGTCGTCATCGTCGTTCAGGGCGGTGCTGTCGGTGCCCATAGCCACGTTGACGCCGCCAGACAGCATGGCGTTGACCGGCGCGATGCCGTTCTTGAGCCGCAGGTTTGAGCTGGGGTTGTGGCACACGGAGGTCCCGGCGTCCGCCAGCAGTTCAATGTCTTCCTCGGTTAGCCACACCGAATGGGCGCAGGAAAGTTCCGGCCCGAGGAAGCCGAGTTCGGCCAAATGGGCCACCGGAGTTTTGCCCCATGTGCGAATTCCAAATTCCTTCTGATACCAGCTTTCCACCAAGTGCATATGCACCGCGGCGCCGTAGCGGGCGGAGAATTCCTTGGTGCGGAAAAGGAAATCGTCTGTAACCCACTGGGCGTTGCTGGGGCTGAGCAGAACGGAGACCAGACCGCCCGAAGCCTCTGCCCCGTGGCGCTCCCGCAGGGACTCGAACAGCGAGAAATAGTCGGCTTCCGGTAAATCCGTCGCTGACACGTACCGGCGTACCGCTCCAGCCAAGTCAGACGGCAGACCGGACAGGAAAGCTTCGTCGTCGTGATAGACAATCCGGTTATGGCCGCGGTAGTAGATTGAAAAGGCCGTCCGCATTCCGGCATCGCCGAATCCCCTGAGCACCTCCTCTGATTCCCTCTCCAGACCGTTTGCCGGGGTATGCGGGTGGTTGTACATCACCGTGGTGGTGCCGGACTTGACCATCTGGATGGCCGTATACAGGGTCATCAAGCGCCAACCGACAGGGCGGCGGCCCCAGCCCTCCACAATCCAAGGTTCCAGGCAGCCATCGGTGGTTCCCATCTGGAATGTGGAGACGCCACGCCCATGCTGATGTGAATTGACCAGACCAGGTATGACCACAAAACCCGGGCCGCCTATCACTTCGTCTACTTGACGTTCTCTCAATTCCTCATAAGTTCCCACCGACTCGATAACGCCGTCCCGTTGCAGCACCGCGCCGTCGCTGATGACGCGACTGCCGGCTGCGTCGGCCCCGGCTTCGCAGATGACGTATTTGCCACGAATCAGCGATGTCGTCATACCATCCCCCAGACTGTATCGGTTGCGCCTATCATAGGGCCGCCGGATACCGTGTCAAGGCAGCGGGTGGGCTATAATGAGCCGGACGAAGTTCGGCGATGGTTTGAGATGTTGGAGGTTTGAGATGGCGGGACTGGAAGGCAAGGTGGCGCTGGTTACGGGTGCCGGCGGAATGCGCGGGGTGGGCCGGGCCACGGTGATGAAGCTGGCCGGACTGGGCGCCGACATAGCACTGACCGATGTGCACCGCGAGACGGAGGACCTGCCGCCCGCCGAAGTCCGCAACAGTTGGCGAGGCATCGACGCTGTGTCCGAGGAAGTCGAGGCAGTGGGACGCCGTGCCTTCCCGGCCTACTGCGATCTGGGCGACAGCGCCCAGATTGAGCGGATGGTAGAGCAGGTGATAGGCCACTACGGTCGCATCGACGTCGTGGTCAACAATGCCCGCGCCATTATCGGAAGGGACAAGGTGCCGGTCACCGAGCTGGAGCAGGAGGTCTGGGAGCATTTCCTGCGAATCAACACCACCGCTCCGTACCTGCTCACCAAGGAAGTGGGCCGCCGGATGATCGAGGCGGGCAACGGCGGGCGCATCATCAACATCGCGTCCAATGCGTCCAAGCAGGCCAGCGCGACAGGTGCTGCATACAGCGCATCGAAGTTCGCCGTGCTGGGCCTGACCCAAGCGTCAGCGCTGGACCTGGCGCCCTATGGTATAACGGTCAACGCCGTATGCCCGGGCCCCATCAACACCGACAGGATGAGCTATTGGGAACGGGACCAGGCCACGGAACTTGGAATCTCGCAGGAGGAGTTCCGCAGTCAGATTGTGCAGAACGGCGCACAGGCATCACCTCTTGGCCGGATTGCCGAGCCGCAGGATGTCGCCAACGTGGTTGCGTTCCTCGCCAGCGACGAGGCCTCGTTCGTGACCGGGCAGGCCTACAACGTAAACGGCGGGCTGTTGTTCCACTAGGAGTTTTTTGGGCCAAAGACAGCCTTGCGCAGGGTATCGTTGAGGAGAACGTGCCAGTCTTGGCCAGCTTGGTCGAGGAAGTGGCTGAGCAGGTCGTTGTCGATGGGTATAGTGACGTAGCCTTGGCCTGATGGATCCTCTTTGCAACGTTTTCGGAGGGACTCTTCGACTAGATCAGGGACCAATTCGATTGCCGGACACATTCGCGCAAAGTCTTCGTCGGTGAGTTCCCAAGTGTCGGGGTCCCTTGCTATCCCGGCATTGATGGCGACTTCTTCTCCATATCGTGACTCGATCTCAGCGAATGTCATTTCGCTCGCTACGATTTCGTCAAACTGCTCCTCAGTCAGGTCGATTTTGGCAAGGCTTGGGCTGACGTGATTTGGCTTAAGCTTGGGCATATTTTCGCTCCTCTCGTGGATTAGCCTTGCGCAAGCTGATGATTCGACGCCGACCGCTTCGTTGTGTGAATACTACGCAATGAAGGCGGTCGCCCAAGTAACCCATAGCCATCTAGCGTATTTCGCCACGTCTGGGACTAGGTTGGAATACAGCGGTCTCCCACTCGAAGTTTCTGATATCCTCCAAGTCTGCCCCGTGCTTTCCAAGTTTGAGAGTCGTTTTGAATCGTCCCATTCGTACTCCACCTCATTATCTTATCGATAACATGGCCGCTCACAACCTCGCAATGCCGCTCCGGTCCGGGAACCAAGGTTCAGCGGGCCGCCGTGGGCAGCGGGGTCTTTCGCCTTCTGAGGGGTTCTCGTACCGCTAGCGTCAGCGCGGCGGCGGCGAGGGATAGCGCCAGCATCAGGATGAAGGCCACGTTGTAGTTGCCGGTTACGTCGTAGATCCAGCCGCCGGCCAGTGCTCCCAAGCCGCCGGCTATCTGATGAATCATGGAGACCATGCCGGTAAGCGTGCCCAGACGCGACGGTCCGTAGATGTTGCCCAAGAATACCACCGTGAGAGGCGCGGTTATCAGGAAAGTAAAGCCGTAGAGCAGGCCGAAAGCAAGTATCGCCGGGGTACTTTGCAGCGGCAGGATCAGCGCGAATATGCCGATGCGCATCAGGAAACACATCGCGGTGGGGCGTGCGGCGCCGAAGGCATCTGCCATCAGACCCGTGACCAGGATGCCCAGCAGCCCCATCACTCCCATCCACGCCAGCAGGTTTCCGGCCAGTACGTCGCCGACCCCCTGGTCTTGGGCGAACGCCACGATGTGGGTGGCGACGAAAAAATCCTGGATCCCGCAAATCGCGTAGATTCCCACCAGCAGCTGGAAGGGTTTGGAAGCCAGTGCCTCTTTCAACGAAAGTGGCTGCGGTGGTGTATTGCTGCCCGGGATGGACTGCCCGGCGACGGTTTCCGGTGGTGGTCCGGGCCGCACGGCGAGCAGGGTCAAGGGGAGCAGGACGGCGATGCTGGCCGCCGCCAAAACGGTGTAGGAGGTCCGCCAGCCAATGGCGGCGAGGGCTGACGCCAACGCGGCGACGATGACGAGCTGCCCGATGGCGTTCCCAGACACGGCTATGCTGGTGGCAATGCCGCGTCGCTCGAGGAACCACTGGCTCACCATTACGACGACAGGCGCTATGGACGTGCCCGAATTCCCAAGAGCGTAGACCATGCCGTAGACCAAGAATACCTGCCACGCCGACTGCACCTGCCCCATCAGCCCAAGACCCACTGCGCTGATGGTGGCGCCGATGGCGATGGTTCCCCGCAGGCTCCAGCGGTCCACCAGTCGCCCCACGAAGGGCATTGCCAACGCCGACACCACCATGAACATTGTGACCGCCAGCGACAGGGTGGAGCGGCTGACGTTCAAGTCCTCCGACATCGGCTTCAGCATCAGCCCAAAGGCGAACCGCGAGCCGCCGCTGAAGAAAAGGATGGTGAACGCCGCCGCCAGGATCACCCAACTGTAGTCCGGTCGTCTCATGGTAACTCGCTTATAGCCCGGGCAGACTTGGCGAGGAGGGGAAGCACGGAGGGAGGTGAAGAGCGTCAGCTACGGAAAGGGGCAGGTCAAAAACCTGCCCCGCAAGTGCGATCATTTGGCTGAGGTGGGCAGTAGATTACCGGAACAATCCCCGCACGGTGTTGATGACCCGCTCTTCGTTGGGCAGGTAGATGTTCTCGAGCGCCCGGCTGTACGGCACCGGCGTGTGGGGGGCGGTGACGCGAGACGGAGGAGCGTCGAGGTAGTCAAAGCCTTCCTCGGCTATGCGGGCGCAAATTTCCGAGGCCAAGCTGCACACCGGCGTGTCCTCGTCCACCACCACCAAGCGGTGAGTTTTACGCACCGACTCCAGCACATGGTCATAGTCGATGGGGGAGATGCTCAGCAGGTCCACCACCTCGGCGTTGATGCCTTCCTTGGCCAGCTCGTCGGCCGCATTGTTGGCGATCCAAGTCATCTTTGAGATGCCCACCAGCGTGACGTCGGTGCCCTCGCGCACCGTGCGGGCCTTGCCGATGGGGAAGGTGTAGGGCTCTTCCGGCACCGGGCCGCGGTTGGTGTAAAGCCCCTTGTGCTCGAAGAAGACCACCGGGTCGTCGTCACGGATGGCCGCAGTGAGCAGCCCCTTGGCGGTGTAGGCATCGGAGGGCGCCACGCCCTTCAGCCCCGGGATGTGGCTGAAGATGGAGTAGTAGGACTCGGAGTGCTGGGCTGCACTGCCGAATCCGGCACCGATGCGGGTGAGCATAGTGAAGGGGACCTTGACCTGCCCGCCGAACATGTAGCGCATCTTGGCGGCGTTGTTCAGCATCTGGTCCATGCAGACGCCGATGAAGTCGACGAACATCAATTCGCAGATGGCCCGCGTTCCGGTGGACGCTGCGCCGATGGCGGTGCCAACGAAGGCTGCCTCCGACAGCGGCGTGTCCAGCACGCGCTGGTTGCCGAACTGCTGGATCAGGCCGACGGTGGTGCGGAAGGGCCCGCCCCAGGCGTCAACGATGCCCAGGTGCTCACGGCCCGCGCCGCCGGCGATTTCCTCGCCCATGATGATGACGGTTTCGTCGCGCTCCATCTCCTGCCGGATGGCCTCGTTGATGGCCTCGCGTACCTGCAGTTCCCTGGTGCCGGTGGCTGTCGTCATCGCTCGCTCCTGTGGCTAGCTAGGGCGCACGGCTGTGCGCCCCTACATCAGATTGAATGCGTTTCTGCTTTTGTGTGCGTTCGCGGCCCTAGGCGGGCATGTTGATGCCGCGGCGCATCATGTCCTTGGGGTAGTCGACATAAACGTCGTCGTAGAGTTCATGGGGCTCGGGCAGAGGGCTTTCGTCAGCGAACTTCACTGCTTCCTCCATCAGAGCCGCGGTTTCGGTGTCGATGGCGTCCAACTCTTCGGCGGTAATGTCGCCCTGGGGAATGACCGTCTCGCGGAAGAGCTTGAGGGGGTCGCGGCCGCGCCAATGGTCTTCCTCTTCCTTGGTGCGGTAGGACAGAGGGTTGTCGAAGACCGTATGGCCGTAGTAGCGATAGGTGCGGCACTCCAGGAGCGAGGGGCCCTCTCCGGCGCGGGCGCGGGCCACGGCTTCACGGGCCGAGTCGAAGACCGCGAATACGTCCATGCCATCGACGTGGATGCCGGGCATGTCGTAGCCGGCGGCGCGGTCGGAGACGCGGCTGGTGGACAGAGCGTACTCGACCGGAGTGGACTCGGCGTAACCATTGTTCTCGCAGCAGAAGATGACCGGCAGCTTCCAGACCGAGGCGAGGTTCATGCACTCGTGCAGCACGCCTTGGTTGGCTCCGCCGTCTCCGAAGAAAGCCACGGCGACTCGCTGGTTCTTGTACTGGAGCTTGGAGGTCAGGGCGGCGCCCACGGCCAGCGGCACGCTTCCGGCCACGATGCCGTTGGTACCCAGCATCCCCTTGCTCATATCGGCGATGTGCATCGAGCCGCCCTTGCCCTTGTTGGGGCCGGTGACGCGCCCGAACAGCTCGGCCATCATACCCTTGGGGTCAACGCCCTTGGCGATGCAGTGGCCGTGGCCCCGGTGGGTGCTGCCAATGTAGTCGTCATCGGTGAGGTTGGCGCAGACTCCGGTGGGCACTGCTTCCTGCCCTGCGGACGAATGCACCGAGGCGGACATCCCGCGCTGTCCGGTTTCCGGGATGCCGCGCTCCTCAAAGTCGCGGATCGTCTTCATGGTTCGATACAGTTTCAATAGAGTGGAGCGGTCGAGGTCCACCATACTACCCCCGAATTGCGAGTTCTGGATTGGAAATTCCAGTCGGCATGTTTCAGAGCGGAATTTTCCCCATACTAGCACGAGGGCAACCTATGTCAATAGAAGGGTTTTTGTGGAGCGGCAAAGGTCACTGATACGGGCTCCCCTGGCCCTGTCGACAACATTGTGGCCGCGCTTCCGTTGGGGACAGCAACCTCCAGGTAGCCGTGGCTTCCGACCAAGGCAATCAGGCCCGATGACGGAGCCGCATCGTGAAACGTTCGGTTCACGCGGGGGATTGCCCGGCCCCGTATGCGTACCTCACTGATTTTCCGGTCTGCGATCAGGCTCACGGGTATGTTGCTGATCAGGTTTCCAAAAACGTCGCAGTACACGACTTCGCCTCTGATCCCGTCGCCATCAATCCAGGGTTGCGGTGATGGCAGAATCTCAATCTCTCCCGTCGGGGCGCCCAAGGACTCCGGGGCCACACCCAGCGACAGGTGCGCTGCTACCGGAGTGAAGATGTCGCGCCCGTGAAAGGTGCTGCTGACCGGTTGCAGCCAGTAGTCCGGGTTGGCGAGATGGTAGGCCTTCAAGGATGGCGGCAACTCTACCATGCCCGGGTTGCTTGGCTGCTGGGGCAGGTATTCGCCCAGAACGCCGCTTAGCAGGCCATTGTCGGGTGCGACGAAAGACCCGTGGGGCGTCTGCAGCAGGATTGGGCGACGGGCGGTCCCCACACCGGGGTCAACGACCGCCACGTGGATTGCGTCGGCCGGAAAGTACCTGTAGCCGACACCCAAGACAAAGGAGCCCTGGGCGATGTTTTGAGGGGAAATCTGGTGCGTCAGGTCAATCAGGCGCAGGTCGGGATTGATGCTCAGCGCCACGCCCTTCAACACGCCGGCGTAGGAGTCTATCAGTCCGAAATCGGTGGTGAAAACCAGCAGACGCCCGGCCATTTCGTTACGCCAAATGCGACACTATAGAATTTCCACTCGGCCTGTACAGGGTGTGGGTGATTCCCCACAGGTCACAGCCGGACAACTACTATGGAAAGCACAAGAAAAACGACCGCCACGATAATGGTGATCTCGAAGAGAGTCTTTTCAGCCCCACGCCGGGTTCGGACGGTAGATTGGGCCGAGCCAAAGAGCCCGCCGCTCCCCTCTTTGACCTGCGAGAGAATGATCAGCACCAGTATCACCGATATCAGAAGCTGCACGATTAGAATCGCTGTGTCCATCTAACTTACTTCAACGCCTCTCGGGTTGGATGATATATCTTCAATGTGCCCGCTATTCCGCCTCGGCTTTGGCGCGGTCGAGCGCTTCCGCAACCAACTGGTTGACCAAGTCGGGCTTGGCCTGTCCTCGCGTTATCTTCATCACTTGGCCCACAAGGAATTTGGCCGCTGAATCCTTGCCGCTGAGGTAGTCTGCCACGGCGCGGGGGTTGGCGTCCAGTGCTTCTCGGACTGCCAGTTCTACTGCCGATGTGTCGCTGATCTGGGTGTAACCGCGTTCCTCGACGATCAGCTTGGGCGAAGTTCCGGAGGCATAGGATTCCTGCAGCACCGTTTTTGCCATAGTTCCGCTGATGGCGCCCTCCTCAACAAGCCCTATTAACTCTACCAGATGTTCGGACGTTACAGGCGAATCGGATATGTCGCGGTTCTCCTGATTCAGCAGCCCTGAGAGATCCCCGATTATCCAGTTGCTGACCTGCTTGACGCGGGACTCCCTCGCGGACTTGTCCTGCGCAGGAATTCCTGCTGCGGTCTCGAAGTAGTCGGCCATCGCCTTGCTGTCGGTCAACTGGCGGGCGTCATATTCAGGAAGGCCGTATTCGTCTTGGAAACGGGCGCAGCGTTCAGGGGCAAGCTCCGGCAGGCGCTCCCTGATTTCTTCCACCCACGACGCGTCGATGTCCAGCGGCGGCAGATCCGGCTCCGGGAAGTAGCGATAGTCGTGAGCGTCCTCCTTGCTGCGCTGAGAGACGGTGGCCGACCGGCCCTCCAGCCAGCCGCGCGTTTCCTGAACCACGCGGCCGCCCTCCTCGAGCACCCGGCGCTGCCTTTCAACCTCGTAGTTGAGTGCTTGGAAAACCGAGCGGAAGCTGTTCATATTTTTGATTTCCGTGCGGTTGCCGAACTCGTCGCTGCCCGTGGGACGCAGGCTTATGTTGGCGTCGCAGCGGAAGCTGCCGTCCTGCATGTTGGCAGTGGATACGCCGAGATACTGCAACAGCGAATGCAGCGTCATCAGGTAAGCCCGGGCCTCCTCGGCGGAGCGCAGGTCCGGTTCGCTGACAATCTCCATCAGCGGTACCCCGGCGCGGTTGACGTCCACCAAGCTGTATCCGCCGTTGTCGCTCGGAAAGTGCTGCATCTTGGCTACGTCTTCTTCCAGATGGACCCGGGTAACGCCGATGGTCCTGGTGTTTCCATCCATGTCGATTTGCAGATGGCCTTCTATGGCCAGGGGCAAGTCGAACTGCGAAATCTGGTAGCCCTTCATCAAGTCCGGATAGGGATAGTTCTTGCGGTCGAACTTGGTGAGACGCGGAATGTCGCAGTTCAGCGCCAGACCGGTCATTACCGTGTACTCGACGGCGCGCCGGTTGATGACCGGCAACGCTCCTGGCAGCCCAAGGCACACCGGGCACACCCGGCTGTTGACCGGGGCGCTCTGGTAGTCCGCGCGGCACGAGCAGAACATCTTGCTCTGCGTCAGGAGCTGCACGTGGACTTCCAGCCCAATTACAGTTTCGTATTCCATTCGTTTTCCGTCGCTGGCGTGATGTCGGGTTGTGCCTATTTCTGCTTTGCTTCACCTGGATTTGCTCTGCTTACATTGTAGATGAAGCAGCCGTGGATGTGGGATGAAAGTCCATTAGATTGTTCACGTAGGCACTTCTTAAACGGCGGCGTGGACATTCCATCGCTCGGAGAGGAGTCTATCTATGATGAATTTCCCGGCCTTGATTTTCTCTCTGGTCAATGTGCAGGTGTAAAACGTTGGGCCACTACCACTGCCTTTTAAGCCGAGGCAAGACTCCTGCAGCTTCGCTGGTTACCGCAGGGAATAATTGTAGAGCGCAATCTCTGCTGATGGAATGATGGTAGCGGGAATCAGCTCTCCAGCCCCTGTCGCCAACAATCAAGTCCCAATTTGCGGGAAACACTGCGTTAAAGCCAATTTCCCGTTGGACATCGCTATATAACCCAGCAGTATCTGGCAAGGTTTTGAAATCGTGGCTGTAACTGTCCCGCATACCTAGAAGTTGAGGGAAATCAAGTTCCTGCGTCTGCTTGGCAATGCACGCCATCAACGCACATTCCACCGCATACCCTTGAGGGTAGTATGCGTCGGAGTAGTACCCATTGTCGAGGATGACCCGCGCTTCTTCGGTCCGAAGGTCTGCGAGATGCTGTGGGTCTTGGCGGTTCAATTGACGGCTCGCGCTCAGGCCGCTTCCATAACGGCGTTGGACTCCATGAATTCGATGATCCACTGCCGCACGGCGTCGGGGGTCTGCTTGTCCACAGGCACGTCGTGGTAGACCGAACCCTCCAAGCATTCCTGCAGATAACGAGCGGCGCTGGTGGCATGGGAGGCGTCGGCGCCGGGAATGATCACCGACGGTACCCTGAGGGCCATCAGCTCGATGGGATCAGGGCCGGTGGCGGTGTCGCGGTCGAATAGCGTTTGCCCTATCAGGGCCACCATCGCCAGGTAGCGCGACTGGTCCTGCCCGGCAAAGTTAGCCGCAAAGGACTCATCGGCGCAAATTGTCGAGGCCCAGGGACCTGCCTTGGGCTCAGCCCAAAAACTTCCGCCCGTCTTGGCCAAGTCCACCACGGCGCCCAGACCGTTTTCCCTCACGAAATCCACATGAGACCGGAAGCGGTCCAGGCCGTTCTGCCGCCAGCGGGCGCCGCCCACTGGCCAGTGCAGGACTAGCCCCAACGTGGCCTCGGGGTAGGTCACGCCGAAGGCAGTGGCCGTTGAGCAGCCCATGCAGCCGCCCAGCACGAACGCCCTGGGGATACCCAGTACATCCAGCAGGCCCTTCGCCTCGTGGGCGTAGGTGGCCCACGAGACCCGTTCCACCTTACCGCCCGAAAGCCCTGCCTCTCGCCGGTCGTAGGTGATGCACGTATAGCGGCTGGTCAGAGTCTCCAAGGGCTTCATGCTGGCCCAAATACCCGAGGTGGTCCACTTTTCAATGCTCGAGTCGAAACCGCCAGGAGCCATCATAAGCAAGGGAGCGCCGGAGCCACGGACTTCGTAACGGATGTTTATCCCGTTGATCTCGGCGTATGGCATACCGCCTCCTTACTTTAATTGGCCCAGACTCTTCTGCTTTGGCGGGCGACCCTGATCAATCGCCTTGATTCTCCGATCTCGAGAGGAATGTCGCCGGTGGTACATTGCGAGCGTGGCGGGCTCTTTCAGGCCAGCCCGCTGGAGCGCAGCATGTCCCTGGTTGTTGACCCAATGTCCGCCGGAGTGGGTATGATTGTGGCGCCGGCTTCGCGGAATGCACGAACTTTGGCTTCCGCTGTGGCGCTCTCGCCGGTGATGATCGCCCCCGCATGCCCCATGCGCTTGCCGGGAGGAGCCGACGCCCCAACAACGAGGGCGGTGATGGGTTTGGTGAATTCCTCACCGATATAGGCGGCGGCATCCTGTTCCATGCTGCCGCCAATCTCGCCAATCAGCACCACGGCGTCAGTATCCTCGTCGGCCTGGAACAGGCGGAGCACTTCGACGAAACTGGTGCCGATGATCGGGTCGCCTCCGATTCCGACGCAGGTTGACTGACCTATGCCGAGACCGGTCAGTTGGCCGACGGCCTCGTAGGTAAGAGTGCCGCTGCGAGAAACGATCCCGACCCGACCCGGCAGGTGAATCGCGCCAGGCATGATGCCCACCTTGCATCGTGCGCCGGGGTTGATGAGGCCAGGACAATTGGGGCCGATAAGCCGTACCGGTCTGTCTTCCAAGTAACGGGCCACCCGCACCATATCCAGTGCCGGCACCCCTTCGGTGATGCAGGCAATCAGCGGTACGCCAGCGTCCGCCGACTCGACTATAGCGTCGGCGGCGAAGGGCGGAGGAACAAAGATCAGCGACATATTGGCGGAGGTCTCGGCCACTGCCTCCTCCACCGAGTTGAAAACCGGGACGGTGTCTTCGAACAGCGCTCCGCCGCGACCGGGAGTGACTCCGGCCACCACGTTGGCGCCGTAGGCCATGCAGTTGCGGGCATGGAAGCTGCCTTCCCGTCCAGTGATCCCCTGCACCATTACACGAGTGTTTTCGTCTACCAGAATTCCCATTCAGGGATGCTCCATCGAGGGAATAATTTCCTTTGGTGAGTTGAGGAATCTGCTCGGACGAACCAGGTTACCCGGCCCGCTTGATGGCGTCGGCGGCTTCTGACAGGGTTTCAGTGAATACTACGGGTAGCCCGGACTCCTTGAGAATTCGCTTGCCCTCGTCGACGTTGGTGCCCAGCATGCGGACTACCACCGGGAGGCTGGAGTTGGCGTTGCGGTATGCCAGCACAATCCCCTCGGCGGCTATGTCGCAGCGCAGGATGCCCCCGAAGACGTTGACCAGCACCCGCCTGACCTTTGGGTCCGACAGGATGATGCCGACGGCGCTGGCGACCTTCTCGACGGTGGCCCCGCCGCCTACGTCCAGGAAGTTGGCCGGGGCGGCCCCCGCTGCCGAGGTGACGTCAAGCGTGGCCATCGCCAAGCCGGCCCCGTTCACCAAACAGCCAACATCGCCGTCGAGGTTGACGTAGGCAATGTCCAGTTCGGCAGCCTGGGCTTCGAGTTCGTCCTCCTGCGCTCTGTCCCTGAGTTCACGGAGCGCAGAGCGACGGAACATAGCGTCGTCGTCGAGGGTGATTTTGGCATCCAAGGCTACCAGCCCGCCGTCTCCGGTAACAATGAGCGGGTTGACCTCCACCAAGGTGCAGTCGTTATCGACGAATACTTGGTAGAGCGAGCTGAGCAGCGCCGGCGCCGCCGCCGCGGCCGCTCCTTCC
The DNA here is from genome assembly GCA_965237745.1 of Dehalococcoidia bacterium. Lineage (GTDB taxonomy): Bacteria > Chloroflexota > Dehalococcoidia > Lucifugimonadales > UBA3495 > VXOI01. Next base: position 4,131,032 of record OZ250156.1, on the reverse strand, counting down.
AGTCCAAGGTTCCGGGCGATGCGGCGCGACTGGAAGGGCATCAGTCCCAGCACCGGGTCGATGGGTTCGGTGTGAATGCTCTCGGGGCTGGTGGCTGCCACCTCCTCGATGTCCATTCCGCCCGATGCCGACGCCAGGAGCACGGGCCGACGCTCCACTCGGTCAACTGTCAGGGCCAAGTACATTTCCTTGGCGATGTCGGCCAGTTCCTCCACCAGGACCTGGTTCACTGGTACGCCCTCGGGCCCGGTCTGGTTGGTTACCAAGCTGGTGGACAGCATGGCGCTGGCCGTCTCTGCCGCATCGTCGGCGGACTGTGCCACTTTGACGCCGCCCGCCTTGCCCCGGCCGCCGGCATGTACCTGGGCCTTTACGACGGCACGGCCACCGAGGCGTTCCGTCGCGGCGCGTGTCTCTGCGGCGCTGGCGGCGACGACTCCCTCGGGAACCGGAATGCCGTAGCGGGCGAATATGTCCTTGGCTTGGTATTCGTGAATTTTCATTTTGAATCCTGAAGGTCTTGCCCTCGAAAGCCAATACCACCGAGGGTTCTATATTGCGATGCGGAACGGTGCGTTCCTGGCGCATCAGGGCGTTGGTCTCAATGACCTGTATGAATGTAGGGGATTTTCCCCTGTCAGTCAACGACGCGGCTGTTGACGCCAAGAGGAGCAGTCCCACAGCGAGGAAGCAGAGTGGATGACTCCAAGAAAGGAATCACGGCCTCTGACGCCTTTGGGCTGCGGAAAGCTGCGATGGACAATTGCACCTGCCCAAAGCATAATCCCGTCGCGCCCCAAACAGCACTGCTCTATTGTCTGAGCGGATTTTGAAACTGCAGGAGGTAGCACATGGTCCGTTACAACAAGGTGATCGAACTTCTGGAACAGGGCAAGCCGGTGTTCTGCTCGGGGCTGGTCTGGAACGGGAATCTCGACGACCTCGCCTTCGTAGCAGATTCGGACTACGACATGACCATCATTGAGATGGAACATCAGGATTTCAGCTTCGACAAGTTGAGAATGTCCCTGCAGTTTCTCATGTCCCGCAAAAAGATCGCGGACGGCGGCACGCTGCAGGCCGACCCGGTGCCCTTGGTGCGAGTGCCGCCCAACTTTCGGGAACGCAACCAGTGGGTGTTGAAACAGGCGTTGGACACCGGAGTCTACGGGCTGGTGCTACCGCACCTGAATACTGTGGAAGACGCCAAGGCCGCCGTGGTGGCAGCCCGCTACCCACAGGTTCCAGGTGCTGCGGACTTCGACCCCGAGGGTGAGCGCGGCTGGTGGTACCGCATCGCGCCGCGCTACTGGGGCCTGACTCCGGCCGAATACTATGACGCCGCAGATCTGTGGCCGCTGGATCCCGATGGCAACATGCTGCTGATGGGCATTGTTGAGGAGCCTCACGGTGTGGAAAACCTGAAGGACATTCTTCGTGAGGTCAAAGGGATTGGCGCCGTCTGGGCTGGCCCAGGAGATATGTCCGTTGCCATGGGTCACAAGGGGAATGCGGGACATCCCGATGTTCAGGCAAACCTGCTGCGCATCCTCGAGACCTGCAAAGAGGCTGGGGTCCCCTGCGCCACTGGAGCCACCGCCGCCGAGGTGCCCATGCGCTTGGAGCAGGGTTTCAGCATTATCATCACTTCCCCAGAAAAAACTACCCACGGGTTGGAGGAGGGCCGCCGACTGGCCGGACGGTAAACGCCAACCACATCCGCGACCCCATCTGGAGGAGTTCAAATCCCTCCTTTTCCGAGAGGCACCGGAATCGTCGGCCGGGCCAGCAGGTCAAGATTCCTGGAAATATAAGGGGCAGGCTTTTAGCCTGCCCCCTGAACGTGTCTGAATCCTGCTGCTGGTGCCGGTTTCTGCTATCTGCCACCGGATGGAGTTTCGAGATCGCCGGAACTTTGCAGGAACCGGAACAGCTCGGATTCCGAGGAAAGAATCATTGTGGACTGCGTGCTCAGGAACTCCTTGTAGGCCTCCAGGCTGCGCCGGAAGGTGAAGAAGTCAGGGTCTCGGTTCAGAGCGTCTGCCAATATGGAAATTGCCTCGGCCTCACCTTCACCACGCAGGCGAGAGGAATCGCGGTCGGCTTTTGCCAGTATGATTTCCACTTCGCGGTCGGCAGAGGCGCGGCGGGTGCGGGCCTCTTCCTCACCCTCAGCCCGCAGGCGGCGGGCGATCTTTTCGCGGTCGGAGCGCATGCGTTCGAAGATTCGTCCGGCAACCTCGGATGGGAAGTCGGCTCGCTTGATGCGGATGTCAATCATGTCCACGCCGAAGCTGGGCTGCTCGGTGGCCAGGTCCGCCTGCACTGCTGCGAGGACTTCGTCCAGAATCACAGTCCTGTTGTTCGTGGGGTTCACGGTGGCGTTGCCCTCGTCGTCGGTAATCGGGTTCCCGTCCTCGTCCAAGCCGACATCGCCACCGATGATTTCCTCGCGGCTGCGTTCGGCGATCTCGGCGCGCAGGGCCGCGTTGATGCGTTGGCCCAGCACCTGGGCCGCGTTTTCCTCGGTGGTGAGAGTTTGCAGGAATGAGTGGGGATCATTGATCACATAGCGCGCGTAAACATCGATCTCCAGGATGTTGATGTCTTTGTCCAGGAAGGGTCCTGGCGGCGCATCGATACGCAGCACACGCCTGTCATAGGTGATGACTCGGTCCACGCCGAAAGGAGCCTTTACACGGAGACCAGGCGTTGTGTGTACGGCCTGCACGTCGCCGAACCGGGTGACGATGACCTGTTCGGTCTCGTCGACCACGTACAGAGAGGTGAACAGTGTTATCAGCAACACCAGGACCACCACGCCCGCGATAACCAGGTTTCTCATTGGAACCCCTTAATAACTGCCTATTTGCCATTTTCTGCGGCGGTTCGTTTCCCTTGCCGCCGACGTTCAGAACTCTTTTTTCACGCCCTCTTGTCGATAGCCCACGGGGCTGCTTACTCGATATGTGGGGGGCGCGATGTGGGCCGAGAGCTACGGGTTGGGGTTGGGGCTGGGGCCAACCGGAACGGGCACCACGCCATCCTGCCCGCCAAGGATCAGTACCGTTTCAGCATCTGGCGAAACGATAATCTTATTCACCGACGGGAGAATCTCCTCGATCGCCTCCAAGTACAGGCGCTCTTGAGTGACCTGGCTGTTGGGCGTAATTGTCAATCCCTCACTGTTCAAGTATTGCACCGTGAAGGAGTCGCCAGGGACCAGCGTCTCGCCGGGTTGCACCGAAAGCGTGAGTATGTTGGTTTGCTCGTTGAAGGCTGACGGTGCGAGGTCGATTCCGGACACTACGCCGCCATCCGGCCCATCAACGACGGAAAAGTCGGCAGCGTCTATTCCGGTGGTCAGGTCATCGTCACCATCACGATTGTCCAGGTCCAGCGGGGAGTTGGCCAATCGGATACTCACACTGCCAGTGAAAGAGAACTGAGGAATAATCAAGTCCTCGTTGCCCAAGTAGGCTACAGTTGCCTTGGTGCCTGAAATGACATCTCCACCCTCCCCGTCCACCGAAACGGTGAACCCGCAGACCTGGGTGGCGGCTTCAGAAGCCGCTGCCAGCCGTGCCGTAAAGGTGCAATTGTCTCCCCCGAGCACCAGCAGGTCGGAGATAAACAAACTTGGACCTTCAACTATGACAACGTCTTCGAGACCAATGCCGGTGGTGGAATCGCTGTCGCCATCTGCGCCGTCGGTGTCCTGCAGGGTGTTGGTCAATTTCACCGACCTGTCGGAATACTGTTTGAGAATGGACAGGAACTGGTCGGCTTCACCCTGCGCCCTCTCGATACGGGCGCGCTTAAAAGCCTCGGCGGGCTGGATGATCTGTTCGGCGCGTCCCCTGGCTTCCGGGATGACCTGGTTTTCGTAGGCCTGGGCCAGGTTGGTCGCGGTAACCTTGTCCTGCCGAGCCTGAAGCACGTCGTTGAATGCAGCTCGAACGTCCTCGGGCGCTTCTACTTTCTGCAACTCCACGCTGATTACGTTGATGCCGGCTTCGTAGCTGTCGAGAATTTCCTGAAGCTTTTCCTGAGTTGAAATTTCCAGTTCGGTGCGCTGTTCCGCCAGAACCTCACCCAGGCCACGCTGACCGACCACCAAGCGAAGGGCCGCTTCGGTGGCGTCTTTCAGCGTGCGTCCATCGGGCTGGCCGGAAGGGATGTCTCTCTCGCTTTCGCCGGGGTCATACACTCTGAACAGGAAATGGTTGAGGTTATTGATGTTGTATTGGACGACCATCTGAACGTCAATGATGTTCAGGTCGCCGCTGATCATCTGGGCTTCCACCGCAACCGGCGCAAGTACGCCGCCCTCGCCGCTGCGGAATCCCAGTTCCATTCTCCTGGTTTCCACGGTCTGAATCACATCGCGCCTTCCCACTGGCGAGGGCCACCACCAGTGTAGGCCGGTCTCTGTAACCGTGGTCGGCTGGGCCGCACCGAAGAGGCGCAGGGCCGCCTGTTCGCCAGGGCTGACGGTGTAGATGCCGGTGGCGGCCCAAATGATTACGATCAGTCCGACGATCAGCACAGCGGCCAAGCCGACCCCGCCGCCACCCAGCCGGTTGGCAATGCGACCGAGGGTACTCCCGATTCCGCCCATAAGCTGGTCGAAATTCAACTCGGGTTGTCTGGGGGGTTGTCCTCCAGGTTGGTACATGTTTGACAATTCCTTGCCGCGCCGGTCTTTTCCGAGCGCGTTCCGCATTAGATAATAACACCGCCATAACTTTACGACTATAATGGCGTGCCGGATTCGGAGATATAATGACCCCGAACCGGAGTCGCTACAGCCCCGCCGTGTTTGTTTCCGGGTTTTTGATGGAACTGTTTCGGTGGGCCTGATTCAGCCGAAAGGATGTGAAATGCCATGACCACCCTGGCCGGTCTGGAAGTGAAGCCCAGCGAGGATATGACCCGCATTCAAGCAGTATGCGAGCATCAGAGAGGTCTCATCTACGTGGTGCCTGCAGAGCGCAGCTGGGTCTGCTCTGCGGAGTCCATGCCGGCCCATGCGCTGGCCGGTTTCTTCCACGAGCTGGTGGCGCTGAAAAATCCGGCGGTGGAAGAGCTGATGAAGCAATGGGGCCTTTATTACCGGCAGCTGCCTGCCCCGCAGGACTCTGAAACAGCGGAATAGATCTCACCCGCAGCCGAGCAGAACAGAATCGAAATCGAGCCAAAAGGAAGGGCGGGACCCGGTCCCGCCCTTCTCTTCATGACCTGTCCGTAGCCTGACCTGTTCTGCCTGGAGAACCCGGCTACCTGCGAATTTCGTCGCTCGATCCGTCCTGACCGCTGGTAGATGGCAGTGTTGGCGCCGGCCGCGGTTGTATGGTCGGCTGCGGGCGCGGCGCAGGGTGCGGCGGCGGTTCCTGAGGTACTACGGGGACGGCCCCGGGTTCGGTTCCCGGACGTTCCTCGTTGAACAGATGGTTCAGGGCCTCGCCTGACACCGTTTCGTGTTCAATCAAGTACTCGGCCAGCAGGACCAGCTTCGGCTTGTGGTTAATCAGAATATCGTTGGCCTCGGTGTAGGACCGGGTAATGAGACCCTTGACCTCTTCATCTATTTCCTCGGCCACCTTGTCCCCGTAGTCGCGCTCCTCGCTGAGTTCGCGGCCCAAGAATATCATCTCTTCCCGCTTGCCGAAAGTGCGTGGGCCGAGGGAACGGCTCATGCCGTAGCGCTTGATCATGCCCAAGGCTATCTTGGTGGCGCGCTCTATGTCGTTGCTGGCGCCCGTGGTGACCTCGTCGAAAATCTGCTCTTCGGCGGCCCGGCCACCCATGGTCACGGCCATCATGTCGCTGAACTGGTTCTTGGTCCAGAGGTAGCGGTCCTCCTCGGGCAGCAGGGAGGTGTGGCCGCCCATTGACCCGCGGGACACGATCGAGATTTTATGCACGCGGTCGGCGTGGGGGAGCGCCCAGGCCACCAGCGCATGGCCCGCCTCGTGATAGGCTGTCATTTCCTTTTCCCGGCGGCTGATGAGGCGGCTCTTGCGCTCAGGGCCGGCGATGATGCGGTCTACCGCCTCCTCAAATTCCGACATGAAGATGGACTTCTTATTGTTGCGGGCAGCCAGGATGGCGGCTTCGTTGACCAAGTTGGACAGGTCGGCGCCGCTGAACCCGGGGGTCTCCTTGGCCACGGTGTCCAAGATGACTTCAGGAGCCAGTGGTTTGCCTGCGGCGTGGACCCTCAAGATGGCCTTTCTGCCCTGCAGATCGGGCAGGTCAAGCGTCACGCGGCGGTCAAAGCGCCCAGGACGCAGCAATGCCGGGTCCAGGATATCGGGGCGGTTGGTCGCCGCTACCACTATGATGTTGGTGTTCGTTTCGAATCCGTCCATTTCCACCAGGATCTGGTTGAGGGTCTGCTCCCGTTCGTCGTGCCCGCCTCCCAGACCTGCTCCGCGGTGCCGTCCAACGGCGTCAATTTCATCGACGAAAACGATACAGGGCGAGTTTCGCTTGGCCTGTTCAAAGAGATCGCGTACGCGAGCGGCGCCAACGCCCACGAACATTTCGACGAATTCTGAGCCGCTGATGTGGAAGAAAGGCACGCCTGCCTCGCCCGCGACGGCGCGCGCCAGCAATGTCTTGCCGGTGCCAGGCGGGCCCACCAGCAGCACTCCCTTGGGAATGCGGGCGCCGAGAGCTAGGAAGCGTTCCGGGAACTTCAGAAACTCCACGATTTCCTGGAGCTCGACCTTGGCTTCGTCCACTCCGGCCACATCTGCGAAGGTGACCGTGGGACGGTTGAACGGCATCATGCGAGCCCGGCTGCGCCCAAAGCTCAGCGTCTGATTGTTACTGCCCTGCGCCTGACGCATCATGAACAGAATCAACCCGCCGAAGAATATGAGTGGAAGGAAGTTGATGAGCAGGCCGAAGAAGCTGGATAGCCCGCTGGAACCCTTCGAGTAAATCTCCACGCCGGGTGCACCGATCTCCACGCCGCTTTCCAGCAACAGGGATGTGATGCTGTCGCCCTTCTCGAGCTTGCTGTTGAACGTTTCGCCGCCGGTGCGGTAAACGGTCAGATTGTCACCATTGACCTCGATTTTGTCCAATTGGTTGTTCTTGGCGAGGGAGATGACCCTGCTGACCGGCTCATCGTCACTGCCACCGAAAGGCATCAGGGTGTAGAAGATAACGATAACGCCAACGATGATCATCAGGTAGACAAAGCTGTTGCGGAGCCATCGGTTGCTGCCCATAAAGTCCCCTTGCCGGCCGGCTACTGCCCGCCGTCAACCAGCATTACTATTAACCTTATATTAGCCAAGCATCTTTGAAATTGCAAAAGGCTGAAATTGCAAAAGGCTTCAAACGAGGGCCTGTCCCGTGCTGTCCTCCCAACCGAATCGCTGAGGTGGCCTGTTAGAGTCTTGTATTTCATCTCGCAGGTACCCGCGGTTTGGGGCTGCGGCTCCCTAGTATTACAACGACGATGTATCCGGGGAGGCAACTCGTGCGGCGGATTTTGAGGCTGTCAATAGACTGGCGCGAGCCCCTGATGAAGAAGGGCCCGTAGCTGTATGAGTAAACTCCCACCCGGTTTTATGCAACTCGTCGTTGTAATACTAGGCACTCCCAGGAAGAAGAGAAGGGGCATTCCGGGTACGAAGTGGATCCACATAGATCAGGCCAGCTACGATAGCTGCCGCGACTACAATGAGTACCGGCCGCCCAGGTCATAGGGCAACTAACCAGCGGTGCAGCGTTCGATGCGCCACTGCGGCCAGCGCCATCACCTTGAGCATTGTCTAAGCCACTTCACCCAGACCCCTATGCGTCTATTCGACGGACAGTGGTCAAATCCGAACTAATTCCTGTGACTTCAAAAGCGGGAATCCGTTTGTCCCGCGTCAACTAGAAATGCCGGCGTGTTGCCTCATTAAGGAATGTTACCGAAACTTTAGCACTTGGGGTCGCTACCAACCAGCGCCAATTCCGGCATTGCACCCGGGTCCGCGACAGCTTCATCGGCCGAGCCGCAAACCAGCTTTTTGGCCATGATGCCTCGCCACTGCTGCACCCTGCGTTGCAGGGTACGCAGATGCGCCTGGCTGTAGCGGTCGGGATGGGAGGACTGCAACCGGCCCAGCAACGCCACCGCGCTGGCGTCCGGTTCTTCCTGCAACCAACCGAGCACATCGCACCACACCCCTGCGAAAGGGTCCTCCCTCGTGCGCCAGGTGCGCGGCGCCGCCATCTTACGCTCCTTGGGAAAATGCGTTTCATCCCGGCGCCACTGGCCGGGCAGACTGGCCAGAAACTGCTCCAGGCTCTCGCCTTGGGGTGTAGGCCTGAGCTCCGGGGCAGTGAGCGCTGTCAGGGCCGACTGGGCGCCTCCCTGATGCTGTGCAGCAACGCCACCGGGTCCAATGCGGCCCGGCGTTCACCCAGCCGAGCCTTCGCCTCGTCGCTGACCGCCTCGTGGCGCATCAGCCGGTCGTAGGGCGTGGCTAGCAGGCTGTAGCGCTTGACCACGACGGAGCCGTTCCGGATATTCTCCATGAGCTTGAACTGAGGGCTGGAAGTAGTTCACATACCGGCGCATCGCCCCGTACAAATGCGCCATGGTCTGCCCCGCCACCGGGCCCGAGTAACGACCGTGGCCGATGAAGCGCCGGATGACCGCCCCGTTCTTCTGCTTAATCCACGCCTGGTCGTTCTTGCGGCAGGGCCGGGAGCGGGTGAACTCGATGCCACGCTCGCCGCAGTACTGGGTGAGGGTTGCGTTGATGAACATGCTGTCGTTGTCCGAGTCAATGCCGCGGATGGGGAAGGGCAGTTGCTGCCCGATGGCCTCCAGTCCTGTAACCACCAGTCCTGTAACCACTAGGGATTGCTCTCTGGCCAGCAGGGGAACGGCCTCGGTCCACCCGGTGCATACGTCGGTGGCCACCAGGCTGTAGACAAAGGAGCCTCCCATGTTGTCGCCGCAGTGAGCCACCAGGTCGATCTCCAAGAATCCAGGCGGGGGACGGTTCCAATCGGCAAAGGTCCGCACCGGAATGTTGCGGCCTGGGGACAGATTACGCCGCCGCCTGCGCCGGCCGGACACGGTGCTACGGACCGGTTTGAGCAGCCGGTCTAGGGTGGCCGCGCTGGCGGCCAGTAGCCGCTCTCGCACCTCGAGGTCCAGGTCCAAATGGCCATGACGTTCCATGGATTCAACCAAATGGGGCAGCACGGCCTTCAGGCGCTTGCCGCACATGCGGTCGGTGGCCTCCCAGGTCAGGATCACCGCCTCACGGACCGCCTCGTCATAGATGCGTCGACCCTGGATCATTTTTCGCCATCCTGCTGATGCCTCCCGCCACACGATTGCCTCCCACTTTTCGGTAACATTGTATGTGAGGCAATCACTTTCGTTGGGTAACGATTTAGGTGAGGCAATGCGAGGTCAGATCACTATCGGCGCTACCGGGTCATTTCGCCGTCGACGTTGACAAGGCGGAACACCCTGGAGAAGGTGTCCTGGCTGGCGACTCCATTCCTGAGCGGCAGGAAGGATTGCAGGAACTCCCGTTTGGGATGGCCGAAGAGGGCCATGTCAGTGCTGGTCGCCCCACCGCACAGCAGAGTGCACAAAGCAGTCACCGGAATGTCGTGCAGAGAATGCCGCCCTGGGTTTCCGCGCCTGGGGCCCTCCAAGGGCTCCAAATCCTCAACCAGCGCACCAATGCCCACAACCTCCACACACCTCGTCCACCCGCTGCCCAAACACCCTCGTTGTCCACCAAGAAAGCTACCGCGCACCACATCCGCCCAAATGCGATAGCCCTGAGACGACCCGTTTCCCTTGTTGACCCTGTCCTACCGTTAAACTATAATCCGCAATCTATCACCTGCTAGATACCAAAATAGGCTCTATTATGGAGAATTCCAACCTTTTACGATAGATAATTAGGATATTACCTATGCATTTATTACAAAATCAGTGTTAACCGGAACCTTCTGGGTGGAGTTATGGATATGGGAATCAAGCGATTGAGCTACATTAAAATACTAATGAGCGGCATCATCCTCCTGTGTATTATTGCCGTTGGTTGTGGCGGAGACTCGGCCGAAGCTCCGGAACCAACAGCGATGGAGAGTTCAGCGGCCACCGATGTTCCAGCTACTGCCCCCTCCACCTCCGTGCCCGCTACCAGCGCCGTTGAGCCCTCCACTCCCGTGGTCGCTACTCGCGCTCCGGAAAGCACGGCCGCGGACGTAGGCGAAACGAAAGACGCCGGCTATCTCACACCGCCGGAGGCGGACGCCAGGTACGGGGGCGTTCTGAGATGGGGTGGTATTGCAAACTCGACGCTATACGACCTGCACCAGACGGGCAGCATCGCGAACATGGGACCTCAAGCGCCAATGTTCGACCTGCTGGTCCAAGTCGACCCAGTGAACTGGGACAGCATTATCGCTGACCTTGCCACGAGTTGGACCGTCTCGGATGACGGGCTTACCTACACGTTCACAATAAGGGAAGGAGTAAAGTTTCATGACGGCGCTCCTCTCACCGCGGAGGATGTGGCCGCCAGCTTTGACCAAATTGTGTTTCCTCCTGCCGGCGTGTTGAGTCCGAGACAGGGTTTGTTCGACGCCGTAACCGAAATCGTTGCCGTTGACGCTGGGACGGTGGAATTCCGCCTGCGGGAGCGGAGACCGTTCCTGTTGAGCGCGATCAAGGGCGGGTTCAACGTGATCGTACGCAAGGAAACACTGGAGGCAAATGGTTACGACCTGCGGAGGGTTCCAACTTATCCGGGCACCGGGCCTTTTGTCACAGACAGTTTGGAACCTGGTGTGGTACGCAAGCTCACCAGGAACGACGGGTATTGGAACCCCGAACTGCCATATTTGGATGGAATAGAGGCCTATCACTTTGACCTGGGTCCAAAAACAGGGGCCGCGTGCTTGGCCAATAATCTTGACTTCTGTTTTGGCATTGATCCCATATCGGAGGAGAGGGCGGCCGCCAGCAACATCGTCACGGCCAGAATCTTCCCGACTGTTCCATTGGGCCTATGGATGAACTCCAATACCAAGCCATTTGATGACGTTCGAGTGCGCCAGGCGGTGAATCTCATCCTTGACAAGCCTGCTTTGGTGGAGGCGGTTTACGAAGTCTTTCCAACCGTCCCTAGCGGCTGGCTGATGCCCACCGACCCACTATTCGAAGACTATTGGGCTGAGGTGAAGGACCTCCCCGGTTGGCGTACGCCCACCGAGGAGGACAAAGCCGAGGCCCGGCGATTGATGGAGGAGGCAGGCTATGCCGATGGCATAGATGACCTGGTCCTGATAGTGCGGCAAACGATCAGCTTCTTCGAGGCCTGGTCTCCGATAGTTCAAGACGTTTTGGCGCGTGAGCTCAATATCAATTCCGAACTGAAGCTGGTCGCCTCCGGAGCCTGGTATGAAGAGGTCAAGAACGGCAACTACGATCTGTCCATTACCGGATTCGGCGTAACCCTGCCCCATGTCGCTGATTACTGGTCCAACGCATTCCGTACGGATGGCGGATACAATTTCATCCCATACTCCAACCCCGAGTTTGACGGCATAGTGGCAGCTACGCAAATGGAAGACGACCCCGTGAAATTCCAGCAGCTGATCGATGACGGCATCGAATTGCTGGACCGCGAGGTTCCCATGATTATATTTGGCAGTCTCTTCGTAATAGACGCTTGGTACGATTACGTTCACCCAGGAGGTGCCGCCACCAAGGGAGCGAACTATTGGGAAGGGATGCGAAACGAAATCTGGTGGATGGAAGAGAGGTAAGTCGTCTCTCCGCCCCAGGCAGGGGCGGCATCCGGTGTGGGCGTTTTTCTTGATGATCCGCGAGGGGCTGTCGTAAAGGTATGAAGGGATACATCGCCCGGCGTTTGCTATACGCCATACCGACATTGTTAGGCGTATCCATAATCATTTTCTTGGCCCTGCGGGTTATACCGGGGGACCCGGTAAGCGTAATGTTCGGCACCCAGGCAGTGAACATTCGGCCCGAAGACCGGGCCAAGATCGAGGCCGAATTAGGGCTCAGCGATCCACTGATAGTCCAATACGGAAACTGGTTAAAGGACATAGGATCAGGCAAGCTGGGCAATTCGTTCCGAAGGGCCGATACCGTAGTCGGCCTGATCAAAGCCAGGGGTCCCCTGACGGTGGAGATAGCTGTTTTCTCGATGCTCCTGTCTTGGTTGATAGGGCTGCCCGTGGGGATAATCTCGGCGTTAAAACAGAACAGTCTCATCGACTATGGTTCCAGGATTTTCACTATATTCTTCCTGTCCATCCCCAGCTTTTGGCTGGCCTCGCTGATAATTCTGGGAATGCTGTTCCAGTGGGGATATGGCCCACCCATCGGGATCATAAATCTGTGGGAGGACCCCATCAGGAACCTTCAATTGATATGGGGTCCGTCGGTAGTTCTCGGATTGGCCGTTTCCGCTTATATCGCGCGGCTGACACGGTCTACTCTTTTGGAAGTGGTACACGAGGACTACATACGCACCGCCAGGGCCAAGGGTCTGCGGGAGCGATTAGTCATCCTTCGTCACGCTCTTCGCAACACTCTATTGCCGATTGTGACGCTCTCGGGAGTGCTGTTTGGCTTCTTGTTGGGTGGTACCGTGGTGGTGGAACAGGCCTTCAACGTTCCCGGCCTTGGTAAAGCGATGATTGAGGCCTTTATTGAACTGGATTACATGGTGATCCAGAATCTGGTGCTCTTATACGGGGTGGCCTTCGTGGCGATTAATCTTGTGATCGATATCAGCTATGCGTGGCTGGACCCGAGGATCAGATATGGTTAGTGTGTGCGCACAACGCACGGTCTTCGAAACGACGTTTCCATATGAAAAGGGATATTTGATTCTCGGAGTGGGAGTTGGGTGCTGATAGAGAAATGACGGTGCTATCCGCGCTGGTCCGGCCTTCCCGATTGAGCGCCCTCTCTCGGCGTTCAGCGGCTGGCACCCTTGGTTTCGCCAAGCGATTCCCATTGGGTTTTTTCAGCGCCGTCCTCTTGGCAATCGTGGTGATCTTGGCCATTGCTGCTCCGGTCGTCGCGCCAAGTGACCCCAACGAAGTGGTGCTCAGCGAACGTAAACTGGAGCCCGTGAAATCCCATCTGCTCGGCACCGACTACCAGGGACGGGATATTCTCAGTCGTCTCATGTATGGCGGCAGGGTGTCCTTGGAAATCGCCGTGTTGGCAGTAATTTTGGGTACAACCGTCGGTGCGGTCTGGGGCGTAGCGAGTGCTTTCAGCGGTGGTCGCTTCGATATTATTAGCCAAAGGTTTCTTGAAGTCTTCATGGCTTTTCCGGCCCTGATCCTAGCCATGGTGCTCGTGGTGGGTATTGGCGCAGGGTTATGGACTGTGACCATAGCTATCGCTGTGACACGCTTGCCTTTTGGCGTTCGGGTCGTGAGGGCGGTCGCCATTTCCGTAAAGGAAATGAGCTACGTTGAGGCTGCCCGAGCCATCGGGGCCTCTGATCTTCGAATCATGGTCTACCATGTGGGTCCTCAATGTCTTGCGTCGTACATCGTACTCGCTACCGCACATCTGGGTGTGGTAATCGTCATTGAGGCGTCACTAGGATTCCTTGGCGTGGGGATTGCTCCTCCCACCGCAACTTGGGGCAATATGTTGGGAGGAGCGGTAGCCAACGTCCTGATTCCCCATTGGCCCTTGGTGGTCTTTCCTGGTGTGGCGATCACGATGGTAGTTTTGGCTTTTAATTTCTTGGGTGATGCCGTCAGAGACGCCTTGGATCCGAAGTTGCGAGGGCGATAGCAGGCTCAGGAATCAATTCGAGAGACAGGGGATTCTGGAAAGACCACCGTCGGCCGACACCTCGGAGCGGACGACGGCAGAATGCGCAGAGGGTGGTCGCAAGATCGAGCCTCTTGCTCCGAGCCCAAAATGGAGCTTGTGGCCCTACCTCACCTTGGCCCAAGGGAGAGGGCCTTCAAAAGGCCTCTCGGCTAAGATGGCCACCGCGGGTCCGTGCTCGGCCGCGCTGCACTTGATACGGTCCGGCGCCCTAAACCAAAGCCAAGGTGAAAAGCGCAGAGACGTGGGATAAATTTGTGGAGGAACGGGGTTACCTTATCTGAGAAAGAGCGAGGGGTGGTGATGGGTGTGAGAGATATGGACCAGTTTCTCGAACGATGGGAGATGGATGTGCCGGGCGTGCGCCGGCGGATGATTCTGGCGCCGGTGCCCCGGGAGCGGGAACGGTGGTACGCCCTGTGGCTTCTGACCCAAGGCTGGACCGCTCAGGCTACCGCCGAGGCGCTGGAACGGGACCCCCACACCATTGGACGGTGGTTGGCCGCCTTCGGCGAGGGTGGGCCCACAGCCTTGATATTCGAGCAGTCCGGTGGTGCCCCCCGCCCTCGAGGCGGCGCAGCAGGTGGCGCTGAAAGGGGCGGTGCAGGAGTTGCCCGCCAACTCGGGCATGGAACTGGAAAGTGGTCTGCCAGTACGTCTCCGAGCGCTTCGGTATCAGCCTGAGCCGCAGCACCTGCCTGAACTATCTGCGCCGGCTGGGATTCTCCTTCAAGCGCCCCAAGAAACGGCTGCTCAAGGCGGATGTGGAGAAACGGGAGGCCTTCGTGGCGGAGTACGCCGCCCTGTCGGACGAGGCTCGCAGATTCGGAGCCAAGATATTCTTCGCTGACGAGGCCCACTTTCGTGCGGACGCTGAACTGCGGGGCAAGTGGATGCTGCGGGGAGAGCCGGCCTTGGTGGACTCCAGCAGCCCGCGCTATGGCGAGAAGGCCAGCTACTATTCGGCGGTGTGCCTGGAGAGCGGCGAGGTGGAGTGGGTGGAGCTGGATGGAGCTGGAGGGAAACAGCAACTCAGGAACATCGGCAGCCTTCCTGGGACAGTTGCGGGAGAGGCACAGCGGTCGTCTGGACGTGATCTGGGACAATGCGCCGGCCCACCGGGGCGAGGCGGTGAGGGAGTACCTGCGGACGCCGGGTCTGAACCTGCGGCTGTTTAACCTGCCGGGTTACAGTCCGGACTTCAATGCCGATGAGGCGGTCTGGGGCTGGGCCAGGGAGGAGGCCACCGGGAACCTATGCTTGGGAACCAAGGTCAAGGTGCAGGAAGGGGTCGGCAGTTTCCTCGTTGGTCTGGCCAACCGGAAAGAGGAGGTGAAACGCCGCTGCCGCACCGTCTTGCAATCAAGGGCCGGCGCCCTGCCGCGCGACTCCCACTCCAACTCTCAACACCCCGGAAATGCACATCCCACCCTGGCTTTGGTATAGTATTACAACGACGCGTTGTGTGCTAAGGTAATTCTTGGGATAACAGGGCTTTGGGACGGGGAGGGGGCCAGGGCTATCGCATTTGGAAATTTCGAGGCTTTCATTTGGGATCTCAGGTGATTTTCAGCGGTATTTTTGGCTGCAATCCTCTTGACACCCGTTGATGACGAGGTCTTATACCTCAAAATTGGCGATGAGCAGCAGCAGTTTGCCCTTAAAATGGCCGCCAGAATTTCAAATGCGATAGCCCTGGTGAGGCGGCGTGATGGATGTGGCAGCCTTTGAGCGGGTTCACGATTGCTTCCGCGAGTTTCATGGCTTCCTCGCGGCGGCCTTCGGGCGCAAGCAGCGGCGGGAGCATGGCAGGAACTACCTGCAGGCCCTGCTGGTACAGTCGCAGGAACGGCGAAACGCCGAGAACCTCTCCGAATCGGTGGGAGTGTCGGCCCGGTCCCTGCAGCGCTTTCTCACCGATTCCCGCTGGGATGATGACGCCGTCATCGGACGCCTTCAAGAATACTTGGCGCCCAGGCTGGGACACCCGGAGGCAGTGTGGGTGCTGGACGGCAGCGACTTCCCGAAGCAGGGCAGGAGGTCGGCGGGGGTGGCCCGGCAGTACTGCGGACGATTGGGCAAGGTGGCCAACTGCCAGGCCGGGATGTTTCTGGCCTATGTCAGCCCCTTGGGCCGGCGTTGGTGGACAAGCGGCTGTACCTGCCGGAGAGCTGGACCTCGGACCCAGACCGATGCGCGGCGGCAGGGTGCCGGGTGGGAGACGAGGCTACCGGTCGAAGACGGGGTTGGCCTTGGAGATGGTGGCGCAAGCTTTGGAGCGCGGCCATCTGGAAGCCGGATGGGTTGCCGGGGACGACGCCTTCGGTATGTCGCCGTCCTTTCGGGAGGGCCTGGCGGCCTTGGGGATGCGGTACGTGCTGCATGTTCCGGCAGGAACCACGGTGTGGCCTTTGGCGCCTGCCTGGAGCAATCCGGAATACCGGGGATTTGGGCGTCCCCGCAAGCCAAAGCTGGTGGACGGGCAACGCCGCACCCTGTCCGGGCGCAGCGATGAATTGCCTGAGGAGGCTTGGCGGGAGATAACGGTGGCTGAGGGTTCCCAAGGACACCGCACCTACAGATTCAGTGCGCAGCGGGTGCGGGTAACCCGCAGACGGAAGCCCGGTGAGGAACTCTGGGCCATATTCCGGCGGAATCTGGACGGCAGCGAACCCCGCTACTACCTGTCCAACGCCCCGGAGGACACTCCCTTGGAGACACTGGCCCACGTGGGCGGGTCTCGCTGGCGTATTGAAACCGAATTCGAGACGGAGAAGAGCGACGCTGGACTGGACGAGTACGAGACCCGGACCTGGGCCGGCTGGCATCGCCACATGGCGATGTGCCTGCTGGGCGGGGCCTTTCTGTTGAGCCTGCAACAGGACTGGGGGGAAAGATGCCCCTGCTCACCCGGCCCCAAGTGTACCGGGTGGTGCGTGAGATGCTGCCCAGGGAGAAGTTCGGACCGCAAGAGTTGCTGCGGTGGCTGGAGTGGACGCAGCAACGGGGCGAGAGGTCAAGACTTTCCCACCAGAGGCGCCGCTACAGACTCCACCGGCAGACCTCAGGCACTCCTCCCTAAATCCGACGTTGTAATAGTAGGCCATTGCGATAAAATAATGACGGAAGCACCATTTTCGTTCGAGTGAGTCTAATTCGGGCATAACAAAATTTGCGATATATTGAATAGAGAGGTCCAAGTATGGCGGAATACGCTCATCCCGAGTCCCTGGTCAGTACTGAGTGGGTTGCGGAACACGGCAGCGACGCCAATGTACGCCTTGTGGAGGTTGATGTGGACACGTCGGCTTACGAGCAGGGTCATATCGTCGGCGCCGTCGGATGGAACTGGCAGTCTCAACTGCAGCAGCCGGTGCGCCGCGACCTCACGTCCAAGGAGGAAATCGAACAGCTTCTGGCCGGTTCCGGCATCGGCAACAACACTACGGTCGTGCTCTACGGCGACAACAACAACTGGTTCGCAGCCTGGGCTTTCTGGCAGCTCAAGTACTACGGCCACAACAATGTGCGAATGATGAACGGAGGCCGCGCAAAATGGGAGGCCGAAGGACGGCCCTTGACCACAGATGTCCCCAGCCCTGCGGCGGCTAGCTACACCGCCTCCGAAGGCGAGCAGAGCATACGGGCCTACCGAGACCAAGTGCTGGCCATGGTCAACGCCGAAAGCATCGCCCTGGTGGACGTCCGCTCGCCCGCCGAGTTCAGCGGCGAGCTGCTGGCGCCGCCCACCGCGCCCCAGGAGGGTTCGCAGCGTGGCGGCCACATACCGGGTGCGTCCAACATCCCGTGGGGCCAGGCGGTGGCCGAGGACGGCACCTTCAAATCGGCAGATGCCCTGCGTGAACTCTACGGCGGAAACGGCATCGATGGTAGCCGGGAGACCATCGCCTACTGCCGTATAGGTGAGCGCTCCTCTCACACCTGGTTCGTACTGACCCAGCTGCTGGGGTTGGAGAACGTCCGCAACTACGACGGGTCCTGGACTGAGTGGGGCAGCATCGTCGGCGCTCCCATCGAGAAATAACAAGAAATCAAACCCACTCAGGACGACAGAAGTATTTCAGGGCAGGCGAGGCGCCTGCCCTTTTTTCGAAATTTTGCTGCTGCCAGATATGGAATGCTCGGAAATGGCAATATACTGTGGCTGTAACGAATACGAGTCAAAGCCGTAACGATTAGTTAACATGGTTGAAATATATGCGTAACAACTCGGAAATCTGGCTGTAACACGCTGGGCATACATTCTTTAACGGAATAATCCCGTGCGCCCACTATCGGGCGAAAAGGAGAAAGGCCATGCTGGCTGAGACGGCTCCATATTCCAGAGGCGCGGCTAAGTTGCGGCGTTTTTTGCCCTACACCATCGCAGGGCTTTTTGCCGCGGCGGTGATGGCAGGGTACAACATCGCCTTCGCCCAGGATGCCGACCCGGTGGAGACCAATGCTACCGACATCGGCAACCTGACCACCATGATCGCGGCATTCCTGGTCTTCTTCATGCAGGCAGGGTTCGCCTTCCTTGGCGCGGGGTTGATTCGCTCCAAGAACGTTACGAACTACATGACCAAGAGCTTCATGGACTTCGCCATGGCGTCGATTTCCTTCTGGGCTTTTGGTTACGCCATAATGTTCGGTTTGCCGGTAGCAGGTGGACTGCTTGGTCTGGGGGGAGTCAAAGAATCTAGCAGTACGCTTTTCTTCCTAGCTCAAGGAGGTAATGACTGGAACGTCTATGTGAGTTGGATGTTCCAGATGGTGTTTGCTGCAACCGCCGCCACGATCGTGGCCGGAGCTGTAGCCGAACGAACCAGGACACAGGCATACTTGGCTTACAGCTTCATGATCGGTGCCATCATCTACCCGCTCTACGGCCACTGGGTCTGGGGTGGTGGCTGGCTTGGCACCCTCGACGCCATAGGTCTCCCTGCTGCGGCAGACTATGCCGGTTCCGGAGTGGTACACGCAATGGGCGGCTTTATCGCCTTGGCGGGCGCGGTTGTGGTCGGCGCACGGACCGGAAAGTTCAACGCCGACGGCTCGGCCAATATTCTGCCGGGCCACAACGTGCCCTTCGTGATTATCGGCACCTTCATTCTGTTCTTTGGATGGTTCGGATTCAACATTGGCAGTGGGGAGTCAATTGGCCTAAATGCCATCAACACCTTGCTGGCTGGAGCCACCGGCGCAGTCGTCGCCCTGTATATACAACTGGTGCGGACAGGTCAGGCCGACATTCTGATGGCCTGTAACGGCGCGCTGGCAGGGCTGGTGGGCATCACCGCCCCAGTGGCCTACGTTGACCCATGGTGGGCGGTGGTTATTGGCGCTATAGCCGCGCCCATAATGATGGGCTCAGTATGGTTTATCGAGAACGTATTGAAGATCGACGACCCGGTGAATGCTATCTCGGTTCATGGTGCCAGCGGCCTGTGGGGCATGTTGGCAGTAGGTATCTTCGCTACGGAAGTCGTCGGTAACACTGGAGATGGTGCAGTGATCGGCTTGGTGGGCGGCAACGGCTTGCAAATCGTCTCGCAGCTCATCAGCATGGGCGTGGTGCTGGCCTGGGCGCTGGTGACCGGATTCGGCATGTTCTTGTTGCTGAAGTACAGCATGGGCGTTCGTGCCTCGCGTCAGGAGGAAGAGCAAGGTTTGGACCTCGCGGAGCACGACCTGCCCGCGTACGACTACTGACCCTCACGGTATCTCGCGAAGCTACAATCGGGCCGGGGAGCAATCCCCGGCCCGTTCGTTTCCCCGGACGTTACAAACAATTTACGTGGATGAAAACCCGGCGTAACAACTGCCCCCGATACTGTAACCATCAAGTCCCGGCAAGATTTTGGGAGGCAGAAAGGATGATTGCTCTAGTCGCTGCGGGAGCGTTTCTAGGACTGTTCACTCTTTGGGTGGTAATGCCGAGGAAGCTCATCCGCAACAGCAAATAGGCTGCCTCCGAATGCCCGCTGCTTGCGGTGGGACTGGTAGGCTCCTCTCCAATCGCCCCGTGCCGGTTTGACGCTCCCGGCGCGGGGCGATTTACTTCAGCGCTTTCCAAACAGCTATTGATCCCACGCTGGCGCTCTTGCAGGGACGTGTAACATATAGTTAACATTCATGTAAAAGGGGCGACACCCATCTGGCAAAATGCCGGAAGAGTTAATCCGTAGGAGCGCCCTGGATGATAGCCATCATTGCAGCTGGTGCCTTTGTCGGACTGTTCGCTCTCTGGGTGATTCTTCCCCGCAAGTTCCTCAAGAACAAGTAGTCCTGCTGAACACTGTCCGCTCCAGGCGGGCCCAAGCCTCCCTCGCTGAATCACCCCGCGTCAGAGTTGGCGCGGGATTTTGTTTTCCCGGTCTGCAGGGCTCTTTTCTGTCTCGAGGCGCTTGAGATGCCAGTTGGAAGGAATCTTGAAGATGGCAGCGCGTGTAACAAACATTTAACATCCGTGTAAACGGCGCGTAACAACCTGGGGCGATACTATGGCCATAACGAATTCGGAGGGAGCCTCAGAATGATAGCCATAGTAGCCGCCGGAGCTTTCATCGGACTGTTCGGTCTCTGGGTGCTTCTCCCCAAGAAACTCATCCGCAACAAGTAAGCTCTCGAAAACTGCGCCCCTCGCGGGTGCATCCCAAACAGGGTTCTTTGCTCGCTCCGTGCTGATTGTCAGCGCGGAGTGATTGTTTTTACCGGCAGCGCGTGTAACAAACATTTAACATCCGTGTAAACGGCGCGTAACAACCTGGGGCGATACTATGGCCATAACGAATTCGGAGGGAGCCTCAGAATGATAGTCATAGTAGCCGCCGGAGCTTTCATCGGACTGTTCGGTCTCTGGGTGCTTCTCCCCAAGAAACTCATCCGCAACAAGTAAGCTCTCGAAAACTGCGCCCCTCGCGGGTGCATCCCAAACAGGGTTCTTTGCTCGCTCCGTGCTGATTGTCAGCGCGGAGTGATTGTTTTTACCGGCAGCGCGTGTAACAAACATTTAACATCCGTGTAAACGGCGCGTAACAACCTGGGGCGATACTATGGCCATAACGAATTCGGAGGGAGCCTCAGAATGATAGTCATAGTAGCCGCCGGAGCTTTCATCGGACTGTTCGGTCTCTGGGTGCTTCTCCCCAAGAAACTCATCCGCAACAAGTAGTCTTCCGCCTCAGCCTGCGGCAGAGCGGGCATCTGAAAAAAGAAAGAACTCGCTCCGCGCTTGCAAACAACGCGGAGCGAATTCTTTTCCCTGAGGCAAGGCCTGTGAGATCTGGTGTGGGGAGTTGTACGGAAACTTACGGACCTGGAACAGCAATATCGCCCAAGTCAAACAGAAAATATTCAATTGCAGGGAACAATGGAGGAGATGTGGCGTTGGGCCTGTCCCAGCACAGCAAGGGCGCTTGCACTACTAATCCATAGGCGCGTCATGACTCCAAAACAGCGGTTAAGTTCAGTTATAATTTAGAGGAAAATCTGAATCGGCGAGGGTGGACCTATGAGTTACAAGGCGGAATACATCTGGATTGACGGGCAACAGCCCACGGCCAAGCTGCGGTCCAAGGGCAAGATTGTTCCGGACGGGGAGGACCCCCCCATTTGGGGTTTTGACGGCTCCAGCACCAACCAGGCACCTGGCGAAAATTCAGACTGCGTACTTAATCCGGTACTGACTGTGCCGGATCCGGTGCGGGGCGGCGACAACAAGCTGGTGATGTGCGAAGTGCTGCTTACAGACATGACGCCCCACCCCTCCAACACCCGGGCCGCCTGCGCCGCCGCGGCTGAGAAGTACGCGGCCTTGGACTTCTGGTTCGGTATCGAGCAGGAGTACACCTTCTTTGACGGAATCAAGCCATTGGGCTGGCCGGACAACGGTTTCCCCGCGCCCCAGGGCGGCTACTACTGCGGCGTCGGGTCCGACGAGGTTTTCGGCAGGCCCGTGGTGGAAAAGCACATGGACGCCTGTTTGTATGCCGGCCTGGCAATTGCTGGTATCAATGGGGAGGTTATGCCGGCACAGTGGGAGTTTCAGATTGGCCCGATCGGCGCGCCTACCGCCGCCGACCACCTGTGGCTGGCCCGCTGGCTGCTCTACCGCATCGGAGAGGACGTGGAAACCGTTGACGGGCGCAAAGGCATCAGCGCCACTCTGGACCCGAAGCCGGTCAAGGGCGACTGGAACGGGGCCGGGGCGCACACCAACTTCTCCACCAATGATATGCGGGAGAACCTCGACGCCTGCTTCGCCGCGGCGGAGGCCCTGAAGGGCCGCCACGACCTGCACATCGCCAACTACGGGCACCGGATTGAAGAGCGGTTGACCGGCCAGCACGAGACCTGCTCCTACCGAGAGTTCCGCTATGGCGTATCCGACCGGGGCGCTTCGGTACGGATTCCCTGGCAGGTGGCCCGAGACGGAAAGGGTTACATCGAAGACCGCCGGCCCAACGCCAACTGCGACCCATACACCGTCACCGGGTTGATCATCGAAACTGTGGGCGCCGCAGCCACTGCCTAGAAACCCGCGCTTGGACTGTGTTCTTGGTGCGGATGTGGACGAGCTGTACCCGCATCCGCACGAGTTCCTCAAGCACTGCGACGCTTAAAGAATTCCCCTGTCAGGGCAGCAAAGAAGACGCCGCATCGCCCGATGCGGCGTTTTTAATTTCGGAAAGATCGCACCCTGTACTGCAAAGAGATGTCACTGAAACCCGACGGGTGCGCCCGATCGCATCGATTCGTAGCAGGCCTGCACCAGCGCCACGTCCCGCGCTCCTTCCTCGCCGGTCATGGCAGGTGGGCGGTCCTCTTGGACGCTCTGACGGAATTCCCGGACCATTGCGGCGAGGCCCCCACGGTCGCCGTCCAGGTTTTCCCCGCGGCGGCCAGCGGCGTCGATGGTGTCGACCCAGTCGCCTCCAAGCTCGAAGGCGATGCTGGCCAAGGATCCTGACACCGTAACCCACGGACGTTGGTGGTGTGCCCCTGCGCTCCAGGTGTGGTTGATTATCCCCACCAGTCCGCTGGAATAGCGCAGCATTGCCATCACACCGTCCTCAGCGGCCAGCCCCGGTTGGGACGACGGCACTTCGGCGGCGTACACCTCCGAGGGACTGCCCGCCAGGTAGGCCAGGAGACTGAGCTTGTGGATGCCCCCATCGATGAGCACACCTCCGCCGTTCATTTCAGCGTCGTTGCGCCAATCCGTCGGTTGGAACGGGAAGTCCTCCTGCAATTGGGCCAGGCGCAGGGTACCCAGCTCGCCGCGATCAACCATCTCCTTGGCGGCTCTCACCGGAGGCATGAACCGGTAGTTTTCGGCCACCATCAGCGTCACTCCACCGTCCCCTGCCACGGCCACGATTGCCTGGGCCTCATCAGCCGTGCGAGCCAGCGGCTTCTCCAGCAGGATGGGTTTGCCGGCGCTCGCGGCCAGGCGAGCATGCTCAAGGTGCAGGTGATGCGGGGTGCAGACATAGACGCCGTTCACCCGGTCGTCGGCGACTGCGCTCTCGTAGGAGCCGAAGCTGCCAGAGCCGCCATACTGGGAGGAAAAGGCGGCCGCTCTGTCCGGGTCTCGGCTGGCGAAGTACAGGTCGATTTCGCCAAGCTCACCCTGCACCGCGGATGCGAATGTTCGCGCAAAAGCGCCGCAACCGATTACGCACAAGCCAAACTTCATGGTTATCTCCGATTGTCAGGTATGAACGGGCTCTACTCTGCGGCTTCCAGCCTCATCGCGTAGCTGGCCGGCATACGAGTGGATGGAGCCAACGGTTGAATGATGGCGACTATGCGCTTGGCGTCAGGATCTGGTTCCAATATGATTTCGCCATGGTTGCCATCGTCCAATTCCACTTGGAAAACGCGATTGGCTGATCCATCGTCACCCTCGTAGACCACTTGCACCATAAAGCCCTGGCGCACCCGGTTATTGGTCCATACGAACCCGGTGGGCGTCCAGTCCGAGGCTAGGTTGGTTGCCTCGTCCTCACTGTCCACGTGGATGTTTTGCAGGCAAAGACCGTGGTCGTTGATGGCCGCGTCGGTGATATATTGGAAACGGACCATGATTTCCTGCCCAGCCCACCGGTCCAGCGATACAGACTCCTTCTGCCAGCCCTCGCTGCCGCCGGTGTAGCCAGGGCCGAAGGAAACGTTGAGGGGATCTTCGCTGCTGGTCAGTGGCGTTTCCAGGATCGTCCAGCTCTGCCCACCGTCCACGGATACTTCCAGGTATGCGTAGTCCCAGTCCTCCTCTATGGAGAACCACACATGATAGTTCAGGGAGGCACTGTCAACGCGCCGCAAGTCCAGGCCTGTGGTGAGAGTGGAGTCGATAACATCACCCTTGTTGCTCCACCAGCAGCCATCCCCTGTGTCCTCCGGCAGTAGAGGCACAGTTTCTTCGCCGTCGAACGAAAGGCGGACGGTTGTGGGTGGCTGTTCCAGACGGACGTATTCGTTTGAGTATTGGGGAATCGTTGACTGCAACTCGCCTCCGACCTTCATATTCCGATATACGGGAAACCGGAGGGTCATTTCCGAGTATCCAAAGCGACCAGTGTCCTCGTCCAGCAGATTGGCAACCACCCAATCCCGGAACACGGCGTTGAATCTAACTTCGTGATCTTCGGCTTCGAGGAAGGCGTTGATTCCTTGGATTCCATCTTCCGCCTGTTCAAGGAACGGACGGAGATTGTCCCGGCCACCGTAATGCTCGGTAAGATAATGCATAAATAATGAGGCGGCCCCATAGTTCTCTGCACCGCCTACGTCGTTGGCCGGCCAATTAGTCAATGAGGTCGGTCCGGCACGCCGGAACTCGAGCGCACTGGTCTCCGGGTATCCCGCGATAGTCACAGCCAGTTCCGACAGGCCCTCGCTGACCCAGGTTTCCTCCGACAGATCGTGGTTCCAGTGCACGGCGTGCTGGAGTTCGTGGGCCAAAACCAGCGAGAAAACATCCGAGCCAATGGGCAAGTATCGGACGTTGGCGTATATGGCTTCGATCTCGTTACTTACAGGACGGATTTCCCGGGGGTATTCGTCCGCAGCGCTGTAGTAGCCGCCCACCCCGCGCAGGTTGGCATTGATGATGTACAGGTGCGGGTCCCCGTCCACGCCGGGCGTCCACTCCTGACCAAAAACGCCGGTGACCTTGGGGTAAATGTGGTCCTCGAACTCAGAGGCCGATTTTTCGATATTCTCTTGGCTCGCGTTCACGCCATCCTCTAGGAACCAATATGCATGTGGAGTTACCAGCCGCAGCTCAAACTCGCTCTCGTACAACTCTTTGGATTCCAGGTCGACAAGATTGAACGTTTCGCGATGACCTACCTCGAGCGTGGGCGCGTTGTGTCTCACCACAGGATCGACCGCGCTGGCGCCAGGTATAAGTTCTGTGGCCAAGCGGTAATAGTCCCTGTCGGGAGGAACTGGAAAACCCTCTGCTGCAGCCTTATGTGTCTCTTCCACCGTTGCCGCCGGGCGCGAGGGTACCGCGCCATCCGGCTTGGCGGTGGAGGATTGTGAGGGATTGTGAGTTGCCTCGGCAGCTTTGGTGTGGGTAGCTACTGATGCTGACGACACAGGGGGAGAGGGAGAGGTACTCTGGGCAGCAGAGCCGGTTGACGTCTGGGGAACGGTGGGCGCAGGCTGCGCCCGAGGGTTGCCGTTGCACGCGGTGAGGACCGCGAGCAACAGGAATCCTCCAGCCAGCAATCTCAGCACGGCAATCGCCCGGCTATTCCCGCGGATAGGGTTTTCCGTCATTGACATCTCGCAAGGCGCGACAGGATGGTACGCCTCTGGCATGATGATAACGATAATATGACCGCTGCGCCGAACCGTATGTATGCGAGTCTGTGGTATGTCTTATGACGTAAACCGGCTTCGAGGGACGCATCCTCCTGCCTGCACCTGCGTAGAGTGCACTCAGAGACGGAATCGCCGCGGTCGTAGAGGGAGATCAGGAGAAGGAGGTGGCTCCGGCGGACGGCGATTCGGGTGCCTGCCGCTGCTCATGGCGCTGTCCGCTGTTTCGGTGGTGGCGACCGTTTTGGCAGCAATCCCTTTGTAGGACCCTCGGCAGGCCAGGGTTGCTTCGGCCATCACTGGGCAGATGGCGGTGGGGCGGCCGCCGGGTCTTGGTTGAACCGGTTCATGGCGGCGTCGACGTTTTCCTCCAAGAGGCAGCAAGCGGCAGCGGCGGCGCGCTCAACGGCTGCTGTGACGGCTCTCGATTCTGTGCCGTCAAACTTGCCCAGAACGTAGTCGCGGGCCACAATGCCCGGTGGCGGTCCACCGATGCCGATGCGCAGTCTGGGAAATCCTGTGCCTCCAACGGCCTGAATCACCGAGCGAATACCATTGTGTCCCGCGTCGCTCCCTGCGGCCCGTAGGCGTATGCGGCCAGGCAGCAGCGCCATTTCGTCGTAAATGATGAGCAGGTTCTGACCGCCGCCTCCGAATCGGGACAACAGGTACTCCACCGCCTCTCCGCTGTTGTTCATAAAGGTTCGCGGCTTGGCCAGCACCACCCTCCGACCGGAGAAGTAGCCGGTGCCCAGCACCGCCTTGGGACGGCGTTCGTTCAGCGGGATATGCAGTTGCGTCGACAGCAGGTCCAGCACCTTCCAGCCGACATTGTGCCGTGTGTCGGCGAAGCGGGGGCCTGGGTTGCCCAGCCCGACGATGATGATGGTGTCAGACAAGGGTGCCCTGCTGCTCCTCGGCCATCGCCGTCGAGGGAGATTCCAGCATGTGCAGGAACGCATTTTCCTCCAGAATGGAGGTTCCCAGTTTCTCCGCAGTAGCAGCCTTGGAGCCGGGCGATTCTCCCACTACGACGTAGCTGGTTTTCTTGGTCACTGACGAGGTAATCTTTCCTCCCAAACCCTTGATTCGTCCTTCGGCTTCACTGCGGGAAAATGTGGACAGTGTGCCTGTAACGACGAAGGTCAACCCGGCGAATGGAGTGGTCTCCGAAGGACCCGTCGTGGCCTTTGGCAGGGTGTCCTGCTCCAGGCGAACCCCAGCAGAGCGTAGACTCCAGATCACTCTCTTGTTGGCCGGAGCATGGAACCACGCGGCGATGCTGGCCGCAATCTTAGGGCCAATGCCGTTTATATCAGTGAGTTCTTTCTCCCTGTCGACCGCCGTGATCATCAAGTTAAAGACGTGAGGGTAGTGACTCGCCAGTAACTGGGCGACTTCGCCGCCAACGTGCGGAATGCCCAAGGCGAAGAGCATCCGGGGCAGAGGCCGGTTCTTGCTGGCCTCGATGTTGGCCATAATCCTGGTGGCCAGCTTATCGCCCATCCGGTCCAGTTCCAGCAGCGCGTCCTTTTCCAGCCGGTACAGATCGGCCACGTCGGAGACCATGCCCCGCTCTATCAGGATGCCGCACCACCGTTCGCCCAGCCCGTCGATGTCGGCGGCGCCCTTGCTGACGAAGTGCTTGAGCAGCTCGTAGAACTGCGCCGGACAGGACGAATTGGGGCAGCGGTGCATGGCGTCGTCTTCGTTCTTCACTACTGGCGATTCGCACACGGGGCAGCACTCCGGCATACGGAAGACCTGCTCCTCGCCGGTGCGCTTGGATAGCACCGGCCCGACCACCTGCGGGATGACGTCGCCTGCTCGCTCGATAGTGACCGTGTCGCCGATGCGGATGTCCTTGCGGTTGATGTCCTCCTCGTTATGGAGGGAGG
The DNA here is from genome assembly GCA_965237745.1 of Dehalococcoidia bacterium. GTDB lineage: Bacteria > Chloroflexota > Dehalococcoidia > Lucifugimonadales > UBA3495 > VXOI01. The sequence goes on along the minus strand of OZ250156.1, from coordinate 4,103,417 downwards.
CGTGCTGCACCGTGGCGCCGCTCACAACGACCGGCTCCAGCACGGCATAGGGATTCAGGCTGCCGGTGCGGCCCACGTTGATGCCGATGCTCAGGAGCCTCGTAGTTGCCTGTTCCGCGGGGAACTTGTAGGCGATAGCCCAGCGCGGTTCGCGGCCCACGACGCCCAACTGTTCCTGCATTTCCAGCGGCGACACCTTCACCACAATCCCGTCGGCCTCGTAGGGCAGGTCGTGGCGCTGCTCCAGCCACTTCTGGTAATAGTCCTGCACTTCCTCCAGCGAACGATAGAGTTTGTTATTGGGGTTAATGCGGAAACCGACGTTGCCCAGCCATTCCAGGGCCTCCCAGTGGCCTTCGGGGAACTCCATTTCATCCGTGGTGTTCAAGGAATAGACCCAGATTTGCATGTTGCGGGCGGCAGTGACTTTCGGATCCAACTGCCTGATGGTGCCAGCCCCGGTGTTTCGGGGATTGGCATACAGCGGCTCGCCTCGTAACTCTCGTTCTTGGTTCAGCCGTCGGAATTCATCAATGGGCAGATATACCTCGCCCCGAACTTCCAGCAAAGGAGGTATGGAGCCTTCAAGCGACAGAGGTATGGTGCGGATGGTCCGCAGGTTGCGGGTGACGTCTTCTCCGGTCGTACCGTTGCCTCTGGTGGCGCCCTGTACCAGCACACCGTTGTTGTAGGTGAGGTTGACTGCCAGCCCATCGATCTTCAGCTCGCAGACCATGTCGAAGGCCGCACCGTCCAGCAGCCCGGATATGCGTTTGTGCCAGGCGGCCAGCTCGTCGAAGTTGAAAGCGTTGCCCAAGCTGAGCATCGGTAGCGAATGATCCACTTCTACGAAGGCCGAAGACGGTTTACCCCCTACCCGGTGCGTAGGCGAGTCGGCAGTTAACAATTCCGGGCGGGCTGCCTCCAATGCCCCCAACTCTCGCATCAGAGCATCGTACTGCCCATCGCCGATTTCCGGAGCGTCCAGGGCGTAATAGCGGTAACCGTGGTAGTTGAGTTCGCGGCGCAACTCGGCGGCGCGCTCTGCGGGGCTGGCCTGTTCCATACCGGCAATCTCCGGCGATAGGGTTATAAGCAATTATAATCCTGTGCCTCTGTCGCCGGGTGTTCTACGGATGCGGTTTGGCAGGAGTTGGCTGCCGGGCAGTCAGGCCCCGTGGCTCTTGCCCACCGGCACAGGCGGCAGATCACCGTCCGTCTAATCCCCGCAAAAGGCTTGGGATTGCAGCCCGCGCTCCCCTCGCCTCATTCCGTCGGGTGCCGGCTTGGCGCGGGGCAGCCGCCGCCGTTTGCCCCGGTGGCGACGGTAGGTGGCGGCCACGGAGAGGGCGAGCTTTACCGGGTCGTGTCGCGCGGTGGCGCTGTTGTCGATGACATCGGCCTCTATCAGAAGCGCCCCATCGCTCCAGGGATGCCCCGGTTTGATGAAATCGAGCCCGGCCGGCGTGGGGCCTTCGGGGATGCTGCTGTTGGCGATTACCGCATGCACCGAGTCGGGGCCGGTGTATCGCCGCACCACGTCTAGGTGGTCCTCCACCGAGTATCCGATGGTCTGCCGCGGCTCTTCGGCGACATTGCAGACGTAGACCTTCAGGGCTTTGGACTGCGCCACCGCTTCAGCTATGCCTGGGATGAGCAGGTTGGGGACGATGCTGGTGAAAAGGCTCCCAGGCCCGATGATTATCAGGTCGGCGTCTTGCAGGGCTGCCACAGCATCAGGATGGGCCTGGGGATTGGGAGGAGACAATGCCAGCGAGGTGATTCGGCCCGACGCCCCGGCGACGTTGCTTTCACCGGTAAGTACCTCGCCCGCCTCGGTGGTGGCAATCAGGGTAACGTCGGTGGCGGTCGATGGTATCACCCGCCCGCGAATTGCCAGCAACTCACCGGCGATTTCCACAGCCCGGGAGAAATCGCCGCCGATGCCCGCCAGGGCAGCGATGAGCATATTGCCGAAGCTGTGGCCGTTCAACTGTCCATCGGAGGAGAAACGGTAGTCCATCAGCTTTTGCATCACGGCCTCTGAGTCGGCCAGGGCCACCAGGCAGTTGCGAATATCCCCCGGCGGCTGGATGCCCAGTTCGCTGCGCAGCCTCCCCGAGCTGCCACCGTCGTCGGCCATGGTTACGATGGCAGTGATGTTGTGGGAATAATGCTTGATGCCGCGGATCAGGCTGGGTAACCCGGTGCCACCGCCAATGACGGTGATTCGCGGACCCGATTCCAGCGCCCGGTGACCATTGAGGAAAGGAAACACAGTCCGCTGGCGGGACCGTGCGCTCAGCAGGCGATTCAGTGGCATAAACACGTTGGGGAACGAATTCATTTCCAGCCAGAGGGGCTGCAAGCAAGACGCTGTGTTGAAAGAGTCGGAATCAAACCAAGCGGCCCTATTTTACCATCACCGCCGTCTTCCGGTTGAGATCGAGACCGTGGGGAGTTATGAAGGCAATTGCGTCTGATACTCCGGTACCCGCTGACACCGCTATTGCCCCGAAGCGGGCGCGACGTATGGCCCCGGATCTGATTCATTCAAGTCGCCATTGCCCTGCGACCGGTCCCTCCTCTCCCCACGATTGCCGCCAGTTGATGAGCTGCGCATTTTCTGGCGCCCACAGTTCCATGACTTGGTTCCATGACTTACTTCTATGTCTTGAGGACAACCTTACGCCCTTCGTCCGATGACTGTTGCAGCAGGTCCAAGAATCGGTGGCGCTCCACTGCGGTATCGAAGTCGGGCTGAGGGTCCCCGCCGTTGCGGATGGCGTCGCCAATAATTCGGTACAGCTGGGCAACGTTGTAAGGCTCGCCCGCGGGCACGGCCTCGGGAGCTGCTGACAGCCTGTCCGGCACCTCCAGAGGCTTCAGGGACTGCCCCGCTCCTTGGGCGCCGTAGAGCTTGACGTTGCCGTACTGAACCATCTCCTCGGACTGAGCCGACAGGGTACCTTCAGTGCCGTAGACCTCCATCCGCCATCCGCTGCCGTTCCAAGGAATGGTGGCGATGTGGGCCGAGGCCGCTGCGCCGTTCTGCAGCATTCCGCTCACCACCACGTTGTCGGGGGCGTCAACCGCCACGGTCTTCCCGTCGCTGGTGGTCCACTGGCCCTGTTGCACGCTGACCTGGGCGGTGAGCTCTTTGAATTCTCCGACGCAGTGGCAGAAGATGTCGAGGGCGTGCCCGGAGGCGATGCTCAGGCTGTTGGCGCCTTTGGACCGGTCGGCCATCCAAGCCCGGTCGGCGCCCCGCTGCAGCAGGCCTGGGAGGAACATCGTCATGTTGCAGGCCAGCATCTGTCCGACGTAGCCCGCGGCAACCAGTTCCCTGAGTCGCTGGAGAGCCGGGCCACCCCGCGCCTGCAGCCCAATGAGGGTGCTGACACCCTTTTCGTGAGCAAGCGCAGTCAGTTCCACTGCCTCGGTCGTGTTGGCTCCCAGCGGCCATTCGCAGAACACATGCTTACCGGCCTGCAGCCCAGCCGTGACCATGCCTTGGTGGGCTGGCACGCTGACCGACACCACCACGAGGTCGACGTCGGGGTGGTTTGCCATCTCGGTATAGTCGTGGAAAGCCAGCTTCGCTCCGTAGAAGACCTTGGATTCCTCGGCGGTCTCGGGGCGAGAGGTGCAGACAGCCGTAAGCTCGAAATCCGGCAGGCCCAGCAGCGCCGGCAGGTGGGCGCGCTTGCTCCAGCCGTAGTTGGCGTTGGCCCCGATGATTCCCACGCGAATCTTGTCGGTCATTGCAATAACTCCTTCTGATCTATGCTTGGGCGGCCGGGGCAATGCGAGTGTGCCAAGGGGTGGCCTGCTCATAGGCATAGGCGGCGCGGAAAAGAGTTTCCTCGGCGAAGGGACGCGCGCCCAACTGCAGGCCGATGGGCAGGCCGTCGCCGGTGAACCCGCCGGGAATGGAAATAGCCGGCAACGCGGTCAGCGAGTAGCACCCCGTGTAAGCGCGGCGGAAAAAGAAACGACTGCGAACATCCTCGGCGCTCTCGAACCGGGCTGTCAGCGCCGTGTGCAGCGGCGCCGGATATGGAGAGGTCGGGGAGACCAGCACGTCCACGTCCTCAAGGGCCGCCATGAACTGTCGCCTGAGCAGCACTCTCGCCTTGGCGGCGCGGTTGTAGACCTTGAACGGCACCAGCGACGCCGACAGCAGGCGAGTCCGGCTGGCCTGGTCCAACTCGTCGGCGCGGCCCCTGAGAATTTCGTCCCTGGCTCCGGCTCCCTCAGTGTCGGCAACGCCTACGAAGATGGCCCCGGCCAGCTCCACCAGCGGGATGGATACCTCTCTGATTTCTGCGCCCAGCCCGCGCAGTGTTTCCAGCGACGCCTCCACTGACTGCTTCACCTCCGGGTGCATGTCTCCGCTCTGGTGCAGTTCGCGGATGACGCCCACCCGCAGGCCCTCAACGCCTTTGCCGAGGGTGGCGGTGTAGTCGGGAACCGGACGGGCGCTGGTGTAAGGATCCAGCTCGTCGTGGCCCGCAATTACGCCCAGCACGATGGCGCAGTCCTCCACCGTCTTGGTCATCGGCGCGGCGGCATCCATGAACCAGCACATGTGGGTCATCCCGTAGCGGCTCACTCTCGTGAAGGTCGGGCGCAGGCCGACCACGCCGCAGTAGGCTGCCGGGCCGCGCCCGGAGCCGCCGGTGTCCTCGCCGATGGAGGCCGCGCACAGATGCGCCGACAGCGCCACGCCGGACCCGCTGCTGGATTCGCCGGGGGTGCGCTCAAGGTCCCACGGGTTTGCCGGGATACCCCATGGCGGTTCTTGGGTGCCGCCCATGGCCAACTCGCTCAGGTTCAGCTTGCCCAGCAGCGTTGCTCCAGCGGCCTTCAGCCGGCGGACGACCGTTGCGTCCTCCTTGGGAACGAAATCGCGGTATACGCGAGAGCCGTTGGTGGTCACAATGCCGTCGGTCCAGAACTGGTCCTTGACGGCCATTGGCACGCCCGCCAAGGGGCCAGGGTCGGTACTCTCCTCCAGCTGCCGTTGCACCTGCATAGCGGCGTCCAGAGCCTCCTCACGGGTTACGGTGATGTAGGCTGCCAGGCGCGAGTCCAGCCGGTCGATACGATCCAGGTAGGCCTGCACCGCCTCCACCGGCGACAGCTCGCCTGCTCGCACTGCCCCGGTGGTGGCTGCGGCGGACAGAAATGCAATTTCGTTGCTTTCCATAATTGTCCTCGTGTTTAGCGTTTGAGACCTCGCGCTTAACCTTCGTCTGGGAAAACGCTGACAGGGTGGATGTCGGATAGGTCCAGATCACTCAGTCTGTCCAGTTCCTGCATCAGGCTGCCGAACCGGTTGGCGACCTCGTCCACCTCGTCTTCGGGGATGGGGATGCCGGAGAGCCGGGCCAGTTCCCTCACCCGGTCTTCGTCTGTATATCGATGTTCGGCCATTGGAGGCTCCTTGTAGCGCTGGGCGCCCTGTGATGGGTTCCACATTTCGCGGGTGCGCCTCGCAATCGTAGATTCAGGGAACCCTTGAGTCAACGCCCCCGACCAAACTCGGAGTGCTATACTGGCCCAAATAATTCCGTCAATTGTGGGAGGTGGCCTGATGAAATGGGCGTCGGCCATATCTGAGCAATCCAACCTGGACGGCGCACTGACCGAGTGCGCCGACTCCATTCGCGGACAACTGGGCGAAACACCGCAGTTGGTTGTGGCCTTCGTATCGCCTCACTATCAGCCCGACTACGGCCAGGTCGGGCCCCGGTTGGGCGAATTGCTGGGGGCGGAGCATACCTTCGGCTGTTCCGGCGGTGGGATCATCGGCGCTGGGACCGAGGTGGAGCAGCGACCTGCCCTGTCGGTAACGGCCGCCACCCTTCCGGGAGTGGACATCGAGGCCTTTCACCTGGAGGGCGACAAGCTGCCGGACATGGACGCCGGCCCGGACAAGTGGCATGAACTGCTTGGCGTGGCTGACGCTCAGGACCCCCAGTTCGTGCTGCTGGCCGATCCTTTCTCATTCCCTGTGCAGAATCTGATCATGGGTTTGGACTTCGCCTATCCCCGCGCCGCCAAGATCGGCGGTCTGGCCAGCGGCGCTCAGCGTCCCGGCGACAACGCCCTGTTCCTCGACGGCCAGATGCATGGATCCGGTGCGGTAGGGCTGGCGCTGCACGGCAACATCACGGTCGATACCGTGGTGGCGCAGGGTTGCCGTCCCATAGGCGAGACAATGCGCATCACCTCCAGCCACCGCAACGTCCTCGCTGAGCTGGACGGCAAGCCCCCGATGACCGTACTGCAGGATCTCTTCCGCTCCTTGACGGAACGCGACCGGCAGCTTATGGGTCATTCTCTGTTCTTGGGCGTGGTGATGGACGAATTGTTGGACAACCCCACGCAGGGCGACTTCCTGATTCGCAATGTCGTCGGTATGGACCAGCGCACCGGTAGCCTGGCCATCGGCGAGATGCTGAAGGAAGGCCAGTTGGTGCAGTTCCATCTCCGCGACGCCGATACTTCGGCACAGGACCTGACCTTCGTTCTCGAGCGTTATGCCGCTGAAAACCGGGAGAACGAAGTGCCGGGAGCGCTTCTCTTTTCCTGCTTGGGCCGAGGTGAATATCTCTACGGACGTCCCAACCACGACACCGAGATTTTCCGCGAAAAGCTGGGCCAGGTGCCCCTCGGAGGCTTTTTCTGCAACGGGGAGATCGGTCCGGTGGGCGGCACCACGTTCCTGCACGGCTACACCAGCTCCTTCGGCCTCTTCCGCTCCCGCGCCTAGAATTCTCACTGGAATTGGCCGGATTGGCGACGCTCGCCCAAATTCACTTTCCCAGAGCGGGATGGCTAGGATGAGGGAGTGCGCCTCAGAGCGAGAATGACCATCCGAGAATGAGCATCAAGGTTGGCATCCCGGTGTCGCTCACCGGCCAGTTCAGCCTGCAGGGATCGCAGACCCTCGCTGGGCTGCGAGCGTGGGCAGACGATGTCAACCGCGCCGGTGGGCTGGAGGTTGGAGGAATACAGCACCCAGTCCAGCTCATCTGGCGTGACGATGGCAGCCGCCGCGACAACGCGCGCGTTATCACCCAGCAGTTGATCGTCGCAGATCGCGTCGACCTGCTCATCGGCCCCTACTCCGCCGTCCTGACCAACGCTGCCGCGGAAGTAGCAGAGGTGTACGCCAAGCTGCTGTGGAACCAAGGTGGGGCGTCGCCGCTGGTCTACCAGCGAGGCAACCCGTGGGTCGTAGGCATTCTTACCCCCGCCGATGAATACATGGCGGGGCTGCTTCCAGCAGTGCGGGAGGTCTGCTTCGGGGTCACTGCCGTTGCTGTCGTGAGGGCCGCGAAGGGAGCTTTCCCACGCGAGGTCGTCTCTGGTGTGGAGAGGACCGCCTCCGCTCTCGGTTTCCGTGTGGCGCTCTCTTTGCAGTTTGACCCGGAAACAGAGGATTTTAGCGAGGTCGTACAGGCAGTCTGTCGCGTGGAGCCAGATGTGCTGGTGGTGGCCGGGCGGTTCCAGAACGACCTGGCGTTGGCGACTCTGTTGGCCAATGCCGCCCCGAACATCGGCACCGTCGCGGTGGTGGCCGCCGGAGTGGACGCCTTCCGCGAGCGGCTTGGCTACAAGGCTGAGAATTTCATCGGCCCCAGCCAGTGGGAGCCGGACGCCGCTCCCTCACAGGCTCGGGATGTTGACTTTGGTCCCGGCGCGGACGAGGTGCAGGAGTCCTTCGATGGGCTCAGCACCAACACCGGGACGGCCGGACATAATGTCATTGACTATCCGATGGCTCAAGCCTACGCTGTCGGCGTGGTGATTCAGCGTTGCATCGAGGAGTGTGGCAGCCTTGACGACACCGCGCTGCGGCAAGCGGCAGCCTCGCTGGACTTCGCGACGTTCTACGGCAGATTCCGCGTCGATGCGGATTCCGGGCGCCCCACCGGGAAGCCGGCGTTGCTGGTGCAGTGGCAGCAGGGGCGGAAGTCGATAATCTGGCCTCCGGAGCATCGAACCTCAACTCTGGTACACCCGTGGCGTGGTTAATTTCTGTGCATTGCGAGGACATACTATGACGTTGGAAGGGCAGGTGGCGGTTATAACCGGCGCGGGGCGTGGCATCGGTCGCGCCATCGCCTTGGCCTACGCTCGGGAGGGCGCGAAGCTGGCGTTGGCGGCGCGCAGCGAGCCGGAGTTGGAGGAGGCCGTCGCCGCCGTGTTGGAACTCGGCGGTCAGGCCATCGCCGTCCCAACCGACGTGACCAGCCAGACCGATACGGAGCGGCTTGCGGAGGCCGCCGTGGAGCGGTTCGGACGCATAGACGTGCTGGTCAACAACGCAGGCATTTCCGGCCCCATCGGCCCGCTACAGGACAATGAGATAGACGAGTGGGTGGACACCATCAACGTCAACCTTACTGGGACTTTCCTAGTCTGCCGCGCTGTCATTCCTGTGATGCTGAGACAGGGCGGCGGCAGGATAATCAACCTGTCCGGCGCGGGAGCGGCCAACGCCTGGAGCAATATGTCGGCCTATTGCTCCAGCAAGGTAGCCGTGGTGCGCCTTACCGAGGTTTTGGCGCAGGAACTGGAGGGCAAGAGGATAACGGTGAACGCTCTCGGCCCCGGCTCTGTGCATACAACTATGTGGGACAAGATGACCGAGGACGCCGCGCAAGCCGGAGCAGCGTTCATCCACGAAACCGGTCTGCGTGTGACATCGGGCGGCGGAGCGTCCATCGACGAATGCGCGGAACTGGCGGTCTGGCTGGCGTCAGGGGAGAGCGGCGCGCTGACCGGAAGATTAATCTCGGCGGCGACCGACGATTTTCGCGGTCTGCCGCCGAGGATTGCGGAGATAATGTCGGGGGACGCCGCAACGCTGCGGCGCATACCCCTGCCCTGACTCGGTTAGGACTCCAGCTTGACCGAGTTGCGTAGTACTCCGATGCCGCTGATGTCTATCTCGCAGATGGCGCCGTCGGCCATGTCCTGCGTGGTGCCGGGGGTGCCGGTGAAGATGCAGTCGCCGGCGTTCAGAGTGACGTAGCGGGTGATGAACTCAATCATCGTCGGCACGTCGAAGATCAGGTGAGCGGTGGTCTCGTTTTGCTGTTCGTTGCCGTTCACCCGGGTCCGCAGGTGCTGGGCGTGGGGGTCGGCGTCAGTCTCGATCCAGGGGCCCATGGGCGAGAAGGTATCGGCCGACTTGGCCCGCCACCAGTCCGAGTTGTTCTCGTTGCGGTCCCTGCGCTGCCAGTCGCGGGCCGAGACGTCGTTGCCGCAGGTGTAGCCCAGGACATGGTTCAGGGCGTCTTCCTTGGAGACGTTCTTGCAGGTGTCCTTGATAACCACCACCATCTCGCCCTCGGCGTCGAACCTCTGTATTTCCTTGGGGCGAATTATGGTGTCTTCGGGGCCGATCACGCTGGTGGGCGTCTTGTGGAAAATCATCGGGTATTCAGGTGCGGGCCGGTCGCCGACGTGGCTGGTGTAGTTCAGGCCCATGGCCAGGATCTTGCCCGGCACCACCGGAGCAAGCAGCTTGACGTCGGACAGCTTGTGAACGTGGTCGGTCAGAGAGTGTTCCCCAAAGGGACTGCCGTGTATCGCGGTGACATTGTCGCCGTCGACCACTCCGTAGTGAACATCCCCGTGTGCTTCGTACCTGGCGAGCTTCATCGAATTCTCCTGGCTCTGTTGAGTGAATTAGTGTGTCCGGTTAATCCAGATGTGAATGCCAAACAATTTTAACGTCTGCCTCAACTGCTGGCTACTGAATCGAAAACCGCAAAGAATACCAGAATTAACATTCACCGGATTTTGGAGTTCCCAAGATGGCAGCATCCTGAAAATCCGCAGACCCCGCAAATCCTGATGCAGACAATTGCCTTTGCCAAGTGAGTGTTCGGCATTCAGTTTTCGACGACGATCTTGCCGTAGAAGTCGCGGTCCTGCATTGCTTGGTGGGCGGAGCCCACGTCGAAAAGCGGGAACACCCGGCCTGGGACTCCCCGCAGCGCTCCGTTCCGCACAACTTTCATGAAATCGGCAAAGGTGCGGTTGCTGCGGCCTCCGCTGCCCATCAGGTGCAGGGGTTTGCTCTGCAGCAGCGACAGATTCAGGTCGGCGTGCGCCCCGGAGGTCACCCCGGTGATCACTAGGCGGCCCCCGTTCTTGAGGGAAAGCAGGTTCTGCTCCCAGACGTCCGCCCCCACGCAGTCGAAGATAAGGTCGACGCCCTGCCCGTTGGTCAGTTCCTTGACCCGCTCGCTGAATTTGGAGGTCTCGCGGTAGTTGATGACCTCGTCGGCTCCCCATTCCTTGGCCGTGTCCAGCTTCCACTGGCTGCCGGCGGTGGTGATGACGCGGGCGCCCATCATCTTGGCAATCTGGATTGCCATGCTGCCGACGCCGCTGCCCGCAGCCTGCACCAGCACATCGTCCCACGGGCGAATCTGAGCCTGCGTCACCAGGCAGTGCCACGCGGTGTGGGCCGCGATGGGCAGGGAGGCTGCCTCGGTGAATTCCATCGAATCAGGGATCACATGGGCGTTGACTGCCGGGGCGGTGATGTAGTCGGCGTGGCCGCCGTCGAGGTCCACGCCGAGGCGTTTCTGATTGGGGCAAAACTGGTCGTTGCCCATAACGCAGTGCTCGCAAACGCCGCAGGTCACCCGGTTATTCAGGATAACCCGGTCGCCGATTTTCAGCGATGTGGCGGCAGTAGGGCTGATGGCTGCCACCTCGCCCGCGATGTCGCAGCCCATGACCCGGGGCAGCGGACCGTTGTAGGTTCGGCCTTCCCGCAGGTTCAGGTCCAGGTGATTCAGGGCGCTGGCCCTGACACGCAGCATGATCTCGCCGGGACCGACCTCGGGGTCGGGCCTGTCTCCATAGACCAGCTTGTCTGTTCCGCCGTGCTCGTTGATAAACACCGCTTTCATACTTGAGCCTCCGCTCCATTTGGATTTAGCATCTATACAGGAAAGGAAAGGCACTTTGCGTCGCTGGAATAGTAAAATAAGTTCAGAGTATTCGAAATCATACTCAAGCCATTAACCAGCGTCAAAGTGCGTGCAAAAATGATCCCATTGTCCGCAGACCAGTTGCTGAAGCTTATGGCGGAACTGAAGGCCGCTTATGGGGACTTTGCTTGGGAGTCATCGCTCTGGGCCGAAGTAGGCCAACGCCGCAGCCCATACCGCACGCTGGTGCTGTTCGGCCTCAGCGCGCGCACGAGGGATGCGTTGCTGGTGGAAATGTGCCGCCGGTTCTTTCGCAGGTTCCCACAGGGTCTCGATTTGGCTGAACCTAGCGAGTCTGCGGCGGAGAGCGCCCGAGGTCTGGTCCGCCCCGGCCAGGTGCCTTTCGTGGTGTCTATGGCGCAAGCCCTGCGGGAGGGAGTCCCCAGCGACCGTGAAAATCTGCTGCGAATCAAGGGTGTGGGCGGCAAGATCGCCGAGTGCGTGCTGGCCTACGGATGGGGAAAGGAGGCACTGCCTCTTGACGCCAACTGCATAAGAGTGTTGGAGCGCGTGTCAGGCCCCGGCGGGCCGCAAAGGTTCCGCCAAATGCCCGGCCCATTGCGTGAAGGTCTAAAATGCGTCTATCTTAAGCAACCGCACAGGTTCGCGGACCTGTCCATCAGGATGGTGGATATACACGAAATACTCCGGCTGCATGGGCAGGTCTGTTGCACGAGGACGCCGGACTGCGCTCGCTGCCCGCTCAGCGTGTGCCAGTCCCGCAGGGAACCGTGGGACCGGTCCAAGGAAATCGGTGTGTCGCTCACTATGTGGGATGACTGGAGGGAGTTGATCAATGAGTCTGCCGCAGTTTGACATATCCGGCCAGAAGGCGTTGGTGGTGGGCGCAGGACGGGGCATCGGAAAGGGTATTGCCCTGGCGTTCGCCGAAGCTGGCGCTGACGTGGCCATCACCAGTCTTTCCGACGCCACCGTCGGCCAGGTCGCCGCGGAAGTGCGCGCCCTGGGCCGCATTGCGCTGCCTCTGACGGGCGATGCCACCAAGGCCGCCGATATGGAGCGCATCGCAGCCGAAACGCTCAGGGAGTTTGGCCATATCGACACGCTGGTCAACTGCGTGGGCGATGCCATCCGCAAGCCCGTCGCCAGCCTTCCCGACGGCTCGGAAGGGATGAGCGAGGAAGAATGGCATTTTGTGGTTGACGTAAACCTGACCGAGGCGTTCCAAGGTTGCCGCGCCCTTGGTCCGCACTTGCTGGAGCGGGGTAGTGGCAGCGCCATCAACATCTCTGGTTTCGCCTCATTCCGGGGACGGGCGCGCTCCGCTGCCTACGATGCCGCCAAGGCCGGTGTGATGCGGTTCACCGAAAGCCTGGCGCAGGAGTGGGCGCCCTTCGGAGTGCGCGTCAACTGCGTCGCCCCCGGCTACTTTCCAGATCCCGGCCAGATGCCTGCGGAGGCCTACCAGGCGCGTCAGGAACAGGCCAAGGGCCAGGTGCCACTGGGCAGGCTCGGTGAACTGAAGGAACCCGGTTACCTTTGCGTATTTCTCGCCTCGCCCGCCGCGACATATATTACGGGCCAGACTTGGGCCATTGATGGCGGCGTCAGCATAATGTCCCCGTAATGAACGTTCGAATTCCCACACTTCCCAGCTACGGAGGCAACGAGCCATGATGAACTATCAGTTGCTGGTTCCGGGACTGCTGGACCGGGCCAACATTTATTTTCCCCACAAGGAGATCATCACCCGCGAGGGCGACGGCGTTCACCGCTATACCTACCGAGACCTTAAGGGACGGGTGAACCGGCTGTGCAACGCCCTGACCAGTCAGGGCGTGGGCAAGGGTGACCGGGTCGGCACCTTCGGCTGGAACACTTACCGGCACCTGGAGGCGTATTTCGCGCCTCCCACCATGGGAGCGGTCACCCACACTACCAACATACGCCTGTCTGCCGATGATTTGACGTACATAATCAACCACGCGGGCGATAAGGTGATGCTGGTGGACCCGGACCTAGTCCCCATTCTCGAACCGTTGGCCCCCCGTCTGGAGTCGGTCGAGCACTATGTGATCATGACCGGCGATTCCAGTTTTCAGACATCGCTTCCCTCGGCCCACATTTACGAGGAGCTGCTGGAAGCGGCGCCGGACAGCTATGTCACTCCGTCGCTGGACGAGAACGACCCAGCGGGGCTCTGCTACACCTCCGCCACCACGGGACGGCCAAAGGGCGTTACCTACACCCACCGCGCCCAGATCCTGCACGCCATGATGGAATGCTCGGCCGACGCCGCCGGGGTGCGGGAGCGCGACGTTGTGATGGCCGTCGTGCCAATGTTTCATGCCAACAGCTGGGGAGTCCCCTACTCGGCAACAATGACGGGCGCGACACAAGTGCTGACCGGAGTTCGTCCCGACCCTGCAGCCATCTGCCGCCTGATCAGCGAACACAGGGTGTCCATCAGCCTGGGCGTCCCGACCATCTGGGTCGGCATGCTGGATTTTCTGTCGCGCACGGAGGAGGAGTTCGACCTTTCCTGCCTGCGCATGGTGATCAGCGGCGGGTCGGCGGTGCCCCGGAGCATGATCCAGGCTTTCAAGGAAAGGCTGGGTATAGAACTGGTGCAGGCTTACGGCATGACCGAGGCCACACCCCTGGTCTCCTTCAACCGTTTGGGCAGCCATCTCGACGGACTGGAAGACGAGGCCAGGCTGACGGAGCAGAGCAAGCAGGGCACGCCGGTGTATGGCGTCGAGATGCGGCTGGTGGACGAGAACGGCGCGGACCTGGAATGGGACGGTGAAGAAAGGGGTGAACTGCTGTTCTGCGGCCCCTGGATCGCGTCAGAGTACCTGAACGACCCTCGCAGCGAGGAGACGTTCATCGACGGCTGGTACCACAGCGGCGACATCGCGTCGCTGGACTCGTCAGGCAACATCCAGATCGGCGACCGGGTCAAGGACATGGTGAAGAGTGGCGGGGAGTGGATCTCGTCGGTGGACTTGGAGACCGCCATCATCGCTCACCCCGGAATTCTGGAAGCGGCGGTTATTGCTGTGCCCCATCCCACATGGCAGGAGCGCCCGCTGGCCTGCGTCGTCCCCAACGCGGAGTTCCGGGATTCGCTGCAAAAAAGCGAGGTGCTGGACTTCATCCGCCCCCGGTTCGCCTCTTGGTGGATTCCCGATGACGTGGTGTTCATCGACGAAATCCCCAAGACCAGCGTGGGCAAATTCGACAAGAAGGTGCTCCGCGACCGGTTCCAGAACCATCAGGCAGGCGGGTGAAGCGGGATTGCCCGCACCGCAGATTGTACTGACAGGCGAACATAAAATTCTCTTTCCATCGGGAGAGAGGGCCGCAGTGAGGGTGAGCCGAAGGCTTGCCCTCTCATTACTGGCGCAGAGGAGCTGCTATTGACGTTGCTGCCCGATACTTTCGGTGTCGTCGTAACTCAGGAGCAGACGGTTAATCTCGGTCTTTGTTTCCTGCTTGCGGCGGAAGATGAAGTACGCGTAACCCAGAAACACCAGCCCCGTAACCACAAAGGCGGCAATGAGGAAGGACAGGTTGGAGGGGGGCGTTCCAGTCTGTAACAACTGCAGCATTTTGATTCTCGGTCCTTTGACCCAGAGGATTATCGTCTAACCGGGAAGCTAGACTGCGGCGGAGCGCCCCTCGCGCCTCAGTTCAAACCTGAGACGTCCAAGTTCGTCCTCAGCGTCGCGCACGGCCATACGCTCCAGGATCAGCCACGCGGTGAGGAACAGGAAGGCGATGGACGACACTAGCAGCACCATTGACATCGTGCTGCTCAACGAACCGCTGTCGGCCAGCGGCCCCACCACCTGCTCGGGGTGGATTGAGCGCCACCACTGTACCGAGTAATAGACGATGGGAACGTCTATAAACCCGATGATGCCCACAACTGCGGCATAAACCGCCGCCTTGGGCCGGTTGGGAGCATAGGCCCGCACCATCAGGTAGCCCACGTAGATCAACCACAGCACCAGCGTGGTGGTCAGCCGTGGTTCCCAGGTCCACCACACGTTCCACACTGGCTTGGCCCAGATGACGCCGGTTATCAGCGCCAGCGTAACGAACACCACGCCCACTTCCCCGGCGGCCAGCGCCATGCTGTCCCATCGGTTGATGCGCTTTATCAGGTACATGACGCTGCCGACGAATACGATGAAGAAAGCCAGGAAGGACATCAGGGCGATGGGCACGTGGAGATAGAATACCCGCTGGATGTTTCCCAAATTTGCGTCGGTGGGCGCCACCACGAAAATCATGTAGAGGTCGACCAGCATGAGGACACCGGCGATGATGCCGACAACTGATCTTGGCGTGAGCCGCCAGCCTGATTTATCGGCCGCGTATGCGCCCGTGCGACGCCCTGTTTTTTCGATGTCTTCCAAGTTGCTTTAATCCTCTACTACGAATGAAAAGACCCACGGACATATTACCAGAAACACCGCGTCGAAAACGCCGATCAGCGGCAGCCATCGTCCCAGGCCGACGAAAGTCTCGCCCCCCACGGCGCGTGTGGTGGACTCCACCGCGCCCAGTATGACGGGCAGCACGATGGGAAAGAACAGCACCGGCAGCATTATCTCCCGGGAGCGAGTCTGCGCCGCCAGGGCCGAGAACAGCGTCCCGATCAGTGCGAATCCCAGCGTCGCCAGCAGGATGGTCGCCCCCAGCGTCCACGACAGCACGGAAAACCCCAGCATCACCGCGTAGGCTGGCAGCAGCGCTGCCTCAACTAGGAGCATAAAAATGAAGCTGGTGGCCGCCTTGGCTAGGAAGATGGCGTCGCGGCTCACCGGCGTAACCAGCAGCCCCTCCAGCGCGCCGGCTTCCATCTCTCGGACGAATGCGCGGTTCATGGCCAGCGTGGCGGCAAAGGCGAAGGCCACCCAAAGGATGCCGGGCGCAAGTTTCTCCGCCTGTCCCGGTTCCGGGTCGAGGGCGAAGCTGAACACGATGACCACCAGCAGGCCGAATACGATGACCGATACCACCAGCTCCCGCGAACGCAGCTCCAGCACAATATCCTTCCATATCATCGTGGCCATTGGCCCCAGCAGACTTTTCACTGACCACCCCCGCCCAGTGTATTTTCATCTGCCTCTGGCGGAAGGTTGGGCTGGGGACGTTCCGCCCGGGTAGCGGATTGTGACAGGGCCCGCTGTATCTCCTCTGAGCCGCCATCCGGGAAAGTCAGCCCCCCGCCGGACAGCACGGCGGCCCGGTGGCCCCAGGCCATGCCCAACTCAATGTCGTGGGTGGTGAGGGCAGCCGAGCGGCCCGCGGCAGTCCACTCTGCCAACAGCTCCCCTAGCATCAGGCGCGAGTCGCGGTCGAGCCCCGCCTCCGGCTCGTCAAGGAGCAGCACGTCCGGTTGGTGCAGGATGGCACGGGCGATGGCGGCGCGTTTCTGCATCCCGTTTGACAGTGTACGCACACGGTGGTTGGCCCTGCCGGAGAGTCCGACCCGATCCAATGCGGCGTTCACCCGCGCCTCCCGGTCCTTGATGTCATAGAGCCGGGCGTAATAGTTGAGGTTTTCCAAGGGGGTCAGGTCGTCGTAAAGGAAACTGCGATGCCCCACCACTCCAATGCGGCGGCGCACCTCGGCGGTCTGGCGGAGCATATCGCGACCTGCGATGAGCACCGTTCCGGCGTCGGGGCGTACGCTGGTGGACAGGATGCGCAGGAGGGTGGTCTTCCCGGCTCCGTTGGCCCCGAACAACGCCAGCGTCTCTCCCCATGGCACCGTCAGGTCCAGGTTCCACAGCACCGGCCATTCCCGGTAACTCTTCTCCAGCCCCTCGACAGCGATGGCGACGGCGGGCCTATTGAGGCTCAAGGCAACGCACCTTCGTTGGCAGCGTTGGCGCGATTTGTTATCATTATCACAATGTCTCGGCGTCAGGTCGCCGGAACCGGAGAATGCATAGGAAGGTCAGGGCGCTGAAGTGCAGGACACCAGTATTCCCGAATCCCGTTCCAATCTTACACGCTTTATCATCGTGGCCGTGGTGGTGGTGCTGGCCTTGGCTTTCATGATATGGGCGGCCTTCGGCGAAAACACCCGCTATTTTCTGACGGTGAGCGAGTTTAACAGCAAAACCGAAATTCACAATGGCCAGATGGTGCGGGTTTCCGGCAAGCTGGTGGAGGGCACCTTCGATCGCGGCGAGAAATCAACGCTATCCAACTTTCAACTGACCGACAAGGATGGCGAAAGCGCCGGCTCTGCACTGTTGCTCGCCCAATACGAGGGTGTGCTGCCCGACCTGTTCTTCAACCCGCATTCGGATATCATACTGGAAGGCAGCTACAGTGCCGAGGGTGTATTTCACGCTGACGAGATCTTGGTCAAGTGCCCGTCCAAGTATAGGGATTTGGAGGATCAGATAGAGGAGCAGGCAGACTATTCCACTACCTGACCCTCTGGTGATCCCTGCTGTTGGGAAAATGTGAATCCCCGCCGCGTGGCGGGGATTCATTTTGTTAAAGAAACGGGTACCGCCAGTCGACTAGAACTCGAAGGCCGCCATCAAGTCCTCTGCGGAGCGGGCGCGGGCAGTGTCCCACATATGCTCCACTCGCTGCTCCAGCGATGGGCGGGACTCGTCGTTGTAGACCACGCCGACAGGCAGGCCACCGCGCTGCAGCAGGTCGTATGCGGCCCCCTTGCTGGACGGGTCGTGGTCGTCCGGAACATCCCAAAGGGTCGGCTCGATGCCCTTGCGAGCGTTGCCCTTCAGTTCTTCGAAGGTGTCGTTGTAGGTGGTGCAGGGGGACTGCACGTGAACAATGGAGAACCCCGGATGTTCCATGCCCTGCTTGATCAGCTGGGACAGCGGCCTAGGCTGACCGGAGAACCCCGACGCCACAAAGGACACGCCCAGTGTCAGATACAACTCCAACGGGTTGATCTGACTTTCGATCTTCCCATAGGGAGTGGAACTGGTTATGACTCCCAGCTTGGTGGTCGGTGAGCTCTGACCCTTGGTCAGGCCGTAGACGCCGTTGTCCATGATTACAGCGGTGATGTTTAGGTTGCGCGCCGCCTGCGGCCCGATATGCTCTCCGCCGATGCTTAGAAAGTCGCCGTCGCCTGCCACCACCACCACGTTCAACTCCGGGCGGGCCATCTTGACGCCGAGTGCGATGGGCAGGGAACGACCATGGATGCCATGCATTCCGTATGGCTGGTCGCCCTCCAGCAGGTGAACAAGGTTTCCAGAGCAACCGATGCCCGCCACCACCACGTTGTTTTCCATGGGCATGCCGGTCACTTCCAGCCGGTCGATCATTGCGAGTTCCAGCGCCCGGCGAACTCCGAAGTCGCCGCAGCCGGGGCACCATTTGAAATCGTATTCAGGATTCTTCTTGCTCATACCCCTACAGCCTCCGTCAGCCGGAAGTTGGTCATTTCAGAAATCCGCTCCACCAGGGTGCGCGCCTTGAATGGCAACCCGGTGTATTGAGTTATCGACTCAGCCTTTATCCCAGCGCCCCTGAGAATCTGGGAGAACTGACCCTGATAGTTGAGCTCGGGTACGATGACCAAGTCTTTCTGTTTCAGTTCCTCGAGGAGCTTCGGCGGCAGAGGATTGAGGAACATTGTGTAGTACCAGCTTACCGGCGCGCCCTGCCGCTTGAGAATGTCGAAAGCCTCCCGCGCCGGGCCCTTGCTTCCGCCCCAAGGGAGCAGTGCAACCGAATGTTCCGTACCCTCGCGTTCGTAGTCGTCCTCTTCCAACAGCTTGATCTTGCTGAAGCGACGCTGCGTCATCTGGATATGACGCTCCGGCAGGTGCGTGGTGTCGCCGAGGTCGTCGTGCTCGCTGCCGTTGGCCACGTATGCGCCGGGGCCACCGGGCAGGGGCATTGGCGAGAGTTCATAACCGGCATAGCGCTTGTAGCCGTTGTTGCCTTCGTAGACGAGGCGCTTGGCCGGCTTGATCTTGCTCAGGTCGGGCTTGGGGATGTTCTGGGCCCGCTCGGCCAAGGCCATTTCCGACATCAGGATGACTGGCCCTTGGTACCGCTCGGCCCATTCAATGGCCTTGACCGCGCCGTAGAAGCACTCTTCCACCGTTCCCACGGCGATTACCGGCATCCGCACGTCGCCATGCGCGGGGAACATGCAACTCATCAGGTCGGACTGCTCGGTCTTGGTGGGCAGGCCGGTGGCCGGGCCACCGCGCTGAACATTGACCACCACCAGCGGGATCTCGGCGATCCATCCCAGACCCAAGCCCTCGCTCATCAGAGAAACGCCCGGGCCTGCGGTTGCGGTCATCGCCCGTTTCCCGGCGAACCCGGCGCCCAGAAGCGCGGTGATGGACTCAATTTCCGAGCTTACTTGGTAGGCGAAACGGTCCTTGCCGACCAGGTTGCGCTCCATGTAGAGAAGGATGGGCGTGGCCGGGGATATCGGGTAGCCGACGTAGAAATCCAGCCCTCCTGCGATGGCGCCCAGCGACAGTGCTTCGTTGCCCTTCAGTATCAGTTGCTGGTACTCCGGCATCTGGGCGGGGGCCAGCTCACCCAGGTTAAATCCGCTGAGAGCGATGTGCTCCCTACCCAAGCGAAGGGCCTGAATGTTGGAGCGGATAATCTCCTCGTCGCCCTCCCGGCCTCGGTTGAATCGCTGCTCCACGAATTCCTCCAGGTATTCGTGGGGCATATTCACCAAGTGGGCCAGCGCGCCCATGATTACCATGTTGCCAGCGCGGTTGTTGCCGGTGGAGCGGGCCAACTCTTCTATTGGAAGGCCGAAGGCCCTGGTATCTCCCTCCAACTGGAACTCGGTGGAGTTGAAGATGACTACGCCGTCCTCCTTCACCTCGGAGGCGTGGCTGTCGTAAGCTTCTCGGTTGAAAGCCACCAGAACGTCAACATCGTCTCCGGGAGCTCGTACCGGGTCCACAGAGATGCGGGCCTGGGTCCATGTGGGGCCACCGAGAATCTGGGAAGGGAATGTGGCGAAAGTAAGAGCGTGATATCCCACCTGGGTGGACGACTGCGCCAAGCCCTCGGCGGAAGTTACGACACCCTGTCCACCTTCACCGGCGAACCGAACGACGAAATCTCGCATTTGCATAGGGAGTCCTCCCAGCTCACTGTGAGAAGCGGAAAAGATTGGCAGACAGCCGCAGGGCCCTTGCGGTAAAAGGAAAAAGAAATAGAGATGCCCGAGGAGAAAAAGAGGAATCCCGATTCTTATCGGGATGTTCAACTGCAGCGGTCATGACAGCTTTCGGGTTGCTTCCCCTGGACGTCCCAGCCACCTTCGCTGAGCGCTCGAAACACCCAACTTTGTGACCGATTATCGCGGCGGTCTAAGTTAAGCGACTATACACCGACCGATTTTTCTTGTCAACGAATTACGCAACGGTCAGAGCCCGTTCAAAGTCGACCGAGTCCCTCTTGCCGTTGGTCCTGAGCTTGCGGAAGGAGGGAGAACCAGAACCTGTTCTGGTTCAACAGGCTCACCACCAACAGTTTCTCAAAGACTTTGCGCGTGCCAGGCCTGTGACGCCAGGCTCATTGTTGCAATTTTTGGCCTTGTGCTAGAATCGGCGGCATGGATGAACTCAAGTACTGGGTTGCGCTGAGCGCGATTCCCCAGTTGGGGGCGGCCCGCTTCCGCCGACTGGAATCCTACTTCGGCACCCTGCAGGACGCATGGAGGGCTGGAGCCTCCCAGCTTCGGGAGGCCGGCTTGGATTCCCGGACGGCGCAGGAGGTCGTTGCTGCGCAGCGGGGTTCTGATCCATCTGCAGAAATGGATGCGCTGACCCGGGCGGGCGTCACTGCCGCAAGCTGGAATTGCGATAACTATCCTCCTCGTCTTAAGGAAATTCCCGACCCGCCTCCGGTACTATATTATCTGGGCGAGATCCTGCCGGAAGATGAACTGTCGGTAGCCATAGTGGGCACGCGGAATCCCACATCCTACGGCAAGGAGGCTGCGACGGCGCTCAGCCGGGACCTGGCGTCATCAGGCATTACAGTGGTAAGCGGCCTCGCTTTGGGAATTGACGGCGTGGCGCACCGCGCTGCCCTGGAGTGCGGCGGCAGGACCATTGCCGTGGTGGCCGGAGGGCTGGATACGATTTACCCCAAGGAACACACTGCCCTGTTTCGCCAGATCCAGGAACGGGGTGCGGTGGTCAGCGAGCACCGGCTGGGCGTCCGCCCTGATGCCCGCAACTTCCCTCGCCGCAACCGGCTGATCAGCGGAATGACGCTGGGCACCCTGGTTGTGGAGGCAGGGGAGGGCAGCGGGACACGCTGGACGGTGCAACAGGCCCTGGAGCAGGACCGCGAGGTTTTCTGCGTTCCAGGGAGCATTTTCTCCCCGGCCAGCAGCTTCACCAATCGCATGATCAAAGAGGGTGCGAAGCTGGTTGCGGAATACACTGATATTCTGGAAGAATTAAACCTGCCGGAAATCAGGGACCGGGCTGTGGATCATCCGGCCCTGCAGAAACCCTTGGAAATCCCGGTGGAAAATCAAGATAAGGACGACGACCTGGATGGTCTGGATGCAGAGGAGTCGGCGTTGCTGGCCCACTTGTCCGGTGAGCCGGCGCACGTAGACGACCTCTGTAGACAATCCGGGATGCCGATAGCATCTGTTACCAGTATGTTGACGTTATTGGAACTGAAAGGAAAAGTGTCGCAGGTGGGCGCAATGCATTACGTTCGGGCGTCCGCCGTGGAGGTGGCGCATGGCAGCTAGGTCTGGCGCGGCTGAGGGCAAGCCGTCAGAGAGCAAGTCCTCCGGAAAAAGCACTTCGGCGAAGTCGGCGACGAAAAAGACGGCGACAGCCTCTACCAAAAAGAAGGCTGCCCCCACCACCAAGGCCGCAGCGAACAAGAAGGGTGGAGCGGCAGCGGCCGGAAGCGGCAGGGCCATCGCAAAGGCCTCCCCCAAGGCCAAGGGAGGAAGGTCTTCGACCAAGGTGGCCCCCATCAAGAGCAAGGGGAAGGACCTGGTTATAGTGGAGTCCCCGGCCAAGGCCCGAACCGTCGGCCAGATCCTGGGCAACAACTATGTGGTTACGGCCTCTCAGGGACATGTGCGCGACCTGCCCCAATGGCGCTTTGGGGTGAACATAGAACAGGATTTCGAGCCTTCCTATGAAGTGGTCAAGGACAAGAAGGACCTCATCAGCCAGTTGAAGGCCGCCGGAGACTCGGCCAAAGACATCTACCTGGCCACCGACCCCGACCGCGAGGGTGAGGCAATCTCGTGGCACCTTCAGGAGGCAGCGGACTGGGACAACCGTTCATCGCCTCCGAAGCGGGTGGTGTTCCACGAGATCACAAAAGACGCTGTGGAAGAAGCCTTCAGCCATCCCCGCGAAATCGATATGCAGTTGGTAAACGCCCAGCAGGCGCGTCGCATACTTGACCGGGTGGTGGGCTACCAGATCAGCCCGCTGCTCCGCAAGAGGGTGCAGCGCGGCGTCTCGGCGGGCAGAGTGCAGTCGGTGGCTCTCCGCATGGTGGCCGACCGCGAGCGGGAAATTGACGCCTTTGTTCCCGTGGAATCGTGGACCATCGACGTCAAACTCCGCAAGGAAGGAGAGAAAACCGAATTCTCCGCCCAGTTGCGCTCGGTAAAGGGACAGCGGGCACGGCTGAATATCGCCAAAGAAGGGGATGCTCGCCGGTACGAGGCCGAGTTGGAAGGCGCCAAATACACCGTTGGGGAGGTCACCAAGCGTGATGTTCGCCAGCGCCCGGCGGCGCCCTTCACCACCAGCACAATGCAGCAGGAGGCCGGGCGAAAGCTGCGCTTTACCTCCCAGCGCACCATGTCGGTGGCCCAGCAGTTGTACGAAGGGCTGGACGTGGGTGCGGGTGGCTCCATGGGCCTGATTACTTACATGAGGACCGACTCGACCCAGGTGGCCGCCTCCGCTGTAGCCGAGACCCGGGAGTACATCGCCTCTCGATATGGTAGTGAATTCCGGCCCGACAAGCCCCGGGTCTACACCCGCAGGTCCAAGGCGGCTCAGGAGGCCCACGAGGCCATTCGCCCGACTTCGATTCGCCGCGACCCGACCTCATTGAAGCCCTACCTGAGTTCGGAGCAGCTACGGCTCTACACGCTGGTGTGGGAACGAATGCTGGCCAGCCAGATGGCCGACGCCGTCTCCGAGGCTACCACCGTGGACATCGACGCGGCCTGCCGGGAGACAGCAAACGTTTACAACTTCCGGGCAACCGGCTCGGTGCTGAAGTTCGCCGGATTCCGCTCCGTGTACCTGGAAGGGCGGGACGAAAATTCCGACGCCGACAACGCAAAGACGCTGCCCCGCCTTGAAGCGGCTGATCCTCTGTCCTGCGAGGGACTGACGGCCAATCAGCACTTCACGGAGCCGCCACCCCGCTTTACCGAGGCCACGTTGATCAAGGCCATGGAGGAACGGGGTATAGGGCGGCCCAGCACCTACGCCCCGACCATAGGCACGCTCCTGTTCCGCTACTATGTTGAGCGAAAGCAGGGCCGTCTGTTTCCCACCACGCTGGGACTGACTCTAACCGACCTGCTGACCGAGTTTTTCCCCGACGTCATGAACCTGGACTTCACGGCGGGAATGGAGGAGGGCCTGGACGCGGTCTCCAGGGGAGAGCGGGGCTGGGTGCCCATGCTGGGTGAATTCTACGAGCCTTTCCAGAAAGCCTTGGAAAACGCCACCGAGTCCATGCCACGGGTGCGGCTGGAGGAGGAAACCGACGAGGTCTGCGACGACTGCAGCAAGCCGATGGTTATCAAGATAGGCCGGTTCGGGCGATTCATGTCGTGCACCGGCTACCCTGACTGCAAGGGGACCAAGCCTATCCTCAACAAGATCGGCGTGACTTGCCCCGACTGCGGAGGTGACTTGGTGGAGCGCCGGGCGCGGGGTCGCGGCGGCCGGCCCTTCTGGGGCTGTTCGCGTTACCCTGCCTGCGAATTCATCATGAACCGCAAGCCGGTGCCCAACCCCTGCCCGGAGTGCGGCAAGCTGATGGTCCAGCAGAACCGCTCCACCGTTTCCTGCACCTCCTGCAGCTGGCAGGAGACCGCGAGTCAGGAAGGGGCCAGCGATTCCGCCGGCCAGAGCCAGCCCGAGGAGTTGGTGGGCGTTGGCGACTAGCCCTGCAGTTGAACGTTCCGACGAGGCAGACGTCCCGCGGAACGTCGCAGAGTTTGACGCCTATGTGGCAAGATTCCCGTTTTACCTGCGTGGGCAGCGCGGCCTTTCCGAGAACACCGAACGGGTCTACCTTGATGATCTGCAGGCGTTCCGGGAATATATCCTGAAGGCAAACCTGTCTCTGACAGATATGGACCGGAGCACTCTGCGGGGATATCTGGCATGGCTGGCCACGCCGGTCCGAGAGGGCGGCAGAGGCTATGAACGAGTGAGCGTGTCCCGCAAGCTCACCGTGCTGCGTTCCTTCTACCTGTTCCTGGTGCAGGAGGGAATGTTCCAGTCCACGCCCGTCCCGTCGGGCCGGAGCTTTCGGATGAAGGTTGCCAAGCCATTGCCGACTTTCCTCGGCCACCGGGAAGCGGAACGGTTGCTGGATGCCCCCGACGATTCAACACCGGCGGGAATCCGCGACAAGGCCATCCTGGAACTCCTGTATTCATGCGGCGTGCGACTGGCGGAAATCCACGGCATGAACCGTTTCGACATCAATTTCGGACAGCGGTCGATTCTGGTTCGCGGCAAGGGAAACAAGGAGCGAGAGACACTGTATGGCCAAGCCGCCGAGTCTGCGTTGCTGCGCTACCTGAACGAGACTCGCCCCATGTTGGACGAAGAGGCTGCCCCAAGCGACAAGAGCGACGCGCTGTTCCTGAACCGCTATGGGCAGCGTCTTTCCCGGCGCAGCATCGAAAGTTTGGTGCGCAAGTACGGCGCGGCGGCAGGAACCCGGGACGACGTTCATCCTCACACCCTGCGGCATACCTACGCGACGCATATGCTGGAAGGGGGTGCTGACCTACGGGTGATCCAGGAACTGCTGGGGCATTCCAGTCCC
Source organism: Dehalococcoidia bacterium (assembly GCA_965237745.1). Lineage (GTDB taxonomy): Bacteria > Chloroflexota > Dehalococcoidia > Lucifugimonadales > UBA3495 > VXOI01. Next base: position 4,078,344 of record OZ250156.1, on the reverse strand, counting down.
CAGACCACTCAGATCTACACACATGTGACCAAGGCCGAGGCACTCCATGCGTACTTGGCCCATCACCCTCGGGCGGATGAGCCGACGGCCCCCGGTGCTTCCACCAGTACCGAATCGGAGCAGGAGGAGTAAGCTGCTGATGGCCCGTTTCCTCGTCCTCAACGGCCCCAATATCAATATGCTGGGACGCAGGGACGCCGGCTACTACGGCGTCAAGACGCTGGACGAGGTGAACGAGCAGATCAGCGCCGTCGCAGGTGGCTTGGGAGTGGAGGTCGAGTTTTTTCAGTCCAACCACGAGGGTGCTCTGGTGGACTGTATCCAGCAGAGCTGGGGTCGCATTGACGGCCTGATAGTCAACGGCGGCGCCCTCACGCACTATGGACTGACTCTCAAGGATGCCCTTATCGACTGCCGCCTGCCTTTCATCGAGGTGCATCTGAGCAACCCGCTGGCCCGCGACTCGTGGCGGCGGCACTCTGTACTGTCGGACATCGCCCGGGGCCAAATTGCGGGCTTTGGGTGGAGAAGCTATACTGCGGCCTTGGAAATACTGGCCGCCTTGGTGGAGGAAGAATCCCGATGATGCAATCTCGACTGGCAACTTTTGTTGCCAAGCTACCCCAACGGGAAGTGGATGCAATCCTGGTTTCAGGAGCCGAGAACCGGCGTTACCTGTCTGGTTTTTCTGGCTCGGCGGGCTACCTTTTCATTACGGACGAGCGGGCCCACCTGGCCACCGATTTCCGGTACACCGAGCAGGCCACGGCTCAGGCCGCCCACTTTAACGTCGAACAGGTCAGGGTCGGCTGGGACTGGCTGCTGGCTCAGCTCAAGGAGTCAGGGGCGAAGCGTCTGGGCTTCGAGAGCCAGGCCATGACCGTGGCAACTTACAACAGCCTGATCAAGGCCATCGGCGGGGAATCGGAGCTTTCCAGCGTCGAGCTGGTTCCCTTTGCCGACTTGACCGATGACCAGCGCAGCTTCAAGGACTCCGATGAGTTGGTGCTGCTCCAGCGTGCAATCGACGCCTCCGACCTGGCGATGGAGCAGGTCTGCCCGGCCATCGCCGAGGGCATGACCGAGCGGGAAGTAGCTTGGCGGATGGAGATGGCCATGCGTGATGCCGGCGCCGATGGCATCAGCTTCGACACCATCGTGGCCGCAGGACCAAACGGCGCCATGGCTCATCATATGCCCACTGACCACGTCATAAAGCGGGGCGAGCCCATCGTAATTGACATGGGCGCCAAAGTGGGCGGCTACTGCTCCGACATCACCCGCACGGTGCTGGTGGGCGAGCCGGACGAAATGTTCCACAAGATCTACAACATCGTCCTCGACGCGCAACTCACGGCCATCAGAGACGTCAAGATCGGTATGAACGGAGAAGAGGCCGATAAGCTGGCGCGCGATGTCATCGCCGATGCTGGTTACGGCGACAACTTCGGTCACAGTCTTGGACACGGCGTGGGGCTGGCAGTCCACGAAATACCGAGGGTCAGCCCACGCTCCACCGACCCGCTGGATGCCAACTCAGTTTTCACCGTCGAACCCGGCATCTACCTGAGCGGATGGGGCGGTGTGCGCATTGAAGATATTGTCATCCTCGGTCGGGGTGGCGCAACTCCCCTGAGCAAGGCATCCAAATAGAGATCTGACAAATTCCCCTCTCTCTCACGGAGAGGGGAAAGCTGAAGCCAGACGAAAACTGACAGGCGGTCTGCATGAGCATTAACTTCAGCGACCTCAATCGTGGCTTGGTCATAGAATTGGATGGTGCGCCGTGGATGGTGATGGACTATGAGCGCCACAAGATGCAGCAGCGGGCTCCGGTGACCCGCATCAAGATGAAGAACCTGCTCAGCGGCGCCGTCGTCGAGCGCACCTTCCAACGATACGATACCGGCTTCACCGTCGCCGACATTGACAACCGTCCAACGCAGTACCTCTATACCGACGGCGAGTTCTACTATTTCCTCGACCAAGAGACATTTGATCAATACGAACTCACCACCGAGATACTGGGAGAGTCGCTGGGCTACTTGAAGGAAAACGCAAACGTCGAGGTGGTGTTCTACAACGGCGCGGCTATCAACGTGAATATGCCGACTCACGTCGAGTTGGCGGTCACGGAGACCGCACCTGCCTTCCGTGGCGACACTGCCCAGGGCGGCAACAAGCCGGCAACGCTGGAGACCGGCCTGCGAATCAACGTTCCTATGTTCATCACGCCAGGGACGGTCATTCGGGTGGACACTCGTAACGGGTCCTACAGCGAGCGCGTGAGCTGACGGCATGCCAACCTACACGGTCAGCCAGGTTGCGAGCTACATCCGAAGCGAGCTGGAATCGGACCCGCACCTGGCCGATCTGTGGATCGAGGGTGAGGTTTCCAATCTCAGTATCGCGTCGTCGGGCCATGCCTACTTCAACCTCAAGGACCGCTTGGCCGTGCTCCAGGCGGTCATGTTCCGCAACCAGCGGGGAATCCAACTCTTGGTCAACGGGGGATCGGTCACGGCCCATGGCCGCATTTCGTTCTACGAGCCACGGGGCACACTCAACATCATGGTCGACGTGGTGGCTCCCCAGGGACTTGGCGAGTTGGCCCTGGAGTTGGAGCGGCTGAAACAGAAGCTGGCTGCCGAAGGTCTGTTCGACGCCAGCCGAAAACGCCCCCTGCCCGTGTTTCCCAAGGTAGTCGGGGTTGTCACATCCCCCACGGGCGCCGTTCTTCACGATATAGAGAATGTGCTGAGTCGCCGCTACCCACTGGCGAGGCTGGTGCTGTCGCCGACCCAGGTGCAGGGCGAGGGCGCCGCCGCGAGCATTGCATCGGCATTGGAACTCTTGGACCGCGACGGCGGTTGCGACGTGATAATCGTGGCCCGAGGCGGAGGGTCCATCGAAGATCTGTGGCCCTTCAACGAGGAAGCAGTCGCTCGGGCCATTTACGCCTGCCAGACTCCGGTGGTCAGTGGCGTAGGGCACGAGACCGACGAAACGATTGCTGATTTTGTTGCCGATGTGCGCGCTCCTACGCCATCGGCGGCTGCGGAACTGATAACCCCCGATGTTCGAGACCTCCATGCCACCGTGGCGCATTTTTCGCAGCGTATGGACCGCAGCCTGACCGGACAGTTGCAGCAGGAACGGGCAGGTATCGAACACCTGCGCCGTCAGATGGAGGCGGGCCTGCCCGACATCGCCACCTGGCGGCGGCGAATCGACGACCTTTCGCGCATCGCCGGTGGGTCTGTTGCGTCGCTGGAGAAGCAGAGGCGACTGGAAGTGGATGGTCTGCAGCAGCGGCTCCGAGGCTTGGACCCGCGAGCGACCCTGCGCCGGGGTTTCGCCGTGGTGGAATTGGTAGCCACCGGAAAGGCGCTGACCAAGTCGGCCCAAGCGCCTCCGGGGGAGGAGCTGCGAATCACCGTTACCGACGGCGAGGTGCCGGCCGTTGCCGGCATTCCTGACCAAACTACGTCCGTTCCTCTCTCCCAGACCGAGAATACCAATTCCCCAGCGAAACGGAAGCGGAAAACCAAGGAAACCCAGCCTCCCGCATCAGCGATGCTGCTATAGGCATAGGTGTTTGCCTATTTTCCGGGTTTTCTGCCGGTCTCTTCCGAAATGTGTACCGCTGGTCCGCTCCTTGCCCATCCTTGCCGGAGACGCTGAAAATGACCGCTAATAACGCTGACCCCGTTGACTCCTCGACTGGCCCCGAGGAACTTGGCTTCGAGGACGCCTTTCGTCAGCTTGCGGAGATCGCAGAGCGGCTGGAAGCCGGAGGACTGACCCTTGCCGAGGCGACGTCCAGGTACGAGGACGGGATGAAACTGGTGCAGCGCTGCAATCATCTGCTGGATTCAGCGGAGCTGGAAATCACCACCTTGCGGGAAAACTACCAGCGTCCTGCCGCGACAACCGTCCCAAGGGACACCGCCGAGCCGCCCCATTACGACGACGCGCCGTACGATGATGCGGTGGAGGACGAAGAAGAGTTGCCCTTTTAGCTGCAGCCGCGATTCGGCGCGTTCGCAAAGGGTCAAGGACGATGGTAGTGACGGGACCACTGGCACGGATTGACCTGCATGTGCACACCCGGTATTCCCACGACTCGGCGGCGCCGGTGTTCTCGGTGCTGCAGCGGTGCAGGGATTCAGGATTGGGGCTGGTGGCGATCACCGATCACGACAATATACGCGGAGGGCTGGAGGCACGAGAGAGGGCCGATTTTCCCGTTATCGTGGGTGAGGAAATCAAATCGGCCAAGGGCGATATTATCGGGCTGTTCCTTGAGGAGCGGGTGCCGCCGCGGCTGACGCCCATTGAGACAGCGAAGCGTGTCAAGGATCAAGGGGGTCTTGTCGGTGTTCCCCACCCCTTTGACCGGATTCGCCCCACTGCCATGGGCCTCCGGGCATTGGAGCAGGTGCTGCCCTGGGTGGACTTCCTCGAAGGATACAACGCTCATACTTTCCTGTCGGTGGATAACCGTCGGGGATATGAATTCGCCTCCACCCACTCTTTGCCGGTTGTGGCCAGCAGCGACTCTCACTCCGCTCTGGAGTTGGGACGCACTTATACGGAGGTTCCGGCAGAGGAGCTGGACGGAACCCCGGAAGGACTGATGCGGGCCATACGGTCAGGCGCCTGCGTGGGCCGTCGGCCCAACCCATTGCTTTTGCTGGCACCGGTCTACGCCAAACTCCGGAAGCTAATGGACTGAATATGCTGAGAATCGGATGGTTTTCCACCGGAAGAGGCGAGGGGTCGCGAGGACTTCTCCGGTTCCTTCAGGACCACCTGACCTCCGAGGACATAGATGCTCGCATAGAGTTCGTTTTCAGCAACCGGGCGCCCGGAGAAGCAGAGGGTTCCGACGAATACTTCAAGTTGGTCAGGGAATATGGGCTGCCTCTGGTAACTCACTCCTCGGCGGGATTTCGACGGCGCGCGGGTGGACGTTTCGCCCACCACCGGACCGAATTCGACGCTGAGGTGCTGGAGCTGTTATCCGGACGTCAACCCGACATCTGCGTGCTTGCCGGGTATATGCTCATTGCGAGCTCAGGGCTATGCCGGGCATTCCCACTGCTGAACCTTCATCCGGCGTTGCCCGATGGCCCCGTCGGCACCTGGCAGGAGGTGGTCTGGCAGCTGATCGAACAGCGCGTCGCCCGCACGGGTGCGATGATGCACCTGGCCACTGAGGAGGTGGACCGCGGACCGCTGGTGTCCTACGTTACCGTCCCGTTGAAGACAACTGGCTTGGAACCCTACTGGCATGAATTCGAAGGTCGCAATCTCCCGGAGATCAAGGAGCGGCACGGAGAGGACTACGAACTGTTTCGCTTGATACGGGCTGAGCAGTACCGGCGCGAGCCATATTTGCTGCTGGAGACACTGCGGGCCATCAGCCGAGGCGAGATAATCCTGGACGTCACGTCGCCCGGCAGTGAAGTGTTGATGGCAGAGGGAATGCAATACGACCCTGACGGGTTCGGTGGGCTATGCCTGGACCGCCAGATCGAAGAGGCGATAAAGCGGCACGGCTAAATTCCGCCAACAGGATGGCCACCGCGGTAAACAGTGGCCGGTCAGGCCGACTTTCGGATTGGCTCCGTGGGTAGCCGGACGGTTCCGCCGCTGGAGCTGAGCAGCGTAGGAAGCTTTCTGCCCTCGATACTGTCACGATCGACTACGCATTGAACTGCGCTGCTCAGGGACGGCAGGTCATACATCACGTCCAAGAGAGTGTCTTCAATGACGTATCGGAGGTAACGAGCCCCCGTACGGTGTTCCAGTGCCCTCTCTGCCGCCGCCTCCAGTGCATCAGGGGTGAACTCCAACTCTACTCCGTCCATCTGGAATAGGTGTTGATACTGTTTGACAATGGCGTTCCTCGGTTCGGTGAGGACCCGGACCAATGAATCCTTATCCAGCGGCTCCAGCGTTACCGTTACCGGCAGCCGACCCACCATCTCTGGTATGAAGCCGTACTCCAGCAGATCGTCGGGGGTAACGCCGAACGCCAGGCCGCCGTCGGACACTTGGCTGCTGCGGCCCCCGGCCAGGAAGCCGAGCCGGTTGCCACCCGAATTGGCGCGCTTTTCCACCACTTCCTCCAGTCCGTCGAACGCGCCACCGCAGATGAACAATATATTGCTGGTGTTGATTTGCAGGAATTCCTGATGGGGGTGTTTGCGTCCGCCTTGGGGAGGCACGTTGGCGATGCAGCCTTCGATTATCTTCAGCAGTTCCTGCTGCACCCCTTCGCCGGAAACGTCACGGGTGATGGAGCGGTTGATGCCCTCCTTGCGGGCAATCTTGTCCACCTCGTCGATATAAATGATCCCGTGCTCGGCTCGAGATATGTTCCAATCCGCAGCTTGGATCAGCCGCAGAAGTATGTTTTCCACGTCCTCCCCCACGTATCCTGACTCCGTGAGAGATGTGGCGTCGCAGACTGCGAATGGAATATCCAAGGTGCGGGCCAGGGTTTCGGCCAGCAGGGTCTTGCCGCAACCGGTGGGACCGATCAGGAGAATGTTGGTCTTCTGGATTTCGACTGTTGAGGACCTTAACCCACTGCGGATTCGTTTGTAGTGGTTGTAGACTGCCACGCTGAGTGATTTTTTGGCGCGGTCTTGGCCAACGACGTAGGCGTCGAGATTCGCATAGATCTCTCGAGGGGTCAACATTCGGAGAGGTGGAGGAGATGGCGCCCCAATTTCGTCTTCTTCGGCCACCACCTCGGCGAGGGTACGCACACATGAGAAGCAGACAGCAGCTTGCCCCTGGCTGGACAGGAGGATATCCGACTTAGGATGAGGACTGTCGCAAAAGGAACATTGCGACGAAAAAGGAGTATTTGGGCTAGTAGTCAACGGTTATTCCCCCACACGCAGCATGCAATCTAGTTGCCCACACAACTGGTAATCCGCTTTGCTATCGGCTACTCGCTCTCCTGGCTCTCTTCCGGTTCAGCCTTTTTCGCGCCCAGTATTTCGTCTATCAGCCCGTACTCGGCAGCCTGTTCGGCAGTCAGGTAATAGTCGCGGTCAGTATCAACGGCGATCTTGTCGTATGACTGCCCAGTGTGGTCCGCCAACATTGTGCGCAGTTTTTCTTGGAGGCGAATGATTTCCCGCGCAGCAATCTCGATGTCCGACGCCTGACCCTGAGCGCCACCCAGAGGCTGGTGCATGTGGATGGTGGAGTTGGGCAGGGCGTAGCGCTTACCCTTGGCGCCGCCCGAAAGCAGCAGGGTGGCCATGCTGGCCGCCATTCCCAAGCAAATGGTGGAGACGTCTGGAGAGATTAGCTGCATGGTGTCATAAATGGCGAAGCCGGCGCTGACAACACCGCCGGGGCTGCTGATATAGAGGTTGATGTCCCGGTCCGGGTCCTCCCGCTCCAGAAACAGCAACTGGGCGATTATGATGTTGGCCATTTGGTCGTTTATCGGGGTATTGAGGAAGACGATTCGCTCTTTCAGCAACAGAGAGTAAATGTCGAAGGCCCGTTCACCCCGGGGACTGGTCTCGATGACCATTGGAATAATGCTCTGAGGGACGAAGAGTCCGTTGTCTTGGGGCGTGTCAGGCATTGAAATATCTCCTTATCTGGTTCCGTGCTTCAATCGTGCTTCTGTATACAGGCGATGGAGAATTCACTCGCCCGGCTGCTCTTTTGGCTTTCCGGTGAGAATTTCGTCAATCCAGCCGTATTCCAGCGCGTCTTCGGCGGTAAGGTAAAAGTCCCGGCTGGAGTCTTGGGCCACTTTATCGTATGGCTGGCCGGTGTTTTCGGCCAGGATGGTGTTTAACTGGCGTTCCAGCCGAATAATTTCCCTGGCGGCGATTTCGATGTCTGAGGCCTGGCCTTGCGCTCCGCCCATGGCTTGGTGGGTATGGATGGTCGAGTTGCGAAGAGCATACCGCTTGCCTTTGGCTCCCCCGGCAAGCAGGAATGAGGCCATGCTGGCGGCCATTCCCAGGCAGATGGTGGCCACATCGGGATTTATCAACTGCATGGTGTCGTAAATCGCCAAGCCGGAGCGAATCACCCCACCCGGGCTGGTGATGTACAGGTTGATGTCCCGGGTCGAGTCTTCACGCTCCAGGAACAGCAACTGGGCGATTATGGTGTTGGCAACGCGGTCATTGATAGGGGTGTTCAGGAATACAATCCGCTCACGCAACAACAGTGAGTAGATGTCAAATGCTCTTTCGCCACGCGGGCTGTTCTCTATGACCGTCGGGATGATAGCTTGAGGAACGTAAAGCCCGTTCCTGGCAGGGTTGCTAGCCATCTGATTGCCCTCCCTCGCCTGCGTCCGATTCACTTTCAGAAACGGGTTCGGATTCCGCGGTGGCCCCTTCATCCGACGTTTGCTCTGGTCCTTCGTCAGGTGAAGATTCCGGGTCCGGTTCGTCGCCCGACTCGTCCTCGAATTCTGCTGGTGCTGGATCGTTGCTGACGGCGATTTCTACCAGCCGGGCCAGCACCTTGCGATTCAACAAAGAGGACCGAAGGGACTCCCGGGAATCCTCGGAGTTCAGTATCTGTCGCAAATTGGCGACGGATTCCTCCGCAGAATTTTCCGTAAGGCGGTCAATCTCCGAGTCAATCTCGTCGGCTTCCACCTCAACGCTTTCCTGTTCCGCCAGCTTGCGCATGATCAGGAACGTTGCCAACCGGTCCTCAGCTTGAGGTCGCAGCTGCTCTTCCCATTCCTGCTCCGTCTGGCCAACGAAGCGCAGATAGGTGTCCAAGTCCAACCGCTGATTGCGCAGTGATCGCTCGTGGTCCTCGCGGATGGATTCTATTTCTCGCTGGTAGATGAGCTCCGAGGCCTGAATCTTGGCCAGCTTTTTAACTTCTTCCAGCACGTTTCGTTCCAGCTCACGCTGAGCGGTGGCCTCTCCGTCCTCCGTCAGCTGCTGCCTGACGTGTTCCGACAGCGCCTCAATGCTCTCGAAGCCGTCCCTGACGCCCTTGGCGAACTCGTCGTCCAACTCCGGCAACTGCTTTTCCTTTACCGAAATGATTTCGACGTGGAAATGGCAGTCCTTGCCGGCGTAGTTCTCTTGTTGGTGGTCCTCGGGAACTGTAAGAGAGAAGTCCTTTTCCTGGCCTTCCGTCATGCCTTCCAGGTAGACAGAGAACCCGGGAACGGGAAGATTGTTTTCCATATCGGGAATGTAGTCCACACCTTCGTCGCTGATGGCGTCTTCTCCGGCGATGGTTCCCTGCACATTAAGGGTTACCAGATCGCCGAAGGCCACAGGACGCTCGACGGGCTCCCAAGGAGCGCTCTCGTATCGCAGGTTTTCCAACACACGATCCACGTCTTCCGGGCCGACTTCCACCGGAGGCGCGGACGCGCTGATGGATCGGAATTCGCCGAGGTCGACCTCCGGTTCCAAGGGCACAACCGCCTTGAATGAAACCGGTTCGAGGTCGAGCACTTCCAGTTGCGGTTCGGCGAAGGCCCGAATTTCGTGCTCTCGCAGCACTTGGTCGAGGGATTCCGGAATCATGAACTCCAGCGCTTCCTGCACAAGCGTAGCCCTGCCCAAGTGGGTCTCAACCACTGAGCGTGGGGCTTTACCGGGACGGAAACCAGGAATTCTGACTCGGCCAGCCAATCTGCGGTAGGAGCGAGTGAGGAACGGTTCCTCGTCCTCGGAATCCATAGAGATGTTGAGAGTGATTTCGGTTGAGCTATCCGATTCCCGCGTAACTTGCACCGGCTACCCTCTGTATTTCCTCTAGCTGCCCGCCGTGTCGGAGGCGCACGCCTTTCACGAGCCTTTCAATGGACTCGAAAAGTATAGCACACACAAGGTCGACACAAAAGGAGGTGGGCCAGTGAGCAGGGCAATCGCGTCATGAATGGTAAGCTTGGGGAAGGGTGAGCAAGTTGTTGTTCGGGGTGATGTGAGGGGAGTGATGGTGAATGGGCGGGTGCGTCGATTATGGACCATTTTCAGGACTTGGATGACCCACGGATAGAGCGGTGCAAGCGGCACCAGTTGCTGGACGACATCACCATCGCCATTTGCGCCGTCATCTGCGGCGCGGACTCCTGGGTCTAGGTGGAGCTTTTCGGCAAGAGCAAGGAGGAATGGTTCCGCTCCTTTCTGGATCTGCCCAAGGGCATCCCGTCCCGTGACACCTTCGGCGACGCGTTCTCCCGCTTGGATCCGGACCGGTTCCAAGAGTGCTTCCAAGAGTGCTTCGTGGAGTGGAGCCAAGGGGTGGCAGACCTGCTGCCCGGAGAGGTGGTGGCCATCGACGGCCAAACGGTGCGCCGCTCCCACGACAAAAGGGCAGGCAAGCAGGCCATCCAGCTGGTCAGCGCCTGGGGCTCGGCCAACACCCTGACCTTGGGACAGGTGAGGACCGACCGGAAGTCCAACGAAATCACCGCCATACCCCGGCTGCTGGAGCTGCTGGAGTTGAGCGGGTGCATCGTAACCATAGGCGCCATGGGGTGCCAGAGACGCCATGGGGTGCCAGAAGGAGATAGCCCAAGGGATTCTGGAGCGGGAGGCCGACTATCTGCTGGCGGTCAAAAAGAACCAAGGACGGCTGTACGAGGACCTGCGGGACCTGTTCGAGGTTGCGGAGGAGGCGGGCTTTGACGGTGTACCCCACGACTATGCCACCAGACTCAACAAGGGGCACGGGCGCATTGAGCGGCGGGAGTGCTGGGCGATCAGCGACCCGGGTGTCTGGGATATCTGAGCACCGGGAGGGACTGGCCCGGGTTGCGGTCCGTGGTCAAGGTGGTGGGGCACCGTGAGACGGAGACGGGCACAACAGTGCAGTCCAAGTACTAGATCAGCAGCCTCGCAGGGTCGGCTGAGCAGTTGCTGGGTGCGGCGCGGACCCACTGGAGCATTGAGAACTCGCTGCACTGGAGCTTGGAGGTAACCTTCCGGGAGGACCAGAGCCGAGGACCAGAGCCGGATGCGCTTGGGCCACAGCCCGCAGAACATGGCTACGCTAAGGCAGATCTCCCACAACCTGCTGCAGCAGGAAACCTGAAGCAGGAAACCAGCCTGAAAGTGGGAATTCAGGGCAAACGCCTGCAAGCAGGCTGGAGAGAGGACTACCTCCTCAAAGTCCTGCGCAGCTAAAACGCGATTGCCCTGGCCAGTGAGCGGAGCCGGCGATTGCCCTGAGTATTGGTGTCGATATTTCGGTGACCGGCGTCCTCTGCCGAATTGCCTGACTCGATGCAGGGGTCTTGAAATTCGGGACGAGTTATCCGGTCCAAGCGTTGTGGCCGTGGATTGAACAGAAGCTGAGGCGCAGGCTGTTCAATTCGGGAAAACGGAACAATTATCCATTTCCCGAAAATAGTTCAAATAAATTTAAAATTTAGTTGACAATTGATAACAAGGATTGGTAAGTTCAGTCATGCATTCATGCATTTTACCAGCGTCGAGAGACCGGCACCGTATATCAAGGCAACTCTGCCTAGCGAGGCGGATGTTTGGCGGGTAATTGGTACTGTCATCGTGCATCACTCAAGCCGAGACGGCGAGCAGTCGCTGGAGCGGATTTATGAATCCCGGTTCCGGCGAGGCCGGTGTGCCCCCGGGGGCGTTCCACTTGCCGGTCATGGTCGACGAAGTGGTTCGTGGTCTGTCCGTCGCGGATGGCGGCACTTACCTTGACGGTACCCTTGGAGAGGGTGGTCATTCCTTAGCCATCCTCGAATCCGGATCTGGCGACGGAGCGACCAAAGAGGCACTTGGCGACCCGATTATCGTAATCGGTATTGATCTTGACGGCAGGTCAGTAGAGGCCGCCGCCCGGCGTCTGTCCCGCTTTGGCTCCCGGTTCCTGCCGTTGCAGGGCAACTATGCAGACATGGCGTCTCTGGCGGCCCGGTGGGGAGTGCAGCAGGTGGACGGGGTGCTGCTGGATCTGGGGTTTTCTTCCCGGCAGGTCGACCGCCCAGGTTACGGTCTCAGCTTCCAGTCGGACGAACCACTGGATATGCGGTACGACGGGGCCCAACCCTTATCCGCCGCCGATCTCGTCAACACCGCCAGAGAGACGGAACTTGTTGAGCTGTTCCGACGCTTTGGAGAGGAGCCCCGGGCCAGGGCAATTGCCAACGCAATCGTCAGAGAGCGCACGGAACACCCTATCAGTTCGACTAGGGAACTGGCTGCCTTGGTGGAGCGAATCGCGGGGGGACGGCGTGGCCACCGGATTCACCCTGCGACCAGGATCTTCCAGGCGCTTCGTATCGCAGTGAACGCAGAACTGGAGAACCTCCAGGCGGGGCTCGAAGCCGCGGTGTCTCTGCTCCGCCCCGAAGGCCGGCTGGCGGTGATCAGTTATCACAGCTTGGAGGATCGGATAGTCAAGAATTTTCTGACGCACAACTCGGCAGACTGCGTCTGCCCTCCGGGTTTGCCGGAGTGCGTCTGTGGACAGGAACCCGCATTGGCCATTGTAAACCGCCGGATTATCCGGCCTTCCGGTGAAGAAATCGCTTTCAACCCTCGCAGCCGGAGCGCCCGGCTGCGGCTGGCCAGGCGAATCCAGTCCGGTCGTTAGCTCGAATGACTTACGTAGTGGGAAGGTGAGGACACCATGAGAGACACGTTTTATACGGCGATAGACATAGGGACGTCGAAGGTTACCGTTCTTGTTTCGCGAGTGGGAACCGAGGGCGACCTGAAAGTCTTTGGAACTGGCGTGATTCCTTCCGCAGGAATACAGAAGGGCCGCGTCGAAAATATTGAGGACGCCAGGGCAACCGTTCACGATGCCATGGCCGAGGCCAAGCGCTACGTCGGCGAAACTGGACTCACTGGCGTCTACGTAAGCGTTAGCGGTTCTCATATAACCAGCACGAATCGCCGAGAAATTCTGGACAACCAAGCGTCGCTCGAAGACATCTCGACCAAGATGCTCGACAGTATGCTTCGGGGTTCCTTTCCGAGGGTCCAGGAAGGTCAGCAGATTCTCCACGTCATTCCCATGGGGTACACGGTCGATGGCCTGTCCGGCGTGCGTAACCCGCTGGGGTTGGCCGGCAAGCAGATCGAGGTCGATTCGCACGTAGTGATGGGCGATGCCGTGGTCCTGCAGAACAGCATCAAGGCCGTGGAATCGAGGGAAGTGTTCGTAAAAAGCCTGGTACTCCAAGGAATAGCCTCGGCCGAGGCCACGCTGACCGGCGACGAGCGGGAGATGGGTGTGGTGATGCTGGACATCGGCGCCGGAACCACCGACGTGGTCGTCTATCGCCAGGGTTCTCCTTGGTTCTCCGACGTTCTGCCTGTGGGGGCGCACTCCCTGACTCGCGATCTGGCCGCCGCCATGGGGTCGTCTCTTCAAGTGGCGGAGGAAATCAAGGTGGGCCAGGGCAGCGTGTATCCGGAGTCCATATCGGATGACGACACGGTCGAAATTCCCGATATGAAGGAGCACTGGCAACGTCCCATCCCCAGGAGGGCACTGGCGGAGCCCCTCAACGCCCGCATGATCGAAATTCTGAAAATGGCGTTGACCAGAATGAAGCACGCTGGCATGCAGGACTGGCCCATAGGCGGAATGGTTCTGACCGGTGGCGGCGCCCAGATGGAAGGCCTGCCCGAATTGGTGGAGGAGATGGTGGGAGGACCGGTCCGCGTCGGTTACCCCTATGGTATCTCCGGGCTGCCGGTGGAACTCCGCAAGCCGACCTTCTCCGCGGCCGTGGGCCTGCTGCTGTGGGGAATCAAGCACCAAGACAGCGTTCAGGAAATGAACAACAGCGGCTCCAAGGAAACCAGAACCAAGCGATGGCGGTTCAAGGCTCCCAAGCGGCGGAAAGCTGGCGCGCAGGGATAGGTAGTCAGCCGTCAGACGGGGAAATCCCGTACCGGATTAATCAAACGTCCGTAAAGGGCAGGGCCAAAATATCACACAGGTGGGGAGGAATCGAAATGACCACAGGTAATTCAGCGGCATGGGAATCCCTGGACGAACCGGAAAACACCTTTGAGATGGTACAGGAAGTCAACGCGGGCGCACCGTCCATCAAGGTGTTCGGAGTGGGCGGCGGTGGCTCCAACGCGGTCAGCCGCATGTACAAAGACAAGCTCCCGGTTGTGGAGTACTGGAGCATCAACACCGACGCGCAGCACCTTTTCCGCTGCGACGTTCCCAATCGCATCGCCATTGGCAGCAACCTGACCCGCGGGCTGGGAGCTGGCGCCAATCCGGACCTGGGCCGGCAGGCAGCAGAGGAGAGCCGTACCGAGATCGCCCAGGCTGTTGAGGGAGCCGACCTCGTTTTCGTGGCCGTGGGCATGGGCGGCGGCACCGGCACCGGAGCCTCCCCGACTGTAGCCCAGGTCGCCAAGGAAGCAGGCTCCCTGACCGTCGGAGTCGTCAGCCGGCCCTTCCAGTTTGAGGCAGCCACTCGCCGGAAGAATGCCGAGGAAGGCATAGCCAAGCTGAAGGACCACGTCGACACCCTGATCGTCATTCCCAACGACCGTCTGCTCCACCTGGCCGACACCGATGAGCAGAACTACACTTGGGAAGACGCCCTGAAGATCGCGGACTCGGTGCTGCAACAGGGCATCCAGGCCATCGCTGAGGTCATCACCGTTCCAGGCGAAATCAACGTCGACTTTGCCGACGTTCGGACTATCCTGAGCAACGCCGGCCCGGCCTGGCTGGCCATCGGCAAGGGCAAGGGCGAGAACCGGGCGGTTGACGCGGCTCGCATGGCCACCAAGAGCCCGCTGCTGGACATCAGCATGGACGGCGCCAAGCGCATCCTGTTCGTAATCACCGGCGGTGCCAGCCTGACCCTGCAGGAGGTCCAGGACGCCGCCCAGGTCATCCAGGACATGGCGGACCCCGAGGCCAACATCATCTTCGGCACTTGCCGGGACCCGCGCTTGGAAGACGAGGTCAAGATCACTATGGTGGCCGCCGCCTTCCCAGTCATGGCCGAGACCCGTCAGTTGCGGGAACAGGAACTGGAGCGTCTGCTTGCGGACGTCGCTCCCCTCTCCGATGACGATCTGGACGTGCCCAGCTTCCTGCGGCGCAACTCCGGCCGTCAGCGCGGTGGTTTCCGCTAGGCCCGGTACCACGCAATAAGTAAAGGTTGGGTGGGTTCATGTCGCTTGGCGTAGGCCCACCCCAGCATCCAGAGTAATGTTCTCGGCAGCCTGCTGCACTCATCCAACATAATCCGGTAACAAACAAAGGCGCCGGGAATCTTGATTGGCCGCCCCTGTTCGCAGGGGCGGTTTCTTTTTGCCAGGGCGTCTGGGGGGCAGATACGCCTGGCCCTCGTAGCTGGCAGCCATCAGAAATTTGACTAGCCCAGCGGTCTCCTTTAGAATCCGCCCACTAGCAATAGTACCGCCTGTTCTGGGCGACACAAAATGGTGTACATAATCTTGAGGCGTACCGGGGGCAATTAAGGAACGAGCAGAAGATCATGCGCTGCCCGTACTGCTCTGACAGAAGCTCGAAGGTGACCGACTCCCGGGTGAACGACGCCGGTATCCGGCGCCGCAGAGAGTGCCTGAGCTGCCAACGCCGCTTCACCACCCACGAGCGAGTGCAGTCGGTTCCCCTCATGGTGTCCAAGCGTGATGGGCGCAGGGAGGAATTCAACCGGGACAAGATGATCTCCGGCCTGCGCAAGGCCTGTGCCAAGCGACCAGTAACCGCCCGTGAGATTGAACTGTTGGTGGACGAAGTCGAAGCCGAGTTCCAACAAAACGGGAGCGGTGAGGTATCGTCGGATTTGCTGGGGACCGCTATTATGGACCGCCTTAGCGACTTGGATCGGGTAGCCTACATCCGGTTCGCCAGCGTTCACCGTAACTTTGAGGAAATAGAAAGTTTTGAAAAAGCGGTAAAGGACCTGCGTGACGGCAATCAATTACCCCTGTTGGATATGCCGCCCCCGGCTCGCCGTGCCGGGAGGAACCGTCGCCGGGGGGTCTCCGGCGTGCCCTCCCAGAACCGGTACGGCGCGATTCGTTCAGAGGCCGGGGAAGCTGCCGGCCAAACGGAACAATCAGAGAACGAAAGTTTAAGTGAGGCTGTGAGGACGATGGGAGGCGAAAAGGAGTAGCTCCCCATGGATGGCAGCCTGCGGCTCCCCCCTCTGGCAAGACTCTTGGCCCTGAATACTGAAATATCCGAGATGCGGACTGAGCTGATGCGTCAGCCAGTCGCCTCAGTGCGAATCGCCGAACTCCAGGAAGAAATCGACCGCAACTCTCGCAGCAGTCTTGCGACCTGCTGGCTGACAGGCGGATACGAGCTTGAACCGGACGACGACGATTGGGAAGGCGACTGGGAGGATGGCATGGCCAGCGCGGATTGACAGTCCGGCAGTCAATTTCCTCCAAACGGCATTGTCTAAAAGCCATGCCCGATGCTTTTCGGGGAATGGCTTTTTGAAACTGGCCAAGAGAGGCCGGAATACCATTGAAAATCTACCATACGCTATGGATCAGATTGACATAATACAATATGCAGGGTAAGAAAAATCCAATCGCCTACTACATATTGTAATGCCCTGTGTCCTGATGTATCATTTACGTGCCCTTCAGCAGATTCAACTGACACTTGAGGGTAGCAATTTTTAGCCGGGAGTGGTTCACTATATTATAAAACAAATGATCTAACAACGACGGCGATGCTGTGGCAATGAAATGAAGGCGGAAAAGGATGCTGGGCGGAGTTGCCACCCGGCATCCTTCGCATTTTGGGGAGGGACAATGACCGTTACCAAAGGGGCTGCCGAAGAATCAGACCTAAGCAACCCCAACCCGGAGGGACGCAGCCAGTTGGCTGCTGCTTTGGAGGCCGCCGGGATCTCCTGGCAGATCAACTGCCGCTCCGGTGACCTGACCGACAACGCCGAGGTGGTGTTGCGCCGCCGCTATCTGTCCAAGGACCGCGACGGAAACATCCTGGAGGACCCGGACGGTATGTTCCGTCGAGTGGCCCACAACCTGTCGTTGGCCGACAGCAATTACGATGCGGACGAAGAACGGCGCCAAGCCACCGAGGAACGTTTTTACCTAGCCATGCGTCGACTCGAACTGCTGCCCAACTCGCCGACGCTGATGAACGCCGGCCGTGAATTGCAGCAGCTTTCGGCCTGCTTTGTGCTGCCCGTGGATGACTCGCTGGACGGGATATTCGACAAGGTGAAGCAGACCGCCCTGATACACAAGAGCGGTGGCGGCACCGGCTTCGCCTTCAGCCGCCTGCGACCTGAGGGCGACGTGGTTGGCTCCACGGGCGGCGTCGCCAGCGGTCCGGTCAGTTTTATTAGAGCCTTCGACACCGCAACCGACGTGGTGAAGCAGGGCGGTACCCGGCGCGGCGCCAACATGGGCATTCTCGACGTGACCCACCCCGACATTCTGAAATTCATCCGTTCGAAGGAAGACGGCCAGACGCTGGTCAACTTCAACATTTCGGTGGGCGTCGATGCCGATTTCATGGAGAAGGTGAAGCGCGGCGAATCTTATGATCTGGTCAACCCGCGGAACGGGAAGACAACCGGTCAGTTGAACGCCCGCGAGGTGTTCGACCTTCTGGCCGAGATGGCTTGGAAGACTGGAGACCCCGGCCTTGTTTTTCTGGACGTCATCAACCGCGACAATCCCAATCCGCAGTTGGGGCGGATAGAAAGCACCAACCCCTGCGGCGAGCAACCTCTGTTGCCACACGAGTCGTGCAATCTGGCCTCTATCAACTTGGCCCGCATGTTGCAATATGTCGGCAACGATGTGTCCATCGACTGGGACAGGCTGTCCGAAACGGTACAGGTAGCGGTCCATTTGCTGGATAACGTCATCGACATGAATGAATACCCCATTCCCGAGATCGCCGAAATGAGCAGAAAGACCCGGCGTATCGGCCTGGGGGTGATGGGATTTGCCGACCTGCTGGTTCAGTTGGCCATTCCTTACGATTCGCTCGAGGCGCTGGACACGGCAGAGCGGGTTATGGGATTTATTCAGGTTGAGACTCACCAGGCCTCCATGCATCTGGCCATGGAACGGGGGCCGTTCCAGGCTTGGGAGGACAGCGTCTACAACAGCAAGGACGGCGGCGAGGTCCGCCTGATGCGCAACTCCGCGCCCACCACCATCGCTCCCACCGGAACCATCAGCATCATCGCCGGGGCTTCCAGCGGCATCGAGCCTCTGTTCGCGCTGGGATACGTCCGCAACGTGATGGACAACACCAGGCTGGTGGAGAGCAACCCCTACTTCGAGGCCGTGGCGCGGCACGAGGGGTTTTACTCCGAGGAACTTATCGAGAAAATCGCCCGCACCGGCACTTTGCAGGGGCTGGATGTTCCCCGGTGGGTCAAGGATGTTTTCCGAACTTCCCACGACATCTCGCCTGAGTGGCACGTGAGGATGCAGGGCGCGGCGCAGGCCCATACGGACAACGCCGTGTCCAAGACCATCAACTTCCCGCACACTGCCACGGTGGAGGATGTGGCCAAGGCCTATATGCTGGCCTACGAACTTGGCTGCAAGGGCATCACGGTTTACCGTGACGGGAGCAAGGATGGCCAGGTGCTCAGCACCGGGGGCACCGGGAAGGCGGAAGCTGAACAGACGGCCATCGTGCCGGCTCACGTGTCCCCCCGGAGCCGTCCGCAGACCATAGAGGGGGTCACCGAACGAGTTCGGACCGGCCACGGCAATATGTACGTGACGATCAACTTCGACGAGAACCGTCAGCCATTTGAGGTGTTCGGGAACCTCGGCAAGGCGGGCGGGTGCGACTCGGCCCAGTTGGAGGCCATCTCCCGGCTGGTGTCGTTGGCCCTGCGCTCCGGCATTGAACCCAGTGTGGTTCTGGATCAGTTGCGGGGTATCACCTGCTGCCCTGCCTGGGATGAAGGCACATTGGTGCGCTCTGCCCCAGACGCGGTGGCGCTGGCCTTGGAACGCCAGACCTACGGCACCGATGGGCACGCGGCACCGGGACACGGTGTGCAGATGGCCTTCGCGCCTGAAGTCGTCCACAACGGCAACGGGCACGGTCATGGAAATGGCAATGGCAATGGCCGCGAAGACGGGATCGTGCAACTGACAGGCAGACGCTGCCCCGATTGCAATACTCCGGTCATCTACCAGGAGGGTTGCCTGATGTGCATCTCCTGCGGCTGGAACAAGTGCGAGTAGATTGGCATCGAGTCAAATATCAAATGGTCAATGCAGGGGCGGGTCATGACCCGCCCCTGTTTTGGGCCTCGCCCTATCTCAGCACGACTGCAAGGCTATTCAGGTCCCCAGACCGATAGTCCTGAGCTTCTCGAAGGACGGTCTGCGAATATCCGCCTGTGGTTCGACAGGATCGCCACCGACGGATTCTCAAGGACTCTGCAATTGTCCTAATCGTCTATGCGGGGCGGGAGGATGTAATCGCGCGTGATATAATCCCGACAGACAATCGAATAAGGAACCAGCTATGAACAGCGGCAGGAAACCGGGGATAGCGATAACTATGGGGGACCCGTGCGGCATTGGCCCGGAGGTGGTTGCCAAGGCCCTGGCTGACCCTCGTGTCTATGCCTCCTGCCGCCCGCTGGTTGTCGGCAGCAGCTACGCAATGGAGCAGGCAGTGGCCCTGGCAGGGGTGCATCTGCGGGTGACCCAGACCGGCGACCCAGATGACGCCGGACAGGATGACGCCGTAATCCATGTGCTGGACATCGGTAACCTGAACCCTGAGGACATCACCGTCGGCGAAATAAACCCCACCTGCGGCAGGGCGGCCATGGAGTGGGTCACCAAGGCGGGAGAACTGGCCATAGCGGGCTCCGTGGACGGATTGGCCACTGCTCCGCTGAACAAAGAGGCCGCCAGCCTGGCCGGTTACAAGTCCATTGGACACATGGAACTGTTGCAGGAGTTGTCCGGCGTACGAACCGTGGCCACCATGCTTATGGCACGAAACCTGAGGGTGGTCCACCTGACCACTCATCGGTCGTTGCGCGTGGCGTGCGACTACGTAAAGAAGGACCGTATTCTGGACTACCTGCGCCTCACCCACGAGTCGTTTTTGAATTACGGCTTTCGGGAGCCTCGCATTGCCGCTGCCGCCCTCAACCCCCACGGCAGCGATGGCGGGCTGCTGGGCAACGAGGAGGCCGAAGAGATTGCACCCGCAGTTGAGGCGGCCAAGTCCGAGGGCATCAACGCGTTTGGGCCCGTACCAGCAGACATCGTATTTCACCATGCTGCGGAGGACCGCTACGACGCTGTGCTGGCAATGTACCACGATCAGGGCCATATCCCGGTAAAAGTTTACGGCTTCGAGGAAAGCATCACCGCAAACCTCGGACTGCCTTTCGTTCGAACGTCGGTGGACCACGGGACAGCCTTTGACATCGCGGGCAAGGGCGTGGCCACCCACACCAGCATGCTTGAGGCAATTCGTCTGGCTGTGGCCCTGGTCAAGGGAGACGGCCTGTCCGACTTCTGATCCTTGGCATTAAACGAAGGAAATGGATGCCTGGATCATTTAAGAGGCAGACACTTTCGGAGAATGCTGGGGATTCCCAAAGTGTGCTCCTCGCGGGCGGCAGCATTCTCCTGTTGCAAACTCAATTCCGGACAAAAAGCGGGTACCGCCGGGCGGGACCGCTGGCGTTAGAGGCGCAGAGCTTATGAAGCTATCGTTCATTGGCGGCGGCAAGATGGCGGAGGCCATAGTCCATGGAGTGCTGGCAGGAAAACTGGCATCGCCCGGAGACATCGCCATCGGCGAGCCTGTGGCTGACAGGCGGGCGTTTCTCTCCTCCGAGTTCGGCGTGTCACCTGTGGCCGATAATCTGGAGGCGGTGTCCGGGTCCGACCTGATAGTACTGGCGATCAAGCCTCAGGATCTTGGTTCCGTGCTGGGTCAACTCAAGGGCTGCCTCAAACCAGGACAGGCCGCCCTTTCCATAGTTGCGGGCGCTCGAATGGACACGCTTTCGCAGGGCCTGAACCACGGGGCTGTTGTTCGAGTCATGCCAAACACTCCGGCGCAGGTGGGCAGTGGAATGACGCTGTGGACCTGCTCACCCGGTGTCGCCGAAGAGCAGCGTGAGATGACCAAGGCGGTTCTCTCCAGCGTGGGCGAGGAAATTTACGTTTCCGACGAAAAGTACATGGACATGGCCACGGCGCTCAGCGCCAGCGGACCGGCCTATGTCTTCCTGTTCATAGAGGCGCTCATTGACGCCGGAGTATACGTGGGCATGCCGCGGGACATGGCCCGGACACTGGCGCTGCAGACGGTCTACGGCAGCACCAGGCTGGTCATGGAGACAGGACGCCATCCGGCGGAACTGAAGGACATGGTGGTTTCACCGGCGGGCACCACCGCCGAAGCGCTGCGTGTCCTGGAGGAGCAGGGAGTCCCCGCCGCCGTTGTCGCCGCCGTGGATGCCGCTTACAGGAAATCGGTGCAGTTGGGACAGGGATAGTCATCTCGGCCTTCCGCCGGTACCGTTTTGGAACTTCTTTACCAACTAGTCAACTACTTCTCCATTTTCTTTACTGTGGCGATTTTCGCCAGGGTGATATTGTCGTTGCTGGCTCATTTCATGAAGCCCCCCTACCCGACTCTTCTGGTCTCTATTGACAGGGTGGTCAATCAGGTCACGGAGCCGGTGCTCGCTCCCATCAGGCGAATGCTGCCCAGCCTCGGGGGGCTCGATCTGAGCCCAATGGTGGTGATCATAGTGCTGTGGTTCATACGACAGGTTTTGGCCTCACTCTAGTGTCGGTTGACCTGCAGCCTGGTGGGATGTGCATTTGCCGTGGGCAGAGAATGGGTGTGGAGGACTTGCAAGAGGCTTTCGGCCCTTGATTGCAGGACCGTCCGGCAGCGGCCTTTCACCTCTTCTTTCCGGCTGGCCAGCGCGGCGAGGAAGTTCCCGACCCTCTCTTGCACCCGAGACTTGGTCCCCAAGCACAGGTTTCCGGTCGCCTCCTCCCTCACCCAACCCCAGATCGCCTCATCGGCATTGAAGTCCGGACTGTAACCCGGCAGGTTCATCAGCCGCAGGCCCAGGCTGGGTGCCCGAAGGTACTTCCGCACCGCCTCCCCGCGGTGCGCCGGAGCGTTGTCCCAAATAACGTGCAACGGCCCGGCGTGCCTCTCTCTCAATTGCCTCAGGAACACGGCCGATGTTTCTGAGTTGCTGTTCCCCTCCACCTCGCCGGTCTCCAGACACACTGCCGAGTAGTAGCTGGCCTTCTCGCCATAGCTCGGGCTGCTGGAGTCCACCAAGGCCGGCTCTCCCCGCAGCACCCACTTGCCCCGCAACTCGGCATCGGCCCGGAAATGCGCCTCGTCGGCGAAGAATATCTTGGCCCCGGACCGTTGGGCCTCCTCCGACAGGGCGGCGTACTCCGCCACGAAGGCCTCCCGTTTCTCCACATCCGCCTTGAGCAGCCGTTTCTTGGGACGCCTCAGGACGAATCCCAAGCGGTGCAGATAGTTCAAACAACTGCTGCGGCTCAACTCGATGCCGAACCGTTCCGAGATAAACCGCCGAACTCCCCTCCAATACCAGTTGGCCAGTTCGATGCCCGCCTGCTCCGGCAACTCCTGCACCGCTGCCTTCAACTCCGCCTGTTGCGTCTCGCCAAGGGCGGGGGGGGGGAACCCCCGGTCTGCTCGAATATCAAGGCTGCAGGCCCTCCCTCGCCGAAGGCCGTGGCCCATCGTCCGATGGTGAGTGGGTCCCGTTCCAGCGAATCCGCCGTCGCTGCTGCTGTCCAGCCCTGTGTTAGCAACAAGATGGCGTACCACCGCTCCCGTTCCCGGGGCGTTGGCGCCAGAATCATACGGCGGCGCAAGGCCTTGGCATCCATCTGCCATTGTTCCAGAAACCGCTCCATCTCCCTCACGCCCATCACCAACCCCTCGCAACTCCCAAAACCAGCTAACTCGGTTCTCCTCACAAATTTACCCCATGCCCCTGCGCATTTCACCTTGGTTTTGGTTTGGAAGGGCGGAAAGAGGAGGTCAAGCGGCGCTGCCGGACCATCCTGCAATCAAGAGCAGAGGGGCTCCTGCGTAACCCGCATCCCGCTCCTCACCACCAGCCATATGCACATCCCACCTCGGCTCCAACTAGTAGACCGACAGCTTTGAAATGATAAGTGGTTGGGGGTATCCTGCTGGGGACAGGACGAAACAGATTGGGTTGTGGGAGGATGGCGATGCTAGCCAAGAAGTACCGGGTGCAGTTGACCACGGCGGAGCGGCAGGAACTGAAGGCGTTGGTGTCGCGGGGAAAGGCGGCGGCATACCGGCAGACCCATGGCCGCATCCTGCTGTTGAGCGATGAGTCCCAGGGGCGTGGGGCTATGCGGGACGAAGACATTGCCCGGTCGCTCCAAATTGGCAGCGCGACGGTAGAACGGGTGCGCCGCTGCGTAGAGGAGGGAATTGAGGCAGCGTTGGGACGCCGGGAGCAACTGCGCCGCCGTCCCAAGAAACTGGACGGTTCGGGAGAGGCTCACCTGATTGCCCTGGCCTGCGGAGAACCGCCGGAGGGCCGGGCCGGTTGGACCTTGAAACTGCTGGCGGACCGGCTGGTGGAAAGGGAGATCGTCGAGAGCATCAGTACGGAGACGGTGCGCCAGACGCTGAAAAAAACGAACTGAAGCCTTGGCTGAGGGAGTGCTGGTGTATCCCGCCGCAGGGGAGCGCGGAGTTCGTGTGCGCCATGGAGACGTGTTGGAGGTCTATCACCGTGAATACCAAGACAATGAGGTCCTGGTGTGTCTGGACGAGACCAGCAAACAGCAGGTGCAGGAGACGCGGCAACCGCAGCCGGCCCAGCCGGGGGTTGCCGGAGTCTACGACTACGAATACCGGCGCAACGGGGTGAGCAATCTTTTCATGCTGTTCGCACCCTTGGAGGGGTGGCGCCGGGTGGAGGTAACGGACCGGCGCACCAGGAACGATTGGGCGCGGGTGGTGAAACAGTTGGTGGACGTGGACTACGCGGACAAAGACCGGATAGTGCTGGTGATGGACAACCTGAACACCCGTCATCCGGCGTCGCTATACGAGGCGTTCGAACCCGCTGAAGTGCGGCGCATCACGGAGCGGCTGGAGATTCACTACACCCCCAAGCATGGGAGTTGGCTGAACATGGCCGAGATTGAAATCGGGGTGCTGGCCCGCCAATGTCTTGAGCGCCGGATTCCTGATCAAGGTGTCCTGCGGCGCGAGGTAAAAGCGTGGCAGGGTCGCCGCAATCAGGACAGGATACGGGTGGACTGGCGCTTCACCACAGCCGATGCGCACATCAAGCTCAAGTCCCTTTGTCCATCAACCCAACACTGACAGACTACTAGTGTCGGTTGACCTGCAGCCTGGTGGGAAATACACTTGGCGCAGAACCCCGCGCTGGTTGAACGAATGCAACAACAAGAACTGCTAAAGGGAAATACCGATACGCTGCTGTTGGCGCTCTTGCAGAACGAGGCCATGTATGGTTACCAGATCGTGAAGGAGGCCAACCAGCGAAGTAGCGGTTATTTTGCCTTCAAAGAGGGAACGTTGTATCCCGCGCTCCATCGCTTGGAGCGCGGGAAGCTGATTGAAGGCCGTTGGGAGGACACACCCAATGGCGTCCGTCGGCGGTACTACTTCATAACAGATCGTGGCCTGCAGGAACTGCACGACCGTCAAAGGGAGTGGCAGAGATTCAGTCTCGCGATGAATTCAGTGATGCTGGCTGATACCTAATCGTCCAACGTCAGGGCGTTTACAGAATGCCGGGCTCAATCAACAACTACTTGAACTCGCTGGCCCGCCGTCTCCACTTGGACCCTCATCGAGAGAGGGAAATACTGGAGGAGTTGCAGGCTCACATTGAAGACAAGGCCGCGGAAAAGGAAGCGGAGGGCCTTGATCGTGAGACTGCCCTTGCCTGCGCCATAGAGGAAATGGGCGCGCCGCGAACGCTGGCCAGCAGAATGTACGCGGTGCACAGCACCGGTATCTGGCGGGACGTGCTCTTGGCGGTGTTGCCGCATTTCCTTCTGGCGGCGCTGTTCGCCCTGCATCTCTGGAGCCATTACTTCCTGGTTACCGTCGTTCTGGTCTGCATCGCCTTTGTGACATGGCGCAACTGGCGGGCCGGGCATCCCAGCCAGTGGTCGTACACTTGGATGGGCTACACTCTGGCCGCTCCTGCAATATCCTGGCTGTTGTCTCTGATTACGCTGGGATACGGTGGCTGGACACTGCTGACCACCGGGCAGCTTCCGTTCAACGTGGTCCTTTTCGTCCTGTTGATTGGCTATGTGCCATTCTCGATGTGGATTGTCTTCAATGTAGTATCGAAGATCGCCGAGAGAGACTGGCTGCTGGTGTCCCTCACGGCCTTGCCATTCCCGTTCCTCACGTCCTGGGTTCTGTTCCTCAACTGGTCCGGGGGGCTGTGGAACGACCATGCCGAGCGGATGCAGCAGTCCGACACGGCGCGGGTATTCATCTTCCTGGCCTTGGCGGTAACGACTGCGGTGTTCCTTAAGGTTGGCCCCAGGGCGCTGCGAATCGGCCTGCTGGCGCTGATAACCTGCATTCTCATTGTGATAACCGCCCTGTCCCTGCCAGTCGACCTGGGGTTTGTTGCGGTTGGGCTGATGATACTCGCCTCGTTGGCTTTTCTGCTGTCCCCCGCCGTGCTGGAAGCCAAGGCCAGTCGGCGTAATAATCTGAGCGTTGCCAGCTCGGGTGACGATGGCTCCTCCGGGTTTTCGGACCCCTCTTAGCCGTCGCCTGTCTTGGCCCGCTTGGACCCCCGCCCACAAAGTTCCGGCTTGAATGCGGACGTTTTCCGTCTGCGATCCTTGCTGATGGCTGATGCCCGCGAGTTGGGCTTGACTCCGGGCGACCCCAGATTGCTGATGTTGGCCGGTCTGCCCGGCTCAGGGAAATCCAGCTTCGCCCGTGAGGTGACGGCACGCCATCCGTTTCTTGTGCTGGAATCCGACCGGCTCCGCAAGACGCTGGTGCCCCGGCCGCAATACACGGCCGAAGAGCACAGCCGCGTGTTTCGCGCCTGCCACCGGCTGATCAACGAATTCCTTGATCAGGGCTATCCGGTACTGTTGGATGCTACCAATCTCGCCCAGCGAAATCGCCGGCCGGTGCTTGCCATTGCCCGAAAACACAACGCCCCGCTGGCGATTGCCGTAGTATCCGCTCCTCCCGAGGTGGTACGTCGGCGACTGCTCGAGCGCGAGGCTGGGATGGACCCGGTCACTTGGTCCGACGCTGGATTCGACATCTATACCCGCATGGCACCGGCGTGGCAGCCGGTCCGGCGCCAGCATATTGCGGTAGATACTTCCGGGGACATTACTCCCGCTCTGCAGCAGGTGCTGCACTGGGCCCGTTCGTAAGGCAGCGGCGAGAACACTGCCTGTTGCGTCATTGGCATTGCTGCCGGGAATCGGTTAATCTCTCGACAACAGCACGTCTCTGTGATCAAGGACGAATATATGAAAATCTCCGTGGAGATGACCGACATCACCATCGTCGAAACCCCGGCACTGGTGGTCAACCTGTTCCAAGGAGTCAAGAATCCCGCCGGGGCGACGGGCGCGGTGGACAGGGCATTGGACGGGGCCATCAGCAACCTGATCGAAGACGGCGAGATCACAGGCAAGATGGGTGAGCTGACACTTCTGCATACCATGGGCAAAATCAGCCCGGATCGCGTTGTGGTCGTCGGACTCGGCGCACCGGATGACTTTGATGCTGAGGTTGCCCGGCGGGTCTTGCCAGAGGCCCTGAGATACCTGCGGCGGCGGGGAATCTGCAAGGCAGTGACCATTGCCCACGGAGCGGGAATCGGGGGTCTTTCACCGGAGGCGGCGGGACAGGCCATCGCCGAAGGCTCCCTGCTGGGTCTCTACCGGTTCGACCGTTACCACACCAACGGCGCCGCCGCCGATGACGAATTCGAAGAGTTGACTGTAGCCGAGCTGGATGAGGCTCGCGCCGGGGCCATTCGGCAGGGCGCGGCCAAGGGACGGGCGATGGCCGATGCCACCATGATCGCCCGCAATATGGTCAACGAACCAGCCAACGTGATGACTCCTACCTCGATGGCCGAGATCGCCCGCGGGGTGGCCGAGAGGAACAGACTGGGCTTCGAAATCCTGGACAATGCCGAGATGCGCGCGATGGGCATGGGCGCTTTCATGGGTGTGGCCCAAGGAACTGATGAACCGGCCAAGCTGATCATCCTGACCTATGAGGGCGACCCGGGGAATCCAGACAACAATCTGGGCCTCATTGGCAAGGGTATTACTTTCGACACCGGCGGCATCTCCCTCAAGCCGGCAGCGGGCATGGAATCAATGAAGGGCGATATGGCGGGCGGTGCCTCCGTTATCGCCGCAATGGAAATCATCGCCCGGCTTGAGCCTCGCATCAACGTAACCGGAATGGTGGCTGCTACCGAGAATATGCCCGGGGGTTCGGCGCAACGCCCCGGTGATGTGGTAACCGCCATGAACGGCAAGACAATCGAGGTTATCAATACGGACGCCGAAGGACGCCTGGTGCTGGCCGATGCGCTGTGCCTCGCCCGCGAGAGGGGCCTTACCCGGCTGGTGGATATTGCGACACTGACCGGCGCGATGGTCACCACCTTGGGGAAGGCCTGCACCGGCGTTATGGGCAACAACGATGAGCTGATAGGCAACGTAATCGAGGCCGGTAGACAGACTGGAGAGAAGTTCTGGCAGTTGCCCATGTTCGACGAATATAAGGAGTTGATACGCAGCGACGTTGCCGATATGAAGAACAGCGGGGGCCGGCAGGCCGGGTCCATCAGCGCCGCATTCCTGCTCAAGGAGTTCGTGGACGGCGCAGCGTGGGCTCACCTTGACATCGCAGGAACGTCCACGTCCGAGAAGGCCTCAGGCTACCAGGTGAAGGGAGCCACGGGAACGCCAGCCCGGACACTGGCCCAACTGGCGGTGAACCTCGCCAGCTGGTGAGCATCATCGTTGCTCCAGGTCAAGCGAACTCTGGCGATGGTGTATAATCGCGAAAAATCCGCCAATTGGAAAAATGACTTCGGCGAAGGTGAGTTATGGCAAAGATAGAGGGCTTGGGACACGTTGGTATCTATGCTGAAGACATCATGAAGCAGCGGGACTTCTACACACGGGTTATCGGCCTGCAGATTGCTGACGAGGACCTCGACGGACGGGGCATGACCTTCCTCAGCTCCGATCCCGACCGGGAACACCACGAATTCGTGCTGATGAAGGGCCGCGTAACCTCCGGGGACGCCAAGGTGATCCAGCAGATTTCCTTCATCGTTCCGGGCTTGGACGAGCTCAAGGAGTACCATCAGCGCATCAAGGCCGAGGGTGTGGAGATTGACCGCATCGTCAGCCACGGCAACGCCTTCGGTATGTACTTCTTCGACCCCGAGGGCAACCGCATCGAGCTCTATTGCAAGACCGGCTTCCCCGTCCCGCAACCCCACGGCGAGCCGATCGACCTGGAAGCTCCCAACGAGGAGTTGATCGGCATCGCGCAGGCGGCCATCCCGGCCAACTGACCCCTCTGGCCCTTCCAGTGAACCTCCCGTCTCTGGACCCGGGCAGCCGCGCGGCTGCCCGGGTCTGCCAGTTCTGGGCGTCCCGGAATTCCCTTTTCTTGACCAAAAAAAGACGAAAAAAGTGGGCTGGGAAGGTACGCTTGGCCAACAACTCGCCACTTACTTTCCGTGGTAAGGGACAAAGAAGTACCGGATGAGCAGTATAAACGCAGTTCGATTCGACGACCTGCCCCGCGCTTACCACGTGTTCAGGTGGCGGGTGCTGCTGATCTTCGCAGCCTTTTACCTGTTCGCCTACCTGGGACGGTTCAGCCTCTACCCATTGGCCCCTCTGGTCAAGGAGGACCTGGCGCTCAGCAACGTCGAAATAGCGATTATATGGGCGATGCTGTTTTGGGGTTTCGGGCTGGGCGATCTGTGTCATGGGAGACTGGCCGAGGCTTTCGGCCTGCGTTTGTGGGTTATGCTGGGAGCGGCGTTGACCGCCGTTTTCAACTCTGTCACCAGTTTTGCCGTCTCGCCACTCACCATGGCGATACCATGGGGGCTGGCCGGTTTCGTCAACGCCGCCTGCTGGGCCCCCGCCATAAGCATGATTTCCCAATGGTGGCCCCGCAGCCGTCGAGGTGTCGCCATGGGCATCGTGGGAACGGCGGCGGGCGGTGCGATGCTGGTGATGTGGGCGCTGTGCGGCTGGGTGGGCTCCGAATGGGGCTGGCGGGCCGCCTTCCGGTACCTGCCGCTGATTTCCGCCGTGATGGGGGTAGGGTTCTATTTGCTGGTGCGCGACCGTCCCTCGGACATTGGGCTGCCGGAATACATTGAAGAGGACGAGGTATCCGCCGCCCCGGAGTCCATAAGCGCGGAACGGCTGCGGGGTCTGGGGCCGTACCGCGAACTGCTGAGCAACTCCCGTTTCCTGCTGGCCTGCCACGTCAAGGGAATGGAAAACGTGGTTCGCTATGGGCTGACCACGTGGGTCGCCATCTATTACTCCGAAGCGGGTGGGCTTTCCATAGAATCCACGGTATTCGTGACGGTGCTGCTGCCGGTTGGCTATTTGATCGCTCCGCCGTTGGCGGGATTTATCTCCGACCACTTCCTGAATAGTCAGCGCAGACCCCTCGTGATCTCTTCCTGCTTGGCCAGCGCCGTAATAATTGCGATCATCGCCGTGGTGCCGCCATCCAACCAGGTTTTGGGAGCGGTGTTGCTTCTGGCCGGAGGAGTGGCCATGGGGATGTCGCCCATTTCCACGGTGTCGGTAGACATGGGCGGGCGGCGGATGGCCGGAACGGCGTCCGGGCTGCTGGATGCCCACGGCTACCTCTATGCCGGCGTCCAGGCCATAGTGTTTGGGGTCGTATTGGATATGACGGGCAGCCCATGGCCGATCGTTTTTTTGGCCATGGCGGCAACGCGCGTCGTCTCGGTATTCATGATCAGGTCCGTGCGGGTGTAGTCCGATGGCTCGTGCCGACGGAGGAACTGTCTTGGACCCAAAGCCGGCGGTTGAGGTGCTGGCGTCTTGATTCGAGTGGTCCGCAAGGCCGGCTCCTGGGTGTTCCAGGCACTCGTGGTGCTGGTTTCTTTGTTCGTCCTGTTTATCGCCTTAACGCCCCAGGGTCGGGCCGGCTTCCACACCGTTCTATTCGTTTCGCAGGTGCTCGACCTGCCCATCAAGCCACAGGCCTGGTTTACCGACGAACCGCTCCACCACGAGGTGCACTATCCGTCCTCCGACGGCAGCACCGTAGCAGATGTGTACCGCCCAGACGACGGCAGGAGACACGCCGCTGTCGTGCTGTTTCTTGGCGCTAACGCCGCTGGCCGCGATGATCCGGACGTTGTCAATCTGGGCAACGCATTGGCACGGGCGGGCTATGTTGTTATGTTCCACTGGTCCTCCGCTATGGCCCTGCGAGCCAACATCGAACCGGCCGAAACCGGTAACTTGGTCTGGGCTTTCCAGTACCTGGCGGAGCGGGAATATGTAGATCTCGACCGGGTGGGACTGGGCGGTTTCTGTGTCGGTGCGTCTTTCGCACTGGTGGCCGCCGCCGATCCGAGGATCAGGGATCACGTGCACTTCGTGAACGCCTTCGGCCCGTACTACGATGCCAGGGCATTGCTGCTCCAAGCAACGTCACGTTCGGTGGTCTACGACGGAGAACGGACTCCATGGGAGCCGGACTCCTTGACGATACGGGTATTGGCCAACGAACTGATCGAAACGCTGGAAGATTCGGCGGACGTGGACCTACTGACCCGCCGTTACATGCGCGGCGAGAATCTGTCCCCCGAGGAACTGGACACCCTGTCTCCGCCAGCCAGAACCGTGGCCCGGATGCTGGACGGCACGACTCCAGAGGATGCGGAAGCCCTGTATGAGACCCTTCCGGAGGGCTTTCACGCAGATTTGGAGAGCGTCTCTCCCTCAGCCCACGTAGAAGAAATCCGTGCTAGGTTGCTGATAATGCACGACCGTAACGACCGGCTTGTACCAGCCGCCGAATCCCGGCGCCTGCTGGCGGCAACCGAGGAGAGGGGCAACGTCCACTATACCGAGGTGCTGGCCTTCGAACACGTTCGACCCAGCGGCGGAGGCGTGGGAGCGCTTCTCGGCGAGGCGGCCCGACTGTACCGGCACATGTACAATATAATCCGCATCGCCACCTGACCGGCGAGATTCTGTAAAATATGGTTTCCGTTTTGTTGACTTCCCTTCGTTTCCTGCTACCATCTGTTTTGGCAATCAATTGCAATAACTTAGGATTGCGTGTTGCACCACGAACAGGCGCTGGAAAGGCTTCGACTTCGAGGGCACAGGATGACGCCACAGCGGGTCCTCGTGCTTTCTGTTGTAGCAGAAGGCGGGCAGCACATGGGCGTCGACGAGGTTTTCCGGCGGGCCCGCGAAGTCTACCAGTACATGGACATCGCCACGGTCTATCGCACCCTGCGCATGTTCCGGGATGCTGGAGTGGTCACAGAGGTCGAGATCGGGGACCGGCTGCATTACGAGCTGACCCTACCCGGCGATCTTCATCATCATATGGTGTGCCGCGTCTGCAGTGGCGCCTTCAACCTCAGTCCGCACTACCTGTCGGAATTTCGCGAGACTCTGGTTCAGGAATTCGGTTTCGTGCCGGACCTGGAGCATTTCTCGGTTTCTGGAATCTGCGCTCGCTGCCAGGGGTCGGACGGAGAGTAAAGGCATCAATCCTGAGTTGCAAGTATTCATCAGGCTGGAATGATTCTAGGAAAATCCCGACGGACCAGGCGCTCTCTAATCTACGGACTTGCCGTCTCCATCCTGTTGCTGGTTACAATTTTAGCGGCGTGCGGCGGGACTGAGGAGGACAATGGGAAGCTCAGAGTTGTGACGACAGTGTCGCCTATCACCAGCATCGTGGAAAACATCGGCGGCGACCGGATTCAATTGCAGGGAGTGGTGCCCGAGGGGGTCAACTCCCACATTTTCGAGCCCCAGCCATCGCTGGCGAAGCTATTGTCTGACGCGGACCTGATCATAGCCAACGGGCTGTTTCTGGAGGAGCCGACTCTGCAATTAGCCGAGGCTAACAAGAGAGACGACACGCCAATCCTGCTGCTGGGAGACCGGGCCATCTCCCCGGACAGGTGGCGGTTTGACTTCAGCTTTCCCGAATCCCAGGGACACCCCAACCCGCATCTTTGGCCCGATCCCAGCCTCGGACTGAAGTACGCCGAGCTGACGCAGGAGCAACTCGCATCCCTGGACCCGAACAACGCGGACTACTACAGGGACAACTTGGAGGCTTTCCGGGAGCGCATCGAGGTGATGGACGCGACCATCCTGGAGTCAGTGGACACTATCCCGCCGAAAAACCGGCGCTTGGTCACCTACCATGACTCGTGGGCTTACTTCTCTCTCACTTATGGATTGGAGGTAATCGGCGCTGTACAGCCCTCCGACTTCGCCGAGCCGTCAGCGCGGGAGATTGCCGGCCTGATAGACCAGATAAGGGATCTGGGGCTTCCGGCAATTTTTGGATCTAACGAGTTTCCCAGCAAGGTCCTGGAAACTATTGCCCGGGAGGGCGACACCACCTACATAGACCAACTGGCGGATGACGACCTGCCCGGCGAGCCGGGAGATCCTGGGCACTCCTACCTCGGTTTGATACGCCGCAATATGCAGATTATGATTCCTGCACTGGGCGGCAATGCCGATGCCTTTGCCGATGTGGATGTGAGCCCGGTGTTCGAGGGTGAGAGTGGCGCAGTATATCCGCAGTAGTCCCGGCATTCTCCGGGATGACCAGAGTAACCTTAACCGTCCTGTAGCGGAGGGAACGTAGTCATGTATCTGCATCCGAGGCTGATGTCTCTGGCCGCTGACGTTCGCTGGCGCATCATAATTTCGGCCGTCGTGGGCTTACTGGCAGCGGCAGCCGGCGTGGCACGTCTGGCGGTCGCCGCGCTGATCATCGTCGAGGTGGTGCGGGGCAATGCTACCTTTGAGTCGCTGACTTGGCCGCTGGTGGGCATGGCAGCCTTCATCGTGGCGCGTGCCTGCCTGCAGTACCTGCAGGAGGTGATGAGCCATCACACCGCCAGCTTGGTCAAGGTGAAGCTGCGGGAGCGTCTGTACGAGCATTCGCTGGCGCTGGGGCCGGGCCACTTTGATTCATCGCGCACCGGCGACGCGCTGATGTCGCTGGCAGAGGGCGTGGAGCGGCTTGAGGCCTTCTTCGGGCGCTATCTGCCGCAAATGATCGTGGCGGCGCTGGCCCCGGTGGTGATTTTCGTCTTCATGGCCCTCATCGACTTCCGTACGGGACTGGTCTTCCTGGCCTTCGCACTTCTGACGCTGATCATTCCCAACCTGTTCCATCGCTGGAATCGCGAGCGGAGCATGGCCCGTCGCGATGCCTATGGCGCCTTGGGCGCGGATTTCCTAGACGCTGTGCAGGGTCTGGCGACTCTAAAGGCCTTCGGACAGAGCCGAAATAGAGGCGAGCTGATTGCTGAGCGCGCCCGTGTTCTGTTCCGCACCACCATGAGCGTTTTAGCGGCCAACGCCGCCACCGGCGCACTGACCATCCTGGGTATCACCGGTGGCGCGGCGGTAGCCTTGGGCTGGGGCGCCGTGCGGGTGAGCGAAGGCGATCTCGAGCTTCGGGCGCTTATGATCGTGCTGATGCTGGGAGTGGAGGTCTTTCGCCCCCTGCGGGAGCTGGTGCAGCTGTACCACGACGGCGTGATGGCCATGTCCTCGGCCGAAGGCATCTTCGCCATCATGGACTCGCCCGTGGCCGTCCGTGAGTCGCAACAGGCCCAACCGCATGACGCTGGAGCCGTGTCAGACGGCCATCTCCAGCCAGAGATCAGCTTCGACAATGTCAGCCATGCGTACAACGAGGGTCGCCGCCCTGCATTGCACGAATTGTCATTTACCCTTCGTGCGGGCGAGACACTGGGACTGGTCGGCCCCAGTGGCGCTGGCAAGTCGACCATAGTCTGGCTGATTCTGAGGTTCTTCGACCCGCAGCAGGGCGTGATACGGCTGGGCGGGCGTGACGTGAGGAACATAGCTCTCGGCGAACTTCGCGAACAGGTGTCGGTGGTAACGCAGGATACCTACCTGTTTCACGGCTCGGTGGCCGAAAATCTGCGCTTCGGCAACCCCAACGCCACGCAGGAGCAGTTGGAAGCCGCCGCCGGCGCCGCCAATGCCCACGAATTTATCAGCCATCTGTCCAACGGCTATGAAACGGTCGTTGGCGAGAGGGCCGTTCGGCTTTCCGGCGGGCAGAAGCAGCGTATTGCCATAGCTCGCGCTTTGCTCAAGGACGCCCCCATCTTGGTCCTCGATGAGGCCCTTTCCAGCGTGGACGCCGAAAACGAGGCACTGATACAGCAGGCCCTTGACCGGCTGATGGAAGGGCGCACAACGCTGATAATAGCCCATCGCCTGTCCAGCGTGGTCAGGGCCGATCGTATCCTGGTGTTGGATGATGGTCGGCTGGTGGAGACGGGCAGCCACGTAGAACTGCTCTCGACTGGGGGACTCTACGCGAGCTTGATGGAGCAGCAGCAGGAGCGGCTGGCCCCGGCTGTTCATGCCTCTGAAACGTCCCATGTTTCGCCACAACCTTCAGCTGCCCAAGTGGACGTGAGTGCCTTCATTCCCAGCCCTGCGCATCAGGGCCATGGGCATGATCACCACGCGTCACCGCAGGCCCATCGAGACGATCATCAGGATGAGCGCCACCATAATCGCCAAGATCATTCGCCCGAGGCTCACCAACATGATCATCACGCCGAAGCGCAGCCACACCGCCGCCATCACGATGATGAGCACAATGAGCATCGTCACGCTGTTCACGCGCATGAGGGGAGCGGGCATGTCCCGCAGCCCGATGCGGCGGCCTTCATTCCTCAACCCGCTCACGGGGGACACGGCCATCACCAGCATGAGGCGCCAGCCAGTCAACACCACGACGAGTCCACACGCGGCGCCGGGTCGGGCACTCTGAGCATCATCGCGGTGTGGGCCCGGCTGTTGGGGCTGGTCAAGCCGTGGCGAAACGAGCTTGTCCTGACCTTTCTGCTGGGAGTGGTCCATCACGGCACTGCTATCGGTGTCGGCGTGGTCAGCGCATTGCT
Source organism: Dehalococcoidia bacterium (assembly GCA_965237745.1). Taxonomy (GTDB): domain Bacteria; phylum Chloroflexota; class Dehalococcoidia; order Lucifugimonadales; family UBA3495; genus VXOI01. Next base: position 4,043,039 of record OZ250156.1, on the reverse strand, counting down.
GGTGGGGCAGGTTATTGTCGGTGGAGATCTGACGTTACTGCTGATTCTGCTGGCTGTCCTGACGCCGCTGGCCGCCTTTTTTGTCTGGACGGAGTCGTGGGTTGCCCACGACCTCGCCTACCGGCTGCTGGCGGAGATGAGAGTTGACGTATACCGCAAGCTGGATCCCCTCGCTCCCGCCTACATGACCCGGCGCCGTTCCGGCGACTTGGTCAGCATTGTCGGCGGTGACGTGGAGACGGTGGAGTTTTTCTTCGCCCACACCATCACCCCTGCTTTTACCGCCGTGGTGGTTCCCGCCGTGGTGGTCGCAGTGCTGGCGGTCATCGCGTGGCCCATGGCCCTGGCCGTTGCGCCCTTCCTGGTGGCTGTGGCCCTGAGTCCCTTCTTCGCCCAGAAGCGTTCCGAGCGATTGGGCGAGGAGTTGAGGCACCAGCTGGGCGACGTTCACGCCCACATGGTGGACAGCATCCAAGGAATGCGGGAGATCGTGGCCTTCGGGCGCGGCTCGTCACGCACGGCTGAGATGGTGGCCAACAGCTGGCGATTCGCACACTTCCAACTGCGCTTTCTCAAGGAGCGGGCCTTCCAGATTGGGTTCATCGAGGCCATGACCGCCTTCGGCGGGCTGGTGGTGTTGACGGTGGGGGTCTGGCTGCTGACCAACGGAAACATCTCGCGGCCCGAGCTGATCCTGGCTGTGGTTCTATCGGTGGCGGCATTCGCCCCGGTGTCCGATGTCGCACGCACCATGAAGCAGTTGATGGAAACGCTGGCGGCGTCCCGGCGGCTGTTCGCCATCCACGACGAGCCAGTGCCGGTGGCCGACGGCCATGGAGTCAGCGTCCGGGAACAAATGGCGGCCGCGCCTTCGTTGGCCTTTGACGCGGTGGGATTCGACTATGGCCCCGGAGAGCCGCAGGCGCTGCACAACGTGAGCTTCGAGGTCGAGCCGGGCCACACCGTCGCGCTGGTGGGCCGGTCCGGGGCCGGCAAGACCACCTGCGCCAATCTCTCCATGAGGTTCTGGGATCCAGCCACCGGCTCAGTTCGGCTGGATGGGCATGACATGCGGGAGTTCAAGCTGGACGATCTGCGGCAACAGATTGCCTTGGTGTCTCAGGACACGTACCTGTTCAACGCCAGCATTCGCGACAACATTTTGCTCGGCCGTCCGGATGCCACCGAGCCTGAACTGGAAGAGGCGGCCCGGCAGGCCAACTGCCACGACTTCGTCACGGCCTTCCCCGACGGGTACGACACAATCGTCGGGGAGCGGGGAATGCAGCTATCGGGCGGGCAGAGACAGCGCATCGCCATAGCTCGCGCCCTGCTGAAAAACGCGCCGGTGCTGATCCTCGACGAGGCTACCTCCCACTTGGATGCGGTGAGTGAAAGCCAACTTCGGCAGGCGCTGGAAAACCTGATGCAGGGGCGAACGACTTTGGTTATTGCCCATCGGCTTTCTACCATCCGCGACGCCGACCGGATCGTGGTGCTGGACCACGGGGAAGCCATCGAACAGGGCAACCATCAGGAATTGCTGGAGCGCCAGGGCCTGTACTCCCGGCTTGTCGCGACGCAGTTGGTCGGCGCGACCAACGGTCATCACGTTCCGGACGAGCATGAAACCCACGACGCGCCGCTGCCCGCAGGTTGGGCTAACCCGCAAGGCGACCAGCATCACCATCACTGAAAAGCGGACATCCGAAGAGAAAGCGAAGGCTGAATGTAACTCATGCTGCATCCCTTACCCCACGAACGCTTATCCGGAACACCTTTGGTGGAAATCTCTGGCCTTTCCTGCGGATACGAGAAGCAACTGGTATTGAGCGGCGTAAATCTCCGCGTCATGAAGGGCGATTTTGTTGGATTACTCGGCCCCAGCGGTTCCGGCAAGACCACCCTTCTGCGCGCCATGTTGGGCGCTGTGGACATATACGACGGCGAAGTGCTGGTCGAGGGCGTGGCCGCGTCCCGCAGGCGACCGCGCATCGGCTATGTGCCGCAACTGGAGACCATCGACTGGAACTTTCCGGTGACGGTGCGCGAAGTGGTGATGATGGGCCGCACGATGGAAAACCGCTTCTTTCCCTGGTATCGCCGGGAAGAGAAACAGCTTGCAGATCACATGATGGACAGGCTCGGGATTCTACCTCTGGCAGATCGACATATCCGGGAACTGTCCGGCGGGCAGCAGCAGCGAGCCTTCCTGGCCCGCGCACTGGTGAGCAGTCCCTCACTGCTGCTGCTGGATGAGCCGACCTCCGGCGTCGACGTCAAGACCCGGGACGACGTGATGCACCTGCTTCACGACCTCAATCACCAGGGCGTAACCATAGTCATCACCACCCACGAGATTAACGCCGTTGCAGTCCACCTGCCCTGGCTGGTCTGCCTCGCCGGGCGGGTGCTCGCGGAGGGGCCGCCTGCCGATGTGATCACTCCCGAGGTGCTGCACCAGACTTACGGTGCGGAAATGCCGGTAATTCACTACGAAGGAATGCCCATAGTTGCTGAAAGCCCTCATCGCTACGGACGCAATGGCGGCGCGAGGGTTGAAAGCACAGCGGACGGGCACAGTCACAATCATGCTTGAACCCTTTGAATACTCTTTCATGATTTACGGCATGGCGGCAGTCGTGCTGGGGGGCGCCCTGTGCGGGGGCATCGGTGTCTATATCGTCCTCAAGCGGATGGCCTACATCGGTCACGGGTTGGCGCACGGTGTGTTGGGCGGAGTGGCGGTCAGCATGGCCATGTCCCTCAACGTACTTATCGGTGCGACCGTATGGGGTTTTCTTTGCGCTCAGTTGATTACACTTACGACCAAGAAGCGAAAGATAGCCTACGACGCGGCCATCGGCGTCATTACCACTGCCAGCTTCGCTTTCGGTGTGGTGCTCATCAGTAGCAAGGGATTCTTTCGCAATCCCGAGGCAGGGTTGTTTGGCAGCATAGTGGGGGTGACAGCGTCTGACTTGGTGGCAGTGGTGGTAGTTGCCTGCGTCACTTCCGCAGTGCTGTTCGTGGCCTATAAGCACTTCCTATTCACGACCTTTGATGGCGATGTTGCCAAGTTTTACGGTATACGGACGGGGTGGGTGGAGGCCGTCTTCTCGTTGGTTCTGGCAGGAACTATCGTGGCATTGTTTGAGGTGATGGGCGTCTTGCTAATTGCCGGGGCCACGGTTATTCCGCCTGTTTCGGCTCGAATGCTGACCGACAGCTTTCATCGAATGCTATTGCTATCCATCGGCATAGGTGCTGTCTGCGGATTTCTTGGCTTTTATCTGAGCTACTACCTTGATGCACCCTCGGGTGCGATGGTAGTGCTATTGGAAGCAGGAGTGTTCGCCGTCGTAATGCCATATTCCAATTTGCGCTCCCGGTTGGCTGCCGCCCGTCGGCGCGAGCCGAGAACCACCGCTGAATCGGGCATGGCGCCATCAGCCCAGCCGGTCAAGACCGAGGGAGACTGATCTGGGGCGTCCCCACCCTGACCCTCCCCCGGAGAGAGGGAACTTTGGCTCCGGGTTTTGATAAAGCAGAACAGCCCCGGCATGCTCGCCGGGGCTGTTTTCACGTCGGTGCCCTAAACCTTGCAGGTCGTTGTTTACGCTTCGGTCTGCTCGGTCTGGCTGCCCTTCACTGTGATGGTGATGTGGGCCATGGCGGTGCCGTCGGGAGCGCCGTGCCAGTGGTTCTCGCCAGCGGGAATGACGACAACGTCACCCTCAGCTACTTCCAGGACCTCGTCGTCGCTGGCCACTTTGCCCTTGCCCTCGGTGATGACGAGAATCTGGTCGCCGGAGTGCTTGTGGAACTTGTTGCGCGAGCCGGCGTCAAAGGCCACGATGGCGAAGTTAAAGTTGTTGGAGTCATCCGGGTTCAGAATGGACTGACGCCAGACCTGGGTTCCGGTCATCAGCCCGCCACTGCCCAGCGGGGCCATATCTGCTTCGGTCCTGGGAATGTCGCCCATGGTTACTTTCTTCATCGTCTACTCTCCTGCATTGCGTTGTTCGCCGCCTGCTGATGGGCCGGTAAAGACTGCCTTTCGCCGCCGATAATGATACATTCGCCCAGCAGTGTAGTCCAGCCGCGAGGATTGAGCCACATGGAATGTGCATGGCCATTCAAATGGCCAGAACGTCAGTCTCGAGCCTGTCAAGGACGGGGCGTCAGAATTCGTTGGTGGTTCGACAAGCTCACTGCCAACGGATATTCGAGGGCTTTGCACCCGCCTTGGACCGGGTCACCCGCCTTGGCGCATCTCCTCCAGCGATTCCGAGATTGTGCGGGCCAAGGTTCCGGGGCGTTCAGCGAACTCCGGGGTGGGATACCATTCGTAGTCGAAGCTGTGTAGCGTCTGCCCTTCGATGCTGCACTGCAGGTCCGACACCACCACCTGGAACCCCAGCTTCTTCGTTGCCTGCTCGGCCAGCATATCCAGCACCACGTCGGGGCACCCGAAAACGACCAGGAATCCGCCCTGCCTTCCGCCGCTGGAGGCATCGGAGACGCGGGCGCGGAACACCGGGCCGTAGAGATCGAACTCCACGATGGTGTACGTCCGCTCAGGCACGTTGTGGTCAGGCCACCCGATGTTGATGCTGCCGCCGACTTCCCAGTGATGCATTGATGGCTACCCTGTAGTCGCAGGCTGGTCAGCCCGCGTTGACGGCGGGACGGGCTGAGTCAACTCTGACACCCTGCTTGAAGACTGCCTTCACCCGGCGCAGAGCCTCCAGGTCGGCCGAGGGGTCCGCGTCCACCACCAGCAGGTCGGCGGCCTTGCCGGGCTGGATAGTGCCGGTCTGATCAAGGATCCCCAGCGCGTCGGCGGGGTTGCAGGTGCTGGCTTTGATGGCCTGCATGGGCGTCAGCCCAGCGTCTCGCATGGCGATGGTCTCGCCCTGGAAATCGCCAAATGGATAGCTGCCCCAGCCGCAGTCCGATCCGCCGGCCAGCCTGACGCCGGCGCGTATCAGGTGGCCGAACTGTTCCATCGCCGTGCCGCCCGACCGGTTGGAGCGCTCCCAGCGTTCCTGCTCGACGGGAGTGAACGGCCGCTGCTTCCGAATTCGTTCCAAGTTGGCCCGCGACACCCGGCCGAGGTGCATCGTCGGGTTCAGATAGACCCCGGACTCTGCCAGCCGGTCGGCGGTCGGCTCGCTATAGCGATATGTTCCGTCGGCGTCGGCGAAGAAGCAGTGCAGGATGGCGTCCACGCCGGCGTCGAGGGCGAAGTTAATGGACTCAGTGCAGCGGCAGTGGGCCAGCACGGGGCGATTTCGGTTGTGAGCCTCGTCAACCAGCGCCTTCAGTTCATCCAGGGTGTAGGAGGCTCGGTACGGGTCGCTGGTCAAGGTGCTGCCGCCGGATGCTGCGACTTTGATGAAGTCTGCACCCTGCCAGACCCGTTCCCGAACCCTGGCGCGGATGTTTTCGATGCCGTCTGTCTCGCCACCCATGAACCAGAGATGCCCGCCGGTGATGGTCAGCGGAGGGCCAGAAACCAGGGTTCTGGGGCCGTCCACCAGCCCCTGAGACAGGCCTTCCTTGAGAGAAAAGGCTGTATTGTTCCACGAACCACAGTCGCAGAGAGTGGTGACTCCGGTTGCCAGGGCGTCGCTGATGTTGCTCGCCGAGCGAAGCAGGCGGACGCCGTCGGTGTCGTCGCGGTCAGCCTCCTCGCCAGTGCGCCCGTCCCCAGGCATATTGGTGTGGGTGTGCAGGTCGAACAGGCCGGGGAGGAGAGTAGCGTTGGGAAACTCCAGAATCTCACGAGGCGTGTCGCCCTGCGAGTTTTCAATCTCGCCGCGCTTCCCAATCCACAGGATTCTGCCACCGCTGAAGCCTACGGCCATACCATCCTGTGGAGTATCCCGCACGCCATCAATGAGCTTGCCGGGGAGAATGACTGTCAGTTGGCTGTTTGAACCGGACAAGATAGCATCTCCTGTGTCTACATTGGAGCGGCGCAGCGGGTAAAACGATCTTCCGGGCTTGTATTCCGAGCTTGACTCGACGCGATTATAACCGCATTAAAGCCTAACGTCTCTCTCGCAGCATCATCAAGGCCAGAGGGATACCCGACAGAATGACCAGCAGCAGCGCAGGCATGGCGGCGCGTGCAAAGAAGGCCTCTGAGGTGAACGACCATACCGAGGTTGCCAGAGTGGTGAAACCCGCAGGGCCGAGAATGAGCGTGGCCGGCAGCTCTTTCATGGTGAGCAAGAAGACCAGCGATGCCCCGGCCACAATGCCCGGCTGGGCCGCCGGTAGGGTGACCGACATGAACGCTCCCAGCGGGGTGCGGCCCAAGCTCCTGGCTGCCTCCTCGACTCGAGGATTCATCTGCAGCAGGGTTGTCCGCACGGCCCCCAGCGCCGGCGAAAGGAACAGGGCCACATAGCCCAGCAAGAGCAGCCCGATGGTCTGGTAGAGAAAACCGGCATAATTCGCGCCGAAAAACACCAGCGCCAGCGCAATGGCGATCCCAGGTAGGGCGAAACTCACGTACCCCAGTCTCTCCAGCAGTCCGCTGAATACTCCCCAAGCCGAACTGCCCGGAGGGTGTCGGACGGACAGAAGGCCCACTGGCAGGGATGCTGCCGTGGCGGCCAGTGCCGCCAACGCCGAGATGTATACTGAGTTTCGAGCGGCTTCCCATAGTGGGTCCAGGGATTCCCCGGCAGCCACGCCCCGAATTACCCAGTAGACGAGGACTCCGACCGGCAGCCCCAGCGATATGACAGCAACCAGCGCGCACAGCCCCACCGCAGGCCAGCGCCATAGGCCCAAGGGGACCACAGACGGCGGACGGGAAACTCCGGCCGAGGCCGAGTAGTACCGGCTGCGCCCCCGGGTGATGAACTCCAAGGCCACCCAAGCCAGCGCCAGCGCCACGAGCGCCAGCGACAAGCCCGCCCCCAGGGTGCGGTCAAGGGCCGAGTCATACTGGGTGAAAATAGCCCAAGTGAACGTTTCGTAGCGCAGAAGGGAGACAGCCCCGAAATCGCTCAGCGTGTACAGGCCCACCAACAACGTTCCTGCGCCAATTGCGGGACGCAGAAGGGGCACGACCACTCTGAAGAATGTGGCGACAGGCCCCAGTCCCAGGCCGCGGGCTGACTCCTCCAAAGCAGGGTCCAATCTCTGAAGTGCTGCTCTGACGGTCAGAAAGACGTAGGGATAGCTCAGCAGAGTCAGGGTCAAGAATGATCCGGCAAAGCCATAGATGCTTGGCAATCGCTCTATGCCGAGAGGCCCCTCCAGTGCGCCCTGCAGCATTCCGCGCGGACCAAGGGCCACCACTACGATGAAACCGGCCACGTAGCTGGGAATTACCAAGGGAAGCGAGGCGAGTACCGTCCAGGGCCGTCTCCAAGGCATGTCGGTCCGGGCAGTCAGCCACGCCAAGGGCAGCGCCACGATCACCGACGCGGCGCTGACCGATACCACCAGCAGCAATGTGCGGCCCAGTATGGCCGCAACCCTCTGCCTGAAAAGCAGGTCCCACAGTTCGTCGCCCGCGCCCAGGGCCCGCACCGCCAGGTAAACGGGCGGCAAAAGCAGCGCGGCCCCTATGACCAGCGCCGGGAGCAATAACGCCAGCGGAGGTGAGTTCCTGCGAACCGTCGAAGGCAAAATGCTCGCGGTCAGGGCAAGGGGACCCCTCATGATACGCGCCGAGTGGGGCCAACGGGTGCCCCAGGACCGACCCTGCCTCGATTATTCACATATCTCATTATCGTTTTAGATGGAGCGGCTGGTCACAAATAGTCCGTCTGTTGAGGGCAAACATACGTAAGAGAGTGTGTTAGTTGAATACTACACTAAAGGCGTACGAAAGTGCGAAGCAAAAATTAACATCGGTCGTATTCGGTGTCAATCAGAGCAGTTTGGCAGCCAGAATGAGAACCATTTGGCGTTTCAGACCCTCCGGGCGGGAGGTAAGGAGGTTCGTCACGTAAAGGGAAATCTACTGTTCCACCAACCAAAATACGCTATCGGAGACTCTTGATGAAGCAGATTGACACGCAAGTATCCAATGCCTACACTGGGGCCTGATCGTACACTATGACAATAGTCACATTAGTTTACATTTAATCTCCGTTGTAATTCGCGATAACACCATCCGGCGGACAAAGGAAAAATGTTAAGCGTCACCAAGTCCATGAAAAGCGGCCCCACTATCCATGCCCCGGAAAACGCCGAAGCTGGCGGCAGTGGCGCCCTGCAGTGCTACGGCGTGTCCAAACGCTACGGCAGCGTTGAGGCGGTGTCGGGGCTGCACCTGACCGCCACGGCGGGCCGGATACTGGCACTGCTGGGCCCCAGCGGATGCGGCAAGACGACGACCCTCCGGTTGATCGCGGGTTTCGAGCAGCCAGATGAGGGCGAGATCAGCATTGGCGGTCGTGTCGTCAGTTCTCCCTCGGGCACGCTGCCCCCGGAAAGGCGCCGAATAGGCATGGTCTTTCAGGAAGGCGCCCTCTTCCCTTACCTCACGGTTGAACAGAACGTGGGTTATGGACTGAGGAAAGAACAAGGCCGGCCCGCCAGGGTTGACGAAGCGCTGGAGTTGGTCGGCCTATCCGGCATGCGCAAACGTATGCCCCACGAACTGTCGGGAGGCCAGCAGCAGCGTGTTGCCTTGGGCCGGGCCCTCGCTCCTCGTCCCCACATACTGTTGCTGGACGAGCCCTTTTCCAACCTGGACGCCAAGTTGTCTGAGCAGTTGCGCAGGGATGTTGCGGACATTCTGAGGGCCAGCGGTGTGACCGCGGTGTTTGTTACCCACGATCAGGAGGCGGCCCTCCATGTGGGAGACGAAGTTGCGTTGATGAATGAGGGCCGTCTGGAGCAGACCGGACCACCGGCCCGGGTTTTCCATTCTCCCGCAACCAAATATGCTGCTGATTTTTTGGGCGCTGCCGACTTCTTACCTGTAAGCATTGTCGATGGCAGGATGACCAGCGAACTGGGTCCCGTGAGCGGCGACTTTTCCCTCGACTTTCTTGCGGACCCGAATTCGTCTCTACTGGAAATCATGGTGCGCCCCGACTGCCTGGAATGCTTCATGGATGGAGACGGCGGCGGTGTGGTAGTTGACCGGGAGTTCCGCGGCGCCTTTTATCTCTACCGGCTGCGGTTGGAGTCGGGGCGCCAGGTGCGCTGCCTGATGTCCCACGTCGTCGAGTTGCCGGTCGGCGCCTCTGTGGCCGTTCGCTTGCGCGAGGGGCACCAGACTCGCCTCTTCGTTGACGGGCGGCTCTTCGACTCGTCCGCAGCCTGCAGCTGACACTCTTCTCCTAGCCCAGTCCTCACCTCTGATTCTGGTATACTTTTTCCCGTGTTCCGTAGCCTGCTTTTTTGTTGGCTATCGAGACGCGGACTTTTCTTTTAAGAGGGACCCATGCCGCGACCCAGAAGGGCCGTGTCGAGAATCGACGCGGAAGAAATCGACAACCAAAACGACCGTCTCTCCCCGGGTACAGAGAATTATCTGTTGTGCCTGTATAGGCTGTGGGAAGACGATGAATATCCCACCATCACCCAGTTGACCGACGTTCTGCGCCGTCTCCCCTCCACCGAGGGGCTGGGCACCTCCGTGCCGTCGGTGGCGGGAATGGTTCGCCGGATGGCGAGGCAACACCTGGTGGACATCGGCGCGGACAAACGCATCCGCCTTACCAGGCTGGGCATGGAGGCCGGCGAGGACATCGCCAAGAGGCACAGGCTGGCGGAGTGGATGGTGGTCAGACTACTGGGTATGGAACTCCACCAGGCTCACAACGAGGCGCATCGATTGGAGCACGGCATGTCGCCGCAGTTGATTGAAAAACTGGTGGAGCGGCTCGACAATCCCAAACGCTCGCCCTATGGCAGACCCATTCCGGGCACGGGAGAACCAAAAATTCCGCCCAACTCCCTTACTTTGGATAACGCGACGAAGGGGAACTCCTACATCGTTGACCGCGTACCCGAGGAGGACTCCCAACTCCTGAAGTTCCTGAACGACTCGCACATTGTTCCGGGGAGTGAAATAACTGTGTCGGACGCCACGCCCTTCTTGGGAGTGATGGAAGTTACAACCCAGCAGGGCCAAGTTTCGATGAGTTATGCGGTGGCCCATCAGATCGTGGTCCGCTCCGTGTAAGATCCGTGTAAGATCCGTGTAAGAGCATAGACTACTTTTGCCGGGTGGCCCCAGGGCCATTACGGGCCACTCGCCTCCCTGTCGTGGGACGGTGCTGTTAGTCGTTCCCGCACCCGCGCCCAACCCTCGGCCATGGACCGTTCCGGGAAGGCTGGCGAGTCGCCATCTTGGTAGACACTCACCAGGATGAATACGGGCCCGTCCTGCTCCATGGCCTCCTCAAGGCCGATCAGCAGTTCCTCGAGGCGGTCGAAGTGATATGCGTGGGCGTAGCCCGAGCTTTCCGCCATCCTGACAAGGTCGAGGTGGTCCAGTTCCTTGATGGGCAGCCCTCCGGTGGAAGAGCGGGACGCGTCGTCAAACACGAAGTGGACTAAGTTTGAGGGGCGCGACTCCCCTATGGTGGCCAGCCCGCCCAGGTTGGTGCGAAGGGTGGCGTCGCAGTCCAGAACCAGCACCCTGCCCGATGGCTGGGCCAGCGCCAGTCCCAGACCCACGGCGGGGGCGCGGTCCATGCAGTCCATCAGGTCGAGGTCCAACTCCCGACGCTCAGATACTTGGCTCCACTCCCGCAGCGCCGCCGAGGTCGAGACGACCAGCGAGTCGCCGCGATGGTAGTTCACCGCCCGGGCCGCCTCGGCGTACGGGATGCCCGGCGATGGCCGTTCATTGGAAGTCGGTGTGCTCACTGTTTTGGGCCTGCGCCGGAATCCGAGTCGTCATCATAGCGTTGGGGCTCTGACTTGATCTCCGGCTGACGCCGGAATCCCACCATAGCCCACATTGCCGCCAGGATGGCCACGCCACCGCCAATCCCCAAGGCGATGTTGGACCGCTCAAAGGCTTGGTACAGCATCCAGAACCCCCAGACGAACAGCGCATAGGCTCCCAGACGCAGGAGCAGACTCTTGCCCAACCCGCCTAGCATTTATCACTCCTTCCCGGAAAGTTGACCCAAGACGATAGCAAAGTCACCCAAGAGGCCAAGCAGTTAGTCCCTAGCTTGTCGAGGGACGGGTTGAGAGAATCCGTCCGTGGTTCGGCAGGCACATCGCCAACGGATTCTCAGGGGCCTTTGCGGTCGTCCTGAAATTTGGCCCAGTGACACCGATTATGGTGCTGGTGTTGGCGCGCTCTGTGACGTGACAGGGCAGGTTACCAACCTGCCCTGTCGATTGTTGAGGCACATTGACTGGCGCCGTAAGGCAGAGGCTATGAGTTGGCGAAGATCTCTGGCAACTCGTCGATAGCTGTCTGCATGGAACGGCGTGCGCGCTGCCGGAACTGCACGGGAGTGTTCTCGATCTCCGGCTTGACTTTTATATGCACGAAGACAGGCCCGATGGCGGCCATGACACCGGCTATGCCGGTGGCCAGGTCCTCAAGGTTGTCGAAGGAGAATGTGGCGGCGTATCCTGCGGCCTTGGCCATCCCCTCCCAGTCCGCCTTGCCAGAGCCCGGCACGGGCTGGCCGCCGGTCACGGCGTAGACCCCGTTGTCGAACACCATGTGGCACAGGTTTGTGGGCGTCTGATTGGCCAGCGTGACCATTGCGCCCAAGTTCATCAGCAGGCTGCCGTCGCCGTCCAGGACCAGCACCTTGCGGTCCGGCTGCGCCAGGGCCAGCCCCAAACCGACGTTGGATGCCTTGCCCATGGCGCCGGAAACCGGCATATCGAGCTGTTCCTTGGTGGTCACGGTTGGCAGGCCAAACCGCACGTTGTTGGCGTTCATGGTGGCTATGATGACAGCATCGCCCCGATTGGCGTCGATCACCTTGACTGCTTCCTGATTGTCAATCACAAGTCTGCCTCCTCAAATTCCCTCCCCTTCCGCGGAGAGGGAAGGTTGGGGCATTTCCCGGAATCTCGCGGGTCTGCTAGGCGCCGAACTCGGTGCCTACGAGGACGGCCACCGGCCTCTGGGTGCGGTCGGCCTCCTGGATCGCGACGCTGATTCTCTCAGCGTCCTCGTCGGTCTCTATCAGGTAGTAATTGATGCCCCAAGCGTGAAGAATATGCTCGATGAAACGGGCCGCTGAGTCGTTGGTTACGCCGTGGCGGCTCCAGCCACGGTACCCTACCAGCATCACCAGGGGCTGATTGACGTCCAGTCCCAGCCCGCGAATGGAGTCGCCGGACTCGAAGATGCCGGTATTCTGAATCAGCACGATGGGACGTTTGCCGCCCACCCACAGCCCGGCGGCGATGGCCATGGTCTCGCCCTCGCGGCATACCGGCACCAGCGACAGAGATGGCTCGCCGGTGAGCAACTGGTACATGAAATTGGTCTCGCTGTCGGGGAGCCACACCACATGGCTGATGTTGTTCTTCTTCAGTTCCTCTACCACAGAGGCGGGATGCAGTACGACCTCGTGAGTAGTCATTGCGTTCCTTCTCCTGAGCTTGCCGAAAGGCCCACCGTAATCCTGAGCTTCCACCCGGTCGAAACCCGGCGCGTCGCGCCCATTATATTCACGGGCCGGAAATGCCGTCAATTGTGGAGGGTGTCGCGCGACTGGGTCAGGCCAGGACCACGCGGCTGCCGTCGCCGAGGTAGTGGGCGGCGCAGACTTGTTGCAGGTCAGAAGCGTCAGCCATCTCAGCGGTCCATAGCATCGTGTCGAAACTCCGTCTTGAGGCGAACAGTGGCGCGGGAGAGTTGCGGACAAGATGCAGCGGGCCTGGCCCGGAGCCGTGAACATAATCAAGTATCAGAATGCGGGCGGCCTCGACCATCACGTCTGCAGCCTGCGGAGACAGAGGTTCGGGAATGGGCGTTCGGGCCTTGGGCGAGGTCAGGTAGTTGTACCAGGCGTTCAGGACCTCTTGTACTGCCACCTCCTCCGGTTGCGCCCTCAGCCGCAGGGCCGCGCCCCGCAGGTAGTTGGGCAGTCGCCCGAACAGCCAGTCCAGGTACAGGGGATCCGTGGCCACCCGCTCCGGCAGCGTCACGCCTCCCGCCGATTCGATAGCGTAAGTGCGACCGAAGTTCTCGTCGTGCCGCTCAGGCGGCAGGTTGGCCCCATGAGCCATGTAGACAGGTACCAGGATGGGAGGATGTGGCTCCATCACCTCCTCTCCCAAGGCCAGCAGAAAGGCCACGCTGGCGACCGTCGCCGCGAGTGGATCAGGGGTCATTCCGAGGAACTGGCCGGAAATGTCAAGCAACGCGTCGGGTGGGATCTGCCCATCTGCCAGCTTGGAATCCAGCGCGGCGCGGACGGCTTGGGACAACGAGGCGCCATCGCCGCAGTACGGAGCGATGCAGGTGGAAGACGTGTGTTCCTCGAATAATGCCAAATCCAGTTTCCGAGTCTCGGGATCCTCGATTCCTTGGAATTCCCGGTAGAGACCTGACAGCAGACCGGTGTTAGGTTGGTCCAGGTCGAGGGTCTCCAGGGCAGTCAGCAGAGATTTGGCGGTCTCCATTGATAGAGCATCGTCTCCGATACCCATAGATAGCCTGAAGAAGGGCCAGGAGAAGAAGTCCTCTCCTAGGAAATTGCCCAGTCCGGCCCCAGCGAAGTAGTCGCCGCCGATGACGTTCCACAGGTCTCGCTCCGAGGGCCGAGGCTCCAGGAAACGGTACGCGATCAGTCGGCAAAGCAGCGAAAGGCAGGTATGGCGGATAAACAGCTCCGGGCTTGTGTCAGCATCGAAGGGGCGGCTGGCCACCCAAAACCTGTAGCTGTTGTCCACCGGAGCCAGGGATTTCGATTCGGCGTAAATTGATTCCAAGTGCTGTATGGCGGGATATATGGCCGGGCTTTCCGGGCCGAGGGCCGCCGTCAGGGAACGGGTGTCGGGAGATGTCGCCACGAATTTCCCCTAGAACTCCGCGCTCTTGGGAGTCCGGGGGAAGGGAATAACGTCGCGGATGTTGGACACTCCGGTGATGAACTGCACCGTGCGTTCGAATCCCAAGCCGAAGCCGGCGTGGGGCACGGTGCCGTAGTTCCGCAGGTCCAGGTACCAGTAGTAGTCCTCCTCGTTCAGGCCCGCCTCCCGCATTCGCTGGCGCAGAACGTCTCCCCGCTCCTCACGTTGGCTGCCGCCGATGATCTCCCCGATGCCCGGAGCCAGAACGTCCATCGCCCCGACGGTTTTTCCGTCTTCGTTCATGCGCATGTAGAACGGCTTGATTTCCTTGGGATAATCGGTGACGATGACGGGCCGCCCGATGCGCTTTTCAGTCAGGTATCGCTCGTGCTCTGACTGCAGGTCAATGCCCCAACTAACCGGAAACTCGAAAGTCTCGCCCGACTGCAGAAGCATATTCACGGCGTCGGTGTAGGTGATGCGTTCGAATTGGGAATTGACGATCCCCTCCAGGGTGCTGATGGTCTCTTCGTTGTACCAGCGGTTGAAGAACTCCATGTCCTCAGTGCAGTTTTCCAATACGTGGCCGAAGATGTACTTGAGGAAATCCTCCGCCAGCTCGGCGAGGCCATCCAACTCGCAGAAAGCCACCTCGGGCTCCACCATCCAGAATTCGGCCAAGTGACGCGAAGTGTTGGAGTTCTCGGCGCGGAAGGTCGGGCCAAAGGTGTAGACGTTGGACAGGGCCATCGCGAAGATCTCTGCCTCCAACTGGCCGCTGACCGTGAGATAGGTGGCCCGCCCGAAGAAGTCCTCTGCCGCGTCCACCGTGCCCTCTCGCCTGGGAGGGTTTTCGAGGTCCAGAGTGGTCACCCGGAACATGGAGCCTGCGCCCTCGGCATCGCTGGCGGTGATGATCGGCGTCTGTATGTACTGGAAGCCCTGCTCTTGGAAGAAGGAGTGAATGGCAAAGGCAACGGTGTTACGGACGCGGGCCATGGCCCCGAAGGTGTTTGTGCGAGGCCGCAGGTGGGCGATTTCCCGGAGAAACTCCGGCGTGTGCCGCTTTTTCTGCAGCGGGTATGTCTCGGGGTCGGCGGTGCCGAGCAAATGGACCTCGCGGGCCTGCAGCTCGAATCGCTGTCCTTTGCCTTGAGACTCCACCACGTCGCCCACCACGCTGACGCTGCATCCCGTGGACAGCGCGTTGGCAACGGCATACGCCGGGCTCGACTCGTCCACCACCACTTGCAGGTCCCGGAGGGTGGAACCGTCGTTCACTTGGACAAACGACACCGACCGGGACGAGCGCCGAGTCTTGACCCAGCCCTGCACCACCGCCTCGCCGACGGGAGCGTCGCTGGAGAATATTTCGCTGATTCTGGTGCGCTGCATCTGCCGCCTCCTTACAGTGTAGGGGGCATCGTCAATGGACTGGAGAACATAAGTCGCCGGCCCTGTTGCGGACTATGCCTCTGGCCCACGCGCCAGTTTGGTCAGTAGCCTTCCAAAAGGCCGCCGCCGTTGTCGGCCATATTGCTATTTTGGCGCGATCGCTTCCTCTGCCGGGTGCGCCTCCCAGTTGTCGGCCCACCGTTGTATGGACTCGACCACCTGCCGGAGGGCTGTGCCTTTTTCGGTGAGGTCGTACTCCACCGTTACAGGCCTGGTGTCGTAGACCCGTCGCTCGACTATACCTGATTCCTCCAGTTCTTGGAGACGCTGGGAAAGCAAGCGGTCGCTGAGTCCCTCGACGTAGTTTGAGATGTCGCTGAAGCGGCGCGGCTCCGCCAACATACAGCGGATAATCATGCAGTTCCACTTCTTGCTGAGGATGCCCATCGCCCGGTCGAAACGAGGGCAAGGCTCAAGGCAGTCCATGTCATTCCCCAATCAGGCTGATTTCCCTGATGTTAGCACACTAATCGAAAATTACCTACTATCAACGGCTTGACATATTCGCAGGTAGAACCTAATCTATTATTAGTCACTTTCTAACAAGCCTTACAGGCACAAAAGTAAGTAGGAAACTCAAAGAGGTCAGCCAATCACGAAGGAGACCGAAATGGCCACATGCACTCCCGACAAGGTTTCCCGGAACAGCAGCAACCCCGAAATCCCCGCGGAGGAGCGGGACTCCAAGGCGCACGGCGGCGCCGTAGCCCGCCTCCTGGCCAAGGTCTCCAAGTGGCACACCGAGTACATCGACTACCAGATGGAGAACGGAGTCTGGCGCAAACTGTCCCTTTAAGAACGTGGCTCAGGGGCAGGGCGCCTGCCCCGCAATCAGCGCTCAAGGCCGGAAGGCAGAGCCGAAGCATCAATGTGGCGAACCCACCATTGAGGAGGTCCAGATGACCACGCACACGCACGAAATGACGCCCGCCGAAACCGTCTCCCCCGAGATCCAGATGATAGTCCCCGACACCAAGGTGCGCAGCGGGCCCGTCGCCCGCATCTTGGCCAAGATTTCCAAGATCTCCACCGAATACGCCGAGTACCAGTTGGAGAACTGCTCCTCGCGGAGAATGGTCCTTTAGGTAACTTGCTCTGGGACAGGATGCAGTCCTGACCCACTATACAACCAAGCCTCAAACAGGACAGCGGGGCAAAATCGCAAGACTGGCGAATGCGCCACAGAGGAATTACAGATGACCACGCACATTGCTGAAGTGCTTGCCGCAGACATCGGTACCACCAGGCCTATTTCCGTAGGAAAGGCAGCCAGGCCGCACTCTGTTCAAGTTGTCAGAAAGCTGGCGGTCTTTCCAGCATCCCTGTACAACTGGCTGTCCGGTCCGGCTATGAGCGACCAAACTCGTTCACGGGCCGTCCGGGCGGAGGCAATGAATTCGCAAGGACTCAGAGGACTCTTCCTCTAGCGGACTGCCAAAGTAGCAAAGCCAACGGCGTCCGGTGGCACCCACCGGACGCCGTTTCTATTTTCCGCCTATTTCCCCCTATATCGACGGCCGCGTCGTGTGCCACTCCGTCGCCTGTTCGTAGGCATGGCCTATCTGCAGGAGTGTTGGCTCGGAAAGGTGCGGCCCGATCAGTTGCATCCCCACTGGGAGACCCCCGGAAAAGCCGCAGGGTACCGACAGCGCCGGCAGGCCGGCAATGTTCACCGGCAGGGTGCATACGTCGATAAGGTACATCTGCAGCGGGTCGCCGGTCTTTGCGCCTACGGGGAACGCCACCACGGGCGACGTTGGCGTCACCAGCGCGTCTACCGACTGGAAGACCTCGGAAAAGTCTTGACGAATCAGCGTCCGCGCCTGCTGCGCCTTCAGGTAGTAGGCGTCATAGTACCCCGCGGACAGGGCGAAGGTGCCCAGCATGATGCGGCGGGTTACCTCGGGGCCGAACCCGTGCCGCCGCGTCTGCTCCATGGCCCCCCACATATCCTCCGCCTGCTGGTCCGAATAGCCGTACCTCACGCCGTCGTAGCGGGCCAAGTTGGCCGAGCATTCGGATGGGGCGATGATGTAGTAGCAGGCCAAGGCGTACTTGGTTGAGGGCAGCGACACCTCGCGTACGGACGCGCCCAAGGACTCCAGCGTCACGATCCCCTGCTCCACCGCACGCCGCACGCCGTCCTCGATCCCCTCCACAAAATACTCGCCGGGAACGCCCAGCCGCAGACCTTCAATGCCTTGGTTCAAGCCGGAGGTGTAATCGGTTGAGGGAAGCGGCAACGACGTGGCATCCCGTGGATCGTGTCCGGCAATGGCGTTGAGGGCCAGCGCACAGTCAGAGACGCTGCGCCCGACGGGGCCGATCTGGTCCAGCGACGAAGCGTAGGCCACCAGCCCGTAGCGGCTGACCATGCCGTACGACGGTTTAAGCCCCACCACACCGCACATTGCCGCCGGCTGCCTCACGCTGCCACCGGTGTCGGATCCCAGGGCGTATATCACCTCGCCAGCTGCAACCGAGGCCCCGGCGCCACCGCTGCTGCCGCCCGGGACGCGGTCCGTGTCCCAGGGGTTGAGGGTCGGATGGAACGCCGAGTTCTCACAGGATGAGCCCATGGCAAACTCATCCATGTTCCCCTTGCCCAGCATGACCGCGCCCTGCCGGAACAGCCGGTCCACCGCCGTGGCGTTGTATACCGGTACGTAGTCCTCCAGCATCCTAGAGGCGCAGGTGGTGCGGACGCCCTCCGTGCACATCACGTCCTTGACCTGCATCGGTACACCGGTCAGCGGAAAAGCCGCACCTTCGGCCAGCATGCGGTCTGCGGCCTCCGCTTGGCGCAGCGCTACATCCGGCGTCAGCGTGATGAAGGAGCGAACCTGCCCCTCCACTGCATCAATGCGATCAAGGCAGGCCCGCGTCAACTCAACGGAGGTGACCTCTCGCCGCGCCAGCAGGTCATGGGCCTCCTGGATGGTGAACCAGCTATATTCAGGCAACTGCTCTACTCAACAGACCGCCGGTCTTGCTTTCGCAGAAACGGCGGTTCGAATGGCGAAATGGCGACGGCAATTCGGGCTACTCGTCCAGTACCGCCTTGACGCGAAAGAATTCGCCCTCGCGCCGGGGCGCATTGCTCAGTGCAGCGTCCGGCGGCAGGGAATCGGTCGCGATGTCGTCGCGCATTACACCCCGCAGGTCGCCGGCGTGGCCGGTTGGATCGACTCCGGCGGTGTCCAACTCGTTCAGGATCTCGAACTGGTCGATTATGTCGGAGAGCTGGGATGCGTAGGCGTCTATTTCGGCGTCGGTGATTCCGATGCGGGCCAACGCGGCGATGTGGACAACTTGGTCGCGGTCGATGGGCATGGCGTCCTCTCAGGGATCAGGGCGATTTCGGGTCACAATTTAGCATACCCGGAACCGCTTTTAGCGCGGATGCTGTATGATTCTTGTTGAAACCCCGCCGTTCCGCGTTTTGCGGGCGGTTCTCTCAAGAAAGGAAATCCCGCTCTCGTGCTTACCCGTCTGCTCAATTGGCGACCCCGGACGCCCTTCTACTACGGCTGGCTCATCCTGGGAATTACCTCCTTGGCCACCTTTTGCGCCACCGGCGTTTCGCAGGTGGTACTGGGCGGAATACAGGTATATATCACCGACGATACCGGCTGGGACCCCAGTACGCTGTCCTACGCAGCCACCGCCGGCACCTGGTGCTCAGGACTCATTGCCCCTCTTATCGGCCGCTTGGCCGACCGGTACGGTCCCCGGTGGCTTATGCCCGTTGGTCTGCTGATAGCCGGGGTGTGCTACCTGATGTTGTCTGGAGTCAGCGCGGTCTGGCAGTTCTATCTCGCCTATGTCGTGGTGCGGGCGGTATCCAACTCGGTGCTGATTGGCTTGGTGCCGCGGACAGCCGCAGTAAACTTCTTCCGCCGCCGCCGCAACATCGCGCTGGCGATGGTGTCCACGTTTCGGCCAATCGCTGGGGCGATAAACATCCAGCTCTTTGCACTGATCGCCTTGACCCAGACTTGGCGGGAAGTATTCCGGTATCTGGGGATATTCGGCTTTGCCCTCATCATCCCGGTGATATTGCTTATGAGGCGGCGTCCTGAAGACATTGGCCTGCTCCCCGATGGAGCAGGGGCATCGCCCGCAACCCAACCATCCCCCGAAGGGAGAGGGAGTCCGGTACCCATCCCGTCCCCGGAAACGAGCTGGACGGTGAGGGAGGCGACGAGGACAAGAACCTATTGGCTGATCGTCGCAACCGCTTGCGTGGGAACGCTGGCCTCCAGCAGCGTGGGCTTCAGCATGGTTCCTTACTTGGTGGAGGGGGCAGGGCTGAGCGTAGCCGCTGCCGCCGGAGTTCTGAGCTTCGGCACGGTACTGTCCATCGCGAACGTGGGTTGGGGGGTCCTGTCGGACCATTTCACGCCGCGCAGGTGCCTGATGGTGACCATGGTCGGCTCCGGGGCGCTGCTGGGCTACCTGACAATGGTGGACTCGCTGACCGAGGCGCTGGTCTTCGCCCTGGTGTGGGGAGTGTTTTCCGGGGCAGTGGGTTCTATGGAGAACATGATGCTGGCCCAGTACTACGGACGTGAGTCGTACGGTTCCCTGCTGGGTATGTTAGCGCCGTTCCAGACGGCCGCGTTGGGACTGGGACCGTCGCTGTCGTCAATGTTGCGCAGCTTTTCCGGCAGCTACGACATGCAGTACTTCGTGATGGTTGCTGCCTACTTTGCATCGGCGGCCCTGCTGTACTTCGCCCATGCGCCGCTGAGGACTCGCATCGCGGAGCCCGGCGGGGAGCTGTCCTGAGGGTCGAGCGCGGACGGTCAGCGCCAGTCCACGCTCGCTAGTTTCCACTACCGGCTGTAGCCCGACGGCGTAGACGGCGGCATTTTGTCCTCCACGGCTCCGGTGATGTGTTCCAGCAGAAACGAGAAGTCCTGGTAGGCATCCAGGGTTCCCAGTTCGCCGTCCAGGGACCGTAGCTGCACCTGCAGTGCCGAAAAGCCCGATTGAACTCCCCCGGCCGCCTCATCGATGCTGCTGGAAAGAACGCTGTATAGATCGGCGGCCAGCGCAACGATCGCTCCGAAGTGCGCCAGCGAACCGTCGCGACCGTTGAAGCTGCTGCTGGGGTTTCCCGACAGCAACGCTGTCTGGCTGCGGGAATCGCCCGTGTCCGGGTCCACCCACCGCAGCTCCACGCTGCCCATCTGCACGTTGGAACGCGACAGCGCTGGTTCTGTCAGCTCCAGTTCGTACAGGACGGTGGTGGCCGCTCCTGAGTAAATCTCGGCGAACTCCTTTCGGTCCTGCGTGAAATTCTCGTCGGCTGTCACCCGGTTCTCGTACCCGATGATGCGCCACCGTTCGACCGTGCCGGCGTTCCAGGTCACCTGCGCCCTGGTCTGGTCAGCGAAGGGGATGGACAGGGACAGCCAGTTGTCGCGGGCAAAGGTCGCCTGGGCCTGTTCGGCGGTGTCGAGGTAGCGGTACCAGCCGTTGCCGTGCTGGGCCAACTGCTCCAGCAACAGGTCGTTGTAGTTGCTGATGCCCACGCCGATGGTAATCAGGCGGAGCGGGTTCCGCGAGTTGGCGTCATAGGCTGTCTCCAGGATGGCAAAGGGGCCGGTGGCGTCCACGTTGGCCACGCCGTCGGACATGAGGATCACGTAGTTGTAGGCGTCGGGCCTGCGGTCGCGCGCGTCGTCGGCCAGCTTCACCCCCAGGTTCAGCCCGGCCTGCACGTTTGTGCTGCCCTGGGGTTCCAGGCGATTTATCGAGTTCCGCACACGCTCATCGTCCGGTGCGCTGTGCTGGACGGTGTACCGGTTGATCACGTCATCGGTGAAGTGGACCACGGCGATGCGGTCTTCGGCGCGGAGGCTCTGACGGATGCTCTCAGCCGCCTGCCGGGCGATTGCCACCCGGTTGCCGTCAGCCATGGACCCGGAGGCGTCCAGCACCAGCGTTACGTTCAACGGCTTGTCGTCCACCAGTTCCGGGGCCTGGAAGGCGATGCGGGCCAGTCGCTTTTCCTCATCCAGCGGGTGGGGGAACAAATCACCTGTGATGGCGAACACGCTGCTGCCGGAGGGGGGATCGTACTCGTAGCTGAAGGCGTTGAGCCATTCCTCGGCCCGCACCGAGTCCGGGTTCACCTCGTAGCCGGAACGAGCCCAGTTGAGGGCCAGGTGGTACGACGTGCGGTCGGTGTCGAGGCTGAAGGTGGAAACGTTATCTTCCGACGCCGCCACGAAGGGCTGTCGCTGGTAGTCTCTGAATGTCGTGTCCGGCGGCTGACCGCTGCCACCGCTTTCCATTGCCTCCGCCTGGCCGGGCTCTCCACGCGGCGGCATCATCGCGGCGGCGGGCTCCGCAACCGCGCCTTCCGTTTCGACATGGGCTAAGGCGTCCTGCGCAGCGGCAGGAGTGGGCATCGCCGCGGGAGTGGCCAGCGCCATAGAAGCCGGGATCCCAGTGGGCGCTGGCTCCTCCATCTCGGATTCTTCCATCCTTGCCGCTTGCGTAGGCGCAGCAGTCCGAGCAGGCGCCGGAGCCGTCGTTGCCACCGCGAATGGCGTTGGCGCCGGGATAGCCGTTGGGACGGTGGCTACTGGGGAACTGGCAGTGTATCCTTCCCCGCTGACTGAGGTTTTCTCCGGCTCCATGGTGCTCGCCCGTCCGTTCTGGGGGGCTGTGGCCGCACTTGGGCCGGCCGTCGGAGGGGGCGCAGCGACAGGCGCCTCCGTGGGGGAGACCGCCGCCATGCCGCCCGACGAATCAGGGCCGCCGTCGCCGGAAACGGCCCAGACAGCCGCCGCGACGGCCACTGTGACCACGGCCACGGCGATCCCGGCGCCTGCGAATGCCGGGGATACCCGTACCTGCGTCAGCGCGGCTAGACTCCCCATCAGGCGAGATAAAAAAGATGGTGCTTCCGGCTCCTCCATCCGGCTTTCCAGCCACTCCCACGGGTCGCTGGGCGAGCGCAGGCCGAAATCCTCAGCGTCGAAATGCTCCCGGAGGACGCGCTCCATTTCTTGGTCAAATTCGTTGTCGGGGGAATTTTCGTGAGCCATTGCGCTAACCTCCTTGCTTGCCGGACGGTTCAGCTGGTTCCAGGACGGTGTCGTCCAATTGCGGCCGTAAGAGCGCCAGGGCCCGGTGCAGGCGTGATTTCACAGTGCCCTCCCTGATGCCCAGCGATCGGGCCGTCTCCGGCACTGTCAGCCCTGCAAAATAGCGCAATGCAACAACCTGCCGGTGGTCTGGGCTGAGCCCGGCGATCGCTCTGCGCAGTGCCAGCCGGTCCTCCAGCGCATCCAGCGTTTCCGCTGGATCGGTCAGCTCGGGGTCCGGTGTCTCGGGACCGTTACCATTGAGTTGCACTGTTGGTAGGGCCCGCCTTCTCTGGTGCGACAGTACCGCGTTGATCAGGATGCGAATCAACCAGGGTTTCACCGGGCAGCCGCGTCGGAAGCCCTTGATTCCTCGCCAAGCCGACAGCAGCGCCTCCTGCACCTGCTCCTCGGCCACGGCCCGGTTTCCGGTCATGAGGACCGCCGTGCCGAAGAGTACGTCCCTGTACCGGTCCACCAGATGACGAAAGGCCTCGCGATCGCCGTCCTGGCACCGCAAAATGGCTTCGTTGTCAGTCATGGATAGCCCTCGTGCCCGAAATTGCGATGTGTCTTTTGATTGATATTACGCGCCGGTTGCTGGAATCGTTCCCTCGTTTCGGAGGCAAAAGAAAATTCGCCTGCTACCCGTAACCGGGATGCAGACGAATGGTGGTGGGCAATGCTCTGACCTCGCCCCCTCCCTCGAAGGGAGAGGGAGGGCTTGTTCAGGTCCGTCGGTTAGTTCATTTCCGAGCCGCCGGAGACGCTTATGGACAGGCCGGTAACATAGTCCGATTCGGCGGAGGACAGGAAGGCGGCCATGCGGGCGATGTCGTCGCCTTGGGCGATGCGGCCCATGGGCACCCTGATAGAGCGGTCGGCGACCATTCCGGCGCGGTACTCCTCGCTGGACTCGCCCTCGGGAGCCAGGGCCGCGGCGATGAAGTCCACCCGCTCGGTGTCCACCAGCCCCGGGCAGATGGCGTTGACGTTGACCCGGTGCTCTGCCATCTCCTGCGCCATGGCTTGAGTGAAGCCAATGATGGCGAACTTGGAGGCGCAGTAAGCGGCATAGCGGGCTATGCCCCGTTTGCCCGCGCCTGACGAGATGTTGATGATCTTGCCGCCGCCTCCCCGGGCCGCCATGTGGCGGGCCACGGCCTGCGAGACCAAGTAGGTACCGCGCACGTTCACTCGCATCACCTCGTCGAAGGCTTCCTCCTCCAACTCCACCACGAGCACACGATCCTTGCCGGGGCGTGAGCCCGCGTTGTTGACCAGGATGTCGATGCGCCCGAACTTGGCCAGCGTCTGCCCCACCATGTCGTTCACTTGGGCGCTGTCGGAAACGTCGGAGAAGAGGGCCAGCGATTCGCGGTCCATAGCCTCGATTTCGGCGGCCACGCTATTCAAGCCCTCCCAGCCGGCCTGCCGGTCTTCGGCGCGGATGGCGTCGAGGCTCTGCGGAACGTCGGTGACCACGACGTTGGCCCCCTCGCTGGCGAGGCGCGTGGCGATGGACCGGCCGATGCCGTGCCGTCCACCCGCACCGGTTACTATGGCGATTTTTCCGTTCAGGTCATACATATCAGGCCCTCTGGCGTTGCAGAATCTCTGCCCCCTTTTGCTTCCAGCCAATTGACAGGATGAAGAAGCTGAAAGCGACCAAGGCCATGACCGGCCCGGAAGGCAGGTTGAAGTGGTAGGAAAGATACAGTCCCGCAACGCCGGACGCAACTCCGATGAGAGCGGCAACCACCATCGCCGCCGTGAAGCTGCGCGTAAGCTGCAGTGCCGCTGCTGCCGGGGTGATGAGCATGGAGATAACGAGAATTATGCCCACCGCCTGCAGCGCAACCACCACCACCATGGCCAGCAATGCCAAGAGTATGTATTCCAGCTTTTCCGTGGGCAGTCCGATAACCGAGGCGCCCGTTGGATCGAAGTTTGAGAAGACCAATTCCTTGTGCAGGCCATACAGCGTGAGCATCACCGCCGCGGCCACTCCCAGGGTGATGTACATCTCAATCCTGGACACGCCCAGAACATTACCGAGTAACATGTCTTCCAGCCTGACTTGAACCAATACGCCCTGCGACGAGGCCACGCTGATCATGATGACGCCTATGGCGAACAGTGCTGCAAACAAGATGCCGACCGATGCATCCTCTGCCACTCCCGCGCGCTTTATCAGGTAGCCGCTCAGCAGGGCCATGATGATGGCCATGGGGATGCCTCCAGCGAAAACGCTGGCCGCCGTCGTTCCAAAGATCGACGCCGCGACTATCCCCGGCAGCACCGAGTGGGCCAGGCCGTCGCTCATAAATCCCAGGCTTCGGGTGACCACGTAGACGCCGGCCACCGGACACATGACTCCGACGACCGCGGCCACGACCAGCGCACGGACCATGAAGCCATATTGGAAGGGTCCGGCCAGCGCTTCAGTGATGATGTCCATGTTCGTCTCCCGCCAGACCGTGACCGTGGAATGGCACAGACCCAAAGGGTCCGTACAGTTGGGTCATTACTTCCTCGTTCAACACCTCTCCCGGAGGTCCGCAGGCGCAGACGTTGCAATTCAGGCAGAGACACTCGTCGCAGTAGTGGGCCATGTGGTTGATGTCGTGCGAGGACATCATGATCGTGCGGCCTTCATCCCGCAGTTCCAGCAATACGTCCATCAAGGCGGTCTGAGAGGCGATGTCGACGCCGCTGAAAGCCTCGTCCAGCAGCAGGATGTCTGCACCCTGGGCCAAGGCACGGGCGACGAACACGCGCTGGCGCTGCCCGCCGGAGAGCTCGTAGATCAGGGACTTCCGGCGGTCCCACATGCCAACCCGGTTCAGGGCCGCTTCGGCGGCCGCGCGGTCGGCCCGCCCCGGGCGCCTGAACCAGCCGGCATGGCGCACCCTGCCCTGCATCACCACGTCCCAGGCACTCGCTGGGATGCGGGTATTCACCCGCTCATACTGAGGGACGTAGGCGACGACACCTCTCGACTCGGCCATGGGCTTGCCGTGTATCAATATCTGGCCCGAACTGGCTGGAATCAGAGAGGTGATGACGTTGAACAAGGTGCTTTTGCCGGCTCCGTTGGGTCCGACGACACCCATTATGCAGCCTGGGCCGGCGTTGAAGCTCACGTTGTCGAGAATTTTGACCCCGCTGAACTCCACCGTCACGTCCTCCGCGGCCAGCGAGGCAATGGATGCTGTGGCTGTCATGGCTATCGCAAGGCCTCCACGATTGTTGTGGTGTTGTGTCGCATCAGGTCGAGGTAGGTCCCTGCTTCGCCGCCCTCTTCGCCCAGGGAGCCGGTGTACAGCCCACCCATGAGGGTCGCGCCGGTTTCCTCGGCGATGCGGCGGGCCAGCCGTTCACTGTGGGAGTTTTCTGTGAACACAGCTGGAACTCCCTCGTGCTCGATGATCTCGATGAGCTCGCCCAGTTCTTTTGCCGTGGGTTCCGCATCGGTGCTGACCGGGAAGATCGCTCCAGCCACCTCGAATCCGTAGCGCACGGCGAAGTACTGGAAACTGTCGTGAGAGGTGACCAGCACACGGCGGCCCTCCGGCAGCGTCTCAACCTGCTCCTCGATCCAGAGGTGCAGATCGTCCAGTTCCCGGGCAAAGGCCTCGGCGTTGTCGCGATAGACCGCCTTTCCGTCAGGATCGACCGTGGAAAGGCGGACGGCGATGCCTTCGACCGCCTGCTTCACGCGAATAGGGTCGAACCAAAAATGGGGATCGAGTTCGCTGTGGCCCTCTTTCTCCTCTTCTTTTCCGCCGTGGCCTTCCTCCTCCCCTTCTTCGTCCTGGTCAGCCTCCATTGCCTCTTCGTGGTGATCCTCAACGATTTCCACGAAGCCAATGGGGTCGACCGCATCGCCCAATGGCACGACGATGTCTTGGTCGCCGGCGGCGTTTTCAATTAGCTCTGAGAGCCAGCCTCCCTCCAGGGACAGGCCTATGCTGAACACCACCCCGGCGTCCGCAACGCGGGTGATGTCCTGAGCGCCCGGCTGGAAGGTGTGCGGGTCGGCGTTGGAGGGCAGCAGGGAAAATACCTCGACCCTTTTCCCGCCTACGGTCCTCACCCAGTCGGCGACAATGCTGCTCGTGGCGACGATACGGATCTTTTCGCCGGTTCCTTGGGCGCTGGCATTGTCTTCAGAGCCCTGGCTGTCAGTTTGTGCAGGGGTGGACCGGGACTCGGAGGCCGACGACGAGCTGGAACCGGAAGTTCCGTTGCTGGAGGGCGCGGAGCGTGTGGCCGTCGGGGCCTCGGCGGTTGAACCGCCGCCGCAGGCCGCTGCCAAGACAAGGGACAGTGCGAAAGCAAGAATTCCGCACAGGTTCACCTTTGTTTGAGTCATGGCTTAACCATCAATTCCCTTATCAATTTTGTCCGTCTCAATAAAGGCAGTAATCAATACAACGTATCAATACTGCTGGATATTGATAGTTTGTCTCATTTATTGTACTTATTGATAGCAAGTCTCAATATTTAGGTGTAATCGAGAATCAGTATCGGAAAAAGTGGTAAAAGATACTAAGCCGCGACCTGTTCGTTTTCCAAGCAGGTGTTGCAGCGGCCATAGACTTCCAACCAATGGCCGCTAAGTTCGAAGCCGTGGCGGGCGGAGGTGGTTACCAGCACATCCTCAATGTCGCAGCCTGTGAGGTCCTGGGATGAACCGCAGTGCACGCAGAGGAGGTGGTGGTGGTGGCCGTGGTGGCTGAGCTGGTAGTGCAAATCGCCGTCTTCCAGCAGCACTCTGCATATCACGCCTGCATCCACCAGGATCTTTAGGGTGCGGTACACCGTGGCGCGTCCCAGCGAGGGTGGCAACTGCTTGCGGAGGCCTTCCGCCGTGAAGTGCCGCTCCTGATCTCCGATTGCGGCTGCCAAGGCACGGCGGGGCGCCGTGCAGCGGAATCCCCGCTCTTCCAAGGTGTCGAGGATCTTATCGGCCACTGTCGCGCTCCGTTTTGTCAACGCCATGGTCCGCTCACTGGTGCCCTTATTGATACAACGTATCTATTTGCGCCAATTCTAAACTGCTGTTCCAACCCTGTCAACGGCGGATTGATGTTGATCTGAGAGTTCAAGTGTTGGTAAAGAAAGTCTTAACTCCAAGCCTGATGCTATAATTTGAAAAGAGTATATTTTCACTTGCGGCTGTCATTTTCCAAGCACCGCTCTTTGCCGTAATGCTCGTTGCCAGGAGGGTTTGCCTTGAATACATTGAAGACGCTAATCCTGATGATGGTTCTTTCGATGATGCTGCTATTAATCGGCGGCGTCATCGGTGGACAGGGTGGCATCATCGTGGCTCTCCTGGTCGCTTTAATCCTGAACGTGGGGGCCTACTGGTTCAGCGACAAAGTGGCGCTGGGCATGACCAAGTCACAGCCCATCACCGAGCAGGATGACCCCGAGCTCTACAACATAGTGCGCGAGCAGGCTCGGCTGGCAGGATTGCCCATGCCCAGGGTATACGAAATCTACACCGAGTCACCCAACGCCCTCGCCACAGGCCGCAGCCCCAAGAACGCAGCCGTGGCCGTAACCACCGGCATCCGCCGCATCCTGAGCCGGGAGGAGCTTTCGGCAGTGCTGGCTCATGAAATGGCGCACGTGGGGAATCGAGACACGCTGATCATGGCTGTGGTCGCCACCATTGCCGGGGCCATTTCCATGCTGGCAATGCTGGCCCAGTTTTCGGCCATTTTCGGAGGAATGTTCGGGGGACGGGAAGGGCGCGATAACATAATCGGCCTGCTGATCATTGCCATCGTAATGCCGATAGCGGCTGCGCTGGTCCGGGCTGCCGTCTCGCGCACCCGCGAGTTCCAGGCCGATGCCACCGGGGCCCACAACTGCGGCAACCCGCTCGCCTTGGCGAGTGCGCTCCAGAAGCTGGAAAGTGGTTCGCAAGCCCGCCCCATGCGGGTCTCCGAGGGAGCGTCCATTTGTTCACAGTCAACCCGCTCCGAGGCGCCAACTTTGCCCGTCTCTTTTCCACGCATCCTCCGACGGACGAGCGGGTGAGGCGGCTCACTTCGATAGACATCACCCCCAGGTTCTGATTCAGACAACCGTGGCCGACGGCTTCCCAGCGTCGCCGTTGGTTTCTGCTGCCTCACGGAAAACGAGCCGGAAATGAAACCACCGCGAGGACATCAATGACAATATTTCGGGCCGTGGCGGGGCTGTTCTTGGGGATTGTTGTATTTGCTGGCCTCTTGTATTTCATCGTCGTGGTCAACCTTTCTCAGCGGCTGGAAGATTCGGAAGTATACCGGCTCGCTATCGACGAGAACGATGCCTACAACCGCGTGTACGATGAAGTACTGGTGGATGAAGCCCTGCAAGATCAGGCCCGGAACCTGATGGGCGGGGTGGACATTGAGGTACAGGAGGAGGCGGTGGAAGTCCTCAAGGACGTTATGCCTCCGGCTTATCTGCGCGAGCAGACCGAACAAAACATCGAGCGGTTCACCGGATTTCTCATAGGCGACCGGAAGGAACTGAACTTTTACGTAGAACTGAGGGAGCCACTGAGCCGGGTCAAACCGGCGGTCCTTAAGAGAATCAACAAGGTCATAGACGAGGTGGAGATCAAAGAATCGGGACTTCCTGGCTGTTCCTTGGTGAGCCTGCAACGCCTTGCAGTTGATTCTGCGGAGCCATTCGCCAAGCTGTCAGATGGCAAAATGCCGGAATCCGCCCCCTCGCTCAATATCCTGACGCGAGAGTGCCGCGAGCAGGAATTCGATTCTTGGTTCGACCGTGTTCTGAATGACCCGGCAATGAACTCGGAGGCGGCAAGGATACTGGAAAGGCAAAAAGAAGACCTGCGCCAGTCATTTGTAGATGGTAATACCAGGGCTTTCCTCCAACAGGCCGCTGCTCCGCTGGTTACACCACTGATTGACAACGCCATCAGAGATGTCCGCCGGGATCTGCAACGGGACGATCGCTTGGACCTGCTGGATAAACTGGCAGAAAATTCTGAGGATATAAGCCGACAAGACATCAACGAACAAGCTGAATCTCTGCGCGATACCGTGAGTGCGGCCAATGGCATAGGCAGGGTCGTCGCGCTGGTGATGGTGATTGGGGGCAGCCTTCTGCTGGCGGCGGTCTACATTCCGCGTCCGGGGGACATGCTGCGTTGGCCCGGCGTCGTGCTGCTGATGGGCGGCGGGGTGTGCCTTATTGTGGGTTTCGTGGTGAACTCCTCGGTTCCCGGCCGGATCAAGGACGCGATAGTCAGCTCCACATCCTACTCCTCCGAGATTCCCACCGCGGCCATCAGCCTCGCGGGCGATCTGGTGGAATCATTCGCCCGTCAGGTCACCGCCGGGTTCATACCGGCGGCGGTGACGGTGATGCTGATCGGTGGTGCTCTGGTAGTTGCTTCCCTGTTTTCCGGCGCTCTGTGGACGCTGGTACGGCGTCTTCTTCCCGTCTCTGACGGCGATGGCCGCCGCTAGAAAAGCGCAATCGGATTGACCGGCGAGCCAGTCACGTTGCGGAGCCGCAGCGGGGCCAGGGTGAGCATGAACTCGTACCGGTTGCGTTCTGCGCAGGCGGCGGCAAGTTCCTCCAAGTTCGCGTTGTCGATGAACCACAGCCCCAGGGTGACCAGGCAGATCGTGTGGAGCGGGTTTCCGATAGTCTTGTACGGGTTGGGACGGGCGTCGTTGGAGGTGTCGGTCCCCATCATAGCGATACCGCGCTCCTTGAACCAGGGAGCGCAGGCAGCCTGGTGGGCGGTCATGGGGTCGGATTGAGACAGTGGTCCCCGTTCCATCCGCATCCGGTAGTTGCCGGTGCGGGTCAGGAGTATGTCCCCCTCCCCAACCCGGACGCCTTGGGCCTGTTCCGCAGCTTCCAGATCTTCCGGCATGACGGGTTCAGTGGGGTCAAGCCAGTCCACACCGCGGAGCCTGGGCAGGTCCAAAAGCACGGCCCGGGTGACGATGCCCTGGTAAGCCGCCTCGATGCTGTGGGACTGCGCCCCCTCCCTCGAGGTGATCTTGCTTGATGGTACTCCGTTGTACATCAGACCGTTCCACGAATAGTGCGACATGGCGTCGATATGCGTGATAGTCTGGCCGTGGAACACCATGCCGATGAACTCGCCGGCGCCGCGCCGCGTGTAGCGTCGCTCCGGGGGATCGGTATCGCGGCCCTCGCCGCTGTCCACCATGAAGCGCTGCACCTGGTAGGTGACGTCGGACGCCATCTCGGTGGTGATGGGACGGGCGCAGCTGACGGACACGCCATCGGTCACCAGCGCCACCGCCCGCTTCCGCTGTTCCGGGCCGATCAGGTTCAGGCACCCAAGCTGGTCGTCGGGACCCCAGCGACCCCAGTTGCTCAACGAATCGAGCCACTCTAGGACTTGTGACTCATCCGGGATTGCTCTTGCCATTTCGCAGATCTCCTACGCTACTGATTTTCCCTCTTATCGCCGAGGGATGCTCCGAGGAGTTCGGGGTACCCTCTCAAAAACTCCTCGCCGGTCACTGGGCGCCGCCCTTCAAGTTGAACTCGATTGAGGGCCAGCACTCCATTGCCTGTAACCACATATATTCCTTGGCCGCCGCCAATGGCGACGACCTGGCCTGGTGCGGCCTCTGCGGTTGGGAAGTCCGCCGAAGGCTCGATTTCCAAGAGCTTGAGCGTTTTGTCCTGCCACTGAGTGTACAGTCCCGGCCACGGGTCGTATGCCCGGCATTCGCGGGCGAGAATTTCTGCCGGCTGCGTCCAGTCAGCCAGACCGTCGGAACGCTCCAGCTTGCGAGAGATCGTTGCCACGGAGTCATCCTGCGGTTTGGCTTGCAGTTCACCCTGCGTCCAGGGCAGCAAATCCTCCGCGAGCAGACCAGAGCCCATATCAAATAGCTTGTTCGTCAATTCACCGGCATTTTCGTTGCCGGTTACGCCGTACTCCCTCTGGGAAATCAACGGTCCGGTGTCCATGCCTTCGTCCAGCAGCATAAGGGAAACGCCGGTAACCTCATCCCCTTCGAGGATCGCCGTGGCAACCGGGGAGGGCCCGCGATGGCGGGGAAGAAGGGATGGGTGCAGATTGAGGCAACCATGAACCGGCAGTTGCAAGATTTGCGGCGGCAGAATTCTGCCGTAGGCCGCCACTACGATCACGTCTGGGCGCAACCCTGCCAGTTCCGCTTGAGCAGCCTCGCTTCTGAGGCCGGGCGGCTGGAGAACCGGGAGCCCCAACGCCTCGGCTGCCTCCTTTATGGGTGGTGATTCGGGACGTCTCCCTCGCCCTCTGGGCCGGTCGGGAGGGGTAACTGCGGCCACCACTTCGATCTCCGGCATCTCGTGGAGATGCCTCAGCACGGCGACTACCGAGGACGGAGTGCCCATGAAAATAGCCTTTATCAAGTCAGCCAACCGTTCGGGAAGCCCCCAAGAAAAACAGGCCTAAAAACAGGCGGGGAAATTGTGGTTGACATTATTGAGAAGTGCAAAGTAGAATTACTCAACCGCTTGGCGGAATTTGAAGGAGGAGGTGATAAGAATGGACGACAGTTTAACACGCAGGGGCGATGGTAGGCATCAGTCTGGACGCGACGAGGTGACTGTTTCGTAGCAATTTGCCACGAAATATAACCCGAACGTCGGGCCCAGGCCAATGTCTACCATCGCCCCTAGGATCCGGAAAGGAAATTCGGGCGAACTTAAGCCAGAGTTGGCCGGGCCCGATTTCTTTGTTCCAGGGATGGCATTGCAGGCCAATGGAGGCCTCGGTCAATTGACACGAGAACTACGCGATTCGTACAATCGCAACGGTAAGTTAGAAATGGCGTTGCGCCTTTCTCAGGGCGCTCCGGAGAATTAATGCTAAGGATTCGGCTCAGCAGGGTTGGGAAAAAAGGCAGTCCCTCCTACAGGATAGTGGTTGCGGAAGCAAAAGCGCCGCGGGATGGTTCTTATCTCGAATGGATCGGCACCTACGACCCGATGCAGGACCCACCAGCTATCACTCTCAAGCAGGACCGGGCCCAGCACTGGCTCAGCGTCGGCGCTCAGGCGTCCGACCCGGTGCGGCGCATCCTCGAAAAGAACGGCGTAACGGCTGCTGTGGGCGCCTCCGTCGCCGAAGAAGTGGACCCTACTCTTGCCGAAGACCAGGGTGAGGAATCCGAGGCGTGAAAGAGCTCGTTGAATATATTGCCACATCGTTGGTGAGCAAACCCGAAGAGGTTCGAGTGGAGGAGTCGGTCGAAGGCGGCCGTACGCTGTTTCGTCTCCAGGTAGCCTCCGAGGACAAGGGAAAAGTCATTGGGCGACAGGGCCGCGTGGCCCAAGCGATGCGCGTCCTTCTGCGTGTCGCTGCCGTCAAGGAAGGCTCCCAGGCCGCCTTGGAAATCGAGTAGCTGTCCCCCCGCCAGTACACGTTGGAAAACCCCCCACAGGAACACAGGGACGCTGTCATTGTGGCGCGGGTAAATGGCCCCCACGGCCGCGATGGTGCCCTCAGCGTTGAATTGTTCAGCGATTTGGCAGGGCGTTTTGACATTGGTCGCGAACTGCTGGCCGACGGCAATCCCCACACCATCACCGCATCGCGCCGGACCGGATCGAAAACCGGGCTTCTCTGGTTCGAAGGAATAAGCACCCGGCGCCAGGCCGCGCTTCTCGTCGGCAAGTATCTCGTAGCCCTTCCGGATGCCGAGGCCACCCTCGAGGAAGGCGAGTACTTCCACTATCAACTCATCGGATTGCAGGTTCGTACCGAAGATGGGGAAAACTTGGGTGAGCTGCAGGAGATTCTCGAGACCGGCAGCAACGATGTCTACATTGTCCGAGGGGTCTCCGAGGAGCTGCTGATACCGGCCATCGCCAATGTGGTGCGGCATGTGGACCTGGCGGCCGGATCGATGCTGGTGAGGCTTCCCGACGGCCTGCGCTGACGTTTTGGCTTTGACCCTGTTTTTGACCGATGCTAAAATCGGGCTCAATCAATTGCGGCACCGGGAGGTAGCGCAATGTCCGGTCATTCCAAGTGGTCCACGATCAAACACCAGAAGGGAGCTGCCGACGCCAAGCGCGGGGCGCTTTTCACCAAGCTGAGTCGCGACATTGCCCTTGCAGTTCGAGAAGGGGGCGGAGTCGACCCCGATATGAATTTCAAGCTGCGGCTGGCCCTGGACCGGGCCAAAGGTAATAACATGCCGCAGGACAGCATCAGCCGGGCCCTCAAGCGGGGCAGCGGAGAGGGCGGCGACGGGGAGTCGCTGGAGCAGGTTACCTACGAGGGTTACGGGCCCGGCGGCGGGGCCATTCTGCTCCAGGCTGTCACCACCAATCGCAACCGAACAGCAGCCGACGTGCGCTCAGCGTTCAATCGCGGCGGCGGCAACCTCGGTGAGAGTGGTTGCGTAGCTTGGAATTTCGAGTTGCGCGGTGTGGTAACAATAGACATTGACGACGATGAGAAGGCGGAGGAACTGGGCCTGTTGGCCATCGATGCTGGCGCTGAAGACATCCAGATAGACGAGGGAGTGCTGGAAATTTACTCCCCCATCGAGAGCCTGCAGGAGGTGCAGAAGACCATCGAGTCAGAGAGCGTGGCCGTCCGCGCCGCCGAGATGTCCATGGTCCCCAAGACCACCATAGCGTTGGGCGACAAAGAGGCGGAGCAGACCCTGCGGCTTCTGGATACCCTCGAGGATTTGGACGACGTGCAGAAGGCGTTCACCAACGCCGACTTCCCGCCGGAGGTGCTGGAGCGTTATCAGACCGGCTAGAACCGGCTGGACGAGGGTGTAGATTCTCGGGCCCGTCCGCCGGGTGAGAGAATTTTGCCCCAATGTCCTGCCCCAATGTCCATGGAGCAACGCATAACCACCTTGGAAGGAGTTTCTTAGTTGGTGGCTGCCTCACCTCAATCCTTCAATTCACTCAAGCTGAGATAATCCGTCTGGACAGCCGCATCGATAATATCGAGAGCGTGTGGTGTCGCTGCTGATTGCTGTGCTTGGTGGGCGAAGCATTCTGGATCTATTCGGGTTCGTTGTCATAGTGCGCGAGGGAGTTGCTGATGACCGTCTTGGGAATTGACCCCGGCACCCTGCGCATGGGATATGGCATCGTAGTGGAACATCCCTCTATGGAAGCGGCGGACTACGGCGTCATCGCCTTGCCCTCCTCCATGCCCATTGAACACCGGCTCTACCAGATGCACAGTCACGTGCTCAACCTGATTGCCATCTTTCGCCCCGACGTGGTTGCGGTGGAAGATCCCTTCGTGGGGCGCGGAGAGCGTAGCTTTCCTGGTTCGTCGCTGGCCATAGGGCAGGCGCAGGCGGTCGTGTTGATAGGTGCGGCCAGTCAGGGCATTCCAATACACAAGTACGCTCCCGCCCAGATCAAGCGGGCGGTTGCCGATTACGGCGCCGCCTCCAAGGAGCAGATGCGAGGTATTGTGGCTGCCACTTTGGGCCTTCCCGGAACCTTGGAGATAGATGCTGCCGACGCTCTGGCGGCGGGGCTGTGCCACCTGTCGCAACAGCATGCGTCCGGCGCTCTGCTCAACGAGATTCCACCGGGTCGCGAACGCTAACGGGACAGCCTGTCAAATTGCAGCTCCGATGGAATGAGATATGATCGTTGGGGTGCGGGGAGCGCTGGCGGCCACAGGCCCAGATTGGGTCCACGTTACCGTCGGCGGAGTGACGCTGCAGGTGTTTGTGCCTTCCAATTCCATCGCCGCGCTGGGGCCGTATGGAACAACGGTCTCCCTTCACACCCTCCTGCGCATTCGCGATGAACAACCCATTCTCTACGGGTTTTCCGATGATGCGTCGGTCCAGTTGTTCAACCTGCTTACCGGCGTGTCCGGAGTGGGGCCGCGACTGGCCTTGGCGTTGCTTTCATCGCTGGATGTGGCTTCCCTGCAAGTGGCAGTGGCCTCGGGCGATGCCACCGCCCTCGCCGCGGCGCCTGGCGTGGGTCGCCGCATCGCCAACCGCATCATTCTTGAACTGCGGGGAAAGCTGGACGAAATAGAAGGGGCTCCCGGCCCTGCTTCCGGCGACGGAAACGGCGAGGTGCTGGCGGCCCTCTCTGCCCTTGGCTACTCCGCCAGCGAGGCCAGGCATGCCGTGGAAGCCATCCCTGAATCAGATGGACTGACGGTCGAGGAGCGGATCCGCCTCGCTCTTCAGCAGTTTGCCCGACGCTAGTATTACAACGACAGTTGGTTCCGAGAGGTAGCTGATGTGCGGATTTTGAGGCTGGCACTACGCGGGCGCGAGCCTCTGACAAGAAAGGCCTCATAGCTGGAAGACTAACCCCCGGCCCGGGTTTACTCAATATGTCGTTGTAATACTAGTATTACAACGTCGGTTGTAATCGAAAGGCTGCTGATGTGCGGATTTTGAGGCTGGCAATATGCGGGCACGAGCCTCTGACAACAAAGGCTCTGTAGCTGGAAAGGTAAACCCCCGGCCCGGTTTCGCTCGATACGTCGTTGTAATACTAGGAGTCTGGCCGGAAAGCCCTTGGCCAAGTTTCGCACTACGCGATACAGACGTATTCCAGTCATATACGGCATAGTTTCAAACTGAATACGGCATGACAATCACCATACCGTCGAGATTAGACGCCCAAAAATCGACGATCTCGAGAATGTTGGCTTTCCGGCCAGGTTTCTAGTATTTCAACGACATATTGAGTAAACCCGGGCCGGGGGTTAGTCTTCCAGCTATGAGGCCTTTCTTGTCAGAGGCTCGCGCCCGCGTAGTGCCAGCCTCAAAATCCGCACATCAGCTACCTCTCGGAACCAACTGTCGTTGTAATACTAGGAGGGCCTGGTCGCTGGGTGCCGGTACAGGGCTATAATTGGGTCAACCCGACAAAGCGAAGATGATGGTGAGCGAGCATGACCACCTATGCGCGCGGAAAAAAGTGGGCCGAGGCAGGGCGGGAAGTCAACGAGCGGCGCAGCGCAAAGCCTGAAGACAGGCCCTTTCAACTGGTGGCCGACTTCGGTATGACCGGAGACCAGCCGACGGCAGTGGCTCGCTTGGCGGAGGGCGTTGAGCAGGGTTTGACCCCCCAGAGCCTGATGGGCGTGACCGGCAGCGGCAAGACCTTCACCATGGCCAATATCGTCCAGCAGGTTCAGCGTCCCACGCTGGTGATGGCCCACAATAAGACCCTCGCCGCCCAGCTCGCCTCGGAGTTCAAGGAATTTTTCCCACACAACGCCGTTGAGTATTTTGTCTCCTACTACGATTACTATCAGCCGGAGGCCTACGTTCCCCAGTCGGACACCTACATCGAGAAGGACTCCAGCGTAAACGAGGAGCTGGACAAGCTCCGTTTGTCTGCGACAACGTCCCTGCTCACCCGGCGGGATGTGCTGATAGTGGCTTCGGTGTCCTGCATCTACGGTCTTGGCGATCCCAACGACTACTTCAACCTGGTTGCGCAGGTGAAGGTGGGAGAGATCCGCAGTCGGAGCCAACTCGTCCGGCAGTTGGTCGATATGCAGTATGACCGCAACGACCTGGATCTATCCCGAGCCAAGTTCCGCGTCCGGGGCGACGTGGTGGAACTCGTCCCTGCCTATGAGGAAGCGGCTGTTCGTATCCAGTTCTTCGGCGACGAGGTGGAACGAATAGTCCAGCTGGACCCGCTGACCGGCGAAATGCTGGCTGAGTTGCCACAGGTGGCCATTTATCCCGCCAACCACTTCGTTACAACCAAGGAAAAACTTGACTTGGCCGTGACCGGTATCCGCGAGGAACTGGAGTGGCGCCTTCGAGAGCTGCGGGACGGAGGGAAAATCCTGGAGGCGGCCAGACTGGAGAGCCGTACCAACTACGACTTGGAAATGCTGCAGGAGACCGGCTTTTGCTCTGGAGTGGAAAACTATGCCCGGCATCTTTCGCAGCGACCCGCTGGCAGCGCCCCTTGGACCCTGCTGGACTACTTCCCGGACGATTACCTCCTGTTCGTCGACGAGTCCCACATGACCCT
Organism: Dehalococcoidia bacterium; assembly: GCA_965237745.1. Lineage (GTDB taxonomy): Bacteria > Chloroflexota > Dehalococcoidia > Lucifugimonadales > UBA3495 > VXOI01. The sequence continues at coordinate 4,005,453 of OZ250156.1, read as the reverse complement.
GCCCCAGGTGCGAGGCATGTACCGCGGCGACGTCTCTCGCAAAAAGACGCTGGTCGAGTTCGGGTTCCGCCTGCCGTCGGCATTGGACAATCGCCCCCTCGATTTTGACGAATACGAAGACCATATCAACCAGGTGGTTTACGTGTCTGCAACCCCCAGCTCCTTCGAGCTGCAGAACAGCCTCCAGGTTGTGGAGCAGGTGATCCGACCTACCGGCCTGCTGGATCCCACCGTACTGGTCCTGCCCACGACAGGTCAGATCGATGATCTTCTGAGCAGAATCAGGGAGCGAATTGAACAGGCCGAACGGGTGCTGGTTACCACCCTCACCAAGCGAATGGCCGAGGAACTGGCCGATTACCTGTCGGAAATGGGCATCCGCAACACCTACCTCCACTCCGATATTGAGACGCTCGACCGTATCGAAATCCTGCGCGACTTGCGCCTTGGCGTCTACGACGTCATCGTCGGCATCAATCTGCTGCGGGAGGGGCTCGACCTGCCTGAGGTGAGCCTCGTCGCGATCCTCGACGCCGACAAGGAGGGCTACCTGCGCTCGGACACGTCAATGATCCAGACCATCGGGCGGGCAGCGCGGCACGCCAACGGCCATGTGGTGATGTACGCCGACCGGATCACCGACTCGATGAGGCGGGCCATCGACGAAACCGCCCGCCGCCGCCAGCTGCAGAGCGAACACAACAAGCGCCACGGAATCGAGCCTCAGAGCATTCAGAAAGAGGTGCACGACATTACCGAAGGCATCAAGGCCATAGCCGAGAACCGGGCACGCTACAACGTGGTGCGCAAGGAAATGTCCCGTACCGATATGTTCAAGGTGGTCAAAGACCTGGAAGTGCAGATGAAGGACGCGGCCAAGGGGCTGCAGTTCGAAAAGGCCGCCCAGTTCCGCGACGAAATTTTCGAGCTGCGCAGACTACTGGCGTTGGAGGAGAAAACGCTGGCACCGGTGGGAGACTAGCGGCTCGGTCCCCAATGGTATGAGGGACTGCCGCGCCTCGGCTGCACCTGTAGTGGCGGACAGGCTGCGGGCGCTGCAGCTAAATTCAGGGCAGCGAAAATATGGGACTCCTCTTTCGACCCGCCGGGGAATCTGGGCCGAGGCGTTAAATGGTTCTCAAGATTGAATTACGAGTTGCAAGATGGCTGAAGTAACCGACCTCTTTGATATCATCAGCACCACCCGCGCCATGCGACGGCTCAAACCCGACCCCGTTCCGGACCATCTGATACACCGCATATTGGAGGCTGGCGTTTGCGCTGCCAACGGCGGAGCCAATCAGCGTTGGCGGTTTCTGGTCATCAAGGACCGGAACATCAAGGAACAGGTGCAAGAGTGGTATCAGAAAGCCTTCGACGAGGTGGTTGGACCTCGCTACCACAACAGCGCCCCGCCGCCTGGTTCCAGCCAGGGCCGGTACCGTCGCCAGCTTGGAGCAGTGCAGTATTTAACCGAGCACTACCACGAGGCTCCCGTCTGGATCGTCGCATGCCAGGACGACGGAGAGGAGCCGCCCAACCGCGCCTCGGGCGCGTCCATCTACCCTGCCGTGCAGAATATGCTGCTGGCCGCCCGCGCCCTGGGCCTCGGTACGACTCTCACCACGCGCCACCTGTTGCATGAGCGGGAGGTGGAGGCCATTTTGGGCCTGCCGCCAAGCGTGCATTCCTATGCCATCCTGCCCATCGGTTACCCAATGGGCAACTTCGGCCCGGTTCGACGTGGCCCCCTGACCGATATCGTCTTCCTGGACAGGTGGGGCGAGAGGTACCTGGGTGAGTGACTAAGTGGGGACTGGGCGAGCGATCCGAATCAAGCCGGAGTAACAGGATTGCTCTCATAGTGGAGCATCGGGCATCCGCATTCAGATGGAAGGACAATGCCGGAAACCTACCGCGCCGACCATGTGGGCAGTCTGCTCCGCCCTCCCGAGGTGAAGGAGGCGAAAAGCGCCTTTCGCGAGGGTCGGCTGGAGTTGAGCGAACTCCGTGCTATTGAGGATCAGGCCATTCTCAATGCGTTGGAGAGGCAGCAGGCCGTCGGCATGCAAATATACACGGACGGCGAATTTCGCCGCACCGGCTTTCAGAACGACCTGATTGAAAACGTAGAAGGGTTTGTCGATACTGACACGCCCGCCGTGGTGCGAATTTGGCAGGGACCGGGAGGCGAACCCGCCGAACAGGGCACGCGACAGGTGGTCGGCGGCAAGCTGCAGCGGCTGTGAAGCCTCACTGAGAATCAACGAGGGTTCTTGCAGGGCCACGCTCCCGGGCCGGTCAAAATGACCTTGCCCAGCCCCAGCCAGTTCCAGGCCATCAGCTTCCAGACTGGGGTGAGCGACGAATTCTACCCGACTCGATCGGAATTGCTGTGGGAGATAGCGGGCATAATCAAGTCCGAAGTCTCCGCTCTGCTTGAATCGGGGGTCGACTACATTCAGATAGACGCGCCCCGCTACAGTTACTATGTCGATCCCCGATGGCGACAGCACCTCCGGGAACTCGGTGAAGACCCGGAACGGATGCTTGAAGAAGCCATCGCCGCTGACAATTATTGTCTGGAGGGCGCGCAAAGACCTGGTGTGACCATTGCTTTCCACATCTGCCGAGGCAACAACCAGAGCAAATGGTACGCGGAAGGGGGCTACGAGGATATCGCGGAGCGGTTGTTCAACTCCCTGACTGTGGACCGGTTCCTGCTGGAATATGACACAGAACGCGCTGGCACGTTCGAACCGCTCCGGTTCATGCCAGCGGACAGAATGGTCGTTCTCGGGCTGATCAGCAGCAAGGAAGCCACGCTTGAGTCTGCGGAGCACCTTCTGCCACGTATCGAAGAGGCCAGCGCTTACGTTCCCCTCGAAAACTTGGCCCTCAGTCCCCAGTGCGGATTTGCTTCCACCGCTGCGGGAAATCTCCTCACAGAGGAGGAGCAGTGGCGCAAGCTGGAGCTCGTGTCAGATGTCTGCCGCCGGGTATGGGACGACTGAATTCCCGTTCCGAGTTGGAACAGTCTGTACTTGCACGGCATCGCATTGGCCAATAGTTTCGGGGCATCCTGCAAGAATGCCCCGTGGCCTGACAGCGTTGTGCCTCCCGTCGTTCCGCCCGGTGTTGCGCCAGGTGATCCGGCAGTTTGACCTGTCTACTCCTCTATAGTTCGAATGTAATTGACCACGTGCCAGATCTGCTCCCCGGTCAGTCGGTCTCCCTGCGGCGCCATGGCGGTGTTGGGAATGCCGTCGCGGATGAAACGGAAGAGGTCAGCGTCGCCGTGCAGGGGCACGTGCACCACCAGGTCCGCGGGCAGTGGCAGCAGTCCGGCAGCCGCAGGGCCGTCGCCTCGTCCAGCGTCGCCGTGGCAGGTCTGGCAGACCTGGGCGTAGGTGGCTGCTCCAGCCTCCAGAGACTCCGTCGCGGGCGGAATGGGGTTGCGTAGTACATCCCCACCGCCCAGTCCGAGTTGCGTGTTAAACAGTAGCAACAGCCCCGCGACCACCCCCGCGATCCCAGGCGTCATTACCCCGGCTCCCGATCGCGAGAACCAGCCTCCCAGTGGCAGTCCGGCTCCCAGGAACAGCAAGCCCAGCACCAGCAGGCCAGCGCCCAGCAGCAGGTAGGCCGTCTCCGGTGACGGCGAGATTGCCGCGCTGCCGCCGCCGGTCGACAGCGCTTCGAATCGGAATGCGGTCCGGGCGTCGAAGGCGTCGGGGCGGCGAACGATTAGCTCCGCCTGCCAAGTGCCGCCGATGCTGAGCTGGGAGTCCTCTCGCATATAGGTCCCGTCGCCCTGGGAGGTTGCCACCATCGTGTCGTCGCCCAAGTCCGACTCGAGGTAGACCAAACGCACCACCACCTCGGTGGCGTTGGCGATAGGCGCCCCCAGCCGGTCGGTGAGAGTTACGATCATGTCGTTGGAACCCACCCGTCCCGGTTTGACCTCCAGCGCTATGGTGTCTCCGTCAACAGTATCGCTGAAGGCGAGGGACTGACGAGATTCGGCCAGTTCACGGGAGGCCACCTGCCTCGCAGGTTCTAGGCTGGTCAGCATGCCCACCGCGGCCAGGATCAGGATGCCCAGCGCTGCCTCCCCCAACAGGAACCGCCGCAGCCGGTTGGCAGATTCCGTGTCGCTGCGCAGCCGAGGCCGTACCCATACCAGGTTCAGGCCGCCCAAAAGCAGCAGGGGCAGCACCAAGGCCACCTTGGCGATCAGGGTTATTCCGTAGGCAGTTGTCAGCGCCTCGGTAACGGTCACTTGGGCCCAGCCGCTGAAAACGCCGGTTACCACGATCACCGCCACGCTCATAGAGGCAATAACCGAGAAGCGCGGGACCAGATTCGCCAAGCATTCCCGGCGGTCCTCCTCGGGCAGGGATCGAAGCAACCTTACCCCAAGAGCGAAGTGGAACAGCGCGCCGACCCAGAAGGCGGAGGCCACGAGATGCAGAAAGTCGGCGGCCAGGGCGAGGCTCCTGATATCAACGGTGGCCGCACCGTGGCTGATCAGTGAGATGGTCCATAGCGCCGCGCAGCCAAGGCCAATGGCAACCAACTGCAGCGTCGGCATCCACAATCGCGATGCGAAAGCCAAACCAGCCAATGCAATGCCCAAGGCCACAGCGGCCGCCATCCGCCAGAGCCACTGGCGCCCCCAATCGGTGGCCGAAACCGTCTCAGCCAGCGGGGTTCCGAATATCTGCCAGAAGGATACTTCCTGGGCGATGGTCGCCGTCAGCAGCAGTTGCCCCACCGAGGCCGCGAGGAACACCGCCAGCCCGGCCCATACCAGCCGCAGTGACCTCGCCGACAGGGCATCCGCAGCTGCTTGTGATGTTTCTGAGGCGCCACTTCCGGTCAGCGACGGACGGGAAACCAGCATCTCGAATACCAGCCCGCCGACCATGGTCAATGCGCCCAGCAACATCAGCCATCGCAGGAAAGGGGCGAAGGGCGACTGCAGCAGGGGCTGGGCCGCCGGTTCCAGCGAGACGGCGGATAGGGGCTGACCCACAGCGAACACGAAGGAGCCGCGGACCCGGTGGCCGTCCACAGTGGAGACATTCTTCCAGGCCACAGTGTATGTCCCGTTGGGAATGTCGCGCAGCCCCACTGACATGACCAGCGGATTGAGGTCGTCGACGACACTATTGTCCAGGTCCACCCGCTGCCCTGTCGCGTCCAGCACCTGGATGCCGCTGAGCGCCGGTTCCAGCGGCTCAGTGAACCAGATGATGACGCGGTCGGAAGCGTCATCCAGTTCCGAGTTCGGCGCCGGTTCGGCAGAAACAATGTTGGCGTGGGCCAATGCCTGCTGCGGCGTGAGCCACCACCATAGGGCTGCCAACAGCAGTAACAGGAAGGCCAGCGCAACCGGTATGAGGTTGCGTCGGCCTTCACCCCAAAACGGGCAAAACCAAGAACGTGATCGCCAAAGAGCAGGCAAGAGCAGCCTCTACCGTCAGGCCTGACGGTTTCGCAGGCCCATGTATATGCCTGCCGCGCCCAGGACTGCGCCCACTATACCCACGATCAGGGCCACAATGGCCAGGGTGTTACCTCCTGCGCTCTGTGCCTCCAGTGCGGTATCCTGAGCCTGCTGGGCTGTCTGCATTGCGCCCCGGACTCCGCTCTCGATTTCCCGAACCTCCGGCAATTGGATCGGAAACTGCAGTTCAGCCGAGGTTCTCACGTCGTCAAAGGCGCCGCCAGCGCCTTCTGAGACGAAGGTCTCGTCCACCGCAGTCCCTTCGATGTCGCCGAAAACGCGGAACTCGTAGACGCCGGCGGAGGTGGGAATCAGGCCCGCCGTGTAATGCCCGGGGTCGCTGAGTAAGGCCTCGAGATCAAGAGTCTTCGATGCCCCGCTGGCAACGTGCGTCACTTCTACCTTCAGGGAGCCTTCAAGGCCCTCCACCGGCTCCAGGCCGTCGGCGGCCTGGCCTGCTATGCTGGCCAGCGGTTTCGCTGCGCCCTGGGGCACTATCGAACGGCTGGTCTCTTTTTCCACCATGCCGTTGTGATCGCCGTTGTGATCGTGGGGGGGTCCGTTGTGGCTGTGTTCCCCATTCACCTCCACCTGGTCATGGTCCTTGTCGCTCCCCTCGTCATGCCCGGAGGCGTCATGCCTGTCATGCCCGGAGGCATGGTCGCCGTAGCCCTCGCCACTCATGCCCGGCTCGATGTGAATGGCGACAGTCGTTTCTACAGGCTGGCCGTTCCAAATGTACGGCGCGTGGCTGTTCGCGTTGAGGGTGACTCGGACCTCGTTATTGCCCTCGGCCAGCTGCTCCAACTGGAAAGCGTTACCGTAGAGGCGGGCGATTTTGACGCCATTTACATAAACGTAGGCGTGGCCCTCGCCGGATACGTGGTCGTTACCGGCGTTCTGCGGCGCGAACGTCAATCCCTGAGTGTCTGTGATGAACAGGTTGGCTCCCTTCACCGCGTCAGGTTCCACCCTGAAAGCCACCGACATAGAGTTGTCGGCCTCAACGGATTCCGGCCCGTCGTGGTGCATGCCCTCTCCGGATTCAGGGACGGTGACGCGGGCGCTCGCCATTACCTTCTGCCCTTGCCTAGCATATTCCTGATGGGAATTGGCGTTTAACGTAACCTCGATTTCCCGAATACCACGCGCAAGGTCGTCGAGGTGAAACCAAGGAGTATAGACCCGGCTCACCTTCACGCCGTCGACGTAAATGTGGGCGTGGCCCTCTCCGTTCATGTGTTCCTGGTTGATGTTATCGGGGGCGAAAGTGAAACCTACCGGCTTGATATGGACGTTTACGCCCGACACCGGGTCGACAGAGGCATCAACGTCGACCGACATCGCCGATGCGGATTCGATGGCTCCGTCGTGGTATCCGCCCTCGTCTCCGTGAGTCATGCCGGACCCGCTGTCCTGGCTTTCGTCGCCGTTATGGGCATCACCGTTCTCGTGGCCCTCCGGGGTGGGATTTGGGCCTTGATCATGGTCATCCCTGTGGCTTTCCGGCGTAGGTGTGGGATCCTGTTCGTCATGGCCGTGGCCATCCGGGGTGGGCGTGGGGTCTTCGGCGTGATGGCCTTCACTGTCGTCGTGGGCCGTCTTCTCGACTACCTTGTTCACCCGAACAGAAACTGCATTTCTGGAGCCCTCATACGTGGGCTCCTCAAGCCAGCCCACGATGAACCTGTAATCACCAACGGGGCGGCCCTCGTGAGCCAGCGCGACACCCACGGTCAGTCCAAGAATGACCGTCGCGACCACAATAGGCCACGCGGTCCTGCGGATTAGAAGCTGCATAAATACTCCTTCAGCAGAGCAATGGAAAATTTCTGCTTGCGTTGTCTCAAAAACACGGAAAGCCGGTTGCAATCCGGTGATACCGAGACTGAAAGGAGTTATGCCGGCGGGGGGCGTCGAGGCGGGGCTATGCTTGTCCCGCGGAGGACCGTACCTTGGTCCTCTGCAACTTTCAGCACCGAGGGCCCATCGCCTTTGAAGACGAAGGACGGCGAAGTCAGCGGCAATGTGAGGTCCGCCGCGCCGATTCCGGTGCCATCGTAAGGAGAGAAAAAGACGATCCCCGCGTGATTCAACCCATCTGATCCCACTGCTGCAGGATTGATGAGATCGAGAGCCCTGTGGGAATGGACTCGCTCGAAAACATGGTTGTGGTCAACGGTCGCTGTTCCAAAATAGAGATGACTGTGCCCTGGATGCCGCTCCGGGAAGTGGTGGTCCAACATTGGCCCCAAGGAGGAGAGCGCCAAGGAAAGCACCACGAACAAGGCCAGCAGGTGCTGGGCCAATTGGCTCCAGCCGCCCATCCCGCTTCTGCTGTCTGGATTGGTGAGGCGTATGGAATCGTTCATTGGGCGACGCTAATCGGGGGCCGAAAGGGGATGGGAGGACTCGCTCAACCCGCGTTGACCAGTGTGTGCAACCGGGCGAGCAGTACACCGTTTTCGTCCATGCTGAAGTTGTCCACAGTGGGGACCGCGTCGCCAGTTGTCCCGTCCACTGCGCCCGCATCGACCATGCCTTGCACCAGCCGGGCCTCGTCCTCTCCATGGGGCAGCAGGTTCTTTCCGGCAAGGCGGGACAATGCTGCTGCCAGCCCGTATCCGCCCCAGTTGGAAACGCTGGCAATTACCAGATGGTCAACGCGGCTTATGGCGGGGTCGTCGGGCAGGCTTTCCACTGCGGGAATGACGTCGACCAGATTTCCCATGCCTATCTCGTTGCCCCCGTCGCCGATGCCCACAGACGGGATTTCTCCATCGAACAGGTAGTCAACCCTGGCCGTTTGCGGAGTGATGTCCCTGGCCCTCATGTTCAGGTAGGCGTCATTGCGGTTTCGCCCGCATCGCTCAATGGAGATTAGCAGGGAGGGCTGGAGCTCCTCCAGCATCTGCGCGGCGCGCTGCTTGCTCTCCTCGACGCCAGCGATGGGAAATTCTATGACGTCCGTTCCGTCGGCCCACTGCTGCAAAACTGGCGCGGTGTACACGTCGGTAATATAGGTGACCTTGCGGCCGAGACCCTGCAGAGCGCGGCCGATGGCTATGGCTCCGGGAGGCCCGTCGGTCTCCGGCTTGCCTGCCATGATCACATAGAAGCCCGTCACTATGAGCGTGTGGCCAGGGTGGTCCAATACGTACTGGGCTGCCTGACGGCAGAAATCGACGGGCAGGTGGGGACGCAAAGCAAGCATCCCCCGCTTGTCGTGATCCAGAATGATGTCTTCAATAGTTTCAGCCATTCTGGCCTCCGCTGGACAGCCATGACCGCACATTGCTTACGTGGCGACCAGCCGAATGGATTTTGCCGTCAGTATCGCGCCTGGCTCGGTGCTTGTTGGGCAAATGCGGGACGCCTGACTCGCCAGTCCAATCCTGCCCTGGGTTCAATTGGCCGACAATGGACTGGCCCATCCCGGTTACGCGTCCCGATCGTACGACATCGCACAGGGCCGTCTGCAGGCCGGACTCCCTAAAGTACGGCGTAGTCGGTATCCCGGTGGTCGGTAATGAACATCCTGCCTGGCGCGTGGGTTATCATGAGCGGAGGCTTGCAGTTGAGGGCCACCGCTTGGGGCGTCACCCCGCAAGCCCAGAACACCGGTTCTTCGTCGGGCTTGACCTCCACGATGTCTCCGAAGTCGGGCAGGTCAAGATCCCGGATGCCGATGTCACGCGGGCTGCCGATGTGCACCGGAGCCCCATGGGTTGCTGGGAATCGGGAGGTCACCTGCACCGCCCGGACCACCTGTTCCCGCTTGATCGGGCGCATGCTGACCACCATCGGCCCGGAGAATGCCCCGGCCGGCGTGGTGTCGATGTTGGTGATGTACATCGCTACGTTCTTGCCCTGCTCCTGGTGTCGCAACGGAATGCCAGCGTCAACCATGGCCTGCTCGAACGAGAAGCTGCACCCCAGAAGGAAGCTCACAAGGTCGTCGCGCCAGTAGTCTTCTAGGGTGTCGACCTCGGCGGTGAAATCGCCGTTGCGGTACACCCGGTAACCGGCGGCGTCGGTGCGTATGTCCGCCCCGGGAGCGGTGAGAACCGGCTCCACGCTGCCTGCCTCTATTACCTCCAACAAGGGACACGGCTTGGGGTTTCGTTGGCAGAACAGCAGGAAGTCGAAAGCCAGGTCCTTGGGAAGGATAGCCAGGTTGGCCTGCACGTAGCCGGGGGCCACGCCCGATGTTACCCCGCGCCACTGGTTGGTGCGAATGCGATGCCGCGCCTCTTCGGCCGCGGACACTACTGTCTGAGCGGTCATCCCGGTTCCTCCGCCCGACGCATCGCCCGAGTCCAGGCGCAGCGCGTCAGAATTGTATTGGGAAATCGGTCTCCATAATAGTTTGCGGGTAATGGTGCGTCAAATTTGACCCGGCCAAATGACCGAGACCTGCGACGTGGAATGCTCTCGCCTTCGCCCTCTTTGGTATACTGCTTTGGAAAACACGAGCCCATCCCCTGCCAAATATCAATGAAGAAATACGGAGTACCGGCAGGCGACAATGGTGATGCGCCGGAGCCTATAGTTGGACTGGTCTAGTTGTATAACGTAGTGGTCCTCGCAAACGGTGTTGGGAGGCCCGGCTTGGCGGATGCCGTTGAGCGTGCCGGTATGGTCTGCAAGGTTGAGGACGGCGCTGAGCTTCCGTGGGAGACGGACAGGTCCGAAATGCCGGACGCTGTGGTCTTGGATCTGGCATCGATTGACATGACGGAGGCGCGAAGGGCGGTCGGCAGTTGCCGCGAGAGGAGAGTGCCGGTGCTGGCGGCGGTACTCAAGGACGCCATGAGCCACTATGACCCGGCTCTGAACCCGGATGAGCTGTTGATATGCCCGACATCTGACGACGAGCTGTCGTTGCGGGTAAAGCAGGCGGTTTTCCGGGTGAAAGGTCCCTCCGGCTCGCAGGCGCTGACCATTGGCGACCTCAGCATCGACCTGGAACGCTACGAGGTTTCAGTGGCCGGACGGCGGGTCACGCTGACCTACAAGGAATTCCAGTTGCTGGCGCTGCTGGCATCCAATCCGGGTCGCGTCTATACCCGCGAGGCGCTGCTCAGCCAGGTGTGGGGCTACGACTACCTTGGCGGAACTCGAACGGTGGACGTGCACGTTAGGCGCCTGCGTTCCAAGGTGGAATCTCCCGGACGGTCCTTCGTTGAAACCATCTGGAATGTGGGGTACCGGTTCAAGACTCCGGGTTAGCCCGTTTTGAACACCGTCTCGTTCCGATCCTCCCCGGAGCGGAGGAAGGGTCGTGGGAGGAAGCTGAGAGGAGCACGGTCAGTCGGTGCTGGAGGCGGCGCGGCTCACGAAGCGGGCCACTTGGGCAGCCAGCGCAGAATGCTCGGGCGCCTTCAACTCCGGGTCCTCCGACGCGATTCCCTCGGCCAGTTCACGCGCGGATTCCAAAAGCGCCCGGTCGGAGAATTGAGCCATCCTGAGCGACGGCAACCCGCTCTGACGGGTGCCGAAAAAGTCCCCCGGACCACGTAGCTCCAAGTCTATTTCGGCGAGCTCGAATCCGTCGTGGGTTCGCTCCAAGGCCGACAGACGTTCCTTGGCAGCCGCGCTCTGTGTGTCGGATGACAGCAAGAAGCAGTAGCTCCGGTGATCGCCGCGTCCCACCCGCCCCCGGAACTGGTGCAGCTGGGCCAGGCCGAAACGCTCCGCGCCCTCGATCAGCATGATCGTAGCATTGGGCACGTCGATGCCCACCTCGACCACTGCGGTGGTGACCAGCACGTCCAGGTTGCCGTCGCTGAACTGGCGTAGGATCCTGTCCTTGTCCCGTGAGTGCATGCGCCCGTGCAGCAGGCCAACCCGCAGGTCGGGGAAAACCTCTCCTGACAGCCGTTCGTATTCGTCTGTTGCGGCCCGGGCCTCGATGCTTGACGACTCCTCGATGAGCGGGCAGACCACGAACGCTTGGCGCCCCTCGGCGGCTTGGCCTCGCACAAACTCGTAGGCGTCGGCGCGCTTTTCCTGATGCACCCACCGGGTCCCTACCTGCTGTCGTCCGGCGGGAAGCTCGTCGATGGTGGAAATATACAGATCGCCATACAGCGTCATGGAGAGGGTGCGAGGAATGGGTGTGGCCGACATGATCAGGGTATGCGGATTTTCGCTGCCGCGCTCCCGCAGCGCCGTCCGCTGCATCACGCCAAAGCGGTGCTGCTCGTCGGCCACCGCCAGCGCCAACGACGGTATCGAGACTCCCTCCTGGATCAGCGCCTGCGTGCCAACTATCAGGTCCAGCGTTCCGTCGCCTGCCATCGCTGTGAGCATCCTCTTGACCGGGGCCCGCACGCTGCCTGTGAGCAGCCCAACGGAAACCGGACGATCCAGCCCTTGCAGGTGGACCGAAAACAGATTGTCCTCCTGCACCGGCCTCGGCAATTCCTCCAGCATTCGGGAGACGGAACGGAAATGCTGCTCGGCAAGCACCTCGGTTGGTGCCATCAGCGCGCCCTGAAACCCGGCGGCCGCCGCAGACAGCAGCCCCGCTAGGGCGACGACCGTCTTTCCGCTGCCCACCTCACCCTGCAGCAGCCGGTTCATGGGAGGCGCACCCTGTTTCATATCCTTGGCGATTTCGCCGATGCAGCGAGCCTGTGCGCCAGTCAGTTCAAAGGGCAGGGCGGCAAGGAAATTCTCGACCACGCCGGAAGGCGGGTCGACGGAAACGCCCTTGATCTCCACCTGGGTCTCGCGCCGCCGGGCCAGCACGGCCAACTGGAGCGTGAGCAGCTCGTCGAAGGCGAGGCGGGAGCGCGCAGCCTGCCAAATTTCTGGATCGTCAGGATAATGGGCTTGGAAAATAGCCTCTTGCAGCGGCATCAGGCCGCCCAGAGACTGCGCTCCGGCCACTTCAGGTGGCAGAGTTTCCTCGACACCGCCCAGCAGTTTTGCAGGGCCTCCCAAGAGAAGCCGCGCAGGGCGCGGGCGGTTACGCCTTCGGTCAGTGGATATACCGGGACCATCCGCCCGGTGTGGATCCCGGCCTGTTCGGCTTCAATGGGCTCCACCGCCGGGGACTCGAATACCGGCTGTCCGCGAAAGACGTCGGCCTTGCCGCTAATGGCGACACGACAACCGGGGGGCAGGGTGCGAGCAAGGTAACGCTGGCCGAACCAGATTGCCCGCAGGTTGCCGGTGTCGTCTCCCAGGATCGCCTCGGTGTCCTGCCGCCGCCCTTTCGCTCCCTGTGAGATCACCCGGGACTCCCAGACGGTGGCGACGACCGTGCATTCTTGCCCCGGCACGACCTCCGATACGCTCACAACGCCGGAATAATCATCGTGGCGACGTGGGAAGAGATACAGCAGGTCGCGGACCGTGGCGATATCCAAACGACCAAGGCGCTCCGACATCCTGGCGTTGACGCCCCTCAGCCGGTCGACTGGGACATCCACGTTCTGGCCGCCCGGCGGCAGACGGAAGGTCGGGCGCGGCTTGGCGAGGATGCGGCCAACGGCTGTTACTGCCACCGGGGAAGACGTTGGACTGCTTGGGAAGTCCTTGTTTGCAGGGGCCTTGGGAGGGTGCAGTGTATCGGGCCGAGGCCTGGGCGGGACAGCGATGTGGGAGCCAACCAGGTCCAGCAATCGCCGGGCCCAAATCTCCCGCTGTTCCGGGGACATTTCCCCGTATTTACTCTCCAGAAGAAAGGCGGCATCAGGAGCATCGCTGATGCGGGACTCCATCTCAGCTTGCCAGTGCTGCCGGAACCGGTCCAGGCCACCCACGACCGCTCTGTTGTTGAAACCGCGTTCGGCCTCCAGGCCAATGACCTTTCGGAAAATCTCGATCCATTCCGGCGGGCTGCTTCTGGGGTGCGTCATCAGTCAACGATATACCCGGGCGCCCGGGCAATCAACAAATCCTGCTCTTTAGCGCTGGCGAGGACGTATGCGCAGGTTCGATCAGGTCTCCTCGTCGCTGCCCTGGGTCACCGCGACACCCAAGGCGTTTGGTCCTACGTAGGTGCCCAGGACCGGACCGAATCGGGACTCTATGAGATACTCCGGGCTGACCAGTTCTGCCAGTTCCGCCCTGAGGCCCAGGGCCTGGATGCGGTCGGTGCTGTAGCTGATGTTGATCTGTCGGATGGGGGCAAGGTCTCTGACCAACTGCACCAGCCGGCTCTTCGCTCGATCCAGGCTGCGGGGGCGCTCGACGGGGTGGACCTCTCCGTCCCTGATACTCAGGATGGGTTTGATTTTCAGCATCCCGCCAACGAAGGCCTGCGCCTTGCCGATGCGACCGCCCTTCTGCAGGTATTCGAGGGTGTCCACCATGACGAAACCGTGAGTTCGCAAGATAGACTTGCGCACCCGCCGGGACACTTCCTGAAAGTCCGAGGTTTGCTTGGCCATATGGGACGCATCGAGCACTGCCAGGCCCATGGGGCCGGAGGCCATCTGGGAATCCACGATCTCGATATCCGAAGAGTCTCCCAGGGTTGCCTTGGCCTGAGCCGCCGAGTTGACCGTGCCGCTCAGCTTGGCGCTGACGTGGATGGACACAATCTGATGGCCTTGGTTCAACAGCCGTTGGTACACCTCTTGGAAATCGGCGACGGACGGCTGCGCTGTGGTGGGAAGTCGGGTAAGTCCCGGCAGGCGGGAATAGAAGCGGTCGGCCGTCATTTCCACTCCATCCCTGTAAGTTTCACTGCCGATGATCACATAACAGGGTACGACGGTGATGTCGTTGGCCTGCGCTAACGCCGGCGGCAGATCCGACACGCTGTCGGTAACTATTCGTATTGCCATTGAGCCTCCAACTCGGGGGAGGGCTTGATGCCCTGCTCCAGTGCCTTGGCAGCTATTGTTTTCCTTATCGTTATTCGATTGATGCCAAGTAGTGATAATGGGGCTGGCCACCATATAGTCGGTCGACCTGCAGGCCGTTTGTGCCTGCCTCCAGCGATTCTGCGCAGGCCTCTGCGGCGTCCGGGTCGGCGTCCGCACCCCGGTAGATCGTCAGGATGGAGCTCGAGTCGACTCCGACGAGCCCGATGGTCCGCTCCAGCGCAGCCTCTGCAGACTCGGCCGTGATTACCAGCTTGTCGTCCAGTAGAGCTATGTAGTCCCCAAGGCTGACCGTCACCCCGTCAACGGTGGTATCTCTGACGGCCTGGGTGATTTCGATGGTGGAAATCTCAGGCAGCGCCTCCTCCATGGCGGCCAAATTCTCCTCCATCGTCGACACGGGATTGTAGGCCAGCAGCGCCGCCACCCCCTGCGGGACGCTGCGCGTGGGCACAACGTGCACCGTCGGGTCATTCGCCGCCACCTGCTGCGCCGTCAGTACGATGTTCTTGTTGTTGGGGAGGAATATGGTGTGCTCGGCACCGGCGCGCTCAACTCCCTGCATGATCTGCTGCACACTGGGGTTCATGGTCTGGCCGCCCTCGATGACGTGGCCGCAACCGGATTCCATGAACAGTTCGGTGAGTCCCCGCCCGGCAGCCACCGCCACCACGGTCAGCGGCGCGCCCACGCTGGGAGCGGGCGAGGAGTGGCCGGCGACCCACTCCACGTTCTGCGCATCCATGTTCTCGACCTTGACGTTGGACACCGTCCCCAGAGACACGCCGTAGCTGATGGCGGCGCCGGGATCTTCTATGTGAACATGCACCCGCACGTTTTGAGAATCACCCACGACCACGGTGGAGCGGCCCATTTCCTCGCAGTACCTTCGGACCTGCTCCAGACTCAGTTCGGGGCCATTGATGATGAACTCGGTGCAATAGCCCCAAGCCTCCTCCAAGGAGGAATGCAGAAAACCCTGGTCCTGCGACCTGGCAGATCCCTCCAGCGAGGCCATGCTGCCGTCGATGATCGAGTTCAGCCCTGCCTCTGCGCTGACGGTCCGGTAGCGTTCCGGGGCCAAGGCTTCCAACGCTCCGCCCACGATGATAACCACTCCCAGCCCGCCCGAATCCACCACGCCCGCTTCCTTGAGCACCGGGAGCTGCTCCGGGGTGTTCTTCAACGCGATGCAGGAGGCCTCGTAGACGGTCTCCAAAATGCTGGTTGCGTCGGCTCCTCCAGCAACCTCCAGGGCGGCCTCGGCTGCCCTGCGGATCACGGTCAGCATTGTGCCCTCTTTGGGGTTGCCCACTGCGCCGTAGGCGGCCACTCGGGCCATGTCGAGGGCCCGAGCAAGGTCGGTGGCGGTGCAGGTCTCGCGGCTCTGGAGGGCGTCGCCGAAGCCCTTGAAGAACTGGGAGAGGATCACGCCGCTGTTTCCTCTGGCGCCGAAAAATGTTCCTTGGGCCAATTCCCGGGCAACCTCCCCGGCGGAGAGGCCATCATCAAGAGGGCAGCGCTCGATACCGGAGCGCAGCGTGAGCGACATATTGGTCCCAGTGTCGCCATCTGGGACCGGAAATACATTCAGTGCGTTTACCGTGTCTCGATATTCCTCCAGCCGATCAAAGGCTATCCGAAACGCCCGGCGCAGTTCGGATCCTGTCAATTCGTGCTTCGTCATCGACGTCAAGCTATGAACCTCCCTGGGCGCGATTCGGCGGACTTTGGAACCTGGGTATTATATTACCAATTTCAGAGTCTCACCAAGGCAGGAGACACGTCCAACGTCACGGTTTTTTCGGCATGGCAACAAATCGGCATGGCAACAAAGCGGAGGCGTCTCTAATGCGTCGAATTCGGTTGACAGCAGAGGCGGCCTGCCCTAGTATAAACCGTCGAGGTTTACATGGATTACGCGGTTTTTAAGACAGGCGGAAAGCAGTACCGGGTGCAGCCCGGTGACACTCTGGACGTGGAACTCCTGCCCGACGAGGTTGACTCGCTGGCTGAGTTCGGCGAGGTTCTCGCTGTTTCCAAGGACGGCGAATTGACCGTGGGTGCTCCGAAGGTGGAGGGAGCAAAAGTTGTCGCCCAGGTCATGTCGCACTATAAAGACCGGAAATTGATGGTCTTCAAGTACAAGGCGAAGACCCGGTATCGCCGGAAGCGAGGGCATCGGCAGTCCTATACCAGGGTTATGATTCAAGACATACTCACCCCATAGCGGCGCTTTGAACCGCTACGGGACTTGCAAGGCAGGGGATTGGCATGGCGCATAAAAAGGCCGGTGGCAGCACCAACAACGGGCGAGACAGCAACCCCAAGCGTCTGGGAGTCAAATGTTACGGCGGCCAACGGGTTACGGGCGGCTCCATCTTGGTGCGCCAGCGCGGCACCCGCATAAAGCCTGGCACTAACGTTGGGCTGGGCCGCGACTACACTCTCTTCGCAATGACCGACGGCGAGGTCAAGTACGAATGGGCCGCCAAGGGTCGTCGGCGCGTTAGTGTTTACCCGCTAGCCCAGTCGTAACCCCAGGCTCGCGCAAAGCATCTGTTTTACGAGGACTTTCGGAATGAAGGCCGATATACACCCCCGGTTTTTCAACGCCACGGTCACCTGCTCCTGCGGTCACACCTTCCAGACCGGGGCCACCAGACCGCAGTTGAGGGTTGAGATTTGCAGCAATTGTCATCCCTTCTACACTGGGGAGCAGCGCATCGTGGACACTCAGGGCCGCATAGAGAGATTCAACCGGCGATTTAACCGCCAGTAGCGGCAGCCGATACGAGATCGAGGGCCACAGCCCTCGTTTTTCATTTTGGTCCGTCTCTCCTTGGCCACGGCCTTTTTGGCATCGGCGACCACTCAACAAGCTTCACTCCAGGGGCGACTTCTTGGCGAATCACCCAGCTCACCTGTATGGCGGTCAGGCCGTAATCGAAGGCGTAATGATTCGAGGCCGTGACTTCTACAGTCTTGCAGTCCGGCGGGAAGATGGAAGTATTGAGGATCTCCAGGAGCGGCTCAATCCCATCTATAACGGACGATTTCGACGAGTGCCCCTTGCTCGCGGGGTTCTGACCCTGCTTGAAACGCTGATCCTTGGCATCAAGTCATTGCAGATATCGGCTGATCTCGCGTCGACCAAAGTCAGCGACAAGAAGAGTGACGGCGAAGGCATCCCCGGCTGGATGATGGGCGTGACGCTGGCGTTTTCTCTGGTTTTCGGGATCGGGCTGTTTTTCCTGCTGCCCTTGGGGGTGGTACGGTTGCTGGAGCCGATGATAGGGAGCGGCCTGATCAGCGAGGCAATCGAGGGTGCCCTTCGCCTGTTGATCTTGGTGGCCTACGTCACCGCCATAGGGAGGATGCCCGACATCCGCCGGGTCTACGCCTACCACGGCGCCGAGCACATGACGGTTCACGCCTACGAGGCCGGTCTTCCCCTCAACGTTGACAATGTGCGCAAGTTCGGCACGCCTCACCCCCGTTGCGGCACTGCCTTTCTGTTGACTGTGGTCGTAGTGTCGGTGGCGGTGTTCATCGCTTTCGGGCTGCTGGAGTCGTCGTGGTGGTGGCGCATCGCCTCCCGCATCCTGTTGCTGCCGGTGATCGCCGCCCTTAGCTACGAGGTCATCCGTTTCAGCGGACGACACCAGGCCGCGATGATCGGCAAGGTCCTGGCCGCACCGGGGCTGTGGCTGCAGCGTCTCACGACCCGCGAGCCCGACGACGCGCAGATCGAAGTCGCCATCCGAGCCATGGAGACTGCCGTCGCTGCAGACACAGGAAGCGCTGACTGAATAGAAAGGGCCGTTAGGAACAATGAAAGCGCCGGGGAATCGTCAAGTTCCCCGGCGCTTTGCCTTTTGAATCCCCACCAAGGATAGCCGGTTTACCAGAGGTTCCAGCGTGGATTGGCCGCGGCCTGCTCCTGAAGGTAAGGGACAATCCAGTCCCGCACCTCTTCAGCGATGTAGAAGGTGGGCTCAATCAGCTCGCTCTCGTCCGAAATCAACCCCTCCTCCACGGCCAAGGAGGCCACATCGGTGCCGGGCATGACGCTGACGCCTACGCGCAGGTTGGCCAGTGCCGGGTTAATGCGGCGCAGGAAGTCCAGCTTGGACTCAACCGTCTCACGGGTCTCGCCGGGCTCGCCGAAGGTGCGGGCGATGGTGTAATGCAGACCGCCATCCTCGCACAGCCGGGGGACCTCCAGCTGGGCCTGCATGTGCTCCTCCAGCGAGCCGGTCCCATCGTGGGGATCGCCGCCGCGGTTGCCCATCAGCACCAGGGCGCATCCGGCGTCCTTCATCAGACGTACCAACTCCGTGTCGCAGTTGAAGGAGGCAAGGTTGGTGTTCCAGCGCACGCCGAGGTTGGCTTCGATAAGGGCGCTGCACAGTGACTTGGCGTGATCCAGAGGGAAATTAAACCCGTTGTCCACGAAGAATACCTTGCGCAACTGGTAGCGTTCCCAGAGTTCCTTGACCTCGGCCACCACCTCATCTATAGGCCTGATTACCCGGAAGTCTGCCTCGGTCATCCCGGCAGAGGATGCGGGAGTCGGGTAAGAGAAGCTGCCCAACTTGGTCAGGACCCCGATGCCGAACCCGGCGTTGCGGTATTTGTCCATTTCCAGATCGTCGAGGCGGGGGCGGTTGGCGAAGGCGGATACGCACAGCCCCTCGTTCAGCACTACCTCGCCGTTCTGAGCGTGTACCAGTCCTGGGAGATCGAAAACCGGACGCTCTCCGATTTCAATGCGGTTGCAGACTTCGGCGAAGGTCTCTCCTGCGTCGCCAGCCATGCCCAAGTCGGGCTCCAAGTATTCGTAACACTGCTTGGGAAGCAGACTGAAGGCCGGCCCGCCCACGATGATGGTCGCTTGGCTGTGCTCTCGGATGCGGTCAATCACGCCCTTGGTGATTGGGAGCGCCCACTGGGTGTTGAGGTAGCTGTGGTTGCTCAGGTTCCGCAGGGAGACTCCGACGACTTGGGGCTGAAAGTCCCGCACAATGTTTTCGATTTCGGTCAGGTAGTCATCGGCGAACATCAGGTCAACGACCTTGACCTCGTGCCGCTCGTGGTCGAGGTGTCCCGCGATGTAAGCCAGGCCGATGGGCATTGGCTGGGCATTCATGCGGCTGTTCAGCCGGTCATGCCGGTTGGTGGCGACGAGTAGGATTCGCATTGCAAACTCCCGCAGCGCCCGGCATAAAGGCCGGGCAGGTTGGTTCATTATGGATTATGCGGGCCAGTTTGACAAAGCCCTGACAACAGTCCTGTCGCCAACAACCGGCACTCGCCTTCTCACTCGTCTTCTCACTTGTCTTCCCGGAAGGGCAGAGTCAGCACCAATGGGCCCAATTCTCGATGTCCCTATGTCCCCAGTTAGCCCGGAGCAACCTCCTGGCGTCCGTTTATGGTTCGTCAAGCTCACCACGAACGGATTCCGCAAGCCGATGCCACGATTATAAGAGCCTGGGGGTCATCCCTTGGACGATTGCAAGGTCTTCGAAAATTCGTTTGTGGTGAGCTTGTCGAATCACGTCGGGATTCTGGTGACACCTCCTTCGACAGGTTCAGGATTAACGGTTAGAGCGCTGACATAATGTTGCGTTTCCCCTGTGTGATTCCATTGCCCAATTGACAACCGCAGGCGGCGTTCCTAGAATCGAAAGGCTATGGTATAGAAATCGGGTAGGTCAACAGCGGATGACGACCGTAAGACAATTGTACGCATTACAGGAAGTTGACCTTGATCTCGACAGGGTGTATCGCGCCTTGGAAGAGGTCGAGGAGGAATTGAAGATCGAGGTCTCCATCGAGAAACTTGAGACCGCTCTCCAGGATGAGCAGGAGCGGTTGCAGGAGGTGGAGTTGCGGCAGCGGGACAACCAACTGGAATCCGAAGCCCGCCGCGAGCGCACCGAGGTTCTGGAGACCCAACTGTATGATGGGTCAATGGTAAACGCTCGGGACCTGGAGGCACTACAGCACGAGGCTGCCAGCGTTCGCCACCTTCTCGAGCAGGACGAGGCGCTTTCGCTGGAATTGTCCATACAGTTGGAAGAATCACAAACCCGTCGCGCCAGCCTCGGCCAGCAGTTGACTGACACCAAGGGGCGCTGGGAGGTGCAGCAGGCCGAGCTGAACCGAAGAGTCGCCGAGTTGCGCGCCGAACAGGGTGAATTTAAGAGACAGCGGGAGTTGCTGGCCGCAAGGTTTGACCCGGCGACCCTGCAGCGCTACGAGACACTGCGTAAATCCAAGGGAGGACGGGCCGTGGCCAAGGTGGAGCGGGATCTCTGCCAAGGATGCCGGATGTCCCTGCCCACCCAGTTGCGCCAGCGGGTCAAGAGCGGCCGGCAGACGGTGAATTGCAGCAGTTGCGGCCGGATGCTGTTCGTCGAATAGGGTCGAGTCACCTCCTCGAGATCACAAAGGGCGCCAAGATTATGGCGCCCCTTTTGTGATGCTGGCCGAGAGGTTGATGAAGAGGGCAGACTCGTTCTTAAATCGGAAGTTCCGGGTGGCCTGACCCCTTGGATAATCGCCGTGTCCGCTGAACCGGGCTGTACCCAAATTGGACAATCCAAGCCAGATTGGCCCAACATTTTACTGCGTGTTTCTTGCTTCAAATTGGAAAGTGTTTGGCTTGCCATGGCTCCCTACACCCGGCCACTGCTCACGTATTTGGGGTATACTGGCTTGGGCTCGGCTGAATCGTTCCGGCCGATGCTATCCAGTGGTCAGGATGGGCGGCTATGGCCGATTACAAGGAAACCAAGGTTGACATCGGACCTGAATCGTCTTTCACCAAGCTCCCGGCGACGGTGGACATCGGAGACTGGTCCTACTTTCTGGCGAAGAACCGAAAAGGCGTATACCAGTTGCTTTCGACCGTATGCCCGCACCAGATGGGCGAGGTGGTGGACTGGGGCAACGTGTTCATGTGCCCCGACCACGGCTGGCGATTCGAGAAGACAGAGGGCGTCTGCCTGAACGGACCTAACTCCAAGATGACCTCCTTCTCTGTGGCGGTAGAGGGTGGGCGGCTCATCGCCACCGTGCCAGACGATTAGGCTATCGGAGAGGAACACCCTCACCCCACCTCTCCGAGAGTGGAAGGCGATTTTCATCCGCGTAAGCGGGCGGCTAGGAGTGAGTTATGGAACGGAGCGAGATCCCCTTCCTGAGCGCATCAGAGCTTGCCCGGCTCATTGAGTCGCGGCAAGTTTCGCCAGTGGAGGCGACCGCGGCTTACCTGGAACGAATCGACGCCGTTGACAGCAGGCTCAATTCCTACATCGCTGTCTTGAGGGATCACGCCTTGGCGGCAGCCCGGAAGGCAGAGAGCGAAATTGCCGCAGGAAACTACCGGGGCCCACTTCACGGACTGCCGTTGGCGGTGAAGGACCAGTTCTACACCGCCGGAATCCACACCACTGGCGGCTCGTCAATTTTGCGCGATTTTGTGCCGGCGGAAGACAGCACTGTCATGGCCAAACTGAACGATGCTGGCGCAGTGCTGTTGGGCAAGCTCAATATGAGTGAGTTTGCAATGGCCGACATATACAACCACCCGTATGGAACACCGCGCAATCCTTGGGACGTGGCCCGCAATCCCGGCACATCCAGCAGCGGTTCCGGCGCCGCCACCGCCGCCTTCCTATGCGCCACATCCTTGGGCGAGGATACCGGCGGCTCCATCCGCAGCCCGGCCAACTTCAGCGGTCTGGTGGGCCTGCGCCCAACCTATGGGCGGGTGAGTCGCTACGGCGTGATGGGCGGTTCTTGGTCGATGGACACCGTAGGCCCCATTTCCCGCACCGTAGAGGACGCCGCAATAACGTTCCAGGCCATTGCGGGCCACGACCCCAGGGACCCATACACTTGGGACGTTCCGGTTCCAGACTACCGCGCCGCGCTGACCGGCGACATCAGCGGATTGAGGGTGGGCGTCATCGCCGAGCGGATGGACGCGCCCAACCTGGACCAGGAGATGCGGGATGCGGTGAGCGCATCCGTCGGGATGCTGGGCGAGTTGGGAGCCACCTCACAGGATGTCTCCGTCCCCCTTGCTCCGAATGCCGGGGCATTGAGCATGACCATAATTGGCGTGGAGTGGTCCAACCTGCATCGGCCGACTTTCGAGCCGAATTTTGCGCAGATGGATCGCAATAACCAGATCCGGTTCCTGACAGGCAGCATCATTCCCGCCCAGGCCTACAACAAGGCACAGAAGTTACGGACGTTGATGAGAGAGCAGATATTGTCAGCTCTTGAGGAGGTGGACGTGCTGGCGCTGCCGTCGGGTATAGGACCCGCGCCGCCGGTGGAGAGCGTTCCCGGCGTCCCGAGCAAAGAGCAGGCGCTGGCCGGGCTGAACGCTCGCATCAGCTTCACAGGGCCCTTCAACCTGGCCGGTGTTCCCGCGATCTCGGTGCCTTGCGGCTTCACCGAATCCGGGTTGCCTCTCGGGCTGCAAATCGTCGGCAAGCCCTTCGCAGAAGAAACACTGTTCCGAGTGGCCCATGCCTACGAGCAGGCCACGGACTGGCACACCCGCCGCCCGCCCATCTAGGTTTTTGCCAAGCATTCCCTTTCCCCTTGGGAGAGGGTCAGGGTGAGGGCGTACCTGATTTTCCACAACAACCGGAGGTGCATCATGTCCGACGACATTGGGCTGATGGATGCGATCTACAGCCAGAGGCAGATCACGCGCTATCGCCGGGACCCCGTGGAGCGCGAGGACATCGAAAAGATCATAGACGCGGCCATCAGGGCTCCAAGCGGCGGGAACACGCAGCCGTGGCATTTCATTGCCATCACCGATCGAGACCTGATCGAAAAGATCGGGGGACTGTACCGCGATATCTGGCTGGGAGCGCAGGGCGCAGAGCCCGGGCCCGATGAGCCCCCGGCGTACCGACAGGCCCGGCACCTGGCCAACCGGATGCCCGAGGTACCAGCGATGGTCCTTGTCTGCGTTGACCACTCGCGGGGTCATGCATCGTACACACCGGGGCAGCCCATCGAGCGGGGACGCTACGCCTCATCCATTTGGCTGGCGATCCAGAACCTTTTCCTCGCGGCCCGCGCCTTGGGACTGGGCACCCGCATCACCACCGTGCATATCCGCGGCGAGGAACAGATCAAGGAGTGGCTGGGCATCCCGGAGCACGTGGAGACCGTCTGCCTGACGCCGCTGGGCTACCCAAGGGGCAGCTTTGGCCCCACTCAGCGGGCACCCGCTGAGGAGGTCAGTTCCTTCAACCGCTACGGCAGCCGGTAATTCAATCGGCCGTCGGAGGGCGCACAACCTGCGCCCCCATGTGTCTTGGGCGAGACGCGCCCACTCTAATCCTCCTCCGTACGAAGAGGGAACTATTGCGCAAAAAGCAGGCCCCCGGCAGTTTACGCCGGGGGCCTTTGGGTATCTCGTGAGGTGCGAGGGTTACTTGTTAAGACTCATGGGCATGGTCTTGATGGAGCGGAAGGTGATGCTGGATTCGTAATCCATCTCGTCCCGGACCAGTTCAATGTCGGGGTAACGCTCGGACAGTTCGCGGAACACTTCCTGCCCCTCCACGCGAGCGATGGTGGCCCCGAGGCAATGATGGATACCGGCGCCGAAGGCCACGTGCGGGTTGGGCCAGCGGGTGATGTCCATTTCGTCGGGCCGCTCAAACTTGTTGGGGTCGCGATTGGCCGACGAAATAAACCAGCGGATGCGGTCCTTCTCCCTGATGGTCTTGCCGCGCATCTCCACGTCTTGGGAGGCGAGGCGCTGGATGGACTTCACTGGCGCGTCGTAGCGCAGCGCTTCCTCATTGGCCCGTACCATCATGCCCTCGGGATCGGCCTTGAGGAGGTCCCACTGGTCGCGGTTGCGCATGAAGGACAGGGTGCCGTTGCATATCAGGTTGATGGTGGTCTCGTGGCCGGCCAGCAAGAGCAGCGAGGTGTTGACCAGCACCTGCTCGCGGGTGAAAACGCCGGCCTTCTCGCCGCTTGCCAGCACTGAGATGAAGTCATCACTGGGGTTGACGAGGCGCTCGTCGACCATCGGGTTGACGTACTCCAGCATCCCCTCCATGCCTTCCACCAGCTTGGGCAAGCGATCGGCCTCGCCACGGGCGATATTGAGCAGCTTCTCGGCCAACATACGAATGTGCGGGCGCTCAGCCTTCGGCACGCCCATCATCTCAGCGATGACCAGCACCGGCAGAGGCGTCGCCAGGTCACGCATCAAATCGAATTCGCCTTTTTCCTCGGCGGCGTCCAAGAGTTCATTGATGGCGTTCTTGACCAGCGGACGCCATTCTTCCATGGACTTGGGCGTGAAGTAGGTGTGGACGACCTTCCGCATTTCGAGGTGATCGGGGCGGTCGTACTGGATGAACTGCTTGCCTTGGTAGTTGCGAACGAACTCGTACAACTCGCTGTCGGACTCGTTGATGGCGGGGTACGGCCCGCGCGGGTCGTTGAGCCAAACGGTATTGGAGAACAGCTCGTGATTGCGGGTCAACCATACTAGGTCGTCATGCCTGGTGATAACCCACAGCTCGTAGAGCTCGTTCCAGTGTACCGGGTCCTCTTCTCGGAGCTGTCCATAGTAGGAGTAGGGGTCGTGCATGATTTCCGGGGCGAACATATTTTCGTTGAAGGTCGTTACCATAACCTCACCAACGCAGCTTAATTTTGGGCAACTCTAATGGGAACCGAAATGACTTGTCAAGCCAAGCCCCTGTCTTTAGAGGGCAAAAGCAAAGTCATTGCAGCGTCCAAACCCTTGGTCCTGAGCTTGTCGCAGGACGGGTTTAGAAGTCCGTTTGTGGTTCGACAGACTCACCACCCTGCTATCTGCGCCTCCCACAATCGCGCAGATAGCCATCGCGATGATGTCCAGTAGTTGATGCCGCCAGCCCCACTGATTTTTGCACTCCCTCCCTTTCTTCAGGAGAATGCTAGGAGAATGCGTTTGCCCTGTGGGATGACAACACTGTTACCGCCCGGTAGAATCATCGAAAAATCGGGCCCTCAGCCTGATCGTCGAATGTATTGGAATAGGTAAAGTGGAGAGGAGGCAGCCAATGGTTCTTTCCAAGTTGGACAACGAAAACTTGACCCGAGTCGGCGCAGGAACGCCCATGGGTGACACAATGCGCCGTTACTGGCTGCCGGCCCTGCTGTGCGACGAGCTGCCTGAACCCGACTGCCCCCCGGTGCGCGTCCGGCTGCTCGGGGAGGATTTGGTCGCTTTTCGCGATACTGACGGACAGGCTGGTCTTCTTGAGGAATTCTGTCCCCATCGGCGTACCTCGCTGTTTCTGGGTCGAAATGAAGAGGGCGGCCTCCGGTGCGTGTACCATGGCTGGAAGTTCGACGTTGGCGGCAATTGCCTCCACATGATGAACGAACCGGAAGACAGCGACTATCACGACAAGGTCAAAGCGATTTCTTACCCGGTGGTGGAGATGGGTGGCGTGATCTGGGCCTACATGGGACCCGCCGACCGCCAGCCTCCGCTCCCCAGATTCGAGTGGACCCAGGTTCCCGACAGCCACCGGCTGATCACCAAGAACCGGCAGGAGTGCAACTGGCTGCAGGGTCTTGAAGGCGGCATCGACACGGCCCACGCTCCCATCCTGCACCGCCGTATCACCAAGAACACCACCCGCCCAGGCATCGGCGTCGACACTGACTTTGTCACCGGTAAGGCGCCCAAGGTTGAGGTTGACCGCACGGACTACGGCTATCGCTACGCGGGCGTACGCGAATTGGAGGGCGAGGGCAAGAACTTTATTCGGGCGTACCACTACGTTTTGCCCTTTCACCAGATGCGCCCGTCTCAGTTCGGACTCTACGGAGGGGCTCCAAGAACTCTCATCGCCGGCCACTGCTGGGTGCCGACCGACGACGAGAACTCGATGGTCTTCAACTGGATGTACAGTTTCGGTGACGAGCCCCTGTCAGACGCCGACCGTGACCTGGAGCGGCAGCTGGGCCGCGGCCCGGATGACCTGGACTCCAATTACCGGGCATACCGCAACCGCGACAACGACTGGATGATCGACCGTCAGGTGCAGAAGTACGAGACATTCACTGGCATCGAAGGCATCAACACGCAGGACCAAGCAGTCCAGGAGAGCATGGGGGGCATCGTGGACCGCAGCACCGAGAACCTGGCTGCTAGCGACATGGCCATCGTGGTGGCCCGTCGTATGCTGTTGGGAGCGGCAGAAACCGTTGCGGACGGTGGGGACCCGCCCGGTGTGTCAGAGACCTACTACCGCCTTCGGGCCATCGACAGCATCCTCCCGGCGGACGCCGTCTGGCAGGAGGCGCTGGCCGACCAGATGTATCCAGCTTAACGGGGACGACCCAAGGGTCAATCGAAAGGGGCGTCACTTTCAGAGTGCAACGCCCCTTTCGTCGATTCTTAGCTGTGCTCCCGGCATTTGGCCGGATACCTCGAAAATGTCCGGGTCAGGATACCGCTCTGGGGCGCTTGGTATGCCAGTCGGTCGCCTGCTCGTAGGCGTGGGCGACGCGGAACAGCGTTTCCTCTGAGAACGGCTTGCCGCCGATTTGAAGGCCAACGGGCATGCCTCTGTCATCGAAGCCGCAGGGCACCGACATTGCAGGACAGCTGGCCAGGTTAAATAAGCGCGTGAACAGGAAAGGAAGACGGGACGACGTTCCCTTGCTCGTTACCGGCGGGTCATCCTCGATGGCCTGTGCTCCCCTGCCCGAAGTGGGAAAGACCAGCGCATCATAGCGGCCCAGTGCGTCCAGGACCTGCTGCCGGATCAGCGCCCGCAGCTTCTGGGCCTTGTTGTAGTACTGAGCGGGCATCACGCTTCCCGTCAAGAGCAATACGCGGTCGTCATGACCGTAGTCGCCGATGTTCTCGCGGACCCATTTTGCGTGGTTGTTGGCCGGCTCAACCGCCAACAGGGTTCCCGACACCGGCCCCGCCAAGGATGAGAGCGGCAGAGACACTTCCTCCACCGTGGCGCCCAGTTCGCCCAGCAACGACACTGCCCGCTCGACCACCCGGCGAACGTCGGAGTCCAGCAGTTCGGATTCCATCTGCTCGGTTACGACGCCTATCCGCAGGCCCTCTATCCCTCCAGCCAGCGCTGCCCGGTAATCCGGGACGGGGGCATTGGACGTGTGACCATCCCTGGAGTCGTGGCCCGCGATGGCTCCCAAGGTGATGGCGGCATCCTCCACCGTTCGGGATATGGGTCCTACGGTGTCCATTGACCAGACGCCTCGCATCACCCCATAGCGGCTGACCAGCCCCCAAGTGGGCCTCAAGCCAACGAGGCCGCACCACGTTGCAGGGAAGCGGATGGAACCGCCGGTGTCCTCCCCCAGGGACGTGGCGCAGAGGTAGGCTCCGGTGGCAGCCCCGGACCCGCTGCTGGAGCCGCCAGCGTAGCTGTTCAAGTCCCAGGGATTACGTGGCGTGCTGAAGCGATGGGAAAAGCCGGTGATGGCGAATTCGGTGAGATTCGTCTTCCCCAGCAGGACCGCCCCTGACTGTTTGAGGTTGGCGATGACGGCGGCGTCCTCGTCCGGCACAAGGTCGGCCAGTATTCGCGACCCACCCGTGGTGCGGACTCCGGCGCTTAGAAACTGGTCTTTCACCGCGACGGGCACACCATGCATTGGCCCCCGGTGGTTGCCGGCTGCAATCTCCCGTTCAGCCTCCCGGGCGGCATTTATCGCCATCTCACGAGTGACTGTCAGATAGGCGTTGAACTTGAAGTCCAGGGAATCTATGCGGTCCAGATAGGCTTCGGTCGCCTCGACTGGCGAGACCTCGCCGGATGCAATGAGCCTCGAGAGGTCGGAGGCAGACAGGAATGGAAGCTCGGACTTGTCCATCATTGGCCTCCCGGTTGATGGCTGGAGATGCCGTATTTTCCTCTATGCCGGCGGCAAAATGATCGGTAGCGGCTCCACTTCCTCGAGGCCTGGCGGATTGATGGCGTCTAACGACTCCAGCAGTGCGTTCAAGCTGTACATGACCTCGGTGAGTTCCGGTTCCTGGATGTCCAGGCCCACGGCGCGTCCCAGCGCCTGTATGTCCTCTTTAGACAAATCAGCCATCTCTGCCTCCCATAGGGTGTCAAATATGGTGGCAACATACTGCGGCAAATCCCCTTGCCAGTCAAGGCTGTCAGGGCAATCGCATCTTGAAGTCTGGCAGACTCCCGCTCCGTTATTTCGGCGAAAGCGGGAATGGTGAAACGGTTTAGCAACTCGTTTTCGAATCAGCAGGCGTTAGTTTGACCGTCCTCACTGCCCGTGCTAGATTGGCTGAGGAGGCCCAGGCGGACTGGGTGACCGCCCTGGCGGCCGGTGACGGCCACCGGGGAGGAAAGTCCGGGCTCCTCCGGGCAGGGTGCTGGGTAACTCCCAGGCTTTCGCAAAGGATGAGTCCGGCGCGGAAGACGGAAAGTGGCACAGAAACATACCGCCCCGGTAGCTTACCGGGGTAAGGGTGAAATCGGGCGGTAAGAGCGCCCGGCCGTCTGCGGTGACGCAGCGGCGGTCAAACCCCACCTGGAGCAAGGCCAAATAGAGGGACTATGAGCGCCCGGCTCGTCCCCGGGTTGGCTGCTTGACCACGGCGGCAACGCCGTCCCGCTCCGGCGGGTCCCGGCTCAGGCCGGGAGGCTAGATAGATGGTCACCGTCCCGGTTTTTCGGGATACAGAACCCGGCTTACAGGTCCGCCGGACCTCCCGCACTTACACCTCTCAATCCCTATGGAACGGATTGTTTCTCGGCCCGCCCTTCATTGAACTGCACACAAGAGACGCTGAGAATGGCTCTGCGCTCCGGCTCTCGATATATGGATGCGGCCGCAATCTGTTCCCTCTTGGAAAACCACCCACTGGCGGCACTTACCTGTTCTTGCGGTTGCCGGATTGGATATCGTTGTTTATGATAGCCAAGTTGGCCGCTTATCATTCCGGCGGCCTGTTGATGGAGTTCTCCTGACGTGTTTCTCGACCTGCATTGCCATTCCGTCTCCTCTGATGACTCCCGCGCCACGGTGGAGCAGTACGTCAAATGGGTGCAGGTGCTGCGCAAGAGAAACTATGTTGTGGACGGCATTGTTCTGACCGAGCATCGTAAGTTCGATAGTGATAAGGACTACTCAGAGTTGGCAGAACAATACGGGCTGCTGATCCTGAAGGGCTCCGAACTGGACACCCGGTACGGTCACTTCCTGGTCTATGGTGTCAGCGAGCGATTGACCCGCGACATCGATTTTGGCGACGTGCGTATGGATGCCCGCGAACTGATGCAGGCGGCGCGACAGCATGACGCAGTGGCCATACCGGCACACCCTGGGCGATTCGGCATCGGACTGACCGAGTACATACAGCAAGGCGAATCGTTCCCAGGTGTCGACGTGGTGGAGCTTCTCAACGGCGGTGGCCGAGCCGGAGAGAACGAACGGGCCGAGGAACTCTCTCAGCAATTCGGTTACTTGGGCATCGGAGGCAGTGACGCGCACTTTACCAGTCATATCGCCACTTGCATGACTGACTTCCGCGCCGCCATCGCCAACGAAAGCCAACTGGTCGACGCTTTGCTCAGCAAGGAATTCCAGCCGGTGAGGCTGGAGGCAACCGCAACCGTCGCATCAGCCTGACCGTTCGTTGCTACCTCACATACAACCACACCTGGATGTACCGGAGTAAGCCGTATGACGCTGGAACTGAATTACGACCGGTCGTTGCACGAAATGGAGCACCGGGCCGGACCGTTTGACATCACCCCAGAGATGATCAACGCGGTGAATGCCAGCCTGGGAGAAAAAGGGGCCGCCTTCGGCTCCGATGACGGCGCCCGGGAGAATGGCTTCCGGGGGATGATTGCCCCTCCCACCCTCTGCTCGATCTTTGTGCGAGAGGTCCAACTGCCCGACGTTGGGGTTGAGTTCGGACGAACACAGATGCACGCCGGTCAGCGGGTGCAGCCGATCGCTCCCATCTACGCGGGCGACCGTGTGAGCGCATCGTCGCACCTCAAGGACGTCTACGCCAAGACGGGGCGTTCCGGCACCATGGTCTTCATCGTGTGGGAGACCACCTTCCGCAATCAGCACGGAGAGGTGGTGGCCGAGGTCCAAGAATCCTTCGCCCGGCGCGAGTGATTGCACGCCGCCGTTTCCTGCGCTCTGGTTTCAGTGTTCTCTAGCATTTGTCCCTACCCGAAACATGACTGACGAGTAGCGAATTGCCATACTTTGAAGAGTTGGAACTGGGTGACCAAGTAGGTCCCGTCGAAATCATAGCCACGGACGAGAGCGTGGCCAGCTTCTGTGATGTGTGGTCGCCGCCGACTCCCAACCGGTTTACCGACGCACAGACCGCCCTCGACTCTGGCATGGCCGGCCCCATTGTGCCTGGCATCATGGCCATGGCGATGATGGCCCAGTTGCTGACGGACTGGGCTGGGCCAGATTCCATCCGCGACTTGGACGTGGTATTCCGCCAGCCCGTGCCCCACAACTCGTCGCTGTTCCTTGAGGCCACGATTACTGACCTCCGCCAAGAGGACGGGCAGAACCTGGCCGAGTGCGACATCCTGATGCTGGGCAGCAAGGGCGAAAGGCACGTGGGCGGTAGGGCACTGGTTTCCCTTCCCAGCAGGGAATAGTCTTTGCCTCAATTCTCGCCTCCATGCACTGGTCTCGCGTCAAGGGCCGGCACAGGGTGGATGCTATGTTGCACCGTTTGCGCCAAGTAAATTTCATCGTAGACGATCTGGCCCATGGGACTGGCCTTTACGAAGGTTACCTGGGAATGAGGGTCGTTCACCGTTACCAGACGCCGGAAGGGGACCGCGCCGTACTGCACGCGGGAGAGGGCACGTTCGTCGAGCTCTGGCACCCCGAACTGGGCGATGCCGAGTCCTCGGCCTTCAGAGAGAACCGCGGGCAGGGCCCGTACGAGTTGGTTTTCGAGACGCAGGACCTGGACGCCCTTCTCGCCAATGTCAGGCAGGCGGGCGTGAGGCACACTGGTGTGTCTCAACGTACCGGCCGGCGCACGGTGGAGTTGGATCCCCAAGCCACAAACAGCGCCTTGGTGCGAATCGTGGAAGTGGAACCGGGCGGAAATCCGTGGCCCACTGCCGGAGACGACTGGGCCACTTCTCCTCCGCCGGGGACGCTCCGCCTGCGCCAGGCCGCCGTGCTGGTTCGCGATCTTGACCGTGCATTGGACCGGTGGTGCGAAATGTTCCAGCTACGGGCGACCAAGCGCTTTGAGGTCAGCTTCACCGATCTGGAAATCGCTGTCATACCCTTGGCGGGGCGGGACACATTCATCGAGCTGGCCCAGCCCACCGGTCCCGATGCGCCCTCGCAGCGATTTCTGGATCGCTACGGTGAGGGAATCTACCTCGCGATCTACGAGATTTCCGATTCTCTGGCGACGGATGCGCACCTCGCGGAACAGGGCGCCAGGTTCACCTCTTCGCGGCAGACTGCCAACTACACCAACCTCGGCTTCAATAGCATCTGGCTACATCCG
Source organism: Dehalococcoidia bacterium (assembly GCA_965237745.1). Lineage (GTDB taxonomy): Bacteria > Chloroflexota > Dehalococcoidia > Lucifugimonadales > UBA3495 > VXOI01. The sequence goes on along the minus strand of OZ250156.1, from coordinate 3,973,511 downwards.
GCGGGTTTCATGGGTGCTTTCACGCAGCTGTCCCAGGTGTTTTCGGACAATAACCCCTGGCCTCCAGCAGGCGACGACTGGTACTTGGAATAGACGTTGAATGACCCTGCGTGATGGGCTTGCGGGAGGGCGTTACAAAAGGCCAGGGTTCCAATTGACACTCGAGTTTGGTTCGTGATATCTTTCACATAGTCCGGCGACATAATCGCACGGGGTTTTTTTATGGCACTGAAAATCGCAGTTTTGGCCAAGCAGGTTCTTGATCCCGAGATGCCGATGGCGGCCTTCCGCATTGACGAGGACGCCAAGCGCGTGGTTCCGCCTGCGAACATCCCTCCCGTCGTGAACGGTTTCGACGAGAATGCGGTGGAGGCCGCCCTGCAGATCAAGGATGCGCAGGAGGCCACCGTAACGGTAATCTCCACCGGCTCCAGTTTTGCATTGGACGTGATGAAGAAACCGCTGTCCATGGGCGCTGACGAACTGGTGCTTCTCCAAGACGACGCCTTCGACAACACGATAGACAGTTTCCAGACGGCCCAGCTGCTGGCGGCCGCGATTCGCAAGCTGGATGGATTTGACCTGATCATCTGCGGGCGGCAGGCATCCGATTGGGACAACGCGCAGGTGCCGCTTGGGGTTGCGGAAATTCTCGGCGTGTCGTGCGTTTCGCTGGGCAAGAAGGTGGATGTGTCAGACGGCAAGGCGATTGTAGAGCGCATCGTTCCCGACGGATACCAGGTGGTCGAGGCGCCACTTCCGGCGCTGGTCACGGTCAGCAACGAACTGGGGCAGCCTCGCTACCCCACCCTGCGTGGGATCATGGCTGCGACCCGAAAACGGCCCACGGTCTGGAGTAAGGCCGACCTGGGCCTGGATGATTCGCAGTCTGAAGCCCGGATCACCCTGCGGCAACTCTTCATTCCAGTCAGTGACCAGGAATGCGAGTTTATCGAGGGTGAAAATGCCGCCGACGCCGGTCGCCAGTTGGCTCTCAAACTGCGCGAGGCCAAGATAATCTAGGAACATCTCCGATATTCTCCCCAGGATTTTAGGAGAACATGGTCAGGGTGGTTCCCTGCGCCACTCTACTTACTCGTCGCTATTGGAGGCCGTAATGGCTGACGCCACAGGTGTATTGGTAATCGGGCAGACGTCTGGGGGTGGGCTGGATTCAACCGCCGCAGAGCTGTTGGCTGCAGGCCGGGCAGTGGCCGGATCTCTGGGCGAAGAACTGTCGATAGCGATCTTGGGCGATGCGGTCGATGCTCCAGCGCAGCAGGCCATCGCTCACGGCGCTGACAAGGTGTATGCGGTCACCAACCCGCTGCTTTCCGAATACCACGCCGACCTGTACCTGGCTGCCATGGACTCTCTGTGTCGCGATGTTGGCCCCCGGGTGGTGCTGGTCGCCCGCACGAACGAGGGGCGCGAACTGGCCCCACGGCTGGCGTTCCGCTTGGGCGTTGGCTTGGCGCAGGATTGCCTTGAGGTCTCGGTGGATGAGGCCAGCAAGACGCTGCTGGCCAACCGCCCGGTCTACGGTGGGAATGCCATCGCCGTTGTAAGTTGCGAACACACGCCGCAGATTGCGGCCATACGGCCCAAGGCCTATGAACCTGCCGAGATGGACCAGTCGCGACAGGGTCAGGTGGTGTCCTTCCCGGTTGAGCTTGATGCTGCACAGGCCCGGACCCGCGTGGTGGAGACGGTGCGGGAGGAGTCCGAGGGAGTCAAGCTGGAGGATGCCCGTGTGGTGGTCTCCGGCGGTCGGGGCCTTGGCGGTCCTGAACCTTTTTCCGGCCTGGAGGACTTGGCCAAGCTGCTAGGCGGCGCTGTCGGCGCCTCGCGTGCGGCGGTTGATTCCGGTTGGGTGCCGCCTGCCTTCCAAGTGGGGCTGACCGGCAAGTCCATCACCCCTGACCTTTACATAACCGTGGCGATCTCAGGGGCCAGTCAGCACATGGCCGGCTGCTCCGGCGCCAAGTGCATCGTCGCGATCAACAAGGACGCCACCGCCAACATATTCAAGGACGCGCGCTACGGCGTAGTGGGTGACTGGGAGACGGTACTGCCCGCGCTGACCGAAGCCGTCCGGGAGTTGATGGACAGCTAAAAAATTTCAGTTCCCGAGGGGAGATCTCAAGCGAATGATAGTGCAGGGACGTACAGGCGTGCGCCCCTATCTTAATGTCACATTGTCGATGAGGCGAATCGGGCCGAGGCTCGCCGCAGTGGAGAGCATGGTCCCGGGCTCTGCCCGTTCCAATTCCTCCAGCGTGTCCGAAGCTGCAACGCTGACGTAGTCGACGGCGCCCAGCAGCGCTTCCGCAGCCAGTTCCTGCCGGACCGCATCCCGGATGGCCGCAGCGCTGGTCTCGCCCTGCTCCCAAAGCGTGTGCCCGGCCGACAAGGCACGATACACCGCCGTTGCCGCCGTCCGCTCGTCGGGATTCAACCGAACGTTCCGGCTGCTCATGGCCAGGCCGTCGGCCTCCCGGACCGTGGGCAGCACCACGATTTCGACGCCCATGTCCAAGTCGCGTGCCAGTTTGTGGACCACAACTGTCTGCTGACCGTCCTTCTGCCCGAAGTAGGCGCGTTCCGGCTGCACTATACCGAACAGCTTTGCCACCACGGTCGCCACGCCCCTGAAGTGCCCGGGACGGGCCGCGCCTTCCAGTCGGTCCGCAATCGGCCCCACGTCCACCCAGGTGTCGAATCCGGGCGGGTATACCTCCGAAACGTCCGGAACGAATACCAAGTCAGTACCATGCCGGTCCAGCAGTTCCAGGTCTGCGTTCAGGTCGCGGGGATACTGCGCGAAGTCTTCTCCCTCTCCGAACTGCGTCGGGTTGACGAAAATGCTGACGGCGACGGTGGCCGAATCGGCGCGGGCGCGGTCAACCAGCGACAGGTGGCCGTCGTGCAGCGCGCCCATGGTGGGCACCAGTCCGACGGGACGCAGGAACTCGCGGCAGATCCGCCGCATCTCATCCTTCGAGTTGACAACGCGCATGGGTGAATCGGCTCCGTTGGGTCAGGATCCCGAAAGCTCGGAAACCGACGGAATCCCGCCAAGGCCAGTGGCAAGACGCACCGCTCTCAGTACGGCCCGTGCCGTTACCTCCGCGGCTGCGGCGCCGAGCGTGGTGAGGTCTACGTCATCCGTAAACTCGCCGGTAGCCATGGCAAACATGGTGTCGCCATCCCTGATGGTGTGGCAGGGATGGATGGTCATAGACAGGCCGTTGTGGCTCACACGAGCCAAGTAATTGGCCTCCTCTCGTGTTAGCCGGGCATCGGTGGTTACCACGCCGATGGTGGTGTTGACCGGGCCTGAGGGAACAGCGGAAGGGGAGCCGTCCAAGAGAATTCTCACCGGGTCATCGAAACTCCCGTCCTCCCGCCTTGGCCCGGCGACCAACTGACCGGTGTATGGGTCACGGATGCCGCCGATGGAATTGACGGCGATTACCGCTCCCACCGAGGCTCCGCCCGGCAATTGCAGGGATGCAGAGCCAAGCCCACCCTTGCAGGCGCGGTGAGTCCCGCCGGTTTTGGCCACAGTGGCGCCTGTTCCGGCTCCCGTGGTGCCTTCGGCCAACGGTTGCTTTGATGCGGCGCTGCAGGCCGCTCGGCCCTCCTGTGGGCCGGGCCGCACCTTCGATGTGACCAGCCCGAGATCATAGATGATGGCCGAGGAGACGATTGGGACGATCACATCCGGCGTAACCCGGTAGCCGATGTCTCGCTCCTCCAGCCAGGCCATCACCCCGGAAGCCGCGTCCAGCCCGTAGGCACTCCCGCCGCTCAGTGAGACAGCGAAGAGCTGCTCAACCCGTCTCGCTGGCTGGAGCAAGTCAGTCTCGCGGGTGCCCGGCGAACCGCCTCGAACGTCCACTCCACCCACGGCACCTCTGCGGCACAGCACAACGGTGCAGCCGGTGGCGTTCTCAAGGTCGGTGTAATGCCCGGCCTCGATGCCGGGCACGGATGTTATGGTCTGGTTCAATTGAACGACCCCGTCGTGACATTCCTATGGATGTATGAGCAGTGGACCGAGGGGTCACGAATCCTGGGTTTTGTAGTTGGGGAACGGAGTCAGCAGGACGATTACTCCGGCCACCGCCGTGAGTATCGTCACGTACACGTACATTGAGCCGTAGCCGCCGAAATTGTCAATGAGGTAGGCTACCAGGAGGGTGGACGCGAATCCAACCGCGCCGTTGATGCCGAACACCGCACCAGCCACTGTGGCCTCGGTGCCCCGGGCCGCGCCGTCCAGAATCCCGGCAAGCATCACCTGATGGAGCGCGAAACTGAACAGCCCTATCGCCGCCATCACCATCGGCACCAAGTAGCCGTCGCCTGCGGGAATAACCAGTAAGGGCAACACCGCCGCCACCGCCAGGCACGGAAGCAGGATCTGCTTCCGTCCCAGCTTGTCGGACAACTGCCCCAAGATGGGTGAGGAAATTGCTCCCGTGCCAGTGAGCAGGGCCATCTGGAATCCGGTCCAGAAGTAAGAGTAGCCCAGTCCGCCGTCCTCAGGCGAGTTCTCGAGGTAAAACGGCGTCCAGTCGAACATTGCGGCGGTGGCTATGCTCCGGAAGGAAGCGGCCACCAGCAGCGCCAGCATCGCCGGGTTTCGGAAGAAGGTCAACCCGGCACCCGCCAGCGTCCGGAGGGTGCGGACCTCTCCGTCTCCGGGTTGTTGGTGCTCCTCACGGCCCAGATCTCTCAGCGACCACCATACGAATATCGCTACTACGCCCGCCGGGATGGCGTACAGGAGCAATACTTCCCGCCATATCAGGTAGAGCAACAGCGTACCGGCAACCAGTGGTCCCAAGGCGTTGCCGACGGTGGAGCCGAAGCTGTGGATGGAAATTGAGAAGGCTCTGCGATCCGAAAAACGGCGGGACAGGGATGCGATGGCGGGGAGATGCCACAAGGAACCCGGTATGGAAATCAGGACGACCCCGATAATCAGGATCCCCCAGTTTGGCGAAAGTCCGATGACGCAGAAGGCTATGACGTTCAGCACCATGCAGACGGTGAGCATTATGCCCCACTGGTCTCTGAACCGGTCCACCAAGACGCCGGAGCCCATGCTGACCAGCCCGGTGCCGCTGGTGCGAATGCCCAGCAGGAACCCTGTCTGCCGCGTGCTGAGGGCGAAGGTGTTGGCGATGGCGGTCAGAAAAACAGGGAAGCCCAAGTCGTATAGATGGGCTACCCCGTGCCCAAATGTAAGCGACCCGAGGATGAAGCCTCGGTTCTGCCTGTGCCCGCTGGATGTCTGGACCGCTTGGGCCATGAATTCCGCCTAAAGACTGCGTGTGTCCGGTAAACGACTCTACCGGAGCACTTCTCCGGCTGATTCTATTCCTGCATCGTGAGCCGTGCAACCCGGAAGCTGGATCGGACAGGGCGGTGGCAAATTCCCTGCGAATCCGTTCATGGTGAGCTTGTCGAACCGCGAACGGATCGCACGCACCGTCCTTCGACAGGCTCAACACCAACGGTTTGGATGTTGACGTATCTTTGCAGTGTTTCCAGTGGCGGCGGGAACCCTCCGCCCCTATGATATGCTACGGCTCGGCAGTAAGGCTTTGCAGGTATTTTCGAGGTGATGATGGCCTACGCGGGATTGAGTCTTGACGGCAAGGTTGCCTTGGTCACGGGGGCAGCCCGGGGAATCGGTGCGACGCTGGCCGTGGGACTGGCTCAAGCCGGAGCGGATGTTGCTGTGACCGATATGACCCAACGGCTGGAGCTGGCCCGGGACACCCAGGCGCGCGTTGAGGCGACGGGAGGCCGGAGCGCCACCTACGAGTTGGACGTGCTGGACATTGCCAGTATTCCGGCGGCCATCCAGAGGGTCGTGGACGACTTCGGAAGACTCGACATCCTGATAAACAACGCAGGCATCCGCATCCGCAAGCCCGCCCTAGAGGTGACCGAGGCCGACTGGGACGCCACCGTCGATACCAACCTGAAGGGCCTCTTCTTCTGCGCGCAGGCAGCGGCCAGGCCCATGATCGCGCAGGGGTCGGGCCGTATCGTCAACATCGGCTCACAGTTTTCTGCCGTTGCATCGGTTGATCGCGCTCCCTACATCGCCAGCAAGCACGGGGTTGCGGGCCTGACCCGCGCTCTGGCCGCCGAATGGGCGCAATACGGCGTGACCGTGAACGCCATCGGCCCCGGCCCGACCGAGACGCCCGGAATGCTGGCCGCCGATGACCGCACGCCCGACGAGGTGCAGGCCGATCTCGACTACCGGATGCCGCTGGGCCGCAGGATGCAGCCGGAAGAACTCATTGGTGCCGCTATTTACCTCGCCAGCCCCGCTGCCGGCGCCACCACCGGCCACCTGCTGCTGGTGGATGGCGGCTGGACCGCACTGTAAAACAGACCAGTCAACTGGAGGAAGTGTATGCCGTCCGAAGACCTGGAACGAAGAATCCAAGTCCTTGAGGACATTGAGGCGATCAAGATACTGAAGCACAGGTACTGCGCCTATTGCGACGACCACTACGATGCCGACGCCCTGGCCGACCTGTTCGTTGAGGACGCGGTGTGGGACGGGAGGGAGCGAGGGAGGAATGATGGGCGCGAAGCCATCCGGGCCTTCTTCAAAAACGCTCCGAATCGCCTTCCCTTCGCCATCCACATGGTGCTGAACCCGATCATAGAGGTTGACGGCGACCGGGCCAGCGGTATCTGGTACCTGTTCCAGCCCTGCACCTACGCCGATGGTGACAGGGCGGTGTGGGGTTCGGCCCGGTACGACGAGGAATACGTTCGGGTGGACGGCCAGTGGAAGTTCCAGAACCTCACCCTGACGTCCCATTTCTGGACGCCCTTCGACGGCCAGGGCTGGGTAGAGACGAAATTCGCCTAGCGGTCAGCTCAACTGCTGCAACTGCTCGATGATTTCCTGGTTGTCTGGGCGGTCAGAAGCCGCCGACCTTCCGATGTACTCCCATCGGACTGTGCCCTGCTTGTCGATGAGAAAGGTGGCCGGCGTGGCCAGGTCGTTGTCGTGCAGGTTGAACACGCCGTAAGCCTTGATTACTTCGGCATCCGGGTCCGACAGGATTTGGTATGCAAGGCCCAGCCTCTCGACCACCCGCTCCCCACCGGTAAGGTCATCTATGCTTATCGCCAGGATCTCCGCGTCCAGTTCGGAGATGGTGTCATAATCACTCTGCAACTCCAAGAGTTGCCCCTGGCAGAAGGTTCACCAGAATCCCCGGTAGAACACCAGCACTACGTTCTTGTCCCCGGCGTATGAGGCGAGACTGACCGTCTCTCCCCTAGCGTTGGTCAGCTCGAACTTGTGGGCGAGATTGCCCTGCGGTTCGGTCTCGTCAGTGGCCGTGCGCGCGGATTCACTCGCTTGTGCTGCCGAAGCGACTGTTGGGGCGGGGGCATCAGTGGGCCCGTCAGTCGCTGGAGGAGCAGCGTCCGTAGGTTCCGCAGATGAGCCGCAGGCGGTAAGCGCCAAAATAGTCAGTGATAGAGCGCCAACGAGACCGGCTGTCTTCAAAGCGCGGCTGAACAACCGGATCATTTTTGCGGTCATGTGTAAGCCATCCCTGTAGTGGACTGGGCCATCAACTCAACTCCTTGAGCTGGGCAATGATTTCGTTGTTATTGGCGCGGTGTGAGGTGGAGCCACTGAACTCCCATCGAATCACGCCCTCGGTATCCACGATGAATACCGTAGGAGTGGCATACCCTGTGGAGGCGTTTAGCACGCCGTAGTCTTTCACCACGTCACCCGAAGGGTCGTAAAGGATGGGGAAATCCAATCCCAGTTGTTCTACCACAAAGCTTGCTCCTGTCAGATCGTCAACACTGATAGCAAGTACCTCAGCGTTCAGGTCAGAGAATGTGTCGTAGGATCCTTGCAGCTGCACGAGCTGCGCACGGCAATAGGTTCACCAGAATCCCCGGTAGAACACTAGGATCACGTTCTTGTTCCCGCGATACGAGTCCAGGCTGATCTGCGAACCGTCGAGGGCGCGCGGTAGCGAAAATAGTTGGGCGGCATTTTCCGGAGGAGCCGGAACCGCTGTCGACGTGGGTGCCGGGGTCGGAGATGGCGCGACCGTAGGATCGGGGCGGGCCGTCGCTGTCGGGTCAGGCCGCCGGGTCGGCGTGGCCGTCGCCACCGGCGGAGGCTCGGTTGCGGATGGACTCGCGGGTTCAGGCTCCTGGGTTGCCGGTGTGGATGGCGCGGGGCTCTCAGCCGTGGCTACCGGACTGGCCTCGGTGGTAGCAGGAGGGGCGGCTTCCGTCGCAGGCGGTGCAGGCGTGTCCTGCGGTTGCTCTTCCGTGGCTTGAGGCAGGACAGGCGTTTCGGCCGTTTTGGCAACCGGAGCATTCGTCGGTTCGGGAGCGGACGTTGGGTCCGGAGTGTCGGTAGCAGCTGGAACAGTGCTTTCGGCCGCCGCCGGTGTTGCTATCGCCACAGCCGTGGGCTGCGCCGCCGAGGACTGGCCGGCGGGTGTTGATTCCAACGACTCACCGCCGCACCCGGCCAGCAACGCCGCCGCCAAGGCAAAGAGGGCAATGGCGGCCAGAGGCTTCAATCTCAAGAATCGAGCCAGTTGACTGCGTTTGAATTCGATGAAACGTGGCATGGAATTTCCCTGGAATTTCGATCAGAGTCCATTGTAGTACGCCAGTGGACGTTGCTTGGATTTCTGCGCTCGGTCAGGCCAGGCATCGGACGGGCTGTCCGCCGTTCAGAGCCACCATATCATCGACGATAGGGCCGAGATCGAGGACCTTCCCCAGCGGTTCGCCCCGCAGTTCCGAGTAGGCGCGATGCAGGTTGCCCGCAAGGCGCTCCGAGTCGTGCCAATGATCGAAGCGTTCCAAGTCGATCAGACGGGCCGCATGCAACGGCGAAAGGTCGGCGGCGAAGGCGTCTTTGGCTCTGTCCTGCACGAACCTCAGGTAGGCTTCCATGTCGTCCAGCACCTCTGGCCCGCATACCGAGCCATGGCCCGGAACAATTGTCTCGGCGCCGAATTCCCGAAGACGGTCCAGCGCATTCAGGGAACCTGCGATAGAACCCATAGCTACGAATGGTGTGCCGCCGTTGAACGCCAGGTCGCCGGTAAACAGAAGGCGACGCTCCGGCAGCCAGACCACGATGTCGTTGGTGGTGTGCGCCGGTCCCATATAGTGAAGTTCCAGCCTGAGATCATCTACGAACAGGTCGAGGCGGTCCTGAAACGTGATAAAGGGCGGGGCCAACTCCAAGTGGCCCCACACGACGTTGGGAAACAGCGGGCGCAGGGTGTGGATACCGGTGTCGATGACCGTCTGTCGGCAGAGCTCGTGGCCGACGATGGACGCGCCGGGCAGCATGTAGTTGCCGTGGGTGTGGTCGCCGTGGTGGTGCGTGTTGACCAATGTGCGGATTGGCAGGTCGGTTACTCCCGCGATCGCCTGCAGGAAGGCGCGGGTGCGCGCCTCAGTGAAGCAGGTGTCCACAGCCGACACCGCATCGCCGCCAGTGATGAAACCCGTGTTGTTCAGACCCCAGCTCCCGTCTAGCTGGATGTAGGCGAATACGCCGGGGCTGACCTCCTCCACTGTGGGCGCCGGCAATTCGTCGAAATCATTTACGTGGTCTGGCATGCAAAACTCCGGGAGGCAGTTCGGCTCAATATACGTGCCTGCCCGCAGGCGGTCAACTCAATTGCGCCCCCTGCGTCCCCGACGAGGGACCGGTGATGGAAAACACGCCGCGAGAATTGTAAGATCTTCGGCGGACTCGTTTAGCAAACTCCTGACGGAGAGGACATTATGCCCGCAACTGCTCCCTATGGTTCTTGGAAGTCTCCCATAACCACCGCGTTGATAGTGTCTGGCGCGGTCGGATTGGGTCATATCACCCTGGACGGCGACACCGTGTATTGGGTAGAGATGCGCCCAAGCGAAGGAGGGCGCATGGTGATCGTGAGGCGCGGCTCCGATGGCTCTACAGTCGACGTGACTCCAGCGCCTTTCAGCGCACGCACGCGAGTGCATGAATACGGCGGAGGCGCGTTCCTGGTGTCCGGTGGCGTGGTGTTCTTCTCCAACTTCGCCGACCAGCGGATGTACCGTCAGGAGCCAGACAACGAGCCGAGGGCTATCACGCCGGATGCCCCTCTACGGTACGCCGACGGCGTGTTTGACGCCGGGCGTGGGCGTATAATCTGCGTGCGCGAGGACCATACCGGCGAGGGCGAGGCGGTCAACGCTATCGTGGCCGTGGCCGTGGCCGTGGCCGTGGACGCGGAGGGAACTGACCCGCAGGAAATCCTGGTCGATGGCTCAGATTTCTGCGCCGCCCCTCGTTTGAGCCCCGACGGCAGTTCGCTGGCATGGCTGGTTTGGGACCATCCGAATATGCCTTGGGACGGAACTACGCTCCTGGTGGCGAACATCGGCTCCGACGGGCGGCTGGGTGAGGCGCAGACAGTGGCGGGCGGGCCGGATGAATCGGTCTTGCAGCCCCTCTGGTCGCCGGAGGGCGAACTGCACTTTGTTTCTGACCGCAGCGGTTGGTGGAACCTGTATCGCTGGCGCGATGGCTCAATTCAACCCGTCCTCCAAATGGAGGCCGAGTTCGCTCGTCCCCAATGGGTGTTCGACCCAGCAGCCTATGGTTTCTTGGACGACGGCCGCATAGCCTGTAGCTATGTGGAGCGCGGCGCATGGAACATCGGGATCATCGGTCCCGATGAGGGGACGCTGACCAGGCTGGATTTGCCCTACTCCGAAATGGGGCGCGGCGAACTCCGGGCGTCAGGCCAGCATGTGGTTTTCTCCGCAGGGGCCCCCGACAAAGCCATGACCCTGCTGTCGCTGGACGCGGCCACCGGAGCGACGGAGATGTTACGGCAGGCCCACGACATCGAGGTTGATCCGGCCTACCTGTCAAAACCGGAGCCGGTCGAGTTCGAGACCACGGACGGCAGGACAGCTCACGCCTTCTTCTACCCGCCGCGCAACCCCGACTATGTCGCCACTGAGGGCGAAAGGCCGCCGCTGCTGGTCAAGAGTCATGGCGGACCCACCGCGGCGGCCTCGACCGCGCTGGACTTGGGCATTCAGTTCTGGACCAGCCGGGGCTTCGGCGTGGTTGACGTAAACTACGGGGGCAGCACTGGCTACGGTACGGAATACCGGAGGCGGCTCAACGGCGCTTGGGGCGTCGTGGACGTTGAGGACTGCGTCAATGCAGCGCGGTTCCTGGCGGTGAGGGGCGTTGCCGACCCTGATCGGCTGGCCATAGACGGCGGTAGCGCGGGCGGTTACACCACTCTGGCAGCTCTCACCTTCCACGACGTATTCAGTGCAGGGACGAGCTATTACGGCGTCAGCGACCTGGAGGCGTTGGCCAAGGAGACGCACAAGTTCGAGTCACGCTACCTTGACAGCCTGGTCGGGCCATACCCCGAACGGCAGGACCTGTACGTGGAGCGGTCGCCCATCCACCACACGCACCTGCTGTCGTGCCCCCTGCTGTTGCTGCAGGGGCTGGAGGACGAGATAGTGCCACCGAACCAGGCGGAGATGATGTTCGAGGCGGTAAAGTCCAAGGGCTTGCCCACGGCCTACGTGCCATTCGAGGGTGAGCAGCATGGCTTCCGCCGTTCAGAAAACATCGAGAGGGCTCTGGAGGCGGAGTTGTACTTCTACTCCCGAGTCTTCGGGTTCCAACTTGCCGATCCGGTGGAGCCGGTGGCCATAGAGAACCTGAAGGGTTGACCCACGGGAAAAGCGGGAGTCAGTCCGAAGGGTCGGCGGCCAGCCTCGCCTTGTGGTCGCGGCGGTCGGCGCAGTTTCGGCACCAGCCGTAGAAGTCGATTCGCTGGCCGGAGAACTCGAAGTCGCTGGTCGCCTCCAGCCGAGACTTCATCTGCGACACTATCTCCTGGCCCTCGCTGGAGTCCACCACGCCGCCGCAGCCGACGCAGACGAGGTTGGCGTGGGGCGCTAGGTTGGCGTCGTAGCGGGACTGCTTCTGGAAGGGCAGGGCTCGCACTATCCCGGCCTGCTCCAGCGTTTCCAACGTGGAATAGACGGTGGCCAGGGTCACATAGGGGAAGAATTCCTTGACCCTCTGGTATATCTCCTTAACTGACGGGTGATCGCCCGAGTTGACCACAACCTCGGCGATGGCAAGACGTTGCGGAGTCTGGCGAATACCCAGCCCCTTCATTTTGGCGGCTAACTGCTCTGGAGTCGTCAAATATTCTCGACCTCTTGCCGGGGCTCAACGGCCCCGGTTCGGCGGGTTCTGTAAACCGAGTTCTGTAATCACGGGGAAAGGGGGACGGATAAGTCCCCCTTTCGGGTAATGTTTCCAAGAGGAGAATGCCCGGTGGCCTAGAGGCGGCCACCAAAGAACATGGGCTGCTGCTTGCGGTAGATCTGGATGCGGTTGCGGCAGGACTCCACCACGAACAGGCGGTCTTGGTCGTCCACCTCAACGGCGCAGGCGCCCCAGAACAGCTTCTCGCGTTCGATGCCTTGGGCGATTTCCCGCTCCTCCCACATCTCAGAGTTGGCGTCCAGCTTGTCCTGGCCCCACTTGGAGATGGTGGCGTCGCCGATGAGAGTCTCGATTAGTTCGCCCTCGGGGCTGTAGATGCGGACCTTTTCGTTGCCCCAGTCCGCGACGTAGATCAAGCCCTGGCTGTCGGTGTCGACGCTGGTGGGCCGGCTCAGGTCGCCTTTGCCGTACTCCTGCAGGAACTGGCCGTCGGAGGTGAACTTCTGCACCCTGTCATTGCGCCAGTCAGCGATGAAGACGTTGCCGTCCTTATCAACGCAGATGCCCCAAGGCAGGCCCAGTTCGCCTTGGCCGCTGCCTTCAGTCCCCCACTGGGAAATGAACTGGCCGTCGGAGGTGAACTTCTTCACCCGATGGTTATTGCTGTCCACTATGAACAGATTGTCGTCGGCGTCGAAGGCCATGCCGGAAGGCCCGTTCATCTCATTGTCGCCGCTGCCCTTGGTGCCCCACTTGCCCAGCCATTCGCCGTCGCGGTCAAACATGGAGATGCGGTTCAGCCACTCATCGGCGATGAAGACATTGCCCTTGCTGTCGAGGGCGACGGAGGTGGGCCAGATGAGTGAGCCGTCATTTTCGTTCTCTTCCGTCTCGCCGGCGGTGTGCACACCCCTGGCGAACTCGCCCACGTAATCCTCGTCAATGGTGCAGATGGTGATGCGCTTGCCGTCGGGCCGGTATTCGTACGAGCGGTTGACGACGTACATCGTGTCGTCCTCGCCCCGGGCCATGGCGACGGGATTGCGGAATCCGGGGCCGGAGAACTCGCCGCGCCCAATGGTGTGGCTGTACTGGAAGGTGATGCCGATAGTCTGTGTAGCCATCGTTACCTCGCTCGATTCGGTTGTCGCCTTGCGATTTTCCTGATTTCCCTCTCCTCGGGGAGAGACCTGGGTTGGTGAGTACGCTTCGACCCGGTCCCTTCCTCGGAGGGAGAGGGAATTACATCAGTATCGCTAGGCGGCGATGAAGTTCATCTGCTCGAAGGTCCCGCCGACGATCGGCTTGGCGTCCAGGCCCATCCACTGCTCCAGTAGAGTGGAGTAGAGGCCGCGGAAGTCGTTGTTGAAGTGCAGGTCGCCTTCCAGCAGCTTTTCGGGGGCCATCGAGGGGTACTCGCCGTACAGCCCGCCCTTCACGTGGTCGCCCACGACGAAGGCAACACCGCCGGAGCCGTGGTCGGTGCCGGAGCCGTTGTCGCGGACGCGGCGGCCGAACTCGGTGAATACCAGCAGGACGACGTTATCGCTGGCCGACTGCTCGCTGATGTCCTGGTAGAAATTGGAGATGGCGCGAGAGGCGTCGGTCCACAGCTGGGCGTGGGCACTGAGCTCACCTGCGTGGGTGTCGAAGCTGTTGTAGGGCGCGGTGGTGTACAGGAAACGGGTGCCCAGGTTGGCCAGGTGCACCATGGCGATGTTGCGCATGTACTGTGCCACCGTGTTGTTGCCGTACTCCACCGAGGAGGAATACATTTCGGGGGCGGTGCTCAGGATGTCGGCGCCCTTGAGCGCGTCCATTCCGGTGTGGGACAGGTAGTCAACCACGGAGCCGCGTCCGATGGCCGGAGAGTACATTCGGGAGAACAGGTCGAGGGCTTCGTCGCGCTCCTCTGCCTCGATGCCGGTCAGCACGCCGTAGGTCTCCAGGTTGCCCACCGAGGCCACCGGGACCTGCGGAGCCGCCATGGACCGGGGCAGGCCACGCCCGAAGTTGACGCCGGTCAGCACGTTCTCTGCTTTGGGATCGATGTCCCGGATGGCGCGCCCGATCCAGCCCTCGGTTCCGACCTTGTCCGGCTCGCAGGTGTGCCAGATGTCCATGGAGCGGAAATGCGAGCGATTGGGATTCGGATAGCCGATGCCCTGCATAACGGCAACCTTACCCTGGTCGTAAAGCTCCTTCAGGGGTCCCATCGCGGGGTTGAACCCGACGTAGTCGCTGATGTGGAGGACCTGCTCCTGGGACACTCGCACCGTGGGGCGGTTGTCGGCATACAGCGGGTCACCGTAGGGTATCAGGGTATTCACGGCGTCGTTGCCGCCCGAGAGCTGCAAAACCACCAGGACGGGGTCTTTCTTGGTTGAAGTCATTATCTGGCCACTCCTTGTTAGGTCTCTTGTAGCCGTGCGATGTTCAAGTTTGTTAAGCGTCTACTCGGCCGTCGTTCCGCCGTCGATCACCAGCTCGGAGCCGGTAACAAAAGACGACTCGTTGGATGCCAAGTAGATCACGCCGTAGGCAATGTCTTCCGGGATACCGACCCGCTTCAGGGGCAGACGGCGCATTCTCGCCTCCCACCGTTCCGGGTCGGAAAAGGTGTCCCGGATCATATCGGTGTCTATGGGGCCGGGATGCACCGAGTTGCACCGAATCCCCTCGGAAGCGTACTGGATTGCTGTCGATTTGGTCAGCAGACGGACTGCGCCCTTGGTGGCGGTGTAGCTGGAGGAGCCCTCCGGGCTGCCCACCAGTCCGGCGGTGGATGAGATGTTGACAATGGAGCCGCCGCCGGCCTCCCGCATGGCGGGAATGGCGGCCTTGCTGCCAAGGAATACGCCCTTGGCATTGATGTCCATTATTCTGTCCCAGTCCTCCACCGTTGTGTCCTCGATGCCCTTGCGGATGAGGATTCCGGCGTTGTTCACCAGGGTGTCCAGGTGCCCGTAGGCGGACACGGCGGTGGAAACTGCAGCGCCCCAGTCCTCTTCGCTGGTGACGTCCAAGTGGATATAAGTGACGTCCAGCCCCGCCTCGGCCAGCTCGGCCTCAACCTGCTTGCCCAAGTCGTCGAGAATGTCTCCGATAACGACCTTGGCGCCTTCCTGAGCCATCATTCGGGCCTCCACGGCCCCCTGGCCCCGGGCTCCGCCGCTGATAAGGACTACCTTGCCGTCCAGTCTGCCCATACTGTTTCCTCGTGGTTGCGCTTTTGAGAACATCCTTGCCGGGTCGGGATTCCTTGGCAGGGGCGCACAACCGTACGCCCCTGCCTCTAGCAGTGCTTGTGTGGTGTTAGGCGAACTGGAATTCCTGGGTGGCGACAATGAGCTGGAGGGTCTGACCGACGCGGCGAGTGTAGTCTTCGGTGCCGGTCTGCAACTGACCGCCGCTGCTGATGTGCTCGACGAGGTAGTCGCGGGTCTCGTCCGGCAATTGGTAGGAGCCGAGCATATCGAGACAGCGGTCAACGAAGGCCTTTGGGTCGGTGATTCCCTCGGAGTTCATCCGGTCGATGATGGCGCGAACGCCGGGCAGGTTGGTGTTGCCCACCTGGTCGGCGGTAAAGTTGATGCGTTCCACCAGCGTGCCGCTGTCGATCCACTCGGCGCCGGTGTGCCAGCCTTCCACCGTGGGAGGGTTCATCAGGTCCTGCCCCATGTAGCGGATTTCCATGGCGATGGGATGCAGGCCGGGCTTCGGGTGTGTGAAGTCCTGCACCAAGCGCATGGTGCCGGCCACTGTCTCCGCCGGGCTCTTGACCTTGGCGAAGCGGGCGTTTTTGAAGAACTCCGAGTTGAACAGCGTCCGCAGCATGGCGGTGAGGTCGTAGTTGGACTCGAAGTAGGCGTCTTCCAGCTCCTTGATGGCTTCGGGGTCCCGCGGTGGTGTTTCCTGCCACGCCGGTATCTGCGGCTCGTCGGCCACGAAGAAATTGTACAGGTGGCGGGCGACGAATCGGGCCGTGGCAGGGTTGCGGGCGATGATGTTGATGACTTCTTCACCGCCGAAGTTGCCGGTCTCGCCCAAGAAGGTCTTCTCGTCCCCATCGTGGTCGGCGGAGTTGAAGACAAACTGGGAGGTGTAGCGGCCGTACGGGTAACGCGGAATGGCGTTGGTTATGGTCCAGCCGGTGAATGCGCGAGCGCATTCCTTGACATCATCCTCGGAGTAGTTGGCGTGTCCGTCCATTCCCACGCCCATGGAGAAAAGTTCCAACAACTCCCGGCCGAAGTTCTCGTTGATGGCGTCCTTGTGGCTCATGCAGTTGTCGAGGTAGAACACCATTGCCGGGTCGCGGGACAGTTCCAGCAGCAGGTCGCTCATGCTGCCCATGCCCAAGGCGCGGAACATGTCCAGCTGGTCCTGGATCTGGCGGCCATGCTCGCACTTGGAGTTGCCGGTGCAGAAAATGCCGTGCCAGAACAGGGTCATCTTTTCCTGTAGCGGACGCTGGGTGTTGATCATCCGATAGGTCAGATACGCCTGGTTGATTTCCAGGGCGTTCATTTCCTTCCAGTCAACGAAGTAGCGATCGAGAAGGTGGCGGTCCAGGTCAGGCTGTTCCATGGGAGAGAGGAGTTCTTCGACGGTGGCCGCATAGCCATTGCCAGCCCGCCGTTCGATTTCCTCGTAGGTGGCGCCAAACCCGGCGCGGCGCATGAGGTGAGCCATAAGCTCGATATCTTGGTTGGCCATGAATGCCTCTCCTGCCTTGAAGTCTTGAGACCGGTGGTGTGATTCTGTGATTCACGTATACAGTGGGGTTGATGCGCGACGCACAAGGGCGTCCAGAGAAAGCCCTATAACTGAGCCGGATTATAATGATTCAAAGATAGGATTGTCTATGTCTGCGGTTGGGTCAGTAAAACGCCCGATAGTCTCACCGGGCGTTGTCGACGATTAGCTGGCCAGGCCTTGCGGCGGAGTGATTCGCTCAGTCTCACGCCCCCTACCCTTGGCCGAAACGCCGCTTGTGTTGGCGCAGGGCGCAGTCGTTCATGATCACTGGGATGCCTGCGGCTTCGGCTTTGGCCTTGGCTTCCTCGTTGATTACGCCATCCTGCATCCAGATGTAGCGTGCGCCCACCTCGATGGCCTCGTCCACCACTGGCGGAACTTGGTCGGAGCGGCGGAATACGTCCACCATGTCTATTGGTTCCGGCACGGATTTCAGGTCGGGATAGCTCCTCTCTCCCAGCGCTTCCTCGATGACCGGGTTCACCGGGATGATGCGGTAGCCTTGGCTCTGCAGGTAGCTCGCCACCCGGTAGCTGTCTCGCTCGGGGTTGTTGGATAGCCCGACCACCGCGATGGTCTTGCTGTTGCGCAGTTGCTCGTCCACTAAATCGACGTAATTGGCGGCCATGACGCTCTCCTGCAAGGTTGATTTGGCGCTGTATTGAGTGGGCCGTAACCCACCCTGCCCGTGACCTGTATTTTTGTATCTTAGTCCCAGGGCCTGCCGGAAATGTATCGGAATGCGGCTATAGCTGCGGTTGCGCCATCGCCCGCTGCGGATACCAACTGCGACGATGAGTGCTGCCGGATGTCTCCCACGGCGTACACTCCTGGCACAGAGGTTTCCATCGAGACGTTGACCGGGATATGCCCGCCGCCGTCGGTTTCCAGCACTCCCTCGGCGACGTCGGCGTTGGCGGTCAGACCCACATATACGAACACCCCGGAGAGTTCGCGCGCTCCCTGCTCCCCGGTGGCCAGGTTTCTTGTCCTGACGCCGGACACTGTGTCCTCGCCCAGGACTTCTTCCACAACGGTGTCCCAGATGACCTCGATCTTTGGCTCTGCAAGTACGCGATTGACCAGTTCCTGCTGCGCCCGCAGTTCACCTCGCCTGTGGAACAGCAGGACCCGTTCGGCGTATTGCGCTAGAACCAGGGCCTCGTCGGCAGCCGAATCTCCTCCGCCGACCACGCCCACGACCTCGCCGCTGTACAGCGGGCCGTCGCAGGTGGCGCACTGGGACACCCCCCTTCCCATGAACTCCTCCTCCCCCGGAATACCCAGCATCCGCAGGGTGGAGCCGGCAGCGATTATGACTGCCTTGGCTTTGAGTTCGCCGGAATCGGAACTGACCAAGCGGTAGTCGCCGCTGGGGGCAATCGCGGAGACCTCGCCCATGATGAATTCGACGCCGGAGTTCATCGCCTGTTCCTGGGTCATCGCCGCTAGGTCTGCGCCCATGATGCCCTCGGGGAATCCTGGGAAGTTCTCCACCTTTTCCACGTTGATGATGGATGCCCCGCCCATCATGCGCTCAATGATTCCTGTTCGCAGCCCATGTCGGGCGGCATACATTCCGGCGGTCATCCCTGCCAGTCCGCCCCCAACTATAAGAACGTCGTAGTCAACAGCCATGTCATCGGTCCCAAAATCAGAATAACCCAATTCCCATATGCTAACCGGGGAAGGGTATGAGAACACGGAATAGGCCCCGACGCAACCGGGTTGGTGTGTTGCCGTCAGATCAGATTCCGGTTTTCCGTGAATTCGACGGTGAAAGCCGCGCATTTCGCGGGCTCCTCCAGCTGGGGGAAATGAGTGCATCGGGAAGGTAGTCGTAATCCAGACCTATGAGATCAGTCAGATTCATGCTCGGCGTGAAGCTGAACGGGACCGTGGGGTCCGCTCCTACGACCTTCACGGGACGGGATACCTTATTGAGATTTACCTTCATCGCCCATCCCAAAAGGTATTCGTACACGTGGCCCTCGTAATCCCGAGGGCAGCATATCTCGTACCATTGGCCATCTGGAGTCCGGCGCAGAACGGTCTCCGCCATGAGATCCACCACCTCCGGCGGCAACCTCTGAATATACGGCACTTCGGCGGATGCGCCAGAAGAACTCCTTCTTGCTGTCGAAGCGATCGCGACGCCGTTGAGCAATGGCGCTCATCTCCTCACCCATTTCGACCAAGTCCTCCGCCCGTCCGCCGGGGGGGAGGATGGGAACGTCGAAGAGTATGAGTCCTGCAAACCCCTTCCACTGCTCTTCATGGAGAAGGGCCACCAGCCCCGACAATGAATGAAAGGCGCCTATTACCGTCCGTTCTCCGCAGTTCTCTCCAATGACCCTGAGGACACTTTCACTGTCCCGGAAAAAGGTGGAGATGTTCTGCGCTGGCAGGTTTGCGGGAGGATTCCATCCGTGGCCTCGCAGGTCAAATAATATAGTTGAGCGGGACGAACAATGGCCAAAAGCGACAGCCAGTTACTACCTGTTAATACCCACCCTGCTACCGGATTGTATCAGGGCGCAAATATCCGTCAAGGTGCGGAATATCTGCATACTATCACCCTCATTGGGGGGTTATCGGGGGGTTATCGCATCTGACAATTGCAGGTGCAGATTCGCGTTCTTTGTGCACTAACTCCATAGATCTCCGGCAGCCAAGTTCCCGGCTGGGACGGGTGGCCCATACCGTTTTTCGTTGACACCTCATCCGGGCCAACCGTAGACTAGAATTGATTAACTAAGTCTAAGTAAGCCGTATTGCCGACTTAATAAGCGGCCACGCGAGAGCACTCGCATTGGAGTTTTTCATGCCATCGTTAGCCGAACTGGACCCTGAAATAGCCGCGGCGCTGGAAGGCGAGGACCGTCGGCAGAGGGAGTCCATCGTTCTCATCGCATCGGAGAATTACGCCAGCAAGGCTGTGCTGGCCTCCGGTTCCAGCGTCATAAGCAACAAATACGCCGAGGGCTATCCCGGCCGTCGCTACTACGGTGGTTGCGAACAAGCGGACGTAGTCGAAAGCCTGGCTATTGAGCGCGCCAAGGAACTCTTTGGGGCCGAACACGCCAACGTCCAGCCTCACAGCGGCGCTCAGGCCAATATGGCCGTCTACTTCGCGCTGCTTGAGCCCGGCGACACGGTAATGGGGATGCAGCTCGACCACGGTGGGCATCTCACCCACGGGGCAAAGGTCAATTTTTCGGGTCGGCTTTACAACTTTGTGTCCTACGGCGTTGACCGGGAAACTGAGACCATCGATTATGATGCGGCAGAGCGACTGGCGCAGGAGCACAAGCCCAAAATCATCGTTGCTGGATACAGCGCCTATCCCAGGTTGATCGATTTTCCCCGTTTCCGCGCCATTGCCGACAGTGTCGGCGCCTACCTGATGGTGGACATGGCCCACATTTCCGGCCTGATCGCGGGCGGGGCGCATCCATCGCCACTGCCCCACGCCCAGATAGTCACCTCCACCACGCAGAAGAGCCTGCGGGGGCCTCGTGGCGGGTTCATAATGTGCACCGATGAGTTGGCAAAGGACATAGATTTCGCCGTGTTCCCCGTAATGCAGGGGGGCCCGATGATGCACACGATTGCTGGCAAGGCCGTCTGTTTCGGCCAGGCCCTCAAGCCCGAGTTCGGACAGTACGCCCACCAAGTGGTGGAGAACTGCCAGATGCTGGCGACCGGACTTTCCGAAGCTGGCATGCGGCTGGTGTCGGGCGGCACCGACAACCATCTGATATTGTTGGACGTCACTCCAATGGGCATCACCGGACGGCAGGCTGAACAGGCCCTGGATGCCGTCGGAATCATCGCCAACAAGAACGCCATACCCTTCGACCCACGGCCGCCCCGTGTAACCAGCGGCCTCCGGCTGGGGACTCCGGCCATCACCAGCCGCGGCATGGGCGCCGCCGAGACCGCCAAGGTTGCCTCCATGGTGGCCCGCGTGCTTACCAACATTGACGACAAGCAGATACACCAGGAGGTGGCCGCCGAGGTACGGGAGCTGACCGCCGGATTCCCGGTTCCGGGTATAGATGAGTAGTTGAGGCCGGGTGAGGCCGATGCTATAATCACTTGGCTTTCCGGCACAATTTTTGACAGTAGGGGAACCGTTGCATCATTACGAACTTGTAGTTGTTCTGAGTCCCATGATCAGCCCTGATGAGGCTTCCCAGGCTTGGGAGAGGATCAAGGGATTTCTCACCAACCGCGAAGCGGATATTGTCCATGAAGAGCGCTGGGGCACCCGGCGGCTGGCTTACCCGGTCAAGAAGGGCCAGTACCAGTTCCTTGAGGGCAATTACCACCTTACCAGGTTCACCACAGAACAGACATTCAATCGCGAACTGGAAAACTATCTCAAGCTGGACGAGCACGTCCTGCGCTCATTGGTAACTATCACGCTGTCGGAGGAAGAGCTGGCCGCCCACGCTGCTCAGACTCGCGCGCCACGCCCTCCGCGTCCCCCGTCCGGTATGCCTCCGGCAGGTGCCCCTCAGGGGACCGCCCCGGCAGCCGCTCCGTCCGAGCCATCCGAAGAGGCGGCGGCAACGCCGACAGCCGAGGCGGCAGCAGCGCCGACCGGTGAGGCCCCGGCCCCGGCTGCAGAGGCCCCGGCAGCAGCGGAGGCCCCGACAGCAGCGGCGGAGGTCCCGGCAGCGGCGGAAGCCCCGGCTGCCGAAGAACCTGCCCAGCCAGCCGACAACCCTGAACCGGAACAGCCGTCAGAGTAGCGGGGTCAGCCATGAACAAGATTATTGTCATCGGCCATCTGGGAGCAGACCCGGAAATGCGTTATACACCCAACGGCCAGTCAATCACTTCCTTCAACATTGCTTCCAGCCGCCGCTACCGGACTGCCGACGGCGAGCAACGCGAAGAAACCGAGTGGTTCCGGGTCAGTGCTTTCGGCAGGTTGGCTGATATTTGCAACCAGTACCTTGCCAAAGGCCGCCAGGTGTACGTAGAGGGGCGGATTAGGGGTAGCGCTTTCACTGGCAGGGACGGCCAACCTCGATATTCGTTGGACATAAATGCCAATGAAGTCCAATTTCTCGGAGGGCGTGGCGACAACGAGGGTGGTGGCGGTGGTTATAGCGACCGTGACAGCTATGGTGGCGGTGGCCGGGGAATGGCTGATGCCGGTGGCCCGCCTCCCTATGACGAGACCGACGACCTGCCCTTTTAGTCAGAGAGAGCCAAACCATATATAACCTTAGAAGGGACCGAAAGTATATGACGACCGAAGCCACCAACAGGCCGCCCGATGGACCACAGGGAGGGCGTCCTCCCGGAGGCCCGGGCGGACGCCCCGGAGGACCAGGGGGCAGGCCGGGTGGACGCCCCGGTGGGCGCCCGCGAGGACGATTTGTACCGCGACGCAGGGTGTGCACTTTTTGCGTGGAGCACATCAAGATAATCGACTACAAGGACATCGACAAGATTCGCCGGTTTGTTTCCGATCGCGCAAAAATCGAGCCCCGTCGCCGCACCGGCGTCTGCGCCAAGCATCAGCGGGCCCTTCGCGTGGCAATTCAGCGCGCCCGTCACATCGCTCTCATTCCATTCGTGGCCCATCACTCCTTTCCCAGTGCCCGGCGCTGAACCCGTGTCGCCTGCCCTCCGCCCCGGCAAGGCGCGAACGGTTGCAGCCGTGAATGGCTGCCTCCGCGAATGGCAGAACCTTTGCCACTTGTCTCTTGTGCCGGGGGTGAGCTATGGCTCTTGCAAGGCTTAGCGGCCGTTTTGGCGGGTCAGTGAGCCGTGCTGACCGTCGAAGGCGCACCCGGTCCGGTTCCGAGGAAGGCGCGAGTCCAGACCAGCCCACCCCTCAAGAAAGGCGGGAACGGCGCCGCCGATACTTGTCAATCGGTCTTGGCGTTTCCCTGTTGGCGGTAATATTCGGAGTGGTAATTTTCGGATATTACTGGGAGTTCTTTCGTCCACCGCGCGTCTGGGCGGGCCGCGTCAACAACGTTGAATTCACGATGGGCGACCTTGTCCAGCGCATTCGGGTGCTCCAGGGCACCAATCGCTACGAAGGCGGACGTGTCGACCTGAGCACTGTTCCCTTTGAATATCTGCAGAACTTGGTGAATGTGGAGATTCTGAGACAGGCCGCCCCGGGACTGGGCATTGACCCCACCGAAGACGCCATCGAGGACGAACTGCGGCGCAGATTCCAGCCCACCCTTCCGGAGGGCCAGGAGGTCGACCCCGGCCAACTTGAGCGGGAATTCCAAAACAACTACCAGACATACCTCACTGCGACCGGCCTGACTGATTCTGAATACCGGGTGATCGTTGAAGAGGAGTTGACCGATTTCGGTCTGTTCCTTCTCGAGGGTCAGAAGATCGAAAGCCCTCAGAAACATGTGGAGGTCCGGTGGATTCGGCTGCCCATAGACCCCAGCGAGTCCGGGGCTGACGGGTTGCTGCCCGACCAAGTAGTGCAGCGCTTGGAGGTGGAGCCCTTTGAAACCGTGGCCCGCGAGGTGGGACGCCCGGCAGGATACGCGGATGCTTCCGGTTATGTAGGCTGGGTGCCCGAGGGCGCTTTCCCCAACTTGGATCTCTTACTCTACGGAAATGAGGAACTGGGAAAAGCCGCCTTGAAAATTGGCGAAGTGAAACGCCCCTTTTACGCCGCGGACGGTATTTTCATCGTGGAAAAAATCGCCGGACCCGAGGACCGGGAAGTCAGCGGGCTTATGAGAGTGAAACTCTCCACTGAGTTGGCCCAGAACTGGAAGGATAGAACGCTCCAAGAGGGCACCAAAGACGGATCGGTGAAAATGCATCTCAACAGTAGTCTGTATGCTTGGGTCGCCGACCAGGTGTTCGTCACCGCGCCTCGACTGCCAGCCACCGGCCAGACAGGACAGTAGGCGACTCGAAGATGGCCAGTGATTCCGGCATAAACGTGGGTCTGATGGGTCTGGGCGTGGTCGGAGGCGGCGTAGCGTCAGCCCTGCTGCAACAGCCGTCCTCCGTTGCGGGGCGTGTCGGGCGCCCGGTCAACCTGCGCCGGGTGTTGGTGCGCGACCGCTCCCGTGCCCGCGACGTTGAGGTGCCGCCGGGACTTCTGACCACAAACGCTGAAGACATCCTTGACGACCCCGAAATCGATATCTTGGTCGAGGTGATGGGCGGCTCCGACCCAGCGGCAGGCTACTTTCGACGCGCCCTTGAGTCAGGCAAGCATGTGGTCACAGCCAATAAGGAAGTGATGGCCAAGGATGGGGCCGAGTTGATGGCCTTGGCTCGGGCCAATCAGGTGAGCCTGCTGTTCGAGGCCAGCGTCGGCGGCGGCATTCCCATCGTCGGCTGCTTGATGAATGAGCTGTCCGCCAACGACGTTTACTCCATCCGCAGTATAATCAACGGCACCACCAACTATATCCTGACCCGTATGGCCTTCCAGCGTACCGCATTCTCCGAGGCCCTTTCCGAGGCACAGGGCTTGGGCTACGCCGAGGCCGACCCCACCAATGACGTCGAGGGAATCGACGCGGCCTACAAGCTGACTGTTCTGGCTACCTTGGCATACGGACAGCGCTTCCGCCCTGAAGACGTTTTCCGTCAGGGTATCTCGGCCTTGGAGCCGCAGGATTTCCGATACGCTCAAGAATTCGGCTACGCAATCAAGTCGCTGGCTATTGCCGATTTCAATGACGGGGAGGTGCAGTTACGGGTGTATCCTGCCTTGATTCCGTCAGAGAATATGCTCGCCAACGTCAATGGGGTGTACAATGCGGTGGAAGTGCACGGCAGCCTCTGCGGGCATGTCCTGTTCCACGGGATGGGTGCGGGTCGCGGCCCCACCACCAGCGCCGTGCTTGGAGATTTGGTGGAGACGGCCCGGCTGGTGCGCGACAACGCGGCGCCGGGCGGCCTGCGGGAGTTGTCACAGCAGATGAGAGTCCGGCCCATTGATGCCCTGCAGACCCGATACTATATCCGGCTGACGGTGGCCGACCAAGCCGGAGTTTTGGCACAGATCGCGCAGGCTTTGGGCGACGAGAATATCAGCATAGCATCGGTTCTTCAAAAAGACGCCGACCCGGAGACAGTGAGCGCCGAAATCGTAATCATGACCCATCCCGCGCGGGAATCGTCGGTCCAGCGGGCCCTGCTGGCCATCGGCGCGCTGGACTCGGTGCGGCGGGTCGGCAATGTGCTGCGAATTGAGGAGTAACCGTTCAGAACGGGAGTCATTCAGTAGAATGGGTCAGGTAAATGTGGGAGCGATATGGGCGTCGGCGTACTGAGAACCTATCGGGATCTGCTGCCGGTCACCAGCTCGACTCCCATGATCACGCTGGGAGAAGGCGACACCCCGCTGGTCAAGTCCAACCGCTTGGCTGCTGAGTTGGGTTGTCCCGAGCTGTACTTCAAGCTGGAAGGGTGCAACCCGACCGGCTCTTTCAAGGACCGTGGGATGGTGGTCGCCATTGCCAAGGCGCTGGAAGAGGGCAGCCGGGCGATCATGTGTGCCTCCACCGGCAACACCAGCGCCTCCGCCGCCGCCTTCGGGGCCTACTGTGGCCTGCCTGCTTTGGTGATTATTCCGCGAGGCGAGGTGGCCATGGGCAAGCTGGCCCAGGCCATGGCATACGGCGCAAAAATCATCATGGTCAACGGCAATTTCGATACTGCCTTGGAACTCGTGCGGTCATTCACGACCAAGCACGAGGTGACTCTGGTCAACTCGGTAAACCCCTACCGGCTGGAGGGACAGAAGACCGCCGCTTTCGAGATCGTCGACACGCTTGAGGACGCCCCTGATTACCTGTTCATTCCTGTGGGCAACGCGGGCAACATCACCGCCTACTGGAGGGGATTCCAGGAATACCACGAACTGGGCCGCAGCAAGAGACTGCCCAAGATGATGGGTTTCCAAGCTGAGGGGGCGGCTCCCATCGTGCGAGGAGAACCTGTGGCCAACCCCCAGACCATCGCGTCAGCCATACGAATCGGCAATCCAGCCAGCTGGAAGGGGGCGTTGGAAGCCCGCGACGGCTCAGGTGGCACGATAGACATGGTGTCCGATGACGAGATTCTGGAAGGCTACCGCCTGCTGGCTTCGCATGAAGGCATCTTCTGCGAGCCTGCATCGGCGGCCTCCTTCGCCGGCTTGATAAAGATGCACCGGCAAGGGCTGGACTTTTCGGACAAGCGGGTGGTCTGCGTTTTCACAGGCACCGGACTCAAAGATCCCGACTTGGCGGTATCCAGTGTTTCGCCCCAGACCATCGTGGTGGAGCCAACACTGGAGGCAGTGGAAGCGGTGGCCCTGACATAATCCCGGTTGCAGGCGGAACTGGTACTCACAGCTTCAGAGGAGACTATCACGGTCGAGAAGAGCCGCATTCAACAGGCCGTGGCCGACATACTGGAGGCCATTGGTGAAGACCCCAACCGGGAGGGTCTGGAGCAGACGCCGGCCAGAGTGGCTCGAATGTACCAGTCGCTCTTCGCCGGGGTCGGAGCACGGGTCGAGGATGCCATAGACGCGGTCTTTGAATCGGAGGCCAATGACCCAGTGGCCGTATCCAGGCTGCCGTTCTATTCTGTCTGTGAGCATCATCTGCTGCCCTTTTTCGGGGAGGCCCGCATGGGATATGTTCCACAAGGTAAAATAGCCGGAATCAGCAAGCTGGGCCGTGCCTTGGAAGTGGCGGCAGCGCGCCCTCAAGTACAGGAAAGGCTCACAGCAGAGGTGGCCGATGCCCTTTCAATCGTCCTGCAGCCACGTATCGTCGTGGTTGAACTGCAGGCCGAACACCTCTGTATGTCAATGCGCGGCATAAGCAAGCCGGGCACCCGGATGCTCACCACGGCCATTCGTGGCACTTCTGCCACCGAAGAGGACAGAGAAACATTACTAAGCTTAATGCGCAACAGTTGACAGAACCCACAGAGGCCATAACCTCTTTCCAGGATGCTCGTGAGGGATGGGACTCCATCCTGGCCGAGTCACCGGTGTCCTCCCTCTTTCTCTCCCCGCAATGGCAGGAGGTCTGGTGGGAAAACTTTGGCGGCGAACGCGAAATGATGGGGTTCAGCCTTGCCGCCCCGGATGGCGCAGTTGGCGCCATAGCCTCCCTCTCTCGACTCGGGGACTCCTTGGGATTTGTCGGTTCTCCGGATACCTTTGACTACAATGATTTTCTGGTGCGTCCAGGTTTCGAGGAGACATTCTATCCCGCCCTGCTTGACATACTGGATGGTTGGGACTGGAACGAAATCCGCCTGGATTCTCTGATTGAGCATTCCCCCACTCTCGCCCATCTTCCCGATCTGGCCCGGCAAAGAGGCTATTCGGTGGATGTGGAGTACGAGGACGTAACTTCGGGCGTACCTCTGCCCGACGGTTGGGAAGAATACCTGGCCTTGCTCGGCAAGAAGGACCGGCACGAGCTGCGACGCAAAATGCGCAGGCTCGACTCGCAGACCGAATGGCGCTGGTATTGCCTCACCACCCCTGACGAGGTGATGGAACACTTCGATGAGTTCCTGGCCTTGATGCGGATGAGCCGGGCCGACAAGGAAGACTTCATGACGCCTGAGCGGGAGCGGTTCTTTCGTGTTCTCGCCCGGCGAATGGCGGAGCAGGACCGCATCCGGCTGTTCTTTATGGAAATGGACGGCGCCATGGTGGCCTCCAGCCTCTGCTTCGATTACGGGTCGGCGCGCCTGTTGTACAATAGCGGATACGACCCCGCCCTTTCCTATTACAGCGTGGGGCTGATTTTGCACGCCATGTGCGTCAAAGATGCCATTGATCGCGGTGTTAGCTATTTCGACTTCCTGCGGGGCCCAGAGCCTTATAAGTCGCACTTGGGCGGTCGCCAGAAGAGTCTCTACAGAATGGTGGTGAAACGAGGTTGAGTCTCGAACGAGCAGCATTCATTTCGTTCCATGCCTGCCCACTGGCAGCGCCTGGACAGGGCAAGTCGGGGGGCATGAATGTATATGTCCGAGAACTCTCAAGGGCCATGGGCGAATCGGGTATTTCCGTTGATATATTCACCCGGTGGCACGAGGGCGTTGCGGATACAATCGAGTGGATTGCGCCGAACGTTAGAGTCGTCCACCTGCTTGGCGGACCCCAAGAAGCGGGGGTAGCTGAACTTTTCGTTCATCTGCCCCGTTTCTTGAAGGAATTGAGAACTTTCAAGGAGCAGGAAGGTCTCGACTACGAAGTTGTGCACTCCCACTACTGGTTGTCGGCATGGCTCGGTCAACGCTTTGCAGGGGGTCTGGGCATTCCTCACGTTGTGACCTTCCACACCTTGGCTTTAATCAAGATGCAGTCACGGGCCGGCGAACGAGAGCCCGAAGAACGCGAAGTGGTGGAGCGGGAGGCTATGCTCACCGCCGACCGCATTGTTGCCTTCAGCGGCCACGAGCGAGACGCCATGGCCCGGCTCTACGGCGCCGATCCAGCAAGGGTGATGCTGGCCCCCTGCGGCGTGGACTTGGCCAAATTCCGGCCGATGGACCAGAAAGACGCCCGCTCGAAGTTGGGACTGAACGGCGAAAAGGTCCTGCTGTACGTGGGGCGGGTGGAGCCTCTGAAAGGCTTGGACCTGTTGGTGGAGACCGCGGCGCAGATGGAGATCGGTGAAGAGAATGTCCGCATGATGGTGGTGGGCGGTGGCGGCCCAGGCGATCCGGAGACCGACCGGGTTCGCCGTCTTGCCGAGGAGCGGCAGGTTCACGGCCTCATCGACTTCGTGGGCCGGGTGGACCACGACGAACTGCCTCTTTACTACAATGCCGCCGACGTATGCGTGATGCCTTCCTACTATGAAAGCTTCGGACTGGTTGCGCTGGAGTCCATGGCTTGTGGCACGCCGGTGGTGGCGACCCGAGTTGGCGGGTTGCCCACCTTGGTGCATCACGGTCATACAGGCTACCTTAAGTCTTGGCGATGCCCTGAAGCCTTCGCCAACTCAGTGGAAATGATAATTTCCAGTTCCCGCCTGCAGGAGAGCCTGGGTACTGCAGCCCGGCGCCGGGCCGAACTCATGGGGTGGGACAATGTGGCCTCAATGATTTCTGCGGAATATCGCGCCCTCAGTTCCAGTGAGAGGTGAGGTCCGGTTAACCGAAATGGAGACTATTCCGTTACGATTTGTTTCGCTGTTAAGGCCGCGCCGCAAATAGCGGCGCGGTTCTATTCTGTTCGCTCGGATCCTGGTGGTGCCGCCTTAGTCATCTCTTCAGTTCGGTTTCCGATTTGACACCACCGCAGAGCCATCTGGGTCAACCTAGTTCTAACGGAACAAGGCCAAGGCGACGAGAACCAGTCATGAGGCGAATTATTAGCCATTTCCAGCGGACGCTGGCCGCGGGGATATTGGTGATGCTACCCATCGGCATCACGGCGCTGGTGCTGAGGTTCATTTTCGATCTACTGACCCCCATTCTTCAGCCGCTCACTGACCTGCTGCCCGGCCCCAGAGTCTATGGAACAGGGTTTGCTGCGCTGTTGCTGTTGATCTACGTGGTGGGGCTGGTGGCCGCTTTCGTTGTGGGCCGCCGCATTATCGGTGTGGGCCACAGGTTCATGGAGGTCATTCCGGTGGTCAAGGGAATCTACAGTACAACCCGCACTGCAGTGGATTTGTTGTCAACCACCGCCAGCCGCACCAATGGCATCAATGGCACCAATGGCACCAATGGCACCAATGGAACGGAACGTTATAGTGGCGTGGTGTTGATAGAATTCCCACGTCCCGGCATACGTTCCATTGGCCTGGTGACCTCCCAGATGTACGACGCCGATGGTCAGGAGGTCCTTTCAGTCTTCGTTCCTACAACTCCCATACCATCATCGGGGTACTTGGTAATAGTGCCGACCAGCGAGGTCACTCATCTGGATATGTCAGTGGAAGAGGCGATGTCGGTGGTTGTTTCGGGAGGGATCCTGTCGGAGCGGATGTTTCAGAGGTCCGGGTTTGAGGCCCGCTCCACAGAGGACTCCGACGGGTAGCCTCGCGGGACGTACGGGAACACTTGGCCGCGACAGGAAAGAGGGCCAGCGAAAACATGAGGTCTTGACACTCGCCATAGGCTGTAGCAGAGTGTTCAGAGTCTATAATCCCTGTCGGGATGAAAACGCCGCGACGGATTATTACACCGGATAGCTGCTGCGATTATCGTGGTCCGCTGGGTTGGACCCTGTTCCTTCCCAGCGGATTGTTTTGCCGTCGCCGCGCTGCACTCCGTCGTATTCGCGCCGCACTGGAAGGATTGAGGGCCGCGCCGCAGTTCAAGGAGGTTTCGGATAATGGAAGAAACGCCGCAACGAGTTCTGGTGGTTATACCGCACCCCAACGATTCAGAATTCTGGTGTGCCGGCACTGTGGCGCGCTGGATAGGCAAGGGAGCCGCCGTGCGCTATGTGATATGCACCGACGGCAGCAAGGGAACCAGCGACCCTGCCGTTTCCGGTTCGGAGTTGGCCGCGCATCGGGAGAGTGAGCAGGCGGAGGCTGCGAATCAACTTGGAGTGCAGGAACTGGTGTACCTGGGGCGCTCCGATGGGGGCCTGGAGGACACCGATGATTTCCGCCGGGAACTGGTGCGGCAGATCAGGCAAGTCCAGCCCGAGGTCGTGATTTGCCCCGAACCCTACCGGAAGAACCTCGCTTGGCACCGGGACCACCGGATAACAGGCCAGGTGACCCTTGATGCGGTCTTCCCCTGCGCCCGGGACCACCTGCACTTTGAGGAGTTGTGGCGCGATGAGGGGCTGGAACCGCACAAGACTGGCACCGTGCTATTCTGGGGAACGGAGACCCCCAACGCCTTCGTTGACATAGATTCTCAGCTCGAATCGAAGAGCAGGGCAGTCAAGGCCAACAAGAGCCGCGTCTCGGGTCGCTCCAATGAAGAGATCGACGACTTCATCCGTCAGTACGGACGAGACGGCGTCGGCGACTCGGGCGGTAACTACGGCGAAGCCTTTCGCAGGGTAACTTTTCGCACCTGAAATTCATTTACCCGGCCCAATGGCCAGCGAGGCATGAACCGGAAGGGAGGGACGCCTAAAGTGGCGTCCCTTCTTCGTTCAGCATCACGGGCCGCAGCAGCGGCAGGGGCGGCCCGCCGTAGGACAGCAGGCGGTCGTGAAAGTCCTTGAGCGAGAATTCCCCGCTTTGTTCCCGGCGGTAGTCCTCCCGGAGTTTCAGTATCATCAGCTTGCCCAGTGTATAGTTCAGGTAACCTGGGTCGAAGGTTCCGCGCAGTGCCTCGCGGCGCGCCGGATGTTCGCCCATGTAGGCGTTTTCCACGAAGAACCTGGTCGCCTCCTCGACCGTCATGCCACCGGTGTGCATGGCTACGGAGCACACGTAGCGGCAGTTCCTCACCAGGGCTTCCAAGAGTTGTGTCAGCAGCAACTCGGGGCAATCCCTCCCGTATTCCGATTCCACCATCATCTGCTCGGTGTAGTGCGCCCATCCCTCGGAAAAGGCGTAGGACGTGGCGGCACGATTTACCAGCGGCAGCGGCTTGCCGTACCGGTTGTGGAGGTGGTGAACAAAGTGACCGGGATAGACCTCATGGATGGAGATTATCTTCAGAGTGTTGTAGTCGAATTTTGACAACCACTCCTCCGCCTGTTCCGCGGTCCAGTGATCCTCGACCGGCGTAACGTAGTAGAAGGACTCGGTGGCCCGGGTTTCCAGCGCTCCTGCGCTGTCCATGGCGGCAAAGGCGTAGCGCATATATGCCGGGGTCTCCACCACCTGGCATCGGTCATCTGACGGGACTGAGATGATGTTGTGGTCGATGAGCGACTGCCGGATGTCTTCCAACAGCTCCCGGGTATCCGGGATCAGACCCGCGGCGTTGGGATGGTGGCGGCTGTTTTCATCAACGATTTCCCGCACGGTCTTTCTTGGGGCGATGGAGGAGGACAGTTCCCGGATTCGGAAGAGGTTTTCGTCAAGATCCGCTTGACCGACCCTTGCGATGCGGTCCAATGGCAGATCCAGCCCCTCGCCAGTGGCCAGCATCCTGGAATACAACTCACTGCCGATGGCGAAATCGTTATCGGCGGCCCGGGCGCGCACTTTCAGACTGTCAACAAATGCGTCGAGGGCCGCGGCAGCGGTGTCGATGGACGATCTGAAGTCCGCGATTATCTCCCGGTCGGACACGTCATTGGCGAATGCCGAGAGGTCATTGCGATAGAAATGGGCCATCCCGCCAAAGCTTTCCACGCTCATATCCACCATGTGGCGGGATAGGTCGTCCCGCAGGGCAATGTCCAGAGTTCGCAAAAATTCCGGGACCAGTTTGAGCGCGGAGGTGGCAGACCGCAACCGGTCCTCCAAGGGAGCGTAGTCTCGCCGGACATAGTTGCCCATGTTGAGGAATCCCGCCTGCCGCATGGGGTTGTTTTCCAAGGGACGCATCTCCTCGAAGGTGAACAGCTCCCTCTGGAGGAAGAGGTCCAGCATCTTCCAGGACAGCAGTTCGTCGGCGTTCAGGGATGAGGAGTCCAGCGATCGCAGTTCGGCCTGCCCGCGCCGGATGTCCTGCGCACGTTGTCCGATTTTCGACGGCGACAGATCAGGAAGTCTGCCATCATACTCGTGCCGCCCGATGCGCGATCCCGTGGTGGGGTAGAAGTCCCAGTGCTCGCCTATTAGCCGTTCCGACAACTCCTCCAGGGCGACCCCTGCTTTCGTTCCGTTTTCGTCGGCGCGCTGCGTCATGGCTGGACCCCCGCATCGAACAGATTCTTTTTGACTGGCGCGTCTCCGTCAGATGAGACGCAACGACAGGAGCGGGCGACCCGACTACGGTGGCCGCCCGCTCCGATATCACTCCAGTGGATACTGGACCGTATAGGATTATAGGACTTCGCTGATCTGGAACTGGGGTGATATGTCGGTGTAATTCTTGATGTCTCCAATGATCTCGCGGCCGTGGGTCTTGAATCCCTCGTGGACCTCGTCAGCGGTATTGAAGTACATGGTCGCCATGGCGATAAAGGGCGCAGGCGCGTTGGGGTCGGCTGCCGAAACGCCCTTTTCGATTTCACTCCGGCTCAGGCCCATGGGATCGAGCAGGCGGTGAACGGTTTCCATGTGCGGGCCCGTCCAGTAGTCGAAATTGAACGATTTGCCCTCTTCGTTGGGGTACAGTACGGTTACTTTAATCATGAGTGAATTCTCCTTGCATACTGGCCAAGGCTGCCGGCCAGAGGGTGACAGCCACTCCGGCTTCAGGGCCAGTGTACATTCAGCCCGGCACGCTGGCAACGCTTGTAAGCAGCGTTTTCGGGGCCGCACTTTGATAAAATATCCGGTGGGCGAACGCTGGTGCCTCTAGGATTGAATTTTGCTTTTTCGAGTCTGCTCCAAGACCGGTTTCTTAGTGCCGTTGGTTGCTGCTTTGCTGTCTCTGCTGTTGGCGGTTGCCTGTTCCACCGGCGCTGGTGATTCTGCCGATACAGGCGACGCTGATGACTTGGCCCTGGTTTGGGAGGTTTGGGACGCCATTTTGGACAATTATGCGGATCCTGCCTCTCTAGAGCAGGGCGTCGTGGCCGGAGGCGCCATAGAGCGTATTCTGGAGCTGGAAGAACTGAAACCCTACCCCTTCCTAACCGACCTGGGCCGCATGAGGGGGCAGATCCCCGCATCTGTACCACCCGGTATGAACGATGTATGGCGGGCTACCCGGTTCTACCGCCAAGCCAATCCGGAAGTCGAGTCGAACGAGGTCGCCCTCATGCTCATCCGGGGACTGATGGATGGGCTGCCCGACGCAGCCGCGGGTTACCTGACGGCCGAGCAGTTGCCCGAGGCCCAAGAACAGCTGGACCGCAGCACCGAGGGGTCATACCTTGGCATCGGAGCGCGGGTGGTGTCGCAGGATGGCCGGATCCTGCTGTTCCCGTTCGACGATTCGCCTGCCCAGAAGGCCGGAATAGAACCTGGCGACGCTCTTCTTGCAGTGGAAGGTGAGATCGTAGGGGATGCCACTCCGCGGGAGGTGGGCGATCGGGTCAAAGGCGAGGAAGGCACCAAAGTTCGACTGCGACTACAGAGGGCTACTGAAGCTGAACCCTTGGAGCTGGACGTGTTTCGCGGCAACGTGGAATTGCCGACGGTGGTCTCCCAGCTGAACCAGGGCGGAATAGGCTATATTCGGATTTCCCGCTTTCGAGACAACACCGGACAGCAACTTTTTGATGCGCTCGAGAGACTCAACCGGTTCGACATGCTGGCTTTGATTCTGGATCTTCGGTTCAATCCGGGAGGCTCAGCGGACGCTGCGGCAGAGGTGGCGGCGCAGTTCCTGCCGCCAGGAGAGCTGTTCCGGCAAATTGAGGGACGGGATGGCTTGAGAAGCGAACAGCGCTTTCCGGAAGAAGGCAACCGCCTGTCCATTGAAGACCTGCTGATTGTCGTCCTCGTGGACGACCGGACGATAGGTGAGGCAGAAGCGGTGGCTGCTGTGTTACAGGATGCGGGACGGGCCGCGGTGGTAGGCGTACCGACCTTTGGCGAAGGGTCGAACTACGACTTCGTTGAGCTCAGTGATGGCTCGGCCATGTATATTCCCACATCCCGCTGGTACACATCCCTTGGCGCCTGGGTGGGTGAGAACCCGATACACCCGGATATCCTGGTGGAATACGAGGAAGTCCCATTTGGCTTTGGAGGCGAAATGCAGTTCAACGCCGCCTACGAGTTCTTGGATAGCCGATTGCCTCCCTTCCGTTAGATAGCCACAGGACTGGATAACCACATGACGACTGGGGTAGGGTAGTTCAGGAATCCTGGATATTGGTAAAAAAGAACAGACCGCGCACGATTGAATTCGGCGCGGTCTTTTACCTTGCGAAAGTTGGGGGACGCCCCATTTGCGGCAGACTACGCCGCCGCTTCTTCTTGATCACCCTGGCACCGCAGGCAAACATACGTGCTGCGGTCCTCGGGCAGACTGTCCACGTTGACATTCCGGCGCCGGCCGCACACCGAACAGGTGACAGACTCAGTTACAGGCGCCGGAGGAGTAGGGGGAGCTGTCGCTGTATCCGCCCCCCGAAATCCTTGGTAATCAGGGTTGTCCTCTTTCATCCGGAGGAATCGTTCCCTGTCTTTTCGACCCATGGTACTCCTCCAAACGCCTGCAGGTTTGGGTTACTTTATCTCAACGACCGCCCCGGCGTCCTCGAGCTTCGCCTTGACGGAGTCGGCCTCGTCGCGCGGTACCGAATCCTTGACGGCAGCGGGAGCGGATTCCACCAGCTCCTTCGCCTCACGCAGACCGAGAGAGGTGACTTCCCGGACCGCCTTGATGACGTTGATCTTGTTGGGACCGATTTCGCGGATGTGGACCTCGAACTCAGTCTTTTCCTCCTCGGCGGGAGCGGCTGCAGCGTCGCCTCCGGCGGGAGCGGCTGCTACAGCCACAGGGGCCGCGGCCGTGACGCCGAATTCGTCTTCCAGCGACTTCACCAAGTCGGCTAGGTCTACCACGTTCATTTCCTTGATGGCGCTGATAAGTTCATCTTTGGTCAGTGGCATGACTCGCATCCTCGTTTAAAATCTTGTCTCGGATCCTGTATGTGGGCAGTCTAGTCCTCTTCTAGTTGGCGCATGCGCGCCCGCAGGACGTTGTCCAGATTCTGGACAGGGCCGTTGAGCGCTCCCACCAAGCGCGACATTGGGGCCTGCATCTGGGCTAGGAGGATGGCCAGCATCTGCGGTTTGGGAGGCAGGGTCGCCAGGCGGGTGACCCCCTCCGGCCCCAGAGCAGCCCCATCGCCCATTACGGCGCCCCGGACGCTGAAAGAATTGACGTTGACCCTGGCATAGTCTGAAATTGTCTTGGCGGCGGCGGCCGGGTCGTCGTAACCGAAGGCCACAGCGCTGGGTCCCTGCACGATTTCCTTAACTTGAGGCCGCCCTGCCTGCTCAGCCGCCAGGTACATCAGGGTGTTCTTGACTACTGTGAAGTCGATGCCCCCGGCGCGCATGGCGCGACGCAACTCGGTCATCTGGTTCACGGTGGTGCGGGTGTAGTCGGCGCTGAAGGTGATGGTGCTGCGCTCCAGCTGGTCCTTCAGTTCCTGCACCCGGTCGAATTTTTCCGGTGTCGGCAATTTTCACCTCCCCCAAAGCTGGCTGAAGAAAAAGCCCTGCGCCGGTTCAAAAGACGCGGCGCAGGGCAAGGTGCCCTCATTCGTTGTCGTCGCGCCTCGGCGGGCGGCTTGGCCATTATCCCATTGGGACCCGCTGTCTTTGGCGTTGGCTATTCAATTGTGAACTGATGTTAAACGACTAATCCTCGGGGCGCAAGGCCTGCAGGGCAGCCAGGTCCATAGAGACGCTGGGGCCCATGCTGGACGACAGGTAAGCTGAACGAAAATACTGGCCTTTGAGAGCCGCCGGGCGATCCCGTACGACGGCGTCGGTCAGCGTTGCCAAGTTGCCCAGAAGCATCTCGGTCTCGAAGCTGATTTTGCCTATGGCGCAGTGGATTATTGCCGTTCGGTCGGTGCGGTATTCGGTGCGGCCACCCTTGGCCTCCTGAATGGCGCGAGGGAGGTCCTGGGGCTGCACCATGGTGCCAGAGCGCGGGTTGGGCATGAGGCCCCGGCGGCCCAGGATACGCCCCAGCTTGCTTATTTTCGGCATAACCTGGGGCGTGGCCAGGCCAACATCGAAATCGACCCATCCACCCTCGATGCGCTCAATCAGGTCATCTTCCCCGACATAGTCCGCGCCGGCCTGCCGGGCGATTTCGCTGCCGTCGGCGCTGGTGAAGACCAGCACCCGCACAGTCTTGCCCAGGCCGTGGGGCAGACCCACAACGCCACGCACCATCTGGTCGGCGTGCCGCGGGTCAACGTTGGTCCTCAAATGGAACTCGACCGTTTCGTCGAACTTGGCTGTTGAGACTTCTTTCAACAACTCTACTGCCTCTGTGGGGGCGTAGAGCCTGTCTATATCCACCCGTTCGGCAACATTGCTGTAACGTCGGCTTCTGCTGGGCATTTTTCTAATCTCCCGAAACTTGGATGCCCATACTCCGGGCGGTGCCCTCGATGATTGCCATGGCTTCGTCCACGGTGCCGGCGTTCAGGTCAGGCAGCTTAGCCTGTGCGATTTCTCGCAGGGCGTCACGGCTTATGGTGCCCACCTGCCCCTGACGAATGTCCGATGAGCCACGGTCCACGCCCGCCGCCTTTCGCAAAAGATCGGAGGCTGGCGGGGTACGGGTCACGAAGGAGAAAGAACGGTCTTCGTAGACAGTCAGATGCACCGGCACGATTGTGCCTGCATCGTTGGCGGTGCGGGCGTTGTATTCTTTGACGAAGCCCATGATGTTCACGCCGTGCTGACCCAGAGCAGGGCCGACCGGCGGCGCGGGGCTAGCTTTTCCTGCTTCCAGTTGCAGCTTGATTATTGCGCGGATTTTCTTCGCCACGTGGTGCTCCTAAAAGCGATGGGCGACGGTTTCCCGAAATGCTCGCCGTCGCGGTTTGCGGGTTAAATGCGTTCAACTTGAAGGAAATCCAACTCCACGGGAGTTTCTCGCCCGAAGAATGAAACTAGGACGCGGACCTTGCCCTTGCTCTCGTCAACGTCGTTGATGGCGCCGATGAAGTCCACGAACGGGCCTTCGGTTATACGAACGGTCTCGCCGCGTTCGAGGGAGATTTTGACCCTGGTGGAGTCCGACTCCACCTGCCGGAGGATATCTTCAATCTGTTTATCCTCCAGAGGTACAGGTTTGGGGCGGCTGTCCCGCTCGTCCTCAGTGGATACGAAGCCGGTCACACCTGGAGTATTCCTGACGGCGTACCAACTCTCGTCATCCATGCTCATCTGGACGAGAATGTATCCGGGAAACAGCTTCTTGCGCTCAGAGCGTCGTTTCCCGTCCTTGAAAACAACCTCTTCCTCGGTGGGTACCAGCACCTGCTTGATGCGGTCCTCCATGTCAAGACTGTTGATGCGGAGGTTGAGGTTTTTCTCCACCAAGTCCTCTTGGCCGGAATAGGTATGCACTATATACCAGCGCATATCCTCAAATTGCTCTCCGACTTCCTGTATGCCGTAGCCGTTCGTCATACGAACCTTCCCGACTGATGAATCACGCCCCCGGCCCGCTGCACGGGCTGGGGGCGGTGGCTACTGTAGACCGAGTCGCGGCCAGCCCGGATGCGCTTAGAGTCCAAATATCACCCGGTTGAAGAGCTCAGCGAACACCCGGTCGAGACCACCCAGAAAGAACCCCGCCGCTATGGAGAGAACTATAACAACCATGGTAAGGCGGGCGGTTTCCTCCCGGCTGGGCCAGACGCACTTCCTGAGTTCCTCGTACGTTTCACGAATGAATTGTACAGGTGAAATGCGCCCGCCACCCGACGGGGCGAGTATACGCTGGGCGCGAGGCGAGCCAGCCCTGGCCATTGCGCTACCTCACTTCGCGATGGGTGCGGTGGTTGCGGCAGCGGGAGCAGTACTTCCGCAACTCAAGGCGCTGCGGGTCGTTGCGCCGGTTCTTCATAGACGTGTAGTTGCGCTCCCGGCACTCGCCGCATTGCAGTGTGATGATCTGCCGGATGTCGGCGTTTTTTCTAGCCATGTTAGTCCATCACCTCGGTGATCACACCCGAACCCACGGTGCGGCCGCCCTCGCGGATGGCGAAACGCATACCGCTTTCCAAAGGCACGGGGGACATCAATTCAATGTCCATCTGGACGTTGTCGCCGGGCATCACCATTTCCACTCCCTCGGGAAGCCCAATGGAGCCGGTGATATCACTGGTGCGAATGTAGAACTGTGGCTTGTAACCGCTGAAGAACGGGGTGTGCCGCCCGCCTTCCTCGCGACTCAGCACGTAAACCTCGGCCTTGGCCTTGGTGTACGGCCGCATGGAACCGGGCTTCACCAGCACCTGCCCACGCTCAACCTCGTCGCGATCCACGCCGCGCAGCAGCACGCCGACGGCGTCTCCGGCCTGGCTCTCGTCCAGCGACTTGTGGAACATTTCCAGTCCGGTGGCCACGGTGGCGCGGGTATCGCCGAAACGGATGATCTCTACCGGCTCACCAACCTTGATGGTGCCGCGCTCGACGCGGCCGGTCACCACGGTCCCACGGCCCTTGATGCCAAACACGTCCTCAATAGGCATGAGGAATGGCAGGTCGGTGGCCCGAGGAGGCACCGGGATCCAATCGTCCATTGCGTCTACAAGCTCGACGATGCCCTGTTCGTACTCCGAGTCGCCCGCCAAGGCCCTGAGGCCGCTGACGCGGACTATCGGGGTGTCGTCGCCGGGGAAATCGTAGCGGTTGAGCAGGTCACGAATTTCCAGCTCCACCAACTCGAGCAACTCCTCGTCATCCATCATGTCCACCTTGTTAAGGGCCACGAGAAT
Source organism: Dehalococcoidia bacterium (assembly GCA_965237745.1). Taxonomy (GTDB): domain Bacteria; phylum Chloroflexota; class Dehalococcoidia; order Lucifugimonadales; family UBA3495; genus VXOI01. Next base: position 3,933,996 of record OZ250156.1, on the reverse strand, counting down.
GCGGGGAACCTCCACCTGGCGGGCCAGGAGGATGTGCTCACGAGTTTGAGGCATGGGGCCGTCAGGAGCGCTCACGACCAGCACAGCGCCGTCCATCTGGGCCGCGCCGGTGATCATGTTCTTGATGTAGTCGGCGTGTCCGGGACAGTCCACGTGGGCGTAGTGGCGGGCCCCGGTCTCGTATTCCACGTGGGCGATGGCGATGGTCACGCCGCGCGCCTTTTCCTCTGGTGCGTTGTCGATAGAGTCCATATCCAAGTACTTGGCCTGGCCCCGGGCGGCAAGCACCTTGGTAATGGCTGAAGTCAAAGTAGTCTTACCGTGGTCTACGTGTCCAATAGTTCCCACGTTGACGTGGTCCTTAGACCGGTCGAACTGCTGTCTGGCCATGTTGTGCCGTGTCCTCCTTTAGATCCCCTGTGACTATCGTGTGGTCCTTTATACTGGAGCCCAGAGGCGGGATTGAACCGCCGACCCCGTTCTTACCAAGAACGTGCTCTACCGCTGAGCTATCTGGGCTTGAGTTAGGGTATGAATTCCGACACGGGAGCAGCGAACCCAATGCTTTCACACAATTCCCTCTGCTCGCAGTCTCGCATCCGCTTTTATGGTGGAGGGGGCAGGATTCGAACCTGCGAAGCCCTTCCGGACGCCAGATTTACAGTCTGGTGGCTTTAACCACTCACCCACCCCTCCATAACAAGGGACATTCCCATATTCGCACATTCACCCGTAAGGGCGCAATCGCCCCGGTCAGAGGCTGCAGCCCCGGAGTGCCGAGTGCGATTGGAGCCCCAGAGGGGATTCGAACCCCTAACCTGTCGATTACAAATCGACTGCGCTTCCATTGCGCCACAGGGGCTTCAGCGAACCCGGGTTGCCTCGAGTGCGATGTGGGACACCTTGCCCAGGATCCGGACAGGGACTCGCCGACATCCAAACCGTTCATCAAACACTACAAAATAGCCCCACTACTGCGGGGCTATCCGTCAACCGGCGATTCGGCAGGCCCGAACACGAAAACTGCATCTCATTATATGGACAACGAGGCGTCAAGTCAAACAGCTGGAGGCGGAAATAACTGGCTCTGCCCATACTTTTCGTCGGCCTGTCGTTCCGGCGATTCGGGTTGACTGCGATGGGGGCTTAACTTACACTCGCGAAGCCCCCTTTCGTTTCTGAAGGGGCCCATATCACTTTCCGGGACTGCTGTTGGCCGGAAGGTGTGAGACAGGGCAAGAATGAACCTCAAGGACTACATTCGCGACATTCCTGATTTTCCTGAACCCGGGATACTCTTCCGTGACATAACGCCGCTCCTGGCGGACGCCAAGGCTTTTCACTTCAGCATTGACCAGCTTGCGGAGCGGTGCCAGGAGACCGACTTCGACGTTGTGGTGGCCGTTGAGTCAAGAGGATTCATCTTCGGTGCTCCGCTGGCTCGCCAATTGAGCAAGCCGCTGGTGCCGGTGCGGAAGGCGGGTAAACTCCCCGCCAATACCTATTCCGTCGAGTATGACTTGGAATACGGCTCGAACGTCTTGGAAATCCACGCCGATGGCATTGTGCCCGGCCAGCGCGCTCTGGTCATCGATGACCTGCTGGCCATCGGCGGAACTCTGTCCGCCGCTGCCCATTTGGTCGAAGCCTGTGGTGGTGAAGTAGTCCGGCTGGCAGTTGTTATCGAACTCTCCTTCCTTAAAGGGCGCAACAGGTTGGAAGGACGCGACGTGGTATCTCTAATTGAGTATTAGGTACTATCACACCCCCCGCTGATTGACGGCTTAAGGAGGCTCGCTTTGGCAGGCCAGATCACCATCGGCAATGTTGACATTGTGGCGGTCTTGGACATGGTGCCACCGCCCCGCGATCCTTGGATGATGTTCCCGACCACTGCCGAGCCCGACTGGGCGGACCATCAGCACGCCTTGGAGTGCGGACAGCTGCAGCTTTATTACCTGCACTTCTTCCTGCGCTCGGAGGGCAAGACCATCATGGTCGATACCGGCATGGGCCCGGGGCCGCACCCGGACCGCGGCAACCGCACCGGCGACTTGGTTAACCAGTTGCGGCTCAAGGGCGTCAACGCCGAGGACATCGATGTGGTGGCCCACACTCACCTGCACGGCGACCACGTGGGCTGGAATGTTGACTACACCGGCGAGAAGCCGGCACCCACCTTCCCCAAGGCCCGCTATCTCGTCCCGCGGCTGGACTGGGACTATTTCACCAAGCCAGACGTCATCGGCAGCGCACCCCAGGTCACCAACAGCGTGGTGCCGCTGGAGGGCATGGGCGCGATGGACTTGGTGGACGACGAGCACACCATCACCGGCGAGGTCAAGATGCTCACCGCTTCGGGCCACACGCCCGGCCACATGGTCATCGACATCACGTCTCAGGGTGAGCGGGCCATGGTGGTGGGAGATCTGCTTCACAGCAAGGTGCAGGTGCAGCGCCCCGAGTGGACCGCCGGAGTGGACACCGACAAGGAAGACAGCCACCGCAACCGGGAGCACATATTAGAGCGCGCCGAGAACGAGAACATCGTCATCGCTGCCGGTCACTTCCATCCCGACGACCATATCGGCCGGGTGATAAGAAAGGAAGGACGGCGCTACTGGCAGATCCTGTAAATCGCTGCCCGGAATTTCGGTATCGGAGATCGCTTTGACCACTGAGCACGACCAAGACGACCCGTATCTGCGTCCATACCAGCCCGACCCTCATGCCGAGGTGGAATTCGACGACGACGATGATTCGGATGACGCCGATGATGAGGAGACCATTGAGGCGATAGACTTGGAGGAAGCCGCCGCCGAATTTCGGATGCGCTACTACGGGCCGGACAACAATCCGCAGCCTCCGTCGGCCATGGTCGAGTTGGCGCCCGACATTATGGGGCTGGTGGATGCGGTGGTCTATGGCGAGATTTACAACCGCCCTGCCGTTGACCTGAAGACCCGCAGCCTCTGCACCATCGCCGCGCTGGTGGTCTTGGGCCACAGCCCACAGATGATTAAGCGGCACATCACCGGCGCTCTGCACATCGGCGTCACTGAAGAGGAAATCTCGGAGATCATAGCCCAGATGATTTTCTATGGGGGGATGCCTGCGGCAGTAAACGCCTTCCGCATCGCCAAGGAAACGTTCGACGAGCAGGAGGCCCGGCAGCGGGACGGCGGGACTCAGGCGGACCGGGCTCTCCGCGACACCCCCAGCGGCTATGCGCCCCCGTACCGGCGGGAAAACGTTGGGAATTACGGGCCGGAGGAAGTTGGTGACGAAGGCCCGCCGCGAGTCCGGCCCCGCGCCGACCCGGGACAGGATGCGGGGTCTGCGCAGGGCCCGCGACGGGGCGAATTTGACAGAGATCAAAGGCGACCCCAAGGCGGATTCGCCAGGGACCAGAGGCCACCACAACGAGATAGGCCACAGCAAGACAGGAGAGAAGGGGATGAAACTAGGGTTCATCGGAACCGGCAACATGGGCAATCCGATGGCCGCCAACCTGATTCGGGCCGGCCACAAGCTAACCGTGCACGACCTGCGACGCGAGGCCGCAACCAACCTCCTGGAGATGGGCGCCGAGTGGGCGGACAGCCCCAAGGAGGCCGTCCCGGGCAACGACGCGGTCCTAACCAGCCTCCCCGTTCCCAGGGACGTCGAAGCGGTAATAGCGGGCGAGGACGGAATCCTGGAGGGCGCCGCTAGCGGCTCCGTAATCTTCGATCTCTCCACCAACTCGCCCACGGTCATCCGGAGGCTGCACGAATCCTGTGCTCAGAGGGGCGTGACGCTGCTGGATTCCCCGGTAAGCGGAGGGACCTACGGCGCGGCCGCCGGAACGCTGGCTGTGATGGTGGGCGGAGACCGCGCCACCTTCGAGCGATTCGAGCCAGCATTGGGCGCCATAGGCACCCACGTGGTCTACTGCGGCGACATCGGCGCCGGATCCGTCTGCAAAATCTGCAACAACTTGATGAGCATGGGCATCGGGGTCCTGCTGTCCGAGGCGCTGACCATGGGCGTCAAGGCCGGTGTGGACCTGGCCACCCTGGCCGATGTCATATCCCACAGTTCCGGTAGTTCGCGACGGCTGACCGAAAAATTCTCGCGGTTCCTGTTCCAAGGCAACTTCGAGCCTGGATTCGCCACAGCGCTCGCCGCCAAGGACGTGCGGCTGGCCACGGACCTGGGGCGCGAATATGGCGTTCCCATGGACCTCTCCAACTTGGTGGACCAGCGTCACGTCGAGGCGATGTTCCGTGGCTTCGGCCCGGAGGACTCTGATGCCGTGGCCCGGATCCAGGAGGAAAAGGCGGGGGTGCAGCTCCGCTTGGACGTGTAAATTTCTTTGGTTACTCCCTCTCCTCGCATTGAGGGGTAGAAAAAATGGATGGCAGTTGATATGAACCGCTCCGACATCGTTGAGTTCAGCGATACCGTCGAAATCATCGAGGAATGCTACCGGTTGGGTTGGAGCGACGGCCTGCCCGTGGTGCCGCCGGTGGAGTACAAGGTGCGGGAAATGCTGGAGCTTTCCGGCTACACCGGCGAAGAGGAGATCATCACCTTCGACATGCGCCGCAGGGTGCTTACCTCGGAGAACGCGGCTGCCAACGCCGTGATGGCCGGCTGCCTGCCGGAATACTTTCCGGTGCTCACAACGGCGCTGCGAACGCTGGACGAGGAAAAGAACTACGTCAACATGGCCGCATCGTCCACCAGTTCGCCGGCGATCCTGATGATCGTCAACGGCCCCATCCGGCACACGTTGGAAATGAACTCGCGCGACGGAATCTTTGGCCCCGGCAACCGTGCCAATGCCAGCCTGGGCCGGGCCGTGCGGCTCTGCTTCATGAATGGCTTTGAGGCGCGCCCCGGAATCCTCGACCGGGGAACGCTGGGCAACCCCAGCAAGTACACCCTGACTTTTGCCGAGAACGAAGAGGACTCGCCGTGGGAGCCGTTGCACGTCAGCCGGGGCTTCCAGCCACAGGATAGCTGCGTCACCATTGCCGTGGCCTATAACCCAATCACAGTAAGCAACGCCTACGGACAAAGCGGTGAGGTTATCTTGGCATCTGTCGCCGACACGCTGAAGAGCGCCTGTCTCGCCTGGCGTTTCCCGGCGCAGTGGGCGCTGGTGTTCGGGCCGGAGCATGCCATCACGCTGGGCAACGATGGCTGGACTCGGCGCGGAATCCAAGAGTATCTGATGGAAAACGCGGCGCGCCCCCAGGCCGAGCTCATACGTCTCGGCGTGGCGCAGGGTCCCGAGCGCGAAGGTGACGACCAGATCCTCCGGCGCTGCTCCCGTGAACCCGACGACATCATCATAACGATGGGCGGAGGCACCGGAGGCCGAAACAGCGCCATCATCGACACCACCAACTACCAGATACGAACACGGAAAATCGAGGTACAAGGTTCATAACACAGGACTTGAAAAGTTGAGCCAATTGTTGTTCACTCGGAACAGGGAAGGACTCTCTCATTGAGGAGGGAATTATGGCGGACACCGTAACGGTACGAAACGTGAGGTTGGTCAACCCCGCAGGCCTTGAACTGGCGGCCGGCGATTTCAGGTTGAATGATCGACCCAGTTCGCTGGAGGGCAAAACGCTGGGACTTCTGCAAAACTCCAAGGCCAATTCCGACAAGGTGCTGTTGGAGCTGGGCCGCATACTGCAGGAAAAGTACGAACTGAAGGAGGTGCGAATGTTCGACAAGCATTCCGCTTCCCTGCCCACCAAGCCGGAAACCATCGAGGATATGCTGAATGGCGTGGACGTGCTGATCACCGGGGTGGGTGATTGAGGCTCCTGCAGTTCGTGCAGTGTGCACGACGGTATCGAGATGGAGCGTCTTGGCATTCCCACCGCGTCTATCATCACCCATGTGTTCAATAACACCGCAAAGGCCATGACCCGCATGATGGGCGTGCCGGACTACGAGTACGCAGTCGCCCCCCATCCTCTGTCCAGTCTGACCGACGATGAATGCCGTCAGCGGGCCGAGGCCCTGGCCCCCGAGGTGGAGCGTATCCTGCTGGGAAGTGTTGCTCGAGCCGAGTAGTCCGCCCCGGTAACTCTGCATTTGCGCGGCGCTTTGTTGTTTCGATTCAGGGGTGGGTGAATGCCCGCCCCTGTTTCATTTCAGCCCCGGTTCGGCGCAAGTCGTGTTATTCCTCTGTTGAACCGCAATTGGGCGGTGTGATAGTATCAGTCTGATTGTTAATTCTTTCACGAATGGGCCGTTGAAAGCGACGCCACCCTTGGAGTGGTCCTGACGGCACAGCTTGTCGGCGCCAGGAGTCCCGTTTAATGGATGGTCTGAAACAGCGGATAGACCGGGCCGTCCGGGGCCAGCCGCAGCCCACGGTCACTGTACTTTCCTCCCTGCTGGCCGTCGAAGACGAGCTGCACTACATTCCGCGTGAAGCCGTTGAATTGGTGGCAGATTTTACCGGCTCCACTGTCAATGACGTGTGGGCGGTCGCGTCCTTCTACCCTAACTTCCGGTTCCAGCCGCCTGCCGCGCGACAGGTGGAAGTATGCTGGGGCGCGTCCTGCCACTTGATGGGGGCCATGGCCGTGGTGAAGGCGGTCTTGGAGGTTGCTGGGTTGGAAAGCGAAGGTGAGCGTCCTGATCACAGGCTCTCGGTGCGATTGAACACCTGTCTTGGTGCTTGCTCCTTGGCCCCTGTGATGTCTGTAGACCACCACCTCGTGGGGCGCGTGACTCCGCAATCGGCAGCCAGCCGTGTTTCAGAAGTCCTGCAGCAGGATGCGAAAGAGACTCATGCCCGCTAACTACGAGCAACTGGAAGCGGAGGCACTCCGTCGCTGGGAGTCCGAGTCGGCCCGCCCGTGGCTGAGGGTCGGGACTGCTCTGTGCGGACAGGCCGCCGGCGGAATCGCCGTTGTCGAAGCTCTGCGAGAAGTACTGGACAGGCAAGGCGTGGCCGCCAGGCTCTCCGAGGTGGGGTGTTTGGGTCTCTGCTACGCCGAGCCGTTGCTGGACGTGCAACTCCCCGGTGGCCCCCGGGTGTTCTACGGGAATTTCGACCCAGAGCGAGCCGGTGAGGTGGTCGCAACTCATGTGGCCGGTGGGCGGCCCGTTGAGGAACTTGTTCTCGGCTATCTCGCCCCGCCGGACGCGGGCCATGACTCTGTCCCCCCTCCGGGACTGCGGAACTTGGCCCTTCATCCGATGCGCGCTTGGGAAAACCGCATCGCCCTGCGCAATGCGGGCAACATAGACCCGCTGGACATCTACCAGTACATCGCCAACGGTGGTTACAGGGCCCTGAACCGTGCGCTGCTGGAGATGACGCCAGAGGATGCTCTGCAGCAGGTGAATGAGTCCGGTCTGCGCGGCCGGGGCGGCGCGGCCTTCCCTACGGCAACCAAGTGGCGCTTCCTGGCCGGGAATCCTTCGAGAGACAAGTACATTCTCTGCAACTGCGAAGAGGGTGATCCGGGGGCCTTCAACGACAAAGCCATCCTTGAGAGCGACCCTCATACCCTTGTCGAGGGCGTCATCCTCGCCGGGTATGCCACCGGTGCCGCCAAGGGCTACATCTTCATCCGGCACGGGCACGACGGCCCCATCGACCGTTGCCGCGCCGCTGTGAGTCAGGCCCAGGAACTTGGTCTGCTGGGCGAGAACATACTGGGCTCGGAATTCAGCTTCGACATAGAAGTGGCCCTGACCGGCGATTCCTACGTGGCGGGCGAGGAAAGCGCGCTGATGGAGGCCATCGAAGGTAAGCGGGCCATGCCCCGGTTCCGTCCACCCTTCCCGGCTCAGTACGGGCTGTTCGGCAGGCCCACCAATATCAACAACGTCAAAACCTTGGCCTATGTGCCCGAGATCCTGTCCAAGGGCGGCGAGTGGTTCTCCGGGATAGGTCACGAGCGCAGCACCGGCACCGCCATCCTGTGCCTTTCCGGCGCGTTGAACTATACCGGAATGATGGAAGTTCCCTTGGGAATAAACCTCAAGGACGTGTTGTACGACGCGGCGGGCGGCATCCGCGGCGGCAAGAAACTGAAATTCCTGCAGACTGGCGGGCCCTTGGGCGGAGTGCTTGGCGCGGATAACGTGGACATAGTTTTGGACTTTGATGTGCTGCGCAACGCGGGGGCAATCTTGGGTTCGGGCGGCATAATCGCCGCCGATGAGGACACCTGCGTGGTCGACCTCACCCGGGCGCTGGTCGCTTTCTGCCAGTACGAGTCATGCGGTAAGTGCTTCCCCTGCCGGATGGGAATGAGCCACATACTTGAGGTTCTGGAGCGCATCTGCGATTTGGAGGGCCAGCCGGAGGATCTGGACTTGATGCGGCGCACCGGGGAGAACATGCAGGCCGGTTCGTTGTGCGGCCATGGTCAGTTGGGCTTCAACCCGGTATCGTCTGCCCTGCGATATTTTCCGGGAGAGTTCGAGGAGCATATCCTGGGGCACACTTGCACCACCGGCGTCTGCAACGGACCCCGATTTTCACCTGACCGTTCGCGACGGTAGGTCCTTGGTCTAGGTACGGGAGCGAAGAATCAAAATGCCCGACGACATAACCATCAGCATCGACGGGATAGAGGTAACAACACAGCCAGGCAAGATGGTCCTTGAAGTGGCCATCGAGGCCGGTATCTATGTGCCGTACCTGTGCTACCACCCGGGCATGAAACCCTACGCCGCCTGTCGTATGTGCGTCGTCGAAGTCGAGGGTCAGCGCGGCTATCCCGCTGCCTGCACGTTGCCGGTGGCCGACGGTATGGTCGTCCACAACCAGGTTGAGGCAGTGGATCAGTTGCGCCGCTCGGTTATGGAAATGCTCATCGCCGAGCATCCCAACGGCTGTTTGACCTGCCACCGCATCGACATCTGCGGCCCCAACGACGTCTGCCTGCGCCACGTCTCGGTCAACGACCGCTGCGTCACCTGCCCCAAGAATGAGCGGTGTGAGCTCAAGGACACGGTTCGCTACTTGGGGATGAACTTGGAGTCGCCGCTGGGCTACAAGTACCGGAACATACCCTTGGAGGTTTCCGACCCCTTCTACGACCGCGACTACAACCTGTGCATAGTCTGCGGTCGTTGCGTCCGTGCTTGCGAGGAACTGCGTGGGGACGATGCCATAGGCTTCACCGAACGTAGCGGACAGGCCTTGGTGGGAACGTCTTTCGGGACCTCGCTCTTGGAATCAGGCTGCGAGTTCTGCGGCTCATGCATCGATGTCTGCCCCGTTGGGGCGCTCGTGGAACGGGACCACAAGTGGGAGAAGGCTCGGCGAGTGGAGCGCTCGATCTGCCCCCACTGCCCGGTGGGATGCCAGCTTAACTTGGAGTTCAACGGAAAGGACGAGTTGATCCGCGCCGTCCCGGAACTCAACTCTCCCGCCAACCAGGGGCAGGCCTGCTTCAAGGGCAAATTCGGGCTGGAGTTCGTCAACGACACCAGTCGCCTCACCACTCCGCTCGTGCGGCGCGGCGATGCGCTTGTGGAAGCCACATGGGACGACGCCCTGGACTTTGTGGCTGAACGGCTGTCTCAGGTAGACGGATCAGAGTTTGCGATCCTGACCTCGCCAACCAGCACCAATGAGGAGCATTACCTCGCCCAGAAATTCGCCAGGGCGGTGATGGGCTCCAACAACGTGGACCACAGCTCCAACACCGACCCCGAACTTGTGCTCGGGCTGGAGGCGTCCTTGGGATATGCCGCCGCCACCAGTTCCATCTGGGATCTGGAGCAGGCTGGGTGCGTCCTGGCTTTCAACACCAACGTGACGGAAGAGCAGAACATCGTAGCCGTCCCCATCAAGAAGGCCGCTCGCAAGAGCACCAAGCTGGTCGTGATTGATTCCCGCGAGGTGGAACTCACTCGCTATGCCCACCTGTGGCTCCGTCCTGCTCCAGGCACCGAGCTGACTCTTCTTGCCGGGGTGCTCAGAAGCATAGTCGATCAGGGCCTTGAGCGGCAGGAATGGCTGGAGGAGAACTGCGAGAGTGCCGCCACCCTGCGCTACTCGCTGCGGTCGCGGGAAATGGAGGACATAGCCCGGGAGACCCAGGTCCCCGCCGACGACATTGCCGAAGCGGCCAGGATCTTCGCTCAGGCCAGCGAAGGGGCGGTGGTTTACGGGCTGGATAACGTCCCTGCTCCTCACGCACGGGATTGTGTACTGTTGCTGGCGAATCTGGCCCTGCTCACCGGGAATGTGGGCAGGCCGGGAACCGGGCTCTACCCGATGCGGCGGGGCGCCAACGAGCAGGGGGCCTGGGACGTTGGATGCCTTCCCGACAGGCTGCCCGGATACCGGCATGTTTCTGACCCGGATGACCGTCAGGTAGTTGAGGATGCTTGGGGCGCCCCGGTGCCCGATGCCCTCGGCCTGAGAATGGACCAGATGGTGGAGGTTGCCAGCAGCGGAGGGTTGAAAGCGGCCGTGGTCATCGGTGACAGCCCGAACTTCACCAACGGCAGGATCGGCGACGCCTTGGATGCCTTTGGGGGGGTGGATCTGCTGGTAGTCCACGACACTTTCCTGACTCCCTTGGCCAAGAGGGCGGATGTGGTGTTCCCGAGGCCCACGTTCGTTGAAAAGGACGGCACCTACACCAATCTCGAACGCCGGGTGCAGCGCTTGAAGCCCGCTGCAAAGACCAATGGTGAGGCGCGCCCTGAAAGCTGGGTGCTGACCCAGTTGGCTCAACGGATCAAGCCCGATGTTTATCCGGAATTGACGCCTGCCGAAACCATGGACGAAATAGCCCGGATCACTCCAATCTATGGAGGAATTTCGCACCGTCGATTGGAGAGCGAGGGCTCCCTGGTGTTGCGGACGCAACTCGAAAGCCCGCAGCCAACGCAGGTGCTCTACGCCAGCAAACAGCATCGAGGCCTGCAGTGGCCCTGCCCCGATGCGGGCCACCCAGGTACTCCCGCCCTGTATGCGGAGGGGTTCGGTGACCGCCGGGCGGTGCCGCTGACTCCTTCGTTTTTCGGTTCGCCTCCCGGCCTCCCGGAGGAATTTCCGGTCTGGTTTGCTCCGGGCCGCGTCCTGTTGCAGCAACATCGCGAGATGGAGGTTGTCAAGGGCAAGCGCAACCGGATACAGCGAGAGGAATGGGTTGAGATTAATCCGGACGACGGCGCCGGGATGAATCTCTCTGAGGGTGATAAAGTGTCCGTCCAAACGGCGGACGGTCAGTTGCCTGGCGTAGCTCGGTTCAATCCGCGGGTGCCGAGAGGAACGGTGTCGTCCACCGCCCTGTTCGGACAGTTGGCAATAGATATGCAGGCCAGCGAGGAGTTCGACCCGGCGCCAATGCTGCATGGCTTGGATGTCCGCCCGGCCCGTTTGCTAAAGACCCAGTCTGAATAGCGAGCGCCCGTGGTTCAAAGCCGGGGATTTAAGGCCAGCGGCAACACCGGGGCGAAATTCAACAGTAAGGAGGCGGGAGATACGATGGTAGAGTCAACGGCCACCAGCAGAGACAAGGACATAGATCTGACTCCCAATCCTGCCTTCCCGAAGGCCTACCTAGTTGAGCGCAGAGATATCACTGAAGAACTGATGGTTGTGAGGTTTGAACCGGAGGAAGGCGGTGCCTTTAATTTCAAGCCCGGCCAGTATTGCACCCTGGGCCTGGGGCCCATCGAACGAGCATATTCGATAGCATCCGCCCCCCACGAGAAGGCGCTGGAAGTCTTCGTGGAACTGGTCCCTGACGGCGAACTGACGCCGCTGATGTGGGGGTTGCAGCTCGGTGATGCCATGTCCGTTCGTCCGCGGGCCAAGGGCATCTTTACCATGGACCAGAAGGCGCACCATCACTTCATGCTGGCCACGGTAACGGGCATATCGCCCTCGGTAAGCATGGTGCGGGACCACCTGCACAACAACCGCGAAGGCCACGTCTTCTATGTCCTGCTGGGCGCCAGCTATTACGATGAGCTTACTTATGACGCCGAATTTATGGATTTGGCGGCAAAGCACCCGGACATGGTGAAGTTTCTATCCACGGTGAGCCGCCCCGACGATCCCCGCAACGGGGGATGGGACGGCCAGGCAGGCCGTGTCAATGCCATCGCCGAGGAATGCCTGAAGAGTTTCCACCTTCCCAAGGATGACACGCTGGTCTACGCCTGCGGGCACCCTGGTATGATTGAGGACATGAAAGCCAAGCTGCCTTCCCAAGGCTGGCGGTTCAAGGAAGAACGGTTCTGGAAAGAATAGGTCAATTGGTTTTCCGTCTACATTTTGGCCCTCTCCCCAATGGGAGGGGGCCTTTTTTCTCAGGGCCGCTGGTTGGCACGGAACTCGCTTGACCTGTTATAGAATTACTTATTCGACCCTGCTGGAGACGTGGGTCTGTGACGCCGATTCGCCGACAATACCTGAAGATTAAGGAAGCCTACCGGGATTCCATCGTCCTCTTTCGCATGGGTGATTTCTACGAGACGTTTGATGATGACGCAAAACTCGTTGCCCGCGAACTGGATATTACTCTGACTGGCCGCAGTCTCGGCAAGAATCTTCGGGTGCCAATGGCGGGAGTGCCGGCCCACTCTATAGATTCTTACCTGGTTCGCTTGGTTAAAAAGGGGCATCAGGTAGCCATCTGCGAACAGCTCAGTGACCCGGCGACATCCAAGGGCATCGTGGACCGCGGCGTGGTGCGGGTGGTAACGCCGGGGACCGTCTTCGAAGACTCCCTTCTCGACCGGCAAACGAACAATTATCTGGCCTCGGTGTTCGTGCGGGGAGAGCGGGCTGCGCTGGCCTACGCCGACATCACGACCGGCGAGTTTGCCGCCACTGAGGTGCCCCTTGCGCAGTTGCCGTTGGAGTTGGGTCGGGTGTCCCCGGCGGAAGTTCTCGTTCCGGCTGGGAATGCCGGGGTTGCGGACTCTTCGGAAGCCTCCTGGCGCTCCACCCCGGTGGATGACGCCGAATTCGATCATCAGCGCGCCGAGGCTGCGCTGCTTGCCTGTTTTCGAGTTCACACCTTGGAGTCTTTCGGCTGCGAGGGACTGCCCCTCGCGGTGTCCGCCGCCGGAGCTATCGTGGAATACTTGGAGCGGACACGGAAGTCGGCCAAGGTGCAGCTCAGCAACCTGGCCGTCTACTCGGCGCAACAGTATATGGCTCTGGACGCCCGGACCCGTCGCAACCTGGAACTGTTCGAGGGAGGTCGCAGTCAGGAGCGGGAGCTGTCGGTGTTGGCAGCCGTCGACCGGACCCGCACGGTGCTGGGAGCGAGGTTACTGCGGCGATGGCTGGGTCAACCGCTGCTGGACCTGGTAGAACTGGAGCGCCGTCTCGATGCTGTTGACTGCTTCTTTCAGGACGGTCTGACTCGGGGGGCGGTGGCTTCGGCCTTGGCCGGTTTGGCCGATCTGGAGCGCACAATGGGTCGCGTGGTGGCCGGGTCGGTGGCGCCCAGGGAACTTCTGGCCCTGAAGTCCGGCTTGGAGGCTCTTCCCGAGCTGCGCGACCAAGTCGGGGGCCTTGGGCTACGGCTGCAGTGGCTCCAGGGCGAGCTGATTCCCGTGCCCGATGTCGTCGCGCTCATCGAGGCAGCCATCGAACCGGAACCGTCGGGCAGTGTCGGCGAGGGTAATATAATCCGTAAGGGTTTCTCCTGCGAAATCGACGAACTCAAGAACGCCAGCATAAACGCCCGGCAATACATTGCAGGGCTGGAACAGAAAGAGCGGGAGCGGACCGGCGTCCGTTCCTTGAAGGTGGGCTACAATCAGGTCTTCGGCTATTACATCGAGGTGGCCAAATCCCAGACCGGTAGCCTACCGGACGACTACATCAGACGCCAGACGCTGACCAACGCAGAACGGTACATCGTCCCCGAGCTCAAGGAATACGAATCAGTGGCGCTGAATGCCCGCGAGCGGTTGGCCGAGGCTGAGGAGTCGGTCTATCGCCGGGTCTGCGCCCAGGTGGCGGAATCGGGAACGCTCATCGCTCGCGCTGCTTCAGCCATCGCTCAGGTCGACGTATTCTCCGGGCTGGCCCAAGCGGCAGTTGACAACGGTTACGTACGGCCGGTGGTGGACGACGGGCCGGTGATTCGCATCCGGGACGGTCGCCATCCGGTGGTTGAGCGGGTTCTGCCGTCGGGTCAGTACGTGCCAAATGACGTGGAACTGTCGAAAGAAGCCCGGATGCTGGTGATCACCGGCCCCAATATGGCAGGCAAGTCCACGTACATCCGCCAGGTGGCGCTGATTGCGCTGCTGGCCCAGGTGGGCAGTTTCGTACCGGCCGCCGAGGCCCACATCGGCCTGGTCGATCGCATATTCACCCGCGTCGGCCTGCAGGACGACCTGGCGACGGGGCAGTCGACCTTCATGGTGGAGATGGTGGAGACTGCGGCCATCCTCAACCAGGCGACGCCACGTTCTTTGGTGATTCTCGACGAAATTGGTCGCGGGACCAGCACCTACGATGGATTGTCCATAGCTAGGTCCGTCATCGAACATCTGCACAACGACCCCAGGCTGGGCTGCAAGACCTTGTTCGCCACACACTACCACGAGTTGACTCAGCTTGCCGCTTCGCTGCCCGGTGTCCGGAACTTCAGCGTGGCCGTAGCGGAAGAAGGCAGCGACGTGGTCTTCCTCCACCGCATTGTGCCCGGCGGAGCCGACAAGAGCTACGGCGTGCACGTGGCGCGTCTTGCCGGGATGCCGCTTGGAGTAGTAAATCGCGCTTGGGAGGTGCTGGATGATTTGGAATCGCAGCGGGGGGAGAGCCGGCGTCGGCCATCCCGAGTTGCGCCTTCGCAGCAGCTGGCGCTGTTTGCTCCCGGTACGGAGTTGGCCGACGCGGTGAGGGCGTTGGACGTGTCCAGCATGACGCCACTGGAGGCGCTGAACAAACTCTATGAATTGCAAGAGCAGGTGAACTCCCTGAGTTGAATTGACCTGAATTGATGGCTGTTGCAGTTCTTCAGGGACTGGCTCCCGTTATAAAATTACAGCAGTCCCTCTTATTTTTGGCGGTGTTCTATACTTCTACTTCGAGGATGTTATGAGTCAGCCAGTGCATTTCTATTGGTGGCCCCGTTGATCCTCCTGCCGGAAAGCAAGGGAGTTTCTCTTGCAAAACGAACTGGTACTCTCTGAGAGAGACTATTTCAAGGAACCGCTTGGCGAGGATGAGGTGAGGGAGATGGCCGCTATTGTTGGCATTGACCAGATCTTCGCGAAACGGAGTCCCAGTCTGAAGCAGATGGGCTTGGCTGGACAGCAATTGTCCGAAGATGAAATAGTACGGTTGATGTTGCAGGAACCCAAGCTGGTGCGGCGGCCCATGATGCGCGTCGGAGACCAGCTCTTTGTAGGCGGAGGAGCGTCGGTCTTGGACTCGGTGGTTGCTGCCTCTGCCTGACAGGGAAGGCGGGTCGGCGCCTGCGGTCTCTGCTGTGCCCGGTTTGGCGAACATAATGCTGAAGCGCCAGCGAGAATGTAATATAATTGTCCAGTTGCCCCGCTAATATCGCTTGTTGTTGCTGCCTGCGAGGGAGAACCGGAACGGGAAGGACCAGATACCGCGAATGAAGATCTTTTTTGATGTCGACTACACCATTCTTGGTCTGGACAACAGCCTGCGACCGCAGACCAAGGAGATATTCCAAGCGTTGCTGGATGAAAATCACCAAATCTACATCTGGTCCGGAATGGGGGAGCGGTGGGAGGTCATCGAGAAACACCAACTGAACCCCTACGTGAGTGGTGTGTTCGAAAAGCCCACGCACCACTTCCACGAACGGCTGGAGGAGTTGGGAGTGCCCTTCGAGCCGGACTTCGTCATCGACGACTACCCGGAGGTGGTGGCCGCTTTTGGCGGGGTTTGGGTGCCCCCTTATTTCTTCAAGCGTTCTCCCGACCTGGAGATGGAGCGAGTCTATCGCATTGCGCAGGACTTTGCCGCCACCGGAACGTCAGAGGACAAGCAGTATCGGGCCAAGGGCACCATAGTTCCCCTCTTTTAGCGGTTCGCCATGCCGATTAGGGTTCTGCCACCCGATCTCGCCGCCAGGATTGCCGCTGGCGAAGTCGTCGAACGACCCGTGTCTGTGGTCAAGGAGTTGCTGGAAAACTCCATTGACGCCGGCGCCTCACAGGTCACGGTGGAGGTCCAGGGAGGCGGGACCGAATTGGTTCGCGTCGTTGATAACGGCGAGGGCATTCCTGCGGACGAAGTACCCACCGCTTTCCAACGCCACGCTACCAGCAAGCTGAACAGCCCGGAGCAACTCGACCGCGTGGCCACTATGGGATTTCGAGGCGAGGCCCTCCCCAGCATAGCCGCTGTATCCACGGTGGCCATTCAGACCCGGCCCCACGAGGAGACAGGTGGCTTCCGCTTGGTCTTGGAATGGGGAGAGGTTGTCGACTCGGGCAGCGAAGGGTGCGCCGCCGGTACTGCAATTGAGGTATCCAACCTTTTCGGCAACCAGCCGGCACGCCGCAAGTTCCTGCGCTCGGCGCAGGCGGAAACAGCGCGGGTGCAGGAACTGGTAAGCCGGTACGCCCTTGCTTTCCCGGAAATACGTTTTCGCTTGGTCAACGACGGACGTGTTTCTCTGACGACTCCCGGCAACGGACAGCCCCGCGAAGCTCTGCTGGCGGTCTACGGCTCCGAGGTGGCCCGGAATATGCTGGAAGTCCACGCCGAGGATCCTGAAACGGGCTACACCGTGGAAGGATTTGCCGCTGCCCCCAGTGTCAGCAGGGCCAACCGCACCTACCTTACCCTCTTCGTAAACCGGCGCTTGGTTCAGAGCCGGATGCTATCTTTTGCAGTAGAGGAAGCCTACAGCGGCCTGCTGCAGGTGAGGCGCTATCCGGTCGCCGCCGTCAACGTCGTTTTGCCCTACACCGATGTGGATGTCAACTCGCATCCGGCAAAGCGGGAGGTGCGATTTCACCACGAAAACCGGGTCTTCTCCCTCGCACAGCGCGCGGTGAGGGCCGCGTTGATGTCGGACTCACCAGTGCCCACTGCGGCCCCGTCTCACGAAAGCTACCAGCCGTTCAGATCGTATGGTGGAGCGGGCCGTGGACCGGGAGCCGTAGTCCCCAGCCAAGGCGGAGGCGCAGTGCGCCCATCGGAGTCAACAGGTGTGCTGGGCGGGGAGGCGCTGTCACTGCTGGGACGGCCCGCCGTACCGCTAAAGGTGGTCGGCCAGCTCAAGCTGACCTACATCGTCGCTGAGGGGCCGGAGGGAATGTACTTGGTTGACCAGCACGCCGCCCACGAGCGGACGCTTTTCGACCGCATCTGCGTCCAGAGGGCGAACGAGCAGGCAGCTTCTCAACCCCTGCTGGCTCCGGTGAGCGTGGAGCTCACCCCGTCCCACGCCACGACTCTGCAGGACAACCTGGAGGCCATCACTGCATACGGATTTCTGCTGGAGCCGTTCGGAGAGCGGAGCTATCTGCTGCGGGCGGTGCCCTTTGTCCTCAGTGCCGAGGATCCGGCCAAGACGCTGATTGATATTCTGGATATGGCTACCCTGGAGGGCCTTACTCGTCAGAAAGAGGACGTAATGGCCGCGTCAATTGCCTGCCATGCTTCCGTCCGCGCTGGACAGCCGTTGACCGAGGCGGAAATGCGCGCCCTGTTGGAGCAACTTGAGGCAACTCCAAACCCACATACCTGCCCCCATGGGCGCCCCACGATGGTCCACTTCAGCTCGTACCACATGGAGCGGGAGTTCGGCCGCCGCTGACGACCTCTCCCCCACCTCTCCATTATCCAGGACGCTTGCCAAGGGAATTGTATTCGATAGAGTGCCAGCCGGAAGTGCAGCTGGGAACCGATTTCCCGCCTTGGCCCATTGAACAGAGCGTCTCCAGCTTGTTCAAGCCTTTCTTGTTCTCCTGACTGTTGACGGCAAGGAACCAATTCCTTTGCAATTGCCCTGATATTGGCCGTGTTAAAAGGGGGCACCTTGATTCGTCAGGAAACCAGTTGCCAGTAGCGGCGGCCCTCTGAGCGCGCGACACGGCCGAATCCGCCGTGATGGCAGATGGCGAGAATGGCGTCCTCCGACTCCGCTCGTTCGATCATCGAGGTTCGGGTGGCCACTCCTTGGTCAGCATCCATGTCGAAGCTGAATTTCCAGCCGGTTTCCGACACCTGTGCCGGGCCGTGGAACACGTCGCCCAGGATATAGGCCCGCTGGCCGCCCGATACGATGGCAAGGCTCATCGAGCCCGGGGTGTGGCCTGGCGTCGGGATGGCGGTTATCTCGCTGGTCAACGCCCGCTCTCCCTCAAGTAAGTCCAAGATCCCCAGGTCCTGCAGCGGCCCCAGCGCCATGTCCCAGTGGGGCGGGAACAACTCCATCACTTCCGGCTGCTGGAATACCTCCCAGTCGGCCCGGTGGGCCACGTAGCGCGCGTTGGGGAAGGTGGCGCGAGGGCTGGCGCCGGGCTCGTGGGTCAGGTTCCAGCCTACGTGATCGAAGTGGAGATGACTCAAGAAGACGGTGTTGATTTCGTCCGGGCTGATGCCGACCCCGCGCAGTTCCTCCAGCAGCCTTCCGTCGACGCCGCCGGCCATGGCTTCCACTGCGTTGGGGTTGCTGACCGCGCCGCCCAGTCCGGTATCCACCAGGATGGTCTGTCCTCCCGAACGGATGAGGTAGCACTCGAAGTGGGCCAGCAGGTGTTCGCCGCTGAAGCCGCTGGGGTATTGGGCTTGGTAGGGCGCCCAAGCCTCGGCAGGAACCTCAGGGAAAACATCACTGAGTGGGAGTGTGGCCTCGTTGTCGTTCAGCGAGAGGATTTCCACGTTGCCAACGGTCAGTGTGGCTTCAGGCATAAGTCATCCTCCTTGATGGATCAAAATTGGATGGATCAAAATTGATTCGATAACGACAATGGCCCGCCGTTTGGCAGGGCCATCTGAGGAGTTAAATGACAGCGGCGGGTCTATCCTCGGCCAGTACGCCGGGGATCCTGTCTGGGGTCAACGGCGGGGTGGAAAATGGAGTCTTCATCGGGAAACTCCATATTCTTGGCGGCTTGGCTGTTGTCGGAGCCGAGGCCGCGTATCGAAGACAGCGAGCCAGCCACCAGGGCCAGCGCCGCCGCCCCGATGCCGAGTTTGGCCAGAAAACTGCGGCGACTCTCGCCGGACTTCTGGTTTTTCTGTTCCGCTGGATTGAGTTCGGACGCCACGCTATGCTCCCGCCCGGGAAGGGCATTCGTTTTTGACTACCGTAGATTGTACCCGACAGACCGGCAATTGCAACATTTCGGCATTGCCTGTCCACAGGCCAATCGCAAAGCTATTTGAGCGTCCAAACCGTTAGTCCTGAGATTGCCGAGGGGCAGGGCGTCAGAACCTGTTCCTGCTCCGAAAGGGTTACCACCAACAGTTTGGCGAGGACTTTCCGCTCGTTCCGGGCCTGCTTGGTCCTTTCACTCTGCGTCATCCAGCATCATCCGGACTACTTGGCGGCCCATGCGGATGGAGTAGTTGGTGCCTCGGTCCTCGGGGAAGATCTGGGTGGTGTTGGCTAGGTATAGCCCTTGGACGGGAGTGCGGTGAGGCGGAATTCGCTGACTGTAGTTCCGGCCTATGATGGGTTGCGCTCCGTCCACCCGGTGATGATGATGCTTTTGGACCCATGATAGTTCGAAGTCGGGGTTAAGCTTGCGAAGATGGGGCGCGAACAGTTCCAGCAGCTCCTCCGGCTCCTTGCGGTACAATTCGCTGTTCCGGTCGGGGTAGTTGCTGATGTATACGATATGCCTGCCGCCGTAGAGCGACTTGTCGATCATGTTGGTGTGCTCGATGATCGCGACAAAGGGCATGTCTTGGTCCGCGATGTTCAGCCAGTACTTGGGGGTCAGGGGCCGGTCGAGCTCCAGCACCAACAGCACGGCGGACAGATAGTCCACGCCGGTCAGCATCCTCTGGTATTCATCCGGCATCGGCGGCACCAGCCGGGTGAATACATAAGACGGTGTGGTGGCGAGCACTGCGTCGTATTCCCTCTCCTCCGGCGCGGCCTCCCGTCCGCCCTGGGCTTGTTGAAGGAGCACCTCAAGCCCGGTCGCCCGGTCGTCCTCGATCAGTACACGGTTAACACGGGCCGAGGTATGCACGTCGCCTCCCTGCTCGACGATGCGCTCGGCCAGCTTGTCTATCACCTCGCCGAAGCTGCCCATCGGGTAGCCGAGCTGCTCCTTCTGCAACGCCTTGCCTCGGGACGCGACCCGGAGGCGCACTTTGCCCCAAAGCCACGTCATGCTGACCTGGTCGTAGTGGTCGCCGAACTTGCCCCGCAGCAGAGGCTCGAACAGCACCTCGTATGCCTTGGCGCCCATGTGCTGCGACAGCCAGTCGCGGGCCGTAATGTTCTCGAAGCGGCTGTAGTCTGCGGTGCGCTGCAGCCTGAGAGTCCAGAGGCCCACGCGCAGCCGCTGCCACAGCGAAAGGGGCTTGAAGCGAAGCAGGTCCATGGGAGTTGAGAAATTCCATATTCTGCCTTGGTGATACAGCCCTACCTTTGATTCCAGCCACGCCAGCTTGTCGCCCAGGCCCAGCTCGTGTATCAGTTCGGTGATGGCCGTGTCGCTGACGAAGAGGTGATGGTAGCCACGCTCCAGCTGGCCGCCTCCCACCGGGAATGTGGAAGCCTGCCCGCCGAGGAAAGGAGCGACCTCGAACACCTCTGCATAGTGGCCCCTGCGAGTCAGATCGTACGCGGCGGCAAGTCCGGCCACACCACCGCCGATGATTCCCACCCTCATGACCCGCCTCCCGCCGACGATGAATTGGTGGCAGCCTGTCCTTCAACAAGGTCGGATGTTTCCGGCTGGCCCGGTTCCGTGGCCGGTGCGCGGGTCAGTTGCCGCAGGTCGATGTTCTGCTTCCAGAGTATGGCCAGGCCGGCCACGTTTACCGGCAGCCACAGTGCCACCAGGTGTACGACCAGGGCATAGTCGACGGCCACGCCCACGGTCACTCCGAGCGCGGCAAGCGTTTGCTGGGCCACCACCTCGAATGGGCCGATGCCGCCGATGGCGCTGGGTATGCCCGTGGCCAGGTTGGAGGTGGCAGTGAGTAGGGCAATAGCCAGGATATAGACCCCAACCGAATCGAAGTGGGAGCCAATATCGAACGTGTATGAAACGAGGAAATAGACGATGAATTCACAGAACCAGATGGGTACCGACAGCGCGACCAGCGCCAAGTGCTTGCGTGGTGAATTGAGGATGCCCAGAGCGGAGGAGAAGGACACGAAGAAACGAAGAGCCAATGCCCCCAGCTTGCCGGGAAGCAGCGTCAGGAGCCGCTCCACCAGATCTGAGAATCCCCTCCACACGGCCAATAACGTGAAGACAGTCAGGAATCCGCCAAAGACCAGCACCACAATCACGGCCAGAGCCGTCGCGGTGGTCTGGGAAACTCCTGCCGTCCAGTCGAATTCCCCCAGCAACAGCAGCCATGGAGCGGTGATCGCCACCAAGGCGATGAGCGTCAGCCCATCGAATACCCGCTCGACGGCGACGCTGCCCAGCGCGGAGCTGGCGCTGAAGTTTTCCTGCCGGGCCAGGTAGTAGGAGCGGACCAGCTCTCCCAGCCGCATCGGCAGCAGGTTGTTGGCCGCGTAGCCGATGACTACGACAGGGTAGAGGCGCTTTAACGGAAACCGGCGCATCGGATTGAGCAGAAATTGCCAACGAAGGGCGCGAAAAAGGACACCAACAAAATAGACTGCCACGGCCGGGACTAGGTAGACGTAGTTGGCCTCGGCCAGCTCGTCTATCAGCCTGGACGGATCATCGATGCGGTAAACCTGGTAGGCCAGGAACAGCAGCAGTACGATGCTGACTGCAATACCGAGCCAGAGATGCCATTTCGAGGTGAGCAATTGCGGTCCTTGCCGGGGCCTCTGCCGCCATTGGTTAGAGGCCGTTAACGATGCGTCAGCGTTTCAGTATAGAACTTCCCTTATGTCGCCTCAAGGTAGATAGGCGTAGTATTCGGACTGGAACCACGGGGAATCCAGCTTGCGGGAAATCCAGTAGTCCAGCGCTTCGGCCCATTTCTCACGGCTGGATGCCGAGTCGCGGAAGAAGCCGAAGTCCTTTGCCAACTGGGTGTGCATGGGCTCTTCCTCGCGGTTTTCATTGGGTCGGCGGTATGTCTCAGGGAACCAGAGAAGCTCCTTGAACGGTCCCTGGCGAGGGTAGCGCTCCTGAACGTCCGCGTCGTCGCCCAGGTGGCCACCCTTTACCACCAGTCCGGCAACATTGCCAAAATCATAGGTGCCGTCATCCGTCAGGCTTCCGGACAGGACGATACAGTTGGAATCGTCCTCCTCGTTGGCCTCGAAGCACTGAAAGTTCAGCCTTCCGTCCCCGACATGGTCGCGGACATACCACTGGAGGGGATACCAAACGTCGTAGTCAACCTTTACCGGCTGGACCCCCTCGGCAAGCGGATATACTTCCCGCTCCAGTGTGTGGTAGGTCTCCCTGATATCTGCCGATCCTTGGGCATAGACCATCACCTCGACGTTGGAATCGTCGTAGGTGTAGGCCGCCCGGAATGCTCCCCATGCGCCGAAGACCAGCAGCAGGACAGCCATGCCGAGGACAGCTGCCGCAGAGGCTCTCCCGGCCCCCGTGAGGCGAAAAATCAAGGCGGCCACAAATGCCGAGATGACTCCCGACGCCAGCAGCAGCCAGTGCTCCAGCAGGAAGTGCCGTGCCGGATCGACCATCTGGAGGTAAAGGTAAACTGCGACCACGGCGATCGCCGGCACAATTACAAACGTTACTGCCGTGCCCAGATCAAAGGACGGACGGTCGGGTTTACTCAGAAATGACCGCCACTCCAGCCTGCCGGATACTTCGCCAAGATATTTGGCGGCGACCAGGATTAAGGGGGTGGTAATGTTTACCAACAGCCAGGGCATCTTTTCAGTGGCTACAGTGTAGGCCACCATCGAAAGCACAGCCCAAAGCGCCAACGCCAGTCCCAGGACGTCCTGCCTCCGGAAGAAATACACCGTGGCGGTAAGGCCAAAGACCAGCGGTAGCAATTCGTATATCGACAGACCGACGAAGTAGTAGTACCAAGGCTGGTTTCCCCGTGCGACGTTCTGTTGAGCGATCCAATATCCCATACCCTGCCAGGAGCCGGTGAAGATGCCGGCAAGGTTGGTGAACATGGTCGTGTAGAGGGCGGTCCAGATGAAGTAGAAAATAGCGGCGCAGATCAGCCAGCTTCTCCCAAGCCAACAGATTCCGAGGACCGCAGATGCCACCAGCGTACCCACCAGCGTCGCAAGGGCCACGACATAGTTGGCGGGGACCCCTGCGCCCCCGGTGCCAACCGTCACGTTGCCAGGCAGCACCGTGTCCACTATCTCCTGCACGTCGAGCACCGGGGTAAAAAGTACAGAATACAGAGTCACCGCCGCCGCCGGAATCAGGGCCAGCAAAATAGAGCGGCCAACGGAGAACCGGCTCCAGAACAGGAAACCGGCCGCAACTAGCATGGCAGCAAGAAAGATCGTCCAGTCGGCCGCCTGCAACAGATTACTGGCAGGGTCCACCGCCGAGTAGGGACGGAAGAGTATCCAGGCGAAGGCAAAGGCGCTCATCAGCGGGGCGCCGGCCAAACCAGCAACCCTTGCGGGGTTGAGCGGACCCCGGCTCACGATCCAAGAGAGGGCAGCCAGTCCCGCAACAACGATGGCGGCGTGGAAAACCCAGGGGACGCCCACGACCGGCAGCATCATCGTGCTACCCTCCCAAGCGGGGGCGCCGGTCATGCCCGCGGACCCGTCGATGTTGATCACATTGTTTCCGGTCAGAGGGTCTGGGTTGGCCAGCGTCAGACCCAACAATCCTTGGAACATGGCAATGGCCGCCGACCATTGCGGTAGAGTGAGCGTAATCAGCAGTAGAAACAAGGCTGCCGGCGTGCCCTCCCGCACCAGCTCCGCACGTCGCTGGAGCCAGGGAACCAGGTCCGGCAGGGCAGCAAGAAATACAATCAGGCCGAAAACCGCTACCAGCAGATAGGCTGTCTCCTTGGTGGTAAACATCAGGGCCAAGATGGCCGAGCTGACGTACAGGTGAATCCGCCGTCCGTTGTCCAGGTAACGCCACATCAGGACAAAAAGGGCGACGGCCCAAAACATCATGATGACGTCGTTGCGTCCGAACCTGCTGAAATACAGCAGAGCCGGGGAAAGCGCAAGCATTACGGCGGCGATAAGGGCGCCCCGCTTCCCGATGTGGTCGCGGAGGAAGTATGGCAGGCCCACCAGTGCTGTCCCAAAGAGGGCGTAGCCGAGCCGGGAGGTGAAGTCCGTATCGCCGAGGACCGTGAAGATGACCGCCGTCATCTCTATCTGGAACGGACCGTGCATCCAAGCGGAATGAATGTAGTCCGAACCGAATATCCACGGCCACCCCAGCAGCGCGCTGGCGCTGTTGGCCAGCTTCCAGCCGTAATGCAGGTGGATGGCCTCGTCGTAGTGCATCGGGCGACCGCCGAGCTCAAACAGCCTGAGACCCAACGCGGCCACTATTACGGCAAGAAACACGGCCTCGTACCACCCCCACCGGCGGAGGGCGGCAGAGAGGGAGGACTCCACCTGTGCTGCGGGTGCCAACGGCTCGGCGCCAGTGGCGTCATCCCATATTTCGGGTTGTTCCGATTGAGCTTCAATCATAGTTCAGGGCCGCTCCAGACTTCGTACACTATTACGCTGTCGTGCTGGAAAACGGTTCTAAGAAAATCGCCATATTGCGGCAGTGAAGAAACTCCGTATCGTTCCTGTTCCCTTTTGCCCAAGTAAACGTACCGCACTCCGTAGCTTTCCAGCAACCGCAGCGCTTCTGTCGGGTCCTGACTGGAGTAGATGACCGCCACTTCCTGCTCGCGCCCGGCGAATGGTTCTGACGAACCGCGCCATTGCAACTCGTGGCCCGTCCAGCCCAACACCGTGGGCAGGCCTGTACTGGCCGATATGTTGCCATACTGGCTGTAGTCATCGCCCACCGCCTCTAGGATTCGGCCTGAGGGCGCTTCGTCGCGTAGCCACTCGATCGCGGCATATTCTCCTGGTTCCACTCCCCGCAGATAGGCAAGGCCGTCAAGGGTGCGGCCTTCGAATGGCGCGCCATAAGCTCCGCCTCTCTCCAGCGCCGCCCCGAGGGAGTAGTAGAACGAGGCCAGCAGCAGGACCGCCAGCACCGCGCCGCCGCCAAGACGGCCTGCCAGCCCGGCAAGGCCCCGCTTGGGAGATGCCAGTCCCTCTGTCCGGTCAGACCAGAGGCTGTAAACCGCGAAAGAGGCAGTGATGCCCAGTAGCAGCCAAGCTTGGTAATAGACCTTGAACACGGTGTTCATCCGGCGCCAGGGTCCGCTGAAGGAGTCCACGATGTGGAAAAGCTCGGCGATCATAATTAGGAAGAAACCGAATGCCATTAGCAGGAGCGCAAAAGATGACGCGCGTTCGTTGCCCCGGCGCGACATAACAGCTGCCAGATAGGCAGCGGTCCCCACTACCATCGCTCCGGGCGCCGCCAACGTGAGGCGACGACCGAGGTCGTCGAAGGCGACGCTGGCGCCGCTTGTGACTAAGGAGAACAGGAAGGCCGTAGCCATCCAGATGCCGAGGGGTATCGCTGCAATCAGCAGAGCGGCCACCGCCAATGGAGAGTCGTCAGAGTTGGTACGATCAATCCTCATCAACGCGCGGGCCCCAAAGGCCAGGGACGGCAGTATAAACAGCCCCATAACCAAGAACAGATGGAAGGGGTGCGTCGCCACGTCCCGGAGAGGCAACACGCCGGAAGCCTGACCGCTGAACGTGAAATAGACCGGGGCGAAAAGCGCTATGGACAGAAGGAAAAGCGGCAGAAACACCAATGCGGCGGAGTTGGCTGCCTGAAGCAGCGAATCAGGATAATCCCGGCAACCCTTCAGCAGCAGGGCCGCAGCCAGCACCGCCATAAACGTCGGGAAATCCCAGAAGTTGATGAAGGCCAGGGCGCCGCCAAAAAGCGCCACCATCGCTGCCTGTGCTGAATGCCGCCCAAGCCAGGCCAACCCCAGCTTTTCGTTGGATAAGTAAAGATTCAGCGCAGCCGCGATGGCGAGCAGGAGGAAAGGGATGGCCAGAACGTGAGCGTGCAGGTCGCCCAGCAGGAAGCTGAAGGCAGGGAATTCGGTGATGGTGTAATCGAGTATTCCCTCATCGGAAGACTTGCCGATGATACGGGTGCTGCGAAACCACCACCAGAACCCTCCCGGAAAAACACCGCTCTCCGCCGGCCCAGAATCCAGGCCGTCCACGGCGACCCAGTCCCAGAAGCCCGCCCCGGCCCAGCCACGAATTCGGACGAATTCCAGAGCCCCAGCCATATTGCCGGCCAGCAGTATCAGTGCCGGCGCTCCTGCTCCAACACCCAGCGCCCAGCGTGTTCCTCCTCCGGCCAGCCGCACCAAGTTGTAAAGCAGGCCAAAGCAGACTGCCCCGGCCAGTGCGGGAAGGGTGGCGATAGCCAGGTTATAACCGACCGAGGTAACCACGCCACTCATCTTGGCCAGGGATGCCATGATGATGTGGCCGAAGTAGTAGTAACTGATGGAGTGCCCAGACAGCCATGGGTCCTCCGCCGGAAAGAACCGGGCTTGGTGCGCCGCGTTGAGGAGCATGAAGTCCATCGGCTTTTCGGTGTGGGTGATGGACGGAGATCCCGACACTACCAACGCCCAGGCCACGAACATTCCCAAGAACACCAGCTCGGCTATCACCAGGATGAGCCAATGACGCTGCAGGAAGTCCCGCAGTTCCTCCCAATGCCGCCCGGCCATCCACATCGACGCGATGGCGGTGAATAAGACGATGGCCCAGATGGTGAGCGGAGTATTGGGCAGAATGTGAGTCAGCCCAAGGACCCACAGTAGATAGGAGAGAACAAGCAGTGCGGTGGGCTTCGCCAGGGTGATGCCGCGGTCAGGGAGAAACCTAAACAGGTGGAAGACCCAGGGCAGCGCCGCTGCGCCCAGCAGCTCTACTGTTAGGAGCCACAATAAAGCGTCGACCATAGGTCACCCGGCAGTGCGGCGAGGAGGAGAAGGAAAGGACCGGCTAGGAAACCGGCGCAAGGAGGGCGTCCACGAAATCGTCGGCATTGAAGGGGGCCATATCGGCCATCCCCTCGCCGGTGCCGATGAACAGGATGGGCACCTGCAACTCCTGCCGGATAGCGAGGACGATGCCGCCTCGCGCCGTGCCATCCAGCTTTGCGAGGAATATGCCGGTGCAGTCAACCGCCTCGCGGAATGACTTCGCTTGGGCCAAGCCGTTATGCCCGGTGGTGGCGTCCAGCGTCAGGATCACCTCGTGGGGCGCCGTCGGGTCTTGGCGGTTCAGGACACGGCGAATTTTTCGCAGCTCTTCCATCAGGTTGGTCTTGGTGTGGAGACGCCCCGCCGTGTCGATGATCAGGACGTCGGCTCCGCGTGCCCTGCTGGCTTGGTATGCGTCATAGGCTACGGCCCCCGGGTCGGCGCCGGCCGCGTGCCGGATTACATCAACCCCCACCCGCTCGCCAAGGATTTCCAACTGCTCTGCGGCGGCGGCGCGGAATGTGTCCGCAGCGCCCACTATGACTTGGCGGCCCGACTGGGTGAAGTGGTGGGCCAGCTTGCCGATGCTGGTGGTCTTGCCGACGCCGTTGACGCCGACCATCAGGATCACGTAGGGCTTGGCGGTGCCTTCGTCGCCCGGCAATAACCCTTCGAAATCTGTCGAAAGGCCATTGGTCAGTGCCTGCTTCAAGGCCTCGGTAACCGCATCAGGTGAATCAAGCTGCCCCGATTTCACCTGTTGCTTCAGGTCGTCGATAATACGGAGAGAAGTCTCAACCCCGACATCTGAGGAGATCAAGATCTCTTCTATTTCATCCCAGACCGAGTCGTCCAACCGGGGCGACCGAAGTAGATTGACGATTCGGCCGAACCACCGTTCCCGGCTGGGTTTGACCGCCTGCTCCGTGGCCTTCCTTTCTTCCTGGCGATTGCGTCGAAAAAGTCGCAGCATGGTTATACAGGTCTAGCTCTTGCGGCTCAGCCTGAGCCGATTGAAGATTCCACGCGCTGATTCCGAATCAGCATGACTTGGTTTTTTCGCCTCTGTGACTGTATCGGTACAGTCTGATGTCATAGAATGGTCTTCGTCTTGCAATTCGGACGAGAATTGGTCGGAGAGGAGCAGGTTAAGCGCTGCCTCCGCAGCCGCTCGCTCTGCGTCCGACTTCTTGCCTCCCTGGCCCATTCCGACCACCCTTTCACCCACAGCCGCCTCAACGCTGAACACAGGGTTATGGTCTGGGCCCTCACGGCTGACCAAGCGATAGGATGGGGCCGGTTGTCCGATTCCCTGCAGCCATTCCTGAAGGCGTGACTTGGGGTTTTCCGGCGGTGCGCCAGCCTGGAGGTTATCCGCCAACTCCTGGGCCAGGTGCTGGCTTACAAACAGGCGGGCGGCTTCCATCCCCTGGTCCAGATAGACGGCGGCAATTACTGCCTCCAGAGCCGCAGCGAGGACTGAGTCCTGGTTCCTCCCGCCCGATGCCTCGACTCCGTGTCCGACCAAGAGCAGTTCACCCAATCCCAATCGCCGAGCCACCTGTGCCAAGACTTTGCCTCTCACCAGAGAGGATCGGGACTTGGTCAGTTGCCCCTCGTCGGCCTCGGGAAACTGGCGGTAGAGGTGGGCTGAGATTATCAGTTCGACGACTGCGTCTCCCAAGAACTCCAGACGCTCATAGGAATCGGAGGCCTCCATCCCGTGTTCGTTGCAGTATGAGCGGTGAACGAGGGCGCGCTCAAAGAGGCTGGGGTCCCGAAATTGGAACCCCAGCAACGACGCAGAATTGCGGCCACGACCGCCCTTCGACGGGCTCAGGGGGTGCTTAGATGACCCCATGCGGCCACGGCGGCTGCGGGCGCTTCAATTCGCCGACGTGAACGAACTCGCTCATCGACTTCATCAAGTTGTCGTAAATCTCCACCGACTGTTCTTCGGGCGGGATGAACATCTTGAGGAAGGCGAAGTTGCCGCTGTCGAAGACGAAGGTGGGCACGCCGAAAGCACCGTACTCATCAACGGCCTTGGTGTGGCTCTCCGCCAGCTCACGCAGCAGATCCGGATCGGCGATATCCTCACGGAAACGAGCCATATCGATCCCGGCGGCATCGCCGGCGCCGTCGATGACGGCCTGGTCGTTCAGGTCCGCCTTGTCCTCGTGGCGGGCCTTGAGCAGGGCCATGAAGTATGCCTCGAAGGCCTCTTTGCCCTGACGCTTCACTGCCAGCCCCGCCTTATGGGCGAGCAGAATGGGATCGGCACCGCTGACGACATCAGCCCTTTCCCAAACATTGTCGCCGTCTTTGTTGTTGACCTGCGACAGGGAGAAGGGTTGCCAGTCAATCTCGATGGACTGTCCGGTCAGTTCCCGTACTTTTGCCAACCACATGTTGGCATTGTAAACAAAGGGTCAACGAAAATCGTAGAAAGTTATGAACTCAGCCTCGGCCATGTTGCGCCTCCCGCTGGTTTTAGCGGCCCTGGATTTCCAGCCATGGATTCACCCGGCCGGAGTCGGGCTGCTTGCCCTGAATTTTAGCCACGGACTCCTGTGTTGTCAAAGCGGTGCTGACATTTCCTCCCAAAGGTTAGAGGCAAAGT
This sequence comes from Dehalococcoidia bacterium, assembly GCA_965237745.1. Taxonomy (GTDB): domain Bacteria; phylum Chloroflexota; class Dehalococcoidia; order Lucifugimonadales; family UBA3495; genus VXOI01. Next base: position 3,904,210 of record OZ250156.1, on the reverse strand, counting down.
CATTCAGGTTGCCGGAGCGTTGGTCCTGAACTTGTGCAGGACGGGGAGTCAGGGCACGTTTGTGGTGAGCCGACCGGCAGGCCGAGGACCGGGAGTTAAAATCCTGAAACGACTTTGCGTTGGTGTCGGCATCTCATGCAACCGTTTTTCGCCTTTCCGGTCGAGATGTGCTTGAGGCTGTCTGTGCTATAATTGCACTCCTTTGTCCATACCGACCCGCACCGACCCGCCGCCGGTCCCGCTCGGTACTTGGAGGGTCCGCCACGTCGTTTCAAGCCCGCCATTCCCTTTCCCTCTCATCGTTGACCGTTGGCATGGACGACGGTCATCTTCGTGCTTTGGGCGCCGTCCGTCAGCTTTCTCTGGATACAGGAATGCCGGTCTATCTGGTCGGCGGACCGGTGCGCGACGCCTTGCTGGGCGCGCCGGTGCTGGACCTGGATTTCTCGGTCGAGGGCCACGCCGTGCTGCTCGCCGAGAGGCTGGCAGAACGCTTGGGAGGCGTCTGCACAAAGCACAAACGGTTTGGCACGGCAACAGTTGTTGCTCTTGGAACCCGCATTGATTTGGTGACGGCCCGCCGGGAGGTGTACCCCGCACCTGGGCAGTTGCCTCAGATTGCCCCGGGGAGTATTGCCGATGATCTTGCCAGGAGAGATTTCACCATCAACGCCATGGCCTTCCCAGTTTCGGGGGAGGATGGTGAACTGCTGGCCCCCATTGGCGGTCTTGACGACCTGGAGGCCGGCCTTGTCCGCATCCTCCATCCCCGCAGCTTTATAGACGACCCTACCAGGATGTTTCGTGCAGTTCGCTACGAGCAGCGTTTCGGCTTTCACATTGACGATGGCACGCTGGAATGCTTGGCTTCCGCAGTTTCTGATGGGTACCTGGATGCCGTGAGCGGCGACCGCTGGCGGCACGAGCTCGAGCGGCTACTTCAGGAGCCTCACCCTGGCCCGGCGCTCTTGCGGGCGGCGGAACTGGGGCTGTTGAAGGGTGTCCATCCATCACTATCAAAACACGAGGGTCTTCGAACTCTCTCAGCCAAATTTGGCGAATTTCCCGATGCGGACGAGTGTCTGGCGGCGTTGTTCAGCCAACTCAGTGCTCTGGAGGGTGAATCCGTTGCCCATCGGCTGCGATTGTCGGGGCGGCGGGCCGTGTTAGCGCGTGATACCATTGAGGTCGGGGAGGCGGAGCCCAAAATCAGGTCGGCGTCTCGGAGACCGTCGGAACTGTACAGGTTGCTGTCCGCCTTCGACCCGACGGCAATAGCGTTCCATGCGAGGTTTACCGACGATCCGTTGGTGGCTGATTCGCTGCGGCAGTATTCGGAAACTCTGCGGTTTGTGCAGACCAGCCTCTCTGGGGAGGAGTTGCTGGATATGGGTGCGCCCCAAGGGCCCTTGATCGGGCAGATTCTGGCGCAGCTCCGGGACGCCAACCTGGATGGACTTGTATCCGGCGAAGGGGAAGAACGGGCTCTGGTGCGGGATCTGTTGGCCCGCGATCAGGAGGGAGCTTCGAAGTAAGTGCAATGGCCGAATTACCTATTGAACAGGGAGATATGGAGTCCTGCGTCATTTGCGGGGAGGCCTTGGACGGATTCAATGAGACCTCCTGCCAGATGTGTGGCGGCAAGTTTCATCAGCCTTGGAGCCAGGACTCCACGTCGCCGCAATGCGGACGTATCGGCAGCCACGAGGACGCCCTTGCCATCGTATTCCTCTGCGACGACTGCTTCTATGGTCGGCGGCCCTGAGACTTCCACTATCGAAAAACGCTACCAAATCAATTTGCCTTGATTAATCAGGAGGAGACCACAGATGCAAGCGGTGTACATAGAGGCCCACGGCGGCCCCGAAGTGCTGACTTTGGGGGAATTGCCTGAGCCGGAGGCAGCGGCAGGACAGGTGAAGGTGCGGGTGCGGGCGACGGCACTGAACCGCCTGGACCTCTACACCAGGGCAGGCGATCGTGGCTTGGAGCGGCAGTTCCCGCCCCCGCTCATCTTGGGCGGCGACTGCGCGGGAGAGGTGGCAGCCGCCGGCCCCGGCGTCGCGGGCCTGAAGGAGGGAGACCGGGTGGTGATCAACCCCCGGCTATCCTGCCAGCAGTGTACTGCCTGCCTCTCGGGGCAGGATGACCTCTGCCGCCGCTCTCAATTCCTCGGCAGCGCCCTCGATGGTAGCTATGCTGAGTATCTAATCGTTCCGGCGGCCAACGCCCACGTAATTGCGGACTCTGTGAGCTTCGAACATGCCGCCGCAATCCCGACGACCTACCTCCCGGTATGGAACATGCTGGTGCGTCGTCTGCAGCTCAAGCCCTGGCAGACCGTCCTGGTGCTGTCTGCCTCGGCCGGAGTGGGAACCGCCGCCATCCAGATGGCGAAAGACGTGGTAGGCGCTCGCGTTATCGCGACCACCAGCACCGCCGAAAAGGCAGCCAAGGCCAAGGAACTGGGAGCCGACGAGGTCATCAACTACACGGAGGAGGACATCCGGCAGCGCGTACGGGAGATTACCGGCGGAGCCGGAGTGGACGCCGTGGTTGACCATGTGGGTGCGGAATTCTTCGGCCCTGCCTTTGCATCGCTGCGTCCCGGTGGCCGTTACGGTATCTGCGGCGCAACCACGGGCTTGCGAGCCGAGCTGCACCTTGGCCTCCTGTTCAGTCAGCAGAAAGAGGTCTACGGCGTGTATATGGGCACCAAAGAGGACATGCGCCAGATTGTTGAGATGCTCAACCGCGGCGCAGTCCGGCCCGTGGTTGACCGCTCTTTCCCTCTGGCTGATGCCGCCGACGCCCACCAGGCAATGGAGGCAACGGGTTTCTTCGGCAAGCTGCTGCTGACCCAGGGCTGAATCCGCCGGGAGGGTGTGGGACGTGTTTGTGTGGTGGCTGATTCGCGCTCTCTTTCCGCGCAGAAGAGGGCGATATTACCAGATCCGGCCCGGTCGTCCGTTTCCGGTGCAGGTCCTTTCCGTTCAGGACGGGGACTCGCTGATCGTCTGTCCAGCGAATTCCCGCAGGCGCGAGGAATTTCGATTTCGGCTTTACGCCATCGACGCCCCGGAGTGGGATCAGGAATACGGGCGGGAGGCCAGAGATTACCTGAACAGGCTGGTCTGGAAGCGGACGGACTTGGTCTTGGAGCCAACGGACACCGACCGGTATGGAAGGCTGGTCGGTGTCTTGTTCTATCGCGCCGTCGGACGGCGGAAATCGGTCAACCGCCTCATGGTCGAGCAGGGACTGGCGCGGTGGTACAGCCAATATGGAGGGCATGGGTTGGGGCTGGAGCAGGCGGAGCGCGATGCCCAGCGCAGGCGGCGCGGCGTGTGGTCATCCCAGGGCCAGGTCGCGCCTTGGGAGCACCGGCAAGCCCAGCGCAGAGAGGCCCGGAGCACTGCACCCCAAGGCTGGTGGAGGTGGCTTTTGCTTGCTGCAGCAGTTGGCGCAGCGGTCGCCTTTGTCGTGGTTCAACTGGAAAGGTCCGCCTAGCCGTCGGCCCCGGCCGCCGGTTTCCTGTCTCGCAGTCGCCTGCCGTGGAACAGGTATTGGTTGGCGTAGCCCGCAAAGCGGCCAAAGTGTTCCTGCGCCCAAGGCAGCAGCGACCGGTTGGTGGGAGTCTTCTCCCCGGGAAAGTACCATTCGGCCAGGGCGCGGCGCACCCAGACGTCTATGGGGAAGGCCTCCAGCTTCTCCAGCGACATCAGAGCAATGCAGTCGGCAATCTTGTCGCCGACCCCCTTGAGTGACATCAACTCCGACTTCGATTCTTGGTAAGGCGCCCGGATCAGATATTCCAAGTCAGGGCGTCCCTCCAGTACCGCTCGGGCCGCTTGGTAGACGTAGGGCGCACGGAATCCCAGCTTGAGTCGCCGCAACTCGGCTTCGCCCGCCTCGGCCAGGTCGGCAGGGGTCGGGAACGTGCGGCGCTCTATGCTCGCCGCGCCTTGGGGCAAAGGGTTTGGACTCAGAATTTTCAATGGTGAGCCGAACTCGTCAGAGAGCCGCTCCATATTGAGATGGATGGTCCCTATGTTGGAGTTGGCAGAACAGATGTAGGCGACCAAGCACTCCCAAGGTTCCTGCCGCAGAACACGCAGGCCGGGGTACCTTTCCACCTGTGCCGCCACGTTCGCGTCTTGGGTGATGTCGGCGTAAATGGCCTCGAGGTCGTCATCCAGCCGAAGGTAATCCCGGATTCTTGGAGCCAGTGACTCGGGGTCCGACGGAGCGCTGAGAAACTCGACCACTCTGCCGTGCTGACGGACCAGAACCAGGTTCCCCCAAAGAACGCCGCTGTACCAGTCTCCCTCACGTTGCCAGCGGTGAGCCTGCCCGCCCAGCAGGCTGGCCTCCAGGTCTATGGGCTGCCCGGCATCAAACCTGACGGGCGCGACTGCCACGCCGACCTCCCTGCCGTCCGCCTTCCAGCCACATTTCAGCCAGCATTCCCACGTTTGACGTGAAGCACGGAGTGTGATGGCACGGCGGCATCGAGTTGCGGAACGTCTGCCCGTAGCCGTGGGTGGAGATCCTGGAGTCCAGCACTACTATCGTGCCTTGATCGTCCTTGTTGCGGATCAGGCGGCCGAGGCCCTGCCTGAAGCGCAGCACCGCGTTGGGAATCGAGAACTCGTTGAAGGGGTCGTCATACAATTCCGAACGGGATTGAACGATGGGATCGCTGGGAACTTGGAAGGGCAGCCGCGTAATAACCAGCGCCTTGAGCAGCCCGAAAGGCATGTCCACTCCCTCCCAGAAGCTGGCGGTCCCCAGCAGCACGCTGCCGGGTTCCTCGGCAAAGGCCGCCATGAGGTAGGGAGCCGAGCCGTCAACACCCTGGGCCAGGACCGGGATGCCGTGGGGTTCCAGCAGAGGACGCAGCCGCTGCGCCACCGCCCGCAAAGACGAGTGGGACGTGAACAACGCCATTGTCCGTCCCTGCAGCCGCTGCCCGAGCTGGGCAAGCACATCGGCGGTGGCTGCCACGTAACCAGGGGCATTGGGTTGCGGCATATCCTCGGGAATCAGTGCCTGCGCTGCCTTCTCATAGTCGAATGGAGAACCGACAAGGAGTTCCGCGGCGTCCCGGTCCAAGCCGACCCGCCTCTTGAGAAATTCAAAGCTGCCACCCGCGGTGAGTGTAGCGCTGGTCAGGATTACGCAGTCCTTCTCCTCAAACAATTTATCGGCCAGGATTGGACTGACGTCCAAAGGCGCCGAGTGAATGGATATGGCAGCCTGCGAGGGGTTAACGTTGATCCAGTGGATGGCATCCTCGGGAGTTTCGTCCAAAACGGATGTCAAACGATTGGCCAGCTCCTCCAAATTGTCCGACAGCGAATTGGCCTCCACCAGAAATGCCTGCTGGTCCGGCGCCGCGGGGAGCGGATTGTTTTCCAGGAAGCTCCGAAGGTTCCTCAGGGCGATTCCGGCTTGGTTGAGTCGCGTGTTCAGATTCTCCCAAGCCAGGTGCAGCTCTGCCCAAAACGGGGAGTTCCGAACGTCGGCGGTTATCAGCAGCTGGTTCTGGTCGCCTTGGTTCCGGCCCCGGCGCTGGCCGGCAAGCAGCGCCTCCAGCGCTATGAACAACTGGTCCCACGACTCGCGCAGGCGAGGCCCTTCGGTTTCCACTGCGGTCATCGCTGATTGGCCCGCGTCAGTAGTGGCGGCGTCCTGTCCATCGGCGGCGAGGGCTTGCCTCACACCGCCGGTTAATCTGCCCGCGGGTTCCCAAATTCGTTCCAGGTCCCCTTGAGGCAACTCGAAACCGAACTGGTTGGTCGCCGCATCTTCCAGATGGTGGGCTTCGTCTATGATGACGGTCTGATATTCGGGGATGAGGCCACCGAAGACCAGGTCGCTCATCAGCAGGGCATGGTTGACGATGATAATGTGGGACTGCTCGGCGCGCTGTCTCGCGGCGCGCAGGAAGCACGGAGAGCCGTCGCGCATGTCCATGCAGAAACCCTTCTCGCCCGCCGAGACGTGGTTCCAGGCCGGGGCCTCGCGGCCGTTCAGGTTGATTTCGCCCCGATCTCCCGAGGCCGTGTCCTGCAGCCATACCGCCGTCTTCGACAACAGTTTGGCATCGTCCACGCTCAACGAATCGCTGCGTGACAATTGCTGCCAGCGTCTCAGACACAGGTAATTGGCTCTTCCTTTCAGCAGCGTGGCTTTCAGAGTATCGGGTTCCAACAGGCCCGACTGTTCTAAGACGCTTTGAAGGGCCGGTATGTCCTTGCCGATGAGCTGTTCCTGCAGGTTGATGGTGTTGGTGGATACCACCACCCGCTGACCCTTGGACACGGCAAACAGCGCCGCAGGGAGCAGGTACGCCAAGGACTTGCCCACGCCCGTGCCGCCCTCGATGACCATGTGCTGTTGGTTGTAGATGGCGTCGGCCACCGCGTCGAGCATTTCTTCCTGCTCGGGTCGGTGTTCAAAGCCACCAAAGGCATTGGCGAAAGGACCATCCGGGCCCAGAACCCCATGAATTTGCTTGTTGCCCAAGTATTCGAGATCCTCGGCAGGGCGGCGTTTCTCCGGTGGTTCCACACGCTTGGTCAGCAACTCCAAGTCCAGCCCTGCGGGCCCCACGGACGACGGCGCGGTTGAACGGGAGGCAGCCAGGCCGGACAGGGCCGGATAGAGTGTCCAATTGCTCCGGCGGGCCAACTCCGACATATAGGCCAGCAGTCCCCCGTCCTGCTCCCCGGCCAAGCGTATCAGGCGGACAAACAGTTCCTTGCCGCCGATGGCGTCGTCCAAGGCGCGGTGGTTACGTAACTCCACTCCGAAGTGGTCGGCCAGATGCTTGAGAGAGTAGCGGCGCGATTGAGGCAGGAATACTGTGGCCAAGTCCATTGTGTCGTAAGCGGGGTTCGACACCGGCAGGTTGTGGGAAGCCAGGAATCTCAGATCGAACTGGATGTTGTGGCCGACTACGGGATGCGGTCCAAGGAACTCGGCGAAATCGCCGGAGATGCTGGAGAAAGAAGGCGCGCGTTCCACTTGGCGCGGCCTGATTCCGGTCAGCCTCTGAATGTGGTCGGGAATCGGGCGGCCGGGGTTGACGAAGGTCTCGAAGGTGTCCAGCACCTCGTCGCCCCGGAAGCGTATCGCACCTATCTCCAGGATGGTGTCGCGGTCGGAATCCAGACCCGTAGTTTCCAGATCCAAGGAAACGTAGACCTGTTCCAGAGGGGAAATCAACTGGTGAAGCGAGGTCATATCTCCTCACTGCCATCCGGTATCACCACGCCGCTGCGCTGTGGTGGGACGTGGGTCCCTGCCGGGCTAACTCACTGCCATCCGGCATCACCACGCCGCTGCGCTGTGGTGGGACGTGGGTCCCTGCCGGGTTAACTCACTGCCATCCGGCATCGCCACGCCGCTGCGGTGTGGTGGGACGTTGCCCTGCCGGGTTAACTCACTGCGATCCGGCATCACCACGCCGCTGCGGTGTGGTGGGACGTGGGTCCCTGTCGGGCTAACTCACTGCGATCCGGCATCACCACGCCGCTGCGGTGTGGTGGGACGTGGGTCCCTGCCGGGCTAACTCACTGCCATCCGGCATCACCACGCCGCTGCGGTGTGGTGGGACGTGGGTCCCTGCCGGGTTGTCAAAATATTTTACCAAAATAAAAGGCGCCGGTCAGGAGGCATAGCGTCGTATGGCCCCGTTGCGCAGGCCGGTCACGGGGTGATATTGCCCGGAATGCAGGGCCTTCAGGAACTCTGCCTCACTGGTAATCTCGTCGTGGAACTCAGTTACGAACTTGCCCAGCCCGTGAAGCGAATGGGCGTCGCTCCCGCCGGTCACCGGAAGGTCAAGCAGGTCGGCAACCTTTAGAGCGAATTCGTTCTCCCGGTCAATCGTGCCGCCATTGGCCACCTCAACGGCGTCTGCCAGCTTGAACACCGGATGGTCCAGCGCGTCCTCGGGTGCGTTGGGCAGTTCGTCCGGCACCGATTGGTATATCAGGGCCCGAGAGCGGTTTCCATGACTGCTGAGCACACCGCGAAACGGATGAGCGGTAATGACGAAACCGCCGACCGCAGTTGCGGCCTTGCGCAACTCGGCGGCCTTGTTGAAACCGGCTTGGTATTTGTCAATGCCAAAGGCGAGCATGTGGCCCATGTCGGTTTCGACCTCCATGGCGCGAATCAGCACAACACTATGGAGGGCGGCGAATTTCTGAAACTCGTGGCGGTCCCACGGCCCGGCGTGTTCGGTGATGCAGAGCCCTCGCAGACCCAGCCGGTCGGCCTCCAGCACCATGTCCTCGGGGGTAAGGCTGCTGTCGCTGCTGCCCTTGGTGGTATGAATATGCAGGTCAAAGAGTCGGGCCATCGGGTGATGCCACCTCCGTTTATCTCACTGGCTCGGGAAGGGAGGAACTGGCCCAAGTCTATGCCTTGCGACGATTTCCGTCAATGAATGTCCGTTCTCCTCACGGGGCAATTGCTTTTGAATTCAGCAGCCGACGTCATCCCAAACAAACGTTTGTTGGCGACGACGTGCTGTATTGTGAGGGCTGGGTATTTTTCATTTTCCCGGTCATTTCCAGTCATTTCCGATCACTTGACCCATTCAGGCGTTCATGAGCGGGCGGTTTGGCTTGAATTGTTAGCGAACATATATTCGGATTACATTCACTCTATGCTACTGGGTTACTCGAGATGTGGCAAGAGGGCAAGCGTCAGCGGGGCGGACTGGGAACTGGGGCGGCTGACAGTTCTCCTGTGGTTGCACGCAAACCAACTGGGACTGTGCGCCGCCGACGGGGGAATATATTTTGACAGATTGGGATGTTAGCGAACGAATTCAAAGGCGATTGCCCTGGGTCTTCTCACGGGGCGATCCCGGTGGTGGATATCCTCATAGCCTCCTCCAGTTCGGGGAATCTGGAAAGGGGCAGCACCTGCCCGGACTCTTCGAAATGGCCTATCAGCTCCCTGAAGTCATCCGGTACGCGGCGGGTTGCTCCGGTGGCCGCGTCGTACCCGACATAGACCGCATCCACCGTGGTCAGGAGCAGTTCGGGAGCCGGACGGTACAGCTCTAAATTCATGTCCATGCTGGTATTGCCGAAGCGCGATACCCGCACGTAGGCTTCTATGATTTCGTCGACAAGTGCCGGCGCTCTGAATTCGATGGTCGTCTTGACCACGGCAAGGTCAAAATAGCCTGACCGGGGCAGGTGATAGATGCCGATGCCAAGGTTGCGATAATACTCGGCCTGGACCACCTCGAGATAGCCCAGATAGGCCCCGTTGAACACGATGCCTTGGGCGTCGCATTCCATCCAGCGGACGCGAAGCTCCGTGCGGAACTTGAAATCAGACTTGGGCATATCGCTCAAGCATCCGGCTCGTATCCCAGGCTGGCGAGGTAGCGAAAGTCTTCGGGAGTCAGAGGGGCGCTGGCAAGCAGGTCGGGACGGCTGGACAGGGTGCGCTCCAGGGACCGGCGCCGCCGCCAGCGGTCGATGTCGGCGTGGTGCCCCGACAGCAGCACATCCGGCACTGCCATACCACGATATTCGGCGGGGCGGGTGTAGAGCGGATGCTGCAAGAGTCCCGTGGTGATGGAGTCCCCGGCGACGCTCTCTGGCGAGCCGACCACGCCGGGCAGCAGCCGGGTCACCGCATCGATCATGATCATGGCCGGTAACTCGCCCCCGGTCAGCACATAGTCGCCCACGCTGACCTGCCGGGTGGCCACGCCCTCGGCGATGCGTTCGTCCATACCCGCGTAATGGCCGCAGACGAAGGCTATGGCTGGGGCGGTAGCGAGTTCCTCAACCAGTTTCTGTGTGAGCAACTCGCCCTGTGGGGTCGTCAAGATGATCGGAATATCGGCGCGCTCTTCGTTACTGTAAGCAGACAGGGCGGCCTCGGCGGCCTCAAACACCGGCTCCGGCTTCATCACCATGCCATGCCCACCGCCAAACTGGTAATCGTCGGCGGTGCCGTGGACATCGTGGGTGTGGTCTCGGATGTCGGTTACCTCGATGGCAACCTGCCCGCGCTGAACCGCCCGCGCCACGATGCTGAACGCCACATTGAAACCGACCCGGCTCCCAAGGTCGCCGGTGGGCTGCGCAAAGGCCTCGGGGAAAAGCGTCAGAACGTGGAACCGCATCGGCTTCGGGTTCACCACGCCCTACGCGGGCACCGCCACCGCTGCGGGCAGCTTGTCCACGTAGGCCACGCCTCCCCGCATGACCAGCTTGATGGCCTCCCTGTCCCTCAGGACGCTTATGGTTTTCAGAGGGTCGCCCGCGACGGCCAGCAGGTCAGCCTGCTTGCCCTTCTCGACGCTGCCGATTTCCTTGCCCAGTCCGATGCACTCGGCGGCCCATCCGGTGGCGGTCTGGATCGACTGCATGGGGGTCAGCCCTCGCTCCACCATCAGCTCAATCTCGCGGGCGTTGTCGCCGTGGACAAAGCCGCCGGCGTCGGTGCCTGCGGTGATCTTGGTTCCCGCATCAATGGCCCGGTGCAGGCTCTCCTGGTGGGTGTGGAAGAGCACCTCGGCGCGCGCCTTGACATGGGGTGCGCTTATGGTGGAGTGGAACTCGTACACCTCGAAGGTCGGCGTGAAGAAGGTGTTATTGTCAGCCATCATCTTCAGCAGGTCGGGGTCGTCGGCCAAGTAGCAGCCGTGCTCCACAGAGCCAACGCCGGCCTCGATGCACATACGCAGGCCGGGGCCACCGAGAGCGTGGCACATGGTCAGCTTGCCCAGAGCGGTGGCTTCGTCCACCAGCGCCTTGACCTCGTCGGGGCCAAAGGCCATGTCCATGGGGCCGTGGCCTTGGCGCGAGCTTGCGCCGCCGGTGGTAGCGAACTTGATGACGTCGGCGCCCACGCGCACCATCTCACGGACGATGGAGCGAACGGCCCCGGGGCCGTTCGCGACGCCGATGGGGCGCATTGGGTCCGTAGCGTAAGCCGTGCGATGGCCCGATGGGGCCACCCGGTCACCGATGCCGCCCGTCGGCGAAATGATCGATACGGCAGTCAGAAGGCGTGGACCCCGGATCAGCCCCTCGGCAACAGCCTGCTTGAACCCTGCGTCCAGGCCGCCCGCGTCGCGAATGGTCGTGTACCCGGCCGCCAACGAGTCCTCGATGGCCTTGGCAGTCTTGAGGTGAGCCAGGGAGGCCGGTTCCTCGATCTCCCAGCGGGAAAGAAGGGTGTAGTTCTTGTCGGCTAGGTGGTCGTGGGTGTCGATCAGACCCGGCAGGAGGGTGAGGCCCGACAGGTCGATCACTTCCGCATCGGGTGGGATGGACACGGCTCCCCTTGAACCCGCGGCTTGTATTACGTCGCCGTCGAGCAGCACTACCGAATCCTGCAGCACCGGGCCGCCTGTCCCGTCTATCAAAGTCGCGCCAACCAACGCTTTCATATCTCTCCGCCCCCCTGACTATAATTTCTGACCAACGCGCCGTCCCTTCCACTCCGTTCCAGTACCGGCAGCCTCCCTATCGGCGTGAGCCCCAAATGAGTTGCTCAATGCTAGATAGGGCTGCCTTCGCTGTCAAGGTTGTGAAAACCGGCCAATTCGGGTATCGCCCGTACCTGAACCAAGCCGCCCCGCTGACTATAATTTCTGATGTAGGCGGTCGATCTGGACCGCACTGAGGGTCTGTGATGTCGTTGGTGTGTCTGTGATGTCGTTGGTGTGGAGGAAAGCGGGCCAGGCTAAGATTTGGGCCGTGGCCCTGATTTTGGCGGTCAGTCTTGGCGCGTGCGGGATTGTGGGCGGCTCGGACCGTCCGATTGTGTACGTCTCCGAGATGGATGGGAATCCCGACGTATACAGCATCAACGTTGAGACGGGAGAAACCCAATCTGTAAAACGCGGCCCGGGATCCGAATTCGCGCCCTCCTGGTCTCCCGACGGCGAGCGAATAGCGTACGTGGTCTCGTCCGGCGGAGACCGCGACGTCAACATTGTCGAGCTTGACGGCGGAGGTGGTGAGTTCTCGATTTCGCCCGAAGACGGCGACGGGGGAGGCAACGAGGGTTCACCGCTCTGGAACGCCGAAGGAGACAGTCTGGCCTACGTGTCCGAACTTAACGGACAGTCTGACATCTACGTTTCTACGCTTGAGGAGGAAGGCCCGGTACGCGTCAGGACGACCCGCATCACCTCGGAAGAAAGCAGGGAACTGCTGGGTGACTGGTCGCCGGACGGGGAGTGGCTAGTCTTCTCCCGCCAGACGGTATTGGAAGGAGGGGAGGATGTTCAAGGCCTCTGGCTCCGAAACCCCCAGGGCGTCAACCTGTTGCGGCTGACCGACGGGGCTGACACCGACCCGGTCTGGTCGCCGGACGGCGATGCCATTGCGTTCGTGCGCGACGACTTTGGCAACAACGACATCTACTTGGTCAAGCCGGAAGACGGCGAAGACTGGCGGGGCGATGTGCTGGAGGAGCGTTGGCTGAGTTCGCCAGAGGAGGAGCATTCCCCGGCCTGGGCCCCCGATGGCGATACCCTGGTCTTCGTAACCGACAGGGACGGCAATTCGGAAATCTACACCGCCAACGCCAATGAAGATGGCCCTCCGGTGCGGCTCACCATCAACGAGGCGTCCGACACCGAGCCGGTTTGGTCGCCCGATGGGAGACGGATTGCCTTTGTCACGGACCTTTTCGGCGAGACCGAGATACTGGTGATGGACGCCGACGGCACCAATCAGCAGCGGCTGACACACAACGATGCCAAGGATCACTCTCCCGACTGGTAGCCCTTTTCTCACTGCCATCCGGCATCCCCACGCCGCTGGGCTGTGGGTGTACTTTTGGCCCTGGCGGGTTCATAGGTGGTCTCACTGCCATCCGGCATCCCCACGCCGCTGGGCTGTGGGTGTACTTTTGGCCCTGGCGGGTTCATAGGTGGTCTCACTGCCATCCGGCATCCCCACGCCGCTGGGCTGTGGGTGTACTTTTGGCCCTGGCGGGTTCATAGGTGGTCTCACTGCCATCCGGCATCCCCACGCCGCTGGGCTGTGGGTGTACGCGGGCACTGTCGCGCCCATCGCCATTTCCGGCTCCGAAAAGGCCCTTTCCCGGCATCAACTCCGGTGCTAGACTCTCGATATGGTAAGGGGTCTCCCCTCAGCGTGGACGCTATTCAGGATTCAGGACAGGGGCGAATTCTTCAGGGCAGGACCGGGCCACCAATGGACTATAGCAATATCGCTCCAATGATGGGGAATCTCTGGTCTCCCATCGCCGCGGTTTCCAGCCACTGGCGAGGTCAGGACAATGCTCAGCTTTGCGTGTCCATAGGTGGGGCCTCTATCGTCGCAGAACGGCCCCGCGTTCTGGTGCAGATTTACAAAACGAACCACAGCCACGAGATGATTATGGGCAGCGGCGCCTTTGCCCTCAACTTCCCCAGGGCCGGGCAGCTGGAATGGATCAGGGATTTCGGGCTTTATTCCGCCCGGGACCGCGACAAGCTCGTCGGCGTCGAATACTCGAAGGGAGCGACCGGCAGTCCACTGTTCGCAGACTGCTGGGGCTGGCTGGACTGCCGGGTGGTCAACGCCATGGACGGCGGCGACATGACCTGTCTCCTTGCGGAGGTCGCGGATGGACGCACCATTAGCCACGGCCAGCCCCTGTGGTGGCGGGACGCCCGCCAGCGCATCCCGGAGGACTGGATGCGGGCCTACGCTGAAAAGCAGGTCGGCGAAGTAGCCAGCTCCCGAGCCAATATGGAAGGTATCGACCGCTCTCCATGGAGTGGCCCCGGGAGTGGTTCCGACCTGGCAGCCGTCCACTAGGCAAGTTTTTGAGGACCGTCGCTCCAATGCTGGAAAATATCCTCCCTCAGATCGGGCAACTGCACGCCACTCCCCACAAGACGGTGCTGGCCGTTTCCGGCGCCGGCACGCAGGCGGTGGCTTGGCTGCTGGGCGTGAGCGGCGCATCGCGCACGATTCTGGAAGTCATCGTCCCCTACGGCCGCCTTTCGATGCAGGATTTCCTCGGGTTCGAACCGGAGCAGTCAGCGGCGGCGGAAACGGCCCGGCAGTTGGCCCGGCAGGCCTACCGGAGGGCAAGGGCGCAGCTGGAGGATGACTCGCCGCCGGTGGGAGTTGCCTGCGCCGCGACCATCGCCACAGACCGCCCCAAGCGTGGGGACCATCGCGCATTCGTGTGCGCCTGGGACGAGCACGCTGCCACCACCTGGTCCCTCACCTTCCATAAGGGGCTGCGCGATCGGGCCGGAGAGGAAGAGATAGTCAGCCTGCTGATCGTCAGCGCCCTGTCGGAATTCTCCGGGTTGAACCGTGAATTCGACCTGGAACGGGAACTGGGCCTCACCCCGGGCGATACACTGGAAGTCGACCGAGTCGCAAGGCCCGAACCGCTGGATCAGCTGCTGAGCGGAGAGGCGCGGTGGGTGGTGCGACGACCGTCGGGAGCGCTTGAAGTCGAGGGCGAAGTGCCGGAAATGCTCTTGCCCGGGTCCTTCAACCCGGTCCACATCGGGCACCGAGAGATGATGGCTGCGGCCACCGACCGCACGGGCAAGGCCGGGGCTTTCGAACTGTCAGTCACCAACGTGGACAAGCCGCCACTTGAGAAGGCAGAGATTCTGCGGCGCCTGGAGCAGTTTGGCGCTGACGACACTGTGGTGCTAACCCGTGCGGAGACTTTCCAGAAGAAGGCGTCGCTTCTCCCTGGCAGGACTTTTCTGCTGGGGTGGGACACGGCGGTGCGCCTGGTCGCACCCCGCTACTACGGCGGGGACGCAGAGATGATGCTTGCCTTGGCCGAGATGATGTCTGGCGGCGCTAGGTTCATCGTCGTGGGACGGGCCGACAACGAGGCCTTCCGCACGCTGGACGACGTGGCGATTCCAGACGGATTCGCGCCCATGTTCTCCGCCATTACCGAGGCCGAGTTCCGGCACGACATTTCGTCGACTGAGCTGCGCCAGGGCGGCGCGTAAACGCGATGGCCAGAGACAGGTTCCCCACGGGCGTAGCCGATCAGTTGAAGTGGGTTTTAACCACAGAGATCACAGAGGCCACAGAGAAAATATAAAATGTATCAAAAAGATCTCTGTGCCCTCTGTGGTAAACCGGTTGAAGCGAGGGGCGGGCAGAAGATTGGAATCTCTATGTAGGGAAACGGGTGCCGGAGCGTTACCGCCAGCGGGGAGCGGCGAATCCAGTCAGGTATTGTGACCCAAAGATGACTCACTGGAGCCTATCGTTTAAATTGACACTAGCTTAAGGCTGGTGCTATATTCGGCATCTCCGAGAGTATTATTGAAAGGCGAAATGGCTGGCCTCTCGAGGCAGGCTGTGAGGGGATGAAGGGCTCTTCCCACTATGTTTCTGCAGGTCTTTAACCCGGAAATTTTTACCGAGAACTGGACGGCAGTTGCGGTTTCGGCGATCATAGCCGGCGCCGCCATCATAGGTATGTTCACCGCCTCGAGAGTGCTGTCTGCTAGGCGGTCATCAGAGACGAAGCTCACCACTTATGAGTGCGGCATCCCTGCCACCCCGTATGTCTGGTCCAACATCAACGTCCGCTTTTATGTGTTTGCCATCCTGTTCCTGATCTTTGACGTGGAAGCGGTATTTCTGTTCCCGTGGGCGGTCATTTTCCTGGGGGACCAGGTTACCTCGCTGCCCTTCTACGCCATGATGCTGTTCTTGGCCGTGCTGGGCTTTGCCATCGTCTATGCCTGGCGCAAGGGAGTGCTTGAATGGCAGAAATAATCCCCATCGAGTTGGGGGCAGGTAACCGTCCGGGCCCCAGTCTGTTTGACCAGACCGTGGGCAACAAGATGCCCGGCGTGATCACCACCACCACCGACCAGTTGTTCGCCATGGCCCGCAAGTCCTCGTTGTGGACGCTCAGCTTCGGGCTCGCCTGCTGCGCCATCGAGATGATCTCCACCTACATGGCGCACCACGACTTTGACCGTTTCGGCGTGGTGACTTGGCCGTCTCCGCGGCAATCGGACGTGATGATCGTGGCAGGAACGGTGGTCAAGAAGATGGCGGAGCCGATCCGGCTGCTCTACGAACAGATGCCTGAGCCCAAGTGGGTCATCGCCATGGGTAGCTGCGCCACCAACGGCGGGCCCTACTACCGCTCCTACTCCGTGGTGATGGGAGTCGACCACATCGTGCCCGTGGACGTTTATGTCCCCGGATGCCCGCCCCGGCCCGAAGCTCTGCTGTACGGCATCCTGAAGCTCCAGGAAAAAATCATGCAGGATGCTGGAAAGAGATGATATTAAACGCCGAGTTCGCCGAGGATGCCAAGATTTTATTGACAAGACAATCAAACCCTCAAACTTTGCGCTCTTGGCGAACTCGGCGTTTAATTAAGCGAGGGGCGGCGTGGTGATGCCGGATAGCAGTGAGGACGCTCCTGATGAAGTGGTCGCTGAGGAGGAGGTCGAACCGGAAGGGCCGGACCTCAGTTCTCTTGGGCCGGAAGCCCGAGCACTGCTGGACTCCATGCTCGAAGCCTTGGAAGCCTTTGCCCCACGGCCGGGCGCTCTCAGCGAACTTCCTCAAGTAACTGTCGATCGCCAGCACATAGCCGACGTATGCCGATCCCTGAGGGACGACGAGCGTTTCGGCGCCAAGATGCTGCTTTGTTTGTCCGCAGTGGACTATCTGGAAACGCTGCAAGTGGTGTACATCCTGCAGTCGCTGCACCCTGAGCGCACCCTGGTTGTCAAGACCGATGCTCCCCGCGACGACCCCGTGCTTCCGTCCGTGGCCTCGGTATGGCGGGCGGCCGATTGGTACGAGCGCGAAGCCCACGACCTGTTCGGAGTGTCCTTTGACGGCCACCCTGACTTGTCGCCTCTACTGCTGTACGATGAGTTCGAGGGACATCCGGGCCGCAAGGATTTTCCGTTCTACGAGTATCGCGAATTCTAGATGCCGAGTCTGATTTAACTTGCGTGGGTCACCCGGTGTGTCTTACTCGCTTGGGTCAGACCCGGACGGGGCAAGGTCCAAGTGGAGCGCCTGACATTGACGGCAAGAGTGGAGCAGGATGATGCCGGGTTTGTAGCGCGGTTCGTGGCGCGAATTGATGGGATTGACGTGCAGGGGGAGGGCGATTCGCCCGATGTTGCCCGAGAGGAATTGATACAGGCGATGCTGTCTTGGATTTCCAGCCACGACTGCAGCGACAGCATGACGGGAGTTCTGACGGAAGCCGGGTTTCCGGAAATTGACGACGACACTGAACTAGAACTTGAATTCCCTGACTTTCCGGGTGTATCAAACCGTACTTCAAACCCGATTTCGAACCCGGATGCGTCCGTTGAATCCCCTCTCCCTCCGGGGGAGGGTTAGGGCGGGCTCTTATCAAAGTGAGATGGCAATGGTTGATTTCGACCCCAATCACATTGCAGAAGACAATGAAGAAAGCTCCACTTTGGATAAGGTGGTGTACCTCATTGAGGAATCCCAGGCGAGTAAGACGCACGGGGTGGGTACTGTTTTCCAGGCCGTATGCCCTGAACTTCTTATCACGGCATTTGGAGACAGTTCCCAAGAGGCGAGGAACGGGCTGAGATTACAGGTAGCCGAATACTTGGAAGACTGTGATAATCTGGGCGTATTGGATGAAACATTAATAGAGGCAGGGTTTTATTTCGACGACGACGTCTGGATGAGCAGCGAAGTCAAACCGGTGGATGGTCCGAACATAACGATTCTCTAGGGAAGCCATCAGCTCCGCTCTATCCCGCGCGGCGGGAAATCACGAAAGACAATGACCAGAGGACGGCCCTTTTTCTTTTGCCAGACCTGCTGGCAACCCGGCAGGGCCGAAAGTACCACCACCCCCGCATTGAAGCGAGGAGCGGCGTGGTGATGCCGAATGGCAGTGAGAGGACATGGTTGAAGCACCCAGCAATATAACGGCCAACGCCGAGCCCATCGAGATGCTGCTGAACATGGGACCGCAGCATCCCTCGACGCACGGCGTGTTCCGCATGGTGCTGTGGGTCGACGGTGAGAAGGTGGTGGACATGGTTCCCCACATCGGCTACCTGCACCGGGGCTCGGAGAAGTTGTGCGAGGGGGAGCAGTACCACCAGGTCATCACGCTCTTCGACCGGCTGGATTACATTGCCAACTTCAACAACGAGCAAGTTTACGTTCGCGCCGTCGAAAAGCTGATGGGGCTGGAGGTGCCGGAACGGGCCGAATATATCCGGGTCATTCTGTGTGAATTGAACCGGGTCGCCAGCCACCTGCTTTTCATCGCGACCATGGGCCTGGACGCGGGCGCGATGACACCGTCAATGTTCTGCTTCCGAGGACGGGAGCGGATCCAGGCCCTGTTCGAGGCGGTATCCGGCGCCAGGATGATGCACAACTATTTCCGGGTTGGGGGCCTCAAGGAGGACGTTCCCGATGACTTCCTGCCCCGCTTGAGAGAGTTGATACCCCTGGTCCTGGAGGACTTGGAGGAGTCCGACAAGCTGCTCAGCTTCAATGAGATATTTCTGGCCCGTCTCAAGGATATCTCTCCGGTCACTGCGGAGGACGCCGTGGACTTCGGCCTGACCGGCCCGTGCCTGAGGGCCTCCGGCGTTGACTACGACGTGCGCCGGGCCGCCCCCTACTCCATCTACGACCGCTTCGATTTCGATGTGCCGGTGGGGCTGGATGGCGACTGCTGGGACCGTTACTATCTGCGGGTCCGGGAGTGCTACGAATCAGTCCGCATAATCGAGCAGGCAATGGAGCAGATGCCGAGTGAGGGTAACGTGCAGTCCTCCTTGGGGCGCCGCCTGATCCGCCCCCCCGCCGGCGAGGTGTACGTGCGAGCCGAAAACCCCCGCGGTGAGATAGGCGTCTACTTGGTCAGCGACGGCAGCGACCGCCCATACCGTCTCAAGGTTCGCCCTCCGTCATTCTGCAACCTGTCCGCCATACGGCACATGCTGATCAACACCTGGGTGGCGGACTCGGTGGTGGTACTCGGGTCCTTGGACATAGTGATGGGCGAGGTAGACCGCTGATGTCAAACGCCATATCCCAAGATATTAAACGCCGAGTTCGCCGGGTGCGTCTTACTCGCCTGGCGTTTAATAACCCGGCGTTTAATAACCCGGCGTTTAATTATACCCAGCGAACCCGGCGTTTAATTATTCCGGGTGCGTCTTACTCGCCTGGTGCGTCTTACTCGCTTGGATGCCTGTCATGACCCACCCCGGAGGGCCGGGCCTCCTCTTCATCTCGTGGGCCGATATCGGCTGGATCGCGCTGGCGCTGTTCCTCCTGTTCAATGCGCTGGCGGTGATCACTCTGTCCCTGACTTGGCTGGAGCGCAAGACGCTGGGGCGGCTGCAGCGGCGCCTGGGACCTACCCGCAGCGGCCCCATGGGACTGTTGCAGCCGGTGGCGGACGCCATAAAGCTGATTCTGAAAGAGGACATCATACCGGCGTCCTCGGAGAAGGTCATATTCTGGGGCGCCCCGATCATCGTGATGCTGTCGGCGTTCATGATCTGGGTGACCATCCCCGGAGCCCAGAACGCCGTCATCAAGAACCTGGACCTGGGCCTATTCTACATAATCGCCTTCTCCGTGGTCGGGATACTCGGGCTGGTTCTGGCCGGCTGGGGTTCGGCCAACAAGTACGGCACCCTGGGCGGGCTCCGGGCGGCGGCCCAGTTGGTGAGCTACGAAATCCCCATCATCATGGTGGCGGTCTCCGTGGCCATGCTGGCCCAGTCCCTGGACCTGCGGGAGATCGTGGCGGCCCAGGGCGATTACCCCTTCGTGCTGGTGCAGCCGCTGGGGCTGGTGGTGTTCTTCATCGCCGGCCTGGCGGAGGTGGGCCGGACTCCCTTCGACATATATTTCGCCGAGTCGGAGATCGTCGGCGGACCTTTTGTGGAATACAGCGGCGCGCACTGGTCGCTGTTCTTCCTCGCCGAGTACATCAACACCTTCGCCATCGCCGCCCTCACGGTCATTCTGTTTTTCGGCGGTTGGTCCGGGCCCTGGCTGTCGGGCAGTTGGGAGATAGTCTGGTTCCTGTTCAAGGTCTACTTGGTGCTGCTGGTCATCTTCTGGATCAGGGGCACATTCCCCCGGCTGCGCATCGATCAGCTGATGGCCTTTGCTTGGAAGGTGGTGGTGCCGCTCTCATTCCTGACCGTGGTGATGACCGCCGTATACCAGTTCTACCACTGGCCAGCCTGGTCACTGACGCTGATGTCGCTGGCCGGACTGGTGTGGGTGAGCTATGCTATCTACCGCCGGATGGCGGGGCCGGCCAGCCGCGTGGCCCAAGTCAGGGCGCGGCAGGAGGCGCTGATGGCCTCCCGTCGAGCAAGACGCACCCGGTGAGCAAGGCCCGCCGCCGCCAGGCACGCCGGGAGACGAGGAGTTGATGCAATGCTGAACAGTATCAAGGGTATGTTTCTGACCCTGGTCTCCTCGGCCAAGGGATTGCGCCGGCCGGTGACGCAGCAATATCCGGCCACCGGCAACCTGTTCCAGCGGGAGGAGGCGCCCACGCCCGTGCAGGACAGGTTCATGGGTTTTCCGGCACTGACCTGGGACGAGGAGGTGGATGAGCCGTATTGCACCAGTTGCATGGTCTGCATCCGCCACTGCCCCACGCAATGCATGTCGGCAACCATGCAGGACAACCCCCTGCACGCCGAGGGCAAGAGCTCCCGCCGGAAGATTGTCCAGAGCTTCGAGATAAACCTGAACCGTTGTATACTGTGCGGAATTTGCGTCGAGTGGTGCAACTTCGACGCCATAGTGATGTCCCACGAGCATGAGATGAGTACCTACGTGCGCAACGGAGACCGGGTTGATCTGCCGGTACTGCTGGAAATTGGCCAAAAGCATCAGAAGGATACCGACTGGATTCCGCCGACCAAGCGCGCCAAGCCCGAGACCGCCAACAGCGGAAGCGGGAGCTAGCAGAAATTGATTGCCTCCGTGGTATTCTCCTTTCACTCCTTTTTTACGTCCGGGTTTTTAGAGTCCGGAAAGGCCGGAGATTTCGCCATTTCTCGCAGCCGGGTGTATCAAACCGGGGTGATGAGCAGCTAAATGTCCTTGGCCCTGTTCATCGTGCTCTCCGTGTTTATCCTGGGTGGCGGGTTGGCCGTGGTGGTCACCCGCAACGTGGTGCAGGCTGCGCTGGCCCTCCTTGTGTCGCTGGTGGCGGTGGCCGGTATATACCTGGTGCTGTACGCCGAGTTCTTGGCGTTGGTACAGGTGCTCATCTACGGTGGCGCAATTGTCATCGTCCTGGTGTTCGCCATCATGCTGACCCGGAACGCCGAATACCCGCGCACATCCGACAACAGACAGTGGCCGCTGGGGGCCCTGGCGGCCCTGGGATTGCTGGGTGTCCTGGTTCCTGCGTTCCTCATCAACGCCGTTCGCGGTACCGAACCCCATAACGCTGCCTTTGTCGACATTGGAAAGTCGTTGTTCACCACTTGGGCCGTGCCCTTCGAAGTCGCCTCGCTGGTGTTGCTGGTGGCCCTGATTGGCGCCATCATCATCGCCCGCTCCGGGCCGGGAGAGAACTAGGCCGTGGTTGACTTGGTCTGGTTCCAACTCCTAAGCGCCGCGCTGTTCGTCATCGGGCTGTACGGTGTGCTGGCTCGCCGAAGCGCGGTGCTCATCCTGATGTCCATTGAGTTGATGCTGAATGCCGTCAACATCAACCTGATCGCCGCCGCATCTCACATGGAGGGCACCAGTCCGTTCAGCAATTTCGATGGACAGCTCATCGCGATTTTCATCATCACAGTGGCCGCAGCCGAGGTCGGCCTTGCGCTGGCCATAATCCTTCGCATTTACCGGAATCGCTCCACGGTCAACGTGGACGAAATAGATTTAATGAAATGGTAGACAGAACAGCCGCCCCTTTAACCACAGAGCGCACAGAGACCACAGAGAAAATAATGACTGAACCTCTGTGTATTCTGTCTTTCAAACCCGGTTCTCTGTGGTTAATACCCGGAATTGTCGCTCCCAAGGCCATGTCCTGATGCAGTGGGCTTGGCTCATCCCGGTATTCAGCTTTGCCGCTGCGCCGGTCATTGTGCTCATCGGAGGTCGGTTGCCCGGCAAGGGTGCGCTCATTTCCATATCCGCCATCGCCGCCGGGTTTGTATTTTTCTGGATCGCCCTGTTCGGGTGGATGGGGGCGTCCACGGGCAACGAGCATTGCTACATCGCCATAGGAACTGAGGCGTTCACCTGCAACTACGACCGCGTCTGGTTCAACGCTGGCCTGCCGGGAATGGAAGGCAGCGTAACACTGACTTGGGGTTTCTTCGTTGATCCGATCACCATCGCGATGCTGGGGTTGGTTACCTTCGTGGCCCTGATGGTGCAGATTTACTCTTTGGGTTATATGCGCGGCGACCCTCGAATCAACTGGTATTTCGCAGTTCACGCGCTGTTCGCGGCGTCGATGCTGACCATCATCCTGGCCGACAGCTTCCTGCTGCTCTACGTGGCTTGGGAACTGGTGGGCGTCTGCTCCTACCTGCTGATCGGTTTCTGGCACGAGAGGCCAGCAGCGCGAGAGGCGGCCAAGAAGGCCTTTATTGTCACCCGCATTGGCGATGTGGGTCTGTTGATTGGGATCCTGCTGCTGTGGCGCGAGGTCGGCACGTTCAGTATGACCGACGCCTTTGAGGCGGTGCATGCGGGAACCTTGAGCGAGGGTGTTACCATCGCGGCCGCCCTGTTGCTGTTCCTCGGGGCGATGGGCAAGTCGGCGCAAATTCCGTTCCACGTCTGGTTGCCCGACGCTATGGAGGGTCCCACGCCGGTCAGCGCCCTGATTCACGCCGCCACCATGGTGGTCGCCGGGGTTTTCCTGGTGGCCCGCGCCTTCCCGCTGTTCGAGGCCTACAGCGGAGTGCCTCTGATGGTGGTGGCCATAGTGGGCCTTGTGACTGCGTTGGTCACCTCGACCATCGCACTGGTGGCCACTGACATAAAGCGCATACTGGCGTATTCAACCGTAAGTCACCTGGGCCTCATGATGCTGTCGCTGGGCGCCGGAGGCTACACCGCAGCAATTTTCCACTTGCTGGCGCACGGGTTTGCCAAGGCGCTGCTGTTCCTCGGGGCGGGCAGCGTCATTCATAGCACCGAGGAGCAGGAAATATCCAAGCTGGGCGGGCTGCGCCGGGTGATGCCCATTACCACCATCGTTTTCGTTATCGGCGCGATGTCGCTGGGCGGGATTCCCATCCTGGCTGGATTCTGGAGCAAGGACGAAATATTGCAGTCGGTGAGCCAC
Source organism: Dehalococcoidia bacterium (assembly GCA_965237745.1). GTDB lineage: Bacteria > Chloroflexota > Dehalococcoidia > Lucifugimonadales > UBA3495 > VXOI01. The sequence continues at coordinate 3,880,864 of OZ250156.1, read as the reverse complement.
GGGCTGAATCCGTCGTTCATCGTGCTGGCGCTGGTGACGGCGCTCCTCAGCGCGCTGTATATGGGACGGGCGGTGTTCGTAACTTTCTTCGGCAGGTTGCCTCACGAACTGGAGCACACCCACGAGTCACCGCTGGTGATGACCGTGCCCCTGATCCTGTTGGCTATCCTGGCGCTGGGATTCGGGCTGATCAGCTGGAACTGGCCGGGGGCATTTGGCGGGTTTGGATACTTCGTCTTCTACCACGAGGGCCACGGGTTCCAGTTCACTTGGTGGATCGGAATTCTATCTGGAGTGATGGCCGTGGGAGCCTTCGTTCTCGCGTATCTTATTTATGAGCGCGGTAGCATATCCCTGGCCTCCACCCGCCGGAGATTCGCGCCAATTCTGCGAATCGTTGAGAACAAATACTACTTCGATGAAATCTACCAGTGGACCATCGACCGGGTGGTTCTTGTCTTCGCCAATTTCATCGGGTTCTTCGACCGGGCCATCGTCAACGATGTGGGCATCAATGGCCCGGCGGACGCTGTGCGCCGCCTCGGAATCACATTGCGGCTGCATGTGACCGGTCATCTGTACAGCTACGCCCTTGCAATGGTGCTGGGCGCGGTGGGACTGGCAATCTTCTGGTGGCTGATAACGTCGTGAGTGGTATGACCCCTTTTATTGAACGCCGAGTACGCCAAGGACGCCGAGATTTCAACCGGGTTTTTCACCGGGTTTTCAACCAGGTTTTCGACCGGGTTTTCGACCGGGTTTTCGACCGGGTTTTCAACTTGGGGACAGCAAAACCAAAATTCTTTGCGCTCTCGGCGTACTCGGCGTTGAATAAACTGGCGTTGAATAAACCGGAAGGATGGCAGCAGTGAGCAATTTCGACCAGGTAGCCCTGCTGCTGCTGGTTATGGTGCCGCTTGCCGGCGCCGGCCTCACCATGTTCATGCCGGGCGACCGCCCCAAGGACAGTTGGTACTTCGCCCTGTTCGTTGGGGCAATCTCGCTTGTCCTGTCGGTCCTCATCTTTGCCCGCTACGACTATGTGGCCGGCGGTTTCCAGTTCACCAGGGTCTACGAGTGGCTGCCCGGACAAATGGACATCAGCCTTTCCTTGGGCATAGACGGAATCTCCGCGCCCCTGATTGTGCTGAACGGCATCGTGCTGATGGGCGGGGTGGCCATATCCCAGAACATCACCTACCGCACCCGGGAGTTCTTTGTCCTGCTGCTGTCCCTTGCGGCCGGTGTGTACGGCGTGTTTGTGGTGCGGGACCTCTTCTTCCTGTTCTTCTTCTACGAACTGGCCGTGTTGCCCATGTATCTGCTTATCGGAGTGTGGGGCAGCAGCACGGATTTCGGTACCTTCCTCCGCACCAAGGAATACGGTGCGATGAAGCTGATCCTGTTCTTGGTCGCGGGCAGCATCCTCATCTGGGTGGGGATACTGGCAGTCTACGCCCAAGCCGCCAACCAGGGCGATGGGACCTTCTCGCTGCAAAAACTGGGCGAGATGGCCACAACCGGACGGTTTGACAGCAACTTCCAGACCTTGGTGTTCCCGCTGTTCATGATCGGATTCGGTTCGCTGGCCGGTCTCTGGCCCTTCCATACCTGGTCGCCCGACGGCCACGTGGCCGCGCCCACGGCGGTGTCCATGCTGCACGCCGGCGTGCTGATGAAGCTGGGCGCCTACGGGATCATCCGCGTCGGCATTTTCCTCCTGCCGGAGGGCGCGGACTGGTGGATGCCGGTGCTCATCGCGCTGGGGACCGTCAACGTGCTCTACGGCGCGATGTCCGCTATGTCCCAGCAGGACCTCAAGTATATAATCGGATACTCCAGCGTGAGCCACATGGGTTATGTGCTGATGGGCATTGCCACGTTGGACCGCATCGGAATGGGCGGCGCCGTCTTGCAGATGTTCTCCCACGGCATAATGACGGCCCTGATGTTCACGCTGGTCGGCGCGATTTATGACCGGGCGCACATCCGTGACATCAATGTGCTTAACGGGCTGTTCGGACGGATGGGCGTGACCTGCTTCTTCTTTGCCATCGCCGGACTCTGCTCGCTGGGATTGCCGGGGATGAGCGGCTTCATCGCAGAGTTCATGGTGTTCACGGGAGCTTTCAGAACGTATCTCCCGCTGGCGATTCTGGCGGTGGTCGGCGCTGCCATCACCGCGGTCTACATCCTGCGCCTCTTGGCCCGGACCTTCTTCGGCGAGCCGGACGTTCAGTGGTCCGGGTTATCCGATGCGGGGGTGATGGAAAAATCGGTGGCCGGGGCCTTTGTGTTGGTAATTATTTTTGTGGGCGTCTGGCCTGAGCCGCTGATGCGGGTCATCAACGTCAGCGTACCCACCATCCCGGGGGTGTAGGCAGCCGTGTCGCTGACCGCCAACCTCGACCTGCTGACGCCGGAGTTCGCCCTGGCCGGTCTGGCGTTCCTGGTGTTCGTGATTGACTTGGTGCTCCCTGAGAGCCGCAAGAACCTGCTGGGCTGGATTTCCGTTGCCGGGCTGGTGGCGCTGATTCCCGTTTCGGTGATTATGCTCTGGGATCACGACGAAACGCTGTACAACGGGCTGTTGGCAGTGGACGACTTCTCCCTCTGGTTCAAGGTGCTGTTCCTGGGCATCGGGGTGTTCATCATCCTGAGTTCCATGGATTTCGTGAACGACCACTTGGAGAACAAGGGAGAATTCTACGGAATCGTGCTCTTCTCCATACTGGGAATGAACATAATGGCCCAGTCTCGAGAGTTGCTTACGGCATACATCGCCCTTGAGCTGTTGAGCTTCAGCCTCTACGTGCTGGCCGCCTACGCCCGCAACAGCCCCAAGTCCAACGAGGGCGGCCTGAAGTACATCATCATAGGCGCCTTCAGTTCTGCCGTGCTGCTCTATGGCGTCAGCATGGTCTACGGCGTGCTTGGAGTGACCAAGTTCGAGGCAATTGCCGCCGGTCTGGCCGTTGCCTCCGAGGTCAGTCCGGCGCTGTGGGTGGGCGTCGCTCTCATCCTCGTCGGCTTGGGATTCAAGGTGGCGGCGGTGCCGTTCCACATGTGGGCCCCGGACGTGTATGAAGGCGCACCCTACCCCATCACAGCTTACCTGTCTATCGGGTCCAAGGCGGCGGCGTTCGCCCTGGTGCTGCGCTTGGTCGCCGAGGGGTTCGTTCCGGTGGGCGACCGATGGGAGCAATGGCAGCTGATTCTGGCGGTGCTGGCGGCGGTCACCATGATGGTGGGCAACTTGGTTGCCTTGGCCCAACGCAACATGAAACGGCTCATGGCTTATTCCAGCATTGGCCACAGCGGCTTCCTCCTGGCGGGGGTCGCCGCTCTTTCCTTAGACTCGAACCTTCCCTCCAATGGCGTCCTGTTGTATCTGGTGGGCTATTCCGTCACCAATTTCGTGGTGTTCGGAGCGCTGATCTCCTTTTTCAACATGACTGGCAAGGAAATGATGTCCGACCTGGCTGGGCTGGCAGGCACGCAGCCGTTCTTGGCGGCATCCATTGCCATAGGTATGTTCTCGCTGGCCGGGCTTCCGATATTTGCCGGGTTTGCCATAAAATTCTACCTCTTCACCGCGATAGCCGATGAGGGTCTGCTCTGGCTGGCCAGCTTGGCCGTATTCGCCAGCCTGGTATCGCTCTATTACTATCTGCAAGTCATCAGGCAGATGTATATCGAGCCTGCCGTGGGCGAACAGGCCTACGGGCATGGCTATGGTTATGATCACATCGATGCGGAACACGGAGATGACGAACACGACAACGAGGAACATAGCCATGACGGAGCCGAGCAGCCGACTCGAAAATATGGGGCAGCGCTGTTTGAGACCTTCCCGGCTCTGGGACGCCGCCCGTCGGTGACCATCCTGGCGGTGCTCGGCGTCGGCCTTCTGGCCGTCTTCTGGATTGGTGTTTACCCCTCGCCGCTGATTGACACTATCGATGCCGCAAGTAGAGCATTATTGCCATGATTATTGCCGTTATAGGAAGTAGCAGACCCCCGCAGCAGGATCTTGTCGATTTGGGCGAGAGCGTCGGGAAGGAACTGGCCAAGCGGGGCATAACCGTTGTTTGTGGCGGGTTGAGCGGTGTAATGGAGGCCGTGTGCCGCGGGGCCAAGTCCGAGGGCGGATCGACCATAGGCATACTGCCCGGACGAGTCTCCAGTGAAGCCAACCAATACGTTGACATCCCCATCGTAACCACGATGGGATACTCGCGGAACATTATCGTCGTACATACCGGGGCCGTATGCATCGCCATAGGGGGAGCTTTCGGAACCCTCTGCGAAATTGCTTACGCTCTCGACGCTGGCATACCAGTGGTCGGACTGAACACTTGGGAGCTGACCACCACCGGCGAGGGAACGCCCATCCACGACCGCATCATCTCCGCCGAGAATCCGGTTGACGCGGTGGAAAAGGCTATTGCCGCGGCCGAGTCGCGGACCTGATCGCCGGTTGATACCCGCCCAATGATTAAACGCCGAGTACGCCAAGAACGCCGAGATTTTAACTTGGGGACCGGGAACGAAAAATCCTCTGCACCCTCGGCGAACTCGGCGTTTAATACCCCCTGAATCTTCGTGCGCATCACACCCGGCGCGGACGGCTATAGCCATGAGCATCACACCGAACATCAAACCCGGCAGTGTTACGGTCACCTCGGTGCGGGGACGCGAGGTCCTCGATTCCCGAGGCAACCCAACGGTTGAGGCCGAGGTCCGGTTGTCCGACGGCGTGACTGCCCATGCGCTCGTTCCCTCCGGAGCCAGCACTGGCAGCCACGAAGCGGTGGAATTGCGGGATGATGATCCGGCCGTTTTCGGCGGGCGCGGCGTGCGGCAGGCCGTTGCCAACGTCAGTGATGTCATCCATCCCTGGATTACGGGACGGTCGCCGTTGGACCAAGCGGGCATCGACGAGGGGATGTGCGCCCTTGATGGCACTCACAACAAGGGAAGGCTGGGCGCCAACGCAATTCTCGCCGTATCTTTGGCGGTGGCCCACGCTGCCGCCGCGTCTCAGGGCGTCACTCTGTGGCGCTACCTCTCCGCCGATGGGCCAGTCAGTCTGCCGGTTCCCATGTTCAATATCCTTAATGGCGGTCGCCATGCCTCCAACTCTGCGGACATTCAGGAATTCATGGTTCTGCCGGTCGGCGTGGCCAGCTTTTCCGATGCGCTACGCGCCGGGGCCGAGATCTATCAATCCCTGCGCTCACTGCTACGGGCCGACGGACATAATCTAAACGTCGGTGACGAGGGCGGGTTCGCGCCATCGCTGCCATCCAACCGGGATGCTCTGGAGTTGGTGCTCAAGGCCGTGGAGGCCGCGGGTTACTCCCCGGGCCGCGACGTATACCTGGGGCTGGACGTGGCCGCGACCGAGTTCTACGACGGACCCTCCGGCAACTATGTGCTGGAACGGGAAGGCACCACCCTGACCTCCGCAGGGCTGATTGATCTCTATGAAGATTGGTCCCGGACATATCCCATCATCAGCATAGAGGATGGCTTGTCCGAGGATGACTGGGATGGATGGAGCGCGATGCGAGGGCGCTTGGGATCAACTGTGCAGTTGGTGGGCGACGATCTGCTGGTAACCAACATCTCGCGAATCAGCCGCAGTATCAATGACGGTGCCAGCAACGCCGTACTTCTGAAGCCCAACCAGATAGGGACACTCACCGAGACCAGGGCAGCTCTGGACACCGCCCGCGCCGCGGGGTGGGGTGCCGTGATGAGCCACCGCTCCGGCGAGACTGAGGACACCACCATCGCCGACCTCGCCGTAGGCTGGGACGTGAGGCAGATCAAGACAGGCGCCCCCGCTCGCTCAGAGCGCGTGGCCAAGTACAATCGACTGCTCCGCATCGAGACTGAGTTGGGAGACGCCGCCGTATACGCCGGACCGTCGGCGTTCGAATACTTGGGCCGGGCGCTGTGACCGGATAGCGGGAGCATTGCAATCGCCCGACCAACCGGGAGTAACAGTTCACGGAGTCTGCTATCAGCACACACCCCGTTTCCTGGCTCGCAGAGTAGGGAGCATCCCGAAGCTACTGATGAGGGTATAGCCCACGTTTTGGAAGCCCCGGAGGTTATGGAGCCTCCCCAAGAGAACAGGCAGGGATACTGGATAGGAATTCTGGAGTGGGGAACCGGGCCGTGGTGGATGAAGGCCGTTGTTGTGAATAACCCCGGCGGCCCCGCGATACTGGCGGCATACAAACTGGAGGACAAGGGGTGAACGACGCGGGTTATGTAGGTAACCTGAGAGTTGATTGCGCCTCGGCAGGACACTTGGTGGCCCTGTGGAACGGAGTCCGGCCAAGAGAGGAGAGGAAACATCACAAAGCATTCTGTCCTGACTGCGTTCTACTCAGAGCGGGGTTCGGCGGAGCTCATCGGGTTTGACCTTCTCGGTGCCGCCAAGATGCTGATGCCGGTTTTAAAGCAAGAGGCGTCCAATGGCCATGTGTGTTACGGCAGGTTGTCCGCATCATAGTTGAGAGATACTGATACTATGGTCTGGATCAGTGGTGATTGTTCCATCGCATTTGATCAGGTGGTCACCACTGGCTTGACCGCGCATAGCAATGCAGGCTGAAGGGTGGTTGGTTTCGCTTTGAAGCGCGTCGGTGAACTGCTCCTGCCCCACTTGGGCGCACTGCCGTGCGCCCCTACAATAACCAACGGCGCGCGGTGGTGCGGCCCCTACAATAACCAACGCGGAGATCAAGAAACGAATGGCTGAACGCGATGCGGCACTCCAGGAGCGTATGGCCTCGGATTCATAGTGTAGAATACTGGCAATTTGGAACGCACGAGGTTGCTTATGGTAACGCGAATTGGAATCAACGGATTTGGACGGATCGGCAGGCTGGTGCTTAGGGCCAACGAGGAACGGAACGAAGGCAAGGTTGAAGTGGCGGCAGTCAACGACCTGACCGACGCGGAGACCAACGCCCACCTGCTCAAGTACGACACCAACTATGGTGGCTACCCCGGCAAGGTCGAGGCCAACAACGGCGACTTGGTGGTCGATGGCCGCGCCATCAAGGTGTTCTCCGAGCGCGATCCGGCGGCCATTCCGTGGGGCGAAATGGGTGTTGACCTGGTAGTCGAGTCCACCGGCATCTTCACCGACGCCGAGAAGGCCGCCGGCCACCTGACGGGCGGGGCTAAGAAAGTCATCATTTCGGCTCCAGCCCGAGGTGAAGACCTGACACTGGTGCTGGGCGTCAACGACCACCTGTACGACGCCGAGAAGCACACCATCGTCTCCAACGCATCCTGCACTACCAACTGCTTCGCGCCGATGGTTAAGGTGCTGCACGATCAGTTTGTGGTGGAGCATGGGCTGATGTCCACCATACACTCCTACACCAACGACCAGGCCATCTTGGACCAGCGGCATGGCGACCTGCGGCGGGCGCGTGCGGCGGCCATGAACATCATTCCCACCAGCACCGGCGCCGCTCGCGCCGTCGGTTTGGTATTGCCCGAACTGAATGGCAAGCTGCACGGTATGGCCTTCCGCGTGCCGACTGCCACCGGCTCCATCACCGACTTCACCGCTCAGGTGTCCCACGATGTTTCGGTGGACGATGTTAACGCTGCCTTCCAAAAGGCCGCAGAGAACCAGCTAAAGGGTGTCCTCGAGTACTGCGACGAGCCGCTGGTGAGTTCCGACTTCCGTGGGAACCCACACAGCTGCATATTTGACGCCCTGTCCACCATTGTGATGGCGGACCGGATGGTCAAGATCATGGGTTGGTACGACAACGAGTGGGGCTATTCCTGCCGCACCGCCGACTTGGCAGCCATGATGAGCGAGAAGGGCATCTAAATGGGCAGCGGTTTACGTATGGCATGAAGTTTGGAGGCAGGACAGAGACTTTCTGAGTGTCCTCTATGCGCCCCTTGGCTGGCCCACTTAGCTATCTAACCTTGAACGGCCGGGTTTCCTGGCCGTTCTTCGTGTTGGCGGCAATCGTCGTTGTGGCGCTGGCGTTGCGGCTCCACGGCATAAACTGGGATGACGGCTACGGCTTTCATCCCGATGAGCGGGACATCTACATGCGTTCCGACTGCATGTATGCCCTGCTCACCGACGCTCCTCATGCGGCCACATGCGGTTACCTGAACGATCAGCCGGAGGCCGAGCCCGGGCTTGGTGGCCTGCGCTTCTTTTTTGACGCTGATCGCAGTCCGCTGAATCCTCACTGGTTCCCGCTGGGCAGCATTCTCATCTACGCGATGGTTTTCCTCCGCTCGGTGATCGAGCTGTTCACCGATGTCGGCGGGTTCGATATGCGCTTCGCGGGGCGCACCCTATCAGCGCTGGCAGACGTTGGCTCGGTTCTGATGGTCTTCGTGCTCGGCCGTCGCCTGTACGGGCGCAACGTCGGATTGCTGGCCGCCGGGCTGTCGGCCCTGGCGGTTGTGCATGTTCAGCACAGCCATTTCTACCGGCCCGAAACCTTCACCGTCCTGCTCACTCTCGCCAGCATCTGGGCCACGCTGCGGATGGTCGAGAAGAGGCGGCTGAGGGACTCTGTGCTGCTGGGTGTGATCCTCGGGTTGGCCCTGGCTCCCAAGGTCAACGTGCTCCCCCTGCTGGCGCCCTTGGCTCTGGGCTACGGCTATCGTCTTCTGGACGAGGCGGAGGGTCTCTGGGACGAGATTACCCCGGCAATGTTGCAGAGGGTTGTGGGCCATGCTCTGCTGGGGGCTGCGGTAGCCATCGCTGTCTTCTTCATCACGGCGCCCTACGCATTTATAGACATAGGCGCTTTCGTCAGCGATGTGATGTTGCAGACACGGATGGCGCGAGAGGCCGGCTTCTTCCCGTTCACCGTGCAATACGTCGACACGCCTGCGTTTCTGTACCAGATGCGTCAGACTACGGTCTGGGGATTGGGTGTGCCGCTGGGCGTGGTCGCTTGGCTGTCGATTCCATTTACCGTTTTGATGGTCGCCATTGACCGCCGCTATTTTCGTTCCGACCTGATCCTACTCGTCTGGGTTGTGCCCAGCCTGCTGTTCCTGGAGAGTTTCGAGGTCCGTTTCCTCCGCTACCTTTTCCCGCTGATGCCGGTGATGATACTGCTGGCCTCTCGGATGATGCTCTCGAACATTGAACGCTTCGACGAGCCGATCCGCCAGATAACCGAATCGGCGCGGCTGATCTTCGGGCATATAGAGAAGCGTCGATTCGACTTCAAGCCTGCTGCGAAAGCAGGCATCCTCGTGATTGTTTTGGCGTTGCCGGTGTTCGTCGTCGGCAGCACGGCGTTCTATTCTCTGGCCTTTCAGCGGGTTTATACCAACGAGCATCCGGCGAATCAGGCGGCCCTATGGGTACATAACGAAGTGCCGCGGAATTCGCCGATCGTCCTGGATAACCACTGGGACGAATACCTGCCCGGGCTGTATGGCAGGAGTATCTGGCAGTTCCCCCTCTATGAACGGGACACACGGGAAAAGATGGGCGAACTGGCGGGACAACTCTCCCGGTCCGAATACCTGATCTTTTACAGCGCACGCCCTTATGCCAGCGCTGCCCGAGACCCGGACAGGTTCCCGTATAGCTATAACTACTATCGCCACCTGTTCGCCGGCGACTTGGGGTACCGCCTCCACCGTGAATTCACCAACTACCCATCGCTGGGCGGAGTGGTCTTTCGCGATGATGCATTGCGGCAGTCCGGTCTGGACAGCCCGGTGCCGGAAGTGCCGGGTCAGGATGCCAAGTTCACTCTGAATTTCGGCTACGCCGATGACAATGTCTCCGGTTACGACCATCCTCGCGTCTTGGTGTTTCGCAACGCGGACCACCTGAGCGAGCCCGCGCTGCGCTTGGTGATTGCTCCGCCGTTGCCCCCCAGATCTGCCAGGGAGGGAAACGCTCTCATGCTGAGCCCGGATGCGCTGGGGAAGCAGCGTTCCGGCGGCACGTTCAGCGACATAGTCGACCGGGACGGGTGGACGAACAGCCTCCCGGTGCTGGCTTGGCTGCTGGTTGTGGAGCTGATTTACCTGCTGTCTCTTCCCCTCGCGTTGTTTATCTTTCGTCCGCTGGCCGACCGGGGCATCCTTCTGGCACGGGTCCTTGGAATGCTGGCGGTCTGTTATGTGGCGTGGCTGATAGTTTCCTTGGGGTGGATGGACTTCTCGCGGGGAGCCGTTTACCTGGGAATGGCGGTGGTTGCGGTAGCGTCGGCCGTTGCCCTCTGGTTTGGCCGGAATGAGCTTTGGAATTTCGCCAAGAGGCGTTGGCGGCTGCTGGTATTGAGCGAGGCCCTTTTCCTGGCAGCATTTCTTGCTTTCGTGGCCGTGCGCTACTTTAATCCTGACCTTTGGCACCCATACCGCGGCGGCGAAAAGCCGATGGAGCTTGCATACTTCACCGCCGTGTTTCGCGCTACCACCCTGCCGCCCTTTGATCCGTGGTTTGCCGGCGGTTATCTGAACTACTACTACTGGGGCTACTTCGTAGTTGCCTGCCTGAACAGGGTGGCTGCTATCCTCCCGACGACCGCCTTCAACTTGGCGGTGCCTCTGTTTTTTGCGCTCACCTTAACCGGGGCTTTCTCTTTGGGCCACAACTTAGCCGCAGGGGTCAAGGGCGCAGGGCTCCGTCGGCGTGAGGGAGCCGAAGGCGAGGGGGCAGGGCACCGTAGGAATTTGCTGCTGCCGCCGGTGTTCTGCGGTGCCGCTGCCGCTGTTTTCGTGGTCATCATCACCAACATCGACGGAATGGTGCAGCTCGTGCAGGGGCTCTGGACCGTCGCAGTCAAGGGCGAGATGTGGGGCGGGTTCGACTTCTGGCGCAGCAGCCGGATGATTCCGACCCTTGAAGGTTTCGATCCTCCAGCGCTGGCATTCTGGTTGCCTGACCACATTCCCGGAGATGCTGGAGCGTCGTGGCATATTACCGAATTTCCTTTCTTCACCTTCTTGTTCGCCGACCTCCACGCCCACATGATGGTGATCCCATTCACCTTGTTGGCCTTGGGGCTGGGGCTGGCCCTTCTGGTGGGACTCCGCAACGGAGGTCCGATATGGACTGCCGCTTTGGGTGTGGCGCTGGCCGTGTCCTTGGGAGCTCTCTGGCCCGTCAACAGTTGGGACTATCCATCCTACGTGATTCTGACACTGGGGGTCATCGGCCTGGCGGTGCTCTTCACCAGGTTCAGCCCCCGGCGAAAGCTGGTCTTGTTCCTGGGGCTGGCGGCCAGCATAGTGGTAGTCAGCCTGCTGTCTTTCTGGCCATTTCACCAGTATTACGAGACTTTCAACAGCGGTCTGGACGCGTCGAGATGGCGAACGCCCATTGACCGCTTCCTAGCGATACACGGTCTCTTCCTCTTCATAGTTGTTACTTTCTTGGTTATCAGGACTCGCCGAGACCTGCTGGCGCTATTCAGAGGGTCCTGGAAGAGTGAGGAACTGCCTTCGAACATGGGATGGTTGCAGTTGATAGTTGCTGTCCTTGTGATCGTGGGTTTCTTTTTCGGTGTTCTCGGCTATTGGAGCGTCGTCCTCATGCTGGCTCTGCTGGTCCTGCTGGTGGTTGCCGGATGGCGGCTGTTGACACGCCCTGATCTATCCCGTCCTTATGATGCCCTCGTGTTGTCCATGTTGGTGATGTCAGCGCTCATCGTGATCGGAGTCGACATCGTGACCGTGGAGGGTGATATCGGACGGATGAACACCCTGTTCAAATACTACCTTGAGGTGTGGGTATTCATGGCCATTGCCGCAGCCTATATGCTGTGGCGCCTTGTCTCGAAGGGGTTGCCGGAGTTGCGTTTTACCCGCTTCGACGCCAGGGTGGCTTGGTTGGTGGTGCTGGTGATCCTTGTCGGGTCCTCTTTCGTCTATACGTTCTTGGGGACCCGAGCACGTGTTGGTGACCGGTTCCTGGATTTGCCGGTGTCGTTGGACGGGGCTGCCTACATGGCTGAGGCTGAACACTGGGAGCGTGGCGAGTATTTTCCGCTAGGCTGGGACCATCAAGCAATCAGGTGGCTGCAGGACAACGTGGAGGGCAGTCCGGTGGTGTTGGAGGCCCATATGGAGCAGTATCGCTGGGGAGGACGTATCGCCAACTATACGGGCTTGCCCACTATCATCGGTTGGCCCTGGCATCAGACTCAGCAGCGATTCAAATACCGTGACCAGATAGATGTGCGTGCAGCGCATGTGCGGCAGGCATACGAAACTACCGACATAGATACGACTGTGGAGTTGTTGCAACGGTACGATGTGTCGTACGTGGTGGCAGGAGAATTGGAAAGACTGGAGTACGGCGAAAGAGGGCTGGCAAAATTTGATAAGATGGCTGATGCAGGTCTGCTTAGCAGGGTATATGCGAACGAGGGGACAAGAATTTTTCGCGTCGAATTTCCATAACGAATGATATTGACATAAATATAATATTTGTATTATATTTAGCCAAGGTTGTAAAACCTTGCTGCTGGGCGTTCCGGAGAGGTAGCCGGGGCAGCGTTTTGGTTGATGGTCGGGGGTTCCAGTGTTCAGGGCATTTGCTTCCGCTGGTGGGAGCGTTCCATCGGCGGCTGGATACGGAATCCGGCCTATCGGCTCCCCTTGAGTGTTCCAGCCTTTGGGGTTGTGTGGCGTTTGGGCACGCGGGAACTGCAAGAGGGGGGCCGATTTTTTTGTCCAGCAGGCTCAGGCCCGCAGTTTTCACCCTCCTGATGCTTGATTCGGGTCGATGATACCGGCCTCGGGTTCGTCGTCCCTACGTTCCAGTTGCCGGATCCTGTGCCCATTTGGGATATGAACCCATTACCCTCAGCGAACTGACTCGGCTTCCGATCGCCTCCATTGCCTCTCCCAACAAGGGATCCTCACGGTGCCCGTTGCAGTCGACCAGGAATATGTACTGTCCCAAGGAGCGCTTGGTTGGACGAGACTCGATTTTGGCCAAATTGATGCCTCGCTGGGCGAACTCCCCCAGCACCGTGTACAGTTGGCCTGGTACGTCCTCGTCAAAGGTGAAAAACAACGAGGTCTTGTCGTTGCCGGTTGGCGGGTGATCCGTTTTCGCCAAAACCACAAAGCGGGTGGCGTTGGCCGCCACGTCCTGAATCCCGGCGTCGAAGATTTCGGCGTGATAAAGCTCGGCGGAGCGGCGAGGGGCAATGGCTGCCGCCGGGACCTCGCTGGATATAGCGTCATCAACGGCTTGGGCCGTGCTCAGGGAAGCTGACCGGACTGCGTTCGCAAACCTCCCCTCCAGATATTCCCGGCACTGTGCCAAGGCCTGGGGATGCGAATATATTACTTCCACATCTTGAATTCGTGTGCCTGGCCTGCCCATAAGATAGTGTTCTATGGGCAATACCATTTCGTTGCGGATGAGTAGAGAACCTTCACTGACCAGCAGATCGAGGGTGAAGTTCACCGATCCCTCGATGCTGTTTTCGATGGGGACTACGCCCTGTCCGGTCTCGCCGGAGGCCACCGCCATGCCCACGGCGGTGATGTTGGGGAAAGGCCGCAACTCGGCTTCCGGGTCATACAGCAGGGCCGCTTCTTCGGTGTAGGTACCTGATGGTCCCAGAAAGGCAAGTGTCCGGGCCATGCTCAGACTCCGGTGAGGATGTCGTAGATTAGTTGTTCGTCGCCAACGGAGATGACGGCAACGAGTTGGTCGTCCGCCTCCACCACCATTGGGGCGGTTGGCAGGCTGGCCTGGCCCTTCTTAACAATGAGGGAAAAAAAGCTACCGGGCGGCAATGGCACTTCGCCCAAGCGCTTGCCTACGATGTCCGCCCCCGCTGGAACCGCCGCGCACACCAGCTCCATACCGGGCTGTGGCAGCGTCATCAGGTGTCGCAGCGGCTGCCCAGGCATTCCCGCCTCAAGGGCCCCAAGAGCCAGGTGAACCCAGTTGACCACCACATCGATGCCCATTGCCTCGAAGACGGGTTCATTCTTGGGATCTTTGACGATGGTTACAGTTCGTGGCTTATGCGTTGCGTCTTTGGTCAGGTGCTTCGCCAACTGGCAGATAACCAGATTGGTGGAATCCACTCCGGTGAGAGCGACCACTGCATCAGCACGCCGCACTCCAGCATTGGTCAATAAATCAGGGTCTGCGCCGTCTCCCAGCATGGCGACCATACCCATGTTTTCGGTGAGCAGCTGGTGGCGGTGCGGCTCTCGTTCGATGACGGCGACCTCGTGGCCGGTCGCCGCAAGAGCTCTGGAAAGAAAAAAACCCACTTCGCTGCACCCTACTATTACAACAAACATCTTTCCGCTTTACGGCAAAATTCGGTTGTCTCGTTCACCGAACCCCGTCTGATCCCCGATCACATCTCGGAGATGGCGTAGTGAATGTCCTGAAGGATACCCACCGAGTAGCTTATCACGTTCAATCCCTGCAATGTGTAGATCACCTGCAGTTGGGGGTCCTCCACATGGCAGACCACTGTCCTGACACTGAAAATCACCTTGGCGATCTGGGCTGCCAACAGATTATCGTGGTCGTTGGTGGAAAGAGCAAGGAATGCATCCACATTGGCGATCCCAGCTTCCATCAGATAGTCGCGCATCACGGGTTCATCGAGAAGCACTGCGGAAACCTTTTTGTCGTTGCTCAAGCGCTCCAACTGGCCTCGTTCGTGGCCGAGGATAGTGATCTCCGTTACGTCTTCAAGCAACTCCCGCACCACGCCGGAGGCCAACTGACCGCAGCCAAATACCAATACACGCACGGACGTCAGTACTCCTCGGATAAATTGGGCGGTATCGGCTCCCGCCAGAGGAGAACCTGGCAGGATGCGTGTTGGAAAACGTATGAGCCGGTGTTGCCCAAGTGATATTGTCCCAATCTGCGATTAAAGGGAATACCTACTATCACCAGGTCTACCTGCTCGATTTCAGCCTCTTTTGCGACCGCCGCTCCGACCCGGCGGGCGCGGACGCAACGCGCTTCCAACCTGGGCTTCTGCTCCTTCCGGGCTATCTGCTCGAAGTGGGTGAGAAGTTTCTCCGCCGCCTCTATTTCCTCAGTGACCTCGGCTTCCAGCGCCATCTCCAAGGGCACTTCAATAACGTGGAGAGCCAGCAGCAGCGCACGGGCATCCTTGGCCATATGGCATGCCCAGCGGAACGCTCGCTCGCTGTGGGAGGAATAGTTGATGGGAATGAGGATTCGTTGCACGTCCAGCGGCATTGACCATTCTCTCCGACGAATGTCAGAAGTCAGGCTGAAATTCTCGCTACTTCGCTGAGAGTAGAATTATAAGGGCTCGGAATTATCATAACCAGTACACTGATCGAGTGCGCGTTCGATGTGCAGGGATTCGGTTGGTGAAGTAGCTTGGTCGTGTTGCGCATCGCGCCAATGATGGCGTGAGTATCCCGCGCGAAAGGCCTGCCCGGCTGCTTTATGGTGCGGTCAGGTCCTCGCCGCAGTGGTACGGGTGGATCTCATCTTGGCGTCGGATTCCGCCAAGCGGCGAGCGGTCTCAGGCAATTTGCTCAACTGTTCGGTGGTGGCGGCTAGGATGAGCACGTCGCCAGACTGCATCACCTCGTCCCGCGCGGGGTGAAGCAGCGATGTCCTCCCTCTCCGGATGGCAAGCACGGAAATATCGTGGCGATCTCCTGATCCGGAAAGTTCCGCCTCCTCCAGGGTGTGGTCGATCATAGCCTCCGGTGGGCGAACCTTGCTTATTCCGTAATCGGCCAGGATTGGCATATAGTCCAGCAACTCCCGAGAAAACTCCAAGCGGGCCACGCGGCGGGCGTTATCTGCCTCGGGGAAAAGCACCCTGTCCGCCCCGATTCGTTCCAGGGTATTTCCGTGGAGTTCATCTGCGGCCCGGGAGATTATCAGCGGCACATTAAGGCTCTTCAGCAGCACTGTTATGCCGACGCTGGCCTGCACGTTTTCGCTCCCCAACGCGACGATGACCACGTCGTAGTCGGGTATATCCAGCTCACGGAGCACCGACTCGCTGGTGGCGTCAGCGCGAACGGCGTAGGTCACCTTGCCCAACTGCTCTTGGATCTTGGACTCATCAACGTCGATAGCCAGAACGTCATGTCCGCTCTGGTACAGTTCGCGCGCCACCGTGGACCCAAAGCGGCCCAAGCCTATGACGCAAACCTGCTTCTTCACCTTCTTCCTCCGCTAATATGTCAACCTATTCTAACCTGTTCTTGGACGAAGCGATACGCTTCTACTTCATCCTCCTTGGGAGCCATGGCAAGAGCCAGCACCAGAGGACCCAACCTCCCGGTGAACATTGCTGCCATCAGAATTGACTGGGATGTAAGCCCCAGATCCGGAACGATTCCAGTTGTGGCCCCGACCGTGCCAAGCGCCGACACGGTGTCGAAGAGAAGGTGGAGAAAGGGAGCGTCACGCTCGATTGCAACCAGCGTCATAACAGTGACGAAGATGAGCCCCAACGCGAGCACCGCCACTGCCAGTGCGCGGTGAAGCTGGGGTTGCTGTATCTCCCTGCCGAAGGCCTCCGCGTGAGATCGACCGCGCAGAGAGGAAATTACCGCAGCAACAATCAGGGCGAACGTCACCACCTTGATGCCCCCGGCAACCGAACCGGGCGCCCCGCCGACATACATCAAAGCAGTAAAAGACATTTTTGTGACGTCGGCCACCTGTCCGAAGTCGACGGTGCTGAAACCTGCGGTGCGTCCGCTGACCGACAGAAAGACTATGTTAACGACTCTGTCCACCCATACCAGTGGCCCCATGGTGTCGGGGTTGCGAAACTCCGTCAGGGCCAGCAGCCCCGCGGCCAGGATCCAAAGTCCCAGGCTTGTTACCACCACCAGCTTGGTGTCGAGGGAAAATCTGGAAAAGCGCTTTTGCCTCCAGACGTCCACCATTGTGACCCAGCCCAGGCCTCCCAAGGCAATCATGGCGGTCATGGTGATTAGGACCATGGGGTTGGAGACGAACCTGGCCGTATTTCCCTGCGCGATCTCGGGAATGATATTGAACCCGGCGTTATTGAAGGAGGACACCGAGAGAAACAGCGAATACCAGTAGGCTTTCACATGTCCAACGCCGTCAAGACCGTTTATCTGAGCGAAGTAAACGATGGAGCCGACCAGATAAAGCCCGAGGACTATCATGATGACCCGGTTGCCGATAGATCGTATAGCCCGCATCTGCTTGACGCCGGCGGCATCACTCATCAGGCCCCGCGTCAACGCTCTCTGCTGAATGGTTGTGCGATCTCCAAGAACCAGCAGCAGGAAAGTGCTTATAACCATGAATCCCAGGCCGCCGACCAACATCAGGAGGAATATAACCACCTGGCCGAAGGTGGCCCAGTAGTCTGGTGTACTTACGACCGTGTGTCCGGTGACCGTCACCGCCGATATGGCCGTAAAGTAGGCAACCTCGACTGGGGCGGATTCACCAGAAATGGAAGCGAAGGGCAGCGTGAGCAGGCCGGCCCCCGCCGACATCAGAAACACGAAGGCGAAGATGAGGATGGTAGAAAAACCCAGCAGCCGACGGGGACGCCGCATCGTCTCCCTGAACCGGACGGTGGGCGGAACGTCTCTCAGGCGAGGTAGCCGGATTATTGAGTCTAAGGGCCGGCGACCCCCGTTTGATGCCAATCTAAGTGGCTCCGTTCTCAGGTCGCTTCAACTGTGGAGCAATTGCCTGGGAGGGAATTGTCGGTTTAGAGCTCGCTTTGTTGACGGCTGAGATGCCAAACGTCTGGGCCGGAAGAAATCCTGCCCTGCGCCAGGGCCTATTTTAGCCTCAGTTGGCCCAGCGCGAGGATTTTAGGTTTTCCGGCCGGTACTGTCAATTGCCCTGACTGTCAATTGCCCGCACTGCCGGGATTCCTTGACTAACGGCCATGGATTTTTGCCGCGTGGCCGGGAAGTGGTTCGGCTATACTGATATAATCTAGTCCCACAGCCGATTCGAGGTGACTTTTCGATGACGACGGGTTCAAGACAGGTTGAGTTGGGGTTTGATCCCGTAGCTATAGACCAGAAATGGCAGGAGCGCTGGGAAAGGGACGAACTCCACAAGGTGCCGGACCACGATACCCGGCCCAAGTGGTTCGAGATGACCATGTATCCCTATCCCTCCGGCGACCTGCACATCGGCCACTGGTACGCCATGGCCCCCGCGGATGCCCATGCACGCTTCCGCCGGATGCAGGGGTACAACGTGCTTCACCCGATCGGGTTCGACGCCTTTGGGTTGCCAGCAGAAAACGCCGCCATCAGCCGTGGTATCCACCCCTATGAGTGGACCATGGACAACATCGAGAATATGCGGCGACAACTGCGTTCCATCGGCGCGATTTACGATTGGGACCGCGAGGTCGTTTGCTGCGTCCCTGAATATTACCGATGGAACCAGTGGTTCTTCCTGAAGCTCTACGAAAAGGGGCTGGCCTATCGCGCCAACGCCCCTGTGGTCTGGTGCCCCTCCTGCATCACCGTCCTGGCCAACGAGCAGGTGCTGAACGGGGCCTGCGAGCGTTGCGACACGGTGGTCACCCGGCGGGACCTCGAGCAGTGGTTCTTCCGCATCACCGATTACGCCGACCGGTTGCTGGATTTCGGCGGCCTCGAAGAGTGGCCCGAAAAGATCCTGACCATGCAGAACAACTGGATCGGGAAGAGCATCGGCGTTGAAATCAGCTTCGATATTTCGTCCCTCGGCCTGGAGGAGAGGGAAATCCCCACCTTCACGACCCGTATCGACACCATTTTCGGCGTGACCTTCATAGTGCTGGCTCCCGAGCATCCGCTGGTGGAAAGAATTACCATCCCGCAGCACAAATTGGAGGTTGAGGAGTACGTTGCCCGAGCCCGTCGCACCTCCGAGATTGATCGTCTTTCTGCAGACAAGGAAAAGACCGGTGTTTTTACCGGCAGCTACGCGATAAACCGGCTCAACTACGAGCGGGTGCCCATCTTTATCAGCGACTACGCGCTGATGACCTACGGCACCGGTGCGGTGATGGGGGTGCCGGCCCACGATTCGCGAGACTTCGAGTTTGCCCGAAAATACCGCCTGCCCATCCGGCAGGTGATAGCCCCCATTTCCTGGGATGGCAGCGAGCTGAGAGAAGCCTACCTCGGCGACGGCTTCATGACCTCCTCTGGCCCGTACGATGGCATGACCAACGAGGAGGGTGTCGCGGCGATATCCGATGACGTTGAAAAGTCCGGGTGGGGCAAGCGCACCGTTTCGTACCGCATCCGCGACTGGCTCATCTCCCGCCAGCGCTATTGGGGCACTCCCATACCCATGATTTACTGCGGCAATTGCGGGGTGCTGCCGGTCCGGGAGGATGATCTACCCGTGCTGCTGCCACAGGACGCCGAATTCAAGCCCACCGGCGAGTCGCCACTCGCTGCCAGCGCCGACTTCGTCAACACCAAATGCCATATATGCGGCGACCCGGCTAAGCGCGAGACCGACACTATGGACACCTTCATGGACTCGTCCTGGTACATGATGCGGTACCTCAGCCCCAACTACTCCGATGGTCCTGTGGACCCGGACTTGGCCAAGTCCTGGCTCCCCGTGGACCAGTACACCGGCGGAGCGGAGCACGCTGTGATGCACCTGCTCTACTCCCGATTTTTCATCAAGGCCCTTCATGATATGGGCGTGGTGGATTTCGAGGAGCCTTTCCTGCGCCTGTTCAACCAGGGAGTGATCTTGGGACAGGACCACGAGAAGATGAGCAAGAGCAGGGGCAACGTGGTCAACCCCGACGATGTCGTCGGCATCATGGGCGCCGACGCCGTCCGGTGCTTTCTCATGTTTATCGGACCCTGGGACCACGGCGGCCCGTGGAGCGGCGAGGGCATCAACGGCGTCGCCCGGTGGCTCAATCGCGTATGGGACATTGCCGGCCGTGACGCCACCTCCCTGGAGGGCTCGGATGGTTTGGCCTCGCGTGATACACGGCGGCTGCTTCATCAAACCGTGCGAAAGTGCTACAGCGACTTGGATCGTTTCAAGTTCAACACCGCCATCGCCTCGATGATGGAACTGACCAACCACCTCAACAGGGTGTGGGCTGAGGGAAGCGTAGATCCGGAATTGTGGAGCGAATGCGTCGGGAAACTGCTGCTGATGCTGGCCCCGATGGCTCCGCACATGACCGAGGAGCTGTGGGAGCGCACCGGTGGCGCGTACAGCATTCACCAGCAGGAGTTCCCAGGGTGGGACGAAGATCTGGCCGCCGACGAGGTCTTCACCCTGGTGGTGCAGGTCAACGGCAAGGTGCGGGACAAGCTGGAGGTGCCGGTTGGCATTCCCGAATCGGAGGCTCAGGAGCTTGCCCTGTCCAGCCCGCGGGTGCAGAGCTTCCTTGACGGCAAGACGGTCAACAAGACGGTCTATGTTCCCGGCCGTCTGGTCAATGTAGTGGTGCAATAGGTGGAAATGTGGCAACTTTCGGCCGTTTCTATGGATTGGGCGTGGGCCCTGGTGATCCCGAGCTGCTGACGGTTCGCGCCCAGCGGCTGTTGCAGCAAATTGGCGTTATCTGTTACACCCAGTTGGACAACGGCGCCCCCAGTTTCGCCTTGGGCGTGGTGCAAAGCCTCTTGGCAGAGGGCACCCAGTTGCAGCCTATTTCAATCCCCTCCGACGACTCACCCATCGGACCCGGCACCTGGAGTGAGGCCGCCTTACGCATCGGAGCTGAGCTGCGCGAGGGGCGCGACGTTGCTTTCATAACAGAGGGCGACCCGATGCTGTACAGCGAATTTCCTCATCTCATTGACTTTTTGCAGTCTGAAATTACCGGTGTGGAGGTCGAGGTTGTGCCGGGCGTGCCGTCCGTGATGGCCGCCGCCGCCAGTTCCGGCATCCCGCTGGTCACGCAGGGCCAGCGGCTCGCAATCCTGCCGGCAGTACACGGCATAGACGACCTGCGGGAAGCAATCACCAACTACGACACCATAGTGCTGATGGAAACCGACCAGAACCTGATGCGAGCCTTGGCCAACCTCGAGAGCCTGGGTCTGGCTGGGCACGCCATATACGTCCGCCAGGCCAGCACCGCCAGCGAGCGGGTGATCCACGACATCAGCAAGCTAACCGCCGAAGACCTGGACTACTTCTCGCTGCTGATCATCAAGCGGTAGAGCCCCTCCACAAACTCGTAGGATTTGCAGTCTATTACACTCGGGATCGCGCCGGACGGCCCGTTTCCCTTGACCAAGCCATTCGGGTGGTGAATAATCCGGCCCAAGCGGAAGTGCAGGGCGATGGCCGCACCAGATAGTGGTGATGCGTTCCAGAGCTTGTGCGTAAAGTTCGAGTTGTCTTTGATCCTGATGGCGAAACAATAATAGCGGCATTAATTTACGATCGATTACGACCATAGCCCGGTGCCTGTTGGAGTGCCCTTGTATGAGAATAGCCTATGACGCTCAGGCGGATATTCTGACAAACGACTTCGAGTTCAAACGAATCGGGGTATCAGAGGAGATTCTTCCAAGTGTGATAGCCGTGTGATAGCCGACTCAGATCTCGATGGTCAATTGGGCGGCTTCGAGATTATGGACGCCGGCGAGTTCACCGACCTTTCCACCGACCTTTCCACCGACCTTTCCAAGGTGATGATATACATGTCCAAGTGGGATGATGATGACAGGGTGGTAGACCCCACGGTAACCTCTCCATATCCCCGCGCCACAAGAAAGCAATATCTGCTGGAGATTGATTATGACCACAACAGTGCAGCCCACCGATGTGATGATTACCGCCAATGGAATGAACCTCCATTATCTCGACTGGGGCAATGAAGGCGCGCCAGTGATGCTGATGCTCCACGGGCTTCGCGGCCACTGCCACTCGTGGGACGACGTTTCGGCTCGCTTCCGCGGCGACTACCGCGTCTTGGCCCTGGACCAGCGGGGTCGCGGCGAAACCGACTGGGCGCCGCGCGGCGACTACTCCACCGATGCCTTTGTGGCTGACGTAGAGGAATTCTGCTACACCGTTGGCATCGAGAAGTTCACCCTTGTAGGGCACTCAATGGGTGGGCGGAACAGCATGGCGTTCGCCGGACGCAACCCCGGGATGCTGGAGAATCTCGTCATTGTGGACATCGGCCCGGAAATCGACCCTACCGGGTCAACCCGCATCACCCGCGAGTTGGTGGACGTCCCCCAGGAGTTCGACGACTTTGAGGCCCTGTTTCAATACATGAACCAGCAGAACCGATTCGCCTCAGAGCCGGTGCTGCGCCGCAGGCTCAAGTACGCCTCAAAGGAATTGTCCGGCGGCAAGATCGGATGGCGCTATGATCCGGAGATCCGCGCACAGCGTCGTGACGGCACCGGCGCCCCCCCACCCGACCTGTGGGGTACGCTGAGCAAGGTGAGCTGCCCCACCCTCATTGTTCGCGGTACCGAGACCGACACGCTGAGCCTCGATGTCGCCAACAGGATGGTGGACACGTTGGCCGACGGCCGCTTGGTTCACGTTGAGAAGGCCGCGCACATGGTGTTCGAGGACAACCCCGAAGAGTTCAACGCCGCCTTGGCGGACTTCCTGCGGTAGGTAAGAAATATGGCAACAGGGCAGAAACCAGAATCCGCCGCCGACCTTATCCAGTTGTTCAGGGTGTCCGATGCATCCCTGCCATACGGGGACATCGGTGAGGGACTCAAGTTTCACACCAACCGTGGTGAGTTCAGCGGCATCATACACAGGGCCGAGGGAGCAAACCGAGCCGTCATCTGGGTGTGCGGCGCCCGGGGCGGCTTCGTCGGTCCGGGCCCCGGCGTTTATGCCCAGATGTCGGAACTACTGACTGGCCAGGGCATAACCTCACTGCGGTTGGACTATCGGTTCCCCAACGACCTGCTGGAGTGCGTGCTGGACCTGCAGGTTGGCGTCGGCTATCTTCAGGACAACGGATACGGACCGGTCGTCGTGGTCGGGCACTCTTTCGGTGGCGCCGTGGTCATTGCGGCGGGCGCTACCAGCCCCCACATAAAGGGAGTTATCTCATTGTCCCCGCAGACCTATGGCGCCGGGATGGCTGGGCAGATCGCACCCAGGAAGCTGCTGGTCGCCCACGGCAAGGCTGACACTCGCCTGCCTTTCTCCTGCTCCTTGCAGATTTACGAGTGGGCGAAGGAACCGAAGGAACTGGTGCTGTTCGAGGATGCCGAGCATCGCTTGGAGGAGTGTCGAGGCGAACTTGAGACGCTCTTGTCAGCGTGGATTCCGGCAACCCTCGACGAAGAGATAGAGATTCCGGTCATAAAGTAAGTTCGCCATATTTGGAACAACCGGCAAGAGGCTGCCAAATCGCTGGGCGGGAGGCAATTATGCTGGATTTGATCATCAAGGGTGGGACTGTGGTTGCCCCTGAGGGCGCGGCCCTATTGGACGTAGGTATTCAGGGAGAGCAGATTGCGGCGGTGGCCACTCCCGGCGCGCTGGACGATGTGGGCGCGGCGGAAACCATCGACGCTACGGGCATGATCGTTTTGCCCGGCGGCATCGAGCCTCACACTCACATCAACGTACCGGTGCCCGACTACTGGGCCGGAGGCGAGACCGGTGTCTTCACTCAGCCGCCCGAGGCTGCAAGCCGCGCCGCCGCCTTCGGTGGTGTCACCACCTACGTCGACTTCGCTGGAGCGCTGCCCCTGACTCCGGGGGCCGTCCCGCCCGACGATCCGATAATGGGGCAAATCGAAGCGAGGCGGGATATCTTCCGGGGCCACTCCTACACCGACTACACCTTCCATTACATACTCGCCGGCGCGATTCCGCCCAGCACCTTGGGCGAGATTGGCGAAGCGATTCAGTCGGGCGTCGCCAGCTTCAAGATTTTCACCACCTTCCACGCCCGCGTACCCATGGGGCATCTGTGGGAGATTTTCCAGGAAGTCGGCAAGCAAGGCGGAATCATGGCGGTTCACGCCGAAGAGGACGACATCGTAACCTACATGGAGGACAAGCTGGAGCGCGAGGGCCGCGACCATGGCTCCAACCTGCACTTGGCCCACAACAACATTTCCGAGGACATCTCTTTCCGCAAGGTCATCCGGCTGGCCCAGAGTACCGAGACCGGCATCTATTTCGTCCACGCCACGGCCAAGGAGGGCGTCGCTGCCATCGCCGAGGCCCGCGCTGGGCAACTGCCAGTCTACGGCGAAGCTCTGCACAACTACCTGCAGTTCACCTGCGACGACTACCTTGAACCCGACGGCCTGGCCATCCACACCTATCCGGCCATCAAGTTCTCTGACGACCGGGACGCCCTGCAGCAGGGTCTGGTCGACGGCCCCATCTGCACCACCGCCACCGACGAGTGGACCACCTACAAGAACATCAAGCTCGCCGGCGACACCATCCGCACCCTCTGCGGCGGCCACAACGGTATCGAGACCCGGATGCCGGTCACCTATACCAAACTGGTGTCCACCGGGCGCATCGGCTTGGAGCGGTTTGCCGCCGTCACATCCACCAACGCCGCCAAGATCCTCGGAATGTACCCGCAGAAGGGCGCCATCGCCGCGGGCAGCGATGCTGACATCGTAATCTTCGACCCCAACCTGAAGAAGACGATAACGGTCAACGACCTCCACGCCGAGTCCGATTACTCCATCTGGGACGGATTCCGGTGCGAGGGCTACCCGATAATGACCATGCTCCGCGGCAAGGTCATAGTCCGCGACGGCCAACTGCACGGAAGCTCCGGTGACGGCCGCTGGCTCTCCCGCAAGGTCGCGCCGAGAGTGATAACGCAGACCTCGGTGTAGGGCAAAGGGCGCGTTTCCCTACCGCAGTAGCGGGGCGACCTCCGCACTTATCCGCTCTATCTGCGCCAGGTCGGGCCAGGTGGGGCCGACCATCACCGTCTGCGCTCCCGCGTCGATGTAGGCTTGGAGCTTGGCGGCGCAGTCCTCGGGGCGCCCGAAGGCGCAGGCGTTTTCCACGTCGTACTGCGGGCCGTAGTAGGCGTGAGTGAAGGTCTCCAATGCGCGCTTGGCCCGGTCGCGGTCGGTGTCCACGTAGGTGTAGATCAGCTTGGCCGATTGCAGCGCATCCGGGTCCTTGCCTGCTGAGGCGGCGTAGTCGCGCACCTTGGCCCATGCTTGGGCGAAGACCTCGGGGCTGGCCGCTCCGCCGGCAACCCAGCCGTCGGTATGCTCGGCGGCCCGTTGCAGCGCGGAGTCGGCTGAACCACCGATGATGGTTGGAATAGATGGCTGCTGTACAGGCTTTGGGTCGATGTTGACGTTGTCCATGGAGAAGTGACGGCCGTGATGGGTGACGTCGCGCTCCGCCCAGAGGCGGCGCATGACCTCTAGCCCCTCGTTGAAGCGGCTGACGCGGCGGCGCACGTCCACTCCCAGCGGGCCGAACTCGTTGTCGCGACCTCCCAAGGAGATCCCCAGCGTAAGCCGCCCGCCCGACAGGTAGTCCAGCGTTGACGTGGTCTTGGCCGCCAGCACCGGGTTGCGCATGACAAACAGCAGCACCGCCGTCCCCAGGCGTACCCGCTCAGTAACCGTGGCGGCGACAGTCAGCAGGGTCATCGGGTCTATGATGCTGTTGGGATGAAAAATCCGGTCAATCACCCACAGCGAATCGTACCCAAGCTGCTCGGCCCGCCGGAAGAAGGCCGAAAATTCGGCAAGTGTAGGCGGGTTTCCCCCGAAGCCGCCGGGTACCAGGATGCCAAGTTTTGCGCTGGTTGCCATGATCGGACCTCCTGCCAACTACTTCTTATGGTTCAGTGTCGTAAACCACTTTACCGCCTCGTAAGGTTACGACACGGCCTGTTAGAGCAATAGACAACTTTCGGGCCTTATGGGTGGCGCGTTGCATGGCTTCTTCAACGCCAGGGATAGGATTTTCTGGGTCGCTGTAAATCCAGTGACCTTCCGCTGGTGGTTGTCCCTCGATATCTACCATCAGGTTTATTTACCTACATCGTAGACTACTGACTCGTTGACCAAGCGGCGATAAATGTGCCGAAAATTGTCCCCCCGCCCCGACTGGAATCTGCGCCTGATAACGTCCTCTGGTACATGGTAACCACCCATTGCCACGGGCTGTCTAACTCGGGAAATCGCCAGTTCTGGGGACGGCAGACGCAGGAAGATAAGTGAAACCCAATACCCAGCTTCCTCCAGCGCGGGATCATCCGTATGTACCCGCGGCCGCTGAGCGTCGTCTCGAAAGCGAAATTCTCGCCTCTGGCGACGCAATCTTCAATCATTCACAGCATCATCCGGCCGATTTGACACTTACTGCCCGCCCGGCGCTAGATCGCCCCGGCATCCCGCAGAGCCGCAACTTCCGTGCCGCTGTACCCGAGCAGGCCGGTCAGCACGTCTTGAGTATCCTGTCCCAGCGTGGGCGGGGGAGTGAAGGTATCCGGGCTGCCGCTCTTGATGGGGTTGCCGGCTGTCTGGTACGTCCCGGCCACGGGATGGTCGATCTCCACGACCATGTCGCGGAGTTGCACCTGCGGGTCGGCCAGGGCCTCGGCGATGTTGTTGACCGGGCCGCCGGGCACATCCCACTTCAGCAGCAATTGCTCCCACTCGGCCCGGGGCTTTGTGCCAAATCCGGCAGTCAGCGCCTCCTCCAGCGCCTCGCGGTTTTCGATGCGGGCGGGCGCGGTGGTGAAGCGCGGGTCCTCATCCATGCCTCGCAGTGCTTCGATTTCGCCCGACATCATTCGCAGCGTCTTCATGGCGAATTCCTGGCTGGCGCAATGGACCTGCACGTACTTTCCGTCGGCGCACTGGTAGGCACCAACGGGCAGGTTGGACGGATGGCCGGAGCCGATGGGTTGCGGTACCTCGCCGGACACCAGGTAGAACTGCCCCAAGTGCGCTTGCAGGGCAATCTGCACGTCCAGCAGCGAGATGTCCAGCCGGCGGCCCTCGCCGGTGACCCGGCGCCCGTACAAAGCCGATGTGATGCTCAGCGCCGCCACGTAGCCGCCCACCATGTCGCCCACCGGGAAGCCCATGAACACCGGCGGCTGTCCGGGGTTGCCGGTAACGCTCATCCCGCCACCCATGGCCTGCACGATTCCGTCGAAGCCGGGCCGCTCCCGGTACGGCCCCACCTGCCCGAAGGCCGACAGCGAGCAGGCGATGATGGACGGGTTGACCGCCTTCAGCGATTCGTAGTCCAAACCCAGCCGTTCCAGCACCGAGGGTCGGAAGGCGTCGAAAACCACGTCGGACACCGCGACGAGCCGGTGGCACACCGCCCGGCCCTCCGGTGTCCGCAGGTCTATGGTCACGCTCCTCTTGTTCCGGTTGAAATTCAGGTAATAGGCGCTCTCACCACCGAGAAAGTGCGGGCCGATGCGGCGCGACATATCCCCGGCGCCGGGCTGCTCGATCTTGATGATCTCCGCGCCCAGGTCGCCCAGAGTCCGCGCCGCCACCGGCCCGGCGATGGCCTGCGACATTTCGAGGATGCGAATGCCCTGAAGCGGCGGAGTCATCTCGCGTTGCCTGACCTGCGTTACCCCCGCCTCCTACTCCGTTGACAGAAGGGCGGCCAGGTCCCGGACGTCTTCCATATATTCCAAGGATTCGATGGCGGTGATGATCTGCTGCTGTCGCTCCGCGCTGATTACCGGGGCCGTCAGAGCGGTGAACTTCTCCTTCATCTCGTCCCACGACAGCGCATTTTCCGGGTCGCCCTTGGGGTACCGGATGTCGCTGCGCAGACGCCTCCCATCGGCGGTTTCTACCTCTGCCCATGCGCGGAACTCGCGGGGGAAGTGGGTGTCCAGCTCCGGGTCGGTCACGCACTTGACCTTGGGCAAGATCCGACGGATCTCCGGGCGGTCCGGCACACCATCAGCATACTCCTCCAGCGACGCCCGCCCATAGGAGAGGGCTACAGCCGCGCCGAAGGGCATGGAGAACTGCATATCGACCACGGTCTTGGGGTTGGCCTTGTCCTCTTCGGGAGAGGCCACCAGCTTGAACCCGCCGCTGAGCACGCCGATGGTAACCTCCTCCACATCGTCGGCGGTGAGGCCGTGGGTGTTGCGGATGTCGATGAGGCAGTCGATGGGCCCCTGCTTGTAGCGGCAGCAGGCGTGGGGTTTGATACCCGTGCGGGTGATCAGGTACTCCTCGCCCAGGTCCTGCAATACCAGCGACGGGTCGGGATTGCCGGAGTAGGCCTGCAAAAATCCGTCCCGGCCCTCCAGGATGGTGGTCGGCCCGGTGTAGCCGGAACGAGCCAGCAGCGCTGCCCACGAGCCGCTGTGCGATGCCCAGCCGGGGTGGAAGCGCTTGGTCCACGCTCCCTGCGCCAAGTACTCCATGCTGCCCGCCGTCTGGCTGCCGGCGATACCCAGAGCGTGAATGAAGTCGTCGCCCTGCAACCCCAGCAGCCGACCGGCCACCACCGCCGCGCCGAAGGCCCCGCAGGTGCCGGTTGGGTGGAAGCCCCGTCCATAGTGCTCGGCGGGCTGCAACGCCCGTCCCAGCCGCACGATCACGTCGTATCCGGCGACTACGGCGGCGATGAAGTCTTGGCCCGAGACGTGGGCTAGATCGGCCATTGACAGGGCCGTCGGGAAGGCCACCACGCCGGGATGCAGCGACGCCTCGTTGTTCACGTCGTCCATCTCTATGCTGTGGAAGGCGATGCCGTTGGCCATTGATGCATACTCCGGCAGCACCCGGTGAGGCGTCCCCACGATGGCCGACGGCCCCGGCCGCTCCAGCCGCTGCAGCGCGTCCACCGCGGCCCGCGCCGAGTCGGTGGTCGAGCCGTTAAGCGTGACGCCCGCAAAGTCCAGGCACAAGTACTTGGCCCAGTCAATCACCTCCGGCGAAAGGTCCTCGTAATCCAGCGCCTGCGCAAAGTTGCCAAGGGCGCGGGTGATGCCGGTCTCATTGTTGGTCTGAACCATTAAAATCCTCCGCGTTTCGTATGCAAGAAATCTATTTGTCCTGCCTTGTGACCAGTTCCGAGAGGTCACGTTGCAAGGGATAAAGGCGTTTCTTCGCTGGCCAAGGGGGGCGACCCATTTCGTAGAGTGTATGAAGAATTCCAAGGCCTTCGATGACTTTTGATGGCGCTACGTCCAGATCCTCCAGGTGCAGACGCATAACCTCCTGAATTTCTCCGGTTCTGTCAGAGCGGATTTTGACGGTATCTAGTCCCACTTCTTCGACCCAAGCCTTTTCGTGGGTGTCGGTCTCCCAAATGGGTGACTCCTGCTCAAGCAGGTCGCGCATCTCCAACACGAAAGTCGACCACCGGAAGGATGGCCCGTCGAGTTTGTCAATGTGTGGCCTCAGATGTTTCAGGTCAAGCCTTAGCGAGGCATCCAGAACTTCAACTCCGACCAACCTATCGCTGAAATCAAAGTCGAGCATTAGGTCAGACCTTTCAGGATCAACAACAACGGTATCTACATTACCTGTGGTATCAGTGAGGTAGATATATGCGACGTCTACCTCTGCGGAGTAGGTTATTCTCATTACCCTTGCTCCCAAGTTCCAAAACGGACAATCACAGTAACCACCGCTATGCCCCATTCCCTGATTGCAAAGACGACTTGCAATTCCTTGTGCGGATAGAAACCCTTCGGTCTGTCATATCCGTCGGTGAGAACACCCGTGGCTATGTAGCGGTCAGCAAAAGTAGCGGTTATTTCTCCGGTCGCCAAAACCAAGGAGATTTCATCCCTAGTCGCTCCACGATTCACGAAATAGGATTCATCATGGCCAACAATTGTAAAATATGGTACCACGCCAACCCCTTGCTTACTCGACAGCCAATCCTACAACCCTGACTCGTAGAGGAAGTCGCCGGTGGCGTAGTTGTTGAGCAGGTGGCGGGCGATGACCAGGCGCTGGATTTCGTTGGTGCCCTCGCCGATCATCATCAGGGGGGCGTCCCGGAAGTGACGCTCCACCGGCAGGTCCTGGGTGTAGCCGTAGCCGCCGTGGATGCGCATGGCGTCGGTGGCGACCTGCAGGCACATCTCGCTGGCGAACAGCTTGGCCATACCCGCCTCCATGTCCGCCCGCTCGCCCCGGTCCTTCTTGTCGGCGGCGTGCAGCACCATCAGGTGGGCCGCTTGGATATTGGTGGCCATGTTGGCCAGCATGATCTGCACACTCTGGTGTTCGCCGATGGGCTTGCCGAAGGTCTCTCGCTGCTTGGCATAGCGAGTGGACTCCTCCAGCGCGGCCCGGGCCACGCCGAGGCAGCGGGCGGCGACGTTGATGCGGCCCAGCTCCAGGCCGCTCATAATCTGGTAGAACCCCTTGCCTTCCTCGCTCCCGACCAGGTTGCCGCCGGAGACGCGGTAATCGTCGAAGGAAAGTTCGCAGGTGTCCACTCCCTTGTAGCCCAGCTTCGGGATGTCGCG
This sequence comes from Dehalococcoidia bacterium, assembly GCA_965237745.1. GTDB lineage: Bacteria > Chloroflexota > Dehalococcoidia > Lucifugimonadales > UBA3495 > VXOI01. The sequence continues at coordinate 3,850,421 of OZ250156.1, read as the reverse complement.
AACCACGTTGAATCCCGGCCCCTTTTCGGCAATGAAGATGCTTATGCCGCGCCGGGGCGGGTCGGCGTCCGGGTTGGTCTTGGTGACCAGAGCGAATGTGTTGCCGTGGCGACCGTTGGTGATCAGGCTCTTGGCCCCATTGACCACGTAGTCGTCGCCGTCCCGAACGGCCCGCGTCTCGATCGCCTGCACGTCGCTGCCTGCGTTGGGCTCGGTGATGCAGATGCCGCCCCGCTTCTCGCCGGTGGCCATCAGTGGCAGAAAGCGCTCCTTCTGTTCGATAGTGCCGTGGGTGCTCACCATGTACGCCATAATGAGATGCGAGTTGAGTATCCCGCTGAGGCTCATCCAGCCCCGGCAAATTTCCTCTATCACCAGAGCATAGGACGCCACGTCCAGCTCCAGGCCGCCGTACTCCTCGGGGATGACCGCCCCGAACAGGCCCAACTCCTTCATCCGCTCCACCAGTTCGAAGGGGTACTCGTCGGCGTGCTCCATCTCCTGCGCGACCGGTTGCACCTCACGCCTGACGAACTCCCGGATGGTGGCTACCATGCCGCGTTGCGCTTCGGTCAGTTGTGGCAAAATTGCTCCTTGTGTGGGTCTGATTAGTACGGTAATTCTAGCACGCGCCGCTTTCCGTCAGGTTTGACACCCTATTGGCGGCGCACTACACTCGCCTGTAATCCTGCGGCCCGCCAGTTTCCGGCGGACAATCTTCGTTGATTGGACGGCCGCGTTCGATTCCGGCTCCAAAACGCCCATTTTCGTGAGGTATTACCATGCCAGACAAGCCCGAATATATCGACCTGCTCAACGACATCCGCCTGCAGGAGCATCGCGCTGGGGTCTTCCTCAAGGCCTGGGCCGACAAGACCGAGCACCCGGGGCTGAGGGGCTGCCTCTCCTTCGTGGCCGAGCGCGAGACCAGCCACGGTGACATCTTCGACCGGCGCATCCGCGAGTTGGGCGGCACGCCCGAGGACAAGGACGACGCCCTGTTCCACGAACGGCTGCAGGTGGCCGGTTCGGACATGACCGACAAGGAAAAGATCGTTTGGATGCGCGAGGCCCAGACCCGTGTAACCCTGCCCACTGTCCGCATGCGCTATGAGGCGGCGGGAGAGGACGAATCCGTCGACCAGTTGACCCGCTCCCTGATCAAATGGTTCACCGAAGTGGAGGACGACTCCGGTACCTCCATGCGGGCGGTGTACGCCGAGATCGAGCAGGAGGGCTAACCGCATGCAGTTCGGAGCCTTCTTCGTGGGCCAGCGCCCGCAGTTGCACGAACAATACGCCGATGAGAGGAAGGTCAACCCAAACCCGGTCAGCCGTACCGACGTGCAGGTCTACGAGGACATCCTGCGCGGCGCCGAGCTGGCCGAGGAGTTGGGTTTCGATTCCGTCTGGATCGCGGAGCACGCCTTCAGCGAGCATAGCATCATCAGTTCCCCGCACAGCCTGCTGGCCGCCATCGCGGCCAAGACCAAGCGCGTCAAGGTCGGCGTAGCCTGCACCATTGTGCCGTGGCATCCCCCGCTGCGCCTCGCCCAGGACCTCGCCACGCTGGACATAATCAGCCAGGGCCGGCTGATCGTCGGAGCGGGCCGCGGCTACCAGAAGCGCGAGTTCGACATCTACGGCATGGATATCGCCGAGTCGCGGGGCCGGTTCGTTGAAGGCATGGACATCGCCGTCCGCTCCTGGACCGAAGATACCTTCTCCTACGATGGCGAGTACTTCAACTTCCCCGAGGTGCGGGTAATTCCCAAGCCCGTCCAGCAGCCCCATCCCCCCGTTTTCATGGCGGTGACCCACAGCCCGGAGTCCGTCGAAATCGCCGTTGAGAACCGCTGGGGACTGTTCACCGTGGGCAGCAGCTTCTTTCCTGCATCTCCCGACTCCGATCAGAACCTTATCAACCTCTACCGCCGCCGCATGCTGGAAGAGGGCGTGGCTCCCGATGACATCGAGGTCGCCGCCGTCCGCAACGTCTACGTGGCTCCCACCGACGAGGAGGCTGTTGACCTGCTGGTCCCACGCCTCCAGTGGGCGGGCGACATGAGCGACTTCCTGCGCCGTCCCCTGTCGGATGTGGTGCGCGCCTCCGGCGTTCGCGGCTACGAGCACTACGTCCAGGATCCGTTCATCGAGCCCGACCTCGTGGCCGAGCGTGGCAAGGAGGGCATGGCCGCCATAGGCAGCCCCGACAAGGTGACCGCGGCCATCAGGGAACTCGAACAGAACCACGTCACCCACTTCATCAGCTACTTGGACGCCGGGGGTCTGTCCTACGATCAGGTCTCCAGTTCGCTGAAACTCTTCTCAGAAAAAGTGATGCCCAACTTCCGGTAAGGAGCGCATTTCATGGCGACTCTGGATGTCCTCACCTACGGGTTCGCCCTCAACACCGACCAAGGGTCTTTTGGCTACTCCACCAACTCGCTGCTGCGAGTGGGCAGCCACAACATCCTGATCGACACGGGCCCTTCGTCCCGGCGCCCCTTCCTCTACCGCGCGCTCACCAACTATGGGCTGACCACCGATGACATCGACATCGTCATCCTGACCCACATGCACTGGGACCACTGCCAGAACACCGACCTGTTCCGCAACGCGCGGGTGCTGGTCAACCCGGTGGAGATAGACTACGCTCGAAACCCCAACAGTTGGGACCTGGCGGTGGCGGCAGGCATGGCCGACATGATGCGCAATATGAAGGTCGAGGTCGTGTCCGAGGGCGACACCATCGTCGACGGCGTTACCATCCTGGAAACGCCGGGCCATACCAAGGGACACATGAGCGTTCTGGCCGAGATAGACGGCGAGAATGTGCTGATCGCCGGCGACGCGTTGCCGGAAAGCGGCACGGTGGCCCGGGGCATCCCTTACAATATCTTCTGGGACACCGAGGACGCGCACGCCAGCGTAGAGAAGATGGTGGCGTCGTCCAACGTCTTCTACCCTGGCCATGATCGCCCGTTCCGCGTGGAGGGCGACGAAATCGCCTACCTCCATGGCCCGGCGAACATCGAGGTGATGAACAGCACCGAGGGCGGCGGCACCACCTCCCTGACTTTCACTGTCAGTGCAGCGCGTACCGTGAACGTGGACCTGGTACAGAAGCCCAGGGAGTCGTAGCAACCGTGTCTCAGTCCAACAGCGAGCGGGACATCCGGCAGGCGCTGGACACCTTGGCAGAGGCCAGGCCGGGGTTCTGGAGCCGCACGGCCTGCGGTGTAACCCGCTCGCTCTCGCCGATACCGGCGATTCTTGATCGTAACGCCTACTCGGCAGACACAGCACGAGCCCGGGTATTGCTGGTGGGCGGACTGTCGGGGCGCGCTGCTGACGTTGATGCGGCGCTGCATGCCTTGGAGCTATACGCCGGTGGTGGTGATGGACTGGCCCTACGAGTCGGCCTCAGCGCTGTACCCTGTGCCAACCCCGACGGCCTGCGCCTCGAACGAGGGCCCGATAACGGCGCAGGAGGAAATCCGGCGCAGGGGTATCCCCCTGAAGGCAACTTCTACTTCGATGCCGAGAATCCTGAGAAGCGGTACTTGTGGCGCTGGCTTTGCTTCCAGGCCCCCGACCTGGTTCTGGAGGTGCGCTCCGGAGGCGACTCAGTGCGATGGGAATGCAATCCCGCCGCCCGGCGCTTCGCACCTGCCCTGGCTGCCCGGGAGATATCGGACGACTCAATGCTTGGAGCTCTCGGCGACGGCTATCCTGAAGGGCTGGGCGTTATTCCCGGCCTGCGCCTCACCGCTTCCGACGAACACCTTCCACGCGAAATAAGCCGTCTGTTCGGGGTGATGCAACAGCCGGCGTTTTCCGGAAAATCTCCCGCCCGGCAGGCCATAGACCGGCGGCGCCAGCGTAGCAGGGTTGAGATCGCCCGCGTCCTTGCTGCCGCCTACGGTCACTCCTTCGACCCCATTGTCTACACCCAAGGGGTGCCCATCAGCGGTCGCCTCCGCCTCGCCGAACTCGACACCGATGGTGAAAACCCCGCCCCCGACATTGTTGGATTGCTCCGAGAATTTGTAGATGGAGTAGCAGACGGGTTCGGCGAAGGTCTGGCTCCCTCGGCGCTTGCGTCGATTGTATGGGGCGATGAACTCAGTCAGGCCACCGGCGACGCACGATACACCAAGCTGATCGTCGATGCGGCCGACCGCTTTCGACCCGCAAGGCCGGGAGAAGCTCCACCGCCATGCGACGCGGACTTTCGCACAGAGGATATGTTCATGGGCGGTGCCCTGTTGGGCCGCGCTTTCCGGCTCACCGGCCAGAGGCGGTACGTTGACTTGCTGGCTTCATTCCTGGTTGAGGGGAAAATTCAGCAGGACAATGGGCTGTTCTGGCATTGTCGTTCCGCTCCTTTCTACTGGGGAAGGGGAAACGGGTTCGCCGCACTCGGTTTGACCGAGACGCTGACCTACCTGCCAGAGGACCATCAGGCCCGACCGGAGATTATGGCGATGTACCTGCGGCTGCTGGAGTCGCTGCGTGGTCTGCAACGCCAGTCCGGCATGCTGCCGCAAGTGCTGGACTTCCCCGGCTCCTATGACGAGTTCACCGCCACCTGCATGCTGGGCTACTCGATTGCTCGGGGCCTGCGAAGGGGGTGGCTGCCCGACGACTACCGCGAGCCGCTGGACCTGGCTTGGCGGGGTGTGTCTGAGCGCATCGACGACGTGGGCAACGTCGTTGACGCCTGCGCCAGTACCGGAGTCCAGCAGAATGTTCGTGACTACCTCGACCGTCCCGCGATTTACGGCTTCGACGACCGCAGTGGCGGTATGGCTCTCTGGTTCGCGGTGGAGATGGAGCGATTGGAGGGTGGTCTCTGAGTCGAGCAAGCGATAGTTCACGAATCGGCGGCAGATTGGTCTAAAATTGAGCCGGGACCTCAACGCAATTGACCTCATGAAAAACTAAATGACACTACCCGAACTTTCTGAACAATATGACCCTATCGCAGTTGAGGACTATCGGCAGCAGGCTCGCGTATTTTTTGGCCGGGCGAGGGAATACTTTGCGGCTGATGATTTGCATCAAGCGTCAGAAAAAGGCTGGGGAGTTGCCGCGTGGATGGCCAAAGCTGTGGCGGTAACACATGGTTGGCAGTTAGAAAATCACGCGCAGTTTGGTTCGGTCATGTACAACGCCAGTGTCCTATGTAGGAACGATCGCCTGCGTTTGCTTGGTGCATCCGCCTACGAGTTGCATCGAAATTATTACATCCGGGGGATTTTCCTGGTTTCCGAAGCCATAGCTCGCAATCTCGATGACATGGCCGAGTTGTTGGACGCTCTCGAACCCCTGACCATCCCCGCCGACAGGCAGGCGGGCGACTGACCCCTACCCCAGACTTTGAGGAGGGAATAAGCATGGCCACCATCACTGGCTCCAACGTCGTGCTCTCCAATCAGGAATTCAACGTGGTCGGAACCAGGCCCATTCGGCAGGATGGCGCTGAAAAAGTCACCGGGCGCGCCCGGTACGGCGCCGACATCAACCTGCCGGGGCTGCTCCACGCTAGGGTGCTGCGAAGCCCCCACGCTCACGCCCGCATCAAGTCCATCGACGTCACCAAGGCCGAGGCGCTTGAAGGCGTGCGCGGCGTAGTAACCTCGGCTGACCTGCCACAGCCTCAGGGCCGCATCAGCGATCAGACCGAGGCGTCGATGGTCAATCCCAAGTTCCTCAGCAACAACTGCTTGGCTGATGGCAAGGTGTTGTACAAAGGCCATGCTGTGGCCGCCGTCGCCGCGACGAGTCCTCACGTTGCAGAGAAGGCCCTGGAACTCATTGAGGTCCAGTACGAGGCACTGGATTCCGTAACCGATGTAGTCGACGCCATGAAGCCGGACGCTCCGATCCTGCACGAAAGGCTGGCCAGCGTCGCCAACCCCAACATGCGGACCGGCGGCCTGCGCGATGAAGACGACGCCTCTGCGGGCACCAATATAGCCAACCACTTCTTCTTCGAGATGGGCGACACCGAGCAGGGATTCAAGGAAGCCGACATCGTAGTGGAGCGGGAGTTTCGCACCCAGTCGGTGCACCAAGGCTACATCGAGCCGCACACCGCCACCGTGAACTGGGGCCCGGAGGGCGACATCACCGTCTGGAGCAGCAGCCAAGGACACTTCAACGTCCGTGACCAGGTGGCTCTGGTCAATGGCGTGCCAATCTCCCGAATCAAGGCCATTCCCATGGAGATCGGCGGAGGCTTCGGCGGCAAGACGCTGGTCTATCTGGAACCGGTGGCCGCCATCCTGTCCCACAAGACCGGCAACCCGGTCAAGATCAGCATGAGCCGATCCGAGGTATTCCAGGGTTCCGGACCCACCGCCGGGTCATGGATGCGCTGCAAGGTGGGTGCGACCAACGACGGACGAATTACCGCCGTGGACGCCTCCATGGCCTACGAGGCCGGCGCGTACCCCGGCTCGCCCATCAACCCCGGCGTCCAGTGCATGACCGGCCCCTACGACATCGCCAATGGGCGCTTGGAAGGCTTCGACGTGGTGCTGAACAAGCCCAAGACGGCGGCCTATCGCGCCCCCGGCGCCCCCGCGGCAGCCTTCGCCATCGAGACCGTCCTGGACGAGATTTGCGAGAAGATCGGCATGGACCCGCTGGAGTTCCGGCTGCTCAATGGGTCCAAGGAGGGCACCCGTCGCCTCACCGGCCCAGTGTTCGGAAAGATCGGCAACATAGAAACCTTGCAGGCGGCCAAGGACCACGAGCACTGGGACGCCCCTCTGGAGAAAGATTCCGGCAAGGGAACGTACCGTGGCCGGGGCGTGGCCGCCGGATATTGGTTCAACGCCAGTGGCCCGTCCAGCGCCGTCGCCAGCGTCAACCCCGATGGAACCGTGGGCCTGATAGAGGGCTCTGTTGACATCGGCGGCTCACGCGCTGCCGTGTCGATGCAGCTTGCCGAGGTGCTGGGCATCTCCGCCGAGGAAGTGCGCCCGCTGGTGGGTGACACCGATTCGGTGGGCTATACTTCAATGACCGGTGGTAGCGGCGTGGCCTTCAAGACCGGCTGGGCCGCCTACGAGGCCGCCTTGGACATTCGCAACCAGCTCATCCAACGCGCCGCCCGGATATGGGATGTGGATCCCAGCTTGGTGGAATACAAGGACGGAGAGGCATCCCACACCTCCGATCCCGAGTTGCGCCTCACCTTCAAGGAGTTGGCGGCGCGTCTTAACGCCACCGGCGGTCCGGTATCCGGGCGCGGCAACGTTGCTCCCACCGGCGTCGGCGGAGCTTTCGCCGTCCACATTGCCGACGTTGAGGTTGATCCCGACACCGGAAAGGTGGACGTACTGCGCTACACCGCCCTGCAGGACGCTGGCAAGGCTATCCACCCCAGCTATGTGGAGGGGCAGATCCAAGGCGGCGCGGTACAGGGCATCGGCTGGGCCCTGAACGAGGAGTATGTCTTCGACAACAACGGTAGTATGCTGAACCCGACGTTCCTGGACTACCGTATGCCCACCAGCCTCGACCTGCCGATGATCGATACGGTGGTTGTGGAAGTCGCCAATCCCGGACATCCCTACGGAGTGCGCGGTGTGGGCGAGGTTCCCATCGTTCCTCCCATGGCCGCCATCGCCAACGCCATCCACGATGCCGTGGGTGTGCGTATGGAACAGCTTCCCATGTCACCAGGCGCGGTCCTGGAGGCGCTATGGGAGAAGAACGGCTCGTAAACTAACCATGACAATGGTGTTTCCCGTAGGGGCGCACAGACGTGCGCCCCTATCTGTGCAATGGGTTTCTATATTCAAGGAAGAGGCAGCAGATGGTGTCGCGGGACGTATCGGAATTTCTGGCGATGGATTATCTGGACTATGTCGATCCCACTCTGATATATCTCGCCTCGCCCTATGCTCATGATTTCGCAGCGGTGCGAGAGGCCCGTCTGGAGGCGGTTCGGTACGTTTGTGGCAACCTCGTCAACGAGGGCAAAATTGTGCTGTCGCCGATGGTGTACCTCGGGGAGTTGGCCTTCAAGGGAGTACACCCTCCGCAGGGCTGGTACGCCTTTGACCTACAACTGCTGGCCCGCTGCGACGAGTTGCTGGTGTTGCAGTTGCCTGGGTGGGAAGACAGCAAGGGTGTGCTGGTAGAGGTTGCAGGCGCCCAGGCAAGGAGTATCCCAGTTCGGTTAATGTCGATGGAGGATGCCGGGCTGCCAGCGGAGTTGTTTCAGAGGCTGTATCAAGGGAATTAGACTATTCAATATATGAACTGGCAAGGTTAGCCGTGTGTGAAAATCACAGCTTCACGTTTGACGTGGATAGAGCATACGAAGACCAATTGACGGCAGTGTTGGAAGCCAGCCCAACGCACCCCCTAGACGCTACCGATGCACCTCAGACCTTTGGTGTCTATGCGCTCTATTGGGACGACGTGCCAGTCTACGTTGGTCAAGCGCGGAACCTGCGAAACCGTCTTCGCGACCACCTGCAGAAAATTCAAGGCAGGCAGGGTATAGCGGCGGAGGATGTTACCTGCAAGTATCTGACAATTGCTAGGCTATGGGAAGTTGCCCGCGCCGAAGAGGCCTTGATAAACCGCTTCACGCCAGAATGGAACGGAATCCCCGGGTTCAGTATGCACTCTCCAGGTCGGGGACGCCCTGGTATGCCGGACTACGTAAACCAGTGGGACCGTCGTTTTCCTCCGATGGGCTAACTTGGCCGACGCAGAACGACCGCCGCGTCGTACAACACCGACTTGCTTCCGGTTCGGAGGCGAGCGCCGCTGTTGATGATACTCGATCCCACCCGCTCTCGGAGCTTGGTGACTGCCTGTACCGACAGGCCGCGAAGCTCAGCGATGTCGCGCAATCGCTCCTCGACCTTGATTTCCTTGCCTTGAACAATGGAATTGCCGACGACCACGACGGCGGTTCCCCCCGGTTTGAGGACTATGCCCAACAATTGGCAGAACCTTTCCAGGTCGTTCATATACGTTGTGATGTAATTTGCCCAGCCGTTTCCGCCGTAGACTCCCCGGTCATTGTTGATCCGGCGAATCTCCTCAATTTCCTTCTCCAGGGGGGGCAAATCCGGATTCAACGGCAGGGGATCGTTGGCCCTGACAGTCTGCCAGAATTTGCCAAAGTTGCCGGTCTCCAGTCTCTTCAGTTCCGAGGGAGATTGCACCAGTCCGCTCCAGAACATTTGGGGGCGGCTGTTACGGACGTAGTGGTAGTTGTTCATGTAAGGAGGAGAGGTAACGATAATATCAACCGAAGCCGGACCCAGGTATTGTTCCATGTCGAAGAAACTACACTCGTGGACACGCCAGCAGGGTTTGTGAACTACGTTTGTGGCCATACCCTGGAATTCCGCGATGTCATGCAATATATCTTGAAGTTTCGCCGAAACAACGCGCTCAACGGGGGCATCGTGTATCAGTGGCTTGCCGGCGCCAGGTCTCGAGCCCAGTGAGGGCTCATAAGTGTAGTTGGAGAATTCAACCATCACTGAGGCCAAAGCAACGCTGAAAATGTCCCTGATCTGAGGTCGCAATTCATTCAGATAATCCAGGGTAAACAGTACCTTGCGTTCAACGGCGGGCGAGAAGAAGGGTATGCGGCTCTTGAACCCTGCCGGTGGCGAACTGTGTGGCACCCGACCATCCGTACCGCCAATGAAAGTCTCGTAGTCATCGAGGCTGGATTTCAGGTCCTCCAGCGGTATATCCACTGACCCCAGCTTTACTCGGCACACCAGAGCGGCGAAGGGGTTAATCTCGAACCCGATGCTCTCCAGCCCCAGCCTGTTGGCTTCGACTAGAGTTGTGCCGACCCCGGCGAACGGGTCAAGCACCACATATCCCGGTGCGTCGGAGCTTTCCGCAGGAAGGGTTGACGGTAGGAATTGAGTGATGGCATTGTGTGCGAACTCGCCGGAAAATCCGGCAATCCAGTTGGCCCAGCGGTGCATTGACAGCGACTTGTTGCGCGAGGAGGAAGCCTCGCCGTAACCGTTGCCCGGCGGCCCGGCTTGCCATAGTTTTGGTTGTACGTCCATACTGCCGTTCGCCCCGCGTCATTTGGCCAGAATCTTTTGCCAGCCAATCATAACCCATGGCACCCCGTTGGCAACGGGCAAATGTCAGCGCAATATGGATTATTGAGACACGGGAGAAAAAGTTAATGGAAGCGCCCGAGGCATTGAACTACACCTTCAACAGCGTGCGCCACGAGATAACCTGCAATGTTGACGCCATTTCCGGTCTGCCCGGCGTGCTGGATCGTGCCGGGGCGTCCCGGGCTATGGTGCTCTGCGGGCCCTCGATCCTGTCCCACTCGGATGTAGTCCCTAGAGTGCAGGAGGCCTTGGGCGAACGGTTCGCCGGATTGCTCTCCGGCGTTGCTCCCCATTCGCCCGTCGCTACACTGGACGCTGCGGTCGCGCTGGCCCGCGAGACCGGCGCCGATGCGCTGGTCAGTGTCGGAGGCGGTAGCACCCACGACACCACCAAGGGTGTCGCCACGCTCTTGGCCGAGGGTGGAAGGATTCACGATTACGAGGCCCGCTTCGAACCGCCTGACAAGACCACTTATCCCGACCTGCCATCTGACCGTCTGCCCATCATCACCGTAACCACCACCATGGGCGCGGCTGAGTTGAGCCGGGGAGCCGGTTTCGCTGACCGGGACCTTGGGCGCAAGATTCTGGTTGCCGACCCCAACACCATCCCTGGATATATCATCATCGACGGCAGGGCATTGACCACCACACCCGTGAGCATCCTGACTTCCACTGCCATGGGACAACTTCGCATTGCCATAGAATCGGTCTACTCCACCAAGCACAACCCCATATCTGATGCCATGGCGCTGCACGCCATCCGCCTCCTGGTGGAACACCTGCCCCGTTGCTCGGACCTCGATCTCGACTGCCTGTTGAACACGAAGACGGCCGCCTGCATGGCATCGCTGGCCGGGGTCGGCGGCTTGGGGCTGAACACAGCCACCGCTCATCACGTTGGCGGGATTTTCGACGTGCCTCACGGCGAGGCCAACGCCATCCTGCTGCCCCACACCATGAGATACAACGCCGAGGCCTGCGCCGATCGCCTGGTGCTCGTCGCCGACGCCATGGGCATTGACACCTCCTCTATGACCGACGACGAAGCGGCCCTGTCCGCTGCCGACGGGGTGGAGGACTTGCGCCGGTCGCTGGGGCTGCCGGACCGGCTCCGGGACGTGGGCGTTCCCGAGGAGGGGCTTGAATTGATAGCGTCGGCCACGCTGCACGACCGGGCCCTGGCCACCAATCCTCGCCCTGTCTCCGACGCTGGTCCCATCATGACCGTTCTGCGGCAGTCCTGGTAGGCAACGATATGGCCTCTCCCCCATGGAGAGGGACAGCGTGAGGGAGTCATGGAATTCGGCGTTTGCCTTCCCCAATATGGACGCGAGGTTACCCTGGGCGACCTGAAGGCTGTCGCCGAGGATGCAGAGGCATTGGGTTTCGACTCAGTCTGGGTCAGCGACCATGTGGTGACGCCTGAGCACCTTCAGGCCAGCATCGGTCCCATTTTCTTCGACGCCTTCGTGGTGCTTTCCCATGTGTCGGCCCTAACCCGCAGGGTCAAGCTGGGCACGACAGTGATGGTTACCCCATACCGCAACCCGCTGGTGGCGGCTAAGATCATTGCCAGCCTTGACTCGCTGTCCGGCGGCCGGGTAATTCTCGGGGTCGGGACCGGTGGGGCCCCCGACGAATTTGCGGCGTTGGGAATTCCCGAGTCCCAGCGCGGTGCGCGGACCGACGAGTATTTGGCGGCGATGATAGAGTTGTGGACCAATGATCCTTCCGGGTTTCAGGGACGGTACGTCAGCTTTGACGGCGTCCGGTTTGCCCCCAAGCCTGCGCAGAGACCGCACCCGCTCATCTGGGTCGGTGGCCGCAGCGATGCCGCATTGCGCCGGGCGGTTCGCTTTGGACAGGCTTGGCACCCCACCCACATGCATGTGGACGCCCTGCGGGAACGGATGAGCCGCCTTGCTGAACTTTCCACAAAGTTCGGCAGGGTAACGCCGCCCCTAACCACGATACACCTGTCTGTGGCGTTTGAGGACAGCGGATCGGCTCACCCTGAAAGGCGTATGGGACGCGGAACGCCAGAGCAGGTGGCCGATGATCTGTCTGCCTACGCAGATATGGAGATTCCGGCGATAGTGTGCAACTTTCGTGGCTCAACCACGAGAGAGGTTCGCCAAGCGATGGAGACACTCGCCCAGAATGTCATGCCTTGGTTGAAAAAATAGGCCCGCACGTCAAACGCACGGGCCTGCTCAATGGGCATTGATTACCGGTCTTGCCCCGCTATCCGAAGAATTCCATCAGGTGGGCGGCAAGCTCCGCCGACTTTTCCACGTCCGAGCGGTGACCGCAGTTCTCGATGGTGACTAGGCGCGACCCAGCGATGGAGTGGTTGTAGACTTCGCCTGCGCTGGGCGGAACCACTGCGTCGTTGCGTCCCCACACGATGAGGGATGGCAGGTTCTTCAACCGGCCCAGGCGATGGGGCAGGCTGCGGTCGTGCATGTAGGGGCGCCAGCTCAGGCGGCAGGCCTCCTCCCGCGCTGTTTCCCACATTTCCACCTGCTCCGGCGAAGGCTCGTCGGGGCATACGGCCTGAAACTCCGCCACTGCCGAGGGGTTATGGAACCCCGTCGTGATGAATTCCCTGGAGACAATCAGGAACATGTCGAGAATTTCGCCGGTTGGCGGCAGGATTCCAGCGGGGGCTACCAACGCCATTTTTTCAAAAATCTGTGGCTGTTGCGTTGCCATTTCTGCAGCCAGCCAGCCGCCGAGGGAGAATCCCACGACGTTAATGCTGGAAAGTTCCAGGTCATCCAATGCCCAGAGGGTCCAGGTTGCGATGTCTCGCATGTTCATGACCCAGTCGAGGCGGCTGGTTACGCCGAATCCGGGAAGTGATGGCGCATATACAGTATGGTTCTTGGCCAGTTCCTCGTGCAATTGCAGCCATCCGGGCTGTCCCATTTCGTCGTGCAGCACCAGTAGCGGATCGCCGCTGCCTCCCTTCAGGATCTGCATTTCCGCGCCTGCTACCGTTACTCGTTCTTCGGTCCAGGATGCCGTGGTCGTCATCGAGTCTCTCCTTCCTCGGGCCTCGCAATCTGGAAAGAGTTTTGGCAGGGTGCGGGGCCAGCTTGATTGTCCAAGCGGCCGCCGGGATTGTCAACCCGCGCGACGAATTCCGAAGGGTCGGTTGGTGAACCCCAATTTGTCATCGCCACTACGGAGTGGCACAATGGCGGCGGCAAAATTCTGTCTGGCAACACGAGCCAGATTGGGCCGCAAACTATGTGAGAGGACAAATCATGCCGCCAATTCGAGTTAACCGCGCCAAGGAGAAGCTGCAACGTGGGGAGGTGGTGACCACCATTTCGGGATTGCAGGACAGCGACATCATAGACTTCCTGGGGCCCTTGGGTTTTGACGCCGCCTGGATCGAATGCGAGCACGGCCCGGTTGATTGGGACGCCCTTGGTGACATGACCCGCGCCTGCGACCTGTGGGGTATGACCTCTATAACGAGAGTTAACGCCAACGATGCGGGCCTTATCACCCGAACCTTGGACCGGGGCAGCATGGGCATCGTGGTGCCACACGTCAACAGCCGTGAGTCAGCGGAGCAAGCTGCTCTGTCAGCCAAGTACGCACCTGTCGGCTACCGCGGAATGTTCGGCGGCCGCCAGTCCTTCGGCGTGTCTGACTACTTCCACACGGCGAACGATCAGACCATGGTCGTCGTGCTGTTGGAGGAAGTTGAGGCGCTGGCCAACATCGATGAAATCCTGAAGGTCGACAATATCGACGTCTTTTTCGTCGCGCCCTCCGATCTGGCGCAGACGATGGGGCATATTGGCAACGCCGAACACCCGGAGGTGCAGGCTGCTATAGAGCAGGCCATCGGGAAGATCGTCAATTCCGGCCGAACCCCCGGAACACTGGCCAACGACGCCAATATCGCCAAATTCAAGGAAATGGGAGTCAAATTCATGATGACTTCCTGGAACGCCTGGGTCGCCAGGGGAGCCGCGGAATTCCTGCAAAAAGCCTCTGCTTAGAAAAAACGGAAAGGAAAGGACGCCAGCTGCTCCCTCATTGCTTGTCCGGCGCTGCCCCCGAGCCCCAGGGAACAAACGGAACGTCTTGACGTGCCTTTCCCATCACGACTCTGCCGGCGGGGCGGCGCTGGGCCCTGTCGGCTCCTCTTGAGGCACAGCTTCCGTGTTGGAAGGGTTGACGGGAAGCAGCGCGATGGCCCCGGCAACAAAGAGCGCGGCGCACCCGGCAATGAGCGCCCGGTAACCCAGGTCCTCCGCCGTGTGGTTGAGCAGGTCGATTCCGGGGCCAAAGAGGCGAGGTATGGCCGCCCCGCCTATGGTGGATAGATTCACGATGCCGATGTGAGTTCCGGCCTGCTGCTCGTCACCCATTTCGTTGGCAAGGGCCCAGTTGGCACTGAGCAGAGCCCCCGCCGACGCGCCGATTACGCTGCCAGTTACCACCACACCAGTTGTGGTGTCGGCCAGCAGCAGCCAGGAAGTGCTTACGGCGCCCGCAATGGCGCCCGCAATCACTACGGGCTTGCGGCCGATACGGTCGGAAACCCAGCCGGCAAGGTACACCGCAATCGCCAGCGAGCCGCCAATGACAGGAATCACATGGCTCAGTGTTTGGGCCGGGTTGTCCGCCTCCACCACGTCCCGGAGGAAAAACAGTCCGTAGGTCGGAAATGAGTAGATCGCCGTCATCAGCAACAGCCGGGATATCAGGAACAGCCCTAATTCCAAGCTGAGCACTGGCCGGGACGAGGTGTCTCCCCTTCGCACCGGACGTGCCCGGCGATTGGGATCTCGGGACAGCACGGTGGTGCAGGTAACTGCCACCGAGATGATGAGTGCTGCCCCCAGTAGAGCCAGGACAGCCAATTCCCAGTTGACATAGACGGGCAGTGCCGCCAGCCCCGAACCGGTTGCTTGGCCGATGATGGCGGCGCTGGCAGTGATCAGTGCCAGCCCGCCGGCCGCGTCCATCAGGACTTTGAGCGATGAGGCAATCCCGACCCGACTGCGTGGGACGAGGTCTCGGATTAGCGCCAAGCCGGGTCCGTAGGCGATGTTCAAATTGGCTTGGGTGAGCATCCATGCGGCGAACAGGGCGGTGAAGCTCGGCGCCATGACCGTCAATATCAGGCTGGCGCATACCGCTGCAGTCCCGAAGAGAATGTAGGGAACGCGGCGGCCCAAGGAGGAGCGGGTGCGATCACTGATTCTTCCCACCACCGGCTGAACCACTGCTGCCACCAACAGTCCACCCATTCCCAGCATCGCTAGGTAGCTGTTCTTCAGATGCTCCGGGGCGATCGTTAGGACGATTACAGGCAACACCACCGTGTCCATCGCTATGATGAACCCGGTAATCCCAAAGCTGAAAGCGCTAAGGCGAATCAGCGCAAAGCTGCTCCAGTGTGCCTCAGACGGTCTTCGGGACATTTACGGCCTACGTCAATAACGGATGAAAAGCATCGGAAAGCATCCGAGGGAGAGTGGTTTAGGGAGACACCATTGGCCGGTTTTGATTGCGGGCGCCTATGGGTGCCTCTGTTGGAAGTGGCCGCAGGATACGCCACCGACTGTTGCCCCTATAATACATCAGTAGTGCGAGCGTGGCCCCCATTCTATCGACAGCGAGTTGATGAATTGAAAATCTGTTGCCTCCTGCCCAGCGGCGCCGAGATTCTCTGGGCGTTGGGCTTGGCCGACAGCGTCATCGGGGTCAGTGACCTCTGTGACTATCCAGCCGATATATTGGAGTCCAAGCCGGTCGTGAGTCGCAGCAAGGTCGATCCGGCGATCATGTCCAGCGAGGAGGTGGAAAGCGCCCTTCGTGACATTCTCAATAGCGGAGAGAGCCCCTACGAGCTGGATTATGAGTGGCTGGCGAAAGAATTGCCCGGCATAGTATTCACCCAGGACCTGTGCCATATCTGCGAAATTGATGCAGGAGAGGTCAATTTGGCAGTTCGGGGAATGTCGGTCCAGCCGAAGGTAGTTGTGCTGCAGCCAAGGACATTGGATGACATTCTCGACTCAATCATTGAGGTGGGCGAGGTCTGCGGGGTACCGGATCGGGCATCTGATCTTGTGGCTGGTCTCCGCCGGCGGGCGGAGGCTGTGGCATCGAAGGTAAGTTGCGCTCAGTCCACGCCATCGGTGTTCTCTCTGGAGGGGATAAACCCGCTGGTGGCCGGGGGGCATTGGATTCCCGATCTGCTTCGGATTGCAGGGGGCAGCATCGCGGCGCTGGAGCCGGGCTGCAACGCCAGACGTCTGGAATGGCGGGAAGTGCTGGACACAGCGCCGGATAAGCTGTTTGTTGACCTGTGCTCGTCGGATGTTGACCGGCATCTGCGCGAGGCACCCTGGCTGGCGGCGCAAAAGGGCTGGCACGACATTCCGGCAGTGGCTTCAGGCGAGGTCTACCTGATCGACCACGCCTATTTCAGTTGTCCGGGTCCTCGGGTGGTGAATGGGTTGGAGATTCTGGCGCAGTTGACGCACCCTGAGCTTTTCAGCGGCCTCATTCCACCCGGGACGGTGGTCAAGCTGGACGCAGACGCCGCAGCCAACACTCCACCGGGGAAAATTGCGGAATGCTTCCATCCATTTCCCTAGCAGCGCTTCCTTGAGCCTACCCAAATGGGATAGTAGCGCAACCTAGTGATTGCGTATTATAATGGGCCGAATTTGGCGGGCCGGTAAGCAGGCGTTGTTATCGGCTTGTCGCAGGGCGCTTCTCCGCAGGCGAAGCTACCTTCCGCGATTTCCTGACTTGGGGTGTATATGGCCTCGTTCGACAAAAACGAATTCCGCTCAGCGCTTTCCGAGTTTGCCACGGGCGTTACCGTAATCACCACTCTAGACGATGAAGGCAATCCCCACACCATGACTGCCAACTCTTTCACCTCCGTTTGCTTGGAGCCACCCATCGTTCTGGTCTGCGTTGCTCACGGCACGCACACATACGGCTATCTGGAGGAGCGGCAGAAATTTGGCGTCAACTTCCTCAGCTCCGATCAGGAAGAGGTTGGGGCTTATTTTGCCAAAAAACCACAGGACCGTACCGGAGGAGTTGATTACAGCTTCTCGGAATCGGATAACGGGGTGCCGGTGTTGGACGGCTCGTCGATATTCATGGACTGCGACGTGGTTGGCTCTCACGTGTACGGAGACCACACCGTATACCTGGGAGAGGTCCGGGAGATTCAACGCAACGATTACGAGAATCCCCTCATGTTCTACCGCAGCCGGTGGTACCACCCCTACCGCAGCTGACAGCCTTTCCGTCAATATAATGAGTGACGTAAAGAGCGCCGGTTCATCGTAACCGGCGCTCCCTTTTTGCGTTGGGCGGGGGGTCTTGTCTTACAGGACAGCTTTACTCTTAAACGATGCCAGAAAACCTTCGATTTCCTCGTTGACCTTCTGGTATTTTTCCATGTGAACGAAGTGGCTTCCTCCGGAGATGATTGCCTGACTTGACCCGTGGATGGTGTTGGTCAGGAAATCTGAGTACTTGACCGGTGTCATAACGTCGTCGCTTCCACAGATTATTCTGGTTGGAAGATCTATTTCTCCCACGCAGTCCATCATATCGAAGCTGTTGCAGGCCATCAGGTCATTCAGCTCTACATCCGGGCCCACTTCTGCCGCCCGCTGCCGCAACACCGGGAAGACCTCTTCCTGAACGTCCCGGTAGTACTCCAAGTGCTGTTCCAGCCAGGGAAGGTTATCATCGCCGGGTTCTTGGCAACGCTCAAGGTAATAGGGGTGGACTCTGAGGCGCGCTCCTGTTCCCAAGAGAACCAGGCCGCGTAACTCCTCTGGGTATTTCTGTGCGTAACGCATAGCGATGGCGCCGCCCATCGAATGGCCGCACAGCACGACGTTTTTGTAGCGGCGGGCCCTGATGAACCCCCGCACCCATTCGACGTAGCCGTCAATCGTTTCACAGGGCTTGCCGTCGGGATGCCCGGGCAGGTCAATGGCCTTGGCGCTGCGAAAGTGCCTCAGCTGGTAGTAAAAAGAAAGGCTGGAGCACCCTGCCCCGTGAAGAAAGACCAGCTTCATCCCCAATTTGCTATCTCTCCTAATCAAAATTGGCAATACTATGCCAGCAATAATATCAAAATCCACGAACCATTTTACAGAACGGGCTGTAATTATTCAAGATGATTACCGAAATTCGCAGTGTCTCTCATTCTCCATGTCCATGAGGGAGACGGCTGGGGTGGGGAAAACCCCCAAGCTTCGACTTTAATTACCTGTGCGGGAACGTCTGCACCCCAGCCTTCCTCCAGAGGGAGAGGGAATTGGTTTTCCCAAAAACCAAGAGCACTGCGAAACGCGACGTGGGGAAAGTCAATGCTATGGGTTGAATTAAGTGTGAAAGCCCCAATGCTGCAGCGGCGCACAAGAAACGGGGGCGAAATGGTGTTCGCCCCCCGTTTGATCCCGACTGGAATTGCCGACTCTGGGCCGGAACTCGACTATTCGTCTTCGTCTTCGTCGGCTTGGGCATCCGGCTCGTGCCCGTTGGCGCTGGCGCTTCCGTTGCGCCGGTGTCCGTTGAGGGCGGGGCCGTCGCCGTTGCGATCCGTCTCTTGGAAAATTGCAATGGATGCGACTTGGTCGTCCGATTCCCGTTCCTTCCAGAGGATGACTCCTTGGGCAATACGACCGGTCTCGCGCACGTCGTCTGTGCTGATGCGCACCACCTGGGCCTTGGCCGAGATTATCAGCATTTCCTGGCTCTCCGGGTCCGTGACAATCCTTGCGGCCGCCAGAGGGCCGGCTTTTTCTGTTAGCTGGAAAGTGCGAACCCCCTGACCACCCCTGTTGGTCGAGCGGTAGCTGGAGGTGGCCGTCATTTTGCCGAACCCGCGCTGACTCACCACAAGCAACTGACTGGAGGGGGTTACGACCCCCGTGAAGATGACCGCGTCATCTCCGATTAACCGAATGCCCCGGACGCCTCCGGCTGTCCGGGAACGGGGCGTGAGGTCGTCGATGGCGAACCGTATTGCTTGTCCTCGCTCGGTGACCATCATCGCGTCCTTGGCCTCCCCCACCTGTGCCACCGAGACCAGTTCGTCGTCCTGTGTCAGGTTCATCACAATCAGACCGGACGGGCGGATATTGGTCAGTTCGCCGGTCTTCAATGATTTGATCTGCCCCCTCCTGGTGGCCAGCAGGAGAGGATAAGCATCGTTGGGGTTTTCGATGAGCAGCATTGCCTGCACCTGCTCGTTTCGCTGCAGTGGGACCAGGTTGGACAGCAACACCCCTCGAGAGGTGCGGGATGCGTCCCCGGGAATCTGGAAAGCCCGGAGAGGATATACCCGGCCGCGATTGGTGAAGAAGAACAGCGTGCTGTGAGTGTCCACCACAACAAGGTCAAGGATGGCGTCGCCCTCTCGCGTGGTCATTCCCCGCACACCCTTGCCGCCCCGGTTCTGCTGGCGGAAGGTGCTGGGAGGAACGCGCTTGACATACCCGCGCTGGCTCAGCGTGACTATTGCGTCTTCCAGAGGAATGAGGGATTCGGGAGTCTCCTCTCCGATTTCCTCCTCCTGGATCTCGGTGCGGCGCGGATTGTTGAACGACTTCTTAAGTTCGCGCGTTTCCGACTTGATCTCGGTCAGTATCTTCACCGGGTCTCCCAGCAGGGCCTCCAGTTCCGCTATCCTCTGCAGCAATTCCGCGTGTTCGTTCTGGAGCCGCTCGCGTTCCAAGGCGGCCAGGCGGCGGAGCTGCATATCCAGGATCGCTTGGGCCTGGACCTCGGAGAGGTCCAATTGTTGCATCAAGTTATTGCGCGATTCCTCGACGTCGGCCGAATTGCGAATAATCTCGATGACCTCGTCAATCCGGTCGAGGGCCAGCAACAGGCCTTGAACTATGTGGTCCCGGTCGCGGGCGCGCTGCAGTTGGTACTCAGAACGCCTGCGGATGACCTCCTGGCGGTGTTGGATGAACAGCTCCAAGCAACGACGAAGAGGCAACACCTGCGGCTGGCCGTCCACCAAGGCCAGCATGATCGAGTTGAACGAGGAGCGCATTGCCGTATGGCGCAGCAGATTGTTGAGCACCACCCGCGGCTGCGCGTCCCGCCGCAGTTCGATGACGATACGCATGCCGCGCCGGTCAGACTCATCGCGGATGTCGGAAATGCCGTCGATCTTTCGCTCGCGGGCCAGCGCTGCAATCCGTTCGATCAGGGTCGCCTTGTTCACTTGGTACGGGAGTGAGGTGACGACAATCTGCTCCCGATTGTTGCGGGTCTCCTCGAATTCGGCTTCGGCCTCCATGATGATGCGGCCGCGGCCCGTGGTGTAGGTGTCCACGATCCCCTTGCGGCCCCGAACCTTGGCCCCCGTGGGGAAGTCCGGGCCCTTGACGTGGCGCATCAGCCGCTCGGTGGTTGTGTCGGGTTGGTCGATCAGATGGACCAGCGCGTCGCAGACCTCCCCCAGGTTGTGGGGCGGAATGTTGGTCGCCATTCCCACGGCAATACCGGTCGCACCGTTGATCAGCATGTTGGGCAGCCGCGCCGGGAGGACGGTGGGTTCGGTCAGGGAGTCGTCGAAGTTGGCTGCAAAATCTACGGTGTTCTGATCAATGTCGGCCAGCAACTCATCGGCGACCGGCGCCAGTCGCGCCTCGGTGTAGCGCATGGCCGCCGGCGGGTCCCCGTCGATGCTGCCGAAGTTGCCTTGACCCGTTATCAGCGGGTAGCGCATCGAGAAGTCCTGCGCCAGCCGCACCAGGGCGTCATAGACCGAGCCCTCGCCGTGGGGGTGGAATTTGCCCAGCACCTCACCGGCGATACGGGCGCTCTTGCGGAATTGCGAGCCGGGGCGAATGCCCATGTCGTGCATGGCGTAGAGTATTCGCCGCTGCACCGGTTTAAGGCCGTCCCGGACGTCAGGGAGCGCACGCGCCACGATGACGCTCATGGCGTAAGTTAGGTACGATGTCCGCATCTCTTCTGCGATGCGAATCGGCCGCTCTCCAGGAGGGAGTGGGGCGGTGGTTACCATAGGTCTACACTCCTAAAATTGCTGAGCCGCTGAAATGGCCGAAGAAGCGGAAACACTTGCCTTCCCACCAACCCCCGGAACCTGCCAGACTCTTGGGGTGGATAGTGCGAAGGAAGGCCGGAAATTACGCTGAAAGAGCCTCGGCGAACCGTTCCGCCCGGTCGTGCAGTCCGGCGAACAGGTTGGCGAATAGCCTGGGCACTTCGCTCTGCCGCTCCGGATGACACTGCAAACCGATGACCCAACTGTGTTCAGGACTTTCCAGTCCCTCCACCAACCCGTCTTCAACACTGTATGCTGTGCTCATCAGGCGCGGGGCCCTGTGCGCCTCGTTGAGGCCTTGGTGGTGGTAACTGTTGACCTTGAAGAAGCCGGCAGAGCCGATGATGGCCGCCGCCTTAGCGCCGGGGGCGACGTAAATCTGATGCGTGGCAGGCTCGCTGCCTTCGCTGGTATCCTCGTTCCGGTGGCCAGCCAGATCTTGGATCAATCTGCCGCCGAAAGCCACGTTCAGCACCTGCATTCCACGGCAGATGGCCAACACGGGCATGTCCACGGAGAGGGCGTAATCCAGTATCGGAAATTCCAGATCGTCCAGTTCAGGACGCAACTGCAACCCTGCGTTCAGGTCCGGTTCCTGACCGTAGCGCGCCGGGTGAACGTCCGGCCCGCCGGAGAGCAAGAGGCCGCCTACACCTCGCATCAGGTCGCCGGCGGGCAATCCGAGGTGGGAATCCGGCAACAGCACCCGCGTCTCCGCGCCTGCCGTCTCCATGGCGGCAACGTAACGGCGCGCGTTTCGCTCACTTGAGGAGGTGATTGCGACAACTGCCATAAAACATAACTATTATACTTGAACCATGTAATATTTTGCAGTCCGAAATGGCTCTAATATCATGTTTTTTGATTACAGGAATAGAAATATAGGGCGGACAGTTTGCGGGCCGGGCCACCATTTTGATAAGCTAAACTAAAGCCAACGTGAAATGCGCAGATGGTGAGGGTCAGACGACGGAGCCGGGTCATTCTCCAAGTACGGATGAGAGGGATTCACCGGCATAACCCGGCTGATCATCATCGCCAATTAAATGTACATCCCACATTGGCTTTAGTTTAGGCACTGTAAGCACACCCCAATCTTCGGGGAAGGAATAACCATGAAAGAAGTCATCCAGGGAGCTGTCGAAACTCTGCGGGATGGTCGGCCTTGTGTGCTGGCAACCGTGGTGCGAACCAAGGGTTCAACTCCGCAAAAGGCGGGCGCGATGCTGCTGGTAAAGGATGACGGCAGCGGGCTTGGCACGCTGGGCGGCGGCTGCGTCGAAGGAGACATCTGGTTCGCGGCCAAGGAAATGCTGCGCGAGGGCGGTGGACCGGAGTTCAAGGACTATTATCTGAACGAAGACATCGCTGCCCGGGATGGGCTGGTCTGTGGTGGCACGATGTACTTCTACCTTGAGCCGCTGCGTCGGCTGGAGGATTTCCTGCCCTTGGGAGACGAGATCCTGGAGGCCTACGACGGCGGTGAGCCGGTGAGCCTAGCCACCGTGGTCAACAGTCCCAGCCACCCGGGTCGCTTGGGGGCAAAGCTGCTGCTCCGCGCCGACGGGACGGTGTCCGGCTCCCTGGGTACCGAGACCCTGGATGAGCCCGCCCTTGAGGTTGCGAGGCGCATAGCCGAAATCGGGAATACCGAATCCATTTCGACCGAGGACGGGACAGAGATATTCGTCGAGGGATTCACAACGCCTCCGACGCTGGTCATGGTCGGCGGCGGGCATGTGGGGAAAGCCACGGCCGACCTTGCCCACCTGTTGGGCTACCGCGTGCACATCGTCGACGACCGGCCCGAATTCTCCAACGAAGGTCGGTTTCCCTACGCCGAGCAGACCATAGTCATCCCTTACGACCAGTGGTCAGACCAGCTCAGCATCAACGTCAACAGCTACGTGGTCGTCGCGACGCGCGGGCACCGCTACGATGACATGGCCTTGGAGTCGGCCCTCAAGACCAGGGCCCGGTACATCGGGCTGCTGGGGAGTCGCCGCAAGACGCTGATGATCTACCGCCGCCTCTTGGAGCAGGGAATAGCCAAGGAACGCATTCGGGACGTGTATGCGCCGATAGGCCTGAACATCGGTGCCCTCACGCCCGAGGAAATCGCCGTCAGCATAATGTCTGAGGTCATCATGGTCAGGCGGGGCGGAGACGGTGGCAGGATGCAGATGGGCGACTGGTACATCGACCGCGCCGCCAGCATAGTTGAGCGCACCGTCGAGGTCTGACGGATGAGCGAGGTGTGGGCCATTCTGCTGGCCGCCGGTGAGTCCAGCAGAATGGGCCAGTTGAAAGCCCTCTTGCCGTGGCGCGGGCAAACCTTGCTGGAACACCAGGTCTCCGCGTTGCGGGAGGGCGGCGCCGACCGGGTGGTGGTGGTGCTGGGCCACCGGGCCGACGAGTTACGTCCCCTGATCGAGGGCAAGGACGGCGTCAACTGGGTCCTGAACCCCGATTACCTGCAGGGTAAGACAACTTCGATCAAGGCTGGCCTCTCGGCGATTGATCCGGGCGCCGTGGGGGCCATACTGCTGCTGAATGTGGACCAGCCACGCTCAGTTGCTGACATTGCCCACATTCTGAGTGTCCATCGCGCCGCCAACTACGCCATCACCGTTCCGGCCCACTTGGGCAAGGGTGGACACCCGATAGTGCTGTCTGCCAACTTGCTGGGCGAGTTGCGGAGCATCGACGAGGACTCTCAGGGCATCAAGGCTGTGGTGGGGCGCCGACCGGAGGAGGTCAACCGCATTCCGCTGGATAACCCCGAAATTCTGCTTGACCTGAACACGCCTGAACAATACCGCAAGGCGATAGAAACCTTTGCCTCGTAGGCCGACTCGGGTGATTACTTGGCCAGTCCCCTACGCCGCTGCGCCTCTCACTCTTCCGTTCGGCATTAGCAGCGAGACCACGAAACCGAGGAAGTACAGCCCCGCGGCCAGATAGAACGCCGATGACCATCCGGCGTAGTCTGCCAGGAACCCCGCACCAATGGACGCCATCGCGCCGAAGAAGGCATTGCTGCCCCACATCAGGCCGATGAACGTGCCCTCCAGTCCCTTGCCTTCAGCCACGTCAATGGCCGCCGCCTGGGTCAGCGAATTGACGGTGAAGATGAACACTCCGAACAGGAACACCATCGCCGTCATTGCCCAGCTGTCGCCCAGCATCACGATGGCCAGCGTTATTACTCCGGTCGCAGCCATGATGAACATCGTGATGAGCTTGCGTCCGATGCGGTCGGACACTGCGCCGAAGATCGGCCCGGTTATGATGCCCGGCACGGCGAACAGCGCAACGTGGAAACCGACCCAGAAGTTGCTGAATCCCAAGTCATTGGACAGGTAGAGAGGAATAACCCACAACAGAGACCGGTCGCCCATTCCCCGAACCGCCGATACGGTGAAGATGCTCCACATACCGGTGCCGCGGAAGGAACTGGCCATGTCGCGCAGCTGCTGCTTCATTTTCTGCCCGTAGTCCACCCCTGGCAGGGCAGGGCCGTCAACGTTCCGCAGGAGCAGAAAGATCGCAGTTGCAAGCACCAGCATGATGGGTGCGCCGCCGCCCACTATCCAACGCCAGCCGATTAGTGCCAGCAGACCGCTCACGATCAGTGGGCCAATCCAGTCTCCGACGTTGCCCGTGGAGCGGTGCATCGAAATGAACAGCCCGCGACGCTGCGGGAAACGCTGCGCCAGCAACCCCAGGGCCGGCGGATGCCACATGGCTGTTCCTGCCGATGCTACCGCGAGCGCCGCCAGCACCTGCCAGTAGGCCGGAGAGATGGATACGAGGAAGTAGCCGATGCCGATGAGTGCCAGGCTGAGGGTGAGCACCTGCGCCCGCCGGTGCTGGAATATGTCCACGAAGAAGCCGCCAGACATGCTGGTGGCTCCACCGGCAAGCTGCCGGACTCCGTCCAGAAGTCCCGCTTGGATTGGGTTCAGACCGAGGCTCACGTAGATGGCCGTGATGAGCACCAGGAATCCACGGCCATACATATGCTCGAGGGTGTGGGCCCCGATCACGGTCGTTGCCATGATGGGGTCCTTGGTCCGTCGCGGTCCGTATTCCGCCGGGGATTCCTGGCCTGCTGCTACTTGTGCCACCGGCTGCGTTCCTTGCGGCAATTTATCGTGAGCGGACATGGTTGTTAAGCACGGGCGCCCACTATTTGAATTCGCGAATTATACACGGAATCAGTATTCGAAGAATGCCTGTTGCAGCCACTCCCGGTCTTTGTTGACAGTCAGGGCGAGCATCAGCAGGATGCGCGCCTTCTGCGGTAACAGGTTATCGGAGACGATGAAGCCCTGCCGCTCCTTGGCGGGCGTCGTCACCACCCGTCCCGCCGTCGAGCGGGAGGCCAGCACCACTGGGATTCCGTCCTCCACGGCGCGAGCCGCTGCCGCGATGAAGGCCGGTGGGTAGGTGCCGCCGCCAAATCCAGCCACAACCAGCCCGTCCGGACGGATCTGCCGCACGGCGTCGACAATGGCGCCATCGGCCCCTGCGTAGGCGTACACGATCTCCACCCGCGGCAGGTCGTCACGGCCTTCCACTTCGAAAGGCGTGGCGGTGGTGTGCTTGCGAAGCGGCGCACGGTAGAAGACCACTTGGTGGTCAGAGTCGGCGTAGCCCAGGAAGCCGAGTTCGTTGGGCCGGAAGGTTTCAACGCGGAAGGTGTTGGACTTGGAAACATCGCGACCCGAGTGGATTTCGTTGTTCAGCACCGTCAGGACGCCCATCCCGCCGGCGTGCGGCGATGCGGCGATGCGCACTGCGTCCATCAGGTTCAGGTCGGCGTCCGTACCGAGGGCAGTGGGCGGCCGCATCGCGCCGGTGACCACCACTGGCTTGTCGGTCTTTACTGCTAGGTGCAGAAAATAGGCAGTCTCCTCCAGCGTTGCCGTCCCGTGGGTTACGGCAATCCCGGTAAGACCGGGGTTGTCGCGAAGCAAACCGTTGATTCGCCCTGTAAGAGCAATCCAGTCCTTTGGACCAATGGCGGTGCTGCCCACGCTGACCAGGTCCTCGGAGGTAATCGAGGCGATGTCCCGTAGTTCGGGGACGCGCTCCAAGGACTGTTCGATGGTCAGGTGGTCGCCGATTTCGGAGTATAGGATGTAGTCCATCCGGTCCGGACCGATCCCGGCGATGCTGCCGCCGGTGCCAATGACGTGTACCTGTGGTTTAGCTGCGGTCATGGTTGCCGTCTCCCGTATGACGATGTGATTCCGCAAAGGGGGAGCCAGGTTGCCGGTTGCTATAATACCCGCAACGCAGGAGTTCTGCAGAAATCGTGGCATGCAGTGGGTGAGAAAGGTTGCGCGCCTTAATCGTGTCGGACGTACACTCCAATCTTGAGGCCCTGGAAGCGGTCCTGAACCACGCGCAAGACCGAGGAGGGTTCGACCGCATCTGGTGCCTGGGCGATATGGTGGGTTACGGGCCGGATCCGTCCGCCTGTCTTGGGCGCCTGCGGGAGTTCGACCTGACGGCTGTGGCCGGAAATCACGACTATGCGGCGGCCGGCGTTATCGACCCGGCCGATTTCAACGGTGCAGCCCACGCCGCCATCCGATGGACGGAGGAGCAGTTGAGCGCCGATGAGATTGAATTCTTGGCCGAACTGCCCACTGTGAGGCTGCAACCTCCGTTCACCCTGGTCCACGGAAGTCTGCGGGACCCGATAGTCGAATACCTGATGCACCCGTCGCAGGCATTGGTTACCTTCAACCTGCTGGCCACCGATTATTGCTTGGTGGGACACTCGCACCATCCCTTTATCTGCCCAGAGAACGGCGGAACGCCCCTGTTTCTTCCCCTGCCGGAAGCCCGGCTGGTGCCCTTGGATGCCCAGCGCTGCATCATCAACCCAGGGAGCGTGGGCCAACCCCGGGACCGGGATTCCCGGACCAGCTATGCCGTTTTCGACAGCGACGCCCTTACCGTTGAACATCATCGTGTCGTGTACGACTTCCGGGGCACCCAGGCCAAGATGAGAGATGCCGGACTTCCCCAGTATCTGATTGAGCGGCTGGACTATGGCGTGTGAGTTACCTCTGTGGAATTGACAGGTTCGACTGTATGTTGATAGATTGGGATACGCTGGCCCGCTAGCTCAACTGGCAGAGCAACGGACTCTTAATCCGTAGGTTCTCGGTTCGACCCCGAGGCGGGTCACCACAGACAAAAACAGACGCGCCTTTCCGGTTTCAGGAAGGGCGCTTGTTTTTTGCCCGGCGTTTGGGCCTGGGCTTGTGATTGACCGCCTGCGGGTCTACATTTGCGGCGGTTCATTCCATATCAAGTCGACATTGATAAATCGAGGAGGAGGGGACGAAATGTCTGACGCAGACACCACTATTTTGGCCCTGCAACGCAACTGGGACATGGTGTCCACCGCCGTCGATGGCGTTGACGACGCCACCCTGAACAGTATGCCCAATGACCAGTCCAATTCCATGGCCTGGCTGGTCTGGCACATGACCCGCGTAGCCGACCGTTTCATCCATACCCGCTTCCAAGATACTGGCCAACTCTGGACGGCAGGAGGCTGGCACGAAAAGTTCAGCATGGAAAATGACCCTGAACAATTCGGTATAGGGTGGAGCGCCGAGCAGGTTGCCCAATGGGACTGCCCCGCACGTGATGTGCTGATGGGCTATTACGACGCGGTGAACGCGGCCGCCCGCGCCTACATCAACAGCTTGGACGCAAATGGGCTGGATCGTCAAGTTACTGCTCCCGGCCCGGCGGGATCCACCATGTCGGTGGCCGATGCCCTTGGCATCCTGGTGTGGGACAACATCGTCCACGGAGGCCAGGTGGCCTACATACGCGGCTACTTCGGTGGAACGGGCTGGCACCGGTAATTGCGGTCGGGCCGGCCCTTTGTACGCAAACGGCCAGGGCCCAGGAGGCGGAGCATCTCCGACTAATCTTCCTGACCCTGGCCGTTTCTCGAATGGCGATCCGAGATGCCTAATTTTTGCCTGCGGTTTTCCGGCGCGCCTCGCGGTTGCTCGCCATCTGAGCCCGCGAGGTTTCATAACCGGCGATGTAATCGGCCACCGGAGTGCGGGCGATCACATCACCGATTAACTCCAGCGGCAGGTCGTCCAGTTTTTTGAACCGCACACAGGCTTTACCCATGTCCAGCTTCTTGCCGGCGGCGGCGAAGCCCTCGGTGAACCAGCGAAGCATCTCCTCGTCTCCGTAGACGTTCATCAGGTAAAGGGACATGTGCCGCTTCTGGGAGGCCAGGGCAGCATACATGAGCGGATGGCCATTGTAGGTGTTTGAGTAGGTCTCCAACGGAATGACGTAGGCGATCATACCGAAGTCCATCTGCTCCTCGTAGCCATTCGGCAGTCGCCGCAGGATTACCTCTCGCAGTTGGCTGATCTGCTCCGCCCGATCCTCCGGCAGCCCGGCGATGTACCCCTCAGGTGAGGAAGGCGTCTCTGCCTGGCCTGCTTGAGCCATGCGCTATCTCCTCTTGGGAACTTACTTTCTCCTGTTTACATGCGACGGTTTGAACCGTCCCTATGGGCACGCCGCGGTAGCAATGCCCCTGCGAGGCCAGCGGGGACAGTTCTTCACAAAAGCTAAATACTGTAATTTCCTTAAAACTTGCTCATTTATTGCTGGAACTTTGCCAGCCGGTTAAATAAAATCTCAAGTCAGGAGTGCGGGATGTGGGAAGAACGAACGCGCCCAGGCGTTCTACGGCTGCGCCAGCGGCTGAGGGTGGGGCGGCAACTCTTCCACAAACCAACGGACCTGTTCGGCCTATTTTACTCGGTGCGCAAGGCACCCGTCGCGTTGGATTAGGCTAGTTTGAGATGCGTTGTGGAGAGTTCGCCAATGAAGCCTACTTGGACCAAATTCCTTGTTTTTGTTGCAATGACCACCCTGCTGGTTAGCATACCGGCCATCGTTTCTGGTGCTCCAAAGTCTGCTACTCCTGGAGAAGTACCGCTTACTATCCTTGCCAATGCGTACATTGACAATCAAGCGGCTCCCCAAAATACTTTGATTCAAGGAATTATAGACAAAACAGTAGTGGCTACCACCACAACTGGGGCTTCAGGAATATTCCTTCTGCAAATAGACCCGTCCCCTGGAAATGACCCTTCATATGCTGGCGAGGTGATTTCCATTATTGTGAGGGGCTTAACGGCAAGTGAAACCGTAGTGTGGTCCTCTGGCGGTGACCATCGAGGTTTGACTTTTAATGCCTCCACAACGACGACCCCTCCCACCAATACCCCAAGACCCACCGCTCGACCGACAACACGACCCGCCTCCAATCCCACTTTCCCACCGACGGTTGTTGTTTCCCGACCGGGTGCGACAGGTCGTCCGGGTGCGCCGGGTCTACCGGGTGCGCCGGGTCAACCGGGCGCGCCGGGTCAACCGGGCGCGACGGGCGAACCGGGCGCGACGGGCGGACCGGGTACGACGGGTCTACCGGGTCTACCGGGTGTGACGGGTCTACCGGGTGTGACGGGTCTACCGGGTGAGACGGGTGTGGTGCGCGGCGAACGCGGGTCTCAAGGCTATCCAGGTAATCCTGGTGTGCAGGGCGTTCAAGGGCAATCGGGGTCGACCGGTGTCCAAGGGCCCGCAGGACCTCCCGGCAGTTCCGGTAACTTCCTGATCGCAATGATCGCCCTGGTGGTGGCGCTGCTGGGATTGCTGGTAGCTTTGGGACGTTGGATCTGGGAACTTCAGACCGGGTAGAGGACCGGAGACACATTTGTAACTCGTGCCGCGCTCGTGAGAGAGGAACCCAAAGGCTCGCAGCGCAATACTCCCGGCGGCCAATCCCGTGGTATGATTCAGGATGCACGGGATTGGCCGCCCGTTTTTGTTGCCGCTATGGACGATTGGGGCCCGTTGTCAGTGGGGAAGTGTCGAAACTGGTAGACGAGCATGACTTAGGATCATGTGCTGCAAAGCGTGGGAGTTCGAGTCTCCCCTTCCCCACCATCCCTGGAACGACCCTGGCCAGCTCCGTTTCCAATCGTCCTCGGCTGTTCATCCCACCACGGCGTTGATACAGGTTTGTGGCAAGCGACAGAAGACGTTCTCGACTCCATAGCCATCGGCGCCGGCATACTGGGAACCGGCGGCGGGGGCAACCCCTACATCGGGCAGTTGCGGGCCCGGCAGGCGATCAGGCAGTGGGGCCCGGTGACTGTTCTGGCTCTTGGCGAACTGCCCGATGATGCTCGGGTGGTCTGCGTAGGTGGCATAGGCGCTCCCACCGTCGGCATAGAGAAGGTGCGCGACCTGCAGTCGTACCACGCTCTCCGCGCCATTGAGGAG
The DNA here is from genome assembly GCA_965237745.1 of Dehalococcoidia bacterium. GTDB lineage: Bacteria > Chloroflexota > Dehalococcoidia > Lucifugimonadales > UBA3495 > VXOI01. The sequence goes on along the minus strand of OZ250156.1, from coordinate 3,819,818 downwards.
TACACTGGAGAGAAGGCCACTGCCCTGATCTCCAACGAAATCGGCGGCAGCAACTCCGTGGAACCGCTGATCCCGGCGGCCATGGCCGGACTCCCGGTGGTGGATGCGGACGGTATGGGCCGCGCCTTTCCCGAATTCCAGATGAAGACTTTTTTCGTCTACGGCGTGCCGTGCTACCCCATGGCCATCGCCGATGAGAAGGGCAACTCGGTCGTGATCCGAGAGACCATCAGCCCGGCTTGGGCCGAGCGGCTGGCCCGCTCGATCACCGTGCAGATGGGTTGTGTAGCCTGTTACGCTGTGGCTCCCATGTCTTCCGAACAGGTGAGGCGTACCGCGGTGCCCAACACTCTGTCCTTGGCCCGCGACTTGGGTGACGCTGTGATGAAGGCCCGCGCGTCGGGCCGCGACCCATTGGATGCGATTCTCGAAACGTGTCCGGGCAGAGTGCTTTTTAGCGGCAAGGTCGTGGACCTGGACCGGCGCACCACCGCGGGATTCGCTCGCGGGACGCTGACCATCGACGGGCTGGATGACTTCGCTGGTGGTCGGATGGTAATCGAGTTCCAGAACGAGAATCTCATTGCCCGGCGGGATGGCGAAACGGTCTGCACCGTTCCGGACCTTATCTGCGCTGTGGCGACGGAGTTTGGCGAACCGGTGACCACTGAGCTGATGCGTTATGGTCTGAGGGTGACCATACTCGGGTTTCCTGCGCCATCCCTGTGGACCACTCCCGAAGGCCTTGCCGTTGCTGGGCCACAGGCTTTCGGTTACGACACTGAATATAGCCCCCTGACGCTCTAGGGGCGTTCTCCGTGTATATCGGCGTCGACGTGGGAGGAACCAATACGGACGCTGTCCTGATGGACGGAGTCAACTTGGTGGGAGCGGTCAAGCTGCCGACCTCTGCCGACGTTACCTCCGGAATTGTCGGAGCGCTCACGGAGTTGCGCACCCACCTGCCAAGAGACGGGAAGGTTGACGCGGTGATGGTGGGCACGACCCATTTTACCAACGCCCTGCTGGAGCAGCGAGACTTGTCGCCGACGGCCGTCGTCAGGCTGGCGCTTCCCGCCACGCAATTGCTGCCGCCCCTGGTAGACTGGCCGGATTCATTGAAGCAGGCGCTGGGCGGACACACCTATATGGTGCGCGGCGGACACGAGTTTGACGGACGTGAAATCTCGCAACTGGACCGGGACGGATTCAGGGAAGCGGTACGGGACATGCGGCGCCACGGAATAAGGGCGGTGGCGGTATCAGGCGTGTTTTCCCCGGTTAACCCCGCGCACGAGGCCGAAGCGGCGGAACTCGTCGGGCAGGAAGCTCCGGAAATCCGAGTCTGCATCTCCCATGAGAACGGACGTATGGGGCTGTTGGAGAGAGAAAACGCGGCAGTCCTAAATGCCTGCTTGGGGGACATTGCCACCCGCACGATCCAAGGCATTGGATTGGCCCTGGAGGCCCTGGGCATATCAGCGCCCCTATATATGAGCCAGAACGACGGGACCCTGATGGATTCAGAGTTTGCCTCCAAATTCCCGGTATTGACCATATCTTCCGGCCCAACCAACAGCATGCGGGGCGCGGCCTACCTTTCTGGCGTAACTGACGGCATCGTGGTTGACGTTGGCGGAACCTCCACGGACGTTGGGGCGCTGACCAAGGGTTTCCCGCGGGAGGCTGCCGTGGCAGTCCAGCTCGCGGGGGTTCGCACCAACTTCCGAATGCCGGATATGGTCTCCATCCCATTGGGCGGCGGCACCGTGGTGGAGCGGGAGCCGTTCCGGATCGGCCCCGAGAGCGTCGGCTACCGCTTGGTAGAAGAGGCCCTGGTCTTTGGAGGGAATACTCTGACGGTTACCGATCTAGCGGTTACCGAAGGGCGGGCCGACGTAGGGGAAAGGAGTCTGGCAGGTTGGTTGGACGAGTCGCTGGTATCCCGGGCCATGTCTGAGGTTCAGAGGCGCGTTGAGGAGGTAATAGATCGGGTAAAACTGAGCCACGAGGACGTTCCGGTGGTGCTGGTAGGCGGAGGGAGTGTGCTGCTGGGAGATTCGCTGAACGGGGCGTCGAAGGTGCTTAGGCCGGAGCATGCCGGGGTGGCCAATGCCATCGGCGCGGCCATCGCCCAAGTTGGCGGTCAGGTGGAAAGGGTCTATTCCCTGGAGGCCCACGGGCGAGACCAAGCCATCTTAGACTGCTCGGCGGCGGCTGTCCGTCGGGCGGAAGCCGCCGGCGCCGACCCGGCTACCATAGAGGTGGTCGAGATAGACGAAGTGCCGCTGACCTACGTGCCGAGCAATGCGACCCTGGTCAGGGTCAAGGCCGTCGGCAATCTCGCCAGGACGGGCTGAGGGCGTTTCTCATTCGACTTCTCGTACCACGCCCGGCGTGCTGACGTGGTCTCTCGTCTGGTAGTCTCAAGGGCTTCTCGCCCATCGCGCAAGGGCCTTGCCGGGAGAGGCGATTTCCTCCACTGATTTGTAGTAGTAGTCCTCCCAGCCTTTCTTCGGCATTCCCGTGAACAGCATGAGGTTCAGCGGATAGTGTTCGCTGTCGGTGGCCCTTCGAAAATCGTCCCTGAACAGAAACGTGGGTTTCTTCAGAGCGATCGCCATCCCCAATTCCACCATCACCCCCTCGTCCGGCGGCACACCGTTTACCACGGCGAAAGTGGCGTCGGACTCGACGACGTCGTTGAAGTCCCTTTGGCCGACCAAGTAGGCCCAGCCCTCCTCATCGAAGTCCACCTGATTGTTGCGGGCGAAAGGCTCCCACACCTCCAGGCCGAGTTCCTCCAACGCCGTCACTAGTGGAGGCAGCAGTAGGGCCCTCTGCTGCGTAGAAAAACCGTAAGGGTTGGCCAGATATATGGTCTTTGGCATTGTCGGTCGTCCTGTACTTCGGATGGGCTCCAGCCGCCATTGTGCTGCAGGATAGTAGTTGATCTGGGTTCTCCTCGTTACCGTCTGGGTGCCCGGACGATGAAGTTGGGCACTTCAGCACGTCCCTGATTCTACATCGTCATTTCGGCGCTTGTTAGTTATGGGCTTCCCGGTGACCCTTACTGTTGATGGCTTGAAGGAACAAGGTCTGCAAGTCTTGGTGAGCATGACAATATGGCTGCTTTCTTTAAGGTGCTTGGCGGCCGGAGCATTGCCTTGTACATGACCTGCAGTTAGTGGGAATTCCTGCAATGTTTCGATAGCTGGTTGATATGCACCTACCGATATGGTCTAAAATGGTCCGAGGTTATTTTCAACAGGAGTCCCTGAGGATTGGTTACAGATACGCCAGTGATACTCGGCTTGCCTATCGGCGTTCCTTTCGCGGGAGTCGCCGGAGGCCCCTTCGAAGCCCTGCTATTCATTGGCTTGCTGATAGTGGTGGCAAAGCTGTGCGAGGGCGTCTTCAGCCGCCTTGGCCTCAGTTCGATAGTTGCCTACACCGTGGCAGGAATCATTCTGGGTCCGGTCACGGGGCTGGTGGAAGTAACGCCCAGTATTCAGTTATTTCTGGACATAGGCGTCTTCATCTTTTTCTTCCTGATTGGCCTCGACGAAATTGACATCCCAGGTTTCATGGCCACCATTCGAGGGCGGTATTTCGTGGCCGCCACGGCGGCTGTGCTGATCTCCATCCTGGTATCGCTCATAGTCACTTCAGACCTGACCGGCTTGAGTTTTGCCTTGGGTCTGGAATTTAACAAGGCGCTGTCCCTTGCCGGAATTCTTTCCCTGTCCAGCCTGGGCTTGGTGGCAAAGGTTCTGGCCGACAAGGGCCTGCTCAAGGAACTGATCGGCCTGAGGATATTCACGGCGGTGATTATCGCGGAGGTTCTCGCTCTCCTCATAGTCGGTCTCACCATCGGAGAGGAGGAACACCAAGTCTTCAGCGTATTGGGCGTGCTGGAGCTAATGGGCAAGGTAGCCGGCGCCACAATTGTCATATGGGTTGTGTCGGCGAAGGTCCTGCCCAGGGTTATGGCAATGTTGCAGCGGTTCCTGAACGTGCCAGAGTTGTCCTACGGCCTGTTGATTGGCGGCCTGTTCCTGGTAGTTGTGGGAACAGAAAAGTATGGCGGGCTGCACGGTTCGCTGGGCGCCCTGCTGTTTGGAGCCGCGCTCTCAGGTCTGCCCCACCGTATGCGGGAAGACATCATGCCCGGGATGCGCAGCACGGCAGAGGGGCTATTCGTTCCGCTGTTTTTTGCCTCCGCCGGCCTGTACCTGGACTTTTCGTTTATCCACCTTCCGCCGATGACCATCATAGGACTTCTGTTTATCCCCATGGCTGGCAAGATATTGGCCTCGTTCGTTGGCACTTACCTCGCCAGGTTGGACACGCCGATAGTTCTATCGGTGGGACTGATGGGAAAGGGTGTGGCCGAGATCGCACTCCTCCTGGTGTTGCGGGAAACCGAGGTGATTGAGCAGGATGTCTTTTCGCTACTTGTCATCATAATGTTTGGTTACATCCTGCTGATGCCACCCATCATCGCCGCCGCCATCAGGAGGGCCAAGCCGCCGGAGAAGGTGTCCCAGCCGCAGACAATGGTGCCGGCTTTTGCCCGCCACGCGCTTGCGGGGGTAATGGTTGGTTCAGTCATTGACCGTTCGCGCACTTACCCCGATCCTAATATCTCTGTTAGCGACTTCTTGAGAGATTGGATTGTCCCAAACCAGACTGATTATCTGATAATAGAACGCGGAGCGCCGGTGGGGACCGTGTCGCTGACCAGGGTCAATTCCCGTCGCAGGCTGTTCTTCTGGCGTAAGGGTTCCTTTGGCGACATTCCGTTGAGGTCTCTCATGCGTCGCGGACCGCCCCACTCCAATCCTGATGAACCGATCCAGGACGCGCTGGAGCGAATGGCTGAAAACTCCCTGACGATTATTCCGGTCACAGACAGGAGCACGGGCCAGTTTCTGGGGATGGTCTCCAGCAATGAGATTCTGGAACTGGTCGCACTGATGGACGAAATCAGGGAGGAGGCGCGCAGAATGGTAGCGGATCCCGCTGACTGACCGAAATTGCGGAGCCAGCCTGGTGACGTTGGTAAACTTGCGTCCAGCGAATTATTCCTCAGAAAAAGCGAACCCCTGCGCACAGGCGCAGGGGTTCAAACATCCGAAAAGTCAAGCCAGACGGTTAGCTAATAAGCGCCGTAACCCTCAACCTTCAGACAGGAGGCCCAGTGTTCAGCAGTGATCTCACGCAACTCTGGGGTCACTTGACTGCAGGTTTCATCGGCGATGGGGCAGCGGGGATGGAATACGCAGCCCGACGGTGGGTTGAGAGGACTCGGCACCTCTCCAGTCAGCAGGACCCGTTCCCTCTGCGCGTCCAGGATTGGGTCTGGAATGGGCACAGCGGAGAGCAACGCCTTGGTGTAAGGATGCATCGGGTTGCGATATACCTCGTTGCGCTCGGCAATCTCAACCATGTGGCCCAGATACATCACGCCCACCCGGTCGCTGATGTGGCGGACCACGGAGAGGTCGTGGGCGATGAACAGATAGGTCAGGTTGAACTGCTCCTGCAGCTCCTCAAGAAGGTTGATTATCTGCGCCTGGATCGACACGTCCAATGCCGATACAGGTTCGTCGGCTACGATGAACTTGGGACTGACAGACAGGGCGCGGGCCACTCCGATGCGCTGGCGCTGTCCGCCGCTGAACTCGTGAGGGAACCGGTCGGCCATATATGGGTTCAGGCCCACATTCTGAAGCAGGTCTGCCACTCGTTCCCGATATTCGGCCTTGCCGTGCACCAGACCATGCACTATGAGAGGCTCGCCGATTATGTTCCCTGCGGTCATCCGAGGGTTCAGTGAACTGTATGGATCCTGGAAGATGACCTGCATCTCCCGTCGCATTGCGCGCATCTGCTTTGTTCCGAGCTTTGTGAGGTCTTGACCCTCGAACAAGACCTGCCCGTCGGTGGGCTTGTACAGCTGCAGGATGCATCGCCCGGTCGTGGTCTTGCCGCAGCCGCTCTCTCCCACAAGGCCCAGCGTCTCGCCTCGCCTCACGGTAAAGCTCAAATCGTCCACTGCCTTGACGTAGGCTACGGTTCTCTGGAACAGCATTCCCGAGGTTACCGGGAAATACATCTTGAGATTGTTCACTTCCAGCAGTATGTCGTTATCCCGCTGCGGCGAGGCGGATTGCGGTGCGGGTTCCGTCATCGTCGTCATCGATTCTAATCTCCGGCGGAGTCTTCGTCTTCAGCGTACTCAGAGCCACCCAGGAAGTCTACGGCGGCGGCGCCCAAGTCCTCAGATCGCCAGCAGGCAGACCAGTGGTTGTCGCTAACCTCACCCAGTAACGGCATATCGGTAGCGCACTTGTCAATGGCCCAGCGACACCGAGCCCTGAACGCGCAACCCTGAGGAAGGCGCACCAAGTCTGGCGGTTGGCCCTCAATGGGGTCCAGCCTAGCCCGCCGCGGCAGGTCCAGTCGCGGAACAGAGCGAAGCAGGCCCACTGTGTACGGGTGCCTGGGATTGGCGTAAATCTCCCGGGCGGTGCCTCTCTCGATTATTCGCCCGGCGTACATGATGTTGACACGGTCGGCATATCGGGCTACAACGCCAAGGTTGTGAGTGATAACGATGAGCGCCACCCCGAATTCGGTGGTCAGCGACTTCATCAACTCCAGGATTTGAGCCTGAATGGTCACGTCCAGCGCGGTGGTCGGCTCGTCCGCAATGATCAGTCGAGGGTTGCAGCTCAGCGCCATCGCAATCATGACGCGCTGCCTCATTCCTCCGCTGAACTGATGAGGATATTGCTTGATTCGCTGTTCCGGGTCGGGGATACCCACGCGAGCGAGAAGGTTTATCCCCTCGCGGCGGGATTCCGCCTTGTTCATGCCCATGTGCAATTGAAGCGTTTCGGTCAGTTGTCTCTCGATCGTCAACACTGGATTGAGAGAGGTCATCGGCTCCTGGAAGACCATGGACATCTTCGCGCCTCTGACGTTACGCATTTCGTTCATATCGATCTTCAGGATGTCCTCACCGTCCAGGAAGACCTCGCCGTCGACGATTTTGCCCGGTGGATCCGGGATGAGCCGCATAAGCGACAGAGCGCTTACACTCTTGCCGCAACCACTCTCTCCGACCAAGCCCAGCGTCTCCCCTTCCTCCAAGTCGTAGGAGACGCCATCCACGGCTTTTACGATTCCGTCCATGGTGAAGAAATGAGTACGCAAGTCCTTGACTTCAAGCAGGGTAGCCAAGAGACCTCCTTCCTGCCGCCCATGCGGCACATCAAACATTACCTGTCCGCACGACTCGATTCAGACGAACTCGCACGTCCCAAGACTGAAAGTCAGTGGATTATGGAGTATACAACCGTCAAATGCAAACAGAAATCCGTCCCATGCGGAAAAAACGCGTCTTGAGTGCGTCTGGACTGAATGAGTAAGCGGCTGTCTCTCATTTCCGCCAACACGACGTTGGACGTTGAAGGTACGGGCATCCACCGGCTTTCTTTAATTCGCTACGCCACTGGCGGCGCGTCAACTTGACGGGAGAAACCATAGGCTCCAGAATCCGGCATTCGGCATCCTTCAATCCGCGGGACAACTGCTTGAGTAACGGGCTAGTATTACAACGACGTATCGAGCGAAACCGGGCCGGGGGTTTACCTCTCCAGCTACAGAGCCTTTGTTGTCAGAGGCTCGTGCCCGCATATTGCCAGCCTCAAAATCCGCACATCAGCAGCCTTTCGATTACAACCGACGTTGTAATACTAGCAGCCCGTCCGAGAAACACGGTTGGCGACTCGGTGGGGGTATCTCGGTGGGGGTATGATGGGGCGAATATCCGGCGAGGATAGGCATTGATGAGCAAGACCTTTCGTCCCTACGATCCGGAGCAGCAGTTGCTGCTGCCGGCGGCGCTGCAGGAATGGCTGCCGCCGGACCACCTGGCCTACTTCATCTCCGACGTCGCGGATCAGCTTGACCTCTCGGACATCAGGGCCCGTTATGAGGAGAGGCGGGGCGGCCCTCCCTATCACCCCGGGATGATGGTCAAGGTGCTGCTCTACGGCTACTGCACCGGGGTGGCCTCCTCGCGGCGCTTGGCCCTGCGCCTGCACGAGGACATCGCCTTCCGGGTGTTGGCGGCCAACAACACCCCGGACCTCCGCACCGTCTCCGACTTTCGCAAGGACCACCTGGCGGCGCTGGCGGAACTGTTCTTGCAGGTGCTGGCCCTGTGCCAACAGGCGGGACTGGTGAAGCTGGGCCACGTGGCTCTGGACGGGACCAAGGTTAGGGTCAACGCATCGAAGCACAAGCCCATGAGCTACGGACGTATGAAAGAGAAGGAGGAGCAACTGGCGGCCGAGGTGGATGAACTGCTCCGGCGGGCCCAAGAGGTCGATGACGAGGAGGACGGCAGGGACAAGTGTGGCGACGAACTGCCGGAGGAGTTGGCCTTCCGGGAAAGCCGGTTGCGCAAGATCAGGGAGGCCAAGGCGGCTTTGGAGGCCGCGGCTCGGGCAGCAGCGGAACAGGCCGAAGCCGAAGGAAGGGAGCATCCGGGAGTGCCCAGTGACCAGGCGCAGCGCAACTTCACCGACGCCGACTCGCGCATCATGCCCGTACCCGGCGGCAAGGACTTCCAGCAGGCCTACAACTGCCAGGCGGTGGTGGATGGACAGCGAGTGCCAGGTGATCGTGGCGGCCCGGGCCACCAACTTGCCGTCGGACAAGGGACAGGCGGTATCCATGATTGAGCGGTATCCATGATTGAGCAGACTATCGGCAACACCGGCGCGGTGCCCAAGGAGGTGTCCGCCGACGGGGGTTACTACTCGGCCAAGGCGGTTGACGGCCTGAGCGCCTTGGCCGCCGACCCATTCGTCGCACCGGACAAGACTCGCCACGGCCAGTCAATACCGCTGGCTCCCCGGGGACGGATACCGGCCAATCTCTCCGCCCGGGACCGGATGCGGCGGAAGCTGCGGACGAAACGGGGACAGCAGCGCTACGGCCTGCGTAAACAGACGGTGGAGCCGGTGTTCGGGCAGATCAAGCAGGGGCCAGGATTCCGGCAGTTCCTGCTGCGGAGCTTGGAAAAGGTAAACCGGGAGTGGCTGCTCATCTGCACCGGCCATAACCTGCTGAAACTGTTCCGGTTCGGGGGCTGGCTAGGTGTCCAAAAGCTCGCCGGACATTACCGCAAGCAGACGCCAGCCATCGCCGCATCACCTGTTGGCGGGATACCGGACCGGATGCTACGGTCGGCACGGATGGTTGCCATCACGTGGCGCTGGCTCAATCCCCGCCATCTACATGTTCCTCAGACAGGCTGCTAGGTAAATGGCTCTTACTCCAATGTTGCCTTGCTGTTTCATGCCATCATGAGCCCTTCCTTAAGCCACAGGCTAAGGCACAGGCTTTCTCGCAAAGGGAGCGTTTTGCTCGCCCGGGGTCTGATGGCATGCGCGCTCTGCATAACCGCAGGGGCGGCCGTGATTCTCACAATGGAACGACAGCAAGACGGACCTCCGCAACAAGACACTGCACTTACACAGATTCCTGTTTTCCCAACTGCCGGTGCCACTGCCATCCGGAGGGAAGTGGCACCCCTGGGAGGATGGACATTCTCTGACGGCTCAGTGATAGTGGCCCTCGGTCAAGAGGCCCGTGCGAAAAATTTGCACCTGCAGTTTGAAGAGACGCCTCCCGATCGCATTCCTCCGCTGCCGGGCGGATACTCCCAGCCGATACGGTTCTTTCGCATCTCTGTCTATGGGCCGGAGGGCAGGCTATGGCTGGGCCGGAGCCCACTCCCAGCCACAATATCCATGCTCCTGAACCAAAGGGACCACCTGATTGCAGACGGAGACCCTTTTCGTTTTGTGGTCCAGCGTTACGATGAAACGTCCTCTTCTTGGACACTGGTGCCATCGTCGTTGGATTTACCTTGGATCAGGGCGAAAGTAAACATTTATGCTCTTGGTCTGTTCACAACCGTTGCTATTTTAGACGAAGGGGAAATCGACCAGCGCAACAAATCTCCAGCAAATGCCTCCCGAGGAGGCGCCTTGCGGATAGAACACATAACGCCCTTGGGACGAGAGGGGCCTTCGCCAGCAGCCCCCATACCTGTTTCGTCGCCTACGGAAACTCCCAGGCCGCGACCTTCTCCGATGGTCAGGCATCTGACACCGACTGTCACTCCAACGCCCACTGCGGTACCCACCTCGCCACCTGCAGCGACAGCAACTCGAACGCCAACCCTCATCCCGCCGCCGTCCCCGGTCCCGTCTCCTCCACCCACACCAGATCCCACCTCGACCGAAACTCCCAGTCCTGCCCACACTCCCTCTGCTACTCCTGCGCTGATTCGCGGCTACCGGCTGTTCATCAATGGGAGGCAGGTGCTGGCTCGTGATGTAAGGTTCCTGGTGCCATTGGGAGTGGTGACACTGGACAAACTCCCTGAGTCCAGCGGCACATATCCGCCCGACACAGAGGTCAGAATTAATGTGGAGGTGGACCGGCGCGGTACAGGCCTGCAAATCACGGAAGCTGATGCAGTCAGCAACTCCATGGCACAACTGCGAATGACCACCGACCGTTTTGTGAGGGTGTACATTTTACCGAGACCGACGCTGACCCCGACGCCGACGCCCACGCTGACCCCGACGCCGACGCCCACGCTGACCCCGACGCCGACGCCCACGCTGACCCCGACGCCGACACCCACGCTGACCCCGACGCCGACACCCACGCTGACCCCGACGCCGACACTCACCTCGACGCCCACGCTGGCTCCGACGCCGACGCCGACGCTGACCCCGCCGCCCACGCCAACACCCACCCCCACGCCCACCCCGACACCCACGCCGACGCCCACGCCCACCCCGACACCCACCCCGACACCCACGCCGACGCCGACGCCCACCCCGACGGGCGGGCTGATCGTTTTTCAATCAGACCGTGATGGCAATTACGAAATCTATTCGATATATAAAGACGGAACCAGTCCAAGAAACCGCACCAACAACTCCGCTAACGACAAAGAGCCGTCGCTATCCGCGGGCCATTTGCTTGCCTTCAGTTCCGACCGTAATGCCCTTGAGGAAAATGGAGGCGGCTATGACATTTACTTGCTCAACTTTTCTTCTCGTCGGGTAACGAGACTCACCAGCGATTCCGCCGATGACGAGTTACCGACCATAAACAGTGCAGGGGATAGGGTGGCCTTCGTTTCGAACCGAGACGGCAACGCCGAGGTTTATGTGCAGGCTCTGTCCGGCGGAAATGTTCCCGACGGTACTCCGGTCAACATATCCGGCAACGCCAAAGCTGATATGGATCCGGCATGGTCGCCGGATGGCTGCCGTATCGCATTTGCCAGCGACCGCGACGGTGATTGGGACATATACATTGCTAACGCCGACGGCACCAATCCCTTGAATCTCACCGACGGCGAGGAGGACGATGAACACGATTACAACGAACGATGGCCCGACTTGGCTATCCACGACGGAAAGGAGAGGGTCATATTCGCTTCTGACCGGACTGCAGATTGGGAAATCTACTCTATATACACGGACGGAACCTTGCTGCTTCGGGCGACCACCAATCTGAGAAAGGATGCTGTTCCCGCGTGGGGGCCATCGGGCGACGCCTTCGTCTTCGAAACGTATGATGACAGTAACCTCGAGATATTTGGGGCTGACAGCGCATACGCCGATGAGCAAATCAACCTCACCCGCAACAGAACGAGCGGAGACTCTTCTCCGGACTGGCAACCCTCGACACACACAAGTGGGTGCGACTTACCGCCCATCCCTGCGACGCCGACGCCGACGCCGACGCCAACACCCACGCCCACGCCGACGCCGACGCCAACACCCACGCCCACGCCTACGCCTACACCGACACCGACACCCACGCCTACGCCTACACCGACGCCGACACCGACGCCGACGCCGACGCCCACGCCCACGCCGACACCGACACCTACGCCGACACCGACACCTACGCCGACACCGACACCTACCCCCACGCCCACGCCGACGCCCACGCCGACACCGACGCCCACGCCGACACCCACACCCACGCCTACGCCTACACCCACGCCGACGCCCACGCCGACACCCACGCCCACGCCGACACCCACGCCCACGCCCACGCCCACGCCCACGCCCACGCCCACGTCGACACCCTCGCCTACAGGAACGCCCAACCCAACCCCGACGTCTACACCGACGTCTACACCGACTCCCACACCAACGCCTACGCCTACGCCTACGCCGACACCCACGCCAACGCCAACGCCAACGCCAACGCCTACCCCGACACCCACTCCCACGCCGACACCGACACCGACACCGACGCCGACTCCCACACCAACACCCACGCCGACACCCACGCCGACACCCACGCCAACGCCAACGCCTACCCCGACGCCGACGCCGACGCCGACACCTACACCTACACATACGCCAACGCCGACACCTACGCCAACGCCAACGCCTACCTCGACGCCAACTCCGACACCAACGCCCACCCCGACGCCGACGCCTACACCCACGCCAACGCCTACCCCGACACCCACTCCCACGCCAACGCCAACGCCTACACCCACGCCGGTTAAAGAGCCCGACCCAGTTGTATTGCCGGAATATCCCTCTGGAGGGCGTATCGCCTTCGAAAGCGATAGAGACGGAGACAGCGAAATCTACGTGATGGGGTGCGATGGAACCAACCAGGTAAACCTGAGCAATCACTCTGCAGAGGACAAGCAGCCGTCATGGGCCAGCGGCGGGCGGCTTGCGTTCAGTTCCAACCGGAACGCCGTTGGGGGGTTCGATGTCTACATGCTCACGCTGGACCCGTGGGGGATCGCCCGGCTCACCACCAATCAGGCCGACGATGAATCGCCGGCTCTATCAACTGATGGGAGTAAAGTTGCCTTCGTGTCGTACCGCGACGGAAATGCCGAAATTTATGTGCTGAACATTTCTGGCAATACTCTGACCAGGATTACCAACGACACCGCCGCCGACATGGACCCGGCCTGGTCGCCGGACGGCAGCCGCCTCTTCTTTGCCAGCTACCGGGACGGGGATTGGGACATCTACGTGGCTGCCTCCGATGGCTCAAATGTGGTAAACCTTACAGACAGCGCGACCGACGATAGCAACGATTACAACGACCGCTGGCCTGATTTCGGGTTTTACGATGACGGGGATGGTACGGGGGAAAGCATCATAGCCTTTGCGTCCGACCGGGATGGCGACTGGGAGATCTATTCAATGTTCTCCGATGGCACAGGACAGGCCCAATCGACCTTAAATACCGATGGAGTCGTGGACTCACAGCCCAGCTGGGACCCACTGGGTGAGTATGTGGTAATTCAATCCGACAGGGGCGGCAATTTCGAGGTTGCTACGATGTATTATGATGCGTTCGAGTACATCAACGTTACCGCTAAAGGGTACAGCGCCAGCGGTGGCAGCAACGAATCTTCTCCTGATTGGGAGCCGGTGGATGACGGCGCATATTGCGGTGAGTGAGCTTCTCCGTCGGCGTATGGGAGAGGAGTCGCCAAGCGTTGCTGAGCCGGCCTGCACGAGCGAGCGCCACTATGACCACTAACCGACGAGTTAAGATTGGGGACGCTGTCATCGGGTACTCCTTAACCAGAAGCGGGCGGCGAAAGAAGACGGTAGGCATTAAAGTTGCTCGTGGCATCGTTGAAGTTGCTGCCCCCTCCCGAACTCCTGTAAGTGAGATTGAGAAAATCCTCGGCAAACGCGCAAAGTGGATTCTGGAGAAAATCGAGGAGTCAGCTCAGGAGCCTCCCGCCATCCCGCTGGTCTCTGGTGACACGCTTCCATATCTGGGCGGTGAGTTGTTGCTGCAGGTGGAGGAAGCCGAAATTCGCCGCCCCTCGGCGCAATCCGACGGGACCAACCTCCGGGTTCTGATGACGGGGGATCTGGCGGAGGAAGAGCGACGCGAAAGGACCAAGGCAGTTGTGATTGCCTGGTACAAGGCGATGGTGCTGGGGTTCCTGAAAGACAGAGTCACCAGCTGGATTCCCGTGATGGGGAGGAACGAGATGCCGCGGGTGCTGGTGCGAGAACAGCGGGCAAGGTGGGGAAGCTGCAGCTCCGACGGCACGCTGCGCTTCAGCTGGCGGCTGGCGATGGTGGAGCCGGACTTGGTCGACTCTGTAGTGGTGCACGAGCTGGCGCATCTGGACGTGATGAATCACTCCCCGGCGTTCTGGGATGTGGTCCTAAAGGCTATGCCCGACGCGCTGGAGCGGCGCAAACGCCTGGCCGAGGCCGGGCGCTGGCTTCCACTGTAGGCGGCAGGTGCCGCCAACCCACTGAGACCGTATTCAGAAATGGAGGCGCCACGTTACATATTCCATTGTGGGCGTGATAACATTGTTGGCATATGAATCCGTCGCACATCAGAAACTTCTGTATCATCGCCCACATCGACCACGGTAAGTCGACGCTGGCTGACCGGTTCTTGGAGATTACCGGAACCGTGAGCCCCCAAGAGATGAAGGCGCAGTTCCTGGACCAGATGGACCTGGAGCGGGAGCGCGGCATCACCATCAAGGGGAAAGCGGTGACCATGTATCACCAAACCCCGGATGGTGAGACCTACCAGCTCAACCTGATCGACACTCCGGGCCACGTCGATTTCAGCTACGAGGTGTCCCGGGCGCTGGCCGCCTGCGAAGGCGCGCTGCTGGTAGTAGACGCCAGCCAGGGCATCGAGGCTCAGACCATCGCCAACACCCTGATGGCGATGGGCTATGACTTGGATCTGATTCCGGTGCTTAACAAGGTGGACCTGCCGCAGGCCGAACCGGAGCGGGTCGCCGGCGAAATCGAGCAAGTCTTCGGCTTCCGCCGCGACGAAGTGCTCATCGTATCGGCTAAGGAGGGCACCGGAGCCAAGGAAATACTCGACGCCGTAGTGGAGCGAATTCCACCTCCTAGAGGCAAGCCTGAGGACTCTGCCAGGGCCTTGGTATTCGACTCCGTGTACAACCAATACAAGGGGATCATCGCCCATATTCGGGTGGAGGATGGATCAATCTCCAGCTCGGACCGCATCCGGGTGATGTCGTCGGGCCGCAATGCCGAAATCGTTGAGGTGGGCGTCTTCTCACCGGCGCCCACGCCCACGGACCAACTGGAAACCGGGCAGGTCGGTTACGTCGCGACCGGGTTCAAGGACGTGCGGGAATGTAGTGTCGGCGACACGCTGACCGTCGACCGGGCGCCCGCCAGCAAGCCTCTGCCGGGCTATGTTCCTCTCAAGTCAATGGTCTTTGCCGGACTGTATCCCTCCGATGGCGAGCAGTATGGCAACCTCCGTGCCGCCTTGGATAAGTTGCAGCTGAACGACGCCTCCCTGGCCATTGAGCCGGAGAACAGCGCTGCTCTCGGATTCGGCTTCCGTTGCGGTTTTCTCGGCCTTATGCACTTGGAAATTGTGCAAGAACGCCTTGAGCGTGAATACGACCTGGACCTGATTGTCACCGCCCCCAGCGTGGCCTACCAAGTAACGCTGACCAGCGGCGAGGTCATCAAGGTGGACAGCCCAGCCAAGTTGCCGTCACCCAACGAGTACGCTGAAATCGAGGAACCAGTGCTGGACCTCACCATCGTCGCTCCTAGCCGTTACGTCGGAACGCTGATGGAGTTGATGCACTCGCGCCGCTCAGAGTTCAAGCGTATGGAGTACATCCAGAGCGAGGGTGTAGCGTCGCAGGACAATGCCCGCGTGATGATGGAATACACCATGCCGCTGGTGGAAATGCTGGCTGACTTCTACAATCAGCTCAAGTCCCGCACCCAAGGCTACGCCTCGCTGGATTACACCTTCGTCGGCTACAGCAAGGCGCCGCTGGTGAAAGTGGACGTGCTGGTGAACCACATGGCCGTTGAAGCGCTGTCCATGATTCTGCACCGCGACCAGGCGGTGAATCAAGGTCGGCGCGTAGTGGAGAGGCTGCGGACCACCATCCCACGCCAGCTTTTCGAGGTGCCAATCCAAGCCGCTATTGGTAGCCGTATCATCGCCCGCGAGACCGTCCGCGCCATGCGAAAGGACGTCCTCGCCAAGTGCTACGGAGGCGACATAACTCGCAAACGCAAGCTCTTGGAACGCCAAAAAGAAGGCAAGAAACGCCTCAAGATGGTCGGCCAAGTAGAGATACCGCAGGAAGCGTTCCTGACCTTGCTGGAAGTGGGCGGCGAGGGGTGATGTACCCCGTTTGGGATGATGTTATCCAGCAAATACCCGGTTTGTGGTGTGGAAGTTGCCGGGAAGAGGGTCGAGAAACTCCTGCGTGGTGAAGCCAAAGCTTCGACCAAATTCGGGGGAAACTCACTACTCAACAAGAGTAGGAATTTCAGCCGCTGGGGCGCTGATTCTACGCATCCGTTGGCCATTCTGACGTTTCGGGTGCAGAGGAAGGCTGACCTCAGCAGCCTTGGGTGATTCATAGCTGAGGCTATGCGTAAGGTAGCCTTAAAACCCCAGCGCCGATCGCAACTCCCCCAACTGCTCCAGGTGCGCGCGCCAGTGGCGGTCGAATCCGGCCAGCGCTGTTTCCAGCGTCCGCTCTTCGTTCTGGCCGCGGGTGCGCTGGAGCATCAGCACACGCCGGCCCTGCAGGTCGGCGTCCCCGGCGGCTGCCAGCGCGGCGTTGAAAACATCGAAGAAACCTGCGATGTCCGATTCGATCTCGGTCATGTCCAGCGTTGCCCGCGCCTCGGTGATATTTGAGCGGTCGGACCAGATTTCGTATTCGTTTATTTGACCGGAGACTATGCCCTTCACCACCTCCGCCATTCCCCCGGGCGGAGTGTCCAGCAGATGGTACACGATCTCTCTTGCCGACCAGTCCGCGTCTTCCTGTTTCCAGTCCAAGCAATAGTTCATGCCCTCCAGCAGTTCCAACAGGCCGGAACGTAGCGAGGCGACGTTTTCGCGCTGATTTTCGATGTTGCTCAAAATGTTCTTTCCTGTCCCATTGTTCACCTTCGCCCATTGATGGAGGCAACTACGTGGTTTCGATCCTGCTCAACAGTTCGAGCGTGGCCTCGCGTGTGTCGTCCCGGTGCAGGGCAAATTCCAGCGAGGCGCGGAGCAGGCCCAGGGGCGTGCCGCCGTCGTAGCGGACGCCCTGGAATTCGTAGGCGTAGAGATCTGCGCTTTCCAGCAGCAGCAGCATACCGTCAGTCAGTTGGATCTCCCCCTTGGCGCCTGGGCGAGTGCGCTCCAGGCAGTCAAATATCTCCGGGGGCAGGATGTAACGCCCGACGATTGAAAGGTTGGACGGCGCTTCCTCGCGCGGCGGCTTTTCCACCAGCCCCCGCACTTGGTGCAGGCCGTCACCGACCGGGGCGGCGTCCACCACTCCATAGTTATGCACCGTCTCCCAAGGCATCGGCTCCACAGCCACCACTCCGGCCTGAGTGCGCTCGAAGATGGCCGCCATCTGGGACACGACCCCCGGCGTGTGGCGCACGATGTCGTCGGGGAGGATCACAACGAAAGGTTCATCGCCCACCGCCTCCCGGGCCGTCAGCACCGCATGACCCAAGCCCAGCGCTTCTTTCTGTATGACGAATGTAACCCTGGCCAGCCGAGACGCGTGCTGCACCTTCTCAAGCAGATCATCGGCGCCGCTGTCGGCGAGTCGAGCCTCCAACGCGTGAGAAGGCTGGAAATATGACGCTATTCCCTCCTTTCCCGGCGCTGTGACTATGATAATTTCCTCGACTCCGCCCTCCGCTGCCTCTTCCACGACGTACTGCAGCATCGGACGGTCCAGGATGGGCAGGAGTTCCTTGGGCACGGACTTGGTCACCGGCAGGAAACGGGTTCCCAAACCGGCGGCGGGGATCACTGCTTTCTTGACGGGCATAAACAACCACCAGCAATTTCAACGCCACCCAGTCTAGCATCGCCAAACCCGGCCAACAACGATGGGTGCAGGTTCCTGGCACAAAGTCAGGCCGAATTGACACCGTGGGCGGCTGAACATACCATGGACGAGAGGCCGCACTAGATGGGGAGCTAGCGGTGCCCTGCACCCGCAATCCGCTACAGCGGGATTGAATCCCTCCCAGAGGCCTGCCCGTTGGGCCTATATCGCGGTCGGAGGGCGTTGAGGGCTGGGTCCCACGCGACGCAGACTTGTGAACCCCGCCAGGTCCGAGAGGAAGCAACGGTAAACAGGACACTGCGAGCGCCGTGGGGGCGCCTGGCCTGAGTTGTCTGCCGCGACACGCTCAGTTGTCAGTGTCGACCGGAGGTGCGCGGTCTCTTATTATGTATATCCTCGCCATCAATGCTCTGGCGGACTATCGCCAGTGACTGCCCTCATCCGCAGATCACGGCCGCGCAAGTCGCTTGGGCAACACTTTCTCCACGACTCCAGGGTAGTCGGACGCATCGTAGACGCCGCGGGCCTGACCCCCGACGACACCGTGGTGGAAATAGGCCCAGGCCGCGGGGCTCTCACACGCCGGTTGGTACAAAAGGCAGGCCGAGTGGTCGCAGTTGAGCTTGACCGGCAGTTGTGCGAAGAGTTGCCTGCCCGGCTGGACTTCCCGGACAATCTCCAGTGCGTGATGGCGGATGCCCGCGAGGCCGATCTGCCTGCCTTGGTGTCGACGGCCGCGAGTCTCAAGGTACCCGTTTACAAGGTGGTCGGTAACCTCCCCTACTTCGCCGCCAACCCCATCATCCGCCACACTTTGGAATCCTCGCCGCCGCCTTCGCTGGCACTGTTCATGGTGCAGAGGGAAGTGGCCGAAAGCATGACCGCAACACCAGGGAGCATGGGCCTGCTGTCGGTGGCGACCCAGTTCTACGCCGAAGCCCGAATAGTCTGTTCCGTACCTCCTTCAGCCTTTCGTCCCCCGCCCAAGGTGCGCTCTGCGGTGGTGCGGTTGGACATCCGGCAGAAGCCCGCGGTCGACGTATCCAATTCCGAGGGGTTCTTTGAGGTGGTGAGGGCCGGCTTTTCCGCTCCGCGCAAGCAGTTGCGTAACTCCCTCAGCCACGGGCTGGGAATCGAACCTGCAGCCGGCTCCGTCCTGTTGGACCGTGCTGGGATTGACGAACGCCGGCGGCCCGCTACTCTGAACTTGGAAGAGTGGGGCGTGGTCTACCTGGCGTGGCGGGAATTGCAGGAGGGAGAGGGCAGCAGTGCAGGTTGACGCATACGCCAAACTGAACCTGACCTTTGAGGTGCTGGGCAAACGGGACGACGGCTACCACGATGTCAAGACGGTGATGCAGACCGTGGACCTCGCAGACCGGATATCTTTTGAACCTTGGCCTACCCTTCAAGTGGACTGCGATAGCCGCGAGTTGTCGGGCGAGGTAAACCTGGTCTGGAAGGCGGCCCAGGCGCTGGCCCGCAGCCGGGGCATCCTGCCCCGCGCCCGCATCAGGATAGAAAAGAGGATCCCGGTGGCCATGGGCTTGGGCGGCGGCAGCAGCGACGCGGCCGCGTCGCTGCGCGCTCTAAATGTATTGTGGGAGACTGCCGCACCTGACGAGGAACTGGCGGAAATTGCTGGGAGTATCGGCTCCGACGTATCGTTCTTCCTCTCGGGCGGCACGGCGCTGGCCGAGGGACGGGGCGAAATCGTGTCGCCGCTGCCGCTATTGCCGCCATTCAACCTGACGCTGGTCTTTCCTGACTTGGTTATCAGCGACAAGACGCGGCGCATGTATTCACACTTGACCCCGGCGCACTACAGCGATGGCGGCATAACTCGACGCCTCGTCTTGCTGCTCACGGGAGGCGGGTTCTTCGTGGAATCCATCCGCGGCTGCGTTTTCAACGTATTTCAGGACATAGCCGAATGGGAGTTTCCGGTTATTGGGCAGATGCGCCGCTCTGTACTGGAACGTGGCGGCCCGGAACTGTACCTCTGTGGAGCAGGCCCAGCAATGTTTGCCATTCCCTCCAGCGAAACCGATCACCGTACGGTGGCAGAAGCCTTGCAGCCTCTGGGGGCTGGGGTATACCTTGTCACGACCGCTGGGCGTAGCGCACTACTGGACCCGCCCAGTCAGAACCCCGTCAAGGACAATTAGATGGTAACGGACATCCTGGCGAGCATCTCGATCGGCATCAATCCCAATCTGATCAATACCGGCGCACTTATCCTCTCGTGGCATGGGATCTTCACGTTCATCGCCGTGGCCGCGGCGGTGTTCTTGGTCGTTCGATGGGGCACCCGGGAGGGAATGGTGGCGGATGTGCTCTATTCGGCCGCCATGTGGGCCATAATCGGAGGGGTGATAGGCGCCCGTGTCCTGCACGTAATAGACTTCTGGGGCGAGGTTTATCAGCACGATTTCATCAGGGTATTCCAAGTCTGGCAGGGTGGAATCGCCATATTCGGCGCGATATCCGGCGGATTTGTTGGCGGGTCGCTTTACCTGATGGTACGCAACTCCGGCTGGTTTCTCGCACTGTGGAGGCCCTTTTCGCCGGTTTTCGGTCAACCCCACAAGGCCGAATTGCCCAGCATTGGCCACTTGGCCGACGTCACGGCGCCGGCGCTGCTGGTGGCAATGGCCATAGGGCGCATAGGCGACATAATCAATGGCGAGCACTTTGCCGAGGTCACCAGCCTAGCGTGGGGGGTGGTGTACACCCATCCGGACAGTCCGGCATTGGGCCGCGCCGCAATGCATCCTGCGGTGGCCTACGAGTTACTGTTCGACTTGATTTTGCTGGCTGCCCTGTGGCCCTTCAGAAAACGCCTTCGGCCAAATGGGATGTTCTTCGCCCTCTACGCTGCCACCTACTCCATTGGCCGCTTCTTTATCAGCTTCCTGCGCGAGGAGTACAACATCTACTTTGGTGGACTGAACGAGGCCCAGGTAGTTGCGCTCATTGTCATAGTCATCACCGTGCCTCTGCTGATCTGGAAGGCGCAGGTGGTGCGTCCCGGTGGAGGAACGCGTGCCGACAGGCGGCGGAGCGCACAGGGAGCGTAGTCAATATCGGCTTGGGGGCAGACGGGTTCAGGGCCGGGACATTCGAAAACGCGACACCCGTAGCGCCAGCGAATTGCGCCCTTGCCAAGTGTCAAGCATCAGGGTGTAGGCGAGATCCAGTCGGGTGGAGCCTGCCATTCCCTCCATTGCGCGCCAGTCCGCCGCTTGGTTGAAGGCCAGGGCAGTCATCTCTTGGCCATGCTGTTCGACCCGTAGCCGCAGATGCTGCTTGGAATGACCCATGGTGCGAGCTTCCTTTACGGAAACGTTCAGTGAGGCAAAGATAGGCCGCCGATTGCCTTTTCCGAACGGTTCCAGGCTGGTAAGCCATTCATAGACTTCCATCGTCAGTTCCGGGAGAGTCGCCGCTGCGTCAATTTCCAGCGCAGGCGCCAGGTCCAGAGATGCCAGCTTATCCTCGGCGTACGCAGCCAGCCGGTCCGCAACCTTGCCGATGTCGCTGGTCGGAACGGTAAAGCCAGCCGCCTGAGCGTGGCCGCCATAGCGGACCAGCAATTCGGAGGCTGAGGTGATGGCCTCGATCAGATTGAACTCAGGAATGCTGCGCGCTGAGGCCACTGACTGACCCCCGTTGACCGACAGCACTGCCGCAGGGCGGCGGTAGCGCTCGACCAGCCGGGACGCCGCAAGCCCGGCCACGCCTTGGGGAATCGCCTCGTCGGCCACTACCAGCAGATACGGCAGTTGAGGCATTGCCTCAACCCTCTCGACCACCAGGGCTGCCGCCTCCTCCGTCGCCGCCCGCCTTTGCTGGTTCATTGCCTCCAGCTTACTCGCCAGCGTGGATGCCTCTTCCGCGGAGCGGGTGGTCAGGAGACGAAAGCTGTCGATGGGATCCCCCATCCGTCCCGCTGCATTGAGGCGTGGGGCGATCTGGAAAGAGATCGTCTCGGAACTAATGTCCTTGGGAGACAGGCGGGCCGTCTCGTATAGGGCCAGCAGGCCCGGACGCCTGGTTTGCCTCAGGCCCGCCACACCCTCGGACACCAGGTGGCGGTTTTCGTCCAACAGAGGCACCAAGTCGGCCACGCTTCCCAGGGAGGCCAACTCCAGGAGCGCGGGATCGTAGGGCACTTGCCAGGACTGGTGCAGCCCGTGGATAACCTTCAACGCCAGGCCCGCGCCGCAAAGCTCCATGAAGGGGTATGCGCTTCCCTTCAACCTGGCGTTGACGCAGGCTGTGGCTTTGGGCAGGCCTTCCGGAGGAACGTGATGGTCGGTGACGATAACGTCGACTCCGCAGTCTGAGGCGTAGGCCACTTCATCGGCGTCTGTGATGCCGCAATCCACCGTGACGATGAGTGTTGCCCCAGCCTTGATCAGGGAGTCAATCGCGCCCCTTGACAGTCCATGCCCCTCGTCTCCCCGATGGGGGATGTAAGGGATGGGATAGGCCCCAAGAGACTCGAGACCTTCGGACATTATGGCGGTGCCGGTGATGCCGTCGACATCGAAATCGCCGAACACACCGACCCGCTCTCCGTCTTCGACAGCGAGTCGCAACCGGGTAACAGCTTCGTCCATACCGGGCAGCAGGCGCGGATCGTGGGGCAGGTGGGACGGGTTGAGAAAGCGGTCCAGCTTGGCGCCAGTGTCCATGCCACGGGCTGCCAAAACCCGGGCGACGAGCCCCGGCACCCGGCCGGGCAGGCCGGACACATCGGGCTCACCAGGAATGAGCCAGTGAGGAGCCACCCCTTCCCTGGTCATGCTTGGCGAACTTGGCGAGGCTTGCTGAACACCAGCACCGAGTTGTGCCCGCCGAACCCGAATGAGTTGCTCATGGCCACTTCAATTTCCTTCTTGCGGGCCTGGTTCGGAGTGTAGTCCAGGTCGCACTCAGGGTCTGGTTCGTCGAGATTGATGGTCGGAGGAATGAGGCCGTCACGCATCGCCATGACGCAGATGGCGCACTCCAGCGCCCCGCCGGCTCCCAGCAGGTGGCCGGTCATTGACTTGCTTGAACTGATGGGGACCCGATATGCGTCCTCGCCAAGCGCTACCTTGATGGCCTTGGTCTCGTGCTTGTCGTTCAGCGGGGTCGAGGTGCCGTGGGCATTGATGTAGCCCACCTCGGACGAGTCGATGCCCGCCTCAGCAAGCGCCATGACCATGGCGCGGGCGGCGCTTTCGCCGGTGGCGGAAGGCTCGGTCAGGTGGTGCGCGTCGGATGTGGCGGCGTAGCCTCGCAGTTCGGCCAGAGGCTCCACATCGCGACGGGACGCGCTCTCCTCGCTCTCCATCACGAACACCGCCGCTCCCTCTCCCATGACGAATCCGTCGCGGGAGATGTCGAAGGGGCGGCTCGCCTGCGTCGGACTTTCGTTCCGCCGCGAAAGCGCCCGCAGCGCATTGAAACCGGCGACGGATACCGGCACCAGCGGGGCCTCTGTTCCGCCTGCCAACACGATGTCCTCCCGTCCTGTCCTCACCATTTCCCAAGCCTGTCCCAAGGCGTCGGCGCCGCTGGAGCAGGACGATACCAGGCAGTAGTTCGCGCCCATTGAGCCGGTTAACATCGAGACTTGGGCGGAAGCCATGTCGCCCAGCATCATGGGGATCAGGAATGGGCTGACTCGCCTGGGGCCCCGGTCGTTGAGAACTGCGAATTGTTGAGAAAGGGTGGAAATCCCTCCTATGCCGCTGCCAATGATCACAGCGACGCGGTAGGCGTCGCCTTCGGCCGGAGACAGCCTCGCCTGCTGACAGGCCTGCAGAGCTGCAACGGCTGCGAACTGGGCGAACCGGTCCATCCGCCGCGCGTCCTTTCGGTCCAGGAATTCCTCGGGATTGAACCCTTTGACCTCGGCGCCGAAACGTGTATCAAACCCCTCGGTGTCGAAGGAAGTGAGAAAGTCGACGCCGGAGCGCCCTTGGGTGATTCCCTCCCAGGTTGAGGACAAGTCAAGACCCAGTGGGCTGATTATGCCTATGCCTGTTACATATACGCGGCGATGTCCAGTCATCCCATCCACTATCCCTGATGTCTCCCCTATGTGCCGCCCGTGCAGTGCGAGAATTCTTGCAGGCAGCGATTGGTGCGCAAAATACAGTGTCAGGGAAATTGAAATCCCCGGCAAAAACCCGGTGCAACTTACTGGCCGCCAAGGGGGGCGGCCAGATTGGTTGTCACCGGCAGAGACGCGAACCGCCTTTGTCAGCTTTGTCCGGCCGCTTTCTTTCCGCCACCACGTTGCTCGGAAAGAGCCGAATCGATGGCGTCTGTTACCTCGGTAATGCGCCGGGAAATGTTGGCTGCCAACTCTTTGCCGCTGGTAACACTGGGGTCGGCCAGCGTCTTCAACGACTCGTTGAGCTCGGTGAGTTTGGAGCCAATGCTGTCCGCGGCTTCCCGTCGGACGTTCGACAAAGGCTGGGACACAGAACGGAGGGTCTCCAGCAGTTCTCCCACGCGCCCGGAGATGTTCTCCCCGAAATCGCGCCCCGACAGGGAAGCCGGGTCGGACAGATCGCGCAATTTCTCCGTGGCCTCATTGATGTGGGCACCCACGGAGTCGCTGAGTTCCCGGCTGGTGGCGGCCAGTCGCAGCTTGTAGGTGCGGAGAATCCGGAACACCCGCCGGTAGACGTCGTCCACCTCTTGCAGACGCGAGGTGTACTTGTCGAAAATCTCTCTGCTCTCCTGCATGGACCAGCGTTCGTCATGATGAACGAACTGACGGCCCGTGTAGAGATGGTAAGGGCGCATTTCCCCTTCCTGTAGCAGGTCTCCGTGTTCGTCCAGCGGCTTGAGCGCGGTCCAGTTGGAGGTGGCTGGCAACGGGGTCAGGAAGTTTGCCGTCTGGTAGCGGCTGACGGTCGTCACCCAGTCGGCCAAGGCCATGATGCTTTCCTCGGTATCGTAGGGCAGACCGATGATGGTCATGGCCACCACGGTGAAACCGAGTTCGTTGATGTAGTCCAGGTCGCGGTGCATCTGCCCCGGCTCCTGGCGCTTGTTGATTGCCTTCAGATTCTCGGCGTTGTCGGATTCCACGCCCAGGTAGAGCATCTTTACGTTGGCATCCTGCAGCGCGTGGGCCAGCTCCGGGTCTTGGCCGATTTCGGCGCGGGCCTGGATAATAAGGTTCATGTTGTCCGTGCGACCCTTCCATCCTTGGAGCCGCTCCAGCCGCTCGTTGCGGAACTTGACTGCCCGCAGCGGTGGGGTGTGCAGGTCATCGGAAATGAACACCTGGAAAGAGCCGTTGCGGGAGGTGTGGATCAGCCCGTCAGCGGCAAGCTGGTGCAATTGCTCCAAGCGCTTGAATTCGGTTTCCCGCGATACCAGCCGGTAGCCCAAGAATTGCTGGATCACCTGACAGTAGGTGCATTTCTCAGTGCAGCCGCGGATGCTCTCCATCACTGCCCCGGCCATGGGATTGGCGGGCGTGAGGTCCCGGATGGAGCGAAAATCAGGAAGTTCCACGAAGTCCGGACGCACCAGTCCGACACGCTTGGTGTAGACCACGTGTCCGTCATCCTGGTAACTGATGCCGGGAATCTTGTCCAGATACTGGTTGCGGTCTGGGCTGCGACGCTCGAGGAGTACGTCGCACAACTGGCCGATGATGTCCTCGCCCTCCCGCTGGACAATGACGTCAAAATGACCGTAGTCGAAGGCTTCCTCGGGCAGCGGGCTCATCTGCGGGCCGCCGCCGATGGTAATGAGTTCCGGATGTAATTCCTTGACCTGTCGCGCCACCTGATAGGCCCGGGGCGCCTCGTTTATCAGAGCGGTCAGCATGAGAATGTCGACGCCTTCGAGGTCCTTTTCCGGGTCGATCAAGCCAGAGCGGTCCTCGAACCAGATATCCCGTTCGTAGACAAATGGGCCTTCCCACTGGGCCAAGGCCGCGGAAAGATAGAGCATACCCTGCCTAGGAATGGCAACGTATTCGAAATTGCCTCCAGCAGAAGCCGGCTGGAGCAGCATCACCCGTTTGATGCGAGACATTTTTGCCTCCCTAATACCGTTCGGTTACCGCCAATCCTGACGGAGTCGAACACCTTATACTCGCCTTAAATGCTAGATTGGGCCTTTAACAAGAGCCTTTCTTCTGCCTCTCGGTGGCGTTGAGCGGCCACTTAGAAACTATCTCAAAACAGCAGTCGGTGCTGACGGCGGTACCAGAGCAGGGCGCACGCCAACTGGATGAGGCCCACGTAGTTGGATGCCTTCTTGTCGTAGCGCACCAGTATCGCCCGGCACTTGGACAACCAGGCCAAGGTGCGTTCCACCACCCACCGTCGGGCCGGAAAGGTCTTCTCTCCCCGTCGGTCCAGCTTCTCCTCCCCAATGCGCCGGATGTGCGGACGGTACTGGAAGGCGGCAACGGTCCCGTGGCCGGTGGGATTGTCATACCCCTTGTCCAGGCACAGGTTCTGGGCGCCTTCCGGGCGCGCCACTACGATGTTCTCCAGGGTCGGCCTCAAGAGTTTCGTATCATGGACATTGGCTCCAGCCACCGCCACGCTCAGGGGTCCGCCCGCCGCGTCCACCAGGATGCTCTTCTTGCTCCCAGCTTTGCCCCGGTCGGTGGGGTTCCGTCCAATGGCGCCCCCCCAAAACGGGCTTTGCCCATGGAGCAATCCGCCGACTGCCATTCCCAGTCCACGCCCCCCAATTCCTCGCAGCCCTCCACCAGGACGGCCCAAATGCCCTCCAGCACCCCCAGTTCCACCCAGCGCTGGAAGGTCCGGTGAATGGTGCTGTCGTCTCCCAGTTCCCGGGGCAGACGGTTCCACTGGCAGCCACTGCGCATCCGGAAGATGATGCCGTCCAGCATCCGCCTGGGGTCGGCGCGTTTGCGCCCCGTAGCCTTGGGAGGGTCCATATCCAGGATCACCGGGTGAATCTGCTCCCAGAGATGGTCGGGAATCTCCCAAATCGTCGCCAGAGTTTCGTCCTTTCCCATCGTCCACCCCCACACTTTTCCCTATTCTAACCCTTGCCGAATCCCCCGTCCCATCAGTTCATCTGCCTTTTGAGATAGTTTCTTAGCCCATTCTACTATAAGTCATTATACAGGAAGTCGAAAGGCGTGGTTATGGCCAAGGCGATCCCGTTCAGGGCAATCGCGTTTTAACTGAGTAGGACTTTCAGGAGGTAATCCTCTTTCCAGCCGGCCTGCAGGCGTTTGCCCTGGATTCCCACTTTCAGGCTGGTTTCCCGTTTGAGCAGGTTGTGGGAGATCTGCCTGAGAGTGGCCATGTTCTGAGGGCTGTGGTCCAGGCGTATCCGGCTCTGGTCCTCCCGGAATGTGACGTCCAGGCTCCAATGCAGGGAGTTTTCGATGCTCCAGTGGGTCCGTACAGCCGCCAGCAACTGCCCGGCCGACCCTGCCAGACTGCTGATGTAGTACCTGGCCTGCGCTGTTGTACCGGTCTCCGTCTCACGGCGCCCCGCCACCTTGGCCACGGACCGCAACCCCGGCCATTCCTGCCCAGTGCTCAGATATTCCAGACAGGCCGGGTCGCTGATTGCCCAGCACTCCCGGCGTTCGATCCGGCCGTGCCCCTTGTTCAGAGTGGTGGCGTAGTCGTGGGGCACACCAGCAAAGGACGCCTCCTCTGCCCCCTCGAACAAGTCCCGCACATCCTGGTACAACCGGCCCTGATTCTCCTTGACCGCCAGCAGATATTCAGCCCCACGGTCCAGAATCCCCTGGGCTATCTCCTTCTGGCATCCCATGGCGTCGATGGTTACGATGCATCCGTTCAACTCCAGGATCTGCAGCAGCCGGGGTATGGCGGTGATTTCGTTGGATTTCTCCTCCGTCTTCACCTGTCCCAAGGTCAGGGTGTTGGCCGAGGCCCAGGCGCTGACCAGATGAATGGCCTGCTTGCCCGCCCTTTTGTCGTGGGAGCGGCGCACCGTCTTGCCGTCAATGGCCACCACCTCTCCGGGCAGCAGGTCTGCCACCCCCTGGCTCCACTCCATGAAGCACTCCTGGAACCGGTCAGGACCCAGCCGTGAGAACACATCGCCAAAGGTGTCGTGGGAGGGAATACCGTTGGGCAGGTCCAGGAAGGAGCGGAACCACTCCTCCTTGCTCTTGCCGAACATCTCCACGTGAACCCAGGAATCCGCGCCGCAGATGACGGCGCAGATGGCAATGGTGATGATGTCCAGCAACTGGTGCCGCTTGCAGCGGTCGATCCTCGGGTCCTCCAAAGCCTTGAAATACTCCATGATGGCCCCACACTTCTTCCCCATCATTACCCACAACCCTCACACACAAACTCAGTCTCATCTTCGACCAAGTCTAGCATCTATAACGCGATTGCCCTGCGATCCCGTTACGAGTGATAAACTCGGCTGAGAATGGGAGCCCAAGGGAGTGAGGGGGAGTCGTGGCGGAGATGGGGAAGGGAAAGGGCGCGTCCATCGTGGAGTTTTTTGGATCTTTGGAGGATCCGAGGATTGAACGGTGCAAGCGACACCAGTTGCTGGACAGAATCTTGTTGGCGGTCAAAGAGAATCAGGGCCGGTTGGATGATGATGTTAGGGACCGGTGCGAGGGAGCGGAGGAAGAGGGCTTCGCTGGCGCGCCCCATGGCTACGGCACCACTCTCTGAAGTACTACGCGGTGAAAACGCGATTGCCCTGGCGATCACGGGTTTCATCTAAACATTGGAATTAGCTTTGTAGCAATATCTTCCAGATGCCGCTCCCGGTCCTCGGGAGGGCAGGTAATGCTGAACACGATATGGCGGGCGCCGGCATCTATGTATTCTCTCAGCCGGTCCGCGCATTGCTCCGGAGTTCCCAGCAGGCAATATCTCCGCACGATGTTGATGAACTCACCGCCGTAAAGGTACTGGCCGCCCAGTTGACGGGCCGCTACCTCGGCGGCCTCCTGCTCTGTGGGATAGATGGAGATATAGGGAAAGAAGGCCCATTGGAACCCGGTCAGATCCCTGCCATCCTCTTTGGCAAAAGCGTGGATCTTATCGACACTGTCCCGGTACCGTGGCGGATCGAAGAAATACGGTACCCAGCCACTTCCGAACCTCGCCGCCCTCCTCATGGCAGGGTCACGCCGGCCCGACACCCAGATGGGCGGGTGTGGCTTCTGCACAGGCAGGGGGTTGATGGCAGCTCCCTCCAAGGAAAAGTGCTGCCCGGAGAAGTTAACCTGTTCGCCCAGCCATAGACGCCGCATGGCCTCCAGACATTCATCGGTGCGCCGCCCTCGCTGATTCACCTTGAGGCCCGAGTTCTCGAATTCAGCCGGATACTCGCCTCCGATGCCCACTCCCAGGGTCAGGCGCCCGTTTGAGGCCGCGTCCAGCGTCGCAGTCATTCGGGCCAGCATCAGGGGGTGATAGAACGGAACAAGCACGATGGACGAAACGATGCGTAAGGAGGTTGTGGCGCCGGCGGCAACTGCAAGCACCGGCAGCGATGCATGGGAGGGCCCTGGGGGGTCCCCGCGCATGAAGTGTTCGCCTGCGGAGAAGTAATCGAATCCATTCTCCTCCATCCAGCGCGCCTGGCGAGCCGTCTCCTCGACTTCCAGCGTGAGGTTGGCGCCGAAGTAAAGGTCAGTTGATGCCATAGCTACAATCCTGATTCATTGACCCGGAATTGACCCGGAATTTCGCCGTGCCATATTAACCCACATATTCCGTTGTTCCAATGCTGTGCTGTCGCAAGTGTCAGTGGCTCCTTGACAATGCTATCACCATGCCGGAATCTGGAATCGAGAGATTGCAGAGTGTTACCGAAGTTGGCAGGGAACTCGCGTAGAGGAGGATCAGAGCCTTGTTGGTCCTGGTAACGGGGGCCACTGGATTTCTCGGGCGACGGGTGGTATCCGAGTTGCTGGCTCACCACCACCAAGTTCGTTGCTTGGTGCATTCGCCGGGTAGGGAGCGCCTCCT
This sequence comes from Dehalococcoidia bacterium, assembly GCA_965237745.1. Taxonomy (GTDB): domain Bacteria; phylum Chloroflexota; class Dehalococcoidia; order Lucifugimonadales; family UBA3495; genus VXOI01. The sequence goes on along the minus strand of OZ250156.1, from coordinate 3,789,857 downwards.
GGACCCGTGGAACGTCGACGTGCACTACGGAAGCGTCCTCGACGTCGACTCGGTCAGCCAGGCCATGTACGATGTCCAGGCAGTGGTACATCTGGTGGGGATCATCCGCCCCCGACGCGGCGCCACTTTCGATAGGATGCACCGCCAGGGCACTGCCAACGTTGCAGAGGCAGCCAAGGCCGGGGGGGCGCGCGAGATCATTTACGTCAGCGCCCTGGGCGCCACCGACAATCAGGCGTATCCCTACCTCCATTCGAAGCACCAGGCGGAAGTGAGGGTCACCGGCTCGGGGCTGGACTACACGATACTGCGACCCTCTGTTATTTTCGCCCCAGGCGACGAGTTCATAACGGCCCTGGCAGGGCTGGTGCGGTTGGGGCCCATGGTGCCGGTGATCGGGACCGGCAAGAATCGGATGCAGCCCGTGGCCGTTGAGGATGTGGCGCGCTGTGTCGTTGCCTCAGTGGGAAACTCCCTCGTCAAGGGCAAAACACTCAACCTCGGGGGCCCTCATCGCCTCAGCTACAACGACCTTTTGGAAGAGGTGGCCTTGGCAATGGGCAGGGGCATCCGGCGAGTCCATATCCCCACGGCTCTCGCCTGGCCCGCCATTGCTGTGATGCAGGGCCTTGTCCCGAGGACGCCGATGACCACCGCGCAACTGAAGATGCTGGGAATTCGGAACGTCGCGGAGGGCAACGACATTAAGGAGGCCTTCGGGTTTACCCCCAAGCCGTTGCGAGGTAACATTGACTATGTGAACGCGGTCAGTTTCGGCGACGCCCTTCGAATGACTTTGGGCTTGGGAATGCCCCGCAGTGCCTGATTCGTATTACTCATCAATCGCCCGTGGTTGTTCGCAATCTTCACCTGGAGGTGCGCGTTGCAGTACCAAGACGCTATAGCGAACGTGCTCTCCCTCTTCGACTCCGAAAGGGCTCGAGTCGACGGGCCTCGCCAAAAAGTCATTTATGACCTTGGCAGGATGGAGGGATTCCTCGACCGAATGGGCAGCCCCCACCGGCGCGTGCCGACGGTTCACATAGCTGGCACCAAGGGCAAGGGAAGCACTGCTGCCCTGTGTGATGCGGCTTTCCACGCCGCCGGTTTGGGCACCGGGTTTTATTCGTCGCCCCACCTGCACACCTTCAGGGAACGCCTGCGCCGGGATTGCCAGCCCGTTTCAGAGGTGGAATTTGCCGCGCTCGTCAATGACCTCTGGCCGCTGCGCGACGTTGACGGCCTGGATACCGTGACCCTGTTCGAGTTTCTGACAGGAATGGCTTTCCAATGTTTTGCCCAAGAGCGCGCCGACGTGCAGACGATAGAGGTCGGCCTGGGGGGCAGATTGGACGCCACGAACGTGGTCGACGCAGAGGTTTGCGTAATTACCTCGGTGAGCATGGACCACGCCAAGATTCTCGGGGACACCATTGGCGAAATCGCCGCCGACAAGGCTGGCATAATCAAGACCGGTTCAACCCCGGTGGTTGCGCCGCAGCGAGCGGAGGCGCTGGCATCCATTCTGGAGGCCTGCCACCGTGTGGGTGTGGAGCCGGTGCTCATTGGCCGCGACGTAACGTGGGAGCCGAAGGGTTCCCAGTTGGCCGGCCAGCAGTTCACCGTGAATGGGCTGCTGGGCTCGTATGAGCTGGACATTCCTCTGCTGGGCGATTACCAGATGGAGAACGCGGCCACGGCGCTGGTGGCGGTTGAAGCCATGTGCCGGATACAGGGATTTCGGATGACCGCCGAGACGCTGGCGCGGGGGTTCAAGAGCGTGTCCTGGCCGTGCCGCATGGAGATCCTGGGACAGAATCCGCTGGTCATTGCAGATGGGGCCCACAACGACTACTCCGTGGACCGTCTGCTGGAATCGCTGCCCCACTACTTTGAATTCGACCGGCTGATTGTGATAGCTGGCTTCTCCCGGGACAAAAACGTGGAGGCGATGGTCGGCTCACTGGCCCCCGCTGCCGATCTGGTCGTGGCCACCCAAGCCCGACATCCGAGGGCCCTGGCCGCAGGTGATCTGGCTGACATGCTCCGTGAAAGGGGAGTCAGAACGGAAACTTCAAGTACGCCCAGAGAGGCCCTTGAGCAGGCCAGAAGCTTCGGCGGGCCCAGGGATCTGGTGCTGGCCACCGGCTCGCTTTTTCTTGCCGCCGAAGTGCGGGAGGCGGCCTTGGGCATTGAACCGGAGGTCTATCCCACCCTTGCCAAAAAGGGTGACTAGTAGACTGGCGATGAGAAATCCTGAATTTTTGCTCCGGGCGGTGTAATGATCGATCAACGGGTCAGGGTGGTGGTGACCGGGATGGGCGCAATTACGCCCCTGGGGGAGTCGCCGGAAGAGTTCTGGGCTAACCTCGTCGCTGGCCAGTCGGGAGTGGGGCCGATGACCCTCTGCGACCCCACTGGATACCCGTGCCGGATTTCGGGCGAGGTCACAGGGTTTGACCCTGAGCGGTACATTCCCGGCCGGGAGGCCCGGAGAATGGCCCGCTTCACCCAGTTGGCTGTGGCGGCTGGGTTGCAGGCAGTGGAGGCCGCCGACATAGACCTTTCCTGCGACGACCCGTACAGAGTCGGCGTGATCCTTGGCAATGGCAACGGCGGATTTCCCACGCTGGAGGAAAACTGCCGCATACTGGCGGACCGCGGCGGGATGCGGATGTCGCCCTTCTTTTTCCCGATGATCCTCCCGAACATGGCCGCGGCCGCCGTAAGCCGCTACCTCGGCGCCCACGGGTACAATTCGACTGCCACCACCGCCTGCGCCGCCTCAAACCAAGCCATCGGCGAAGCAATGGATGTGATCCGCCGGGGTGCGGCCGACGTGGTTTTCGCTGGCGGAGCGGAGGCCGGCATCAGTCTGCTGGGGCTCTCCGGTTTCGCGGTGATGCGGGCCCTGACCACCCGCAACGATGCCCCGGAGGAGGCCAGCCGCCCCTTCGATTCCGAGCGGGACGGCTTCGTTCCTTCGGAAGGCGCCGTGGTGCTGGTGATGGAACGGTTGGAGCACGCGCTGGACCGAGGGGCGACGATATTGGCAGAGGTGTCTGGTTTCGGCAGCACCAGCGATGCAGGCCATCCGGTACAGCCGGAGGAATCGGGGGCCAGCGCGGCCCGCGCTATGGAAATCGCCGTCGCCGATGCTGGCTTGGATTTGGAAGATGTCGACTACATCAATGCCCACGGCACCTCAACCCCGATGAACGACACGCTGGAAACTGTTGCGATCAAGCGTCTGTTCGGCGAGAGGGCTTACCGGGTCCCGGTCAGTTCCACCAAGTCAATGATTGGTCATTCCTTGGGCGCGGCTGGGGCGCTGGAGGCGGCGGCCTGTATCAAGACTATCAACGAGGCAAAAGTGCATCCCACCATCAACTACACCACGCCCGACCCCAGCTGCGACTTGGACTACGTTCCCAATCAGGCGCGGGACCTGGATGCCAGGGTTGTGCTGTCCAATGCCTTCGGTTTCGGCGGGCAGAACGCCTGCCTGGTCTTTCGAAAGTTTGAGGAGTAATCCTGTAACCCCATACCCTTGCCGGGGCAAGGCCTGAAGGGCTGAGGGAAGGCAATATGACCGAGCGGTTGGTAACTGCAGCGGAGCTACAGGAGGACGCAGATGTTTCCTTGCGCCCTCGACGCATCGATGAATTTGTAGGCCAGCCGCACACCAAACAGACCCTCCAGATTGCCATTGACGCGGCCAAGATACGGCAGGAGTCGCTGGACCACGCCATAATCTACGGCCCGCCCGGTCTGGGCAAGACCACCCTCGCTCACATCATCGCCGCCGAAATGGGCGTGCCGATCCGCGTGACCTCCGGCCCGGCCATAGAGCGCGCCGGCGACATGGCCGCCATACTGACCAGCCTTCAGCCCCAGGAGGTGCTCTTCATCGACGAGGTGCACCGGTTGAACCGCGTGGTCGAGGAAGTGCTGTATTCTGCAATGGAGGACTTTTTCCTCTCGTGGATGGTTGGCAAGGGTCTGGCGGCGCGCAGCGTGAACCTGCGCATCAGCCCTTTCACACTGGTTGGGGCCACCACCCGCTTCTCCATGGTCAGCGCCCCTCTCCGTGACAGATTCGGTTCAGTCTGGCGGTTGGAATATTATGATGTCGAGGAGATGAACATCATCGTCGAACGCTCAGCCAGGATACTGGAGACGGAACACGACGCCGTCGGTGTGGCCGAGATTGCCCGCCGGTCCCGGGGCACTCCCCGGGTGGCCAACCGGCTGCTCAAGCGGACCCGCGACTACGCGTTGGTGAAGGCTGACAACCGTATCAACGGCCCCGTGGCCCGCGCCGCGCTGGAGCAACTGAATGTCGATCCGCTGGGATTGGACCAGTCCGATCACCGCCTGCTGAGCACCATTATCGACAAATTCGACGGTGGACCCGTGGGATTGGAGACACTGGCAGCGGCACTGAACGAGGACTCCGACACCATCATGGACGTCTGGGAGCCCTTCCTGCTGCAACTGGGCTTCCTAGACCGCACGCCTCGGGGCAGGGTGGCTACCCGGCTGGCCCACGAGCATCTGGGCCGCCCCTATCACTCCCTGCCCATCAGCGACCAACCCAAGCTGGAGGGGTTCTAGCGCCGCTGATTTCCAGTGTGGCGTCGGCAATGCCCCGGAATGTTTGTTGATTGCGAATTTGCTGGCGTCTACAATAGTGGCCTGTGAGGCAGACGGGCGGATGGGCGTATTTCGGAGCTGAGTTGACTGCTTCTTTGAGGGAAATCCGAATTGCTCCGGCCTTGGCTGAGGCAGCGGACGGACGGCCGCTGACCGATGATGAAGCATGGGCCTTGGTGGGCGTTGCCGAGGACAGGCTCGCGGCTATGTGTGAGGCCGCCGGGGCCATGCGTGACCTCGGGAAAGGCCGCACGGTCTCCTTTTCCCCCAAGGTGTTCATACCCTTGACTCACATGTGCCGTGATTTCTGCGGTTACTGCATCTTTCGAAAGACTCCGGAGCAGGCGGGCGATACGCTGTACATGACTCCGGAGCAGGTGCTGGACGTTGCCAAAGCCGGTCAGCGCCTGGGCTGCACCGAGGCCCTGTTCACGCTGGGGGAACGACCCGAACAGCGCTACCGGGAGGCCAAGGAGTGGCTGGCCGGGCGCGGGTTTAGGACCACCCTGGAATACTTGACTTACGTCAACAGCTTGGTGCTCGAAGAGACGACTCTTTTGCCCCACGCCAACCCGGGCACCATGAGCCGGCGGGAGATAGCAGCCCTGCAGCCCTACAACCCCTCGATTGGCCTGATGCTGGAAAGCACTTCGCCCTCGCTGCACATGCCCGGCGGCGCCCACGAGTTCGCTCCCAGCAAGCGTCCTCGGGTCCGACTGCGCACCATTGAACTGGCTGGCGAGTTGCGGCTGCCCTTCACTACTGGTATCCTCATCGGCATAGGCGACACGCGGGAAGACCGCATTGAATCGCTCCTTGCCATCAGGGACCTGCACCGCCGTTTCGGGCACGTTCAGGAGGTAATTGTTCAGAACTTCCGGGCCAAATCGGGGACCGCGATGGCCGGGAAATTGGACGCAGACACCATCGAACTGCTCTGGTCGGTGGCCGCGGCCCGGCTGATTCTGGGGCCGGACTCCAATGTACAAGTCCCGCCCAACCTGAGCGCCGATAATTACCGGATTTATCTGGACGCAGGAATCAACGACTGGGGCGGTGTCTCGCCACTGACCATAGATTTTGTAAACCCGGAAGCGCCGTGGCCGGCTCTGACCCAGTTGAAGGAGCAGACCGAGTCTGCTGGCTTTCAACTGAAGCCCAGGCTGCCGGTATATCCCGAATACTTTCTTACCACCGGCAAGTACCTGCCGGAGGGGCTGCTGACCAAGGTTCGCGCCCTGGCCGGCGATGACGGATATGTACAAGGGGGAATCCAAAGATATGTCGGGAATAACTGAGCAGCCTGCCGCGTCCAGCCTGAAGGATCTTGCGGGAATGTTGAATTCCGAAGTGGCGACGGTTCTTGACCGGGCCCTCGGCGGGGAGGACATAACTGCTGAGGAAGCCACGTTGCTCTTCGGGACCACCGGCCCCGAATACAACGCAACTGTGCTGGTGGCAGACGAGCTGCGTCGCCGGACCGTCGGCGACGTTGTTACCTACGTCGTCAACCGGAACATAAACTTCACCAACGTGTGCATCAAACGGTGCGGGTTCTGCGCGTTCAGTCGTGATTTTCGAGAAGAGGAAGGTTACTACCTTCCCATTGAGGAAATCGTTCGCCGGGCCCAGGAGGCCTGGGACTACGGGGCCACCGAGGTCTGCATTCAGGCGGGCCTGCCGCCGCAGATGGAGGGCGACCTGTACATCCGGCTGTGCGGAGCGATAAAAGAAGCGCTCCCCGATATTCACATCCATGGATTCTCGCCGGAAGAAGTACTGTACGGTTCCATCCGTTCCCGCTGCAGCATCCGGGAGTACTTGGAAGGGCTGAAAGCGGCGGGCGTCGGCAGTCTGCCCGGCACGTCGGCAGAGGTGCTGGACCAAGAACTTCGAGACCGCATCTCCCCGGGACGGATTACCGTCGACCAATGGACCGAGGTCATCACCACCGCCCACGATTTGGGGATCCCGACCACCTCAACCGTAATGTTCGGGCACCGGGAGACCCCGGCGCAGCTTTCCAATCACATGGCGCTGCTGCGCGGAATCCAGCAGCGTACCGGGGGCATCACCGAGTTCGTGCCCCTCAGCTTCGTCCACACCGAAGCCCCCATGTTCCTAAAGAACCTGGTGCAGAACGTGCGTCCCGGCCCGACTGGCATGGACGTGGTCAAGATGCACGCCGTAGCCCGCATCATGCTCAACAACTGGATTCCAAACGTTCAGGCGTCGTGGGTCAAGGAAGGCTCGCGAATGTCCCAGTTGCTCCTGACCGCTGGGGTCAACGACCTGGGCGGCACCCTGATAAACGAGAGCATCTCCACTGCCGCCGGAGCGCAGCACGGGCAGCTGATGCGTCCGTCGGAATTCAGAGGCATGATTCGTGCAGCCGGGCGCGTGCCAGCGGAACGCGCCACCACTTATGGCCTGCGCCGCGTGTTCAGCGAAACCGATGAGGAGTTGGACCCACTGGATCTGGTTGGCGAAAACGTAGAGGATATTTTCGGCTCCTACAACAAGTTGGTGAAGCTGGAGACGTATCGCTTCGAACACCCTCGCCACGCCCAGCAGACGGGTGTCTGACCCTGCTTCAACGATATGATCCGAGGCGGTTGCGTTCCTTGAGTGCCTCTTCTTTTCCGCTGCGACCGAACTCCCTTCCGTCAGGGCGACCCGGATGAGCGACCTTCGGGTTCTGGCCTTGGCCGGTGGAGTCGGGGGCGCCAAGCTGGTGGTTGGGCTGGCTCATTGTCTACAGCCGAATGAGCTTGTCGTTGCCGTGAATACCGGAGACGACGAAACCTTCCACGGTTTGCATGTGTCGCCCGACCTTGACACCGTGATGTACACCCTCGCAGGTCTTGCAAACCCGGAGACAGGATGGGGCGTTCAGGGCGATACATTCGAGGCGTTGTCCATGCTCCGGCGATACGGGATCGAAGCCTGGTTCAACTTGGGCGATCGGGACCTTGCGACCCATATTCGCAGGACACAACTGCTGGGGGAGGGGCTGACACTCTCTGAAGTCACCGCCCAGCTCAGCACCTCCTTGGGGATCTCGCATACCATCGTGCCCATGAGCGACCAGCCCGTGCGGACTGTGCTGGAGACGACTGAGGGGCGCCTGTCGATGCAGGAATACTTCGTGCATCGGCGCGCCCAGCCGGATGTTTCCGCAGTCCAGTACTTGGGAGCGAGTGAGGCGGCGCCGTCCCCCGGAATCGAAGCCGCGCTTTTGCAAGCGCGGATGCTGGTCATCTGCCCGTCAAATCCGGCGCTCAGCGTTCAGCCGATCGTGGACGTGGCCGGCATGAAGAAACGCCTGGCGACGTTTGGGGGGCTTCGTGTCGCCGTCAGCCCGATTGTGGGCAATGATGCCGTCCGTGGACCTGCCGGGAGAATCATGGCCGGCCTGGGACAGGAGGTATCCGTTGTGGGTGTTGCCCGGGTCTACCGGGATATATGCGACGTGCTTGTAATTGACCGCCAGGACGAGGCCATGGCCCCCGCCGTGGCCAAAGCGGGCCTGCGCCCCGTGGTGGCGGAGACGATCATGGAATCGCTGCAGGACCGGATAGACTTGGCCCAGGCCGTGCTGGCGCTGGATTGATAGTCCGGTTAGTGAAGCGACGGATTGAAACGCCTTGAGCAGCGAAGTGCCAACCATGACTAATCAGGAATACGAAATTGTCGCCATAGTGCCGATGAAGCCCCTTTCCCAAGGAAAGAGTCGGCTTGCCCTGACCCTTTCTCCCGAAGAACGAGCCAATATCAGCATCGGCATGTTGCGGCGCGTACTGACGGCGCTCCGGGGGGCGTCGATCGATCCGGTCTGGGTGGTCGGCGGGGATGAACGAGTTAAGCATGTCGCCCATAATCAGGGTGGGATATGGTTCGATGAAATGGGCCGTAACCTGAATGACACCCTTGCCAAGGCCATAGAGCAGGCTTCCGCGAGGGGTAAGTCTGCTCTGTATATCGCTGGCGACCTCCCTTTCGTCAAACCTTCCGACATACACTCCTTCATTCAGGCGTCTCGGGGAGCGGGCAACGTCACCTTGGCGCCGGCGCGCCGGGACGGCGGGACCAACGCCATGCTCATCCCTCGCGGGTTGGGATTCAGACCGGAACTGGGGCGACGGAGTTTTAGCAAACACCTGGCTCAGGCAGCCCGACTGGAAACGTCTGTCGCCATTGCTTACAGCCTTGGCTTGGGCTGCGATCTTGATGTGGTGGATGACCTGGAATCCTACCAGCACATGGAGCCGGGCCTGATCGAACGCTTGGCGCAGGGCGTTGGCAATTCCTCTTCGCATTTACGGCAGTCTTGATGGTGAAAGCATGAGCGCGAACAAACCGAGACTTGGAGTGCTTCTGCCCACGAGGGGCATCCTGTTGCGTGGGGAGCAGCCGCCAAATGCCGACCGGGTGTTCCGGATGGCTGAGCGAGTCGAGGAGGCCGGACTGGATTCGGTCTGGGTGGGGGACAGTCTCGTGGCCAAGCCACGGCTTGAACCGTTGGCCGCCCTTGCGGCGTTGGCTACCAGGACCAGTCGGGTCCGGTTGGGTACCGCCGTGCTGCTCCCGGCGTTGCGGCACCCGGTTCTGCTGGCCCAGACCATGGCCACGGTCGACCTGATCTCAGGCGGCCGTCTGATCATAGGAGCTGGGGTGGGCGGAGCGTTCAACGAGGAACAGCGCGGCGAGTGGGCCGCAGCTGGAGTTGACCCCAAGCGGCGCGCTCGGAGGTTCGAGGAAATCGTTGAAATCGCCAAGGGACTCGGCGACGGGCAGCCGTACAGCCACCACGAGGGACGAAATTTCAACTTGGACGCGGTCACCATGTTACCTGCCGCCACCCAGGCAGACGGTATCCCCTGGCTGCTGGCCACCCATCACCGCGCCGGAAAGCCAGCCCAGATCGAGCGAGCGGCACGAGTGGGCGACGGCATTATCGCCATCTCCGACACTCCGGCGGAATTTGCCGAGGTCATTGCCCAAGTGGACGCCAAGGCCGAGGAGCACGGTCGCGACACCTCCAACCGGGAAAACGTCTTCTACCTCACCGTAAACGTGAATGAGGATGAGGCAGCGGGCAAAGAGGACGCCGAAGACTGGCTGATGCGTTATTACGGCGCAAACATCTGGGGAACCCGTTGGGGTCCTTTCGGAGGCGTACAGAACGTGGCCGACCGTATGGCCACCTACGCCGAAGCCGGAGCCGGCACGCTGGTGGTGCGGCTGGCGACCTTTGAACCTGAAAAGCAGCTCGACGTGTTCTTGGAGCGGATTGTTCCTCAATTTGCCTGAGAAATTCCCGGCGAGTTCTCCCTCGGCCCCAGAGGGACACAGGGGAGACAACAGCCCCGAGTTGAGAGAATGCAGTGATTCCCATTGATCTGGCCGGCAAAAACGGTATCGTCTTGGGTGTGGCCAACGAACGCAGTATCGCTTGGGCCATTACCCAAGCCCTTTCGGATGCCGGCGCCCGCTTGGCGTTGACGTACCAGGGCGACCGCCTTAAGGAGCGAGTCGAACGGCTGGCAACCTCCCTCGATCGGCCCCTGTTGCTACCCTGCGATGCCACCGATGACGGGCAGATAGAGCAGGTATTTGAGGCCCTTGATCAGGAATTTGGAGAGATTTCTTTCCTCATCCACAGCATCGCCTTTGCCAACCGTGATGACCTGAGCGGGCGATTCGTGGATACGGGTCGCGAGGGATTTCGCATAGCGATGGAGGTGAGCGCCTACTCCCTCCTCCCGCTGGTGCGCCTCGCAGCTCCCCTCATGACGGGCGGCGGGAGCGTGGTCGCCATGACCTTCGACGCCTCGCAACGGGTGTATCCGGGATACAACGTTATGGGATCGGCCAAGGCGGCCCTCGAGCACGCAGTGCGTCAGTTGGCTGCGGAAATGGGCCCCGCCGGTATCCGGGTGAACGCCATATCCGCAGGCCCGTTGGAAACTCTGGCGGCGCGAGGCATAAGCGGGTTCCGGGACATGCGCCACGCACACGCTGAAAAGGCGCCGTTGCAGCGCAATATCACTGCTGAAGAGGTGGGTCAGACGGCGCTGTTCCTGTGCAGTGGAATGGCCAGCGGTATCACGGGTGCGGTCATACCCGTAGACGCGGGCTACCACATCATGGCCGTGTAGCCGCCGGAGAGTTAAAAACCGCACAAAATTGAGGCAGGGCTTGCAAACCTTGCCTCAATTTTTCGGTGCGGGTGCGGCCTGTTACGGTCCTGCTTACGACCCGGTATTGAGCGCCTGGACTTGTCGGTAGTCCTCGTCGGCCCTTTCCTGACGCCCCTGCTGGATGTAAGCCTCGGCGCGTCGCTCAAAAGCCTCCCGGTGCTTGGGATCCAAGGCGATGGCCTTGGTGAACTGGTCTATCGCCTCCTGCAACCGTCCCTCGCTCAAGAACACAGCGCCCCTTGCGGTCATGACTTCCGCAGTAGGTGCCTGTCCCGGGACCGGAATCCCCCAAGGCCTGGTCTCCGGCTCGGCGTCATCATCCGGTACAGCGTCCTCCGGTTCAGTACCCGGATACGTACCCGGATACGTGTCGGCGGCCTCCTCTTGAGCGGCCTCGGCCTGTACCTCGACAGGCTCAGGAGGAGCCCATTCCTCCTCCAAGATGGAAGAAGGTTGGGAGGGTGGTTCGGGTGCGGATGCTGCTTGATTCCCCGCTTCCGGCGCGGTTGCTTCTGCCGGACGCTCCAGGGTTGCGGTGGTGGCCTGAGGCTGGTGCATCTCCGAAGCCAATATCGTATCAGCGGCTTCAGGGGAATATTGGTGAGAAAGATCCCAGCCACACTTTGTGCAATAGTTCTGGCCTGGAGTATGAGGACTCGCGCACTTGGAACAGGCGGTGCGTTGCTCATTGCTGGGTCGTCCGGCGGGCCGAACGAAAAACATCAGGAAAAGCACCGGCACGACCCCGAGGATGGGAAGGTTTATCCCCGGCCAAGGTATGCCAAGCACGAAAGCAGCCCCGCCCCAGACCCAAGGATTTCGACCGCGAGCCAAGGCCAGACGGGCGGTCCAAAATGCAACAAGCGGAACTAGAAAGACGAGGAGCACATCTGTTGTCTCAAGTCCGAAGATAAGCCCTTGCCTCCGCAATCTCGGTCTAGTGGAAGCCCGTGATATCGGGATTGCCTTGATCCAGCCGAGGATGGCCTGATCGTCTACGCGTCTACATTATGAATGTGCACCTTTGAATATACAAGAAATTGGCTTTCGAGGCAATGGCAAGATTGAAATCCTGAAAGGACACGGCCAGCACTTCTCAGATACCCGGCGGCGGCGGGAGCGGTGGTGATGTCAAAGCATTGCCCGCACATCCAAATCCGATATAATGGCGGGAGACAAAAAGGGTTTATGCGCAGCATGAAGAGTGAAGCCGATGGTGCTGCTGCTGAGGAGGACTATGAAAATCACCCTATCCATTCTGAAGGCCGATGTGGGTTCCATCGGGGGCCACACCAAGCCGTCCGATCACATGCTGGATTCTGTACGTTCGGACACCGCAGCTGCCATCGAAAGAGGACTGCTTATTGATGCCTTCGTGGGGCACACGGGGGACGACATTTGTATCATCGCCTCCCATACTCGCGGAGAAAATGACGTTGACGTTCACCAGTTTGCTTGGAATTCGTTTCTGAACGCCACTGCCATCGCCACTGAGTACGGCCTCTATGGCGCCGGTCAGGACCTGCTGGTGGACGCGCCGTCGGGTAACATCCGTGGCGCCGGCCCTGCCGTTGCCGAAATTGAATTTGACCACGACCCGGTCAAAACCAACCCAGTTCGCCCGGCCGAATCGTTCATGGTGCTGGCCGCCGACAAGTGTGGTCCCGGCGCTTACAACCTGCCCATGTTCCTGGGCTTCGCCGACCCGATGTATTGCGCCGGGCTGATGCTGCCAAGGCTTGGAGATGGTTTCACCTTCAACATTATTGACATGGACAACACCGATGGCGACAGCCTCATCTCCCTGAATGCCCCAGAGGACTATTACAAGATCACGGTGCTGCTGCGGGACAATGAGCGGTTCGCCGTTGAAAGCATCGTCTCCCGGTACACCGGGCAGGTGGCTGCCTCGATTTCGGCGACCCGGATGCACAACATTTCTGGAACTTACACGGGCAAGGACGACCCTGTGGCCCTCGTTCGCAATCAAGGGGTCTTCCCTGCGCCGGAGGAGTTGATCTCTCCCTACGCCAAGGCCCACTACATTGGTGGCGACGCGCGCGGCTCCCACGTTATGCCGCTGATGCCTGTGGCGATCAATACGGCAGTCACCGGCATGTACTGTCTTCCTCTGGTATCCTGCATCGGTTTCTCGCTGAACCGGGATGGGATGTTCTCCGATTCGTTCGCAGATTTCTTCGACAACCCCGCTTGGGACTACGTCCGGCAAATCGCGCAGGAGAAGGGAATAGCCATGCGCTCTCAGGGGTGGTCCGGCGCGGCTATGCTGCCCTACGGCGAGCTGGAGTACTCCGGCTTCCGAACCAGTATCGGCAACCTGGTAGATCGCTTCGCAATCCGCAACGGCAGCAACGGCAAGGAATCGAGCGCCATTCCGGAAAAGGCCGGAACTGCCGACGACTAGACCTCTCTCGTCCTCCACCGACAACGCTGCATACAAAGAGAGCGCCGGCACTGTCAAAGTGCCGGCGTTCTCTTTGTCCGAATCCGGTGAGTGTCCTACAAGTCTGTCCTGATGGACAACTCCTTGAGTTGCGACGGGGCCACTTCGGCTGGGGAATTGAACAGCAGGTCTGCTCCGCTCTGCGTCTTGGGGAAGGCAATGACGTCGCGGATGGAGTTCGTGCCCGCCAGGATGGCCACCAGGCGGTCGATGCCGGGGGCAATACCGCCGTGGGGAGGCGCGCCATACTCGAAGGCCTCCAAAATCTGTCGGAACCGCTCACCAACATCCTCGCGGCTATAGCCGAGAATGGAGAATATCCTCTCCTGCAGCTCGCGGTTGTGGATTCTGATGCTTCCGCTGGCCAACTCTGATCCGTTGCACACCAGATCGTAGGCCTTGGAGCGGATGGCGCCGAGATCGTTACCATCCAGCAGGTCTTCTTCGCCATCCGCCGGAGAGGTGAAGGGATGGTGCGATGAATCCCAGCGGCTCCCGTCCTCGTTCCACTCGAACAGCGGAAAGTCCGTCACGAAGGCGAATGCCAGTTCGTCAGGGTCAGGCAGTTCAAGCAGGGCCGCCACATGGTTGCGCATAGCGTTCAGCCAGACGTTGACGCGGCCGGTTGGGCCGGCCATCAGCAAAATCATGTCGCCCGGCCCGGCGCCCATCTTGGCGGCGAGCCGTCCGTGCCACTCCGCAGGCATCCGCAACCCTGAGGACTGCAGAATTTCCTCTGATTCTTGGTCTGCCACCGGTCCGCTTCCACGGTAACGGACGTGAGCCAGACCTCCGGCTCCCGCCTCCCGGGCGAATTCGTCCAGTTCCCTGACCTGTGAGGTGGTGTATCCCGCTAACGCGGGAGCGACGAAACCCTTGATGCAGCCCACGGACTCGATGGTGGACAGGAAAACGCGAAAGCCGGTTTCGGCAGCGAGGCCGGTGACGTCGGTCATTTCCAGGCCGAAGCGCAGATCAGGCTTGTCTGATGCGTAACGAGCCATCGCCTCGGCGTGGGTGAGGCGATGGAATGGTTTCCGCAACCTCTTGTGGGGAGCAATGGTTTCGATCATGCCGGTGTAGAGTTCTTCGGTCAGGGCCAGCACGTCTTCCTGATCAACGAAACTCATCTCCAGGTCAAGCTGGGTGAACTCGGGCTGGCGGTCTGCCCGCATATCCTCGTCGCGGAAGCACCGGGCTATCTGGAAGTAACGTTCGACCCCCGATACCATCAGCAGCTGCTTCAATTGCTGAGGCGACTGGGGCAGGGCGTAGAAGCTCCCCGGATGCAGGCGGCTGGGCACCAGAAAGTCGCGCGCGCCCTCCGGCGTACTCTTGATTAGAATCGGCGTCTCGATCTCCAGAAATCCCTGAGAGTCAAGAAAGTCCCGGATGTATTTGACCACGCGGTGGCGCAGGATCAGGTTCTGCTGCATAGTGGGGCGGCGCAGGTCGAGGTAGCGGTAGCGGAGCCGCAGGCTTTCGTCGGCCCCGGCGTCGTCGGATATATAGAACGGCGGGGTGAGAGACTGGTTCAGCACCACCACCGATTCAGCCATCACCTCAATAGCGCCGGTGGACATCGCCTCGTTCTCGCTTCCATCCGGGCGCTGACGTACTTGGCCTTTTACTTGGACCACCCACTCCTGCCTCAGCTCCTCGGCGATATGGGTGGCAGTTGGGGCCAACTCAGGGTTGAAGACCACCTGAACCGTGCCGGAACGGTCTCGCAGGTCCAGGAAAATGATGCCGCCGTGGTCCCGGCGACGGCCGACCCAGCCGGCCAGAGTGACCTCGGAATCGACATCCGCGAGGCGCAGATCACCGCAGTTGGCGCCCTTCATTCGCACTGGGACGGGCACGCAGAGCCTCCAATCATCGGGCTTCCTGTTGAGTGGGCTAATTGCCCGGGAATATGCTGAATATGTCCTGGAAGGGGCTGACCGGCTGGTTGTCGATGCCGGAGGCGGCTTCCGTCAGGGCCTCTGCCGTGCTTACCGGCGGTAGGCAGAGAGTGTCGAGGCAAACGTGAGCAAGAGCGGGGCCACCCGCCGTCACAGTCTTGATTTCGAGATTCTGACTGTTGAGCCGCGCTGCGGCTTCCAGCAACCGGCGGCAGTCGGCGGACTCCGGGTCGCCCTCGACCGTTACCTCAACCGCGGGGTTCTTGAACAAATCAACGGTCAGTCCAAACTCGGAGGCGAACTCTCCGTGTTCGCGGAATACTCCCACGAAGGCGCTGAGGGTCGCCTCGCAGAGCTGCCGGTAATCCTCGTTTCGGGTCGCCTGATGCAATCGCAGAAGGCCTTGAACGGCCGTCATGTTTTCCGGCAACTGCTTTTCGCGGACCTGCATGTGGCCCACCGCGTCCTCGTCAGCCTCGATATCGAAGAACCCTCCGCCTTCCTCGTCGAAGTACCGGTCAACCATGACCGTGGCGACTTGAACTGCTCGGTCCAGGTAATGCCCCTCGGCAGTGGTGGCGTGGGCCTGCATAAGTCCGGCGAGCAGTCCCGCCCAGTCGACCAGCAGCGCGGGCGCGTCGCCCGGCCCAGCGCAGGAATAAACGTGCGCGAGGTTGCCGGTTTCAGCCTTGCCGTCAATATGCCCCAGAACGTCTAGGCCGATTCGGCCCAACTCCGGTCGTCCCAGCTTCCAAGACGCATCAAGGAACGTGGCCGCCGCCAGTGCTCCGGGTCCTGAGTAGCAGGACGGATCGACGGGCGGTGAATCCGACTGCGTTCGAGCCTCGGCGTGCAGCGCGAAATAGTCCGAATTGGCCCCCTGACTGCCTCGAAAGCCACCGCTTTCAGCGTCATAAAGGCAGTTGACCAGAAAGTCGAAAGTCTTTTCGGCGACCTCACCGTAGCGGGGCTGTTCGAGGATGATGGACGCGTCCTGATATATCCTGGCGAGTTGTACGTTGTCGTCCAATAGCTTTTCCCGCTGTGGCTCCGACCAGTTGGCAGTGGAGCTGTAACGAAAAAATCCTCCCTCTACTCCGTCGAACATGGCGGAATCGGCGAGGCTATCCAGACTCCTGCGGAGCATGGAGGCGTAGAACTCTTCCCCGGTGGTCCTGTACAGGTGAGTGACAAAGCGGAGTATCTGGGCATTGGGAAACTTCGGCTCGCTGCCAAAACCGCCCTCGCGCGCGTCGTAGGAGCCCGACACGATGCGGGACACCCTGTCGACCAGAGAGCCTTCCACATCGGGGCCAGCGGAGGCGCGGCGCGCATGCTCACGTCGCTGGCGCAACAGGTCCCTGGACTGGCTGTACAACTGGGGCTTGTCGGCGTGGTAGGCGTTCTGAAGCTCCATCAACATGGCGAGGAACTGGTCGGGCGGCAAATAGGTCGCTCCACCGATCAGTCCACCATGTGGGGTCAGAAAAGCCGTGGTCGGCCAGCCGCCCACGTTGTAGCGCGCGTTGATGTCGGGGCGGTGGTCGTTGTCGATCCGAACGGCTAGGAAGCTACGTGCCAGAAGGGACTGCACATCCGGGTCAGAGTAGGTGGCCTCGTCCATTTCGTGGCACCAGTGGCACCACGCCGCGGAAATTGAGAGGAGTACAGGCTTGTCTTCGTTCTGTGCCCGGTCAAAGGTGGAACGCGCCCACGGCAGCCATTCGATGCAGTGCGCCTGGTTGGGATTGGGTGAAAAGCGGATGCTGGTCACTAAGGCCGCCTGCGGAAGATTCCCCTGATCGATGCTTCGGAATTCGGAATTCGGAATTCGGAATTTCACGTTAGCACAGAGGGCGTGGTTTTTCAATTCCGACTAGGATTCCCAAGCAGATTATATTTGGTTATTGAGGAAAGCTATTCTCCTCCCCCAGAGAGAGATGGTGAGGGCCTTCCCTCGCTGGGAACTGCCGTTGGTGCGAAGGATTCATCTCACCCCAGCCATCTTATTCCCAGCCATCTTATTCAAGGGAGGGGAAGAATTGGAAAGCCCTGGTTTCGCCGGCCCCAGCCGCATAGTCAGCGCGGCAGCGCACTGGACCACTATGCGGTGGCGAGCGCCTCTTGGTCCAAGCGGAAATTTGCGTGAGATACCGGCACGGAGAGCAGTATTCTGGCTTGGTCAAGGGCGCTTTCCGGCGCGTTGGCCAAGGCCGCAAATTCACCGCCTTCCATTGCCGCAATTGGAACGCCGTTGCGGTACGCGAGGCGGTTGCCCGGCATGGAAGGCACTCGAGGCCCAGGGGTGAGGATTCCGGCGAGATTCAAAGGGTCGCTGGCCGAGACCAACGCCAGCCGGTCGTCCGGCTCCTGGCTGCGCCAGCGCCGCAGCGCGTCCGCCGCCTCCGGCAGGGCGAACTGCTCTCCCACGAAACCGGACACGAACCTGCCGCCCCGGATTTCACCCCTGGCCTCCAGCCGCCGGAGGATGCGCGCCAGATCGCGCCAGCGGAGCGATAGGGAATCGCGATGCAGCAGTTCGGGAAACAGAATGCCGTAACGCAGCAGAAGCTGTCTCGCCACCGCCTCGGTGCGGTCCTCAGGTGGGTCCACCGCCTCGATCAGCCACCAGCGGCTGAAACCCCTGCGACGGTGTGAGGCGCCCCGGCCGGAATGCTGCGAACGCCGTGGCTTCTTAGTTCCCCGCAAGCGCTGGCGCATGTCCTCCAATCCGTCGGCGGTGGCCAGGCCGGCTGCCGCCAGTGTCCAGAGCGCCTCCTCAACGTCCGACGGCAGGCGTTTGGTTGCGGCAACGATGTCGGAAAGGAATGATGCGCCCCGGCGCTGCATATAATCCAGGGCCTCTCGGGGCGCGCCAGTCAGTCCTTCAGCGTTGGGGGCATCGTTAGGGAGAATCCAGTCAATGGACTCCCGCAGGGCGAGGGTTATTGGCGTGAATCGCGAGAATGCCGCCCTGCTGCCCGAGGCTGGCGGCGTCGTCCCGTTGGCCGTGTTTTGGCGGGCGGAAAAGCGCCCCCACACCACCTCGCCAGTGAGGCACAGCCTGTCCAGCAGCATACCGCTGTACTCGGCTACGCGATTGCCCAGGATTTCCTCTTCGATCGTTCCTGCGGCGGTCTCGAACCCCTGCAGCTTTTCGATGACTGACAACAGACCGCCCTCCCCATGGAGACGAGCCTCCGGCGCGACGTGTTGCCAGTCCAGCAGGAAGCGGATGAACGTGGCAGGAGAAATGGGCTCCACCTGGCTCCGCAGCGATTCAATGGTTGAGCGGTGGATGCGGGCGAGTATGCGCCGGTCGCAAAACTCCTCGCCCTCGATGCCCTGCCTGTAGCTGCCACGAAGCACCACGCCCTCGTTCTCGAGATGGCCCAGGGCATAGGCCACGTCGTCTTCCGGCAGGGCCAGCGTGGATGCCAACTCATCGACTGTGAAAGGTCCGATGCAGTCCACCCAGCCGCGAACCAAGGCCAGTATCGCGTCTTCCCGGGTTTCCATGCTCCGGCTGCTGCCGAACCCCGACAGTGGCACCCGGGGCGCTGGGTTGACGGAGACCCCTTCGTAGGCGAGTCGCACCATGCTCAGACGTTCCGCTGCGGCCCAGGCCGCCAAGCCATTGGCGGCGGTCACCCGGTGGACCCTCCCGTCCGCGGCCAGTTGCTCCAGCCATGGGAGCAGTGGAAGGCCGGCAATCGCTGGACGCGCAAAGCCGTTCTGACCCTCCGGTAGCACCCCCAACGTCAGCAGGGCGTCGTGCAACTCATCCGCATCGCGGACGCGAGGCCAGGCGTTTTCCGTCTCTACAAGGATGGCCTCGGGGTCCAAGCGAGCCAGGTCCCTGGAGTCGTCAGGTAGCGCCCGCCTCAACGGCACGGCCCGGGCCCGGCGCTCCTCCAGCGGCGCGTCATCGAGGAAGGCGTAGGGCATTGCGTTCAGTATCTGGTGCGAAAAGACCGATGGCTGGACCGTATCCCGTCCGCAGACCTCGATGGCGCCCGACTCGATGTCGGCCAGCATCGCTCGGCAGCCTTCCAGGTCTGATGCCTCGGTCAGGCAATCTCGCAGAGTCTCAAAAACCAGGGGATGGTCCGGGATTTCAATGTCGCCCGGGGGGGCGTTGTCCTGGCATGCCACCTGGGCAGGGAACACGGCGGCCAGAAGGTCGTCGGACCGCATCCTCTGCAATGGCGGCGGCACCTTTTTGCCGCTGGTATGCCGCAGGATGGCGAGGGCGCGGGTGGCGTTCCAGCGCCATCGGGTGCCGAAGATGGGCGCCTGCAGTACCGCCTGCGTCAACACCTCCTCGAAAGTCGAAGACCTGAGGTAATTGAATACCTCCTCTACTGGCATCGAAAGGCTCGGCCCCAGTGAGAAATTCAGCCCGTCGTCGGTTGCCACTGCCTGAAGCTCGAAGTCGAATGAGCGGCAGATTTTCTTGCGCAGCGCCATTCCCCAAGCGCGGTTGATCTGCGCGCCGAATGGGGCATGGATAACCAGTTGCATCCCGCCGCTCTCGTCAAAGAACCGTTCGGCGACCACGCGCTGTTTGCTGGGCGTCACCCCCAGCACCCGCTTGCCCTCTTCGATGTAGGCGACCATTTGGCGGCTGGCCTCGGGGTCAATCCCGGACTCGGTTATCACCCACTCCCGGGCCGCGCCGGCGTCGGGTAGGAGCTGATCAATGCCATCCCGGAGTTCACTTACTTCGTCGGACAGCTCAGTGGTGCGTCCCGGAGCCTCACCCAGCCAGAACGGGATCGTTGGGGGCTGTCCGTGGGCGTTCTCCACCCGGACACGGCCGCTCTCGACACGGCGGATCTTCCAGGCCGTGTTGCCCAGCAGAAACACGTCGCCCTTCAGGCTCTCGATGGCGAAGTCCTCATTGACTGTGCCGACGAAGGTGTCCTCGGGCTCGGCAATCACGTCGTAGTCGGCGTTCTCCGGTATGGCTCCGCCGCTGGTCATCGCAGCCAGGGGAGCGCCGCGCCGTCCCTTGATCTTGCCGTTCACGCCGTCGCGGTGCAGGTAGGCCGCGCTGCGGCCCAGCCGGTTGACATAACCATCTGACAAGGTCCCAATAACCTGCTCGAACTGCTCGCGGGGCAGGTCTCTGTAGGGATAGGCGCGCCGGATGAGGGCGTAAATGTCATCCTCGGGCCACTCCTCTTGAGCGCAGGCAGCCACGATCTGCTGGGCCATCACGTCCAGCGGCCATGTGCGTATGGACAGGGTGTCCAGGTTGCGACGCTTGACGGCGCGGGCCAGGCCGGCGCACTCCACCAACTCGTCGCGGGTGAGAGGGAACAGGCGGCCCTTGGGCTTGCCTCCGACTGAGTGCCCGGAGCGCCCCACCCGCTGCAGCAGTACACCGATGGAGCGAGGCGAGCCAATCTGGCACACCAGGTCGACGTCGCCGATATCGATGCCCAGCTCCAGCGAGGCCGTGGCCACGCAGACTTTTACCTGCCCGGTCTTCAGCTTCTGCTCGGCTGCCAACCGGATTTCCCGGGACAGGCTGCCGTGGTGGGCCACAACCGCCTCCTCGCCGAGGCGCGCGCTGAGTTGGTGCGACACCCTCTCGACCAAGCGGCGGGTGTTGACAAACACCAAGGTAGTATCGTGCTCCTGCACCAGTCCGGCGACGGCGTCCAGCGTCTCACCCCAGAGCTCGTGGGATGCTATGGGGCCCAGCTCCTGCTCCGGCAGTTGCAGGGCGAGGTCGATCTCCCGGGCGTGGCCGGTGTCCACGATGGCGCAGGCTGGCCTGCCTCTGGCGTCGATGTTGTCGTTGCCTACCAGCAGCCGCGCGATCTCCTCGATGGGGCGCTGCGTGGCCGACAGGCCGATGCGTACTACCGGCTGCTCGGATAGGGCGCAGAGCCGCTCCACCGACAACGACAGGTGAGAGCCGCGCTTGTCGTCAGCCACGGCGTGAATCTCGTCTAGGATGAGAGTGTTGGCAGACTTGAGTCCGCGCCTTCCGCTGACTGAGGTTAGAAGGATGTACAGGGACTCAGGGGTTGTGATGAGGATGTGCGGGGGCTTCTTCGCCATCCTCTGGCGTTCTGCCTGCGGGGTGTCTCCGGTACGAACACCGACGCGGATTTCGGGAAAGGCTTCAGTGTCATCCGGGAAAAGGTCGAGTTTGGGGCGTTCCTCGCTCAGACGCCTTGCGGCCAGCGCCGAGATCTCCTCCAGCGGACCGGCCAGGTTCTTCTGGATGTCGTTGGAGAGAGCTTTCAGAGGAGAGACGTAGACGACCTGGGTCGTATCCGGCAACTCTCCGTCCAGTCCTTGCCGAACCAGCCGGTCGATGCAAGTCAGGAACGCCGCCAGCGTCTTGCCGGAGCCGGTGGGCGCTGCAATGAGCGTGTGCCGCCCCTCGGCCACCGCCGCCCAGCCTTGGGCCTGCGCCTCGGTGGGCTGCGTAAACCGCTCTTCGAACCACTCGCGGATGATCGGATGGAAGTGGGAGGTGGACACGGCGACTCTGCTTTCTCTCCCTAAGAAGAAGGGCTGGGGTGGGGGCGGCCCCCCAGAATGCCTGCCCGTATTGTCCCCGTTGCGGATGGCAGGCGCAAGGCTCCGGTGTCAGCTATTTCTTTACTTTCGCAGGACCTTTTGCCCCTTGTACAGTTGCCCTGGCGAGTGAATTAAAAACGGGTTGTCTACGCCTGAACAGGTGTGATCGTGCCGAAACTGACGGTGGTCGCCATGCGTTGCAGGATTGGTTTAGCAGGCTTCGGACGCAACCCTCTGCCCGAATGCCAAGCAAGTCAGCGCCCGTATGAACCAATGGGGAGGTTGTAACGCTGTGGAACGAGGCCCGGAAAAGTAGGGCGGAGCTTGGATTTTCCGCGATACCAAGGTGCTGGTAACCACCCTCTTCGCCAACCTCGGAGACGGTGCCACCGTTACTCAGTTCCCGGAATGGGTCCCCGGGGTAGAGCCGTGGCACGTCCGGGCGGCCCTTGAGCACGAACTGAGTGAGTTGCAAAGCTCCGGGGTTCGTGATAATTCTGCTTGACCACTGGACATCCGCCCCGTTGTGACTTCACCTCCGATGACGTGAATCAACCTTCCAATTTGACGCCACCCGCCAATGCGCCGTAGCATTGGCGCGGCGGATTCTGATTCCGCCAATCCTGTCATTTTGCGAGGCGCCAATGACTCAGTTGTCCAGCAAGCAGTTATTGGAAGCTAGAGCCAATCCCTTCGGAGGCATGGTGATTGCGCCGGGCGATTTGCCCCCGGATGCCGCCGAATTCGCAGGGCGGCTTGATGCTTCTCTGGCACAGTGGACCGCCGACGGTATCAAGGCAGCCTGGCTGGAGGTGCCCATCAGCAAGTCTGCGCTGATTCCCGAGGCGGTCAACCGCGGATTTACTTTTCATCACTCCAGCGATGACTACTTGATGCTCACCGCCATTCTGCAAGAGGGCGCGTGGGTTCCCCATTTCGCCACCCATTACATCGGCATCGGCGGCGTGGTGCTGACAGCAGAGCGCGAACTGCTGGTGGTCCGGGAAATCTACGGGGTCGCAGGACGTCTGCCAACGCTCAAGCTCCCCGGCGGCGCGTTGCATCCCGGCGAGCACCTTGCCGAGGCCGTAGAGCGTGAGGTGCTGGAGGAGACCGGCGTACAGGCCGAGTTCCAGTCCATCGCCTGCTTCCGCCACTGGCACGGCTACCGCTACGGCAAGTCCGACATCTATTTCGTGGGCCGCCTGCGACCGCTGAGCCGGGAAATCACCATGCAGGCCGACGAAATTCAGGAATGTCTCTGGCTGCCGGTGGACGAATTCCTGTCTCGAGAGGACATCAGCAACTTCAACAAGCAGATTGTCCGCGCCGCCCTGGAGTCGGACGGAGTGGTTCAGTCCTTCATTCCCGGCTTCGGAGGACCCGACACCCGGGAGTATTTCATGCCGGCGCACTTGGTCGATGGTGAGGGCGTTCTTTCGTATCCCGGCAGGGACGCTGTGATCGACGAATAAGAGCCGCCAATCTTGGGAGCCGCCATTTCCCTGAAAATTGAGGTTGAGGGCGTCCCCCTCATTTGCAATTCAATACTCACAGGAGCTGATATGGTCAGCCGACAGACAGCAGTAAACACCGAACAGGGAAACACCACCCAGCAATCAACCGGCAGGCCGGTTATTCGCTCCACCGAGGGCGTGATTTCCAGCGGCCATTACCTGACCTCCATGGCGGGGACGCGAATGCTGCTCAGCGGTGGCAACGCCTTCGACGCCCTGGTGGCCGCCGGATTTGCTGCCGCCGTGGTGGAGCCCATCGCATCGTATTCACTGGCGGCAGAGGGCGTGTTCATGCTCTACGACGCGGGCAGTGATGAGGTGTTGTCCCTGAGTGGACAGGGCACCGCGCCCAGGCAGGCCACCCCTGCGTTCTATAAGTCGCAGGGCCTTGAGCGCATTCCCACCGGGCCGGGCCACCAGCAGTCCCACCTTTCGTTCACGCTGCCGGGCGTGGTGGACGCCTACATCTCGCTGCTTGAGCGGTACGGCACCAAGAGTATCGACGAGATCCTTGCGCCAGCCATCAGCTACGCCACAGATGGCATCCCCAACTACGAGTATATGATCGACCGGCTGGATTCGGGGGCGACGGCTCAGCAGTTCGACCTCTACGGGCCGGGCGGCTGGGATGTGTTCTATCACAACCGCGAGGTTCCAGCGCCTGGGACGCTGTTGGTGCAGGCGGGGCTGGCCAACACCCTTAGCGCCATGCTGTCCGGGTCAGGCAACGGCCACTCCGCCTCAAGAATCGAGGGCCTGCAGAAGGCGCGGGACGTGTTCTATCGTGGCCCGGTGGCGCAACAGATCGCCGACTCTGCCGCCAGTGTCGGCGGGATAATGACGATGGACGACTTGGCGGCCTACAAGTCGCAGTACGACACGCCGGTCAAGACCACCTTCCACGGCTACGAAATTCACGGCCACGATACGTGGACGCAGGGCCCGGTTTTGATGCAGACCCTGAACATGCTGGAGAACTTCGACCTGCGAGCCATGGGCCACAACAGCCCTGCCTACATCCATACCATAGCCGAGGCTATCAAGCTGTCCTTCGGTGACCGGGAGGCCCACTACGGCGATCCCGACTTCTCCACTATTCCCATCGACGGCCTGCTGTCCAAGGAGTACGCCGCCGAGCGAGCCAAGCTGATTGACCTTGAGACTGCCTACCCGGCCCAGCCGGAGGGAGGCGATCCTTGGCGGTACTCCAAGAAATCGCGCGGCGGCAACGGTGCTCACGGCGGCAACGCCATCCCTTCGCCCTCCGACCCGACCACGGCCGATGCCTCCGCGCGGGATGGCACGACGCATGTGTCGGTGCTCGACCGGCAGGGGAACATGGTGTGCGGCACCATCAGCGGCGGTGTCTTCGCCAAGTCGGTGTTCTTCCCCGATCTTGGCTGCACCCTGAGCACCCGGATCGAGATGTTCAACTGCGAGGACGGGCATCCCAACGTGGTGGAGCCGGGTAAACGTCCGCGCACGACCCTGATCAACTACATCATCAGCAAGAACGGCCAGCCGGTGATGACCGTCGGCTGCCCCGGCGGCGACAACCAGGCGCAGGCCAACGTTCAACTGATGCTGAACGTGATCCTGTTCGGGATGGACCCCCAACAGGCGGTGGAAGCGCCCCGCTTCGCTACCCAGAGCAACGTCAACTCCTTCTATCCCCACATCTACCATCCTGGCCGGTTGGATCTGGAGCAAGGGATTCCAGAAACGACAGCTGAGGAACTGCGAGCTATGGGCCACAAGATCGCACGCACCGTCGACTGTGGGATGGGCGCGACCGTGTCCGCCCGCGACCCTCAGACCGGCTACCTGAGCACCGGCGCCGATCCTCGCCGCGCCTGCTATGCCATCGCGCTGTAGTCTGGGTGAGGCAGCCGGAGGGAAGGCTCTTGCGCTTTTCCCGGTGCTGAGAAGCAGGAATTCGTGGAGGCGGGTGTGAAAACCCGCCTCTCTATTTATCCGCCCATGTGACGATGTTTGACCGTTGAAAGTCGGATTTTCTTCAAAGGGTTGGATATAATCGAACAAAGATCCATTCGACGAACAGCGCCAGGCGTGGCACTTGTTGGCAACCCCTGATTGGTCGAGGAGGAACCCCACTATGCTCGCAGGACTGACCGCCGGAGCGATTGCCGCCATTATCGCGGCATTGGTGTCTCTGCCGTTGCATTCCCCGGTGGACAGCGCATTCAACAGCGCGACGGTTGCGGTGGTGGCCATCGTAGTCGGAGGGATTTCCGGCCTCCTGTGGACTTGGCTGTCCACTCGCCTGGTGTTGTTTCTGGCCGCGCTGGCAGGACTGTTCGTCATCGCCTTGGTGATCGCCTTTGTCGGCAACACCCAGTTGGACCGGATGGTGTCCTACATGGTGCCCTTGGCGGCCATCGTGGTGATAGTCTGCGCAGTGCTCACCCCTCTGCTGGCGTCATTTTTCCTGAAGCCGGCCCTGGGACTGCTGAAATGGTCGCCGGTCGTCGCCGTCATAGTGGCGCTGGTTGTGGGGTTCGCGCTGATCACCCAGGGCGACGCCGAGAGCGGTGAACTGGCACTGCCGCCGCCACCCACGGCTGGACCAACGGCGCCCGTACCCACCGCTACTGCCGCGGCGCAACCGTCCTCAGCTTCAGCCGCTGCGACGCCAGAGCCGGAGGGGACAGACGCCACGACCCAGGCACCCCAAACTCAGGCATCTGCCGCCACCTCAGCGCCGACAGCGGAAACGACCGCCCCTGTTGCGGCAGAGGCAACATCAGAAGCGGCACAGCCCGACGCCACCGCGATGCAAGCCGTAGAGGCACAGCAATTCATAATCGGCGAGGGATCCAAAGTCACTTTCACCGTTGAGGAGGAGTTGGGGCGAAACATCGGCGTACGTTTCGATGCGGTGATTTCCAGCACCGGGCTGAGCGGTACGGCGAACCTCGATGGGCAGCCGTCGGTAGTCACCCTTGACCTGCATTCGCTGCAAAGCGATCAGCAATACCGCGACCGGTATATACAGGGCCAACTGTTCCCCGACACGCCCGAGGCAATCGTTACGGTCGATGAATTGCCCGATCTGACACAGAGCTTTCTCGATGGCGAGGAAGTCACGGGGCTGCTGAACGGCTCGCTCCAAATCGGCGAAGCGGTCACTCCCTTGGAGTTTGACGTTACTGCCCGAAAAGACAGCAATGTTATCAACGTCCGGGGAGTAACCACGTTCACTTGGGAGCAATTGGGGCTTACCAAGCCGACGGCCCGCTCCGTGGTTTACCTTGCCGATGAGGTCAGCGTGCAGGTTCTCCTGGTAGCCACAGCGCCCTGAGATCGACGGGCTGATCAGCTCTATATAGTTACGGTCTGTCGCTGCTCCGACGATAGGAGGATGGAGTCTACCAGCCGGTGCAATTCCACGGCCGTGTCGAAGTCGGGCTGGCGCTCGCCCTGTCCCCTGATGGCCTCACCGAACATGTAGTAGAGTTGGCCCACGTTGTAGGGCGCTCCATCGGGCATACCCTCCAGTACAAAGCGGTGCTGGTCCATGATGGGCAGGTCCTCCAGCTCGTCGCTTCCCTGCGCACCCTGCAACTGTACCGGTCCCAACTGGGGGGAGTCCTCTGAGGTGGCGATCAGCGTTCCCTCGCGTCCATACACCTCCAGCCGGTAACCGCTGCCAGCCCAAGGGATGCTGGCGACATGGGCCGAAACGACTGCGCCGTTTTCCAACCGGCCGTTGATCAGGATATTGTCGGGGGACGTCACGTCCAGATATTGGTCGGTGTCGGTCTCGTACCACTGGTCGCATTGGGTCGAGACTATGGCCGACACTTCGGCGAAATCGCCCACGACGAAGCGCATGGCATCGACGGAATGGCCAGTGGCAATGGTGAGGGTGTTGGCCCCCAGTTCCATATCCCGCTGCCAAGTGCGCCCCGACGGACGGGCCAGTACGCCGCCGCGGACCAGCGTCATCGAGCACGACATAATATCGCCCACATAGCCCTGCTCAACGAGCTCCTTCATCTGCAGCACGGCGGGGGCGGCTCGGGCCTGCAGGCCCACCACGGCCTTGACTCCCTTGGCGCGAGCGAGGTCCGCAAGTTCCTCGGCCTCTCCGGTGGTCTTGCCGAGCGGCCATTCGGTGAAGACGTGCTTGCCCGCATTCAGGGCGTCCTTGGTTATCTGGTAGTGAGCTGGCACTCGCAACACCACAGCCACCGCGTCGATGTCTGGGTGAGCCAGCATTTCCTCGTAGCTGTCGAATGCCATCACCGCGCCGTACTGCCGTTGCGATTCCTCTGCGGTTTCCATGCGGGTCGTACATACGCCGGTCAGTTCGAACTCGGGGCTGGCCACCATGGCGGGCAGGTGAGAACGGTGCGCCCACCCGACCGTGGGGCTCGCCCCTATGATTCCCAGACGAATTTTTCCAGCCACTTTTTTCCTCCTGAACGGAACGGTTGGGCCGCCGCGCCAATTGGCGGCGATTTGTTGCCGATTATACAGCTTGGAATTGCACATGCGGCCAGCAGCGGGGTCTTTCATTCTCCCTCTCACTCGAGGGAGAAGGCCGGGGTGAGGGGAAAACCCTCGCATAGATGGTTGACCCTGCGCGATTACGCCCTGACCATAACCGTCTCCCAGAAGGACAGGGACTTGTATTGCCCAATAGCAAAAAACCCTCGCCGAAATGCCAGCGCCTTTTAATTGTCGAAAGAATCGTTGGCTCTGAGCTTGTCTAGGGGCCGTCCGTCGATGGTTCGACAAGCTCACCATGAACGTACTCTGTGGCCCAATTTCAACAACTAAAAGACCTTGGTCAGCAGCGGCAATCGCATTTGAAATCAGCAGCCGGCGTGATTCCAAACAAACCATTGTTGGCTACGACGCGCTCGATTGTTAGCCCGGGTATTTTCGTTTTCCCGGTCATTTCCGGTCATTTGACTCGTTCAGGCGTTCCTGCGCCAGAGGTCTGCCTTCCGTCTGCCTTCCGTCTGCCTTCTATGGTTAGCGAACACATATTCTAATTGCATTCAGTCTATGTTACCGGGTTACTCGAGATGCCGCAAGAGGGCAAGCGTCAGCGGCCAGGGTCTTTTAATTCTCCCTCTCCCTTGAGGGTGAGGGTGAAACCCTGGGCATCAGCAGCTTTGAGTCCAGCGGGGAAACGTCCCCACCCCAGCCCTTCCCCGGAAGGAGAGGGGACTTTTCTTGGGAATGAGAAGAACCTGCGCCGAAATACCAGGGTCTTTTAATAGTTCCCTCTCCCTCCGGCCCTCATTGTCGGTTTTCGTAGGGGCGGGTTTCAAACCCGCCCTTACATTGCGGGGATTTCACCCTCACCCCAGCCCTTTCCCTCAAGGGAGACGGAGAATTAAAAGACCCTGCCGAAATGCCAGGGCAATCGCGTCTTAACTGAGTAGGACCTTGAGGAGGTAGTCTTCTCGCCACCCGGCTTGCAGGCGCTTGCCTTGGATGCCCACCTTCAGGCTGGTTTCACGTTTCAGCAGATTGTGGGAGATCTGCCTCAGGGTGGCCATGTTCTGGGGAGCGTTGTCCTTGCGTATCCGGCTCTGGTCTTCCCGGGGCTCTGGTCTTCCCGGAAGGTGACGTCCAGGCTCCAGTGGAGCGAGTTCTCGATGCTCCAGTGAGCCCGCACCGCTGCAAGCTGCCGGTGTGCCGATGCCTCCAGGCTGCTGATGTAATATCTGGCCTGCACTGTGGTACCGCCCTCCGTCTCCCGCCGGCACTCCACTTTCACCACTGAACGCAGCCCGGACCAGTCCCCGGCAGTGCTCAGATATTCCAGGCAGGCCGGGTCGCCGATGGACCAGCACTCCCGCCGTTCGATCCGTCCGTGCCCCTTGTTGAGGGTGGTGGCATAATCGTGAGGCACGCCGTTCAACCCCAGTCCGTCCCCTCCCTCAAACAGGTCTCGTACGTCCTGATACAGTTGGCCCTGATTACCCTTCACCGCCAGCAGGTAGTCGGCTCCACCCTCCAGAATCCCCCGGGCTATCTCCTTCTGGCAGCCCATGGCGTCGATGGTTACGATGCACCCGTTCAGTTCCAGCATTTCCAGCAGTCTGGGTATGGCGGTGATTTCGTTGGACTTCTCCTCCGTCTTCACCTGACCCAAGGTCAACGTGTTGACCGAGGCCCAGGCACTGACCAAGTGGATGGCCCCCTTGCCCGCTCGCTTGTCGTGGGAACGGCGCACCGTCTTGCCATCTATGGCCACCACCTCACCGGGCAGCAGGTCGGCCACTGC
This sequence comes from Dehalococcoidia bacterium, assembly GCA_965237745.1. Lineage (GTDB taxonomy): Bacteria > Chloroflexota > Dehalococcoidia > Lucifugimonadales > UBA3495 > VXOI01. The sequence goes on along the minus strand of OZ250156.1, from coordinate 3,760,302 downwards.
CTGGGTCCACTCCATGAAACACTGCTGGAACCGCTCCGGGTCCAGCCGGGAGAAGACCTCACCGAAGGTGTCGTGGGAGGGAATACCGTTGGGGAGGTCCAGGAAGGTGCGGAACCACTCCTCCTTGCTCTTGCCGAACAGCTCCACGTAAACCCAAGAATCCGCACCGCAGATGACGGCGCAGATAGCTATGGCGACGATGTCCAGCAACTGGTGCCGCTTGCTCCGCTCTATCCGTGGGTCATCCAAGTCCTGAAAATGATCCATGATCGACGCACCCCGCCCATTCACCATCACTCCCCTCACATCACCCCGAACAACAACTTGCTCACCCTTCCCCAAGCTTACCATTCATGACGCGATTGCCCTGGCCGAAATGCGACACAGATTGATTTTACATAGCCGATGCTGGTAGAGTTGCTAAAACCTCTGAAGTCTCTCCGCTAGGAGGAGATATGCGTCGAATACTGATTCCGCTGGTCTTCGTTGCGCTGTTGACCATCGCCGCGGTGATGCCAGCCGCCGCCAGCGGACCCCAGGAGACAGACGAGCAGCACAGCGGCTGCGACTTCGCCACCTAGGCACGTATTGATTGGCGCCAACGAAAGGGCCTCCCGATTGCGGGAGGCCTTTCTGTGTCAATTCCACCAAATCGGCTGCGCTTATATCGCTGGGGCCACCTACAGCCGTTGCAGGTAACGGCTGATTTCGTAGTCGGTCACCTGCGAGCAGTATTCGTCCCACTCCATCCGTTTGTTCTGAATAAAGCTGGGGAAAATCTGGTCGCCCAGCGCCTCGCGTAACAGATCGCTGTCCTCGGCGAGAGAGATGGCGTGGCCCAGGCTGGTCGGCAGGGTCTTGATGCCCAGGGACTGCCGCTGAGATTCGCTCATAGCCGCGACACTGCCGGTCGCAGGGGGTTGCGCCGGGTAGTCCTCCTCGATGCCCTTCATGCCGGCGGCCAGCATGACGCTGAAGGCCAGGTAGGGGTTACATGCAGGATCCGGGGCGCGGTATTCCACACGCATGGAACTCTCGTATCCGGGTTTGTAGGACGGCACCCGTACCAGGTCAGCCCGGTTGACGTGAGACCAAGAGACGTAGACCGGCGCCTCATAGCCCGGCACCAGACGCTTGTAGGAGTTGACCCACTGGTTGGTGACCAGCGTGATTTCCGGGGCATGGCGCAGCAGTCCGGCGATGAATTTTCGGCCCACCTCTGAAAGGTAATGCTCGTCGTCCTCATCGAAAAAGGCGTTGTGCTCACCTTGGAACAGGGACTGGTGAATGTGCATGCCCGAGCCGTTCACGCCGGCGATGGGCTTGGGCATGAAGGTGGCGTAGGCGCCCTGCAATTGGGCCAGTTCCTTGACAACCAGCCGGGCGGTCATAACGCTGTCGGCCATGGCCAGCGCGTCGCAGTGCTGCAGGTCAATCTCGTGCTGGCTGGGGGCCGCCTCGTGATGGGAATACTTGACTGGTACATCCATCTCCGCGAGGTTCAGTACGGTATCGCGTCGGAGGTCGCTGGAGGGCTGGCTGGAGAGCTGGTCGAAATAGCCGCCGTGGTCCAGCGGCTCCGGGTTGATTGAGTCCTTAAGATAGAAGTACTCCAGCTCGGTGCCGACGTAGTAGGTATACCCCATCCGGGCCAGCCGTTGGAGGTTGCGCTTCAGCACCGCCCGGGAGTCGCCGAGGAAGAGGTCGCCCTTGGGCAAGCGGATGTCGCAGAACATCCTGGCGACGGCGTTTCGTTGCGGGCGCCAAGGCAGCACCGCAAAGGTGTTGGGGTCCGGGAATGCCCGCATGTCGCTTTCCTCGGAGCGGGCGAATCCCTCGATGGCGGACCCGTCGAAGCCTACGCCCTCCTCGATGGCGTCTCGCAGGTCGGCAGCGTTGATGGCAAAACCCTTCAGGTTCCCCAAGATGTCAGGAAACCACAGGCGGACAAATTTAACGTCGGTATCCTCGGCGGTCTGTAAGACATAATCTCTCGCTGCCTCGTCCACATCTGTCCGGGTCGCCATAGTGGCCTCCTGTGCGTTCTGGAAACGGTCTCTTGGCCCCAATCATATTACCGTGTCCGCAATGAGCCGACGGACATCAATCCGAAGGAGTATATTCTACAACAGAGCGCAAAAGTAATGAGGACTTACGAATCCGGTGTGGATGTACCGACGTATGAGAGGCATGGAAAACCGTTGGTCGAGAGAGAAGTGGCGCGCCCGGCAGGATTCGAACCCGCAACCCCTGGGTCCGAAGCCCAGTGCTCTATCCATTGAGCTACAGGCGCTGGCGATGAGAGTAACACCATTCCGGAGAAGACCGGAGCATTGCTTGGGGCGAGCGACGGGGTTCGAACCCGTGATCTCCTGTGCCACAGACAGGCGCCTTGACCACTCGGCTACGCTCGCCACGCACTTCAATGCTATCAAATACCCCCTGCCGTTACAAGCGTGTCACTCCAGATTCGCATCCCGGTCGCCTGATGAAGCAACTCGGGGTGGGGAACCGCGTGTGAGAGGGTTGTCAATCCCGTCAGCCGTGATTCCAGTTCCTCGGGAAAACGGTGAGGGAAAACGGTGGCGCCACCACGCATTGAAACCAAGAGAAATCGGTGCCTAAAATACCAGCACCTTCCGGATTCGATACCACTATCCGATACTGCATTGGTTCGATACCATAGCACAGACTCTCAGAGGAAACAGGATATTTCGGAATGCAGACAATTTTGGCCAACAAATGGACCGGCATCTTACTGGCCTGTGCCGCTTTGCTGCTGGTAATGGCCTGTAGCGGTGAGTCTGAGCCGACAGCCGCCCCCTCTGAATCCGCTACCGCTCCCGCTCCCGCTGATACTGCGACGCAAGCCCCTGCGGCAGACGAGTCGGACTCAAAAGATGGCGACGACACAGCGGGCGACACCACTCGCCTAGTGCAGCTTTTTGTCGACCCACCGACTCTTGATCCGCACCTGACCACCGACGCCACCTCGGCCCGCATCATAGTGGAGGTGTTCGGTGGGCTGGTCACCATCGACCGCAACCTCGATATAGTGCCTGACCTTGCGGAGACCTGGAACATAAGCGAGGACGGTCGCGATTACACCTTCCATCTGCGGACGGACGCACAATTCCATGACGGCAAGCCGGTCACTGCCCGCGATGTGCAGTGGTCCCTGGAGCGGGTCACCAACCCACTCACAGAGTCTCCGGTTGCCGACCAGTACTTGGGCGACATCGTTGGGGTGAAGGAAAAGCTGGAGGGAGACGCCACCACAATTTCCGGCGTTCGAGTCATTGATGACTACACCATAGCGATAACCATCGACGAGGCCAAATCGTATTTCTTGGCCAAGATGACCTATCCGACAGGCTTTGTGCTGGACAGGGAAAACGTAGAGGCGAACCCCCGGAGTTGGTTCAGGGAACCGAACGGCACCGGTCCCTTCCGCCTCAAGGAATACGTTGTGGGTGAGAGCCTGGTCCTGGGCCGCAACGAGCAATTCCACTTGGGGCCTCCCAAGTTGGAGGAAATCGAATTCATCCTCAGCGGCGGAACCTCGCTGCTGATGTACGAGAACGAGGAGATTCACGTTGCAGGTGTGGGGTTGGCCGACCTGGACAGGCTCAACGACCCCAGCAACGATCTGTTCCCTGAGCTGCGAACCGCCCCTGCATCATTCAGCGTTAATTACATTGGCTTGAACGTCAATGAGCCGCCGCTGGATGACGTCAAGGTCCGGCAGGCCCTGAACCTGGCCATCGACAAGCAGGAAATTGCCACCATCGTATTGGGCGACCTGGTTGAGCCGGCCGACGGTATTCTGCCGCCCAATTTCCCCGGCTACGATGAGGGGGTCAGTGGCTACGAGTTCGATCCGGTGCGCGCCCGGCAACTCCTTGAGGAGTCGAAATACGGCGATGACTTGGAAAACATCCCGCCCATCACCATAACCACGCCGGGAAATTTCGGGGCCAACGTCAGCCTCGATATGGAAGTCATACTCCAGATGTGGGAGCGCAACCTGGGGATCACCGCCGAGTTTCAGCAGACGGAATATGCAACTTTCCTGAAGGACCTGCACAAGGGAAGATTCCAGATGTTCGACATTGGCTGGATCGCGGACTACCCCGACCCGGAAAACTTCCTGGACATTCTGTTCCACAGTGAGAGCACCAACAATCACACGCACTACAGCAATCCGGAGGTTGACGATCTGCTGATGCAGGCCAGGGTGGAGACGAACACCGCCACACGTTACGACCTGTACAACCAGGCCGAGCAGATGATACTGGATGACGCGCCCTGGGTGCCCCTTTGGTTCGACGGTGAGAGCAAGCTGCTGGTCAAGCCCAATGTTCACGACTACCTGCTGCCGCCGCTGATAATCCCGCGATACCGCTACGTCTACCTGACCACCGAATAGGGCAGGAGCGAAGACGCCGTGGCCTCGTACATCCTGCGCCGGTTACTGTGGTTGCCCATCATCCTGTTCACCGTGTCGTTCGTCACTTTTGTTCTGGGCAGATACGGACCAGGGGATCCTGTGCAGGTCCTCATGGGGCAGCATTCCAACCCGGCGGTGGTTGAGCGCATCAGGGAGCAGCGGGGTCTCAACGACAATATTTTCGTGCAGTACGGGCGTTACGTGAGCAACGTCGTCCGGGGCGACTTCGGCGAAAGCTACAAGTATAGGGGCCGCACTGTCACCGAGCTTCTGAAGCCCAAGATGTGGGTGTCCGCCCAGCTCAACATCGCCGCGATGATTCTCTCCGTCGGACTGGGCGTGCCCATCGGGCTGTTTGCCGCCCTGCGGCAGGGATCGCTCTGGGATACTGCGGCGGTGGCCATGACGCTTTCATGGCAGTCGGTGCCAGTGTTCCTCACCGCCCCCGGGCTGCTGTGGGTGTTTGCTTGGAAGCTGGACCTCCTGCCCACCCATGGGTGGGACGGCTTTTTCTCCACCAGCATTATCCTGCCGGCCATAGCCATGGGCGTGCCCGGCGTGGCTATCTTGACCCGCCTCACCCGCGCCAGCACCCTGGAGGTCATCAGCCTCGATTATGTGCGCACCGCCCGAGCCAAGGGCCTGCCGGAACTGGTGGTGAGACGCCGCCATATCTTGCGCAACGCGATGATCCCGGTGGTGACGTCCCTGGGGCTGTCGCTGGCCGGTATAGCGTTCACGTCCTTCATCGTGGAGCGGTTCTTTGGCATTCCCGGAGTGGGTAACCTGCTCATTGAGTCCATATTCGCCCGGGATTATCCGATCATTGACGGGGTGCTTCTCATCGGCACCTCGATGTTCGTGACGATCAACCTGCTGGTTGACTTGGTCTATCCGATGCTGGACCCCCGGATAAGATTGGGGCAGGGTAATGTTGCGTAGCGAAAACAGCGCGGTTCTGGGCGAAGTCTCGCCACGACGAGGGCGTAACTACCTGACCATTTCGCTGCGTCGCCTGTTGGCCAACAGGGTGGGAGTGGCCTGCCTGACCATCATAGTGCTGATGTATGGCGCCGGTATCCTGGCCCCGGTGGTCACACCCTATGGTTATAACGGACAGAATCTGGGCAACGTCAAGCAGGGTGCGAGTTTGGCCCATCCCTTCGGCACCGACCGACTGGGCCGAGACATTTTGACCCGCATCATCTACGGCCTGCGGACCACCGTCATCCTCACCGTGGTCACGCTTACCACAGGCACGCTGGCCATCGGCATTAGCCTGGGGTTGATTGCCGGTTACTTCGGGAGGATGACCGACACCATAATCATGCGGGTGGGAGAAATCACGACGTCGTTTCCCGACATATTCTTGGTGTTGATCATCGTATTGACGGTGCGTCCGCCGATGGTGGAATGGCTGCGTGGGCTGGAGGGCACGGTGGGCGTGAATTTTGTTCACTTGGGAATTGCCGACTATTTCGCCCTGTCCTTGGGGCTGGCGCTGTTTTCCTGGTTCGGAATGGCGCGGGTGGTGCGGGGGCAGGTGCTCCAAGCGCGGGAGGAGCAGTACGTTGACGCGGCCCGCTCCATCGGATGCCACACTCCGCGCCTGTTGTTTCGCCACCTGCTGCCCAACGTGAGCGGCCCGATAATCGTTCTGGTGTCGGCCTCGTTGGGCGGGATCGCTGGCGCCGAAGTGTTCCTGAGCTTCCTTGGCATCGGGATTCAGCCGCCCGTGCCCAGTCTGGGTCTGATGATTTATGAGAATGGCAGTCTGTCGGTTCTCCGCACCAATCCCCATCTACTCATGTACCCGGTGGGCACCCTGGCAATTCTCCTCTTCACCTTCAACCTTCTCGGTGACGCCGTTAACGACGCCTTCAACCCCCGGGCCCGATAGCCCTTCCTCCTCGGTCCATCCGGCTCGGTCCATCCGGCTCGTTTCCTTCCTGAAAACGAAACCTCTTGGGGCTATTGGAGCGGCGATATTGGCTGTGGCCGTTCCGGTCGCCATTGCCGTAAGCATCTTGGTTTTCGGGTTCAACCTGCTTGGCGACGCACTACGTGATGTGCTCGACCCGCGACTCGGCGGTTCCTGACCGTCCGCAATGACCAGGCTACTCAGTTGCCGATCAGCTTGTTCCTTCGTTGCCTGCGGATAAAGGGTATTCCCGCCAACGACAGCGGAGTTGCCATCAGCGCCAGAGCACCCAGGCCGATGGAGCCCGCGCCAGGGGGGGGAGCGGAACAGGGGGAAGATGAGCCGCCGGACTCCTTGTCGGCAGCGCTGTCTGTGGGTTTGGGCTCTGTCGGCACCGTGGTAGACACAGGCTGGCCGGAGGCCCCCGCTCCGGACTCATCTGTCTCAGCCCCTTCGGGGGCCTCAGCTTCCGTTTCCGTCGACCCAGGCTGCGCCTCCGCCGTGTCGGTTCCTTCAGCATCCCCTGGCGCCGAAGATTCGGCCTGAGACTCTTTCATCCGGTCCGCCAGTTCGTCAGGTGCAGGTAGCGGCTCCAGTCCCATTGACACGCGCCAAGCGCTGTCGATCCCGTGCTGGTCCAGCCCGTAGACCTGTAGCAGGGCGCTATCAATATCCTTGGTATCCCTCACCGCGTCGAAGACTTCGGAAATCCTGTCCTCGCCCCACCTCTTGACCATGAAATTGACCACCGATTTGCCCTGACCGTAGGCGATGATGATGTCTTCAGGTTCGCCGCTGAAGGTTTGTTGGAACCAGAGCGGCCTGATTCTTCGGGTGTAGATCCCGTAGCGCAGCGCGGCGTCGTATTCGTCGGTCTTGTCGATGTTGCCGTATTCGGCGAGGCCCTCGTTGAGCCATGCCGGGATTGTGGTGGACGAGCCGCCAGCCGCTTCGGCCACCAGCAGGTGGGTGAATTCGTGGGAGGTAGTGCCGGTAACAGTGGGGTCGAAGCCGTGTACCAGCAGGACCCGTTCGTCGCTGAAGGCCATGCCTTGGGCCTGCAAGTCCTCGGAAACGGTCTGGGAGCGGAATGGCAGGGCCATTACCATGTGCCGATAGTTGTTGTAGGTGACTATCCGCAGAGGATCGGAGGGAGCAATGCCCAGAACCCCCACCATGCGGTCCATGGTCTCCTTGGCCGCGTCCAGGATTATCCGGGCGCGCTCCTCCACGTACTCGCTGTAGTAATAGACAGTGATCAGGCCCTCTGAAACGGTGAGCCATTCAAACCTGCTATCCTCATATACGAATTCGGTTTCCTCCGTGCGCGCGACGCCGCCCGCTTTGTCTCTCACTTCAAAATAATAGGAAATCTTTGTGCCGGGGGGGAAATAGTCGCCGCCGCCGACCGGGAGCATCGTCTCTCCCGTCACGCTCTCCCCAGGCTCCACGTCGATGCCGCGATAGGAACTGCGCCCGGACTCGTCGGCTTTCTTTATGAAGACCCTGATTTCATCAACGATGCCCGCGCTTTCTGCGGCCACTCGAAACACGATTCCATCGGGGAATTGGCTCTCCGCCGTGGCCTCTGTCACCTCAATGTCGCCCTCGTCGGCCAGGGCGAGCGATGAACCGGCCAGGACAACCAGTGCCAAGGCCAGCAGTACGGCGATCAGGCGCGTCTTATGCGTCATGAGAACTCCTCCCGACGAGTTTACTACAAGCCGATTTGACGGTGCTTTGGCGCTCCTGCAGGGCCGGAAATTGCAGTGCGCAGCTCAGGTTAGCTTGACTGCCAAATTGCCGTTACCTACAATCAGTTTTTGGAAAAGTTCCGTTTGACAAAGCCGGACGGTCATTGCCCTCTGGCGGGAGCCCATATTGGTCTCAAGAAATCAGTTGTGGTGTTTGATAAATGGCGATTAGAGTAGGCCGGGTAATTCAGCTCAGCTTCGAGCCCTTCTACATTGACATGGAGCGGCGCGGGGTAGAATTGGTGGACATCGGCCTTAACCAAGTGGCCGAGGCAATTCGCGAAGGCGAAATTCACGGAGGGCCGGTTCCGCTCACCGACAGCTTCGGGATGGAGAGCCACGCAACCCCGGTTGCCGGCTTCTGCCTCTCCGCTGCGACCCGCTCCGGGAGCAACTTGTTCTATTCCCGCATACCCATTGAAGAACTGGGCGGCGGGCGTATCGCTCTTTCCGACGTTGACCCCACTACAGTCCAACTGCTGCAGGTGCTGTTGGCAAAGAAGTACAAGGTGGGCGCGCCGGAACTGGTCCAGACCTCCGACGAACATGATGCCCTGGTGATTTCGGGAGACGCGGCCCTGCGTCGCCGCCGTGGAATGCGAGGCTTCAGCCATCGCTACGATTTGGGCGAAGAATGGCACCGCTTCAGCGAGCTGCCTTTCGTTTTCGCCCGCTGGATGCGAAGCAGCGATATGGAGCACCGGGATGCGATGCTCTTGGAGGACACCCTTTACGTCGGACTGGAAGAGGGTGTGGACAGTCTGTTCCATCTCTCCGACCCCCGCGAGAATCTGCTGATGCTGGCCCGCGACGTGATGGAGTACATCATCGGCTACCGCTTCTTCGTCGGCCTGTCCGAGCAGAAGTCGATGGACCTGTTCCGCAGCTACCGGGACCAGGTGGTAGCCGCTTAACGAGTGGTTTCCCCTCCCTCTGTGAGAGGGGCCAGGGCGGGGTCGTCCCTGCCTGCTCATTCCCGGCGGAGGGATTGGCCGTGGTCCGCGTAGTTGACTGCTCATACGAGTCCACTGGCCGGTCCGGTTTCATTTGCGACTTCTCCCCCCCGCGTTCCGGCAGTATCAGCGAGGCGCGCCGGGCTGGCATTCCCGCCGATTTTATTTCCGTGGCCTACAACCCCGGACGGGCGGTGCGAGCCAACTCAGCAATGCTGGCCGCCGCCATCCGCCGCGAAACGGGCAGGGAGACTATCTTCACCCTCGCCACTCGTGACATGAACAGGCTGGCGTTACAGTCGCTGTTGCTGGGCGCACAAATGCTGGGGCTGGAAAACGTGGTGGTGGTGCAGGGCGACCCGTTCAGCGACCGCGACCTGGCCCTTACCAAATCGGCCGACGATTACCAGCCCACCGGACTCATAGCCGGGATACGAGCCATGAACGAGGGCGTGGACTTCCGGGGCGCCAACCTGCGGGAACCGACCAATTTCTGCATCGGTGCGACGTTCGATCTGGGAAGAGGCATAGCAAGGGAGGCAGCGTTGGCGGCGCGGAAAGTGGAGAGCGGAGCAGACTTCCTGATGTCGCAGCCCATCTTCGATCCGCAGGACGCCCATCGTTTCAGCGACAGCTTTGAGCGACAGACCGGCGCAGCGTTGTCCGTCCCGGTGTTCTACGGCCTCCAAATCCTCGAGCCGGGCGGCGTGCTGTTCAGCGGTGTCCCCAATAGCGTGAGGGATGAGCTGGAGGAGGGACGCTCCGGCGTAGACATGGCCGTGGAGCTATACGGCAGGTTCCGGGAGACCGGTCTGCGCAACGTCTACCTGATGCCGCCCATCCGGCGGGGCGGCGCGCGCGACTACGACGCGGCGCGAGAATTCTTGGGGCAGGTGGAACGAAATTAACCACAGAGAACACGGAGATTTTGTGGTTATCGTGTAACTCTCTGTGTCCTCCGGGTTCTCTGTGGTAATCCCCCTCGCTTTACGGGCTCCACGGGACGGGGGCGAGGCTGTCCATCGGGTCGGTGACTACGTCGACGACTGCAGGGCGGCCGGAGGCGAAGGCCTGCTCGAGGGCGCTCTGGATGTCGCCGGGGCGCTCCACGCGGATGCCGAAGCAGCCGATGGACTCTGCAACGCGGGCAAAGTTCGTATCGGTGAAGCTCCATAGCTCCTCCGGATGGCCGCCCTCCATGCCTGCGTAGGCTCGCTCGTCCCCCCTCTGGTCCTGGCTCAGGGCGCTGTTGTTGTTGATGACCGTTACCACGTTGATGTTGTTGCGGACCGCCGTTTCCAGCTCGGCGATGTGGTACCAGAAGCCGCCGTCGCCGCTGAAGCACAGCACCGGGCGGTCGGGTAGGGCGCATTTGGCTCCCATGGCCGCCGACAGACCCCAGCCCAGCGAGCCGGCGCAGCGAATGTAGCCCTGCGTCGGGTGGTTGAAGTCAATCATGCTGCCGGTCCAGATACCGGCGTGTCCGGTGTCGGCCACCAGCATGGCGTCGGAGGGCAGGAACTTGGTGATCTCGTTGCAGAGCCGCTCCGGGATGATGGGGATTGCCTCGGAGTTGGTGCGGGGGGCCACGTCGTCGCGCCACTCCTGCACCAGCTGCTGCGCCCGGTCCGTCCAGTCGGCGCGTCCGCCGATGGGTTCAAGGGCCTCGATCATCCGCCGCAGGGTGGCCTTGGCGTCGCCATGCATCGCCACCTGGGCCGGGTAGGTTCGGCCCAGTTCCGACGGGTCGATGTCTATCTGGATTACCGGGGTGCCGGGAGAAGGCACCCTCCACTCGTTGGTGACCTGGCTACCGGTGTGGCTGCCGATGTAGAAGACCAGGTCGGCCTCGCTGACCACCCGGTTGGCGCACCAGCGCGAGTAGGAGCCGACAACGCCGACGGCCAACGGGTGGTTGTCGGGGATGGTGCCCTTGGCGTTCAGTGAGGTCGCAACCGGGATGTTCAGCATCTCGGCCAGCTCCACGACCTCCTGCTGCGCCCCTGACGCTGTCACGCCGCCGCCGGCCACGATCACGGGCCGCTGGGCTGATGTCAGCGCCCGCGCCGCCGCCCGCACGCTCTCCAGATCGGCCTCGGGGCGGAAGGCGGGCAGTTGGGCGAAGGCGGCCTCGAACATCACTTCCAAGTCGGCCTCGGCCTCGGTGGCGAAGTCGCCGGTCATGCCTTGCACATCCAAATGCACCGGGGCCGGCGCTCCGGTGGTGGCCTCGCGGAAGGCCTGGCGCAACAGGTGGGGCAACTGCTCAGCGTTGTCCACCACCGCGCTGAACTTGGTGACGGAAGCGAAGGGCTTGGAGTGCTCGATTTCTTGGTAGGCGTTCTTGTACTGTTCGTCGCTGCGCTTGTGCCCAGTCAGGGCGATCACCGGAGACAGGCCGAGGTAGGCGTCCTGCAGGCCGGCGGCCAAGTTCGCCGCCCCCACCGACTGCGCCATGCAGACGCCGGGCTTTCCCGAAGCGCGGGCATAGCCGTCGGCCATGTAGGCGGCGGCCTTCTCTCCGTGGGTGATGACCCGTTTGATGCCGATCAAATCCATCTCCGCCAGCGCACGGCGCAGGATCGCGGGCACCAAGAATACGTGGGTAACTCCGTATGCCTTGAGAGTATCGGCCATGAATTTCGCGCCAGTCATTCGCGCCATGTTGTTATCTCCCGGTTCGGAATTTGGCGGTTCGGAATTTGGCGGTTCGGAATTTGGCTGGAGTCCCTTTAAGCGCAGAGGACGCAGAGAACATTCCGGCAAGCCAAAACCCTCTGCGCCCCCTGTGCATTTCCTGACGGTTCAGGGTAAGGGAGTTAGATGCCCCGCTCTTCAAAGACCTCTTTGGCGACGCGGGCAGCGTTGGCGGCAGTGGGCCAGCCGCCGTAGAAGGCCATGTGGCAGATGATCTCGGAAATCTCGTCCTTCGTGACGCCGTTGTCGAGGGCGCGGCCAATGTGCCCCCGGAGCTGGTCGGTGCGGTACAGCGCGATCAGGCTGGCAACGGTGATCATGCTGCGGTCTCGCTTTGACAGCTCAGGGCGCTCCCAGACGTCTCCGAACAGGACGTTGGCGCTCAGTTCTCCCAGCTTGGGCGAAATCTCGGCGGTTACGGTACGTGCAGTTGTCATGGTTAAACCTCTCGATCAGGATGTTTTTGGTCTCTTTTACCGTGGGGGTGCATAGCTGTTCTGCCGTGGGAGGGCACAGCTGTGCGCCCCTACATTGCACTTTTCGACTTCGCTAGACCGGCATCCCCGGCCCCCAGGTGACGCCGAACTCGGCCCGCTCAATGCGGTGGCCGGTGAAGTCCGACGCCCTGACCTCGGCCAGCCAGAGGGCGGCCTCGCGAATGGAGTCGGGCTGGTCCATGGGGATGTGCTCCGTGCCGGGCCAGTGGCCGCGGCGGTTCATCCAGGTGTCCACCTTGCCGGGGCTGAGGACGTTGACCGCAATGTTGTGTTCGCGTACTTCCTCGGCCAGGCTGGTATAGGCGCGGTCGAGGGCAGCCTTGGTCATCGAGTAGCCGACGCGCCCAGGTCGATAGCCCTGTGCGGCGCCGGAGGTGATGCAGAAGATCGAGCCACCGCTTCTCTGGGAAATCATTGCAGGCAGAGCGTACTTGCAGAGCAGGATCGGGGCGCGAATGTTGGTGGCCATCGCTCGATCCAGCAGGTCCACGTCTAGCTCGGTCACCGGCGACTCGCAGTCGATGCCTGCGTTGGAGACCACCACGTCGATGCGCCCGAAGTGGAGCAGAGTCTCCGTAACCAAGTCTTGCAGGTTGTCGGCGGAGGTTACGTCGCACTGTACTGGCAGCGCTTCGCCTCCACCTGCGGCGATGGCTCGGGCTGTATCGCGTATGTCCCCGGCGGCATACCTGGGATACTCGGATTGCTCCGATATGTCTGACATAGTGCGGGAAGCCACCACGACCTGCGCCCCAGCCTCGCCGAAGGCCAGGCAGATGGCCCTCCCGATTCCTCGGCTGCCCCCTGTTACTATGGCCACCTTACCTTTGAGAGTCATCAGGCCGCCGGTCGGAAATAGGGAATGGTGATGTTGTCGTCCAGTGCCTGGAATACAACCTCAACCGCCATTCCCACCTTGATGATCTCAGGGTCAGGTTCGCACTCGACCAAGTTCGACGGCATGCGAGGCCCCTCGGCCAACTCCACTATGACTGGCACATAAGGGGAGCGGTCGCGGAAGGGCGGAGTCGGCCCGCGATGCACGATGGCGAAGGTGTGGATGGTACCCTTGCCGCTGCTCTGAATCCAGTTGGTATCGCGGGAAAAGCAGCCGGGGCAGAGGTCGCGGGGGTAGAAGTAGGCCGTATCGCAGGCATTGCAATGCCGCAGCCACAACTCTCCCTCGCGGCACTTCTCAAAATAAAAATCAGATTCGGGCTGAGGAGTGGGCACCGGAATTGGCGGCGGCTGTTGTTGCGTCATTACGCTTCTCCCTGTTTTCGAGGCAAGAGGAATCGAGGCTCCAGACGCCCCAGTTCAACGCCCCAAGAATACGCAGAGAGGCCGCACCCGTCAAGGAAAAATATCTCTTGCCCCGCTCAGCCGCTTCCGTTATGTTCGCAACGTGGTATGTTCGCAATGTGGAAAATGTAAACGGAGGCTGGGGCCATGCGCATCGCGATTATGGGCGCGGGCAGCGTCGGGGGATACTTGGGCGGGATGCTGGCGAGAGGCGGCCATGACGTGTCGCTCATTGCAAGGGGAACGCACCTTGCGGCCATACGCGAGCGGGGCCTGCAGGTGATACGCGACAGCGAGGAATTCACCGTCAGCTGCGCCGCTACGGATGACCCGGGTGAAGTCGGGCCAGTGGAATTGGCCCTGCTCACCGTCAAGACCTATCAGAACGCCGACGCGGTACCCGCGATGATGCCATTGGCCGGTCCTGGAACCACAGTGCTCTGCCTGCAAAACGGCATCGACAGCTATCTGACACCAGCGGAGGCTTTCGGCGAAGGGAGGGTGCTGCCCGGCGCAGTCTACATCGAGACTGGGACGGATGGCCCCGGGGTGGTAAGACAGGCCGGAGACGTGGTGCGGGTTGTGTTCGGCGAACCGGACGGGTCCCTGTCGGACCGTGGACGGGCCGTCGCCGATGCCCTCAACGGCAGCGGTATTCCGGCGGAGTTCACTGCCGACATTCGCACCGGGCTGTGGTCCAAGTTCCTGTTTATCGCAACCATGGCTGGCGTCACGGCAATGGCCCGGCAGACCCTCGCCGAGCTGATGCCCCGCTCCGAGTGGCGCGAGGTTGTGGTGGGCTGTCTGCAGGAAATAGAGGCCGCAGGACGGGCCAACGGTGTAAATTTCCCCTCCGACATACACAAGACAACGCTGGCCTACATTGAGGACAATCTGGCCGACCTGCAAGCCTCAATGCACACCGACGTCATGGCGGGCCGTCCCCTTGAGCTGGAGGCTCTGAACGGTGCGGTAGTCCGGGCGGGCCGAGCTGCTGGCGTCCTCACTCCCATCAACGACGTGGTCTACGCCATGCTGAGGCCGCTGGCGGGCGGGGTTTCCTGAAAATGCTCTCTCTCGGAAAGATGGCAGCGGTGAGGCCATATCCCCAAGACTGCCAGAAATTAGTTTTTCCCTTTGACACCGCCTCAAGCCGACATTAGCATTGGCTGGTGACGGGGCAGCGCAATCAAACTCCTTGACCCTAAACCCTCTCCGTTAAGGAGGGGAAACTTGATCCGGAGGCGACAGCTATGGAAGCAACCATGGTTTCTCACATCGCCGTCTGCGTGCGCGACGTGGAGGCGTCCTTGGCCTTTTACCGTGACATTCTCGGCATGACAGTGGACTTCGACCAAGTCCAAGACACCACCACCGGCGGCTTACCCAGCATCTACAAGCACGCTCGCAATACGCGCCGCACCACCCACGTCCGCTACGGGTCGGGCAAGACCGCCCCATCGCTGGTGCTGACCTGCCACCCTGGCGAGGACTCTGACGGTGAGGCCATCAAGCTGGACCAAGTGGGCATCAGCCACATTTCATTCACCGTTCCCGATGTGAAAGCTCTGGCTGAAGAGCTGGTCAGCAAGGGTGTTGAGCTCGCCGCTCCGCTGGAGGCTTTCACCGCTCCCGACGGCCGCGTCAGCAGCATCTTCGTGTACGATCCCGACGGAATCCTGGTGCAATTCGACGACCACGGCTGACAAACGAGCCGAACCAAGTCCACCACAGCGAGGAGAGCGCGACAATGACCGCCGCCAGCGAGCAGGAGATGAGCCACGCCGACCGTCACGACCTCGACAAGCTTGCCCGTTGGAAAGCCGGACTGGACTCGGCTGCGGACGAAGGAGTCCTGTTGACGTTACCCGTCTGCGCCATTTTCTTGGTTTCGCCGGAGGATCGTGCATCTCACGACATCTTCCGGCGCTACCGCTCGGCCTTCGAGGACCTGGGCGGCGGGTTCCATCACCTAGTCATTTTCGGACAGCACGGAGTGTCCACAACGCAGGTTGCCTTCCTTGCCGAGGTGGGGTTTGCTCAGGACAAGGTCCCACTGCTCGCCATTGCGTCGATGGCGAAAGGGACACATTCCGTCCATAGCATCGAACTGCCGAAGGGCGAACGGGACGGAGAACTGGATGACACCCAGACCTGGGGAGTCGCGCTGGAGGCGTTGAGAACAGCGTTTTCCGGACAGACGGACCCGGCTCTCGGCGAGATCGACGGCGTTGGAAAGGGAGTGTTTCCCCGGGGTTCATTGGCTGAGACGGTGAACGGCGTCCTCAGCGGTTTATGCGCCGAAACGTAGGGGCGCAGTGCTGTGCACCCTTCATGGGGTGGCCAGCGGCATCGCGCCTTCACATCGCTGCATTCACGATTACCCAGACGCCCCAGCCAGCCAGCAGAACGCCGGATACGCGGCTGACCCACTCGCCCATGGGGCCAATCTTTTCGGCCAGCACGAAAGCGGCGAGAGCGGCTATCCAGACCAGGTTCATCACGCCCAGCACGAACAGCAGCAGCATCAAGGCCCAGCAGCAGCCCAAGCAGATCGCGCCGTGCTCCAGGCCCATCCGGAGCGCTCCCCGGTGCCCTTCCCGCCACGACGTCATCAGAAATCCCATGGGCGTGCGGCACTGCTTGAGGCAATTGTACTTCAGTGGGGTCCACTGGAAGGCGCCGGCGAGCAGCAAGAGCGTCCCGCCGAGGTAACCGCTGGTGGATGATCCCATCATTGTGGATAGCAGGGAAGCTTGGTGCAGTCCCCAGTTGCCCGCCGTCGCTCCGAGGGAAAAGGCCGCCCACACTATGACGTATCCGGCAAGGAAAACGCCGGTCGGGACGTAGGGCGCCTCACGTTCCCGCCGCTTGCGATTCACGGTCGCGAACATCAGCAGCATAGGAGCGGCGGATGGGGCCATCATGGCGATCATCATCACCACCCACATGACATACATAAGGCCGAAGTCTGCCCCGCTCCAGGACCGCATATCGGCCATGCCCATTTCCATATCGGCCATGCCCATCCCCGTTCCAGCCAGGTATGCGGTGTAGGTCCAGGCGATGGCGGCGATGATGACAATGGCTGAGATGACGACAGCCCTGTCGCGGCGGAGTATCTGTTCGAGAGCCGAAGGCGCGGCGGAGGCGGCGTTCCGGGGCGGGCCGGTCATGGCGTGGCGGCTCCTTGCGATGCTTGGGCGAGGCCGAGGCCTGACTGTAGCCTATTGCTTGACCCTATGTCGAGGGATGCTATAATTCAGCCCGCAGGAGGTGGGCAATTTGGAAGCATTTGATTTTGTAGCTCCGAAGAGTATCGATGAGGCTGTTTCGATACTGAATGAGAATGGTGACAGGGCCAGAATGATAGCCGGAGGCACCGACATTCTGGTTATGATGCGGGCCGGCAGGCGATTGGCCGACGTGGTGGTCGACACCAAGGAAATTCCGGAACTTAATGAGATGACATACACCGCCGCCGGGCTGACCCTCGGCGCCGCGGTGCCGTGCTATCTCATATACGAAGATGCGGCGATCTCGGCGGCATATCCCGGGCTGATAGACGCGGCATCCCTTATCGGCGGCATCCAGATTCAGGGCCGGGCCAGCATCGGCGGAAATGTTTGCAACGCAGCCCCCAGCGGCGATTCCATTCCCGCGGTCATCGTCTTGGGCGGCGTCTGCAACATCGCAGGGCCCAACGGAACCAGGCAACTGGCCGCAGAGGAATTCTGCACGGCGCCCGGTCAGAATGCGTTGCAGCAGGGCGAGATGCTGGTGTCCATTAATTTCCCTGCGCCCGCAGCCAATTCGGGCGCCAACTATCAACGGTTCATTCCCCGTAACGAAATGGATATCGCCGTGGCAGGCGTCGGCAGTTCCGTCGTGCTGGATGCCTCTGGGCAGAACTTCGTGTCAGGGCGGGTCGCCTTGGCGTCGGTAGCCCCGACCCCGGTGTTTTCCAAGGCAGCCGGAGACAGTCTGGCAGGCAAGGCGGTTTCGGATGAGGCGATTCGTGAGGCCTCGGAACTGGCCATGGCCGACGCCATACCCATCAACGATATGCGCGGAACCATCCGCCAGCGGATTCATCTCATCGGCGTACTGACGCGGCGCACTCTCAATATCGCCGTCGAGCGGGCCAGGGGAGGCTAAAGGATGCCTGGAGTTGTTCACGTTCAAGCAAAAATAAACGGCGAGGACACCAACTTCCTGTGTGAGCCTCGCCAGAGCTTGCTGGAAGTGCTGAGGGATGTCCTCGGCATGACCGGCACCAAGGAAGGATGCAACGACGGCAACTGCGGTGCCTGCACCGTGATGCTGGACGGCCGCATCGTCGATTCCTGCTTGGTCTTGGGTGTGGAGGTCGCAGGCCGCGATGTCCAGACCATCGAGGGCATGGCATCGCCCGGCGGGCTGCATCCGTTGCAGCAGTCGTTCTTGGAAAACGCCGCCCTCCAGTGCGGTATCTGCACTCCCGGCTTCCTCATGGCCTCCCGCGCATTGCTGGACGCCGAGCCGGATGCCGACGAAGGCCGAATCCGCCACTGGCTGGCCGGGAACCTGTGCCGCTGCACCGGCTACGACAAGATAGTCCGAGCCGTGATTCAGGTCAGCACCACCAGCAATAAATAGGCGAACCCGCCGGATACGCGGCGTTATATTTGGCAAACTGAAAGGCGGCTCCGTGCGGGGCCGCCTTTCCGAATATCAAAATTCCAAGAACAGAGGTGCATGAGCAGTGACATCTTCGAACCAGGTGCTATCGGAAGTGGAATACAACATCGTCGGCAAGCGCCCAATACGGCCCGACGGTGTGGACAAGGTGACCGGGCGAGCCCAGTACGGGGCCGATCTGAAACTGACTGGTCTGCTGTCGGGCAGGGTGCTTCGCAGCCCCCATGCCCATGCTCGCATCAGATCTATCGATACCAGCAAGGCCGAGGCGCTCCCAGGTGTCAAGGCGATAATCACAGCCAAGGATCTGCCATTCGCCTCCCTGAGCAAGGAAGAATTGGGGGGAGACTATGGACGGCTCAAGTTTGCCTCGGACCACATGATGGCCAGCGACAAGGCGTTGTTCAAGGGCCATCCTGTTGCTGCCGTTGCCGCGGTCAACATTCACGTGGCCGAGTCGGCCATGGCGCTTATCGAGGTTGACTACGAGGTGCTGCCGGCTGTGGTCGACGTTCGCGAGGCCATGGCGGACGGCGCGCCGCTGCTACACGAGGAACTGCGCACTTCGTCCATGGGAGAGATTGCCGACAACCCCAGCAACGTGGCATCCCATCTCAGCTACGAAAAGGGCAGCGTCGAGCAGGGGTTTGCCGAGGCCGACGTGGTGATCGAGCGGGAACTGAACACTGCATCGGTGCACCAGGGCTACATCGAGCCGCACACCTCCACAGCTTTCTGGAACGCAGATGGGCAGCTCAATGTGTGGACCAGCACCCAGGGCGCGTTCCCCGTTCGCGCTGCCGTGGCCGACGTGCTGCGAATGCCGGCTTCCAAAGTCAAGGTCACGCCCATGGAAATCGGCGGCGGTTTCGGCGGCAAGATCACCGCTTACCTCGACGCCATCACAGCGCTTCTGTCTCGGAAGGCCGGTGTCCCGGTAAAGCAGACAATGACCCGCGCCGAGGTATTCGAGGCCTCCGGGCCAGCTCCGGGTTCTTGGATGAAAATCAAGGTCGGCGCCAAGAACGATGGTCGCTTGACCGCCGTAGAGATGGAAGTAGCGATGGACGCCGGCGCCTATCCCGGCTCGCCGGTGATGCAGGCCATAACCTGTGGCTTCGCCTGCTATGACGTGGAAAACGGCAAGGTCGACGGCTACGACGTGGTGGTCAACAAGCCGAAGACCGCCGCCTACCGCGCTCCGGGCTCACCGCAGGCCGCATTTGGTGTCGAGACCGTGATGGACGAGTTGTGCCAGCAGCTTGGAATCGACCCCATAGAGTTCCGCCTGCTCAACGCCGCCAAGGAAGGCACCCGTCGCATTGAGGGGCCGGTGGCCCGGCGCGTTGGCTTGGTGGAATGCCTGGAAGCGGCCCGCGACCACGACCACTACAAGACGCCGGTGAATGGCGAGAACCGCGGGCGAGGCGTGGCAGCCGGTTACTGGCCAAACCGTGGATTCCAGTCCAGCTGCGTTATTACCATTAACTTCGATGGGACTATCAGCTTGATTATGGGTTCAGTAGACATCGGCGGCACCCGCGCCTCCATCGCCCAGCAGGCAGCCGAAACCCTGGGAATTGCCTACGAAGACGTGAAGCCGACCGTGGTCGACACCGACTCCATCGGTTTCACATTCGCAACGGGAGGCAGCCGCACCTCCTTCGCCACCGGCATCGCCGCCATCGAGGCGGCGGAGTCGGTCAAAGCCCAGATGGTGGCCCGAGCGGCCAAGATCTGGGACACGGCCGAGGAGGACGTGGAGTACGCCGACGGCATGGTGCGCCACAAGTCCGATCCGGAGCTGCGCCTCGGCTTCAAAGACCTGGCTCGCCAACTGGCCAGCACCGGAGGCACCATAGCCGGGCAGTCCAACGTTGACCCGGCCGGCGAGGGCAATTCCTACGCCGTCCACATCGCCGACGTTGAGGTTGACCGGGAGACCGGCAAGACCGAGATAACCCGCTACACAGCCATTCAGGATGTGGGCAAAGCGGTGCACCCGAGCTACGTCGAAGGCCAGATGCAGGGCGGTGTCGTCCAGGGCATCGGCTGGGCTCTGAACGAGGAGTACTACTTCGACGACAACGGCCGGATGATGAACCCGACCTTCCTGGACTACCGGATGCCGACCTCCCTGGACCTGCCGATGATCGACACGGTCATCGTCGAGGTGGCGAACTCCGGCCACCCCTACGGTGTGCGGGGTGTGGGCGAGGTGCCCATAGTCCCGCCCATGGCAGCCGTTGCCAACGGCATCCACGAGGCTACCGGCCTGCGTCTCCGCAGCCTGCCCATGACCCCTGGCAAAGTGCTTGATGAGCAATGGGAGCGGGACGGGGGCTAAATTCCAAGCGCCTGGTTTTTCGCAGGGTCGGGTTTCCATCCCGGCCCTGTGTCGTTTTGGCAGGCATGCCATGGTTCCTTTACAGCAAGAGAGGCTTGAATCGTTTCCTGCGGAAAGGTAATCTGAAACTGACAGATGAGCCCGCCCCACTCGGAGGGATGCAGGCAGACGGATTGCTCAGGAGGGCGGACGTGGCAAGAGTTTTCATTCCAACCATGCTCCAGAAACTGACCGGCGGCGTCAAACAGACGGAGTGCCAAGGACGCAACGTGCGCCAGATTATCGAGTCTCTGGAGGCCCAGTACCCCGGCATCAGGGCCCGGCTGGTGGAGGACGGGGAGATTCGCTCCAATCTCGCCGTAGCCATAGATGGCGACGTCGCCCGGATGGGGATGATGGAACGAGTCGGCGAGAGCAGCGAAGTCCACTTCGTACCTGCCATCGGTGGCGGATAGAAGCGGACCAGTGTCTTTTGGCCGCTGCCGAAAGTTAGTTCCGTCTCCCTCAAGGGAGAGGGAGAATTGAAAGGGTCCTGAGGTGCAGGGGCCTCGATTGACTGTCCTGAACGGGGCCGCTTAAAATGGCTGTAAGTTGCACCAAGCGGACCCAGGGATTGCGGACCGCTTTTATTCCAACGCGACTCACGGGCGGAGATGTCAGGTAAAGAGACTTCCAGAGTGGAAAAACTGGTTTCCTCCGGCGGCGTTGTTTTCCGTCATCGCAAAGGCCGCCTTGAGACGGTATTATGCGGACGCTCAGAGCCGGTACGGTGGAGCCTCGCGAAGGGTACGCCCGACCCCGGTGAGACTTTGGAGCAGACCGCGCTTCGTGAGGTGCGGGAGGAGACGGGATTGGAGGTCGAACTGGAAGATCCTTTGGGAAGCATCGAATATTGGTTCGCCGACCGGGACAACGACGTTCGCTATCATAAGACAGTCCACTTCTACCTGATGTCGCCGGTGGGCGGTCACATTGACCAGCACGACCCGGAGTTCGATGTGGTGCAATGGTTTGATGTGAATGAAGCTCTGACCTCCATGGCCTACGGAAACGAGGCCGGCGTGCTGCGTCGTGCCGTCGACCTCATCAAGTCAAGACAAGGTCAGGATTCGGATGGTTGAACTCCATGGCGCGAAGATAATACTTCGTGAAAAACGAATCGAGGACGCCGAATTTGACTATCGCTGGCGCAGCGACCCGGAAATCGCGCGATTGGATGCCGCCTTTCCCCTGAGCATGTCCTACGAGCGCTACCTGCGACTGTTCCAGGACCAGTTGCGCTATCCCACCCCGGGCTCTCACCACTTTGGCACCGACGCGGCCGACGGCACCTACATCGGCAACTGCATGTACTATGACCTCGACAGCATCAACAAGGAGGCGGAGCTGGGCATAGTCATAGGAGACCGCGAATACTGGAGCAATTCCTATGGCTATGATGCGGTCACCACCCTGCTCAGCCACATGTTCACCGACCTGCAGTTGAACCGGGTCTACCTGCACACCCTGGACTGGAACGAGCGCGCCCAGCGTTGCTTTTCCAAGTCCGGATTCAATCCTGTGCGAACAGTCCGGCGAATGTCGCAGGACTTTATACTGATGGAAGTGCTGCGGGAGGACTGGATGGAAACCGCCGAGGAGCGCTTGGCCGCCCGGTTCCGGGGAATGGATTCTGCCCCCAGGAGCAACACTGATAGCCCTGGTCCCGCAGAAGGCGAAAGTTCCGAGGCACCAGCGGAAGTGGATTCCCCCAAGCCCAGACGCCGTTCCGTGTTCCCTCGTTCCGGCCCAGACTAGGGCTGGTGTTCGGCCACCGCGGCCAGCGCGTCGACGAGGCTGACTGCGCCCGTATACAGTGCCCTCCCGATGATCACGCCCTCCACTCCTGTTGGCACGAGTTGGCTGATGTCATCTACCGAGGACACTCCACCCGAAGCCAGGACCGCCATTCCGGTATCCTTGACCAGTCTCGAATTGGTATTCAGGTCGGGCCCCGTCAGCATCCCGTCGCGGGCTATGTCAGTGTAGAGCAGCCGGCCCACTCCCAGACCCGCCATGCGATGCGCCAACTCCAGCACGCTCACTTCGCTCGCTTCAGTCCAGCCCTGCAGGGCTACCATACCGTCACGGGCATCCACCGACACAACCACCCGGTCGCTCCCGTGGTTGTGGCAGACCTCGGCCACCATGCCGGGGTTCCGTACTGCCGCAGTGCCGATGACCACGCGCTCAACGCCTGCGTCCAGCCAGGCCCGGGCTGTGGCCGCGCTGCGAATCCCGCCGCCCACCTGCACCGGAATGTGCAGCGCGGCGACGATGGCCGAGATGATTTCCAAGTGCCCTGGCTCTCCCGTGGCCGCTCCGTCCAGGTCCACCAGATGTAGTCTCGGACCCCCCTGCTCCTGCCACCGAAGGGCCATGGCCAGCGGGTCGTCCGAAAAAACCGTTTCCCGCGCGAAGTCGCCCTGATGCAATCGGACGCAGCGCCCTCCGCGCAAGTCAATGGCCGGGATAATCTCCATGCGATAGTTCCGTCAGGGTCGCCGACCCGGTAGTTTCAAAATACCCTCTCCCCTGAGGGAGAGGGTTGGGGTGGTGAATTCACGGACAACTGCATCGTCAGTCCGTCCAGGTTTATCCCTTCGCCATCTCCACGAAATTGCGGTAGATGCGCAGGCCCACCGGCCCGCTCTTCTCCGGGTGGAACTGAGTGGCGACGACATTTTTCCTAGCGTACACGCTACAGAAGCGAAGCCCGTACTCGGTGGTGCCAAAGATCCCATCAGAACCTGACGGTTCGGCGTAAAAGCTATGGACGAAATAGAAA
Organism: Dehalococcoidia bacterium; assembly: GCA_965237745.1. GTDB lineage: Bacteria > Chloroflexota > Dehalococcoidia > Lucifugimonadales > UBA3495 > VXOI01. Next base: position 3,736,874 of record OZ250156.1, on the reverse strand, counting down.
TAGCTGTCTGAGTCGATGCCGCAGAAAGCGGGATGAGCCTCGTTCAGAGCAACGCTGTTCCAACCCATGTGGGGAATCTTCAAAGATGGACCGACAGACGATTCAGGCAATCGCCTGACCCGTCCCGGCACTATTCCGAGGCATGGAGCGCCGCCCTCCTCGTCCGTCCAGTCCAGCAGCAACTGAAGCCCCAGACAGATCCCGAGGAAGGGCCGCCCGCTCTCCGTGAACTCCCGCAGAGGCTCCACCAGCTCCCGCTGTTTGAGAGCGCTCATAGCCGCTGGGCCGGAGCCAACGCCGGGCAGAACCACCGCGTCGGCGTTGGTCAATTCTCTAGGATCTCCGCTGACCAACGGCGAAACGCCACAGGACTCCAGGGCCCGGGATACGCTGCGAAGGTTGCCGGACTCGTAATCCACGACTACCAGATTCATGGTCAGTCTGCCTTACGCCCGTTGCCCGGTGGCGCGCTCGATTGGCAACTCGCGGTCCTCGTATCGCGCCACCACGAAAAGCAGGTCGCCCAGCCGGTTGAGGTAGGGCACCAGCAGCTCGTTTGTGAGGAGTCCCGCCTCGCCCATGGCCACCACTCGGCGCTCGGCGGTGCGCACCACGCAACGGGCCAGGTCCATGGCCGCCGAGGCCGCAGAGCCGCCTGGCAGGATGAAGACCGTGGGCATTACCATGTCCTCCTCAAGGGAGTCGATGGCATTCTCCAGGTTTTCCACCATCGCTGGGGTTACAGGCGAGAAGTGCTGCTGGAACAGTTCGTACTTATCTGGGTCGGTGGCCAATTCGGCGGCCACGGTGAAAAGTTCGCTCTGGAGGCTTCGCAGCAACTCCTTAACTCTGTCGTCGCTGGACATGGCGCGGGCCAGCCCCATGGCGGAGACGGCCTCGTCGGTGATGCCGTAGGCCTCGGTGTGCGGGTTGTTCTTGGAAATCCGCCCGCCATACAGCAGGCTGGTCTCTCCCTTGTCTCCGAACTTTGTGTAGACCCGTTTGCGGTATTCCGCGGAACTCGATGAGGACACAGGTGTCACCTTCCCAAGCAGGGTACATGGCCCAGACGGCCACCCGTCGATTTTAGCACAAGGCGCTCCAGCCCAACGTGGGTGTATGAATGCAGATCAAAAGTGACCGCGACGCAAGTTTTGCGGCGATTGTGTTATCGTGGTTTAGCCACTAAACTTGCGGCCCGGCTACTTGAATCTGCTCTACCGGGCCTGGGGAGGCTCCATCAATTCCGAGGTGAGTCGCTATGCCGAATGAAGTTCGAGTAATTGGCGTTGAGGGTATGCCGGAGATAGGCCCGGGCGATGATCTGGCCGGCATTATGATGGACGCCGCCGCCGTCCAGGGCACCGCCATTGAGGAGAGCGACATCCTGGTGGTCACCCAAAAGGTCGTTTCCAAGGTCGAAGGCAAGGTGATGAGCATTGAGGAGGTGGAGGCGTCACCCTTGGCCATCACCATAACCGAGGGCCACCGGCGCGACCCGAGGCATACCGAAATGATCCTGCGGGAGTCTCGTCGCATCGTCCGTATGGACCGTGGTGTGATCATTGCCGAGACGAAGCACGGATTCTATTGTGCCAACGCTGGCATCGATGCCTCCAACATACCCGGCAACAATACGATAGCGCTGCTTCCCGACGATTCCGATGCGTCAGCCCGGGGCATCCGCGATGCCGTCCGCCAGCGGCTGGGCATTAACGTGGCCGTGGTCGTGTCCGACACTTTTGGGCGGCCTTGGCGCAACGGCGCGGCCAACGTGGCGATAGGCGTGGCGGGAATGGACCCGCTGCTGGACTACGTGGGCGATTTTGACGCCTACGGCAATATGCTGCACACCACGCAGATCGCGGTCGCCGACGAACTGGCCGCCGCCGCAGAGCTGGTGACCGGCAAGGCGTTGGGCATTCCGGTGACCATCATTCGCGGCTATGCCTTCGAGACAATGGAGGACGTCAATATCCAGCGGCTGCTTCGCACAGGCGAGCGGGACCTGTTCCGGTAGGGTTGGATTCCCCCGCGTATGTCCCCTCCGGCGGAGGGTCAGGGTGATGTGAAACCTTCCGGCCAGCCCAACCCGGTCTTTATGGCGCGGAAGTCCCCCTCGAGAGACAACGGCAACTGCCTCTGCTCGTCGGGCTCGGCAAAATTGCTTACGCCCACACCCAGCAGACGGAAGGTGCGGCCGGTAGTGAGCTCGGCGGAGAGCAGCCGCCAGGCCATGTCCCTGACGGGACCGGTTTCATTGGAGGGCGTGGGAAGCGTGGCCTGCCTGGTGAACGTGGTGAAGTCGGCCAGCCGCATCTTGACCGTTACTGTCCGCCCCTGCAGACCCTTGCGATCGAGGCTGTCGGCGACGCTGCCCGACAGCTCCTCGAGCACTCGGCGCAACTCTACGGTGTCGCCGATGTCGTCGGGGAAGGTGGTTTCCGAGGACACCGACTTGGTGATGCGCTCCGTGTGGACCGGCTCGTCGTCAAGACCGATGGCACGCAGCCGGACGCTTTCTGCCCGCTGACCAAACACCCGTCCGAACCACTCCGGCGATTGCGCCGCCAGAGCCCCGATGGTATCCACCCCCTCGGCCCTGAGCCGCTCGGCGGTCTTTGGGCCGATGCCCCACAGTTTCCCCACTTGCAACGGGGCCAGGAAATCCGCTTGTTCTCCGGGTGGCACTACAACCAGACCGTCTGGTTTGTCCAGGTCGGATGCGATTTTTGAGACCGACTTGCTGACACTGACACCCACGGAAACCGTCAACCCGGTCTCACTCTTCACCCGGCGCTTCAGGTCCAGGGCCACACCCAATGGCCAGCGCCCCTCCGCTTCCTCCACCGCCTCGCTGATGTCCAGGTAGGCCTCGTCCAGAGACAGGGGCTCCACGACCTCAGTGACCTCGCGGAAAATGTCCATCACCTGCCTCGACATTTCCCGATAGCGCGTAAATCGAGGCGGTACGATGATTCCCTGCGGGCAGAGCCGTACCGCTGTCCGCATGGGCATGGCCGAATGCACACCAAACGGACGGGCTTCGTAGGAGGCCGTTGCCACCACGCCGCGGCTTTCCGGGCGCCCTCCGACCAGCACCGGCTTGCCGCGCAGCTCTGGGTTATCCAGCTGCTCCACGGTGGCATAGAAAGCGTCAAGGTCGGCGTGGATGATGTGCCGCATGGAACATCCACATGGTTGAATTTGAATGCAAGTCTGCTGAAGGGTAGACACGATTATCTTTTACTCATTTTACACCCGAACGTAAGCGATTCAGGAAAGGGACTTTGCGGAAATTATGCAGAGAGGAGGCCCGGTGCAGCCGTCCGGATTGCCGCCGTAGCGCCCGCTGTCCCGCCGCGCTACAATGGCGGGAGTTATCAACGGCAGGTTCACCGCACACCACATCCCAACAGGAGACACTATGCCGACGATCCTTGAGGAATATATTGCCAAGCATCCTGGCTCGGCCCAGCGCTACCAGGAAAGCGTATCCATCTTCCCCGGTGGCGTAACTCACGACACCCGCTACGCCACGCCTTTTCCGTTGTTCATGACTCACGGTACTGGCCCGCGTAAGTGGGATGTGGACGGCAACGAATACGTCGACTACGTGTCGGGCCACGGCGCGCTGCTCCTGGGGCATTCGCATCCCGACATTGCCGAGGCGGTATCGCGCCAGATCAAGCTCGGCACCCACCTGGGCGCCTCCACCGACGAGGAGTTGCGCTGGGCCAGGGCCATCAAGGCGCTGATGCCGTCCATCGAGAAGCTTCGCTTCCACAGTTCCGGAACCGAGGCCACGTTGATGGCCATGCGCCTGGCCCGCGCCTATACCGGCAAGGACAAGGTGATCAAGCTGCAGGACCACTTCCACGGCTGGCACGACTACGCCATGGCCGGTTCCGACCGGTCCGCGCCGGGCATCCCCGAGTCGAGCATGGGAACGATGGTGGTGGTGCCCGCCGGCAACCTGGCCGCCGTGGAGGATGTGCTGTCCAAGGACGGCGATATTGCCGCGCTCATCCTTGAGCCCACCGGCGCTCACTACGGTCAGCTTCCCTTTGACGTTCCCAACTATCTGAGGGGCCTGCGCGAGCTCACCGCGCAGCACGAAGTGATCCTGATTTTCGACGAAGTGGTGACGGGCTTCCGGGCATCACCGGGCGGGGCGCAGGTGAGGTACGGTGTCAGCCCTGACCTGACCACCATGGCCAAGATAGTGGCGGGTGGACTACCGGGCGGAGCCGTGGGGGGCAAGGCCGAAATCGTTGATATGATTGCCCACCGTGGCGACCCGGAATGGGACAACTCCCGGCGGGTTTACCACCCCGGCACCTTCAACGCCAATCCGTTGTCTGCGGCGGCAGGCGCCACAGCGCTGGAGATGATCGCGACTCAGCCCATCAACCAGCACGCCGACGCCATGGCTGCGCGCCTGAAGGTGGGTCTGAACGAGACCCTGGGACGGCTGGAAATCCCAGGCCACGTCCACGGTATCGCGTCGATGATCCATGTGGTTCTGGCCGACTGCGACTGCGACCGCGAGATATGCACCATGCCCCATTCGCAGATCTCCAGTGTTACGGCTTCGGCAGCTGTCACCGCGATGAAGCGCGGCCTGCAGAACCGGGGAGTGGACATAATGGGCCGCGATGCCTTCTTGGTGTCCGCTACCCATAACGAGACTGAGATCGACCAGACCATCGAGGTCTTTGCCGACACAATGGCGGCAGTCCGGGCCGAGGGTCTGATCTAGGGGGTGCGCAGCCCCATGGTCTGCTAGAATCCAGAGGTGCCAAATCACGGTCAAAACGGTTAACTGCAGGGGGTGATTGAGATGCCATCGTTTACAGACAAGCTGACGGTCAACGGGTCGGAAATGGATATGTACGCCGCGGTTCCCAGTGGCGACACGGCGCCCTATCCGGCGGTGGTAATCGCATTCCATGTCGGAGGGCTGGACGAGTTCGACAAGACCATGGCCGACCGGCTGGCCGAGGCCGGCTACGTGGCCGTGGTGCCAGACCTGTTCCATCGCTTTTCGGAAGAGGCACTGAACGGTCCGCGCCTGGAGCGACTGAACCACCTGAACGATCCGGACATCATTGCCGACATGAACGCGGCGGTGGACTTCCTGGTCGCCGACTCTCACGTTGACAGCGACCGCATCGGCGTCACCGGCTTCTGCATGGGCGGCCGTATCGCTTGGATGATGGCCGGCTCCAACCCCATATTCAAGGCCACCGCTCCCTTTTACGGCGGCAACATAATGGGTATCTGGGGCAATGGCGAAAAGACGCCCTTCGACATGACAGCAAACATCAATTGCCCGATGCTGTTCCACTTCGGCTCGGTCGATGTCAACCCTTCGCTGGAGGACCGCGACAAGCTGGAGGCGGAGTTGACGCGCTTGGGGAAGACCTTTGAGTTCCATACCTACGAGGGAGCGAACCACGCCTTCATGGACTTCAACAACCCCGACCGTCATCACCCGGAATCTGCGGCTGCGGCTTGGCCCCGCACCGTCGATTTCTTCGACAAGCACCTCAAGGGCGCTGCTGTCACCGCCTAGACCCCCTGGATCAAGCGGGGGAATTTGGCCAAATTCCCCCAGAACGAACTCTTCCCCGAAGGAGAAGCTGATGGCTCGCGTGTCATTGGACTTGGAACAAAAGAATGACTTGGCGTTGTTGAACGCCGAGGGCTGGCGTGTGGCGATGGGGTTGGTTCCCGGCGAACCCAACCAGGGGCTGACTGCAGAAATGCGGGAAAGTCCGGCCCGGTTGGCCGACTACGACGATTCTTGGTGGGAGCAGAACGCCGACATCCAAGAACGGCGCTCCGTCGGCCTCACCTTCGCTTGGTACCGGCTCAAGGTGACCATCCCTTCCGCCGCAAAGGGGGAGGAATTGGCTGGCCGCCGGGTCTGGTTTGAGACCAACGTGGATAATTACGGCGAGGTCTACGTGGACGGGCAGATTGACCGCAACCTGTGGACAATCACGGGCAACAATGTGCCCAAGCGAGTCCTCATCGAAGACAGCGCCGTCCCTGGCGCCGAACACGTTATCGCCGTGCTGGTCGGCAACGCCCCGCTTGGCGAGCCGGTGGGCACCATTTTCATCCGCTACGCGACTTTGGCCTTCGAGTAAACGGGGCGAGCAAATGGAGCTTCGCCAATGTGGGTGGCGAGTTTGCTCTCCCTCGACCATACACGGTTGTGCTGAAATGCAAACGCAACTTGGCCCAGATCCAACGAAGTATTGCCGGAGGGGATTATGCCCGCATCACTGCAGATGCTCACCGTAGGCGACACCGAGATGTCGGCGTATCTGAGCGTCCCAGACGGAGACGGTCCCTTCCCGGCCATGGTCGTCATTCACCACGCCCCCGGGGTTGACCAGTTCGTGCGGGAGCACGCCGACCGGCTGGCCGCCGAGGGCTACGTCGCCGCCGCTCCCGACCTGTTCCATCGCATCACCGACGAGATGGTGGAGCAAACAGGACGCAGCAAGCGTGACCAGCTCAGCGACCCTGACATCATTGCCGATGTGAACGCCACAGTCGATTTACTTCGTGCGCACGGGGCGGTCGATCGCGAGCGATTGGGCATTACCGGTTTCTGCATGGGCGGGCGAGTCGTCTGGCTGGCAGCCTGCACCAACCCACACTTCAAGGCGACGGTCCCCTACTATGGCGGTAACATCTTTGTCCCTTGGGGCGCCGGAGAGGTCGCGCCATTCGCGCTCGCCGGGGGGATAAACAGTTCGATGCTGTTCCATTTCGGGGAGGTAGACGCCAACCCGTCGCCAGACGATATGCGCACGCTGGACGACGAGTTGACGCGGTTGGACAAACCGCATCGCTTCTACAGCTATCCCGGCGCTGACCACGCTTTCATGAACCGCTATATGCCCCAGCGCTATCATCGCACCTCGGCGGAAATGGCATGGGCGCGGACCCGCGAGTTTCTGGCGGAGCAGTTGCAGCCCGCACCCGTCGGGTAGAGCTGGAACCCTGTCTCTCTCAATCTCTTTCAATAGTCTCTCTGCACTTGGACGAGGTTTAAGGCGAGGCAGTTCCGCACCTTGGCGGAGTGTCAGTTGTGGTAGATTGCGCAATTCTCCCTTCGAAGTATTGAAGTAAATCGGAGGTCCAGATGACAACCAGTCGTTCTTACGCCGGGCAGGCGGCCGCGCCCGAATTCCCCCAAGGCCTGGAGTGGGTCAATACCGACCGGCCACTGAGTATGGAGGAGCTGCAGGGCAAGATTGTCATTCTCGATTTCTGGACTTACTGTTGAGTCAACTGCATGCACATTTTTCCGCAGTTGCGGAAACTGGAGCGCAAGTACGCCAGCGAGCTGGTGGTGGTAGGGGTCCACTCGGCCAAGTTCCCCACCGAGAAGGAAACCGACAGCCTGACTTCAGCCGTGCGCCGGTGCGAACTGGAACACCCGGTGATAAATGATGCCGAGTTCCAGGTATGGCAGCAGTATTCATGTCGCGCTTGGCCGACGCTGATGTTCATCGACCCGCGAGGCAACGTCATCGGGAAGCATGAAGGCGAGATGACTTTCGGCCAGTTTGACTCCCTTATGCAGGGAATGGTGGCCGAGTTCGATGAACTTGGCATCATGCAGCGCTCGCCGCTGCCTACGACCCCTCCGTCCGGGCCGGAGAATGCTCTCAGCTTCCCCGGCAAAGTACTGGCCGACGAAGCGGGCGGCAGGCTGTTCATTGCAGACACCAACCACAACCGTGTCTTGGTCTCGTCTTTCGAAGGAAATGTGCAGCAGGTTATCGGCACGGGCGAGGAGGCCTTGGTCGACGGAACGCTGGCGCAGGCTGCCATCAATCATCCGCAGGGGATGGCCATCGACGGCGACATTCTCTACGTGGCCGACACCGAGAACCACGCCATCCGCCGCGTCGACCTGCAGGCGGGACAGGTGGAGACCATCGCCGGCACCGGCGAGCAGGGCTATGAGCGCGATGGGCGACGGCCGGGACGGTCGTTCAGCCTGAGCTCCCCGTGGGATCTTGCGTTGCATAACGGTGTCCTGTATATCGCCATGGCCGGGATTCACCAGCTCTGGTCGCTGGAACTGGAATCGGGAATGGTCGGAGCATACGCGGGCAGCGGGCGAGAGGCCATCACCGACGGGCCATTGGCTACGGCGGCCCTGGCGCAGCCGAGTGGGATCACCACCAACGGCGAGCGGCTATTTTTCGCAGACAGCGAGACCAGTGCCATCCGCAACTGCGATCTCGACTCCGGCGGCTCGGTGCGCACACTGATCGGCTTGGGGCTGTTCGAGTTCGGAGACGTTGACGGCGACGATTTCCGTGTGCGAATGCAGCACCCTATCGGCATCACCCACCACGACGGAGTGCTGTATGTGGCCGACACCTACAACCACAAGATCAAACGGGTGTTGCCGAAGACGCGCTCCGCATTCAGCGTAGCTGGAATCGGAGCTCCGGGCCATTTGGATGGCCCCTTCGCTCAGGCCAGATTTTCGGAGCCCTGCGGCCTCAGCATCGCCAACGGCAAGATGTACATTGCCGACACCAACAACCACACCATTCGCGTCGCTGACATGGAAACCAGCGAGGTGGCGACGCTGGAACTGACCGGGCTGTAAAGCGGAACAGGAGGAAGTTATGGAGCGCCTGCGATTCATTGATGGCGATTCCCACGTTCTTGAGCCCGAGGCAATCTGGGAGAACTACCTCGAAAAGAAATACCGGCACCTGATCAACGGCCACGTCCGTTGGGTGACTGCCCCCTCGGGCAACGGCGCAAATGCGGTTGACGAGTCCTCAACCCGGGATACTGCTCTGGCCTTCGAGCTGGAGTTGGAAGTTATGGGTACCTACCCGCTGGGCGTCCGGGATACGGACGCCGCCACTCGCAGTTTCCAAGACCGCGACCTCGACGAGCTGGATGTGGCCTATGGGAAGTGGGCTGACCAGGACTTCCCCGCCAGCGCCTACCGGGAGGTGATGGACGTCCACGGCGTGGACCACATGATTCTCTACCCGACTGCCGGGTTCTGGACCACAGGCGTGGCGGAAATGGATGGCGAGACCGCCTCGGCCATCCGGCGGGCCTACAACCGCTGGCTGGGCGACTTCTGCCAGGAGGTCGGGCCGGGAGCCTGCGGAGCCGCCTCCATCGACCTTCGGGATCCCGTCGCTGCCGCTGAGGAAGTGCGTCGCTGCGTCAGGGAGTACGACTTCAAGGCGGTGCATCTGAACCCGGCGCCCGTTCCGAACCTGCGCCTGTTTGACGCCGAGTGCGACGTCCTCTGGTCCACCTGTGCCGAGCTGGGTGTGCCGGTGGGGCTGCACCCGAGTGCCAACCACCCCTTCGACCAGGGATTGCTGGACTACCTCCCTGGGTTGCGGAACTGCCGCACCACTGTGTCCTTCGTCATGGGCAGCATGCTGGCGTGCACCGCCTTCATCATGGGCGGAGTGCTGGAACGCCACCCTGATCTGAAACTGGTGTTTTTGGAGTCCGGTTGCGGGTGGGCGTCTTTCTGGCTGGACCGCTTGGAGGCGGGAATCCAGGGCGGCACCCGCCGGTTGAGAATTCAGGGCCTGAACCACGACCCTGTGGAATACTTCCAGCGGCAATGCTTCGTGGCCGCCGACCAGGACGACCCCGGCATCGCCCCTCTGATCGACGCAATCGGAGACCATGTGATTGTGGGTGCAACGGATTTCGGCCACCCCGAAGGCAGGAAGTATTTCAGGGCCAAGAAGGACCTGATGGAACTACCCAACGTGGCCATGGAGAGCAAGCGCAAGATACTCTGGGACAACGCCCTGCGGGCCTATCCCATAAGCCCAAACTAGAGGTACTGTCGGGTCCCGGTCCTTGAGCTATGGCCGGTTGATGACCATGATTCGGTCCTGACGTGTGAGGTCCTGCTCTGCTGAGATTTCTGCGTCGGGGAAATGCTGCAGGGCAATGGCCTCGACAGCCGGGAACTGCTCCGGGTCCAGTTCCAGCAGGATGATGCCTGGGCTGTTGAGCTTTTCAGGGGCTTGAGACAGCAGTCGCCGCACGAGATCCAAGCCGTCGTCCCCACCATCCAGCGCCAACTGCGGCTCCTGCTGCACCTCCGGCTGCAGGGTGGCTATGCGGTCGGTGGGAATGTAGGGCAGGTTGGCGACGATCAGATCCACCGGCTCCGGCAGCGGCTCCAGCAGATCCCCGTGGCCCAGCCTGACCCGGTCGGCGACGGAGTGGGCGCGTATGTTGTATGCGGCCACGTCCAGCGCGGGCTCCGAAACGTCCACGGCGTAGATGCGGGCCGCAGGCAGGTGGATGGCGAGGTTGACCGCGATGGCCCCGCTGCCCGTGCCCACGTCGGCGATGGTTAACTCCCGCGTTTCCATGCCCATCAGTGCCATGAATAGTGTGTGTTCAACGATGCCTTCGGTTTCCGGGCGAGGAATCAGAACGTCCGGCGTGACCAACACGTTGATGCCATAGAACTCCCGGTAACCGAGGATGTAGGCCAGCGGGGTGCGCTCCAGCCGCTGGGCAATTATGCCGGCGAGGTCCTGGGCGGCGTTGGCGGGCACCTCCTGCTCCTGCTCGGCGAAGATGTTCTGCCGGGTCATCCGCATCACCGTCATCACCATGACCTCAGCTTCCAGACGGGCGTCCGGGATGCCGGATGATTCAAGAGTCTGATGAGTTTCCCTGATCGTTTCGCGGATTACAGTCATATTTGCGAAAAACCTGAGTTTGATTTTGGTATTCCCTGGCTGGCCGCGCGGAAACGGTAGAGCTTTTACCGTGTGAATACGTCTACGAAAGTGGTATTTGAGGGGTTGGCGAAGGACACAACCCGGCCTTCAGGATACCGGTGCGCCAGGTCGTCCTGCAACCGGCGGGCTTCCTGCGTGTCCGGGTTGATGAAAACGACGCAATCAGGCGGCGGACCTGGCAGTTCCGTTCCCTCTGCAAGATGGTGGTGGTCAATTTGCCGAAGTGGTGGGTCATCCGGGTGGAAAGACGTCAGCACCTGTTGCATCAAACTCCCCTCGCCAGTGGCCCGCCCCACGAACACTGTCTTATCCGCGTCGCCGTCGCATTGATCGGACATGAACGCTTTCAATGCCACTGCTTCCTGGCTGTGCGGGAACACCGAGGGCGTAACGTGCCAGAATTGCCACAGGTTTAATATCAGAATTGCCGGGAGGAGCGGCAGGAACATGGCAGCTGCGGGAACTACCTTGGGAAGCCGTGTCCATTTTGCCCACTTGCCGTGGACGAGCTCGCTAAACTCGCTCACAAGGAGACCTGCCATCAGCGCCAGTGGTGGCACGACAAACAGCAAACGGGTGATTACAACGTGAGGATATGGAGACAGGACTCCGGTCATAAAAATACCGGCGGCGAACCAAATCAGGAGAAGCCGGTAGGCGGGAAGACGTATGTGACCCAACGCAAACCCTATGCCCAATGCCGCGAGGACTCCACTGACAGGGTCAAACAAGGGGCCGTAAACATAGGTGTGTACACTTGCGTTGTAGCTGAAGGCCGGCAGATTGAGTTCCAGGTTGTCAATCAAACGTTGGCCGACAGAACCGGAAACCACTTCAGAATATCCGCCGACCACCTCCCCGAACATTCGGGTGAGGACCTGCTCCTGCTCGACGACGAAAGTGGGTGCAACTGTGAGGATGAAGCCGACGCCAAGCGGCCAAAGGTTCAGGTGACGTAGGTTCAGGAGACGTTTTGAGCCGACCGGGGCCAGCACGAACATGAGAATGATCGGCATGATAGCCCGGCCCGAGTAGTGGGTGTAGAATCCCAATCCGGCGATCACGCCTGCGGCATACAGCAGCAGCGGATTTCCGTTCCTCCAACCCCAGACGAACAGCAACAAGGACCATGAGGAGACTGGAAGAGAGGACAGATTGGCGTAACCGGTGTGGGAGAAGGCGAAAATGTAGTGGCTGAAAGCAAAGATCGCCGCGGCCGCCAAGGCAGCCGTTCTGCCGCCGAAAGCGCGTCCCAACAGGTATACGGCCGGAATGGTCAGAGCTGCGTTCAGAACCTCGCTGAAGGTCCAGCCGAAATAGTCGGCGCCGAAGAGCCGCATGACGGCTGCCTGGAAGATTGAGCTCATCACCGGATGCTTGTTGTAGACCCCCTCTTGGCTGAAGGGGCCGGATATTCCCTCGTCGACGATGCGTCTGGCGTGCTCGTAGAAGAGATACTCGTCGCCAATTGCTGAGTAATACCAGTCCCGGAGGTCATGGGCGTTTATTGCAATGAACGCTGCAACCAGCAGCACGACCGCCAATGTGTCCCACCAGTAACTATGAAACCACTCCATCAACCACGGCTTGATACGGGAGATGGCGGTGTCAAGCCGCGGTATGAATGGCGACGCAAAGGCGACGAGCGCGACTATCCAAATGAGCAGGGTGCCTCCCGATACGGACCCGGCGGCCAGCATGGCCAGCAGAAGAGCCAATGCCGCTATGCCGGCCAACAGCCCGCCAACGCCGAGGGTGGACCGGAAGCGAGCGGCAGCTTCCTGTGATCTCGTCGGCGAGGTTGACTCCTCAAACGTGAGTTGTACGGGGGAACGTCGCAACCACCTTCCCGTCGACCCCAAAGCAAACAGGGCAACGCCAAGCGCCATGACCAGCAGATAGCCCAAGGGTGCTTCCGCATTGGGTTCCACGGAGAAATACAAGCCCACCTGCCCCAGTACGGCGGCAATCGCACCGGATATCAGGAGTGGGGTCGATTTCTCGGCCAGTACCATCTGCATGGAAGCTATTACAGCCTCGCCCATGTGACTTCCCGGGATACGGTCGGCGAGGTTGGATGGCGGCTCTTGCGCCGTGGTTTCCGGTGTCCGGGCCAAAGCCGAGCGAGACGCTACGCCAGATCCCTGATTGACTGTTTCGCTGTCTTCCGACGAGGAATTGTCGAGTGTGGCGGCGCACCGTTCGCAGGAGAGGCTGTTGCCGAGGTTGTCAAAGCCGCAATTGTGGCAGGCTACACCGTGGAGAGGTCGTCCGCACCCGCCGCAGAAAACGGCCACAGCCAGGTTCCTGAAGCCGCAGAAAGGGCATACGGGAACGTCAGGGCAGGCGGGCAAAACTAGGTATCCATCCCTTGAGGCACTTCTGCGGCAACACGATAGACGCTACAGTGACAGACTGTATGCGGGAACTACAGGACGGCTGTAAAGACCCTCAGAATCCGTTGGTGGTGAACCCGCCGAACCGTGAACGGATTCACTCAACCCGTCCTTCGACGCGCTGAGGACCAACGGTCTGGGCGCTTGCAAGACATTGCAATGTCCTGCGGGAACTAGACCCCTGCCTCTCCCAACAGACGTTCCTCTTCCCAAGACACCATACGGTCGATGACATCGTCCCAGTATCCGTCCATCAGCCGGGGGATCCCATGGAAGGTGGTACTGGAGCGGTGGTCCGTGACGCGGTCCTGAGGGTAGTTGTAGGTGCGGATCTTTTCGGCCCTTTCCGCTCCACCCACCTGTGAGCGTCGGGCTTGGCTGATTTCGGCGTCGTGCCGTTCCTGCTCGGCCTCGAAGAGCCGGGCGCGCAGCATCGCCATCGCACGTTGCTTGTTCTTGTGCTGAGATCTCTCATCCTGGCAGACCACAGTAAGGCCAGAAGGGTTGTGCACGATGCGGACGGCGGTGGCTACCTTGTTGACGTTCTGCCCGCCGTGGCCGCCCGCGTGGAAGATGTCGATGCGCAGGTCCTCGGGACTGATCTTGACCTCCACTTCGTCGGCCTCCGGTAACACGGCGACGGTGGCCGTTGACGTGTGGATGCGTCCCTGTGCCTCGGTTTCCGGCACCCGCTGGACACGGTGCACGCCGCTCTCGTACTTGAAGCGGCTGAAAGCGCCTCGCCCCTGGATCTCCAACACTATCTTGTTGTAGCCGCCAACCTCGCTGTGGTTGGCGTCCATTACGTCCACGTCCCAGCCGCGGCTCTGGGCATAGCGGCTGTATGCGCGATAAAGGTCGCGAGCAAACAGGCCGGCCTCGTCGCCCCCTGTCCCGGCGCGAATTTCGATGATCACATCGCGCTGGTCGTTGGGGTTCTTGGGGAGGAGGGCAGTGCGCAGGGACTGGGTAATGGTTTCCAGTTTGGCTTGGTTGTCCTCCAGTTCCTCCCGCGCCATCTGGGTCAGGTCAGGTTCTGAACCCTCCTGAATCAGGGCCTCGAGGTCAGCGATTTCCTCAATCAACTGCCGGTACTCGCGGGCGATGGCAACCAGATCATCCAAGGATGCCCGCTCTCGGGCGAGTTCCTGCACACGTTCGTAGTTGACCACCACCTCAGGGTCGGCCATCGCCTCCTCGATTTCTTCGTAGCGGCGGATTATCGGGTCCAGTTTATCGATCATAGTGGTCATAGCCAGCCCTGCCCAGCCGATAGTCTTCTTTGAGTGGCCGGAGGTTCGGTGTCATATCGCCATTATACATAATCCATTGGCACCATTTTCCACAACTTTACAGCAAATCAGACGTGACATACAAAGTCTATGCTGAATCGATGAGTGCTTGAGCGATCCCCATCAACGCAAATCGCCGGTTGCCGGCCGCAGCAGCTGGTTTGTCGCCCCAGTGGAGACAGACGGTGCCAAAGCCGAGCCGCTGGTACCCAACATTCTGCAGACCGGATTCTCGCAAAATGTCTGATAGGTCCTCAGCGTCGTAAAACACATCGACGGATTGTGGCAAGTACGTGTAGGCAGCCCTGTCGCGAGCAATAATGCTACCGAAGAAAGGAACCAGTCCGTGAAAATAAAGCCGGAACAAACGGGCTTTCAGCCCTGATTCCATCGGCGACAGCTCCAGCAGCGCTACGCGCCCGCCGGGACGGACAACCCGAGTCATCTCGGCCACGGCTTGAGGGACGTCGGGCATATTGCGAAGGCTGAAACCGGCGGTTGCGCAGGCGAATGCGCCGGTGGAGAAGGGTAAGGACAGCGCGTCGCCCACCAGCATGTTGACAGAGGGACCCGTCTGTCCGCTTGCCCTGTTCTGGGCTCGCGAAATCATATCCTGCAGCAGGTCCAAGGCCACGGTCCGGTCCACTCCGGGGCGCTTTGCCAGTTGAAAGGCCAGGTCTCCGGTGCCGGTGGAGACGTCGAGTGCTGCTCCTGAGAGCGCCTGAGCCGCCAGCGCAGCCGTTTTCTTTTTCCAGCCCCGGTGCATGCCGACGGTCATGACATCGTTCATCAGGTCATAGTGGCCGGAGATGCGGGAAAAGAGGCGCGCCACATAACGCTGTCTTTCTGCGCCGCTCAGCCTCGCCATAACAGCCGCATTGGATGGAGAGTGCGGCTGAACGGATTAAGCGCCAAACCCATTTCCTCCCGGCCATCCTGGTCAAGAGCGTGCCCCTCGATAAGAGTTGGTCCCATTCTCAATTAACTCCGCCATACTGCATATCTTCGGGCAAGACCTCATCTATTCCCAAAGACACCAAAACCTTATTCACCACGTATTGGACTATGTCCTCCACCGTTTTGGGGTTCAAATAAAAAGCAGGGTCAGGCGGGAGGATGACGGCGCCCATTCTGCTAAGGGTCAGCATGTTCTCCAAGTGAATGCTGTGCAGGGGCGTTTCCCGGGGAACCAGGGCCAAGGGCCGGCGTTCCTTGAGGCATACATCAGCCGCCCTGAGCAGCAGGTTGCCAGATATGCCGTTGGCCAGCGAGGCGATGCTGTTCATGCTGGCCGGCACCAGCGCCATTCCCGCTGCCGGGTAGGAGCCGCTGGCGATTGGGGCCCTCAGATCGTTTATGCCGTAGTGGACGAAGGCGGGGTGTTCCTGCCACTCCACAAGGGTTTCGTTGAAGGAGAAGCCAAGCTCCTCCTGCCACACCATGCGGGCGGCGTTGGAGCAGACCACCGCGGTGGCTAGATCGCGGCGCAGCAGCTCGTCGACCATTGAGCGGGCCATTGTCGCCCCGCTGGCGCCGGTGATGCCAACGATGACCGGTCCGGGCATCACAGCACGACCGCCAGTATGGTGAACGCGAACAGCGAGACGGAAATGACGCTGTTGTACTGGAACAGAGGCGACCGCAGCTTGGACAGGTCGTCGGCCTTGACCAGGCTGTTCTCCAAGGCCAGCAATACTATCGCGATTGCCCAGCCAATGAAGTAGTACATCCCCAGGTCCATCAACAGGCCAACCGCCAGCAGGGAAGCGGCGGCCAATAGGTGCATCGTCCGGGTCGTCCAGATGGCTGCTCCTATTCCGAACCGCTTGGCGAAAGAATTGGTGCCGTACTGCTGGTCAAAGTCATAGTCTGCGCACCCATAGATGACGTCGAACCCTCCAGCCCACATTGTCACGGCGAAGGTGAGTAGCATCGGCTCTGGATCAAGCCGGCCGGTAACGGCAATCCACGCCGCTGATGGCGAGATGGCCAGCGCAAATCCGAGAAAGAGGTGGCACGCCCATGTGATGTATTTAGTGAAGGAATAGAAGACCACATATAGAGCGGCGACTGGGGCCAGTATCAGCGTCAGGGTATTGAGCTGGGAGGCAGCGTAGAAGAAAACACCCGTGCCGATGATCGCCAAACCGATGACGTCAAGTGGGGTGACCAAGCCCAGAGGCAGGTGGCGTCCCCGCGTTCGGGGATTGGCGGCGTCCTCCTTGCGGTGAATGAAGCGGTTGGCCGACATACCGAGCGTCCGGACGCCGGTAAGAGCGACGGTGATCCAAATAAAGTCGCTCCAGCCTGGCCAGCCGCTACCGCCTGAATCCACCGACGCCAGCATCATGCCCATATAGCAGAAGGGCAGGGCGTAAAGCGACTCCCAAATCCTGACCACCCACAAATAGTGGGGCAGTTTGACTATCGGGCCGCGAATTGCGTTGGCGATCTGCATACAGTGGCGAAATGAATTCTGCGGTTCAGCAGATTCCGTAGCTGGCCCACCTCTGGTTGACCAGCGCCTTGACCTCGGGGCTCATCACGACGTCGGGAGGCCATTCCCGGGTGCGTCCGCCCTCGAGAGGCATCTTGATGGTGGCATCGATTCCCACCTTGCTTCCGAACTTGGGGGTGGGTGAGGCGATATCCAGATCGTCAATGGGGCCAGTGGTGAAGACGAAGTCCTGAGCGGGGTCCATATTGTTGGTCACACGCCAAGCGACCTCGGAAATGTTCTGTACGTCCACGAAGTGATCCACCACGATGATGCCTTTGACGAGGCTCATCAGGCCCATTCCCCAGAGGCCATGCATCACCTTGCGGGCCTGTCCGGGGTATTCCTTTTTCATTGAAACGATCACGAGATTATGGAATACGCCCTCGGCGGGCATATTCATATCCACGACTTCAGGAAGTATGGTCTTGACCAAGGGCAGGAACATACGCTCGGTAACCTTACCCATCCAGTGGTCCTCCGTGGGTGGACGGCCCACGATGGCGGCCGGATAAATGGGACGGGTCCGGTGCGTGATGCAGGTTACATGAAAGACGGGATATGGGTCAGGCATCGAATAGTAGCCCGTGTGGTCGCCGAACGGCCCCTCCATTCGCTGCTCGTTTAGGAGAACGTAACCCTCCAGAACGATTTCCGCTTCAGCCGGCACCATCAGGTCGCTGGTGCGAGCTTTGGCCAGGGCTACCCCCTCCTCCCGGAGGAAACCGGCGACAATCATCTCGTCGACATCCGGGGGAAGCGGCGCCGAACCGGTCCAGATCGTGGCTGGGTCGCCGCCCAGCGCCACCGCGACGTTCAGCCGGTCCAGGCCCAGTTGCCGCCCGATTCGCTCATGGTGGGCCCCCACTTTGTGGGTCTGCCAGTGCATCCCGGTGGTGCGCCTGTCGTAGACCTGCATCCGGTAGATGCCGTAATTCTGCACCCCGGTCTCCGGGTCTCTGGTGATTACCAAGGGCAGCGTGATGTAGGGCCCGCCGTCCATTGGCCAGCACTGCAGGATGGGAAATTTGAATAGATCAACATCCTCGCCCTGAAGCACCACGTCCTGACATGGCGGGTTACTGACCGTACGAGGACGAAACGAGGCCAGATTGGCCAGTTGACCCAGAGTTCGCAGTTTGTTGGCGATACCCTCCGGCGGCCCCTGCACCAAGTCCAAGATTCCCTGCACTCTTCCGGCCACAGCCTCCAGGTTGTCCAGCCCCAGCGCCCACGCCATTCGGGAGTCTGAACCGAAGGTGTTTATCAGGACGGGAATGTCGTAGCCTTGGGGATTCTCAAACAGCAGGGCAGGGCCGCCGGACTTGATCACACGGTCGGCGATTTCCGTAATTTCGAGCCGAGGGTCGACAGGTGTCGAGATGCGGCGAAGTTCGCCCTTTTGCTCCAGAAAAGCGATGAACTCCCGGATGTCACGAAATTTCATAGGGCGAACAGTCCGGCCCTATAGGAGGGCATTGCAACAATTGCGATGAAGAGAGATGAAAAAGCCCGTAGCTTGCAGCCAATTCTAGCGGGAAACAGGAGGGGGTTCAATCGAGACGCACCTTGGTAGGGGCAAGAAACCAAGGCTCAGTCGTAACCGGAGGTCCGGGAAACGCTGAGCGGGTCGCTCGAAATGTAGAGCGCAAGGCCCCTCACACGGAAGCCGGTAGCGAAATTGGCTGCCGGTATCGTGAGAGTTTGGGGGCCGGCTAACCGGGGCCCCCAAAGCGGGCGTTCAGAGGGAGCTAGAAGCCGGAGGACGACTCTTCGCGCATGCGGCTGAAGCAGTCGCTGCAGTAGACCGGGCGGTCGCCCCGCGGTCGGAACGGCACCATGGCGTCGTTGCCACACTCTGCGCAAACGATGGGGTACATTTCACGCGGTCCGTCCTGGTACATACCGCCGCCGCCACCGCCACCGCTACCGCCACGCTGCTCAGTCCGACGAACGGCCCGGCAACTGCGGCACCGCTTTGGTTCGTTTCCAAACCCCCGGGCTTGGAAAAATTCCTGTTCCCCGACGGTGAAGATGAATTCACTTCCACACTCCACGCAAACCAGGGTCTTGTCCGACAATGCCACGGGTGACCTCCTCAGCACTTTCAGGTACAGGGCCAGCGAGTTCTGTGCCCCAGCAAACCAACCCACGGCTGTCGGGGTGAATAACCCGGCCGGTTAACGTTGGAATACTTGCCCCAAGTGACCTTGTGTGTAGGTATCACAGCATTATAGCTATCAAAGGAGAATATGCAACCAAAACTGGCAAACTCGCTCAATTTTGCAGAAATTCGTGAAGTATTTAGAGAATATTGACGAATCAAGGCAATAGACAATTCCAAGGGCGATATTTTCCCGCTTGCCCCTGCGGGGCCTGTTCAGGGTGTGCTGGTCTGGAGGGACCTTCCCTTGTGTTGTACGTTTTATACCGCCGATCGCCGTCAGGATAGTTACATTGCTATCTCATTGGTTAGGTGCCTGATTCTTCTGCACCAGGTTCGGCAACTTCCGCAACTTCTGCAACCAGGAAGCATGAAGAGGCTTTGAACACGGCCCAGAGTTGCTGGCCTTCCCGGATTCCCATCTCCTCCAGCGATGCCCCGGTTACTTGGCAATGCAGTGGGACGCCACAGTTCAATTCGACCGTATATCCTGGAGGCCTCGATTCTATGCGGGTTACGGTCCCCGGCAGACGGTTGCGGGCCGACGACCCGGACGGCTCCTGAGAAGCGAGGATGATGTCAGACGCGCGTATCCCCACAGTAACCCAATCCTCCCCCAGCGCGGTGGGCGGAACCTCGTCCAAGGGCGCCTCGAGGACGAACCCGGCTTGCTCCCCCTGGCCGGTGAGCCGCATCGTCCCGTCTTTTGGTTGGCGCGATTCCACCCGCAGGCGAAAGAGGTTTTCCACCCCTACCAAGCGGGCCACGGCGGTTTGACCCGGCTGCCCCAGTACCTCAAGAGGAACCCCTCGCGCGATGACTTGGCCCCCGTCGATAACCTGTACCTCATCCCCTAGAGCCAACGCCTCCTCCCTGTCGTGAGTCACCAGGACCACCGGGATGGGCCTGTCGGCCAGGGTAGCCCTGAGCTCCTGCCGCAAGGCGCGCCTGAGACCGGCGTCCAGGGCTGCAAACGGCTCGTCGAGCAACAGCAGTCTCGGCTGGGTGGCAAGCGCCCGCGCCAAGGCCACCCGCTGTTGCTGGCCGCCGGAGAGCTCCCACGGGTAGCGGTCCTCAAGGCCACGCAGTTGAAAGGAATCGAGCAGTTCCTCGACCCTTCCGG
Organism: Dehalococcoidia bacterium; assembly: GCA_965237745.1. Lineage (GTDB taxonomy): Bacteria > Chloroflexota > Dehalococcoidia > Lucifugimonadales > UBA3495 > VXOI01. Next base: position 3,716,606 of record OZ250156.1, on the reverse strand, counting down.
GGCTGTCGCTGTTTCGTGCCGGACGCAGCCCGTAGGAGATGTTTTGGGCCAGGTTCAGGTGCGGGAAGAGGTGGTACTGCTGGGTAAGGTAGCCCACTTCACGACGATGGGCTGGCACCCATACCGAGGCGCCGCTGTCGTAAACCGGGCGTCCGTCGATTTCGACCCTGCCGGAGACTGGTTGAATAAGACCGGCCATGGCCCGTAACGCCGTTGTCTTTCCTGATCCTGACGGGCCGAAAAGCACCAGAGTCCGAGCAGGATCCAGGTCCCAGTCCAGCCGCAACTCGAACCGCCCCAGTTGGCAGTGCATCCAGCCCCGGCAGCCTGATTGCCCGCTCACAGCCGTCCGCTCCAGCGTCGCCGGGATGCAAGAGTGAGGACAGAAAGAGCAAGAACTGAAACGAAAAGCAACAATGCTGAAAGAGCCAGCGCGCTGTCGAGTCCCCCGCCGGTCTCCATGGCGGTCAAGATGGCAAGTGGCATGGTCTGCGTTTCGCCCATCAGGTTTCCGGCGAACATGATCGTGGCACCGAACTCCGACAGAGCCCGCGCCCAAGACAACCCCAACCCGGTGATGATTGCCGGCGCCGCCAGCGGAAGAGTGATGCGCCAGAAGGTAGCCAATGGGGAAACGCCGAGGGTCTGCGAGACGTCCTCGTAATCACGCCCCACTGACTGGAAGCCAAGCTTGGCTGACCGGACGTAAAAGGGCGCGGCGACGAATATCTGAGCGAACACCACCGCTGTTGTGGTGAAAGGTATGCTTATCCCTGCGTCGTCAAGCAGTCCGCCAATCACGCCGCCCCGTCCGAACGCCATGAGCATGGCTACTCCGGCGACCACGGGTGGCAGGACGATCGGCAGTTCCACCAGCCCATCGACCAAGCGGGCCGCCCAGTGGTCGCTGCGGGCAAGCACGTAAGCGAAAGGGGTGCCAGCGGCAATGACGATACCAATGCTGATGACGCTGGTGATAATGGAGAGGCGCAGGGCGGTCAGGGCCAAGTCGCCGGTCACCGCTCCCCAGAAGTCCTCCTGCTGGGCGGCGCGCACCAACAGAGCTACGATGGGGAAACCGATGAAGAAGGCGAAGATAAGCCCGGAGGCGCCGCCCAGCGCGGTTGCTTTGTGCGACCTGAAGAGGGATGGGAGCACGTTAAATGGGGCCTTGGAGAGCCATCACGGCGGCTCGAATCCGTAAGTTGTCATGATACCCTGAGCGGCCTTGGAAAGAACGAAATCGACGAAAAGAGCAGCCAACTCGGGCTTGGTCGAATTGCTGAGGGCCGCTATGGGAAAATAAGCCCTGACCTCGGCGGCAGCGGGCAAGGGCAACTCCCGCGCGGCTCCGTCGGCAGTCGCCGTCAACAGGCCGGGGCGATACAGGATGCCAGCGTCGGCTTGACCCAGCACCACTTTTTGCTCCACAAATTTTACGCTGGTTTCCTCTGAGACCACGTTGCCCAGCACCCGGTCTGCGAAATCTTCGCCAAGTCCGGAATCGTCGGTGGAAAGCCGTTGCAGCAGCATCCGGGAGTATTGTCCTGCCGGGACGCTTTCGTGAGCCATGACCAGCTTGGCACCGGGGTTGGCCAAGTCGGCCAGACTGTCGATGCTGGATTCCTTGGAGGCTATGACCGACATAGATGCGCTGGCGAATCGCCGACTGTTTCCGGCAACCAGGCCGGCGTCTTTCGCCAGTTCCATCTGCAATTCGTTGGCCGAAGCGAAAACGTCCGCTTCCGCTCCGAATTCGAGCTGGGACCTGAGCCTCTGGCTACCTGCAAAGCTCAGCTTCACCTTTACACCGGGCTTCTGCGACTCGAACTCGCTGGCAATGTCCTGGAATGAGTCGGTAAGTGAGGCGGCGGCGAATACCGTAATGACGTTGGCCTTCTCATTGCCGCTGTTGCACCCCGATGTGAAACATAGAAGGGTTATGGCCAAGATTGGGAGAATGAGCCGCAGGATGATGTTTCGGGGGAACGTCGTCATTGAGTCCAGGACCAGGCTCTATGGAGTTGCTATCCATCCCGTGATGGCAGCAACCCGATGAAATCTAACGGGGATTAGAGGGTTTGTAAAGCTGCCGGGTCGAGATGCAGCCGCCAAACGGCTTGACGCATCGGAAGGGCTGGGTTGTAATTGCGGGAACATTTTCCCTGAGGAGGATTGATATGGCTTTGGTTCGTTGTGTAACCGAAATGGGAATGGGAGTCGACGTTCACGGGCGGGACTACACCACCGCTGCCCAACGGGCGGTGTTCGATGCCATCCACCACAGCAGCCTGGGGTTCCAGCGCATGCTGGGCAAGACCGCCGATGATATGCGCGTCGACGTTACTATCGGCGTCCCCAATCCCGGTGCCGTGGACAAGACGGCGGTGCTGTCGGTGTTGCCCCACGGGACCGGCCATTGCGAAGCGGTCGCCGGCGGTCTCGAGGTCCCCAATGAACAGGGCAATGACGCGCTCGTGATCGCCAACGCCGTGGTGATCGTGAGCTTCGACGACGGAAAATAACTGGGTACGGCTGCCCTCCTGAAACCGGGCAACTCATGCTTGAGCAGAGCTTGGGTTGCCCAGTCCAGCGCATATGAAAAACCACTGAGTGCCAGCACCTGACGGGCTTTCGCGGTTGGCCCGGCGGCACTGACAGGCAGAACGGGAACTAACGGTCTGCCAGCTTTTGCCGAGCGACATCCGCCAGTTCGGCCAGTTGTTCCTCCCGGTCGGTGCCGGTGACGGTGAGCCGCACGAGACCGCGATCTTCGATAAAGAACAGACTTACAGCATCTTCGTCGCCCAGCTGGTGCGCAAATACGCCGCTGGCCTCGGGCTCGCCGGGGCCAGTCTGACCCCGGCCTACCAGGTCGGCGCGAATTCCGTCCAGCGCGGACAGGGCCTGCTGGCGGCTCTCGAACAACACCAGGCTCTGCAGCACCAGGAATTCAGGGCCATGCAGCTCCACCTGCGCCGAGAGTCCGTCCAGCGATTGCTCTTCTCTCACGGACTGAACAGAGACGCTGGTTTCCCGAAAATCACCGGGCGCCAAGAGCAGGTCCCTCGGCTCCGATGAGATCTCTGAACCGCATCCGAGGAGCAACAGGCTGACAAGACACGATAGCGCGAGAACGGAGACCGTCTTCATCAAACCGTCTTCATCAAAGTGGTCAATGCTGGTGGCCGTGCTCGCTTTCGGGCGTACCCCAGCCGCCGGCGCCAGGAGTGCGAACGCTGAGTACGTCGCCAGGCTCCACGTCGATGAGTTCCTTTCCGGCAAGCTGGATTTCCTCGAACCCGCCTCTGAGCAGGATGTTCTCACCGGGTTCCCCGTGGTGGCCGCCGTGGTAGCCGGGCGGTGGAAGGCGGCGGCGCTCCGACATCAGCGTGACTCTTGCCGGCGCTAGGAACTCCACCTCTCGCACCACTCCGTCGCCGCCCCGGTACTGGCCTTCGCCACCGGAGCCGCGCCGCAGAGCATACCGTCGCAGCCGCAGCGGGAAGGCGAATTCCATGGCCTCGATGGGCGTGTTCATGGTGTTGGTCATGTGGGTCTGGATGCCGGAGATGCCATCCTTGTCCGGGCGTGCGCCCATGCCACCGGCGATGGTCTCGTAGTACACGTAGGGCTTCTCACGCACCGGGTCGTGCCCGCCGATGATCATGTTGTTCATCGTGCCCTGGCTGGCCGCAGGAATCACTTGGGGAAGGGCCTGCGCCAACGCGCCGAACAGCACATCGGTGATGCGCTGCGAGGTCTCGACGTTGCCGCCGGCCACGCCGCGCTGAGGTCGCGGATTGACCAGCGTTCCTTCCGGCGTGGTGATGTGCAGAGGACGCAGGCAACCCTGGTTGGCCGGAGCCTGCTCATGCAGCAGACAGCGGACCACGTACAAGCAAGCCGACACGGTAACGGCTACCGGGGCGTTTATGCACCCCGGCCGCTCGGGTGATGTTCCAGTGAAGTCGATCTCCATCTCGTCGCCCGACACCGTGATGGTGACTGCAATGGGAACTGGCTCCTGGGTCAGTCCGTCGTCATCCATGTAGTCAACGACGCTGTATACGCCATCGGGAATATCGCTGATAGTCCGGCGGGTCACACGCTCTGAGTAGTCCAGCAGGGCGGCCATGTGCTCCGAGGTCTCGACCATGCCATACCGCTCGAACAACTCCTTCATCCGCTGCTCGCCGACGCGGATTGAGGCGGTCTGGGCCGCGAGATCGCCCTTGCGCTCGTCGGGCGTCCGGGAATTCCGACATATCAACTGGATTACATCGTGATTCAGCCGCCCTCCCCGCGCCAGCTTGATCGGAGGGATGATGGTGCCTTCCTGGTACAGCTCAGTTGAGAGGGGCAGGGAGCCGGGCGTCATACCGCCAACGTCGGCGTGATGCCCGCGGGCCGACACGAATCCGACCAACTGCTGCTGTCCCTTGTCGCCTGTGTAGACCGGGGCCACCATGGTGATGTCGGGAAGGTGAGTGCCGCCGAGGTATGGGTCATTGAGGATAACGATATCGCCAGGCCGCAGGGCGTTGGGGAAGACCTCCAGCGCGGCCCGCACCGAGGCCGGCATGGCCCCGAGGTGAACCGGGACATGGGCCGCCTGAGCCACCATGTTGCCCGCCGGGTCAAAAACGGCGCAGGAAAAGTCCCGGCGCTCCTTGATGTTGGGCGAGTATGAAGTCCGTTGCAGGGCAACGCCCATCTCCTCAGCGACGGACTCAAACATATTCTTGAATACTTCCAGGCTGACCGGGTCTACAGGCATGGGCGCACCTCGGGAGTGGGATAGCGGTCGCTAAATCTCGGGCAGCTCGGCGAGAATATCCCGGCTCCGCACACCGGGAACCGGGACAAGCTGAAAGTATTCAGTCGACATAATCTCGTCAACAATGTCCGGCGACAACTGTGCGAAGGGGCCAGCGGGGTCAATCTGGGTGCGATGGAGCTCCAGCGACTCTTTTTTGACAGCCAGGAACTTTTCCACCTTCCGGACTGTTGAGACTTCATCGTCGGGTGTGCCCAGAGATTCGACGTCGTCGGCCGCGAAGGGTGGGCGAATATCAGCATCCACCATGGCCTGCCACATCTTCTGAAAGACGCTTCGTGGGAAGCAGAGATAGTAGAGTTGCGGCCCTGAATCGTCGCGACACAGTTCAACCGCCGATACCGTGTGCCGACAGATGGTGACGTGGTCGGGATGGCCATAGCCTCCGGTGGGGTCGTGTGTGATGACCATATCGGGACGGACCTCCCGAATGACCGCCGACACCTGCTCAACAACCTTTTCCTCGGACGCCCGGTACAGGCTGGCCGGATGGTCGTTGTCGTCCGTTCCCACCATGCCCGAGTCGCGATAATTCAGAAACCTCACGTCAGCAATGCCTGTTACGTCCATGGCGGCGCGCAACTCCCCCTGCCGGACCTTCCACAGTGTTTCGGGAGTCGCCAGCGACGGGTCACTGATTTCCCCAACATCGCCATTGGTTGCGCATACAAGGGTCACGCGATGCCCTCCCGCGACCAATGCAGCCAGTGTGCCACCGCAGCCGAAACCCTCATCGTCGGGGTGGGCGAAGACTGCCAGGACGGTCAGGGAACCAGATGAATCTTGCAATTGACTAGACATTGGAAGATCCCGCGGTGCCTGACCCTTGGGCAGGCACAGGTATTCGCACTGGTATGTGAAGGTCATGTGGGAGCGAACTGAACCTGTGAATATCGATCCCGGTCAGCGATCCTTGCGAATCGAAATCCAATACAACGCCGCCCGAAATTTCGATACACACCGCACTCACTTCCTCTGCCACTCCGATGTACAACGAATCCATTTCGGAGTCGTAGCCCAAATTCATTTCTATCACTCCCTGATCCCACTTTCCGGAAGGGCACTAAAGATGGTCTCGCGATCCTCCAGAGTGATAACCCTCAGTTATTTTTCAATCTCTGGAATATATGCCCAGTGACGAACCCGGCCGTCCTCCTGTTCTACTACCCGAATTGGGTTTCGGACGACATTCACACCAATGGTCTCTGAGGTATGGTCTCCGTGGTAATGCGCGGCTGCTGTAGTACCAAGCTGACTGCATTATAGACTTATAGTTTCGGGAGCCGGTGCCCGGCCCTGAGTCATCCGTTGACCATCGCCAGCAGCAGGTTGCCGTAGACGTCCATCTCTCCCTGCCAGCCCGGGGGTATAACGGTCGTCGTGTCCAACTGCACGACAAGCGCGGGACCAGCGACTTGGTCGCCGGTGGACAGCAGGTCTCGCTGGTAGAGCGGCGTCTCAAGTTCGCCTTCGCGGAAAACCACGCTGACCGTTGCGATCTGGGCCTGTGTAAGGTCAGAAGCCGTTGCGGTATCCAACTGGAGATCGGGCTTGTCCACCGCTAGGTCCAGTTTCAAACGGAGGTTGACGATTTCAATCGGCTCGCCCCGGTCGGCGTAGCCGAAGCGCTGCAGGTGGGCGCGGTAGAAGCTATCCGATATGGCACGCGCCAGTCTGTCGGCGGAGCGGGAACCCCGTGACGCTGGGTAGTCAATGGTGAGCTCGAAGGACTGTCCGACGTAGCGCACGTCCAAGAACCGCCGGGCGGTCATGCGGTCGGCCGGTAGGCCCTCCTGCCCCAGCTCGGTGCGGGCCAGCCCCTCCATCCCGTGGAATTCCTCCTCCAGCCGGGAGCGCTCCACATCCACGCCTCGAAGCATCACGGTTCGGGAATAGTCCTTGACCACGTCGGCGATTGCCACGCCAAGAGCGGAGAGTATGCCCGGACGCGCGGGTATGAGCACCCGGGGGATTCTCAGTTCCTGGGCCAGTTCACAACCGTGGACGGGGCCGGCTCCGCCGAATGGGACCAGCGTGAAGTTTCTGGGGTCGTAGCCTCGTTCCAGCGAAATGGCGCGGATGGCCCGCTCCATGTTGGCGTTGACCACCCGGAGGATTCCCAGGGCGGCCTGTTGCTCGCTCAGGCCGAGGCCCTCCGACAGCGACCCCATCAGCCCCTGCGCGCGCGGCAGGTCCAGGGTGAGCCGCCCGCCTAGGAAGTGGTCGGGGCGCAGCCGTCCCAGCAGCAGGTTGGCGTCGGATACAGTCAGCTGGTCGCCCGTGCCGTAGCAGGCAGGGCCCGGGTCGGCACCCGCCGACTGCGGGCCGACGGTCAGCGCGCCACCGGCGTCCACCCTGGCTATGGAGCCGCCGCCGGCGCCCACGGTGTGAATCTCGATCATAGGCACGCTGATGGGATAACCGCCCACGTTGGAGCTGCCGGTCTCCTTGATCCGTCCCGGGCACAGCGATACGTCAGTGGACGTTCCACCCATATCCAGCGTGATGATGTCTGGGTATCCGGCTTGGGCAGCGACGTGAAACGCGCCGACGACGCCTCCCGCCGGACCGCTGAGGATAGTGCGCACCGGCTGTTCGGCAGCCAAACGGGCCGTGATGCTCCCACCCGACGATTGCATTATTCGCAGCCCCTCGCCGAGGGACTGCTCAAGTTCACCCAGGTAGCGGCTCATCACTTGGCCAACGTACGCGTTGACCACCACAGTGCTGGTGCGCTCGAACTCACGGAATTCGGGCAGGACCTGCGAAGACAGGGAGATGAATGGACGAGGCTCCAGTTTGCGGAGGGCGGCGTTGACCATGTCTTCATGGACTGGGTTCAGGAACGAAAAAAGAAAGGAGACAGCCACCGCCTCGGCCCCTGATTCCCTGATCAGGGTCATCAGAGCCTCGATGGCGTCGGGCTGGAGGTCCTCGAGGATTGTCCCAGTGTAGTCGATCCTCTCGGGAAGACCGAAGCGCAGTTCCCAAGGCGCCAGCGCTGGCGTGCGGTCTTGTTCCAGGTTGTACAGCTCGGCGCGGCTCTGGCGTCCGATCTCCAGAACGTCCTCGAAGCCCATGGTGGTCACGAGGGCGGTGCGGCCGCCTTTACCCTCCAGCAGGGCGTTGGTGGCTACGGTGGAGCCGTGAACGAAATCGGCGGAGTCTGGTGATATACCAACCTCGCCGACTCCCTGGACGATGCCGAGAGACGGATTTTGTGGGGTCGATGGCAGTTTGTGGACCGTCAGGCGACCGTCCTGCAATACCGCGATGTCAGTGAATGTGCCGCCAACGTCGATTCCGACCACGGTGTGGGGCATAGAAGTGCGTCCTTGCTATTCTTCCAAAGCGATGCGCAGGCGCTTGTTGATGCGCCCCTTGCTCTCGTGGCCAACCACGCGAATGCGCCCCACTTCAGTGGTGTTATCTACGTGCGTTCCGCCGTCGGCCTGCACGTCCAGACCCTGGATATCGATGGTTCGCACTTCGCGGATGTTGGCAGGAAGCAGGTTGATTTTGGTGCGAATGAGGTCGGGAATCTGTTCCGCCTCCTCGCGGGCCAAGTTGGCAGCCAGCACATTGCGGGCGGCCTCGACTTCCTCGTTAATCTTGGCCTCGACTTCCTCGGCGAAGTCGGCCGACATCCGCTCCAGTTCGAAATCCATCCGCGCCTCGCCGGGCTGCATATTGCCTCCGGTTACCAGCGCGCCGTAATCGCGCCAGACGACGCCGCAGAGGATATGCAGGGCGGTGTGGGTTCGCATGAGCCGGTACCGCCGTTCCCAGTCGATTTGGCCGGATACCCGGCTGCCCTTGGTGGGCTGGTCGCCGTCAATCAGGTGAACGAGCACACCGGCATCACGCTTGACGCCGGAGACCGCATACTGGCGTCCATCCGCGCTCAGGACACCCACGTCGCTGGGCTGCCCACCTCCGCCGATGTAGAATGCGGTGCGATCCAAGGCCACGCCGACATCCGCAACAGAGGTAACGGTGGCGTCGAATTCTCGAAGGTAGCTGCGATCGTGGAACAATAGCTCGGTCATGATGTCCGCTCCAAGGCCGCCGATATTATATCAGACCAAGGGGAAAGGCTTGGGAGACAGGCTTGCCATATCCGGTCAGGCAGTCCATTGGGCAGCGCTGTCGCGTCTTTATTTCCGTACATCCCTTCCCAATATCATAGGCGGCATAAAGCCATTATTTCGGCGAAAGCGGGAGTGACGGATACCGGCAAAGCTGATTTGGTCTTGACTCGATTGACCCGGATCATTTGGGCCAGATATGCCATAGAGGTGGAATTTGGCATATAATGGCGGGCCAATTGATCAAATTAATATCGAACGAAAATCGGAGTAGCTGGCAAGGCCAGGATTCAGAGGCGAACCATGAAAATTTCTTGCATGCAGGAAAATCTAACCAAGGGCCTGGCTGTAGTGGGACGTGCGGTGGCCACCCGGGCCACTCTCCCTGTGACTCAGAATGTGCTGCTTGCCACAGATGGCGGTATGCTGCGTCTGTCAGCCACCAATCTCGAGATATCCATGACCACCTGGATTGGGGCGATGGTGGAGGCGGAAGGCTCCGTTACGGTTCCTGCCCGATTGTTGACAGAGTTCGTCAATTCCTTGGGCAGCGACCGCATAGACATCGAAATGGAACCCGGGTCGCGGGTTCTTCAAATAAAGTCTGGTCGCTCCCAAGCCAACATAAACGGCACCGATGCGTCCGAGTTCCCTCCCATTCCGACAATCGAGGATGCGGTGGTTGCCCAGATCCAGCCCGCGACTCTGCGGACCGCCATCGCCCGCGTGGCCTTTGCCGCCGCCACCGAGGAGTCCCGCCCCGTCCTTACCGGAGTTGAGGTCAAGCTGCGGGAGGGAGCTTTCACCATGGCTGCCGCAGATGGCTTCCGGTTGGCGGTCCAGCACGGCGAACTGGCGCAGTCCACGCCCGAAGAGATGAGCGTGATCATTCCGGCGCGCACCATGACCGAACTCCAACGGCTGCTGGGCGAGAACTCCGATCCCGTTGACATCATGCTCACGCCCCAAAGAGGGCAGGTGATGTTCCGCTTGCAGGGGGGCGACACCGTGGAGCTGGTCTCGCAGTTGCTTCAGGGCACGTTCCCCAACTACGACCAGCTGATTCCCCAAGGCTACACCACTAGGGCTATCCTCGATTTGCAGGAGACGCTGAGGGCCGCCCGCACGGCCTCTATCTTCGCCCGCGATGGGTCCAACATCGTGCGTATGCACGTAGTTCCCAACGATGGTGAGGAGGGACCCGGCGGAAAGTTGCTGATCTCGGCCCGCTCCGAAGAGGTCGGAGATAACGAGGACGTGGTGGACGTAGCTGAGGTGGAGGGCGAGGAAGGTAAGATAGCGTTCAACAGCCGGTACCTGCTGGATGTGCTGTCGGTGCTGGAACGAGGGCGGGTCGCTATCGAGACGACCACTTCCTCAAGCCCGGGAGTGTTCAAGCCCACAGACAGCGATGACTACGTGCACGTCGTGATGCCAATGTTCGTTCAGTGGTAACGGTCGCTGCCCTTTTATTACTCTTATTCGGAGCGTGTAATGGCAAAAATCGAGCTGCCCTCCGGGAATCAAGTGGAAGTCGACGATCTGCTTTTTGAGTTCGTAAGGGACGAGGTTATTCCGGGAACTGCCTGGACTGCCGAGGCCGTGTTTCAGCATCTTGGTGAGCTGGTCGAGGAATTTGACCCGCCAAACTGCGCCCTGCTGGAGCGGCGGATCGAGGTGCAGCGCCGGATCGACGATTACTACCTGAACAAACGGGCCGGTGGATGGCGCCCAATTCAGGAAACCCGTGAACAGGATGCGGCTGAATTGGAGCAATTCCTGATTGACATCGGCTACCTGCAACCCGGCAGGCCGGTGGATTTCGAGATGACCACCCCGCAGCTGGACCCGGATATGGACCAGAACGGCCCGGAGTTGGTTACGCCCGTCTCCAACGCCAGCATGGCCGTCGGCGGCGCCAATGCCCGTTGGGGCAGTCTCTACGACGCGTATTTTCTGAGCGACGTACACCCTGAGATCGACCGCCAGGAACAACGCCCAGCCCGCCTGCGGATGGTTGTGGAGGAGACCAACGCCTTCTTCGACCAGCATGTGGCGCAGTGGGACAACGACGCCGGCATTGGAGAAATCAATCGCTTCTCCGTTCAGGAAGTTGGCGCAGGCCGCTACGAATTGGTCGGCCACACCTCCAACGGCGAGACCCGGCTCCGGGAACCCGGAAAATTCTTTGGATTCAACCTGAACGAGCAGGGAGTTCTCGACGACTTTTATCTCGAGGACAACGGACTGCGAATACAGTTCCAGCTTTACGAAGGGGGCCGGGTCAACGAAGAGAATGGACAGTTTCGCGACTTGTTCGTCGAGTCGGCCATCACTAACATCGTCGATTTTGAGGACGCCGTTTCCGTGGTGGATGCCGAGGACTTGGTGGTCTCGCTGCGCAACTACCTGGGCCTCATTCGTGGCGACCTGGTGGGCTACGGTTCTCGCGGAAACCGCAAGGCGCTGAACTCGGACCGCACCTGCACCGGCGCCGATGGGCAGCGGAGGACACTGAAGAGCACCAGCTTGATGTCAGTGCGAAACGTGTCGCTGCACATGTACACCGGCATCGTCAAGGTGGGCGGACAGGAAATATCGGAGCGCATGCTGGGGCTGCTACTGACCACGCTCATGGCCACCAGCCACGACAGGGGCTCCAACGGCGAGCCCTGCGCCGATGGCTCCGGCGACCTGCCGGTCCGTGGCCCCAACAGCAGCCGGGGCATGGTCTACCAAGTAACTCCCAAGCTGCAGACTGCCGACGAGGTTGCCGAGCAGGTCCGGCTGTTCGAGGCCATCGAGTCGCGGCTGGGTCTCACGCCGGGTTGCATCCTCATCGGCATTATGAACGAGGAACTGGGCATGACCCTGCAGCTGGGGGAGGCGCTACGGGCCGCCCAAGGCCGCACATTCTTTACCAACACTGGCTTCCTCGACAGGACCGGCTCCCAGATACGAGCGCAGATGCACGCCGGACCGGTGGACCTGCGCGACGACCTGACCCAGGAGACGTTCAACATCAGCTACGAGCGCCACAATGTCGACGTCAGCCTCCACGCCGGTGTGCATCGCCACGGCAAGGTCGGCAAGGGCATGCAGGTACGCAACCGCGCCATGGCGGAGATGCTGGAGCGCAAGATTGACCACCCCCGAACCGGCGGGAACACCGCTTGGGTTCCTGCCCCTTATCCCAGTGCCCTGCATTCAATGCACTATCACCAGATCGACGTGGGCGAGGTGCAGCGGGTGATGCTGGACTCGCCGGCCCTGAACATTGGCCGCGTGTCGCTCTTGTCCTTCCCTATGCTGAAGGAGGAAAAGGTGGCTGACCCCGATGTCAGGGCAAACCTCACGCTGCGCTACGCCCACAGCATGGTGGCCTACGTGGAACCGTGGGTCCGGCGCGGCATTGGCTGCAGCGGTGTTCCCAACTTCGATGGCATCGAGGAGATGAAAGACCGGGCCACGGAACGTATCGACGGCGCGATTCTGGCCAACTGGCGACTGCACGGCGTGATTGACCAGTCTGATGTGGAGAAAGCCATAACCGGGGCCGCCGAGGTCGTTGACAATCAGAGCGCCGGGGCCGCGGGATACGAACCTCTGGCCGACACGCCGGAAAAGCGGGAGGCCCTGCTCAGTAACCCCGCCATAATCGCGGTGCTGCAAATCATCGATGATGCGCTGTCATCGCCCAGCGCCTATGTGGAGCCTGCGCTATCCCGCAACCGTCTGGCGGTCAAGGCGAGCCAGAAGTAGTCCTCCACGAATTGAGGCCCTCTGCTATCCGCACAGCCAAGTGATGCAGAGGGCAGTTGTCGCTGGCCAACCCCCGTACTTCCACGTCCAGAATTCTCGCCTGCTCAAGGGTGAGATGGACAGTGCTTGCTGACTTGCCGTTGCGGAGCCGCAGGAAAAGTTCGCCTCGCCATCCCTCCTCACTGCGCCCTATTTGATAGGGGAATGCTGGTATTGTAGGCAGTTCTTCCTACCAGCAATCCAGTAATTTTCCTCAGTCAAGTGGTATCTTCGGCGTCGAGATCGCACCATCTTCGGAGAAAGTTCTGCCCGATTGCGATAGACTGGCGGGCTTCAACTCGGCCTGGATTCCATTGGGCTGGCCTCGTGGCTCTACTGCTTGATGGCAGTGGCGGCCAGTTCGCTCCGGGCATTGGGTAAACAGATCTTTGAGTGACATGTGCGTAGGCATATTCGGCGACGTAGCACATACGGCAATGAAAATAATGTATTCAGACAATATAGGCGACAGTTATGCCACGTCAACAGATTTATTGCCATAAAGCTTGACAGGATTGGCGGGTATGTTAATTCACATTTATTTATGAGGTCTGTACTGTAAAAGGAAAACTGTAAAGGGAAAATGTCAGTTTCGGTAGTTCAGCCTATGTCAAGTGAGATTGCTTGCTGGTAAGATTGATGACGGTGTTCCAGACGTGTAAACAGGGAGTCTGTTCCAACCAATGAGCCAACCAGCGAGAGGTAGTATCATCCTTGGAATGCGCTACAAGGACGCACCTGCAGCCATCGACTGGCTATGCCGGGCGTTTGGGTTCTCGAGACATCTGGTTGTGCCCGATCACAATGACGGCATCGCCCAGGCTCAGCCCGTGCATGGCAGCGGCATGATTATGCTGGGGTCGGCTCGTGAAGGAGGGGAATTCGACAGCTTGGTACGGCTGCCGCGAGACGTAGGAGCCAATACGCAAGCAGCCTACATCGTCATAGAAGAGATAGACGAGCGCTATCGCCGCGCCGTTGAATCCGGGGCGGAAATCGTCTACGACATTGCCGACCAAGAGTACGGTGGCCGTTTGTACTCAGCTCTTGACCCTGAGGGGCACCTATGGAATTTCGGGTCCTATGATCCTTGGGCTGACCACTGCTGATTCACTGTCGGCCTGATTTGTTGTAGGAGGGGATATGATTCCTGACGTTGACCTGTTCGGCCAACTGAGCCTCAGAGAGGCAACGGTGATATTGCGCCCTGCAACATTGTTCGCCGTGGGCGTGGCGATTTACGCTATAGTTATTTTCAACCTGTACCGCTTCATGTCCAGGAAAGATATCTTCAACCTGGATTTCTCAAAGTTTGAAGAGTCCAGCCATCCCGCCTTGCGGAAAACTCTGCACCTGATTTTCTATGTTGCCAAATACCTGATTCTATTTCCGTTATTCGCCTTCCTCTGGTTCGGTATTCTGGTGGTCATGGTGGCTTTTCTGGCCAAGACCAAGGAGGTCGATGACCTGCTTCTCATTGCCATAGCCGTGTTGACCGCAGTCCGGGTTACTTCCTATTACACCGAAGACCTGTCCCGCGACATTGCCAAGATGCTCCCCTTTGCACTGCTTGGCCTCTTCCTCATCGACCTCAGGTACTTCGACTTCAACAAGTCGACAGTGCTACTGGACCGTGTGGTCCTCGAATGGAAGAGCATTTTCTATTACTGGGTGTTTGTCGTCCTGCTGGAGTTGGTCCTGCGGATTACCGAGCCGTATGTCAAGGCCCTGTACAACAGCATAAGAAATCCTCGCAGGCGCATCCCGGAGCCGCCTGCTCCTGTACCAATGGAATACGATGATGAGGAAGAGGAAGAGGAAGACAGCGTTGTACCCCCGGTTCGCCCACGTAGCGCCAGACAGGAGGCAGATTGATGCTCATCGTTGACTCGCAGATTCACATCTGGGGCAGTAACTTCCGACCAACCCGGCGCATCGACAGATCACGTCTTACACCGCCGAGGACGTGCTGCGCGACATGGACGAGGCGGGCGTGAACGCGGCGGTGATTCACCCTCCGGGCTGGGATCCCGGCTCTGACGACCTGTCGGTGGAGGCAGCTCGGCAGCACCCCAGTCGGTTCTCCATACTCGGCAAGTTTCCGCTGGATGACCCCGCGAGCAGGAGCCTGATTCCTGCTTGGAAGGACCAGCCTGGAATGCTGGGTCTGAGATTCACCTTCCTGCAGCCTCACCAGCAGACCTGGCCTTCCGACGGCACCATGGACTGGCTGTGGCCGGCGGCAGAGGAAGCGGGCCTGCCGGTGGGTCTGGCCTGCGCCAATTTCCTTCCGGTCGTGGGGCAGGTGGCGGAGCGGTATCCAGGGCTGAAGCTGATCGTGGACCACATGGGGCGCGGGCAGCGGCAGACCGACGAGGCGGCCTTCGAGACACTTCCAGAGCTGTTGGCCTTGGCCAAGTATCCCAACGTGGCCTGCAAAGCCTCCGGCGCTCCCAGCTACTCCAGCTCTCCCTATCCCTACGGAAACATCCACGATTATCTGCACCAGATTTTTGATGCCTTCGGCCCTGACAGGACATTCTGGGGAACTGACATAACGCGGATGCCCTGTTCGTGGCGGGAGTGCATTACCCTGTTCACCGAAGAGTTGCCTTGGCTCACTGGGGGAGACTTGGACAAGGTGATGGGCCAGGCCCTCTGCCGCTGGATCGGCTGGGACCTGCCCGGGGTGTAGAGAATTCCCCAAAACTTCAAGGAGCGCCGAGCTGTAAACAGACTCGGCGCTCCTGTTATTTCTGGCTTTGGTCTGGCTTTGGAATGAAGCTTCAGACCTCTACGGGCCTGTCGCTCTCCATCCATTCGGCGTAGGAGCCGTCGTAGAGACGCACATCATACCCTGCCTGTTTCATAGCCAAGTAGGGCAGCGACGCCCTTAGCCCGCTTCGGCAGTAGGCTATAACCGAATCGCTCCGGCTGATGTCCACTGACGACAGGGCTTGCTCCAGCCGCTCAGGTTCGATGAGCAATCGCCCTTCGCGCCCGGCCAATTCGCTCCAGGCCAAGTGAATGGCGCCCGGAATGTGACCGGGCCTGATGTCCATTTCCACCTCGCCCCGGTATTCCTCCGCAGAACGGGTATCCAGCAGCCTGGCGTCCCCAGGTTTGGCGGCATTTTCCAGCGTGGCGCGGATGCCGGATTCCACGCGGGGCGTAAAGTTTCTGGCCTCCGCAGCTACCGGCCGGTAAAGGACCTCCCGGCCCTCGTCCTTCCAGCGGTCGTACAACAGGTCCATGATGTGAATGTCGTCGCGACCCAGGTATTCCAGGATCCAGGTGTGCATCGCCGCGTTTCGCCCGTCCTGCCCGTCGTACAGGATGGGGACTACGTCATCGCTCAGCCCGGCGGCGCCGAAAACCCCGGCCAACTCCTCCGGCGATCGGAGATGGCTCTCCGGGTCCTGCAGCTTCTTGAGCGGTACGCTGACCGCGCTTCGAAGGTGGCCCATCAGGTAACGCATGGCCGACCGGGGATCCACAACGAGGTACCCCGGTCGGCCCATGTGTTCTTCAACCCAGTCGGCGGAAACGAAAGTGGCCATTACCCGATCGCTTCAAAGTCGGTGTTGACTTGCGTGGGATTGACCACCGATTGAGTGACCGGAGACCCCTCCACGGCCAGCCTCCAGATCTCCCGCAGCGTCTCCTCGTCGGCGTCGGCGCGCACGTAGCACTTGGCGGAGATATTGCCGTAACCGGGATTGCCCTCGTCCTCGACCCCCGCCCATTTGCGGATGTTGTCGAAGTACCCCTCCACGGCCACTTCAAGGTCGTGAATCCGCACGCCCTGCTTGGTGGCGTTGACCACAAAGCCGACGGTCATGCAGCTCCCGATGGCCGAGAGGAGCTGCTCGTGGGCGCTGGCGGCTACGTCTGTGGCGGTGAGATCGCCGGGTTCGTCCATGTCAACGGTGTGATTGCGCATATAAGCGCGGGCCTTCATACCGCCCTGCCAGGCTACCCGGGACTTCCACGGTCCGGTAACTGCGTTGAAAACTTCCGGGTCGCGGAAAGAGTCCAGCACTTCGGCCAGCTTTTCGCGGGGAAGCCCGTTCAGGTCTCGTTCCGGTTCCTGTGCCATTTGGACACTCCTGTACTTGATTGACTTGGGATGACTATCCCACCCTGACGCTCCCCTTTCTGAGAGGGAACTTCGGGGGATCGTTGCTAGGCGTACTCAGCCCGCAATAGATGGGCGGCCTCCGTGATCGTCTTCATCTTCTCGATGGCGACGGCGTGGGTGTTGACGTTGCGCTCGGCGAAGGTGCCGAAACCGCAGTCTGGGTTGAGGTAGATCTTGTCGGGAGAGAAGTACTGCAACAGTTCCTTAACCCGGGCTACGATCTGCTCCGGCGACTCGATCTCATCAGTGCGAGGGTTGACCACGCCCAGGCCGATTTCCTTCTCGTTGCTGTATTCCTTGAATACTTCCATCTCACCGGCGCGGGGAGTGGCGCACTCCAGCACCAGTTGGTCGATGTTCATCTGCACCAAGTAGGGCAGCATCGGGCCGTAGTTGCCGGTGAGCAGGACCTCTTCCTTGCGGCTCCAGTTGCCGCGACAGACGTGGACGCCGGTTTTGATCCCGGTGATGCCGTCCATCGTTTCGTTCATCAGCCGCACTGCCATCTCCAACTCGTCAGTTGGGTCTCTGCGGTTGGGGAGCGCGGCGCACATGAAGGTCTCAGTGGTTTCCTCGCCGAACACCACCTGGGAGAGCGTCGGCTCGTCCAGCTGGATGAAATCACAGCCACTGTCGCGCAGCGCTATTATTTCCTCTCGCAGCAGGGCCACCACGTCCTTGGCCAGGTCGTCGGGCGTGGGATAGGCCTTGTCAGACAGTCCCTCGAACCAACTGGAGCGAGTGAGCATGTAGGGGCCGGGCAAAGGAATCTTGACGGCGCGGTCGGTGTGTTCCTTTAGAAAAGCCAGTTCATCCAAGGCCAGTCCCTGGCGCTTGGTGATGGTGTCAATCGCGATGGGGCTCTTGATGGCGAAGGCTGGAACATCGAGCGCGCGCAGGACTTCTTCCATGCGAGCACGATCCGATGAGTAATTCAGCAACTCCGACACCTTCATCAGCTGCATGCCGTTCAGCTTGTCCACAGCGAAGGAATAAAAGTTGTCGCGGCGTTGCTCGCCGTCGCTCAGAATGTCGACCCCCGCATCTTCCTGGGCTCGAATGCACTCCAGAACCTCGCCGTCTGCCACCGAGCTGAAATCTGCGTAGGTGGACTCGCCCGCTTCCTTGCTGCGCAGCGCGCGTACCAACTCGTTGGACCGGGGCCAGCTACCCACTACTGTGACCGGGAACAGAGGAATATTAGCCATTGGTTAACTCCAGGGGTCGCTCTACCCCGCCGAAGGTCACTGCCGGCCTCGAACGCGAGAAGTTAGGCCGGCGACGCCTGAAAATCGCCATTAAGAAATGTATCTATCACGCCCAATTGTGTCAACCGTGTTCAATATGCCGCAGCGCATTTGCAAAGTCATTCAAGCTGGCAGAATGTTAGCACCGAGCTTATCGAAGGATGGGGCGTCAAAACCCGCCCGCGGTTCGAGGGGCTCACCACTAAAGGATTCTCAAGTACTTTGCATATCCCCTTGTACATATCCCCTTGTATCAGTGGCACGCGCGAGAACTCTGAGCTATTGACTTTACGGCTGCCATTACATATATTCCGCTGAGTTTGTTTTGACTTTCAAAAAATGTCGCAGCAGAACCTAACGGATCAGCACAGTTTACATGCGAATCGGCCTCATTTGCAGAAAATTCAACGAAATCAGTGATATATGTTGCTGCGTCAGAATGACTCTTGCAGCATAATTTGGCGAAAAGCGGGGCTGGAAAAGCCGGTATCCGCACTTAGGGAGGGCTACAGAGAAATGTCAAGGCGATTCTGGAATCCTAGAATTCTGCTCCTCGGCCTGCTGGTATTGGGGACACTGCTGGCCGTGGCCTGCGGGTCATCTGCTACCGAAGAGCCAGAGACAGGGGCGGCCCCTGTAGCAACGGAAGTGCCTGCGGCAGGGGCGACTTCCGAGGCCGAGGATCAGTCTTCGACTGGGGATGCCAACACACCGACGCCCGTGCCGGAGCCGGCGTCAACTGCCATAGCTATGTCCACTGCCGCCCCAGATCCCACTGCAACGCTGGCGCCCGAATCGGCGGCGGAGGCTATGACCGCGAATCAGGCTATGGCTGTTCCTGAAGGTAAGTATGGCGGCGTCATCGATATGCACGTCGCAGGTAACGTGGCCCACTGGAACATCATGGAGTGCGGCTCGGGCGGCACCTGTATGTCGCCAACCTCGCCCTTCTCCAATGGCATCGTCCATTACAACGGTGAGACTGCCGAGCAGTTGGACATTCGCGGCGACCTCGCCACCGGCTGGACAGTGAGCGAGGGCGGCACGCGTTACATCTTCGACCTGCCCGAAAACGCCCGCTGGCACGACGGCGAGCCGCTCACCTCCGCTGACGTGGAGTTCAGCATCAACGAGATGCTGCGGACGGACGTTCCCCGTCCTCGCTCAGGACAGGTCAGTCCCTACGTCAAGAGCGTGGAAGCTCTGGGACCGTATCAGGTTCAGGTTGACCTGAACTTCCCGACCTCCGCCTTCCTGGCGTTCTTGGCCACCGACTTCATGAAGGTCTGGCCAAAGCACTGGGTGGGTACAGACCCGGAGACCCAGCGCAATATGCGCTTGGAGGAAAACATCCTGGGTTCCGGCCCGTTCGAGATGGTCGATCACGACAAGGACGTGGTCTACAAGTGGGAGAAGAATGAGGACTACTTCAAAGAGGGCCTGCCCTACTTCGACGGGATGAACTACTGGATCATCAACGATTCGAGCAGCATCGTGGCCGCTTACAAGGCTGAACAGGTGTTGATGACCGTTTACCTGAACAGCAATATGAACGTGAGGGAAGGCCAGGAATTGCAGGATCATCGCGAGGACAAGGGCCGGGTGTTCTACGCCGGACCGACCCTCTGGCACGGAATGTTGATCAACACAGAGGCGGAACCGTTCAATGATGTTCGCGTGCGGCGCGCCTTGAACCTGATTCTGCATCGCCAGGCGTTCAATGAAATTTTTGGCGCTGGTGAGTACCTGATAGGTTCGCCGTTGCCCCCGGACCAGTGGTTCGGCAAGACCTCAGACGAGTGGCTGGAAGCCCCCGGCCTGCGGCAGACAGCGGGGGGTGACAAGCATCCAGATGACATTGCTGAGGCACAGCGGTTGATGAAAGAAGCCGGCTACGAGGACGGATTCAAGACAACGATCCTTGCCGCCAACTTCCTGTCCTTCCCGGACATGGCCCAGGTTGCCGCCAATCAGATGGAACGTTGGCTGAATATCAAGGCCACAGTGCAGCCTGAGGAACCCGCCGCAGGATATGTACGCTACGAGGGCGGCGACTGGAAGTTGGGGTTCCACGGGAACGGCATCTTGGTTATGGACCCGGACCAGTTGATTGCCGGCAGCTACCTGGGCAAGGCCACCCGTAACTACAGCGCATGGGAGCCTTCCAAGGTCCGTGAGTTGTACGAGGGGCAGCTGATAGAAACTGATACTGAAAAGCGGCGCGATCTGGTCGTGGAATTGGGAGAATATCTCGCCAACGAGGATACTCACGTTGTAATTACGACTTGGGCGATGCTCGTCCCGTATGTCGATAACCGCATCAAGAACTACAACATTGCGTCCGGCTTTGCCAACCACACCAATAAGGAACACCTCTGGTACGAGGAATAGCATCCAACAGCAGGGGCGTGCGTATGTGCGCCCCTGTGCAATCCAGTGCAGATCTGGCACCGCCGGGCGCCGGCGGGTAGAGGGAGTGGACAATGAATACATACGTGGTGAAGAGGCTAGCGCTTTTCATACCTACGTTGCTGCTGGTCACGATCATCGTCTTCTCCCTGATGAGGCTGATTCCCGGCGATCCGGCGTATCTGCGCCTGATCGGCGCGGACGGAGACGCCGAGTTCACGCAGGAACAGTTGGAGAACCTGCAGGCGCAGCTCGGCACCGACAAGCCCGTGTTGCAGCAGTACGTCTTCTGGGTATGGGATATGCTGCGCGGCGACTTGGGCCTTTCGATGATCCACGACACGCCTATTATCAACGACATCAAGGACAGGCTTCCCATCACACTTGAGCTGACGATTCTGTCGTTGGCCTTGGCTACATTGATTGCCGTCCCGCTTGGGGTGATTTCGGCGGTGATGCAGGACTCGCCCGCCGACTACGTTTCAAGACTCGTCGCCATAGCCGGCGTCGCCATGCCCAATTTCTGGTTGGCCATCCTTATCATTATCGTCTTGGTGAACGCCTTTGGATGGCTGCCGCCCTTAGGATACGCAGACATATGGGAGAACCCGGGGAAGAACCTGCAACAGTTGATATTCCCCGCCATCGCCTTGGGGTTCTACAACATGGCCCTGATTGCCCGCGTAACCCGCAGCGCTATGCTCGAGGTATTCCGGGAGGACTACATCCGCACTGCCCGATCCAAGGGCCTCAACGAGCGGGTCATTATCGTGCGCCATGCCCTCAAGAACGCCTCGCTGCCGGTGCTGACCATCTCCGGCTGGCAGATAGGCAGGTTGCTGGCCGGGACCGTCGTAATCGAAAAGATATTCTTGGTGCCTGGTGTCGGGCGGTTGCTGATTGACAGCATATTCGCCCGCGACTTCACCATGATCCAAGCCATCGTAATGATGGTGGCAACGATGGTTTTGCTCCTGAACCTGGTCGTCGATCTGATGTATGGCTGGCTCGATCCGAGAATTCGCTACGCCTAGTTAATTTATCTGCCACCTGGAGGTGGGTCCGTGGCCGTGTATCGAGTGGAAGAGAGAGAGGACGCGCTCAGCCTGCCGGCAGGAGTGCGCCCCAAACCGAACATTTGGCATAACCTGGTTAAGTTTTCCAAGGACAAGCCCCTTGGGGCATTCGGCGGGGGCGTTGCCGTTTTGCTGATTGTCCTGGCGCTCGCGGCTCCCTTGGTGGCCACGCACGACCCTGAGTTAACCAACTATCGGGCCGTGTTGGCCACGCCAAGTGCGGATATGCTGCTGGGCGGAGACCAAATCGGCAGAGACGTTTTCAGCAGGCTGGTCTACGGCACCCGCATATCACTCCTCGTCGGCATCCTCAGCGTCCTGTTCGGCGTTACCATCGGCTTGGCCGTTGGTCTCGTCAGTGGCTACTTCGGTGGCGCGGTGGACTTGGGGGTGCAGAGGGTGATGGACGCCGTGATGGCCTTCCCCGCCCTTATTATGGCCTTATCGATCATGGCGGTGATGGGGGCTTCCATCATGAATGTGATCATCGCCCTTGCGGTGATTTTCATCCCAGGGGCCGCTCGCACCATTAGGTCACAAGCCCTGAGCATCAAGGAGACCGATTACGTCTTGGCCGCGAGAGCCATCGGCGTGACTGATCTGCGCATCATGGTCCGGCACATGGCCCCCAACCTGGCGGCCACGTACATTGTGCTGGCCACCATCTCCTTGGGCTGGGCCATCGTGGTCGAGGCCTCGCTCAGCTTCCTCGGCGTGGGTGTCCCGCCCAACGTGCCGACTTGGGGCGGAATGCTTACCGGGGCCACCAAGTACGTGGAGACGGCTTGGTGGGTGGCAGTGTTCCCCGGCTTGGCCATCGCCGTGGTGGTCTTTGCCTGGAACCTGTTGGGCGACGCGCTGCGCGACGTGCTTGATCCCAAGCTCCGCGGCTCCAGCTAGCCGCCGGTTGACTATACCGGGAATTCTTGGAGCCCCTCTCAAAGCGAGAGGGGCTCCATTGCTTCTGCAGTCAAGTCGAGCCATAGCCGACCGAAAAAGGAAACCCCGCTCGTCCTCCGAGTCCCCGACATGCCTGTTATCGCCCGTGGCCTGGCGCGTTTGACATTCGCGGCCTGGCGGCTATAGTGAGAGACGGTTCGCAGGCGCGGCCATAGCACCAACATTGAATCTGCCGGAGGTACGAATGACCACCACCGAGCAACGCCCCCGCAGCGAATACAAGGTCGTTGGCACCAGGCCCATACGCCACGACGGGATAGACAAAGTCACCGGGGCAGCCAAGTATGGCGCGGACATCCAGTTGGGCGGGATGCTGCACGGCAAGGTGCTGCGCAGTCCCTACGCCCACGCGCGCATCCGATCCATCGACACCAGCCGGGCCGAGGCCCTGCCGGGCGTGCTGGCTGTACTGACGGCCAAGGACTTCCCCATCATCCAAGACCAGATCATTGACCTCGCAGAGACACAGGGCAACGTGCGGCTGATGGCCGAGCATGTGATGGCCCACCATAAAGCCCTGTACCAGGGCCACGCCGTCGCAGCCGTGGCTGCCACCAGCCCCCACATTGCCGAACAGGCTCTGGGCCTGCTCGATGTGGACTACGAGGTGCTGGAGCCGGTGCTCTCCCTCGAGCAGGCGATGCGCCCCGACGCTCCTGTCATCCACGAAACACTGACCACCCACTTCAAGCTGGAGCGCTTCGCTCGCGGCGAGGACACCGGGGCTCAGGGCAACATCGCCAGCCATATCCAGCACAAGCTGGGCGACGTGGAAAAGGGATTCCGCGAGGCTGACGTGGTTCTCGAGCGTGAATACAACACCGGCACCGTTCATCAGGGCTATATTGAACCCCACGCCTCCACCGCCACTTGGACCGGCGACGGCCGTCTCACCGTCTGGACCTGCACCCAGGGCTCCTTCGCCATTCGCAGCTCCACTGCGGCCATCTGCGGCGTGCCGGAAGACATGGTTCGGGTGATCCCTACGGAGATCGGTGGCGGGTTTGGAGCGAAAATCACCACCTATCTGGAGCCGCTGGCCGCCATTCTGTCGAAGAAAACAGGCCGTCCGGTCAAGCTGGTGATGAGCCGCAAGGACGTTTTTGAGGGAACCGGTCCAACTTCGGCCACCAACCTGAAGACCAAGATTGGCGCAACCAAGGATGGCAAGATTACGGCCATCCAGACCTGGATGGCCTTTGAAGCTGGCGCCTTCCCCGGCTCGCCGGTGGGCGGCGGCACCCTTTGCGCCACAGGCCCCTACAACATTGAGAACCTGCTGGTCGACGGCTATGACGTGGTGGTCAACAAGCAGAAGGTGCAGGCCTACCGCGCTCCAGGTCAGCCGCAGGGCGCCTTCGCCATTGAGCCGATAATCGACGAGTTGGCCGAAGTCCTGGGGATGGATCCCATGGAACTGCGACTGAAGAATGTCGCCAAAGAGGGCGACCGTATGCCCAACGGCGTGGCCCACCCCCGCTTTGGTGCCCGTGAGATGGAAGAGGCGATGCGCGACCATCCTCACTACAACGCGCCGCTGGGAGGCCCGAACCGGGGACGCGGCGTTGCCGTGGGCTATCGCTGGCAGGCTGGCCAGATGTCGGCGGCGACCATCATCGTCAACAGCAACGGCACGATCAACCTCGTCACCGGTTCGGTGGACATCGGAGGCACCCGCACCGCCGTGGCCATGCAGGCCGCCGAGGTGCTGGGCATCACCGCCGAGGACGTTATACCTACGGTGGTGGACACCGACACCATCGGCTTCACCGCCGTGACCGGCGGCAGCCGCACTGCCTTCGACACCGGGCTGGCCGCAATCCAGGCCGCAGAGGACGTCAAGCGACAGATGGCCGCCCGTGCCTCCGCCATCTGGGAAGTGCAGGAAGAGGACGTGATTTTCGAGGATGGCGTGTTCACCTGCACACGCAACCCGGAGGATCGCTTCACCTTCAAGGAACTGGCGGGTCGCATGATGCGCACCGGCGGAGCGATCACCACCTCGGTCTCTGCGGTGTCCACCGGCGTCGGCCCCATCATCGCCGGCAACATCTTCGACGTTGAGGTCGACCCCGAGACTGGCAAGGTGGACATTGTCCGCTGCACAGCGTTCATGGACGTGGGCACTGCGGTGCACCCCAGCTACGTCGAAGGGCAGATCCAGGGTGGCACGGTGCAGGGCATCGGCTGGGCGCTGAACGAGGAATACGCGTACAACGATCAGGGCGTGATGCTCAACTCCAGCTTCCTCGACTACCGGATGCCCACGAGCCTGGACGTGCCGATGATCGAGACGGTGATGGTGGAGGTTCCCAATCCTCGCCATCCCTTTGGCCTGCGCGGAGTGGGCGAGGCGCCCATCATCCCCCCTCTTGCCGCCATTGCCAACGCTGTTTCCAACGCCATTGGCGTCCGAATCAACAAGCTGCCCATCACCCCCGCGGACGTCCTCGAGGCCATCGCCAGCAAGGGCGAGTAGCAGCCTTTTAACATAACTCCTTCGACCAACAGGCCCCGCCCAACGCGGGGCCTGTTTTGCTGTGTTCCCGCATCCGCAGTGGCCTTGGCGCCATTTCCTGTTGGCTACAATGGTAGGGCCAGCTATCCTATCCGCGCCTGTCGACGCGAGGGCCGCACCGCCCGGCGCTGCGGCCAGAGATGTCCTCGCTGATATGACCACCGCCGCTCGCTCATTTGGCCGCTCCAGCTCCATCCTGGCCGTCTTGGGAAATTCGGATTTCCGGTTGCTCTGGCTGGCCGGCGGGGCTGACAACTCAGGGCGGTGGATGGAAGTGGTGGTGATGGCGCTGTTGATGCTCGACATCGGCGGCTCCGCACTCCAGGTTGCGCTCCTCTTTGCCTTCCGCTGGACCCCCATGCTGTTGTTCTCCCTGGTGTCGGGAAGAGTGGCCGACCGCGTCAACCGCTGGATCGTTATTGTCGTGGCCAGGGGCATGATAGTGGCCGTGACGGCTATCCTGCTGTTGTTGGTGGCAAGCGGAGCGTCGCGTCCCGAGCACCTGTTCATCGGCTCGCTGCTATTGGGATGGCTCTACGTTCTGGAATTCCCGTCGCGGCGTTCGTTCATCTACGAACTGGTTGGCGGGGGCCAGTTGGTAGGGGCAATGTCCCTGGAGACGATAACTACCACCATTGGCCGTCTCCTCGGTCCCTTGGCGGCCGGGATCGTGGTCGGCCAGGCCGGGTTTACCGTTGCCTTCGCAACCTTGGTGGCCATGTACTCCCTCGCTTTCGTGGTCACCCTGCTGGTGCGGACCCGGCTGCCCGTGCGGGCCAGCGGACACTTCGCCCTCTGGGGTACGGTCAAGACGGGTTTCGGCTATGCGTTCAGAAACCCGGTGGTACGGGCAGTATTGTCGGGAACCATCATTTTTAATGCCCTGGCTTTCAGCGTTGAATCTCTCTATCCCGTGGTGGCCAAGGATCATCTGAAGGTTGGCCCCGAGCTGACGGGGTTGCTGATCTCATCCCAGTCCTTCGGCACACTGGGAGCGGCACTGGCCATTGGTATGATCCCCAACCTGCGATACCACGGCAGAGTATTCTGCATCGGGATGGCGATTCAACTCGTGAGCCTCATCGGTTTTGCGCTGTCACCGTGGTACATGCTTTCGTTCGCGCTGCTGCTGTGCTCTGGGGTGGGATCCGCAGGCTTCGGCACAATGCAGAGCACCATCATCATGCTGTCGTCCCCTCCTGAGATTCGAGGCGCGGCCCTCGGCGTATTGGGACAGTGCATCGGCGTCGCCGCCGTTGGAGGGGTGATCGTGGGCTTAGTGGCCAATTATCTCAGTGCGCAAGCCGCGGTGGCACTGAGCACCGGGCTGGGGTTGATCCTGTTAATCCCGGTGGTGTTGTTCACTCCACTCGTTAAGGTCCCCATAAGTTCGGCCGAAGACTGATTTGAGGAGGTTGCCGCACTGCCCTTTACAGTGCGCCTTCGGCCTCCAGTGTCTCCAGTTCCTCAGATGTCAGCCCGCCGATGCTGCACAGGATTTCGTGGTTGTGCTGGCCGAGGGTGGGCGGGGTCCCAGCAGGCGGCTCAACGCAGCCCGTCAGTCGAACCGGCGTGCGCGGTGAGCGGAACGTTCCTCCCACGGTGTCGCCGGTGTCCACGTACATCCGACGGCTCTCCAAGTGCGGACAGTGGGCCAGCTCCTCCATTGTCTGCGCCATGCCCATGGAGAAGCCCAGGGACACCAGCTTTTCGGCGATTTCCAACTTGGTGAGATTCACGGACCACCCTTCCAGGGCAGGCACGAACTCGTCGACGAAGAACTCGCCGCCCATCTCGCCGCCCAGGAAGCGCGGGTCTTCGGCCAGGTCGTCGCGTCCGATGGTCTGCCACAGTTCGCGCAGTCGATCCTCTGACCGCGCTCCGGCCAGCACCACGTAGCCGTCCTTGGCCCGGAAGGTGACGCCGGCTGTGGCCATGCGGTCGTGGGAGCGGCCGGGCACTTCGCCGATGGCGTGGTAGTGGTTCATGTTGCTCTCGATGTGCGACACCATGCACTCGTACATCGCCACGTCGATGTGCTGTCCCCGTCCGGTCTTGCGACGGGTCTCAAGGGCCAGGACGATGCTGAGAGCCGCCCAGAGCCCGGGGATGGAGTCGCCGATGTTGTCCCCCACCGACTGGGGAGGTCCGTTCGGGTCGCCGGTCAGCTCCATCCACCCCGCCATTGCTTGGATTGCCATATTGTTGGCCGGCCAGTTGGAGTACGGCCCGGTCAACCCCTCGCTGTCGCCGTAGCCGGTGATGCTGGCGTAGATGAGCCCAGGGTTGACCTCACTGAGCCGGTCATAGCCCAGTCCCAGCCGACTGAAAGCCCCGGATCCCCAGTTGTCCACCAGTACATCGGACGCTGCCACCAGATTCTCGAAGGTCTGCTTGCAGCGGGGATTGCGCAGGTCGATGCTGACGCTCTTCTTGTTGCGGTTCACGCCCAGGAACCGCGAGCTCATGCGGTTGCCGTCGGCGCCGGTGATGAAGGGATGCCTGCCGCGTGCGATGTCGCCCGTGCGGGGCCGCTCGATCTTGATGACCTCGGCGCCCATGTCCGCCAGGATCAGCGAGCAGAACGGCCCGGCGACGATGTGCGTGGCGTCCAGCACGCGAATGCCTTCCAAGGGAAGGGGTAGTTGACTTGAGCCAGAATTCATGGCTTTACTCCGGTGAGTCGGGCAATTTCAGGATTTCGTGTGGTCCGGTGTGGCCTTATCATAATAGCAATCACCAAGGAGGGAATTATATGCAAGCGAAAGGAGTTTCCCACATAGCAGTGTGTGTAGCCGACCTTGACCGTTCCCTGCATTTCTATCGCGATCTGCTCGGCCTGACGGTCAGGCTGCACACTACTCAGCAGATGGCCCGGAGGCCGGGCGCTGAGTCGGCGGAGATGTACCAAAGGCCGCGGGAGTCGCGCACTGTAGCCAACGTATGGTTCGAGGACCCGGACACCGCCCAGCCGTTTCTGGTGTTGACCTCACACCCTGGGAGCCAAGTCGAGGGTGAACCCATAAAGCTGGACCAAGTCGGAATCAGTCACATTTCCTTCGGGGTGGAGGACGTTCGGGCCTACGCTGAAGAGTTGATGGCCAAGGGCGTTCCCTTGGCAGGGACGCTGGACGATTTTACCGACGCCCAGGGGGCGATGCGCACCTTCTTCGTTTACGACCCCGACGGTATTCTGGTGCAGTTCGACCAAGGGCCGGGCCAGTGAACGCCGATCATTCCGGCAGCCCGTAGCAGCTCAGCAGGCCGTCCACCATGCCGGTGGCGCGATCCCAGTCGTAGGTGCGGTAGGAGTTGTTTCGGACGACGTAACCGGCGCCGGCGTAGAACAGTTCGAACTGTATGTGGCGGGATGCGAACTCCGAGCCTATGGCATCCCAGGCCAGCTTGAAGAGCTTGATGCGCTCCGGGGTTTCCGGCCCCACCGCGCTCTGGCTCCGGGAGATGTAGTCGGCAATTTCGGGATTGCCGAAGTCCTTGGCCGACGAGGGCAGCATGATCGGGCTGCTCCCGGCCAGGTCTCGCAGGGTGTTCATGATCTGCGGGTAAAATTCCTGGGCCATCACCTGCGCTGTGTAAAGGGGATGGCGGTCCGGCACGTAGTAGGGGCCCACGTATCGCCCTGCCGCCTCCATGCCATTCACCAGATTCTCGATCACGCCGGCCTGCGCCGCAAGTTTGCCGAGAGTTTCGACCACCTGCGGGACGCGGGTGAGGTCGTTGGCGTCTGCCATCTTGCGGGCCAGCCCCACGAGGAACCGCAGCTTCACCATCACCCGTACCTGCGACTGGTAGTTCTGGAAGATGTGCGTGGGCGCCTCGTGGAACTGGTCGCGGCAGAGGGCTACGTCCCGGTGGATGAAGACCCGCTCCCACGGCACCTTCACTTCGTCGAAGAAGAGGACAGCATCGTTCTCGTCCAGGCTGAACGAGAGAGGATTGTCGAACTGGCTCTGCGCCCACCCTTCGTAGGACTTGCGCGAAAGTATCTTCAGCCCCGGCGCGTTCATCGGCACGGCCACCGAGAAGGCATGCTTTTCGGCGCCGGGCGTCAACGGCTGGATGGTGGTGCACAGGACCTCGTTGGCCAGGATGCTGCTGGTTCCCAGCGTCTTGGCGCCCTTGATAGTCACGCCGGTGGAGTCCTCATCGCAGATGCCCGCGACAAGGAACTCGTCGTGCTCGCCGGTCCAGCCCTGCGGGTTGGTGATGACGTAGGTGACGAAAAGGTCGTTATCGCGGACATACTGGAAGTAGTCGGCGAGGGCCTGCGCGCGCTCCTCGCCGTGCTGACGGAACAGGTCGAGGCGCATCATCATGCCGGCCAGCGACGACGCCACGTGGTCGGGGGACCGGCCCATGTAGCCGAATGTGCATTCAGCCCATGCCTCCAGGGCCTTGCGTCGAGTCACCAGCTCGTCGTAGCACTCGGGAAGCTGCCAAGAGCGGTTGACTCGTTCCCCGCTGGTGGGCGACTCGAAGGTCATCAAGTCCAGGTTTTCCGGCGCGGACTGGAAGTCGTAGAGGCCAGCCGTGGTCCGGATGGCGTTTCGGTAGGCCGGGTGGTCCACCACGTCGGTAATCAGTTCCCCGTCAAGAAAGACCTGCCGCCCGTCCCGCAGGCTGTCCAAGTACTGCTGTCCTGTCCTGGTCATGGCTTCGCACCGCCGTTTATCCTGATCTTCCCGAGATACCGTTAGCATATCGAAGTACGGGTATGGGAAAGCGAACCCAATGATAGCACAGGGCCCACGGCTCTCACGTTGACTCCACCTTTGCTATAATCGGGCAGAAGTTTGGTTCTCCGGCGGGTGGTGTATGCGTCTGATCTCGTGGAATGTCAACGGCATCCGGGCCGCTCACAAGAAGGGCTTTCTTGAATGGTTTGAGTCTGAGCAGCCTGACGTGCTGTGCCTTCAGGAGACCAAGGCCCACGAATCCCAGCTACCCACGGCCCTGAAGCAGGTCGAGGGCTATTCCGCTTGGTTCACCGAGCCGGAGCGCAAGGGCTACAGCGGCGTCGGCCTTTACACCCGCCGCGAGCCGCGCAGCGTCAGCTTCGGGCTGGGCGTCGAACGCTTCGACAGCGAGGGCCGCACCGTCGTCGCTGACTTCGACGATTTTGTGTTCCTGGGTATCTATTTCCCCAACGGCAAGCGTTCGGCAGAGCGGTTGCGCTACAAGATGGAGTTCTACGACGCTTTCTTGGACTACGTGGACAACCTGAGGGGTGAGGGCCGCAAGGTCGTGGTCTGCGGCGACGTCAACACCGCTCACAGGGAAATCGACCTCGCCCGGCCCAAGGAGAACGAGAAGATTTCGGGTTTCCTGCCGGTGGAGCGAGAGTGGATGGATAAATTCCTGGAGCACGGCTACGTTGACACTTTTCGGCAGTTCAACCGTGAGCCGGGCAACTACAGTTGGTGGGACCAGATGACGCGAGCCCGCGACCGAAACGTCGGCTGGCGCATAGACTACTTCTTTGCCGATACCGAATTCGCAACGCGGCTGACCGACGCTTTCATCCTGCCCGATGTGATGGGATCCGATCACTGTCCGGTGGGCATCGAAATCTCCTGAATCTCCAATCCAGTGGCGACCCTGCGCTGAATCAACCAGAGGAAGGTCAATTATGAAAGATACGGTGGAAGTCTTTTTCCATTCCCAGCAGCCCTACACGCACGTCAATGAGGAGGACATCGCCCAGTTCAACTCGGGACGGCTGGACTTCCCCAACACCTACTTCGACCCCGAGAAGGCCCATCATCTCTACAACCAGTACCACGAGCAGTACGCCATGGCCGACGAGGCGGGGCTCGACGGCATAATGACCAACGAGCACCACTCCTCGTACTGGAATATGAAGCCGTCGGCCAACTTGGACGCCGCTGTCATCAGCCGCATAACTCAGCGGGTGAGAATAGCCATCCTCGGCAACATCATCCCGATCAACGAGCCGGTGAGGATGGCTGAAGAGCTGGCCATGTTAGACTGCTTTTCCAACGGGCGGCTCATCTCGGGCTTTGTGCGGGGCGGTGCCGTGGAGACTCTGCAGGCGGGCATCGACCCGACCGAGAACCGGGAGCGTTTCGAGGAGGCCCACGACCTTATCATCAAATGCTGGACGCAGCCGGGGCCATTCCGGTTCGAGGGCCGATTCTATCACCACCGGGTGGTCAACCCGTGGGTGCTGCCGGTACAAAAACCGCATCCTCCGGTGTGGTTCCCCGGCGGAAGTAGTCCCGAGAGCGTGGTCTGGGCAGCAAGCCATCAGTACGCCTATATGAACCTTGGGGCTCTCATCAGCCTCACCAAGGAGTTGAAGCAAGTCTACATCGACACTGCGAAAGAGGTCGGCTTCACACCCGGCCCGGAGCATTTCGGCTACCAGGTGCGGGCGCTGGTGGCAGACACCGACGAGAAGGCGCAGGAACTGGGCCGCGGGTTCCTCTGGGCTGGACAGCACCGGATGCGCGGCCCGGTCGAGCATCTGGACCCGCCCGGCTATCAGTCGCCGACGGCCAGCCGCCTGGCGGCCCGGCGCATCGGCGGCGGTGGCGGCCCGCCAATGGGCTACGAGGACCTGCAGCAGGTCAAGGCAATTATCGTCGGAAGCCCCGACACCGTGATAAAGAAGCTGTCTGAGACTATCGAGGAACTCAACCCCGGCTATATGATTCTCATCGGCAGCGACGGCAATATCCCGCACAAGGACGTTATGCGCTCGGTGGAGCTCTTGGGCAAAGAGGTTGTGCCCGCGCTGCACGAAATCCAACTGGTGCCCTACGAATAGCATAGAGAGACGGATCAAACAAGACTGGTATAATGCGGCCTTGGCAGGTTGATGAACGCGAGGAAGAAATGAGTCGAGTCAGTAACGCAGCTGAAGCCCTGATGGAACAGTTCCGGGACAAGCAGATGTACCTGCTGGAAGGCGCTTTGCTTCCCGAAAGCATCAACGAAGCCTATGAGATTCAGGTGGCCTTCCAGGGTGCGCTGAGGAAGGAATACGGTGATGTAGCGGGATACAAGATTGCCTACACCACCACGGCCCTGCAGCAGGCATCGGGAATCAGCGAGCCGGTGGCGGGCTTGATCCTGGCCAACAACGTGCGCCATTCTCCTGCTGTCTTGAACTCGGCCGATTTCCTGCAGCCCGGCATAGAGTGTGAAGTCGGCGTTCGGCTGGGTGCAGATCTGCCGGCTTCGGGCGCGCCCTATGACCGCGACGGGGTGTCGGAGGCGGTTGAGGCAGTTATGACTGCCTTCGAGGTTATCGACAACCGTCGCACGCAGGGTCAGGACACGCAGACGCAGCTGCTGACTACCATATCGTCCAACATCCTGAACGCCGGCGTGGTGCTAGGGGATGCGGTCTCCGACTGGCG
This sequence comes from Dehalococcoidia bacterium, assembly GCA_965237745.1. GTDB lineage: Bacteria > Chloroflexota > Dehalococcoidia > Lucifugimonadales > UBA3495 > VXOI01. The sequence continues at coordinate 3,684,120 of OZ250156.1, read as the reverse complement.
GGGCATTCACCTGGCTGGGTGCCGCGGGTATATGGAGATCAACGGCGAGTTGGTGGGCGAAGGGATGGGATCCGACGTGATGGGCCACCCGCTGGAGCCGTTGGCCTGGCTGGCCAATGCCCTGGCTGCCCACGGGAAAGAACTCAAGGCGGGGATGGTGGTAATCACCGGCAGCATCGTGCCGCCCAAGTGGCTCAGTGCTGGTGACTCTGCCCTGATCGAGATCGAGGGCCTTGGCAAGGCCGAATTAAGCGTCGCCTGAATTGCGAGATCAAAAACCGGGGACGCTGCACAATTGGGGCGGGACCCTTTGGATACGGTGAGGTAGCTCAGAGTGACTATTGCTTGCGGCGCAGGAGCGCCGGCGGAAACGCGAATTGACCCGAGGGACCTCGATCGCGTCAGGGAATTGTTTTTCGAGCAGATTGATTCCGGCCTCCACCCGGGGGCCGCTCTTTCTGTTTATCACCACGGCGAAATGGTCCTTGATCTTTACGGCGGGCTGGCGGACCAGAAGACTGGCCGTCCGGTGGACGAAAACACAATGTTCGTTCTGTACTCGTCCACCAAGCCAGTCACGGCTTGTTGTCTGCACATCTTGTGGGAGCGGGGCAGGTTGCGCTGGGAAGACCGCGTCTCCGACCACTGGCCGGAATTTGCCCAGTCCGGTAAGGAAGAGGTGACCATCGCCCAGGTGCTGACGCACCGCGGCGGATTTCCCGACAGCCCCAGCCACATGACTTGGGACCGCTGGAGCGACTGGGACGCAGCGGTCAGGGCGATGGAGGAACTCCGCCCCGACTATCCGCCGGGACGAGTGATCGCCTATCACCCCCGCAACTTCGGCTGGGTCATCGGCGAGTTGGTGCGGCGCATCGACGGACGCCCCATCAACCGATTTGTCCGCGAGGAAATCACGCGCCCGCTTGGTATCAACGACCTGTACATCGGGCTGCCGGAATGGTTGCTGGACCGGGTGTCCAAGCTGCACGCCATGGAGGACTGCGACCGCCGCAGCCAGGTGGAGTTGTACAATCGCCCCGAGGTCCATCGGACAGTTCAGCCGGCGGGCGGAGGGATTTCCACAGCGAGGGGGCTGGCCCGCTTCTTCGCCATGATGCAATTGTCCGGCACCCTGGATGACGTCACCATAATGAAACCTGAGACAGTCTGCGAAGTGACGTCTCCTCACTCCGAGGGAATTGACCACTCCCTGAATCGCCGCGTAACCCGGGGCATGGGGCTGTCGTTGGCCGACCCGCGCACCGGCGCGGCCGACAAGCTCGACCCACGTACCTTCGGGCACGCCGGTTCCGGGACGTCGGTCGGGTGGGCCAACCCTGACACCGGCTTGGCAGTCGCCTACATCACCAACGGCTTTCGAGCCGAGGCGAGCAATACCCCAAGGCTGGCCGCCATTTCGCAGGCCATCACCGACGCCTGCGGCTGACTAAACCAATACCAAGGTGGGATGTGCATTTCGGGGGTTTTGGAGACGACCGAGAGGATTCCACGGCACCTCACATCACCTTTAGGCCCCAAATGGGTGGCCCCCGACAGTGCGGTTTGGCGATATGTACATTTCACCTTGGCTTTAGTTTAGTCGACCTCACCGGTAAAGACTATTCGCCACTCCTCATCGATCCGGCGAAACACCATCATGACCGTTCTGGTATCGATAGGCGTTTCCACACTGACGTAACTTTCGTAGTCTCCATCGGCGTTCAGCGTTGGGGGCGTCTCTTCGGACACTCCCAGTTTGACGCGAAAGAGCTTCATCCTCCCGATGTCTTTTCTGATTAGCTCTTCCTCAGTAGCCCTGTAGCTCTCCTCAAGCATTGGCATGGCACTGTCAACATCGTAGTCGTTCAGCGCCTCCCAATACTCGTTGATCATCCGGCGGATGGCGGCTGCGTCCTCAGGGGAATCGTTATTCGGGCGGTCGGGTTTGACCGGAGTGCCGGTTGACATTGCAGGTTCACCTGTGGGTAATGTTTGTGGATTCGTCGCCGTGGGCTGGACGGTAGTGGTTGCAGTAGGCCGCTCCTTGGCCCGAGTGGCGGGTTCGCGGGTCGGCGTGGGTTCTTGAGGTGGCATTGGGGTGGCAACGATGGCCGATTGGTGCGTTGCCGGTGGTTCTGACGGCGTGGGTGCCACCGTGGGTGCCACCGTAGGCGGTACGGCGGTCCGGGCCATCGTTGGTGATGGTTCACCCTGGCAGGCCGTAAGGAAAGCGATAGTGGACAGGATGCCAAGAAAGAACAGCCCACGGCTGAAAACCAAGCTCCACGCCGGGCCAGGTTGAACTTGGTTGGCCGACGGTGATTGCGCGGCTCTGTCCGTTGCACTATCCTGAAAACACAAACGGACGGCTTGCCGCCCGATCCGGTCACTGCGAGGAGTTTTTGCTATGGCAGGTCCCAAGGAATCGTACACCATCGAACTGAATCCCGACCAGATGGCCTTCATCCGGCAGGCCAAGGAGAAGTTCAACCTCTCCAGCGAAGACAAGGCTATGCGGGTGGTGCTGGACTACCTCATCACCAGCCCCGACATCCATGCTACGGTGTTTTCCGAGCCGCGCTGTCTGCGCTGCGAATAGTGAATTTCATAGGGGCGGGTGGAAACCCGCCCGCTCTTTTTGGAATTAACCCCTGCCCGCCCCTCACCCGAGGGGAATAGAGGTTCGTGTTTAGCTCAACTGCTGCACCGCTTCGAGGGCCAGCCTGTAACCGTATACGCCGCAGCCGTAGACTGCGCCCTTGCACACCGGGAGCACCTGCGATACGGTGCCCCGAGATGTGGGGTTCGATACGTGGACCTCGTACACCGGGAACTTCACCTGCGTGATGGCGCTCCTGAGCGGCCCGGCCACGGTGGTATAGCCCGCAGGATTTATGAGCGCGGCGTCGAAGTCGCGGTCGTGGGCGTCGTACAGCGCGTTTACGACCTCGCCCTCAATGTTTGAGTGGAACATCTCGACGTCTATGCCCAGGCCCTCCGCATACCCTTTGATCTGCTCGTCGATTTCCTCCAGGGTTGTCGGGCCGAAAATTTCGATCTGGGCCTTGCCGCGCATATTCATCCCTGCGCCCTGAATTACCAGCACTTTGCTCATTTTCCCTGCTCCTTTCTGGGTGTTCCCCTGTCTTACTCTGCTCCCGGCCCGGTGTACTGCGGCCCTCCGGGCACGGGTTCGTTGGGCACTTCATTGATGTAGCCCGCCAGCATGATGTCGAGCTGCAGCATCAGCATCCTGTTCCAGGCGGATGCTGCCCTGATCGCCAACTCCTGATCGTCCAGCTTGCGGCGCAGCAGGTCTGTCACTGCGGCTTGGATGTACCCGATGGTGCCGATCATGAAGCGGGCCGGCACGGACCCCAAATGGGCGCGGTGCAGGGGCGGGTGGCTGTGGACGATCCCCATTGCCAGAACGCGGATGGGATAGTCGGTATCCATTTGAAAGTCGACGGAACCGCGCAGCCAGCGCATCAGGCTGTGCTTGCGCCGGGTGAGCCGTTCTTCATTCACCTCGCCGAGCTCGTCGGCGAAGAAACGCCGGGACTCGGGGAAGTCGAGGAAGTTGTCATAAACCGACGCGGTCAATTCGTCGCCGTGGGCCAGAATAACCTCGCGGGTTGACTGGATCAGTTCCAGCCCCTCTTGGTCCAGCCCCACGAACTCGGCCAACTGCTGCATTCGTCCCGGCCAGTCGATTACCTGCGCCATCAACCACTCCGCGTCGCCGCTGCCCTGAACAATTTCCCGCCTGCTATCGGGCTGCGGCCAGATTGAATATACCGCCTCGGAATCCGAGGGGCAACTTTATCACGCTTGGGCTTCTGGCGCGGGACTCGGCTCGGGCTGCGCCAATGGGCGCCGGACCAAGGGGGTGAACGCTATGGCTGGAATGAGCAGAGCGAGCGCAATCAGTGCGTGCAGCGAGATGGTCTGCTGCAATGCCAAGGCCGATACCACGAAGCTGATTTCCAGGGCGCCCAGCAGATTGGCTACGCCGATGCAAAAGCTCAGTAGTCCCATCATCTGACCGCGCATCTCCGGGGGTGCCTCCAGCATCATTATGCTGCTCTGCATCGTCGAGAACCCCGCCTGCCCGAGGCCGCTGAACAACAGCAGCCCGAAGGCCAGGCCGTACCACGGCGACCAGATGTAGGTCGCCGAAGCCAGCAGCACGACGATCGAGCCGTAGGCGAAATAGCGGCCGTGATACCTTATGCTCCGCGTCGACGCCATCATCGCCGCCCCGGCCAAATGCCCGAAGCCGTCGGCCGCCACCAGCGCTCCCACGAGGGCGGGGCCAACGCCGAGCAGCTCCTGCCCAACAGCCGGGATGAATTGTTGCAATGGGAATACCATGGCGTTCATTAATATCGTGATTGAAAGCATCCCCACCAACACCTTGTTCTTCCATGTAAACCCGAAGGCGTTGCCGAGACCGAGCCACAGGGGCGGCATGGTGGCGCGTAAGCCGGAGACCGGAATTCGGAGGCGAGAGATCAGCAACAGGGTATCGGCGTGTACGAACAGCAGGAAGATGTAGGCCGCCGGGTATCCTGAGAACTGGATCAGCAGGCCGCCCACCACCGGACCAATCATCTTGCCGACGTTGTGGGAAATCACGTCCAGGGACATGGCGTTGACCAGCCGGTCCCGTCCCACGATGTCGAAGATGCCCGTCCGTCGGGAAGGATCCTCAATGGCCTTGGTCGTTCCTTGGATAAAGGCTGCCACGAAAATGTGCCAGGTCTGGAGCGCCTCCAGGTCGTGCAGCATCAATCCCAGCAGTCCCGCGGCGGTGATGATATTGAATGTCTGCGCCAGCAGCATAATGCGCTGCCTGGGAAATCGGTCGGCAATGTAGCCGGCCAGCGATGATACGAAGGGTCTGGGCATGTTGTTGAAAACCCAGAGCAGCATCAAATGGGAGGCGGAAGAGTTGGTTATGTCCAAGATCAGGAGGCTCAGCGCTAGTATTTCATAGCGCCGTCCGAACTCGGCAAGGATGCCCACGGACCAGATGACGCGAAAATCCCTCTCACGCATCAGCCCGATAGCCGTTCCGCGAACGCCTCGAATCGGCCTCATCAATTCTCCGTTGCCAGTCTCCGCACCAGCCCGAGCGCCAGGCGCGGCGGGAATCCCAGTATTCTAACCCCAATCTCCGTGTTGTCGGGTTGTCATGCCGCACGTTGTCCTTCAGAAATGCCGATCAACAGCAGTCTTGAAGCGTGAAACGCCACGGATGATTCTGGCTTCACATGCCACCTTGCCACTTCTTGACAGCCCGGATGGCGCCCGCTACTTTAAGCTCTACATTGCCTGCCGATGTATGAGGGACACTTGGCGCTACCTCCGCAAACGGCCGCTACCCCCTCTGACTACCGCTCGAGCTACCGTGCGACGGCTACGCCGGATACTTGGGACTTCCCGCCCGGCATTCGCCAGTGTCCCCTCATCATTGCCCATCGCGGCGACGTTTCCAAGGCGCCGGAGAACACACTGCCTGCATTCCAACGCGCCCTCGAAAGTGGGGCCGACGGTATTGAGCTGGACGTTCGCCTGACGCGCGATGGCCAGCTCGTTGTCTTTCATGACCGCAACCTGAAGCGCATCGGGGGCGTGCGTGGCCTGGTGAGCAATGCAAGCCTCGAAGAGATGCGGTCGCTGGATGCGGGAGAGTGGTTTGGGCCGGAATTCCGGGGAGTCCAGGCGCCAACCCTCGATGAAATATTCGATCTGCTGCCCTCCAATTACCTGATAAACGTGGAGATGAAGGCCGTCATCGATGGGATGCGACTCATTGCTCATAGGGTTGCGGAGGTTGTGAGGCGCCACCAGCGATGGGGGAGCACCTTGGTGGCCAGCTTCAACCCTATATCACTATGGGAATTGCGCAAGATTGAGCCTCGCATCCTGCGGGGATACATCTGGTCTCGCCGCCATCCGCCGCCCATTCGCTCCCGCTGTTTCAGTTGCCTCGTGAGAGCGCACTGGTACGACCCGGCAAATGACAGCTACAACCCGCGCCTGATGCGCAGGATGAGAGGCCTTGGCGTTCGCACCCTGGCGTGGGACGTGGACTTCGGCCGTGACCTGTCCCTGATGGCGGAGGCCCGGTTGGACGCTGCTGTCACAGACAACCTCCATGAACTCTTGCAACAGCGACGGAAACTTGATATAATAACGTTGGCGTAATGTGCCTGTGGCGTTACTCACCGGCCATTTGGTGGCCGATTCTCGCCCAGGCTTACCGGTCCGGTTGGTCCACGGAGGATTCTGCAATCCGGCTGCCGGCCTGTTGGCGTTGTCGGCTTGGTTCAGGAGGGCTGGTTGTGACCGTATTAGATGACATAAAAGCCCGGCTGGACATTCTGGAAGTCGTTGGTCAGCGGGTGCAGCTGCAACGGTCCGGGCGGAGCTACAAGGGCAACTGCCCCTTTCACCAAGAACGAACTTCCTCTTTCCACGTATTCCCGGACCGGCAGTCATGGCGATGCTTCGGGGCCTGCGCCACCGGTGGCGACGCCATCTCCTTCGTGATGCGCTCGGAAAACCTGGAGTTCGGCGAGGCGATGCGTCAGTTGGCTCGTCAGGTCGGCCTGCCGATGCCGGACCAGCAAGGCTTCCGCACCGACCACCCGGCCTTTCGGATAAACGAGGCGGCCTGCGCCTTTTTTCAACGGACGCTGGCTTCCACCCAAGGCGCTGAAGCCCGTGCCTATATGGAGCGCCGGGGTCTTGATCGGTCCGCCTCCGAGACATTTCAGCTGGGACTGGCGCCAAACGACGGAGAGTCACTTCGGAGTTACCTGCTGCGCGAGGGGTTCGACGCCGCTCAGTTGGTGGCCGCCGGGGTCGTCAGAGAGGGAGACGACGGGGAGCAGCGGGATCTGTTCCGGGGGCGCCTGATGATTCCCATTCGGGACGCCGAGAGCCGGCTGGCCGGTTTTGGCGGCAGGGCCTTGGACGATTCACAGCCCAAGTATCTCAACTCTCCACAGAGCGAGGTGTTCGACAAGAGTCGCCTGCTGTACGCAATGAACCTAGCCCGGGATGGCATCAGGAGTGAAGGCGCGGTCATAGTGGAAGGCTACATGGACGCAATTGCCGCCCACCAGGCCGGATTCCACAACGTCGTCGCTTCCATGGGCACTGCCCTCACGGAGCCGCAGGTGAATGCCATCCGCCGGCTTACCAACCGGGTGACCATGGCCTTGGACCAAGACACGGCGGGTCAACAGGCCACTCTGAGGAGCCTGGAATCGTCGTGGCGTATTTACCAGAGCAGGGTGGCCGGGCGCTCGGGCGGCACCACCATGCTGCAACACCAGGAAAATCCTGAGATCCGTATCGCGGCAATGCCGACAGGGCAGGATCCCGATGAAGTTATCAGGCGCTCATCCGGCGAATGGAGGGCCTTGGTGGCCAATGCCAGGCCATTGCTGGAGTTCGTGATAACGGCTATGGCAGCGAGTGTGGATCCTTCTTTGCCTCGAGGCAAAGCAGCCATCGCCGATCAGGTCTCCCGTCTTATTTTCGCAGTCCAGGACGCGCCGCAACAGGATCATTACTTTCAAATGCTGGCGGAAAAGCTGGGTGTCCCGCTGGACACTCTCAGGGCCAGTATCAGCAGGCCCGCCGCTCCTCGCAGAACCAGAGGCGCACCCGCCGGGCAGCAGCCTGGAGCGGCCCCTGAGCAGGTGACGGCATCGCCTTTCGCCAGCCTCGACCACGACCCAGTCGAGGAGTACTGCCTGGCCCTGTTGATGCACTTTCCAGAACTGGGCGAAAACACGGATTCCCTGACGGCCGACCTCTTCCAGCGGCCCGAGAACCGGGAGATTTTCAGCAACTATCTGGTCGCGGAGACACAGACACGGAACACCGGCGAGGATGAAGAAGCTAGCGCTGAGAACGTCCCCCCCGGAGTCCGCGAGCAAATTGATGCTCTACGGACGAAGTCGTTGCCAGCCATGGATTTGGCGAAGCGCCGTTGGGCCATTGCCGAGAATGTGGCGAACCTGGAGTACCGACACCTGAAACAACTTAAAAGGGATGAAGAAGACAGGTTTGCCGATTCGCCGGATGATATTAGTGAGGAAGACCACAAACGCGCCGTGGAGCTTAATCAGCGAATCAAAGAAAACGAAGACCGGCGTCGGAGTATCCGCGCCAGTCGATAACCTTATGACAGCCCACAGATAACAGCCCACAGCAGGGCAGTCCATCGCATCCCATAGATATTCAATTCGTTAACTTTTCATCTTTTTCGAGGAGATTGCATGGTCAGTCACCGACAAGCTGCCAGAGAACTTAATCCCGAGGACTTTCTCGAGCCACCCGCCGAGGAGGAAGCCGAGGAGCGGGATCCTATCATCGACATCTTCCGCAAGGTTGATGCCGTGCAAAATGGCGCCTCCGAGGACGGCGATGAGGTCGCCGCTCCCCGCCCGGCGCCCTTGGCTGTGGCCGCCGATGAGGAACAGTGGGACACGCCAGAAACTGAGGGTAGTACGGAAAGCACCGATGGCGCTACCACCGAGGCGGAACCTGAGGACACTGAGCGTGGGCCAGAGGCCGCTGAGACCATGGAGGTGCTCGACGATCCCGTACGCATGTACCTGCGGGAAATCGGCCGGGTGCGTCTGCTCACGTCTGCGGACGAACGCAAGCTGGCCCGGCAGTTGGAAGGCGGCAAGCATCTGCAGGCGTTGAAGGCAGAGCTGATCGAAGAACTCAGTGAGGACCCCAAGCCCTGGCAGATCACCGGCCGGCTGCTCGACCGTATCGCCGGAGCGGAGCCGCTGATCAGCGCCATCGCCAGAGACTTCCAGATGCGGCATGACAATGCCCTGACACAATTATTGGATACCCCGGAATTGCAGATTTTGATGGGGATCGATGTGCCGCTGGAGGGACCTTCCGCCATCGAGGGACCGGAGTCCGGGACGGACCAAGGCGGAGAGGTTGCCTCTGACGACGGCTCGTTGGCCTTCTCCGATGAACTGGAGGAGAAGGCTGACCTCTCAAATCCCACCCTGTCGGAGATACTGGAAAACCCGGAGGTGGGCGATGAAATAGAAGCTAACCTCAGAGAGGTCCAAGCGGGCGAGGAGGAAGTACTCCCGGCGGACGCCAAGTTGCTGGATATCCTCGACAATCCTGAGGTGAGCGAGGTCATCAAGAGCGGGCTGCGTGATATATACGGCCCTGTGCTTCAGGACAAAAACCAAGAGAGCGCTCCCGCAGTAGAGGCAGGTATCGAAGAGGAGAGTCTGGACTCGGCTGTACAGCAGGAAACGGGGCCGCCCCCCGAACCGTTCAACCCAACACTCTCTGAAATTCTGGATATGCCTGAGTTGCGGGATGCTTTGCCTCCAGAGTTGCGCCAGGCCATCAAACAGGAAGTGTTGCCATTCAATCCCGACCTTTCCCACCTGGTGGACAATAGGGACCATCTGGCAAGCACGAATTCAAACCTGTTGCCGACGAATCCACCCCTGTCGAAGATAATAACGCACACCCGGTTGCGAGAGTCCATCGACGCCGAGGTCTCGCAGGAGATGCTGGCGCGATTGGCCGAGGACTTGGATGAGAGTGCGGAGGATGTCTACCGCAGGGTTCTGGACCTGTCCCTGAGTTCCTGGGTGCTTGCCCAGCCGACCGTGGACGCCCTTCGCGACGCCCAGCTCGCCGAACTGGGGTCGGCGCTGGGTAACCCAGAGCACCTGGCCAGGCTGCAGGGGATGGACCCCCTGCTGCGTCAGAATTACAACCGGGTGGAGGCCGACAGCGAAAAGGCGCAGTCTCATCTGACCGAGGCCAACCTGCGCTTGGTGGTCAGCGTGGCCAAGAAGTACATAGGTCGCGGCATGGCGCTGCTGGACATGATCCAGGAGGGCAACATTGGCCTCATCCGGGCGGTGGAGAAGTTTGACTACCGCAAGGGGTACAAGTTCAGCACCTATGCGACGTGGTGGATCCGCCAGGCCATCACCCGCTCCATCGCGGACCAGGCCCGCACCATCCGCATTCCAGTTCACATGGTGGAGACCATCAACAAGCTGATGCGCCAACACCGTCGGCTGCTACAGGAATACGGGCGGGAGCCCACCCCGGAGGAAATCGGACAGGCCATGGAAATCGGCCCAGAGAAGGTCGAGGAAATTCTCAAGATCTCTCAGGAGCCGGTGTCCTTGGAGACTCCCATCGGCGAGGAAGAGGACTCCCATCTGGGGGATTTCATCGAAGACCGCAATGCCCCCGCTCCTGCGGATGCCGCCTCCTTCCAGTTGCTCAAAGAGCAGGTGGACGAGGTGCTGCACACCCTTACCGAGCGGGAGGCCCGAGTGCTGGTGCTTCGTTTCGGCTTGGAAGACGGGCGAAGTCGTACCCTGGAGGAGGTCGGCCGCGAGTTCGGGGTGACCAGGGAGCGGATTCGCCAAATTGAGGCCAAGGCTCTCCGGAAACTGCGACATCCCACCCGTTCTCGAAAACTCCGGGACTTCTTGGAGTAAGGGTTCTTGCAAAAATGAGAAGACGGTGCTGGATTGGCGGATGTCGTTATATACAAGGCTTTATGAAGACCGAATTCGATGCCAGCGCCGTTTGACACTGGAAGCGATTGGACAAAAAATCAGCGAGCCTGTTAGTTTACATAAATGAACACGTTGTTATGTAAACCGAATTCGTAAAATATCGCAATTTTGATGGTTGATTTTGTTGAAGGCACACCTACCGAGAGGCTATACTCACCCAAGTCGCCAGTGAGGGAGGTGGTTCCTGTGGGTGAAATGAACGTACCCAAGTGCCTTAAATGCGACATCGGCTATTTGGTGCCGTTGTCTGATTACGGTGGTCAGGGGGCGGCCGTACATTTCAAGGCTTGGGTTTGCGTGAACCCTCCTTGCGGATTCAACATCAAGATTAGAAACGGTGACATTTACCTCAACGAACCCATCACTCCGGGTTCGATGAACACCCCTCGGGTGCGCTGAAGGTAAATTAGCCAGGTTGGGCTGCAAGGCCCGTTTTCCAACGCCTCCGCCGTGCTCCCTGAACGCTCCGGGGAATAGCTGGGTGGTGGTGACGTGAGGTTCCCGGTCCCAGCAGGTCGCCTGAACCATGGCGGCTTGCAGGGTGGCCGGGAGGAGGGATGCTATGATAGCCGGTTATGACTATTTGATCCTGCGCAACGGGATGAGGCGATTCTGGAACCGCACCAGAATGGCAGGCGCTTCCCTGGTAATCGCCGGGGGGGTGTTGATTGGAGTGGGCGGGGCTTATTACGGCTATGCCACCGGCGCTCGCGCCGACTTGGACAGGTACAATGTACCTGCGGTTGAGCTTGTGCCTGTTGTGGTGCAAGAAGAGCGTTTGCCCGACCTGAACCCGGCCAGTCCCTCGATAGTGTGGGACGTGTTGCTGTTTTCCGATGACGCTGGGTCTACTCTCAGCGACCCCGGACCGGTCCTGCCGGAAGGCTTCGTTCTTATTGATTTTACGGAAGGGAGTCCCCTGACCTCGGTGGACTCTGCCACCAGCATCAGCATCCCTGCCATTGAGATCCAGGCTACTGTGACGGAACTGTCCATCCAGGACCTCGGAGACCGGCGCGCCTATGAGACGCCCAGCCATGCGGCAGGGCATATCCCAGAAACATTTGACGCTGGCGAAGACGGGGACGGATGGTACTTCGGTCACATGGAAAGCCCACTGATCGGCGAGGGTTCAGTATTCCGTAATCTGGACCAGGTGCCGGACAAACTGACCAACGGCGAGGAAGTGCAGATCATTACTGATAACGGGACCGAACAGTTCCTGTACAGGGTGACCGCCACCCGGGTCGTTCACGAGGATCAAATAACACTGGACGGAGATGGTGGCCCCAACATTCACTTGGTGTCCTGTTTCCCCCGTCTTGTTTACGACCACCGGTTGATAGTTGACGCGACGTTAATCGCCAAGAAGACAAGCAGCTAGAGACCCAACCGACAAGAGAAAGAATGGACCAACGGCGGCTTAACCGGATTCAACGGGAGGGCCGCCGTTCTCTTTGTTGATCTTCAGTGAGCGCAACCTTCTTCCTGCCACTGAAGCCACCTCCACCCGCAGCCCCTCCCTTTCCACCACATCCCCGACATGGGGAATTCTCCCCAAGTGATGGTAGACAAAACCGCCGACCGTGTCGAAGTCGTCGCTTTCGATGTTGACACCAAACAGGTCTTCGACCTCCTCCGTACTCAGACCGGAGGTGACGTACACAGTGCCGTCGTCCTGTCGGGCAATCTCCGCATCATGTCCACGGGAAAACTCATCCTCAATTTCGCCGACGATCTCCTCCAGCACGTCCTCCATGGTCACCAGTCCCTCGGTACCGCCGTATTCGTCGACTACAATGGCTATCTGGGTGTGGCGCTGCCGGAATTCCTCCAGCAACTCGTCAACCCGCTTGGTTTCAGGCACGACAAACGCCTGTCGCGTCAGCGCTCTTACGTCGGTTTCGTTTTGCGGGCCTGCAATCGCCGCCAGCAGATCACGAACGTACAGGATGCCCAAAATTTCATCGACGGTTTCGTCGTACACCGGAAGGCGGCTGTGCCCGTATTCCACGATTGCCGCCGCGGCCTCGTGCAGCGACACACTGACATCTATCGCCACCATGTCCAGACGCGGAACCATAACCTCCCGCACGGTGGTGTAGTCGAGGTCGATGATAGAGCGGAGCATCTTGCGGTCCCGCTGGTCTAGGCCGCTGAGCTCCTCCTCGGTGATGGCAGGCTCGTCTGGCAGAATTTCCAGTCCGGCATGGTGTTCCGTGGCGGTCAGGCCCTGGCCACGGCTGGAAGATCCTCCATTTCCAGGCGATGCGCCCTCCGGGGTTCCCCTTTGCCGGCTTTCGCTCTGCTCTTTGCCGGAGAACAGCCGGCCAAGCCAACTAAATGTCGGCATGGCTACGGACAACCTGAGGGGAGTGAAGATGGTGCATCGAATAGAGGATGATCCGGTGCGCTTGAACAGGAGCGCCCGCAGAATTCCAACTGGCATTCAGCCGGCGTAATCCCGGGAGATGATCGTCAGGGGCTAAATCTGGAGGAGGGATATCTGTATCCAAACCTCATAATCTCCCGAAACTCAAGGCTTATGGCGGTACGGCCGGTTGGCCTGTATTCACCGGTGCTGGGAGGACGGGCTATTTCAAGTTGCGTTTAATGGTAGCAGGTACCCCCACAACCAGTCTAGCGGGCGGTACGTCTTTCGTCACAACCGCCCCGGCGCCGGTGATCGAACCCTCTCCCACAGTGACCGGCGCGACCAGCATCGTATCGCATCCGATGAACGCATCGTTCTCTATCTCGGTCCGGTGCTTTTCTTTGCCGTCGTAGTTGCAGGTGATCATTCCTGCGCCGATGTTGACTCTTGACCCAATGGTCGCGTCCCCGGCGTAGCCAAAGTGGCCCATTACGGCGTCGGCCCTGAACCTGCTTTCCTTCACCTCGACAAAATTGCCGATGTGAACGCCAGACTCCAGGTAAGCTCCGGGACGCAGGTGACTGAAGGGGCCAATGTCCGTCCGGTCTTCCATCGTTGCCTCTTCGAGGGCCGAGGAAGTGACTCGGCAATGGCTGCCGATTATGCTGTCGCGGACCACGGAGTTGGGGCCGACTTCACAGTTCTCGCCGATGGACGTTTCGCCAAGAAGCATGGTGTTGGGCAGTATTATCGTGTCGATGCCGATGGATACGTTGGCGTCAATGTAGACCGAATCCGGGTCGGTCATTGTAACCCCCTCCATCATCCAGCGTTCCCTGATACGGTCGCGCATGACCGATTCTGCAAATGCCAGCTGAATCCGGTTGTTGACCCCTGCAGCCTCTGCGAATTCTGTAACCTGGGCGGCGAATACACTCGATCCTGCCTTGGCGCCGATGGCTGCCAACTCGGTCAGGCGCAGTTCTCCGGACGCTTGGAAGCTCAGGTCCTTCAGGGCTCCCCACAGCCATTGTGCATCGAAGCAGTAGACACCGGCGTTGACATCGGCGACCGAGTCGTCCGGTGTTCCGGCGGCGTCCACTGCCTCGACGATTCGGACAACCCGCTCGCCGGCCATGATCACTCGCCCCAGGTCCGGCATCTCTCCGTTGGGAGCGGTCAGCAGGGTCATTGAGGCCTCCCGCCCAATGTGCCTGTCCAGCAGATCGGCAATCGATTCGCTGGTGACCAGCGGAGTATCGCCACCGATGACCAGCACGCGGTTGGCCGAGCTTTTCAGCAACTCCATGCAACTGGCAACGGCGCCTCCGGTGCCGTTGGGCCGCTGCTGAACGGCGTATTCCACCGAATCACCAAGAACCGATCTGATCGCGCTCTGATTTTCCGGCGATACCACCACCAACACCCGTTCCGCCCCTGCTTCCTTCAGCAGTTCCACCGGGTAGCGGACCATCTCTTTTCCGCAGACCAGGTGCAGGGGTTTGGGGATACGAGACCGCATCCTGCGTCCCTCGCCTGCTGCCATTACCACGCCGGCCAGACCCATAGCCGTAACCTCCGGCGGCCCCGGTTCGCCCAATGGCCGCCCACCGATTATAGCGCGATGCGCACTGCCAGCCCGAATTCGCGTTGACATAGCTGTGCACCGCCTGCAAAATTGGGCTGCTTCCGGTGGAATTGTTATTCCACGACAAACACAAACGCAGGTTTCAGTGATGGAACGCAACGAATTACCTTTTCTCGACGCCACTGCTCTGGCGGAATTGATCAGATCGGGCGAAGTGTCGCCGGTAGAGGCAACCCAGGCCTATCTGTCCCGCATCGAGCAGGTGGATTCGTCGCTCAACTCCTACATCGCCGTCACCGCAGAACGGGCCCTGGCCGAGGCGCGGCAGGCGGAGCAGGAAATCGCAGCAGGACAATACCGCGGTCCACTGCATGGCGTCCCGGTGGCGGTGAAGGACCAGTTCTGCACCGCCGGAGTCGGAACCACCGGAGGCTCGGAAATCCTCCGCGACTATGTCCCAGATTACGATGCCACGGTGATGAGCAAGCTGAGAGAGGCCGGGGCGGTGCTGCTCGGCAAGCTCAACATGAGCGAATTCGCCATGGGTGACGCCTTCCACCATCCGTACGGCCGCCCTCGCAATCCTTGGGACCTGACCCGCAACCCCGGAACATCCAGCAGCGGCTCGGGCGCGGCCACCGCTGCCTTCCTGTGCGCCACGTCATTGGGCGAAGACACTGCCGGCTCCATTCGGGGCCCGGCTGCCTTCTGCGGACTGGTGGGCATCCGCCCCACCTGGGGGCTGGTCAGCCGCCACGGGATGCTGGCGTCAACGTGGTCCATGGACGCCGCCGGTCCAATTTCCCGGACCGTCAGGGACTGTGCTGTTACGCTTGGAGCCATCGCCGGATACGACCCCAACGACCCCTACACCCGCAACGCGCCCGTTCCTGACTACCTTGACGGTCTGTACGACAGCATACGAGGCCTGCGCGTTGGAGTGCTGAGCGACCGCGTCAACGCCGACGGGGTGGAACCGGACGTGCGCGACGCCGTGAATGGCGCCATCGCCCAGATGGGTGAGCTGGGGGCGGAAATAGAAGAAATCTCCATTCCCCTGATCGCTCAGTCAGCGGCAATATCCACCACGCTGATTTATGTCGACGCCACCGGGGTACATCGCCGGGGCCTGCTCGAGCACCCGGAGATGTACGATCACAATAACCGGGTGCGTCTCCTGACCGGCGCACTGATACCCGCCCAAGCCCACCAGAAAGCCAACCGGCTCCGCCACATCATCCGGGAACAAATACTGGATGCCCTCAGTCGCGTTGACGTCCTGGCGCTGCCCACGTCGTCGGTGCAGGCAACTCCCATTCCCACGGAGGCCGGGCTGTCCAGGAACGGGAAGGAAGATTTCCTGGCAATGCTTGGCGGACGGCGAAGTTACACTTCCCCCGGCAACCTGGCTGGCGTACCCGGTCTGTCCATCAACTGCGGCTTTACCTCCGACGGCCTGCCCGTCGGTCTGCAATTGGTCGGCCGCCCCTTCGACGAGCCAACCCTTTTCCGCGCCGCCTACGCCTACGAGCAGGCCACCGACTGGCACACCCGCCGCCCGCCGCTCTAGGACGGGAATACGGCAACACTTGAACTGTGGGAGAACTCTCCAAAAGCAGAGAGGACTCCCGAGGAGCGCTAATGCCTGAACTGCACGAACTGACCGCCGCCCAGTTGGCCCGCCAGATTCGCGCCCGAGAGATCAGCGCTGTGGACGTTGCCGAGGCGCTGCTGGCGCGGACCGACGCGCTGGAGTCGCTGCAAGCTTGGGTCTACCTCGACCGCGAAACCGTACTGGCCGACGCCGAGCAGCGGCAGCGGGAGCTGGATACCCGGCCCGAACCCGGGCCGCTGCACGGCGTCCCGGTGGGCGTCAAGGACATCTTCTATACCGCCGGAATCCCCACCACCGCCTGCTCGCAGGTGTACGCCGACTTTGTGCCGGAGTACGACGCGGCGACGCTGGCGAGGCTCAAGCAGGCCGGGGTCATAATGATGGGCAAGACGGTAACCACCGAGTTTGCCTGCCTGGACCCCTCGCAGACGCTGAACCCGTGGAACCCGGCCCACACTCCCGGCGGTTCCAGCAGTGGCTCGGCGGTGTCTGTGGCCTCCGGGATGTGTCCTGTAGCCTTGGGTTCGCAGACCGTCGGCTCGGTGCTGCGCCCGGCGTCGTACAACGGCGTTGTTGGCCTCAAGCCCACCTACGGACGTGTGAGCCGCTACGGCGTGGTGCCGGTTAGCTGGTCGCTGGACACCATGGGCTGGATGTCTCGCTCGGTGGAGGATGCGGCTCTCATGCTGCAGGTAATGGCCGGACCGGACGCCAACGACCCTGCTTGCGCTCGCTTTCCCGCGGGCGACTACCTGTCGGGACTGGAAAATGGCGCGCCTCCTCGTATCAGTTTGGTCACGACTTTCTTCATGGAGGAGTCTGACGAGGAAACGCAGCGGCATACCCGGGCCATGCTCGAGAGGCTGGCCTCCGCGGGAGCGGTAGTGGACGAGGTCAAGCTGCCCGACAGCTTCAGCACCGCCATCGAGGACCAGCAGATCATAATGCGCAGCGAGGCAGCCGCATTCCACCGGCCCATGTACGAAACGCGGTCAGAGGAATACCGCCCGCTGTTGCGCCGCCTGCTGCGTCGTGGGCTGGATACCGACGCCATCACCTACTCCGGCGCCCTGGAGCGACGGCAGCGATTGATCACCGACATGCAGGTGTTGGCCGAGAGCGCCGATGTTCTGCTCACTCCAACCACGCCGACGCCTGCGCTGGCCGACCTGACCAACACCGGCAACACCGCATTCCAGGGGCCATGGACATCCTGCGGGCTGCCCACAATCACCATACCTTCTGGCCTGGCCGATTCGGGCCTGCCGATGGGTCTGCAAATCATCGCCGCGCCATTCCGCGAGGAGCGCCTGCTGGCCGTGGCCCGCTGGTGCGAGCGGGTCCTGGGCATCCAGCTTACGCCCCCCGTGTGAGAAAGCCATTGCCTCCGTCCTCTCCCAGCGAGAGAGAAAATGTGCAAGGAGACTACTTATGCCGCAAGCCAATATCCCGTCTGAAGATGAAGTCCTCAGCTACTTCGACAAGTTCTCCAACTGGGGCCGCTGGGGAGATGACGACGAGCTGGGCGCGCCCAACCTCATTACGCCCGCCAAGGTGAAGCAGGCCATCGCCACGGTCCAGGAGGGCGTGCGAATTTCCATGGCCCGCACCATCAGCTTTGAGCCCACTCTGGACGCCCCCAATCCACCGGTGCACTTTATGGTGGAGAGTGGCGAGGGTTGGGCCAGCGGCCAGAAGGTCAGTAATCGGGCCTTCCCGGCCGCCACCGACTACTTCGGCATGATATTCCACGGCTACACCGTCACGCATGTGGACAGCCTCGCCCACTTCTTCTGGGACGGAAAGACCTACAACGGCAAGCCGGCCCACCTCGTCTCCACCAGCCTCGGCGCGACCTTTGGCTCGGTGGAAGAGGCCAAGGAGGGCATTATCTCCCGCGCCGTGCTGGTGGACGTGCCGATGGTCAAGGGCATCGACTGGATCGACCGCGGCGAGGGCGTGATGATTGATGACATCCTGGCCGCGGAGGAACGCTGTGGCTTCAAGGTGGAAGAGGGCGATGTGCTGCTGATTCGGACGGGGCAACTCAACCGCCGCAACGTGGAGGGGCCCTGGTCTCGGGAAGCTGGCTCCGCAGCCTGCCAGGCCTCCTGCCTGCCCCTGTTCTACGAGCGAGGCATCGCCATGCTCGGCACGGATACCGGCAACGACGTCAGCCCGGCGCAATACGAGAGGGTTCCCAGTCCCATCCACCAGGTCGGCATCACGGCCATGGGCATCTGGATTCTGGACAACGCCAACTTGGAGGAGGTTGCCGTGGCCTGCCGGGAGCGTAACCGCTGGGAATTCATGATCTCCATCGGCCCGCTGCGGCTGCACAACACCACCGGGTCCCCAGTCAATCCCATCGCGATATTCTAGAGAACCTCAAATCCTCTCTCATCACGATAGGGGATTGTATTCAGGAGGAGCAGCTATGCCGCACTATGTCTATATCGCAGCCCAGGACGACAACAAGATCGGCGTTTACACCATGGACGGAGATACCGGTGCACTGACCCATCAGGCCGACAGCCCCATGCCCGGCGGTCCGTCCCTGCTGGCCATCAGTCCCGACAAGCGTACGCTCTACGTAAGCCATCGCGAGGCGCTCGCGCTGTCCAGCCACCGCATCGATCCCAGCACCGGTGGACTCACCCAGACCGGCTCCGTGACCGTTGAGGACTGGCCAGCGTATCTCGCCACCGACCGCACCGGCCGCCACCTGCTCGTCGCCTATTACGGTGGAGCACGCGCTGGGGTGCATCCTATAGGCGCCGACGGCGAACTGGGCAGCCCGCCCACCGAGTCGCTGCCGACGGCTGACGGGGCCCACTCCATACTGACCGACCGCTCCAACCGTTTCGCCTTCGTGCCGCACATTGCCTATATCCAAGACAACGTGCTGGAGCCGCCCAAGAACATACCCGGCCCCAACGTGATCTACCAGTTCCGCTTCGATGCCGACACCGGACGCCTGACGCCCAACGACCCGTTGCAGGTGGAGATGAACGGCTTTTTGGGGCCCAGGCACTACTGCTATCACCCGACACTGGATGTCGTATACTTCTCAGATGAGCAGGGGAGCAGCGTCACTGCCTACAACATGGACTCAGAGGGCAGACTCTCTGCTTTCCAGACCATCTCCACGCTGCCCGAGGGCCACACCGAGCGCAATACCTGTTCCCAGATCCAGATAACGTCCGACGGGAGCCTGCTGTTCGTGCCCAACCGGGGCCACAACAGCATCGCCAGCTTCAGGGTGGATGCCCAGACCGGCGCCCTGACCGCCGCAGGCCGCGCCGCCACCGAGGCCGTGCCCAGCGCCTTCAGCCTCGACCCGCAGGGCAAGTTCGTCTTCGGGGCCGGCTCCGCCACCGGACGCCTCTCTTCACACAGCATCGACGGTGACACCGGGGAGATGACGCCCCTCGCCACCTACGACGTGGGGGCACGTCCCATGTGGGTGCTGACGACCACGCTGGGATAGGAGGGAGTGGATCCTATCCGCGACGGGCGAGTCGGCGCAACAGCGCGCCGATTCGCCCCGACAGCAGCAGCTCCGACTGCGCCCGGAGCGCGAGTTGCTGCGAGGCCATCGAGTAGGTGGGGTAGATGTGCATGGAGCGGGCCAGATCGCCGAGCTTGATGCCCTTGTCTATCGCCAGCGTCCACTCCTGAATCATCTCGCCCGCCCTCGGGGCCACGATGGTTGCGCCGAGGATGCGGCCATTAAGCAGGTGAACTGCCTTGACGAAGCCGCTGGTTTCGCCGTCGGTCAGTGCGCGGTCCACCTCGCTCAGCGGCCACCCGCTGACCATCGCCTTGGCGACATACTGCTCCTGCGCCTCCGCCTCGGTCTGTCCTGCTTGCGCCGCCTCGGGGTCTGTGAAGGTGACCCTCGGTACGCTCTGCCCGACCGCTGCTGTATTCATCGGCAGAAACGCATTGCGCACGGCCATGAACCCCTGCCATCCGGCGTAATGAGTGAACTGCGGCCCGCCGGTCACGTCTCCGGCGGCGTAGATTCCCTTTGCGGTGGTGCGCAGGTGGCGGTCAACGGTGACGCCACCCGGACCATAGACCACGCCCGCCGATTCCAGCCCGAGGCCCTCCACATTGGGCCTGCGACCCACGGCCACGAAAAGCGCGTCAGACTGGACGTTCTCCCCGTTCCTCAGCTCGATACTAGCGCCTGATTTGCCCTCTGGCGCTGGTCGAATATCTCGCGCTCCAGAGCCAGCCAGGATGCGAATCCCCTCCGCTGCCAGCCGTTGCGCGATGACCTCAGATACCTCCGGGTCCTCTTGAGGCAGGATGCGGTCGGCGGCCTCGATGATCGTCACCCGCGACCCCAGCCGCGCAAGGGCCTGGGCGAACTCGCAGCCAACCGCGCCCGCGCCCACCACGGCAATCGATGCCGGCATCGTCTCCAGGTCCCAGACCGTTTCGTAGGTGTGGAGCTCTACTCCATCCAATCCCGGAATTGCTGGAATAACCGGGGAGGCTCCCGTGCAGATGAGGATGCGCCTGGCGGCAATCGTGCGGCCAGCGACACTTACAGAGCCTGGGCCGACGATGATGGCCTCGCCGATCAGGACATCGATGCCTTCGCGGGCCAGTGCCTCCGGCGACTCCGTCTCGTATATGTGCTGGATGACCGATCGGATGCGCTCCATCACCGGCCGCAGGTCTACCTTCGGAGAGGAGGCGGGAAGGCCGTATCTTTCCGCATCGCGCATGGATTGGGCCACGCCCGCCGCCTTCAGCAGCGCTTTGCTCGGGACGCAGCCAGTCCATGTGCAGTCGCCGCCCACGCGAGAACGCTCAAGCAGGGCTACCGATAATCCCAACTGCCGGGCGAACCGGACGGCGGTCAACCCGGCCGAACCGGCCCCGATGACGATCAGGTCGTAGTCGTTCTTCAATCGTTGGGCCTACGAGTAATTCGGCGGCCCTTGGTTCAGGCCTGCGACCCGTTCGCACCAGAGGGACGCGCCCAGTACCTGCCCCTCGGCGGCAAACGGTCCGCCGAACTGCACCGCCATCGGCATACCCAGTTCGCTCAGGCCTGTCGGCACGGTCACTGTCGGTAGTCCGGCGGCAGTCCAAGGCACCTGGAAGGCGGCATCGCCGGTTGTGTTGAGGTCCTTGGGCGCCGGTGCCGGAGTGGACGGCGTCATAACCACGTCCACCTTGCCCGCCATCTCGTTCATGTCGGCGCGGAACTGCCTCCGCAGTCGCTGGGCCTTGAGATATGTGGCCGTCGGGATGATCATTCCCATCTCGATGCCGGCGCGAACTCGAGGTCCATAGTCCGCAGCGCGAATGCTGTGGTTGGCTTGGTGGTATCCCGCGCAGTCCACGTTCATTACGATTCGCTGGAAGCTGTGAACGCGGGCGAAGCTGTCCGGGAGCGGCAGCTCCACCACGTCCGCCCCTGCCTCGGCAAGCGCGTTGGCCACATACTCGGTGTGCGCCCAGATCTCCTCCGTGGCGTAGTCCTGGTAGTACTGGCGCACCAGCCCGATGCGCGGCGGGCGGTTGGACTCGTTCATCTGGGCCGTGAAGTCAGGCACCAAATGCCGCAGCGAGCCTGGGTCGTTGTCGTCCTCGCCGCTCAATACCTCCAGCATCAGGGCGGCGTCCGCCACCGTGCGCGTCAGGATGCCCACGTGGTCCAGCGACCAGCTCACGGGAACCACCCCGTAGCGGCTGATGCGCCCGTAGGTGGGCTTGAGACCCACGATGCCGTTGTAGGCCGCCGGACGGCAGGTGGAGCCGCCGGTCTGCGAGCCCAGGGCCGCAGGGACCATCCGCGCCGCCACCGCTGCGGACGAGCCGCTGCTGGAACCTCCGGGCGTGTGTTCCAGGTTCCAAGGATTGTGGGTCGGCGACGGGTCCGAAGTGGCGAACTCGGTGGTGACCGCCTTGCCGAGAATGATGCCCCCGGCCGCCTTGATCTTGGCAACGGAAGTGGCATCGAACTCCGGCACGAAGTCGGCGTACACCCTGGACCCGCACGCGGTTAGCATTCCGGCAGTGTAGAAGATGTCTTTCAGCCCCACAGGTACGCCGTGGATGGCGCCGAGGGCCGCTCCGCGCTCGATCTCCGCCTCCCGCTGCCGTGCCGTCGCCAGCACCGCCTCACGGTCGATGGTCACCCAGGCCTGCAGGTCGCCATCCAACGCATCAATGCGGGCCAGCAGCGACTCCGCCAGTGTCACCGGCGACAAGTTGCCATCGCGTATCTGGGCGGCTGCTTCGACTACGGAAAGCTCATAAGGTTCTGGCATGTTCCCACCTCAATATGGCGGAGTGGGTCGCAGACGCCTGCCTGTTCCCAACCGCTTGCAATACGAACTTGCTCGCCTCTGGCATTAACCGTGCACCAGCGGTTCCAGGTCGGGGTGGGCATCAGCCTGCTCCACATCCAAGATCTGGGCGGCCGTGGTCCGAAGGAAATCCTCCAACTCCGCGGCCCGGGCCTCTCCGTATTCGTTTACGGCCCGACGGCGAAGCTCGGTGTATATCTCTTCTGGCTCGGTATTCCGGCTCATGCGCTCTCCATCTTTGCCGTGTGTCGTCTGGAATTATCACTCTGGCTGACTCACGGCATTCTAAGCCCGACCCAGAGGGCGGTCAAACCTGTCCCGCCATCCGGCTGATATAATCCCAAAAACACGCAACACTTGTTACGAGGAGAATGTCATGGCTGACGACCTATCCGGCATCCTCGAGTCCCCTGAACATACCCATCTGGCCAACGTGGGAGGCAACACCGAGGGACCGCTCTGGCACCCTGATGGTTACCTGACTTTCGTAGACCTGAACGGAAGCCGCCTGTGGCGCTGGGACGCCGAGGGTGGCGTCAGCGTGCTGCGCGAGGAGACCGGCGAGGGCAACGGCTGTGCCTTCGACAGGCAGGGCCGGCTGTTGATGTGCGAGGGCGGGGATCATCGCCGCATAACCCGCATGGATGCCGACGGCACCGTGACGCCCATCGCAGAACGGTGGCAAGGCAAACGGTTCCACAAGCCCAACGACGTGGTCTGCCGCTCCGACGGCAGCATCTACTTCACCGACCCGTCTCTGCGGCTGGAGCCGGAACTTCGGGAGTACGACTTTGCCGGTGTGTTCCGCCTCGACCCCGATGGCGAGGTGCATCTGGCCACCGACGGTTGCGAATACCCCAACGGCCTGGCCTTCTCGCCTGACGAGTCGGTGCTGTACGTCGCCATCAGCCGGATCAGCCTGGACTGCATGGGCGAGGAGGAACGCGGTGAAGTCTGCACCCACCGCAAGATTCGCGCCTTCGACGTGGCCGCCGACGGTTCCCTGAGCAACAATCGCGTCTTCGCCGACATGAGCTCGGCAGAACCGGGTGTCCCCGACGGAATGAAGGTCGACACGGCGGGCCGCGTTTTCTGCACCGGCTCCGGCGGTATCTGGGTCTTTGAGCCGGACGGCAGTCACATCGGCGTCATCAGGGGGCCGGAAATCCCGCGAAACATCGCCTTTGGTGACCAGGACTATCGCACGGTCTACACCACGCCTGGGCAGTCAGTGTACAGCTTCCGGGTGACGACGCCTGGCATCAAACCCTGATGAATGGCAGGCAGGCCCATCGGGTGGTGAACCCTCGCGCATGCCTGTATGATTGGCGCAAATCCCGAATCAGCAAGCAGGAGAGGAATCGTGACGTCTAGCAGAATAGTAGGTTCCGGCGACTACTCCTACGAGATGAACGAGGAGTGGGCCAAGCTGCCAGAGGGGTGGGAGATGCCCACCGCGGCGGTCTATGGCGACTCCCAGGACCGGGTCTACGCCTTCAACCGGGACCCGGAGCACCCCGTATGCATCTTCGACAAGGACGGCAACTTCATATCCGCTTGGGGGGCGGGCCTGATTAACTTCGCCCACTCAATCCTGCTGGACAATGATGACAATGTCTGGCTGGTGGATCGGAACACCCACGAAGTCCACAAGTACACCGGCGACGGCAAGCACATCATGACCATCGGGCAGAAGGGCGTCCGCTCTGACACCGGCGTCGCCCCCGACGACTACAGCTCCACGGCTTTCCAGTCGGTCACGCACGGCGGTCCTCCCTTCAACATGCCCGCTGGCATTGCCCTTAACGACCAGGGGCAGATATTTATCGCCGACGGCTACGCCAACGCCCGCGTACACAAGTTCACGCCCCAAGGCCAACTGATCCAGTCGTGGGGAGAACCCGGCGACGGCCCTGGACAATTCCGCCTGCCCCATGGCATCTGGATTGACCGCGAGGGCCGGGTGCTGGTGGCCGACCGCGAGAACGACCGTGTGCAGGTGTTCACTCAGGAGGGCGAATACATCGCCACCTGGCCCAGCAAGCTCATCGGTCCCGCTCTGTTCTACGTGGACGCCGACGACACGGTTTACATCCCGGAGCACAACGGCGGGCTGTTCAGCGTGCTGTCGCTGGACGGGGAAATCATCACCCAGTGGGGTTCTGAGCTGCACCGCTCCTGCCACGGCGTGTGGGCCGACTCCAGCAAGGACCTGTATTTCGTCATGCCCGGCGAGTGGGGCCGCAGCCGCCGCGTGGTGAAATTCCACCGCCGGTAGGCGCTGTCAGAGCATTCGTGCAAAGGGCGCGGGGCTTGCGGCCTGAACGCGCCCTTTGCTATATTAGTTGGCACGGGGCTGTAGCTCACTCGGGAGAGCGCTTCAATGGCATTGAAGAGGTAGAGGGTTCGATCCCCTCCAGCTCCACCACTCCCTCTTTTCTAACCGTTCCAAGACGTTCCTCTTTCCCTTGATTTATATCTAGACTGTCTCTATGATCGAGCCATAGCATCCTTATCCGTTCCACATAATCCCACAATGAATGTGGGAAAAAGTGGGGGAACTATGGCATCACTGACTGACCTCGCGGTAAAGGCCATTGCCAATCCCGGTAGGCATGGAGACGGATCAGGCCTCTACCTTTACGTGACGGCCGCTGGAACCAGATCTTGGGTTCAGCGCATCGTGATTGACAGGAGGCGCCGGGACCTCGGACTAGGAGGCTATCCCGCAGTTTCCCTGAAGCATGCGAGGAACCTGGCGGCATCCAATCGGACAGCCGTTGCGGAAGGCCGGGACCCACTGACCGAAAAGCGGAGGGCAACTATGCCGATCTTCCGCGAAGCAGCCGGGATAGTTTACCAAGCCAATTTGCACCGCTGGCGTAACGGCAAACACACCAAGTCGTGGTGGCAGTCCCTTGAACGCCACGCGTTGCCTAAGCTTGGACGTCTACCTCTGGACCGCATACAGCCAACGGATATCCTGTCGGTCTTGGAACCCATCTGGGGAACCAGGCAGGAAACTGCGAGGCGAGTCCGCCAGAGAATCCGCACCGTGCTCGCGTGGGGAATGTCGCACGGTTTCGTCGATCGAAACGCTGCGGCCGAGGTGCTCGACGGGGCACTCCCCAAGAAGCCGAAGAAACAGGCTCATTTTCGTTCGCTGTCATACAAGGAGGTGCCGTCGGCCCTGACGGTAGTGGAGAAATCCGGAGCATCGCTATCAGCAAAGCTCTGCCTTCGCTTCCTGGTGTTGACCTCCGCAAGGAGCGGGGAGGCTCGAGGCGCAACTTGGGACGAAATCGAGTTTGAAGAGCAACAGTGGCGAGTACCTGCCGGCCGGATGAAGTCTGGCTTTGAGCACCGTGTGCCGCTGTCCCGCGCAGTTCTCGACGTGTTGGAGGTTGCACGCATGTTGAAGGACGAGTCGAACCTCGTCTTCCCGTCTCCTGTTTTTCCAGGGCGACCCATGTCTGACATGACGTTGACCAAGATTCTGCGTTCGACCGGTTTAGCTGAGCGTGCCACGGTCCACGGGTTCCGCGGCAGTTTCAAGAACTGGTCACTTGAGCAGACAAATGAGCCTTGGCCCGTCAGTGAGACCGCACTGGCACACGCTTTGGGAGAAGGGGACGAACAGGCATACGCAACCACCGACCTTTTCGACCGGCGCAAGGTATTGATGGAGTACTGGGGGAATTTGTGGCGCCCGGAAAGTATGAGCTCAGACTTCCAAACCGCAACCAAGAGGAAAGTGGCATGGACATGGGGTAAATTTATGGAGGATTTGGGTTGCTAGTGCTGAGTCAAAGCTGAAGAGTCATGGTAAAGGCAGTGGATCTTGGCTTTGGCCTGCTTGGTCGTGAACCGCGAGTTGACGGTGTTACCGCCGACGAGAAAATGAGCGAAAACTCCGGGATTGAATTGACCCGCCGGACAGTACAGGCATCATTCACGGAGATATAGTGCAGGTGTCTTCGAGATCTTGCTGAAGGTGGGACAAGTGAAAGAGATCTACGAGATGAAAGGAGCGGGCCGTTCCATTCGGGGGGTCGCCCGTAGCCCGGAACAGGGGTCGCCGGTACCTCAAGTGCCCGGAAGCCATGCGGGCGAGGCCGCGGGCACGGCCGACGTCCAACCCCTCGACAACCTCGGGAGCATTCCTACACGGACTTCGTCGACCGGCGGATGTCGGAAGGACCGGAAAACTGTTTGGTGCTGCACCGGGAGCTTCAAGCCCTGGGCTATGACGGCGGGTACTCCGTCCTGAGGTCCTACGTGTCGCCCAGGCGTCGATGCCGGCAGGCCGATTCCACGATGCGTTCCGAGACAACGCCTGGTGAACAGGCCCAGGTCGACTGGGGCAGCCTGGCCTACCTAGACAAGGACGGGAACAAGCGTCGCCTCTGGGTGTTCGTGATGACGCTGGGCTGGTCCCGGGCCTGCTACGTGGAGCTGGTGCGCAGCGCAGACACGGCTGCCTCCATCCAGTGCCACGCCAACGCCTTCGAGTATCTGGGCGGCATGCCCCAGCGCTGCCTCTACGACAATGCCAAGGTGGTGACCTTGGTCCGGGACGAGGACCAGCAGCCCATCTAGAACCAGCGGATGCTGGACTTCGCCCTGCGGGTGGGCTTTGAGATAAGGCTGTGCCAGCGGTACCGGGCCCAGACCAAGGGCAAAGTGGAAAGCGGGGTGAAGTACATGTAGGGCAACATGTGGCCCAGCATGCGCTTCACCGACGACGCTGATCTCAACCGCCAGGGGCTGGAATGGTGCGACAGTTTGGCTAACCGCCGCAGCCACGGGACGACCCACCGTGCGCTTTGGGAGATGCTGGCCGAGGAGCGGCCGCGCTCGGGGGAGCTACCGGGCCGGGCCACTTTGGCTCCCTTTCTCCGTGAAAACCAGAAGGTGGCCCGGGATGGCTTCGTCAGATGGGAGGGCTCCCGCTACGGGGTGTACCGGAGGTGGGCTCGCTTGGTCGTGCAGGTGGGGCAGCGTTAGGGCACGCTGGAGATCTGGGCTGGCGATGAGCGCATCGCGGTGCATCCCCGCGCTCAGCGGCCGGGACAGCGCCTCATCCTTCCTGGCCAGTGGCAGGGCCTGCCCAAGGGAGACAACCGGCCCCGGAAGGAGGCGATAGCAGTGCAGATCCCCGTGGGCGACGTGGAGCGGCGCTCCCTGGACGTGTATGAGATTGCCGCCGTGGGAGGTGCAAGGTGATCGCCTTGGAGCAGGCCCGCCAGCACCTGGAGAGTCTCGGGCTCAAGCAGGCCGTCGAGGTCTTGGACAACACGCTGGACACCGCCGCCAACAAACAGCTGACCTATCCGGAGATGCTGGAACAGCTGCTGGGCGTCGAGGTGGAAGCCCGCAGGGAAGGCTACCTCAGCACCAGGACCAAGATTGCCCACTTCCCCTTCCAGCGCACTCTGGAGCAATTCGACTTCTCCTTCCAGCAGTCCATCGACGAGCGGCAGGTCAAAGAACTGGCCAGCTTGGCCTTCGTGGCCGAAGCCACCCACATCCTGCTTCTCGGACCTCCCGGTGTGGGGAAGACTCACTTGGCGGTAGCACTGGCCAAGCGGGCCATCGAGCATGACTACGGGGCCTACTTCGTCCGGGCCTATGAGCTGATGGAGGACCTGCGCAAGGCCAGGGCCGAACACAACCTGGATCGGAGGATGCGGGTCTACCTGGCGCCCAAGGTGCTGGTGGTGGACGAGTTCGGCATCTGGCCCTACGACCGGGAGTCGGCCACCGCCTTCTTCACCCTTGTGTCGGCTAGGTACGAACGGGGCAGCATCATCCTCACGTCCAACGAGGGCTTCGGCGAGTGGGACGAGCTTCCCCGCGATACCGTCATCGCCTCGGCGATCCAGGACCGGCTGCTGCATCACAGCCACGTGCTGAACATCCGTGGGGAGAGCTACCGGCTCCGGGATAAACGGCACGCCGGCCTCTTCAGCTCCCATCACCTGCTGGGCGTCGCCACGGCGAAAGGCAACGACAACCATGCCGACTGACAAAGTCACTGCCTGCGATGATGTGTCTGTGCCATTCCCGGCTCGGGTTTGACCCTGTCGCTGACTGGCTATGATGCCTTCCAATTGATCTGTCGACTCGACCCGGAGATTGCCGATACGGCGCCAACGGCCATTGGAGCAGTGACCTCGCAGGAGCCTGACTTCAAGTCCCATCGCAGTCTTGTACACTCGTCTGGCCAACGCGCTACTCCTTCAGGAGGCAGAAATGACGGGAGCCGCCGGTCGCGAAGTCATCGGTGCTGTTCAGGTGATAATGGGAGTAAACACTCACCAAGACCAGCACGTGGCCGTTGCCATTGACCAGCAGGGTGTGCGTCTCGTCGAGCGCTACGCCTCAGCGACCAGTTACGGATATAGGGATCTCGAACAATGGTCCAGAAAGCTGGGTGAGCTTCGAGCCTTCGGGATCGAGGGCACCAGTTCCTACGGCGCCGGACTTGCCCGATTTCTGGCAGGGCGTGGCTTCACTGTCGTGGGAGTCAACCGGTCTGACTGGTCAACCCGGTGCCGGAAGGGTAAGAGCGGCTCAACCGATGCCGAGACGGCAGCGCGTGCGGTGCTGGCCGGAGTGGCCAACGCGACCCCCAAGTCGGGGGAGGACGAAATCGAGAGGATCCGCATGCTCAAAAGCACCAAGGACTCGGCTGTCAAGGCGCGCACTCAGGCCGTCAACCAGATGAAGGCCCTGGTGGTGACGGCTCCGGCCGGACTTCGAGAAACACTGGATAGTCTGACGGCTACTGCCCTAACAGGGCGGTGCAGGAGCTTCCGTCCGGGTCGTCTTGAGGATCCCACGGCGGCGGCCAAGTACACTCTTCGGTCTCTTGCCTGCCGCTACCATCAACTGGACAAGGAGATCCGCAGTCTTCGGTCGGAGCAGGAACGGCTCACCCGGATGGCAGCCCCGGGCCTGGTCAGCATCTTCGGAATAGGACCCGACACGGCAGCTGCTCTGCTGATCTCTGCTGGCAGCAACCCTCAACGGATTCACTCCGAGGCTGCCTTCGCCTCGCTGTGCGGAGTGAGTCCGGTGCCGGTCTCCTCAGGTAAGACCAACAGGCATCCGCCGAACCGAGGGGCGACCAGGATGTCAATGCGGCTCTCTACCGTATTGTTCTGGTCAGACACATTCATGACCCGCGGATCAGGAAGTACATGGAACACCGCACCCCGGAAGGGATGAGCAAGACTGAGGTCATTCGTTGTCTCAAACGCTACGTGATTCGTGAAATCTACGCGGCCTTGAAGGTCTCCTCCAGAATGCCCAATATCGAATCCTGACATCCATAGCAACCGTCTTGGAATTCAAGGGATAATTGGTTGAGAATCCCAATGCTGACCTGACTTCGCCATGCTGTTGAGTATGGTCAGCAGCTTGCGCATGCAGGCGACCAGGGCAACTTTCTTGGCCTTGCCGGCCTCGAGCAGCCGCTGGTATAAGACCGGGATCACAGGGTTGTAGCGAGTGGCTACCAGCGCCCCCATGTAAAGCGCCGCCCTCACTCGTGCCCTGCCGCCCGATATAGTGCGTTTACCCCGCAGAGTTTCGCTGTCCCGGCTGAAGGGGCCACGCCCACTAGGGCGGCGATCTGCCGGCGGTCCAGCGTGCCCAGCTCCGGCACGTAGGCCAGCAGAGTGAGGGAGAGCTGTTCCCCAACGCCGGGTACGCTGCGCAGCAGGTCATCTTTCTCCCGCCACACTGGACTCCGGCGAAGAGTCTGCCGCAGCCCTTCGTCCAGGTCGTTCAACTCCTGTTCCAGCCAAGCGATGTGGGCCTCTATGCGAGGGCGAACGGTGCTGATGGCGGTGTCAAGGGCGGAGACAAAGTGGGCCACTGGGGCGGCGGAATGGTGGACCACCGGGATGGTGGCAGTTGGCTGGGCAGGGAGAGTTGGGGGCAGAATCAGTGGATGGGAGCCGGGCTTGGTGTTGAGCGGGTTAATCGTCGTCGGGTGCGTCCGGAGCTTGGGGTGCTACGTTCTCCCGGCTGCGCTTGAGGCGGTAGCTCTCACCGTTCATTTCCAGGATGTGTACGTGGTGGGTGAGCCGGTCCAGCAGCGCTCCGGTGAGCCTTTCCGAGCCAAATACCTCGGTCCACTCGTCGAAGGGCAGGTTGGTCGTTACCAGGGTGGAGCCCCGCTCGTAGCGCTGGCTGAATATCTCGAAGAGCAGTTCCGCTCCAGTTCGGGACAAGGGCACGAAGCCCAGTTTGTCGATGATCAGCAGATTCAGGCGGGACAGTTGCCGCTGCAGATTGAGCAGACGCCTCTCATCCCTGGCCTCCAACAGCTCATGCACCAGACCTGCGGCTGTGGTGAAACCCACGGACATCCCGCGCTGGCAGGCTGCCAGGCCCAGCTGAGCTCGCCGAAGCGCCCAAGGCAATGTGGGTCTTGCCGGTGCCGCTGTTGCCCACAGCGATGACGTTCTCACGGCGTTGGATGTATTCACAGCGGGCCAGTTCTGCCACCAGGACCTTGTTCACCGAGGGGATGGCCAGGAAGTCGAAGGTGTCTAGGCTCTTGACCGCCGGGAAGCGAGCAGCGCGGATGCGGCGCTCCACCATGCGCTGGTGGCGGTCGATCAGTTCCAGTTCGGCCAGCCGGAGGAGGTATTGGGGATGGTCTGCGCCCTCGGCGGCGCACTGGGCTGCCATCTTCCCGTACTCTCTCAGGAAGCTGGGTAGCCTGAGCTCCTTCAGGTGGTGCTCCAATAGTAGTGTCGGCTTGTCAGTCATGCCGCCCTCCGGGAAAGAGGACTGGAAAGAAGACTCATGTAGTCCTTGGTGGAGGTGGTGCCCACTCTCACCCGGGGCAGGTAGGGATACAGCTCCAAGTCCAGCCTGGGCGGCCGGCCCTCCAGCCGGCACAGCACCAGGTGCTTAACCGCGTCGAAGCTGATGGCTCCCAGCCGGAGGGCGGCTTTGATGGCGGCATGCAGCTCGCTCATCGAAAAGGTCTCCAAGAGCCTGAGCACCTGCACGAACTCCCGCTTTCCCCGGCGACCCATTCTGGACTCCAGCAAACGTCGCAGCGTGCCGAACTCCTCCGGCAACTCCCAGCCCTGCAGTGGAGCCGCCTGGTCCAGGGCGCCAGTCTTCCGCTCCAAGAGCGGCAGGTAGTGGATGGGGTCATACACGAAGTCGTCCCGGTCGTAGGAGCGGCGATGTCTGACGATGACATCGGACCCGCAACTGATGACCACCTCATCCACATAGCCCCGCACCAGCACGTCCCGGTGTCCGTAGGCCACCGGCACCGAGTAGTCGTTGGTCCGGTATCTGACCAACGACAGCGAACTCACCCGGCCAGGCTGTTTGTCGCAGGCGTCGTAAGGAACTGACGGTAATGGCAGAAGGGCGTCCAGGTCCCGCTCCATCCGCTGGCCGATGGTCTCTGCGTGGCCCCGGAGCGTGGCGTCCATTCGCTCCAGGCAACGCCGCTCTAGGTGGACATTCAGCGCGTCGAAGCTCTCGAAGGAGGGAACGGGCACCAGAAAGTTGCGCCGCACGTACCCCACCATGCCCTCGACCTTTCCCTTATCATTGCCCTTGGCGGGGCGGCCGAACCGGTCGTCGAAGAGGTAGTGGGACTGCAACTCCGTGAACGACCGGGTACGCTTCCTGCGGCCATCTCCCAGTATCCGGGCCACCGCCAGCCTGGTATTGTCATACAGGATGCTTTGGGGAACCCCGCCCAAGAACGCAAAGGCGGACACATGGCCGTCCAGAAAGGCCTCGGTGGTCTCAGCCGGGTAAGCCTTGACGAAACAGCCGTCGCTGTGGGGCAGGTCCAAGATGAGGTAGTGGGCTTTCTGCTCAACGCCTCCGATGACCACCAAGGCCTCGCCGAAGTCGCACTGGGCCTGTCCCGGCGGATGGGACAAGGGCACGAACATCTCCCGCGTCTGGCGGCGGTGCTCCCGCACGTAGTCTTTGACCGTGGTGTATCCGACGCCGAACCCGTACTCGTTCCGCAGACGCTCGAAGATGCGTTTGGCCGTGTGGCGCTGTTTCTTGGGGACTCTGTGATCATTTTCCAGAATCTTGTCGATGACGCCGGTGTAGGGCTCCAGCTTGGGACGCCGGGCCGGAGTATGCCGCCGGTAGCCCGGCGGCACCGAGTATTCCAGCATCTTGCGCACAGTGTCCCGGTGCAGGCCGAACACACGGGAGGCTTCCCGGATGCTCATCCCCTCCACCATCACCGCCCGGCGAACCCGAAGATATACGTCCACCTTGTACATCCATCGCACCATCCATAGGCTCAACTTCAAGCCTATGGAGGCGGCGGACGGTCCGGTTTGCAACCGCCGTTTGTCAGCGACTACCCGCCCCCGTGGGACACTTTATCTCCGCCGCTTACATGGCGGTTCCCATTCGGTTCTTTTCAGACACCAGCATGGTCATCACCTGGTGCCTGCGGGCCACCAGTGAGTTGAGCACCTGGGATTCAGCGTCCCTGAGGGGGCGCACGAGGGACGAACGGCGTCAGCAAAGTGGGCCAGTACCGCCGCGTCCAAGGCATCGGTCTTGGCCAGCGTCCCAGTGGCCCTGGCGAAGTCTCGAACCTGGCGCGGATTGACCACCACAACCGGCCAAGGCCGCAACCAGCGGCAGTTCCAGTCCGCCCGAGGCCTCCAGCAACACCAGGGCGGGACTCAGGTCCACCATCTGGACGACGAGGTCCTCGATCCCGGTCTCGTCGTAGCAGACGACCCATCTCTGTCCCGTAGGTCGCACGGCGACATCGACCTGGGCCTTGGAGACGTCAATGCCTATGTATCTCGGTTCTCCTTTCATCCATACCTCCTGAGTGAGCGTCGGCCCGTCCTTGCAAGATGCGGGCTTGGCTGGCCCAGGCAACCGTTCGGGCTCTCTCGGGGAAGGGTGCGGCGACCCTCGCTATAGAACGGCCTTTCATGACCAAGGAGCATTCGGTCTGCCGCACCCCTGTCAAGGTGAGTGTAGTGATTGTTACTCACCAAAACCAAGATACAGGGAGCATCAATTGGGCACTGACGGAATCGCAGACCATCAACAAACGTCCCCAGCCCTCATACTCCGCCTCCCAGGCACGCAACGCCGCAGGAGCATGCCCTGTGGAAAGCTGTCCGCCGCGCCAGACTGCAGGGTGTCTCCCTAATACTACAGCCGCAGATGGTCGCTTGGTGTTTTTGACCGTCCTCAAATCGCATCGACTGGCTACGCCCAACACCTCAGATAATAGTGAAACCAAGCTGAATTTGAGACGGAAAGTATCGGATCGGTGTTAGTGCGGCTGTAGTATTAGAAACTATCTCAAAAGGCAGATGAACTGATGGGACGGGGGATTCGGCAAGGGTTAGAATAGGGAAAAGTGTGGGGGTGGACGATGGGAAAGGACGAAACTCTGGCGACGATTTGGGAGATTCCCGACCATCTCTGGGAGCAGATTCACCCGGTGATCCTGGATATGGACCCTCCCAAGGCTACGGGGCGCAAACGCGCCGACCCCAGGCGGATGCTGGACGGCATCATCTTCCGGATGCGCAGTGGCTGCCAGTGGAACCGTCTGCCCCGGGAACTGGGAGACGACAGCACCATTCACCGGACCTTCCAGCGCTGGGTGGAACTGGGGGTGCTGGAGGGCATTTGGGCCGTCCTGGTGGAGGGCTGCGAGGAATTGGGGGGCGTGGACTGGGAATGGCAGTCGGCGGATTGCTCCATGGGCAAAGCCCGTTTTGGGGGGGCGCCATTGGACGGAACCCCACCGACCGGGGCAAAGCTGGGAGCAAGAAGAGCATCCTGGTGGACGCGGCGGGCGGACCCCTGAGCGTGGCGGTGGCTGGAGCCAATGTCCATGATACGAAACTCTTGAGGCCGACCCTGGAGAACATCGTAGTGGCGCGCCCGGAAGGCGCCCAGAACCTGTGCCTGGACAAGGGGTATGACAATCCCACCGGCCACGGGACCGTTGCCGCCTTCCAGTACCGTCCGCACATCCGGCGCATTGGGGAGGAGAAGCTGGACCGACGGGGAGAGAAGACCTTTCCGGCCCGACGGTGGGTAGTGGAACGCACCTTGGCCTGGTTGTCCAAGTGCCGGGCGATACTGGTGCGCTACGACAAGAAGGCATCCAACTACGTGGGCCTCATCCAGTTGGCGTGCGCCCTGCTCTGGTACCGCCGTCAGCACCGACTGCTGTTTTGAGATAGTTTCTTAGTCCTTTACCACCGATACCCACAGACTGCTAGCTCCACTGCTAGCTCCATGGCAGAGAAATCTCCTAAGTTTCACATCCGGCGCCGCGAATGCCCACTCCACCATACCTCACTGTCATCTCCCTCCAGCGAAGGAGGCATGCCCAATACACGAGAGACCTGCCAGAACTGCCGGTTCTGGACTACGTTAAATGGCGGGAGAACAGGCGACTGCGAACACCCTTACATCAAGAACAAGGAGATTTGCATTTCCATGCCTTGCTACGAGCATCCAGATCCTGAATACGCAAATTCGGTGGGTTATCGAACCAGCCCTGACTTTGGATGCGTAATGTTCAAGCCGTTAACGCTTGGACAGAGACGAACTCCTGGCAGATGAATGGCCGCTCGCAGGTAAGATTACGTATTGGCGGAATCTCTGGGTTGTGCTGAATCGGGCTCTGGTAGTGAGTGGGTGTTGGTTCCTCATCTTCCCCAGCAGCCGACAACAGGCCCGAACAGGTCTCTAATGCCATGCTAAAACCTTTCTGATCCGGAGTAAGTAAAACCCGTGATAAGATGACCTTATCACGAGTTTCACCGGAGTCCCCGTGACCACCGACCTGGCTACTGATCCGCAGCTCCATCACTTCCCACACCTGATCGATCACGACTGTGAGGCGGCCCACGCTATCGCCTCTAGCCTCCTGGACACCAAGGCGAACAACACCCGCCAGTGCAATGCCTCCACCTGACATAGGTTCCAAATTTGCGCCGACGTGGGTGTGCACCGCACAGGCCGGACCCGCACATGGAGCAACGTGGAGTTGTGGGTCAACGGCGCCGGACGGTTTAGATCCAGGATAGAAGGAAACAGCCCGAGCCGGCATCGGTCGCCGCCCGCGTCTAGGGCAAAAGACCCCAACGACATTGATCCCGCAATTCCGGTATTCGAGCTGACTGATGAGGCCTTGGCGCGCCTTCAAAGGATCCATCCCGTCGAACACTGTCTCTAAGTTATGCCTGGTCCAGTCCTAGCGAAGGACAGCCTGCTTCCCGCACCAGAGGTAGTGGAACAGGAGCCGTAGCGATCGCTCATGGCCCGAATTCTCAAGGTGGTAGGGCGAGCTTTCAGTCACAGGATTGGACAGAGGGTCATGCCGATAATCTCCGGTAAACCGGACTGAAAGAGCGGAATCAGGCGCAAATCATTGGGAGGAAGGGCGACCAACCAGGACCCGCCCGCGCAGGAAATAGGTCAGAGCGGAGAATCGACCGGTTCCAGCAATTCCGTACGGTTTCGTACGGACGCCTTTCCCTGAGAACAACACGGACAACGATAACCCGGAGAGTCGACATGACCATCCAGAATCCCGAAACCGAACCTGACGGACAGCTGCTGGACCGGGCACTGCCTGCAATAGCTCTGCCGGAAGCCTCCCTGGCCGACGAGCGCGAGGCCACGCGCCTAGCCATCCGTTCAGCGGACCTCCTGGATACCCTCACCAACCTCGGCCGAGCCATCGCCGAGGAAAACGAGCAGCTGGACGCCCTCGAGCTCATCACCCCTGGCAGCTGGGCTGCTGAGGAATTCCACTCTAGGATCATCAGCTGGCTTCTGAACCCGTCGGCGCACCACCGGCAGGCCGGGCACTTCATCACCTCCCTGCTCAGCGCCACGACGGCTCCGCCACGGCTGCTCGCCGCGGATTGGAGCACCACCCAGGTCCTCCAAGAGTGGGAGAACGTCGTCGACGGACAGCGGGGCTACTTGGACATCCTGATCCTGAACCAGGACTACCGCACACTCATCGCCATCGAGAACAAGACCTTCTCTCAGGAGCACAGCAACCAGCTCACCCGCTATCGCCGCGCTTTGGCCGACACCTACCCCGACTTCGCCAGGCACCTTATCTTCCTGTCCCCCACCGGCCTCCCGCCCAACTTGGAACGCGATCGGGAGTACTGGCACCCGGCCAGATACTCCGTCATACACGACGCCATCCAGCAAGTGCTGGAGATGGGCATTGCGGATCCCAACGCGAACGCCCTCCTTCAAATCTATGCGACGAGCCTTAGGAGAACCGTTATGCCCGATACCAGCATTGATCAACAGGCCCGCCGCATCTACCTCGAACACCGGGAGGCTGTCGACCGCATCGTTGCCAACAAGCCTAACTGGCTCAACGAGACCAAGCCAATGCTCAAGGAGGCTGTCGCCAAGCACTCCTTCTGGAAATTGGATCGCGAGGATGCTCAGTACGTCGGTTTTCGCGCCGCCGATTGGGCCGAATTTCCCAGCAGCAGACCGGCACCGGCTGGGGGCACGAATCCAACGCGCTTCTGCTCTTCGAATTCCTCTTCGACGAGGACGACGAGCCGCCCTACCTCGCTCTGGAGATTTCGCCCGCCGACTCCGGCAACGCCGAGGTCCGGGCCGCTCTCTTCGATGCCGCCAGGCAAAATCCCGCCGTCTTCAAACCCGGGAGCAACTCTCTCACCGACGACTGGATTGTCCTGCACCTGGAACCGGACTACATTCTCGAACCAACCGACTATGGACCCGGCTGGGGCGATGGCACCGCCCGGCGCAAGATCGAGGCCTGGATCGACGACTTCGCCGTCAACAAGTTTCCTGAAATGAACCGCATAATCGTCGACTGCCTCAGACGGCATCAAGAATCCTGAATGTAGATATGGACGTATAATACCCCGAGCCTACGGGACGCCCGCCATAGGGTGAGTGCAGCCCACGGTGAGCAGGTAGGCGCGGAGCGTCACCTCCGGGGTCGCATGCGCCAGCCACTGCGAGACCACATTCAGCGGGATCCCGGCGGTGGTCAGCCAGTGACGGGCCGCACTGTGCTGGAGGCCGTGGGCCCCAGCTCTCTGGCGTCCGCTCACGGGCGACTCCTGGTCAAGGCCGGCCTGCTCAATTTTCGCACGCAGGTGACGCAGGGCCGTCTTTCGGGTCAGTACAACCACGGGATAGCGGGGGCCGCAGGGCGTTAGCCCGTTGCCGAACAGGCGGCCAGGTCCGCGTGCCGCGGTACGGTTCGGCCCCTGCCGCCCTTGCCGTTCTTGCCGCGACGGACCAGCACAATGCCGGCCCGGGAGCTACAAGCCGGCGCGGGTGAACTAAATAACTCTGTCTCCCCGTCCTGGCGCGGATTGGCATTTCGGCTCACGCGCCGCCCCGGCCACCGGGGTCAACATCACGCGCCAACGGGGAGTTTCCTTGGACGCCTCGACAAGAAGTTCCTCGAGCGGGACATCAATGTCGATATCGTCGAATTCGAAGTTGAAGGCAGCCTTAACGTGGGCTGGGCATACGACGCCCGCTATGGCGTTGTTCTCCCGTCCTACCCGCCTAAGTTCCCCACGTTCCGCGAGGGTCATCTTGAGCCGCCGGTGGCAGCTGGCAATGGCGCATTTGACCGGTACTCTTCTGGGCATTTCCCCAATATTACAACGACAGCTCAAGAAGAGGGGTTCGGCCACGCGCACGGAAGGGTGGACCTCATCCACTTTTGCCCGCTAGGCCCGAATCCACCGAAGGGGTACGGCCCTAGCGTTGATACGAGGGATGATGGGTAAGGGAAGGAGAACTGGCCTGACCCGATTCCGATTGATAAGCTCGAGAGTAGCGGGCGGTGGCTACGCCAGTGAAAAGGTGGCGGTCCGCAGTGGCTGTAGCAGGCGAAATCGGCAAGTCGGTATGCAGGAAGTGGCACTCGCGGACTGGGCTGTCGCGAGTCTGTGGGACAGCCATTGGGTTGCCCGGAGGGCGGGCTGGGCATCGACGGCGCCGTCAGGTTGCAAGGGGAATGGGTGAATCGTCCGTTACTGACCTTGCGTTTTCCAGCGTTATCGCTGTGGCCAAGGCTCCGCCCCCAACAGCCAGCGACCCACTGGGCCATGCCGAGTTGTTAACGGAAGCCGGCTCCGATTTCCAAAAGTGAGGTGGCTCGAGCTTACCTTCCGGCAGCGGTCGTCAGTCCATGAAGCCAGAACCCTCTCGCCACTCCAGGCAAGCCTTGAGACCTGCGGTCATATCGTGGCTGGGCGAGAACCCCAGGTCTGCTCTGATGCGGGATGCATCCCGCACAGCCTGCGACTCCTCGGCCGGCCGCTCTTGGGCCTCGGGTCGCTCTTCCGATAAAAGGTCTATTACCTCCAGTGACGGACGCAACTCCACCAAAGCGTTGATGACCTCCTCCAAAGTTATAGGGCGACCTGCGGAAAGGTTGTACACGTCATGAGGCAGGGTAGGCGCGTCCAAAACGGCCCGGATGCCGGAGGCCACATCCCCCGTGAAAGTATAGTCTCGGCCTATCGTGCGGTCCTCGACCACGATGGGCTCCTTGCGGACCACGTTGCCGGTCCACCGGTATATCAGCGACATCCTGCTTCTGTGGCCGGTGACCCGTTCCATGGGCCCGTAGGGGTAGCTCAGCCTCACACTGGCGGTCTGGAACCCATGCAGGTCGCCGTACCTGCGGGTCAACTGCTCGCTGGTGTGCTTGCTTATAGCGTACAGGTTACGAGGTCGCAACGGCGCGTCCTCGTGGACCAGCGCCATGCCGGCCGGTGGATCACCGTAAACGGCCTCGGAGCTGACGTAGAGAAACCGCTTCAGGTTGCAAGCGGCGGCCAGGTCCAGCAGATTCACGGTGCCTTCGATATTGATGTTCACGATGTCGCGGCTCCGTTCCGTCTCCATGCTACCCCGCTGGGCAGGGGTGAACACCGCGCCATGGACGACTTTGTCTATGGCTTGGACCGCCGCCGCTTGTTCCAAGTCCTTCACATTCAGGATGTCCCCCTGGACAAAGGTCACATTCTGCGCCCAGGGTTTCAGGTAGTCTCTGAGGAGAGCGTCCGCGGGGGTCAAATCGAAGCAGACCACCCGGTGGCCGGCCTCCGCCAAGCCTTTCACAATGTTGCTGCCCACGAATCCGGCGCCGCCGGTGACCAGGGTTGCCATGGCAGATTCCTGTCCTGAGATCTCAAGCTTTCTTGTATTCGAGGCGGGGAAGTTAGCACCCGCTTCCGAGGGAGTCAAACGTGATGAATATCTTCAGAGTGGAAAGTTGGTCTTCGGTGGACTAGAGCCCGTTGCTCAGGAGCGACACGGAAACCGGCCACATCAGCGCATGGCCAGGTACCATGAGGGCAGCCGGTCCTCGCTTCCCACCCACGTATTCTGGCACTGGCAGTTTGCTTGCTCCGGTATGGAGCCGATGGCGTCTCTAACAATGGGCGTAAGCTCCTCCGGGGTGATACTGACCCAATCCTTCTGATCGCTGACGCCTGCCGCATCGGATATCCAGCACAAGCCCGCAAAACAAGTCTCCAATTCCCTGAAGTAAACGACCTCTGGGTATATGGTGGTGCATACAACGTCTGCGCCCCAACGGCGATAGGCCTCTATCTCCGCCAGCGTTTCGTTGTGGGGGCCTTGAACACAGATGTTGACCCCTTGGTCAATCACCCGGCGCGGGCTGTTGCGGCGCGCGGCTGCCGCCAACGTCCCGCGGACCTCGGGACAAAAAGGGACCTCCATCTTCGCTCGGGGCCAGACCGGTTCGCCAGCGAAGATGGTTGTGGGCGTTCTCTCGCACATCCTTATATAATCGTGGTAAGTCACGAGGTCTCCGGTTCTCAAGTCGGAATTCACCCCTCCAAAGCCATTAAGGGTGATGACCCGACGCACACCCAACTGACGGAGGGCCAGGGCGTGGGATGCATGAGACACTACATCGGAGGCAAGGTTGTCCCCCCAACCAAAACGGCGTATGTACACCACGGCGCGCTTACCCACGGCGCCGGTGAGCACTGGTACATCTCCATATCTTGTGGAGACCGTCGACCTTTGGAGACCGCCTTCCAAGACTGCCTCGTACCTAGATGCGCCGAGAATACCTATCACCCGAGACCTCCTGGTTGATTATTCGTTGATTATTCGCTGTACATGGCTGGACGTTACTACCTGCCGGACCAAGAGTGTTGGCCGTTCACTCGGACTCCGGAGGGCCGTTCGATGCCGTGGACAAATCCGGATGTTAGGATCATCGTGATTACATCCAAATGAACTATTGGCGAATGAACTACCGGCAGTTGCCGGGGGCTTGGGCCGATTGGCGCGCCTGGACGCCACGTAAATCGAAAATTGAGGAATGAGATGGCATCTGAGTTCTCAAGGTCGGGTGTCTCGCGGTTCGACAATCGGGACATGGGGGCGCCCCGGATTAGGTGCGAAGTGGGTAAGCCCCTCGCGGAGCAGCGGGACATTGGCCATAACCGATGGCACCCAGACATTCCTCCTCTCATCGAGATCGAGCCAGGGGGAGAGGTAATTCTCGAATCACCCGGTTACGACGACTATCAACTCCACGACAACGATGATACCAGTGATGTGTCAACCATGGATCTGACTCGAGTCCATCCCCTGGTAGGACCGGTGGCGGTCAGGGGCGCGGAGCCAGGTGATTTGTTGGTCGTGGACCTGCTTGAGCTATCCCCCCTCAGTGGAGTGGGGTATTCCTGCGTGATTCCTGCGATTGGAGGCATACTGCGGGACGTCTACCCCCGGGCTTACAAATCGGTCTGGCACATGCGAGGAAACGTATACGCTGAGTCCCGCCATATACCGGGAGTGCGGATCCCCGCTTTGCCCCACCCCGGAGTAATTGGCGTCGCTCCCTCCCATGAAATGCTGAGCCAGTGGAACGACCGGGAAGCGCCGCTGGCCCCACGAGAGCAAGCCTATCCGCCGCATGCGGAAACAGCGTTGTTTCGTGGAGTCAACCCCGCGCAGCATTCGAGGATGGCCTCCGAGGCGGCTAGGACGGTGCCGCCTAGTAGACCAGCAGTGTAGAAATGATGGCTTAATTTTCCCCCCTTTTGCTCGAGGCCAAGAGGGTGGCAGCAGCCTTCCTAGGAACCAAGACCATTGCGGCTACTCATCACTTCAAAGATTTCGGACTACTAGTACTACAGTTGCACTATTGAATCCAGCAGTGATAGCCGTCGCCGGTAGTGGCATCGCCGTGCCTGTGCCTGATGGTGCCGTCTCCACAGAGACCATAGCAGAACAAGCGCAGTGGGATGATTCTCCGTCCATACCAGGCGGGTGAGCAGCCGGCGCACCTCAGGCAGCGTCAGGGGAATCAGCTCTTCATCGGGACCGTAGCAGCCCCCTTTTCTCCCTGTTCCATCGCCTGATGCCGGATCACCGCCAGATACGCCTGCGCCAGCATCGCCAGGGTGATGTGCCGGTACCAGCCGTCCCACCGGCGCACCTCGTACTGGTCCAGCCCCACCTGGCCCTTGGCTTCCTCAAAGCATTCCTCTATGGCCCACCGGGTTCCGGCCACCCTCGCAAGTTCCTCCAGAGCCGTCCCCGCCGGGCCGTAGCACACGTAGTAAGCCAACTCCTCCGGCTTGGCCACGCTGCGCCGGACCAGCAGCCAATGGCCTTTGCCCGGCTCCCGCATGGGCCTTATCTCCACGGCAGTCCAGTCGTACATCCGGGGACCCTTGGCGCCATCGCCGGTGCTGCATCTGACCCAGCCTGTTTCGTCAACCTGCTCCGCCAGGCGGTCCGCCCGCACCTGACGCGGACCCTTTTCCGTCAAAGCCCACAGCCTCTCGCTCCTCTTGATGGCCAGCACATGTGGTATTCCCTGATGCTCCAGCCACAACCTCAGGTTGCGGTCATTGCCATAGACCTCATCCCCGGCAACCCAGCGGAAGGGGGCTCCTGATTCCAACGCCCGCTCCAGCATGCGCTGCGCCAGCCGGGGCTTGGTCTGAAAGCCAACATCTGCCGGTACTCCGGCCTCCCGCCGCCGTTCCCAGTCCTCCGCCCACACCTGTGGCAGGTACAACTCCCGGTCCAGCAGGGTCCTTCCCTTGTCGCTGGCATAGGCCAGGAATACCCCAACCTGAGAGTTCTCGATCCGACCCGCTGTGCCGCTGTACTGCCGCTGCACCCCAACCGACTTGTCCCCCTTCTTGAGAAACCCGGTCTCGTCCACCACCAAGACTGCCTCAGCGTCTCCCAAGTGCTCCATTACGTAGCTCTTCAGGTCATCACGGACCAAGCCGGCGTCCCATTGGTAGGTGGACAGCAAGCGCTGCACCCCATAGGGAGTGGCGTCGCCCGCCTGCTCTGCCAGTTGCCAGCCGTTCTTGCGCTCCACCGGACTTAGCAGTCCCCGCAGATAATCCAGCGCCCGGCGGCGGGGCTCTGGCCTCCGGAACCGTCCCCCGATGCACTGGTGTACCTGATCGATGCCCTCGGCCCAACGGGCCACTTCCGCCACCTCATCCCCATACCTTGCCAAACCCTCACCTCACCAACACTCAACTGCCGCAATTTTACGTCATCATTAACTGCAACTGTAGTACTAGAGAAAATGGCGGCAACGTCGACATCAAAAATCTGTCCAGCGGCTCAAGAATATTTTTGCCGGTGTTCGTGCCCGGCGCTCTGCTTTCGGTGGGCGACTTGCATTTTGCCGAGGGTGATGGCGAGGCCACCTGGAACGCCATAGAGATGGATGGAGTGACTTGGCTTCGGGTGAACCTCTTAAAGGGCGGGGCCACCAAATACAACGTCCGCACGCCCATTTTCCAGCCGGGTCCCATTGAGCCCCAATTTGGAAACCGGTACCTTACGTTCACTGGCTTCAATTTCCGGGACACCGATCAGGCTTTCAACGATTGCACCATTGCCGCTCGAGAAGCCATGCTGCAGGCCTATA
The DNA here is from genome assembly GCA_965237745.1 of Dehalococcoidia bacterium. Taxonomy (GTDB): domain Bacteria; phylum Chloroflexota; class Dehalococcoidia; order Lucifugimonadales; family UBA3495; genus VXOI01. The sequence continues at coordinate 3,640,588 of OZ250156.1, read as the reverse complement.
GACTACTTGACCAACTTCGGCTACAGCGGAGAGCAAGCATACACTCTGTTGAGCGTAGCTCCGATAGAGCTCCGCATCAGCGGAATCACGGACGTGCCAAACGCCTGCGTGACCCTGTACATGCCGTTGGACATCTTTGATCAAGGAATTTTGCCTCGGGAGTGAGACATACTTGTATTCCGCTAGAGCAGGGCATTGGACGCAACGGTGAATCGGGTGCGAAATCTGGGCTCCCCAAAACTGCGATGGCACTCGCAATAAGTGTGATTATCGCGCATAGTAATGATCTGCTGCCCGGATTCTGAGCCACTCTGAGTGCGAGTCTTGTGGGATGATCTAAACCAATGCTAAACCGAGGCCAAGATGGGATGTGCATTTGCCTGACACGGGGAAACGGGCGTGAGATCTCGCAAGAGTGCCTCGGCCCTTGATTGCAGGACTGTCTGTCCAAGTAGCCGCTCGGCCAGAACAGCGCGGGTACTGAAGAGGGACCCCCCGTTAGCTGTTGGTCAACGGGTAGTTTCCCCAAGTGAACAAGGGCTCCGATACTCCCTCTTTGACCAAAAATACTTCCTCGATCCAGCAGCGTTCTTTCTCATCGCCCGGACACAGAAGGTGAGCAGCTATCACCATGTCCTCTTCCAACATCCAGTTGGGATCGGCGCCGTCCTCCACCAATGCCAGCACATCCGCATGACTTAGCCCCAGGCCATGGAAGTAGGTGAGCACAGAGTCGTGTTGCGGCACTCCCAACCGTTGAAACGTTCGTCGGCTCTTTTCTTGCAGGTCGCCGATCCGGACTCCGGGGCGCATCGCATCGTGAATCTCGTTCATCGCTTCGGCGGTAGCCCGACCGATGCGGCGGGCCATGTCCGAGCCGTAGTCCTCCACGACCCAGGTCTTGCCGCCGTCCCAGCAGTACTGGTTCTTGGTTCCATGGCAGTCAAACATGATGTTGGTGCCCGGCTGGACCACGAAATCCTCGGAGTCTACGCGCAGTCGCACGGCGGGGTCGCCGTCCAGCGGGTTGGCGAAAAAGACTCCGCCTGGGTCGTAGACCCATCCGCCCAGCGCGCTGATCTCCGCATGATAGGTATCCACCAGCTCCTTCCAGAGCTTACCTCGGCTCCATGACTGTACCGTACGTTCTATGGCAACCTGGTTCACTCGAGTGGCTTCCCGCAGCCATTCGATTTCCTGGGTGCTCTTCTTCTCCCGAACGAACATCATCAAGTTGTATGCGTCGACAACGTCCGCCAGGGAGCGGGTCACCTTAGCGCCCACTCTCAGATCATCGTAGCCGATGCGTCCTTGGGTGAGGCCCAAGTCCTGCACAGCATCACGGATCGCCTCGGTAAAGCCACCTGCAAACCGGTCACCGGCGTTCTTTACCCAGCCGGAGTCCTGCCGAGAGGCCGGCATAAACCGGAAAAACTCAGACCGGTCGGTGGATGCGCCCACCGGAAGAAGGACGCTTCGGTGGGGACGGATGTCTTCGATCCATATGGGCTCATACAGGAAGGGCGATACAAATATGTCAGGCCCAATCAGGATGGGGTGTTGCAAGTCATGCCGCGAGATAACCACAGCGACTCCTGGTGGCTCGTCGGCCTTGGGCGCTGTGGGGTTGTGCCCCGAAAGGTATGTCACGTTCAGGGGCGTGGTAATCACCAAGCCGTCTACGCCACGGGCTTCCATCGCCGCGGTTAAACGTTGAGGAACGAATATAGGAGCCGGAGTTCCGTTAATGTCACTGGCCACGATCAACTCCCCCTATTGTGGACTTGAGCCGCTCTCTATCGTGGAAGTTCCCCTCAGCCCACGACCCAAGCTTGGATCTTGGAGAGGCTATTGTAACCTTTTGATGGTCGGTGCGACAGGAAGAAACGACCGGTCAAGAAGGTGGCCGAACGGTCAAATAGACCAAGTTGCCGCTTCCCGGTGTCAGGCAAATGCACGTCCCACCTTGGCTTTGGTTTAGTACTACAACGACAGTTCCAGGAGGGAGCCCTGGCATACTCGCAGACTTATCAGCATCAACTGATTTTGTCTGCGAAGTCATTCGACCCAGCCGCATGATCGCCGTGCGCGTAACGAAGTCCCAGGGTCAGACCCGCCGGCCCTGCATGGCTGGAAACAGCCCTGTTTACAGCCACCGGCTGGAAATGTTTCCATCTTGTAGCTGGGCGGGTGGCTGGAAAACCCGGTTGCAGAATTCTTGGCAGAAAGTCATACTTCGGGTATTCCAGCCAGGGGTGTAGCGGAATGACGCTGTACGGCTATGCCAGGGTCTCGGTCAGGGAGCCGGAGGACAAGAACCTGGACCTGCAGGTGGAGCGGCTGGTGCGCGCGGGCTGTGCCATGGGCAACATCCGGTCCGAGGAGGCCAGCGGGGCCAAGGACGACCGCGGCGGCCTGCTCGAACTGCTGGACCTGGTGGTCGCGGGCGACACCCTGGTGGTCACCCACATCGACCGGCTCTCCAGGGGACTGACCTACGGGCTGCAGGTGATCGAGGCCCTGCACCATGCGGAGGTGGAGTTCCGGTCCTTGTCGGAGGACTTCGACACGGCCACGGCCAACGGGAAGCTCCAGCTCCAGATGGTGCTCGCCTTCAGCGAGTGGTGGCGGAACTCGATCAGGGAGCGCTCAGTCGCTGGCCAGGCGAAGGCGCGTACCGAGGGCCGTTTCCCCGGCCGGCGACCGGTCCTGACCGGGCAGCAACTGGAGTACATCCGGGAGGAGCGGTCAAGAGGAGTGAGCCAGCGGGAACTGGCCAAGCGCCTGGAGGTCAGCCGCTGGACCATCCAACAGGTTGACAAGTAGGGGGATGGATGGGAATTGCAGTCTTCACTCGAATCCCGTTCGTAGTACAGGTGGGCCACCACTACTCCGTCATAGTGGCCAGATTTCTCGGCGCCATTGACATCCAAGTTTGGTGGAGCTTGGGTGGCTCGAACTCTTGACCTCGCTCAAATGAGGAGCGGGGCCGTCTCACTGGGGCCATCAGTCGAGAAGGCTGCCCCAAGGGCTAGCCAACGCCATTGGCTCCCCTCCGCAACACCCTCCCGGGCAGAGCCCCAGTGTGCTCTGCTTCATCAATGACCACGTCCCCGTTCACCACCACTGTGGAGATACCCGTGGCGTATTGGTGAGGGTCGTCATAGGTGGCTACCCCTTTCCCCAAGCAGTGGCCGGGAATGCCAGGGGGCGTCAGGCCCTGTCGATCGGTGCTACATAGCTGCAGGTGCCGTTTTGGAGACGCAATGCCCGCACGTGTCAGCCTCGGTTGAGCCAGCCGTCGATGTCCATTCCGGTGTGCTTACAGGCTTGCAGGACGATCTCCCCCGCTGCCCGCGCATCCTCGGCAGCATCATGGTGCTGGAATTTGATCCCCAGGGTGCCTGATATTAAGGCGAGGTTCCACTTGCGCCCGAATTTCTCAGGCCAAGCGCGGCGGGCAATCAGCGAACTGTCCAGCCAGGCCGCCCGGATTGGTTCCAGCCCATAGCGCGCCATCGCGCCGTCCAGCGCCCCCCGGTCGAACGAAGTATGGCTCACCAGCACCGTTCCTTCCAGTAGACGGCGCAGTTCTGGCGCCAGCCGGGGCAGCGTGAGGCTGTCCTTGACCGTATCCTGGTCAATGCCGTGAATCCGTACATTGAAACCGCTGAACTGCGTCTCGGGATCGACCAGTAGTGACACTTGCTGCTTGATTACGCCGTTTCGGACATGGACAATCCCAATCTGGCAAATGGTGGAGCGATCGGAATTGGCCGTTTCCACATCGATGGCGTTGAACGTCAGATTGCCCATAACCTCCTCACGTAGTTGCGCAGCACATGCGCCGCTTGCGCCAAGTATCAGGTTGAAATGTGGACAAACGCAAGGACGGCCAGCGCCCTCGCCGGGGCAAGTTGCCAGCAGGAGAAGAAACATGGCCGCAAATGACGCCGCACCGGACTACACCCATCAATTCTGGGCCAAGGCTCGTCCCTACCGCGAGCGCGGGCCGGAAAGTATCCACCTCCTGGAGCATCACCTGGCCGACGTCGGAGCCTGCTTCGAGGCGCTGCTGGCCCAGCCAACCATCCGGCAGCGCCTGGCCCGTTCTGGCGGCCTGGACTCGCTGGACGAGGCGACGATGGCCCGGCTGGCAGTGTTCGCCGCCCTGCACGACATCGGGAAGGTAAACGCCGGTTTCCAGACCCAGATCTGGCGGGACGCGGATTTTCCCAGCGGCCGCCGGCTCACAAGAGTGACTCACGGCCACTATCGGGAACTGGCGCCGGTGATGCTGAACCAGAATCCCGGCACCACGGAGCGGTTCTTCGGCAGCCTTGACTGGTGGTGGGACGCCACCGACTCCTGGGACGACTGCGGCGGCGAGACGGTATTGTGCCCTGTTCATTGCAGCGTTATCTCACCACGGGCAGCCCTTGCGGTTGGAGGGAGAACTGAACCACAACGCGCGGCTGTGGACCGGCATCGGCGGCCTGGACCCTTTTGCGCAGTTACGGCGTATCGGAGAGCTGGCCCGCGGCTGGTTCCCGGCGGCCTGGCAGTCTGGCGGACAGCGGCTGCCGTCCAGGCCGGAATTCCAGCACCACTTCCTCGGCCTCTGTACCCTGGCCGACTGGATCGGCTCCAACGAGGAGTGGTTCCCGTACCGCGGCGATCCGAGCGACAGTTACATGGAACAGGCGAGGGAGCAGGCCCGTCAGGCGGTCAAGTCCATCGGCCTGGATGTGGCACAACAGCGCGGGCAGTTCGCCCAGGCGCCCGCTTTCTCCGCCTTGTTCCCTCATATAGACGGCCCGCCCGGCTTTGCACAATGAATGAGAATTGACACGAATTAAAACAGATTCTGCACAATGAATCGGCATCAAAGATGATTCATTGTGCAAAGGTGTGCCTGAAGTCCCAACCCTGGAATGCCGTGACAGCGGCGAAGAGATCCGCCATTGACCGGGAGAACCTTGACCCGTAACATCAGGGCACAAGGGCAGCATTGCCACCACAGGAGCACTCCCGCCAAATCCAGCGGAACAAGGTGCAACATGACCACTGAGAAGACCATCGACCCGGCGGCGCTGACCAGGCTACCGGACCCGCCGCCCAAGGAACCAGATGAAGTGACCGCATTCCTGCATTTCTATGACCGGGGCAGCAACGAGCACCTAGCCGTCCACCTGGGCAACCGGGACACCACCCTGGTGACCGGCGACTGCCGGGTCCTTGCCTCCATGCACGACGACTTCACCCGGGCCAGAAGGCCCGACCTGCTCATCGCGTTCGCAGTCAACCCGCAGGCTTACAAGGCCAGGGGGCACTACATCATATCCGAGCAGGGGAAGCCGCCCGACTTCGTAATGGAGATCGCCTCGGAGACCACCGGCCACGAGGACACCGGCCCCAAGCGGGACGAATACGCAGCACTGGGCATTCCAGAGTACTGGCGGTTCGACGACAGCGGCAGCCACCACAAGACCAAACTTGCCGGAGACCGGCTGGCAGGAAACCGCTACGAGCCCATCGACATCAACATCCTCCCCGACGGGAGGCACCAAGGCTACAGCACGGTCCTGAACCTGATACTGGAATGGAACGACGGCGACCTCAACTGGATAGATCCCGCCACCGGGGAGCAAATCGCCACCATGGAGCAGGAACGGCAAGGCCGCCTGGCGGCGGAGGCCCGGGCAGAGGAAGAGCAAGAAGCCCGCTTGGCGGCGGAGGCCCGCATCCGCGAACTGGAAGCGGAATTGGGGAAGAAAACCGAGGAGGCCTGACGCAACTGTCGGCACTGGAGGTCAACCAATGAGACCCCAGTGCTGACAGGACCGGTACGGAGAGTCGTGCGGCGTCACGCACCGCTCCGAAGGGACCTCCACAAAACGCCTCGAAAAGCTCCTCAGGGAGAACCCGGACCGCTGGGAACAGGGCGTCCCACGGGAACTGGACAAGCCCCGGATGCAGAACCGCCTCGGGTAGACGGTACGCCGACGGATGCGTCTTGCACCATACCGGCGGAGCGACCGGACACCAGGACCACTCACCTTCCGACCACCCCCTATGCTCCTCGACCTTCAGGCTGACCTAGTACTACAGTTGCACTATTGAATTCAGCAGCGATAGACGTCGTTGGTAGTGACATCGCCGGGCTTGTGCCTGATGGTGTCGTCTCCACAGAGACCAGGACAGAACAAGCTCAGCGGGGTGATTCGCCGTCCATACGAGGCGGGTGAGCAGCCGGCGTACCTCGGGCACCGTCACGGGAATCAATCTTTCATCCAAGCTGGGACAGCCCCCTTTTCCCCAGAGCATCCTTGCGCCGATGCCTGATGCCTGATCACCGCCAGGTAGGCGTGGGCCAGCAGCGCCAAGGTGATGTGCCGGTACCAGCCATCCCAGCGGCGCACCTCATACTGATCCAGCCCCACCTGCCCTTTGGCCTCCTCAAAGCACTCCTCTATGGCCCACCGGATTCCGGCCACCCTCCCAGTTCCTCCAGGGTAGTCCCCGCCGGGCCGTAGCACGCGCCGTAGCACGCGTAGTAAGCCAACTCCTCTGCCCTGGCCACGCTGCGCCGGACCAGCAGCCAGTACCCCTTGCCCGGCTCCCGCAGAGGCCGTATGTCCACGGCGGTCCAGTCGTAGATTCGGGGGCCCTTGGCACCGTCGCCCGCGCTGCATCTGACCCAGTTCGACTTGTCGACCTGCGACGCCAGTCGGTCCGCCCTGACCTGCCGGGGTCCCTTTTCTGCCACGGCCCACAGTTTCTCGTTGCGCTTGATGGCCAACACATGGGGAATCCCCTCCCGCTCCAGCCACTGGCGCAGGTTGCGGTCGCTGCCGTAGACCTCGTCACCGGCAACCCAGCCGAAGGGGACTCCCGATTCCAGCGCCCGCTCCAGCATTCGCCGGGCCAACTGCGGCTTGGTCTGAAAGCCAACATCTGCCGGTACTCCGGCCTCCCGGCGCCGCGACAGGCCCTCGGACCAGACCTGGGGCAGGTACAACTCCCGGTCCAGCAGGGTCCCTCCTTTGGCGCTGGCATAGGCCAGGAATACCCCAACCTGAGAGTTCTCGATCCGCCCCGCCGTGCCGCTGTACTGCCGCTGCACCCCTACGGACTTGTTCCCCCTCTTCAGGAAGCCGGTCTCGTCCACCACCAATACTCCGTCAGCGTGCCCCAAGTGCTCCATTACGTAACCCTTCAGGTCATCACGCACCAGATCGGCGTCCCACCGGTAGGTGGACAGCAGGCGCTGCACCCCGTAGGGAGTGGCGTCGCCCGCCCTCTCGGCCAGCTGCCAGCCGTTCTTGCGTTCCAACAGACTGAGCAGTCCCCGCAGCTATTCCAGCGCCCTCCGCCGCGGCTCCGGCCGCCGGAACCGTCTCCCAACGTACCGGTATACCGGTTCAATACCATCCGCCCACCGGGCCACCTCTGCAACCTCATCCCCGCACGCTGCCACCACCTCACCTCCTCATCATGTGATGGCATATTCTACATCGTTAATCTGCAACTGTAGTACTAAGGTGTCAAGTCTGGGGCAGGCTGGCAGGATTCAACCGCCAGATGTCAGGGATCTTCCGCCCACACGGTCCACTTCAGCGCCGCCGCTTACAACTGACCCAACGTCCCCGCAAACTCGCTCCAGCCCGGTCCGCGAGAGTCCGCTGCTGCGTATCCTCTCGCCATCCCGCGCCTCGCAGCTCCCGCAGACGGCCGTAGGGGCCCTGTGCGGCGACTGAAGACCGTCCGCCGACCTCCCATCTACCCCAATGGAGCCCAGGCCATCTCCCCTGTAGCTCCCTCACCCCTTGTTCCAACGCCAAGGCCGTCCCCCGGTGGATTCGGGCTAAGGTTTGTTGTCGAATAGGAAGTGATATACTGATCTCTGGTATCTAAATCCCCTCAAGAAAGCTTCCTGGTAGATGTATTCGATACAAATTAGCCCCTCATTGTTGGGATTCTCACTCCCGACAATAATTCGGGGATGAACAGGCAGCGTGTGACGGCCCCCAGGGAGGGGCTGCGACTGCCTATGAAACACTGAAATCGACGAAACCGAATTCACGGGGAACGAGGGATAGTGCGATGATTGGTGATGCCTTCGTATTCGACGCAGTTACTCATCTCTATAACATGAACAGCGCCAATGTCAGAACTCCGGGAGGTTCGCTTTTCAATAACCACCTCTACGGTTTTCACGCGGCTCTCACTCCTGAAGGCGAGAAGGTACTGACCCAAGATGAATTCCTCCGGGATTGGGACATCGAGACCATCGCCAATCTGGTGTTCACCGAGACTGACACGGACATCCTGGTGGCGCAGCCGCTGCCTTTGACTGATTTCTTCTACGACGGGCTTTCAGACTGGCAGCGTTGTGCCGCCATGGCGAAGCAATATCCCTCCAGGGTGGTTACTTGGGGTACAGTGAATCCCTTGGAAGGAAATAAGGCTCTGGACTTGATGGAGCTTCAGGTTAAGGAGCATGGAGTCAAGGCGTTCAAGTTCTACAACATCCGCTATGACTTCGGTGAGCCGTTTCCCTGGAGGATGGATGACCCGAGGGTAGCCTTCCCGGTGTACGAGAAGGCAAGGGAACTTGGCATCAACCTGATAGCCGTGCACAAGGGAGTGCCTCTGGGGCCGCAGCCCCTCGAGGGCACACAGGTGTACGACATCGACCAGGCCGCGGCGAACTTCCCGGACCTCAACTTCATCATCTTCCATCCCGGCCTGCCGTTCATCGAAGAGATATGCTGGCAAATAGTCCGGTTTCCGAATATCTATGTGTCGCTGGCGGCAACGCTGAACTTCATCGGCAAGGCCCCCCGGTGGTTCGCCGAAGTCTTGGGGAAGCTGTTGTTCTGGGGCGGCCCGGACAGAATCATTTCCGGCTCGGAGGTCCCTTTGTGGCACCCGCAATGGGCGCTCAAGGCCTTCTCGGAGTTCCAGATGCCCCAGGACCTGACCGACGGATACGGCTATCCCCAACTCACTCCGGAGATCAAGCGGAAGATTCTGGGCGAGAATCTTGCCAAGCTGCACGGCATAGACATCGAAGCCAAGAAGGCTGAAATCGCCCATGACGAGTTCGCCCAGCGCCGGGCCAACGGCCTCGCCACAGCCTGGTCTTCCAGCTAACAAAGGGGCCACCGTCGCCGGGCAGCACAGGAGAGGAATGAGCTTTCCAGTAGAACAACCGGACGAACCGCTGGAAGATAGAGTGAGGGAGGCGCTACAACGCGTTGGTTGCTGTGACGCCAGATTCGGCGTCGGCCAGTTGGGCTTGGTCCACAATGTGAAGGTGGAGGGCGAGGGCGCGGTCTCGGTGAAGGTCCTGCCCTGCTGCATTTTTGGCATGACACGCCTGGTAACATCAGTGAAGCAAAGCCTGTCGGAGCTTGAAGACGTTGCCAGCGTGGAAGTGGACGTAGCCTGGGACCAGATAGGGAAAACCAACCTGGCACCGCAATCCGGCAGTCGGACACTGGACCTGGAATCCCTGACCCGCAAGCACGGACTAAAACCCTGGGGGCAGTGACAGCTCTCGGTCAAGAGAACGGGTTAGCTAACTGACATCCTCGGGCGACTGTCTCATGAAGAAACCCGCCGACTAACGCGCTTGAGCGTATCCCCAGGTACAGGGTTACGACTCCTTCGTAACCCGTGCTGGCCAGTCACAGCCTAAACTAAGGCCAAGGTGGGATGTGCATTTGCCGGACTCCGGGAGTCTCTCAGGAGCGCTTTGGCCCTTGACTGCAGGACCGTCCGGCAGCGCCGTCTGACCTCAGCTTTCCGGCTGGCCAGGCCGGTGAAGAATGTCAATGGCGCCGAGAAGTTGGGCCACTGGGGCGGAGGGATCGTGTACCACCTGCCCGATGACCGGGGGCCGTAGGCAGGTGGAGTAGCCACTGTTCTGGGAGCCGGGCTTGGTGTTGAGCGGGTTAACGGTCGTTGGGTGCGTCTGGAGCTTGGGGAGCGGCGTTCTCCCTGCTGCGCTTGAGCCGGTAGCTCTCACCGTTCATTTCCAGGATGTGCACGTGGTGGGTGAGTCGTTCCAGCAGTGCTCCGGTGAGCCTTTCCGAGCCAAATACCTCGGTCCACTCGTCGAAGGGCAGGTTGGTCGTTACCAGGGTGGAGCCCCGCTCGTAGCGCTGGCTGAATATCTCGAAGAGCAGTTCCGCTCCAGTTCGGGACAAGGGCACGAAGCCCAGTTCGTCGATGATCAGCAGGTTCAGGCGGGACAGCTGTCTCCGGAGGTTGAGCAGGCGTCTTTCGTCCCTGGCCTCCATCAACTCGTGGACCAGTGATCAACGACAATTAGTCTTGCCGGTTGGCGACGACTATTTTTGCCGGTCCCAAGGGGTAATCATCCGGTACAGGAGGTGTCGGATTGGTTACGGATCAGCAAGTCGCATTACTGAGGCAAAGACGAATGGAAGGAAAGACGCAGCAGACATCGGCGGCGATGGCGGGGATGAGCGAGCGCTCGGCCCGCAAGTGGCAGTGCGGCCCGTTGCCGTCGGAGACAAAGACTGAGCGCCACTGGCGCACCCGCCCTGATCCCTTCGACGGGGTCTGGGAGGAGGAGATACTGCCCCTGCTCCAGGGCGAGGCCGCCGGCGGGCTCAGGGCAACGACAATTATCGAGTGGCTGGAGGAGAAATTCCCCGGCAGGTTCAGCGTCTCGCAGCTCCGCACCCTGCAACGGCGACTACAAGACTGGCGGGCACTCAACGGCCCGGACCAGGAGGTCTACTTCCCCCAGGAGCATCCCCCAGGGCGCGAGGCCCAACTGGACTTCACCCACTGCAACTCCCTTGGGGTCACGATCGGCGGACGCCCCTACCGCCACCTGCTGTTCCAGTTGGTGCTGAGCCATTCGGGGTGGCGCTACGCCGAGGTGGCCCACCGGGGAGACTTTCCTGGCCCTGAAGCAGGGGCTCCAGAATGCCCTGTGGCAGCTGGGCGGCGTGCCCCGGGTGATCCGCTCCGACAACACTTCGGCTCTCACCCACGAGATAAAGCGCAGCCGCGGCCGGGCCCTGAACGACAACTACGCCGAGCTTCTGGACCATTATGGGCTCGAGTCCACCCTGATCAATTCAGGCGAGTCCCACGAGAATGGCGTGGCCGAGCAGGCCAACCACCGGCTAAAGGACGCCATCGGCCAGGCCCTGATGCTCCAGGGCAGCCGCGACTTCAGCTCCCTCGACGAGTACACCGGCTTCGTCCGCAAGGTGGTGGACCGGCGCAATCGCCTGGTGCAGGGGAAGCTGGAGAAAGAGCGCCCACGTCTGCGTCCCCTGCCCCCAGCCCCGGTGCCGGAGTACGTCAACCACCGGGCCCGGGTGCGCAAGTGGAGCACCATCCAGGCAGCGGGCCGCACCTACACCGTTCCCTCCCGCCTCATCGGGAAGGAGGTGCTGATCCGGTTGTACGCCGAGCACCTGGAAGTGTACTACAAGTGCACCTTGGTGGAACGGATGGAAAGGGTGCGGAGCGAGCGGGAGGCCCGCGTCGACTACCGCCACGTCATTGGCTCCCTGGTGCGCAAGCCCGGGGCCTTCGCCAGATACCGGTTCCGAGAGCAGATGTTTCCCAGCATGACCTTCCGGCTGGCCTACGATGCGCTCCGGGAATGGCGGGGCGAGCGGGCCGACGTGGAGTACGTGCGCATCCTGCACCTGGCGGCGACCACCATGGAGTCCACGGTGGACAGCGCCTTGGCCCTGCTCCTGGAGGCGGGCGGATCCTTCGACTACGGCACGGTCAAGGAGCTGGCCAGTCCCACGCCGCTGCGGGCGCCGGCACTCAGCGTGCCCGGTGTACCGGACCTGAGGGTCTATGACTCCCTGCTGCCGGAGGTGGCCTGATGACGGACGCCCTGATGACGGACACAGTGGCGATACAGGACAGGATCGGGGAGCTGTGCCACCAGTTCCGGCTGCCCACCATGGGGGCCCAGTCGGTGTCCCGCTTCACCGCCGCCGGCCATGGCGACGCCCTGGAGACCCTCCTAGAGGTGCTGGAGCAGGAGGCCGAGGACCGCAGGCAGCGGCGCATCTCCAGGCTGCGCACCGCGTCCAGGCTGCCCGCGGGCAAGACCTGGGAGACCTTCGAGCACGACCGGGTGCCCCTGGCGCTCAGGCAGCAACTGGACCAACTGGCCGGCGGCGGCTTCGTCGACCGGGACGTCAATGTGCTGGCCTTCGGGCTGCCCGGCACCGGCAAGACCCACGCCCTATGCGCAGTCGGCCACCGGCTGGTGGAGTCCGGGCGCTCGGTGCTCTTCGCCCCGGCCTACCGGCTGGTGCAGGACCTCCTCGCCGCCAAGCGGGACTTGGCCCTGCCCAGACAACTGCGCAAGCTCGACAGCTATGACTTCCTGCTGCTCGACGACCTGGGCTACCTGCCCCAGGGAGCCGAGGAGTCGGAGGTGCTTTTCACCCTCATCGCCGAACGCTACGAGCGCCGGTCCCTGGGCATCACATCCAACCTGGTCTTCTCCCAGTGGGAGCACATCTTCGCCAACCCCATGGCCACCGCGGCGGCCATAGACCGGGTGGTCCACCATTCGGTCATCCTGGAATTCGACGTCCCCAGCTACCGGACCGGGGTGGCCCAGCAGCGGGGTCAGAATAAGGAGGTGAACCGGCAAGAATAATCTGCGCCAACCGGCAAAAGTAGTTGACGTTAAACAACCAGACCTGCGGCTGCGGTGAAGCCCACGGACATCCCGCGCTGACAGGCGGCCAGTCCCAGTCCGAGGGCTACGTGGGTCTTGCCGGTGCCGCTGTTGCCGACGGCGATCACGTTTTCACGGCGCTCGACGTATTCGCAGCGAGCCAGTTCCATCACCAGGGCCTTGTTCACCGAGGGGATGGCCAGGAAGTTGAAGGTATCCAGACTCTTTACGGCGGGGAAACGGGCCGCCCGGATCCGGCGCTCTACCATCCGCTGGTGGCGGTCTATGAGCTCCAGCTCGGCCAGCCGGAGCAGATAGTCGGGATGGTTCACGTTGTCGGCGGCGCACTTAGTACTACAGTTGCAGTTAATGATGACGTAAAATTGCGGCAGTTGAGTGTTGGTGAGGTGAGGGTTTGGCAAGGTATGGGGATGAGGTGGCGGAAGTGGCCCGTTGGGCCGAGGGCATCGATCAGGTACACCAGTGCATCGGGGGACGGTTCCGGAGGCCAGAGCCCCGCCGCCGGGCGCTGGATTATCTGCGGGGACTGCTAAGTCCGGTGGAGCGCAAGAACGGCTGGCAACTGGCAGAGCAGGCGGGCGACGCCACTCCCTATGGGGTGCAGCGCTTGCTGTCCACCTACCAATGGGACGCCGGCTTGGTCCGTGATGACCTGAGGAGCTACGTAATGGAGCACTTGGGAGACGCTGAGGCAGTCTTGGTGGTGGACGAGACCGGGTTTCTCAAGAAGGGGGACAAGTCGGTTGGGGTGCAGCGGCAGTACAGCGGCACAGCGGGTCGGATCGAGAACTCTCAGGTTGGGGTATTCCTGGCCTATGCCAGCGACAAGGGAAGGACCCTGCTGGACCGGGAGTTGTACCTGCCACAGGTGTGGGCGGAGGACTGGGAACGGCGGCGGGAGGCCGGAGTACCGGCAGATGTTGGCTTTCAGACCAAGCCCCGGCTGGCGCAGCGCATGCTGGAGCGGGCGTTGGAATCAGGAGCCCCCTTCCGCTGGGTTGCCGGGGATGAGGTCTATGGCAATGACCGCAACCTGAGGTTGTGGCTGGAGCATCAGGGAATACCACATGTGCTGGCCATCAAGAGGAGCGAGAGGCTGTGGGCTTTGACGGAAAAGGGTCCGCGTCAGGTGCGGGCGGACCGCCTGGCGGAGCAGGTTGACGAAACAGGCTGGGTCAGATGCAGCACCGGCGATGGCGCCAAGGGTCCCCGGATGTACGACTGGACTGCCGTGGAGATAAGGCCCATGCGGGAGCCGGGCAAAGGCCATTGGCTGCTGGTCCGGCGCAGCGTGGCCAAGCCGGAGGAGTTGGCTTACTACGTGTGCTACGGCCCGGCGGGGACGGCTCTGGAGGAACTTGCGAGGGTGGCCGGAACCCGGTGGGCCATAGAGGAATGCTTTGAGGAAGCCAAGGGCCAGGTGGGGCTGGACCAGTACGAGGTGCGCCGGTGGGACGGCTGGTACCGGCACATCACCCTGGCGATGCTGGCGCAGGCGTATCTGGCGGTGATCCGGCATCAGGCGATGGAACAGGGAGAAAAGGGGGCTGCTACGGTCCCGATGAAGAGCTGATTCCCCTGACGCTGCCTGAGGTGCGCCGGCTGCTCACCCGCCTGGTATGGACGGAGAATCATCCCACTGAGCTTGTTCTGCTATGGTCTCTGTGGAGACGGCACCATCAGGCACAGGCACGGCGATGCCACTACCGGCGACGGCTATCACTGCTGGATTCAATAGTGCAACTGTAGTACTAAGAAACTATCTCAAAACAGCAGTCGGTGCTGACGACGGTACCAGAGCAGGGCGCACGCCAACTGGATGAGGCCCACGTAGTTGGATGCCTTCTTGTCGTAGCGCACCAGTATCGCCCGGCACTTGGACAACCAGGCCAAGGTGCGTTCCACCACCCACCGTCGGGCCGGAAAGGTCTTCTCTCCCCGTCGGTCCAGCTTCTCCTCCCCAATGCGCCGGATGTGCGGACGGTACTGGAAGGCGGCAACGGTCCCGTGGCCGGTGGGATTGTCATACCCCTTGTCCAGGCACAGGTTCTGGGCGCCTTCCGGGCGCGCCACTACGATGTTCTCCAGGGTCGGCCTCAAGAGTTTCGTATCATGGACATTGGCTCCAGCCACCGCCACGCTCAGGGGTCCGCCCGCCGCGTCCACCAGGATGCTCTTCTTGCTCCCAGCTTTGCCCCGGTCGGTGGGGTTCCGTCCAATGGCGCCCCCCCAAAACGGGCTTTGCCCATGGAGCAATCCGCCGACTGCCATTCCCAGTCCACGCCCCCAATTCCTCGCAGCCCTCCACCAGGACGGCCCAAATGCCCTCCAGCACCCCCAGTTCCACCCAGCGCTGGAAGGTCCGGTGAATGGTGCTGTCGTCTCCCAGTTCCCGGGGCAGACGGTTCCACTGGCAGCCACTGCGCATCCGGAAGATGATGCCGTCCAGCATCCGCCTGGGGTCGGCGCGTTTGCGCCCCGTAGCCTTGGGAGGGTCCATATCCAGGATCACCGGGTGAATCTGCTCCCAGAGATGGTCGGGAATCTCCCAAATCGTCGCCAGAGTTTCGTCCTTTCCCATCGTCCACCCCCACACTTTTCCCTATTCTAACCCTTGCCGAATCCCCCGTCCCATCAGTTCATCTGCCTTTTGAGATAGTTTCTTAGTCGCCATCTTGGAATACTCTCTCAGGAAGCTGGGCAACTTCAGCTCCTTCAGGTGGTGTTCCAGCAGCAGCGTGGGCTTGTCAGTCATGCCGCCCTCCTGGAAAGAAGGCTGGAAAGAAGGCTCATGTAGTCCTTGGTGCAGGTGGTGCTCACCCTGGCCTTTGGCAGGTAAGGATACAGCTCCAGATCCAGCCGGGGCGGTAGCCCCTCCAGCCGGCACAGCACCAGGTGCTTCACCGCGTCGAAGCTGATGGCCCCCAGCCAGAGGGCGTCTTTGATGGCGGCATGCACCTCGCTCGTCGAAAAGGTCTCCAAGAGCCTCAGCACCTGCACATACTCCCGCTTGCCACGGCGGCCCATGCGGGTCTCCAGGAGGCGACGCAGGTTGCCGAACTCCTCGGGCAGGTCCCATCCATGCAATGGAGCGGCCTGGTCCAGGGCGCCGGTCTTCCGCTCCAAGAGCGGCAGGTAGTGGATAGGGTCGTAGACGAAGTCGTCTCTCTCGTAGGAGCGTGGATGCCTGGCGATCACCTCGGACCCGCAGCTGATGACCACCCGGTCCACGTAGCCCCGCACCAGCACGTCCCGGTGCCCGTAGGCCACCGGGACCGAGTAGTCGTTGGTCCTGTACCGGACCAGGGACAGCGAACTCACCCGGCCCGCCTGCTTCTCACAGGCATCGTAGGGTGCCGCCGGCAACGGCTGCAGAGCCTCCAGGTCCCGCTCCATCCGCTGCCCGATGGTTTCCGTGTAGCCCCGGAGCCTGGCGTCCATCCGCCCCAGGCAGCGCCGCTCCAGGTAGGCATTGAGCGCCTCAAAGCTCTCGAAGGAGGGCACCGGCACCAGGAAATTGCGCCGCGCGTAGCCCACCAGGCCCTCGACCTTGCCTTTGTCATTGCCTTTGCCGGGGCGTCCGAACCGGTCCTCGAACAGGTAGTGAGACTGGAGCTCGCTGAAGGCCCGGGTGCGCTGTCGCCGGCCATCGCCCAGGATTCTCGCCACCGCCAGCCTGGTATTGTCGTAGAGAATGCTCTGCGGGACTCCGCCCAGGAAGGCGAACGCCGAGACGTGGCCGTCCAGGAAGGCCTCGGTGGTCTCGGCCGGGTAGGCCTTCACAAAGCAGCCGTCGCTGTGGGGCAGGTCGAGGACGAAGCAGCGGGCCTTCTGCTCCACGCCGCCGATGACCACCAGGGCCTCGCCGAAGTCGCACTGGCCGTGCCCCGGCGGATGGGACAACGGGACGAACATCTCCTTGGTCTGTCGGCGATGCTCCCGGATGTAGTCCTTGACGATGGTGTACTGACCGTCGAAGCCGTACTCGTCCCTGAGCCTCTCGAAGATGTGCTTGGCGGTGTGGCGCTGCTTCTTGGTAACCCCGAGATCCTCTTCCAAGATGCGGTCGATGACGCCGGTGAAGAGCTCGAGTTTGGGCCGGTGCGGCGGGCCCTTTCGCCGGTAACCGGGTGGCGCCGAATAGGCCAGCATCTTGCGCACCGTGTCCCGGTGCAGACCGAACACCCGGGAAGCCTCCCGAACGCTCATCCCATTCACCATCACTGCCCGGCGAACCCGCAGATATACGTCCACGCTGTGCATCCGTCGCACCATCCGTAGGGTCGGCTACGACCCTTATGGATGGCAGCAGACGGTATGGATGGCGGCAGACGGTTCAATTTGCAACCGCCGTTTGTCAGCGATTACCCGCCTACGTGGTCCAATTTACCTCCGCCGATTACACAAATGGTGCCGATCATCACGAAGACGATGTCGCATTGCCATTCTTGTCTTACGCCGCCGGCCTTATGACCATCGCAGAGATCGCCAAGCTGGCATTCGGAGAACACGTGGGGACACGAAATCGCATCTTCTTTGACCCAGGCAAGCCCAACCCTTTTACTGCAGTAACCCTCTCCCATAATCAGGATTGCAGTTGCCGAAGGCGAGACGAAGCTACTCACAGAACAGTCGTCGGAGGTTCGCGTTTCGAACCCCTCTCGGTATATGGACTGGCGTAATTTCAGCCCGCAAGCTTGAAGAACTCTGAAACCACAGGAGTCAGACAATGGCCCAGTTCCGCGCCACCGGACCCTACGTGTGGGTCACCTGGCTGCCTCGGCTCCTCTCGGGAGAAAGCTCCTGCGAGTGGGCCAGCTGGTTCAAGGCCCAGCACGAGGGGTTGAGCTGGAGCCGTATGCCTTCTGACTTCGACCAGGCTGGCTGGCTGATGAACCACACCGCCCTGCTGAACAAGCAACGCCAGAGGAGGGAGACCCAGGGATACACGGTCCTCACCGAAGCGCAGAACAGTTTCAACCTCCGGGGCAGCAGCGCCGTGCTGGCCGGCAAGCCCGACCTGGTCGCAAGGCGCCGGGACGAGGTCATTGTCATCGACGCTAAGACCGGTCGCCCCAGTCCGGCCCACGCAACCCAAGTGTTGATCTATATGTACGCCCTTCCCCGAGGCTCGGAGCGATACAGGGGGCTGGCCATCACCGGGCAGGTAGCCTACCCCGACCACGTGGTCGACATCCCGGCCGAGGCGATTGACCGTACGTTCGTCGAGAACTTTGGAGGCCTCATGCGCCGCCTTGCCTCGGAGATGCCGGCGAGGCGGGTCCCCAGCCCAGGGGAGTGCAAGTTCTGCGAGGATCACCCCGACAGACTGCCCCGAGCGAGCCGAGGAGAGCCCTCCGGAAGAAGGCACGACCGACGACTTTTAACAAGTGGCGTCTGACCAGCTCACCGATAACCACCCCAGGCGGGACCACGCACTTGGAGGGCCAACGGCAAAGGGCCTCGCCCTTCAGTCCGGGTAGACGGCACCGGACCACACCCTATCGCGGTGGAACTTGTCCTGCCCACTCCCGCACCCCATAGCCAGACGCACCGAGGAGAACACCGCCCGACTGGCAGGGCTGCAGCAAAATTAAGACGAGCGATGAGTAAGTGGCCGCAGAGCACTTTCAGTCGCCCGGCTCAGGGCCCAAGGAAAGACGTCCACAGTGCCCCGTAGGCCGCTTCAGAGCACTCGAACATAATTTCCGTAAAGGTTGCCCATCTGCCGGAGTTGGGCCACTGGGACGCCAAAGCCCTCACCTCCCTGGTGGGCCTGGCGCACTGGTCCCGGGACAGCGGACGGAAGCAGGGTCAGCGTGCCATCCGTGGCGGGCGCGGCATAGTGCGGCGTGCCCTGTACCTCTGTACTTGGGCCGTCGTCCGAGTCGATGGCGAACTACGCCGTTTCTATCACAGTCTGCGGGAGCGCGGGAAGCCAGGCAATGTGGCCGTTGTGGCGGTGATGCGCAAGCTGTTGTTGCAGCTCAACTCCGTGGCCCGCCGAGGAACTCCCTGGGTGCCGCAGGCCGGGTAGGGCAGCCAGCTTCTTACACAAGGCAAATGGCTTGACATCAAACACGGATACTGCTGCGGCTCAACTCGATACCGAACCGTTCCGAAACGAACTGCCGCACCACCTTCCGATACCAGTTGGACAGTTCGATGCCCGCCTGCTCCGGCAACTCCTGCACCGCTGCCTTCAACTCCGCCTGTTGCGTCTCACCAAGAGGGGAACCACCGGTCTGCTCGAATATCAAGGCTGCAGGCCCTCCCTCGCTGAAGGCGGCGGCCCACCGGCCAATTGTGTGTGGGTTCCCGTTCCAGCGCCTCCGCCGTCGCTGTTGCCGTCCAGCCCTGTGCCAGCAGCAAGATGGCGTACCACCGCTCCCGATCCCTGGGCGTTGGCGCCAAATCATCCGGCGGCGCAAGTCCTTGGTATCCATCTGCCATTGTTCCAGAAGCCGGTCCATCTCCCTCACGCCCATCACCAACCCCTCGCGACTCCCAAGACCAGCCAACTCGGTTCTCCCCACTAATTTACCCCATGCCTCTGCGCATTTCACCTTGGCTTTGGTTTAGGAGACGGAAGCCCCCAGTGGTCCGCCGGACTTGGCGCCGCATTCTCTCCCCCACGTTCAGCAGCCGTGCAATGCATTGGTTGAGACGTGGCTGCTATCCTGGAGTCTGCGGCCTTAACCGGCTTGGTCGGGCCTCTGGTCAGTCCCGACGCGCGCCGTAGCAGCGACAACGGCGCCGGAGCCGGAGCTGTAATGCGACTCGACCTGCCGCCAGACCAACGGCGTCAGGAAGACCACCGGCAGCATCAAGAGCAGGCCCACGCCGGCGTTAATGCCTATGGCCAGTGAGATGCCGAATACCTGGGCTATCACCCCGATCTCCGCCCCGCCCACCAGGTGGCCTAAGCCGTTGACCAACCCCTGGGACCCCATTATCCGCCCGCGCATTGCGGCCGGTGACGCCAACAGCAGGATGGTGCTCTGCATGGTGCTGAATCCTGACTGACCAACACCGGCGATGAAGAGCAACAGGAGGGAAATCAAGAACCAGGGCGACCAGGCTACCGCAACCACGCACACCGCCACGATCAGGGCGCCTATCACGTAGTACCGCCCGTGAAAGGTGTAGTTGCGGCGCGTGGCAATGAATATCGCCCCCATGAGCGTGCCAACACCTTCCGCCGAGCCTATTACGCCCCCCAGCGCGGGCCCCACCTTCAGTAAATCGGTGGCGATGACCGGTATGAAGTATTGCAGCGGCAGCACCATGCCGTTCATCACCAACGATATGCCGAGCACTCCCAGCACAAACTTGTTTGAGAAAGAATGGCCGATGCCTGATTTGATTCCTTGCAGGAACACCCTGTCCTTGCCCACCACCAACGCCGCTTTCGGCAGCCGCATCCTGAACATCAGGCAGGCCGCGATCAGGTCCATGGTCACGAGTACTATGAAAGCGCCAGTGTACCCGTAAAAGGCAATCAACAGACCGCCGGCTAGCGGGCCCACAATCTTGCCTATGTTGTTGGTGATAGTCTCAAGGGACATGGCGTGGGCGATTCGAGCTTCGCCGGCTAAGTCGAAAAGCGCAGCCCGCCGGGCGGGGTCGTCCAAAACCTTGGCCGTGCCCTGCAAAAGTATTGCAAGGAAAACATACCAGGGATGAATGAGGCCCAGAATCAAGAGCGCCAGCAGCCCCGACGCGACCAGCAAATAGAAGATGTGGATGCCGACCAGAATCCGCCACCGGTCCAGCCGGTCGGCCAGCATTCCGGCTACCAAGGACAAAGGCGGGCGCGGACCGTTCAGGAAAACGGAAATCAGTCCGACTTGAAAGGCCGAATTGGTCAGTTCGTAAATGAGGTATCCCAGGACCAGCAGTTCCATACGACGCGAGATTTCATGGACCCACCGAGCCGCCCACATCAGGCGGAAGTCGGGGTTTTGCAGGACCGCAAGGACAGGGCTGTTGGAAAGTTGAGACAAAGGGTTTACTCTGGTTGAATTACGTCCAATTCTACCGGCTTATTATACTTGTCCCGTCGTAACTGCCGCGCGAGAGCACCCACTTCAGCAGAATGGCTCAGATCGCCAACATAAGCCGCAAGGATGCGGGAAGTCAACAGAGAGAGGGGCTGACTTGGAGACCACCGGGGCACATTGGGGGCTTAATGTCGCCAGGGTCTTTGGTTTATTAGATATGAGCACCTACGAGGGTTAGGGGGAGGGAGGCATTGGCAGCACAGCGGCGGAGAGCAGCCGCGATGTTGGGTTCTTGATGCAGCCGCAGGAGGCTTATGGCCAGATTGCGGAGACCTGCCATTATCTGGGGCGCGCCGCCCGTTCTCGCCTGGCAGCGGTCCTCGTCGAAAGTCACATCGCGCACCCAGTGAACCCGGTTTTCAATTCCCCAGTGGCCTCGCCACAGTTCCAGCAGCCTGGCGGGACCGGCCTCCTCCGGCGGCAGGCTGGTAACGGCATAGGCCAACTCCCGGCGTGTCCTCCCTTTGTGGTGGCTGACGTGCTCCATTCGGCACACCTGGGCCATATGGGGCCAGTCGCTGTAGCCGGCCAACTCACCGGAGACCCCATAGCCGGCGCAGTCCCACCCGGCCCCCGTGTTGGCCCGTCTGCACCGCCTGCGGTGGCGTGGCATTCTCCCACAGATCGGCAATGTCCTGCTTCAGGGTGGGTTGATTGTCCTTCACCGCCAAGAGGTAGTGCCCCCCTGGGCCACAATCTGACGGCACTCCTTTCTCTGGGTGAACTTGGCATCACCGGTAATCACCCGTCCGCTTAACTCCAGGTGCATCAGCAACCGGGACAAAGCCTACAGTTCGTTCCTCTTGTGGCCCACCGCCTGCTGCCCCACCACGATGCCCGACCGGTGGGCGTAGGCGGCCACCAGATGCACCCCGGGCAATTACTCTCCATGGAGCCCCCGCAACCTCTTTCCATCAATGGCTAGGGCCTCCCCCTCCTGCAGGCGCTGCTGCTGCAGCCACCGGCCCAGGGCCAACTCGAAGGCCTTCCGGTCCAAGCGGATGAACACCTGATGCAGGGTGGACACGCCGGGTGTACGTTCCCGGGTGAATCCCACGGCCTCTGAAACCTCCCGTCCCTGATCCCGGCCCCATTGACTGATGGCGTACAGGCTTCGGGCGCCGCACAACATGGCGCGTACCCGCGCGTCTCCCAGGTCAACGTGATTGTTGGCGAGTTCACCCAAGCCCAGGCGCTGGGCCAGGGTGGCCGGAAGGATCAGCCCGGCATTGCTCACCAAGCGGTGGTCGTCGAAGGCGATTTGGATGCGGTCGGGCTCGCTGGACGGTAGCATCAATTGGGTGCTCCTGCTTCGAGAATGGTTTGCCGTAACAACAACCATTATCCCCGATGCCGGGAACACTTTCTTACCCCTTCGACCTACCGCCGCACTCACCCCCTTCGGTTGATCGGGGCTAAGGTGGAATCTACATTTTAGGGGCATCGAGAACCGGGGCTTTGCTATCCGGACGGTTCCTTATCCTATAACTGGAGTAAGACCCGGCCATATCGCGGACCCTCTTGGCAATGTACATCCCACCTTGGCTTTGGTTTAGGTACCGGACAATGGCAGCTTGCTCCTTGAGGGGTGGAACTGGAAGCACCACAGACTGAATTCCGTTGAGGGTGAGTCCGTAACGGGTTACGCCGTTGGCTGCTAAGTGGAACTGAAACGCAATTCTTGTGCTCTGTAGCGCCTTGAATATAAAAGGTCCGGAAGCATCCCTTTTGGGGCGGAGCAGGGCTAGGTGGTAGCCGGAAATCAAGTCGTCTGCGGGTTCTGTAACGAGCGCAGGTACTCCAATGTCGTCCCAGGTCTCAGAGTCTTTGGTTATTAGCACGTCACCTTTCTGAAGCCGGAATCTTTCTATCTCTTTCGTAGAAGCGGTCGCCTTCATGAAGGGCAAATCCTGGGAGATGTGGTCGTTTTTGTACACATCAACGTAGTTGCAGAGGCGGACTGGTATCTCGTTCTCGTTAATGTGTTTGTCCACGTTGCTGACACGCATTTCTGCAACGGTCCGAAGGCGCCTCAATCCCCAATGGTCTGGCACGTTGCCGAGGTGAGCACTGCCAGAGAGCTTATATGCGGGGTATGCGCGAGGAATGGTGGTCATAAAGAACTCTGTCTAATAACATCCGCGATTTCGGCAGCAATTTCGTCGACCGTAAAATCGCTTGTGCTTCGAGCAACTTTGTCCGCTAACGAAGGACTTTGGTCAATGATCTCTTGCTTGCTGATCTGATGCCAAAGGGGAAGTATGACCTGTTCACCGGTCATCTCTCGGGTTACCAAGCCGTCCAGTTCATACTGAGGCCAGTTCTTAGCAAAAAACGATGGTGATATGACGACGACGCCGAATCGACTTCTTGCCAACCCAGTATCTATTTTTCTTCTCAGACTGTCTCCTATTCGCAGTTCAAATTCGTCAAACCATACCTTTAGTCCGTGTGATACCAAGCTAGTCGCCAGCGGCCGAGCAACAGCGCCTTTGTCCTCAGTAGCATGAGATATAAAAACGTCGTAGTAGTCTGGCGGAGGGGTGTCGCCAGTTTCCAGCCTTTGTGTCTCGCCGTCTCTTTCCAGACGTTCTGTGTCATCGTTTCTTACAGGGCGCACTAGGTTAGAGATCGTTGGTGGTGAAAAGTCTGGGAGCGGAGTTAACGCCGCTTGTGGGATTACGCGAACGGACGAGCGAACTTGTCCACGGAGTCCTTGAAGGTCAACTGTAACGTACCAACTTCCCGAATGGGGGATGGCTAAGCGAGCAGGTGATGTCTTGATCAATCCACCATAATACCGATGCTTACGCCCAGCTCGGTAGTTGGCTAATTCGCTCGGGCTGAGCAAGCGGACGTTGGCTGCATTCCCTGAAAGCGTTACTTCAACAACATCGCCGCGTTGGCAGTGGCCTATGTTGTATTCTTGGAACCTCACTTCTTGCTCCTACTGTGCGGTTATGCTGCGGCAATTATCTCTTTGAACAGTCCCTGGGACTCTCGCTCCAGCGTTAGCATTTCGGCGCGGATCTCGTGCAGTGGCCTCATGGGCTTCGGTTTGTAGAAGTGGCGGGTGAAACTGATCTCGTATCCCACCTTCACCCGCCCTAGCGGGTACCAGGCATCGGGGGCGTAGGGCAGTACCTCCTTTTCTAGGAACGCGTCTATCCCGCCTTCATGTAGCAGGGGGATCTGCTCGGTGTCCCGCAGTTCCGGGTCCGGCTCGTACTCGACCACGGCCGGCCGACCCTTGATGGTCGTCTCCACCAACCCGTTCAGGGGGTTGGTCACGGCGTCCCGCCCGTGGATCTTCTTGATGACTGCAGGTGCTGACTCCGAGCGCGTTCCGTTCGTGCGTAGTTCTCTTATTTCTTTGGCAGTGTGGGCTTTCTCTGGGTCGATGCCCTCAATCCGGAGCGGCCGCTCCACAGTGACCTTCCAGTACCCGAACGCCTCGTTTGGGAATATCTTCGACTGCTCCGTCGCTTGAAAGTCCAGGAAGGCGTCGCATATCTGCTGGATGTTCTCAGGGGATAGCTCGCAGTTCTTCTGGCCCAGGTTTCGCCGGAGGGGCGTGTACCACGAGGTCGCGTCGATGAGCTGGACGTGTCCCTTCCGGTGGTCGGGCTTCCGGTTGGTCAGGACCCAGACATAGGTGGCGATGCCTGTGTTGTAGAACATGTTGAGGGGCAGGGCGACGATGGCCTCCAGCCAGTCGTTCTCGATAATCCACCGGCGGATGTTGCTCTCTCCCTGGCCGGCGTCCCCGGTGAACAGGGAGCTTCCGTCGTGGACCTCAGCCAAACGGCTTCCCAGCGGGGTGTCTTCCTTCATCTTGCTTAGCATATTGGCCAGGAAGAGCAGCCGCCCGTCGCTGCTCCGCGTCACCAGCGAGTATTCCGGGTTTCCGGCGTGCTGGATGACGAATCTGGGGTCGGTCATCCCGCTTCTGCCTCCCATCCTGTCCTGGTCGGTCTTCCAGCTCTTCCCGTAGGGGGGTTGCTGAGCATGAAGTCGAAGGTCCGGCCTCTGAAGGCGTCGTTGGACAGCGTGGAGTGCTCCGGACCGCCTACTATGTTGTCGTCGGCTCCTTGCTCGCCTTTCAAGAGCAGGTCGGCCTTGCAGATGGCGTAGGTCTCCGAGTTGATCTCCTGACCGTACAGGTGGGTGGAGACTTCCAGTTGCCTGGCGTCTGCGATGTCACTCAGGGTCTGCTCTGCGACAGTGAGCATCCCTCCGGTCCCGACCGCTCCGTCGTAGAGGACGTAGGTGTTGGACCGAATCTCATCCTCGATGGGGAGAAACACCAGCTTTGCCATGAGCTCCACGGCGTCGCGAGGAGTCCAGTGTTCGCCGGCCTCCTCGTTGTTCTCCTCGTTGAACCTGCGGATCAGGTCCTCGAATATGGTTCCCATGGCGTGGTTGTCGAGCCCTGGGATTCTGACCGTTTCGTCCTCGTTCAGAATAGGCTTGGGACTGAGGTTCACGGTGGGGGTCAGGAACCGCTCAATGAGTGCTTCGAGCACGCCGCCGCTGGAGAGCCGGGCGGTTTGGTTCCTGAACTCGAACTTCTCGAGGATATCCTGGACGTTGGGCGAGAACCCTTCGAGGTAGGCGTTGAAATTGTCGCGGAGCTGTTGTTGCGAGGTGGCGTTTCGCAGGTCCCGGAGCGTGAACGGCGATGCGTTGTAGAACTGCTGACCGGTGGCTTGCTGTAGCGGCCCGGTCTGATCAGCGATGTCGGCTTTGTCGAGACTCTCTTTCAGGTCGATGACCTGTTGTTTCGTAGGCTCCAGCACCGCGTCCAGTCGGCGGATTACGGTCATGGGCAGGATGACATCCCGGTACTTGCCGCGGAGGTACAGGTCCCTGAGTACGGCGTCAGCGGTGTTCCAGATGAAGTTGGAGATTGTGGTTAGCTGGGCGTCCTGCACGCTTCTCTCCGTTCTGGCTGGATTCAGCGCCCCTCATACTACATTACTGGAGTGCCCTCAAGGGTGCTCGGGGCACACTGCCATGGGACTTGTCGTTCCGCCTCTGGACCGTCTGGTTATTCGCAGACCACCCCGTCGCCGTCGGCGTCGCGCATGTACTCGTAAGCAGGGTGTCCGCGCCGGACGGGCGCGATGCCGTGAGCTCGGGCCTCTGCGCAGGTTATCCGGCCGTTGCCGTTGTCGTCGTAAAGGGCTAAGGCGTCCACGTCAGGGCCTCCGGCGGGGGTAGGCACTTCGGTTGGAGCCGGTGTTGCCGTGGCAGTCCCGGTCGGTGCGGTCCCCTTAGCCAACACGACCATCTCGGTCGACTCGCAGCCGGCGAGGACGTCGTCGATTGCGGCCGCTTCGGCGCGGTCGATGGTCAGCCCATATTCCCGGCGCACCTGGACGGTGCGTTCCACGTACCAGCACTGGTTCAACTCGGGAAGCCACTCGGCCGCGTCCTTGTCCACCTTTTGGTGGCGGTTGACGCTAGGGGATGCGAGCGTGAGGTTCAGCAGGTCGGCGGCGAACTGGTCCTTCGTTTCCGGGTCGGCGGAGCACACACCGCTGTCGTGGGCCTCCGACCGGGCCACGATGTGCTCGATGTCCGTTTCCCGGATGCTGTCGAACCAGGTCCCCGTGCAGGGCCCGTAGATGCCGCCCTGGGCGTCGACGATCTTGAGCTCGACTGACGGTGAGTAGTGGTAGTCGTCCGGGTCGTAGTCTGAGCACCGGTCCTCGGGCGCCACTGCGAGACCCCGCCACATGGCTGCGTCCTGCTCTCGCGTCGGTGCAGGTGTTGCCGTTGGAGTCGGTGTAGGCTCTGGAGTCGGTTCGGCTGTTGCGGTGGGCTCGGGTGTCGGTGCCGGCGTTTCGGTAGCTGCCGGTATCGGGGTTGGAGCTGCCGTCGCTGACGGTTTCTCAGTCGTTGTCGGCTCGGGCTCAGGCGTCGGAGCAGGTGCTACTGTCGCCGTAGGCTCCGGTGGGCTCGTGGGTGCCCTCGTAGGCATTGATGTTGGCTCTTCGGTCGGCCCTGCAACTGGGGTCGGCCCAGCCTGGTTGCCTGCCGTGGCTGTCTCAGTGGGCGCTAAAGCCGTTGTTGGTGCTACGACAGCTGTCGGTGCCGGCTCCGTGCAGGCGGCCAGGGTGAGCAGGATTATGAGAATCCCTGGTAGCAGCAGTTTAGCCATGCCGAGGCATCTCCGTTCGTTTTGATGTCCGGCGGGGATTCTACTGTATGTGTCTACTTTTTTGCCTCTTGATCTGCCCCTACCTTCGCCGATTCTCGTCTGGTTCTCTGCACACCCCTCGGCGGAATTGTGCATCCGCTTGCGTCTTGGAACGGCTCCAGTCGGTCCCGGCCCTCTTGGCCGGGCTCTGGTGTCTTTTCTGATTCTTCGCTTTCTACGCGTTTGGGTGATTTTCCCCTCTGTGCCCCTCACTCAGCTTGGGGTCTCGGTCGCGCAAGCCGTTCCAGTAACTCTGCTTCACTGCGCCCCAGGGGGCTGGCTGAGACCATGACCACCAGCAGACCGTCGCTTGGGGCAACGAAAGGCGCAGCCGTCTTGACGTGTATGGGCCGCGGGTCGTTGACGCGCACGATCCCTTCGCCCTGATGTATCAGAACCGGCCCATCCCAAGCACGCTGTTTCCTGGTCTGCCGCAACCTCCTTCGCCTCTCCGCCCGGTTCTTCGGCAGGTCGAGCTCCACTTCCATGTTGGAGCAAAGGACTGCTCCGTTGCCTATCTCAGCAACGGCCTTGCCGAATTTGACCATGGAGTGGACGTTCTTGTCCGTGTCCGGGGGTTGCATTCGCTTCGGGCCGGAGTCCCGATGGAGATTCGGGTCCTCCGGTTGCTCGCAGACGGAGCAGATAGCCACGTCCCCGGCCGGGATGATGTATTCGCATTCGTGTTGTACTTCGACTGCATCAGGGTCCAGTAGGCTCTCATTGTTCGGCGAAGGGCTGGGCCAGCGATATTTCGCGGCGTTCATCACTTCATCGTGTTTATGGAAAACGAGTGACATGGAGCCTTTGCCCGACCTCAGCTTGCGGTCGTCGGAGTTTGTCTTGTTGTCTCCCTCGTACAGGTGCGAGGGCTGGATGCAGTATGGTCTGTGACACAAGTGGCAAATTGAGCGCCCCGGGTTCGCCCTTGTTTTTCTCGACTGGGCGTATGCCTGAATGTGGGCCAACCGCAAGTCCTTCGGGAAGTTGCTGGTGCCGTACCCATCTCCGTTTAGCTGACCCGTCCAGATCAGGCAATCTCCCACTGGTTGCACGAGCAGGTTAGCCGGTGGCGGTGCAGGCCAGTACTCGTCGGCCTTTATGGAACTCTTCGTTCTCCCTCTCGACCTGCCGGGAGGCATGTATCCGGCTTCCCTTAGTATCTCGGCTCGAGCCTGCTCGTGTTTATTCATGCTGTGGTCTGCCTCACTCGATGGGTTTCCCTGCAGACGGTCGTGGCTGATTTCTGTTGCGCCGACGGCGCCGTCCTGACGGCCACACTCTCTTGGAGATAGAGGGGCGGTTACGGTCCGCTCTTCACGCTGCTTCGCTGCATCTCCAGTTGGGTCTGTCTGCTCGACGTGTCCCGGTTGCTGGTTAACGGCCATTCTTTTACACGCACGCTGGCTTGGTCGGTGCCGATTTTCAGAGTTGCTATCCCTTATTGGTGTCTTGATGCGCTGTGGCTTGGCCAGGACGATTGCAAAGTTGGGCAAGCGGGATTACAAGGGGAGGGAGACGAGAGATGGGAGTGTGTGGATATGGGTGCGGAGGAATCTCTATTCCATTGCTTGGAGCAGGTGCCGGACCCTCGGAGGGCCAGGGGAGTGCGCCATCCCTTTCAGGCGATACTGCGTCTGACCCTGCTGGGCTTGGTCTGCGGCCAGACCACTATGGCCCACATCGCGTTGTTCGCCAGGATGCACTGGCCGGCACTGAAAGAGCCGTTGGGCTTTCTCAGGGACGATCCGCCCCACGCGACCACCATTTCCCGCACCCTGGCTGGGGTGCCCTGTGAGCAGTTGCAGGGGGCCCTGACCGGCTGGGTGGCCCGCGTGGTGGCGAACCAGGAGTTGGACGCCTCGGTGGACGGCAAGTGGGCCAAGCAGTCGGAGGATGGCCTAGGCAATCCCCTGGTGATGGTGAACGTGCTGGCCCATGACCTGAAGCTGTGCCTGGCCCAGTGGCCGGCGTCGGAGAAGCGTTACGAACCCGGGGTGTTGCGGGAGCAACTGGCCGGCTGTTCGAGGACTATCCCGGCCTGCGGCTGCTGACCATGGACGCCCTGTATGCGGAGCGGGACCTGTGCCAGGCCATAGTCGACCACGGACGGGACTATCTGGTGCGGGTCAAGGGAAACCAGCCGACGGTGCTGGCGGCGCTGACCGACGGGTTTGCCCCAGAGGAACTGGGGGAGCCACAGGCGGAGACCCTGGAAAAAAAGCGGGTGTGATCGAGAGGCGGCGGATCTGGACCGATGACCTGCTGGCCGGCTACGTCCGGGATGAACTGGGGTTTCCTTGGGCAAGGCAGGGGGCCATGGTGGAGAAGGAAAGGGTGGATATAGCCACTGGGGAGGTGGGCCGGGAGCGCTGGTATCTGCTGACCAGCCTGAGTTCCCGGCGGTGCGGACCGAAGGAACTGCTTCGATTGTTCCGCCAGCACTGGAGTGTTGAGAACAGCCTGCACCACGTGAAGGACCGCAGTTGGGATGAGGACGTCCACACGCTGCGGCGTCCGGGGTTGGGGGAGGTATTCGCCACCCTGGTGAACACCGGGCTGAACGCCCTGCGCCTGGAGGGAGGATTCCCCTCCCGGATGTCCATGCCCCTGCGAGCCAAAAGCTGTGCCTTCCGACCCATCCAGACCATCGCCAGCCTCTATGGGCGCGTTACCTGACTTTGCAATCGTCCTGGTGGCTTGGCTGCGCCGCCGTCGTCGCCGGATATTGTTCGTCAATCGCAACCAAGCTCCGAATCCATTCTCCCTTAGGGTCCCTCGGAGTTGCAACCGCCCGCTGTCATCAAACTGGCGCGGCACCGGGCACTGCCCGTCCGCACTTGGGATCGGTCAGGAAAAAAAGGGAGGCCCGGCGCAAGCCGGGCCTCTTACCCCACGTTGCCCCGCGGAGCTCACGTTGGCGGCCCGCAGTCCTGGCGATCCCGGATTACGTCGCTACAACCCTGCCGTCGTCGGCCTCGCTGAGCATGGATGCCAGCGCGTCCCGCAGCTCCCCGTCCAGCATGAACTCCGTCACCGACCGGTTCGCCGGGTCGAGCTGGTCCAGCATGGCCACCGTCAGTTTCCTGCTGCGCTCGTTCAGCCCGTCGAACATCCCCAGCACCGGTCTCCAGGCCGCTATGCCCTCGGGGGACATCAGCGTCACCGTGACGGCCGCGGGCATTTCATCCAGGCTCCGGGGCATCTGGGGCAGCGTTTTCTCCATCACCCCGGTCAGGTTACATACGGCGCAGATGCAGCCCCTAGTTCCTGGCGCCGCGGTGAAATCCCGGAAGTGGACTTGCATTCTCCCTCCCTGTGCGTCGTCGGGCGCCGCTCTCCCGGCCCCTGGCAGCCCCGCATTTGGTCTTCCCGCCCCCAGCAGTCCGTTACTTCGTCAACCCTGCGCCGGCGTCTGTCGGTTCGCTTGGCGGCTGGTCGGGGCGTGCGCGCTGTTGCTGTTCACGTAAGAGACCCGGCTTGCGCCGGGCCTCCTGCCCCTGGGAGCGTTCCTGGCGCGCTCTCCGTCAGTTCCTGACCTCCCGTTTCTCGTGGACTGACAGGAGTCTCACCCCGTTGGTCTTCAGGCGCTCCTGTGCCAGTATCGACTCGTCGAGCTGAACCGCGAAATGCACCAGCCTGGAGACGACCACACGCTCGAAGGGCTTGGGGTCCCCCGTGGCGTCTTCCATCATGCGCTGGAAGGCCTCCCGTTCGCCTCCTCGTCTTGGTACCGAGCGACGATCTCTATCCCCGCCTCCCGGCAGTATCCCGCCGCTTCCTCCGCCTGCTTCACGGCGTCGATGCGGTTCCTCATCGCTTGGACAGGTTCCCTGACGTAGATCGCGGCCCGCATGCCCGTCCCGTTCTGCATCCTTCCCCTCCTGGTCTCTCAGACGTAACGCAGGGCCGGGTTGCACCGGCTTGGTGCCGGCCGTCGGTCGTACGCAACTCGGCCCTACATCTATTGTCCTACGGGGGTCACGGGATTCTCAACGGGCTTCTGTCATCAAATCCTGCCGGGGCGCTGCCTTGGGCCCTTGTCCGGCCCTGGGCCGGTGGCAAAAAGAAAGGGATTTATATCGTATTTTACCCACGAGCCTAGGAGTAACGGGGCTGGTCAGCACCCAGTAGACTGAGTGTGCAAAAACGTCTGTTTGCGGAGCGGGTATGCCGGGTCGTCCTAAAATGAGAAGCATCTGTGCGAGGGACTGGCTACAGCGCCATGCTGTGCAGCGACCACGTTGCTTGTGGACTTAACGAACAAGATGAACTACTCAACTTGGGCCGTTTTGAGCGTGATGGGCGTCCTCTCACTCATCACTCTGGCCTGCAGCCCAGCGACGCCTGAACCATTTCCCACGTATACCCCGGCCCCGACATATACGCTTTATCCCACGTATACGTCTGTACCAACGGCGACGCTCACTCCCACGCCGGAACCAACAGCGAGCCGGACGCTCCCAGCGTTTCGCACTCCGACAACCGCGCCGAGGAATGGCGTAAGTCCGACGCCCACGAATCTGGAGGTGTCCGACGCCAGAGAGGCCGAAGGCACCATAAATGTGGGGCACCTCCCACCGACCTCGGCCAACCCCGATTAACACACTCGCCCCAGAGGAAATACCGGAAGGTGTTTCTCCGGCTCTGGCTCAAGATGCCCAGATTTACGCCGCAGATTTTGACGTTGAATTATCAGAGGCAATCAAACGTCTAACGCTGCAGGGACCTATCGGGAAGTTGGGGGCAACTCTCGAATCCAACGAGGCCGACATCCTCGGAGGTTTCTGGATTCAGCACGAACCGGAGTACCGCGTCGTGGTGGCGTTCATCAAGAACGGTGAAGAGACAATCGCCAAGTACGTCCAGGACGGCCCGTTGGCGGACATTATCGAAGTCAGAACCGTCGACGCGACCATTCAGGAATTGAAACGAGCCCAGCGGGAAGCTGGCCGGATAGTAGCGGGACTGGGGTTTCAGCTGGCGTCCGGCATCAACGTGTTCGAAAACCGGGCCGAGGTCTACGTGCCGGATCGGGCAAAGCTCGAAGACGCCTTGCAGAAGAGTGGGAAGACGCTTCCACCGCACGTCTACATTGTTGAACAGAAGCTCCCGGAACGTCCGGAAGGCGGTTAGACGGTTCCGTTTGCTTTCGCAGTTGGTGGTCAAAGGACAGACCTCGATTACGGCAAGGCGTCAAACATCTTGCCGTCTGGGTAAGCCTCCTCCGTCTGGCGGTGAGCTACATGTTCTGCGGAAACGAGCGGAACCGGTCTGTAGGTAGAATCCGATATAATTCCCAAAAGAAAAGGCCCGGCAACGCCAAGGCCTCGTTGGTTGCTGAACCAGCATTCGCTGCGCTGCGCTTGGACTCGCAGTTCTTGTGCGCTTCGCAGTTCTGGCCTGTTCAGCGTAACAACCCTGTCAAGTTCATCAGCAATCGGCTGGGAGCGTGAACGAGTAGCTAAAAAGTTGTCTCTCCGTATGGTTGACCCCCATCGGCCAATGGTGTGTGGGTCCCTTTCCAGTGCCCCGGCCACCGCCGAACCCGGCCATCCTTGGGCCAGCAGCAGCAGGGCGTACCACCGTTCCCGCTCCCGGGACGTCGGCGACCAAATCATCCGCCGGCGCAAATCCCTGGCATCCATCTGCCACTGTTGGAGGAATCGCTCCATCTCCCGCACACCCATCACCAACCCCTCTCGGACACTCGCAAAAGCTAACCCTGTCCCTCCTTCAATTTACCCTATGTTTCTGCGCATTTCACCTTGGCTTTGGTTTAGGCGTGCATCGGCGGTGAGAAACGCCTAGACTCCGTGCAGCCCAGCAACTGCATGGGGAACGGTTCTGCCATGCGTGCGTCGGTTCTATTAAGTCTCACCGGAAAGGACGGCAATGATGGAAACTTACATCGGGAAGACGATTTCCGATTTCACACTTCAGTCCAGCGATGGACAGACGATATCCCTTAGCAGTCTTCGCGGACAAAAGGTCCTGCTGTACTTCTTCACGAGTCCGGGCGGTGGTAACTGAACCCGCATGGCTCTTGGGTACCGAGAGCATGCTGCCGAGTTCACCGAGAAGAACGTCGTGCTGTTCGGAATCCATGACGGAAGCTTGGATGCTGCACGCCAGTGGGTCGAGAAAGAGCAGCTTCCGTTCGCGGTCCTGAACGACCCTGATCGACGAGTAGGCATTGAGCTAGGCATGTCCACTCT
Source organism: Dehalococcoidia bacterium (assembly GCA_965237745.1). Classification (GTDB taxonomy): domain Bacteria; phylum Chloroflexota; class Dehalococcoidia; order Lucifugimonadales; family UBA3495; genus VXOI01. The sequence goes on along the minus strand of OZ250156.1, from coordinate 3,607,375 downwards.
CGATGGAGAGAGGTACGTCAAAGACCCGTCAGACGGGAAAAGGCCCGCAGTTGTCATCGACGAACACAGTGTGATCTGCGAGTGGGAACCCGACATGAACCACACCGATCAGATTGCAAAGTTACTGGAGCGTCTGTAGGACGACCTCAACGGTGCGGGCTTTTCGACTGTTGCCCGCCCTTGTGCAGCCGGCAAAATGGGGTTCAGCCCGGACTGTGGCTTAGTATTACAACGACGGTTAATCCAACGGCGTGATTCTTGAGGTGGAATTGAATTTAGCGGCCACCTGCGGCAACCCTCCCACAGTACCTGGCTCGGAGTCAGACACGCAGCGCCAGCCGGCCTTTTCCGCAAACTGTCGTTGTAATACAAGTACTCTGCAAATCAATGAGATGGGAAGAACGCCCCACTGACACCTCCCTACAGACCAACCCGACAGGTCCAGAGTAACATCAGCGCCAACCCATAAGGAGCGTGAAAAGGACGCGAATGCCGGTCAGCAAGAACAAGCGCAAGACCAAGAAGGGTCAGAGCAGGAAGGTAAACCGGGCGAAGTCAGGGGGCGACTTCGGTGGGGGCGGAGCCCCTGACACGTTCGACTATCTGTCCCAGATGACTCCGGCCACCACCACCCCAGGCCTCAGACCAGTGGGAATGAGCATCGACGCCAGCCGCCGCTACAAGGTTACAAGTCCACCTGACGACCCAGAACTGTCCGAGATGGGACAGATAGACGCCATCATAAATAGGTCGGTTGCGTTCGAGATGACCGAAACGCACCACGATAACATCGGGCTCAGGGAGATGGAGTTAAACGGCGAAATATCCGGCGGAGACATCCTTGGACCCTTGGCGGCCAGAATTGACGTGGACCCCCTGGCTACAATCGAGGGACACCCCAGGTGGACGACCGGGCAGGAACTGATCGACTTCCTTGACTCCGACCCCGACGTGTTCCGGGACGAATTTAACGGAAACCGGTGGCACGGGAGCGGAGCGAGATGGGACGAGTGTCCCCCCAGCGTTCTGGACTGCCCGTACCGGGTGGCGGTCGAAGCTGCCGGGAACCCGCCCGGGTGCGTGCAGTGCGAAACGGAGTTGCGACCGGAGGAAGACCACTTCCACATCCTGTACGAGAGCAGCATCCTCGCGATGTGCGGGGAGTGCTGGTCGAGGGGTCCCCTGCCGGAAGAGGATCGGACGTTGGGCGCGAAAACAGGTGCCTGATGACCCAGGGAGCCTGTTCCGGCCCGTTACCATCAACGGAGACAACAGGAAATAACGCCATGCCTGACTCAACAAAGGCGGACACCAACGTATGGCCACCAGATCAACACTGGACATGAACGAGGCCATGGAAACGGTGACCCAATCCAGGCCAGTATTCCATTCGGAGTCAGACTTCAAGCACGCCCTTTCCTGGCAGATCCAGCAGGACCACCCGTCGGTTCGGATAAGGCAGGAGGTCGGCAACCTTATCCAGGGGCCCGACAGGCGGTACGTGGACGTCTGGCTGCCGGACTCCGGCACCGCCATTGAACTCAAGTACCTGACCAGAACGGCGGCAGTTCTGCACGGGGACGAAGAATTTCGGCTCCGGGACCAGTCGGCCCAGGACACTGGGAGGTATGACTTCTGCCTGGACATCGCCAGGTTGGAGGGAATCATCAGGGGCGGGAGGGCGAACGACGGGTACGCCATCCTCCTCACCAACGACCATCTGTACTGGAACATTCCCACGAAACCTGACACCAACGACGTCGAGTTCGTCCTTCATGAAGACCGTGAAATCACCGGCACCCTTGCCTGGAGTCCCCAAGCCGGCGCCGGGACAGTGTGCGGCCGGGAGAGGCTGATAGAAATCGGAGGCCGCTACAGGGCGCGGTGGAGAGATTATTCCGACCCTGCGGGGACGGGATACACCAGGTTCAGGTACCTGCTTCTGCATGTAAGCTCCCGAGACCGCTGACACCCTGGGCGAGAGGAAAGGGACAGGCAGCAGGTAGAATGGACGCCTGACCCCAGCGGAGAAAGGACGCCCCAAGTGAGACATTTCCTCCTAAACCAAAGCCAAGGTGGGATGTGCATTTGCCGTGGGCTGGGAAGGGGCCTGGATGTCTCGCCAGAGGGTCTCGGCCTTTGATTGCAGGACTGTCCGGCAACGCCGTTTCACTTCATCCTTCCGGCTGGCCAGCCCGGCGAGGAAGCTGCCGACCCTCTCCTGCACCTTGGCACTGGTTCCGAGGCACAGGTTACCTGTCGCCTCTTCCCTCGCTCAGCCCCAGATGGCCTCATCCGCGTTGAAGTCCGGGCTGTAGCCCGGCAGGTTCACCAGCCGCAGCCCAGGCGTCCGCAGATACTCACGCACAGCCTCGCCACGGTGCGCCGGCGCGTTGTCCCAGATCACGTTCAATTGCCCGGCGTGCCTCTCCGCAAGTTGCCGCAGGAAGGCCGACGATGTCCCGGCGTTGCTGTTACCCTCCAGTTCCATCCACTCCACCTCCCCGGTCTCCAAGCACACCGCCGAGTAGTAGCTGGCCTTCTCGCCATACCGCGGGCTGGTCGAGTCCACCAACGCCGGTTCTCCCCTCAGAACCCACTTGCCCCGCAGTTCGGCGTCAGCACGGAAGTGGGCCTCGTCGGCAAAGAATATCTTGCCTCCGGACCGCTTCGCCTCCTCCCACAGGGCGGCGTACTCCGCCACGAACGCCTCGCGCTTGGCCTCATTCGCCTTGAGCAGACGTTTCTTGGGCCGCTTGAAAGCAAATCCCAACCGGTGCAGGTAGTTCAGAGAACTGCTGCGGCATAGCCTGACGCCGAACCAGTCGGCAACAAATCGCCGCACCGCCTTCCAGTTCCAGTTGGCCAGTTCGATGCCAGACATGGCAGGCGGCTCCTGTACCGCGGTCTTCAACTCCGCCTTCTGCCCCTCGCCGAGGGCGGGGGGGAACCCCCGGTCTGCTCGAACATCAAGGCCTCCGGTCCGCCCTCTCCGAAGGCGGAGGCCCACCGGCCAATGGTGTGCGGGTCCCGTCCCAGAGCCTCGGCCGTGGCTGCCGCAGTCCAGCCTTGGGCCAAGAGCCAGAGGGCGTGCCAACGCTCCCGCTCCCGGGGCGTCGGAGCCAGAATGAGCCGCCGGTGCAATCCCCTGGCGTCCATCTCCCACTGTCGAAGAATCAGGCCTATATCTCTCACGCCCATCGCCAACCCCTACCTGAATCCAAGACAAGCCATCCAAGTTCACCACCAATTTACCCCATGCTTCTGCGCATTTCACCTTGGCTTTAGTTTAGTACTACAGCCGCACATTCACCCGGATAGCACTTTTGGCCCGTCAATCAGCCTGGTTTCATCCATCGTAGACCCACGAACTACAGCCGAGTTCGACGGTCGTCAAGTCCCTCTGGCCCTAAAGCCGGTCATCTGCGGTTGCAGTACCAGTCCCAGCGCGGTCGGGCTAACAAAAAATGTGATACGGCCACAGGGGTCGAGTCTCTGCATCCCCTCGGCGACACCCTTTGACCCGACCCGCCTTGATTTCCTCTACGACGCGTTCCCGGAACAACTCGCAGGAATCAGAGGCTGAACCGCACGGTCGGTAAGTCTGGCGGCTCATATTGCGCCGCTCTTAGCCTGCACCCTGAAGCCGACAAAAGCAGGACGACTGCACCGGCACGTCGGCGCGCGCCCGGGCTAGGGCGAGCCGCTGCTTCGTGACCGCCGCTAATTCGTGCTGGCCCGTTCGCTCCAAGCATTCGTGATAGCCGCTCAGACTCCAGACATTGTCGGGGTGCTGACTTGACCGTTTGAGCACTGAGTCGAAGCCGAGGTCCGCCCTATACTCGGCGAGGGCTTCCTCCACACGTCCCTGTTCCAGCAGGAGGGCGCCGAGGGCGTGCCGGGCAGGCTGCATCCAGCCCCAAGGCTCGTCATAGGGCAGGTTGTCGTCAAAGGCGACTGCCTGCCGCAAATGTGCGAAGCCCGATTCGATGTCTCCCTGCCGGTAATCGAGCTCGCCGAGCATCATCTCCCGCGCGACCGTCAGGATATCGCGGCAGGAATTGTTAAACAAATACCGGCTGTCCGGCACACGCTCAAAGTCCCTCTCGAAAGCCTCCGCCTCAGCCACCGCCGACTTCGAATGCCCGAGCGTTGCAAAGGCGATGGCCCTTGCATACCGCATGGTGGCGCTCGTAACGCAGTACAAATGGGGATTTGCCGGTAGTTCCTGCGCAAGGATTTCCTGCCATTTCCCGAACCGCACAAATACATGCTGTTTGATAGGCACCAGCCCTTCCAGCCAGTCTGCCATGGGCGGCGACTGCACGCTCAATAGATCCTCGGGGAGGGCAGCGATCAACTCCTCGGCCGCCTCGATGGCCGATTGGTACTGGCCCAGGAACATCGCCCCGTACGCCTTGAAGTGATAGTCATGGCAGCGGTACAGCGTATAGAAGTTGAACGGTCCTCTGGCTGCCAGATACCGGCGGTCGGCCCGGATCGCTGCTTCGTTCCAATTCACCACGCTCAGATAATCGCCGCACAACACGTCAATATGCGTCGCCATGTGCTGCAGATGGCCAGAATCCGGCACCAAGCCTCGCAACTGTTCGCAGGCGAGCAGAGCTTGTTCCGGGAAGGGCGACATTTCCATCAGGTGGATGTACATGTGCAGCATTCCCGGATGCGGCGGGGCGCCCATGTGCGCGCGACGTTCCATGCCTCGTTCGAGCACCTGCCTGACTTCCTCGGTGTCGGCGCCCTCTGCCGCTTCTCCGGACTCCAGATCCCAGAGCGCCCAGGGGGTGCGGTTCATCATGGCTTCCGCAAAGAGCGCGGAGATATCTGCATCCTCTCGATGGTTGAGGTAGACGGCTCGCATCGCGGCAGCAAAGTCATCGACCCAGGCGGACAGGTTTTGCGGCTGTCCCGCAGACTGATATCGCTGGTGAAGCCCTTCAATCAAGTCCCTTTCCACCTGGGTACAGTTGCCTGCTAGCGCCGTGGCGCGCATTGTCGCGTCAAAGGCCTCGGACAGCGTTTTCGATGTTTCCGCCTCATCAAACGCCTCCCACGGCTTGTTATAGTTGGGACCCATAGCGTACGCGATACCCCAATACGCCATGGCACACTTCGGATCGGCTTCGGCCGCCTGCTTGAAGCAGAAGACGGCCTCTTCGTGGTTAAATCCGTAGGTCCATAGCAGACCCCGATCAAACCAAAGCTGGGCCTCCGGCGATGATGTCGTTATCGGCCGACTGTATGAACCGAGATCGAACTCATAAGTCATGATCAGGCACCTTTCGTCGCAAATGCGGCGCCGTGCGCGGCCAACAGTGGGCATCGCTGCAAGGCTTCCGTGAACTGTACGCCCGCTCGTGGACAGCGCGCGTTCCCTCGACCGATCCAGCGTAAGCACAAGGCCTTTGGGCCGAGGATTTCGCGTACTTCACAAACCACTACGGGGAAGGTCGATCGGGTGGCACGCACACGAGGCTCGTAGTGTGGGTGGGCAACGGGCGTTGATGTCACCCAGACACCACAGTACAAACTAAGTGCAACCCTCGATTATCCTACCGACGCCACCTGACGGACACAAGCCGCGACAGGGCACTGTGTGTGTTTTCAGTATATTCAGGCCAGACGATGCCACTATAAACGGCGTCTACCTAATCTTGCGACTGCAGTGCTAATTGTCGTTAATCACGTTCCCTCCACCATCACCGCCCTGCGAACCCGCAGATATACATCTACGCTGTACATCCGTCTCACTATCCGTAGGCGACCTGCTCCCTGGATTCTGATCCAGCCGGAACGCGAGTTTTGTGAGATGATCTAAACTTGCGGAACAGCAGGATTGTGCCACGAAGAGGTCCCGGTATACGCCTGAGCGGGTGGCCCCTGGCCTGCGCCAGGCAGAGTAGGGCGCACCGGTGGCCGATGTGTCCCGCAAGATTCATCTGCTTTCCGGAAACTGAATCAGATGGAATGGAACGCTGTCCCGAACCCGCCGCTGTCACTCCGCCGAAATCGACAACCCCTCGATGAGTTCAAGGCCCGGCAGTTTCTCCAGCTCTTGGGGCGGCATTTTCAACTTGCCAGATCGGCTGCCCGCCCCGAGGATGATGTAGTCCATCTCCAATAGGCGTACGTCAGCGTAGATCGGCAACCCCTGGGGCAGCGCCAGTGCCGTAACTCCGCCGATTATCATCTCCGTAACCTCACGGGTCTCTTCCGCCGAGGCGAACGAAGCCCGCGGCACTCCCATTAGCCCGCGCACTCGCTTGTTCACGTCCAGACGGTCGCACCCACGCACGATCCCTGCGCAGTACGCCGCCGACCCGCGCTTGCTGGCCACGATGATCGTATTGGCACAATGGGGCAGGTCGTACCCGTAATGTTCGCAGAAGTCTGCGGTGTCGCCGTACTGGGGATCGATTTCAATCCACTCCCAGTCTGCGATTCCAAATCCGTCCAGCGCCGTCCGCACTCGCCCTTCAATCTGTTCCAGTGCACTCATTGTCCTGTCCTTTGTGTTGTCGGTGTTCCAGCCGAGGGGGTATTGGCCAAGGCCAGTGGTGCTCATTTTTTCAGAGGAAAGCGGATAGAGAAAGTGGCCCCCTCTCCAGGGCCGCCACTTGATACCGAAATCGTACCCCCGTGTGCTTCGACAATAGCCCGGGCAATGGCCAACCCCCGCCCCGTTCCCTCTACGCCACGCATACGGGACTGGTCAGTTCGGTAAAAGCGGTCGAATACGTGTGGGAGGTCTGCGGCGTTGATGCCAATCCCGTCGTCGGTGATCGAGATCACCGCAGCCCTGTTGCTTTCCGACACCGCCGTGACAACGATGCTTCCACCTGCCTCGGTATGGAGAATGGCGTTGCTCAGGATATTTCCCAAGGCTTGACTCACCCGCGCCCAGTCCAGATTGATTTCGGGCGGGTCAGTTGAAGCTTCAAGGGACAATTCGACTTGTCGGGGTTGGCATTGCGGCTGCCACCGCTGAACCTCTCTGGCGACCAGTTCGTAAATCGAAGCTGGCTCCAGCTTGAGTTTCAACTCGCCCTGGTCTGTTTCCGCAAGCCAGTCCAGGTCCGTAACGAGGCCACGTAGCCTGTCCACTTCCTGGATGATATGGTCGGAGGCGTCCTCGGGCGTCTGCAAGCCCGTCGCGCAGGCCCGCCGCCTCCAGTTGTATGACGCTCAGCGGCGTGTTGAGCTCATGGGAGACGTCGTTGATCAGCCGTCTGCGCAGCTCGCGCTGGGTTTCCAGGGCGGAGGTCATCTAGTTGAAGGCCCCGCTCATCCGCCCCAACTCATCCGAGGACCTGACCGGCAATTGGGTCGTGCCTCCCTGGGCAATGGCCTGAGTTGCCTCGGTCAACGCCGTCACAGGCGCGGTGATGCGCCTGGACAGCCAGGCGGCCAGCAGGATTGCGGAAATCAGCGTCAGCGCTCCTGCAATAAGAGTGATGTACATCAGGGTGGTCAGAAACCCATGGGATTCGGTTGACAGGAACTCATGATCTACGTCCACATAGACGTGGCCGACGGGCTGGTCAGTGGTCAGATCGAACACCGTTTCGCGATGCCCATCGAGGTCGGGCGCCATGGTACTCGGTGGCAGCATGGACAGGTTGTCCCTCACCACGCGCCCTTCGGTGTCGGCAATAACGATTCTTACCCGATCGTGGTGGGGAGATTCGGTTGATTCTCTTGCTCGGCCCTCAGACCCTTCCCGATGCGACACCTCGCCATATATGTATCCCGCCCGGGCCAGTGAACTGTCCACTGTTTCCCAGCCACCAGCGGCGCTATACTCCCCGCTCAGGCTGCGAGCCAATTGGCTGGCCTCGTTTTCTCCTATCCGATCCACGAACACGCCCAAGCGGGACTGTGTCGAGTAATAGCCCACACCGACGCTGATGAGGACGGAGAGAACGACGACAAGGACCGTCGAGCCCATGATTCGCCACCGTAGAGACATCAATCGTCCTCCGCCACGAACCTGTATCCGGCACCATATACGGTCTGAATGGGTCGGTTGCCTTTCACTCCAATCTGCTTCCGGAGCCTGGCGATCTGGCTGTCGATGGCGCGGTCGAACCCGTCGAATTCTTGGTTGAAGGACAGCGAGATAAGCTGGTCTCGGCTGAGCACCCGGTTGGGATGGCGCATGAAAGTTGAGAGCAGGGCAATCTGCGCCCGGCTCAGGAATACGGGCTGCTCATTGACCGTGACGCTGCCGGCGGTCTCGTTCAGGGTGATACCTCCGCGTGTCAAAACCTCCTGGACTCTGCCCTTGACCCTCCGCAGCACGGCTTGGGCGCGCGCAATGACCTCTTCAGGGTCGAAGGGCTTGATAATGTAGTCCGGCCCCGCTGTCCAGTCCAAATATCCGCTCCGCGGGGGCCTCCCTGGCCGTTAGCATGATGATCGGGACTCCGACTCCTGACGCAGGATGCGGCACAGTTCCACCCCGTCGAGACGGGGCAGCGCAAGATCGAGGACCACCAGGTCTAGGGACAGACTGCGGGCTAGGGCCAGGCCGGATTCACCATCATGACAGACCTCAGCGGAGAACCCAGCGCGCTCGAAATAAACCTTGACCCAGTCAGCGATCCTCCTGTCGTCTTCGATTATCAGTACAGTTCCGCTCACCACTTCTCCCGCGGATCGCCACCTCTTGAGGTGTCTCCACGAAGCACCCTCATCGACTCTGCGAACAAACCAGCGGTCGGATTATCTCACTCTCGCCGGCACCACATCTCCGGACAGCCCCAATAGCCTCTAGCGGTTTCCCCCGTGCTCGCCGCTGGATTCCCCGCTTTCTCCGTGTTCAGTATCCGACTCTCCGCCTCCCCCTTGTTCTTCGCCATCTCCATGCTCTCCACCGGACTCGCTTCCCTCGCCTCCGACCTCCACGTGAGCCGTCCATCCGCTGAACGATGCTTCAGTCGCAGGCAGGTTGACGTCTACCACGTGGCCAGGCCCCAGGTTTGTGGGGGTGGTCGGGCCAAGCTCCACCCCGTTAGAAAGGTGAACTTCCACCCTGACCATGTCCAGGACGCCGCCGGTCGTGTTCTCCACGGTACCCTTGAAGGAATTGATTGCGGCATCGTAGGCCAAGATCAGGCGAGCACCACTGCGGACTGCGTCATGGCTCTCATCCAGAGCCAGCATGTTGGCGAAGTCGCCCTCTTCACCGCCGGGGCCGACGGACTCATTGCCGGTTTCACCGCCTCTGCCGTGCTCTGCACCGCCTTCCTGACGGCCTTCGCCAGAGGGACCGTGTTTACCGCCACCTTCCGCCCCCTGTCCTCCTGCGTGAACTGAGGGGCCGGGGCCGCTGCAGTCGAACACTTCCATGTGGACGACGTACCCGTCGTAGGAAACTCCGGCAAGCTTCGGTTCACTGGCGACCGCGAGGCTTGACGTTGTTTCCTGGCCCGGGTTCAGGTGTCCCAGCATCCCGGGGCCAAGTTCACCCACCGTGCTGATTCCCGACTTTAGGTGGGGCTCGGCTTGCAGGTAACAGAGCTTCTGGGAGGAAACGTTCCTCACGGTTCCGTGGACGTTACGGGTAGCCGGGTCGTATTGCATTGAAACGGCCAAACCACCAAGAACACCGCTCCACGACTGTCGAAGCGGGACGATCGGGCTCGACATTTCGGCTTCCCTGCTCTCCCCACTGTCCTCCCCGCGGAGGTCGTGTTCACCACTGTTATCGCTGCCCTCTTCACTACGCCCTTGCTCGCCGTTGTCTTTAAAGGCTCCTCCAACCTGCTCGTGTTCTCCGCTTTTTCCCTCAGTTTCCCTACCCTGGGGATTGTCGCCGTGCTGGTTTCCAGATTCGCTTCCCCCACGCTCGACGGTGCCCTGAGTTGCCGTGGGCAGGAGGGAATCTTGTGCGTCCGGCGCGGAGCCGCAGGACGCACAGCCGATAATCGTCAGTGCCAAGAACATAGCTGCCAGAAGCACCCAGACAGGGTACGTTTTGAACATCAGCTTCCGGAGTTTCCTGCGAACCATTCTTTCACCCCCTCTGCGAGGTATCCGTGATACCCCCACGATAAGGACGAAATGTCGCAGAAATATGTCGGCTGCCAGGACCCGGCTATGATGCAATCCTACAGTTTCGCTGCCAAAAGCACCCCTGTGTGGTTGCACCCTCTTACTGCGGGGTGTCAGCAACCACGTCGTTGACAGTCTGGGTTGGCGCAGGCGCATACTCGCGTTGAGCCCGTGGGAGTGACAATTGGTGGGACAAATGGGGACATACAGAGGATAGGCAACTGCCGAAGGATATATGGAAGAACGCAGCAGAAGGTTGGCTCTTCTGCCTCACAACCGTCCGCTACTTTCTTAAGCAAGTAGACTGCGCATTTAATTGGGCGACGATGCTGGCAGCTCTATTGCCTCCTCATCTTGTTCGTAAACGGGGTTGCCTTCAGGTTGAGGTGGAGTTGCAGCCAGGATGAACGGCAATGACAGGACGACAGTGGCGAACCTTGCCTCTACAGACCCTACTCAAAAATATGTTTGAAGCCGAGGGTTTCGTTCGGATTTCAGACACCGCCGGGTCTCAAAGACGGTACGCCTACCTTCAAATTATGCCCGTCAAACTGGACAAGATGGGGGACTGTACCGTTTAGGTTGAGCTTGGCTGTACAGCTAACCCTGACGAGTCTCCAAAAAGACAGAACGAGAGCTGCTCTGGAAAGGGGCAGTTCTTTCCCTTGTAACTGCATTGAAAACCGGGCGAGCCTCCTTCCTCGTTACCAGTTAAGTCCCTCATCCCTGCAAAGTGCAATATTCGACATATGAGGCCTCGGGCTTACGACCAGGTAATGTCAACATTAGCAGTTCATTTTGAAATGGTTTCTCAATGGAGGCGTCGCTGGCTTCGAGGTCTCCCGAACCCAATATGACGCTAAAATAGCCCGTAAGTTTCATCGCGAGAGCCCGGCGTCGCAGCCCGGGAGGAGTAGGATATGGACCCGTTGGAATTGGCTGAAATCGGAAGCACCGGGCTTAAAGTATCAAGGCTGGGGGTCGGCGGCGTGGCGTTGGGCCGGTCCACAACCGATGAGGAGGCCGCTGCGACTCTCAGGAGATGCGTCGAACTGGGTGTCAGCTACTTTGACACCGCCCCGGTCTACGGCGGAGGCGTGAGCGAGCAACGCTACGGCAGGATTCTCTCTGAAATCCCGCGTTCCAGTTTCACAATATCCACCAAAGTAGGCAGGTTGCTGGAACCCGATCCGCCCGCTCCGGTGGGGGCGGTAATAGGACCAGACGCGTCCAGAGGCATGCCCTACATATACGACTACGATACGGTCATGCGGGTATTCGAGGGGAGCCTGAAACGGCTGAACTTGGACCGTGTCGACATTCTCCTGATCCATGACCCGGACAACCACTTCGACCAGGCGATGGAGGGGGCGCACAGAGCCCTTACAGAGTTGCGTTCCCAGCGGGTGATTTCGGCGATAGGCGCCGGCATGAACCAGTGGGAAATGCAGGCCCGGCTGGCTCGTGAGGGAGATTTAGATTGCTTTCTGCTGGCGGGACGATACACCCTCCTTGACCATTCGGCGCTCTCCGAATTCCTGCCCCTGTGCCAGGAGAAAAACATCAGCGTAATCATCGGCGGCCCGTACAACAGCGGTATTCTGGCCTCGGACCTGGCGGAAACTGCGACCTTCAACTATCTGCCGGCCTCAGCCGAAGTCCTGGAACGGGCAAGGCGTTGCAAAGTGGTCTGCGACCGCCATTCGGTTCCGCTGAAGGCCGCCGCTCTTCAGTTCGTTTTTGGCCATCCCGCCGTTGCCGCCGTGATACCGGGCCCGGGGTCTGTGGCGGAGGCGGAAGAGAATTTCCGGATGATGTCGCATCCCATCCCATCCTCGCTGTGGCAGGAGCTACGCCACGAACGCCTTATACCTGCCGATGCTCCCTGCCCACAATAGCAACGCGTACTTATCTGGCTTGACCAGCAGGGGTCGCCTCGCCGTTGGTTTGAACCTGTCTCGAAACAATCGCATTCCGGTACCTGTGGCTGGAAAACGGTCCAAGCAACTGGATTCCTGCTCACCGTTTTCGCGGCGTCAGGATTCGCGGGAATGACGGATTGGAGGCAGCGGGGCAGTTTAAGATAGTTTCTGAGACTGCGGGCAGGCAGGGCGTAGGAACTCCGTCCCATACCGTGGTCGGCAATCCTTCGATTGCTGTGACATACGCCCTGAGCGGGTCGCCAGAGAGCACCAATCTGCTGCTGAAGTATCAGGGCACGTCCATGCGGTTCAGCCGCCACACTGCAAGCCCGTAGAATGCTGCGGTCACCAGCAGTGCTCCCACGATGGCTGCCGGCAGGGAGATTACTCCGTCCCCCACCGCGTCCAGGGACACGGGGTCCAGCCCGCGCATGATGGCCAGGGTATAACCCCGAACGCTCAGGTAGCCAACACCGCTGATGAACGATCCGATGATGCCCTCCCAGATCAGGACGTACAGGAGGGACACTGCCAGTGCCCGCCGGGTAACCAGGCCGGCCCAGGTGAAGATGGCGGAATAGGCGGCAACGCCCATGAACAATGCGACGGCCACCGACAGCACGGAACGTGCGTCAAAGCCCAGTCCGATGAGAGAGCTCGCCGCGCCGCTGAGGACGATTACCGGGCCAGAGACGGTCGCGGTCGCCAGCAGCTTGGGCAGCACAATCTGCCAGCGCGGCAGCGGCAGCAGTGTGAGGTTGCCCAGCGTGCCATCCTCCAGTTCGTTGCCGAAGGAGGCGGTGCCCAGGGTCATGGTGACGATGGGCAGTACTCCGGCGACGAGCAGCCCATTCAGCACGACGTTGATGAAAGTGTCCCGTCCGGTTCCTTCCTCGCCGCCGGCGAGGGCTAGTATCGCGGCCAAGGCGACGCAGAGGGCTGAGAGCAGCAATATAAGCGCCAGTCGCAGAGGACCGGTCAACTGCCGGAATGAGAGCCGGTACACTTCCCACATCTAGCGTTCGATCACGTACTCGAAGATGCTTTCCAGCGACTCGTCCAGTGGTTCAACCCGGAAGAGCCGCGTTCCCAAATCCCGGGACAAGCGCGGAATTGCCTCCTGCAGGACTCCCACTTTGCGGCTCAGGACTATCAGGTCGCTGTCCGTTCCGAGGCTCACCGAATCGATATCTGCCAGGTTCACCAAAGCCGCGGCCAGTGCCCGCGGGGCATCAGTCACGATCCGCACATGGTAGGCTTGTTCGTCCAGTTTCTCCCGGATGGCCCTTATGTCGCCGGCGGCGGCCAGCTTGCCGCTGACCATCAGCACGATACGGTCCGCCATTTGCTCGACTTCCTCGAGGATGTGGGAGGAAACCAGCACGGTGCGGCCCTGTTCGGCGAAGCGCACCATGGCGGCGTGAAACTCCAGGCGCTGGCGGGGGTCGGTACCGCTCAGCGGTTCGTCCAGTATCAACACCTCCGGGTCGTGTACCAGCGCCGCAGCCAGGCGCATCCGCTGGCGCATACCGCGGGAGTAGGTGCTGAGACGGCGACGTTGTGCATGGGCCATTCCGGCGATGTCCACCGCCCGGTCCACCGCTGGGGCGACCGGGGACAGACCGCGCATCCTCGCGGTGGATTCGAGGAACTGGCGCCCAGTGAGGAACCCATAGACCGCCTCTTTCTCCGTCATCACTCCGACCCTGCGGTACAGCTCGGGGTTGTCTCGCGGGGGCTCTCCCAGCACTGTAACCGAGCCCTCGGAGCAGCCCGCCAGCCCGGCAATTAGGTGCAGCAGGGTGGTCTTGCCAGCGCCGTTGGGGCCGAGAAGCCCGGTGATGCCGGGAAAGACCTGCGCCGAGACGCCATTCACCGCAACCACATCGCCGTACCACTTGGAGACGTTCTCCATGTCGATGGTCGGTTCCTGGGCACTCAAGCGGCTATCCTCAGGTAGCGTCTCCATAGCAGCACCCCGAGGCTGGATGTCAGCAGCACGTACCAGAGCGCCGGCACGGGAGGCGGAAGCTCTGCGGAAACACCGGCAGGGTCATTGCCAAAGCCGGGATCGTCCTTGCCGAATATAATGTCGTTGACCCTGGTGGGCGCCTCCCCCACGCTGACCAGCGACAGCCACTTCGCGGCCCCGCCGGTAGCTCGCTGCTTGCACTGGCCGGAATTATCCGTTTCCGTACAAGTGGTGAGCGCGCCCGAAATCGAGGCGCTGATAATGAACAGTCCTATCACGAAGGCGGCGGCGTAAGCCCGTCGGTCCGTGAACGCGGCGACCGCCAGCGGCACCGTGGCCAGAAACACGGCCACCACCAGCCCCGCGCCCAGGATGCGCGGAATGTCCAGCCAGTTTTCACGGAGATACTCCGCCGGATCTGATGCTGACAGTACCAGCCCGATCCAGAGCACCAGCTGCCCGGAATACACGAGGGCTATGGTCACCGTGAACAGCGCCAGCCAGCGGGCGGCAATGTAGTCTGTAGGTGTGATGGGCCGCACGAAATAGAGATGAATGACGCCATCGCGACGGTCTGGACAGAGCAGTTCAGGCCCGATGACAGCGGCGAAAAGGAACAGCACCAGTGATACCAGTTCATAGTAGTCGCCGTGAGAGGGCAGTGTCTCGGCAAAGGGGTCCAGCAGCGATGCGATCACTGCCATGATGACTGCGGGCACCATCGCAGCGCTGAACATCAGGATAGCGAGCACCTTTGCCATCGGTCCCCGCCCTATACCCAGCGTCGTCCGGAGGCCGTTGACATAGACCGCCCTGCGGGCTCCCGACCTTCCTTCCCTGGGGCCCTCGTAATGGCGGTAGCCGAGATCGAAGACCTCACCTCTGGTCTGCGGGCCCGTTTGGCTGGTCATCTGTTGGTCCGGAAGATTTCGGATAATTGACGTCGGCGTGGACTCATCCGGCGCAGGCGTGCGCCCGCTTCTGCCACAGCGTCCCGAATGTCGTCATACTGTTCACCAGACCGCAATTCCACCGTCAGCGACGCCCCCTCTGTGGTGGTGCCAATCCCGCGGGCCGCCAGGGAGGTGGCCACTTCCTCCCGCTTGTCGCCGACGTCGAGGACGATCACATCGCTCTCGGCGGTGAACCCGGCGACCGTTCCTTCCTCGACAACTTTGCCGCCCTCCAGGACGATGATGCGGTCGCAGGTTCTCTCGACATCGTTCATCAGGTGTGAGGACAGGATGATGCTGATGCCGAACTCCCGCCCAGTACGGCGTACCAGCCGCAGCATTTCGTCTCGCCCCGTGGGGTCGAGACCGGCGGTCGGCTCATCCAGCAGCACCAGGGCCGGGTCATGGACCAGGGCCTGGCCCAGCTTCACCCGCTGCTTCATTCCGGTGGAATACTGACCAATGGGCCGGTAACGCTCCTCTTCCAGGCCAACGTGCCGGAGGACATCGGCGGCGCGGGTGCGGGCCTGCGCCGGAGGAAGACCGGACACCTGGGCCATGTGGGTGAGGAACTCGGCGGCACTGGCCGCCGGAGGCAGACAGTCGTGCTCCGGCATGTAGCCCAGGCGCTCCCGCGACTTCGGGGAGTCATAGGGCCGCCGCCCCATCACCTTCACCGAGCCGGAGGTGGGCCTGATCAGCCCCAGAGAAAGCTTGATCGCCGTGCTTTTTCCCGCACCGTTGGGCCCCAGCAACCCGGTAATGCCCTCGCCCACCTCGAAGTCCACGGCGTCCAGGGCCAGGATGGACCCGTACCGCTTGGTGAGGGATTTCACTTCAAGAAGCCTGGTCATCTACTCCACATAAGGATCGAATAAGCTTACTGTCGCCAAGTGGCGCCTTTCATACGGCGCGGTTCGAAAACGGCCCGCTGTGGAGTGTACCGGGAACTCGTCGCTGATACGACCCTGCCGCTCTTACGTTTTGATCTTCCCTAATGATTCGCGTTGCCGCTGTAGCAGGTTGCGCACAGCGGCTCATTTCAAGCGGAACACGCGCTGCGTGGTAGAGCGGCAGGGGCAGAGCCACTTGTGCGGAGCCCCAGCTTCGGTTCCGGACTGGCTTAAGGCAGGCAGGAAATGTGCCGCTGTTGACTCATATATTGAAGCGCGTTCTATTAGGCGCCGATATATCGTACTACGATGGGTGTCAAAGGCGGCGGCAAAGTGGACAACTGGGGCGGCGGAATGGTGGACCACCGGGATGGTGGCAGCTGGCTGAGCAGGGAGAGTTGGAGACAGAATCAGAGTATGTGAGGCGACTGGGGTGTTGAGCGGGCTAAGCGTCGTCCGGGGCGTCTGGAGCTTGGGACACGGCGTTCTCGCGGCTGCGCTTGAGTCGGTAGCTCTCGCCGTTCATCTCCAGGATATGCACGTGGTGGGTGAGGCGGTCCAGCAGCGCTCCGGTCAGTCGTTCTGAGCCAAACACCTCAGTCCACTCGTCGAAAGGCAGGTTGGTGGTGACTAGGGTGGAGCCCCTCTCGTAGCGCTGAGAGAAGACCTCGAAGAGCAGCTCGGCCCGGTGCGGGACAGGGGCACGAAGCCCAGTTCGTCGATTATCAGCAGATTCAGACTGGAGAGTTGGCGCTGGAGATTCAGCAGTCGCCTCTCATCCCGGGCCTCCAACAGCTCGTGCACCAGCCCCGCGGCGGTGGTGAAGCCCACGGACATACCCCGCTGGCAGGCGGCCGGGCCCAGCCCCGGGGCCATTTGGGTCTTGCGGGTGTCGCTGTTGCCGACGGCGATGACATTCTCGCGTCGCCCGATGTATTAGCAGCGGGCCAGCTCCATCACCAGGGCCTTGTTCACCTATGGCACGGCCAGGAAATCGAATGTGTCAAAGCTCTCTACGGCGGGGGAACGGGCCGCCCGGATCCGGTGCCCTTCACACCTGGACCAGGAGCGCTACGCCGTGGTCGCCCAGGGGGCGGTGGGTGTCGTAGCAGCGCAGGCAGGGGGCGATGCTGGCCGCCACGGTGACCGGGCGCACGGCGCGCCGCTCTCACTCCAGAAAGAAGGGCCGCTGGTCGCCGCTGGGCCCGACGACGCCGAAGGCGTCGGGCCGCACCGATTGGAGGACCCCATCGTGGCGGAAGAAGCGGGTCGCCCGCCGGGGCGGGTTGAACCCTCCGTTCCGCCAGTTCCGGGCGCGGGACTGCGCCGCCAGCGCCGCCAGGAAGCGGTGCGCCGCCTGGGTGTGCTCCAGGTTGCGCAAGAGCTGGCGGCTGCGGGAGCCCGTGACGTTGCGCCAGGTCAAGGGGTTTGGCGCTCCACCGCTGGCGGGCTGCGCCCACGGCGGCCCGGTCCCGGCGGGACACCTTCCCCAACCCGCGGACGGAAAGGGCAGGCAGCGGTTACCCTCGGCAACGAGACCGCGGCCAGGTCCAGCCGCCGGAGCGAGTCCAGAGTCTGGTACAGCCGGGTTTGCCAGACTCCCAACAAACCAGCTAGGCACTCCGCGGTCAACCATGGCCAGTCGAAGAGCAGGTCCAGGGCTCGCTTCTCAGTAGGTTTGAGCAGCATGGGCAGCATCCAGCCGGGATCTCCGGCCAGACCGCTACCGGGTCAACGTTGGCGGGCAGCCTGAGACTGTGGGGCGGCGGCCCAGCGAGCAACTCCCCGCCGGAGGGAGCGTAGGCCAGTACTTCTACCAGGCTGAGGAGTACGCCGCCGGAGGGCGTCCGCCACACCGAGGAATTGGCCCCGGCCATCGCCGCGTCCTCCTCCAGGGCCAGGAAGCCCACGAAGGGGGCGGCGTCCAGCAACCGGCGGGCCTGGATGGACTCGAACCATCGACCTCGGTCTTATCAGGAAGGTAAAACCAGCAACAAATCTAAACTGGCAATGCAGGACGACGATGCGCGAGTGGACCCTCACCGTAATTGCCGACAGGAAGACATTCACAATGTATTAAACTATCTTCGGAATATCCCATCGGAAAATGGGCAACGGGCTCTGTTTGAACGCCATACTTTTGAGTGGCCACTGGACACCACACCGACCTCTCGGGATGATCATTCACCTTTACAATGTATTAGGCAATTACCCAGTGGACAGGCAGCAGTGTTGAAAAGCCCCAACTTGATTGTCGACACTTTACCAAGGGGACAACGATTCGCACAGTCTCAGAACGTCCCATAGACAATGTGGGAAATGATGTGGGAAAAATTTGCAGAGACCTCTACAATGTCCTTGAAATAAAGCTAAATATCAGTTTGGTTCGATCCCCTCCAGCTGCACCACTACCACCTTTCCTCTTGTCCCACAACTACCCGTTGACCCCCACTTTCGCGCCTAGTCTTGCCTCCCTTTTGTCTGTGACCTCGGTCCTGATTGCTCCCCGAATCCTGGTCCAGATGAAATGCGAGTTTTGTGGGATGATCTAAGCGGTTTGGAAAGGAAGATCGTCCCACGGAAATCCCAGCAAACCTCGGAGCGGGTCGCTTTTCGCCGCTTGGGGTCGTGGGTCGAGCGGCAACGCCTCTAGGCGGTGGTGCTGCCGGTGAAGCGGCATTACCCACCGGCAGATGGGAGTTGTTTCCAGGCGCAGAACCGGGGCTAGTTCTATCCGGTGTCGGCGATAGGCCACCCGATCGGCTGCTTGGTGGCCCTCGGCTCCGTAGTCGCTCTGGTTAAGGCTAATCCTCCAAGTGAATGGTGGCAACCACCCTCGGTACGCTGCCCACCACCCGGGTGGTGTGTCCGCGCCCTGTCAGGTCTTCAGCAAGGTTGACATCTCCGGGGCCAAGTCGGTGGATCGTACCGTCGCCAAGCCCGATTTCCGCCTCGCCAGAGAGAGTTATGAGGTACTGCCTCCTGGGGGCCACGTGCCAGTCACTGAAAAACCCAGGCGGCAAAGCCCTGAACACAATTCCCTTGGCGTTATGCAATTGGGACCAGTTCGGATGAGATGACGGGTCAATCTCCTCAATATGAGATTCTCCGTCGTCGCCTGAATACAGCCTGATTGATGCCATAGCCCCCTCCTGCTTTTTTGAAGTCCCGGATGACATTTTAACCCAGGTATGGGCCCACTGCACGAGAAATCCTTGGCCCCTGGGCAGCCGGGGCGCCGTGGACGGGCTGACTAACGGAGATACAACGATAGAGGAGTTACAAACCGACCCAAGCCGGCTGGTGATGCCCGCGGAAGTTGAGGTTCAAAGCGGCCGCAGGGCATGAAGATGCCCTCCGGCAGCCATGGTTTTTGTCAAGACGGCGCGTCGTCCGGTGATGCAAGGAGCTTGATGCCGTTTTTGTGGTGATGGCCGGTAACCGCGATGAATTCGTCCAGAATCCCCCCTTGTCCTCGTTCGAAGACCGTTGGTATCGGGCCCGGACCGTCGCCATAAGTTCTTTCTTCGCCATCTTGGAGATGCCTCCGCCCACATGCTGCCTCCCGAATTCCCGGTGGCGTTTCAATTGAGGCAACCACTCATGTTGGTAACGTTTTGAGTGAGGCAAAGCGTCCCGGTAGGCCACAGGAAACGCTCCCGGAAGACCCTCCCAGGCTTTTTGCGCTGCTGCCAGGCGAACCCGCAGAATCTTGACGAACCGGCGGGTTCTGCATACAGTTTCCCTCAAGTATGCTAATTTTGTTTTCGCGTCAGACAATGTCCGTTTTCGTCATTTGCAAATCCAAGCCAACAGCAAGCGAGGCCCCGCTATGATGCTGGAACACTTGGGCATACGCTGGGGCTACGTGTTCCTGCGCTCTGCCAACTACCTGAACTCCGAGGAGTCCAACGAGCTGATGGTCCAGGCTGTGGAAATGTATCTGGCCGCCGAGTCTGAGCGGACTGTGAAGCATGACAGCTTCGAAGGCCGGCTGTTCACGGAAGGACGCTACGAGGTCATGGGCGGGCTGGGTGGCCAGCGCTTCGACGCGGAGCTGGAAACCGTTTGCGGTCGGGACCAGGCCACGTTCTTGGTCAACGAGCAGACCGGCGGTTCAGGCGCGCCCATTTCCGTCAACTGATCACTGAACTATGTTCAGGCCGGTCACCGTCGAAACGGACACCGGCCGCCGTATCCTCTAACCGACTTTGGACTGCCTAACCTACAACAAGCATACAACAAGATGGAGACTGAAATGGCTGCTGGAATCCCCCTAGCCCGACAGGTGGGCCGAGTCCCATCCTCGACAGTCCCCCTCGACGCTGGCGAAGAGGTCCGCTACCAAGAAATCATGGAAGCCGCAGTGATGGTGGATGTCCACCAGCACCCCTTCGTCCTTCCCGAGGCCATGGAACAGCTCATCGACCTGGTCCGCGTCGGACGCTACGAGTGGGGCTACGAGGCGGCCCGGGCCGGCCGTTGGACTGCCGTCACCACCGCCAACGTGTTCGCCGGACTCAAGAGCACGGCAGACATGTCCTTCGTGGAATACGATGACGTCGCCGCTGAGGTCGGCAGTATGGTGGCCGACGTCTCGACCCAAAACGGTATAACCCGCATCGGCAACGCCGCCGACATCGAGTCCGCCAAGCAGCAGGGCAACGTCGGCTTCATGCCCACGCTGGAGCACCTGCCCATCGGCAACCGCATCGAACGCCTCGACCAGCTCTACAGCATGGGAGTGCGGCTGGCCGGCATCACCTACAACCGCCGCAACTTCATCGGCGACGGCTTGTACGAGCGCAACCCCGGCGGCCTGAGCGATTTCGGCATCGAGGTGGTCCGGCGCATGAACGATCTGGGCATGGCAATAGACCTGTCCCATGCCTCCATGCCCACTGCTCTTGACGCCATCGAGTTCTCCCGCGTTCCTGTGGTGTTCAGCCACAACGCAGCCTATGCGCTGCGCCCCAATCGCCGCACCCGCCGCGACGAGGAGCTGGTCGCCTGCGCAGAAAACGATGGCCTGATCTGTATCACTGCGGTGCCCAATTCACTCAGCGACGATCCTGAGCAGGACATCGAGTGCGTCCTGGACCACTACGACTACATGGCGAGACTGGTCGGCGTCGACCGTGTGGGAATAGGCACCGACACGACCATAGGCGACCATGTGGCTTTCCACAAGCTGATGCTGGGCCGCGACGGCCTGGGCGAGTACCCGGCCCCCTACCTCAACGGTCTGGAGTCGCCGGCCGACGGCACAAACATAGTTCGCGGACTGATCCGCCGAGGCTACTCCGACGAAGACGTGCGCAAGATTATCGGCGGCAACGCCATGGAATTCTTCCGGCGGGTAATGGGCTAGCGGGTGATTGGCTAGCCGCAATAATCGAGCGAGCTGTTCATTCGGCATGCGAGGAAGGAGTGATGCCTGAAGCGTTCGCGACCACGGTCGTCGGGAGCATGCCAAAGCCGGCCTGGCTCTATCAGCAGCGCCCGCTGGCCGGCCCCGGCACGGACCATCACGGCAGCGGTGCCGACTGGCAGTTCGACGGCGAGCTGCTGGCCCAAGCGCAGGATGACGCCACCCGCTTGGCGATTCACGCCCAGGAATCGGCGGGAATTGACATAATTTCCGACGGCGAGCAGCGCCGCAAGTCGTACCTGACCTACATAGCAGCCCGCCTGACCGGCTTTGACTACGAGACCCTGGCGGAGAAATGGATCCGCGACGGCCGCCGCTTGGCGCAGGTCGGCCGTTGTGTCGGCCCGGTGGGCTGGCCCGGTCCGCTGGCCGTTGAGGATCTGCGTTTCCTGCAGGCGGAGTCCACTCGCCAAGTCAAAATGACCCTGCCCGGCCCCATGACCATCATCGACTCCACCTACGACGCCCACTACGGCAACGAGCGAGACTTCGCTATGGCCGTGGCCGATGTGCTGAACCTGGAAGCCCGGGAACTCGACAAGCTGGGCCCTGCGGTGATCCAGTTCGACGAACCGGTGTTCAGCCGCTACCCGGAAAAGGTGGCAGACTGGGGCATCGAGGCCCTCGACCGCTGCGTGGCCGTCTCGATGCCACCACGACCGTACATGTCTGCTACAGCTACCCCATGCCCGGCATAGCCCGACCCATCAAGCCCAGCTACCCCGTAATTCTCGCTGAACTGGAACGCTCTGCCGTGGACCAGTTGGCCTTGGAGTTCGAAGCCCCGCAGCTCGACCTGTCTTTGCTGGAACTGTGCCGGTCCAAGACCGTCTTGTTCGGTTGCATGGACAACGGCATCGAGGAAGCGGAAAACCCGGACCGTATCGCGGAACGCCTGCTGGCGGCGGCCCGCCACCACGACCCGCTGAAACTTCAGGCCGCCCCTGACTGCGGCTTGGTGCCCCTCAGTCCCAACGCGGCCCGTGCCAAGCTGGTTTCCCTTGTCGCCGGGGCCCGGCTGGCCCGCCAGCGCCTGTGACCGTCATGCCGGGCCTTGCTTCAAGATTCCCTGCAAACCTTATGCTATTCTGCCCCCAATTGAAGCCGTGCCGCTCTCCCAAACGGGCGGCTGAATCGGAGAGCCGACAATGAACTGTCCCGACTGCAACGTGGCCCTGGACGAGCGCAAGCACCGGGGTCTGGAGATTGACCACTGCCCCCAGTGCCGGGGCCTGTGGCTGGACTTCGACGAGCTTGACCTCTTGGAAGACACCGCCAACCGCGACGAAGTGCTGAAGGGCCAACGTGAATACGCCCGGCGGTCCGGTGAGCGGCCCTGCCCTCACTGCGGCGCGGTGATGGACGTTTTCAACTACCGCGCCCACAACCTCCCCATCGAGCACTGCCCCAACGACCACGGCTATTGGCTGGACAAGGGCGAGGAAGATCGGGTGCTGGACCTGATGAAAGAGCGCGCCCGCGACCTTCGCCGCTCCGAGTCGGCAGAGCAGCAGTGGGCCCGCTTCATGGAGCGCGGAGCCAGCCGCGGGGGTTTCCTCGACCGGATCAAGGACCTGTTCGGCCGTTAGATCCCGCCTGCCGTCTCTCCGGACACTTTGGCCATAAAGGTTCTCACCGACTCCTCCGCACGGCTGAAGTCATAGCTCGCGTACCGGCGCTGCCGCAGTTGCACCACGTCGCCGTTGAAGTAGCGCTCGTACAGGGTCTGCCGGGAGCCAAACTGTGTTCCGATCAGGTCCCACGCCAGCCGGAACAGGCGAACGCGCTCCGGTGCGGCCATGTTCGTTCCTTGGTAGTATTTCGCGATGTCGGCGGCCAGCGGCCCGGACACGTCGGCCTCGCTGGGAGTGAGCATCAGCCCGCTCGCAGCCATTTGCTGCACAATCGCCACCACCCGTGCGTAGGCGTCGGGATACCAATGGCGCATGGCGATCCAGGGCTCTGGCGCCGGCCAGATTCCCTCGGCCCCTTCCAGCGGCCCAGCATCGGCCTCGGCCGCTCGCATATATGCCCGGACCGTTTCGATGGTGTCGATGATCTCCGCCGTTTTCTCCTGAACATGCCCGTAGACACCGATGCCGATGCCCTCCGTCATGCCGTGGACTATGCCAAGAATGAACTCCAGCTTGGCGATGTTCTTGACCGCTACCTGCTGCATGTAGTGCCGCCACAGGGTTACCTCCGTCACCGTGCGGTTGCCAAGTTCCATGTCGTCGAAAAGGAAGACTCGCTCCCACGGCACCAGAACGTCGTCGAGGACGGCCAATGAGTCCATCTCGTCGAATTGCCCTGACAGCGGGTAGTCTCCCAAGGACTGCCCAAAGTCATGGGACGGACGGCAGATGAACTTCAACCCCTTGATGTCCGAGGGAACCGCGAAGCCGATGCAGTATTTGCGGTCCTCTTCCACGTCGGCCCGCAGAGGGCGGTACAAGGGAGCGAAAATCTCGTCGGAAAGGGGGCAAGGGTCGCCAGGTTTTTTGCTCCACGAACCACTACACCCTCGGCGCAGGTGTCCACCACTCCCACCGCAATTTAGGGATCGGGCAGTTCCGACAGTCCTGCGGAGCGATTGACCTGCGGGTGTCCGAAGGCGTGGGTCAGGCAGAGGTCGTTTTCCCGCACGTATTCGTGGTAGGCCCTCAGATTCTCCGCGTACCGCTGGTCCCGTTCCCCGAAAAGAGCGGACAACTGCCGTGATGCGGTGAGCTGGATGTTGACATAATCGGGGGTGCGCCCCAGCATCCCGTGGCAGGACTCGGCGACGATCTCCAGCGCAATCCGGCGCCGCAGCAAATCGTCGTGGCTCTCCGGTACCAAGTAAGACAGCGCCACCGGCTCGCCGCTGGTTGGCGAGGTGAAGGTCATTCGGTCGCGAAACTCCGGCGAGTGCTGAAGGTCGTATATACCCGCCAGCGTGTGCGCCATGCGCGTCAGCTTGGGGTGCAACGTAACGTCGGCGACCCTTTTCCCCTCCAGCCAGACCTCCCTGCCATCCCGCAGGCCCGACAGGAACTGCTCTCCGGTGCGAACTGCCATCGGCTGCCTCCCTGGGTTGCAGGTAATGTGAACTTCCATGTGTGGCATACGGGGTACAGCAAACGGGGCGCACGGCTGTGCGCCCCTGCAAATTTCGGTGGTATGTAATTCCGCGGCATCTGAACGTGGAGGCGCATACCCGTGCGCCCGCCCGTACGTCCTGCCAAGGAAGGCCGTCCCTAACCGGGGTAGTTGTTGCTCCATCTGTCGACACCGCAGACCTCGGCCAGTGGTTTGCGCTGCACCGAGCCGAATTCGCCTCGCGGGTAGCCCAGGGGCATACAGTAGACCACCTGAGCATCGTCGGGAATGCCGAACAGAGCGTGTACACGCTCTTCCACCACCGGGTGCAATGTGGTGATCGTGCCGCCGATGCCGAAGGCCCGTGCCGCCAGCAGCATGTTCTGCGCCGACGGTATTACCGACCCGGCGGCCTGCGCGCCCTTTGCCGTCGCACAGATCAGCACCATCACCGGCGTGTTGCCGATTTCATTGGCCAGCCGCCTCGCCGACTGCATCGAGTTCCTCCCCGGCGGAAGGTCCTCGGGGCCCATGATTCCGACATCCGCCCGCTTGGCCCACCATGCCTCGTGGTACAGTTCGCCCAGCTTCTGGCGCATCTCTGTGTCTTTGACCAGGATGAAGTGCCACTGCTGGGTATTGCCGCCGTTCGGCGCCCGGATGGTGGCCTCCATGATGTCCTCAAGCACATCGTCGGGAATCGGGTCCGGCTTGAACCGGCGAATTGCCCGCTGGGTGAACATCGCCTCACCCAGGGGAATACTGTTGAGACGGTCGGCTGTGGTCATTCCTTACACCTCCTGATGCTTTGCTACACGTTGGCGCGCACCGGGCACTCCCGCCGCTCGGCCAGCAGCCGGCCGTATCCCTGCACCGACTCGTCTATCCCGGCGAGAGCCAGCGCCCGCCACAGCGTGGCCGAGTGAGAGGTTACCACCGGCTTTCCGATGGCATCCTCCAACGCTTGCGCCGCTGCCATTGCGTCGAAGTTCATGCAACTGATGAACAGGCCGTCGGCCTCACCGCCCGCCTGCCGCCACCCCTCCAGCGCGAACCTGTATATCTCGGCGGGTGATACGGCGGCAAACGCTGCGGCGGTCTGCAGCCCCATGCCCGATGCTGCCACGGTTTCTATGCCAGCCTCGGTCAGATAGCGACTTTCCGCATCGTGGTAGCTGTGCGGGTAGGGGCTGGTCAGCACGACTCGCCGTATGCCCAGATGCTGCAACGCCTCCGCCGCGGCGAGCATGGTCGAGGTGGTGGGCGCTCCCCACTGCCTTTCCATGTCATCGCAGAATTCACGGTCTTTCTCCATCCCCCGCTGTGCTCCGCTCACGGTGCAGCAGTAGGCGATGGAGTCAACCCCTGCGGAGGCAAGCTCCTGCACGGCGCGCGTCGAGTTGCTTTCCATCTCGAGCAGCGCCTCAAGCCCATGGTCGCCGCCGAGGATCATGCGGCTGGCCAGGAACCCCACCTCGGGCACCACCCTGGGATAGCGTAACTCCGAAACCGTCGAGGCGCTGACAACCACCAGTCCGATCTTGGCCTTGGGTTTCAGACTATCAAGGACAACACTGGTCTCAGCCATTTGTAGCGCACCTTCAGCCCTCAATTGTGAGGGTTATGTGAAAGTCTTTGAGAGCCAGAGAAATGTTACCACACTGGCCTATGGCAATTGATATAATAGGCTTGAGTTTGTGTGAAAATCTGATGGAAATGAGGAAGTCAGACCTGCGAAGCTCGGGACACTGACGGGAGGAAAGCGTGGCCAACATCACGACCGGCCTTGATTCTGAAACGGAATCGATCTATCGGCGTCTGGGAGTGTCGCCCATCATCAATGCCGCCGGCTCCATCACCCGTCTTGGCGGTACCCGCACGCGGCCCGAGACCCTCGACCTGATGTCCAAGACCGCCCGAGTGATGGTCAACATCGACGACCTCAATCGGGCTGCGGGCAAGGAGATTGCCCGCCTCACCGGAGCCGAGGCCGGGTTCGTGTGTAGCGGGGCTGCCGGTGGTCTGGTGCTCCAGGCCGCTGCCTGCATCGCAGGCAATGACCCCGTGAAGATGCGGCAATTGCCCAACACCGATGGCCTGAAAAACGAGATCGTCATTCACACCATGCACCGCTTCCCCTATGATCAGGCCTATCGCGTGGCGGGAGCCAGAATGGTCGAGTTTGGCGACTACCTGTTCGCCCACCCGTGGCAGCTTGAGGGCGCGATCAACGAGCGAACGGCTGCTGTCGCCTACCTGTGCGCCCCCTTCGCCAGTAACAAAGTCCTCCCCTTGGAGCGAGTCTGCGAGATCGCCCACGCCCACGACGTGCCGGTAATCGTGGACGCGGCCTCAATGTTGCCTCCGCGAGCCAACCTCTACCGCTTTCTCCGCGCCGGGGCCGACATGGTGGTCTACAGCGGTGGCAAGGGTGTGCGCGGTCCCCAGGGAAGCGGCATCCTCGCCGGCCGCGCCGACCTCATCGAGGCCGCTGCTGCCCAGGCCAATCCGGCCCAGTTCTTGGGGAGAGGCATGAAGGTCGCCAAGGAGGAGGTCATTGGACTGGTATCATCGCTGGCAGCCTTTGTCGATGAGGACGAGGCGGCGGAGATGGCCGTGTACCGCGGCTTTATGCAGCAGGTCGTGGATGCGTTGGTGGAGATTCCTGGTCTGCGGATTACGTTGGAACATGACAGCACCAACTACCTCATCCCCCACGCCGTGATTCGCTTCGGCGACGAGTGGCGCGGCCCTGCGAGGGACACCGTCGCTGCCGCTATGGAGAGTGGCAGCCCCCAGATATACCTGCACCAGTTGGGCGGCCCCCAAGAACTGGCGGTGGACCCTCTCAATCTGACCGAAGCGGAAGTCGAAATCGTAATCCGGCGGCTGCGCGAGGAACTCACTCGCTAGGGCGTCTTGCATCACGCCAAAACGAGTCACCCCAACCCTCTCTCAGGAGAGGGAACAACCATCAGGAGTGAACAATGTCCATCAAGATAGACCTGCGAGTTCCGCCCTGCAAACCCGGCCCAATGGTGGCCGACTTCGTAAAACAGTGCGAGGATGCCGGATTTAGCGGCGTTGGCATACTCGACTCGCAGCTGCTTGAGCGAGACTGCTTCGTCAGTATGGCTGCCGCCGTGCAGGCAACTGACCACATTAACGTAGCCTCGGCAGTTACCAACCCAATCACCCGCCACCCCTCGGTCGTCGCCTCGGCGGCGCAAACGGTGGCTGAGCTGGCCCCCGGTCGGGTGCAGCTCTGGATCGGACGCGGGTACAGCTCCACCGCCACCGTTGGCATCCCCCCGGCCACCGTCCGGCAGATGCGAAACGCCGTGGTCACCATGAAAGAGTTGATGTCCGGCGAGATGGTGTCCTTTGGAGACGCTAACAGCCGCATGCGCCACGGTGGGGAATCTCCCCCGCCGCCTGTCTACATCGCCGCCACCGGCCCGAGGGTTATGAAGGTTACGGGAGAAGTGGCCGACGGCGCGCTGCTGATGACTGGAATCCACCCCGACGCTGTGGCCGAGGCCAGGGAGATTGTCGCCGACGGAGCACGGGCTGCTGGCAGAAATCCAGATGACGTGGAAACGATTTTCACTGCCACCACCATCATCAAGGACAACCTCAAGGAAGCCCGCGAGATCGCCCGGCCTCTGGTCGTCCAGCGGTTGATGGAGACCACCCACCAGCGTTGGCTCAAGGCCGCCGGCATCGAGCTTGGCGACCTCGAGTTGCCGGCAGGTCTGTGGGACCTGTACCCGGACGTTCCTCACGCCGAGGACTGGGAAAAGGCCCAGGAACTATGTTCCTTCCTTCCCGACGATGCCTTGGCCGCCATGTGCGACTACATGGGGCTGATAGGCACCCCCGAGTATTGCGCCGAACGAATCAAGAAGGCGGAGAAAGCCGGGCTGACGCATCTCTACCTGATGACCGGCGCCACCTACGAGTTTGCCACCGGCGAAATGGAGGCCTTCCGCGACCACATTTTCCCGGCCTTGGGCCGTGGAGAAGATTAAGACTGGAGCTTTCCCCAACTATCCAATCGTCTCGAACGTCTCGAATTTTCGGTGCCCCGAAGATCGCACATGGCCGGAAAGAATAGGGAAATCAGAAGTAGTGGTCCTTTGGTCCTCCTGACGGGACTGACGGGCTTCATCAAGCGCGGTATGGTGTCGTGCGCCCTGCTGCTGTTAGCTGTCTTGATTGGAGTAGCCTGCACCGGCGGGACGCAGGGACCCTCCGTCGACGCGCCTGGAGTTGGCTTGGCTACCGTCGACATTGTGGGCCAGTTGACGCCGTCGGTGGTGCATGTATTCACCGAATCAGCCGAACCCAATACTCCCGCCCTCCTGAGCCCGACCTCCGCAGTTGGGACAGGGATCGTTTTGAAACCCGACGGTTACGTTCTGACCAACAACCACGTTGTCGCCGGAGCCGCCGCCATTACGGTCACGCTCCACAACGGCGACAGTTACATTGGCCGCTTGGTGGGTGGCGATTCCAACCCCGACGTGGCGGTCATAAAAATTGATGCGAACGGGTTGCAGCCCGCCAGCACCGGCACCGCCGGTGAGCTTCGGGTGGGCGAGGAGGTCATCGCCATCGGTCACGCCCTGGCGCTGGCCGGGGGCCCCACCGTCAGCCGGGGCGTCATCAGCGCCCTTGGACGTTCTGTCGACGCCGGGCCGCAGAACACCTATGTTGACCTGATCCAGACCGACGCATCCATCAACCCCGGCAACAGTGGCGGCCCGCTGGTCAATCGGTTCGGGGAGGTCATCGGCGTGAATACCGCCTCGATTCAGGGCGGGCAGGGCATTGGGTTTGCCATCAATATCGACGACGCTCTGGCGGTGTCCCACCAACTGATCGATAAAGGGTACGTGGAGAGGGGTTTTCTCGGCATTGCTCCGGTGAACCTCAACCCGGCCATCGCCGCGCAGATCGGGGTCCCGGTGAATGAGGGCATCCTTGTGGCCCGGGTGGTGGAGAATTCGGGCGCCCACGCCGCTGGGCTGCAGGGAGAGGACGTCATAGTCTCACTGGGCGGTCAGAGCATCCGGAACACCGGCGACCTTTCAAAATTCCTATTGGAAAACCTGCCGGGTGACCAAGTTTCCGTGCGCATCTATCGCGGCGATGCTGAGCTGGAAACTGAGGCCATCTTGGGAGAAAGGCCCATGCAGTAGGACACGATCACTACAGAAAGCCGTCCCCTCCTGCCTTTCGCTTTTCCAAGGAAATCCGAAAAATTGATTGACAAAATGGGCCTCCGGTCAAAGATTTCCCCTATTTAATGGATGACAGATTCGGCGGCATTGGATACCATATTCATTGCTGGGGCAGGGTGCCGCTTTTCCCTGCCACGGGTCCATTGAGTCATTCTCGCGCGGCCTTGGGAAAATCGCCAGGCCGCTGTTGCAGGGGAAAGCGTTGACCGATACGGCTCTTGATCAACTGTGCATCAACACCCTTCGATTCTTGGCCATAGACTCCGTTCAGAGGGCGCGCTCCGGGCATCCCGGCGCCCCAATGGGGGCTGCCCCCATGGCCTACGTGCTGTGGGACAGGTTCCTGAAGCACAACCCCGGCGACCCCAAATGGCCTGACCGCGACCGGTTTGTGCTCTCCGCAGGCCACGCGTCCGCAATGCTCTATTCCCTACTCCATCTGACCGGCTACGACCTGCCCATCGAGGAGCTGCAGCAGTTCCGGCAGTGGGGCAGCAGGACGCCCGGGCACCCTGAGTATGGCTTGACGCCGGGTGTTGAAGTGACCACCGGGCCGCTGGGACAGGGCTTGGCCAATTCCGTTGGGATGGCCTTGGCGGAGCGCTGGCTTGCCACCCGCTTCAACCGCCCCGGCCACGAGATTGTTGACCATTACACCTACGCCATCGTTTCCGACGGCGATCTGCAGGAGGGTGTGGCCGCGGAGGCCGCCTCTCTGGCTGGTACCTTGGGCCTTGGCAAGCTCATTCTGATCTACGACGACAACCAGATCTCCATCGAGGGAGACACCGACATCGCTTTCCTCGAGGATGTGCCTGGCCGCTTCGCAGCCTATGGCTGGCAGGTGGTTGACGGTCTGGATGGCAATGATCTGGACACCGTAGCATCAGCCATCGAAGAGGC
Organism: Dehalococcoidia bacterium; assembly: GCA_965237745.1. Taxonomy (GTDB): domain Bacteria; phylum Chloroflexota; class Dehalococcoidia; order Lucifugimonadales; family UBA3495; genus VXOI01. The sequence continues at coordinate 3,576,897 of OZ250156.1, read as the reverse complement.
CAGGGCAGATACAACCAGGCCCAGCATTATCGTGTGCCGCACCGTGATCGGTTACGGAAGCCCCAACAAGGCTGGCACCGCCGGTGTCCATGGGGCGCCCTTGGGCGATGACGAAGTGGGCCTGACCAGAGAGCAGCTCCACTGGCCGTACCCCGAAACCTTCACCGTACCCGGAGAGGTCAGGGAGTACCTGACCAAGGCTATTGAGAGAGGCAGGCAGCAGCAGGATGAATGGGAAGTTGCGCTTTCCCACTACCGCGAGTCTTTTCCGACCGAGGCCCTGAAACTGCACGACGCCCTCAATGGAGTGCTCGCGCCCGGATGGAGCAGCGGCCTCTCAGGTCTTTTCGATGACGGCAAGGCAGTCTCGACCAGGGAAGCCTCCGGCAAGGTGATGAACGCCATCGCCCCCGCCGTGCCAAATCTCATCGGCGGGTCTGCCGACCTTGCCCCGTCCACTCTCACCATTCTCAACAGCGAGGGGCACATCGGTCCCGGCAATTTTGATGGCCGAAACCTGCACTTCGGTGTGCGGGAGCACGCCATGGGGGCAGTGGCCAACGGAATCGCGGTCCATGGAGGCGCCATCCCCTACGCTTCCACGTTCCTGATCTTTTCAGACTATCTGCGTCCCGCGCTGCGCCTCAGCGCTATCATGGGGCAACAGGTAATCTTTGTGTTCACCCATGACTCCATTGCGCTGGGTGAGGACGGCCCCACCCATCAACCCGTGGAACACCTGATGTCTCTTCGCGCAATGCCAGGGCTGGTCGTCATCAGGCCGGCCGATGCTACTGAGACTGCGGTGGCTTGGCAGGTGGCCCTAGAGCGTGTGGAGGGTCCGACTGCCTTGGCTCTCAGCCGCCAGAACCTGCCTGTGCTGGACAGCCCGGCCCTGGCGCCTACCCAGGACGCCGCCAAGGGCGGTTACGTGCTCTGGGAATCCGATGCTTTGGATCCGCAGGTCATCATCATCGCCACCGGCGCCGAGGTCCACATCGCTTTGGAAGCGGCCCAGGCGTTGCAGTCTGAGGGAATCAACGCCCGCTTGGTCTCCATGCCGTCGTGGGAACTGTTCGAGGCGCAGCCGAGGGAGTACCGCGATGCGGTGCTGCCGCCTGCCCATCGGACACGCCTCTCGGTAGAGGCGGGTGCAACAAACGGCTGGGCCCGCTACGTGGGGCTTGATGGCGCATCCATCGGAATGTCCACCTTCGGGGCCTCCGCGCCCGGCGGCGTTCTCTTGGAGCAGTTCGGTTTCACGGCTGCGCATGTTGTTGAGGAAGCCCGCAAACTTGTAAACGGCGGCAGAGTTTGAGCGAGTCCATGCTCGACGAACTGGTTTCCGGCGACCCGGCCACGTCCGAGGCGGCGCGGCGGGTTCTGGACGATCTTGTTGAGCGACGAGTCCCGCAGCGAATAAAAGAGCGGGACCATACTGTTTGGCGCTCCGACCCTCGCGAAATCGCGGATCGCTTGGGATGGCTGGACGCTGGAGCGTTCCTCCGCCCTCATCTGAACGACCTGAGAGATTTCGCAGAGCAGGTCCGCAGCGAAGGATGCCGGGACATAGTGCTGCTTGGGATGGGTGGCAGTTGCCTGGGTCCCGAAGTGCTGCGCCGCGCCTTTGGCAATTCAGACGGATTTCCGCACCTGACAATGCTCGACTCCACCGTACCCGAGCAGGTGCAGGCCTGCGCATCACGGATAGACCCATCTCGAACGCTCTTCATCGTGTCCTCCAAATCCGGCGGGACCATTGAAACGCTCTCCTTTTACCGCTACTTCCGCGGCCTGGCCGATGAAGCCCTGCCTGCCGGAAACGCAGGAAATAGCTTTGTGGCTATTACGGACGAGGGGACGTCGCTGGAGCGATTGGGCAGAGAGACCGGATTCCGGAGGGTATTCCTGAATCCGGCAGATATCGGCGGCCGCTACTCGGTGCTCTCCTGGTTCGGCATGGTCCCGGCCGCTCTGGCTGGCATCGATGTGGCGCGACTCCTGGACAGCGCCGCCAGCATGCGGGGCCGGTGTCTCGCCGATGATCCCGAGGCAAACCCCGGACTGAAACTGGGCGCCCTGCTGGGGTCAGCCGCCCTGGCGGGTCGGGACAAGGTGACCCTGATCGCTCCTCCGCCCATTGAGGGTTTCGGTCTTTGGGTGGAGCAGATGATCGCCGAGAGCCTTGGAAAGGAAGGACGTGGCATCGTACCCGTTGCCGGCGAGCCGCTGCTTTCCACAGAATGCTATGGAAACGACCGCCTATTCGTCTTCCTCCAAGCGCCCGGCTGCGACGATATTGCCCGTTCAGTGGATTCTCTCGAGCAGGCAGGGCATCCGGTGGTACGCATATCTGTGCCGGACTGCAGCGACCTGGGGGCAGAATTCTATCGGTGGGAATACGCCACCGCGGTGGCCGGGTGTATCCTCAACGTCCATCCCTTTGACCAGCCGGACGTCCAGGGCGCCAAGGACAACACCGACGGACTGCTGGACATTTTCTTGCGCCAGGGACACCTGCCGGAACGGGTGGAATCCCGGTCCCTGGCCTCGCTATTGGATCAGGCCAGGCCGGGAGACTATTTCGCCATAATTTCCTACACCCCGTTCGACGACAATGCCGACGGGCTGATGCACGAACTGCGCGCCCGGGTGATGCGCAGGTGCCGCATAGCCACCACGGTCGGCTACGGCCCGCGTTACCTGCACTCCACCGGGCAGCTGCACAAGGGCGGCCCGGGGACGGGCATCTACCTGCACCTGGCAATGGGCAGCCATCGAGAGTTGCCAATTCCCGGCGAGCGCTACGGGTTCAACACACTGGCCGCAGCGCAGGCAATCGGCGACTGCGAGGCTATGAACAAGCTGGGGCGCCGGGTGGTTTCAGTAGACTTGGGAGACAACGCCACGGAAGGTTTGCGCCGCCTGCTGGACGAAATCTGACGGGCTTGGGCTTTCTCCATAGTCTCGTCAGTCGATTGGACTTGAGAGAGCCTTCAAGGGACAAGCCACAATTCAGGAGGCCTTCATTGGATCTGGGACTGGTCGGCTTGGGGCGTATGGGTGCAAACATGGCGCGGCGGCTGACGTCCGGAGGACACCGCGTTGTGACCTACGATCTGGACGGTGACGCCGTGCTGGCCAGCTCTCAGCACGGCAGCGAGGGCGTTGGATCGCTGGAGGAAATGGTCGGCCGCCTGTCTCCTCCCCGTGCGATATGGGTCATGCTCCCCATTGGTCGACCCACCGAAGACACCATCACCACCGTGGTCCCCCTGCTCTCCCCCGGAGACATCGTTCTCGATGGAGGCAACGCCAACTACAAGGACTCAATGCGCCGCGGCCGCGAACTCTCGGAACGCGGCATAGAATTCATAGACGTGGGAATCAGCGGCGGCATCTGGGGGTTGGCTCACGGGTTCTGCCTGATGGTGGGCGGTCCGGAGATGCGGTGAAGCGAATGGAACCCGCCTTTCGCTCCTTAACGCCCAGCGAGGACGTTGGTTACTCCCACTTTGGTCCCAGTGGCGCCGGCCACTTTGTCAAGATGGTGCATAACGGCGTCGAGTACGCTCTCATGCAGTCTTACGCCGAGGGATTTGAACTGCTGGCCGCCAAAGAGGAATTCGACCTGGATCTGGCCGCCGTTGCCCAAACCTGGCGCCACGGCAGCGTCGTTCGTTCCTGGCTGCTGGAGCTGGCGGCCAGAGCGCTGGAGGAGGATCCGGCCCTGGAAAGCCTGCAAGCCTTCGTGGAGGACTCCGGTGAAGGTCGTTGGACCGTCCAGGAGTCCGTGGACCTGGCCGTGCCCATACCCGCCATCACCGCGGCGTTGCAGCAGCGATTCCGCTCCCGCCAGGACGGCCCGCTGGGCGCCAGGATGCTGGCAGCCCTGAGACAGCAGTTCGGCGGCCACGCCGTCCGGCGCAGCGGCGACTAGGCCCTCTGAGATCAGGTTGGCTATGCCGGAGCAGACGACCACAATCGTCATTTTCGGAGCGTCGGGCGACCTGACCACCAAGAAGCTCGCCCCGGCCCTTGCCGACCTGTACGCCAAGGGACGCCTCGGCCCCGAGGTGCAGATCGTCGGGGTTTCCCGTAACGACATGACCGCAGACGAGTTTCGCGCCTCCTTCTACGAGGGCTTCGGCCAGGAAGCCGACTTCCCGCCCGCCCCGGAGGTTTGGAACGACTTCGCCGACAGGGTTCATTGCTGCTACGGTGACGTTACGGCCTCGGACGGCCTCAACGAACTCGAGCGCACCCTCAACGAAATTGAATCGCCTGACCGTCCTGCCAATCGTCTCTATTACCTCGCCTTGACACCGTTCCTCTTTGCTCCTGCCGTAAATACCTTGGGCCGGGCTGGCTACCAGAAGGAAAACGGATGCTGGCGCCGGGTGGTGGTGGAAAAGCCTTTCGGCATAAACCTGCAGACAGCCCACGAGCTCAACGAAGCTATCCACTCGGTCTTCGCGGAGCACCAGGTCTACCGGATCGACCACTACCTCGGCAAGGAGACGGTGCAGAACCTCTTGGTATTCCGATTCGCCAACGCCATATTCGAACCGCTCTGGTCCCGTAACTACATCGATAACATTCAGATAACCGTGGCGGAATCAGTCTCAATCGCCGAACGGGCCGCCTACTACGACAGGGCCGGCGTTCTGCGCGATATGTTTCAGAGCCATCTGCTGCAGCTTCTGGCCGTGGTGGCCATGGAGCCGCCCTCCACCTTCGAAGCCGACACCCTGCGCAACGAGAAGGTCAAGGTGCTGGACGCAGTGCGCCACATATCGGCGAAGGATGCCCCAACCTACGCCGTTCAGGGCCAGTACGATGGCTACCTGGACGAGCAGGGCGTACCCCCGGAGTCCCGCACCCCTACCTACGCGGCCATGCGGCTGGACGTCGACAACTGGCGATGGCAGGGCGTTCCCTTCTACCTGCGCTCCGGGAAGGCTCTGGACAGCAAGCGGACCGAGGTGCTGATTCAGTTTCGCCGCCCGCCCCATCTCATCTTCCCTCAAGGCCGCAGCGGCGACATCACCTCCAACACACTGTCCATCTGCCTGCAGCCCAACGAGGGGGTGCATTTGGAGTTTCAAGTCAAGACTCCTGACTCCATCCTCGATCTGCGCCCGGTGAACCTCGAGTTCCACTACGAGGACTCTTTCGGAGGCCAGGAAATTCCCGACGCCTACGAGCGCCTGCTGCTTGACGCCATGAATGGCGACGCTTCTCTCTTCATCCGCAGCGACGAGATCGAGCAGTCGTGGAGTATCATGGACCCGCTCATCGAGGGATTGTCCGACCCATCGGTCAGGTCTCCCGAAATCTACGACCCCGGCACCGGGGGCCCGTTCGCAGCCGATGACTTCCTGGCCCGCGATGGCCGGACCTGGCTGGGCAAATGCTTGGGCGACTGACATCTCCTGGTAATTTTCACACTGTAACCCTGGGTTGAGAGCGTATTTATGGTCGACTTTCGCATTGGCGTGGATATAGGCGGCACCTTCACAGACATCGTGTTTCTGGGCGACGACGGGCGCGTGCTCACCCGCAAGGTGGCCAGTACCCCCGACGACTACAGCCGCGCGGTCCTCCACGGCATTCGCGCCGGAATGGATGAGCTCAACATTCCGCCCAGCTCCGTTGCCGAGGTTGGCCACGGCTTCACGGTGGCGACCAACGCCATCATCGAGGAAAAGGGCGCGCACATGGCCCTCATCACCACCGAGGGCTTCCGCGACGTTCTGGAGTTCCGCCGCAACCGCACCCCACGACTGTACGACCTGTACTACGAAAAGTCCCCTACGCTGGTGAAACGCCAATACCGCTTGGAAGTCGGCGAACGGCTCAACTTCCGCGGCGAGGTGCTGCGTCCCTTGGATACCGGCTCCGTCGACCGCGCGGTGCAGGCGGTGCTGGACAGCGGCGTCGAATCGGTGGCCGTCTGCCTGCTCCACTCCTACGCCAACGCGGCCCACGAGCAGTACGTGGGCCAAGTGATGCAGGAACGCGCTCCGGAGGTCGTCCTGACCCTTTCTTCAGACCTTCTGCCCGAGATGAAGGAGTACGAACGCACCAGCACCACGGTGATCAACAGCTACGTGCGACCCGTCGTCGAGACCTACCTGACCCTGCTGACCCAGGGACTGAAGGACATGGGAATTACCGTGCCTCTCGCGGTGATGCAGTCCAACGGCGGCCTCGCCACCTCCGGCATCGCCATGGAGCGCCCCGTCTACTGCATTGAGTCCGGCCCTGCCGCGGGTGTGGTCGGCGCCTTCCACCTCGGACGCCGCCTCGACATGCCCAACCTGATGACGCTGGACATGGGCGGCACCACCGCGAAGGCTTCCATCATCGAAAACGGCGAAATGCTACAGGCCCCGGAGTACGAGGTTGGTGGCGGCATCAGCGTCGGCCACCGCTTGCTGCGCGGCAGCGGCCACATCCTGCGCGTCCCGGCCATTGACCTCGCTGAGGTGGGCGCGGGCGGCGGCAGCATCGCCACTGTCGACCGCAGCGGCTCGCTCCGCGTCGGCCCCCAGAGCTCCGGCGCCTTCCCCGGCCCAGCCTGCTACAAGCTTGGAGGGCAGGACGCAACGGTCACTGACGCCGACGTCCTGCTGGGCTACCTGAACCCGCAGCACCTCCTCGCCGGCGACTTCCCCATCGACGCCGAGCTGGCGCGCCGGGCCATCTCCGACAACGTGGCCCGCCCGCTCAACCTGTCCGACGTCGAGGGTGCCCACGGCATCCACCTGCTGGTCAACTCCAACATGGGCCGTGCCCTGCGGGCAGTTTCCAGCGAGCGGGGACGCGACCCCCGCCGGTTCGACCTGATCTGTTTTGGTGGAGGAGGCCCGGTTCACGCCGCCGGGCTGGCCGAGATGCTCGACATAATGCGCGTGGTGGTGCCGCCCTTCCCTGGCGTGTTCAGCAGCTTCGGTCTGCTGGTGGCCGATGTGGAGCACCATTTCGTCCGGACGCACTTCAAGACCTTCGAAGAGATCGATCTGCCCACCCTGGCAGGACTGGTTGAAGGCATGTGGGAAGAGGGCCAACGTCAACTCCGGCTGGAGGGCTTCGACGATTCACGGCACGAAGTGGTAACTCAAGCCGATATGAAGTACGAAGGTCAGGTTTCCGACCTCACTGTGCCCGTCCCCTCCGGCCCCGTCACGCAGGACACGCTGACCGCGATGGCGGAAAGCTTCGACAGCGAACACGAGCAGTCATTCGGCTACCGCACCGATGCCAGCTACCAGCTGGTCAACATCCGGGTGATTGCCCGCGGCCTGCCCGAGAAGCCCCGGATGCCCGAGCGGTTCGAGCTTGCCGCCGCCGCCAACAGTGGCGCGGCATCCCGCCAAGTCTACTTCGGTCCCAACCGCGGCTGGGCCGACACCCCCGTACTGAGCCGCCCCAGCCTCCAGGGACGCTCCGAACCCGGCCCGCTGGTAATCGAGGAATACGACTCCACCACCGTCGTCCCGCCAACCTGGACCGCCACCGTAGACGACGCCAGCAACATAATCCTGGAACGCACCTGACCCCTGCGCTCGCGCGCCGGTGGTTCCCACCCCTGTGTCTGGTCGCGGTGGCTGCGACGGTATGGCTGCTGCCATATTCTCCCCACTGCGACTCTCTCGCCTCGGACCCTGACCCCGCCATAGCCCGAGTGAACGGCGAGTGCATCCGCCTCTCGCATTACGCCGAACGGCTACGCACCATTGAAGCGGGCATCGAATACGCAGAAGGGGAACCCTTGCCCGACGACCCGTCCTTGGACCCCATTCGAGAACGTCACCACCGGGTCCTCCGCTACGGCCCGGAAACCGTCGCTCTGGCAGACGCGATCAGGGACTCAGCCCTTTTTCAACAGGCGGTTGCTGAGGGACACACACTTTCGGATGAAGAGGTGGCGGCACGCACGGGACTGGACCGCCGTCGCTCAGAGGCCTCTCGCGACCCCCTCGAACTTGCGAGGATGGCGAACGAATCTGACTCGGCTGGATTCAAGGAATTGCTGGAAAGCTCAAAGCACCCGGACCTTCAGACAATTGCCGAGAGTTCAACCATCCCGGAATTGATGGAGTCGATGAGAGGGTGGAAAGAAGAGGACTTCCGCTGGTACGAGAAAGCCCTGGCTGAGTTGGAGAAGTACCTGCAATCTGTGGGCCCCGAACGCTACTGGAACGAAATCCATCCCGCGAAACTGAGACGCGAAATATCCACCGCCAAGCTGGAGGAGGCAGTGCTGGAAGCCAGCACCGAGGGGCCCTATGAAGATGTGCCGCGTCTGGCCTGGCTGGCCTACCGGCAGGAGACCCTGGACAACGCCAACATAACTCTAACCGACGCCGCACCACTCGGCGCGAACTTGGCAGGCACACTCGCCTACCTGGCCGAGTTGCGAGAGTCGGATAGACGTTCCCTTGCAGAGGGATACCGCGAGTTCTTGGAGCGGCGCGAAGAAAGGCAGCGAAGACAGCGATTAACGCCGACTCCTTCGCGCCAGATTTCTAGTCCGCCCCGGCCCATGCCACGCCGTTGAGCACGATCTGCTGGAACTCAGGTGTCTCGAAGCTCCGCCCGTCGTGGCCCAGCAGCAACACGAACACCTTTCCATCGCCGTACGACCGCGTCCACCCCAGCGGGTAGGTGCCGCCCGGCATGAACGTCGGCGCCCGGTCCGGACCCCACGGCCAAGTCCCCTCTTCGGCATCCCCCGTCAGGAATACATCGTTGCCCTCGTGGAAGGTGGTGTTCATGTACAGCTCGTCGTTGGTGAGGAAGTCGGCCACACCAGAAGCGCCAACGTGCGTGGAGTTGCTGACATTGACCTTCATCTCGCTGTAAGGCGGATGATAGCTGGTGCCTGTGACCCAGCCCCCGCCGGTGATTTCGTCGTATTCAGACCATCCGGTTGGCACGCAGCACCCGATATGGATGCAGACGAAGCCCTTGCCCGACTTGATATAGCTCTTCAGCCCTTCCTTCTCTGCGGCTCTCATTTCCCAGTCGCCAAAGTCGGGCACATTCTCGCGGCGGGTGTTGAACACCAGTGCGTCGAAGGAGCCCATTCCCGACGCGTCGGCCAGGACCGAGGCATCCTCCGTGATCGTGACGTCGTGGCCCGCTCCCTTGAGGAATCCCTCCAGCACCGGCGTCGACTCCTCATAAGGGTGCCTGCCCCCGGAAATTACCAGCAGTTTCATCAGTTCGTCTCCTTATCGGGAAATCTGGAAATTGGTCCTTCGTTGATGGAAGGGTTGGTGTTGAGCTTGTATAACCATCAACGGATTCTGTCCTTCACTTACGGCGTCCCATAGCCCACCCGTTCGTCCTGACCTCGTCGAATGATGAACGGCTGGCTTTGCCAGGGCCGCTCAGAACTGCGCCGCCAGCTCCCGGTCGCCCTCGGTGGTGATGTCCCCCGCTGTCACCGCCTCCGCAACCGTGAAACGGCCGTAGGCCAGCAGAGCTAAGGTCGAGGCGTTGCAGGTGAACGTAACGTCCGCAGCGTCGGAGGTGCTAGACTCCATACCCAGTTCGCCTCCTCCGGCTACGATGTCGAGGTTCCCTTCGTCCGTAAGGTTAAATCGAAAGCGAGCTGCCTTGGCGATGCCCGCTCCGGGCTGGAAAAGCCGGCCCACCACGAAGCCGGGCAGCAGCTCCAGCACCGATGGAGTGACCGCATCTGGCAGCTTGGCCGACGGCTCCAGCCGCGAGCGGATGTCCCACTCATGCACCACCATCTCGGTGAGCCGGAGGTTCAGATACCGGCTGATGGTGAGAATGGCGGCGGCGTGATAGCAGGGTTTCTCCCAGTCGTCGGGCCCCATTCCCGCCAGTAGCGTGTCCAGCCGTTCGCAGTTCTGCGCGAAGGCGTCCACCAGAGAGTCGCCCAGGCTCTCGCGCACGGCCACGGCGCGGGTCGCGTTGGCAGCCATTCGAGCGGCCATGTCGGTTTCCTGGGGCGGAGGCATGCCCTCCGGCGGTGAGGAATCACCCTGGGCGCCCCGCTCGATGTTGCCTGAGAAATTGTCCACTGCCATTATCAGGTGCGCCACCACGTCGGCGTTGTTCCACGCCTCGCAGGCACTCTGCGTCTGCCAGTCCGCGGGCGTCAGGCTCTTGAAGTATTCCAGCAGCCGCGCCGATTCCGAGCTCACCAGAGCGGCGCGTTCCTTGGCTGTTGCCATTTCGGTTCCTCCGGTTTGGTGTTATCTGAGACTGTCTAGCTGGCCAGAAACGCCAGCAGCTCCCGGTTCACGTCGCCGGGGCACGCCCACTGCAGGAAGTGGCCGTAGTCGCCCAGGTGCTTGGACTGCACGTTGGGGATCACTCCCCGCCAAGCATCCTCCAGCGGTCCCGCGCCCATTTCCTCGGCGGTGCGAACACGCCGGGTGCCATAGAGGAACAGCGCCGGAACGGACAGCGTGCGCCCCTCGTCGGCCCGCCAGTCGGCCGGATCGAGGTAGGCCGCGGCGCGGTAGTAGTTGAACCCGCCGCGCAGCCCTCCGGGCGCCGAGTACACCTTCACGTATTCGTCGATCACTTCCTGGGTCAGCGGGTACTTGTTGATCGTCCAGTCCCGCAGGATGTGTCGCAGGTAGATCTCCTCGCGTCCCTCCAGCAGCTTTTCCGGTAGGTCGAACTGCTGATGGAAGTAGGAGTGCCAACGCTCGCGCACCACCGCCGGAGCCTGCGGGCCGAGCTGCTCGTAGGGCGGTGTGGCGTCGAGGAAAGCAATCTTGCGCACCGCCTCCTCGTGGTCCAGAGCGAACCGGAAACCCACCCTTGCGCCGATGTCGTGCGACACGATGTTCACGCTCTCGTGGCCCAACTGCCGCACAAGCTCGTAAATGTCGGAAGCCGACGTTCGAGTATCGTAGCCATAGAACGGCTTGTCCGATTGTCCAAACCCGCGCATGTCGGGAACGATCACTTGGTAGTGCTGGGAGAACACCGGAATCTGATGCCGCCACGAGTACCAGAACTCCGGCCATCCGTGCAGGAAGACCACCGGATCTCCCTCGCCCTCCAGCACGTAGTGAATGTTGATCCCGTTGATTCTCGCGGTGCGATGGCTCCACTGTTCAGGATTCAGGTCGGCCATACTCGCCTCCAATTCAAAACCTGACCGCCGTCAGGCCCTCGAAATTCTCCCCTCCATTTGAGGAGAGGAGTTACGGTGAAACTGTTGATGGCAGTGGCTCAAGCTTCCTAGTGCGCGATGGGGCTGGGCACCCAGCCACCATAGACCGGATACTGGCTGCAGATGTACTCGATGTAGGCCGGCTGTCCCGCGTCGTTGGCAGCCTTGGCCCGCTTGAGCGAGTCAACGATCTGCGCCGGGTCGGCCACCCGCTCGGCGTGCAGCCCCAGTTCCGCGGCGACGCGCGACATGTCCACATCCTCATGCCCCATGACCCGGTGCGTGAACGGGTCATGGCCCTCTCCCCAGAAGCCCGGGCCATAACCGGCAAATCCGCCGTTGCTCACATGCACCACGGTGATGCCGATCTTCTGGCGCACCGGGACCTCCAGGTTGCCCAGCATGTACCCCACGCCAGCGTCGCCGGTTACCGCCACGCAGTGCCGATCGGGGAAGGCCAGCCGGGCCGCCATTGCTCCCGCGAGACCAAAGCCCAGCGTCGAGATGTTGCCCCAGCCCAAGAATCCCCGGGGGATCAGAGTGTCGTATACCGTGCTCAACTGGTCGCGCGTGTTGCCCGAGTCGTGAGTCACAAATGACTTCATCGGGTCCAGCGCCTTCATCATGTCGCCGAACACCCGGTAGGGATTGATGGGCCTGTCGTCCGAGACCATCACCTCGCGGTACTTGGCCAGCCCGGCGTCCCGCGATGCCTTGACTGCAGCCGCAACGCCATCGGCGCCCCGGCCGTCTCCGCCCGTGCGCTCCGCTACCCCGTCGGCCAGCGCTCGCAGGGTGAACTTGGCGTCCCCCAGCACGGCGTGGGCGGTGGGGTAGATGCGGTTGATGTGGAACTCGTCCAGGTTGCACTGGATGATGGTCTTGCTCGCCGGGTTGGGAATGCCGTGGGTGAACCGTCCAGGCGACAGGCTGGAGCCGACGGCCAGGATCACGTCGCTCTTCTCCAGGAACTCTGCGGGATGGTCCCCGCGAACGCCCACGAACAGCGGGTGGTTCTCCGGGAACGCGCCCTTCGCCTTCAGCGTGGTGATTACCGGAGCATTGGCCAGCTCGGCCAGCTCCTTCAGCTCCGCCGAAGCGCCGGCGTAGATGACGCCCTCACCCGCGTAGATGAGGGGGTCCTTGGCGTTCATCAGCAGGTCAACCGCCGCATTCACGTCATCGGGGTTGGGTCCGGTCTTGTATGCTTTGACCGGAAAGTACGGGTCGGCGGCCTCGTCGTAGGTGGCTGTCGCGTTGGGCACGGCCAGCACCACCGGCCCCGGACGCCCGCTGCGCAGCATGGTGAAAGCCCGGCGCATGAACTCCGGCACCCGCGCCGGGCTGTCGATGTACCCGAACCACTTGGAGACCGTCCTCAGGCTGGTCGTAACGTCGAACTGGGTGTTCTCCGAGCTGCCCGCCGGTATGCCGTCGGTGATGCACAGCATCGGCGAATTGTCCTCGAAGGCCTGGGCCAGTCCGGGGTAGGAGTACTGCAGGCCAGCGCCGTTCACGCCACCCTGCACGGTGCACACGCCGATACGCTCCCCGGCCGTAACCCGCGAGTAGGCGTCGGCCAGCGCCACGGCGTAGCGGTCGTCGCGCATCATGATCATGGGCATGCCCTCGCGTCCCAGGGCGTTGTTCACCCGGCACACCGGAAAGGTGGAGACCCACTCGATGCCCTCCTGCTTAAGGATGCGGGCGATGGAGGTTGCTACATCAATGCTCATTCGTAACCCTCTTGATGGAATGGGATTGTGGGCGTGATTGTAACACCGCATTGAGAGGAGGGGGATGCATCCGACCCTTTCCCACTGGGGGCGTTAGCAGACGGATTTCCCTTTGCAAAAATATATTTGAGCGAAAATGACTACGGAGCTGTATGGGAGCGAGAGGGGTATCCAGTGTTATCTTGGTCAACTGAATTCTTCGTTACGCTCTCCGTCCTGGCCCGTATCACGCAGCCTGTCTGACCGATGCGTCGGGGAGATCCGGCATTGCCCTCAATATTCGCGACTCGAGCTCCGATTTGAAGCGTGCGCGTTTCGTTGGCCGGCAGGGCCAACTTGCGCCAACCAAAGAAAACTTCGTCAACAAAGGAAACAAAGTAAAGACTCCAACTGGCATATCCCCCAAACCTGGCCGCCGCCTCTTCTATGGATGGTTCATCGTCGGTGCCGCTGGTCTGGTCATATTCAGCAGCGGACCGGGCCAGTCCTACGTGTTCTCGGTTTTCATTGATTCCATAATCGAGGATACGGGGCTGTCTCGCACCGGAATTTCAGTACTATACTTGGCCAGCACCCTGGCCAGCGCCGTCCTGGTGACATTCGTGAGCCGCCTTGCCGACCGGTACGGTCCGAGAATAATGCTGGTAGCAGCCGGACTGGGTCTCGGCGCAGCCTGTTTCGGCATGGCCACCGCCACCAACATTCTCCTCTTTTTCATCGCCTTTGCCAGTTTGCGCACCCTCGGCCAAGGCTCGTTGAACATCAATTGCATCCTGCTGGTGAACCAGTGGTTCGTCTCCCTGCGGGGCCGCGCCATCAGCGTGATGACCATGGGAGCGGTGATATCCACTGCTCTCTTTCCGCCGTTTGCCAGGTTTCTGATTGACAGCATCGACTGGCGTGGCGCATACGCCGTACTTGGCGTGGTAGCGATTGGGCTGGTCGTTCCGGTGGCGCCTCTGGTCGTCAGAAATCGGCCCGAAGACGTGGGTTTGTTCCCGGATGGCTCGTCCCAGCCGCCCGTCTCGGAGACCAGGCAAGCGATGCCAGGAGCCCGCAGGGCCACCAGGGTTTTCAGCTCCCCCAGCTTCTGGCTGCTGGCGTAGTCGCTGAGCTCGCCGAGTCTGATTACCACGGCGCTGATCTTCCACCAAACGTCCATCATCCAAGAGAGTGGGCTGAGTGCAACTCTGGCGGCGGGAGTCTTTCCGATCTACTCGGCCTCGGCCGCGGTCAGATCGCTGGTGGCCGGGTTCGTGGTGGACCGGGTTGGCCCCAAGGCCCTCCTTTTTTTGTCCATGGCGACCCTGCTGGCAACCTTGGCGCTGGCTGTGGTCATCGACTCGTTGTTTGTGGCGATGGTCTATGTGATGGTGATGGGTGTCTCTGGAGGCTCATACACCATCGTCTAAAGCACCATCTGGGCCCACTACTATGGCCGACAGGGTTTGGGACGTATACAGGGACCGGCGATGACCCTCTCCGTGTGCGCTTCGGCGGCCGGACCTCTGCCCTTGGCGGTGTTCCACGGCCTGACCGGTACTTATTCTCTGGGCATGATCGTGATGATGGCCCTGCCAGTCCTGTCAGTGCCCGTTCTGCTTTTCAACCGCCCCGGCGGAACAACCCATTCGGAATAGCTCCAGCCGAACATACCTCACCCACCGACGGCGCACCTGTCGCCGGGGTTGGCAATATCCGGTTGGTTGGTCACCCGCTCTCAACAGACAGGCAAATATAGCGTCTACTCCCACCCATTGCAGACAGCAAGTCAGGCGTCGTGGGTATCGACAGGCAGTCAGCACAAAGGACGTTCTAATCTGCAGGGCCACCCACAGCAATAGGCCCAGCCGAATACTGGCTGGGCCTATTGCTCCCCATCCTCATTTCTACCTGTTCTATGGCCTGCAGGACGTGCAGTTCCTCACCCGCTTCCGACCCGTCCTGGTCGCTGCGCTCATAGCCTGCTCCCCCGTTGCGAACGGCCCGTGCACTCGGACGCCCAGCGACTGGCTCTCCTGGCTCTGTGCCTGCCTGCAGCTACATCGATGCACCATTGCCGTGTTCGTAGACGCCTGCTCGCTGACCACAAATTGCATCGCAACCACCACCTTTTTCGTGCGAACGTTCCATCCACGGCCATTGTCCGGCCCTCCTGCGAGCAAGTCAAAATAGTGAAGCCAATCACGATATTGTTCACCCACATCGCCCCCGTCGCACTTGCCCGCCACACACTCACAGCCGCCTCGGCGAAAAAGCCCAGGTGGAATAGCTCAAGCCGAAAGCATATCAACTCCGGGAGGCCGTTCTGGCAAAGCCTTACGATCGGGTTCACACCGCTACTCGCTCATAGGTAACAATTTCACAATACACAAGAACACTGATTTATACATTTCGAAATAATGGGCTGGAAATGAGTCGAGGCGGGGAACATACGGTTCAGGATGCCTCCTTCACCGATATGAATCCGCCCCTACTCCCAGCAGGGTAATTTCGGCCCGAGCCATATCGCTAGCTACGACTGGGCCCTCGGACAAGTTTCCCCATGCCTAGCTGTGCTCCATTCTATGGTCAGGACTCCAAGCAGTTCGCTTACCTCTGCCTAGACACGGTTGTAGATCACCTCCACGCACCATGTCCGTGGTTAGGACCAGAGCCTAGCGCGGAATCGCCCCAGGGACTATCGTGTCGTCGTCAGGGGCCATGTTCCACCTTTACCAGTGGAAGCACCTTCGTCTCGACCGTCAATCCCCCAGAAAGACCGGATGCTAACCCGATCCTCTACTCGATAGGGAGCGGCTCCGAGGCGCCCAAGCGGAGATTAGATCTCCCACAATAGGGCCTCCTTCACGCCGTGCAGTCTTGTCCTTTATTGGGACATGCAACACGTGCATACATTATCTTGTATAGACATAGGGTTCGTAAACAAAACATAGTAGCGTTTGCATTTGATCTCCGCCTTTCCCTCGCAGATATAGCCGGTTATTTCATATGTGGTCCAGCTAGAATGCCGAAACTGAAACGACTCCGACTGAGAGCACACTAGAGATTTAAGGCCGACACCATCGCTCCCCTCCTTGCGCCACCACCTACGCCTATGGCACTATGCCCTCAACCCGCTCCATCCCTTGAGACCCCTGCGGATGAGGAGAGTCCCATGCTGCAGACCACCGATCCCGTAACTCGCGAGATCATCAAGAACGCCCTGATGAGCGCCGCCGACACCATGGCCCTCACCGTGGTCCGCACTGCTCGCTCGGCGGTCATCAAGCACGGCATGGACTTCTCCACCGCCCTGTTCAACGCCGAGGGCCAGCAGGTCGCCCAGGGCCTCACTCTGCCGCCCCACCTCGGCAGCATGGCCCCCGCGCTCGAGGGCGTGATGAACGCCTTCGGCGACGACGTCCTCCCCGGCGATATCTTCGCCAACAACGACCCCTACGAGGGCGCCAGCCACCTGCCCGACATATTCCTGTTCAAGCCCATCTTCGTGAACGAAGTCCTCATGGGCTGGAGTTGCTGCATCGGACACCAGACCGACATCGGCGGCCGCGTGGCCGGCGGCAACGCCTGCGACAACACCGAGATCTACCAGGAGGGCCTGATCCTCCCGCCCCTCAAGCTCTACGCCGAAGGCGAGCTCAACAAAGCAGTCTGGCGCATCTTGGAAAAGAACGTACGGGTTCCCGAGAAGGTCCTTGGCGACGTCCAGGCCCTGCTGGCCGCCGTCCGCTTCGGTGAGCGCGACCTGCTGCGCTTGGTTGACGACTACGGCCTGGAAGAGATGAAGAGCTACATGGCCGACATCTTGGACACTACCGAGGCTCTGACCCGCGCCGAGTTTTCGTCCCTGCCCCAGGGCGAGTGGAACTTCGTCGATCATATCGACAACGACGGCATCGATCCCCAGTCCATCGACATCCACGTCAACGTCAAGATCGACGGCGATGAGGTCTTCGTCGATTTCGACGGCACTTCCCCCCAGGCCAAGGGCAGCATCAACCCCAACTTCGCCTACACCAAGTCCAACGTCTATGCCGTGATGAAGTGCCTCATCGACCCCGCCATCCAGTCCAACAGCGGCTTTTTCCGCCCCTTCAATATCACCGCGCCCGAGGGCTGTTTCGTCAATCCGCAGCATCCGGCCCCCGTCGCGGCCCGCGGCCTCGCCGGCTTCCGCATCTGCCAGGCCATGTTCGGAGCCATGGCCCAGGCCCTCCCGGGTCGGGTCCCCGCTGCCTGGGGCGGCGGTGAGATCGGCCTGAGCTTCGGCGGCTATCACCCCAACCGCAAGGCCTGGGTCTATCTCGAGTTCAATAACGACGGCCCCCGTGGAGGCGGCCCCAGCATCGACGGCGCCGACGGCCTCGCCTCCCCGGTGCTGAACATGGCCAACACCCCCATCGAGAGCATCGAGTCCGACCAGCCCCTGCTCGTCGAGCGTTTCGGCCTCGTCCCCGACACCGGCGGCGCTGGCGAATTCCGCGGCGGCCTCGGCATAGTCCGCGAATTCCGTCTCCTCGCCGAGGAGGCCACCTTCCAGCTCCGCTCCGACCGCACCAACTTCCGCCCCTGGGGAGTAGAGGGCGGCAAGGACGGCACCCCCACCCAGAACACCCTCAACCCAGGCACCCCCGAAGAGCAAAACCTCCCAGGAAAGCATCTAATGACCCTGAAAAAAGGCGACCTCTACCAAGTAATCCAGGCCGGAGCCGGAGGCTACGGCAACCCCCTAAACCGAGACCCCCAAGCCGTCCTCGAAGACGTCCAGCAACAAAAACTAACCCCCGCCTACGCAAAGGCCGAATACGGCGTAGTCCTGGGCGAAGACGGCAACCTCGACCTCCCAGCCACCGAATCCCTCCGCGCCCAACTCGCCGCAGACTGAGATATACTCGAAGCATTCGCCACGAGGTAGTCGCAAAATGCGGGCAAAAATGACCGGGCCAAACCAGATAACCATCCCCGACGAGGTGGCCCTGGCCCTCCACGGCGTCGAGTACCTTGATATAGAGGAGCGGGACGGTTGCCTCGTCCTAACCTCAGTGCGCAGAACGTCAATCGAGGCGGTTCGGGACAAGCTGGCAGAAATGGGAATAACGGAGGCAGACTTGGCCGACGCTGTTGCCTGGGCACGAAGAGGTGGCGGGCCAATTGCGCCTGGTTCTTGATACCATCGTCCTAGTCCCGGCGCTCCTGTTCAGACGGGGATCCTAGCATTGTATATTGTAGA
The DNA here is from genome assembly GCA_965237745.1 of Dehalococcoidia bacterium. GTDB lineage: Bacteria > Chloroflexota > Dehalococcoidia > Lucifugimonadales > UBA3495 > VXOI01. The sequence goes on along the minus strand of OZ250156.1, from coordinate 3,558,755 downwards.
ATTGACAGATTGGCATCTTAGTTCCATATACAGAAGGCGGCCATGAACGAAATAACCCTCAAAGATTTTCGTTGTTTTCATGATAAACAAAGCGCTAGGTTAGCTCCGCTGACACTTCTTGTGGGTGAGAATAGCACAGGTAAAACTTCATTCTTAGCCTTATTGAAAGCCCTATGGGATGTCGCATTTTCCATTAAACTGCCGGATTTCAAAGAGGCCCCATATGATTTGGGGAGCTTTGACGAAATTGTCCACTATCGGGATCGCCGAACGGATTCCTTTGAGGCGGGGTTTTGCCTTGATATCAAGAAGGGTTCCCGCATTCGCCCATATCGCTATGAAGTCACCTTCAAGAAGAGCGGGACCGCGCCGATTCCGATTCGAAGGTACCGCGCTTTCGAAGATATTTGGATAGAGGAACTTTATTCGACAGGTAGTCCCTTTCTTATCCAAGTAGGGACTCGCAATGGGACATGGAAAGGAATTGTCCCTGCTGAATCTGTAGTCTGGTTCGACGCTTATGATGAAAAGATGTGGGCTCCGGTCTTGGCTGCAAGGCTGCTTTCAGGCAAGTTGCGGGAGGACGAGGATATTCTTATTGAACCTCTAGAGGGCTCGCCAGACTTGGGTCCAGACGACTTGAGTAATATCAGGACTCTTTCTGCCACCGGGTTTGAACATTTCCATCGCGAGACAAAGGTATTTGCCGGAGCCCCGGTGCGTTCAAAGCCCAAACGTACGTACGACCCATCCCGCCCCACTCCTGATCCTGAAGGGGACTATGTCCCAATGTATCTAGCTAATCTAGTTGCACAGGACGAGGCACAGTGGGAAACTCTTAAGTGTCTGCTTGAAACATACGGAAAAAGTTCCGGCCTATTTGACGAAATATCAATCAAACGGTTGGGCAAGAGAGATAGCGAACCTTTTCAAGTGCAGGTTAGAAAATTTAGCGGAAAGCGAAAAGGCCCTCCCCGAAACCTAATCGATGTGGGATACGGCGTTAGCCAAGTCTTGCCTATAGTAACTGAGTTACTGCGAGATGATGTATCTCCGATGAGCTTGCTCCAACAACCGGAGGTTCACCTTCATCCAAGTGCCCAGGCCGCTCTAGGAAGCCTGTTGTGCCAAATCGCCGGTCCGGAGCGTCAGCTTGTAGTCGAAACCCACAGTGACCATTTGCTTGATAGAGTGCGTATGGATGTACGTGACGGTGTTGCTGGATTGAAGCCATCCGATGTCTCCATCCTCTTTTTTGAACGTAACGATCTAGACGTCAAGATCCATTCCCTCGAAATTGACGAAGAAGGAAACGTGTTGGGAGCGCCCGACGGTTATCGCAGTTTTTTCATGGAGGAGACCTCCAGGTGTGGAAAAATTATCGGCAGCCCAACGACTAAGAAATGTGCGCCATTATAGACGCAAATACTGCTAGTGAGGTGTTTAGTTCTGACCAGGGTTCGGCCGGTGCAAAGTTTCTCGAATGGATAAATAGAGGACAAGGTCGGCTAGTGGTAGGCGGAAGGCTGCTTGAAGAGCTCCAAAAACTATCCGATTTTAAGCAATGGTCCCAAGCTGCCCGATTGGCAGGGAGATTAAGAACAGAAAATCAGGATTCTGTTATCTCGTTAACTCAGCAATTAAAGGAAGTTGGAATGTGCCGATCAGATGACCCACATGTAATTGCTTTGGCACAGGTTAGTGGTGCTAGATTACTTTATTCAAATGATATGAAATTGCATCGAGACTTTAAGAGTAAAACGCTGATTGACAATCCACGAGGTAAAATTTTCTCGACAAATGCGGACAAGGAATTTACGAAGGGACATAAACGATTGCTTGGCAATAAAGAGCTATGCCGAAAAAGTGAGTAGCACCTTATTTTTGGGTCCTTGGAAAAGTGTTCTAACCACCCACGAAAGAAACGCCCCCCGCAATCGCGAGGGGCGTCTCCGCGTCTAACCGTGTTGGCCGCGAACGGCCGGGCGTGTGCAGAACCTACTGCTCCATCACCCTGACCGTCCCTTCCTCCGGGTTGTACTGGTAGCGGATCACCCGGTCCAGCTTCTGCGACTCCAGCCGCACCACCAGCGCCCGGTCGCCCGTGACGTTCAGCGTGTTGTGGATTTCGCCCGGCAGGAAGAAGGCCACCTTGCCGTCCTTCTGCACGAAATCGCCGGTCTCCTTGATCTGCACCGAGTCCACACCCTCGCCCGGGTAGTACCACCGGAACTTGGTCTGCTTGATCGCGCCATCGTACACGCCGTAGACCACCCAGGCCGCGCCGTGGTCGTGGGGCAGGTTGTCTTGGTCGGGTTTCTGAACCGAGGCCATCAGCCAGAAACCGCCGCCCGGATGCCCGTAGTCCTCGTCCAGGTGCAGGTCGTATCGCCCGTACCCGCCCTCGTCCGGCAACTCCAGCCGCTCCTCCAGCCAGCCTGGGGTCTGCAGCAGCACTTCCATCTTCTCGGACACGCCCTTGGCCTGGGCCAGCGGGTCCTGCGTCGCGTCAAAAATCTCGCGAACGTCGTCGATGAATTCATCAACTGTGTAAGCTGTGGTCGTCATTGTAAACCTCCCGTTTCCTTGGTCCCTGTTTCTTCATTTTGAAGGGGCTGCGGCGGAGTGTCAACTTGACGAAAACGTTCTCTGACGCCTTCCGCTGGAATTTTCCCTGCCGCGCGGCTATCATAGCGGCAGACCCAAGCAGAGTCCGAAATGCGCTTTGGGAGGCACGAAAATGTCTGGAAACTACTCCATCTTCGTAGGCACCGTTGGGCAGGGACTGAACATCAGTTCCGACAGCGGCGATACCTGGACCAAGATTCGTAACCCCATTCCCACCGAAGGCAACATCCGCGCCCTGCGCACCTACCCCGACAACCCGCACCGCGTTCTGGCCGGCTCCGATGGTCTGGGCCTGTTCCGCACCGAGGACAACGGTCTCTCGTGGGAGGCCGTCGACACCCCCTTCGGCGACCTGCAGGTGTGGTCGGTGGCCGTCGACCCGAGCAACTCCGACACCATCTTCGCCGGCACCCGGCCCGAGGGCTTCCGCTCTCGCGACGGCGGCAAGTCGTGGCAGAAGCTGGATATGGGCGTCAACATGGAATGCCCCATCGGCACGCCGCGCACCACCAACATCATCGTCGACCCCCGCGACAGCCGCACGGTCTGGGCCGGCATAGAGGTTGACGGCGTCTACAAGAGCCTGGACGGCGGCGACAACTGGGTCCACCTTCCCGATCTAGGCCCCGACCCCTTCCATGGCGACATCCACGGCATGGCCCTGCGCGGCGGCGACAACCCGGCCTTCTTCTGCACCAGCCCCTTCGGCATCGCCACCAGCGGCGACGAGGGCGAGAGCTGGGACTACCACTACTTCCCCAAGTTCAGTGAGGCCGACGCCCGCTCCTATTGCCGCGGCATGGTCATCAAGGCCGACGACCCCAACACCATGTTCGTCGGCAACGGCGACTTCATCCCCGGCGTCACCGGCGCGGTCCAGGTAAGCCGCGACGGCGGCCAGAGCTGGGACAAGGCCAACCTCCCCGTCGAGCCCAACTCCGTAGTCTACTGGCTCGCCAACAACCCCGAAATGCCCAACGTAGTGGCCGCTGCCAGCCTCTTCGGCTACGTCTACGTCAGCGAAGACGGTGGCGACACGTGGAGCAAGCTCCAGAAGGAGTTCGGAGAAATCCGCTCCCTCGCCGTAACCCCCAACTAGGACTTGCCCTTTCACGGAAGGGCTGCAAGGGAGTTGACAAGCAGTCAACTCCCCTAGTATTACAACGACATATTGAGTAAACCCGGGCCGGGGGTTAGTCTTCCAGCTATGAGGCCTTTCTTGTCAGAGGCTCGCGCCCGCGTAGTGCCAGCCTCAAAATCCGCACATCAGCTACCTCTCGGAACCAACTGTCGTTGTAATACTAGGAGCGTACCGATATACCCTCCAACTAAATTGCCCCCTTTCCCTTAATCTTCGATTCCAAGCCCTTACTAACACCCTCAAATACGGCCAGATGCCGTCTGGGCTGCTGGTACTTAGGTCGGCCTCATTACCTCCCACGATGTCGACGACCGGTAATGGCAAAGTCGCGTCCGGCTCTAGGGCTGCCCAGAAGTCTGCGACAAGACTCCGCTCTGCATCAGTCAGTTCAAACAGGTCCGCTATGCCTTCGTCGATCCCTTTCATCTCAGGGGGGACTGTGCAGGCAAGACCCCTCTTCCTCTGCGGAGTCATGTTATAAAGGTCGTCCACGGCCTGTTCTATCCGCCCTATCAAGTCGTCAGAGGGAGGACTAAGTCTGACAGGCAGATTAAGAACGTCGTTCATGCGGACTTGGTCTCGCCATGTACCCCAGGAGCCGGAGACCATGTACAGCCAGTAGCGGCCCAAGGACGACAACAGTGTTGCTAGGATGACCTTACCTTCCCACGAAGACAAGTGATCCAAGGATATTGAATAGGTTGTGTGTCGGAAGGCGACGGGGTTGGTCTCCAATCTCGCATGTGGCCCGAACTTGGGAGAGACGCCCCACCGTACCAGCAACCTTTGTCCCCTAAAGAACCGCTCGTCAGGAAGATACTTCACCCGCGACGGGGCGGGTTCGTACCATTCTTGCCTGAGAGGTCCCCACGAATCGAACTTCGAGAGAATGGGGAGACCGTCCATACTTTGCGGGGTAGCATGACCTTGTTGTTGTCCATGTGGTCGTTGAAACCCAAAACCCTGTGGGCTACCTGAGATATATTGGCTCAACCGGTCTTCGACCTCTAGCCTCGCCACTAGAGCATCATCTCGGAGAGAGCCCGCGCTGTATGTTTTCCATAGATAGTGCCGAGCAAGCAAGGACGCCTGCGGCACCACTTGGCGGTCCAGCCGTGCTAATGCCGCGGAGCCACGTCTTCCAGGAGTTACCGGTCGAGCGGTTTCATAGACCACCATCTCATTGGATAGGCGATCGCCACGACGGAATCGAACCAACATGAAAGGTGCAACGCCGCTCGCGAAAAAGTCCTTCCTGACATTACTGAAGTTGACCACGTGGTCAAGTCTCACTTCTTGAAGCCATTGTTCGCGGAAAAGGCGGGCGGTTTTGGTTGTGTTGAGCATTGCTTTTGCGCCGACCAGGAGAGCGGCTGTACCCCCATCTTTCAGTAAATCCAAGGCTCTCCACAGGAACAGCTGCGAGGGGTTTCGGCCTCCAATCACGCGTCCAAGCTGCTTGGCCCACTCCTCGGGTCGGGTCTTTTCGTTTTCCGTAATCTCGGTCCAGGGGGGGTTGCCGACTACTATATCGAAGCCAGAGGCAGGCCAGGGCAACTTTTCAGTGTAGGCCAAGTCCCCCTGCTCGGTTGAAGTATATTCCCCCTCCCTGGGAGCGAAGGCATCGCCTACGACCAAGGGGGCAAATTCAGAATCAGTGCCGCCGCTATGTATCAGCCGTGGCAATGGCCCAGCTTCCCGGATATCCTGAGGCGATTGGTAACTCAAGAATGCCACGTATAGGCTGAAAGCGGCGAGACGAATCGCCGCCTCATCGATGTCGCAACCCGAAACACGGCTGAGCAAGAGTTCCCTTAGTCGGTCGCTGGAAAGCGACTTCCTTTTGCGCCGCATCTCGTGTCTAACTATCCGGCGATATGCGTCGACGAGGAAGATCCCTGACCCACAAGCAGGATCACAAACCGTGGGCTTGCGGTCGAGTGTCTCCTCATTAAGCACGTCACTCAACACGAACTCTACCAGCGCAGCTGGCGTATAGTACGTGCTAGACTTTTGATCGCTTACCTCTTCGCGATAGAACAGCTCGTACATACTGGAAATGAGATCAGTGGGAATGACGCTAAAGTCATAAGCCCAGAGAAACAGGGGTTGTTGGACCGCACTCGCTCCTCCTTGTAGCAGTTCCATCAGCAGTCGGAGTTGGCTGCTAGTAACGGATTCCTGCTCTTCGATGCTGGTCACAAACAGGTCGCCGTTGAAGTCTTTGGCGAGTTGGTCGAACAATCCGTAAGTAAGACTCTTGTCAGCAAGAAACTCGATAAAGCGGCTAGGCTTTCCGAAGTCCGGTACCAGTCTCTCAGCCAAAGGATCGCCCTGTATGCTAGGATGATGGCCTGCAACTTCGCTAAAGTACTCGTCCGTGAGGATTTCACGATCTTCAAGATACCGTACCAGAATCGCTCGTTCGATGAGCGAGTGGGCAATGCGCGGCTCTAGTATTACAACGACAGTTGGTGTGATAAAGTGACCAGCTAGCTGAGGGAGGCTTGGAAGGTGGGGTTGGGAGATGGATGCGGCGGCATTTGAGCGGGTGTACGAGGCCTTTGGCGAGTTTCATTCCTTCTTCGCTCCGCTGTTCGGGCGCAGGGAGTCGCGGGACCACAGCCGGAACTATCTCCGGGCCCTCCTGGTGCAGTCTCAGGACCGGCGCAACGCCGAGAATCTCTCCGAATCAGTGGGGGTCCCGGCCCGGGCCATGCAGCGCTTCCTCACCGCCGCCCCCTGGGATGACGACGCGGTGATGGGACGCCTCCAGGAGTATCTGGCGCCCCGGCTGGGACATTCTGAGGCGGTGTGGGTGCTGGACGGCAGCGACTTCCCCAAGCAGGGGCTGAAGTCGGCGGGGGTGGCCCGGCAGTACTGTGGCAGGTTGGGCAAGGTGGCCAACTGCCAGGCAGGGATGTTCTTGGCGTATGTCAGTCCCTTGGGCCGGGCGCTGGTGGACCAGGGGCTCTACCTGCCGGAGAGTTGGACATCGGACGATGCCCGCTGTGCGGCGGCTGGGGTTCCGGAGGATAAGCGCCGGTACCGGTCGAAGACGGAGTTGGCCCTGGAACTGCTGCAGCGGGCCTTGGCGCGGGGCCATCTGAGGGCGGGATGGGTGGCCGGGGACGACGCCTTCGGGATGTCGCCGTCCTTCCGGGACGGCTTGGCGGCCTTGGGGCTGCGTTACGTCCTGGACGTTCCGGGGAACTTCACTTTTTGGCCGGTGGATCCCGAGTGGACCAGCCCGGCATACCAGGGATTCGGGCGTCCCCGCAAGCCCAGGCTGCGGAGCGGGCAGCGACGCACCCTGGCGGAGCGCGGTGCTGAATTGCCGGAGGATGCCTGGCGGGAGATAACGGTGGCCCAGGGTTCCCAGGGGCCGCGGACTTATATGTTCAGTGCCCAAAGGGTGCGGCCAACCAGCCGGCGGAGGCCTGGCGAAATCCACTGGGCCATCTGGCGCCGGAACCTGGACGGCAGCGAGCCCCGCTACTACCTGTCCAACGCTCCCGGGGACACTCCTCTGGAGACGCTGGCCTACGTGGGCGGTTCCAGGTGGCGCATCGAGACGGAGTTCGAGACGGAGAAGAGCGACGTGGGGCTGGACGAGTACGAGACCCGCACCTGGGCGGGCTGGCATCATCACATTGCGCTGTGCCTGGTGGCGGGGGCCTTCCTGTTGAGCCTGCAACAGGCTTGGGGGGAAAAAGATGCCCCGGGTCAGCAGGCCGCAGGTGTACCGTGTGGTGCGCGAGATGCTGCCCCGGGAGCGGTTGGGTGCTGAGGAGTTGCTGCGGTTGCTGGAGGCGGAGCAGTTACGCAACCATCGGGCCAGCCGCTCTCACGCCAAACGCCGAGACGCCCGGAGGGCGGCGCGGAACATCCCTCCGTGAACTGTCGTTGTAATACTAGTAACCTTAAGTCAATGTTCCCCGCCCTCCGTCGGCTTTATTAGCAGACTGATTGGCGGGGCTTATTTTCGCCCAATCGCTTGGGCGTAATGACCTGTTCTCTGCGGTTAATGCTATTTATCGACGTGCAAAACACTTACCAAGGAGCGCGCACCAGCTTCTTCAATGGTTCTGGGCCTTCTCCCAGTGGACAGTTCAGCCCAATGGCTATTGGGCGCTTGATAGGGTCTCGAGGCGGCCCCGAAGGAACTTTAACGACTTTGGTGGAGGTTCGGTCCTACACTGGGCGCCCTGACTCGCACAAGGATCCGAAAACATACGCCGCCCATATGAAGCAATGCGAGGGATGGCAAATTGACGGAGTCAGTGTTATCCACCGTGGTCTCAGGTATCCTCGCGACTGGCCCACTCACGCAGCTCAAGAAAAGGGAATCGACACTGCCTTGGCGATCGATTTTGTAACTATGGCAGTCGATGGTCTCTATGACGTCGGTGTAATCTTGTCGACGGACACCGATTTGGTCCCCGCCCTCGAATTTGTTCAATCCAGGTTCGCTGGAGAACGCCACGCCGCCGTGGCCGCGAGGCGCAGCCCTAACAGCAGGCGCCGCCTCTCAATCCCCGGCACAAACATCTGGTGCCACTGGCTCAACCGCAACGACTACGACTCCGTCGCCGACCTAACCAACTACAACCGCTGATTAACATCCGTCGAGCCCAACTCGGTCGTCTACCGGCTCGCCAACAGCCCAGAAATGCCCAAGGTAGTGGCCGGAGCCAGCCTCTTCGGCTACGGCTACGTCAGTGAGGACGGCGGCGACACCTCCAGCAAGCCCCAAAACGAGTTCGGCGAAATATCTTTCGTAACGTGGCTATCGGGCTACGCTTTCCTGCCTCAATCGGCTTTGCACGGGCCCCTTAATGTGGAATGTTTCCCTCTGGGATCCTTGTTTCTTGTGAATGGTATGTGCATGCTTGTATTATGACATACGCATATGGAGTGAACTATGCGAATCGGAATCAACGTCCCCAACGAACTGCTGAAGCGGGTGAAGGCCATCCGACCGGAGGTGAACGTTTCTCAGATTTGTCGGGATGCGCTGGAGGAACACGTGCGCAAGGACGACCGCGTGGCTGCCCAGGTTGCCGCCGACGGCGTAGAGGACCATTTGGCCAGAATCGGTGAATCGGACTTGTTTCCAATAATCGAACCCGACTGGGAGGGATTCGCCCTCGAGGACGTAAGGGATTGGCTTTCTAAAGCAACTACCGAGAACTGGGAAAGATATTTAGATTACCGGCATTTCCTTGAACGGCACGATCGAGAAGACGAGACATGGTTCGCCGACCTTCACGGAATTGATGACGTCAAGAGGTTTCCGCACAGAGAGGCGGAACATAGAGAATGGTTTATCGCACAATACGAGACTAACCCTGAGTCGTCTCCAATAACTGAAGCCTGCACTAAGTACCAACGCACATGGATTGCTTATCTGGAAGAAGTGCGACGGCTGTGGCAGAAGCATCGGGAAGAGCAACGAGATAAAAAAATGACAGAACGCAGAGAGAAATGGGAATACCTCCGCAGACCTGAACTACCGCCACAATTGCTGGATTGATTGTGGACTATAAGTACAGCTCCTCCAGCCCCTTCCGAACGCAGTCCTCGTCTTCCCGACGATGGCGCCCATCCACGGCCTCCGGTAACTCAGGCACATGTAGGGGCGGGTTTGAAACCCGCCCCTACATGTGTATCGAATCGATTGAGACAATATCTACTTGACTGGCGGCTTCCCAGCGTTAGCCAGCTTTTGATTCAATTCGTCAAGCCTCTTTCTGTCGGTGGCGGGCCTAATGTAGTAGTGATCAAACAGAGCCGAAACAATTTCAAGGCACCACGCAGCCTCCGCCGGCTCTACGTCAATTGCTTGCTGCGTCGTTACGTCCGTTGTGGGATGCGCGGAGAAATTCCCAAAGTTCCTGATCGCGTCCACTGTCCGTCTAATGGCTCGAGGCAAAATTCTATCGGGGCCTTTCTCTTTTAGTACCGCCCCGATCTGGTCTGCCAACTGGTAGTCCGCATAGCCTTGTTCGAGAAGAATTGCTTGAAGAACACGACGAGACAACATTGCCGAGGCCTTTGGGCTGATGTCTAATACTTTGGCTGCATCAACATAGTCGCCCTTCATGTTGTCGGGAACTCCTGGACCTACATTTACAGAACTCGTCGAGACTGGGTAGATCACCTCTTCCCAGTAAACCTCTTCGTCGAGGGCAGAACGGCTTTGGAGCATAAGGTTTAGCTCTCAGCACTTTGGACACAACGTGAGAAAGCAGACCCACTGAAGCTCATCAATTTTGCCGTGAGGAATGTCCGCTGATTCCCATTCGTCTTCCCTAGAGTGGTACGCGGTTTGGCAACTAGGGCATTGCATACAGTAAACCTCTTTCTTTTACAGTGGTTTTGCCGGAAGGCCGGACTAAGAAGGTAGACCGCCGTTGTGTTTCGTGTCAGGAATTGACCCATGATTGTCGTAGATAAAAAGGGTGGACGCACGATAAAAATAGGCCCTCCTAGAAAAGCCAGGAGGGCTTGGCTATGACTAGTTGGAAATAATATCTTCCCCCCTACAGCTTTTACAGTGGTTTTGCCGGAAGGCCGGACTAAGAAGGTAGACCGCCGTTGTGTTTCGTGTTTCGTGTCAGGAATTGACCCATGACGCACGATAAAACATAGGCCCTCCTGGAAAAGCCAGGAGGGCTTGGCTATGACTAGTTGGAAATAATATCTCCCCCCTACAGCGCCTCCAGCCCCTTGCGCACGCAGTCCTCGTCCTCCTGCGCCGAGCCGCCGCTGCCGCCGATGGCGCCCACCAGTGCGCCGCCCTGATAGATGGGGATCGCGCCCTGCGCCGGGATGATGCGGCCGCCCTGGCTGCCGATGATCGCCTGCATCACGGGCGACTCCGGGTTGATCTCCCTGCTGTCCCGCCCGAAGAACACCGACCCCACGGCCTTGCCCGGCGCCGCCGTCGCGCTCACGGCAATCGCCCCCTCCATCCGCTGGAAGGCCACCAATTGCCCACCGCCGTCCACCACGGCGACGCTCAGCTTCACGCCGATCCTGTCCGCCTCGGCAATAGAGGCACCAATAATCCGGTTTGCGTCCGACAATGATAGAGCCATAACTGCCCTCCTTCTAACGTGTTGATTCCGCCTCCCCGCTCTGCGCGTTGGCCGCAGTGGAGCCGCGCCCCAATGTTAAGCCCTACCGACCACGCCCACAACCCGAGATCGGCCAACAGCAACATATCGGTTTCGGTTACCGACAAGGCATCCGCTGGAACCAAGTGAGCGCGCAAGTCCCTGCAACCACTCGACCGTCATTTCCGCGAGAGAGGGAAACAGGGTGTTCTACCAGACCCCAGTGACACTTGCCCATTGCCAAGCCTCGAAGCGACTCGCTACCATTTGTGTAGTATCTCTCTGAGCCAGCTCAACTTTAAGGGTCAGCGACACCAGGCGTTCTTGGCAGCAACAATCCGACCCGCTGACGGCAATGGTGGTGCCCTCGCCATTGCCCCGCATCTTGGCCTGCGAGCTTCTTGGAGCGGAAATGAACGGAAATGAACGGAAATGAACGGAATTGGGGGGAATTAAAAATTATGGATGCCCCAACGGGTCCAGCACGGAGCTCTCTCGCCTCCTGCTTCAGTGACTGATCACGTCAAAATGCCAGGCAAAGCCAGGGAAATAGAAATTTCCGGCCCGCCACATGGCCTATCGCCGATTCTGTTTCTCGAGACTGAACCGCATTCCCGTGACGCTCCCCACCACCGCAACCGGCATTTCGCTCTCGGTTGCCTAACATATTGGTGATGACTATAATTGCCTCAGCAAAAGGCGGGATGCGTCCCGATTAGCGATATGGAATTCGTCACAGAATTCCTTGCTCGCACGGTGAACCGCCAACGGGACCCCGCGGTGCGCGCCCACAGCCTGGGCCACGCATACTACAAAAGGAGTGGAGAATGGTTGACCAGTTAGCGCGACCCAAAGACAAAGCGGAAATATACTGGTTCTCCGAGCAGCCCTACGGCCACGTCAACGACCAGGACCTGGAAAAGTACGACTCTGGCCGTCTGGGGTTCCCCAACACCCATTTCGACCCCCACAAGGCCAGTATTCTGTACAACCAGTACCACGAGCAGTACGCCCTGGCCGACGAAGTAGGCTTCGACGGCATCATGAGCAACGAGCATCACGCCTCGTACTGGTGCATGAAGCCGTCTGTCAACCTCGACGCCGCCGTCATCGCCAAGCTCACCAAGAACGTCAAGATCGCCATCTTGGGCAACGTGATCGCCATTAACGACCCCATCCGCATGGCCGAAGAAATCGCCATGCTGGACTGCTACTCCGGCGGAAGGATTATCTCCGGTTTCGTGCGCGGTACCGCTGTGGAAACGCTCCAGGGCGGCGTAGACCCCACCCAGAACCGAGCCCGCTTCGAGGAAGCTCACGACCTGATCATCAAGTGCTGGACCGAGCCCGGCCCGTTCCGGTACGAGGGCCAGTATTACCACTACCGGGTGGTCAACCCGTGGGTGGTGCCTATGCAGAAGCCTCGTCCCGACATCTGGTTCCCTGGCACCGGCAGCCCGGAGAGCGTGGTCTGGGCCGCCAAGCACAAGCACCCTTACATGAACCTGGGCGCCCTCGTGGACACCACGGAGTGGCTCAAGCAGGTTTACATTGACACCGCCGAGGAAGAGGGCTGGAAGGCCGGCCCCGAGCACTTCGGATACCTGCTGCGCTGCCTCGTCGCCGACACCGACGAGAAGGCCATCGAACTGGGCAGAGAGTTCATGTGGACCATCGAGCACCGCCAGCGCGGGCCGATGGAGCACAACGACCCGCCCGGCTACCAGTCCCGTGCGTCGGTGGAGATTAAGGCCCAGCGGCCCACCGGCAACGTCGCCGGCGCTGGCGGTCTGGGTGTTGGCCTGTCCTATGACCAGCTTCGCGGCGTCAACAATATCATCGTCGGCAGCCCCGAAACCGTGACCCAGAGGCTGACCGAAGTCATCGAGCGCCTCAGCCCAGGCTACATCCACATCTATGGCAACGAAGGCGCGATGCAACATACGGACGTGATGCGCTCCATCGAGTTGCTGGGTAAGGAAGTCATCCCTGCCCTGCACGAAGTCCAGTTGGAGCCCTATGACAATCGTCCCCGTATGGACACCATCCGCTCTGGCACCGCCGGCCTGGCCCCGTAACACAGCCGCGACAGCCCGATCGAAAAGAACCCCTCTCATAAAGAGAGGGGTTTTTAACAGGACATTGATGCGACTCATTGTTAGCCTGCTCACCGTGGTGATAGTGTTCACTATTTCTTGCGGTTCTGAAGAAGGTACGAAGAAGGCCGCAAGGAATGGTAGCGAGGCATCATCCGACCCCGTTTCGGTGGTCAGGATTTGGCAGGGCGAAAAAGTAGGCGAGGAATGCACTTTCGGCGAGGACATCTCCCAGTATCCGGTGACCTATTCGGACTATTCCGAAGACTGCCTGCAAGCCGTTAGAATTGGACCAATTGACCCAGATGCACTCGAACGAATGAAGCAGGAAAAGCCTGTGTTTTGGGAAAACTCCAATCCGTATTACCAAGTGTTATTGGGCGAATGGATTGACGGCGAGTGCAAATTCACCGCCCCCATAATCAAGGCGTATGAAGAGTTTGTGGAAACGGTATCAACCGATTGGACTGCTTGCCAGAGGACTGTTGAGATGGGGCCGGTGACTGAAAAGCAAATTGATGAAATCCAACACCTCGGCACCTCGGTCACCGAAGTTGCCGTTCCTGCCGAGCCTGTTCGCGGCAGATGACTACCAGTTTCAGCGTAGTCACCGGGGCTTTCGGTTACACCGGGCGCTACATCGCCCAACGCCTCTTGGACTCGGGCCATCGGGTACGTACCCTCACCCGCAACCCTGCCTCAGCCAGTCCATTCGGCGACCAGGTTGAGCGGCATCCGGTGAACTTCGAGGATGTCGGCCAGTTGACGGGCAGTGTCCTGGGTGCCGACACTCTATACAACACCTACTGGATTCGCTTCGCCCGGGGCAACGTCAACCACGACACCGCAGTGCGCAACATCCGCAACCTCGTCGATGCCGCCGCGGCCGCCGGAGTTCGCCGCATCGTTCACATAAGCATCACCAACGCCGACGCGGCTTCCCCACTCCCCTACTTCCGCGGCAAAGGTCTGGTCGAAGACTACATCCGTCAGTCAGGCCTGGCTTTCTCTATAATCCGTCCCACTGTGATCTTCGGGAGAGAGGACATCCTGATCAACAACATCGCTTGGTTCCTGAGTAAGTTCCCGATCTTTCCCATCGCCGGACGCGGCGACTACCGACTCCAGCCCGTGTTCGTGGACGACGTAGCCCGGCTCGCAGTCGAATCTGCCTCCTCCGGGACCAATGTAATGCTCGACGCGGTAGGCCCGGAGACATTCACCTTCTCGGAAATGGTCCGCCTCATTCGCCAGACCACCGGAGGCCGCGCCCGCCTTCTCCATCTCCCGCCGTCACTCGTTCACACCGCGGCCCGCCTGATGAGCGCCACCCTACGCGACGAGGTGCTGACCCGCGACGAAATCGACGGCCTGATGGCAGGACACCTGGTATCGGCGGACCCGCCGACGGGCACGGCGCGGCTGAGTGACTGGATGCTCGAACACCGCGACACCCTCGGGAGCAGCTACGCATCCGAGTTGGCGCGGCATTATCGCTGATCCCGGGATTCCTCCTGCACCGATGAAGGTAACTCCACTTGGATGTCTTTCCACGCTGCTCTACGCTCGTCCATGACCCGTTCACGTTCTGCGCTGACCAGCTCCAAATAGACCCGTCTGGCCTGCAATGTATATCCCACCCAAGTGTCGTTGTAGATTTTCCGATATTCGGTTTGGGGAACTTCAATGTTTCGATCCATAAGCAATATGAAGAGTCCTTCGTTTTCATGCCACCGATCACGAAATCCTTTAACCCCTTCTGGTCTGCCGGCCAAATCTGCAAAGCTGTTGGCATCTTCACCTTCCCGTTCAAGTAAAATGTCATAGATGCCAAAGAACCTCTCCCATTCATCTTTGGATACAGTGCGCACCCAGTCCCTTGCGTCTTCCAATGCATAGCCAGTCCAGTCCGGAGGGATCAGAGGGAGTTCATCCTCTTCCACTAGCCTTCTTGCCACATCCTGCATTTCCTCGTAGTTTGCAAAGGCATATTCCTGCGCGCGTTCACCTCTGGCAGCATATTCCTCGAGGGCAACTCGACAAAGTTGAGATAGATTGGCATCCGGATTAGCTTGTCTGACTCGCTCTACCAGTTCATTGGGGACGTTTATCCCGATTCTCATAAAAGCCTCCGTATACGTATGCAGTACCAATAGCAGACACATACGACACAGAGTTGTCCAATCAAGAGGTAAAAAGCTGGGGCCTCTCGCAAAATGAGAGGCCCCAGCTTTTTACGGTTCTCGATAGGGACGGCCCTATTCAGGCAGCCACATCACGCTGGAGATTTCACTGAACTCCCGGCGAAGCTTGTTCCAAGAGTCGCCGCCGTCGTCGCTGCGGTAGAGGTAACCGTAGCGGCTCCCCGCGAACACCACCGAGGGGTCGGTTTGCTGGATGTTGACCGTCCACATCGCGGTGTTGGGCTCCACCGGCAGCGGGAGGTTTTCCCACGTCTTGCCGGTGTCCTTGGAGCGCATTATCGTGCCGGTCTGGCCGGGCGTGGTGTCGCCGATGGTGACGAAGATCACGCTGGGGTTGTCCGGCTTGACCATGATGCCCCGGGGGTAGGTGAGCGGGAATACCTCGCGGATGCCCAGACGGTCCCAACTGGAGCCGTTGTCTCCGCTGGTGTATACGTCGTTGTTCACCACGACCACAACGGTGTGTGGCGGGCCAGCGGATACAGCGACGTTGTGGACATCCGGATTGGGAATTGCTCCGTTGATGGACTCCCAAGTGTCTCCGCTGTCTGAGCTGTGGCGCAGGCCGTCCACTTCCAGGCCGACCCAGACGTCGCGGTGGTTCTGAGGGTCGATGGCGATCCCGGTGACGCGCGGCACACCCACGTTGGGGCATTCCGCTGCCACTTCGACAGGTCGCTGTTCCCAGGTCGCCCCGCCGTCGGTGGAGCGGAAGACGCCAGCCGGATCAGGGGTGCCGGTCCCGGCGAACATGAGCTTGGAGTCCGATGAGTCGGTGGCCATGGCCCAGACGCAAGTGCCGCTCATTGCAGTGTCCACCAGCCGCCACTTCTGTCCGCCGTCGTCGCTGCGGTACAGCCCCTTGTCCGTTCCGGCGAACACTACGCCGGGCCGGTCGGGGTGGTTGGCCAAAGTGCGCACCAAGGCATCCGAGTGCATCCCGGCGTCAATGCCGACCCGCCGCCAAGACTCGCCGCCGTCGGCGCTGCGCATGATTCCCTGTCCTATGGTGCCTACCAGGACTGTCTTCACGTCGGTCATGACGCATACCTCCCGTCGTTCAGTTCCCTATTCCTTTGGTAGAGGGTTGGGGTGAGGGGGTATCCTGTATTTGGAAGTCTGTATTCCGGATTAGGACAGAGCGGCTATCACCTCGTCGGTGTTGCGCACGCGCACCAGCAGAGGGAGAACGTGGTTGATGGTCATTTCGTGGACGTCCTCCTCGCCGGCGGTGCAGCAGTCGCTGACCACCACGCATTGCGTGTCGCGATTCTTGGCATCGCGGGCGGTGCCCTCGACGCTACGCTGGGTGGAGATACCGCCAACCAGAATGGTCTCGGTCCCCAGGGTCTTGAGGATTCCTTCCATGTTGGTTCCGTAGTACGCGCTGAACCGGGGTTTCACCACAATGTAGTCCCCGGCTTGTGGAGCCAGCTCGTCAATTACCTCGACGGCCGGCGTCCCCTCCAACATTGCCGCGCCGCCACCGCCGCCTACGTCTGCAACAGTCTTGGGAGCGTCGGAGTTGTCCTCCCGGCGGTAGGTGGTGATGTAGATGATCGGCGCGCCGACCTCACGGCAGTGACCCACCAAGCGGACGAAGTTGTCGATCACTCCCTGGCGATTTGGGGGTACGTTATACGGCGGACCGTTGCCCTTGGCCACGGCGTTTATCATGTCGATGAGAATCACCGCGGTCGTCTTTGGATCGAGTTTCAGCGCATCAGGCATATCCCAAACTCCGGTTGACTAATTAAGAATCCCCACTCCCATCAGGAGAGTTGCACGGTACGGGCGCGGCTAGCCGCTGGTGTACGTTGCAGGGCTTGCCAGGAACCGGGTGCGGCACTCAAGACCGCAGAAGTATATCCAGCTGCCCTCGTGGAAAATGCGGGTCCCTTGGGCCGGGTCAACCTCCGAGGCGCCATGCCTCGTCTGGGAGGTCTGCGCCCGGGCTTGCTCTTCGTCGATTTCCTTCCCGCAAACGGGGTCTTTGGCCATATCAATCACTCCATTGGCGCTGGGTTTGTTCACGCTGGCAAAGGCAGTCCGAGGCGCACCTTGCCTGGCTTGTCCAGCAGTGCGCTGGCAATCTTGGCCCGGTGGTCGAAGGTGGTTCCCAGCCTCATGGTCCACGCCGACACACGGCGGAGCCACAGGTGCAGGTCGAACTCCATCATGAATCCGATGCCGCCGTGTATCACCTGAGATTGCCGGACCACGGCCTCGCACTTCTCGTTGGCGAAGGCCTTGGCCTGCGATACCTCCACGGTGGCGGGGAGACCATTGTCCATCTTCCACAGGGCCTCGTACGACAGGAGCTGCGCGCCGTCGGTGAACAGCAGCATATCGGCGCACATGTGCTGAATGGACTGGAAGGAGCCGATGGGACGGCCAAAGGCGACGCGGTTCTTTGCATAATCGATGGCTAGCTCGGCGTCTTTCCGGGTCGCTCCCACCATCTGGCAACAGAGCAGGGCCGTCGCCCGCTCCAGCATTCTCTCGACGATGGGCCAGCCTTGGTCAAGCTCACCCACCAAGTCAGCGTTGCTGACGCGAACGCCGTCGAAGCTCACCTTGCTCTGTTTGTCCTTGGCCAGTGTCACCAGCGGCGTGTGGGTCACGCCCACTCCGTTGGGGTCGACAAGGAAGAGCGAAACGCCCTCGTTGGCTTCCGATGCGGGCGCGGTGCGAACAGCGACGAGGCAGCGACGGGAGACGTTGAAGTTGTCGACGAACATTTTGATGCCGCTGAGAACCCAGCCGTCGCCGTCGGGCTGCGCCTGTTCGGCGATGGCAGAAGGTACCAGTCGCGGGTCGCGCTCGATGACCGCCCAGGTCATCACCATGTCTCCGCTGCAGACGGCGGGCAACAGATCGCGTTTCTGGGCCTCGGTGCCGGATTCGGCAATTGTCAGCGCAGCGGTCATGGTGCTGTGGAACGGTACTGGGGCTAGGACGCGGCCTAACTCTTCCATCACCATCCCCAAGTATGTCAACGGCAGGCCCTGGCCGCCGTATTCCTCGGGAATGGCCAGTCCCAGCCAGCCCAATTGGGCCATCTGCCTCCAGAGGGCGGGCGGATAGCCGTTTTCGTCCAGCTCCATTTCGCGAACCAAGGCGGTGGAAACCTCGGCCTCCAAGTATTCGCGGGCCGCGTTCTTCAGCAGTTGTTCTTCTTCAGAGGGTAGTATGTCCATTTTCTTTCCTGCGGATATGTGGTGAGAGAGACGGGGTGCCTATCCCCTGGGCATTCCCAACCCGCGGCGGGCCATCTGGTCGCGCATCACCTGAACGCTGCCATGGTTGATGCCCGACTGGAAAGCGCCCATGACGTTGTGGGCGAAGACGCCTTCCTCGATGGTTTCCTCCGAGCTGCTCAGCAGCTGGGCGTATGGGCCGAGAATCTGGGTGATGGTCTCGGTTGTGTGGACACCGTGCTCCGGGGCCCAGACCTTTTCGGCAGAACCCTCGTAGGTGAAGTTGCCCCCACGTTCCACGAGGGACATGCTTCGCATGGTCATAAGACGGCACACCTGTGCCTCGGTCCACAATTCGGCCAGCTTGTCACGAACGGCAGGGTCCTCGGCAGGAGAGTGGCCACCGAAGTCGTTTTCCTTGACCCAGTTGACTATGTCCTCATCGCGGCGGACCGAGATGAGGTACCGGCTGGCACCCACCCGGTCGAGGTTCAGTCCCATGGCGCCCACGTACCATCCGGAGTTCTCCTCGCCCAACATCGCGGAAGCTGGGACCCTGACGTCCTCGAAAAAGGTCTCGTTGGTGCGAGCCATCCCGTAGGTGGTGCCCAAGGGCGCAGGCGGGTCGTTCTGGATGGTCCACAGAGGTCGCACCGTGATGCCCGGAGCATCCATCGGCACCAGGAAGATGGATATACCGCGATGCCGGGGCGCATCGGGATCAGTGCGGGCCATCAGGTAAACATGGGTGGCATAGTGCGCCGCCGATGTGTACATCTTCTGACCGTTGATGACGTATTCGTCTCCGTCCCTCACCGCCCGGCACTGCAGCCCTGCCAAGTCGGCGCCAGCTTGTGGTTCTGTAAAGCCGAGGGCGAAGATGATCTCCCCGCTGATCAGGCCGGGAATGAAATGCTGTTTCTGTTCCTCTGTTCCGGCGGCCAGAATGGCAGGCGCGCCGCTTCCGGCACCGCCGACGGTGACGCCGACGCGGGTGAATTCCTCTTCCACGATGTACTGTTCAATGCGGCTTCCGCCCTGACCGCCATATTCCTGCGGCCAGCTGATGCCAATCCACTTTCGCTCGGCGACCTTGCGAACCAGTTCGCGGTAGTGGACTCCACGCCCGCCTTCCTCCGCAGTTTCCAGTTCGCTGAGTACATCGTCGGTTACGTGTTCCGCTATGAAATCCTGAACTTCCCGGCGCAGGGCTTCCTGTTCGGGGGTATATCCAAAATCCATGTCCGCCTCATGTCAGTAGGATTGGATAGCTGGCAGGGTGTCCGCTGGGTGACAAACCAAAACCTTCCGTGATGCCCGTCGCAGCGCACCTGTCATTTTCTTGTGCGGCGTGGAGAGTGTCAAGTAAAGATAATCAGCGCGAGGGCGCGCTGCCCAGCAGAGCGACCATTTCCTGCACTGTGTCACGGTTGGCGTTCTCGAGATCTTCCACGATCTCGATGATACGCTCCGTATCCGGTTCCGTCAGTACCCGCGCGCCGCAGGAGCGCACCTTGGCCCAACGCTCCTCGTGGCTCAGCGGGTTGCCCCAGATGCCCTTGGGCCGGTCACAGCGTGATCTGAACGTCGGCCCGTCCTCGGTATCGACGCTGACTGTGATCCACATATCCTCAAAGTTGGCCGGTATTTCGGGCCTCATGTCCACCGTGGTCTTGCCGAGGAGGTCCATCACCTCCGGTCGGCGTACCGCCTCATCGGTGAAAGTTTCAATGCCGATGCGACGATCCAAGAGAGCGGAGGCCACCGTGTACTGGAAGCTGAACTTGCCGTCCAGACCGGTCTCGGGAAAGGGACGGCCCACGTAGCGCATCACGGGCGTTTCTATCCGCACGGCGGTAATGCGTTTCGGGTCAATGCCGTAGCGCTCCTGCATATCGAGCGCTGCGTCTATGCCCCTGTGCGTGCCGTACTGGCTCGGGTGCTTCTTGATGGTTACACCGGGATCAACCAAGCGGTAGGGATTGCCGAAATCACGGGTAACGGCCTCCAGTTCAAACCCATCGCCGAACAAAACGGCGGCGTAGCCGGTCTCGTGCTCGAAAACGTTGGCGTTGGCGGTGAATCCTCTGGCCGCCAGCAGGGCCGCCTCCAGCCCCATACGCCCCGCGTTGCCGCAGTGCGTGGACTTGGTCATTGTGCCGGTGTTGGCCGAGACTGTGCCTGCCCGCGACGCCGCCATACCCAAGGCCATGCGGGTCTGCTGCGTGTCCAAGCCCAGCATCACCGATCCGGCGGCGGCGCTGCCCATCACGCCCACCAGCCCCGGAGGATGGAACCCGCCCAGGCTCAGGTCCGCCGAGGCGACGCGGATGCGTCCCTGCACCTCGAAACCGGTAATCAAGGCTGTCACGATGTCCCTGCCCGTGGCCTGCTTGCTTTCGGCAAGGGCCAGAATTCCCGGCAGTGTCGGCGAGGTGGCGTGCGTGGCGGGATGCCACATCACTTCGTAGTCCAGCACATGGCCCGCAACGCCATTCACAAAGGCAGCCATGGGGGGCGATGTCTTGAACCCATGGCCGAAGGCCGAGCACATTGGGTTGCCGCCCATCTCCTGGGCATGGTCAGCCACGATCTGCGCCGCCTGCTCCCTCGAACCGGCCAGCGTTACGGCGAGGCCATCAAGGATCACCACCTTTGCCGCCTCAACTGCTTCGGACGGCATGGCTTCGAATTTTGCGCCGGAAATATGGCCGGCAAGTTTCTCGGTTGTGGACATAATCATCGGGCTCCGATTCTAGTCCAGTTCGGCCAGTACCGGCCGCAGCCCCTCTATCAGCGCCGGCAGGAATTCCTGCCACGGGCCCACGATCCCGAAGTCAGACGACCGGAATATGGTGGCCCGGCGGTTCTGGTTGACTGCAACGATGATGCCTGCCCGCTGCAGCCCCACAGTGTGGTTGAATGCCCCGCGAATTCCCACGGCGATGTAGACCGTGGGAGCGATGGTCCGGCCGCTGATTCCCACCTGCAGCTGCTGGGGCAGCCAGCCCGCGTGCACCACGTCGCGGGTGGTAGCCACACTGGCTCCGATGGAGCGCGCTGTCTCCACCAGGTCCGCAATGTTTTCCTCTCCCGCCCCCATGCCGAGGCCGATGACCACCCGGGCCCGGGCCAGGTCCAGTCCCTCGGTGTCCTCCTGGAACTCCTCCTTGACCAAGCGAACATCGGCCCCCTCGAACGGACCGGTGGTCTCGTGCTCGATCGTTGCCGTAGTGCCCGGGTCCTCCACCGCTGGGGTGAGCAGGCCGGGACGCAGCGTCACCAGGTTGGGCAGCGTCTTGGAGAGGATGGGAGCGACCACGTTGCCGCCGAGAGCGGGCTTCAACTGGACCAACTGGCCCTCATCGTCGATTTCGAGGTTGATGGCATCACCGGTCAGTCCCAGGCTCAGGCGCGCTGCCAGCCGAGCAGCCAGGTCCCGGCCGTCGGCGGTGGAGGCGAACAGGACCGCATAGGGAGTTTCCCGCTGCACCGCTCCGGCCAGGACGTTGCCCACCGCTCGGCTGCAGACTGGGCCAAGAGAGGAATTGTCGATGACCAGGACCCGGTCGGCGCCCGCTGCTGCCAATGACGGTGCGTGAGTCTCACCGCCTGCGGATATGACTACCCCCACGACCTCGCTGCGAGTTATGGTAGTCAGTTCCCGGGCCTTTCCCAGCATTTCGTAAGAAACGTGGGCCAGTCCATCCCGGGTGTTCTCGGCCACGACCCAGATGCTGCGGTCGCTGGACCCTGGAAACCGGGGCATCGGTTCCCCGGAGGACGCTGGCTCGGCTGAGTCCAACTCGCCCAGTCGGTCCCTGACCGACTGGGCAATCTGCTTCGCCGCATCCTCGGGAGTAACTTCCTGCAACGTAACGCCCAAGCGGTTCGGTTCCACTAGGCGAATTTCGTTGACCCATGTGGGGGAACCCTGAGCGCCGAACTGCGACGCATCGTCGGTAAGCTGGGCACAGCTGACCTCGTCCACCGGCTTGGCCGCCCCTTCCTCCATCTGCTGACGGTTGGGGAAAAGTTCAGGAGCAACGCCCTCCGTTACGCAGATGACGGCCGGCAGGTCGCATTCCAAGGTCTGAAAACCCTCATCGGTGATACGCTCCACTATGGCAGTGCGCCGGTCCTCGCTCAGTTCCAAGCGGCGCACATGGCTGATGTGGGGCAGGTCCATGAGCTCGGCCACCTCCGGCCCAACCTGCCCGGTCTCACCGTCGGTGCTGTTGCGTCCGCAGATGATCAGATCCGGCGCTTCGCGGCCCAACGCCAGCGCCAAGGCCCTGGAGGTCGCCAGAGTGTCGCTGCCGGCCAGGGCGCGATCAGTAACCAAGACGCCCCGGTCTGCTCCCAGGGCTAAGCAGGTGGTCAGGCCCTCGGCGGCGCTGGGCGGCCCCATGGTGAGCACCACGACCTCGTCTGACGCATCGCGCTTCAACTCCACGGCCCGAACCAGGCCGAGCTGGTCAAAGGGGTTGACCTCCGAGGGAACTCCATCCCTGATGATGGTCCTGGCTTCATAGTCAAATTGCATACGCGCAATCACCGGCACGTATTTCATGCAGACCGCAGTTTTCATGGGCAATTACAACTTCCGATGGCGAATAGGGAGAAAACAAACCGCGCTGGCGGGATGGGAGACAGGTGCTCAAACAAAAATGGTGGGCAATCTTTCACTCTGCTATGGGGCCTCGCCGGAAATATTGGTCAGCACGGCCTCCTCCCGCACCTCGGCTGTCAGTCTCTGCAGGCGCGGGCTGACTGTGACCGTGAACTGGGGTGGACGGCGCTGGTCTTTGAACCGGGGTTCCAGAGAGGCGAACTCATCCCGGAAGCGTTCCCGCAACTCTCCCAAGGCAGGAGAGGGGATGGTGCGAATGCCGTTGGTCATCACCTCCTGCAGAAGCGGTTCAGAACCCACGGGCCCCGTCTCCTCCTGAAGGCTGATGATGTCGCCGGACAATATCCCGGCATCGCCCCGCCGCCGGAAAATCTGCTTGGCCCCGGGCAGGGACATCTTGCCTTCGCTGAGCTTCATCACCTGGCGACTGTCGAAGCACACCAGCTTGTAGACCATGTCCGACCATGGCGCATCTGCGGATACGCCCGCCTTTGTGCCGACGCCGAACAGGTCAATGGGAGCGTCCGCCTGCAACAGCGCTTCCATCTCGTATTCGTCCAACCCTCCGCTGACCAGGATCCTGACGTAACCCAGCCCCTCCCCGTCAAGCACGCTACGCACCTGGCGGCTCAGACTGGTATAGTCTCCAGAGTCCAGACGAACACCCGACAGACGGTAACCGTCGGCTTCAAGCTCCTTGGCGACGGCGACCGCGTTCCAGGCTCCAGCCACAGTGTCGTACGTGTCCAGCAGCAGGACGGTGCGGTCGGGAAAGCAATGGGCGTAAGCCCGGAAGGCCTCCAACTCCGACGGAAAGCTGGAGATGAAGGAATGGGCCATGGTGCCGGCGGGCGGGATCTCGTAGTGGCTGGCTGCCAGCACGTTGCTGGTGGAGGCGAACCCTGCGATGTAACTGGACCGGGCCATTTTCATGGCGGCATCGGACCCGTGGGTGCGACGGGACGCAAAGTCGGCGATACCCCGTCCCTGGGCCGCCCAGACGCACCGGGCGGCTTTCGTGGCCAGCGAGGTCTGCAGGTTCATCTGGTTGATAACGTAGGTCTCGGCCAGTTGCGCCTCTATGACAGGTGCGGTGATTTCCAGTAGCGGCTCGTTGGCAAAGAAAAGCCGTCCCTCGGGGATGGCACGAACGCTTCCCGTGAAACGGACGCCCCTGAGATATTCGAGGAATTCGTCCCCAAACATACCGATGGAACGTAGGTATCGAATGGCCTCCGCATCAAACTGCAGCCCCGACAGGTAGTCCAGGACGTCGTCGAGACCGGCCGATACGAGGTAGCCGCGATTGGGAGGATAGCTGCGGACGGTGAGGCCAAATGTGGCTGCTTGGTGCATTCCTTGTGAAAAGTAGGCCTGGGCCATAGTCAATTCGTAGAGGTCGGTAAACAACCCCAGTTGACCATCATCGTATGCTAGGTTAGGTCTGCTCATGAACCAACCAAGCCAGTATTCATGCCTTTCAATTCTCTGTGGAATGCGCCGCATGTTTCAGGCTTTCCGTATTATTATTGTTGCGTCAATGCAGTGTCAACTTACCGGCGTTGCAGCAGCCGACGGAGGGTTGCAGGAGTGAGTCGTTCCTTGACACTTGCCGCTGCTGTTAGTAGTATTGAAGAGTCCCAAGCGCCGGATGTACAGGCGGGAATGAGTGATTGGGGACGGTATGGGCTTCTCGCGTGAGAAGCTTTTTTATTGCCCGATGTAAAAGAAGCCCATTCCTTGAGACACGATATGGCAGTACATTTCGGCAAATGTTCTCCGAAAATCGCCTGCGGAGTTGCTGTTTGAGTGAAATACGGCCCATACGATGGGAAGACGGCAGGCTGCTCCTGTTGGACCAGACCCGTCTCCCGGTGGACGAGACCACCGTTGTGGTGGAGCGTTACCAAGAGGCCGTGTCCGCCATTCGGGAAATGCGCGTGCGCGGAGCGCCTGCTATTGGAGTGACCGCGGCCTATGCCGTGGCCATGGCGGCCCGGGACATCGACGCCGGCGACCGCCGGGAATTTCTGTCCCACCTCGAGGACGCCTGTGGGCACATTCGGGCGGCCCGTCCAACAGCGGTCAACCTGGGCTGGGCGGTGGACAGAATGATGTCAGCTGCCGCCTCCGTAGAGTCTGCCAGTGAGATTGCCGAACGGCTGATGGCGGAGGCCCGGGATATTCATCGTGAAGATGAGGCAATCAACCGTCAGTTGGGCGAATTCGGCAAGGAACTGATGCCGGACGGAGGCTCGGTCCTGACCCACTGCAACACCGGGGCGCTTGCCACGTCGGCATTCGGCACCGCGCTGGGCGTTATTCGCGCCGGTTGGGAAGCAGGCAAGCGGTTCGAGGTATTCAATACCGAAACGCGGCCTTGGCTGCAGGGAGCGCGATTGACCTCCTGGGAGTTTCAGAAGCTGGGCATACCGGCAACTCTCCTCGCAGACTCGGCGGCGGGAATGCTGATGCGGCAGGGCCGAATCGGTTGCGTCATCACCGGCGCCGACCGTATCGCCGCCAACGGAGACACCGCCAATAAGATAGGCACCTACACCCTCGCCGTGCTGGCGCGCGAACACGGAATTCCGTTCTACATAGCGGCTCCAATAAGCACTGTGGATCTCGCTTTGCCCGACGGCGATGGAATCGAAATAGAACAGCGCGCCCCGGAGGAAGTGACCCGTTTCGGCGGGGTCATGACGGCTCCCGAGGGTGTGGCCGCGGTCAATCCCGCTTTTGACGTGACTCCGCATGGCTACATCAACGCCATTGTCACTGAGCGAGGCATTGCCTCCCCTCCATACACGGAAAGCCTTATGCTGGCCGTCAAGGGCGACGGAAGAAACGCGTGAGACGGTATGGTGAGCAGGCCCCAGGCTGAAATAGCGGTAATTGGAGGCAGCGGCCTTTACGA
This sequence comes from Dehalococcoidia bacterium, assembly GCA_965237745.1. Lineage (GTDB taxonomy): Bacteria > Chloroflexota > Dehalococcoidia > Lucifugimonadales > UBA3495 > VXOI01. Next base: position 3,532,812 of record OZ250156.1, on the reverse strand, counting down.
GATTGACGGACTGACGAACGTCGAGCAGGTGGATGTGGACACTCCGTTCGGCAGTCCCAGCGACTCGATTGTGCTGGGAGAGTTGTCGGGGGTGCGGGTTGCTTTCCTGCCTCGCCACGGTCGCGGCCACCGTTTCAATCCCACTCACATCCCGGCGCGGGCCAACATCTACGCCCTCAAGACACTGGGCGTTGAAAGGGTTATTTCGGTTAGCGCGGTGGGAAGTCTCAAGGAGGAATTCGCGCCGCTGGACCTCGTCATCCCCAGCCAGTTGATAGACCGCACCCGCCTTCGCGATAGCACCTTCTTCGACGAGCATATCGTCGTCCACGTGGGTATCGCCGACCCCTTCTGCGCCGCTGCCAGCCAGGCCATCCACCGGGCGGCCCAGGCGATGGACGTGAACGTTCATCCCGGCGGCACCATGGTCGTGATGGAAGGCCCCGCTTTTTCAACTCGCGCCGAATCTTTCATGTACCGTTCCTGGGGAGCCGACATAATCGGAATGACCGCTCTGCCGGAAGCCAAACTGGCCCGGGAGGCAGAGATGTGCTACGCCACCCTCGCCTGGATCACTGACTACGATGTTTGGCGGGCAAATACGGAGGAAGTGAGTGTTGAGGCGGTGATTCAGAATCTGCTCAAGAACGTGGCGACCTCCAAGGAACTGCTCAGGCTCCTGGTACCCGCTATCTCTGGGTCACGAGACTGTTCGTGCGGCTTTTCTCTGAAGGACGCAATAATCACTTCCCCAGACAAGATTCCGGCGGACTTGAAGAATAAGCTGTCTCCCATCATTGGAAAGTACATAGGCTGACTCCGTCAGCACGACACCGGGACCCACAAATCAGCAGGAGGTTGAATCATGCCAAGGCAAGACCCCGGCGAGCCGTATTTTCGCGTTGATTCCGTAGAAGCCAAGCAGATTCTGGACGGGGATCCAGAGAACACCATGGTGGTGGACGTGCGCAGGGACGACGAATGGGTAACCGGCCACGCGACCGGTGCCATTCACATCCCCATCGACGATTTTGCAGACCGTATCGCCGATGTGCCCCAGGACAAGAAACTGCTCTTCATCTGCGCCGCTGGTGTTCGCAGCGGATTGGCCTGTGAATTGGCCTCGTCCTTCGGCTACGACACTGACAACCTTATCAACGTGGAAGACGGCACTCCATCCTGGATCGCCGCTGGCAACCCCACCTCCTACGGAAACAACCCGTAAAGTAAATACAGATACAAACAGAGGGAGTGCAGCCACTTGGCTGTTGAACCCTCAGATTCAAATTCAAGGAGTATCTTTTGGCTACACAGCAAGTAAAAGGAGACGTCAAAGACCTTTCTCTGGCACGGGAAGGCGTAAATCGAATCGAATGGGCCGGTCGCGAGATGCCGGTGGTCAACCTCATCCGCGAACGTTTCGCCAACGAGAAGCCGCTGGCGGGAATGCGCCTTGCCGCATGCCTGCACGTGACGACAGAGACGGCGAACCTGGCCATCGCCCTTCGGGATGGAGGGGCCGAGGTCACTCTCTGTGCCAGCAATCCCCTGAGCACACAGGACGAGGTGGCCGCCGCGTTGGTCAGTGAGTACGGCATCCCAACTTTTGCCATCAAGGGCGAGAACGACCAGACCTACTACAGCCATCTCACCGCCGCGCTGGACTCCAAGCCGAATATGACCATGGACGATGGCGCAGACTTGGTGACTATCCTGCACACCCAGCGCTCGGAACTGGTGTCCGACGTCGTGGGCGGCACTGAAGAGACCACCACAGGAGTCATCCGGCTGACAGCCATGGCGAACGACGACAAGCTCCGCTACCCGATCATCGCGGTCAACGACGCAGAGACCAAGCACTTCTTCGACAACCGCTATGGTACCGGCCAGAGCACTCTTGACGGCATTACCCGCGCCACCAACATCCTATGGGCCGGACGCCGGGTCGTGGTGGTCGGTTACGGCTGGTGTGGCCGCGGTGTCGCCTCGCGCGCCAGTGGCATGGGCGCCCACGTCATCGTCACCGAGACCAACCCCATCCGTGCTCTGGAAGCTGTGATGGACGGTTTCACGGTGATGAAAGGCATCGAAGCCGCCCGCGTCGGCGAGGTGTTCATCACTGTGACCGGCGGATTCCACGCCATTGGCCGCGAGCACATCGAAGCAATGCCCAGCGGGGCGATTCTTGCCAACAGCGGCCACTTCAATGTGGAGATCGACATCCCCGCCTTGGAAGGAATGGCAACCTCTCATCGCGAGATCCGGCCATTCGTTGAAGAATACGTGATGTCGGACGGGCGCAAGCTGTACCTGCTGGGCGAGGGCCGTCTGATTAACTTGACAGCCGCCGAGGGACACCCGTCCGCGGTTATGGACATGAGCTTTGCCAACCAGGCCCTGTCGGCTGAATACATCGTCAAGAACCGGGGCAATCTCGCTCCCGGAGTTCACAGCGTCCCCACTGATACCGACCGGGAGGTGGGCCGCCTGAAACTGGAATCCTTGGGCGTGGGCATTGACAGCCTGAGCGCCGAGCAGCAGAAGTACCAGGAAAGCTGGGAAGAGGGCACGTAACCCCGGTCCTTTCCTAATTAACCAAACCGGCGAGGGCCGGAGCAATCAACCGGAGGACAAACCCAATGCCCATTCAATTCATGACTTCCCCGAAGTACCTGCTCACATCCGAGTCGGTCACCGAGGGGCACCCCGACAAGCTGTGCGACCAGATTTCGGACGCAGTCCTCGACGCGGCCCTGCGGGGCGACCCGATGAGCCGCGTGGCCTGCGAGACCGTTGCCACCAAGAACCTGGTCATGGTCACCGGGGAAATCACCACCAAGTCGGACCTGAACTTCGACGAGATCGCCCGCGGCGTGATGCGCCAGATTGGTTACACCAACGTCAGCTATGGCATCGATGGCAACTCATGCGGCGTCATCGCCCACGTTAGCCAGCAGTCCCCCGACATCAGCAGCGGCGTCTCAACCGCCTTGGAGGAGCGCGGTAGCCGCTCCGAAGACGCACGACGCTCCACCGGTGCCGGTGACCAAGGCATGATGGTCGGCTTCGCCTGCGACGAGACCGATGGGCTTATGCCCCTCACCGTGGACCTCTCCCACCGTCTGGCGGAGCAATTGGCCGCAGTCCGCAAGGACGGAATGCTGGACTATCTCGGACCGGATGGAAAGTCCCAGGTGACCGTCGAATACCACGAGGGCAAGCCGCGCCGTGTCGACGCCGTAGTGATCAGTTCTCAGCATCAGGATTCGGACGACCGGGAATCTTTCACCAGGAAGATTCGCAGCGACATCCTTGAACACGTCATCCGACCCATCGTCCCTGCGGAGTTGCTGGATGACAACACCCGCTACTTCGTGAATCCCAGCGGATGGTTTGCCGTCGGCGGCCCGCAGGGAGACACTGGACTGACCGGACGAAAGATCTTGGTGGACACCTACGGGGGAATCGCCCGTCACGGCGGCGGGGCCTTCTCCGGAAAGGACCCGACGAAGGTGGACCGGTCCGGGGCTTATGCCGCCCGCTACGTTGCCAAGAACCTGGTGGCCGCGGGACTGGCTCAGAGGGTTGAGGTCATAGTCTCTTATGCCATCGGCGTTGCCGAGCCGATCTCCGTGTCGGTGGAGACCTTTGACACGGGCCACATCGCCAATGACCGCATAGAGGCTCTGGTGGGCGAGCATTTTGATCTCCGCCCCGGCGCCATCATTGAGGACCTGAACCTTCGCCGCCCAATCTACCAGCCAACCGCTGCTTACGGCCACTTTGGACGGCCGACGTCGGAAAAGCTGGGCCTCAGCTGGGAGACGACCGACAAGGCCGATGCCCTGCGGCAGGCTGCTGTCCGCTAGGCAATTCTCATCGGTTGCCGACCATCCACTATACGGCTTTGAGCCGGAAATCAGGTTGTTCGATAGAGCGGCGGGCACACAGTCCGCCGCTTTTGGCATAATGGCGTCTTAAAGGGGGATGTATGGCGCAACAGGCCGAAATCAGATTCGGTACGGATGGCTGGCGCGCCATCATTGCCGAGGATTATACCTTCGCCAACGTGGCCCGCTGCGCTCGCGGGTTGTGCGATTACCTGAAGCGCCGTGGCACTGCAGACCGGGGCCTCGTTGTGGGATACGACACCAGGTTTCTCTCTCCCGAATTTGCCGCCACCGTAGCCGGGGTTTGCGCCGGCCAAGGCATTAGAACGCTGCTGTCCGTCGTTCCGGCGCCCACGCCGGTGTTCAGTTTCAACGTGATGCACCACAACGCCGGCGGCGCGGCCATCATTACCGCCAGTCACAATCCAGCCACTTGGAACGGGTTCAAGTTCAAGCCTGAATACGCCGGTAGCGCGACACAGGAAATCACCGATGAACTGGAGGCCGCCATTAGCGGGGTTGAGTCAGTCGGTCCTGCTGCAATCCACTCCGGGCGAAACTCCGGGCTGGTGGAGGACTTGGAGCCGTCTCAGCCGTATTTCGATCACGTGTCAAAACTTGTTGACCTGGATGCTATCCGCTCGGCTGGCTTCCAAGTCATCGTGGACGCGATGTACGGCGCAGGTGCGGGGTATCTCCCCCAATTGCTGGCCGGCGGAAAGACCACCGTCGAGGAGCTGCATGGCCACCTGAACCCGGCTTTCCCCGGTATGGCCCAGCCGGAGCCCATCGCGCCCAACCTGACGGAGATGCTGGGCCGCGTGCCCGCAGCCGGGGCGTCGGTGGGGATAGCCTTGGACGGAGACGCTGACCGCGTGGGCATCATAGACGAGGGTGGAAGGTTCGTAACAACGTTGGATACCTTTTCGCTGCTGGCCCTCTACCTGGTGGAGGAAAAGGGTTGGCGCGGCTCTCTGATAAAGGGCGTGACGGCCTCCCAGGCCCTCAACAAGATGGGCAGAATCTACGGTGTGGATGTCCACGAAGTCAGGGTCGGCTTCAAGTACATGGGACCCCGCATGGAGGAGTTGAACGCCCTGATGGCCGGCGAGGAAAGCGGCGGCTTCGCCTTCCGCGGGCACGTTCCCGAACGGGACGGCATCCTGAGCGGTCTCTACGTCCTTGAGTACATGGCCAAGACAGGTAAGACAGTGTCCCAGTTGCTGGACAACCTGTTCCAGAAGGTTGGCCCGCATTTCTATCACCGGCGAGACGTAGAGTTCGATGCGGTCGACCGGGAGCGCATCAATCAATTGGTGAACGACCCAGCGTTGGAACGTCTTGGTGAGTACGCGGTGGTGGCTTCTGACAGTATCGACGGCCGACGTATGCACTTCGAGGACGGCTGGCTGGGCGTACGCTTCTCCGGGACCGAGCCGTTGCTGCGCATTTATGCTGAAGCAAGCTCACCGGAGCGAGTCACCGGCCTGTTGGACGCCGCCGCTGAATACTTGGGGGTGTAATTTGCTGTCGCCAAGCAAGAGGTAGACAGCAAGGCACGTGCAAAGTCCTTCAGAACCCGTTGACGGTGAGCCTGTCGGACTGCGAACGAGTTCTTACGTCTATCGTTCGACAAGGTTAGGACTAACCTTCTTGCCGACTGAATGACTTCACCTATGTCCTGAGTAGACCGGCCGGGCAATTCCCTCCATCTCAAGGGAGGGTTATGATGACGGCGAGTCTCCCGGGGACTCAAAGAATTGACGGAGAATGAGGAAATGGCAGAGAAACGAATACTCTGTGCGTTTGGAGTGGACTTGGACGCAGTGGGAGGCTGGTTGGGTTCTTATGGGGGCGAGGACTCTCCCGATGACATCTCCCGCGGAATGTTTGCCGGGGAGGTGGGCACGCCGAGACTGGTCAAGTTGTTCGACCGATTGGGAGTCAGGAGCTCGTGGTTCATTCCGGGTCACTCGGCGGAGACTTTTCCAAATGAGTGCCGGATGGTGGTCGACGCTGGCCATGAGATCGGGATTCACGGGTACTCGCACGAAAACCCCATCGCCATGTCCCCTGAGCAGGAGGAGACGGTACTGCTTCGCTGCATCGAACTGCTCACCAAGCTGGCTGGTACGCCTCCCACCGGCTATGTGGCTCCGTGGTGGGAGTTCAGCCACGTAACCAACGAACTGCTGCTGAAGAACGGCATCAAGTACGACCACAGCCTGATGCACCGCGATTTCGAGTGCTATTACGTTCGGGTGGGAGATCGCTGGACGAAGATAGACTTTTCGCAGTCTGCCGACCATTGGATGCACGCCTTGGTGCGAGGGGAGGAAACTGACTTGGTGGAGATCCCAGCCAACTGGTATCTGGACGACCTGCCGCCCATGATGTTCATCAAGAACTCCCCAAACAGCCACGGATTCGTCAACCCAAGGGACATCGAGCAAATGTGGAAAGACCAGTTCGACTACGTCTACCGCGAGTACGACGAAGCGGTTTTCCCAATCACCATTCATCCTGACGTGAGCGGACGGCCCCAGGTCCTGCTGATGCTGGAGCGGCTGACCGAATACATCACCTCCCACGATGGTGTGCAGTTCCTGACGTTCAACGAAATCGCCGACGATTTTCTTGCCCGACACCCCCGGGCAAAGTAAGAAGCATAAAAGCAAGAGGCATAGAAGTTCTCGGAAAGTAAAGCGCCCTGACATCAGTCGGGGCGCATACCATAGTCTATTCACCCAATGATTGAGGACCCGTCTTGAGCTAATCGTGTAGCGACAGGCTTTGTTCAGGGGCAAACACGTTTACCGCTTGGTGTACTGTGGCGCGCGGCGGGCCCGCTTCAGGCCGTACTTTTTGCTCTCCTTGATTCGGGCGTCGCGAGTAACAAAACCGGCGCGGCGCAGGGCTGGCTTGAGGGAGGGATCAAAGACAATGAGGGCCCGGGTTATCCCGTGGCGTATCGCCTCGGCCTGCGCGTTCACTCCGCCTCCGGCCACCTTGGCCACGACGCGGAAGCGGTTGAGCGTGTTGGTGACGTGAAAGGCGTCATTCGCTATGCGCTGCCACGTCGACCAGCCGAAGTATTCGTCCATGGGTTTGCTGTTCACAATGAAGGGGCCGCCGTTGTCCGCGTAAAGCCGTACACGGGCGATGGCCGTTTTACGCTTTCCGGTACCGTAGTAATACTGCTGTGCCGCGTCCATTTGCACCAAGGGATCTTGCCTCCGTCCGTCACAGGCCGAGAGTTCCGGCCGCTGGAATTAGCTGATCTGTCCTGCTTGGGCATCGTGAGGGTGCTGCGCTCCGGCGTACACCTTGAGGCGTTTCAGCATCTGACGCCCCATGTGGTTGCGCGGCAGCATCCCTTTCACTGCCAGTTCGATCACTCGTTCGGGGCGAGATTCCAACATCTCGCGCAGTCGTATGGTCTTTAGGTTACCGACATACCCGGAGTGGCGATAGTAGAATTTCTGCGTGGTCTTTCGCCCGGTGGTACGAACCCTGGAGGCGTTGACCACCACCACGAAATCGCCGGTCATAGTGTGTGGTGTGTAGGACGGTTTGTCCTTGCCCTGCAGTGTCACGGCTATGTCCCGGGCCAAACGGCCCAGGGTCTGGCCGGTGGCGTCAACCACCTTCCAACTGGCGTCAATGTCGCCGGGTTTCGGAAAATATGTGCTGGTTCTCTTCATCAGTCCTGTCCGGTCTCCAGCGAAGGGGCATTGAACGCACCCTCCGGGTATTTCACTTTAATCAGGGACAGCCCGTGAGCGGGCAGCAGCGGAACATCGGGGACTTCATCATTCGCTTCCAGCGTCTGCCGCATCAATTCTATTGGCTGCCTGTGTTTTCCTATTTCAAGCAGAATTCCGTTGGCTTTCCTTATTTGCTGCTTCAGGAACCCGTTGGCCTCACATTCTATAATCACCGTGTCGCCGTCGCGTTCAACTGTCCACCGGCTGACCGTTCGGACCGCACTGCGGTCTTTCGGGTGTCCCGCGGCGATGGGCCGGAAGTCGTGGGTTCCAACGAGAGCTGATGCCGCCTCGGCTATGCGTTCAGTATCCAGTGGCTGCTTTTCCCACAAATAAGTATGTCGGAGGAGCGCCGTGGGCTCCCTTCGCGCCAACACGCGGTATTGGTAGACCCGGCTGCTGGCGGAACGCCTCGAGTGGAATTCCTTGGCCACCGGCAACGAATTCACCACCCTGATATCGTCGGGAAGGAAGTGATTCATCGCTGGCGGAAACCTGTCCGCTGGATGCCTCGAACCGGTGAGGAAATCCACCACCTGTCCCAAGGCATGCGCTCCGGCGTCAGTGCGGCTTGCGCCGCGCAACCGAATCTGTTCGCCCGTGAACCGGGCCAGAGAGTGCTCCAGCGCTCCCTGTATCGTAGGTTGGTTAAGCTGCAGTTGGAAGCCGTTGTACTTGGTGCCTTCGTATTCTATCCATAGAGCAATGCGGCGCAGACTTCGTTCCGGCGGAGAATTGCCTGTCTCGCCGTCATGCCACGGCGACTCTCCGAACGCTACGATCTGGCCCGCTCCTTCAGACCAGCTCGATCACTGCCATAGGAGCGGCATCCCCTTGCCGGGGGCCCAGCTTGACGATACGGGTGTACCCGCCGTTCCGCTCGGCGTACCGGGGGGCTATGTCGCCGAAAACCTTCTCCACCACCTTCTTGTTGGGAACCTGGGCCAAGGCCAGCCTTCGATGATGCACGCTGGCCTTTTTGCCGTGGGTGATCAGCTTTTCGGCAACTATGCGTGTTTCCTTGGCCTTGGCCAGGGTGGTGGTGATACGCTCGTGAGTGATAAGTTCGCTGACCAGGCCGCGCATCAAGGCCTTCCGATGGTCTTTATAGCGACTCAACTTGCGCCCTGAGACGCGGTGGGAAGCCATTGTTAGTCCAACTCCTCGTAGTCCAGCCCAGTGCCATCTGGTTCCTCGTCGGAGGCACTCTGGCTGTCGTCTTCGTAGGTCATACCGACTGGTAGGGCTCCGGGGTCTCCCTCATCGCCCCCATCCATCAGTTCGCTCAAATCATCCACTGTGAATGTGCCTATGGCTGCTTGTTCCGGGTCATCCGAGCCTTCGCGTTTCAGGCTGGAAATCCCATGCTCTGCCAGCTTTTCCTGCAATTCCACAAGGGACTTTTCCCCAAAGTTGCGAATCTTCAGCAGGTCATCGTCGGTCATTTCCAGCACCTCTCCCACGCGGTTGATCTGGGCGCGCTTCAGGCAATTCAAGGTGCGTGGGGACAGCTCCAGTTTTTCTATGGGAGTTTGATATACCTCGGGCGATACTACCAGCGGAGCACGGTCAATGCCGTGCTCTGCAGCCCGGCTGAGCTTGCTGAACAGGAAAAAGTTCTGGACCAGCTTTTCCGCGGCTTGCTGCACCGCCTCTATGGGGCGGATTGCTCCGTCGGTCCACACTTCAAGAAGCAGGCGTTCGTAGTCGGTAATCTGTCCGACACGAGTGCGCTCCACCCTGAAGTTCACCTTGCGTACCGGGCTGAAGATGGCGTCCACAGGCAGAGACCCGGCAGGCAGATTGAGTCCGTCCTCGCCGGGCTGGGCTGTCTGGTAACCCGTACCCTGTCTCACGTTGAACTCGATGGACAGTTCTACGTCGTCGTCGTCCAGGGTGGCAAGGTGCTGCTCCGGATTCACGATTTCAAAATCCGGGGAAGTCATGATATCACCGGCGCACACCGGCCCGCCTCCTTTGACCTCCAGCCGCATCTTTCCGTCCCGCCCGGTGGTCGAGCGGATGCGTATGCCCTTGATGTTGAGGAGGATTTCCATGACCTCCTCTTTGATGCCGGGGATGGCCATATACTCGTGGACCACGTCCCCTATTTTCACCCATGTTACGGCGGTTCCTGGGGTGGAACTAAGCAGGATGCGCCGCAGAGGATTTCCGATGGTCTGCGCAAACCCGCGTTCCAGCGGACCCACGGCAACTCTGCCGTAGGTGTCTTCGGATATCTGTACCGATATTTCGGGCGCGGGGACTGCCGGCCCCTCCAACGGGGCGGAGGCAGGAACCACGAAAGTGTCTAACATTGACACTGAACTACCTCGAGTAAAACTCTACGATTAGCCTGGAGTCCAAGGTGGTCTGCAGTTCTTCGTCGGAGGGAAGAGCAACGACCCGGCTCGACATATCGCTGGCGTCCAAGGCCAGCCATGCCGGCACAGGCCGCTTCGGCAGACCTACCGTTCGCTCGGCGAAGAATTCGCCGGTCTTGTCCGCTTCTCGCCAGGTGATCGCATCACCTGCCCTCACGGAATAGGAGGGAACATCGGTCTTGCGTCCATTGACCCGGAAATGACCGTGTAGCACAAACTGGCGGGCCTGCTTTCGGGAATCGGCGAATCCCAGCAGATATATGACGTTATCGAAACGCCGCTCAAGACTCCGAAGCAGGTTAACACCGGTTATGCCGGGGGTGTTGAACGCTTCGTCCATATACTTGCGAAACTGGGATTCCATCACGCCGTAAATGTACTTGGCCTTTTGCTTTTCCAGCAGGTGGACGCCGTAATCCGATGGGCGGCGCCGTCGGCGCGACACATTGCCAGGTGGATTGCGGCGCTTCTCGAAGGAGCAGCGTGGGGTAAAACAGCGATCGCCTTTTAGAAACAGTTTTTCGCCGGAGCGCCTGCACAGACGGCAGGCCGGCCCTGTATATCTTCCCATAGCTGTTTGGCCTACACTCTCCTTCGCTTGGGTGGACGGCACCCGTTATGCGGTATGGGAGTCACGTCGCGGATGCTGGTGACCACCAAGCCCGCTCCCTGCAGGGAGCGAATGGCAGCCTCGCGTCCCGCTCCTGGCCCCTTGATAAAAACGTCGATCAGGCGCATTCCCGCCTCACCGGCTCTGCGTCCCGCCTGCTCCGCAGCGCGCTGAGCGGCGAAGGCAGTGCCCTTGCGCGACCCCTTGAAGCCGACCACTCCAGCGCTGGCGGAGGCTATCACATTACCTTGCGGGTCAGTGATGCTGACAAGCGTGTTGTTGAACGTTGAATAGATATACGCACGGCCCTGCGGCACGGAGCGCCGCTCCCGGCGTCTGGTTCTGGGTCTAGGCATCGATGATCACCACCTACTTCTTGCCGCCCGTGCGTCGGCCGCGGCCGGCAACGGTGCGGCGCGGGCCCTTGCGCGTTCGGGCGTTTGTACGAGTGCGCTGCCCGCCCACGGGCAGGTTGCGGCGATGTCGCAGGCCCCGGTACGAGCCGATATCCATCAACCGCCGTATGTTCTGGTTGACTTCCCGCCGGAGGTCTCCCTCCGAGATATATTCCCGGTCCACCAGTTCACGAATACGATTTACTTGGGCCTCAGTGAGCTCATTCATGCGCGGCGGCATGGCAGGGTCCAAATCAGCCTTGACTATTATTTCCTCGGCCAGCTTGGGGCCGATGCCGTAGATGCTGCGCAAGGCGACATGCGCTCTCTTGCGGTCAGGGACGTCTACTCCGGCTATGCGTACCACGTTACCTCCTGCGCACTGTTCAATCTTTAAGACAGCAAACCCGACAGAGGTCTACCCCTGCCGTTGGGCGTGCCTAGCGTTTACACAGATGATGCGAACTATGCCTTTTCGCTTTATCACGCGGCATTTATCACACCGCGGCTTTACCGATGCTGTTACTTTCATTTAATGCCCCAATATTCAGACGAGTCTCAAGGTGAAACTTGCGACCAAGTCTAAGCCCGGCCACGCAGGTCAGAGGAGAAAATCCGGGCACCCAGCCCGTCACCCGATACAGTTGTGTGCTACTTGAACCTGTAGGTGATACGCCCTCGGGTCAGGTCGTAGGGAGAAAGCTCCACGAGCACCCGATCTCCGGGCAGCACGCGAATGAAGTTCATGCGTATCTTGCCGGACACATGGGCCAACACCTCATGGTCGTTGGGCAACTCCACGCGGAACATCCCATTGGGCAGTGCTTCCTTTACGCTGGCTTCCACTTCAATCGCCTGCTTCTTCGCCATAAAACCCCTTTCGTTCAGAATTACTTGGTGCGCCTGGCGTCGAAATTCGGACGCCATGGCGAGATTTAACTCTAGCTGTGTATGGTGAGCACTTCCGGTCCCTGATCCGTGATCGCGATGGAATGCTCAAAGTGAGAGGAAAGGTTACCATCCGCCGTTACCACAGTCCACTGATCGCCCAAGATTCTGGTTCGCCAGTCTCCGAGGTTGAACATCGGCTCGATGGCGATGCACATACCCGGACGGAGCAGGGATCCTCTCCCGGCGACACCGTAGTTTGGAACCTGAGGGTCTTCGTGCAGGAACCGCCCGACGCCGTGCCCAACAAACTCCCGCACCACTCCATAGCCCCGGGATTCCCCATAGGCCTGCACTGCGGCGCCGATGTCGCCGACCCTGCCTCCAGGGACCGCCGCCCTTATTCCTGCCTCCAGCCCCAGCCGGGTGTCCTCCATCAATGCCAATAGAGCCTCCGGCACCTCGCCGACGGCTATGGTTACTGCGGCGTCTCCAATGAAGCCTTCTATGGTGGCCCCGACATCAACCTTGACGATGTCGCCTTCCTGCAGCTTCCGCTTTCCGGGGATGCCGTGGACGATTTGCTCATTGACCGACGCGCAAATAGTAGCCGGGAATCCCCGGTATCCCTTGAAGGTCGGAGTGGCGCCGTGCTGTGTAATCTCTTTGAAAGCAATGCGGTCGAGGTCGCGGGTGGTCATACCCGGCTTAACGGACGCCTTGAGCAGATCAATAGTCTTGCCAACAATTTCCCCAGCCTTGCGCATTGAGTCCAATTCGCGGGGGGACTTGATGGTTATCCCACCCGAATAGGTCGAAGGCGAAGTTGAGGCAGTTTCCTTTTTACGATTCCGATTCACTTAACTATTGTACTCCCAAGAGCGACCGTTGGAAAGTCGACGCCTTTCCGGTTCGACCTAAAGGGACTCCACAATGCGCTGGAACACTCCGTCCACGGCGTCCTGCCCCGGTATGTCCACAAGCAGGCCCCGTTGCCGGTAAAACGTCAGTACGGGAATCGTTTCTTCACGATACACATCTATCCGTTTTTGCACCGCCTCCGGCTTATCGTCGTTGCGCTGGTACAATTCGCCGTTGCACCGCTCGCAGATTGGGGCGGGACCGGTTCCGTCGTGCGTGTACGGGGCCTGGCAATCCCGGCAGACAAATCTGCCTCCGAGCCGCCTGGCCAGTTCATCCTCAGGCACGTCTATGTGTAACACGCGGTCGATGTTGCGGTGGCAGGCTGTCAGCGCTGTTTCCAGCTCCTCCGCCTGTCTTGTGTTGCGGGGGAAACCGTCAAGTATGAAGCCGTCATCACCACTGACAGACAAAACTTTGTCCAGCATGATATCGATGACCACTTCGTCGGGAACGAGCTCGCCCCGGTCCATGTATTCCTTCGCCTTAAGGCCCAGAGGGGTCCCCTGTCGCAGGTTATGCCGGAACAGGTCGCCGGAACTGACGTGAGCCAGTTTATAGCGGTCGGTGAGCAACTGAGCCTGAGTGCCCTTTCCAGCTCCAGGAGGTCCGAACAGCACGAGTCGCAGACTTGTGGTCACGTTATCGCAGAAATCCTTCATAGTTTCGCATGGTGAGCTGTGCCTCCAACTGGCGCAGGGTGTCAAGCCCGACACCGACCATGATCAGCAGGCTTGTGCTGCTGAGCGATATGGCCTGCACTCCAGTGACCAGCGACGCCAGGTACGGCACTATGGCCACGAACCCCAAGAAGATCGCGCCACCCATGGTTATGCGCACGATCACGCGGTTCAGGTAATCCTGCGTCGGCTTGCCCGGTCTTATGCCCAGGACGAAGCCGCCGTTGCGCTGCAGGTTCTCGGCCAGGTTCTGCTGGTTGAAAATCACCAGGGTATAGAAGAACGTGAACAATACCACCAGAACGAAGACCATCGCCCAATAGAGGGGCGAGGTGGGCACCAGAATGACGGCAAAGAAATTGGCCACATCTCCGACCCAGGTCGCGTTGGTCGCTAGATATGTGGCGATGGTTCCAGGCAATATCACGATGGAGAAGGCAAATATCAGGGGTATCATCCCTGCCGAGTTGATCCGCAGAGGCAGATATGTCGCACCGCTTTGGCGGTACATTCGTCCCCCTCGGAAAATGCTCCGGCCATATTGCACCGGGATGCGCCGGTGCGCCTCGTTAAACAGGACGATGAGAGCGATTATCAGTACGCCGATGATGGCGAAGAACCCGATGCCCAGAACATTGTCCCGGTCGAGGAACCCCTGGGTGAGCAGGCTGGGGAAGCCCGCGACGATTCCTGCGAAGATGATCAGGGAGATACCGTTCCCGATACCCCGCTCGGTAATCATCTCGCCCAGCCACACCAGGAATATGGTTCCAGCGGTGATGGAGAGAAGAGCGGCAACCGTTGGCAGCAGCGCATCTCCCGTGAAGCCCACACTGGTCAACACGTTGCTCTGCTGTAACAGCACCAGCTGGCCGTAGCCCTGCGCCAGGGCAATCGGCACCGTCAGCCAGTGAATAATACGGTTCATCTTGGCCCGCCCAGCCTCTCCCTCGCGGGAAATTTCCTGAAGCTGGGGGAAGACCGGCGTAAGCAACTGGATCACGATGGACGCAGTGATGTAGGGGAAAACGCCCAAGGCGACAATGCTCATCCGGCTGAGCGCGCCGCCGCTGAACAGGTCGAGAAAATTCAGCAACTCGTTGTTGCGAAACAAGTTGTCGAGCTGCTGCTGGTCGATGCCAGGCAGTGGTATGTGGGCTATAAACCGGTATAGGGCCAGGATCGCCAAGGTGAAGAGAATCTTGGCCCTGAGATCCGGCAGGCTGAATGCGTCTATGGCGGCCTGCAGCAGTCGGGGAATGCGGCCCCCTTGCGACTCGGCGGCCATCATCGAGCGGTAATTTCCTCCGCAGTGCCGTTGGCCGCTTCGATCGCCTCTCGAGCCGTGCCGGTGAATCTGTCAACAACCACCCGGAGCGATTTGGTCAATTCGCCACCACCGACAATTTTCACCGGAAGGTTCAGGTTTCGTATGTAACCACGCTCGGCCAATACCTCGGGCGTTACCAGATCGCCGGCTTCAAACTTGTCCAGGGTTTCAAGCTTGACCAGCGAGTAATAGGTCTTGAATATGTTGGTGAAACCGCGCCGCATGGGCAAGGCTTTGATGATGGGCAACTGGCCGCCCTCGAACCCCAAACGGGGTCCACCACCCGAGCGGGACTTCTGTCCCTTCATGCCGCGGCCGGCAGTGCTGCCCTGGCCGGCGGCGTCGCCACGACCTACGCGTTTACGATTTCGGCGCGCCCCTTTGGGCGACGCTACTTGATGCTGCATCATGCCGCGTCTATGACCTCCTCAACTCGCAACAGATGCTCGACTTTTTTCACCATTCCCCGAATGGTGGGGGAGTCTTGGTGGACGACGGTGTCCTGCAGATGGTGCAGTCCCAAGGAGCGAATAACTTCCCTCTGGTTCTTGGGCCGCCCAATGCAGCTCCTCGTCCAAGTGATTTTCAGTTCAGCCATAGAACGGTCCCGTAGCACAGCCGACCACCGTTGTAGTCGGCTGGCACTTAACTTCCTGCCGTATTTTCAACGGCGCTTTCTTCCGCCACACTTACGGGCGCGTGCGAGGGGCGCACACCGCGCTTGGCCAGCTCGGTGGCCGGGTCTCGCAACTGGCGGAGCGCCTCCATGGTGGCGTATACGATATTGATGGGATTCCGGGATCCCAAGGATTTCCCCACGACGTCTTTCACGCCGCCGAGCTCCAAGATGGCTCGCATTGCCCCGGCCGCGATGACTCCGGTACCCTCGCGGGCCGGTTTGATGAGAACAATGGTTGCACCCTTCTTGACCGTGATCTGTTGAGGAATGGTGCTGCCTCGAAGGGGAATGGTCACCATCTCGCGCCGGGCAACAGCATTGCCTTTCCGCACCGCGTCGGGGATGACCAGCGCCTTCCCCAAACCGGCGCCCACAGTGCCCGAACCGTCGCCGACCACCACCAAGGCGTTGAATCGAAGGCGACGGCCCCCTTTTACGACCTTTGCGATGCGGCGAGTGTAGACCACCCGTTCCTGGAAGCCGCCAGTATCGTCATCTCTTGGCGCTCTCTCGCGGGGTGGCCTACCATCGCGCGGGCCACGACCACCGCCGCCGTCTCGCGACTGCCTGTTCTGTCCCGGCGGGCCGCCACGGCCTGGGCCACCGGCCCTGCCTGGTCCCCCGCGTCTGCTTGGCGGAGCTTGTACCATCTGAGGTTAGAACCTCCCTGATTCGTGCCGAAAGTTGGTTGAGGGGACCTAAAACAGCAGACCACCCTCACGGGAACCGTCGGCCAACGCTTTAACCCGGCCGTGATATTTACAGCCGCCACGGTCGAAAACGACCTGGCTTACTCCAGCGGCCAAGGCCCGTTCGGCCAGCACCTTGCCGACCGATGATGAGACATCTATCTTTGGCCCGGATACGCTTTCAGTGCTGCCCTTCAGCGCTTCCTGGCTGGACGCAGCAACAATTGTTCGCCCCGTGGTGTCGTCAATTACCTGGGCATAAATGTGTTTCAGGCTGCGAAACACTGACAGCCTGGGGCGCTCCGGCGTCCCTGAAACCTTCTTTCTTACCCGCGCCTGGCGTACCCTGCGCAGGTGTCTGGCATTCTTGTCTTTTGGCATACCTGACTCGAATTCCCTGGTGTCCAGGAATCCTCCGTGGACAGCCAGCCTCCTCAATTGGACGTTATCTTGACTAGGCCTTGCGCGCTGCCGACTTGCCCGGTTTGAACCGCAGGACCTCTCCCTGATAGCGAATACCCTTTTCCTTGTAGGCGTTGGGCGGTCGTACCCTCCGGACCTGTGCCGCCAACTGGCCGACCTTCTGCTTGTCAATGCCGCGGACGTGAATCCGGTTGTTTCCCTCGACTTCCATGGTCACGCCAGTGGGGGGATGAATCTCCACGGGGTGACTGTATCCCACGCTCAGGACAACGCCATCGCCGGACGCCTGAACGCGATAGCCAACGCCCATCAGCTCCAGCGTCCGGGTGTACCCATCAGTCACTCCGGTCACTGCGTTGGCGATGAGGCTGCGGGTCAGGCCGTGCAGGGAATGGTGAAACTTTCGCTCGGTGAGCCGTTCAACCACGACCTCACTTTCTTCGACCTTGACCACGACATCCGGGTGATACGTTTGGATCAGCGTGCCTCGCGGCCCATTGACCGTAATCTCACCATATCCAACATTTGCGGTTACGCCACCGGGCAATGGGATGGACTTGCGTCCAATTCTTGACAGTGTTCGGCCCTGCGTATTGCCGTTGCCGTTACCTTCACCAGACATAACAGAGCAACTCTCCTCCGATTCCGTCGCGCCACGCCTGCCTTCCGGCCATAATCCCCCGGGACGTGGAAACAATCGCCAGCCCCAGACCGCCGTAGACGCGGGGAATTTCGCCTTTGCCGACATAGACTCGCAGGCCTGGTTTACTCATGCGCTTGAGCCCGGCTATCGCAGACTGGCGGCCCTCCCGGTAGGACAAATGTATCCGCAGGGTCGGATGAACCTGGCCCCTTGGCATGTCAAAATCGCGGATGAACCCCTCTTCTTTCAGGAGCCTAGCGATGGCCAGCTTCATTTTGGAGTGGGGCATCATCACCGAATCGTGCCGCGCCTGAATGGCGTTGCGGATTCGCGTGAGCATATCGGCTATAGGGTCGGTTACCGGCATCTGTGCCTCATCTCCAGATTGGGAATATTCGATATCGTCGCCAATTTGCGCCCGGATATTGCGCTGGGTTACAGGCTGGCCTTACGCACACCGGGCAGTTCGCCGGTGAGGGCCAACTCACGGAAGCAGATCCGGCACAGGCCAGCGTGGCGGATATAGGCGCGAGGTCGGGCACAGCGGCCGCAACGGTTATAGGCCCGCACCGGGTATTTGGGCTTTCGGAGCCATTTCTGAATCTGGGACGTCTTAGCCACGCCGGGCCTCCGTTAAGTTTCGCGAATGAAGGGAAATCCGTAAAGTTCCAGCAGCCTCATCGCCTCGGCATCGTTGCGCGCTGAGGTGGCGATGGTTACCTGGAGTCCCCGGATACGGTCGATTAAATTGTAGTCGATTTCAGGGAATATGATCTGTTCCCTGATACCAAGCGAAAAGTTGCCACGCCCATCCATACCGCGTCGAGGCATACCGCGAAAGTCCCGTATGCGAGGCAGCGCAGTATTAACGAGCCGGTCTAGGAAATGATACATACGGTCACCGCGCAGGGTGACCGCGGCGCCGATGGCATTGCCCTGCCGGATTTTGAATCCCGCTATGGACTTGCGGGCGCGGGTGATTATCGGCTTCTGCCCACTGATCGTGGTCAGGTCCTGGGCGGCCGCTTCCATGGCCCGTCCGTTGGTCAGGGCCTCGCCCAATCCGATATTCAGCACGACCTTCTGCAGGCGGGGAACCTCCATGGGATTGGAGTAGCCGAACTCCCGCATCATCTGCGGCACAATCTCGTCGCGGAATTGCTGTTTCAGCCTGGGAGCTGGGGGCGTAGAGTCCTCTGCTTCGGCCATCGCCGAGTCGCTTTCTCGCTGCCGCCTGCCAGACCGACCTCCACCCCGTTCCTGCCTGGGCTGTGCCTGGGTTTCCTGCTGTTGGGTTTCGTCATCGAGCATCGTCGATTACTTCCTGACACTTGGTGCAAGAGCGCACCCTCGACCCGGTTTCCAAAAAAGTGATCCGGGGCCGGGTGGGCTGATTGCACTTGTTGCAAATTAGGACGACGTTGGAAACGTGAATGGGGGCCTCCATCTGGATGCGGCCCGACTGGCGCACTCCTGGTTGTCCCCGCATGTGTTTGGTCACCACGTTGACGCCTTCTACGACCACGCGATCATTGCTGGGCAGGTTGCGCTCAACGCGGCCTGTCCTGCCTTTGTCCCGGCCTGCGATGACCAGCACGTTGTCTCCGGTGCGTATGCGCATCAGACCACCTCTGGAGCCAGGGAAACGATGCGCATGAACCCACGGTCTCGCAGCTCCCGGGCCACCGGACCGAAGATCCGGGTGCCCCTGGGGTTGAGGTTCTCTGCGATCAGCACCGCTGCGTTATCGTCGAACTTGATATACGTTCCGTCTGGGCGGCGATGGGCTTGCGCCTGCCGGATCACCACAGCCCGGACCACATCCCCCTTGCGAACCGGCGAATTGGGCGCGGCTTCCCGAACGTTGCAGACCACCACGTCCCCCACGCTGGCGAACTTCCTGCGGCTGCTGCCCGGTATGTTTATCAGGCGGATAACTCGCGCTCCGCTGTTGTCCGCCACTGTCAGCCTGGTGTAGGTTTGAATCATTCCCCTATTCCTTGGACCGCATCCCGGCAACTGAGGCCCGGAGTCGGCTGTCGCTAGTCGTCCTCATCGTCCTCGAAATCGTCATTAGCAGAGACGAGGAGATCCAGGATGTCCGGATCAATGTCTTCGTCAATCTCCGGAGATGTCTCGTCGACCTCGGGCTCGACCACCTTCGTGATTGCGTCTCCCTCAAGCTCGATGGGGCGGACTTCCGCCACCTGGCGGCGTTCCAATATTTGGATCAGGCGCCAGTGCTTGGTTTTGGAAACAGGCCGGGTTTCCTCGATGCGTACGACGTCGCCCAAGCTGCACTGGCTTTCCGGGTCGTGAACATGGAAACGGGCAACGCGGCGGACCTGTTTGTGATATAGACGATGGCGTTGTTTCCAGACCATCTCCACAACGGCCGTCTTGTCCTGCTTGACCCGCACAACTGACCCGGTGCGCACCTTGCGCCTTCCTCTGGTGACCACTAGCGGCCCTCCAACATCTGCCGCTCGCGGATTACCGTACGCAGGCGGGCAATGGTTTTTCTAACGGACGCTGGTTCATTGGAGTTGGGCAGCTGATTGGTCGCCGCTCGGAACCGCAGGTTCATAAGCTCGCGGCCTGCCTTGTCCAACTCATCCTGCAGTTGGTCGTCGTTCAATTCTCGTACTTCGTGAATGCGCATAATTCAACTAGGCGGCCGCGTTGCTGACTGCGGTGGCCAAGCGGTCGCGGAACACGGTTTTAGTGGCGATGGGGAGCTTTTGCGAAGCAAGATGCAGAGCTTCCACGGCCTCGTCGTGGGGAACTCCCGAAACCTCAAAGAGGATGCGGCCCGGCTTTACCACCGCGACCCAGAAGTCCACTCCAGCCTTGCCGCCGCCCATGCGGGTTTCAGCCGGCTTTTTGGTCACGGACTTGTCTGGGAATACCCGCACCCAAACCTGCCCGCCACGCTTGAGGTGACGAGTGATGGCGACGCGCGCAGATTCAATCTGCCTGGCGGTGATCCATGCGGGCTCCATTGCCTTGAGTCCAACTTCACCCGCGTTTACGCTGCTGCCGGTCACCGAGGCGCCCCGCATGCGGCCACGAAACTGTTTCCTGTATTTTGTGCGTTTTGGAGAGAGCATTAAGATTCTCCTGCTACCTGATCGATGACACGGGAAATGGCATTGAACCGTTCCGGCTTCTATGCCACTGTTTATCTGTACATGCAACCCTACGGGAAATTTTCGTCCATCAATTGCTCGATGTCGACGTCTGGGTCACCTGCCTGAACCGTGACCTCGATATTCTCCAGTTCAGCCGCTTCCTCGGTCCTGATAGGCATGACCTCGCCGGTGTAAACCCACACTTTGACTCCGACCCGCCCCATGATGGTATGTGCCTCGGCCAGGGCGTAGTCGATGTTGGCCCTCAGCGTGTGCAGAGGAACCTGTCCAAGCATCAGCTTTTCAGTGCGGGCGATTTCTGATCCGGAAATACGCCCCTTGACGATTATCTTGATCCCCTCGGCGCCGGCCTGCATGGCTCGCTGGGCGGCCTGGCGCATGGCGCGGCGATAGGCAACCCGGCGTTCCAACTGGTCCGCCACGTTTCGGGCTACCAAGTAAGCGTTGATTTCCGGCTGCTCTATCTCTCTGATGTTCAACTGCACCCGGCTGCGGGTGATGGCCTCGAGCTTGGCCCGGAGATTCTTCACCCGTTCGCCGTCGCGTCCGATTAGGATGCCGGGCCGGGCGGAGTGAATGTCTATGACGCTGTCCTGGGCCCCTCGGTCGATCACGACGTTGGCGATGCCAGCATCGGAAAAGGTGCGGTATTCCTTGCGGATGCACTCTCGCAGATCCAGGTCCTCTTTCACGAGGCCGCGGTAAGCAGCGCCGTTAGAGGCGTACCAGTGGGCCTTCCAGTCCTTGATTATGCCCAGTCGAAACCCGTATGGATGGGTCTTGTGGCCCATACCTCAGTCTCCTGCTACTCGTCTTCGTCCACCACCACGGTTACGTGGCTGGTGCGCTTGGTGATGCGACCGATGCGACCGCGGGCCCTGGGGCGAAAGCGCTTCAACGTTGTCGCATTATCAGCCGTGATGTGGATGATCCTTAAATTGTCGCGGTCCATCAGCATATTGTTTTCTGCGTTGGCCGCTGCCGACTGCACCACCTTCGCCACCGGCTTCGCCCAAGGCGAAGGCAGCAGGCGGAGCGCGTTCAAGGCATCATCTACCCGCTGGCCCCGAACCAAGTCCAGTATGGGTTTGAGCCTTTTCTGAGAGGCCCCGAGTTGTTTTGCTACAGCTCTAACTGGTGGCAAGATGTTACCTCACCCGGCTGGAGCGTTCAGAGCGGGCAACGTGGCCTCGATAGGTGCGAGTTGGTGAGAACTCGCCGAGACGGTGCCCTACCATATTCTCGGTGATGAATATAGGCACATGCCGGCGTCCGTCATGTACGCCGATGGTAAGCCCCACCATTTCGGGCATGATCATAGAGGCACGCGACCAAGTGCGGATCACGGTATTGGCTCCCGAGCGTTGCACCTGATCCACTTTCTTGATCAGTTTGGGATGGATATACGGTCCCTTTTTGATGGAACGGGACATTCTAGCGTCTCCTGCCCCGGCGCATGATAAACTTGCTGGACGCCTTCTTCTTGTTTCGTGTTTTGTGGCCGAGGGTGGGTTTGCCCGTAGGCGACTTGGGGCCTGGCATACCAATTGGCGATCGGCCCTCTCCACCGCCGTGGGGGTGGTCTACTGGATTCTTGGCAACGCCGCGCACTTTGGGTCGGCGGCCCATGTGCCGCGAGGCCCCGGCCTTGCCCAGGCTCTCGTTCTTATGGTCGGGATTGGACAATTGGCCCACGCTGGCCCGGCAACGGAGCAGCACACGGCGCATCTGGCCAGAGGGCAGGCGAATCAGAACGTATTCGCCCTCTCGCGAGAGAACCTGTGCCCCTGTACCCGCTCCGCGCACCAGTTGTCCACCTCGGCCCGGGGTCAGCTCCAGGTTGTGCACCACGGTTCCGGTGGGGATGTTGGTGAGAGGCAACGTGTTGCCCAAGCTCACCGATGCGTCCGGACCAGATTGAACAGTGTCGCCCACTGACAGCCCGTGGGGGGCCAGGATGTAGCTTTTTTCGCCATCGACGTAGAAAATCAGAGCGATGCGAGTGGTCCGGTTGGGGTCATACTCAATGGACTTCACTCGCGCGGGGACTCCGTCCTTTCTCCGCTTGAAGTCGACTTCGCGGTACATGCGCCGCGAGCCGCCGCCCCGGGCCCGGGTGGTAATGCGACCCTGGTTATTGCGCCCGGCGTGGTTCTTTTTTCTGGATAAGAGGGACTTCTCCGGTTTGTTGGTGGTCAGTTCTTCGAAGGAGGCACGCACCGCATTCCGGGTTCCCGGTGTTATTGGTCGAAAATTCTTAAGTGGCATACCTAGCCCCTTAGAGACCCTCTATCAAGTTGATGCGGTCTCCCTGCTTGAGGGTAACGACAGCCTTCTTGATATCGGGTTTTTTTGCCATACGCGGCCCGTAGCGCTTCCGCTTGCCACGCGACTTCGAGATATTAACATCCAGCACAGTCACGCTGAAGCTCTTCTCCACCGCCTCCTTGACCTCTATCTTGTTGGCCTTTGGGGCGATTTCAAATGTGTACTTGCCTGACTCCTGCAGGATGGTACTTTTTTCAGTGATGGTTGGCTTGATCAAGATCCGGTGAATATCCATTTACTCACCGTCCTCATTTCCGTCGGACTCTGATACCGTCTCGGAGGTTACCGATTCCGTTGATACCGATTCTGATGTTATCGTTTCCTCTTCGGTATCGTCGTCCGGCACAGAGGCGACCGAACCGTCCTCCGCATCAACAACCGTCGCGAACTTGCGCCCACGGCGGCCGTGCGGTTCAACGGCCAGTGTTTCCTCCGCCCACTTGGCTGCTCCCACTGTGAGAATCAGCACATCACGAGACAGCAGCGCCTCGGCGTTCAGCTGGTTTACCGGCAGGGTGTAAATCCTCTTCAGATTGCCGGCGGCGCGGACTACATTGTGGTCCGTGCCCAGGGTAACAACCAGAGCGGAACTGGAAATGTTGAGACGCTCCAAGAGGCCAGCCATCGACTTGGTCTTGCCGTCTACAGTGTCCATGGAGTCTAGGCAAACCAGACGGTCGCTGCGGGCTTTGTCGGACAGCACGCATCGCAGGGCATACCGGCGCATCCGCCGGGGCAGAGCCTTCCGGTAGCTTCTCGGGTGAGGTCCGAAGACTACGCCGCCGTGACGCCACTGGGGTGAGCGGGTACTACCCTGACGAGCCCGTCCGGTGTGCTTCTGAATCCAGGGCTTGCGGCCCCCGCCGGATACCTCGGAGCGGGTCTTGGTATCGTGGGTACCCTGACGCCTGTTTCCTTGGTATATGACCATTGCCTGGTGAACCAGAGTCGGGTTCATTGGCACGTCGAAGACGGCGTCATTGAGTTCGATGATGTCGAGGCTTTCGCCTGACTGATTTCTGACTGCGACTTGCATAGCGTTGCTGCCTGACCGATTAGGCCGCCCTCCTGATTTCCACCAAGCTGTTGGGCGCGCCGGGGATGCCACCTTTTACCATTAGTATATTCCGGTCGGTGTCGACACCGATAATTTCCAGCCCCTTGACGGTGATGCGCCGATCGCCCATGTGTCCCGCCATTTTAAGGCCCTTGAACACCTTGCCGGGGGTGGTGCCTCCACCGATAGAACCCGGGGCCCGGGCGCGGTCTGATTGCCCGTGAGTTCGTGGTCCTCCGCCAAAACCGTGTCGCTTCATTGTGCCGGCAAAACCCCGGCCCTTTGAGCGTCCGATGACGTCGACCTTTTCGCCCTCCGCGAAGATGTCAACACCCAGCGTCTGCCCCACGGAAAACTCAGAGGGGTCATCCGCCTTCACTTCCCGCAGGTAACGGCTGGAGCGGCTGGAACGAAAGTGACCCTGCATGGGCTTGTTGGGATGCTTGGTTGCACCGAAGCCCAGCTGCACGGCCTCGTAGCCGTCGTTCTCTTTGGTTTTGATTTGAGTTACAACGCACGGACCTGCCTCAATAAGAGTCACCGGGACAACGATTCCGTTTTCCCGGAAGATCTGCGTCATACCAATTTTCTTGCCCAGAAATCCCCGAAGCATATTTAGTTGGCCTTCAATTTCGCCCGGCGCCCGCCGGACTCGGCCCTGAGTTTCAGGCCTAAAGTTTGATGGAGATGTCGACCCCGGCCGGCAGGTTCAGCCTGGTCAGCGAATCGATGGTCTTGGACGTGGGCTCCAGAATGTCGATCAGGCGCTTGTGAGTGCGAATCTCGAAATGCTCTCGCGAGTCCTTGTCGACGTGGGGCCCCCGAATGACGCAGAAGCGGCGTATATGGGTGGGCAAGGGCACCGGCCCGGCTACCCTGGCTCCGGTTCGCTCGGCGGTCTCCACTATCTGCCCGGTCGAAAGATCCAGCATCTTGTGATCGAACGCCTTCAGGATGATCCTGACCTTTTGCCTTGACTGCATACGCCTTCTTCAGCCTGCCTGTCTCTGATGAATGCCCCTCAAATGGGCGAAAACATTAAACCCGAAAAGCCGCACCGAAACCCTGTGAAACGCCTTAGCCGCTACCGGCTAAAGCAGGGTTCGGAGCAACCCTTCGGGAACCGGCTCGTAGTGGCGGAACTCCATAGTGTAGGAGGCCCGCCCCTGTGTTATTGAGCGCAGGGCCGTGGTGTAGGAGAAGGTTTCTCCCAGCGGCACCAGCGCCCGCACTGTTTGTACGCCGTCCAGCCCTTCGATTGTTCGGATTTGGGAGCGCCGTGTTCCCAGGTCGCCGATGACGTCGCTCAGATAATCGCCCGGCGTTACCACCTCCAGGTCAGCGATGGGCTCCAATAGCATGGGCCCAGCCTTCCTGATTCCTTCCCGAATCGCCATCATTCCGGCGCTTCGGAAAGCCATTTCCGAAGAATCTACGGTGTGGAAACTGCCGTCCACGAGAGAGACTTTTAAATCTACCAGAGGATAACCGCCCAGCGGCCCGTTGTCCAGTGCTTCCCGGACGCCACGTTCGATGGCTGGGATATATTCGCGGGGAATCGTACCGCCCGCAATGTTGTTGACGAATTGGATTCCCTCGCCGCGGCCCAGCGGTTCGAGGTCCAGCACCACATGTCCGTACTGGCCGTGTCCGCCTGTCTGCCGCACGAACCGGGCATCCGAGCGGTAAGGGGTGGACAGGGTTTCCCGATAGGATACCCGCGGACGCCCCACCTGGGCCTCGACGTTGAACTCCCGGCGCATCCGGTCCACCAGCACCTCAAGGTGCAACTCGCCCATCCCGGACATCACCGTCTGGCCGGTTTCGTCGTTGAACCGCACCACGAAGGTGGGGTCCTCGTCGGACAACTTCCGCAGGGCGTCGGTCAGGCGGTCCTGGTCGGCGCGAGTCATGGGTTCTATCGCGACCGATACCACAGGGCTGGGGAACTTCGGCGGTTCAAGAATAACCTGATCCATGTCAGCGCAGATGGTGTCGCCGGTGAAAGTGTTTTTAAGACCCACGGCGGCGCAGATGTTGCCGGCCATAACGTCTTCCAGTTCCTCGCGGTGATTGGCGTGCATCAGTAGCAGCCGGCCCAGACGCTCCCGTCCATTGCGTGACACGTTTTGCACTGAGGCGCCTGACCTCACCCGTCCGGAGTAGATCCGCAGGAACACCAGACGTCCCACATAGGGGTCTGTTGCCACCTTAAAAGCCAGCGCGGCCAATGGGCCATCCTCGTCGGGGTGCCGGAGCTCAGTCTCTTCGGTCTGCGGTCTCACACCCTCCACCGGAGGAGCATCCGAGGGTGATGGCAGGAAGTTAAGTATCGCGTCCAGCAGAGGTTGAACGCCCTTGCCGGAGATGGCGCTGCCGCAAAGCACCGGCACAACCTCACGGGAGATGGTGGCCCGACGCAGGGCCTCCCGCAGGTCTTCCGGGGGCAGTTCCTCGCCCTCAAGGTAACGGATGAGCAATTGCTCATCCGTCTCTACAATCTTCTCAATCATTTCCTGCCGGTAACGGTAATAGTCATCCTCAAACTCGGCAGGCACTGGTAGGTCTTCGTATTCTTCGGCGCTGGCGCGGGCGGCCCGGCCCACCGGGTACACAATGGCGCGCCCACCGATCAGGTCGATGGTGCCGCAGAAATCGGCCTCCTCACCCATTGGCAACTGAATGGGGACCGGGTTGCCATTGAGGCGGCGCCGGATTGAATCCAGGGTGCGCTCATAGCTGGCGCCAACACGGTCCATTTTGTTGACGAAGCATATCCTGGGGACGGAGTAGGTGTCGGCTTGTCGCCAAACGGTTTCGGACTGGGATTGCACACCAGCCACCGCATCCAAGACCACAACTCCGCCATCCAGAACTCTCAGGGAGCGCTCAACTTCGGCGGTGAAATCGACGTGCCCGGGGGTGTCGATAATGTTTATGCGGCAGTCTTGCCACTGCGCGGTGGTGGCGGCGGCTGTGATCGTGATGCCACGTTCCCGTTCTTGGGGCATCCAGTCCATGGCGGTGGTGCCGTCATCCACGCCTCCGGCACGGTGTATACGGCCAGTGGCGTAGAGAACCTGTTCGGTGACGGTGGTCTTCCCGGCGTCGATGTGGGCGATGAACCCGATGTTGCGGATCTTATCAATGGGAAAAACGTTCTGCATGACTATGGGCACTGGTGGAAAAGCGGGCAACCAGGCTTTGCGCTACTGCACACCGGAACTACCGGCGATAGTGAACGAACGCACGATTGGCCTCTGCCATTCGGTGCAACTCCTCCCTTCGGCGGACCGCCGACCCTTCTCCACGCGAGGCATCCATCAACTCCAAGGCCAGTCCTCGGCGCATGGGCATTCCCTTGCGCGACCGGGCCCCACGGATTAGCCAGCGCATCGCCAAAGCCTCGCTGCGTTCTGTGCGAAGCTCCGTCGGCACCTGGATGGTTGCGCCACCAACACGTTTGGGACGCACTTCCACCGCAGGAGTGGCATTGCGCAGGGCCTGTTGAAATACCTCA
Source organism: Dehalococcoidia bacterium (assembly GCA_965237745.1). GTDB lineage: Bacteria > Chloroflexota > Dehalococcoidia > Lucifugimonadales > UBA3495 > VXOI01. The sequence goes on along the minus strand of OZ250156.1, from coordinate 3,505,456 downwards.
AGCGGCTCGCGGCTCGATTCGGTCTGAATAATTGAGAAAGCGTTGTAGGCCACTCGCTGGGCAATTGATTTCTTGCCCTTCAGCATCAGCCTGTTTATGAGCCGGGCCAACTCCACATCATTGTAACGGGGGTCGGGCACGGTTATGCGACGCTCGGCGCGTCTCCTTCTGGACATTAGTCGTTACACCTTACGGTCCGATTGTCATCCATTTGGGTTACTGCGGCTTGCAATGTGTTCACTGGTCTACAGGACCGAAAACCCTCGCGCTAACGGCGAGGGCGGGTGGCTCCGTATTTGCTGCGGCCCTGACGACGGTCGTTCACTCCCTCGCAGTCCAGAGCGCTGCGAACGATGTGGTAGCGGACGCCCGGAAGGTCCTTGACCCTGCCGCCGCGCACCAGCACCACGGAGTGCTCCTGAAGATTGTGGCCTTCGCCACCGATGTAAGCCGTTACCTCTACACCATTGGTGAGCCTGACCCTGGCAATTTTCCGCAATGCCGAGTTGGGCTTCTTGGGCGTCATGGTGCGAACCTGAATGCAAACCCCTCGCCGCTGCGGACAGCCCGGGCCCCACTTTACGCGATTCCTCAGGGAATTCTGTACCCAATGCATGGCAGGGGCCTTGGTCCGTTTGCGGACCGGCTTACGGCCTTTTCTTACCAGTTGGTTCACTGTAGGCATATATAATTCTCCGCACACTGATCGGTGGGGCATTCAATCTATCAAGGTCATTTACGAAAGTCAAGAACCGCTTTCCCAAGTTTCCCGCATCCTCGCAGATTCTCTATAACCTTATTGAATGAGATATCCGGGAATATAACGGCTCTCGATGTATATTAATATAGAGCCAAATTTGCCCAAAGCGAGGCTACGACTCCAATTGTCATAAACGCAATGGGGAGATGGGTAAGGGAAGTCCTAGCATGGCTGAACGGTCCGGGAATACTGCCGCTTACCTCTTATCTTACCTGAGACCAGGCACCATCATCGCCCAGCCGCGATTGCCCTGCGCCAGCCAGCCGTAGACTCGCAACCCGTAGCAATTTGCCTTTATACTGACCGGGCTTTTATCGAAAGACAAGCTACTGACTTGCCGTGAGGAGGATTCCCTTGGCCCGCTCTTTGCCGTATGCCGACATGGACAAGATTCTGTCTCTGTCCAAACGCCGCGGATTTGTATTTCAGAGCAGCGAGATTTACGGCGGCCTCGGCTCGACCTGGGACTATGGACCGCTGGGGGTCGAGCTAAAGCGGAACGTCAAAGAGGCGTGGTGGCGGTCGGTGATCGCCGGGCGGGACGACATGGTGGGGCTCGATGCCGCCATCCTGATGCACCCCCGGGCTTGGGAGGCCAGCGGTCACGTGGAGAATTTCAGCGACCCCTTGGTGGAGTGTCGCGACTGCAACCAGCGGTTCCGCCAGGATCACCTCCTGGAGGACCAAGGCATCGATCCCACATCCCCCGCGGCCGCCGATGCCGGCCGCGACCTGCGTTGTCCGGACTGCAGAGGAGAGCTGACCGCGCCGCGCCGCTTCAACCTGATGTTCCGCACGTTCATGGGCCCCGTGGAGGACACGGCCCACGAGGTCTGGCTGCGCCCCGAGACCGCGCAGGGCATCTTTGTGAACTTCCCAAATGTGGTGAATTCAACCCGCAAGAAGCTGCCCTTCGGCATCGGGCAGATAGGCAAGTCCTTTCGCAACGAAATCACGCCCGGGAACTTTACCTTCCGCACCCGTGAATTCGAGCAGATGGAAGCGGAGTTCTTCGTCCGGCCCGAGACCGATCTGGAGTGGCTCGACCGATGGGTCAAAGACCGCTTCCAGTGGTACGTTGAACTGGGCATCCGGCCGGAAAACCTGCGGCTGCGGCGGCACGGTCCCGACGAACTCGCCCATTACGCGAAAGACTGCTACGACATAGAGTACCGTTTTCCTTGGGGGTGGGCCGAACTGGAGGGGATCGCAGACCGTACCGACTTCGACCTGAAGCAGCACGCCGAATTCAGCGGCGAGGATTTGAGCTTTTTCGACGATGAACTGCAGACGCGCTACTATCCCTACGTGATCGAACCTTCCGGCGGAGTCGACCGGGCAACGCTGGCGTTCTGGCTGGATGCCTATGACGAAGAGCCGGACGGCAACACGGTGCGCGTAGTCACCCGGCTGCACCGCCGACTTGCTCCGGTTACCGTGGCAGTGCTGCCGCTGAGCCGAAACGAGCGGCTCACCCCGACCGCTCGCCGTGTTCACGACCTGCTGCGTCCGCATTTCAACGCACAGTATGACGACGCCCAGAGCATCGGGCGGCGCTACCGCAGGCAGGACGAAATCGGCACCCCATATTGTGTCACCGTGGATTTCGACACCCTTGACGATCACCAGGTTACCGTCCGCGACCGGGACACCATGTACCAAGCCCGGGTCCCCGTCTCCGAACTGGTGAATGTGCTGCGCGACAAGGTTGAGCACGGCTGGTAAACCGCGCCGTTATGCCGAACATGGTCGCTGCTGCAGTCCGCGAGGGTCTTTACACGCACATAGTAGGGCGTCGGATCCTTTATCATCCCGAACTCGGCTCCACCATGGACGAGGCAGCCCGACTGGCCGGCGAAGGCGCCGATGATGGCACCGTAGTTATTGCCGAGCGGCAATCCGCCGGCCGGGGGCGCCAAGGGCGGAGTTGGGTGTCCCAGCCGGGAAACCTTCTGCTGTCAGTGCTCTTTCGACCAAGCATGGCGCAACTCCCTTACATAAGCATCATTGGAGGGCTGGCGACGGCCCGGGCTGTGCGAAAGCAGGCTGGGCTGGACCCCCGGATCAAATGGCCCAACGACCTGATGCTTAACGGGCGGAAGGCTGCGGGCATCCTGGCCGAGAGCGCCATCGTGGGACAGTCGGTGTGCTATGCTGTCCTCGGTATCGGCATCAATGTCGCTCCAATTCCCTCGGACGCCCAAGAGATTGCCGCCGTCGCCTGCAGTGTCAACGAGGCGGCGGGCAGGGAGGTCGCGAGGGAGTTTCTGTTGAGGCAATTGCTCATCGAACTGGACGACCTCTACCGCCGGTTGCCGACAGGCGGACAGGACACTGGCGCCAATCCACTGGCCGAATGGAGTCAACTGCTGGAAACAATCGGCAGGCGGGTGACGGCCACTTTCCGCGATGAGAGCGTCACCGGCGAGGCCGTGGGCGTGGACGACACCGGGAACCTGCTGCTCCGCACCAATGACAGTGAGATCATGACTCTCACCGCCGGAGACGTTACACTGTCCGGCGCGTTGGAATGATCCCTGAATCCCGACTTCTGCTCAATCCAAACTCTTGCTTCCGGGGAAACCATGCTGGAATCGCTAAGTCTTGACGGCAAAACCGTAGTGATAACCGGAGGAGGCACCGGGCTGGGACTTGCCATGGTTCGCGCCCTGGCCCGAGCCGGCGCCACCCTCGCCATAGCCGGGCGGCGTCCCGGCCCCATTGAAGTCGCCGCCGCCGAGGTCGAGGCCTTGGGCAGTCAGGCCATTTCGGTGGCCACCGACGTCACCGATTCGGCTCAGGTCGAGAGTCTGATGCAGGCTGCCACCGAGCGCTTCGGCAAGATAGACGTCCTGATTAACAACGCCGGAGCCGTTCAGGACAACGTCCGCAAGCCTATATGGGAAATAACTGACGACGACTGGCACCGGATTATGGATGTCAACTTGACCGGGGCGTTTTACTGCTCGCGGGCTGTCTCCAAGCCCATGGTTGATCAAGGACACGGGAAGATAGTCAACGTGGCGTCCGGCTTCGGTATGCGAGGCGGCAGGGACATCTATATGTACTGCTGCAGCAAGGGCGGCATGATCCAGCTCACCCGGGTGCTGTCTTTCAACCTCGCCCGATACGGGGTTACGGCCAACAGCATCGTGCCGGGGTTCGTCCCAACAGGGGATATGGGCGCTACCACGTCCAGCCTGCCCCGCTCAGGGGATTTCCTGCCCATCGGCAAGCTGGGCAAACCGGAAGACTTCGGCCCGCTGGCGGTGTTCCTGTCCTCCAGCGCATCGGACTACATGACTGGGGAGATGATAATTGCCGACGGTGGCGGATTGGCTGGTGGCATAACACCGACCGGCCACGCGCCTGTGATTCCCTTGGAGCCGTAGCGTCTTTCATCCACCTCTCAGCTTCCCCTGTGAGAGGGATGCATGTGAGAGGGATGCACAAACTCAGCAGGAGATTGATATGCCGGTTCTGCCGGAATACGGACTGTCGGGTCAGGTAGCCATATTCGCAACGTCTGGCGGTGATGAGGCGCCGTTCCTCGCATCTGCCTTGGCTGAGGCCGGGGCCGGTGTGTTCGCTGTTGCCCGCACCCAGCGCCTCCTCGACTCGGTGATGGATGCCCTCCCTTCCGGAAGCGCAGGGGCGGTGGTCAACCCCGGGTCTGATGTCAGCGCCGTGCGAGTGATGGCAGAGTTCGACCGCCATCACGACCGTGTGGACATTCTCGTAAACGACGCTCGAAGCATGTTCGCCGCTCCTACTGCGCACATCACGACCCTGAGCTGGGAAGAGGTGCAGACCAGGAATGTCAAGATGCCATTCCTGCTCTCACAGCAGGTATTGCCACGCATGGCCCAACGGGACTATGGAAGGGTGGTCAATATCGTGTCGGAGCTGGCCGAACGAGGAATGATAAACGGGTCTACCTTTGCCGCCAGCCAGGCCGCCCTGCTGTCGCTGACCCGCTCGCTGGCGGTGGAGTGGGGTCGCCACAACGTCCGGGTCAACGCCCTGGGCACCGGCTGGATCGACAGTACCGGGCAGTCCATTGAGGAGCAGTTGGAAGAACTGCTGGTACGCTATACGCCCCTGCGCCGCAAGGGACGCCCTGAAGATATCGGCCCACTTCTGGTGTACCTGTGTTCCGAGTCTTGTGACTACTCCACCGGCCAGCCGGTCTACGTGGACGGTGGGCTGAACGCCCATCCTTAGGACCTGGCATGAGGACTTGGCGCTGACAGTTCCTTCCGTTGGTTAAATACTGGTTTATTGCGCGTCAGAAAGGCACGGATCTATTCTTTGATGTGAGCGAAAAGCCTTGGAATCGGCATGGTCATGAATTCCTATCCTGTTACGCTTGTTGTAAAATAACTTTCTGCTAGGCGATGTACCGACAAACCTCAGAATCAGCCAGACCGGTTGCGCGTTTGCGTGGTATGTCCGATTTGGCCGGAGATCCCCTACGACGGCGCAACTCCTTGCAGCAGCGCCTCATCTCTCTTCTCCATAGTTACGGGTATCGCCCCCTGGATACCCCGCTGCTTGAACCTACGGAGCTCTTCCTTAGAAAGTCTGGCGGCGAAATGGCCTCCCAGTTGTTGAGCTTTAACGACCCGGCCGGACGGGCCGTCAGCCTTCGGCCGGAATTCACCGCCCCGGCAATTCGACACTACATCGAACACTCCGGCGAAATTGTTCTGCCTGCGCGTTGGTGTTACTGCGGCCCGGTGTTTCGATTCGATGCGACCGTACTGCAAGACTATGCCCCAGCCCGCAGCCAGTTCACTCAGATTGGCGCCGAGCTTCTGGGAAGCCCAGGTATTTTGGCCGATGTGGAGTTGCTCACACTGGCGACAGCTGTGCTCTCCGAATCGGGAATATCCGGATGGACCCTGCGTCTGGCGGACCTTGATGTATTGAACAGCCTTCTGGATCCGGTCGGCCTGTCCGAGCGCGCCCGGGTTTTTGTGGTCCAAAACGTACCCCGGCTCACCGAGGGCAGCTCAGCAATTCCCGATTTGCTGGAAGAAAGCCGCCGCCTGCACGTTGTGGGGCGACTGGCTGAAGACGAGCACCTGAGCCAGGCAGTGCAGGGGCTGAGTGACGACGAGGCGCGAACAGTGTTGCTGGGCGTGCTGCGCTCCAACTCACTCGACCAACTGGGACAGCGGAAACCGGAAGAAGTGGTGGAGCGGCTACTGAGAAAGATCCGGCGGCCCGATGCGGAGGAGGCCCTGCGACTCGCCTTGGAATCGGCCTGCGATCTGGCGCAGGTTCGCGGCGATGCCAAGTCTGCTCTTGCCGGAGCATCTGCCACGCTGGTCAAGGCCGGCGCCGATACTTCGGCAATTGACCGGATGGAGCAAGTCATCGGTATGCTTCCCGATGGCCTGGGCCAATCCGGCCAGATTGCGCTGGATTTTGGCTTGGTTCGTGGCTTGGCCTATTACAACGGCATGGTCTTCGAGGTTTCGCATCCCGGCTCGCCGGCACCTCTGGGCGGCGGAGGCCGCTACGATGGGCTGGCCCGCGACCTGGGAGGAGACGGGCATTTGCCCGCACTCGGATTTGCCTACAACCTGGACGCGCTGGCAGATCTGGCACCGGATGAACCGGGCAGCGAAGAAACGGCAGCAGAAGGAATTCTCGTTGTTGCCTCCACTCCCAACGCCCAATCCGCCGCTGTCGGAGTCGCGCAACAGCTCCGTCAGCAGGGCCAGACAGTCGAAATGGAGGTCTGCGGAAGAGATGTTTCGGATGCCCTCTCCTACGCTTCCCGGCGCGGCTTGAGACGAATGGTTACGGTCGAAAGGGACGGGGGAACCACCAGCTACGACGTTTGACGAGATCTCGCGGATTGTACTCGGCGGATATGAAGACACTGCAGGCATCCTTTGGAACCCATCTATTTACATTGTTCTGCGCAGCAATAAACTGCTCCCCCCAATCTTTTCCGACTTGGGAGAGATCGGGTCAGGACGCAAAATGAGTGAGACTCAAGCCACCAATGGCAAGCCGACGCTGCGCCTGTTGTTGCCCAGCGACGGCGATCTGCACCAGCCCACCCTGGACTTTCTGCGAGGCTGCGGACTCGCGGTGCGCCGCCCCAATGCCCGGCGATATACTGCCTCGGTCCCGGCCATTCCTGGGGTGGAGGTCCTTTTCCAGCGCACTGCCGACATCACCGCAAAGGTGGAGGAGGGCGGTGCCGAACTGGGCATCACCGGCTTGGACCGCCTGCTGGAGTACCGTGAGGACGACCGGAGGGCTGCCGTTCTGGTGGACAATCTTGGCTACGGCCGGTGCGACCTGGTGCTCGCGGTGCCCGACTCGTGGCTGGACGTTACTTCGCTGGCCGACCTGGCCGACCTCGCTCTGGAGTTCCGGCAGCAGGGCAAGCAGCTCCGCATCGCCACCAAGTACCCGCGCCTGCTCAGCACCTTCCTTTTTGACCGGGGAATCAACTACTTTACCTTGGCGCCGGCATCGGGAACGCTGGAGGCCGCCCCTGTCGCCGGATACGCCGATCTCATAGCCGATCTCACCGCCACCGGCACCACCCTCAAAGAGAACCGGCTGAAGACCCTGGAGGACGGCACCATCCTGAGTTCTCAGGCCTGCCTTCTGGCCAATGCCGAACTTCTGGTAGAGTCGGCAGATGCACGGGAACTTGCCCGCGGGCTTACCGAAATGATGGAAGCTCATATGCGGGCCGAACCTTACTATCGCCTTTCGGCCAACGTGCAGGGGGATTCCGCTCAAGCGGTCAGCGCAATGGTCCTGGCCCGTCCGGGGCTGGCAGGACTCCGCGGCCCGACGGTGGCGCGCGTGCACAACATCGAGGAGAAAGACTGGTTTTCCGTCAGCCTGCTGGTCAAGAAGGACAAGCTGCTGCAGGCAGTGGACCATCTCAGGGATTGCGGGGCAGTGGACGTGGCCGCCTCGCAACTGACCTACCTGTTCGACAGCCATTCTCATTCATACGACGATCTGTTTGGGACCCTCCAGCAGGGCGGTTCGACAAGCGCAATTTGACCGGATAAAATATGGCATTCCCTCTACTCATTTGGACTGGACCGGACGTGGCTGTCGCCAAGGTCAAAGGGCCAGTGTCGATGGGAGCTTGGGTCGAGGTCGTCGAGAATGCCCAATCTGCCAATGCACATCTTTCTGGCGAACCAGGTCGCAGAGCAGCTTGACTGGGGCTACGTCTACGATCACATTGGAAGTTTCTACTTGGGATCAACCTCGCCGGATATACGCGCCATGACCAAGTGGCCCCGCGAGCAGACCCATTTCGCGCCACTGTCGGTTCGGGATGTCGGTACGGGAACCCGCACGATGTTTCGCAACTACCCCGAGCTGTTGGAAGAAAGTGGTCAGTCTTCCGCCACGCGAACCTTTCTCCTTGGCTACATCTGTCATCTCGCCTCGGACGAAGTGTGGATAACCACTGTGTACCGCCCCAACTTCGATATCGGCAGCGAGGAAACGCGGCTCACGGGTGACCAGATTCAGGCCGACATCTGGGACCGCGCAGTACAGTTGGACATGGACCGCCTGTCTCTGCCAGACGTGCGCGGGCCGATGAATGCCGGAGATGCTGTTGCCTGTGGTGACGAGGGCGTGTCTGTGTCCTTTTTTGAAGACGGGCTGCTCTCGCAGTGGAAGGATCGGGTCGCCGGTTTTGTTGGACGGGAATTCGACTGGTCTCGCCTGAAGTTCGCCTTGAACCGTATGTACCGGGACAACGACGAAGTCCAGCAGTCCGTTGACCTGTTCCTGGAGAGGATGCCTTACAGTCTGGAAGAGCTCTATCTGAGAATTCCAGAAGCGAAGGTAGAGAATTACCAGCGAGAGGCCGTTGCAGCCACTATTGCCCATGTCCGAGAATTTCTGCCGGAATAATGCCACAGGATCGACTCAAATAGCCGGAGACGCCAAGTGCCTGCCAATTCCACCCTGAACATAATTCGCGGTGTCGACAACGCTGAAAACGTCCTCACCCGCATTGATCCGCTTGATCTGTCATCCCTTCCCGAATCGGTCCTGTCACGGACCCGACAGGCGTTCGGCGAGGGCGTCACCCCGGCCGAGTCGGTCGTTCGCATGCTGGCAGACGTGAAAGAAGAGGGGGATGCCGCTGTCCGCCGTTACGCCAAGCTGCTGGACGGGGCGGACTTGGATGACTTCAGAATTTCCAGCACCGAACTGGATGCCGCCAGCGAGAAGGTCAGCCCGGAGCTGTGGGAGTCGCTGGAGTTGGCCGCCGAGCGGATTCGCTCCTTCCATCAGTCGACGCTTCCCACCGGGTGGATGGACCAGACGCAGGGGCTTGGTGAGCTGGTGCGACCCCTCGCACGTGTTGGCGTCTACGCTCCGGGTGGCAGCGCCGCCTACCCGTCCACGGTGCTGATGACGGTTATCCCAGCCCGGGTCGCGGGCGTTCGAGAGGTCATACTCACCACACCGCGTACCGGGTCACAGCCATTGAATCCCGCCGTGGTCGCCGCGGCCAAAATCGCCGGGGTTGATGCCATGTTCCAAGTCGGGGGCGTTCCTGCCATCGGCGCCCTGGCCTATGGCACTGAGTCAATTCCTCGAGTGGACAAAATATGCGGTCCGGGTAACATCTTCGTTGCTTACGCCAAGAAGCTGGTGCAGGGGTCGGTGGACATCGACGGCGTCTTCGGCCCAACCGAGACCATTATTCTCGCAGACGATGACGCGAATGCCGATTTCTGCGCGGCCGACCTCATCGCCCAAGCCGAGCACGACCCACTGGCCACTGCCATCTTGGTGACCAACAGCGAAGATTTGGTGTCACGTGTCGAAACACAGCTGGAATTGCAACTTGCCTCGGCGCCTCGGGGCGACGTGGCCAGGCAGGCACTGGAGCGGCAGGGCCGCGTCGTCTTGGTGGACTCACTGGACGAGGGCGTGGAACTGGTCAACCGGATCGCCCCAGAGCATCTGTGCCTGCTGCTGCGGGAACCGTGGAGTTGGGTCGACCGCGTCCACCACGCAGGCGGACTGTTCCTGGGCGAGTATTCTCCAGAAGTAATGGGGGACTACATCGCCGGGCCGAGCCATGTGATGCCCACTGGGGGCACGGCCCGTTTCGGATCGGCCCTCAGCGTCCACCACTTCTTGCGCACCATGCCGGTGGTGGGCCTCAGCCCCGCGGACTTCCAGCATCTGGGTCCGGCGGCAGTGCGGATTGCCAATGCCGAGGGCTTGGCCGGCCACGCGGGCGCGGTCCAGGTGCGGCTCGATTCCCTGCGTTAGCTCGCAATTTTCGCAAAGAAACCAACCCAAATTCAGGTCGAAGTAAAATGGCCGAATTCACAGAACAGATTAAACAGTCGATGCTGCCGCACATCCGGGGGCTGGGCGTCTACCAAGGAGTGGAGCCAGTTGAAGTCATGGCGGAGCGTGCCGGTATTTCGCCGGATAAGATCATCCGCCTGAACGGAAATGAGAATCCCTATGGTCATTCGCCGTCCGTGGCGGAGGCCATGGCTGATTTCCCTCACTTCAATCACTACCCTGACCCGGAACAGCGCCAGCTGCGGGAGGCGTTATCCGGCTATGTGGGCGTCGAGCCGGATCGCATAATCGCGGGGAACGGCAGTGACGAGCTGATTGACATGCTGTTCCGCATGTTCATTGGTCCTGGCGACAACATCATCAACCTGACGCCTACGTTCGGGATGTACTCACTGGGAGCCGAGATCTGCGGCGGACAGGCGGTCTCGGTGCCCCGGGATGACGACTTTGAGATTGACCTTGAGGGTGTCAAGCTGGCCATCACGTCGCGCACCAAGGCCATCGTTGTCTGCTCGCCAAACAACCCCTCTGGCAATTTGCCCAGCGAAGCCGAGGTCAGAGCGCTGCTGGACACCGGAATCCTGGTGATTGTGGACGAGGCCTACTACGAATTCTCCGGCCAGACCGTTCTGCCGCTGTTGGACGAGTACCCCAACCTCGTGGTGTTGCGGACCTTCAGCAAGTGGGCCGGGCTCGCCGGATTGCGTATCGGTCTCGGCGCAATGCACCCGGACCTGGCTCGAACCATGATGTCGGTCAAACCCCCGTACAACGTCAACCTGGCCGCTGAGGTCGCGTTGATCGCGTCGCTTGATAATATGCCCGCCCTGCTGGAGCGGGTCAACGCCATCATAGCCGAACGGGAGCGGATGATCGGCCTGCTGGAGGCTATCCCCACAGTCAGGCCCTATCCGTCCCAAGCCAACTTCATCCTCTGCCAGTTGCCCGAGGGGAGCGGTCAGAGGGTGTTCGAGGGGCTTTGCAATCGCGGCATATTTCTGCGGCACTGGAGCAACCCCAGGCTGATCGACTGCATCCGCACCTCGGTTGGCCTGCCGGAGGAGAACGACACGGTTGCGGCGGCCCTGGCAGAGATGACCAGTCCCTCGTTCCTCGGAAGTAATGGGTAGGGAGAGAGTGAGTCCACATGGCTGACGCCGCCAACCTGCCAGTTGTACCGGAGGGCCGCACTGCGAAGCTGCACCGCACCACCGGCGAGACCGATATTCGCTTGACGCTCAATCTCGACGGCGCCGGGGTCTATGATGTGGACACGGGAAACGGGTTTCTGGACCACATGGTCAGCCAGATTTCTCGCCACGGCCTGATCGATATTACGCTGAAGGCAGAGGGCGACCTCCACACCGGCTGGCATCACTTGGTGGAGGACGTGGGCATAACGTTGGGCCGGGCCTTTCACGAGGCCATCGGCGACGCCAGAGGTATCCGGCGAATGGGCCACGCCATAGTGCCGCTGGATGAAACCCTAGCCATGGTGGCGCTGGACTGCTCAGGGCGCGGCTATGCGGTAATTGAGACGACCATCGACGACTCAATGGTGGAAACGCTGCCCGGCTCGCTGGTGCGGCACTTCTTCGAGTCCATCGCGCTGGAGGGCAAGATCAACCTCCACGCAAAGATCCTCACAGGCATCGACCCCCACCACAAGGCCGAAGCCCTGTGCAAGGCACTGGCCCGCGCCCTCCGAGACGCGCTGGAGCCGGACCCGCGCTCGCCCCACGCCGTCCCCAGCACCAAGGGCACCCTGAGCGGGTAACGACGGTTAGCGAGTCACTGAAGACTCACTGACCTTTTGGACGTATGAGTATCCTCCGGCACGGCTGCGATTCGTAGACAGTGGTTTACCGTCGCTGGTCTTTATCAATTCAGCGACACTGAATGGGGCCTCCAGTTTGACCATCCGCCGGACGTGCAGCAAATTCAAGCTGGGACTGCCAGATGTCCTGGAAGCGTCGTAAAGGCCATCTTCATCGGGCTGGTACTGTCTGATTATTGCATCAACTTCTTGACGTCTCGCTAAATTCAGCGTCAGCTTGTTTTCCCAGCCAACTATGGCCGCCGCGTAGCCAACGGTTGCCAGTTTGTCCGTGGTCGAGGCATACAGGGTTATTGGGAACTCGGGCGATGGCACGTCGTCTCGCAGCCGCACAGTTGCGCCGCCGCCGTGCGGTTGCAAAAACAGTGTTTTCTCGGGATTCTGGTACTGGGTGGATATAATCTCGTCCAAGACACTGCTGTATATGCCGTTAATAAACAACGCCCAGTCGCCCATGAGTTTGCTCCAAGTCTGGGTCTGGCGTGCTAGAGAAACTTGAGTGCACCCGCGGCCTCTCAGCTATTCCCGATTGGGAGGCAGGGCTGCTCCGCCCGCTAGACCTCCCTACCGCGGCGGGAAATGAACTCCGGGAATGCCTGCTCTACACCGTAGCCCTTGACTTGGTTGGTGAGGTTTCGCTCGTTTTCCCACATCCCTCGCAGGTCGGCGGCCTTGTCCTGGAGCAGCAGGTGTTTGATGCCGGTTACCGATTCGGGGCGGTGCCCAGCAATGGTGGCGGCGATTTCCATCGTCTTGGCTCGGAGTTCTGAGGCTGGCACCAAGTGGTTGAGCAGGCCGACGCGGTAGGCTTCCTCGGCTTCCACTACCCGCCCGGTGAACAAGTATTCCTTGGCAATGGGCCAACCCACCTGATTCGTCAGGCTCCAGGTGCTGTTGATCCGCCCGTAGGCCACCGCAAGAAAACGGAAGCGGGTGTTTTCACAACCTATGCGCATATCAAGACACGAGGCCAGCACCGCGCCGCCTCCATACGCCAGCCCGTTCATCATGCCGATAACCGGCTTGGGCGACGCGGAAATCTCATACATCCATTGCTGATACTTGAAGGAGTCGGCCTCCCGCTGTTCCTCGGTAAGCTCTCTGGCATGCACCCGTTGCTCGTGAATGTCTCCCCCTGCGGAGAAGGCCCGTTCACCTGCGCCGGCAATCACGATGCAGCCTACGCCGTCATCGTCGTTGCCCGACATCACTGCGTGATACAGCTCCTCGTCCAGCAGGTGGTTCATGGCGTTCAGAACTTCGGGGCGATTCATGGTAATGACTTTAACGCGATCCTCGACTTCCACCAGCAGGTGCTCGTAGTCCATGTAGGCATCCTCCGAACCGCATTTGCGGCCTGTTTCTTGACACGATTGTATGGACTAAACGCCGCAAGCGCAAAGAGCGGGGAGAGCATCCCCGGCGTGTGTTAAACTTCGGGGCGATCCAGCACCCCGGAGGCAACAGCGTTGACCCAGCGACTCAAGGCAGGCGAAGCGGTAATCGAGCTACTGAAGCAGGAAGGCGTTTCTCATATTTTTGGGATTGTCGGATCTTCATTCCTCGACATTCTGGATCCCCTCTACGACCGCGACGATATGCGATTTGTCGGTGTGCGTCACGAACAGGGGGCAGCCCTGATGGCAGACGGGTTCAGTCGCATTTCCGGCGCTCCCAGCGTCTGTCTGGCCACCAACGGCCCCGGTGTGCTCAACCTGACCTACGGCATCGGCTCGGCATACGTGGCCCACTCGCCGGTGGTGGTGATTGCGCCATCCGCCTCGCGCCGCGACCAGTACCGCAATTCCACGCAGGAATTCGACCAAGTGGCGCTGTTCAAACCAATCACCAAGGCGGCCTTTCCCATCAACCGCATCGATCGCCTGCCCGACGCCCTGCGCCACGCCTTCCGCGTCGCCACCTCCGGCAAGATGGGACCGGTTCTGCTGGACATCCCACGGGACCTTCTGCCAGGCGCCGAGGTGGAACTGGACCTCCTGCCTCCTGACGCCTACCGTCTGGGTCAGAGCCGCTCAAGGGGTGACCTGGGGCTGGTCCAGCGCGCCGCCGACGTTCTCGCTTCCGCCCAACGCCCGGTCATACTGGCCGGCGGGGGCGTCCAGTGGAGCAACGCGGGCGCCGCGGTCTGCCGTCTGGCCGAAATGACCGGCGCCGCCATCGTCACGTCCTACGGGCGGGCCGACGCAGTGCCCTCCGATCATCCCAACTTCCTTGGCCACTTGGGACGGCAGGGATCTGCAGAGGGGATTGAGGCGGTACGCGAGGCCGACGTCATCCTGGCTATCGGCACACGCCTGAGCCAGTCCACGACGTTCTACGACAATCGCTTCATTCCCGCGGATGCCCGCATTGTCCAGATAGAGATTGACCCGGAAGAGATCGGTCGCAACTACCCGGTCACCGTGGGTATCGAGGGAGACGCGGCAGCGGTGTCGGAGGATCTGTTGGAGGAATTGCGCCGTCGGGAGCCGCGCGTGAACCCGCAGTGGGCCGAGGAAGTCAACGGTTGGGTCGCGCGCCGGGCCGGAAGGCTGCGCGGCGAGGAGCGGCTGGACAGCCTGCCGATGAAGCCGCAGCGGGTCTACGCCGAGCTGCGCAAGGTGATGCCCCGCGACGCCATCGTCGCCTTGGATGCGGGCCTCGCCCCCAACTTCGGGCAGGACCGACTGGATTTCTTCCAAGCCCGGAGCCTGATGACATCGCTGGACCTGGGCGGTTTGGGTTTCAGCTTCCCCGCCGCCATCGGAGCGCAGTTCGCCGCTCCCAATCGCCCGGTGGTCAACTTCAACGGCGACGGCGGTTTCCTGTTCAACGCGCAGGAATTCGCCACCGCAGTCGAATACAACCTTCCGGTGGTGACGGTGATAATGAACAACGGCAGTTGGGGTTCCGAGAAGGCTTACCAGCGCTTTGCCTTCAATGAGCGGTACGTCGGCGCCGACACACTCAACCCGCGCTATGACAAGTATGCCGAGCTGTTCGGAGGCGTAGGGTACTACGTGGAGCGGCCCGAGGACGTTGGCAATGCAATGCTGGAGGCTCTGAGCGCGGGAAAACCCAGCATAATCGAGATTCCCATAGACCCTGACGAACTGCCCCGTCCGGCCCGCCTCGCCGACGTGCAGGCGCAACCCCAATCTTAAAATTAAATGCCGAGCGCGCCGAGAACGCAAAGGAATTTAGAAAAATTCTCGGCGCGCTCGGCATTGATAAAAGCGAATGCAACAACCAGTTTTTCCCAGCGAAATAGACCTCGAAGGCACCGCCATCGTCATACTGTGGGACGACGGGCACCGCAGCCCGTATCCGCATCGCTATCTGCGGTTGCGCTGCCCCTGTGCCAGTTGCGTAGACGAGATGACGGGGCGCCCGACCCTGGATCCCGATACGGTGCCAACGGGAGTAAAGGCCATCGATCACTTGCCCGTGGGCAACTATGGTATGCAGTTCCTGTGGGACGATACCCACTACACCGGGATCTACACTTACCGAGCGCTGAGGGCCTCCTGCACCTGCATAATCTGCAACGAGGCGCGGGCTGAGGCGGCAGCGCAGGGCGGCTGACCCCCTCTCCCCTATGGGGAGGGTTGGGGTGAGGGCGTCTTAATCTTGGGGAGCGGGTGTTTCAGGCCGCGACCGCATGGGCTTTTCCAAGGACGCCTTGAACTTGGGCGCCGTAAAGGTGTTGGACCGGAAGGCGAAATTGGATAGTTGACGTTGCGCCGGTTCGCCGCACTCGCTGCAGGCTGCCGGGCGATCGGACTGGGAGACCGGACGAATCATTTCGAAATCACGATCGCATTTCGCGCAATAGTATTCGTACAATGGCATGGGTATACTCCTGACTTGGTAATCCGCTTTTAGTTCTAAACTTCCACAATGTGGCTACGTTACGCTACATTGGCGATCCTATCAACCGGCACGGACGCAGAAATTATGCCCGAATCAACCGACGTAGCAATTATTGGAGGAGGCGCGGCGGGATGCGCCGTTGCCTACTACTTGGGAGAGGCAGGACTCACCAGTACCATCATAGAGCGTGATGGCGTGGCCTCGCAGGCGTCAGGCTATGCCGCAGGTGGGCTGAATCCCCTCACGGGCCACGGAATACCTGGCCCGCTTGGCGCTTTTGCCTGGGATTCCTTCCACATTCACCGCAGCCTCTACCCCAAGCTGAGCGAGCTCACTGGAATCGACTACCAACTGCGGCAGACGTCGGAAATCCGGCTGACTTTCAACGAGTCCGAAGTGCCCGAATTCGAAGCTTTGGCCGACAGGCTGCTGCGCACCTCCGGTTTCGCCGCGTCCATGACCGAGCAGTGGAGGGTGCGCAAGCTGGATTCAAGGGTCAACAGCGTGTTTGCCGGATGCGTGTTCACAAGGGGCAACTATCAGCTCGACAGCCTCGGCTTCACCCAGGCCCTGGCCTCTGCAGCCCAGCACGCGGGCGCCAAAGTTCGGCCCGGCACGGTGCGGGGGCTGGAATTCCGGGGCGATCAGGTCAGCCACGTGCTGCTGGAGGATGGCGAGCTTGAGTGCGGGGAGGTGGTGCTGGCCATGGGCCCCTGGTCCCGTCAGGCGGAGAGCTGGCTGAATACCTATATCCCGGTGGACCCGCTCAAGGGAGAGATCCTTCGCATGCAGCTGCCTGGGGAACCCCTGGAGCACGACGTGATGGGTGAGGGGGCCGCGGTCTACGCCAAGCCGGACGGTCTCGTTTGGTGTGGCACCACTGAGGACTGGCGCGGATTCGACCGCCGGCCCCTGGCAGAGACCCGTGAGAGAATTCTGGCCGGAGTCAAACGTATAGTGCCCGCCATAACCGACGCAAATCTGGTCATGCATACGGCGTGCCTCCGCCCTGTCACGCCAGACTGGCTGCCGATCATCGGCCGCGTGCCGGGCTACCGCAACGCCTGGCTGGCCACGGGGGCAGGCAAGAAGGGAATCCTGCTGGCTCCGGGCATGGGCAAATCCATCGCAGACCTCATTTCCAGGGATGAAACAGGCCTGCCCATCGAGAACTTCGCCCCTGATCGCTTTGCCGACTGGCGTGTCAAATAGGCTGGAGAGGCAGAGAATGCCCCGCAACATCGTCATTACCGCTGCATCGGTGGAATTGAAAGCCGAGTTGAATGACAGCAGTGCGGCAGAGGCGGTCTGGGCCGCATTGCCGATTTCATCCCCGGGCAATACCTGGGGGGACGAGATTTATTTCAGGATCCCCATAGACGCCGAAGCCGACGATCTCACCGAGGTTGTAGAATTCGGCGACTTGGCGTTTTGGCCTCCAGGAAACGCCTTCTGCATCTTCTTTGGCCCGACACCAGCCAGCCGGGGCGATGAAATCAGGGCAGCCAGTGGCGTGGCGGTGATTGGGCGAGTTACCGGGGACGCGGCCCAACTGCGCCAAGTTTCTGCGGGATCGACAGTCACACTTAATTCGTCCTGATAATTCGTCCTGAACCGCCCGGACGTTTTCGCTCTTGAGAAGAGGAGTAACACCTTGTCGTTGGGATGGGGAATCGTCGGTATCGGGTCGCATGCGGACCTCAAAATCGCGCCAGCCATGAAACTGGCCAATGACGCCCGTCTGGTGGCTGTATTCAGCCGCGACCAAGACCGGGCCAACGCCTTCGCCGAGACACACGGCGCGGATGCTGCCTACAGCGACCTGAATGCGCTGCTGGCAGACTCGAGGATCGACGCCGTTTTCATAGCGTCACCCAACCACCTGCACGCCTCGCAGACCATCCGGGCCGCAGCGGCAGGCAAGCATGTGCTGGCCGAGAAACCGATGGCTACGACGGTATCCGACGCCTCTGCGATGATAGACGCCTGTCGCGACCACAGCGTCACTCTGGGCATGGGCTTTGAACTCCGTTTCCATCCGGCCCATCTCTGGGCGCGGGAGATCATTGATGATGGAGTTATTGGTCGCATCCGCTTGGCCCACGGGCAGTGGGGCCGTGGCAACCGTGGCGAACCGACGCATCGGCCCCGCACGGGCCTGCGGGAATGGTGGGAGACGCCGGGGCTCATCGGCGACGCCTCGGTGCTGGTTGGGCTGGGCGTCCACGTCTTTGACCTCATGCGCTTCCTGCTCAGGGAGGAGGTGGTGGAGGTCGCCGCCATGACCGACGGGCAGACCGTGCGGCAGCCGCTGGAGCACATCGCCACGATAGCCCTGAGAATGAGCAGCGGCACGATAGCGCAGGTGATGTGCGGCCGGATGTTGCCAGACACCCAGAACGACTTGGCCATCTACGGCTCCGAGGGGCGCATCGCCACCAAGGAGACCATTTGGGAGTCCCGCCTGGGCCGGGCCGACCTAGTGAGCGCGACAAAGAATGAGAACGAGTCCTACGAATACAACTACCTGGCCAACTTCGTGGCGGAACTGAACGACTTTCGCGACGCCCTGGAGCAGAGCCGTCCTGCGTCCGCCATGGGTGAGGATGGGCTGAAGGCAGCGCGGGTCACCGCCGCCGCCATAGAGTCGGCGAAGACCGGGCGGACCATCAGGCTGGACCGGGAACCACACCGGCATTAGACCGTCCAGCTGGCAAGGACTGAAAGGGAGATGGGTCATGACCACTGAAATCGTAAACGATGCCGCCACAGAACCCGGAGGCGCGCTCCGGGGAGTCCGGGTAGTCGAGTTCGGCCAGTACATTCCGGGCCCGCTGCTCGGGATGCTGCTGGCGGAACAGGGCGCAGACATTATCAAAATCGAACGTCCGGGCGGCGACCCCGCTCGCGGCGAGCCCGCCTTTGCCACCTGGAACCGCAGCAAGCGATCGGTGGAACTGGACCTCAAGACTCCCCACGGCCTGCAGCAAGCGCAGGAACTGATTGCTTGGACCGATGTGCTTATCGAGAATTTCCGGCCCGGGGTTGCCGACCGGCTGGGTATAGGCTACGAGTCCGCCAATGCCAATCAGGGCCTCATTTATTGCTCGCTGCCAGGTTTCGGCGAGGAAAGCCCCCACCGGCAGGACAGAGGCTGGGAGCCCATTGTGGGTGCGGCAACGGGCGCCCACCAAGGTGTGCCCGGGATGGATGAACCTTTGTTCCTTCCCCTGCCTGCCGCCAGCACCTTTGCGGCGATCATCAGTTCGGTGTCGGTGACGATGGCGTTGATTGCTCGCCAGCGTACCGGCAAGGGTCAACGCATTGAGGTGCCGTTGCACAGCGCCATGTTCGCCACCATGGGGCGGCACCTGTCCAAGTTCCATGAAATCAATCCCCCCGACCTTTTCCAGCTTCCCCGCAACGTGATGTCCCACCAGTACCAGTGCGCCGATGGCCGCTATGTTCAGAATCACGGGATGTACCAGCGATTCGCCAGCCAGTTCCTGCAGGCGGCGGGCCGGCCCGAATGGATCGAAGATCTGGAGGACCTGTACGGGGCGGAGGTCAACCCCGATACCATCGAAATGTGGCGGGAACGGGTGGAGAACTTGTTCCGCGAGAAGACGGCCAAGGAATGGGAGGATGCCATCGCTGAGACCGGTGGCGCCTGCACTATCTGCAAGACAGTGGACGAGTGGCTGGTCCACGAGCACGCCCTGGCTGCGGGTATGGTCGTCGAGGTGGACGACGCAGTTCACGGGAAGATGAAGCAGCCCGGCGCGCCTATCCGGCTCAGGGAAACCCCTGGACCAGCTCCGCGTCGCGCCCCGAAACTGGGCGAACACACGGAGTCCGCCCTCGCGGAGGTGCTGGCGGCCTCCCCACGTCAGTCTGCCAATGGCGGCGGAAACATCCTCTCGGCCCTGGAGGGGGTACGGGTTCTCGACCTGTGCATCGTGCTCGCCGGACCCACATGTGGCCGGACCCTCGGCGAGTTCGGCGCCGATGTGGTCAAGATCGACGACCCATCCCGCCCGTATGACTACGGCGGAAACTTGGACGTGAACCGTGGCAAGCGCAGCATCCAGATAGACCTCAAGAAAGAGGAGGGCCTCCAGGTATTCTGGAGGCTGCTGGAGACCGCCGATGTGGTGGTGGAGAACAACCGCAAGAGCAGCATTGCCCGTCTCGGTCTGGGCTACGAGGAGGTCCGGAAACGGCGTCCCGACATCGTTTACGCATCTCTCAACGCCTTTGGATACGACGGTCCGTGGTCCGAACGTCCCGGGTGGGAACAGCTGGCCCAAGCCACCACAGGTATCCAGGTGCGGCGCGGCGGGCGGGATGCCGCCCCTCAGTTGCTGCCCTATCCCATGAACGATTATGCCACCGGACTGCTGGGAGCCTACTCAGTCGCACTGGCCCTGCACGAACGCAATCGCACCGGCAGGGGGCAGTCGGTGGACGGCGGCCTGTCCCTGACGGCCTGCCTCCTCCAGTCGCCCTACTTCCTTGACTACGACGGTTATCAGCGCAACGACCCTGAGGGGCTGGATGTACGCGGGTTCTCCGCCCTGTCGAGGCTGTACCGCGCCACAGACGGCTGGTTATACTTGCACTGTGCCGACGATTCGGCATGGGCCGGCCTCACCCGGCTGCCGGACCTCGCGGACCTCGCCGCTGACCAACGCTTCCAGGACTCCAGCTCCAGGGAGCGGAACGACGAGGCTCTCGCAATTTCCCTGTCCTCGGTGTTCGCCAGCGAGACACGTCAGAACTGGGTCGATCGACTGACCAGAGTTGGGGTCAGCGCCATCGAGAACATCGCCATACCGGACTACCACGACGATCAGTATATTCGCAAGGCCGGTCTGGTCGTGGGCCGCGAGCATCCGGGTATGGGAATGGCCGACCACTTGGGCGTGGTGCCCCGTCTTTCAGGAACTCCGGCGCGGGTGGGCCGCCCAACCTCGTTGCTGGGTGCTGAAACTGACGAAATCCTGGCTGAGGCTGGTTACTCAGCCAATCAAATCGCCGCCCTGAAGGCTGCCGGGGCAGTGGTGCAACACGGGGAATAAACACTGGGAATAAAGGGGACTCCGCAAAGTGGCGGCGAATTCTGGGCCGTGATAAACTACCGACATTCGGCGGAAAGGGACGTTTGCGTTGCTGCAAATCTACAACACCCTGTCAAAAAGGGTAGAAGAGATCGAGCCCGCAGAGCCGGGCGTGGTTCGGATGTATACCTGCGGCCCGACGGTTTACCGGGACGCCCACATCGGTAACCTCCGGACGTACATGATGGCCGACTGGATGCGCCGGGCCCTGATGCACCACGGGCTGCAGGTCCAGCACGTCAAGAACATCACCGACGTGGGCCACATGCGGCAGGAGCTGGTTGAAACCGGCGGTGACAAGATGATCCTGGCCGCTCTCGCAGAGGGCAAGACAGTCCAGGAAATCGCAGAGTTGTACGCTGGCCGGTTCCACCGCGACGAGGCTCGGCTGAACATAATGGACGCCCATGTGTTCCCGTGGGCCAGCCAGCACATCCCCGAAATGCTGTCCATTGTCGACTCACTGCTGGAAAAAGGGCACGCCTACGAGCGCGGCGGCAACATCTACTTTGATGTCCCGAGCTTTCCCGACTACGGCAAGCTCTCCCGCAACACGGGCGCCGACCTGCTGGAGGGCGTCCGCGCCGAGGCGGATCCGCTGAAGCGCGATCCCCGCGACTTCACCCTCTGGAAGGCCGCCGAACCCGGACGCGACGTTAAGTGGGACAGCCCATGGGGAGAGGGTTTCCCCGGCTGGCACATCGAATGCTCGGCCATGGCATCAAAATACCTGGGCGAGTACTTCGACATTCACACCGGTGGCGTTGACAACATCTTCCCGCACCACGAGGACGAGATCGCTCAAAGCGAAGCGGCCTTCGGCTCGCAGCACGTGCGGTACTGGGTTCACGCTCAGCATCTCTTGGCCGATGGCGCAAAGATGGCCAAGTCCTCGGGCAACGTATTCCTGATAGAAGAACTGATTGAACGGGGTTTCGATCCTCTCTCTTTCCGGTATCTGTGCTTGTCAGTTCTCTACCGGCACAGGATGAACTTCACTTTCACGTCTCTGAAGGCGGCGGAGAAGGCGCTGACCAACCTCCGTTCGCGCATCTGGCAATGGAGCCTGGAGCCGGAAAGCAACGGGCACTCTGCGGAGGCGGAGGAGTACCGCCGCCGCTTCTGGGAAGCCGTGGACTCGGACCTGAACCTGCCCGGCGCCCTAGCTGTGACTTGGGAGATGGTGCGGTCCTCTCTGTCGGGTCGCGCCAAGATGGGCCTGTTGCTTGAGTTCGACGAAATGTACGGCTTGGATCTCCATAAAGCGCCGGCGGATAACAGCGTGGGAGAGGAGATTGTAGCGTCGCTGCGGGAACGGGACGCGCATAGGGAGCGCCAGACTTGGGAAACAGCCGACTCCCTCCGGGCCCGGCTCTCCGTTGACGGGTACGTGGTGGAGGATGCGCCGGAGGGCCCCCGCGCCCGCCCCAAGACCTCCATGGAGCGCCGCTTGGATAAGTGGGACTCGGTGTCGGCCTCGCGAGAGGTGCTATCGAGACTTCACGAGCCTCCTGAATACGATTTCACGTTTATTCTCAATGCCTATGGGTACCCGGAGGATGTGCGGCGTTGTGTCAACAGTATGTTGCGCCACTCTGACGATTATTCTGCGGAGATTATCGTCATCGACAGCGGCTCGACCGACGGCACCGGGGAAATGCTGGAGGAGATGCAAAGGGAGCATCAAAACCTGCGAGTCTTCCACTGCGACCATGTGATCGGCGACGCCGCCAGCAAGAACATCGGCATCAAGCAGAGCTTGGGCAAGCACATCATCATCGTGGACGGCTCTGCGGAAATCGTTGGCGACATCCTTGGGCCTGTGGCCGAGAAACTCAGCGACTCCTCGGTGGGCATATTCGGCCCTTACGGTCTGACCACCGACGATATGCAGCACTTCCACGAGGAAGTAGACGAGGGCGACGCCGATGCCATGCAGGCCTACTGCATGTCTTTCCGGCGCGAGGCGGTAAACACCGTGGGCCTGATGCGCGAAGTGTTCCGCTTCTACCGCAACTTGGATATCGACTACTGCTTCCAGTTCAAGGACAAGGGGTACCGGGTGCTGGCCGATTCGTCCCTTCCCCTGGTGAGGCATGAGCACCGGCAGTGGACGGAACTGGACGACAATCAGCGCGATGAGCTGTCGCGCAAGAACTTCGGCCGCTTCCTCAAGCGTTGGGGAAATCGGCCTGACCTGCTGATCACCTCCGGGGCCAGGGGCTTCGGCGGCGGATTCCATCACTGATTCGTCGCCGCTTGTCCTTCCTCTTTCCCATACCCGGCCGCTTGCGGCGGAGCTGATTAGCGTGTCTGAGTTGGCAGACAGGCTGTTGGCCGGCGAGCAACGCGCTCTCTCCCGGGTCATCTCCATGCTGGAGCGCGGTGACCCTGCCGCTGCCGACGTGATGAAGAGCATCGACTCCGGTACGGGACGGGCATACACGCTGGGAATAACCGGCCCTCCTGGAGCCGGGAAGAGCACCATCGTCGACCAACTGACCCGCCACCTGCGCGGACAGGACAAGCGGGTGGGCATCGTGGCCGTCGACCCCACCAGTCCTTTCAGCGGCGGCGCACTGCTGGGCGACCGCATCAGGATGCAGCGCCACTATCTCGACACCGGCGTTTTCATTCGCAGCATAGCAACCCGCGGTCAGACCGGGGGGTTGCCTCGCATCGTCAAGGGCGTCTCCCGGGCGCTGGATGCAGCCGGTTACGATGTGGTTATCGTGGAAACCGTCGGCGTGGGACAGACCGAGCTGGGCATAATGGGGGTAGCCGACACCGTCGTCGTTGCGCTCATTCCAGAGGCCGGCGATGCCATACAGGCCCTGAAAGCTGGCTTGATGGAGATCGCCGACCTATATGTAGTCAACAAAGCCGACCGTGATGGAGCGGACCAGATGGCCGCGTCGGTGACCGCAATGCTGCACATGTCCCTGACCACGCCCGATTGGGTCCCGCCGGTGATGTTGACCGCAGCCCACACCGGTCGTGGAATCGAAGAACTCTGGGCTAAGCTGCAAGAGCATTTCGCTTTCCTTGAATTCAGCGGCACCCTCGAACAGCGACGCGGCGACCACCGGACCCAGGAATTTCTGGAGGTCGTGGAGGAAGAACTGGTTCGCCGCCTCCGCAGACTGGTGCAGACCGATCCGGCCCTGCTTTCGGTGCTGGGGCAGGTTGCTGCCAAGGATGCTGAACCATATTCCGCAGCTCTCGAATTTCTCGGCTCCTCTTCCCTGAACCCGGAACCCTTGGCAACCCCTCCGAGATAGCCGTTTGGCCGCCGGTTGGCCCACTCGCCACCGGATACTTCAAACAGACCCATGCTCCCAGAGTTTTTTGTTGTGGCATGGGTGTGCCGAGCCAGTTCGTGATGAGCGTGTCGAACCATAAACGGATGGCCCTTCGACAAGCTCAGGGCCAATGAGATTGCCCAACTACTAAAATACCCTGGACCGGACCCCGTTTCGCTATGCCACTGGAGCGGCGGATGTGGTATCATCGCGGCCCGGACTTCGGGGGCTGGATTTCCCGCCGTCGCCGGGCACCGGCCTCGGCTATTGGGAGGTGTGAACGATGGACCTGCATATTCAGGGGCGGAACATTGAAATTACCCGCTCGATGAAGGAGCATGTGACCGCCAAGCTTTCCTCCCTGGACCGGCACCTGCCGGCCATTACCAGGGCCGAGGTCGAGATGGCCTCGGAGTCCACCCGCTCGCAGCAGGACCGGGTTGTGGTCCAAGTGTCGCTCAACCTCGGCGGGGAACTCCTAAGGGCCCAGCGGCGTGCCGCAAATGCCAGATCCGCAGTCAATGCCACGGTTGAGGCCCTCGACCGCCAGGTCAACCGCTGGAAGTCCCAGACCTACCGCAGCGAGCGTCAGTCCCGCAATGCCCCCGACGCCGACACTGTGGTGGAGGCCCTGGCTGCCGAGGAGCTTCCTCCATCCGACGACGAGGTCGCAGTGGAGGCCCCCACCGGCGACCTTGTGCGCATCAAGCAGTTCAACATGGAGCCGATGTCGGTGGAAGAGGCCGCCCTCCAGATGCAGTACCTGGATCACAGCTTCTACATGTTCCTGGATGCCGAAACCAACCGCTACAGCGTCCTCTACCTGCGGGCCGACGCCAACTATGGCATGATCCAACCCACCGTCCGGTAGGTGGCGAGAGCGTTCAGTTCCTCGATCCTCCAGAGGACTTTAAAATGTAGAGGCCGTAAAGGAAAATGCAGGACTGACGCCAGTCCTGCATTTTCTCATAGCCATTTCGGAAAGAGGTCTTGGGTGTGGCGTACGGCCCGCTAACCCGCGCTGTTGTTCTGTATGTCATTGTTTCCGTTGCCGCCGGTGTTGTTGCCCATCGACAGGAAGTTGCCCAGCATGGAGGTGAACTCCATCGGGAAAATCCACTTGGTTGACGGGGAATCGCCCAACGATTTCAGCGTGTCAAAGTACTGTAGGCTCATGGTCTTCCCGTCGACCGTGTTGGCCACTTGGTATATGCGGTCGAGGGCCTCGCTGAAGCCAGTGGCGCGCAGAACGGCGGCCTGCTGCTCGCCTTCAGCCTTCAGGATCTCAGACTGGCGCTCGCCCTCGGCTTTCAGAATTGCCGACTGCTTTTCACCTTCGGCGCGGTTGATTTGCGCTTGGCGGAAGCCCTCGGACTCGGTAATATCGGCAGTCTTGATGGCCTCCGCCGACTTTTCCCGCTCCATCGCGGCCTTCACGCCGGGGGGTGGGTCAATTTCGTTGATTTCCACCTGTGACACTTTTACCCCCCACCGCTCCGTGACCTCGTCCATCCGCACCTGCATGGAGTCGCGGATGCGCTCCCGCTCGGCCAGCGCGTCGGTCAAAGTCGTTGAGCCAATGACCGCCCGGAGGGTGGCGAAGGCCAGATTGACAACCGCCAGCTCGAAGTTCTGCACCTCAAGCACGGCTCGCTCGGCCAAGTTTTCCATGACACGGTAGTAGATGACGAAGTCCATGTCCACCACTACGTTGTCCGCAGTGATGTACTTTTGGGTCGGCACCCGGGCCACCCGTTCCCGCAGGTCCACCTTGGTGCCGTGAAATACGAAGGGAATCAGGAAATGCAGTCCAGAACCCCTGGAGCCGGTAAACGTCCCGAACCGCTGCACGACCATTCGTTGGTACTGTTGCACCATGATTAGCCCTGCCGACATAACACCCTCCTTGCCGCTTCAAATATTTGATGCCGCCGTTGAGTTCCTGTCTAATCCGGTGGGTCCTGCCGGGCGACGGTCAACACCAGCCCGTCTATCGAGACGACTCTGACCTTCTCTCCGGCGGAAATATGGCTTCCGTCGGCGCTCTCCGCGGTCCAAGTATCGTTTGCCACACGAACCGCCCCCCTGGGATCCACCGGGACGGTTACAGATCCGGTTTTACCGACGATTGACTCTGCGGCATCGGCCTGGCGTTCGCGGCGGGACTTCACTGCCTCTCGGGCCAAGTATATCACGGACAGCCCGGCGGCCCCGGCCACGCTGGCGATGAGCCAGCGGTTCACGCCCAGGTGCGGCAGCGTGGGGGACGAGTCGCCGAACTGCGCAAACAGAAACAGCCCGCCTAGCACCAGGCTCACGACGGAGGCGACGCCCAATACGCCGAACCCGGCAACGGCGACCTCTGCGGCTGCGAGAACGATGGCGAGCAGGATCAGGGCCACCCCGGCCCAATTGACGGGCAGGTTGCCCAGCGACACGAAGGCGAGAATCAGGCAAATGCCGCCCACTATCACCGGAACAAGCAGTCCAGGGTTGAACAGCTCGATAACTATCCCAAGGCCACCGATACTCAGCAACAGAAACGACACGTTGGGATCGGCCAGGAACTCCAGCAGCTTTTCCAGCAGGTTCTTTTCCAGTTCCCGAATTCCCAAATCCTCGGTTTCCAGGGTTACCGTGCCCTCCGAGGTCTCGGCGGTCTGTCCGTTGAGCTGCAATAACAGGTTTTCGAGGTCCTCGGCGATGAAATCTACGACGTTGCCGTCCACTGCCTCAAGAGCGGTGTAAGATGCCGCCTCGCGGACGGTTTCCTCCAAGAGTTCCGCGTTGCGTCCCCGCTCCTGTGCGATGCTGCGAATCAGGGCGGCGGCGTCGTTTTCCACCTTGCTGGCCAGGGTTTCGTCCAAGTCCTGCCCAGTGGAAGAGACCGGCGTGGCCGCTCCGATGTTGGAGCCGGGCGCCATCACCGCGAAGTTGGCCGCTGCGGTTATGAAGGTGCCAGCGGAGCCGGCCCGCGCTCCTCTTGGGGAGACGTAGACCGCAATCGGAACAGGTGTGCCCAGCAACTGCTCCACGATATCCCGAGTCGACCCCAACAGTCCGCCGGGGGTGTCGAGTCTGATGACGATCAGGGTCGCGCCACCCTCTTGCGCCTCCCTGATTGCCCGTTCGATGTAGCGGTCTTTGACCGGGCTTATCACTCCGTCGATTGTAATCACCAAGGCGTGTGGGCCAGTGGGTTCTTGCGCCGCTGCCTGTTTGGCCAGTGGCCCGGCAAGTCCCAGCAACACAGCGAGAACCGAGCAAAGCAATACCAGTCTCCTGAGACCAATGAGCCATGCCTTGTCTACAATCCTCATTTTCCCGCCCCAAGTCATTCAATCGAAATTGATAATATCTATTATACGCCAATCTGTTAAAGACCAAGCACTCGCATTTGACTTGACACCACTCGCCGGTGGCAGACCCTGGGTCTCGGATCTTGAAGACTGTATTGAAGATTGCCCGGACTCTGTGCGCTAGAATCTGGTTGGACTGGAAATTCGTATTAGTGTCGACAGATTACGAAAGGAGGTACAGTGAATGCGGATATCGACAGACTTCTTGTCGCGATGGGCAACGGTCTTTCTCGCGCTGACCTTCTTGGCTGTCGCCCTCGCGGCTTGCAGTGACTCCTCATCCGGGGACCAGGGGGAGTCGGAAGCGGACCAGGAATCGGCGGTCAGGATGGTGGCTCCGCCCACCGAGGCCGTGGGAGCGCCAACTGGAACGACGATACATACAGCCAGGGCGGTTCCGGTCGTCGCCAATGAGAAATCGACCGACCCTGATCGGTTGCCAGGGCCAGCCAGTCAGACCGACCCGGCGGCAACCCCTGCGCCGACCCCGCTGGAGGGAAGCGGTCTGCCAGCTGACACTGGTGCTGCAGCAAACCTGATGCTGGCTGCATTCGAAGAGGTGCTGACTGGAATCTATGAAGGCGTCGTGCCGTCGGTCGTTTACATCCGGGTGCCCAACCCCGCCGCATCGAGCCTGCAGGGAATCCAAGGAGTTCCTGACGAGCTGCTGTGGAGTGCCGGGTCCGGATTCGTGTGGGACGCTGAGGGTCACATAATCACCAATTACCACGTCGTTGAAAATGTGATCGGCAGTCCAGACGAAGTGACAGTGATTTTTGCTGATTCCACTCAGGCAAAGGGCACCGTGGTTGGTGGCGACCCTCACTCCGACTTGGCGGTGATCAAACTGGCGGAGGGCGATTGGGACCTGCAACCTGTGATCCTGGGCGATAGCGGCATAGTTAAGGTCGGGCAATTGACCGTAGCCATAGGAGCGCCCTTTGGCCAGGAATTCACAATGACCTCGGGAATCGTCAGTGCGGTTGGGCGCAACATCAGCAGTCAAAGCCAATTCACCATCCCGGAGGTGATTCAGACGGATTCGGCCATCAACCCAGGCAACTCCGGGGGACCTTTGCTGGACCGGTTGGGGCAGGTCATCGGCATCAACACCCAGATCATCAGCCGCTCCGGGAGCTTCTCCGGGGTGGGCCTGGCTGTGCCGGTCAATATCGCCAAGCGAGTGGTCCCGTCGCTGATCTCCGAGGGTGAATTCAGCTATCCCTGGCTGGGGGTCAACATCGCCACGGTTAACAATATCTATGTCGATAAATTGAATTTGCCCAACGGGACAAAGGGAGTGCTGATCATAGCCACTGTCGGCGACAGCCCGGCCGACAGGGCTGGCCTGAGTGGCTCCGATTCCACCGTTGACATTGACGGAGTCCCTTACCCCGCTGGTGGGGATATCATCGTGGGCCTGGGCTCCCACCAAATAACCAGTTCCAGCGGTCTCATCGCGCACCTGGCCTACCATAACAGCCCCGGTGATGTCGTTACCCTCGTTGTCTTGCGGGATGGACAACGGGAAGAGGTAGAGGTTACCCTAGGCCGACGGCCCGCGGCCCCCTGATATTGCGGGCTCCCTGCGGAAAACGCATTTGGCAAGTGTAGGCGCGATATACACGGCAACGGTCAAGTCGCTGGCCTTGGAACAGCGAACGTCAGTGTTTGTAGGCCCGGCAGGCATCGCCGATGACCGGCGCTTTCATCTGATCGACGGCGGAGGGCGTCTGCTCACACAGCGGCAGCGCCCGAGGCTGGCCTTAGTGACCGCCGCGTACGAACCGGCCAATGGGCATCTGACGTTGGCCTTTCCCGACGGCGATGAGATTGCCGGGACGGTGGACTCCGGGGAGACCGTCCGCACAACCATCTGGGGCCGAATGGTTCCCGGACAAGTGGTTACCGGGGACTGGAACGATGCCCTCTCGCGCTATTGCGGCGGCCCTGTCCGACTGGTCAAGACTGACGATGTGGGCCTCTCTTTCGACGAGTACCCGCTGTCGGTGTTGTCGCAGGCATCGATAGACTATCTGGGCCGGCGGACCGCTGGCGCCAAGGACTTCGAGGCTAGGCGTTTCCGTCCCAACTTCCTGATCAACGAATGCTCGCCCCACGAGGAAGACTTTTGGCTGGGCGGAGTGGTCGCCATTGGCGCTGAATTGCGCCTGCGGGTGGTGGCGCCCGACCCCCGCTGCGCCATCACCACCGTCGACCCCGAGACCGGCCAGCGGGACTTCGACATGCCGAGGTTCCTGCTGTCATACCGGCCTGCTGCCCGGGCCCCCTACTTCGGCGTTTATGCCGCGGTCGAAACACCAGGCTCCGTGGCCGTGGGCGACTCCGTCGAACTCGTTGTTCCTCCAGCTTCCCCATAGTCTCGCGGCGCAGTATCCCCACTGGTGTATTCGGCTGGCCCAGCGGATGTTTGACCCGGGTCTCTCGATTTCTGGGCAGCCCGTTGGTCCTGGGCCTTTCGGTACGCTCAAGATTGGTTTGCCGGAGGGCCGTCCCTTTATGGTTCAACAAGCTCGCCACCAATGGACTCAGCGGACCGGTCGGCTGGTAGGCCAACAGTCTTGAAATGATGGCATAACCTCCTCACGAGTTGCGTGGGATCAACATCACCGCAACGTTGCTGGAGAACCAAGACAATCCCGGCATCTCGTCATTTCAAAGATTTCGGAGTGCTGGGCGACCCTGAATGTTTGACAGTTTCGCTTGCGCCTATCTACACTCTAGCCCAAACTTTTCATTCGGAAACGAGGTTCCTGCTATGAAGGAAAACCGGGTTAAGCGGGTCATGCGGGAAGGCGGACTGGCCATTGTCAGCCACGTTGGGTTTGCCGACCCTGCTGTGGTGGAGATCATCGCGTCCGCCGGATACGACGGCGCGTTCATTGACATGGAGCACTCGGCTTTTGATATGCAGACCGTCGGCGAGATGATTCGGGTGGCCGACCTCTGCGGCGTTACCCCCATAGTCCGGGTGCCGGAAAACAACCCCAAGACCATCCTGCGCATTCTCGACGCGGGAGCGCAGGGGATTCAGGTTCCGCACATTGAGGGCGCCGAGGGTGCGAAACGGGCCGTTGCCGCCGTTCGCTATCCGCCGGAGGGAGAGCGCGGAGGCGCAGGGAGCACCCGGGCAGCCGGGTATGGCTCCGTACCCTGGCTGGAGCACATGAAAACATCCAACGAGGAGATACTCCTCATCGTGATGACGGAGGACAAGCGGGGCCTGGACGAAATAGAGGAAATTGCCGCCATCGATGGAGTCGACATCATATCCTTGGGGCCAACGGATATATCCACCGCCTTGGGAATGACCGACCCCAACGACCCCCGGCTGCGGCAGACCTTCGTCGACCTGGCGGCTCGGGTCAATGCCGTCGGCAAGGCCAAGGTCTACATCCCGGTGAACCACTCCTCACTGCGGCTTTCTCCACAGGAATTGCTCAGCATGGGAGTGAACTATACCTCGGTGGCTCCGGCTCCCCAGACCATCGTGCTGAATTCACTGCGGGAATCCGCAGCCAGGATCCGCGAGGAGTCAGCCAAAATGGCGGCCGTGTAAGGCGGGAGGCGCCGCAGTACATTTGAGCCTCACGGGGCAGGATCGATTCATGCCCAATCCACATCATGGAGACTAAGGCATAGCTACTCATAGACTCGCCACCAGAATTCCGTCCATCGCTTTGAACCGGCAGTTCGTAAAAGCGGCGGTGGAGGAATCCACCAAAAACTTGGAGAGCAAGGAATACCTGCAGCTCCGACGCCGCATGGCTAAACTGGGGCTGCTGGATCGCCAGTACCTTCACTACACCGTCAACGTTGGGGGGATGCTGGCGGCGTTGGCCGTGGGCATTGCGGTCGTCGTGGCTTTCGACCAGTTCTGGGTCCAGATGCTCAACGCTGTGTTTCTGGCCATTGTGTTCGCCCAGTTTGGGTTCATCGGCCACGATTCGGGGCATCGGCAGATTTTCCATTCCGCATTCAAGAACGACCTGGTCATGCTGCTGGCTGGGCTGGTGACGGGCATGGCGCCCAGTTGGTGGCAGGACAAGCACGGCGCCCACCACCGCAATCCCAATCAGCTTGGCCTCGACAGCGACATCGAGGTGTCGGTGTTCGCTTTCACCGAAGAACAGGCCCTCGAGAGCCGCGGTTTTTTGCGTATTTTGGTCAGGTATCAGGCCTTTCTCTTCTATCCAATGTTGCTGCTTACGTCGCTGAGCCTGGTGGGGGGCGGCTTGGTCTTCTTGGTTCGAAGGAAGCGAGTGCGCTATCCCATTGCCGAAGTCACACTTATCGTAGCTGGAATAGCCCTTTATGCGGGAATCCTGTTTGTGTTTCTGCCCCCTTGGCAGGCCGCGCTGTTCATCGTGGTTCACCGGGCGCTGGCCGGGCTGCACATGGGCGCAGTGTTCGCCCCCAATCACAAGGGGATGCCAGTGCTGGAGCGGGGAACGAAACTGGACTACCTTCGTCAGCAGGCGCTGACTTCCCGCGACGTGATACCAAACCCGGTCATCGACTTCGCCTACGGTGGGCTGAACTACCAGATTGAGCACCACCTGTTCCCCAATATGCCTCGCAATCGGCTGCGTGGGGCCCGGGAAGTGGTGAAGACCTTCTGCAAGGAACGTGGCATTCCCTACCACGAGACCGGATTCTGGCGGTCGCACGTCGAGATATTGGGCTACATGCACGAGGTCAGCGCACCGTTGCGGCGCGGGTCTGACCAAGCGTAGCAACCAATCGGTTCAGCAGGACCAATCGCCCGGTCTGCCGGGCCCTCCCGACCCGCTGGCGCAATGGCTACTGCTGTTGCTGCTGCACGAACCGCCGGTAGACTTCCTCCTCGGACAGTGGGGTCGAATGGAACCACGCCTCTTCAATGGCAGAGTGAAGTTCGTCCAGCCTGGGGAGTACGCGGTCCATTAGCGAGACTACCTCCGCGCCTGTTGAGATAGGCAGGTCCTCAGCGTCCACCAGCTCAATGGCAGCGCCAATGACCTGGATGACCTCCACCGGGGCGACGTGGGTCGCGTTGAACCGGGCTGCGACCAAGCTTCCCCGGAGAGAGGCGCCGCTGTCTCGCGTCAACAGAAGATCAAGCGCTGTTTCATCGGGGTTTACGGTTAACCCTCGTATGCTGGCCGCCATTCTGAGGACGGTTTCGATTTCATGCTGATCGGCAGCAGCGTCCTGCATCGCCGCCCACCGGACAACGCGAGCGATGGTTTGGGCCCGCTCGATCCAGCGCCCCAGCCAGACCAGATTGTAGACGCGGGAGTCGGTGATCCAGCGGTTTGCGCTCTGCGCGATTGTCCTCGGGTCTGCGGAGTTGGTCATCTGTTTCTCTCCGGTCTTTCCAGTTGGTAGCCGATGCTACTGGATTGATTTTGCACCACGTAGGCGCCTTTCAGCAGTTCTAGCGCCTCCCCCAGTGTGGGCTGGGAGGTTTGAAGACGAACGTCCGCTATTGCGGCAATGTCCTCCGCTCCACCCGTGGACAGGAACGATCCGATGACGGGGGAAACGTCGGTGTAGTCTCGTCCCACGCTCAACTTTACGTAATCGCTGGCCGGGCGCAGGATGATACCCTTGGTCGGGTCGGCCGCCAGCCATCCTTGATTGGGATGGTAGAACTCGGCCCAGGAATGGGTTTCGCCGCTCTGCCCGGTGATGAGGCCACTGGCGTAGCGGCATGGCACCTTCAGCGCCCGCATCATCCCCAGGGCCAGGTGCGTCTTGTCCTGACAGACCCCTTCTCCAGCCGCCAGCACCTGGTCGGCGGTGGTGGCAACGGATGTCGTGCCGCGCTTGTAGATGATGTTCTGGTACACCCATTGAACAATGTTGTTGACCGCGTTTATGACCGTGTCCGCGCCGTACACTACCTCTTTCGCCATCCAGGCGACTGTATCTGGGTCAACCAGCGGCGATATGGCGGTGTACTCGAAAGTCTCCGGCAAATCCTGCAAGTCGGCGATGCGAACGTCGTCGCTGGCGGGAATTTCGGTGGAGAGCTGCACCTGACCGGCAGCGACCACTGTAAAGGTCGTGTGTGGCTCAACGACTCGCAGGCGACGTACCCGGTTGCCGAAGCGGTCTTGGTAGTCCACGCTCCGGCCCGGCGGAATTGACCAGATTTGGGTTTCGAAGGCGAACTGCCCCTCTCCCTCTCTGGGGAAGATTCGAAGTTGATTGTCGTTGTGGATGACCGTATCGGAATAGCCGTATCTAGCCGCGTAGATGAAGGACGCGGCCACGGTATCTATCGGACCACCCACGTTGGTTTGCATAGACCACCGGAGGAGTTGTTTGTGATTCTGCTGCCCTGTTGGGCCACCCGGGTCAGTCCGCCGGGAAACACTGAAACGGTCCCGTCGCCACTCTGGACCGCAAACACGCGCAAATCAACGTGATGCGGCTCCAAGCCCGGCACCAGTTCATTAAAAACCATGTGCTGGGGAAAATCCAAGGTTTCCTGGGCTATAAACATCAGGGGATTCTGCAGGATGCTGTTGGCGACCCGCGCCTTGTATCCCTCGCCCAGGTCGGGCATTACGTACACTCCCAGACCACCGTAGCCCTGCCGGGTCTTGACGACCAGGTTCTCAAGGTTCTCCAGCACGTAACGGCGGCTTTCCACGTCGCCCGGATTGTAGCTGCGAGCCTGTTCCAGCACGGGCGCCTGACCCAAGTAGCGCTCGATCATCTGCGGCACCCAGATGAACACCAATTTGTCGTCGGCGGCCCCAGTGCCGATTCCGTTGACCAGCACCACCTTGCCGTTAAGATACGCTTCGCCCAGCCTAGGGACGAACAGGTCGAGGTCTTCCACCCTCCGGTAAATCACGTCCACCTTCACGTCTTGGTCCAGGGTCCGGGCGTAGACAAACCCGTCGGGGCCAACATACAGGTCTGGTCCCTCCACCAGCGGTATGTCCAAGAGTTCCGAGAGGTAGCGGTGCTCGAAGAAGGCCGACCCATACTTGCCGTCGGACAGCACCACACAGACCGGGTCAGGGTTTTCGGGCAGCGACCGCAACATGCCCAAGTAGGCGTCCCTGATATCGAAGGGCAGGACCTCATATCCGTTGGCAAATTCCGGAAACAACTCGGCAGCCATCCTCAAAGATTTCAGCTGATAGGAAATGCCGGAGGGTATGCGGAGGTTGTCTTCCAGAACCACGTAACGCCCCTCTCCCATGTGGACCAGATCGGCTCCATAAATGTGGACGAAAACATCCTTGGGAGGACGGAACCCCTGGACCTCAGGATAGAAGTGTTGCGACGTATAGATGACATCGTCGGGCACGACGTCCTGTCCGTCGTTGTACAGGCTAACCAGAAAGTGGTTGATAGCCCGGATCCGCTGCTCCACGCCGGCCGCGATGGTTTCCCAATGGTCCAAGGGAATCACCCGGGGCAGGAAGTCGGTGGGCATGTTTCGGTAGTTTCCCGGGTCCAGGTAGAAGGTAACTCCATCCAGGTTCACCTCACGCTGCGCACTGTTCCAGCGCGAGGCCAGGTTCTCGAAGCCCAGCGACTCCACGGCCTCAGATAAGCGGGTGTAATGGGGACGAAGCCGGCCCTGGGAGTCGTGCCATTCGTTGTAGAACTGAACGGTCCTCGATTCTGTGGCGGCTACCAAAACTCTTAACCCTCCCTGGTTTCATGATTGTATGAGCTTCCGGTCCGTTCCGACAGAAACCTTCAGAACTTACCACATGTAGAATAAGAGGCAAATGTTACGTACCAATTAACGCAAGACCCGGTCACCTGGGACAATCGCCCACGGTGTAGGGGTCGAGTGGGCAGGGAGGGAATACCAAATTGCTGCGCGTGATTCGGAGTTTCCTGATTCAGAGCGCGATAGTTATGCGCTGGCTGACTTGGCCGGGGTCGTTTTTCCACGAACTGGCCTGCTACGTTGTCGGCCACAAGGTCCTGAAAGTCCGCTATATCATCCGAAACGATCCCAACAACATCGCGGGGTACGTAAGGCATCAGGGCCCACCAGGCGCCGGGAGGGAGCTGCTGATCGGAATCGCCCCTCTGCTGATGGGTCTCATGATTTGGGCTGCCTACATCGCCTTGGCCGCCTACGTGACAGAAGACAGGTCGCTTGGCTTGGTGGAAACTCTCATCGTCGTCGCAGCCACGCTCATCACTGCCAATGCCACATATCACGCCCTGCCCAGCCCACAGGATATGGAGAACGTGTTCAGGCAGCCGTTCTCATTGCTGACGATTCCCTGCTACCTGATGGCTGCGCCGGTCTGGATAGTCAGCCACAACTATCGGTGCATTCTTTGGGGATGGACGCCCTGGCACGTGGTGGTCGTCTTGGTCACGTTGTACGCGCTCTACACCGTGGTAGCCGCCAGTCTTCTGCCGGTTCTGCCGGACTTGCCCAGACCCCTGGCTTAAAGCCCGAGGACCACCCGGCTATGGGTGGCCACCCTCGCAACTGCTCAGGTGGTTGCAACTACCGAATGGCGTAGGTGATTTGCAGCCCGACGGACAGTTCCACTTCCGGCTCGGCATCGAAAGATAATGGGCTTGGGTACGGTGCCGATGGTTGGCTGCCGCAGCTCATACTTCCCGCTGGAGCCAAGCCGTATGGCAGGTTGACCAAGGGATATTCGAGTGCTCCCATGACCTCTCCCCGGCCCACTCCAAGAGCCTCGGCCAAGTCATCAGCCGCTCTCTCAGCGCTGGGAATGGCCTCGCGGCGTGCCACAGAAAGCGCACTCTCACAGTTCTCTGGCGACAGAGCGTAGATTACCCCGTGGGATTCGGAGCGCCTGATTACCTCCTCCACTGCGTCGAGAATTGGCTGGCTCCTCTCATCCAGATCTTCCAAGGCAACCTCTACGGAAATACCGGAAGGGCCGTATACGGCAAAGTTGGTGAATTCGATCGCCTCTTCTGAAACTCCGATTTCAGCCAGCCCTTCCCTGATACCCTGCCGGTCAGCATCCGTCATCTGCTCCGGACCGGAAGGGCCGTAGCGTTGTTCCGGCATGATTACAATGTAAGCCTCATCTGCGGCTACGGTGACTGAGCCTACGGCCGAGACCGTCAGCCCTCCGGCGACCGGCGCGGATTGGAGATTAGCCTGAGGCGCGGCAAGTCCGCCGGAGGCAAAAAGCAAAGTGCTCGACGCGGAGGGAGCGGCCACTGACCGGGCGCTTATCAATCGCAGCGGTCCACCCTCTGATTCACTCTGAAGAGGGGTGACCGCCCGACCGGCGCCGACATTACTTTTGGTGAGAGGAGGCGCAACCGGCGTGGGCACCCTGACAGTCGAGGCGCTCGGAGTAACTGCGGAGCTCGGGGATGTCGTTGCCGCTACCGTATCCGTGGAAGTAGCAGCCGCCACCGTCGTCGACGATGGCGGCATTGCAGTTGATTCCGGTGGTGGTGCTGTGGATTCCCCGGCGCAGGCCACCGATAGCCCTGCCACTACAAGTACCATAACAACCGTGGAAATGAGTCTGCCAGAATGTTTCATCACTATCCGCCCCACCCCGCTCACCTCGATGCCATCGAGGGGCAGGCTAATCGGGATTCAGCTCCGCAAAACGGGGCATAACCTCTTTGGCGAACAGGTTCATGGACTTTTCCCAGTCCTTCTGATTCTCTATGTTGTCATAGATTAGAGAAAGAATGGTCCCGAAGCCCCCGCACATTTCATAGAGGCTGAGCAGTCGCTTTTCCACTGTGTCGGGTGAGCCGACCAGCCAAACGTGCTCGGCCATGTACTCCGGCGTAACTGCCTCGTCGGGCACGCTGGAATCGTGCTTGATGACGTGGGTCAATCCGAAGGCAGAGAACAGAGGCAACAGATAGTCGCCCCACACCCGGCCCAGCATTCCGTTGACTGCGCCGTCCATTGCCTCGTCGTCGGAGTCGGCCACCCACACGTCCCGGGTGATGCGCCAGTCGGAACGCTTGGGTGTCCGGCCACTGCGGTTGGCGCCCTCGACAATGGCATCCCAATGGCTGATGACGTAATCCTGATTGAATGCCAGACTCATGGGAAGGAAGCCGTTTTCGCCAGCGATTTTCAGCGTCTCAGAGCCGATGCTCACAGAGGCGACCCCGATGGGCGGGTGGGGCTTCTGGTAGGGCTTAATGAAGAAGCGGAGCGTGTCCAGCATCGGTTCCGGGTAGTTCACGTCCCAGAAGTCGCCCTTGTACTCGAACGGTTCCTCGCTGGCCCACAGCTTGAGGATGATGTCGATGGACTCACGGGTCATGCGGCGGTGCTGCCCGCCCATCCCGTCTACGTCGAACAGCCTGTAGTCGGTGGGCAGGCCGCTGGACCCTATGCCGAACATAAAGCGGCCTTGGGCCATGTGGTCGAGGTATGCTACCCGGCAGGCCAGTTCGGCGGGATGATGGTATGGCAGCAGGTGGACCCCGGTGCAGAGCTTGATGTTCTTCGTGCGCATCAGCGCCTGGGCAATCATCAGATCCGGGGCCGGAATTGGCTCCCATGGCGAGGTGAAGTGCTCACCGATCCAAGCCTCCGAGAACCCCAGTTCGTCCGCCATTTGCAGGCAGTCCAAGTCCCATTGGTGAGCAGTGTACAACTCCCGCTCCGGCGGATGCGAAGGCATCATAAACATTCCGTATTTCATCGGTCCTCCGTTCAGCCTGTTGCTGCTGGCTCTTTTGCGAATTTGGCCGAGGCCGGGCCAAGAAGCCCAAGCCAAGTCAAGTTTCGGCAGGAAAGGGAAGCGTCCCACTGCCATTGGCCGCTAATTTACCACGTTCGGTAGAGGTTGGGAAATTTCAAAAACGGCATACCAGAGACCCTCTCACTGAATCTTGCGCCCCCTGCAACGGCTGGCATATACGCTTGAATCCCACTGTATTGTTTATTATGATGGAAGTTGCGGCATATTATAGTTTTCAAGTCACATGTCAAGGTCAGGTAACCCTGCACCGGCATTAGTGGAGGCAGCCCACTGTTCTTGGTGGCGACAACAGAACCGGCGTCCGGCAGTGAATTGAGGTGAATCGGCCCAGAATCTTCTATGGCTGGTGGCTGTCCGGGCTGGCGGGCCTCGTCATGATGGTGTCGGCGGTGCCGGTATTCCATGGAATGGCCGTCTGGGCCCCTGTGCTGAAGACCCACTTCGATTGGAGCGCGACCCAAGTCGGAGCCGCTCTGGCCTTGACCCGGGCCGAGGGAGCCCTTTTCGGACCCTTGGAGGGTTACACCACCGACCGTTTCGGCACCCGCATCATGGTATTCATCGGTTTGCTGGTGTTGTGTGGCGCCTTCGTCGTTTTCAGCCTGACCGATGATTTCCACATTGGTCCGCTGCAATTTGGCGAACTCTGGTTCTTCGTCGACGCCCTGTTGATTTTCTACCTTGCGTTCATGCTGATGTCGCTGGGGCAGGGTCTGGGCGGCTGGGTGCCGCTGATGACCATGCTGAACCATTGGTTCAGCCGGAGCCGTGGCACCGCGATGGGCATCTCAATGTCCGTCATGACCGCGGGGGCGCTGCTGGTGGTGCCCGCCATCGCTTGGGCCATAGACCCGGAGGCCGATCGCCTGGGTTGGCGCACCACTGCCCTGATCATCGCCGGAGTAATTTTCGTCAGCGCGTTGCTCTTCCCCCTGCTTATTCGAAATCGCCCCCAAGATATGGGTCTGCAGGCCGATGGCGAAACCAGCGACCCTGTTCCTGCCGTTAGAAGAGAACCGACACCGGAGGAGGTCGCCGCCTCTCAAACCGTGCAGCTTGATCTTTCGGTGGGTCAGGCGCTGCGCACCCAGGCTTTCTGGTGCATAGCCTTCGGCCACGGATTCGCCTCCATGATCATCCTGGCCGTTATGTCCCACTTGGGCATAATGATGACCGAGCTGGGTTACTCGCTTCAGACGGTCGCCTGGATTGTTTCGCTGTACAGCATTGTTTCGCTGCCTTTCCAGTTTGCCGGCGGCTATTTGGGTGATCGCATACCAACCAATGTGGCGCTGTTCCTGTTCACGATGATACAGGGCCTGGCGGCTGTGCTGATCGCCATAAATACCAGCCTCTATATGTTCTACATCTTCGCCATACTGTTCGGCGTTGGTTTCGGCGGCCGCACACCGCTCACCACGGCGATACGGGGAGAGTATTTCGGACGCGCCTCCTTTGGAAAAATTCTGGGCATCTCCACCGTTCCAATGAACATCCTCCTCCTGGCAGCTCCGATAGCCACCGGTTATATGCGCGACCAGCTGGGTGATTATCAGTGGGCCATTTTTCTGCTGGCCATCCTGAACGGTGTTGGGTCGGTGTTATTCCTCATCGCGAGAAAGCCCAGAATTGCCGCAGCGCAACCGGCGTCGACTCCCGTGGCCGCAGCCGCTGCAGGTGACTCCTAGAATGCCGGACCCCTTCTTGCTCACATTGCCTCAATCCGCCAGCACTGACGTTCAATCCGTATCTGCGGACATTTTATGAACATCCCCCGCGTTCGTCTTCCACAAAACTATTTCTACGGCTGGACTCTCGTCGGCGTTGCCGCCTTCGTTATGGTTATCGGGACTGTCCCACTTTTCCAAGGGATGACCGCCTGGTTCGTGGTGCTGGAGCGTGAATTCGCTTGGTCGCGCACCCAGCTTTCCATAGCTTTCTCCCTGAGCCGCGTGGAAGGCTCGATCATGGGGCCCATCAGTGGCTACCTGATCGACAAGCTGGGTTCCCGCAGGATGGTGATAATCGGCTTGGTGATCGCCGGGGGCGGCTTCGTGATCATGAGCCAGATGCAGAATATCTGGCACTTTTACGCCGCCTTCATCGTGATGAGCATGGGCGTCGGCCTCGGTACCTGGATGCCGATGATGACCGTGCTGAACAACTGGTTCGTCCGCAATCGCTCCACCGCGATGGCGCTGGCTATGGAGGGATTCCTGGTCGGTGGGATGATTCTGGTGCCGTTGCTGGCCTTCGCCATCGATCCTGACGCCGTTGGCCGTCCCGGTTGGCGGAACACCGCACTGGCGGTCGGTCTGTTCCTCATTGTCGTGGCCTTTCCCGTGTCGCGTCTGGTTCGCAACGCTCCTGAACTCTACGGCCAGTTCCCCGACGGCGAGGCGATGGCCCGGCCTCGCCAGACCGCCAGCGCGTCTGCCGCTGCCAGCTCCGAAGAGGAGCAGGACTACACTTGGCAGGAGGCTGTGCGGACCAAGGCCTTCTGGCTGATAACGATGGGCCACGCCTGCTCGTCAATTGTCATCGTGACCATAACGGTGCATTTGGGGCCGATGCTGGACGACCGGGGCTTTTCACTGCAGACGGTGGGGTGGGTTGTGGGCGCCTACACCGGAGTGGCGGCTATATTCACGCTGATCGGCGGCTACGTGGGAGACCGGCTTCCGATACGTCTCGGGCTGTTCGGCTTCTCGGCGGTGCAGTCCGTATCGGTCTTTATCCTCATAGTGGCCGATACCGCTCCCATGGTGTTCTTGTTCGCCGTGCTGATGGGCATTGGCTTTGGCGGACGCAACCCTCTGACCACCGCGATCCGGGGAGCTTACTTCGGACGCAGGGCTTTCGCCAGCATAACCGGCATGTCGATGATACCGATGAATATAATGTTGCTGGGCGCGCCGCTGTTCGCTGGGATAATGTTCGACAGGACGCAGAGCTACGTGGTTCCCATGGTCGTGGTGGCCACAGTGAGTCTGGTCGGCTCCACCCTCTTTCTCTTGCTGGGCAGTCCCCAGGCCACTGCCGAAACACGCCGCAGGCGCCTGGCTGCCGCGGCGCAGAGCAGCCAGGCGGATTAAACCTGCCGAAACCGCTGGCTGGCTCACGGACCGCTGACGGGCTCTCCGGGGACGCCTCATTTGGGCGGTCCGGCTACTGAGGTTACTACCAGCGGGTGTGACATGAATGGCGGCAGTTTCTCGGAGGGTTAGACACCCTTCTCATCGTCAAGTTGTCTTCCACCATAGTTGCAATGGTGCTGTTCGTTGCTTTGCGCTGGGTGGTGCGCCGGGCAATCGACAATTACGCCACCGATCACAGGCTCTCTTCCAGCAGAATCGCATCAGCCCGACGTGCCGTGGGCGTTATGGGCATTCTCGTATTGGTGGGAGTGCTGGCAATAACCTGGAGCATCAACTTTCAAAGTTTCATGGTCGTATCCGGAGCGATACTGGCAACCATGGAAATCGGCTTCTTTGCCAGTTGGTCCATCCTGAGCAACGTGACTGCAAGTATCATCATGTTCTGGCGGTTTCCCATGCATGTGGGCGACAGGATAGGGTTGATTGAGAACGAATCCTTCGTTGCCGAGGTCAAGGAGTTCACCCCTTTTTACATAATCCTGGAGGACCTTGAAGGGAACATCATAACCTTGCCCAATTCCCTGACACTCCAGCAAATGTTCGTGGTTTACGGGGGCGACAATCCCAGACCAATTGAGCCGGCCTCAGACGAGGCCGGCTCAATTGGCTCAGATAAACACCCCAAGCCCGACTAGGGTCAGGAGATGCTCTTTTCCAGTAGCTCCCTGATTTCGACGATGGTGGCGGCAATCCACTCGTCAGCCTTTGCGGCGGTGCGGGAGCGCCGCTCCCGTCCGAAGGCTTGGTCATCGATGTCGGGGTTCTCGGCGCGGATGTCGACTTCGATCTGGGGCATCTCTCTTTCGGCAATTGCGGGCCGCTCGATCCAGTGGCAGATGTAGTCGTGGTCGGCGGTGTAGAAGACGGCGACCGGGATCGACATCCATTGCCCTTCCTTGAGGAACTCGTTCATGATGTCGTGGTGTGAGTCCCTGGGGAAGATTCGCATCTCCAGGCCAGCCGCTTCGCAGATGCGGGCCAGTACCGGCAACCCACGCACCACGTCGCCGCACCAGTCCTCTCCCAGCACCAGCATCTTCTTGGGGCCGTTCTCTCGCGCTACCAATTCCCTGAAGGCCCGGGCGTCATCCTCGGAAAGCTCGCTGCCGTCGTAGAAGCCCTCCATGCGGGCCTTGTTGACCTTGATCTCGTTCATGTATGCCAAGTAATCGAATCCTTGAGAATACCGCTCCGGGGTAACTACGCTGGTTTCACTAGCCATATTGCCCCCATTCATATCTGGTTTGAAGTCATTTTGAAAGTGTCGAGATTTGGAGCGGGCACACGGCCCGTCAGCCGATTTCTCAACCGGTCATCCCTTTGAAGCCCACTACCACCTTGCCGTCGGGGTGGATGATGATGGGCACGGTGTCGGCGTAGTCCAGAGCCTCGTCCAGGGTATCCTGGCTCTGGTCCACCCGCCTTTCCTCGTACTCAATGCCCTCCCGCCTCCAGGCGGCGCGCAGAGCGTCGCAGGCGGGGCAAACGGTGAGGGTATACACGATGGGTATGTCGGCCATCGGAGCCTCCTTCGACAAGTTCAGGGTCGACAAGCTCAGGTTGGAACCCTGTCCGGTGCGGCCTTGCCGTCAGCCGCTGTTGTCCGCCAATTTTACAACGCTGTGAGTCCTGTCGCCAACCTCGGTCGCGTTTGCCGCTGCCGGAACCAGCGGGCTATAATTACGCCGCCGTAGGCCCGCTTCCAGCGGTTCGACGAGCCATCAATTCTGCCGCCCGGATTTTGCCGATGGTTCGCAACCCCGGCGCCGGGGATGGAGGAGCAATGTTTACCCTGTTCGTTACCGTAAAGATCAAGGATGGCCACCGCGACGAGTTTATCGCAGCCACCAAGGGCGACGCCGAGGGATCCAATACTGCCGAGCCGGGCTGCCTGCGGTTCGATGTGCTGGCCGACAACAACGACCCCAACACTGTCTACCTCTATGAGGTGTACGAAAACCGGGACGCTTGGGAGACCGCTCACCGCGGGATGCCCCACTACTCTCAGTGGCGCGAGACTGTGGGCGACTGGTTCGATGGCGACCCGCAGCGCATTGAGACCACCACCCTCTTCCGCAAAGAAGACTTCGCCTAGTCGCGAAGGTTCAGGCACGGGCGTGATCCAGTGGCGGGTTGCAAACCCGCCACTATTTTGTTGTGGGCGTTTGCGGTGCTGGGGCGTACAACCGTGCCCCCTGCGGATGAATACGGACGTCCACCTATGCCTGTCGCCGCAGCACAGTGCGGAAGGCATCCACGAACGCATCCACCTCCGGCTCGCTTATGACGGTGGAGACCGCCCCCACCAGGTTGGGGGCCATCAGGATGCCCTCGTTCAACAACCCCAGGAACACATCGTGGCGCAAGGCGCCGTCGGCCTTGGCGATATCGCGGTAGCCGACCAAGTGCTCGTCCAAGAAATGTATGCCGAACAGCGAGCCGAGACCGGTGACCTGCACCGGCACCTCCAGTTCCTGCCCGACCTCCCGCAGCCCGTGGCGCAGATACTCAGTGACCTCGGCGATGCGGCGATACACCTCTGGCGTCAATTGCTCCAGGGTCACCGCCCCGGCCAGCATGGTCGCCGGGTTTGC
Source organism: Dehalococcoidia bacterium (assembly GCA_965237745.1). Taxonomy (GTDB): domain Bacteria; phylum Chloroflexota; class Dehalococcoidia; order Lucifugimonadales; family UBA3495; genus VXOI01. The sequence goes on along the minus strand of OZ250156.1, from coordinate 3,461,384 downwards.
GTTGAAGGTGCCGGCGTGGGCCACCCTTGGTCCTGATGTGGGGTCGTACAGCCCCATGATGTCTTGGCGTCCTCCGAAGGCCCCCACGGCGAAACCGCCGCCGATAATCTTGCCCAGCGAGGTCATGTCCGGGGTTATGCCGTAGTATTCCTGCGACCCGCCTGGGGCGATGCGGAAGCTGATCACCTCGTCGAAGATCAGAACGACGCCGTTGTCGGTGGCGAACTCGCGGAGCATCTCCAGGAATTCCTGGGTGGCTGGCAGCATGCCCACCGATCCCAGCATCGGCTCGACGATGACAGCAGCTAGGTCGTCTTTGTGCTGCTCCAGAATTTCGCGAGCCGGTCTGGTCTCGTTGAATGGGATCACCACTACCGAGTCCAGCACTCCGTCGGCCAGCCCCTCGGTGGCGGGCAGGGCATCCGGGCGCAGCCGTTCGCCAGCCTTGCTGGGGTCGACGCGCACGCTGACGCTCACGGTATCGTGGCTGCCATGGTAGCCGCCCTCTGCCTTGGCGATCAGGCTGCGTCCGGTGAAGGCGCGGGCCGCGCGAATGGTGTTCAGAGTGGCCTCGGTGCCGGAGTTGGTGAAACGCACCAGCTCATAGCTGGGGATGCGCTCGCACAGCAGACGGGCCAGCCTCACCTGGTGCCGGTTGGGCGCGTTATACACCACGCCCTGGTCCAGTTGGGCGCGCACTGCCTCCATGACCGGAGCGGGCGAGTGGCCCAGGATCAGGGTGGTCATGGTGCCGACGAAATCCAGACGGTCCTTACCGTCCGCATCCACTACGTGGGCTCCGCTGGCTTGCTCGACGAAGATCGGGTATGGGTTCCAGAAAATTGAATTGCGGCTGTCCCCTCCCGGCAGGTAGCGCTTGGCTTCTTCCCACGCTGCCTTCGAGTTGGGCGTAAGCTCGAGGTATCGGTCAAGTTCAGTGCTCATTGGCGTGCCTCCGGCAAAGCAGTTGATCGGATTGTAGAGGTCAGGCTGCCGCAGGAACGGCAGGACCGGGGAAATAGATGCGCCGCAGTGCGCCGCTGCCGAAACTGATGAGGACGACAGCAAGGAAGAGCAGGCCGCCGACCGCCATCACCGCGGGAGCAGTGAAAATATCGGCGATGGCGGCGTTGAGCATGTTGGTCACCGCCATGCTCCCGCCGACATGGACCGAGTATACCCCGGCAACCCGGCCCCGCACCTCATCGTCGGTGAGCGTCTGGATAATCGTGTGGCTGATGGTCATAAAGCCCGCTTGCGTCACCCCGATAAACACCGTGGCGAGTATGGAAAATTCTCGCAGCGTAGACATGGCCAGCAGTATTGGAGCCAAGCCGCTCAGCAGCCCAAAAATCAGGAACATTCGTCCCCTGACCACCGTACTGCGCACTCCGGCGAGGAAAATCGACGATATGAGCGCCCCGCCGCCCACACCGCCCAGCAGGTAGCTGACTCCCACTGACCCTGCGCCCAGCTTTTCCGCGGAGATGGCTGGCAGAATTGACTCATAGGACATGCAGAAGGCGCAATGGGCCAAAACAAGCAGCACCATCGCCAGAATCGGCGGGCGTCTGTATACGTACTCGAACCCGGCCACCATGTTGCTCCAGAAACCTCGGGAGGCGTCCATTTTGCCAGTGGAGCGTGTACCGATTCTCGTAACCTGCACCAAGCCGATGAGGTAAAAGACGCTGCAAAGCCAGAATGCGGCCTCAATGTTGACAAAACCCAGCAGCGGCAGAATGGCCAGTGCGCCCACCATTCGCGAACCCTGCTGAGTCGCTTGATTCAGTGCCAGTGCGTTCAGCAGGTGTTCCCGTGGTACCAAGTTGGGAATCAGAGCGGTGGACACTGTCATTTGGGCGGCGCGGAGGGTGCCGTTGAACAGGGCCAGGAACATCAGCATCCAAGGGCCGGCTATCCCGTTCATCACCAATAAAGCCAGCACTATGTTGTGGGCCAAATTGAGGGCGAATATCCAGCGCAACAGGGTCTGGCGGTCGAAGCGGTCGGCCAGGTACCCGACAATGGGCGTGGAGAACACTCGCGGAGCCATGGCGGCGAACGTGATAATGCCAACCCAGAGCGAAGCTCCAGTAATTTCCCATGCCAGCCAGCCCCGCGCCACGATCAAAGCCCAAGCCGCCGCCCCCGAGCAGGTGGTGGCAATCCACATGGTCCGGTAGTCAGCGTATTTCAGGCCCAGCAGGAAACGGTCTCTGGTGGCGGCCAAGTACGAAGTCAAAAGCACCCTCACTTTCCAACGGCAAGCGTATAGAAAGCAGCATTATACCAATGCCAAGTCAGTGCTGACTCAGAGCGATATTGGCCTTGCAACTTGACGCCCTATCTGCGGCTTTCTACAATCCCCAATGCTTGGCCCGGGTCAGAAGGCGCCCCACTTTCTGCCCACGCGCCATGTAAGCCCACATCCCAGTCGAGGAATGCAACCCGTATGCCCTTACAGACGCCTGAAGAAAGCCGGTTGCTGCCACCATACCGCGTGCTGGATCTGAGCGGCCCAGAGGCGGTGTTCTGCGGCAAGCTGCTGGCGGACTATGGAGCCGACGTGGTACGGGTGGAGCCGCCCGGCGGCGATCCGTCCCGGGCCCGAGCGCCCTTCGTAGACGATGAGGAGGGCCCGGAGCGCAGCCTGTATTTCCTCTTCTACAACACCAACAAGCGCTCGATAACCCTAGACCTCGACTCCGACCGCGGTCGAGACCTGTTCCGGCGGCTGGTGGCCCAGGCCGATGTGGTCGTGGAGAGTTTCCCTGTCGGCCACATGGACTCGCTGGGGCTGGGTTATGAGGCCCTTCGGGAGATCAACCCCGGCATCGTGATGGCATCGGTTACTCCCTTCGGGCAGACTGGGCCGTGGAAGGACTACAGGTCCAACGACCTGATCGCTCTGGCCGCCAGTGGATTCATGCAGATTACCGGCGAGCCGGACGGACCACCGATGCGCCAGGGTAACGAGCAGTCCCACTTCCCCGGGGCTCAGTTCGCCGCTGCCTCCATCCTTGGCGCCCTGTACTACCGCGACTTTGGCGACGGCGACGGGCAGTATATCGACGTTTCCCTGCAGGAAGCGCTGATCACCTACTACACCGACGCCCACCCCGCGCTGGCGTGGATGCTTTTGGGGGATAACGTAACCAGGGTCGGGGCGACCTCAACTCTGGTGATTCCGCTGGGGGCCTATCCCAGTTCCGACGGGTGGATTTCCGCAGGCATCATCACCCCCCGCGAGTGGGACACGCTGGCCCAGTGGATCTATGAGGTGACCGGCAACGAGGAAGTGCTTAACGAGGCCTACCGCGGCGGCAACCAGGACCGGGCCCCTTACAACGATATAATCACCGCGCTGGTCCTCGATTTCACCACCCGCTATACCAGCGAGTATCTGTTCCACGAGGGCCAGCGCCGCAACCTGGTGTTCATCCCGGTCAACACCGTCTCCGACCTGCTGGCCGACCCGCAGCTGGAGGCCAGCAACTTCTGGTTCGGAATGGATCGCCCTGAGACTGGAACGGTCCAATACCCGCTGGGCGTGTTCGACAGCGAAGAAGTCTCGCCCGCCACCAACCCCGCGCCGGTGTTGGGGCAGGACAACGACGCCATTTACTCCGGGGAACTGGGGCTGTCCGAGGCCGAACTGTCATCGCTGAGCGACGAAGGGGTCATTTAAGTGAACGACAAAGGTAAGAAAGCGTTGCAGGGTATCCGGGTGTTGGAGCTGGGGCCGTACGTGGCCCTGCCTCTCACCGGGCGCATACTGGCTTCAATGGGGGCCGAGGTCATCAAGGTCGAGACAAACAAGGTTCTGGACGAGATGGCCTTCATCCCGGCGTGGTCACGGGGAGCCGGTCAGCCGGACTTCCAGCGCATCAAGAAGCGGGTGTCCATCGATGTGCGCACACCAGGTGGGCTGGAGGTGTTCCAGGAATTGGTCAAGGTCAGCGACGTGTTCATGACCAACTTCCGCCGCAACATCCTCGACCGCTGGGGCATCGACTTCCCGGCCGTACGCGAGCTCCGGCCTGACATCATACTCATGTGGCAGACTGGACTGGGTGGCATCGGGCCCTACTACACCTACAAATCCTATGGAATCCTGGTTCAGCACATGGGTGGTGTGTCGCTGATGACGGGAGACGAGGGCGAGCCGCCCTCGGCCATCAACACGTCGTACTCCGACTACCACACCGGCGTTTTCCAGCCATCGGCAATCATCGGCGCCCTGATGCGGCGCCGGCTGACCGGACAGCCGGCCACCATGGAGTCCTCAATATTCAAGTCCGGTGCAATCACCGGCGGCCCCGCCATCCTCGACTATCAGGTCAATGGCCGGCTGCCCCAGCGCATCGCCAACCGCAGCGCCGACTGCGCCCCCCACGGCGCGTACCAGTGCCAGGGCGAGGACCGTTGGTGCGCCATCGCAGTGGAGAACGATGAGCAGTGGGATGGCTTCTGCCGGGTCATCGGAAACCCGGCCTGGTGCGAGGAGGCGGAGTTCGCCACCGTGCAGGGCAGGCTGGCCAACCAAGACCGGCTGGATGCGCTCATCGGCGAATGGACGGCACAGCATACTGCCCCCGACGTTATGGAGCGGATGCAGGCCGAGGGTGTCCCGGCCAGCATCGTTTCGCAGGGCGACGACCTGTATGCCAGTGCCCACCTGAAGGCCCGCGATTTCTACCGGCCCTCCGCCTCCTACGTTGCCGAGCGGGGAACGCCGGCCTGGGAGTGGGAGAAGCGCGACAGCCTGGCCTGGACCACACCGGCGAGGCTCTCGGAGACTCCAATGGAATTCGGGCACTACAGTAATGTGGGCGAGGACAATGACTACGTGTTCCGCGAAATTCTTGGAATGTCGGAGTCTGAGGTGGAATCTTTGATGGAAAGCGGCGCTCTCTACTAAAAGGGATTCGGGAAGAGAAAGACCTCACTCCAACCCTCTCCCCGAGGGTTGGAGGACTTGAATCCGACCCTCTCCCAACGGGGGGGATTTCGTTTGTAAGGAATTTGAAATGGTTGATTACAGCGGCTACCAGGACCTGCTGATTGAAAAGAACGACGGCGTGGCTCTGCTGACCATGAACCGCCCGGAGGTTTTCAACGCCACCGGGTTCACCCTGCACAACGAGCTCAGCCGCGTCTGGCTGGACCTCGGGCAGGACCCGGAGGTGCGGGTCGCGGTCATCACTGGCGCGGGCAACGCCTTCTCCGCCGGCGGCGACTTCGAGATGATCGAGCAGTCCATCGGCAACGCCGAGGTAATCGCCGGCACGATGCAGGAGGCTCGCGACATCGTTCACAACATGATCAACCTCGACAAGCCCGTGATCTCAGCCATCAACGGCGTGGCCGTCGGCGCAGGGCTGGCGGTGGCGCTGCTGGCCGACATCTCCGTCGCATCCGAGCGGGCGCGGTTCACCGACGGACACGTGCGCCTCGGCGTGGCGGCTGGCGATCACGCCGCAGCCATCTGGCCGCTGCTCATGGGCATGGCCAAGGCCAAGTACTACCTGATGACCTGCGAGTTCCTCGACGGCACGGAGGCGGAACGGCTGGGGCTGGTCAGCCTCTGCGTCCCCCACGACGAGCTGATGGAGCGGGCCATGGGCGTGGCCCGCAAGCTGGCGGCCGGACCTCAGCCGGCCCTGCGTTACACCAAGCGCTCGCTGAACCAGTGGCTGCGCATGGCGGAACACACATCGTTCGACTACTCGCTGGCCCTGGAGATGCTCAACTTCTTCGGCCCCGACGTCCGCGAGGGCCTTGACTCCGTCCGCCAGAAGCGCGACCCCGACTTCCCCTCTGCGCGCTAGTGCGTGTTCACATTCAGCGAAACTATCTTGCAACGCAGAACTCGCGCTTGAAGGACACGCCCTTAGCCCGCTATCCGGCTTGTTCGAGCATTGACTATCTGGAGCCAGCCAAATAGCATCAAACTCGAGACCATCACAACGCGAGGCCCCAAATGCCCGTCACCGAACGGCAAATACAAAGGGTCAAGGGAATAATTCTGGATGGAGTGAAACTCCACTTCCCATCCACCGTCCAATTCCAAGGCGCCAACGCTACCGTCATGCTCGACGCTGACGACGAGGAGTACATCGGCGTCGAGCTACTATACACCGCACCCAACCCCGTGCTCGACGGCCACCTGATGAACACTCTGTTCAAGGCCATTGACGAACCCATACGCGCCTCCGGAGTCAACTACACCCACATCAACGACCCCACCAGGTGGCAAAATCGCAAGTTGCCAACTCCGCCATCGCCCGTGTCATGATTGACCCGTATTAACTCATCGACACTTGCTACAAACTGGTGCCGCAAGCGGTCACCCCACCGCCCTCGCAAGCGGATATGCGGCGGGCAATTAGCACCGCGTACTATGCCGCATTCCACACCCTGGCAGCGTCCAACGCGGACCTGGTCGCTGGGCAGCCGCAATCCAACATGTCCTCCTATGCGTGGGAACGTGTCTACCGGCGCCTCGATCACGGCAGAGCCCAGAACAACCTACGCGCAGCACTCGACCGGCTGTCCCCAACCGGACAAAGCTTCGTCCGCACCCTCATCGACCTGCAAGACCGGCGCCAAGAGGCTGACTACAACCCCAACGCCTCGATCACCCGTTCCAGCACCCTCAACACCATTGCGCGGGCCGAGACTGCCATCAGGGACTTCGCCCAGCTGCCCCAAGACGAACGCCGACTTATAGCTGCGCAGTCGATGTTCGACAGACGCTGAGATGCCACAGCGCAACGGCGATGCCGTCGCCTACCGCCCGGATATTCACTGGGTCTTTCTCCATCCCCTTTTAGGAACTAGTGAATACCGCGATCCGCCGAACCCCGGGAGACAAGCAGCTTCCATAGCACACGGTGTCTCTGCACCGACAACGCGCACTTCGCGGCTCACCTTATCGTCCGCAATCGAGCGTCTGAATGTAAACACGCGCTAATGAACCAACAGCTTTCAAATGACGGCATAGGCTCCTCACGTTTTGTTGCCGACCGATGTTGCGGTAGCATAGCTGGGGAGCCAACACAATTCTGGGAACTCATCATTTCAGGGATTTTGGACCACTGGAATCGGCCAGATCTTCCGGCGGACCGGACGACGCCCTATCATGCCGGTAACTTGGATCTGTTGAGGAGCAGGAAGTGGCAGCTACAGATTCGATCATGTATTCATTGGAACGGAACTGGGAGATGGTGGAGGCCGCGATCTCCGACCTGGACTACGACACCCTGGCCCGGCAACCAAACGCCCACAGCAACTCCATTGCCTGGATTTTTGGCCACATAAGCCGGGTTACCGATTTGTTCATCATGCACCGGCTGCAATCTAAACCGGAGTTGTGGTTTACCGACGGTTGGTGCGAGAAATACGGGTTGGCGGACAACGTGGAAGGGCTCGGCAGGGGCGCCGACCTGGCCACATGGAAGCCCCCGGCAAAGGAGGTGCAAGTCGGCTACTTCGAGGAGGCGAAGACAATCACAAGGGAATACGTGCCATCTCTTTCGTCCGAGGACTTGGAGAGGCGGGTGGTGTTCCCTCCCGCCGCGCTGCGGCAGGAGCACACGCTGGGCACCGCCTTGGGCCAACTGGTGCTTGAAAGTGTCGCCCACGGCGGCCAGATTGCTTACTTGAGGGGGTTCCACCGCGGCACGGGTTGGTACCGGTAGCGGGATAAAGTCAATGTGGCAGCGGCGCCTGCCGTCAAGCAATGCCGGAAAGAGTGGCCTTGCTGGGCTTGAACCATCGACCTCGGTCTGAGTCAGGGGAATAGTCTCAGCGTGGGGAAAGGCTTTTCAGTCTGTATGAATTGAATGTCAATCCAAGGTGAAAATGCACTAATAGTCCGAAATCTTTGAAATGATGAGTTGCTGGGATTGCCCTGATTCCCCAGTGATGCAAGTCCGAAGCAAGGTGCGAGTATGTTGTGCCATCATTTCAAAGCTGCTGGTCTAGTAGGGCCGCGTCAGCACCACTGCCAGGGCCACCACTGCCAGCACCAGCAGCAGGTTGACCCGCGCCGCCCACTGAACGAACAGGCGGGCCGGGCCGGTGGGCAGAGGCGAATCGGAAGAGCGCGCCTCCTCCAGACGGTCCATCATGCGAGGCCCCAGCCAGAAGTCGTGCGCCAGGCTGAGCACAATCACGATGACGAACAGGCCCGTCTTCATCTGCAGAAACTGCACTCTGTGGCCCTCTCCGCCGAAGAACGTGTCGGCACGCACCCCCCATTGCGTCCAGGCCAGGTAGGCGCCCGATCCTGCCAGCACGACCATCGACGCCCAAGCCACCGGCAGGAACTTCTTGGCGGCGTCGCGCAGCACGGCGAAGCCGACGTTGGCGTCGCGCCGAGCCAGCGGAACCATCACCATGGCCAGGAACAGCATCCCGCCCAGCCATGTGATGGCGGAAATGACGTGGATGTAGACGATGGCTTGGTACATATCCATCTACCCTCTAACCACTGCGACACCGTGAATCTCGGTAGGGGCGCACAGCCGTGCGCCCTTCGTTAGCGGCAACGACGCTACGCCAGCCAGGGGATGTCCTCTTTCAGGTAGTGCGTCGCCCGGAAAACACGATTGACTGTTTGGTCCTCCATGTCCAAGTGAAAGTGCGGGTTGATGTACTCCCACACCACCTCGCCTTCCGGCGTAACCTGGAACATCCGGCCGAACTGCCCCTCCGTTATCAGGGTGTTGCCATTGGGAAGGCGTCGGGCCCCTGAGATATAGGCGCTGAAGAAGTTGTAGGCCGGGTTGTCGGTGTATTCCCACACAATCTCGTTGTTCGCCGGATTCACCTCTACGGCCCTGGAAAAGGGCAGACCCGCATCGCGCCGATGGGAACCGTTGTCGAAGATCAGCACGTTTCCATTGGGCAGCAGGTTGGGGTCATGCTGCTGCGCCAGAGTTTCGTAACCCACTTCCCAGACGATTTCTCCGCTGGCCTTGTCAATGATGCCGACTGTGGAGATGTTGCGAAAGCTGAACAGCACCCTGTCGTCCCCTATCGGCGCCAGGGTGTTGCCGTGGCTCCATTCATCCCGCCGGTCGTTCACTGTCAGGATGTGCCTTTCAACGTCCAGGTGCTCCGCGGCGTGCCACTCCCAGATGCGGTTCCCCTCAGCGTCAATCTCAACCAGCACGTCGGCCCACATCCCCTCCGGTACCGAGTCGGGAACGCCGCCCCTCACCTTGGCCGCCAGCGATGGGTCCATCAGTTCGACCGTCATGTAAATCGCTCCGCCCGATTCGGTTCGTCGATGGTCGTGGTGATGGTCAGGGTCGCGATGCTCCCAGACCACGTTGCCGTGACGGTCAACCTCTACCATGACCCCGCCTTTGAACCGCTTCCACGATGGGAAGCGGTCCCAGGTCTCATCCACGACCTTGCCGCCATAGAACACGTTCCCGTTGGGCAGCAGGTAGCCGTACAGTCCCGGAGGATAGGGCATCCTCCACTGGTGAGCCACCCTCCCTTCCGTGTCGATCAGGTACAAATCACCCCGGCTTGCCATCGGGGTATACAGAACATAGCCGGGGCAGGCTTTGTCAGGGTCCAGGGCCGTCAGCCCTGTGCGGGCCATTCTGCGGCGCGTCTGCTGATCAACGGTAGTCATGGCTTCACCATCCAGCCAATTATTTGACGAGGGGACATCTTATCCCGCTCCCTGAGAGACAGGGTGAGGATGGCGACGGCTTTACTGCGCCACGTAGCCCCCGTCGACGGCCATGTTGTGCCCCGTGACGAAGCTCGCTGCGCCCGACGACAGCCAGATCACGGCCTCGGCGATTTCCTCGGGTTGGCCAAGGCGCCCAACCGGGTGGCGGGAGATGATCGTGTCTTCCATGTTGGCGTTGTTGTTGAACAGGGGTCGAACCAGCGGCGTGTCGATGTAGCCGGGGCACACCGAGTTGACACGTATGCCGTCGGCAGCGTATTCCAGGGCCGCAGCCTTGGTGAGTCCCACGACGCCGTGCTTGGCCGCCATGTAGGCCACCGAGCCGGGAGTGGCGATGAGTCCCATGATTGAGGCGGTGTTGACAATGGCGCCGCTGCCCTGCTTGAGCATCTGCGGTATCTCGGCCTTCATCGACAACCAGACGCCCTTGAGGTTGATGCGAATCACCCGGTCGAAGTCTTCCTCCTCGTAATCGGCGGAGCGGCGACGCTCCCGTCCACCGGAGATGCCGGCGTTGTTGAAGGCGCAGTCCAGGCTGCCGAAGGCCTCAATCGCTTGGTCTACCATCAACTGCGTCCCGGCGGCATCGGAGACGTCGGCGTGGACGAGGATCGCCTCGCCTCCGGCTTCCTTGATCATCTGCACTGTTTCCTCGCCGCCCTCCACGTTCATGTCCGCCACCACCACGCGAGCGCCCTCGCGGACGTAGGCCAGGGAGGTGGCTCGTCCGATGCCCGAGCCTCCGCCCGTTACCAGCGCCGTTTTTCCCTCAAGTTGTCCGGCCATGTTCTTCTCTCCATTCGTGTACTGATGCAGATTATACCCGCCACGGCACGTCCAGACACATCCGGCTGCATCTGGCCAGCGGGGATGATGGTAAAATAACCCTCACATTCCGAAAGCCGCGCCGGATGGGGCTTGAGTTCGAGGTGAAGCGATGCCGAATCCCGCCCCCAATATGACCGACTACGAATACGCCTACAGCAACGACCGCCAGGAGGTCCCCGAGTTTTTCAACTTCGGCTTCGACGTGGTCGACAAGTGGGCCGAGGACCGCACCAAGCTGGCCCTCTTGTCTGTTGATCCCATCGGAGAGAAGGCCACACATCACACGTTCTGGGACTTGAAGACGCTGACAAGCCGGTTCGCCAACGCCATGCGGGAACTGGGAGTCAAAAAGGGCGACCGGGTGTTCATCATGCTGCCGCGCATCCCCGAGTGGTACGTGGCGATGGTGGGGCTGTTCAAGCTGGGGGCGCTGCCGATGCCGGCCACCACCCTGCTGACCCCCGGCGACATCGAGTACCGCATCAATCGCGCCGATGCGGTGATGGCTATCACCGACGGTGAGAATGCCCCGAAGGTGGAACAGGCCGCCGGAGGGTGCGCCACCCTAAAGCACCTGCTGGCCACCGGCGAGGACCGTCGTGGCTGGCTGTCCTACGAGCGCATGGTGGCCGATGCGTCGCCGACACTGGAGGGCGTGGAGCCCACCCGCAGCGACGATCCGCTGCTGATCTACTTCACCTCCGGCACCGTGGGTTACCCCAAGATGGTGCTGCACACTCAGGCTTCGTGCGCCATTGGCCATGTCCTGACGGCCAAATACTGGCACGACCTGAAGAGCACCGACCTGCACTGGACGCTGTCCGACACTGGCTGGGCCAAGGCGGCCTATGGCAAGCTGTTCGGCCAATGGACGCTGGGCGCGACCGTGATGCAGCACGATGCCCGCGGACGGTTCGATGCCCCAATGACTCTGCGGATGCTGGAGCGCTACGGCGTAACGTCCTTCTGCGCGCCACCCACCGCCTTCCGCATGATGGTGCTGGAGGACCTCAAGCAGTACGACCTGAGCGGCCTGCGCCACTGCACCGGGGCTGGTGAGCCGCTGAACCCCGAGGTCATGAAGCAGTGGGAGGACGGCACGGGCCTGACCATCTACGACGGTTACGGTCAGACGGAGACAGTCCTGCTGGTGGGCAACTACCGCTGCCTGCCCGTGCGCCCCGGGTCCATGGGCAAGCCGGTCCCCGGCTTCACCATCGGCATAGTGGACGATGATGGAAACGAAGTGCCCGTGGGAGAGGAGGGCCAGATCGCAGTCAAGGTCAAGCCGGAACGTCCCTTGGGCCTGTTCCAAGAGTATTGGCGGGACGACGAAGGGATGGAGCGGTCCTTTGTCGGCGACTGGTATCTGACGGGCGACAAAGCCTACAAGGATGATGATGGTTATCACTGGTTCGTGGGCCGTGCCGATGACGTGATCATCTCCGCCGGCTACCGCATCGGGCCCTTTGAAGTTGAGAGCGCGCTCATCGAGCACCCGGCGGTGGCCGAATCCGCCGTCGTCGCCAGTCCCGACGCCGTGCGCGGCGAGATCGTCAAGGCCTTCGTTATCCTCGCCCCCGACTATGTGGCGTCCGACGAACTGGTGCTGAGCATACAAGCCCATGTGCGGGGCACCACCGCGCCCTACAAGTATCCCCGGGCCGTCGAGTTCGTTTCCGAGCTCCCCAAGACGGTCAGCGGCAAAATCCGGCGCGTTGAGCTTCGCCAGATGGAGTTGGAGCGGGCCAACTCACCCTGAGCCTGCCGGAGAACGGAGTAGAAGCCATGGACAGTTTCAGCGATCAACTGCGAGCCGAGGCGGGACCGATCTGGCGGCAGATATTCGCCCATCCTTTCCTCAAGGGGACCAAGGACGGAACTCTGCCCCTTGAGACCTTCCAGTACTACCTGGGGCAGGACTACCTGTACCTGGAGGGCTTCGCCCGCTGCGTGGCTATTGCGTTGGCCAAGTCGCCCAATGCCGAGATGCTGGAGGAGTTGGCGAAACGGGTGCTGACTCCCATAGAGCGGCCTCTGCACCACAAACTACTGGAGGCAGCTGGCCTCACGCTGCAGGATGCGCAGAGTGCGATTCCGTCTCCCACCAATGCGGGATACGTCAATCACATGCTGTCGGTCGCCAATCGCGAGGGCCTGGGGCCGACGGCGGCGGCGTTACTCCCATGCCCTTGGACCTACCACTTGCTTCGGGAGGAAGTCGGACAGTCGGAACACCCTCTGTATGGTCAGTGGACCAGTTTCTACGTGTCTGGACTGTTGGAGGACAGCGTGGCCGCCTGGCGCAGCTTCGTTGACCGGCAGGCCCAGCAGGCCGGGCCGGAGGAACTGGAGGCTATGCGACAAGCGTTCCTGACCAGCAGCCGCTACGAATACATGTTCTGGGACGCCGCCTATCGCCGCGAACAGTGGCCTGTATAATCGCCACTATTTCCCTCTTCAAAGACACAGAGGTCTATGTCGAGAGCGATTCCATCATAAAGAAAGGAGACCCTCCATGCCGAAAGCGCCGATCAACGGCATCGAACTGTACTACGAGTCCCACGGCAGTGGGCCGACGATTGTGTTCGCCCATGGACGCGGCGGCAATCACATGAGCTGGTGGCAGCAGGTGGCCCGCTTTTCCGGCGAGTTCCGCTGCATCACCTTCGACCACCGGGGCTGGGGCCAGTCCGCCGCCGAGTACGGCTCCCCGCTGCGGGAGAATTTCGCCGCCGACATCATCGCCCTCGTCGACTATCTCGGCATCGAGGAGACCTTCTTGGTGGCGCAGTCCATGGGTGGTTTCAGTTGCCTCGAGTTTGCGCTGTCCCGCCCAGAGCAGACGCTGGGGCTGGTGCTGGGTGACACCACCGGCGGCGTGGTCTCGACCGGAGTGCTGGCCGAACTGGCCAAGACCAATCCGCCCGACGGAGTGGCCCGCTCCCTGGCCGCCGGCTTCATGGCCGAGCAGCCCGCGCTGACCTTCCTGTATCAGCAGATCCAGGGCCTCAACCCCGAGCGTGGTGAAGACGGCGTGATCTCGGGCTTCCGCCGTGAGGACGGGCGCCAGGATGCCGACTTCTTCGGCTGGCAGACACCGACGTTGATGATCGTGGGCGACCAGGACGCCATCTTCCCGCCCAGCGTCATCTCCGAGGTCCAGAAGATCATTCCCGGTTCCCGAATGGAAATAGCCGTCGGCGCCGCCCACTCCGCCCACTTCGAGAAGGCCGACGAATTCAACGCCCACCTCTCGGCGTTCTTTGCAGGTGTGCTGTCCGAGCAGACAGCGGGTGCCCCTGCGGACTAAACTAAAACCAAGGTGGGATGTACATTTAAGTAGCTATGATGATCAGCTGGGTTGCGCCGGTGAATCCCTGTCATCCGTACTTGGAGAATGCCCCGGCTCCGCCGTTTGACCCCCACCATCTGCGCATTTCACCTTGGCTTTGGTTTAGCAGAAACATCTTTGCCCAATCCAGCTCCATTCTTTTTCGGGGAGATCTGGATTGGGCGCTCCTCCAGATTTGCCTCACTCGTTTCCTCGGCCCCGGCGCTAAAACCAGGCTTGGTTACAGGCTAGACCCTCTCGCAGGTCCGGCCTAAGTACACTGAAGACATAATCGTCCGATTGTTCGGGCTCCCAAAGCCTATGGATTCGGTCTCGAACGTCGCGGCGCCGATGTAGCGTCTTCCGGCGGCCACATCCCTTACCAACAGACTTTCCAGAGAGACTAACGTCCTCATCGTTTTCCAAGCCTCTCGTAAAGTGCGTCACCTGGCACATGGTGCCAGCCAGCATCACCCGCTGGTACGATCTCCATCACAAAGCGTCTTGAATGCCCAGGCCCAATAGGGAAAGCGAATCCCCTGGGAACCACTGGGGCGAAATGCAAAAGGAAGCGCCCAAGGCAGAACAACGCGAGGGAGGTGGCATGATCAAATACCCGTCTCGCCAACAGAAACAGCCAATCAGGGACCGGCGGAAAGAACTGAGGGGCAGGGATCCCTTTTCTGGCGCCCAGCCTCCTGAACCCTCCGCCTTCACCGACGCCGAAGCGTTCGCTGAACACCTGCCCACGCCCCTCAAGGCCATGCCCCACATCTCGATGGCACACGACGGATAACTCAACTTCGCTTGGAGCGGGGCCCCATATACATAGACCTGGGATTATACATAGACCTGGGGTTCTACGGTGCAGGAACCTACTCCTACTTCGCCCGCGACGAAAAGGGCCCGGGAATACCACGGGGACGACTTGCCTGCCAATGAACCAATACCCGACTGCCCTGCCAATTTCCTGACACTTGCCCCTTGCCAAGCTCCGTAGCATCTCCCTAGCATATTTCTCGTAGGACCAACGTGCTCGCTATCAGGCGGCCAGCTTGATTTGACGTGTCGGGTAGAAACGAGACCGACGCAAAAATTACGCTTGCCGCGTGCAATTTGCTCAGGCACCCTGCCGTGACCGCGCCATACCCGGCACTCCTGCAATCGCGACAGAGTGCAGCACGATGCGCCATAAATTGGGAATTCCCTCCGGCAGGCCCAACTGGCAACTTGGCTCCTTGGGATCACGTACACCGGCGCACTTGGCTGAAACAAAATGAAGTGGGTGGAAATGAGCGGAAATGGGAGGGTCTAAAGAATTTCTGGTAGGGATTACAGGATTTTCCCTTTCACCTCGGCCCCCGTCCCTTCCTCGGTCCGGTCGACCACGGCAAGATCGACGAAAAGGCGCCATCGGACGCCCAGGTTATCGTTGACGCGCCTCGGCGGCCGATGATAGGATTGCAGGTAATCTAGCAACTGAAATTGGTTCTGGCGGGAGCTTGGGCAAGCCAGGCTGAGAGGGCGGCTCTTTAGCATCGGAGCGCCAGTCCATCCAGGTGCCGCCGACCGTCCGCACCTGAACCCGGGTAGTACTGGGCAGGGACAAGACGCCGAGCTTGGTACACGCCAATGGCCGCCAGGACTTCTCCCGGCGGCTGTTTGTTTTCGGGCCGTCGGCGGGGTATAGAGGAGCATGGTCGAGATGTCGGACGAACTGGTAATTGCAGGTAAGAAGTTCAATTCGCGACTGATCGTGGGTACCGGACGCTACCGGACCATGGAGGATATGGTCGCTGCTGTCGAGGCCTCCGGGACCGAAATGATCACGGTGGCCATCCGTCGGCTCGACCTCGACGACCCCACCAGCAAGACGCTGCTGGACTATATCGACTGGGGCAAGTACCAGATGTTGCCCAACACTGCGGGCTGCGCCACCGTCGAGGAGGCTATGTTCGTCGCCAGACTGGGCCGGGAAGTGGGGCAGACCAACTTCGTAAAGCTCGAAGTCATCCCTGACCACAAGTACCTGTTTCCGGATGGCGCCGCCACCTTGGAGGCCGCCCGGCGGCTGGTGGAAGAGGGGTTCGTGGTTCTGCCCTACATCCACGCCGATCCGGTGCTGGCTAAGAACCTGGAGGATGTCGGCTGCGCCACGGTGATGCCGCTGGGTTCTGCCATTGGCTCGGGCCAAGGCATTCACACCCGCGAGGAAGTTCGCATCATCATCGAGCAAGCCAACGTGCCCGTGGTTGTTGACGCCGGCCTGGCTGTGCCGTCGGACGCGTCTCAGGCGCTGGAGATGGGAGCGGACGCCGTGCTGGTCAACACTGCCATCGCCCAAGCCAACGACCCGGCGATGATGGGTGAGGCCTTCAAGGCTGGTGTCGAGGCGGGCCGCAAGGCGTATCTTGCCGGACGCATCGCGATGCGCCAGTATGCGGCGGCCAGCAGTCCCACCACCGACGTTCCCCAGCCGGCCGCGGCCAGCGCCTAGCTGGACCGGTCCCAGGGCTGCGCCAAGTAGTCCGGTATGACGGCCCAGATGCTACTGCCCTGTCTTTGCCTCGTTGCTGATTGCTCTGTCGTCAGCCCGACGGATCTGGTCGGACGCGTCGTCGCCGCGGTCGGAGGCGGTGTCAATCTGGTCCAGCTGCGCGCCAAGGAAATGCCTGGCGGGCTGCTCTTGGCACTGGCATCGGAATTGAGGCACGAGATAGACGGACGTGCCGCGCTCTTGGTGAACGAACGGGTCGACGTGGCCGCTGTGGCCTTCGCAGACGGTGTCCAATTGGGAGAAGAGGCGTTGCCCGCGACTTCAGCCAGGCAATTACTGCCTGCGGGATCGCTCATCGGCCGCTCGGTGCATTCCGTTGACGGGGCCATGCAGGCGGCCTCGGACGGCGCGGACTTCTTGGTGGTCGGCACGATGTTCGCCACCAACTCCCACCCGGGCGAGGAACCTGCCGGGCCGGGCCTGATGCGCGATGTGGCGGATCGGTGTAACCTTCCCCTCATCGGTATCGGGGGGATTGATCCTGACAACCTCGACAGGGTTATCTCCGCAGGGGCATCCGGCATCGCGGTCATCCGCAGCATCCTCAACGCCGATGACCCGCAGCGGGCGGCGGGAGAGATGTTATCCTCCCTGCAGACATCTTGGAGCGAGCACAACAAAACAGGGAACAGCGCAGCCCATTCCAGAGCCGGCCGCACACCCTGAATGGAGGCCGTTTTCGACATGATAAACCTGATGGTGAATGGCAAGCCGCGTCCCATAGACGCCAGCCAGGACCTCGAGTCCTACCTGACCTCATTTGGTCTGGACCTGAAACACGTAGCCGTAGGTTACAACGGCGAGGTGATAAAACGGGAACAGTACCCGGAGGTTGAACTGCAGGACGGCGACATACTGGAGATTGTGCGTCCTGTGGGCGGCGGCTGACGGCAGGAACCGTTGCGGACAATAACGGATTCCACATCTCCAGCTAGAAGCAGAGCAGCGGCCGACGAGAATTATGAGCCTCTCTGCTGAACTCACGCTGGAAATTCTGGACCCTGTCCTGCGCCAAGTGCTCAGCGACCATGGCAACAAGGCCCTGGCCTGGATGCGCACGGAGCCGGGCGCTTGGGGATTCCTGGCCGGCCAGGGTGTAACAGCCACCCGCCGTCAACTCGGCCGCCAACTGACCGATCCGGAGCGGCGCATGGTGTGGAGCCGCCTCTGGTGGTGGTTGGAACAACTGAAGTTGCGCCTCCAAGAACCGCAGTAACCGCCAAGCTGCTCCGCTGCACTGTAGTTCCCTCCTCTTCCCCATGGACGATTGGCGGTCTTCAAGAATCCGGTTACGAATTCCTTTCACCCTGCTACCTGATCCCGGTTATACTTTGTAGCTGCGAATCAGCAGCCTTGACGTTGTGCGGTCCGGTCCTGCTGCATCCCGGATCGGATGACCGCAACAGCCGCAGAAACTGGAGCGTTCATGGACGATGTGATTGTCCGTGCCACTGGCATCCACAAGACCTACGACACAGGCAAAGTAAAGGTCAATGCCCTGAGGGGAGTTGACCTGTCGGTTTGGCGGGGCGAGATGGTGGCCATCATGGGTCCCAGCGGCTGCGGCAAGACCACCATGCTCAACTGCCTGTCGGGTCTGGATGACGTGGACGCCGGGCAGGTGATTATCGACGGCGTGTTGCTGCACGACCTGCCGGACGACGAGCGCAGTGACTACCGCGCCAAGAGCATGGGGTTTGTGTTCCAGCTTTACAACCTCCTTCCGGTTCTCTCCTCCGTGGAGAACGTGGAAATGCCCCTGCTGCTCTCGGGTGTGGGCGCGGCGGAGGCGCGGCGGAGGTCCCTTCTTATGCTGGAACAAGTCGGGTTGACCGATCGCGCCAACCACCTGCCCGCCGAGCTTTCCGGCGGCCAGCGCCAGCGGGTGACCATTGCTCGCGCCCTCGTCAACCAGCCCTCCATAATCTGGGCCGACGAGCCGACCGGGGACCTGGACAGCGAAACCACCGACGAGATTATGGGTCTTATCATCGAATTGAACCGCGCCAACCGGCAGAGCTTCATCCTCGTTACCCACTCGGAGGATGTCGGGCGAATGGCGCACCGCATCGTCCGAATGAGGGACGGCACAATCGTGGACGACGGTATCGGAGACAACTAGAGGGGCTGTCCCCCTCACAAGACGGTGTGGGAGTATCCACCTTGACGGATAGGCGGCCCTGCTGATGGAAGACCTCTTCGGTGTCAAGATGGACCACATCATGATCGTCCTTTTGGCGATCTTCCTTCCATCTCTCGCAGTCATCGGCATCATGGCGCTGCGCAACCGGGTGATGCTGAAGATGGGGCTGAGAAACATACCCCGCCGCAAGGCCCAGACCGCGCTGATCGTCTTCGGCATCATGATTTCCACGCTGATCATGGCGGCGTCTTTCGGCACCGGCGACACGCTGACCTTCTCCATCCGCAAGGCTGTGGTCGACGGCCTGGGAACAATCGATGAGTTCGTGCTTTCGGCCCGCGCTGGAGAGAATGACCAGTTCGGTGGGGCCGCCTACGTTCCGATGGAACGCTTCACCGTCTTGCAGCAGGAACTGGCAGACGTCGACAGCATTGACGGTCTGGCCCCAGGCCTCGCTGAGATAGCGCCCACCGTCAACGACCGCACCTCGCTGAGCGAAGGGAGGATGCAGATTGCCGGCGTGAACCCCGATACGCTGGATGGATTCGGCGGGTTCCATCTGGAGGAGGGCGGTGAGGTACGAGTTGAAGACCTGGGTCCAAACGAGGTATTCATAAACTCGACGGCAGCCGAAGACCTGGAGGCTGTTACCGGAGATTCACTGACCGTATACGTCTATGGGGAGCCGGTCTCGCTGGCTGTCAGGGGAGTGGTGACCGGCGGAGGGCCGGTGGGCGCCGAGCCAACGCTGCTGTTGCATCTGAGCAGGGCGCAGGAACTGTTCGGACGCGAGGGGTCCATTAACTCCATCGTTGTGTCCAACAGGGGAGACCAATACAGCGGAGCCAATCTCAGCGACGAGGTCACCAAGACTCTGCGCGTCCTTTTCACCGACCGAGAGGCAGCAGCCCGACTGAAAGACGTCCTCTCCCGCCCCGATGTCGTGGAGCAATTGGGACGGAGAGAGCAGCAACCCCGTCTTGCCGATGCGCTGAGAGAGAATCTGGCTCTACTTCAGGCCGAGCTCTCAAAGCCGGAACTGAGCGACGAACTGGTGTTTCTTTTCTCCGACGAGGGTGTCCGCACCGAGTTCTTGAAGGCCGTCGCAGACACGGGAGATGAGGAGCTGACCCGCGAGGTAAACACCCTGGTGGTTTCGCTGGCCGAGTTCGTGGTAATCGACATAAAGCGCAGTCTTCTGGATACGGCGGAGCAGGTCGGCAGCTTGGTTACCAGTTTCTTCATCCTCTTCGGCCTGTTCTCCATCTTGGTGGGGGTTCTGCTGATTTTCCTGATCTTCGTGATGTTGGCAGCGGCCAGACGCTCCGAGCTGGGAATGGCCCGCGCGATCGGCGCCCGGCGCTGGCACTTGGTCCAGATGTTCGTTTTCGAAGGAACCGCATACTCATTGGTATCCGGCATTGTGGGTGTGGGGTTGGGACTGCTGGCCAGCGCACTGATCGTTGGTATCATCAACCAGATATTTGCCGGTGGCGGTGCCGGAGGAGGAAGCGAAGACTTTCAACTGACACGGCATTTCGAGTTCCGCAGCGCCGTTGTGGCCTATTGCCTGGGCATGGTGATTACCCTCGTCACCGTTGGCGTTTCAGCCTACCGGGTCAGCCGAATGAACATCGTGGCTGCGGTGCGCGACCTCCCAACACCGCAGGAGACCAACACTGCAAGCGCCTTGCAGCAACTGGCGAGGCTGGCCCTTTCCGGCCTGTTCCTTCTGCCCCTCCAGGTGCTGTATTACAGCGTTCGAGCCTTGATGGAAGGCCGTATAGTTCGGGGCATCGTCCTGCTGGTCTTGGCGCCCCTCTCCGTACTCGTGGCGCCCCTTGTCTTCGTCTACACCCTATTCCAGCTGCTGCTTAGCCCGTTCAGACAAGGTTGGATGGTGGTTGTTCGGGTCTGCCTGTCCACTATCGTTGTCGGAATCGGGGTATTACTAACCTGGTTGGGTACACAGACCGACACCGCGATGGGGATCCGAGTGGGGGTGTCCATCTCGATAGTGGGTGTCGGACTGCTCTTGCGATCACTGATGAACGTTAAACATGTCCGGCCCGAAACATCCGACCGCGTTGCGTATACATTCATCGGCGTTGTTGTGGTGGCCTTCTGGTTCATACCCTTCAGCGCCCTGCAGTCGGTCTTCGGAGAACTGAACGCCGGAATTGAAATGTTCTTTATTTCAGGCATTACGATGGTCGCTGCCGCCGTGTTGTCGGTGATGTATAACGCCGACATCTTGCTGAAATTCCTCACCACCGTTACAGCGCGAGTGGGCAGCCTGCGCCCGGTGTTGGTGACCGCAGTAGCCTACCCCATGAGCGCCAAGTTCCGCACCGGCCTGACCCTGGCAATGTTTGCCTTGGTCATATTCACCATGATCGTGATGTCCATCCTAACCGAGGCATTCGGCACTACTGCCGCCGACGATGCCTCCGTTGTGGGCGGCTGGGATATTTCGGCGAGAGTCAATCCCAATACGCCAATTGCCGACTTCCACCAGGCCATTGCGGAGAGCCCGAACCTGAACCCAACCGATTTTGAAGCAATCGGCAGCTACACATTCATCCCGGTGCAGGTGCGGCAAAAGGGAGCTGAGGAGCAGCGATGGCGTTCCTATGCGGTGCGTGCAGCGGACGATGGATACCTTGACGGCACGGAGACCGACTTCCACTTGATCGCCGAGGGCTACGGCACGACCGCTGAGGAAGTCTGGGATGCCCTGCGCGAAGACTCTACATTAGTAGTGGTCGACAACCTGGCACTGCCCACTCAAAACGGCTTCCGCGGCGGAGAAAATCTGCCTGAGTTCCAGTTGGAGGGGGTGTTCTACGAGGACGAGTCCATGGGAGCTATCCCCATTGAGGTGCGCGAGCCAGCCACAGGCGCGATAATTACGTTGACGGTCATAGGAGTCCTGGACGGAGCGGCCGATGCCTTCGGGCAACTCGGCGGCGGCATGATCGCGGCCCGTAAGCAGTTGGACGAGGTTTCCCCGTTTCCGATTCCGGTCACCAACTATCGCATCAAGGTGGCCGATGGGGTTGACGCTGCACTGGTGTCCAGGAACTTGGAGATCACCTTCCAACGAAACGGGCTGGAGAGCAACGTGCTGGCGGAGTTGGTTGAAGGCTCTGTCTCCGCCAACCAGGCATTCAACTACCTGCTGACCGGTTTCATGGGCTTGGGCCTGATGGTGGGCGTGGCCGCATTGGGCGTGGTTAGCCTGCGGGCCGTGGTGGAGCGTCGGCAGCAGATCGGCGTCCTTCGTGCCATAGGATACCGCCGCAGCATGGTGCAGTTGAGCTTCCTGCTGGAGTCCTCCTTTGTTGTACTGCTGGGTGTGGCCATAGGCGTCGGGCTGGGCACCGCTATCTCCTTCCTCATAGTCAGGGAGATACGTCAGGACGTGGAGACCATCCGATTCGCCATCCCGTGGCTTCAGATAGCAATAATTATTGGCGTCGCGTACCTTTTTTCCTTGGCCACCACTTATCTGCCCGCCCGTCAGGCCAGCAACATCTACCCCGCAGAGGCCTTGCGGTATGAATAGATCGTTTGGCGGTACAATGTAGCGTGATATACGGGTGGGACGAAGAAAAGAATCGGATTAACTTTGAGAAGCACGAGATCGACTTTTCTGAAGTCGAGAAATTCGAGTGGGATACAGCGGTCGTACGCCAGTCGGACCGTTTCGGAGAACCAAGATGGCTGGCAATCGGCTATTTAGGTGAACGACTTCACATTGTTGTTTTCATAGATCGCATCTATCAACGTCGTATAATTAGTTTGCGAATCGCAAGCAATAAGGAAAGGAGGGAGTATGCCCAGGCTTAAACCGGGTGACGAACCTCTATCCCCGGAAGAAAACGCTGCTGTGGAAGCAGGCATCAAAGCTGACCCGGATACCATTGAGCTTGATGCAGAGTGGTTCTCTGGCGCGTATCCAGCTTCTATAACTCTTCCTCACATCGTGGAGGAGTATCTTAGAAGCCAAGTAGGTCATAAAGCTGTCGCAAACGGCGAAAAAGCTAATATCTCTCTCTTGCCAGACCAGCAACTTCGCACTAGAGTAGCCGCAATTGTGAAATCAGGAGGAAACCCGATGGCTAACGACCCCATCAATCTTTTCGACTACGAGGCCAGGGCGAAACTGGTCCTGCCACATAACAACTGGGAGTTCATCGAGTCAGGGTCGATGGACGAGTTCACCACCCGCCGCAACCGCTCCGCCTTCGAGGATCTGAAGCTGCGCCCCCGCTTCTTGCGGGATGTCCAAGAGCGTAAGATTTCCACCACAGTGCTGGGACAGGAGATCAGCATGCCGGTGATGGTGGCCCCGGCTGGCAGCCACATGCTGGCCCACCCGGGTGGCGAGGTCGCTACGGCACAGGGCGCAGGGCTCTCTGATACTTTGATGATGCTCAGCACATCCTCCAACTACAGCATGGAAGAGGTGTCGGAAGCCGCCTCCAGCCCGCTGTGGTTCCAGCTCTACCACCGTGGCTACAACTTCACGGAGATGCTGGTGCACCGCGCCGAGGAAGCGGGCTTCAAGGCCATCGTATTGACCGTAGATACGCCAGTTGCCAGCCCCAAGGAGCGCGACCTGCGCAACCGGTACAAGCGAGAACATGACTTGGGCAACTTCCGGGGCATGGACGCCGACCGCAGCGCCATCAGCGGCACTGACGAGACCGAAGGCTGGGATGTATCGTACTCTCCGCCGATCACTTGGCGGGAGCTGGAATGGCTGCGCGGCCTTACTTCCCTTCCCCTGGTGCTGAAGGGTGTCCGTACCGCCGAGGACGCTCACGAGGCCGTCGAAAATGGTGTTAATGGTATCCTGGTGTCCACCCACGGCGGGCGGCAACTGGACATGACCATGGGCGCCATCGAGATGGTGCCGGAGATCGTTGCCGCCACCAACGGGCGCGCCGAAGTCTACGTCGATTCTGGCGTACGCCGCGGCAGCGACGTCATCAAGGCTCTGGCTCTGGGCGCGAAGGCCGTCGCGATAGGCCGCCCGCTGTTCTGGGGCTTGGCTTTGGACGGTGCCGACGGCGTCCACGGAGTACTGGAGCTGCTGCGGGAGGAGGTCGACCGCTGCATGGCCTTCTGCGGACAGTCGGACGTGGAAGCTTTGGAGCCGGGCGTCATCCAGGTCCCCAGCGGCTGGGGAGCGTTCGGAGGCACCACCGCGCCGTAGATTCAC
Source organism: Dehalococcoidia bacterium (assembly GCA_965237745.1). Taxonomy (GTDB): domain Bacteria; phylum Chloroflexota; class Dehalococcoidia; order Lucifugimonadales; family UBA3495; genus VXOI01. The sequence continues at coordinate 3,437,571 of OZ250156.1, read as the reverse complement.
AGCGAGGAGCGTACACTCCTCAAATAACAACCTTGCTGAAGAACACAGGGCCGGGTGAATTCCCGGCCCTGTCGCTATCTCAAACTCGTAAGAATCTTAGAGGAGTGGGCGCTAACCGCGGCGTTTCCTGCCCGTCTTTTCCTCGTAGAGTTCCCAGGTGCGGTCGTTGAATGGGTAGTACTTACCGGGACTGCACTGCTCCACTTCGAGTTGCGCCTTGATCACCGCCTCTACCTCTTCGCGCTCGTGGGCGATGCGGATTACCTCGTCGACGGCTGTGGCTGGGACCACCACCGCGCCGTCGTCGTCGCCAACTATGGCATCGCCGGGGCGAATGAGGACTCCGCCACACTGGACGGCGTCGTTGACCTGCCACGGCCAGAATTCGGCGGGGCCTTGCTTTGCGGTGGTGTTGGCAGCGTAAACCGGAAAGCCGTACTCCTTCAGGGCGTTGCTGTCGCGGACCGCGCCATCGGTTACCAGTCCGCCCACCCTGCGCTGCATCAGCCGCATGAACTTGATGTCGCCGCCGATGGAGCTGTATTCCCATCCCATGGCGTCGATCACCAGCACGTTCTCAGGGCCGCACAGCTCGAAGGCCACGTACTCGGCGGAGTCGGCGCCCTTGGGCTTGTCGGCTGCAATATCAGGGCGATGAGGGACGAAGCGCAGGGTGACCGCCCGCCCGGCCATGTGCTGCCCCGGCTGGAGGGGCTTGGCGCCGTGGATGAAGCTCATGGGCCAGCCCATCACCCACAGTCCGTCGATCAGAGTCTGGGTCGGGATGCCGCGCAGCGTCTCCAGCGTCTCGGCGGTTATGGCGGGATTGGTGGTCATTGTCGCCTCCGCGGTTCTGAGGTAGATGTCTTTGTGATCTGGTAATGCCTCTCCCAAAGGGAGAGAGAATTGGGGGGAGTGGTATCTCTCAAGAGAGTAATCGTGGACGCCTATTGGCCGGGGGCGCAGGCTCGGATTACTGCCTTTGCCCGCTCCTTGGCGTCAGGTCCAGTGGCGCGAGGCGAGATAATGGGCAGCCGTATACCGGCCTCCCGGTACCTCTGGAGCCGCTCGCGGCACTCCTCGGGAGAGCCGGCCAGGGCCACAGTGTCCACGAGTCCAGGAGGGGCGAGGTTCAGGGCATCCTCGATGCGCCCGTCTCGCCAAGCTTGGGCCACTGCCTGCACCTCGTCGGCAAAGCCCGCCTCCTCAACCAGCCGTCGGTAGCGGGGGAATCGCCAGACGTATGAGGCGATGTAGCGGCGCAACTCGTCGCGCGCCACGTCTCTGTCTTCAGACACAGCGCAGGCAATAAGGGTCGATACATCCACTTCCTCGGGGTCCCGTCCAGCGCGTTTCGCACCCTCGGAAATGTGGTGAACTGCAGTGGCGGCGTGGTCCAGGGTGCACCAAGTGAGGATGACGCCATCTGAGACTTCGCCACAGATTTCCAGCATCCGCGGTCGCACTGCCGCGAAATAGATGGGCATCCGGCGGCGCACCGGCTCGAACCACAGGTCGAAGCGCTCGATCTTGTAGACGTCTCCATCGTACTGAATGTCGCTGTCGCGGAGGATACCCCGGACGATGTCTGTGCACTCCCGCATTCGTTCTATGGGACGGATAAACTCCAGCCCGTGCTCAGGCTCCACCTGCACCTTGTGGCTGCTGCCGAGGCCCAGGATGAACCGGCCGTTGGAGAAGTGGTCCACCGTAGCGGCGGCCATGGCGATGGTCGGAGCCGTGCGGACGAAGACGCTGGTGATGCTGGTGCCCAGCTTGATGCGGTCGGTGGCCACGGCGCAGGCGGTGAGTATGGAGAATTGGTCGCCGCCGTGGCCCTCGGCAACCCAGGCCGATTCGTAGCCCAATTCTTCCGCCAACCTCACGCACTCCACAATGTCGGGCGGGGACATTCCGCCAGAGAAGCCCACTCCGATCCTTTCCATTGTCGCACTCTCCTCACAAGGGGGGACTGGTTACCGCATTCCATTGCATTCCCGGGGCATCCTGTTGGCAAGAATGCCGTTCAGGGGAATATGATATGCCAAATGCGCATCCGAATCCATTGGCCGAATAGTCTACGCACCTTTGGAACATCTCCCGTTGCAGCTAAAGGAATGAAATGACCAGATACCCCACCTATCGTTGGGTGCTGATATGCCTCTACCTCATGACCAATGTCTCGGCGCAGATGGTGATCAATACGTTGGGCATACTGCTGCCGTCGATTTCAGCAGGACTGAGGCTATCTCCCTCGGAGCAGGGGCTCTTGGGTTCCGCGCCTTTCTGGAGCACCATTGTCTTGGCCATCCCGATAGCGTGGCTCGGGTCCCGGATGTCGCCCAAATGGCTAACTGCGGCTACCCTGGTGGGATGCGCCCTCTGTCTGTTCCTGCAGAGCTGGTCGCCAATATTTGCTGTCCTGCTGCTGGGGCGACTGCTGTTCGGTATATTCACCATCGCGCAGCAACCGGCCCGGGCCATTCTCACCCGCCAGTGGTTTCCGCCACGGGAGGTGGTGCTGGTTAACGGTCTTTCCAACGTGTTCTTCGGCCTGGTGGTCGGCGGAGGACTGGCCCTATCGCCCGTGATTCTCATCCTGCTGGGTGACGACTGGCGCGGTACCCTGCGCATATTCGCCTTCTACTACGTGGGATTGACGGCACTCTGGTTGTTGATGGGCCGCGACCGGACAACAGAGGAATTCTCCGGAGGGGGATCCCAGCCCCTCCTGCCGCTGGTGCGCAGCGCCCTGAGCCACCGCGATCTGTGGCTATGCGGTGGGGGGTTTGCTGGCGCTACGATGGCGTTCTCGGCGTTCCTGTCCTTCTATCCAACGCTGATGCTCCAAGAATACGACGTGTCGTTACGAGTCAGCGGAATTGCCTTGGCGCTGGATGTGGTGCTGGGCGGGCTCGGTGGGCTGGCCATCGGATATTACGCGGCGACGTGGCGCAAGGAAGGGCGCTTTCTGCAAATTCTAGGGATATTGATGGTGGGTTCTTTCCTGGGGATGATTCTATCCGGTTCGCTGGCGCTGATTTTTGTAATGGCCATCATTAACGGGGTGGCTTGGACATTCTTCCCCATCCTGATCACTGTGCCGTTCAACCTGCGCGGCATTCAGCCCAGGCAACTGGCGGTGGCTTTCTCCTTCACCATGATGCTTATTTCTACAGGCCAGGCCTTGGGGCCGCTGCTCATCGGTTTCTTGGAGGAAGCGACAGGGGACCTGAAGCTGGCAATGTTCATTGCCTGCTTTACGCCGTTGACCCTGGTGATTGCCGGAGCGACGCTCAGCTTCGGGCGCGAGGAGATCCCTGCACTGGCGGCCGGCAACTGAGTCCAGTCAGCGCGGGCAGGGAGCCAATTAAAAGAACCTACTCACCGGACACAATACACCCAGCTGAATGCGGAGGTACGAGATGACCATACGAAGGCCAACCACTCTGGACTTGCGACGCTTGGCGGAGGTCAACCACTTCGAGATCACCGACGCCGAGATGGAGGCGTTCGAGGCGATGATCCCAGGGCTGTTCGACTCTTATGACGCTCTCGCCCAGATGCCAGAGGAAAGAGCACCCCTGAGATACGCCAGCCGCAACCTGGGGTCCCGCCCGAGCCCAGAGGAGGACCCGTACAACGCCATTCTGCGCCGCGTCACCATCCGGGGAGCGACCGGCGGCAAGCTGACGGGCAAGCACATCGGGCTGAAGAACAATATCTGCGTGGCCGGATTCCCCATGACCTGCGCATCCCTGATATTGGAGCACTACATCCCCGAAAGCGATGCCACCATTGTTATCCGGCTGCTCGACGAGGGCGCGGAGATCAACTCCATCCTGAACCTGGACAACTTCGCGTTCTCGGGTGCCGGGGATACGAGCGCCTTCGGGCCTACGCTCAATCCACACAGCGCTGATCACTTGGCCGGTGGTTCGTCGGGCGGTTCGGCTGCGGCGCTGTACTACGACGACATCGACATGACCATCGGCGGAGACCAGGGCGGGTCAATCCGCATTCCTGCGTCCTTCTGCGGTGTGGTGGGGCACAAGCCGACTCACGGCCTGGTGCCCTACACCGGAATCGTGGGAATCGACAATACCTTTGACCACGCCGGGCCGATGACCAGGACGGTCTACGATGCGGCGTTGTTGCTGGAAGTGATCGCCGGCAAGGACCCGCTGGACCCGCGGCAGGGAGAGGTGCCAGTGCAGGACTATACCGGTGCGCTGTCGGCCGGAGCGCCGGGGCTTCGGATCGGAGTTCTGACTGAAGGATTCGGACTGGAGAGGTCCAGCGCCGAGGTTGACGACAAGGTTCGGCACGCCTCCAACCGGCTGTCGGAGCTCGGAGCGTCTGTGGAGGAAGTATCCATTCCCTGGCACTCCAAGGCCCACGGGGTGATCTGGGGGCTGATCGCCGAAGGGGCCACGGGACTGCTGCAGTCCAGCGGAACCGGCCGCCACTTCGAGGGGCAATACAACCCAGGGTTGGCCCAAGCGCTGGGTAACGGGCTCAAGGCCCAGGCTGACGATCTACCACCAACGGTGAAGCTGGTGCTTCTGGTCGGCTCCTACATGACAGAGAACTACAGCAGCGTCATGTACGCCAAGGCCCAAAACCTGCGCCGAGAGTTGAGGGCGGCCTACGACGACGCACTGTCGCAGTACGACCTGTTGCTGATGCCCTCCACTCCAATGCCCGCCCATCGGAACGATGCGGGCGGAGACCCGTACGCTGTACTCGACCACGGCTGGGACATGCTGGCCAACACCGCCCCGTTCAATATGTCGGGCCACCCGGCCATCAGCGTGCCCTGCGGGAAGACTTCAGAGGGCCTGCCGGTAGGCCTGATGCTGGTGGGCCGCCATTTCGACGACGCCACGGTGTTACGCGCCGCCCACGCATTCGAACAGTCGGGCGACTGGGAAACGATGTAGACCGCTGGTTACTCCAGCACGCCGTCGCTTTCGAGGGAGCGGTATTCCTCGTCGGTGAGGCCGATGATCTCTCTGAGGAAGTGCTCGGTGTGCTGGCCCAATAAGGGAGCGGGGGTGTCCAGTCTGCCTGGGGTCAGGGAAAGCTCGAACTCGCTGCGCTCGGTGGCGTAGGGGCCGATCTCCGGGTGATCCAGCCACTGGAAATGGCTGCGATGCTGCAGCTGTGGGTCGTCAAAGAGGTCTTTGGGGTCATTGACGGCTCCCGTCGGCACTCCCGCACCCTGCAGCCTCTGCATAAGGTCGTGGCGGTCGTGCTGGGATGTCCACAGGCCGATGAGTCGGTCCAATTCGTCCTCGTTGGCTTTTCGGGCCAGCAAGGTGGCGAATGAATTGTCGTGAAGCGGCCCGCCCTCCGGCTCGGCGGCTCCAAGGAGGGCCTGCCACTGGTCATCTGTGCGGCAGGCAAGGGCAAGCCAGCGGTCGTCGCCTGAACAGGGGTATACCCCGTGGGGCGCGGCTCCAGGGTCGCGATTGCCCTGTCGGCCCTGCTCGCGCCCATTGGCGTTATAGTCCAAGAGCATCGGGGCGATGAAGTGCATTGAGGCTTCAAGCTGTGAGAGGTCCAAGTGGATGCCCTCGCCGGTGCGGCGGCTGCGGTCCAGCGCCGCCAGAATCGCGGCGACGGCGAACTTGGGGACAATGAAGTCGGTATAGGCGCCGTAAGGGTTGACCGGCGTGCGGTCGGGCCAGCCGGTGACGTTGGTCAGGCCGACCAACGAGGACAGCACCGGGCCAAAGCCGGGTTGCCGCTCCATGGGGCCGCCGCGCCCCATCATTGAGGCGCTGAACATCACCAAGGCCGGATTGACCGCCCGCAACTCGTCGAAGCCCAGGCCCCAGCCCTCCATGGTGCCGGGGGTGAAGTTCTCGGTGACTATGTTGGCCCAACCGGCCAGGCGCAGCATCAGCTCCCGGGCTCGCGGATGACGCATATCGACGGCGATGCCCATCTTGTTGGCGTTATAGCTGGCGAAATAGCCGCTGCGGTTGATGCCGGCAATGCCATCGCGGAAGGGCGACGCCGAGCGCAGGGTTCCGGGGCGCTTGGCCGATTCCACCCGCACCACCGTGGCGCCGTATTCGCCGAGGTACTTGGTCGTCATGGGGCCCACTGCCACCCAGCAGAAGTCGAGGACGTTGACGCCATCAAGGGGCTTTGCGGCCATTAAATTGCTCCCACACGCCGAAGGGACTCGATTTCAGCCGAGGACAGGCCCAACTCGCCACCGTATATCTCGAGGTTGTGCTCGCCTACCAGTGGGGCACGTCGGCGCAGTCCGGCGACCGCCGAGCCATCGCCGTTTTTTATGAAAGCCCCGGGATAATCGACAGCCGTACCCAACTCCGGGTGGTCCAGCGGGGTGAAGTAGCCGCGGGCCTCCAACTGCGGATGCCGACGCAGGTCGGAGGGCGTGGCCACTGGGAAAAGCAGGATGCGGCGGGTCAAACTCCCGAGGGTCAGTTCCTCGCGGGTATGGAGCATGAAGAACTCGGCCATCGGGCCGACCACCGTATCCATCACCTCCGGGGTGATGCGTCCATAGCCCATGCTCTCCCAGTCAAAGGCTTGGAGTGCCGACACATCAATCCCGTCTTCCTCCATCCACTGGAATAGAGCGCGGGTGCTGGGGGAGACGTTTCCACCCTGGAGCATATAGTTTACATAACCATCGGCGCAGGGCCAGTTGATACGGACCCGGTTCTCGCCTGAGGTCTGGCGGTAGACACCCATGCGTTGCAGGACCGCGCCCTCTATGTCCCAGATCTGGGGCGCGTGGGCCAGAGTGCGCGCCACCGCCTGCTGACACGAGACGTCCACGTATTGCCCATCGCCGGTGAGCGCCCTGTGAGTGTGGGCGAGCATCGCTGCCGCTGCACCTGCCGCGGAACCGTGCAGGTAGAAGTGGGGGAATCCAGGGCGAAGGGGCGCCCGGTCCGGGTCGCCGGTCAAGTGCATAAACCCGCCCAGCGCCATGCCCGTGATGTCGGACGCTTGGTATCCCGCATAGGGGCCGTCCTGCCCGAAGGCGGTAATTGAAACCATCACCACTCCGGGGTTGATTTCCGACAGTCGTGAGTAACCGAGGCCGATGCTGCTGAGGTAGCCGGGATCGAAAGATTCGATGACGAAGTCGGCGGTGGAAACGAGCTGTTCCAACAGCGCTCGGCCGTCGGAATGCTCCAGGTTGAGCGTGACGCCACGCTTGTTGGCGCAATAGGCCCACCAGTACAGGCTTCTATCGGGGGATGGGTTATCGTCATAAAACGGCCCCACCTGACGGGCGGCGCTGCCGCCTGGGGGTTCTATCTGCGCCACGTCGGCCCCAAGGTCGCCCAGTATCTTGCCGCAGAGCAGGCCGCGCTCGTCGGTCAGGTCCAGCACGCGATAGGGGCTCAGGAGGGTTGTCTCAGCAGAATCTGGCATACATCGGCGACCGCCATGGTGATTAGCGGATATTCTATGCCCAAGTTCGATTTCGTCAAGGTTCAGCTCAGGGCCTGCCGGGTCTTTCTCCGGGTCTTACGGAAGATTCCGGGTCTTATGGAGGATATGGTAGGAGAGTGTCACGGTGCCCGGCAAGGGGGAAGTGTCAGGAGATTGCGGCCTGAGCGGGGCGAAGGGTCTCCCTTGGAGGCAGACATTCTTTGCTGCGCTGCGGGTGACAACTGGAAGACCCCGGTGGTCAAGCTGCCCGATTGCCCGGTTTTATCCGAGCGCGTGATAAGATTGCCTTTGCAATTGCCCAACAGCAGGATATGTATGACGACACGAACCAACTGGCACAGTGCGCACCCTCCCGCCTGTACCTGCGCGCGGTGCGCTGAAAAGCGCACGGTTCGCGGCGACCGAAACAAGATCGGGCGCAACGAGAAATGTCCCTGCGGCAGCGGGAAGAAGTACAAGCGCTGCCACGGGGTCTAGGAGACGATCGCGCAGTGTTCGAAGGTTTTACCCGAACGCAGATTGAGACCCATGAGACGATCCGGGCGACGTGGGGGCCGACTATCGGGCCGTCGACGTTGGCTTGGCCCACGACGAGGTTGACATAGGACACAAACTGACCTGTCCGGTACTGGCGCTGTGGTGCGGCGATATGTCCAAGCACGCTGGCTGGCAGACCGGGCAGGCGCTGGAAATGCTGACGGTCTGGCGGGAACGCGCCGAGAACGTCAGCGGTCAGGCGATAGACTGTGGCCACCTCTTGGCGGAGGAGGCATCTCAGGAAACGGCATCGGAGATCCTGAAATTGCTGGCCTAAAAGTAGCCCCTGAAAACGCAGGGTAAATGCGAAACGCTCGCCCTCCGACAAGCTGAAGGCGAGCGGTTTGTTTGAGCCAGAGGCCACAGGCGTTTACTCTTCCGCGGGTATGAACCGCATCGAGATGGAATTGACGCAGTGGCGGGTATTCTTGCCGGTCAGCCGCTCGCCGAGGAAGACATGGCCGAGGTGTCCGCTGCAGTTGGCGCACTCAATCTCGATACGCCGGCCGTCGGGGTCGGGCAGACGGCGCACCGCACCGGGGACCTCGTCGTCAAAGGCGGGCCAGCCGCAGTGGGCGTCGAACTTGTCGACGGAGCGGTACAGCTCGGCGTTGCAGCGGCGGCAGATGTATGTGCCATCTTGGTAGAAGTTGTCGTACTCCCCGGTGAAGGGCCGTTCCGTCCCCTTCATCTCGATGATTTGCCGTTCCTGCGGAGTCAGCTCGTTGTAGGTGGACCTTTCCATCGATTCACCATCCCTCTTTCTTTGATCGAAATTCGGTAACTAAGCGGCCAGCGATCCCATGGGATCCCATGGCGGCAGGACCACGGGCTCGAGGTCCAGGGCCCGTTGCAGGTCCTCGGGCAGGTAGCTCAGGGGCGCGGCTATCTCGAACATGTACTCGGCGAACCAGGAGTCGTTCATCAGAAAGAAACCTTTGTCGCCAACCTTGTCGTCCCAGCTATTCTCCACGCGCCAGCGGCGAGGCTTGCCGTCCACCACGTCGACGCCGGTAAACAGCATTGCGTGGGTCATGGCCGTCTGGTGGTATTCCAAGCGCTCTTCCTTGTTCATCGAGAATTCGGCGTTGTAGACGCTGGAGTAGTCAAACAATTCCGCGTCCCATATCCCCTTGTCGCGGTGCATCTGCTTGCCGGTGTCGCAGCCCATCCAGACCGGCTTGCCGTCCTCAAGCATGCGCATGGCGATGCCCTTCATTATCTCGATGTCAACGTTCAGGTACTTGATGCTGGTGCCATCCACCACGTTGCCGAGGTACTGCACGGTGTAGGTACGGCCCGGCGGGTTGGCCCGACGGGGGTCGTGGACCAAGCAGACGTACTCATCCATCGGAGTGGCGATGTATTTCTCCGCGAACTCTAGGGGCGTCATTTCGCCGTCGCGGTGGAAGTCGCCGTCCTTGTCCCGCCACTGCCATTCAAAGGCCGAGGGCGGATTGCCTAGGTGGATGCAGAGGATCTGGTAAATCGAGCGGAGGGTTTCCTGCTTGGCCTCCCGCATGGCTGTGATGCCGCCCTCCTCGGCGTAGATGCGGCGGATGTCGCGCGCGCCCTGCCGAACCTGGTAGTTGAGGCCCGAATTCATTCGCATTGAGTTGCTGGAACTCTCGGTCTCGGGCATTACCGTCTTGGGCACGACGCCGTGCTTCCTGACGAGGCTGACGAACATGTCCCACTGGCCGCCGTCGCCCAGAGGCTGCTGGAGCAACCATGCAACGACCCGTTCATCGACCGGGCGGTCGGCAGTCTCGATCACCGCCTCCAGGACGTAGTTGGCCCGCTCCATCTTGTCCCAGAACATAACGTAGTTCTGGCTGAACTCGAACTGCTTGACGTTCAACAGGTCCTTGGTTTCGGCACGGAACAGGTTCAGGCCGGCAAACATCCAGCAGCGGCCGGAGCGGGCTTGGTTGGTTACGCTCCAGTCGTCGAGGACGGTCGAAAAGGTATGAGTCGCCTCGGTGACAAGGTTACGGTTCAAGGCAACCTCGTTCACATCGTGCTGGGTGACGACGTTCTGTATCAGTTGATGCGCGGGCTGGGCCTGAAAAGCCTCCTGAAAATTGGTCAGGGTCGAAGAGTCCAATGCACCCGGGTTGGTCTCAGTAGTCATAATCTGTCAGTCCTCAACAATGTTGGCTGTCCAGTCGGGGGAACCTGAAAATCACGGGCGTCGCGCATATCAGTTCGCAACGGAGCGCAGGGGCGCTAGGTTGCTGGCCACCTCGTTGATTTCGGCGACGGCCTGGTCTATCTCCTGTTCCGTGGTAAACCGGCCCACCGAGAAGCGGAGTGTACCCATGGCGTAGTCCATAGGGACGTTCATAGCCGCCAGGACGTGGGACACCTCGACCTGGTCGCTGTGGCAGGCTGCTCCGGCCGATGCGGCCACAGAGGGCAGGCTGGCCAGGATACGGTCGGCCTCCAGGCCTCTGAAGGCGATGCTGGAAGTGTTGGGCAGGCGCCTTTCCGGATGACCGTTCACCCTTCGGTCAGCCGATGATGCCAGCAGACCGAGCTCCAGGCGGTCGCGCATTTCAGCCATATGGCGGGCGTAACTGGCCAAGTTCTGTTCGATCAATTCGCAGGCCTTGCCCAGTCCCGCCATTTCGATGATGTTCTCGGTGCCGGCGCGACGGTCCTGCTCGTGGTTGGCGCCGTGCATCAACTTCTCCAGCTGAACGCCTGGGCGGATGTACAGTGCGCCGATCCCCTTGGGAGCGTAGAGTTTGTGGCCGGCTACGGAGAGCAGGTCGACGCCAAGGTCATCCACCCGCACCGGAATCTTGCCGACGGACTGGGCGCAGTCGGTGTGCATCAGCGCGCCGTGGCGGTGGGCGATTTCGGAGATCGCGGCGATGGGTTGGATGGACCCCACCTCGTTGTTGGCGTGCATAATCAAAACCAGCAGTGTTTCGGATGTGATGGCGTCTTCGACTTGCTGCAGGTCCACGACGCCGAGATCGTCTACCGGCAGGCAGGTAACCCTAAAGCCCCGGCCCTCGAGGTAGCGGCAGACCTCGGTAACTGCCGGGTGCTCGACAGACGAGGTGATGATGTGGTTGCCCCTGTGCCGGTAGCCCCAAGCGACACCCTTGATGGCGTGGTTGTTGGCCTCGGTGCCGCCGCTGGTGAAAATCAGATCATCGTCGGAGCAGCCAAGGAGCGAGGCCACCTGCCGTCGGGCTTGGTCGACGCCTTCGCGGGCGGCCAGACCAAATGAGTGTCCGCTGGAGGGGTTGCCGAACAGACCGTGGATGTAGGGCAGCATTGCCTCAGCGACCTCTGGGTCGATGGGGGTGGTCGCGTTGTAGTCCAAGTATATGTCGCCCATTTCCGCTCCGGTAATTTGGGGCAGTCCGTAAATTTCAGCCCATTATAGCCCAGCCGCTCTCTCTTTATCCCTTCAATTCTGCCATCAGCCGCTTCAGGCCAATCGAGCCTTGACGACAGATTTTGCAAGTTAGAGCCAAGGATTCTCTGATCAGTTGATACTCCTCCACAATCTGGCCGTGGGACAGGACGCAAAGTGAGATATGCTCTCCCAGAACGAGTCAAGCAGAGGTGTACCCGGTTAGTTGGACTGGACTCTGCTGAGTTGGCCCAGTTGGGCCGCGGCGGTATCAGATAATGAAGCCGCAGGAACCGACCGGGACTTAACCCGCCCCTGCAACGCTTTTCTCCGCCCCAATGGTGCACGCTGTCGCCACCCAACATCAAGGGTGATCTGTCCCTGACAGTCAATCCGTCAGCCAGGTGCCGGTTCTATGAGAGGTGCCCGGTCGCCACCGGTCGTGCCGCCAAGCGCCGCATCCCCCGCCCAGGAAAAGCCGCCGGGGCATATCGTGGCCCGCTACGAGGCGTGAGGAGTACGGCCCTCAGCCTTGACTGGAGACGGGGTCAGATGAATTTCAACCTATATGTCGTCCAGGACTGGCACCGGAACTATCACCGGATGGCTTGGAAAAACATTGCGACTGTGAGACCTTCAACAGTTACCCTGACATTGTGCGTGCCGGGTGGCAGGTCTGGCGAAGCAACATTCACGCTGAAACTCCCGTCGCTCCCTGTTTGAAGAGAAGATGGCTGCACGAGTGAGTTACCGTAGACCTCAATTGAGGTTATGACGGCAAACCTCGGAAAGCCTACGCCACTGATGGTAACAGTTTCACCTGGGCGCCCTCCTCTTGGGCTGATTGAAAACGAGGGCTCGGCAGATGGGTCCCTCGTGGGCGCGGGTTCTGCAGCGGATGGGGACCCGCAGGCAGGCGTGGAACTTGCTGGAACTTCCGAAAGAACTATTGCTAACCGAGTTCCTTGCTCTGGGATTGTCAGGATATAGCAGAGGAAGCGTCTCTCATCCTCTACGATGCCGTCAGCCAGCCAGCGGTGGTTGGAGGAAAGCGCATCGAAGACGAGCTGGTCATCGTCCTGTAGTTTCTGGAGATATCCCAGGGCCTCCTGTTCAATGGCAGTCAGACCGTCCCGTGCCCAAGCATATTCTGAGGCGCTGGAAGGCGGCGCTGGAGTGGAGGTTGGCGCCGGAGTGGCCGCGGACGGGGTGTAATCATCCAATGAGTGAATGTACGAGTTTGCCAAGAGGAGTGCGATAGTGGTGTCGGGCTCCTGTATTGCCACCAAATCCCGAAGGAACAGCGTCTCCTTTTGAGTAATGCCGTCTATGAGCCAATCCGTATCGCCGAGAACCTCGTGTAGTTCACCCAAAGAGCTACCAAACAAAGAGAATCTTTGGACCAGTCTCGTCAGGTAGGAAAGGGCCACCCGCTCATCATCGGTGATATTGTCGGTCACCCATGGGAACCGCAGTATGACCTGAGCGACGTCGCTGTGGACTCTCTCGATTCTCTGAAGGCTGGCCAGAGCTTCCTGCTCGGCGGCCGTCATGGATCCCTTGTCCCAAAGCAGATCAGACAGCGACATTTGAGGTCCCAGGGTGGGCTTGGGGGCACGCGTAGATGCCGGCGGGGGAGTGGCACGCGACTGCCCGGGAGTTGTGTTTGCCAGATAGGCTAAACCAAAGCCAGGGTGGGATGTGCATTTCCGGGGTGTTGAGGGTTGGAGTGGGAGTCGCGGGGCAGGGCGCCGGCCCTTGATTGCAAGACGGTGCGGCAGCGGCGTTTCACCTCCTCTTTCCGGTTGGCCAGACCAACGAGGAAGCTGCCGACCCGTTCCTGCACCTTGACCTTGGTCCCCAAGCATAGGTTCCCGGTGGCCTCCTCCCTGGCCCAGCCCCAGACCGCCTCATCGGCATTGAAGTCCGGACTGTAACCCGGCAGGTTAAACAGCCGCAGGTTCAGACCCGGCGTCCGCAGGTACTCCCTCACCGCTCGCCACGGTGGGCCGGCGCGTTGTCCCAGATCACGTTCAGACGACCGCTGTGCCTCTCCCGCAACTGTCCCAGGAAGGCTGCCGATGTTCCTGAGTTGCTGTTTCCCTCCAGCTCCCTCCAGCTCCCTCCAGCTCCCTCCATTCCACCTCGCCGGTCTCCAAGCACACCGCCGAATAGTAGCTGGCCTTCTCGCCATAGCGCGGGCTGCTGGAGTCCACCAAGGCCGGCTCTCCCCACAGCACCCACTTGCCCCGCAGTTCAGCGTCCGCACGAAAGTGGGCCTCGTCAGCGAAGAATATCTTGGCTCCGAATCTGCGAGCCTCGTCCGACAGGGCGGCGTACTCCGCCACGAAGGCCTCCCGTTTCTCCACATCCGCCTTGAGCAGCCGTTTCTTGGGGCGTTTGAAGGAGAATCCCAGCCGGCGCAGATAGTTCAGGCAGGTGCTGCGGCTCAGGCTGATACCGAAGCGCTCGGAGACGTACTGGCAGACCACTTTCCAGTTCCAGTTGGCCAGTTCCATGCCTGAGTTGGCGGACAACTCCTGCACCGCCCCTTTCAGCGCCGCCTGCTGCGCCGCCTCGAGGGCGGGGGGGCACCACCGGACTGCTCGAATATCAAGGCTGTGGGCCCACCCTCGCCGAAGGCGGCCAATCACCGTCCAATGGTGTGGGGGGTCCCGTTCCAGCACCTCGGCGGTAGCCTGAGCGGTCCAGCCTTGGGTCAGAAGCCACAGGGCGTACCACCGTTCCCGCTCCCGGGGCACCGGCGCCAGAATCATCCGCCGGCGCACGCCCGGCACATCCATCTCCCATCGTTCGAGAAACTGGTCCATATCTCTCACACCCATCACCACCCCTCGCTCTTTCTCAGATAAGGTAACCCCGTTCCTCCACAAATTTATCCCATGTCTCTGCGCTTTTCACCTTGGCTTTGGTTTAGTTTGCTACTTGGGTTGGTCACTCAAAGCTGGTGACGAGGTCGGCCTACGTCAGGAACAGTCCTTCAGTGTCTGATTGATGGCGGCAAGCGCCCCGTCAAGCAGCGCAGCGGTTAGCTGGTCCGGCGCCGTCTGGAAATAGGCGACCATAGTCTCGTCCGATGCGGCGTTAGCCTTCGCGACGCCGGGCTGGCTCGACTGATAGAACGAGAGACCTTCAACGAGGGCGACACCCGCGCCATCGTTGTCGCCTGCGTCCGCCTCCTTCAGGGCCTCATGCATGTATCGTACCGTGCCGAGGTAGAAGATGGCGTTGTAGCGGGAGTATACCTCGACAGTGGTAACGGCAGCGGGGGCTGCCGGGCCGGACACGGAACCCTAGCTCGTTCCGGCACCGGATACCGAAACGGACGCAGTGCCGGATACCGAACTTGAACCAGAACCCGTTCCCACGGGATACCGAACCTGACCCAGTCCCGGAGCCAGATGCCGAAACCGAACCTGAGCCGGACCCGCTCCCGATAACGGTAACGGCCGGGCGGTCCTCGCCCTGACGCGGAGTCGCCGTGGGCTGGGCGCTTGGCGTGTTAACTGCCGTTGGGGCGCTGGTTGCAGCCTCTTCTGATTCAGCGTCTCCACAGGCAAGGGTCAAGACGAGGCAAATGTCCACGAGGCCCTCAGATGCCGTTGCCTCCGCAATCGAAGCGGTTAAGGATCAGGAAGATCGGCAGCAAGGCGGCCAGGGCAATCCCGGCCTTCGGCCAGTGGTCGGCGTTGGTCAGGTGAGGAATGCTCGGCAATCCCAGAATGCCGATAGCGAATACAGGCGTGAGCGAGGGCATGGCAATCGATGCTAGGACAGGCACCAGGATTCGTGCTGGCGTGGGTTACGGGGGTTCCTGTTTCCCGAAAGACATCCGGGCTCTTGGCCATCTGGCGGCGGCTGGGGGGAATCGATTTGGACCCGCTGGGTCAGTTACCGCCGTTAACGATCGCCAGCGCCTATTGCCTTTGAGGGAGCTAAGAGCGCGGTTCTGCGGAGCTGTGCAAGGGCTGGAGATAGGCGTGCTGGGACTGTCGTTCAAGCCCTGATACTCCTGACCGAGTGGGCCGAAATAATCGAGGCGGACTGGACGGCCATAGCCAGTGAAATGCGTCCACCCAAGCTCTTGTTCGACGGTAGAGACGCTCTGGACCCCAGCCTGATGGGCCGTCGCGGGTTTGAATATGCCAGCGTAGGCAGATCGTCAGGTCAGAGGGGGCCATTACCGTCATACCGTCCAAGTCAAACCGAAAGGAACCCTGAGAATACGACCGGGAACTATACCGTAGACGGAACCCGATTGAGCGGGCCTACAACAAATTGAATCACGGGCGCAGGATCGCTACGCGCTATGATTGGAGAGGCAGCTACTGTTCTCTCAGCGCTCCATCCGGCCGCCGCGTTAATGCGGGGTTAGTAATTGTCGATTCGTCTATTCGCCTGGTGGTCAGACTGGTGCTTCTCATATTTCGGCAGTGTGGGCCTCGGCGAAAACGGCGGCGGTCCAGCGCCCCCCGGCGGGGATCGGGACGCTGGACCTGACCGCAATGAGACCTTGAACAGGTTTAACAGATTCGGTTTGATGGCGCATCTGCCCCACCTTGCCTGCGTGGGCATTTGCCGCTACATCAGGTCGCTTGGCGACCGCCGTAGTTCATGGCGAGACTGTCGCATTCTTCGTTGGGTTCCACAGACACGTTGATGGATTATCGCATCTGTAGTGTCGAAAGAGTTGAGGGGTCGACCGGCCCCTGTTCCGGACCGTCCGGATGCGGTGAGTCCTGCGTCGAGCACCTCGGTTCGTCGGATTCGCTATGCTTTGCCAAATTAGCGGCTCAACTTCCAAGTCTTGACCGTCAGCCGGGCTACGGGATTGCGCCAGTCGTGTACGGCCGGGTCCAGGCCGGAGGACTCACCTCCGTGAATGCCAGGGTGGACGTAGACGAATCCTTCGGAACTTGACGGGTCTTCAGCGTGCTTCCCGCACGGAGGGCCCGGAATGTAGGCGCATTTTTCGCTGTTCGCCTCGCTTCCAGAGTCGTAGGCATTGAGATAAACCGTGCGAGACTTGGAGAGGTCGAAACCGTTTGCCCCGATGAAGGCATCGTTGGTGGACACCAGCATGCTGGCAAAGGAGATCAAGCTCTTGCCATCATCAATGTCGAAATTCATCGTGACTGTATCGCCAGGCGGGATTGGGCCACCGTCCAGATTGACCACCATCGCCTCAGCAACGTTGCTGTTGCTTTCCGGCTGCCACGCAGCCAACAGGTCTGTCGCGTCAGCGTCCTCAGCGATTTTGGCCATCGCCGGGCTGGCTGCCTCCCCCAGGGAGTACAGGGTTCCGGCGCCGGAGTCGTGCCTCGCCACAAAGACCGGTGACATTATCTGTCCTCGGGTCAGGTTGGTGATGGACACCTCCGCCCTCATTTGTTCGTCGTTTCCACTGGCGCTGAGAACCCCTCCGGCAAACAGGGTCAGGAGGGCGACCAAGCCCCCGAGCACCACGAAAATGGATAGTGTTTTCTTCATTTGTATTCCTCCAGAACGTCGAGCCTTGTGAATATGGTGAAATTCCCCGCCGGTGCGAGAAACCGTTTTCCTGACAAGGTCGGACATGATTCGCAATCGAGATTCGCCCGTCCGCAGGGGCCACCGATTTTGGTCAACGGCAACCCCGATTACAGATGCGTCTCCAACAGCAAGGGCAGTAAGGATGGGTTATTGTGCTGATGAAGGGACGCCCCAATCCTGCTAAAAGAACAGCCAGGCCAGAAGCTGTGGATGCATACGGCCGGAATTGGACAGACCGTTTCGATGAGAAAGTCGAAGTCGTTCTCCGAAGACTGGGCAGAGCACTCAAGTCCTGACCATACGAAAGCGAACAATCCAAAGTGAGGGGAGATCCCCGGCAGATGCGGCATTCGCCAAGGGGAACACGGGCTTCGATACCATGCTCAGTGTTGTTTTCATAAAATTCCTCCTTTCCAGTGCGTAGTTGCCCTGTATCTTGTATTAAGATAAATACTATCTCTATAACAAGTTATACAATAGAATAAGGCATGTCAATATAATATATCTAAATAACTAATACTGATTTGCATTGCAAAGCCAGACGGTCACGAATGAAGGACAACCAATGAGTAAGAGGGATCCCGGAACCCCCAAGATCAAAGCGAAGGTCCAGCAACCTACGCCAGCGTTCTGAAGGAGCCCTTGGCCTTCCCTTCCGAACCCCGCTGAACCCTGCCGAGCCTGGTGTTCTGGTGTAAACTTGGCTGTGCCGAGACAGCCCATTTTCTTGGGATGGGGTTTTCAGGAAATGGGGTTTTCAGGTTAGTTGCCGTTACTGACTATCGAATCAATCCGAATCAATCAAGGAGATGGAAAATGGCGACTCGAACTACCACAATTGACTGCCAAGTGCATGCCTATGAGCGCAATACGCCCGCCCGCCCTTGGAGGGCGCACCTGGAGGGACCCGAAGAAGTTAAGGGCGACGACATGGTCGCAGCGATGGACGCCGTGGGCGTCGACGGGGCGATACTCATCTCCCCATTCTCGCTGTACGGCTACGACGCAAGCTATGCGCTGGAGGTTTATGCCCAGCATTCAGACCGGTTCGGGCTGGTCCGGCCCTTCGACCCTGAGTCGGAAACCATAGAGGATGACGTAGCAGAGTGGACCAGTACGCCAGGCGTGGTTGGGGTTCGCGTGATGCTGGGAGCCATCGACGCGGGGGCTGACCATCCCGGCCTGAACCGCATTTTCGCTGCCAGCGCCAAGGCAGGCGTTCCGGTCAACGTCATGTGCGCGGGCAAGTTGCCGTTGATGCATGGCTTGGTCCAACGCAATCCCGACACCCAGTTCGTGGTCGATCACGTGGGACTTGCGCAACCGTTCGTGCCGCCTGCTCCGCCGGAACCATTCGCAGACCTGCCCAACGTGCTCTCTCTGGCGGAACTGGACAACGTTGTCATCAAGATTTCGGGGGCCTGCACCCTTTCCCATGAGCCTTTCCCGTACCCTGACATCTGGGAACCCCTGGCCCGCATTTTCGACGCCTACGGACTGGACCGCTGCCTGTGGGGGACGGACTGGACCAGGGCGGTCAGGCTGCTTACCTATGAGCAGGGCGTTGAATCGTTCAGAGTTACAGACAAGTTGTCGGATTCCGATCGGGCCACCCTTATGGGCGGAACCCTCGCCAGAGTCTACAAATGGTCACCGGGCGCATCCGCGTAGCCTGATTCGGGTGAGCAGCCCGCGAGATTTAAGGCGTGTTGGGCTTGGGAAACCGAGTAGTCCCTCGTGCAGTGTACAAGGGGCTACTCTTTCCGGTTAAGGTTGCCTTGGTCAATGCGATCCCGATGACCGCCACTCAGTCGAAGCGCATTCAGTCGCCAAATAGGTTAAAATTCTCGGCACATTGCGGAGGGCGATCTGGATCCTTCTGAGAACGTTTTGCCGGTCGCAAAAATGGAGACAATTCAATTCCCGGTAGCGCAGGTTTTTTCGCCCAATCCCTCAGCGTCGGCTCTCAGCTGCCGAATCAGCCATTGCCAGTGCTTTCCATGAATTCGTGAGTCCTCTGGGCCAGGGTGTCTGGAATCTCCACCTTCATGTTATGGCCCACCCCGTCAAAAACCTCCAGCGTGGCGTGTGGCATTCGGTCTGCCATCAGTTGCTGCACGTCCAGCGGAGTGATGTCGTCGTCGGAGGCTGCCAGAACAAGCGTGGGAGTCTCTATTTTGGGGAGCAGCGGCGTTAGGTCCTCCGCCAGCAGGCAGCCTTGGAGAGCCAGCACAGCGGGCGCGGGTGTCTTGGCGCCCTCGTCGGCGTACCATTCGATCACCGCTCTGTCGGTTCCGGGCCCGAACCGCTTGGCGGTGTCCGACAACAGCCAGGCCCGCGTGCCCTCCTGCTCCAAGATACGTCGCCAGGCACTGGCATCCATGTTTGCGCCCATCTGAGCCAGCCGCGGCGTTGAGGCAACCAGCGTGAGGCTGTGCAGCCGGTCGGGAAAGTCGTGGGCAAAGCGAAGGCTCACGATGCCGCCTGCTGATGCTCCCACGAGGTGTACTTTTTCGATGTCCATTCCATCCAACACCCTGGAGATGTCGGCAGCCAATTCGGGCAGCGAGAAACGCATACCCGGCGGCGGCGGCGTTCCGGAGTGTCCTCGCATGTCAAAGCGGACCACCCGACGGTGGCGGGCCAGCGTGGGCACCCAGGCACGCCAGCGATGCAGGTTGCCGCCGGCGGCGTGGTGCAGCAGTACCGGCTCACGTCGGCGCCAAGGGTCGGAGAAGTCATCAACATGGTAATGAAATTTGTCGCCATTAAAATCCAGTTCCGGCATGTTCTCACTCCGTTTCGCGATCTGCCGCCCGATGTGCCACACGGGGCATCGTCGGGCACATTTTTCTGAAGGCTCAAAATAGCACGATTTGCACGCGGATACAGCCACCCGCACTCAGGTGTTGGTGCGGGGGTTGACGCCCATCCTCATGGGGTAGCCAAGACTGTGGAAAAGGGTAAGTTGCAACTCAGACGGGACGCTTTGGACATCAGTTGCCAGCCCCCTCCAACCCTCGAGTCGAGCTGAGCCACCGGGCAACGCTTGACGGGCCAATCTTGGAAAACATATAATCTCGCAGGTAGGTTTTGGAAAATGCCTAAAAGAACGTATCAACCAAAAAAGCGCCGCCGGGCCCGGGTTCATGGGTTTCGCTCCCGATCGGCTACATCCGATGGGCGCGCCGTGTTGCGGAGGCGACGATTCAAAGGCCGCCACAAGTTAAGCGTGTGACGACCGGTGCCTCGTGATGCAACGGAGGCACCGTATTTCGGGCACCAAACGGCATTCGCAGATTCACCGCGAGGGAGCCAGCACCGCCAACCGGTTGCTGGTCATTCGTTTTCTAGCCAACGGACTCGACCATAGCAGATTCGCTTTCGTGGTCAGTAAACGCGTTGGCAACGCCGTTGTCCGAAATCGAATCAAGCGAAGGCTGAAGGAATCCGTTCGCGAGTGCGCAGTGCATTCAGGGTGGGACGCGGTCTTCATAGCCCGACGGGGAGTGCAGAACGCCAAGTTCCGCGATCTAAACCGCGCCACGCTGAACCTGTTACGCCGCAGCCGCATCGCCATGGGTGAGAGGCAGCAGGGCGGGGACAGCGCAGTTGACAGTGAGGTCTCCAATTCTAGCGGGTAATTGTCCAAATGAAGTCGGCTGTCCTTTGGTGCATTCGCGCTTATCAAGCCTTCATATCCCCGCTATTGCCAAGTTCGTGCAGGTATATGCCCAGTTGCTCCCACTATTCCCACGACGCAGTGAACCGATACGGCGTGTTGAAAGGTGCCTGGCTTGGCGCCAAACGCCTGGCACGGTGTCATCCCTTGGGAGGCAAGGGATACGACCCGGTGCCGTGAGTATTCGGGCTCTCCGTTTGAGCTGAATTTGCTCCAGCGTTTTTTCCTTTTCGCCAAAATACCCGGGTTCAAACCCAAGCCCAGCCACCCAACCGGGTCAAGGAGTGTTTTCAACGATTCGCCTCGTGGCGGTGTCGGGAAACACGTTGCGATTCAGGCCCGGGGGTTCATTCTGGCGGCGTTTGCCCTGTTGCTCATTCTGGCTATGTCAGGATGCACCCGCAACATCGGCGGCGTTAGTTCAGGTTGGAACGCGCTGACGGTGGGCGACGGGGTGGTCTATGTCGGCACCAAGGACGGGCGGGTGCAGGCCCTGACCGACCGGGGGGACGGCGGTTTCCCGGAAAAATGGAGCTATCCACCGTCCCAAGGTGGAGATGACTCCATCGAGGGGGTCTACAGCACCCCACTTCTCGCTTCCGGTTTGCTCTACGTAACTGCGGAGAACGGATATATCTACGCCCTAGACCCCGAGAATGGCAGTGTGTCCGAGCGTGGGTGGCGTCGCCCGATGGGACAGTCCTCCAACCCGGCCCCGCTGGTGGGGGGACCTGCTTATGAGCCGATCAACCGCTTGGTTCTCGTCCCCTCTGAGGATGGCAATCTCTACAGCTATGATGCCGAGACCGGCGAGCCGGTTTGGAAACCATTTCAGACAGGCGATAAGATCTGGTCCACCCCGGCAGTGGGTAACTTGGACGGAATACCTGCCGTCTACTTCGGGTCCCATGACAATCACGTATACGCCATCAGCGCTTCCGACGGCAAGGAACTGTGGAGATTCGAGACGGGCGGTGTGGTCGCCGGCAAGCCGCTGCTCCTAGATCGAATGGTAATCGCCGGTTCCTTCGACAAGAGGCTGTACGCACTGGACGCCAGCGACGGGACCCCTCTCTGGCAATTCGAGGGTGGGAACTGGTTTTGGGCAGGCGCGGTCAGCAACGGGGACATGATATTTGCGCCCAGTATGGATGGTCGCATCTATGCCCTCGACCGCTCCGGTATCTTGAGATGGGAGTTCGACACGGGCGCGGAGATAGTATCTCCGCCCGTGCTGGTGCCCAAGGGCCTGGTTGTAGCGAACAGGGACGGAGACCTGATCCTTCTTGACATATCCAGCAATGCATCTCAGCGCGAACTGCACAGGTTGACGCTGGGAGACGCAGCGATAAAAGCCCCGCTCTATGCCGTTGGGAATTCGGTCTACGTCGGTTCCGAGGACGGAAGCGCCCGTCGGGTTGAAGTGCACGAGCAGTTCTCCGATGCCGTCTTGACGTCGCGGGCGTGTTGGAATTACGAGGAGGAGTGCCGCTGATGTGGTCTGGCAGAAAAACGAATCGCCTGATGCGGGGCCGGGTAGCCGGTCCGTCCCATCGGTGGGGTAGGTAGGCCTTTTTGGGTATCGACGACCTCTGGCGCGAAATAATCATACGGCCCCTGTTGAATCTGCTGGTGGTGCTGTACACCATCTGCTTCAGCAACATGGGCATTGCGATTATCGTATTCACTGCCATCGTCCGGCTGGTAACCTTGCCGCTCACTATCAAGCAGCTGCGCCAGATGCGGGCCATGACGGACCTGCAGCCACGGATGCGCGAAATACAGGAGCGCCACTCGCGGGACCGGCAGCGGGTGTCCCAAGAAACGATGCGTTTGTACCGGGAAGCCGGTGTCAACCCGGTGGGCTGCCTGGGCCCGCTGGTTATCCAGATGCCGATCCTGTTCGGGCTTTTCCGGGTGCTCATCCAGACGGTGTACTCGCGGCCCGACCACCTTGTGGCGCTGTCGGAAAAATTCTACGCTTGGATACCGGTGTTCCCCATTTACACTGCGGCGCCGCTGAGTGCAGCTTTTCTGTGGATGGACCTCTCCGAGCCGGACCCCACCAACGTTATCATTCCGGTGCTGGTGTTCGTTTCCACTTGGCTCCAGCAGAAAATGACGATGACCCCGTCCACGGACCCGCGTCAGTCCACCAATCAGATGATGATGCTGTGGCTGATGCCACTGATGATCGCTTTCTTTTCCTTTACGCTGCCCAGCGGCCTGTCACTCTACTGGATCGCCTCCAACGTAATAGGTATCGGTATCCAGTATTTCGTAACCGGGTGGCAGCCCATTTTCCCTCTGTTCCCAAAGGCGGAGCCGGTGCCGGCCGCCGCGCCGTCTTCGTCATCCAGCTACGATGAACCTGAGGAGGTTGATGGCGATGGAAGAACCTCTCGTAATGAGCGCGCGAACCGTCGAAGAGGCAATCGAACTGGCTCTGAAAGAGCTCGACGTCGACCTCGGCGAGGCCGAGGTCGAAGTACTAAGTAGGGGCAAGGCGGGCTTTCTCGGCATTGGTGCTGAACTGGCGCGTGTTCGTGTTACCCCCCTGGCTGCTGGCTCCAGCGCCTCCGTCGGGGAGCCTGGAGAGCAGACTCCCGCAGCCTTGGCCAGCGCGGCTGTGGGACGCATCCTGGATGCTGCTGGCGTGAATGTTACCCGCACACTGCGTTCGGCCCACGACGCGGAGGCTGGCGGACCGGTTATCGACCTGTCTGGCGAGGACTCGGGACTGCTCATTGGCCGTCGGGGACAAACCCTGCAGGCGCTGCAGTTCTTGGTAACTCTGATAGTCCGCAAGCAACTGGGCGAGGATGTTCGCGTGGTCTTGGACGTGGAGAACTACCGGCAGCGCCGCGAGACCTCTCTGCGCGACATGGCCACCAAAGTGGCGGCGCGTGTGGTCCAGACAAACCGGAGCATCACACTGGAGCCAATGTCTCCGGCGGACCGCCGCATCATCCACACATCCCTTTCCGAGCACCCCGACGTGAGGACAGAAAGCGCTGGTGAGGGCGAAAACCGGAAGGTCACCATCATGCCCCGCAGAGACTAGCTGCAAGTCACGCAGATCGTCCTTTCCAAGGGTGGAGCGTCGACTGCAGCCGCCCCTACACGCCGCGCCGCCGGATTTGATAACATTAGGGCAAACGCCGAAGCGAAACGGCCAGGAGAATCAAAGAATCAAGAGCCGGAGGAGGGCCTTACTTTGATCGCAATTGAACCTACCCGAGAAGTAGTCTCCGGGGTCTACGACACGCTGGACAAAAATCTGACCACCGTCCGTTCCGTTCAGAACCGCCCGCTCACCCTCTCAGACAAGATTCTGCTCAGTCACTTGGACGACCCCACCGCGACTGGCATGGTCAGGGGCCAGACGTATGTGCAGTTGCGCCCCGACCGGGTGATCCTGCAGGACGTGCTTGGCCAGACCGCGATGCTGCAATTCATGCAGACCCAGCGCGCCACCACCGCGGTCCCGACGTCGGTCCACTGCGACCACCTGATCCAGGCCAGAGTCGAGGGATCCCGCGACCTCACCGAGTCGTTGGCCGAGAATGACGAGGTCTACAACTTCCTGCGAACCGCATCCGCCAAATACGGCGTAGGCTTCTGGTCGCCCGGCGCTGGCATCATTCACCAGGTGGCTTTCGAAAACTACGCCTATCCCGGTGAGATGATGATCGGTACCGACTCCCACACCCCCATGGGCGGTGGGCTAGGCTCCATCTCGGTGGGCGTGGGTGGGGCCGACGCTGTCGAGGTGATGGCCGGGCTGCCTTGGGAAGTGCTGTACCCCCGATTCATCGGCGTGCACCTCACTGGAGAAATGAGCGGCTGGACTGCTCCGAAAGACGTGATCCTGTACTTGGCGGGGCAGCTGACTGTTTCAGGGGGAACCAACGCCATCATCGAATATTTCGGCCCTGGCGCCGCCTCCATCAGCGCTACCGGCAAAGCCACCATTACCAACATGGGCGCCGAATTGGGAGCAACGACCTCGGTATTTCCCTACGATGAGCGTATGGCGAGGTACCTGCGGGCCACCCGGCGTGGCGACCTCGCAGACTTGGCCGACCAGTACCGTCACCTGCTGACCGCCGATGCGGAATGCGAGGCCGACCCGGGGCAGTATTATGACCGGATCGTGGAAATCAACCTGTCGGAACTGGAGCCGCACCTGGTCGGTCCTCACTCCCCGGACCGGGCCCGACCCATCTCCCTGATGGCGGCGGAACTGAAAGAGGACTCCGCCCTCATTGACGAGATTTCTGCGGCCCTCATCGGTAGCTGCACCAACTCCTCCTACGAAGACATGAGCCGGTCCGCCGACGTGGCCGAGCAAGCCAAGGCCAAGGGCCTGAAGGCCGCCGTGCCCTTCATGGTCACGCCGGGCTCGGAACAGGTGCGGGCCACCATAGAGCGAGACGGGCAGATGCAGTCGCTCACAGACATCGAGGCAACCGTGCTGGCCAACGCCTGCGGCCCCTGCATCGGGCAGTGGCGGCGCGCCGGGGAATCTGCGGGCAATGCCAACACTATAGTGACGTCCTACAACCGCAACTTCCCGGCCCGCAACGATGGACAGCCCTCCACAATGAATCTCATCGGCAGCCCGGAGATAGTCACCGCCCTGGCAATCGGAGGTCGGCTGTCCTTCAACCCGATGACCGACACGCTCACCGCCGCCGATGGCTCGGAGTTCAAGCTTGACCCGCCGCAGCAAGCCCCCGAGGTTCCCGCTGAGGACTTCGACCAGGGCCGCTCCTTCTACCTGGCTCCGCCGGAGGACGGCAGCGATATCGACCTGACCGTATCCCCGGACAGCGAGCGCATCCAGTTGCTGGAACCGTGGCCGGCCTGGGACGGCAACGATTTCACGGATATGCCGGCGTTGCTGAAGGCGCAGGGCAAGACCACCACAGACAGCATTTCGCCAGCGGGAGTGTGGCTCAGGTTCCGGGGACACCTGGACCGTTTCAGCGACAACATGTTCATGGGAGCTATCAACGCCTACACCGGCGAGGCTGGCAAGGGCCTCAATGTCCTGTCTGGCGAGACCGACCAGGGCTTCTCGAGGATCGCCCGCAACTACAAGGCCAACGGCGTCAAGTGGGTGGCCATTGGCGACTCCAACTATGGCGAGGGCAGCAGCCGCGAGCACGCAGCCCTATCGCCCCGGCTGTTGGGAGGCGCGGCGGTCATAGCCCGCAGCTTCGCCCGGATCCATGAGAGCAATCTCAAGAAGCAGGGGCTTCTGGCCCTGACTTTCTCCGATCAGGCCGACTATGACCGCATCCGTGAGGATGATCGAATCAGCTTGTCCGGTCTCAATTATATGGCCCCGAGCAAGCCGGTTGAGTGCACCGTCAACCACAGCGACGGCACCTCGGAGACCCTGCAGTTGCAGCACTCCTACAGCGAGTCCCAGCTGGAATGGTTCCGCTTGGGCTCGGCGCTCAATTTGTTCCACCAGTAGCCTGGATATTGTCGGCGCCGGTCATACGGTCTAATTGCGTCGTCTCGCCCGTTCATCCTGATGCTTTCACAGGATGAACGGGTGCCTCATTGAGAAATCTCAGGGATTCAGGGAAGCAGGCGTCCCTGATCTCGGCCTTCAGCGTTCATTTTTCGACAAGCCATTCTTGTACCTCCGTGGGTTGCAAGTCCTTTTCGGTCGATTCTGCTGTTGACCGTTGGAGAAGGGGGCCGATAGAATAGCGTCGTGAACAGTGAGCCGGACTTCCCAAAGGTCTATGGCCCGTTCGACAACCCCCGCGAGGAATGCGGGGTTATCGCTGTATATTCTCCAGAAGAGTCAGCCAGCCGCCTCACCTTCTTCGGGCTTTTCGCCCTCCAGCATCGCGGGCAGGAAAGCGCGGGAATCGCCGCCTCCAGCGGAGAGGCCATCTCGCTACATGCTGAGATGGGCCTTGTTTCCCAAGTATTCCGCGAATCCGACTTTCTTCCCCTCTCCGGCAGTCTGGCCATTGGCCATACCCGGTATTCCACCACCGGAAGCAGCGAACTATGCAACGCGCAGCCGCTCTTGGTGGAGGGTCGCGCCGGAACCCTCGCGCTGGCCAGCAACGGCAACATAATCAACGCCCTGCAGTTGAAAGAGCAACTCCAGAATGATTATGGCTGCTCCTTTGTCTCCACCACCGATACTGAAGTCATTGCGAGGATGGTCGCGAATGCCCCGGGCGCAAGCTGGGAAGAGCGGATTTTCCAGTGCATGCGACGCTTGGAGGGCGCTTTCTCCCTCGTTGGACTGACCCACAACAGCGTAATTGCAGCACGGGACCCCTTGGGCATAAGGCCCCTCTGCCTGGGAAGACGAGGAGACGGCTGGGTGGTCGCCTCGGAGAGTTGCGCTCTGGACAACTTGGGGGCCGACTTCATTCGCGAGATCGAGCCCGGAGAAGTGGTCGTAATAGACTGCGATGGTATTCGCTCCTCGGTCTGGCCCGGGGTGAGCGAAACCAAGGGCCGCGCCCTCTGTGTCTTCGAGCTCATCTATTTCTCGCGTCCTGATAGCCTCTTGGACGGGCATCTGGTCCATTCCAGGAGGCAGGAGATGGGAGCGGAACTGGCCCGCGAGTATCCCGTTGATGCCGACCTTGTGATTGGAATACCGGACTCATCCACGGCCGCTGCTGTCGGTTACGCCCTTGCCTCGGGCATACCATTCAGCGAGGGACTGATCAAGAACCGCTACGTGGGGCGCACCTTCATCGAGCCGGAACAGCGACTCCGGGATCTGGGAGTCCGCCAGAAGTTCAACAGTTTGGGCGAGGTCATCAAGGGCAAGCGCATCGTGGTTGTGGATGACAGTATCGTCCGTGGCACGACAACGCCTCACGTGGTCAACCTGCTGCGACGCGCCGGAGCCACCGAGGTGCACATGCGCGTTTGTGCTCCGCCGATTCGCCATCCCTGCTTCATGGGAGTGGACATGGCCTCCCGCCGGGAGTTGCTGGCGGCCAACAACACCGTCGACGAAATACAGGAGATCATCGGGGCCGACAGCCTTGGATATCTGAGTGTGGGTGGTCTGATGCGGGTGGTCGGGGGAACCCAGGGCGGATTCTGCGACGCTTGTTTCACCGGGAACTATCCGGTGCCGGTCCAGTTGGACCTAGACAAATTGGCGCTCGAGAAAAAGAGCAGCTAGCGCTCGCTGGTGACGTGTCCCGCGGCTTGAATCTTGCTTACGGTGCCGCTTCTCTTGCCATCGCCCCAGGTGTCAATTAACCTTCCGTGCCGCACTGGAGATGTTTCGCGATTGAGAGCTTCTGAAATGGGGAGGACACCGAGTTGAGCGGCAACCCGACCGCCGACTCCTACCGGCAATCAGGCGTGGACCTCGACCGGATGGATGAGCTCAAGGACCGCATCCGGGGGCTGGCGGCCAGCACTCATGGGCCGGAGGTAATTGATGGCGGCAGCAGTTTCGCCGGGTTGTTCCAGTTGGGTGGTGATGACGGCCCGGTACTGGTGGCGAGCGCCGATGGCGTTGGCACCAAGCTCAAGATTGCCGCGCAGTTGGGACATTTCGAATCAATCGGCCGCGACTTGGTGACACTCAACGTAAACGATATACTCACCAAGGGCGCCCGTCCTCTTTTCTTCCTCGACTACGTGGCCTTCAGCGATCTGGACCCGCAGGCATTGGACTCACTGATGCGCGGCATCGCCTGGGGCTGCCGTGAGACGCAGTGCGCCCTGATCGGTGGCGAAACTGCGCAGATGCCGGGGGTCTACGCCGACGGCGACATGGACTTGGCCGGCTTCGTGGTTGGGGTCGTCGATCGTAAGAGCCTTCTGGAACCCAGCAGAGTGAGGGAAGGCGACCTGTTGTTGGGCATTCCTTCCAACGGGCTTCACACCAACGGGTTTTCCTTGGTGCGAAGGGTGTTCAACACAGATGATGAACCTGCGTCCCTTTTCCGCCGCTACGAGGGGTTGAACCACCAGTTGGGAGAGGAGCTGCTGCTGTACCATCGCAGCTATTACCCGCTGCTGGCCCCGGCCTTGGGGCTGCTCAGTGGCTTGGCCCACATAACGGGAGGGGGACTTCCGGGAAAACTTCCCGCGGTGCTGCCCGACGATATGGCGGCCTCCGTGGATGCCGGCGCCTGGACGCCTCCGCCCATTTTCGCCGTGCTGCAGCGGGAAGGCGGCATATCCGACGACGAAATGTTCCGCGTGTTCAATATGGGCCTGGGAATGATTGCGGTCTGCCCGGAGGAAAACGTATCCGACTTCAGTGGCAGAATTCCCGAGGCCATCCCCGTGGGTCGGATAATACGTCGCGATCAGGATGACCAGGTAATTCTGAACAGGTAATTCTAAACCGGCACGAAAACTGAACATACATCGTCCCATGCCACTCGATGGAGAGGGTTCGGGAGAAGTCGGAATGACCGCCCCGACCGAGTAACGGAGTAAAGACTTGAGAGCGTTGATCAGCGTATACGACAAGACTGGCGTGGTTGAATTTGCCCGGCGCGTTGCCGCAGCCGGTTACGAGCTTGTCAGCACCGGCGGCACCCACCGGACGCTCACCGCCGAGGGAGGACTGAGTGTGCGGCAAGTGGCCGACGTGACCGGCTCGCCCGAGATTCTGGATGGACGGGTCAAGACCCTGCACCCGGTGATCCACGGGGGCCTGCTGGCCCGCCGGGAGTCGCCCGAGCAGATGAGCGAGCTTACGGACCACGGCATAGAGACCATTGATATGGTGGTGGTAAACCTGTACCCATTCGTCGCCACCGTCAGCAGACCGAACGTTACGCTGGACGACGCACTGGAGAACATCGACATCGGTGGGCCGACCATGCTGCGGGCCGCCGCCAAGAATTTCCCATCAGTGGCGGTGGTCGTGGACCCGGCGGACTACGACTGGGTCTCTGAAAAGCTGACCGAGGGCGGTCTGACCGCGGACGACCGTCGCGGGCTGGCGGCCAAGGCATTCCGCCACGTATCGGAGTACGATTCGGCGGTAACGGGTTACCTGTCAACCGACACCGAGGAACCGCTGCCGGAACACATGACCATCTCTCTGGGCAAGGTGTCGGGGCTCCGCTACGGCGAGAATCCCCACCAGTCAGGAGCGCTCTACGCCCCGTCCGGCGCCGCGCTCTCCGGCATAGCCGGGGCGACGCAGCTACACGGGCGGGAGTTGTCGTACAACAACCTGATGGACGCGGATGCCGCTTGGCGCACCGTATCCGACTTCGCCGAGCCCACTGTGGCCGTAGTGAAGCACAACAACCCCTGCGGACTGGCCAGTCGCGACTCCATTCCGGAAGCGTACGAGCTGGCGTACGAGGGGGACACGATCAGCGCCTTCGGCGGCATCGTGGCCTTCAACCGAACGGTCGACGCTGTGGCGGCGCAGGCGATGGACCCCGTTTTTTACGAAGTGGTGATAGCTCCCGGGTACGACGATGATGCTCTGTCAGTCCTGCAACGGAAGCGCAACCTGCGCATCCTGTCCATTGGCTCGGCTCCGTCCGGCTCGGCTCTCGACCTTCGCCCCATTTCCGGCGGCATGCTGGTGCAGGGCGCCGACGACATTTCGGAGGATCCCGAGGAATGGCGCACGGTAACCGAGCGGGAACCCAGCGCCGCCGAGATGCAGGACCTGGCATTCGCCTGGAAGGCCGCAAAGCACATCAAGTCCAACGCCATCGTCTTTGCCAAGGACCGCGCCCTGGTGGGCATGGGAGCAGGGCAGCCCAACCGGGTGGTCAGCGTGCACCTCTCCCAGCGCATCGCGGGCGACAAGGCGAAGGGCTCGGTGCTGGCATCCGATGCCTTCTTCCCCTTCGCCGACAACATCGAGCTGGCCGCCGAGGCTGGCGTGACCGCCATCGTCCAGCCCGGCGGCTCGGTGCGGGACGAGGAAGTCATTGCAGCCGCCGACAAAGCGGGTCTGGCTATGGTGTTCACGGGGGTGCGCCATTTCCGCCACTAGCCTCATCGCCCTCTCCCCGCTGGCTCCGATATCGTCGAAGAGGCGAAAATGAGCGCCAGCGTCGAGGTGGTGATCCCCGTTTACAACGAAGAGGACGCTCTGCCGGTGAACATCCCCAGGCTGTGTGAATTCCTGCAGAGCAACCTGGCCAACACATGGCGAGTGACCATAGCGGACAACGCTTCAATAGATGGCACCCGCGCCGTGTCGGAGTCCTTGTGCCACAAGCTTGAGGGTGTGAACTACCTGTACCTGCCGGAGAAAGGCCGGGGACGAGCGCTGCGGGCCGCTTGGCTGGGCAGCGAATGCGATATCGTAAGCTATATGGATGTCGATCTTTCCACCGATCTAACGCACTTCCCTGCGTTGGTGGGTGCGCTGGAATCAGGTTGCCACGTCGCCATCGGCAGCCGTCTCAGCCGGGAATCAGAGGTCACGCAGCGGAGCTTCAAGAGGGAATTCACGTCCCGCGGCTACAACCTGCTCATCTGGTCCATGTTCTTTGTCGGCTTCCCCGACGCGCAGTGTGGCTTCAAGGCGATGACGCGACAGGCAGCGCAGGCCATCATCCCCCACATCAAGAACAACAACTGGTTTTTCGACACGGAACTGCTGATAATCGCAGAAAAGCGCGGCTACCGAATCGGCGTGGTCCCGGTGGCCTGGCAGGACGATCCCGGCACCACCGTCAACGTGGTCAAGACCGCTACTGAGGACATCAAGGGTCTGCTCCGGCTGCGCTTGGGCGGTGTGCCCAAAGTCGAGCCGCCGTCGGTCCCTTAGCCGCCTCTCTACGGAGGACCAGGTTGAGGCCGGGCCATCCACCAAGTTTATTCCTATGGAACTGGGACTCGCAGGCAAGACAGTCATCATCACTGGCGGCGGCTCCAACATCGGCCGCGCCATCGTCCACGCCTTCGCCGACGAGGGCAGCAACATCGTCATCGCCGAGCTGGACCCAGTCCAAGGCCAGCGGGTGGCCGACGAAGTGGCGGCCCTTGACCCCAGCGGCAGAGCGATGGTGGTTGCCACCGACGTCACTAACCACGAATCGGTGAACGCAATGGTGGAGACTGCCACCGCCGAGTTCGGCGGCGTGGACGTGCTGGTGAACAACGCGGGCTGGACCATTGACCGACTGTTCTTGGAGAAGCCCCGCGAGGAGTGGGAGCGAGAGGTGCAGGTAAACCTTTGGGGCGCCATCAACTGCGTCCACGCTGTGCTGCCCGGCATGGTGGAGCGCAACGGCGGCAGCATCGTTTGCCTCAGTTCCGACGCCGGGCGGATGGGCGAATACCGCGAGGCGGTCTACTCTGCCTGCAAGGCGGGAGTCATCGCGCTCAGCAAGTCCATCGCCCGCGAGACGGGGCGCCACGGCCTGCGCCTGAACTGCGTCTGCCCCGGTCTGGTGGTGCCGCCCGAGGAGGAAAGCATCAGCGAGACCAGCATGTGGCACCAGATGCGCGACGTATTCACCCCCGAGGCCCGCGAGCGCGCCATCCGCGCCTACCCCCTGCGCCGAATGGCCCAAGCCCGCGAGATAGCCAACGCGGTCGTCTTCCTGGCCTCAGACGCCGCCGGCTTCATCACCGGCCAAACCCTGAGCGTCAGCGGCGGGTACACGATGGCTTAGGGGCGAATCTCCACCCGGCTGCCCCCACCCAGCGGAGAGATGTTAGCTGGCAACAGTGATTGGGTGTTAGGGTCGACGATCAGCTTGAAAATTTCTATCGTCGTCGCACCGAGAAGGGCGTCATCGCTCGGCCCGAAGATGACAGGGCAAGGCCAAGTAGCATCGCCGATAGTGATTAGTGCATTGCCGTACGGAAGCCTCACGGTCCGACCATCCGCCACCGAGTACATGTGCGAGGTCACGGGCTGCAATCGGATGCCTTTCAGCAAATATTCGGGAAACATCGAGTCGGCGGCTCCGGTATCCACCATGGCCTCTATCTCCACAAAATCACCTCCCTCCGGATTGCCCACCCTCAAGGTTTGCCAGAAGACGCCCATGTTGCAGCCTCTATATTCTTATGATCCCGGAAGAACATTATAGTCTTTTCGAGACTGACTGACTGCCCAATACAATATCAGCCATATCTCATCAGCGGAAAGGCAGGTCGCGCTCTGGGTTAACACCATAGTACCGGCTTTGATCGGATTGCAGCAGATCCATAAAATGACTCGGCCCCGACTTTCGCCGGGGCCGTGGTTGCCGTACCTATGTTCGTTGACCGTAGTTGCTGCTAGAGGGCGGCGACCTTTTCGCGGAGGGCTTCGATCTCGGCCATGATCTGGGCCTTGGGGTCGTCCTTGCCACCGTTGTTGACCGCGACGAGCTCCAAGGAGCGACGCTCGATCTCGGGCATCGTGGCCTGTAGCAGTTCCTCGTCCACGTCGTTGGCGATGGTGGGGTAGCCGGCGCGGGCGATCATGCTCTTGATCTTGCCCTGCTTGAACTGGTCCAGGGTCCAGGCCAAGGTCTCGCCGGAAGTGGTGACGTCCCAGTAAATCCGGACGTCCTGGTTGCGCGGGCCATAGTGGTAGTGCGGGCCGTTCTGGAAGCAGTCGAAGGCCAGCAGCTCGACTTCCTGGCCGGCGATGTCGGACAGGACGTGAATGGCCATGCCCTCGTCGTTGATCTGCGGCAGGTGGCGGTACTCGAGACCAAACTTCAGGTTGCCGACAATGATCTTATCGCCGTCCAGCATCTCGGGCATCATGTGATGCACGGTGCGGCGGTTCCCGTTGGCCATCCCGCGGGCCGTGGATTCCGCCTCGTCCAGCTTGGCGCCGTCGACGGGGTTGGATTCCAGGCTGTCGGCCAGTGCTTCGTACCCGGAGCGTCGGACCATGTCGGACAGGTTGTTGCGCAGGTTGCCGATGGTCCAGCCGAGGGGGTTGCCGGCGGTGGTCTTGTCCATGAACAGCCGGATGTTGTGGTTCTCGGGGCCGTAGTGGTAGTGGGGAGCCTGGTCGAAGCAGTCGAAGCGCAGGATTTCGGTGTCCTTGCCGTCGATCTCCGAGTAGACCTGCAGGCACAGGCCCTGGTCGTCCATGATTTCTGCGCGGTAGCTCATGGCGATGTCTATGGGACCGGCGTTAATGACGGTACTGCCCTTTTCCACGATGTGCCTCCTCCGTTTTTGTAAATAGGTTTGAGTGGCGATTTCAGGCGATTTCGGCCGCCCGTGGTGCGTATGAATTATATCACGCCGGGGTATACTGGCAAGCACGAACCGTGTCCATCCCCGCAGTCCAGTCCGGCGCGACATAATGACCATTATCAAGCGCCCGGCAGCCCAAGTAATGAGCCACCGCTTGTAAGTTGTCCCGAGAATGAAGGCACTGAAAAAGGAAGGGCTGGTACTTCGTTGACATTGGCCAGGCGTTAGTTCAGAACCGGGTCACAGAGGGAGATAAAGAACATGGAAATCGGAGTTTCAATGCCTCGCATTCCGGACGGGCCGGGGCTGCGCGAATTTGCTAGGGCAGCGGAGGCGATGGGGTTCGAGTCGTTGCTGATCGGCGACCACATCGTGCTGCCGACGGGAGGGACGACTCAGTACCCCTATACCCCGACGGGCGGATTCTCACGGCCGACGGATGAGCCGTTCCTGGAGACGATGACGCTGCTGGGCTACCTGGCGGCCTGCACCGAGCGCATCAAGCTGGGCAGCACGGTGCTGATTCTGCCTTACCGCAATCCCGTGGTTCAGGCCAAGATGTTTGCCTCGCTGGACTCACTGACCAGCGGGCGCATGATCTGCGGCGTGGGCGTGGGCTGGCTGGAGAAGGAGTTTGACACGCTGGGCGTGAGCTATGCCGAGCGTGGACCCCTGACCGACGAGTTCCTGGAGATTTTCAAGACGCTATGGTATGACGACAGCCCGGAGCATCACGGCAAGTACTACGACTTTGAAGGCATCGAGTTCTATCCCAAGCCAGTGCAGAACCCGCTGCCCATCTGGGTCGGCGGCCACACCCGTGCCGCGCTGCGCCGCACCGCCAAGTACGGCGACTGCTGGCACACGACACGCCAGACGCCGGAGTTTGTCGCGTCACACATCCCGTACCTGAGCCAGCAAATCGAACAGCACGGACGCAAGTTGGAGGACGTCACGGTCTCGCTGAAGCGCAGCCTGCACTTTACCGACATAGGCCTGCCGGAGATGGGCAGCGAGCGCAGCGGTGGCGCTCTGGTTTGCAGCACACAGGAGGTAATCGACGATTTGCACGCCTGCCATGAAATAGGCATCGGACAACTCACCTACGATTTCCGGGTAAGCGAGCTGTCCGACTGCATCCGCGTGATGGAGCGCCTGGCAGAGGCCCTGCTGCCGGTGGCCGGGCGATTGGGTAGCATAGTCGAACTATGGAGATAAAACGCGCTTGCGTTTGCGCCGGGTGCGTTTGCGCCGGGTGTAAGACTGGCGGTACGACGCCTGAATTGATTGCCACAATTGCCCTTTGGGTAGCACTGGGCGACTTGATGCTGACTGTGTTCCAAGTGCTCAACCAGCGTTTTGACGACTTTGAATAAGCGGTTTGCCTCTATGGAGCAGCGGTTCCTTTCCGTGGAACAACAGCAATCAACTCAATCAGAACGGCAGGCTCGCTTTGAGAGGCTGATGGAGGCGGCACGGGGTATGCTGGTGCGCACACCCGGGGCGCCACAGCCTCACTTGGCCACTATGTCTTAAAGCCCGCTGTCCTTGAACCACTTGGCGCGCTTTACCAGTTCCTCGGTGGTGTGGCGCATGGAGGTGATTTGCTTCTCCGTTACCTGCCGCTTGACCACCCCGGGGATTCCGGTCACGAACGAGTTGGCCGGGATCTGCGTTCCTGCCAGCACCGCCGAGTTGGCGGCGACCAAGCAGTTCTCTCCCAGCGTCACCTTGTTCAGCACGGTGCAGTTGTTCCCCAGCAGCGAGCCACGCCCCACTCGGTCGCAGTGCACCACTACGCTGTGGCCCACGGACACATGGTCTTCCAGCGTCAGCCCGTTGCCGTGTATTACCGACCCTTCCTGTATGTTGACGTAATCACCGACGACGATGGCGTCATCTCCATCGCCACGAACGGTTACGCCCGGCCAGATACTGGCGTATTCGCCGATTTCCACGTTGCCGACCACGTAGGCGAATTCGCTGACCCATGCGGTCTCGGCAACCTTGGGTGTGACGCCGTTTAGAGTGCGAATCAACTGAATGCTCCTAAATTACGGTGGGTTCTCCCGTTAGTCCCGGGACGCGCCAACAGCCCGGCGTGCCTCACGGTCCATGTCCCGAGCTATGATTGCCTGCCGCTTGTCATACTGCCTCTTGCCGCGGGCCAGCCCCAGCTCCACTTTGGCCACATGGCGCTTGATGTAGAGGCGCAGAGCCACCAGGGTCAGCCCCTTCTCGGCCAGCGTGCTATCAAGTTTGCCGATTTCATCCCGGTGCATGAGCAGCTTGCGCAAGCGGCGTGGCTCGTGGTTGAACTGGCTCGCCGGATCGTAAGGGGCGATATAGGTGTTGTGCAGCCACAGCTCGCCGTCGCGAACGCGGGCGTAGCCATCGCTCAGGTCGACCTTTCCGGCCCGGATCGATTTGATTTCGGTTCCAGTCAGGACTATGCCGGCCTCATGCCGCTCAACAATTTCGTAGTCAAAGAAAGCGCGGCGATTGGTGGCGGCAGTGCGGTTGCCGTCTGGGTTGCCGTTCTTCGCAGATTTGGATGATTTCTTCTTTGCCATGCTGATCCACCCTGGGAGAATTAGGCTCAGTTGCTGGCGGCTGCCTGCGAGCGATCAATCAGTTTAGTCAATTCTTCAATGGCGAGATCCAACTGCACGTCTTCGGACTCGTCCTCCGAGGCCTCTTGCACGATGTCGGGGACAATCCCCTCGCCCTCGATGAGCTTACCGTCCGGCGTGTACCACCGCCCGATGGTGAAGTTTACCGCAGACCCGTCGCTGAGAGGCCAGAGATTGTTGACGCTTCCCTTTCCGAAAGTCGTATCTCCGATGGTTGGGGCCCGCTGATGGTACGTTATGGCGCCGGCGAAGACCTCGCTGGCCGAGGCGCTGAACCCGTTCATCAGCACAACCATGGGAACATCCAGGGCCGTTCCGCCCGATGGGGCGTTCCAGTCGCGGCGGTTGCCCTGACCATCCAGTTGGTACAGCACCAGTCCCTCGTCTATAAACTGGCCGGTTATTTCGACCACTGACGTCAGCAGTCCTCCGGGGTTGTTGCGAACGTCCACCACCAGGCCCAAGCCCTCGGAACGCTCGAATCGCTCCAGGGCGCGCTGCAATTCCTCCATGCCGGTGCCGCTGAAGGAGCTGATTCTCAGGTGACCTATGCGGCCCACCAGCATGGTCAGACGCACGCTCTCCAGCCGGATAACACCGCGGATGATTTCCAGTTCCTCCGTCTCGCCGGTGCGGTCCCGCCGCACCTCGATCCGTACCGGAGTTCCTTTTTCGCCTCGTATCCGGGTGATAGCTTGGAACAGGTCCCATCCGGCAACACTCTCGCCGTCTATGCTCAGGATGACGTCGCCAGGCTTGACACCGGCCTCCTCAGCCGGCGTGTCCGGAATGGGGGCAACAATGGTGATAAGGCCGTTTTTGATTGTGACTTCAGCGCCGATACCCTCGAAAGTGCCTTGAATTTCCTGTCGCTGAAAGGAATATTGTTCCTGGTCCAGATAGGAGGCGTGCGAGTCGCCGGTAGCCTCCAGCATTCCGCGGATGGCGCCGTCAGTCAGAGTCGACGGATCGAGGGACCCGCCATCGATGTGTTCTCGTTCCAAGAGGTCATAGACTTCTGCCAGCTTGGCGAATTCCGGCGGTAGACCCTCAACGGTCTGTTCCTCCGGGCCTTCAGATTCGCCGAAGCTGATGCAGGCAGCCCCAAACAGCCCGACGCTTAAAAGAAGGACCACAGAGAGAATTAATGAGCGGAGATTAGTGAACAAGGGACGGCGGGGCAAAGGGCAATCTCCTGCCTGACGAAGCGACCTGGCCAATGCTGGCCTCTAAATTCGATTTTATCACACGGTCGACGGGGGCTCTGTCCCCCCGGGAAGCACACCGGGTCGGAGCGAAATCGCCCCTTGGCTCCTTGATTGATGTGCTTCCCCGTAGGCAAGAAGTATTCCTGCGTATTCGTCCCGTATTAGTCCCGTATTCGTCCAAGGAGTGACCCGTGGGTAACATAAGACAATGCCATCGGCCTCCCCTAATTTTGCGCGTGTATGTTAAGATGGCGCAGGGGCTTTCGTTCCCCCTTATTCATTGAGTCACAGCGGATGCCGGGCAGGCGAACAGGAACACCCCGGCACTCTCTGCGACATCTGTGGTGAGTCAATATCTCAAAGGGGACCCAAACTAAGGAGGAAAGGTATGTCCACCCTTGCTGTGGAGGTGGTGTACCGGGGCATCTTTCAGAAGACCCTGGCGCGCAACATCGTCCGCTCCATAGTGTTCGCTGCCCGCAAGGACGGCAAAATCGGCACCGCTTTCGGACGCTATGGCGACTCGCCGGAACGCAACGGCATCCCCGCCAAGCAGTTTGCCATCGTGGCCGATGATTCTGAAGAATTGGAAGAGAGCCTGGCCGTCTATCAGGCCACCAACGTGGACGTCACCATCAACGTTGATGACACCATGTGCAAAGGCATCGAGTCCTGGGCTTGGTATGGTCTCCAGCCCATCAACGAACTCACCAAGCCAGGCGGCACTCTCATAGTCACCTCCCGGCAGCAGGCCGATGCATTGCTGGAGGACATCCACCCCAAGGAATCCCCCTACAACCTGTCCGTAGTCACCGGCATCCCCAGCTTCTCGGGTCTGTGGGTCTACAAGGACGACCACACCGACGCCCGGGTGCTGGGCGCGCTGTGCAAGGTCTGCCCTGATCTGGTCAGCCTTGAAGCGATGCTGGAGACCATCGAAGAGCAGATGGGCGGCGGCACCAAGATCGCATCGGCCCAGCGCTCCTACGACCGCACCGGCACTCGTCCGGTGGAGCCCGGCGAGGGCGGCAACCAACGCGAGATGAAGTTCACCATGCCTGGCTGGAAGACCATGGAAGAGGGCTTGGTAATTCGCGCCATCCCCGAGGGCGGGGAGTTCGCCGAGGGTGAGGGCGGATACGTGCCGGGACGCAGCGACGTGTTCAAGAAGTTCAGCACGCGCTCCATGCGGCCGGTGGTCAACTTCGAGACCTGCATCAAGTGCACTCTCTGCTGGCTGCAGTGCCCCGACACCTGCTTCGACGTCACGCCGGACGGGCTGTATGACGCCAACATGGAGGCCTGCTGCGGCTGCGGCGTGTGCGAGGCCGTTTGTCCCGTTCCCGACTGCGTTACCATGGTGAGCGAGGCCGAGTTCAACGACCACGACAGCCAGTGGGAGTGGTGGCAGAAGGACAAGGACGGCTACAACAAGTGGATGACCCAGTTGGTTGACCAGACGAAGGCCGAGACTCGGACCCATGGCTTCCACCATGTCGGTGGCTACGCCGAAGAGATCCAGGCGGCGGAGGCAGACTAATGACCACCGTTCAGACGGAAATGTTCACAGAGTCCACCGAGGAGCTGATCAGCGGCTCTGAGGCTATAGCCATCGCCTGCGCCCTGGCCGACGTGGACGTTATCACAGCCTATCCCATCCGGCCCTACGACACGGTGATGCAGTACGTGTCGAAACTCAAGGCCGACGGCGTCTTTGACTGCGACTTCATCGTGGCCGAGAGCGAACACTCACAGTTCGAGATTGTCAAGCATGCTTCGGCTGTGGGAGCGAGGACGTTCTGTGGCTCCAGCGGCGTGGGTTGGTTCTACGCCTTCGAGGCCATCACCGTAACTGCCGGTCTGCGCATGCCGGTCGTGGCCATGGTCGGCAACCGGGCGCTGGATGACCCGGGCGCCTTCGGCGTGGAACACAACGACGCCATGGCCGTCCGTGATCTGGGCTGGCACCTGTACTGGGTGGCCACCGCGCAGGAGGCGATGGACACGGCCCTTCTGGCCTATAAAGTTGCCGAGGACCGCCGGGTGCTGCTTCCCTTTGCCGTCAGCTGCGACGGTTCCTTCCTCACTCACTCGCAGGCCATCGTGCAGGTGCCTACGCGGGAACAGGTGAACCATTACCTGCCGAGCTACAACCGGCACGAGTTGCAGTTGCATCCTGACAACCCCATCACCATCGCTCCGCAGGTCAATGAGGACTGGCTGATGGAAATCCGCCGTCAGACCGATGAGGCCATGCGCCGGACCATAGGCGTCATTTATGAGGCCTACGACGAGTTCAAAGAGGTCTTCGGCCGTGGGGACCCCAGTCCATTCATCGACGAATACATGACCGAGGATGCCGAGATCATCCTGGTCGGAATGGGAACGCTGGCCATGCCCACCCGGGTCGCCGTGCGCCGGATGCGGGAGCAGGGCAAAAAGGTCGGATTCGTACGCATCAAATTCTTCCGTCCTTTCGCCGTTGAGGAAGTCCAGAACGCTCTGAGGGGCGCCAAGGGCATAGCCGTCATAGACCGCGACTATTCCTATGGCTCGCCGTCCTTCGGAGGCGTGCTGTTTCACGAGCTGCGCTCCGCCCTCTACCCTCTGCCGGAGCGGCCGCTGATGCTCAACTTCATCGCCGGTCTGGGCGGACGGGAAGTAATGGTGCGCGACGTTAACGAGATCGTCGAAACTACCGCAAAGGCGGTCGAGACTGGTAAAATCGAGCAGGAAACAACCTGGATCGCGGTAAGGGAGTAAGAGCAATGACCACCTTGATGACTGCGACCGACCTGCCCCAGGTCAGGGGCGTCAAGAACATCCCGGTGGAGGAGTTCTACTCCTCCGGTCACCGCACCTGCCAGGGCTGCGAATCGGCGCTGGTGATGCGGCTGATGATCAAGGCCGCCGGACCCCGGTCCATCGTGCTGGGCAGCACCGGCTGCATGTACGTGGCCAACACCACCTACTACAGCACGCCGTGGGTGGTGCCGTGGATGCACACCCAGCTGGGCTCCTCCGGCAGCGCCGCCACCGGTACCGCCGCGGGCCTGGCCTCCATGATGCGCAAGGGCAAGATGCACAAAGAGCCGATCAATGTCATCGCATTCTGCGGCGACGGCGGCGGCGTGGACATGGGTCTGTCGGCCATTTCGGCAGCCCTGCAGCACGATGAGTACAACCTGCTCATCCTGTGCTACGACAATGAGTCCTACGCAAACACCGACATCCAGGTGTCGGGAAGCTCGCCTTGGGGCGCCAACAGCACCTTCAGCCCTCCTGGCAAGGTGCACCGCATCATGAACAATCGCTGGAAGAAAAACACCGCGCCGATGCTGGCCGCCGGACATCCTGACGTCCGCTACATTGCAACGGCCTGCGGCTCCTACGGGTTGGATTTCAACAACAAGATTCGCCGGGCCCTGACCATCGGCGGGCCGACCTTCATCCACAGCATCGACCCCTGCCCCAAGGGCTGGGACTATGACCCCAAGTACTCTCACGAGTTGGGGATGCTGGCCATCGAGACTGGCCTGTGGGTGCAGTATGAGATCATTGACGGCGAGTTGACCCTCAACGGGCCCAGCCGCTCCATCGCCAAGGGCATCCGGCAGCGCAAGCCCATCGAGGACTATCTCTCGCGCCAGGGCCGCTTCGCCCACTTCACCCCGGAGGACGTCGCCCACTTCCAACAGCGCGTGGACGACAGTTGGGAAAAGTGGTGGATGCCTGGCGTCATACCCTTCACCATGAGCCAAGACTAGAGCCGAGCGCAATCACGGCTTGGGTGCCGTAACCCGGATATCGAGAGGGACAGGCCAAAAACCTGCCCCTTTTATTTGTTCCTGATGCGTATCGGTACTGGCTTTGGTTCGAGATTCCTCAGAAGAACACGCTCAGATTCTTGGCCATAATCACGTTGGAATCCAACACAATGGTGCGGCGGGCTATCTTCCAGTCCCCATCAACGGGCCTCAGCAGGTCGTCGCGGTAGCCGGCGAATATGTTTTCCTCGGTCTCATGGTGTGAGCGGTAGAGTATGAACGCCGTCTTGGCTTTTACCTCTCCGTCGGGCTGCGGGTCCACCGTGAGGTTACCCACCAGGTGTCGGGTGCGGGACGGCGGATCCTCTCCCCAGGCCATGCCGGTTTCCAGACGCTCCACCCGCATGGTCAGGTACGTTTTGTCATCTTCGAAAATGGCCAAGTCGCCCACGGGCGTGAGTTCTCGCTCGGTCTCGTGGCGATGAATGTTCAACCGCCGGGGCATGAAATAGAACACGTCCTCGGTGAACAGGTCCAGCCACTCCTGGAAGCGGCGTTCGTCCAGAATCCAGGCCTCACGGATGTAGAACTGCATCAGTTCATGCCAGAGTTCCATCCGTGATGCTGTCAGTGGCTGTGTTTCGGTAGCCATCTTTCTTGCGCTCCTGCCGGTTCCCTTTCCTGCTGGGGAGGGTCAGGCAATCACCACCCCCTCGTGGAGGGAGATGGTCGGGGCGAGGGAGTCCCTCAGCCCCTTCAGCCGTGAAGCCCGGCCGTGCCCTCGTATTTCATCGCCTTGGGTTCCAGCGGAATGTCATCCCAGCTGTCGGCGTTCATGTACTGTTCCCACCGTTGGTAGAACAGGCGTTGATTGCTCTCCGAGGTGTACCGTTCGGCCACCACGCCCGGAAAATCAGGGTGCGGACGGTCGTGCCCCACACCCATTGAGAGGTTCTGGGTGTACCTGCGGCCCCGAGGCGTGAGCGCGGAGTTGGTGACGCCGCGCCAGTTGTCCATATCGTCCTGCTCGAAGATGCCGTTGACGCCATTGTAGTTAGCGCTGCCCCGTCGAAGGGCCGTCTTCAGCTCCTCCGGCATGTCCTTTTCCAGCACCGCGAAGTGCCAGAATTCCGTCTGCAACGGGCCGCGCGGGTGGGCCAGACGCAGCCCCAGCACACCGTTGGGGAACAGGCTATGGTTGCCCAGTTGGAGCCGCCGAGCGCGCAGGCTGCCCAGACGACGCTCCGACTCCGCCAAGGTCTGCCGGTAGTATTCCTCGAAGGCCTCGCGGTTCTCTGCGGTCACCCCGTGGGCTTGGCGAGCCTGCTCGGCCCGCTCCAGGAACCGCATGGTCAAAGAGTGCCCGTTGACGAACAGGTGCTTGTTTTCCGACTGGAACTGCTGCTCGTGGGTAAGCCGCGGGATGCCCCGGTGCCGCCCCTGCACGATGATGGCGGACAGGTGAGTCGTCGGGACGTGGTAGTTGTCGGAGCAGTTGTCCACCGCCGTTTTCCAGTTGACTGGCTCCATCCACTTGATGGGACCCAACGCCTCGGTGCCGTTATCGAGCCGGTTGAAACTCATGTCA
Organism: Dehalococcoidia bacterium; assembly: GCA_965237745.1. GTDB lineage: Bacteria > Chloroflexota > Dehalococcoidia > Lucifugimonadales > UBA3495 > VXOI01. The sequence continues at coordinate 3,394,620 of OZ250156.1, read as the reverse complement.
AGCAGCCAGCGGGCGTCGCCGAGATAGTCGTCCAAGCTGGGAGTGCCCTGGTCCCAGGTGGCGAACACGATGCCTGCGTAGGTGTCCACCCGGGCCTCGACCAGCCGCAGACAGTCGCGGTCCAGCGCACCGTAGTATGCTTCTTCCTCGCCGGGCAGGTACTCAAGCTCGCCCTCGTTGGAAAAAGTCCAGCCGTGATAAGCGCAGGCGAAGTTACGCGAGTTGCCGGTGTCGGTGCGGACGATGCGATTGCCGCGGTGTCGGCACATATTCAGGTAGGCCCGCAGATTGCCCCGACCGTCGCGGCAGAGAATGACCGGCTCTTCGCCCATGTATGTGTGGAAGTAGTCGTTCGTCTTCGACACAAGCGACTCGTGGCCGATCATCAGCCAAGCCCGCCCGAACACTTTCTCCTGTTCCTCGGCGTATATGTCCGGGTCGACGAAAATGCTCCGGTCAAGCTGTCCTGTTTCAGGGTCGATAACCTGGTACTTGCGGCCAACGGCAACCATGGCGACACCCCCGCCAGAGGTGGAATATAGGCTCTGTCGACAGTATCAATCATGCGGTGCATTCTGTCTATTGGTGTAGTAGAGTAGGGCCAACCAACACGCCGTGAGCGAGGTAATCCTTATGAAATTCGGAATCTTTACCATAGTCCCCTACCATGAGGACTTTACCCAGCAGCAGGCTTTGAACGACGCGCTGGAGCAGATCGCGTACGCCGATCAGCTTGGCATAGAGGAGGCCTGGCTGGGGGAGCATCGCTTCTCCCGCCACGGGCTTCTGTCGGGCATCTGGTCGTTTGCAGGAGCCGTCGCCGGGCGCACCAAGAACATCCGCATCGGGACGGCGGTTATCGTCCTGCCGCTGCACAACCCGGTCCTGGTGGCCGAGGAGGTGGCGATGCTGGACGTCATCAGCGGCGGCCGCATCAACTTCGGCATCGGAGCGGGCTATCAGCAGCAGGAGTTTGACGGCGTGGGCGTCGACATCGACACCAGCCGCGAACGGTTCCGCGAGGCGGTTGATGTCATCATCAAATCGTGGACCGAGGACCGGCTGACGTTCCACGGCAAGTACACCAACGTTGACGACCTCTGGGTGCTTCCCAAGCCGCTCCAAGAGCCGTATCCGCCCCTTTTCCAAGCTGTCAGCACCAGCCCGGAGAGCATCGACTTCGCCGCCAGCCGCCAGATCCAAGTCATCGCAGGCGGCCCTACCGACATACTGGGCCAGGCGCCCCAGGTCATCAAGCTGTGGCGGGACAAGATGGACGAGTATGGCCACCCCCACGCTCACCTGGACCCGCCGATGTCCAAATCCATCTATGTCGCTCCGACGATGGAGGAAGCCGAGCGCGACCCCATCGGCCTTGAGGACTTCTCGTCGCGTATCCTGCGGTCTGCCGGAAGCAACGGCGCGCCCATCGGAATGCCTGTGGACAAGAACGGCAACGTCGCCAAGGGCTATGAACACTGGGCCAATAGACAGCAGGACCGGGACCGCCGCGACGACGTTGGTCATGCTGGCCTGCCGCCGCTCCGGGGCACCCCGGAGGTGGTGGTCGAGCGGCTCAAGCAGACCCAGGAGGCGGGCATCAATCACGTTTTCGGGAACTTCGGATTCGCTGGCCTGCCTCACTGGAAAGTGATGCGTTCCATCGAGCTGTTCGCCACCGAGGTCATGCCCCACTTCCAGGAAGTGCCCGTAGCCTAGCCGTATCCCCTAGCCGTATCCATGGAACGGACACATGGGGAACGGACACATGGAATTTCCCGTGTAGGGGCGTACAGCCTTGCGCCTCACCGTTCCGGGGCGGCAAGGTATTCGGAAGCAAATGTAGGGGCGCACGGCTGTGCGCCCCTACATCACCAGCCCAACTTGAGGCCAGACAACCCTACAAGCCGGAGGTAAACAGCCATGACCACTAGCGCTGCCTTCACCGAAGAATCGACCAGCAGGACCATGATGGTGGGCGATATGCCGGTGCACTACCACGATGTCGGCGAAGGTGACCCGGTGGTGATGCTGCATTCCTATGGCCCAGGGACAACCGGCTGGATCACCTTCCACAAGGTGCTGCCGGCGTTCGCCGAACATTACCGCTGCATCGTCATGGACCTGCCCAACTTCGGGCGCACCGGCCCGGTGCTCTACAACGAGCCGCTGCACAACCTCCAGGCACGTACTGCCCTGGGCCTGATGGACGCCCTGGGTATCGAAAAGGCCCACCTTGTCGGCAACTCGCAGGGCGGCCAGTCGGCAATGGTGCTGGCGATGAAAGAACCGCAGCGGGTCAACAAGCTGGTGTTCGGCGCCTGCCACATACGCACCGGCGGCGACCTGTACCTGATGGGCAACCGCCCGTCTGAAGGGAGCATCATCACCCGCGAGGTGCGCGACAACCCCAACCGCGACAACGTGCACCGCTATCTGCGGACCCACATCGACGACAACGCGCTGATTACCGATGAGCTGGTGGACTACATCTACAACAGCTACACCGGCAACCCGGACCATATCAAGGCAGATGCCGATTCAGTCAGCGTGCCCTACGAACACGGGGTGGACCTGCCCAACATAACGGCTTCCAGCCTGATCATCTGGGGACGCTATGACCGGATGTGCGTCTTCGAGATCGGGATAGCCGCCCTGAACAACCTGGACGACTCCCGCTTGGTGCTGCTGAACAACTGCGGCCACTGGGTGCCCTTCGAAAAACCCGAAGAGTACGCCTCGCACGTGCTGACTTTTCTGCTTGGGCGGTAGCTCATAGACCGGCAAGAGGCATCACTCTGACGACGGGGCAGCTAATGCCCCACTGCCGTAAATATCCTACTCCCTTAAGTACCGCTCCTGCAGCGCGATGAACTCGTCGGTGCGGTTTACCTGCCGGAGCAGGTCCGGCGGAGCTTGGCGATTCCCGAGGTCCTCCATTGCGCCACCGTCCTTGAGGTGCTTGAGGCTGTCGTGAATGGCCTTTATCGCGACGGCGTAGGTGGGGTTGCCAAGCATCAGGATGCGGACCCCGTTGGCGTCGAGGAAGTTCTGGTCGTTGCGGGCGTCGGCCGGCGGGTTCAGGACGCAAAGAGGCAGGGACGTGACGCCGTGCACCGCCTCGATCTGCTCACGGCTGCGGGAGCCGGTCAGCATCAGTGCTTCGGCGCCCGTTTGGGAATAGGCCTGGATGCGCTCTAGGGCCTCGTCCAGCGGGCACAGGCCGAGCGCGGCGGAGCGGGCCACGATGACGGTGGTTGGGTCGGTGCGGGCCGCTACCGCCGCCTCCAGCTTTCCCACCTGCTCCTCGGTGGAAATCAGTCCGGGGTCGGCCACGTTGAATTGCCGTGGCACGAAGTTATCCTCGATTTCGATGCCGGCCACGCCAGCGGCCTCCATTTCCCGCACGGTGCGGACGGCGTTCACCGCGTTGCCAAAGCCGTCCTCGGCGTCCACCATCAGCGACACGTCGGAGATTCGGGTGATGCGGCGGCAGTGGTCAACTACGTCTGACATATTGGACAGCACTATGTCGGGCACCCCCAAGTTGGCCACCTTTCCTACAGAGCCGGATAGTACGCAGACCTCGTAGCCCAGCATGTGGGCGATGCGGGCTGACAGCGGGTCGAAGATGTTGGCGCCAAGCGTGCAGGTTGGTCGGGAAAGGACCTCTCGAAACAGCTCACGAGCACGGGACATATTTCAACTCCCTGATAGTAGTCTAACAATAGGACGTCGGGCGGCCGCTAATTTTCGGGCGGTTGATTCTCTGCACCGCAGAACGGGCAGTACCGGGACGGATTGCCTTGGGTGTCCACGGCAGGTATGTCTCTCCCGCACTGTCCACAGACGCGCGTGGGCTGTTCCTCGTCGCTCAATGCAGACGGGCTGGACTGTCCGGTAGACTGGTAAGTGGCGGAAGGCTCATCGGGTCCTATCCCTTGACCAACTCCGCTGTCCCTGGATGACGCTTCGCCTCGCCGCCGCCGCGACATCGACCACTCGTACCGGTACGGCCAGAAGCGTCGGCGCAGGCGGTTAAACAGGATTACAGCGGCCAGTGCTGCCAGCCACACCGGACTGAGGATTCCCACCCAAATCAGGACTGTCAGCAGAACGCTGCCGACTACGGTGAGCGCGCGCACAGCCGACTTTGCCGTGCCCCCGACGTCCCATCCGCCAACCACGAACCCCTCGACCTCGTTGACCTCGACGAAGAAGTAACTGGTGCCCTTGACCTCTCCGGCCTCGCTCTGGGCGGTTACCGTCAATACCACTTGGTACGGGTCGGGGCGATAGTCCCGGAAGGTGTGGAGGGCCACGGCGCGGGTCTCTCCCTCGGGCGGTACGTCGAAGACGGTGGCGGTGCCATCGCCGAAGTCCCAGCGGTAATTGAAGTCCCAGAGGGCCTCAGGGCGAGTGAAAGAGCCGCCGTACTCCACCTCATCGCCTTCGTCCACCACCCGGCCTTCGCCGGCGAAGACCTCGATCCCCGCAATTTCGGTGACGGTGGCGATGAGCGTGTCTGATCCTTCGTACAGGCCGGTGTCTCCTATACCGCTGATGTTCAGCTGAACAATGTATGGCGATTGCTCGACATCAAGGAAAGTATGGGAAACTGTGGAAGTGACCCGCTCGCCCGGGTCGGTGGTTGGGGCTGTTCGCGAACCCTTGACCGGCTCAGTTCCGTCGCCGAAGTCCCAAGTGAACGTGAACTCATCCACTCCATCAGGAGGCTGAAAGGTTGCACGGAATGTGCTGCCAAGACCGGCCCGGTAGATGGCGGCATCGGGGCCGATCTCGACGGGCATTTCGCCCAGCTTGGTGGTGAGGCTCAGGTTGACCAAGGAAAAGGCGGCAGTCTGTGACAGGAAGCGTAACCGGCCCTGGACCGCCTCGATCTCAAACTGAATTCGGGCCAGCTCTGCCTGAACGTTCAGGGCCTCTTCCACGTTGACGGCCTGGCTGAGAAACTCCAGCAGCCGCGTCTCGGTGGCGCGCAGTCCTTTGAGACGGGCCTCGTTATCGATATATTCGTCTGTGACGTCTCGGCTGGTTGATGTTTCAAATTCTACCCGGTCGGACATTTCCCTGATTGCGAGCACGAATTCGTCAAGGGTCCCAGCCGGAACGCGAACCGAAAGCGCGGCTTGGTGCTTGCGGCTGCGCTCAGCGCTGACCTGCCAACCGCCATGGCGGCGGGCCATCGCTATAATCTCGTCGGTGGACTGGGGTACGTCCGGGACGATGATGCCCATGTCCACCGTGCGCACTATCACCCTGTTCTGGGGCAGTACACTGGCTTGGGCCTCGTCCGTCAGCGGTGCGCCCTGGAAGAAGCCCGTGGATCCCTGGCCGGAACTTTCCTCCGCAGAAACACTCACTACCCGCTCACTTTCCGCCATTGCCTGTGGCACAGCAGTTGGCGCGGGAGCCGCGGTGGAAGCCCTCGCCATCTGGCCTACCGAAGAGTCGGCGGCCTCCTTCTCAACTCTGATCGCGAAGGAGTCTCCATCGCCTGCGCTTTCCTCAGTGGTGTCATCATACGACGCGGCACAGGCTACAAGACCAAACATCAGTAGCAGCGCAATTAGCGCTGCTACTCGGCAAACCGTGGCTCCAAACAGCACCGGCATTAAAATATCTCCCAAGCTGGGCATAGAAGATTGGATCTGCCAGCCGACGCCCATCTTGCTTGCCGAATCCACTATGGCGTCAGAATGACCTTGCCCCTGGTGCCGCGATTGGCCAAATGTTGGTGTGCGGTGGCAACTTCCGACATGGGAAGCACTTGATCCACCACCAAGCGGGCCTTGCCGTCGGCCATCAGGGGGAATATCTCGGCCATGGCGGCTTGGTGGTCCAACGTACCCACCGGCGAGCGGCCGATGCTGAAGCCGATGACCGTTCGGTTCGCCGCGAAGATCTCACCTGCGGGCAGGCTGGCGGGGGTGCCGGATGCGTTGCCGTAGGTGATCATTCGTCCGTAAGAAGCGACACAGCGGAGGCTTTTTTCGAGCACGGGACCACCGACACACTCCAGGATCAGTTCGACGCCCGACCCGCCGGTCTGCTGGCTGATGACCTCTTCGAAGTCTTGCTGGATGTAGTTGATGGCCTCATCCGCGCCCAGAGAGCGGCACAGGTCCAGCTTTTCCTGCGTGGAGGCGGTGACGATAACGCGAGCGCCCCAGGCCTTGGCCAACTGGATGGCGACTGTACCGACCCCCGAAGCGCCAGCCTGTATCAGCACGGTATGGCCCGGCTCAAGATGCCCGCGGGTCTTGAGCATATGGTATGCGGTCAGGAACACGATGGGCATGCCGCCTGCCTGCACCGGGTCAACGGTCTCCGGGTAGGGGAAAACGAAGTTCCCGTTGACAGCAACCATCTCGGCCTGCCCGCCGGGACCCATGGCCATCACACGCTGGCCTACGGAGACGCCGGTGACCTCAGACCCCACCTCCACCACCGTTCCCGCGGCCTCCAGCCCCAAGGACGAAGGCAGGTCGGGCCCGGGGTAGTTTCCGCCCCGGCGCATCAGGTCGGCGTAGTTCACCCCGGCGGCATCAACCTTTATCAATACTTGGTGGTCTCGAGGTTCAGGGTCGGGGGCGTCCTCCCAATTGAGCACGTCAAGGCCGCCGAATTCGTGGATGCGCACTGCTTTCATTTTCCTGATTCTCCTGAATGTATCGTGGTGGTGTACGTTGTTCAAGACTGCCTCGTCCGGGACATTCCACCCTCACTCCAGCAATCTTTAACTAAAGAAAGGGCAGAATCTGCTACTGGTAGTCCCGGAACTGGGGAGCGGTCAGCACTTCCTCGTTTATTGTTCGCACCGGTTCGCCGCTGGCGAAAGCCCGGATGTCCTCGACCACTCCGGCGTACATCGCCCGGTAGGAATCGTCGGTGACGTAACCCAGGTGGGGGCAGATCAGGGTGTTGTCCAGTTGCAGCAACGGGTGGCCATCCGGCAGAGGCTCAACATCGAAGGTGTCCAGCGCCGCTCCGGCTATGGCCTTGCGCTGCAACGCATCCACCAGCGCAGGCTCGTCCACAATGGGCCCGCGGGAGATATTGACCAGGTAGGCGGTCGGCTTCATCAGGGCAAGCTCCCGGGCGCCAACCAGCCCTCGCGTCCGCTGACTGAGCACCACATGGATGGAAACGATGTCGGAGTCGCGGAACAGTGTGTCCTTGTCCACCAGGGTTGCGCCGCACTCCCGGGCCCGGTCGGCGGTGAGGTTCTGGCTCCACGCGATTACGTTCATATCAAAAGCGTTGGCCACCCGGGCCACCAGCGAGCCGATGTGCCCCAAGCCCAGCAGACCGATGGTCTTGCCCTTCAAGCCGACTCCGACCGTGGTGCCCCATTTGCCCTCTCGAGAAAGTCGGTCCTCCAGCGGAACCTGACGCACTATGCCGAGGATCAGGCCCCAGGTCAGCTCCGTGGGCCCCTCGCCAGCTCCGTCGGTGCCGCAAACAGCAATTCCCAGGTCCGTAGCTGCTTCTATGTCGAAGGAAGCGTTGCGCCTGCCGGTGGTTACAAGCAGTCTCAGTTTGGGCAGCCGCCCCAACAGTGAACGGGAAAATGGAGTGCGCTCGCGCATTCCCATAACAACGTCAAATTCAGCCAATCTCTCGGCCAGGGAGTCCTCGCTGGTCAGGTGGTCGCTGAAAAACGTCATCTCCGTGCCAAGTGGCAACTGAGACCAGTCGGCCAGGGTTTCGGCAATGCTTTGGTAGTCGTCCAGTACGGCTACTTTCATTTGGCTGTCCCCTCCCTTTTTCAGGGAAACACAGCAGTGCTCCCTGCAGTCCCAGGTTACTTGAAGGCGGGCATCACTTGTTGTGTGATGATTCTAAGGCTGCGCGCCACGGCCTCCTCCGGGATCAGTCCCCCAGCGTTCAGTTCCGCTACCAGCGCGTCCAGACCCAGTTCCTCTTTCAGTTCAGCGAACCGGTCGACGAGACTCTCCCCGGTGCCGAAGGCCACCTTGGTCTGGAGCATCTCTTCGTAGGACATTGTGGCCAGCCGGTCGGCTCGGCCCTGCCTGAGATTGGAGTCCGTTCCCGCTTGGGTGGTTGAAGAGTCGCGGAGAAGGGACCCCATCCGGTTGAAGTAAGCGTTTATGCTGTCCTGCGGTTCATCCAGAGCTTCTTCCTCCGTCTCACCGGCGTAGACCGGTATGCGCAGCGAGACGTCGCCGTTCCCCTCGTGACCGGCTTCATGCCACGCCTTGCGATACTCCTTCAGGTTGCTTCGCAGCTCCGGGATGTCCATTCCTCGCAGTCCGACGAATATGGGGCGTCCCTCGCCGCCCAGCCTGGGGAAAGTCTCGGCGGTTGTGGCGGCAATGCGCAGCGGCGGATGGGGCTGCTGGTATGGACGCGGCCATACTGTGGCTCCCTCGAACGTATAGAACTCGCCTTCGTAGGAAAAAGGCTCGCCCTTCCAGGCTTCGAGAATGATGTTCAGGGTCTCGCGGAAGCGCTCCCGGCTCTCGACGTAGGGGACGCCATAGAGGTCGTATGAGCGGGCGAATCCGCTGCGGCCCACGCCGAATTCGAACCTGCCCTCGCTGATCTGGTCGAGGGTGGCGATCTCTTCGGCAATTCGCAGGGGGTTATTCAAAGGAAGGACGTGAACCGCCATGCCTATGCGAAGGCGCCGCGTGCGCGTGGCGATGGAGCTGGCAACGATAATGGGCGCCGATAGCACCGAGCGAGTGGGGTTGAAGTGAAGTTCAGCCAGCCAAACACCGTCCAACCCCATTTCCTCGGCGGTGTCGACCAACCGGAATCCCTCGTGGAATGACTCCACCTCCGACAGTCCGGGGCGACTGCCAAACTCCATGAAAATGCCGAAGTGCATATCTCCTCCAACAGTCAGCAACAGGCAGGGCGTCGGATTCCGCCACCCGGTAGAGTATAGCACGGGCCGCCTTGGCAGGTTCCTTGACCCGTGGCCTGCGCCCCACTAACCTTAAGGTGCGTCGGCAGGTCGCTAACACCACATTCAGCCGACGGTGAAGGACGCTGTTATGGAACGGCAACAGTACGACGTCGCCATCGCTGGCGGGGGCATCATCGGCCTGTCGACCGCCATGCATCTGACGCAGCGCTTCCCGGACCTCCGGGTCGCGGTGCTGGAAAAGGAGGCTGAGCTGGCGACGCACCAGACCGGCCACAACAGCGGTGTCATCCACTCCGGCATTTACTATCGCCCCGGCTCGCACAAGGCCAACTTCTGCGTGGCTGGTGTCCAGAAATTGATACAGTTCTGCGACGAGAATGAAATCGAATACGACCGGTGCGGCAAGGTCATCGTTGCCACCGATGAGTCGGAGCTTGGCCGCTTGGACAATCTCTACGAACGAGGGGTCGCCAACGGCGTGGAAGGACTGGAGATCATAGGCCCGGAGCGGCTGCGGGAGATTGAGCCCCACGCGGCCGGAATCAAGGCGCTGTGGGCTCCTGGCACCGGGATTGCCGACTACCCAAAGGTTGCACAGGTTTATGCCAGCAAGTTCGCTCACGCCGGCGGCGATATTTTTGCGGAAGCGCCGGTTCGGAGCATTGCCCGCAAGGGTGAGTCTCTGGCCCTCGAAACGCCCAAGGGAACCGTACAGGCCAAGCATATTATCAACTGTGCCGGGCTGTATGCCGACCAGGTGGCCAGAATGATCGAGGAGCGCGTGGACGTGCGCATCGTGCCCTTCAGGGGTGAGTATTACACGCTCCGCCCTGAGAGTCACCACTTGGTGTCCGGGCTGATCTACCCGGTTCCAGACCCCCGATTCCCGTTCTTGGGCGTCCACTACACCCGGAACATTCAAGGCACCGTGGAGGCAGGACCCAACGCCGTGCTGGCTTTGAGCCGCGAAGGTTACCGCAAGAGTGATGTGCGCCTCGGCGAGACCATGGGAACTCTGACCTACCCCGGATTCTGGAAGATGACGGCGAAGCACTGGCGCACCGGACTATCAGAGATGCGCCGTTCATATAGCAAGAGCATCTTCCTGCGAGACCTCCAGCGGCTGCTGCCCGATATACGGGAGGAAGATCTGGCGCCGGGCGGGTCAGGGGTCCGGGCCCAGGCCGTCGGCAGGAACGGCGCCCTGCTGGACGACTTCAGCATCATCCGGGGCAGAGAGGCTGTGCATGTGCTGAACGCGCCGTCTCCCGGGGCGACGTCGTCCCTAGCCATCGGCGAACACATCGTCCAACTGGCAGCCGAGGCCTTTGGTCTGCCCGACGTCAGTTGCTAAGGCTGGGTCGGCTGGGTCCCACCGATTTCCCGGTGACACAGTCACAGGGCGCGGCCGTTTGTTGCCCGACGTGCTTGAGGCTATGTATAATTCGTTGCCGACGCACAGAGTGGGGATGCGGCTGGGCTCCGTCGTAACTGTGCCTGGTACAATCTGAAGTCCCCCGCCCGCCAAGTATGACAAGAGCGCAAGAGGGGAACCACCCTGCTGGATATTGAATCCTTTGGCTCGCCTTCCCAGCCCGCGGAATTGGGTTGGGCCAGCATGGACGAGGAGTCGGTGCTAGCCTACCTCCGTGCCGTGGGCGACGAACTTCCTATCTACCGTGAGACAGGTTTGGCTCCACCGCTTTACGCGGTCTCCTTTGCGCTTGGCCAGATACTGCAACGAATGGGCCTCCCCCCGGGCGCCATTCACAGCCTGCAGGAGTTCGACACCCTTCAACCCATCGCATTGGGGAGTAACCTGCGAACACTTGCCTGCTTGGAGCGACAGCGAGAGCGGGGCGGGCTGCGCTTCCTCACCTTCGGGATAAATATGGAGAATTCGGAAGGCCGCACAGCGCTGTCGATCAAGACCACACTGCTGGTTCCACCCGCTCAGGGGGAGCAGCCGGCGCCGAGCAGAGCCGATTCTATGCAGGTTCCCGGCGACGTGCGGACTCCGGTGGCGAAAGGAGAGCTGTGTGCGGTGACCAGGAAAATCAGCCGACCTCAGCTGGCGGAATATTCAGCGGTGTCCGGCGACCATAATCCGATCCACCTGGACCCTGAATTTGCCGCCGGGACCCAGTTTGGCGGCATTATTGCCCACGGAATGCTCACGCTGGCCTTTATCAATGAGATGATGGCAAACTCGGTCGGCGAATCCTGGCTGGCCTCTGGGTCGTTGCGCGCCCGCTTCAAGGGCGCGGCATACCCCGGAGACCTTCTTGAGACCTGGGGCAAACAAACCGGACCCGAAGGGAATTTTCAAAAATACAACGTGGGTATCAGCAATTTCGCAACCGGTGAGGACCTGGTCACCGGAACTGCGACCGTAAGGAAGAGTTAGCGACTGGCCCCTTGGTTCGGGGCCGTCCTGGCTAAGGGGCGCACAATGTCACTAAATGGAACGCCAAACGGCCGCCCGGTACGAGTCGCCGTGGACTCAATGGGAGGCGATTTCGGCCCAATAGAAACGGTAAAGGGGGCTATCCAAGCTCTCAGATCCGTCAACGCCGAGTTGTTGCTGGTCGGTGACCCGCGGCCGGTGGAAGCGGAACTGGACAAGTACGACACCGACGATCTGCCAGTGGCAGTTGTGCCGTCGGAGGGAAAGATAGGCGACGACGAACACCCCGTTCAGGGCATGCGACAGAAACCGCGCGCATCCGTAGTTGTAGCCACCCAACTGGTCAAGCAGGGTAAGGCGGACGTGATGGTGTCGATGGGATCCACCGGCGCGTCCATGGCCAGCGCTGTGCTGACATTGGGCCTGATGGAAGGCCTTGAACGCCCCTGTCTGGGCGGACCATTCCTCGGACTGGCCCCCAACACCGTGCTGGTTGATATTGGCAGCAACTTGGACTGCCGCCCGGGGCTGCTGCTCAGCTTCGCCGTCTTGGGAGCGGCCTTCGCCCACACCTACATGGGAATCGAAAACCCGCGCATCGGCCTTCTGAGCGTCGGTGCCGAGGCCGCAAAGGGTAACCGGCAAGTGCAGGAGAGCTATCAGTTGTTCCGGGAGAGCCACCTCAACTTTGTTGGCAACGTGGAGGGGATGGATTTCTTCACCGACAAGGCGGATGTAATAATCTGCGATGGATTCGTGGGCAACATACTGGTGAAGTTCACAGAAGGAATGGGCGGAGCGCTGGCCAATTTCGTGAGGGAAAGGCTGCCGAACACTGTCGACCGGGGTTTAGTGGAACAGTTGGCCGACGATCTGTGGGAAACGACCAACCGGCCGCGCACGGTCGGCGGCGGCCCCTTGTTTGGAGTCAATGCCCCTGTAATCCTGGGGCATGGGTCCTGCCGGGCCAATGGTGTGGAGGGCGCCATTCGCACCGCGGTCCGCTACGTGAACGTTGGCCTGCTGGACATCATGAGCCAGCAACTGGCCGTCATGAACAGCTTCGCCGCCGGACGGGTGGAGAGGTCTTCCAATGACGGACACTAACTACGGAATCAGCGGAATCAGCCTGGATGGACAGGTGGCCCTGGTTACCGGATCATCTCGGGGTATCGGCGCTGTCATCGCCCGTCGAATGGCGAAGGCTGGCGCCAAGATCGCGCTGAACTACAACGCCAGCCTCGACGCGGCCATCGAGGTGAAAAATTCGATCTCCGCCGGAGGAGGCGACGCCATGCTCATAGCAGGCGATGTTTCCGACGAAAGCCAGGCCGAACAGACCATAAAGGCCGTGGTTGGCGAGTTCGGGCACATCGACATCCTGGTCAACAACGCCGGCATCCACCGGGACCGTCTGCTGCTGCGCATGAAGGCCATCGATTTCGATGAAGTCCTGCAGGTGAACCTGCGCGGGGCCTTCCTGTGCACCCGGTTTGTGATGCCGCATCTGATCCGGCAGCACTATGGCCGGGTGATAAATATGTCCTCGGTGGTGGGCCTCACCGGCAATCCAGGGCAATCCAACTATGCCGCGGCCAAGGCGGGCCTGATAGGGTTCACCAAGGCAGTTGCCCGAGAGGTCGCATCGCGGAACGTTACGGTGAACGCCGTTGCGCCCGGGTATATCGCTACAGGCATGGTTGAGGGGCTTTCGGAGGAGCAGCGTAATCAAATACTGGAACGCATCCCCATGGGCCGGTTCGGTACGTCCGAAGATGTGGCTGAAACCATTCTGTTTCTCAGCAGCAAGGGAGCTGGATATTTGACCGGTCAGGTGTTGACCGTAGACGGCGGACTGATCGCCTGAATCCCAACCTTCCGTCGCTCCTTCCGCCACGGCAGCCCGAAGGTTACAGTTCGAGCAACTCGCCCCAAGCAGATCACTGGAGGACGATATGCGCGCCAGCACCCAGTTTCGGCAACTCCTGAAACAGCCCGGCATAATCATGGCCCCCGGCGCCTACGACTGCCTGACCGCCAAGCTGATCGAGACCGCGGGTTTTCCAGCCATATACATGACCGGCGCCGGCACGTCAGTGGCCCGGCTGGGATACCCGGACCTGGCCCTGGCGACGATGACCGAGATGCTGGACAACGCTTCCCAAATTGCCTCCATCGTCGACATTCCGGTTATTGCAGACGCCGACACCGGCTACGGAGGCATCTTGAACGTGCGCCGCACCGTTCGTCAGTACGAACGCAGCGGTGTCGCCGCCCTGCACCTCGAGGACCAAGAATTCCCCAAACGCTGCGGCCACCTGGATGACAAGCGGGTCATCCCGACGGATGATATGGTCCAGAAAATCGAGGCTGCGGTGGACGCCCGCACCGACGAAGATTTCACTATCATCATCCGCACCGATGCCATAGCCGTAACAGGTTGGGACGACGCCATGCGGCGCTGCCAGGAATACGTCAAAGCAGGCGCCGACGTGCTGTTCGTCGAGGCTCTGAGGACTCCCGAGCAGATAGAGCAGGCGGGCCGCGAACTGAACGTTCCGCTACTGTACAACTACGTTGAGACCGGAAAATCGCCGCTGCTCCCGGCTCATGAACTGGAGAGGATGGGTTTCAAGATAGTCATCTATCCGGCCAGCGGGCTCCTGTCGGCAATGTACGCTGTCCGGGAAACCCTGGCGACCCTTAAGCAGCAGGGAACAACCGCCCACCTGCTGGAAAATATGGACAGCCTGCAGGACTGCTTCGAGGCCGTCGGCCTGTCCGAAATGCTGGCCGACGACGCCCGGTTCGCCACAACCAAGGCCAATTAGCGCCCTCGAGAAGCAGGCTCAATGAACCGGGACTTACGCGCCTTCATCAAGGACGCCCTGGAACGTGGTCACAACCGCGAAGAAATTCGTAGCGTCCTCGTTGAGGCCGGCTGGCAGCCAGGGGAGGTCAATAACGGGTTGGCAGGCTTTGCCGATGTGAACTTCCCCGTCGCCGTACCAAAGCCGGCCCCGGACCTTTATGCTCGAGAAGCCTTCCTCTACCTGGTTTCTTTTATCGCCCTGTATGTCTCGGCCATCAGCTTCGTCCTGCTGGTCTTCGGGCTGATCGACTTCTCTTTCCCCGATGCATTGGACTACGGGGACGGTTATCCCTCAGGCGGTGAGGCGTCTGGTATTGCCGCCGTAATCGTTGCCTTCCCGCTGTACCTGTTTCTGACCAGGTGGTTGGCGCGGCAGGTGGCGGCCGACCCGGAGCGGCGTCAATCGCTGGTGCGCCGGTGGTTGACCTACCTCACGTTGGTTGTCGGCGCGGGGATTATTCTCGGTGACCTGATTGCCCTGTTGGCGAACGTGCTAATGGGCGACCCTACGTTGCGCTTCGCCCTCAAGGCCGTGTCCATCCTGGTGATCACCGGTTGCGTATTCGGCTATTACGCTTGGGATATGCGCCAGGCCGAGGCCACCGCTGCGGCGCGCGGGAACAAGTGGGCCGTTCGCGTCCTGGTTGTTGCAGTGGTGATCGTGGTCGTGGGATGCATCGCCTACGCCCTGTCTCTCGTCGGGTCCCCAGGGCAACAGCGAGATATTCGTCTGGATGACCGGCGGGTGTCTGACCTTATCAACATCTCCAATAACGTGGACATGTACTGGGAACTGAACGAGGAGCTCCCGGAGAATTTTGCCCAGATGTCCGCTCCAAGGTACGACATCTACAGGGTGCGCGATCCGGAGACCCGCCTACCCTACGAGTACCGTGCCCTCGAGGGCGCTCAGTACGAACTGTGCGCGGTGTTTTCGACCGACACTGCCGAGCCGCCCCATGGAGACCGCCCGTTCTTCGAAGGAACTTGGGACCACGGAGAGGGTAGGACGTGCTTCCAGTTGGAGGCGCAGACGGCCAAGGCGCCCGAAAAGTAGCCCTTCGCGCGTTTGCCCCAGATACCTGAGCCTGGAATATAGGGGTCCCAGCACCGGCGCCATAAAGCGACTGTTGTGCCCATTTTGTCAGCCTTGCCGCCATATATCGGATGCGGCATACTGGCCCCAATAATGACACTGGAGTTGGGAGGCCGTCATGAGCAACGTCGTTCTGGTCGTGGATATGCTCAAGGGGTTCCTGGAGCAGGGACACAACCTGTACCACGCCGAATCGCGGCGCATCATTCCCAACGCGCAACGGCTGATAACCCAAGAAAAGGCGGCCGGCGCCAGCGTCCTGTTCGTATCCGACCATCACGACCCAGACGACCTAGAGTTCAACATCTTCCCGGTCCACTGCGTCATCGGCACTGAAGAGACCCAGGTCATCCCCGAGCTGGCCGAGTTCGTAACCGCTGACAACGTGATCCCCAAGAAACGGTACAGCGGTTTCTTCAACACCAACTTGGCCGAAAGACTGACAGCACTGGCCCCTGAAAAGCTGCTGGTCTGCGGGGTCGCCACCAACGTCTGCGTGCTGCACACCACCTCCGACGCCCGCAACCGCGACTACGAGGTCGAGGTCTATGCCGACTGCGTCTCCGGCCCCGACCCAGAGGCTCACCGCTGGGCACTGTCGCACTGCGAACGAGTGCTGGGAGCGAAAGTAATCTAACTTCCAGAGAGTCTCGATAGAGTCCTCTCCAAGCATCCGCTTGGCGCCGACACGCTGTTGGCTCCGGCACCTCTGGCTGGCCGACTTGACATTTCAGGCAGCTGTTGCGCGGTTGCTATTGCCATTTCCGGCGGGTATCATCGCCTTAACACTCGTCCACGTACGCTGTTTTGGGGGACGTTATGCTATATCGCAGTCACAGGTACTCAAAGTGGGACGGAACCCAGAACATATTTGATATTGATGCCGACGAGTTGATGGACCTTCTATCGGAGGACATCCTCAACCAAGGCGACATAATGCAGGCCCTGCGCGATCTGTTCCGGAAGGGCATGGAAAACCGCGATGGCCAGCAGATGCCCGGTCTTCGCCAGTTGATGGAGCAGCTCAAGGAGCGCCGCCGCCAGCAGATGCAGCAGCACAATATGGACTCGGTGGTAGACGACCTCAAAGAAAGGCTGCAGGACATAATCGATACAGAACGCCGGGGCATCGAGAGCCGTCTGGATGAGGCCCGGCAGCAGGTGGACGAGACATTCGGAGAAGAACGCGGACAGCAGGAGGCGCTGTACGAACTGCTGGAGCAGCGCGCCAACCGCAACCTGGAGCGGCTCGACAACCTGCCGGAGGGCGTGGGTAGCCAGCTCAAGGAGTTGATGGAGTACGACTTCATGGACCCTGAGGCTCAGCAGAAGTTCCAGGAACTGCTGGATATGTTGAAGAGCCAGATGGCCCAGAACCTTTCCCAGCAGATGCAGCAACAGATACAGAACATGTCCCCCGAGGACATGGCAGCCACCCGGGAAATGATGCGCGACCTGAACCAGATGATGCGGGACAGGCTGGAGGGCCGCGAGCCGGACTTCAACGGATTCATGGACAAGTGGGGCCCAATGTTCGGTCCCAACCCGCCCCAGAGCCTCGACGAGCTTCTGGAGATGCTGCAACAGCAGTTGGCGCAGATGCAGTCAATGCTGGAAAGCATGTCCCCTGAGGCTCGCCAAGAAATGGAGGACGCCCTGGCTCAGGCTCTGGACCCCGAAACCCAGCGGGAGATGGCCCAGTTTGCCGCGTTGATGGAACAGTTAATGCCCATGGACGACTTGCGTCGCCAGTACCCCTTCTTGGGCGACGATAGCATGACCATGGAACAGGCGATGCAGATGATGCGCGATCTCCAGCAACTGGACCAGCTGGAGGCCGCGCTGCAGGATGCGATCCGCACCGGCGATCTCAGCGACATTGACCCCGAAAAACTGGCAGAGTTGCTGGGCGACGACGCCCGCCGCGTCTGGGACGAGTTGGACAACCTTCGCAAGCTGCTGGAAGAGGCGGGGTACATCACCGGCGGTGAAAAGGCGGAGCTCACGGCCCGGGGCATACGGCGCATCGGCCAGAAAGCCCTGAAGGAGGTCTTCGCCCATCTCAAAAAGGACCGCATCGGCGGACACCTGATGGACACCCGGGGGGCCAACGGAGACCTGCTGGGCGAGACGAAAACCTACGAGTTCGGAGACCCATTCCTGGTGGACCTGCAGACTACTGTGAAGAACGCAGTGCTACGAGGCGGGCCGCAGGTGCCTGTCAAGCTCACCCCGCAGGACTTTGAGATACATCGCACCGAGCATATGACCAAGGCGGCCACCATCGTGCTGCTGGACCAGAGCCGCTCCATGGGACTGTTCAACAACTGGCAGGCCGCCAAGAAGGTGACACTGGCGCTGATGGCGCTCATTCGCACTCAGTTCCCTCGCGACACGCTGAAGATCGTTGGCTTCTCCGACTACGCCCGCGAAATCAAGGAGGAAGAGCTGGCAGGCTGCAGTTGGAACGCCTGGGTGTCGGGAACCAACCTGCACCATGCATTGATGCTTTCCCGGAAGCTGCTGTCCAAGGAGAAAGGCGGCACCAAGCAAATACTGGTGATCACCGACGGCGAGCCGACCGCCCACCTAGAGGGGGACCGTTCCTATTTCAGTTACCCCCCGAGTTATCGCACGGAGCAGGAGACACTGCGAGAGGTGCGGCGCTGCACCCAGGAAGACATACTGATCAACACATTCATGCTTGAAAACAACTATCAGCTGGTGAATTTCGTTGACCGGATGACGCGCATGAACAAGGGGCGAGCGTTCTACACCAGCGCATCCAACCTGAGCGAATTCGTCTTGGTGGACTATCTCAACAACCGCCGTAAGCGAGTGTCGGCTTAAACCGCTGACACTCAGCGGCCCTGTGCCGCCGGACAATTGGAATCGTGGACAAATCGCTTCTTCACCAGTGCGGAGTGTGGTAAGCTGGATTGCGAACCATAAAACGTGTGTATTTTGCGGGAGTATCCCGCAGCAGGGCAGTCAGACTTTTAAGGCAGTCCCGTGAGGCTGGCAAAGTTGGACGTCCCGGATGCTATCGCGGCGTTTAGTGTACGCCGGGCCGGAACGAATCCCCTTGCCGCTTACGAGGCAGGGGGTTTTTGTTGTCCCGCTGCGGCTGCGGGTTGAATTGCCTGGGTGGAATTGGAGTCAAATCCCTTGGGGGAGTAACCATGGCCGAGGACGGCATCGCCGGAATGGCGGAGCGACAAATTATGAACCGGGAGTCCATGGGCAGGGCGCTGTCGCGCATCGCTCACGAAATCTTGGAGCGCAACCAGGGCGCCGGTGACTTGTTGCTCGTCGGCATCCACCGGCGCGGCGTGCCGTTGGCCCAGCGGCTTTCCGCTCGCGTGAACGAATTCGAAGGCGCGTCCGTCCCCGTCGGGTCGCTGGATATCAACCTGTACCGCGACGACCTGCGCGAGCGCAAGAGGCCCAGGGTTCGGGTGCGGCGCACCGACATCCCCATCAGCATACAGGGACAAAGGGTAGTGCTGGTGGACGATGTTCTGTATACCGGGCGCACCATCCGCGCCGCATTGGACGCCCTGAACGACTACGGGAGGCCCACCCAGGTGCAGCTGGCGGTGATGATCGACCGCGGCCATCGCGAATTGCCCATTCGCGCAGACTACGTCGGCCGCAACATCCCCACTGCCCGAAGCGAGATCGTCGCCGTGCGGTTGGACGAAATCGACGGTGACGGCACGGAAGAGGTCGTGCTGCTGCGGCCCGACGGACAGCAGGCGGAGGAATTCGAGACGGAATCGCAAGAGCCTGAAACGATTGGCGCCACTGGTGAATAGGTCAACCAACGGCGGATGGTCGATTTTCGAGATCAGTTAAATGACACTGCAAGACACATTAGAGGGAAAGCTGAACGAACAGGCCATCCGAGCCGACGGCCTGCTCTCGCGCCGCCACGTTCTCGACCTGGACGACTATTCCCGGGAGGAACTGGAGTCGACACTGGCTTCTGCCCACGCCATGGCGGAAGTGCTGGGTCGCGACATCAAGAAGGTGCCCGCCCTGCGGGGCAAGGTCGTCGTCACGATGTTTTACGAGGCCAGCACTCGCACCCGCATCTCTTTTGAGGAGGCGGGCAAGGTACTTAGCGCTGACGTGATCAACATGAGCTCATCGGGCAGCAGCGCCGACAAAGGAGAGTCGTTGCTCAACACCGGGCTGACGCTCCAGGCCATGGGTGTGGACACCCTGGTCGTCCGGCATCCCCACGCGGGCGCCCCCAACTTCCTCGCCCGCAACCTTGAGCGGGTCAGTGTGGTCAACGCCGGGGATGGCCTGCATGCCCATCCAACCCAGGCACTGCTGGACCTGTACACGGTGCAGTCGCGGCTGGGGGGGATTGAGGGACTGAAAATCGTCATCGTGGGCGACGTACTTCATAGCCGGGTGGCCCGTTCCGCCATCTGGGGATTCGCCAAGATGGGTGCGCGCGTGGTGCTGTCCGGTCCCAGGACCCTCATGCCTCTGGACTTCGTAAACGAAACCCCTCACGGCGGCAGCAGCGTCGGGCTGGCATCGCAGGTGGAGGTTGACACGGACCTCGACCGCGCGGTGGAGGATGCCGACGTGGTGATGGCCCTTCGGCTGCAGGCGGAGCGGCAGCGCGGCGGTTTCCTGCCCAGTATCCGGGAGTACATCCGGCGCTGGCAAGTGAACGACGCCCGCCTGTTGCAGGCCAGGCCGAACGTGCTGGTGATGCACCCCGGTCCGATGAACGAAGGCATCGAAATCAGCTCAGGCCTCGCCCATGGCAGTCGGTCCGCTATAGAGGAGCAGGTCACGGCAGGCGTCGCAGTACGGATGGCCGTGCTCTACCAACTGAACGCCGGAGCCGAGGAATGATGGCGCAAGAGGGGTCGCGTCCAGTTCTGATACGTCAGGCCCGTCTGATTGATTCGGCCCGGCAGTTGGACTTTGTCGGCGATGTACTGCTTGAATGCGGTCAGATTTCTGCCGTTCAGACGGTCATCGAGGGCATTCCGGACGGTTGCATTGTCGTAGACGGAATCGGTCTGGTGGCCTGTCCGGGGTTTATCGATCTGCACGCCCACCTGAGGGAACCGGGCTACGAATACAAGGAGACCATCGCCACCGGTTCGCAGGCAGCGGCCCGAGGCGGCTTCACCACCATCTGCTGCATGCCCAACACCGACCCGCCCATAGATTCTGAGCCATTGGTCGAGTTCGTGCTGCGCCGGGCCCGTGAGGCCGGGCTGGTGCGCGTTCTGCCCATCGGCTGTGTGACGCGTGAGCGCAAGGGACGGGAGCTGGCCGACCTCCAAGAACTGGCGGCGGCAGGGGCGGTGGCCTTCAGCGACGACGGGGACCCGGTGCAGGACGCCAACCTCATGCGGATGGCCCTCACCTACAGCTCGGATCTGGGGCGCTCGGTGAGCAACCACTGTCAGGACCTGCTCTTGAGCGCGGACGGCGTAATGGCCGAGGGTGTAGTCGCCACCCGTCTGGGGCTGCCCGGCATACCACCTGCCGCCGAGGACGCCATGATTGCCAGAGACATCGCGTTGGCGGCGTCCACGGGAGGTCGGCTGCACGTCGCCCACGTCAGCACGGCAGGCAGCATTCCACTGGTCCGACGAGCCAAGGAGCTTGGCCTCAGCGTCACCGCCGAAGTCTGCCCCCATCACCTGACTATCACCGACGAATGGACCTTGGGAACCAAAGGCAACGGGGCCGGTCTCAGCGAACGGGCCTACGATACCTCGACGAAGGTCTACCCGCCGCTGCGTAATTCCGCGGACGTTCAGGCCCTCGTTGAGGCACTGACCGACGGGACGATCGACTGCATCGCGACCGACCACGCGCCCCACGACGTTGCCGCCAAGCAGGTCACCTACCAGGATGCCGCCTTCGGCATCAGCGTGCTCGAAACTGCCTTGGGTTCGTCGCTGCTGCCAGTTCACAACGGGCAAATTCCCCTGCCGGTTCTGGTCGACCGGCTTACCGCTGGCCCTGCCCGGGTTCTGGGAGCGGAATACTCACCCCTGGCATCGCTGGCTCCAGGCACTCCTGCCGATCTCGTCCTGTTCGATCCGGAACTGGAGTGGATGGTCGATACTGCCGAGTTCGCCTCCAAGGGGAAGAATACGCCCTTGGAAGGAACGAAATTGAAGGGTCGCGTCGTGGCGACCATAGCTGCCGGGAAAATAATCCACCAATCCGAAGAATTGCGTCTACAGGAAGCCGATGAATCAGAATAGCTCGTCTGCCGTATTGACCTCTCTGCTTGTTCCGGTCCCGGTCCCGGAATCAGCCTCTCGCATTGCCCGCGAGAGGTCTGCGAACCCGGGGGTAAACTAAATTGCCCGCGGCCTGTCTCGTCCTTGAGGACGGCTCGGTGCATCGAGGTCAGAGCTTCGGAGCCAATGTTGATGCCGCTGGCGAAGTGGTGTTCAACACCACCATGACCGGCTACCAGGAGGTGTTGACCGACCCGTCCTATGCGGGGCAGTTGGTCACACTCACTTACCCACTGATAGGAAACTACGGAATCAACGAACAGGACTACGAATCGCGGGGCATACAGGTGGGCGGCCTGATCGTTCGCCAGCACTGTGACGCGCCCAGCCACGGGTCCAGCGAACAGACGATCCATGAGTTCCTGGAGAGCCAGGGGATACCGGGCATCAGCGGAGTGGACACGAGGGCCATCACAAGGCGACTCCGCTCCAGCGGAGTAATGATGGGGGCGATTGCCGCCGATCCCGAAACCGCCACGGCCCGGATCAGGCAGGCCCCAAGCTACGATGACCTGGACCATGTACGTAACGTAACGACCCAGAAGAGCTACGACTGGGGCGAGACTTGCCAAAACAGCGAGGAAAGCCCCTATCGGGTGCTGGTAACGGACTGTGGCCTTAAATACAATATTCTTCGTGAACTCACCCGGCGCGGCTGTAAAGTGAGGGTGGTGCCGGCCAATATGCCGGCAGAAGATCTGCTCTCGCTCAACCCGTCCGGGGTGCTTCTCTCGCCAGGGCCGGGCGACCCGCGGATGCTGGATTACGTGGTCGACAACGCCCGGCGAATTCTCGGCAGAGTTCCCGTGATGGGCATTTGCCTCGGCCACCAGATTGTGGCGCGGGCTCTGGGCGCAGAAACCTTCAAGCTCAAGTTCGGACACCGGGGCGGCAATCACCCGGTGCGCGATTTATCAGATGGCAGGGTCTACATCACGGCTCAGAATCACGGATACGCGGTGATGGCCGATTCGCTCCCTGCAGGCTTGGAAGTCTCTCACATCAATTTGAACGACGATACTGTGGAAGGGTTGGCCCACCGCGACCTGCCGGTTTTCACCATTCAGTACCACTCGGAGGCATCACCGGGACCGAGGGACAACGAGTACCTGTTCGACCGGTTCCTTAAGCTGATGGAAGATTTCAAGAGTTAGCCAGAAATGTCAGTTTCAAAGGGGAAAAGGAGGTGATAGGCCAGGTACCCGGCGTACCGAGGCAGATTTAAATCGTGAATTGCGCCGGATACCTCCCCCTGATCAGCGCGTAAGAGCAACCTTCCGGAGGAATTATTTTCATGTCATCTTTTTCAATGGTATTGCTGGAAGGGGGGGTGGATGTGGAAGTGGACGTGGACTTCTCGGAGATGACCTCGATTTTTGATGATGAGGTCCCCAACTACAACTGTGGTGAATTCGGTTTCACCGTTACACCCGGCAGGGGAGAGATAGGTGGCCAGTGGATTTTTGTGGTCAGCGCCTTCTCCCTGTTCCAGCCTCGGCAACAGCAGGACCTGATCTCGCTTGGCCGCATGGAGGTCGAGGTCAACCTCTACGGCAACGTTACGATCAGTATTCCTCCAAGAACTGAGCAAACGGTGCCTGGACCTGATGCTGCCGACTGGGATGGCAAGCTGTTTGGCGCGTTCGTCTTTCAGCTGCTCAACTCGCTATATGACCGGGGTCTCATCGAATTGCCCGGCATACTGCCCAAGGTCTAGCGGTTCAGGCCGCTGGGCCACTACCCGGAGTCAACGTAGAGCCCGGCTTGTTAATTTAACAGCCGGGCTTAAAATATATTTGACATAGCAGTTGATCACGGCGCAGCCCTGCCCTGTTGGGTTTGGGGCTCCGCCGACATTCGGGAGGCAAGGTTACGGAAAAGCCGCGAAAGGTACTCGTCATCGGTTCCGGTCCCATCGTCATCGGCCAAGCGGCCGAATTTGATTACGCGGGCACCCAGGCCTGCAAGGCCCTTCGCGAGGAAGGAGTCGAAACGGTCCTAGTCAATTCCAATCCGGCCACAATTATGACCGACCACGGAATTGCCGACCATGTTTACATCGAGCCTCTCACTGTGGAGGTCTTGGAGAGAATAATCCAGCGGGAGCGCCCGGACGGGCTTCTTCCCACCCTGGGGGGTCAGACAGGATTGAACCTGGCGGTGGACCTGGCGGACGCCGGTGTGCTGGAGCGCTACGACATACGTTTGTTGGGCACGTCACTGGAGACTATACGCCGTTCCGAAGACAGGGAGTTTTTCCGCACTTTTCTCCACGAAATCGGAGAGCCCGAACCCGAGAATCTCACGGTGTCCTCGATGGAGGAGGCGCGGGAGGCCGCTGCCCGCATGGGCCTTCCCCTGGTTATTCGCCCGGCTTATACCCTTGGCGGCAGCGGAGGCGGCATTGCCTCCACGGAGGAAGAGTTCGAGACCATCGCCCAGTCGGGTCTGTCTGCCAGCCCCATCTCGCAGATTCTCTTGGAACGCTCGCTGGTCGGGTGGAAGGAAATCGAATACGAGGTCCTGAGAGACGGGGCCGACAACTGCATCACCATCTGCAATATGGAAAACCTGGACCCGATGGGGGTGCATACCGGGGACAGCATAGTGGTGGCCCCCAGCCAGACGCTCACCGACAAAGAGTACCAGATGCTGCGCACCGCCAGCCTCAAGATTATCCGCGGGCTCGGCATTGAGGGCGGGTGCAACGTTCAATTCGCCCTGCAACCCCATCCCGCCGTCGCGAAGGTGATTGGTCTGGAATGGCAGCAGGACTCCCCTTACTACGTCATCGAGGTCAACCCGCGGGTCAGTCGCAGCTCGGCTTTGGCCAGCAAGGCCACCGGCTATCCGATAGCTCGGGTCTCGGCCAAGATAGCCGTTGGCCGCCGGCTCGACGAAATCGAAAACGCCGTGACCGGGCAGACCAAGGCCGCGTTTGAACCGGCTCTGGATTACTGCGTCGTCAAGATTCCGCGCTGGCCGTTTGACAAGTTCCCTCACGGAGACCGCCGCACCACCACTCAGATGAAGGCCACCGGCGAGGTGATGGTCATAGATCGCTCCTTTGAGGCGGCAATGCAAAAAGGAGCACGTTCGCTGGAACTGAGCGGGCGCACACTGCTCTGGGAGGACCCGTCTTGGCGGAACGGGGACGGCGATACTGGGGACAACCTGCCCCTGGGTCCTAACGACTTGCGGCTTTGGGGCATCATGGCGGCCCTGCGCCGTGGATTCACTTTGGAACAGTTGGTGGAGCGCACGCTGTTTGATCCCTGGTTCCTCATTGCCTTGGAGCGCATAGTGAAGATGGAGCGCCGCCTGTTGTCGGAGGAGCTGACGCCCGACCTGCTCCACGAGTCCAAGCGGCTCGGTTTTTCCGACGCGCAGATCGGCACTCTGGCCGATATGCTGACGGAACAGGTGCGAAATTTGCGGCTCCAGCTGGGGCTGCGTCCCGTATACAAGATCGTAGATACCTGCGCCGCCGAGTTCGAGGCGAATACGCCCTATTATTACAGCACCTACGACGAAGAAAATGAGGCCGAGCCGCTGGAGGGAGAAAAAGCCCTGGTCATTGGCAGCGGCCCCATTCGCATCGGACAAGGCATCGAATTCGACTATTGCAGCGTGCACGCCGCCTTGGCCCTTTCCGAGTCCGGGGTTCGTAGCATCATGATTAACTCCAATCCGGAGACTGTTTCCACCGATTTTGACTCCAGCGACCGCCTCTACTTCGAGCCATTGGATGAGGAGTCGGTGCGCGATATCATCGAGAACGAGACTGGTGATGGCGAAAACGGCAGCAACCGGCCTCCGGCCTCCTTGGTGCAGTTCGGAGGGCAGACGGCCATTGACCTTTCACAAGCCCTCTCCATCGCCGGAATGCCAATTCTCGGGTCCAGCGCCGAGGCCATAGACATTGCCTCCGACCGGCACAAGTTCGAGGACTTCCTGTCAAGGCTTGGCATACCGCAGCCGCCTGGCGGCGCGGTCAGCACGGTGAGCGAGGCCCTCCAGGTGGCCCAGACCATCGGATATCCGTCAGTGGTGCGTCCGAGCTACGTTCTTGGTGGGCGGGCCATGGAAATCGTCCAGAATGCGACAGAACTTATCCGCTACCTGACCGCCGCCACCGAGATGTCACCCGACAGGCCAGTGTTGATTGACCGCTACATGGAAGGCAAGGAATGCGAGGTCGACGCCATCTGCGACGGTGAGGGGGTCCTCATTCCCGGACTGATGGAGCACGTCGAGCGAGCCGGAGTACACAGCGGGGACTCCATGGCCATCTATCCCGGCCTAAACCTGACCGAGGCGGAAGTGGATACGATCGTCGATTACACCACCCGCATCGGCCTCGCCCTCGGAGTGCGCGGACTGATGAATGTGCAGTTTGTCATTCACGGAGGTCATGCCTATCGCAGTCCGCAGACCCCGTCGGCCGACACCGATGCCACTACGGTCTATGTCTTGGAGGTAAATCCCCGCGGCAGCCGCACCATCCCCTTCATCTCAAAGGTCACCGGACTGCCCGTGGCGCGGCTGGCCACCAGGGTGATGCTGGGCTACACCCTGGCGGAGGAGGGCTACCCCACCGGGCTCTGGCCCCGCCAGGGACTCGTGGGGGTGAAGGCCCCCGTTTTCTCCATGGCCAAGTTGGTTGGGGTCGACTGGCATCTGGGCCCGGAAATGAAGTCCACCGGCGAGGTCATGGGGATCGATCACAACTTTGCGGCCGCTCTGACCAAGGCCCTGTTGGCCGCCAAGCTCAACCTGCGAGAGGGCATTGGCGTGCTGCTCAGCATCGCTGACCAGCACAAGGCCGAAGCGGTGTCCATAATACAGGGACTGAACCGGGCCGGTTGCCGGCTGTACGCGACAGAGGGCACCGCCTCTATGATTTCCGCCATGGACCTGCCGGTAACCATGACCACCAAGAAACTCAGTGAGGGCCACCCAAACGTCGTGGATGTCATAAATGACGGCAGTGTCGGAGCGGTGATCAACACGATCACGGGGGTCAGCGAGGTGCTTCGAGACGGTTTCCACATCCGCCGTGCTGCAGTCGAACGGCAAATCCCATGTTTCACGTCTCTCGACACCGCCCGCGCCGCAGTGGAGAGCCTCCTAGCCGGACACGCCGCCTATGCCATCGGCACCACCTCGGACTACCTGAACGGTAGCAGTTCGCGGCCCTTGGCGCAGCCCTCTGAAAAGTCGGAGGATTTGGGATAGGCAATGAAATTCAAAGTAGTCCTGTATGAGAGCGATGAGGGGTTTGCTGTGGGATGTCCTTCTCTGCCCGGGTGCCGGTCTCAGGGAGATACAAAGGATGAGGCCTTTGAGAATATCCAAATCGGCACCCGGGAATTTCTGGAGGTGACGGGGACATAGCGAAAGACCTTGCTTCAGACATGCCGGTCCATCTGTCAATCAGTTCGGCGAACTGCTGCGATGGCCTCTCTCGACTCGCGCCCCGGTACCCCTGAACAGTCCCCCTACCAGTCCATCTCCGTGCCCAGCCCCTGTTCTCTGGCCGAGTCGTAGGCCAGCTTGGCGGCGGCCACGTCGGCAACGCCGGTCCCCATCAGCTTGGCGTACACTATCTGACCATCGTTGTCGCGCCCCGAGATGGCGCCGCACACAGCGTGACGCAACTCGGAGAGCTGGCTCCAGTTGAGCAGTCCCCGGTCCACGGCGGCGGCGATGTCTCCCGCCTCAATGGAAACTTGGTCCAAGGAATCGACGAAGAGCTTGTCGGCCCGCGCCAGCGTCTCATCGTCCACCTCGCTGACCCGCCATGTCGTCGGGCCAGCGCCAATTACGGTGGCCCCCTGCTTCAGCCAACTGCCCTTCACGACTGGCTCGGCCGTGGCCGCTATGCCGATGACTAGATCGGAGTCCCGGACAGCGTCCTCGTTGCTGTCCGCAGCCTTCACCTTCAGTCCCAACGAATCACTGGTGCGAGCGGCAAACTCGGCGCGCCTTTCAGGGTTGCGGCTGAACGCCTTTACACCGGCGATGTCGCGAACGATGGCGACGGCCTGCAGCTGCGTCGGCGCTTGGCCCCCGGTACCGATTATCCCCACTTGGAGGGGAGCATTCCGGGAAAGGTGCTTGACGGCGACGCCGGTGGTCGCGCCAGTGCGCAGTTGACCCAGGCGATTGGCCTGCAGGTAGCAGAGCAGCTTCCCGGTGGACGCGTCGTAGAGGCTGACTTGGAAGGAGTATGAGCCACGCACGACGGTATAGGTCTTGACGCCCAGCACTCCGTCGTAAAACAGACCTCCACCCATTACCGAGAGCATCCCGGTGTCGGCGATGATTTTGCGTCGGCCCAAGTTGTATGCCTCACCCTGCCCGTACCGCTTTTGCATCGTCTCGATGGCTTCCAGCATCGCCTCCATCGTCACGCACTGGTCAACTTCTTCATTGCGCAGGAACAGGGTCATGACAAAAGCACCTCCAAATTTGCACACCGGCGGTACAAAGCTTGGGCGGATTGAGGGTTAATTTCCAGACAGGGCCGAACCACCAAGGTAGGCAAGCATCGCAAGGGGAACGGTGCAGCCCCCAAGAGCGAAGCTATCTGCGCCGACTTCCAGCCAGCGTCACAAACTGCCCTTTGCCTGTCGACACATGGTTCGACAAACAAAGGAGCCGGAGGTGGAAACGTCCGATAGACGCGTTATTTCTTATAGAAGTCGCGGTTCTTTGCGATGAATTGGCGCTGTTCGCTGGGCACTCGGAACTCATCGAAGATTGCATTTACCGGGCACACCGACTCACAGTAGGCACAGTCGATGCAGGAGACGGGGTCGATGAAGTACTGTTGCTCGTCGTCGTTGGTGTTGATGCAATCGACGGGGCAAACTTCGATACAGGTCGCGTCTTTCACGCCAATGCAGGGCTCAGTTATCACAAAAGGCATACTGTTCAACCTGAAGGCGCTGTCCGCCCTGACTATGTATTCGTTGCTACCAATGCCGCGTCAATGCGATATGGACCGCGCTGGCGCGGGGCACGCACCATTCTTATTTTCCCTCTCTTATTTTGTCAAGGGATACTGTATGATATATTTTATTGAAAGTGTCGCGGGGAATACTGAGGGCGAATTCATGGAATTGAGAGAACTTATAAGTTTCTACCACGTGGCGCGCCTGCGAAGCGTCTCCAAAGCGGCGAGAACGCTGGAACTAGGACAGCCAACGGTAACCACCCATTTGCGCAAACTGGAGGGTGAATTCGGTATCACTCTCTTCGATCGCATCAAGCGCCCTATCCAGCTCACATCGGAAGGTATCACCCTGCTGGAACTGGTAACCCCGGTGGTTACTTCCATCGAGGTCTTGAAGCGGCAGATGGACTACGCGGACCGCCGGGGCTCGTTCATAGTTGGGGCCTATCCTGATCTCATCGCACATCATCTTCCCAAGGGTATCCAAGCCTTCCGGGAAGAGTATCCAGACATTCGCATCAGGTTGTTGGCCCGTGCCTACGACCCGCTGATCCAGTTGGTGCGCTCCGGGGAGATTGACCTGGCCTTCTGCTCTCCTCCGCCACCCGACGACCCGTCGCTGGAATTCCAAGAACTGTTTGAATACAACGCCGTATTGATGACCCCATTGGGGCACCCTCTGAGGGGGCGCACAAACGTCTCACTGGCAGACGTGGTTTCTTCCCCGTTGATTCTCCCCGGACAGGAAAGCATCCTGCGCCAGCGCGTGGACCAGGAGATGAGGGCGAATGGCTTGGTGGGGGATGTGGTGCTGTCGCTGGATAACATCGAGTCCATCAAGCGCTACGTGGAAATCGGATTGGGCTTGGCGGTCGCCGTGGACTTCGCAGTACGGCCCGAGGACCACGATCACGTTGGAATAGTACGCCTGGACCATCTTTTCCCCGGCTCAGTCATTGGAATCTGCACCCTGAAGGGCAAATTCGTCGGCCAGGGAGTGCGAAATTTCACCCAAATGATGGCGGAATATATGAGCGGCTACCATGCGGAACTCTGGGACGTGCCGGTCCCTTTGGTCAACCGCCAGACCCCGCCGATTATCGACGACGCCTAAGTGTCGCCAACAGGTATGATCTCACGAATCCGGCGCGCCAGTTGCTGCCGGGAAATCATCACGTAGCGCCCGCATTTTTGGCAGACCAAGCCAATGTCGGCTCCCAGGCGCGTGACCGTCCATAGAAATTCGCCGCATGGGTGCGGTTTCTTGAGCCGCACAACATCGCCGGTTCTCAACTCGAAGGCCATCCCAGACCTTCCTCATCCAAGACAGCGTTGATGGCATTGCGCAGGTTGAGGGCAGCTTCACCAGCCGCCTCAGCGAAATCTGGGCCCCTGGAGGCGTAGGTGATGCCCCTTGAGGAGTTGAACAGGGCCATCCTTCCGGCGGCATCAATCCCTGCCCTTACCGCTGTTTCCAATTCGCCGCCCTGTGCGCCCACGCCTGGAACCAGCAGCGGCATATCAGGGCACAACCCCCGGACCGCCGCCAGTTGGCCAGGCACGGTCGCCCCCACCACCAAGCCAACGTTGCCCCGCGTATTCCATTGCGAGCATGCGCTGGCCATCCTCTCATACAGGGGCGCGGGCGCCCCGCCGCCTTCGATCACCAGATCCTGGAAGTCGCCCGAACCGAGATTGGACCCACGGCACCAAACAAACAGTCCGCGCCTTTCGTCCTCCAGAAACGGCTCCACCGAATCACTGCCACCCCAGGCGTTCCCGGTAACGGCGTCGAAGCCCCAGACCTCGAACATTGCCTTTGCGTATGCCCTCGCAGAAGGCCCGATATCGCCCCTCTTGGCGTCCCCGATGATCAGGGTATCGCCGGCAACCCTGCGGATGTGTGCGACCGTCCGCTCCAGAGCTGCGAGTCCGTCCGCGCCCAGAGCCTCGTAGAAGGCGAGGTTGGGCTTGTAGGCGCAGGCAACCACCGATGTCGCGTCCACAATGGCGCGATTGAACTCGAACACATCCGCCACCGGCATCTGAGCCGGATCTGGGTCGAGGCCCACGCACACGAGGCTTCGAGTAGTCTGGCAGGCCAGTTGAATTTTGTCTACAAAGGCGCTCATTTTTCCAACGCTTCCGTTGTCCGATAACCTCTCCATTGTTACCATTAACGGCGTGGGACGCAAGGCCGCGGGAAATGAGTGATGGCGCATTTGGGTAACGATCTGGTCGAGGCGAGGTTCTTGCGGAGAGCGAACCGGTTCCTCGCTTTGGTGGAAATCGACGGGCACGAAACTGGTGTGCACGTTGCCAATTCAGGCCGCCTGCGGGAGCTTTTCCTGCCGGGTGCGCCCGTGTGGTTGCAACCGGCGCGGCGGTCTGGCCGAAAGACAGAATATGATCTGGCTCTGGTGGAGGCAGACGGCGTATTGGTCTCTGCAGACGCCCGCCTGCCCAACGATTTGGTGGCGGAGGGCGTTGCGCAGGGCTTGCTGGATGAATTTGGAGAACCGTCGACGGTGGTGCGGGAGTCCACGTTTGGCGAGAGCCGTTTCGACCTGATGCTCGAATACAACGGCGTCTGGCGGTACGTTGAGGTTAAGTCGGTCACCTTGGTGGAAAACGGCGTCGGCCTGTTTCCCGATTCGCCAACCACAAGAGGGGTCAAGCATCTAAATACCCTCGTTGAGGTGGTTCAAGGCGGGCACAGGGCTGCCGTGGTATTCGTGGTGCAACGGCCCGACGCCACTGCGTTCGCCACCAACGACGACGCCGACCCGGCTCTGGCGGAAGCGTTCCGCAACGCTGTGGCCCGGGGCGTGGATGCCTACGCCTTCAACTGCTGCGTCTCGCTCCCGGAGGTCACCCTGGACCAGCGGCTTCCCATCATCCCGTTTGCGTCAATTGCCGGCAGGCCGGAGCGGATGACGTGACCAACGCCGTTACCATTCAAACGCCCGGCCTGATCACTGAAATTTATCGCCGCCTCCTTGACACCTACGGCCCGCAGGGTTGGTGGCCAGCCGACAGCCGGTTTGAGGTCATCGTAGGCGCCATCCTCACCCAGTCCACGGCGTGGGTCAACGTCGAGAAGGCATTGATGTCCATGAGAGCCGCCGGCTGCTGGTCGTTTGAGGCGATAGCAGAGCACCCGGAGCCTGAATTGGCCGCCGTGATCCGCTCTTCGGGGTATTACAACGCCAAGGCGCGAAAGTTGCAGTCCTTCGCCCGCCATGTGCTTGAAAACTACGGCGGCGATCTGGACTGGCTGTTTGGCAAATGTCTGGCTGACCTCAGAGCCGAACTTCTGTCCATCCACGGCATAGGTGAGGAAACCGCTGATGACATCTTGGTATATGCTGCCGAAATGCCATCTTTCGTGATGGACAGCTACACCCGGCGCATCGTGGACCGCTTGGGGATCACTCCGCCAGTACGGAATCCCGGCTACGCCGACTATCAGGCCCTGTTCCAGGACAACCTGCCTGCAGACACTCCGCTGTTCAACGAATTCCACGCCTTGCTGGACCATCACGCAAAGGTAACCTGCGCCAAGCGAAATCCGAAGTGCTCCGGCTGCTGCTTGATGGATATATGCGCCACGGGAGTGCAGGAGGCCCAGGTCGATGGAAATTGACGCTGGGCGACAGCCGACTTATGATTCCGGCGTCCGGGCCGCCAACTCCCCAACTTGAACCGGACGGAGGATCCATGCAGGTAGTCAGGATATATACGGGGAACGATGGAGAATCTCACTTCGAGGAATTGGACCTTCCCTTCGAGGTTGTGGCCAACGCCGAGCGCACAGCCGGTCAGAACGCAGGGAGTGTTTCCTTCAGCCGCACCCAGCCGGGCAACTTCAGCGACTGGCATACCGCCCCACGACGGCAGTACGTGATCACCCTCGAGGGCCAAACAGAGATCGGGCTGGGCGATGGAACCAAGCGCATCTTCAATCCCGGAGACGTGCTGCTGGCCGACGACCTGACCGGACATGGGCACACTACTGCGGTCTACGGCAACAACCCCCGTGTCTCCGTGGCCATCCCAATCGTAGACTAGCCGGAAACCACGCGGCCCCCTCTCCCAACAGGAGAGAGGAGAGGGCATACCTTCGCCCCACTGAAGAGGGAACAGCAATCCAGTAACCGAGATAGGGAGGCAAGCGATGCCCTTCGCCCGCATCGACGACACGCTGGAGATGTACTATGAGGACGATGACTTCACCGATCCGTGGCGCCGCTCCGAAACCGTGGTGCTGCATCATGGAAACGCCAAAAATGCGCGGCTGTGGTACGAGTGGGTGCCGCTCCTAGCGAGGCAGTATCGCGTGGTGCGTTTGGAGGCGCGGGGATTTGGTCGGTCCTCGGTGCCGCCGGAGGGTTACGACTGGTCGCTGGGCAACTTCGCCGCCGACGTCCGGGCGCTGCTGGACCACCTGGAGCTGGAGCGGGTACACCTCATCGGCGAAACAGTGGGCGGTACAATCTCCCTGCAGTTCGCCTCCGAGTACCCGGAGCGGCTGTTATCGGTCACCACCTGCACATCGCCTTACAAATTCGTCGGCAACCCGACCTACCTCAACTCGTACAACCTCGTGCGTGATGAGGGCGTGGAGGCGTGGGTGCGGCAAACGTCGGAGCGGCGGCTGGAGTCCGGAGACGCCGACGCAGCGCACCAGGAATGGTACATGAACCAGATGGCGCAGACGCAGGCGCGGGTGGTGATGGAGACCTTGGCCTACCTGTCTCAGCAGGACCTGACCGACGTGATACAGCGGATAGTAACGCCGGCGCTGGTGCTGGCCTCCGAGCAGAACGCCCGCGACAACCCCGACCGCACCACCGGTATGGCCGGACTGCTGCCGAACGGACGTTTGCGGGTGCTAACGGGCACCAGCGGCTACGTCCAGCACTCCGCTCCCGATCGCTGCGTGCAGGCGTGGCGGGAGTTCGTGGGATCCTTGTAAACAGGCAACTCCCTCTCTCTCTGGGAGAGGGCTGGGGTGAGGGCGTTTCCTTTGCCTATGCCGCATTCAGCCTGCCAAGGGGACGCCCCCATCCTGACCCTCTCCCCGAAGAGAGAGGATTTTCCGGAGTGGACAGAAACCTTCCTGGAACAGCCCTAGAACAGCGAGCGGGACTGGCCGCCGTCGACGTTGAGACAGGTGCCGGTGATCAGGTCGGCGCGGTCGGAGGACAGGAAGGCCACTGTCTCCCCGATCGGCTCCGGCCAGCCGAACTTGCCGGCGGGCAGGTTGCGGGCAATGAATTCGTCCACCACCTCGGGCGGATTGTTCTGCTGGAAGCGGTCCCACGTGCTGCCGGGAAAGTCGATGGAGCCGGGCGCGATGCAGTTGACCAGCACGTTTTCTGGGGCCAGGTTAAGCGCCAGGTGTTTGGAAAATGCGATCAGGCCTGCTTTTCCCGTCATATAGTCCACGGAGCCGCCATATTCCCGCCCGTAGATGGACGAAATACTTATTATGCGGCCCCATTTCTGCTCCCTCATGTGGGGCAGCACCAGCGCCACCAGCTCCACAGCGCTGAACAGGTTGACCTCCAGTCCCTCGCGGAATTTCTCCATGCCGGTTTCCACGAAATCGACGGTGCCGCGGCGGCCTCCCACGTTGTTTACCAGGATGTCCACCTCGCCGAGGGCCGACACAGTCTCGTTGTGGAACCGCGCTAGGTCGTCGTTGTTGGTGACGTCGGCCTGGACCGCTATTACCGGAATCCCTGCCTCGGCGAACTCGGACCGGGTTTCCTCCAGTTGCTCCGCGCCCCGGGCGCAGATGGCGACTTTGCATCCCTCACGACCCAGCGCCGCCGCCGACTGCTTTCCCAGGCCGTGGCTGCCGCCGGTGATCATCGCTACTTTGCCTTGCAGCCCAAGATCCATTTCCCTCTCCTTTGCCGTCGCGAAAATATCTGCCGGGATTATAGTGCGGCTGTGACGTACTTGCACGAAATCCCAAAGTTTGCCCTCACTCGGGAGAGATGGCCATGGTGAAGCGAGAGTCTGGCTATAATCATCAGCGCCACTCGTATTCAGGAGGTAACCCGGATGCTGGCCCTGGAAGGAATTAAAGTACTCGATTTCTGCCGCAATGCTCCCGGAATGTTCGCCACGATGATCCTGGCCGACCTCGGGGCCGATGTGCTGATGGTGGAGCGGCCGATGGACGAGACCCGCTCGGCTTACGAGCGCATCGTGGCTGGCATCGAAAGCCCGGCAGACGAACGCCGGCACGCCTCGTTCAACGCCCTGCAGCGCAACAAGCGTAGCGTCGCCCTTGACCTGAAGGAGCCGGAGGCGCTGGATATTTTCCGCAAGCTGGCCGCCGACACCGATGTGGTGGTGGAGGGTTTCCGTCCCGGCGTGGTGCAGCGGCTGGGCGTTGGCTACGAGCAGGTGAAGGAAATCAACCCCCGCGCGGTCTACTGCTCTGTCTCCGGGTACGGCCAGACTGGTCCTTACTCGCAGATGGCGGGACACGACATAAACTACATTTCATTCGCCGGCGCGCTCGGGCTGATCGGAGAATCGCCCGAGGGCAAGCCGACGATTCCGCTGAACCTGATCGCCGATTATGCTGGTGGCGGTCTCTGCGGGGCAGTGGGCATCCTGGCTGCGTTGATGGCCCGGGAGCAGACCGGGCGTGGGCAGTACGTCGACATAGCAATGACCGAGGGAGTGCTGTACATGCTCTGTGGAATGATCTCCGACGCGTTTTCGCAGGTGTATCGTCCGTCCAGAGGGGGCAACCGGCTAAACGGCGGATCACCGTTCTACAACGTATACCGGACCGCCGACGGCAAATACTTCTCCATCGCCGCCATCGAGCCGTGGTTTTGGGAGAACCTGTGCCGCGCCATCGGGCGGGAGGACCTGATTCCCCACCAAAGCGCAGGGGACGAAAAGCTGGCAGAGATCGCCCAGACGCTGGAGGCAATTTTTCTCACCAAGACCCGCGACGAGTGGTTCGAGGCGCTGCGCGACGCCAATATCTCAGTCGGCAAGGTATACGATCTTGATGAGGCCCTGAGCGACCCGCAGGCACTGGACCGGGGAATGGTCGTCGAGTTGGAGGCCCCCGGCGTCCCGAGCGGCAAGGTAAGTCAGCCTGGCATACCGTTCCACCTGTCTGAGACGCCCGGCGAGGTGCGACACGCCGGGAGCGTTACCGGGCAACATACGGCGGAGGTACTGGCCGAGCTGGGCTACACGCCCGCCCGGATCGCAGACCTGCAGGCGCGCGGCGTGGCGGTCTGCGGATAACGTAACTGGGCGGACAGCGTCACTCGGCATGCTATACTTGGTGGCTGTGCAGGAATCTATTTATATCCCAATTTCATCAGAGACAGGCAGATGATCAAGCGCTTCTCAGTTTTGTATGTTGGTCAGATTGACCTTGATGACGTCGGCGCAGACGGTCGCAACCCCGACGCACGCCGCTACCCCAACAGGCAGCTGGTGCAGTCCCTCGACCACGCCATGGCGCTGGCCAAGCAGATGGACGGGTCCGGCTTCCATTGTCTCTGGGCCGCGGAGCACCACTTTCAGCGGGAGGGTTACGAGTGCATTCCCAACCTGACCCTGCTGGGAGTTCACTTGGCCGCCCACACCAAGAACCTGAAGTTCGGAGCGGCGTTCAACATCGTACCGATGTGGCACCCGCTGCGGCTGGCCGAAGACTTCGCCATGGGCGATGTGCTGACCGGCGGGCGACTGGTCTTCGGCATCGGTCGCGGCTATCAGACCCGCGAGGTGGAGACCTTCGGCGCGCCCCTGCTGGACCAGGACGCCAATCGCGAGCTGTTTGAGGAGCAGGTTGAAATCATCCTCAAGGCGTTCAACGAGGAGTCTTTCAGTCACAAGGGCAAGTACTATCAGATTCCCCCAGACGTGCCATACCGCGGTTACCAACTTGAGGACATAACGCTCGTTCCCCGGCCCCTCAACCTGCCAGTGGAGATTTGGCAGCCCATGACCAGCGGGCGCACCATCGACTTCATCGCCAGGAAGGGCATCAAGGGAATGACCGCACTGAGCGGAGAGAGGATCGTTGAGCAGTTCTTCGGAGCCTATCGGCAGGCAGCCGGGGAAGCGGGCCGCGACCTCAAGCTGGGGCAGGACATGGCTTTGGGTTTCGGATTCTACCTTGCCGACTCGGTGGAGGAGGCGGTAAACCGGGTGCGACCCTTCCATGACGAGCGATACAAGTGGTTCGCTCCCTTCGGCCTGGTGCGCTACGTCGACGAAGAGGGGCGCATGTGGGGTTCTCCCGGCGCTCCGGCCCGCACGCCAACGGTGGAGGATGGCGTACAGCAGAAAGCATGGATCTGCGGCCCGCCGGAGGTTTTCATCGAGACCTTCCGGGAACTAGAGGAAAAGTACCCAGGCCTCGAGGACGTCGTTCTGCAATGGCCCGAGGGTATGCCTTGGCATGAGCTGAGCAGCCAGTTGGAAATCTTCTCTCGGGAAGTGATGCCGGCCTTCGCAGGGCGGGAGTGAACGAGTCTTTGACACCCCGTGCGCCCCAATACGGCGACCGCCCCGCGGTTCCCGTGGGTCTGCGCGGTTTCTTCCGCGCTGAGAAGGGACTGGAGGTTTAAGCAGTTGGCAGATCCGGACCATGTCGGTCTTGCTCGCGCTGGCCCCAGCGCAATCGCCAGGTGGCGCGAGATCACCTTCCGCAGCCCGAACCAGCGCGCTCCGCGATTCGATCTAGGTTATCGACTGGAGGACCGGGCTGCCAGTGAGACATTCACGCCGGAGTTTATCTACGGACGCCCAAACCTCGACCTGTCCGGCTCCTTTCTGAGCGGCCTCAAGCTGCCCGGCGTCGATCTTCGGCACGACGACCTCAGCGGCGCCGACCTGACGGGCGTCGATCTTCGGACGGCTGACCTGTCGGGAGCCAACCTCACTGGGGCGCATCTTTTTCGCGCCAGTCTGCCCCGGGCCAACCTCACGGGCAGCCAGATGGTCGGCTGCTCGCTGGGACGGACCGATCTCTCCAACGCGACTCTGCGGCATGCCGTACTGAGGGGAGCAGACCTGTCCTATTCCAGCCTGTCGTACGCCGACCTGGAGGGAGCAGACCTGAGCAGCGCCGACCTGACCGCCACAGACTTTTCTTGGGCCAGCTTGACCAATGCCAACCTCCGGGGCGCCACTCTGTCAGTCACCTCGCTGACGATGACCAACCTGACGGGAGCAGACCTGCGCGGCGCACGCATCATCAAGTCCACGCTCGATAGCACGATACTGCACCGGGCCACCGCCGGGGGCACCCTGTTCTCCAACTGCGACCTTCGCTCCGTCATCGGCTTGGAAACCGTGCAGCACGCCGCCCCCAGCACCATCGCTCTGGATACTCTGGCGCGTTCCGGAGGGCGCATTCCCCGAGAGTTCCTCGGGGGGGCGGGGGTCGCCCAGCCGTTGATAGCCGCCCAGGACGCACTGATCGGAGAGCGAAGGACATTCCCGACAGTGTTGATAGTCGCCTCCATGGCTGACTCGGAACTGGCGGAACGTCTACGAGGAGGGCTGGCCGAGTCGCAGATTCCTGCCTGGATACTTAACCCGGACAACGAGGACGCCCTCAACACCGGCGAAGTGTCGCTGGACCATACAGTCTACTATGACCGGCTGTCCCTGCTTTGCACCGATGCCGCCCTCGAAAACCCGTTGACCAGTCGCTACTTCGCCGAACTGGTCCGATCCAGCAGCCACGGAGCGGCCGCCGGCCTGATTGCCTTGGGAGCGGGAGAGCTGTTCTACCAGCGTCAAGACCGCCTGTGCAACGGCCTCAGAGACGGAATCACCATCGACCTGCGGGGATGGGATGACACGGAGAACCGGAAGCGTGCGCTGGAATCCTTGGTGAGGCTGCTGTCAGCTCCCGTATTCTAGCCAGCCAGCGCCCCGCCTATTCGCCTGCGCCCCGCCTATTCGCCTGCGCCCCGCCTATTCGCCTGCGCCCCGCCTATTCGCCTGCGCCCCGCCTATTCGATGGATGCGTCCTTGCCCAGCATCAGGCAGGCCTCGCCCCATTGTCCGTCTACTGCCAGGTCCCAGTCGCCGGAAGCCCCCGAGGGCCTTAACCGCAGACCTTCGTCCCCTCCGTAGATCAGCAGCACCACACCCTCACCTGAATCTTCGGAAAGCGCGGCCATGGCCTGACACGGCCCTCCGGAGTCCCACCCGGTCACCTCGCACCAGACATCGTTCCCCAACGGGTCTGGTGCCAGCACCCGCGACACAGGGCGAGGGTCCTCCAGCAGGTCAAACATGCGATGCAGGTCCAGCGGGCTGTTATTTCCTGCCGTTACTTCCACCTCAATAAGCATCTTGGTTTCAGCTCTCCCAAAAATGGCGAAGGTCCTGGTACCGCACCGAGTTTGTTGACACCCCCAATCCGCGTCCATATCATACCGAGCAAATCATAGTGTGGAAACCGAAGCGCCGCAGCACATCGCTGCCATATCCGATATCGACCCGACGGAGGTGAATCGTGGCCCTTGGAATCAGGACCTATCGTCCCTTGGTGTCCGGCGTCCAGCATGTGGTTTCGAGCGGCCACTACCTCGCCACCGCCGCCGGCTTTCGAATCTTGGAGCAGGGCGGCAATGCGACCGATGCCGGGGTGGCCGCGGGCATTGCCATCAATGTGACCCTGCCGCAGTGGACCGGATTCGGCGGCGTGGCCCCGATCATCATCCACGACGCCGCCAGCGGCGAAACCGTATCCATCAGCGGGCTGGGACGCTGGCCCAAGGCCGCCAGCATCGACTACTTTATGCGCAACTGTGGCGGGGAACTGCCGCTTGGGGTGCTCCGCACCGTGACGCCGGCAGCTGCGGACGCTTGGATTACCGCGCTGCGACTCTATGGGACGATGACATTCGAACAGGTGGTCACACCGGCGCTGGAGCTAGCGGACGGGGGCTTCCCCATTCCTGCAACGCTGCAGTCTGCCTTGGCGCGCACGGGCGATTCGCTCATCGGAGACTCCGACGGTGACGGCCGCTGGTCCTCCACCGCGGCGGTGTTCTTCCCCGGCGGACGCCGTCCTGATATCGGGGACATCCTGGTGCAGAAGGACCTGGCCCGCACCTTCCGCCGCCTCATAGAGGTGGAGCGGGATCACGCCGGGCACGGTCGGGAAGCGGCCCTGCAGGCGGCTCGGGACTTCTTCTACAAGGGCGAAATCGCGGAGGAGATGGTCCGGTTCATCCAAGAACAGGGCGGTCTCCTGTCTATGGAGGACCTGGCGGAATTCCACGCTGGCGTGGATACGCCGCCATCCATCGACTACAAGGGAATCCAGGTCTACGCCTGCGGTCCTTGGTGCCAGGGTCCGATGAACCTGCATGCCCTGAAGATCCTCGAAGGATTCGACCTGCGCGGAATGGGCCACAACACCGCCGCTTACGCTCACACCGTACTCGAGGCGCTCAAGTTGGCCTTCGCCGACCGTGACGCTTACTATGGAGACCCCGATTTCGTCGACGTTCCCATTGAGGGGCTGCTGTCGAAGTCCTACGCCGAGGAGCGGCGGGCCGCCATCGACGCCGCTCGAGCCGCTCCCGAGATGCCACTGTCGGGTGACCCGTGGCCGCACCAGGGTATGCCCGCCCGCAACGGGAACCCGGCCCGGCCCGACCTGGTGGCTGGCGGTCTGCCCGCCGACACCAGCTACGCCTCCGTGGTTGACCGCTGGGGCAACGCCTTCTCGGCCACCCCAAGCGACAGCTTTGGCACGTCGCCGATCATACCGGGACTGGGTTTCATCGCCTCGTCGCGGGGTTCGCAGACCTGGCTGGATCCACAGCACCCCAGCGCCCTGGCTCCCGGCAAGCGCCCTCGTCTGACGCCCAACCCGGCGCTGGCCATGCGGGACGGCAAGCCGCTGATGCCCTTCGGCACACCCGGCGGTGACGTCCAGCCACAGTCCATGGTGCAGCTCTTCCTGAACGTGTTTGAGTTCGGCATGGACGTGCAGCAGGCGGTGGAGGCTCCCCGGTTCTCGACTTGGAGCTTCCCCAATTCCTTCTGGCCTCACGCCTATCATCCTGGACTGGTCGGCGTCGAGGGAAGAATGGACTCCCAGGTGGTGAGCGAGCTTTCCCGCCTCGGACACAAGGTGGAGGTCTGGGACGACTTCACTCCGCGAATGGGTTGCCTCTGTGCCGTTGAGGTTGACCAGCAGCGAGGCGGACTCAGCGGCGGCGCCGATCCCCGCCGCGACGGCTACGCAATGGGGCGGTAGGGAACTGGCCTCATGGCTGAGAGGCCCTGCCGGTAGCGCGAGTCAGGATATGCAGGGGGCGCACGCTGTGCGCCCCCTGCGGTTTCTGTTACTCAGCTGTGCGTCCACCGTCTATAACGAGCTCTGAGCCGGTCATGAACGACGCCTCGTCCGAAGCCAGGAACAGCACACCGAAGGCCACGTCTTCCGGCGTTCCCAGGCGCCCCAGGGGCGTGCGGTCGACGCGGTCCTGCCGATAGTCCGCGTCGGAAAGCAGGGGCGCGGTCATCAGCGTTTCGATGGTGCCGGGATGCACCGAGTTGCAGCGAATGCCGTCGCGGGCGTGCTGGATGGCGGTGGACTTGGTGAACAGCCGCACCGCGCCCTTGGAGGCGGTGTAGGCCGATGACATAAAGTTGCCGATCAGCCCTGCAACCGAAGAGATGTTGACGATGGAGCCGCCGCCGTTCTCGCGCATCGCAGGAATGGCGGCCTTGGTGCCTAGGAAGACACCCTTGGCGTTGATGTCCATCACTAGGTCCCATTCCTCCGAGGAGGTCTCCACCACGTTGTGAGTGCGGTAGATGCCGGCGTTGTTGACCAAGATGTCCAGCTTGCCGAACCTGTCGACCGCCTCGCTGACCGCCGCCTGCCACGATTCCTCGCTGGTAACGTCGAGGCGGACAAAAACGCACTCGCCACCCGATTCGTTTATCTCGGCCTCCGTACGTCTCCCTTCATCCTCCAGCACGTCGCCGATAACGACCTTGGCGCCCTCCTGGGCGAACAGCCGGGCCTCAACCGCTCCCATCCCGCGGGCGCCTCCGCTGATAAGGGCAACCTTGTCTTCCAGCCGCATAGCAATACCTCCTGCCAATTGCTGATAGCCAATGCTGCCACGATTTTAGTTGCTGGAGCCGTCCAGTCAAGGACGGCGATAAGCAGGATGGTTGCAAATTACTCCAAACGCCAGGGCCT
Source organism: Dehalococcoidia bacterium (assembly GCA_965237745.1). Taxonomy (GTDB): domain Bacteria; phylum Chloroflexota; class Dehalococcoidia; order Lucifugimonadales; family UBA3495; genus VXOI01. The sequence goes on along the minus strand of OZ250156.1, from coordinate 3,352,822 downwards.
TAGCACTGAGTCCCTCGCAGGATGGTTTGAGAGAATCGTTCGTGGTTTGACAGGCTCTCCGCCAACGGATTCTCAAGGCATTGGAATCGTCCTGTGGCCGGACTGTCAACGTCATTGAAAGGACCGAACTGCCGATATAAAATTCAGTGGCATTGTGATCCCCGTTCCATCAGTGACGCCGCAGCATCTCAGAAACTTCCGTAAATGGCTTCTCATACTGACGCTGCTGCTGCTGATCCTTCCGTCGGCCTGCGGCGGGGCGGAATCAGCGCAGGACTTCGAGGTGGGGCTGTTCAACGGAGGGAAATTCCGGCTGTCTGAGGAGTACGCTGGAAACGTAGTGGTCGTCAATTTCTGGTACCCCAGCTGCCCACCCTGCCGCGAGGAGATGCCCGAGTTCCAGGGAGCATGGGAAGAACTGGAGGGCGAGCCGGTGCGCTTCCTGGGGTTATTCGTCCCCCGCGGGTTTGACAATGAACATACCGCGCGAGAGTTCGTGGACGAACTGGGACTCACCTTCGATTTCGCCACCGATCACAGTGAGGCAATTACCACCGCCTACGGAATCGAATATTACCCCACGACCTGGTTCATTGACCGTGAAGGCAGGGTGGCCGAAACTCACGTCAGCGCGGTGACGGCAGAACGTATTACAGGCATCGTGCGCGACCTGATCGAGAGGTAATTCTGGGGAGAGCAGGGCCGATTCGGACCCGCAACCTCTCTTGGGCTGCAGATGGGCGTTTTAGACTGGATCCTTGTTGTTATCAGGTGGGGTCACGCGCTGGCGGCTGTGGCGTGGGTTGGCGGCGGCGTGTTCTACCTGCTGGTGCTGCGGCCCGCAATCAGGCGCTCCCGAGGACTGCCGCCTGAGACCGGGGAGGCGATACGCGACGAGTTTCGGGGACTGGTGACCACAGCGATTGCGGTGCTGCTGCTCACCGGCGCGATCCTGTCCGTGGCCAGGCTGACCAGCGAAGCGGCGTCGGTGCCGTACGCGATCGTTCTCGGAATTAAAATCTCCCTGGCGCTCTATATGTTCTACGTGGTGAGAATCGTACGCCGCGGAGACTATGCGGAGCAACATGACACTGGCGGCAGATGGTTGCGGCGCACAGCCCGTCGGGTTACCAGCCCAATGGCCCTGCTGGTCATTGGCATCGCGGTCATCGGGTTGTCCGACGTGCTGGACGCACTATTCGAAAATGCACTGGTCGCCTGACCGGAGCAACCAACCTGAAGAGAGACAAGACTTGAAGAAAGACCTTATGGAGATACTGGCCTGCCCGGTGTGCAAGGGCGAACTGGAGCTGAGGGTGGAGGCTGAAGAGGGCGATGAGGTGATCACCGGCACTCTGTGCTGCGCGGCCTGCGATGAGGCCTATCCGATAGAGGACACCATACCCAACCTTCTGCCGCCGGAACTGCGGCGGGAACTGGCGTAGAGGACGCAACCGTTCCCCCTGCAGGCAGGTCAAGACGAACGGTTGGGAGTATCTCGGCATCCGGCCAGTCGGCCCGGCCGGTTGCAGTCGCCCATCTTTTCCGGACATGGGGTCCAGGCGCCTCACAAGATTGGGTGTGCGCTGATTGAACAACACCCTCAGGAGCGAAATTCCTGTTGCCCCAGTCGCCTGCTCATTCTAAAGAGGAAATAGCAGGAACAAGCAGCCTGATGTTGTCTCAATTGCGCGACCCTGCTGAAATTTGCGACCCCGATATAAACCCTATGCAACCAGCATCATTACATGCGAACACTACATATTTGTGCTCACCTACAAAACCGGGATGACTCTGATCAAGAAAAGTTCTCTCGGTAAGACCGGGTGCGATTTTGAGCCACCCACCATCAGGTTGCTGCGGGTCCAGCCTCGGACAGAGCTCAGAGGATGCTCCTCCGCTTGGCCTTACACAGCCGTACAAATCGAAATGGGTGGCTCCATCAACGATAGAGGGTGTCCAGTCCACGAGCACACCGTCATCCATGCTCCTAATGATGAGCCCACCTTCTACTGCAGTAGGAGGCTTTAGATTTTTTATGGCTATGGGCATAGGGGTCGCAGTGGAAGCAGGTGTCGGAGTATTTGCAGGCGTAGCTGCTAGAGTGGGTGTCGGCGTGGCAGTGGGTATCGAGGCCGCCGCAGGAGCGGGTGTCGCCGTGGTAGCAGGCGTTGGAGTATCCGTGGGTGTCGATGTGGGAGCTGGAGTCGGCGTGGGAACTGGCGTATCTGTTGGATCGGGCAAAGCTGTGGCGTCGGAGCAACGGTGGACGTAGCAGTCTCCTCAGTGGGCGCGGAGGCTGAACTATCTGAGCCTTCGGGCGGGGCCGTGGGATCCTCGGCCACCTCGCAGGCTATCAACAGTACCGGAATTATCAGAGCCAAACCGAAGATTCGGACCAGTACGTTGGGAGCGAATCCCTTCATAAACCCTCTTCTCCACTGCTTTGCGGTACCAAGTTTGGAAGAGGAGGAAACCACTGTAATGCAGGAGACAGAAACTTAAAAAGTTATCCTGGACAAGCCTTGCTTTCGACTCAACAACTCAGCAAGTTATAGCCTGTCCAGGATTACATCCCGCGCTTTGAATTGCGCGAGCAGACGCTAATTTTCCAAGGTCCGTTTTCAGAACCCCGGCAAGTGGATTACCCCTCGCCGGTCAGTACCTGCACCACGATTGGGGCGAGTTCCTCGGCTCGGGCGCGGAGGGCGTCGCGGCTAAGGTTCTCGATGGGGTGCTGAGTGTAGATTGTCGGGTAATCGGGTGCGCCCCACATGCGCGCCATGCCGGTGGCCGTGGGTACGAACCGGTCGGTACAGATGGTGGCCGAGGGGATGCCTGCGTTCTCAACGTGAATTCCGTCGTGCACACTGCACGCACTGCAGGAGCCTCAATCACCAATGGCGACAATTATGGAGTCGCACTCCTCCACCAGCTCCTTGAGGGCATCCGGGTCGGCTGGGCGGGAGGCACTGGGCTTGCGGAGCCACTTGACGCTGGCGATTTCGTAGCGGGTGCGCAGCAACTCGGACAGCTCCTCCAGCAGGACGTCGGCGTTGCGCTTGCTGTCGTCGATCAGCCCAAGGCGGGTGCCGGCGAGGCTGGCCAAGCGGGGCGCGCCGTTGAACGGAGCGATGACCGGCTGCGTCACCGGGTTCACCAGGACGTGCTCATTGGTCTGGACCATGGCTCTCTCCTAAACAGTGGATTTGCTCTACCTTGAGAGTGCGCAATTTGCTCAGGGATTCTTTTCGTCAGTTTATCACCCTGGTCACCGCAGTGCTGCCCACCTTGGGGCCCCAACTGGGTATAACCGAGGACATGTTGGCTTCCTCGCCACCGGCGAAGATCAGGAGGATGTCGGACGGGTCGGGGATCAGCGGCACGGCGGTTGATTCGTCGCCCGGCTCTGGATCGCCGGCCAAGACCTGGGCCTGCTTCAATTCGGCGACGTTGCGATGAGCGCGCTGGAAGATGAAATCACGTACCTGATCCTTGGTCCAGTCCTTCCACAGCCCTGAGTTTCCGGCGATGGTGACCACGATCTGGCCCTGACGTACGCCGGTCCCGGTCTCGCCCACGGAGCCCGAAGTGGACATGTTGGTGCCGAGGCTGGAGGCCGCGTCGGTAATCGCCATCAATATCGGCTCGGGACGGCCCACGGAGCGAACCTGGCGGGGCGACTCGCCGGCGAAAACCGTGACCGTGCTCTGGTCCGGCTGGAATCCCCGCTCGACGTGCAGGGGAGTCCAGTGGGTCTCGGTCTCGGCCTCGGCGATGCAGTAGGTGTACTTGCCGGGATGGCCGATGACGCTGCGGTCGAACACGCCAGGGATGGCGGCGCAGGCGTTCATCAGGATGAGGCGGATGGCGCGGCCGATGGTGGCGTTGGCGCGATTGCCGGGGCCGAACAGGTTGTTGCGGGCGTTGATGTTCAGATCCCGCACCACCGGGCCGTTGACGATGGTCAGGATGGCGGAGCCGCCCATGCTGGAGGACGGGCCGACGAGGTTGAAGACCGGGTCGAGCATGGCCTCGGTGGCGGTGATCACCACGGGCATGTATTCAGGCAGGCAGCCGGCCATAACGGCGTTGGCCGCGACCTTGCCGACAGTGATCTCACGGCGGCGCTCGGGCAGCTCACCAACGACCTCACCAGCAGGCTTGCCTGAACGCTCGATGAACTCCGTGACGCGCGCTTCGGTGGGCGGTACGACGGGAAGCCCGTCGGTCCACCCAAGCTCGTAGCAGCGCTCGATGGCCTCCAGCGCACTGTCCCACTGGACGGTTGTGGTTTCGCCGATATCACTCAATGGTCAGTTGCTCCTGCTCGGAAAATTCTAGCCCAATAGTTCCGACAATCTGGGTTCGAAAACTTGCTTAAATTTAAGTAGCTGATCTATCATCCAATTCTGTATTTCTGCAAGCGTTTTAGCGTCATCTTCTATGCTACCCGGACGGTCGAGGGCAATCCGGCATGCTCTCCGGCTTTCCAACCGTTGCCAGTCAAGAGTTTCTCCAACACCAGATTCGATTTCTCCTCTGTGTTCTTCGAGTCTTTCCAATAACTGAATGTTCCGCTCGCTATCGCCATCGTCGATATAAACTTCTATTCTTGCTTGTCTCTGGCCAGTGAAATTGGCCCCGTAAGTAACTCGCTGACCATAACCTGCACTAAATGAATACCAGTTCTGGGGTTGAGCCTTACGAACATTGGTAAATCTGTGTTTCTCGCGAAGAGTATCAATAAGAGGCTGGAAGAAATTCCTGTACCGTTCAGACCGATCCGACGGAATTCGAGTTACTCCCGGCGGGTCCACAATGATAGTCCCCTTGGTGCCTTTGCTCCAACCGTTTGGTGTGGCAACAAGATTGAAGTGAGGAGCAGGATGGGAGTCCCCTATGCGCCACAATTCTATCGCGACTCCGAAAAATTGAGTGTCTTCTCCAGTCCGTTGATTCAACCAGTCTAGCGTTTGCCTGTGCTCGTCTCGAAATTCACGAGTTACCCACACGATAGACCCAGCATCGAATCCAGCAGCGTAGGTCAGAAGTTGTCCCAAGTGCACATGATTAGTGGCCTCTAGTTGGTTCTCGATAATTACTGGCCGATTGCTGTTTAGGTCTGTAGCAAGGATGTCTAGGGAGAACCCTCCCACTGATGCCTCTATTTGTTGAAGCTCAAGATCCATGCCCAAAGCGTCGCCTAGCTGGTCTAGGTTGTTAGCCAGCCAAGGGGTAAAATGCTGTGCTTCGTTCGGCCATGTGGCCCGAAGATCGGTTACCTGTTCGATTTTGGCCAAGTTTGGTGTGGTCATCGCTTCTCCGTTCAGTCTGCCGGTGTCGCTGGGGTGGACGATGTCGGAGGGTAGAGCACCGCCGCTCCATCTGCGTCGTGGCGATGGAAATAGAACGCCTCTAAAATTCGCTGCGACTGTACTCGCACTTCTTCACGAGTGGCGCGGTTGTCTTCCCTGTTCTCTTCCCTCGTCCGCTGAATTTCCTCACGGAATTCCCTGCGTGTTGCCCGAAATTCCGACAATATCCAGAGGAACGCTCCAATTCCTACCACCAGGAATGACGATAAGGATCCGAAGAGAATTTCGTAAGTTACCACGCATATACCTCGTTGCAGTTTGACAGATACCGGCGCGCCGCCGGAAAATAGCGGCGCGCCGGTGATGTATCTGCGCTCCTACACCCGGCGGTACTTGGAGAGGGAGCGGAGTTCGCGGGGCGGGTTCATGTGCTGGCCGCGGATGGTGTACGAAACCTCGGCTACGTAGATGTCGCCGTGGGAGTCTACGGCGATGCCGTGGGGGGCGATGAACTGTCCGCCGCCCTCGCCCTCGTTCTTGTCGCCGAACATGCAGATGCGGTTGCCTTCGAGGTCGTAGATGCTGACGCGGTGGCCGAGACCGGGGGCATCGTCGACGCCGCCCATGCCGTTCAGTTCGCCGACGTAGATGTGCTCGCCCCAGAGGACCATGGAGTCGGGGCGGTGGATGTTGCTCCACATGGTGATGAAGTTGCCTTCGGCGTCGAATATCTGAATCCGATGGGCTTCGCGGTCAACCACGTAGACGCGGTCGTTGCTGTCGAAGGCGATGTTGTGGGGGCGGATGAACTGGCCGGCGTCGATGCCGGGCTCGCCCCAAGAGAACTTGTACTCGAGCTGGCTGCTGTAGACGTGGACGCGGGAGTTGCCGTAGCCGTCGGAAACGTAGATGTCGCCGTTGCTGGGCCTGGTGGCGGCGGAGGTGGGGCGGTTGAAAGGCTCGCCGCTCCAGCGCGGGGCGGGGTTGTTGCGTTCGCCGAGCTCCCACACCTTCTCGCCGTTGGCGCTGAACTTCTGGATGGTGTGAATCCCGTCGTCGGCGGCCAGCACCGAGTCATCGTGGCCGATGTAGAGGCCATGGGTGCGGTTGTCGCTGAACAGCCCTTCGCCGAAGGAGCGCATATAGTTGCCGTCGCGGTCAAAGACCATGATCGGCTGCCTGCCGCGCGTCAGCACAAACACGTTGTCGTTGGAGTCGCAGGCTACGCCGGGGCATTCCTGGAAATTCACGCCATCGGGCAGCTTGGCCCAGTCTTCGACAAATTCGTAACGGAAATCGCCTACGCCGTATACTTCTGGCATTTTCATCATCCTTCAATAGCGTATTTTTGCCGGACAGCGCAGTCGCTTATCCGGCGGTGGGCAGGGTAATCGTAAGCCCGCCCTATTGGAGTGTCAACGGGCGGGCTTCAAGTCAGTAAGAGGCGTTATCGTCGCTTTGGAAGAGACCGATTGGGTTGCCCTCGGTGTCTTGGCAAATGGCTATGAATCCAACGCTCGGAATCGGTATCTTGGGCTGCAACACACGGCCTCCGAGGGCCTGCACACTGCCCAAATAGTCCTCGATGGCCTCTACGTGAACGTAGTTTACTCCGGCCACCCCATCGTGGGGGCGCCGCGTGACGCCGCAGTCGATGCCTGGGCCTTCACCTGAGTTGACCGGACGGTAGTCCATCTTCGGCGGTCTCAACGTTAGTAGCTGGGTTAAGCATAATAATCAGCAATTCTCGGTCAGATGAATTGCTGATACGTTCCTCCGAGAGATAACGGTATTTCTCATCCTCCGAAAAGACACTGATTTCCAATTGAGACTCATCCCGTCGTAATCGGGATGCACGTTGCAAAGCCGAGGGGCGCACAACTGTGCGCCCCTCACTGTCGAGGCCGTTAAGGCGATAGCAGGAGTGCTACCGGATTGAGTCGCGGCCCTCGCCCTTTAGGTAATCTGCGGTGCGGAGGGCAAGCGCCTGGATAGTGGACGTGGGGTTGATGCAGGCGCTGGTGGTAAAAATGCTGCCGTCGATGATGAACATGTTGGGCACATCGTGGCAGCGGCCCCAGCGGTCAACAACCGAGTTACCTGGGTTGTCGCCCATCCGGGCCGTCCCCAGCAGGTGCCAGCCAGCGTTGCGGCGCAGCCTCGAAGTGAGGATCTGCTTGGCGCCGGCGGCCTCCATGACTTCCTTGGCCCGCTCAACGCCGTGGTCCAGCAGCCGGTTGGTGTTCTCGCTTACGGTGTATTCAACCTTGGCCGCCGGGATGCCGTTGCTGTCGGTCTCGTCTGGGTCGAGGGATATCAGGTTATGCTCTTCGGGCAGATCTTCGGTCATTATTGTGATGCCGACGGTATGGCCGAAGCGCTCGTCGAAGGCCTGATGATGGCCTGCGCCCCACGGGATACGTTCGCCCAGCAGTCCGCCGAGGGCGGTGGGCAGCGGGGAGCCCCCCAAGGCCAGGATTTGCAGGTCGTAGCCGCGAACGAAGCCCCGGTTGGTGTCGGTCTCGTAGAACTCCTGGCTCAGCATGGTGCTGCCCCGGGGGAAGCCGTCCTCAGTGCCCAGCCACTCGTCGAAGACGCCGACCACCACGCCCGCGGGATGGTGCATCAGGCACTTGCCGACGAGGCCGCTGCTGTTGGCCAGGCCGTCAGGGAAGATGGGGGATGTGGAGTTGAGCAGCAGGCGCGGCGTGCCGATGCCATTGCAGGCCACCACCACCGACTTCGCTTTCTGCTCGACCAAGTTGCCGTCGGCGTCGTAATACAGCACGCCGGTGGCCTTGCCGGAACTGTTGACCAGGATCTCCCGGACGCGCGCGTTGGTCTTTAGCTGCGCTCCAAGTTCGAGAGCCCTTGGCCAGTAGGTGAGGTCGGTACTTGCCAGCGAGCGGAGGTAGCCGCCGGAGTCCGGCTCGCGCCCGTCATAAGCCACCGACGAGATGGCGGTGTCGGCGGCCCACCAGTGCCAGCCCAGCTTGTCAAATCCCTTCGCCAGTACCTGTCCGCCCGGCCGAATGGACAAAGGCGGCGCCGGCCGCTCCGGCTTGGGAGGATAGGCCGGATCTCCCCGGAGGCCCGACACGCCCATCATCCTGTCGTTCAGGTCGAAGTATGGCTCCAGCTCATCGTAGGTCAACGGCCAGTCGTCAGCCACGCCGTCCAGCGTCCTCACCCGGAAATCGGATGGATGGAAGCGTGGGTAGTGCGACCCGTAGTGCACCGTGCTGCCGCCCACTGCGTTGTACATGTACGGCGCGATGGGCGAAGCCTGGCTGTTCACCGGGTAGTCCTGCGGCAGTCGGCGCACGCTGGGGTCGGGATGGAAGTCGGTCTGCCAGTGAAGTTGGCTGTCGGCATTGGTCGCCGGGAAAGCATCGCGGGCCACCCAGTCGCCCTGCTCCAGGCACAGGACGTTGATGCCGGCCTCGGCGAGGCTCCAGACGAAGGCCGCTCCAGAGGCCCCGGCCCCGATTACCAGCACGTCAGGGATATCTTGGTTGCTTGCCATCTCGTTTCTCCGCAATGGGGATTCGCGGGCTGGCCGTAGCCAGTTTGATTTCTAACTTCGCTCGAAGACTGCAGCCATGCCCTGGCCGCCGCCGACGCACATGGTCTCCAGGCCGAACTGCGCGTCGCGGCGCTCCATCTCGTGCAGCAGGGTGGTCAGGATGCGGGCGCCGGTGGCGGCGATGGGGTGGCCCAGCGATATGCCCGAGCCGTTGACGTTCAGGTTGTCCTCGTGGGGCAGTTTCCACTCACGCAGCACTGCCAGCACCTGGGCGGCGAACGCCTCGTTCAGCTCGATCAGGTCCATGTCTTCCAGTGACAGGCCGATCTTGCCCATTACCTTGTTCACCGCAGGCACCGGGCCGATGCCCATTGTCGCCGGGTGGCAGCCGGTGACGGCCCAGCCGCGCAGGAAGGCCATGGGCGTCAGTCCCAGCTCCTCCAGCTTGTCCTCGGCGACCACCAAGCACACCGATGCGGCGTCGTTCTGGCTGCTGGCGTTGCCGGCCGAGACCGAGCCGTCGCGCATCACCGGGCGCAGGCGGGTCAGGGTTTCCATGTTCGTATCGGCGCGGGGACCCTCGTCGCGCTCGAAGGGCACCGGGTCTCCACGGCGCTGCGGGACTGGCACGGCCACGATCTCGCGGTCGAACCTGCCCTCGGTCTGGGCGGCCACGGCCCGCTGATGACTGCGGAGGGCATATTCGTCCTGCTCCTGGCGGGCGATTTCATACTCACGGGCCAGGTTCTCCGCCGTCTCCACCATGCCACCGGGTATGGGGCCGAAACGTTCGTCGGGCGAGATGGTGACGCGAGCGCGGGCCAGCCGGTCGTGGAAGGTGACGGAGCCGTAACGGGCTCCCCAACGTGACTCGTTGCTGTAGAACTCAGCGCCGCTCATGCTCTCAACGCCGCCGGCGATTACCACGTCGGCGTTATCGGTCTGTACCAGCATACTGGCGTTCAGGATGGCCTGGAGGCCAGAAGAGCAACGGCGGTCTAGCTGGTAGCCCGGCACCTCGATGGGCAGGCCGGCCTTGAGGGCGGCCAGCCGTCCTATGGCCGGGTTCTCGCCGCTGGGGTAGCCATGGCCCAGGATTACGTCGTCTACTTTCGCCGGGTCTAGCTGAGACCGGTCCAAGGCCTCTTTGATAACGGTGCTGGCCAATTCGGCGGCCGAGACATCCCGCAGGGTGCCGCCGAAGTTACCAACAGCAGTGCGGACGGGTGAGACGATGGCAACGCGACGCATGACACGCTCCTAATTCGGAAATAAAGAAAGCCGGGAATTCCAGTATGAAATTTCCGGCTATGATACCCCGCATCCGGCGGCCCTGTCGAATGATGCTGCAGCTATCAGACTCAGCCGCCGACGCCCTCGATCAGTTGCAGGTATTTATAACCGGAGCCGGTGTTGAACAGCACGGTGGTCTCGTCACGGCGCAGGAAGCCCTCGGCCACCAAGCGCTTGTAGCCTACGAGCGTCGCTGCGCCTTCGGGACAGGCGAATATGCCTTCGGCGGTGGCCAGTTCGTACATTGCGGCGACCATATCGGAGTCGGACACCGCCAGCGCGGTCCCGCCTGTCTCGCGAATGGCGCGGAGCATCAGGTAGTCGGCGAAGGGGCCGGGAACGCGCAGGCCGTCGGCGACCGTGAAGGCGTTGGGCCACGGCTCGGCGGTGTCCTTGCCCTCATGGAAGGCTTTGACGATGGGCTGGCATCCCTCGGCCTGCACCGCGATGAACTTGGGTAGGTCTCCCTCGATCCAGCCCAGTTCCAGCAGTTCCAGAAAGCCCTTGTGCATCCCGATTATTCCGGTGCCTCCACCGGCGGGGTAAATAATCGCTTCCGGCATACGCCAACCGAACTGCATGGCCAACTCCAGGCCCATGGACTTTTTGCCCTCGGCCCGGTACGGTTCCTTGAGAGTCGACAGGTCGAACAGGCCCTGCTCCTGGGCCACCGCCACTGCCTGCCTGCCAGCGTCGCCGATCAGGCCGTCAACGAGGTTCAACTCGGAGCCGGCCACGAGGCATTCCTTCTTGTTGGAGTCGGGCGCATCCTGGGGCATGAACACCTTGGCCGTCAGCCCGGCGCGGGCGCAGTAGGCGGCTGCGGCCCCAGCGGCGTTCCCTGCCGACGGCATGGTGAACCCAGTGGCGCCCAGTTCGAGCCCCTTGGAGATGGCCGCGGAGATACCTCGGGCCTTGAAGGTGCCCGTGGGGTTCAGTCCCTCCTCCTTGACATAAAGGTTGGAGACGCCCAGCCTTTGTTCGAGGTTCTTTACCCCGATGAGAGGCGTCCCTCCCTCGCCGAGGGTTACGATGTTGTCCGGGTCCTCCACAGGCATCAGTTCTGCGAACCGCCACATGTTGGCTGTACGCTCGACCATGCGGTCCCGGTCAACCTCTGCCCGGATACGCGCCAAGTCGTAGCGGGCGTACAGCACCTTGCCGCAACATGGGCTGACGCCGGAGAGCCGGCCGGCCGGGTATTGAGCGCCGCAGATGGTGCATTCTAGGTGGGAAAGATAGCTGGTCATGGCGGGCCGTCTCCCATATCTCAAACTTGATTTCAGGTTGGGACAATTTAACCATACAGGGGGCAGACATTACATAGCGAAATGTGGCGCTGTTGCGGCCCGGCAAGCGGGGCGAATAAAATGCGACATAAACAGCATTGAAAGGCGGAATGAAAATTTGACAACGATGCCTCAAAGTGGGAGCGAAGGCCCGGCGGCGCTGCTGGAGCGCATTCGTCGTGGCGACCTGCTGATTTCCGACGGGGCCACCGGCACCTTCCTGCAGCAACACGGACTGGAGCCGGGAGGCTGCCCCGAGGAGTTCAACGCGAGCCACCCCGAGGTGGTCCGGGAGATGGCTCGCCTGTACTTCGAGGCTGGCTCGGACATGACGCTGACCAACTCCTTCGGCGGCAGCGTGTTCATGCAGAAGAAATACGGGCACGGCGAACGAGTAGCCGAGTTCAACCGCCTGGCCGCCGAACACGCTAGAAGCCAGGCGCCGGACGGCCGGTTTGTCGTCGGCTCGGTGGGACCGACCGGGGAGTTCCTGGAACCTCTTGGGCCAGTATCCGAAAGCGCGATGTACGACGCCTTCGTAGAACAGGTCATGGCTCTGGAGTCGGGGGGCGCCGACGGAGTGGTCATCGAGACCATGACCGCCGCGGAGGAGGCGACGCTGGCGGTCCGGGCCGCCCGCGAGAACACTGAACTGGTCGTGATGGCGACGATGGTCTTCGACAAGGGACCGCGCGGCTTCTTTACAATGATGGGTGTCACGCCTGAGCGAGCAGTTCACTCCATGCTGGACGCAGGGGCGCATGTGGTTGGTTCCAACTGCGGCAACGGCATCGACAACATGCTGGACATCGCCCGCCGGATGCGAGCGGAGACCGACGGCTACCTGCTGATTCATTCCAACGCCGGCATTCCTGCCATGCGCGGAGGGCAGATTGTTTACCCGGAAACCCCCGAGTACATGGCGGAGCGATTCAGGGAACTGGCCGACCTTGGCGTGAACATCATCGGCGGCTGTTGCGGCACGGGACCTGAGCATATCACCGCCCTGGCCTCGGCAATTGGGCGTTAGGGGAAAGTTATGACGGCGACGAAGCATAGGCTACGGCCGGCAGAGGTCATGGAACTCTACGGGCAATGTTTGGAGTTGGTTCCGCTGGACAAGCGTTTTTACGACATCAGCGTGGGCCTCTACATAAAGAACGGCATCTGCACCATCTGGACCTACAGCCAGCGGGAGGGTGTCGAGGACCGCATACGTGAGATTCGCGACCAGATGATCTCCCTGGGCGGCATGGAGGCCGTTGGTTCCACCCACAACCAGGTGCGTTTCCCGTGCGGGCAACTGCACCAGCGGACACTGCGGTTCGTGATGTCTCAGGCCGTTGGTAAAGCCCCGGACTATGCTCCGCCGCAGGGAGAATTGTCCATCCAGGACTCCAAGTCCGCCTTGACCATCCACGCGGAGCCAGAGACAGAGTCCGACCAGGCCGACGCGGGCCGTGCAGTCTACAACGTGTCTTTGCGGGGAGAGTCCCGCAATGCAGCCATGAGGCTGAGGATGGTGCTGGCCGGGTTTGCCCGCTACGGCGAGATGGAGCAGGTCGGTGAGTCCGGCGTTGCCTTCGTCTGCGGACTGCCCCACGACGCCCTGATGCGCGTGCTGCTGCCCTACTCCCGCAACATCTCCAGCGTGGAGACAATGATGGCAGCCGAGGCCCTGCGAGGCCAGATGACGACCGGAACCCTGGGCTTCTCGCAGACGTAATAGGCCATTTATGGACAAGAAGGCATCTATCTTAACAAGGCATCTATCTTAACTGTAAATCAGCATTTGGGGCACAGGTTACTGCACGAACGAAATACGAGCTTTTCTAACGTCAATGTATCGAAAGCAGTTTGGTGGCTCAACATAAAGCCCGAGAAATTCAAAAGAGACCTCCACATCCTGTTAGCCAAAGAAGATGGCAGAGGTCTAATCTGGCTGCGAATTGAGGCCAATTTCTTTGGGCGTTTGGACAAAACGTTCAGGATTAGGTTAGACAAAGACGCCGTTGATTTAGAAATTGCAAGCACTCCGTCGCAGTATCTTAGAGACGTCAAGAGCGGAGGCACAGGATACAATTTCGCTAAACACATTGAACACGAGTGGTGACCAACCTTGATCATCGCATTCAATTGATAGGCTGAAATTCAATTGATAGGCTGAAAAGGATACTTGAAGTTACCCCTATTTGCTCATGGAGGCGCAGCTATGCCATTCGTTGAAACGATGACACCCAGGGAGCGCACGATGGCGGCGCTCAACCGGCAGCCGGTGGACCGGGCTCCGGTGGCCAATCCCACCAACGTGGCTACGGTCGAGCTGATGGACCTAGTGGACGCGCCCTTTCCGGAGGCCTGCCAAGACCCGGAACTGGCGGCCAGGCTCGCAGCCACTGGCTACACCGAGTTGGGCTTTGACTCGATCATGCCCTACTTCAGCATCATCCAGGAGTCATCAGCCCTCGGTTGCGAGATGCAGTGGGAGGAGAAGGACAACTGGCCCACCGTACGCATGTACCGTCCCATCTGGAAGTCGGCGGACGACGTTCACATTCCGTCCGGCATCCTGGAGCACCGGGACATGCTGGCAATTACGGGCGCCATCCGTCAGCTCAAGGCCGAGTTCGGTGACGAGGTCGCCATAATCGGCAAGACGATGGGGCCGTGGACACTCGGCTACCACGTCTTCGGTGTCGAGCCGTTCCTGCTGGGAACGGTAGACAATCCCGATGAGACCATGCGCGCGATGCACAAGCTGAAGGAACTCTCTGTACTGTTCGGCGAGGCCCAAATCGACGCCGGTGCCGATGCGCTGACCTTTCCCGACCACGCCACTGGCGACTTGGTCAGCGGCGATTACTACCGGAGGTTTCTGCAGGACATCCACACCGAGATGGCCGAGAGGCTGAATGTGCCTCTTATCCTGCACATCTGCGGCAGGACCATCGACCGGATGCCCTACATCGCGCAGACAGGCATGGCGTCATTCCATTTCGATTCCAAGAACGACCCGCACGAGGCTATGGCCGCGGTCAACGGCGGCATCGGGTTGGTGGGCAACATCAACAACCCGGAAACCCTCTACGCCCGCGGGCCGGAGCAGGTGCGTCGCGAGGTCTATCGCTGCCTGGATGCCGGCGTACAGATGATCGCACCGGAATGCGCCGTGCCCTTGGCAACCAAGATAGAGAACCTGATGGCCATCCCGCAGGCGGTCAAGGACTGGACTGCCGATCACAGAGCGCAGTAGCGGACACCCGCGCGCTCGCCGATAAGTTATCCTGCGGAGGCAGCAACTTCCACCGCAAGCAGAGGTAGATCAGATGCCCGTCGTTCACGAGGGACTGGAATCAGAACTGGCATACATCGAAAACCCCGACGAGCAGCGCCACATCCGGGCGCTGTGGGACGAAGCGGACCCGCTGATGCAGGAGATTTCCTACCTGCTCATCATAGGCCAGAACCAGGATGTTGACCGGCTGACGGTTCAGGCCCTGGAGGATGGCTTTTCGGCCAACACTATCATGGACGATGGCCTCATCGCAGGCATGGCGGTGGTGGGTATCAAGTTCCGCGACAACATAATTTTTGTGCCCGAGGTTCTGGTCGCGGCCCGCGCAATGAAGGCGGGTATGGCCCATGTCGAGCCCATCCTGTCAGCTTCGGGGATAGAACCCATCGGCACTGTGGTGATAGGCACCGTCAAGGGCGACCTGCACGACATTGGCAAGAATCTCTGCATAATGATGCTGCGGGGCGCCGGGTTCGTGGTCCACGACCTTGGAGTGGACACGCAGCCGGACGAGTTCATCGATGAAGTTGTGGACAAGGGAGCGGGTATTCTTGGCATGTCGGCACTTCTCACCACTACCATGCCCAACATGGGCCGCACCATTGAGGCATTCGAGGAAGCAGGGTTGCGTGGCGACGTGCGGATAATGGTCGGCGGCGCCCCACTGTCGCAAGAATTCGCAGACGACATGGGAGCCGATGGCTATGGCAAGGACGCCATGGCCTGTGTGGACTTGGCCAAAGAGTTTGTCGAGCAGATGGGCGTCGAGTCTGCGGCCGTGGTGGGATAACAATGGCCGGAGAACACCAAAGGGTCGATCCGGAACGTTACCGCAGAAGCGTGGAACGCCTCACAGAGATCTTCAGAGGGATTTCTGAGACGGCCAACTTGGTATCCACCTATCGCTGCCCTTACAAAAGCGCCCAAGACCGCTGCACGGCCCTGTTTGGCTGCCGCAACCAAGACCGTTCGGTGCCGCCCGGGGAGCTTTACCCATGTACTGGGAGCGACGACCTGGATTACCGCTCGGCGTGGGAGACCTGACCCCTGCCAATCCAGCCTTGACTGAGCACCAGGCCCTTGGGCGGCCGTACAACTCGGCCGGCCCGGGTGCGCCGGAGAACGCCAGCGATAACTACCTCGACTGACATTTTCGCTGACCAACAGGACTGACATTTTCGCTGGACATCAACAGCGATACCGGGTCAATTGTGCTTTGGCGTTGACAGACGCGGCATTGCAGCCCGACGGTTGAGTTAAACGCCCAGCGCACTCACCGCCGCGCCCGCGGCCTCCATCACGAAGCCGGGAGCTATCCCCAGGAATACCAGCACTGCCGCTGCCACGGCCAGGGCGGCCCAGGGCGCCGGGTTGCGGGACGGCGGAGCGCCGGGCGCTGCAGGCGCCTGCTGCAGGAACATCACGCGGATTATGCGGATGTAGTAATAGGCCGACACCGCGCTGTTGACCACTCCCACTATGGCCAGCCACGCCAGCCCGCTGTCGACGGCGGCGGTAAACACGTACAGCTTGGCGATGAATATGCCTGTCGGGGGCACGCCGATAAGGGCAATCAGGGCCAGGGCCAGCGTTATCGCCAGCGCCGGTGAACGCGTGAAAACTCCGGCGTAGTCGCTGATCCGGTCGCTGCCAACCCGCTCGCTGATGGCGGCTATGGCAAAGAACGCGGTCAGGTTTGCTGCGGTATAGGCCACAAGGTAGAACAACACGCTGTCGAGGCCGATGGAGGAGAACACCGGAACATCCGGAATCACCTCGACCGCTTTCACGCTGGCAGCAACGCCAACCAGCAGGTAACCGGCATGCGCAATGGTGCTGTACCCGAACAAGCGACGTATGTTGCTCTGGGAGATTGCCACGACATTCCCGATGGTCATGGACGCCGCGGCAAGGACCGCCAACAGCACCGCCCAGTCCAGTGAAACATCAAAGAAACCCGTGAAAAGAACCCTGAACAGTACGGCAAACCCCGCTGCCTTGCTGGCCACCGACAGGAACGCGACAACTGGAGTCGGGGCGCCCTCGTAGACGTCCGGCACCCACATCTGGAAGGGTGCGGCGGATATTTTGAACCCAAACCCGGCCACCAACAGGACGATCCCCACCAGCAGGGCGTAGTTGCCGAAGGCGATGTTGCCGCCTGCGCCGCCCACTGCAGCGGCGATCTCGGGCAGCTCGGTGCTGCCGGTGAACCCGAACACCAGCGCCATGCCGTAGAGCATCAGGGCCGAGCTGATGGCTCCAATGATCAGGAACTTCATCCCGGCTTCGCTGGAGCGGCCATTCATCAGGAACGCCGCCAATGCAGCGATTGGCAGGCTGGTGAGTTCCAGCGCGACGTATATCGTGATGAGCTCCGTGGCAGCAGCCAGCAGCATCATCCCCGTCGCGGAGAAAAGCAGCAGACCGAAGTATTCGCCCCTGAACCGCGGCATCAGTCGGACGTACTCGGTGGACCCCAGCACCACCAGCGCCGCTGCGCCGGTCACCAGGAAATTGAAGAACAGCGCGAACCGGTCCACCGACAGGCTGCCCAGCAGGACACTGGAGTCGCCGTCAGACCCGCTGCGCACCAGGCTCGCAGCCTGCCCCAGGTCGTAGAACTGGTAGAGGCTGAGGACGAAGGGCCCAGCTAGGAACAGGAACGCCAGGTACGGCAGAAGTCCACCCGCCCGCCTCGGCAGGACCAAGTCAAGAATGATGACAAGGGTCGCCGCACCGGCCATCGCCAAGTAGGGCGATATTACATAAACGTCGTAGGCGTTCATCGTTGGCTAGCCACCGTTGATGGCCTGGACCATGGGCTCCAGGGCCGTCTCGAACATATCTGTGAGCAAAGCCGGGTAAACCCCCACACCTATGATGCAGATGACCATCAGCGCCAGCGGCGCCGCCTCCACCAGCGAGGCGTCGGTCAGGTCGGCAAACCGCTCCCGCTGTGCTCCGAAGAACGTGCGCTCCATCATCCACAGGATGTACCCTGCGGCCAGTATGATGCCCAGCACAGCCAGCACCGTCGGCCAATCGTAGGCCCGGAAGGCGCCCAGGAACACCAGCAGCTCCGCCACGAACCCGCTGAGGCCCGGCAGCCCCAGCGACGCCAGTCCGGCAATCAGCATTGCGACGGCCACGAAGGGCATCCGGCCGGCCAGCCCGCCCAGGTCGGGGATGTAGCGGGTGTGGGCTTTTTCGTAGACCAGCCCCACGGCAAGGAACAGGAGGCCGGTAATCGTGCCGTGGGTGAACAGTTGCATGGCCGCCCCGCTCAGGCCCGTAACCGTGAGAGTCCCCCCGGCCACACCCACCGAGCCGATTCCCAGCATCACCAGCCCCATATGGCTGACGCTGGAGTAGGCGATGAGCCGCTTGAGATCGGTCTGCCGCACGGTCACCACGGCGCCATACAGGACGCTGATAACACCCAGCGCCACCAGCACCCACGCGAATTCCCACGACTGTTCGGGGAACAAACCCACGTTGACACGCAACAGGCCGTAGCCGCCCATCTTCAGCAGCACCCCCGCCAGCATCACGCTGGCCGCGGTGGGCGCATCGGTGTGGGCGTCCGGCAGCCAGGTGTGCAGCGGCCAAGTTGGCAGCTTGACAGCAAAGGCGACGAAGAAAAGCCAGAACATCCAAGACAGCGGCAACAGCGTGGCCGCCGATGACAGGACCCCACCTGCTGCCGACAGTTCGACCATGTTGAAGGTGCCAGCGTCAGGGGTGAGGAATACCGCAACGATGGCCACCAGCATGAACGCGCTACCCAGGATGGTGAAGATCAGGAACTTCATCGCCGAGTATTCTTTGCGGCCGGTGCCCCAGATGGAAATAAGCATGTACATGGGAACCAGTTCCAGTTCCCAAAACAGGAAGAAGAGCAGCAGGTCCATTGCGGTGAACACGCCCATTACCGCAGACTGCAGCAGCAGCAGCCAGAAGAAGTACTCCTTGACCCGAACACCGACGTGCCACGAGGCCAGCACCGCCGACAGTCCCAAGAGCCCGGTCAGCGCCACCAGTGGCGCGGAAAGACCGTCCACCGCCAGCAGGTACGAGGCTTTCAGTCCGACGTCCGGTATCCACGCAAACTGGTCCACGAACTGGAAGCGGGCAGCGTCCTCTCCTCGTTCGAACAGGGCGAACACCAAGAGGGCAAGCACCAAGTCGGCCACGGCGATAGCAACTGCCGTTCCGCGAATGACCCGGTTCCCACGCAGCAGCAACAGCAGGAACGCGCCCGCTGCGGGCAGGAACACAGTGACTGTCAGCAGTCCGTTGAACTCAGGCGCCATTTGACTACGATGCCTCTAACCCCGGTCAGGATGCCAGCAAAAATCCCAGAATTATTAGTAAAGAACCCAGCGCCACGGCGGTGCCATAGGCCTGCACCTGCCCAGTCTGGAGCCGCGCCACGGCGGAACCGATGTTTCGGAAGAACCACCCCACGAAGTCCACAATGCCGTCCACAAACCGGCGGTCCACCCAGTTCAGGAACCCGGCGAAGACGCGGTAGAAACTGCGACGCACTATGAAGCCCTCGTAAAGGGCGTCCACGTAGTATTTCTGCGACAGTAGAGTGTGAATCGGCCCAAGAATGCGCAGAGGCTCTCGGGTTTGGTCCCGCCGCAGTCCATAGACGGCCAGCCCTGCCAGTGCTCCAGCAACGGCGGCGGCGGTGGATATGCCAGCCATCATCCAGCTGAATTCAGGCAGCTCGGCGTGGTCCTCGCTTCCGGTGGATGCCAGGAGCCCATCGGCCACGAACCCCGTAACCCAGTGCACCGGAACGCCCAGAAAGCCGATCCACTGCGGGTTGATTACAAATCCAACAACCACGGCCCCAACGCCCAGCACCCCCATTGGAACCACCATCACCAGCGGCGATTCGGCCAGATGCACCCCGCCGTGGTGACCGCCTTCCTCCTCATGCTCATGCGCATCATCATCATCACCGCTGCTTGTATGGGACGCAGCCTCTTGTCCTTGGGGATGAAGATCCGCGTTTTCCTGGTCCACTCCTCCTTTGAACTCGCCATGGAACGTCAGCATCACCATCCTGACCGTGTAGAATCCGGTCAGAACCACGCCTGCAATGAGTCCGGCAAACGCGGCAACATTTATCCAATCAGCGAAATTGCTGTTCCCCTCGAAAGCAGCCAGCAGGATCTCGTCCTTGCTCCAGAATCCGGCAAGGGGGATGATGCCGATCAGGCTCAGGGCTGCGACCAACACCAGCAGATAGGTGGCGGGCATATGCCGGCGCAGCCCGCCCATATAGGTCATATCGAAGGTACCGCTGGCGTGATTGACACTCCCTGCACCCAGGAACAGGAGCGCTTTGAACACGGCATGGGTGACCAGGTGAAAGATCGCAGGCGCAAATGCACCAAGCCCCAGCGCGGCCATCATGTACCCCAGCTGGCTGACCGTCGAATAGGCCATCACTCGCTTGATGTCGTTCATCACCAAGCCCATCGTCGCCGCCATCACCGCGGTGAACGCGCCGATGATGGCCACCACGGCCATGGCCGAGTCCGACTGCTGGAATACCGGGAAAAACCTCGCCACCAAGAACACCCCTGCGGCGACCATGGTCGCCGCGTGGATCAGCGCGCTGACAGGGGTTGGGCCCTCCATGGCGTCGGGCAGCCAGGCGTGCAGTGGGAACTGCCCCGACTTGCCCACTGCGCCGGCGAATATCCCCAGCGCCATCCACGTCAGCGCCGCTCCGCCCAAGACGGCCGCTCCAGCGGCCACGGGCTGCGCCGCCTGCCAGATGTCGGGAATGTGGAAAGCGTTCAGCCCCATTGCGGCAAAGTCGTCAGCTTTGAGGAACAGGTACAGGATCGCTATCAGGAAGCCCACGTCGCCGATGCGGGTGATGATAAACGCCTTCTTGGCCGCCGCCGCCGCCGAGGGACGCTCATGCCAGAAACCGATCAGCAGGTAGGACGACACCCCGACCAACTCCCAGAAGGCGTACAGCTGCACAATGTTGCTGGATAAAATCAGCCCCAGCATCGAAGCGGTGAACAGGGACATGTAGGCGAAATACCGGGCAAAGCTGGAATCGCCCTGCATGTACCCCACGGAGTAAATCTGGATCAGCAGGCTGATAGACGTTACCACCACCAGCATTACTGCGGTGAGCGGGTCAACCAGCAGCCCCATCTGTATGGTCGCTCCGCCATAGGACAGCCAGTCCCACGTCTCGAATACCGCGCCGTGGTGCAGAATCACCGAGCGCAGCGTCACGATTGCCAAAACGGTCGAGGCGGTCAGCGCAGCGATGGTGCTGAGGGCGGCTAGGAACGGCCAGTGGTTCAGGAAAGGCCGGATGACCAAGGCAATCAGTACAAAGGAGCCCAGGGGAAGCAGGAAGATCGCCCAAACTAAGGCTTCGTTGACCATCTACAGCTTCCTCAGTATCTCCTCAGCGACGTGTTCCCGCCCCTTGGGAACGTAGACATTGAAGGGCACTCGTTCGCTCCAGTCCAAGATGTCACCCTCAGGCAGGATGCGCGCAGGCAGGCCCTCGCCCTCAAGGACCTCTTTCCACATCTCTGCCAGCATCAGGTTGGATGCCTTTCTGAACTCTACCCACATATTAGTACGCCCTCACCAAGACCCGCTCCGGGGGAGGCGGCTTACAGTCCTAGTGCCTCAGTTGGGAGGCCTCGGTGAGATCAACCGATTCATTGGTGCGATACATGGCGAATACTATGCCCAGACCAAGGGCGATTTCCGCAGCGGCCACGGTTATTACGAACACCGCGAACACCTGTCCGGTCAGAGCGGACGAGATGTCTTCCTGCAGTCCTACCGGAGCCAGGTACTTGGCCATAGAGACCAGGGTGACGTTCACCGCATTGAACATAAGCTCAATGGACATCAGCACGGCCAGTACGTTGCTGCGGGCCAGCGACCCGTACAAACCGATGCAGAATAGCACCGCCGCGACGATGAGGAATGCTTCGAAAGACATATCCGGCTAATCCGCGTCCGGACCCGATACGCCGGGGCTGGATACACCGGTGCCGACACGGGGACGCACCAAGGCCAGGGCGCCGATTAGCGCCGCGAGGAGCAGCACTGATACGGCCTCAAAGGGCAGCACGTACTTGCCTATCAACAGATCGGCCAGTCCTGAATCTCGCACCTCTTCCTGCTCTGCTGCCTCCATAACCCCCGCCCTCTCCAGCGACTCAGTGGTGATATTGGAGACGGCCGATGTCTGCACCAGCTCCACACTCTCGCGTTCCTCGTCGGGCAGGAAGCTCCACTGGGTGTCGATGGCGACAACAACCAGCGCGGCCAGCAGCAGCCCGGCGAATATCGCGGCGGGTATCTGCAGCCGGTTGGGCGGGTTGCCCTGCTGGACGTCGCGGGTCAGCATCACGGCAAAGATGATCAGCACCGCGATTGCCCCGGCGTATATCAACACCTGCACCACGGCGAGAAATTCGGCGTTGAGCAGCACGAAGTAGCCGCCCACCGCTATGAAAACGGCAACCAGCAACAGAGCGGCGCGGAACAGGTCGCGGATCAACACCACACCCAGCGCACAACCTACGGCCACAACCGTAAGCAGCCAGAATACGACGTCCTGGAACAGCATCTCAGGCAGCGTCTCCGCCGTTGTCGTCCGCCATCTCAGTCGTTGGCTTGGAGCCAATTCGCATTCCGGCCTTCTCCCGCTGATGCCACTGCCACGATTCCCGGCCGACCTGCTGCCAGTCAAGGGGACGCCCGGCGCGGGGATCATAGTCCTGCGACTCGAGCTGCGGACGGAAGAACGTGCTGGGGTGCTTGTCGGCCTGCCTCAGTTCATCGATGGTGATGACCATGTCTTTGCGTGAATATTTGCTCTGCTCGAAACCGCTGCCCATGAACAGTGCGTCATAGGGGCAGGCTTCGACGCACAGCCCGCAGAACATGCACCTGTCGATTGCGATATCGAAAACCTCCAGCCGGTACTTGTCGCCCTCGGCTGGGGCGGTCTCGCTGGGACTGGTCACGATCTTGATAATACCCAGCGGGCAGTACTTGGCGCAGGAGGCGCAACCGGTGCAGCGCTCCTCGTACCAGACGAATTCCTCTCCCCGGAAGCGCGGGTGCTGTTTCAGCCGTTCCTCGGGGTATTGCACCGTAAACGGCTTCTTGGTCAGATTCTTGAGGGTAACCAGCAGCCCCTTGGCCATCGAAAGCCCGTACATCGCTAATCCCCCTCCACTATGGTGACGCCCCTTGGCAGAGTTGGAGTGCGCCCGGAACCCACGGGCCGCACCTTCTCCCGAACCAGGTTTCCAAATATCAGGATGCAGCCCACCGTGATAGCCAGGTTGATTCCAGTCATTATTCCCAGGTCGCCCCTCGTCAAGACTCCCTCAGCGTCGCGGAGGAAGAAGACCTCCAGCGAGGTGGCGAACAGGTTGATCAGGCTGGCGGGAAGCAGGAACTTCCAAGCAAACGCCAGCAACTGGTCGATGCGCAGGCGTGGGAAGGTGGCCCGCACCCAGATGAACATCGTTGCCACTATCATGACCTTGATCATGAACCACAGCCATCCCAGCCAGTGGGCCACAGGGCCCTCCCAGCCGCTCAGGAACAGCGTTGCAATTACCGCCGAGCCCGCCATCACCCCTCCGAACTCCGCGGCTTGGATCATGGCAAACTTGATGCCGCTGTACTCGGTGTGGTACCCGGCGATCAGCTCAGATTCGGCCTCCGCCATGTCAAAGGGTGTCCGGTTCAGTTCGGCGGTGGTCCCTGCCACGAACACGAAGAAGGCCAGCGGCTGGACTATTATGAACGGCAGAGCCTGGGCGGTGACCACGTCGGCCAGCGACATGGACCCGGCCACCATCACCACGCCGAGCAGCGACACGACCACCGGCACCTCGTAGCTGATCAGTACCGCAACGCCCCGGGCCGCGCCAAACAGGGCGAACCGGTTGTTTGACGACCACCCCGCCATGAAGATGGCGATGGAGGTAACCGACGTCACGGCCAGGATGTACAACACGCCGACGTTGAGGTTGGCCAGCGCCGTGTTCTTGGCGAATGGCACCACGGCCATCAACAGTATGACCGGCGCAAGCATGGCAATGGGCACGGCCAGGAAGACCAGCCGGTCGGCAGTGCCGGGTGTCAGGTCCTCCTTGAACAGCAGCTTTATCAGGTCGGCTATGGGTTGCAGAAGACCGAAGGGGCCCCAGCGGTTTGGGCCCAGCCGGTTCTGGAACTTGCCGATGAGTCGACGCTCCAGCCAAGAGAATCCCGCTGCCCCCAACAGTACCGCGTTGACCAGGATGAGGATGATGACGAGGCCGGCCACAAAATAAGACAGCCAGCAGGGAAGCGCAAGCCCCACGAAGTCGTAGACCACGCGGAACAGCGCCGTATGGTAAAGAATGTTGTCCGGTCCGAGAGCGCAGTTCACCGGTCAACTTCACCCATGTTAATGTCAATGCTGCCCAGGGTCACAATCATGTCGGCCAGCTTCCATCCCACCAGCAGGTATTCGGTGACCGTGAGGTTGAGCAGGGATGGCGACCGTATCTTGCAGCGGTATGGGCTGATGCCGCCGTCGCTTATCAGGTAGAAGGCCAGCTCTCCCTTGGAGGCCTCCACTCGTCCGTATGCCTCGACTCCCGGCTCGGGACGCAACACCAGTGGCACTTGGGCCCGCACCGGCCCAGGCTCGATCTGGGCCACACACTGCCGGACGATACGCACACTCTGCTTGATTTCCTGCACCCGCACCCAGAAGCGGTCGTAGTTGTCGCCGGAACTGCCGGTGGGCACGTCAAACTCCACCAAGTCGTAGGCGTCGTAAGGCTCTGCCTTGCGCCAGTCCCAACCCAGTCCGCTTGCCCTGAGCACCGGGCCGCTGACCGAGCAGTTAATGGCCATGTCCATTGGCAGGGGACTGACTCCCCGGGTTCGGACCATTACGATTTCGTTTTCCAGGATTAGTTGCTCCAGTTCCTTGAATTCCTCCTCGAAATCTATCAGGAACTGGTCCAGTGCCGGCCAGAATTCCGGGGGCGTATCAAAGTATACCCCGCCGGGCCGCATGTAGCTGACGGTGATGCGAGCGCCGCACAGCATCTCGAACAGGTCGAGGATGCGCTCGCGGGAGCGGAAGCAGTACATCAGGGGAGTGCCAAGAGCGCCAAGGTCCTGGATTATGAACCCGATGCCCATGAGATGCGCCGCAATTCGCTGCAACTCGGCGGCCAGTGTCCGCAGGTACTTACCTCGCAGCGGCACCTCGGCCCCCAGAAGCCTCTCGACGGCCAGGCAATAGGCTTGGTTGTTGATCATGGAGGACACATAGTCCAAGCGATCGGTCAGGGTCACCACCTGAGTGTAGTTGCGCTCCTCAGCCAGCTTCTCGGTGCCCCGGTGCAGGTAGCCGAACACCGGCTCGACCTGCAGGATTTCCTCACCGTCGAAGGTGACGCGCAAGCGGAACACTCCGTGGGTGCTGGGGTGCTGCGGCCCAATGTTGACCGTCATTGGCTCAGTGCGGATGGTCATCCCAGATAGTCCTTGCGCAGAGGATGACCCTGGAATCCCTCCCACAGCATGATTCGCTTCATGTTCGGGTGCCCCTCAAAGCGAATTCCCATAAGGTCCCAGATTTCCCGCTCCTGGAAGTCTGCGCCGCGCCAGAGGTGGTACACCGATGGGGCTGCCAGGTCTTCACGACCTGGCAGCCGCGACTTCACCGTCGCCTTGTGTCCCTTGCGAAAAGAGGTCAGGTGGTAGACCAACTCGAAGTGTCCGATGTAGTCGATGGCGGAGATGGAGTTCAGGAACTGCATATCCAGATCGTCATCGTTCTGGAGAAATCCTGCCACTTCGGAAATGGATGGTGGCCTCACCCATAGCGCATCGCCGCTCCAGTCATCCACCGAGCCCGGCACAGCCTCGTCCACCCGCTGAGCCAGTTCAGAGCCGCCGAGTTGGGCCAGTGCCATCACCGCTCTCCCGCGGCGTCGCCATCCCCGGCGTCTGCGCTCAACTGCGAACGGACGGAGCCGGGGGACAGGTTGCGGTAGCGCTTGATTTTCTCGTGCAGAGCCATTATCCCGTACAGCAGCGCGTCAGGCCTCGGTGGGCAGCCCGGCACATAGACGTCCACCGGAATGATGTGATCCACGCCTGGGACGACGCTGTAGGAACCGTAATAGGGACCGCCGCTGGTGGCGCAGACGCCCATTGAAATGACCCACTTGGGTTCGGCCATCTGCTCGTAGATCCGGCGGATCGGCGGCGCCATCTTCCAGGTTACCGTACCTGCGATGATCAGCAGATCGGCCTGGCGGGGAGAGGCCCGAAAGGCCTCCATCCCAAAGCGGGCGATGTCGAACCGTCCCATACTGCTGGCGATCATCTCGAACGCGCAGCATGCAAGGCCAAAGGTCACGGGCCAAGCGGAGGACTTGCGACCCCAGTTGACCAGGGCGTCGATGGAGGTGACCATCAGGTTGCCCTTGAGGTCGTCAGGGACCTCGATAAGCGGCTCAGCCAATGGCTCCAGCGAATTGTCCTTCAATTCCTGGATGCCACGGCCCTCGTTCCGGTCGAGCTCCCAAGTGCGGGAGTGGAGGGACTCTCCGCGCTGCCACGGTTGCATCATCTGCCGCCGCCTAACTCCATTCCAGGTCGCGCTTTCGCCATGCATAGGCCCAGCCGACCAGCAGGATACCTACGAAAACCGCCATCTCAATCAGCGCAAACAGTTCCAGCCGCAGGAACTTGGTGGCCCAGGGATACAGGAAAATGACCTCCACGTCGAAAATGACGAAGAGGATGGCGAACATGTAGTAGCGAAAGTTGAACAGGCTCCAGTGGCCGCCGATGGCCTCCATTCCACATTCGTAGGTCTCAGCCTTGACCTCACTGGGCTTTCGGGGACGCAGGCCGATTCGCGACGCACCCCACGACATGACCAGCATGCTTACCGGCACCGCCACGGCCACGACGCAGAAGATGGCAATCAGCCCGTACTGCCTGAGATAGTCGTCCAGAAACATCGGTGGGATTATATCAGAAAGTGGGCATTTGACCGCATCAAATTCCGGTAGGTTTTCGCCTCCCCAACCAGGCCTCCGGACATTGCACGGACATGGAAGTGGTTGGCTTGGGTGGAGAGTGTCAGCCTTAGTGGAATGATAAGATAGGAGGGAAATTCTAAATGAATGAGGGGTCAATTTTGACCGACACAAACCGGGCCACCGGCAAGGGACCGCTGGAAGGGTTGCGGGTGCTGGACCTTTCAATGATCGTAGCCGGAGGCACTGCCAGCAGCCTGATGGCGGATTTCGGGGCAGAGGTGGTGAAGGTGGAGCGCCCCGGCGGAGGCGACCCGCTGCGGAACTGGGGCCCCTTCGCCAACGGCGTCTCCCTGTGGTGGAAGGTTCATTCCCGCAACAAGAAATCGGTGACCGTCAACCTCGGTAGTCCTGAGGGGCAGGGAGTCCTCAAGGACCTGGCCGCCCAGGCCGACGTGCTCATTGAGGGGTTCCGCCCCGGCGTCATGGAGCGCTGGGGGCTGGGACCGGACGAGCTGCACCAAGCCAATCCACGCCTCGTGATGCTTCGTTACTCGGGCTTCGGTCAGACTGGCCCTTACAAGGACCGCCCCGGTTTCGGCACCATCGCCGAATGCATGAGCGGCTATGTGGGAATGACCGGATTCGAGGATAGCCCTCCGGTGCTGCCGCCGGTGCCCCTGGCCGACGAGATCGCCGGCGTCTTTGGCGCCATGTCCGGCATGATGGCCCTTTACCACCGCGATGTCGGCGGCGGCGGCAAGGGCCAAGTGGTGGACGTATCACTGTTTGAGCCTCTTTTCCGGCTGTGCATACCACACGTCACCATGTTCGACCTACTGGGAATCAACCGGGAGCGGGTGGGCAACGACTTCCCGGACGCCGCTCCCCGCAGCCTCTACCGCACGGGCGACCAGCGATGGCTGGGCCTCTCGGCGACCTCGCAAAGCACCTTTGAGAGCCTGGCCCGGGCCATGGGCATGGCTCAGTTGATCGACCGGCCCGCCTTTGCTGACAACGCAGCTCGCTTGGACAACCGGCAGGAGCTGAACGACGAGCTGGACGCCTGGCTCTCGGGGCGCACGCTGGACGAGACCCTGGATCAGCTCATTCCCGCCGGCGGTGTGGTCGGCCCAGTCTACAACGCCGCCCAGATCGTCGAGGATCCCCACTACCTGGCCCGCGAGGACATTATTGAAATCGACGACCCGGAACTTGGCCACACCAAGATGGTGGGCATCGTCCCCAAGTTCAGCGACACTCCCGGCGCGGTGGAGCATGCCGGTCCCACTGTGGGCCAGCATAACGCCGCGATTTACGGCTCCTGGCTGGGGCTGGGCGAGACGGAGCTTGCCGGGCTGAAAGAGCGCGGGGTGATATGACGTCCAAGCCGCTCCTGCTTATCGCCACCGGCAACCCCGGCAAGCTGCGGGAGTACGCCGAGCTCCTGCGCGACGCTCCATTTCGTTTGGTGTCGCTCCGGGATGTGGGCATCACCAAGGAGGTGGAGGAGACCGGCGAAACATTTTCCGAAAACGCTTGGCTCAAGGCATCCGGCTACGCTGTCTTGAGCGGAATGCTGACCCTGGCGGACGACTCGGGTCTGGAGGTGGACGCCCTCGGGGGCGATCCTGGGGTGCGCTCGGCCCGCTATGGTGACGATGCCTGCCACTCCGACGCCGACCGCGTAACGCTGCTGCTCAGCAATCTCGAGGGGGTCCCTTGGTCGGGGCGAACGGCCCGGTTTCGCTGCGTCCTCAATATAGTTGATCCTAGTGGAACACTCACCCACTCCACCCCTCATTCAGAGGGGAAGGGAACAGGTGCCCCGGTGCTGATGGCGTCGGTAGTTGGGTCGGTGGCCGGAATGATACAATACGAACCGGAAGGCGATGACGGTTTTGGCTACGACCCGGTGGTCTATCTTCCCTCTTTCAACCGTACTGTGGCGCAGTTGTCGCTGGAGCAAAAAAACCAGATCAGCCATCGGGGATGCGCCGCCGCCCGGGCTTTGACAGTTCTGGCCCGGCTTTCACCATAATTTCCCTCTCCCTCTGGCAGAGGGTCAGGGTGAGGGCGGTTTCGATGCCACTAAAAGGCCCCAATATGTCCCTGAACCCAGTCGACACCATGGGCAGGTCGATGCGAGACCTGCGCATCTCGGTTACAGACCGCTGTAATTTTCGCTGCCCCTATTGCATGCCCGCTGAAATCTTCGGCGAGGCCTACCAGTTCCTGCCGCGGGAGGAAATCCTCACCTTTGAGGAAATCGCCCGGCTGACCCGCCTCTTTTCCGAGTTCGGGGTAACCAAGGCCCGCATCACAGGCGGCGAGCCCCTGCTGCGAACCGAACTGCCGAAACTGATTTCCCAGATCGCCGCCATAGACGGCATCAGCGACGTCACTCTGACCACCAACGGCTACCTCCTGGCCCAGCAGGCCCAAGAGCTGAAAGACGCCGGACTGGACAGGATCACCGTCAGTCTCGACAGCATCGACGACGAAGTGTTCAAGCAGATGAACGGGCGCGGTTTCGGGGCGCGGCGCGTGATTCACGCCATCCAGCACGCCGCCGACGTTGGCCTCACACCCGTCAAGATCAACGCCGTGGTGCAGCGCGGCATCAACGACCACACCATCGTTGACTTGGCCCGGCACTTCAAGGGCACTGGCCACATCGTCCGGTTCATCGAGTACATGGACGTAGGCAACCGCAACGGCTGGAAGCTGGACGAGGTGGTCTCAGCCGACGAAATCGTCGCCCGCATAGATGCCGAGATGCCGCTGGAGCCTGCCCCCAGCAATTACTCAGGGGAGGTGGCGGAGCGATACCTGTACCGGGACGGCAGCGGGGAAATCGGCGTGATCGCCTCCGTGACCCGTCCCTTCTGCGGGGCCTGCACCCGTCTTCGCCTCTCCACCGATGGCCAGATCTTTACCTGCCTGTTCGCCACTCGCGGCACCAGCCTCCGCGACCCCATGCGCGACAGCGCATCCGACGACGATCTCCGCCAGCTCATCGCTGGCATCTGGACCCGCCGGACCGATCGCTACTCCGAGGAACGAGCCGCCGCCACACCGGGCATGCCCCGCCCGGCCAAGGTGGAGATGTATCAGATTGGCGGGTAGATGGCAGAAGGTGCTCCGTCTGTGGTGAGACGCGTATCCATCCACACCGACGGGTCGTGCCTGGGCAACCCGGGGCCGGGCGGTTACGCCGCTATTCTGGAGTACCAAGGACAGGAAAAGGAACTGACCGGCGGTTTCCGGCGCACAACCAACAACCGCATGGAAATCTTGGCAGTCATCGCAGGCCTGGAGGCTCTGACGGAGCGCTGCTCGGTGACCGTGTACAGCGATTCCCGCTACGTTGTGGACGCCATCGAAAAAGGCTGGGCCAGGAAGTGGAGGGCCAACGGCTGGATGCGCAACAAGAGGGAACCAGCCATCAACCCGGACCTCTGGGACAGGCTGCTTGGTGCTATGCAAAAGCACGAAGTTGAACTCAAGTGGGTGCGGGGACACACCGGAAACGCAGGAAACACCCGCGCCGACCGCTTGGCAGTTGCCGCCGCCAAAGGCACGAGTCTGCCCCGCGACGACGGATATGAGAACCCCCGGACAGGATTGATATGACATCTCCATCGGAACAGCAGCATCTGACCCACCTCGACGAGCAGGGCCGCGCCCGCATGGTCGACGTTGGCGCGAAGGACGTTACAAACCGCGTTGCCGTGGCCCGCGGCCATGTCTCCATCCAGCCCGAAACGGCGCGTCTGATCCGCGAAGGGCTGATGAAGAAAGGCGACGTGCTCACCATAGCCCAGATCGCCGGAATCATGGGCGCCAAGAAGACCTCCGAACTGATACCCCTATGCCACCCGCTCCCATTGGACAAGGTGGACGTTGACCTCGAGTTGGACGAAGAAAGCAGCCGGATCAACATCACCGCCACCGCCAGCACCACCGCCCGAACCGGCGTCGAGATGGAGGCCATGACCGCCGTCTCCGTAGCCGCCCTGACCCTCTACGACATGTGCAAGGCTGTCGATCGCGGCATCCGCATAGAAGGAGTCCGTCTAGTACGCAAGAGCGGCGGACGCAGCGGGGATATTGACCTGGAAGATTCGGAGCTAGTGGATTAAGTAATGTCAGAGTCTTGCGTATTGATTAGGAGAATGACGTGGGGGAAGTAAGGCTGATCATTGAAATCGGTGATGTACAGGAAGAACGGTTCGAGCCAGTGGAAATATTGGTAGATACTGGCGCTACGTATTCCCAGGTGCCCGGTAGTCTGCTGCGCCGGTTGGGTATTCCGGTCAAATGGGAGGCTCAGGTTAGACTGGGAGACGGCAGCATAGTGACGGATCAAATAGGGCAAGCATCTATACGACTGGAAGGCAAGACGTTTATGACACCAGTTACGTTCGGACGTGATGGTGAGCCCAGCTTGTTGGGTCTGGTGGCTCTGGAGACCGCCTTGCTTGCCGTAGACCCGGTAGACCAACGCCTGGTCCCCACAATAGGGTGGAAGGCCTAACGTCCGGCTCGGCGGTTAGCCTCCCGCCCCATCATCCGCAGGGCAGCCGCCGCGAAATGAATGTAGTCTTCGGTCGATAATTCCAGTTGCCTGTACCTGTCAACCTGGTCCACGTCAGTCGGACCTACTGGACCCGGAATTACCTCCAACTCCAGCTCGCAGATTTCCCCGTCGGGCAGGACAACGACACATCCCCACTCTTCCCTCGAATCCGGCGGCGGTTCCAGCTCAATGGCCTGCAAAGACACCATACCCATGAAGGCCGGGAAGGGCCGCAGTTGAGCGGCCATCTCAACAACCGCCTCGCGCAGTCTCGCGGCGACTATTTCCAGCAATGCTTGGGGAGAGTGGGCTTCAGATGACATCAGTGTTCATTGTAGATGCTGCCCTTATTGCCGCCAACAGCCTGGGGCGCATTCATCCCACAAGTATTGCCGTCCCGTGCCAGCAAATTATGGACCCGGAATCGGGATGAGCGCCGCTCCTTCTCCAGAGTCCCGCACCGGATGGTTCACGGTTGCCGGTACTTTCTTCATTCTCCTGATGGGATTCGGCAGCGCGTACTCGTTCGGCACGTTCTTCGCGCCTTTGCAGGATGAGTTCGGGGCCTCGCGCGCCGCTGTTTCCGCCGCGTTTTCAGCGTCCATCCTCCTGCTATTCAGCGTGGGACCGCTGAGCGGAACTCTGGCAGACCGGTGGGGCCCCAGGCTTCTCGTCGCCGGAGGGACGGCCTTGGTGGGCCTCGGCCTCATTGGCGCGAGCGTGGCCCGGGAGCTGTGGCACGTCCAGGTCGCCTTTGCCGACGACATAGGCGGAGGCGTTGGGCTGGCTACGTACCCGCGGTCGGCGCCGTACAGAAATGGTTCGACCGCCGACGCGGCCTCGCGTCCGGCATCGCCGTCTCCGGAATCGGCGCAGGCACGCTGCTTGTGCCGCCCTTCGCCGCCGTTGTGATTGCGGAGTTGGACTGGCGCCCCGCGTTGCTCCTCGTAGGCACCGTAGTGGCTGTCGCTGGAGGAGCGGGCGGTCTGTTGGTCAGCAGCCCGGACCGAAAGGGACGGAACGGAAACCCGGAATCCACCTCCCCAGCCGGGATTCCACTCGCCTCCGCTATCCGCTCTCGTCCGTTCCTGCTGTTGTTCATCGGTTTCCTACTGGCGTCCTTTGGGCAATTCACTCCCATTGCCCACCTGGTGCCCTACGCGGAAGATCGAGGCATCTCCCCGACAGCAGCCGCGACACTGCTGAGCCTGCTGGGCATCGGCAGCGCTGTCGGCCGATTCGTCATCGGCTCGGCGGCGGACGGCATCGGTCGCTGGCGAGGCCTTGGCCTGTCGTTCGCCGGTGTTGGAGCGAGCTGCATACTGTGGCTGGTGGCCGACGAGAAGATCGGCTTGGGTATCTTTGCGGTCCTCGTCGGTACGTTCTGGGGCGGGTCCGTGGCGTTGGCCCCATCCGTGATGGCCGACTACTTCGGCACACGAGCGGTCAGCGGCATCATCGGAGTGCTCTACGCCGGAGTGGGTCTGGGCGCGCTGGTGGGGCCCGTGCTGGCAGGAGTGGTCTTCGATCTGTGGCAGAGCTACACGGTCGCCATCCTTTACAGCATCGCTGCCCCTGTTGTTGGAGCGGCAGCGGTGCTTTCCGCAGAGGCCCCGGAGCGCTGGCGCCTCAGGTTCGCCCAAGCGGGGGAGTCACGCCTTCAGAAAGCGAGCGAACCTGCGAAATACGGCAATTGACATCGGCAACGGCCCACGACTAACATTGATTTATTGGGTTACATCCTGGCGGCTGGCCGGATGGCCCCTCGGTGGCAACGTAGCTCAGCGGCAGAGCGGGCGCTTCATAAGCGCTAGGTCACTGGTTCGAGCCCAGTCGTTGCCACCATTTTCTTTGCCTCCGATACGTCCCCCTAAACCTCCGGCAGCCTGTACGCCCGCGCCGCCGTGTTATGGAACAGGTCGGCCTGCTCCGTTGCCGAGAAGTCCCGGGACAGACGCTTGAAGGCGTTCCAGCAGACGTTATATGAGCAGGACTGCTTGTCCACCGGGAAGTTGCTCTCGAACATGCATCGGTCGGCACCGAACTTCTCGATACAGTACAAGTAGTAGGGCTCACCCGAAGCAGCGATCTCCCTCGATCCCGGCGGGAAGGGACGCTGGTGCCAGTCGAATCCGCTGATCGGATTGCCCAGTCCTCCCACCTTGACTACCACGTTGGGGCATTCCGCCACCGCGTCGATTCCCGCCCTCCACTCCGGCATCAGCTCCTCACGACGGCCTGCATACGGCCCGATGCCCAGCGGTCGGCCCACGTGGTTCAGAATGATGGTCAGGTCCGGGAAGGCGCGGGCCATGTCCGCCACTTCCGGCAGCTGTGGGTGGTAGACGATGCAGTCGAAGGACAGCCCCATGCGTTCCAAGCAGGCCAGGCCACGGCGAAAGTTGGCGTCGGCCAGCATTCCGGCGGAGTTGGCGCGGGCCGTAGTGATTTCAGCGCTGGCGTCCCAAGCGGCGGTGCAGCGTATGCCTCGAAACCGGCCTTTCCCTGCTTCGGCCAGAGCCTCCAGCACCGGCTCCACTGCATCGCCCAGCATCAGGTCGGCGTTGCCCACAATCCCGGCGGCCACTGCCGTCCCGCCGCCAGCAGACACGTTGGCCGCGGCGATGCCTTCAACGAACTCAACCTCTCCAACTGACCGCATTTCCGTCGGTCCGTCGGTCCGGTACATGGAGTGGCACTCGACGAAGACGGTCTGGTTCACCCGGTGGCCTGAGCGCGTGTCCCCCAGCAGGTTTTCCAGCAGGTATACGTCGTCGGGGCGCTCCCAGAAGTGATGGTGCGGGTCGAGGATGGGCATATCCGGCTCAATTGGGTCCTCCTCGGTGAGTGCCAGCCACGAATCCAGCCGAGTCGTCATCTCAATCTCCAAGGCGTCCTCTGTTTTCGCTCTCGACTCTGGGGACGCCGGCGGCATTAGGCTACTACGAAAGCAGACAATGCTCAAACGGCTTAAGGGCAATGCATGTATAATCTCCCTGCCGCGTCCAGCGGCAAACTTCAACTGATTTCAAAGGAGGCGATATGCCCGCTCCAACTATGGCCCAAGTCCAGGCCGCTATGAGTGCGATGGTCAGCAAGGCGATGGAAACGCCCAATGAGCCGGTGGCAATGGCCGTCTGTGACAGCGCCGGCAACCTGCTGGCCTACCTGACCATGGACAACCTGCGCATCTTCAGCCGCCGCCACGCGATCCGCAAGGCCTACACCTCGGCCATGATGGGACTGAACTCCGGCGAGAACGCCCAGCGTCTGCACAGCCAGGGCCGCAGCATCAGCGAGCAGGGCGACCCCATGATGACCCACGGCACGGGCGGCGTCGTCATCATGAAGGACGGCGTGATCCTCGGCGGCGTCGGCGTCGGCGGCTATCCCAGCGGCCAGGCCGACGAGGACCTGTCCCGCGCCGGCCTGGATGCGATGGGCATCTAACTGGCTGCTTGGACCCCTGCAGGCTGGAGAAAGCCTTTGGAAAGCCAATGCTCAGCGGACTCATCGCTCGGTCCACCTTGGTTTCTGCTCTCGCCGCCGTCGCTCTTGTCCTCGCTGCCTGCTCCGGGATGGGACCAGTCGGACCGCCGTGTCAAGACGGTGGCGAGCAATGGATCGAATACCGCCTCTTCCTGGGGCGCAATATCGGAGACGTGGAAGCCGTGAGCGATTAGGGCTGGGAGGAATTTCTCGCCGATACGGTCACGCCCCGTTTCCCGGATGGCCTGTCCGTAATCGACAGCGCGGGACAGTGGCGGGGCGAGGACGGCAGAATCGTGCAGGAGCGGTCCAAGATGCTGCTAATCCTGGCGCCGACAGATACGGACGCACTGGAGCAAATGAACGAAATTTCTGTCGAGTACAAGCGACGATTCGGCCAGGAATCGGTGCTGCGAGTGGTTTCGGAGGCCTGCGTCACATTCCAGTGATCTCAGGCCCGCGTTGTACTGTCTCAAGCCAACGCAGTCGACCAAATGGGTTGCCAACAGCAATTTAAAGGAGACCGCCTATGCGAATTGGAGTTTTCGTCGGCGCGTCAGTCGCCGACCTGATGACCCTGGAGGGACTTCTGGCCCGCATCAAACAGGCCGAGTATGACGGATTCGACAGCTTCTGGATCCCCCACATCTCCGCCCGCGGCTTCGACGCGCTGACCGCGCTGGCGTTGGCCGGGATGCAGACCAGTCGCATCAAGCTTGGCGTCGGCGTCGTGCCCACCTACCCGCGCCACCCGGCGGTACTGGCCCAGCAGGCCCTGACCACCGCCACGGCAACCGGCGGCCGTTTCATTCTGGGCATCGGCCCGTCTCACCGGCCAGGAATCGAGGAGGGCTTCGGCATTCCCTACGACCGACCGGCGCTCCACACCCGCGAGTACCTCTCGGTGATGCGCCCGCTCTTGGAGCAAGGCGCGGTGCAGTTCAACGGTGAATTCTTCAACGTCAACCTGGAGTTGGCCGCCTTGGAGCGCCCGGCCTGCCCCATCCTGGTATCAGCACTGGCTCCCCAGATGCTGCGACTGGCTGGCGAGGTGGCCGACGGCACCGTCACCTGGATGGCTGGGCCGCGCACCATCGAGCAGCACATCACCCCGCGTATCCGGCGGTCAGCGGAGAACAGCGGCCGCGCCGCGCCCCGGGTCTGCGTCGGCCTGCCCACGGCGGTCACTGATGACGAGAACGCCGGACGCCAGAAGGCAGCCGAGTCCTACCAGCGATACGGCGAGCTGGTCAACTACCGCCGGGTGCTGGACATCGAAGGCGTGGAAAGTCCCGCAGAGGTGGCGGTGATAGGCAACGAGTCATCGCTGCAAAGGCAACTGGAAATCTTCGCAGAAGGCGGAGCCACCGACTTCGTGGGCAACATTTTCGACATTCCCGGCGAACCAGAGTCGGCCCAACGAGCCTACGACGCCCTGAAATCCCTGGTTGGGAAAATCTAGCCTCATTAAATTCCCTCCCCCAGTGGGGGAGGGTGGGGATGGGAGAAAATCTCAATACGCAGCCAACGCAACGGAGGAGAGTAATGGCACCGCGAATCAAGCACATCGCCCTTCACACCGAGGATCCCGCGGCCACCGCCGAGTGGTACAAGACCGTATTCGGCCTCGAGGAGCTTCGCCGCTCCCCCGACGGTGGTGCCGAAGGGGTCTGGCTCACCGACGGCTACATCTACTTCGCAATTTTGAAGATTGGTTCCGAGGACGCACCCAACCTGGGCGAGGGCCCCTCCACCGTCAAGGGCGTGCACCACATCGGTTTCTACGTCGACGACTTGGAGAATGCTGTATCGACCGTCGAAGAGCACGGAGCCACCGAGTGCCCCGGCAGCAGCCGCGCCAACCGCAAGTACAAGGGACCCGACGGCCTGATGATAGACCTCCGCGTTCGCGGCTGGGATGAGCAGATCCGAGCCCGCAGCACCCTCTACGAGCTGGTCGAAGCCCCACCCCGCGAGCCGGCAGGAGCCCCCGCCAACGACTAGCGAATGGCAATATGAAAGGTATAGCGGCCGAACTTGCCTGATGGGTTAT
Organism: Dehalococcoidia bacterium; assembly: GCA_965237745.1. Lineage (GTDB taxonomy): Bacteria > Chloroflexota > Dehalococcoidia > Lucifugimonadales > UBA3495 > VXOI01. The sequence continues at coordinate 3,315,888 of OZ250156.1, read as the reverse complement.
TCGAAATGATGCTGACCGAACCGTACAACGCTAAGGGAAGTCGGCCGCTGAACATGCAAAGTGAACTACCTAAAAATCACCCAGGCTCCTGATGCATAAAAATTTCGGAGGATATTTCTCTAGCTAAGAACCCAGGCACCAACGGTTACGACCGTGCCTACTAGTCCGTAAACAGAAGACATTTTGGGATGTTCTAAGGGCTAATTTGCAACCGCTCGTGCCCGGCCATCCTGCATTTGCCAAAAACTAGTATTCGTCTTGAGTTGCTGGTTGTAGGCTAGGTGTGCAACTGTCGTAATCGCATGGACTTTAGCAATAGATGATTGGTGCAGACGATGGTATTCCTTTTTCTCAAAAGCGATTGCCTCTGCAGATCCGCTCAGGAAGCCAATGGCACGGCATTATTTCTGTCTAGCAATTTATGCATACGCGGATGTTCGATGTATGTAGGTCCGTATAGGTGTTTAAGCAGTAGGGCTAAGTCAAACTTCTGGCTTTCCGGAACTCTGTATCCTGGATCGGCATTATTGGCCAATACCTGATATCTATGTTCTATGGCTTGAAATCCGTAGTTATCGTCCCTCATGTTCCAATGCAGGTATTTTGTTTGCTGATGCTGTTTCAGGTAAGAAAAAAGTCCTGTAGCATCTCTGATTCAAGGTCATCATAGTGGCTCTCTATGTGGGAAAGTAAAATCTGTTGTCTCTCTGCCAGCTTGTGAATTGAAAAACTCTCTGCTTGTTGCGTCAATAAATTAGCAATGGCATAGGAGTTACGCAGTTGGATGGAGAGTGTACTTGGGAAAAGCCAGGTAATCTCGTAAGGCCGAGCGTATGATGTTGGCTTTGGACTCGTACCAAGAGACTCCGGCACTCAAGCGGTGGGCTTCCAGCCGCAGGAAGGCTTGGAGGGACAGGCGGATGTGATTCCGCTGTCCCTCTGCCGTACGCACTTGGCATTTCTCCACGCCACAACACTGTTTGAGGCCCCGGTGGTACGTTTCGATTCCCCAGGCTTGGCGCGCCAAGCTTTCCCGTTGTTGCTCCGTCATTCCCAGATCATTGGTGGCCCAGTGTTCCACGTCCCCGTCTTTGGAAACCGTCCGAAACACCCGGATAAATCCATAGCCTCGCAGATGCACCTGCCGGCCTTCCTGGGGTATCGCCACGGTGGCCAAGGGCAAGTTCCCCGCTCCCTCGGGGTTCACCCGCCGGTTGGACCGCAATTGGCTCAGCCAGAACCATCCCTTGTCCCTGATGGCTTTCAAATTCTCCAGGCTGGTATACCAACTGTCGAACAGCACCCACCGGGGCTGAAAGCCCCGCCCCTCCGCCACCTCCAGCATCCGCCGGAAGTGGTCGTTCTTGCTCAGTCCGCTTAGGGGACGGTCATAGACCCGGAAATCACAGGGTATCAGCGCATTGCCATCAGTCCACAACAAGGTCAGCAGGTTGATGCCCCATACCACTCGCTTATGCTTGCCGCTCCAATGCCGGGACACCAGTTCTATCCGCTTGGCGTAGGGCTTGTCCAGGGTGGTGTCGTCCAGCACCAGCACCCCCTCCTCCCGTCGCACTAGTCCCCGGGTTTCCTGCCACAGCGCCTCCGTGCCGGGGGGCTGTCTCCGCAGCAGACGGGTGAATGCGTCATGGGCCGGAGCTTGCGGTGATTCCGGTTGACACCGCGCCGCTTCGCTGCAGGTAAATCTCCTCTGGGCTGCCACCAAGAACTGAATGTAGTCCACCGAGTCACACTTGGCTGGGTTCATCTCCCCCACCTCCGCCTCACTCCTTCTATCCTATCCCATCACCGACCTTAGCTCTCTCAACTGCGTAACTCCTATGGCAATAGACGTGATTCTGGGAGACTTCCCATCCGGTCTATCGTGAAAACTCTCGCACGAATAATGTATCGCGGAGACTGTTGAGGGCTCCTGAAACAGACTTTGAATTTGCTGCTGAGCAGATTTCTGCTGTTTTGAATTTGGGGCCACCATCGTACCTCCACAACGCCGAAAACCAAGGTCTGACCAAATTTTAGCGACATTACCGCATTTAGGGCCGACTATGCAAGTCTCATACAATATCTGGGGTTTGTGGACATAGCCCATCCCCCTCAGCTCTCCTGAAGTTCCCGCAGCGTCGCGTCCACAAACGCCGCATCGGGCGGGATGAAGCCGGGGCCGCCCGCTAGGTTGCCCCAGATGGACCCCATTGGCCGAAACTCAGCGTTGGACATAAGCGACACTTCGATTTCGATGTCTGCGGGTGGGAAATAGAGGTCGTTTTGGCTTGGTATCACGATGGCCTGGGCTGTGATGGACCTCAATGCGTCAATGGCGTCGACAAAACGTATCACCGTGGCGGAAGAACCGTGTCCCACCGGCATGATGACGGACGACTACGGAACGAAACGGAGGACTGAGTAAAGGGGTTGGAACAAGCTCGGTGTTGACGTGGCCAGAGGTCGTCTGAGCCGTCAGGGGACTGGGACACTGTGTCCGCTCTGCTCCGTTTGAGACGATAGCTCTCGCCATTCATCCTTGGCCTTTGCCGACTTGCCGGGTCGGCAACTTCACCTATTTCAGATCAACTGTTTCAGTGAATGCGAGGTCGGATATGGCAGCGTCCAATCGCTCCAGGGTGTTGCTCAGGTACACTTTGGCTCGCTCACCCTCGTAATTGCAGTAACCTCCGGTGATTATCCAGAAAACAAATATATCCAGCATCGAGAGCCGGTAGTCATCCAAGCATTCTTCGAACGGGTAGCCCCTGACGCCGTTGTCCGCCAGGATGGAGTGGTACTCGCGCAGAAGGCCCAACTCCTCCTCCCTTCGTTGCTGTGGGGGGAAGGCCTCGCTGATGAAGGCGGCAACATCGTAGGCGCCGCGTCCTCTTCCACAGAACTCCCAGTCGAAGACAATAACCGACTGGGAGGCCGCAGTTGTGCTGAAGAAACAATTGTCGAGTCGGTAGTCCCCGTGAACAATCGTCCGGGGAGGTCTCGTGAGCTTGGCCTTGATCCTATGGACTTCTGAAGCCAGACGGTCCCCCAACAGCCGCAGGCCTTGGGGCATTCCGTCTCCGGCCCTCTCCTGCAGAGCCATCCACGCGCCAGCGTAAATCTCCCGGTAGGCTCCGGCTTCGGCCTCCTTAAGTGGCATCCAGTACAATCTCTCCAAGAGAGGGCTGCCCCACCAAGATGCTTGGAACCTGGCCAACTGGCCTATGCAACGGCGGGCTTCGTCCATGGAGCACCCGGCCACGCTATCCCCCTGTCTGGCATGACCCATATCCTCCAGCAGCAGAACTGTGTCCCCGGTGGCTGAGTCCACTCCACAGTGGTAGCTGCGAGGGGTCTGCAGGTGGACGCTGTTTGCCAATTCCTGGTAGAACCTGACCTCTCGCCGGTTCTGTCCCAACCTGTCGAAGACCGTCCTCAGCAGAGGGTCCGCTGACAGGAGCTTGGCCACTACGGTGCGCGGCAGGTTCGTGGAGTCATAGTCATAGTGAAGCCTCAGACGGAACAGCTGGTTCATGAATCCCTTGCCCTCGGCAATGGTCTCAGCCGAGTACCCGAGCACGGATGGGGCGCCGGGCTCCAGGCTGACGTTAAGGGCCTTGGTCAACCAGCAGGGCGTGATGTCCCGAAGGTCTTTGGGAACTCTCAAGCCGCTCATCTGAGTCCTGCAGCCATCCAATTGGCACTCGGAGACAAGGAACCCCACCCCTCACCCGTCTTTCCGAGCGAAAAAGACGCAATGGTCCATGGGCTTGGGGTCCTTGAAGTACATGACTCCTCCCAGTTTCTCGCCCTCCCCAGGAATCACCTTCAGGCCCCATTCCTCCATGATACTGAGCACCTCATCTACTTCGTATAGCTGGAAGGTCCTGTCCGCGCCGTAGTCCCTGTCGTAGACCGTCGCGACTCCGCCTCCATACTTGAACATAAGCTGGAGAACACCGCCAACTTTCAGGACCCTGGCGAACTCCGGCAGTGTGACTCCCAGGGCTATACTTGGTTCAATGTGCTGGATGACCGCGTTGCACAGTACAAAATCGAAAGAGGCGTCCGGGTAGCTGAGGGGCTCGCGGAGGTTGGCGAGCGACACCCGTGAGGCGATTTCCGGGTGAAGCCTGCGCGCCTCCAGGATGTTCTCATCCACGGCATCCACCCCGTAGATGTCGTACCCCCTCTGCCAGTAGAAGAAAACGTCCCGGGCCCCCGCGCCACAGCCAGCGTCCAGCCCTCGGGATCCCGGCGGAACAAGCTCTTGGAGACGGTACATTAGGTCCGTATCCCCTTTGAGCCCCGGGTGGGAGACATCGCTGTAAACCGACTGAATGAAGTTGTGGCTCACCTCGGCGTAACGCTGGGCATGACGCCTGTAAAAAGACTCGGAAAAATCAAGGGTGTTACCCATCGTTACACCGTCGTTATACAGGTTGAAGAATCAGGCACCGAAAAGGTCGATGAACTGTCCGGTCATGAACCTGGGCGCGTGAGTCGCCAAGTACAGGGCCGCTTGCGCCACCTCTTCCCCGGTTATCCAGTCAGCGTCTCCGTCAGGATTGTAAGCCCTGGCCATATCGGTATCCACCCAGTCGGGATTGATACCGTTGACGCTGATGCCGTAGGGAGCAAGGGAATGGGCCAAGGAGGCCGTATAGCCAACAACGCCCCATTTCGACGTCGCGTAAGCCCCGTAATCCCCCTCCGGCTGCCGTCCGGATGACGACCCGATGTTGATGATTACGCCCTGCTCCCTCTGCATCATGTGGGGTATGACCGCGCGGCAGACGAGGTGCATTCCCCGCAGGTTGGTGTTCATCACCTCGTCCCACTGCTCCATTGTGGTGACCCATACTGGCGTGTGACAGGTTATGATGCCGGCGTTGTTGACCAGCACGTCAATCCGGCCCCATTTCCCGACCACCTGCTCCGCTGCACGAACTGCGTTCTCCTCTCGCGTCACATCCAAGAGTAGGGCCTCCGCCTCTCCTCCGATGGCGCCTATCTCGTCGGCCACCCGCGTCAGACGGTCCATGTCCCTTTCGGTGACGATGGTCCGGGCGCCTTGGCCGGCGAAGGCCACGGCTATCGACCGACCTATGCCGCGACCTGCGCCGGTGATCAGTGCCATCTTACCTTTCAGCACCATCCGCTGTCTCTTACCTCCGAATCCAGGCTGCCCAGGCAGAGGCCCCGCAGCCCGGTGAATTTGCCCGTTATCGGGAGATGCTGCTGAGACTGAGCATAGCCACGTCGTAGACGGACCACAATTCGCAGCTCCAGTCGAGGCATCAGACTAAGAAAGGGAATCAGTGGCATTTCGGGACGAAGGCGCACATCGTCGTGGATCCGGATACGGGAATAGTACACAGTGCTTCACGGCGAGAGGACGCAGGTATGGTGCGACGCTGGCTATCAGGGAGTCCACAAGCGGGATGAGAACTTGGGGCATGAGGCCTACTGGTGGGTGGGGATGGGGCCCGGGCAATGCCAGAAACTGGACCCCGATGGCGACTCAAACGCCGATAATTCCAATCCACTCAAGAGGAGGTATGCAACCCTGGGGCCATTTTTGATGCCTGATTTACTATCCGATATAAGTCCCTATACAAACATCTCAGATTTGCGGTTAGAATGGCCAGTAACCCCAATCCCTCCAAAACGGAGGCCCTGACCGTGGTCGAAGCCCCATCAAGAGTCGATTATAGCCCAATCATCGAGCGGCCCCCCATCCGGTGGCCCGGCGGCGCCCGGGTGGCGCTGTGGATTGCCCCGAACATCGAGCACTACGAGTACCTGCCCGACTTCGACGGTGTGCGAACTCCGTGGCCCCGGGTACCCATTCCCGACGTACAGCAGTATTCATACCGCGACTACGGTAACCGCGTCGGCTTCTGGCGCATGACCGAGGTGCTGGACAAGCACAACATAAGGTGCTGCGTGTCGCTGAACCTCGCGGTGTTGGAACACTACCCGGAAATCGCCGAGGCCATGATCGAGCGGGACTACGACTTCATGAGCCACGGTATCTACAACACCCGCTACCTGAACACCCAGACCGAAGAAGAGGAGCGGGAGTTCTACCGAGACAACATCGAGACCCTGCGCCGCCATACCGGGAAGCCGCTGAAGGGGATGCTGGGCCCAGCCGTTTCCGGCACCGACCGCACTCCCGACCTAATGGCCGAGGCCGGTCTGATCTATCACACCGACTGGGTGCATGACGATCAGCCGGTGCCCATCCGGGTGAAGTCGGGCAAGCTGGTGTCGGTTCCCTACAGCATCGAGTTGAACGACGTTCCGGTGTTCCGCAGCAATTTCGAGGGCGAGTATTTCGCCCGCATCTGCAAGGCCCAGTTCGACCAGCTCTACGCCGAGGGAGCGGAAAGCGGTCGCGTGATGTGCATTGCCCTGCATCCGTACCTCATCGGCCAGCCCCACCGAGTGAAGTACCTGGACGAGATCCTCAGCTACATCATGTCCCACGACGGGGTCTGGCAAACAACGGCCGACGAAATCGCCGAGCACTACATCGCAAACTACTATGACGAGGTCGTCGCCCACTCGGCCCAATATCGTCGCCAATAAAGGTTCAGCCACGCGACACACCGGACGGGAGTCCTCCCGCCCGTTTTCGCAATTGCGGTTACCGGCCTGCCAACGCCAGCAATGTTGGCGTGCGTAAGAGAAATATTCGCGAGTTCGTAGAGAGGAACTATATGCCGGCTGAACGCCGTCCCGGAATGGACCACGATCACTACCAATGGTCGCCGATCAACCGGCGAGGCGCGCTCCACTGGCCCGACGGCGCCCGCATCGCGCTCTGCGTGGTGGTCACCCTGGAAAAGATGGAATGGGAAGCACCGCCGGGCAGCTTCACCAGCTCGCTGGCAGGCGGCCTCGGCGACCGTCCCTTCCCCGACTACGCGCGGGTGTCTCACCGCGAGTATGGTCACCGCGTGGGCATCTTCCGGGTGCTGGACGTGCTTGAAAAGCATGGCATCCGGCCTACCGTGGCCATAGACGCGATGACGGCGGAAGCCAATCCCTACCTGGTCGCCCACTGCCGGCAGCGCGGCGCCGAGATCATCGGCCATGGAATTTCGGTCAGCCGGATGATCACAGGACGCATGACAGAGGAGGATGAAGAGGAGTACGTGAACTCCAGCGTAGAGGCCCTGCGCCGGGCCGCCGACATGTCGCCGCAAGGCTGGCTGGGGCCGGAGCACGGTGAATCGGAACGCACTCCGGGCATTCTCGCCGCCGCAGGTATCAGCTACGTCTGCGACTGGGTCAACGACGAGCGGCCCTATCGTATGACGACCGCCCAAGGGGAGTTGCATGCCCTGCCCCTGATGTTGGAGTTGGACGACGTCAACGCGCTCTGGGACCGCAAGGTGCCCGTCGACCGCTACGCCCGCTTGCTGGAAGAAAGCTTCGATGGGCTTTACGAGGAATCCCAGGAGTCGGGGCTGCTCATGGCGTTCAACCTGCACCCTTGGCTTATCGGCCAGCCCTTCCGAATCGGTTACTTGGACCAGGCCTTGGGACACATGGTGCGACGCCAAGGAGTGTGGGCGGCCACAGGCTCCGAGATAACCGAGTGGTTCAAGGCCAACCCTCCAGGATAGCGAAGGCCCCTCGACTCATTCGCGCTCCGCTGATGGCGAACAACAGAAACGCAGTCTAATACCACACTCCCAGATGTGATGCCAGCATTTTCAGTCGCCGTTGGTAGTGGCATCTTTGGGCTGTGGCCTGGTGCCGCCGTCTCCATCGGCACCAGGCCAGCACAGATCCGGCAGTGTGGTTTTTCGTCCATACCAAGCGGGTGAGCAGACGGCACACCTCGGGCACCGTCAAGGGAATCAGCTCTTCATCCCGGCTGCGGCAGCCCCCTTTTCTGCCGGGCATCCTTGGGCCATTGCATGGTGCCTGACCACTGCCAGACAGGCGAGGGCCAGCATCGCCAGCGTGATGTGCCGGTACCAGCCCTCCCACCGGCGCACCTCGTACTGGTCCAGGCCCACCTGTCCCTTGGCCTCCTCGAAGCATTCCTCTATGCCCACCTGGTCCCGGCCACCCTCACCTGCTCCGCCAGTTGCCAGCCGTTCTTGCGCTCCACCGGGCTGAGCAGTCCCCGCAGCTACTCCAGCGCCCGCCGGCTGATGGCCTATTCAATATAGTTAATCTGCCACTGTAGTATTAGGGCCAATCGACAATTGGCCAAGAATCCGCTCGCCCTGGGCAACCAACCTTGGAACGCAGATGGAGGCCCCAATCACCCGCCCCGGATTTGACTAAAAGGCGCTGGGACGCGGGGACCTTTCCCCTTTCTTCTTGCGGCATACTGAGGCGGCGCCTAAAATTGGGCCATTCACGATTGCCCGCGGGCGTCGAAGAGGGAGATGGCAGATGCTGGTTGATCTCATTAGCGTGGTAAACCGGGAGGGCCTGTTGCTGGATGGCGCGTTTTACGCTCCCGCCACCGGGGCCCAGGATCCCGGCCCGGTGGATGCGATGCTTCTGATTCACGGGTCACGGGGCAATTTTTGCGACCCCGCCACCAAGTCCATGGCCGAAGACCTGAGCGCCCGGGGCATAGCCTGCTTGACCCTGAACACCAATGCCCACGACACCATCTGGTACAACCCGTCGGGCCAAGATTACAAGGGCAATGCCTTCGAGATCCTGGAAAAAACCATGGGCGACCTGCGGGCCGGAATAAACCACCTGGAGCAGCGCGGGTATCGCACCGTCGGCCTGCTGGGCCACAGCATGGGAGCGGTGCGCGTTACCTATTACGCCGCCACGCAGGACGATCCGCGGGTCGCCGCCGTTGTGCCCGTCTCTCCCGTGCGGCTGTCCTACTCGCACTACCTGGGGTCCGAGGACGCCGATGAATTCCGGGCCAACGTGGAGACGGCGCAGCGCCTGATAGGCGAAGGGGATCCCGACGGAGTTTTCCGGGTCGATTTCCCCATCCCCCAGTTTTTCAGCGCGGCGTCCTACCTCGACAAGCACGGCCCCTTCGAGAAGTACAACCTGATCAACCTGGCCGACCGGGTACGGGTACCCATCCTCGCCCTCAACGGTTCCCGGGAGACCCACACCAGGCTGAAGGGGATGGCCCAGGACCTGGTTCGGGCTGCCGTGAACAGCCCAAGCGCCAGCGCAATAATGGTGGACGAAGGGGAGCATTCCCTGGTGAACCGCACCACCGAAGCCTCGGTGGCGGTCCTGCAATGGCTGTCCGCGCTCGCGCTACAGGAATCGATGGTCTAGGCGCCGCCCCTGGTCACTGCCGGGCGATGTTTCATAGCCCCCATGCCGACCCGGGGTCTTGTGTCTTGGCGTCAGTATAGGCAATGTTTTTTCTGGAGCGATTCAGGGTGCGACAGACCCGGCAGCGGGCGCACCGGGGTACGAACCGCATTCGCCAACTGAGCCTGAGGTAGACCCAGGAAACTGGGCAAGTGGCCAAGTGAGGGTCCTGCTCATTAACTGAAGGCAGCGGTTGCTGCCAAGGGTTGCAGCCAAGAAGGAGGAGCGGCGGTCCGGTGATATGATATTCCTCGCTGACGAGGCCCACTTTGCCGCGCCGCCATTGACATTTACCTACAGGAAGGCAACTCCAGCTCCTCGAGATCGTTCTCCTGAACGTTCCACAATACTGTAGGTATGCACCCTGACAAATCGTTGCCCTGGAGTTGCAGAAAGTCCAGGGACGGGAGATTATCGAGTTCGTCGGGAATTGATCCGGTGAGCTGATTCCAACCTAAATGAAGAGACTCAAGGCTCGTCCAGCTTCTGATTTCAGCAGGGATACTTCCGCTAAACTCGTTACCGACAATATGGATTTCCAGCAATTCATCGAGGTTGCCCAACCACAAAGGTATATTCCCCGTAAGACGGTTTCCTCCCACAGACAGACGCTGTAAATTGGACAAATTTGCCAACGTATTTGGCAGGATACCAGTCAATTGGTTGGCCCAAAGGAGCAAGGTTTCCAAATTGGTGAGGGTGCCCAATTCAGGTGGAATCGTACCCGTCAACCTGTTATATCCCAAGTACAAGTCCTCCAGGTTTGAGAGGCGCCCCAGTTCTGCGGGAATGAATCCGGTCAAAAGGTTCTCGCCGATGTAAAGATGCTTTAGGCTGCGCAAATTCCGAGCCTGGCCGGAATTGAACCGTCCAGTTGATTCCCCCTCAGATCGATCTCCTCCAGATTTATCAAATCTCCCAACTCAGCGGGCAGCTCCCCGGTTAACCTGTTCGGCGAGGGCGATGTGGGTCTGCAGTCCCAACCCTGGATGGGTTGGGGTTCCCACTCACAGGGATATTCAACTTTGTTGCCCAAATTCAGCACCCTCAGGACGCCCAGGCGCCCTATCTCCTTGGGGAATTGGCCAACCAACCGGTTCTCTCTCAGATCCACATGCGTTACACGGCCGTTGCTGTCGGTCTCGATGCCATGCCAATCACCCATGGGGGTATTGGTCAGCCAATTTTCGTTATTCGCCCAGTTTCTGCCATTTGTGGCCCGGAATAGCGCAAGCAAAGCTTCCCTATCTTCAGCAGCACTTCCCGGCAGAGACCCCGTCGGACTTGGGGATGTGGGCGGTGTTGCGGTCGGCACCGGTATTGCAGTAGGCACTGGTGATGCAGGAGGCACCGGTGTTCCAGGAGGTCTATACTCGGGAATCGGGCGGCCGTGCAGGATGTTGTACAGGTCCCGAAATTCCTCCTGTCGTTGCTCAGGAACGTTCGAGAGAAAAGTCCAGACTATTTCGTCTTCGCTCGCTGGTGAGTATGAGGTTAGCCCCCTTTTGTACAGGCTCCGCATGGACGAAGACACTACGTCGTGCCCAAAGGCAATATAGATTCCCAGCAGGAAAGACTCCCCAACAGGGTAGGTGCAAGGCCACAGGGAAGAGGTCAGGTAAACCCCAGGGTGCAGGAATGCAGTGGCCTCCAGCAATTCGTTGACCTTGGAGATACCCTGCGGAAGACAACGCCGTAACATACTTTGTTGTGCGAGGTCATATCGGGATTGCATACTGGCGTCTTCACTGACGTGGATGGTGTAGGACTCGAGGAAATTGGCTCCTCCCTCAGCGAGCCATCGAGGTGCGTTGCCATAGCCGAAATAAAAGTGAGCCAGTTCGTGATATAGGACATCTTTGAAGTAAGGTGTCGATGGGTCAGGCTGGATCAATATGTGGCTACCATAGTTCAGGCCGGAAACTTCCCGGATATACCTGATGCCGGGTTCCAGGTAGACAATGACGTCCGTCTTAACCCAGGGAGGGCCCATGAAGTTTTCGATCGCCTCAATTCCGGTCCTAATCCCCTGAAACACTGTGTCGGTCTGGGGACCGAGGGGAGTACGGCTGACAACGAACAGTTTTACCTGCCCCGAAGGACGTGCGAAGATCTCGAACTCTACCTGTCCATCCTCAACAAGCTCCCTGTGAATGGATTCCACCGACACCCGGAGCGGAGAGTAACTACCAGGGCGACCTCCTCGTCGCTGAGCTGGTCTCTAAACCATGGCTGGCTGAGAAGCAGCTGGGTTTGGCCGGTGTCATTGCCAGTCAAGAGCCAGCAAACAACGAGCGCCTTCAGCTCAAACTCGCTTATGCCATCGGCAAACCAATCCAACTCCAGAAATTGCCCCGCCAGAGAGGGACTCCTCTCCGCGATGTAAAGGAAGCGAAGCAGAGCCCACCGTTCGTCCAAAGAAATTCCGTCTGCGATCCACGGTAGGGACACAAGGCGTTCGCCAAGAACCGCGTCCACGTTCGTGATGCGACGGATAACAGCGAGCGCCCACTGGTCCAGCGCAGTGAGTCCATGGCTGGGCAAGGGGGAAGCCAGTAGACCTGAAGGGGTATGCCTTCGCATCCCGCTTGCGTCCCCTGAAATCCACTCGTAATCACTGATAATCTCCCAGATGGCCGGATACTCTTCTTCGATCCGCTCCAGGAAGTACGAATGCGAACCGGTGAAGGCCGCCAGTTCTTCGGCGCTAATGCCGTCGGCAATTTCGGGGGAGTCCAGCATGCGGCGAGCGATTGAGGGATCGTCCATCGCCATGTACTGCACAACATCCAGTACGTACTGTTCCTTTTCAGTAACGCCATCAGTAACCCATGCAAAGTTAACCAGGTCCTTGGCAAGGGACGGCTCTTGCCGGGCGAGGTTCTTGATTTTGATAATCGCCAACAGTTCATTGTCCGTTACTACCTCCGCAATCCATGGCAGACCGACAACGCTTCTGGCCAGTTCCGGGTTTGCGGCTGCAATGTCCTTGATGGAAACCAGCGCCAACCTTTCCTCCAACTGCAATTCGTCGGCAAGCCAAGGAAGTTGCTGCACCGCCTCAGCGGTGGAGGGATCGCTCCTTTCGATGGCTTCGAGAGACTCTACCGCACTCCGTTCGAGATCGTTGAGTCCATCGGCCTCCCAAGGAAACTCGTCGGCTGCGGCTGGTGGTAGCTGAGTGGCGGGAGCAATGGTTTTGCTTGGGGTTAGTTGCGGACCCTTCGTCTGAACCGCAATTGATGCTGTCTCGGAGCTCGTCTCCGGCGGCGTTTCCGAACCACCTGTTACCATCAGGATAACTACGACAACGACGGCCGCCAGCACGGCTGCCACCATCGCCGGAATAATGACCCTGTTACGGCCCCGAAACATGCTTGCCATTTTCGACTCTAAATCTGCTGATGCCGTCTACTGGCATTCCAGCAGTGCCCAGCCTGTCCGTACCCCCAGTGTTCATGATAGTTATGGTCACGAACAACCGGACACTATCAACGCCGTTGATTTGCATTTGTATCAAAGTACGGTTTATGGGTCAATCGCCTCCCCTTGCGCTGAATCTCACTCGGTGCGACGGCTGGTATTCAGTCAAATTCGCTGTGTCAGCGAGAACACTGACGTGATCTGGGACAACGCGCCGGTCCACCGGGGTGAGGCGGTGAGGGAATGGCTGAGCAAGCCCGGAGTGAACCTGCGGCTGGTGAACCTGCCGGGTTACAGCCCGGACTGCAACGCAGAAGAGGACATCTGGGGTTGGGCGAGAGAGGATGCCACCGGAAACCTGTGCTTGGGGACCAAGGCCCTGGTGCAGCAGAGGGCCGGGAAGTTCCTACACGGGCTGTCCACCAAGAAACTGTCCACCAGAAAAGACGAAGTGAAGCGCCGCTGCCGCACGGTCCTGCAATCAATGGCCGAAGGATTTCTGCGAGAATCCCAGCCAATCCCCAATGTATCCTAAATGTACATCCCACCTTGGGTTTGGTTTAGGTCTATCCCCGCGAAAGCGGGGCGAGGCGGTGAGGGAGTACCTGCGGACGCCGGGTCTGAACCTGCGGCTGTTTAACCTGCCGGGTTACAGTCCGGACTTCAATGCCGATGAGGCGGTCTGGGGCTGGGCCAGGGAGGAGGCGACCGGGAACCTATGCTTGGGGACCAAGGTCAAGGTGCAGGAACGGGTCGGCAGCTTCCTCGTTGGTCTGGCCAACCGGAAAGAGGAGGTGAAACGCCGCTGCCGCACCGTCTTGCAATCAAGGGCCAGCGCCCTGCCGCGCGACTCCCACTCCAACTCTCAACACCCCGGAAATGCACATCCCACCTTGGCTTTGGTTTAGTTGGGCGTTGTTTCGGTCCGCCCTGTCGTCGATTGGATATTCCTTCATGTAGTCTTCCCATGCCGAGCGGAGGGCCTCATTAGCTTCCTCGCGGGCTTTCAGTAGGGCGTCCCTTGCATTCTCTTGTCGCCTCACAATGGTGGTGGCGTCGTAGTCGAATTCCAACCTGGTGATAGATTCGGTTTCGTCCTGTCCTGGATAGTGATAGATGATATCCTCGGAGCCTGTTTACGTCTGGTCACCGTTCTTGGTTCCATCTACGTTGCCAGAGGATGCGTTTCTGGAATTCTCCACATACAAGTGTCCTTCGTGGTGATATTCGCAGACTCCAAAAAGGTCAATTATCTTGAATCCCTCTTTTGGAAGTTCTGCCATGTGTTCTTTCAACAATGGATCCGTAATGTTTTCTCTGAAGTCGTATTTCCTAGTACCACGGCCCTTAATCTGAGTGAAGTCGATAGGAGATTTTACCGACCGTAAAATCCTATATTGAGTAGATCCGGACAGTCGTATCCAGTGGTCATCATGCCGACTGTGACGCAAATTCTTGTCTTGCTGGTCTTGTAGTTTGGTTCATATGGATGTTGACCGTTCAGATTGTTATCTTTGAACGCTTTACCATAGGTGTTGGCATGATTGACGTCCGAGGTAATTTGTACTGCGAAGTCCGAATGATAAATTCCTGGCTATATCTCATCGGCCAATTCGTTTAGTATATTAGTCAGTTGCGCAGTGTGGCTTTGCAGGACGGCGTATATGATACCCTTACCTATTAGATTTGTGTTGGGCTCATTGAGAGACTCCCGGATGAATTCGCGGCAGAATTCTACGTTTGTAGCCCTAGACTTGAAGGTCCTCTCGTAGTCTCCTACATGAAAACTGACTTGCTTTTCCGCCTCTATTTCGTATTCATCAATAGTACTGACGCTGCCTGCGAATCCTTCATCCGACATCAAAAGGGTAGTAATGTTTGTGCGAACGTCGACCGCGGTTGGTCCAACGAGAAATCCATCGACCTGAGCTTGGTCTATTGTATAGCTGAACGTGGGCTCACCAGGTTCCAAGTTAAAGGCGTGGTAGGTATCCCGGAGGGAATTGGCGTCGTCGTCCTCCGGGGAATGACTTGTAGAGAGGATAAGTTGGCGAGGTGTGGCTGTTAACCCCACTTTCTCTGCAATGAATCCTTCGAAAAGAGCCCGTCTCTCAGGTCCGCTGATGCAGCGGTGGGCTTCGTCAGTGACGATCAGGTCGAACTGTTCGGCTGCCAAGTTATCGTAGTTGCTGAACAGTCTGCCGATGCTATGAATAGTGGCCACGGTAATATGCGTCCTAGTAGACCAGCAGTGTAGAAATGATGGCTTAATTATCCCCCCTTTTGCTCGAGGCCAAGAGTGTGGCAGCAGCCTTCCTAGGAACCAAGACCATTGCGGCTACTCATCACTTCAAAGATTTCGGACTACTAGACCAATCGTGGTCTTCGTTTCCGGAATACTCTGCCACCTCGTATTGGTAATCAAGCGCTTCGCTAATGTCTTGGACGGCTTGACCTCGAAGTTCAATTCGATCTACCAAGAAGAGAATGTGGCGGGCATTCCTAGTGGTTATGTAGAGCTTGCACATGGCTGCGGCAACTGTAGTTTTCCCTGTCCCGGTTGCCATCTCCAGCAGGAACTCTGTCCGTCCGCCTCGAGCATCTCTCTGTATGGCTCTGATCGCTTCCAGTTGGTATTGTCGTGGTTCACGCCCCTTTGGAAAGACCGCTTCCGCTGACGTTGTCCACAATCCGCTGCGGTCTTTGTCAGCCGCTTCTACTGGGTTGAATAGTTCCTCCGGCGTCGGAATGGATGTAACGGCCACTGGATTACCTTGGGACGTGTCCCACAAGTAGTGCCTACGACCGTTTGACAAGAAAACATACCGAATCCCTAGCGAATTGGCGTATGTTCGTGCCTGTTCCTTACCTACCAAAGGGTGTTTCTCTGCGGCTTTTGCTTCTAAACTAAAGCCAAGGTGAAATGTACATATCGCTAGACCGCAATGTGGGTGGCCACTCATTTGGGACCTAAAGGTGATATGAGGTGCCGTGGAGCCCTCTCGGCCGTCTTAGATACCCCCGCAATGCACATCCCACGTTGGTATTGGTTTAGTACGGCATCGCCTAGTAGTCCGCCGCTATTGTATTGACGGGTAGAGAGACTTGAGCTTGATGCGGGCGTCCTCGGTGGTGAAGCGCCAGTCCACTCGAATCGCCGCCCGGTTGCGTTGCTCCTGCCATGCTCCGGTTTCCCACGCCAAGTCTTCCTGGCTGGGTATCCGGCGGTCCAGGCACTGTCGCGCCAGCACCCCCAGTTCTATCTCCGCTATATTGAGCCAACTCCCGTGCTTCGGCGTGTAGTGTATCTCCAGCCGTTGGGCGATGCGCAGTGCCTCCGCCGGCTCGAAGGCCGCGTACAGCGACGCCGGGTGGTGGGTGTTCAGGTTGTCCATCACCAGGACTATTCGCTCCCTGTTGGGGTAGTCCTCATCCACCAGCTTCCGCACCACCTCCGCCCAGTCGGTCCTGGTGCGCCGGTCCGTAACCTCCACCCGCCGCCATCCCTCCAGGAGCGCGAACAGCATGAACAGGTTGCTCACCCCGTTCCGCTGGTACTCGTGATCGTAGGCCATGGGTGCCCCGAGCCGCGGCGGGAGGGGCGTACGGGTCTCCTGCACCAGTTGCTTGCTGGTCTCGTCCAAGCACACCAAGACCTCATTGTCTTGGTATTCACGATGATAGACCTCCAGCACGTCCTCCATGGCGCACACGAATTCGGCATTGCTCTGAGGCGGGAGGCACCAGCACTCCTTCAGCCAAGGCTTGAGTTCGTTTTTTTCAGAGTCCGGCGCACCGTCTCCGGGCTGATGCTGTCCACAATCTCCCGCTCCACCAATCCGTCGGCCAGCATCTGCATGGTCCAGCTGACCCGCCCCTCCGGCGGCTGGGAGATGGCCATGGCAATCAGATGGGCCTCACCTTGGCCCATCGAGCTTCCTCTGACGGCGACGCAGTTGCTCCCTGCGCCCCAGGGCCGCCTCAACCCCCTCCTCCACGCATCGGCGCCGTACCCGCTCCACCGTGGCGGTGCCCACCTTGAGGGCCCGGGATATCTCCTGGTCCATCATTGGTTCGCCAGACTGGTTCTCATCGCTGAGCAGGAGGATGCGCGCGTGAGCCTGCTTATAGGCCGCAGCCCGGCCCCTAGATACCAATGCCTTCAGTTCCTCCTGCTCCTCCCCAGTCAGTCCCACACGGTATTTCTTGACCATCACATCCACCCCGCTTCACGATCCTCTTCCTTCGGCTCCGGTTTCCTGCATCTTACCAGACATCATTTCAATGATGGTCGTCTACTAGTCCATTGGGGTCTTTCATCAGGTAGTCGGCAAACCCTCTCTCCTCATTTCCTTCGGCAATTGCTTCTTCTTCGAAATCCCAGCCGGACTGGCGAAGGAGTCGGTCTATGATAACTCGCGCTCGATTTTCAGGCGTCATTGGGAATTCTCCCCTGACGAAATTTCTGTTTCCCCGCGGAGTTTAAGGCCTTGCTTAGACTTCGTCCATGCTCAAATGTCAGCATGGTGTCAACTTGCCGTTTGCCTACCACATCTTTCCCGTCATGGGCGTCCGGCACCATGGCTTTCGGAGAACCTCTCCCGCCGCCGCTCCCCTGTATTCTCTGCTCCCCGGCCTCCTCTGCCTCCTCACACGACCCGTACATCGAGCTCGAGTACTCCGGCTTATGCACCCCCGTCCTCGTCTCCATGAGATCCAGGAATTCCACCTCCGGCGGGTTCTCACAAGTGTCCAGCATTTCCATGATGGCCTCCGCCTCTGGCTCGGTCATGGTCAGGCCCCACTCAGCCTTCACCTCCACCCAGTTGGTGGCGTACAGGCACCAGTAGCTCTCGTCCGGAGGCCGCCATTCCTCTGGCCCTCTCTCCCCCTTGGAACGGTTTGCGCCCATTGTTACCGCGATCAGATGCTCGGTATCGCCCAGGTAGTTGGCGTATTCCCGCTTTCGGTCTGCCGGCCACCGCCACCCGCCGGAGTAGTGGATGTTCTCCAGCGGCACCAGGTAGTCTATGTCCACGGCGTTCGGAACATCCTCGCTCAGTCCGGTATAAGGGTCCCGCCACCGCCCACTGGCTACCCGGCACTCCCCCGGGGTCTCGAAGGTGCCCCGTACCACGCTCTCAGCCGCAAGGGTTTCCTGCCGGGCGTTCCGGCAGTTCCCGTCCTAGTCCGTCCAGTGGGGCCACTGGATCCGGTCGTATTCAGGGATGTTTGGAGGGATGGGGGATATGGTGATGACCAATATGGTGCGCGCCGGTGTCGTCGCTGTGGGTATCTTTGCCAGCGTCGTGGCGTCCAGAGTTGGGGAGGGGCCGCGAGTTCTCTCGGAGGTTGGGATTGGCCCCAGGCAGGCTGGCAGCTCTGCCAGGATGAGCAGAGTGGGCAGGGATGCGAGGATGGCAGTGTTACGCACGCTGGGCTTCCCTGCTCCTTTCTTGAACTGGCTGCTGCTGGGAGGGGGTGGTTCCGGAATGACGATTCTCAGGGCGGTGTCGGCGTAGTGGCCGTCTTCGTTCATTTGGGTTTCTGGCCCGGCATTTTACAGTATGGTGCTCCACTTCTTAGCACGGGGGCGGAGGCCGTAAAGTCAGTTCTGGAATGAAAGGGGCCGTAGTGGCTGGGCTGTGGGGGTGCTTGGTTTCTCTCGTCTTGGGATTTTTATTTGCTTGCATTGTCGCCATAGGCGGAGAATGGAATTCCTTGGGATTTGCTCTGGGTCCGGTGGTGTTCGGGATTTTGATCGGAGTATGGTTGGTTCCGATCTCTGTGTTTCTGGGGTTGGTCTACGTCATCATCCGCCGCGCTGTGCGGGTCGAACGTGGCGGTGATGCCGTTCCTGGTCCGCAGCGGTAGGTGATGAGTGTGTCTTTTCGCCCTGTGGGTCTCTCATATTTGGTTACTCCTCCCAGCAGGCACTATCAACTTTATCCAGGAGGTCCCAGGCGCCCGGCTCTTCCTCCAGCCACCTGTCTTTTTCGCTGTCGGATGCCTCCAGTAGATTGGGTCCACCTTGCTGCTGCACTGTCTCCACTGCTGCCGAGCATTCTGCGCTTGGTTCAAGGTAGATTTCTTGGGCGATGTTGAACCCGATACAGAGGGGTATCAGGGCCCCCATGACCAACCCTTCCCACCTGAGAGGAACCTTTCCTCCGGGTATATTATTTCTACATTCGGGGCAGAGGGGGCTCCTGGTTAGTCTCCATACTGCGAATATGATGACAGGCAGTGTGAAGATCAATCCTGAGAGTGAATGGATGAGTGCCGCTGATGCGATGGTCAAAGCCAGCCATCCGGCTGGAAACGGGGGACGCTTGGCTTGGACGTTGTTCTCGCAGTTCCTGCACCATGAGAGCCTTTTCGCCTTTCTGTCGGTGTTCCGGTCGTGGTTCCAGTAATAGAGTCTGATGCACCCGACGAGTAGACCTATCGCGGTGAGAATCCAGATTGACGGCCAGAAATCATCGTATGCGCTTCCTGTGGTCAGTCGAATGATCAGGAGCAAGCCCCAGGTTATTGGGGTTGCCTGAATTCGTCCCGTCATTCCCCATGCTGCTATTGGCGGCATGAGGCCTTCTCCTATTCCTATGTCTCCACGCGTTAGTCCGAGGATTATCTCGCCGACAATGAGTGGGAATATGTAGATCAGGAAATTCCTGATTCTTGGTTTCCACTTGGGGGGTATGGCGGGTATTCTGGTGATTGTTTTGTTCATACTGTCAGATTTCTTGGCGGCCTAGCTGGTGCGCTGAGCCTGGCTCAATGATTGTTGGCAGCAGGTGCTGCCCTTCGATTGTCCCACTCGGTTTTACTCCAGCTTTTCCTCCGAGTCGGATTTACGGCCGTCTGCTCTGGTTCCAAAGGAAAAGGCCCGGTGTATGCCGGGCCTTGTGCTCTTTGTGGATGTCTCCGATTCTGCGGAATCCTGTTCGTGAAGGGCCTCAGAGTTCTATGATTCTTGTGGGATCGGACAGAGCGTTTCTGAACTCATCAAACCCCATCAGGGGGTCGTTTTGTATGACCCCTACGGTGCCCTCTGGTTGTCTGGGGGGCGGGTGCTGGGTTGGTGGTGGTTAGCCGCGTTCAGATGGCTCTGTTCTCTGCGTGGGGTTCGGGCATGATGATCACCTTGACCTCTCCCGTTACGAGGCCGGGTTCCTGTCTCGTGCCGACGGCCATCGGTGTTACCTTCCGGTCCGTTGCCCTTGCGAGCAGTCCGGCCCGTTCTGCAGCCCGGTCGATGTCGTCCTGCTGAATGGTGAGGGAGATCTCTGCCAGCAGGTATTCGGTGGAGTCATCGACGGTCATGACCAGGTCGGCTCTGTTCAGGTTGTCGGCATGCTCAGGCTGGATGCGTCCCTGGATTTCCGCTTGGTCCAGGAGTTCGGTCAGGTTGACCCGGTCGCGTTGGGTTGCGAAGACGCTGGCGCTGGTGGCGAGGTTGCGCCGGAGGTGCCTGTGGATGAACTCGGCGACGTGGGCCTCGTAATCTCTCCCGGTGATGTTGCTGACTCTTCCGCCGGTTGTGCTCAGTTCCTGCCGCATTTCCCGGACCTCAGTTGTGAGTTGCGCCTGGCCATCCTTCAGGGTTTTTACGTCTCCCTCCAGCCGTGCCTGGCCCTCCTCCAGCCGTGCCTGGCCCTCCTCCAGCCGTGCCTGGCCCTCCTTGAGTGAGCTGACGTCCTCCTCGATTCTGACGAGGCGTGCCGGCATCTGGAGGAGTTCATCGGTGAGGATATGGCGGCGCAGGGCGTCTCTGAGCGCAGGGTCGCGCTCCATGGCGTCCAGGATGTCCTGAAAGTTGTTGATGGGGGTGGTCATGCTCATTTCTCCGGTGACCATTGTACCTTCTGGGGCGGGGTGGGGCATCCGCCGCTCCTTGTGGCGCGGAGTCGCTTGTTGCTCTTGATCTCATGCTCGATGCCATGTGCCGCTGATTCTTTTGCCTTTCAGCCCTGCTGGTAGATCTGGGCTGGTCTGATCTTTTTCTCCTGAGCCTTGCCTGTGGTTTTGCGCAAAGGCTTGCCCTTTGATTTGTCTCACTCGGTTTTACTCCAACCTTTTTACCGAGTTGGATTTACGGCCGTCGGCGCCGGGCCAGTGACGGCAAAAGACCCGGCGTGGAGCCGGGTCCTGCTTTGCACAGACTTTTGGCGATCCCCTGGTTCGTCAGTTCCTTTTTCCTCGCACTCCTTTCGGCGTCGCTCCGTCGTCGGGCCACGCGGTGCTTTTCGGCGCATGTCTCGCACCTGGTCTGCTCCGGAATCGCCTGACGGCGACAGTCCCGGCACAGCCCGAGTTCCTTTGCCCTCTGGCGCCCGACCTGCGCTGCTTTTCTGTTGACTTCCTGGCGTTTCGGGCGTTGGCGCCGGAGGCTTTCGTACTCTTTGCGAGATGGGGACGTGGGCGGTCTATGGGCAAGATTTGGCTGGGATTGCCCGGGGTGGTTGGACGGCTTGCTGCGGTTGCCGTTTGGGGTTCGTCGTGCCGTCTTCTTGCCCTGTGTGGCTGGTTCCGACTCCGGAGACTTCTTCCTGGCGGTATTTTTCCCCGGGAGGGGGAAGTAGAACTGGAAGGTTCGTCCTTCCACCCGCGTAGGCGGGGGAACCGAAAATCATCCCATCGCAATGCCGGTGAGGGATGGTCTATCCCCGCGCCTGCGGGGTGAGACGAATGGTAGGTGGTACTGGCCCGTCGAGGGCCAGTACCGATTCGGTTGCGTGGGGCCTATTGGCGTCCTTGGGCAATGGTATCCGGTATACGATGGTTCCCTTGCCCGGTTCGATCCAGATGCACTTGATAAACCTGTTGAGCATCTGCTTGCGGTCCTTTGGTGATGAGTTCTCGAGGAACTTGGACAGGTCAGAGGTGAATTGCAGAATGTCCTCTGGTTTTGCCAGCACTGCGGTCTCGTGGTCCAGTTCACTGGAGATCTCCGACCTTCTGGAGATGAGGTCAGCTTCGGTGGCCCGGAGCGGGTTTATCCTGCGGCTGAAGTCATCGACTGTGTAGGCGCCCGCCTCGAAGGCTTCCATGATGCGAGCCTGTCGCCTCTCCAGATCTGAGATTTCGCTGTCGATGGATTGCAGGATGGCCTGTTGGTCTTCGTAAGGCTTGGTGAGTTCTTCTGACATTTTGGAGATGGCGAATTCGACGTTGCTGGGGCATAGGATGTCTTCCAGGACGACCTTCAGGATGCGCTCATCTAGCCGGTGCACGTTCAGGTTGGGGGAGCCACAGACCTCGACGCCGTCGAGTCGGCGTGTCCTTCACTGAAAGTAGCGGGAGGTTTGGTTTTTGCTGGGCCGGACGGTCAAGGTCTCGCCGCAGAGGCGGCACTTGAGCATCCGGCTCAGCATGTAGACGCTGCCGGTCTGTCTGGGGTGTGTAACCTGGGGGGTCTTGCTGGCCATGACTCGGCCAGCAAGCTTGAATTCCTCTGGGGAGACGATGGCTTCGTGTCGGCCTTTGGCGATCACGGGCGGTTCTCCGCTTTTGGAGTTGACCCCCCAGACAATGAAGCCTGCATAGTGCAGGTTGTGGATGATCTCAAAAAGGGATGAGTCGCGCCATCGGCCGGACTTGGTGTCCCCGCTGTTTTTCGGTTCCGGTGTAGGCACGTGATCGGTGTCCAGGCCACTGCGCATGTCCCTGTAGGTCCGGCCGGACATGGCTTCCTCGAAGATGCGCCGAACTATGGGAGCGGTCTCGGGGTCAATGACGAAGATGTTGTGGAAGGCGTTACCGTCGTCCTCCTGGACTTTCAAGAGCTTGAAGCCGTAGGGCGCTTTGTTGCCAGGATAGTAGCCTCGCTCGGCGACCTTGCGCTGACCGCGGCGGACTTCCTGGGAGAGGTTGGCCGAGTAGAAGGCGTCCACGTCCTCGATGACGCTTTCCATGAACTGGCCGGCGGGACTGTCGTCGGTCGGTTCCTTGATCGAGATGATGCGAACGCCTCTTTTCTTGAGCCGATTTTTGTAAATTGCGTTATCGACGCGGTCCCGCGAAAAGCGGGAGAACTTCCATACGAGGATGATGGTGAAGGGTTGCTCCTTGCCGGTGGCCTTGGCCACCATGTTCTGAAACTCGCGACGGTTGTCGCTGCGGCCGCTTTCCGCCTCGTCGACAAAAGTGGCGACGACCACCATGTTGTTGTTCTTGGCGTACAGTTCGCACTCGGTGATCTGGGCCTCGATGGAGTTGTTAACGTCCTGGGCGTCGCTGGAGACCCTGGCGTAGATGGCAACCCTGATTGGGTCGTTGTTCTGGTTCATTGAGAGCATTGCACTTCTCCTGCGGTTTGTGCTTGCCTGGCAGCGTATAGGTCCCGCTACGCAGACTTGGCCCGGGCATCGACCGGTGGCTCCCATTTAATAGCCCGTCTTTCCAAAGGAAGGTTATTCTTCCGGGGCTTGTTCCAGTAAGGGCTCTTGCACCTGGGGCAATTGCCCGGGTCCTTACTGTCCCGGTACCCGGTGCCGTTGCGGGAAGCCCAGCGGTATCCGCAGCGTTCGCACAGGTAACCTTCGATCATGATGTAGGGCATCATACCTCCTTTACCGGCTTGCGAAACAGTGTAATATATAGTACATATTTATTGCAAGGGCCTGATGGATATTGGTGGAACGCCCAACCGGCTGCATCGGCAGGTTGAAAACGACTAAATACCAATTGCATTCCCTCTGGATTGATGACAGAGGCGCGTTGCGAGAATATGTGAAGCTCCAGTATACTGTTTACAGGCTGGGGCTGGTCAAAAAGTGGGGTTGCTGGAGACCTATTCCAACAACCCCGTGAGCAGCCCTCAGACCCCGCAGGGATCAGTGCGCTCGTGCTCATTGTAATTGGTGGTTTCTGCTGCTCGCAAGTGGACGCCGTTGACCTGTGCGCCCTGGGGTGCGCGCTCGCGCTGGTCCTCGAATGTAGGAGGAGCGGTTATGGCGCGTACTGACAAGGCGGGGCAGCAGCTCCTGCTGTTGCCCGTAGGGGACTTAGGGCCGCCCGACGACCCCGTGGGCTCCGCGTTGGGCCTGCTGGACGACGATGATTGGGATCCCTACTACGCTTGGCGGGAGGTGATGTTCCTGTTCGGCAGCGTGGCGACCAGAGCTTACTATCAGGCTCAGTCGAAGTCGCGTTTTTCGCACTGCTAATCGGTGGGGTTTTATCGGACCGGCAGCGCTGACCGGTTTCCGATTCTCAAAGTGGTGCTTTTCCCGGCGAGAGCCGGCCATGGTGGCGACAGCGGGCATTGTCAAGGCGCACAGGACAGTCGCCTGCTTGTCGTTCGTCTCGAGTCATGGGCTGAGGGCTGCAAGTAACCTGGTTGCTCTTAGCCCTGTCCCCTCTGGTAGGAACTGTATTTGTCGGTTGAAGTCATGGTTCGATTGATGATGCCATCCGCCATGGTGTGGTCTACGCCGAGTTTACAGCCTGCTTCAAGGCCTTGGTTGACGGTGTCGCCGTCGCGCAGGAGTTGCGGGCGAATTCCGACAGGGTGAACCAGAGGGATTTCTCATCAAAGTTGTGGGTGCGTCCTGAGATGGTCGCCAGCTCCCCATCTGGTTCCAGTCGGCTTTGTCAATGGCGCAACACTATGAGCCCATGTCCCGCTCTGGTCATGCCACTGACGTGATAGGACGTGATTGAGGTTAGGACCCGCTGGCGAGTCAAGGGTGGTAATCGGCGGTCATTCTCTACCGCATCTTGGAATTTCGACAAAACCCGACTCGTCTCGCGTCCCTGCTGGAGCTCCGACAGCACTAGCGCTAAAATCAATTCTAACTGTCCAGGCACAGTCCGAGACGACAGCCCAACTATCATATCTGTCGCGACTGATACAGCGGAGTCTTCCAGGCAATCCGGGCCCCGCAATGTGCGGATCATCGCGCGCGTTCCATCGGTCGTGACGTGCCCATGGGCCTCAAAATTACTTATGATATCTTCGGCTCGAACTCGCACGAACCAGTAGTTCAGCGCAGTGAGGCGTTCTACCAGACGCGAATAATCAGCGCTACTGAGTGCATCAGACTGGTGAAGATCGAAAATCAGAGCTTGTGTGTTTACTGTATTAGTGCCAAAAGCGTTAGCTACTTTGGAAAGAGCCAAATCATCTGAAACCAAGAGTGGGTACTCGGCGGGCTCAGTGTTGCCGACCCAAACAGATCCAGCTCCAGCGGGAGTGAGCGTGGATACCAACTGTTCAACGTCCGGTGTGTCCAAGAGGCCGTATGATGGAACAAGTTCTAGGGAACTGGCGAAGTCCCTTATGGCTTCCACGTCCTCCTGCCATCTTTGCTGTGCATCTTTCGGGATGTCGGAAATGGCGTAGCGACCATCTTCGGTTTTCCCGATGAATCCAGGTGGTTGCCCCATCATCTTGAGATTGAAAGTCATGTTTTGCAAATCATCAAACACGAGTTGAGGTAAGGACACTCTCCCAAATCGGGCACGGAGAAGGTCAATAATCGCTAGCTCGTGAACAGTAAACAATGCGACCGTGTCTAAGACTATTGAGTTCGTGTCTCTCAGCAAAGTTGCGGCCAGATCGGCCTCTTGCTCGCTGCCGGACCCGAATGAGATGCGGGTGATCCCGTGTTTTGTACCTCCGCGCCATACCTCCAGCGGGAAATTGCCGACGTAGTGCGCGAATGTGACTAGGGGGAGTACTCCCTCTCTATACAGTTGCTCAAAGTTGCGAACGGACTTGTCCCGCTCATCGACGGTCTGCAGGAACTTGCTGGGTTCTTCCAGATCTACGGCGACACGGGATAGCTTCATGTTGTTCGGAAAGCGCGTTGAGAACTCAGCTACAGTTTCTTGGAAGGCCCGAACGAATTTGCTCTGTACTGCCACGACCTCGTACTGGAGGTCTTCAAGATCTTGCCGCAGCACGACCGTTTCCCCAACCTGTTTATTGGCTAACGCGACAGATAGGTCGGCCTCCGGTCCAAGTTCTCGGGTGCCCACTAGCTTCTCACCGTGGTCTGCAATGGACCACCACTGTTCGCCTGATTCACCTCGCAGGAGTACGGCACAACCTGGACCTGCCGATTGTGGTTCTACGATATCGTGTTCCTGGCCCAAGAGGGTCGAAAGGTAGCCTAGGTGTACCTCAGCCTCCTCGATGCCATGTCGGCGTGCCGTATAAGCATCATCCAGATGACCATCGACCCCAAGCAAACGCTTGATCTGGGCCAGTTGCAATAACGAGAGCGGAGCGTTCAGAAGTCCACTGCGGTCAATCTCCAGCACTGTCTGCAAGGCTGCGTCGAAATCGCAGGAGCGAATTTGCGCTGACGCTAAGTTTACACGGTCAACCGTTGTTGCATCTGGACGTTCGCAAATGCGTTCGCACTTCGCTATAGCAGCTGGGACGTCGCCGACCAGTTGCAAAATGCTGAGTTCTATGTCCACGACTATGCGTGGAGTATCCCGCCCCAGTCTTTGCAAGGTTCTAGACCAATCCAGCGCTTCACGCAAACGTTTGCTATTGTTGAGGCATACCAACAATGGAACTGCCAGGGGGTGAAGTGGATTCCCTTCTACTGCGTTGCTGAAATAATCTGCGGCCTCGGGAAACTTATCGCAGTCCTGATAGTGGAAACCCAAACGCATCAAAATTTCAGGACGTTGTTCCTCTTCAACGTGCTCCAACGCTATCAGCAGCGCGTTTTCCGCTCCGTCAGGGTCGCCGTGAGCGTTCCTCACCACTGCATCGAGTGCGAGCAGCCTGGGGTTAGTCGGTGCCTGCTGTAAAGCGGGTTCTAGAGCAGGGACCACCGTACTGTCTTGGTCGGCCGAAACTTCTGCCTTGAACAGGAGTTCCGCTCGGTAAACGTCTTCCCATTGCGGGAAGTTCGGATTGAAGGAACCTCGCAACTTGCTTACCGCCGCCGCTGTGTTCCCCGATAGCAATAGGGAGTGCGCGAACGGAGTGACAGGGTCGGGTAGTTGAGATGTATCTTTGACGCGGTCGAACCAGGCTACGGCCTCTGCGGGTTGGGCATCGTTCAGGTGAAGCAACGCTTTGTAGAAAGCGGCTTCGGACGAATCTGGCCGCTCTCGCAATACTTCGTCGAAGTCCGCCATCGCCTCAACGTTGAACCCAAGAATAGAGCGGGCGCATCCACGGAGGACCAAAGCAGCATGGTGCTTGATTTTCAGCTCGGTGGGCCGTAATAATTCTATTGCCTTGGTCGTATCAGAAACTACCTCTTCTATCTGCTCTAGCCCCCGTTCTGTATACGAAGTAGAAGGTCGGTTAGCTTGGGCAAGCATCATCAGAGACTGGCCCAAGGCTAAGTGGGCGAACGCATCCTTATCGTCTTCGGCAACGCGACCGCGGGACAGTGTAACAGCTTCGTCAAAGCGCGACTGTAGTAGCCTGATGCTTGCCAAAACCAGCGCGCACTGCGCGTCACGCGTTACCCAATCCTCTGACGCCACGAATTCATCGAGAGCTTCGTGCTCACCAGTTCTCGACATCTCGATCATGACTACCGAGGTCGCTGGCGAGTCGACCGGGTTCAACTCGCGTGATCTGTGCGCCAACTCCAGAGCCCGCTCCGTGTCGTTTGCTTGATGCGCAGCCAGAGCGGCGTTTGCCACAACGTTAGGATTGTCCGCTTGCAACCGGTAGGCTTCTTCCGACCAGGAGACGGCGCTGTCAACGTCTCCTTCCGCCATCGCGCAGGCACCCAAGTTCGTGGCTATGCGTAACTGGAGGTCCTCAGGAATCTGATTCGAAGTAGCCCTGATCCGTTCCAGTTCTTCCCTAGCCTGTACTACTAAGCCCCTTTCTATAAGTTGACGGGCGAAGTCGATCTGCTTGGCTAACTCCCTTGAATCTTCCTTTCCTTGCGGTTCGGCCATAGCAGCACCCGACAGGGCGAACAGTTGGGACACTACTCCGGAGAGGCTCCCTGGGAGATCTGAACCGCCCAATCCAAGGTGCTGGTGCAGGTAGCGTTGGAGCACAGCAACGCCCTGTTCTATGGGAGGCGGATCTTGCGGGTTGATACCGCGCAGTCGCTCAAATTTGCTCAGGAGTTCCTGGAAGAAGCTATCTGCGTCGTCGATTGGGATGCGCTCGGCTCCTTGGAAAGCTATCAGTTCTTCCGCGGCTTCAGTAGTCACGCCATGTTCAGCCCAGAACCAACTGTATGTGCCTGAATGAGATCTCTTAACGGCGTCGCACAAAGCAACGTCCCATTGTGCAGACCAGCCACACACGACCATCCCGAACTCAGTAAGGATCCGGTCCAATAGACGGTCAATGCTTTCGGGGTACCTTTCCAACTCTGAGGCCGTGTTCAGGGAGCGAATGTCCTTGTAGTCTCCGTGGAGCTTGATGATGCGGCATTCGCCCAGGGAATGAGACAGAGGGACCATCCCCGAGAGGTCGTCCGGTGAGGTGATGATCACGGGATGGATCTGCTCTGCGGCCAAAGCCGTCTCCATTAAGCGGTCAATGTTAGTGGTGATGATCAGCCTGATGCACCCGTGCTTGACAAGATTGGCGATAGCTTTATGCGCCAAAGTAGGGCTCTTTCTACCCTCTCGTATGTCCTCAGCATCCGGCTCGATGTATCGAGACAACAACCGGCTGCGTTCGGCTGGGGTGCTGGCAAGAGACTCGACGAGGTCAGAATAATTTACTGGCCTACCAAACTGACGTTGGTACCAGCTTACAGGATCAGCCTGCGTATCCTCTCCACGTAGCTTTGCTATCTGCGAGATCAAATCTACGGAGATTTCCCAGCCTGTAGGAATTCCGGCGCCCCTTGAGATGCCCGAACCGAGCAGGACTGCATAAGCCCCATCGGTTTGGGACAGTCCAAAAGCCAACCTGTCTAAGGCGCTGACGTTCATTCCGAATCTCCAGAGTGGGTAGTCCGTTATCCGGAACTACCTTCCGCATGGACAAAGTCGTTTCTTGGGATCCAACTGGAATTTCTTCGGCATGACTCTCCTCGGGTTGGTGCTATACCCTGAGGATTTTCATCGCCTCGTCGCCCAAGTGGTTGATCACCTTTACGGCGATGCGGCCAGAGTCGGGCTTTGGGAAGGGGCGGGACGTGTCGCTGCGGAGGGTGGCCCAGGCTTCCTCGTCTATCTCCGCTTTCAGCGTGGTTTTCAGGGCCTTGTAGGGGTCGTTGCTGGCGCCGAGGAAGTAGGCTTGTCGGACGAAGAAGCTCTCCTCGTTGTAGTCGGTGTCCACGAACCAGCAGGCTATGCCGTCGGTGTCGTCGCTGCGCACCTGGCCGGTGGACGGGTCGAAGATGTCCACGCCGTTGATCTTCACCCGCACCTGTTCTCTGCCATCGGCGTCGGTTCCGCCGTCCAGCGTTTCGATGTCCGGCTCGCCGAAGATTACGAACAAGTTGCCCCGGCTGTCGTTCTTGAGGGCATCGGACATGTGCAGGTCGGCGTTCATGCGGGCCTTGAGGACCGACAGGGCGCCGATGGACGTCAGCTCGGCAGCGTGCGCGTCGTAGCTGAAGGCGCAGGCGATGAGCACGTCGAACCCGGCTTCGGCGGCTTCGCGGGCGGCGGCGGTGAGGTCGGCGCGCTGCACGGTGCCGAACTCTGGCCCGATGAAAATGGCCGCCCGGTATTCAATAGCGGTATCTGCCTCGCCTTCGGTAAATCGTCCGTCGGCGCAGACATAGTGGCCGGGCCAACCAGATAGGGCTGTGAAGTCTATTTTGTCCTGTTTGCTGGGCTGCTGCACCCCGGAGGCGCGCAAGTTTTCCAAGATCATCGCTCCGAAATCGCGCTCCGGAAGGTCGCCGTTGTGGCGGTAGCCGTCGCCGGTTTCGGCGATGGCCTGTTCTCCGTCGCCGGACGCCATCACCCGGTGGGGTGACAGGCTCTCCACGGTGAAGTGGCCCGCCACCCGCGTCTTGCCGCGGTCTTCGTAGGGCTTATCGTACAGGTACTCGAAGTTGGCGTTGGCGGCGATGGAGGCATCTATCTCCCGCTGGCGGGCGATGCGGGCCTCCCACCACTGGCGGTGCAGTTCCGCCGCCTCGGGATCCCACGGGTCAGACGGATGGTCGGGTACATTGTCCAGCGTGTATTTCCGGTCAAGCTCCTGGTTGAGAATCCGCAGCGCATTCGATCTGTCTGATTCTGCGTTCTGCGAACCCGTGACGGTGCGCCACGCGACTGCCGCCGAATCGGGCCACGGGTCGCGGGCCTCCCGGGGAAGCTCCCACTCCTCCAAAGTCCGGCCTAAGGCGGCGTTCAGGGACTCCCGCAGCGGCTCCAGCGTCTCCTGGAAGCCGTCGTAGATGAGGTCAATCTCAGCGTTGTTGGCGATGTCGCGCAGGGTGATGTGCGGCACTCGCTCATAGACGAATCCCTGCCGCAGGTTGCCGTAGGTGGGTGCCTCGGTGATTTCGCGACGTCGGATTTCGGCTTCCTTGCGTTGCCCCTCCGGGCTGTCGGCCAGCAGGTAGTAGGGGTAGCGAGCGCCCATAATGCGGGCCCGGGCCAGGGCTAGGGCCACGCGGGAAGTGTCGATGGTAATCCAGCGTCGCCCCCACTGTTCGGCAACGTAGGCGGTGGTACCGGAGCCGCAGGTGGGGTCCAACACCAGGTCGCCGGGGTCGGTGGTCATCAAGATGCAACGCTCGATTACTTTGGAGTTCGTCTGTACTACATAGGTCTTGTCGTCTGTAAAATTCCCCGTACTCGTGTCGGTCCAAATATTGCCGTGAACAGCTAATTCAAAATCTTCATGGTACCGTACAAAACGTATGGAGTTTTCTGCTGTATGTAGTCTCCCAGCCTTAGCTAGACGCTCCATTCCAGTTGGATAATTGGCCTTCCAATGAGAGTTTTTATTCCACGGATCATCGCTCTTATCTCGAAATGTAAAGGGTTGCGGGTTACTTGCGCGACCCTGAGAGAGCAGATTGTCCGGCGCGTAGGGCCTGGTTCCTTCCGGAATCTCACCCGCCCTCCTTTCGGATGCTGTTACACCTCGATATGTGAAATCCTGAAACATCAGCCAACGAGCATTACCCTGACCTATTTGGAAGTCTTTCCTATAGTACGGACTTCTAGATTTGCCAGTTTCCCGCCTCTTCGCATACCACAGAACATAGTCTGAAATATTCCCAACGTATTCTGTCTGGAAGCCGGTAGTAGTTTGTATGGATATTTGGCTCACAAAATTTTTTTCTTCAAATACTTCGTCCATCAACGCACGGACCCGGTGAACGTTCTCATCGCCGATCTGCACGAAGATGGAGCCGGAGTCGGCCAGCAGGTCGCGGGCCACGGTGAGGCGGTCGCGCAGGTAAGTCAGGTAGGAGTGGATGCCGTCGCTCCAGGTGTCGCGGAAGGCTTTGACCTGTTCCGGCTCACGGGTGATGTGGGCCGCGTTGCCGTCGCGTACGTCGCGGCTGGTGGTGGACCACTGGAAGTTCGAGTTGAACTTGATGCCGTAGGGCGGGTCGATGTAGATGCACTGCACTTTGCCGCGCAGCTCTTCGCGCTCGGCCAGGGAGGCCATCACTTGCAGGCTGTCGCCGAGGATCATGCGGTTAGCCCAGTTCTGGTCGTGCTGGTAGAACTCGGTGCGGGCGTTGGGGTCGTGCAGGCCGTTGAAGTCGGCGAACAGGTCCAGGGCGGGCTGGAGGGGGATCTCGCCCTTGCGGGAGAGGCGCATCAAGTCGTCCACCAGGACCTTGGGATGCACCTTTTCCTGGGTGAACAGCGGCGGCGCGGCGACGGTGAGGATGCCGGCGGCGTCCTGCTCGTCCTTGCCGCGCCAGACCAGTTGCGGGTCTAGGTCGCGGTTGCGCCGCTCATAAGCCAGGTGGATTGGCTGGCGCTGCTCATCGGCCAGCACCGGCTCCATCTCGGCGGTGGGAATGTTGCGCCGGGCGTCGTCCGGGTGGGTGATGGCGATGACGTCTTTAGGCGTTCGGTCGGCGCGTCGGCGTGGGCGTGGCATGTCGGCGGCTCCTGTTGGCGTTAGCCTGCTGGAGATGCTTGATCTGTCAGAAGTGCTGTTTATGTTCCTGAATGGTACGCGATGCCAAGTTCCTCTGCCAGTGTTCTCAGAGAATTGTCCTTGGTCCAGAGTTGCGATCCTTGATGGTTGAACATTGAGAAAAGGAGGTGAGCGTCAACCAAGCCGATGCCGCGTCCCATCAACCGACTGGATTCGATGAAAGTCAGAACGTCCTCGTGGCTGCCGTCTTGTATTCTGGGCAGGGCTCTCCAGTCCCTCAACTGCCGGGCTCTGTTTGCCAGATTGCCGCAGGCGAGTTCACCGATAACCATGATGTGCATGATTACCTTGCCATCGTGAAGAGCTTGAGTCAGTGTTGCATCGCCATAGCGCAGGTGATCCACCCATACCGAGGTGTCCGGTAGTATCACGCGGACACTTCGGCCCGTCGGCGCGGGATGTACTCCATGTCGGGTTGGCTGCCTCCCATGTCGGCAAGGCGGCGGGCCGCGGCGTCAGCGGCGAGACGGTTCAGCAGTCGGTCGAACTCGCCGGCTATGTCGTCGGCTGATGTGATCTCGTGGAAGGCCCAGCGGCCGTAGCTGACCAGGTTGTTGACACCGGGAATCCAGTAGGCTTTCATTGTGTCGGCTTTGGCTGCGGCGTCCTCTCCCCGGTAGCCCTTAACCTCGACGATGAGGTTGAGCGGGTCGTCCGTACCTTGGCCGTCGTCTATTTGCACGATGAAGTCGGGTTCGTAGATTTTAGCTGCTGGGCCGATGCGGTAGGGGACTTCCAAGCCGAGGCGGTAGTTCTTAACGTAGGAAAGGACTTTGGGATGTTCGTTAACGACGCGGCAGAAGGCGGCTTCCCATCTGAGGTCACAGACAGCCCGGTTCAGGTGACACTTGCCCGGGTGGGTTTCGATGATGATCCGTTGTGAGCCGCCGGGTGAACGAAAGGGCCGCACAGGTGTAGTGAAGTTTACGCCCCGGGTGGAGCCTGTGGGGTTATAGGGAGCGATGACGGCCTTGATGCGTTGGGCGGCATCGGGGTGCTCCGCCTGGATGGCGTTGGCGATGGCGGCCTTGATGCGCTGTCCGGCCCGGTCGGCGATTTCCCGGTAAAGCACCTGGGCGGGGTAGGTCTCGCTGTCGCAGCGCAGATACCCGTCCAGCCAGCGGCCCACGATAGCGCTGAGCTGCGAGTACAGGTGCATCTTTGGCGCTTCGCCGGGTTCGCGCAGGTGGTTCTGGAGGATGTGGGCGGTAAGCTCAAATACGATTTTCCCGCGCCGGGTATCGCGCAGCCGCTCGACGGTAAGCTCAGTTCCCTCACCGATAATGCCCTGATTCTCCGTCCGCGTCGGGCCGACCAGTTCGGTGGACAGCCGAAGCACCGAGTCGTCATTGAAGTGGGCGTTCAGGTACTCGTCGGGCAATTGAACCCGGTAGGCTGTCACGTTAGGGAAAGTAATTTCCAGGTGGTCGCGCTCCGGGCTTACGGCGAACACGCGAACGGTTTGGGCCGGTTTCGTTGGCTTCGGAGCGGGCTTGTCGCTGTCGGTAAAGTCGAAGGGGACGCCGAGTATGTCGGCATATTCGACGTCAAAGAGGCCATCCTCGTTCAGTTCGTAGGACTGACGGCGCAGCGCCCGCCCGACCACCTGCTCGCACAGCAGTTGGGTGCCGAAGGCGCGGACGCCAAGGATGTGGGTGACGGTGTTGGCGTCCCAGCCCTCGGTTAGCATCGAGACGGACACTACGCAGCGGATGCCACTACCAAGGCGACCCGGCTTGCCAATGGTGTTCATCATCTCCCGGAGGATGTCCTCGACTGATGTGTTGTCAGCGGCGCTGCGGTCGCCGTCGCGCTGCATCCGCTCCCTCCGGAACCGCTCGATGGCCGGGGCGGCCGCTGTGTGGAAGCCGGGAGGCAGGTTGTCGGCTGCGCCAAGTTGCTCGCTGTCGATCAGCAGCGTGCGTGGCAGTGGCAAACGGCTGCCGTTGTCATCATAGTTGCGGAACAGGTCGAAGCCGCCGAGGAATTTCTGCGCTTCTCTGCCGTCCTCTCCGGATCTCTCAAACCCGGCGATGTATTCGTATATCAACTTGGAAATGGCGGTGTTCTGGCACACTACGATGAACACTGGCGGGGATTCGATTCCGGCCTCTTGCCATTCCTTGTAGGTTCTTTCGTAGCTGACGTACAGGGCCTCCAGAGCCGAAATTAGCGGCGACGGCAGCTCGCGCGGGTCCTGCACGACATTCGCGCGCCGGCGGCCGGCGCGCGGCAGTTCACCGCCAACGTGCCTCCACAACTCACGGAACACAGGGCGGCTTTCAAAGAGCGCGTTGTCGTCCACTGGCACTCTCGGAATCTTGACGATGCCTGATTCTATGGCGTCCATCAGCGAAAAGTCGCAGACCGTCCACGGGAATAGCGTGCCTTCCACGTAGCCGGAGCCGCGCAGGAAGAAGGGCGTGGCCGACAGGTCCAGGACTGCGACGGTTCCGACTTGGCGTTTCACTGCTTCGATGCCGGAAATCCAGACGCGGGCGTATTCGTTGTTTTTCTTGGCTTCCTCTTCTTCGTCAGCTTCCAGGCTACGCTCGGTCGATTCTTCCTCAGGCCGCTGGCGGTAGCAGTGGTGGCCTTCGTCGTTGAGTACCAAGACGTTCTTCATTCGTATCAGTTCGGGCATGACCCGGCGCAGCATCTGGCCTTCGGTTTCCTTGGTGTTGATGTCCTGGCCGCCCCTTCCTTGCAGCAGGCGACGAGTGTTGGCCGGGATTGACTCACGCTCCCGCATCCCGAAGGCGTGGAAGTTGGTGATGACCACTTGGGCTTGCTTAACGGTGTTAAGCATATCCTTGGGTACCAGATCCCGATGCTCGTAGTAGTTCTCCGGGTCGTTGGGAAGTAGCGCCCGTAGCCGGTCCCGGATGACTATGCCAGGCGTCGTTATCAAGAAGCCTTTGGTGAACAGCCGGCGGTTGGGGTATCGGATTGCGTTGACGGTCTGCCAAGCAATCAGCATCGCCATGACCGTGGTCTTGCCGGTGCCGGTGGCGAGTTTTAGGGCGATTCGGAACAGCTCCGGGTTGGCTTGTTCATTGGCTCCGGCGATATGGGCGCGGATTCCTTCGTACTCACGGCGCCGACGGAAGCCACCTGTGGAAAGCAGGCCTGCAACTTCCGTAAGCCAGATTACCGTTTCAATTGCTTCGACTTGGCAGAAGAAAGGACGTACGTTGGGGAAGTTGTAGCTGCGCCAGTGCTGGAGAAGGCGAGCTGTCTCCGGGGTTACACCCCAGTTGTTAGGGTTGGGGATAGCCCGCCAAGCGTCTACCCTTCGGCGAATGTCGTTGATAATCGGCGTAGGATCGTATTCCTGCCCTTCATCGGAGAGTTCGGACACTCCCAGGGTCATAGTGGTTTGCTGGCTTT
The DNA here is from genome assembly GCA_965237745.1 of Dehalococcoidia bacterium. Classification (GTDB taxonomy): domain Bacteria; phylum Chloroflexota; class Dehalococcoidia; order Lucifugimonadales; family UBA3495; genus VXOI01. The sequence continues at coordinate 3,280,691 of OZ250156.1, read as the reverse complement.
GCCGACGGGCCGGTGGTACGGGAACGATGTGCGCGGAGAGGCGCCGCTGTTCCACGATGTGGTCTGTGGGCACGCCGTTTTCGAGCTGCCAGTGGCGGCCCGGGTATTCGTAGGGCGAGTTCAATATCGGCTGCTCTGCAAAGGTTGCTGTCATTTTCGGCGATACTCCGGTGCCGTCTGTGTGACCACCCTGAAACTCGGAATGTTGGCTGATTTGGCACGATCCAGCTAGTTGAGCGGTATTATAGCGAGGTGGTATGGAGCGCGGCAATGGAGTCTATGTCGTTTGGGGGTTAGTCGGCGGTGGTTCGTTGAATGGCCTAGTCCCACGAGACGCCTTCGTTATCCGCGTCGTTCATGTGCTCGTATGCCGCGTGCACCTTTTAACTTAACCGGCACTCATCCGGGATGCCAGAGTGTACGCCGGGTCGTTGGCCTGCAGGTGCCGGAACCTCTTCCCATGGCCGGAGGGCCTTCGACGTTTCAGTGTCAGCGCCGCGGATCTTCGCCAGTATGGAGGTTATCCGTGGCCAGAGTATTCCACTACATCAAGCAAGATGTACTTGGGCTGTCCTTGGCCTACGCGGATGCGTCGCATCGATGCCGCCACCCGTCGGTTCGTGTATCGTGCCGCCAGTTCGTAGAGGTCGGTTATTTCCATGCCGACCCTTCCATCCAGGGTGTCGCCGGTGGCATCGTCCGTGGACTGGAATCTTCTTCTGAGGGGTATAACACCTATCAGCGTTCCAATCACTTCGATGGTGGATTCCTCGATGTTTGCCGGCGCCAGACGGCTCGTTGCTTGTTCCACTTCAGATGTGTTTTTGAGGCCGACTACTCTTCCGTTCAGGGCCACGCTGGTCTGAGCCCTGTTGTTCTTGACTATGGTCAGGAACTCGGCCATTTTCTTCACCGCTCTTGGGTGGATCCGGGCCGTCAGCTCTGCCAGGTCGTCATCCCCGGAGATGAGCGTTCCTTCCAGAAGGTCCTGGATGGTCTCGATGGCCGATACGGCTGTGCTGGTGGGTCTCGGGCCTTCTGATTGAGCAGGGGCGTTGGCAGGCAGTTGTATCTGGAACCCGAAGGACCCGGCGGTCACCCCGGATATGAGTTGTTGTCCCAGGCCTCTGTGTGGAATGCCGCCCGTGTCCTCCAACGGTCCGGTGGATGCGGCTATGGTGATTGCCGTCAGTTCCGCGAATGCGGTGGTGGTCTTTCCGGCGAAGGCGGCGTCGATGCCCTCCCGGGATACCGGTTCTCCGCTGAAGGCGACATGGACGGCCACGGGTCTTGGGGGAATGGGAACTCCCTCGAGTTCGCTTCTGGCCTTGGCTATCATGTATTCCACGCCCATTCGCTCGACCTGGCGGTCCTCGGGCATGATTCTGAGAATCTCTTCTAGTTTTGTTATGTTGCTGGCAACATATCTGTATTCGTCGTTGGTCATGCTTCTTCCAGTTCTTTCCTGATAGCTTGGAGTCTGGTCAGCGCCGGCGGGTCGTCCTGCGGCTCTAGGTCAACCTGCACGAATCCTTTCCATACACCGTCTCTGCGGTGCGACCAGATACTGTGCAGGTCTCCGATTAACACGGCTGTTGCCACGCTAAGTGGTGCGCCCAGTTCTATGCCGTATCCCTCGACCCTGAACCTACTTCTGGTAAGCACTGGGTCCAACAGTTGGAGGTGGAGCGTGTTGTCTTCGGCTCCGTAGTAGAAGGTGATCACGTCGATATCTTCTGGGGAACGCGGTTCTGAACCTCCCTCAACGTTCTCGACGAAGCTTCCGTTGATCCATTGGAATCCTTCTGTGATCCCCCACTCGTGGAGTGCAGACCTGTATCGCAGGAAGTCCTGAAACAGTGCCACCCTGTCGAGGGTGGTTGCGAACCGTTTGACGACTTCTTCCAGTGGAGCGGTGTAGGGGCTTCTGTTGATCGGGTGTAACTGCTCTTCCTGGGGCGTGTTGGGGCGGATTGGCGGAAGTACCCTGTTTCCGTCCCAACTGGGGATTGACACTGCAAGTTCTCTCCGCCTATTGAATGAAGCCGTTGGTGCTATTCAGACCACTGTTTTGATTGCAGCTTTTAATGTTGGGGAGGAGGAGTTGTTCCGGCGTGAATTGTAACGGTCTGTTACGAAGGCGTAAACTGGGGGGGCGTGTTCGCGGTGAATCTGTATCATGGTTACTGGTAATCGGCTTGGATGTGTTGCCTCGCGCGGGCAGCCTTTTGGGTCTGCCGGTATGTTTTCCCGTAAGCGCGGTGCTTCTCGACGCAGGATGAGCAGCGGGTTTGGTTGAGGATTCGGGGATTGGAGCAGTCTCTGCACAGGCCCAGGGCGTCGTGCTCAGTCCGCCGCTTGGCTTGGGTTGCGCGTTGATAGTCCTTGCGGTCCTGGTAGGTACGGCTGTCTTTCTTGCGCGCGCGGGGTTGCGCGGGGTTGGCAGCTGGAATTTTCTTGGCCGGTTTTCGAGTCGTCTTCCGCTTTTCGGCGGTGTTGCCGGAGTTGGCTTGCTTGGGTAGTTTGAAAGTGAGCTCGAAAGTACCACCTATCATTCGCGCCTGCGGGGGAAGTTGGCAGAACTCTTCGATTGGTAAGGTGCGAAGCCCGATTACCGGCGGGCCGGACGCAGCAGCAGCATTCCGTAGCCATAGGAACGGTGCCGTCCTATGCCGTGAGCCAGGAGCGCGGTGAAGGCAGAGGGCTCAGTGACGGTTAAAACCCCCTGCAATACTGCGTCAGGGCCCTCCGTGTGGCGCCTGTGGCTTTTGCGGTAGGCACGAGTACGCTGGTAGGACACCAGCCTGGTGCTATCCAAGTCCAGGCTCGCGCCTCCTCTGCGTTCTATCTGGCCTTGCAGCCAGTCCCGGTACACCTGCTTCCTCGTGCGCTCCATTTTCCCTGTCCCGAGTGTCTGATGGCCTCGTACAGGTAGGCGTCACATTCCTTGCCAGGGCGCAGGCCCCCCTGTATGAAGCAGCGCTGCACGTCGCTGGGGATCCGTGATGTGTCTTTTTCCAAGCGCACTATCGGCCGCTTCCGTACTTGGAAACCAAGCCGACGACCGGTTTGCCATACCTCGGGCATCGGCTTGCTGTCGATGCTTTCCGGGGCAATGATGCGGGATTGCAGAGGGTCGGCAAACGCGGCGCAGGCTCCCTGCAGGTCCGAGGTGGCCTCTCTCTTGCAACTTCAGCAGCAAGAGCGACAATCCGCACAATTCAAACAGACCGCCGGGGTATGCGTCGGTACACGGCTGGTGGGAAGACAATGACCGCGATGGGTCATGTCCCGACTACGCCGTCGTCGCCGTTGATATTTATTCCAGGTGGTGCGCCCGCGCAAGCACCAATGACAACTGTTGGTACAGGCATCTCAAACGGAATGCGGAGACCGTCAGGGCCGACAACGTGCGGAGTGGTAACAGGGTGAACGCCCGGTATCTTTGCACTAAGGGCACAAGGTATTATCGCTATCGGAGCATCACGGACGTTGATCTTGTCGGCCAGCGCAATTTCCTAAACACGGTCATCAAGACGGCTGACTTCCAGTGTCGGCCCAACTTGTAAGGCACTGAAGCCAGGGAACATCAGGGCCAACGCAGACCGGCCCGCATAAATCGGCCCGCACAAGAGGCAGCGAAATATCATACCGGACCAAAAGTTCGGCCACCGGGAGATCACCCCGGTGGCCGAGTGGCCCGAATCCATCAGCAGGTGAGAAGCCATGCTGACGGTTGCTGTCGGCGTTGCCCTCCTCTGCGCGATAGCTCTGGCGCTATCGAGATAGACCACTTGGCCGCGTATCCGGGCCGACCAGCAGCCTAAACCCGGTAGAATCGGGCAGATGAGACTGTCTGCAAGTCAGTATTCGTGTTAGGTATATGCCGGGTTCAAGCTGGAAGCAATGGTGCCCACGGATGGACACGAACGGTACGAACAGGCAAGAACGGCGCGTCTGGACAGACAGGAACGGAGCGGAACATCAATGACGCCATTTCTCATCCTTGAGGCATTCGGGCAACTTCCTTCCACGGACCTGATTGCGTCCGAGAGGGAACAGGAGCGGCGGGAGAGGGATGGCCCTCCCGCGAGCATCACGAGAGTGAGCATCCTTCAAGAGGCCTTCGAGGCACGCGCCGAGCTTATGGGCTGGTCGTCCTACTCGTCCTCTAGCTCGCCCGCTCGCCCGTTGCCGCTCTGGAACCTGTTTGAAGCGGGGATGGTCGGCGACGATGATGACGCATCCCTCATCGGATGGGTGTACGTAGGGCTGACAAACCCAACCGACCTGAGCAAGGTGACGCCGGACCCACCCCCGCCAGGAACCAGGGCGGGTTGGGCTACGTTCGGCATACCGCCCGGGTATAAGGAAGCGACGGTTGGGTTGCCCTTGGTGTTGCCGCCGCTGGTTCAATGCCTGGATGACGCGCTCCGCGCCGTTGGCGCTGTCGAGGTGTCGGGCTTTCAAGTGACCTGTTACGGTACGCACTTACAACCGGATGGCCGGTATCGCAATCATCTGAGTTCCGTGGGCAGGTGGTACGACTGTGTCTTGCAGACGGAGACAAGCGCGCTCATTGCCATCGACCGGGGACTTCTCGGTGGTCGCACGGTTGCGGAGTTGGTATCCGGGGTCAGTGACAGAAACAACGACCCGTTCCACTTCGACCGTGCGCTGGACGTGCCCGAGCAACACAGGATCAGGGTGTCCGACGACGACGTACTGCTACGGGGCATTTCCTTTGAACCCTCTGCCCTCGGCATGTCGGTCAGACTGCCCGAATGGACGGCGAGCGCGGCGGGATGGGCACTCGCAAAAGTGGTTGATACGGATCATGCCCTCGCGCCCGACGCAGAGTCCCTCGCGGTTCGCATAACGAGGGTCCCGTGACGACAAGGGTGACGCTCTGAGCCAGTCTTCAACTGACTTCGCGCCTGCTTTGGCTTGCTGGACCTTCCCGCATGCCAAGTTAGCCAAGCAAGCCCTTCGAGTCTGTTACTTAGCCCCCCAACACGGCCATCAGCAGGCCTCGCCGAGGCGGTGCGCCCACCAGTGCATCCGCTACGGGATGCCTCCCTGAAGCTCATCCCCTCCACCGTCACCGCCTGGCGAACTCGTAGATATACGTCCACCTTGTACATCCATCGCACCATCCGTAGTGTCGAGTACAACCCTATGGATGACGGCGGGCAGTACAGTATTCAATCGCCAAATGATGCTCCTATAAATGTCAAGGAGCGATACCGGGCATTTTGGAGGAGTGCCGCAGAGCCGAGAAGACCTCGCGAGCGACATAGCGTTTGAGACAACGGATGACCTCGATCTTGCTCATGCCCTCCCCGGTGCGGCGGATCATGTACTCCTTGGTTCGGAGGTCATGACTAAGCCTGACCAGAACTACGCGATAGAGCGCGGCATTGGCCTGCCGGTCGCCACCCCGGTTCAACCGGTGCCTGTTGGTCTTGCCGGTGGAGGCCGGTACCGGACTCGCCCCACACAGCGAGGCGAAGGCGGCCTCGGAGTGAATGCGTTGAGGGTTACTGCCGGCGGAGATCAGCAGAGCCGCCGCCGTATCGGGTCCTACCCCGAAGATGCTGACCAGGGCCGGGGCTGCCATCCGGGTGAGCCGTTCCAGCTCGGACCGCAGATCGCGGATCTCCCTGTCGAGTTGAAGGTAGCGGCAGGCAAGGTAGCAGCAGGCAAGGGACCGAAGGGTGTACTTGGCCGCCGCTGCGGGGTCCTCGAGACGACCCGGACGGAAGCCCTTGCACCGCGCCGCGAGGGCAGTGGCCGTCAGACCGTCCAGCGTTTCTCGTAGTGCGTCCGGGGCCGTGACGACCAGGGCCTTCATCTGGTTGACGGCCTGGGTGTGTGCCTTCACAGCCGAGTCCTTGGTGCTCTTGAGCATACGGATCATCTCGATTTCGCCCTCACCTGACTTGGGAGTGGCGTTGGCCACTTCGGCCAGCACAGCACGCGCTGCCATCTCCGCATCGGTGGGGTCGCTCTTACCCTTCCGGTACCGGGTTGACCGGTCAGGCCTGTTGACCTCCACGACGGTGAAGCCGCGACCGGTCAGGAACCGGGCAAGTCCGGCGCCGTAGGAACCAGTGCCCTCGACACCGAAGGCGCGAACCTGGCCCAGTTTTCGGGACCACCGTTCGAGCTCCCCATACCCGTAACTGGTCGCTGGGACGCAGCGCTCGGCGAGACGCACACCCTGCTGGTCAATGGCAACGGCCACATGCTCGTCTTGGTGAGTATCGACTCCGATGACCACCTGAACAGCGCAGATGACTTCACGACCGGCGACTGCTGTCATATCTGCCTCCTGTAAGCAGTAGCGCGTCGGCCAGACGAGCGGACAAGACTGCGAAGGGACTTGAAGTCAGGCTCCTATCAGGTCACTGCTCCAATGGCCGTTGGCGCCGTATCGGCCATCTCCGGGTCGAGTCGACAGATCATTTGAAAGGCATCAGGGCCAGTCAGCGACAGGGTCAGACCCGAGCCGGGATGGCACAGACATATCATCGCAGTCAGCGATATACCCGCCCACACGGTCTAATCTAACTCCGCCCTTTTCGACACGGCTGGGAATTCGTGCATCAGAGGCTCAGCGATTACATTGACCGTCTTTTGGAGATTGTTTTCGCCAGTCGAATTCATGCTTCCGCCATTGCGCCCTGCTACGCTGAGGGCCGGATAGGGAGAGTCGATGGCTTCGTCAAGAGAGGGCGCGTCAACGGCGCCCGGCTGCGCGGAGGACAGCCACTCATGGCGGGCTGCTGACCCCAAGGTCGCCGACATGAGCAGCGCGAATCCGCTGGCCTCTATATGGGCTTCAGCAGCGCCCGCAGGATGCGGCGCATGTAGGGGTCCGGGGCGTGTACCTCGTCAACCACCAGAAGGTTGCGAGACAGGCACGCGGCTCTCATGTGAGCGTGCCTGACCTTGAGGGCTGCCATCATGGCCTGATCCACTGTGCCCACGGCAATTTGTGCTGCCAAGTAACGCTTGGCGCCTTCTGCCGCCCACCTGCGGCCATCGTGCTGATCGCCGTTCCACCAGACTTCGTAGCCCTGCATCCGGTGCCCGGTGACATCTCCGGATTTCAGATACCCAGGCACGGCGAGTGCGGGCTCCGGTCGATGTGCGGCGGGGAACGTGCGCTCGACGAATCGTGTGACCCTCCCGTGAAGCTGGCTGGCCGCCGCTCGTGTGGGAAGGGCGAAGTACAGACCATCCACCAAACCCGCCTCATACATTCTGGCAAACCGCCACAACGCGGCCTCCGTCTTGCCGGACCCGGTTCCCGATTCAATGATCACCAATGACTCGTCCATCGGCGTTTCGATGGCGGCTATCTGGATGGCGTTGGCTTGCGCGGCTCCAGAGATATCGAACAAGTCAGCGAATTCAGGAAGGGGTTTCGGAAATTCGCCGCGCTGCTCCGCCAAGTCCAGCCCAACTTCCCTGATCGTCTCCCGGGCTCGCTGCCTGGCTTTATCCATGTAGTCGTCGCGTGGTTCGTCGATGAAGGGAAACCAGGTCTCGTTGGAGCCGATCCAGTCGGCCAGGGTGCAGAGGCCAAGAAAATGGTGCTGGAATGCCGGGGACGGCGCCAGCGGCGGAGCGTCCCTGTGGAAAGCATCCGGGAACCACCCCCGAACCAGTCTGCCTATGTGCTCCACAAATTCCCGGGGACTCAGACCGCCGAAATCCCGCCAGATTGACGGATTTGCGTTTCGCTCATTTTCCAGTCGAAGCGGCTGCCCATGGTGCGAGAGGGCTGCAACGAACAGGGCGCAGACCATCTCTCCGTCGCGGTCATCCCAAGACTCGACGGCATCCCACCACCATCCCAGGCTCTCGAAGAACCATTCCGCCGTTTCGGAGTCTTTGTTTTGGTCCAGCACCGGGGTCAGGTCCATGGTGTGGCCGACGCGACGGAACGGCATCGGCCGCCGGCCGCCAGGCGTTTCCTCGTCCCGCCAGATCTGGGTCTGGAAGCCCACGTTGACCTTGTCGATGTCGTGCATAGCGGCAAGGACAGACAGCCGGGCCGCTGTGGTTTTATCCAGGAACTCCAGCCCGCCGGAGCGGGCCAGCCGCTTCTGGATGTTAGGCTGGGCCAGCAGCATTTCGAAGCAGGCCCCCACATCCGCAAGGTGGTGCTCCAGCAGGTGGATTCGCTTGGGGTATCCATCCCGAGGCTCCGACTTTGCCCAGAATCTTTCAGCGTAGGCCGGGCTGTTTTCGCGGATGCTCATTATTGAACCTCACGGAGAGGAGCTACAATCACGTAACGTTCGCTGTATTTGGCATATATAACCATCAGGGAAGTCGGACAGTGAAAGAGAATCTTTCCTTTAATGCTATCGACGTGGAAACCGCCAATTCTGACCGATCCACCATCTGCCAGATTGGAATTGTCCAAGTAAGCGGGGGGCAAATCAAGGGCCAATTGTCACTGCTGGTCAATCCGGAGGCGCCATTCAGCCCGTTCAACGTTGGTATCCACGGCATAGACGAAGATATGGTCAGAGAAAGCGCGACCTTTCCTCAGATTTCAGGCAAGCTCCGCAGTTTCCTGGAGGACGCCGTGCTGGTAAGCCATACCGCGTTCGACCATGGAGCGCTGACGGGGCAATGCGCCGGTATGGTCTCCCTCCGTTGCGAACTACTTGGTTGGACAGCTCGCTGATTGCGCGACGCGCTTGGCCTCACAGATACCGGCGTAGGTGGAACCTTGCCGCCATTGCTGGAGATTTGGGAATCTCTTTTCGTCATCACGACGCTGCGGAAGACGCAAGGGCTGCGGCTGAGATAGTGTTGAGAGCCTGTCAGCACACCGGAATTGACATCAATGGTTGGCTGGACCTGCGATGAGGATTCTCCAGTACTGAATTGCCTGATTTTCAGTCCACGGAAGCGCAATCCCCACCTGGTCAGAACACCCGGGCCAATTCCAGGAAGGAGGCGAAAATCACGGCTCCCAGCCAGCCATAATGCGAGTTTTGTGGGATGATCTAAACGAATGTAAGAGGGGATCGTCCCATGAATACTTCCCGGTACACCCCGTAGCAGGTCGCCTTTGGCTCCGACGGGCGTAGGAAGGCGCCCCCGGCCGCAGGCGAAGCCAGGCCCAACCATCCCGAAACCGCAGAGGGGGGAGTACCTGCGAACCCCGGGCTGCGCCTGAGGCTGGTGAACCTGCCGGGTTACAGTCCGGACTTCAATGCCGATGAGGCGGTCTGGGGTTGGGTGTGGGAGGAGGCGACCGGGAACCGGTGTTGGCATCATTTGCAGGAGCGATGGGACTCTCACTTAATTAGTCATCAATCCTGTTCTAACTGATCGGGGCCACCTCAATTTCCGGCGGAGTGGAGAAAAGGGAATGGCAAAAGAATGGCAAATTCCAATCCAGGAAGCTAAAATCTTTTAAGTTCGTATCTGGGGAGTGGATGGGGCCCGGTGGCTCTTGCGGTCTTCAAAACCGTTATGCCTCGTTAGGAGCGGGGCAGGTGGGTTCGACTCCCTCGCACTCCCGCCAAATCATTCGGGCACTTGTTCTAAATGAGGGCGATTCAAAGCAGAAATGCGTTTGAATCGCCCTTTTTATGTCTTGTGAAATCCAGCTCAAAGGCATATGCTCCAGATGGTATATGTACAAACCAATGCACAAACGGAGAGTGCCTTGGCTAGAATAAAGCACCACGCCCTGACCGCCAACTTTGTCAGAAACGTCAAACCAGCGGAAAAGCAACGAACCTACTCCGACGGGAACGGGCTGACCCTCCGGGTGCAGACAAACGACACCAAACAGTGGGTCCTGAGATACACCATCAACAGGAAGGCTTTCAACATGGGCCTGGGCGGCTGCCCGCCCGTTGGGCTGGCGGAAGCCCGTGAACTGGCTCAGGAAATGCAAACGCTCGTCCGGAAGGGAATAAACCCTGTCGAAAGGAAACGCGCTGCAAGGGAACAGGCCGAAGAACAAGACTCAGTCCTCACGTTCAAGGAACTCGCAGCCAAGGAAATACAGCGTAGAAGTTCAGGATGGGAGGGCGACGAATCAAGGGGCCAATGGGAGGGATCGCTCAAAAGGCACGTCTTTCCATTGATCGGAAACAAGAGAGTCGACGAGATCAATGTCAAAGACATCAAGGAGGTACTGGACCCGATATGGCTGGAAAAGGAGGAAACAGCGAGGCGGGTAAGGCAAAGGATGGGTGCCGTACTTGACCTAGCCAGAGCGAAAGGCTGGAGAGACGACAACCCCGCTGACAAGTTCATCATCAATGTACTCGGTGTTCAAAAAAACGTAGTAGTAAACCACCGGGCCATGACCTACGCGGATATCCCATCGGCGGTGATCCTCATCAGGAACTCGAACGCCGACGTAGTAACCAAAATGGCCCTTGAGTTCAAGCTACTGACCGTGGGCCGCACGATGGACATCCTGCTGGCGGACTGGAGCGAGTTCGACCTCGAAATGAGAGCGCGGGTGATCCCAGCCAGCACTATGAAAATGAGCAGGCATCACAGGGTACCCCTGTCCCACCGGGTGCTAGAAATCCTTTCCGAAGCACGAGACCTGAACGGAGACGAGGGGCTGGTTTTTCCCTCCAAAAGGTCTGTCAATAAGAGCAACCCACGGCCCATGTCCGACGCGGCGTTCGGCAAATTGCTGGACACACTGAAAATAGACTCAGTCCCGCACGGGTTCCGCTCCAGCTTCAGGGACTGGGCATCAGAGAAACAACCAAGGTCGGACATGCCCGCCGACTTCGCAATGGCCCACATTCAAGGGAGCTCCGCCAAAAGGGCCTACCTCAGGACCGACCTCCTGGAGACTCGCCGGGGACTGATGCAAAACTGGGCACACTTTGTCGAAACCGGAGAGTCTCTGCCATTCGAGTGGGAAACCTCGGAACTTGAGCGGTTGAGCGTGGATACCTGACCTGGAAGCAACGAAAGGACAACAAAGGGAAACCACAAGTGGGCCGGAGGCCCGACGACTGCCGGGCCTCTTTTACGTCAAGGAACCAGCGCCCCTTGGAAAGAAAGGCGCCATTTCCCACAAGTGAACCTCGAACAACCTCCGGACCTCCGAATCTCCGGCTCCAGGTCCCAAGTTTTCATCAAGCAACCTCGCCCCATCCGGGTCCAGCCGTCGCCCCATCTCCGCCAGGAACTCAGACTCCGGGGGAACCACCGACGACACCCGCTCCAACCACTCAGGCAACTCCTCACCCAGCGTCTCCGCATCCGCGGCGTGAAAAACCGCCTGGACTGCAACTAGACCAGGCACTAACCCCGTCTCAACCTCTTGGCGAAGCATCACACCCACCACGTTTCTTTCCAAGTCCGTCAAGTCCATTTCTGCCAGCACGGACTCAATGAACCGGTCCACAATCTGCCGGTGATGACGGGCAAGAATCTCCGACGTCTCCACGGGCAACACCTCCGGGGACACATCCAGTCACCGTAGAGCCCGGGAATGGGCCGGGTCAACGGGGAAATGTCATCAACCATATGCGCCGCCAGCCGCCGCCCCTGAGAACCAAACCCCCGCCAGCCCAGCAAACGCCGGGCCTTTTCCGTCACCGCCCCCAAGGGATGCAAGCACGGCCCCTCCCGCATGTACCGGAATAACGGGCCTCTGGGACGAAGGGGCCGGAGCAAGAATCTGATGACATTTGCCGGTTGAGCACCGGCCAGGTACAGCCTTAGACTGGAGAAGCATCTCTTTTTTTGCCCCAGTCATCCCCAGCCCTCGCCCCCGCAGGAGAACCGTCGAATGGCCCGACCACGAGAATCTCCATACCTCTGGGCAACCTGGCTGGCCCGGCTCCTGGCAGGAGAGGCCCACTGCGAGTGGGCCGGGTGGTTCCGGGCGCACCACCAAGACTGGGAAAAGCCGCCCAGCGACTTCGATCAGGCTCGTTGGATGATGGACCACACTGCCTTGGTCAACGAGGCACGGAAGAGCCGGGAACAGCTCGGATACGAGGTATTCACCGAAGGGCAGAATTTTTTCACCCTCAGGGGAACAACGGCCACCCTCGCCGGGAAGCCGGACCTGATCGCAGTCAAGGGCAGCGACGCCGTGATCATCGACGCCAAGACAGGCAGGACCAATCCAGCCCACAGCACCCAGGTCCTCATTTACCAGTACGCCGTCCCCAGGGCGCTGGAAAAGTACAGAGGGCTGGAATTCCGGGGCCACGTGGTCTACCCGGACTCGAACGTCCAGATCCCGGCCTCCGGGGTGGACGGCAAGTTCGTAGAACGACTCGGCAGCCTGATCCGGCGACTGGCCTACGAGGCCCCGGCAAGAAAGGTACCCAGCGCCGCCGAGTGCCGGTGGTGCGACATCACAGCGGCTGACTGCCCGGAAAGGGTGGAGGAGACGGAAGCAACGGAAGGAACTACGGATGATTTTTAGGAGGGCGAGATGCCCAATCTGTTGGATGCAATGCTGGCCCAATGGCCGGTACTGTACCCCGAGATTATGGGCGCCAGTGAGCCGGATGACGAACGCGCCCGGGAGACCGTCAGGGTGAGGTACGAAGTCATTGCCCCGCTCTTGGAAGCTGCGGACATCGACACAGTTTTCGAGGAGACCAGAGAGGCCTACACGAGGTGGCGAGACTCGTTGCCGGCCGAGGAGGGGAACCTGGAAGCCGTGCTGGCCAGGGAGGAAGAGAAGGACGACGCTCTGACCGCGACCTTCGGGGTACACAGCGAGGAACTGGGGGAGCAGTACGTCAAAGCTACTCTGGAAAGCATCAGGCTCCGGAGGGTCGTCAGAAGATCCATCGTCCCCCAACGGGAGGGATGGCCTGAGGAGTCATGCGACAGAATCGGCCACCTGATTACCAACTCCGAGCTGTGTTTCGCCGGAGTTCTCGAGTACCTGGCAACCGAGGAAGGGAGCAGGGCCAACGTGGAGAAATTGGCGAGGTGGGCTTTCGAAAACGCCCTGGAGGCCTACTGGGACGCCGGGTACCACGGGCGGGACTACGTGAAACTGGAGGACATCCCGGAATGACCCGGGAAATATTGATGACAGCAGCCCGTTGAACCGTCCCGCCTGGCTCAAGCAGAATGGAAGGAACCACCAACACTGCAACGGCCACGGGAGAAGAAGATGGAGACCCTGACCCTCACCCTGCACAAGTCCAAGGAGACCAAAAACAAGCTGGTGTACGGCACCGCCGACGGGTCCATAATCCAGAGCGTCTACATCGACCGGGAGGCTCTCGGTAAGGAGGCGCCGGAGGCCATCAAGGTCGTGATCTCGGCCGAGTAGCATTTCAGAATGACCCCCCGCAAGACAGAGACCCGGCAGGCGCCGGGTCATTTCTTTGCGTCAGCCTGACACCAACGAAGGCTTCTCCGAATACACCGAAGCAGCAGGGTCATAACCAAGCCACATTCGAGTGATTCAAGTAGACTCGAAAAGCCGCAACCAAGTCGAAAAGGAAATTAGAAGGCAGTTAGAGGAAAGGGCGAGGACAGCACATGAGCGTCCAGGAAGTCAGAGCAGCCATCCTCAAGGTGCAACCCCGCATCTTCGAGTACGAGCCGGGTCCGCGGCAAGACCTCAACTCCGACGCCCCGGCCAACAACCACGAGACCTCCACGAGGTATCTGATCATCGACCCAATCCTCAGGTCCTTGGGATGGGATCTGTCAGACCCCAGAGATTGCGTGGTCGAGTACAAGGTTTCGGCGGGGAGCCAGAGGGCGGTGGACTACGCTCTTCTGGATGACGAGGGTAGGCCGGTGATACTCATCGAGGCCAAACGGATAGACGGCTACTCGGACGATGTGGAAAACCTCGAACAGATCTACGGGTACATGCTGGAAGTGGAGACCGCGAGGGTCATCGTGAGCACTAACGGGCAATACTGGGACATAGATGTAAGGAACGAAAGATACCCCAGGAATGATCCTGATGGGTGGTCGAAAGAGGATGACCGCCCCCTAGGCCTCCACTGGCGGGATGTGGGCGAAACCGCCGAACGGCTCCACCGCCACCTGGACAGGTCAAGTCACCGTTAGTCGTCCAAGTGCCGCCAAGCCATTACCGCGGCCCTCACCGCCGACTCCGGGTCCGGCCAGCAGAAATCGGGGCCGTCGAAGTGGCCCTGAGGCTCATCACGGGAGGACGGTGCAACCTCGCCAACACCGTCGACCTCAACCGACACTGCCCAGTAGTTGAGAGGACCTCCCTGCTCCAGGGAAACGGTGCCGGAACGCTCCTGACCCGACGGGCCTTTCCCCGATATCCGGGCCAGCGCATACCCGCCCCTGGGCGACCGGAACCTCCACCACCCCCTGGGCAACTCAATGGACCGCAGCCTACGGTGCAACTCCCCGCGGGAGAGAATCGGCGGCACCGGCCCGCACACGAAATCCCGGTCCCGGGGATTCTTGAAGTAAAGACGGCTCAGGTCCAGATCGGGACAACCGTCCACCACCGCCTTGGCCCGGACGAGCTGGTCCCGTGCCAGGTTGTGAAATCCAGCGGTACGGTCCATGTACGCAGTCTCGCAGTACAGCCGGAGAGCAATCTCATATTCCCCTGCCACCTCTTCCTTCTCGGCAAGCCGGGCCTTCCTGTCCCGGAGAAGCTGCTCCTCGGCCAACTTGAGCACCTCCGCCATCTCCCAGTCAGGCGTGGTCCACCCAGGGTAGTGGACCGGCTCCAGTCCATCATCGCCCGGGGGCATCTCAATGCCCTCGATCACGTCCGCCCTGGCAACCACGACAAGGCTCGGAGCATAGTCATGCCAACTCCCCCGGGACACCAGATAGGCCAGTCCTCGACCTTCGAAGAAATCCTGGAACCCCCCATGGTGGTCCTCCCCCTCCGTATGCCAGCATTCAGGGTGGGCCACCACCACCGGCAAACCGGTCTCCGTATCCTTCCACCGCTCCGGGCGGCCGGTGAAGCAACCATCAAGGTCGAGGCCGTGGTAACCGCGGTTACAGCACTCCGGGTCCTCCCGGTGCCTGGAGGTCAGGAGGTCCCAGAGACCCCGGCAACGGTGCGAACCCTGGCCCGGGAGCAGATGCGGGTTCAGTTCCCGGAAATCGGAAAGGCGCCGGAGATCCTCACCGGGATTATCACGTCTGACAACCAAGGTTTCCCCTCGTGAAATTAAAATCCTGAAATACTACAGTTCATTATATATGAACTGTATAAAATCAGTATCTGAGACCCTGTAAAATTACAGAATCGGGGATGTTCACCTTTGGCAAAGGAGAAATGACCCGGAAAAACCGCGGACTCAAGGTAAAATGAGGACGTCGTGGGAGGCGACCCCCTTCCACACCAATCACCAAGTGGAGGGGGACCACATGACTCAAGCCAACTTGGTCGCAGAAGACACCGGGGAAAGACCGCAGCAGACGAAGAACGCCCTGAAGTCCCTGGCGGACTGGGGAATCACCGAGACCGGCGCCAGCACGCTGGGAGAGCTCATCAAGGAGATCATGCTCTCCGGTGAACCCCAACCCGACTGGGAACAAATCGCCGGGATACCACTGTCCGACCTGGCCGATCCTCCCCCAAACGTCCCGGTAGTTCTTGCAGAATGGGCGTCAACTCTCACGGTGAGAGAGCAGCAGGTCCTCCGGGACCGGATGGTGGCCCGGGACCGGAAAAAGACCTTCGATGAACTAAGCCAGGAACTCCAGGTCCACCCCTCCACGGTCCGGGAGACACAGGAGGGAGTCAGGAACAAGCTCCTGGACTTCATGAAGACCCGGAAGGGAAGACCCATACTCCGGCGGGTCGAAGGGATCCGAGGCACCCTGGGCGCCGCCATGAAGGAGGACGCCGCCAACGAGGCCCTGGACCTCCCCGAGACCGATCCCACCCGGGACCTGCTCCTCAGCCTGGCAGGTCCATACCGGCGGGACGGTGAGTGGCTGGTGCTGGAGAGACTGGTGGACACCGACCCAACGGAGGAACTGCTCCGGGCAGCCAGCGACGCCGGACGCCTGAACGAGCGAATGATCACGTACCGGCTGGAGAGATGGGGGCTGGAGCCGGGGAAGCACCGGGACTGGATCACCAGGGACGGGAGGGTCAGGGAGTTCAAGGGCAGGTTGGTGCTGTGGGGGAAAAACCTCTCCGATCTGGCGGTCATGGCACTGGACGACCTTGGGGCGCCGGCAACGAGCCAGGAAATACAGGAGCACCTCGGGGAGGGAGTATCCCCAAGGAGCCTGCACGTGGCCCTTTCCAGGGACCCCCGGCTGGTCAAGACCGGGCCCAGGGTGTGGGGACTCCGCTCATGGCGGCTCCCTGAGTACTTTGGCATGGTCCACCAGATGAGGCAGGTACTGCAGGACAGAGGGGAGATGCCGGTCGACGAACTCTTTCAGTTGATGAGCAGTGCCTACGGTGCCGGGGAGGAGACGCTGAGGGCAGCAGCTGCAAAGCAGGACTTCGTAACCGCCAAGGGGAGGATCAGGCTAAGGAACGAATCGGAAACGACTCCGAAGCGGCCTCGAAGGCGATTGACGGGGACGGGCGAGACTTGATACACTCCCAGTGGATGAACAGACCGACCTACATAAGAGACCGAAATCAGACCCCCTCCGGCACCCGCCGGGCGGGGTCTTTTCAGTCAATCTCGATAACACGATAACGCGATAACGCAAAAAAAAGTTTGACTCAACTTGCATCGCAACTTTTCAAAACTGTTATCGTGTTATCGGGAACGCCAATTACTGAGACTCCAGGGAATTTTGACCTCGGAAACCGGTCTCAATAAGGACTCTGAAACAGAAAATTCTGTTATCGAACTGTTATCGGGCTGTTATCGTGTTATCGGAGTTGACGACTGAGAGGCCCAAAAACGGGCCAAAAATGGGGCCCTCGAAAACGCATAAAAACGGCCAAATCGGCCAAAACTGTTATCGGGGAGGCCCAATCCATTATCGGGAGGGCCAATCTGTTATCGGACTTCCAGATTTCTGACCTTTCGAACGGCCCCTGAGCTCCGCCAGCACCCGGTCCCGCGAGCGGACACCACAGTCCCCACCACACGCCCGACCCAGACCCTCCATCCCTCGCCGGAACCCCCACGGTCCACCGGCCCTGCCCCAGCGTCATCCGCCGGACCCTCCACACTCCCCTGTCCACAGCCGCCGGCGCCGAGTTTTCCAAAAACCCCCTTATATATATAGACCTAATTCCTGAAATCCAAACCCAAATTTCAAATTACCCAAAGAACAGACGCGCACACGGCTGCAGGAGGACGGTTCTTCTTATTTGTTCCTTTATATATAGGGGGGAAAACCGCGATTTCGCGGAAGCCACCCTGTGGAGCAGGGGAGGCGGCCCGGGGAAAGGTGGTGAGGACCGACCACCCGCAGAGGCCCAGTATCATTCCCGCACCAGGAAAGGAATGTGTGCCACGAGGTATCCGGGATGCTGGCCTGCAGGCAATGCGGCGACGACACCCAAGTCGTCGTGGAGGAACCGGTCCAACCATCCAATGACGGGACAATGGAATTGAGGAAGGTCCGGGAGTGTGTGAGCTGCAACGCCCGGGCAGGGACCACCGAGCGGTGGAGCGACGACGACTCCGCAGAGTTCTACCGGGCCAGGTGCGAGCAGGCGGCCGAGTGGATCGGGCAGTTGGCGTTTCTGCTGAAGACACCAGCCGCCACATCCAAACTGGCGGAAGAATGGACCCGGAAGGACCTGGACCGGCACACCGCCGGTGCGGGATCCGGGAGAGCCGGAGGCGGCGGGCATTTCGTCTCCACAGGCCAGAAAAAGAGCAGGAAGGGCAGAAGTAGTTGAAGCAGCGCCCGACCCCGCTGCCGGGCATCCTGGAGGCCGGAGGAGCCAGTCCGGGGCGGGGACGATCCGGGAGATGGCGGACCCGGCACAGGCAGGCATCCGGGAGACACACCGCCGCACTGTGGGCGACGAAGAAACCAACACTGGCAACCAACCACCGGCTGTGGGAGTCGGGCCGCCACGACCAGCACCCGCCGAACGGCGGGTTTTCTATTCCTGTGGGAAGGCGGGGTCCAGCCCGAAAGCAACAAATTCCGAAGGTTCGATCCTGTGGCTGCCATTCGGTCCCTTGGGAGAAATCTCCGACCTAGCATCAAGAAAGTTGAGGAATAGAGACCACGAGATCGAATACCAACAAGTCTACGTGGACCGCAGGGAAGATGACCACGGCAACGGCGGCACCCGTAGATACACGGATACC
This sequence comes from Dehalococcoidia bacterium, assembly GCA_965237745.1. Classification (GTDB taxonomy): domain Bacteria; phylum Chloroflexota; class Dehalococcoidia; order Lucifugimonadales; family UBA3495; genus VXOI01. The sequence continues at coordinate 3,262,431 of OZ250156.1, read as the reverse complement.
TGACCGCAGTGCCGTGGCATCTCCGGTACCACCGATATCACGGACATCAGAGATGGCCGGGAATACCGCGGAGACGACAAAAACAGTAGCATTACCAACACCGACGTCGGCGACAAATACCCAAAGTGGGACGTCCACGGAGTGTGTGCCGACTCTGGACTCAACTCCGACGAGAACCATGTCAGCGCCGGCACCAACGACGACAACCCTAGCGCCGGCAACTGCGGCCGCCCCGGCGTGCACGATAGCTGCCATACCCGCGGACAACTGGAGTACAGCAGGCCCCGGTGTACAGAGTCCTCCTACTAGCCAGTTAGAACCAGCAACGTCACCCAGAATGAAAAGACGATAGAACACTGATGGAACGGATTAACGAACGCAACAGGGCTATTCACGAACCACTGGCATTGCTTCATAAAGGTGAATACCGCAATTGCTTATACGAACAGGGCTGTGCCGGAAGGGTGGTCAACGCTCACGCAGTTTCGCAAGCGATTCTGAGTACAATCCAGGACAAGAGTCACCTGAAGAATCCCCAATTGATATACGAACAGGATGAGCAGGGACGTTCTCATCCACGTGTCGAGTTCAAGAATGTCGGAATCAGGCAGGCTTCCATAGGCACGTTCGCTTGCCAATCGCACGAAGTTGCCTTCAAGAAAATCGACACTATTCCGATGGACTTCGAAGACCCTGAAATTCTGAACCTGCTCCTTTACCGGGCGGTTCTGCGAGAAATATGGCTCTTGTCAAGAATTGGGCAACACACAGATTGGGTGGACGTAAGGGCACCTCATTTACATAGGCCAACCATACATCCCTCCACCCGCTTGGAGTCCTTGCTGTACTTCAGAGAGTGCATAAGGCCGATGTTGACAACAAGTGATCACGACGCGGACAAAAGCAGGGTGCAACACATGGTGCGGCGTGTCAGAAGTGACTACCCGATTCTAACTACGTCCTCCGCTTCCGGAGGCTCCGTTTTGGCCTACGACCGCTACAAGGAAGAGGTGCTGTCAGCGGATGACGTCCGCACCAAAATGGGAATGGAACCCTACAATTGTTGGGGCTTCTCGATCATTCCCCAAGAGAAAGAGCACATGGTCTTAGTCTCGTGGCTGGAAGGAAGTCACGCTCACCTATATTTCAATCATATTCGCACAGCCCAAGGCAAGGAATTGGAAGAGGCCGTATCGGCAGAGCTGATCCTTTTCTCCGAGAATTGGTTCCTCAGCCCCAAGGTTTGGACCGCTTACGGTGCTAAGAAACAGGAAGCTATCCTGACCGCCTTCGCCAATTTTTCAGAAATGCAATCTGGTCAGTACAGTTGGCTGGACAAGAAGGAAAGTACGCCCTGGTATGATTACCTGAACGTCCCGAACCGGCGTCAGCTCAACTTGTTCCGGTACAAACAAGCCAGGTAAGGGACCGGAGGCGTGGAAGCCCCTGAATATGGACCACTGGTATGAGTACGCTGTGGACTGGGCGAAGAACAAGGATCGGCGAGATTTGACCACGACCGCCCCGGAGGTGGACAGCATCATGGGGGTGCTGATGATTTGCGAGTGCCCGCCGGCGGTGGAAGTGGAAACACTGGATAGAATGATGGTCGTACCCGGGGAGGATAATCCTGAGGCAGATGCTACTGCCTATGGGTCGTGCGAGGAGGCCGCAGCAGCCGGGGAGGAGTTGGTGCAGGGGAGCAGCGGGAGCGGGAATGGTTTCCCGACGACGATGGTCCCCAGTGTGCGGGACGGGGATTGAGCGGTGTGTGAGGAGTAAAGTTGAGTGACCGAACAGTTCACACGGCCTGAACGAGGATAAAGAAATTGGTCGACGTTAAGCCAAAAGCATATTGAAGCGCCAACTTGACTGTCCGTGCACACCCCTCTTATCTTGCAAGAATGGAATCAACCGTAATTTCCTGATCGAGAGAAGGGGACTACATGACCAGTAACACGGAAGCATCTGCCCCTCAGCTGTTTTACTCCTATTGCCATGCTGACGCTCAGTACAGAACGTCTATGGAAAAAGCATTGGGACTCCTAAAGAGAGACGGGCTTCTTCGGCAATGGTCTGACCAGGAAATCACACCTGGTTTCAGTATCTCATCCGAGATAAGGAATCAGATGAACCAGTCGGAAATCATGGTCTTCCTCCTCAGCCCCGACTTCATTAACTCGGACGAGTGCGTCAAGGAATGGAAACTCGCCAAAGAGATGGCAGAGAGCGGCAAGAACCTCTTCCGCATACCAATCATCATCCGTCCCTGCCCTTGGCTGGACTTCTTGGGTGATGACGACCTGTTGGCACTGCCGAAAGATGGAAAGCCAGCGTCCCAGTTCGATGACGCTGATGTGGCCTGGCAGCAAGTATACGACGGCATAAAATCAGTGATCGAAGTACTCAGAAGAACTTTCTCGCCCAAAAGGGAATACCTAGAGGAAATTAACAAGACGGATTTCCTGTCCCAGAGTCACCTGCGACTGCAGGAACTTTACGTTTTCCCTCGTCTTACTTCCGAAGACCCGCAGTCTAACGAACAGCAATTCAGAGAAATTGCGGTAAGCCAACTAACACAAGTACTAGCCAGCAAGCATGTCTTAGTGCACGGGGTCGAGAAGTCAGGAAAAACCTCGCTTGCAAGACACATTTTCCTCTCTTTGGTCGAAACCTCTCGACCCGTCTTGCTGTTGGAGCTGAAGCAAGCACCAACGAGAGTAACTGCCTCGTCGGTCCGGGACGCCTACAATCGGCAATTCCACGGGGATTATTCCCTGTGGAAAGGACAGACCGGAAAGACCTTGATCGTCGACGATCTAAACTCAAAATCTGCTTTGCTCAACTACTTGGACGAAGCTAAGGACACCTTCGAACGCATAATCATTACCACGCCCTCGGACCAATTCCTGTCCTTCTTCAGAGACGAAACAAGGCTGGCTGACTTCAGACAAATGCGGATCCAACCGCTCTCGCACGTACAACAAGAAGACTTGATCAGAAAACGGATAGGCCTACTAGTATTACAACGACAGTTGGTGTGATAAAGTGACCAGCTAGCTGAGGGAGGCTTGGAAGGTGGGGTTGGGAGATGGATGCGGCGGCATTTGAGCGGGTGTACGAGGCCTTTGGCGAGTTTCATTCCTTCTTCGCTCCGCTGTTCGGGCGCAGGGAGTCGCGGGACCACAGCCGGAACTATCTCCGGGCCCTCCTGGTGCAGTCTCAGGACCGGCGCAACGCCGAGAATCTCTCCGAATCAGTGGGGGTCCCGGCCCGGGCCATGCAGCGCTTCCTCACCGCCGCCCCCTGGGATGACGACGCGGTGATGGGACGCCTCCAGGAGTATCTGGCGCCCCGGCTGGGACATTCTGAGGCGGTGTGGGTGCTGGACGGCAGCGACTTCCCCAAGCAGGGGCTGAAGTCGGCGGGGGTGGCCCGGCAGTACTGTGGCAGGTTGGGCAAGGTGGCCAACTGCCAGGCAGGGATGTTCTTGGCGTATGTCAGTCCCTTGGGCCGGGCGCTGGTGGACCAGGGGCTCTACCTGCCGGAGAGTTGGACATCGAACGATGCCCGCTGTGCGGCGGCTGGGGTTCCGGAGGATAAGCGCCGGTACCGGTCGAAGACGGAGTTGGCCCTGGAACTGCTGCAGCGGGCCTTGGCGCGGGGCCATCTGAAGGCGGGATGGGTGGCCGGGGACGACGCCTTCGGGATGTCGCCGTCCTTCCGGGACGGCTTGGCGGCCTTGGGGCTGCGTTACGTCCTGGACGTTCCGGGGAACTTCACTTTTTGGCCGGTGGATCCCGAGTGGACCAGCCCGGCATACCAGGGATTCGGGCGTCCCCGCAAGCCCAGGCTGCGGAGCGGGCAGCGGCGCACCCTGGCGGAGCGCGGTGCTGAATTGCCAGAGGATGCCTGGCGGGAGATAACGGTGGCCCAGGGTTCCCAGGGGCCGCGGACTTATATGTTCAGTGCCCAAAGGGTGCGGCCAACCAGCCGGCGGAGGCCTGGCGAAATCCACTGGGCCATCTGGCGCCGGAACCTGGACGGCAGCGAGCCCCGCTACTACCTGTCCAACGCTCCCGGGGACACTCCTCTGGAGACGCTGGCCTACGTGGGCGGTTCCAGGTGGCGCATCGAGACGGAGTTCGAGACGGAGAAGAGCGACGTGGGGCTGGACGAGTACGAGACCCGCACCTGGGCGGGCTGGCATCATCACATTGCGCTGTGCCTGGTGGCGGGGGCCTTCCTGTTGAGCCTGCAACAGGCTTGGGGGGGAAAAGATGCCCCGGGTCAGCAGGCCGCAGGTGTACCGTGTGGTGCGCGAGATGCTGCCCCGGGAGCGGTTGGGTGCTGAGGAGTTGCTGCGGTTGCTGGAGGCGGAGCAGTTACGCAACCATCGGGCCAGCCGCTCTCACGCCAAACGCCGCGCCGCCCTCCGGGCGTCTCGGAACATCCCTCCGTGAACTGTCGTTGTAATACTAGACGGATCAAGGGAAGTAACCGACGGTTTAGTCGATCAGGTTGAGAAACGAGTCAATACCATCATCGTTTCCGAGCGATTGCTTCCCAGATATCCGTTCTACGTTTTGTCCATACTGCAAACATACGAAGCTTACATGCCGACAAGTTTGTCCGTCACCTCGTACGGGCACTGCTATCAAGCACTCATCGTAGCCAACCTGATCCAATCCGGGATTTCAGGGTCAGACGACGATGTGAACACTTGCTTCAACTTCGTGGATCATTTGGCATTCCAGACTTTCCTCTACCGGAAGCACTCGCCAGACAAGGACTTTGACTACCCTTCCATCATTGCCAAGTATCAGGAGCGCTTTCTCATTCGAAACTCTATCCTAAGCAGACTCCAGTCGCCCCCGTACGGCTTAATCAAGGAGGACGGCAATTTTCGAACAGAGTTCATCTATTACTACTTCCTTGGGAGGTACCTCGCACGAAACAGCAAAAGCAGCGCCAAAGAGATTGAGGACATCTGTGCAAACAGCCATTTAGAACAAAATTACCTCACATTGATCTTTGCCATTCACCACACCAACGACAACCAAATAATCGAAGACATTCTGACCAGGACAATCTGCACGCTTGACACGGTAAGACCTGCGACGTTGTACCCTGAAGAAACCGTCAGATTTGGCAACATCATCAGGGAACTGCCAGAGAACATATTGTCAGACGACCCAGTGGAGAAGGTCAGGACCAACCTGAGAGAAACAAGGGACGCCTTAGGCGACCAGCTAGTCGAAGGATTGGCTGACACTCCGTATGAGGACGACGACCTTGAAGACGCGGAGCCCGCAAACGGAATTTACCGGATTCTCAGAAATGCCAGAATAATGGGCCAGGTACTCAGGAACAGGCATGGAAACTTAGAGAAGCCCGTTATCGAAGAAATAGTGCAAACCATCGCAGACAGTGGGCTTCGGTTGGTCAACCTCGTACTCGAAGACGAAGAAGAAATAGCTCAGTGGGCAAGCTTCATTCACGAAAAGAACGAAGAATGGGAATTGGAGAGGATCAAGGCATTTCTCCAATACATTTCATTTTTTTGGACAATGATCAACATAGAACAAATAGTGGAAGCGATGAACATATCTGAAATCAGAGTGGCTATCCAGTCTGTCGTAGAGAAAAACCCAACCCCAGCCTTTGAACTAATAGAGTACTTCAGTAGGCTTGAGAGTTCCACAAAGCTGGACGAGGGTGAACGAAACCACCTGAGAAGGTTGTTGAAAAAGCACGACGACACATTCATCCAAAGAATCTTGTCGATGAAAACTCAGGCCTATATGAACACACACCGAATTCCAGCAAAAATCGAACAGTCAATCTGCGACCTGTTAAAGGTAAAATACAGGGCCCGGCTTCCATCAGAATTCTAGGAAGCAGAAGCCCGCAGACAAGCAACCAAACGCGATACACCGATGGGCAAACTTCACGACCTTCTCCAACCACCTGAAGTTAGCCACCCGAACCTACCCCTTCCGACACCAGAAGGTCGGCATACTGAATTGACCCATGTAGGACCAGGAGACAGGCTCCGGGCTGAACGTCCATAGCAGATGAAATCCTGACCCCGTGACCGGAGCACCCGACATGCCAAACAGGACAGCAGAGGAAGAATCAACCCCAGAGGAACCCCACGCCACCACCACTCCCAAGGCCACCGACGAGCAGGATCAGGACGGCCCGAGAGGCCACGACGGGAAGAGCTTCATGGAACACGCCCACGATGTGATGGAAGAACATGAGACGCTGCTCCGACTCCTCGCTGAGTCGGAAAGACAGTGCCGTGAATCGCGAACGCAGGGACTGCCGGACGACCTTCCAGACCGAGTGGACGGCGACGATCAACCTGGCTGCCGAAGCTGTCCGGACCCATAAACTCGACGAGGAATTCCCTTCGGCTCATCCTAGCCGAGATAGCCCGCAGGTGCTACGGGGACGGCGCCACGGTCAACCAAGCCCTGGAAGAGGGCTGGAAACGGGACGTGGCCCACTCCATGGCCTACGGGATCATGACCCAGGCCGAGGAGTCCAAGTTCAGGGAGTTCCGGGATCCGCCGACTCTGAGCAGCACCAACTAGGTGTTGCCAACTCCGACGGCCACTCGCTATCATCTTCTGCAATTGCAAAATCGCGGCAAGAATAATTTATTGTTTCCTGAGATAGCCCTATAATGAACTGAAGGTTCGGACAGATGGAATTGGGCTTGAATGACAGCGTGAAGCCAGACAGCGCCACAGACCTGCGAGCAACCCACAAGGGTCAGCATTGAGGCCATCTCTACCTCCGTGCCGGTACTCGCTACCGGTGGTTTGACGAAGTACCCCGATCAAAGGCACCGCCGTCACCGGTTCCTTTGCAGACAAGCTGACCTGTACGAACCGCACGAACGAATCCGTCCCAAATCCCCAGATGTCAACAAGAGAGGGATTGCCGCCATGGAAGGGCGAAACCAGACAGAATCGCTGAGTAACATCGTTGCAGGTGCGCTTTCACACGGGGAATTTTCCTCGTTCCGAAAATACTGGAAACTCTACAAGCAAACCACCCCTCTGACCGAAATAGCCGGGTTCTTCTTCAGGTCAGAACCAAATGAGGGATATTTCAACCTCGCGATTCTCGGCGAAGGCCGGGTGATAGACATAGAGGGCGACGACAAAGAGAACAAGGGAAACCTGAGCGTGATCGGAACCGACTCGGTGGAGGAGGTGATCTTCCGCATCGAACCCCTTCCCAACCTCAGGAACGCGCAGAATGCTTCGCTGACCGTGCTGCTGAAGCGGACGGGCCAAGGCGCTACCGGCCCCTACTGGGCCGCCATGACCCCGGAGGAGGAAGAACGCCTCCATGACTTCGCTCAAAGACTCATAGGGGAAACCGTCGGGAAATAATCACAGGGAGCAATCTGATGGCACAGATATCCACGGAGTTGCTGGTCCGTGAAAGAGACCTCATAGGAGAACAGGTCCGCGGGGATCGGGAAAGCACACCCTCAAATTATCCCGATGCTGCATTTTCCCTGCTGGAAGAAACCTGGGGTCTGCTCACGCCTTTCCGTAATGAGGTGTTCACACACATCTACCGAATGGCACAAGAATTATCCAGAGGTAGAGTTATCTACGGAGAACTCGCCGCACCAACCGCTCCCGACGAAGAGGACTCGGTCCATCTCGACCTGACCTTGGCGGTGGACGCAGACTGGGACACAATTGAGAACTGGAGAGCCGACATCATTGCTAGAGTGAGCGAGCGGTCCAAAGATTGGACGGAGAGGGAACGAGAGGACTATGCACGGTGGATCTACTTCGGACTGGTCCCCGTACGTCTATGAGACCTCTGGAATTCTACCGACTGGGAGCCGCAACCGCTCCTGCCGCCCAGTCCGAGGCGGAACAACGAACAGTGGTCGGACGTTTGTACTACGGCCTACACCACGAGGCATGTTGCCGATTTTTCCGGGAGAACCCCAACTCAGTGCCGTTGAACCGGACCAGAAGACACACCGACCTGAAGGACCGGTATAACCTGCCGCCTGACCAGAGTTCCAAAATGGTCGCCATTCTCCTGAACGACCTCAGATTCCTCCGTACCCAGGCAGACTACGAACTCATCCAGATCAGGTACAGGAGTAGGACCCTGACCGGGCAACAGCTCGTAAACACCGCCACCACGTTGGCAGCGCAACTCTTGCGAGCACTGGAGAATTACTCTCCGGGCGAGGCGGATGACGGTTGCGACTGCCTCTGCACATAGCACGGCTTACGATGACCTGGCAGCAACAGATGCCATGATTCCGGCATCCTATGGAGCCATGCTTCCACCACCCCAATCGATCCACCGTTCATGTCAGAACCGGCGAAACCCATGACCCCTTTTGAGTGCCGAGCCAAACGGCGAAGCGGCATCCCCCACAGCCCAGTTCGAAAAGGCCTCCACCGACCGGATTATGCTCGACTCCCGGCTCGCCGCCCTCGCAGTCGACGCCCCTGAATCCCACCTCCAATAACTGGACCAGTCCCTCCGGCAATCCGGCCTGAACCAAGACCAGCAGAGGAAGGCACCCTTGAGGACGGACTCCTCACCGTGGACGAGGAAAAAGCCCTCTACCGGTACTTGGACCAATTCGGGATCACCGCCAGCCAGGTCGACGACAACGGGGTCCTCACCACGATGGTCCAAGCCGCCGTCATCGGGGACATCGCCGAGGGCATCGTCCCGCAGAGACAGAACATCACCGGCCGGATATCGTTCAACCTAATGAAATCGGAGACCTTGGTCTGGGTGATGCAGGACGTGGACTACCTGGAGACCGTCGTAAGACGGGAACGCCGGGGATCCTCACACGGACTCAGCATCCGGGTGGCACGGGGCGTCTACTACCGGCCCAGCACCTTCCGGAGCAGGAATGTCGAGTGGGAGGAAACGGCCCACCAGGACACTGGTCTACTCGGGTTCACCACCAAGCACCTGTATTCCTCCGGCAGCCGGCAGCAAAAAGAAATTCCGGGTCAGATGCGATCGGGTGGTCGACCTCGAGCCTTACGCTTATGGTTTCGGGCTGATGCGAGACGCCCAGACCGCGAAGCCACATTCGTTCGGGACCGGGGACGGATGGTCCCCCTCAAACCTGGCGGTCAACCTGGCGCAGATGCAGGGACGCGAAACCCTGTCACCACCCCCGGACGAAACGCGGTCGGTTCCTGAAGAAGGACACCTCCTTCCCGCTCACATCCGGCTTTCCGGCGAAATTAGTCCCTTCCCCCAAGTTCCCAGGCAGGAGAAGCCACGATGGCCAAAAGGGCCAGTAGCGTGCCTAAACGCCGACAATTCACCCTCGGCGACAGCAAGGCCCACGTAACCCAGACTCAGGGTCATCCAGATTCCGTCAGTTCCGATGACCACGGATTCGAAGGCGATCGCTGGTTTTTCAGGGCCCAAGGTCCCACCGATGTAGTCTCGTTCAATAGATCAGGGCGGGTTGAAGGGTGGAGCAACAACACCGGGGCCTTGAAGGTAAGCCTGTCCCCCGGCCTGAACACCACCACTGCCACGTCATTCCGAATTGGATCCCACAAAGACGACGTTGCCAGACTTGAAGGCACGCCGTATCGGGTAACTGCTCCTCTCCGGCGCACCCGAACCAGTCTTCAGGAGGAACGAAGGACCGATAGAGAACTCGGAATCGGGCCAAATCTCGACGACGAAATTATTGAGAACAACATCTCTGGTCTCAACGATGACAGCGACCGGGATACCTGGTATTTCCAGGGCGGCACCGTGGAAATCTCATTCCGCACCGGGAGGGTCACAGCGTGGGGCAGCCTCGATGATTCGTTCAATGCCGCCGGCAGAAAGAGATCCCGCGGAACCGCCAGAGCAGTTGACGGCGAATACTTCGGGATCGGGTCGACCAAGGACCAAGTTTCCAGAATTCAGGGATCGCCGCCATCCACTCGACCTCGGGAAATCATTGGCGAGGAAGACTGGCACTACCCCGGAGGAACCGTCAAGTTCGAATCCTCCACCGGCCGAGTCATCTACTGGGAGAACAGGGACAATTCCCTAATGACAAGTGGCATTCGGCCCGACTATCCGACCTTCTCAGGGTCCGAGTTCATCCGAGCCAGGAGGGATCGCCTAGAAGCCCGGCGGATCCGCCGGGAGAAGGAAACTTCCCGGATGGCACTGTATGGATGTACGGGATGTCTGGGACTGCTGATTATTGGATTCGTTCTGATTGCAACGTGCGGAGCCGTTCTGGCGTACTCACCGTGAGTGCGATCGGATATCCAATGGAGCAACAGCTCTGCCTAAACCGAGTCGACATCCGAAGAGAGTCGATTGGCAAGGACATCAACGTCGCACTCCCTGACCAGGACGGCATCTGGTACCTGGTTCCCCACGATACGCTGGTCGAAGAGGTGGAGCGGCACACTCCCTGGCTGGATTCCGACTCGTGGCAGGTTCATGGGGGGTACAGCTCGGCCAATCCGTCCCGCAGATTGAGGGCGGCGATAAGGCAGTTTGCCCTGAGGCGCGGCCGGTCAGCGACGACTTTGGGATAACACGGGACGCCCAGGCCGCGAAGCCCCAGGCGTTCAGGACCGGGGACGGGTGGTTTGCCTACAACTTGGCCGTCAACCTAGTAGTCCATCAGGCTTGTATTGATGGGCAGTTTGGACGCAGGGGCGATCCGGCAAGCATCCGAGAGTCACCCTGGATGAAAAAGTTACTCATCATTTCAAAGCGGTTGGACTACTAGCTCAGATGTAGGATTGCGCCAAGGGAGCATACCCCAGGGATAGAGGGATGACCAAAACAAGTTCGTGGCGCTCCGTACACAATAGTGGCCCCTCCGTATCGCCAAGCCTGGCCAGGACCGACTGCCCAGCAAGCAGCAACCGCCAAGGAACGCGATGCAGCATGAGAGAACGGCACAGCAGGGACTTGGAAATGCTGCTGGAAATCCAGTTGGCGGAGAACGACCACGTACGGGCAGTCGTCACCGCCTATGAGCAACTGGCGGAAGACGAGAAGATACTATTCCGCCTGGCCGCCGGAATCAGCCAGAACGCCGCAGGTGGAGACAGGAAGCCTGATCGCCGGTCAATCAGTGAAAGGAGTGATGGGATCCCGACCGGCAGAGTACAACCCATTGTGCGGCAACTGATGAAGACATTGCTGGAGGACCATCCCTCGGCTTTGCACGAAAAATGAAAGCCAGAGCACAATAAAAATTCTCCTGCACGAAAAAACCTCCCGGTTGACCGAAACATGCGCCGCGAAATAACCTCTGACGAAAGAAACGATGGAGCACGAACATGACCACCCGAATGGAGAGCGCAACCGAAGGTATAGCCCTCACGGTCCTCCGGAAGATCGGCTCCGACCAGAACCTCCCCATCCAGCCAGACAGACTCAGAGAGGCCTTCCAGGCAATATGGCCCATCCCAGGCAGCAACACGCCAATGAACGACGCCCTGGGGGCAGCCGCACAGGCCGCCAGCAACTGCGCCGGGCAGGACGGAGAAACCTGGAAAACCACCGTGTCCCAAGCATGGCAACCAGCACTCAAAGAAGTGACCCGGGAGTATCTCAGGACCGCCAAGGAGAACTTCCGGAAGGGAGAACTCGCCCAAGGAGCGGACGCCCTCACCGACGCAGTGAGAGCGACCCTGGGATATATCGCGGCAGCCCGCGGATGGCCCCACAGCACGGACGAGGACCTGCACATGGCTGCAACAGCCCTGGCAAGCGGTCAGGCATGGCCGGAGACCATGGAGGAACTCGACGACGCACTGGACAACATGTCCGAAGAGGGCAAGCATCTGAATGCCTCCCTGGGAGCAAGCATGGGGCTGCCGGACAGCATCGCCTTCGGCACCTACACGGGCGACCCGGATGACGCGGAGGAAAACGGGTTCCTCTTCGCAGAGACGGTGATGGCACTGGCGGAGAAACTGGCGGGAGCCACGAATCCATGAACCAAGAGGAGCATATCAACAAGGCCCGGGAACTCCTGGAACGGGCCCACCAAGAACCAACCGGAGGCGGAGACGAACTCCTGGCCGCAGAAATGATGTGGGGTGCCTTCTGCCACTGCCTCATCACCGTGGCACTGAACAACGGAGATCCCCACGACAGTCACGGGGCATTCCGGTACGTCGCCCAACAGTTGGACGCTACAGGAGGAGGAAACACATGGAAACCCCGGTTCGGCGAGGCAGAACGACTCCATAGACACTTCTACCATGGAGACATCCCGACCAGGCTGGTACGAGCCCACATGCGGCGGACGTCGGAAGCCACGCAGGAACTCCTGAGCATGCTGTAAACAAGCACCCGAAGAGGGGAACTGCAAACCTGCAACCGTCCTGCCGACAAGCCGGGTCCAAGGAACCAAAAGTAACTGGGAAGATAACCTGCACGAAAAAACGGAAATAAAGCAATTTTCGTGCAAAGCCGAGAACATTGGCCACTCCTCACGTGACCGGAGAGTCCGGGAATACGGAGGTGCAAATAGGAACGCCGTGAGGGAAACGTAACTCACACCCGTTGAGGAAGAGATGGAAGCGGACATTTCCTACATAGGCGATGAAGACCTGAACCAGGAGGCATCGGCCCACATTGACAGGCTGCTCCGAGATGATGAGACACCCGTGGCGGTCGCGGGATTCGACTACGAAACAAAGGTGATAGCCATAACCGACCAGCGGATTGTCATAGCCAGCGGGAACGATGGCCTGGTCCTGAACCTGATGCACAACGACATACACCTGATGAGCAGGGATGGAAGGACGCTGGTGATCATGACCCGGGACGGAGACGAACATCGACACCGGTTCGGGAAGGACGACACCGTCCAGGAGTTGGTGGAGACAGCCCGCCGTGAAGGACATCCCCACGACTCCCACGCTGCGGGAGCCGGTCCACGTGCAAGGACCCAGGTGGCGGAGGAGGAACGGGCAGACATCGAAAATGCCCTTCCCATCGCGGAGAGGGTCAGATTCTGGGAGGAGCAGGACCGGATCAACCAGGAACTGATACCCAGGGTCATCCGGCAACACGAACTTCTGACCCAGCATATCTCGGACCACGAGATGCTGCCCATCGTGGCTGCCGCCGCCGCCAGGGAGGCCATAGAGCAAGCTCAAGAAGAGACCCTGCGGCAGTTGGAGGAGGCCCGCACCCTCAACCGGGAACTGGCCAATCAGTTGGAGCAGACCAAGACGGAAAGGGAAGACCAGAAGAGACAGCACTTGGATTATATGTCCAAGCTCGGAAGAGCGCGCCGCACGCCGTGGGTACTGGCGGGGGTGGCATGCGCCGTAGCCGGGTTGGCAGTCATCCTGGCAATAGTCATCTGAGAGAATCCGCCATGACCATGAACTCTCCCAGCCTGATGCCCCAACTCCTGGAACTCCCAAAGGAGCCGGGCGAAGACACGCAGTCAACGAAGGAACACCTGGGGGCCCTGATCAATACGGACAGGGCTGCGTACGCCGCTGAACACGCCGCTGCCACTGCTGCCGGATTCTGGACAGTGTTCGACACCGTGAACGTCGATGACACCGTTATGAAGGCTTACCTCGCCCAGTACCCGAATCTGGCGGAGGGACACTCCTTGCATGAACACTGGTTGGAGATGATGGACCGGGGAGAAGGGTCCATGACCGGATTCATCAGCGGCATCAAGGGCAAGGTGGCTGAATTCAGCGCCGCCGACCAGCTCAGAGAGGCAGGGTGGACCAGCGTTGAGGTTGCCCCTAACCCGACTCAGCCCGTCTTCGACATTACCGCCACGCCTCCAGAGGGAGGAGCAGCGATACTCTGGCAGGTGAAGACCGGAGGGGCAGAATACGCCCATGAAGTAACTGAAGCAATGGCTGAGAACCCAGACGTCCAGTTCGCGGTGAACTCCGAGATATACGAAAGGATCGCTGACCCCACACCCGAGACCGTGGACCGGCTGATGGCCATGGGAACGGATTGGGAGTTGGAGGAAGGTATCAAGGACGGGCTGGGTACCCTCGCAGCCAACCTGGGGATAGATGTACCCGACAATCTCGCACAGATTCTCCCTTACGCTGCAGCCATCGCGGCTGGAACCCGGCTGATTTACGGAGTAATCAAGACCGAAAGGGAGTTCAGGGAGGTTGACCGGACCACCAGGAACAAGATCCAGGTCGTTCAGGCCCTAACCCTGATGGCCCGGATGGGCATTACTACCGTCCTGTCGGCAGCGGGAGCTTCCGGCGGAGCAGCGGCTGGGACCGTGGTCCCAGGCGTGGGCAATCTAATTGGAAGCGGTGTGGGAGCCCTGGGCGGAGGCCTGATGGGGATGTATCTGAACCGGCATCTCCAGCCGCATATGCTGCGGTTGGGGTTGAATATCTGCGGATTGGAGGAGGACGACTTGTTTTACTTCAAAAACAAGACGAGAGTGGACCGGTTGGCTCTGTCCTTCCAGGGGACCGCGGACCAACTGGAAGGTTCTTGAACCTGGTTAGCTAAAGGTTAGCCTGAAGCAGGCGAACCGTGAGGATCCCGAATCGCCCTTTGTACAAGCAGGTGATTCAGTCTAAACCGGCACGCCCCAGCCACTGGTTCAGAAACTCGGCGTGGGACCGCCGCCTTCCGGTCAGGATATTGACCCCATCCACCAACTTGTTATTGAAGGAACCTCTCATCGTCAGGTCGTAGATCCACCATTCGTTGCCGTTGGTCAGGACTGCCACCCCGTTTCTCATCCGGGGAGAAGCCCCAACGTAGCGCCGCAACTGGGAAACTTCTTCATCGCCCAGCGGTTCCCTGAGAGCCTTGGACTCGATGACGACATCAGGAGGGACTGAGTTGTTGCCAATGGATTCCACGTCCGGGGTACCGAAGAGGGCGTAGTCAACCCTGCCCTCCCGGTGGGGAGGAGGATACTCAGGGTGACACTCCTTCGGGTCGGAAACATCCCAGCCCAGCGCCCGGATGATGGGGTCGATGACCCCGTACCGGGTATGGAACTCGAGCCAGGAGGAAAACTCAGCATCGTCCCATTCCTTGACCACCTCCGGGATTTTGCGGATAGCAGCATCTACGGCGCTGACGCTCATTTTTCATTCCCCGTACGATCAAAGTCAGACTACTGTGGAGCGGCAAGCCCCGACACGAAGGCCTCCACCTCATCCACGGTGTGGAACAAGCCCTCCAGGCCCCAGGCCGATTCTCTCTCCTCCGGGGAACTGGCGTTCCAACCCCTCACGTTGCAGTCGACCGTGTTTCCCGGCAACAGGGCCCGGAGGTCAGCCATCCCAATTCCCATGTGCTGCTCAAACCGGGTGCCGTGGGCGACGAACTTCATGCCTCCGTTGTCATCACCGGGAACGGCTTCAACCAGCAGGAGAGTCCGCACCCCGCCGTTCTCCAGCCGGCGGACATACCCGACGGTCCGGGAGGCGGGGGGGGGGCGAAAACATGGACACAGCCCAGCGATTCGCAGTTCAGCATTGTCGGCCTCCATGTCCGCCTCCTAGACAGCCACGACGGCCCCTGGTATATCCTTCCGCTGAATTCAAAAAGAGAAATTCCCACGTCCGAAGAGACGCAGAAATACATAAGCGGATATGAAACCTGCAACTAGGGTTAGGAGGAGCAGGGCGTGAAAAAGCATAGTGATGAAAAAAAGAAAAAGGGCAGTTCCGTAGCTGACGGACTCAAGAAACTCGCAATCGCCACTGCGATATTCGGTATAGCATGGGTGTTATTTTTCACGGTCAACTGGTGCGGCCTTAATTAAGTGTATGCGGAAATAGACATCGGAAACTACCGATCCGAGAATTCGTAACACGTACAAGGGGATCCTTACTCGACGCGACTGACTGGCAGGGCAATCGCGTCTTAACTGAGTAGGCCTTTGAAGGGGTAATCCTCTCTCCAGCCTGCCTGTGGGCGCTGGGACGAACCTCCTCTGGTTCGATCAGGTAAACCTGGGCCAGGAGTTCCCTGCCGCTTCCGTCCTGGAGGTGCTGCACCGTGACCACGTTGATGGGGACATCCAACCCCGTCGGGTATCGGACGATGCGAACGGTGCTGGAGTCCATAAAGCCGGCGACCACCAGGGACCGGTGACCCTGGTTCAGTTGCTCGGGCAGTTCCGTCTCGAACCTCTCTCTGAACGCCGCTGCGAGGGAGCCGGGGCCACCCAGGTACCTGTCGGCTACGATCACAACTTCGTCAAACTCTAGGTCCTTGACCCAAGAGGAATAGTCCAGCGCCTGTGCGGTGACCTCCCTGGGAGTCCGGCCGCTCTGGAGTTCTACGACCACCAGGTCACCGTTACCCTCTACACAGAACAGGTCGACAAGGCCGCCAAAGCTGGTCCGCACCTGTCTGCCGATGACCATGAGGCCGGGATCGACGTCCGGAATATCGCTCGCCAGCCAGTCCTCAAGCCACTACTCCAACCCGGATGACCTTGGTGGAATCTCGGATAGCTTCCGTTCCGAGGTGATATCCCACAATCGCACCTGCTGCAGGACTCCATCCCTGGGTACTTGTCGGAACAAGCCGCCAGGCTGACAGCGGCCGGTTGAACTGTAGGACAGGAGGGGAATACATTCAACATAGACGAGTGCCAGTTGAGGCCAATGGGAATACCTCCCGGTTAGCGCCTTTCTCCTGCGGCTGATGGCCTCAAATTCAGCCAGCAAGGATGAGCCAATGTATTGGACCATACCAGACGAAACCTGGTCTGTAGTCACCAACATAGCAGTAGGGGTCGTGTCTGGGCTGATCATACTGGGATCGCAATTCCTGTGGAGGAAGCGTCAGCGACTCAAGAGACGGGGAGAGTCGGTTACTGCCTTGAGGCGGTTTTTCAAGGACTGGGAAGAGGGCGTTGGGAATCTAGTAGCCCAACTGCTTTGAAATGATGACACGAACAGTATGCGCCTTGGCGGAGATCACCATTGCCCAAGTTTCGCCGGTGCTCACACCAATATCGGCTACTCATCATTTCAAAGATTTCGTACTACTAGCCTACGACGAAAACACGCAGTTCATCTTTCACGAGCAGATGATACGCCGCATGAACGACAACCTGTTTTTCACTCGTTCTGATCTGCCGGGCAACAAGTGGTCCAGCATTGCCGAACTCACCCGTGCTCACGAGGAGTACATTGACTGCCGGCGAAGAGTGCTTACGGGGCTCTTTGATGTACCTCACCAGGAACGCCACATCCTACTCCCGGACGAATTCAGAGAATTTTTCGCCAAGGCCAAGGCCATAGAGTGGCTGAATCTCGAAGGAGAACCGCGGTGACAGTGTTTATCGGGAGGACCGACGGTCCGCCTCCTCACCGGATAAGTAGACCAAGCAAGAAAGTGGGATGATCTTGAAAGATTTCAACCAATGGATGGAAGACCACCAAGTCAGATGGCGCGCTCGCCATTTGACCCCTTCCGAAAACGGGCGCTGGCAGGGCCGGGAATACCCCTGGATACTGCCTGATGATCTGTGGGAAGAGGGACTATGGCCGGAAATCCGAAAGGACTCGAACAACCCCCTTGCCGAGTACCTCCAAGCCAAGAACATCCAAAGGCACAAGGATACCCACAACCTAAAGAGCTCGTGGGTAATGTGCGCCAACCTGTATTTCCCGTTCCGCTCTTCCGCAAACGGACGTGACCTGCTCGCGTCTTTCCTGAGGCACCATGTCCACGAGGAGATCGACTCGCTGGAGGACATCGAACTGGAATATGCCGAGCCGGGGGAACTCCATCCGTCAGAATTGCTGGGGGAGAGCGGCGGGGGAAGAGGGGCTTACCAGACTTCGCCCGACCTGGGATTCCGGGTGAACGGATACCGCGGCCTGGTGCTGGTGGAGAGCAAGTTCACTGAACACAGCTTCTACGAATGTTCCGCGTGGAGGCACAAGGGCAGCAGACGACTGCCTGGGAACCCCGACCCCGACCACTGCAACCATCCGGTGGAAGTGGCGAAGGACGCCGGCCGCCAATGCCACCAGGCCACCTGGGGCAGAAGGTACTGGGAACACCTGGTAAAGGCCGTCGAGCCCGCGGTCATCGCCGACCTCCCGCACTGTCCGGCAATGAGACACGGATTCCAGTTGTTCCGGCTACATGCACTGGCGGAGGGCATGGCCCGGTTCGGAAAATACGACCTGGTTATCTCCGCTGTGGCAGTGGACGAACGGAACGAATCTCTCGACGCCTCGCTCCGGCGGAGCGGGATTGACGGACTGAGAGGATGGGGAAACATCTTCCACGGCAAGGCCAGGTTTGCCGCATTCACCCATCAGGAGTGGATCCGGTGGATCCGAAATCACCAAGCAGACAGGGAATGGGACGACTGGCTGAGGTACATCAGGGACAGATATGACCTGGAATGACTACGGGCGAGGAGGAAGACTGTGGAAGACAGGATCACGGCCGCAGCCAATTACAACGCAGGATTCGCGAATGACGTAATGCTGCGAGCGGCTGAGCTTTTTGGAGCAGCCCGGGAATTTCCGAAGGAGGGGAATCCTCTCATCGACATTTTCCTGAAGGCATGGGACCAGATGCAGCAGCGGGAAACCAAACGAGAGAGAAAACTCAGGACTTACGGGTGGCGCCACTTTACCAGCGACTTCAAGTCCTACGTCCTGCTCAATGAAGATGTGAACCCAGACTCGCTGGTACCCATCTTGGAATGGGGCCAGGCTAAGGGTCCAATTGCCATGGCTGGCAAGCTCCGGGATGCGTCTCGGGTCATCTCAAAGATGGCCGTAGAGAGAACCGTTGCCGCCGGCAGACTGGGGTTCATGGATGAGAGGGAACTCTACGAACACTTCCTCATGGAAAGGGCGGCGGAGTTCCTGAGGGCACAGGGCCTGCAAGTCGAAGTGAGCAGGGAGAGGGAGAACCCCAACGCTCCCCTGGACTACCGCGGAACCGTGGATGGT
Organism: Dehalococcoidia bacterium; assembly: GCA_965237745.1. Classification (GTDB taxonomy): domain Bacteria; phylum Chloroflexota; class Dehalococcoidia; order Lucifugimonadales; family UBA3495; genus VXOI01. The sequence continues at coordinate 3,243,454 of OZ250156.1, read as the reverse complement.
GCGCCCTGGGCCTTCGAGTTAACCAGGCTACGGGAAGACCCTGAGGGTTACCACCGCAAGATTGGCCATCCGAATGACAAGAGATCCATGGACGAACAACTCAGGGCGTTCTCAGAGGAGGAGATGCCCAAAGTGCCGAGGGAACCCCAAACACTCCAGAAAAACCTGGACCAAGCCATCAGACACGGCAGGAAGGAAAGCAAGACGGAGACGCTGAGGGGAGCCAAATACTGCCTGGTCATCCACAACCAGCAGTTCACGAACCCGGAGGACTGGGAGAAAATCACTTGGCCTGAGCTTGGGGAAATAGACGCCGTGATCTTCTTTCACGACCAGATTATCCCACCTGGCCAGGTATGGGAGGTAATCCCGCCGGATTGTTTCGGCAGGACCGTGGAGAGCAACACGGTGGAGGACCTGGAGACGATCGCCTTTGCTCCATACAGGTCCGGTGTCAGACAAGAGGCAGTCATACTCGACATCGACCTTGGATTCTTCTTCGAACCATGATCCCGTAACTCCACCGCTACCGGCACGCCCCGAACACCCCGCGAACAACGGGAGTAAAATCTCTGCAAATCCACAAGGAGCGTGAACAGGACGAAGATGCCGGTCAGCAAGAACAAGCGCAAGAGCCAGCGGGGACGGAGGCGGAAGGAGAACTTGGAAAAGGGGTTTCCCACCCTGGAGGGTGACGGAGACCATGAGCACTTCCACACTCCACCCCAACCCGCTCCGGCAACAACCCCGTCGGACTCGAGCTCACAGGGACAGGCGTCGACGGAGTCCCCCGGGGCAGGGTGAATTCACCAGGTGGCCCGATGCTGTCCCACAGGGAGCAGATGGACGCCATCAAGGAGAAGCCGGCGTCCTTCGAGATGAACGGAGCCCGCCACGACAGCACCGGGCTGAGGAAACCACACTCGGACGCGGAGACGGCAGAAGACTTCCTTGCCCCCGTGATCGCAAGTGTCCAACGAAGAAACCAACATGGTGACAGCGATTCACATTCTCATAGCGGAGGAGACCGTGACTGCCTATTGCCTGAAGTGCCGCGAGAAGCGGGAAATCACAAACGCCGAGGCAGTGACACTCAAGAACGGGCGGCCGGCCATGAGAGGCGACTGCCCCGTCTGCGGGACCAAGGTGTTTCGCATAGGAGGGGCCGAAGCCACTTAACTCTCGCTCCCTGGGCTGAATGAGCCACAACCTGTAAGCCCTGGCTATAGTAGTTTACGTTGATCGCCAGTACACCCGACAGAGGAAATAAGGCACGAGGACTTGCCGTTACAGCCCAGTGCAGAATACTGCAAGGGAATTGGCTGTTGGCTGCTGTTGTGCTCCTGCTGACAGCGCTCACCGGTTGCACAGGAGCATCGCCGACGACCATTCCTCCAGCGACCCCGGCGCCACCTTCGGCAACCTCGCCGGTCGCTATCCTCCCTACACCAATCATGGCGGAAGAACCGGGGACGTCCGGCACCGTAACCGCCTCGCCCCGAGTTGCGACGCCTGCGACCATTCCTGAGACTCCATCTCCGACTCCAGCGATGGAGGTTGGTCCTGACAGGGAACGGACCAGCTCACCTCGGGCCAGCGCCCTGGACCTGGAGACATTGGTGCGGGGGAACAATGCCTTTGCTTTCGACTTGTACCGCACCCTGAGCGACGGTGAAGGCAACCTTATCTTTTCCCCATTCAGCATCTCCGAGGCTCTCGCCATGACCCTTGCCGGAGCCAGGAACGAGACGGAACGCCAGATGATGACCACCCTTCACTACGAACTTCCGCAGGGCAGGTTGCATCCTTCGTTGAACGCCCTGGCCCGGGAGCTCACGTCCAGGGGCAAGGGACTTGAGGGGGAAGAGAACCAGTTGTTCCAACTGAACATCGCAAACGCAATCTGGGGGCAGCAGGGTCATGAATTCCTGCCGGACTTTCTGGACTCGCTGGCCGAAAACTACGGGGCGGGTCTCAGGCCCATGGATTTCGCGGGTGCCCCGGAGGAGTCCAGGGTGAAAATCAACGACTGGGTCTCCGATGAGACAGAGGGCAAGATCGAAGACCTTTTGCCCCTTGGGACCATCGACAGCCTCACCCGTCTCGTCCTCACCAACGCCATCTACTTCAATGCCTCATGGATGTTGCCCTTTGACAAGCACCTCACGCAGGAGCGACCTTTTCATCTGGCTGGAGGCGGCAGAGTGGAGGTGCCGATGATGGCCGAGACTTCCAAGAGCCTCTACGGCTACGCCAAGGGCAAAGGGTATCAGGCTGTCAACGTGCCCTATTCTCTGGGCGACATTTCCATGACAATCCTGCTGCCTGACGCCGGGACGTTCAGAGAATTCGAAGACTCGCTGAACGCAGAAGTCCTGAGCCGAATCCTTGAGGACATAGAGATTGACTACATCAGCCTCACGATGCCGTTGTTCGAGTTCGAGTCGGAGTTCAGTCTGGGCGAGACCCTGGCTGAAATGGGCATGCCGGATGCCTTCGGCGCTCACGCTGATTTCTCAGGCATGACTGGAACTCAGGGGCTCCGGATCGATTACGTCGTACACAAGGCCTTCGTATCGGTGGACGAAACGGGCACGGAGGCAGCGGCAGCCACAGGCGTGGGGATGCTGCTTTCCCTCCCCGGCAAGGATCCCATCCCAGTGACGGTCGACCGGCCTTTCATATTCTTCATCCGGGATACGGCCACGGGCACGGTCCTGTTCCTGGGCCGGGTGATGAATCCGAAAATGTGAGGAGCAGCGAGGAACCGTGTGCCACGAAGAGCGCAGCATGTGGAAGTACCTGAACAACCTGCGGGAGCGGATTCTCGTCGCCGTCATCATCTTGGCAGTCCTGCTCGCCGAGGCGACCTGCTCCGAACCTCCTCAGACCCCTGCTACCCCTCAGGAAGCCATCTTTACTCCAGTGCCTCCGCAGACAGAGTCTTCCGCCGGGAATGCTGCCGCTCTCCAGAGCACCCGCCGGGGAATCAAGAGGACAAGAACCCTAGGGACACCGACCATCGTGGAAACTGAAGATCCCGGTCCATCATCCAGCCAAGCATCTGAGCTTCTCAACGGCGCCACTTGGGTGCTTGTGTCCCTGGACGGCCGTCCTCTCATTGAAGACACCTACTTATTCCTCAGAGTGGAAGGGAATATCCTTGAAGGTTTTGACGGCTGCAACTCCCTCTGGGGCAGACACGAGGACGGAACACCGTTTGCCAAAGCTGACGGGAGATTCTCGGGCCGACAGATAGGGTGGACGGACATAGGATGTCGAGACCATATCGTGAACCAGTCGGAAAGTTACAAAAAGGCAATAATTGACGGAGACAGTTTTCGAGCCACCCGCGACCGTCTGGAAATCCTTGACGGCCTCGGTAACGTCCGGCTCGTCTTCAACAGGCTGGAGAACCTTCCCGGTCATCCCACAGGCCTTTCTGGTACCCAGTGGCGGCTCCTATACGCCGGCGAAGCGGCCGTCGAAGGCGATGAGTTCACCCTGGTCTTCCTGGACGACGGCCTGGGTGCGGGAACAACCGCCTGCCGCGATCTCGTCACCGCGTACAAAACCAGAAAAGAGAGAATCGACTTCTATGCAACTGGCATGATCGGGTCCAATGCCGGCTGCCCCGCAGGGTCCAGGGGACCCGAAGGCCGGTTTACCAACGACCTGTCGCACGCCAACGAATTCTCTGTGGAGGAGGGACAGGGGAAGAGCCTACTCCATTTCCGTACCAGCCGGGGCAGGTCCCTCACCTTTGAGCAGTTGCCCCAGGACCTAGACAGTATTCAGGGCGTCGAGTGGCGACTCACCGCATTTGTGGAGTCCCTGCGGAATGGAGCAATGTCGTTGGCAGGGGGGACCGAGGACGCCGCCCTAGGAACGGAGGTGACTCTCACTTTCAACGGGACCGGGCTCTGGGGGTCCACCGGGTGCAACTCCTACGCATCCAGCACCCGACAGGGATCTGACAGACAGAGAGGACCCATCGTCCGCGAGGACGGCTCAGTGGCCCGCGACCGCATGGGGACGGTTACGGAGAGGGGTTGTCCGGAAACGTCGGGGGTCATGGAGCAGGAGAGACGCTTCCTGGAACTTCTGCCGGTCATCCAAGGGGTTCAGGTATTCGGCGACCACCTGGCCATCCATACCGAACCCGGCGTATTCCTCCTGTTCGAAGCCAGACATCTTCACCGTTCTGAGGGCACGGATCGGATTGCGGGGGAGTGACAATGCCTATTCCCATACCGTCGCCCATGACGCTCAGGGATGCAGTTGAGGAAGTCATCCGCCAGAACGTCAGCATCGGCTACAACCCCAGCAGGTTCAGGAAGGAGACCAAGGCAGGATACGCCGACAATCTCGTCCGGGTGTGCGACAGGCTGATCCAAAAAGCCGAGACCTTCGAAGCCCTGTATCCGCAAGTACTCAGACGCCCCGACACCCTCACGCTGGAAGACCTCGTGGTCCACTCCCGGCACGGGAGGGAATGGGGACTGGAGGAACTCACCGTGAGGACGGCGGAAGCGCGGGTCGAGGCGTGGGACCAAGCGACCGGTCAGACGAGATGGATTCCCTGGCCCGGCACGAGGGAATGTCCAGCGATCACACAGTCTCAGGATCCGGCAATTGACCGGCAATGAGCCCTCAGGGGCAATGAAGAACTGGCAGGACGACACCCAGGAGGTTGCACCTTCCAGCAATCTGTAGCGGGGACACGACACGTGGTGGTATGGTGTGACAGATATGCTACATCTTAGGATCACACCAATCCAATTTCGTCCTGAAAACCGAATCCCCCAGCGATGTTTGAGACCCCAGTGGGGGATTCCAGAAAGGAGACACCTCGGGCAGGAGGGGACCTGCGAGCACCAGCGCAAGGGAGACATTACCGTCGACGGTCACTCGCTGTCAACGTCCTCCTCCCCTGGTGGAGGAACAACCTGGATGCCATCACCGGCCTGGCTCAGGTCATTCGTGGGAAATAGTTCGCACTAACCCACCGGCTCATAACTGCGGGCATTGTCGCCACCGTATACGCTCATGTCGTCTACGAAGCGTGGAGCCACATGGCCCATTCCGCCCAGGATCCGGTCGGCTTGGGCATCGAGCCCCTTCTGGCCTACACAAAGACGACGCCAGTATCGACCTGGATATTGGTCGCCGAGGAAGCTGGAGAGACTCTCACCTCGGCGGACCAAGGTAAACGACAGCTCCTGACCGCATTACAGCGGCAACGCCTGTACCAGCGAAGTCCCAGGGCCGCTCCAGTGCTGAACGGGGCATTCATGAATAAATTCGGCGGCGACTCCATCCCCGAAACCCGCAGCAACTCCGAAACCTACTTGAAGACGGTTGGGCCGAGGGAGGTTTACCAGTAGAGGAAGGTTAAGCACGATAGCGGAGAGGAGGTTGGAGAGTTAAATCTCCATTAGGGAATATGTGGCCCATCAATGTTTACAGAGACAAATTCTTACTCTTGGTCTACACAATTGGCTCTTTTGCTTCTGTGTTAGGCATATTAACCTCGTTCATATTATCTTCTCAAGACATCTTTGGGTGGGGGTTGGTTCCTGTCGTCGCAGCCGTCATTTTTTTTATACTGATGGTTGCAGCTGCAATCATAGTGTTGAAATCGGATGTACCAACCCGGCGGTACCGATTCGATGATAAAGAGGGCATCCGCAACTATCTCTTCAACTGGATAAAGAGCGGCAGGCGGGTTGCTATCTGGACCAGAGATATGAGCTGGGTGGATGATGAGGAAATGTCCCAAATGCTGCGCAGTAAGGCCCAAGCGCATGAACTTATCCTTTGCTTGCCTAGGGAAATCGACAAGAGCGATGAATTGAAGCAACACGGAGCAGAGGTGTTCGCCTATGGCACGCTTGATGCTCCTGAGAGTAGATTCACCATTGTCAACTATGGTCAAGCAGGTTCACGGGTGGCTATAGGTAGGCGGAGAGATAACCTGCACATAATCCAGGAGTTCTCAGGGGCCGACGAGCATCCAGCTTTTCACATGGCCAGAGATTTGGTAAGGCTGCTACAGGAACGGAATAATGCTCACCCATGATGATCTCTCAATCCGCCAAGTACAAGGGAAGTCTCCTGGTGTCATAGCCGCGGAATGGGACCGGATTGCCAACGTCCGCCATCAGCAAATTGAGAACGGCAATGACCTTAGTTTTAGCCACGTCCTTATGCCGACGGTTCTGGACTTTCTACAGGGCTGCGATCTAAACCGGGTTATTGACTTAGGGTGCGGTACCGGTGAACTAACTGGCGAGCTCGCCAGGGTTTCCGGCGAGGTTGCTGGAGTGGACTTGTCTCCACTCAGCATAGAAATAGCCGAGGAAACTTGCAGCGGGACATCCAACACTACTTTTCATGCCGCCACAATCGAAGGTTTCGCTAAGCATTGGACTGGCCAGCTCTTTACCACTGCGGTGGCCAATATGACCCTTATGACCTGTCTGAACCTGGATTCCTTCTTAATTGCCACCGCCAAGCTGGTTGCCCCGAAGGGACACCTCATATCGACGATAACGCATCCCTGGTTTTGGCCAAGTTACTGGGGCTACGACGATGCTGAGTGGTTCGACTATCATCGTGAGATCGACATTGAGGCACCTTTTAGGATTTCCAGAGAAGAAACGCATTGCATTACCACGCACGTTCACAGGCCGCTATCCGTCTATCTGAATTCTCTGGCTCGGCAGGGATTCTTGGTTGACCGAATCCTGGAACCTTACCCGAATGAGGATATTCAAAGCCTGTACCCGGAGCGATGGGAATTTCCCAGATTTCTCGCTTTTCGATGCTCACTCCTCTCGCCGTAGAAGGACACTAAAGGTGGCGGGAACGCCATTTGAGCGAGCAGTTGAATTATCTCGCCAGTCGAATATAAACGGCGGATTCAAGTCAACCTTTTTTAGAACGGCAGGCACCCGGTAGATTGGAGGTCGGACCCTCACGAATCAAGGACCCCCCAATGCCGAACCCCCTGCTCCCCATCACCGCCCTGCTCCTGGTAATTCCGATTACCCTGCTGGCATGCACCGGGGCGACGCCGACCCCGGACCTGACCGGGACAGCGGCCCCAAGCAACACTGCCGCGGCACCTGCACTGCAAGCGAAAACCCCAGCCCCGGTGGGCACGAACCCGACGACAACACCAGTGACCGTAATCACCCGGGCGACAACCCCCACGGCCGCGCCCACGGCCCTGCCCGCGACCTCTCCCACCCCAGAACCAACTCCAGCCCCGGTACCGCCTGGAGCGCTGACCCCTTCAGGATCGAGTACTCGGGATCACTACAGTTCGGTCTGTCCGAAGCCGAGCTATCCTGCATCGGGGAAAGCCCCGAAGAGCTGGCCTTTGCCCTCAGGGGACCTGGCCCGGAGTCCCCGGAGGAGCAGGCAAGGCTCCTGAACTGTCTCCACGACGAAACCCTCTATCGCCTTTTCCTGGCGGGGTTCGTACCTGGACCGGAGCCGCTGAGCGTGGAGGCCTCCGATTGCGTCCGGGCCGCTTTCGACGTCATCAACCCCAGGTCGGTGATGATGGCCGGGATAAAGGGAGACCCGGGCTTTGCCATGGCCGGGAGCATGGTTGCCTTTACGGTGGCCACGGCGTGCCTGACGGACAAGGAATGGGATTTGGCGGCCCAGGTAACCGGTCTCTGACCACCCAGGAAAGGCAGGAGGGGCGGTGCCTCATGGAGGCCCTGGGCGGACCGGGACCAATGGCGGCAGCGATGACACTGGCACAGGAGGGGGACGTCGCCATACTGACCGAAGCCGGAGAAAAGTGTGGGCTGAACATGGGAACACAGCCCGTGCAGGCGCCAGCCACTCCGCTGCCGACACCGACCATGGGGACGGCGACTCCTGCCCCGAAGCCGACGACAACGCTGACAACGCTATTGCCAACGTCGACGAGGGCCCCGGCGACTCCTGCCCCTGAGCCGACGAGAACGCCGATAGAAACGACCACTCTCATAATCACCGTGGCCGAGATCCCGGCGGGTATCCCGGAGTACGACCGGGGCCAGTGGAAGCACTGGGTCGACCAGGACGGGGACTGCCAGGACGCGAGGCAGGAGGTACTCATCGCGGAGAGCCTGGAACAGGTCACCTACGAGACCGACCGGCAGTGCCGGGTGGAGTGGGGCAGGTGGTGGGCGCCGTACCTGGAACACCACCTCGGCAACCCTGGCCACATTGACGTTGATCACACAGTGCCGCTGAAGAACGCCCACCTGTCGGGAGGGTGGAAATGGGACGCTGCCACGAGGGAACAGTACGCTAACTTCCTTGGGGAAGAAAACCACCTCGTGGCGATCTCCGCCAGGCACAACCGCTCTAAAGGAGCGAGAGGACCGGAGGAGTGGGCGCCGCCAGACAATGCCCTCTGGTGCCAGTATGCCCTGGACTGGACCGAGATAAAGGAACTGTGGGGGCTGACCATGACCCCGGTTGAGTCGGCAATCGTGATGGACATGCTGGGGACGTGCGAACACCCGCCAAGGTTTGAGGTGGAGACGCTGGACTACCTGGAGCCCGTGACCGGGGACCATAAGCCGACGGCAGAGACAGAGGAGACAGTGTACAGGTCCTGCGAGGAGGCGGCTGCAGCCGAGGAACAGCGGGTACAGGGGAGCCGCGGAGGAGGACAGGGATTCCCGAAGGCGCTGGTCCCGAGCGCGCGGGACGGCGACGGAGACGGGGTGGTGTGCGAGCAGTGAGCCTCCATCCAAACAGCACTTGACCACCCAAAGGAACCGTGGTTACCTAGTTACCAAGTACCTTGGAGGAGATCATGAAACCAGTAAAGTGCGACCCAGAACTCCTGCGGCTGGCCAGGGCCACCCTGATCGAGCAACTGAGTCCCAGGCTGCAGCCGGTGATCACCCAACGCGGGCGCACGAAGACAGTCAGCGGCTTCAAGGACCCAGAGTTCGTCACGGCCTTCGGCCCCGGACTGGAAAAGCTGCCCGAATCTGAACTCGTCAACCAAGCACTTCTTGCATTGATAGAACTGACCTCATCAAACCCCCCTGGGAAGACCGGACTGGGATACTTCGACGATGAACCCAGACAGGCACACTGAACACCGTTTGACCTTCAGGAATTCCATCACTTTGTAAGCCAATTACTCTCCCGGTCAGGACGGTACGGAGGAACCTTGGCAACCGATACGAGCATCCAGGACGGCCAGATAGTAACCGGCCCACTCTTCAACGAACCCATGCGGGTCGTCATCGTCAGACCGAACGGAACGGACTCAATCGAAGTTGGACTGGAGGGACTGGAAACCAGCAGCTTCCGTAGAGTAACCCTCACGTCCGACGACATCGCCAACCTGAAGATCACAGACCCTCACCCGACCTACGACGGTGATGGGAACATCCTCCGGCTGGGCCTACAGGCCTACTCCATGGGAATCGCGCACGAGTTCGATCCCTACTTCGGACTGTCCATATCCAGGGTGGACCCTCTGCCCCATCAACTGGAGGCGGTCTACGAGTACTTCATGAAACTGCCCAGCGTCCGGTTCCTGTTGGCCGACGACGCGGGCGCCGGCAAGACCATCATGGCTGGCCTTTTGGTCCGGGAGCTCAAGCTCCGCGGACTGGCAGAGAGAATACTGGTGGTATGCCCTGCCAACCTGACCTTCCAATGGCAACGGGAGATGTTCGAGAAGTTTGATCAGCAGTTCCATGTGCTGAGAGGCAGCAACATCCGGGACCAGTTCGGCATGAACCAGTGGCTGGACAACAACCAGGTCATAACTTCCCTGGACCTGGCCAAGAGGGAGGACATCCTCGCGGGACTCAGGCAGGCCACCTGGGACTTGGTCATCGTGGACGAGGCCCACAGGATGTCCGCCAGCGACGAGTCCCACAAGAGCCAGAGATATCGGCTGGGAGAACTGCTCAGGGACAGCGCCGACAACATTCTCCTGATGACCGCGACCCCGCACAAGGGCGACCCCCGGAATTTCACCCTGTTCCTCCAACTCCTGGACCAGGACGCCTATGCCGACGTGAAGTCCATCGAGGAAGCGATGGCCCGCAGACGGGCGCCCTTCTATCTCCGCAGAACGAAGGAGGCCATGGTCTATTTCCCGGAACGGCAGGAGGACGGGGAATGGGCCACGCTGCCGGTATTCACCAAGCGCATCCCCAGGACCGCAGACTTCAACATTGAGGGCGACGAACTGGAACTCTACAAAGCCGTAACTGACTTCGTGAAAAAGCAGAGCAGCAGGGCTGCCGCCCAAGGGGATGACCGGAGAGCGCACGCCATCGGGTTCCTAATGTCCATGTACCAGAGACGGCTTGCCTCCAGTACCCGCTCCATGAAGAAGTCGCTGGAAAACCGGGCCAGGAGGCTTGAGGAGCGACTCTCCCAAGCCCAGGAACTCGCGAGCCAAGCTCCGCCTGTCCTCCCTGACATAGAGGACCTCGAGGAGATGGACGACAACGAACGGGAGCGTCTCGAAGAACTCCTCGACGCCATTACCTTGGCGGAAAGCGCGGACCAAGTCAGACACGAGATCTCCGAACTGCAGGCCCTCGCTGTGCAAGCAGGGAAGGTCGAGGAGTCAGGCACAGAAGCAAAGCTTCAGAGGCTCCACGGCATCCTTCAGGAGGAGGGGTTTTTCGATGACCCCGACCAGAGGCTCCTGATCTTCACCGAGTTCAAGGACACGCTGGACTACCTGATGGAGCGGCTGCGGGCCTGGGGATTTCGGGCTGGCAACATTCACGGGAGAATGAACCCGGGCTCCCGGGACGACCCTGGAACCAGGCTATTCGTGGAGCAGCAGTTCAAGGACGGAGACATCCAGGTACTGGTCGCGACCGAGGCCGCCGGAGAGGGGATCAACCTCCAGTGCTGCCACATCCTCTTCAACTTTGACATCCCGTGGAACCCCAACCGGTTGGAGCAGAGGATGGGCCGGATCCACCGGTACGGCCAGCGCTCCGACTGCCTGATTTTCAACTTCGTCGCCACCAACACCATTGAGGGGAGGGTGCTGGACCGCCTCCTGAGCAGGCTCCAGGAGATCCGGGACGCCCTAGATGACGACGCCGTGTTCAACGTGGTGGGAGAGATCCTTCCCGCCAACCAAGTCGAGCGGGTCCTCAGGGACTACTATGCCGGGAAACTGGGGGATGCGGACCTGGAGGACAGGCTGCTCCGAGATGTGGATGAAGGCCATTTCCGGGAGATTTGCCAGCACGCCCTGGAAGGGCTGGCATCCAAGAAATTGAACCTGGAAATGCTGGTGGAAAGGCGGGCCCGAGCCCAGGAAAGGCGGATTGTCCCGGAGACCATCGCGAGGTTCCTCCAAGAGAGCGCAAGGAACGCGGCCTTTCAGTTGCGGCCGGTGAACAACCGGATCCACACTTTCGACTCGGGACAAATACCCTCGTCCCTGAAGAGGCACGAACTCTCGCCAAGCTGGAAACTGCCACAACTGGCACAAAGATATAACAGAATCTCGACCGACAAGGACACAGCAGAAAACAACAACCTGGAATGGGTTACCCCGGGACACCCGCTCTTCGAGGCACTCCGGAGAAGCAGTCTGCAATCCGGTCGAGAGTCCTTCGCAATGGGGGCGTGTTTCCACTCCCTTGGCCACGAGAGTCCGGCCAGACTCGACTTCTACAAGGCACAGGTCACCGACGGACTGGGGCAGGTGATCCACGAGAGGCTGTTCACGGTGGAAATCTCGGACGGTGCCGAGCCGATGCTGCGGGGGCCGGAGGTCCTGGGAGACCTGACGCCAACAGAGCGCCCAAGGGAACTCCCTGCCATAGTATCCAATCCAGAACCCAACCAGTGGCTGTATGAGCAGGCCTTCAACCCGTTCCTGGACGAGGTGAAAGAGGAACGCATCCCCGAGGTTGACCGGATAGCAGAACACGTGGAGTTGTCCCTAACCGAGGTGCTTGGAAAGGTGGACCTGGAAATCGGTAGGGCCCAGGAGGAAGTCGACAGGCAGGTTGTAGGAGCAGAGGGCAGGCGAGCGCAGGCCGAGAACCGGCACAGCGAGGTCCTGAACCGACGGGAACGCAGGCGCACGGAACTGGTCCAGCAGCGTTCGTTGACCCTCCAGGGAGTGGAGAAACTAACCAGCATCCTGGTCCTGCCTCACCCCGGAAGCAACGACCCTGAAGTGAAGAAGCTGCGGTCGAACACCGAGACCGAGATGACGGCTATGAACGTGGTCATGGACCACGAACGGGCCAAGGGGAAGCAGGTCTACGATGTCCATAAACTGAACCTAGGCTACGACGTAACCAGCCTGGACCTGGTAACAGGGGAACTACGACTGATAGAGGTGAAGGGGCTGGCGGCGGAGACGGGGACAATCCTGCTGACTCCCAACGAGCGGCGGGTGGCGGAGGACCGGAGGGACTGCTTCTGGCTGTACATCGTGACCAACTGCGCCGGGACCCCGGTAATGCAGGAGCCGATCCAGGACCCGGCCAAGTTCCCCTGGCACGAGGTCAGCAAGGTGCAACACTACTGGCTGCAGGTGGATGCAATGACGAAACCCTTGGTGCTGGGGGGGTCAGATGGTTGATTCCTCTGATGAACTGATTCAAATCGCCGAGGAGATGGGAGAACTGCTAGAACGCGCGAGAGAAATCAGGATCAGAGATACGCTGAACAGGTTGGAGGCAGCCGCCACAGAGGTAGGACACTCAGCAAGCAAGTCTTGGCTAGGCTACCATGCCAATGTCTATTACAGAAACTTTCAAAGCCCACCAGGGCACGCTTACTTCAACAGAAGGTACGGTCTTGGAGCTTGGAAACCGTACTACACAGACCTGAGGACCTCGGGAGACTGGGAGGAATACGGCAGGGATCACGTGATAAACACGATCCACAGCCGAGGAGGAAACCCCGAAATGGGGCCCGTCCTCCAATATCACCAAAACGCCAGGGGAACAGCAATCAGGCAACAGAATGCCATTCTTTCCATCTTGGACATTGAGCTCAACGAAGCGCCATCCGAATTCCTGTCACAGATGAGGCAAGAGATCAACGCCCTCTCTTTCTCCACCGAACTGGAACTTCTTTGGAGTTGGGCACCCGAGGAACGCACTACTGAAGACATCAGGGCAGTTCAGGAGGGGAGAATCGAGGCACCACCTCATTTCTCGGTCCTGGCAAGACTTCAAGCTATCGAAAACACGCTCACTGGCATCACGAAACTAGGCGACTTTGCAGGGCAAACTGAACTTCACATCTCTCGTCGACGACGAAGACAACAAAGAAATATGGGCGGAACAAGAGTGTTCATTGGTCACGGGCGCTCGCCAGCCTGGCGGGTACTGAAGGAATTCCTGCAGGACCGGTTAGGTCTAACGACGGAGGAATTCAACAGGGTGTCCGCGGCCGGCATGCCGACATCCGGTCGACTCTCAGACATGATGGATACAGCCGGGATCGCCTTCCTCGTCATGACGGCAGAGGACGAACTGGTCGACGGAACCCTCAGGGCCCGGGAAAACGTCGTCCACGAGGCTGGCCTTTTCCAAGGTCGTTTAGGTTTCCAGAGAGCCATAGTCCTGCTGGAAGAGGACTGCCAAGAATTCAGCAACATCATCGGGCTTGGCCAGATCAGGTTCCCAATAGGGAACATCGCCCCAGCGTTCGAAGAGATAAGAAAAGTTCTGGATCGGGAAGGATTCACAGGACAGTAGGAAGAGAACATGATCCCCAAAGAGTGCAAACGCCTGGCTGAGGTGGACTTCCCCATCGCCGAGGTATCCCGGCATGCCGCCCGGGAGAAGTCCATCCGGCACGGACACCCTTCGACTCTCCACCTCTGGTGGGCCCGACGGCCCCTGGCGTCGTCGAGGGCCGTGCTGATGGCCCTGTTGATGCCGGACCCATGCGACCCATTCTGCCCGGAAGAGTTTAAGATAAAGTCCAGAGAACTGCTGCTGGGGATGCGTGAACGCCCGACTGCATGGAATGAGGTCATCGGAACAGACGAAGGACTCCGTCAGGTCATCTTGAAGTTCATCGCGGACTTTGCCAACTGGGACAACGCCGCTAAGACCGAGTACTTGGAAACCAGCCGGGGACTGGTGCAGGCCGCCCATCCTGGGGAATCTCCCCTCGTGGTGGACCCCTTCGCCGGCGGTGGTTCCATCCCACTGGAAGCCCTCAGGCTAGGATGCGAGACCTTCGCCAGCGACCTCAACCCAGTTGCCTGCCTCATCCTCAAGGTGATGCTGGAGGATATACCCAGGCACGGGCCGGGCCTTGCAGATGAACTCAGGAAGGCCGGGACGGAGATTAAAGTCAAGGCGGAAAGGGAACTCGCAGACCTGTACCCAAAGGACCCGAACGGAGCGACCCCAATCGCCTATCTGTGGGCCCGGACTGTTAGGTGCGAGGCTCCGAACTGCGGGGCAGAGATTCCCCTGATGCGGTCGATGTGGCTGTGCAGGAAGCCCAAAAGGAAGTGGGCCCTACAACCAAAGGTTGTCCGAGGCCAAAGTACGCTACCCCGGGTGGAGTTCAAGATATTCGAACCGAAGAAAGATTCAGAGGTAACTAACGGAACCGTATCCCGAGCTCGAGCCACATGTATATGCTGCGGTATTGTGCTACCCGCAGATCGGGTGCGGTCCCAACTTACCGTCCAAGGTGGAGGAGCAGATACTACATTCGACGAACAGGGGAACCGTAAGGGCGGAGCGAGACTGACAGCAGTGGTAACCCTCAAGCCAAATCAACAAGGTCGCCACTACCGTCTTCCAACAAGCGATGACTACATAGCCGTGAGAACTGCACAACAGAGAGTCGGGAGAATTACAGAAACATGGGAGCAGAAAGGGAAAGGAACCCTTGAACTCATCCCGAATGAGCCTTTGCCCCTAATGAGCGGAACATTCAATGTCCCGTTATACGGAATCGGAACTTGGGGAGACCTATTCACAGCTCGCCAGAAGGCCGCAATGATGGAACTGGTGCGGCTGACAGCTTTGCAGGAGAAGAATAAAGAAGCACTGTCCCTGGCTGTAACAAGAGCAGCGAATGCGGGCTGCTCCCTATGCAGGTGGCACACTTCAGGAGAGAAGCACGAAGGAGTCTTTTCCCGGCAGGCACTCCCGATGGTCTGGGACTTCAGCGAAGTAAACCCGTTCTCCAACTCAACAGGGAACTATTCAGGAGCAGTCGATTGGATCGTAGACGTTGTGAAAGCCTGGCCGGGCTCCAACACCGGACAGATACAGCAGGCTGACGCAGCAGGGCATCCTCTCCCGAACCAGTCCGCCAGTGTCCTATTCACTGACCCACCATATTATTTCGCGGTACCTTACGCCGACCTGTCAGACTACTTTTTTGTTTGGCTAAAGCGTTTGCTACCTGATTCCATCGCACTGCGTGACCCGTTCGACCCGAACAACGACCTCACCCCTAAGGACCCAGAGCTCTGCGAGATGGCCCGCTGGGATCCAGTGAGATATCCACACAAGGATCAAGAATTTTTCGAGACAGGCATGGCCAAGGCTTTTGGAGAGGGGAGGCGGATACTAAACGAGGATGGTGTGGGATCAGTGGTATTCGCCCACAAGACCACGGAAGGATGGGAGGCCCTCCTCTCCGGAATGATTAGAGGCGGCTGGACCATCACAGGGTCTTGGCCCATAGCTACGGAAATGGCGTCGCGCCTGCGCGCTAGGGACTCCGCAGCCCTAGCCACAAGCATCCACCTAGTCTGTCGCCCCAGACTGGACAACGCCGACATCGGAGAGTGGTCCAATGTACTTAGGGAACTGCCTAGAAGGGTCGGGGACTGGGTGCAAAGGCTCCAGAAAGAGGGCATCAGGGGAGCAGACTTAGTCTTCGCTTGTATAGGCCCAGCGCTCGAGATTTACAGCCGATACTCAGCCGTGGAGACCCCGGAAGGACGCCGAGTCGAACTCCCCGAGTATCTGGAAAGAGTCTGGGAGGTGGTGGCCCGCGAGGCGCTGGAACAGGTACTCGGAACGGCCGAAGCTCAAGCCCGGAACGGCGCTGCCGGGGCCCTGGAAGAAGATGCTCGCATGACCGCCCTGTTTCTCTGGACCCTGCAAAGCACAGACGAAGGAACAGCTTCCGATAACGGAGAGGCCGACAACGAAGACGAAAGCGACGACGACGAGGAAACTCCCGCCCGCCGCCCCTCCGGATTCAGCATGCCCTTCGATGTGGCGCGCCGGTTCGCCCAGCCCTTGGGCATCCACATGGAAGAGTGGGAGAACCGCATAATCCACACTGACAAGGGAGTTGTCCGGCTCCGGCCCGTTGCCGACCGGGCAAGGGAACTGTTCGGGGAAGCAGGCGCCGACAGTATGGCCGACGAGATAGAGACAAACGCCGCCTCATCAGGGCAACTCAGCCTGTTCCCGGACGAAGCCCCCGCGATTAGGGGACAAGCAAGGAGAGGGAGACGAGCAGCAGTGGCCGCGGTTGACGACACGGAGAACAGGCGAGACGCGACGACCTTGGACAGGGTCCACGCCGCCATGCTCCTCCAGGCATCAGGAAGGACGGAGGCGCTTCGCAACCTCATAAGATCCGAGCAGGACCGAGGGCCGGACTTCCTCCGGCTCTCCAACGCTCTCTCAGCCCTTTACCCACGGGGCAGCGAGGAAAAGAGACTGCTGGACGGCATGCTACTGGCAGCACCACGCTGACCCACCTTACTGACCTAGGGGTAAATCGCCCCATTGTAGAATGTCTGAGTGGAACCCCGGGAATTCCGATGGCGAAAGAATACGGGATCATCAGGAACCCCCTTAATGTTTAGTATGGCAAATGCCCAGACCATGACGCTGTTTCGTTCCCATTTCGAACGGATTCAGAGACGGCTCGAAGCTGAGGGAAGTGCAGCACGATCCTTCCACCATGGTTTGAACAGAGGATTGATCCGGGAGGCCTTCATTAGAGAGTTCCTGTCGGAAAACATCTCGGAATTTTGGGGAGTAGGCACAGGAGAAATCTTCAGCAGCGAAACCACAGAACAAGAAACGAGAAATCAGGTTGACGTTGTTATTCACAACAAGAGATATCCTAAGCTTCCACTAGCTGCGGACATCGACCTTTTCTTCGTCGAAACTGTCTCATCTTTCATAGAGGTCAAGTCAAAATTAACTAAGGACGATGTTCGGCAAGCTGCCAAATCTGCACAGATCATTAAGAACATGTCTAACTTTGCGCCCCAGAGATTCAACCCAACCGGGATGATCAAGAACCCACGCCCCTATGCCTTTATCTTTGCCTATGAAGGACCGGCCAAGATTGATACTGTACTCCAATGGATGAAAGCCGTCTCAAGAGAAAAAGACTACGGGTTGGACCTCCTTGAGGCATGCAACCCTGAAGACCGTGGATTCTTTGGCCACGAATTTATTGACGGAGTTTTCGTTCTTGGGAAAGGGTTCGTAATGGTTGACGCCCTGCCATTTCATAGCCAAGTCGCCCAAGCACTCGAAATGGGCATTGAAGTACCTACAACCGAGATCTGGATTCGTGGGAAAGCCAGGGAACTCGAAATGTTATGGATCTTAGTTAGTCATCTAAATGAGAAACTGCTGTGGAGCAACTTCGACATGGGAAGCTACCTCGGTACAATAGGCTTCCTTCTGGGTGAATAGGAGCAATCGAAATGGCAATGGAACCTTGGTACAAAGTAGTAACACCCCGAAAGGAAGTCCGTGAGGGCCGCTCTTTCAACCCCGACGAGTTCGCCATCGCCCTTGACCAAGTGGTGGACGGGAAGGCCCCGGCCGACTACCAAGACCCGGAGCAGTTTTTCTCAAGGACCTATTTCACCCAGTCCCTGACCGAACACACCGGCACCGTCCTGCGCCGGTTGTCCGGAAGGACCGAAAGCGCCGCACCGGTGCTGTCACTTATCACCCAGTTCGGGGGCGGGAAGACCCACACCCTGACCAGCCTGTACCACATCGCCCGTGCAGGGAAAGGAGCAGACAGCCTAACGGGGGTCGGAGACCTGCTCAAGGCTTCCGGCACCACCGTGCCTGAGGGAGTCAGGGTGGCCACCTTCGTTGGCAACGCCTGGGATCCCAGGGAAGGGAACGAGAACCCCTGGATTGATGTGGCCCGACAGATAGCCGGGGAAAGGGGAGTTGACGCACTGGGCGCCACCGCCAGGACATCACCTCCAGGCACCAGGGCGCTGGGGGACGTATTCGCCGCGGCTGAGGCTCCCGTCCTCATCCTCTTCGATGAGGTGCTGAACTTCATCAACCGGCACAGTGGCATGGCCGACCACTTTTACGCATTCCTCCAGAACATGACCGTCGCGGTTGCAGGTACCACCCACGCCGCGGCGGTTGTCAGCCTGCCCCGAAGCCAGACCGAGATGACCGAGAGCGACCTGGAGTGGCAGGAACGGATTACCAAGGTGGTCAACCGGGTGGCGCAGGACCTCATCGCCAACGATGAGTCGGAAATAAGCGAGGTGGTCAGGCGTCGACTATTCGAGAACCTGGGAAGCGAACGAACCAGGAGGCGGGTGGCCAACATGTACGCTGACTGGTGCTTCGAGAGGTCGAACAGGCTCCCCGCCGAATGGACCACCGTGGACACAGCCACCAACGAGAACAGGGCCAAGGAGTCCCTGAGGCAGAGGTTCGAAGCCTGCTACCCGTTCCACCCAGCAACCCTGTCGGTGTTCCAGAGGAAGTGGAGCGCCCTGCCCCAGTTCCAGAAGACCAGGGGGTCGCTGGCCATGCTGGCCCAGTGGATTTCATCGGCGTCCAGTCAGCAGTTCAGGCAGGCCCGAACCGAACCCCTTATAACCCTGGGTTCGGCGCCACTGGACGTCCCCAGTTTCAGAGAAACGGTGCTTGCCCAACTTGGGGAAAAGCGCCTCATCACCGCCATCGACGCTGACATTGCGGGACAGAACGCCCGGGCGAAGCCACTGGACGCCGACGCAAAGGGCGCGCTCAGGGACATCCACCAGAGAGTCGGAACTGCGATGCTCTTTGAGTCCTCGGGGGGAATGGTCGACAAGGTCGCTCATCTCCCTGAACTCCGGTTCGCGCTGGGCGAGCCCGACGTGGAAACCACATCCATCGACAACGCCGCTGCGGCGCTGGAACAAACAGGGTTCTTTGTCCGCAAGATTGGAAGCGACGGTTATCGGATCCACCATCAAGCCACCCTCAGGAAGGCGGTCGCCGACCTCAGGGCCTCGCTGGACGAGGAGAACGAGGTTAAACCCGCCATCAGGAAACTGGTGGAAAGGGAATTCAACAAGGGGACCGGCATCCCGAAGGCATTCTTCCCGAGGGACAGCAGCGAGGTTTCAGATGTCCCCCGCATGACCCTGGTCGTGATGAGCCCCGACCTGGAATGGAGGGAGAACAACCACACACCAGAGCAGATTGCCCAATGGACGCAGAAACGCGGGGGGACGGACAGGCTCCACCCAGCGGCGTTGGTCTGGTGTACCAGGAAACCCGGCAGGGACCTGCAGGACAGGGTGGAAGCCTGGCTGGCCTGGCAGAAGGTCAGGAGCGAAATAAACGCCGGCACCCTTGGTCCGGAGTTCGAAAAACCCGAACTGGACGCGCTGGGACAGCAGGTCAAAAACGCGGAGGATGAAGCAGTAGACGAGGTCTGGGCCAGCTACAGATTCGTGAGCCTGTACGACTCCCAGAACGAGAGCAAGATCAGGAACATCGACCTTGGCGCCGGATACGCCACGGGCAACGAATCCCTGACGGGACGGGTGATTACGTCGCTCAAGCAGAACGGACTCCTGAACGATTCAGTGGGGGCTGGGTACATAGACAGGAACTGGCCTCCCGCCCTGAGGGACAGCGGCACCTGGCCGCTCAGCAGTCTGAGGCAGAGCTTCATGAACGGGTCCCTGACGAGACTGCTGGACCCAGACCAAGTACTGCGGCAGAAGATACTGGAATTCGTCGAAGCCGGGGAGTTCGGCCTGGCCTCTGGACATCCCGACCAAGGGCAGGGAGCCAGGGTCTGGTACAAGGAGATGGCCCCAGCGGACGACGTGGCTTTCGACTCCAACACCTACCTGCTCACCAAGCAGCGGGCCGAGCAGATCAAGGCACCTCCGGAACCAGAACCCACTCCTACCCCAGATCCAGACCCTCATACGACTCCTGATCCAGGACCGGAACCGGGACCGAATGGAGGTCAACAACCCCTGCCCACGCCCCAGAAGACCACACTGAGGCTGACAGGCACAGTGCCAATGGAGAGTTGGAACCGAGTAGCAACGCACATACTCACAAAACTCCAGCGTGAAGGAGGGTTGAGCATCGGAGTGAACCTGTCGGTGGCAGTGGACTCAGACAGGCTCCAAGACCTGGAAAATGAGGTTCGTCAAGCTCTAGAGGATCTGAAGTTGGAAGGGCAGGTCAACATGTCGACCGACCGAGGGAGTTAGGAGGCCACAGACTCTCCTCACATCGACGACCTTCGCATAGCAGAACCGA
The DNA here is from genome assembly GCA_965237745.1 of Dehalococcoidia bacterium. GTDB lineage: Bacteria > Chloroflexota > Dehalococcoidia > Lucifugimonadales > UBA3495 > VXOI01. Next base: position 3,222,920 of record OZ250156.1, on the reverse strand, counting down.
AAAGGGAACAATGTTCACAGGGGAGACCTGAGACGCGTTCAGGATGGTATGTGTTGGACTGCTAGTCTTTGGGAGACTTTACCCTATTGTGGGCAAAAGCGAAGAAGGCCGTCATGCTGAAGAGAGCCAGCAATGAGAAAACATAGTTTCCTTCAGTAAAAACCTGATACATGGCGTAGGAATACGGGATAAAAAGGCCATACCCAGACACGGCAACTACGGAAAGCAAAACAAAGTCATGGCGCAAGGCTCGAACCGCCTCTAACATTGTAGTCTCGCCAGCGTCAAAAGCCTTCGTCATAACGACCATCACGCCAACTACTATGCCAAACCCCAAACCAGCCAAATGAGGGTACTCCATATCAGAACCGAACGGGAGATGTTCCGTTGGATCCCAAAGGAGGAAGGACACCCAGAGAGCTACCACCGCGGGGAACAGCAACTGATGGTTGATGGGGTCAAGGAACTTCAGGCCAAACCGTAGGTAAGTGTAACTCGCCCAAAAAATCAAAAGCGAGATCAACATCTGCCAGGTCAAGCCGTGTTGGATGTACGAGTAAAAACCTATTCCAATAGTGGCGAATAGAGGAACCCCCCAACGAATAACGATCCTGCGGAAGTTCATCTGTGACATTAGCTTTGGCAAGGTTGCTATGCCTCGCAATTGTGAGGATTCACGAATGTTCGATAGACGAAATATGGAAGGGATCTCGAGATCCAACGAGCAGACACCAGATTTCATTTTAGCAAGGGCCAGCCTGGGATCTACGACAATTAACCCACTGTCGCTTCATAGAACCAAGAAAACACAGTCCGAAAAAAGACAATGCGCCTCTCCAACCTCCTGAAATCAGCCGCCGGCACCTGCCCCTTCTGCCACCAGAAGGCAGGCATCCTGAGCCGAGAACACCCTATGTGCCGCCGGACCTACGAGGCCGGGTGGAACGAGATGGTATCCCTCGCCGCCGAAGCCGCCATGTCCCACGAATTCAACGCGAATTACCTGCAGGTCTCCCTCACAGTAATAGCCCGGCGCTCATACGGAGACGCCAGCACCGTTGGCCGGGCACTGGAAGAGGGCTGGAGAAGGGCAGTGAGACACGCACAGGCGGACGGGAGCATCACTCACGACGAAGAAATCAGACTCCGGAGGTTCCGGGAGCGGCTGGGACTGAACAGCAACAGGTCCCACGTCCAGGCAACGGCAGAACTGAACCAGATACCCAGGAAGAGGCTCCTGTCGCTCACTGAGGACGCCACCGCCACTGTCGAAAACGGCGACCGCCTTCTGAAACGACTTTCAAAAGCTCTGCGGAAGGCCGGGTTCGGCTAGGTAAGCATAATCCACACCGGCGTCCTCACCACCATGGCCTTTGCCGCGGTCAACCGGCACCTCGCCGAGCGCATCGTCCACCAAAGGCAGAACATCAACGGCCGGGTCCCGTTCAACTTGATGAAGTCGGAGACCCTGGTTTGGGTTATGGACGGGGCCGAATACCATGAGACCGTCACCCGCTGGGAAAGAAGGGGCAGTTCCCATGGACTGTGCATCCGGGTGGCACAGGACGCCCGCTACCGGCCCGGGACCTTCCGGAGCAGGGCCGTTGAGTGGGAAGAGACCGTCCACCAGGACACCGGACTCCTCGGGTTCACCACCAAGCACCTGTATTTCTCCGGCAGCAAGAAGAGGTTCCGGGTCAGGTACGACCGGATTGTCGACCTCGAGCCGTACGACGACGGGCTTGGGATCATGCGGGACGCCCAGACAGCGAAGCCCCAGGCGTACAGGACCGGGGACGGGTGGTTCGCCTACAACCTGGCAGTCAACCTGGCCCAGGTGTAATAGAAAACCATCATGGCCGAGAGCGCCGTTCCTGTTGGTACGGCGCCACTGCGCCACTGTCAACAGAGCCCTCGAGGAAGGCTGGAAGGAGGGCATCGCCCGCTCTATGGCCAAAGGAGAGCTGCCGACAGTTGCCGCAGGCTTCCGCCGCACCGTATTATCGACTCACGATCTCCCCGTCAGGAAACTGCCGGTCCACGCAGACATGCAGACCCGATACCTGCACCAACGGCCTGACTGGCCTGCCCTCACCTGGGACGACCGCGCTCTCGCCGCCCAGCTCGGCTGGGTCGAACGCCTCCAGGGAAACCTCCTCGGCCGCATGCAGTCCCTGGGAACCGACCTCCGGCAGCAAGCCACCCTGGAAACTCTGGCCTCCGACGTCGTCAAGACCAGCGACATCGAGGGCGAGATCCTCGACCCGGCCCGTGTCTGGGCCTCCATCGCCTGGCATCTCGGCATCGGCGACGAAGGCGTCCCCTCCGGTGAGGATCGCATAGAGGGCATAGTGTATGTCACACTGGACTCGACCCAGCGCTTCCACCAAGCCCTAACCGAGGAAAGGCTACTCGGTTGGCACGCCGCTCTTTTCCCCAGCGGACGGAGCGGACGCCGCCCGATCACTGTCGGCGCCTGGCGCACCCACCCCATACAGGTGATCTCCGGAGCCATCGGCCAGGAAAAAGTCCACTTCGAGGGCCCCGAGCCATCACTGGTACCAAGAGAGATGGCCACCTTCCTGGAGTGGCTCAACCGCCCGTCGGAGACCAGCGAGGTCCTGAGGGCAGCATTGGCCCATCTGTGGTTCGTGACAATTCACCCCTTCGATGACGGGAACGGACGCATTGCCCGGGCCATCGCCGACATGTGCCTCGCCCGGTCCGACAACACGCCGCAGCGTCACTACAGCATGTCAACCCAGATCCACGCTGAACGCGCCCGGTACTACCGTATGCTGGAGCAGACCCAGAGGACCGGCACCGATATCACGCCGTGGATGTCATGGTTCCTGGACTGCCTGGAACGCTCCCTCCAAAGTGCCGAGGTATCCTTGGACGTCACCCTGGCCAAGGCCCGGTTCTGGCAGAGAATCGCCGGTGTCCCAATCAACGAGCGCCAAGCGAAGATGCTTACCCTCCTGCTGGACAACTTCAAGGGCAACTTCACCACAGCCAAATGGGCCCGCATAGCCAAATGCTCTCGCGACACCGCCCTGCAGGACATCAACGACCTCATCGGCCATGGGATACTGGCTCGCAGATCTGAAGGAGGCCGGGGTGCCAGCTACCGCCTGACCGCCGAATAGGCCCAATGAGGAAGGCCGACAGTGTTCGGCCCATGACCACCAACGGTCCTTCCGGGCATCTGCTGATCTACCTGTAAGGGGTTCGGACTGATGCGGGATGCCCGGACCGCCAAGCCGAAGTCCATCCGGACCGGGGACGGCTGGTTCGCCTTCAACTTGGCCACGAACCTAGCGCAGACGTAACGAATCAGAACCCACAGCCCTCCCGAGCCGGCCGCGAAGCAGCCACCGAACCGAGACACACCGTCAACGGAAGCAGATACTATGAAAATCCAACCACCCGACACCGAACAGTTTGAGAGACTGGCAAACCTGTGGGAAGAGGAAACAGCACTTCTCTCCAACTCCAGCAGGGCAGCCGAACACCCGGCCTACCAGGGAATCATCAACATGGGCCAATCCGCAGTGCCCCTTATACTGAAGAGGATGCAGTCCTTTGGCGGTCACTGGTTTCAGGCACTCCACCGGATAACCGGCGAAGACCCCGTGAATCCCAAACATCGGGGGAACTTCGGCGCCATGCAGAAATCCTGGCTGGACTGGGGCAAGCGCAATGGAGCCCTATGACTGGACCGACCTGCTCACCGGCGAATTCCCAAATCTGTACAGCGGAGAAGGAAGGACCGATGAACGACGGAAAGCCGGAGGACAAGAGGCCCACAGCACCGGAGGAAGCCGGGGAGGAAGTCCTGGAGAACGGGGAAAAGCCCGGGGAGGGGTTGAATTGCCCCTGCTTCGGGGAACGGCCCAAGAGGGAAAGGCCCAGGACGAAGAACCCCTGGCTGAACATCTAGCCGTAGGGGCCTCAAACCCGGGAGGAGAGCCGATGCCGAACCCCTGGGACGCCAGGCTCAAGGCAAACCCGGAGGAGTTGAGACTGGCCTCCTGAGCCGCTTCAACACCCTCCGAGCGGTTGAGCGTAAGTCCGGAGGTCATCGAATCGCAGGCTGAAACCTATGGGTATCTGAAATGGGATACTCTTGAGAGGGTTTCTCTCATTGAAGGACTTCTTTTTGATTGGCGGTTTCCAAACCTCCATTGGCCGGTCCAGATAGAAAAGCATGGCTTCTTTATCCAGAAACTGTTCCTCCCGGGCGCGTTTGCGAAGCATACATAACCCGTCGCTCCAATGAGAGAGATGCTCGTCACTGGGCGGATTCACGCCGACATCCCGCTTGTCGGCGGGTCTGACAACCTCACTATCTATCACGCGGCTTATGACAGATATACCGGGATTTTCGACTTCATTAGTGAAATAGGGAGCGAAGTACAAAGCCTCCTTAGCCTTCTTATTCGGCTGGGACACATACATCCACCCTTCATTGAAAATCAGCGAGTTCTTGAGATTCACGTCCCGGATGACGATTTCGGCACCATAGTAGTTCATGAAGTGATTTCTCCTGGCGAGCCAGTAAACTCATCATCCCACCGCGGCACATTAGCGAACCGGGTTTCCAGTTCGGACACTCCCCAGCTACCGCCGTCTGTCGCAAGCAAAATATCAAGGAACCCGGGGCAGCATCTTAGCATAAGCCAATGTCATACACCGTGTAACTCGGTCAGGCGAGACCCTCTGATGGCAACATGGGAAGAAGCGCTCCAGTTGACAGGATGCCGGAGGGAGACGCAACCGCGGGAGCGGGTTAAGAGGGAGCCCATAACGGGAACCCCCAGTCGTTCAAAACCGAAGACGTCTGGTTTGCCTGCAACCCAGCTGTCAGCCTGAGATAGTGAAGTCCCCGACCGCCTTACCTTTGCCAACCATATAAGTAATAACGGTGATACGACCTTCATGAACAAACAGCAGAACTTGCCCACGGCACCCCCAGACGACGCAGTGCTGTGGAGATACATGTCCTTCACCAAGTTCGCATCTCTCCTGACGAAGAGGGCCCTATTTTTCGCCAGAGCAGACAAACTGGGAGATCCCTTTGAGGGATCGCTCTCATCATTGAACGTCGAACTCTACCAAGACATTCACGGCACAATGGCACGGGAGCACCAAGAGACCCACCGACTCTTATTCCGGAACCTGCCCCGATTCACTCTAATCAACTGCTGGCACGAGAACGAGACCGAATCCGATGCCATGTGGAAACTCTATGCAGGACACGGGGAGGGAATAGCCATCAGGACGACCTGCGGATCGTTGAAAGAAAGCCTGAGCGGAGATGAATGGGTACAAATTGAAAGAGTCAATTACGTCGATTACGACACCACACACATCAAAGATAACGACCCGACGGCACCTTTCATTCACAAGAGAAAGAGTTTCGAACACGAAAGGGAGGTTCGAGCAATCATCCGAAAGCCATACCGAGCCGGCAACCAGATAATTGCTGACGGACCAGACATCTGCGATGTGGGGATTTACTGCAGGACAGACGTCGACACGCTGATCAAGGAAGTCTTTGTCCCACCGTATGCCGAGGACTGGTTTACAGAACTCGTCCAGACAACAGCAGAGACCTACGGACTCCAGGCGCCAGTGAAAAGATCCGCGCTCTCCGCCCTCCCGACATGGCTTTAGATCACCTCTAGAGCAAAAGAACGAACCGATGGTGGAATCAAAGCCGTTCAGCCACGGGTTCGGGATCATGCAGGACGCCCAGACTATGAAGCTGCAGTCATTCAGATCCAGGGACGGGTGGTTCGCGTTCAACCTGGCCGTGAACCTGGCACGGATGTAGGATTGCGCTACCGGACCTAGGCCTCGGGAAAGAGGGATGACCGGAACCAGTCCGTGGCGCTCCAGGCACAATAGGGCCTCCGCTTATGGCCAGGCCCGGCCAAGACCGACTGCCCAGCAAGCACCAACCGCCAAGGAACGTGATGCAGCATGAGAGAACGGTACAGCAGGGATTTGGGAGTGTTGTTGGAAATCCAGTTGGCGGAGAACGAGCGCGTACGGGCTGTCGTCACCGCTTATGAGGAACTGGCGGAGGAGGAGAAAATACTGTTCCGCCTGGCCACCGGAATCAGCCAGAACGCCGCAGGAGGAGCCAGGGAGCTTGGGCGCCGGTCAATCAGTGAAGGGAGTGATGGGATCCCGAGCGGCAGAATACAACCCATTGTGCGCCAACTGATGAAGACATTCCTGGAGGACCACCCCACCTTCCTTACTGAGACTGACTTAGCCAACCTGATGACCCGGGACTACACCCAGAGGACTATGGGCCTTCAACTAGGCGGGTTCCCCCTGCTGCGGAGGAGGGAATCGGGTAGAAGGGGGTCCGATAACGACGGAAATAACAGATACTATACAAAATTGTATGCTGGCAGATTCTATATATGCTCCCAGTGGTGGAAAGACGACCACATCTCCAACGCCAGGAGCCTCCTGCAGTTCGTAGGCGAGATCATAGACCGGGACCCGGACCATCCAGGAACTCCAGTATTGGAGCGGCACAGGAAGGCGCTCGGAGAATATATCTGCCGCGCCGCATAGTCGGAAATGGGCTGATCAATGACAACTGGTGTTGCAGATTTCGGCTACTATTTCCGCCGGGATGTAAGGACGGCGACGCCGGCCAGTATCCAGAGAAGTTGGAGCAATCCAACCGGAGACAAAGAAAAGGGGGCCACCCATGGTGGCCCCCCTGTTTAGATGCGGGTCAGCGCCCGAACAGGTACACCAGGAACCTGGGGCCGAAGATCAACGTCCCAGCCAGGATGCTCCCTCCTGCGATGCCGTATAGCATCTTCTCGATGAGGGCAAGGATTGGCAGAACTCCAACGGCGTCCAGACCCAGCAAAATGAAACCCGCCAGGAATGCGCCAACAAGTATTTGAAACATGAGACCATGCTCCTCAAAGCCTGAGAATTGGTTCGCCTGGAACGGGACACAAATCCTATTCCAGTTGCACCGAATCCCCGGCCCGCCACCCAGCGGCCAGCCACACGAGCGGCCTCCGACGGAACAGGTGGACCAGTGAAAGGGAAGAAGCGAGGTCTACGAGAAACGACGGTCCAGCCCAGATACTGAGGAACCGGGCCAGACGGCCCAGGAGAGCCCGTGGACCAACTTGGCAACCGCCCCCACGTCCCGAGCGAATGACCCGACGAGCAGGTAGGAGATCAGGTGGAATCCCCAAACGGCGAAAAGGAACAGCACCAAGGGAGATAGCTCGCTCCAAGACTCCGTGACGAACCAAGCAACCGGCCCCACCGGGTTTTCGCCGGCCAGCAGGTGGAAAAACCCGGTCAGGAAGGCAAACCCGCCGACGATGAAGACGAAGGGAAGAAAGAACTGAGCGGCCGAGTCCCTGGGGTTCAGAGGCCACTTATCAGAGATCTCCATTGACCGAAGGCGACACAGGGGGCGGAAACGCGGCCACCGGCAAATGTCATCAGGCTCCCGGAAAGGAGCAACGTAGTGGACCCGTTCATGAACTCTGCACTCGAAGAGGCCCGCAAGGAAGAAGAGACACCTGTGCGCAAACCGGAGCAACAACAGGGCGGGTCAACTCCGACCTGCCATTGGCCCCACCAACCCAGGGCCCGGCAATGACAGCACGAGCCAGTTGGCATTGCTTCCAGCCGGGCAAACACTACGGGTTCCGACAGGTCTTCGGCAACGACCTGGTCAACAAACTCGCCACCGCTGCGACCAACATCGCCAGAGCTGCCGGCAGAAAGAAGATTCCCACTGAAAAGGCGGCTAAGGCACTGAACCCCAAGAGCAGAGCCACCGTAATCCCCAGCAGCAACGACCGACCACCCCGACCGACGCCCAGCGTCAGGATTATCGGGTAGAAGCCGACAATCAGCCCAATGGTCACTTTGGCCGACACGGGTAGATGAATCAGGGCGATGGAGAGAATGGCCAGACCACAAAACACGGTGAGCAAGGCCGCAGATATAATTGACATCGGCTTGCTGTCGGCCAGTCGGCCCTGGTCCAGTACGGTTAACAGACCCAAGCCACTCAGCGCCACCGGCATAAATACCGTTGCCAGCACTCTCAAGTCCTCGCCATCGCCGTGCAGCCAAGCGGGCCGGATCACCAAGCTGAAGGTCACAACCAGATACACTATCCACGCCAGAGCGTGAGAGACGGCGCTGGATAGGAGAATAACTTTGTTGGACATCCCGACCTGACTCATCATCTTGGCCGATCTGCCGTGCCAAACCCCTTCGCGGTGCCATTCCGGACGGTGCCAAAGAATCCGGAATCGTCGCCAGTATCCCTCTCCGGCAACCCAAGGACCGGCGACGACACCACCAACACTAAGGCCCGGAGGCGAACTCCCCGAGCAGCCGCACGCCCAGCGTCTCCATATCCTGTGCCATCCCCATCCTGGGACTCTCCCCGCTGTAACCGGGTCCAAGCTCCGCCCGCAGGGCCGCGTCCCTGATCCGCACACCAACCTGGTTGGGCCTCAGACCCAAAACCCGGTCGTCATCACCGTCATCCTCCCTCATGTCCAGCAGAAGCCGCATGGTGTCAGGGCTGAGAAACCGGACCTCGGTGGAGTCGGACTGGTACAGGGCCTGGACCGTCACCCAGCCGGAGCCGTCCTCAGCCGGCTCAATGTCCCGCCAGGTCAGAGAACACGCCTCCCGCACCTTCAGCCTGGCGTCCCGCATGAGGGCGATCATCGCCAGGTCGAGGGCACCCCGGCGCATGGCGGCGTCAACGGACTCCACCCTGCCGTCCCTGCCGGTCCGGCTCTGGTATGCCCGTTTCCTTATTGCCCGGTAGGCGTTCATATCCAACGGCAACACCCGCCGCCGGCTCGAGGTGCTGTCCTGGGTGAGCTCGACCAGCATCTCCTGAACGGCGGCGTTCTCGCACGGGTTGGAAAGGCCGGAGGCAGTGTGAGCAGAGGCTATGGCAGCGGCGATCACCCTGATGGTGGACGGACGGGCGCCGCCAGAGGCGCGTTCCCGGAGATAGCCGGCGACGTCGACGGCGTCCGCAGGCAGCGACTCCCTTCCGGAACCCTGGCACCAGGAGCGGAAGTGGTTCCACGGGTAGCCGTAGCTCCGGGGCATGGTTTCCGGATTCGACGGTTCAGCCAACGGACCAACTCCCCCGTGCAGCGGGACGTAACATCCCTCCGAGCAGACGCCGAAGAGGCGATACCGCCGATTATACACTGGGGACAAGTGCAGCTCAGAAGGGTGCCAGGGCGCTGCGGCCGAAGCCCGCGACCTCCCGGCACGGACCAGGAAGGTCCGGGCAGAGAGGGGGAGACACCATTTCGGAAGGCTTTACCCTATGTTATAATGATACTGTATATCACCAATACTCAAGGGAGTATGGCACCAAGGGTAACGCCGCGATACGGCGCCCGGAGGGGAAGGAGGAGAGGAGAAGTGGCGAACCCTGAAGGTGAACAGAGAGTGCTTCAGGACCAAGAAGCAGAGGGCGCACAATTGCCATTATGGGTAGTCCGGTCTGTCCCTTGGCCTCGGGGTGGACATCCAGCATTTTAGCATCCATGTCCCGTCTATCAAGTGCTGGAGGGACTCCTGTCCGCCCCTTGGACTCGCCGGGATCCCCGGAGTGCATTCTCGACGGGCTGCCGGGGTCGTTCGCCGCCCTCCCGATCCCGGGACCGGTGCTGGCCCCGTAGTACTGGGCCACCGCGCCCCTGGAGACGGTCTCGTTCCTGATGTAGAGCGCGGGCATCCTTGGAGACCGCCACCGCCCCGCCGTCATCAGCCTGGGCAGTTCTATCCCGGACCTGGCCAGGTCCCGCGCCATTCCCACCCTTGGAGAGTGGCCGCTGAACCCGTCTCCCAGCCCGGCCTCCTGGGCCGCCCGCTTGATCCGCCTGGCCAGCTGGTTGCGTTGCAGGAAGAACACGCTGTCTTCCTCCGGTGCATTGCCCCGGATCCGCTCCAGGTACTCCATGGTCGGGGCTGACACGAAGGCTACCGCGCTCTCGCCGTCGACGTCGGTCTTGGACCGGCGGATGAGCAGACGGCCGGTGCCGTCTTCCTGAACATCCAGATCGCTCCATGTAAGTGCGGCCGCCTCCGATACCCGCAGCATCGCGTCCCTCATCAGGCTGATTATGGCAATGTCCTTTTCGCCTCTGGTCCTGGCGGCCGTCTCGTTTTCTCTGTTCCTCCCCCTTCCCGTGCGGGGAATGCAGGCTGATTCCAGTATCTGTCTGAAGGCAGAGTCTGTCAGGCCCTCCGCTTGTTTCTGGTAGGAGCCGGTCTTGCGGGTGGCTCCGCTCAGTATCTCCCTGACCTCCTTGGAGTCGCAGGGGTCGTCCAATCCCGCCTCCCTGTGAAAGAACCCGATGGCTGCTGCAGCGGCCCTCAGGGTGGCCGGCTTGTGTCCGTGGACCTCGCTCCGTTCGGCCAGGTATGCGGCTACGTCGCCCGATGCTGCGGGCATTGGCTGGACCTGCCTGTTCAGTGCCCAAGCCTGGAACTTCCTCCATTGGGCGGTGTAGTTGTTTCTGGTATTGGCCGCCGTCCTGTGTTCCCGGACGGCGTTTATGTGCTGGGCATCCCGGCCGGTCCGGTATCTCGGCTCCTGCGTCTCCTGGTCCAAGGTCCGGGCCTGCCCGGCCGGCGCCGTGCCGCCGGTTTCCTCTGGACCTCCAACCCGTAATTCCCAACGTGGTCCCACCTCTCTTTTGGTCAGGGCCTCGCCGCAGGCCGCCTTGTCTCGGCGCTCCGGTCTTCCGGACCTGATGCCTTTGTTCCCTTTTCTGCCTTTTCTCATTGTAGCCATTCCAGCCGTGGACCTCCTCCCGTCGTGCATTGCCCTGTGTAAAGGGGCATAATGGCAATTATACACTATACTGCAACAACCGACGATTCCCAGAGCGACAGTCGGCGATAGGTGGACAAAGGGCCACAAACCGGAGAACCGCACCCACCCTGGACCGTGTCTCCCCTACTTCCTGAGAGGTAACGGAATGACCACGCTAAAACGCCACAGCAACCACACCAGCCCGGCCAGAGCGGCATCCCTCGCACTGGCTATGCTGTTCATCGTGCTGGCTTTCATCGCCTTCCCGGGCCCAGCCGCAGCCCAGCAGAGCAGCGACGCCACGCTGAGCGCCCTCACCGTGAGCCCCGAGGACATCATCGGGTTCGCAGCCAACCAGACCTCCTACGAAGTCGGCGTTGCCAGCACCGTTACCCAGGCGACGATCATCCCCACAGCGACCGACAGCAACGCAACCATTGGGTACAGCACCGTGGACGCTGACGGTGCCACCGGACACCAAGTAAACCTCTCCAGCGGAAAGAACACCGTGACCGTGACGGTCACGGCGGAGGACACATCGACCACAAAGGACTACACCGTGAACATCAACCGGGGCGTGACCGACGACTACGGCTGGAACGCCGAGCACGACCTCGACGGACTACGCGCAGCTGGCAACGCTCGGCCCTACGGCATATGGGCTAACACCACTAGCATCTGGAGCGTGGACCGCCAAGACACCTTTGTCTACGCCTACAACCGGGACGGAAGCCGGGACGAAACCAAGGAGTTCGACCTCCATACCGACAACGACCACCCCCGCGGCACATGGTCCAATGGCGCCACCGTCTGGATAGTCGACGACGACGATGACAAGCTTTACGTCTACGAGGTATCCACCGGAACCCGACAAAATACCAAGGAGTTCAACCTCCACAGTGACCACACTCACCCGACAGGAGTCTGGTCCGACGGCACTATCGTCTGGGTTGCCGATTCGTCTGACGATAAGTTGTACGCCTACCTACTGAGCGATGGAACGCCCCAACCCAGTCGGAACATCACCGACCCAAGTGGCGCACTTTTCTCAGGCGTCTGGTCAGACGGCGTCACCATATGGGTCGTCGAGGCACTCACCAATCCAAGGCTTCGCGCTTTCAGCCTCGCTGACGGAAGCCGTGCCTCTGAAAGGGACTTCGATAGCCTAGCTACACACGGGTTATCCGCTGCCACTGGACTTTGGGGAGATGACCAGACCATTTGGGTCGCGAGCTGGATCCAGAAGGTATTTGCCTTCAACAAGCCACTCAGCACGGACGCGACCCTGAGCGCCCTGACGGTCAGCCCCGAGAACATCATCGGGTTCGCGTCCGACCGCACCTCCTACGAGGTCGGCGTCGCCAGCACCGTGACCGAGGCCACCATCGCCGCCACCGCCAACGACTCAAACGCCGACGTGGATTTCGCTCCTCCGGACTCCAACGACGTGACCTCCGGCCACCAGGTTGCCCTCTCCCCCGGCAAGAACACCGTAACCGTAACGGTCACCGCAGAGGACACCACCACCACCGAGACCTACACGGTCAACATCAACCGGGCCGTCACCACCGACTACGGCTGGAACCCTGAGCACGACCTGGACGGCCTCGTGGCAGCCGGCAACAACAGTCCAAATGGCATATGGGGCAACTCGTCCACCATCTGGGTGGCGGACCTTATAGACAACCAAGTCTACGCCTACAACCGCGACGGCAGCCAGGATACGACCAAGGGGTTCGACCTGCACACCGACAACACCGCCCCTATTGGGGCCTGGTCGAACGGGACGATCGTGTGGATAACGGACTTCATAGACAGGAAGCTGTACGCCTATGAGGTCTCCAGCGGGACGCGGCAGATGAGCAGGGATATCGAGCTTGACGCCGACCACCTCAGCCCCCGCGGACTCTGGTCCGATGGGACAACCGTCTGGGTTGGGGACCTGAACACGAGGAAGCTGTACGCTCACCTGCTGGCGGACGGAATGAGGCAGGAAAGCCGGGACATCACTTTCGTACTCGACCAAGGCTTGGTCGCAGGCGCCTGGTCCGACGGCGCAACCATGTGGCTGTCCATCACGACTGAAACACCCGAAACAGTGATCTACGCCTACAGCATGGCTGACGGAAGCCGCACCCCTGCCAGGGACTTCACCACAGTGGAGGCTGCCGGCGTGTCCACGCAAGGCGACCTCTGGTCCGACGGCGAGACCCTATGGCAAGGAGACAGCCTTACAGACAAGGTCTTCGCCTTCAACATGCCGCCAAACACCGACGGAACCCTGAGCACCATCACAGTGGCCCAGGGCACCGGAACACCGGCGGAAATCGCCGGATTCTACCGCTTCAACACCGACTACACCGTCACGGTGGACACCAACACCGCGCAGGTGACCGTCGCCGGCATAGCCAGACGGCCCGGAGCGACCGGCCCGGTGATCATGCCGGTCGACGCCGGTTCGGCGCCAGGCCACCAGGTGAACGTGCCCCTCGGCAACACCCCGATCACCTTCGAGGTGACCGCAGAGGACGGCTCCACCACCACCTACACCGTCACGGTGGCCAGGACAGCCGTGCCGGTCGCGCCCACGAACTTCGCAGCCGGCTCCGGGGACACCGAGGCACACCTGATCTGGAACAACCCGAACGACGCCAGCATCACCCATTACCAGTACCGCTACAGGCTGACCACGTCCAGCTCCTGGACCCGTAACTGGACCGACATCACGGGCAGCGGCCCCGGCACCACGTCCCACACCATCACCGGACTGAGAAACGATGTCGAGTACACCACCCAGGTCAGAGCGGTAAATTCCGTCGACAACGGCCCGGAATCCACCGACACCGTCACCCCTCGCATCGTGCCCACCGCACCCGGAGCTCCGCGGAACCTGAGGGTGGCCGAAAGCGACGAGACCCTCACCCTCGAATGGAACCGTCCATCCTTCAACGGCAACGCCCAGATCACGGCGTACACCGTCCAGCACAAACTGGAAACCGCGTCCGAACTCGACTGGGAGACCGCCGACCGGACCAGCGACCCGGCGGCGCTGACGCACCAGATCTCCGGCCTGGAAAACGGCCTCGTGTACCAGGTCCGCGTGGCAGCGGTCAACTCCGCGGGCCCGGGGCCATGGACCACCGGCGACGGAACGCCCAACGCCTTCTACCGGCCGCCGGACCAGCCCAGGAACCTGGCCCTTGCCGCCGGCGACCGCTCCATCACCGCCACCTGGAACACACCCGCCCACAACGGCAACGGACGTATCACCGCCTACCTGGTGGAGTACCGCCGGCAGGGCCAAGCGGAATGGAGGCAGGTGACCGGCCGGCCCGCCAGCAGCACCACCCGGAGACAGGAGATCTCCGGGCTGGAAAACTTCGCGATGTACGACGTCAGAGTCCGCGCCAGAAACCAGTACGGCGACGGCAGATGGGCCGAAAGAAACGGCAGCACCTGGAACACGCCGACCCAGGTGACCGATCTGGTCGCATCCTCCGAAAATGGCGCACTGCGCATCAGCTGGGGACCCCCGGAACGGGACGGGGGCCTGCCCACCACCTACGAGGTTTATTACCAACCGGCGGGGTCCCCGGAAGACGAGGTTACCATAGACCGGTCCCGGCGCCCGTCATCGCTCCAAGAACGCATAACAGGCCTGGACAACGGGCAGGAATACACCATATTCGTCTTCACGTCCAACCGCCTGGGCGCCGGCGGAGGCTCCTTGGTCCGCGGTGAACCCGGTGTATGCGAAACCGGCGCCTCTCAGGACGGCTACTGGCGGATTTCCTGGCTTGACTCGGAAACCGACCGCAGCATAACGACCCGGGACTACGGCCTGCACACGCTCAAATACTGCATGCACGACGAACTGCCCACGGACAGGCACCTCTACCAGAGGCAGCTCTGCAAGGGCGACAACTGCCACAGCCCGCTATCGTTCCATGCACGCTACCCCGATTACTACGGCGTGGACCTCAATTTCTGCGTCTCAACCGAAACCGGTTGCACCCGCGCGGGCGACCTGACTGCCGGACTGGCCGCCATGGACGACCTGCCCGTGAGCAGGCTCGGTCTCGTCCTAAGCGCGGTGTATATGGAATGGCTCCCAGGCCAGGCCAACGCCAGCTACTACCGGTTGCTACCGGAAGACTTCCGGCAGTATGCCGTGCCCCGGTTTACGGAGCGCGACGAATACCTCATGTTCTCCACCTGCCAAGGCGGTATCTGCGGCAGCCCCCGGGCGGTCAGAGGCCGCGACCTGGGCCAGGCCGTGGACCGCGTGGCACCCCCGTTGAGCCAGCCGCAGCAGGGCCGGCAGACGCCCCAAGAGCAGCAGGAGGCGCCCCAGGGCAACCAACCCGCCACCGGGAAGCCGGCCATCACCGGGTCTCCCAACCCGGGAGAAACCCTGGGGGTCGACACCTCCGCCGTGTCAGACCCCAACGGCATGACCGACGTAACCCTCACCTACCAGTGGGTGCGGAACGACGGCTCCGGCGATACGGACATCGCCAGCGCCACCGGCTCAACCTACACCGTGGCCGACTCCGACACCGGCAACCAGATCAAGGTGAGGGTCACCTTCACCGATGATGCAGACAACGAGGAGTCCCTCACCAGCGGCTCGGTGTACGTGCAATCCCCGCAACCCCTGTACGGCGGCTTCGACGCAGATACCGTGCCAGCCAACCATGGTGGAGCAAATAACACCTTCAAGTTCCAGATCCACTTCAGCGAGGAGCCGGAACTGAGTTACGTCGACGTGCGGGAGAGTGTGCTGACCGTGGCCGGAGGCGAAGTAACAGGAGCGCGGCGCGTGACCCCCGGCACCGACATCAGATGGGAAATCACCCTCGAGCCCGATGGGAACGACGACGTGACGGTGACCCTGCCGCCCACCACGGACTGCTCCGACGCCAGCGCCGTCTGCACGCAGAGCAACAAGGTGCTGTCAAACAAGGACAGTATCACGGTGGAGGGGCCCCTTCAGACCCCCGTCAACACGGCGGCCACCGGCAAGCCCGCCATCAGCGGCACCCCCGCAGCGGGCCATACCGTCACCGCCGCAACGTCGGGAATAAGCGACGCCAACGGGATCAGCAACGCCTCGTTCAGCTACCAGTGGCTGCGCACCAAGGATTCCGCGACAACGGACATATCGGGAGCCACGTCGGCGACCTACACCGTGGCCCAGGCCGACCACGGAGGCACCGTCAGGGTGCGGGTCTCCTTCACCGACGACGATGGCTACCAGGAGACGCTCACCAGCGATGCGGTCACCATCATGGACCCGCTCACCGGATCAATACCGGACCAGCACCTTCCGGCAAGCCACGACGGAACCAATACGTTCACCCTCCGGATCCACTTCAGCGAGTCGCCCTCGCTCAGTTACGTCAACGTCCGGGAAAGCGTCCTTGACGTGCAAAACGGCCAAGTCACCAACGCTCGAAGGGTCACCCAGGGCAGCGACCAACAGTGGGAGGTCACCGTCAGGCCCACCGGCAACGCCGGCGTCGTTATTACCCTGCCCCCAACGACGGGCAGTTGCGCCTCGAATGATGCCGTCTGCATGGCCGACAACCGGAAGCTGTCCAACAGCTCCACCAAGACCGTGCCCGGCCCGAACGGCTAACCGGCCGGGCTCACCAACCGGAACCCTGCACCGGACCATTGGACTGAGGCGTCGCCGGTATGGCGACGCCTCCAACGTCACGCAGGCGGGCCCATGACCCTCACCCGGACCCCCAAACGACGACTCCGTTACCGGTACCAGATCCTGCGCCGGAGGCCCAACGAAGGAAGAGACCGACCTGGAAGAGACACACCTGGAGGTCTACGTCGATGACGCGGAGACGTCCTGCACGGACACCGATACGGCCGAGAACACCCGGAATGCCGCCGGCCTCAGCGAATGGTCCAACTTCGAATGGACTCCGAACGGAGGACTGAGGCCGCCTTTGTGCATTGCACAGCCGCATCCGTACGAAATGGCATTAAACAGGTCCGGGTACGCGCGGGTAGGGCAATGAATATGACCTGCAGGCACTCTGCATGCAAGGCTCCATAGAGAAAGAACATTCCCACCGGCAACCACACCAAACCGAGAAGGTGACACATGACCAGCAGGAAGATATTCAAAGCCCCGGCCGACGCAGCAAGACTCATTTTCGCCGCAATATTCATTGCCGCACTGGCCATGGGCCTGGCCATATTCAACCCCCTCCAGACCAATGCCCAGTCCACGGACGACGCAACACTCTCGTCCCTCGTGGTCAGCCCGAAAGACATCGTGGGCTTCCAGCCCGACCGGACCAGCTACCACGTTGGGTTCGCAAGCACAGTGACACAGGTGACGATCACAGGGACGCCGAACAACCCCGGCGCAGACGTTTCGTTCGACGATGACGACGCCAATACGGGGATGACCGGCCATCAGGTGGACCTGTCCACCGGCTCCAATGAGATCACGATCACCGTGACCGCCACGGACGGCAACGAGACCCAAGAGTACACCGTCTTCGCCAACCTAGGCTCAACCAGCGAACACCGGTGGAAGGCGTCCGACGACATCGACGCCCTGATCTCTGTGGACAACACCGATTCCAGGGGTATCTGGGGCAATGACTCGTACATCTGGGTTGCCGACGAGGCCGACAACAAGATCTACGCCTACAACAGGTCGGACAAGCTCCGGAATCCTGCGCAGGATTTCGACAATCTCGTTGCCGCAGGGAACGAAGACATCCATGGACTCTGGTCCGATGGCGAGACCATGTGGGTTTCGAACTCCTACCACAACAGGCTCAACGCTTATGACATGGTCACGAAGCAACGGAGCAACGACAAGGAGGTCGTCCTACAGGGCGGCAATGGAGACGCCCGCGGTATCTGGTCCGATGGCCAGGTCATGTGGGTCGCCGACTCCGGCGACGACAGGCTGTACGCCTACGACCTGTCCAGCGGCGACAGTCTCGAGGCCAGGGAGTTTGACATCGACACCGACGTCCGCAGCGGCATCGACCCCGGCGGCGTCTGGTCAGACGGTGTGACCGTCTGGATTGCAGACCAGCAGAGAACCGGCCCCGACGACCAGGACAGGACTCAAGGCAGAAGGGTGGTGGCCTTCCGGCTGGCCGAGAAGGACCGCGCCTCTGGCCGGGACATCAACATGCAACATTCCGGCAACCACCGGGCATGGGGCCTCTGGTCCGACGGCGAGACCATGTGGGTCGGGGACAGGGACGACAACAAGGTCTACTCCTACAACATGGCGCCCAGCGACGACGACCGGATCATTTCGATCTCCCTTGACAGGACACCCGTTGCTCATTTCGAGAGGGGCGTCCGCTCTTACATGGTCGGCGTCTCCGAATCAACTGACGAAGTGACCATCACCGCGACCATGGTCCATCCAGAAGCGTCGTTTCATATCACTCCGGGCGATTCCAACCCGAACCGGCAGGGGCACCAGGTCAGCCTCGACTACGGCGCAAACAGCGTCACTCTCCAAGGGAGAGCCAAGAGCGGGGTGGACGAGAACCGGTCAAGGTACAGGCTCTCCATAAACCGCGCATCCTCCGGGTTATTCGAATGGAAGGCCGACAGCGACATTTCCGGCATCGGGCACCGTTTCGGCGGCACGGTATCGGGCATCACCGGCTACGGAGACACGACATGGATCGCCATCACAGACGGCGACACACTCTTTGCCATTGACGCAGACGGCAACCACGACCCATCGAAGGACATACCCCTCCACGCGGATAACGCGAAGCCCCTGGACCTTTGGACGAACGGCACGACCATGTGGGTCTTCAACAACCTGAGCAACGACATTTACGCGTACGATGTTTCCTCCGGAGCGAGACAGGAGGACAAGGAACTTTCCATTCCCCTCAGTGACCTGACCGGTCTCACCCAAAGCTCCATGTGGTCCGATGGCGAGATTCTATGGCTCACCAGCAGCGCCAAAAGGAAGATTTTCGCCTACATCCTCTCCAGCGGGAACAAACAGAGCCACCGTGACATAGATCTCGTCGACGAAAATATCTCTTCAAATGCCATCTGGTCGGATGGAGGCACCCTCTGGGTTGCTGACAGCGCCGCAAGATCTCTGTTTGCCTACAGGCTGAGTGATGGTGAACCCATCCCTAGCCTGCGCGGAACCGCTATTTCGCACGTAACCACTTTCAGCTCGGGCCGCACCACCGACATGTGGAGCAGGAACAAAACCCTCTACATCGCTGACAAGCTAACCAACCACGTCTTCGCCTACAACCTGCCCGCTCCCGCGCCAACAGAATTGAGCGCAAGCGCTGACGACGCACGCTCCTCTCTGACCTGGACCAACCCGCAGAGACGCGACATCGACCACTACCAGTACCGGGTCAGCAAGGACCGCCGCCTGACGTGGGACCCCGACTGGACCAACATACCCAGGAGCAACCGAAACACCAGGGCGTACGTCGCCCGAGACCTCACCAACAACGTGGAGCATCAAGTAGAGGTTCGTATTGTCGAAGACGGCGATCCTGGGATTCCAGGATTTCTCACCGTCACGCCGCAGGGACCTCCGGGGCCGCCGCCTTCTGTGCCGCGAATGGTCGAGGGGAGCAGATACGCTCGGAATCCGTACGTCAGTTGGTGGGCATTGCTCCTGATTGACGACAGAGCACCAACAGAGAGCTACAACGTCAGGTATCGAATTCTTGGCACTACAACTTGGTCAATAGACCAAGTTCCGCACTTGGAGACCGGTTCGCCCTATCACGGCCACACAATAACCGGCCTCGCTGCGAGAGATGGCTACGAGTTCCAAGTCGCGGCCGTCAACGCTCACGGCGTGGGACCCTACTCGGTGTCGACGATGGTCGTTCCCCACCCCGAGTCTCCCGCTCCAGAGGACGTCGAAAACCCGGACTCTGGACGTAAGCTCGGCAATCTCGCCGCACACTGGACTGACGAAATCGACAGCGACAACGTCAATCCAAATTCGGTTGGCAGCAATGTCCTTCATGGAAACTCCTGCTATGGGCCGGTCGGCTTCAAGGTCTCCTGGGACCGGTCAGGTTCCGCAACCGAATTCCAGTTCAGTATAAGAACTCGCGGAGGCGCAGGAGCGGTAACCTACGAGGTCAGGCGGGACGGTTTCGTCGGCGGTGACGGGTACAGGTCGATGTATGGGTCCGTGAGGATGTTCGGCCCTGGAAGCGTAACCATCTACGCTAGGGCGAAACACGGGGATGACAGGTATAGCGCGTGGACCAACCCCGCAGGTCTGTATTGCACGGAAGACCCACTCCCGTTCACCGAAGAATTGAAACGGACCATGCTCGGTGAGGGCACGGCCACGACGCGAGCGGCCTCACAGCAGAGAGCAACCAGGGGGTCGGGAGACGGACAGGCTGAACCCGAGTCCAGCACCCAACAGGGTGACGCCAAGTCCTCCTCACAGCAGGAAGCCACCGTTGTGGTCACGGAATCGGTGACGCCGCCGGAGAACAACCCCGCATCGGGAAGACCCATCATAGAGGGCGACCCAAATCCGGGCGAGACCCTGTCGGCCAGCCTGGAAGACATAGCGGATGACGACGGCATTTCGGACTCCGTCTTCGCTTTCCAGTGGTTCAGGTTTGACGGCACGGACAACGACGCCATAGCCGACGCAACCTCGGACATACTCAACATCGACGAGGATGACGTCGGTGACGCGATTTCGGTCACGGTCAGCTTCGTTGACGACCTCGGCAATGATGAAATTCTGACCAGTGATTCCGTCCTCGTTGAAACCGTTGAACCCTGGCCGGATTCATAGACAACGACACCGTTCCCGGCGAACACGACGGCTCCCAGTCCTTCACCTTCGAGCTGTACTTCAGCGAGGAACCTACGCTCGGCTACGAGAACGTCAGGGAACACGTACTCACCGTAACCGGAGGCACGGTCAACGGCGCGTCCCGCACCCAGAGCGGCGACGACACCCGTTGGAGCATCACCGTCACGCCCAGCGGAGACGACGACGTGACCATCGTGCTGCCCGAGACCACCGACTGTTCCCATGACAGCGCCGTCTGCACGGCCTCCGACAAGATGCTCACCGTAGGGGACTCGGCCACCGTCTCTGGGCCAGAGGAGCAGGACGACCAGCAGGACGGCCAGCAGCAGCAGGAGCAGGGCGACCCGCCAGGAGCCCCCACCAACCTCAGCGGAGTCATCGACGCCGACGGGAACATCGCCCTCACATGGACGGACCCCGGCGACGACTCGGTCACTGGATACCTGATCCTGCGACGCCGGCCCCAGCAGGGCGAGACCGGCCTGCAGATCTACATCGCCGACACTGGCAGCACCGACACCTTCTACACCGATGCGGACACCAGCCTAGCCACCCGCTACGTGTACCGGGTCAAGGCGATAAACGCCGCCGGTGTCGGCCACTGGTCCAATTTCTGGAAGATCGACAAGCCCTAGCGGGCCCGGCACAACCCATGGAGAACTCCACGCCCCACCAGCAGGGCGCCTCCGGCGAACAAGGGCTCACGCCACCAGGCGCCCCAAACCCCCAGGACGAGGCCAGGATTGCCCTGGCCTCGCTGGACGGGTTCCTGAACGTCCTCATGGAAGAGAATGCCGTCCGCACGGACGCCCACTGGCGCATACTGAAGATCATGCGCGAGCAGACCGCCCACCTGGGGGGGCTCATCCAGGACCTGACCACGCCCCCTCACCCGAGGCCCGTGCCGGACGGTGAACCCCGCAACACCTACAAACACGAAGGCCTGGAGGTCAACAGCGGCCGCAACCGCGCCGAGCTTCACGGCCGCCCGCTGGAACTGACACCCACCGAACGCCGCCTCCTGGCAGCGCTAACTTTGAACGCCGGCACGGTCCTCACTTACCAGTACCTAGCCCACACCGTCTGGAACCAGGACATGGACGGCGATTACCGCCGCATCAAGACCGCGGTCAAAAGCCTGCGTCGGAAACTAGGCGACGACGCACGCGACGCCACCTGGATATTCAACGAGGCCAGGCTGGGATACCGCATGCACCGGGCAGAACCGGCGTCGCAGCACACAGAAAGCCCCGGCTCATAAAGACCGGGGCTCTCCACTCCCTCCAGGGGGAAGGCCTGGAACGGGGCTAGCTGCCCGACTCCGCGACCGAGAACGTGTAACCCCTCGGCTCACCGAAGATACCGAAGTTCGCGAAGCCCACGACGATGGTCCTCTCCGCCTCGGTCAGAGACGAGAATCCGGCACCACCCTCAACAGTCTTGAAGCTGATCACGTACTGCCGCTGGTCGTTCCAGTCGCCGGAGTACTCACCAACGGCTGAATCCAACTTGGGCGGATTAAACAGCGTCTCCAGCGCGGTGCCGGTGCTCACATATCCCGGCAAATCGGACCGCACCAGAACATGATCGGACTCCGACTGCATCACAAACTTGAAGTAGTCATAGTCGTCCCTGAACTGCAAGGAGCCCTCGTAGGACGTGCCCACGTCCAGCACCGGAGCCAACTCCGAGAATGACGGGTATTCATCAACGAAGATGCTGGCGCTGTAACCGCCGGCCCCTCCGGTGATGCCCACGTAGTAGGTCCCGCCGTCGGAAACCCGGAAGGAGTACGACCTCTTGTATGGGTCCAATGCGTCGAAGGTGTAGTCGACGCCGACCCCATCAGCGTCAAAGAACCCGCTGAGCGCCAAACCCGATGACTTTTCCAAGCCATCCCCAGACCTCTGCCGCAACCTGACGTCCACCACCTCTCCGGCGTCAAGCACCATCGAGAACATGTCCACGTCATTGTCAGCATCGGGGTCGACCGCGGTCCGGTCGTCCAGCACGCCGTCGAAGGTGACGTTCACCACGGGAAAGGCCGTTGCCACCGTATCCCCGGCGTCAGTACCAGGCTCCGACAGCGGAGACAGGATAAGCGTATAGCCACCCAGCGTCACCGACGGATCGGAGTTGAATATGCCGACAACGGTACCGCTGCTCGGGGACCCGTCCATCACCACCACCCTGCGGGGCGAATCGCCGGAGTGCACCGAGCACGGCTGATCCCCGTAACAGATGCCAGCAACCATCCCTGCCACGGTGTCTGGATCCAACACCTCCAGATCTATGCCGTAGACGCCGTCAGGCATCGCCGGCAACGAGAACCAGTCCTCGTCCCCACTACCGTCGGCCTTGTGGAGGTCAGCTTCAATGCTGTAGGCACCGTCGCCGTTGTCCGTCAGCGTCCGCCGCCCGGAAGCCGTGGCCGTGTCAGGGTCAACGTCCTCGGTGAAGGCCGGCTCCTGACGCAACCCACTCAGCGAAACGGTGTAGGCCGGACCACGCCCGGCTCCGGAGTAGCCGGAAATAATCACTTCAACCGACTTCACGCTGCCGTCGTCCTCAGGATTGGTCCAGATACCGGGATCCGCGGTGCGGATATACATCTGCAGATCCCGCGTGTACCCGATCCCATCCGCTCGTTCCCGACTCTGGGGCCCGCCCGTCAAGACGACAGACCCCTCGCCGGCCACATCCACATTCACCCCGAGCACCTGGCCATAGGGCACCTGAAGCACAAACGCGTCCCGGTCCCACGAGCCGAATAGCCGGCCCTCCTGCGGCATGTCCGAGGTCACAGCCGACAGCGACACCCCGCCACCGGAGTTGGGCATGTGCCCGTCCTTAAAGGCCTTGACACGGTAACTGCCGATGCCGCTACCCGACACGGCCACGTAATAGGTGCCGTCGCTGGCAACCTGCACCGACATCACCCTCTGGCCACCCAAGTTGTAGCTCTCTACCCCGGACGTGACCTCGTTTCCACTCGAGTCCATGAACGCAAGGTCTGTGCCCATCCACACATCTCCCGGCACAGTGAAGGACACCACCTCCCCGCCGGTCAGATCAACCCGGAACCAGTCGGAATCGCCGGCATCCAACGCGGCCTTAACCGCGTTGCCACCGACGGACAGCACACCTGGCGTATCGACACCGGCAGCAAAATCAGTACCGCCCTCGTTGGCCGTTTCCAAACTAACCTGATAGACACCTGCGCTCTCCCGAGGCGTATCACCGCGGCTGATCACCAAGTAGTACATCCCATCCGTAGCCGCCGCATGCTTCGCAGTCTCACCGTGACCGGCCGACGTGAGATCATGTCCCTCGCCGTCCACGAGACTCAGTACAGGCTGCACCAGGTCAACAATGTCCTCACCAGAGCCGACGAAGTGAAGAGGCGAAGTGTCGACGTCTCCCGGAGCAACACCGGAGACCGAGAAGCGGTACTCGACACCCTCCTCTAGGGCAAGCTCGAAAATATCCACATCGGAGCCGGTATCAAGAGTGCTCTCGACCACGGAGCCAGGACTGATTTCCCCGAAAGCCTTCCCGCCAGCGGAAAAAGCCACGGCATCACGGAGATCATCGGACAGGCGGAACCGGCAATCCAACGGTATCTCATACTCTTCCGACCCATCGACTATGCGGTTCATCCGGTTGTGCAGGAACAGCATGATATGCTCCAACGCAGCCTGATCCTCCTCGCTGAGACCACTAGGGGACGCGACCTCCCCAGTGAGATATAAATACTCGTACGTGGTACCCCACGCAGCAAACGAAACCTCGACCTGCCGCCCACCATGCTGAGTGACCACATCGACAAAGGTGTAGATCGGCACTGATCCAGGAGTATCAAAATCACTGAGACGAGGAGCAGCATTGGTTAGAATCTCGTTCACATAGAACTTTTCGTGCACCCCGCCAACATAGAAGTTGCCATTGCGCTCCAGAACCGTGTACCACAAGTCATCCACCCTGGCGCTCAAACGCCTCGGCACACATGCCATCTCAGTCAGAGCCCGGAGAGGCACGCAGGTGAAATCAACGCCCGAAGTGCTGGTTCCCTCCACGGCGTAAGTCACCTCGCCGTCGTCCCCAATCACCTCGTACACTACACACCCTTTCAGGGAATGCTCAACAACGGAGGCCAACCGGGCAATCTCCTGTTGGTCGGCAGTGAGTTCAACCTCCGGCTCCGCCGCTGAAGCCTCAGGCACCGTCACCCGGGCCGCAGGGCTGGGCGGCCCTACGAAGCCCAGATAAATCGCCCGAACCCGGTAGGCATACTCCCCAGCCTCGAGAGCCGACGGTTCGTTCCACAGGTGGTACGGAGACTCGGTGTCATCCTCGACAACCACAAACTTACCCTTGTTCGACACGTCCCTGCGCGACACCTGGTAACCGCTCATGGTCCCGGCGTCGGCGGGCATCCACCACAGCAGGCTGACCGTGTTGTCATCGTTCACGGTGGCCTCAACAGACACTGGACGAGGCACGTCCACACCCGACTGGGCTCCGGCCGGCCCGGCGAAGGCAAACACGGCGGCCACCGCCGCAGCCAGAAGTGCGACCAAGAACACCAGGGTCAGAGGCTTGGCGCCCCACTGGTCACCCCAGCGACACGGCCCGATATCGGATTCGACATGGCTATTACCCCCCAGAAACAATTCAAAGACCACCGGCGGCACCTCCAGGGAGGGTGGCATAACACATCGCCCCGACAGGCCGCGACGGCGTCAGAATTCACACTAGCAAAGCAAAGTGAGATTCCGGTGAGAATTCACCGTGTCGACGGTGAGTAACGGTGAGGTTTCCTCCTTTCCCCCTGAAACGCCTCCAAATCCCCCAATCCCCCCGCCAACATGGCCGCCCCAACCTCCCTTTTCCGCCACAGTGATAACTGGGCAGTTTGGCGGCGAGTTCCAATAAGTTCTGACCGCAATAAGGGAGAAGGACACGCTCAAGCATCGAAGAACAGATCTGATGACAGACAGCGGTTGCTAAGCCCCGGAACACACCGATAAGCTGGAACTAACACTGACCAGAAATCGGACGGTACCGGAGGCGCACAATGGCCCAGAGACGCTGCCAGGGCCCTTACATCTGGGCCACGACCCTGGCCAAGCTACTGACCGGCGCGAACTCCTGCGAATGGGCAGGGTGGTTCAAGGCGCACCAACAGAACTGGACCAAGCCAGCCTCCGGCTTAGACTCCACCAACTGGATGCTGGAGCACACCGCCCCGGTCAACGACGAAAAGGCTGCCAAGGATCAGAATAAAAAATCCAGAATTAGAAACCTCTTTTGTGCGAACCCGACGGAACTAGGCCCGGCAATGCGCCGGGTCTTTTTCGTCACCCTACGACAACGACCCGGGCAGGGCGAAAAACCCCGCAACAACAAAACGGAGGACCCCACAGGCAATGGATGATGGAAGGAGGGAGGCCTGCCGCGCCAGTGAACCGGAAAAAGGTGCGGCGCCCAACGGCCCGGCCAACAGGGAGAAGAGGATGCTCATGCCCACACAGGGGAAAACACAGGACAGACCCCGCGGAGCGCGGACCTCCGTTCCGGTCCTGCGGAATGGCCCAGCCGCCCCTCCCACTCCAATGAAAGAGGCTACGCTCTCGAAGAGCCCCGGGAAAGATGACACCTCGACAGACCGCTAGGCGAAAGGTCGAACGACAGTGCAGATAGCCAGGATAACAGCAGTCGCAACGCTGGCCGCAGGACTGGCGCTGGGACTGGCATGCCTGCCCTCAGAGGTGATTCCAACAGAAAAGCCCAAGCCAACCGAGACAGAGGATACCAACAGGGATGGATCCGGCATCATCCAGAGAGGGGCGGATGACCTGCGGACAAGCATTGCCGCATCCAGGCAGACCACAGGGACCGGGGTACCGCTCAAAGGGATGGAGAACCCGCCCAGAGAGACGCTGCAACACCCGGCCGAATCAATCGGAACCGCCAAAATCCCACCGACCGCCAGGGCAGAGGCGAAGAAAGAGCAGCCGTCCTGGAGGATGCCAGACTCCACGCAAACCGGGAAGCCGTCACGAGCGGACGTAGTAAAGCTCATATACCAATGGCTCGGAGAGGATCCCGGCAGGGCCAAACGAGAAACTGCAGACAGGCTGATACAACTGAACACCTACACTCCAACGCTGGCCCTGCAGTTGCTGGGAATGCCATTTATGGCAACGCACGAGCCGAGGGACACCGGGACCGTCGCAGCCCTAGCGTATATCAGCATCACCAGCCCGGAGACAGCGGAGGGCATAGCGTCCCACCCCTCCCTGGAAGGAGGGATAACCGACGACCGGACCCACGCGGTTGCCCTGACGTACGCCGAGCGGTTCTACAGTCACAACATCACTCGTACCCTGGAACAGGAACAGCTCTACACCTGGACAGCAATGGGAACGCTGCCGTTGTCCGGCCCAGTGAGCGTCACCATAGCCAGTGGCGCAAGCGTCGGGGCAGAGGAACTGGCCGGAAGCATCCTGGAATCCCTGACGTGGCTGGAAGACTACCTGGACACCCCCATGCCCACGGCGAACGTGCTGGTGCATTACGGCGCCAGCCTGCCCGCAGGAGCCAAGGGAGGGAACATGCAGGTGAGTATCAGTCACCTGGCCGGACAGGCCCAGGCGTCACAGTTCCACTGGACACGCCACGAGCTGACGCACTACTGGTTCAGCGGCAACGAGGGGTGGCTGGACGAAGGGCTCGCACAGGTCCTCACCAGCCTGATGGAAGGAACCGGCACCGGCACACCAAGGCCGAGAAGCCCGGAGTGCGGGACCGGGGAGAGGATTGTTGACACCATAGGCGCAACGGCAAGAAACGAACTGGCCGGCTGGTGCACCTATGGTCTGGGGGAGAGGTTCATGCTCACACTGCTGAACGACGCAGGCCCAGAGGCCTTCAGGGAGGGAGTGAGAGAACTTGCCAAAACCGGACAGGAAAGAGCCTACCCGCCCCTCAGAATCAAAGATGTAGCCGAAGCCTTCAGCCACCACCCCCAATCGGTGGAAAGGGCCCGCAACCGGTGGTACGACAGGCCCGGATAGAATGGGACCGTTGGTTCGCATAAAACCTGGCGGTCAACTTGGAGAGGGGAGAGCAAGGAAGGGCGATGAACGCGGACCGGAACCAAGGGTGGAAGGCCCGGCGCATCCAGGACCGGGCAACCCCGGCCACTAACAGCGCCGAAACTCGCAGGTCCAAATCGAAGGACCCCAGCAGCAGATAGAGAATGGAGTAGAATACCCAGAACGCAACGACCCGGCCGGCTATGGGCAGTGAGAGGTCAACGTAGCCGACCACCAGGTCACCAACAGGCCCGGACGGGTCAACTCCGATGAGCAGATAGAGCGCCGCCAGGGACGCGGCAAAACCGGCGACCACCCGGACGAAGGGCAGGACAGGGCCAAGCCTATCTGCTCCGGGTCAGGAAGTTTTTCCCGTAGCGAGTCCACATTGTGGCTCTAGCAGGTCGGCGGAGACCCGGGCCACCGGCAAACGCCACATCCCCGCCGAAAGAACACGAGAAAGCCGCTCAACCGGTCCAAGCCAAAAGGGGAGGCCCAGCCAGGTCGTAACCTGGAGACCAGGAAGGATCAGAGAGAATTTCGAAACTCCCGCCAGAAAAAGAAAATCACTGCATGGCAGGCATCGCCGCCCAGACGCTGACCCGTTCTACAAAAACGCTGACTTCTGGCTCTGGGTTCCCATAAACCCAAATGGCAGAAGGTCCCATCAGATAGGAGAACAGGAATGGCTCTACGACTGAAAGCCGAATACGTCAACGGGACGCTGAGACTCCTGGAACCGCTGGACCTCCAGGAGGGGACGCTCGTAACCCTGTACATCGAGGAGCAGAGCGACAACAGCGGGCAACAGCACAGTGCCCTGGAGATCGCCGACCGGGTACGCCGGTCGGGGCCAGCGGACGCATTTGACAACCTGCCAACCGACGGGGCGCGGAACTACAGGCACTACCTGTACGGACTCCCCAGGGAGGACGACTGACGCCGGAGGTGTTCACGGTGCCGACCGAATTCTTCAACCGTGCGAGCAACTGATTGAAACTCCCCTTCGATTCGAGACTCAGATCACCACAGGCTGACCAGAACTGGAAACACAGTGAGCAAGGTAAACCTGCAGGAAGTGATCTTGACCCCGGCAGACGCCGCTGAGGCCCTGGAAACCATCGCCGGGCTGGAAAATGACGAGAGCGGCTCCATCCCCGCCCGCCTGATGTACGACGACCCCCACAAGCCACCCACCTGGTGGCACGTGAGACACATGCTCAAACTCACTCTCCTGGCCCGCACGGCAGCAGCCCAGGAGGGAACCGCCCCCTCCCCCGGCAACCCGCCACAGATGTCATTTGTGGAAGACCCAGTGAACAACGGGGCCGCACTCCTGAGGCTGAAAGCCAAACTCATGGAGTGGAAGGACGGCACCGAACCGATCCCGCCAGCCATCCTCCCCACCTATGAAGGCCAGACCTGGATCGACATCGACAGCCTGAACTACAGGTTCGACCGGCCGGAGCCTCATCCGAACCCGGAATTCCACCGGGAGGCCAGGTGGAAGATGACATCCAGCCTGAGCAACCTGTTGGAGACAATTCACCCCACGGAGGAAACGATCCACGGTCCCCGGTGCCACATCTGCTACGACGAATCCGACCTGAACATACGGATAGCACCGGACTACTACTTCGCCAAGGGCGTGCCCGGCCCCGGAATCCTCGCAACCGGTCTGTACCTAACGTGGGTGGTGGGAAAGCCGCCGGACTTCGCCCTGGAAATGGCGTCCCCGGACAAGGCCCGCGAGGACCTTACCACCAAGCGGAAACTCTACCAAGAGCTTGGAATCAGGGAATACTGGCGCCTGGACCCCACCGGAGGGGACCTCTACGGAACTCCCCTGGCCGCGGACAGACTGGAAGGCGGCGTCTACCACCCGATAACCCTCCACAGGCTGGAGAAGGGCAACGTGTGGGGCCACAGCGAAGCCACCGGGATAGATTTTTTCTGGATGAACGAGAGCTTCGTGTACTTGGGTCCTGACACGGAGAAGTAGGATGAACACGACCCCGGCACGGAGGCAGGCGATGGAACTCGGGGGAGCCGAGGAGACGGAGGAGGAGCTATACAGGTTGAGAGGACCACTGAGGGACGGTCAGTGCTCTCACCGCAATCTTGAGAATGGCACGGCCCCGCCGCCAGGCCGCAGCCCAGCGGGGTCGGACGGCCCGCGGTAAAAGCATGACCAGGGTGAATAGACACCACTGAGGGCTGTCATGAACCAACATATGAGGGCGGCCCTGGACGAGGCCCGGAAAGGCGCCCAGGAGGGCGGGATCCCAATCGGCGCCGCCCTGGTGGACGCTGGGGGCGGTCTCGTCGCCACCGGCCGGAACCGCCGGGTCCAAGACCGGGCGGTGATCATGCACGCTGAGATCAACTGTCTGTACAACGCGGGCAAGGTCGTGGATAGTTTCCGGGGCATGACCGTGTACTCCACGCTCATGCCATGCCACATGTGCGCCGGAGGCATTGTCCAGTTCGGGATCGCCAGGGTCATCGCCGGAGAAGCTGAGACCTTCAAGGAACATGGACTCGACCTGATGCTCCGGCACGGGATTGAGGTCGTGGACCTGGACCTCCAGGAGGCGAAGGACCTGCTCGAAGAATTCATCGAGCGCAACCCGAGCGAGTGGTACAGGGACATCGGCCTCCTGGATACAGGAAGAAGATGAGGACGCCGAGCTGGCGTGAGAGCAGATTCAGGGTGCTTGCAGCCAGCACCGCGGCGGTGATCATCGCCGCTTCCGCCCGGCAGGTTGACAGGGAAGACGCAGAGACAGGCTGGAACAAGGATGGCCCCCTCTCGGAGGTTACCGAGGGCGGAGTGAGCGGCGGGAACTGGGAAGCCCCATTATTCGAGGCGGTCGGGGACGCAGGGAGCATCGAAGTCGAGTTTCAGGGAGACGCCGACACCATCTTGCAAATGGCGCTCGAGCTCCTCGACGGGATTCTCCAGAGCACTTAAAAAGGCGGTCTGGTCGGGTATGACTCCGAACTGGTAGGGGAATACACCCAACTGACGCGCTCCCTCCGGGGCCATCAGACGGGCCTCCCCTGGAACTGGGCCGGCCCCGACAGCACGCCCGTTACGCATAGGTAGTTGTCCCTGGAAAAGATGGACAACCTGCGTTGACACCATCACGGCCCCGCCATATCCTCGAGGTATAGTGCCCCCACACCTCTCGTCATTCCGATGCGCCATCGGAGACATTCTTTTCCACACGGCGGATCACCAAAGGCTCCACATGCTCCCATCACCGGTAGTCCTAACCTGCAGCGCCGGACGCCCGGTGGTATCCGGAACTCAGAGTTCCCACGGAAAGGTGCACAAGTTCCGATAGTGACCCCTTTCTGGGGTTCCCAAACAGCGAACCCTGTGGTAACCTAAAATCACCCAAGGTAGCGGAGCGAGCAAAAAAAGAGAGAAGGGAACTTCAGCTTGGCGGCAATCCCTTCTCATAATGACCCGGGACCCGGACGGGGACATCGCTGTCGCCGTTCCGGATACCCTGCTCCGCGTCAATATAACATGCCGCCATGCCTCCAGTCCATCAGAAAAGGAGCGGCTCATGTCGACACCGGAAATAGAACTCCACGCCCACGAAATCGTGGACGACCTGGATCAGCAGGTTGCCGACAGACGTTCCCAGGCGGCATCACGCAGAGATGAGGCCAGAAACCTGGGCATGCTGGCCAGGGAGCTGGATACGGAGGCCGAGACCCTGGAAAGCGAGCGAGATACCGTTGCGGCCCGGTACCGGTTGGCCCTGAGATACAGTTCGTCCTCCGGTACCGGCGGCCAGCCGCCAGGTCCCGTCTCTGCCCAGGAGATGAGGGCCATAGACGACCGCCACGACATAGCTCGCCTCATGGCAGAGCGGGACCCGCTGGGCGAGGTCAGGCTCCTGGACGCCTGCCGGCAGATGCACGCAGCCGGGGTGATCAAAACGGACCCCGGAAACGCCGCCAAGGCGATGGCCCGGGCCATGAAAAAGAACCCCATCTGGGAGCAGGTGGCACCAGGCAGATTCCGGCTGGTCGGCCTGAGCAAGGCCCCGGTGGCGGAGAACTCTCCTGCGAACACGGATGAGGGGAGCCGGGAAGGTGCTGCCAAGAGGGAGGATGATAGCCGGGAGATCCGAGAACCCACCACTGGCTGAACTTGTTTTTTGATGACAGTTCGCGGTGGGCACAGGGCAGTGCGGGGCAGTAGAATCCCAGAACCGCCAAGGGGTGGACGAGAAATTCTTACAGGGGCCAGAACCGCCCCGTGCGGAAGTCGGAGGAACAAGACAATCAAGGGAACCGGGGGTGAGCGGGCAGGCCACTGGAGTCAGTTGGTGATCGCTGCCGGTACACTCCGAAGAGGAACCACAACATCCCATCCGGAGAGGAGGAAGGAAATGGTCGCCAGAACCAACCGGCAGAGTGCCGAGGATGAGGGGAGGGGGAAGCGGCAACGGCCTGGAAAACCTGCCACAACCCCCGACCAGTCCGGGGACGAACTCACCACAGACTTGGCACCCGACAATGGTAACAAATCCAGCGACGGCTTGTACAGGGACGGAAACCTGATCCCCGGAGAGTCGCGGAGCGCCAAGCGCCCGGGACGGAAGGGGCAGGGGCAAGCCCAAGGAGATGGCGGGGTGGTCAGCACCATCCGGGAGACCCCCACGAGGCCGGAGCGATGCTTCCTGACCATCCATCAGGTCTGCAAGATAACCAGCCTGTGCTCCAGCTCCGTTTATGCGATGCTGAACCGGGGTCAATTCCCGCTGCCCCTCGTGTTGGGGGAGAGAAGGCGGCGCTGGGACTCCAACGATGTATACGACTGGATGGACTCCCGTCCGAGGGGAAGGGGGTACCTGGGCAAATGGATAGACCCGACACAGGCTGCCTGACCACGGCCTGAACGGAAATATTGGCAAGGCAGACGCTCGGTTTCCGGCAGGACCCGAGCGTCTGCTTTTTTCGTTCAGGATGAACAGCTTGGAGGACAGAGCAGCGGGATCATGGAAGGGCGATACAATGGTCTAGGGACGGGAGAACTGGCGGAGAGTGGTGTCATCAACAGTGTCCAATATGACCGCGAGGGGTTTCAGGCGTTCCGATGCGGGCCAAACTTGAAACGTACACATCAGTGTACAAACAGAAGGGTAAGTGAGCAAAATAGCCAAAATTCCGTGGTCAATACGGCTTATGCAGCGGGATCGTGGAGGACTCGCACTCCCGCCACTACCGTAGCTGAAACCCCTTCAGATCGGGTATTGTGAGGCTAAATAAACCTTATAATGCCCGATTCTTCGTCATAAGCCATCCAGCAAGAGTCAGCGAAATCCAACCTTTTATGGTGTACTTATAGGCATATAAGAAAGATAGGGTCGCGACCATGCCGTCTAAGAAATGGAACGCTCTCACAGGCGTTGAAGTTCAAAAGAAGAAGACCCCCGGGATGTATGCCGACGGGAATGGGCTCAACCTGAAAGTGGATCCCTCTGGCGCCAAACGATGGGTTCTACGCGTTACCTTCGCAGGGGAACGCCATAATCTCGGGTTGGGAGGTTATCCATCCGTTGGCCTTCGCGAAGCTAGGGAGAGGGCCGATGAGTACCAGCGAGCGATAAGGCAGGGTCGCGACCCGTTGGCAGAGAGGCGTCAGGCAGCAGTGAAGTCGCGGCGTCCCAAGACTCCCACATTCCAGGAAATGGCCGAAGAGGTTATAGAGTTCCGTCAGCAAACGTGGAGCAGCAGCAGGCATCGAACACAATGGGAACAGTCACTTAGAGGGTGTCTAAAAAGTTGGAGCCCTAGCCAAACGGCGTAACATGAGTCCGGTCATGGCAGCGTAGATCCCGGCCTCCGTAGTTTCCGGCAAACCCTCATAATCCTTGCTCAAACGCCGTTGCAGATTCAGCCAGCCGAAGGTGCGTTCCACCACCCAGCGCCGGGGCAGTACCTGGAAAGTATGTTGCTGCCGGGGTCGGCGCACCAACTCCAGATTCCAGCCACCCGCTTCCTTGGTCCACTGCACCAGCTTGCCGCCGTAGGCCCCGTCGGCCCAAATTACCTTTAACCGGGGATATTGCCCCAGCAGACGCTCCAACACCAGCTTGGCGCCGTCCCGGTCCTGTATGTTGGCCGGATGCACCGCCACTGCCAGCAACAGCCCCAGGGCATCGACCACTATGTGGCGCTTGCGCCCCTTCACCTTCTTGCCCGCATCGTAACCTCTGGGCCCCCCTTTTCGGCAGTCTTTACCGATTGGCTGTCGATGATCGCTGCGCTGGGGCTGGCCTGGCGGCCCTCGAACTGACGGGTCAGGGACCGCAAGGTGTCATGCGCTCTCTGCCAGGTTCCGTCCCGGCGCCAAGTGCGGAAGTAATGAAAGGCAGTGCGCCAAGGTGGCAGGTCATGAGGCAGCATCCGCCAAGAGCATCCGGTGCGCAGCACATAGCGGATGGCATTCACCACCTCCCGGCGGGGGTACTTGACGGGACGGCCGCCGG
The DNA here is from genome assembly GCA_965237745.1 of Dehalococcoidia bacterium. Taxonomy (GTDB): domain Bacteria; phylum Chloroflexota; class Dehalococcoidia; order Lucifugimonadales; family UBA3495; genus VXOI01. Next base: position 3,188,591 of record OZ250156.1, on the reverse strand, counting down.
GTTTGGGCGGAGGCAGCAACGGTTCCAGCAGTTGCCACTCCCGGTCGTTCAGGTCGGTGGGGTAATTTGGTCGGTTCATACCCCCAGATTACGCCATTCCGCCCGTTCCTCGCCTTCGTGCCTTTATGCAAGTTTTTATCTTTTTAGACACCCTCTCAGGGGCCAATTTCCCCCTCCACCCTTGGGGATGAGTCTGCGCTGCTTCGGTCTCAACCGCCGGCGGGCTGAGAATGAGAAAGGCCCGGCAACTGCCGGGCCCTCTGTATGTTGGCTTTCCCTATCCGGGGCAGGATGCCTGCCACCGCTCACTCGGCCGATATGACGACTGTGATCTTTTCCGGCGCCTCGTCTCCCAGGGCGGCCCGGTCGATGTAGACGCTCTGGATAACCGTTCCATCCGCTGTCCCGTAGACGAGCTTGTTCTTCGTTTCCTTGGATTTGTGCAGGGTCAGGGTCAGGGTTTCCATCTATCTCTCCTTGAGAGGCCGGCCGCTCTCGGGACTTTCCCTCTCACTGTACCGGCCCGGGTGTGCTGTATCAACGCTCAACTGTCAGCAGTTGCTGTCTGGGCGCCGGGCCGGCGGCTCAAAAATCTTCGGTCAGTCCCTCTTGGATCCCAACCTCCTCCACCCGCTCCGGGCAGTCGGCGCTGGTGATGTCGCAAAATCGGCACTCCTGCGCCGAAGGCACCTTTCTCGCCGGTGCCTCGGCCGCCAGTCTCTGGATCAGGCCGCCCAGGTTCTCCACGAACTTCTCGTCCACCGCAGATACCGGGAGGCCGACCTGCGAGTCGGGATACGCCATGTGGCCCCGGAACTCCATACCCCGGTACTCTGGTATGGCTCTGGGAACGGCGTATTGGTAGATCATCACCTGAACGGCGTGGGCCGGGCTCGCCTTCCCGGTTTTTGCGTCGATGATCACTGAGTCCGCGCCTTTTACCGCGATCAGGTCAGGCTTCCCCGCCAGTGTGGCACTCTTCCCCCTGAGCCGGAACGAGTTCTGGTTTTCGGTGGTCACCGTGTAGCCCAGTGCCTCCCTGCGTTCCCGTTCCTGGTTGAGGAGTTCAGTATGCTCGAGCATCCACCCGGCCTGGTCGAAGTCTGAGGGCGGCTTGGCCCAGTCCTGATAATGGCCCCTGAACCGTGCCGCCCACTCGCAGGACGACTCTCCGGCGAGCAGCCGGGATAGCCATGTGGCCCAGATGTAGGGATAATCCCTGGACTGTGGCAAGGGAGGCCTCCGCAGCGATGGTGGATGGGAAACCCAGTCTATCTGGGTGCTCCGGGAGCCATCAAGGGCCGAGCGTCCGTGCCTGAGTTCTTTTAGTACTACAGTCGCACATAAGCTGATTCGGTAATTTCGACCTCAGAAATTTCAAAATGTCGTTACGACAGGAGACGTTGCCCGTAGCTGAATGCCGCGGTATTCAAGGCTCCTCCATGCCTCAGGAAACCAACTGCGACTGTAGTATTAGAGGGTGTCTAAAAAGATAAAAACTTGCATAAAGGCACGAAGGCGAGGAACGGGCGGAATGGCGTAATCTGGGGGTATGAACCGACCAAATTACCCCACCGACCTGAACGACCGGGAGTGGCAACTGCTGGAACCGTTGCTGCCTCCGCCCAAACCCGGCGGCCGTCCCGTCAAATACCCCCGCCGGGAGGTGGTGAATGCCATCCGCTATGTGCTGCGCACCGGATGCTCTTGGCGGATGCTGCCTCATGACCTGCCACCTTGGCGCACCGCCTTTCATTACTTCCGCACTTGGCGCCGGGACGGAACCTGGCAGAGAGCGCATGACGCCTTGCGGTCCCTGACCCGTCAGTTCGAGGGCCGTCAGGCCAGCCCCAGCGCAGCGATCATCGACAGCCAATCGGTAAAGACTGCCGAAAAGGGGGGCCCAGAGGTTACGATGCGGGCAAGAAGGTGAAGGGGCGCAAGCGCCACATAGTGGTCGATGCCCTGGGGCTGTTGCTGGCAGTGGCGGTGCATCCGGCCAACATACAGGACCGGGACGGCGCCAAGCTGGTGTTGGAGCGTCTGCTGGGGCAATATCCCCGGTTAAAGGTAATTTGGGCCGACGGGGCCTACGGCGGCAAGCTGGTGCAGTGGACCAAGGAAGCGGGTGGCTGGAATCTGGAGTTGGTGCGCCGGCCCCGGCAGCAACATACTTTCCAGGTACTGCCCCGGCGTTGGGTGGTGGAACGCACCTTCGGCTGGCTGAACCTGCAACGGCGTTTGAGCAAGGATTATGAGGGTTTGCCGGAAACTACGGAGGCCGGGATCTACGCTGCCATGACCGGACTCATGCTACGCCGTTTGGCTAGGGCTCCAACTTTTTAGACACCCTCTTAGTATTACAACGTCGGTTCGCAGGAAAAGGGACCTTGACAGCATTTCGTGGCTGCCTTCCCTTACGCTTGACAGCTTTGTGGCCGTGGGTTCGGTGGAGCTATTTTCGCCCCAAAACTAACCAGATTATAGAACCGACGTTGTAATATTAGATGGAGTCAACTATATCGAAAGAGGGCCCAGCAGCTGCCGGGCCCTCTTTTTTGTGCTTGCGTCTGATATTTTCGTTACTGGGCGACACTCATTGTCCATTGTCCGGACGGTTTCCTCTGAAAGCGTTGCCCCCTGGCTGTCGTTGATGCCAAGGCCATTGGGTTGTGCAGGTCATCCTGCTGTCCAAGGAGTCAGAGAACTTCGTTCCTCCGCGGAATGAGTTTTTGTCTGTCAGGGGATACACATATTGTGCAATTGTTCGCAAACCACCTTGCATTCTTCAGGCTGTCAGCGGGCCACATACCCTTATCTCCGACTATATCGCAGTGGGCCGGGTTATCCGGGAGATAGTCGTGGTCGATGATTGGGGTGTACTTTATCGTCTGCCCTCGCTCCACACACTGGCTGGCGTCCAAGCTGACTATGGCATAGCCTGGGCGGTTACTTTGAATACGGCTGACGGAGGTCAGGGCTTCCCAGTCTGAACTTAACTCATAGTTGGCGAACTGGCTGACTGCGGGCCTGGAGTATCCTAATTTGACTGTCCACAGGTCAGGGTGGACGAATTTCAGGAACCGCTCATACGGTTCGAACCACCCATTGCAACCGGGTCCGTGGTCCTTTCCGTTCGCGGACTGGCCATTAGCCTGCGCACGATTCCCTGGATTGACCATGTGTCACTGATCTCCGACTCGATTTCTGTTTCCTCTCCCTCCTTATTGGGTTCAACCAGAAGGAAACGGATATGGCGCTCAGGAGATTCCGGTACGTCGATGATGAGCTCCCTGCCGGGTTCAGTCTCCCATTCCAATATCATGCGACCATCGCGGGTGGGACTGATAAATGGAACAGGGAGGACTGTGCCGCCAAAGAGGAAAGCTAACTCTAGGACGTACCGGGTGCGTTCAACTGTAATGGGATCCAGCGCAACAATACCGTTTCCGTCCCAGTTAGCGGGTTTACTGGTGAGTCGTTCCAATTGTTCGACAATTTCTGCCGATAGGGGGGGCATCTCCCATTCCCCCACAGTCATCATGGTGGCGTCTTGGTCCCAAAACTGCAGCATGTGCCTGTAGGTTTCACCTAGGGTCGCAGGCAGTACGCCGGACCCTGACATGTTCCTTTCTGTGTAAATGCTCATCCCTCTCCTTTTGTCTTCAATATAGCCCGGGTCCTGTCCGTTATGGATCCTTCAAATATGGTGCTGATGCGACTGTGGCCCTTATCCAGCCAGTCCTCAGTGTCCGTCAGTGGCACTGCGCCCGGGATACGGAGGAAATAATCAATGTCCAACGAAACCGCGATGGACGGGCCGTCCGCCCCCGAGATGGTCGCCAGTTGCAACCTTGCCAAGTCCCGGTAGTTGTCGAACTCGAAGTCCACGGACATTTTCACGTTCACATTGAATTGGGGCAACTGGGGGCCGAAACTGGGATAGTACGTGAAGTAATCGCTCAGAGCGATGGCGTCAGTATGAAATTGGATTTCGTTGAGGAATCTCAACCCAATCCGTTGCAGTGTTTGCGGCTTCGCCACATTCACATAAGAACCGTATGCCTGCCTGATCACGCCTAGGAAGGCATCCCACGAAGGGTAAGGGCGATAATGACTGATGCTGAGACGGTCGGGAGAGACGGTAATCGCTCCGTACTCGTCCTCCTCCCTCCAAAAGCTCAAAGACTGAGGTTGGACAGCCGGGCCTGATCTCCCCAGCCGTTCTGGCAGGTTGCCGAAGGCGTTGCTGAAGGCGGTGGAAAACTCTTGTCGAGCGGCGTCCGTTTGGACAAGCCGGGGAAATTCTTCTCTGAGCTCACTATAAATTAGTCCAGGATAGGACAGGTTCCAAGGTTCGGGGCCTGGTTGGAATCTAAATTCGCAGGCGGCTTCCCTGAGCGGGGGGTTGGCGTAGCGTTGGCTGGATTGGGACATTGCCGTTGCAGGCTCCAATTTCCTTCGTTGTCCCTTGGTCCTTTACTTGCGATTCAGGGCGATATGCTATCACTGTCGAAGAAGGGGAGACAAGACACATCTATTATTATGAAATTTATGCCAGATTATCTGAAAATGTGATAACGTAGCGGTTCCACCACCTACCACGTTGACGGACCATGGCCATTTCTGGTTATTCTATTCTCTCACCACGGCGGCTTCAAGGATATCCCCAGGCGGTCAGGCAGGGCAATCGCGTCTTAACTGAGTAGGACCTTGAGGAGGTAGTCTTCTCGCCACCCGGCTTGCAGGCGCTTGCCTTGGATGCCCACCTTCAGGCTTGTTTCACGTTTCAGCAGATTGTGGGAGATCTGCCTCAGGGTGGCCATGTTCTGGGGAGCGTTGTCCTTGCGTATCCGGCTCTGGTCTTCCCGGGGCTCTGGTCTTCCCGGAAGGTGACGTCCAGGCTCCAGTGGAGCGAGTTCTCGATGCTCCAGTGAGCCCGCACCGCTGCAAGCTGCCGGTGTGCCGATGCCTCCAGGCTGCTGATGTAATATCTGGCCTGCACTGTGGTACCGCCCTCCGTCTCCCGCCGGCACTCCACTTTCACCACTGAACGCAGCCCGGACCAGTCCCCGGCAGTGCTCAGATATTCCAGGCAGGCCGGGTCGCCGATGGACCAGCACTCCCGCCGTTCGATCCGTCCGTGCCCCTTGTTGAGGGTGGTGGCATAATCGTGAGGCACGCCGTTCAACCCCAGTCCGTCCCCTCCCTCAAACAGGTCTCGTACGTCCTGATACAGTTGGCCCTGATTACCCTTCACCGCCAGCAGGTAGTCGGCTCCACCCTCCAGAATCCCCCGGGCTATCTCCTTCTGGCAGCCCATGGCGTCGATGGTTACGATGCACCCGTTCAGTTCCAGCATTTCCAGCAGTCTGGGTATGGCGGTGATTTCGTTGGACTTCTCCTCCGTCTTCACCTGACCCAAGGTCAACGTGTTGACCTTGGCCCAGGCACTGACCAAGTGGATGGCCCCCTTGCCCGCTCGCTTGTCGTGGGAACGGCGCACCGTCTTGCCATCTATGGCCACCACCTCACCGGGCAGCAGGTCGGCCACTGCCTGGGTCCACTCCATGAAACACTGCTGGAACCGCTCCGGGTCCAGCCGGGAGAAGACCTCACCGAAGGTGTCGTGGGAGGGAATACCGTTGGGGAGGTCCAGGAAGGTGCGGAACCACTCCTCCTTGCTCTTGCCGAACAGCTCCACGTAAACCCAAGAATCCGCACCGCAGATGACGGCGCAGATAGCTATGGCGACGATGTCCAGCAACTGGTGCCGCTTGCTCCGCTCTATCCGTGGGTCATCCAAGTCCTGAAAATGATCCATGATCGACGCACCCCGCCCATTCACCATCACTCCCCTCACATCACCCCGAACAACAACTTGCTCACCCTTCCCCAAGCTTACCATTCATGACGCGATTGCCCTGATGGAGAGTGTACTTGGGAAAAGCCAGGTAATCTCGTAAGGCCGACCGGATGATGTTGGCTTTGGACTCGTACCAAGAGACTCCGGCACTCAAGCGGTGGGCTTCCAGCCGCAGGAAGGCTTGGAGGGACAGGCGGATGTGATTCCGCTGTCCCTCTGCCGTACGCACTTGGCATTTCTCCACGCCACAACACTGTTTGAGGCCCCGGTGGTACGTTTCGATTCCCCAGGCTTGGCGCGCCAGGCTTTCCCGTTGTTGCTCCGTCATTTCCAGATCATTGGTGGCCCAGTGTTCCACGTCCCCGTCTTTGGAAACCGTCCGAAACACCCGGATAAACCCATAGCCTCGCAGATGCACCTGCCGGCCTCCCTGGGGTATCGCCACGGTGGCCAAGGGCAAGTTCCCCGCTCCCTCGGGGTTCACCCGCCGGTTGGACCGCAATTGGCTCAGCCAGAACCATCCCTTGTCCCTGATGGCTTTCAAATTCTCCAGGCTGGTATACCAACTGTCGAACAGCACCCAACGGGACTGAAAGCCCCGCCCCTCCGCCACCTCCAGCATCCGCCGGAAGTGGTCGTTCTTGGTCAGTCCGCTCAGGGGACGGTCATAGACCCGGAAATCACAGGGTATCAGCGCATTGCCATCAGTCCACAACAAGGTCAGCAGGTTGATGCCCCATACCACTCGCTTATGCTTGCCGCTCCAATGCCGAGACACCAGTTCCATCCGCTTGGCGTAGGGCTTGTCCAAGGTGGTGTCGTCCAGCACCAGCACCCCCTACTCCCGTCGCACCAGTCCCTGGGTTTCCTGCCACAGCGCCTCCGTGCCGGGGGCTGTCTCCGCAGCAGACGGGTGAATGCGTCATGGGCTGGAGCTTGCGGTGATTCCGGTTGACACCGCGCCGCTTCGCTGCAGGTAAATCTCCTCTGGGCTGCCACCAAGAACTGAATGTAGTCCACCGCATCACACTTGGCCGGGTTCATCTCCCCCACCTCCGCCTCACTCCTTCTATCCTATCCCATCCCCAGCCTTATTAGCTCTCTCAACTGCGTAACTCCTATGACATAGGAGTTACGCAGTTGGATGGAGAGTGTACTTGGGAAAAGCCAGGTAATCTCGTAAGGCCGACCGGATGATGTTGGCTTTGGACTCGTACCAGGAGACTCCGGCACTCAAGCGGTGGGCTTCCAGCCGCAGGAAGGCTTGGAGGGACAGGCGGATGTGATTCCGCTGTCCCTCTGCCGTACGCACTTGGCATTTCTCCACGCCACAACATTGTTTGAGGCCCCGGTGGTACGTTTCGATTCCCCAGGCTTGGCGCGCCAGGCTTTCCCGTTGTTGCTCCGTCATTTCCAGATCATTGGTGGCCCAGTGTTCCACGTCCCCGTCTTTGGAAACCGTCCGAAACACCCGGATAAACCCATAGCCTCGCAGATGCACCTGCCGGCCTCCCTGGGGTATCGCCACGGTGGCCAAGGGCAAGTTCCCCGCTCCCTCGGGGTTCACCCGCCGGTTGGACCGCAATTGGCTCAGCCAGAACCATCCCTTGTCCCTGATGGCTTTCAAATTCTCCAGGCTGGTATACCAACTGTCGAACAGCACCCAACGGGACTGAAAGCCCCGCCCCTCCGCCACCTCCAGCATCCGCCGGAAGTGGTCGTTCTTGGTCAGTCCGCTCAGGGGACGGTCATAGACTCGGAAATCGCAGGGTATCAGCGCATTGCCATCAGTCCACAACAAGGTCAGCAGGTTGATGCCCCATACCACTCGCTTATGCTTGCCGCTCCAATGTCGGGACACCAGTTCCATCCGCTTGGCGTAGGGCTGGTCCAGGGTGGTGTCGTCCAGCACCAGCACCCCCTCCTCCCGTCGCACCAGTCCCCGGGTTTCCTGCCACAGCGCCTCCGTGCCGGGGGGCTGTCTCCGCAGCAGACGGGTGAATGCGTCATGGGCTGGAGCTTGCGGTGATTCCGGTTGACACCGCGCCGTTTCGCTGCAGGTAAATCTCCTCTGGGCTGCCACCAAGAACTGAATGTAGTCCACCGCATCACACTTGGCCGGGTTCATCTCCCCCACCTCCGCCTCACTCCTTCTATCCTATCCCATCCCCAGCCTTAGCTCTCTCAACTGCGTAACTCCTATGTATTACTAGCTTGGAGGGGACTGCTTGGACAGCCGTGAATATCTCGCTGGGATGCACCAGTGCGTGATCGCCGAGTTCATAGGGGCCGTCGTGGAGGAGTGGGCTGGGGACCGGCCCCCCCTGGAGCAGAACCTGTTGGGGTCCCTGCTCCGGTCGGGTCTCGAGACCCGGCTCGTGCCAGGGCTGCTTGCCGTGGACGCCTTGCTGATGGAGGCGGACGCCCACACCCTGGGGTATGATCTCCCTCTGTGGCTGGACCGGGTCTCCACCGCGCTGCCGGCGGAGGCCGGGTTTCTCACGGAGATGGGACGGCGGGTGGACCCGGTCGTTTCAGGGCTCTTGGAGGAGAACTCCGTCCTCTCGACCGGGGAGTCTCTGGGGTCGCGGGAGTTCCGGGACTGCTTATGGGAGATGGCCCCCTCTAGGGTGTAGGTGCCGGTTTTGTCACTTTAATCGTAGGCGATGATGTAGTGGGTCCCTGCCGAGTGAACCTCCATCTCTAACTGGGCGCTCTAAGAGGGTGTCTAAAAAGATAAAAACTTGCATAAAGGCACGAAGGCGAGGAACGGGCGGAATGGCGTAATCTGGGGGTATGAACCGACCAAATTACCCCACCGACCTGAACGACCGGGAGTGGCAACTGCTGGAACCGTTGCTGCCTCCGCCCAAACCCGGCGCCGTCCCGTCAAATACCCCCGCCGGGAGGTGGTGAATGCCATCCGCTAGGTGCTGCGCACCGGATGCTCTTGGCGGATGCTGCCTCATGACCTGCCACCTTGGCGCACTGCCTTTCACTACTTCCGCACTTGGCGCCGGGACGGAACCTGGCAGAGAACGCATGACGCCTTGCGATCCCTGACCCGTCAGTTCGAGGGCCGCCAGGCCAGCCCCAGCGCAGCGATCATCGACAGCCAATCGGTAAAGACTGCCGAAAAGGGGGGCCCAGAGGTTACGATGCGGGCAAGAAGGTGAAGGGGCGCAAGCGCCACATAGTGGTCGATACCCTGGGGCTGTTGCTGGCAGTGGCGGTGCATCCGGCCAACATACAGGACCGGGACGGCGCCAAGCTGGTGTTGGAGCGTCTGCTGGGGCAATATCCCCGGTTAAAGGTAATTTGGGCCGACGGGGCCTACGGCGGCAAGCTGGTGCAGTGGGCCAAGGAAGTGGGTGGCTGGAATCTGGAGTTGGTGCGCCGGCCCCGGCAGCAACGAACTTTCCAGGTACTGCCCCGGCGCTGGGTGGTGGAACGCACCTTCGGCTGGCTGAATCTGCAACGGCGTTTGAGCAAGGATTATGAGGGTTTGCCGGAAACTACGGAGGCCTGGATCTACGCTGCCATGACCGGGCTCATGTTGCGCCGTTTGGCCCGGGCCCCAACTTTTTAGACACCCTCTAAAGGCGTCGGATGGGCGGCACGGCCGTGGCGCGAAGCCACTGGAACATAGAGAACTCGCTGCACTGAAGTCTGCACGTATCCTCCAGGGGGACCAGAGCCGGGTGCGACCATGGCCCCACGACATGGCCAAGCTGAGGCAGATATCCCACAACCTGTTGAAACGGGGAACCAACCTCAAGATGGGCATACAGGTCAAGCGGCTGCAAGCCGGATGGCTAGAGGATTGCCTCATCGCATTCCTCCTCGGCTAAAACGCTGTTGCCCTGCGCCATACCCGACTTGACACGTACGATGAGCGTTGAGGCAATGTTAGTGTGTCTCAAGTTACACTATAACAATCAGGAGGGTTTCAGACAGGAGGGTTTCAGAAAGCTGAAGATCGTTCATTGGCATATCAAGACCCCTCGTCGAACTTCGTCGTAGTCCCGACGGGGACCCCAGCGCACTAACGCTATCAATGACTTGGGCTTTCATAGACCTGACGAACAGTTGGAACGGCTCTCCATCTCACCGACGGTGGCTACACCCAACACACTAATCGCCCCTGAGTCGCTCTCCGCAGCGACGACGGCGGTTACACCACCCCAGTAATCGCCCTCCGAGTCGCTCTCCGTAGCGCCGACGGCGGTTACACCTATAGACCAAAACCCGTTTTCTGCGGCTTACGCCTGAATGCCTCCCTAGTATTACAACGTCGGTTGGTATCGAAAGGCTGCTGATGTGCGGATTTTGAGGCTGGCAATATGCGGGCACGAACCTCTGACAACAAAGGCTCCGTAGCTGGAGAAGTAAACCCCCGGCCCGGTTTCGCTCGATACGACGTTGTAAAACTAATATTACAACGACAGTTCACGGAGGGATGTTCCGAGACGCCCGGAGGGCGGCGCGGCGTTTGGCGTGAGAGCGGCTGGCCCGATGGTTGCGTAACTGCTCCGCCTCCAGCAACCGCAGCAACTCCTCAGCACCCAACCGCTCCCGGGGCAGCATCTCGCGCACCACACGGTACACCTGCGGCCTGCTGACCCGGGGCATCTTTTTCCCCCCAAGCCTGTTGCAGGCTCAACAGGAAGGCCCCCGCCACCAGGCACAGCGCAATGTGATGATGCCAGCCCGCCCAGGTGCGGGTCTCGTACTCGTCCAGCCCCACGTCGCTCTTCTCCGTCTCGAACTCCGTCTCGATGCGCCACCTGGAACCGCCCACGTAGGCCAGCGTCTCCAGAGGAGTGTCCCCGGGAGCGTTGGACAGGTAGTAGCGGGGCTCGCTGCCGTCCAGGTTCCGGCGCCAGATGGCCCAGTGGATTTCGCCAGGCCTCCGCCGGCTGGTTGGCCGCACCCTTTGGGCACTGAACATATAAGTCCGCGGCCCCTGGAAACCCTGGGCCACCGTTATCTCCCGCCAGGCATCCTCCGGCAATTCAGCACCGCGCCCCGCCAGGGTGCGCCGCTGCCCGCTCCGCAGCCTGGGCTTGCGGGGACGCCCGAATCCCTGGTATGCCGGGCTGGTCCACTCGGGATCCACCGGCCAAAAAGTGAAGTTCCCCGGAACGTCCAGGACGTAACGCAGCCCCAAGGCCGCCAAGCCGTCCCGGAAGGACGGCGACATCCCGAAGGCGTCGTCCCCGGCCACCCATCCCGCCCTCAGATGGCCCCGCGCCAAGGCCCGCTGCAGCAGTTCCAGGGCCAACTCCGTCTTCGACCGGTACCGGCGCTTATCCTACGGAACCCCAGCCGCCGCACAGCGGGCATCGTCCGATGTCCAACTCTCCGGCAGGTAGAGCCCCTGGTCCACCAGCGCCCGGCCCAAGGGACTGACATACGCCAAGAACATCCCTGCCTGGCAGTTGGCCACCTTGCCCAACCTGCCACAGTACTGCCGGGCCACCCCCGCCGACTTCAGCCCCTGCTTGGGGAAGTCGCTGCCGTCCAGCACCCACACCGCCTCAGAATGTCCCAGCCGGGGCGCCAGATACTCCTGGAGGCGTCCCATCACCGCGTCGTCATCCCAGGGGGCGGCGGTGAGGAAGCGCTGCATGGCCCGGGCCGGGACCCCCACTGATTCGGAGAGATTCTCGGCGTTGCGCCGGTCCTGAGACTGCACCAGGAGGGCCCGGAGATAGTTCCGGCTGTGGTCCCGCGACTCCCTGCGCCCGAACAGCGGAGCGAAGAAGGAATGAAACTCGCCAAAGGCCTCGTACACCCGCTCAAATGCCGCCGCATCCATCTCCCAACCCCACCTTCCAAGCCTCCCTCAGCTAGCTGGTCACTTTATCACACCAACTGTCGTTGTAATACTAGTATTACAACGACAGTTCACGGAGGGATGTTCCGCGCCGCCCTCCGGGCGGCGCGGCGTTTGGCGTGAGAGCGGCTGGCCCGATGGTTGCGTAACTGCTCCGCCTCCAGCAACCGCAGCAACTCCTCAGCACCCAACCGCTCCCGGGGCAGCATCTCGCGCACCACACGGTACACCTGCGGCCTGCTGACCCGGGGCATCTTTTTCCCCCCAAGCCTGTTGCAGGCTCAACAGGAAGGCCCCCGCCACCAGGCACAGCGCAATGTGATGATGCCAGCCCGCCCAGGTGCGGGTCTCGTACTCGTCCAGCCCCACGTCGCTCTTCTCCGTCTCGAACTCCGTCTCGATGCGCCACCTGGAACCGCCCACGTAGGCCAGCGTCTCCAGAGGAGTGTCCCCGGGAGCGTTGGACAGGTAGTAGCGGGGCTCGCTGCCGTCCAGGTTCCGGCGCCAGATGGCCCAGTGGATTTCGCCAGGCCTCCGCCGGCTGGTTGGCCGCACCCTTTGGGCACTGAACATATAAGTCCGCGGCCCCTGGGAACCCTGGGCCACCGTTATCTCCCGCCAGGCATCCTCCGGCAATTCAGCACCGCGCCCCGCCAGGGTGCGCCGCTGCCCGCTCCGCAGCCTGGGCTTGCGGGGACGCCCGAATCCCTGGTATGCCGGGCTGGTCCACTCGGGATCCACCGGCCAAAAAGTGAAGTTCCCCGGAACGTCCAGGACGTAACGCAGCCCCAAGGCCGCCAAGCCGTCCCGGAAGGACGGCGACATCCCGAAGGCGTCGTCCCCGGCCACCCATCCCGCCCTCAGATGGCCCCGCGCCAAGGCCCGCTGCAGCAGTTCCAGGGCCAACTCCGTCTTCGACCGGTACCGGCGCTTATCCTCCGGAACCCCAGCCGCCGCACAGCGGGCATCGTCCGATGTCCAACTCTCCGGCAGGTAGAGCCCCTGGTCCACCAGCGCCCGGCCCAAGGGACTGACATACGCCAAGAACATCCCTGCCTGGCAGTTGGCCACCTTGCCCAACCTGCCACAGTACTGCCGGGCCACCCCCGCCGACTTCAGCCCCTGCTTGGGGAAGTCGCTGCCGTCCAGCACCCACACCGCCTCAGAATGTCCCAGCCGGGGCGCCAGATACTCCTGGAGGCGTCCCATCACCGCGTCGTCATCCCAGGGGGCGGCGGTGAGGAAGCGCTGCATGGCCCAGGCCGGGACCCCCACTGATTCGGAGAGATTCTCGGCGTTGCGCCGGTCCTGAGACTGCACCAGGAGGGCCCGGAGATAGTTCCGGCTGTGGTCCCGCGACTCCCTGCGCCCGAACAGCGGAGCGAAGAAGGAATGAAACTCGCCAAAGGCCTCGTACACCCGCTCAAATGCCGCCGCATCCATCTCCCAACCCCACCTTCCAAGCCTCCCTCAGCTAGCTGGTCACTTTATCACACCAACTGTCGTTGTAATACTAAGAGGGCGGTGCGTTCCTCCGGGGCAATACTTGTCCTCAGTGCCTCTGAGAGTTCGTCCAAGTGACTTTGGCCGTCCTCCGTGGCGATGGCTGCCAGCCGGGCGTCGAGCATGAACCTGTCCTTGGAGGCCCGTTCCATGCTCGCGGCGACCTGTGGGTCCGCGGCGCCGGTGTTCATGGCGAGGCGGTCTCTGAACTCCCTGAGCCGGGATTCCTCGGCTTGGGTGATTATCCCGTCGGCCATGGCGTGGTCCACGCCGCGTTTCCAGCCCTGTTCGAGAGCTTGGTTGACGGTCATGCCGTCTCCATAGGAGCGCTGGGCTATGTCAGCCAGGGAAAGCCGGAGTGACTTCTCGTCGAACTGTCGGGATCTCGCGGCCTGAGCCGCAAGCTCGACCATCTCGTTCCATCCGGCTTGGTGGATCCGGCTGCATTCGGAGTGGTCCCGGGATAAGATCCCGGCTTTCTGTCCGCAGTACCGGCATGTGCCGGCAGCGGATTTCAGGAGGTTGGTGAGGGGCATGGAATGGTCTCCGTGAGTTTTCTTGGATTTGATTAGGATAACCGCTTGATTGGCCTCGTCTTTTTCGTCTGGTCCAGTTGGTTTCGTTTGCTTGCAGCGTATGATATCGCTCCTACACTGCTAGTATTACAACGACAGTTCACGGAGGGATGTTCCGCGCCGCCCTCCGGGCGTCTCGGCGTTTGGCGTGAGAGCGGCTGGCCCGATGGTTGCGTAACTGCTCCGCCTCCAGCAACCGCAGCAACTCCTCAGCACCCAACCGCTCCCGGGGCAGCATCTCGCGCACCACACGGTACACCTGCGGCCTGCTGACCCGGGGCATCTTTTTCCCCCCAAGCCTGTTGCAGGCTCAACAGGAAGGCCCCCGCCACCAGGCACAGCGCAATGTGATGATGCCAGCCCGCCCAGGTGCGGGTCTCGTACTCGTCCAGCCCCACGTCGCTCTTCTCCGTCTCGAACTCCGTCTCGATGCGCCACCTGGAACCGCCCACGTATGCCAGCGTCTCCAGAGGAGTGTCCCCGGGAGCGTTGGACAGGTAGTAGCGGGGCTCGCTGCCGTCCAGGTTCCGGCGCCAGATGGCCCAGTGGATTTCGCCAGGCCTCCGCCGGCTGGTTGGCCGCACCCTTTGGGCACTGAACATATAAGTCCGCGGCCCCTGGGAACCCTGGGCCACCGTTATCTCCCGCCAGGCATCCTCCGGCAATTCAGCACCGCGCCCCGCCAGGGTGCGCCGCTGCCCGCTCCGCAGCCTGGGCTTGCGGGGACGCCCGAATCCCTGGTATGCCGGGCTGGTCCACTCGGGATCCACCGGCCAAAAAGTGAAGTTCCCCGGAACGTCCAGGACGTAACGCAGCCCCAAGGCCGCCAAGCCGTCCCGGAAGGACGGCGACATCCCGAAGGCGTCGTCCCCGGCCACCCATCCCGCCCTCAGATGGCCCCGCGCCAAGGCCCGCTGCAGCAGTTCCAGGGCCAACTCCGTCTTCGACCGGTACCGGCGCTTATCCTACGGAACCCCAGCCGCCGCACAGCGGGCATCGTCCGATGTCCAACTCTCCGGCAGGTAGAGCCCCTGGTCCACCAGCGCCCGGCCCAAGGGACTGACATACGCCAAGAACATCCCTGCCTGGCAGTTGGCCACCTTGCCCAACCTGCCACAGTACTGCCGGGCCACCCCCGCCGACTTCAGCCCCTGCTTGGGGAAGTCGCTGCCGTCCAGCACCCACACCGCCTCAGAATGTCCCAGCCGGGGCGCCAGATACTCCTGGAGGCGTCCCATCACCGCGTCGTCATCCCAGGGGGCGGCGGTGAGGAAGCGCTGCATGGCCCGGGCCGGGACCCCCACTGATTCGGAGAGATTCTCGGCGTTGCGCCGGTCCTGAGACTGCACCAGGAGGGCCCGGAGATAGTTCCGGCTGTGGTCCCGCGACTCCCTGCGCCCGAACAGCGGAGCGAAGAAGGAATGAAACTCGCCAAAGGCCTCGTACACCCGCTCAAATGCCGCCGCATCCATCTCCCAACCCCACCTTCCAAGCCTCCCTCAGCTAGCTGGTCACTTTATCACACCAACTGTCGTTGTAATACTAGAAACCTAGCCGGAAAGCCCTTGACCAAGTTTCGCACTACGCGATACAGACGTATTCCAGTCAAATAGGGCATAGTGTCAAACGGTATACGGCATGACAATCACCATACCGTCGAGATTCGACGCCCCAAAATCGACGATCTCGAGAATGTTGGCTTTCCGGCCAGGTTTCTAGCGTTGCTGACGCCGGCCTTTCTGCCTAAAGCCCTCTTCTCAACCAAGGCTTTTCATCCGCATTTCTAGGGGAGCCATGAGGGATGAGGAGATAGCCCGGGCCCTGAAGGTGGGCACCGCCACGGTGGAGCGGGTGCGCCGCCGGTGCGTGGAGGAGGGGGTTGAGGCGGCCTTGGGACGCAGGGAGCAACTGCGCCGGCGTCAGAGGAGGCTGGATGGCCAGGGTGAGGCCCATCTGATAGCCATAGCCAGCTCCCAACCGCCGGAGGGACGGGTGAGTTGGACCCTGCAAATGCTGGCCGACGGATTGGTGGAGCGGGAGATAGTGGACAGCATCAGCGCGGAGACGGTGCGCCGGACACTGAAAAAAACGAACTCAAGCCTTGGCTGAAGGAGTGCTGGTGCCTTCCGCCACAGGGTAGCGCCGAGTTCGTATGCGCCCGAGTTCGTATGCGCCATGGAGGACGTGCTGGAGGTCTATCACCGTGAATACCAGGAGAATGAGAATACCAGGAGAATGAGAATACCAGGAGAATGAGATTCTGGTGTGTCTGGACGAGACCAGCAAGAACTGGTGCAGGAGACCCGGCAACCCCGCCCGCTGCGGCCCGGGGCAGCCATGGCCTACGATCACGAATATAAGCGCAACGGGGTGAGCAACCTATTCATGCTGTTTGCGCCCTTGGAGGGGTGGCGCCGGGTGGAGGTCACGGACCGGCGCACCAGGACCGACTGGGCGGAGGTGGTGCGGAAACTGGTGGATGAGGACTACCCTCACAAGGAGCGGATAGTGCTGGTGATGGACAACTTGAACACCCATCACCCGGCGTCCCTGTACGAGGCCTTCGAGCCGGCGGAGGCGCGGCGCATCGCCCAACGGCTGGAGATACACTACACGCCAAAGCACGGGAGTTGGCTGAATATAGCGGAGATAGAACTGGGGGTGCTGGCGCGGCAGTGCCTGGATCGCCGGATTCCCGGCCAGGAAGTACTGGAGCAGGAAACAGGAGCATGGCAGGAGCAACGGAACCGGGAGGCGATTCGGGTGGACTGGCGTTTCACCACCGAGGACGCCCGCATCAAGCTCAAGTCCCTATACCCATCAATACAATAGCGACGAACTACTAGTCCAGTCCGCGGAGGTGCTCAGATATTCCAGGCAGGCCGGAGCAGAGATGGCCCAGGACTTCCGCCGCTCGATGCTTCCGTATCCATTGTTCAGGATGGTGGCGCAATCCGTGGGGCAAGCCCCGCAGGTAGGCCCATCTCCTGCCTCGAACAGGTCTCGAAGGCCTTGATACAACTGGCCCTGATTTTCATTCACCGCCAGCGGTTAGTCCGCTACCTGGTCAACAATTTCTTGGGCTATATCCCTCTGGCAGGCCATGGCCTCGATGGTCACGATGCAACCGCTTATTCCCAACATATCCAACAACCGGCGTATGGCGGCGATTTCGTTGGACTTCTCCTCCGCCCTCACTTGCCCCAAGGTCAGCGTATGGGCCTCGGCCAATACGCTGACCGGAAGAATGGCCTGATCGCCCGCACCCCGGTCATGGGAACGGCGCACCGCCTTGCCGTCGATGGCCACCACCTCGCCGGGCAAAGGGGCAGCGATCGTCTGGGTCTATTCCATGAATCACCGTGGAACTTCTCCAGATCGAGCCGCGAGAACACGTCGTCGAAGGGGATACCTTTGGGGAGGTCTAGGAAAGCGCGGAACCACTCCTCCTTGCTCATGCCGAACATCTCCACGTATACCCTGGAGTCTGCGCCCCAGATGACAGTGTCGATGGCAATGGCCACGATGTCCAGCAACAGGGGCCGCTTACTCCGCTCTATCAGCGGATCCTCCAAGTCCCGGAAATGGTCCATAATCGACGCAGCCAGTCCCTGCACCATCACTTCCCTTAACATCATCTAATCACCGAATCGAGACTTTCTTGCTTTCCTTTATCATTTAGACGCGATTGCCCTGGGGAATGCCGACTAACCTTCCCAAGCCAACTGGAGGACACGGAAGTGTCAAACGAGATTAATCGTTAGCTATGTTCCAAGGAGACCTTGCCAGCGATGGTTCTATTTCGTGGATGGGGCTTCGTAGCCTCTAATACCCTTTATCTGATACCCTGTTTCATGCTGTGCATGCCCCTCAGAAAGGGGTGGTGTAAATGGAGCGACCCGGGCCGATATTCAGCAGAGGCCATTGTTCTGTTCGTATCCTCGGTACTAAACTGCGGGCGTTGCTTTGGATCTACCGAACCGGATGGTCGAGTTTGTTGGTACATAGATAGGTATATCTTTCTCTAATGCGGACGCTATAACGGGGCTTTTAGCTATAAGAAGATTACTACATGCAGGGACTCGCACTCCCGACAGAATCACGGCTAGATCATCAAGAGATCGGTCATTTCAAGGCTAAGTCAACCTTGAGAAGGCCAGTCTCTTGTCCTGTTTCATCCAGCTGTGTGGTGAAAGCCGGCAGTTTTTGGGATACGAAGACGGAGCTCCAGAGTCGCCGATATTCCTGCCAGGAAGTGAAAAGCCCTCACGGCCGATCGTTGCCAGTAACTTCTGTTTGGCCATCCTGCTCATGCGTCCCGCCACACGATTGCCTCCCGAATTCTCGGTAACATTATGTGTGCGGCAATCACTCCCCAAAAATAATGATTTTATTGAGGCAATGCGCCCAAGCGGGCATGCTGTTCCAAATTGATAGATGCCATCACCCCGGCTGGAGGACTGGGGACATCGGTTCGCCCTGTTGCTGGCAGGAGACGATGCCACGGGTACAGCGGTCAATTCCCTTTTCCGTCCCGGCGAGGATATCAGGGGCCGCTTTCTCATGACGGAAGGCACCATCCGGGGCTGGGGCCTTCCGTTGGCTGTCTACGGCGACCGGCATGGTGTGTTCCAGTTCAATGGCCGGCCACGCCGCATGTCGCAGCCCATAGGCCCCACCCAGTTCTCCCGGGCCATGGGTGAATTGGGAATACAACAGATTTTCACTCGCTCCCCCCAGGCCGAGGGCAGGGTCTAGCGCATGGCCGGCACCCTCCAAGACAGGCTGGTCAAAGAACTCGGACTGGACGGCGCATCCACCATTGACCAGGCCAACACCGTCCTCCAGGAATACTGACATTTTCACTGGACATCAAAAGAGGGAGTCGGGTTAGGGTACATCACGCTCATTAGCCGTTGAATTTCCTGCGGGCAGTTTTTCCTCGTTGCCATTCCTCTTACTTTGACAAGCATACCGAGATTCATCAATAAGCCGGCCTTCCTCGGGCAGTTCAGAGACACTGGCGATTGAGTTATATTTCTCTACCTGTTAATTGCTTGCTGATAACCACCTATATCAAGGCATAATCGCAGATTTGACGGTATAAATTCGACAAGATACACTCAATTTCGTTAATAGTTGTTTTCAACCAGAGGACCAGTGAATTCAGAGTTGCGCGGTTCCAGCTGGTCCCAAGGGTACGCCACTGGTACAGGTTAGATTCATCGGTAGTCCAAGCGAAGGAATCCTTGGAAGAAGTCTTATTATGCAGGGTCTGCGGCCACGAGAATCCCACGGGCAACACAGTGAGATGCAATAATTGTTCGTCCTCTCTGTCCGGGGTGTCTCTTGTTGCCCAGGCAAAATCGCTTGTGTCTGCACTCCGCCGCCGGCTTCGGTTACCGCGTAACCGCTACTTCATCGCAATGGCAGTGGCCTTGGTGCTGGTGGCATGGTGGCTGGTGGACGCCTTTGATGTGCCTACTATTTTGTTCCCGCCGCCCGGTGCCACCTCCGCCCTCAGCGCGGACACCGGTCCCCAGACGTGGGCGCAAGCCCGCAGGACGCCGGACAACGCTGGCTTCACTCCGGATCCGGCGCCTTTCCCCGAAAGGGTCAAGTGGGTGTATGGCAGTTCCGGACCGCTCTTGTCGTCGCCTGCTGTGGCGGGCCGGTATGTCTATCTCACCACTGAGGATGGGCATACCTTGGCATTGGACCGAGAAACCGGCGAGCCGGTTTGGCAGTACGCCAGCGGGTTCCCTTCCAGTTCGACCCCAGCAGTGACCGATGATCTGGTGGTATTCGCGGTCCGCCGCGGTATTATCGTGGCCCTGGACCGCGAGACCGGCGAGGTCGTCTGGGAGACCGATATCGCCAGTCCGGTCTTTGCCTCACCTGTGGTGGCGGAAGGCACCGTGTACATAGGGGCCGGGGACAAAAAACTATACGCCCTGGATGTGGCAACGGGAGAACGGCGTTGGGATTTCGCCACCAAGGACTGGATCCTTGCATCGGCGTCCTACTCCGACGGCGTCGTGGTCGTGGCGTCCAAGGACAGCAGAGTCCATACCGTGAGCGCAAGAACGGGACGGCGAGGCTTGTACTACGACGCCGGGCAGGGCAGGCGCATAGGCGGCGGACCTGTAACTCAAGGGGACTTGGCTATTTTCGGCTCCAAAGGCGGTCTGGTCTACGCCATCGACCGGAAGGCCAAGACCTATCCCTTGGGCCGGGCCATTTTCCGGGCGAAGATCAACCTCTACGTGTGGAATGCTATATCGAATCCGGTACAGAAGGGCACCGTATGGTCAGCGACCGTGACGGGCGATGTAACCCACACTCCTGCCGTTGCGGATGGCACAGTCTTTGTGGCTGCCACTCCCGGTAGAGTGTTTGCCCTGGACTCGTCCACCGGGGAACAGCGTTGGGAAGCCGACCTCGGGGTGAGCATTACCTCCGCTCCTACCGTGGCCGGAGACACCCTGCTGGTCGGTACGGAAGACGGTGCTGTCCTGGGCGTGGACATTGAATCGGGGGCCGTCCTTTGGGACTTCAAGACCGGCGACCAGATTACGGCCAGCCCTATAGTTGCGGGGGACACGATGTTTGTCTCCTCCCATGACGGCAAACTCTACGCGGTGGGAGCGGCTGAATGACCTCCATGGTGGTTGTCCGGGCATTGCCTCACCACGCTCAAAGGCCGACAGCATCAGACCAGCCCTCCCGCAGTGAGAGGAACCTGGTCAGCGCCCTACGGCAAGCCCGGATCTAAACCGGCTTGGCTCCGCGCTGATCTTGGATATCGGCGGTTCAAACCACTGCGACAGAAGGCAGGCCCGCGGCGTAGCGATGATGTGGCGCCTGCGCCTGAGTATTCCCTTGCCCCTAGCATAGCCCCAAGAACCCTTTTTCAGTGCCCCTCCCCGAATGGCTGTCGTTGATGGCGGCGCCTGACGCGGGACCTGTCCTCCACTCTTGCGGGCCTCGGGACGCACTGGTTCCTCGACCCCGCCCCAAGTGTCATCGCCCCGTCATTCCTTAACCGCCACCTGATCGTGCCCTGGGTGCTGCCCTTGGGCCTTCCTGAACCGGGAGGCCGTCGAGGTCGTGGACTTGGCCATACTGGTTGACATCCACAAAGAACATCGCATATATTACGGCACTATATCTACTAATTGAGTATATAGTTACCAAGCTTAATATCTCAGTCAGTAGTAAACCGTAAATAATATCACGATAACATATTATTAAAAGGAGGTTGCCGGAGAATCTCGTTGCACCGCTAAAGGAATGCAAGCAATTGATGGTCCTGAGTTGACCCATCGATCTCCGAATTTGGGAGGATGAAGATGCTTCTTGACTTGATCAGGGACTCCCGAAACCGACTGTTGGCAGCTGGGGTTTTATTGCTCGTGTTTCTCTTGGCCTGCGGCTCCTCTGCTACGGAGGCGCCGCCCACAGAGGCAGCACCGGCAGCAACGCCTGTGGCTGCAACGAGCACGTCAGCCCCTGTTTCCGGTGCCGCGGCTGATACGCCTGTGCCGCAAGCGCAGCCCACGGCGGAGCCGGCAACCGATGCCTCGATAAAGCGTGGTGGAATCATTACCATGCAGAAGCATGTGCCAATGGGGAAGCTGGATCCCCATCCATCCAGCACCGGCATCGAAGCGTCGGAATTCGCTCCTCTGTACAACCAGTTGGTCCAATACAGCGAACTGTCCCCAACCAATGCGATAGTCGAAGACCTGGCCTCCAACTGGGAAGTGAACGGCGACGGCACGATATATACGTTCACGATCCACGACAACGTCAAGTTTACCGACGGGGAAGACCTCACATCAGACGACGTTGTATTCAGCCTCAACCGGATGGTAGAGGAGGGGAAGCCCAGGCCCAGGGCAGGGCTCCTGAGGAACTATTACCAAAGCTCAAGGGCCCTCGACCCTTACACAGTGGAAGTGACCTTGAAATTCCCCGCAGCCGCCTTCCTGCCTGTGCTTGGCATCGAATACATGAAGATTCTTCCCAAGCATGTGGTGGAGGCCGGGGTCGACATCACCGTTGGGGAGAATGTCGTGGGGTCCGGTCCTTTCATCTTCAGCAGGTTCGTCAAGGGAGACCGCGTCGAATTCGAAGCGAACCCCAATTACTTCAAAGAGGGCCTGCCCTACGTTGATGGCCTCACCAAGTTCATTATCGGTGATATCGGCCGTATGGTTGCTGCCTTCCAGACGGAGCAGCTCCATTCGCAAACCATCGGATGGACGAACATGACTGTCGTTGACTATCTCCAACTTTCCGAGAATAGCAGCGACGTGCTCTCTGTAACCCAGCTCGACGACTTCGCCGCCTTCGGCATGATGATCAATACGAATGTGGCTCCACTTGATGACGTGAGGGTGAGACGCGCGCTCTTCCTGGCAACCAATGGCGATGCACTGAACGAAGCCATTATGGCCGGTAAGGGCAGGCGGCACGGACCCGTGCCCTACTGGGCGGGGCTTGGCAGTACGTATGATGAGTTACTCGATGTCCCGGGATTCAGGCTTACGGCCGACGGTCAGAAAGACCCCAGGGACATCGAGGAAGCCAAGGAATTGCTGGCCGCCGCTGGGTTCCCCAACGGCTTCGACATCACCATGAAATTCCGCCAATGCTGCCAGTACGCTGAACAGACGGCGATGCTCAAGGAGCAATTCAAGGAGATTGGGATCAATCTCGAGTTGATCGGAATGGAGAGCGTGGCTGGGTTCGCCGCCTACAGCGCGCAGGACTTCGAGTTGGCGGTACAGGGCAATGGCTTCGCCGTTCCCGACGCTGACGTGATAATCAACGCCCTGTACCGACCCGACGGGGTCAGGAACTACAGCCACTGGAGCCATCCGGAAATCGAGGAGCTGTACGCACAGCAGTCGAGGGCCACGGACGAAACGGAACGCAAGCGCCTCATCGGTGAGATCGAACAGATCCTCGCCTTCGAGGACAGTCCGTGGGTAGGACTCTATTGGCAGCCCTTCTTCTGGGTCAAGAGCCACAAGATCAAGAACTGGGACGTACCCCTGACGGTTGCCTCCACCGGCATGAAGTGGGAGGCTGCCTGGATCGACGACTAGCCCCGGACCACACCGCCAGGACCCTGGCCAACCGCGAGTTTGAGAACCAGTCCCCACCCCGTCCCGTGGGCGAGGTGGGGACGCCTCAAGTATCGCAATCAAGAGAGCGGATCCTCTCGCTGGAGGAAAGATGGGGACATATTTGATAAAGAGGGTTTCCCTGTTCATTCCAACCCTCCTGCTCGTCGGTGTGATGATTTTCATCATGTTGCGCATCGTCCCTGGCGATCCGGCCTTCTTGATCCTGGCCGGCGACCAGGCGGAGGGCCAGTTCACCCAGGAAGACCTGGAGAAAATGCGGGTAGAACTGGGGACCGACCGCCATATCGTTGTCCAGTTCGGCGACTGGCTCTGGCATATGGTTCGGGGAGATTTCGGTGAATCATGGTGGTATGGCCAGCCCGTGTGGGACGAACTGAAGGAGAAATTCCCCACAACCCTTGAGTTGGTCGTCCTTGCCTTCATCATCGGTTTTGGTCTGGCGGTGCCTCTAGGAGTAATTTCCGCCATCAGACAGGACGGCTGGATAGACTATGCTTGCCGGCTTTTCGCCAACGCTGGGATAGCCTTTCCGTCCTTCTGGGTGGGCATCGTGGTGATATACCTGCTGGTGCGCCTGTTTGGCTGGGTTCCCCCACTGGGTTACGCCAAGTTCTGGGAAGACCCCTTGACCAATCTGTCTCAGGTGATTTTCCCAGCCGTCGTCTTGGCCGCCTACAACATGGCTTTCGTGGCCCGGGTGACCCGGTCCGCCATGCTGGACGTCATGCGGGAGGACTTCATACGGACCGCCCACTCCAAGGGACTGAGGGAGCTGGTTGTGATTTACCGTCACGCCCTCAAGAATGCCTTCCTGCCGATACTCACCATTTCCGGCTGGCAGGTGGGGCGCCTGATCGGAGGCACCGTGGTCCTGGAAACCATTTTCCTGGTGCCGGGAGTTGGGAGGACTCTGATCGAAGGCGTGGCCTTCAGGGACTTCCCTATAATCCAGGCAGTGGTCTTGCTGATCGCAGTGGGGGTCCTGATCCTCAACTTGGTGATTGACGTTCTCTACGCTTGGCTGGATCCCAGAATCCGGTACGCTTAACCAGTCGCGCCATAATAGGAGGCGATTTGAGCACTCAGAACGGTGTGGCGGAAACCATTAGTCCGGGTTATCTCGGGAGTCCAGTTAACACCATAAGAGCACTTGCCGACTTTTCCAAGCGAAAGCCGCTGGGGGCGGTGGGCGGCGTCATTGTGGCCATAGTCATTTTCTTGGCCATCTTCGCGCCTTTCGTTTCGCCCTTTGACCCTTATGCGGTTCATCCCGAATATTCTTGGGCGGCGCCCGGAGAAGGGGGGATGCTCTTGGGGGCCGACCAGATAGGGCGGGACGTATTGAGCAGGCTCATTTACGGCGCGCGCATTTCCTTGTACGTGGGCGTGGTTAGCGTGCTTGTCGGTGCGTCCATCGGCACCCTGATGGGGGTGGCCAGCGCCTATTTCGGAGGGAAAACCGACCTGATAATCCAGCGCTTCCTGGATGCGCTCATGGCTTTCCCTGGCATCATCCTGGGTATAACGGTCCTGGCTGCCATGGGCAAGTCATCCCTTGAAAATGTCATCATCGCCCTGATCGTCGTGTTCACTCCGGGCGCGGCCCGAACCATTCGGGCCCGTGCCTTGAGCCTGAAGGAAACGGACTTCGTCTTGGCGGCGCAAGCTGTGGGAGCTTCCGACTGGCGGATAATCCTACGGCATATATTGCCCAACTGCATGTCTCTGTTCATCGTTTTTTCCACGATTACGGTGGGATTTGCCATAATAGTGGAAGCGACTTTCAGTTTCTTGGGTATCGGCGCTCCGCCAGGCGAGCCGTCCTGGGGAGGCATGCTGACGCTGGCGGCGTCCAAGTATATCGAGGTAGCGCCGTGGCTCGCGATTTTCCCCGGTATAGCCATTGCCTTGGTCGTATTTGGCTTCAACCTTCTGGGCGACGCTCTCCGAGACGTGCTCGACCCAAGGCTGCGGGGTGCCTAACCTTAGCCAAGTGGGTAGGTGCATTTGCCGAGGTTTGCAAACAGGACCGGGGGACTCTCAGAAGGCCCCCGGTCCTTGCTTGAGGACGATGCTGCACCGGCGTTTCATCTCCCCGGTCACCCAGATACAATGCGGATCGCGAAATGCGCCCGTAGCCGGGGATTCTACGTCGTGCTTTGCAGTTCATGGCTCCAGCAGCATGGAAACCCCGGCTGTTGGTATGCAGGCTGGTACACGAATCGTGCTTTTGGCTCTGAATGTGCTGCGAGTTAGCTATGAATCAGCATATTCTTAACGGGCTCGCACTTCCGCTAAATACCCTCTGTACTAGTCCGTGACTGTCGGAGCCTGCCTCAAGAAGAGCGTGGCCATCACGGCGCTCACTACCGATACCCCCAAGCACAGGTAGCCCACGCCTCCAAACCCAAAGGTCGCCAGCAACGCCCCTGCAATGGCCGCCCCTCCAACGCCACCGCCCTGGTTGCCCAGCCCCAGCAGCCCGATGCCCGTTGCCCTGGACTTTCCCGAAAAGTCAGTGCTCACGGCCGCCAGTGTCGGGAAAGCCACGTTGAGCATTCCCGTACCGATGGACGCAAGGGCCACCGCCACCCAGAGGTTAACCGGAGTCGAGAAGACAACCAGACCACAAACCCCGCCCGCTATTATCGTGCCAGCCAGTATTGTGTTACGGTCTCCCCTCTTCGCCACGTATCCCGCTGAAAGGCTGCCAACAATCTGACCTGCCGCTGCAATTGCCAGCGGCACGGCAACAAAACGGAGGCTAAGTCCGTAATTCTGTATCAGAAAAGCAGCCAGGTAGCTGACAATTGCCCAATAGGCCACGCGCTGTGTCACGATCACTAAAATCGCCGCTCTGAAGAATCCCATTGACAGCAGAGATCTGAACCTCGAGACGAAGGAAAAATCTCGTGCCCGTTCTCCGCTGTCTTGCGGGAACCAGATCAAGTTGAGGACCAGCGCCGCCGCTAGGACAAGTCCCATGGCCAGAAACGTGAATTGCCAGCCAACCCATTCCGTCAGCAAGGCTGCCACGGGAACGGTTACCGCTCCGGTGAAAATGTTGACGGACATCAGAGCTCCAACGGCCTGGGCCCGCCTATGTGGAGAGATGACCTCGGACACTGCCGCCACTCCGTTGGGCGGAATCATTCCTCCGCCCAGACCGGTAATCACCCGCAGCGCCAGAAGTGTTTCAAAGTTCGGGGCGAAAGCGGAGCCGATGGCGGAAGCCGTGAGCAGACTTAACCCGGCGAGGGCAATCGGACGCCGGCCCAAAGAATCCGACAGAGGCCCACACAGCACAACAGAAATGGCCCAAGCGGCAAATGTCGCCGTAGCCAGCTGGCCTGCGACAGCTACCGATATATCCAGATCCGCCGCGATGCTCACCAGCAACGGAGGAATCACCAAGGTTGAATTCTGGGCCGAGAAAAAAGCAATCGAGACAACGGCGAAAAAAAGCGGCTTGTTTATTCTCCGGTTGCCCGACTGTGAAGTTATTGTGGCGATTTCCCTTACTCCTGTTCCAGCATTTCCCGCTCGGTCTATGTCATCACCCTGCGCGTGTTGGGGTCGGTCCAGGTCCGAAGCGCCACCCCTGCGCCGGTGATAAATGTTGTGGTGGGCATCGCCCTATATACTACAATCATGAACCACCTTGCCGTCCCGGGTGCACCAGGCCGGGTGCGCGACGCCCGGGTGCTCTGCGACTACCCGGAGTTTTGGGGAAATCCAAGCCAGTGGACTTGCCTGACTCGATACCGGGCAGCAGAACTTTCCCCTTCCCGGCGGTTCAGCCAGCGTTCTCGGGGGACTGCCGTCCGAACAGTCCAGCCATCAGGGCGCTTGCTATTGTCGCGCCCAAGAACAGGTAACCGATACCCGCGAATCCTGTGCTGGCCAGCAGCAGGCCGGCCAAGGCTGCCCCAAGCACCCCCCCGATCTGGTTGCTCATTCCCATCAATCCGGCGCCCGAGGCCTTGGACTCCCCTGAAAACTCGGTGCTGACAGCGACAAGTGTGGGCATTGTGACGGCCAGTAACCCCGATCCCACCGCTGCCACCGCCACCGCCACCCAGAGATCAAGTGCTACTGCGAAAAACAGCATTCCACCGATCCCTCCCACCACCGATGTCGCAGCCATCAGTAGGGCACGATCCCTCCTTTTGGCTACCAGTCCCGCTGAATAGCTTCCGATTACCTGGCCAATAGCGATGATGGCCAAAGGCAGAGCCACGTAACCCACACTGATGCCATAAGTACCAATCAAATAGGCGGCGAGATAGTTGACCATGCCCCAAAAGGCGATGCGTTGGGTGATGCCCACTGCCACAGCAACGCGGAAGAACCGCAGGGACATCAGCGACCAATACCTCGAAAGGAAGACCACGTTGCGGACTCGCTCCCTGGCGACCGATGGAAACCAGAGCCAGTTCGTCACTAGCGCTACCGCCAGCAGCAGCCCCGATGACAACAAGGCGAACCGCCAGCCACGCCAGTCCGCCACCAGCGCTATCACTGGAATACTGATAGCCGGTGGGAACACGTTGATGGCAATCATAGCTCCAACCGCCTGGGCCCGCCTGGCCGGCGAGATGACATCGGAAACCGCCCCTATCGTGTTGGCCGGAAGCATCCCTCCCCCCAGACCGGCCAACATCCTAAGCGCCAACAGTGTGGCCACGTTCGGAGCGAACGCTGACCCAACGACGGACACCGTGAGCACCAGCAACCCCCCCAGGGCCACGGGCCGACGGCCAAAAGAATCGGACAGCGGTCCCGACGAGAATACTGAGACGGCCCAAGCGGCGAAGGTAGCCGTGCCCAACTGCCCTGCAAGGGCCACGGAAATATCGAACTCAGCTGCAATGTCCACCAGCAGCGGGGGAATGACAAGAACAGAAGTCTGAGAAGAAAACAGGGCAACGGAAAGAACGATTAGAAGAAGCGCCTTGTTTACCCGGGGAGCACTGATATCCGGTGTTGAAGTGGCGATTTCCGCTAATCTCCTCTCAGCATCTCCAGCACGATTTCCGTAACAGCTTCGCGGTCTATGGAGCCGCTCCAATAGCGGTGGTCCCGGCCCTCGGCGGTGATGAAGACAGTGGTCGGCATTGCCCGGACCTGATAATTCCGCACCACTTGAGCGTCATTCGTATAGCCCGCCGGATAGGTGACGCCCAGCGCATCCAGCAGCTTTCCGGCGTCTTTTGGTGAACCAAGGCCGGTGAACTGCCCGACATCGATGCCAAGCAACTCAACTCTTTCGCCGTATTCCTCGTAGAAATCCTGCAAATCCGGCATCTCGGACCAGCAGGGACCGCAGAATCTGGCCCAGAAGTTCAACACCAAGGGCTGACCAGTCACGTCGGACAGCCGCAACTCCCGGCCTCCCAGTTTATCCTCTCCCTGGAACAATTCGAATTCAAAGTCCGTGGCCAGAGAACCAACCAGCGGTGCAGGGGCAGTGGGCGCCGGAACGGAGGTCGGGGGCGAGGCCGCGGTGGCGTCAACCCTCGGGGACGCCGGAGGGGAGCGAGTGGGTTCCGTGGTGGAAACAGTGCTGAGGGTAGCAGTCGCACCCCCCGACCTCGTCGCTGAGGGCACAGGTGTTGCAGCGGGAGTCGACGTTGGCGCCTCCTGTCTGCTGCAGCCTGTTGCCACAGAGGCAGTGAGAAAGGCGGCCAAGAGGACGTTGACCAGAGAAACCCTCTTCGGTAAAACAGAAGAATGGAGTGCGGAGAGTGTCATCCTTTGGTTCCCTCCGCGCTCTCAACTGATTCGCCGCTCGTGGCCTGCGGGCCCAACTGGCTATTGGGTCTCGGTTATTGTACCGTCTGATTCAATAGTTAGGCCAACAATGGGAGCGATGGACTGGTTGAACACTTCAACGAACGGCGTCGCTGCCTCGCCACAGGCCAGCATAAACAGGACTGCGATTGCTGACAAATCAGTAGAGATAAACGCCCAATCTAATAGAACTGTGGCATCGGCCACAAGTTGACATAATTATCAATGCGCATGCGGCGTATGCTGCTGGTCAAGGCCGGGTTATGGGTATGGCCCGCCCCAACGTCAACGGGGCGGGCCATGGAACGCGCAGCACAAAATTGATATTCTTGCCGGTGAGGGGCTTTCTTTACGGATAGCTCCACTCGAAGGCTGCATAATGGCCGTTCTTGCCGGTGTTGTCCCAGTTCATCCCGTGGCCGGTGTACTCGCCCCTTGCGCCCTTGGCCAAGTACAAGTCCTTGTTCACTGGGTGTCCGGTGTTGGCCAGCAGCATTGCGTCGTCCCGGCCTGGAATCTGAATCGGCTCTACACTAAAGTCCATCACGCCCGGTACGGTAACCGAATGCGCCTTGCCATCGACCTGGAAGTCGATGGCGACGTAATGTACTCCCTTGTAGTCCGTGGTCATGGCCTGCCAGCGCTCGGCGGGGCCGCCCATATCGCCCGACAGGATCTGTTCCAGCGCCTGCCGCTGCGTCCCATCTGCCCGCTCGTCCAAGTAAAGCGCCGAGGTCCATCCCCCTGCGGCCATGGGCCCGGGGGTGTAGTTCACGGCGATGAAATTCAGACCGTGCAGCGCCACGCCGTTCAGGTCGCCTTCCTCGATGTGGAACGCCAAGGCAACGTCGCAGTGCCCCTCGGTCGGCTCGGTGTTGGCTCCCTGTACGATACAGGGACAGAGTATTTCGCAGTTGCAACTTTCGAAATACTCTCCCTTCAGTCGCCAGCGGTTGTCGTTTGCCATAGTTGTGCCTCCTTGTGACCGCGTCTCCTGCGAATTGTAACCGAATCTGATGTTATTGTACGGCACATGGTTGGGGTAACGGAGATTCCTGAGGCTGGAGAATTGAATGGTAGCAAATCAGGGGCGCCACCCCAAGGAGGTGGCGCATCGGTCCAGGCCGCAACCGGCCGACACCATCGGCTTCCTGCTCAAATTCCCCGGATGGAGGGCCGTGCGGCTGGAAAAGCTATAGAATGCACTGGACCCAGACAGCACTGAGCACCGAAAGGAGTAATGACAATGAGACTGGCGGGCAAGGTTGCACTGATCAGCGGCGGGGCCAGGGGCATGGGCGCCACCGAGGCGCGAGTGTTCGTTCAGGAGGGTGCGAAGGTCGTCATTGGCGACATCCTGGAGGAGGAGGGCCGCCAGACGGAGGCCGCCATCAACGAGGGCGGCGGCGAGTGTGTGTTTGTACGGTTGGACGTCACCGACGAATTAGCATGGGCGGAAGCAGTAGCCACGGCGGTCAACCGATTCGGCAAGCTGGACATCCTCGTGAACAATGCGGGCATCGGCATCGTCAACAATGTGGAAGACACCACCGCAGAAGAGTGGGACCTGGTAATGGACATCAATGCCAAGGGCGTCTTCCTGGGGTCAAAGGCAGCCATACCGGCGTTGCGCGAGGCGGGCGGAGGCTCCATCGTCAACATCTCGTCCATTGCTGGCATAACGGGAGGGCGCACCTCGTCCTACGCAGCCAGCAAGGGCGCGGTGCGGCTGCTCACCAAGTCCACCGCCATCCAGTACGCCCACGACGGAATCCGCTGCAACTCCGTGCATCCGGGCGTCATCGAGACGCCGATGACCTTGCCCATCATGCTGGACACTGAGGCCGGACGCGAGCAGCACGCGGCGCGGCATCCCATGGGCCGCATTGGGCAGCCCGAGGACATCGCTTACGGCGTCCTCTTCCTGGCGTCCGACGAGGCCTCCTTCATGACCGGTAGCGAACTGATCATCGACGGAGGACTGACAGCCCAATAAACCCCTGTATCCCCTCTCTTTCTGTCCGAAAGTCCCTCTCCCTCTTGGATAAGGTTGGGGTGAGGGCGTCCTCCCGTAGCAACAAGAAGGTCCAATATATCGATACAACACAAGGGAGCATAAGCCATGACCACAGCAAGTACCATCGATCCCAGTCGCATCCTGCTCACCGGTGAAAACCCGTACATCCGCCTCAGCGAGACCGACGACGGCCCCGTTACCAGCGACGCCAGCTTCTGGCGCATCCTGTTCTCACCGGGCGGCCCGGGGCACGTCCTGTTCCTGCGGAG
The DNA here is from genome assembly GCA_965237745.1 of Dehalococcoidia bacterium. GTDB lineage: Bacteria > Chloroflexota > Dehalococcoidia > Lucifugimonadales > UBA3495 > VXOI01. The sequence goes on along the minus strand of OZ250156.1, from coordinate 3,157,571 downwards.
CGAGCTGACCGGCAATCAGCCGAGGATCTACACCGACAACATCCAGATGACGCGCTGGCTGCAGGGCGAGATCCAAGGAAGAATCAACGCCACCTTCGGCAACCTGGAGATACCCGCCACCGAGGCGGCTTTCCGAAGCTCCGGCGACCTGCGCTCCTTCTGGACGGAGTGGGTCAGCGCCCACGGCGAGGAAATCGCGCTTACTTGGTCCGACCTGGGCGAGCCGTTTCTCAGCCACAGCTTCCCCGGCTCCAACCCGGAACGGCCCCACGGCGTTTCAACGGTGCTGATTCCGGCCAACGGCGCGCGAATCACCCGCAATGGCAGCCAGGCCTCGGGGCGTCCCTTCCCGCGCCAGCGCGACGCCCGCACCCACAGCACCTGCGCCCTCGCGTTCTCGGAGTCGTGGACGATTCCCTACTGACCCTCCGCAGGATAGCACCAGCGAAGCAAGGGGCGCCGCTTTTGCGCCCCTTCAGGTTCATCACCCCAACAGCTTGCGCGACAGGTTCTCGTACATATCGTCGACCATGGCCTCAAGGCCGTAGTCGGGACGCCAGCCCCACTCTTGGCGGGCCACCGTATCGTCCAACGAGTTGGGCCAGGAGTCGGCTATGTACTGGCGCAGGGGGTCAATTTCGTATTCTATCTCGAATCCCGGCACCCGCCGGCGTATGGCCGCCGACAACTCCTCCGGCTCAAAGCTCATGGAGTTGACGTTGTAGTCGGCGTGGCGCTTCAGACCGCTCACCTCGGCCTCGGCGACTTCGATCAGCGCCTTGATGGCGTCGGGAACGTACATCATCGGCAGGTAGGTGCCCGGGTGCAGGTAGCAGGTGTATCGGCCCTCCCGGATCGCTCCGTAGAAGGCGTCCACTGCGTAATCGGTGGTGCCGCCGCCCGGCTCCACCTTCCAGCTGACCACTCCGGGCAGGCGCACGCCACGGACATCCAGCCCGACGCGCTCGAAGTAGTAGTTGCCCATCAGTTCGCCGAACACCTTGGAGATGCCGTAGAGCGAGGTTGGTCGCTGCAGGGTCTCGTTTGGGGTGTTGTCGTGGGGCGTATCCACCCCGAACGCTGCGATTGAGCTGGGGATTATCACCCGCTCCAGCCCTGCGTTGCAGGCCGCTTCCAGCACGTTCAGCAGCCCGATGATGTTCACCCGGTGCGCCATCGGCCGGTTGGCTTCCGCCGCCACCGAGAGCAGTGACCCCAGATGGTAGAGCGAGTCGATACCGTATTCCTCGATTGCACGTTCCACCAAGGCCTGCTCCTCGACGTCAACTTGCGTCGACGGGCCGGTGTCGGCCACCTCGTCGGTCAGGGGGCTGCGGTGCCAGGCGGCGACGACGTTTTCGTTGCCGTAACGCTCTCGCAGGGCGGGAATCAATTCTGAGCCAAGCTGTCCGGCGGCGCCGGTGACCAGTATCCTTTTCATTGGATTAGAATAGCGTCATCTCCATAGAAGGAGCAACCATGAGCAGCCATAACAAGATACCTGAAGCATGGGTGTCCATCCCCACCGAGGATGAGCACCGGGCCACCCTGCCCCCAGGCGCCCCCGCAGGCAACTACGACTTTGGCTACCTGCCCGCCATGGGTCGGCTGCAGGCAAAGCATAAGGCCATGGGTCCTCTGTTCGGAGCCCTATACCGGCAGGTCATGTTCGGCCCCGGCGAGTTGGACCGACAGGAGAGGGAGATGGTGGCTGCGGTGGCCGCCGCAGCCCAGGACTGCCGCTATTGAACCATTTCCCACGCAGAGTTTCTGCGTTCAGAGAACGGAGATCCGGCCATCGTGGAGGCGGTAACCCACCGGCGTTGGCGCGAGCTATCCACACTGACGCCCCGGCAGCTCGCCCTGTGCACCGTGGCCGAGAAGCTGAGCTCCACCCCCACGCGCATGGTGGAGGCCGACTGGCAGCCCCTCCGTGACCTTGGCTTTGACGACGTGGCCCTGCTGGAAGTGGGCCACATTGTGGGCATATTCAACTACCTCACTCGGCTGGCTGACGGTTTTGGCCTGCAACTGGACCAGCGGACCATCAATGCCTCGGAGACGGGCGTCGCTCTGCGCCGTCCGGCGCAGCCGGCGGCGGGATCATAGGAGGCGAAGAGTGATACAGCTTACAGAAGAGATGACGCGATTGGTCAACAATGCCCGCGAGGATGGATTCCCCTGCATCGTCGCCTCCGCGTCGTCCGACGGAACTCCCAACGCGGGATACATCGGAACGGTGTTGGCGACGGACGAGTCTACATTCGTCTATCGCGACCGCACTATGCGGCAGCCGCTGGAGCACATCGAGGAGAATCCCAAGGTAATCGTCCTTTTCCGGAACGCTACAGTGGATGCGGGATGGAAGTTCCGCTGCACCGCCACGGTCGTGAGGCAGGGCGATGTTTACGACGATATGACCAACCGGCTCGCCCAGTCGGGACTCATAAGCGACCCCGGCCTGAGCGGAGCAGCCATAGTGGTCCTGCGCATCGACCAAGTACTGACGCTGTTCGGCGAAGTATTGCAGGAGCGGGAGCCGGGGATGCGCTGGTGATCCTCGGCGCTAACCGGCGATCTTGACCCGATCGAACTGGTCAGGGTTGAGGTTGAAGGTCCGTCCCAAGCGCTCCCATCTGACGACCAGCCAGTGCAATCCGGCGCCGGTGCGCCGCACGGTGGTGACCTCTCCGATGTCACCCACCTGTATCATGTGACCAGCGCCCTCCACCGGCGCCCCCATGTTCACCCGCACCGCGATCTCAGAGACTGCCTCTATCTTGGTACCGGCCTCAAACGCTTCGCAACTCATTTTATCCTCGCCCTGATCCTCTTCCGCAGGTGAGAGGAAACTTCGATTCGTCGGTGGTTCCCGCTTACTTGAGCCGCCGTGGCTGACATGGAGATTCACATCAGGCCAAGTTCGGAGCCACCTCCTCCATCATCAACCGGAGACTGTTTGCTTGGTTCTCCAAGGGAATCAGGTTACCGAAGTTGATCTCAAACATCACTTGGTCCAGCCCCAACTCTTCACCCAGCGAGTTCAGCTTGTCGGCAACCGCGTCCGGGGTGCCGTAGGCCACTTTGTCGCGCACCCAATCGTCATAGGTCATGTTGCGCACACGGTCGGCTTGGGCGCCCCAGTCGCCCAGGGTCCCCACATGGCCGGCATAGCTGGCGACGCGGTCGGTGAGCCGGCCCATGGAGAACATGGCGCTTTCCATCGGCTCGTCGTGGGCCTTCTGCGCGTCGTGGGACAGATAGACGGGTATGCGGAGGCCGACCTTGCCCTCCCCCTCGTGTCCCGCGGATTTCCACGCTTCCCGGAATTCCTGGATCGAGGCCCTCAACTCCGACAGAGTGAACACCCGCGAGGGATTGATCAGAATGTTGTGACCCATGCGCCCGATTATTGGGAAGCTCTCGGCGGAGGTCACGCCCACCCTGATTGGGGGATGCGGAGTCTGGAACGGCTTGGGATTGACCGAAAGCTCGGGAATGTTGAAATGCTCGCCCTCGAAGGAGAAGCTCTCGGTGGTCCACGCCTTCAGGATGATTTCAATGCTTTCCTCGAACCGGCCCCGGCTCTCCTCGAATGGCACCCCGAACCCCTCGTGAACATTGGGGAAGGTGCCCCGCCCAATACCGAACTCCACCCGCCCGTCGCTGATCTGGTCCAGCGTTGCGACTTCCTCGGCAACGCGCACCGGGTTGGCCAGCGGCAGCAGGAGCACCGCCGTGCCCAGCCGGATGCGCTGAGTGCGGGCGGCGATAGCGCTGGAAATGGTTACCGGACTGGAGAGTACCCGTCCTGGGTTGAAGTGATACTCGGCCAACCATACCGAGGGCACGCCCAACTCCTCCGCCTGGTCAACCAAGGAAAAGGACTCCTTGAACGCATCGTTCTCGCTCAACCCTTCTCGCACCGGGAATTCCAGGAACAATCCAAGTTCCATTGCAACCTCCCAAGGGCAACCTGGCTAGTGCGCTTGCAACCTGGCTAGTGCGCTTGATTGTACAGGGTAAGCAACCGGCGTCAAGCGGCGTACAATTGTCTCCGCATGCCATCCATACATGGACGACATGGAGAGAAAAAGAGCGGTTGCCCCGAAAGCGATGCAGCAATCAGGGCAGCTATCGTTGTGGCTCTATCACCACCTTCAGAGAGTCGGACGCTCCGGCGGTTAGTCGAAAACCCAAATCCGTCTCGGCCAGCGGCAGCCGGTGCGAGATCATATCGCCCACCTGCACCCGGCCGGATGCGATGAGGTCAAGAGCGGTGCTCAGGTCGCCCGGCGCGGCGGCGTAGGTGGTGGTGAGTGTAGCGTCGTTGCGGAAGAAAACGTCGTTGATCGGCACCGGCACTTCGACGCCCGGCTCGGTGGGGGCGTAGAAGAGTATGGTGCCGCCGCGCTCCACCGACTCCAGCGCCTGCAGCAGCGCAGGCCGGGCGCCGGTGGCCACGATAACCAGGTCCGCCAAGCGCCCGTCATTTACCTCGCGGAGCCGCTCGGAAGTGTACTCACCGGCCCGCAATGTGACGTCCGCGCCGAGACGACGGGCCGCAGCCAGCCGAAAGTCCGACAGATCGGTTGACACTATGCGCCCGGCTCCCAGGGCGCGGGCCAGGTTTATGTGCAGCAAGCCGGCCAGCCCGCTGCCCAGCACCAGCACCGACTGCCCCGGCTGGATGTTGGCCCGCCGCTGGCCCCGGTACACGCAGGCCAGCGGCTCGGCTACCGAGGCCTCATCGAACGGCACGCTGTCCGGGATGAGGAACGCGCCGCGGTCAACGTGGATCGGGGGCAGGCGGACGTATTCGCAGAATCCCCCTGGATCGTAGTTGGTCGCCCGCAAAGTGTCGCATACGGTGTGGTGTCCGCTGAGGCAGTGGCGGCAGGCGTTGCAGGGCACATGGTGCGTCACCACCAGCCGGTCCCCCTCGCGGAACTGGCTGACGCCAGCGCCAACCTCCGCCACCGTTCCGGCCACCTCGTGGCCCAGCACCACCGGAGCGCGCTGGATACGGTACCACTCCATGACGTCGCTGCCGCAGATGCTGCTGGCCTCGATTTTAAGCAGCAACTCGCCCGGCCCGATCTCGGGCGCCGGCATCTCCTCGACCCGGACGTCGTTGTTGTTGTAATACATCGCTACGCGCATGGTCGCCTGCCTTTTATGTGTTGCAACACTTTGAAGGAATAGGTGAAGAGGGAATATGTGGTCCGATAGTCCACCGGTCCGCTGGCGGTGAGCTTATCCAACCGACACCCCTCGACAAGCTCAGGACCAACGGCTGCGATTAGTCCGAGACGCCGACCAGCCCGCCGGCCTCGGCTCGGGCGGACTCGAAGACCTCCAGGGCCTCGGCCACCGTGCTGTTGCCGTGGACGATGTGGCGGAGGGCGCGAATCATCGGGACAGGGTGCGGACTCTGCCAGATGTTACGGCCCAGGTTGATGCCGATTGCGCCGTTCTGCATCCCGTCGTGGACGAACTCCAGCACCTCACGCTCCGTGTCGGCCCTTGGCCCGCCAGCCATCACCACCGGCACCGGGCAGCCGTCCACCACCCGGTCGAAGCCATCGGCGCACCAGTAGGTCTTGACCACCTTGGCGCCCATCTCGGCGCAGATGCGGCAGGCCATGGCGAGGTAGCGGGAGTCGCGTTGGTCGAGCTCGCGGCCCACGGCGGTCACGGCCATCACCGGGATGCCGTAGCGCTCGCCCTCGTCCACCAGCTTGCCCAGGTTGAGGATGGACTGCTTCTGGTATTCGGAGCCTACGAACACCGAGATGCCCACGGCGGAGACATTGAGCCTGACAGCGTCATCCATTGAGGTGGTCACGCCCTCGTCGGCCAGGTCACCGGCAGTCATGCTCGTCCCGCCCGACACCCGCAGGATCAGCGGCTTGGTGTCGGCTGGGTCCACGACGGCCCGCACCACGCCGCGGGTGGCGAAGAGAGCGTCGGCGTAGGGCATCAGCGGCGCTATGGTCTCTCCGGGCCGCTCCAAGTTGCGGGTAGGCCCTTGGAAGTACCCGTGATCAACGGGAAGGAACATGCACTTCCCGTCGGGCTGAATTAGCTGTGCCAAGCGGTTGGCCATTCCCCAGTCCATGCAAAGTCCCTCGCTTTTCTTAGTTTGGCATCTGTGGAAAAACGATCTTCATTATAGGCCATGCTTTCGCCAGTACTACAACAAAGCGTTATCAGAGTGGGAAATCTGCGGCCGGGTTTGTCCGGTTTGTACAAAAAGGCGAGCGTAATCAAATCTTGGCATGGCACAAAACGGTTCATTCACCGGGGCAGAGTCCTTCGTTTCTCACATCCCGTCGCTGCAATACAATTCTGGGTGGAACGAAGAGTGCATAACCTTGCAATGCCCATCCCGTGCAGTCGGTAGGCGGTCAGTAAAGGTGGCAGGCCACAGGGTGTCCCGGCTCTATTTCCTTATATTCCGGGATTTCAACCTGGCAACGGTCCATTACAAAGGGGCATCTTGTGTGGAAGGCGCAACCGGACGGAGGGTTGAGTGGCGAAGGCACCTCGCCGGTCAGAACCATCTCCTCGCGCTGACGGCGTGGATCAGCCGGCAGGGAGGCGGAAATCAGCGCCTTGGTGTACGGATGCAGGGGGTTCGAAAATAGACTATCCGGGTCTCCCTCTTCCACTATCTTGCCCAAGTACATCACCCCGATCCGATGGCTCATATACCGCACCGTTGCGAGGTTGTGCGCTATCAGCAGGTAGCTGAGGTTGTGGGATGACTGCAGTTCTTTGAGCAAGTTGAGCATTTGGGCTCTGATGGAAACGTCCAAGGCCGAAACCGGCTCGTCGAGGACAATCAGCTTGGGACGGGTGGACATGGCTCGGGCGATGGCGATGCGCTGCCGCTGCCCACCGCTGAACTCGTGGGGGTACCTCTCGCCGTGAAATGAGTCCAGTCCAACGACTTCGAGCAGTTCGCCAACCCGGTCCCGGACCTCCTTCTTGGTCAAGTGATGATGCGTCGTGAGGGGTTCCGATATTATCGACTCGACTCTCATTCGGGGGTTGAGGGAGCTCCAAGGGTCTTGAAACACTGCCTGGACCGAGGCGCGGAAGCGCTTTCGTTCTTGCCGGTGGATCTCGGCCATTGGCTTGCCTTCGAAGAATATGCTCCCTTCGCTGGGTGGCTCCACGAGCAGCACCATGCGCGAAGTGGTGGTCTTGCCGCAACCGGATTCGCCAACCAGGCTATACGTCTCGCCCGGGAAGATACCGAAAGAAATGCCATCCACCGCCTTGACCGTACCGATTGTGCGCTGCAAAACCAGTCCGGTAGTCACGGGGTAATACTTCTTTACCCCTTCAAGACCTACCAAGGCCGTGCTGCTGTCGATGCTTTCAGCGATGCCGTTAATTTGTGCCATCACGCACCCAGCATCTGGCTTTATGACCCGGCTCGATCTCGAACTCAGGAGGGTATTCCTCGCACTTGCTGAAGACGTAAGGGCAGCGAGGGGCAAAGCTGCAGCCCGGAGGAAGATCGTCCAAGGACGGCGGCTACCCTTCAATTGACGGCAAGTGGTCAGTTTGGTCATCCAAGTCAGGCACAGATCGCAGGAGGGCCTCCGTGTATGGGTGGGAGGGGCTATCGAACAATTGGAGGACATCGGCCTGTTCCACGATCTTGCCAGCGTACATCACCGCGACTCGGTCGCACATCCGAGCAACTATTCCGAAATCATGAGTGATGAAAATGATGGCTGCCCCTGTCTGAGCCTGTATCTCTTTCAAAAGGGTCAGATATTGAAGCTGAATTGTGGCGTCGAGGGAAGTGGTGGGTTCGTCCGCGATTAGTATGTTCGGCCCGCGAGACATGGCTATGGCCCCGACCACACGCTGGCGCATTCCCCCGCTCATCTGGTGCGGAAACGCGGCCAGCCTCCTTTCAGGGGCCGGAATTCGCACGCTGCTCAGGATCTCAATAGCCCGCTGCTTCAATCTCGATTCCGACTGTTTTGAGTCCATATTCAGAGTCTCATAGACCTGGGTCCCAATGGAGAAAACAGGATTGAGGGATGTCGAAGGGTCTTGCATGACCATGCAGATTCCCTTTCCCCTTATTTCCCGCATCTCCGAAGGGGATTTTTCCAGAAGATTCTCTCCCTGATAGAGAATCCTGCCCCCCACGATACGTCCAGCCGGCTTGGGCACCAGCCCGAGAATTGACCATGCGGTCATGCTCTTGCCGGAACCAGACTCGCCCACGATGCCCAGCGTTTCTCTTCGATGCAACTCGAAGCTGACGCCGTCAACTGCCTTGACAACGCCGGACCGGCTGAAGAAATGAGTTTGCAGGTCTTCACCCTGAGAATGGGTTCGCTTTCCACAGGTTACGTTCCCTTCATTGTTTACTGGGCTCGCCGCATTTTGGGGTCCAGCGTGTCCCGCAGCCAGTCACCGAAGAAGTTGAAAGCCAGCACCACAACGGTAATCGCCACTCCAGGGATATAGGGAGAGCCACCACACTTCAATCAGAATATCGCGGCCCTCGGCCACCATAATCCCCCAAGCAGGCGAACCTGGGGCCAGTCCCAAGCCCAAGAAACTGAGGGCAGCTTCGAGCAGGATAATCTGACCAACCAGAAGGCTGGATATGACGGTCAAGGTGTTAATTACGTTGGGAAATATGTGTCGCAAGATTATGACGGGAGTACTGACTCCAGTTATCCTAGCCAGGGTGACGAAATCCTGCCCCTTGACCGAAAGAACATCGCCCCGGATCATCCGGGCGAATCTCGCCCAAAAGGTCAAGACCACAGCAAAGATAATGTTGATGGTGCCCGCCCCCAAGAAAACCACGATGACCATGGCAAGCAGAACGGTGGGAAATCCCAGCGCTGCGTCCACCAGCCGCATGATGAGTGCATCCACCCAACCGCCCCAGTAGCCGGAAATCAGGCCTAGCACTGTTACCACCGCGGCTCCGGCCAAGAGCGAGACGAAGGTGATTATGACTGTTGTCCGCGCCCCGTGGATGAGGCGGCTCAGGATGTCCCGACCCAGACTATCGGTGCCAAGGAGGTAGGATGCCGACTCTCCCGGCGCGATGTGCTTGTTGAGGACGTTGATCTTCCCAGGGTCGTGAGGGGCAATTAACTCGGCGAAGGCCGCGCACACCAGAATGAGCAGCAGAATGGATATCGGAATCCAAGGCAGCCGCGCCCGCTTGAGACGGGCAGCCAATCGAGATACCCTGGCAGTGCCGGTATCGAATGTATTCTGAGTTGTAATGGCCATTTATTCTGCTAATCGTTGTATCGTATTCTTGGGTCCACGTAAGCGTAGAGCACGTCGATAATCAGCGACAACGCTATGTAGAAGAAGCCGGAGGCCAGCACGGCGGCCTGAACCACGGGAAAATTCCTTTGCTGCACTCCATCCAGAGGCATCCGGCCGATGCCCGGCCAGCCGAATACCACCTCGACCACCAAGGCTCCGTTCAACAGGCCCGCCAGACTGATTCCGCTAAAGGTAAGCAGTGGGATCAGCGAGTTTCTCAAGGCGTGCTTCCACAGGACCAGCCGTTCTTGCAGCCCCTTTACCTTGGCGAACTTGATGAATTCGCTGTCCAGGATCTCCAGCATGCTCGACCTGCCCAAGCGCATCATGCCAGCCATGATTGACCAAGCCACCACAAAGGACGGCAGGATATATGACTCCGGCCCCGCTCGCCCGAAAGCGGGCAGAACTTTGAAGTAGGCTGCAAAGATTAGAATCAGGATGATTGCGACCCAAAACTGGGGGGCGGCCATCCCAAGGACAGCAAATATCTTGGCACCCCTGTCAAAAAACGAGTCCCGTCTGACCGCCGACAGGATTCCAAAAGGCACTCCGACCACAATCGCCACCAGCATTCCCATCGCGGAAAGCTCCAGGGTCGCGGGCAGCCGGGAAGCCAGAATGTCGCGCGGGGGCCGCCCGTCGGTAATGGACCTCCCGAAATCGCCTTGGACAGCATTCACCAGGAATAGGGCGTATTGGTGGTATAGGGGCTTATCCAAGCCCAGTTTCCGGCGCTGGACCTCGTAGTCCGCCTTCGTCGAAGCATCAAGAGGCAACAGGTAGATGGCGGGGTCACCGGTCAGGTGAACACTCAAGAAGACGATTATGGTGAGCGCCCAGAGGGTGAATGTCCTCTAACCAATGCGGGCCAGAATATATTTCTGCATTTCCTGCACGTAATGGCGAAGGGGCGAGGACTTTCCTCGCCCCTTCGCCCTCGCTTATGCGTTGGACTGATTACTCGTCGATATCGATCGTCCATAGGGCTGTGATGTAGGCCACGAGAGGCCAGGGCTGGCACTCTTGGATCCTCGGGCTGACGCCGTACAGGAAGTGGGTGATTCCAGTGCTCCACTCGTAATGTTCGTCGTGCAGCAACTTGTAAACCCCAGCCATAGCCTCCTGGCGCTCATCCGGGTTCACCACGGCAAGGACATCCAGGATGATGGCTCGATTGTCCTCACGTCACCCGCCTATGTGGACCGCAGACTCGAAGTCGGCATAGAGGGCGTTGATGCCAACCGCACCGTCCCAGCGGCCCTCGTTGGGACGCACAATCCATTCCCCATCCAGTTGGCCGTTGAACCAGCGCTCTCTGGTGGCGACCTCGTCGCCGACTTTCACCTCGGTCTCGATTCCGAGATTCTCACTCCAGAATTGAGCTATGAGCTGTGCCTGTTCGGGAAGGAAGGGAACGTCGCCGGCGACCCAGGTGTTTATGACCTGTTTGGGAAGTCCTGCCCCATCCGGGAATCCGGCACTGGCCAGCAGTTCCTTGGCCTTTTCCGGGTCATAGGGGAATGGGTCAAGTCCCTCGTAGTAACCCAGGCTGCTGGGGAGCACTATACCCCACCCCTTGACTTCGGCGGCCTGTCCGTAAAGCTGCTCCACTATAAGATTCTTGTCGACAGCGTAGTCCATTGCCTGACGGAAATCCTTCGAGTGGCAAGGCAGTTCCGGCTTGTAGCAACCGGGCATGAATACCCACATATAGGAAGATTCTTTTGCGGTTACGATCCGGTTGCCCGATTCCTCTACCTGGTTGATAACCTGCAGGTTGGCATCAACGATGTCGGCCTGCCCGCCAATGAGCGCAGACACCCTGGTGCTGGCCTCCGGGACCAAGCGCATATCGAGGGTCGTGAAGTTGGGGCTACGCTCGGGATTGTAGTAGTCGTCAAAGCGTTCGAAGACCATCTGGTCGCTGAACTTGTGGCTAACGAACTTGAACGGCCCGGCGCCCATGGGTTCCTTGTCGAACCCCTCCCGTCCGACACTTTCGAAGTATGCTTTGTTCAGCAAAGCGCCGTTGTTGTTGGTCGCCATGTCAGTGTGCACAAAGGGGAAGAAAGGCAACGGTTTGGCGTGGGTTACCACAAGTGTGTTGCCCTCAGACCCAATGCTTACCGTATCGCGGGCAATGGAGGTGACGTTCGGCCCGCCTTCGTTTTTCGCCGTTTCGTCATAGCTGCTGTTCATCGTGAATACGGCATCTTCTATCGTCAGTGTCTCACCGTTGTGAAACTTGATGTCGTCCCTGATGTTCAGGCGCCAAGTAGTACCGTCATCGGAAACATCCCAAGTCTCGGCCACACCGGGGAGTATATTCACGTTTTCGTCGCCCACAAACCAGTATGCATGGAGCTGTCGGTTGTAGCCCATCACCTCACCAAGAGCCCAGGTGGAGTAAAGCTCGGCTCCCCAAACGGTGTTCAGAATTGTCACCGTTCCAGGATCGACTTCAGCGTCCACCGGCTGAGCGACTTCAGTTGGGGCGACGGCCGGGGCCTCCGTGGCCTGAGGTGCCGGTGCGGAGGTAGCCTCGGACTGAGCCGGGGCGGTGGTTGCCTACTCGGGGTCGTCCCCGCCACACGCCGCAACGATTACCGTTGCCAATATCGCGAGCACTACCAATAGATGCTTTATCGAGTATGGATAACGCACTAACTGCACAATTAACTCCAATGAACACATTCGGAATTCGATGCGCGTTTGATTTATGGTTTGCGGGATTGTAGCCGTAGGTCAAGGTTTAGTTAAACGATAAATGCTGTTAAGTTGACCGGAAAGAAGCGTCAGCCGGGTCGCGGCTGTACGTGAGGGGTAGGCCCTTTACCAAGAGCGCCCAGCATCGGCATGAAGCCTTTGCCCGGCACCGTTAACACCACCTTCAACACCGCGTGATGGTGGAGTACCGGCTGGCCCAACTGGGGACCCGGCAGTCCCGTTACTTCGGGCGAGCCAAGACGAGGTTCCAGTTGTACTTGGCAGCCACGGTGGCCAATATCACGCTGGCGGTCAGCCACACAGGGCAGCCGGGCGATGCCGGCAAAGGCCGGGATGCCAGCGGCACTGTTGCCGCACGAGTAGCCGACGCCGTCGCCGGATTCGGGGCCATCTGCCTCGGCCAGAACTGGTCGATGGCTCTCGCAACGTTGGCTTTGCTGCCCAACCCCAATTCCCGGACAAGGCTTTCCCGCCCGATTTCCCCGGTTGCCAGGGTTCAAGGGCGCTGCCTTTTGCTAAAATGCCCCCATGTCCCCTGTAATTCTGAATGGACACGAGCTTCCGGCCAACGCTGGAAGCAGCCTCTTCGACTACGCCGATTCCCTGCGGGTGCGCGTGCCTACGTCGTGCGGTCGGGCCGGGCAGTGCCACGAGTGCATAGTCGAGGTTCGTGGGGGAATGGAGGCATTGACCCCCAAGTCCGCCAGCGAGTACTTCCTGCAGGATGGCTACAGGCTGGCCTGCCAGGCGACCGTCACTGACCCTTCGGAAATCATTGATTTCGCCGTCCTTCGCCGCCAACCCCGCATCCTCACCAAGGGGATTCGCCGCAGGGTCAAACTTGACCCGCACGTCCGCCGCGCCGGTGATGAAGTGATCATCGGCGGCCAGCCCTCCGACATCTACCGGGGGCGGATTCTCGGTCTGGCTGTCGACATTGGCACCACAACTGTGGCGTTGAATCTTGCGGACTTGGAATCTGGAGAAATTGTGGCAACGTCGTCGTTCGAGAACCCACAGCGGTTCGGCGGCAGCGACGTGATGAACCGCATTTCCTACGACGGGGGGCAATACCGGGGAGAACTGCGTCACGCTATCATCTCGGCAATCAACTTCGAGGTCGGTGATCTGACTCGGCAAGTTGACGCCCATCGCCGCCAGATTTACGAGGTGGTGCTGGTGGGCAACACCACCATGCGCGACATTGCCTTCGGCTTTGACGTTCAGTCCGTGGGGGTGAAACCCTACAAGTCGTCGGTGGAATTGGAGTTCGAGTCGGGCCAACGCACCGGGACAGCCCTTGAATCCAACGCCCAGGCCATGGGCCTGCGGGTGTTTCCCAGGGCACACGTTTATGGCGGGCCAATCATAGGCTGCCACGTCGGTGCGGACGTTGCGGCCGGCCTCTTGGCCATCGGCATGGACGAGCAGGAAGATCCAGTGATGCTGGTCGACATCGGCACCAACACGGAGGTCGTCATCGGGAACCGTCATGCCATGGTCGCCGCGTCCTGCCCGGCAGGCCCTGCCTTCGAGGGCGGAGAAGTCACCTACGGCATGCCGGGCTATGACGGCGCGGTGGAGTCGGTTCGCATACTCGGTGGCCGCCCGCAGGTGTCAACCATCGGCGGCGCAGAGGTGCAGGGCATCTGCGGCTCTGGCTTGGTGGACCTGCTGTACGAGCTCCGCGCTCACGAATTGATGAATGAACTGGGCGCCTTCGATAATCGCTCCGGCGAGTTCCTTTTCGCTCCTGAACAGGGCATGAGCCTGTCCCGGGCCGACATCAGCGCCCTGGCTCAGGCCAAGTCGGCCAACTACTGCGGGCAGTTCATCACGCTGCGCCGGTACGGACTGCCGGTTGATGCAATATCCCGGCTCTACCTGGCGGGCGGCTTCGCCAACTACCTGAACGTATCCAACGCCATTGGCATCGGGTTCATCGCCAACTTTCCGGCGGAGCGTGTGGCCCGGGCGGGCAATACCGCGCTGGAGGGCGCAACTATAATGCTTCTCTCGCAGGAGTTGCGCCATAACGCCGAATCGTTGGTGCGGGGCATCGAGCATATCGAACTGGAGACTACGCCTGACTTCTTCGATATCTTTGTGGAAGGGTGTATGTTCAAGCCCATGCCTCGCGACGTGAACGGATAGAGGCCGGCCCTTTCTCACCTCTAAATCAGGAGATCGCCATGACTTGGAAAGTCCTTATTACCGACCACGTTTGGCCCACGACTGACCCGGAACGAGCGGTGCTGGAGGCTGGGGGCGCCGAGGTTGTGGTGTCTCCCAACGGCGAGGAGGCGACGCTGATCGAACTGGCCCGCGACGCCGACGCGATCATGACCTGTTTCGCCCAAGTCACCGAAAATGTCGTCCGCTCTGCCGGGCGCTGCCAGGTTATTGGCCGGTTCGGCGTTGGTGTGGACAACATTGCGGTGGCCACAGCGACCGAGCTCGGCATAGCGGTGACTTACGTGCCCGACTACTGCGTGGACGAAGTGTCAGACCATGTAATGGCCCTGCTTCACGCTTGGAACCGCAAGATCGTGCTGTTCGACCGGTCTGTCAAAGAGCGCGGCTGGGGCAGTCAGGGCTTGACCATGCGTATGATGCGTCTCCGGGGAAAGACCATCGGCATAGTCGGCTTTGGGCGGATAGGGCAGGCGGTGGCGAGCAAGGCGAGGGCCTTTGGGCTGAGAATCCTTGCCGCGGACCCTGTCGTCTCCCCTGCCGCCGTGGAGTCCGCTGGCGGCACTCTTGTCGACATGGCTACGCTGTTGCGAGAGTCGGATTTTGTAACCCTGCACGCGCCGCTGACAAACGACACCCGCAATCTCATTGGCCCAGACGAACTGGCGCTTATGAAGCTCGAAGCGTTTTTAATAAACGCCGCCCGTGGTCCGTTGATTGACGAAGGCGCCCTCTTTATTGCGCTTCGCGACGGGCTGATTGCTGGCGCCGGACTCGACGTCATGGTGGACAACGTTCCCTCTCAGGATCATCCTCTGCTGTCTTTGGACAATATCATTATCACTCCTCATGTGGCGTTCTTTTCACAAGAATCTACTTTGGAGCTGGAGCAGCGGGCGGCGGCGGCAGTGGTCAGCGTGATGAAAGGTGAGATGCCGGAGAACCTGGTAAACCACGCCGTTTTACAACACCCGACCCCAAGGCATGGGTTGAAATGATGATGCTGTTCACCTTCTAATTGAATAAGTATCAATCTTACAAAAAATGGAATTGCCCCTAGGGAATTGCATTACGGTCAAATTACATTATAATCTCACTCAAGATTTCGGAAAGCAGTTCCCTTTCTTTGGAACACCACAATTCTATTAACTTTCGAAGGTTGTTACCTCTATGCCGAGGAATAATTACAGGGAAGCAATTTCCCAAGCCATTGGCTATATCAATACTCTCTCCGCACTGGACACATTGAGCGAAAGCGCCATCAAACAGGGTGTTGTACTTCGGGTCTTGAGCGCCGCTGGATGGGACACTTTTGACCTCTCTGAGGTACAACCGGAGTATCGTACTGGAAACACAAAGGTCGATTTTGGGCTCATGTCGCCATCCTCAGCACGGGCTAGGACAAACGCAAAGCCCTTGGTGCTGGTTGAAGTTAAATCGGCCGCCGAAAACTTGGAGAGCGACCGGTACGAGCGTCAGATGATGGCCCACTGCGCCAGGAATGATGTGTCTCTGGCCGTTCTGACCAACGGGCTGAAATGGTTGCTCTATTTCTGGTCTGCCGAGGGCGAACAGCGAGAAAGCCGTTTTTGCGAAGTGGACTTGAACGGAGACCTCGACGCCGCAGCAGACGACATAAACAGGTACCTCGCCAAGGACAGAGTATCCGGTGGCCAAGCCGCCCGCTCTGCGGAGAGGGCCTTGGTCGATCGCAACAGGGACGAGGTGACTCGCCGCGCAATTCTGGACGGCTGGCGCCAGGTCGTGCGAGGCCTCGACGAAGGTCTGGTCGAACTGGTGGCCACCGCCTCGGAGCAGAGGACGGGAGGCAGGCCGGAGAACCGGTTTGTCAGGCGGGTCCTGATGGAGCATCGCTCTGAACTCCTGCCACACTCCGATGATGACCAAGGCGCCACGGGAACCAGAGGCGGCGGCTCTCGCAGGAGACCGGCATCGTTCACCTTCGATTCGGAAACGCACGCTGCGTCATCGTGGCCGGACTTTCTTATTGGCGTTTGTGAACTGATGCGACAGCGACATTCCGGAGATTTTGAAAGAATACTGGAAATTCGCGGCAGGACCCTCCCCTACTTTTCCCGGTCTGAGGATGACGTCCACCTGCCCCGTCCTATCGGTGACTCGGGAATCTATGCCTCCTGCCAAGGCGCGGGAGTGCTCATTGAGGGAAGGGCTAAGCGAGTTGTGGAGTTGTTCGGATACCCCAAGGACTCTCTGACCATACAGACTCGATAAGCCGTTCAATAGCAGATTCCTCCAACGTCGTGCTGAAGGGCTGGTTCAGAAGCCGGCCCACCCAATGTCGGGACGATTGTAGATCCCCTGAGAATCCGTTTGTTGTCAGCCTGTCGAACCACGAACTGATTCTCTCAAACCGTCCCTCGACAAACGCAGGACTAACGGTCCAGGCGGACGAATTACTTTGCGGCGGTCCTGTAGCCGCCCACTCTATGTTGCCGCCCTTTGCTGCGAAGGCTAAAATGTATGAGCGTCGTTGAGCAGCGCAACCCGGGGGTGTAGCTCAGTGGGAGAGCACCTGCTTTGCAAGCAGGGGGT
The DNA here is from genome assembly GCA_965237745.1 of Dehalococcoidia bacterium. GTDB lineage: Bacteria > Chloroflexota > Dehalococcoidia > Lucifugimonadales > UBA3495 > VXOI01. The sequence goes on along the minus strand of OZ250156.1, from coordinate 3,140,744 downwards.
CAGGGGTTCGACCCCCCTCACCTCCACCAGCTAATTCCAGTGTACACAGGGATATAATTCCCTGACGCAAGCGATTCGACAGCCGTGTGTTGCGGGTGGCCTTCGTATGATGCCCCCTGCTCGTTTGGTAAAAAGAAGCCCCTGCTCATCAGCAGGGGCTTCTTGGTAGTAGCAGGTACGTGGGAGACTAAGCCGTAGCTTTCCAACCTTCCTCGCGTAGTCGCTCAACGGCTTCTTCCCAAGTCTCACCCGTCTCTTACCGCTGGAGTTCGGCTTCTCTACCCAAAGCCGCTTCTGCATCTAATTGTTACGCACGGTCTCGTTCGAACGTTTTCAATACTTGCAATGCCAGCACCACAATAACCGCCCCCCCGATTCCAATGCCGCAACGGACGCTGTGTAGAATGGGATTCCAGCGGACGCGAACGTGGCCGCTGCCTCATATTCCTCTTTCGAATCCCACCACTTTCCTACATTCTTAGCTTGAGATAGCCAAAGAGTTACCAGCAAGGAACCAATCGGAGTGGCAATGGCCTGATCGCGAAGCCAATGTTCCTCCCCACTTCCAACCTGACCCTTATCCAACGGAACAACTGCCCCATCCGCAAGACAGGAAACCTGCCGTCCTTCTCTAATACGACAGCCGCACCAAAACCGACTCGGTACTTTCGGTCTCAAATTCAGCGTAGTTTCATTAGGATCGGAGACGTTGGCCGTAGCCAGACGTTGCGATTTCAGAACCGTCCAACACCCCAAGCGACCATCTGCGGCTGTAGCACTAGGCCGAGAGCGCTGCGGCGACGCCCTCTATTTTTCCTGGCCCTAATGTAGTCAGCTCACCGATCGCTTTGACGATGTTCGGGTGCTGCAATCCCGATACGAGGAAGGTCCACCGCCACGCCCGCTGGGTATTCGTCGTGATCTCCTCTTTCTCGGCAGCCGTGAACGTCCGTCCTGTCACCTTCTCAAGAGCCTCTATGTTCAGCCCAATCTGCTGTGCCAGAAGCCCGTCGATCGCCCCACCAAGCTCTATTACCTCATCGATTGCTGTCTCCCGCTCCTCAAGCGTCAACTGCTCGGCTACTTCGCCGATCAGCAACGTGTCCAGCTTGGCGTGCTGCGCCTCTTCCAACCAATGATACCGCAAGAGATCCCGGAACAGCCCATCGAGGCCCGAGTCGTCGCGCACATGCTCTATGTAGTGGAGCTGGGTGAACCATTCGATAATCGCGGTCAAGATCATGACGGTCAGTTTCGACTTGCTCCGAACTATTTTCGCCACCTCTTCCCGACCGGGAATTAAGCTGCACTCACTGCCGAAACCCTGGCCGAAGAGATCAACCGATTTCCGAAACATCTCCTGATGCTTGAGCTCCTCCTCAGCGAACCGCAACAACGAGCGGGCCCTGACTTCATCCCCATAGACATCCTTAATAGCCTCTTCTGCGACGGTGGGGATGATAAACTCCTCCACGAACGCGAAGATGTGGCAGTAGCCGTTGCCCATAATCTGATTCAACTGAAGCTTCTCGTTGCCGTTCAAACATCCGATCTCATCTACACCGGTCAACCTATTGGGCAGAAAGCGTTTCGAGAAGTCGAAATTCTTGTCGGCCAACACATCGTCTTCCAACCACGAGACCCTCTTGGAGTTGTCCAGACAATCTTGGTACGTGTAGTTGTGTGTAAGCATGGGTTTCGCCTCCTTCTATTGGGGACTTTCGCTGGGATTCTCCATAATTATCTGCCTGGATCCAACACCAACCCATTATTATAGGCGAGAGCCATAGTACTATTATTCACGAATGCGGGCAAACATCCTGTCAAGCTCGCAAATCCATCCGGGGAGCGGTTTGAGCTGGTCGATTGATGGGCACACTCCGTCGCCCGAGGTCACAAAATCACCGGAGTAGATTCCACTCCAGCGGGTAACTCGGGCCACCACCGTTTCGTTGCATTGCCCGGGGGAGGGTTGGGGTCAGGGCGTCCCCCTGCTTTTTCAGGAAAGGCGGATAAGGTCTCAGCTCGTTCCTTATGACACTTGGCCCTTGCCAAGCCCCATGACACCTCCCTAGTATTACAACGACAGTTGGTGTGATAAAGTGACCAGCTAGCTGAGGGAGGCTTGGAAGGTGGGGTTGGGAGATGGATGCGGCGGCATTTGAGCGGGTGTACGAGGCCTTTGGCGAGTTTCATTCCTTCTTCGCTCCGCTGTTCGGGCGCAGGGAGTCGCGGGACCACAGCCGGAACTATCTCCGGGCCCTCCTGGTGCAGTCTCAGGACCGGCGCAACGCCGAGAATCTCTCCGAATCAGTGGGGGTCCCGGCCCGGGCCATGCAGCGCTTCCTCACCGCCGCCCCCTGGGATGACGACGCGGTGATGGGACGCCTCCAGGAGTATCTGGCGCCCCGGCTGGGACATTCTGAGGCGGTGTGGGTGCTGGACGGCAGCGACTTCCCCAAGCAGGGGCTGAAGTCGGCGGGGGTGGCCCGGCAGTACTGTGGCAGGTTGGGCAAGGTGGCCAACTGCCAGGCAGGGATGTTCTTGGCGTATGTCAGTCCCTTGGGCCGGGCGCTGGTGGACCAGGGGCTCTACCTGCCGGAGAGTTGGACATCGGACGATGCCCGCTGTGCGGCGGCTGGGGTTCCGGAGGATAAGCGCCGGTACCGGTCGAAGACGGAGTTGGCCCTGGAACTGCTGCAGCGGGCCTTGGCGCGGGGCCATCTGAGGGCGGGATGGGTGGCCGGGGACGACGCCTTCGGGATGTCGCCGTCCTTCCGGGACGGCTTGGCGGCCTTGGGGCTGCGTTACGTCCTGGACGTTCCGGGGAACTTCACTTTTTGGCCGGTGGATCCCGAGTGGACCAGCCCGGCATACCAGGGATTCGGGCGTCCCCGCAAGCCCAGGCTGCGGAGCGGGCAGCGGCGCACCCTGGCGGAGCGCGGTGCTGAATTGCCGGAGGATGCCTGGCGGGAGATAACGGTGGCCCAGGGTTCCCAGGGGCCGCGGACTTATATGTTCAGTGCCCAAAGGGTGCGGCCAACCAGCCGGCGGAGGCCTGGCGAAATCCACTGGGCCATCTGGCGCCGGAACCTGGACGGCAGCGAGCCCCGCTACTACCTGTCCAACGCTCCCGGGGACACTCCTCTGGAGACGCTGGCATACGTGGGCGGTTCCAGGTGGCGCATCGAGACGGAGTTCGAGACGGAGAAGAGCGACGTGGGGCTGGACGAGTACGAGACCCGCACCTGGGCGGGCTGGCATCATCACATTGCGCTGTGCCTGGTGGCGGGGGCCTTCCTGTTGAGCCTGCAACAGGCTTGGGGGGAAAAAGATGCCCCGGGTCAGCAGGCCGCAGGTGTACCGTGTGGTGCGCGAGATGCTGCCCCGGGAGCGGTTGGGTGCTGAGGAGTTGCTGCGGTTGCTGGAGGCGGAGCAGTTACGCAACCATCGGGCCAGCCGCTCTCACGCCAAACGCCGAGACGCCCGGAGGGCGGCGCGGAACATCCCTCCGTGAACTGTCGTTGTAATATTAGTTTTAAACCTGCAAACCACAACTCGCCAACAACAATTCCCTCTCCCTCTGAGAGAAGGGTTAGGGCCGGGGCATTCCAGCGAAAGCGAAACCCCCCAAATTGGTCGGAAATGAGTGGAAATGGTGGGAAAATCAAAAATTCCTCCCCTCAGCTTTGCACAAAAAATGCCGATCGAGGGAGACCCCAGGCCACCAATGCCAAGGACCGGCACTGTCTGATGTCGACCACATTCGGAACGGAGAGGGCTACGCCAATTCGGTTAAGCAGAGCATACTGGACACTGACCAGTCACCATTAAACAATAAACAATCATGACCGCCCAGAACTGCCCAGCAGGAAGCAGATGAACCACTCCATAGGCCGAATAGCACGACAATCCAGCTGGCATTCCGATAACAGTCAACCCAGTACAAAGACCTGAAAAAGGCAGGACCAGGAGAAATATAAATGGGAACAGTAAGGGTGACCATAGGAGTGGGAAACCCACAGGGGCAGATGTTTGAGGACCTCGAGGTTACGGTTGACACCGGCTCAACCTTCACGGCAGTGCCCAGACAACTGCTGCAGCGGCTGGGAGTGCCGGTCGAGCGCTCAGCCCAGTCCGAGCTGGCTGATGGTAGCGTAGCCACGGTGGATGTGGGAAGGACGATGATAAGGCTGGAAGGAAAAGAGTTTCCCACACCGGTGATATTCGGCGAGGAGGCCGAGCCCAGCCTGCTGGGCGTGATCGCGCTGGAAGATGCGCTCTTGGCGGTAGACCCCGTTGCCCGGCGCCTGATACCGGTAAACCTGCTACGCCTGTAACCAACGGAACCGGGAAGCCAAGGACTACTTGGCGTCGACATTTGCCAGCAGTGTAGTCCCGAACTCCTCCATCCAGCCGCCGGGCCCCCTGAGCAGCCAGAATTTATGAAAATTCTGCACACTAAATCGGGAATACAAATCATTTTTTGTGCAAAGCCGGTTCCCTCGGGCAATCTCAGGAGGCGCAGTCATGTCTTTGAGACAAATCAGGAACCGCATCAACGCCCTCCGCCGCAAATACGCCCCTCAGCCCGCCGTCCTCCGGCGCCGCCGCTTGGCTTCGGTTCACGCCTCGTAGCAGGCCACGAAGTGCTTGGGCGCTTTTTCCTCGGTGGCGGGGTGCGGGCCGTCGCGACACGTATCGGTGGCCACGGGGCACCTGTCGTAGAACCGGCACCGGGACGGTGGGTCAACCGGCAGCGTCAGGTCCCCCCGGATGTCGGAGGGCTCCCGCCGATGCCTTGGATCGGGGACCGGCACCGCTGACAGCAGAGCCTTGGTGTAGGGATGCAGCGGGTTGCGCAGCAGCTCCTCTGTCTCCGCCAGCTCCACCACCTTCCCGAGGTACATCACCGCGATCCGATCGCACATATACCGGGCCACTGCCAGGTCGTGCGTCACATACAGGTAGGAGATACCGAAGTCCTCCGCCAGCTGGCGCATCAACAGCATGATGCGCGTCCTGCTTGACACGTCCAGCATGGACGTCGGTTCGTCTGCCACCACGAACTTTGGTTGAATCACCAATGCCCGGGCGACGGCCACCCGCTGCCTCTGCCCTCCCGACAGTTCATGCGGATGCCGGAAGATGAGGGAGAGGGCCGGCGTGAGTCCCACCAAGGACAGAATTTCGCTTACACGGTCAACCCGGTCCATCACGCTGCCCATTCCCTGTACGGACAGAGGCTCCGAAATGATGTCATAGATGGTCCGCCTGGGGTTCATCGACTCATAGGGGTCCTGGAAAATCATCTGGACATGGCGGCGGAAGTCCCGCATCTCCCTGCCCTTCAGCGCGGAGGTATCCACCGGAACATCGTCGCCATTACTGCTGACCTGGTCAGGCAGGCGAAACAGTATCCGCCCTCCATTGGGCTCCATCAGCTTGACCAGCAGTTTCCCGATGGTTGTCTTCCCGCAACCCGACTCGCCGACAATTCCCAGGCTCTCTCCCCGACCCAAGCTGAACGACACGTCGTCAACGGCGTGGACGAAGCTGGTCGGTTTGCGGAACAGGCTCTTGGAGACCGGGAACAGCTTGGTCAACCCCTAGACCTCGATCAAGGGGGCGGACTCTCCCTCTCCACCTGCTGGGAGTTGTACCGAACCGCCCTGTTGGCTCATGACTTCATCCCGGAGGATGTCGGGGTTTCGTCCAACGGATGCCAGCAGGCAGCCCAGTGATCTCCCCGGTACACCTGGGGCGGAAACTCCACCCGGCAAATCTCAGTTGCGGCGGAGCACCTGGGGTGAAATGGGCAGCCGGCGGGCGGATTGACCAAGTTGGGCGGGTCTCCCGTAAGGGCGGCCAAGGGACGCCTTTCGCCCCTGACGCTGGGAAACGCGACGTCAACGCCGCCGTGTATGGATGGAGCGGGTCGTTGAGCACATCGACGGTGGAGCCCAGCTCCACCAAGCGCCCGGCATACATAACTGCCACGAGGTCTGTCACCTCCGCCACCACGGCAATGTCGTGGCTGATGTAGATGACCCCCATATCGCATTCCTGCTGGATGCCCTTCAGTTCCCTCAGGATCCTGTCCTGAACAATCACGTCCAAGGCGGTCGTAGGCTCATCGGCGATGATCACGTCCGGGTCGCAGGACAGGGCCATCGCTATCACTGCTCGCTGCCGCATACCGCCGCTGAACTCGTGGGGATACCGCTCCATCAGTTGGGGGTCAAGGCCCACCATGCGAAACAGGCCCGCCACCCTTTCCTTGGTCCCGGAGGCCGTTGCCTCGACGCCATGTGCTTCGATGGCCTCTACTATCTGCTGGCCCACCCTGTACACCGGATCAAGCACGTTCATCGCCGCCTGGAACACCATGGCGATGCGACGCCATCGGAAACTGCGAATCTGCTCCTCCGGCATGGGCAGCAAGTCGTTTCCGTCCAGCAGGACCCGCCCACCCACCACGAGGGCGTTGTCGGGGAGCAGCCCCATCAAGCAGTTGGCGACCGAGGACTTGCCGCACCCGGATTCTCCTACCTGCCCCAGCGACTGTCCGCGGCTCAGCTCAAAGCTCACCCGCTGCACGGCCTGCACCTCTCCCTGCCTGATCTGATAGGTCAGGGACAAGTCTTCAACCTTCAGCACGGGACGGGCGGCTGACATCTCAACCATCCACCCGAAGAGGCAAATCAGTCATTCCTGCGCCTCAGCCTGGGATTCACCACCTCATCCAAAGCCCGGCCCGCTAAGTAGAGAGCGCTGCAAAGGAAGGTGATCGAGGCTCCAGCCGGAACGATCAGCCACCAGTACCGCGTGCCTCCCAGCAGGTAGCCTCCCGTGTTGGCGGTATGAATCATGATCCCCCAGCTCATTCTCAGGTCCAGCAGCCCAAGGAATGACAGCACGGCTTCGGCAAAGATGGCGCCGGTTACAGTAAACATCATGTACAGCAGGGACAGCGGCAAGAGGTGGGGGACGATGTGCACGAAAATTATGTGGAAGTGCCCTCCGCCAGCAACCCGGGCCGCCTCTATGAAAGGCTTGACCCTGATGGTGAGCGCCTGGGATTTTAGGATGATGGCAGTTCCCCCGAAGCCTCCCAGCACTCCGATAATCAGGGCCAGATAGAAGAGGTTAAGGTTAAAGAGTGCGCTCAGCACTATCAGCAACGATATCGTCGGCAGCGCGATAATCAAGTACGCCAGCCGCATGAAGAACGCGTCCAACAACCCGCCGAAGTACGCTGCCACCGCCCCAACAGCGGTGGCGATGCCCACGGTTACAAGGGCGGCGGTTATACCCAGCACGAACTCGGAGCGAGTGCTGTAAAGCAACTGGCTGAGCACGTCCCGCCCCAGCGAATCGGTTCCCCAGTAGGTGCCTCCAGCTTGGCGGCGCCGGTTGATCAACCTGATCGAAAGCGTATCCGGTTACCGGGTCGTAAGTGGTGGGGTTCCAAATCGTCGCCATCAGTATGGGATGGGAGATTGCCATCAGCGCAAAGACAATGATGGTGAACAGCGACAGCACGCCCACCCGGCTCTCCACAAATATGCCCCAGCCGTTCTTGAATGAGTGCGCCGCCAGCCGCAGCCTGGTCAGCAAGAACCGGAGCCGCCCGCGCCCTATCTCGACGGGCGACGCTCCAGGCGTCTCTCCAGAGGATGCCGTGCTGACAGGTTCGGGTGTAATCACTGGTACCGAATCCTGGGATCCAGGTAGACGTAGAGCACATCCACAATCATGTGGGCCAGCAATGACAAGAGCCCGATGAACAGCATTGAGCCCATCACCAGTGGCAAGTCTTCGCTGTGCACGGCCTGAAGCAGGGTCATGCCGGTGCCGGGCCATGAGAAAACGCCTTCGATAATCACGCTGCCGTCGATGGCGAAAATCAGGCCGTACACCAAGCTGGTGACCACTGGCAACAGGGCATTGCGCGCAGCGTGGCGGTCCCGCACCTGCTTTTCCGGCAGTCCCTTGGCGCGCGCCGCCATGACGTAGTCCTCGCGGATCGTCTCAAGCATACTGTTGCGCGTGAGCAGCATGGTTCCGGCGAAGGAAATGAGCGTGAGAGTTGCTACCGGCACGACTATGTGCTTCAGGATATCCAGAGCAAGCCCGCCCATGCCCGAGAGGGCCAGGCCAGCGGGATCAGCAATGCGCCGCCCAGTATGACAGGAGCGCCCACTCCCGTCTGAATCCGGCGTCCCAATTTCTTGAGCAACAGCATCACGAGGAACGAGAAGGCGATGAAGGCAGCCGCACTGAGAAGCATATTGCCAAAGACGTAGTTGGCGCTGACATCGGCCCCCCGCCATACCAAGGGATCCAGGAACTTGCCGACAGGAAACCAGCCCAGCCGGAAAGCGAACACCCAGATCATCATCAGAGCGAAGGCGGGGGTGAAAGCGGTGAACAACGTCGCCCCGGAGATGGTGGCTGCGTATTCAAACAGCCCGCCCCGCCGCTAGGCCATGGCCTTGCCCAGGAAGAAGCCGACGTAAAAAGACGCTGCCTTCGCAGTCAGGAACAGCACCAGAGTACGGGGTAGCCGCTCGGCCAGCACCGGGCGGGGGAAGTGGCCGAAGGAAACGCCAAAGTTTCCGGTAAAGGTGTTTCTGAGGTGGACCAGGTACTGTTGCCACAGTGGCTTGTCCAGTCCAAAGGAAGCCCTGATTTTTTCCTTGCCGTCGGCCGGCAGGTCCGGGTTTAGCACGTAGAAAGACGTGTAGTCGCCGGGCTGGGCCTCCACCAAGAAAAAGGTCAGGGTGATGATGAGGAAAAGAGTCAGCCCCATTTGGCCGACACGTCTTATGAGGTAACCTGTCATCGGGTCCGCCCCCCAAATCCGGTGCTCAATCTGCAGGGCTCCTGGCCTGCGGGCGTGCCTGTCAGAGGGGGCTTCACAAGAGTGTAAGGGCTGCTACTTGAATTGGACCTAAACCAAAGCCAAGGTGAAAAGCGCAGAGACGTGGGATAAATTTGTAGAGGAACGGGGTTACCTTATCTGAGAAAGAGCGAGGGGTGGTGATGGGTGTGAGAGATATGGACCAGTTTCTCGAGCGATGGGAGATGGATGTGCCGGGCGTGCGCCGGCGGATGATTCTGGCGCCGGTGCCCCGGGAGCGGGAACGGTGGTACGCCCTGTGGCTTCTGACCCAAGGCTGGACCGCTCAGGCTACCGCCGAGGCGCTGGAACGGGACCCCCACACCATTGGACGGTGGTTGGCCGCCTTCGGCGAGGGTGGGCCCACAGCCTTGATATTCGAGCAGTCCGGTGGTGCCCCCCGCCCTCGAGGCGGCGCAGCAGGCGGCGCTGAAAGGGGCGGTGCAGGAGTTGCCCGCCAACTCAGGCATGGAACTGGCCAACTGGAACTGGAAAGTGGTCTGCCAGTACGTCTCCGGGCGCTTCGGTATCAGCCTGAGCCGCAGCATGTGCCTGAACTATCTGCGCCGGCTGGGATTCTCCTTCAAACGCCCCAAGAAACGGCTGCTCAAGGCGGATGTGGAGAAACGGGAGGCCTTCGTGGCGGGGTACGCCGCCCTGTCGGACGAGGCTCGCAGATTCGGAGCCAAGATATTCTTCGCTGACGAGGCCCACTTTCGTGCGGACGCTGAACTGCGGGGCAAGTGGGTGCTGCGGGGAGAGCCGGCCTTGGTGGACTCCAGCAGCCCGCGCTATGGCGAGAAGGCCAGCTACTATTCGGCGGTGTGCCTGGAGAGCGGCGAGGTGGAATGGATGGAGCTGGAGGGAAACAGCAACTCAGGAACATCGGCAGCCTTCCTGGGACAGTTGCGGGAGAGGCACAGCGGTCGTCTGAACGTGATCTGGGACAATGCGCCGGCCCACCGGGGCGAGGCGGTGAGGGAGTACCTGCGGACGCCGGGTCTGAACCTGCGGCTGATGAACCTGCCGGGTTACAGTCCGGACTTCAATGCCGATGAGGCGGTCTGGGGCTGGGCCAGGGAGGAGGCGACCGGGAACCTATGCTTGGGAACCAAGGTCAAGGTGCAGGAAGGGGTCGGCAGCTTCCTCGTTGGTCTGGCCAACCGGAAAGAGGAGGTGAAACGCCGCTGCCGCACCGTCTTGCAATCAAGGGCCGGCGCCCTGCCCCGCGACTCCCACTCCAACTCTCAACACCCCGGAAATGCACATCCCACCCTGGCTTTGGTTTAGTTCCTTGTTGTTTTCGACATATATGTTGGTATCCTTTGCTCCTAAGGTCACCAGCATAACTATGGCCATTAGCAGTATTGTTCCCAGGAGAAATGGGGTTGATCAACGACAATTAGATCTGCCGCTGGCGCTGACTATTTTGGCCGGTTAATCATCCGGTACGGAGGTACCGGATTGATGACAGGATGCTAGACTTCCCGGCGAGCGGCTCGGATACGGTTCTGACGAGGGAGACGAGATGGGCCTCACAGATCTCGGCCGCGCCGCCATCGCCGAGATGAACGCCCTGGGCATGATCGTGGACGTGTCCCATTGCAGCAAGCAGACGACACTGGACGCCGCGGCCCTGTCAACAAAGCCAATCATCGCTACCCATGTGAACGCTGAGGCGCTCACCCCGGTAACTCGCAATAAGAGCGAGGAGGAGTTGATCGCCATTGCAGCGACGGGCGGTGTGATTGGAGTAACGCCGATACGGGCCTTTTTGGATACGAACCGCGACGGTTCCGCAGGCATCGACGACATGATTGCTCACATCGAGTACATGGTAACGCTGGTGGGCATCGACCGCATCGGAATTTCATCTGATTCGGATCTCGACGGGTGGGAAAAGACTTCATATTACTACGCCGGCGCCGACCTGGCCGCTAGTACTACAGTTGCACTATTGAATTCAGCAGCGATAGACGTCGTTGGTAGTGACATCGCCGGGCTTGTGCCTGATGGTGTCGTCTCCATAGAGACCAGGACAGAACAAGCTCAGCGGGGTGATTCGCCGTCCATACGAGGCGGGTGAGCAGCCGGCGTACCTCGGGCACCGTCACGGGAATCAATCTTTCATCCAAGCTGGGACAGCCCCCTTTTCCCCAGAGCATCCTTGCGCCGATGCCTGATGCCTGATCACCGCCAGGTAGGCGTGGGCCAGCAGCGCCAAGGTGATGTGCCGGTACCAGCCATCCCAGCGGCGCACCTCATACTGATCCAGCCCCACCTGCCCTTTGGCCTCCTCAAAGCACTCCTCTATGGCCCACCGGATTCCGGCCACCCTCCCAGTTCCTCCAGGGTAGTCCCCGCCGGGCCGTAGCACGCGCCGTAGCACGCGTAGTAAGCCAACTCCTCTGCCCTGGCCACGCTGCGCCGGACCAGCAGCCAGTACCCCTTGCCCGGCTCCCGCAGAGGCCGTATGTCCACGGCGGTCCAGTCGTAGATTCGGGGGCCCTTGGCACCGTCGCCCGCGCTGCATCTGACCCAGTTCGACTTGTCGACCTGCGACGCCAGTCGGTCCGCCCTGACCTGCCGGGGTCCCTTCTCTGCCACGGCCCACAGTTTCTCGTTGCGCTTGATGGCCAACACATGGGGAATCCCCTCCCGCTCCAGCCACTGGCGCAGGTTGCGGTCGCTGCCGTAGACCTCGCCACCGGCAACCCAGCCGAAGGGGACTCCCGATTCCAGCGCCCGCTCCAGCATTCGCCGGGCCAACTGCGCCTTGGTCTGAAAGCCAACATCTGCCGGTACTCCGGCCTCCCGGCGCCGCGACAGGTCCTCGGACCAGACCTGGGGCAGGTACAACTCCCGGTCCAGCAGGGTCCCTCCTTTGGCGCTGGCATAGGCCAGGAATACCCCAACCTGAGAGTTCTCGATCCGCCCCGCCGTGCCGCTGTACTGCCGCTGCACCCCTACGGACTTGTTCCCCCTCTTCAGGAAGCCGGTCTCGTCCACCACCAATACTCCGTCAGCGTCCCCCAAGTGCTCCATTACGTAACCCTTCAGGTCATCACGCACCAGATTCGGCGTCCCACCGGTAGGTGGACAGCAGGCGCTGCACCCCGTAGGGAGTGGCGTCGCCCGCCCTCTCGGCCAGCTGCCAGCCGTTCTTGCGTTCCAACGGACTGAGCAGTCCCCGCAGCTATTCCAGCGCCCTCCGCCGCGGCTCCGGCCGCCGGAACCGTCTCCCAACGTACCGGTATACCGGTTCAATACCATCCGCCCACCGGGCCACCTCTGCAACCTCATCCCCGCACGCTGCCACCACCTCACCTCCTCATCATGTGATGGCATATTCTACATCGTTAATCTGCAACTGTAGTACTAGAAATCTAGCCACTTTATTTTCTGCTTCTAGTAGTACGAAATCTTTGAAATGATGAGTAGCCGATAGTGGTGTGAGCACCGGCGAAACTTGGGCAATGGTGATCTCCGCCAAGGCGCATACTTTTCGTGTCATCATTTCAAAGCAGTTGGGCTACTAGTATTACAACGACAGTTCACGGAGGGATGTTCCGCGCCGCCCTCCGGGCGGCGCGGCGTTTGGCGTGAGAGCGGCTGGCCCGATGGTTGCGTAACTGCTCCGCCTCCAGCAACCGCAGCAACTCCTCAGCACCCAACCGCTCCCGGGGCATCATCTCGCGCACCACACGGTACACCTGCGGCCTGCTGACCCGGGGCATCTTTTTCCCCCCAAGCCTGTTGCAGGCTCAACAGGAAGGCCCCCGCCACCAGGCACAGCGCAATGTGATGATGCCAGCCCGCCCAGGTGCGGGTCTCGTACTCGTCCAGCCCCACGTCGCTCTTCTCCGTCTCGAACTCCGTCTCGATGCGCCACCTGGAACCGCCCACGTAGGCCAGCGTCTCCAGAGGAGTGTCCCCGGGAGCGTTGGACAGGTAGTAGCGGGGCTCGCTGCCGTCCAGGTTCCGGCGCCAGATGGCCCAGTGGATTTCGCCAGGCCTCCGCCGGCTGGTTGGCCGCACCCTTTGGGCACTGAACATATAAGTCCGTGGCCCCTGGGAACCCTGGGCCACCGTTATCTCCCGCCAGGCATCCTCCGGCAATTCAGCACCGCGCTCCGCCAGGGTGCGCCGCTGCCCGCTCCGCAGCCTGGGCTTGCGGGGACGCCCGAATCCCTGGTATGCCGGGCTGGTCCACTCGGGATCCACCGGCCAAAAAGTGAAGTTCCCCGGAACGTCCAGGACGTAACGCAGCCCCAAGGCCGCCAAGCCGTCCCGGAAGGACGGCGACATCCCGAAGGCGTCGTCCCCGGCCACCCATCCCGCCCTCAGATGGCCCCGCGCCAAGGCCCGCTGCAGCAGTTCCAGGGCCAACTCCGTCTTCGACCGGTACCGGCGCTTATCCTCCGGAACCCCAGCCGCCGCACAGCGGGCATCGTCCGATGTCCAACTCTCCGGCAGGTAGAGCCCCTGGTCCACCAGCGCCCGGCCCAAGGGACTGACATACGCCAAGAACATCCCTGCCTGGCAGTTGGCCACCTTGCCCAACCTGCCACAGTACTGCCGGGCCACCCCCGCCGACTTCAGCCCCTGCTTGGGGAAGTCGCTGCCGTCCAGCACCCACACCGCCTCAGAATGTCCCAGCCGGGGCGCCAGATACTCCTGGAGGCGTCCCATCACCGCGTCGTCATCCCAGGGGGCGGCGGTGAGGAAGCGCTGCATGGCCCGGGCCGGGACCCCCACTGATTCGGAGAGATTCTCGGCGTTGCACCGGTCCTGAGACTGCACCAGGAGGGCCCGGAGATAGTTCCGGCTGTGGTCCCGCGACTCCCTGCGCCCGAACAGCGGAGCGAAGAAGGAATGAAACTCGCCAAAGGCCTCGTACACCCGCTCAAATGCCGCCGCATCCATCTCCCAACCCCACCTTCCAAGCCTCCCTCAGCTAGCTGGTCACTTTATCACACCAACTGTCGTTGTAATACTAGAAACCTAGCCGGAAAGCCAATTCCATTGAGATCGTCGATTTTTAAGCGTCGAATGTCGCCGGTATGGCAGTATACCTGACGTATACCGTCTGCCACTATACCGTATAGTACTGAAATACGTCTCTCGCGCGTAGCGCGAAACCTCGCCAAGAGCTTTCTGGCCAGACTTCTAGGGCCAACCTTTTCCAAGACATTGAAGCCCTGGATGCTCATTTGCAAACTGTCGGGTTACCTTCTTTCGAGGAAATCGCTGGCATTTCCGATTGGGAGGAAATCAAGTGGCTTTTTCAGGCAAGGCACGTCTACGCCCACAACGCAGGGGTGATAGACGAGCGCTTCGTTCGAAGACAACCGGAGTTTTCTCATATGAGGGGAAGGATTCTCCCATTGGAGTCGGAAAGACTACTTAAGACCATAGATTCGCTCAGCAGAGTATCGCAGGAACTGGACAAGAGGTTCGATACCAAGACTCAGCGCTAAAGCACACTAAGAACCTTGTTAATCGGTTTTCGTCCAATGGCACCTACGTCGAGAATCAACGAGTACAGCCAGGCCGAGGAGCCCGCCTGCCTCCTGCTGGAACGGCTGGGGTGGAGCTACGTGCCGCGCGAGGCGCTGGCGGCGGAGCGCAGCAAGGAGCGCGAGGTCCTGTTAAAAGGGCGGCTGCGGGCGGCCCTGCTGCGTCTCAACGAGTGGCTGACCGAGGCGCAGGCGGAGCGAGTCATCTTCGAGCTGGAGCACGTCAACGAGGTCGGAATCGCACGCAACCAGAAGATCCACGAATACCTGACCTTCGGTCTACCCCTCACTGTCAACACCATCCACGGACAGGATTCCCGCAACGTCCGTTTCTTCGACTTCGACCACCCCAATGACAGGCTCAACGAGTTTGTGGTCACCACCCAATTCCGGGTGCGCCGGGGCAACGAGAAGGGCGACTCCGAGGACGACACGCGGGTGATCAAGCCGACCTGGTGCTGTTCGTCAACGGCATCCCGCTGGTGGTAATGGAGGCCAAGTCGCCGTCGCTGCTGGACGTGTGGAAGTCCCAGGCCGTCCGCCAGCTTCGCCGCTACCAAGAGGCCGGGCCGGAGTGGCAAGGCACCGGCGCCCCGGAGCTGTTCCACTACAACCTGCTGTGCGTCGCTCACTGCGGGCCCGCCGCGACCTACGCCGCCACCGGCGCGCCGGAAAACGCCTATTTCGAGTGGAAGTCCGTGGCGCCATACTCCGAGGATGAAGTGCGGCAGCTCTTCGGCGAGGAGCCGCAGGGACAGGCGCAGCTCATCGTGGGGATGCTGGCACCGGCCACGCTGCTGGACATCCTGCGCGACTACGTGGTCTACGAGCCGGAGCACGGCCGGCTGGTCAAAAAGCTGCCCCGGTACCAGCAGTACCGGGCGGCAACGGCGGCCATGCGCCGCATCCTGTCGGAGGAGAAGGCCGAAGAGCGGGGCGGCGTTGTCTGGCACACCCAGGGGTCGGGCAAGTCGCTGACCATGCTGTGGCTGGCGACCAAGATCCGCCGGGAGCCGCGCCTGGCCAACGCCGACATCGTGGTGGTAACCGACCGCACCCAGTTGGACAAGCAGATCTCAGATACCTTCAGGCGGTGCGGCTTCCCCGCCCCGGAGCGGATGGACCGCTCACGGCCCGAGCCAGAGGAGCGCCGTGCCCGCAGACGCCGGGAGCGGCCGGACCGCGCCGCCCCCCTCGACCTGCAGACGGTCCTCAATCAGGGCGGCGGCCGCACCGTGATGACCACCATCCAGAAGTTCGAGGAGGCGCTGACCACGCCGGACGGCAAGCTGGACGTGCTCAACAACTCGGACAATGTGTTCATCATGGTGGACGAGGCCCATCGCACGCAGTACGGAGTGCTGGGCAGTCTGATGTCCCAGGCGCTGCCCAACGCAGTGATGATCGGCTTCACCGGCACCCCCATCGACAAGGGCTTCGGCCGCAGCACCATGAAACGCTTCGGGCCGCTGATCGACTCCTACACCATCCCCCAGTCGGTGGCGGACGGCGCAACGGTTCCCATCGGGTACGAGGCCCGACTGCCGGAGTTGGCCGTCGAGGGGCCAACGACGCTGGACAGTCTCTTCGATGCCATGTTCGGGGAACAGGCCGACAGCGTCCGGGAGGAGATACGTCGGAGGTACGCCAATCGGGAGACGGTCGCCGGGACCGAACGGCGCATCCAGATGATCGCACTGGACATCGCAGACCATTTTAGGAACAAGGTAGGCCCCAACGGATTCAAGGCCCAGGTGGTTGCACCCAGCCGCGCCGCAGCCCTGCGCTACGCCGAACAGCTGAAGAGCTTCGGCCTGAGTGCCTACCCCATCATCACCACCGGCCACAACGACGGCCCGGAATTCCAGGTCGCCAGGGAGCTGAACCAGGATCAGATAACCAACGATTTCGTGAACCCTGACGGGGAGCCGGAGGTCTTGGTAGTGGTCGACATGCTGCTTACCGGATTCGACGCGCCGGTAGAGCAAGTCCTGTACCTCGACCGACCGCTGAGGGAGCACGGCCTGCTCCAAGCCATAGCCCGCGTGAACCGTAGATTTTCCCACGACAAGAGCGGCACGCCAACAGAGAAGAATCACGGCTTGGTCGTGGACTACTGCGGCATATCCCAAGACCTCGAGCAGGCCCTATCCAGCTTCGACTGGCCCGACGTGCAGGACACCATGCAGGTGATGGAGGAGGACCCGGCTATTGTCATCGAGGCCGCCGCCGTCCGGGCCGAGTCCCACTCCAAGGGACTGGACCTGAGCAACACTTGGGCCTGCGTCCTCCTTTTCGCACCGGATGCCAACACGGAAGGCAACTACAAGGCCGACATGTTCGAGCGGTTCAACGCGGACTACCGGCAATTCTCCCGCCTGATGGACCGCCTGCTGCCCGACCCGAAGGCCCTGCCCTACGTCGAACGCCTGGCTCGCCTCACCTTGATCCGCTCCTACGTCCGCGCCCACTTCCTTCGTGAAAACGCCGACGTGAACTGGACTGACATCGGGTCCAAGGTGAAGCAGCTTATCGACCAGCGCATCAGCGCCGAGGTCCGCCAGATGATGCAGCCTGTCTCCATCCTCGACCGGGACTTCGACGAGAAGATCGCCCACCTACCCCACGCCGAAGCCAGGGCATCGGTGATGGAGCATGCCATCAGGGCCCAGATCCACGAGCGTCTGGAGCAGAACCCGGTCTTCTACGAGCGTCTCTCCCAGCGCCTCGCCCGCATCATCGAACAGATGCGAGCCCAGCTCATTGACGCCGCTGAAGCCTACCGCCAGATGGCGGAACTGCAGAAGGATGTCCAAGGCGAGGCCACCGTGGCCGCCCGGCATGGTCTCTCGCCGGTGTCCTTGGCAATATACGAGATCCTGCAAGAGCCACCCGACACGGGCGACGGGGAAAGACGCGCCCGACAGGATGCGGGTTCTTATGTCGTCGAGGTAGACGCGGGTATACGGGATGTCGCACTCGAGGTGGAGGAAGTAATTGCGAGGCACACAGTAATTGACTGGCAAAACAACTACGACGCCCAGCGTGCAATGCGCCAGGAGCTAAAGGGCGCTCTCCGTACAACGGGGATTTACACCGAAAGCCGGATGGACGAACTCGCCAACCTGATCGTGCAGGTCGCCAAGAGCAGGGTGTGACGTGGCTGAACTCGGACGAGTCCAGTTCGGCGATGCCATCATTGAGTACCAAGTCCAGCGGAGCGAGCGCCGCAGAAAAACCGTGCAGTTAACCATGGACGCCGGACGCGTCCTCGTTGCCGCACCATCAGACACTCCGGACTCAAAGCTTCAGGCCATCGTCCTCAAGAGGGCCCCTTGGATACTCCGCCAAGTCCCGGACCCAGTACATCGAGCATCTCCGAAACGCTTCGTCAGTGGAGAAACGCTGCCTTATCTGGGACGCAACGTACGTCTGGTAGTCGAGCCCGCCGATGTACCCTCTCCCGAGGTGCGGTTCGATCACTGGACTTTCCGTATCGCCGCGCCTGAGTGGTTGGACGAATCCAAGCGCCACGACGCGATCCGAAAGGTGGTCGTTCAATGGTACCGCCGACGGGCCTCACAGCGATTGCCCCGGACGGTCGAACTGTGGCGGAAACGTATGGGTTGGCCTGGAGCGCTCGAGGTACTCGTCCGCGACCAACGACAGCGCTGGGGCAGTTGCGCCCCCGACGGCACCCTCCGGTTCAACTGGCGAGTCATGATGCTGACTCGGCCGCTGGTTGAATATGTGGTTGTTCACGAGTTGGCCCACCTGAAGGCCGCCAGTCATTCCAAGGAATACTGGGCCGTGGTGGCCAGCCTGCTTCCTGACGCCCAGCAGCGCCGCCGCCAGCTCCGAAAGGCCGGTGAAATGATCCCGCTGTAGGTTGATTAGCAGATTTTCAGTTACGCAGGCCCAAGCGAGATAGGTCAACGCAGGGTTCTTGATCCACAATGTTGTTGTTGTCCAGCGATTATGTCCCCTTAATTGAAAAGCCAATATGTCACCCTGGGTTAGTCGACGGCCGCTAGCGACGCGGTAAGAGCCTCGGCCTTGGCTCGCTCCTTGGCGCTGAGTTTCTTGGTGGGTGTAGTGTCTGCCACGGCGTACTTCTTCGCGGTGTTCTTGGCCATGCCCAAGTTGCGGGCGATAGCCCTCAGGGAGAATCCCTGCTCCCTTGCCAGCTGTACCGCCTCCCACCGGGCTTGCTGGGTCGCCGTGGGCGTCCGGTGCAACCGGTGGCGAACGGGTTTTTTCTTGCCGCCCCGGCGCTTGGCGGTTTTGCCCTCGACGTTGACCTGGCCCTGATCAGACGATTCCAGGGCAGCCAGACGTTCGCGTTGAGCCTCGTTCAGGTGGCTGTTGACCACCCCGCCGGCTACCTCCAGCGGTTCCACGGCGGAGGGGCAGGTGCTGGCTGCGCCCCACAGCGCCGAGGAGGGCGGCGGGCCCTCCTGATAATCCACTGCCTCTCCGTGATACCGGAGCATCAGCTCCCCATCGGCCCGTTCCAGAACCTCCACCCGGAGACCGGCATAGCTGGGCCGTTCCGCCCCCGGCAGCAGCTGCAGGACCCGCCACTGGTACTTCACCGTGTTGTCCCGGGCCACCTTGCGGGTGTCCTTGAGGCAGATGGTCTCGGTCAGGGACAGTTCGTCCGGCACCAGGCGGTAGGCCGTCTCGGGGTGCTCCGCCGCCACGGAGAAACGGGCATTGAACCGTGGCAGAAACTCCTGCAGGAACAGGTTGGCCTGGTCGATGTTGCTGGCGCCGGCCAAGCGCAGTTCGGTTACCAGCCGGTCCTGGAAGGTCTCCAGCATCCGCTCCACCCGTCCCTTGGCCTGTGGCGACAGTGCGAATATCTGCTGGATGCCCAAGTCCCTCATCACCCGGGCGAACTGGGTGGTCTCAACCGGCACCGGCTTCTGACGGGCGTTGTACTTGAAGGCGGCGTGGCGGTCGCTGTAGAGGGCCAGTGGGATTCCCCACTGCCGGACCAGTCCCTCCAGGAGCACCAAATAGCCACGGGTGTCCTCAGTAGTGCGAAAAACGGCCTGGGCCACGATGCCGGTGGCGTCGTCCACGGCGATGAGCAGCGTCAGCTTGGGCCCCCGGTCCTCCAACCAGGAGTGCTGGCTGCCGTCGACCTGCACCAACATCCCCTCCTGGGGCATGCGCCTGCGCCGGAAACGGTGCTGCTGGGAACGCCGGCTCCGGGGACTGCCGATGCCGGCCTTGACCAGTATGCGGCGCACCGTGGGACGGCTCAGGTCGATGCCTTCACGCTCCTGCAGCAGCTCGGTGAAGTGGGTGTGGTTCGTCCCGGCGTATCCGTTGCTGGCCAGCTTCACCACGGCAGCAGCGGCCGTCTCCGGAACGGCGTTGTGGGGCCTTCGGCCCCGGTTCCCGTGGGCCAGTGCGGCCGCACCGCTCTTGCGGTAAGCCGCGAGGAGGCGCTTGGTGTGGCGTTCGCCGACTCCCATGAGCTCGGCAGCCTGGGCGATGGGAAGCTGGTATTCCAGCACGCTGTTGAGCACTTGAATCCTGGCCTGTTCCTGCTGATTCAACTTTACATCCCTCATAGGGATGACATATTCGCTGATCAGTTAACAGGTGACCGAATCGTAGACCATCAACAAATGTACTAACCTTTTCACACTCACGTCGACCCTCGTCTCGACCGACAGGACATTTTGAGACAGATTCTCAGCCAGGCTTTGTACATTTAGGCCGAATCCACCGAACGGAGTGGGGAGGGCGCTGGAACAGGACATCACAGGGATGGAGAGGAGACCGACCCGGCGGATATGGGACGGGCGGGGCCAATAGTGGCCTGTTGTTGGTGAGGGGGAGCCGCTCATGCAGTGGCCGTAGGCGGCAAGGCACTCTCGCTGTCCGATTCGTGCGGCGCGAGTGGGAGAGATCTTCGACTGCCTGGTGGATGAGGGCGGGTATGGAGGGCCGGTTGCCGGCGCTGCGGTCAGGAGCGCCACGGTCAGGAGGGAAGCGGCAGGGTGCGCAATCGGGTCAGGGCGCCAGTGAACTGGGCCTCCCAAGGCCAGCGCAGGGGAAGATGCAGGGTGAGGCGGCGTGCCGAGCGGGCGAGCCGTCCGGCGATGGAGAAGAATCGCCGCCGGAGGGTCTTGGTGGTCACGATCTGCTGACCGAGGCCGATGCGCGCCGTCCAACGGGCCAGGTTGTGTGCCATCACCTGGACCGCTAACCAGGCGGCGTTGGCGGCGAAACGGCCTGACGGGAGATGGTTCAGACCGACGCCGTACTTGAGGTCTTGGATGGCATTCTCGATCTCGGCGTGGCGGCGATGGTCGGCCTCCAGTTCCAGGGTGTCGCCGTCCCGGTCGGTGATGAAGCCGTGATAGCTGTAGGTGGCGAAGAGGGCCAACTGGGAACCGGGTGTCGGCCTCACCCGGCGGACGATGAGCCGCACCGGCGCGGCGTCGGGCTCGGTCTGGAAGGGGGTGTAGGTCGTCTCGGCCACATCGGCGGCGCCGTCCATCCAGTAGGGAATCGGTGTCCATTCCCGCTCCGGTATGGCCTCGATGAGATGGCGCAGGCTGGCGTGCTGGCGGATGGTGATGGAGAAGCGGACATCCATCTCGCGGCAGGCGGACACCACGGTATGGGTGTAGAAGCCGCTGTCGGCCCGCACCGTAAGTTGTCCTCTGGCCCCTCCGTGGCGCACTCGCCCCAGCGTCTCCCGCAGGAAGTGGGCGGCGCCGCGAGCGGTGTTGGCCCGGCCCTCACGGAGTCGGGCCATCAGCACGTCGCCGGTGCCGGCGGCAATGGCCAGCAGCGGGTGATAGCCCCGCTGGCCGGTGTAGCCCCGGGTTAGACATGGTGGCGCGCCCCCTCCTTGGCCAGACCGTAGCAAAATTATGCCCGTGCCCGGCCTGTGCAGAGGCGACTAACCGGAGGTCGACCCAAGGATGTATGCTCGTGGCGAGGCGTGCCGTCCGGACGAAGACCGAGCAGACACTGGTGCGTATTGCCCGACCCGTAGCACGGTCCGGGAGCCTTACGACTGCATCATTGGCGACGCCCGGATCCGGGCGATCCCGTTGGGGAGAGTGGCTATGGTCCGTGGCTCCCTCTGGCGACACGCCTACACGGCAACGGTGGAGACGATGATGAACAGACACAAGGGCAACGCAGAACCGGAGGGGCTGTCCCAGCTGAACCTGAACGCGGCGGGCATTGACGTGGGGGCCACCAGCCACTTCGTGGCAGTTCCCGCCGACCGGTCGGAGGAGCCGGTGCGAGAGTTTGCCGCCTTCACGGCGGACCTGTACCGCTTGGCCGACTGGCTGATGGAGTGCCGCGTGGACACCGTGGTCATGGAGTCCACCGGCGTGTACTGGATACCGCTGTTCGGGGTGCTGGAGGAGCGGGGCCTCCAGGTGATGCTGGTAGGTGATGCTGGTAGGTGATGCTGGTAGACCCCAGAGGCATCAAGAACGTGCCGGGTCGCAAGACCGACGTGCTGGATTGCCAGTGGCTGCAGCAGTTGCACACCTACGGTCTGCTGTCGGGAGCCTTCCGTCCCGACGGGGACATCAGCCGCCTGCGCAGCTACCTGCGGCAGCGGGCCATGCTGGTGGAATACGCGTCCCAACATATCCAGCATTTGCAGAAGCGCTGACCCAGATGAACGTGAAGCTGCAGCACGTGATCAGCGACATCACCGGCAAGACCGGCAAGACCGGCACGGAAATCATCGAGGCCATCGTGGGTGGCCAACGGGATCCGCGGAAACTGGCGCAACTGCGCGACCCCAGGATCAAGGTCGACGAGGCGACCATCGCAAAGTCGTTGCGGGGCCATTGGCGGGCGGAGCACATCTTCGAGCTGACCCAGGCCCTGGAGCTGTACCGGGCGTACCAAGGCAAGATTGCCGAGTGCGACCGGGAGATTGAAGCCCAGCTGGAGAAGTTTGAGGACCGCAGAACCGGCGAACCTCCAGCGGCGAAGTCCGGCCGGAAGCGCATTAAAGGAAACGCGCCCCGCTTCGATGTTTGGACTCACCTGTATCGGATGGCGGGAGTGGACCTGACCCGGATCGACGGCGTGGAGGCGTACACGGCCCTGAAGGTCATCAGCGAGATTGGCACCGACATGACGAAATGGCCCAGCGCCAAGCACTTCGCGTCCTGGCTGGGGCTGAGCCCCAACAACCGCATCACCGGCGCATCACAGGAGGGAAGGTGATCAGCTCCCGAACCAAGGCCAGCGCCAACCGGGCGGCTGCGGCCCTGCGGCTGTCGGCCAACGCGCTGCACCGCTCCGACAGCGCCCTGGGCGCCTTCCTGCGCCGGAAGAAAGCGCATCTGGGAGCGCCCAAGGCCATCACGGCCACGGCCCACAAGCTGGCTCGCATCATCTACTTCATGCTGCGCTACGGCCAGGACTACGTAGACGCTGGTGCCGAATACTACGAGAATCAGTATCGTCAAAGGGCGTTGCGCAACGCCCGGAGTCGGGCGACACAACTGGGCTACCACTTGGTGCCAATAGCCGATCCCCACACTTCAGGCGTGTCTCACGGATCAGAGGTCGTGACGGCGTGACACTTTAGGTTAGTCCATAGGACTTGCAGATGGTGGAGTCCAAGTCGATGGTCTGGGGCGCGTCGCCGGGTCCGGCCCCAGGCCCAGGCCCGGGCCAGCAACTGGCGGCTCACCCGGTCCAGCTGGCGCACATGGCTCCACCGGAAGCTGCGCAGGAACGTCCCAAGTGTGGATGGGGCTTGACCACGCCGCCGAGGGCGCTGGCTGTCCCGCCGGTGCGCAACACATCGGCGTCGTCGATGCAGTCGCCGCCAGCCAGGGCGGAGGCCACCAGGGTCATCACCTTGTCCCGGTGTTGGCCCGGCCCGGGGCACGGCCCAGGTCCAGGTGCTTCTGGACCAGTTGGGACAGGCCGAGGTGCCGGGCCAGGGTTGCCGGAAGGATCAGCCCGGCATTGGCCACCAGGCGGTGGTCGTCGAAGACGATTCGGATGCGGTCGGGGTGATTGTGTGGTAGCATCCATTGGATGCTCCCGGTTTCTGGCGGGTTTCGTGTTTCAAACCCATTATCCCAGATGCACAGGAGCATCCTTTTGCCGCCTCAGGACATCCCACCACGCCCTCGCTCGGTGGATTCGGACTTAACTGGAGCGGGAGTCGGATGTTCCAAACTTGAGTCAGGACAAGGGGGGAATATGGCGCCGAGCAATGGGGCCGATGAGGCGGCTTTGGAGAGGTCGTATTCGGTTTTGCAGCCGATGGACCCTGCCACCGCCGCAAGGATGCTGAAGGAAGCAAAGCAGGTCATGGACCAACTGGGCGTGGTTTTCTTTCTGCGTCAGGGGACATGTCTCGGCGCAATTAGGGACAACGGATTCATTCCGTGGGATGATGACTTGGATTTAAGCTCCGTCATCGGACTTCACGGGCTCACCGAGAATTCAATAGACCGGGTTGTGGCTGCCTTCAGGGACAACGGGTATTTTGCCAAAGTGGAACCCAACGACGACTACATAAGTGTGGCGATGGTGAAGTCCAATATTAGGACGGACTGGATCTGCCATCGGATCGTCGACGACAACATAATTCAGTACCCTGGGATCCGAATCCCCGTCGGACTGGTCACTCAACTGAAGGAAATTGACTTCATCGGCGAGAAGTTCCTCGTGCCGAATCCACCGGAGGAATACCTGCGGTACAAGTATGGCGCCGATTGGATGACTCCTAAGAGGACCGGGTACGAGAAGGATATCCTGGAATTGGTCCCGGAAAGCCCGATCTCAGTGCGAGCCATCCCGCAATCGGACGATAGCCGGGTCCGGGTTCTTGACCAAGCCGGCGGACCAGTATCCGGCGCGGAAGTCATGGTCACCGGACTGGGCAGTTACCGGACTAACGAGCAGGGCTATGCGATTATTGGTCTGCCTCGTGGTGACTGGTACGCGTTGATTATCAGATACGGCGATCACGAGGAAGTGCTCTACCAAGAGAAGCTGGCCAAAGGCGAAAGCTACGTCTATAACCCAGACCCATTAACCGCTTCAGGACGGCTCTGCGTTTTATCGCCGGAGTGAACTCGCTAGGGAGGCTGGTATTTTTCTACCCCCTAGGATTTATTCCTTGCCCAATCAATCGGAGAAGTCATATCAGCGCCTCGATTTAGGCAGCAATAAGGCGCTGGGAATCATATAGCCTCCCAAGTTGACACATCCAATCAATTAAGGTATTGATATAGGCGGACACATACTTACAGTCTGGCCGTAGCCCTTTTTACCGTGGGAATCGGAATCTCTGGATGCTTTGATGGCGCTTCATGGACGTGGGTTTTCGGTTCAACCTTCGTTTTGGGCGCTTCGGACAGTTCGGCTCGCCCACGAAGCGTCATCAGTGGTCCCTACCTGGCTAGCTCCTCCGATTCCCCCAGCCCACTGGGACCCTACCCGAATTTCCGAGACTCCTTAAAGGCAACCAAGGCCTGCTGTGTCTTGTCTTTAAGGCTCCCGTTGGAGGTATCCATGCCCGACCGGACCGTAGAATATTTGTCCTCCTTGTACGGTGGATTTTGGGACTTTGAAGTCAAAGACTTTTGTTACATGACCAACCCCTTTTTCCCTCCCGAGGCTCTCTTGGAGGACCTGGGCACACACTTGACTGAATTGGTCAAGGCTTATCCATCGACCAACTGGTATGTATCATCATTGCTGGCGGGCCCTTTGGGATTAACCGAGCAGGAGGTGGTGGTCGGAAACGGCGCCAGCGAATTGATAGACATTTTGGTCAATCGATTCGTCCGGAACCTGGCCATCCCTATGCCTACGTTCAATGAGTTTACCAACCGGGCCAAGACCTTGGGCAGGAAAGTCAGCCCCTTCAGCCTTGGTGACGAATTCAAACTCGACCCGGAAGCGTTTGTCCGGCACGTAAGAAAAACGCGGGCCAATGCGGCTGTACTCATCCGGCCCAACAACCCCACCGGGTCCCTTATCTCCAAATCTGACCTTGCCTTTTTGCTGGAGGACCTCAGGGACCTGGACCTGGTGCTGGTGGATGACTCGTTTATTGAGTTCGTAACCGCGGAATCGGACCAGGCAGCATCAAACTTAGTATTTGAATTTCCGAACTTGATCGTGTTGAAGAGCCTATCCAAGAATTACGGAATTCCGGGGCTTCGTTTGGGGTATGCTGTATCCGGGAATAGTGAGCGCGTCAAGCAGCTGCGACAAGACCTCCCCATCTGGAACATCAACTCTTTAGCCCAGTTCTTCTTACGCCATTACGGAGAGTACCGAGAGGAGTTCACGGTTTCGTGCTTAAAGGTGCGGGAAGCGACCCAGCGGCTGTTTCAACAACTTCGCGGAGTGCCCTACCTTTACCCCTTCCCCACCGAAGGCAACTTCGTCTTGTGCCGGGTTCTCTACGGCCTAACCGGAGAGGAATTAACTTCAGCCCTTTTCGAGCAGCACAATATTCTGGTCAACAATTGCAGTGGAAAGGAGGGGCTGGAGGACCCTTACATACGAATTGCTTCCCGCACCCAAGCGGACAATACGGCTCTAGTAGCTGCCCTACAGGGACTACAAGCCGAATCATCTCTCGGACATCCGGATTACACCAGTGGAGGTAGAGGATGAAGGCAGTAATCCTCGCTGCGGGCATGGGCACCCGATTGCGCCCCATTACGATGTCCGTTCCAAAATGTCTGGTCCCGGTCAATTCCAAGCCTATTTTGGAGCATCAGCTGGATGCATTGTTGACGGCAGGTGTCCGAGACGTAATCCTGGTAGTGGGCTATCTTTCGGAATTAGTGTCCGGGAAGTACGGAATCAGATATGGCGACATGAACATACACTACGCTCAAAATCATATTTATGACCGCACCAACAACATCTACTCCCTGTGGTTAGCCCGACAACACCTGGATAACCAGGTCCTCTTGCTGGAAGGGGACCTGGTTTTCGAACCCGAGTTGTTGCAGAGACTGGCTCAAACTCCTGAGCCGAACGTTGCTATCGTCGAAAGATTTCAGCCTTACATGGATGGGACGATTATCCAGGCCAATGGCCCGTGGGCTAGCAGGATGGTCCTCAAAGCGCACCAAGGGGATGATTTCGACTACGCATCCGCTTACAAAACGGTAAATATCTATAAACTGTCTCAAGAGACCTTACAGAACAAGATAGTTCCTCGCCTCGATTCCTACGTGGCGCAGCAACGGTATGACCTATATTATGAGGCGGTCTTCGCCGACCTGATTTCTCAAGGCGCCATCCGTTTGGCCGTTCTCTGTGCCGCGCCGAATAAATGGGCGGAGATTGATACTTTGGAAGACCTCCTGGCAACCGAAAAACTTTTCGCTGCGGAGACTCTCAATCCTGAGAAACCCGGCAAATAAGGCTGTTTTCGCCACCCATCCGCCGGAAACGGGCAGGCGTTTAATGCCAACTAACCCTTGAACAAGAAGGTGCATTTTGGAAAGTGCCAAGGCATGGTCCCAGCCCAGCGCCATCGAATATTACTCCAAACATCGGCGAGAAGTGACCGACCTTTACCCATCGGAGCGGGTTTTTTTGCCTAGAGTTTTGTTTCCGGGGATTAAAGTACTAGATGTGGGATGTGCCTCCGGCGGATTCTTCAACATCATGCGTACCCTGGAACCAACCATTGACTATACTGGAATAGACATAGCCGAGCCCGCCGTCGACCTAGCCCGCCGGACCTATCAGGAAGCCCGATTTGAGGTCGCCGATGGGGTGACAATTCCTTTCGACGACGGGACATTCGACTTGGTCCACTGCACCAGTGTGCTGGTTATCGAACCTCGCTACCAGGAAGTATGGGAGGAAATGTACCGAGTATCCAGCAGGTTCGTTTTGGCGGATATGCGCCTGTTAAAGGATATCGAAGGACAAGAAAGTCTCCAAGACTCTCACTATCGAATCCAATTCGACGGTCAGGAGCAGGAAGCGGTAGTCCCCTATGTCGTCAGCGACGCCGATCAAGTGATCAGTTGCTTATTGAACCTGGAACCCCGCCCTCGAGCTTTGAGAGGCACCGGCTATTTCCATGAGGTCTCAGAGATGGCGGATACGCGCTACTCCCAAGTTTGCATGTCCATATTGCTCGTAGAAAAAGGCAATTTGGGAACAACGCGAACTGAACTGGACCTAGACGACTTACCACTAGAATTCTCAGCTTTTCCTGTTAGGACGGTGCCTAAAGACTCATTTCCCCGGAGTAGACGAAATCGTGTTTAGAGCGCCTCGGGGCACCGCAGACCGCCTGCCTGACGAGCAAAAGTACTGGCGTCACATCGAGTCCAAGGCCAAGGAGATCGCCGACCGGTTCGGGTATGGGCGGATAGACACGCAGGCCTTTGAAGACTCCGACTTGTTCGTCCGCTCCGTCGGTGAGGGCACCGACTGTCAAGGGTGTCGTTGTCCAGCGAATTGGTCAGGGTTAAGTGTCCAAGGAAAATGATGCTCCTATACATGTCAAGCTGAACAGCCGGCTATCCTCGCCGAGTGTCGCAGGGCTGAGAACACCTCGCGAGCAACATAGCGTTTGAGACAACGGATGACCTCGGTCTTACTCAGTCCTTCGCCGGTGCGGCGACACACATACTCCCTGGTCTGGCGGTCGTAACGCAGTCTGACCAGTACGATGCGATAGAGGGCCGCATTTGCCTGGCGATCACCGCCGCGATTGAGCCGGTGCCGGTTGGTTTTTCCGGGGGAGGCCGGTATCGGATTCACTCCGCACAGTGAGGCAAAAGCGGCCTCGGAGTGCAGGCGTTCAGGATTGCTCCCTGCGGCGATCATAAGGGCCGCTGCTGTGTCCGGCCCCACGCCGAAGATGCGGACCAAGGCTGGCGCGGCCGTATTGGTGAGTCGTTTCAACTCGACCTTCAAGTCGTCGATCTCCTTACTGAGCTGACGGTAGCGGCAGGCAAGGGATCGGAGAGTGTACTTGTTGGCCGATGTGGGATCGTCCAGACTACCTACTTGGACGGAAGCTCTTACACCGTGCGGCCAGGTCCCTGGCGTCAAGGCCATTGAGGGATTCGCGTAGCTGGGCCGGGGCCGTGACCACCAGAGCCTTCATCTGGTTGACAGCCTGGGTGCGAGCCTTCACAGCCGAGGACCTGGCACTCTTGAGCATGCGAATCATTTCGACTGCACCCTCGCTTGACTTGGGAGTGGCGTCGGCCACTCCGGCAAGCACTGCCCGAGCTGCCGACTCCGCGTCGGTGGGGTCGCTCTTCCCTTTCCGGTAGCGGGTTGTCAGGTCAGGGCGATTGACCTCGACGACGGTATGGGCCCGGCTGGTCAGGAAACGGGCGACTCCCGCGCCGTAGGAGCCCGTGCCTTCGATCCCGGAGGCGAGAATATCCCCCCATCTCCGGGACCAACGTTCCAACTCCATGTACCCGGACATGTTGGCTTGCCAATGATGCTCGCCGAGGTGCACACCCTGATGGTCAATAGCTACAGAGACATGCTGCTCATGGTGAGTGTCGACTCCGATGAGCACCTGAACGGCGCGACTGTCTTTGTGCTCGAGGACTTCTGTCATTCATGCCTCCTGAAGGATGACGCTGGAGGTCGGAGGCGCGGGCCAGGTGAGCGGACAAGACTGCGATGGGGCTTGAGGCCAGGCTCCTGTTAGGCCACTGCTCCCAAAGCCGTTGGCACCGCATGGGCCATCTCGAGGTCGGGTCGACAGATCATTTTGAAGGTATATCAGCCAGTCAGTCGGCGGGTCAGGCCCCAGTCGAGATGACCCGACCACATCATCGCAGTCAGTCGGCGTATTCAGGGATGGATTCCGTATCTGATTCTGGGGGTAGAGCGCGAGGGTGATTGGCTGGGGGACTGGTGGCATAGGCATACCGCCGGACGGTTGTTGCGGGCAATTCCCAGTTACCTGGCAATGCCGCGCAGGGAGATGCCCTGCAGCTTGGCGTGCTGCACTGCCTTCCACAGGGCGAGTTGACGCGGCGTTGGTTCCGGTTTTCTGACCGCATGGGCCTCGGCATAGTCTGGTAGTTTGTCGCCTTCGTCATCAGCACCGGCCGCCTCCAAAGCTGCCAGGTTCTTCAGCTGGGGCTGGGTGAGACGGTGTTTGACCAAACGGTTCACGATCCGTCCGAGGTCCGGCGTTGAGGCGAGAGCGCCACTGGTGGCTCGCATAGCCCCTGGACTCCTGGGTGCTTCCCTGGCAGGAATGGTCTTGCCCTGATGCTGGATTCCGAAGGCTGCCGTCGGGCAGTTCACCCTCGCTACGGCACAGCTGGGACGGTCCTCGCCAGGCAGCAGTTGCAGCGTGCGCCAGTTGTACTTGACGGTGGTGTCTTTTGCCACCTTGCGGGGGTGCTTGAAGCACAGTATCTCGGTGAGATTCACGGCAGGATCCAGCAGCCTGTAGGCCGCGTCGGGCTGTTGAGGCGGGACGCCGAACTGGATGTTGAAGCGGGGGATGAATTGCTCCAGGACTGTGAATAATCAGGATCTTTAGGACAGGAAATCGCGATTTATGTTGTTGTCCAGGGATTCTGTCCCCATAGCTGGACTTTGTACAAAACGTAGACAATTTACAAGAGCAGGGTAAGCTGGCCTGACCCATCTCTCACAAAAGGTCCAGCGATGCTTACCCTGCCCGACGTCATTTTAACCGCCCTCATCCCCTTCGCAACACTGTTTCGGATCCCGACTTGGCAGAAAGCCCAGGTTCTGCTGGTAGGAGCGATATTGTCCCCAGGCCGGCGCACGGTGGCCTCGGCGCTACGGGTGATGGGACTGAGCGGCGACCGCAACTATGCCCGCTACCATCATGTGCTCAACCGGGCGGTGTGGTCGCCTCTTCAGGTATCCCAAGTACTGCTGAGACTATTAATCCAGCATCTTGACCGGGGCGACGGGCCCTTGGTGTTCGGTATCGACGAGACCTTGGAGCGGCGCCAAGGGCCGCAGACCAGCGCCCTTGGGGTTTACCGGAACGCGGTGCGATCCAGCCGTAGCTGCGTGGTCAAGGCCAGCGGCCTGCGCTGGGTCTCACTGATGTGGCTGGGGCGCATACCCTGGGCCGGACGCTATTGGGCTTTGCC
Organism: Dehalococcoidia bacterium; assembly: GCA_965237745.1. GTDB lineage: Bacteria > Chloroflexota > Dehalococcoidia > Lucifugimonadales > UBA3495 > VXOI01. Next base: position 3,110,190 of record OZ250156.1, on the reverse strand, counting down.
GGTGCTGACCGCACTGGCGCCCTCGGAGCGGTATTACCAGCGTCGAGGACGCTCTCATAAAAAGCTTGCCGACCGGGCCCGGCAGATGATCCTGCAACTCCGCCGCTGGCTTCCTCACCGATCCTTGGTGCTGGTGGGGGACAGCGGCTACGCCGTCTTGGACCTGCTCCATTTCTGCCAATCCCTCCGGGAACCGGTTACGGCTGGATGCCGGTCTCTATGCCCTGGCGCCGCCTCGCCTGCCTGGTCAGAACGGCCGTCCCCGGGTGAAGGGCGTGCGTCTGCCCACTCTGAAAGAACAACTTGGGAAAGAGCAGCTTGGCTTGCCTGCTGTCTCTTGGAATGTCGCCCCGGTGGCTTGGTATGACGGCACTGTCCGCACGGTGGAACTCGCTTCCCAAACGGCGCTCTGGTATCACTCCGGCAAACCGCCCGTACCCATTCGTTGGGTCCTGGTTCGAGACCCCAAAGGCGAATTCGAATCCCAAGCGTTGCTCTGTACTGACCCGGCAGTGGCTCCGGCACAGATCCTCGAATGGTTTGTGTTGCGCTGGCAACTGGAGGCCACCTTCCAGGAGGTGCGGTCTCATCTGGGAGTGGAAACCCAGCGCCAGTGGTCCGACCGGGCCATCGCCCGCACCACGCCGATATTGATGGGGCTCTTTTCCTGGATTACCCTGGCGGCCCACCTGCTGCAAAAACAATGCCCCATGATCCAGCGTACGGCGGCGTGGTACGCCAAACCAGCACCCACCTCCGTCGATGCCATCGCCTTGGTGCGCCACCACCTATGGCTGGCGTCAGAGGGTTTTTCAATGTCGCCGTCACACCCCCACAGTGAAAAAGTCCCCACAGCATTTTACGCCCGCCTTATTGACTCGCTGGCATACGCCGCTTGAATGTACAAAGCACCGTTAGGCCCGCGTTCCTGGCTGGGCAAAGGAGACTAACAGACGAGACCGCGCCGGAGGTGTAATCTCCTGTTGAGGCGTATCGTCTGGACCAAGACCGACTAGACTTTGGCGCATATTGCCCGGTACAAAGCATGGTCTGGGAGTCTTACGGCGGCATCATTGGTGACGTCCCCACCAGGACGATCCCGTTCGGGAGAGTGGCAACTGTCAGGGACTTCCTCCAGCGACGCGCCGACACTGACGTGATAGGAGGAGATGATGACGACTCGCCAGAGGAGCGCAAAACCGGCGCGCCAGACGACCCGGAGGCGGGAGCGTCTGCCCGCGCAGCTGTCCCAGGTAAACCTGGATGCGGCTGGTATTGACGTGGGGGCCAGCAGCCATTTCGTCGCGGTGCCCCAAGACCATCGCGACCAGCCGGTGCGCGAGTTTGAAGCCTTCACGGCAGACTTGTATCGCCTGGCCGACTGGCTGTCGGAGTGTGGAGTGGGGACCGTGGTTATGGAGTCGACCGGGGTGTATTGGATACCGCTGTTCGGGGTGCTGGAAGAGCGGGGTTTCGAGGTGATGCTGGTAGACCCCAGGCGCATCAAGAACGTGCCCGGCCGCAAGACCGACGTTCAGGACTGCCAGTGGCTGCAAAAGTTGCACACCTACGGCCTGTTGTCGGGAGCCTTCCGGCCCGAGCCGGAGATACGACGCTTGCGGAGCTACCTGCGGCAGCGGGCCATGCTGGTGGAGTACGCGTCCCATCACATTCAGCACATGCAGAAGGCGCTGACCCAGATGAACGTGAAGCTCCAGCACGTCATCAGCAACATCACTGGCCAGACCGGCATGGCGATTATTGAAGCCATCGTGAGCGGAGAACGGGACCCGTGGCAGCTGGCGCAACTCCGCGACCACCGTATCAGGGCGGACGAGGAGACCATCGCCAAGTCGTTACAGGGGCACTGGCTCGAAGAGCACATCTTCGAGCTGACCCAAGCTCTGGAACTATACCGGATGTATCACGCCAAGATTGATGAATGCGACAGGAAGATTGAAGCCCAGTTGGAACGGTTTGAGGACGCCACCGACGGCGGGACTCCTGCCGGGAATGGCCGGCGGCGCAGCCAGGGCAACGCGCCCAGCTTCGATATCAGGACACATCTGTATCGGATGACCGGGGTGGACCTGACCCGCATCGATGGGATAGACGGCTTCACGGCCTTGAAGGTGATCAGCGAGATTGGTGCAGACATGACGAAATGGCCCAGTGCCAAGCACTTCGCGTCCTGGCTGGGTCTGAGCCCCGACAACCGCATCACCGGTGGTAAGGTCATGAGCTCAAAGACCAAGCCCAGCGCCAACCGGGCCGCGGCGGCATTGCGCCTGGCTGCCCATGGACTGCACCGCTCCAACAGCGCTTTGGGGGCCTTCCTGCGCCGCAAGAAAGCATACTTGGGAGCACCCAAGGCCATCACCGCCACGGCTCACAAGCTGGCGAGACTGATCTACTCCATGCTGCGCTTCGGGCAGGACTACGTGGATGCCGGCGCCGAATACTATGAGAGTCAGTATCAGCAACGGGCGCTGCGCGCTGCGAAACGGCAAGCGCATCAACTGGGCTACCAACTGGTGCCTGTGTCCGATGCTCCGGGCCATATTCCGGGCGTACCCCTCAACCCTGCGGCGGTCGCCTGAAAAACCGTGTTAGCCGGGAGTCCAGCTTAAGTGAAAAGCGAAAAGGCCACATCCTGGCTGGAATCCTAGAGCAGTACATATCGCAGGCGGAGAAAGCTGGAACCGTGTTGTCTGCTCGGGACCTGCTGGCGCTGCCCAAAACCGGGGCCCCATAGATCAAATCACCGAAAACGTAGCACTACCCTTCCGCTTAGTTTCTTGCCCTCCCTTCCGCCGGACAAGTAAACCGAATTTAGTTGGTGCAAGCAAAAATAGCCTTAGAGGGTGTCTAAAAAGTTGGAGCCCTAGCCAAACGGCGCAACATGAGTCCGGTCATGGCAGCGTAGATCCAGGCCTCCGTAGTTTCCGGCAAACCCTCATAATCCTTGCTCAAACGCCGTTGCAGATTCAGCCAGCCGAAGGTGCGTTCCACCACCCAGCGCCGGGGCAGTACCTGGAAAGTATGTTGCTGCCGGGGTCGGCGCACCAACTCCAGATTCCAGCCACCCACTTCCTTGGCCCACTGCACCAGCTTGCCTCCGTAGGCCCCGTCGGCCCAAATCACCTTTAACCGGGGATATTGCCCCAGCAGACGCTCCAACACCAGCTTGGCGCCGTCCCGGTCCTGTATGTTGGCCGGATGCACCGCCACTGCCAGCAACAGCCCCAGGGTATCGACCACTATGTGGCGCTTGCGCCCCTTCACCTTCTTGCCCGCATCGTAACCTCTGGGCCCCCCTTTTCGGCAGTCTTTACCGATTGGCTGTCGATGATCGCTGCGCTGGGGCTGGCCTGGCGGCCCTCGAACTGACGGGTCGGGACCGCAAGGCGTCATGCGCTCTCTGCCAGGTTCCGTCCCGGCGCCAAGTGCGGAGGTAGTGAAAGGCAGTGCGCCAAGGTGGCAGGTCATGAGGCAGCATCCGCCAAGAGCATCCGGTGCGCAGCTGATCAACGACAATTAGTCTTGCCGGTTGGCGACGACTATTTTTGCCGGTCCCAAGGGGTAATCATCCGGTACAGGAGGTGTCGGATTGGTTACGGATCAGCAAGTCGCATTACTGAGGCAAAGACGAATGGAAGGAAAGACGCAGCAGACATCGGCGGCGATGGCGGGGATGAGCGAGCGCTCGGCCCGCAAGTGGCAGTGCGGCCCGTTGCCGTCGGAGACAAAGACTGAGCGCCACTGGCGCACCCGCCCTGATCCCTTCGACGGGGTCTGGGAGGAGGAGATACTGCCCCTGCTCCAGGGCGAGGCCGCCGGCGGGCTCAGGGCAACGACAATTATCGAGTGGCTGGAGGAGAAATTCCCCGGCAGGTTCAGCGTCTCGCAGCTCCGCACCCTGCAACGGCGACTACAAGACTGGCGGGCACTCAACGGCCCGGACCAGGAGGTCTACTTCCCCCAGGAGCATCCCCCAGGGCGCGAGGCCCAACTGGACTTCACCCACTGCAACTCCCTTGGGGTCACGATCGGCGGACGCCCCTACCGCCACCTGCTGTTCCAGTTGGTGCTGAGCCATTCGGGGTGGCGCTACGCCGAGGTGGCCCACCGGGGAGACTTTCCTGGCCCTGAAGCAGGGGCTCCAGAATGCCCTGTGGCAGCTGGGCGGCGTGCCCCGGGTGATCCGCTCCGACAACACTTCGGCTCTCACCCACGAGATAAAGCGCAGCCGCGGCCGGGCCCTGAACGACAACTACGCCGAGCTTCTGGACCATTATGGGCTCGAGTCCACCCTGATCAATTCAGGCGAGTCCCACGAGAATGGCGTGGCCGAGCAGGCCAACCACCGGCTAAAGGACGCCATCGGCCAGGCCCTGATGCTCCAGGGCAGCCGCGACTTCAGCTCCCTCGACGAGTACACCGGCTTCGTCCGCAAGGTGGTGGACCGGCGCAATCGCCTGGTGCAGGGGAAGCTGGAGAAAGAGCGCCCACGTCTGCGTCCCCTGCCCCCAGCCCCGGTGCCGGAGTACGTCAACCACCGGGCCCGGGTGCGCAAGTGGAGCACCATCCAGGCAGCGGGCCGCACCTACACCGTTCCCTCCCGCCTCATCGGGAAGGAGGTGCTGATCCGGTTGTACGCCGAGCACCTGGAAGTGTACTACAAGTGCACCTTGGTGGAACGGATGGAAAGGGTGCGGAGCGAGCGGGAGGCCCGCGTCGACTACCGCCACGTCATTGGCTCCCTGGTGCGCAAGCCCGGGGCCTTCGCCAGATACCGGTTCCGAGAGCAGATGTTTCCCAGCATGACCTTCCGGCTGGCCTACGATGCGCTCCGGGAATGGCGGGGCGAGCGGGCCGACGTGGAGTACGTGCGCATCCTGCACCTGGCGGCGACCACCATGGAGTCCACGGTGGACAGCGCCTTGGCCCTGCTCCTGGAGGCGGGCGGATCCTTCGACTACGGCACGGTCAAGGAGCTGGCCAGTCCCACGCCGCTGCGGGCGCCGGCACTCAGCGTGCCCGGTGTACCGGACCTGAGGGTCTATGACTCCCTGCTGCCGGAGGTGGCCTGATGACGGACGCCCTGATGACGGACACAGTGGCGATACAGGACAGGATCGGGGAGCTGTGCCACCAGTTCCGGCTGCCCACCATGGGGGCCCAGTCGGTGTCCCGCTTCACCGCCGCCGGCCATGGCGACGCCCTGGAGACCCTCCTAGAGGTGCTGGAGCAGGAGGCCGAGGACCGCAGGCAGCGGCGCATCTCCAGGCTGCGCACCGCGTCCAGGCTGCCCGCGGGCAAGACCTGGGAGACCTTCGAGCACGACCGGGTGCCCCTGGCGCTCAGGCAGCAACTGGACCAACTGGCCGGCGGCGGCTTCGTCGACCGGGACGTCAATGTGCTGGCCTTCGGGCTGCCCGGCACCGGCAAGACCCACGCCCTATGCGCAGTCGGCCACCGGCTGGTGGAGTCCGGGCGCTCGGTGCTCTTCGCCCCGGCCTACCGGCTGGTGCAGGACCTCCTCGCCGCCAAGCGGGACTTGGCCCTGCCCAGACAACTGCGCAAGCTCGACAGCTATGACTTCCTGCTGCTCGACGACCTGGGCTACCTGCCCCAGGGAGCCGAGGAGTCGGAGGTGCTTTTCACCCTCATCGCCGAACGCTACGAGCGCCGGTCCCTGGGCATCACATCCAACCTGGTCTTCTCCCAGTGGGAGCACATCTTCGCCAACCCCATGGCCACCGCGGCGGCCATAGACCGGGTGGTCCACCATTCGGTCATCCTGGAATTCGACGTCCCCAGCTACCGGACCGGGGTGGCCCAGCAGCGGGGTCAGAATAAGGAGGTGAACCGGCAAGAATAATCTGCGCCAACCGGCAAAAGTAGTTGACGTTAAACACCAGCACCTAGCGGATGGCATTCACCATCTCCCGGCGGGGGTATTTGACGGGACGGCCGCCGGGTTTGGGCGGAGGCAGCAACGGTTCCAGCAGTTGCCACTCCCGGTCGTTCAGGTCGGTGGGGTAATTTGGTCGGTTCATACCCCCAGATTACGCCATTCCGCCCGTTCCTCGACTTCGTGCCTTTATGCAAGGTTTTATCTTTTTAGACACCCTCTTAGTATTACAACGACATATTGAGTAAACCCGGGCCGGGGGTTAGTCTTCCAGCTATGAGGCCTTTCTTGTCAGAGGCTCGCGCCCGCGTAGTGCCAGCCTCAAAATCCGCACATCAGCTACCTCTCGGAACCAACTGTCGTTGTAATATTAGAATATCGACAGGATGCAGGGGGCAGGACTGATGGCTCTTCTTACAGAGGGTGTGACTCCCCAGCAGCTAAGTCTGCCCGAAGAACTCGTGCTCATGCTCCTCAGCGAAGAAAACGGCTACTTTCACCAAGTGCCCGGCTGGGATCTGAACTGCGCCGTCATCGGTGCCGTACTGGCGGAACTGTCGCTCTCATCTCGCATTGACACGGATATGGACTCCCTATTCCTCGTGGACCGGACAGAGACGGGCAACCCTGCGCTGGACCCCATCCTGAGGGAAATCGCAGGAGAACCGGGTCAACGGAATGCCCAGTACAGGATCGAACAGCTCGCGCACCGTGCGGAACCTATCATCGATCTGACTCTGGGTCGATAGGTTGACCTGAAGATTCTGGAACACCACGATGGAAATTTCTGGACGCTGGCTCGCACTGCCTGGCGGACGGAAATGTTCAACAGTTCTTCAGAGGCCACTGTGGTTGAGTTCGTCAAGACGCGTATCAGCAAGGCGATCCTCAGCAATGAGATTCCCGCCCCGAGAGACGCCATCATTATCTGCCTCATCAATACGTGCGACGTTTTTCGCTTCATATTCCAAGTCGATGACGAAGCAGAGGAGCGAATTCAGTTCATCTGCCAGATGGATTTGATCGGGCGGTCAATGGCCGATGTGGTCGCTCACAATCTCGCCGGCCCGTTGCTTCGACGTTCCGCCCTGACAAAGGAAATTCCGGCGGTCCGGATGCGTAAATTGTTGCTCAATCCACATGTTCGCGACGGCAAAATGTCCGCGCTCTTTGCGGATCTTGCACAACAGCATGGCCCAGTGTTTGAGGTCCGCTCGCCCCTTTGCGAAGCCCATGATCTTCCTGGCTGGGCCCCAGACAAACCACTGGGTGCATCGGAGCGTGCGCATGTACCTGAGGGCCAAGGATTACTTTACCGACTTCGAAAAGGTCTATAGCGCCTCCAGAGTATTGCCCTCCCTGGATGGCACAGGTCATTTCCGTCTTCGCAAGTCCATGTCGCCAGCTTATTCTCTGGGAAGACTGGAGGGGCAACTGGACCAACTCTACCATCATGCCCGGGAATATATGGCGAATTGGACGGTAGGAGACTCCTACTCCGCTACGCCCATGTGCCGGCGAATGATAATCGCACAGATCTCGCCGCTCTCTGTCAGCGTTGATTCTCAGGATCTCATTGACGATCTGATGAGGTACAAGGAACGGGCCCTCCTCACTCACATCGTGAAGGTCTTGCCCAAATTCATGCTGAATACCTCAGGCATGCAACGCCGGTCGAAGGCCATCGAAACATTGCTTGAACGGGTCCAGAACGTCCATACGCCAGCCCCAGCGGGCCGAAAGTCCGCGGGACCTTGCGGACGACATTCTAAGCCTGCACACGAGCGACCCACAGTTCTTGCCAGAGTCGAATCTCCGCTTCGCGCTTTCAGCAGCGCTGATTGCCAGCGTGTACCTAAACTAAAGCCGAGGTGGGATGTGCATATGGCTGGTGGTGAGGAGCGGGATGGGGGTTACGCAGGAGCCCCTCTGCTCTTGATTGCAGGATGGTCCGGCAGCGCCGCTTGACCTCCTCTTTCCGGCAGGCCAGCCCCTCGAGGAAGTTGCCGACTTTCTCCTGCACCAGCGTCTTGGTCCCCAGACACAGGTTTCCCGTGGCCTCCTCTCTCGCCCAGCCCCAGACCGCCTCATCAGCCGCAGCCCCAGGCCCGGCGTCTGGAGATATTCCCGCACCGCCTCGCCCCGGTGGGCCGGCGCGTTGTCCCAGATCACGTTCAGCCGACCACTCTGCCTCCCCCGCAACTGCCTCAGGAAAGCTACCGAGGTTTCGCTGTTGCTGTTCCCCTCCAGTTCCATCCATTCCACCTCGCCGGTCTCCAAGCACACCGCCGAATAATAGCTGGCCTTCTCGCCGTAGCGCGGGCTGGTCGAGTCCACCAAGGCCGGCTCTCCCCGCAGCACCCACTTGCCCCGCAGTTCGGCGTCGGCACGAAAGTGGGCCTCGTCAGCGAAGAATATCCTCTCTCCGGACTCCTGAGCCTGAGACGCCATGGCGGCGTACTCGGCCACGAAGGCCTCCCGTTTCTCCGCATCTGCCTTGAGCAGCCGTTTCTTGGGCCGCTGGAACGCGAACCCCAAGCGGTGGAGATAGTTCAGGCAGGCGCTGCGGCTCAGGATGATACCGAAGCGCTCCGAGACAAACTGCCGCACCACCTTCCAGTTCCAGTTGGCCAGTGCTATACCCGCCATTGCCGGGGTCCTCTGCACCGCAGCCTGCAACTCCGCCTGCTGTTCCTCGCGGAGGGCGGGGGGAACCACCGGACTGCTCGAAGATCAGGGCCGCCGGACCTCCCTCGTTGAAGGCGGTGCCCATCTGCCGATGGTGTGAGCATCCCGGCCCAGTGCCTCGGCGGTTGCCGAGGCGGTCAGGCCCCGGCACAGGAGCCACAGAGCGTGCCACCGTTCTCTCTTCCGGGGCGTCGGCGCCAAGTACATCCTGCTGCGCATACCAGCCACGTCCAACTGCCACCGCTCCAACTCCGGCCTTATCCCCCTCATACCCATCACCATCTCCACTCAGTCTGCTCCAGATCCTGCAGCTATACATCCCTGATTCCAGCCGACGTATATGCAGGTTTCACCTCGGCTTTGGTTTAGTAGAGGATAGAGGACCACGGATCCGGTCGCGCTTTGACTTTGCATATTTCATCTAGGTCGAGTGCCTTTCCAGACCATTTTGACCCCGGCGAGAACTCTTCCGGAGCTTGTGTAGTCAAGCGGCCATGCAGCGTTGCTCCGAAGACTATCCCGATATGGCGAGACGATGCGATTGTTGAGTAGTCGTCTACTAAACCAAAGCCAAGGTGGGATGTGCATTTCCGGGGTGTTGAGAGTTGGAGTGGGAGTCGCGGGGCAGGGCGCCGGCCCTTGATTGCAAGGCGGTGCGGCAGCGGCGTTTCACCTCCTCTTTCCGGTTGGCCAGACCAACGAGGAAGCTGCCGACCCGTTCCTGCACCCTGACCTTGGTCCCCAAGCATAGGTTCCCGGTCGCCTCCTCCCTGGCCCAGACCCAGACCGCCTCATCGGCATTGAAGTCCGGACTGTCACCCGGCAGGTTAAACAGCCGCAGGTTCAGACCCGGCGTCCGCAGGTACTCCCTCACCGCCTCGCCCCGGTGGGCCGGCGCGTTGTCCCAGATCACGTTCAGACGACCGCTGTGCCTCTCCCGCAACTGTCCCAGGAAGGCTGCCGATGTTCCTGAGTTGCTGTTTCCCTCCAGCTCCCTCCAGCTCCACCTCGCCGCTCTCCAGGCACACCGCCGAATAGTAGCTGGCCTTCTCTCCGTAGCGCGGGCTGCTGGAGTCCACCAAGGCCGGCTCTCCCCGCAGCACCCACTTGCCCCGCAGTTCAGCGTCCGCACGAAAGTGGGCCTCGTCAGCGAAGAATATCTTGGCTCCGAATCTGCGAGCCTCGTCCGACAGGGCGGCGTACCCCGCCACGAAGGCCTCCCGTTTCTCCACATCCGCCTTGAGCAGCCGTTTCTTGGGGCGTTTGAAGGAGAATCCCAGCCGGCGCAGATAGTTCAGGCACATGCTGCGGCTCAGGCTGATACCGAAGCGCTCGGAGACGTACTGGCAGACCACTTTCCAGTTCCAGTTGGCCAGTTCCATGCCTGAGTTGGCGGGCAACTCCTGCACCGCCCCTTTCAGCGCCGCCTGCTGCGCCGCCTCGAGGGCGGGGGGACACCACCGGACTGCTCGAATATCAAGGCTGTGGGCCCACCCTCGCCGAAGGCGGCCAACCACCGTCCAATGGTGTGGGGGTCCCGTTCCAGCGCCTCGGCGGTAGCCTGAGCGGTCCAGCCTTGGGCCAGAAGCCACAGGGCGTACCACCGTTCCCGCTCCCGGGGCACCGCACCAGAATCATCCGCCGGCGCACGCCCGGCACATCCATCTCCCATCGTTCGAGAAACTGGTCCATATCTCTCACACCCATCACCACCCCTCGCTCTTTCTCAGATAAGGTAACCCCGTTCCTCCACAAATTTATCCCACGTCTCTGCGCTTTTCACCTTGGCTTTGGTTTAGGATGTCTCCATGAACGCCAAGCTTCGTCGAGCTGGTTGAGGCCTGGGCATTGAAGTAGGATGACAGAATGACCATTTCAACGACTCAGCTGCGGAAGCGTGACGGTTGGACACAAAACGGATGGATGAACTCTTGGGCAACTCTGCCTTGGTAACGGAGAACCTCGTTTACCGGACGGCGGGTGCGACGATGCACCTCCACCCAATGGAGCGCCTTAACTGGCCGACCGAGCTCAGGAATGGCGCTAGTATTACAACGTCGGTTCGCAGGAAAAGGGACCTTGACAGCATTTCGTGGCTGCCTTCCCTTACGCTTGACAGCTTTGTGGCCGTGGGCTCGGTGGAGCTATTTTCGCCCCAAAACTAACCAGATTATAGAACCGACGTTGTAATACTAAACCAAAGCCGAGGTGAAACCTGCATATACGTCGGTTAGAATCAGGGATGTATAGCTGCAGGATCTGGAGCAGACTGAGTGGAGATGGTGATGGGTATGAGGGGGATAAGGCCGGAGTTGGAGCGGTGGCAGTTGGACGTGGCTGGTGTGCGCAGCAGGATGTACTTGGCGCCGACGCCCCGGGAGAGAGAACGGTGGCACGCTCTGTGGCTGCTTTGCCGGGGCCTGACCGCCTCGGCCTCTGCCCAGGCACTGGGCCGGGATGCTCATACCATCGGCAGATGGGCCACCGCCTTCAGCGAGGGAGGTCCGGCGGCCCTGATCTTCGAGCAGTCCGGTGGTTCCCCCCCGCCCTCCGCGAGGAACAACAGGCGGAGTTGCAGGAAGCGGTGCAGAGGACACCGGCAACGGCGGGCATAGCACTGGCCAACTGGAACTGGAAGGTGGTGCGTCAGTTTGTCTCGGAGCGCTTCGGCGTCTCGCTGAGCCGCAGCACTTGCCTGGACTATCTGCACCGCTTGGGGTTCGCGTTCCAGCGCCCCAAGAAACGGCTGCTCAAGGCAGATGCGGGGAAACGGGAGTCCTTCGTGGCCGAGTACGCCGCCATGGCGTCTCAGGCTCAGGAGTCGGGAGAGAGATATTCTTCGCTGACGAGGCCCATTTCCGTGCCGACGCCGAGTTGCGGGGCAAGTGGGTGCTGCGGGAGAGCCGGCCTTGGTGGACTCGACCAGCCCGCGCTACGGCGAGAAGGCCAGCTACTATTCGGCGGTGTGCTTGGAGACCGGCGAGGTGGAATGGATGGAACTGGAGGGGAACAGCAACTCAGGAACATCGGCAGCTTTCCTGGGGCAGTTGCGGGGGAGGCAGAGCGGTCGGCTGAACGTGACCTGGGACAACGCGCCGGCGCACTGCGGCGAGGCGGTGCGTGAATATCTCCAGACGCCGGGCCTGGGGCTGCGGCTGATGAGGCGGTCTGGGGCTGGGCGAGAGAGGAGGCCACGGGAAACCTGTGTCTGGGGACCAAGACGCTGGTGCAGGAGAAAGTCGGCAACTTCCTCGAGGGGCTGGCCTGCCGGAAAGAGGAGGTCAAGCGGCGCTGCCGGACCATCCTGCAATCAAGAGCAGAGGGGCTCCTGCTTAACCCGCATCCCGCTCCTCACCACCAGCCATATGCACATCCCACCTCGGCTTTAGTTTAGCCCGAATCCACCGAACGGAGTGGAGAGGGCGCTGGAACAGGGCATCACAGGGATGGAGAGGGGGCCGACCCGGAGGATATGGGACGTGCGGGGCCAATGGTGGCCTGTTGCCGGTGAGAGGAGCCGCTCATGAGGTGGCCGAAGGCAGCAAGGAACTCTCGCTGGCCGATTCGTGCGGCGCGAGTGGGAGAGATATTCGACTGACTGGTGGATGAGGGCGGGTATGGTGGGCCGGTTGCCGGTGCTGCGGTCAAGGAGCGACACGGTCAGGAGGGAGGCGGCAGGGTGCGCAATCGGGTCAGGGCGCCAGTGAACTGGGCCTCCCAAGGCCAGCGCCGAGGCAAGTGCAGGGTCAGGCGGCGCGCCGAGCGGGTGAGCCGTCCGGCCAGGGAGAAGAAGCGCCGCCGCAGGGTCTTGGTGGTCACCACCTGATCGCCCAGACCGATGCGCGACGTCCAGCGCGCCAGGTTGTGAGCAATCACCTGCACCGCCAGCCAAGCGGCGTTGGCGGCGAAACGGCCGGACGGGAGATGGTTGAGACCGACGCCGTACTTGAGGTCGCGGATGGCATTCTCGATCTCGGCGTGGCGGCGATGGTCAGCCTCGAGTTCCAGGGTGTCGCCGTCCCGGTCGGTGATGAAGGCGTGATAGCTGTAGGTGGCCAACAGGGCCAGTTGAGAGCCGGGCGTGGGCTTCACCCGCCGGACGATGAGCCGCACCGATGCGGCGCCGGGCTCACTCTGGAAGGGGGTGTAGCTGGTCTCCGCCACGTCGGCGGCGCCGTCCATCCAGTAGGGGACCGGCGTCCAGTCCGACTCGGGTATGCCCTCGATGAGGTTCCGCAGGCTGGCGTGCTGCCGAACGGTGATGGAGAAACGGACCTCCAGCTTGCGGCAGACGGCGACGATGGCGTAGGTGTAGAAGCCGCTGTCGGCCCGCATCGTGAGTTGTCCCGTGGCCCCGCCGTAGCGCACCCGTCCCACCGTTTCACGCAGGAAGTGAGCGGCGCCCCGAGCGGTGTTGGCGCGGCCCTCCCTGAGCCGGGCCATCAGCACGTCGCCGGTGCCGGCGGCGACGGCCAGCAGCGGGTGATAGCCCCGCTGGCCAGTGTAACCGTGGCGGCGGGCCCCCTTCTTGGCCAGCCCGTAGGTCTCGCAGATGGTGGAGTCCAGGTCGATGGTCAGCGGTCCGTCGCCGGGTCCGGCCCCAGCGGCCCAGGCCCGCGCCAGCAGTTCCCGGCTCACCCGGTCCAGTGGCGGACATGGCCCCACCGGAAGCTGCGCAGGAAGGTGCCCAGAGTGGACGGCGCCTTGACCACGCAGCCGATGGCGCCAGCCGTCCCGCCGGTGCGCAACACGTCGGCGTCGTCAATGCAGTCGCCCCCGGCTAGCGCGGAGGCCACCAGGGTCAGCATCTTGTCCCCCGTGTTCGCCCGCCCCGGCGCATTTCCCAAGTCAACGTGATTGCCGACGAGTTCCCGCAGACCCAGGCGCTGGGCGAGGGTGACCGGAAGGATCAGCCCGGCATTGCTCACCAGGCGGTGGTCGTCGAAGGCGATTCGGATGCGGTCGGGCTCGCTGGATGGTAGCATCTATTGGGTGCTCCTGCTTCGAGGATGGTTTGCCGTAACAGCAACCATTATCCCCGATGCCGGGAGCACTTTCTTACCCCTTCAACCCGCCGCTACGCTCACCCCTTCGGTGGATTGGGGATAAGGTCAATAGGGTCGGAACATCATCGTTTTGAGATAGTTTCTCTGCTCCTTAGAAAGTCCTGGACCAGTTGAGATACTGTGGCGAGTTGCTCCAATTGCGGTATGTGGGCGGCCCTGTCGACGATCTCGGACCTGGCTTCGGGAATGCGGTCGGTGAACTCCTTAGCGTAGACGGCGGGCGCAATTCCGTCTTGCTGACCCCAGATCACCAGGGTGGGAGCCTGTATCCTGTGAATGCGTTTCTTCAGACCCTTGTCCGGGATGGGCCAGGTGAACTTTCCGGTACAACCCAGATTCCAGGTGTTCTGAATCGTGGCGGTCAGTCGCTCCTCCGGGTCCTCGGCCTCCGCCAGTATGCCCTTGGCGATAGGTCCATCGGGCTCATAGAAGAGTTCCTTCAACAGGTCATCCGGGGCCATCGACATCCAGTTCTTGACCGGCGCGTCGTCTCGCCACAGGCCGATGGGACTGATCAGCACCAGCTTGCCAACCCGCTTGGGATCCGTTGCCGCCAGCTCCGAGGCCACCATGCCGCCGAATGAGTGCCCCACCACCACGGGCGACTCCAACTCCAGCCGGTCGAATAGCTCGTAGTAGCAGAGGACCAGGTCCCAGAAGTCATCCAACGGTTTTATGGCGTCCGGGTCACCGGGAGTGGTGCCGGGGTGCTCCGGCGCGTAAACGGTGTGGGTCTGCGACAGGTTATCGAGGAATTCGTCCCACTTGAGGCCGGTGGCTCCGTGCAGGAATACCAGCGGCGGTCCCTGCCCGGCAATTCTTACCCTGAACTGTATCTGTTCGCGCCAGACGCTGAGGGTGCGGTCCTGTATCGTCACCATTCTTGATCCCCTTTAGGCGATGGAAGGTCTGTGCTAAACGCTTGCCTGACCTGCCAGCTGTCGCTTGCCCCGAAGCTTTTCCGGCCACCAGTGGTTCTCCCATCCGTCGCCATCCCAGATGTCCCGAAGCTTGGGCAGGACCTCCTTGCCAAAAAGGTCAATGTTCTTCAGGGTGAGTTCGTGCGGCATGGAGCCGATATGCAGCAGGACCATCAGGTTGCCCACTCTCAGCTTTTTGATCGCGTCTTCCAGTTGGTCGACGACCGACGAGGGGCTCCCGCCGATAACCAGCTGGTTGTCGATGAAGTCCTTGTAGTTCCATTCCTTCATGTCCTGAGTGACCGACGCGATCTGGTCCATAAACCCTTTTCTGTAGGTGTTGTCGAGGCTGCGAAAGTCCATGTAGCCGGGAGCTGCGAAGAACTCCGGGGCGATGTGCAGAGACTTGTCGTAGAAGTAGCGGATGTGTTCGTAGTAGTCCTTCTCCGCCTGAGCGTCGGTTTCCCCGACGACCACGAGTTGCAGGAACCCGGCCCTGTACGGATTGGCTTCCAACCCCTGGCGGTCAACGAATTCCCAGAAACCGTCCATCACGTTTTTGCCCAGGTTGTTGCCCCAGTAGCTCAGGAAGCAGTAGCAATGGTTATGGGTTGCTGAGAAATTCCATGTACTGAGGCTTCCCGTTCCCGGGACCCACACTGGAGGGTGCGGCTTCTGTATCGGTCGCGGCCAGAGGTTCACCATTGGAAGCTGGTAATACTTGCCATTCCAGGCAAATATTTCCTCCGCTTGCCAGGCCTTCATGATCAGGTCATGGGCTTCGTAATAGCGGTCCCGGTGCTCGATGGGCGGAATGCCGTAACACAGGTTGGCGTCCATGGAAGAGCCCAGGGGCATGCCAGCCACCAACCGGCCCCCGCTGATGCAGTCCAGCATTCCATATTCTTCAGCGACGCGGATGGGTGGATTGGTTGTGGGCAGCGTGGCTCCCATCTGCACAATTGCCACGTCCTGGCCGTTGGTGGCCCGGGCCAAGGCGGAACCCATCAGGTTGGGGCCGGGCATGAAACCGTAGGCATTTTGGTGGTGCTCGTTGACGCACAGCCCGTCCAGTCCCGCGCTTGCGGCGTAGGTCAACTCATCCAGCGTCCAGTTGTAATACTGGCCGACCTTCTCGGCATCGGCCAGCTCCCACCACGGCGGGTCCACCCAGACGGAGTGGTATCGCTGCTCGAAATCAGCCGGCAGGTCCCGGTGTGGCATTAGGTGGAACATGGAGATTTTCATCAATGGCCCCCTTTGCCTTATTGGGTGAGTGGCGACATTGTAGCATTAGAGTGGGCGCTGCGCCGATATTGATTGAGACTGCGACTCCTTGCCGCAACGGTGCGGAATTGCTATTCGAGATCTCCATCCCGCTCGAATACCCCGCCGGAATCAGTACTTCGTAGCAACAGTGTTCGCAGTGTGCGTCCGATGGCCGGTCGCACATCGGCGAGACTGCGAATTCTTGCGGGACCCGTGCAATTCAAGGTATTGTGGCACGGCAAGATGGCGACTCTGCTACGAGACTCCATTGTCTTGGCAACCCTCTGTTTGGAGCGAATCTGTATGCGGGTGTTGGCAGTGCCCGAGGACGGAAGCGTCAAGATAAGTAGCGGCGATACTGCTTGGGTTCTCAACTCGTCAGCGTTGGTATTAATTATGGTTCCCGGGCTCCAGTCTTTTATCCCACTCGCCGTCGTGGGGCTGCTTTGGGTCTGTGGGGATACAGCCTGGCTCGGCCCCGGCATCGGCGGATTTATCGGGAACCTACGTGTCAATGGCGCTCCCTATCGCGTCGTTCTGGTCCACCTTAGCCATGACCTCCGAACCAGGGAGTACATGCATCGCCGCACCAGGGAGGGGATGAGCAAGCCCGAGGTCATCCGTTGTCTCAAACGCTACGTGGTTCGTGAAATCTACTCGGCCTTGAAGGTCTCCTCCAGAATGCCCAATTTCGAACCTTGACATCCATAGGAGCATCAGTTGTTTGACACTGTGCCGACAGGGACACCTGCTCCCAGCTCCAGGTCGCCGGGGCGGGAAATTTCCTGTACGCTCCCAACCGGGGCCATGACAGGATCAACTGTTACACTGTGAACACCGCCGCGGGAGAGTTGACCTCCAATGGCATCATTGCTTCCGTGCCAAGACCAAACGCGCTGTGCCTGGCCCCCGGCACCGGTACATCTACTCGGCAGGCCAGGATTCGGGCCAAATGGCCATCTTCAGCGTCGATCCTGATTTCGGCGTGCTGACCCGGTCGGAGACAGTCCCATTGGGCAGCAGGCCCTGCTGGATTTCAATCGTGGAGTCGCCCGGATAGGACGGTTTCAGCCCACTATTTCAGCGACGAAATTCTTCATCGGGGGTTTCGACTATGGCTTCACCAGAATTGGACCGGGCGATCGCCATGTTCCGAGCAGGAAAGGCAGAGACACAAGCCTTTACTACCGTCGAGGAGTTCCGGGTCTGGTACGAACAGTTCACGGGTCAGTTTGAATTGCCTGAAGACGCCATTTTCGATCAGGTGGGAGCGGGCGGTGTCTCCGCCGAGTGGATTTCCACTCCCGGGGTGTCCGAGGACCGGGTGGTCATGTACCTGCACGGCGGGGGCTACATGATCGGTTCGATGCGGACGCACCGGTCTCCGCTGTCCTACCTGTCCCGCGTGTCCGACGCCCGGGTGCTGGGGCTCAACTACCGCCTGGCCCCGGAACACCCCTTCCCAGCGGCGGTGGAGGACTCGGTGGCGGCCTACAGCTGGCTGCTGTCGGAAGGCGTCTCGCCCGGGCGCATCGTCATAGGCGGTGACTCGTGCGGCGGCGGCCTGACCATCGCCACGCTGGTCGCCTTGAAGTACTTCGGCTACCCTCTTCCGGCGGGTGGAATATCCCATTCCGGCTGGACCGATCTGGCTCACACCGGGGACAGCTTTGTGACCAAGGCCGAAGCGGACCCGCTCATCGACAAGGAGATGCTGGAAGGCATGGCAGCGGCATACCTCGGCGACCGGAGCCGCACCACTCCCTTGGCATCCCCCTATTACGCCGATCTGCGGGGGTTGCCGCCGTTCCTGGTGCAGGTGGGCACCGCCGAAGTCCTGTTAGACGACTCGCTCCGGTTAACCGACCGGGCCAAGGAAGCCGGCGTGGACGTTACGCTGGAGGTTTGGGACGATATGCCCCACGTCTGGCAGGCCTTCGCGACGTTCCTTCCCGAAGCCAGGCAGGCCCTCGAAAGCTGTGGCGAGTTTGTCAAGAAACACACTAGCTGAGTGCGTTTTTGGCCTGAGTGTCCTGTCGGAAGCGGCGCCAAAACAGGCCGCTGGATAGGAGGAACTATCATAAGGTGTTAAGGCGCGTATTTGCGACTTTGGGTACCATCTCATGTACATTTAGGCGGGCCGGAGTGGACAAAATCGAGAACAGAGGCCGATTCCGACGCTACCCTGTCGGACAGCATGGGGATGGTATACGTCAGCGCCGCCTCGTCCTCCACGATTTCAATGCCCTTCACGAAGTTGCGGATGAGGGCCTTCCGCTCCTGAATCGTCCCTTCCCGGAGGAACTCCCCGAAGTCGGCCACGTATCCTTGGATCTCCCTGCTGCTTGGCAGTTCTGCCCGCCGCTGCCCCAACTGAGCCTCCGCCTCCTCCCGCGCCGCCGAAAGCTGGTCCTGGCGGGTGTCAATGGCGCTGAGAAATTGGGCCACTGTGGTGTTGAAGTCCAGCGAAAGGGTCCTGGCTAACTGGCCAGCATGAATGCCAGCGACTACCCGCGCACACGGCCCAATATATCTCCGCCGCTTACACACCAAATTCGTCGTGAACGAGGCCATCGCCCGCCATCACTCCGTTGGACTGGATGAGACACTCGCCTAACACCAAAACCCCGAAAGCGCGGACGTGCAGTGGTACGTGTTTGTGGCCACGCCCAACGGCGAAATATGGGGGCATTGCAACGCCGAGGAGTTGGCCGTGCACCTGGAAGAGATGCTCGACGACGGATCCTTCATGGCCCCGAGGAAGGAAGCTAGGTAATCCACGAGGACGTGAACCCTGCCACCGGGCAGGTGGAGTACGATCACTTCTGGCTTGTCGAGCACGACGGGCTGATTTTCGGCCCGGGCTGGCACCACGACGAGTCCGAGTCAGTGGTTAAACGGCAGTCCAAGGTGAAGCCTCCCACGCCTCTGGCGATGCTTTTCTCCCCTCAGCCCCGGGGGCCTTGAACCTCTACCGTGATGATGTCCGTGTTGCGGTATTTTCGGTGCTTCACCGAACTCGCATAATGCCTCAACAACCGGAACGACAATTCCCTATCATCCTCTATCTCCGGCTGTTCGCTCAAATAGGCCAGCCGGTCCTCCAGGTTCCCATCATCAACGAACGCTACAAACTCCAACTCAATCTTCCCTTCCATCCGCTGGCTGCTCACCACCAGTCTCTGCCTGCTGTCCTCCTGTGGCAACAAACTCGACAGGGTCTCCTCGCCCGCCGACCTCAGCCGGTTCGCAGACGCCTCATTCCAGCCCGCCGATTGTGCGAACTCCCTCAGGAAGCCGTCCAGCTTCGGGAAGGCGTCTCCGTTGAACTCCACCGACAACCGCTTGCGCCTGGCGCTGGTTAGCTCCAGCAGCAGCGTGAACGCTATCAACGTAACCGCGCCCACGGTCAGCCCGTTACTCAGCAGGACCCCCAATGTCCCGACAAAAACATCGGGAAAGATCAGCTGGTTCTGGAACCCGACGCCGAGCCAGAAAGAGAGCCCCACCATCATCGCTTTCCGGGCGTCGATTCCGCCTTGGACCACCTGTCGCATCCCCTGCACGAACAACAGCGACATGCCGACCATGGCAAAGGCGACGAACACCGGCTTGGGGACCGTTGTCGCGACCGCTATCAGCTTGGGCAGGAACGCCGCCGCAATCAGTACCCCGCCCGCATACAGCCCCATTCTGCGCGCCGCCACTCCGGTCAGCAGCAGCCGCGTCGTGTTCCCCGGCGCCAACTGGTTCGGCATACCGCCCGCAAACGCCGCAACCAGGTTGCTGAGTACCAGGGTGTTGATTGCGCCCTGAATCATCCTGAAATCCGTAGCCCGTGGCATGCGCCATGCGTTCTGCTGCATCACCACCATGTCGCTGATGCTGTAGGTGGTGGTCGCCAGCACCACGATGACGAACCCCGGCAGCAACCCCCAGAACTCCACACTCAACCTGAAGTCGAAGCTCGGATACGAACCTATCGGAATACCCACCCAATCCGCAGACAGGAGTGCCTGGCCACTTATCAACCCGAGCGGTATCGACAGGGCGCAACCCGTCAGAATCCCGATCAGCCTGGACCATTGCCGCCACGCAGAGGGCCCGAACAGTTGCAGGCCAATGATGACCCCTGCGGTGACCACCACAACCACCAGGGCGGCTGCGGGCGACGTTCCCTCCGGCGTGTCCGATACCTTGTTGAACTACACCGTGATAACCGTGGCCGCCAACAACATCAGTACGGTGCCGGTGACCGTGGGTGTCAGGATCCGCCGGAGCAGATGCAGCCGCGACGCCAGGAAAAACTGTACCAGCGCGGACACAACGGTGAGAGTTGACAGCATGGCGGGTCCGCCCGCCACCAGCGCGCTGATGCAGACCGGAATGAAAACCAGACCGTTGGACACCGTGAGCGGGTAGCCGGAACCGAACCGCCACACCTGAAGGGTCTGGCAGATGGTTCCCAAGCCACAGGCTATCAGCGAGACGAAGAATATCCAATGCAGGTAGCCGTCGGATTGCCCGGTCGCCTGAACGATGATGGCGGTCTATGCCGCCACACCGGTGAACCAGCCGATGGTGGCCTGCAGGCCGTGCCCCAACGCCATCAGATGCGGTGGGGACTCGTCCGGCTGGTATACGACATGGTTATTGGTCTGCAACGCAGGGTTCCCTTCCGGCAGCCCTTACCGGCGAGCGAATTCCGGCCGCAGCGGGCAGGGACTGTCAAGAAGGCCGGCGTCCTGAGACCGTCCTGAAACTGGACGGAGCGCATGATGCTCTAAAGCATCCCTACGCGTATGGTTCACACAAGCCCTATCATCGAAAGCGCGGGACATCATTCCTCTGCCCCAGTGTCGAAGTTCAAGGAAAATGTCCGTCTAAGAGGGTGTCTAAAAAGATAAAAACTTGCATAAAGGCACGAAGGCGAGGAACGGGCGGAATGGCGTAATCTGGGGGTATGAACCGACCAAATTACCCCACCGACCTGAACGACCGGGAGTGGCAACTGCTGGAACCGTTGCTGCCTCCGCCCAAACCCGGCGGCCGTCCCGTCAAGTACCCCCGCCGGGAGGTGGTGAATGCCATCCGCTATGTGCTGCGCACCGGATGCTCTTGGCGGATGCTGCCTCATGACCTGCCACCTTGGCGCACCGCCTTTCATTACTTCCGCACTTGGCGCCGGGACGGAACCTGGCAGAGAGCGCATGACACCTTGCGGTCCCTGACCCGTCAGTTCGAGGGCCGCCAGGCCAGCCCCAGCGCAGCCATCATCGACAGCCAATCGGTAAAGACTGCCGAAAAGGGGGGCCCAGGGGTTACGATGCGGGCAAGAAGGTGAAGGGGCGCAAGCGCCACATAGTGGTCGATACCCTGGGGCTGTTGCTGGCAGTGGCGGTGCATCCGGCCAACATACAGGACCGGGACGGCGCCAAGCTGGTGTTGGAGCGTCTGCTGGGGCAATATCCCCGGTTAAAGGTAATTTGGGCCGACGGGGCCTACGGCGGCAAGCTGGTGCAGTGGGCCAAGGAAGCGGGTGGCTGGAATCTGGAGTTGGTGCGCCGACCCCGGCAGCAACATACTTTCCAGGTACTGCCCCGGCGCTGGGTGGTGGAACGCACCTTCGGCTGGCTGAATCTGCAACGGCGTTTGAGCAAGGATTATGAGGGTTTGCCGGAAACTACGGAGGCCTGGATCTACGCTGCCATGACCGGACTCATGTTGCGCCGCTTGGCCCGGGCCCCAACTTATTAGACACCCTCTAAGCTGGACTTTGTACATTTCAGAGATGGGCATCGTGGGTAAAGTTACACAGCCTGGGAACTTTTCGAATGTCGGGTCCAGAAGGCGACATTCAAAAACATACTGGCGCGGCATTGCAGCTAAACATTCGTATCTAACGGGACCTACTAGCTTTGTACAAAGTCCAGCTAAGAATAGACAGGACTAGGGGTTGCCGATTCAGACAAATGGATTGGAGGAGCCTAGTAGACGACCATCATTGAGATGATGGCTGGTAAGATGTAGGAACAAGGGAACCGCAGGAATGAAGATCGTGCAGCGGGGTGGAAGTGATGGTCAAGAAATACCGTGTGGGGCTGACGGGGGAGGAACAGGAGGAACTGAAGGCGTTGGTGTCCAAGGGCCGGGCTGCGGCCTATAAACAGACTCACGCGCGCATCCTCCTGCTCAGCGATGAGAACCAGTCTGGCGAACCGATGATGGACCAGGAGATATCCCGGGCCCTCAAGGTGGGCACCGCCACGGTGGAGCGGGTGCGCCGGCGATGCGTGGAGGAGGGGGTTGAGGCGGCCTTGGGACGCAGGGAGCAACTGCGCCGCCGTCAGAGGAAGCTGGATGGCCAGAGTGAGGCCCATCTGATCGCCATGGCCATCTCCCAGCCGCCGGAGGGACGGGTCAGTTGGACCATGCAGATGCTGGCCGACGGATTGGTGGAGCGGGAGATAGTGGACAGCATCAGCCCGGAGACAGTGCGCCGGACTCTGAAAAAAACGAACTCAAGCCTTGGCTGAAGCAGTGCTGGTGCCTACCGCCCCAGGGCAGCGCCGAATTCGTCTGCGCCATGGAGGACGTGCTGGAGGTCTATCATCGTGAGTACCAGGACAATGAGGTCCTGGTGTGCCTGGACGAGACCAGCAAGCAACTGGTGCAGGAGACCCGTACGCCCCTCCCGCCGCGGCCCGGGGCAGCCAGGGCCTACGATTACGAGTACCAGCGAAACGGGGTGAGCAACCTGTTCATGCTGTTCGCGCCCTTGGAGGGATGGCGGCGGGTGGAGGTCACGGACCGGCGCACCAGGACCGACTGGGCGGAGGTGGTGCGCAAGCTGGTGGATGAGGACTATGCTGACAAGGAGCGGATAGTGCTGGTGATGGACAACCTGAACACCCACCACCCGGCGTCCCTGTACGAGGCCTTCGAGCCGGCGGAGGCACGGCGAATCGCCGAACGGCTGGAGATACACTACACGCCGAAGCACGGGAGTTGGCTCAATATAGCGGAGATAGAACTGGGGGTGCTGGCGCGGCAGTGCCTGGACCGCCGAATACCCAGCCAGGAAGACTTGGCGCGAGAAACCGGAGCATGGCAGGAGCAACGCAACCGGGAGGCAATTCGAGTGGACTGGCGCTTCACCACCGAGGACGCCCGCATCAAGCTCAAGTCCCTATACCCGTCAATACAATAGCGTCGGACTACTAGTTTCAGCCGTGCGGGGTCCAAGGGTTGCCGTAGCCCCCGCCCATCGCTATTTGCCTTGCCACGGGGCAAGACAATTTCACCCCCTCCCCAGCCAGGCGGCGGAGCCGTCGGTTCTCACCCCGCAAGAGTGGCTGGAGCCAGCGCTGAGGGAGACAAACTCCCCCTGGGGCGGTGTGGCTTCACCGTCCCCATCATCGCCCCAGCAGGCGACTGAGCTTCCCATGGGTCAATTCAGTCTCGGCGTTTTCGCTCATTTTAGCAGCGGCGGTAACAAAGAACAGGGCGCTATCCCTGCGCCAGGCCCGGGTTGGACAGCGTCGGAGACGGGGTTGACGTATTGCTGGGCGACCGCCTTCTCAAAGTGAAGCGCGTCCGGCGGCCACTGCGACCGCAGCATGGGCAGGCCCTGTTTATCGGCTGCATCCAGGTATGCATCAGGGAATTGCTGCGCCAGCGGCAGAATCTGTCCGGCTGGGAGCAGCAGGACCACATCACCGGACGAAGAGGCAGCGGGATGAAAGTAGATTTTGCGCTGGGAAAGCCAGTCGAGAATGCTACCAAGCATCTCAGCCCCACGAACCTGTACATGCACGACCACGGAGCCGCCCCTCACGTACATAGCGTATAGCGCCGCCTGGCGTTCGGACATACCGGCTCGATGGGCCAAAACGACATCGTTCAGTATGTCGTTCATGTTAGTGTAAGGCTCCTCCCGGCGTTCCCAACTCGGCGACTCGCCGGGTTTCAAAATGCGGGCCTGGAACACCTCAGGACGGCATATGATCGAGGGAACCAGTTCTAAGGGCATCAGCCAGATGTATTCGCCATCAGTTTTTCCGCCGGATTCCTCAATGTAGGTGTCCAGGGGTGGGTCCACCGATATTTCGGGATCATAGTTGATTGCCAGACCCAGCCTGACCGTGGACGGTGGCATCTCGCCGGATTTTTGGGCATAGAGCAGCCCCACCAGCACAGGATCAACGTACGCGGTGTAGGGTCCTATGAAATCGGCAACCTCCTGCCATCCAATATCGGCTGCGGGAACCGGTGACTGGTCGCAGAATTCCAGACCGAGCTCTTCAGGGAGGTAGTATTGAATTCGCAGGCTGGCCGGTATGCAACCACGGAGCGGGTTTCTGCTAAGGCCCAATTCCAGCAGCCGGTCGAGGTTGCCCAATCCTGCCGGTATCTCACCGCTCAATTGGTTGTTGTCCAGCTTTAATGACTCCACTTTTGCCAGGTTGCCCAATTCCGGTGGTATTTGTCCACTCAACCGGTTCGCAACGATGTTGAGCAACACCACGTTGCCCAAGTTGCCGAACTCCGGCGGTATCCTGCCACTCAGCTGGTTTCCAAAGAGGTCGAGGCGTCGCAGGTTGACCAGGTCTCCCAACTGCGGGGGTATCTCGCCGGTCAACCTATTCAAGATGATAAGAAGCTCCTCCAGGTTGGTTAGGTTGCCCAACTCAGGGGGTATGGGTCCACTCAATTGATTGTGGCCCAGGTTCAAAGTTCTCAGATTGGTAAGACTACCCAAGTCCGGGGAGATCCGCCCTGTTAGCTCGTTGACATATAGGTCCAGTACTTCCAGCTTGGTGAGAGCACCCAATCCCGGAGGTATCTGCCCGCCCAAGTTATTATTGCGGATGACCAGTTTCTTCAGGTTTGCGAGGTAGCCCAACTCGGGCGGAATCTGCCCGCGCAGCCTGTTGCTGCTAATGTTCAGGAATTCCAGGCTGGTGAGGTTGCCCAGGTCGGGTGGCAATTCTCCTTCAAGATTGCTGCCAGAGAGGTCCAGTCCGGTGACGCGGCCGTTGGCGTCGGAGGTGACGCCGTACCACTCCCCGATATCTGCTGAACTCAGCCAGTTCTGGTTGTTTTTCCAGTCGAGGCCTCCGGTGGCTTCGTAAAGAGCAGCAAGCGCTTCTTTTTCCGCACCCGGGGTGATCAGCGTCACGGGCGGGTTGGCCGTCGTTAGGCCATTTGCCGGTTCGGCGGAAGCCGTTGGAATTGGACGAATCGCCGCCGCAGCCTGGGTAGGTGTCGGAGGGGGTGT
Organism: Dehalococcoidia bacterium; assembly: GCA_965237745.1. GTDB lineage: Bacteria > Chloroflexota > Dehalococcoidia > Lucifugimonadales > UBA3495 > VXOI01. The sequence goes on along the minus strand of OZ250156.1, from coordinate 3,085,050 downwards.
CGCCGCAAGGGCTTGCGTGGGCGTGCTCGCGGACTCGGACGGTTCCGTCAACGCCGGCGTTCCAGAAAGAGCGGTGTTGGCGGCTGACCCCATGGTTGGCACTGGGGTTGGCACCGGGTCGGAGCAGGCGACCTGGGCTATGAGCGCAAGTAAGAAGAGGAAACCGTACGATATTCTTGTCAAGAAAACCGCGTCACTCCTGTACCGAAAATAAGCGGGTTTCCGCTTTGGCATTTGTCCCTGCACATGTTGTTGGCTGTGGACTACCGGACTGGTTCCAGTGCTGATAGGAACCTGGGTGGGTTGGCGATGGTTGCGACCCGGCGGTCTCCTAAAGGCAACAAAGCCTGCGGTCGCCGGTCGCCACCTAGTCGGCATTGGAATCCGCCGCCCACTCAAAGATGTGGTTGTCGGCGTGGACGCCCTCAATTGCTTCCGCCAGAGGAGCGGGCTCGTTCAAGGTGGCTCTGCTTTGAAGGGTGCATCGCCTCACTCGGCCGTTCCTCGTCCCAACCAAACTTTCGCGTCAACGCCTGAGCCACCTCACCCAGGATGAATGGCGATAGGAACAGCTCGCACCGTCTTAGCTGGACTTTGTACACTCAAGCTGCGTAGGCCAGCGAGTCGATGAGGCGGGCGTAAAATGCGGTGGGGACTTTTTCACTGTTGGGGTGCGAGGGCGACATTGAAAAACCCTCCGACGCCAGCCACAGAGTCCGGCGCAACAGGGCGATGGCATCGACGAAGGTGGGGGCTGGTTTGGCGTACCATGCTGCCGTGCGCTGGATTATGGGCTGTTGTTTTTGCAGCAGATGGGACGCCAGGGTAATCCAGGAAAAGAGACCCATCAACACGGGAGTGGTGCGGGCGATGGCCCGGTCGGACCATTGGCGCTGGGTCTCCACTCCCAGATGAGACCGCACCTCCTGAAAGGTGACCTCCAGTTGCCAACGCAACACGAACCATTCCAGTATCTGAACCGGAGCCACTGCCGGGTCGGTACAGAGTAAAGCCTGAGGGTCGAATTCGCCTTTGGGGTCTCGAACCAGGACCCAACGAATGGGGACGGGCGGTTTGCCGGAGTGATACCAGACCGCCGTTTGGGAGGCGATTTCCACCACGCGGACGGTGCCGTTATACCAAGCCACCGGGGAGGCATTCCAGGAGACGTCAGGCAAGCCAAGCTGCTCTTTCCCAAGTTGTTCTTTCAGGGTGGGCAGACGCACGCCTTTTACCCGAGGACGGCCGTTCTGGCCAGGCAGGCGAGGCGGCGCCGGGGCATAGAGGCCGGCATCCAGCCGCAACCGGGTGATCAAGGTAACCGATTCCCGTAGGGATTGGCAGAAATGGAGCAGGTCAAGGACGGCATAGCCGCTGTCGCCCACCAGCACCAGGTAACGGCGGGGCAGCCAGCGGCGCAGTTGCAGGATCATCTGACGGGCCCAGTCGGTGAGCTTTTTATGAGAGCGTCCTCGCCGCCGGTAATACCGCTCTGAGGGCGCCAATGCGGTCAGCACCGGCAAGGCCCAGTAGCGTCCGGCCCATGGTATGTGGCCCAGCCACATGAGACTGATCCAACGCAGGCCACTGGCCTTGACCACGTAGCTGCGGCTGGAGCGCACCGCATCCCGGTAAATCCCGAGAGCTCCGATCTGCGGACCCCGGCGCCGCTCCAGGGTCTCGTCGATACCGAATATCAAAGGGCCGTCGCCCCGGTCAAGATGCTGAAGCAGCATCCGCAGAAGCACTTGAGACACCTGAAGCGGCGACCACGCCGCCCGGTTGAGCACATGATGGTAGCGGGCATAGTTGCGGTCGCCGCTCAACCCCATAACCCGAAGAGCCGAGGCCACGGTGCGCCGGCCTGGGGATAGTATCGCCCCCACCAGCAGAACCTGGGCTTTCTGCCAAGTCGGCGCCCGAAACAGTGTTGCGAATGGGATGAGCACAGGTAAAATGGCGCTGGGCAGGGTAAGCATAGCTGGACCTTTTGTGAGAGATGGGTCAGGCCAGCTTAACCTGTCCTTATAATTTGTCTACGGTTTGTACAAAGTCCAGCTTAGAGGGTGTCTAAAAAGATAAAAACTTGCATAAAGGCACGAAGGCGAGGAACGGGCGGAATGGCGTAATCTGGGGGTATGAACCGACCAAATTACCCCACCGACCTGAACGACCGGGAGTGGCAACTGCTGGAACCGTTGCTGCCTCCGCCCAAACCCGGCGGCCGTCCCGTCAAATACCCCCGCCGGGAGGTGGTGAATGCCATCCGCTATGTGCTGCGCACCGGATGCTCTTGGCGGATGCTGCCTCATGACCTGCCACCTTGGCGCACTGCCTTTCATTACTTCCGCACTTGGCGCCGGGACGGAACCTGGCAGAGAGCGCATGACACCTTGCGGTCCCTGACCCGTCAGTTCGAGGGCCGCCAGGCCAGCCCCAGCGCAGCGATCATCGACAGCCAATCGGTAAAGACTGCCGAAAAGGGGGGCCCAGAGGTTACGATGCGGGCAAGAAGGTGAAGGGGCGCAAGCGCCACATAGTGGTCGATACCCTGGGGCTGTTGCTGGCAGTGGCGGTGCATCCGGCCAACATACAGGACCGGGACGGCGCCAAGCTGGTGTTGGAGCGTCTGCTGGGGCAATATCCCCGGTTAAAGGTAATTTGGGCCGACGGGGCCTACGGCGGCAAGCTGGTGCAGTGGACCAAGGAAGCGGGTGGCTGGAATCTGGAGTTGGTGCGCCGACCCCGGCAGCAACATACTTTCCAGGTACTGCCCCGGCGCTGGGTGGTGGAACGCACCTTCGGCTGGCTGAATCTGCAACGGCGTTTGAGCAAGGATTATGAGGGTTTGCCGGAAACTACGGAGGCCGGGATCTACGCTGCCATGACCGGACTCATGTTACGCCGTTTGGCTAGGGCTCCAACTTTTTAGACACCCTCTTAGTATTACAACGACAGTTGGTGTGATAAAGTGACCAGCTAGCTGAGGGAGGCTTGGAAGGTGGGGTTGGGAGATGGATGCGGCGGCATTTGAGCGGGTGTACGAGGCCTTTGGCGAGTTTCATTCCTTCTTCGCTCCGCTGTTCGGGCGCAGGGAGTCGCGGGACCACAGCCGGAACTATCTCCGGGCCCTCCTGGTGCAGTCTCAGGACCGGCGCAACGCCGAGAATCTCTCCGAATCAGTGGGGGTCCCGGCCCGGGCCATGCAGCGCTTCCTCACCGCCGCCCCCTGGGATGACGACGCGGTGATGGGACGCCTCCAGGAGTATCTGGCGCCCCGGCTGGGACATTCTGAGGCGGTGTGGGTGCTGGACGGCAGCGACTTCCCCAAGCAGGGGCTGAAGTCGGCGGGGGTGGCCCGGCAGTACTGTGGCAGGTTGGGCAAGGTGGCCAACTGCCAGGCAGGGATGTTCTTGGCGTATGTCAGTCCCTTGGGCCGGGCGCTGGTGGACCAGGGGCTCTACCTGCCGGAGAGTTGGACATCGGACGATGCCCGCTGTGCGGCGGCTGGGGTTCCGTAGGATAAGCGCCGGTACCGGTCGAAGACGGAGTTGGCCCTGGAACTGCTGCAGCGGGCCTTGGCGCGGGGCCATCTGAGGGCGGGATGGGTGGCCGGGGACGACGCCTTCGGGATGTCGCCGTCCTTCCGGGACGGCTTGGCGGCCTTGGGGCTGCGTTACGTCCTGGACGTTCCGGGGAACTTCACTTTTTGGCCGGTGGATCCCGAGTGGACCAGCCCGGCATACCAGGGATTCGGGCGTCCCCGCAAGCCCAGGCTGCGGAGCGGGCAGCGACGCACCCTGGCGGAGCGCGGTGCTGAATTGCCGGAGGATGCCTGGCGGGAGATAACGGTGGCCCAGGGTTCCCAGGGGCCGCGGACTTATATGTTCAGTGCCCAAAGGGTGCGGCCAACCAGCCGGCGGAGGCCTGGCGAAATCCACTGGGCCATCTGGCGCCGGAACCTGGACGGCAGCGAGCCCCGCTACTACCTGTCCAACGCTCCCGGGGACACTCCTCTGGAGACGCTGGCCTACGTGGGCGGTTCCAGGTGGCGCATCGAGACGGAGTTCGAGACGGAGAAGAGCGACGTGGGGCTGGACGAGTACGAGACCCGCACCTGGGCGGGCTGGCATCATCACATTGCGCTGTGCCTGGTGGCGGGGGCCTTCCTGTTGAGCCTGCAACAGGCTTGGGGGGAAAAAGATGCCCCGGGTCAGCAGGCCGCAGGTGTACCGTGTGGTGCGCGAGATGCTGCCCCGGGAGCGGTTGGGTGCTGAGGAGTTGCTGCGGTTGCTGGAGGCGGAGCAGTTACGCAACCATCGGGCCAGCCGCTCTCACGCCAAACGCCGAGACGCCCGGAGGGCGGCGCGGAACATCCCTCCGTGAACTGTCGTTGTAATACTAGCAGGGCCAACTCCAACGCAATTCGGTCGTTCCCATGTAATCGGCTGAGTTAAAGTGGACCACGTTGGTGCCCAGGACCACTCTCGCGCATGGAGCTGACCCACATCCGCTCTACACTCCACCAACTTTCCGACCGCGTCTTCAGGACCGATGCCCTGTCCGCTGGATCCACCGTAAGTTACTACAAACCTTTGATTTGGTGGTGCCAATATGGGTCGAATTTCGACCGAGAACCCCTTTTGTACGAAGCGCCCGACGAGTGTAATCGGCGGAGCTATATTGGGCCGTGTGGGCGATAGGTTGCTGACAAAGGGCGATTGAATGCTGTACCCTCTGCCTGCTCCACAAGGGTCGTACCCCGCTCTATGGATAACACGCCGTCCTCGAAGTTCCGGGAGAGCCGGTCCAAGAAGGCCACCACGATGGTGTCTCCCTCTTGGACCCGGGTCATCAGGTCCCGCCAGCCGGGACGCAGCAGGTTGCGGCCGCTGGCCACGTCGGAGAAGACCAGGTCGTCTCGGATGCCGTGCCCGGCCAAGAGCATGAGCTGGGTGTCCAGGTTCTTGGACTCGTCGTCCGCCTTGCTGACTCGGGCGTAGCCGTAGGTGACTGCAATCAAGGTCATAGCCGTGGACTCTCAACCACTCGGGTGTTCAACAAACGGGGAATTGGCGAACATCTCTCATGTCTCATGTGCGCAATGTTGAACATACCCGGTTTGCGCCTCGCGATTACGTTCGCTCAACGGAACCGGCCTTGTGCGAACCGCAGTAGTAGCTTGCAAAAGTCCTCAGGACCGCGGCAGGGAACGTTTCGAGAAACACCAAACCCCAGCCCGAGGCATAGTCAGCGCAGCGGTCGTTTTCGCGCCGATCCAGGTGAAACCCGTCAAACCGTCCCCCTGAGCATCCTGGCCGGGGGTTTTGCCTGGACGGGTGCCGCCGCCACTGCAATTGATGACATTAGCCTCTTGAGTGCGAAGAGACCGGGCGGGTATGGTAAAGGTCTCACTCCTCCTCGCGGGCCGAGGCCGTGGCCAACGCCACGTACAAGACCTGCGACTAGGCCGCCGCCGGTATTTATTGCAACTCGTGCGCTGCGTACATCATGGCCGAGGCCTCAACCCCCCTACGGCGGCCAGCGGAAGAAACTTCCACCAAGGCAAGATAAACTTCCACCCCGGCCAGGCATGACGTCCGTCCGGTCCTCCACGCAACCCCGGCTCTTCAGCCCCTGACCCGGTTGTGGGATCTCACCAAAAACGCCTGTTTTTGACGCCCCGCCAATTTGATGACTCCCCAGCCTTGCCGAGGCCCCGTCAAAAAGGTATCGGTCTTTCTAAGCCGCCAAATTGGAAGCCTTGGCGATGCCAGATCTTGATCACTCCGGGCGGGATTCTTGAGAGTTGTCCTCTGTGGCGGAAGGCGGAGCGAAGGTATCGTCGAATTCTCAACCCTTCGCCGGGGTGGTTTATGGCGAACGGACATCGCGGGTCCTACGATGTCAAGCGCTGCCAGGAAAGACGGACCGCCGGACCAGGCGAACGCATGGTCCTCATCACCCCGGGCGCCGGCGCACTCTTCGTGTGGCGGCAGTCCACCGAATCCGGGCAGACCGCCCGCGGGGGACATATTGCTCCGTCTTCCGGAGAGAACGGGCGAGCTGGCCGGCGCCCGAGATGATCCTGCCCGCAGAACGCTGGGCGTGGCCCAGGTGGCCAGGGGAGAGGCTGTACACGGGATTGTGTTCACGGCGACGGCGACGGCTTTCCTGTAGGTGACGGCGGTGCGGTGGCAGAGTTTGGGGCAAACTCTGCCAGTTTTTGGGGCGGCGTCCCATGAATCGTTCTTACGGGCAGTCGTTCATTGATGACAGTTGCCGGTTGTTTTGGCAGAGTTCACTGCGGTACTCTGCCAGCATGGACGTGCCGCATTACTGGACAGTTGATCAGGTGGGCCGGCTGCTCGATGCGCTGGCGGTCCACAACCGTCTGCAGGCGCGGGCCCTGGCGCTCATCATGTGGCGCACCGGCCTGCGGATCTCCGAGGCCCTGGCGTTGGAGTGGCGGGACCTGGACTACCGATCCGAAGTCCCGACGCTGTTGGTGAGGGAATCTAAGTCGGGGAAGCCGCGGACGGTGCCGTTGCATGATGAAATGGTGCAGATCTTCACCAATTGGCCGGTGAAACACTCACCCAGGGATCGTGTGGTGGGACTCACCATGCGGACCGCGCTGCGGCATGTCGGCGACGGCATCAGGAGGGCGGGTCTCGACGAAGAGTCGCCTGGAACTGGCAAACGGCTCGCTGGCGCACACAGCCTGCGGCATAGCGCCGCCCGACACTGGCTGATGGTCGGCCGGGTCCCGCTCAACGTGGTGAGCAGCTGGCTGGGCCACGCCAACGTGCAGGTGACGCTCCGGATCTATCTGCCCATCGTGGGCAGCACGTATTCGATGGCGGAAGTGCCATAGCATGCTTTGGAAACGGCCTTGGCAGGGAGGTCATAAGGCTAACCGGGTGGATTACCTGCAGCAGATGGTGGACATGGTTGGCCACCTCGTCGAGGACAGTTTCACCAGGGAAGAGATCCAGGAGATGTTCACCGCGGCGCTGGCGCATATGAAAGGTTCTGGCGAGGTACCGTACGCCCGCGGCACGTGCATCAATTGCGGCGCCGTCCATGTCGCGTGGAGCGAGTACCATCGGGAAGTTTCTGGGGCCTTCGCGCAATCCCTGCCGCCATATCGGTGGGGTTTGAAAACCACTGGGTCAACTGTACCCCCTTTCTGGAGGGTTTCACAAGGCTGAAGGGCGGCTCTCCGGGGCGGCCCACTTGCGGAAATCACGGAGAAGGGAATCCCTCCGTGGCAGGGTCTCGCTGTGCCAACAGAAAGGCCAGGCCAGCCAGATCACAGGTCACGAATACCAGGGCATCCAGAGAGGTTGTCGGAAGCGTCAAGCTCCGTTTCTCATCAACGCGGTGCAGCAGCCAGTGGCCGCACTCGGCATAGCGCCGTCCGGTCGCCAGGTCGGGGCAGGTGTCCGATACCAACTCCCTCCGGTATACTTCCAAGGCGAAGTAGGTCTCGCCCACGTCGGGGGCGGAGTACATGCGGGCCGAGTGGCCATCATCGAAACGGGCGTGGTATTCGCCATGCAACGTAATGTGCCAGGCGACGGGCGGCGCATTATGGGAAACGTCCAGCGCCTCACGCTTCAGCGTCTCCCAGCAGAGGTCACAAAGATCCGTCTCTTCGGAGTACCGCAGGCAGCGCAGACATGCTGGCAGGTCTATGAAGTAGGCGAGGGCCGCCAGGTCCATCGTGCCATAGACCAATCCGCCGGGTAAGGGAGGCAGCGTTGGGTCCGCCCCCAGCTCTTCCAAGAAAGCGCGGAGTTTTACCAATTGCCGCGAGTCCCCTCGCCCTTCCATCGTAGCAGCCATTGCTGCCTTCAGCCGGTTGAGCAGGTGGTGGGCGCACTCGGCATACCGCCGCCCACGGTCGGCGTCGAGGGCATCGTCCCGCACCACTGGCTTCCCGATTTCATCGAGAATCGAGAAATGCAAGGGCAGCAGGCCTGTCTGGGTCGACACACGGGCCAGTTGGCCATCATGGAACCGGGTCCAGTAGGTTTCTCTCCCCGTCTTCCGCCAATCGGCGGCTGGGGCGTCCTTCGCGGCGGCTATCGCCACCGTGGCCATAGCTTCGGTGCACGGAGCGCAGTAGTAGTTGAGGTTCTTCAACTGGCCGCAGAGCGGGCAGGGAGATAGCGGATCGAGCAGGAACCCCTTTTGTTCCAGGGGGTACAGGTAGTGGACTGGAGGTATCTCCGGCGCCTTTACCGGGGAACACCTGTTGCAATACCGTAGATTGCTCGTAGTCCCGCCGCACCGAGCGCAGCTGGCCATTTCGTCGTGCATAGCTCATCCTCCACCGCTTATCGTGGCCGAATTGTAGCGGCGGCGGGCAGATCGCGATTGCAGGTTTTTGCCCTGGTGGATCCGCTGGATCCGCGCTGTGGCTTTCACTTGGGCCAGGGCCCCGCCGGACGATAAATATACTTACCGTGCGTATCACTAGAGTTTCCGAACGCTCCGAATAATGAGTTCTGGAGGCCACCAATGACAGCCGAGAGAAGCCAGGTCCGCGACTGTCTCAAGCCCTGCCCCTGCTACGCCGCCGGCAAGGACAAGGCCCGCTTCGAGGGCCCGCCCCACGCCCAGGACTGTGGCTGCCAGCCCTGCCAGGTGAAGCGGGCCTGCCTCCAAAAGGTCATGACACTGATGGCCCGGAGCTCGCCCGAGATCTCGATCTGTCGGAGGTCTGGACGCTGGAGGACCATGGCGAGTGAGAGCGCCACCGATAACCCTCTCGTCTGATCTACATAGGAGTTACGCAGTTGAGAGAGCTAAGGCTGGGGATGGGATAGGATAGAAGGAGTGAGGCGGAGGTGGGGGAGATGAACCCGGCCAAGTGTGATGCGGTGGACTACATTCAGTTCTTGGTGGCAGCCCAGAGGAGATTTACCTGCAGCGAAGCGGCGCGGTGTCAACCGGAATCACCGCAAGCTCCGGCCCATGACGCATTCACCCGTCTGCTGCGGAGACAGCCCCCCGGCACGGAGGCGCTGTGGCAGGAAACCCGGGGACTAGTGCGACGGGAGGAGGGGGTGCTGGTGCTGGACGACACCACCTTGGACAAGCCCTACGCCAAGCGGATGGAACTGGTGTCCCGGCATTGGAGCGGCAAGCATAAGCGAGTGGTATGGGGCATCAACCTGCTGACCTTGTTGTGGACTGATGGCAATGCGCTGATACCCTGTGATTTCCGGGTCTATGACCGTCCCCTAAGCGGACTGACCAAGAACGACCACTTCCGGCGGATGCTGGAGGTGGCGGAAGGGCGGGGCTTTCAGCCCCGTTGGGTGCTGTTCGACAGTTGGTATACCAGCCTGGAGAATTTGAAAGCCATCAGGGACAAGGGATGGTTCTGGCTGAGCCAATTGCGGTCCAACCGGCGGGTGAACCCCGAGGGAGCGGGGAACTTGCCCTTGGCCACCGTGGCGATACCCCAGGGAGGCCGGCAGGTGCATCTGCGAGGCTATGGGTTTATCCGGGTGTTTCGGACGGTTTCCAAAGACGGGGACGTGGAACACTGGGCCACCAATGATCTGGGAATGACGGAGCAACAACGGGAAAGCTTGGCGCGCCAAGCCTGGGGAATCGAAACGTACCACCGGGGCCTCAAACAGTGTTGTGGCGTGGAGAAATGCCAAGTGCGTACGGCAGAGGGACAGCGGAATCACATCCGCCTGTCCCTCCAAGCCTTCCTGCGGCTGGAAGCCCACCGCTTGAGTGCCGGAGTCTCTTGGTACGAGTCCAAAGCCAACATCATACGCTCGGCCTTACGAGATTACCTGGCTTTTCCCAAGTACACTCTCCATCCAACTGCGTAACTCCTACTACAATCGGAACCGCAACCGGCAGCGGAACATTCCCGATTCGAAAACTGCATGCCAAGTGCCATCCGCAGGGAGGTGGACAGATGGGCAAACGGCCATTGCGGACCTGCCGCCTGGCATTTGTCGTCCCGGTCGAACCTGACCAGGACGCGCCGCAGGATGACGAAGGCGCCGGGCTCGTGGGGCGGGTCGCCCTCGATGAGCATGTCCTGGCCCCGGTGTCCGGCCAGGCCATCGGCGGTGAAGTGCATGCCGGCGCGGCGGCCGTCCTGTTCCGGGAAGTTGAAATCAATTGGCGATTTGTTCCAGCGGAACGGGGCCTGCACGTTCTGGATGAGGGCCCCGGTCATTCTCCCTATTGTGCTGATGTGCCGTTCATCCTGTCCCGGGCGGGCCGGCGGGCTGTCCCCCGACTCTCGTAGCGGACCGCCGCGCCTTACCAAAGCGAACACGGCGGCGGGATGCCCGATGTCTGGCCCCCCGGGACAGGATGGGGGGTTGCGCCCACCAAGGAATTATGCCGAGATTTGCCGGTTTAGCGAGAGTTTGTAAACTGGCGAAACTTCCTATAAACTGCCTCCATGGATCCGATAAGAAACCCATACGCTCCGGGAGCAGGCACCCCGCCGCCGGAGCTGGCAGGCCGTGACGAGCTGCGTGAAGCGGCGCGGGTGGCCTTGGAACGGATACGCTTGGGCCGCTCCAGCAAAAGCCTCCTGATGGTGGGGCTTCGGGGGGTGGGCAAGACCGTGCTCCTCAATCAGATCCGCCGGGATGCTGAGGAAGAACACGTTCACGCCCTGCGGATAGAGGCTCCCGAAAACCGCTCCCTGCCCGCCATGCTGGCGCCTCAGTTGCGAATCGTCCTGCGGAGACTCTCCAACGGGGAAAAAGCCCGTGACCTGGCCCGGAGAGGTCTCAGAGGACTCGCGGGGTTTGCGAACGCGCTGAAGGTCAAATACCAGGACATCGAGGTGGGCTTCGACTTGGAACCGGAACCCGGCCTTGCTGACAACGGCGACCTTGAGGCCGATCTCCAGGCCCTGATCGCTGCCGCCGCCGCCGCCGCCCAGGCGGACGGCTCCTGCTTGGCACTCTTCGTGGACGAACTCCAGTACGTGAAGGAACCGGAACTGGCGGCCCTGATCACCGCGCTTCACCACGCATCGCAGGAGCGTCTTCCCGTGACCATGGTGGGAGCGGGTCTCCCACAGCTCCGGGGGCAGACCGGCAAGGCCAAGTCCTACGCAGAGAGGCTGTTCGAATTCCCTGAAATCGGCCCTCTGGAACCTGAGGACGCCAGGAGAGCCATCTCCATACCGGCCAGGGCCGAGGGGGTGGACATCGAGGAGCCGGCCTTGGATGCCGTCATAGCCAAGACCGAGTGCTATCCCTACTTCCTGCAGGAATGGGGAAAGCACGTCTGGGACTTTGCGGACCGGTCTCCAATCACCCGAGCCCATGTGGAGGCCGCGTCCGAGCATGCGGTTGCAGTCCTTGACGAGAGTTTCTTCCGGGTCAGATTCGACCGGCTCACCCCTGCGGAGAAAAGATATCTGCGTGGTATGGCCCAGCTGGGCCCTGGTCCGCATCGCTCTGGAGACGTGGCGACGGCGCTTGACCGCAAGATCAACTCCCTAGCTCCGACCCGAAACCAGTTGATCAGCAAGGGAATGATATGGAGTCCGAACTACGGACTGACTGCGTTCACCGTCCCCATGTTCGACCAGTTCATGCGCCGTATCATCCCTGGACGCACCTGGTAGAGAAACTTCGGCTGAGAGAGTTCTGGGGCATTTCCCGTCGAGGTCATGGGGCCGTGCTGGCGGTGGCAGTTCTGCGCCGGGCGCTGTGGACTGCCGGAACGCGAGGTCCTGACTTCCTCCGCTGGGTCATTCCTGCAGGGGCTCTGGTGTTGGCTGGAGTGGTCATGGCCCCGGCTGGGGCGGGTTCCTCGTCCCGGCGGCGGGTTCTTGCTCTCTGCAGGCTGATCAGGGCTGGGAAGTCCAGGGGCGCGGGTCTACCGCTCTGGTACATATTCAGGTGGGGCCACTGGCCGTGCCGCCAAGGGTAGAGGGTTTCGGACGGGCGGCTACCAGCCCAGCGTGACCGGCGACCCCAAAAGGAGGCATCGCGGCTGATGGCCGAGGCGCATTCCCACTTGGTCCTGCTGGACCTGATGCTGCCGTACCCCGATGGCATCGAGCTGATGCAGGACATGCGCCGGGCCGCCAGCGTGCCGGTCATCTTCCTGTCCATCTACGGCCGGGACGAGGTCATCGCCCGAGCCTTCGACCTGGGCGCGACGGACTACCTCGTGAAACCCTTCTCACCCACCGGACTGACGGCCCGCATCCGGGCGGTTCTGCGACGGCGCATGGCACCGGAACCGCCCGAACCCAGCGAACCCTTCCAGCTGGGATACCCGGCCATCGACTACGCCCAGCGCACGGTGACCGTCGCCGGAACACCGGTGGATCTGACGCCCACCGAGTAGTGGTTGCTGGCCGAACTGGTCGCCAACGCCGGACCGGTGATGACCCACGACCATCTGTTGCGGCGGGTCTGGGGCGAGGAACGACCGGATGCTTTCGGAGCACTGCACACCAGTGGCCCATCTTCTCGCCGCCGTTGACAATCAATACCGGAGGCCCTGATTGTTGGGGTTCTTCACATGAGAATTAGGCCCACCGGTCGGCAGGGGGGGTGTACATTTCAGTTTCGGGGGGCAATGAGAGGGTTACAGATAGGTGGTGTAGATAGCAGGGGTGGATCACGAATTTTTCCAACTCTGTGGGGCGGTCACAAAGCCGTACGTCAGATGGGAAGGTTGGCTATTCGCGTGAACAAAAGCCTCATGGGGGCGTTTTTGTCAATTCAGCGGAGTCCCCGGCAGGCCTCGCCCGAGGGAACTTCCTCCGCCGTTCGCCGGAGGAGGGATTGAGGGTCCTGCCCATGATGGCCGCGGCGCAAGAGCCGCAGCAAGCGCCGGCGCCGCCGGCACGGTCGCAGGACCTGCAGTTAGGGTTGGCCATGGTCAAGGGCCTCGAGGGAAGTGTGAGATTTTCAGGGTACCCTGCCCGCAGCCTGTCTCACAACGGCCATCTGTCATCAATCCCGGCCAGTGGGTGCCAGCGTCAACAGCAAGCTGCTGTCAGCCTCTCCAGTTCGACCGGTTCTCTGTCAGTGGTTGCGCACTTGCGCCGGCCGGCCACCTGGAAGCAGTGGCTGCGGATGCATGTATTGTTGATCATTTTCCTAGGTCACCCAGGTAGTACCGGGCCACGGCTCCCCTGCCGTCATCCTGGGCCTCGGTGTACCGGGCCGGCATGGTGGGGCTGTCCCAGCGGCCTGCGGCCATGAGCTCCGGCAGCTCCGCCCCCGCGGCGCTCAAATCCTGCGCCATGCCCACCCGGGGCGAGTGGGCGGTGAACCCATCACCCAGGCCCGCCATCTTCGCTGCCGCCTTGATCCTCCGGGAGATCTGGCTGGCCGACAGCCCGAAGACGCTGGTGGCAGGGTCGATTACCGCTTCGTTGGGCCGGATGGCCAGCAGCGCCTCCACAGCCGCAGGGCCCAGGTAGAGCACCTGCCCCTCTGACGCCTGGTCAGTCTTGTACCTGGCGACGTGCAGCCGGCCTGAACCGCACGCATGGAACTCGACGTCGCCCCACCGGAGCGCCGCCGCCTCGGAGCGGCGCAGCAGGCCGTCCCGCATCACCTGCAGCAGGGCCAGGTCTACCGCGGCCCGTCTCGCGGCCTGGGCCTCGCTCTCCTTGCGCCGCCGCTTCCCCTGGTGGATCCGCTGGATCCGCACGGTGGCCTTTACTGCGGCCAAGGCCTCGCTGGTCAACCCATTTGCCTGCTTCCTGGGTTTCCCATACTCCCTGGCCAGGCGCTTCAGCGTCGCCTTGACCAGCGGCCGGGGTGTAGGATCCGGGTGTCCGCCCAGACGGTGGGCCGCGGCGATCGCCGCCAGGCGGAGGCGCACGGTGGCCAGCGTCTTGCCCTCCGTCTCCACTAGGTGCTCCAGGTAACGGCCGACGTCGGCTGCAGCAGAGGGCAGTTCCTGGCACCGGTTCTCGAAGCACCAGCTGGTGAAGTGCTTCCAGCCGGTCACGTAGGCGCGCCTGGTGCTGGGCGCCCAACTGACGGCGTCGGCCAGGACGTCGACGTCCGTCGGCGCTGATGCCGTTTCCCGGGGAACGCTCTCGGCCAGAGCCGGGATGAACTGGCGGTCAGTTCCGGTGGTCATGTTTTTCCAAGGTCCACGCCTCCACCAGCTCGAAGAGCGCGGGTGAGCTCCGGGCCATCAGGGTAATCACCTTCCGGAGGCAGGCCCGCTTGACCTGGCAGGGCTGGCAGCCGCAGCTCTCGGAGTGGGGTGGGCCGTCCAGGCCGTCCAGGACCTCGAAGTAGGCCTTGTCCTTGCCGGCGGCGTAACCCTCGGCGTAGCAGCCACAGGGCTCGGGGCAGTCGCAGAGGGGGCGTTCGCTGGCGGTCATGGGGTCCGTTCCGGATTCGCACGCAGGAGACCTTGCAGCTCGTCGCTCGCGTTAAATGATCGCCGCTCGCGTTTCGCCCGCTGCTTGCAGGCCCCGGAGCAGTAGCGGACATCTCTGCGAGCTGGCTCGAAGGCGATATCGCAGTGAGAGCACCGGCGGGTAATTTTCCCGGCCATGGTTCCTCCGTTCGCATTGACTATAGCATGCACGATAAGCATACTTATCGTGCATGCTATAGTCAACTCTGGAGACACTGATTTCCGGGGTTGATCACGCGAAAATCAGGCTCTCCGGGGCAGCGAGTCCGGTTGTACATTTTAGTTGCGGGGGTCTGTGGGGGGATCAGAGATAGGCGGGGCAGATAGCAGGGGTGTATCGCCAATTTCGCCAACTCTGTGAGGCGGTCGCAAAGGTGTACTTCAGATAGGAAGGGTGGTTGTTCGCGTGAACAAAACCCTCATGGGGGGGCTTTTTTGTCGATTTTGGAGAAAATGGGCTGGTTCGTCGGCGAGGGTTGTACATTCTGGTTGCGGGGGTCTGTGGGGGGGTCAGAGATAGGCTGGGCAGATAGCAGGGGTGTATCGCCAGTTTCTCAAACTCTGCGGGGCGATCGCAAAGGTGTGGTCCAGATAGGAGGGGTGGATGCGCGCGTTGCCAAAACCCTCATGGGGGGCTTTTTGGTCGAGTTTTACATAATGGCTTCAATCGGGCGTTTTTTGAAGAGTCACAGATAGGGACGCCCAGCGACGCCGGTGACGGGTCAAAAAAGGGAGGGCTGTGAGGGGGACACAAAGCTGTCGTTCGTATCTGAGGTATGTACGGCGGATTTTTTAAGTGAGTGGGGCGGTCACAGATAGGAACGGTAGATAGAAGGTATGTGTACTTCGTCTTCGGGTGATTTTTGGCAACTACGTAGTTGCCTATATGGCATGAGAATACAGACTAAAACGTGGCGAGGGTATGTGTACTTGGGTTGCGGGCCACTTTGGAGGCCGATTTTGCGGGCCTCGGGAGGTGGTCTGCCGGAGACGAGAAAACGGGGGCTTCGGAGGGTCGGATCAGCGGGGTGACGCAGGGTGAATGGGAGAACTAATCTCCACCTTGGTGCCTCGGAGCCGACTCCCAATCGAGTAGGCATCGGGGTGGTACCCGATGTTCCCGGACAGCGGACTGGTAGAACGCTGTGGTTCCTGTTGTTAAAAACAGGACTGGGCCACTGTAGTCTCCATGAAACTCTTTGGGGCGATGGCGCGCTAGGCTCCGGCTTGATATATATCAGGTAACATTTGCGCGTCGACGACCTACAGTAGTGTCTCGGCAGGAATAGGCGGCCTGCTGGGAGCCCTTGCCCAAGGGTGGAGATCTCGCCAGTCGGGTTAACCCTGTCAGCTTGAGGGATCGCCACTACCAACGGCGTTACCTTGGGCACAGGAGCCTGGCCGGAGACAGGATGCGACCGGATTTCAAGGCAAGGCATGGATGGCCAACCCTCTTGTAGGGCCCCCGGTTGCTCCCCATCTGACTTTCCCTGATGCCCATGGTAGCTTCCGGTAACGTTAAGCCCAAGCAGCTTCACCAGCTCGATGAGCCCCCTGGCTGTGGTCCGGCACCCACCAGCCAGCGACCTGGAAGCAGTAGCCCGGATTGGCGCTGCGTACCAGCCAGGGCACCACGCAGATGTAGAGCAATTCCCCTGACCAACGGCGAGTTTCCCCAGCCTTAAATGAGGAAACTGCAGCACGACCCCTGGAAACTGGGCGGCGTACCCCAGGTCATACGTTGCGACAGCACCTCGGTCCGCACCCACGAGATTAAGCGCGGCCGCGGCAAATCCCGAACGACAGTTATGCCGAGCTCCGGAGCACAACGGGCCAGAGTCCACTCTGATCAATTCCGGGGGATCCCATCAAAATGGAGTGGCCGGGCAGCCCACTTCTGGCTCAAAGACGCACTGGCCCAGACTCTGATGCTCCACTGTAGCCGAGACTTCAACGCCTTGGCAGGGTGCACCGTCCTCGTCAGGAATATGGTGTACTGGCACAACCAACTGGAGCGTTAAGGTTCAGGGCTGCAACCCAGGCCCCTCGCTCCGGTGCAGGAGTACGTTAACTTTCGGGCCTGGCAGCGCAAGAGGAGCGCCATACACTCAGCCGTACGAACCCACATCGTGCCCTCCCGCCAGATCGGTAAGGAGGGGCAGAATCTCCTCAACTTCAGCAATCCGGGTCCTGCTCGTCGTATCCCAACTCGCGGGCACGCTGAAAGTCCTGCTCAGCACCAGCATCGTCTCCCAGCAAAAGACAGACCAAGCCGCGGCCGTAGGTGGAACGGCCGCGGGTGGGATCGAATTCAACCGCTGCGTTGAAGTCTGCCAGCGCCGGTTCCAGCTTCCCACTGAGCAGGTGCGCATTTGCGCGGGTGAAATGAGCTATCGGGTCGCGGGGACTGAGTTTGAGAGAATTGCAAAAGTCCCCTGACTGAGGGTAGCACCAAAAGGCAGTAACGAAAAACGGCGGAATCGTTGAAGATTCCGCCGCTGCCTTTTGTGGGATAATTGCACATCAGCGGGATAGTTCTTTTTACAGAACTCTTAACCTGCGCCTAGGAGATTGGTATGAGTTGGCTCCTTGACTTAATAATTAAATACCCGACCAGAACTAAACTAAAGCCAAGGTGGGATGTGCATTTGGCTGGTGGTGGGAATCCGGATGGGGGTTACGCAGGAGCCCCTCTGCTCTTGATTGCAGGACTGTACGGCACCAGCGTTTGACCTCTTCTCTCCGTCCGGCCAGACCGCCGAGGAAGTTTCTCACCTTCTCCTGCACCATCTTCTTGGTGCCCAGACACAGGTTCCCGGTGGCTTCCTCTCTCGCCCAGCCCCAGATGGCCTCATCGCCGTTGAAGTCCGGGCTGTAGCCCGGCAGAGCCTACCCTCGTGAAAACGGGGGTTCATCAGCCGCAGGCCATGGCCCGGCGTCCGGAGGTTTTCACGCACCGCTTCCCCGCGGTGGGCCGGTGCGTTGTCCCAGATCACGCCGAGCGGCCCGGAGTGCCACTGCCGCAATCGGTCCAAGAAGGCGGCAGAGGTTCCGGAGTTACTGTTCCCCTCCAGTTCCATCCATTCCACCTCGCCGGTCTCCAGGCACACCGCCGAATAGTAGCTGGCCTTCTCTCCATAGCGCGGGCTGGTCGAGTCCACCAAGGCCGACTCTCCCCGCAACACCCACTTGCCCCTCAACTCAGCGTCCGCCCGGAAATGCGCCTCGTCGGCGAAGAATGTTTTTGCCCCGGACCGTCCTGCTTCGTCCCACAGGACGGCGTACTCCGCCACAAAGGCCTCCCGTTTATCCTCATCGGCCTTGAGCAGCCGTTTCTTGGGGCGCTTCAGGACAAAGCCCAGCCGGTGCAGACAGTTCAGGCAAGTGCTGCGGCTCAGTGAAACGGCGATGCGCCCCGAGAGGAACTGACGCACCACCTTCCAGTTCCAGTTGGCCAGTTCGATGCCCTACATATCGGGCAACTCCTGCACCGCCTCCTTCAACTCCGCCTGCTGTTCCTCGCCGAGGACGGGGGGGAACCCCCAGTCTGCTCGAAGATCAAAGCCGCCGGACCTCCCTCGCTGAAGGCGGTGGCCCATCTGCCGATGGTATGAGCATCCCGGCCCAGTGCCTGGGCAGAGGCCGAGGCGGTCATGCCCCGGCACAGGAGCCACAGAGCATGCCAGCGTTCTCTCTCCCGGGGCGTCGGCGCCAAGTACATCCTGCTGCGCACGCCATCCAAGTCCAACTGCCACAGCTCCAAGTCAGGCCGTATCACCCTCATACCCATCACCATCCCCGCTCAGTCCTCTTCCGGTCCTGACGATATGCCTCCCCGATTGTAGCCGACCTATATGCAGGTTTCACCTTGGCTTTGGTTTAGGGTGATGGCCGTGATTATCCCGTTCATGGTGGTATGGACATTCTTTGCCGTATTGTTCCGATGGTTTCCTGGTCTGTTGGATGGGATGAAGGATGTGGCCGCAACCAGTCCAGAGGTTTTCTGGACTGCGGCCTCTATCGGGGCGCTGTTCTCTCTTTACATGAGCGTTCAGGGAGCACGTTACTTGTGGATGATGAGCGCGGTGATCTATGAGGACGTTGAGGAGTGAACCGCAACGGTTGGCGACTGGCGGGAGGCATATGGCTGACTTTGCAGATAGCGGAGGGTTGCGTCCTGCTGTATGCCCCGCTATGGGAACTGGCTTCATCTGAGATTTATCCAAAACCGGGTGCCCACGGATCGCTACTGCTGCTAATAGCGGCCAGTTGCCTAATCCCGGTAGCCATGGAAACTTGGACGCCCACAAATAGGCTCCTGTCATATGCAACGGCGGCAGCCGTATTCTTCGCAGTGGTTGGGGCTATATCAACCCTATCGTCTCTCTCCATTGAGTGGCTGATTCTTTGGGTCGTATTTAACGCCTACGTGTTCGGGATCGCCGCCGCTTTTGTATTCACTGGACGCTCCTTATTTGGACTTCTACAACGCAAGGTGTTTATCCAACGGCTGGGAAGTACAATCTCTGTTGAAGGCAAAGTATCAACGGACCGAAGTCTAAGCTGGACTTTGTACAAACCGTAGACAAATTATAAGGACAGGTTAAGCTGGCCTGACCCATCTCTCACAAAAGGTCCAGCTATGCTTACCCTGCCCAGCGCCATTTTACCTGTGCTCATCCCATTCGCAACACTGTTTCGGGCGCCGACTTGGCAGAAAGCCCAGGTTCTGCTGGTGGGGGCGATACTATCCCCAGGCCGGCGCACCGTGGCCTCGGCTCTTCGGGTTATGGGGTTGAGCGGCGACCGCAACTATGCCCGCTACCATCATGTGCTCAACCGGGCGGCGTGGTCGCCGCTTCAGGTGTCTCAAGTGCTTCTGCGGATGCTGCTTCAGCATCTTGACCGGGGCGACGGCCCTTTGATATTCGGTATCGACGAGACCCTGGAGCGGCGCCGGGGTCCGCAGATCGGAGCTCTCGGGATTTACCGGGATGCGGTGCGCTCCAGCCGCAGCTACGTGGTCAAGGCCAGTGGCCTGCGTTGGATCAGTCTCATGTGGCTGGGCCACATACCATGGGCCGGACGCTACTGGGCCTTGCCGGTGCTGACCGCATTGGCGCCCTCAGAGCGGTATTACCGGCGGCGAGGACGCTCTCATAAAAAGCTCACCGACTGGGCCCGTCAGATGATCCTGCAACTGCGCCGCTGGCTGCCCCGCCGTTACCTGGTGCTGGTGGGCGACAGCGGCTATGCCGTCCTTGACCTGCTCCATTTCTGCCAATCCCTACGGGAATCGGTTACCTTGATCACCCGGTTGCGGCTGGATGCCGGCCTCTATGCCCCGGCGCCGCCTCGCCTGCCTGGCCAGAACGGCCGTCCTCGGGTAAAAGGCGTGCGTCTGCCCACCCTGAAAGAACAACTTGGGAAAGAGCAGCTTGGCTTGCCTGACGTCTCCTGGAATGCCTCCCCGGTGGCTTGGTATAACGGCACCGTCCGCGTGGTGGAAATCGCCTCCCAAACGGCGGTCTGGTATCACTCCGGCAAACCGCCCGTCCCCATTCGTTGGGTCCTGGTTCGAGACCCCAAAGGCGAATTCGACCCTCAGGCTTTACTCTGTACCGACCCGGCAGTGGCTCCGGTTCAGATACTGGAATGGTTCGTGTTGCGTTGGCAACTGGAGGTCACCTTTCAGGAGGTGCGGTCTCATCTGGGAGTGGAGACCCAGCGCCAATGGTCCGACCGGGCCATCGCCCGCACCACTCCCGTGTTGATGGGTCTCTTTTCATGGATTACCCTGGCGTCCCATCTGCTGCAAAAACAACAGCCCATAATCCAGCGCACGGCAGCATGGTACGCCAAACCAGCCCCCACCTTCGTCGATGCCATCGCCCTGTTGCGCCGGACTCTGTGGCTGGCGTCGGAGGGTTTTTCAATGTCGCCCTCGCACCCCAACAGTGAAAAAGTCCCCACCGCATTTTACGCCCGCCTCATCGACTCGCTGGCCTACGCAGCTTGAGTGTACAAAGTCCAGCTAAGAGGGTGTCTAAAAAGATAAAACCTTGCATAAAGGCACGAAGTCGAGGAACGGGCGGAATGGCGTAATCTGGGGGTATGAACCGACCAAATTACCCCACCGACCTGAACGACCGGGAGTGGCAACTGCTGGAACCGTTGCTGCCTCCGCCCAAACCCGGCGGCCGTCCCGTCAAGTACCCCCGCCGGGAGGTGGTGAATGCCATCCGCTATGTGCTGCGCACCGGATGCTCTTGGCGGATGCTGCCTCATCACCTGCCACCTTGGCGCACCGCCTTCCACTACTTCCGCACTTGGCGCCGGGACGGAACCTGGCAGAGAGCGCATGACGCCTTGCGGTCCCGACCCGTCAGTTCGAGGGCCGCCAGGCCAGCCCCAGCGCAGCGATCATCGACAGCCAATCGGTAAAGACTGCCGAAAAGGGGGGCCCAGAGGTTACGATGCGGGCAAGAAGGTGAAGGGGCGCAAGCGCCACATAGTGGTCGATACCCTGGGGCTGTTGCTGGCAGTGGCGGTGCATCCGGCCAACATACAGGACCGGGACGGCGCCAAGCTGGTGTTGGAGCGTCTGCTGGGGCAATATCCCCGGTTAAAGGTGATTTGGGCCGACGGGGCCTACGGAGGCAAGCTGGTGCAGTGGGCCAAGGAAGTGGGTGGCTGGAATCTGGAGTTGGTGCGTCGGCCCCGGCAGCAACATACTTTCCAGGTACTGCCCCGGCGCTGGGTGGTGGAACGCACCTTCGGCTGGCTGAATCTGCAACGGCGTTTGAGCAAGGATTATGAGGGTTTGCCGGAAACTACGGAGGCCTGGATCTACGCTGCCATGACCGGACTCATGTTGCGCCGTTTGGCTAGGGCTCCAACTTTTTAGACACCCTCTGAGCTGGACTCCCGACTAACACGGTTTTTCAGGCGACCGCCGCAGGGTTGAGGGGTACGCCCGGAATATGGCCCGGAGCATCGGACACAGGCACCAGTTGGTAGCCCAGTTGATGCGCTTGCCGTTTCGCAGCGCGCAGCGCCCGTTGCTGATACTGACTCTCATAGTATTCGGCGCCGGCATCCACGTAGTCCTGCCCGAAGCGCAGCATGGAGTAGATCAGTCTCGCCAGCTTGTGAGCCGTGGCGGTGATGGCCTTGGGTGCTCCCAAGTGTGCTTTCTTGCGGCGCAGGAAGGCCCCCAAAGCGCTGTTGGAGCGGTGCAGTCCATGGGCAGCCAGGCGCAATGCCGCCGCGGCCCGGTTGGCGCTGGGCTTGGTCTTTGAGCTCATGACCTTACCACCGGTGATGCGGTTGTCGGGGCTCAGACCCAGCCAGGACGCGAAGTGCTTGGCACTGGGCCATTTCGTCATGTCTGCACCAATCTCGCTGATCACCTTCAAGGCCGTGAAGCCGTCTATCCCATCGATGCGGGTCAGGTCCACCCCGGTCATCCGATACAGATGTGTCCTGATATCGAAGCTGGGCGCGTTGCCCTGGCTGCGCCGCCGGCCATTCCCGGCAGGAGTCCCGCCGTCGGTGGCGTCCTCAAACCGTTCCAACTGGGCTTCAATCTTTTTGTCGCACTCATCAATCTTGGCGTGATACACCCGGTATAGTTCCAGAGCTTGGGTCAGCTCGAAGATGTGCTCTTCGAGCCAGTGCCCCTGTAACGACTTGGCGATGGTCTCCTCGTCCGCCCTGATCCGGTGGTCGCGGAGTTGCGCCAGCTGCCACGGGTCCCGTTCTCCGCTCACGATGGCTTCAATAATCGCCATGCCGGTCTGGCCAGTGATGTTGCTGATGACGTGCTGGAGCTTCACGTTCATCTGGGTCAGCGCCTTCTGCATGTGCTGAATGTGATGGGACGCGTACTCCACCAGCATGGCCCGCTGCCGCAGGTAGCTCCGCAAGCGTCGTATCTCCGGCTCGGGCCGGAAGGCTCCCGACAACAGGCCGTAGGTGTGCAACTTTTGCAGCCACTGGCAGTCCTGAACGTCGGTCTTGCGGCCGGGCACGTTCTTGATGCGCCTGGGGTCTACCAGCATCACCTCGAAACCCCGCTCTTCCAGCACCCCGAACAGCGGTATCCAATACACCCCGGTCGACTCCATAACCACGGTCCCCACTCCACACTCCGACAGCCAGTCGGCCAGGCGATACAAGTCTGCCGTGAAGGCTTCAAACTCGCGCACCGGCTGGTCGCGATGGTCTTGGGGCACCGCGACGAAATGGCTGCTGGCCCCCACGTCAATACCAGCCGCATCCAGGTTTACCTGGGACAGCTGCGCGGGCAGACGCTCCCGCCTCCGGGTCGTCTGGCGCGCCGGTTTTGCGCTCCTCTGGCGAGTCGTCATCATCTCCTCCTATCACGTCAGTGTCGGCGCGTCGCTGGAGGAAGTCCCTGACAGTTGCCACTCTCCCGAACGGGATCGTCCTGGTGGGGACGTCACCAATGATGCCGCCGTAAGACTCCCAGACCATGCTTTGTACCGGGCAATATGCGCCAAAGTCTAGTCGGTCTTGGTCCAGACGATACGCCTCAACAGGAGATTACACCTCCGGCGCGGTCTCGTCTGTTAGTCTCCTTTGCCCAGTCAGGAACGCGGGCCTAACGGTGCTTTGTACATTCAAGCGGCGTATGCCAGCGAGTCAATAAGGCGGGCGTAAAATGCTGTGGGGACTTTTTCACTGTGGGGGTGTGACGGCGACATTGAAAAACCCTCTGACGCCAGCCATAGGTGGTGGCGCACCAAGGCGATGGCATCGACGAAGGTGGGTGCTGGTTTGGCGTACCACGCCGCCGTACGCTGGATCATGGGGCGTTGTTTTTGCAGCAGGTGGGCCGCCAGGGTAATCCAGGAAAAGAGCCCCATCAATATCGGCGTGGTGCGGGCGATGGCCCGGTCGGACCACTGGCGCTGGGTTTCCACTCCCAGATGAGACCGCACCTCCTGGAAGGTGGCCTCCAGTTGCCAGCGCAACACAAACCATTCGAGGATCTGCGCCGGAGCCACTGCCGGGTCAGTACAGAGCAACGCTTGGGATTCGAATTCGCCTTTGGGGTCTCGAACCAGGACCCAACGAATGGGTACGGGCGGTTTGCCGGAGTGATACCAGAGCGCCGTTTGGGAAGCGAGTTCCACCGTGCGGACAGTGCCGTCATACCAAGCCACCGGGGCGACATTCCAAGAGACAGCAGGCAAGCCAAGCTGCTCTTTCCCAAGTTGTTCTTTCAGAGTGGGCAGACGCACGCCCTTCACCCGGGGACGGCCGTTCTGACCAGGCAGGCGAGGCGGCGCCAGGGCATAGAGACCGGCATCCAGCCGTAACCTGGTGATCCCAGCCGTAACCTGGTGATCAAGGTAACCGGTTCCCGGAGGGATTGGCAGAAATGGAGCAGGTCTAGAAGTCTGGCCGGAAAGATATTGGCCGGGTTTTCCGCTATCCCAAGCAGACGTATTCCAATCTTATGCGGCATAATAGTATACGACATACGTCTCACAGACTCACTATGGTATCGATAATCGATGTCACAAAAAAGGCCGTTTTTAGAGAATAGGGGTTTCCGGCCCGGTTTCTAATCCATCACCGCTTCCAGCAGCCTGGCCCACTCGCCCCGGTCCCGCCAGCGGCAGAAGCGGCGGTGGGTGTTCTTCCAGTCCCCGTAGTCCGGCGGCAGATCACGCCAAGGCGTCCGCAGTATCCAACACACCGCGTTCACAAACAGTCGATTGTCCCTGGCCGGGCGACCCCTTTTGCCTGCTCCTCCAGGCAACAGAGGCTGCAAGCGTTTCCATACCTTGTCCGAAAGGTCGTGCCTTCGATGCGCTGCTGTCATACCCCAACCCCACTCCCTCACACTCTCCACTGCAATGTACCATCAGGTTATTATTTTGACGACACTCCCTAATACTACAGTTGCACTATTGAATTCAGCAGCGATAGACGTCGTTGGTAGTGACATCGCCGGGCTTGTGCCTGATGGTGTCGTCTCCATAGAGACCAGGACAGAACAAGCTCAGCGGGGTGATTCGCCGTCCATACGAGGCGGGTGAGCAGCCGGCGTACCTCGGGCACCGTCACGGGAATCAATCTTTCATCCAAGCTGGGACAGCCCCCTTTTCCCCAGAGCATCCTTGCGCCGATGCCTGATGCCTGATCACCGCCAGGCAGGCGTGGGCCAGCAGCGCCAAGGTGATGTGCCGGTACCAGCCATCCCAGCGGCGCACCTCGTACTGATCCAGCCCCACCTGCCCTTTGGCCTCCTCAAAGCACTCCTCTATGGCCCACCGGATTCCGGCCACCCTCGCCAGTTCCTCCCAGTTCCTCCAGGGTAGTCCCCGCCGGGCCGTAGCACGCGCCGTAGCACGCGCCGTAGCACGCGTAGTAAGCCAACTCCTCTGGCCTGGCCACGCTGCGCCGGACCAGCAGCCAGTACCCCTTGCCCGGCTCCCGCAGAGGCCGTATATCCACGGCGGTCCAGTCGTGGATTCGGGGGCCCTTGGCACCGTCGCCCGCGCTGCATCTGACCCAGTTCGACTTGTCGACCTGCGACGCCAGTCGGTCCGCCCTGACCTGCCGGGGTCCCTTTTCTGCCACGGCCCACAGTTTCTCGTTGCGCTTGATGGCCAACACATGGGGAATCCCCTCCCGCTCCAGCCACAGCCGCAGGTTGCGGTCGCTGCCGTAGACCTCGCCACCGGCAACCCAGCCGAAGGGGGCTCCCGATTCCAGCGCCCGCTCCAGCATTCGCCGGGCCAACTGCGGCTTGGCCTGAAAGCCAACATCTGCCGGTACTCCGGCCTCCCGCCGCCGCGACAGGTCCTCGGACCAGACCTGGGGCAGCTACAACTCCCGGTCCAGCAGGGTCCCTCCTTTGGCGCTGGCATAGGCCAGGAATACCCCAACCTGAGAGTCCTCGATCCGCCCCGCCGTGCCGCTGTACTGCCGCTGCACCCCTACGGACTTGTTCCCCTTCTTGAGGAAGCCGGTCTCGTCCACCACCAATACTCCGTCAGCGTCCCCCAAGTGCTCCATTACCTAACCCCTCAGGTCATCACGCACCAGATCGGCGTCCCACCGGTAGGTGGACAGCAGGCGCTGCACCCCGTAGGGAGTGGCGTCGCCCGCCCTCTCGGCCAGCTGCCAGCCGTTCTTGCGTTCCAACGGACTGAGCAGTCCCCGCAGCTATTCCAGCGCCCTCCGCCGCGGCTCCGGCCGCCGGAACCGTCTCCCAACGTACCGGTATACCTGTTCAATGCCATCCGCCCACCGGGCCACCTCTGCAACCTCATCCCCGCACGCTGCCACCACCTCACCTCCTCATCATGTGATGGCATATTCTACATCGTTAATCTGCAACTGTAGTACTAGCAAAAGTACCACCAAAACTAGCAGGAAGTCCCTCAATCCGACAAGTATTTGATCGCTCGATTGCTTCACAAACTTTGTCGTAGATCGGCTCCACTGTTAGGCGACTTTGTCTTGGTCATGGGAATGGACCTGTCACTTCCTAGATGGAAGGGAACCGGGCGGCCAGGATGTCTTGCATCAACTGCGCGGCCACCTGCACCGTCAGCTCCGAGTTGTCGTAGGGGGGCGCGACCTCCACAATGTCGAAGGCCACGAGGTTTGACTTGGCAAGCAAGGCCAGCAGACATTCCCGCGCCTCCTGATAAAACAGCCCGCCGGTCTCAGGCGTGCCGGTGCCGGGAGCGAGGCTGGGGTCGAGAACATCCACGTCGAAGGTGATATACAGGTTCTCTGCCGGTGGGATGAGGTCTGCGACAGCACGCGGGCCCATTTCACGGAAACGGGTGCCACTGATGATCAGGCTGCCGTCGCGCATCGCCTCCTCGTAGGGGATGCGCCGAGCCGAGCGGATGCCCACCGAGGTGATGTGCCCCACGAAGTCCAGCTCCCGGCAGCGACGGATGGGGCTGGCGTGAGTGTAGAGTGCGTCCTGCACGTCGTGGGTGTAATCGAGATGCGCGTCGAAGTGTACGATGTTCAGCGGCGCGAATTTTGAGAGTCCGCGCACCACGGGAAAGGTGATGGCGTGGTCGCCGCCAACCACTGCCGGCAGGGCGCCTCGCGCTACGGCCTGCTCCACGGCGCGGGTGATCCGGTCGAAGTTGCCGACCACCTCCGAGGGAACGATGGGGACGTTCCCGCAATCGGCCATGGTCACCCCTCGCAGCAGTTCGTCCTCCGTATCGATGTCGAAGAAACCATCTGCCGTGCCCTGGCGTCCGTACGGGTCGGAATACGAATAGGCCCGGGGGGCGTCACGGAGGGAGTCGGGGCCGAAACGCGCCCCCGGCCGACCCAAGGTCCCTTGGTCGAAGGGTACGCCGATGAAGGCCACATCGGCCTCCAGTTGCTCGATGTCGTCGCAGAGGGGCGCGTTAAAAAACGATCGCGGCCGGGCGCGTAGTGTGGGCCACGGCTCTTGCGGCCGGCCAGGAGGCATCGGGGCAGCGGTCATGGGTATCCTCCGCTAAAGTATCCTTGGCTAGGGTATCCCTGCATCGGTCTCATACGGCGACTCGCCCGCTATTGAGCGGTTGTGCCTCCGTCGATGACCAGTTCCGCGCCGGTTACAAATGACGACTCGTCGGACGCAAGATAGACGATACCGTGGGCGATGTCATCGGCATTTCCCAGTCGGCCCAGCGGTATGCGGTCAAGAGACCACTGGCGTCGCCCCTCCTCTTGGGAGTAGCTTGGGTCGGTCAGCGGCGTCCAGCAGTAGCCGGGATGCACCGAATTCACCCGGATGTTCTCGCCCGCATACTGTACGGCTGCCGACTTGGTGAACAGGCGGCTGGCCCCCTTGGCGGCATGGTAGGCGGTAGAGGTAGCGCTTCCCACCAGCCCGTAGATGGACGATACATTGATGATGGACCCGCCCCCCGCCTTTCGCATTTCCGGTATGGCGTGCTTTGTTCCGAGGAACACGCCTTTGGCGTGTACGTCCATCTGGCCGTCCCAGTCAGCGACAGTGGTGTCTTCGACTTTCAGGCGAGCGCCGGTGCCGGCGTTGTTGACCAGAACGTCCAATTTACCGTAGTGGGCCACCGTCTCGGCGATAACCTCCAGCCACCGTTCCTCGCTGGTAACGTCCTGCGACATGAATATGGCGTCCCCACCGCCCTCCCGGATCTGAGCCGCAGCGGCCTCCCCCATTTCAACCTTGATGTCCGTAAGCACCACCTTGGCGCCCTCCTGCACAAACATGCGGGCAGCCGCGCCTCCGAAGCCCATCAATTGACCCTCCACTCCGGCAGCCGCACCGGTGATGATGGCAACTTTGTTTTCCAGACGCATATTTCAACCTCCGTGCGAACGTTCATTGTCCAAAGTTAATTGTATAACGGTTGAGGCGGACTCTATGCCTCGCCAAGTATGCGCTTTGCGGTTTCCCTTGCTCCGTCGAGGTCATCGACGAACCGGTCCTGGGGAACCCGCCGCAGCACATTGAGCGCTTGCAGGGTAATGGCGGGCCTGCCCTCCAGTCCCATCATGATGCACTCGGTGTTCTCATCTATTGCAACATCAATCAATTGCTCCACAACAAGGGCGGCGCTGTCGTCCATATAGACAGTGTCGATGAAGTTCAGGATCAACACCTCATGCTCTTGGATGTCGGCGCTGATTGCGTTGATCAGCCTGTTGGAGGGTGCAACCGAAAAACTGCCTCGCAGCGACACCATACCAACCCTGGCCGAGAATTCATCCCCGGATCCCCGGCTGCCAAGGAAGGTACTATCCAAGAGCGGTACCGAGATGACGCTGTCCAGTTCCAGGCGCTCGAACGCCCGCGCCCCCGCCATCCCCGCGGCGATGAGGCCGATGGCCACGGCGGTAACCAGGTCGAGGAACACCGTGAGGCCCAAGGTAATCAGCATGACTATCAGGTGCTCACGCTAGACCCGGAGGGCGCGAGTTATGAATCGCCGGTCGATAATGTCCCAGCCCACCTTCATCAGAATGCCGTCAAGGACCGCGTGCGGTATCGCCTCCACGTATTTCCCCAGCCCGAGAACCAGGGCAAGCAGGATCGCCGCCCGCAGCACTCCCGACACCTGTGTCCTGCCTCCGGCCCTAATGTTGACCACCGTCCCCATGGTGGCCCCCGCACCGGGCAGTCCCCAGATGAATCCCGCGATGGTATTGCCGATGCCCTGTCCAATCAGCTCCCGATTGGGGTTGTGGCGTGTCCTGGTTATCGAGTCGGCGATCAGGGAGGTCAGCACGCTATCGATGGAGCCCAGCAACGCGATGGTCAGGGCCGGCTGCACCGCATTCCCCAAGGCGCCCACTGAGAGATCGGGCATCCGTAATTCCGGAAGGCCCGTTGGCACCTCGCCAATTATCGGCGTTTCCGTCAGCCACAGAACTCCCATGAGGGTCCCGGCCACAAGGGCTGCCAGCGTGGGGGGAAGAACCGTCGCAACTGGCTTGGCCACAGCACACCCACTGCCAAGGTAACTGCAGCAATGGCAAGGGCATTGAAGTTGATTCCGGCTATGGCCTCCGGCCAGGCCCTGACCGCCCCAATCGGACCTCCAGTCGCAATCTCCGACCCTAGGAAAGGGAGAGTCTGAAGCAGGATGATGATTATGCCGATGCCCGACATAACCCTGAGATCACCGAATACGGCGTGAAGGATACGAGTCGCCCGATTCTCATCACGCCCAAGAGGATCTGGATCAGCCCGGCCATTATGACAATTGTGAAGGCTTGGGCGAGATTGTCGGCGTTCAGGGTAACGATGACCGCCATCGCAACGGCCATAGGGCCGGTGGGGCCGGAGATCTGCGACTTGGTGCCCCCGAACACGGCGGCGAAAAACCCCACCGCGATGGCGCCATAAATCCCGGCCAGCGCACCCAGTCCTGACGCTACGCCAAAGGCCAACGCTACGGACAGCCCCACCACCGCGGCAGTGATGCCGCCGAACAGGTCCCCTCGAAGAACCCGGAGGTCGTAGTTGAACTTAGGAACTTTACAATACGGTCTCTCCGACACAGCATCCGGCGGCCGTTTTGAATATGGTGGCTGGCTGGCAACCGAGTCACGTTCGATCCAGCTGGTCAGCCCTCGTAGCTCTGCCCAAACCGCTCGCTGTGTGCGATCTCTGAGAGTGTCTTGCGGACCTTTGTGCCGGCGGCAGCCTCGTCGGTGGGATAACCGAAAGCGACGACCGTCACCAGTTCCTTGTCCTCGGGTATTCCCAGCAGTTCCTTGACCTTGTCGTTCTCCTCACCGCGAACACCTGCGACGCACCCGCCTACGCCAAGGGACCAAGCGGCCAACTCCATCTGCTGCAGGGATCGCCCGGCGTCAAACTCGGGTCTCCCGCCCCGGTCCATCACAACCGCCACCGCCAACGGCGCTCCGCCGATGAATCCGCCCGACGATGCGATGCCGCCAATCTGCGCCAGGGTCTCCCGGTTCTGGATGACGATGAAGTTCCAAGGCTGTCGGTTGCGGGCGCTCGGCGACCAGCGAGCCGCCTGCAGCATACTCCGCACCACGCATTGCGGTACAGGGTCGGGCTTGAAACTACGCACCGTCAGCCTTGACCTGATGCACTGGTAAACATCCATGCGGTCCCTCCTTTCTCAATCAGCAACCACTGGCATGGATTATAGACGCAAGGGAAAGACCTCCCGCAAGAACAAGCGCATCGTCCACCTCGCTGCCCCACCCCCACTTGGTGGGAGCGCGGATTTGAATTCCGAGTCCTCTGTTATGGACAAAGATGCTTGTGTATTGCGCCTGCGGCTATAATCGCGCGAAGCAAATGCAGTGGAGGTATGCCATGCCAAGAGTGGCGCTGGACCTGAACAATCCATCTGACTTGGCCCAGGTCAAGGGTCAGTGGCGAGTGTCGCCCGGACTGGTGCCCGGCGAGGCTAATGAGGGCCTGACGGCGCAACTGCTGTCCACGCCAGCCAGACTGACGGACTACGATGATTCGGGCTGGGAGGTGTGCGACAACATCCGCCAGAGCCTGTCGGTGGGCTTCACATTCGCTTGGTACCGCATCAAGGTGGAGCTGCCCGAAACGGTCAATGGCATGCCGGTGGCCGGGGCCCGACTGTGGTTCGAGACCAACGCCGATAACTATGGCGAGGTGTGGGTCAACGGAGAGATTGACCGCACTGCCGGCGCCATCGTCGGTCTAAACAACCCGCAACGCATCGAATTGGCCACCACCGCCGAGCCAGGCGCAACTTACGTCATCGCCTGCTTGGTGGCCAACGGACCGCTGGCCGAGCCTCGCGGCGGCATATTCCTCCGCTACGCCTACCTGGCCTTGGAGGCTACGGATAACTGAGGAAGACACCCTGACCCTCTCGCAGAGGGAGATTGAATTTTGGGAGGGACTATGGTTCGAAAGAAAGGCACGGCGCTGCTCATGGTCTACACCGACGTGAACATCGAACACGACGCGGAATTCAACCGCTGGTACAACGAAGAGCATATCCCGGAGCGCCTCAGCGCACCCGGCTTCTTGGGCGGAGCCCGCTACGAGGCGATGAAGGCCGGCCCTCGCTACCTCGCCGTCTACGAACTGGAGTCGGCGGAGGCCTTGCAGTCCGACGAATACCTCCGAATGAGTAACAACCCGACCCCGTGGACGGAGCGGATGTCGCCCAACATCGTAGGGCGTGGCACGGTTCGCAATGTCTACACCCAGATCTATCCCGAGGGCGGCGATGACCCTGACACCCTCGGTCGCGGAATGGCTCCCGCGCTGCAGATTGGGCGCATGGATGTACCGGCAGAGCTTGAGAACAAGTACAACTACTACTACGATAACGTCCGCACGCCGGGCAACCTGCAAATTCCCGGCTGCTTGTTCGTGCGCCGCTACAACGCAGTGGAGGGATCCCCCAAATACCTGACCATGTACGAATTCGAGCACGAAAAGGTGCCGGAGACCTTGGCTTGGGAAAAGCAGCGCGGCCAAGACACGATGAACCAGTACATCGGCGGCACCTATGGACATGCACCCGGGTCGCCCGGGGTCTACCGCAGGGTGTTCCCACCGCGGGCTTTTTAGAAGTGCAGGGACCCAGTTCTCTTTGGCAGAGGGCCACGGTGAGGGTGGCCCCTGACCTAGGCAGCCAAAAGTCTGCCATAAATCAGCAATTGGGAGGCAACCCATGTTCCTGATGCGATTTACCGAGCGCGCCTACATGGATTACACCGAGGACGATGTGCGTAACAGCCCCAACAACGCCGTCCGCCTGACCTTCTCCAATAGCAACTTCGATCCCCAGCGCGGCTCCGAGCTGTACAACATGTACCTCGACGAGTACGAATACTCGGAGGAGGTGGGCTTCGATGGCCTGATGCTCAACGAGCATCACAATACCCCCACCTGCTTGGGCGCGACCATGAATCTGGAGGCGGCCATCCTGGCCCGTATCACCAAGAAACCCAAGATCGTGCTGCTGGGCAACCCGCTTCCCGTCTTCGACAACCCGATTCGCTTGGCCGAGGAACTGGCTGAAATCGACATGATTTCCGGAGGGCGGTTGGTCTCCGGCTTCGTGCGTGGCACGGGGGTGGAGAGCCTGGCCACCAACACGAACCCGCTGTTCAACCGGGAGCGTTTCGAGGAAGCCCACGACCTCGTAATGAAAACCTGGACCACCCCCGGCCCCTTCCGCTGGGAGGGAAAGCACTACCACTTCCGCGTGGTCAATCCCTTCCAGGTGCCGCTGCAGAAGCCCCATCCGCCGGTGTGGATCCCGGGCACCGGCAGCCCGGAGACGCTGGTCTGGTGCGCCGAGCACCGCTATCCCTACATATTCCTGGAAACCGATATACAGTCCACCCAGGACATGAAGGAAATCTACGCCGAGAACGCCCGGCAGGTGGGCTACGAACCAGGCCCGGAGCACCTGGGCTACTTGGTGCGAATCCACGTGCAGGACACCGATGAGAAGGCGCAGGAGGTCGGCCAGGGGTACATGACGGGCAACATCGGCGTGGGCCGCATCCCGTTGCCCCGCGACTACCAGTCGCCGGTTGGTTACGCCAGCGCCAGCCAGGACCCGCGCTACCTGCGCATCCGCGAGCAGATTCGCTCCGACCCATTCCGTGTCGGTGGGTTGGACACGGCGGCCTACGACCAGATCTTGGATTCCAAGCGATGGATCATCGGCAGCCCGGAGACGGTCATCCGCCAACTGCGCGAGGTGCTGTCGGTTATGCGGCCCGGCATCCTGTCGATATGGACCAACGACGGGACCATAAGCCACGAGGACACCATGCGCTGCCTGGAGCTGATGGGTCAAGAGGTTCTGCCCGCTCTACGCGAAATCGGCGAGGAACTGGAGCTGACCGACCCGTTCCAGCGGACGCCATAGTAAACATAACTGGACAATCTGCAACTGGACATAAACAGCAACAAACGCGAGAGGAATATAAGAGGCCGGGGAGCAGAAACATCTGCTCCCCGGCCTCTTTTTGCCCCTGTTTTGCTTTCGACGTAAAGGCCGTCAACCAGCTATTCCGTTTCCCACAGCGCCTCTAGGATCCTGCCAGGGGTCATTGGCAGGTCGGTCAGGCGCTTGCCTGTGGCGTGGTAGATAGCGTTGGCGACGGCGGCCAGCGGCGGCACCAACGGCACCTCGCCAGTACCGCGAACGCCGTAGGGGTGGCCGGGGTTCGGCACCTCCACGATGACCGTGTCGATCATCGGCAGGTCCAGGCTTGTGGGCATCCGGTAGTCGAGGAAGCTGGAATTCATCATTCTGCCCTCGTCGTTCAGGAAGTATTCCTCGTTCAGCGCCCAGCCTATGCCCTGCGCCGCGCCGCCCTGGATTTGGCCCTCCACGTAGCTGGGATGAATGGCCCGCCCTGCGTCCTGTAGCGCGGTGTACCGCAGGATGGTCACTTTGCCGGTGTCGGGGTCGACCTCCACGTCCACGATGTGCAGGCCGAAGGCGTTGCCCACGCCGCCGGGGTTGACCGTTGCCCGGCCCACAATCGGGCCGCCGGTGCCGTTGAGCCGGGGCGCGAGGGCCTGGAAGGTGATGCTCAGTTCAGGGTCCTGCTTGTGGGACAGGACGCCCTTACTGTACTCCACGTCGGCGGCGGCAACGTCCCAGATGCGGGCCGCCCGCTCGATCATCTGTCGCTTGATGTCTTGGGCTGCGTCGTGACATGCCGTGCCCATTTTGAAGGTCACGCCACTGCCGCCGGCTCCTGAGCTGTAGCCGATGGAGTCAGTGTCCACCACCGACGGCTTGACCGTCTCCACCGGGATGCCCAGGACTTCGGCCACCTGCATGGCCATGACGGCGCGGGAGCCGCCGATATCCGGCGAGCCCTCGACCAGGCTGACGGTGCCGTCGGGGTTGACGCTGGCGATAGCGCTGGCCGGTCCAGAGCTGTTGAACCACGCCCCGGCGGCCACGCCGCGGCCCCTGTTGGGCCCTGTGAGCGGCTCGGCCAGGTGCGGGTGCTCCTGTGCTGCCAGCAGCGTCTCCACGAAGCCAATCTTGCGGAAGACCGGGCCAGTGGGCTGGCGGCTGCCCTCCTTGGCGGCGTTGCCCAGCCGGAACTCCACCGGGTCCATGCTCAACTGGTCGCAAATTTCGTCGATAACTGACTCGGCGGCGAAGGCGGCAGTGGGTGAACCCGGCGCGCGGTATGCCGCTGCCTTCTGTGAGTTGACCACCACGTCGATGCC
Organism: Dehalococcoidia bacterium; assembly: GCA_965237745.1. Taxonomy (GTDB): domain Bacteria; phylum Chloroflexota; class Dehalococcoidia; order Lucifugimonadales; family UBA3495; genus VXOI01. The sequence goes on along the minus strand of OZ250156.1, from coordinate 3,050,900 downwards.
CTCGATGAAGCTGTTGGGCACCTCGTAGGGGGCAAGCATGGTGCGGCAGCCCGACGGCACCGGAGAGCCTGGGAAGGCGCCCGCCTCGTAGATCAGGGTGCAGTCGGCGGCGACCAGCTTGCCCTCGCGGGTGGCGCCCAACTTGACCCTGATGTGGCTGGCCGATGTAGGTCCGGTGCCCTCGAACACCTCGCCGCGAGTCATGGCAATCTTTACCGGTTGCCCGCACTTGCGGGACAGGGCCGCGACCACCGGCTCCAGGTAGCAGCCTCCCTGGCCCTTGCCTCCGAACCCACCGCCGATCTCCATGGGAATGACCTTGAGGCGGGATACGTTCACTCCCAGGATGGCCGCGGTGTGGTCGCGCAGCGCGAAATGACCCTGACTGCTGGCCCAGATGGTAACGGAGCCGTCGGTGCTCCACTGAGCTGTGGCAGAGTGGGGCTCGATGTAGCCCTGATGCACCGGGCGGGTGTGAAACTCCCGCTCCACGATCACGTCGGCCGCGGCAAACCCGGCCCCAGGGTCTCCCAAGCGGAACTCGAAGCGGTTGGAGACATTGCTGGGTTTGCCGGAGTCGCCCCATCCTCCCTGGCGCATGTTGGGGTCCGACAGCGTCACCAGCCTGTCATGGAGGACGGGCGCGTCGTCGCGCATGGCGTCGTCGGCGTTGAGCACCGGAGGCAGGACTTCGTAATCAACGTCCAAGGCCGCCAGCGCCTGTTCCGCTATCGCCGCGGAAGTTGCCGCCACGGCGGCGACGGCGTGGCCGCAGTACAGGGCTTTCTCGCGGGCCATGACGTTGCGGCTGTAGAAGCCGTAGTTGACCGTCATCCCCTCTTCCTGGTCGGATATCTCGGCGGAAACATCGGGCAGGTCAGCGGATGTGACGACCGCCTTGACCCCCGGTATGGCCAGAGCGCGCGTAGCGTCAATGCTACGGATAACGGCGTGGGCGTGGGGACTGCGCAGGATCTTGCCCACCAGCCAGCCGGACGGGTGGATGTCGGCGGCATAGCGGGCTCGTCCCGTCACCTTGTCTGGCCCGTCGTGTCGTATGGGCCGGGTGCCGATGACGTCGAACTCGCTCTCCGTCAACGTAGCCTTGGCTTGTCCAGTTACCATAAACGTGACCTCACTTCGTTTGCGGATGTTTACATAACTCCAAATCTCGGAAATTGTGTGGGCGCATCTGTTCGTTATTGTGGATGACAAAGGTTAAGGAGGATAAAGAATCCAGCCCCGGCGGCCAGTGTTGTTGACGCGGAACAGGTGTCCGCCTCGTGTCGTCACATATAGCGTATCCTGGGCCCAGCCGCCAAAGGCGCAGTTTGTGGGCCAGTCGGCAGGCACAGGATGGGTCTCGATGATGCGGCCGGAGGGAGCGAAGACGTGGATCAGCGGCCCCGGCCCGGCCTGTCGCCAGCCTCCGGCGGCGATGATGTTGCCATCGACGTCCAGGCACATTCCGTCGAGCCCTCGGTGGACCCCGCGAAAGTCGCGGCCAAAGGAGTGAAGGACCTGCGGCTCCCCCAGCGAATCGTCGGACTGTAGAGGGTAGGCCCGCAGATCGCGTGTGCCCTCGTAGTCGCTCTGTACCACGTACAGCGTGCGCTCGTCCCGCGAAAACAGGAGGCCGTTGGGCGCCCAGGTGTCAAAGGTCATTCGCCGAAGCGTCCATCCGCCCTCGGCGTTCGGGTCAGGGTCGAGGCGAAGGACAGAGGCGTGGTCCAGCTCCCGCTCCTCCGGTGGAAGCTGGCCTGCCGGATCCGTGAACCAGATGCGCCCCTTTCGGTCGATGGCCAGGTCGTTGGGGCGATTATGCCGCTTGCCGTCCAGCAGGTTGGGCAACGATGTCGTCGAGCCGTCGGCCTCAAAGCGCACGATTCGGCGACCTTCGCTGGAGCACCCATACAGGTTGCCGCGGCCGTCAAAGTTCAGCCCGTTCGTGCCCTCGGTGCCGGTACGGTATTCGCTGCACTCGCCCGACACCGGGTCGTACCGCATGATCCGGCTGTTGGGTATATCGGTGAACAGCAGCGCTTGGCTGTCCCACGCTGGCCCCTCTGTGGTTCCGCCGTAAGGCCCGGCCACCAGTTCAAATTCCCAGCTCATACATTCCTCCCGATAATCTCCTCTCTCACTGGGAGAGAGTTAGGGTGAGGGTGAGTCGATCAACCGCGAAACTCTTTCGCCTACTCTACAAATCTTGCGCCAACGCTGCCCATCCGTGAATATGTCACCTTGACTGAGTCGCCAGGCTTGAGTTCCGCAGGGGTTACCATGGACCCTGAAATGATAGTTTCTCCCGCTCGTAGGTAATCGCCGAACTCGGCCAGCTTGTTGGCCAGCCAGACCACGGGATTGATGGGGTTTCCCATCACCTCGAATCCCGTTCCTGAGCCGTGCAGTTCCCCGTTGAACTCCACCGTGACGCCCTCGTACTGCAGATCCAGTTCCTCCAGGGAGCACAGCCTTGAGCCCACCACCAGCCCTCCGTGCAGAGCGTTGTGGATGATGACGTCGGTGGCGCTGATTCCGTCACCCTGTACCTTCAGATCAACCAACTCCAGCGAAGGCAGCACGCCCAGAGTGGCCCGCATCACGTCAACGGCAGTAACGCCGGGGCCGCGCAGATCCTCGCCCAACACGAAGGCGATTTCGGCCTCTATGTGCGGGGCGGTCAGATTGCCTATGGGAACGTCTGCGTCGCTGGGGTATACGCATCGATCCAGAATGTGGCCGTAGCAAGGTTCGTGGACCCCCAGGTGCTCTCGCGACGCCTTGGTGGTCAGAGCAACCTTGTGACCCGATATAGTTTCGGGAGGTTGCAGTTCAAGCAGAAATCTGTGCTGCGCGTTATAGGCATGGCTTTCAGCCATTCCGTTTGCAGCAAAGGGGTGTGCGGCCACTCCAGTCCGGAAGCTGCGTCTCACTATTTCAACTTCCCTCTTGGCCTCAAGGGGCTGGGCGCCGTTGAATTGCAAATCGGCGGTCGTCAGTTTCATTTCCATCTCACGGGCTCGGAATGGTAGCCTGCGGAGTTTCCGCGTTCCAAATCTGGCGCACATTGTACACCGCCCCAAAACGCCGCCATCCCCGGTTATCGGGTTGCGCCTCTAAAGTATAATCACACCAACCCGTCGTAAGCACAAAGAATCCAGGGCAAACTGGCCATCAACGCATTACGCAACTGGTGAGGCAGATCATGGCTGATAAGGCAAATTCCAACGGGTCCGCGACCCAAGTAGACGTGAACAGCACCATCGGCGATATGCTGGACCGGCAGGTTGAGCGGTTCTCCGACCGGGACGCGCTGGTCCACTTCGAAACGGGCGCGAGATACACCTACACTGAGTTCCGCGAAGAAGTGGACCGGGCCGCGCGGGGCTTGATGGCGCTGGGCATTCAGCGCGGGCATCACGTGGGCATCTGGGCCACCAACTACTCCGAGTGGGTGCTGACCCAGTTCGCCACCGCAAAGATCGGCGCGGTCATGGTCAATGTCAATCCGGCCTACCGCACTCATGAACTGGCCTCCGTGCTCGAACAGTCGGAGGCCAATGCGCTGATCCTGATCGGACGTTTTCGCAACTCCGACTACGTTGCGATGCTCAGCGAGGTGGTCCCGGAACTCAAGGACTCCCATCCCGGGGAATTGAGCAGTTCGAGATTCCCTTACCTGCAAAACGTCATCTACATTCCGCCCCAAGGCGAGGGCGCGGACTCCGGCACACCCGCCGGCATGTGGTCTTGGGACGAAATGGTGGCGAGACACAGCGAGATCTCCCCGGCGCAACTGGCGGCCCGACAGGCCGATTGCCGCCCTGACGACCCGATAAACATCCAGTATACCTCCGGTACCACCGGCAACCCCAAGGCGCAATGCTCACTCATCACAACCTGGTGGCCAACGCGGTCTACGTGGGCGACGCCATCGAGCTCACCGAAATCGACCGGCTCTGCATCCCAGTGCCCTTCTACCACTGCTTCGGGTGCGTTATGGGCAACTTGGGCTGCATTACTCATGGGTCGGCAATCATAATCCCGGCGGAACATTTCGATCCGCTGAAAACGCTCCAAGCTTTGGAGCGAGAGCGATGCACCGCCCTCTACGGCGTTCCCACGATGTTCATTGCTCAACTGGGCCATGCCGACTTCGACAGCCTCGACGTATCTTCCCTACGCACCGGCATAATGGCTGGCTCGCCCTGCCCCATCGAGGTGATGCGTCAGGTCATCGACAAGATGGGAGCCGACCAGATCACCATCGCCTATGGCCAGACGGAGGCCTCACCGGTGATTACTCAAACGCTTACAACGGACTCCATCGAGCGGCGGGTGTCCACTGTGGGCAAGGTGCTGCCGGGCGTCGAGGCGCGGGTCGTCGATCCGGAGACCAATCAGGAGGTCGGAACGGGTGTGCAGGGTGAACTGCAGACCCGCAGTTCGATGGTGATGCGCGGCTACTACAACATGCCCGAGGCCAGCGCCTCGGCCATCGACGAGGAGGGCTGGCTGCACACCGGCGACCTGGCCACAGTGGACGAGGACGGCTACTACAAGATCACGGGCCGCCTCAAGGACATGATCATCCGGGGCGGAGAAAACGTTTACCCGAGGGAGGTCGAGGAGTTCCTCTACAACCATCCCAAGATATCCGACGTCCAGGTTATCGGCGTCCCCGACGAGCGTTTCGTCGAGGAAGTCATGGCCTGGGTCATGTTGAAGCCCGGTGAGTCCGCCGACGCCGAGGAAATCCGCGAGTTCTGTCGTGGCAAGATCGCCCACTACAAGATTCCCCGCTACGTCAAAGTGACGACTGAGTTCCCAATGACAGTCACCGGCAAGATTCAGAAGTTCCGGATGCGGGAAATGGCTGTGGAGGAGCTGGGACTGGAGGCCGCCAGCAAGATCGAGACGGCCTAGAAGCGGCTGATTTCAATCTACAGAGAGCGCAGAGGACACAGAGTTTTTGTGGGATCCCCATTCGAACTCCGTGTCCTCTGTGGTTAATCGCTACCCTAGTTGGTGCGGCCCACTATGCCTTGGGCCAGCCAGTCCACGCCCTGCAGGTATTCGTCGGTGGCGGTCTCGCCCTCGGCGATGCGCACCCCGCCGTCTTGGTCGTAGATGGGGCCTGTGAAAGGCGAAATACTGCCGTCGCGCAGGCCTTCCACAGTGTCCAGGACCATCTGCCTGGTCTCGTCAGAGACTCCGCCACCCAAGGGCGCCAGCTTGGCCCAGCCCGCTTCGATTCCGGCGAGCTTGACCGAGCTGCGGTAGACGCCGGTGCGGATTTCATGCACCACCTGCGCCATTATCGGCCCCCAATTCCAGGTAGCACCGGTGATCCAGTAGTTGGGGGCTGCAGCGCTGGCGTCGTAATGAAAGCCGGTGACCCATGCCCCGGCGCGTTCGGCGGCTTCAACCACCGTCTTGGTGCAGTCCTGCTGAAGGGACAGGGCGTCGACACCAACGTCGGTCATTGTTTTGACCGCGGTCACCTGCTTGCCTGGATCGCACCAGTCGCTGGTGAATACCACGGTGGTCTCCACGTCGGGGTTTACCGACTGCGCTCCGAGATGAAAGGCGTTGATGTTCAACAGGCTGGACGGTATTGGGAAGGCCGCTATGAATCCCAACTTGTTGCTCGTGGTGGACGAACCGGCGGCTCGTCCCGCGGCGTACTCCAATTGCCAGATGTTGGCGAAGAACGATCCGTAGTTCTCGAAAATTTCGAGGTCTCCCAAGTGCAGGAACATCACCTCGGGATGCTTGTCGATGATGGCCTTGATGGGGTCGGAGTAACCAAAGCTGGTGGGGATTACGATGGTGGCGCCGTCTTGGATCATCTGCTCCGCCACCGCCTGCACTGCAACGGTCTCGGGGATGTTTTCGGCGCGCAGAACCTCGACGTCAGAGAAGACCTGTTCTAGGTAATCAGCCCCAGAGGCGGAGGCCTGGTTCCAGCCCAAGTCCCGCTGCGACCCCACGAATATGATCCCGACCTTGAGTTTCTCACCCTCGGCCAGAGGCTGGGCAGCCGCGGCGAATTCGCTGGTGGGCCGGAAGCTGCTGCCTTCCCTGCCTTGGTCGAAGACCTGGACGAACAACTCAGGCGATCCCCCTCCCAGCTCCTCTTCTGTTGGCGGGGCCAGGGTCGGAGCGGAAGGAAAGGTAGTTGGTTCGGAAGCAGGGGTGTCAGTTGCGGACGGGGCAGTGGAAGCGGAAGGAACGTCAGTTGGTCTGGGGCCAGGGTTGACGGTTGCGGACACGGCGGGGCGGGACGTTGGCGCGACCGTGGGGGTCTCGGGTGCCTGTGGGGGCGTGGGCGGCTCCGCATCTCCGCCACAGGCCAAGAGCGCAGCCACTATGACGGCGAGTGCTGCCGTCAGGACTGCGGGATAGGGGAGGCGATACTTGGAAAACAGTCCTGACAACAAAACACTCATTCCTCAATCAATTTAGTCAGCAGTGGCGTGGGCGTACCACTCGGCGGTTTCCTGCCCGGGTTCTGGCAGCACTGCCCCGCCTTCCATCGCCCAAGAAGCGGGTGTCTCGCCGATGCGACCGCTGATCTGGTCGCGGGCCACGCCCGTGTGGGACACGAAGACTCCAGCAGGTCGTTCAGCAGCCGTTCCTTCACCTCCTGAGGGCGTCCGGCGCGGTTGATGGCCTCCAGATAGTAGCGGGTGGGGTATGGAGATTCGCCCTCGGACTGCTCATCGAAGAACACATGAACGAAATGGCGTGGGGCGCTGGTTGACCCGCAGTGTATGTCGGTGTAGTCCAAGGCGATCTTCTCGCGCTGTTCGAAAGAAACCGAGCCCTGGGGAACTTTCAACCGATAGATAGGCATCGCTTCACTCCTATCGACTTTTAGACTTGATGAGGGTTATAGCCGAAGTCGGCGGCGCTAACCACCAGTTCGTCTGTGGTCTGGCCGGTGACTTCGACCCACATATCTTGGACCGTCTGCAAAAACTCCACCCGCTTTTCCTGCGAAAACCCGATGGGTATTACGCTCCTGACCGATGAGGAGGTGGAGGGCCCACCCCCGCGGAAACCGAACCCCCGGGGAATCACCTCATAGTTGATGATGATGTCATCGGGGGCGACGCCGAGAATCTCAGAGCCAATCTGCACTAGCTGGGCGTTGAGAATGCGCCGCTGCTCCTCGGGAATCACCCCTTCCTGTATGGTGCAGTTGTAGGTTATCACTCTGGTTCCCCCAGCGGCAGTAATCGCCCTCTAAATTACAGTAGCACCGCCCCGATTGCAACGGGCGCTGAGCAGGGTCCGCAGTTGGCGCATCGGCCCGCTGGTCCGTTCGTGGTGACCTTGTCGAACCATCAACGGACGGCTCCTCGACAAGCTCAGGGCCAACGGGATGGCAAACAACTAAAATACCCTGGCGTACAGGGTCCTCTGGAAATCGGTCAACTGGTGCGCAGGATGCCCTTCAACCCCTCTGGCATGGCCCGGTCGGCGGCCCCGGTCCAGATGGCCAGCACTCCGAGGGTGAGCACGTAGGGCAGCATATCCAGCAGAAAAGGGGAGACCGGCGCGCCCAGCGCCTGCAGTTGCAGCTGCAGGCCCACCGCACCGCCGAACAGGAACGCTCCGACCATTCCGCGCAGCGGCGACCACAGGCCGAAAATCACAAGGGCGACGGCGATGAATCCCCTTCCTGCCGTCATGCCCTCGGACCACGTATGTGTCAGACCGATGGAGAGCTGCGCCCCGCCGAGGCCGGCCAGCCCGCCTCCAAGCACTATGGCCACCAGTTGCATCACGGCGGGGTTGCGGCCAGCGGCGAAGGCGACTGCGGCATTCTCTCCCACGGCCCGCAGGCTCAACCCCCACCGGGTGTACTGCAGGACGAACCCGATGAGGGGGCCGAGGGCATAGGCCGCGTATGCGAGAATGTCCTTCCGGAAGAGCGCCTCACCCAACACGGGGATCATGGAAAGGCCGGGAATGGCGATGGGGTTGAGGCCGTCGATGATACTGTCCACGTAATCCCGACCCACGTAAGCGGTTACTCCCCCAGCGAATAGAGTCAGCGCGAGCCCTGTCGCCAGCTGGTTGGTATCTCGATAGATGACCAGGAAGGCATGTATCGACGCCAGCAGGCCTCCCGCGGCCATACCGGCGAGCACTCCCACGCCGGCAGAACCGGTTTCCACCGTGGCCAGGAATCCGAAGCAGGCGCCCATCAACAGGCAGCCTTCCATGCCCAGGTTGATGCGGCCCGCCCGTTCCGTGATCAGCTCGCCGTACACGGCGTACAGCACGGAGACGCCGGGGCCCACGGCTCCGGTCAAGGTGCCGCTGATCACCAGCCAGAAGGTGCTCATATCGCCCGCCGCTCCACCTTTCGGAGTCCAAGCACGAAAAACAGCGCAAGTCCGATCAGCACCAGGCCCGCCGCCGAGGGCAGACCGACGGTCAACTGCAGCACATCACCTGCCACCAAGAACACCGCTATCAGGAAGCAGGCGGCAACGATGGTCAGCGGATTGTGTCCGGCCAGCCAACTGGCCAGCAGTCCCAGATAACCGAGGTTGTTGGATATGCCGGGGCGCAGGTCGTGGTGTATCCCGGACACCTCCACCATGCCGGCCAGGCCGGCAATGGCGCCCCCAGCGATCATGGCGGCAATCACATACCTGTCTACTGCGATACCGCGTCGGCGCGCCGCCTCAGGATTGCCACCCACAGCCCGCATCTTGAATCCCCAGATAGTACGGCTCAGGATGACATAAGTGACAATGAGCGCAATGACCGGTGCCAGGAAGCCCCAGTGAAATCGCGTGCCGGCGATGGCAGGGAATATGGCCGCCACGTCGAAGGGCGTGGTGTAGGGATATCCCAGGCCGTGAGGATTCTTCCACGGGCCGAACACGATAACGTCGATGACCAGTATGGCGATGTAGTTGGCAAGGAGGGTGGATATGACCTCGTTGACACCCCGCCATCTCCGCAGCAGGGCCGCTGCCGCTGCCCATAGGCCGCCACCGGCACATCCGGCGAGGGCCATTACCGGCAACATCAGCCATATCTGCCCGACCGGGAAAAAGAGCGCAACGCCGGTTGCGGTCAAGGCTCCGATGTAGAGCTGGCCCTCGCCGCCGACGTTGACCAGGCCGACGCGGGTGGGTATAGCCGTGGCCAGGGCGGTCAGGAGGAGCGGTATCATCTTGACCCCGACCTCGCTGAGCCCGAGGTTGCTGCCGATGACGCCGTCCCAGGCCTTTAGCAGCGACTCCACCGGGTCCCGTCCGGAGGCCAGGAGGAAGACAGCGAAGACGGCTAGGGCAAGTAGCACGCCGAGTGCGGGACGGGACACCTCCCTGAACGCCTGCGCGATGGCCGGAAACCTAGAGGCCAGGGCGACGGCTTGGATGAGCTGCGGCAGGTTCATCCAGTCACCGCAGGTACGGCATGGCCGGTCATCAGCAAGCCTATTTCCTGCACTGAGACTCCGGAGGGAGAAAATTCGCCAGCCACCCGCCCGCGATACATCACCAGCAGCCGGTCGCTGAGGGACAGCAGCTCGTCCAGGTCCTCGGATATTAGCATCGTGGCCGCTCCGGCGTCGCGCTGTTGCAGCAGCAGATTGCGGGTGGACTCCGCGCTCAGTACGTCCAGGCCCCGGGTCGGATAGTAGGCCAGGAACACGGTTGCCCCCTGCCCTAGTTCTCCCGCAAGGGACACCCTCTGAATGTTTCCACCCGATAGGTGACGCACTTGGATTTCCGAGTCCGCCATCTGCATGGGAAACGCAGCGCGCATCGCATCAGCGCCATTGGCTATGGTCCGGCGATCGAGCCAGAAGCCTTCGGCACGGCCCCGGGTCAGTCCGGACAGCAGCAGGTTCTCGTCCACGCGCATTCCCGTGACCATCGCATCTGCCAGCGGGTCTTCAGATATGATCGATACTCCCCGCCCGAGAGCATCGGCTGGGGTATGGCCGGTCAGCGGCTGTCCGAAGAGTAGTATCTCGCCGCCGCGCGCTGGCTCGAGACCCAAAAGTGCCTCGCCCAGCACTCGCTGACCGTTGCCCGCAACTCCGGCCACTCCCAGGATTTCCCCACGGCGAACCTGAAAGCTGACGTTGTCCAGCCTTCGCCGACCGGATTCGCGGCCGGTGCTGACATCTCGAAATTCCAGGGCAATTTCCCGTACTTCGCGCTGGCGTCTCCTGTCCGGGCCCTGGTCGTCCGGTCTGGAGCCGACCATGGCGGAAACGAGGCTCCTCGCGTCGAAATTGCGGCGCGGGGCACTAACCTGGACCCGCCCGCGGCGCAACACGGTGACATTGTCAGCAACCGCGAGGGCCTCGCGCACCTTGTGGGTGATAAAGAGGATGGAGTAGGTGTTGTCCTTGAGGGCCGCGAACACGCGAAAAAGGCCGTCCACCTCGTGGGGCGCGAGAACGCTGGTCGGTTCGTCGAAGATAAGGAGCTGGGACTCGGCCAAGAGCAGCTTGATGAGCTCGGCGCGCTGTCGTTCGCCCAAGGACAGGTCGTCCACTCTCCGGCGGGGGTCGATTTCGAGGCCGTATTCGTCGGCGAACTGCTCGATGCGACGGATCAGTTCTTTGCGGCGGATCAGGCGCCCTTGGTCCGGCAGGAACAATGCCACGTTCTCTGCCACGGACAGCGCCGGGATGAGCGAAAAGTCTTGGAAGACCATGCCAATGCCGAGTCGCCGGCCATCGGCGGGCGATGCAAGCCGAACCGGGCGGCCATCGATGGATATCGTGCCCGAATCCGGCGCGTGGAATCCATAGATGACCTTCATGAGCGTGCTTTTGCCCGAGCCGTTCTCACCCAGAACGGCATGTATCTCGCCCCGGCGCACCGTCAGGTCAATGCTGTCGTTGGCGACAGCCCCAGGGAAAGCCTTCGTGATGCCGCGCAACTCCAACAGGGGCGAGGACCCGCCATCAGCACCATTTTCGAGGTTCGAAGTAGCTTCCAAGCCCAACCGCCATTTTCTAGTGCGCCATTTTTTAGTGCATCAAGGCAGCGGCAATTTGTAGGGGCGCACAGCTGTGCGCCCCCACGGTGTAGTATATGCGGGTTCGTGCTGCGGGCTACCCCGCCGCGATGGCTCGGACCTCCAGGGCCCTGTCGGGCAGCGGGTGGTTGCTCCACGTTGCGCCGTCGTCCGTGGTGCGGAACACCTGGCCGTCGCGGGCGGCGCAGGCGATGTTGGAGGGGGCATGGGGGTCAACGGAGACGGACATCATGGTGGAGTTCGCGGTTATGCCGCGGTCGACCCGCTCGAAAGTCTTGAACAGGTCCCGGCTGCGGTAGAGCGCGCCTGTGCTGCTGCGGGCAGCCGCACCGATGGAAACGTAGAGCATATTGGGGTCATGGGGAGCGGCCTTCAGGTCCCGAGTGTAGGTGACTTCGGAGAAATGGCCGAAGTCCACCGGAATCCACTCGGAGCCGCGGTCGGGGCCGATGAAGGGCCCCTGCCGGGTGGTGATGAATACTACGTGGGGCAGCGCCGCGGCGCACTGGACACCGTGAAGGTCGAGGGTGTCCTCGCTGGGGGCGAGGCTGCCGGTGATTTCCTCCCATGTGTCGCCGCCGTCGGAACTCCGGATCACTCCGGCCACCTCCAGCGCGGCGTACATCTCGTCGGGGAAATTCGGGTCCGCAGTCAGGGCGATGACGCGAGTGGGGAAGGACATCGAAATCTCGTTGGATCCCATCGAGACCGCGTTAAGCCTGCGCCACGATTCTCCGCTGTCGGTGCTGCGGAAAATCTCGCCCGGCGCCGTCCCGAGGTACATAACAGTGGGGTCGCCTGGACGGAACAGGAAGCTCCATACCGGCGGGGCCACCGCGGGATAGTCCATGCGCTCCCAACTGTCGCCGCGGTTGAGGCTACGGTAGGGGCCGTTTTGGGTGCCTGCGAAAATCACTTCCGGGTTGCTAGGGTGTATCGTGATTCCGCAGACCGATGGTGATTCGGGTAACCCGTTGGTCAATTCCTCCCACTGCTCGGCCCCTGGGGCCAGCCTGTACAGTCCGCTGGTCTCTGCTCCGGCGTAGATGTGGGTCATAACCATTCACTCCCGCTCATAACGTCTCGGATGGCGCCTCTTGCGTGTCAGGCGGAGGCGACCTCCTCCAGCTCGAACCGGTAGTCCTCAATGACCGGATTGGAGAGAAGTTCGCGACACATCCGGTCCACCGACTCCTCTGCGGTCTCTCTCACCTTGCCGCTGATTCGCAGCTCCAGGTACTTGCCGATGCGAGCGTCCTCGGCCGAGTTGTGTCCCATTCGCCGCAGGGCCGCCAGCACCGTCTGTCCCGCCGGATCGCTGACTGCGGGTTTGAGAGTCACGTATATTTTGGCCAGGTATGTCATTCAGTTTCGGTGTTCCATTACCCTGTTTCCATCTGCGAGGCAGAGGGCGCTTCTTCGCCTAGCCGGTTCCGGGCATGCTCGGCCGTGCGCTGTGGCAGGAGATGGCTCCCTCCGGTCCCAGGCGACCCACGTAATGCTCGAAGAACCGTTCGATACGCTCCTTATTGACGCCGTCCATAGTGTCCAGCACACCCCAGGCAGAGAGAGCCACCTGACCCTCGGCGATTTCGTCGTAGGGGCGGACGACGGTGAAGTATGCGCGCCAACTCTCGTCGAGTTCGTTGTAAACGTCTTCCAAAGCGTCTACGTCCGACTGATTGGGCAGATTGTAGCTGATCACGATGTTGGAATGCTCCAGGTTGTGGACAATCCTTTCGTCAGGCACGGGTTCTTTGAAGAACCCGCATCTCTCCTGAACGCTCCAGTGATCACCGGAAGTGGGTGGCACGGAGTTGTAGTCGACAATGTCGTCATCGTCATCGTTGTTCAGGTCAACGTGTTTCTGGGTACTCATGACGTCCTGCCTCTCACCGACGCCATCCACGTAAGCCTCGGCGGTCCCGTAGGTAAACTGCTGAGGACCACTCAGGCTGTCTATGAGGGTCGGCAAGGCAAACCCGGCGATGACCAGCACCGCTATGACTATCGAGACAATCAGCATCAGCTTGTTTGTGCCGCCGCGCCGCGTGGTGCGCGGTATCTCGAGATTGCGCGGCCTGCGGTTGCGGCGATGTCTTGACTCCGGCAATGGGTATCTCCGTCCTTGGGTTACCGAATGGGGCCAACGTAGACTACAGGGTTTCTCCGGTCAACCGGACGTACGCTTCCCGGTAGCGTTCGGTGGTGCGGGCCGTCACGTCGCTTGGCAGTTCCGGGGCGGGCGGCTCATGGTTCCATCCCTGTGCGTCCAGCCAGTCCCGCACGAGCTGCTTGTCGAAGTTGGGCTGGGAGCGCCCGGGACTGTATCCCTCGGCGTCCCAGAAGCGGCTGGAGTCCGGGGTCAGCAACTCGTCAATCAGTATCAGGTTGCCGTCGAGGATACCGAACTCCATCTTGGTATCGGCAAGGATGATTCCCCGCTCGCGGGCGTAGTTGTGAGCGAACTCGAAGACTGCCTTGCTGGTTTCCTCCAGCAGGGCGGCCATTTCGGCACCCACCATGTCCACCACCTGCTGGTTGGACATATTCTCGTCATGCCCTTCCTCGGCCTTGGTGGTGGGAGTAAACAGCGGCTCGGGAAAGCGTTGGCCCTCCACCAACCCCGCGGGCATGTCCATCCCCGACACCGTTCCTTGGCGGCGGTACTCGGACCACGCCGACCCGGTGATGTAGCCCCTCACGATGCACTCGATGTCGATGCGTTCAGCTCGCTTGACCACCATCGCCTGCTGCGCTATGTCTGCCGTAGCGCCCTTTCCCCAACTCTCTCCCTGAGGGAGACGGAGCTTTTCGAGATAACCGCCAGCATCCGGCGAGTCGGCGAGGCAGATGAGATGGTTTGGGACAATGTGCGCTGTCTTGTCGAACCAGAAGGCCGAGATGCGGTTCAGCACCAGCCCCTTGTCTGGGATACCAGTGGGTAACACGACGTCGAACGCCGAAATCCGGTCGGTTGCCACCATCAACAGGCGTCCGTCGCCCAAGTTGTAGGTGTCTCGCACCTTGCCCCGGTGCATACGCCCGGGCAGCGGTGTTTCGATTATCATGCCGTTTCCTCGAAGGGGTGTGAAAAATCAGGTTTTATGGCGAATCAGAAGTGCCTTGGAATCAATCAGCCGTGGCCGTCTCAGGGACAAAATTGTCCGCTGTTGCCATCGGCAGCAGGCCCAAACGCCGGAAGGTGTCGTCAACATAGCGGGTGTAGAAACCGTAGTCGAACAATCCCTCCAGTTCCGATGGTGTCAGATACGCTGCAACCGTCCGGTCGGACTTGAGGAGCTCGCGGAAATCGCGCTCCTCCTCCCAGCAGCGAGCGGCGTTGCTCTGGACTATCTGGTAGGCTTCCTCCCGGGATAGCCCCTTGTCAACTAGTTCCAGCAGTGTTCGCTGGCTGAAGACAAGTCCGAGGCTGCTCTCTATGTTGGCATACATCCGCTCCGGGAACACCCGTAATCCCTCGATGATGCGGGTGAATATGCTCAGGATGTAATCCAGCGCCAAACATGAATCTGGAAGTATGATACGCTCCGCAGAGGAGTGGCTGATGTCGCGCTCACCCCAGAGCGCTACGTTCTCCAGCGCGGTGACGGAATTGCCTCGGATGAGACGGGCAAGGCCGCAGATTCGCTCGGCAAGTTCCGGGTTGCGCTTGTGCGGCATCGAGGACGAGCCGGTCTGTCCGTGACTGAAGGGTTCTTCCAATTCGTGAATCTCCGTCCGCTGCAACGAACGGATTTCAGTGGCGAACTTCTCCAGCGAGGCGGCGATTAGGGCCAAGGTCGTTACGAAATGGGCGTAACGGTCCCGCTGGATAACTTGGTTGGATATACCAGCGACTTTCAAGCCCAATCTTCGGCAGACTCGCTCCTCCACGGCAGGCGGCACGGTGGCATGGGTGCCGACGGCGCCGGAAATCTTCCCGACACGCACCGTTTCCGCCGCCGCCTCCAGCCGCTCCCGCTGCCGGTTCATTTCATCCCACCACAGTGCCAGCTTCAACCCCAGAGTCATCGGTTCGGCATGCACCCCATGGGTGCGGCCCATCATTAGCGTGTCCTTGTGTCTCAGGGCCTGCTCCGACAAGGCGGCGATCGCTTGGTCCATCTCCCCCAACAGAAGGCCTCCGGCTTCGGCCAACTGCATATCAAGCCCGGTGTCCAGCATGTCGCTGGAGGTCAGGCCGAGGTGGAGCCAGCGTCCCTCGGGGCCCAGAGACCCGGTGATGGATGAAATGAAAGCAGTGACGTCGTGTCGGGTCGTCTGGAATATTTCATCCATTCGCTGAGGGTCATACACCGCGGTGCGCAGTCCGGCCATATCCTCGGGCGGGATTACGCCTTCCTCGCACCATGCTTCGCAGACGGCCAACTCAACCGCCAGCCATTTCTCATACTTGTTGTCGTCGGACCATACCCGCTTCATGGCGGGACGGGAGTATCGGTCTATCACAGCGTTGACCCCGTGTGACGATGTGACGGCGTCAGCTGGATGCCGAGCCGTTCAAATGAAGTTCGCGCACCGCCAGCAGGATGGACTTGAAGTCTTGAAAGGGCGTGTAGTCAATGCCCTGGTCCTCGCAAAACCGAGCCAGGGTCCGATGGGCGAAGACCATGTCGGCCTGCCGGGACGCTTCCTGGTCGGAGGCTCCATCCCCGGCAAAGACCACGTAGTACCCCTTGCTCTGAAACCGCTCGACTATTAGCGCCTTGGAGGTTCCTTGGTTTTCGGTGCCGGGATACGTGTGGTAGTAGTGGTAAGAGATACGTCCTTGGTCAAAGCTGGTGTTGACGGCGTAAATAGGCACATCGCCAAAACCATCCCTTTCCAAGAGGGCCGAAATGTAGAAGTCCAGGCCTTGGCTGACCACCGCCAGCGGGATGTTTCGGCTTCGACAGAACTGGTGCAGTTCCGCGAAATAAGGCCGCAGGCTGGCGTGTTCCCGAACGTAATGCTGCATTGCCGGGCGGTCGGCGCGGATGTTCCGGAAGGTGATCTCCTGGTATTCCTTCAGGTTCATCTGGCCATCGCGAAACTGCTGCCGCACCTGGGTCCAGGTGGGGTCGCCAAAACGATTGAGCAACAGTTCCGCCACGTTCTGCACCGCGGCAGTGTCGTCGAAATCGGTAAGAAAGGCCGGAGAAAGTTTACCGTTCGCGGAGTTCGCGCCGGTAGTCGTCATACGCTTGCCTGATTTCAGGGTGCTGGAGACCCAGGATTTGTGCGGCGAAGAAAGCGGCGTTGCGAGCGCCCCAAGCGCCAACAGCCATAGCCGCGACGGGAATACCCGGTGGCATCTGGGCCGTGGAAAGAAGGGCATCAATGCCCTTCAGCTCGCTGGAGGCCAGCGGTATTCCGATGACCGGCAGGGTGGACCAAGCGGCGAGGGCACCGCCCAATGCTGCCGAGCCGCCAGCAGCGGCAATCAGCACCTGTATTCCTCGTTCCCGTGCTTGTTGAGCGTATTCGGCAACCCGCTCGGGGGTGCGGTGAGCAGACATCACGCGGACTTCGTAGTCTATACCCAGTTGTTCCAGCGTCTTGACAGCCTCACTCACCACCGGCTCGTCAGACGCGCTCCCCATTACGACCCCTACCAGCGGCACGGCAGCCTCCGGCTCAAGCCCTTGATCATGGCTGAGTGTCCTCCTGGTTCACTTGCTATTCGGCGCATTCGCATGTGAAAATACCTGTTCATACTCTCGGCGCGCAAATGCAACGCCGTCCATCATAACACCTGCAAACTGATACGGGGATACCTGACACCCGTATTCCGGCAAGGCGGGCGCTATAACTCAAGTTGTTCTCTAAAGGCGTTGAGCAACGCCCGCTCCAGGGCATCCCGGTCCTGGCGAATCTGCACGCCGTTGACGATCAGCGAAAGGCCCTCGTCCAGCATCACCAATTCCACCACGACCTCCAGTTCCTCGCCCTCGTCCCAAGTGAGCGCCGTGGCGATGACGTCGGCCATGTCGTCCTCGCCTTCGAACAGGTCCTCATTGTCATCTGATTCCCACTCGACGGTGGTTTCGACCTGGCCCCGGCTGTCCAACAGCACCGCGTTCATTTCGGTAATCAGCGCGGCGATATCAAGGGACTGCTGGCGGGACACCAGTTCCTCCCTCTCGGCGGCTACCTGGCGGTCCAAGGCCTCAAGGCGCTCCAGGCGCGTGGCGCGAGCCGCGGTGAGTTCTCCCTTCAGTTGCAACAGCGATTCACGCCAAGGCATTGCTTCGCTCCGTGTTTTCTGTTTCGGTCCGTCCCCTCTCCGCTCTTCGGGATCGGGAAGACAGGTACACTACGACATCCACTTCGATAAAGTCTCGCAGTCCCAACCGGGACCCCAACCAAGCCAGGGCCTCCATCAAATCCAAGTAACGGATGCCCCAGGGTCCGCTGTTCATAGACTCGGGATAGGCGCCTATGCGTTTCAGCATGCGCTCGGCATTGGCGTTCCAGACACCGAGCAGGGCCGGGTTTAGCAGGCATAAAAGCCAAGATACAAATTCCTTGCCGGCCCCGGGAAGCTTGTAGGCGCCATCCAGTGACACGCATTCATCGAAGCGTCCTTCGAGCTTGATAGTATCATACAAAAGGAAATCGAGGCTGTCTCTCAATTCCTCAACCGGGGTGCTGGAGAAAGACGCAGCTTCCCGTCCTCCAGAAGCCCTATAGAGTCGCAGCCCCTGCTCCGTTTCAAGGGAATTCAGCGCGTCCTGCTCCAGCCAGCCCGCGAACTCGGCAGCGCGTCCCCAACGGCGCTTGCGATAGACGGCATCGGCCCCCGATTCGATTGCATCGTCATACAGACGGCGAAGCTCGTCCATGCCGACCGATCTGGACCGCAAAGGCGGCGACTGCTCCCTCACACGGTTGCTCCAGATGCTACAGCGCCTATGTCGGTGCGCCAGTGGGCGCCATCGAAGGAGATACCGGCGAGGCGAGCATAAGCTCGTGTGCGCGCCTCTTTCAAGCTGCCGCCGCCGCCCACCACCGTCAGTACCCTGCCGCCGGTGGTGACCGGACGAACATTCGCCGCCCCACCGACCCCGGCAGCGAATACAATCACGTCGTCGCTATCGTCTTTCTCCAGTCCTGTTACGGCCTTTCCAGTCTCGTACTCTGCTGGGTATCCGTCAGATGCCATGACCACGCCTACGTACTGACGGTCGTTCCAAGCTACGGTAGCAGGGTCAAGACGGCCCTTGGCGCAGGCATACATGATCTGCAACGGGTCAGAGTCGAGCCTGGGCATCAGCACCTGCGTTTCCGGGTCTCCGAAACGGCAGTTGAATTCCAGCACCCTGGGACCGCCGGTGGTGAGCATAAGCCCGGCGTATAGCACCCCACGGTAGGGAGTGCCGCGCTCGGCCATTGCGCCAACAACGGGCAGCATAATCGTACGCTCGATTTCCAATGACAGTTCAGGCGTCCAGAACTCCGGCGGCGAGTAGCTGCCCATACCGCCGGTGTTGGGGCCACGGTCGTCGTCCTCCAGCCGCTTATAGTCGCAGGCAGCGACCAAAGGTGACAGGCGTTCACCGTCGCAGTAGGCGAACACGCTGACCTCTCGACCTTCCAGTCGCTCCTCAAGCAGGACCTTCGCGCCCGCTTCACCGAAAGCCCGCCCGGACATGCAGGCGCGAACCGCCTTGGCTGCGTCTGCCTCATTGTCGCACACCACAACGCCCTTGCCGGCGGCGAGGCCATCGGCCTTGACCACACGGGGCCCGGGATTTCTGCGCAGGAAATTCAGGGCCTCGGATTCTTCCGTGAACACCGCGAATTCGGGGCCGGGCGCATACGCCTCCCGGATGATTTCGCGCGCAAAGCTCTTGCTGGATTCCAAGCGGGCGGCGGCTCGCGTGGGGCCAAAGACCGGGATGCCGATTTCCTCCAGCTTGTCGGCCAATCCCTCGGCCAAGGGCGCTTCCGGTCCGACGACGACCAAGTCGGCGCGTATCTTCTGAGCTGCGTCTGCCAGAGACGCCACGCCGCCACTGCCAACGTGCAGGTTGGTGGCGATGTGGCCTGTGCCATAGTTCCCGGGCGTGACCCATAGTCGGGTCAACGAGGGTCTCCCGGCGATGCGCCAAGCCAGGGCGTGTTCGCGGGCCCCGCTGCCCACTAGGAGCACTCTCACTACTCCGCCTTCACTCCAATCCCCTGCCGGAAGGAGGGACAACTACTTCGCACGCCTATTCCCATTCTATGGTTCCCGGCGGCTTGCTGGTGATGTCGTAGACCACGCGGTTGACTCCGGGCACTTCGTTGACGATGCGGTTGGAGATTCGCGCCAGCACCTCGTAGGGCAGACGAACCCAGTCGGCGGTCATGGCATCCTCGCTGGTTACGCAGCGAATGGCGCAGACGTAGCCGTAAGTCCGGTAGTCGCCCTGCACTCCCACCGTCCGGCTGTCGCTGAGCACCGCGAAGCTCTGCCAGACCCGGTTGTACAGATCGGCGCCCTTGATCTCGTCGATCACGACCCAGTCGCAGCCTCTCAACATGTCCAGCTTTTCCTGAGTGACCTCGCCGATGACGCGGATGGCCAGACCGGGCCCCGGGAAGGGCTGGCGATAGACCATGTCGTGAGGCAGCCCCAGCTCGAGGCCAACGTCCCGCACCTCATCCTTGAACAGATAGCGCAGCGGCTCCACCAGTTGCAGCTTCATATTTTCCGGCAGTCCACCCACGTTGTGGTGGGTCTTGATGCGGGCGGAGAGGCCAGTTCCGGCGGAAGGATTGCTGGGCGTCTCGCTTTCAATTACGTCAGGGTACAGGGTCCCTTGGGCCAGAAACTCGACCTCGCCCAGCCCGGACGCGGCCTCCTCGAAAACGCGAATGAACTCCTCTCCGATGACCTTCCGCTTGGTCTCGGGGTCAATAACTCCGGCCAGCTTGGTCACGAAGCGTTCGGATGCGTCAACGTAGGTGAGGTTTAGCCCCATCCCCCTTCGGAAAGTCGCTTGGACCCGCTCGGCTTCCTCCAGCCTCAGCAGGCCGTTGTTGACGAAGATGCAGGTCAGTTGCTCGCCGATGGCCCGGTGCAGCAGGGCGGCCGTTACCGCAGAGTCCACGCCGCCTGACAGCGCGCAGATCACGTGGCCGTCGCCGACCTGCTCGCGGATGCGGGCGATGGCGTCGGAGGCCACGTTTCCGGGTGTCCATCTTCCCTCGCACCCGCAGACCTTGAACAGGAAATTGTTTAGAATCTCGGTGCCCAAGGGCGTGTGATTCACCTCGGGGTGGAACTGCAGGCCGAACATATCCCGGCCGTTGCCTATGGCTGCCACGGGTGAGTTCTCCGTGAAGGCCAGGCTGGAGAAGCCCTGCGGCAACAACTCCACCCGGTCGCCGTGGCTCATCCACACCTGGAACGACGGCGGTAGTCCTTGGAACAGGGGCGGCCTCCCGCCGGGCAGGCCCCATCCGGCGGAGGGGCTGTCTTGGTTCAGGGTTGCATGGCCGAACTCCTGCTTCAGACCCCGGGCGACGGAACCGCCCAACTGGTGCACCAGCGCCTGCATCCCGTAGCAGATGCCCAGGACAGGCAGCTTTCGCTCGAATACCCAACTGGGGATACGTGGCGCGCCCTCCTCGTAAACGCTGGCGGGCCCCCCGGAGAGGATGATGCCCTTGGGGTTGATCCGCTCCACCTTCTCCCACGAGTCGGAGGGATTGGCGATCTCGGAGTAGACCTTCAGCTCCCGGATGCGGCGGGCGATGAGGTGGCTGTACTGGGAGCCAAAGTCGATAACGGCGATCCCTTCATTCACCTGACGGTTTCCGCTGGCGCCGGTGGAAGCGGCCTCGATTCCACTGGCGATTTCCAGGTATGCCGACACTTCCAAGTCATCGCTGGCGGCAACCCTTCGGCCTAGTGGCAGCTTGGACGTAGTCGTGGTGAGCCTCCTTGGGCGGGGTGCTCGAATCTGCGAAAATGGTCCTCCGCCAGTATCCCGCCGCGGCAAAGAACGTTGATTTCACCGTGATTATACCGAAAATGTGGCGCGGTATACTATATGTTGTGTGGTTTGCCTGATGTTTGGACTTCCACACTTCTGCTGCAGCATAGCTGATCTTATATTGTCCCCGGGCTTGTTGACCACCCTTTAGCGGCGTGGTAGGTTTTGGCGGAAAGATACACCATCGGCGGGTAGGTATGAGCGCAGAACAGACTCGACCTGGAACAGACACTCCGTTGCCTTGGGAGACCACTATCGGCCGCGTCCTTGATCGCATCACAGGCGCTGACCCAAGCAAGACGTTCGTGGAGATTGGAGGAATCTCGTATTCCTACCGAGATGTGCGTGATGGCGTGCTGCGGACGGCGTCGATGTTCCAGGACCTTGGCGTACAGCGCGGCGACCGGGTGTGCCTGTTCATGCCCAACTGCATAGAATATCTGTACTGCTGGTTCGGGCTGTCAGAGTTGGGGGCCGTCTGTGTCCCCATCAACACGGCCTACCGGCGTGACGAAACCGCCTACATCCTGAACAACGCCGAGGCTGTTGCGCTGGTTACTGACCCATCGCTGACCGACGTGGCAGGCCCTGCCGCCGACCTGGCGCCCAGCATCCGCCACCGTATCCTCCGTGGCGATGAACCGGCGGCCGATGGCTGGACGTCATTCCGTGATATCCTCGATCAGGTGAAGCCCCTGGCCGACCGCCCCGATGTCTCCCCCGACGATGTTTCCATGCTGGTCTACACCTCGGGCACCACGGGCAACCCCAAGGGCGTGATGGTTACGCACCGGATGTACGCGGCGGCAGGGCAGGGGTTCGCCCACTGGACGCAGGCCAGCCCCGACGACCGGTTCTTCACCTGCCTGCCCTTCTATCACGCCAACATCCAGTATTACTCGACCATGGGCGCGCTGGCCGCAGGCGCCACATTGGTCATCGTAGACCGTTTCAGCGCGTCCCGCTTCTGGGGACAGGTTCGTGAGGCCCAAGCTACGGTGGTGAACTTCATCGGTATGATGATGCCCGTGCTGGCCAAGAACCCTGAGTCGCCAGACGACGCCGACAACACCGTGCGGCTGTTCTACGGCTCACCTTCTTTTTCGCCCGAGTTCCTGACCGAGTTCCAAGAGCGATTCGCCACCGACATCATCGTCGGGTTTGGGATGACGGAGACCTGCTACGGGACCATCGAGGGCATCCGGGAGGACCGGCGCTCTGGTTCCTCAGGCAGCCCGCGCCAGCATCCTGACCCGCGCTTCGAGAACACCGTCCGCATCGCCGACGCCGAGACAGGTCAGCAAGTCGGCCCCAGCACCGTCGGCGAGATAACTATCAAGAACCCGGCGGTGATGCCGGGCTACTGGCGCAACGACGAGCAGAACCGCGAGACCCTGCGGGACGGCTGGCTCTACACCGGAGACTTGGGCTGGCTGGACGATGACGGGTTCCTGTATTTCGTAGACCGCAAGAAGGACATCATCCGCCGCCGGGGTGAGAACATTTCCTCGCAAGAGGTGGAAAACGTCATCAAGGCCAACCCAAACGTGCTCGATTGCGCCGTACTCGCCGTCCCATCGGAACTTGGCGAGGACGAGGTGAAGGCCTACGTCACGCCACGTCCAGGGGGCACCGTCAATCCAGAGGAAGTCGTTTACTGGTGCGCCGAGAACCTGGCCTACTTCAAGGTGCCCCGCTACTGGGAGGTTCGCGACGAGTTGCCCCGTACACCGAGCCTGAGGGTCCGCAAGGACGTGCTGCGGCAGGAGCGGGAGGACCTGATAGAGGGCTGCTACGACCGGGAGGCCGCCGGTATCCGCCTGCGCTGATGCGTGGACATCTTGGTATAACTCCCTTTCCATACGTGAGAGGGCCGCGGTCAGGGCGAATCCCTTCAACAGAGGTGCAGAGAATTGGCCGAGTCCAAATACTGGCTATTTAAATCAGAGCCGTCCGCGTACTCCTTCGACGATCTGCTCAACGAGCCGGACCGGACAGCGGAGTGGGACGGAGTTCGCAACTACCAAGCCCGCAATTTCATGCGAGACGACATGAAAGTTGGCGACCGGGTGCTCTTCTACCACAGCAGCGCCAAGCCGACTGCGGTAGTGGGAATCGCCCACATCGTCAAGGAAGCCTATCCGGACGCCACGGCCTGGGATCCCAACGATAAACACTATGACCCCAAGAGCAGCCCCGGTGAGACTGTCTGGACGGTGGTGGAGATACAAGCTGAAGAGAGCCTGCCCAACCCGGTGACGCTGGCAGCGGTCAAGGCCAACCCCAACCTGAAGGACATGCTGCTGATTCGGAAGGGACAGAGGCTTTCAATTCAGCCGGTTACCAAAGAGGAATACGACGAAATCGTGGCGATGGGTGGCCAGTCGCAATAGAATTCCCTCTCCCGCGGGAGAGTGCTGGGGTGAGGGAATCTCACCCAAGTCCATAGGTGAGTGTAATGCCCAACTACCAATACGAAACGCTGATCGTGGAACAGACCAGCAAGATCCTGACCATCACCCTCAACCGCCCCGAAAGCCTGAACGCGGTCAATGAGGTGATGCACCACGAGATCGAGGATGTTTTCCACGAGGTTGGCCGTGACCCGGAAGTGGGCGCGGTGGTGCTCACCGGGGGGCAGGACGCGGCTTCTGCTCTGGCGGCGACGTGCGGGCAATGGACGAGCGCGGCGGCGCCATCGCCCTGCAGGACCGGCCCATCGGCGCGATCTCTCCCAGCGGTCGCCGCATCATCCATAACATTCTCTGGGTGGAACAACCAGTCATCTGCGCCCTCAACGGCGTGGCGGCCGGATTGGGAGCAACGCTGGCCCTCTTCTGCGACGTCATCTACGCCTCGGATCACGCCCGCATCGGCGATACACATGTCCGTGCAGGGCTGGTGGCCGGCGATGGCGGGGCGGTCATCTGGCCCCTGTTGGTCGGCGTGGCCAAGGCCAAGGAACTGCTGATGACCGGCGACATTATCGACGCTGCCGAAGCGGAGCGAATCGGCTTGGTCAACCGGGTTGTGCCCCACGACGAGCTGATGGAAACCGTGATGGAACTGGCGCAGCGACTGGCTGACGGACCAGCCTTGGCCATCCGCGGCACCAAGCACGCGATCAACAAGAAGGTCTGGAACGACCTGAACCAGGCACTGGATCTCGGCCTGTCGCTGGAGGCGCGAAGCGCGCGCCATCCCGACCATGCCGAGGCGGCCCGCGCCTTCGTGGAGAAGCGCACTCCCCAGTACAAGGGCACAATCTAGCACGAACCGGATTCAGGGACAGACGCAATGCCCAACAGCGACACCAGCGCAGCACGCAGCTTTCACGACGCCACCAAGCTCAGCTACATCAGCCTGTCTACCAAGCCGCCCTTGTATAAGTCCTATCAGGGACTGCCGACCGTCAATCTGCCGTCGGAAATGCCGTCGCCAGACGCGCCCGCATTGCCTGCGGTCGGTGGCGTGGTATATTCCTCGCAGGGCCAGCTTGACTTGGCGGCCGTGGCACAACTGCTGCACTACTCCGCTGGGCTGATCCGGCGCAGCACGCTGCGTTCAGCTGGGGAAGTGCATTACCGTGCCGCCGCGTCAGCTGGGGCGCTGTATCCCATCGAGCTCTACGTGGTCTGTGGCGACCTGCCCGGACTTGACGCGGGAATCTACCACTACTCGCCCTCGGGGAACTCTCTGAGCCTCCTGCGCTCCGGCGATTTTCGGGGGAACCTGGCCGATTCGGCAGCGGGCCATTCCGGCATTGCCGACGCGCCTGCCACCATAGTCTGCACATGCGTTTTCTGGCGCAGCGCGTGGAAGTACAGGGAGCGCGGCTACCGCTACTGCTACTGGGACAACGGCACGATTGTGGCCAATATGACCGCCACCGCAAACGCGCTCGGCGAGCCTGCCCGTGTGGTGGCAGGTTTCGTGGATGCTGAAGTTGACTCCCTCCTGGGGCTGGAATCCAGCAGCGAAGCATCGCTCTGCCTGGTTTGCATCGGCGGGGGAGCTGCCGTACCGCCTGCGGCCAGCCATCTCAACGCCGTGGATGCGGGAGCGCTGGGAGTCGAGCGAAGGACTGATTACCCGGAAACCCGCGCCTTGCACATCGGCTCGTGCCTCGGCGGTTCTGCTGAGGTAAAGGCATGGCGAGGCTCTGCGGCCAAGGTCGACAATACATTCGCCTCCGACTGGCCGGAATCCGCGCCCTTGGGCTCCACTGTTGCCCATCGCGGTTCGACGCGCCGCTTCGCCCGGGAGCCGATGCCCGCAGGCAGGCTGGAGGCGTTGCTGTCAGCGTCCACCACGCCGGTTCCTGCTGATTACGGCGGAGGACTGGTCGACACGTACCTGATCGTCAACGCGGCTGAGGGAATCACCCCTGGCACCTACTACTACTCGCCGAAAGATGGCGAATTGCAGTTGCTGCATGAGGGCGAGTTCCGGGAGGAGGCGGGGCATCTCTGTTTCGAGCAGTCCCTCGGTGCGGACGCCAGCGCCGTGGCTTATTTCATGGCCGATCTGGACGCCATCCTGTCGCGGCTTGGCAACCGGGGATACCGTGCCGCGCAATTGGAGGCTGGCATCATTGGCGGCCGTATGTACCTGTCCAGTCACGCGATGGGACTCGGCGCCACAGGGATGACCTTCTACGACGACGCAGTGACCGCGTTCTTTTCGCCCCACGCGGCTGGCAAGAGCCTGATGTTCCTCGTGGGACTGGGAGTCACGCACTCCCGCAACCAGGTGCATCCCTTCCGCTCACGAATCGGGGTCCTCAAAGACTCCCTGGCCCGGGGGGCTGGCGGCCAGGGCCAGCCGGTCCCCGACTGGCTGTTTGCGTAACATGCCCTCACCTAGGCCTTCTCCCCGAGAGAGGGAGGCAGTTGCGGTTCCGTGGGGAGAGGGAACGAAAGACGGCTACCCAATGGCCTTGCGGCGAATGTGCTGCAGGGCCATTTGCATGTGCCACTCCATTGCGCCGAGGCCGACCACGCGGACGCCCACGTCGAAGTAGCGCCGGGCGGACTCGGCCATAGTGTCGAAGTCAGGTGAATCGAGGCCCATGTTGTACATGATGGCGGCTCCGTGGCGCTCGCCGATCTCGACGGCGTTCTCCAACAACCGCATGACTTTGGGGTCGTCTTACTTGAAGGGAACGCCGAGGATCTTGGTGATGTCGCCAGCGGCCAGCCAGACCAGGCGGATGCCGTCTATGGCAAGAATCTCGTCGAGGTCGCGCAGGCCGCCCTCGCTCTCCACGGTGGGAACGATCAGTGTTCCCTCGCGGGTTTTGGCGTTGAACTCCGGGAATTCTTCGGCAGTGGAGAAGCGACGCAGGTGAATGAGGCGATGCCAGTCGTCGCGCAGGCCCATCAGTTCCTGCACTTCCTCCTTGGAGCCGACCGACACGGTCACTGCGGTGGCCCCCAGCGCCAGTGCGCGGGCGGCGTCGGAGACGGTGCGGCGGTCAGTGCCTGTGGCCCAAGGGTATGCCTGCACCCGAATCAGCGGCGATATGCCGGTGCCGCGGGCCGCCCGAATCAGGTGGGCAATGTTGTCCCAGTCGTGGGCGGTGAACATCATATCGGCCATGAAGGCATCCATGCCGGCCACCCCGGCCACCTCCACCATATTTGGGTGGCTGAACACGTAGGCGCACAGTGATGGCAGCCCCTCATCCAGATTGTGAAGCAAGCGATCAGTCTCGGGGGTTGGAAACAGCACGGCGCACCTCGTAGAGCCTTTCGGCAGTATTGTCCATCTGCAATTGTGGGGCAAGTGTAACGGAAATCTCCCAGCCGCTCAAAGTCAGCTCGCGCTGGTAACATACTCACGGTGCGGTTGACCTCCTCAATTGCCCAGTTTCTGATTGGAGAAAACCTGTGCTCGATTTCGACCAATACGAATGGCTCAGCTTTAACTGCTACGGTACGCTCGTGGATTGGGAGACTGGAATCTCAAACGCCGTGGCAATAGTACTTGAGCGCTACAAAATTCGGAAAACCAGGGCAGAAATACTAAGGGGTGTCGTCAAATAGGGAGATGATGGTAAATTGCTGTGGTGAGTATGAGTGATAGGGGTGGGGGTATGACAGCAGCGCATCGTCGCCACGATCTTTCTGACCGGGTTTGGGAGCGGTTGCAGCCCCACCTGCCTGGAGAATCCGGCAAGGTGGGGCGGCCAGCCCATGACAACCGCCGCTTTATCGACGCCTCTGCTGGATCCTGCGCACCGGCGCCCCTTGGCGTGACCTGCCGCCGGACTACGGGGACTGGAGGAACACCCATCGCCGCTTCTGCCGCTGGCGGGACCGGGGCGAGTGGGCCAGGCTGCTGGAAGCGGTGATGGATGACCCGGATTTCGAGTGGCTGATGATTGACGCCAGCTACATCAAGGCCCATCCTCACAGCGCCGGCGCCCGGGGCGGGAGCCAAGCCATCGCCCGCACAAAAGGGGGCTGAACAGCAAGCTGCACCTGGCGGTGGACTCCCGGTGGACTCTCATGGAATGCCGGTAAGGCTGGCGGTTACTGGAGGCACGGTGGCCGACTGCTCCTTGGCGTTGCCCCTGATCGAGGGTATAGCAGCGGAGTGTCTGTTGGCGGACAAAGCCTATGACACCAATGAAATCATAGCCACCGCCCGGGAATCGGGAATGAACCCGGTGATACCGCCCAAAAGCAACCGGAGGGAAAGCGGGACTATGACCGGGCGCTGTACAAGTTGCGGCACTTGGTGGAGAACGGGTTCTTGGAATTCAAGCAGTGGCGCGGGGTGGCGACCCGTTACGCCAAAAGGGCGGCATCATACTTGGCCGCCTGCCAACTCCGGGCAGTGATGATCTGGAGCAAACTCTTTTGACGACACTCCCTAGTATTACAACGACTGATTATGAAAAAGAACTGTTGGTGGTTCCTGTCTGAACACGAGCAACTCGCTGTTTGAGGCCGGTGCCCGTTCCTCGCCAGCTTCAATTTCAACGTACGAATCACCTTATCAGACAATACGTCGTTGAAATACTAAACCAAAGCCAAGGTGAAAAGCGCAGAGACATGGGATAAATTTGTGGAGGAACGGGGTTACCTTATCTGAGAGAGCGAGGGGTGGTGATGGGTGTGAGAGATATGGACCAGTTTCTCGAACGATGGGAGATGGATGTGCCGGGCGTGCGCCGGCGGATGATTCTGGCGCCGGTGCCCCGGCAGCGGGAACGGTGGTACGCCCTGTGGCTTCTGACCCAAGGCTGGACCGCTCAGGCTACCGCCGAGGCGTTGGAACGGGACCCCCACACCATTGGACGGTGATTGGCCGCCTTCGGCGAGGGTGGGCCCACAGCCTTGATATTCGAGCAGTCCGGTGGTGCCCCCCCGCCCTCGAGGCGGCGCAGCAGGCGGCGCTGAAAGGGGCGGTGCAGGAGTTGCCCGCCAACTCAGGCATGGAACTGGCCAACTGGAACTGGAAAGTGGTCTGCCAGTACGTCTCCGAGCGCTTCGGTATCAGCCTGAGCCGCAGCGCCTGCCTGAACTATCTCCACCGGCTGGGATTCTCCTTCAAACGCCCCAAGAAACGGCTGCTCAAGGCGGATGTGGAGAAACGGGAGGCCTTCATGGCGGAGTACGCTGCCTTGGCGTCTCAGGCTCAAGAGTCCGGGGAGAGGATATTCTTCGCCGATGAGGCCCATTTCCGGGCCGATGCCGAACTGCGGGGCAAATGGGTGCTGAGGGGAGAGCCGGCCTTGGTGGACTCCAGCAGCCCGCGCTACGGAGAGAAGGCCAGCTACTATTCGGCGGTGTGCTTGGAGACCGGCGAGGTGGAATGGAGGGAGCTGGAGGGAGCTGGAGGGAAACAGCAACTCAGGAACATCGGCAGCCTTCCTGGGACAGTTGCGGGAGAGTCACAGCGGTCGTCTGAACGTGATCTGGGACAGCGCGCCGGCCCACCGTGGCGAGCCGTGAGGGAGTACCTGCGGACGCCGGGTCTGAACCTGCGGCTGTTTAACCTGCCGGGTTACAGTCCGGACTTCAATGCCGATGAGGCGGTCTGGGGCTGGGCCAGGGAGGAGGCCACCGGGAACCTATGCTTGGGAAGCAGGGTCAGGGTGCAGGAACGGGTCGGCAGCTTCCTCGTTGGTCTGGCCAACCGGAAAGAGGAGGTGAAACGCCGCTGCCGCACCGTCTTGCAATCAAGGGCCGGCGCCCTGCCCCGCGACTCCCACTCCAACTCTCAACACCCCGGAAATGCACATCCCACCCTGGCTTTGGTTTAGTAGTCTGTCACCGTTGTATTGATGGGTATAGGGACTTCAGTTTGATGCGGGCGTCCTCGGTGGTGAAGCGCCACTCCACCCGAATTGCCTCCCGGTTCCGTTGCTCCTGCCATGCTCCTGTTTCCCGCTCCAAGACTTCTTGGCCGGGAATCAGGCGGTTCAGGCACTGCCGCGACAGCACGCCCAGCTCTATCTCGGCCATATTCAGCCAGCTCCCGTGCTTGGGCGTGTAGTGAATCTCCAGCCGTTCGGCAATGCGCCGCGCCTCCGCCGGCTCAAAGGCCTCGTACAGCGATGACAGGCGATGCGTGTTCAGGTTGTCCATCACTAGGATTATCCGTTCCCTGTCGGCATAGTCCTCATACACCAGCTTGCGCACCACCCGGGCCCAGTCGGTCTTGGTCCGTCTTTCGGTCACCTCCACCCGGCGCCACCCCTCCAGGGGCGCGAACAGCATGAACAGGTTGCTTACGCCGTTTCGCTGATATTCGTAATCATAAGCTCCGGCGGATCCGGGCCGTGGCAGGAGGGGCGTACGGGTCTCCCCCACCAGTTGCTTGCTGGTCTCATCAAGACACACCAAGACCTCATTGTCCTGGTATTCACGATGATAGACCTCCAGCACGTCCTCCATGGCGCACACGAATGGCGCACACGAATTCGGCGCTCCCCTGGGGTGGGATGCACCAGCACTCTTTCAGCCCTATATTTCAGCCAGGGCTTGAGTTCGTTTTTTTCAGAGACCGGCGCACCGTCTCCCTGCTGATGCTCTCCACTACCTCCCGTTGCACCATCTGATCAGCCATTAGTTGCAGTGTCCAACTGACCCGGCCCTCCGGCGGCTGGGAGCAGGCCAAGGCTATCAGGTGGGCCTCGGCTTTGCCATCTACCTTTTTCCGGCGGCGATTGACTTGCTGCCTGCGCTCCAGGGCGACCTCCGGACCCTCCCGCAACGGCGACGCACCCGTTCCACCGTGGCGCTGCCCACCGTCAGGGCCCGGGCTATATCCTGGCCCTTCATCGCGCCGCCAGCCTGATTCTCATCGCTGAGCAGCAGGATGCGGGCATGAGTCTGCTTGTAAGCTGCCGCCCGCCCCTGGACACCAACGATTTCAATTCCTGTTGTTCCTCCTCGGTTAGCCGCACACGGTATTTCTTTGCCATCATCCTGTCCCCACATCCTCACAACTCTTTAGTGTTTGCCCATATACCTTACCAGCCATCAATCCAAAGGTGCTGGCCTACTGGCACTGTTCGCTGACGCCGAACCGAGGGCGCAAACATTCGTCGAATTCCTCGACTACTGCGAGGTGCTGAGGGAAGTCATGGAGAACATCGCGTCTGCACTTGATCTGCGACTGTCCGTTTCCGATCTGGAAAGCCTGGCCGACTCCTTACCCGACTGGCCGGTCTTTCCGGAGGCGAATGGCGCACTTGCGCAGTTGAAGAACCGCTACAAGCTGGCAGTCATCTCCAATGTCGACGATGATATGTTCGCAAGTTCGGCGGAAATGCTGGGAGTTGACTTTGACGCCATCGTTACGTCTCAGCAAGTCCGCAGCTACAAGCCGGATTTGCGCAACTTCAACGCTGCCTCAGAACGAATGGCGGTTGACCGGGAAAGGTGGCTGCATATCGGGGAGAGTCTGTATCACAACATTGGTCCAGCGAACCGCCTTGGCATCGATTCTGTCTGGGTAAGCCGCGCGGACCGGGGCGGCGGGACACGGTGAACCGATGCCGCACCCTCCCTGGTCGTTCCCAATCTCGCCGCGCTGGCGACGATGGCCTGTCGGTTGTAATCAAAGATTCGACCATCCTATACATCCGTGTGGCGGTTTCCACGGTTCCAGAGTTTTTCTGTCAGGGCAATCGCGTCTTAACTGAGTAGGACCTTGAGGAGGTAGTCTTCTCGCCACCCGGCTTGCAGGCACTTGCCTTGGATGCCCACCTTCAGGCTGGTTTCACGTTTCAGCAGATTGTGGGAGATCTGCCTCAGGGTGGCCATGTTCTGGGGAGCGTTGTCCTTGCGTATCCGGCTCTGGTCTTCCCGGGGCTCTGGTCTTCCCGGAAGGTGACGTCCAGGCTCCAGTGGAGCGAGTTCTCGATGCTCCAGTGAGCCCGCACCGCTGCAAGCTGCCGGTGTGCCGATGCCTCCAGGCTGCTGATGTAATATCTGGCCTGCACTGTGGTACCGCCCTCCGTCTCCCGCCGGCACTCCACTTTCACCACTGAACGCAGCCCGGACCAGTCCCCGGCAGTGCTCAGATATTCCAGGCAGGCCGGGTCGCCGATGGACCAGCACTCCCGCCGTTCGATCCGTCCGTGCCCCTTGTTGAGGGTGGTGGCATAATCGTGAGGCACGCCGTTCAACCCCAGTCCGTCCCCTCCCTCAAACAGGTCTCGTACGTCCTGATACAGTTGGCCCTGATTACCCTTCACCGCCAGCAGGTAGTCGGCTCCACCCTCCAGAATCCCCCGGGCTATCTCCTTCTGGCAGCCCATGGCGTCGATGGTTACGATGCACCCGTTCAGTTCCAGCATTTCCAGCAGTCTGGGTATGGCGGTGATTTCGTTGGACTTCTCCTCCGTCTTCACCTGACCCAAGGTCAACGTGTTGACCGAGGCCCAGGCACTGACCAAGTGGATGGCCCCCTTGCCCGCTCGCTTGTCGTGGGAACGGCGCACCGTCTTGCCATCTATGGCCACCACCTCACCGGGCAGCAGGTCGGCCACTGCCTGGGTCCACTCCATGAAACACTGCTGGAACCGCTCCGGGTCCAGCCGGGAGAAGACCTCACCGAAGGTGTCGTGGGAGGGAATACCGTTGGGGAGGTCCAGGAAGGTGCGGAACCACTCCTCCTTGCTCTTGCCGAACAGCTCCACGTAAACCCAAGAATCCGCACCGCAGATGACGGCGCAGATAGCTATGGCGACGATGTCCAGCAACTGATGCCGCTTGCTCCGCTCTATCCGTGGGTCATCCAAGTCCTGAAAATGATCCATGATCGACGCACCCCGCCCATTCACCATCACTCCCCTCACATCACCCCGAACAACAACTTGCTCACCCTTCCCCAAGCTTACCATTCATGACGCGATTGCCCTGGCTTTTCTGTCGGGTTGAGACCACAGCAAGGCATTCGGAATCTGAATGGGGATAAGTCCACGGATAACAACTGTACTATAATCGGAACGAAATTCACGTTGCGTCGCCATTGGCGGCATCGCAGCGGGAGAGGTGAAACATGGAAACCGTAGGATTCATCGGCTTGGGCAATATGGGCGGCGGCATGGCTGGCAACATACAGAAGGCCGGCTACCCCATGGTGGTGTTCGATTTGCGGGAGGAGGCCACCCGGCCATTCCTGGAAGCCGGGGCTCGGCTTGGCAGCTCGCCAGCCGACGTCGCCGAGCGGTGCGACGTGACGCTGACGTCGCTGCCTGGTCCGCGCGAGGTGGAGTTGGTGACGACAGGAACGGAGGGCATCCTGGAGGGAATCAAGCCCGGCTCGGTCTACATCGACCTGTCCACCAGCAGGCCCACCCTGATCCGCGAGCTCGCGGTCAAGTTCCGGGCCAAGGGTGTCCATGTGCTGGACGCGCCGGTGAGCGGAGGCAAGAGCGGCGCGCAGACGCGAAACCTGGCGGTTATGGTCGGCGGCGAGCGGGAGATCTTCGACCGGGTCAAACCGCTATTGGACGCCTTCGGCGACAAGGTCTTCTATGCCGGCGAGGTCGGGGCTGGTTCGGTGGCCAAGCTGGTCCACAACATGATCGGTCATGGGGTGCGCCAAGCCATCGCCGAGGGGCTGACGCTCGGCGTGAAGGCCGGAGTCGACCCGGAACCGTTGTGGGAGTGCGTCCGGCGTGGTTCCTTGGGCCGGATGAACATACTGCACGAGGGCGTCGCTCGCACCCTGTTCCAAGGCCAGTTTGAGCCGCCCAGTTTTGCCTTGGAGTTGGCCCGCAAGGACATCGGCCTGGCCACCGATCTGGGACGCGAGTTCAATGTTCCCATGCCCGTGGCCAACCTGGCAGAGCAGATCGCCATCGAAGCCATGAACCGCGGCTGGGGCGGAATGGACAGCTCGGTGACCATCCGCCTGCAGGAAGAGGTGTCCGGCGTCGAGGTGCGTGCCCCCCACGTCGACCCGGCTAAGGCCGCCCGCTTCATCACCACTCACCCCGACGCGGAGTAAGTCTGCCAAGGGTGAATGAACCTTATCGCCTCACCCCCAACCTCGTGTAAGGGTTGGGGTGGGGCGTCCTCAGGCTGTGAGGCGACCCCATCTTTGGACTGCCGCTTGACTCTATCGCAGGTGATCCAGCATCGCCAGCGGGGTGGTGGCCAGGAGGCCGGCGTCGACCGGCATGACGATCCCTGACACCCATCGGGATTCGTCGCTTGCCAGGAACACTGCCGCCCACCCGATGTCCCAAGCTTCGCCCTCGGTACCCAGCGGGCCTGCCTTGCGCCGCAGTTCCCGAAACTCGTCGGGCATGGTGCCGGCCACCATGGGAGTGTAGATGTGACCGGGGGCGATGCAGTTGACTCGGATGTTGTCTCGTCCGTGAGTTACCGCCATTGTCGCCGTGAGGCCGATGATCCCGGACTTGGAGGCGGCATAGGGCACCGCCGCGCCGCCGCTTCCGGCTCTTATGCCTGCGATGGACGAGACGTTGATGATGGAGCCACCACCGCTCTCGATCATGCGCGGGATGGCGTGCTTGCTGGTCAGCACCATAGATTTCAGGTTGACGTTCAGGACCTGATCCCAGTGGTCCTCATCCACGTCTACAACGGTGCCCCGGCCCAGGATACCCACGTTGTTGAACAGCACATGAACCCCGCCGTACCGCTCCACGGCCGCCTCGACCATGGCGCGGCAGTTCTCTGAGCTGGTTACATCCGCTTCGAACACCGATGCCTCCCCGCCCTCCTCGCGGATGGCCGATAGTGTCTCTTCGGCCTGGCGTAGTGAGCGGTCCACCAGCAGCACCTTCGCGCCCTCGCGGGCGAACAGGGTGGCCGTTGCCTTTCCCGTGCCGACACCGGGGCCGCTGGACCCGGCCCCGGTTACGATAGCTACCTTCCCTTCCATCCTGAATCGCGGGCGTTGCATTGAGCCTCCTTGAGCCAATCGGAGTTGGCGGGTTGATTTTGCCGCTCCTGTTTCTTTGTGCCAAGCCGAAGCGCCGCTCACAATGAAAAGCGCCGCGCCGCCTGCTTCAGTGCAGCGGCGGCGCGGCGCAACGAATACCCTTGGGACCGAATTCTAGTTGGCCAGCCTGGCCCGCCCGTTTCCTGGTGTTTGCACCGGTTCGGCGTCGGCCTCGTCCAAGTGGCCGTAGGCCAGACGCAGGGCCACATCGCCGGAGGTGTTCCAGACCTGCCGCAGGTCGTCGTCAATCAACTCGATTACAGCAGGGCGTACGCCGGAGTTCTGACCAATGTCCGGGTAGAGCTTCCAGGACTCTTTCTTGATTGCCTCCATGCGGGCGTTGCGGCTGCCGTTCTCGCCCCGGCGCTCCTCGAAGTGCCATGAATACCAAGCGTTAACCATGTCGCGGAATATGGCAAGATCGGACAGGGAGGCCCCAACGGTCGACATTTGGACCTCGAACCGGTGGTTGTTGCTGGGGTGTCCCTCGATCGCCGCGAATTTGCGCCCACCGCCCAGTCCGCGGAGGACCGAATCGTGCAGGGACGAGGAGGTTATGCCGACGCCAGCGGCGGAGTCCACATGGCCCAGCCGGTACTCCCCGACCCGCCACATCTTCTCCTCCATGGCTGCGGCCCCCATCCGCATTTCCACCAGCAACTCCCCCAACTCCTCGCTGGAGCGGTTGCCTGAGGATATGAGAGACAGGAATCCGTCCTCGATGGCTACAGTCTCCCTGATCTTGACAGCGAGCGCCTCAGCCAGCAGATTTTCAAGCTCCTGAACGTCCACCCGGTCGGAGCCATAGACGGGCTTGCCACCCAAGAACTGATGTACCGTTTGGCAGATTTCCATCAGCTCCATATTACTGAGCTGGAAACGATTCAGAATACGGGAGGCGATCTCCTGCGCCTGAACACCGGTCACCAAGTTTTTGACCGTGGGGTCTTCGTTGTCGAAAGTCCAGTATTCCGGATCGGTCACTTCCCGGAACAGGCGCCCACCACCCACAGACTCCCGGCGCAACTGATTTACAGTGTCAGTCCAAGAGGAGGAGTAGTCCCCGATTTCCTCCAACAAATGAGCAATAACTTCACCCGTGCGGTTGAGACATAGGGTCTCCAACCACTCGTCGGCCTCCAACTGCCATTTCATCAGCCGCTTGCGCCGTTCGCTGGGGCCCACGTCCAGTTCGTTGTGAGCTGGTTCTGACACCACGGGCATATCCCGCTGCACCACTCGGTCAGCCATGGTGGCCCAGCGGCGTACAGGTGGATCCTGCTCTGGGGTCATGATCAGGCTCTGCAGGAACATAGCCTGCAACCGGGCGGAAATACCTGCAATTAGCTCGTTCCGCTTCACGTCGGCGAGAGTGCTGGCCCGGGCCAACTCGGTCCTCACGTCACTGTTGGCCTCCAAGGCCATGCGGTCGCTGATGTTCCCTTCCGGGCGCAGCCGCTCGAAGACGGACATGAGGGCCCTCTCCACATCCACCAAAACCTCATGGAATGAGCCCAAGATCTGGTTATATGCCTCCCTGGCTCCCCCGGAGCTACCGGGGCGGCTGGACTGAATGAAGGAGAGCGGGTCCACCGGAGTCGGCAGGACATTGCTCATTTCACTGAAGGATGGCCTGTTACGACGAATCCTGAATCGCGCCATCTTTCCCCCTCTACAGCCTGCTGCGCCACTGATTTTGGAGATATTGTTTGGCGGTCTGGTTGAAGAATCCATCAAGCAACCCAATCTCTCGGGAGCTTATGGACCCGAACCGAGCATCTTCCTGATTGTTGGCTTCCCGCATGGTTTCGTGGAAGCGGGCCCACCAGTCCTGGCCGGTACCCCAAGCATCGGCGACAAGGTCCTCCAGAACTCTGGCGATGTGGTTCCGTTGCACCGGCAGGGAATCCTTGGGAGACCGGTGCAAGAGGCACACATCAAAATGCGGACCTATTGCCTCAATTCGCTTGTCTGGATAGACCGTAATGGTAAAGGTGTCGCTGCCGGTGTGTTCCGCCCGCCCAACCTGAACTCCAGTGATGGAGCGCAGAAACTGTAGAATCGCGTAGGCGTTGCGCAACTGCAACGGATAGGTGGTCTCCGGGTCGCGAGACATCCCCCGCTGGGGAAGCAACAGATGCAGGACCACACTGAAGTTGTATGCGGTGCCTCGTACCTCCGACAGGGCGGCCAACAGCACCGGCAGGGCTCCGACGGTGCCTCCACCCAAGAAGGCAACGACGTGAATTCTCAGGTAAGTTATACCCTCATAGTAGGGGCAGATCTGTTCAATTGTGGAGTCGAGATGGCCCCTGATATCGCTGTAATTGAAGCGTCCGGCCACTCCGGCATTCGCCAACGTGCCCAGCGCCCCCTCT
Source organism: Dehalococcoidia bacterium (assembly GCA_965237745.1). Classification (GTDB taxonomy): domain Bacteria; phylum Chloroflexota; class Dehalococcoidia; order Lucifugimonadales; family UBA3495; genus VXOI01. The sequence goes on along the minus strand of OZ250156.1, from coordinate 3,014,062 downwards.
CGCGACAGGCTGAGATACTTCAGCTCAGGCACGCACTCCGTAATCCACGGGCGCATATCGCGCAGATTTGAAAAGTGAGGCAGGACCAGCGGGATGAATCTGGCGGCGCGAGAGATCTCGCCGCGTGTTGCTTCCCGTGTGTCCATGTACAGGAATGCCAGGTTTTTGCGGTCCTCGAAGCTCCAGTTTTCTGAGGTCGATTCCAGCTTGCGGACAATCTGGCAACTGGTGGATCCCAACCCTATTACCATGGAAGGCGAAACCACTCGCTGAACATTCCTGTTGGCGTTCAGCCGAATCATCCCTAAATCATTTGACAGTGTTACCATTGCGACTCCTCAGGCACATAATCGGGCCGTCGCTGCATTCTATTAGGATATGGTAAATAAATTGTATTTGTCAAACGACATAACATAAATAAAAATACAAGATTTTTGAAAGCTAAATGGCTAATATCAGGATACCCATTCCCGGTGATATTCAGGTACCTGTCCACCATCAAAATTCCCAATTTCCATGAAAACGGTATCCCACAATCCTAATGGTCTTTGTGCGGCAATCGAAGTCAGAATCAACCAGCTTTGTCTTACAGCTTAGTACTACAGTTGCACTATTGAATCCAGCAGTGATAGCCGTCGCCGGTAGTGGCATCGCCGTGCCTGTGCCTGATGGTGCCGTCTCCACAGAGACCATAGCAGAACAAGCTCAGTGGGATGATTCTCCGTCCATACCAGGCGGGTGAGCAGCCGGCGCACCTCAGGCAGCGTCAGGGGAATCAGCTCTTCATCGGGACCGTAGCAGCCCCCTTTTCTCCCTGTTCCATCGCCTGATGCCGGATCACCGCCAGATACGCCTGCGCCAGCATCGCCAGGGTGATGTGCCGGTACCAGCCGTCCCACCGGCGCACCTCGTACTGGTCCAGCCCCACCTGGCCCTTGGCTTCCTCAAAGCATTCCTCTATGGCCCACCGGGTTCCGGCCACCCTCGCAAGTTCCTCCAGAGCCGTCCCCGCCGGGCCGTAGCACACGTAGTAAGCCAACTCCTCCGGCTTGGCCACGCTGCGCCGGACCAGCAGCCAATGGCCTTTGCCCGGCTCCCGCATGGGCCTTATCTCCACGGCAGTCCAGTCGTACATCCGGGGACCCTTGGCACCATCGCCGGTGCTGCATCTGACCCAGCCTGTTTCGTCAACCTGCTCCGCCAGGCGGTCCGCCCGCACCTGACGCGGACCCTTTTCCGTCAAAGCCCACAGCCTCTCGCTCCTCTTGATGGCCAGCACATGTGGTATTCCCTGATGCTCCAGCCACAACCTCAGGTTGCGGTCATTGCCATAGACCTCATCCCCGGCAACCCAGCGGAAGGGGGCTCCTGATTCCAACGCCCGCTCCAGCATGCGCTGCGCCAGCCGGGGCTTGGTCTGAAAGCCAACATCTGCCGGTACTCCGGCCTCCCGCCGCCGTTCCCAGTCCTCCGCCCACACCTGTGGCAGGTACAACTCCCGGTCCAGCAGGGTCCTTCCCTTGTCGCTGGCATAGGCCAGGAATACCCCAACCTGAGAGTTCTCGATCCGACCCGCTGTGCCGCTGTACTGCCGCTGCACCCCAACCGACTTGTCCCCCTTCTTGAGAAACCCGGTCTCGTCCACCACCAAGACTGCCTCAGCGTCTCCCAAGTGCTCCATTACGTAGCTCTTCAGGTCATCACGGACCAAGCCGGCGTCCCATTGGTAGGTGGACAGCAAGCGCTGCACCCCATAGGGAGTGGCGTCGCCCGCCTGCTCTGCCAGTTGCCAGCCGTTCTTGCGCTCCACCGGACTTAGCAGTCCCCGCAGATAATCCAGCGCCCGGCGGCGGGGCTCTGGCCTCCGGAACCGTCCCCCGATGCACTGGTGTACCTGATCGATGCCCTCGGCCCAACGGGCCACTTCCGCCACCTCATCCCCATACCTTGCCAAACCCTCACCTCACCAACACTCAACTGCCGCAATTTTACGTCATCATTAACTGCAACTGTAGTATTAGTCTCACAATAGCGTGATGCACTCCCGGCGATGGCGCGACGGTCCCGCCGGGAGTGCATGCGTAAACGCTAAAGCGAGCCGTCGATGCTGATGTCCAGCAGGCCGGGTTTGCCGCTCTCGAACATCCGGCGGGCCACTGGCCCGATCTGGGTTGGGTCGGTTATCTTCGCGCTGTCTACGCCCAATGCTTGGGCCACCGCCGCAAGGTCGAGCGGATTGGCGAAGTTCATCCCTGTATATTCGCTGACGCGGCCCTCGTCGTTGAGCATCCGTTTAAGGTAGATGTCCATGTTCACTTTGAGGATACGATAGGCTCGGTTGTTGCAGATGGCGTAAACCACCGGGATGTTGTACGTCGCCGCAGTCCAGAGGGCCTGCACCGTGTACATTGAGGCCCCGTCTCCCACCACGGACAGCACCGGACGGTCTGGCCTGGCAAGCTTCAGCCCCAATGCTCCCGGCATGGCCCACCCCAAGGCGCCGCCCTGTATACCGAAGAAAGTGCCGGGCTCGTCGAAGCTGAACTCCTGCATCATCGCGGGACGGGAAGTGACTGCCTCGTCGGCCACGATGGTGCCCGGAGGTGCGGCCGCGGCCAACTCGTGCATCATCCGCTCCACGGCGATGGGGTTGTTGTCCCAGCGCTGCCGGAGTCGTCCCTGGTACTCCTCCCGCGCACGGCGGCGGCGCTCGCCCAACTCGGCCATCCGCGTGGCGGCGGCCTCCTTCGCCGGAGCCGACATATCCTGGTCCAGCGCGTCGGCCAGTTCGGCAAGCCCGGTGGCGGGATCGGCAAAGACGCCGATCTCGGTGGGATAGCTCTTTTCCACCTCACTGGTGGCGCTATCCAGATGCACCAGCTTGGTGGCTGGGTCGAGCAGGGGCACATCCACGTAAAGGAAGGAGGAGAAGATGTTTGCCCCAACGGCAAGAGCCACATCTGCCCCGGATAGCAGGCGCCGGGTGGCGGGGCTGCTGGTATTGAGCATTCCACTCCACAGAGGGTGATTTGTGGGGAAATTAACCTCGGAAAACGAGGCCGCAAATACCTTGGCTCCCAAGCGTTCGGCCACCTGCACCATCTGCTCCACGCCGCCCGACTGCGCGATACGGTCGCCGATGATTATGACCGGATTTTCAGCCTGCGCCAGCAGACGGGATGCCTGCTCGACAGCGTCGCGGTCCGGGCGTATGCGGTGATAGCCCTGGCTTGACCCGACGATATCAATGTCCGCCTGGACGTCCATGGTGTCCCATGGGAAGGAGAGGAAGGCGGGACCTGTGGGAGGCGTCTTGGCCTCGTTGAATGCACGACGCACCGCTCCCGGTATATCCGCCGCGTGATGAATCTCGTGGCTCCACTTGGTGTACTGGCGGGTCATCTGGACCAGATCTCCAGAGAGCGTCGGTTCGCTGAGCAGCATCCGTGTATCGGAATTTCCCGCAGTCAATATTACCGGGGTGCCACCTCGGTATGCGTTGTAGAGCGCGCTGATTCCATTGGCCAGCCCGCCCGCGATGTGGATGTTGGCAAAGGCGGGTCGGCCCGTGGCCCTGGCGTAACCGTCGGCCATCCCGACCGCGGTGCCCTCCTGCAGGCCCTGGATGTACTTCACCTCCGGGAAGTCCTGCAGGGCATCCATCATGGGAGTCTCGCTGGTGCCAGGATTGCCGAAGATGTATTCAACACCCTCGGCTTGCAGCATCCTCACCAAGGCTTCTTTGCCGGTCATCACGGGCATACGCCACCTGCCTTGCAATCTGCATAAATGTAGTAATTGGTAAGAGATGGGGAAGTGCGCTCAGCATTCTCCTTTATGAATAGGTCATCCACTCAAGTAGATTGTCGTCGGGATCACGGGCATAGAGGCTCAACGATGGCACCTTGCCGAAGCCCCTGCCTCCCTTTCGTGGGACGGGACCCTGAATAACCTCCACGCCGGCCTCGGCAAGCCATTCCTGGCATTCCTCGACCGTACCCTCCCAGACAAAGCAGATGTCCGCGCATCCGGGGGCTGCTGACGGACCCCGCAGACCGGCGACGTATCCCTCGGGATGCACGTTTATTTTCGAGTCGCCAACCTGGATCGAGAAGATATTGGCGCTGCCAGCCCGCCATTCATCCTCGTCGTTAATGGTGAAACCGAGCCGTTTGTAGAACCCTATCAGCCGCTCGGCATTGGCTGTAGGCATGGCGATATGGTCAATGGAAGCGGTAGACATGAGGGCCTCCCGGGAACGGACTCGCTGGGCCAATCATAGCTACTGAGCCTGGGGCTGGCAAGGAGGCAAGGAGCGGTTGTCACATCAGGGAAGTCCTTGGTACGCCCTGTACCAGTCACTTGAAAATACGCCATTTGGGTCGTAGCTATTTTTCAGGGCGACGAACTGCCCGAACTGTGGATAGCAACGAGTGAGTTGCTCTGGCGTCGCGAATCGGTTGTAGGTAAGAAAGTAGCTCCCCCCGCGCTCCGTAGCGAGATCAATCAGACACCGGAGATCGTCGGCGACGTTGACGACACCGGACTCGGTATGCTGGAAGTGCAGGTTGAAAACGATGCAGGCGTAGGGTTGACTGGCCCAATTGAGGAATGTCTCATCGTCTTGGGCTATGAGGCGGATGGTTCCGTATATGACGTCTGCGCGCCGCTTGGCCAGCTCTTCTGCGGCGGCGTTCATAAATCCATCAAGCTGAGGCAGAGGCACGTAAACCTCGGTGATGGTTTCATTGCACCTTGCACCCTCGTATAGCCGCTGGTCCAAGTCACGATGGTAGTCATCGATGTACATGCTCAATTGGAACGTATCACTGTCATACGATTGGCCATCGGTTCGCTGGTAGAACCCGGCGTATTCGTCGAATGCGCGCGCTTTATCCGAATGGGAAAGGTGCAACAACCTCAGCCAATCCTGCTTGGTCAACAGGTATTGGGGTGGTTGGACCGACGCCTCCTCGCCCTGCGAAACAGGCCGGTAGCAGGACATGACGCCCAGCCGCAGGAAGTCGGGGGACGACTCGTCAGTCATATACTGGAAATCGCCATAGGTGTAACCGTCCGCGATGCGGTCGGCGAAACGTGCCTCCAGTGAATCGGTAGTGGTTATCTCCACCGTGCGCCGCAGGTGGTGGAAGGGCATCAAGCGCAGTGTGACCGAGTAGGCTACGCCGAACAGCCCGTAGCCCCCTATGGCCAGGCTGAAGAGTTCCCTGTTCTCAGTGCGGCTGCAATGGCGCAAAACTCCTTGGGAGTCCACCAACTCCAGCGACTCGACATCCTGCACGATTGGAGCGTAGGTCAGGCCCCGTCCATGGCCGTTGGCGGACAGCGCCCCGCCGATGCTGAGCCGGTCTGCTCCGGTCTGCTTCTGCACGATGCTCCAGCGTTGCAAAGCTCCCTGCTGTCTTTCCTGCAGACCGCTTACGAGGGTGTCCCACAGGATGCCGGCTTCGACCTGGGCCAGCCCTCGTTCGACGTCCAAGGATATTATCCGGTTCAGGCGGCCAGTATCCAGCAGAACCCCGCCGCTGAGGAACTGCTGTCCACCCATGGAATGCCGTCCACCCATCACACTTAGGCTCTCACCGCTCTCGGCGACTGACGTTACCACCCGCTGAAGTTCGTCCATCGTCCCGGGAGCTTCAATGCGGGAAACGCTGGTACGGTTGAGTTGAGAGTGAATGTCGTTGACGGTGCAGCCCGCCGACTTATCCATGTATGAGATTCCTTTATTCGAGGTGGCCCCGCTGCCGTTATAACCAAACGGGCAATGGGGGAGTCCAGGCAGCAGCCTGCCATATCTTACAGGACCCAAGATGGGTGCCCGATGAGACAATGTCTGAACTGGACCGTCTGCGGCGTCCCTATTTCAGAATGAATACATATAAGGAGGTGCTGTTCCGCCACAAACGGAAGAAGTGACCACTCAACAATCAGACAGCAAACTGCACGTAACTACGAGCCAATGGGGCCGGCGACACAAATCTCCGGCCCGCGGACTGCCGCCTCCAAGCGTCGGGACTACGCAGCTACCCGGGCAGGATCAGGGGTTTTCGCCCAGCATAAAGGACAGGCAGGCGACGGCCTGCGACAAGGCTATGACGGAATCCGCCAGCTGGCGGGCGTCGTTCGCCTTGCAGGTCAGGACCCCGTGCCCAGCCGAAATTCCCAAGGTTCGCAACAATTCGGCGTAGTGCGGAGAGTCACCACCTCCCGCGCCACTGGTCAAGGTGTAGCCGTTGTCATCGGCGGTGACCGTCAATTCAACGGAAGAACCATCGACGCGCATCAGCGGTGTGTAGACCAGAGCTTCATTGTCAGCAAGGGCACTGATTTGGAACAGGTCCGGCAGGCTCCCTTGAATCGCCGCCATCACCTCTCCGGCGGTTCCGGCGTGGGCTGCGTCTGCGATTGCGGCCGCCTGGATTTCAGCGTGGTGCTGTCTGATGCTTTCCAGCGTAGCTCTGTGGCCGCGTTCCGCCTCTCTCCATGTATCATACCTGCGGGAATAGTTGGGGAGCGAGTCGTAAACGGGCAACGCGTAGGCCGATGTGCCAAAAGGCTTGTAACGCCTGTGTTCCGGCATTATCGAGAAAGTAGTCCTGACCACGACATCTTCGACTGTATCTTGGCCGACTATGGCCTTTTGGAGCACGTCATTCTGCATCCGCCATATACCGTACTGCGCGGGAGTCACCTCGACCGCGTTGAAGTCATCGTCAATAATCCGATAAACGACGGCCTCTTCCTCCTCAGAAGGCAGTTCGAGGCGTTTTACAAGATCTCTGAAGCGATTCAGCATAATTGACGTTGCTTCCCCTTTGGCTCGGATTTCGCCTTGTCAGGAGCGGCCGGGATAAGTTGTTCCGGGCCACAAGAAAGCCGGCTGCTGTCGACGAGATTCGTTGACGCCAACCAGTTTTTGATCTTTGTGACCATCTTACCAGCCATCACGGTTTGGTCATATCATTTGGGCTTGGCGACCTCTATTGCCATTCATTCAGGCCCTCGCGAGGCGGCGCTGCCAGCCAGCGAAAATTCCCCCGGGAGTCAACATCTCTGAGTCTACTCAGAAAGCTTCCTGTGGTAGTCTATGAGCCAAATGATCGGGCCATGTCTTGGGGAGGACCACCATGTTTGACATATTCCTTCGCAATGGGCGAGTCATCGATGGCACCGGCCAGACCTGGTTTCGTGGTGGCGTCGGCATCACCGCCGACACTGTCACCATCGTCCGCTCCGGCGAGGCCGACGTTGAGGCGACGCGAGTCATCGACGTCGGCGGCAGCGTCATCTGTCCGGGCTTCATCGATATGCACTCCCATTCCGATTTAGTGCTGCTCTCTGATCCAAAGCATGAAATCAAGCTGCGGCAGGGAGTGACTACCGAGTTAATGGGGATGGACGGGCTGTCTTACGCGCCATCGTCGCCCGAAAAGTTGGAGCAGTTGCTGTACTACCTGGCGGCGGTTAACGGCGCTCCACCTCCCGGCGTTCGCTGGAGTACAGTGCGGGAATACCTCGACCTGTTCGACGGCCGTGTCGCCTGTAACGTGGCCTTTATGGCACCGCACGCTGCGATACGTGTGGAGGCGATGGGTTGGGACGACCGCTTGCCCAATGAGCCGGAGCTGGCAAGGATGCGCCAACTGGCCCGTGAGGCAATGCTGGACGGTGCCTTCGGCTTTGCCACCGGCCTGACCTATCCACCGGGGGCATACAGCGACACCAACGAGCTGGTGGCCGTAAGCGAGGCCATTTCGGACCTCGGCGGAATCTACATGACCCACGCTAGGTATTCGCTGGGCGACCGCTTGCTGGATCCCTTCCGGGAAGCCATTGAAATCGGCCGGCGTGCTGGCGTGCCAGTCCACATATCGCACTACCACAACCCCGTTGACGGCATGGGCGAGCGAATGGTGGGCTTGGTGGACGAGGGCCGCAACTCGGGCGTGGACGTCACCTTCGATCAGTACCCCTACGCGGCAGCGTCCACCATTCTTCACTCGCTGCTGCCCTACTGGGTGCATGCCGGCGGTCCCACGGCGCTGCTCAACCGCATCCGCCAGCAGTCAGTCCGCGACGAGATTGGGGACGCCGTCGAGCCAATGTGGGGCCTGACGTTGGACCACTACATTTTCAGCAACGTACCTAACAATAAGGAATGGGAAGGTCGCTCCCTGGGCGACCTGTCCCGGCACCAAGGAAAGCGGATGGTGGACGCCATTTGCGACATGCTCATCGAGGAGAACTTGGAGGTCGCCTTTGTGGCCCGCACCGGCAACCCCGACAACATACGCACAATCGTGCGGCACCCCGCCCAGATGGTCGGCTCCGACGGGATAATGACCGGGGACATGCCCAATCCGCGCACCTACGGCACCTTCCCTTATGTGCTGGGCCAGTTGGCTCGTGAGGAGGGGCTGTTCCGGCTGGAGGACGCGGTGCGCAAGATGACATCGGCGCCCGCGCAGCGGCTGGGGCTGCAGGACCGGGGCATCCTGCGGGACGGCATGAAGGCAGACGTGGTGGTCTTCGACCCTGAAACAGTCAAGGCCAACGCAACATTCGACGCGCCAAAGCAGTTCCCTGACGGCATCTCCTACGTAATAGTCAACGGCTCACCGGTGGTGGATAATGGCGTCCACACCGGCGCCCTGCCGGGCCGCGCACTACGGTCGCAGTAGCTTGGAGGTGGTCTCGATACTCCGTGAATTCGGCTTTCACGTACACAAACAAGAGGTCAGTCACATCAAGCTCAGGAGGCTTTCGTCGGAGGGGCGTACCCAAACTCTTTCCGTCCCCAGGCACCGCCAGTTAGTCATAAAGACTCTCTTCAACATTTAAAAGCAAGCCTGCAGATTCATCCCGGAAAATCAACTCCTGCCCTATTTTTACACCGACTGACCTGGAGGCCCCATGGACTTTGAACCACGCTATACCCCCGAACAGGAAGAGTTTCGCCGCGAGGTGAACGCCTGGCTGAAGGACAACGTGCCCAGCGGCGTCGAGCACCCCGCTGATCCAGCCGATCTGACCTGGGAGCAGTACCAACTGCGCCGCGATCTGGGCCGCAAGCTGGGCGACCAAGGTTGGCTCTGGCCCACTGCGCCGGTCGAATACGGCGGAGGCGGTCTGGATGTCGACCATGCAGTGGTGATCGAGGAAGAAATCGACTCCTACGGCCTGACCCTCCCGCCCTACTACGACTCAGGCGGGCGGCTGGGCGGCAACTCAATATTGGTCTGGGGTTCCGAAGAGCAGAAGCGAGCGTTCCTGCCGCCAATTTTTGCCGGCCGGGTCCGCACCTGGCAATTGCTGTCTGAACCTGAGGCCGGCTCCGACCTGGCAAACGTGAAGACCACGGCCATCCGAGACGGGGACGAGTATGTACTGAACGGCCAGAAGATATTCGTAGGCAGCGACCACGGCTGCGATTACATGTGGACAATCACCGTCACCGATCCCGAGGCCAAGCGACACGAGAACCTGGGCTGGTTCATGGTTCCTTCCCACCTGAATGGGATCACCATTCAGCCCATGGACCTGCTGATTTCCGGCGGCGAGTCCGGCGCAGGTTCGGGCGTGAAGCAGACGGTCTACTTCGACAACGTGCGAGTCCCCGCCTTCAACCTGGTCGGCGGAGAAAACGAGGGCTGGAAAGTCGCGACGACACACCTGGAACTGGAGCACGGCACCGGCGGGCGTATCGGGCGCAACTGGCTCGTCGACCGTCTCTTCGAGCACTGTCGTACCACCACCCGCCGGGGGGAGCCAATGGCCAAGGACCCGGACGTGCGCGACCGGCTCATCGACGTTTACGTCGAGGCCGAGATCGTGCGGCTGCTGAACATGCGCAACTACTGGATGCGCCACAGCGGGGCCAACATAACCTACGAAGGCCCCCAGGCGTCCTACGTCCGCAAGACCTCCGGGCTGCGCATGGCCCAAGCGATGCTCGACATCCTCGGCCCGGCCGGGTTGACCCACGACCCGGAACTGGGTGCCGCCGAGGGCCACATGGAGGCGCACTCGCGGGCGGGGATCGTCGCCATTCACCCTGGCGGCACCACCGACATTCAGAAGGTAATTATGGCGCGCCGCATCGGCATCGGCCGCGAAGTACGCGAGAGGGCGGGCGCGCTGGGGTAAGCGTTAATTCCCACGTGTGGGGTCGCACGGCTGTGCGCCCCTGCAAAACGAACACTATTAGATGAAGTAACCAAGAGGGCTGAAATGGATCTGTCCCTAACTCCGGAGCAGGAAATGCTGAAGGCGGCGGCGCGCCGCTTTGTTTCCCAAGAATATCCCAAGGAGGCGCTGCTTCAGATCGCGTCTCCCGACGAGACCACACCGCTGGAGCCATGGGGCCGCTTGGCCTCCACCGGATGGCTGGGCATCCTCATACCCGAGGAATACGGCGGCGAGGGCGGCTCGTTCACCGATGCGGGAGTGCTGTTCGAAGAACTGGGCCGCGGTCCGGTGCCGGGGCCCCACCTCACCTCGGCGGTACTGTCGGCCCTCGCAGTGCTGGAGGGCGGCACGGAGGCGCAGAAGCGCGAGTGGCTGCCCCGCATCGCCAGCGGCGAGATGCGTCTGGTCCCGGCCATCACCGAGAGCGACTACGGCTGGGAAGAGCGCGACGTGCGCCTCACCGCTCAGGTTGACGGCGACGGCCTTCGGCTCAACGGCTCCAAGGCCTACGTCTTCGACGGTGAAACCGCCAGCCATTTCCTCTGCGCCGTCCGCTCCGAGGAGACCGAGGACGTCGGCCTCGCCGTGGTTCCCGCCAACGCCACCGGCGTGCGAGCGCGGGGACTGCCCGGCTTCGCCTGGAACTTGGCGGAGGTGCGTTTCGACAACGTGGCCGCCGAGAGCACGGACGTCCTGGGCGGCAGCATCGCCGCGGGCTGGACGGCCTGGACGCGGGCGGTGGCCAAGGCCATACCTGTGATCAGCGCCTACCAGGTCGGCGGCTGCCAAGCCGTTTACGAGGTCTCGGTGGACTACAGCCGCACCCGCATACAGTTCGGTACGCCAATCGGCCGTTTCCAGCGCGTTCAAGACCAGATAATCAACCTAGTCAACCACTTGGATGCTTCCCGCTGGACCACCTACGAGGCCCTCTGGAAGCTGGACGTGGGCCGGGATGCCGCCAGCAGCATCAGCTTGGCCAAGGCGGTCGCCAGTGAGGGCTACTACGAGGCCTGCAACTACGCACACGAAGTGCACGCTGGCGTGGGCAGCATGACCGAGTATGGCCTGACGCTGCACACCGCCGCGTCTCGCACCCTCTACCACTTCCTCGGCGCCCCCAGACAGCACCGTCGCGAGTTGGCAACCGCCCTCGGGTTGTAAGCTGATTCGGACACGGAGCGGAAACATCCCGTTGGTTAGCTTTCCGCTCCGTAACGCCCTGGGCGCATCATCGAGCGCGGATCGGCTCTGACGGCACCACCAAGTGCTGATGACGTGCCACAAGACCGCTTCACCAGTCTGACCAATCGAATCTCCTCGTAGCTGTGCCGCCCCTCTAGTTCCTCCCACACCGGACGCAGCGGGTTGTCGCCGAGTGCTGCGAACACCACATCGATTTCCGCGCTCTGTTCCGGGGACGGCAGCAGGTGCGACCACTCGACAGCCACGCCCTCCTCGACCAGACGCTCAAGGTGGCCCAGGATGGTCGCCGCCGTCAGGCCACGGGCCTCTGCCGCCTCCGACAGCGATGCTCCCTCGGAGATGATTCGCCCCGTCTCCCGGTAGGACTGGTTGACGACCCGCGGGGCGGCCGGGGCGGGTGCAGGCTGGCTGCCGGAGGCCGTTGCTTGAGGCAAGCCGTGTTCACGGGCGTAGACGTTGATTCGTTCGAGGAACGGGCCGCCAAGGTCCTCAAGCTTGGCTCGGCCCACGCCGGACACTCGAGCGAACTCGGCTGGCGTTCTGGGGATGCTGCGAGCCATGTCCTGCAGGGTGCGGTTGCCGAAAATCATGAAGGCCGGGAAACCCCGGTCTTCGGCGATTTGCCTACGGAGGACTGACAGCTCGTTGTACAACCCCACGTCGTAGTCTCCGAAGCTGTCTCGGGTCCCCTTGGCCCGCGTCTCCGGCTCTTCCTTCCGCTGCACCGGGCGGGCCAAGGCCAGGGTTTCTCGATTCTTGAGGAACTCCCGGCCTCGTGGAGTTACAGACAGCGTCGGAAATTCCCCTCCGGCAACTGACAGCAGACCCGAGAGCTTCAATTCTTCCGCCAAGTCCCGCAGCTCATCACGGGAGTGGCTGGCCGCGATGCCATGGACCGATAGCTTGTCATGCCCCTGCGCGCGCACCCTTTCGCCTTTGCTACCGCGCAATACGTCTATGACGTGTGCCGCCCCGAAGCGTTCGCCGGTGCGAATGACCGCGGAGAGTATCTTCTGCGCGATTTCGGTGGCGTCGTACTTTTCGCGGGGCTGGGTACAGTTGTCGCAGGCGCCGCAGTTTTCTCCGAGCCATTCCTCGCCCAGGTATTGCAGCACGAACCTGCGGCGGCAGGAGCTGAGGGTGCACAGCGAAATAACCTGTTCCAAGCGCCGTCGGGCTCGCTCCCGTTCGTCCGAGTCTTCAATCTGGTTAATGAAGAATTCCTGGCGCGACTTGCCAGCATAGGAGAAATGGAGAACGCACTCGCTGGGCAGTCCGTCGCGTCCCGCGCGGCCTGTTTCCTGGTAGTAGCTCTCGATGCTCTTGGGCAGATCGTAATGGACCACCAAGCGTACATCGGGCTTGTTTATGCCCATCCCGAAGGCGATGGTCGCCACCACGATTGGCGTACGGTCGTGGATGAATCGCTCCTGCGTTGCCCGCCGTAGATCCGGCTCCAGACCGGCGTGGTAGGCCTCGGCGGTAAAGCCGCGCTCCGTGAGAGTCTGGGCCATCTCCTCTGTTGCCTTGCGCGAGCCGCAGTAGATGATGACTGACTCGCCGCGATACCTCTCCAGCACGGCCAGCAGGCCGGACAGTTCCCGCTCCTTGGGAACGATTGAGTAAGTGAGGTTGGGGCGGTTGAAGCTGGAGATGAATACTCCTGGCTGCTGCAACCCCAACTGGGAAAGGATATCGGATCGCACCTGCTCGGTGGCCGTGGCAGTCAGGGCCATTAGTGGGGCTCCCCGACAGGCCAAGCGGACGTCTGCCAGTTGGCGGTAGGCAGGGCGGAATTCGTGCCCCCACTCAGATACGCAGTGGGCCTCGTCTATGGCGACCAGGCTGACGTTGAGAGTCTGGATAAATTCGGCGAATCTCGGATCGACCGCTCGCTCGGGGGCTACGTAGAGCAGCTTGATTTCCTTGGCCCGAACCCGCCGTACCACCTCGGACATCTCGGCGGAAGTCTGGGCGCTGTTGATGAATCCGGCCGGGATGCCGTTGGCTTCCAAGGCATCCACCTGGTCTTTCATCAGGGCGATCAGCGGGGAAACCACCAGCGTCAAACCAGGCAGAGCCATGGCAGGCAGTTGGTAGCAGAGCGACTTGCCGCCGCCGGTGGGCATCAGCGCGAAGGAGTCCCGCCCCGCCATCACCGACCCAATGATGTCCTCCTGTAACGGCAGGAAGGCATCGTAGCCGAAGTGAGTCTTCAGCAATTCAAGCACACTGCCATTTTAACGGGCCTGCCGCCCTGTTCAACACCTTCCTGTCAGCAGTCCAGACACACCGGCCCACGGTTGCAAGCAAACTGCCCACTACTTAGAATGCGAGCACCCTGCCCCAACTGTTTTGCGATTCGAAACGAGGTAAATAAGGAAAAGCATTGGTCTCCCGAGTATTGCCACCCGGCCTTGTCTATCATCCGGCGGACGTTACGGCCTACGACGTGACCGTCAGGGGGTACAACGGCGACCCCGTGCCCGCGTACGTGGCGCGGCCAACGGAGGGCAGACGGCACCCCGGGCTGCTGCTGGTGCATGGCATCCACGGCTATGAGGAGCACATGAAGGACATGGCCCGCCGTTACGCCGCTCTGGGCTACGCCGCCATCGTGCCGGCCCTGTACAGCCGCGACGGGTTCCTCACCGTCGTGGAGCATTCGGACCTCGCCCTCGCCCGGGACGCACTGGCCGCGCGCCCCAACTCGCAGACCATCGGCGACCTGCAGGGCGGCCTCGATTTTCTGAAAGCCAGCCCTCACGTCAACGAGCGCATCGGCCTCGTGGGCTTCTGCTCAGGCGGGCGCCTTGGGCTGGTGTTCGCCAGCAGCCCACAGTTTCAAGCAGGCGGGCTGGACGTTTTCGTCAACTTTTACTCGAATGGCCTGTTCCAGACCACCGCCGTCAACCCAACGCCTCCAGGCGAGTTGGCCGCCAGCCTTGGTTGCCCCATGCTGGCCCTGTTCGGCGACGAGGACACGAATCCCTCGCCCGACGACGTGACCCGCCTGCGCGAGACGCTGGAGAAAGCAGGCAAGACATTCGAGTTTGTCAGCTTCAAGAACGCCGCACACGCCTTCATGTCTGACACCCGGGAAAGCTATCGCCCGGAAGCGGCTCAAATGGCCTGGGGCCGCTGCCTGGAATGGTTGTCCATATACCTGAAACCCTGAACCATGGAGAGGAGAGGATGAAAAGAGGATACCGCGTAGTTGACATAGACACCCACGTGAACCCCAGCCTCGACACCCTGATCAAGTATGTGGAGCCCGGCTTCCGGACTCGTCTTGACGAATTGCAGCCCTACACCCGCACCGTCGGCGGCTACAACGCCCTCAGCATCGCCTCCATCCCCTTCGACCGCTACCCTGGCGAGGCTCCCAAGGGGGACGACCAAGCGGCCGTGGCCGGTGGCCGCGGCGCGTTGGAGGGCCGCGTCACCAAGTCGTCGGGCCACCATCGCGTCGACCCTCAGACGGGCGTCAGCGACGAGAACGCGGAGGGACGCCTTGCGGATATGGACTTGGAGGGACGCGACGTTGACGTAATCATCCCCGGCACCTGGGCCAACGGTCTGACCGGAGTCGAGGACGTCACCCTGGCCGAGGGCCTTTACTCCGCCTACCACCGCTACATGCGGGAGTATTGCAGCGCCGACCCAGAACGGCTCAGGAGCATCATCCTGGCTCCCGCAGCGGACATCGAATGGGCCGTGGCGGAGGTCAAGGCGGTTTCAAAGGAAAAGTGGGCGGTCGCAGTGGCCCCCGTCCTGCCCGAGGGAATGCCCATCGATCACCCGGCACTGGACCCGCTGTTCCAAGTGTTAAACGACGAGCATTTGCCCATCCTGCACCACAGCTTCACCTTCGAGCCGCCCTACTTCCCTGGGTACCGCGATATGTGGGGCAATATCGCGGTGGCCCGCACCGCCGCCCATCCCTGGGGCGCGGCCCGTCTGCTGTCCTACCTGATCGTCGGCAGGATTTTCGACCGCTTCCCCAACCTGAACGCCGGGGCCGCCGAGGTTGGGCACGGCTGGCTGCCACACTGGCTGATCCGCTTGGAGGAGATGTGCAACTACGTCTCCGGCACCACGCCCAAGACGGACTACAAACCGATCGAATACGCTCAGATGGGTCGCTTCCGCTGCGGGGCCGAGCCGTTTGAGGGGGCGGCCATGACCAAGGCCTGCATCGACCTGCTGGGCACCGAGGCCCTGATGCACCAGTCTGACTACCCTCATGGCGAGGCCCATTTCCCCGACACCGCCGAGATGGTCATCAACTGGCCGTTCTGGGATGACCTGGGCGAAGAGGCGCTCCGCAAACACATGTCGGGCAACGCCGAGGCCTTGCTACGCCTGACTTAGCCCGCCCCCGAATCCCGCCAAAAGCAACATGAGTCATCCCACATTTTGCTTGGCGGATGTGTTGTTTGGGGGGATAGGATAGCCATAGGGCGCTCAGGGCGGCGTGGAGTCTGGGGAGCAGTATCGAGGCTTGGCGGTACTGCTCCCCTGTTCTATGGCACCAGCCCCGGAGCAGGTCCTGGACCAATGACACCAGCTCAGGGGCCAGCGGGGATATCAGGAAGGCGTAGACCAGGGTGACCATGAGCAGGAGTTTGAGCCGGCTTTTCCAGAACCAGAGCCGGGGGCTCTCCATGGCCAGATCCGTTTTGCAGGCCCGGTAGCACATCTCCACCTGCCAGCGCCAGGCGTAGGCCATGACCGCCCGCCAAGCGTCATCGTTGGTGGCGATGGGTTCGTTGGTCAGCAGGTACCAGGGAGTACGGTCCCGGCCGCGCCGTGAGACCGCCAGCCACGCCTCCAGCGGGCTGATAAACGATTGCAACAGATTTGCAAGCTCCTGCCCTCGCTCCCACCCCGCCCCGTGCCGCAACATAAGAAAAGACCCCTCCCGGTGAATGGTGGTGTGACATTCCCATTCCACCCGAAGGGGTCTTACTTTGCCCCTCTTTATCTAAACGCCTTTCTACGTGTTTACCAAAATCCGGGATGCCGCAAGATTAATTCCCGTGTGTTCGCGTGTCGATTCGGGCTAGGCGCAGGCGTCGCGGACAGCTTGGGAGACTTCAGCCAGCCGGGCGTTGTTGGTGTCGGCGCCCCGGAAGCCGTTGGTGATGTAGCCCACGGCCAGACCGGTGTCGAGGTCAGCCCAGCCGATTGAGGTACCGGCCCCGCCATGCCCGAAGGTGTGCATCGGGTTGCCGGTGGGCCTCCCCATACGCTCATCGTTCAGAGCGAACCCCAAGGCGCGCTGGGCGAACAGTCCCAAGGACTGGTCGGTGCCCTCGACTTGCAGGGTGATGCCCTCGGCTACGGTCTCGGGACGCAGCACCTTGGCTCCGTCGAGGGTACCCTTGCGCTCCATTGCCGCGTAGAACCGGGCAAGGTCGCCGGCAGTAGAGATACCGTTGGCGCCAGGGCAGATGACCCGATGGACTTCGGGGCGGTCGAAGGTGACCGCGTAGCCGTTTGTGTCGGCGTCCTCTTCCATCAGGTGAATGCGGGAAACTCGTCCCTCCAGCTCCCCGGGCAGGCCGACGTAGACGTTTTCCATCTGCAGCGGCCCGGCCAAGTCCTCGGCAAGGAAGCGGTCAAAAGTGCGCCCGTCGATGCGCCGCACCAGCTCGGCAATCACCCAGCCGTAGTTGATGGGGTGGTAGGACAGCGTGGAACCCGGCACGTACTTGGGAGTGGACCTCTCAATCGCGGCGCAGACCAGGCTCCAGTCGTGCCAGTCGGTCCAGGGCAGGTCTGCGGGCGTGTCAGGGAAGCCGCCCTGATGGCTCAGCAGGTGGCGGATGGTCACGGTCTCCTTGCCGTTCTGCCCGAACTCGGGCCAGAACTTGGCTACCGGATCATCCCACTGCAGCCTGCTCCGTTCCTTGAGCATGTAGATGCAGGACCCGGCCAGAGGCTTGGTGGACGAGAAAAGCACGAACATCGTGCCATCGTCGACCCGGCGTCCGGTGCCGCTATCGGCGACGCCGCCACTGATGTCGAGGACCATGCTGCCATAGCGATAGACTGCCAGGCCTGCTCCGGGGTGCAGTCCCTCGGAAATCTGTCGGTTGAAGATCTGCTTGACCTTCTCAAGGCCCGCGGGGTTCATGGATACGGTTTCGGGTGTGGTCAGCGTGGCCATAAGACTCCCTCTCCCGATTTGGATGGTGTTGTTTGGGCAGCGCAATGCGCGATGAGCGCTCAGAATACCTATAATCTTACCAAATTGGTCAATGGTACGATGAGTCCGTAGACTTATCAACTGTATCAATCCCAAAATCCTGACCTATGGAGGATTCTGGCAAGAAAATTTTTGGCGGCAACGTTCGGCGCCTTCGGGAAGCGTTGGGACTTAGCCAAGAGCGTCTGGGGGCTGTAGCGAAGCTGGACAGGTCATACGTGGGCGGCCTAGAACGGGGCGAACGAAATCCATCCCTGTCAGCAATCTTTAACTTAGCTTCGGCGCTGGAAGTGCCTCCATCTAGATTGCTTGCCGGTATTGGCGAGAGAGTATCATATCCGGCGCCTCCTGGCGGAATGACGGCGGTAGAAGATGAGGGTGGTCTGGTCATAAACTTTAGGTATGACAAGTTCGACGCGGAATACGAGATGCCTGGCGCCACTCGAAAGCAATATGATGAAATACTTACTATATTAAGATCTGGGCTCGCCGGCAGAACATCGAAAGCAAATGTAGTATCCGAGGCTTTCCTCACCGCTGCGCGTATTTGGCCTGATGCTAATCCGTCTGATTTGTGGACATTTCTCATCAATAGGGCATATTCTGACAGGACCAACCACCCAGCAGCCAACGCAAGGCTCAACTTGGAGCAGAGTTGGAAACGCACAGGAGACTGGGCTTTGGAGCGAGTGCTAGTAAATCATTACAGTCAATTCTTGGAAGAGCACGGCATAACCCTGGGGATCAGCAGTAAAGCCGAAAAATCCCGTCTGCTGGGGACGATTGAAGATTCTAGAATCATTCCGGATAAAGCCGATATTCTTGTCCTTTACCGTTCGGAAAATTCAGAACAATTGCTGGGTGTCATCCACGTCAAAGCGAGCATAGCGGAAAGACGAACCGATGATGTGCCTATGAGTCAAGCCTTGATTAACGCTGGGTATCTATCAGTATTCTGGACGATGGATGTCAAAAGTTCTCCGTCAGAAAGACCTGTTAATCGTGGCGAATTTGGCACAGCCAAGGAAGATATTAATGACAAGCGCAGAGACTTTGAGGAATACGGACACTTCTCTGCCTGCTTTTCATACAACAAGAACACAATACCGACGCCGGAAGCCAGCAAGGCATCAGCCAAGATATCCGTATGCGATTTCACAAATCCCGACGACCGTTTTGCCCGGTTTCTGCTTGACGTACTACAGCGGCGCCTTGCTGGTTTACGCGAAAATTCCCACTGGAACTGACATCAAATAAACGCTGCCTGGCCTCGGCCACTTGACTAGGGTCAATCTCAAACCCTATGTAAGTGCATCCCAAGTGGACCGCTGCCATTCCCGTAGACCCGGAACCGGAGAATGGGTCCAGCACGACCAGTTGCGTTTCACTTGGCCCATATGCCTCGATGCACCGTTTAGGCAGCTCTGTCGGAAATCGAGAACGGTGCTGAAGTCCGGCTATGTTCTCGTTGGCGAATGTCCATACGCTCGGCACTGGCGGAACAGTGCGAAAAGCGTGTTGCTCATGCTTCGCCAGCAGGAAAATGGATTCGTGTTTCCTGTGAGGTCTCCGGCAACGTCCTTCAGGCATGGCGTTCATCTTCGACCAGATTACTTCCCGCGGTACACATAACCCTTTCCGACAAGCGCGACTAAGAGCCTCTGCGGCAGCATGAGCAAATTTCCATACTGCAACCAGCCTGCTGAGTTGTCGATGAATGCCTTCCTTCTGAATCGAGGCTTGGTATATGCAGAATTCTCAGGCCCAAAGCCCTTCTTGTCTGCTCCCAATGAGCTATATTTGCGATCCGTAGGCCCCCAATTAACTGGTGTATTGTATGAATCGCCCAAGTTTAGCCATACGATGCCATTCAGTTTTAGTTTCGGCAATATCGACACAAATACCGCTTGCAGGAACTCGATGTAGTCTCGCGGGTCCTCTTCCGTCCCATTGCCCAGCGATTCGCGCTGCCCCCAATACGGCGGGCTGGTCACTACATCGTCAATACTGTCGTCCGGCAGCTTCGGGATTAGTGCGAGACAATCACCCTCATAAATCCCGGAATTGCTGACTGATATTTGATGCGGCGATGCCTGGCTCATAGTCATCAGTCCAGAAAGGAATTTTCGTTGCCGCTGAAAGGGCGGCTAGCCTGCCCTCTTACGCCGAGGCGCGATTTATGGCGAAGGCGCGGACACCCTTCCTGATCGTTTTTCGTCCGACGTCCAATTGCAAGTTTAACGACGTCCAATTGAAAACTTCCATCCGTCCAATTGCAAAGTTTTTGGCGGCTAATTGAAAGGTTCGCAGCGGAAAATTGAAAATCAGAGCTACCGTCCCCGCCACACGGGGGCGCGCTTTTCTGCGAAAGCCTTGACCCCTTCCTGGGCGTCTTCGGATTGCAGTACCTCGTCGCGCTTATTCTGAGCGAAGGCCACACGCTCCTCGAGGTTCATCTCGCTGCCCTTGATGGACGCCTCCTTGATGGCGGCCAGGGACAGCGGGGCGTTGGCGGTTATCTTGCGGGCCATCTCCTCGGCTCGGGGCAGCACCTCATCGGGGGCGACCACGTAGTTGACCAGCATCAGCTCCAGCGCTTTCTGCGCGTCTACGAAATCTCCGGTGAACAGGAACTCGAAGGCTATGTTGCGCGGCACCACCTGCGACAGAAGCGCCGGACCGCTGACCGACGAAATCCCCCGCTTGGCTTGGGGCCAGCCGAACTGCGCTTCGCTCGACGCGATGCGTATGTCGCTGCCCAGCGCGATGCCGCAGCCTTGGGCCAGGCACACTCCGTTGATGGCCGAGATGATGGGCTTCCAGATCTTGGACTGCTCAACATAAAGATCGCCGGTTGTGGGGCCCTCGTTGGCGCGGGCGCTAGCCATGGCCACCAGGTCATGGCCAGTGGAGAAGGCACGGCCTTTGCCAGTGACGATGGCGCACCGCACCTCGGGGTTGTTCCGCACGTCCTGGAATGCATCCCACAGCAGTTCCCGCATCTCCGGGTTGATGGCGTTCAACTTCTCCGGACGGTTCAGGGTGATGTAGGCGATACCTTCCTTGATCTCGTAGATGACTTCTCTCTCGGTCAACTTCGGTCCTCCTCAGATAATCCGGGACCCAGTGGGCTTGGTCCCGATGACGCCACCGGATTCCAGGGCGTCGATATCGCTTGCCGTCAGCCCCAGCAGACCGCCGAAAATCTCGCGATTGTGTTGGCCCAGGGTTGGAGACGGCCAACGCACCTCCCCCGGCGTTCCGCTCATCTTCCAAGGCAAGCCGGGATATCGCTTTGGTCCGACCTGCGGATGGTCAACGGTGACGAAGGTGCCACGCTCGGCGTAATGCCGGTCTGCCAGCAGGTCCGGCCCCCGCAGCACTGGCCCGGCGGGAACGCCCGCAGCTTGCAGGCGCTCGGCGAGGGCGAAAGCGTCATGGCGGCGAGTCCAGCCAGCGATGACGGCGTCCAGCTCGTCCTGGTGCGCCATCCGGGCTTCAGCAGTGGCGAACCGGGCGTCTTCGGCCAGTCTAGGGGCATCGATCGAGGCCACCAAGGCCCACCATTCGCTGTCGTTGGTGGCGGCGATGGTTATCCAGCGGTCCTCTCCGGCGCAGGGGTAGGAGTTGCATGGCGCGTACCAGCGGGATCGGTTGCCGATGCGCTCCGGTTCCTGTCCGACCATCTGGTAGCCCAGCAACTCGGCACCCATGAAGGCCACCGACGACTCCTGCTGCGAGACGTCAATGTACATTCCCTTCCCGGTGCGGCGGCGGCGGCGCAGGGTGGCCAGCAACACACCGGCGGCGTGGGAGCCGGTGATGGGGTCGCCGTGGTTGATGCCCGACTTCATCGGCCCGTCGCCCGGGTAGCCGGTCAGGTGGGCCATCCCCGATAGCTGCTCCTGTCCGATTCCATATCCCAAGTATCTC
Source organism: Dehalococcoidia bacterium (assembly GCA_965237745.1). GTDB lineage: Bacteria > Chloroflexota > Dehalococcoidia > Lucifugimonadales > UBA3495 > VXOI01. Next base: position 2,992,497 of record OZ250156.1, on the reverse strand, counting down.
TGCCACGGCCCGGTGTTGCCGAAGGCGGGCATCGAGACATAGATCAGGTCAGGGCGGTGCTTGCGCAGCGCCTCGTAGTCGTAGCCCAGCCTCTCCAGGCTGCCTTGGCGGAAATTCTCGATCAGCACATCGCTGATAGATACCAGCCGCTCGAAGACACGACGGCCCTCGTCGCTGGTCAACTCCAGCGTGATGCCGTACTTGGACATGTGCAGACAGTTGAACCAGCCGTTGCGGTTCCAAGGCTCGTCGCCCGGCTCGCCGTCGGGATACGCGGCGATGCCCCGCGCCGGGCTGACCGGCCCACGGTGGGAGTCGTACACGCTGAGCGACTCCATCTTGATGATCTCGGCGCCCAAGTCGGCCATAAGTTTCGTGCAGTACGGTCCGGCCCAGATCCGGGAGAGGTCCAGCACCCGGTAGTTCTTTAGCGGCTGTTTCGTGGCAGCAGTCAACTTGGGCTAACTCCCGTTTGCGCCAATGTTCCCTGAAATGGCCCCGGATGCGGCAAGGTCTTCCAGCCGTGCGGTGTCGCATCCCAACCAGTCGGCCAGCACCGACGCGGTATGCTCGCCGTAGAGCGGAGAGCGACGGAAGGACCAAGCATCGGCGTCAGGCTCGCATGAGATCGGTGCGCCCGGGTAGGTCAGTTCGCCCGCCGCCGGATGATCCAGCCTCACGAAGTAATTGCGGGCTAGGAGCTGCTCCATCTCAAGGATGTCCTGCATGGTGGCTACGAAACTGAAGCCCATCCCGCTCTCCTGCCCAGCCTTGAAAATATCAACCTTGTCGTTGTCGATGAGCCAGGGCAGCATCAGCGCGTCCACTTCGTCGGCGTTCTCCTGCCGTCCGCGTCTTGAGGCGAAACGGGGGTCGGAGAGTTCTTCTCGCTCCATGATGCTGGCAACCTCCGGCCAGCGGTGGTCGGGGCCAGCGATGACGCCCACGTGCCCGTCGCGGCAGGGGTAGATGCCCCAAGCGGCGCGCCCGTAGCCCCGGTTGCCGACGCGGGTGTATTCCTGGCCGGAATAGCTGTACTGCATCAGGGCGTTTTCCAGGATGTTGGTGGCATATTCGGCGATGGACACGTCAATCTGCTGCCCCTCGCCCGTCTCCTCGGCAAACATCAGGGCGGCAATGGTGGCCGCGAAGGCGTTCTGGCCCGCGCCCAACTGCGCCAGGGGCGCTCCTTCCTTCAGCGGCTCCTGATCTGGCTCGCCAGTGATGTTCATCAGACCGCCCACGGCGTAGAGATTAACCTCCGCTCCACGCCAGTCCCGGTAGGGGCCGGTCTGCCCGAAGTTGCTGATTGACGAAATCACCAGCGCCGGATTGACGCGACGCAGTTCCTCATAACCCAGTCCCAGCCTGTCCATCGTTCCTGGAGCGAAGTTCTCGACCAGAATGTCAGCCCTGCCCGCCAGTTCCAGCGCCAGCCGACGGCCCTGCTCGGACTTGAGGTCCAGTCCCAAGCTGCGCTTGCCGGTGTTCAGATACAGGTGCCAGGCTCCGTCCTCCACCGGCTCGACGTCGCCGTAGTCGCGGGCCACCCCGGAACGCGACGCGAAAGGCCCCAGCCGGCGCATCGGATCGCCAATGGGCGGACGCTCCACCTTCAGCACGTCAGCACCAAGGCACGACATCAGCCGAGTGCAGTATGGTCCCGCGATGTAATGGGTCAGGTCCAAAACCCTGACCCCTTCCAGTAATCCAGACATGCTGAGATTGTGGCATCGCTCAACCTCGATTGCAACGTCATCGGCGGCGCTGCGCCCGGTTCCCCTCTTTATGGTATTCTGCTGGCAACCAAAAACTTGGAGTGAGCGAGTAATGGAACGCCCCATTTTCCAACCGGTCGGCACGCCGGTAGAGGAGTTGGACACACCGGCCCTGGTGGTCGACCTGGACCTGATGGAGCGAAACATACAGACCTATCATGGTTACTTTGCCAAGACCTCGGTAACGGTTCGTCCGGTGATCACGAGCCACCTCAGCCCGCAGGTGGCGCGCCGCCAGTTGGCCGCGCCCTCCAGTAGGGGCGTGGCTGCAACCACCGTTGGGGAAGCCGAGGTCTTTGCCGCATCGGGATTTGACGACATCCTGCTGGCCAATCAGGCGGTTACCCTGTCCAAGATCCGGCGGCTGTGCGCGCTGGCCTCGCAGGCCACCGTCAGCGTCGCCGTGGATAACGCCGACAACGTGGCGCAGCTGTCCCAGGCCGCCACCACCACCGGAGTCGAACTGGGAGTCCTGGTGGAGATAGAAGCAGGCATGGGCCGCTGCGGAGTAACCCCCGACGCCGATGCAGTCGCGCTGGCCCGCGCCGTAAGTGACGCTGACGGACTGAGCTTTCGGGGCATCATGGCGACCGTACCCGGGCCTGCGGGAGATGATTCCACCGCTCACGCGCGGCAGACCAGAGAGAACCTGCAGGTTGCCATCGACGCAAAGGACCTGATGGAAAGCGCAGGCTTGTCCGTCGCTGAGGTAAGCGTCGGAGGGGCCCACTGCTACACCGCGATTGCCGACCTGCAAGGAATCACCGAGGTGCGAGCCGGGCGCTATCCGCTGATGGACGTACGTTTGCAAGCCCACCTGCCAGAGCTGTCGCTGGCCGCCATGGTGCTGGCCACCGTCATCAGCCATCCGGTGGCGGAGATGGCCGTTGTCGATGCAGGCCACAAGGCCACCGGCCCCGACCACGGCCGCCCGGTCCTGCAGGGCGTCGCCGGGGGCACCGCCGCCCGGTTCAGCGCAGAACACGGCGTCGTAGAGCTAGAGGGCGGCTCCGAGGGGGCCCTGGTTCCAGGCGAAAAGGCCCGCCTTGCCCCGTGGGAGTTGGCTGCCTGCGTCAACCAGTACGACTACATCCGGGCCGTGAGGGACGGCAGGCTGGAGGGCTACTGGCCTCTGCCGGCCCGCGGTCGGTTCGCATAATTTCGCTTCTTCACCCCCACTCAAGAGAGAGGGACACAAAAAGAAACTTCCCTCTCCCAAAAGGGAGAGTTGACCTGAAAACCACCCTTAAATAAGGGAGTGACAAGATGATTGACAGCCAGACTCCACTGCCCGGTACTTCGATGGAGAAACTGGACACCCCTTGCCTGGTGCTGGACCTGGACGCCCTCGACCGCAACATGGACGTCATCGCCGACTACTACCGCGACCGGCCCAGCAAGCTGCGCGGCCATAGCAAGAACCACAAGACCCCAGCCATCGCGCTGCGCCAAATCAGGCGCGGCGGCACCATCGGCGGGGTATGTGCCGCCAAAGTCGCCGAGGCCGAGGTCATGGTGCACGGCGGCGTCCCCAGCGTGTTCATCACCAGCGAGGTGTTGGGCGATCTGAAGATCAGCCGCCTCTGTTCCCTCGCCGGTCAGGCCGAGGTGATGGTCGCCTGCGACAGCCCCGACAACGCCCGCGCACTGTCGCTGGAGGCAGCGGCTCAGGGCGTCGACCTGGGGGTGGTCATCGAGCTCGAAACCGGCCTCAAGCGCTGCGGTGTGCAGGAAATCGCCCAGGGCGTTTCCCTCGCCCACGACATCGACTCGCTTCCGGGCGTCAGTTTCCGGGGCATCATGAGCCACCAGGTCATCCCATCCATGCCCGACCGTGAAGACCGGGTAATCGAGGGCCACCGGGTGATCAGGGGCGTCATAGACCTGAAGGACGCCATCGAGGAGTCTGGCCTGCCAGTGGAGATCGTGTCCACCGGCGAAACCTGGAGCTACGATGTCGCGGGCGAAATTCCCGGCGTCACCGAAATCCAGGGTGGTAGCTACCTGCTGATGGAAACCCACTACGACTACATGACCGAATTCAGCTACGCAGCCAAGGTGCTGACCACCATCATCAGCACTCCCCGGCCCGGAGTGGCCATCGGCGACGCGGGGTCGAGGGCGGTGAGCACCCTGCGCGGCCTGCCCGAGGTGGACGGCCGCCCCGGCGTGTCCGTCGAGTCAATGGACGGAGACCACACGGTCTTCAAGCTCACCGACGGCGCATCCCTCCAGGTCGGCGACCAACTGCTGCTCATCCCCGGCCAGCAGGACGCCATGGTCAGCCGCTGGGACCGCTTCGTAGGCCTCCGCAACGGCAAGGTCGAAGCAGTCTGGGACATCCAAGCCCGCGGCTGCCACAACTAACTCTTTACAAAGTCCCAGTTACTCTTGCTTAGGGCATTTGTAGGCTCTTACCGCGTATTGGCGGGGAGGCTGCTGGCCTGCATTTGCCGATTGCCGGGAGAGCGAAGATCGGCTAATTGTGGTTCACTCAGAGGCCGTTTTGTTAAAGGAATCTAAAGGCTGCATTTTCCGACCGGTACTTAGCATAAGTTGGGCTTGGCGGCAGCTTATCTTGGTAGTGCTGCCTCTCGCATTGGCGTTTGGGACCGCAATGGGCTGTTATGTACTGTATGGCCTGGCAATGGGCGAGGTTCCAGCAAGCCAGAAGGAAATACCATTTAAAGATGTCTTGCTAACTGTGCTCGCCATTGCTGGAATAGGGTTCGCTGTGTTCGGTGCCGGAGCCTATGCGCTTTTATCCAACAAGATTGAAACAAATTTACAATCAAAGATGGACAGAGGCCTTTGGTTGGCAAGGGCTCAAGAGGTGATAGATGTTGGATAGCTATATTGGCATCTATACCAATTATCTCGAGACAAGCCCTTGCCGACTAGAAGATTCTTTCTAAATAGAGCCATTGTGGAAACAAGGGATGCGGTGGATTGGATTTATTCGCACTTGGACAAAAATGAACGTGATGTAGAGCAATTGTTAGTAAAGGCACGAAACAATTGGGCGTATTATATTTATGAACTGGATGTATCGATTGAGAGGGTAGATCGGATAAGCAGATTAACAGCTTTGGAATGCATCGCATACCTGGAACAAAGAGCTGCTCGATTTCCGGAGCTTTTTTCAGATCTAATTAATGAGTTTAATGAAACCATAGAGAAAGTCGCCTCTCGTTTTAGAGCGACGACTCCTCATTAATCTACCAAGTCAGCGGGCTAATGACCAATTCACCGCACTCCGGAACTCCCACCAACGGGGCCCATTACATACTTTCGCATACGTCCCTCCTTCAGCAGAGAGCTACCGTTCTTTTCATTAGGCCACATTAACCCTGAAGTGTCAAGGCTACGGCGTCGGCCCGAACTCCGTGGTCTTCATCAGGTAGGTGTTCTGGGCGGCCAGCACGCCTCGGACGCGGGGGATGTAGGCTCCGCCCCACTCCGGGTCGGCAGCGACGGCGCCCTTGGCCTCCTCCATGTGCTTCACGTTGTCGAAAGCCCAGATGTGCACCACTTGGTTCAGGTCGCCCAGGTCGCTGTAGAACCAGCCGGCCAGCTTGACGCCGTGTCGCTCGCGGATGGGTACGGCCAACTCCTCAACCGCCGACATGTAGGTGGACAGCCCGCCGGGGTTCAGGGTGTATTGCCGGAAGTCGAAGACCATGTCATTCTTGCGCTTGTATTCAGGAGTGCCCTCTTCTGCGATAGGGCTCCTCACGGGATACGTGGGCGCGAAGGCCGGAGACATCATAAGCCAGGTCTTCTGCGATTCGACCAGCGGCTGCGCCCGGGGCACGTACTTGCCGCCCCAGTCTGGATCGGCGTAAACCGCGGCCTTCTGCGAGTTAAGGTGCTCCAGGTCCTGGTAACCCCAGATGTGCACCACCTGGTTCAGGGTCCCGACATCGCTCCAGTACCACCCCGACAGCGCCACGTCATGGTTCTGGCGTATCGGCAGGCCAACCTCCTTGACTCCTGCCCGGTAGTCGGGCGTCGCCCCGGGCTTGAGCGTATACATCCTGAAATCGTAAATCATCGTCAGCCTCCGGTATGTTTCTTGATGAAGTCTCCCGCTTGGGAAAGCGCCTGCCGCCCCTCTGGCAGCATCGGAGCGAAGAGGTGCCAAACGTGGATCATGTCGTCCCAGACGTCCAGTTGCACTTCAACCCCGGCATTGCGGGCATTCTCGGACAGCCGGGTCGAGTCGTCCAGCAGAACCTCCGAGTCTCCCACCTGGATCAGCATCGGCGGCAGACCGCCGAGGTCGGCGTACATCGGGGCGGCCAGCGGCGCCCTCGGGTCGCGCCCGCCCAGGTAGGTTCCGGCCATGAATTCAAGTCCCTCTTTCTTGACCATCGGATCAGCATCGGCCCTGGTCTCCATGGACGCGCCAGTGCCCTCCATGTCCACCCAGGGCGAGATGCAAACGGCGGCTCCCGGCATTGGCAGGCCCAAGTAGCGCATCTGCACCAGCGCAGCGACCGTCAGGCCGCCACCGGCAGAGTCTCCCGCCACCGCCACCTTCGCGGGTTCCTGCCCCTCGTCCAGCAGCCACTGGTAGGCCGCGAGTGTGTCATCCACCGCAGCCGGGAAGGGGTGCTCAGGGGCAAGGCGATAGTCCAGCCCCAGGACTCGCGAACCCGACGCCCTCGACAGGTCGGCCATCAATACCCGGTGAGTGCGGATGGAGCCGACGACGTATCCACCGCCATGGAGGTACAGGACGGTCCGGTCATCATCCGAACCCTCTGCCGCCACCCACTCGGCGGCAACTCCGTTTGCGCCGACGCTCCTGAAAGTAGCCGCGCCGTCGAAGGAGAATCCGCTCGTCATCCCCTCCAAGGACTTGCGCATACCCTCGATGGTGCCTTGCGAGTCGTCAACTTCTCTCGACGACAATAGGGCTATAACCTGCTCCAGTTCGGGCGTCTTGGCCATTGCTTACGCCTCCAGCATTTTTTTGAGAGTTCGGGCGCTGCTGTGGGGAGCAGAGAGGACGGGAACTGGCGAGACCTTCCTCAGGTGGTCCAGGGCAGTCGCGAATGAGAACTGGCTGAGGAGGACCACATCGACATCGGGCGCGAGGGCCAGCGTCTCCTCTTCCAGCCGCTTCTCGAAGGCTGGATGACCGTCGGCCCGGAGAACCTGGATCAGGTCGGCAGCCAGCCGCTTCTCGACGGAGATCTCCTTACCTGCCTCTTTCGCCGCCAGCTCCAGGTAGTACTCGGAGTCTGACATTGTGGCGTCGTTGGTGGCAATCACTCCGACTCGAGGTCCGGCGGCGACTGCCTCCGCCATTACCGGGCCATAGGACGACACCAGCGGGACATCCACCAGGTTCCGCGCTGAGTCCACCACCGGGGCGTACACCGAGCAGGCCAACCCGATGGCGTCGGCGTTGTTGTCCTGGGAGTAGCATATAAGGTCGCTCATGCGGCGCCGCAGGTGGGGAGTGATGCTGCCGGGAAAATCAATGAGCAGCCCCTCGTCCAGCAGGTTGATCACCTCAGCCTCGGGGAATTCGTCCTGAAACGCCAACCGTACCGGAGGTATGGACTCGGCAAGGGCATGAATCATCACGACGCGCATTGCGGTGCTCCGCTCTCGTTAGTTGAGGATCCCAATTACTTCGCCGTCAGGGCTGACATCCATGTCAAGCGCGCGCGGGCGTGTGGGCAGCCCCGGCAGTGTCTCGATGCGGCCAGCGAGGGCGTAAAGGAATCCGGCGCCGACCGAGGCCCGCAGGTCGTTGATCGGGAAAGTATATCCCTGCGGCCGGTTGCGACGCGCCGGATCGTGTGAGATGGACAGGTGGGTCTTGGCCATGCAGATGGGCAGGTTGCCCCAGCCCTGCGACTCGAAGTACCGTAGCTGGCTCAGCGCCTGCGCCGACCATGCGACGTCGGCGGCTCCGTATACTTTCTGCGCCAATGCCAGCGCCTTCTCCTGCGCCGTGGCCTCCAGCGGGTATGCGTAGGTTATGCTGCTGTCGGCCTTGGTGGCGTCGACCACGGCCTGCGCCAGTTCCTCGGCTCCCGCGCCGCCCTGGGCGTAGCCGTCGCACTCCACGGCGGCAGTGGCCCCCGCTTCCAGCGCGATCTTCCTGACCGCCGCCAGCTCCTCGGGACTGTCGGTGCCGAACCGGTTGATGGCCACGACGCAGGGTAGGCCAAAGCTGGTAACAATGCCGACGTGATGCGCCAGGTTGTCGCCGCCACGTATAACCCTGGACTCGTCCGGCTTGTCCAAGTCGCTGCGACGTGCCCGTCCGTGCCACTTCAGGGCGCGGGCAGAGGCCACCAGCACGGCGGCGCTGGGCAGAAGGCCGCTCTGCCGCGTCTTGATGTGCATGAACTTCTCGAAACCCAGGTCGGAGGCGAACCCGGCCTCTGTGATCACGTAGTCGGCGTAGGAAAGGGCCAACTTGTCGGCGAGAATGGAGCTGCAACCGTGGGCGATGTTCCCGAACGGCCCGGCGTGGACGATGGCAGGCTGGCCCTCCAGCGTTTGCACCAAGTTGGGCATGACCGTCTGGTGCAACAGCGTCATCAGCGCGCCCTGTACGCCCAGCTGCGCAACGGTCACCGGCTCGCCGTTCCGGGTAACCCCTACCACGATGCGGGATATTCGCTCGCGCAGGTCGTCAGGTCCATCGGCGAGAGCCAGGATGGCCATGATCTCGGAGGCGGACACGATGTCGAAGCGTGCCTCGCGCAGAGGACCATAGCCGCTGCCGCCCACTCCTGCGATAACCTGTCGCAATCCCCGGTCGGAGGCGTCGGTCACCCTCGACCATTGAATGCCGGAGGGGTCGAAGTCGGGGATGGCGTTGCGGAACACCGCGTTATCCACCAGCGCGGCCAGCAGGTTGTGCGCCGAGGCCACGGCGTGGGCATCGCCCGTGAAGTGGATATTGATCTCGTCCTCCGGGACGATGCGCGCGTTCCCTCCGCCGGTCCCGCCGCCCTTGATGCCGAAGATCGGCCCCAGAGTCGGCTCTCGGAGGTTCACTGTGACCTTGTGGCCCAAGCGGCCCATGCCCTGGGTCAGCCCGATGGCGGTGGTGGTCTTGCCCTCGCCCGCCGGTGTCGGCGTGATGCCGGTCACCACGACCAGCTTTCCTTTCTCGGCACTGCCGTTCCCTATGGCATCAAGAGAAATCTTGGCCTTGTAGTGCCCGTAAGGGAGCACGTGTTCGGACTTGAAGCCGAGGGCGTCAGCGATCTTGCTGATGGTCTGCACGTAGCCTCCGGGTTCGCGCCGCGCGTTTTTGGCGACGGCTTGGTTTTAGTTTATTTCGAGCTTACTGGGTGGCTCAGCCTCATGGCGTCAGCTACCCAACTCCGCTTCCAAGCGGTTGATGTCCTGCTCGCTCAGGTTGAAATACTTGGCGTCGGGGTGGTGGAATACTAGGGCCGATACCGTGGATTCCGGGTCCATCATGTACCCCTCGGTCAGTTCCACGTCCAAATGGTTGGACACCTCCAGCAGGCGAAACAACTGCTCCTGGTCCTCCAAGCGCGGACACGCCGGGTAGCCGAAGGAGTAACGCATCCCGTGGTACTGGGTGCGGAACAGGTCGTAGGGCGTGATGTTCGTCGGGTCTCCCAATCCCCACATCTGCCGCATCTGCTGGTGCAGCAGCTCCGCGAAGCCCTCGGCGCTTTCCAGGGCCAGGGCCTGCAGGATGTGCGAGTCAAGGAACTTGCCCTCCGCAATCCAACGGGCGGCCAGATCCCTCACACCGGGGCCGACGGAAGTAACGAACATGCCCACGTAGTCCATCCCGCCCAGCCCGTTGCCGGGTGCGGCAGGCCCGGGCAGAACGTAGTCGGAAAGACACAGCCCGTCCCGCTGCGACTGGCGTCCAAAGTAGAACCGCTCCAAAATGCGTGAGCCATCAGGAGAGTAGACCAGCAGCGACTGGCCATCGGACCGGCAGGGGAAAAACTTGAAGACCGCGTTGGCTGTGATGTCGCTTCGCGCCAGCACCAGGTCCTCGACGCGGCGCACTGAGTCCCGCAGCTCGACGGCGGCCTGCTCACCGGCAGCCAGGTCTTCGGCGAAGCGGCCCTTGTAGCCCAGGTGCCGCACGTAGAGCATCTGCGGGTTGATGTACCCGAAGATGTCCTCGAGGTCGTGGTCGATCAACACATGAATCCGCAGGTCGGGCGGGTTCGGGATGGGGAAGTTGTGGCGCACCTGCGCCGGCGGAACGTCCTGCCCCTCATTCGCTGATGCTGTACGAATGGCGTCGTCTCTGATCATCCCTTCAGTTTCGGCTTCCAGTGTGATGGCCAGATGCGCCCGCTCGTCGGCTTCCTGAATGGTGTTGGCCAAAGCCAGCCCGGTCATGGCGTCGGGGGCGTAGGCCACCATACCGCCATACTCCGGCGCGATGCGCAGCCGGGTGAAACGGTTGGACAATGCCGCACCGCCCACCAGCACCGGAACGGCCACGCCGTCCTGCCGGAAGTCGCGGACTGTCTCGACCATCATCTGCGCCGATTTCACCAGCAGGCCCGACAAGCCGATGATGTCAGGGTTGTGCTGTCGGCAGGCCTCGATGAGGTCCTGCGGCGGTACCTTGATGCCCAGGTTGATGACGTCGTAGCCGTTGTTGGACAGGATGATCTCAACCAGGTTCTTGCCGATGTCGTGAACGTCGCCCTTGACGGTGGCCAGCACCACCCGGCCCTTGATGGAGCTTTCCGTCCGCTCCATGTGCGGCTCAAGACGGGTGACTGAGAATTTCATGGACTCCGCAGATTGCAGGACCTCAGCGACGATCAGCTGGTTGGCGTTGAACTGCCTGCCCACCTCGGTCATGCCGTCCATCAGGGGACCGTTGATGATCTCCAACGGCGTCCTGCCCTGCAGCGCCTCGTCCAGGTCCTCTGCCAGCCCCTCCTTGGTGCCTTCGATGATGGCCAGCGCCAAGCGCTCGTCCAAGGGCAGGCTGCGGCGTTCCTCGTTGCTGGAGGCCGGAGCCTTATCGCGGAAGTGGGCCGCGAAGGCCGCCACCGGGCCATCGCCGGTGTACCAGATCAGGTCCTCGGCCAGCTTGCGCTCCTCCTCGGGGATGGTGGCGTAGCGCATCATCAACTCGGAGTTGACGATGGCCATATCCAGCCCGGCCTGCACGCAGTGGTACAGGAACACCGAGTTCAGCACCTCGCGACCGGCGACGGGCAGTCCGAAGGACACGTTCGAGATGCCCAGCACGGTCTTGCACTTGGGCAGCGCTTCCTTGATCAGCCGCACACCCTCAACGGTCTCCGCGCCGGAGCCGATGTAGTTGACATCGCCGGTGCCCACCGGGAAAACCAGCGGATCGAAGATCAGATCCTCCTCGGGTACACCGTACTTCTCGGTCAGCAGCTTGGCGGACCGCAGGGCCACTTCCAGTTTGCGCTCGCGGGTGACAGCCTGGGCCTGCTCCTTGTCGTCATCGATGCAGCCCACCACCAGCGCGGCTCCGTAGCGGCGGGCCAGCGGCACCACGGCCTGGAAGCGCTCCTCCCCGTCCTCCAGGTTCACCGAGTTGATGATCGCCTTGCCCTGAAGACGCTTCAGCGACAGCTCGATCACCGCCGGATCGGTGGAGTCGACCATAATGGGCGTCTTGACCTTCTTGGTGACCAAGTCAAGAAACTCGGCTACATCAGAGGCTTCGTCGCGGTCGGGGTCCTGCAGGCAGACGTCGAGAATGTGAGCGCCGTTGCGGGCCTGACGCCGACCGATCTCGGCGGCCTCCTCGAACTTGCCCTCGTTGATCAAGCGACGGAAGCGGCGGCTCCCCAGTACATTGGTGCGCTCGCCCACGACGGCGGGCCGGAGCTGGTCGTCGATCAGCAGCGCGTCAATGCCGGAAACGCGGGTTTCGTCGGATTCCACGATCTGGCGCGGGGGCTTGCCTGCTGCGGTTTCGCCAAGCAGGTGGATGTGGCCGTTGACCGTGCCGCAACATCCGCCGACCAGGTTGACCCAACCCGAATCCACAAAGCGGCCCAGCGTCTCGGCCATCGCCTCCGGTGTCTCGTTGTACTTGCCATCCTCGTCGGGCATTCCGGCGTTGGGTACGCAGGCCACCGGGAAGCGGGAAATGCCAGCCAGGGTGCGGATGTGGTCGGTCATGAAGGCCGGGCCGGTGGCGCAGTTGATGCCAATCCACAGCAGGTCGCGATGGGATAGTGAGATGTAGAGGGCCTCCACGTCCTGCCCGGCCAGCAACGTGCCCATGGGCTCGACGGTGCCCTGCACTGCCACCGGAATCTCGCGGCCCAGTTCGGCGATGGCGCGGTCTATGCCTTCCAGTCCCGACTTGATGTTCAGCGTGTCCTGCCCGGTTTCCAGCAGCAGCACATCGACGCCGCCCTCGATGAGCCCGGCGGCCTGTTCATGATAGCTATCGGACAGCTCCTCGAAGGTGACTCCTCCGGTCACGGAGATGGTCTTGGTGGTCGGCCCCATCGAACCTGCCACGAATCGGGGCTTGTCGGGCGTTGCTGCCGCGTCGGCCACCTGCCGGGCGAGTTCCGCCGCCACTCGGTTCAATCGGCGCGCCTCGTGGGCGAGATCATACTCGGACAGGACGACGGACGTGGAGCCGAAGGTGTCTGTCTCGATGATGTCGGCCCCGGCATCGAGGTGTCCCTGATGGATCGCCTCGATGACGTCCGGCCGGGTGAGAACGAGGTGTTCGTTACATCCTTCATACTCTGCGCCTCCGAAGTCATCGGGGCCCAGATCGAAGGATTGAATTGCCGTGCCCATTGCGCCGTCAATCACCAGAATGCGTTCGCGCAGCGCGGATTTCAGGGCTGAGATACGTTCGTTTGAATCCATAAGCAAGTAAATCACATTTGGGAAGTTTCCCAGCTCAACTCGAGCCTCTCCCTCACATTCCGCCACCCCCAGTAGTTGAGCCTGCTCGTTTCATTGATCTATCGGGTTGCCGGGCGCTTACGACCCGAACCAGGAGTTCAGGGCCTGCCGGTTCTGTTCCACCCAGCGAATGTTGAGTCGCATGCGCTCCAGTGCCTGCCGGATCGTGCGTTCGGCGGCGGGAGCCGGGTTCTCGGTGAAGAAGTTCTCCACGTCTTCCCGTTGCTCATCCGTAGTGAAGCTGTTGCAGATGGAAACCAGCCGCATCAGCCCGAATCCGCCTCCACCGTAGCGCCGGTCGAACTCGGCCCAGTTGTTCTTGACGAACTCCCAAGCGGGCACGCGGCCCCTGGGGTTGGCGGCCACACCGGAGACCACCGTAATGGTGTCCTGCGAACGCACCCTGCTGGAGAGCGCGCTCTCCAGCGTTGCGTTCAGCAGCCCCGCGTCTTGGAAGCGGGACATTGCCAGCAGCAGCCTGATTTTCTCTTCCTGCAGGCTGGTTCGCTCCTCCAGCTCCCAGAGTTGGTCGTAGGTGGTGTGATCTCCTGCCTGGGCCGCCAGACTGAAAACGATGCCCCGCAGGTCGGGGTGCACCGCCTCCGGGTTTTCCAAGTATTGGTGGAACAGATCGCTGGCTTGGGAGAGGGTCTCCCCGTCGTTGTAGCTCCCGGACTGCCCCAGCACGGTTGAGCGCAGCAGCGAGTCCAGGTGCCCGTCCGAGGGCCGCGGAGTCCATCCGGCGCGGCGAGCGGCAGGGCCGAACAGATCGCGCCCGAATTGCTGGTACGCAGGATGCACCGGCTGCCCCGCGATGAGCTGCTCTATATCCCGCAGGTTGGAGGCCAGGTCGCTCCACACCGACGCATCGGTTTCGCCAGAGTAGGCTCCGGCCAGCTCCAAGAACTGCGTGATGGGCAGCAGCCCAGCCCGGGAGAGCGCATAGGCGTCGTTCTGTATGCCCAACCGGTCGGTGGCCGGCAACTCCAGTCCACTGATGGCCGGCGCCAGACGCTGCCAGTCTTCGGCACTGTAGTTCACCCGGTAAAACCCGGTCTGATCGGCATTGACCTTGTACCAGTCGTCGGCCGGGCTGGCCGCCGGAAGCGACAGTATCGATTCCTTGCTTTCCATCACCGTAGAGACTGAGTTTGACCCAGGAGCGCTGACGGTTACGGGGACCTGCCACACTTCAGGGTTGGGTTCCTCGTCGCCCAGCAGCCGGTCATAAACAAACCGTTCCTGGGACAACGAAATCTGCACGTTGTTGGCTTGGCGGTCAGCCTCGACCTCCAGCACAGGGTAGCCCATCTGCTTGACCCAAGAGTCCATGATACTGGTGACTGGCAGGCCCGATTCCTCCTCCAACGCCGCCCACAGGTCCTGTGTGCGAGCATTGCCATATTCGTTGGCCTTGAGGTAACGGTACAGGCCGCCACGAAACACCTCCGCGCCTAGGAACCGCTCAAGCATGCGCAGGACCGAACCGCCCTTGCTGTAGCTGATGGCATCGAAGAGTTGGCTGACCTCGGCGGGGTTCTTGACCTCCTGCTCGATGGGGTGTGAGTTCTTCAGTCCGTCGAGGCTGAGGGCCCGGTTGGTATCCATGTTGACGAACTGCGTCCACATCTCCCAGTCGGGGAAGAGCCAGTCCACCGCCTTGGTGCCCATCCACGATGCAAAGCTCTCATTGAGCCACAAGTCATCCCACCACTCCATGGTCACCAGGTCTCCGAACCACATGTGGGCCATCTCGTGGGCCACCACCTCGGCCACGCGCTGCCGGGTACCAGCGGAGGAATTGTCCGGGTCGACCAGCAACGCGGTCTCGCGGTACGTGACACAACCCCAGTTTTCCATCGCCCCAGCGGCGAAGTCGGGGATGGCGATGTGGTCCAGCTTTGGCAGTGGGTAGGGGATTCCGAAGTACTCGTTGAAGTAGCCCAATAGCTTGACCGAAGTATCGAGAGCGAAACCCGCTTGGTTCTCCTTGCCTCGCGTGGTCCATACACCCACCTTCGTGCCATCGGCAGCGTCGGCCTTCACCGACACGATGTCGCCAACCACGAAGGCCAGCAGGTAGGTGGACATAACGGGCGTTTCACCAAACCGGACCGACCTCAGTCCAGGGGCCGGGCTGGTCTCCTCAACGACCGGGGTGTTGGATACGGCCTCGTAGACATCGGGGAAAACGAGGGCCACATCAAAGATGGCTTTCTGGGCCGGCTCGTCCCAGCACGGGAAGGACCGGCGGGCATCGGTGGCCTCGAACTGGGTGGTCGCCAAGTAACGGGTCTCGCCTTGAGTGTCCTGGTACTCCGAGCGGTAGAAACCCACCAGACGGTCGTTCAGTATGCCATTGAACTGCATCTCCAACTGAGCGGTACCCGGCGACAGCGTTTCCCCGAAGTCCAGCGTTGCCGTCTCGGTGTCTGCGTCCAACGCAATGGAGCGTACCGGAATGGACGCCCCGTCGCGGCGCAGGGCAACTTCGACAATCTCAAGTTCCGATGCGTTCAGCATTATGCGGGCAGTCGGCACCACGATATCGATGTCGACGGTCTGCTCGCCCTTGAAGGTAAACGTCTCGAGGTCAGGTTGCAGCTTCAGCCGGTATTTACTGGGCTTGACATTCGCGGGCAGTACAACGGCTTCGGCAGAAGGCATGAAACAGTCCTCTCTTCAGTCCTTGCAATTTCTCGGAGGTTGCCGCGTGAACGGCTTATTAACGTTGTCCCTCGGTTCGGCAGCCTCGAAATCCTTCAAAGCGGCTATGGCAAGTTTACCACGAATGCGGAAGGAGCCGACTTCCGGCCCTTCGCGCCCCTGATGTTTGTAGGAGTTGGGGGGAACAGAACAATGTGCCGCTTGGTCACGGCACGCCCAAAGCCATTTAAGTGGTGAGAACGTGGGTCCTGAACTTGTCGAAGGATGGGGCGTCCAGATCTGTCGGTGGTTTGAAAGGCTGACCACCAACGGATTCTCAAGGACTTAGCGCCTGCCCTCGTCGCTCGGTGCGCCTCATTCGGCTGCTCTTGCTTGAATGTTATAATGTGCGGCAGTTTTCGCCCGCAACCCACATTGGCCTTTCGGCGCCATCAGGCGTGGCGCTCATACGGCATTCAGGAGTGAATTGATGCCCCCGAAAACAATGTTCGAGAAGATTTGGGACGCCCATGTGGTTCACGAAGAGCCGGGCGAGCCTACCATTATCTATATCGACCTGCATATGGTCCACGAGGTGACTTCGCCACAGGCCTTCGACGGTCTCAGGATGGCCGGTCGCCCTGTGCGCCGCACTGACCTGACCGTGGCCACGGCCGACCACAACACCCCCACCTGGGACCTGTCATTGCCAGTGACCGACGAGATTTCCAAGGGCCAGCTTGACGCTCTCACCCGTAACTGCGAGGAGTTCGGCGTAACGCTTTACGACCGTTTCAGCCCCATGCAGGGGATCGTCCACATCATCGGCCCTGACCTCGGCTACACCCAGCCGGGCAAAACCGTGGTCTGCGGCGACAGCCACACCTCCACCCACGGGGCGTTGGGCGCCTTCGCCGTCGGCATTGGCACCTCCGAGGTGGAGCATGTGATGGCGACCCAGACCCTGCGGCAATTCAAGCCCCAGACGATGGAAGTGCGCGTTGACGGGACGCTCCCGCCCGGCGTGACCAGCAAGGACATCATCCTCGGCATCATCGGCCGCATCGGAATCAACGGAGGCACCGGCCATGCGATCGAGTACACCGGAGAGGCCATCCGCTCCCTCACCATGGACGGCCGCATGACCGTCTGCAACATGAGCATCGAAGCCGGCGCGCGGGCCGGCATGATCGCTCCCGACGAAACGACCTTCGAGTACGTGCGCGGCCGTCAGTTCGCACCACAGGGCGCCGACTTCGACGCTGCGGTGGAGCGCTGGAGGCAACTGCCCTCGGATGCCGGCGCCACCTACGACAAAACCGAGATCTTCGACGCCTCCAAGATGGAGCCCTATGTGACCTGGGGAACCAACCCCGGCATGGTGGCCCCCATCAGCGGGCGAGTGCCAGACCCGGCGTCCTTCGAGGAGGCAGCCCAGCAGGAAGCTGCCACTCGAGCGCTGCAGTATATGGATCTTAGTCCGGGAACACCGATACAGGACATAAAGATCGACCGCATCTTTGTGGGCGCATGCACCAACGCCCGGCTGGAGGACCTGCGCGCCGCCGCCGAGGTGGTGCAGGGTCGCAAAGTGCATCCTGACGTGTACGCGATGGTCGTTCCGGGATCGGCCAAGATCAAGCGCGAGGCCGAGGAGGAGGGCTTGGACCGGATCTTCACCGAGGCGGGGTTGGACTGGCGCGTGGCCGGCTGCTCCATGTGCCTGGGCATGAACCCCGACATCCTGTCGCCAGGACAGCGTTGCGCCGCTACCTCCAACCGCAACTTCGAGGGACGCCAGGGTAAGGGAGGCCGCACACACTTGGTCAGCCCCGCCATGGCCGCCGCTGCCGCAATCGCCGGCCATTTCGTCGACGTGCGCGACTTGTAGGCCCCCCGACCGGCGACGAGAAAGTCTCCCCTACGGCAGAACGGTATGACCCAGAGCGAAATGGCAACTACAGTTGAGGCTACCCCTGCGACACCGGAGAGCGCAGGGCTACCAACGCCGCTGGTGCTGGACTTCCGCGCCGTTGAAATGACGGACGACCAGTTTGTACAGTTTTGCGCTGATAACGCCGAGTTGAGAATCGAACTCACTGCGGAAAGGGAATTGGTAGTAATGCCCCCAGCAAACCCAAATACAGGATGGAAGAACGGGACTATATTTGGCGACCTCTATCTCTGGGGGAAACAGGACGGCACAGGCCTGAGCTTTGATTCTTCAACGGGGTTCACTCTCCCCAATGGAGCGGTCCGGTCTCCTGATGCCTCTTGGATGTCTAGGGACCGATGGGAAGCCATTCCGGAAGCTGAAAGGAACAGGTTTTCGCACATCGCACCTGACTTTGTCGTGGAATTGCGTTCTCCGTCCGACAGTCTGTACATGCTTCAGACGAAAATAGAGGAATACATCGAAAACGGCGTACGTTTGGGTTGGCTTGTTGACCCGTTTCAACGGCGGGTGCATGTCTACCGTCCGGGGCAGACAGCGGAGATCTTGGAAGACCCAGAGACCGTATCCGGCGAATCGGTTCTGCCCGGCTTTACGTTTAACCCTCAAGAGATTTGGTAACAGGGAGGACTCACATGGACCCTTTTGTCAAAGTGACCGGCGTCGTGGCGCCGCTGGACCGAGTAAACATCGACACCGACCAGATAATTCCTGCCGTGTTCCTCAAGCGCATCGAGCGCAGCGGTTTTGAAGACTGCTTGTTCTTCTCATGGCGCTTCAACGAGGACGGAAGCACGAAGGATGAATTCGTGCTGAACCAGCCTGCTTATCGCGACGCCAAGGTGCTCGTTGCCGGGCACAACTTCGGATGCGGCTCGTCCCGCGAGCACGCTCCCTGGGCTTTGCGCGACTATGGAATCCGCTGCATCATAGCGCCCAGCTTCGCCGACATCTTCTACAACAACTGCTTCAAGAACGGCGTCCTGCCGCTGAGAATGTCGGAAGAGGACGTTCGCGCCATTATGGACAAGGCCTCGTCAAACCCTGGCGTGAACCTCACCGTTGACCTGGAAGTACAGCGTGTCTGGGACGAGGACGAGGAAGTCTCCATTTCTTTTGACATTGACCAAGCCCGCCGCCATAACCTGCTGAATGGTCTGGACGACATCGGCCTGACACTTCAGTTCGAGGACCGGATCGCAGCCTACGAGGCTGGCCGCAGTTAATAGCATCCTTGCAATTCAAGCGTCCTCTGAGCCCTCTGGTAAGCAGAGGGCTTCCTATTTTATATAGATACCGACAGAGACAAATTTTGTCAATGGTTGGCCTTAATTTAGGGCCTTTTATTTTTCAAACTAGAGAAATTAGCCTTACTTCTACCTTGTTTTGACATAAACAAAATGCTAGAATCTGGTGAATGACATAATCATTTGTTAATCATTTCATTTATCAAGGTAAGCAAATGTCTACCCAACATTCCCCCATTGACGGAGCCAGTCAGGCCAATGGCTCGTCCGAGACAACGGCGGATGCGGCTGGACAAGGAGCGCAGGGGCGGCTTGGCTCTACTAGAAAAGCGCGGCAGCGGTCCGTGTTTCTGTTTCCTGCCTATGGCTTCAACACTGCGTTGGACATTGCCCGTCGGGTAGAGGAAAGCGGCGGCGGAAGCCTGACTGAGGAAACACTGGCGATTGACTTGGGGCTCTCTGTGAAAAGCAGTGGATTCCGACTCAAGAGCCTTGCGGCCCGCCAGTTCCAGTTGATAAACAAACAGGGCGATACGCTGACAACAACCCCTGTGGCCAAGGCCATATTCAAGCCCACCAGCAACGCTGACGAGCTACGCGGCTACTTGGACGCCTTCCAGTCGATCCCATTATTCCAAGCAGTCGCCGACCGCTACAGGGGGCAACGCCTGCCGGATAGCCAAACGCTGCGGAACGTGCTGGAGCGGGAGTTCCACGTGGAACATTCCAGGGTGCAGCAGGCCGAGCGCATGCTATTGGACTCAGCGCGGGACGCTCACCTGCTCAAGCACACTGGGGAAGGCTCCTACCTGGTTCTTTCTGACTACGGCAAAGGTGCGGCAGAGGAATTGACACGGCACGGGAACGGGGCAGTTGACTCCAAGGCTTCACAGTTCGGCGCCAACGGTGGACCAGCATCACCACAGCTGGAGCCGGGTTCCCAGACCAATACCCTCACCTTCACCACCGACGAAATCGGCGCCTTGAGCAGTGAGGAATTTCAGGAAGTGTGGAGGGCGCTCGGTATCCTGATACAGGCGCGCCAGAACCACCGTGTGGAGCAAAGGCCCGACGACGACTGGCCGGAAGATTAGCTCACCTCCATCCCACCAGCGAGGGGCCACTCCTCCCTGTAGCTCGGCCAGTTGGAGCAAGCAACTGATTTCAGCCTTCTGGCAAAAGCGGGTAAGCCTGGGACACCTGGCTCTCGAAGTCATTCTCGTAACGCAGCATCCTGCCCTGTCGCACCTGCTCATCCAATGACGGGCGTTGCACCGGACGCGGGTCATTGGGGGCGTAGCCGATGATTCCGTTCTCCTCCAGCCCAGCGACCTCGTCCGCGGACATTCCCAGCAGTTCTCCCAGGACGTACCCGTTATGCTCACCCATCAGAGGGGCTGCCATGGGGGGCACCGCCGGCGTCTCGGACAGTTTCCAAGGGCGGCCCGCGTAAGGCAGGGGCGGCATGCCCGTGCTCGGATGGTGTCTCACGACCTCGTAGAACCCACGCTCCCGCAGGTGAGGATCGAAAAGGAGGTCCTTGCTGTCAAGCACCGCACCGGCGGGAACGCCTTGGGCCTGCAGCGCCGACATCAGTTCGTGTGCGTCCCACCCGGCAGTCTCCAGTGGCATCATTTGGTCCAGTTTCTCCTGGGCTCGCCAGCGACCAAGGCCACCCGAAAGGCGCGGGTCTGCGGCCCACTCCGGCCTGCCCAATACTCGGCACAACCCCCGCCATTCCTCATCGTCAGACACCGCGATCACTATCCAGCGGTCCTCACCCCGACAGGGATAGCACCCGTGGGGCGCCATCACCGGGTCGGCGTTGCCGATGCGCTCCGGCTCTCGTCCGTTGGCGGCGAAGTCCAGAAGCACCTCCGGGATCGTGACCGCTGCGGCTTGCGCCTGCGAAACGTCGATAAACTGGCCCTGTCCAGTCCGCAGCCGGTTCATCAGCGCGGTCATGACGGCAAAGACGGTATGCTCACCGGCAGTGTAGTCGACATAAGGAATCTCAGCCATCACCGGTGTCCCGCCAGGGTATCCGGTGGCGAAGGCCAGCCCCGACGCACCTTCGGTGGCGGGCCCGGTGGCGCCGAAGTTGGCCCAGGGGCCGTCAAATCCATAGCCGGTGGACGAGACCATGATGATATCGGGCTTGATGCGGCACAGGTCGGCATATTCAAGCCCGAAATTCATGATGACACGAGGGGTGAAGTTTTCGGTGAAAACGTCGCTGACAGCGATCAGTCTCCGCAGGATTTCCAGACCCTCTTGGCGGCCCAAATCGAGGGTGATCCCCAATTTGTTCCGATTCTGCTCGTAAAAGTTTGCGCCCCGGTTCCAGAATTCGCCGTGAACCTCGTTCTGATACACGGAATCGCTACGGTAACTCTCGAGCCGCCGGGTGGATTCCAGCCGTATGACCTGCGCACCCATATCAGCCAGCAGTTTCATAGCAAAGGGAATGGCGATCAGTTGCCCCATTTCGATGATGCGCACACCCTGCAGGGGCCCGTTGGCGGTATTTCTTTCAAGCGAAGGCACGGTCATTCTTTAAACGATCCCCTGCGAGCGTAGCTCCGACAACTGCTCGGATGTGAGGCCCAGGCGACTGCCCAGGACCAGGTAGTTGTCCTGGCCGGCTGCGGGTGCAGGACTTCCCGCCTGCCAAGGAGTCGATTCCATTATGAAAGGCGCGCCGGGGAACTTCAGCGTCCCCATGTCTGGGTGCTCCACATCCACAAAGAAGTCACGGTGGGCGAACTGAGGGTCCTCCAGCACCTCCGGAGGCGACTGGATGACGCCGAAAATGAAACGGCGCTGGTGGGATCCATAGAACCTTTCATACTTGTTCTGGCGAATGAAGTAGTCGTCAAGGATGCGACCCAGTTCCTCGGCATTGACCAGCCGGGCAGACGGGGTGCGGAAGCGGTCATCGTCCAGCTCCGGCAGGTCAAGGAACTCCACGAAGCTGTCCCAGTTTAGTCCTCCTCCCAAGCCGGGGTTTGGCAGCAGAAAGCCGTCGGCCGTTGCCCGCAGGCGTTGCAGGTCACCGCTGTGGTTGGGCTGCCGACGGCGGATGGCGCCGGTATAGGTGTAGTTGTTCACCACGTCCCGGAGTCCTGACGCCACCGCCTCCTGAATCGATACGTCGACGTGCTGACCGGTCCCACCTTCCTGCCCGCCGGTCATGCGCTGGTGGTACATCGCCATCAGCGTCGCGGAGGCGGCGTCCGTCCCTGCCTTGAATTGCGCCTGATTGAAGGCATGTTTCAGCGGCTCGCGGTCGTACGCGCCGAAGATGTACATCAGCCCGCCCAGCGCGTACTCAACGATGTCAGCGGCCTTGTAGTCGCGGTACGGGCCCGTCTGCCCAAAGTTGGATATGGAAACCATCACCAAGTGGGGCGCAATCTCCCGGAGCGTCTCGTACTCCAGTCCCAATGCCGGCATCACCCTCGGGGCGAAGTTTTCCACCAGCACGTCTGTTTCCGGCAGCAGGGACAGCAGAATGTCGCGCCCCTCAGCGCTCTTCAGGTTGATGGTCAGGCTACGTTTGCCGGTGTTCAGGTAGGCGAAGGGCAAACTGTTATCCGGCCCCGGTTCATCGCGGTAAAACGGTGCCATCCGCCGACCTCGTTCACCGCCGGGCGGCTCGATTTTCAGCACATCGGCGCCAAACCCGGCCAGCAACTTGGTGCAGTATGGCCCGGCGATGCAATGAGTGAGGTCAAGAACGTTGATGCCTTCGAGTGCGGCGGGCATGAATTGCTGGATTCTCCAAATGTTGATGAACGGAACGGCGCTATCGCCTACGCATCCCGGTAGAGTGGCGTGTCGAGGCCCAGCTCAAAGCGGCCTACAAGTTCCAGGCAGCGGTCCAAGTTGGGCGGCATCAGCGTCGAAGTGCGGACATCGCGGTACAGGCGCTCCAGAGGCATCCGCTTGTGGGCGCTACGGCCTCCGGCAATCTGGATGGCCTTGGATGTGATGTCCAGCGAGGCCACCGTGGCCAGGTATTTGGCCCGCGCCGACAGCACGGCCCGCTCCGCCGGCTTTGCGTCGTGCCAGACCGACGCCCCGGCATGGAGAACCCGTCGCGCGCCTTCCAGGGCCATGGACATCTCTGCGACCGCGCGTTGCACCACCACGCCCTCGGCGATGGGCGACGGGTCAGGCGCGAAGGTCTGCGTCCTCGCAAACTCTTGGGTAAAGTCCAACGCCGCCTGCGCTGCGCCAAGGTAAACGGCGGCGAATCCCAATCCGAACCCTTGGGTAACACCGGTCCGGGGCGCCTCTCCCGGCCTGCCCAATGGCGCATCCAGTCCGACGAAACAGTTGTTCAGCCGCATGGCCGGGCTTACCGTGGCGCGCATACCCAGGGTGTCCCAGTCTCCAATCTGTTCTATGCCCGAAGAGTCGTGGGGCAGCAACGCCAGCCACTGCGACTCCACCGGGTCGTCATCCCCGGAGCTGCAGTGAATCATGTAGCGGTGGGCCCCACCCGACATGGTGCAGAAGTGCTTGACGCCGTTGATGACATAACCGCCGTACTGTGGAACGATAGTGGTCAGCCGCAGAGCGGTACCACCGCGAGTTTCCGGCTCGCTGCCCCAGCTTCCGAACAGTTTGCCGTCCTCGACAATCTCTCGAAAATAAAATGCCTTCTGCTCCTCGGTTGCTAGGGCGTCAATAAAACGGGTCACGGTGGAGTGCATGTGGACGGTCATACCGGTGTTGGTGCAGCCCCCGGCCAATCGCTCAATCACCCTGATGTAGGTCGGCATATCCAACTCGAGGCCGCCATGTCGGCGGGGAATGCCCATCGCAAGCATCCCCTCCTCCCACACGTCGCGCCAACTCTCCACCGGGTGTGTAGCTGTGGCGTCATAGTGGGCAGCGCGAGGGGTGAGGCACTCGGCAGCCAACCGGTCCGCCACCGCCAGTATGTTCTCGTTATCAATAGGCGCCGCGCGATTAACGGATTTCCGATCAATGGCCAAGGGGTTATCTCCAGGAGTTTAAGCTCAATAATATGTATACGTATCGGAAGCTGGAGGTGTCTCGTCAAAGGGTTCGCCTTTGGCTTCGGCAGCCAGACGGCGCTCCTCTGCCCGCCCTTCCGCTCTTGCCTTTGCGTACGCATCCGCCCGCCGCTTCTCCCTCCACGGCTCAAGAAATCTGTCAGTCAAGTATTTCGCAGTTACCATTGCAAGGCCCCAAAAGACCAACACCGCTGACTGTCAGTATCGCATATAGTACGATCAAAGGCACAGTGGGAGCAGCAGCACTGGCCACTGCGAAGGTGGTGCTGGCTATGTCTCCGCCCCCTGTCGTTGTAGAGTTCTATCCAAATCACCAAGGCGGCCACCCAACAGTCAGTGCGAAAGTTGGTGCCATGCACCACGGCAGCCATTTTCTCGCGATGCCAAGCGGTGATTCCCGATGTGAATGGCCGGGGCGGCCAGTCGACAAAAGCGCCTCTCAAATGGGCTGGTCAGCGGGACATCTCCAATTCTGACGCCCCCTTAATTGCAATGGTGAGAGGCAACTTTCAACAAAATGTCAACCAGATAATCCTTGCTCTACTCCCCCGGATATGTCAGCCGCAGCAGCGTATGCCGCCGGTTGGTGGTGTAGGGACGAACCTGCTCCGGCCAGCGGCCCAGTTCCACAGCTTCGCCCCAAGCGGCAGAGGTCAGGACATCGGGAGACTCGATTTCGTAGACGGCGTGGAATCGTGGGCGGCCGTCAGGGGACATAGAGCGCGTCTCGCCGCCTATCATCACCTTGAAGGAATCGGCCTCGTACCTGGCAATCTCGCCCACTCCGGCAACCCTGCTCAGCTCCGGGCAGTGCTCGACGTTGTAGACCTCGTTGAACAGCGCCTCCTTGCTCGGATCCACGTCCATGCTGGCGACGAAGAGGTATTTCGATCGGGCCATTCTCTCATCTCCTTTTGTGCCAGGGTGTAGGAGCGCAAGGCTGTGCGCCCCCACGTGAGCAATTTTCTGGATGGCTAGAAGGGGCGACGGTTTGCGGCCTCAGTCTCTATGCTGGTTATGAACTCCAGCAACACGGCCCGGCCTTCCTGCTCGGTCACTCGGCGGGCGCGGGTGAAGGCAGCCGACGCCTCGTTGGGGTCCTCAATGCGCTCGGCGTAGCCGCCCATTGCCTGTCCCATTTCGGCGTAGTTGCCGCCGAGGTCGCGGCTGCCGTACAGGCGATGCGAGTCGGCCATGGCCCTGACCTCGGCAGCCATGGTCGAGTTGTTCAGCACAACGGTGATGATGGGGATGTTGGAGCGGACGGCGGTCTCGAAGTCCAGCCCCACCATACCGAAGGCAGCGTCACCCATGAAATTGACACAGACCTTGTCGGGCTGGGCCAGCTTGGCCCCGATGACCAGGCCCAACCCAGTGCCCAGACCGTGGGACTTGCCCCAGCCGATGTAGGTGCGGGGGCCGTTGGAGCGGTAGAACGGCACAATCTGGTCGCGCGGGCTGCCGGAGTCGTGGGTGACGATGGCCTCTTCCGGCGGCACGGTGTGCATGAAGTCCCAGATGACGCGGTAGGGGCTGATTGGGCGGGAGCCGTCGGTCAGCTTGTGTTTCCAGGCCTCGATAAAGGCGTCGCGCTCCTTGGCAACCTCTGCCGCGGTGTCGCTGTTCCTGCGGCTGTCTCCCACGATCTCGCGGCAGGCGTCGATCATCTGCCGCAGCACCAGCTTGGCGTCGCCGACGATGGGGTAATCAATGTTGTAGTCCTTGTTGATGTCGGCCGCGTCGTTTGTGGAATGGATCATAGTCTTGCCCGCTGGAATGGTCATGACCATATTGTGCCGGGTGAAGCTGGTGCCGATTCCGAAGACGAGATCGGCCCGGCGCATGAAATTCACGACCGTCGAAGAGGAGGTCAGCGCGGCGGAACCCAGCGCCAGTGGATGGGTCTCCGAGAAGGCGCTCTTCCCCAGCAGCGTGGTGGTCACAGGGACCTGCAGCAACTCTGCCAGTTCCTGGAGCTCCTCCGACGCCTTGGCGTACATCACGCCCTGCCCGGCCAGGATCACCGGATTGCTGGCGGAGCAGAGGGCGCGGGCAGCGGCCTCAACGTCGCGCGGGTCGCCCTGCGAGGGCGTCCGGCGGCTGGGGACGTAGTAAAAGGACTCCTCCGAGACATCTTCCATTGCGACGTCTGCCGGAATCTCCACTGCAACCGGCCCCGGGCGTCCCTGCCTCAGCGCGGCAAAGGCGCGACGCATCACCTCGGAGGTGCGGTCGGGGACGTTGATCTGCTCGACGCTCTTGGTGATGGAAGCATAGCTCTGTAGCGAGCTGTAGTGAGGCAGGATGCCCTGCCTGTCTCGCGGGTGACCCAGCGGTAGCAGCAGCATCGGCACCGAGTCGGAGTAGGCGGTGGCGGCGCCGGAGTAGGCATTTTCCGCTCCGGGGCCGTACTGCATGGCAAACACGCCCATCTTGTCGCCGTTGGTGGTGCGGCTGTAGCCGTCGGCGATGCCCAAGCCCACGCGCTCCTGTCGGCAGACGATGGGGCGGATGCCTCCCTCGGCGCACGCTTCGATGACCGGCGTGGTCGGGAAGCAGGGCAGAAACTCCACCCCTTCCCTCTTTAGGATCTCGGTAATGGCGTCAACAGTTTTCACCGGAGACCTCCTCTGCTATTCACGGTAGCGGCTCGCGGGCCGCGGCACCGAGAGTATATCACTTGGTCTGAGAAGGCTGGACTGGGGTTCTTGCGATTCCGACTGCGGTGTCAACTGACTCCTGCAAGTTTTTCGATGTCGACCCAGGAGAGCACGTTATCTGGGTTGAGCCAACCTTGATGGATCATGAATTTAACCTGCTGGTGCCTGATTAGCTTTTGAGCATTCGGCCCCACTACAAATGGGATTGCCTTTTTGTCCTCACATAGTTTGTCAATTAGCATCGTTGCCATCACGTACTGTCGAATGAGCTGATGAACCAAGACATACCTGCTTGAAATGGACCCATAGAACGAACAAAAGTGAACAAAGGTAGGGTTTATTGCAGTGCGAGCCCGTTTCTATGTCCGGCTCATTACCCTGTTGCAGTGTTTTCCACATAGGGGCCAGCTCATTAGGCACTCTCTCCGCTACAAATGACCTTGCACTATCCGTAATGTCTTGTAGAGAAAACAGTTGCTCCAGGTTTTGCTCTCCGCCCTGATACACATAGTCCCTGTTCAGGTGCATCAGGAATGCCCTCTTAATGGGAATCCCGGAACCTTCCGCGACATATAACTGAATAGCGACATCCGTGATATGTTCCTCTTTGACACTGGTGGAAGACTTAACTTCCACGAGATCAAACCCTCTCTGACCGTTTGGGTTGAGGATGTCGACTCTCGTCCTGATGCCTTGGTGGGTGAAGGCTGCTTCGTACAGGGTTGGGATGTCAGCGTTGGACAGAAGGGCCTGGGTTGTCCTGACCGCCTGGCCATGCTCTAAGTATGTTTCCTCGATGAGCCTACCGTCGGGAATGCGACGCCGGGCCACCTCGCCTACTGTGTGGCCGGTGTCGAAGAGGGCTTGCTGGCCGGGGCCCACTGGGTCGGCGAATTCCCTTTGGCGGGACTCCAGGTAAAGGCGTTTCAGACACTGAAGGCCATATTGGAATCTCGATTTGGACAGACTCGGCGTCATCGAGTCGGGCATCAGCTCCCGCCGTGCTGCGCGGCGATGCGGTCGGCCAAGGGCCTGAGGACGGCGTAGAGGAAATCGTTGGCGGGGGTGGGTGTGCCCGTCTGGCGGGCCAGGCGGATGAGGGCGCCGTTCAGCCCCTCCAGCTCCACCGGGCGGCCATCGGTGAAGTCTTTGGCCATCGACGCGCGGCCCTGCGCCGGAAATCGGTCAAGCGAGTTCATAGCCCATTCCAGTGAGTCGTCCATGATCGGCGCGCCGCTGGCCCGGCCCACCGTCAGAGCCTCCTCGATGGCCTGCTGGATCAGGGAACGGGTTGCGGGGATGGTGCGCATCTCTTCGTAGACGCAGTTGGCGGCGGCGCACACGGCAGCGGAACCGGCAATGTAGGAGAACTTCTTCCAGAGCATTCCGGTCATGTTTTCATGCAGCTCCACCCGCCAACCTGCGTCGAGGAACTCACGATTCAGGCGTTCGCCGCGCTCTGTGATGCCGACTGTCATCTCGCCGAATCCGGCAGTGCCCGGACCGCCCTGCGTAACAAGGCCTGGCTCTGCTATACGTCCCTCCATGAATGCCGACCCGATCATCACAGGACCGCGGCCGATTGCGTCGGCCAGTTGTTCACCGTTGTCGATTCCGTTCTGCAGGGTCAGCACAACAGTGCGGGAGCCGACCATCGGAGGCAGCGAGGCAATGGCGGCGGCATTGTGGTGCATCTTGACGGTGAACAGCACCAAATCCTGCACTCCGGCATCCGCAGTGTCGGACACGCCACTCCCCGGTGCGTGAAAGTCGCCGTCGTTCTGGCTCTCCACCCACAGGCCGCCGTTGCTCCGAATGGCCTGCAGGTGCGCCCCGCGGGCGATGTAGGTCACCTCGTGCCCCTTTCGGGCCAACAGGCCGCCGAAGTACCCCCCGACGCCGCCGGCGCCCACAACTGCTACTTTCACGTTCGAAGCCTCCGCTATCAGAGTGGGACCTCTCCGAGAAGGAAAGGGAATTTGGCTGGAACGAATTTAGAGAACCTATGAATACTCGACGGGATAGCCGTAATCCTCACGCAGGTCGCGCTTCAGAACCTTCCCCATCACGTTGCGGGGCAACTCCTCTACGAACACCACCGAGCGAGGACGTTTGAACCCGGCCAGGCGCTCGCGGCAGTATTCGATGATGTCTGCCTCAGTCGCCGGCTCGCCCTCGCCGCTTCCGGCAGGCGCGCCGCTGAGGGCGCGAACCACCACGGCGCGAATTTCCTCGCCCCATTCGATATCGGCGACGCCGATGACCGCGGCGTCGTCAACCTGCGGATGCGAGAGCAGCACCTGCTCCACTTCCTCAGGAGAGACCATCTCACCGCCGCGCTTTATGAAGTCCTTGGAGCGCCCCGCCAAGTATATGTAGCCGTCTCTGTCCATGTATCCAAGGTCCCCGGTATAGACCCAGCCGGAACGCAGAGTCTCTTTTGTAGCCGCGTCCTCCTGCCAGTAACCCGCCATCATGCGGGGGCCTCGGGCGACGATCTCGCCGGTCTCGCCCACAATGGCAGGCTGGCCGTCCTCGTCGACGATATCTACCTCGACATCCTCCAGCGGCTTGCCGATGGAAGTAAGGCGCCGCAGCTTGACCTCGATTTCCTTGGGTGAACCCTCCAAGACGTGATCTTCGGGCGGCAGCATGGTGATGGTGGAGGCCGTCTCGGTCTGTCCGAAGGCGTTGATAAAGCTGGCGCCGGGGAACCTTTTGATAGCTTCCCGGATAACTTCTATGGGCATGGGCGCCGCGCCGTAAGTGATAACGTCCAGCGATGACAGGTCGAACTCGCTGAAACGATGGTGATCCATAAGTTGCTTCAGCATGGTCGGCACCAACATGGCGCGATTGGCCTGGCGCTCCTGCACCAGCTGCATCCACTGCACCGGCTCGAACTGCCGCATGATTACTTGGGTGCGACCAGCGTAGACCGCGGTCAGCGCCGCCTGCAGCCCTGCGATGTGGTAGTAGGGGACGGTGACCAAGTTTGTCTCCTCGATCTCCGGGTCGGCCGGCATCACCGTGGCGAGAATATAGGACGCAAAGCTGTCGTGGGTCAGCATAACCCCTTTGGGCGCGCTGGTAGTCCCTGAAGTGAACATAATCACGGTGGTGTCGTTGTCTTCCGCCTCTGGGAAATGCAGCTGCTCGGGGGATGCGGCGCGCATAAGGTGCTCGTAGCTGGTCAACCCAGTGCTGGTTCCGGCGTCCATGATGATGACCCGGTCCTGCGGCATGCCGAACAGGTCCTCCTCGCCCAGCAACTCCAGGTAGCGCTCGCCGATGAACAGGCAGGTGGGCTCGGCGATGCGGAGCATCTGGTGCAGTTCATCGGTCTTGGCCCGGAAGTTTATGGGAACATACACGGCATCCAACTGCGCCGCGGCGAAGTAGAGCTCGATGCTGCGGTGGCTGTTCACCTGCATCGTGGACACCCGGTCACCTGGAGTCACCCCCAGTTCAGCCATGGCGTTGGCCAGCCGGTTGACTCGCTGGGAAATCTGCGCGTATGTGAACTCGCGCCCGTCGAAAATCATCGCGGTGCGGTCTGGAACGATTGCTTCGGCAATGGTAAGCAGTTCAGTTGTATTCATTGCTCGGCTAAGGCGACACCTCTCCAAAATCTAGCGGAAAAGGATTGAACCAAAATTGAATCAAAGGGAACGATGAATTTTAACCTAAATCGCGGCCCGTGACGCAGCGAGGCGAGTCTCAAGATACAGCGCATCATCAAGCGCCAGGTCGCTGCCCTCTCGCAGCGACCGTTTCAGACTCGCCAATGCGAAAGCATCGGCCTCAGCCAGCGTCGCAGCGGCCTCCCGAGCGTCTGCCCTTACACGTTCTGCGGGGGAGAGCCGAGTGACCAGCCCAACTGCCAATGCCTCCTGGGCGGTAAAGCGCCGCCCGGTCAGCAGCAGGTCCATGGCCCACGACGTTCCGGCGTGGCGGGGCAGTGTCTGCGTGCCTCCGGCGGCCGGGATCATCCCAAGCCTGACCTCGGGCATTGCGAACACGGTATCATCCGCGGCCAGCCGCAGGTCGCACAGGAGTGCGATTTCCAGCCCCGAACCAATGCAGTAACCATGGACCGCGACTACGATGGGCTGGTGAATATTTATAATCTGCCCCCAGACGTCCCGCTCCCAGCGTACCCGCCGGGCGATGACCTGCGAAGGGGCGGAGCCGAACTCGGTCAGATCGGCCCCGGCGCAGAAGCCGCGCCCCTCGCCGGTTATGAGGAGCGCCCTTACGTCCGGGTCGATGGCTACCGCTTCCAGAACCTCCGAAAAGTCGTCCCTCATCTGGATGTTGTAGGCATTCAGGACAGCGGGCCGGTCGAGGGAAATGTGGGCGACCGCGCCTTCCTTTTCATATATCAGGGTTTTGAAGGGCCGCATATCGGCTACCGCAAACTGGCGACGACCGGCTTGACCGCCCGGTGATAAAGCTCCCAAAGATCCACCTCGGTGTACCGCAGGCCGATATTCTCGAGGTTGTGGGCGTCGCTGACCTCGGTAAGCATCAAGCCGTGTGTGTCCGCCTTGTCCTTGACCTGCGGCTTCCTAATGTGCCAGTTGTGGATGTAGTTGTCGATTTCGATAGCGTGGATGTCCTGTTCGATGATGATCTCCGGGGAGTAGTAACCAGGATGGCAGTAGGTGCGGAAGACCCCGCCCTCCATATCGTCCACGGGGGGAAGGAACAGTTCCGCGACCTGGTACTCGGCAAAGGGGTTTTGCTCAGGGCGAACCTCGATTTCCCAACCTGGAATGATGACCACCTCTCCTGGAAAGTGCTGTTCCACCAACTCCCGAAACTCGAAAGACCAGTCCTTGTTGTGGTGGTCGGTGATTCCGATACCGTCGATGCCCGCCGCCTTGATCTGACGCACGACCTTTTCGGCTATAGCCAGCGACGGCGGCTGAAAGTTGAACGCCTCCCAGACGTGGGTGTGAAGGTCCAGCTTGAGTTTCAAGGTCTACTCCCCTTGGCGTGGTATACGGTGCCTGAAAGTCCTGCGGACAATCGACCGGCACACTTGCAAAAGTTGAAGTGCTGCCCCAAGGCGACATATGCTCCGACTACGCTGATTCCCGAGTCACTCTCCAGCGAATGCAGGAGGGCGCCGTTCCAGGAATGATGAGATGCCCTCAGCCCGATCGGTGGTACTCTGCAGGATGACGTTCAGGTCAGCCTCCAACCCTAAAGCGTGGTGAAGCGTCAGGTCCGCTCCTGACATAATCGCTTCCTTTGCGTACCGGACGCCGAGAGGGCTACCTTCAACCATCTGTGCGGCCAGTTGGCGGGTCATCTGCAGCAGGTCCTCTCCCGGTGCGGCCACCCGGTTGACCAGTCCGATTGCCAATGCCTCGTCGGCGGTCAGTTGCCGCCCGGTGAGCAGCATATCCCGAGCCCAGCCGGGCCCAACCAGCCGCGGCAACCGTTGCGTACCCCCATCGAAAGGGAAACTCACTGCCGACGGCGGCGAAAACCAGAAGCGTGTCCTTGGAGCGGCCAGACGCAGGTCTGCGGCCAAGGCCAACTCCAGCCCATGGTCGGCGGCGTCGCCGTTCAGCGCCGCCAGCACAGGGACCGGCAGGGCAGCTATGGACCGGGCAGCCTGCATCTCCCTTATCGCCCCAAGGTCATCCGCCTCATTTCGTCCTGTGGAAAACACTGCCCCGCTGCCGGTCAATATTACCACCCGGATGCCATCGTCGGCGGCCAGTTCGGCGCACAACCCTCTCAGCTCCGCCGCCATTACCGCATCCACCCGGTTTCCACTGTCAGGCTTGTTCAGGGTAATAGAGACGACAGCGCCGTCGCGGGTGACCATCAAAGGGGGATTGCGGATGATGCTCCTTCCTAGTTCCAATCGGCAGACGCTGTTTTTAGAATATAAATTGAAGCCGGGAGCCGCACGAAATCCGCGCTGCCAGCCGATTCTTGACAAGGCAAAATGGCTTTATTACCATAGATTAGCACTCTGCCGTCCAGAGTGCTAATCGCAAGTTAAATTTGCCGGGCCAAGACCAACATCCCGGCGTAACTAAAAGGAGGCCGCGGTGGCAAATTTCCAGCCATTGGGAGAACGCGTGGTAGTGAAGCCCATTGAGGGTGAGCAGACCACCAAGGGCGGTATTTTTCTGCCCGACACTGCCAAAGAAAAGCCCCAGGAAGGCGAAGTGGTCGCGGTTGGCCCAGGCCGCATCAGTGATGACGGTAACCGTCTCGCCATGGATGTAGTCAAGGGCGACCGGGTTATCTATTCCAAGTTTGCCGGTACCGAGTACAAGGACGGCGACGACGAGTATCTCATCCTGCGGGAGAGCGACATTCTGGCCAAGCTATCCTAGTTCTGGCGCAGGGCCGGCGGCTTCAACGATTGATTTGGAGACGCCTGTCCCGCCGGTGAATTCACGCCCGTCCAATATTAAGGAGGAATGGATGCCAGCTAAGAAGCTTACCTATTCCGAGGAGGCACGCAAGTCCCTCCGCACCGGTATCGACATTCTTGCCGATTCGGTCAAGATTACCCTCGGCCCAAAGGGCCGAAATGTGGTCCTAGACAAGTCCTTTGGCCCGCCCCAGGTATGCAGCGACGGCGTAACCATCGCCAAGGAAATTGAGCTACCCGACTCCTTCGAGAACATGGGCGCCCAACTCCTGAAGGAAGCCGCCACCAAGACCAACGACGCCGCCGGCGACGGCACCACCACGTCGGTCGTGCTGGCCCAGGCCATCATCACCGACGGCTTCAAGAACGTAACTGCCGGCGCCAACCCCATGGCCATCAAGCGCGGCATCGAGCGCGCCGTTGCGTCGGTGGTCGGCGAGCTGCAGGGAATGTCCCAGTCCGTCGAGACCCGGGAGCGCATCGGCCAGGTCGCCAGCCTCTCCGCCCACGAGGAAGCCATCGGCGAGACCATCGCCGAAGCCATGGAGAAGGTCGGCAAGGACGGCGTGATCACGGTCGAAGAGTCCAAGGGTCTTTCCGACGAGATCGAGTACGTGGAAGGGATGCAGGTCGATCGCGGCTACATCTCTCCCTACTTCATCACCAACCCCGACCGCATGGAGTCGGTGCTGGAAGACCCCACCATCATCATCACCGACAAGAAAATATCCGCTGTTGCAGAGCTCCTTCCCGCGCTGGAAAAGCTGCTGCAGGTCGGCCGCAAGAACGTCGTCGTCGTCGCTGAGGACGTGGACGGCGAAGCTTTGGCCACCATCGTGGTCAACAAGCTGCGCGGCACCCTCAACGCCCTGGCCGTCAAGGCCCCCGGGTTCGGCGACCGCCGCAAGGCCATGCTTGAAGACATCGCCATCCTGACCGGTGGCACCGTCATCAGCGAAGAGACTGGGCGGAAGCTGGATGCCGCCACCCTCGAAGACTTCGGCCAGGCCCGTAGGGTCACCGCCACCAAGGACGAGACAACCGTCGTTGAGGGCCGCGGCTCCGAAGACGCCATCCAGGCACGCATCACCCAGATCAAGGCCCAGATCGAAGACACCACCTCCGAGTTCGACCGCGAGAAGCTGCAGGAGCGGATGGCCAAGCTGTCCGGCGGCGTCGCGGTCATCAAGGTCGGCGCAGCCACCGAGATCGAGCTCAAGGAGCGCAAGGCTCGCGTCGAGGACGCCCTGTCGGCCACTCGCTCCGCCGTGGAAGAGGGCATCGTCCCCGGAGGCGGCGTTGCTTTGGTTCGCGCCCAGCGCGCCCTGGATGATGTCGGCGAACTGCCTTTGGACGAGAAGGTCGGCGTGGACATCATCCGCCGGGCCCTGGAACAGCCCCTCAAGCTCATCGTTGAGAACGCTGGCTTCGAGGGAGCCGTGGTGCTCAACCAGGTCAAGCAGCAGGCCGACGACTACGGCTACGACGCCGAGGTCGGCGAATACGGTCCCATGCTGGAGAAGGGCATCGTTGACCCGGCCAAGGTCACCCGCTCTGCCCTGCAGAACGCGGCCAGCGTCGCGGCAATGGTGCTGACCACCGAGTCTATGATCTCCGAGATCCCCCAGGCCACGCCGGCCATGCCCGCCATGCCCCCGGGCGGCGGAATGGACTTCTAGTCCAGCCGGCACATTCAGAGATCAACAAGCCGTCCCGCCGCTTGGCGGGGCGGTTTCATTTTGCCCTCGAAATGACGACTGCGATAATTTAGACACCGCCGACAGTTGCAGGGTTGGTATAATGCGGACTGTACGGTGGGTTGCGATAAATCGCCGCTAAATCCCCGGCCTTCATGCTTCAGGAGAAATTCCATGCTTTGAGTTGCGATTGCAGCGGCTGGAGCCGCGGCTGCAGGTATTGTGGCTTTAATGGGCAAGGGACTGCCCGGCGGCAAAATTCGAAGGAAAACTGAGGAACAGGCAGAACAGCCGGATGCAACGGAACAACCGGCCACAGCGCCAGCGTCCTGAGGAAAGTCGCCAGTGAGTACAGCATCCGGCGCCAATCTGAACAAGGTCTATGAATCTGCCGACAGCGCTTTGGCCGGGCTCGACGACGGCGCGTCGATCCTCATCGGGGGATATGCTGGCCATCAGGAGCCCGAGACCCTGCTCAGGGCCCTTATCGCGTCCAGCGCAGGAAACCTGACCGTCATCTGCCAAGGAGCTGGGCCGCCAGATCCAGGGCGAACGGGCCTCAACAGCATCGTGGAGGCCGGGCTGGTCAGGAAGATCATTTCTCCGCTTCCCTTCGACCCTCGCCGGGGCGGGCCCGTCAAGCGACTGTGGGAATCGGGGCAACTTGAACTGGAAATCCAGCCCACCGGCGTTCTGGCCGAGCGAATTCGCGCCGGTGGCGCGGGAATCGGCGGTCTGTTTCTTCCCACTGGGGCCGGAACCCGTTTTGCCGAGGGGCGGGAGGTCCGTCTCATCGAGGGACGAGAGTACGTTTTCCAACCCTCTCTCAAGGCCGACTTCGCCTTGCTGCGGGCCTCCACGGCCGACTCTCTGGGTAACTTGATATACGCTGGCACCGGCCGCAACTGGAATCCGGTAATGGCCATGGCGGCCAGGGTATCAATCGCCGAGGTGGACGAAATCCGCGAACCCGGCGGTATCGATCCTGAGATAGTGATCACCCCAGCCATATTCGTCCAGCGCATTGTCCTCCGTGCGTAGCGAGTCCTTAACGGGACCAGCGAAACAGCCGCTTTACACATAAACCACAACTGAGGCCGCAAAGATGCCAGGTGACAGACTCGATCCAGCAAGCATGGCCCTCCGCGCAGCGCAGGAAATCCGGCCCGGGGAGGCGGTTGCCGTCGGCTCCGGCTTGGCCGCGGCCATTCCCGGGGCAGTCCCTGCGGGCAGCGGCGCGTGGCTGCTGGGCGAAAGTGGCGTTGCAGGGTACCGACCAAGCACGACGTCTGTCACCATGGTCGACGGGTCGGGGGAACCGTCGGTTACTTTGCCCGGCAGCGTCGTCGTGGGCACGGTGGACGTGTCAGCCATGCTGGCTGCCGGGCATGTGGGGTTGGCCATCGTGGAGGCGTCTCAAGTGGACGCTCAAGGAAACTTTGTCCACTGGACCACCGCCGAGACCACCATACTTGCCGCTCCCGGTTTTGCGGTCGACCTGGCGTCGGGCGCCCGTCGACTCGTAGCCCTGACGCCTCACGCCACGGACGGCGGCATCTCCAGAATCGTCGATCATTGCAGCCTTCCCATCGACGGCAGTCGCTGCGTGTCGCTGATTGTTACTGACATTGCCGCACTGCGGGTTTCTGGCTCCGGTCTGGAGTTAATCGAGGTGGCCCCCGGGTGGTCATCCGACGATGTCGCCGCAATGACCGAGGCTCCGCTGTCGGTCGCTCCCAATCTGCGCGAAATGACCTTCGGCGTGCCCACCCTGACATGGCCTAATAAGGTATATGCCACCGCCGCTGAGGCGTTGCTCGACGTCCCGGACGGAGCCATCGTCAACGTGGACGGGTTCGGCGGACCTGGCGGAATGGCCCACTACTTGATGGTGGCACTGCGCGACCACGGGGCCAAGGGCCTGACCATGATCAGCAATACCGCCGGCATAGCCCGTGTGGCGCGGTTCGGCGCGCCCGAGGGTGTGACGCCCATCGACCACACCATCCTGGTGGAAAACGGCCAGATCGCCAAGGCCATTGCCTCCTATCCCGTCTCTCCTTCCATCAACCGTCCCAGCGCCTTCGAGCGCGCCTACCAAGAGGGTGAGTCGGCCCTTGAGGTATCCCCGCAGGGCACCCTGGCCGAGCGCCTCCGTTCCGGCGGTGCCGGCGTCGCCGCCTTCTTCACCCCCACCGCCGTGGGTACGCTGTTGGGCGAGGGCAAGGAGATACGCGAGATCGAAGGCCGGCCCTACGTTCTTGAGCAGCGTATCCTGGCCGATTTCTGCATCATCAGAGGCCACAAGGCCGACACCCTGGGCAACATGGTCTACAAGGGAACGTCGCGCAACTTCAACCCAGTGATGGCCACCGCCGCGAGGGTTACGGTGGTTGAGGTGGACGAAATCGTGGAGCCGGGCGAATTGGACCCCGAGGCCATAGTCACTCCCGGCGTTTTCGTGGACCGCATCGTGAAACGTCCTGTTGATTTCTCTCCCTACTTGGAAGGGTAGGGCTGGTCGAGGCAAGCGATATGGCTGTTGATTTGGATTCGTTGGCCGAAAAAGAAAGGCTGCCCCGCGAGATAATCGCCATGCGGGTGGCCAAGGAGCTTCCCGAAGGCTCATACGTGAACTTGGGAATTGGCATTCCCACGCTGGTCTCCAGTTTCCTGCCCGAGGGCCGGACTGTGTTCTATCACAGCGAGAGCGGCATCCTGAACTGCGGTCCACTGGCCGAGGAGGGAGAGGAGGACATCGACCTGATCAACGCCGGGGGCCAGTTTTTAGTGCCGGTTCAAGGGATGGCTTTCTTCGACTCGTCCCACGCCTTTGCCATGATTCGCGGCGGGCACGTGGACGTGACCGTGCTGGGCTCGCACCAAGTCTCGGCCAATGGCGACTTGGCCAACTGGATGTTGCCCCATCGCGGCGTGGGCAACGTCGGCGGCGCCATGGACCTGGCCGCCGGTGCCAGCGGCGTAATCGTGGCCATGGAGCACACCGACCGCCAGAACAACCCCAAGATCGTCGAGGAATGCACCTTCCCCGTAACCGGCCAAGGCTGCGTCTACCTGATAGTAACCGATCTCGCCGTAATCGAATGCACCAAAGACGGCCTCGTCCTCAAGGAGGTTGCCCCAGGCTGGACCCCCGAGGAAATCCAAGCCCTCACCGGGGCCACGCTGACAATCGCCGAAGACGTCAAAGAGTTCGAGCTGTAGGTGCTGAAGGCTAGAGGATAATCAATTGGCTATACCTCAGGATTTCAACCGCCTTCAGCCGGGCCTTTACGACACTCTGCTGGACCAAGGGCTGCAGGAGCTGCTCCGAGATCTTGCAAACTCGCGCCTGTTGCCAGACATCGATTCGGTCGATTCCGCAGAGATTCCCGATAGAGTGGGTGAGGTAATCGGCCTTTGGGCCAAACGGGTCTTGGCGGCTGTGCCAGCGGCGGATCGAACCGAGGCTGCTGCCAAGCTATCAGAATCGCTGCTCACCACTCTCAAAAATCTCTACCCGGATCCTCCTCAGTCGGACTTGGTAATCGGCCAGCAAGTTTCTCGACTTAGAGCAATAGAACCGATGGATCCGATGGGCGGTGCCATAGGTATTGCCCGGCCTCTCACTCCTCTGCGCGACACCGTTCTGATGACGAACGGGCGTGGCCAGCCTTCCCTATCCAATGAGATTGCAGCGGAAATCGAATCTGCCGACAGAATCGACATTATCGTCGCGTTCGTGAGGTGGAGCGGCATAAGGCAGATTCGTGACCGCCTACGCAAACACGTCGAGGATGGGAAGCCCCTTCGTGTGATCACTACCACTTACACCGGGACTACAGAATTGCGGGCTCTCGAAGAACTGGAGAAAATCGGCGCGCAGATCAAGGTGTCATACGACGTTGGATCCACTCGGTTGCATGCAAAAGCCTGGATGTTCCACCGAACTTCCGGTTTTTCCACCATCTACATCGGGTCCTCAAACCTCACCCACACTGCGCAAGCCACAGGTCTGGAATGGAATGTGCGGGCTTCCCAGCGACTAAACCCAGATCTGATCGACTCATTCGACAGAACGTTCGCTACTTATTGGCAAGAGCCGCACTTTGAGAATTTCGATGCCGAGCGGTTTTCGCAAGCAACCGGGGCCTCAACTCGTGATGACAGCATTCTGACACCCTTCACTATCGAGCCTTACCCATTCCAACGCCAAATGCTCGACCTTTTGCAGTTGGAACGCGATCATGGATTCCAGAACAACTTGATTGTGGCTGCAACCGGTACGGGAAAGACAGTAGTAGCCGCGCTGGATTACCGACGTCTCCAGTCATCCGAAAGGCGGGCGCGACTACTCTTCGTCGCACACCGCAGCGAAATACTGGACCAGAGTCGAGCGGTATTTCGCCACGCTCTCAATGACGGCTCCTTTGGAGAGTTGTGGGTATCGGGGCATAGGCCGGAGAGATGGGAGAACGTTTTTGCCTCCATACAGTCCCTGAATGCCGCTGACGTGTCAAACCTGGACCCAGAAAGGTTTGACGTCGTTATAGTCGATGAATTTCATCATGCGGCGGCGGCAACGTACGAAGCGCTACTGAACCACGTGCGCCCGAAATTCCTCTTGGGACTGACGGCCACACCTGAGAGAGCAGACGGCCTGGACATACTGAGTTGGTTCGACGGACGCACAGCGGTGGAGCTCAGGCTATGGGACGCCCTGGAGCAGGGATTGCTGTCTCCGTTCCACTATTTCGGGATTCACGACGGACAGAATCTGTCCAGCGTTGGATGGCGTCGAGGAACCGGCTACGACGTCAATGAGCTCACCGATCTGTATACCAACAGCCAAACTTGGATTGCCTCTGTCATTGGCGCTGTTAAGGACAAGGTTAGCGACCCGACTAGGATGCGTGCTCTGGGGTTTTGCGTCAGCATCCGTCACGCCGAATTCATGGCGGAACAGTTTCAAAGGGCAGGAATCTCGGCTCACGCGATAACTTCAAACTCTTCCCATCATGATAGAGATGAAAAACTCGCCCAATTGAGGCGTGGTGAAACGCAGGTCCTGTTCACGGTCGACCTCTTCAACGAGGGGGTGGACGTACCCTCCATAGACGTAGTTCTTATGCTCCGGCCGACAGACAGCGCCACCATTTTTCTTCAACAACTCGGTCGGGGACTACGCCGAACGGATGACAAAGACGTTCTCACTGTATTGGATTTTGTAGGGCATCAACACCAGCAATTTCGTTTTGACCTCAGATTTCGCGCTCTGTTGGGACGGAGCCGCAAGGAGTTGGAAGCTGACATTGAAGCAGACTTTCCTTTCCTACCACCTGGTTGCCATATAAATCTCGACGCGGTCTCGCGAGATATCGTCCTCGACAACGTAAAGAACTCGATTCCAAACAGCCGAAACAGAAAGGTGCAGGAGCTCAGATCCCTCGGCGATGTGTCCTTAAGGAATTTCCTTGATGAGACAGGACTGGAGCCCGTGGACATCTACCAAAGCAACAGCAGTTGGACTGAGTTGCGTCGAGCAGCAGATTTGCCGGTTCCGGAGGAACGGCCAGGAGAAGAGGCCTTTCGCCGAGGAATTCAACGCACCCTGCACTACGACGATCAGGAACGTATAGACCGTTTCCAGGAATTCCTGCGGGAAGATCGACCCCCGCAGTCGACGTACCTAGATGAAAGCGATCGCCGACGACTCTCGGCTTTGCTCTTGACCCTTCGTAGTCCCACGAAGAATAGTTACGAATCCCTGGATGAAGCTTTGGCAGATTTGTGGCACCACCAAGCCATAAAGAACGAGATGGTCGAACTACTGGATTTGCTGGATGACCAGATCACGCACATCCAGAGACCGATTGGATTGCATTACGACATTCCATTGCAGGTCCATGCCACGTACAGTCAAGCGGAAATCCTATCTGCTTTTGGTGTGTCCACCGTTACCAATCCAGCGAGAATTCAGGCAGGGGTTTACTGGCATTCCCCGACGCAAACTGACTTGCTCTTCGTTACCCTAGAAAAGTCAGAGAAGTATTACTCCCCAACCACCCGCTACTTGGATTACGCGATAAGTGACGACCTGTTTCATTGGGAAAGCCAAGCAAACACCTCGGCAAGCAGCGAGACGGCGCGGCGATACTTGAACCATGAATCCCGCGGGTCTAACGTTGTCCTATTTGTTCGTACTGCTCGGAAGGATGCGGCAAGCCGAACCAAGCCTTATCTGTGCGCTGGAACCGCCAAGTACGTCGAGCATCGTTCTGAACGCCCTATTCAAATTACGTGGCGCTTGGATCA
This sequence comes from Dehalococcoidia bacterium, assembly GCA_965237745.1. GTDB lineage: Bacteria > Chloroflexota > Dehalococcoidia > Lucifugimonadales > UBA3495 > VXOI01. Next base: position 2,951,841 of record OZ250156.1, on the reverse strand, counting down.
TAAATTGCCGGGAGATATGTTCGCAGAATACCGAGCCGCTGTCGCCTAGCTCAGCGTTTTCAACGCATACCAAGGGACAGTGTGCCGTCTGACTTGCTGGCGACCATCTTTCAGGCAACCTATCGCGTTTGACACCCAAATTCGTGGGCTGATAGCATTGCCGCATCCGGGTTCAGGAGTGAGTTTGTGGCTGGAATCGCGGCGCTTGGCGCCTACGTCCCCCGCTACCGCCTGGGAGCATCCACCGACGGCTGGAACTCGCGGGCTGAGCGGTCGGTGGCCAACTTCGACGAAGACAGCGTCAGCATGGCGGTGGCCGCAGGGCTGGACTGCCTCGCGGGGCGCGACCGACAGGAGATCGATGGTCTGCTGTTCGCCACGACCACGCCTCCCTACGCAGAAAAGGGCTGCGCATCGATCATCGCCACCGCCCTAGATCTTCGACGTGACATATTCACGGCTGACATAACCGATGTCCTTCGCGCGGGCACCACTGCCCTGAAGCAGGCCCTCGACTCCGTGACCGCTGGCTCCGCCAAGCAGGTGCTGGTCATCGCCAGCGACAACCGGCAGGGTGCGCCCAAGGGCGATGCGGAGCGCAACTCCGGCGACGGCGCAGCTGCGTTCATTGTCTCCAACGAAGGCATAATTGCCGAGCACGAGGGCTCCTACAGCATCTCTGAGAATATGTTGGACGTTTGGCGCAGCGCCGGTGACCAGTTCGTCCGATCTTGGGAGGACCGCTTCGCCATCGAGGAGGGGCTGGAACGCATCTTGGGCGACGCCATAGCCGGATTCATGGAACGGCAGGGCATCGCAACTCGGGACGTGGATAAGCTGGTGCTGTACGCCCCCGACGGGCGCCGCCACACGCAACTGGCGCGGCAGATGGGTTTCGCCCCGGAACAGGTGCAGGACGGCATGTTCGGTCGCTTGGGCAACACCGGCGCGGCCTTTGTCCCGATGATGTTGGTCTCCGCGATAGAGGACGCTGCCCCGGGACAAATGGTCGTGGCCGCCTCCTACGGCGATGGCAGCGACGTTCTGGGGTTCCGGGCTACTGCACGGGCTGGCGACGGACTCGGCGGCAACGGGCTCAGTGGTCAGCTGAACTCGGGAACGTCCCTTGACAGCTATGAGACCTACGCCCGGTGGCGCGACGTTTGGGTTACCGATGCCGCCTCCCGCCGACCGCCGGCGCCGTCGCCGTCGGTGTCGGCCCTGTGGCGGGAGGGCGACCGCAACATACGGTTCTACGGCGCCACCTGCAACCAGTGCGGGTTCGTCCAGTACCCTCCGCAGCGCGTCTGCGTCAATTGCCGGGCCCACGACGACTCAACGCCGGTGCGCCTGAGCGACCGCCCCGGCCACGTATTCACTTACTCAATGGACTACTTGGCCGGCACCACCGACACCCCTCTGGTCATAGCCGTGATAGACTTCGATGGCGGGGGCCGCGCCCTGTGCATGATCACTGACCGCGAGCTAGACGAAATACAGATCGGTATGCCAGTGGATATGAGCTTCCGCAAGCTCCGCGTGGTAAACGGCATACACAACTACTACTGGAAGGCAGTGCCGCAGAGAGTGGACAAGACTTGATCAAATTGTAGTGAAGGAACGCATTAATGGCAGAACAGGCAAACTCGAAACTGATTGCGCACTGGGCTCCTATAGAGGGAATCTGGCAACAGGAACCCGACTCAATGACCTTCGCTGGTGTAGAAGATTCCGCGGAATCTGGCGGAACTCCCCGTAAAAGAGGAATAGCACTAAGAAACTATCTCAAAACAGCCAGATTCGGGTGCCACCCACTATTTGATGGTCAGGGCCACTGGATTCCCGCTTCCGCGGGAATGACGAATTCGGTGCGGAAATGGCGAATTCGATACTGAGGCAGGTTTTGAGATAGTTTCTAAGTAGTGTTAAGTTTTCAAATGGCAAGATCAAGGCCAGTGTCACTTTGCCTGAGGAGCCCAGAGATAACTATGGGCACATCTTGTTGGGTTTTGTCTCTTTGGAGTCTCGCTTTATTTCCATAGGAATTGGCGGAAATCGACGAGCCTACGGGGTAGGAGAGTATTCTCGGGGCTCTGGTTGGAATACGTTGCAATCCACTGGTTCAGCAGCTAACCTCGTGGGTAGCCACCCTTATGACATTGAAATAGGATTGGATGGGCAAAAACTAACCCTAAATGTTGATGCCATTAAAGTTTTGGATTACATCTTGAGTGGTTCATTAAGCCGTGAGCAGGTGGGTCTATATGCTCAAGGAGAGGGGCCAATCAAATTTGAATCGGTGGAAGTCTCAACTCAGGCCTATTCTGCTTTTGTGGTAATGCAGTTCAGTACCCAGTTCGATATGCTCTTTGAAGAGGTAATTCGGCCGGTCTGCGAAGGGTTAGGAATCGATGCCTTCCGGGCTTCCGACATTTACCGCCCCAGCGTAATTCTACAGGATATTCTACAAGGATTGGACAGTGCCAACGTCGTAATTGCCGACATCACACCGGCCAACCCAAATGTATTTTACGAATTGGGTTACTCTCATGCCATACAGAAACCGGTAATTCTCTTGGCTGAGCGGGATACACCTCTTCCCTTTGATATTAGCGGGTACCGGGTTATTTTCTATGACAACACCATTGGCGGGAAAAGCGCAGTGGAATCTGACTTGCGGCGGCACCTGACCAGCATCCTTGGCGAATAAAGCAAAGTTGCGGGAGAATTGTTATGAGCGGAATCAAGGATCGCGTGGCCGTCATCGGCATGGGCTGCACCAAGTTCGGCGAACGCTGGGACGCCAGTTCCGCCGACCTGATGGTGGAGGCCGCCTATGAGGCCTTCGAAGACGCCGGTATCGAGGGCAAGGATGTCCAGGCGGCATGGCTGGGCACCGTCTCGTCCTTCCGAACCGGGCAGCCTCTGGCCGACGCGCTCAAGCTGGACTACATCCCCATCACCCGCGTCGAGAACGCCTGCGCCACTGCCACCGACGCCTTCCGCAACGCTTGCTACGCCGTTGCCGCCGGCGTCTACGACATCGTGCTGGCCTTGGGCGTCGAGAAGCTAAAGGACTCTGGCTTCTCCGGCCTGGCCGTTCCCGAGGCTCCCGGCTCCGACGTCAACCCACCGGTGCCGCCGCCCTCCCAGTTCGCGCTAGCCGCCACCCGTTACTTCCACGAGTACGGCATCTCCTTCGAGGAAGGCAAGCAGACCCTGGCCCAGATCGCGTCCAAGAATCACCACAACGGCACCATGAGCCCTAAGGCCCACTTCCAGCGGGAGGTTAGCGTCGAGCAGGTGGCCAACGCGCCCATGGTCGCCTGGCCTTTGGGTCTGTTCGACTGCTGCGGCGTCAGCGACGGAGCCGCCGCAGCCATCATAACGACGCCGGAGATCGCCAAGACTTTCCGCGACGACTACATCCTGGTCAAGGGACTGGGCCTGTCGGTGGGCGCTTTCGGAATCATGCGCAACGACTGGGATTTCACCCACTTTCCCGAGTCGGTGCGCGCCAGCCAAGCGGCCTACCAGGAAGCGGGAATCAGTGACCCGCGGCGCGAGATCGACCTAGCGATGGTCCACGACTGCTTCACCATCACCGAGCTGATCATTTACGAGGACCTCGGCTTCAGTCCCCGTGGTCGCGCCAGCTCGGACGTCGAAGCAGGCACCTTCACGCTGGAAGGCGAGCTGCCGGTGAACACCGATGGTGGACTCAAGTGTTTCGGCCACCCCATCGGCGCCAGCGGCATTCGCATGATCTACGAGGTCTACAAGCAACTCCAAGGCAGGGCCGGCGCCCGCCAGCTCCAGAGGGCCGACCTCGGCCTGACCCACAACTTGGGCGGGAGGCCCGGATCATTCACCTGCTCAGTGGCCCTATTCGGGACCCGGGACTGACCTGTCAGTTTAGTGGGTTTTTCCATCAAGTCTCCTGTTGCCGCGCCCAGTAATTGGGCGCGGCAATTCATTAGCTGATTTGGCAATCTATTCCTCTCTCCCTTGGTGTTTCACCAGTTTTGGTTCACATAATCTGAGATTCCGCTTAAATTTATATTAAAATTTATTGCTTTGAGTGGCAGATTACTGATATAACTGACATTACATAACCGGGAGTGGGGTGTGGGGTGGTTATATCCGAATCTCCAGCCATCAATGCCGAGAGGCCTGAGAAGGCAGGAAAGCGACGGGGCGCCGTGCAGATCAAGGGGCGAGGCACCGATGTAGCCTTCAACCTTGACGAGGATGCCCCCTTGGAACAGGTAGCCCACGAGTTGGATGCGCAGTTGGCCGGTCAGAGCGCGCTGTTCTCCAAAGGTGGAATCAGCGTAAACACCGGAAACCGCTGTCTGAGCGACGACGAGGAAGAGGAGATCCGGCGCATATTCCGGGAGAAATCCGGGTTGCAGATCTCTCGGTTTATCTCCTCAACCGGACAGGTTCTCGAGGCACCGAAAATCGAACTCGAAAAACCGCCAGTGGAACCCACCGTGCGCCGGACAAAGAGAAGTTCCTCACCTCCGCCCCAGTTATCCTCGGCTGACTTGGCCCGCGCCCTCAGCGGCCTCTCCTCGCAGGGCCAGCGCAATCGCGACCGGGCACTGATCGTGCGAGGCACAGTCCGCTCCGGGGAGTCGGTCCAGCATTCCGGAGACTTGGTGGTGCTGGGAGATGTGAATCCCGGTTCGGAAGTCTTGGCCGATGGGGACATCGTGGTGATGGGCGCCCTCAAAGGGCTGCCCCACGCCGGCGCATCCGGCGACAACAAAGCGGCTATTATCGCCTTGGAAATCGCATCACCACGCCTCCGCATCGGCAAGATTGATGCAGACGCTCCGTCGTCTGAAAACAGCCGGGGTAGCAGCAAGAACAAGAGTGACTCTGAGGCCTCAAAACCCATGATCGCATACGTGCGAAGCGAGATCATCTATGTCTCGCAATTCGTCGGGCGCTTCGCCAGATACACGAAAGGGGTACCTTATGAAAGGTAGGACAATCGTCATTACCTCGGGCAAGGGCGGTGTCGGGAAGACTACCGCCACTGCCAACATCGGATCAGCCCTCGCAATGCGCGGCCATCACGTCGTGGTCATCGACACCGACATCGGCCTGCGCAACCTGGACGTCATCATGGGCCTGGAGAACCGCATCGTTTACGACTTGGTGAACGTAATCGAGGGCAAATGCCGTCTGCGGCAGGCCATGATCCAGGATAAGAACCATCTCGAACTCTACCTGATCCCGGCGGCGCAGACCCGCGACAAGGACAGTATCAGCCCGTCGCAGCTAAAGGCGCTGTGCGCAGAGCTGGAGGACGAGTTCGACTACATCCTCATCGACTGCCCGGCGGGAATTGAACAGGGCTTCAAGAACGCCGTGGCCGCAGCCGGGGAGGCTGTTATCGTAACCACGCCCGAGGTTTCGGCCATCCGCGACGCTGACCGAGTCATTGGCCTGCTGGAGGCCTCGGGACTGCACCGGCCACGGCTCATCATCAACCGCATCTCCGCCGAAATGGTAAAGCGCGGCGACATGATGGGGCAGAGGGATGTGGAGTCTCTGCTGGCGGTCGAGGTCATCGGCCTGGTTCCCGCCGACGAGCGCACGGTGGCTGCTGCGAACCGCGGGGTACCCGCAGTGCACGACAGCCGCTCCACGGCCGGAGAGGCGTTCACCCAGATAGCAGCCAGGATCGACGGGGAGGAAGTCCCGTTAAAGGAAATTCAGGCCCGCCCCGGAATGTTCAACCGTCTGCGGGACATTGTGGGCATCAAGGGGAGGGCTTACTCCCATGCGTGAATTGTTGCGTTGGCTGTTGGGGCTGGCAGATAAGGGAGGCGAGAGTTCCAGCGTAGTGGCCCGGCAACGCATGCGACTGGTGCTCATCCAGGATCGAATCGATCTGTCCCCCGACAAGATGGATCAGATGAAACGGGAAATCTGGGAGGTTGTCTCCCGCTATATGGTGGTAGACGACGACTTCATGGAATTCGAAGTGCGCCGCCTCGACGAGCTCATAATGCTCGTCTCCAACATCGAAGTGAAGGATCTGAGCGCATTGGCCACGGCGCGCTCTACCTACTAGAGTGTTTCGTATGCCGCTGGTTCTTACCAACTGCAATGTCATAGACTGCGTTACTGAGGGCGTCCGTCCCAACACCACCTTAACGGTGGATGGCGGCCGGATCGCCTCGGTGAATGCAGGCAGGGATTCGGAATCTCCTCTGGACAGCGGAGAAGAACAGGTTATGGACTTGGCAGGGGCCTACCTGCTGCCCGGACTCTGGGATGTTCACATTCACCCGGAATACCCCAATCCACCCGGCACGACCGTCCCGCAGTTGACGGCTTGGTTCGGCCAGAACCTGATGCGTGGCCTTACCGAATCGGGAGTTACGTCGGTCCGCTGCGCTGGTGCCGGCCATTTCATGGACGTTGCTTGGAAAAGGGCGTTTGAATCCCCGACAGGCCCAGCGGGTCCCACGGTCTTTGCCTGCGGTCACTTCCTGACCACCACCGGCGGCCACTTCCTCACCTCCGGCCACGCCCGCGAATGCGACGGCCCCTACGGATTCGTTGAGGCCATTCGGGAGCAGATAAAGAACGGTGTCGACCACATCAAGCTGAACCTGTCGGGCGGCATAATGGGTCCCCAGTGGGACCGGCACCTTGATTCTTTTCTCTTGGCTCAGGAGATCGAGGCCGCTTTCACCCTTTGCCATCAGCGTTCCATGCCAGTGATGGCCCACGCCACCAACCCCAGCGCGGTGAAGGCCGCCATCCGGCTCGGCGCTCACAGCGTCGAACACGGCTACGTGATGGACGAGGAGTGCATCACCGGATTCCTGGAGAGCGGCAGCTGGTACGTCCCCACCCTCGGCATCACCCATCTCACGCCAAGCCAGGCATCCGATGAATGGGAAGCGGCCTACTGCGAGTGTAAGGCGCTGGCGCCCGACCTGGTCAGCCGCGCCGAAGCCGCATCCGACCAGCACCGGCGCTGGTTCCAGACCGCCCTGGACGCCGGAGTGCAAATGGCCCTCGGCTCCGACGTCCTGCCTCTGCGCGACTCGGCACTGCTGGAGCTGGGGCTGTGGGTCAAAGACGGCGCCACGCCCTGGCAGGCCCTGACCGCCGCAACCAAGAACGCTGCCGAACTCTGCGGAGTCGGCGCCGAGCTTGGCACGCTCGAGGCGGGCAAGCGGGCGGACATGATAGTAGTCTCAGGCAATCCGCTGGATGACATCCAGAATCTCCGACGACTACAGATGGTGATCAAGGATGGCCGCGTAGTCGCAGACCACCGCCGGCAGTCCGCCTCGGATACCCCAGGTTCCTCTTGTTGATTTCAGTATTGGCTCGCTGGGCACGTTGGTGTTGAGCAAATCCGTTAGTGGTGAGCTTGTCGAACCATGAACGGATGCCCTTTGACAAATATGTCTTGAGATCGCCGAAAGGCACAGAGCCAGCGAGGTATGTGAACGGCAAAAGACCCCGCACCTGCCCCGCCGGGTTTGCCACCTCTCCAATCCCCGTTCTATACTTGCGCCCTTGGCTGGCGCGCCGCTGCGCAGCCCTGAACCCCCCATTAGAGGAGGCTGGAAATGCCCGGCAACAAGCTGACCATCGGCAACGTCGAGATTACATCCCTCTCCGACGGGCTGTTGGAGTTCGACCTCTGCAACTTCTTCCCCGCCATTCCGGAAGACGACTGGCATGGGCATGAAAGCCATCTCAGCCCCAGTGGAGGCGTTCGCTTCAATCTCGCGTGCTTCCTCATCCGCTCTGAGGGCCACACCATCGCGGTGGACACCGGCCTCGGTCCCAAGCCCACACCGGAAACGCCGTGGGGCGAGCTGCTCAACGACTTCGCCGCCCACGGCATGAAACCCGAGGACGTGGACATGGTGGTGATGACCCATGCCCACCGCGACCACATCGGGTGGAACGTAGTGTCTCAGGATGGGAAATATGTCCCGACATTCCCCAACGCGCGCTATTACGTAAGCGCCCGGGACTGGGAGGCATGTCACGACCCAGCACTGATCGAGACTAGGTTCCCCAACGCCCCCGACTGCGTCTGGCCTCTCGAGGGCCTGGGCGTGCTGGAACTGATGGAGGGCGAGCAACAGTTGACCAGCGAGTTGACGATGCTGCCCACTCCGGGGCACACCCCCGGCCACATGAGCATCGTGGTCTCCTCCCAAGGCCAGCAGGGGCTGGTGCTGGGCGATGTGCTGCACAACACGGTGCAGATCGAGAACACCGATTGGGTTTCCCGAGCCGACATAGACCCGGATCAGACTCGCATCACCCGCCGCAACCTGATGGACCGCCTCGAGCGGGAGGGTATCCCGGTGGCCGCCGTGCATCTGGCCTCACCGGGATTCGGCCGCATAGTCCGCACCGAGGGCCGCCGCTACTGGCAAGCGATCTAGCGGTTCCCCCTTCCGATTTGGTTGTGAAATTTCAGCACCAACCGTTCATCCTTCGACCAGCTCAGGATGAACGGTTGGGCGAGACTACCGAAGCTCGGCGACGGCCTCCACCTCCACCAGGAAATCCGGGTCCGCCAGGCCGGCCACCACGACAGTGGTGCTGGTCGGACGGCCTTGCTCCGGCAGTATCGACATTCGGGCCTCTCGGATTTTGCCCAGGTTTTCCGCGCCGACGACATAGGTAGTGGTCTTTACGATATCCTGCAGCGTTCCACCGGCAGCCTTCACCGCCGTCTCCAGGTTGGCCCACACCTGCCTGATCTGCGCGGCCGGGTCGCCAACGTGCACAGCCCTGCCGTCCATCCCGCGAGGCACTTGTCCCGAAATGTAGACGGTGCTGCCCACTTTGACTATATGGTTGTAAAGTCCTACCGGCGGCGGAGCCAGCTCTGGCGGGTTGATGAATTCTCGTTCCATATCTGGATACCTCTATTTCTGAATCCGGTCGCGCTATTCTTGACCGCCTGCGCTATGATAGCAACCCTATCTGGGTTGATTGAGAATGTGACGTGCCCGTCTGTTTCTGGCGCTCTTTGTCCTCTCCGCCGTAGCATTTACTATAGGAGGATGCAGCAGAGAAACCATCCTTTTCCCTCCGGAAATTTCTGTCTCTCGCCAGGACGCGGCTGAAGCCGAGGGCAGGGATGCTGCGCTCCCAAGCGGTGTATCGCCTGCGTTGGTGCAGGACGCCAAGATGTACGCGAAGGACTTTGGAGTTGACCTGCATGAAGCGCTGATTCGAAAACCGCGTAGAACTGTATGTCATAGAAAGTGGGCTACTGGAATCAGCTTTGCAGGAAGCGGGACTGGCGCTGCCGGATCACATCCAAGTAATCACAGATGGAGAACCCTGTGAACCAGCGATTGAAGAAAATGGGAAGCGGCGATTCATTGACCACAGTATCCGTCCGGAAACAGGAGTTGAGATAATCCGCTCTGCTCCAATCAAATAGGCCAGAAGAGGGGTGATTATGCAAGCGATAGTTGGCGGCACGCTAATAGACGGCCGGAGCGGGGAGCCTCTGGCCGACTCGACGGTTCTGGTTGGCGATGACGGACGCATCTCATCCGTCGGGCCTCGCGCGGCGACCTCGCTGCCGGAGGGGACACAGCAAATTGACATAAGCGGCCATATCGTCATGCCCGGCCTGATCGACTGCCACGACCACTTGGCCTCGTTCACCTATGATTTGCTGAGCCGTTGGGGCATGACCGAACCCCACAGCACCCGGACCGTACGCGTAGCCCGCGTAATCGAAGACACCCTGCAATCCGGCTATACCACAATCCGCGACTGCGGTTGGCTGGATGCCGGTTTCAAGGCGGCGGTTGAGCAGGGACTGGTGGACGGGCCGCGACTTCTGGTGGCAGCCGGACCGCTGGGGCCGACCCACAGCGTGCAGGACAGGCCCACGTTCTCCGGACACCGGCGCTATTCCATGCCCGACCCCAACATTCCCTACGGCGTCGCCGACGGTGCTGACGAAATCCGCGCCGCCGTCCGGGAGAACACCCGCGTTGGCGCGGATCTAATCAAAGTGTTCCAGACAGGGTTCGGACGCGCCACCCACCTGGGCACCGATGCCTGCTACGAGCTGGAGGAACTGAGGATGCTGGTCGCCGAGTCCCACGCGCAGGGTCGCCGCGTCGCCTGCCACGCTGTCGGAGGCCCGGGACTGCGCACCGCGGTCGAGGCCGGTGTGGACTCCATCGAGCACGGCTGTTACTTGGACTTGGATACGGACCTGTTGCGGATGATGGCCGACAAGGACATAACGCTTGTCCCCACTCTGACCGTCTTCGCTTTTCATTCCGCTGAGGGCAACCCGGTGGCGCAGGTGGAGGCGCGGGAGTTCCGCGAGCATCACATCGAGACAGTGCAGCAGGCGATGCGGTTGGGAGTGCGGGTGACGGCCGGTACTGACGCCGGCGGCTGGTTCCACGGCAACAACGCCGTGGAACTGGATATGCTCACCGACGCCGGGATGACCCCCCTGGAGTCCATCATTGCCGGGACTCGCGAGGCCGCCGTCTGTTGCGGTTTGGAGCGCGACCTCGGAACGCTGGAGGCAGGAAAGTTTGCCGACCTGATAGTAGTGGAAGGCAACCCGCTGGACGACATAACTGTCCTGCAGGACCGGGAGCGGATAAAGCTGGTGATGAAGGAAGGCCGAAGTTTCCGCGACCTGCTGGGAGAACACTCGTAACCCTAGAGGCGGAAATCCCGTGCGCCGCTGCTGATGTATAAGACGGGCGGGAAACTTCTCAGCCTTCCCACCGGAAGCGGCTGTACAGGCCGTGCTTGCCCTGTTCCTCCCAAGACAGCGTCTCGTCCTTGATTATCTGTTTGGAGCGGGCGAGGGTGTGTACATTGCCGTGAATTACGTTTCGCAGGTTGGTGATGGTCGCGGTGCCCTCAAGGTCTGCACCACGGATTGCTTGGACCTCCAGCAGAACCAGGTCGGAGGCGTGGAGGGTCCGGGACGTGGCGTCTATGGTGATTTCCAGCGGGACTTTTCGAACCACGCTGAGCTTGCCATCACGAAAGAACTGACCCAGGATTTCCCACGGGCCGCCGGCCTCGCCGCTGAAAATGGCCCTGAGCGCCTCGGACTGTTCGTCGCCTGCCTCGTTGTCGATGTATAGCACCGCCGTCCAGTTGCCGTCGGCCATTGTCGGTCCAGGCGAGTGAACGAAAATCACCGCGCCCAGGCCAGCCAGATCCACCTCTCCAAAGCGCCCCGCGCCGAATGATACGCCCCAGATGGCGCCACAGTAGCCGTTCGTGGGTGGCTGGCGAAAGGATATGTGGCAAGGGCAGAGCAAATTGCAGTTGCATCCCTCAAAAAGCTCCCCCTCTGCCCACCAAGATTGATTCACTTGCAACAGTACCTCTGGCTATTCACAGTTTCCGGTCAATATGTAGGGGCGCACAGCTGTGCGCCCCTACACAGGTATCCGCCATGATCGGAACTCTAGAACATCGTGCTGTCGCTGATGCTCTCGGCTGAGACGATGGCCTTCAGACGGTCTCGGAAATTGAACAGCTGCTCTTCGGCTTCAGGCTGGTCCAAGTCGCCTTTCTTGTCTTTGATGTACTCGATCAGATCCTCAAGCGCGGCGTTCTCGCGGGTGCCGTTGGGAATCCTGAAGAATTCCGCGTTGAAGGTGGGCAGTTCGCCGGGGCCGAAGTAGCCCGTGGCGTACTTCCCGGTGTTTTCCTCGTGGAGGGTGTAGCCTTCCAGACCGTGGGTACCCTTGCCAAGCACCTGTCCTGTCTGAGCGTAGTACTCCATGACTGCCTTGGCCCCGTACTTGTTGATGGGGCAGACCTTCATGCAGATGGCGCAGCCCTCATAACGCGACATAACGGGGCGGCACCGCTTGTAGATCAGCTTGTTCTTTTCCACGCCGCGCCACCAGATCTTTTCGCGCATCAGGGCCCGCCCGGGACACCGGTTGACGCATACCTGGCATACCTGGCAGAAAGCGTGAAAGCCGTAGTCTACCGGCGCATCATAGCTCACCGGCGCGTCGGTGGTGATGATCTGCAACCGACAGCGGGCGCCCGCGTGCGGAGTGAGCAACTGCCCGTTTGCTCCCAGCTGACCCAGACCGGCAGCGACAAACATGGGAATGGTGGCCGCGCTGTGGTTGCTCGGCCCGTGCACCTGGGCCCCGTAGCCCAGCGACCGGATGTAGTCGGCCATCTCCAGTCCCATGGGGGCCTGGACTTCGTAGGTCCCATAGTGGCCATGTTCAGCGGCCATGCTCGGCGCAGTTTGGGTTTCTTCGAAGTCCTGCTCCAGAGCAAGACACACCGCGTTGCCAAACTTCACGTGGCTCTTGCGGTCCTGGTAGATGTAGCGCGGGTCGTGGGCGGTGAATCCGACTTCCAAGTAGCCCATCTCCCGGGCCTTGTTGCGAATCAGGTCGGTAACGTCTTCACCTGTGGGAGTACCTGTAGGCGGCACATCGCCAGAGCGGTTCATCAACGGATAGAACTGCTCCATCGCCTCCTGATGCTCGTGATGATACTTCTGCATGGCAGGGGTGCCGACGGTGGGGGCCCACTCGGTGTCGGCGGCGTGCTCCACCTGCTGCCTCTGGAGAGGGTACTCCCGGCTGTAAAAGTCAACATCCTTGCCGTTCATGGGAATGCCGGGCACCGTCTCCAATTCTTCGGGAACGGGGATCTCGACCGGGTCGTCACCGTGGCGGCGGCCTGGGCGCACTATGACATGACCAATCTTCAGCATATAGAGACTCCTCCTTTCTCTAAACCCCGTATTGGACTTTCAGAACATGGTTGTAACTGTCGCGATTGTGCGATATACGCTATGCGTTGTCAATTCAACGGCAGCGCTCAGACCGGCTGCAACGTGTTTGCCCTGCCGCCAATTTGGGGCTTATCATATAAAGTCACTACTATCACGGGAGACTTGGCAGTGAGCGCTTTTGCGCGGACCACGCCACGTTTCAGCCGGAGTTGACAGCCATGGTGGGAGATTTAACGGGAGGTCAACCGCACCCGATGGGTATTCCGCTTAGCGCTGCTTTCTTGTCTGAAAAGATAATCTCCCCTGAGCGGCGCAGCGCGGTGGTCAGCCGGGTGCTTAACGAGTTTTCGAAGCTGTCGATTGGTGCCCGAAACACACTGCGTTCGGCGGTTAACGACGAGATCATCCCCACCACCGGAGGCTTTCGGAGGGGTCAGGCAGGGCGTGCCTTGGAGCGCTCCAGTTTCCTTCTCCAGGACCCGGTTGTTCAGGCAGTCAGCACTTCCGACCTTTTGGCGGGAACGGTGCTTCAATGCTGGGCCGAGTCCCACCCATCGCTCAGGGAGGCCGTGGAGCGGCACCTGACAGGACGCGGGCTGACGACCCCAGGCCCCAATCTGCCAGAAAAAGAGTTTCGCGGCTATTGGCTGGTGGACCAATGGGAGGTTGAGAGGGAGTCGTTTGCGCAGACCTACGGGGACGACTTCGTTCAGGATGACGTTGCGCTAATGTTGTGCTACGTGTCAGGCAACTTCCCCATGGCGCCGGATCAAGGCGTCAAAGGAGTTGGCGAAGGCACACTGAGCGGAACTCTCTCCGAAGCTCTGTCCTGTCTAAGGGACCTGTCGGCCACTGCCCCGGAGTGGGAGCGCCAGATACCCGACTTTGTCGCATCGGTATCCCGCCTTATTGAGGAAAAAGCGGCCCAACTCAGATGGTCAGAGGAATTTGACGCAATCCTGCTGGCGCTCAGGGATACCCATGCGGACCTGTTTGGGTTCTTCGAGCACGATACCGAACATTGGATCGCGTCAAGGGTATCTGCAGAGGCGGATACCACTGCGGCGTTGAGGCTGGCCGGGCGATTGCAGTCCCAACTGGCCGAATATCAACCCATCCACGAGCGGGCGCCAAGCATCAGCGAGGAACGCGAGCGAGTCCAGATGCGGGAGACACTGCAGCCGTCCATCCTGGCGACGCTTAAGGAAATAGCGGCGCTGATGACCGAGGAGATGGGAGAGCAGGCGGAGATTTGGAGAGGGCCGGACACTGTAGAACCGCCTGCCGCGCCCGATGATTCCACAGTCCCGCACACGCCCGCGTCAGAAAATCCGTCGACTGTCTCTACTCAAGTGGCTGAGCCGACCGTGTTGGGACCGGAGCCGCCACAGTCCTCCAAAATTCCAGCGGTTCAAGAGGGAAGAACTTCCGCAGGGTACTCCTCCTCTGAGGCTTCTACCACGATCGCTGAGCCACCGGGGATCGCTGAGCGACCAAGTGGTGCTGCCAACGAATTGTCTGTCTTGCAATCGGAAAACGTGGGACTGCGCGACAATACCAGCGCACTCCGCTCGGAAAACCAGGATCTCAAGGACGAGGTCGAAGTCCTGAAAACAGAACTCTTCGGCAGCCAGGAGAGAGAGGACTCCTGGCGACTCGCCTACCGTTCGGCAATGGACGGCTCTCTTGAGGATGTGGGGGTGTCGCCGCCGGTGGTCGAGAGCGTCTATGACGCAGTGGAGATGGCCAAGGGCCGGTTCCGCCAGGAAATGGTGTTCGCTCCCAACTCTGAGTCCAGCATCGAAGACAATCCCTTCACGGACCCGGTCAGGGTATGGGAAGCACTGCAATGGCTGGGAACCAGCTACTATGCCTCCAGGATGGGCCGGTTGCGGGTCACCGACTTCGACCAGTCGATAAAGGAAGCCTGCGGCTGGTGGTACAAGGGTGATCAGGGCGAGACCACGGTCTCCAAGTTTGGAAAGTCCTACACCACCAGGGTGGACGGAAAGCGGTACACACTGGTCGAACACATCGGAAAAGGAACCACCTTCGACGCCCGCTATACCATCCGCATCGCCTTCGACTGGGACCGCGACAAGAGGCAGGTGATAGTCGGCTATATAGGCCGCCACCAACAGACCGACGCCAGTTGAATATGGGCTAGGTCACCCACCGGTAAACCGGTCACGCGCCTCCACGATGGACCGCAGCTTGGCCTCCGCTACGCTGACGGATGCGACCGGATTGTCGGCGAAGGTGGCAAAGCCGCAGTCCGGGGTGAGCAGTACGCGCTCCCGTCCGAAAAGGTCGACGGCGCGGCTTATGCGGCGATGAATTTCGTCAACCGTCTCCACCAAGTCCAGCTTCTGGTTTACCACACCGACACCGATGCGCTTGTCGGAAGGGATGTCCCGCAGCACCTCGGCCTCCCCAGCCCGCCCGGTGCAGAGCTCCAGGAACAGCGTTCCCACCTCGACCTGCTTGAGCACGCGCAGCAAGGGCCGATAGTCTCCGGCCAGTGCCGCCGATTCGTCCTTGGTCCAGTTGCCCCTGCAGATGTGCAGTGCCAGGCGCTCCGGGGGAAGGCTCCCGACCACCTCGTTGAGCAGCCCGGAAGCGAAGTCCAGCTCCAGTTCTGGTTCCAGTTTTTCGCTCAGTGCGCCGCACATGAAGGTGCGGTTCTGGCTGGTAGCGCCAAAGACCACCTCGCTGAGCACCGGCTCGTCGAACTGTACCAACGCCACCCCGGAAGCTAGAAGGAAGTGCAGTTCCTCCCGCAACACCCTCACAACGTCCTTGGCAAGTTCTTCGCGGCTTTCGTAGGGGCGTTCGGTGAGGCAGTCCATCCACATTGTGCGGGCGAGCAGGTAGGGTCCGGGCAGCGCCACCTTTATGGGGCGGTCGGCGCAGGTCCTGGCGAATTCAAACTCGTGCAGGGCCAAGGGCCTGCTGCGCCCAAGGCTACCGAATACCACCGGATGGCGGACCTCCGCAGCCGGAACGTCCAGGGCCCGAAGCTCCTGCTCGAACTCCTCGGGATCATCAACCATCGCAGTGAGGTCGCTGAGGGGTATCAGCTGACAGTTGTCCAGCAGCCCACCCACGAAGCTGGCGTAGCTGTCCCGCCGCTGTTCGCCGTCGGTCAGCACATCGGCGCCTGCACGGAGTTGGGCGTCGAGGCACAGCCGCACAGCGTCGTCCGCGGTGGCCTGGTATTCAGCCTCGTCCAGTCGTCCTTCTATGCGATCGTGAATTGCTTGGAGCATCCACCGCGGGCGCGGCCAACTGCCAATGCCCATCACGGACAGCGGAGTGATCTTGGCCGCAGGAGCTGGAGGCGGCAGAGTTTTTGGGGTGGTTACCGCCACCTTCAACTGCTGGCCAATCGAGGCGGTGGCTGTCTCCACCGGTGCAGAGGCACGGTCAACGATTGGTCCCTTGCTGACCAGGAAGCTGCGCTGACGGCCATTCTTTGTCCACGACACCATCTCGTTCTTGGTCAACCGGCACCATGCCGGCAGCTCGACCTCGACAGTGGAATCTGTGGAAAGTATCTCAAGCAGGTCGCCCAGGCTCATTGGGTCGATGTGCCTGCGGATGAGGAGTAGCAGACCTCCACCACAGTCCAGATCGCCCCCATCAAAGCTGACGTCGGGCTGATGTGCGTGGATTACAACAGGTTCCATTGAAAGCCCCCGGATGTGGGGTGTGGAGTCGCCCGTCAGTAGGTTATGGTGGGGGTGCCTTCCGAGAGAAATTCCACCAATACCGCGCCGCCGACAATCCTGGCGCCATCGATCAGGTTGTTCTCGTCCAAGCCGCGCTTCCTGAAGCAGGGTGCGCAGACTAGGATGGTCCCCTCTGCCTCGGCGAAGTTGTCCATCAGCTCCTTGAGGGGCAGGAATCCATCTTCGTGTACGTCGTCGGCATATCCCCTCTGAGACAGCAGCACCCCCTCGGTGCTCAGGAAAACGGCGGTATCCTTTTCCGAGCCGAGAGCGGCGTTGGCTAATACGAACGCCACGGTTGCCTTGTCGGTGTCGTCTTTGGCGCAGGTGAGGCTCACGCAGAATTTCTCTGCCATATCGGTAATACCCTCCGAAAATTAGGCGTGCAACATCAGTTTTTGGCTTCAATCCAGTAGTGGGGGTGGTCGGCGCGAAGCAGGCGGCGGCGCGTCATACGGCACCACGCCGGAAGATCCTCGGGCGCGCCGAGATCCTGGGAGGTCAGCTTGAGGACGTCACCGGGGTTGAGCTTTCGCATCCTCAGTCGCAGGAGGATGATTACCTCACCGCAACCCATGTAGCCAGCGTCCCACTCGTCGGCGGGAACTGGGGGGTCAGCTTCGGGGAGACCGAACCGGTCCGGGGAGGAGGACTCAGGCACCGACGTAACTCCCCCTCCAGCCTGTTTGCACTGGAAGGTCAGGTATGAATGGAAAGCCCAATCGCATCGTCGCTGCCTGTATTCATCTGCCGTCGGCCGCCACTGGTCAGGGCCCAGCGGTCGTGCGTCATTGTCCTGGTGGGCGGTGCAGGACTCGAACCTGCGACCCCCTGCGTGTAAAGCAGGTGCTCTAACCGGCTGAGCTAACCACCCTCAGCGCATCTATCATAGTATCGCCAGCGAGATTCGTAAAGACTAACCCTGCAAAACATGCGGGCTGGAATTGGCTTATAATCGAGCCAAATACGCTGGCATAATTAACATAAACTAGGGGGTGGAATGATGTCGCAAGATCAGCGCCTGATATACGTGGGGATGCACGATGGAGTCTGCGCCGTCAGCAGCGACGACGGAGGGATGACTTGGCGGCAAGGGCCAGCGACGACGCTGCCCCACGCTGCGGCCCGGGTGGCGGCCAGCCCGGTGAACCCGCAGCGGGCTTGGCTGGCGGCCTACGAGGCGGGGGTATACCGCACCGACGATGGCGGCGCGACGTGGACGCACATGGAGTCCTATCCCTCAGATTACGCCCACAGCGTACTGGCTGACCCGTTGGAGGCGAACGCGGTCTACGTTGGGAGCGAGCCGGCTGCGCTATTCCGTTCCGACGACGGCGGCGCAAGCTGGGGCGAATGCGCCGGATTCCGCGCGGTTCCCGAGGCCAACAACTGGGGATTCCACGCTCCCACCCGTGACTCCCACGTCCGAGACCTGGTCGTCTCCCCCGGCGACGCCAACCTGCTGTATGCGGGCATCGAGGTCGGCGGAGTCGTCCGCTCCCGTGATGGCGGAAACAACTGGCAGCAGCTCCCGGGCCTGGACGACGACATCCACTGCTTACACCTGGGGTCCGACCGGACGGAGCGTGTATACGCCGCCACCGCCAGTGCGCCCTACCGCAGCAATAACGGCGGAGACCAATGGGAAAAGATAAATGAAGGGCTGGCCCGCCGCTACACTCTCCACATCGCCGCCGCCCCAGACGACGCCGACCAAGTGCTGGTCACGGTGTCCGAGAACGCCCGCCGCAAGTCCCCGCAGTTCTACCGCTCCACCGACGGCGGCCAGAGTTGGCAGCTGGTCGAGGGCCTCGGCGAGGGCGAGGAGCCCGAGGATATGGTGGTGGCCTTCGAGTGGGATCCCGCATCCCCGGACCACGTCTACGCAGGGACCGACGGCGGCAAGCTGTTCCACAGCCACGATAGTGGCGAATCTTGGCGGCAGCTGCCCGTCACTCTCCCGTCAGTGGCCGTTGGGGCACTGGCCGTAGCGGGCTAGACATAACAAGGGTCCAAAAGACGAGCGCTGAAGCATACCCGGCAATTTCGATACTCGCCGGGCCTTCAGCGCTCCGAACGCGCAAGACAAAATCGCTCCCCGTTGCTTTAGTTCTATGGGGCGATTTTGTCCGGAGCACACGCGAACAGGTCGGAACGTGCCTTTTCAATGTACTCAGGGTCCTCAGACACGGCCTTCCAGTCCAGACCCAGTAGCCACTCTCGAAGACAGGACGTTTCCTGTCCGCTCAGGTCCTCCATGCCGAAGCCGTAACACCCGATCAGGTCAGCAATAAACATGTCGGGGCGCAGGAAATCAGGCCTTGAAGAACATCTTCCAAGTATTCGGAATCCTTCGCCATTACGGCCTGCCAGACCAGACCAGACTCCCACTCTAGCGAGCAGGACACTTCCTGTGCGCTCAAGTCCTCCTTGTCAACGCTCCACTCCGCAAAGACCGTAGCGATCAGCAGATCAGGGACACAGGAAAATATGTCTGCAACGGTTTCCTCCGCATAGTTAGGATCTTCAGCCATCAAGGCCGCCATATCCGCCCCATCGATGCCGCCAACCCACTCCCGCAAGCAGGACGCTTCCTCTGTGGTCAAATCCTACATGCTGAACCCGAAGCTCCCAATTACCGAAGAGACCACCAAGTCGGGGGCACAGGAAGATAGGGCTGAGGCGAGTTCCGCCTCATACTCGAAATCATCAGCCACCAACCTGAAGAACTACCGCCCCTTGAACGAGGGCGCCCGCTTCTCGAGGAAGGCTCGGCGGGCCTCGTCGGCGTCGTCGGAGCCGTTTAGGATGCCGCCGGCGTTGGATGTCAGCACCATGGTGTTCTCCAGGCTGCTGTCCATTGCGGTGCGCATGATGCGCTTGCTGACCCACTGCACCATCGGCGGCGTGCGCATGATGCGGTCGCAGAGGTCGCGGGTGGTCAGCTCCAGTTCCTCGCTGGACACCAAGTGGTTGAGCAGTCCCCAGTCGTAGGCCCGCTGCGCGTCCAGGTGCCCGGTGTAGGCGAACTCCAGCGCGCGCCCCAGCCCGGCCATCTTCGGCAGGTAGTAGCTGCCGCCGTTCTCGATGATCTGCCCCAGCTGCTGGTAGCCGATGAACCGGGTATTCTCGCAGCCCACGCGGATGTCGCAATGCAGCGCCATGTCCATTCCGGAGCCTACGGCAGGGCCGTTGATCATGGCGATGGTGGGCTTGCGTATCAGCGAGATATCCCGGTGGAGGTGGGTGAAGCCGTGGAAGAAATGCTGCCTTGCGGCATCTGGTCCCTCTTCGGTGCCCCGATTTCCAATGAAGTTGTCTCCGGTAACCGATGGGTCATTGTCGCGGCGCATATCGGCCCCGGAGCAGAACCCTCGTCCCACGCCGGTCAGCACGATGACCCGGATGTTGGGGTCATCGTCGCCGGCGCGCATGTACTCTCCCACCTTCGCCACCGTCCCACTCTCCTGGGAGTTGCCGATAAGGGCGTTCATGCGCTCGGGCCGGTTGAATTTGATCCACAGGATGCCCGATTCCTCCGGCTCGTACAGCAGGTAATCAACCAGCTTCGGACCATTTCCCGTTCCACCCATTTCCAAAGGACTCTCGTTAGCCACGTTCTTGACTCTCCTTATAAATCCGCTTGCCGATTACGGCTTGAAACTAATCAGGTGCATGCCAGAGTCAATCATGATCGTTTCACCGGTCACATGCCGGGCAGCCTCCAGCAGCCACACTACAGTTTCGGCCACGCTCTCGGCCGTGGGCGCCTCCTGAAGCGGCACCTGCCTCTCGAAGCTCTCGAACAGCCTCTTCGCTCCGTCTTCACCGAGCCCACCGCTCCACCAGCGTGTCGGGATGGGGCCGGGGCAGACGGCGTTGACGCGAATCTGCGGGGCCAGCGACCGGGCCAATGCTATGGTCATGGTATTGAGGGCGGACTTGGATGCGGCATAGGCAATCGAGCTGCCGCCCCCGGTGATGGCCGAAATGGAGGAGACGTTGACGATGGACCCCTCTCCCTGCGCCCTGAGAGTCGGCGTCACTGCCCGAATCATCTGGTAGGCGCCCACCACATTGACTGCGTAGATGTTGAGAAAGTCCTCGCCGGACAGCGACTCAAGGTCTACGGCGCTGGCGAAAACCGACGAGCCGGCGTTGTTGACCAGGCCGTCGATGCGGCCCCACTGCTCCAGGGCCACCGACGCCATGCGTCGGCAGTCGGCGTCCTCGGCCACGTTTGCTTGACATAATACGGCGTCGCCGCCCAAATCCCGGCAGGCCTGCGCCGTTTCCTTTGCCTCCGCCTCGCTCTTGGTGTAGTTGATCACTACCCGGGCGCCCTTCGACGCTGCAATGCGGGCCGTCGCCCCGCCCAGCCCGGTGGCCGAGCCGGTCACTATAATCACCGAACCATCAAGTTTCACCGTCGCCTCCCGTAAAAAGCCCGGCACCGGTCCGGGCGGGACAAAGATGCAGTAATATGACATAAGCAAGGCCGGATAGCCCGCGACGGCAGTATAGCACGGGCGAATTTGTCCAGGCGGGAGGGTGTGAAATGGCGGCAACCATCGGAGCAGGAGAATTCAGATACGAGTACCAACCTGGATGGGCCAGGTTGCCAAACGGCGTGTCTCTGCAGGGCCCCAGCGGAGTTGCGGTGGACTCGATGGACCGTGTGTACGTGTACCAGCGTCAGGGACCTCCCGTGCTGGTTTTCGACCGCAACGGTCATTTCCTTGAGCCGTGGGAACGTCGGGACGGCGTGCCCGCCGACGCTCATCACATTCACGTCGGCCCCGACGACACCGTGTACCTCACCGACCGCGATGCCCACCAGGTCCTGGCCTACGATACCGCCGGCAACCTGCTCAAGGCGATGGGCAACCGTGATCAAGCGGCGATGCAGGCGCCCTTCAATCACCCCGCCGACGTGTGCGTGGCCCCGTCCGGCGAGCTGTACGTGGCCGACGGATACGGCAACTCCAGCGTTCATCGCTTCAGTGCCGCCGGAGATTACATAAGCAGTTTCGGCAGTCCGGGGAGCGGGCCGGGCCAGTTCCGGGTGCCGCACAGCGTCCGCGTGTCCCAGGACGGCAGGGTCTACGTGGCCGACCGCGAGAACCACCGCGTACAGGTGTTCACGTCTGAAGGCAATTTCCTGACCGAGTGGACCGACTTCAAGTGCCCCATGGGAGTCCACATCGACGCGGCCCAAGTGGTCTACGTTACGGACCAGATTCCGCGGATCAGCTTATTCACGCTGGACGGCGAGCTTCTGGCAAGGGGACGGACATTTGAGGGAGCGCACCAAGTCTACACAGACTCGGATGGGAGCATCTACGGAATAGACACGGCCAACCAGCGGGTGCAGAAGTTGGCAAAGCTCTGAATAGCTCCACCCGACCAGGGAGAGAGGTTGAAATGAGGGAGCGTCCCCGTTTGCGCCTGAACCAGGCCAATCGGACAGCGACGAAGCAAAAAAGCGAAGAGGGCAGAAGTAGGGAAGTCGGAGTCAGGGGAAGGGTGGCATCACCCAGGCTGGGAAATGGCGCGCTTGGCGAGATTCGAACTCACGACCTCTGCCTCCGCAGGGCAGCGCTCTATCCACTGAGCTACAAGCGCGCGATGGCCGGAACCCGGCCAGAAACCTGAATTGGTGCCGAGGGAGGGATTTGAACCCACACATCCGTACGGATACTGCGCCCTGAACGCAGCGCGTCTGCCGTTCCGCCACCTCGGCGCGGGAACCCCCGGGCCTAAACCCGGCTCGTGATCGTCCCTTTCGACATGGTGGGCGATGGAGGACTTGAACCTCCGACCTCCTCGGTGTGAACGAGGCGCTCTGACCAACTGAGCTAACCGCCCGGGTACGGGACAACAATTCATTATAAGGAGGGGGCTGCTGCTGGCGCAACCCTGCGAACGTCGGATTCCGCCACCACCACCGGCCAAAGCCCGCAACGGCAGGCCCCCGATCCGCTTCGCAAACAGGGCTTTTTATGTCAACAAGCCAAAAATCAGCCCCCAAGCGAACATAACGTATCTTGTGCGAACCAGTGTATCGGGCGATTTATGTCGCCTTTTGGAGCCAAACCAGGGCTGCAAGGAATAGGTCAGCCCCAGCCCCCGGCGTACTCCTCGGTCATCAGCAGGGGGCCGTCGATGTTCACCAGCTGGTTCTCCATCTCGGCCAGCAGGTGATCGAGGTTCCAGCCTTTCTCCGCCGACACCAAGACGCCGGCCGATGCCTCCTTGTCCCAGGCCGCGCCGAGAGAAAGTGCCCGACCGCCTGACAGCTCCGCACCTGGGCTCGCCGAGTCGCTCAACAGGTCCATCTTGTTTATGACAAGCAGGCGTGGGCGGTCGCCCAACCCCAACTCCTCCAGCGTCTCCTCCACCACCTCGGTCTGCTCCGGGGCCTTGGGGTGCGAGACGTCGATCACGTGCAGCAGCACGTCAGACCGGTCAAGCTCGTCCAGGGTGGCGCGAAATGCGGCGATGACGTTGGGTGAAAGCTTCTGGATGAAACCCACGGTGTCACTCAGCAACAGCGGCGCCCCCGAGGGAAGGCGAATGCGGCGAGTGACCGGGTCCAGGGTTGAGAAGAGTTGGTTTGCGGCCAAGGAGGCGTCGCCGCTGCCAGGGCCCGCGTTCACCAGCGCATTGAAAAGCGTGCTCTTTCCGGCGTTGGTATAGCCCACCAAGGTCGCCATGGGGATGGCTGACTTCTTGCGCCGGTCCATGTGAAGGGTTCGGCGGCGGCGCACGCCATCCAGGTCGGAGCGAATCTTCTGGATACGGCGGCGCACCAAGCGGCGGTCGGTCTCGATCTGGGTCTCGCCGGGGCCGCGGGTACCAATGCCGCCACCCAGTCGCTCCAGATGGGACCATTGCCCAGCCAGCCGGGGCAACAGGTATTCGTGCTGCGCCAGCTCAACCTGCAGCTTGCCCTCGTAGCTGGAGGCGTGGCGGCCGAATACGTCCAGGATCAGGGCGGTCCGGTCGATTACCTTCACATCGCCCCTGTCGCCATTCCTGGTTGATGATGCCGAAGAGAGGCCGGCTTCAAGGTTGCGCTGCTGGGTCGGTGTCAGCTCGTCGTCGAACACGACCACCCCTGCGGATTCCTGCTCAATCAGGTCGCGAAGTTCGTCCAGCTTGCCCTTGCCAATGTACGTGGGAGTGAGCCGATCTGACCGCTGAAACATGGTGGCCACCACCTCGGCGCCAGCCGACTCGGCGAGATGCCGCAGCTCGCCCAACGTGTCCTCCAGCGTCCATAGCTGGTCGCGGCCCTTCAGTTCGACTGCAACCAGTATGGCGCGCTCCCGCTCGGGAATCACGTCAACCAGCCGCGTAGACTTTGTCGCCTTTTTCGAGGCGTCGCCTGTGCCTCGATGCAGTCTCGACTTGGCTATGAGGCTAACCTCCTTGGGGGGCGGGAATCGTCCATTCTTCGATGCGTCGGCAACCCTTCTCCACCTGTTCGTCCGGGGTGGTCAGCGAAAGGCGGATGTAGCCCTCGCCGTACCGTCCGTAGCTGGAACCGGGAGTAACCACCACGTCCAAGTCCTCAAGCAGGCGCTGGGCTAACTCGGCGGAGGTGAATCCGGCTGGGACTTTGGCCCAGATGTACAGGCTGGCCCGCGGGACATCGACCTCCATCCCGGCGCGGCGGCAGGCTTGCACCACTCGGTCGCGGCGGCGCTGGTAGATCGCCACGTTGTCGTCGACACAGTCCTGGGGGCCGGTCAGGGCCTCCATCGCCATCTCCTGCACCGCTTGGGGAACGCCGGAGTCAAGGTTGGCCTTGATCTGGAACAGCGCCTTGATCATATCGGCGTTGCCCACTGCCATCCCGATGCGCCAGCCGGTCATGTTGTACGTCTTGGAGAGTGAGTGGAACTCGATGCCAATGTCCTTTGCCCCATCCAATTGCATATAGCTGGTCGCCCGGTAGCCGTCGTAGCCCACTTCGCTGTAGGCGGCGTCGTGCAGCAGGGCAATGTCGTTCTCGCGGCAGAAGGCCATGGCCGAAGCAAGGTCCTCCTCAGTGGCGACGGCGCTGGTGGGGTTGTTGGGGTAGTTGAGCCACATCACCTTGGCGGCCCGGGCCACGTCGGCGGGTATGGCGTCCAGCTCCGGCAACCACCCGTTCCGCTCGTACAGTGGCATTATGTAACTCTCGGCGCCGGCAAACATCGTTCCGACGCCATAAACCGGGTAGGCCGGGTCCGGCACCAGTGCGATGTCGCCAGGGTCCAGGAAACAGAAGGCAGCGTGGCCAATGCCTTCCTTGGCCCCGATCAACGGCAGCACCTCAGTGTCCGGGTCCAGCTTGACACCGAAGCGGTTGTCGTACCATTCGGCGATGGCTCGCCGCATCTCCGGCAGCCCGTCGGTTTCCGGGTAGCGGTGATTGGGCGGGTATTGCGACGCCGTCAGCAGACGGTCGATGATGGGCTGCGGCGTGGGTATATCTGGATCGCCGATGCCGAAGGTCACCACGTCGGCCCCGGCGGCCCGCTTGGCCGCAATGATGCGGGAAATCTCCACAAACGGATACGGGGCAAGCTTGCCCAAGCGGTCAGAAAACTTCATCTGTGCGGCCTCTGTTCCTAGTTTCCCTATTAAGGTCAAGAACTACGCATGTTCAAAGTCTCTCCGAGAAATTCCGAGATCTCGAAGAACAGCCGAAATGGTGCCTGGTTTCAGGTCCTCGCCTCCCCAGAACGGAATCGTCGCCCTGGCTCGATTCGCCGGATTGATCCATATTTCGTGTGAACCTCTTGCTTGACGATCATACCGGCAACCTAACTCTCTCAGCTTTCGTGGGAGCTGCCGATAGATCATGGAGCAATGACTATCTCCGCCTTCACCATCGCCCCATCAATCTCAAACGCCAAAGACTCTAACTCTGCAGGAATCGGCTGCTCTAGCTCAATGTATGACTCAATGAACGCCTCAGCCACCCCTTGGATGTACTCTAACGCTTGTGAGGGCGTTTCGCCCCAGGCGCGGCAACCGGGCAGCAGGGGCGCCTCCGCCATGAACATGTCGTTTGTATCCTCCGACGGTTCATACAAAACGATCGGCAACTTGTATAGCTTCATAGCCTTTCCTGCCCCTACCCCAGCAGCGGCCCGAAAATGTCTGCGATGGGAAGGGCGAACCCCGGCAGCACCTCGGAACGCAGCGTGTCTTCCATGCCGTAGGTGGCGACGGTGATTGCGGCTTCAGGAGTCAGGCGCAGCACCTCGACCGTTCTGGTTGGGAATCGGGCCAGCCAGCACTCCGGCACCCCAATGCTCTGATAGTCGGCCAGACGTTCCTCAATGTCGCGCCCTGTGTTGCTCGGCGACACCACCTCAACCACGAGGTCCGGCGGTGATTCAATTCTCGGTTGTCCCACTAGGTCGGATGGCCTCCTGACGCCGGTCCGATCGGCACTCAGGAACAGCACGTCAGGCTGTCGTATCCTCAGCGGATCCCGCCTGATCAGCACATCGCGGGGAGCCATAAGGACTACTCCTAGCTCCCTTTCAGTCACAAAAGTCGAAATGCGCGAGGCGATCGCGAAACCAAGCCACTGGTGTTCATCCGTTGGACTCGGCGGCATCACCAAAACTCCATCAACGACCTCACAGCGCTGATTCGTCTCCGGCAGCGCCTGCCACTCGTCGAACGTCAGCCTTTTCGCGCCTGTCGTGGTCATCAGACAGCCCACTCCCCGGTGAATACCTCGGTGGCCGGACCCTCCATCATCACCTCGCCCTTGCCGTCCCATTGGATGCGCAACGTGCCGCCTGGTAGCGTTATGTCGACCTCATCGCCGCAGTGACCGGACAAGCGAGCGGCCACGGCAATGGCGCAGGCGCCGGTGCCGCAGGCCAGCGTCTCGCCGCTGCCCCTCTCCCAGACCCGGGTGGTCAGCTTGCCGGGTGCATCGACGTTCACGATTTCAAAGTTGACGCGGCGGGGAAACATTGGGTGGCGTTCAACCTTTGGTCCGACGGTGTGCAGTGGAAAATCGGCCACTGGTTGTTCGATGAAGGTAACCGCGTGGGGGTTGCCCATGGATACAAAGCTGAGGGGCAGATCGTACCCGTCCATCGAGAAGGGATAAGCCAGCACCGGCGGCGGCAACTCCTCGTCCAGCGTAACCGGCACCTCTGCGGGCGTCAGTATCGGCGCGCCCATGGCCACCCGCGCCCCTGCGATGCGCGAGCCGTCGTAGGTCGGGACGACGGTGCGGATTCCTGCCAGCGTCTCGACGGTCAGCCCGCCTCCGGAAGGGGCGGCGATGTCGCGTTCGATGGCGTACTTTGCGAAGCACCGGATGCCGTTGCCACACATCTCACCCTGGGAGCCGTCGGCGTTGAACATCACCATCTTGAGGTCGGCTATATCCGAATCTGCGATGAGAATCAGCCCGTCGCTGCCGACGCCAAAGTGCCGGTCGCTAATCCTGCGGGAAAGCTCCGGCCAGTCCTGTTCCTGGTTGCGGGCGTCCACGTAAACGTAGTCGTTGCCCGCCCCTTCCATCTTGGTGAATCTCATCGTCCCAGCTCCAGATTATGTCCCCAATTGACCTATGGTGTCGGCGCTCATTGTATCACGGGGTCTGAGAATTCAGGAACGCGGACACGGACACGGCTGCCCGCTCAGGAAGCGCCGGATCAATGGCGCAGAGCCAGAGGATGCGGGGGTCCGTCAGCTTGAACCAAGCATACTGGCGGCGGGCCAGGCGATGCGTCTGCGTCTTGGTTCGTTGGACCGCCTCGTCCAGCGACAGCGAGCCGGACAGGTACTGGCCCAGCTCCCGGTAGCCCGGACTGTCCAGCGGCCCCTCTCCCATCGGAAAGCCCGCCTCCGCCAGACCCTCGACCTCACGCAGGAATCCGTCCTGCATCATCCGGTCGACACGCTCGTCGATTCGACGGTACAGGGCATCGCGAGGCATTGTCAGCCCCAACACGAGGGCGTTGGAGGCGGAAGCCTCGGCTGCGGGCTGCCACTCCGATGGGCGCTGCCCGGTGGCGTGGTGAATCTCAAGCGCCCGGATGACCCGGCGGACGTTTCGCGGGTCCAGCGAGGCGGCGCGTGCTGAGTCCACCGCCGCCAGCCGACGGTGCAGCGCCTCCGCGCCCAACCGCTCGGCCTCCGCCTCCAGCCCGGCCCTGAACTCAGGGTCCGGTGGCACGGCAGGAACTCGCCGCCCCTCCACCAGCGCCCACGAGTACTGCCCGGTGCCGCCGCAGACTATGGGCAGCCGACCGCGCCCCCGGATGTCGCGCAACGCCTCAGAGGCGTGCTCAAGGAACAGCGCAAGCCCAAAACTCTCGGTGGGTTCTAGGATGTCTACGAGATGATGCTGAACTGCAGCCTGCTCTACATCCGTGGGCTTGGCCGTGCCGATGGTCATCCCCCGGTAAACCTGCCGGCTGTCGGCATTGATTACCTCGCCGCCGAACCGCTGCGCCAGCGACACCGCCAGCGCAGTCTTCCCCACCGCCGTAGGGCCGACGACGCAGACGAGCGGAGGTGTTTGTGAGGGTCCGTTGGCGGTCACGAAAGGCCCGTTGGACGCCGTTCAGTCAGTCGGCGCATCGCCAGGCGCACCCGATTCTCCCAGCCGCGTCTGACGTCCCTGCGCGCGCCGCACCCGTTGCGCAGGCTGGTAGTCCCCAGGCCGCGGCGGAAGCTCAAACCCCTGCCCCGACAGCATCTCGCCGATGGTGCGGAGCTGGATTTTCGCGTAGTCTCGCGCCCACAAATCCGAGTGGTAGAACCCGGCCGCAGCCGCCTCCTGCCGCATGTCCCGCGTCGGCAGCTCCAGCGAGATGAACAGCCCCATCGCTGCCTGCTCCCGTTCCACCACGCCAACGAGGTCGCGCACCTGCGGCGACGACACTCGCCCGCCCTTGACCTGCAACACCGCCTTCTGCGGCGTGCGACGCTGCCCGTCGATGAAGTACAGCATCCCGTCGACGCCCCGGTCGGCGCCGCGCCTCTGCTCCGACTGCGGCTGCGCCTCCAGCAGTGACACCGCCCAGAACTGGAACTGGTACGGGTCCTGCTCCCACAGCGCCCGGGCGCTGCCCTCGTCCTGAGGCTCCCCGACGACGTCGTAGTCCGCGCCCGCATCCAGGTCGAAGGCCGTCTTCAGCCGGTTCTTCATCAGCGCCACGGCCAGGTGAGTTATGTCAATTCCCAGCCACTGCCGCCCCAGCTTGTGCGCCGCCGCCACCGCCGTACCGCACCCGCAGAACGGGTCCAGCACCACGTCCCCCTCGTTGGATGAAGTAGCAATGATTCGCTCCAGCAGTGCAATGGGCTTTTGAGTAGCGTAGTTGAGAGATTCGGAACGCGACGCAGGGTGTATGTCAGTCCAATCGTTCTGCAAAGGAACGCCGGGCATCTCGTCTAAATATCTCTTGTAATTAGGCATGCCATTTTTCGTGTAGGCAATGCGCCCCTGAATGGACATATCGGCCATTTTGTCCTTCGAGTATGCCCAAAAACGACCTACGTAAGGCAGCACCCCTTTGTATTCCCAGTTGTGATTTGGAGATAAGTATTCACTATCCAGATCAGCTACCCACTCTCCGTCCTTACTGCGTTTTATTCTCCACTCGTAACTTGTTTCGCCGCCTGGTTTCGCCGCAGTCAAATTGTCCATCCTGTAGCGTCGCCCAGAGCTTGTTTCAGTGAATTTATAGAAATTGTGGACGTACTCGCTACCGTATTCCGTATACTGCCAATGCCAGGTCCACTTATTGCTTTTGGTGTAGAACAGAATCGTGTCCCGCACGTTTCCGTAATGGCGTCGGCCCTGCTTGGCGTCGTTGTGCGCGTTTGTCCGACGCCAGGAAATTTCGTTGCGATAGTTTCTCGCTCCAAACACGGCGTCCATAAGCAGTTTGAGGTAGTGGCTCGCCGTGGGGTCGCAGTGGAGGTAAATGCTACCGGTGGGTTTGAGGACGCGGCGCAACTCCACCAGCCGCGCAGCCATCATCACCAGGTACGCCATCATCGCGTTCCGCCCGATGAACTGGCGGAAGGCGGTGATCATGTCCTTGACCGCCGGAGGGACGGCGGGATTGCCGATTATGTCCCGCTCGAAGGTCAACTCGGTTTCCTGCGTCCACTCCCATGTGTCGGTGAAGGCGCGAATCTGCGCCGGGGATTCCTCGCCGGTCTTCTCGCGGAACAGAACGTTGTAAGAGGCGTTTGAGTTAAAGGGAGGGTCGAGGTACACCAAGTCCACCGACTCATCGGCCACCCGCTCCCGCAGCACCGCCAAGTTATCGCCGTAGAACAGGGCGTTACGCATCAGCACCTCAGAGGCCGGGCTTGGCACTTTCAGACACAGGCAATGTGGCAGTCCGCCAATAGGATCTCAACGGGGGGTCTCAGAAGGAAAACTCACCCGCCAGTAGCCGTTGATGCCGAACTGGTCAACTACGCCTTCGCTCCGGCAACTTCGACGGCTATCTGGAGGAACTGGTCAGCCTGGAGGCTGGCGCCGCCCACCAGTGCGCCGTTGATGCTGGGCTGGGCGGAGAAGGCGGCGGCATTGCCGGCGTTGACGCTCCCGCCATAGAGGAGGGGCACCGCATCGCCATCATCGCCGAACAGGTCGCGCAGCGCGTCCCGGATTGCGCCGCCCATGATCTCCTCGGCGATCTCAGGAGTGGCAGCCCGTCCGGTGCCGATGGCCCAGACCGGCTCATAGGCAACCACCACGTCGGTTATGTCAATCACGTCGGCCACCCCGGCGAGAACCTGGCCCTCCACCACGTCGGCCGCCTGGCCTGCTTCGCGCTGTGCCAGGGTCTCGCCGACGCAGACAATGGGTCGCAACCCGGCAGCCTGGGCGGTGTGTACCTTGCGGTTGACGGTCTCGTCGGTCTCGCCAAAAAGCTGGCGCCGCTCAGAGTGGCCGAGGATGACGTAGTGGCAGAGGCTACGCAGCATGGCGGCAGAAACCTCCCCGGTGAAGGCCCCCGACGCCTCGAAGTGCATGTTCTGCGCCCCGACCCGCACCGGACTGCCGGAGACTGCCCGGCGGACCGCTGCCAAGGAGATGTAGGGCGGGCAGAGTATAAGCTCTACGCTACCAGCCTTTTCGTGCCCCCCATTGGGAGGGTGAATGAGAGGGGGGACGGCCTCGGCGACGATCTCGGAGGCCAGCGCTGCCGCCTCCTCCAGCGTGGTGTTCATCTTCCAGTTTCCGGCGACAATGGAGCGGGGCATGGCGTGTACTCCCTCACGGGTCGTTGGTCTGAATGAAATCCGCCTCTACCATAGCCGATAGAGGCGGGTCATTGGCAGTTATATCAGGGGCCGTATTTTGCCATCTTGCCTGCATGGGACATACCCAGCAGCATCACATTGGTCGCTGGAATGCTCCCGATGGACCCTTGGCGGCACTCTCGCTCACTGAAGGCCGGGATTCCCTCGCCCCGCGTCAGACGGGAGTGGAGCATGAACGGCACTGGGTGCCAGCTGTGTCCGGCGGTGATGGCGGGGGTGGCGTGGTCGCCGGCCACCATGAACACGTCGGGCTCCAACTCCCGGATGGCCGGTATCAGCGGATCCAGCTCCTCCAGCATCTGGACCTTGGCGTCGAAGTCGCCATCCTCCCCGGCGGCGTCGGCGGGCTTGTAGTGGATGAAGAAGAAGTCATGGGAGTCGAAATTCTGCCGCAGGGTCTCCACCTCGTCCGAGAAGTGGCGGCCCGTCGGGATTACCCGCATCCCTGCCACGGTGGCCAATCCGCGATACATGGGATACGCGGCGATGGCGGCGGGGTTCATGCGGTAGACCTCGCCCATGGGGGGCAGGCTCGGCATCTGGGCAAAGCCGCGCAGCAGCAGCATATTGGCCCGGTCTTCCTCCGACATCAGGTGCGCCGCCCTCCCAACGAACTGGTTGACCAGCTCCGCCGTCCGCTCCGCTCCGGCGTTCAGGGCCCGCACCGGCAGGGCAGAGACGCCCGTCTGCTGTGGGTCGGTCTCGGTTACGGCCTCCGACAGCCCCTCGCCTCGCAGCCGGAGCACGAAGCGGTAGTCCTGCACCGGGAACACATCCACCTGCACGCCCTCTATCTCGATGCGGTCCAGCCGCTCGCAGATCGGCGCGCTCAGCTCGGTGGGAATCCGCCCCGCCCGCCGGTCCAGCAGCAGCCCGCTGGAATCCACGGTACAGAAGTTGCCCCGGGCGGCCACATCCCCCGGCTGCAGCTCCACGTCGATCCCAAGGGCCTCCAGCGCGCCCCTGCCGATCATGTGCCTGAGCGGGTCGTAGCCGAACAATGCGAGATGGCCGGGGCCGCTCCCCGGCGCCACTCCCGGCAACACCGGCGTGGTCAACCCGCAAGCGCTCCGCTGCGCCATTGCGTCGAGGTTGGGGATGTTGGCCGTTTCCAACTCCGACCTGCCGGTGTCCGGGTGAGCCAGCCCTCCCAGCCCGTCGACCACCAGCAGCACCATTTTCGACGGAGTGTTCATGTAACAGTCGCGCAGTTCTTCGACGTCAATCATCGGGGTCTCCTCACTAAACCCGGCCTGCGGGGATTGGGCAATAACAATTCCGAACGGTCTGGCTCCAACAGGTGCTCGCTACGCATCCGGCAACGCCGCGATGCCGGGCAGCTCGATGCCTCCGAGAAACTCCAGGGAGGCCCCGCCTCCGGTCGACACGTGGGTCATGGCATCCATCAGCCCCAGGGCCTCAACGGTCTCGGCGGTCGAGCCGCCGCCGACCACGCTGGTCACGCCCGGAGAGCCGGCGATGGCCTCAGCGACAACTCGGGTGCCCTCGCTGAACCGGGGCATCTCGAACACCCCCATTGGCCCGTTCCAGATGACGGTGCGGCACGCCCCAAGCTCGCTGGCGAACTCCCGTGCGGCGGAGGGAGCGATGTCCATGATGTAGCCACCCTCTGGTACGCCATCGGCGGGCGACACCTGCACCTCCGCTGGCTCGGCGGCGAACTCGCTGGCGACCACCACCTCGGCGGGCAGATGCACTTTGATGCCCCGCTGTCCGGCGGCGTCCAGCATCTCCCGGGCGAACTCCAGCCTGTCCTCCTCCACCTGCGACGCCCCGACTCCGTGCCCCTGTGCCTTGAGGAAGGTAACGCACATCCCACCGCCAATGAACAGGTGGTCCAGCTTGTCCAGAATATTCTCCAGCAGCAGGATTTTGTCGCTGACTTTGGCTCCGCCCATCAGGGCAGCCAGAGGCTTATCCGGCGACTCAAGGGCGCGGCCCATGGAGCTGACTTCCCTCTCAACCAAGTACCCCATCGCCGACGGCAGGTATTCGGTGACACCGACCGTGGACGCATGGGCGCGATGGGCAACGGCGAAGGCGTCCATTACGAAGTAGTCGGCAAGAGCCGCGAGAGACTGAGAAAAATCGGGATCGTTGGCCTCCTCACCGGCATCGAATCGCAGGTTTTCCAGCAGCACCACGTCGCCGGGAGCCATCGCGGCGATGGCCGCCTCGACCGTCGGCCCCATGATCTCCGGCAGGCTCTTGACGGGGTGGTCGAGCAGGACGGCGAGACGGTCGCCCACCGGTCCCAGCCGCAGCGACTCGTCCACCTTGCCACGGGGTCGCCCAAGATGGGAGCACAGGATAGTCTTGCAGCCACGCTCGGTCAGGTATTGGATGGTGGGCAGGGTGGCCCGGAGGCGCTGATCATACCCAGCGATGGCCTCGATCCCCTGCTCGATGGGTACGTTGAAGTCCACCCGGACCAGTACACGGCTGCCGTTTACGTCAAGTTGAGACAGACTGCGCTTGACCACCTGCGTCATACCCCCTTGTCTGTTCTTGGATTCGCCGGATGCAATTGGAGACGGACGGAGCTATCGTCCGCCCTCCAGGGCCCACTCGGCCAGCTCACGAAGCTGCTCCATTCCATTCTCGGGCACGCCGGAGGACGACGCTGCCGCCAGGCCCTCCTCAACCAGTTGACGCGCCTGTCCATCGGCGGCGGAGCGCGCGCCGGTCTCGTCGAGGATGGAGACCAGGCGGGTAGCATCGTCCGCTTCCAGCACCCGCTTCATATAGATGGATCCCAGTTCCCGTTTCGCGGTCAGGCTGCCGTGCTCCAGGGCATGAATGATGGGCAGGCTCTTCTTCTTGGCTATGATGTTGCTGGCCGTCAAGGCATCGCCCCGTTCACCCCAGAAATCAGCGGTATCGCGGGCTATCTGCAACGCCGCTCCCAGCTTGACCCCCAGGCTATGCAGAGCGTCACACCGATCGCCCTCTGCGCCTGCGGCCAATGCCCCGGATTCTGCGGCGCAGCCGGTCAGCGCTCCCGACTTGCGGTTGACCATGTCGAGATAGGCATTTGCGGTAACCATCAGCTGGTCTTGGAATTCCAAGTCCATGTATTGCCCCTCGCACAGCAACAGGCAAGCCTGGTCCAGTGACCGGACCGCTCGCAGCACCCGCTCTGGAGGCATGCCCTGCCTGCCCGAGCGCATCATTGCTGATCGGCCCAGCGCATGCAGCCCGTCCCCGGCGTTTATGGCCTGAGCCGGGCCCCACACCCACCAGATGCCGGGGCGGTCGACGGACTCGGCGCGTCCCGCCTGCACCTCGCCATGAACCAGGGTGAAGTGATGCACCAACTCAACGCCCGCCGCCGCAGGAAGGGCCGCGTGGAAATCCGCGCCAAGCGCCTCGCAGCACACTAGCGCAGCGGCGCCCTGGATGTGGAGCGGCGTATCCCCCTCTTCCCGTCGTCCGTGCTGGTCCACCCAGCCAAGATGGTAGCGAAGCAGGTTGTAGAGGAATCCCTCGCGCCCGTCAAACACGTCGCGCAACTCTGCCTCCACGGCCTGCCGGTATTCATAGTACTTAGCAATCATGGACAATAATTTAATGGGTGTTGAAAAGGGCTGCAATCTTTTCGAATGGGATCGCCCCCTCGCGAATCAGTCTCGGAGACTCGCCCGACAGGTCGACGATAGTTGATGCCGTGCCCCCAGGCGTTGGTCCACCCTCGATTACCAAATCAACGCGGTCGCCCACCTGCTGCCGAAGTTCCTCCAGCGTCTGCGGGTCTGCAGCGCCGCTGATGTTGGCGCTGGTGCCGGTGATCGGCCTCCCCAGTCGCCACGCTAGTTCTCGTGGCACCGGGTGTCCGGGAACCCGCACCGCCACGGTCAGGTTGCCAGAGGTCAGGCGTGGGGGCAGGTCGTCGTTGCATTTCACAATCAGGGTCAGCGGCCCCGGCCAGAAAGATTCGGCCACCCTCATGACCTGCGCAGAGACCTCCGTAGCCACCAGACCCAATTGCTCCGTGTCCGCCAGCAGCACCGGCAAGGCCATTCCGTCCGGCCGTTCCTTTATGGCGAAAACCCGCTCGATGGCGTCCGGGTTGGAGGCATCGGCGGCCAGACCGTACAGAGTGTCGGTGGGAATCGCAACAACCCCGCCGCCCTGCAACAAGCGCACGGCGGCGTCAATAGCGCTGGACGGCATGGTTTGCGTATTTCCGGCTTCGGCACCAGTCAATGTTGGTCCGGTCTCTTTGGGCTGATTCCAAGGATTTCGATTCCGAGGGAGTATAGCAGAAGGGGTCAGGTGAGACGGGGTGCAATAAGCTACTTTCACGACCCCGGTTGACACGCTATAAGCGCAAGATTAACCTGAACCATCATGCCAGAATCAGTCGACCCCCGACGTTTGAGAATTACCAACGAGGCTGGGGCGGAGGGTACCCTCATCGGCTTCCGCTGCTGTGATTGCGGCGTCACCGTGTTCGGCTCCGCTACATTCTGCCAGTCCTGCACCTCTTTCGAGGTGGAGCCGGTGGATCTGGGCACAGACGGAACTCTCTTCAGCTATACCATTGTGCGGATTCCGCCAGCCGGCTGGCCTGGACAGGTCCCCTATATCCTCGGCCAGGTAGAATTGCCCTCGGGTCCGCAGGTTCTAGCCGAGGTCATCGACTGCGAGCAGTCGGATCTCACCATCGGGATGCCGGTGAGCCTGGCGATTCAGGCCGTGTCCGCCGAGGAAGGCGGAGCCGAGAAGCTGGTCTACAAGTGGCGGCCGGTAACGTAGGGCAGGCCCCACTCTCACCCCCAGGGGGAGGGAATTTTCAGAACCACTTTGGATATAGGGATTTGCGGAGGTCAAGAAAGTGGCGCAGCTTCGTCCAGGACGTGAAGTAGTAGTGGCCGGGGTCGGCCTGCATCCCTTCGGGCGCTTCCCTGAAAAGGACCTGAGCGACTTGGCGCTTGAAGCGGTGGTCGAGTCCCTGAAGGACGCCGGGGTCCGTTGGAGGGACATCCCCATCGCCTACTTCGGACACGTCTACTACCATGGTATGTCCTTGGGCGAGACCACGCTGTCCAAGCTGGGACTCACCGGCGTCCCCATCGTCAACGTGGAAAACGCCTGCTCAAGCGGCTCCACTGCCTTCTGGCAGGCCTACTGGGGAATCACCACGGGCATCTACGACATGGCCTTGGCCTTTGGCGCCGAGAAGGTGCCTCGCGGCCCGGTGACGGTTACGGCCGAGGACTCGCCGGAGCGGTACATCGGCGGCGACCACATGATGGCCGGCTACGCCCTGCGCGCCCGACGGTACATGGAGGAAACCGGCGCGCCAGCCACCGCCCTGGCGCAGGTGTCGGTGAAGGCGCGGCAGAATGCTACCCTCAATCCCTATGCTCACCGCAAGGACACCTATTCGCTGGAGGAGGTGCTCCAGTCCCGGATGATTTCAGATCCGCTGACACTGTACCAGTGCTGTCCCACCAGCGAGGGCGCGGCTGCCGCCGTCATCTGCGCCCGCGAGTCGCTGGCCCAGTACGGAATCGACGAGAGCCGCGCGGTCTCCATAGCCGCCGCGGTGCTCACCTCCGGTGAATACAACGGGCGCGGCGCCGACCATTCCGCCTTCAGCCCCTACCGCACGGAGCCGGCTGCCCTGCAGGCCTACGAGATGAGCGGACTTGGGCCGGAGGACGTCGACCTGTGCCAAGTCCACGACGCCGCCACCATCGGGGAGCTGCAGCAGATCGAGTCGTTGCACCTCGTGCCCTTCGGCGAAGCCTGGCAGGCCACAGTCGAGGGCCGCACCGGACTCAGCGGCGACATTCCCACCAACACAGACGGCGGCCTGCTGGCCATGGGCCACCCCTTCGGCGCATCAGGCATCCGCATGATCCACGAGACCGTCACCCAGTTGCGTCAAGAAGCGGGCCCCCGTCAAGTGGCTCGGGCCCGCGTCGGCGTCGCCCAGTGCTCCGGCGCTGGAGACGTCACCACCGTCCACATCCTCAAGAAGTAGAAACGCCCTCCACGACATGCGCGGAGGGCTGATCGGCTTCAGATCGTAGCGAGCCTGTCGAATAATGCCGACTTACTTGATTCTGGCCGCGATGAAGGGTCGGTTCTTGTCCGACTTCGGCAACACCTACGACAACTTCCAGATGATGGGCTACGTCTCCCGTCCCCAGGGAGAAACCCCCTTCGAAGCCGTGGCCGCGTTCTTCGACCAGCCCCCATATCCCATCCAGTGGCAGGACGTCGAATACCTATGGGCTGAGCGCCTCACCGAAACCCCCGACAACGCCCACTACGGCGACTACGACCGCGTTTATGTCGAGTCCCTCCGTGAGCGATGGGAGCGGGGCTCCTCCTGACCTCAACCCTCGACCAGCAGGCCGCGGGCTTATTTCGCAGCTTCCCGCAGCTTGGAGAAGTCGGACCGGATGCCCTCGGCAAGCGCCCGCCGATCGGTCCCATGCAGCACGAACCTGGCTCCCTGCTCGATCCAGTAGGAGGACAGGTCAGGCGTCTGGTGATGCACCAGCGTCGCAACCCCGCGTGACTCCGACATGTCGATGACCCGCTTGACCGTGTCCCTGTATTCCGGGCGGTCGTACTGGTCAGGGAATCCCAGCGAGATACTCATGTCGTTGGGACCGACGAAGATGCCGTCGATACCGGGAACGTCCAGGATCGCCTCCAAGTTCTCGACCGCGGCCACGCTCTCGATGCCTATGATGGCGATGCTGTTGCGGTTGCGCTCCTCCAGGTAGGCGCGAGTGGCGTCGCTGACGTGTTCTCCGGACTCAACGACCCGATCCACCGCCTCGCCCTTCAGCGGACGCCACTTGGTGGCGGCCACCACCTCCCGCACCTGCTCTACCGTCTCGCAGTATGGGGCCAGCACGCCCTGCGCCCCGGCGTCCATCGCCATCGTAACGTAGTGCGAGTCCGGAATCGGTATGCGGACGATCGGGACCACGCCGCTGGTGTTGAACATGGTCAGGTAGTCGCCCAACTCGGCGCGTCCCCGGGGACTGTGCTCGGTATCGATTACCGCATAATCCAGGCCCACGCCCGAAAGCACCGGGACCCAACGCGGGCTTTGGCCGTGGGTGATCATGGTACCAAACACTCGCCCGCCTTCTTTCAATGTCTGCTTCAGTTCTGCGCCGTTCATTTTCGCCTCTCAGAAATGCCCCCTCCACTGGCGGAGAGGGCGGAGATGTGGGTGCAGGTCGTTTCTAGGCCCGGGCCCGCTGGTTGATGGTCAGGATGTTCTGGCAGAATTGGGCGGTGGCCAATATGTCGGGAATGACGACGTACTCGTTGACGGTGTGCATCTCGTTGGTCGCCATGCCGACCACCACGCACTCGACACCGTTCAGCCGCATGGCGTTGGCGTCAGTCCCGCCACCGGACGGATGGATGTTCGGCTGCATCGACATGTTCCGCAGTTGGTTGGTTACCAGCTGTACGATGGCCTCGTTGGGGTCGAGGAGGTACATCTGGAACATCATCTCGAGCTCCTCCCTGATGGAGGCGTCCTGGTACTTCTCGCGGGCCCTGCGCATCGTCTCGGTCACCTGCATCCGCAGCAGATCGATGGTCTCGGTGTTGTGGCTGCGAAACTCGCCGCCAAAGCTGGCCTCAACCGGAACCGCGTTCCGCACTGTCCCGCCGCTGATCAGGCCGACGTTGAAGGTAGTTTCCTCGTCCAGCCGTCCATTGGGCAACTCGTTGATGATATCGGTGGCGATCCGAATGGCCGAAAGCCCCTTTTCCGGCTCAACGCCAGCGTGGGCGCCCCGCCCGGTGATGTTTACGTCAAATCTCATGTAGGTGGGGCTGGCTCCCGTGATGGTGTTCACCGGACCGTTGCCGTCGAAGACCACGGCGTCGCGGCAGCGGATCATCGAGTAGTCCAGATTGGCCGCGCCTATCAGTCCGATTTCCTCGCCCCTCGTCAGGACCACCTGCACCGGGCGGCGGAGGCTGCCGTCCAAGGCAATGCTCTCCAAGCCCTCCAGGATGGCGGCCACACCGGCCTTGCAGTCGCCGCCAAGAATGGTGGTGCCGTCGGACACGACACGGTCGCCCCGCACTTCGGGCTTGATGCCCCGTCCCGGCTCCACGGTGTCCATGTGGGCCGAAAGCATCAGCGGGTCGGCTCCCTCCTCCGAAGCTATGACGTTGCCGTGGGCGTCTCGTTCCACAGTGAAGCCGAGCCCCTCCAGGCGCCCGGTGAGATACTGTGCGACCTCTTCTTCTTCGTCCGATGGACTGTCAATCTTGACCAATTCGCAGAAGGAATTGATCAAGCGCTCCTGATCAACCATTTCCTAACCTCCGGCAGGTTACAACGGGGCCAGACTGTCTAACCCCTGCATTGGCGGGTATTATACATTACCCACGGGGCGCTCCCAGCACTCGGGAATCACTTCTGACGAATGGCGACAGGCGGTAACCTTTCAGGAATATGACTGACCAGATCGACATTGACAGCATGGAAGACCGACGAAGAAGCGCTGATGCGGCGGAGGCCCTGAGGGAGGTAACCGAAGAGATCATCTCCTGCCGACAATGCCCCCGGCTGGTGGATCACCGTGAACGGATCGGGGAAAGGAAGCGGGCCTCTTACTCCGCGTGGGAATATTGGGCCAAGCCGGTTCCCAGCTTTGGAGACCCGGCGGCCCCGCTGATGGTGCTGGGGTTGGCCCCGGCGGCCCACGGCGGAAACCGGACCGGCAGGGTCTTCACCGGCGACGCATCGGCCACCTTCCTTATCAAGGCCATGTATGAGGCCGGATTGGCCAACCAACCGGCGTCGGACCACCGGGACGATGGTTTGGAATACACCGGAGCCTACGTCTGCGCCGCGGTGCGCTGCGTGCCGCCGCAGGACCGTCCCACGCCGGAGGAGCAACGGACCTGCCTTCCTTACTTGGTTCGCGAAATGCGACTGCTGCCCAACCTGCGGGTGGTGCTGGCCTTGGGGCAGATCGCCTTTCAGGCGGCACTGAGGGCTATGGCGGACTTGGGAGCCCAGGGTCCTCGGCCAAAGTTCAAGCACGGCGAGGTCTACCGCTTGGGGCCAGGGTTACCGCTGCTGGTAGCCTGTTACCATCCCAGCCCCCGCAACACCAACACCGGACGGCTGTCAATGGAGCAATTGATGGAAACTCTGAAGAAGGCCAAACGGCTCGGAGAGGAAGAACTGGTGGAGGAGGTTGGTAGGGCGTAGGGGATTCGAACCCCTGGTCTCCGCCTTGAGAGGGCGGTGTCCTGGGCCGCTAGACGAACGCCCCACCAGAACGATGGCCAAACCCCTAGCCCGAGAGGGTCCGGCAATACCCAATATAGCAAACGGCCCCAACACTGTAAAGCGCAACATTCTCCGGTCAATGGCAATCGCGTCTTGAGCGATGCAAGCCTGTGGCCACTCTGTATTGCCGCTTTCGGGGCAATGATGGTGTGAGTGGCTACGAGAGCATTGGCGTGATTGCCCTGTCCTCGCTCTTTGCCCTCGGCTTGTCGATGGGTGTGAGGCGAACGAATGCGGGCATTTTGGGATTGGGGCCAGGAGAAATGCATGGAAATCGGAAAGTTCCCGCCGGAGTTGCTGGAGCGGCTGCTCGATTCGATCGGCCTCGACGACCCTCGGGTCGTGTTGGGGCCCCGCGTGGGCGAGGACGCTGCGGTGCTGGACTTCGGAGACCGGCTGTTGGTGGCCAAGACCGATCCGGTGACATTCGCGTCTGAGCGAGCCGGCTGGTACGCGGTCCAGGTCTGCGCCAACGACGTCGCCTGCACAGGGGCCACACCTCTCTGGTTCATGGCGACTCTACTGGCGCCGGAATGGTGCACTCAAGACGACGCCGCGCAGATGTTCGAGGACGTTCTGGCCGCCTGCCGCGAGTTGGGCGTAACCCTGATAGGCGGCCACAGCGAGGTGACCCAAGGCATCTCCAGGCCGATCGTCATGGGTACCATGCTGGGCGAGGTTGACCGAGACCGCCTGATCACAACCGGCGGCGCCCGGGAGGGAGACAGCATCGTTGTAACCAAGGGGTTGGCCATAGAGGGTACTGCCATCCTGGGACAGGACAAGGGGCAGGACCTCAGACGGGCCGGGGTGGATGAGCGTGTAATCAAGGACAGCGCCGCGTTACTACATTCGCCCGGCATAAGCGTAGTACCGGAGGCCCACATTGCGAGTACACAAATGCTGGTACACTCAATGCACGATGTAACAGAGGGTGGGCTGATTACTGCATTACACGAGGTTGCGGCAGCGTCCGGGCTGGGGTTGGCTATTGAAGAGGATAGTGTACCTGTGTTGCCGGAGACCGCCGAGGCGTGTACTGCGCTGGGCCTGGATCCCTTGGGACTTCTGGCTTCCGGCGCATTGATTATGACGTTACCAGCGGCCCAAGTACCAAAACTGTTACACAGCCTGGAGCAGGCGGGTATCAATGCGTGGGAAATCGGGCAGATGCTCCCTGTGGAAGAGGGGCGAATCCTTTTTACCCGCAGCGGCGAGGAAATTACACTTCCCGTGTTTCAGCGAGACGAACTGGCCCGATACTTCTCCCAAGAGTGAGCTGCCACCGGATGTACATCGATCGGAATGGGCAATAGAACTCGAGAACCATTATGTTACACAAACGCTGATTTATGTTGTGTACCACTTTACATTTCACTACATTTTCGGGCAGTTGATTTGGCCGAATTGTTAATCAATTACCCGCCGCTCTCCCTGTACACTGTCAGGGCTTCGGCCAAGCGCTCTGCCGTAATGTTCGCGCCGGACACCGTGATTGACACCTTTTTGCCTTTCATCCTGTCGGCGTACCTCACCGCTCCAGCCAGCGCCGTCGCTCCTGCAGGTTCGGCCAGAGTATGGGCCTTTTCGACCAGCAGGCCAATGGCCCGTCGTATGTCGTCGTCGTTCACCAGCAGGAAGTCGTCCAGCAGGTCCGCCATGATGCGCTGGGGCAGTTCGTAACCGGACTTGGTCGCAATGCCATCAGCAAATGTCTCCATGGGAGCGTCGACCAGCTCCCCCTGCTTCCATGATAGATAGGCGGCCGGAGCGGCATCCGACTGAACGGCATACACCTGGATGGACGGATCGATGCTCTTGGCAACGATGCAGGCTCCGGAAATGCCGGACCCTCCGCCCAGAGGGAGCAACATTACGTCAACATCTGGCAGGTCTTCTACTATTTCCAAGGAGGCCGTCCCGACGCCGGCGATGAGCAGTGGTTCGTTTACTGCATGGACATAGCGGTATCCTTCCTCCCGGGCCAAGCGTTCGCAATAGTCTCTAGCGTCGTCGAAGGTCTCACCGTGGAAGATCAGCTCCGCCCTCAGAGCCCGCATTGCCGCCACCTTCACCGGGCTGGCGTTTTCTGGCAGACCGATCAGGACTCTGACTCCGAACTCTCGGCCGGCGCTGGCGAGGGACTGCCCATGGTTGCCTGTCGAGGCAGTAATCAGTCCGCGCTGCCGTTCCTCAGTGGTGAGGTTGAAAAGAAGGTTAATACCGCCTCTCGATTTGAACGCTCCCAAGGGCAGATATTCCTCGTGTTTTATGTACACTTCGGCATCGAGGAACTCACTGAGGCCCAATGAGTAGTGCAGGGGGGTACGTTGAAAATAAGGTGCGATTGTCCGCCTGGCCCGGTACACATCGCGAATGGTCGGTGCCTGCATAGCGCGCCTCTTACAATTCTGAAAGTGGTAGTGAGCTTATGAGGCCAGCCAGCCTGGTGTCAATTGGAGGCTGCGACCAGCGGCCAGCGATAAATGGTTGAGATAACACGAGGAAGAGCGTAGACCCGTTGGTGGGTCCAACGCATAAATCGAGCCGAGCCGGTGTTGCATATTCCACCAGTGGCATACTATCAACTCATATGTGTCATAGTTGGTCCCGATTAAACCGTTGCCCGGATGCCTCTAAATGATTCTTAAATGCGTTTAGGAAAATGCTTGGCAATTGCTTGACACTCTAACAAGCGCGTGATACCTTATGA
This sequence comes from Dehalococcoidia bacterium, assembly GCA_965237745.1. GTDB lineage: Bacteria > Chloroflexota > Dehalococcoidia > Lucifugimonadales > UBA3495 > VXOI01. Next base: position 2,908,972 of record OZ250156.1, on the reverse strand, counting down.
ACATTATTAGAGAATCGACAGTGCAGGCAACAAGAGGAGGCATGCCGTGGCACGAAAGACAAAGCTGATGCTGAGTGTAGAAAAGCAACATGGTAGGCTTTTGGAGGAATTGCTCCCCGAGAGAGTCAACGACGTTGGCCTATCTGCTACCGCAGAGGAGCTGGGTGTCAGCAAGGCCACTCTCGGCTACTGGCTGCTAAAACTCGGCATAAGTGTAAGGCGGATCGCCGTTTCCCCCAACGAGGTGGTGGAAATTAGGAAAATCGGCTGAGCACCAGACCCAACCGAAAACCAACAAAAGCCGCCCACACTTTAGTGGGCGGCTTTTGAATTTGGTCTATCCGTTTCAACCGTCCGAAACAGCCCTGGCCCAGCTACCTACCCCTGAAAGATGTCCTCGGGTAAGAATGCTGAAACGGTGACATTCGGCAGGTCCACGGCGTTGCTGATCTTGAGATCCACCGCCACGCTGCAAATGACGTAGGCCTGCTCTCGACTCCAGCCTCTTTCCTGCAACAGCTCAATCATGTTCACTAGGGCGTTGCGGGCAGCCAAGGTTAAGTCCTCGCCCTCCTGGGTGCCGTCGTCGCGGATGGGCATACCCATTGTTGCGATGAAATTGCGGGGAGCGGCCCACTCCGGCGGCAGGAAATAGCCCGGATGGGAATAACGGGGCCAGCGAATGTTATGTCGTTCCGCCTCCCCTTTGTGCAAATGGAACCGCACCACGGCCGTGGCGCTCATCTCGATGGCTGTGATGCAGCACTCGGAGTCGCCTTGGGCAAAATGCCCGTCCCCACAAGAGTACAGGCCACCCGGCAGGTTGACGGGAATCAGCAGCCGCGACCCTGTGGTCAGTTGCTTGGCGTCTACATTGCCGCAGTTCTCCCGGGGCGGCAGTGTCCGCAGGCCTTCGCCAGCGATGGCGCCACCCGCGGGCACGGCATCCTCTGGGTCGGGCGGAGCTGCCATTCCCCCCCGTCGCACCAGGTCGGCCTCCCGCTGGGTCCAAGCATCCATCTGCTCTCGGGACGGCGCGATGCCGGCGGTGCCCATGAACGAGCCGTTGGGAATGCGAACGCCGGGCAACTGCTCCGATGTTGCCCACCCGTCGCTGATCTGCCAGTGCACTGCGTACGGCTCTTGGAATAAGTCTCGCAAAAACCCCGCTCCGGGACGGTTCCGGGTCCAACCGTAGGACTGGGGAATTATGTCAACATACTCGATTTCCAGAAGATCCCCGGGCTCCGCATCCTTTATGTACACCGGGCCGGTGAGAGGGTGCGCCACCTTGGCGTCGAAGCTGTCGAAATCGGCCACGGTCACCGCTGGGTGCATCTGGCCGTCGGAGGCGTCCCGCGTTTCCAGCAGGACTTCCTCGCCGGGGTCGACCTCCAGGATGGGAGGAATGTCGGGATGCCAGCGGTTATGTCCCCTTTCAGGCTGTTCTTTCAGCCGCTTGCTGCGGTCAATCTCAACGCTCTTCACTGGCAATCTCCTTCTGAAGCTGTTGGAGCATCCTCACCATGACCTTCCCCCGGCGGGAGGGCGAACTGGAACACTCCCCTAAAGCGTCCAGTCCTCTGGGGTCTCGGGTGTGGGCATCGGGCGTATCGTTACCTCGACCAGAGCGGCCTGTCCATTCTCAGTGGCGGCGATGGCGCGACGGAAAGCGTCCTGCAATTCAGAGGGGTGCTCCACGCGCTCGGAGTAGGCACCCAAGCCCTGGGCCACCATCGAGAAATTGCCGCCCAACTCGGCCATGGCTGGCGGCGCGGCATTGTCGCGGGCCATGGCCATCAGCCCGCCGCCGGTTCCGCCATTGTTCAGAACCACCGTGAGGGTGGGTAATCCCATGCGGACGGCCGTTTCCAGCTCCATGCCAACCATGCCGAAGGAGGCATCCCCCAGCACGTTGAACACGAGGTGGTCCGGGCGTCCCAGCTTCACGCCTATCGCCGCGGCCATTGACCAACCCATCGCCGCCATCCCACCCATGCCGATATAGTTGCGTGGCTTGGTGGCGGGCCAGAAGGGCGACAGGTAACCGCGGCTTCCGCCTGCATCGTGCAGGGCGATGGTGCGATCAAGGTCAACCACCTTCAGAAGTTCCTGGACTACCCTGTAGCCGTTGGTGGGAACAGAATCGTCGTTGAATGTCGACTCCCATTCTCCGAGCAATTTCGCCCTGGCCTCCCCTATTTCGGCGACGATTTCCTCGCGTCTCGCTGCAGAAGGCGGTCCACCTGGCCCCATACGGTCGCGAACGGAGTCGATCAGGCTGCGCAGCGCCAGCTTGGCGTCGGCCAGAATGGGAACATCGGCCTGGTAAATCTTGTTCAGGTCACCTGAATCTGCGTTGATGTGAATCAGGCTCACGCCCTCGGGAATGGGACGGCCATCCGTGGCGTTGGGGAGACGGAAGGAGTTGCCGACGGCCAGAACGGCGTCCGCCCTCCTGTTCATAATATGAGCCGCGCCCGAGGCGTATCTGCTTCTCGGATAGACACCGCCCCCAACGGACAGGGGATGATTCTCAGGAAACGCGCCCTTGCCGACAAGCGTGCTGGCGACGGGCATCCCCATCAGTTCGGCCAGTTCCAACACCTCGTCCCAAGCCTCGGCTGCCAACACTCCGCCGCCCACGTTCATGATGGGAAAGTTGGCGTTGAGCAGAATCTCGGCGGCGCGGTCGATGTCCGCCGCGTCGGGAGCGGCCCGGCGGCCGGGGCCGACCGGCTCGTAGTTCAGAATTTCGTCGGCCGCCTCAGACATCAGCACATCCTGGGGCATTTCCAGCACCACGGGCCCCGGAGATCCGGAGCGCAGGTTGGTGAAGGCCCGGCGCATGATGGCCGGTATGTCCTCGACCCGCGACATGGTGCCCTTCCACTTGACGAAGCTGTCGAAGATGCTTGAGGGCACTTCCTGTTGGATTTCCCGCCCCATGCTTCCCAAGGGGTGCTGCCCCATCAGCAGGAGCACCGGTATATTGTCCGCGTAGGCGCCAGCGATACCGGTCAGGGTGTTGGTTGCTCCCGGCCCGGTGCCGGTCAGGGCTACGCCTACCCGGCCCGTGGCCCGGGCGTATCCATCGGCAATTTCCACGCCCATGCGTTCGTGGCGAGTGGAAAAAACCTGGATGGTCGTCGACGCTCGAAGCGCAGGCCACAATGGGGCCTCGCCGCCGCCCGCAAAGCCCGAGATGTATCGAACGCCTTCTTTTTCCAAGGCATGTATAACTGCGTCGCCGCCTCTCATGGCTATTCTCCCACAATGGCGTTTATGTTCGACCCCATCAGCGGTTGGGCATCAGGGGTACTGCCGGGAATCCCGGCTGAATGCGGCGATAATACGCCTGCCCCTGTTGACGGTCAAGGAAAGGGGTGATCGAGTCTTCGGGGATCGATTCCTTGACCGCCCTATGGGGCAAAGGTATCATCCGAACCGCGGGGGCAAAGATGAGAATCCGCGCCTTCCTTAATATATCCCCGTCTTCAATATAACCCGGCCTTCCTTATCAATATTAAGGAAGCAAAATGGCACCTCAAGATAGGCGGCCCATCAGGAGGCAGTATGCCGACAGCCAGCGAGATGATTGTCCAGACTTTGGAGGAGGCCGGAGTCGAGTATGTCTTTGGCATTCCGGGCGGCGGCACTGGGCAGATATTCCAACTGCTCTACGGGCGTGAGGACCGCATAAAGACGATCCTGGTGCGGCACGAACAGGCCGCCGCCATCATGGCCGACGCCTACGGCCGCGCCACCGGCAAGCCCGCGGTGGTCATGGGCCAAGGATTGTTCATCGGCTCCAATGCGTCCTTCGGCATCATGGAGGCCATGCTCAGCAGCTCCCCGATGTTGGTGCTCACCGACACATCCGATGGCGGCTCGGCTCAGCGTCCAGCCAATCAGTCGGGAGCCGGTGAATACGGCAGCATCGACCTGCCCAACATCTTCAAGTCCATGAGCAAGTACACCGCGCTGGCCGCCAGTCCCAAGGAGGCGGTGCTGGCAACTCAGATGGCCATAAAGCACGCCATAAGCGGGCGACCCGGCCCTTCATCGGTGGTGATGCGCTCGGCTGCCATCAGCGGGGAGGTCGATCTGGAGTCGCCGCCTTTCATCCACAACGCTGCCGGATTCCTGAACACCGCCAAGCCGGAGAGCGCGCCGTCAGACGTGCAGCGGGTGGTGGAGATCCTTTCGCAATCACGCCGCCCAGTGCTGGTGGCCGGCAACGGTGTACACGTGGCGGGAGCCCACCATCAGTTGCAAGAGCTGGCGGAGATCTGGGGCATGCCCGTCGCTACCTCTTATAAAGGGAAGAGCGCCATCGCCGAAACGCATCCGTTGTCGGTTGGCATGGTGGGAACTTACGGCCAAGCTGTCGCCAACCGGGTCGTCGGGGAAGCTGACACGGTCATTGTGGTCGGCGCACTACTTCGCTCCCAGGAAACTGTGCGCGAGCGGCCCGACATCTTTGACCCCAGGCGGCAGCGGGTGGTGCAGATCGACATCGACGAACGCAACGCTGGATGGAGCTTCCCGGTGGAGTTGGGGCTCGTTGGCGACGCAGGCAGTATTCTCAACCAACTGGTGGCGGCCTCCAAGGAAGCTGCCGAGGCCAACGCAGCGCAGCGTAACGACTGGACGGCATCAATGTCGACTCGCAAGTCCGCCATGTCCTTCTACGACGACCCGGACATGCACAGGGACAGTTCACCGGTTACGCCACAGCGACTGGTTTCCATTCTCAACGAGACCTCCGACCCATCGACGGTCTACACGCTGGACGCGGGGAACAACCGAACCTGGATGGCTCACCTGTACCAAGCCCGCGAGGCGGCCACCTTCTTTTGCCCCGGTGGCACTGCCGGAATGGGCTGGGCGCTGCCGGCGGCGGTGGGCCTCAAGCTGGTATACCCCGATCGCCCGGTTACGGCGGTGACCGGCGACGGCGGCTTCATGATGACCGTCAATGCGCTTTCAACGGCCATGCAGTACGACCTGCCCATCACCTGCGTGGTGTTCAACGACAATGCGCTGGGAATGGTGCTGGACCACCAGCCGCGCGGCCAGGAGATAGCCTCGGAGTTCTATCCGACGGACAACGCTGCAATAGCCAGGGGGTTCGGCGCCTTCGGCGTTCACGTCGAGGACTCCCGCGACTTGCCCGACGCACTGCGGGAGGCGCGGGACTCGGGGCTTCCGGCGGTGGTGGACGTCGCTATAGATCGTGAGCCCAGCCCCGACGACTGGCGCGCCGACGCCCGCCGCTCCGGCGAGACCTAGGCGAGGAGTGGCTATGTCCACCATGCAGATTGGGCTTACCTACGAGGAATATCTGGGCAGTCCGGAGACTATGCTCCGTTACGAAATCGTAGACGGTGAGTTGATGGTGGCCGCAGGACCTACACGCTGCCACCAAATCACTCGGGGCAATGTATACAGGCCGGTTTACCTGTTCGTCAGCGAACGCGCACTGGGTGAAGTATTGTTCGCGCCCCTCGATGTCATCGTGCAACGGGAACCTCTCCGCGTCCGACAACCGGACTTGTTGTACGCCAGCAATGAAAACTCTGACATTTTGGGAGACCGGATAAACGACGGGCCCGACTTGGTGGTGGAGATTCTTTCACTTGGAAACAGCCGAAGCCAAATCGAGAGCAAGCTTTCGGACTACGCCTAGATTTTCCGACGCGTCCGTCCCGGGTGGTGAGCAAGGAGGGTTCGAATAATGGCAGGATTGCTGGATGGCAAGATTTCGCTGGTGACTGGCGCTGCATCGGGCATCGGCCGCGCGACCTCGCTGGTTATGGCCCGAGAGGGCGCGACCGTGGTGGTGTCCGACATCAACGCCGATGGCGCAGAGGAAACACTGAGCTCGATCAAGGAAGCAGGCGGAGACGGTATGTTCGTCCACGCCGACGTTTCCCGTCCCGACGACGTCGCATCGCTGATCGGACAAATCGTGTCCGCTTACGGAAGATTGGACACCGCCTACAACAACGCCGGAGTCGAAGGCTACATGGCCGGCAGACTGCACGAGTACCCCGAGGATCAGTGGGACCGGCTCATTGACATCAACGTCAAGGGCGTTTGGCTGTGCCTCAAGCACGAGATTCCCCAGATGATGCAACAGGGCGGCGGTGCCATCGTCAACACCGCATCGGCGGCAGGGCTGGTTGGCTCGCGCCGGCTGTCGGCCTACGTAGCCAGCAAGCACGCTGTGGTCGGCCTGACCAAGGCCGCCGCACTGGAGTACGCCCGCGACGGCATCCGGGTCAACGCCGTCTGCCCGGGCATTATCGACACGCCGATGATACGCCGCCTGGTCGGAGGCCGCGAGGCCGACTACGAGGCGACCATCCCCGCCAGGCAACCCATCGGAAGATTGGGCACCCCGGAGGAGATCGCGGAGTCGGTCACTTGGCTTTGCTCCAGTTCCGCCTCGCTGGTAACCGGCCTCGCCATGGCCGTGGACGGCGGCTTTACCGCCCAGTAAGGGCTGCCAGTAGCGCGACGCCGCCTCACGTTGGACGGTAAATCGGGCCGATGATAGTATAGGGGCCGAGTCGCACACGCGGGCACCGGCTCTTCCTTATAGTATATTGGCACTTTCACACCAGTCCGCCTGCGCCTGGAGGATTGATTGGCCGACACGCTGGAAATTCTGGATCTGTCCGAAACAAGTCAGGTCCACTTGTCTATCATTTCCGAATCAGGCAGCCGGGAGAGCGCCCCTCCCATCTCTTTTCCCTTTCCAATGACCGACGAGGAAATTCACGAGATCTGCTGGCTGCTCGAGGATTACGCCTCCTCTCCCTTCGGAGAATCTCGAGCGCGGGCAGAGGCGGCGGAAACGGGTCTTCGGGGCTTGGGCCGGCTGATGCTGGAAGCTATCTTCCGCGACGGTGACGAAGCATCGGGAATCCTGGCCAGGATCAGCACTGTTGAGAACGCGCCTTTCAGCCTGTCGATCGTTTCGGCGCGCCCGGAATTCCTTGCATTGCCTTGGGAATTACTCAACGACCCAGAGGTTGGATACCTTGCCAGCCGTGCAAATGGGGTAGCGCGCCAGTCCGTCGTATCGTCGGAGTTGCGGGCATTTTCCTGTGAGGCTCTAAGCCAGACGCAGTTCAACGTCCTGATGTTATGTCCACCCAGCTCTGAGGGCATTGCTGCGGACGCTTTGGCGGCGATGGAATCTCTGGACGTCGAGGTGTTTTTCGAATCCCTTTATCCTCCAACGGCGGAATCCTTGGAAGCACATCTGGCCGAGCGGGCCGGTTACTATCACCTGTTGCATCTGGACGGAATTGCTGTCGGAGACGAGGGGAGCGCTATTCTTGAAGTCGGGGCATTGGACCGACTGGCGCAAGCCATAGCCAAAGCTCTTATTCCAGCAGTTTTGCTGACAAGCAAGGCACCGGACTATTCCCATGTTGCGGCTGAGGCGCTGGCGCGGACCGGCGTTCCCGAGGTGGCGGCTCTTCCCGTCCCCTTGGGCGGATCGGGCCGAAAGCTCTTCGCAGACGCTTTCTACACCGGGATCGCGCGCGGAGACGGGGCCGCCCCCGCCGTGTCTGCTGCCCGCCGCGCCATGATGGAGCATCCTCATCGTCCATCTGCCGGCGGACCAATAGTTTCTTGGGATTGGATTACTCCGGTGGTCTACCGGTCGGCTCAGTACGAACCTGTAGCGGTGAAGCCGGAAGAACCAGAGCTGGCCATGCCGGGAGTGATCTCCGCCACGCCTGAACCACCGCCGCGCCAACTACCCCGCGGTGGTCCCTACGGCCTGATTGGGCGCCGTCGCGAGATCCTGGAACTGGAGCGGGCGCTGGAAACCAACTCAATCGTTCTGCTGAGCGGTCCCGTAGGCATCGGCAAGTCCGAGGCAGCTTTGGGACTGGCGGCCTGGCTGGAGAAGAGCGGCGGCAGGCCCGATGGTGTCTTCCACACCACCTTTGATGTGGGAGCAGGGCTGGACAAGGCCCTGCACGAAGTTGGTACCGCCCTGGCCGGGTTGGAATTCGGCGACCTCCCCGCCAGCGCCCGGCGCAGTTGGCTGCTGGACTACCTGCGCGAACATCAGACCCTGCTGGTGTGGGACTGCGTCGAGAACCTGGCGGGATTCCCCAATACTGGCGCCGGGCTGCTGGAGGACGCCGAGCTGGTGGAACTGGATGAATTCCTCACCGAATTGGCCGCCGAGGGCGGTGAGTCCCGAGTTGTGCTGGTCAGCCGCCGGAATGATGAGCCGTGGCTGTCCGCTCCTCACGGCGTCTATTCACTAGATGGACTTGGTGGGCAGGACCGGATCGAATTCGCCACCCGCCTCATGGAGGAGAGCAGCGTTGACCCGGACCGTCTGGGGTTGGAATTCATCGAGTTCCTAGACCTGGTGGAGGGCCATCCGCTGGCTATGGAGGTGGCGATACCCCTGATCAAGGAAATTCCCGCCTCGGTTCTTCTCTCCGAATTGCAGAGGGCAATCGAGACGTACCAGCCCGGTCCTGGTGAGGAGGGCCGGCCGGTCTACCTGACGGCGTTGCTGGAGTATTCCTTCTCGCGGATGCCGCGGCGCAGCCGGACGCACCTGCCTTTCCTGTCGCTTTTCCGAAGCAGGGTGATGATGGACATACTGACCCACATCACCCAAGAAAACGCCTACCGGTCGGTGATGGGCGAGCAAATGGGCTGGGGCGCCTGCCGTACCCTGTTGCGGTCGGCTCGCACCGGCGGTTTCCTCGAACCCATCACTCCCAGCGTCTACCAGATTCACCCGTCGCTGGGCTGGTTCTACGGCCGTGCCCTTTACCGGCAACTGCCTCCGTCCCGGGTCGCCGAGCTGGAGGACGAGTTCGTCAGAGTGTACGCCGACACGGCAGACTACTTTATGGAAACCCTTTACGAAAACCAAGAATCGGGGACCAACGCCATCCTGGCCGAGGAGGGCAACCTGACCCAGGCGTTGGCTCTGGCGCTGGAATCCGGGCAGTGGGACAACGTGCAGTTGCTGACTCAGCCCCTGGCCCAGGTCTATCGGATGCAGAAGCGTTACCCGGAACTGCGCCGTCTGCGTCGCCAGTTGCTGGACGTGACCGGGTCCACCGCGACCGCGGCCGAAGCCAACGGCGCAACCGACCTGTGGCTATACCTGCTGGGAACCGAGTCATCGGAGTGCATTGAGACCAATGAACTGAACCGCGCAGACGAATTGAACCGGCAACTGCTGGGCTACTTCGAATCCCAACCCAACGCCGACAGCGACCCGCAGGCCGCCGCCGTCTACCACCAGATGGGCGAGGTTGCCCTGAAACGCTGGCGGCTCGACGAGGCCGACGAGTGGTACACCAAGTCGCTGGCTATCATCGAAAGCGGAGAGGACCGCGCCCCGGTTGCCGATGATTACTATGGCATGGGGCTGGTCCGCCAGTATCAGCGCCGCTACACCGAGGCCCGCGACTGGTTCTCCAGGTCACTGGACATCCACCAGCGCCTGGAAGACGTCGAGGAGATGGTGAAGGACTATCGTTCCCTCGGACTCTGCGCCCAATTCAGATTCGAGTATCAGGAAGCGGAGAGCTGGTATCACCGTGCACGCGAGATCCTGGAGGAAGCGCGGGATGAGGAAACATCAGTGCTGATCTATCATGCCCTCGGAACCATCGCCCATGCACAATACCAGTTCGACGATGCGGAAAACTGGTACAAGCAAGCGTTGACGCTCAGCGACAGGATGGGCGACGAGTCCCAGATGGCCGTGGAGTTCCATTACCTCGGTCTGCTGGAGCAGGGCCGCGAGATGTTCCCGGAGGATGCCGAGCACTGGTACATCCTCGCCTTGGAGAAATACGAAAAACTTGGCGACTGGCGCAACGCCGGTGACGAGTGCCGCCAACTGGGCGTGCTATTTCACGAGCAGAAGAGGCTGGAAGAGGCCGAAGGCTGGTACCACCGCGCACGCGAGATTTTCGAGGAAATCCAAGACGTCAGTCGCACCGCCCGTACCTACGGGCAGCTGGGCATGGTTGCCGAGGATCGCGCTGACCTGGAGGGCGCACTGACCTGGGCCGCTCGTACCTATCAGTTGTCCGCCGCTCATAACCTGCCAGTCGCCACCCAGGCACGTTCCCACCTCGCCCGCCTGCGCGACAAGCACGGCGCCAACGCCTTCGCCGACTGGTGGCGCAGCTTCGCCGGCGAGGAACCACCCGCGGATCTTGACGCGGAGGAGGAGGTGATCCTGTAACCTGAGCCGCTTCCTTATTCGCCAATTCATAGCTGGCGCAGCTATCGAACGGTCTCCGTTTACTGGCGATATGTCCATGAGCGGGAGGGATAGCTGAAAATCGTTGAAGACCGACTGCCTACCGGGGAGTTCCAGATACTCACGGCCTATCCCGAAGATAGCGTAATATCAGAGTGGGAGATTCCGTGGAGAGCAGTAAATGGCAGGTTTCCTACCTCTCCAACGTCGTGGATTTGCATACTGAGGAGCGTTCCAGCAGGGTCTTTACGACACTTGCTGAGAACATGGCATTCTATTGCGTTGACGAAAATGGCTGGTATAGCACGGTTGAATTCGAAATGCTGGACGGCGCCGAAACCCTGTTGCCCCATTTCCTTCTAGAACAATTCGCGGATACTTGGGACTGGATGCCTCTTGAAGGGACTCCCAAGGTATCCTATGACTGGGAGCGCGACATCCTGCGCCTGTTCAATGACAAGACTGCACTCACGTCCCATGGCATCGCAGAAAACTTGACCGTAGGCTGCGATGAGGAGGGGCGTCCCATTTCCGTTGGATTGGCTGGGGCCGCCAAGTTGCTGCTGCCCTATCTGTTGCCCGTACCCGAAGACATAGTGGCATACGCCACCAGGAGGTAAAACCAATGAGCGTTGGAGTCTCGACACCGCTGCCCGCCTACACCATTGACCCTGCCTACATGGCGAAGAAGGCGGAGGAACTGGGCTTCGAGTCCATCTGGTACGCCGAGCATCCGGCTGTGCCAGTGGACAGCGACAGCCCCTTCCCGGCCACGGGCGGCGAGATCCCGTGGACTTACTCGCACTTCACCGACCCATACATCGCGCTGGCCCGTGCGTCAGGCGCAACCAGCACCATCAAGCTCGGCACCGGCATCACCCTGGTCCCGGAACGCAATCCGCTGCTTCTTGCCAAGGAGATTGCCAGCTTGGACCGGTTCAGCGGAGGCCGCTTCCTGTTCGGCATCGGCACCGGCTGGCTCCGCGAGGAGACGGAGATATTCGGCGGCGACTTCGAGCACCGCTGGACGCAGACTCGTGAGGCCCTGGAAGTGATGAAGGAACTCTGGACCAAGGACGAGGCCGAATATCACGGCAAGTACTACAATTTCCCGCCGGTGAAGTCCTACCCCAAGCCCGCACAGCAACCACATCCCCCCATCATCATCGGCGGATCGGCCCGCAACGTCCTGCGCCGTATCGTGACCCACGGCGACGGCTGGCTGCCCAACCGCATCACGCCCGCCGAGCTAGAGGACAGCCGCAAACGCCTGGACGCCATGGCCGAGGAGGCGGGACGCGATCCCAAGTCCATCACCATCAGCGTTTACGGCCAGCCCGCCGATGGCCCCACGGTACAGTCATACCTGAACGCAGGCGCCGACCGGGTGGTGGTGCGCCCCGACCACGTCGCCAACGATTACGAGATGGGCAAGCAGCTGGAGCGCATGGCAGAGGCTGTCTTGCGATAGGTTCCGCAGAGCCAGGGCGGGAAGTCTCCCATCCCTGGCTTTATCTACAGATGGAAAGATAACGGAGAGAAACGGATGGACCGCACAACCCAGATGTTGAGCGCCTACACATACGGCCTGACGTTCGAAGAACTGGGCCCCGCTGTGGTGGAGCAGGTGAAGCGTACCCTGGTGGATACCATGGGCTGCGCCATTGGTGGCTACAACTCTGAGCCTGCGGAGATTGCCCGCAGTATGGCGCTTGGCATCAATGGCGGTATGCCCTCGCGAATCCTGGGAACCTCCAACCACACGTCCCCGGACTTGGCTGCCTTTGCCAACGGGATTGCAGTCCGTTATCTGGATTGCAACGACTCCTATTTCTCTCCAGGAGGCGGCCATCCCAGCGATATGATCCCAGCGGTACTGGCCTTGGCCGGTCCTCAGAAAAGCGACGGGCCGGCGGTGATCACTGCCATCGCCTTGGCCTATGAGGTCTTCTGCCGCCTGTCCGACGAGGTGGTGGCGGGAGACTTGGGATGGGACCAAGGGATTTTCAGCGTCATCGGCGCCGTGTGCGGGGCGGCCAGAGTGATGGGTCTCACCCATGAACAGACCGGGAACGCGATTTCGCTGGCGATATCGCCCCACCTGCCCTTGGGCGTAACCCGCACTGGCGAGCTTTCCATGTGGAAAGGTTGCGCCGCGGCCAGCGCCTCCCGCTCGGCGATCTTCGCCGCTCAGTTGGCCGAAAAGGGCATGACCGGTCCCGGAGAGCCCTTCGAGGGCCGACGCGGACTATGGGAGCAGGCAGTGGGTCGCTCGGTTGAAGTGCCAGAATTCCCGCTGGGCGACGCCCGCGGGGGCGATGATCCCTTCCGAATCACTCGCACTATCTTCAAGTCCTACCCATCACAGATACACACCCAGGCCCCCATCGGCTTGGCCCTGCAACTCCGAGACAAGTTGCCAGCGAGCGATTTACAGTCCATTCACATCGAGACTTACGGCGTGGCGGCCAGTACGGCCTCCAGCGAACCTGAGAAGTGGGACCCGAAGACGCGGGAAACGGCCGACCACAGTATCCCATGGCTGGTGGCTGCGGCACTGCACGAGGGGCCGGTTACTCCCGGCAGCTTCACCGACGACCGTATCGCCAACCCAGCGCTGCGCGAGATTATGTCTCGTATGTCCTTGGAAGAGAAACCAGAATTCACCGCCAGTTACCCCGGCGAGTACAACTGCCGCATTACGCTGACCGGACGAAACGGACAGACGCACTCGGCGCACACCGCGTGGCCGAAAGGCCACCGCAGCAACCCGATGAGCGATACCGAGGTGGAGGGCAAGTTTCGCAGCTTCGCCGGTGTCGCGCTAACGACAGGCCAGTGCGACACCGCCTTGAAGACAATCCGGGAACTCGACAAACTGGCTGATCTTGAGCCTCTGTTCGACAGCCTGACCATCCCTGCATAACGTGGCCCACCAGCCCCAGTAGAATCCTCTTCCCCATTCCGCACCGGAGGAGGGGCAATGAACCAACCCGACAACAAAGGCCCTGGCGCGGAGGGCTTTCGCCAAGAGTTCGCGCGCGCCATCACCCGGCCCGAAGAGGACCTCGATCTGGGCCGGGCTGCCCTTCTAATTGCCGGGGAGGAATACCCGGACCTGGATGTGCCGAAGTACCTGCAACTCCTGGACCGTTACGCAGCGGCAGTCCAGGAGCGCGCGCCTCTCACTCTGCCACCGGAGGAACGAGCCATACAGTTGGGAGCCTACCTGTTTGGCGAGTTGGGCTTTCATGGCAATTCTTCGGATTATTACAACCCTGAGAATAGCTATTTCAACCGGGTCCTGGAAACCAAGAGCGGTATTCCCATTTCTCTGTCGCTCCTTTTCATCGAGGTGGGACGCCGCATTGGTCTGCGTCTTCACGGGATCGGCATGCCTGGACATTTCCTTGTAGGACTGGAGGGCAGGGGGGCTTTCTTCGACCCGTTCAATGGCGGAGAGGCACTCTCCTCGGCAGACTGTCGCCAGTTGGCGGAAAGGCTGTTCGGTGAACGCCTGACCTGGGATGACCAGTACCTTGAACCCTGCACCAAGTACGAATTCCTCTTTAGAATCCTCAACAATCTCAAGGTCGTATATGAGCGTACCGACGCGCCGCAAAAGGCCGTTGGTGTGGTCCAACGCATGATAATGGTGAGGCCGGACGCGACGACCCTGTACCAGGATATGGCTGCGTTGCAGCAAGGTATGCAGCAGTACCGGGCGGCCATGGCCAGCCTGGAGAGTTACCTGAAAGAAAGGCAGGAAGCTCCGGACGCACCACAGGTCAAGGCCTGGATCAATTCGCTTCGCACGACCCTGAGTCGATTGAACTGATTTGGCGTCATTGAATCCGGTCGCCGGCATCCAGCGTATATCGTGAGTAGCGAAGAATTGGAGGCCCAGCGCCCGCTCCCAGGCTGGACCACGCCAAGTCAGGAATCCGGCGATGGATGCGAATCCGCAACAGGCGAACCGGATGACCGCCAACTGTTGCAGCGCATCGTCGCCAAGGACAAGGATGCGCTGAATCTCCTGTACAGCCGCTATGTTACTCCAATCTATTCCATGGCCCTGCATATGCTGAAGCAGCCACCGCTGGCGGAGGAAGTGACTCAGGACGTTTTCCTCAACATCTGGCTTAAGGCTGCCAGCTTCAACGCTGAGAGAGGGCAGCCTCGCTCTTGGATAATGAGCGTGGCTCACCACCGGGTGGTCGATGTCATCCGGTCAAGACGCCGAACAGCGACGATGACCGACCCCGAAGGCTATGAAACCCTCGAACGCCTGCCCTCGGGAGGCGCCTCGGTGGAAAGCCAGGTGGAGCAGAACCTCGACCGGGAACGAATTATGCGGGCCCTCGCCACCCTGCCCGACAGTCAGCGGGAAGTGATTTTACTGGCATACTTCGAGGGATATTCCCAGTCGGAGATGGCAGAGTTTCTTTCGGAGCCATTGGGTACCATCAAGACCAGAGTCCGCTTGGCAATGCAGAAGCTGCGCACGGCATTGCAGGAAGATGACTACGAATAACGCGACAGCCAGACACCCCTTTGACTTGCTCGAAGCCTTCGCGCTGGACGCGCTGGATCCCGAGGAGGAGCAGTCAGTCGCCGACCACGTCGAATGGTGCGAAGCTTGTTCGACCATCGTGGGCGATAACCTGCGCGTGCTCGACGCAATGGCGGCAAGCCTGCCCGAGGTGGCGCCGCCAGCGGAGCTGCGCACCCGTGTCCTCGACTCAATCGACCCGCAGCCCCCGGCAATCAGAATGGTATCGGTATCCCCACGCCGGATTTCCCGTAGCTGGTCAAGGGTAACATGGGTATCCCGCAGCCGTTTGGCGGGACTTCTCACTCCTGCAATTGCTGTTCTGGCCATCGTGGCGATCGTGGTCACCATGACGCTGAATATACAGACGTCCGGTCAGATGGACCACATGCAGTCGGACAACACCCAGTTGCGTCGGCAGTTGGACGAGAGCAGGGCCACAACCGCAGCGCTGGCGCGGTCTTCGAACGAGGTCTCCCAGGTGCAGGGTAACCTGCAGCGCTGGCAGGAGACCAGCTTTGCCCTTGCCCAGCCAGGCAATCAGACGCTGGTTTTGAATCCAGCCAGCCCCGGAGTAGATTCGCACGGCGTCATGGTCCTGTCAGAGGATGGCAAAGAGGCCATGCTGATGGCATCCGACCTGGCTCCGCCACAGCCCGACTCTGTCTACCACGTCTGGCTCACTCGTAATGGGCAATGGCACTGGGCTGGCGAGCTGGATGTGGACGCAAGAGGATGGGGGACCATGCCAATGAGTTCTCCCGACTCGTTACTCCAGTACGATACTGTTCAGATCAGCCGGGGAATGGGGGTTGTCGCTGCGATGGCGGCTCCCGAAGGATCTACGGAGCGCGCCAGGGCCACCGCCAGCATGGTGGGAGACATGGTGCTCGTGGCAGCCCTGAGATAGACCCCGGGTCCGCCACTGGACATCTGCCAACCGGCTTGTACCTCCGGCCAAGGCTCATGCAGCACACCATTCGCTGGCCCTGAGGCTGTCGAAGGACGAGGTAAGAGGATTCGTCTGTAGTTCGACAAACCCACCACCAATGGACTCAGCGGACCGATGCGACAATCACAAGACTCTGCTCTACGAAAGTCCCAGCTTGGCCCCTTCAGATTGCGCTGCTATACTCGCTCAAAATTCGAGAGGGTGATCGAGGTGCGGCCTAAATCAACCACCCACGACCTCAGTTGCGACATCTGCGAGGCCCGGATGATCGAACAGAAGTGCAAGATCCGGTGTCCCAATTGCGGCTACACCCGAGACTGCTCGGACCCATAGGCCGAGGAGCCAAACTTGAATGCCAGAGTCCTTGTCTTATATGACGCCAAGGGCCGCTCCATCGACAGTATGGCGCTCGCCGTTTCCGAGGGCGTGGAAACGAGCGGCTTGGCGATTCCCTCCCTAAAGACCATCGAGAACGCCTCTCGGAAAGACCTACTGGCCGCCGACGGGCTGATTCTAGGCTCTCCCAATTGGAGCGGAATCACCGGCTCATTCAAGCAGTGGCTGGACGACCAAGGCGACCTCTGGGAGGAACTCGTGCTTGCGGGTCGTCCCGGTGCAGCCTTCACCAGCGGAACCGGACGCCATTCTGGCCTCGAAACCACCCTACACCAACTGATTCACTGGATGGTGGCCTGCGGAATGGTGATTGTCGGACTGCCCTGGTCGGAGATGATGCGCGTTTCCGGCTCCTACTACGGGGCCACCGCCGCGGGAGGAGCGAACCGCGACGACTTGGCCCAAGCTAGGGAACTGGGAGCGCGGCTGGCCAGCTTTGCCGCCCGTCTGAAGGCGCCTTAATTCCGCAATTGCAGATGGCGGAAAAACTGAGCGTGCTTCTCCTGCACCAGCCCCAACGCTCTCTTCATGGGTTCGCTGATGGACTCGTGGGCCATGTCCGACGTTCGCAGCTTGAAGAGGTGATAGCACTCCCGCAGGTTCAGCTTCGAGACCACTCGACGGTAGTGGGCGTGAGTGACGGCGTATTGGGCCACAGTGGGAGAGACTCCATCGCGAATGTTATGGAAAGTGCCCTCTGCCGCGCCAATAGCGTCAATAAACACCTGGGAGAGTCCTGCATCGGCGATTACCGACGGAGTCCTGACGCCGTGAACCACAGTCAGTAGCTGAGGAAGGTACGTCTGCATCCGGTGTCGTCGGAACTCCCGGAAGGCGCCGTAGTCCAGCAGTATCTCAAAGGTGTAATCCACAACCTCCAGCTCACGGGGCGGCGCATCGTGCGGTCCCATGCCGGTCAGGAATTCATCGACAATCTGCTGGCGTTCCTCCGCCGTCATCGCCAGAATTCGCTCCCAGACATCCGCATACGCCATCCCGGTCGAACCATAAAGCAGTGACGCCGCCAGCTTTTCCTCGGCCTGCGCGTCCCAGTGCAGCAGGCGCACCTCCTCCGTGTCCGACGGGAGATCCCGCTCCACGCCAGACACAACGCCATCCGCCACGTCGCGCCTGCGTTTTGGTAGCTGCGTCAGATATTCGACCACGTCGGCGTACTTGATCAGCGTGGGAGTGATGCTGCGTCCCTGCTCTCGAACGGCTTCGCCGAGTTGCTGCTCCTCAATCAATTCCGAGGACATCAGCTTGGAAATAGCGTGCTCCAGGGTGCGGGCATTGGCAGTTACCCCAACGTTGGTCAGCGTGGCCGCAGGCAAAACCGAGCGGCAGCCATCGGTGGCGATACGGCGGATGCGAAGCAGATAGGCGGCATCGCTCTCCCGGTCCCGCTGCGGGCGGATCCCCCGAAGGTATTCCACGCATCCGCCGATGAGTTGCTGGTAGACATCAAAAAGGCGCCGACAGGTCTTCACATACTCACCACGCAGCGTGGGGTGATTATCCAACTCGGAGGGTATGTGGAAGTAGTCGGCATCCATTACTTGGTAGCGGGACGATTTCTCCGTGTACGACGCAAGGCGGTTGTCCTCCAGCCCGTCGCAGGCGAGGCGCGAGATGTTCTCGACCGCGAGATGCACCACGGCGTGCTCGGCAACCGACGCATGTCCGTATCCCAGCACCCAGCGCTCATGAAAGTCAGCAGCCTTCTCCTCGCTGACCTGCCGCGCAATTTCGTCAAAGGGCTCCGGTCGCCGTGAGGTCATAGCAAATGCAACAGCGATTTGCTCCTCGGACAGCAGCCGAGCGTCCAACGGATAGACGCGGCGGGCGTAAAAATTCCGCTCGCCAGCTTGTGCATCCTGGATGCCAATAGGCTCAACCATAGCTTAGATACCGCCATGTATGTGGGGGTACAGCGCCAGTGTAAAGTGTCTCGCGGTGTGGTGAAACAATCTCAGGGGGTATTTTCGGTAGTGTGACGACTAGGGGCGGGTCTCAAACCCGCCCCGTCGGCAGAATCACGGGCTTGTTGAGGTGTCTACACCAACGCGCCGAACCCGTCCGGGATGGCGACCTCTACGAGGTGGGTCTTGCCCGAGGAGATGGCGGCATCGAGGGCTGGGCCCAACTCGGCCACTGTAGAGACCTTGGTCGCCCCGAAACCGTAGGAGTCGAACAGCTTGCCAAAGTCCGGGTTAACCAGGTCTGTGGCAAACAGTCGGTCGCCGAAGCGGTCCTGCTGGTACTTCTTCAGGACTCCCCAAGCACTGTCGTTGAACATCAGAATAACCGGATGGATGTCGTACTGCGCAGCGGTGGCCAGTTCTTGGAAGTTGTACTGGAAGCCGCCGTCGCCGGTGATGCAGACCACCGGGCTATCCGGCTTGCCCACCTTGGCGCCCAAGCCTGCAGGAAAGGCGAATCCCAATCCGGCCCAGCCGTGGGGGTGCATATAGGTGCGTGGCCCGTAGATGGGCAGGCAACGGGCGGCGCGGCTGGCGGGGACAGTTGGATCCAGCGAGAAGATGGTGTCGCGCGGGGCGACCTCCCGGATGGTTTCAAAAACCCGCAGTTCATTGGCCCAGGTTTCCTGCAACTTCCGGTGAATGTCTTTCTTCACCGACCCCACCTCGTCCATGTAGGACTGACCCTTGCTGACGTCTCCGCCGCCGATGGCGTCGAGCCACTGTTGGACCACGGCCTGAGAGTTGGCAACGATGGGCACCGCGGCACCGTAGTTCTTGCCGATGGCGTCACCGTCCAGCAGCACGTGGACCACCGTATCCGGCAGTTTGAGCTGCACGCCGGTGGTGGAGCGGTGAGGCATGATGGAGCCAAGGATGACCACAGCGTCGCAGGTGGACAGCCATTGCTGGGCCGGGTTTTCGCCCCAGATGCGGCCGCCCAGCATCTGGCCCAGCGACAGGGGATGGTCCTCCGGAAACGCGCCCTTGGCCCCGTCGGAGGTGACCACCGGCGCGCCCAGCGCCTCAGCCAGCCGGACGATTTCCTCAGTGCCGCCCAGCATCTGCACCTCTTCCCCGACGATGATCGCCGGACGCCTGGCACCGAGCAGCGCCTGCAGTCCCCGTTCCACCATCGCCGGGTCGCCCTGGGGTATTCCGGCATCGCGAGGCCCAAGAATCTCCACATCGGCGCGATTGCCCAGCAGGTCGGTGGGCAACTCCAGCTCGATGGGTCGGGGACGGCGGTTCTGGAATCGCTGGAACGCCTCCATCAGGTTGTCCGGGATGGACTCAACCTCACCGATCATGGCGTTCCAGTCGGTTACCGCTTCAAACATCCGCAACTGGTCTTTGGTCTCGTGGGTGGCATTGCGTCCCTGGCCGATGAATTCGCTCTCCACGTTGGTGGTCACCTGCAGCAGAGGAGATCCCGAAAAGTACGCCTCGCCCATTGCGCCCACGGAGTCGGCGGCGCCGGGGCCGGTGCTGGTGATGAGCACGCCGGGCTTTCCGGTGGCCCGGGCGTAGCCGTCGGCCATGAAGCCGCAGCCCAATTCCAGCCGGCCGCCGATGAAGCGCAGGCTGTCCTGCTGGTCGTACAGGGCATCGAACAGGTCCAGATTATGTATGCTGATTATGCCGAACACCGTATCCACGCCCTGGGCCTTCAGGGACTCCGTGATGGCCTGACCGCCGGTAAAGTTGGGCACGGCTGTACTCCTTAGTTGCGATGTTGCGGTGCGTGAAATCCCGCCGGACTAGAGCAAAAGGCTCACCGGCTTTTCCAGCAGGCGCTTGATCTCCATCAGAAACTGGGCGGCCTCGGCGCCATCGGCGACCCGGTGATCGACGGAGAGCGTGGCCTTCATGATCTCAGCGATGGCGAGCTGGCCGCCCCGGGCCACCGGCTGCTCCTTGACTGCGCCAACCGCCAGGATGGCGGCGTGAGGCGGGAAGATGATGGCTGTGAAGCTGTCAACGTCGAACATCCCCAAGTTGCTGACGCTGTAGGTGGTGCCGGCGTATTCCTCGGCCTGCAGCGTGCCGTTGTTGGCGCGGTCGACCAGGTCTCGACTGGCAGCAGCAATCTGCGCCAGGCTCCTTTTCTCGCATTCAGGAATGCCGGGAACGATCAGCCCTGACTCGAGGGCAATGGCGATCCCCACGTTGATGGATGGATTCATCTGCAGATGGTCGCCGCGGAAGAATGAGTTGAACTTGGGATGCTTGCCGATGGCCAAGGCTGATGCCTTGACGATCAGGTCGTTGACGCTGACACGACTGGATGGAGGCAGTTCGTCGTTGATCTCGCGTCGCAGGGCCATGGCCGCGGTCATATCTATATCGGCAGCGACATAGAAATGCGGCGCCTCCCGCTTGCTGTCTGAGGTCACGCGCGCAATGGCCTGTCGCATCCGGGAAAGGTCGGCTCGTTCTGCGCCTTCTGGAGCAGGTGGAGTCTCCGCCGGTGCGGTCGCGGGTTCAGGAGCGGACGCTGCAGCGGCTGCGATTATGTCAGCCTCAACTATGCGCCCTCCAGGGCCCGTTCCCGTTACCGTCCCGAGCTCGATTCCCTGCTCACCGGCCAGCCGTCGCGCCAATGGCGAGGCCAGGATCCTTCCGGCAATCGCGGCGGCAGTGGCCGCTTCGGCGGCCGTCAGCACGTCGGCCTCCACGATGCGTCCGCCAGGGCCTGTGCCAGTTACCGTGCTCAGATCAACCCCACGCTCGCGGGCCAGGCGGCGGGCGATGGGTGAGGCGCGGACCTCTCCGGCGGGAGCGGTGGCGTCAGGCGCAGGCGGTGGGGCCGGAGCCGGAGCCGGAGCCGGTTCGGCAATGGTAGCCGGGGCTTCGGTGGCAGGGCCGCCGAGGTTGTCCGGCAGGGCCTCATCGGCATCCCCGATTACGGCGATGAGCTGGCCAACCGGCACAGCCTCACCCTCGCCGGCAACGATGCGGCGCAGCACGCCGCCGGTGGTTGGCTTGAACTCCACCACCGCTTTGTCGGTTTCGATTTCGGCGATCACTTCATTTGCGACAACCTCGTCGCCTTCCTGCTTTATCCAGCGGACGACGGTGCCTTCACGCATATCGTAGCCCAACTGCGGCATCACTATGGACGTGGCCAACGCTGCCTCCTGTCCCGATGACTTACCAAACATTCTCCCCGGATGTTGAATCCGGAACTTGGGCTAGATATTAAAGGAATAGGCAGTCATGGGCAACCTGCGGAGCTTGGGCGAGGCCATGTTCCGGGGTGGCAAGATAGAAAAAGGGAGCGTATAGTCAGCGCTCCCTTGACCATTCGCGAGTAACGAGGTCTTACATCATTCGCTGGATGATGCGCTGGCTCTGCTCCTCGGACAGACCCAGAGGCCTTTTGGCCAAGGGGCCTTCCTTGGCCAGCACCGGCTCGGCGTCTATCAGCGACACAGATTCTTTCTGGAAGAACAGACCGGTGTAGATGGAATCGCCCCATAGCAGAGCCTTCTCACAGGCGGTCTTCCAGTCGGCAGGATCGTGCTCCTCGTCTTCCAGCTTAACGATCCGGTCCTTGAAGAACTGGTGGGTGTTGTCCAAGTTGAAGGTGACACAGGGGCTGAACACATCGATGAGGGCGAAACCCTTGTGCTCCACTCCCTTCTTTATCAGTTGGGTCAGGTGCCGCACATCGCCGCTGTACCCACGGGCCACGAAGGTGGCGCCATTCATGATTGCCGAGGTAATGGGATTGACCGGAGTTTCAACGCTACCGAAAGGAGTACTCTTTGTGCTCATTCCCAATGAGCTGGTGGGCGAGACCTGGCCGGTTGTCAGGCCATAAATCTGGTTGTTCATTACCAGGTAAGTCAGGTCAACGTTGCGGCGGGCGGTGTGCGCGAAGTGGTTGCCGCCTATGCCGTACCCGTCTCCGTCGCCGCCGGTGACGAAGACGGTCAAATCATGGTTGGCCAGCTTGGCGCCGGTGGCCACCGCCAACGACCGGCCATGCAGAGTGTGCATACCGTAGGAATTGAAGTATCCCGGCAGGTTTGACGAGCATCCTATGCCGCTGATCGTCAGTATTTCGTGGGGTTGCAGCCCCAGCTCGGCACAACTGCGCTGCATGGCGTTCAACACGCCAAAATCACCACATCCGGGACACCAGTCGGGGTCGACCTGCCCTTTGAAATCCCTGGCCGTCAGCGGGATCTCGGTCTTGCCGTTAGCCACACCTACGGTTGCCATCAAATCACCTCTTTCGCCAAGACTCGCGGCTTGCGCCGCCGTCCGAAAAGGGGAAGTTTCCAGTTGAAATCCGGGTCTGTCCTAGACTATCACTTCTTGGTAAGGAACGTAGCGGCTGACCTCTTCTGCCACCTGCTCCATTACGCCGTCCGCGATATGGTGGGGCATGAACGGCTCGCCGTCATACTTGCGAATGTGTCCGTGCGCGGCGAACCCCGTCTCGCTGCGCAGGTAGCGGGCGAATTGCCCGGAGTAGCTGTTCTCGACGATGATGACCTTCTTGGCCTGCGTCAATATCCGGTTTACGTGTTCGCCATGGAAAGGCACTATCCATTTTATGTTCAGTTGATTAACCGTCACTCCCCGTTCCGCCAACTGCCCGATGGCCTCTTTGATTGCGCCATGGGTAGAACCCCAGCCAACCAGGGTGACCTCGGCGTCTTCCAGGCCTTCCAGTTCGGGGAGAGCTATCAGGTCCGTCGCCCCCTGCAACTTCCGCGCTCGCTTTTCTACCATCATCCGGCGCTTGTGCGGGTTGGTGAACTCGTCGCTGATTAGCGTGGAGTCCTCGTCGTGCTCATCGGTAGCAACCACGTGAACATAGCCCTCGATGCCGGGAATGGCACGGGGGGAGATGCCGTTGTCAGTGTTTTCGTAGCGCTTGTAGCCGTTGGGCGATACCGGCTCCATGATCAGTTGACCGCGGTCGATTGTAGGGTGCATATCTATATCGTCAGGGTCCACGCTGTACCGCCCCTCAGAAATGAGAAGGTCAGACAGCATAATTGCCGGACACTGGAGCTTGTCAGTCAGGTTGAACAACTCCGGCATGGTGTTGAACGCATCCAGTGCGTCCCGGGGAGCGACGATCAGACGCTCATAGTCGCCCTGGCTTGCGCCAAGGGCCTGCCACAGGTCGCCCTGCTCGGTCTTCGTCGGCACGCCCGTGGACGGCCCAGCCCGCTGCACGTCGATGTAGACCACCGGGATCTCCATCATGCCAGCGCTTCCGACCGCCTCGGTCATAAGCGCGAATCCTCCGCCGGAGGTGGCGCACATGGCCCGGACGCCGGTGTGCGCAGCGCCGATTACCATGTTGGAGACGCCAATCTCGTCCTCCACTTGCCGCACCATGATCCCCAGGTTGCGGGCGTTGGAGGCCATCCAGTGCAGAATGCCGGAGGCAGGACTCATGGGGTAGGCGGCATAGAACTTTACGCCGGCGGCCGCTCCTCCCATGGCGATGGCCTCGTTGCCCGACCACACGGCCAGCGGCTTCCCGCCCTGGGGCAGGGCCTGGCCGAAGGGCCGGAAATTTGACTGCGCGTAGTCGAATCCGGCACGGGCAACCTCAACGTTCTGGTCCACCACTTGCTGACCCTGGCGGGCGAAGCGCAACTGAAGGCTCTCCTCGAGCACTTCGAAGTCCAGCCCCATTAGAGACGACACCGCGCCCATGGCGACGGTGTTCTGTATGAGGCGGTTGCGGCTCTGCGTCAGCTCACCCACGGGGATGGCGCACAATTCGCCGCCGTTGGACTCGCCGGGTTTTATGGTTTCGCTGTTGTAGAGAACACGACCGCCGGGCCCTACGAGCCGCTGGTGCCGGTCCATGGTGTCCTGGTTCAGGCAGAGCAGGAGGTCCAGCTTGTCGCCGTGGGTGAAAATCTCCTCATCGCAAATGCGCAGCGTGAGAAAGATATGCCCGCCGCGGATGATGGACTGGTAGGCGTTGTAGGTGCTGAGATGCAGCCCTCGGCGGACGATGATGCGAGCGAAAATGTCGCCAGGTGTGGCAATGCCCTGGCCTGCCTCACCACCGATGCTCATTGCGAAATCGTACGTGCCCAATGCCATCTATACGCTCCTGCAATTACGCTCCGCCACGACATCCCGGGGGGAACGAAACTCCGGTTACTCTCAGTATGTATTCAGGGTCGGGTGTTTAATTCCGACCCAGTATACCCCCGCTCCCTGCCGCAGACAAACAATTTGTCGAATTGCGTCAAAACAAGCAGTGAAATCAACGAATGTTTTCATAGCCGAATCAACCCGTCGTCTTGGGGCGTGAAACTACATGTGAACGGCCTTTCCCTGAGCCGACAGGGCTGCCTCTTTCAACATTTCAGAAAGAGAGGGATGCGCATGCACGGTCCAGCCCAGTTCAAGGGTGGTGCCCTCGAGCATCCGCGTCATCGACAACTCTCCGAGCAGTTCCGTCACCTCGGGGCCTATCATGTGTCCACCCAGAAGTTCGCCATAGCGGGAGTCAACCACCAGTTTGACCATGCCCTCAGTCTCGCCCATTGCCAGGGCCTTGCCGTTGGCCAAGGCATTGAACACCCCGATGTTGACCTCGTAGCCCTGCTCTCTCGCCTGGGCCTCGGTCAGGCCAAAGCTGGCGATCTGCGGGTTACAGTAAGTGGTGCGAGGCATGTTCACATAGTCCATGGGTTGGGGTTCCATTCCCAGAATGTGCTCTACGGCAGTGACTGCCTGGGCCGACGCGACGTGCGCCAAGGGCATCTTGCCTGTAACGTCCCCGATGGCATAGACGCCGGGCACGTTGGTGGAGAGGAACTCGTCTACAACTATGCCGGCCCGGTCAACCGCCACGCCCACAGCATCCAAGCCCAGTTCTTCCACGTTAGGCTGAACCCCCACGGCCACCAGAACCATGCCAACATCGATCGACTGTGTTGAGCCTCCCTGTTCCACCGCCACCGTTACACCGTCGGGATGGGTCTGCACTCCGGTGACCGCCGCACCTGTCATGATGTTGATGCCATGTGACTTGAAAGAGCGCTCCAGCTGGGCGCTGATGTCCTCGTCTTCGTTGGGCACCAGCCTGGGTAGAAGTTCAATTATAGTGACATCCACCCCGTACATGGCGTAAACGTAGGCGAATTCCACGCCGATGGCCCCGCCTCCGACGATCACCATCGACGATGGCAGATCGGTCAATACTATAGACTCACGACTGGTGATGATGCGCTCACCATCCACAGGGAGCGAGGGAACGGAGCGAGGACGGGCGCCTGTGGCAATGACAATGTTCTTGGCCTCGATGACTGTACCCTCGGGGTCGATGGCGACAAGGTTGGGGCCGGCGAGGCGTCCCGTCCCTTCGATATGGTCGACACCGTTCTTGCGGAGCAGGAAACGCACGCCGCGAGTGTTGCGATCCACCACGCGCCGACTGCGAGCCACTGCCACTGAGTAGTCGGCGTGAAAGCCGTCGAAGTTCAGGCCAAACTCGTCAGCGCGCCGAACGTAGGAGACGATTTCGGCGTTTTTTAGGAGCGCCTTAGTGGGTATGCAGCCCCAGTTGAGACAGGTTCCGCCCAGGGCCTCTCTCTCGACCACGGCTGCCTTCAGTCCAAGTTGCCCGGCACGAATGGCGGCCACGTAGCCGCCCGGGCCGGAGCCGATTACCACCAGATCATAGCTAGATTCCATCCCACCCTCGGAAAACCACGGCCCGCATTGCGTGCGCTTCAAGATGCTATTTCAGTGCCGAATTATAGCGGCTCGCCGACAAACGGCACAACACAATGGAAAGCAGTTCATATCACATCGGGTGCAGGGTCGAAGGCAGCGAAGGGATTGGTTCAGCCAATCGGCAGGGCTATCGCATTTTAGCTGCGCAGGACTTTGAGGAGGTAGTCCTCTCTCCAGCCTGCTTGCAGGCGTTTGCCCTGAATTCCCACTTTCAGGCTGGTTTCCTGCTGCAGCAGGTTGTGGGAGATCTGCCTTAGCGTAGCCCTGTTCTGCGCGCTGTGGCCCAAGCGCATCCGGCTCTGGTCCTCGGCTCTGGTCCTCCCGGAAGGTTACCTCCAAGCTCCAGTGCAGCGAGTTCTCAATGCTCCAGTGGGTCCGCGCCGCACCCAGCAACTGCTCAGCCGACCCTGCGAGGCTGATGCTGTAGTACTTGGACTGCACTGTTGTGCCCGTCTCCGTCTCACGGTGCCCCACCACCTTGACCACGGACCGCAACCCGGGCCAGTCCCTCCCGGTGCTCAGATATTCCAGACAACCCGGGTCGCTGATCCCCCAGCACTCCCGCCGCTCAATGCGCCCGTGCCCCTTGTTGAGTCTGGTGGCATAGTCGTGGGGTACACCGTCAAAGCCCGCCTCCTCCGCAACCTCGAACAGGTCCCGCAGGTCCTCGTACAGCCGTCCTTGGTTCTTTTTGACCGCCAGCAGATAGTCGGCCTCCCGCTCCAGAATCCCTTGGGCTATCTCCCTCTGGCACCCCATGGCGTCTCTGGCACCCCACGGCGCCTATGGTTACGATGCACCCGCTCAACTCCAGCAGCTCCAGCAGCCGGGGTATGGCGGTGATTTCGTTGGACTTCCGGTCGGTCTTCACCTGTCCCAAGGTCAGGGTGTTGGCAGGTCTGCCACCCCTTGGCTCCACTCCACGAAGCACTCTTGGAAGCACTCTTGGAACCGGTCCGGATCCAAGCGGGAGAACACGTCGCCGAAGGTGCCACGGGACGGGATGCCCTTGGGCAGATCCAGAAAGGAGCGGAACCATTCCTCCTTGCTCTTGCCGAAAAGCTCCACCTAGACCCAGGAGTCCGCGCCGCAGATGACGGCGCAAATGGCGATGGTGATGTCGTCCAGCAACTGGTGCCGCTTGCACCGCTCAATCCCCGGGTCCTCCAATTCTCCAAAACACTCCATGACGGACGCTCCCCTCCCTTTCCTCATCACTCCCCACATCACTCCCAAATCCCTTGGTCTCCCATCCAACGACAAGCCTACCATCTATAACGCGATTGCCCTGAGCCAATCCGCCCTCGAATTGTTTGTTCTCACAGTTTCTGTTACTATGGCCCAGCCTAAAATAGAACAAAAAACGCGAGGAAACGAATGGGATTCCTGCGAGGCATCGGCCCCCTCGAAATTATTATCATCCTTGGTCTGATCCTGCTGATTTTTGGATGGCGCCGGATGCCGGAGATTGGCGGCTCAATGGGCAAGGGTATTCGCACCTTTAAATCCGCTCTCTTGGGAGATGATGAAAAGGACAAGCAGGACCCACCAGTAGCCAAGAGCGGAGACGACCGCAGTCCCTACTAGAAACAATTATTGGGAACGTAGTTGTTTAGAAAAGGAACCGGCAGATCGCCGGTTCTTTTTTGTGCAGAGGCTGGCGAAATTGGCCCTATCGTTAAGCTACGACCGTCTCAGCCTTACGACGGCTGCGTTCTGCGAGGCGAGCCAATAACACCCCAAATTCGTAGAGCGCCAGCAGAGGCAGGGCAACAAACGTCTGATTTATCGGGTCAAAGGTAGGCGTAATGAGTGCGCCCAAGATAAAGGCCAACACCACCCAAACTCGGCGGAAACGCGAAAGACGTCTCGAAGATACAATGCCGAGTTGAGCCAACAGATACATAATTATTGGAGTCTGGAAAGCCACGCCCATCCAAAAGAGCAGTCGAATCATCAGGTTCACGATGTTGCTCACTCTGATGAAGGGCGTAACTACGTCCTCGCCAAAAGTAAGCAGGAAATGAAGGGCGGGAGGCGTCAACACAAAATACGCGAACGCCATACCCGAGACGAAAGCAATAAATGTCACCGGCAGGAAGCTGAAAAGCAGGCGTCGCTCCCTGGGGGTCAATCCGGGAGCTACGAACATGATCACTTGGTGGATGATTATTGGTAAGGCAAGAACGAAACCGGATAGAACTGATACTTTGAATGCGGTAGTGAGGAACTCCGTGACCTCAATAATTATCAGTTGACCGCCCTCCCCGGTCTGCAATCCTGATGGACGCACAAGAAAAGCGATTATTTCGTCAAAAAAGACGAAGGACACTCCAGTACCGACGACGATGGCGAGGGCGCAAACCAGCACCCGGCGACGCAACTCCCCCAAATGCTCCGAGAAACTGAGTTCGCGGACCATCAGTCTGGGCCGTTATTCCGGCGGCTCAGGGGCGGTTCCGTGCCATTGTGGTCATTGCCGTCAGGCGGGGCGGCTTCGTCGTCAGGCAGGTCTGGTCGGGAAGGAACCCCCGGCGGTGGCTGCTGGGAATGGGACCGTTGCCTCTCCTCGGTGGATATGGCATCGGTTACCTCACTAAAGGTGCGGCGCAGGTCCCCCAGCACCTTGCCGGTACGCTTGGCCATGTCAATGGATCGAACCGGCCCCAAGACAAGAAAGGCCACCAGAAAAACCACCGCCAGTTCCAGCATTCCCATACCCATGATGTTCATAGTGTCGGCTCCGTGGCGGCGACAGTGGGGCAGCCGCGCCCGCATTTGGCCGATTCGGGCAGCTGCCAGCCCTCCGGCCACTGGTATCCCAGTTCGTCCAGCGCCTCTAGCAGCAGGCATGTTGGCAACCCGATGATGTTGTGGTAGCAGCCCTCCCACCCTGATGCGGGGCGCAAACCGGTGTCCTGCACAGCGTATGCCCCGGCCTTGTCGCGGGGGGTACCCGTGGCGAGGCTGGCCTCAATTTCATCGTCCGTAAATTCTCTAAGCGTTATCTCAGAGGTCATGCTTACTGTTGTCGAAATCCCCGTGGCGACGTTGATCACGGTCAGGCCGGTGCAAACGTGGTGGGTCGTGCCCCGCAACCGGCGCAGCATCACGCGGGCTTCGTCGTCGTCCTGCGGCTTGCCCAAGGACTCTCCAAGGTGGACCACTGTGCTGTCACCGCCGACCACAAACCCCTCATCCATCCGGGCTGCCACCTTCAGCGCCTTGTCGCGGGACAGACGCTCCACCATTTGCTGCGGCTTTTCCCCTGGCAGGGGATCCTCCGGCACGTCGGCTGGCACTATCGAAAAGTCCAACCCCAGGCCGTTCAACAGTTCCCGCCTCCGAGGTGAGGCTGAGGCGAGCACCATGTTGTCGGCCACAGCCCGACCGTCCCATCGTAGCAACGCCACGCACTCGACGTGATGGGTCTGCGGGAACATGTCGATGGGTACGACGCGGTCAAGGGAGTATCCACCGGCGCACAGTACTTTGAGGTCCCGGGCCAGCGTTTCGGCGTCGCAGGAAACGTAGGCCACTCGCGGCGGGGCGAGCTCAACCAAACTGGTCAACGCCTGTGGCTGGCACCCGGAACGGGGCGGGTCCAGCACCACGGCGTCGGGGCGCAGCGGCAGATCACCCAGCACGCTCTCAGTACGCCCAAGGACAAACTCCACGTTGGGAGTGCCGGATGCATTCTCCCGCGCGTCGGCCACAGCGGCGGATGACTCTTCGACGGCCAGCACCCTTTTCACAAAGGGAGCCAGCAGGACGGCAAAAGTACCCACGCCGGTGTAGGCATCCAGCAGCACATCATCCTGGCTCAGCACCAGCCCCTTGCGCACGACTTCAGCTGCCTGCGCCGCCTGATCGACGTTGACTTGGAAAAAGGAAGGAGAGGATACAAAAAACCGATCGTCCGCCACCGTTTCGATGTATCGCTTCTGCCCTGTCGCAATCGTCACGGCAGGATTGAACAGTTGCGGCTGGACCAAGTAACCGTCCGCCGATTCAGTCTCGCCTGCTCCGGCGCGAATGGAGAGCTGGGTTGTTTCTTGGCAACGGTCCTGCAACTTCTCCAGCACTGCGTTTACGCTGGGCCGCATAATCATACAGCGGTCGATCCGCACGAAGCGACGTGTCTCCCGGTTTACGAATCCCAAGACACCCTGCCGGCTGACTGTGAACCGGGCGTGGTTGCGGTAGCCGTAGCGATCCGGTGACGGCATGGGTTCGGCAACGGGCGCGTCTCCGGCATCCGTATACAGCCCGCCAACGCGAACCAAGGCGTCAATCACCTTTTCCCGTTTGGCGTCCAACTGGGCGGTGTAGTCCAGATGCTGCCATTGGCAACCAGTGCACTCACCGAAGTAGGGGCAGGGCGGCTCCACCCGGTCTGGGGAGGCCTCCAGCACTTCAACCACCGTCGCAGACGCGTACTTGCGGTGGACGCGAGTCACTTCAGCCTTGACGCGCTCTCCCGGGATGCCGCCCAGAACGAATACTGGTTCGCCGTTTTGGCGGGCCATGGCCTCGCCAAGACGACCCCACGATTCCAGTGTGAGATCGAGGTGGTCGCCGGGGCGCAACTGCGGGCGAGGTGAAGGCTCGGCAGCCGACCCAGCTCGGCCAAACTGTTCTGTCGAATCCATATTGTGCCAACACTATACAGCCATCCCATACGGATTCCAACGACAGTGCTTGGCCGCCCACTTGACACCAAAATCTACTTTTCTACTTTGCTGACAGTCCATCCTGAATGCTATGCGAATCCACCTGAGGCCCTTGAGGGTTTAACCTTGGGTCAAATTCAGCCTTGGAAATATCGTCTTATGTCGCGTTCATTCGAGTATGATTTCGACCCGCCTCTCCTGCAGTTTCAGCTGGTGACTTTTGCCTTGACAAGCCGGTCTCCCCAGCTACACTTGCTTGAGAAACCAGTTTCTGGGCCAAAAAGGAGGAACCGCAATGCCGTTTTACACCAATGGCGATGTTCGCATCCGATATGAGGAGGTTGGATCCGGTTTCCCGCTTCTGGCCACCCCCGGCGGGGGCTTGAACTCCAAGGCAGACAATTGGCCATCACAGGTGTTCAACGCGATGGAAGTGTTTAAGAACGACTTCCGCTGCATCACTATGGACCAGCGCAACGCTATTGGCGGAGAGTCCAGCGGGCCGGTCCAGGTCAACGACCCGTGGGGGGCCTTCGCCGACGACCAGCTGGGGTTGATGGACCACCTCGGAATAGACGAGTTCTTTTTTATCGGCTACTGCATCGGCGGCCCGTTCGCGATGAAGCTCATAGAACGGGCTCCCGAGCGGGTCCTGGCCGCTGTGCTCTGCCAGCCAGTCGGGCATGCATCGAAAACGCCGGACGCCATGTACGACATGGGCATCGACTCTTGGGGACCGGATCTGATCGCCCAGCGGCCGGAACTTACAATGGAGACCATCGAGCAGTACCTGCACAACCTCTACCGGCTCCAGCCGGACTTCGTTTACTGTGTCACGCGGGACTTCGCGCGTTCGTGCCAGACGCCGCTGCTGGTCATGCCGGACGATACGCCGGCGCACTCGCTTGAGGCGGCCATGGACCTGGCGGCGTTGGCTCCCAAGGCCGAAATCACGGAATATCCTTGGAAAGAGTCAGAGGACATCAAGGCCAAAACGATAAACCAGGTGCGCGACTTCCTCCGGACCCATCAACCTGCGCAGGCCGCCCGCTAATAGGGTTGTGCCGCAAGGCGGCCACCCGACGCGCCACCGAGGGCATGCACCATCCCGCTGCCTGTCGCACTTGGTCGGAATTTGGACGCGGCGGCCTCCACCCGTGCATGTTGCAGCCAACGGACCAGAGCGGCGCGCCTCCGGGTGGTGGATTCCAGCGGCCCTCCTCTTGGCGAGAAGGTCGGCTGCTCTCCCCGGTGTTCCTGGACACCTGGGAGGGGAGCGGATGGAGTTGGAGGCGACCAGCAGACCCGAGATACGAGGGATACCCCTTGAGTGTGCCGGGGACAACAGAGGTTCTGGCAGGTCCCACTGGGCATGGGTCAGATCGCTTGCCTGCTCCCGGCCTCACCCCCATTCCTGTTCTGCCACTTTCGCCTGAGCGCTTGTCTTTCAGCTAGTGGCCGTGCTGAGCCAGTTCTATGAGGACGCCGCGCGCCGCCGAAGGGTGCAGGAAACCGATGTCTCCTCCCATCAAGCCAGTGCGTGGCACCTTGTCGATAAGACGTATACCGAGGTCGTCCAGCGTCTGAAGCTTGTCGGCAATTTCCTCAACTTCGAAGCAGACGTGGTGGAGTCCTTCTCCCCTCTGCGCGATGTGGGTGGTGATCAGGCTGTCTGGGCTGGTGCCCTCCAGCAGTTCCAGGTTGGTCTCTCCAACTGGCACGAAGCATCCGCGCACACCGATGTCCTCGCGTACGATGATCTGGCCAGGCTTGAAGCCGAATAAGCCACGGTAGAACTCGATGCTCTCGTCCAGGCTGGCGACGGCGATGCCTATGTGATGAACCAGGTCGGTGGCAACCGGCGGCTTTCCGGGCAGGGTCATGGCTGTCTCCTAAAACGGCAATTCTGGATTACTGCGAACGCGGAAATGCGGGAGGACGGAGCCATTTAGAATGTAGACTTGCGTCCTTCCATGTTGGTGTGGATATCAAGCAGCACGGTGCGGCCATCCCGGTTCAACTGCTGGGCCCTTACCAAGGCCGGAGCGAGTTCCGACGGTTGGGTCACTGTGATGCCAACGGCTCCCATCCCTTCGGCAATCTTGGCGTAGTCGCCTCCCATGCGGGTAAGGCCGAACAACTCGTTCGCGACCGGGTATCCGCCTGGGTAGGTCGCCATTCCGGCGTTGTTCAGGACGACGGTGGTGATGGGTGCGCCCGCCCGCACTGAGGTCTCGATATCCAGCCCCGACATACCGAAGGCGCCGTCGCCCATGAAATTCAGGCAGAAGCGGTCCGGTGCGGCCAGCTTGGCCCCGATCATCAGCGGAATGCCGTAACCCAGGTGAGTGGACTTGCCCCAGCCAATGTAGCTGTGCGGCGTGGTGGCGGTGTAGAAAGGGAGTATGGAGTCGCGGGGCGCTCCGGCGTCGTGGGTCACGACGCTGTTCTCCCTGTCCAGGTTCCGCTCCAGTTCGTTGATCACGCGGTAGGTGCCGATTGGCACCTCGTCAGTCTCCAGCAATGGCTTCCACTCTGCCAGCCAGCCCCTCCGTACCTCCGCAATCTCTTCCGATACGCCGTTCGCAGGCCGTCCTGCCTCTCCGACCTGGCTCTTCACCTCGTCGATCAGCGCCTGCAGGGTGAGCCCGGCATCGCCAGGCAGACCGACATCGACGTAGAAGTCCTTGTTGATGTCCTCGATGCTCTCCACGTTGTGAATGATGACCTTGCCGTCTGGGATGGGCTGACCGTAGCTGGTGCGTGTCATGCTCGACCCCACGGCGAACAGCACGTCCGACTCCTGCAGCCACTTGCGGGCGGGGAGAGATGTCGCTCCGCTGCCCGCTCCCAGCGACAGAGGATGGCGCTCATCGAAGGACGACTTGCCCGGCATGGTGGTGTAGACCGGGATCTGGGTCAGCTCGGCCAGTTCTCGCAATTCCTCGGTCGCTGAGGCAAAAAGGACGCCCATACCAGACCAGATGACTGGCTTCCGGGCATTGAGCAGCAACCGAGCCGCCTCGACCACGTCGCCGCGGGAGGGAGACTGGAGCAGCCGCTTTGGGGGCTGGTAGGCCAATGCTGACTCCGGCACCTCCTGCCCCCCCACGTCGGCGGGGATTTCCAAGATCACCGGGCCGGCGCGGCCGTTGCGCAGGTTATGGAACGCGCGCCGCATCGCTGCCGCAACCTGCCCCGGCGCGGTGATGACCTCGGCGTACTTCGACACCGACTGGTAGGAGCGCACCGGGGAGAAATTGGGCCTGACGGCGTACTGTCCCAAGGCAGGGCCGCCCGCGATATAGAGGATCGGAATGTTGTCCGAGAAGGCCTGGGCGATGCCGCCGTGGGAGTTCTCCGAGCCGGGACCGCCCTGCGTGATGGCCACACCGAACTTGCGGCGGTCGTTCATCCTGCTGTAGCCGTCGGCGGCCATCAACGCCCCACGTTCCTGCCGGAACATGACGGTCCGAATCCCCTCACTGGCCACCGACTCGATCAGGTTGTTGGAAGGAAAGCATGAAACCCACTCCACGCCCTCGGTCTTCAAAATCCGGGCTACCGCATCGTTAACATTCATAATCAGCCGCTCCGAGAATTGTCGCTGCGCGGTATTCTAACACCGTTGAGGATCTTCTTATCTCTGCCTGCATTAAAACTCGAAGCCTGGAGTATACTGAGCCGAAAATTTGCGATATCAAGACAGGAGGCAAATGATGAGCAGCAGGGATGAACTCAGGCGGAAAGGCAACGAAATACGCGAGCGCCTGCAGCACGGCGCCAACCCGAGCGGTGGGCGGCCCAGGGCGGTGGCCAGTGTCCCCGGTCTCAGGAATTTCACCGGAGAGTCCATCTTCGGAGCAGTTTGGAGCCGTCCCGGCCTGGACATTCGCTATCGAATGCTGGCGACGCTTTCCGTCCTGTCCTCCCTGCAACGTCTCTCCCAGCTTAAGACCTATGTCCACAGCGCGCTGACCCTGGGCCTGGGCCCGGAGGAGATACAGGAGGCGCTCATTCATTGCTGCCTCTATGCCGGTTTTCCGACAACGGTGAACTCGCTGGAGGCGGCGCACGAGGCCTTCAGCGAAAGGGGAATCGAGGTCCCGCAGACGGACGTGCCCGAGGTCAGCCTTGAGGAAATGGAGTCGAGGGGCCGCGAGCTTCGGGAAAAGCTCATGGGCGTTCAGGACCAGGGTGGCTACGTGAACGCCTTGAATGATCTGGCTCCTGACCTGCGGCGTCTCACCCTCCAGTTCGGGTTTGGGGAGATCTTCTACCGCCCGGGGTTGGACCTGAAGTCCAGGGTGGTATGCTCCACCGCCGCTTTGACAGCCCTGCGCGCCAATGCCCAGCTCCGGAACTTTCTGCAGGCCGGCCTCCGCGTGGGGTTCTCCAAGGAGGAAATGGTGGAGGTTCTGATTCAGACCGGAGGGTACGCAGGCTATCCGGCTGCATTGAGCGCAATCTCCACCGCGGCTGAAGTCTGGGAATGATTAAATAATTGATGGAAGGGGTCAGTCCGGCGTCCAGCCTCTGACGGCGCTCGCTTGTTCGAGGCTCTCGAGCCGAGCGTCGATGTAGTCTGCCCAATCGGAGACGAAGGGAGCCGGAGGTTGGGGCACTGGGCCGGATGAACGGTGTCCCACTGGTGTGGTTACTTACGGCCACGCGGTGAGTGATTCAGTAAGATTTTTTGCACGGATGCACGGAAATAAATACCGCCGGGCCACAGTGGCCCATCTGCTCCCGCGATGTGTGCAGTCACGATTCCCGTCGGCAGGGCCCAACTTCTGACCGTGCCAAAGAATAGAGGCGCAACCCCGAAATCTCGGGGCTGCGCCTCGCCTGCCAACTGTAGCGTCACGGAAAGACGCTTGGCGAAAGGAAATTAGCTGCCAAGGACGGCGTCGATCTTCTTTTTGAGAGCTCCCTTGGGCACTGCGCCGATAATCTGGTCGACGGGCTGCCCGTCTTTGAAAAAGATCAGGGCCGGAATGCTGCGCACGCCGTACTGCATTGCGACGCTGGGACTGCTGTCAACATCCAGCTTTCCCACGGTGAGCTTGCCATCGTATTCCACTGCCATGTCATGCACCGACGGGGCGATCATCTTGCACGGGCCGCACCACTCAGCCCAGAAGTCGACCATCACGACCACGTCTGACTTGAGAACTTCGGAGTCCCAATTCTGTTCGGTCACCTCGATGGGTTCAGCCATTTCCATCCTCCGGAAAGGTCTTCCGCTGCCGTAATCTCGCGCGGCCTTCCGATGGCGACCGGGACTCGCGCGCAGCGAAACCATAGGTTCTCTTTCAGTTTAATTGCGCCGCTACAACTGGTCAACCAGTCTGAGTCAGATGCCAAAGCACATGCAGAGTCCGATGGATGGGTCAAGAAAGGGGCGGGAATCGCAGGATTGGAGTGGGTGGATAGTGGAGAGAGGGGCATACTCGCCTCTCTTGCTCAGCTTTGCCTCCTCAGCTGACGCGCCGCCAATCCAGCAGATTATGTGACCGCCGCAATTCCGGGATATAATCGCGACACGAAAACCTCTTTATCCGGCCGAAAGGAGGCGCGATATGGCAGAGATACTGGGCGTCGGAGTTACACATTCCCCATCGTTGATCACGCCCGACGAGCTGAAGCACTACTCGCTGACCCGGGCTCTCAGAAACGAACGCATCCCGAGCGACCAGAAGAACCCGGAGAACTGGCCCGACGCGATGCGGGAGGAGTGGGGCGACGACGAGGGGTATGCCTCTGCGCTGTACCAGCGTGAAAAGCTGGTGGCAGGGTTCCGCAAGGTGCGCGCCGAGCTGGACGCCTTCAACCCAGACGTTGTACTGGTATGGGGCGACGACCAGTATGAGAACTTCAAAGAGGACATTATCCCCGCCTTCTGCGTCATGGCCTACGACGAGTACGAGTGTACCCCCTTCACCACCAAGGACGGCGGGGCAAGGCCCAACGTGTGGGGCGAGGCTCCGGACAAGACCTTCAGGTACAAGGGGCATCCGGCGGCCCGGCACCTGGCAGGCGCGCTGATCGACGACGGATTCGACGTGGCCTACGCCTACAAGGCGCTGCATGAGCCGGGGCTGGGGCACGCCTTCCTGAACACGCTGCTGTACTTGGACTATGATCGGACCGGGTTCGACTACCCGGTCATCCCCTTTGCCATCAACTGCTACGGCAGCCGGATCATACGCAACCGTGGTGGCGCCAGCCCGCAAATCGTGAACGGAGTGGAGATGGCTCTCGACCCGCCGGGCCCGTCGCCGAAGCGGTGCATGGAGCTTGGAGCTGCCGCCGCCCGGGCCATGCTGGCCAGCCCGTGGCGGGTGGCGCTGATCGCCTCGTCGAGCTGGTCGCATGCGTTCCTGACGGAGAAGAATTGGTGGATGTACTGCGACGTGGATTCCGACCGGAAGCGGTTCGAGGAGTTCAAGTCCGGCAATTACGAGGCGTGGCGCGGATTGACGACTGCCCAGGTAGAGGACGCGGGACAGCAGGAGATGCTGAACTGGATGTGCCTCGCGGGCGCGTTGTCCGAGCTGCAGCGGCCGCCGGAAATCGTGGAGTTCCTGCAGACATACGTCCACAACTCCAGCAAGTGCCTGGCGGTGGCGAAGCCGTAGTCCGTCTACCTCCAATTTTCGTCGTCTCTGTAAGTTACGGCCACAGTCGAACGGCGCGGTGAAAACGCGCTGCGCCGTCGTGTATACTGTGGCCAACCAGCAATCGTAGCCGGGAGCGTGTCTCTATGGCGACTACAACTAGCCGCTCGCTTGGCAGTATTGTCGACTTCGAGAGGGGTCAGATCAGCCGCGAGATTTTCGTCAACGAGGACATCTACGCGCAGGAGCAGGAGCAGGTCTTCTCCAAGGCCTGGTTGTTCGTGGGCCACGAGTCTCAGGTTCCCAAGCCCGGCGACTACTTCGTGTCCAACATGGGCGAGGAGTCGGTCATTTTGTGCCGCGACCGGGAGGGCGAGGTTCACGTCTTCCTTAACTCCTGCACCCACCGAGGGATGAAGGTCTGCCGCTACGACGAGGGCAACACACCAGTCTTCAGCTGCCCCTACCACGGTTGGAGCTTCGCCACCGACGGCAACCTGGTGGGCGTCCCCTACTTCAAGGACGCCTACAAAGGGGGGCTGGACAAGTCGCAGTGGGGCCTCATCGAAGTGCCTCAAATGCACAACTACAAAGGTGGCATCTGGGCGTCGTGGGACAAGAGCGGCCCTTCGTTCCTCGAGTACTTGGGCGACTTCACGATGTATCTCGACCTGCTTATGGACGGTCGGGACGGCAGCGAGGGCGGCTCCGAGATTCTGGGCGGGGTCCAGAAGTGGACCATGCCCAACAACTGGAAGTTTGCCGCCGAGAACTTTGCGGGCGACGGTTACCACAACATCAGCCACCGCTCCGTGGATATGGTAGGCATTGGCCCCAGCGGGCTGGGCCGCCGCGACGACGCCGAGTACAAGGCAGGCCGCCGGATCAACGCCTCCATTCCGCAGCGCGGCCACGCTGCCGTGGTGGAGTTGTTCCCGTCCGAGACGCCACAGGTCTCCACTTATCAGAACACGGCGGATGTGGGTGAGTACTTTCGAATGATGGAGGCGGCGCGCCGCCGCCGACTTGATGGCAAGACCAACATCCTGGGTGCGGTGGGTACGGTCTTTCCCAATATGTCCTACCTGGCCCGGCAGCCCCGGTCCATCGCCGTCTGGCATCCTCGCGGGCCCAATATGACTGAGGCCTGGCGCTGGTTCCTGATAGACAAGGACACGCCGGAGGAGGTTAAGGAAGTGCTGAGGCACTACTACATCCGCTACTCCGGCCCTGGTGGAATGACCGAGCAGGACGACATGGAGAACTGGAACTACGCTCACAACGCCAGCAAGGGGACCATCGCGCGCCGCCAGCCGTACAACTACCAGATGGGTATCGGTCACCTGGTCAACGACGTAGAATTGCCTGGCGTCCTCACCGAGCGAATCAGCGAGCAGAACGCCAGAGGCTTCTACGCCGGCTGGGTCAAAATGATGGACGCCAAATAAGAGGATTCCCTCTCCCACCGGGGGAGAGTTAGCGTGGGGCGTCTCCCCAAAACAGCAAACAAACACAGTGCAGGAGAGGCATCATGTCCAGTGTTACCCAATTGGGATACATCGGTATCAGCGTCAGCAACATCGAGGAGTGGGAACATTTCGGCACCGAGGTGCTGGGGTTGCAGTCCAACGGCCTCGACGCCAACGGAAACCTCACACTGCGGATGGACGAATACACCCACCGCTTCATCGTCAGCCCTACCGGTAAGGACGACGTGGAGTTTGTCGGCTTCCAGGTTACCGACCAAGCGGCCCTCGGAGAGATGGGGGAGCAGTTGCGGAAAGCTGGCATCGAGGTATCCGTAGGTACGCCGGAGGAGGCCAAGGAGCGCAAGGTCGAGGGACTGATCAAGTTCGAGGATCCCGACGGCACGCCCACCGAGGTCTACTACGGCCCGCCGGTGAGCTTCGACAACCCATTCAACTCGCCGCGCCCCATCAGTGGGTTCGTCACTGGCGAGCAGGGCCTGGGCCATGTGGTCTACCACGTTGAGGACCTGGACCGGGCCGTGGCGTTCTACCGCGACGTGCTGGGTATGAGGATCAGCGACTACATCCGCAACCTGGTGTTCTTCCACTGCAACCCGCGTCATCACACCCTGGCAATCATCGAGGCAAAGGGCCGCGCCACCAAGAAGCTCAATCACTTCATGCTCCAGACCGGGGGAATGAACGATGTGGGCTCGACCTACGACCTGGTACTGGACTCGGAGATCAACGTCACCCGAGGACTGGGCCGCCACACCAACGACCACATGACGTCGTTCTACATGAAGACCCCCTCTGGATTCGATGTGGAATACGGCTGGGGCGCCCGAACCGTGGACGACTCCACCTGGCAGGTGCAGCGCCACGAAAAAGGTAGCATCTGGGGCCATCGCCCGGTCGCCCAGCCCGCCGCCACCAGCTAGAGGGTAAGTAAGACTAGAGGGTAAGTAAGAGTAGAAGGCAGGAAAGGGCACGATTCCAATGGCCGGCTTACCGCCGTTGCCTGAGCCAGGATTCCAAAGCACGGACGACCGACGGGCAATAGGACGACGGTTCATATCGCAGGCTCGCAACTACCCGGAGCAAGGCGATCGCCTCCAAGCCGGAGAGAAGGCCTGGGGTGCGATCGCCCATAATTTGAAGGCCATCGGGGAACTCCGCGGCTGGCGCCACGACAGTCACCGGCTGGTGGAGAACATCGGGCGGCAGATCGTGGCTGAGGCCTTGGATACAGATTTGGGAGAAGCCATTTCTGACGTTTACCGACTGGGGCATGAGAATTTTTACGAGAACCTAGAGAAGCGAGGAAACGCTACGCTACGTTGTAGCCCAAGCCGAGGAAGCTCTGCCTGTTCTGGAAGCCTTGCAGCAAGAGAATCCCAGGTCATTCACCATCGCTTCCAACAACCACTCAGACGGTTGATAGCGCTGACCGGGAAAGACGACCTTCCAATTGGAGACTCGTCACCATCGGGGTTCTCCCTGAAACATTTGCCTGATAGTCACGACAGCACTTTGGAGCGATAGATGGATGTTGGATACATCGGCACGGGGACGATGGGCAACCCCATGGCCCGCTGCCTGCTGGACGCCGGGCACAACGTAACGGTGTACGACGTGCGTCGCGAGGCGACCACCAACCTGTGCGAGTTGGGCGCCCACTGGGCCGACAGCCCCCGGGCGGTGGCCGAGGCGGCGGGAGTGGTGTTCACGTCCCTGCCCGGCCCGGTTGAGGCCGAGCGGGTGGTGCTCGACGACGAGACCGGGATACTGGCCGGTCTGTCGCGCGGGGGCGCTTGGATTGACACCACGACCAACGCACCATCGCTCATCAGGCGTCTGGCGGAAGCATGCAGTCAGCGCGGCATTGAAATGCTGGACTCGCCAGTCAGCGGACGCCCTCCGGGAATGACCATGATGGTGGGAGGAGACAAGACCGTCTTCGAAAAGCACCGGCCGCTTCTGGAATGCATGGGCCGGGATGTCTTCTACGTGGGCGAGACCGCCTCGGGATGCATCGCCAAGCTGGTCACTCAGTATCTCGGCTATTGTGCTTTTATCGCCGGTGTTGAGGGTATGCTGATTGGCGCCAAGGCGGGCATCGACTTGGAAATACTGGCCAAGATTATTCCGGTCAGCGCCGGGTCCAGCGGCGTCCTGAACCGCTCCACCGAGGCCATCTTAGACCGCAGCTTCGCTTCCAACGGAACGTTGGACATCGTTGCAAAAGACATACACCTGGCCTGCGAACTGGCCCGGGAGTCGCAGGCTCCCGCATCCATTGGAGCCATCGCCGACGATATGTTCCAGCGGGCCCAGGCGCAGGGAATGGGAAAGGACGGCTACCCAGTGGTGGCCCGCATTCTGGAACAGTTGGCCGGAGCGGAACTGCGCCCGGATTGCTAGACATGGAATGAATTGGAGACCTACTCAGGGGGAGGAGACGATGCAGAACGGACACAGCAACGGCAATCATTCGCTGAGCGGCATGGTCGATCTTGCCGCCGGAACGGTGAGCCGCGAGATTTTTGTCAACGAAGAGATCTACGCCCAAGAGCAGGAGCACCTGTTCGCCCGTGCTTGGCTCTTCGTCGGGCACGTGTCCCAGGTCCCCAAGCCCGGCGACTTTTTCGTCTCCTGCATGGGTGAGGAATCCGTGATCCTATGCCGCGACCGGGAGGGCGGGATTCACGCCTTCCTCAACTCCTGCACCCACCGGGGCATGAAGGTCTGCCGTTACGACGAGGGCAACACCCCCGTCTTCAGCTGCCCCTACCACGGCTGGAGCTTCGCCACCGACGGAAAGCTGGTCGGCGTCCCGTATTTCAAGGACGCCTACAAGGGCGAATTGGACAAGTCGCAGTGGGGGCTGATTGAGGTTCCCCAACTCTGCGTCTACAAGGGCACCGTCTGGGCTACCTGGGACAAACACGCCCCCTCATTTGAGGAATACCTGGGCGGCTACAAGACCTACTTAGACTTCCTGCTGGACACCTGGGACGGCGCCGGTGGGGAGACCGAGGTCTTCGGCGGTATCGAGAAGTGGGTGATCCCCTGCAACTGGAAGTTCCCGTCGGAGAACTTCATCGGCGACCGTTACCACAACATCAGCCACCGTTCCGTCGACCTGGTGGGCGTCGGCCCCAGCGGCAGCGGGCGCCGTGACACCCAGGAGAGGGTCGGCGCGACCGCGCTGGATTTCTCCTTCCCCGAGCGCGGCCACGGCACCATCAGCTTCCTGCGGCCCGACGACTCCCCAATTGCCGGCTACCAGCACTCCGGCATCGTGTCGGAGTACTTCGCTCACTGCGAGAACGAGCGTCGCAAGAACTACGGTAAATGGGCTCGTTTCATACCCGGTCCCGGCACCCTTTTCCCGAATTTCTCCTACCTGCCGCGCCAGCCGCGCACCATTGCCGTGTGGCACCCGCGCAGCCCCGAGAGCCACGAGGCGTGGCGCTGGTTCTTGGTCGACAAGAACGCGCCCGCCGAGGTCAAGGAGTTCCTGCGCAAGTATTACATCAGCTACTCCGGTCCCGCTGGTCTCACCGAACAAGATGATATGGAAAACTGGAACTACGCTCACAACGCCAGCCGCGGGGCCATCGCCCGCCGCTATCCCTACAACTACCAGATGGGTTTGGGGCACGAGGCTCCGCCCTTCGACACAGACGGGCTGGAACTGCCAGGGCAGATTCGCAACGTCACCGCCGCCAAGGCCACAGAGCAGAACCAGCGCGGGTTTTACTCCCGCTGGGCCGAGTTCCTGACAGCGAAGGACTGGGACGAGCTGGCAAGCTGGCGCAACGGTCACTCTAACGGCGCGAATGCCCACAACGGCGCTTCGGTGCGGGAAGGCAGCACGGCATGACAACTGTCGGGGCGAACGTCGCCCAGATGCTGCTGAAGAATGAGGCCGAGGAGTTCTTGTACCACGAGGCGGAGCTGCTCGACGAGCGGCGCTTCGCCGAGTGGCTGGATCTGCTCTCCGACGACATCCGCTACTGGATGCCAATGCGGCGCAACGTCAAGTTCGGTGAGCTGGACCGGGAGTTCACCCGCGAGGGCCACGACATCAACTGGTTCGACGAGGGCAAGGCCACGCTGGAGCGGCGCGTCAACCAGATTCTGACGGGGGTGCACTGGGCCGAAGAGCCGCTGTCGCGCATCTGCCACATGGTCTCCAACGTGCAGCTCCTGGAGGCCAGGCCCTCGGCGGAGGATGCGACAGAGGTCGCGCTGAAGTGCCGGTTCCTGATCTACCGCAACCGCGTGCAAACGGAGACCGACTTCCTTATCGGCAAACGTGAGGATGTCCTGAGAAAAGAGGACGGCGGCTGGAAAATCGCGCAGCGAAAGGTGATTCTCGACCAGAACGTGCTGCTGGCCAAGAACCTGACCTTTTTCTTCTGACCGACCATACAGCCGGACCGTTATCGGAGATGGCCCAATGCCGGAAATTATAAACCTCATCACCATCGCGGAAGGCGCCAAAATCACCACCGTAAGCGGGGCAACCGCAGAAGTGGTCAACAACCCCAAGGACGGCGTCTGGGTGTTCGCCAAGTACCTGACCTCGCCGGACGACCCGGACCTTGAGGGCACCGAGGACATGATCTTCGCCCAGGACATCGCCGAAGTTCTGACCGGGGAGTAACCGCTGCCATGAATATGCCCACCCACGAGGAACTGCGGGAAGCCTTCCAGGCAGGCTTTGACTCGATAGACGAGGGCGAGGGGTTCTACCCCGGGTTCCACGCCTTCATGCAGTACAACGGGTACAGCCTGCGCGAGGACATTCCCTGCACCTGCATCGACCACGGCGCCCACGGACACCAGCCGGAATGTCGCTGGGTGAAAAGCTAAACTAAAGCCAAGGTGAAATGTACATATCGCCAAACCGCACTGTCGGGGGCCACCCATTTGGGGCCTAAAGGTGATGTGAGGTGCCGTGGAATCCTCTCGGTCGTCTCCAAAACCCCCGAAATGCACATCCCACCTTGGTATTGGTTTAGGAGTATTGCCATGACGGAACGGCTGGACGGCGGTGACGCCATCCTGGAGGCCCTGCGAAACCTCGACGTTGACTACATCATTTCCTCGCCCGGCTCGGAGTGGCCGTCTGTGTGGGAGGCGTTGGCTCGTCAGAAAGTGAACGAGCAGCCCGGCCCGGCTTACATCAACTGCTGGCACGAGACCCTGGCCGTGGCCATGGCCTCCGGCTACACACGCATGACCGGACGGATGCAGGCCGTGCTGCTGCACGCCGGTGTGGGTGTGCTGCAGGGCTCCATGGGCATCCACGGGGCATACCAGGCCGAGGTGCCCATGTTGGTCTGCTCCGGTGAGTCGACCACCTACGGAGAGGTTCCGGAGATGGACCCTGGCCCGCAGTGGCTCCGCAACCTCAGCATCGTGGGCGGCCCCAACCGGTTGGTCGAGCCGTTCACCAAGTGGAGCAACCGCGTGACCAGCGGGGCCACCCTGTACGAAACCTTTGCGCGCGCTGGCGAACTGGCTCAGCGCACCCCCAAGGGCCCGGCATTTCTGAACGTACCCATCGAGACGATGCTGGAGGAGTGGACTCCCAGCCAGCCGTTGAAGCATCGCCCGTCTGCTCCCGTGGGCCACCCCGACCCTGCCGCAGTGGCGCAGGTTGCCGACATGGTCTGCCGGGCTTCCAACCCGGTAATCGTTGCCGATTCAGCAGGCCGAACTTCCGCAGGATTCAGCGCCCTGATCTCGCTGGCCGAGTCAAGAGGGATCTCGGTATTTGAGGGAGAGGGCCCTGCGTACAACAACTTTCCAAAGATCCACCCGCTGCATCACGGTTACGACCTGCGGCGTGAGATGGACCGCTTCGACCTGTTCTTGGTG
Source organism: Dehalococcoidia bacterium (assembly GCA_965237745.1). GTDB lineage: Bacteria > Chloroflexota > Dehalococcoidia > Lucifugimonadales > UBA3495 > VXOI01. Next base: position 2,864,423 of record OZ250156.1, on the reverse strand, counting down.
ATCGGCAACCGGGCGCCATGGTACCCGCCCAGCGCCGGGCCGTCTGCCACTGTGGTGTGCATCGACGATTACCCGGTCAAGGAGTACATGGTCCACCAGGACCTGCAGGCCGACCTCTACCTGGAAGGCTCCCTGCCAGTAACGCTGGCCGCCTTGGACGCTGCTGTGCGAGAACGCAGCGACGATCCGACGCCGGTTATGTCTTCCGGCCCGAATCCCGTGTGGGAGCGATACCGTTCCTTGGATGCGTCCGCTGGCTCTGCATCGCCCATCGACCCCGGTTTCCTCTGCAACACTATCAGCGAGACTCTGCCCTCGAACACGGTTTTCGTGGACGAAACGATCCTTCATCGCGCCCAGATTTTGCGGCGCATCGCTTGCAACAACCCGCTGTCGTACCTACGCCCCGCTGGTGGCTTGGGACAGGGCCTCGGTATCGCACTGGGCGCCAAGCTGGCAGCGCCTGAGCGTCCCGTTACAGCGCTGATCGGGGACGGTTCGTTCCTGTACAACCCAATCACCCAGAGCCTGGGCGTGGCGCGGGAAAGCAACCTGCCCATCCTGATCGTCGTGTTCAATAACGCGAGCTACGCCGCGATGAAGAGCCTTCATCTCTCGTTCTACCCTGAGGGAACGGCAGTGCAGTCTGGCATATTCCACGGAGTGGACATTCCCGGCCCGGACTATTCGGACTTGGCCAGACCCTTCGGCGGACACGGCGAGCGGGTTGAAGACCCCGGCAGGCTCAGAGGTGCGCTCGAGGAGGCTCAGGCCGCCGTCGATGCGGGCCGGGTGGCCATCGTCGACGTGGCGCTGTCAGGTTAGCGCAACCGGTCGGCACTGAAGGACTGGAGTGGGCCCGCAACTCCGTCCAGCAGGTATTGGACCACCAACTCGGCGGTTCCAGGACTGAGCATGATGCCCACGGCGTCGTGTCCCGTAGCAATGGCCAGGCCGTCCACTCCAGAAACCGGTCCAATTATGGGGCGCCCGTCGGGCGTGGCAGGCCGCACCCCGGCGCGGGCCGATACGAAGGCTGCATCGCGCAGCATGGGGAAAGACCTCACCGCGCCGGATATGAGAGTGGCGACGCCTTCAGCGGTCACAATCTCGTCGGAGCGCCCCTCCTCCCGTGTCGACGCCACCAGGATGTTGCCGTCCAGCCGGGGCACCACGTACACGGCCGAATTGCGCACCGGCGTCTTGGGCATGTAACCTGGCCTTCTCAGGAGGATTCGCTGGCCCTTCACGCCACGCACCGGCAGGTCCAGCGGTCCGCCCGGCGCCGACCAGCGGCCGCCGATGCCGCTTCCGGGCCCCGCCGCGAGCACCACCTGCCCGGCCCGGATGTGTCCAACTGTTGTTTCTATACCCGTGATCCGGTCCCCGTCGTTACTCAGGGCGGTCACCTCCACCCTCTCGTAGAGCATTGCTCCCAAGCGTCCGGCAGCGTGGGCGAGAGCGTCGCAGAACCGCTGTCCGCGGACACACCCTTCGTGAGGGGAGAATATGCCAGCGAGCACCTCGGGGTTGGTCTCCTGCTGTCTTTGTATAACACCTTCCCTCTCCAGCCATTGCACATCCAGATCGAGCCGGGACTGCCAGCGGAAAAGGCCGTCCAGTTCTGCAACTTCGTCATCGGAAAAGGCAAGCCGTAGCACGCCGTTCTGTTGATACTCCGGGTTGACGCCAGCCTCCGTCAACTCAGCCGCCCACTGCGGGAAAAGCTCCAGGCTGCGCATCCCCAGGTCGAATACCGCGGTGTCATCGTGGTCGAGATGCCAAAGTGGGCCGACCACGCCCGCGGTGGCCCCGGAGGCACCACCGCCGAATGCGCCCTTCTCCACCAGCGCGCAGGACACGCCACGCTTGGACAACTGCCAGGCGATGGCGCAACCCATTACCCCTCCGCCGACTATTGCGACATCGACCGGTTCTGGCATGAGCGGTGCCTCCCTCAAGGATTTGGGCGAGTGTAGTTTTGGTTCGCGGAAACTGTCAACGCAAGCATGAGCGCCGTCAGTCGTTGCCAGCGTCCTATCCGTCTGTTAGGCTTTCCTAAAAGGTGGGGTGTTTTGGCTCAGGAATTTCCCTTCAAGACCGATCTGTTCGTAACCTGTATCGTCGATCAGCTGTTCCCCGAAGTTGGCGTCAGCGTGGTGCGCGTTTTGCGGCGTCTGGGCGTATCGGTGGGGTTCCCGGAAGGGCAGACCTGCTGCGGCCAGGCACTCTACAATTCGGGCTTCACCCGTGAGGCCCGGCAGATGGCGGAGCGGACACTGAGCGAGTTCCGGGACAGCGAATACGTGGTGGTCCCCTCAGGGTCATGCTCGGCGATGATGAAAGTTTTCTACCTGGACCTTTTCGAGGACGAACCTGCCATGCTGCGCCGGGCGGTGTCGCTATCGCACCGGGTCTACGAATTCTCTGAGTTCTTGGTCAAGGTCCTGGGAGTGGAGGATCCGGGAGTCGAAGGATCCGGTTCAGCGGTGTTCCATCCCGGTTGCCACCTGATGAGGGAGATGGAGGTCCGCCACGAGCCGCATTCGCTGTTGAACGCCGTGGATGGCTTGGAAATGAGGGAACTTCGGAACGCAGAGACGTGCTGCGGCTTTGGCGGCAGCTTTTCGGTAAAGCTGCCCCGCATATCGGAAGGGATGCTGGCTGACAAAGTAGCCAGTGTCAGGGAATCGGGGGCGGATACGCTGGTCTCCTGCGATATGAGTTGCCTGATGCACATAGGCGGAGCTCTTCGCCGCCAGGACCCAGACATCGAAATACGCCACCTTGCCCAAATGCTGGACCACGACGGCGCCGGTTCAAACAGGTAGCAACGTGCCGGAAGTAAAGACGAGTCAATTCACCAGAGCTTCAGCGTCAGCCATGCTCGACCCGAAACTGCGTCGAGCGCTGGACCGCGTCGGTTCGGGATTCGACGTAGCAAGGCGCAATGCCATCGATGAGGTCACTCCTGAGGCGTGGGAGGAGTGGCGCGAGGAAGCGCGCCAGATCAAGATCCATACCCTCGACCATCTCGATTTCTACTTGGAACAACTCTACGACAACGTGACCGCCGCAGGTGGGCAGGTACACTTCGCCAACGATGCCGCCGAGGCTAACGCCATTGTGAGTCATCTCGCTCGCGCCCGCGGCGTAAAGGTCGCCACCAAGAGCAAGAGCATGGTGTCGGAAGAGCTCGAACTGAACCCGGTATTGGAAGCCTTGGGTATCGATGTCTACGAGACCGACCTGGGCGAGTACATCATCCAGCTAGCCGGGGAAACGCCGTCCCACCTGGTGGCGCCAGCCCTTCATAAGTCGAAAGAGGACGTTGCGGAACTTTTCGCCGACAAGCTGGGCCTGCCATACAACGAGGATATCGAGGTCATGGCAGCGGCCGCTCGCGTTGCCCTGCGGGACAAGTTCATGCAGGCCGACCTGGGCATCAGCGGAGCCAACTTCGTGGTCGCCGAGACCGGTACATTGGTCATTGTGACCAACGAGGGAAACGGGCGGCTCTGCACCTCTGCCCCTCGAATGCACATCGGAATCACCGGAATGGAAAAAGTGATCCCGTCGATGCAGGACTTGGCCATCTTCCTTCGGCTTCTGCCTCGTTCCGCCACCGGCCAGCGGATTTCCAGCTACGTCAGCATGGTCACCGGACCCCGCCGAGAGGACGACGAGGATGGACCGGAGGAATTTCACCTCATCCTGGTGGACAACGGCCGCTCCAGGATGCTGCGGGACCCGAAACTGCGAGAGGCCCTGTACTGCATCCGCTGCGGTGCCTGCCTGAACATCTGCCCCGTTTACCAGCGGGTCGGTGGGCACGCTTACGGATGGGTATATCCCGGCCCGATAGGAGCCGTCGTCTCTCCGATGCTGACAGGCCTGAAGGAATCGAAAATGCTGCCTCAGGCATCCAGTCTCTGCGGCGCCTGCCGGGAGGTCTGTCCTGTCAAAATAAACATTCCCCGCATGCTCCTGGAGTTGCGCCACCGCACGGCCGAAAGCGAGGACCCTAAGGAGCGGGCGTCGTCCGTCTCAGAGCGGTTCCTAGCGAGGGCCTACTCGCGGCTGATGAGCAACCCGGGCCGGACAGCCCTAGCCGCCAGGATGGGGAGAATCGCCCAGCGTTTGGTGCCGGGAATGCGTAAGAGCGGCGGCTGGATCAGACGCGCGCCTCTGCCTCTGCTGTCCCGCTGGACCCGCGCCCGCGACCTGCCAGAGCTACCATCGAAGTCCTTCCGCGATATCTGGCGGGACGAGCTCGGCGGGGAAACCCCGAATGAGGGGAACCGTGGCCGCCGCTGATCCCGGTGATTTGCCCGGACGGTCCAAGGCCGAATTCCTGCGCTCGGTGCGGGAGGCATTGGGCCGAACAGAGGGTCCGCCGGACAATCCGTATCACCGGTTGGAAGAAGAGCTGCCGCTGCTGGAATCCCAAGCCGCCGACATGGCGGCCAGACTGCGCGAGAACCGCTCCCAGTTGCTCGACCATTTCGTAGACATGGCGGGTCGCGGCGGGTGGAATGTGCATCGCGTTTCCGGCGTGGAGGCGGCCATCGGGCGCGTGGACTCGATAATCGGCGAACTGGGCGCGACACGCGTTGTCCGCTCTGGACAGCCGGTGTTCGATTCGGTGCCGGTGGACACCGCGCTTGAATGGCGCGGTATTGAGGTGGTTCCCATCGTCCGAGGCCAGTCCGCCAGCCGGGAGCAGTTGCGAGAGGTGATGCGCCAGGCCGACGTGGGTCTGACTGGAACCGACTACGCCCTTGCGGAGACCGGGTCGTTGGTGATTATGCCTCGGCAGGGCCTCTCAAGACTGGTGTCGCTGGTTCCGCCTGTGCATGTGGCGCTGGTGCGCCCGGAGGAAGTGCTGGAAACCCTTCATGACCTGTTCCTCCTTCGCCGCCTTGAGTACAAGCGCCGGGGAGGAGAAATGGGCAGCTATCTCAACTTCATCACAGGGCCAAGCCGGACCGCTGACATCGAAATGACCATCGTGCAGGGTGTTCACGGTCCCAAGGCAGTCCACTTGGTACTAGTCGAGTAGAAGCCCCAAATTCGCTGGGGCGCTGGATAAGCACAGGAAGGGGTTTTGACAATGCCTATGCGAGTGGGCTTCGCCCAATTCCGCAAACAGATGCTGGAGCGGGAATTGGAAAACATCCAAGAGATTCTGCCGAATCTGGGGATAGAAAAGGTGATCCTGACCGGCGAGGTCGCGGCGGGCGAGTTCACTCCGGAAAGCCGCATCGAGCTCATCGTGGTGCACGACACCGACCGCCCATTCGGTAGGCGGTCCGATTTCTTTTCCTATCACTTGGGCAGCTCAGTGGAAATTGACACCCAAGTGTACACTCCCCAGGAATTTGAGACCCTGAAAGAAACTCTGCCGGCTCTGCGGCGAGCGTGTGCCGAAGGCAAGGAGATTTTCAATGCCTGACTACTTGTCTGAAGGCGCTCGCTGGCTGAGACAGGCTGAAAAGGACCTGGAGGACGCCCGGTTTCTGCGCGACCACGGGCGACACAACCTCGCCTGCTTCCAAGGGCAGCAGGCGGCTGAGAAAGCCGTCAAGGCCTACCTGTACCACCGACGGGTGGAGGACGTGTGGGGACATTCGCTGCTGGACCTGTGCGAAGACGCCAAGCTCTTCGACATGATGTTCGACACGGTCAAGAGCGAGGCGAGGCAACTGGACAAGTATCACTACATCACGCGCTACCCCGAGTTCCTACCCAGCGGAACCAGCTTCGAGGCCTTCGACGAAGTCGACGCCGACCGTTCCATAGTCCTGTCGAACCTTGTACTGGAGTTCGTCAAAGAACGGATGTCCTGAGCCACAGGATCGCGGCCTACTCCACGGCAAGTCGCCGCAGTTCCTCTCGCAGCCGCTGGACCTCTGCTTCGGCGGCTGTGCGCGCTAACAATTCGGATTCAGCCTTTTCGTATGCCTCATCCGGGTCCGGGACGTACTCCCGCTTCACAGGTCGTAGACACACAGCTCTCCCCGGTGCCAGCACAGGTCCACTCCCAGCAGTGGACTGTGTCCCCAAGTCGTTCCATCTACATCGGTGTGGATTTCCAGAGGCTGATCAACGCCATTGACGAGTGTGTCCCCTGCCATCGGCGCACCCGACACACCATGGAAGTCCCCGTAAGTAATACCGGAGCATCAGGCAAGTCCTGGAGTTGGGGAGGAACCGTCGCATCGCACCCGACCTGTTGGGCGGGCTTGGAAGAGATTTATATGGGCGTACTCGTTCCAACCCCGGCCCTTGGTTCAGGCGGTTTAGGGCCGGAAGTCATCGCTGCCCTCTGAATAGCTGCATGGACTTTGTGCCCCCCGATTCCAATGCTCGATTGCTGGTTTTTACGAGTCGCCCCGGCCCGACATTTGTCTTCCCGTCAATATCAGGCGCAGTGTGCGTTCTGCGGTCGCTTCCAGCAATTCAGCGGTGCGGGAGAGCGATACGTCGAATGTCATGGGGCGGTCGGCGATACAGACAACGGCAGCCAGACCATGATCGTACAGCTCCTCATAGCCCGGTCCCAATCCTCCGGCCAGCAGCACGGTTGGGATGCCGAGGGCCTGCGCATGGCGGGCGACGCCAACGGGAGCCTTGTTGAAGATGGTGGAATGGTCAGCCCGGCCTTCACCGGTAATCACTAGGTCGGCCCCCTCCAGCAAGGCGTCGAACCCCAGAACCTCGCACACCATGTCGATGCCAGACTGCAAGGTCGCACCGGTAAAGGCCATCAGGCCAGCGCCCAGCCCGCCGGCGGCGCCCGCGCCCGGCTGCTCCGACACATCGCGCCCCAGGTCTCGGGCAACTACGCGGGCATAGTTTGCCAGTGCAGCATCCAGCTCCTGCACCATGTCCGGGTTCGCACCCTTCTGCGGGCCAAAAACGGCGGAGGCGCCATCGGGGCCGCACAGGGGGTTGGTCACGTCGGTGGCGGCGATGATCGTGGCGTTGCCCAGTCCGCTATGCAGTCCATCGACGCCTATCCGGTCTAGGGTAGCCAACGCGCTGCCGCCGGGAGGCAACGGATTTGCGGCGGAATCCAGGAAACGGGCGCCAAGGGCCGTTGCCAGACCGGCGCCGCCGTCGTTGGTGGCGCTCCCTCCGAGTCCGACGATAATGCGAGTGTAGCCCCGGTCAAGGGCCTCTCTGAGTATCTCCCCTGTGCCGGCGGTCGTGGTGATCCTTGGATTGCGGCGGCGCTGCGGCACCAGTGCAAGGCCAGAGGCCAGGGCCATTTCGATAACGGCCGTACTTCCGTCGCCTGTAACTCCCCAGCGGGCCTCCAGAGGCTGTCCCAGCGGTCCGGTTACAGTACTGGTAAACACCTGGCCCTCGGTGGCATCGACCAGCGCGTTCAGGGTACCGTCGCCGCCGTCCGCCACCGGAGCCAGCACTGTTTCAGCATTCGGCAAGGCGGCGGAAACGCCGCGGGCAATGGCCCGGGCGGCGTCCAGCCCGGAGATACCAGCCTTGAATCCCTGCGGAGCAATAACGATTTTCATTGGAAACTCGCAACCATCACACTGCCAGAAAGCGCAATGCGCCGCTGACGAACGGTTTGGGCCATCTAGTGGTACTCGCGGCGATTATACACTGGCGGCAGATTGACCCTTATATTGTGCTATCGTGCTACAATCGCCTGTGTGTCAAATGGCTGGAAAATAGCGACCCAATAGTCATTCATCGCACAGGTGGCTGACTTCGCTTCTCCTCTATGTTCTGCTCGTAATCATCAGGCATGTATGGCCACAATTCACTACGGGGGTTGAATTCATGTCGTCCGCCGGAGGCCTCAACCCATCGCGAGAGGAACTGAAACGCCGAGCGACAGAGGCCATCGACTCCCGCTCCGACGAGCTGGTCTCTTTGGCGAAGGCAATCCTGGAAGACCCGGAGCCAGGATTCCGGGAGACCAAGACGTCGCGACTTGTGGCCGGCAAGTTCGCCGATCTGGGAATGCCTGCAAGAGTGGGGCTGGCCCTGACCGGTGTCCGAGCCGACTTGGTGGGCGGCAGTCCCGGCCCCGCCTTGGCGATCATCGGTGAACTGGACTCTCTTATAGTCAACGAGCATCCCCACGCCAACAGCGATACGAATGCCGCCCACGCCTGCGGCCACCACTGCCAGATTGGCATGATGCTGGGGGCGGCCATAGGTCTGATGCAACCCAACGTGCTGGAGTCGCTCAGCGGACGATTGGCCTTCATGGCCGTCCCCGCAGAGGAATATATCGAAATCGAGTACCGCGACTCGCTGCGCCGACAGGGCAAGCTGGAGTTCCTTGGAGGCAAGCCGGAGCTGGTCAAGCTAGGGGAATTCGACGACATAGACCTGGCCATGATGTGCCACACCACCTCCAACCCTGAAGAGAGACAACTGTGCATCAGTGAGGAGAATAACGGCACGCTGGCCAAGAAGATCCAATTCCTGGGGCGCGGCGCCCATGCAGGTGGCGCGCCTCATCTGGGCATCAACGCGTTGAACGCCGCCAGCCTCGCGCTCTCGGCCATTCACTACAACCGCGAGACCTTCCGCGACGACGACAGCGTTCGGGTACACCCGATCATCACCAAGGGCGGCGAGGCGGTCAGCGCTGTGCCCGCCGACGTGCGGATGGAGACGTTTGTCCGGGGACGCACCTTGGACGCGATCATGGACGCCAACACGAAAGTGGATAGGGCCCTGAAGGCCGGGGCAATGGCCGTGGGCGGCGACGTGGTGATCCAGACTATTCCCGGCTACCTTCCCCTGCGGCAAAACTCGGCCATGAACAACGTGTTCAGGGCCAATGCCCACCAACTGGTCGGCGAGGAAAACACCGGCCACGTGCAGCACCGGGGAGGCTCCACCGACATGGGCGACATCAGTCATCTGATGCCTGCCATTCATCCCTACGTTGGCGGCGCCACGGGCATCGGCCATGGCGCGGACTATGTGGTGCAGGACTACGGTCTGGCTGTGATAACTGCCGCCAAGGCCATGGCATGCACCGCGATAGACCTGCTGGCAGACGGAGCCCAGATGGGCGGCAACATCGTTTCCAACCACCGGCCAGAGATGACTAGGCCCGACTATCTGAAATTCATGCGGAGCCTGGCCAAGGAAGAAACCTTCAAGGGCGCTTAATTATGTTGACTGTTCAAGAGCTGAAGCGGCGGGCCTGTGAGTCCATTGACAAACGCAAAAAGGAAATCGTAGGCGTCGCTCAGCAGGTGCTTTCCCATCCCGAGGCAGGTTTCCGCGAACACCGCACGGCTGGCTTGGTTGCCCAGAAATTCAACGAGCTGCAGATCCCCCACGAGAACGGCCTGGCCCTGACCGGCCTGAAGGGGCGAATTCCCGGCGGCGCCGGGTCCGGGCCGAGGGTGGCCCTCATTGGCGAGCTGGACTCGCTGGTGGTAACCGAGCACCCCCACGCCGACCCGGAGACGGGAGCGGCCCACGCCTGTGGTCACCACTGCCAACTGGGCATGATGCTGGGGGCAACCATCGGACTGCAAACACCTGAAGTGCTCTCCCAACTCTCCGGTGAAATAGTGCCCTTTGCCGTGCCCGCTGAGGAGTTCATCGAGGTCGAACAGAGGCTGGAACTGCGGGCGCAAAAAAAGCTGGAGTTCCTCGGAGGCAAGCAGGAATTGATCCGGCTGGGCCATTTCGACGACGTTGACATCGCGATGATGTGCCATACCGCCAGCGATATGGGCGAGCGCAAGTTCGCCATCGGAGGCACCAGCAATGGCCACGTCGTCAAGTACGTCCGCTTCATCGGGCGCGGTGCTCACGCCGGCACCTCGCCCCACTTGGGCATCAACGCACTGAATGCCGCCTCCTTCGCGCTCCAAGCGATCAACGCCACCAGAGAGACGCATCGTGCCGAGGATACCGTGCGCATCCACGGCATCATAACCAAGGGCGGCGAGGCTGTGAGTGCCGTGCCTGCCGACGTTCGCTTGGAATGGCGGGTCAGGTCGTCGACCCCGCAGGTCGTGGTCAAGAACTCGCAGGTCGTTGACCGCTGCTTCAAGTCAGGCGCCCTAGCGGTGGGAGCACAGGTGGAGATCACCACCATTCCGGGGTACATGCCCATGCGCAACGACTCCCGGCTGCAGGAACTCTTTCGTCGCAACGCAGCAACCATCGTGGGCGAAAATGGAACGCTGATCATGCCCGCTGGGCGCAACCGGGGAGGATCCACCGACATGGGCGACCTGTCCCAACTGATCCCCGCCATTCACCCTTACACCGGGGGGGCCACCGGGCCCGGCCACAGCAAGAGTTACCTGATCACCGACTACGAGACGGCGGTCATCAACCCGGCAAAGATCATGGCAATGTCGGTCATCGATCTGCTTCACGATGGAGCGAAGCAGGCCAAGGAAATCAAGTCCGCCCACAAGGCGGCCATGTCTCGCAATGCCTACCTGCGCTTCCAGCGGGACCAGGCCGAGTCAGTGGCTTTCGATGGGGCGGCAACATAGCGAGCGAGGGTCACGCCTATATTGGTGCCGATCAGAACACACTCGGCTATCAAAGAATGGGGCGCACAGTCGTGCGCCCCATTCTTTGATAGCCGGTCTGCTGCCAGCGACTACGTCCGTCGTCATGCCCCCATCGCCCACATGGTTGCGCCCGCAATTGGTGGAATTGTGAGGTTGTCGTCGGGAGGGATTCCGGCCAATTCCACCAGCGCGGCAATCACGGCTCCCGGCCACATCGCCCAGTGATACTGGACGGCTCCAGTGGCAACCAGAACACCTGCAATGGCTGCCCCGGTGGCTGCGAAGGCCAGCGTTCCCCCGGGAGACTTGCCCATAAGGCGCGGGCCTGGAACGCGGCTTCCCACTATGGCCGCCACTGGGTCGCCCAGCGACAGATAAAACATCACCGGGATGCCCACGTCCCTGCCAAAGAGCCAGAAAACCAGCGTCGCCGCGATGAGCATATGGGTGGCCCCGGTCATGCGGGCTGCCTCGTCGCTTTTCAGCAAGGGGTCCATCAAACGCATATAAAGGCGATTGAAAGGGCCGATGCCGAAACGCGAGAGGTCAATTACCACCGCCACAGCGGCAATCATAGCCAAGGCAAGCAAGAATTCGCGCTCTGGGACAAAGATGCCTGCGGTCGGGATGCTTGACCCGGCGACGATGTGGAAAAGGCGTCGCCAGATGCGGGGTGGAACAGGCGGCCCGCTCCGCCTCCGCCCCGCGTATATCACCAGCTCAGCGAACCGTTTCATAGGGAAGGCATCCTGCCTGCGGAGGGGGTTCGATTCATGCCTCTGGGCGGCGAGGATCCGCCAATGCTGCGCTCGAACGAGCGCGACCCTTTACCAGGGCGACGGCAAGAGTGCAGGAGGCTCGGTTCTCAGAAGCCGAAGGTAATGGAGTCGCCGGCTCGCCAGCGCATGTCACGGAACTCGGTGTCAACCGGGGCCTCAAAGATCAGAAATCCGTCCACACCGTGCCCCCGCGGCAACTCAAATGACCCCCGCAGGAACCTGGTGGTACGGTCAATATAGTTTCTCCCCGTATCAGGAACCGCTACCTGCAGTGCCGCCTGACGTTCTCCTCCCTCTGAACCGCTGCAGGCGTATGCGTAAGTCCCCGCTTGGTTGAAGGTGTGCTTCAGGGACGACCCGGGGGCTATCTCGGCCCTCCCTTCTGGCCCCACAGCCACCCCTGAGTCTTCGAAAGCGAGCAGTTGTGCGTCCTCGGCCTCGCTTTGCCACATTACCGAAGAACCCACATCTATCAGGGCGCGGGTGCCGTCGAAGCACTCTCCCAGATTGATCCTCACCAGCGCCTCCGGTTCTCCGCGGAAGTCCTGCCATGCAGTTTCGGGGATGGAGATCGGAAAGTAGCTGGCACTGGCGAAGTCCCGCAGTTCGGCAGCACTCCGGTCGACGTTGACAAAGGCGTTGACTGCGGTGTGGTTCTCCACCTTGGCCCGCACCAGCACCAATTCCATACCTGGCGCTGTCGGAGAGATGCTCCAGCGGCGTTTCGCCCCGTCTGGATCGCAGGTCGGAGGGTTCGATCCGGCAAGCACATCACAGGTGGAATAGCGAAGCTCTGGCGTCCGCTCCAAGCTCACGACGCTTAAGTGTAAGGTTCTCCCCTTACGGTAATTTCCAAGTGTTGACGACTCGGACGTGCAAGCCATCATCACCATCAGCACCAAGGCTGCAAGCAACAGTGCGACGGGCGTCGCAACACCCATTCGGCGGGTTGGGGAAGCCATCGTATCCTGCGTCCGGAGTCCTTTTTTTCTTGACCTGAGTAAGATCATGACCGGGCGGTGGTGAGGCTGGGCAGCAGCCGCAGCCGTTCCACAAGGTCTACCAGGACCTCGATCAGGTAATCCACTTGTCCCTCGGTGTTGTCCCGGCCCAGCGTGAGGCGCAGGCTGCCCCTGGCCACTTCGGCGGATTGCCCCAGCGCCAGGAGGACGTGAGAGGGCTCCAGCGATCCCGAACTGCAGGCGCTGCCGCTGGAGGCGGCGATGCCCGCCATGTCCAGCCCCAGCAGGATCGGCTCACCCTCAACCCCGGGAAAGGAAAAGTTAGCGTTGTTGGGCAGTCTCTGGGTAGAATGGCCATTGAGCCTGCTGCCCGGCACCCTGGCCAGCACCTGCTCAATGATGCGGTCCCGCAGGACGGCGCAATGGCGGCTAGCCTCCTCGCGCTGGGCGTTGGCCGTTTCCAAGGCCACCGACAGCCCGACTATCCCCGGAATGTTTTCGGTGCCGGAGCGGCGCTCGCGCTCCTGCCCTCCTCCCAAGAGTAAAGGCAGAAAAGGGGCCCCGCGCCTGATGAAAAGCACGCCCGTCCCCTTGGGACCATGGAACTTGTGCCCCGATAGGCTCATAAGGTCGACGCCCAGCCTCTTTACATCCAGTTCAAGATAGCCGGCTGCCTGCACCGCGTCGGTGTGCAGCAGGATGGTGCGCGAAAGCTCGTTGGCCCGCTGCTTGACCACCTGGGCAATTTCCGGGATCGGATTCACCGCACCAATTTCGTTGTTGGCATACATGATGGAGACCAGCGTCGTCTTGTCCGTAATTGCCCTTCGGACCGATTCGGGCTGAACGATGCCGTCAGAACCTACAGGCAGGTAGGTCACATCGAAGCCCTGCGACTCCAGATGCTGGCAGGAATGGAGAACGGCGTGATGCTCCACGCTGGAAGTGACGATGTGGTTTCCGGTCTCCTGGAGCGCCGTGGCGACACCCACAACGGCGGCGTTGTCCGATTCGGTGCCGCTGCCGGTGAATACCACCTCGCGCGGACGGCAGTTGAGCACCCGCGCCACCCGTTCTCGGGCCTCGTCAAGGGCGTAGCGGGCCTCCTGCCCCACGGTATGGATGCTTGAGGGATTACCGAACAGTTCGGTGAAATACGGAGTCATGGCCTGTAGCACATCGGGCGCCAAGGGCGTGGTGCCCGCGTGGTCCATGTAAACGATGCGATTGGGGCCCCGGTTCTGCGTCATTCTCTTAAGCCGTCACCCAATTTCGCTAGGTGCAGATGTTTCGCTAGGTGCAGGTGGATTCCTGCGTGGCCGGTATTTTATCACAGGAAACGGGAACTGCTGCAGCTATTCTGACTTCGGATAGCTGCTGGTGGCCACGGACAGCAGGAAGAAACCAATGACGACGGCCCAAATACCATCAATCCAGTTGCCCAGGACTACGACGTACAAGATGCCTCCGACCATCAGCAGCAGCCCCACGCCCTGCCCGCACCGGGCCGCAACCCGCGTCGCCCGCAGGTGGCTGCCGGAGCCTGCCCACACCGCCGCCCGCAGCACACGGCCTCCGTCCAATGGGAAGCCCGGAATCATGTTGAAAATGCCGACCGACAAGTTTCCCCAAGCCAGCAGCATTGCCACCATCTCCACCGGCGTGCTGATTCGCGCGTTCCACGGCAAGTATCCGGGATTCAATCCGACCAGGACAGCTCCCGCAGCCGCCGCCAGAGCGATGCTGGTGAGCGGACCCACCACGGAAATCAGAAACTCCTCGGACGGGCGTTCCGGTTCTCGCACCAGATGCGAAACACCGCCGAAGATAAACAGGGTAATTCCTGCTACTGGAATGCCGCGGCTGAGCGCCACAAGGCTGTGGGAAAGTTCGTGCGCCAGTACGGAAAGGAAAAACAGGCCTACGGTCACGACCGCCACGAGCCATTGCTGGTACACCGGCCATCGAAGGTAGGACGCTTCAAAGCGGTTGACCAGAAGGTAGGTCAGCAGCAGGAAGATGATGACCCAAGTGATATTGATTTCAACCGGAATGCCGAACACTCGGCCCAGTCGCAGTGACTTTCCCATTGGCTACTCAAATCCGGACGTGATGCGAACTGCTTCTAGCATATCAAATCCGGGGCAAGAACCTCCGCCGGAGTCAAATTTGGAGCGCACGTTCTCAGTGTAGCCTCAGCGAGGGCGGTGGAGGGCCACCGAGTATGCGGCCAGCTTGCCCACCAGCCGGGCGGCGGTGTATGTGCAGGCAGCCGGCCCCTCAGCGGGTGCCAACTCGCAGACGTCGAACCCGACTATGCGTTTCGACTCCCCAACCACTCGCAGCAGCGACGTCACCTGCATCCAACTGAGTCCGCCGGGCTCAGGCGTGCCAACGGCAGACATGATCGCGGGGTCGAACACGTCCAGGTCCACGCTCACGTACACCTCGTCGCCCAGGGCGGCCAGTATGTCATGGGCGGGCAGAGGGGCGCCATCCGCTGGGCACGGCCAAACCGGAATGCTGTTTTCGCGGATGAAGTCGCGCTCCTCGATGCAGAGACTCCTCACCCCGGCCAGCACAACAGGGCACAGGTCGTATGCCCGGCGCGCTCCCGAGGCGTGGCCCCACTGAGTGCCCTGGTACTCATTGCGCAGGTCGGCGTGGGCGTCCAGGTAGAGAACGGTCAGGGAGGGATAGGCATCGAGGTGAGCCCGAACACTGCCGGCGGTCAGGGAATGTTCGCCGCCCAGTACGCCAATGGTGCGTCCGGGAGCGATGCAGGAGGCCACGGCCCGCTGTACCTGTTGAGACATAGCTGACGGGCCGCCCATGTGCGGCTCAAGGGCCGGCGTGGTGTGAATGCCCAGCTCCGCAACGTCCAGATCCAGCTCCGGGTCGTAGTCCTCCATTTGGGCGGAGGCCGCTATGATTCCGGCTGGCCCGTCGCGAGCGCCGCCACGGTAGGAGGTGGTACTATCATAGGGAACAGGGATGAGGACAACGCGGGCAGTTTCTAAAGAGGACTGGCCCGGGGTGAGAGCGAGGAAATTTGGATAGACCCAAGGTATTTCGGAACCGGCGCAGGCGCCATCCTCCAACGAAGAGCCGTCGGGGCAGCCCCCGTCTGTAGGAGAAAGATCAGGCACGACCGATACCGGGCCGCCCTATTTCCATCTCCGTCTCCAAGGCGGCTCGCTGTGCCTGCGATTCTCTCAAGCCCTGGCGTTCGTCCAGCCACTCCAATCCCCGGTCCAGCAACCACGTCCGGGTATCGTCTAGGTCGAACAGCTTTTTGACATCCTCCATGGCGCGGTCGTGGTCGAAGGGGCGGCAGGAGAAGATGTCGATATTGACGTAGCTCTTATGGGGGAAAGTGTGAATACTGATGTGACTTTCGGCAATAATCACAAATCCGGAAACACCTGAATCCTCTGGCTTGGGTGCGTCGTATACCAACACGCGGGGCTCGGTGATTCGGGTCATCTCCAGGGCATCCGGGTAATCGGTCAAGAATTGACGGACCAGGCCATCGTCCCACATCTTGCTCGTATCCCCGCCGAATCCGTCAATTACCAGGTGCATCTAACCCCCAGGAACAGTCTTTGAAAGAAGACATCGTCGTATATATATGGTTGGCAAAAGCAGTTATATACAATATCATTTGTCGGGTTCGAACACAAACTGTTCGATTTTCGTGAGCCGTGTTTGCGATGCGGTCTCACTCAAGCGAAAGGCGGAGGCAGGTAACGCGTGCAGGCTCCGATGATTGAAGCCACCGATGTGACCCACTACTACGGGCCGTACCCGGCGATCCAGGACGTGAACTTCGATGTGCGCAGGGGAGAGGTTCTGGGGTTCCTGGGTCCCAACGGCGCCGGGAAAACCACCACGATGCGCATTCTGACCGGCTTTTTGCCTCCAACCAGGGGCTCGGTAACGCTGGACGGCTACGACGTCGTGGAAAAATCGCTGGACGTCCGCAGGCGGGTGGGCTACCTGCCTGAGACGGTGCCCCTCTATACTGACATGACGGTCACCAACTACCTGAAATACATGGGAACCCTGCGGGGAATGCCCGGCTCCCGGATTCGCGTACGCTTGGGAGAGGTCATCGATGTCTGCCGTCTCGGCGACTACCGTAAGACGCAAATCGGCAAGCTCTCCAAGGGATTCCGGCAGCGCGTTGGCATCGCACAAGCCATCATCCACGAACCCGAGGTGCTGGTGCTGGACGAGCCGACCATCGGCATCGACCCCATCCAGGTGGTTGAGACACGCAACCTGATCCAAGAACTGGGACGCGCCCAGACCGTGGTGCTCAGCAGCCACATCCTGCCGGAGGTGAGCATGATCTGCGAACGTGTGCTCATCATCCACGAGGGCCGTATAGTGGCCGAGGACACGCCGCAGAATCTGGCCCAGGGACTCCAGGGAGTCGAGCGGCTGGAGGTGGAGGTGGCCGGGCCCTCCGCGGAGGTTCTGCCTGCCCTTCAAAACATCGACGGCGTGGTCAGCGCCAACCATCGCAACCTGCATGGCCGCCACACCTACATCATTCAGGCCCAGACAGGACGCGACCTGCGGGACGAAATCTCTCGTCAAGTGATTAGCAATGGATGGAGCCTGCGCGGGATGCAGATGGTGGGAATGAGTTTGGAGGAAATATTCCTTCGGCTCACCACCCAGGAGGATCTCTAACGATGCGAACCGTCCGGGCAGTGGCCTGGAAAGAAATTCAGATCTTTTTCCTCAGCCCCACAGCCTACATAGTTGGTTTGATTTTCTTGGCCTTGGCTGGTTTTTTCTTTTCCCGCGATCTGGGTGACCCGTTCCCAGAGGCGACTCTCAGCCCCTTCTTTCAGGGAGCCGTGGTCATTTTCATTCTGTTGGCCCCCGCTCTGACCATGCGCCTGATTGCCGAGGAAGCCAAGCTGGGAACCATTGAGTTGCTGTTGACTTCGCCAGTGCGAGACTGGGAGATTATCATCGGCAAGTACCTGGCCAGCTTGGTGTTCTTCCTGGCCCTGCTGACGATGTCCGGCTTTTATGTCATTCTGCTGTTCGTATACGCCAGCCCTGACCCGGGGCCAATATACGCAGGTTATCTGGGGCTGGGTCTGTATGGAGCCTCGGCTCTGGCGGTGGGACTACTGACATCCACTCTCACCAACAACCAGATAGTGGCTGCAGTGGTGGCCATGGGCATCCTGCTGGCCCTGTTCTTCGCCGACCTTGCCTTCGGCGCAGTGGGCGGCATCCCTGGCGAAATCATTGGAGAGATGGGTATGAAAAGTCACTTCGATGACTTTGACCGGGGTGTCATAGACACCAAGCACATCGTTTACTATGTCAGCGTCATCGCCTTTTTCCTCTTTCTCTCAGTGCGCGCGCTGGAATCCAGGCGGTGGCGTTAGTATGGCTGAACGCCCAACCGCAGGCAGTGGAAACGATGCTCCGCGCGACTGGCGCAGGCGTCGGCGTCGGCCCGCAGCACCGGAGCCGGCAGGCGACGAGCAACAGGCAGAGGCCACCGACTCAGGTGGCACGGGGCCGGAACAGGAACCTGAAGAGCAACTTTCTCGCCCTCTCATAAGTATCTTCGAGCCGGCGGCCAACATCGTCGGCACCTTTGGTGCCCCGCTCCTGATTGCGGGCATTGTTGGACTGGTCACCGGCATTGTTGTCGTCGCGTTCGTCACCTCAATGCGGCTGTACGGCATCATCGACATCATCATCGGCGCATCGCTCATCGGACTGGTGGGCGCGGTGTTCATCAGCACCGTCATTGCCGCTTTCCTCAGCCGGACCGGGCGATACGGGGTCAACACGATCATACTCCTGGCCGCCTTTACCGCCATAGTGATCGTGCTGAACCTGGTGTCGTTCGAAAACACCGAGAGGGTGGATGTAACCGCCACAAACCAGTTCAGTCTCTCGGACCGTACCAGGGACCTGCTGGGGGGTCTGCAAGATGACATCCGGGTAACGGCCTTTTACAAGGCTCTCGAGGAAACGCCGGATGCCCAGGTCGCGGCTCGACGAAACCGGGTGGTGGACACACTGGAGGAGTTTGAGGCGCGTTCCGGGCGGTTTTCCTTCCGGGTGGTCGATCCCGACCTGGAGCCGGGCACAGTGGCGGCCTACTTCGGCGCCCGCCCCACCGGGTTCGTCAGCGAGACCGTGGTGGTCGAAAATCTGAGCAACGATCTTTTCGATTCCCTGCAACCCACCGACGCAGCCTTCGGTCAACTGGAGCAGGACCTGGTCACAGGCCTGTACGTCGTAACCGGCCAAGAGCAGAAGACAGTCTACTTCTTGTCTGGCCATGGCGAACGCAACATCGACAGCGGGTCCAGCGACGGTTATGCCTTGGTGCGCCAGACGCTGGAGCAGGAGAACTACCGAGCCAGGTCGCTGGTCTGGTCCGTTGCTTCCACCGACGTCTCGGTTCCCGAGGACGCTGCGCTGGTGGTGGTGGCCGGTCCGACCTCCGAACTGCCGGAAGCGCACGCCATCGCGCTGGACCTCTACCTCTTTGGACGTAATCTTTCGGGAGAACGGAGGCGCGAGAACGGTCGGATGATATTCTTGGCCGAGCCGGATACCCCGGGGTCCTGGCGCGAGTTCATGCTAGAGTGGGGCGTCCTTCTCAGCCCGGGCTACATCAGAGACCTTGACGCCTCGGTGCCGTCCCTACCCCAGACACTGGATTTGAACATTGAATTCAACACCTTGGTGAACTTCAACGTACAGGTGTTGGGCAGCAGCGAAACGACCATCAGCAGCGCTTTCGAGGCGGCGCTGGAAATAGTCGCCCCCGATGGACAGCAACTTCAGAATGTGTTTATGCCTGAAGCCACTGCACTGCTGCCCTTCAACGACGGGGCTCGGCTGCCCATGGCGCTGGGGTTCACCTCGCCCAACAGCTACCTCATTACCGACCCGGACCGCATCGACCCTGTTACCGAGGGAGAGAACGCCGACCCGAGGGGTCCCTTCATTTCGGTCATGCTTATGCGCTCGGCGGCCAAGGTCGGAATGCCTCTGCCCGAAGAGGGCCCCGCCGATTCGGATATCTCGCTGATTCTCGCATTCGGCGATGCCGACTTTGTGGCCAACAGCAACGTGGGAAGGGGCAGCGGCCTTGATATGTTCATCAATTCCACCAATTACCTGCTGGGGGACTACTCGCTGGTGTCCATCCGGCCCAAGGCTTTCACCTACCGCGAATTTAATCTGGACCGCAATGAGTACGACTTCGTACGATTCTCATCGTGGTTTTTCCTGCCCGGTATCATGGCGCTGGCTGCCGGACTGGTTTGGTGGCTACGACGATAGGTACTCAGGGCCAGAGCATCTCTAAAAAGAGTTTGAAAGAGGGCCACACGCTTTGGTCAAACATTCTCTCCCCCTTGAGGGATATGGCCAGCTTGAGGGTGAATCCATCCCGCAATATGGCGTTTACCCTACCGGAGCGTATGGATTCCAGGCAACATACTGAATTATGAATGTTCGGCTTACGATACTTCTCGCCGTCCTCGCGGCAATGATCGGCTCCACGTGGGCCATCATCGAGTTTACCGACTTGGTTTTCCGGGGAGAGCCAGCCCAGAACGAGCCGTGGCTCTACCACATCGAGGAAACGGATATTACCAACATTGAGGTGATATACCAAGATCAGGTTGTAGAGTATGCCCGAGACTCCGCGAGTCGCCAATGGATGATTGTCGGCGATCCCAGCTACCCGGTCTTCTCTCACCGCTGGGGTGGGACTCCTCTCCTATTGAGCGGTCCTCGAGTCAATCGCGGGCTGAAACAAACCATCGACGACCCATCGCAATACGGCCTCGACCCGCCCGAATCCATTGTCAGGGTTTCCGACTGGGCCGGGAACACATTCGAGTTCCACATGGGCATCCCCACCCCAGACGGCGACAACCAGTATGCCCGCCTGGTAGGTGACAATGCGCTCTACACCGTCCCGGCGATATGGGCCCAAGTCGTGAATCGTCTCGCTCACGACCCGCCTTGGGGCAAATTGTTTGACATCGAAATTGACCAGATCACCCTGGTTGAGGTAACCGCCAACGACCGGACGGCGGTCTACTTCCTCCAAGGAGCCGAGTGGCTGGTGATGCCGGAACCGCCGCCAGTGGACCTTGAAAAGTCGGCCCCGGTTTCGGAGCAATGGGAGGAGTGGCTGGAGCTTCTGGCCGCGCCCAGGGTGGACACCATCGAGGACTCGCGTCTCGCGGAATATGAACCGGAGAGGTTGGAGGAGTACGGCTTCACGCCTCCGGATGTTCGCGTGGTAATTGCCCGCCGCGGTGACGCAACTCTTGAGATTCACCTGGCCGAGGGGCCCCCGGATAGTGAAAGCTACTACGCACGGACGATAAACAACGTAGACGAAACACTGTATTCCATCAAGAAATCACGGCTGGAGGGCATAGAGTCCCTTGCATCCGACCCGTTAGTCCACCCAGACTGGGAACCGCCGGAAGCCTCCGCAGTGAACGAAAACGAGGGGCCAGACGAGGGTGAATCAAGTAACTAGCTGGTTCTATCCCAGATAATCACAGGGGCGCACGGGTGTGCGCCCCTGTGATTATGCCTCATCGCCGACAAGTCAAATCGCATACCGGAGGAGCGATATGAAGGCCGAAATAATGGGTATAGGCACCGAACTGCTCATGGGTGAACTCAACGACACCAATGCGGGCTGGATAGCCACCCGCTTGCCGCCTTTGGGTATCACACTGCAATGGGTGACACTGGTGGGCGACGACCTGCCGCAACTGACCCATGCCTTTCAGAAAGGCCTGGAGCGCTCCGACATCATCTTCACCACCGGGGGCCTGGGTCCGACGCAGGACGACCTTACCCGCGAGGCCGTGGCAGCTGCCTTCGGCGAGACTCCAACGGTGCAGGAGGACAAGGTTGAGGAGCTGCGGCAATATTTCCGCAACCGCGGCCAGGACATGCCCTTGCACAACATCAAGCAGGCCTGGCTGATTCCCTCGGCCGAATTCGTCCCCAACCGCAACGGCACGGCTCCCGGCTGGTGGGCCGAGCGCAACGGCAAAATCATCATCATCATGCCCGGCCCTCCGGTTGAGATGCAGGCCATCTTCCGCGAGCAGGTGGAGCCGCGCCTCAAAGAGCTGGTGACCGAGGAGGTCACGATAACCCGCAACGTCAAGACCATGGGCTTGGGCGAGGCCGCGGTGGACGAGATCATGTCGGAGTATTTCGGCCACGAGAATCCTTACCTCGGCATCTACTCCAAGGCCGACGGCATTCACCTCCGTGTGATCGCCCGCGCTGCCAACGAGACCACGGCCCGCCGCATGATCGAGCCGGTGGAGCAGGCGGTGCATGAACGGCTGGGCGAATACATCTGGGGCTACGACGACGAGACCCCGGAGCAAGCGGTGGCCCAAGCGCTACAGTCCCGGGGAAAGACGCTCGCGGTTATGGAGTACTGCACCGGTGGGTTCCTGACCAACGCCATCACCGAGGCCAATAACGCCGAGAAACACTTCCGGGGCAGTGTTGTGGCCTTCGGGGCGGAATCTATGGTGGCATCAGGTGTGCCACCCGCGCTGATTGACAACCACGGCGCAGTGAGCCAGGAGGCGGCCAACGCCATGGCCTCTGCAGCCCTGATACAGCTCGGCGCCGACTACGGCATCGGCGTGACCGGCGCCCCCGGCCCTGCCGAGTTGGACGGCCGCCCCATGGGCCTGGCCTACGTCGCCATAACCCGCGCAACCCCCGCCGGCCCCCAGGTCATCAAGGAGCTCGAACTGCGGGTCCCTCCCCGCCGCATAACCATCAAGCGCCGAATCTCCAACCAGGCCCTCATTGAATTACGCAAGCTGGTGGACGCTGGGGAATAGGGGGTCGAATTGAACAAGAATCTGGGGCCTCTGGGCGACTAGTCGCTCATTGCAAGCTCACTAGCCAAAGGTTCAATCCGATTCCTTAGTTTGTCAGCAAGTTCTGGGTCTCGTCTGATTCTAGAAATTAACGTTCTAGAATAGTGCTTCTTGGAAATCTCTAATCCTTTCTCTATTTCGGCGATGACGTCGCTATACCTTACCGGATACCGGGCTGTGATCCCCTCTAAGTCATCAGCCGCTAGGAGGCTGTTAAAACGGTCCAGTTCCTCTTTATACCAGAGGTCGGTGTCGACCTTGATGGGGCGGTATGTTCCGTCTTTAATGGTCTCCCAGTTCGGCATCTGGCTACGTACTTGCTCGCGCACTTTGCGTTCACAGCGTCGCGCAGCCATCCTCTCGGGCACGCTGGGGTTTCGCAAAGCTGCAAGGGCTCCGGATCTTACCGCCTCAATCATTTCGCTCGCATCGATTTCTAGAGTTTCCGCCTGCTGTATTGCCAAGGCTTCAATGGCATCTGAGCAATAGTAGATGGACTCCACTGAATAGGCATTTAAGGCATATATACCCTTTTGCGACATTCTGGCTATCTCGTCGCTACTACGGTTGTCCGCGTCAATCAGGCCAAATGCCTCAATATCATAAAGTTCCATAGAGTTACGCAGACCGGTTACTGCTCTAATGACCTGATCACAGTCTCCCACCGGACTTACTGAAATATCAGAAAACAGCGCATTGTAAAGTTGTACGTCAAGGCCCTGGGCCTCCCCTTCCACAAACAGGGTTCTACGTCTGGAACCGAGAATCGCTCGCTTGAGATCTTCCGGCAATTCAGCATTACTGTCGAGCAGCTTAGCGTCCCAAGCAACTGCTGCATTCCCATTCCATTGGCAGGATCTTACCGAGAGAACCGAGGATTGGGGATTGAACATCGCCAAAGCGATTTCATGTGTGGAGACGACAAACGCGCAGTCAGGACGCTCATCGAATAGTGCAGACAGCAATGGCTCTATGATGGAACGGTGGAGGTGTCGTTCCGGCTCGTCGATGAGCAAAACTGTGTACGGTGCTACAGTGAGAACGTTTGCAGCAAGCAAGACAGCGTTTCGCTCGCCATCAGACATTTGAGCCATGCTATATGGCGTGGATGCTTCGTAGTGTTGAGCAAGAATCTCCTCTGACTTAGAGTTTTCTATTCGTACCTTTAGCCCGGCTACCGAAAGCAAGTCGTTGATTCGCTCAAAAATGGGGCGCTCATTCTCGACAATATTTAGTGCAGCGTCGAATTCCCTACTGAAATTAAAATCTCTTACTCGACGGGCTTGGTCGTTGTCCATCGCTGTAAGATCAAACAGAACCGCCGACAGTCGCCCTTGAGGATTCCATTCCCTCCAACGATATTCAGGATTAGGTTCTTGCCCAGCTAATTGCTGGTCAAATTGTCGTCTGGACTGTGCAGTTATGTCGATGGCACCTGAACCGAGCCATGTCTGTCGATGGGCGGATACACGCCGAATATTTCCTACACCGAGGGACATTACAGCGTGTTGAATTAGCGCTGATTTGCCTGATCTGTTGGGGCCGACGACATACAGCGGTTTACCCAGCTCAAGAGGAATTGTTAAAGAATCGCCATCGACTAGGTTTATGATTAGACTAATTACCACCAGCTCTTTCTCCTCGGTTCGTTGAGTATTCTGCTCCTCCTGCCCCTAGCTCACCACCAGCCTCTGCCCCAACTTCGTCAGCGTCTCGCACCCCTCGGCCGTGGTGATGACGGTGTCCCCAGCCGACATTGCCAGCTTGTTGTCCCAGTCTAGTGGACCAACAGCTTTGAAATGATGGTATAACATCCTCACACTTCCCTTAGGACCAGCACCACTGGGTAATAAGGGCAATCCCAGCAACTCATCATTTCAAAGATTTCGGACTACTAACAGAATCATGTGCATTAATATGACCATGTTGGGCTGGACGACGACCGGGTTTCGCGGAAGATCATGGGCCAGTCCATACACATGGGCGGGTAGAGGGTGCAGAGGCTGTAGCCGCGGCGCTCAGCTTGTGCTCGCCAACCCGGCGCGGCCCAGTGTAGGGGACCAGAATGGATGCCCAATTGGGCTGCGGCTTGGCCCCGATGGCTTCCGGCGAGTCAGGTTCGGCGAACCGTGTTCTGTACTATGCCTACCCCCTGCAATCCCCGGATGCAACGGCCCGACCCTTTCATCTCTAGATCTGTTTCGCGTCTCCCACCTTCAACAATTTCTGCCGGGCACCTCCACAAAATCCTCGTGAATGTTGCCCTCGCCACCAGGTGGGTCAATTCCGTTTCCGCGTTACAGGTCATTGTCGCATCGGCATTGACACATGTTATCATCGACCCATGCGACAAGGGTCGAATCGGGCGGGTAGGCCTGCCGCCGGGGACAGAAGAAATCCCGGGCTGCTTGCCGGAGGCAAAATGGCATGGATCCCAGCGTCACGTCCTTGGTACGCGACATTTTTGTAATCGTGGCCGCCGGGCTGTTCTCTGTTCTGTGCTTGGTCCTCATCGTCCTCATACTCAAGCTGTACCGGCCTTTGCGCGACACTGTATCCAATGCCGCTAAAGCGACCGACAGCATCGGCCGCATATCGGGCGACCTTGCGGCCGTATCCCAAGAAACCGCCGGCAACGTTGCCAAGACGGTCCGCAATACAGTGGAAATTTCCGAGAACGTGAAGGCAGGAACGGCCGATCTGCCCAATGTCGTCAAAAGCGTCGGCGAAGCCGCGGATAGTTTGGCCTCAGTGTCGCACACGGCCTCAAGGATAGTCCGCTTAGTGAGCAGGGATGCGTCTGAGGCCGATTCTGGAAAGGCGGCCCCGTCCGGAGTAGGCACGCTGGTCCGTCTCCTGAGGACCGTGTTTGGGGGCAGCCGCAGAAGCGATGACAGCGGCGCCGAACAGAGAGCATAGGTGGACCATCTGTCGGCCTGCTACACTGGCTCCGCCTCAGTTCGGCAAAGGAAACGATGAAGAACGTCGGCATTATCTACAACAACCGCATTCCCGAGGCGCTGGACCTGAGCATGGCCATCCTTCACGAGTTGGACCTGCCCGAGGGAAGCTGGTATTCGCCTGCGGAGAACCTGGAATCCTTGGCTCCCAGGGCTGATGGGACGGATCTCGTCATCACTGTGGGCGGCGACGGCACCATCCTGCGTGCTGTGCGGTTCACCGCTCCCGCGCGCATCCCCATTGTTGGGATCAACATGGGGCGCCTGGGTTTCATGACTGAGTTGACCGTTGACGAAGCCTTGCCAAGGCTGCCCTCCTATTTAGAGGGCGGCTATCGCATCGACGAGCGCAATATGCTGCAGGCCACGGTCACCAGGGGCGGCTCCACCATCAGGCAGGGGCCGTATCACGCCCTCAACGACTTTGTGGTCGCCAGGGGTGCGGCGTCTCGCGTGGTGTCCATTGCTGGAACCATCGACGGCGCGCAGGTCTCCACCTTTCGCGCCGACGGGCTGATTCTGTCTACCGCGACCGGCAGCACCGGCTACAACCTGGCTGTCGGCGGCCCGATACTCGATCCGGAGTCGGACGCTCTGGTGCTGAAGACCGTGGCGGCCCACATGGGGCTGACCGCAGCGTTGGTACTGCGATCCGGGGCAGAGGTGGCGCTACAGTTGGAGGGATACCAGGCTGCAGTGCTCAGTGTGGACGGATACGAGGACTATGACCTCCAGACCGGCGACTGGGTGGAACTCGCCCAGAGCCCGTACAAGGCGACATTCCTGCGGGCCAATCCCCCTTCCTATTTTTTCGGAACCCTTACCCGCCGCCTCGGATTCAGCATTCGCGGCCAGTAGGAGATACCCATTTTGGCTGATACTGATACCGATACCAATTCGGCGCCAATCCAGTTTGAGAACACCATCGATAGCTCCCGTCACTTTGACGGGCGGATCTTCAGCGTCCGGGTGGACACCGTGGAGTTGCCCAGCGGGCGACGGACAATCCGCGAGGTGGCGGAGCACTCCGACGCTGTATGCATGATCCCGGTGGACGATGACGGCAACGTGCTGCTGGTGCGCCAGTACCGCAAGCCCACCGAGTCGTCCCTGCTGGAAGCACCGGCGGGTGGCGTCGAGACTGGGGAGGTCTCGGAAGAGACCGTGCTGCGCGAGCTGCAGGAGGAAGTGGGCTACACTGCCTCAAATCTGCAGCACCTGGCCAGCTTCTGGGTCGCCCCCGGCTGGGCCACCGAGCGCATGCACGCCTACCTTGCCACCGGCCTGACCCCGTCGAAGCTGGCGGCCGACGACGACGAGAACATTCAGGTGGTCCGCATTCCCTTTGCCGACGCAGTGGCGATGATCCACACTGGAGAGATTCACGACGGCAAGACCATCGCCTCCCTGCTGCTGGCACAACTGTTACTGAGTTAGGCTTGGCTGCCTTGCCCTCTTTGCAACGGAAGTTGATACTTAGGTGTATTGACCCAACAGGCTGGAGTGATACAGCTTGGTAATACAAGGTATGCCGGATTTCTGTGAGGAGTTTAGTCATGCCCGGTGCATAGCATGATACCCACGAGTACGACAGCCACAAGCAATCACGCCGAGGAACACACCGCCGCCGCAACCTCCTAATCCTTTCCCTCGGTTCTGGAGTCTCGAGGCCCGTTGCACAACGGGCCTCCTTTTCATTCCGCACGCCCTGCCGAGAGAGGACTGCTCGTAAGTCTGGCAATTCTATGCGGTCCCTCCGACGCTCCAAGCAGTTACACGCCCATTGTGCCCGCACGGTGCTGGTTCGCAATGCATGGCAAACGCACTTTCGCAAAGGAAAAGGGAAGACTGCCAGGATCGATAGGGCCAGGAAAGGTGTGTTGGAAGGGATGTTGGTAATGCGTGGTAATGCGGTTGGCAGTTTGGGTGAGCATTTCGGTGATTCGGAGGATTCCAGCAGGCACCAAGGCAAGCGGCATCAACATGCTGGGCATCACAGAATTGGCCCAGCCGTGGGCTCGCTCTGTGGTTTACTTGGGCGGCGAGGTCAAAGTGCAGGTTCGAATCAGCGCCCGCTCTAGTCAGCCAGACGTTTTATTAACTCCTTAGCAAAAGACTGACAAGCAACCGAATGGAGTCACAACCAAAATAAAAGTGATGCGGCACTGGGAATTGTGAGCGGGCTGATGGGAAAAGGTATTCACCCTTTAGCCCCGACCCACCCGTCAGTTCACCACGAGCCCATCGCCCAGTCTGGTCAGCGTCTCGCACCCCTCAGCGGTGGTGAGGACAGTGTCGCCCACCGACATGGCCAGCTTGCTGTCCCAGTCCAGCAGGATCATGTGCATAAAGATGACCATGTTGGGCTGCACCTCCACTGGATTGCCTTGGTAGATCATCGGCCAATCCATCCAGGTAGGCGGGTAGAGGGCGCCGATGCTGTAGCCGCAGGCGTTCAGCTTATGCTCGCCGAATCCGGCCCGGTCCAGCGACTCGGCGTGGGCCTTGAAGATGTCGCCGAAGGTGGCGCCAGGGCGGCAGGCGCCCTTGCAGGCCTGAAGGGCTTCGGCACAGGCTGCGTGCATAGCCACCTGCCGCGGGCCGGGCCGCCCGGTGAGGATGGTACGCATCAGGCAGGAATGGTAGTGGCGGTAGACGCCCGCGAACTCCAGCTGCAGCTGATCGTCGGCATCAAGGGTGCGGTATCCGGTGAAGTTCCTGACCATCAGCGCGTTCTCGCCGGAGCCTATGATGAACCGCGACGCCGGGTAGTCGCCGCCGCCCCGGAACACCGCCGACTGCATGGCAGCCAAGACGTCCTGCTCCGGCGTTCCCGCCGTGGCCGTTCTTTGCGCCGCCAGCAGCGCCTCGTCGGCCAGCGACGCCGCGCGGCGCACGTATTGAACCTCCTCGTCGCTCTTGACCAAGCGCAGTCGACTGACCAGCTCTGATGCGTCATCCCACTGGCACCGGCCCTCCAGTGCCGCCCGGACGTACTCCCACCGCCTGCCGGTCAGGCACCACGCCTCCAACTCGACGCCCACCCTCTGACTCCGGCAACCCTGCTCATCCAGGATCGCCCACAGGTCCTGCCCAGGGTTGCTGCCGGCGTTATCCACCCAGATACGGATGTCCTCGATTACCGAGGTCAGCCGGGCCTGCCGCAGGTCTGCCGACCGCGTGAGCAGGATCAGCCGACCGTCCGCGCCCAGATATAGGCACTGGAACTGGGAGTAGCCAGTTGTGTCGTAGCCGGTCAGGTAGTACATGCTTTCCTGCCGGAAAATCAGCAGCGCAGCCAGCCCGTTAGCCTGCAACCCGGCGACCACCCTGTCGCGTCGGGACCTCAGTTCTTCTTTGGCAAAATGCAATGCCATGTCGCACCCCCAATCATTCCGGGTACCGGACGAGTACGTGATGCCAGTATAATCGGCGGCAACACGATCGCAACCACAACTGCCGCGAGGGCTGGAGGTCCGACATGGCTAACGTCAATACCGTGCTGGGTCCGATTGATTCCGCTGATTTGGGGTTCACCCTGCCCCACGAGCACCTGATCGACTCATCCGCCGGCATCCGCATCAGCTACGGCGAGCTGGAGCTGCGCGACCGCGCCCTGGATATGGCCCTGGAGGACTTCGGGAGGGCCAAGGCCGGCGGGGTGGACACCGTGGTCGAGGTGTCGCCCATGGACCTGGGCCGGGATGTGGCGCTGATGAGGGAGGTATCGCAGGAGACGGGAGTCAACTTCGTCTGCTGCACCGGCTGCTGGCTGGACATTCCTCGCAGCTTCTGGTGGCGGGACAAGGAGTTCATCGCCGACCTGTGGGTGCGGGAGATCGAAGAGGGCATCGACGGCACTGGCATCAAGGCAGGGATAATCAAGGTGGCCACCAGCGACCCGATCACCGAGCACGAGGAGCTGATGCTGCGCGCCTCGGCCCGCACTCACCTGCGCACCGGCGTTCCCATCACCACGCACACGCCACCGATGTCGCGGGTCGGCGAGCGTCAGGTACAGATCCTCACCGACGAGGGCGTCGAGCCGCAGAACATCTACGTCGGCCACATCAATCAGACCCTCGACCCTGATTACCACCGAGAACTGGCCCGCTTGGGCGTCTGGCTGGGCTGGGACATCAACAACCCCCTCGGACGCCCCCACCTGCCGCCGTGGGAGCAGCGGGCCGAGTACCTGAAGGGCCTGCTGGACGAGGGCATTGCATCCAACATGATGCTGTCCCACGACTGGAACGTGGTCCTCTCGCGCCTCGGCAGCTCCGGCTTCCCCGGCCGAGACGAGAACCCCGACGGCTACCTCTGGCTGAGCCGCGCCTTCATCCCCAAGCTGCAGGAATTGGGCGTCACCGAGGCTTCGGTGGAGCAGATGATGGTAGGCAACCCCCGCAAGCACTTCGAGGGGGTCAAGGCGGGGGCGTAAATTGGGACCAGTCGACTGACGAGATTCAGGCGGGTTCCGATGTTAAGGGCGGTTTCGCGAAATCGCTAAGGATGGGGTGGCAATGAAGACTCTTGCATTAGGGTGCATCAGCCTTTTTGTCCTGTCTCTTATGGCCTGCAGCGGAGGCGTGCCAGAAAACACGCAAGACATCGACGCAACAGTGACCGTTGGTGTCTCCACTACACCAGAGCCGGAGGCACCCATAGACGTCACTGTAGAGCCGCAAGCGGCTGCGACGCTTACTCAACCAGATCCAACGGAGATTCCCTCTCCAGGCCCAACGCAGCAAACGTCCTCCGCTGAAACGCCAGCGACGACGACGACTCTCTCTCAAGCGGACATAGTATTGGCACGCGTCGGCGACCACGAGTTCACTGCGAATGACTTGGTACAACACATTCAGGTGCTTGAGGCTCTACAGACTCACGAGGGGCACGGGATCGATCATGGCGCTGCCGCCTTCCAATCTCTACAGGACTGGGTTCTCGCCGGGATTCTGCGGCAAGAGGCGGGAGGTATGGGCATCCAGCCCAATGAGGAGGCGATAGAATCCGAGTTGCACCGACGATTTCTACCCACACTGGCCTCAGAAAAGGAGGCTGACCCGGACGTTCAAGAGCAGGAATTTCAGGCATCCTACCAAGCATTTCTCACTGCCGCGAACCTAACCGACCCGGAATACCGGGCGATTGCAGAGCAGGAGCTGATCGAATTAGCTCTTTCCAGACTGCTGGCACAAGGCATCGAGAACCCGCAGGAGCAGGTGGAGATCCGCTGGATTCGCTTGCCTATCGACCCGGAAGAACCCGGCTATGGTGAGGTCGAGCCATCAGAGGTTATGCAGCGGTTACAGGACGAATCCTTCGAGACTGTCGCCAGAGAGTTGTCACGATCCGCGGGGTACTCTGATGAATCGGGATACGTCGGGTGGGTACCCCAGGGTGCTTTCCCTGAACTCGACCCGTCGTTGTATGGCGCGGTTCGGCTCGAACCTGGCTATGTCAGCCGCCCCTACTTTGTACAAAACGGCGTATACATCGTCGAGGTTTTGTCCTCGCCGGGGGCGCGAGAAATTGACGACAGAATGATGATCAAACTGGCGGCTGAACTGGTCGAGGCATGGAAAAATGACAAGCTACAAACGGGCGTAGGCAACGGCTATGTGATGTTGAATTTCAATAGTAGTATTTACGAGTGGGTCACTGATCAAGTAGAGAACATGCAGCCTTAATTCCAGTAGAAAACAGGAGGCTGGAGCGAAAGGAAGGGCCCGTCCTGATAATTCAGGGCGGGCCTTTTCTTGCCAGAGATCGCGCGCCTTCGCGGCGGCGGTGCTACCGCTTGGCGAACCTGCGGGCCGTCAGTTCGCGGTATAGCAGCGGCAGGCGCTCGGGGAGGGCCCAGATGTCGCCCAAGACCTCGTAGCCCATGTCGCCACACATTCCTTTCAGGTAGTCGTGACCGGCCTTGTCCACCGTCAGGCAGAACGGAGTGATATTTTGCTGCCGCGCTTCCACCAGAGCCATGTGGGTGTCGTGGACTGCGTATTCCTTCTCAACACCCTCACGGCTGTATCCCCGGTCCTGCGGGCGCCCGTCGCTGACCAGGAACAAGATCTTCGTATGCGCGTCCTGGTTCTCCAGCTTGGTTATGGCGTGGCGGATGGCTGCACCCATGCGCGTGGCATGCAGCGGCGTGATCTTGTCGATGCGACGCTTGACCTTGTCCCCGAAGTTTTCGCCGATGTCTTTGATCACATAGAATTCGACGTTCTCGCGGCCATAGCCGGAGAAGCCGTAGATACCGTAGGTGTCTCCGATGGACTCAAGAGCATTCACAAGGAGCGCGGTGCTTTCCTTTTCGAGATCGATGATCCGCTTGTAATTGCGGCGCACCAGCCCCTCACGGCGACGGCGCAGCCAGACCATGTACTCGACTGGGTCGTCCGGTGCGTCGCGGTCGTCCACCATCTGGCGACCTTCGTCGATGGCCTCGGCGGTCGACGCGCTCATGTCCAGCAGGAACACCACGGCCACATCGCGCCGGTTCCGGTTCCGGTGCCAGTAGATCTTCTCGTCGGGCGGAATTTTCATCTTCAGGTCGATCCAGGCCTCAAGCGTCGCGTTGAGGTCCAGGTCTTCACCGTCGATGAGCCGGTAGGTCTTGCGCATGCTCTCCGGCATGATCAGCTCGAACTGTCGCCGGATGTGGTTGGAGAGCGACTGGTAGTTTTTCAGGGCATCCTGGTAGAAGTTAATGTCGCCCTCTTCGACGGTCTTTTCCTTGACGATACACCAGCGCGGCTTGTAGTCGTTCGCCCGGAAGTCCCACTCGTCGTACAGGAACGTCTGGGGTTCGCGGGTCTCCAGTTCGCCGCCCTGATCATCGTCGTGGACCAGCGGGCCATAGCCCTGTCCGGGCTGGGAGTTGGGCGGCGGGGCACCCGCCTCCTTCATGATGTTCTGGGCAAAAGTGGTCATGGCGTCGGTGATGTCGCCCTGCTCCGCGTCCAGCTCCAGCTCATCGCTGTCTTGGAGAAGCTGCTCCAGCATCTCCTGGGTCATTGGCTGAGCCTCGCCCTGCTCGCCGCTGTCGGCCTGGAGGCGAGTGAGCAACTGCACCATCTCCGGCTTGAAGTCTCCACGATAGTCCACAGGGTCCGGCGACTCATAGGAGTCATCGCCCTCTTGGCTCTCGGCGCGCTGCTCCATATCGGCCTG
Organism: Dehalococcoidia bacterium; assembly: GCA_965237745.1. Lineage (GTDB taxonomy): Bacteria > Chloroflexota > Dehalococcoidia > Lucifugimonadales > UBA3495 > VXOI01. The sequence continues at coordinate 2,832,058 of OZ250156.1, read as the reverse complement.
CAGGCGGTCGATCAGGTCCTGGAATTCTTCCTCATTGAAGTCGCCCGGCTCCTCGAGGTCCTGCTCGTCCCACTGTTCCTCTTCCTCGGTCTGGTTGGGCAAACGGGAGATTATTTCGTAGGCGCGCAGGGTGGCCTCGGCGGTATCCTCCACGTTGGCCTCGGCGGTGCGAAGCTCATGCAGGATCCGGGACAGCATCACCGCCGCCTCTTCGTACTCCTCGGGAACCGGCAGGCCGGTGAACTGCTCCAAGCTCATGTGGATGAGCAACTCCACCATTGCCTGCTGGATGGGCATTTCCTCGAGCTTCAGGCGGCGCTCCAGAGTTTCCGACTGGACGCGGGAGGATGCGCGGCTGATTCCGGGGTATTCCACCTTGATGCGGTAGTCCAGCCGACAGTCCTCCAGCACGGTGAACAGGTCGAAGGCCAGCTTGCCGTTCTCGAACATCGCCAAGAACCTGCCGATGTCGGTGTAGGCCCGCATCGACCCGGGGCTCTCCGGCACCGGGCTTTCCATGGCAGTCTGGGAACCGTCCGGCCCCACCTCCATGAAAGTGACTTCAACTTCGGCCTCGCCGCCGGCCATTTCGCGGGCAAGTTCGATCATTGCCTGACGGGCGGCCATTTCTTCGGCGTGCTTGGCGAGGATCTCCTCCTCCATGGCGTGGCGGCGGTCCTCGAACTGAGTGGCAGGCTCGTCGAACTGGAACTCGAAGCTCCCGAATTCCAAGTGGCTCACCTGGTGGGTCGATACGACCTTGAACCAGGAGAAGTTGTCCTGCTTGTTGGAGTAATGGTCAACCACCGGCGGCAGGAACACCTTGGAGCCGTCGGTTGATGCCGTGTCCTCGTCCACCCAGCCGATATTGCGGCGCACCAGCTCATGGGTGTTCATGATCTCAATGCCAGCGCCGGACAGAGCGCGACAGTAGAGCCTCAGGATTCCCTTCACGCGGTCCAGCTCAAGGCTCGATGACAGGGTCTCCAGCATCTGCTCGGAGGTATTGGACTCGATTTTGAAGAACGCGATGCCGCTCTCCGGGTTCTCCTGCAACAGCCGCATCCCGTGCTGGTACCAGGTGTCGAGCTGGCTCACGGTGATGCGGGTCAGCACGCCGTCCAGGCTCCGCAGGAAGGGCGGCACGGCCTCGGGCGCAACGGCCACCAACTGGTCGCACAGGTCAAGGATGTATCCCTGATTGCCCTGCGGGACGCGCCCCAGCGCCTGGGTGCCATCGGCGAGAAAGCGGGATGTGTCGCGCAGCCCCACCTTCGCCAGCCGCTCGCCCAGCTTCAGGAAACGCCCGGTCTGGGCCTCGTCCACATGCTGCAGCGCCCGCGGCACCAGCTCCAGGCAGGTCTTGACCTCCCGCCAGCTGCTATCGATCAGGGCGCGGGTCATTGCTAGGAAGGGCTCGCGCTCCCGGCCCATTCCCGGTAGAACGTCCTTTCCCAGGGTCAGGCACTCGCTGGCAACATCGTAGGACTTGTAGGACAGCGCCTCAATCAGGGAGGCGAATACCTCAACGTCCCAGAACGGAAGGCTGCGCACCAACTCAGGCGACACCTCAAAGAACTTGGCGGCCAGGGTGCTGGACTTCCATGTACCCTTGTACAGGCTGCGGCCCAGGCCCGCCCACCGTGGGATGTACTGGGGCCGCAGGTTTGGCACGATCGCCACGCTGGACTTGAAGAACGACACGGCCAGGGTGGGTGAGTCCTGCGCCAGGTAAGTGCCGCACCGGGCCCACTGCATGAAGGACGGGAAGGACAGAAAGCGGCAAACCTCGGGGCTTACCTTGTAATACTCAATGGCCGCCTCCCAAGACCGGATGGTCTGGGAGCCTATGGACACCCCTTCCTTGGCCCACAAATTGACCTCGTCGGGGCCGAAAGCGGACTTTACCGGACCCACGGAGCCTTGGTAGGCTTCCAGTACCGCCGGGGGAAGTTTGCTCAATTCCTGTTCTATTTCGGGTGTTGGAGCGCTGCTTGTCAATTCAGACCCTCGCTTTCCAGCCCGTCCTTCAAAAGTTGCAGGAATTGCTGGAGTATTCTTGCAGTTGCACCAAAGACCAGGTGCTTATCGTATGCATAAGAGTGAACAGTGGTGGGGCCGTCCGCCTGCCAGTGGGTTTCCACGCGGACGCTGGAAGGGCTACGGAGCGCACTGACCGGAAACTCGACTATTTCCGCGATCTCGTCGGCGCTGGGCCGGAAGTCATAGGGATGGCCAATGGTTCCCGCGAACACGCTGACGCGAAATTGGGACCGGGTGGCAACCTCATCCATTTCTCCGAGAACGGTGATGTCCTCCCGGCGGATGCCCATTTCCTCCTCTGTCTCCCTCAGCGCAGTGTCCAATGAATCTCGGTCTTCCGGGTCGGTGGCTCCGCCGGGAAATGAAATTTCCCCCTTGTGGTGTTCGACTTCCTGCGACCGCTTGTTCAGCAGGACCCAGTGATCGCCATCCTTGGGATACAGCAACACCATAACAGCAGCGGGCGTCAAGTCATCACCGGCCACCCTGTTGCAGGACCGGTTGGCCAGCGCCCGCTCGATTAGTTCCGGAGGCGTCAGGGCTGTCTATTCTCCCACTCCAGAATGCGATGCCCCAAAAGGATTTACTCGAAAATGGAGGAGGCGACCTCTTCCAGGCTGCGCTGCAGTTCAGGATCGTCGGTCAGCGTCCAGACGATGGCGACCTGGCAGGCGCGGCGGGCGGCAATGCCCTCGGTAATGAGGCGGCCGGCGTAAATCAGCAACCGGGTGCTTGCCCCTTCCTGAAGTCCGTGGTCTTCCAGGTTGCGAATCTTTTCACCCAGCTTGGCCAGCGAGTCGGCCTGTTCTTCCGTGCAGCCGCTTTCCTGCTGGATAATGTCCCTTTCGATTTCCCGGGGCGGGTAGTAGAACTCGATGGAGATAAACCGCTGACGGGTGCTGTGCTTCAGGTCCTTCAGGGCGCTCTGGTAGCCGGGGTTGTAGGAGATGCAGAGCAAGAACCGGTCATCGGCCTCAATGATCGAGCCGGTCTTCTCCACCGGCAGAATGCGACGGTGGTCGGTGAGGGGGTGAATCAGCACCGTGGTATCCTTGCGGGCTTCCACCACCTCGTCGAGGTACAGGATGGCTCCCGCTTTGACGGCGCGGGTCATGGGCCCGTCAATCCAGCGGGTGCCGTCGGCGTCCAGCAGGTAGCGGCCAACCAAGTCGCTGGCGGTGAGGTCTTCGTGGCAAGCGATGGTGACCAGGGGAACGCGAACTTCTCCTTCCCCGACTTCCTGGACTTCCTGCGCATCTGTTCCGCCCTTCTCCTGATCTCGTATCACCGTGAGTGGGCGGCCCAGTTTCCAGGCCATGTATTCCACGAACCGGGTTTTCCCGCAGCCAGTCGGCCCCTTGAGCAGCACCGGAATGTGCTGTTGGTAAGCCGCGGCAAACAGTTCCATCTCGTCGCCCACGGCGCGGTAGTACGGCTCGGCCCTGACCAGAAACTCCTCGATCGCGTACTCGCTATAGTGTTTTTGTTTTCGCTCTGCGGCTTCTACCATTATCTTTGCTCAATCCTTTCTTTAACTCGGGCAGCCCACAACTCGTTGATCGCTCTTTGCATCGCCTCGACGTCCGCAGAGTTGTCAATCACAAAGTTAGCTCGGCCAAGCCTCTCCTTGCGGCTCATCTGGGAAGAGACCCGTTTTCGTGCCTCGTCCTCGCTCATCCCGTTCCGCTGCGCCAGACGCTGAACCACCACGTCGACCGGCGAGTCAGTCACCCACACCTCTTCGACCAAGGAATTCCATCCGGCCTCGAAAAGCAGCGCGGCCTCAACCACCACCACCTCCGCTCCCTCATCGCGATAGGTGTCGACCCTCTCCTGCACCATACCTGCCATCAGCGGATGCATGATGCCGTTCAGTCGGGCAAGCTGCGCCGGGTCGGAGAATACGATGGCTCCCAGGCTACGGCGGTCAATCTCGTTATCGGGGCCGAGAATGCCTTCTCCGAAGGCCTCAACCACCCGTCGCCACGCCTCGGCATGCGGCTTATATGCTTCGTGCCCAACCACATCGGCGTCGATGAGTTTCGCACCCAAGACCACCATGTGCCTGGCAGCCTCGCTCTTACCCGTTCCAATGCCCCCAGTCAGGCCGATGACCAACATAAGCCCCCGGTTACGTTACCTGGCAGCAAGTGCCATTCATCGCGGCGCACACGCAAGCGCCTCCTGCATCCAGCTTTATCGCTGTCTACCAAAGGATGTCGGAGGTTACCGCACAATGACCGTAATTCTAACAACCACCTTGTGATATGGTCAACTTGAAAAAGAAGGACCGCCGGAGTTGGCGCTTGCGGATTGGCGTTGCCGCGTTTCAGTCCTCTATGATTATGGGGCCCCACCGCGATTCCCAGGTATCCTGCAGTTCGCGGAACATCCGGCTGTATTCCTCGGCGCCTATGGGCATGGTGGTCATTATCACCGCGTCCTCTCGGTTGTCGGAGTAATAGCCCTTTCGGATACCCACTGACTTGAAGCTGTACTTTTCATAGAGGCGCTGGGCAATGAAGTTGGATACCCGGGCCTCCAAGGTCATGACGTGGGAGCCATATTCCCGTGCGGCTCTCAGCGAGCCGATCAGCAGCAACTCGCCAATGCCATTGCCTCGCAGGAATCCTCTCACCGCGATTTCGGTGATGTGCGCCTCGTCGCCCTGATACCAGACGCTGACGTATCCTGCGATGTTGCAGTCGGGGGCAGCTGGCGGTTCCTCGGGAGCACCGCCGAAGCCCAATCGCCCAGCCAGCCGAGAAATCCAAGACTGCCCGGCCTCCCCGTCAATAGGGGTTTCCTGCGCCGGTTCCGGCTCGTTCTCCGACCGCTCGATACAGGCGACCAGGTAACAGGCTCGCCTGTTGCTCAGGTCACGTTTGAAAGGCGAACTCGCCCACGTCGGTGAGAATGCCTCTCTCTCAATCTCCACGACCTCGGCAACGTCCTCTTTCTGCAGAAGGCGCAGGTAGACAGAAACCGATTGCGACAAACCCTTATTTCCCGTGCCCGTAGAGTGGTACAAACGGCCCCAGCAAGGCTGCGTGAATTGTAGCACAAGGCAACCATCGGGAAGGTCAACGCTTTTGGACGCGGCCCGGTCGCCCCGGCTCTTGGGCTATGGCGGTCGTCGGGCGCCAACTTGGGAACATTCAACACGGCCAATCGATTCATCAGGACTGGTTGCAGAGAGAGGCGAGCGAAGTCAGGGCTTCAGCGGGAGTCATCCGCGGGGAGGGTGTCTCCTTTTGAGCCGTCCCAGACCCGAACTGTCCCGTACTGGCCGTCAAATCCGGGATCGGCCATAACCTGGCCTTTGCGGGCTCTCAATATGGCCTCCGCCACCAGATCGCTGGCCACCTGCAGCAAGTCTGATTCATCTGCACGAGCCAAGACCTCCAGTTCGCTGCCCAGTTCTTTGCACAACCTCTGATACATCCTTCCGACTGCCTTGCTGCGCCGTCCCACGCCCAGGGTCTCTGCCAGCAGCTCCTCGAGCGGAACCAGACGCATATAGGGCGGACGGTGCTGCGGCGAGCGGATCAGGCCATCCCATCCTGTCGATAATTCGTCCCCATCTCCATCGGCCAACCCGGCCACCTCGTCCAACCCGGAAGAGAGGGCGTTTACCCGATGCAGCACCCCGAGCGTGAGAGGACGGCCGCAGACGGGGCAGGCCGCGTTAGCTTGCTGGGCCGTTTCTCCGGCCATCTGCCTTACGCCGCATTTGCGGTGGCCGTTGTAGTGGTATTTGCCTTCTTCAGGATAAAACTCGACCGTGTAGGCAATGGCGTTATGCTCCATTGCGTCCCTGAGTCCGGCATAGGTGGGCGGCCCCTTGAACACGGTGGATTCCCGCCCTAGGTTGGGCAGGGAGTGGGCATCGGAGAAGGAGACAATGGACCGTTCAGCCAATTCCGGTACGCCCCAGTTCATCCGGGGATCGCTGGAAAGCCCGGTCTCCACTGCTCGCACCGCCGGTGTCATCTCGCCAAAACACTCATCCAGGCTATCGAACCCCGAAACTGAACCCAGCATCCCATACCAGGGCGTCCAGATATGAGCAGGGATGACCATTGCCTGCGGGTCAAGGTCGAAGACCAACGCCGTCAGGTCCGGGGCGGATAATCCCACCGATGGCCGCCCATCGCCCTCCAATTTCACGCCCCGGCGCGACAGCTCGTCGTTAAACCGCCTCACCGACGACAGCGACGAGAGAAACAGCAGCAGGTGAATTCGCCTGGAGCGCCCCCCCTGCTTGTAGACGCAACTTACCTCCGTTCCCAGCACGAAGTTGACGCCGCCGTGCTGAAACGTCCCAACTCCTACCTCGAAAAAGCCGGCCTCCAGTTCGGCCAGCCACCCCGGATGGGTGAAGTCGCCGGTCGCCAGGAGCTGGATGCCCTTCGTTCTGGCAGTTGCGGCGATGTTGGGGAGCGTGAGGCTCTTGCTGCAGGCGTAGGCATATCGGGAGTGGATATGCAGGTCGGCGACAAAGTCCTGGGAGTTGGTCATTGGGCGAGTCTAGCATACGGACCGCGCCCGAGTGCATCGCCCTCAATCACTGAGACTGATACTGTCTATCTGAAAAATAGCGGTTTCCAAGATTTACCCAAATGACTTGCAACGCATACAAATTTCCCTCGGCAGCAATGCGCACAAAAACCGGGGAGAGTCCTAGATTGAGGACTCTCCCCGGTTCGCTGTTGAAGGCGGATAGCCTTCCTGGCAGGTCATAAACTCTGGTCGTTCGGCGAATTGTTACTCTGATGGATGCTACTGAGGACAGAATTTACCCTGCGACGCTGTCGGAATTACCTGGTTCGCTTCCGGTGCTTGTACAACCGATAGCCTCCATACGCGGCCAGGGACAAGGCTGCGGCACCCAGGACAAAACCGATCTTCATTTTGGTAGTCATAGTTCGTACCTCCGGCGAAATTTTAGAGCCCGGCGGACTGTTCCTTCACTCCGCCTACGGTTCTATGTAGAAAAATAAAACCTGTATATTATTTATACCAATATATATTATATTTGTCAATGATGTGAAAACAATCACAATATTGTTATTACGTATATATAGTATCTTGTACCATGGCTACTCCTGGCTATTCGCAAGTCAGCAAAAACGAGAGCAAGAGCGAGTTGGACGCAGCCTGTCCTCATTCACGGTGCTTGACCCGCGACTGGGCCAGATTTATTCTTTACTGCGTAAGACTTCGCGATTTGGCTTTCTCAGTAAGAGCTTTCAGTTTTACAGGAGAGGAGAGGAATGCCAGCCAAGCATATAATAAGCGATCAGGCTGCCCAGCAGGCCCTGCTGAAAGGCATCTCGACGGTGTCTAATGCCGTCGGAAGGACTCTCGGGCCCAAGGGCCGGAACGTCGCCCTGGAGAAGAAGTGGGGCGCTCCCGTCATCACCAACGACGGCGTGACCATAGCAAAGGAAGTTGATTTGCCCGATTCCTTTGAGAACATGGGCGCGCAACTCATCAAGGAGGCGGCCAGCAAGACCAACGACGTGGCGGGTGACGGCACCACTACCGCCATGGTGCTGGCCCACAACATCGTGCGCGAGGGCATGAAGAACGTGGCCGCCGGGGCGGACCCAATGGCCATCAAGCGCGGCCTCGACAAGTGTGTCCAAGCCTTGGTAAAGGAACTGGCGGGAATTTCGACGCCGGTTCAGGGCCGAGACCAGATGGCCCAGGTAGCGACCATTTCAGCCAACGACCGCGAGATCGGCGATATGCTGGCCGACGTGCTGGAACAAGTGGGCGCCGAGGGTGTGGTCACCATCGAGGAGGGCAAGGGCATCGAGTCGGAGACCGAGTACGTCGAGGGCATGAACTTCGACCGCGGCTACATCAGCCCCTACTTCGTCACCAACCCCGAGCGAATGGAAACGATCATCGAGAACCCGCATATCCTGGTCACCGACAAGAAGATCTCATCGGCCTCCGAGTTGGTCCCGGTGCTGGAGAGCGCCCTTCAGGTCACCCGCAACCTGGTAGTCATTGCCGAGGACGTGGATAGCGAGGCCCTGGCCGTGCTGGTAGTCAACAAGCTGCGGGGGACAATCAACTGCCTGGCGGTCAAGGCTCCCGGATTCGGCGACCGCCGCAAGGCCATGCTCGAGGACATCGCCATCCTGACCGGCGCCGAGGTCGTGTCGGAGGAGCGGGGCCGCCGCTTGGATCAGGCGACCGTCGCCGACCTCGGCCAAGCCCGCCGTATCGAGACCACCAAGGACCGCACCACCATCGTAGGCGGCACCGGCGAGCCTCAGATGATCAAGGCGCGAACAGAGCAGATAGGCGTCCTCATCGAGGAAACCACCTCGGAGTACGACAAGGAAAAGCTGCAGGAGCGGCTGGCCAAGCTGTCCGGCGGCGTGGCGGTCGTGAAGGTCGGCGCTCCGACCGAGCCTGAACTGAAGAACCGCAAGTCTCGCGTCGAGGACGCCCTTTCGGCCACCAGGGCCGCGGTCGAGGAAGGCATCGTGCCAGGTGGCGGCGTCGCCTACATCCGGGCCATATCAGCCATTGACAGCATCAACCTGATTGGCGACGAGGCGGTTGGACGCACCATCCTGCAGGCCGCCCTCGAGGAACCGGTGCGCATCATCGCACGCAACTCCGGCGCGGAGCCGGCGGTGGTGATGGACGAGGTGCGCCGCAACAGCGAGCGCAACTTCGGTTATGACGCCGCCCGGGGCGAGTACGGCGACCTGGTGGAGCGGGGCATCATCGACCCCACCAAGGTGTCGCGCTCGGCCTTGGAGAATGCCTCCAGCGTGGCCGGCATGATCTTGACCACCTATTCTCTGATCACCCAGGAAGAGGAAGAGGAACACGACCACCACGGTCACTCTCACTAGAATCTTTCGCCGTCGGGCGTCATCGAACCGGTGGCCGGAGGAGAATCAAAAAATCGCTGAGGTGATTTTTATGTTCGCTTCGATGATGGTGTCCGTCTGGACCTGCGACAAGTGCGGCCAAGAAAACGGCCCAATGCGCGACGTGTTCTGCGGCAAGTGCGGCAATCGTCGCCCGGGTTGGTAGGCCACGACCCCAGCAGGACCGGGACAACCGGTTGATCTACAACGGGCCGGAATTTTCCGGCCCGTTGCTATTCTTTAACTTGCTCACCGTTGTTGGCGCATCAGGCGTAGCGCAGTAAAGCATCGGCCACCTCGTGCGGACGCTGCCAGACTCCCATATGGCAAGCGTCGACCTCCAAGACCTCCTCGCTGTTCAGGCGCTCGGCGGTGCGCCTCTGGACCTGCGGGGAAATCAGCTTGTCCTGCGTAAGGACGATGCACGACAGTGGCGCCGGAAGTTCGGCGTCCAGCGAAAGCCCGGAATTGAGCAACCGGGTGGGCAGAGGGCCAAAAAAGCCAAGAATCTGCACAACTTCCATGGCCTCCATGGTGTTGCACAGGTACCGGCTGATGAAAGGATAGGGATACCGAAGTTCCTTTCTGGACAGGGAGCTGAGGAAAGACAGCAACTTGAACCCCGTGCCGATCCGGCCGGCGTATCCGCTCACGAGGGGACGAGACCCCTGCGGCACCATTCCACCCACTATGGCCAACCGCTTGGGTGGCGACGGCAGGCTGGTCGCTGCCTGCAGCACGATCCCAGCCGAAATTCCGTGGCCGACCAGAATCACGTCGCGCAACCGCTCCCGCTCCACGGCGTGGGCAATGGCGTCGACGCATTCCTCAACCCGAACGGCCGCGGTATCGCCCTGGGCGTCCGCACCATGTCCGGGCAGGTCGACGGTATGGACGCGGTTGGCTCGGCGCGGTTTGTGAAGCCGCGGCGGATGCTCCTCGGGCGCGGTCATCAGTCCCCAAACCTTGCCCCAAGCCCAAGAGCCTTGGCCGGGGCCATGCACCAGAAGGTAATCGGTCATTCTTCCCTTCGCTCCGCTTTACTCCGCCTCTTTCGCGTCGGATGGTCTCGACGGAGGCAATTTACGCTCCCAAACTCTGCAGCGCGGCCAGCAACTCCGCATCTTCTTCCGGACCCACTGTGCGTGGGTCAAAAAGCACTCTCTCACCTTCGACCCTCGCTACCACAGGGGGACGGCCTTCGCGAAGACGTTTCATCACTCCCTCCGCACCACCGGGCAGACTCGAGGCGTCAAACTCCATCACCCAAGTCGGAAGCGTCTCTCCTGGCAGGCTGCCGCCCCCAATGGCGGAACGCGACTCGCCAATACTGTACAGTCCGGCCAAGGCTGATTGCCAAGACGTGGCGCGCTCCCTGAGAGCCTCCGGAATGGCGGAGATCATGCGCCACACCGGCACTTCCCGCTCGGCTTCCCCTTTCAGGTAATGGGTAAGGGTGGCTGTCAGGCTCGCAAGGCTCAGCTTGTCGATGCGAACCGCCCGGGCCAAGGGATGCCGGGCCAAGCGCGATATCAGCTCTCGCCGCCCCACTACAATCCCTGCCTGAGGACCGCCCAGCAGTTTGTCACCGGAAAAGAACGCCAGACCCATTCCGGCCCGAACGCTTTCCTGAGGCATCGGCTCGTGGGCCAAGCCATACTTGTCAGTGGGCAACAGGCTGCCGCTTCCCACGTCGTGAAGCGCCGCGACCCCCAAGCGGTCGGCCAGTTCCGCCAGTTCCCTCATACCTACCTCGGCGGTGAACCCCTCGACTCGAAAGTTGCTGGCGTGGACTTTCAGGTAGGCGGCGGTGTTGGCATTACTGGCGTCCTCATAATCCCGCAGGTAAGTGCGGTTGGTGGTGCCGACATCCACCAGGGTAGCCCCGCTCTGGCGCAGCACGTCGGGCACACGAAAGCCGCCGCCGATCTCCACAGCCTCGGCGCGGGACACGATCACCTCGTGCCCGGATGCCAGCGCCGTCAGGCCCAGCAGCACGGCGGAGGCATTGTTGTTAACTGCCAAGGCCGCCTCCGCTCCGGTCAGTTGCCGCAGCAGCGACTCAAGTTGGGCCTGCCGGGATCCCCTGCGGCCCGATTCCAAGTCAAATTCAAGATTGGAATACCCCAGGGCAGCCTCTTCGGCAGCCCTCATGGCTGCGCGGCTCAATGGAGCGCGGCCAAGGTTGGTATGAATGATGACGCCCGTTGCGTTAATAACCCGGCGTGGCTCGGCGCGCACGGCCTCATCCACCCGCTGGCACACCAGAAAGGCCACCTCTTCCAAGCCAGCGGCGTCACCTCCCTGCCGGATCCGGGTGCGGGCCTGCTCCAATTCGAAGCGGACCAACTCCACGACCCAATCACGGCTGAAGCTGACTGCAACCTCCGATACTTCCGGGGTGGCTAGAACGCTGTCAACGCTGGGCAAGTTTCTGAACTGCATGGAAATCCGCGACGGCAAAACTGACGCCCTGTATTCTAGCACGGGTGCACATTTCGGTTCCTGCTAAATTGCCCTCCTTGCAGGTCGCTGGGCAGGTCGCGGGATGTGGATGACCCAGAGATGGCACCAAAGACCGGCGCCGTTATAGAATGGGCGAAACTCTTGGGTTCCAGCATTTGCAGATGATTGCCAGGGTCCGAAACTTGAAAGCCAGATTTGCTGCCATTGCCATAGTCGGATTGCTGACCCTGTCGGTCATCGCCTTCGGGTTTTCGGCTGTGGGAGAAGTGCGCGGCGGAGCGCCTGCTGTGGCCACCTCGGCGGACCAGCCAACGCAGGACGGTAGCGACAACACAGCCTTGTCGACGTTCAAGTTTGTCTGCCCTTTCCATTGATACTGATATGTGATACTGATACCGATTCTTTTTAATACTCATACAGGTTAAGGCGCGGGCCCGCTCGCGCCTTTTGCAACGCCGGTCTTCCGGCGGATTCCAGTCAACCGAACTCCCAAAGGAGATGCCAGCATGGTTGCAAGCGAGGCGGGCCTGCCGCCGGAACTGGAGGCCCTGAAACTCACCATACGCCAGATCGTTAAGGATGAGTGCTATCCGCTGGAGGCGGAGTACCTTGCCAACCCCTCGCAGGAGGGCGTGGACGACGGCGCTCCCCGCGGCATAGCCGAGGCACTACAGGGGATCCTGGGCACGCTTTCCCCGGAGAAATGGGCCCGTCTCAACCAAGTTTCCAAAGACACGGGCGTCTATACATCCTTCGTTCCCGAGGAGTACGGCGGCGGCGGCATGGGCGCCCTGGGCCATGTGGTGCTGGATGAGGAAGTGCACAAGAGCATCGTCCAACTGCCCACATCGCCGGTCCCCATGATGATGATCGGCAACTGCACCCCGGAACAGGAACAGGAATACCTCCTGCCCTCCGTCCGCGGCGAATTGCACTACGCCTTCGGGCAGACTGAGCCGGAGGCCGGCTCTGACCCGGGCGGCATGATGCAGACTCGCGCAGTGCTGGACGGCGACGACTGGGTGCTGAACGGTACCAAGACATTCATTTCCGGAGCGGCCAGCGCCGACTACATCCTGGTGCAGGCCGTCACCGACCCGGAGAAGCGGCAGCGGGGCGGCATCACCATGTTCATCGTGGACAACCCCAGCCCCGGCCTGTCCTTCGACCCCATCCGCATTTGGATTAACCCCACCAAGAACCAGCAGCACACAGTCAATCTGGACAACGTGCGGGTGCCGCAGACCAAGGTGCTAGGGGAGGTGGGCCGTGGTTTCACTCTGGGCCAGAAGTGGCTGGTGCACCACGACCGGCTGCTGCGCGGCTCCATGGCCTTGGGAATCCTGAGCCGCGCCCTTGAGATGGCCATCGAGTGGGCCAAGCAGCGGGTCACCTACGGCCGACCCATTGCAGACAGGCAGGCGATCCAGTGGATGCTGACCGACGTATACATCGACATCATGACCCTGCGGGCGGCCACTCGCGAAGCCGCGGCCCGAGCAGATGCCGGCGAGGATGTTCGCGTCGAAGCGTCCATGATCAAATACTGCGCCGGAGAGTGGGGCTGCCGCAGCATCGACAAGATCATGCAGGTGTTCGGCGGAACGGGCGAGACCCTTGACCTTCCCATAGCACACTGGTATCACCTGCTGCGCCACGCCCGCATAGGGGGCGGCACGTCGGAAATCCACAAGTTCGTCATGGCCCGCGCCCTGCTTGACGGGAGGGTCAACTTCCAAGGGTAATAGTCCGAGGGTGTAATAATCCGAGGCGGTACGGAGTTTCATCGTGGCCTGGTTAATCGGAATCAACAAGATTCGCCTGCTGATGCTGCTGGCGATTCTGGCGCTGCTGTTCAGCACGGCGTGCTGGGCGAGTGTGTTCAATCGTTCTTACGACCATGACTCGGCTGGCAAGGAAAAGATGTTCTCGGCAAGAACGGCTGGCGCTCCAGACTCAAGCGCTCGCTCAACCCACGAACGGGCGGGGCTGGTTACTGCATACGATGGGGCCCAGGGCATCCAGGTCAGGGCCTCCGGTTCGGTGGCCGGCGAGCCGGATATAGCCGTCATCAGCCTCGGTGTTGAATCGCTGGAGGACACCGCCTCTGAGGCCCGGGCCAACGCCGCCGCCGCAATGGCGGGAGTGATGCAGGTTCTGGATGAGGCAGGGATCGAAGACCGCGACATCCAGACTAAATACTTCAACATCAGCCCCCGCTACCAGAACGTCCGGGTAACCGAGTGCGAGGATGAAGAGGCGAAGGAAAGCAGCACCGACGAAGAAAATTGCACAACGTCCTGGGAACTCAAGCTGATTGGGTATGCGGTTACCAACCAGGCTTCGGTCAAGATTCGCGATCTGGACGAGGCTGGAACCATCATTGACCAAGTCACCGACGCCGCCGGGGACCTGGTCCGCGTAAACGGCATCAACTTCTCCATCGAGGATCCCGAGGCTCTCCGCGAGGAGGCGAGAGCAAAGGCCATCAAGGCTCTGCAGCAGAAAGCGGAAACTATGGCAGAACTGGCCGGCGTAACATTGGGCAGGCTGGTACGCTTGGAAGAGTCGACTGACTTCCTTTCTCCCCAGCCGGTATACGCCAGGGCCGCCTTCGCCACCGCAGAATCGGCAGCCGACACCTCGATTTCCGCTGGCGAAATCGAGGTTACCACGTTCGTAAGCGGCGTATACCTGATCGCGGAGTCCATCGAGGAATAAGGCGGCAGCCACCAATGGCAATAAGGGCCAGAGGACAGCTTCGGCTTGCTACGGCGGTGCTGGGTTGCTAGAATTCGTCCATCATTTCGGGGATGTGGAAATTAACAGAATTGCTGCATGGTACTTAGCGACAGAACGATAAAGGAGGAGTTGGAAAAAGGCCGTATAGTCATCTCGCCCCTTGACCCGGCCGACATCCAGCCCGCCAGTGTCGACCTTCGTCTCGACCGCAAGCTGCTGGTATTCACCAACTCCCGCCGGCCCCACATAGACGTGAAAAAGGGGCTGGACGACCTGACCGAGATTGTCGAAATCAGTGACGACTCCCCGTTCATCCTGCATCCCGGAGAGTTCGTGCTGGGAAGTACGCTTGAACACATCGAGTTGCCGGACGATCTTGTGGCCCGGCTGGAGGGGAAAAGCAGCCTGGGACGCATTGGCCTTGTTATCCACTCCACCGCGGGCTTTGTTGACCCAGGCTGGAAGGGCCACCTGACCCTGGAGTTGAGCAACTTGGCGCGTCTGCCCATTACGTTGTATTACGGCATGAAGATCGGCCAGATTTCATACCTGCGTCTTACCACTCCCGCTGAGCGGCTCTACGGGTCCCCCGAGTTGGGCAGCAAGTACCAAGGGCAGACAGAACCCACGGCCAGTCGCTTCTCTCAGGAATTTTCCGGCCCCGGCTCGTCCGGGAGCACCAACTGAAGGGCCGCAGCATGACCTTTATGGCCGTGGCCACGAGACTGGCCCAGACAGCCCTGGGATCCACCAGCCCCAACCCCGCCGTGGGCGCGGCCTTGGTCAGGAACGGCCAGTTGGTGGGAAAAGGCGCGACACAACCGCCTGGTCAGGCGCACGCCGAGGTTGTCGCCCTGAGGGAAGCCGGCGAGACCGCACGAGGCTCGACGCTTTATGTCACCCTAGAACCCTGTTGCCACTGGGGTCGTACACCGCCCTGTACCCGCGCAATAATAGAGGCTGGCGTTGCCGAGGTGGTGGTCGCTGTCGCCGACCCCAACCCTGTCGTATCCGGCAAGGGAATCGCGGAATTACGGGAAGCCGGAGTCGCCGTCTCGTTGCTCCACGACGACATGGCCTCAGCCGATGAAATCCGCGAACTGTATGAGGGTTTTGCCAAGCACATCAGGGCCTGCCTGCCCTTCGTACTAGCCAAGTTCGCCATGAGCCTTGACGGCAAGATCGCGACCCGCACTGGGGACTCCAAATGGGTGACTGGCCCAGAGGCACGCGCGCTGGTGCAGCGAATGCGCCGCGAGACCGACGCCATCATGGTCGGGGCCAACACAGTGCTGGCCGACGACCCGCAACTGACTGCCCGAGGCGAGGATAACCGGCCCCTGCCCAGACAACCTGTTCGTGTGACTCTGGACAGTCAAAGCAGGATGCCAGTGAAGTCCCAGTTACTTCAACAGCCCGGGCAGACAGTCGTGTATACCACCAAAGGCGCGCCACCGGCCAACATCCGTGGCCTGGAGCAGGCCGGAGCCGAGGTCGTGGCGGTCAGAGCAACCCCCGACGGGCTGGTCTCCCCGAAAGAGGTCCTGGCCGATCTGGGTAAACGGGGAGTGGTCAACTTGCTGGTCGAGGGCGGCGGAAAGACGCTCGGTTCACTTTTCGACGATGGTCTGGTGGACAAAGTCCACGCCTTCGTTGCCCCGGTCATCATCGGCGGCATTGGCGCGGCCTCGCCTGTGGAGGGCGTCGGGTCAGAACTGATGACCCACACGCATCGCCTGGAAAAGACCGCTCTACGGCAGATAGGCGCAGACTGGCTAATTACGGGCTACCCGCAGAGGCGCCACTCCGAGGCGTGAAGGAGCAGTACCAGTGTTTACCGGCATAGTTGAGGAAGTGGGCTCTGTGGTCAGCATCAGCAGCAACGGAATGACCGTGCGGGCCGAAAAGGTGATGTCTGACCTGAAATTGGGGGACAGCATCTCGATCAACGGGGCATGCCTGACCGCCGTTTCGCTGTCGGCTTCAGAATTCTCGGTGGACCTGTCGCCGGAGACCATGCGGCGCACCTCCATCGGTGATCTTGCCGAAGAGGGTTCCGTGAATCTCGAGCGGGCCCTTGCCGCCAACGACCGCATGGGCGGCCACATCGTGCAGGGCCATGTTGACGGGACGGGCCGCGTTACCTCAACCAAGGAGGACGGCGACTCGGTGGTTTTTCGTGTCCGGGCGCCGGCGAGGCTGATGCCCTACATAGTGGAGAAGGGCTTCATTGCGGTTGACGGTATAAGTTTGACCGTGGTAAAAGTAGGCACTTCCTCGTTCACGCTCGCTGTGATACCATTTACTCTCTGTAATACTAATCTGGCAACAATATCAGTCGGCACTAGGGTAAACTTGGAGGCCGACATACTTGCCAAGTACGTGGAAAACCTGCTGAAGCGGTGAATGTGGGCGGAGGTATCCGAACTCAGGAAAAGGACTAGATTATGCCCCTGTGTAGTCTGGAAGAGGCACTGGACGACCTAAAAGCGGGCAAACTGCTGATTGTAGTTGACGACGAAAACCGGGAGAACGAGGGGGACCTCGTGATGCCGGCTGAAACAGTGACCCCGGAGGCTATCAACTTCATCGTGAAGTATGCCCGGGGTCTACTTTGTATGCCGATCATCGGGGAGCGGCTGGACGAACTGCAGGTGCCGCTGATGATCAGTCAGAACGCCGGAAGAAAGGACCAAACGGCTTTCACCATCTCGGTGGACTACAAAATTGGAACCACCACCGGCATTTCCGCTTTCGACCGCGCCGCCACTGTCAGGGCCATGATAGACCCTTCGGTCGCTGCGGAGGATTTCACCCGTCCCGGCCATCTGTTCCCGCTGCGCTACCACCCTGGCGGAGTATTGGAGCGACCAGGTCACACCGAGGCCATGGTGGATCTGTGCAACCTGGCCGGGATGTATCCTGCCGGAATCGTCTGCGAAATGATGAACGAGGACGGGTCAATGTCCCGTCTACCGGAGTTGGAGGATTTCGCCGACTTACACGGCCTGAAGATTCTCAGCATCGCCCAGATCGTCGCCCACCGCCGTCATAACGAGCGGCTGATTGAGCGGGTTGCCGAGACTCGCCTGCCGACCCGTTACGGCGAATTCAAGGCCATCGGGTACCGTAGCTATTTCGATCAGGGTGAACACATCGCCCTGACCACCGGGGAATGGAAGCCCGATGATCCGGTGCTAGTGCGCATCCACAGCGAATGTCTCACCGGAGACGTGTTCGGCAGCCTCCGCTGCGACTGCGGCGAGCAGGTGGAGCTGGCCCTCCAGACCCTCGCCGAAGAGGGTGCGGGCGTGCTGCTCTACATGCGCCAGGAGGGCAGGGGCATCGGACTGCACAACAAGATCAAGGCCTATTCCCTTCAGGATCATGGCCTGGATACGGTTGAGGCCAATAAAACGCTGGGCTTCGAGGCTGACATGCGCCACTACGAGGCCGGGGCGCAGATTCTCCTCGACCTCGGCGTCTCAAAGCTGCGTCTCCTCACCAACAACCCGGGCAAAGTGGTTGGGCTCTCCGGCTTCGGCTTGGAGATTCAGGACCGGATCCCCTTGGAAGTGCCCGTCAACGACGAGAACCGGAACTACCTGATCACCAAGAAGCAGCGAATGGGGCATCTGCTGGGCAACTGCTAGGCAGCAGTCCTCTCAGCGAACCTCGCAAATGAACTGGAGGCGCGGCCTAAATGACCGCGCCTCCAGTTGTTTTGGGTCGTCAGGCAAAATTGCGCGCTCGAACGGACCCCACCACGAGTGCAGGAAATTCTACCCCCTTTATCCCCTATTCGCCCCACCCAACCGGTGCATCAGGTACGCCTCGATGAACGAGTCTATGGCGCCGCCCAGCACACCGTCGGGGTCGGTGCTCTGCAGGTTGGTTCGGTGGTCCTTGACCGACTTGTAGGGGTGCAGGACATAGCTGCGAATCTGGTGTCCCCACTCCGGATTGGACCTGTCCCCGCGGATGCGCGCCAACTCCTCGGCCCGCTCGTCGTCCTGCCGCTTCAGTAGCCGGGCGCGCAGGATGCGCATGGCGTACTCCCGGTTCTGGTGCTGGGAGCGTTCAGTCTGGCAGGACACTACGATGCCGCTGGGCAGGTGGGTGAGCCGGACTGCAGAGGCAACCTTCTGGACGTTCTGCCCGCCGGGACCGCTGGAACGGAAGGTATCCATCTTGATATCTTCAGGGCGGATGTCCATGTCCCCTTCGCTCTCCACCGTGGGCAGAATTTCCACGTTGGCGAAGGATGTATGGCGCAGATGGTTAGGGTCGTAGGGCGACAGGCGCACCAGCCGATGCACTCCCTGCTCTGCGCTGAGATACCCGAAGGCGTGGTCTCCGCCCACTTCAAGGATGCCGCTGCGCAGTCCCGCCTCCTCCCCGTAGGACAGGTCCATAACCTCCACAGATCGCTTGCCAGACTCGGCCCAGCCCACATACATCTGGAGTAGCATCTGAGCCCAGTCGTGAGAGTCAGTACCACCCGCGCCGGAGTGAATGCTCACTATGGCGGAGCGTTCGTCATACTGGCCTGAAAGGGTGAGTCTGACCTCCTCGCGGGCCAGATCGCGGGCCAGTGAGGCGCCATCGTCCTCCAACTGCGCTTCCAAGGAAAAATCGTCCTCCTCAATGGCCAGTTCAGTGAGGTCCAGCAGGTCACGGCTCCGTGACTCCAAACCACGCCAGAGGACTACTGTGTCGCGCAGCCGACCCATTTGCTGCATCTTCCGCTGCGCTTGCTGATGATCATTCCAGAAGTCCGGTTCGGCTGACTCCCTCTCGAGTTCAGGAATCTGGAGTTCTTTGCTGGAGAGGTCAAAGACGCTCCACCACGGACGCCACCTTCTGGGTCAGGGCTGCGAGGTTCTGCCTGAGTTGTTCCATGGTGAATGTCTCTCCAGAAAAAGAATTTTGCGCTATTGTGAAATATCCAGCCGGTCAGCCAGCCAAGCGGTCCGGGCCACTGCATGCACATGGCCACCACCCTCGACCGCGCCGTCGTACAGCCGCAGGTCGCAGTTGGGCAGGGCCTCAGCCAGCTCCTCGGCAAAGGCGAGCGGGCAGGTTCCCCGGTCGAAACGGCCCGCGCTCAACAGCACCGGTGCAGTGATGCGCGCCGCGTCGCCTATCGGGTCGAGTATGCCCAGGGTTCGCTCCACATCAGAGCGACGCTCCGGGAATGACCGCAGAAAGTCGCCGATCTCTCCCAGCGGATAACCCAGTCCCTGCTCCAAGGCTGCGGAGTGGCCCAGCGGCATGGGCGTATCCGCGGCCACCGCTACGACACGGGAGCGACGCGACGCCAAGGTCAGCGCCAAGCTACCGCCCAAGCCGACGCCCCAAAGTGCGACCGCGCCGGTCTCGGCCCGGTCTTGGGCCAGCAGGGCATCCAGGCTACGCAGCGCATCGGCGTAGGCCCCCAGCAGCACCCACGATTCTCCGTCGGAGATTCCGTCGGTCAGCAGCCCGGGATAGCTGGCCTGGTACGCTCCGTCGCTGTTCCGCAGTCCCCGGTGGGTGGCGTTCATCACCACGGCACGATGCCGCAGTGAGGTGTAGACAATGTCGTGCACACTGGCATAGTCGGGCATCCGAATCAGCACAGGAATCGGCCCAGACGGCTCTTTGGGAACCGAGAGCCACGCGGAAAGGTGGTGCCCATCTGTCGTGTTGTAGCCCATCCGGTAAACATCCCACTCTGGTTGTGAGTAGAACGAATCTCGATCGATGGTCAGGCCAAGCGGTGTCTCGGCCAGTTGCGCCTCTGTCCTTTGCCACGTTTCCCCAGGGGTCATGATATGGCCCACTGCGCCTGCGACGCGGCGATGCGCTGCTCCAGCCATGCGGTTTCCTGTTTCGGATAGTCGTGGGCGTTGCCATGTCCCGATTCAGGAAAGAGCCACAACTCCCGCTCTCCGGCCAGCCGGTCATAGGCGGCATAGCTGGTTTCCGGCGGGCAGACCTCGTCCTCCAAGGCGATGCCCACCACCATCGGGCACTCTATGCGCGTGGCAAAGTTTACGCCATCGAAATAGCGCAGTGTTTCGAGTATCTGTGCCTCCCGCTCCGGGTGGGCCCGAACATAGCACGACAGCTCGTCGTAGGGATACGAGCGCAGCATCCGTCTGGACTCTGGGTAGCAGCACAGGAAGGGATAACCTGATACGCCTGCCTTGATTTCCTTGCGCAGTCCGGCGGTTGCCAGCGTCAGGCCGCCACCCTGGCTGCTCCCGCAGGCGAAGATCCTCTCCGAGTCGATTTCAGGCCTCGATAGCAGGAAGTCGACCCCGCGGGAACAGTCGGAAATCACGCCCCGATAACTGTATGTGTCCCGGCTTTCAATGCCGTGAGTCAGCAACCCCGGATAGCCAGGGTTGAAATGGGCGCTGCTGGGCAATTTGCCCCGCACCGCAACGGAGAGGACGGCCACGCCCTTGCGGCCCCAGTCTCGCCGCACAGTCGGCTCCGACTTGTAGCCCGGCAATACCAGGATCGCGGGGAACGGCCCTTCGCCTGCAGTCGGCACGCTATACCATCCGAAGATTTCCAGCCCATCCAGGCTGCGGTAGGTGGCCTGATAGACGTTGACTTCGTCGTTACTGCGCAAGGAGTCCAGCGTCACAGAGGAGTCCAGTGGTTCCTCAGCGAGACTGGCCAAGATTCCGCTCCAGAACTCGTCAAAGTCGTCAGGGCAGGTGACCGAGGTCGCAAACGCTTCCAAGTCCTCTCTGGTGGCCATAAGCCGCTCCTGAAACCAATTACAAAACAGGATGCGCCTATTATAGACTGTCGCCACAATGCACGCACCGCCGCAATCGGACTAACCAGAAGAGGATTTGGAAACCGCAGCCGGAATCTTGTTGGCTGTTGGAGCCTACCTGCTGGGGTCGGTATCGCCTTCGTATCTGTTGGTGAGATTGACAACCGGGGAGGATCTCCGTCAAACACGGAGCCGCAACGCCGGGACGCTCAACACCTATCATCGCCTGGGGTTGAAAGGAGGTGTGGTGGTATTGGCCCTGGACGTCGGCAAGGGAGCGTTGGCAGTTCTCGCGCTGCAGTGGGTCAACTCCCCGGAGTGGACCGTCTTCGCCACTGCCCCGCTGGTGTTGGTAGGCCACAACTGGCCGGTGTTCCTGAAGTTCCGAGGCGGCAAGGGCGCGGCTGTTCTATTGGGGGTGTCCCTGGGCCTATTTCCATTGATTACCGCCATCTGCCTGATTCCCATCGCGGTTGTGATGCTTCTGTTCCGCAACGTCGTCTTGGGCGCTGCCGTGGGTTACGTGGCTGTATGCATTACGCTGATAGTCATCGGGACTGAATGGCCGATGGTTGCCCTGAGCATCCTGCTTGTTGTCCTCGCTGGCATCACGTACCTGATGGGTTTTCGGCGAGAAATCAGGAGCATGGCACAAGCAGGCCAATGGAGAGGATTGCTGCTGTTGCGGTTTCCAGTGGAGTAGCCTCCGGCAATAGCCGATGCGGTGGTGAGGCCTCGGTCATCTCCTCACGAACGGCCAGCACTGGACAAGAAAGCGCCGACATCGAAAATCGCAACGCCTTCAGGATGGGCTGTCCGAGTGGGCTATAATGAGGGCTGACGGTTAGTTTAGAAACAAATCCCAAGTCCCGAACAGGATATTGCCATGCTTGACCACGGCGCCCTTGACACCGGCAGTGTTGATGAAACCCACGCGCGCCGCCACGCCATGCGGCACTCGGCGGCCCACGTTATGGCCGACGCTGTCCTGAAGTTGTTTCCCGAGGCCAAGATGGCCATCGGGCCGCCCACCCAAGACGGCTTCTACTATGACTTCGACGTATCCCGCCCCTTCACACCCGAGGACCTGGAACAGATAGAGGCACTGATGCGGGAGGCAATTGCCGGCTCGTTTCCCTTTGAGCGAGAGGAACTGACCCGCCGCGAAGCCGAGAATATGTTCGCCCATCAGCCATACAAGCTGGAGCTCATCGAGGGGCTGGACGACTCGGTAATCATTTCCATATACCGCCACAACGGGTTCGTTGACCTGTGTCAGGGGCCGCACGTCAGCGGCACCAACGAGATACCAGCGTTGAAGCTGCTCAGCGTCGCCGGGGCCTACTGGCGGGGCGACGAAAAGCGTCCAATGTTGCAGCGCATCTACGGAACCGCCTTCGCATCGCAGGAGGAGCTGGACGGACACCTGGCAAGGCTGGAGGAGGCGGAACGCCGCGACCACCGTACCTTGGGTCGGCAGTTGGGTCTATACACCATCCACGACGAAATCGGCCCTGGCCTGGTGGTATGGCATCCCAAGGGAGGCCGCGTCCGCTCCCTCATTGAAGACTACTGGAAGGATATTCACTACCGGCGCGGTTACGACGTGGTGTATTCCCCCCACATCGGCCGGGCCGCGCTGTGGCAGACCAGCGGACACCTGGACTTCTACCGCGACAGTATGTTCTCAGCAGTGGAGGTAGACGAGCAGGAATACTTCCTGAAGCCGATGAACTGCCCCTTCCATATCACCATCTACCGCTCGGCCCTGCGCAGCTACCGCGAGTTGCCCCTGCGTTTCGCCGAGCTGGGCACCGTCTACCGGTACGAACGCAGCGGGGTTCTGCACGGCCTGATGCGGGTGCGGGGTTTCACCCAGGACGACGCCCACATCTTCTGCCGCCCGGAGCAGGTCGAGGACGAGGTGGGCGGAGTGCTGGAACTGACCTTCGAGTTGATGAAAGCCTTCGGCTTCTCCGATTACGGCATTGCCCTGTCCACCCGGCCAGAGAAGTACGTCGGAGACCCGGAAATGTGGGAGCACGCCACCAACTCGCTGCAGGGTGCCCTGGAAGCCCGCGGGCTCTCGTTCACCGTGGACGAGGGCGGCGGCGCGTTCTATGGCCCCAAAATCGACATCAACATCACCGACGCCCTGGGCCGGGCCTGGCAGTGCACGACCGTCCAGTTCGATTTCAACCTGCCGGAACGATTCGATCTGACCTACCAGGACGACCAGGGCGGCCGCTCCCGTCCCTACATGGTGCACCGTGCCATCCTCGGCTCTATGGAGCGGTTTCTCGGCGTACTGATCGAGCACTACGGCGGGGCATTCCCCGTATGGCTGGCTCCGGTGCAGGCCGTGGTTATACCAATCGCCGACCGCCACGCCGAATACGCCCAGGCCGTGCTGGCGTCGCTGGCAGAAGGTGGATTCCGAGCCGAGGTTGACAGCCGCAACGAGCGGATGAACCAGAAAATCCGCACAGCCCAACTGCAGAAAGTCCCCTACATGCTGGTCGTCGGCGACCGCGAAGCAGAAGCCGGAGCGGTCGCAGTGCGCAGCAGGGATGGCGGCGACCTGGGCGCCATGCCGCTGGCCGAGTTCCGGGAACTCCTCAAGAGCGAACAGAATCGCGAGGCTAGTGAGGGAATAGATGAGGGTCAAAAAGACCTACGCTTTTGAAGTGGACTTTGAGCAGGAAGAGGACGGAATTTGGAGTGTTGACATCCCTGTACTGGGAGTTTGCGCCGCATCAGGCCACACACGGGAAGAGGCCTTTGAGGCGCTGCAGGACCTGACTCGAATTTACTTTGAAGTATTAATGGAATGTGGTGATCCGTTACCAGACGGCATTGAGTCGTTTGAGGTTCCCCCAGACCGGGAGGACAGTGCTAACGGAGAAGTCGTTACCGTCAGCATATGACGTCTTTGGGACGAATGGTCCACTTGCTTCGCAACGCACCGGTACGAGAAATAGTTCGCGCCCTCGAGCGGGATGGGTTTGTGATAATACGAAGCGCCCGTACAGGTGGGCACGTTTATCGAAGTGAAGGCGGTAGGACGGTTCCGATACATTATCACTCCGGCAGCGCGGCGTTAGTCAGAAAAACACTGGCGTCCGTGCTCCGCGCCACTCAATGGACCGAGGACGACCTGCGGCGGCTGGGACTTCTGTAACCCAGGAACGACCGCCCGACCAAGACTTACGATGGACCGGCCGTCGCCGGAAAGGATAAGGCTCTAATGCCCAACCGGTTGATCAACGAGACCAGCCCCTACCTGCTGCAGCACGCCAACAACCCCGTGGACTGGTATCCGTGGAGTGAGGAGGCGCTGGAGAGGGCCCGAAGAGAGGATATACCCATCTTGCTCAGCATCGGCTATTCCGCCTGCCACTGGTGCCACGTGATGGAGCGGGAGTCCTTCGAGGATGAGGCCATCGCGGAGACAATGAACCGCAACTTCGTCAACATCAAAGTCGACCGCGAAGAGCGGCCTGATCTTGACGCCGTCTACATGGAGGCGGTACAGATGCTGACCGGCAGTGGCGGCTGGCCCATGACCGTCTTCCTCACACCCGACGGCAAGCCCTTCTACGGCGGCACCTACTTCCCTCCGGTAGACCGCCACAATATGCCCGGGTTCCCGCGGCTGCTCGAGACCGTCTCGCAGGCATACCGTAACAGCCACTCGGAAATCCAGCGGGTGACCGGCCAGCTGACCGAACAAATGGGGCGCACCGGTAACATGCCCCGCGGGACCGGCGCGCTGGACGAGAGCATCATCCACCAAGCCTACAACGGGCTGGCCACCAACTTCGACTACCAGAACGGCGGCGTGGGGTCAGCTCCCAAGTTCCCGCAGGCCATGACACTGGAGGTACTGCTGCGCTACTACGCCCACGGCCACAATGATCGCGCGCTACCGATGCTGGAGCTCACACTTGAGAAGATGGCTCGCGGCGGCATATACGACCAGATTGCCGGGGGATTTCACCGCTACTCCACCGATTCGTTCTGGCTCGTGCCTCATTTTGAGAAAATGCTCTACGACAACGCCCTGCTCGCCCGGCTCTACCTGCACGCCTGGCTGGCCACAGGGCGCCAACTGTATCGCCGCATCGCCGAAGAAACACTGGATTACGTGCTCAGAGAGATGACCGGCGAGCACGGCGGCTTCTTCTCCGCCACCGACGCCGACAGCGAGGGCGAGGAGGGCAAGTTTTTCGTCTGGACCCCGGAAGAGATCGAGGCCGCCCTGGGCGCTGAAGACGCGGCACTATTCAGCGCGTTCTTCGGCGTATCGCAGCGGGGCAACTTCGAGGGCCAGAATATACTCAACATCACGGTCAAGGCCGTTGATTTCGCACAGCGTCAGGGCATCTCCCTGGAGCAGTTGCTGGACGTCATCCGGCGCGGCAAGGAAACCCTGCGGTCGGTCAGGGAGCAGCGGGAACACCCGCTGCTGGACGACAAAGCCCTGGCATCCTGGAACGGGCTGATGCTGAGGGCCTTCGCAGAGGCTGGGGCAGCCCTGAACCGGCAGGACTATCTGGATGCTGCCTCCAGAAATGCCGATTTTCTGTTGCAGGAAATGCGGCCAGAGGGGCGGCTGTTGCGATCCTTCCGTCAGGGGCAGGCCAAGCTGCCGGGTTTCCTGGAGGATTATTCCTTCGTGGCCGACGCCCTCCTGGCGCTCTACGAGGCCACATTCAAGCGCCGTTGGCTGGACGCTACAGTGGAACTGGCTGACGAGATGATTTCCCTGTTCTGGGACGAGTCTGCCGGGGCCTTTTACGATACGGGGCGAGAGCACGAGGAGTTGGTGGTGCGTCCGCGCGACGTGTTCGACAACGCCCAGCCCTGTGGTGGCTCAGTGGCCTCGGACATGCTGCTGCGGCTGTCGGTGGTCACCGGCAACGATGACTACGCCGCCAAGGCAGTTACGCCGATGCGGACCCTGGCGGAGCTGATGGGTCGCGCTCCTGCCGGCACAGGCCGCTGGCTGGCGGCGCTGGACTTCTACCTGTCGACCCCTAAGGAGGTGGCCATAGTTGGCCCGGCTTCCGAACCAGCCACGTTGTCCTTGCTGCGGACGGTCAACGGACGGTACCTGCCCAACCGGGTGGTCGTCGGGGCTGAGGGGGAGAGCGCAGCAGCGGCATCCGGTCTCCCACTGCTGGAGGGGCGAGGGATGGTGAACGGCCAGCCGACAGCGTACGTCTGCGAAAACTACGCCTGCCAGCTACCCGTAACGGACGCCGAGGCCCTGTCCTCGCAACTCAATTAGCAGCTGCCAGAAATTAGAAGCTATCAAGGGGGCCGTTGTGCGCCCTGGCAACACAATCAGCCGGGCGCACGCAGCAGACCTGCGGCAGTTACGGACTCCCTGGTTATGGTGTCCGGCAGGCGGTAGCGGTGCCAGAGGGCTATCCCCATCAGTGCCAGCACTCCCGCCAGAACCGGAGCCAGCCGGATGCCTAGTGGGTTCGCCGTGGTGTCTCCCAGCAGCAGCACGAGGCTCAAGAGAGCGGGCGGCAGGGCGAATGTCACTTTCTCGAAGAAATTCTGCGTGGCATAGAACATGGCCTCGCGACGCTCTCCCGTAAGCATGGCGTCGTAATCCGCGATGTCCGCTGTCAATCCCTTGGGCAGCATGAAGACAGCGGCCATCGGAAGACCGGCAATGAAAGACAGCACCAGTCCCTGCATCACCAGGCTGCCCAAAGGAATTAACCCTACCAATCCCAATAACGGGAAGGCAACGCCACTGGCAACCAAGCAGCCGCCATAGACGCGGCGTTTGCTGAATCCAACCCGGGTCAGCAGAGTCCAAAACACGATGCCACTGACCACGGCTCCCATGATTACCACCGTGGAGATCAGGCCGGACACTGTTCCCTCTTCTTCGGCCTGCAACAGCTGAGAGGCGAAGAATGGCATCCAACCCAGAAGAATACCGACCCCTGTGGTAAACATCACGAAAGTGGGCAGGTAGTACACAAACTGCGGGTTTCGCAGGGTGTCCCTAACCCCACGCAAGAAATCAACCTTCGCTGGCGTGGTATCCCGCGGCGCATACTTCCATACTGCGGACAACGAAATACTTCGGAAGACCAGCCCTAGAGCGGCCAGTACTATGCCAACCACCTGGAATCCGAAGGCATCTACCAGAGCGCCGCTCCCGGCAAGACCAAGCCCGGCTCCAAATATCGCAAACAGGAAAATCAGGCCCACCAGGTTCATCCGGTCTGACGCCCCGTGGGTAATTTCGGGTACCAGGGCCTCCAGAGCGCCGCTGGACATGGTGGCGGCGGTGAAGAATAGTTCCAGCACTATGACGACGTAGAGGGCATTCCAGAGGCTTGCGTCCTCAGATGGCAGAATCCAGACCAAGGCAGCGAACAGGGCGTAGAATGGAGTGCTGAACAGGATAAACGGTATTCGCCTGCCCCAGCAGCTCCTGGTCCGGTCGCTCCACCAGCCAATGAGCGGGTCAGTAAAAGCGTCGACAAACCGTCCGGCAAAAATCAGGAATCCGGCAAATACTCTGGCGTCAATATCAAAGCCCAGCAGAGAGATGTCCGGTACCATCGCCAAGCCCTCACCGACTGGCGGAACCAAGAAGAAAAGTATCCAAGACTGCCTGAAATAGGAAATAGCCTGCAGACCAACGTGGTCAGAGGCAAACAGCATCTTGTTCAGCAGCGGCATCAGAAGCGCCGGCTTCTGGACTTTTTCAGCCACTTGGCCCAACTCCACCTACCGAACCACCGGGCAATCAGGCGTCAGGATAAGCTCTCCTGCGAGAGTAAAGCTACGGCGTCTCGTATATCAAGGGTTGCGACGTTGTGGTCCGTATCCGCAGAAAATCGCATAGGTTCACCGAATCTCACTTCTATGCAGCCTCTGTGAGGAAGGCCTCCGCCTTTGGCTATCACAGAGTCGGTACCCTTCAAATGCACCGGCACCACCGGAATTTCCAGTCCGGTTGCCAGCAGTCCGATGCCCGACTTGAATGTTCCGAGCGTTCCATCGTCCGAACGAATTCCCTCAGGGAAGTACAGCAGCGACCATCCTGCAGTGGTCAGTTTTCCGCAATACGCCAAGCTGCTTCGAACAGAGCCGGTCTGCGAGAAATGGAATCCGTTGCTGATCAAGGCGGCAAAGAAGCTCTGCATCCTTCCTCGGTCCCGCATCACCTCCCTCGACGCGGCCGTAGCCACCCGCAACCGCCACCGCCAGGGTAGAGCCAGCAGCACAGCCGGGTTATCGGCCACGCTCAGGTGGTTTGCCGCAAAGATAACCGGCCCGTCTAAAGAATTCAGATGCCTCTGTCCGAAGGTCTTGCGACGGGAAAATATTGCCATCACCGGCAACAGGAGACCGCCAATCAGCGCAGCCCTCAGAGCTACTGCCGGCGCTGTAAACTGCCATCCACTCACCCTGGTGCTACCATTTTCGAAATGAGAAAACAGTTTCCTCTTGCATAACTCCAGCCGTGAAGAAACCTCGATCATAGTCCTGATTCGCCAGGCTAACGTCAGCGGAAATCCCGCAACAGTCTATACCGTAGAATGGACAGCTTCAATTCGTATTGTGATATCTCCGCCCTGGGATCAACCCCAGGCTTGCACGACACCGAGGCGGGACTTTCGCCTGAGTCAGTTGGGTTGTATAATTCCTTCGATTCCGCGTGCGGCAGAAAACGGGTCTGACGGCCCTTCTCGATTCTCAAGTCAGGAAACAGCCTGGCCTCATCGGGAGATTGCATCGAGCCGGCTCCGGGCATGTCAAGCCCACACTGTCGGCAAGGAGCAAGAGTTGGCATACGAGAGTCAAGCCCAATCGGCTAAAGAGCATTTCGGCGAGGCGCTGGCCCAACCTGGAGAGCGCCAACGTCGGAATCGCGCGTTCATGCCCCTCAGCCCGCTACGCTTCGTTACCGAAATGTACCGACACATCCATGCCGCCTTGCCCCGTGGTGCGAAGTTCGTTCGCATTTTTCATGGCCGGGTCAGTAGCTGAACATCTCTTGGCAACTGGTAGCGGCCGGTGAAATTCATTTACTAAGGAGAACAAAATGCCAGAAGCGGCCAAGATTATTTATACCAAAATTGATGAGGCTCCAGCCCTTGCCACGCACTCGCTACTGCCGGTATTGCGGGCCTTTACGAAGGGAACCGGTATTGAAATGGAGCCTTGGGATATCTCGTTGACTGGCCGCATAATCGCCAACTTCCCCGACAATCTGACGGATGAGCAAAAGATCCCCGATTACTTGGGCATGCTTTCCGAGTTGTGCGAGGACCCGGCGGCGAACATTATCAAACTGCCAAATATCAGCGCCTCTATTCCTCAACTGAAAGGGGCGATCAGGGAATTGCAGGAAAAAGGGTATGACGTTCCCGACTACCCCGACGATCCTGCGACCGACGAACAGCGCCAACTACAAGCGCGCTTTGGCAGGGTGCTGGGCAGCGCGGTGAACCCGGTCCTGCGGCAAGGGAACTCCGACCGCCGGTCATCCATCTCGGTCAAGGAGCACGGCAATCGGCATCCCCACCGGATGATGCAGGACTGGCCGGACGTGTCCAAGACCCGCGTTGGCCACATGACAAGCGGAGATTTCTACGGTACCGAACAGGCGTTGACCGTCTCGGCATCGGGGTCGGCATCGATCGAATATGGTACCACCGACGGGCGGGCGACCGTGCTCAAGTCCGGCATCCCCCTGTTGGCTGATGAAATTATTGATTGCGCCGTAATGAATGTGCGGGAGTTGCGCGAGTTTTACGCTGAAGAAATGGCAAATGCCAAAGCTGACGGGGTTTTGCTTTCGCTGCATCTGAAGTCGACCATGATGCGCGTGTCCGATCCGATTATTTTCGGTCATTGTGTATCGGTTTTCTACCAAGACGTGCTGACCAAACACGCGGCCGACCTGGATGAGATTGGGGTGAACCCCGACAATGGAGTGGCCGAACTCCTCACGAAGATCGGATCTCTACCTGGAAACAAGCGAGCAGAAATCGAGGCCGATATCCAAGCGGTTTACAACTCGCGTCCAGAACTTTCGATGGTGAACTCCAGCCGTGGCATCACCAATCTTCATGTACCGAGCGATGTGATCATTGACGCCTCCATGCCTGTGATTGTCCGCGATGGAGGTCGCACATGGGGTCCCGATAACGAGTTGCACGACACAATCGCGATGATTCCTGATCGCTCTTATTCGACTCTATACCAGGCTGTCATTGAAGACTGCCAAGAGCATGGAGCGTATGATCCGTCCACCATCGGCAGTGTCGCCAACGTCGGGTTGATGGCCCAAGCGGCCGAGGAGTATGGGTCTCACGACAAGACGTTCACGGCCCCGGGAATCGGGACGATTCGGGTCGTAGACGCATCCGGGGCGACTCTGATGGAACAGCGCGTTGAGGAAGGCGATATCTTCCGGATGTGCCAGACCAAAGACGCTGCGATTAATGACTGGGTCAGGCTTGGGGTCAATCGGGCCAGGGTCACCGGCACGCCAGCCATCTTCTGGTTGGACCCGAACCGGGCTCACGACGCGGAGCTGATCAAGAAAGTAGATCAATATCTGCCCACGCATGACACTACCGGGTTGGACATTCGCACCATGACATCCATCGATGCCATGAAGTTCACGATGGCTCGGAGCCGGGCCGGTCAGGACACCATTTCCGTAACTGGCAACGTGCTGCGTGATTATTTGACCGATCTCTTCCCTATCCTGGAATTGGGCACCAGCGCCAAAATGCTTTCGGTCGTCCCCCTTCTCAAAGGCGGCGGGATGTTTGAGACAGGCGCCGGCGGGTCGGCCCCCAGGCATGTGCAGCAGTTCTTGGAGGAGGGCCATCTGCGATGGGACTCTCTGGGTGAATTTTGTGCCCTTGTCGCCTCCTTCGAGCATTGCGGCGAGGCTTTTAAGAACGACAGGGCCAAAATCTTGGCTGAGACCTTGGACCTAGCGATTGGACACCATATGGAGCAAAATCGGGCCCCCTCCCGTCGGGTGAACGAACTGGACACCCGAGGCAGTCATTTCTACCTCGCTCTATACTGGGCGGAGGAGCTGGCCAATCAGACCCAGGACCCCCAGCTGAAAGCTCGCTTTACCGAAGTGGCCCAGCAGTTGGCCGCCAACGAGGCCACAATCGTTCAGGAGCTGGTCGACGCTCAGGGACAGCCGGTTGACATCGGTGGCTATTACCACCCCAATGACGGGATGGCCGCCAAAGCGATGCGCCCCAGCGCCACTCTGAACGCGATCGTGGATGCAATCTAGCAACATGCCGACCGGCTGAGAAGCGGTCTTCAGCCGGTCGGTTTTCAGGCGTCTGAGCGCTTGGGGGCCGAGAGCCGCCTCCCCTCAACCCGTACCATCAAGGGTAAAGACTTGCTTTGTTTGGCGTTACGACGGCTTCGTGGCTATTGCTGTAAATACGGAATTCAACGCGGGGGCAGCGTCGGCATCACCCTAAACCTGTGTTCACATACACCGCCTGACATCCAAAACGAACTGTGTCAGCCCCAGTCCCGCTTGTACTGAACGAGTACAAGGATTGCCGATGTGCCCCGTTCCAATATGCTAGGCAGGTCCCCAAACCAGACCAATTAAACAGAGGAGCACTAGCCAGATGCGAAACAAGGTAACCGTAGTCGGCGCGGGCAACGTCGGCGCCACCACCGCACAGCGGATACACCAACTGGGCTACGCCGACGTGGTGATGGTCGACGTGGTCGAGGACCTGCCACAAGGCAAGTCGCTGGATATGCTGGAATCCGGGCCGGTCCTCGGCACCGATGCCGTCATCACTGGCAGCAACGGCTACGAGGAGACCGCCAACTCCGACGTGGTGGTCATCACCGCCGGAATCGCCCGGCGCCCGGGAATGAGCCGCGACGATTTGCTGCTCACCAATATGCGCATCACCAATTCTGTCACCGAGCAGGTGGTGAAGCACTCGCCCAACTGCATCATCATCCCTGTAACCAACCCCCTCGACGCCATGGTCCAGAACATTTATGAGGCCAGCGGCTTCCCGAGGGAACGCGTCTTCGGCATGGCCGGAGTGCTGGACACCGCCCGCTTCCGCACCTTCATATCCCAGGAACTGAACGTGTCCGTCGAGGATGTTCAGGCCTACGTGCTGGGCGGCCACGGCGATGACATGGTACCCCTGGTCCGGTTCACCACCGTGGGCGGCATCCCCATCGGCGAGTTGATGGCCGAAGAGAAGGTGGACCAACTGGTGCGTCGGACCCGTCAGGGTGGCGGGGAGATCGTGCAGCTGCTCAAAGAGGGCAGCGCCTACTACGCTCCCTCGGCGGCCATCACCCAGATGGTGGAGGCGGTTCTGCTGGACAAGAAGCGCATCCTGCCCGCCTGCGCCTACCTGCAGGGCGAATACGGCATCAGCGGCCTTTGCGTCGGCGTACCGGTAAAGCTGGGCGCCGGAGGAATGGAGCAGGTCATCGAGATCCGCCTCACGCCTGAGGAGCAGTCGGCCCTGCAAAGCTCGGCCGCCAGCGTCAAGGAGCTGGTCGATGTAATGCAGCAGGCCAAATCAGGGAGTTAGACTGACGGCAATTCAATTCCTGCGGTAAGACTCCAGTCCATCCCGCGTACGCAAAATCGGCCCGGTTTGCAGATGCAACTGGGCCGATAATGATTATGTAAGCAGTATAATTGAAGGTGCACCAGTCGCAAACATCCGGATTCAGCTAGAAATCGCTCAAATAACACATTCGGAGGCCCGCAATGCCCAATCGCACTCCCGAAGAACGACGCCTGCTGGAAAAGGCGGGCCGCTACCTGCCGGGCGGCAACTCCGGCAACCTCAAATTCGACCCTGAACAGGACTTTCTCGTGGCCGGCGGCAAAGGGTCTCGCTGCTGGGACGTGAGCGGCAACGAGTATGTCGACTGGCTGATGGGCAGTGGCCCGATGCTGCTGGGACACGCCCACCCCCACGTGGTGGAGTCGGTTATCAAGACCGTGGAGCAGGGCAGTACATTCTTCGCCAACAACGACAAGGCCGTGATGCTGGCCGAGCAGTTGGTGGAGGCCGTACCCTGCGCCGACAAAGTTCGCTTTACCACCAGCGGCACCGACGCTTGCTTCCAGGCCATGCGCATCGCCCGTGCCTACACCGGCAAGGAGAAGGTGCTGAAGTTCGAGGGCGGATACCACGGCAGCAGCGACTACGCGCTCATGAGCGTTACACCCAGCGCCTCGTTGGAATTTCCACAGTCCGAGGCCAACAGCGGAGGCATTCCCAAGGCCATCGCCGACCTGATGCTGATCGCGCCCTTCAACGATCTGGCCACCACCGGGACCATCATTGAAGCCCACCATGACGAACTTGCAGCGGTCATTGTTGAGCCTATGCAGCGTATCATCGCCCCACGTCCGGGGTTCCTGCAGGGACTGAGAAACCTGACCTCACGCTACAACATCCCGCTGATATTTGACGAGGTTGTCACCAGCTTCCGGCTGTCCTACGACGGAGCGCAGGGATTCTACGGAGTTACTCCCGACCTCTGCTCCGTGGGCAAGATCATGGGCGGCGGCTACCCGCTTGCCGCAGTGCTGGGACGAGCCGACATCATGTCCGTCTACGACCGGGGCGAAGTGGATAGCGACACCTTTGTCAGCCAAGTGGGCACGCTGAACGGGAACCCAGTTGCCTGCGCCGCTGGACTGGCCACGCTGGAGGTTCTGCGCGAGGATCCCGACGCCTACCGGCGCGTCCACGGCGCCGGCGCCGCGCTGCGCAATGCCATGACGGAGCTATGCGCGGAGAACGGCATACCGGTGCAGAGCTGCGGCGAGGACGCGGTATTCGACTTCTGCTTTACTGATCAGCCGGTCAACAACTACCGGGACATCCTCTCCGGCGACACAGCGATGATGGCCCGCCTCAACGCCGGCCTGCTGGAGCACGGAGTCCTCAAAGGCGGCCAGAAATACTACCCGTCCGCCGTGCACACCGAGGAAGACGTCGAGCGGACCATCGAGGCCTACCGCCAGGTCGTGCCAAAGCTGCGGGGGTAATACGGAGCCACGCTGACAAAGCTGTTCACCGCCGAGGGTTGGAACGCCTTCCAACGGCAGGGCGGCGTCTGGAACTCGTTAGGGAAGGTGTCTGAGATGCCGCCTGACGGAGCGGGGCACGGCCATACAACATCGTTCCCTCGAAGATCTCACCCGCTTGACCGAAGGCGATTGCCTTAGCGGTGTGGAGGTGGTGCCCAAGTTTACCTGTCGCTTGGGAGACCTGTTCGACTAGTCCCACGGCTCATTGATCAATACCAGTTCGGCGAATACGGCGTGGTCGCAGCCGAATGCCTTGCCAGCCTCCACCGCGTGGGCAGTCAGGAATTCAAAGGTCCTGTCGGTGGATTCGGTTCCCAAGTATTCCAAATACGCCTTGTGCTGCCGCAGCGATTCCAGTCCCTGCTCCCAGTACCTTGTAACGTCTATGCCGTGGGTCGGGCTGTTGGGACCGAACACGGCCACGAACCTCACCCCATTCCAAGGCTCCAGACCCTCATCCAGCAGTTCGGGGAATATCCAGCGATTGGCGGCGTCGCGCGCAGCGTCAAACACCGCGAGGCCCACGTTGCGGTGATCGGCCATGTTCAGGTGGCCGGAGGGAAACTGCAGGTGGTGACTCAGGGTGAGGATGATGTCGGGGCGGTAGCGTCGAATGGTACGGCTGATGTCTCGGCGCAGGGACAGGCTGTATTCGATGACGCCGTCGCTATGCTCCAGGAACTCCACGGTATCCACACCCACCGCTCGCGCGGCATCAACTTCCTCCTGTGAACGAAGAGGAGCCACCTTGGAGGGGTGCATCTCATTGATGCCTGCCTCGCCCCGCGACACCATCACGTAGGTCACTTTCTTACCCTGCGCAATCCACTTGGCGATAGCGCTGGCGGCGCCGTATTCCAGGTCGTCGGGGTGCGCCACGATTGCCAGCGCATTCTGCCAGTCCTCGGGGAAGGTCAAGGTTGGGGCCTCTCGCTGTTGCATCAAGCAGCCTCGTCAGAAGAATTGGTGTGGTGGGTGAGAATAATGAGTCCCAGCAAGAGGGCCGCTGGATCACAGCGGCCCGACATTTGGGCGTTTCCGGTCGCAGGGGCGCCGAGACTCAGTGAGCGGCGTGAGCTGCCCCAGCTGAAAGCTGGGTCATCAGCGGGCGTGTGTTGACGATGTGGCGCCGCAGTCCGAGGTCCTGCGGGTTGATGCCCATGGCCAGCCCAATGGCCTGGGGCATGTGCAGGATGGGCAGCCCGATGTCCCGCCCGGCTTGGGCCGCAGCCTTGGGTTGGAAGCTGTCGAGGTTGAGGTGGCACAGCGGGCAGGGCGTGATCATCGCGTCGGCCCCGAGGTCCTTGGCTTCGCTGGTGTGCTTACCCACCATCGCCAGCGAGTTGCGCTCGTTGATGGTCAGGATGGGGAAGCCGCAGCAGCGTGTCTTGCCCGAAAAGTCAATCACAGTCGCGCCCAGTATCTCGATAAGCCTTTCCAGCGAGTCCTGTCGCTGGGGGTTGTCGGCAAACTCCAGGGCATCGGTCGGGCGCACCAAGTAGCAGCCGTAGAAGGGCGCCAAGCGCACGCCATGCAGCGGCCGGGTGATCAACTCGGCCAGCTTGTCGAGCCCGTAGTCCTCGATGAGAATCCAGAGCAGGTGCTTCGGGTCGGCGTTGCCCTTGTACTCCAGCCCTTCCTCTGCCAGGTAGCTGTTCACTTTGGCCCTGTATTCGGGGTCGCGCAGGCGGAAGTTGGCTTGGCTCATGACCCCCTGACAGGTGCTGCAGATGGTCATAATCGGCAGGTCCCAGTACTCGGCCATGGCGAAGGTGCGGGCGTTAAGCGTGTCCCCCAAGAGCTGATTCTTCTCTTGCAGTACCCCCGCGCCGGTGCAGGACGCGCCCTGTATCTCCCACAGGTCAATACCCAACCGCTTGCAGATCAGCACAGCCGCCGGGTAAAGCTCAGGACAGCCACCTCGTGAAACACAACCCGGAAAGAAAGCGTACCTCAATTCTGATCTCCGTATTCTCTGGGATTAGTCAAATCGTTGTTTGCCGCTCACCTAGACCCCGGCAAATGGAAAGGCGACACTAGCGTTCAGTCTCGTCCACCTTTTCGAAGATGCGGCGAACGTGTTCGATCCCCTCGATTTTCTTGTGCATCAAGGGAGGCATTTTACCGTGGGTGAGCGCCTGCAAGGCCACCGGAGCGTAGTTAAGCAGGCCTTGGATATTGGTCAGGCCCAGCGACTTGGGGACGAGCTTTAACTCATCCAGAGTGCCAGTCTGCTCCACCGACTCGGAGAAGGCTTCTGTGTGGCGGGCGCCGTTGGTGTTGTGGAAGCCAGCCGAGATGGCTTGGTCGCGCATAGCCATGATGCGCTCCATCGGTGCCACTCCCTTCGGGCAGGCCTGCACACATTCGAGGCAGCGGGTGCAGTCCCAAATGCCTGATGGGGCGTTCAATTGCTCCAACCGGTCCTTTGATACCCCCTCGTCATCGCCGTCGCGGGGGTCGGCCGTGAACCGGTAAGCCTTGGCCAGAGCCGCCGGTCCGAGGAACGACGGGTCAACCTCCATCACGGTGCAGTCCGAGACGCAGGCGCCGCACATGATGCAGGAGGTAACGCTCGACAGGTGACGCATCGCTTCATTGGAAACGACGTATTCCTGCTCCGGCTCAGGACCCTGGGGCTGAAGATAGGGCTCGACCTCCATGATTTTGTCCCAGAAGAGGTCGAAGTTGACCACCAGGTCCTTGATGACCGGCATATTCCCGGCAGGCTCGACTTCGATGACGTCCCCTTCCTGAAGCGACGTGGCAGCCTGGGTTTTGCAGGCAAGGCCGGCGTGCCCGTTGATGCGCATGGCGCATGACCCGCAGATGGAACTGCGGCAGGAGCAGCGCAGGCTCAGTGTGCCGTCCAGATCCTCCCTTATCTTAATGAGAGCATCAAGGACGGTGGCGTTGTCTTCAATTTCCAGTGTGTAGTCCTGCCAGAAGGGAGCGGTGTCCTCCGCCTCCGGGTCCTGGCGCTGCACCCTGATGGTGACATTCATCGGCTGCTACCCTCTAACTCAGTGTCGATGGCTCCACCGCTCCGGCCCGTTCCCCTTACCAACAGGAAAACCGGGAGTGACCCTAGTAGTACGAAATCTTTGAAATGATGAGTAGCCGATATTGGTGTGAGCACCGGCGAAACTTGGGCAATGGTGATCTCCGCCAAGGCGCATACTTTTCGTGTCATCATTTCAAAGCAGTTGGGCTACTAGTATTTCCTTTCCTCCGGTTCCCACCTGGTGATGCTGACGGGAGCGTAGGAGATCTCCGGGCCAGTCTCGCCCTTGGCCACCACAAGGTGCTTCATCCAGTTCTCGTCATCCCGGTTGGGATAGTCGGTGCGGGCCTGGGCGCCCCGGCTGTCCTTGCGGTCAATGGCGCTGACCACTATGCTCGGCGCCACGTCCAGCATGAATCCCAACTCCAAGGCGAACACGAGGTCGGTGTTGAAGACCTTGCCCTTGTTTTCAACAGGAACGGTCTTGAATCGTTCCTGCATCTGCTCAAGGTCCCCGAGCGTCTCTTCCATGCCCTCTTGGTTGCGGTAGACTGCCAGGTTACGGTTCAACGACTCGCCCATACCAAGGCGCACGCTGGCGATACGGTCTCCGTTGGCGGGGCGGTCCAGCAGTTCCTGGATGCGCTTCTCTTCGTTCCTGACCGCCTGCTCCACGTTGAATTCAACATAGTCGACGCTGCGGGAGGCCTCGGCGGCATGGTTGCCGGACCGTTCGCCGAAAACGATGGTGTCCAGCAGCGAATTGGCTCCCAGCCGGTTGCCGCCATGGACGCTGACGCAGGCACATTCTCCGGCCGCGTAGACGCCGGGCAAGTTGGTCTGGCCGTCCACATCGGTCTTGATACCGCCCATTATGTAATGCATACCAGGGCGGATGGGGATGGGTTCCTTGATCATGTCGACGCCAATCAGGTCGATGCCAATCTCCCGGATCTGGCTTAGCTTTTCCATAATCAAGGACTCGCCCAAGTGGCGGCAGTCCAGGAGCACACAACCGTTGATGCCGTTGCCCGCATTGATTTCGGTTTGCTCGGAGCGGGAAACCACGTCGCGGGAGGCTAGCTCCATCATGTTTGGCGCGTACCTCTGCATGAACCGGTTGCCGTCTTTGTCCAGCAGGTAGGCGCCTTCACCGCGGGCCGCCTCGGAAATCAGCACGCCGCTGCCTGCCAGGGTGGTGGGATGGTATTGGACCATCTCCATGTCCATCAACTGGGCGCCAGCGTTGTATGCCAAAGACATCCCGTCGCCGGTTACGATGAGGGCGTTGGTGCTGGGCTCGAAGACCCGCCCCAAGCCCCCGGTGGCGAAGATGACGGTCTTGGCGCGGATGGCGTAAACCTGCCCGGTGCGAATCTCCAGCGCCATAACGCCGCAGGTTTGGCCGTCCTCGATGATCAGGGAGGTAACGAACCATTCCTCGTACCGGCGGACGCCGGACTTGATGAGCTGCTCGAACATGACGTGGAGCAGGGCCTGCCCGGTGAAGTCGCCTACGAAGAAGGTTCGCGCGCGTCGCTGTCCGCCAAAGGCGCGGGTGCCAAGGTAGCCCTCGTCGTCGCGGTTGAAGGTGACGCCGAAGTGTTCCATGTCGATCAGGGCGCGCCCAGCCGAACGGCACATCACTTCGATGGCGTCCTGGTCGCCCAGAAAGTCGCTGCCCTTGACAGTGTCGTAGGCGTGATCTTCCCAGTCGTCGCCCCGGTCGGTGAGGGCTGCGTTGATGCCGCCCTGGGCCGCGTTGGAGTGGCTGCGGACGGGATGTACCTTGCTGATAATCGCCGTGGTTGCGCCATTGGCGCGGGCCGCGATGGCCGCCCGCATACCGGCGAGCCCGGCGCCTATTACCAAGACATCATGCTCCAGCATGTTGGCCTACTCCCTCCAGTATTTACCTCGCTAAACCGCCGCACACTATATCACAAAAAGGACGCAGGCTGTGGCCTCCCAGTGTTGCAGCCATGGTCTTTCAGTTGTTGTCCATGCCGTTAGCCCTGCGGAAAGCTCACCACGAACTGACTCAGCGGGCCAAAGACGGCAATGGAGAGACCCCATTCACGACGCATTCCGGTTGATTGACCTGACTTCCCGAGTTGGGTTCAGCGTGTGTTTTCGCGAAATAGAGAACCATAGCCGTCGCCCCGGCCATCCCCATCTTCCGGGCGTCCTTCGTGCAGAATGCTCCGAGCCAGCCGGAAATTCTCCGGATCTTACTGAAGGTTCCAAGTCTTACGGTAGATATGGTATGCGGGTGTCATGGGGCCTGGCAAGGGAGAAGTGTCAGGAGATCGGGTCGCGAGGGGGACGATCGACATGATCTCTGTAATGTGGTCGCGCCCGAAGTCCCAGATGTCCACCACCTGCTCCCCATTGGGTATTGAGAACTTAACGTGCTGTCCCTCGGCCACGAAAGCCGCCTGCCCTACCAGAAGGGCTATCAGGGGAGTTCCCGTCATTTCGTCCCTGCTATCCTCTGCAATCTGGGTCCCGCATCAGCTGGTGAACCCAGCCCACACCTCCGGCAGCCGGACCATCGCCTCCGGGGGCAGCGGCCCCTTGGCCGCGAATTCAACGGCCTGCTCCAAGTGCTCCAAGCTCGAATACCCCACCAGCACGCTGCTCACCCCACCGTTGCCAAGGGCGAACCGCAGCGAAGCCTCCACGAGGTTTTCTACATACCCCTCCTGCTGCAGGAACCGGAAGCCGTCCGCCCTGGCTTGGTCCTGGCCGTAGTCGCGGCCTGAACCGATGGGCGCGACGGTCGGCACGGCGACGGCATGCCGCGTTGCCTCCCCGCTCAGTGCGCCCGCCGCCAAGACCCGAATCACCAGCACTCCCATGCCGCTCTCGCAGGCCCGCTCGATCAGGTTTCCATAGTCGGGCATGTCAAACCCGGAAGGTACGGCCGTCCCGGCGCTGGGGTTGACCAAGTTGTACACCGTCTGGGCGGTGTTCAGCGTTCCCGAGTCGATGACCCGGTGCAGGGCCGGAGTTTCCCCCACTGCGGTCATGCCCCAGAACCGGACCTTACCCTGGTCACGCAACTCTCTCAGCGCGTCCACCACCTCGCCCAGCGCCTCTTTGGGAGCGACGAACCCACCCTCCGCCAATGACGCGACATGGTTGTGCATCTGCATCAGGTCCACCTGCTCTCGCTGCAGCCGGCTCAGGCTCTCTTCCACTGAGGCGATGACGTTGCCCTTGATGCGCCCCGGTTCGTGGCTGGTGACCCGGAACTTGGTGCCGACGTAAACGTCCGCCGACAACTCCTTCAACACCCGCCCCAGGTTGGTCTCTGAATGGCCGTCGCCATAGGAAGGAGCGGTGTCGAAGTAGTTGATGCCCAGATCCATCGCCCGCGCGACCGCTTTCACCTGATCGCCATGCTCGCCCCGAATCATCAAACCGCCGACGTTGCCGCAGCCGAACCCGATTTCTGATACGTTTAACCCAGTGCTGCCCAAGGGCCGGTAGTCCATCACGTATCCCCTTCAATCCTGCACTTGCGTTTTCTTTGATAATATCTCCGACCCAGTTGACGGCCTCCGTTCCTACAGCGAAATGCGCATGAGTTCTTCCGAAAATACTATCTCGCCGTCGTATATCCGGCTGACGTCGCCGATACCCTGCTCCATGGGACCGTGGGCTGAGAGGTGGGGGCCGACGTGAACGAGCACCAGTTTCTTCACCCCGGCGGCCTGGGCCATGCGAGCGGCGCCGGTGGTGCCGCACTGACCGCCGGCCTCCCCGTTAGCGTCCATCACCGCCTGATCGTCCCAGCACATGCAAAGCATCATGTCGGCGCCGCGAGCCAGCTCTGTCACCGAGTCGCAGGGCTGGGTGTCGCCGGTGAAAATCATGCTCCCCTCCGATGAATCAACCCGGTAGGCCAGGGAGTCGAGCCAAGGCTGGACGTGCTCAGCGGGAGCGGCGGTCACCTTCCAATCCGGCCCGCTGAACACCTCGCCTGGCCCGACATCCCGGGCGGCGACCGACGGGGCCGGACGAGGGAGGGTGCCACCGCGGTTGACGAAAACCTGCTGGCTGAGAGGGTGATTCACCCGGGCCTTCCAGTCGTGGGCGAACAGGCCGTTTTCGCCGAGGATGCCGTCGGTTATCTTCTCCGTCAGGTCGGGGCCGAAGACCTGCAGCTGGTTCTCCTTGCCGATGCTCTGGTCCCAGCGGCAGAGGAGGAAGCAGGGGTAGTCGATGTCATGGTCGAAGTGGTGGTGAGTGAAGAAGAGGTAGTCTACCTGGGTGGGGAATAGTCCGGCTTTGACCAGCTTGTGAGTGGTGGCGGGCCCGCAGTCGAACATCAGGAGCTGGTCGCCGAGTTTGAGGGCGTGGGAGCTTCCAAAGCGGGTGGGAGTGGGCGTGGGTGTTCCGGCGCCCAGGGTGTAAATTTCCGCCATTTTTGTCCTCATTGTCATTCTTGTTGCACGGATGGCGCTCAGCATACCACCCAAGCGACTGTTGGCAATCCGGCACTGGGCACCGTGGCGGGGGAACCGCGCCAATTGGATATTTTCGTCCATACCGGTTCAGGGGCGACGGGTTCGGGGGCGTCTTCTGACGAGGCTTCCCCCGGCCAGCATTTCGCAGTGGGCTGAACCATATTTTGACTCTGACTGTGGACGGTGTCTATCGGTAAATCTACAATTGAAGCAGGTTTGAATCCCGGTAGGAGGAAACAGGAATGGTAGATAGTCCTACACCACCAAATCTGGTTCCAAGCGGCAGCTCGCGAATATTTACGGAAGAGACCATTCCCGACGCCCTCCAGCAGGAGCACAAACTCGCCGAAGGCACGTGGGGCGTGTTGCAAGTATTGGAGGGCGGAATTCGCTTCATAGACCTTGAATCTCTACTGGAGCGAATTATCTCGGCGCCCGACCATATCACCATTCACCCAGGGGCGCCGCATAGAGTGGCAATCGAGGGTCCGGTTGAATTCAGGATAGACTTCTTTAAGGAACCGAATCCCGACGCCTAGGTCAATCCAACCAGCACAGTCACAACCTGAGAATTGCCTCTCAACCTCGTAAATTGCGAAGCAAATGACTGCTCCCGTCGGTCATCGCTGTCCGGCATCGCTCTCGGGGGCCAGCTCCAACAGGCGCATGCCCCGCTCCACCTGTTGGCCCGGTTGTACCGCAACCCGCCGCACTACGCCGCTTCGGGAAGCCGTGATCAACAACTCCATCTTCATGGACTCCATTATCACGACAGTCTGGTTTCGCTCCACCCGGTCCCCCTCGCTGACCAGCACCTCCAGCACCGCGCCAGGCATGGGGGCCAGGATGTCTCCAGATGCCTCAG
The DNA here is from genome assembly GCA_965237745.1 of Dehalococcoidia bacterium. Lineage (GTDB taxonomy): Bacteria > Chloroflexota > Dehalococcoidia > Lucifugimonadales > UBA3495 > VXOI01. The sequence goes on along the minus strand of OZ250156.1, from coordinate 2,789,654 downwards.
TGTTGGAAGCGTTGCGCCGTCGCCGGGTCTCCGGCTGCTGGAACACGAACAGAGAGCCATCCAGCCACAGGTGCAACTCCGGGCCGACCCATGCCCAAGCAAAGGGGTGTGTCTTGCCCGATTCGGTGCGGCATAGTCCTTCCCCGGTCTCCCGGGACTCGATGCTGAGTGTGATGGCGGATTTCAAACCCGCCAGTTCTTCGCCTTCCAGCTCGCCTTCCAGTTGAAAGGTGAAATGGCTTTCTCCCTCTGCCTCTTCGATTTCCAACCGATAGCGATAGACCTCTCCCGTTCCCGGGTACATCTCCCGCATCTCGCCATGGTTCTGGGTCACGGCAACCTCTGTTCCCCCGCGGACTGCCAGGGGCTGACGCTGACCTGGGTATCTCCGACAACCGCTGGGGACGCCGGGCCAACCGGCTGACGCGACGCCCAGGCCGCCAGCGCCCGGGCCATCGTGCGGGATTCACCAGGCATGGCCGGCCTCGTGACCGCCGGGTTCCATTCCAGAAAGCCGGTATCGTATTCGCCCCTCTGAAACTGGGGATGCTCCAACACCGCCCGCAGCAGGGGAATGTTGGTCACCACGCCAAGGACCAGGAACTGGGACAGGGCCACCTCCATCCGCCGCAGGCTGAGGTCCCGCCCTGGCGCCCAAGCTATCAGCTTCGCCAGCATGGGGTCGTAGTAGATGGACACCTCCTGATTCTGGGCCACACCGCTGTCCAGTCGCAGCCCGGGGCCGCTGGGGGGCCGCCAGCGCAGCAGCGTACCGGTGGACGGAACAAAGTCGTGGTAAGGGTCTTCCGCGTATATGCGGCACTCTATGGCGTGGCCCCGGGGCTGGATATCATCCTGTTGCAGCGTCAGTGGTTCCCCGCTGGCAATGCGGACCTGCCACTCGACCATGTCCAACCCCAAGACGGCCTCGGTGACCGGGTGCTCGACCTGGAGCCGGGCATTCATTTCCAAGAAGTAGAACTCGCCGCTGTGTGGGTCCAGCAGGAACTCCGCCGTCCCGGCGTTGACGTATCCGGCCTCGCGAGCTACCGCAATGGCGGCATCGCCCATGCGTCGTCGCAACTCCTGGGTCAGGGCCGGTGAGGGAGTCTCTTCAATTATCTTCTGATGGCGACGCTGTATGCTGCATTCCCTCTCGCCGAGGTGGATGGTGTGCCCGAACCCGTCGGCCAGCACCTGTACCTCCACGTGGCGGGGGTTGGCAATGTAACGCTCCAAGAACACCCGGCCATCGCCGAAGGCGGCCTGCGACTCCCGGCTGGCCGACTCAATGTTCCCGTCCAACTCGCGCCGTTGGTTAACCAGGCGCATACCCCGACCACCGCCTCCGGCGGCAGCCTTGACCAACAGGGGAAACCCCCACTGCTCCACGAACTCCCCGGCGACAGCATCCCCTGGCAGGCACACGGGAGAACTTGGCACGAACGGCACCCCGGCGCGCAGGGCAATGTCCTTGGAACGCAGCTTGTCTCCCAAGGACTCCATACTCTCCGCAGTTGGCCCTATAAAGGTTATCTGCGCATCCCGGCAGGCCCGGGCGAACTCTGGATTCTCCGACAGAAAACCGTAGCCCGGGTGTATCGCATCGGCCCCGCAGTCTCGGGCGGCCCGCACCATTTTGGGTATGCTCAGGTAGGTCTCTTCGGCGGTGTTGCCCGGAAGGGCCACGGACTGCTCCGCCGTACTCACATGGGGAGCGCCGGCGTCCGGATCGGAATAGACCGCGACGGGGGCAATCCCCATGGCGCGGAGAGTCTGGTTAATCCGGACCGCGATTTCGCCTCGATTGGCTACCAGAACTTTGGAGAACATCAGCAAACATCCGGCGCGGGACCTTGTGGTTGAGGTGTGGTGGAGGCAGGAAGAAACCGGGCTTCACATTGACGGGCCTTACATGCCTCACATGCGGAAGACGCCCCGCCTCTGCTCTGGGAAGGGGGCGTTTATGGACGCGGCGATTCCCAAGCCTACCACGGTCCGCGTGTCCACCGGGTCGATAATGCCGTCGTCCCACAGGCGGGCGGTGCTGTAGTAGGGATCGCCCTCCATCTCGTATTTTTCGAGGATGGGCCGTTGCAGGGCGTCCCGCTCCTCCTGTTCCAGGGTCTGGCCCTGTCGCTCCAGTTGTTGCAACCTTACGGCGGCCAAGACCTCCGCTGCCTGCTGCCCGCCCATCACTGAAATGCGTGAGTTGGGCCACGTCCACAGGAAACGGGGCTGGTAGGCACGCCCGCACATACCGTAGTTTCCCGCCCCGAAGGAACTACCGATGATTACGGTGAACTTGGGTACGGCGGCGTTGGACACGGCCATGACCATCTTGGCCCCGTCCTTGACAATGCCCCCGGCCTCGTACTGGCGGCCCACCATGAAGCCGGTGATGTTTTGCAGGAACAGCAGGGGAATTCCCCGCTGGCTGCACAACTCGATGAAGTGGCTCCCCTTCAGTGCGCTCTCGGAGAAGAGGACCCCGTTGTTGGCGACCACTCCCACCGGGTAACCCCAGATGCGCGAAAAGCCGCAGACCAGGGTCTCCCCGTATGTGGCCTTGAACTCGTGAAAACGGCTTCCGTCCACGATTCGGGCAATTACCTCGCGGACATCGTACTGCCGCCGGTTGTCCGGGGACACTATGCCGTATAGCTCTGCCGGGTCGTGGGCCGGCGGCTCAGGGCTGGAGACATCGAAGGGGGCGGCGCGCCGTCGTACGAAGTTCTCGACGATGTCCCGGGTGATGGCCAGGGCATCCTCATCGTCGGCGGCCTGATGGTCGGCCACCCCGGAAACGCGGGTATGCACCTCGGTTCCGCCCAGGGTCTCCGGATCCACCTCCTCCCCGGTGGCCGCCCGTACCAGCGGCGGCCCGCCAAGAAAGATGGTGCCCTGCTGCCGCACCATCACCACCTCGTCGCTCATGGCCGGAATGTACGCGCCGCCGGCGGTACACGACCCCATTACCACAGCCACTTGGGGAATGCCGAGGGCCGACATCTGGGCTTGGTTGTAGAAGATTCGCCCGAAGTGGTCCCGGTCGGGGAACACCTCCGCCTGCAATGGCAGAAAGGCTCCCCCGGAATCCACCAGATAAATGCAGGGCAGGTGGTTTTCCAGAGCAATTTCTTGGGCGCGCAGATGCTTCTTGACGGTAATCGGGTAGTAGGTGCCGCCCTTGACCGTGGCGTCATTGGCGAGAACCACCACCTCTTTCCCGTGGACCACACCGACGCCGGTAACGATCCCGGCAGAGGCTTCCTCCCCGTCGTACATATCCCAAGCCGCCAAGGGACTCAGCTCAAGGAAGGGAGTGTTGGCGTCCACCAGCCTCTCAATCCTGTCCCGGGCCAGCAGCTTGCCGCGGCTGCGGTGCAACTCCACCGCCCGCTGTCCGCCGCCGGCCCGAACCCGGCCCAACCGCTCTTTCAGGTCCCGTACCAAGGCCCCCATACGGGCTTGGTTGTCTAAAAAATCCCGGTCGGCGGTTCGCAGGTTGGAGGCGATTACTTCCATGCTTTCCCCGGGGCAGCGTTCTCTAGGGCTGGCCATCCTATTGCCAAGCCCTATTATATTCCTCTCCAAGAACCCTGTCAGAAACCGTCGGTCCTATGCTTCATGGCAATCGCATCTTAGTTGACTACACCCTCCTGCGCTTGTTCCAAGTATCCTCAAAGCGTTCCGGCAATGACAATAAGCTCGACTATCTCCGCGATAGCACAAACCCCTTTCACGGTTTTCGAGGACACTACTCGAACAGGAAGCCCCGGACCACCCTGCTGTACCGTTGGTACAGGAGCCCGCCGGCCACCAGAATCAGCCCCAACACCAAGAAGGCTATCACCCGGTACTCCTGCTCCAGTTGGAGGGAGTCGAAGGCGAATAGCTTGATCACAGGAACGGCCAGCAGAGCCAGACCCGCCACTCGCACCCAGCGCCACCTGCGGGCCACGCCCAGCACTATCAGCGCGGCGGCGTAAAAGGTCCACAGCAGGCTCAGGCCCAGACTTGTCACGTTTTCGCTCACGTCGTCAGGCAGGTACAAGAGCGCGCTGTTCGCCGAGGCGATGATTTCTGCCGAGAGCAGCCAAAGCGTAGCCAGGTTTGCCAGCGCCAGAAGGACTGGGATAGCTGCCTGTCTTTGCACGACCTCCGCGGCTGAAGCGGGTTCTCCGTTGCGGCGAATCGCCAGCCAACCCGCCGAGTAAAGAGCCGTGATTCCTGTAATGAAAGCCAAGAATCGCCAGTTCAATACCGGGCGGAAAGTCTCCAAATCCAGGTCGAAAGTGTCCAGCGCCAGCATTCTCAGCAGCATTGCAGACAACAGGACGTAGCTGAGCCAGCGCAATTCTGTAATGTTCAGACGCAACGCCAATGCCAACAGCAACACCGCCTCCGCTGCCCAAGCAATGGTGATCCAGATTCCGTCAACCTGTATGGGCACGACCACGGCGGCAAATATAGCTGCCCGCAGCGCCAACACGGGAATGGCTGTTTCTTCCCGGGGTTCCAGTGCATCGCGGCGAAGATGCAGCAGATACCCGGCCATCGCGGGCAGCAGGACCGCCGCGCCGTAGCTGATCATGTACTCGTTCCAGAAGGGGGTGAGGTCCTGGCTGAACGCTGCCGGCGTGTCCCAAGCCAGCAGCCACAGGGCGGACACGACGAACATGATGTATCCGAACCAGCGCAGCTCGCGCATACGGAGCGGGAAGGACAGCCACACCAGCACCAGGCCCTCGACTCCCCAAGCCACGCTGACCCACGGCCCGCCCAACTGTATAGGAACAGCCAGGACGGCGAACAACACCGCCAGACCCGCTGAGAACAGGGTGAGGTTTAACTGCGCCGCTCCTCGCATCCGGCAAGCGGCGGACAGCAGGGCGTAGAACGCGGCCACCGACACGGTGAACCCGCCCATCCAAGGCCGGTAGGGGTCGTTCATGAGCCAGTAGCTGATGCCGTAGAAGGCCGCCGCGTTCAGTGTCATCAGGGCAAGGTCGGGAATGTCCACTGCCCGCTGCCGCACCACGTGGAAGGCTATAGTCGCTCCGGCGAAGATGAGGAATATGGCTGTAATACCAATCTGCGCCAAGGCTACCGACGGCCCCAGTTCCTCCTTCCAGAACCCGAAGAGAATCAGTGAACCGGCCCAGCCCAGCAGGGTGAACCAACGCCAGTTGCGGAAGCTGGCCAGGGCCAGCACCCCAACGTCCAGCACCAAAACGTAGGCCAGAAGCAGCCGCTGGTCCGGCAGACGCTCCTGCAGCAACAAGGGCGTGGCGAAGCCGCCGAAGATGGACAGCACGGCGACTCCCATCGCCTCGTGGCGCAGGGCGAGGGCCGCGCCGGCCAAGGTGATCAGGAAGAACCCTCCAAAGGCGGTTAAGGGAGAAATCAACCCGTACAGTGCGAAAGCCCCGTAGACGGACAGATAGAGGATGCCCAGCCCGCCGCCGGTAATCGTCTGCGCCCAGACTGCATATCGCCTGCGGTAGTATTCGCCTGCCCCCAGAAAAGCCAGGCCGGCGACGAGGCCCAGCGCCACCCTCTCCAATTCGCCCAGCCAACCGTTTTCGATGGCGAGGCTAATGAAGAACCCCACGCCAATAATCAGGGCCACGACACCGATGCGGGCCAGCCAGTTGCCTCCCAGGAGCCATTCCCAGTTCCCGTTGGAGAAGGTGTCGGCAGGCAAGCCGGACAATCCGCCCGCGTTCACAGGGATTCCTGCCGGCGCGGTTTCCTCCGCCGGAGCATACCGGGCCGCGCCGCGCCGTGGTCTCCTCAAAGTGACATCCGCCTCCCCGTCAGGGAGAGGTACGGCTGGCGTTGCCGCTTGCGGCTGAGGCTGAGTGGGCACGCTTTGCGGTTGTGGAGGCCGCGGGGCGCCGGGGGCGGCTCTGCCCCATTCCAGCGCCGACAGCCGTTGGGACAGACGGGCCAGTGCCGCGTTCTGCGACGAGACCGTTGCCCGAAGCTGCCGCAGTTGCTCCTCAACAGAGGCGCTATCATCCGCTCCAGACGAAGCAGCCCCGGTTCCTGCGCCTCTGGATTCATGGCCGGATTCAGGGAAGTCCGGTCCAGTCGGCGCCACCCCGACTGGCTGGACCTCGCCGCACCAAGGGCAGTAGTGGTCGCCGGTCCCTATGTCGCGCCCACAACTCCGGCAATTCACAAAGCCCTCTCCATCTCTGTCTTCCACGTCTTCTATCCCCTTGCTCAACTATCCCGGCTCACCGGGACGCGTGCGGCTTTGAGGCTTTGAGGGGAAGCACCCATCCTTAACCGGAATTTCCCTTATTGGGAGTCCTCTCAGGACCTGTCAATTCTATCGCAGCGCATCGTCGATGAGCGCGTAGTGTATCAATCCCAAGAAAAGAGCAATCAGTTTATCAAACCGGGAAGGCCCGGCGAAATGCCTTCACCCGCCGGAACAGTCACTCTAACTCGTTGTGTTTGCGGTACAACTCCCGGTCATACTCCCAGGGACCCGCCCGGTTCCGCTTGGGCGGCGCCACCGGTGCGAACTCCAAATCCAGCGCCAGTTGGCGGGTGTCATCTCACTCACAGGCCCGGTCCAGGACTCCGCTATTGGGCCATCGGTTCATGCCGGTGTAAACGGTGTGCCAGTTGCCGAACTGGAGAGGCAGCCCACGTCACTTGCAGCCGTGCTCCGCAGCGTTGAGTATCGCGTTAAGCACCTGCAAATTTGGGATGGTGACGTTATCCTCGCTGGAGGGCAGGCAGTTAGCTATACGCTGGTATTGCCCCTCTACAATCTCCATCCACGAAGCATATCCTGCGAGGCTTTTGGTGGTGAACAAGCCGTGGCCAGTATTACCTCACCAGCCATCAATTCACACGTGCTGGTTTGCTAGCGTCCCTGCCACTCAGGCGGACGCTTCTCGGCGAAGGCCCTCGGCCCCTCCCGGGCGTCCTCGGAATTCAGCACACGGTGTCCCACGGCGGCGTTCAAACGGTACGACTCCTCCAGGCCATAGCGCCGCCAGAACTGGGCCACCGTCTTGGTTCCCTGCACCGCCAGCGGCGCGTTGGCCCCGATCATCTCGGCGATCTCAACCGCCCGCGGCAGCAGCGCGTCCTGTGCCAGCACCTCGTGAACAAAGCCGAGCCGGTGCGCTTCCTCAGCGCTCAAGGTGTCGCCAGTGAGCATCAGGTACATTGCCTCTCCGTAGGGCATCAGCCGGGCCAGGTGGTTGATGGCGTAGTTGGCCAGGATTCCCCGCTTGACCTCAAACAGCCCGAAGTAGGCCTCGGTTGACGCAATCCGTATGTCGCAGTCGGCGGCCCGCTCCATGCCGGCGCCGATGGCCAAGCCGTTGACCGCCGCGATGAACGGCTTGGAGTTGCGTCCAAAGGGCTGATTGCCCCGATACGCCTCGATCCGTTCCTCCTCGGTCTGGTTCGCGCGAACCGTACCGGAGCCTTCCGCCATTTCCCGCAGGTCTGCCCCGGCTGAGAAAGCGCGGCCCGCACCGGTGACGATTCCTACGCGCATCTCCGGGTCGTGGGAAAACTCCGCCAGCGCCAGCCTCAGTTCCTCGCGCATCTGCGCGCCTTGGGCGTTGAGCCGATCAGGGCGGTCCATGGTGAAGACGGCGTAGTGGCCGGTCGGAAACCGTTCGTATCGTATGTCCGGCATCGCTCTCCCTCAGCTCGCCAGCAGTTCGCGCAGGGCCGCGTCCACGAATGCCGCATCGGGCGGGTTGAAGCCGGGGCCGCCCGCCAAGTGGCCCCAGATGGACTCGATGGGCCGAAACTCGGCGTTGGGCATCATCGAAACCTCGATCTCGTTATCCTCGGGCGGGAAGTAGAGGTCGGTGCGGCCCGGCATCACGATGGCCCGGGCGGTGATGGAGCCCAGGGCCTTGGCGAAGTCCCCGTTGTATTTCTCGTTGGCGCTGATGTCGGCGTTTTGCCAAGTACGGACCATCGCCAGCAGGTCGTTGGCATCCGCAAAGAGCCTTCGGCCCTCCCAGAAGGCCACAAGGTAGTCCTCCAGCGAGGAGTACCCGATGTCCAGGTACACCTCCTCGCGGTAGAAGGCCTGCGAAACGGCCCACCCGGCATACACCCGCCCCATCGCCCGCAACCCTTTATAGGGCGGCGACTCGTACCACCCCTCGGCCCACGCAATGTCGGCAGTCAGGGCGGACTTGACACCCTCGAGGAACACGAAGTTATGTCGCGAGGTTCGGGCCGAGCCGCAGATGGGAGCGATGCGCTCCACCATGTCAGGGTACAGGCTCCCCCACTGGTAGGTCTGCTGCGCCCCCATGGACCAGCCCACCACCAGCGCGATGCGCTCAATGCCGAACAGCTCCGTAACCAGCCGATGCTGGCTGGAAACGTTATCGTACAACGACACCCAAGGAAACCGCGCCCGGTCGTAAGGCATGGGCGTGTTCGACGGTGACGACGACAGACCGTTACCCATCATGTTCGGCACGATGATGAAGTACTCGTCCGGGTCCAGCGCCTGCCCCGCCCCGATAATCGCCTCGTTCGCGTAGTGCTGCCCCCCAAAGAAGGTCGGAAACACGATCACGTTGTCCCTAGCTGCGTTCAGCGTCCCGTAGGTCTTGTACGCCAGCCAGGCCCCCCGCAACGTAGCCCCGCCCTGCAGCCGCAGGTCACCAAGGTCGAATGTTTGGTAGTCGGTCATTTCAAAATCCTATTGGCTCTTTCGCCAACTCGAATAGGGTGATAACATTTAGATGTTACCGAAACAAAGCGAGATCGGCTACCCATAGTGAGGCGTCGCGACAAAAATGCGCATAGAACACATTACTTTGAAGGAGCTTCCTCAAACAGGAAATCGCATATCATTGGACTGCGATCCGAGGGTCAATTTGTTCATAGGCTCCAACGCAACAGGGAAATCAGCCATCTTGCGAGAGATCGAAACTGCTTCCTCGACTCGTACACAAGGTGATGATCTTCAGAGTCATTTTAGTTTCTCTCAAGGATTCCTAAATGCGCCAATAATTTACATTCCTGCAATTCGCGTCAACCTACACGAAGCTTCCAGATTGGAGGTATTACCCAGGGTCGAACTACCGGACATTCGAGTGGGTGTTGGTGCTTATGGAGAGGAGGAATTCTCTATAATATCTAAATCATGGCATGAACTGATCGGCCTGTTGAGAGCAGAAACAACGATTGAAAAGCTAATTGATATTGCTGTTACTGAAGCAATAGATTTTAATATGCAGAGATTATTTTCTTTCAGCAATGATTATTTTAATGGCCATGATGTAGAAATTGCTTTTGACAAACTTCGACGAATTATGGGCAATGACGAAGCCAAAAGAAAAGAGCTCACCACTATTATAAATAGTAGCTACCATTGTGCTAAATTAATATGTCCAGAAGTTTTGCGAGATGAAACCCCGAAAAATATTGGCGATAATCGCCGAAGTGCTGTGGGTATTCTGACGAGCGACAATACTTCAGGGGAACCCTTGTATATAGGATCGCTGAGTTCAGGAACGCAAGGAACTCTACTGTGGATATGGGCATTGTCCCTAAAAATGGCCCACTACTATGACTGGCAGGAAGGCTGGGGAAATCAACCCGCCATCCTCCTCATCGACGAGATCGAGAACCACTTGCACCCTACATGGCAGCGGCGCGTCATCCCGGCCCTGCTGGGACACTTCCCTAGTCTCCAGATCTTTGCCACCACCCACTCACCATTCGTCGTGGCCGGGCTAAAGGCCGGGCAGATCCATCTGCTGAGCCGCGACGAAAACGGAGTCGTAACCACAACAACCAATTACGAGGACATCATTGGCTGGACCTCCGATGAAATCCTGCGCACGATGATGGGCGTCGACGACCCCACCGACGATGCCACCGCAGAGTCAGCCCGTGAACTCCGCCAACTGCGGCAGGAACCGCCGCGGGCCGCCCCCGAAGAGGAGGAGCAACGCCAGCAGCGAATACAGGAACTGCGCCAGAAGGTAGATCGCGACCTCCTGGCCGGCGGGCCAATGGCCAGGCAAAAGGAGATTTTCGAGGAACGATTCGCCAAGATAGTTGAGAGATACCGGGGAACGCAGGACCTGAATCAAGAGGGCAGCTAGCCATTCACTCCGTACATCGCTCTTCGGAACCTCAAATCATTGGTGAACTCCGCCTTTCCCAGGTTCAGTGGGGAGACTTGGACGGAGAAAGCCGCCGCCGAATCCGCGCCGCACTGGCCCAGGATTTCGGCGGCATTTGCGCCTATTGCGAGCGACAATGCGAGCCTCAGGCTGCCTCTAGTGACCCGCCTAACAAGGAGGAAATCGAGCATTTTCGCCCTCGTAGCCGATTTCCTGCATATTCCTTTGAGTGGTTGAACCTGATGTACTCCTGCCATCGGTGCAACGAGGCTAAGAGCGATAGCTGGCCCGGTTTCGACGACGATGTTATCAACCGGTCGCTTGCAGCCGAGGATCCGAGGTATACGCCGGTATCTGAATATGTCAGCCCCAACGCTACACCCGGGCAGCGTTCCGCATCCGAGTTCTTTTCCTATGGCATCGACACCGGCGAAATCATGCCCTCTGCCCAACTTCCACGTATCGAATGGTCTACGGCCCGCCGCACCATCCGCGACATAGACCTGAACGACAGAAACCTGGGAGAGAATGACCCCAACCATTTGTGGCGGCTGCGCCGAGCCTACCTTGACCTCCTGAGAACAGCCATAAACAACGTGCAGGACGACGTTCTGGCAGCAGTGATTATTCGCGATTTCACGTTGTCCGACAGCCCTTTTTCCAGCTTCATCCTCGCTTATGTCGGGACTCTCGGCCTAGACCTCTCCATAATTTGACCAGATACCCCACCATTTGACGCCCCCGCCCGCCCCGACGTAGACTGCCTTCGCCGCCCACACAGGCCGCCAGGAGGTAGCATCATGGCCAACGACCCCGTAAACATCTTTGAATACGAAGCCATTGCCCGCGAGAAACTGGACCAGGGACACTACGATTTCATCGCCGGCGCGGCCACCGACGAGATCACCCTCCGGCGCACCCGCGCCGTCCTCGACAGCATCAACCTGCGCCCGAAGATGCTGACCGACATCAGCCAGCGCGACCTCAGCACCACCGTGCTGGGCCAGCGCATCAGCTTCCCCGTGATGCTCGACCCCGCCGGCAACCACGAGGCGGCCCACCCCGACGCCGAGCTGGCCACCGCCCGCGCCGCCGGTAAGGCCGACACTGTGATGGTCGTCAGCTCCCACGCCGCCCGCACCATGGAGGACGTCGCCAGCGCCGCCTCCGGGCCGCTGTGGTTCCAGCAGTACCTGTTCAAGGACCGAGGCCTGACCCTCGAGATGGCCGCCCGCGCCGCCGAGGCCGGCTACTCCGCCCTCTGCATCACCGTCGACGCCAAGATCAAGCCCAAGCGCGAGCGCAACATCCGCAACGACTACGTCGGTGCCCCATCGCCCAACTACGACAAGATCGAGCTCTCCGAGCACTCCTGGCGTTTCGCCGCAGACGCCCCGGCAGGCGCAATGGACATCCGCGACCCCGGCGCGACCTGGGCCGACATCGACTGGCTGGCCGCCGCCCAGAGCCTGCCGGTGGTGATCAAGGGCATCATGGTCGGCGAGGACGGACGCCACGCTGCCGACAACGGGGCCAAGGCAGTCATCGTCTCCAACCACGGCACCCGCTACCTCGACACCACCTTCACCACCATCGAGGTCCTCCCCGAGATCGTCGAGGCCGCCAACGGCGACATCGAGGTCTACATGGACGGAGGCATCCGCCGCGGCACCGACATCGTAAAGGCCCTGGCCCTCGGCGCCCGAGCCGTCCTGATAGGCCGCCCCCTATTCTGGGGCCTCGCCGTAGACGGCGAGAATGGCCTGACCTCAGTCCTGGAAATGCTCCGCGACGAGCTGGACGCCACCATGGGCATGTGCGGCCGCCCCACCATAGCCGACATAGACCGCGACATCATCGGCACCGTCTCGCCGCTGCTCGGCCAGTTCCCTCAAGCGTGGGACACGGTGAGGTACTGAGGCCGAAACTCGGGGTTAAGTTTTGAGGTGAGGGCCAGACGAGGCAAACCAGCCACGAACCACGTACAATCGAGAGGGGCAAGGAGGTGGCGTATGGCCAACCCACAACATATCGAGTGGCTGTTAGAAGGAGTAGACGCTTGGAACAAACGACGCGAGGAATCTGACTTTCTGCCTGACTTTGAAGACGCGGACATTTACGGTGCATTCTTCAGAAGGAGATACCTTACTAACGATGGCAAGGTGCCGCTACGTGGCATCAATCTTAATGGCGCAAATCTTGACGGCGCAAACTTAAGGAACGCCAACTTAGCGGACGCACAGTTCGATGGCGCCAGCCTTGAAAGTGCGACGCTCCAGCTAGCTTGCCTGGACCGTGCTAGGCTGTACGGCTGCAATCTTGAAGGCGCCGAGCTGATTGGTGCTAGACTCGAAACGGCTGGGCTCACAGGAGCTTGCTTGAGGGATGCCAAGCTGTCTAGTGCTTTTCTGGAAAATGCCCAGCTATTTGAAGCAAATCTAGCGCGTGCTCACCTAGATGGCACTGTTCTGGCAAAATGTTCTTTGCAGTACGCCAACCTTTCCGGAGCATACATGAGGGGCGCCGACCTTTCAAATGCCAACTTATTCGGAGCTAATCTCGAGGGAGCGGACCTTTTTTTCGCTGGTCTACAGGGTTCGGCCCTTAAGGGCGCCAACCTGACCGACGTTGATCTAACTAGAGCTGATCTCTCAAACGCTAATTTAGACGGTGCCACAGTAGTAAATGCAAATCTCATAAGTGCCAACCTTAGAGGAACTAGTTTGGCGGGCACTGAGATTTGGAAGGCCATTCTATACCCCGATGGCCTAGCATCAAAACAGCACACGTTCCAGTAAATGCAAGTAAAATCCATTGCAGACTTTCTGAGCGTAGTTCAAGAACTCCAAGATAAGCACCCTGGAGAGAGACTTTACTTTCGTGGGGAGTCCGAATCCAGTTGGGAATTACGTCCATCCGTAATGCGGGACGGTCTCATACAGTTTGAAAGTGAAATGCTGACCGAACTCATCACTAGGCGTCCTGACGAGTTTAGCAGGGGGGACTTAGCAATCTCATACTGGGTATTGGCACAACACCACGGTCTTCAGACTAGGTTCTTGGATGTTACAAGAAATCCTCTAGTTGCTCTCTTTCATGCATGTATCGAGGCATTTGACGAAACTGCCCGTTTGCATATCTTTACAGTTCGTAGAGAAATAATTAAGACATTCAATAGCGATACAGCTAGTATTATTGCCAATTTTGCTAAACTCCCTCACCTCGAACAGAATTTGCTGCTTTCCACAATTGCAGCCCAGTCAGAATTGGAATACATCAACGCATTGCGCCGCCTATATCAACTGATTAGGGGTGAAAAACCCTATTTTGAAGAACGGATTGAAATTGGGGACTTATTCCGAGTATTCATCATAGAACCCCAACAGTCCTCAGAACGCATTCGAGCCCAGTCCGGAGCATTTCTGGCATCAGCGTATCACCAGCGCTTTGAGCGAGAGGAGGTCCTGCGCTTGAATGACCGCATTCCGGTATATGCCCATTACACTGCAACTGTTCCTGCCGACAGTAAAGGAACCATAGTGCGGGAGCTGCGCCTGCTAAACATCACCCGCGAAACTCTCTTCCCGGGCTTGGATGAATCCGCAAGAGCAGTTACCGAAACTTACGGCCAGCGCCTCAATGAGATTGACACCACGGGCACCAATCCTGAGTAGGGTACAATACCCCCACCGCACACATCCCAACCGCGACAGGAGGCCAACCATGACCACCCTTGGCTCCGGCCACTACACATATTCCGTCCAGGAAAACTGGGCCAAGCTTCCCGCAGGCGAGACCTTCGCCATGGTCAGCGCCATCGCCACCGACTCGCAGGACCTCGTTTACGCCTTCCAGCGCAAGGAGCCGCCCGTCCTCATATTCGACCGCGACGGCAACCTGCAGGACTCTTGGGGCAACGGCTCATTCCTCTTCGCCCACGGCTTCTACATTGAGGACGACGTGGTCTACGTCACCGACCGCGACGCCTCCACCTGCCTCGTCTACACCCTCGACGGCAAGCCAGTCCAGATGCTCGGCCGCCACGGCCGCCACTCCGACACCGGCTGCGAGGTCCCCGCAGAACTGGTCCCCCGCGCCGCCGGGCCGTTCAACTACCCCGCCGAGCTGGTCCCGTCGCCGTCGGGCGAGCTCTACGTCGCCGACGGCTACCGCAACTCCCGCGTCCACCGCTTCACCAGCGAGGGCGAGCTGATCCAGTCCTGGGGCGAGCCCGGCAAGTCCGAGGCCAACCACTTCCACCTGCCCCACAGCCTGATCATCGACGGCGACCGCATCATCGTCTGCGACCGCGAGAACCACCGCATCCAGCTCTTCACCCTCAACGGCGAGTTCATCCAGTTCTGGAATGACATCCAGCGCCCCATGGACATCTCCCGCGACCCGGAGGGCAACTTCCTGGTCAGCGAGGGACAGGTAAACGGCAGCGCCGCGCGCATCAGTATCCTCGACCCATCGGGCGGCGTCCTGGCCCGCTTCGACTGCCGCGGCTCCGGCCACGGAAGCTGGATCGACTCCCGCGGCGACATCTACCTCGCCGGCGTCCCCGACGCCATCGACAAGTACGTGCGGGAGGGCTGATACGACAACCGCCAACCCCAGGCGCGCCATCCGTTCCTCATCAGTCCAACCCCGATAGGACTTACGCAGTTGAAACCCTAACCCTCCCCCTGAGGGGGACGGTTAGGGTGGGGGTGAACTCTCCAACTGCGGAGCTCTTGTCCTGAGTCTGTAGAAGTTCGGAGGGTGAATCCACCCCGAATGGAGACAGCTATGGCAGTTGAAAAGGAACAAGCGCAACTCGACCTCGAAAAGGTCATGGAAACCATGGGCGAGGACGAGTGGCGCAACGTCCGCATCCTAGATCACTACGCGGAATCCCACATCTCTTACTCCCTCGTTGGAGTGAAGATCGCCGACGGCAAGACCTACTACTACCAGGCCGAGACCGGCCGCTTCATCATGCTGAACATCTAGGGAGAACCCAGTCCAACAAAAAGAGCAGGGGCGCACAGCCGTGCGCCCCTTTGACGTTTCATTACCCCTGGGTCCCTCCGGGGATCAGTCCGCCGCTGCGCCTGCCCGCGCCTGCTGCCCATCAGCGGAAGTCGGAGCGGCCGGCGGCTTGTAGGGGCGGTGGAACGCGGCGATGATGGCCCCGGCAGTCATTATGCCCACAACAGCCAGCGCGGAAATCTGGAAACCCTCCAGGTGTAGCCGCTGCGACTCGTCTGGCAGCATCAGACCGATGGACGCCGGTACTATCAGCGCCATTATGAACGACGAGATGGTCGCGCCCGTCGCGTGGCCCATGTCCCGGGTGGTCTCCAGCATCCCGGAGGCAAAGCCGCGATTCTGCGTGGGAAGCGTGCTCATCACCGTGGCGTTGTTGACCGTGTTGAAGATGTTGGTCCCCACCGAAATCGGGAACAGCAGGAGGGGCAGCAACCAGAAGGACACCGTCCCGGCGAACAGGGCCAGCAGCACGAACCCCGATGCAATGGACAGCATGCAGGCCGTGCGAAGCAGCCGGGGGTTGAATTTGTCATGGACAAACCCGGCAATTGCGGGCAGCCAGATGCCGAATGACTGATGCGGCAATAATACAGCCGTAACGAATATAGGAGACTTCCCCAGTCCTTCCTCGATCATGATTGGCACCAAGACCATGGTGGCCATCATCGAGAGGTGGAACATCGAGTTGGAGATGATCGCCAACGTGAAGTACTTCTGCCGGAAGTGCTCGAACTCCACGAAGGGGTGCGAAACCCGCCGCTCGACAAAGATGAACACCACCAGCAACGCAACAGTCACGCCGTGCATCGGCAGATGGTAGGTCAGTGCATCGGAGGAGGTGTATGACTCCTCGCCGCCGTGCAGATGGCTGCCGGAGAGTATGAACACCGCTGACACAGCCACCAGCAGTATCGCCCCGAGGTAGTCGATGGAGTTATCTTTGTCGATTACCGACTCGTTATTGCGGCGCACCACCGGAAGGCAGGACTTAATGACAATCAGGCCGATGGGCAGCATGGTCAGGAACACCAAGCGCCAGCCGCCGAATCCGTCCCAGTTGGCGAACTGGAGCAGGATACCGAAGAAGCCAACGCCGATAAATGTCCCGATACGGGAGCCAGTAATTGGGAAGGCGTATGCCCGCCCCCGCTCCTCTGAAGGGAAGGCAAAGGCCAGCATGGCGTTGCCGTTGCCGTGTATCAAACCGGCACCGAGCCCCTGCAGGCCTCGTAATATGATGACCTGGCTCATGTCCTGAGCGGCAACGATCCCCACGGCACCCAAGGTAATGATGATGGTACCGAGGAAAAACACCCTGGGATGACCGAACCGGTCTCCCAACCGTGCCCCAAGGAAAACGGTGCTGCCAAGCACCAGCAGGTTGGCGATCACGATCCAAGCGGCATCGTCGATGGAGTAACCAAAATCGCGGGCTATACTGGGCAGGGCGAGCGTCACCGGCAGGCTGGAGAGCTGCACCAGGAGCTGCCCGCCAGTCATTGCCAGCAGCACTTGGCGGCGCTCCACCGTATTCACCACGCTCTTGTAATTGGCAATAAACCCAGGCATCCGACATCCTTGGGTTGTTCGAATGGAGTCCGGCTACTTTATCACTTAAGGGCATATCACGCCACCTTATGTATCTACAATCATTCTTGCGGCGGCTGCGCTATAATGGCGGCAAATCTTGACGAAAGGGGCATGGCGATGGTCAACACACCGGTCCGCCTGACCGAACTTTCCCACTGCGCTGGTTGAGCAGCCAAGCTCAGCCAGAAGGACCTGGTCCAGGTCCTAAGCAAGCTGCCCATGGTTGACCATCCCGACCTGCTGGTGGGGTCGGCCACGGGCGACGACGCCGCTGTTTACCGGCTGGACGACAGGACGGCATTGGTGGTGACGGTGGACTTCTTCACCCCCATCACCGACGACCCCTACGAGTTCGGCTCGGTGGCCGCGGCCAACTCCCTCAGCGACGTCTACGCCATGGGCGGCCGCCCGCTGGTGGCCCTCAACGTGGTGGGCTTCCCCGCCGCACTGGCCGCCGAGATGCTGGGCGACGTGCTGCGTGGCGGTCACGACAAGGCCGCAGAGGCCAATTGTCTCATCGTCGGCGGTCACACGATGGACGACAATGAGCCCAAGTACGGGCTGTCGGTGGTCGGACTGATTGAGCCCGGCCGACAGGTCTCCAATGCCGGAGCGCAGCCTGGCGACGTTCTTGTGCTGACCAAGCCGCTGGGCACAGGAATTATCACCACCGGGTGCAAGGCGGGGGTCGCGCCTCCTGGGTCAGTGGAGACGGCGGTGGAGACCATGGCCATCCTCAACCGGGCTGCTTCCGAGGCAATGATGGAGGTAGGGGTAAATGCCTGCACCGACATCACCGGTTTCGGACTGATGGGCCACCTGACGGGATTGCTGCGGGCCAGCGGAGTCAGGGCCGAGGTCAGTGTTCACGCCGTGCCGGTGTTGCCTGGCGTGGATGAACTGCTGGCGCAGGGCGTCGCTCCCGGCGGCACGCACCGCAACGAGGCAGGGGTTGCCGATTATGTCGACTGGGACGCCGCCGTTACCGAGAATGACCGCCTGCTGCTTTGCGACGCCCAGACCTCCGGCGGGCTGCTGATTTCGGTACCTGAGGACCGCCTGTCCTTGCTGCTGGAATCGCTGGAAAGGCGCGGTGTCTCCAATCGGGACGTGGTGGGCCGCATTACCAACGGCCCTCCCGGAACGGCGCACGTTACCCCGTGAGGCCTGAAAATCGTGTTGTCAAAACTATTCCCAAACGTGAGGTGGGGCTTGAAGCGTCCTGACCGACTAAAGACAGCGCCCGACCAGGGTTACGGAGAACGGGTGCCGCCCGGGCAGTTTGTTACCACAAAGTTCCCGGTACTGACCTACGGCCCGGAGCCAAAGGTGGACATCAACGCTTGGCAGATTCGAGTATTCGGACTGGTAGAGAAAGAGGTAACTCTCGACTGGCAAGGATTCGCGGCCCTTCCCTGGCAGGAGTTGGAGGCCGACTTCCACTGCGTGACACAGTGGAGCGCTCTGGACCAGACGTGGGAGGGCGTGGCCCTGTCCGACCTGTTGGCCTTGGCGGGTGTATCGCCTGAAAGCAAATACGTCATGGCCCACTGCTTCGGAAATTACTCTACCAACGTCCCGCTGGATCTCGCGCTGGACGAGGGATTCCTTGCCCACAAACAGGGCGGGCAACCACTGGGAAAAAGCCACGGCTGGCCCCTGCGCCTGATTGTCCCCAGCTTGTACGGGTGGAAGAGCGCCAAGTGGGTCAACGGCATCGAGTTGATGGCCGAGGACGCCCCCGGTTTCTGGGAGCAGCGCGGGTACCACAACAATGGCGACCCGTGGATGGAAGAACGGTTCTGGCCGGAACTGATGCGCTAACCACTTTGCCTCATTTCCCTGTCCGGGCCTCGTTCCCCCATCCGGGATGGATGGCTCGGACGGATAGAACCGGCATATAGTGAGGCAGGCGCGGCTGCAGAGGTCCGCAAAAATACGAGGGGCGGCCGACTGGCCGCCCCTCTTTCTTGGCTGGAAATAGGCGTGGATTGACCTCGTCAAGCCGCCTTGGGCAGATGTTCCGCGCCTGAATACGCTGCGGTGGTTGCCCTGTAAACGTCGCTGGCATTCGTAGTAGCTGGCTTCGCGTCTACGTCGCGCATGAAACCGCACTGCAGACAGCTGATGAAGGATCCGTACATGTCCTGACCCATGGTCAGGTCTCCGAGGCACTTCGGGCAAGACCTCAAGTACACCATTTGGCAACCTCCTCTTCTCGCTCCGGCCCCCGACGATTTTTCTTGGGGCGGGCGGCCTTGTGGAAATTCAACACTTTGAGGCATTTTGGCAGCCGTTACTTGCGTTAATACGCTGGACCTTCATATTCGGATTCTTAATCTGTGTCGCCGCACGACTCTTGACACAACTTGTATCAAACCTTATCATACGTATCAGTACAGGTCAACAGGGTTTCGGGGAGAAAAAGCATGACCCAAGAACGGCGAGTCCAGACGCAACAGCGCACAGAGTCGGACGCCCTGCAAGGGCAGGAAATTCCGATCCGTCCGACGGGCTCGCCACCATCCGTCCCGGAGAGCGACGATGAGGCCGATAAAGTGGCAACGTCCAACGAAGAGGACGACACCGAAATGCAGATGGAAGGGGTTTACATCATCAGCGTAGCCGCCCGCATCCTGGATATGCACCCACAGACGCTGCGGAAGTACGAGCGGCTGGGGCTGATACGACCAGGCAGGACCCTGGGCATGCTCCGTCTGTATTCCACTGACGACATTCGCAAGCTGCGTCTCATCCGGCACCTGTCGGATGAAATGGGGCTCAACCTCTCCGGAGTCGAGTTCGTCCTGGCTGCCGTACAGAATCTGCTGACAATGCAGCAGAGGCTGGCCGCCCGGCTGGGTCCTGAGGCGGGGGAGGCGGTATCGGAGGAGTTGGACCTGCTCTTCCACAGCCTCAACCTGCCCGTTGATCACTGACGGTCCACTTGGCACGAAAAGGAAACTTCCACAGGAAATTATTGATGTCTACAGAACAGAACAGGGAACCCACGGAGGGAACCGGACACGAGGAATCGAGCGCCTTTTCCGCAGAGGATGAAACCTCTGACTACCCGAGCGATTTGGGACAGCTCCCATTGGAATTGAAGGTGGCTGCGCTGACCGAGCGGCTGGAAGCGGCAGAGGCAAACGCCGAAAAGTACCGCAACGAGGTGCAGTACAAGGAAGCCGAACTACAAACCGAGAGACGCCGATTCTCTGAACAGCGGAGCGCCGCCGCCAAGTATCGCGACGAAGATCTGCTGTTGGACCTGCTCCCGGTCATCGAGGGCTTGGAGTTGGCGCTTAACACCGAAGTGAGCCCGCAGTGGGGCGAGGGAGTCAAGCTGGCGGTGAGGGAGGTCAAGAGACGTTTGGAAATGCGGGGCGTCAGCCTCATAGACCAAGCGGTTGGCCGACCCTTTGACCCCAACGAGCAGGAAGCGCTGGCATACCAAGAGTCCCGGGAGCACGCTCCAGACCATGTGATTCATCTGGTCCGCCCCGGCTACCGGTTGCATGACCGCCTGCTGCGTCCGGCGCAGGTGATCGTGGCCCGTGAGCCGTAGGCGTCCATCCCCGGCGCGGGATAGTTTGACAGGCAACATTCAGGGACACCACCAAAAGCAAATTTCAGAGCCTTAATTTCAGAGCCTTAAGGAGAACAGCGATGCCTAAAGTCTTGGGCATAGATCTTGGAACCACCAACTCGGTCGCCGCGGTTATTGAAGCGGGTGAGCCGGGAGTCGTAGAAAACGCCGAGGGCGCGCGCCTCACCCCGTCAGTCGTGGCCCTGAATACTCGCACGGGGGAAAGGTACGTGGGCCAAGTGGCAAAGCGGCAGGCCGTGACCAACCCCGAGAACACTCTGTTCTCGGTGAAGCGATTGATGGGCCGCCGGTTCGAGGACGCCGAAGTGCAGAACGCCATGACCAAGCTGCCTTACGAGGTGGTCAGGGGCGACAACGGCGACGCTCACGTAAAGATGGGCGACCAAACCTTCGCACCACCACAGATCTCGTCCTTCGTCCTAGGGAAAATCAGGCAGGACGCCGAGGCCAAGCTGGGCGAGCGCATCACCCAAGCGGTGATCACCGTTCCGGCCTACTTCAACGACTCACAGCGCCAAGCCACCAAGGACGCCGGCACCATCGCGGGGCTGGAGGTGCTGCGAATCATCAACGAGCCGACGGCCTCGTCGCTGGCCTACGGTCTGGACAAGACCCGTACTGACTCCAACATCGCGGTGTTCGACCTGGGCGGCGGGACTTTCGACATCACCATTCTCCAGATGGGCGAGGGCGTGTTCGAGGTCAAGTCCACCAACGGCGATACCTTCCTGGGTGGCGACGACTTCGACCAAGCCATCCTGGAGTGGCTGATCACCGAGTTCCGCCGGGAAACGGGCATCGATCTGGCCAACGACCGCATGGCGCTGCAACGCCTGCGCGACGCCGCCGAGCGGGCCAAGGTGGAACTGTCCAGCGTGGTTGAAACCGAGATCAACCTGCCCTTCATCACCGCCGACGCCAGCGGGCCGCAGCACTTGGTCAAGTCGCTCACCCGGGGCCGGTTCGAGCAACTGGTCCGTAACCTGATCGACCGCACCGCGGGCCCGTGCCAGCAGGCGCTGGCCGATTCCGGCCTCTCCATCGGTCAGATCGACGAGGTGATCATGGTGGGCGGAATGTCCCGGATGCCGGCGGTACAGGAAAAGGTGAAGGAGATTTTCGGCAAGGAGCCCGACCGAAACATCAATCCGGATGAAGCGGTGGCCTTGGGCGCGGCGATCCAGGCGGGCGTTCTGGCGGGAGAGGTCGGCGACATCGTGTTGCTGGACGTGACTCCCCTCACGCTTGGACTGGAGACGCTGGGCGGCGTGATGACCACCCTGATCCCACGGAACACCACCATTCCGACCAAGAAAACGAGAACTTCACAACCGCCGCCGACAGCCAGTCCTCCGTGGACATCCATGTACTGCAGGGCGAACGTAGTATGGCTGGGGACAACAAGTCGATTGGCCGGTTCATGCTGGACGGTATTATCCCGGCGCCGAGGGGAATTCCCCAGATCGAAGTTATCTTCGATATAGACGCCAACGGCATTCTGAGCGTTTCGGCGCAGGACAAGGGAACAGGCAAGGAGCAGCGCATCATTATCCAGTCCGGCTCGGGTATGGACAAGGGCGACATCGAACGGATGGTGGACGAGGCGCGGCAGTACGAGGCGGAGGACAAGGAACGCAGGGCGGAGGTGGATATCCGCAACCAAGCCGATTCCATGGTCTACCAGGCTGAAAAGCTGCTCAACGACAATGCTGACAAAGTCCCGCAGGACCTGCGAGCCGAAGTCCAGACCAAGATCGACGCGCTGCGGACAGCCTCGGCCTCCGGCAATGTAGCCGAAATACAAACAGCGATAACCGAACTCAATGCTGCGCTGCAGAGGCTGGGCGAGGTGGTGTACGGCCAGAACCAAGGCCCTGGCCCCAGCGCCGACGACGGCGGTCCGTCCGACGACGATGCCGGAACCGTCGAGGGCGAGTACCGCGAGGTCTAACGAGAGGGGTATGGCCCATTTATGTGGGCGAACGGACGGGGCGGAGGGCTTTTACTGCGCCGCTTCCCGCCCCGGTTCAGGCTGCGGCGCAGTTAGATACCAGCATGCTGGTAACCCCTGAGGCGATTTCGCGAGCAGGCAGGCTCTGATATAATGGCGCTAAAATTCGATACACATAGCAAAAATCAAACGCACGCAATCATCTGGGTAACCTTTGGTTGAGAGCGGACGGAGATCACCATGAACGCGCAACCAGAACGAGCAGACAGAGAGGTTCTGGGCCACGATGGCCCTGAAGACGAATTCACACCCACCATTGGGACCCCTGCTATCACTCAGTGGCGGATAGATGGCGTCGACCGCGATCTGACGCCCCTGCAGCACCACTATCTGAGCCTGATGAGGCGTTTGGTAGTCCTGAAGGACAGTTACCAGACCAACCCGGATTGCGAAGAGTGGGTGATGTCGGCCATCAATAAATCCATCTTCTCGACTCTGCGGGACAGCATCGAGGCGAAGGTGGGAGACGAGGCCAAGGACTTGCTCCACCCACAGCAGCGCTTAGAGTAACCGTTCGACTCAGACCAGTTTGGCGCTCCATCGCACCAACATGTGCCTTAGACCAGGGCCCTCTCCATCAGGAGGGGGCCCGAACAACGCTCACCGCGCATTGCGCCGTGGCGTTGTATCCTCCCACCTACACTTCCCAGACGCCCGCCGTCGATTGCCTGACTACCCCGCAACGCGGTGAATAGGGAAAACCTGTTCCTTCAGGGCCGCGACGCTTTCGCCAGCATGGCGGCGGATATCCAGCCGCAGGTTTGAAGGAATCTCCGGTACGCCGCTGTCCCGCAGATGGCCAATGCCATGCTCCACCGCAAAGCGTTGCGGCAGGGTATCTGGCCATTCGACCCCCAACATCACGCCATAGGCCAGCGTCCAGGCGCGGGCCACCGCCATCAAGTCGTAGCCGCCACCACCCATGGCCAGCCACGGCAGACCCAGGGCTGCGAACTCCCGCACCAACTCGACAAAGCCCATGGTGGTCAGCTGCAGGTGAGTCAGCGGGTCGGAATGATAGCTGTCAATGCCCAGTTGCGTGACCACAACGTCCGGCGAGAAAGCCCGGACCAACGGCGGCACAACTTGGCGAAAAGCGTCGAGATACACATCGTCGCTGGTGTAAGGGAAAAGCGGTAAATTCACCGAGAATCCTCGCCCTCGTCCCTCGCCCAACTCGCCGACGAATCCAGTGCCAGGAAACAGGTAGCGGCCTGACTCGTGGACCGAAATGGTCAGGACACGGTCGTCGTCGAAAAACGCTTCCTGAACCCCGTCGCCGTGGTGCGCGTCTATGTCTATGTAGGCCACGCGCATGCCCCTCCGCAGGAAGTAGTGAACGGCCAGGGCAGGATCGTTGAACACACAGAACCCCGAGGCGTGCCCGGCCGCAGCGTGGTGAAGCCCTCCGGAGATGTTGAAGGCGACGTCGACCGTCTTTTCGGCAACCATCTCAGCGGCCAGCAAGGTGGCCCCGGAGCTGAGGGTTGCTGCATCGTACATGCCGGGATAGTAGGGATTATCTCCCTGCAGGCCGAAGTTGAACCTGTGGGCCTCGCGCAATCCCTCCCCAGCGCTCAGGTTCCTGACAGCCGCGATGTATTCGGACGTGTGCAGCCACCGGAGCTCTTCCTCAGCGGCGGCGCGGGGGCTGAACAGCAGAGCATCCTCATTCTCGAAAGCGTCGTATCCCCGAAGCAGCTCATAGGTATAACGCAGCCGCACCGGCCGCATGGGATGGTCGCTCCGAAGCTCGTGCCGAGACATCGAATCGTCGTAAACAAAGGCTGCCCGGGGCATGGCCTTCCTCCTTCAGCAAGCTGCCTGCAACCGTCATTCAGAATTTCACTTTTTCAATTCTGCGAACCTGCTTCACCAGCCTGTCAAGGGGAACAAACAGTTCGGGAGCCGTGTAGCTCCGGTTCGCACGCCAAATGACTCCCACTTGGCTGGCTCCAAGAACCCCTCGGTGTCCAGCATACACCCCGGAAGCTTCGCCGGGGGAGCATCGGCCACGGGCCTGCTCGCCACTTCTGCATCCAGGGAGAGGGCTTGACGGAGACAAGGCGAATCGTGCCGCTTGCGCAAAACTCGACAAAAATTGCATCTAGGATAGCGGCAGAATTCCGGTCGCTGCGGTTATATTAGATGTCGCAACGGGATGACCGTTAGCATTATTTCCCGCCATAACGGCGGTCATCGCGCCGAATC
Source organism: Dehalococcoidia bacterium (assembly GCA_965237745.1). Classification (GTDB taxonomy): domain Bacteria; phylum Chloroflexota; class Dehalococcoidia; order Lucifugimonadales; family UBA3495; genus VXOI01. Next base: position 2,765,053 of record OZ250156.1, on the reverse strand, counting down.
GCCAGATATCGGCCCAACTTGCCCCGAATGCCCAAATCAGGCAGGGGCCTCAATAGACGACATGGGGGTTTGCGTAGTCGGCGGCTTCGCGCCGCATAAGCCCGAGGGCTCGCTCATCCAGATTGCCTCAGACAGGGGCCTTCAATCACCCAGCCCGTTGCATCGAGCCCGGGAGCAGAACCAGACAGGCCATTGGCTCATATTATTATTTTCTTTGCCTTTGGACTGAAACGTGCGCCTTCCATAAACATCTTAGTCTGAGGAGTGTTTGCCATGCCCATCGAGTTCGACGAATCCATGCAACAGCGGCTCAAGCAGGCCGAGATGGCGGAGCGGGAGCTGGAGCGCCTGCAGCCCCTCGCCGGAGAAGCCCCGGAGTTGCGGGTAAGACAGGAGCGGGCTGCCAAGTTTGAGGATAGCCTGCGCCGCCGGGACCAGTGCCTAGAGGAGGCCCAACTAATGGCCGAATCGGCGAGCACTCGCCAGGAGGAAATCCCGGAACTGCTCGACAACGCCGCTCAGGCCGTCGCTGCTCTCTTCGCCGCCATGAAGGATGTCAAAACCCGCCGCCGGAGGGCCGCCGAGGCGCTGGCCGTTGTCGACCGAGTCGACTACGACATTGAACTGGAAGAAGTGGGACAGGAACAGCGTCAATACGACCGGGACCCGCGGGGCTTGGCCTACGCCCTGGCCGCTCGCCACGGGGACGCAAAGGTCCAGCACATGATAGAGGAAATGGATCCCGGTTTCGACCTGCTGCGCAACTGCAACATGAGCGACACCCTGCACCGCGACGTTTCCAACTTTATCATGGATCACGTCAACGCAAAGGAGCAGCCAGGGATCAGGCCGGCTACCTTCCTGAAGACCACCGTGGTCCAGCGGGAGCACGACATGGAAGCCGAGATGGCCACAAGCCAGTAAATACGCTATCCCCATCAATCGGAATTCGGGGCGCCCTACTTGGGCGCCCCCTGCATTTGCCGGGCAAGTAGTCGCCAAGTGATGGCCAGGCGGAGGCTTGGCGTTCAGCAAGCGGGGAATCAAGCCGTTGACCCCTCTGCCCCGCCGGTATAGACTCTCGCCATCCCCAACGGCGGGAGGGAAACGTGGCCTCTCTGGAACAGTACGCCGACCAGTACCAAAACATCCGGTTCGAACGCCGGGACGGCATTCTGCAGATGACCTTTCACACCAACGGCGGGCCGCTGCAATGGGGCGGCGGGCCCCACGAGGAGTTTCCCCGCGCCTTCGCCGACGTCGGCAGCGACCGTGCAAACCGGATCGTCATCCTCACCGGAACCGGAGAGTTCTTCTCTGGACCCCAGGGAACCGCGGCGGGAGCCCCCAAGCGTACTCCCCAGCAGTGGGACAGCACCTACTGGGAGGGGAAAAAGCTGCTTGGCAATCTGCTGGACATCGAAGTGCCCATGATTGCCGCGGTGAACGGCCCGGCGCTGCGCCACTCGGAAATCCCCCTGCTGTGCGACATCGTCCTGGCCGCCGACACAGCCGCCTTCCAGGATTCCGGACATTTCATGAGCAACCTCGTTCCAGGCGATGGGGTCCATGTGGTCTATCCAATGCTACTGGGGGCCAACCGGGGAAGATATTTCCTCCTCACAGGACAATCCATTGGAGCACAGGAAGCGCTGACGCTGGGGCTGGTCGGCGAGGTAATGCCGGGGGAGGCACTGCTGCCCCGAGCCTGGGAACTGGCGCAACAACTGTCGGAGAAGTCCGACTTGGTGCTACGCTATACGAGGGTTGCCACCACTCAGTATGTCAAGCGCCTGATGCAGGACCTGCTGGGCTATGGCTTGGCGCTGGAAGGTCTGGGCTCGGCCGATTCGTTGCTCAGGGAGCAGTAATTCGGTCGCAGACGGCCATGTCCAGTGACAACCCAGACTTGAAAACCACTAATCATTCTGGCAATATGAGGCTATGCGAGTAGGTGCATTTGAAATAACAGAACCCGTTCCGGAACTGAAGGACCCGCACGCCTTCGCCATGATACGTCCGTGGGTGGACGTGGGCAGCGTGGGCACGCTGACCCTGAACCGTCTTGAGCGATTCATGGGATCCAAGGAGTTGGGGCGGCTGCACCGTCCCGGAACTTTCTTCGACTTCACACGATACCGTCCCAATATGCGTTTCGTGGACGGCGTGAGACAGGTGAAGATACCCAACAGCACCATCCGTTACGCCACCACCGATAACGGCCCGGACTATCTTTTCCTCCACCTTTTGGAGCCGCACTCCAACGGCGAGGACTACACGGACTCTATTCTTGAAGTGGTGCGACACTTCGGGGTGAAGCGGTACTGCCGCCTTGGGGCGATGTATGATGCCGTTCCGCACACCCGGCCTCTGCTTGTGACGGGCTCACTGGGTTCGGTAGAGCAGAAGCGGTCCGTTCCCAATTTCAAGCTGCAGCAGAGCACCTATCAGGGTCCGACAACCATTATGAACCTCCTCGCCGAGGGCATCGAGCGAGACGAGATCGAAACCATAAACTTTATGGTCCACCTGCCCCAGTATGTGCAGCTTGAGGAAGACTACGCCGGGACATCCCGCATGATTGAGGTGCTGTCGTCGGTTTACGACAACATCCCTGCCGACCTGGCCCCGGTCCGTCGCGGCCAGCGGCAATACCGGGAGTTGAATGCTTCAGTCGACCGCAACTCGGAGCTGAAAACGCTGATCCAGCAGATGGAACAGTACTACGACTCCCAGTTGACTGCTGAAAGCACTCAGACTGCCTCAGAGGAAGGCAACTCGGGTCCAGCGTTGTCTCCAGAAATTGAGGCGTTCCTCAGTGAGTTGGGTGACCGCTTGGAGAGCGAGTCAGACCAGGACGACTAACCCGCCTGGGAGACGGCACGGCAGGCATCAACCGGCCACGCCTTCGGGAGCGTGGCCGTTCCTTTTGCGCCAGAGCGGAAATCCCGAGGCGAAAATATTCTTGCAAAAACACCGGGCCAGGGGGCGTAATGCAAATTCGTGACTTCGTAATGGGATGCTTGGAACAACACTACAACGCCTTGACCCGTTCGGTTGACGGGTTGTCGGAAGCGGAACTGGCCTGGATGCCAACTCCAGAATGCTCGTCAATCGGCTTCCTGGTCTGGCACTATGGCCGCACGGTGGACCGCTGGATTCATTCGCGGCTGCTTAACGCCCCGCAGCTGTGGGAAAAGGGCTGGGCCGAGCAACTGGGGCAGGATGCAACCGACCCTAACGATACGGGTTACGGCTACGGCCCGGACGAACTGGCCGCCTTCCGTATCCCGGACGTCACGAACCTGCTGCTGTACGCGGAAGCGGCCCTGGAGTCCGCCAGAAGCTATCTGGCTGAGCGCACCGAATCGGACTTCGACGAGATGGCCGTGGCCAATCCGCGCGGCGGGACAATGACGCTGGCCAACATGTGTCAGCAACTACTGTGGGAATTTAACCAGCACGGCGGGCAGATTGCCTACCTGAGGGGGATGCAGCGGGGCCTTGAGGACCCTCTCTACAGCGGCGGCCTCCTGGAGGGACTGGCCGCCAGGGAGGCATCCAATGGCTGAAGCCGAACTGCTGTTGATGGTGCAGATGACCTGCGCCCGGGAGCACTTGGAGCAGTTCACGCTCTGGTACAACAGCCACCTGCCCAACCTGCTGCGCATTCCGGGCTACCAGTGGGCCCAGCGGTATGTCAACCTGGATGGCGGGGTAAGGTTCACCGCCTTCTATGGCATCCGCAGCGCCGACGATCTTCCGTCGCTGTTGCAGTTCGGCGGACCGGACCTGCATTCAATCGCCACCTCAGAGTATTCGGTGTTCAGCACGCTGCAGGGCATCAGCGACCCTGTATCCAACGTCTATGAGCACATAAGCGGCGCGCCTCTGCGCGACCCGCTGCTTCTATCCGACCGCCCACTGAGCGTCGTCACGGCTGACGTTGACCCGGCTCGCGAGGCGGAATGGGACCGCTGGTACACCGAGTCCCACCTGCCGGGTGTGCTGAATGTTCCGGGATACGCCTGCGGCGCTCGCTTCCGCCGCCTCGACCATCCCGCCCTCCGCGACTTTAACACCGGCCCCAAGTACCTGGCCCTCTATGAATGCGACAGCGAGCAGGTACTGCCAACCATCGTTCCGGGAGAGCGCATCCATCCCGAGGCCCGCGCCGAACTGGACCGCTGGCAGGTCTACGGCGCTGTCCATGCCCGCAATTTCGGCTGGGGCCTCTATCGCCTGATCTCCAAGCACTTCAAGTGGACGGCCTTCTGACAAGAATACTGCCTCCGGTGGGTTGGTCCCCTCTCTTTGAGCGTTTCCCGGAGGCCCGCACAGTTTGCGCCTGCCGAGAAGCAATGATAGATTGAGAACAAATCACGGTTGAACCAAACCTGAATTTGGACTGCGGATATGACCTCAGCAAGCAACGGCAGCAAACGAGGCGTGATATTCTCGGGCATGCGGCCCACCGGGCTGCTGCATCTCGGCAACTACCTGGGGGCCCTGCAGAACTGGGTGGAACTGCAGGACGACTATGACTGCATCTATTGCGCCGTGGACATCCACGCGCTGACCACCGTGGAGTCTCGCGCCGATACCGAGCGCATTCAGTCCAACATCGAAGACATGGTCCTGGACTGGCTGGCTGCGGGAATCGACCCGGAGCGCAGCATCGTCTTCGTCCAGTCACAGGTGCCGGAGGTAATGACCCTCCATACCCTGCTGAGCATGGTAACGCCCTTGGGCTGGCTCACACGAGTGCCCACCTTCAAGGAAAAGGTGAGGCAGATGGACGAGACCGAGGAGACGGTCAACTACGGTCTGGTGGGATACCCCGTTCTGCAGACCGCCGACATCATCCTTTACAAGGCCGACACCGTTCCTGTGGGGCGCGATCAGGTCCCTCACATAGAGTTGTCGCGCGAAATCGCACGGCGGTTCAACAATTTCTTCGGCGACACCTTCCCCGAGCCGCAGGCCAAGCTGACCGAGTCACCGCTCTTGGTGGGGCTGGACGGACAGGCCAAGATGTCGAAGACGCTGGACAACCATCTGGACTTGGCCGCGCATCCCGAGGACACCACCAAGCGCGTAATGACGGCTTTCACCGACCCGCAGCGCACCACGCGCAACATTCCGGGGAGGCCCGAGGTCTGCAACGTGTACGCAATGCACCAGATGTTCAGCGCGCCCGCTTCAGTTACCGCGGTGTATGACGAGTGCACCACCGCCGCAAGGGGCTGCGTCGACTGCAAGCGACAACTGGCCGGCAGCATCAACAACTTCCTGGAGCCCATGAGGGAGCGCCGGCGGGAGTTTGAGTCTCGCCCCGGCTACGTCCGCGAGATTCTTGATGAGGGCGGAAAGCGCGCCCGCGCCATAGCCATCCAGACCATAGAGGAAGTCTACGAAAAGATGGGACTCGCCTAGAGGTAGACCATTACAGAGGTATTTCAGCCCAGACTGTGGGGGGAATGCGAAGATTGGCGGCCTTTGTGGCCATAGTTGCCATCGGTCTGTTCACAACCGCGACTCTTGCCTGCGGAATTCCAACCCCCTCCACGGGAGATGAGGCTACCGCCGCGCCCACGCCAGTTGCAACAGAACCGTCCATTCCCGTGGCTACCGCCGCGCCCAAGCCTGAGGTCACAGATGTGCCTGCCCCTACTGCAGCTGCGGCTCCCATAGCAACAGTAACGCCTGTTCCAGTACCAACGCCTACTTTCGCGCCGACACCAACGCCTACTCCTACTCCCACGCTGGTTATGGCAACCCCTGACCCAACAGCCACCCCAGCGCCAGGGGCCGCTCCGGCTGGGACGCCGTTGCCCTGGGAGGCCACGCCGACACCCTCACCATCACCGGCATCGGCTTCTACCGGGCAGACAATCCGAGGTGTCTCGTTGCCTTGGGCCCGGCGATTCCCAAGCCATTGGCTGATGTTGAGGGACGTTGCAAACACTCACCCAGATGTTGCGGACGTTCTCTTAGGATTGCCTTGGCTCGCTGACGATCACCTTCCCGACGATGAGGCGGACGCGATTTATTTCCTTATGGAAATAACTCTCCGTTTTCCGCTCGACGATTCATCCCTTGCCCCGACCCTTGCGGAGCTCCAGTGGTTGGCAGACGGCATCGACCAGGTTGAATTAGAGCACCTTTTTGACCTTTACTATTTGATGGAGCAGGGTATACCTTCTTCACGAATACAGAGCATCCTGGCGAATACTCTCCCCGGCCAATTGCGCGCCGCCCCAACGCCACCCGTACCCGTGCCCACAAGTGCGCCTACGTCCTCCCTTGGGCCTTCGCTGGCGTTGTCCGACCTGCCTTGGAGACGGGATGGGCTGACTGGTGTAGAGCAGCGGGCCCTTCGCAGCTTGGAGAGGATAGAAAGCGAACACCCTGCCGCGGCCCAAGTTGTCCTGAGCTATCCATGGATCGCCGATAGCATCACCGACGATGAAATGCAGGCGCTTGCAGGCCTGGCATCGATGATTGGCCGGGACGGCGGGCAATATTCCAACATTCCCCAGATACTCACGGACACATGGTGGCTTACCGACGGCATCAGCAGAAAAGAAATGCTGATTCTAACCGAGGCGGTGTCCTATTGGGACGGGAGCAGATTCTGGGTTGCCTTGCTGGTCGGGCAATTGAACCCCGAGACATACACTCTCAGGAAGACACCCACGCCTACGCCCCCGCCGCCATCCGACCCATCCGCTTTCGGCTGGGCGCGCGACGGGCTGACGGATATTGAGCGGGAGGCCCTGAGTTTCCTTCAAGACATTGAGCGCAAACACTCGCAAATATCAGATTCTGTCATGGCCTTGGAGTGGCTCTCCGACGGCATCACCAACGGGGAGAAGGTGCTTCTTTGCCATATCTCGACAACGCGGGAGACAGCTAGAGCCTATGCTATAGCTCTATCAACGTCACCTACGGCCGACCTTCCCGACTGCCCGTATACAAGTCAGCCAACGGCAACACCCACGCCTGCCCCGAGACCAACGAGCACAGCCGGGACGGGGCAAACAGGTTCCATCGCCACGCACCTGGAGCCTCTGGGCGATAGCCTGCTCTGGGTAGCGCACTATGATGGTAGTACTCAGATTTGGTCAGTCTATGACCACAGCGGAACCTTTTCGCCGGACTCGCTGCCTCTCTCGCCAGGGCAGGTCGCACCCAGCCAGTCTGAAATTGGAGTGTTGACCCACCTGTATTCTGGGGCAATCTACTTTATAAAAGTCTCGCGGAACGTGGATTTCAATGGGACAACCATCTATACGGGGCACAACCCTATCTCCTGGCCGTAGGGGACCTGTCGCTTTCAATTGGCCCCGAAAATCCAGGGGCGCGTTAGCCAGCCCGTCGCAGCCGCGCCACGATGGCCAACCGCGGTGAGAGCCTTGTAGAGGGGCTTGATGCGAGGCGACTTGGCGATTCTGCCAATTCAAGCCTGCAAGCGTATAATTGCAGGCGGTTTTACTTCGGCGTGATCGAGGAAGTCCAGTCCACCCGCGTCTCGCTGCCCGCTCAATAAACAAAACCTGCCAGAGCTGCGCCTCGACCAGCGATGGGCCTACGCAGGAATTGCACTCGGCACACCTGAGGAAAAATGAAACAGCTCCCCATCCTGGTGCTTATCGCAGTGTTGACGGTGAGCATTTTCGCCTGCGACGGTGACACTGCGGAGGCCCCGACCGCCCCAGCCACCGCAGCCAAGAGCAGTGAGGCGACCCAATCTCCGGTTAAGCCGACGAATACCCCAATGTCTGAACAGAGAAATACCCTGCCGCCCGAACCTACTTCAATGCCGACCGCCACGTCTGCTCCGACGGCCGCCCTGGAACCCACAGCTACACTGCCACCCACGGCTGAGCCGAAACCGACTGCCGAGCCAAGTCCGACGCACATGGCCACCACCGCTCCGGCGCCAACTGCCGCAGCCACTTTCACACCGGAGCCCGAGCCCACTCCGGCTTCGGCATCTCCCATAGCCGCCGACTTGGCGGCGCTGGGCGACAACCTGCTCTGGGTGGCTCACTTCGACCGCGCCACGCAGAAGTGGTCGGTATACGACGCCAGTGGCGCCTTTACCCCGGATTCACTGCCGATTCCAAATAAAGAAAACATCCCTGACGCTTCGGAAATCGCCGCTCTGATAATTCTGGTGCCGGAAAAGATCTATTCGATCGCGGCGCGTGAAAAACAGACGGTCGAATTTGATGGGCGCAGCTTTACCCTTTACCCGGGGGCGAACCCGATGCAATGGAAGTAATCTCAAACCGCCACGCTCGCCACCTGAATTCGACCAGGCCACAACAGTTAAGCTCGCCGCGTATAATGGGGTGGCATCTATCGACAAAAGGACAGTCAAGAACGATATGACCGAGCAGTCAAGCAGCGCACTCCCAACCACCACCGACGGGCGCAGCGCCTTGGACGTGGCCCTTGAGGCCACCCGCGCCGCAGGTGAGATCATTCGCGGGGGCTGGAACTCAGACCGGCAGATAACATTCAAAGGCCGCGCCGACATCGTTACCGACATTGACGTCGCGGCGGAAAAGGCGGTGCTGGAAATCCTCACCAGCGCTTTCCCAAACTTCGGAATCCTGGCCGAGGAATCCCAACCCGTGGCCGGGTCATCCCCCTACCGCTGGGTGGTGGACCCGCTGGACGGCACTAGAAACTACGCCCAGAGCATCCCCCACTTCTGCACTATCGTGGCCCTTGCCGATGGCGACGACATAATTGCGGGCGTGGTCTACGACCCCGTGCGAGAGGAGACTTTCACCGCGGCTCTGGGGCAGGGCGCATTCCTCAACGGCTCGCCCATCTCGGTCACAGAGACCACCGAGTTGTCGCGGTCCCTACTCAGCTTCGACTTGGGATACGTGGACGAAAAAGCGGGCTTGGCCATTGACCTGCTCCGGTCGCTGTGGCCAGGCATGTACAGCGTGCGGTTGATGGGTTCAGCCGGGCTGGGCGTGGCCTATGCCGCATCGGGACGGGTCGATCTTTTCTTCCACCATTCGCTCTCCCCGTGGGACATCGCGGCGGGGCTGATCCTTGCCCAGGAGGCGGGAGGCAGGGTTGTGGACCGGCAGGGCAACGACGCCGGCCTGTTCACCCCCAGCGTCATCTGCTCCAGCCCAGTCTTGATCGATGGCTTTCTCGCCGCCACCGACGGCCTTCCTTGGCGCACCGCTGTTTAACTTGAACCAGTTGCAGGTTGAACTGCCAGAGACACGGAGCTTCCTGTGAGTCACGACTACGACCTGATTGTCATCGGCGGGGGAGTTGCTGGATCCGCCGTCGCCGCCACAATGGCCGCAGCGGGTGCAAGGATTCTTGTCCTGGAATCCGAAGTGTCCTTCCGCGACCGGGTTCGCGGCGAGGCAATAATGCCGTGGGGAGTGGCGGAAGCACGGCTGCTGGGACTTGAGGGGGCCTTGGAGCGTGCCGGAGCCAATCCGTTGTCGTTCTGGGACTCCTACCAGGGCGCCGACCGCTCAGGCCACCGAGATCTGGCCCGCACGACGCGGGTGGGAGAGCCGGTGATGGCCTGCTATCACCCCGCACTCCAGGCGTCTCTCCTCGAGCACGCCGAGGAGTCCGGCGCGGAGGTCTGGCGCGAGACGCGAGTTACAGGACTGACTCCAGGAAATGGCGCATCAAGTCCGGCCACCTCCTTGGAGCGCAACGGCGCCGCGCTTCAGCTCTCGGCCCGGCTGGCCGTTGGAGCAGACGGGCGAGGCTCCCCAACTCGCGGCTGGGCCGCCTTCCCCGTGCGGCAAGACGCCGAGCGAAACTTGGTGTCAGGCGTGTTGATGGAAAATGTCGCCTTATCGGACGACGCCACCCATGCTTGGCTGGACACGGAGAAAGGCCAGTTCATCCTCAATTTTCCTCAAGGAGAGGGACGGGCCCGCGTGTATCTTTGCTATGAGCACAGCAGCGCAAAGCGGTACGGCGGGGCCGACGACATCAATGTGGTCCTGGGCCAGTGCGTGGCCTCAGGAGTGCCTGGCGAAGTGTACGAAAATGCCCGTCCTGCAGGGCCGCTGGCCACCTTCGAAGGGCGGACCACCTGGGTGGAATCAGCCTACCGGAACGGGGTGGCATTGGTTGGGGACGCCGCTGCCAACACCGACCCGACCTGGGGCCAGGGCCTGTCGATGGCCCTGCGCGACGCCCGCGTTCTGACTGAGCAACTGCTCGCCAACGACGACTGGGCTGCCGCCGGCCACTCCTATACCGAGGCAAGACGAGACTACTTCGGGGCAGTCCACGCCATGGAGAACTGGCAGACCCAGCTGCTGATGGACACCGGGCCAGAGGCGGACTCCACCCGCGGCAGGGCGATGCGCAGCTGGCGGGAGGACCGCACCCGCAATCCGGACACCTTCCTCAGCGGCCCGGGCGGCCCGCTGGGCGAGCACGACCGCCGCCGATTTTTCGGCGAGGACTAGCTGGCGGCGGCACGATGGCGTTTCTTGTACATGGGGTCGTTTCGCTTAATACTACAACCGCACTAACACAAACTCGGTACTTTCAGTCTCAAATTCAGCTCAGTTTCATTAGGATCGGAGACGTTGGCTGTAGCTAGACGTTACGATTTCAGGACCGTCCAACACCTCAAGCGACCATCTGCGGCTGTAGTATTAACTAGGCCGAAGGCCGGCTCTTCAATCCGATAATCAAAAGAACCCATTATCAAGTCCTGCTTCATCAATCGCGTTAACGATGGAGCTACTTCATCGTAGTCTTGTCAAATTAGGGCCAAGAAATCATCTATCGTTCGCCCTCTGTGCTCCTTGAACGATAGTGCGAGCGAGACCCCCTTTCATTCGGGTCGAGGAGTTCGACCCGCTGGAACCACTCAAGTTTTCGATCTATCCCCATTCTTCAATCTCCAAGAGTCTTGAAGAATTCTTCAATTTCAAATTCTTCGCCAAGATTGCGCTCGCGGACAATCCTTCTGCGGCTTGCCTGTTCTAGTCCCCTTCTCAACACCAGGCTAGCCGCATACTCGCTCAGTAGTTCCGGCGTCAACCTGTCCCTCAGCAATTCCAGCACTCGCACGTCCAATGCCTGTTGGCTGTCGAAAGTCAGGAAAGCTGGGTCCCGCCAGTTCATCACCACCAGCGCTAGCAATACCATCCCCAGCGACACCAGCGCGAATACCGCAGCCAGAGTACCGCTGTGCCCGCATAACTGGCCAGCAACCCCAGGGTTGACTCGGCAAAGCCCAAACAAGCGGCCAAAACAGCAAAGGCCGTGTAGCGCCGTCCCTCATCACCCCAATCTTACCAGAAGCGGCCCTGCAGCCGGCGCGCCCCTTACCGTCTGACGCCGCTCCCTTGGTTGGCCAGGATCACTCCGTCGGCCAGCAGGGCATCAACTTCATCCTGTGTGAAGCCGCGCTCCAGCAGTACCTCCGCCGAGTGCTCGCCCAGAGCGGGCGCGCGGCGACGTATCTTGCCCGGAGTGGCGGACAGTTTCACCGGCACCCCGATGTTGTGTATGGTGCCAAGTTCCGGGTCGTAAGTGTCCACCAGCATCTCCCGCGCCAGAACCTGCGGGTCCCGGTAGACTTGCTCCATGTTGTATATCGGACCGGCGACAACCCCAGCACTGTCGAGCAGTTCCAGCCAGTATTCCGTGTTATGAGTGGAGAAGGTTTCCTCCAGCAACGCGGCTAATTCCTGCTCCCTCGCCTTGCGGTCCCACGGGGCCCGGAACCGATCGTCCTCCATCAGGTCTTCGCGGCCGATGGCCCGGCAAAGCTGTTCCCAAGTTGGTTGAGTTGCCGCGCCCAAGTTCAGATAGCCATCCCCCGTACGAATCGCTTGGTAGGGCGCCGACACCCGGTGAGCCGACCCCAATGGGCCCGGTATCTCCCCTTCCGCGAAATACACCGAGGACTCCCAGACGGTATAGGCCACGCCCGCCTCCATCAGCGATGTGTCCACCATCTGGCCCTGGCCGGTCTTCAGGGTGTGGATGTAGGCAGCCATGATGCCGTTCGCCCCGTACAGGCCGGCGGTCAGGTCGGTGATGGGCACTCCCACCTTGGCCGGGGGCGAATCGGGGTGGCCCGTGATACTCATCAACCCGCTGACGCCTTGGGCAACGAGGTCGAAGCCGCCCCGATTGCTGGCGGGCCCGGTGCTGCCGAAACCCGAAATGGTGCAGTAGACCAAGCTGGGCTTGATGGCCAACAGTTCCTCGAAGCCCAGTCCCAGGCGCTTCATCACGCCGGGCCGGAAATTTTCCACCACGACGTCAGCCTCTTTCACCAGCCTGCGAAACACATCCCGTCCAGCGTCGCTCCGCAGGTCCAGGACCAGGCTGCGCTTATTGCGATTGACAGCGAGGAATCCCGCGGACCAGTCCTTGACAAACGGCGGGCCCATGCGGCGATTGTCGTCGCCGCCCTGGGGCTTTTCGATCTTGATGACGTCGGCGCCCATGTCGGCCAGAACCATGGTGCACATGGGACCGGCCAGAATCTGCGTGAGATCCAGGGTTACCATGCCGGATAATGGCCCGATCGTGGGAGGTGCAGTCATCTCATTCATTCCTCGCCGGGACAAGCCAAATCGGGCCAATCCCGGTGGTGAAATTTGCCGAACGACACCGGCGAACCAAGTATAGCTGAGACCGTCTCCTCTGAATCTATACCGACGCCTCTGTTTACTAAGCAGCACACCACGATAATGTCTCTCGGCGTTCGCTATCATCGCGGGGTGTTGACTGATATATTTAGTATTCAGAGGCGGCTGCCGGCGTGGGCCGCGCAATCCACCTGCGGCCGAGTCGCTTTGGGAGCGGATGGGAATAATGGACAGCCCGATGGAGATACTGCTGCTGGTCGCATCGGGAGTTATCGGCTATCTCCTGGGGGCGATTCCCTTTGCCCAGTGGGTTAGCCGCTACATCAAAGGAGTGGACATCTTCAGCACAGGATCCACGTTGGCGGGCACGGCCAACGTGTTCTGGAACGTGGGTCGGCGCAGCGCCCTACTGGTATTCGCAGGCGACGTGGGAAAGGGTTCTGCAGCCGTGGCCGTGGCCTGGGGGCTGGGAATAGAGGCTCCTCTGACCTTGGTCGCCGCTGCCGCCGCCATAGTGGGGCACTGGGTTTCGGTATTCTCTTCATTCCGCGGGGGCGACGCCATGACCCCCCTCATAGGCGTCAGCGTTGCACTGGTTCCAGTGTTGACTGTGGCGGCTGCCGTGGTGGGAGTGGCGACCGTTCTCCTGATGCGGAACCACTACCTGAGGTCGTCATGGGGCATCTGCACCGGATTCATGCTGATGCTGGGGTTAAGTCTGGCCTTCCGAGTACAGGTTGAGCTGGTGACAGGTCTTACAGTGCTGGCGGTCCTGGTCCTGTTGCGGAGCGTGATCGTCCGCCGCCGCATCAGCGGCTCCGAGCACCAGGGAATTATCGACGAATTGGACCACGACCCCGACCTGCCACCGGGTATGTCCGAGAGCAGTTAGCTTGCCGTACCAGGAGGCTCGTCCGCACTGCGGGAATTCCGCATTTCCCGCATTCGCAGCGCCCACCGCAGGTGCTCGTCCTGGGCGGCGTCCTCTGCCAGCTCGGGCGCCAGAGTGAGCAGGCTGTCCATATGCTTCAAACACGACTCGAGGTCAACAAGCTGCGAATAAATCCGTGCTGCGTTGTAGTGGGCTGAAGCCAGGCCGGGATTGGAGGCCAGCGCCGCATGATAGGCCTCCAGTGCCTCTTCGACCTCTCCCTGTGCCTCCAGCACGGCTCCCCGGTTGCTGTGGGCCTCGGCAAAGTCGGGGCGCACCTGCAGCGCCTGATCGTAGTCGGCTATGGCCGACTCGTAATCTCCCAGTGCGTCGTATGCCAGACCGCGATTGTTGTGGGCTTCGGCGTCCTCCGGGTCCAGTCGCAACACCTCGGAATAATCGTCCAGCGCCTCCTGCAACCGTCCCAGGTAGTAACAAGTGCGGGCCCGATTGAAGAGGGCGCGGGGGTCGTCGGGGTTCAGAGTGGCCGCGCTGCCGTAGCTGGCGATGGCCTCCTCGTGCAGGCCCAACTCGTCCAGCGACGCACCCCGGTTCAGGTGGGCGTTGCCGATGTCGGGGCGCTGTTCGATAACCCGGTCGAACTGGGCTACCGCCTCCTGATGCCGCCCGGCCCCGGCCAGCACTATTCCCCTGTTGTACATCGGCTGGATGTATCCCGGAGCCAGGTCAATGGCTCTGGAATAATCGGCCAGCGCCTGCTCAACGTCGCCCAGATCGTCGTAGGCGTTACCTCTCTGATAGTAGGCTTCTGCAAGCTGCGGAGAGCGCACCAGCGTTTCGGTAAATTCCCGTATCGCCTGTTCCGGTCGCCGCAGGCGGAGCTGCACCAAACCGAGGTTAAAGCGCGCATCTATGTTGCCCGGGTCCCGCGCAAGGAGCGCCTCATACGCTTGCGAGGCGTCATCGTGCCGGCCAAGGGCGTAACACACGTTGCCATAAATCAGCGCTTCGCTGTCAATTTCCTCACTGGTCACAGTTTCAACGGCGGTCTCCAGAAGCAACCGTGGTTCGCCGCTCAAGCGGGAACCACGGGGGCCGGGGGTTATCCGGCCCACGCCAACGGAGAATGCCTCCAGCAGCGACGCTACGGTCCTGATGGCAGACTGGTCCTCAAATGCGTCCATGGAATTCATAGCCTTGCAGGACAATTACACCCCTCGATTCTGGGGGTTCTAGCATAACACCAGAGCGTGGGCTACGCGATTGTGCCGCGTCACTTGTTTCAACCGGCAGGGCCGGTTGATCGAAAAGTCGTTCAAACGCCCAGACCGCTATTCCTGAGCTTGTCGAAGACGGGTTGAAAGAACCCGCCCATAGTTCACAGGCTCATCAGTGAAAGAATCCCGAGGACTTTGCGATCGTCCTGGCGGGTAGGGACGTGCGCGTTGAACAAAGAGGCGTTGCCGCGTACAATCCCATCAAATATAACTATTGGCCGAAATGTCCGCAGCGCGGCTTTTGGCAGGGGTGCGAAGTGACAGAACCCAGCCAGGTTATCCTTTACACACATCCCGACTGCGCATTCTCGGCAGCCGCCAAGATGGACTACCGCAAGCGCAAAGTAGCCTACGAGGATGTGGACCTGTCCAAGCAGGAAGACCGAATCCCGGAACTGCTCAGCCTCACCAACGGCGAGCGCGTGACCCCGGTCATCGTGGAAGACGGCACCGTCACCATCGGGTTCAAGGGCGGCACTTGAGAATTCTAGCAGCGGGCCAGTTGGCCCCACTGCGCCATCATCGCATCATCGCATCATCGTTTCACCGGACAATCTCTCTTTGGAGACCGGATCCAGCAACTAAATGCGACTCACAAATTGCTGACAGTTGGTCATTGTTGGAACATTTGACCTATGATAGGCTTGCCTCATTCCAACGGAAGGAAAGTGCCGGGTGATGAAAAAGGACAAGATGGGGAACGACAAGAAGGCTGCGCTGGATATCGCTCTCGGCAGCATCGAGAAGGACCACGGCAAAGGCGCGGTGATGCGCTTGGGTGAACTGAGCAACAGCTTGGCCACCGAATCCATATCCACGGGATCGCTGGCCGTAGACCTCGCGCTGGGAACGGGAGGCATCCCCAAGGGCCGGGTTACCGAAATCTATGGCGCTGAGTCGGCGGGCAAGTCCACTCTCGCCATTCACTTGATGTCAGAAACCCAGAAGGCTGGAGGCGTGGCCGCTTACATCGACGTAGAACACGCCTTGGATCCGACCTATGCAGCCAACTGCGGCCTGGACCTGAATGAGCTGCTCATAGCCCAGCCGGACAGCGCCGAGCAGGCGCTCGACATCACCGAGCAGTTGGTCCGCAGCGGAGCCATCGACGCCATAGTCGTGGACAGTGTCGCCGCCCTGGTGCCCCAGGCCGAAATTGAGGGCGACATGGGCGACACCCACGTCGGCCTGCAGGCCCGCCTCATGTCCCAGGCCCTCCGCAAGCTCACAAGCGCCATCCACAAGTCAAAGACAGCGGTGGTGTTCATCAACCAGCTCAGGGAAAAGGTCGGAGTTACCTACGGCAGCCCCGAGGTCACCCCAGGTGGGCGGGCACTGAAGTTCTACAGCTCTGTACGCATCGACCTGCGTCGCATCGAGTCCATCAAGCAGGGTTCCGAAATCACGGGCAACCGGGTGCGGGCCCGCATCGTGAAAAACAAGGTTGCCGCTCCTTTCCGTGTCGCCGAGTTCGACATTATGTTTAACCAGGGCATTAGCAAGATGGGCGACCTGCTGGAAATAGGCTCCTCCAAGGGAATAATCAAGAAATCCGGAGCCTTCTATTCCTACGACGAGACCCGCTTGGGACAGGGCCGTGAGAACGCCAAGGAGTTCCTGCAACAGCACCCGGAGATCGCCGCATCGGTGGAAAACCGCATCAGGGAAAATACTGATGTCACAATCCTGCCACCGGATCTTGACGCCGACGAGGATGACGCCGCCTATGACAGCGCTCCCTCGCTCAACGGGTCAGAACCCACCACACCCGGCGACTAGCAGACTCCGAGGGGCTGCCTCGTCTTGTGGCAGCCCCGCCGCGGCCGATCCCTTGAGGAGTTGGCAATGCATCACAGCCCACCCATAAATCCCGACCTCACGCTGGAGCGAACGGAGACCGACCGAGCACGAGGCACAGCTCTGCGGCTCTTGGCACTCCGGTCCCGAACGGTGTCCGAGATACGGGAAAAGCTGGCTAAGAGTTTCGGCAGCGAGGCCGTGGAACAGGCAATAGCCCGCCTGCTCAACGAGGGGCTGCTGAACGACGCTGAATTCGCCCAACAGTGGCGCCAGAGCCGGGAGAGGCGAAAACCCCGCAGCCGCAGTGCGATAGAGCGGGAACTGAAACAACGGGGCATCTCAGAAGACGTGATCGACGAGGCCCTGGAGGACTACGACTCTTTGGACGCAGCGTACCGCGCCGCCACTCGCTACGCCGCCCGGCAGGCCGGCAGTGATCGCGCAATCTTTCACCGGAGAGTTAGCGCCTTCCTGGGCCGGCGCGGGTTTGGTGCCGACATCATCAGGCAGACGCTCCAACAATTGCGCGAAGAACTGGAGATCGGCGGTCGCCCCACGACTGAACCTGCGGATGATTAGCTGCGAAGTCGCGACTCCCCGCTGCCATCGATCCCGAGCTTAACGCAGGCGCGATGCAGCGGTGTAAACGGCAACTCCGAGGAACAGAAGGCTGAAGATCACATGTATAAAACTGCTACTCAGAAGCTGCAGAAAACCTCCTGAGATCAGGAACGCCGCCACCATCGCCCCTCCTGCTATCCACGCCAACGCGACGCCCCGCTTCCGGTTGACGGACCTGCTGATCAACTCACCGATGGCGTAGGCCACGGCCAGTCCGAATACGGAGGAGACCAAAGGCACCCCGCCAAAGAACGCGTTGAGCCATAGCCACAACAAGCCCCCAACGACTGCCACCGCGACGGCAACCCCTATGGCCCGCAGGAAGTAGGTGGGCTGCACGTCATAGGTTGGCAGCCTTTCCGCGCGGCCGCACTCCCTGCAGCGAATGCCGACCGGAACCTGCACCATGCACAAAGTGCAAATGCTCTTCTCGCATTGGCTGCAGTATAGACGAGTCTCAGTTTCGGGATGCCAGTTACAATAACTGGCGTTGGCCTCTTGGCCCGCCCGTCGCGGCTCCGTGGCCATAATCTGCTCCTGTTGGCGGCTGGTCAGCCGGTCGCTCCGGGCATGCGTTCAATCCATTGATCGCGGTCGTCGACGTCGCGGTCTCGAAACAGGCGGTTGAAAAACACCCTTTTGCGAGACACGTCGTTGGGCAGGGGCATCCAATTAGAGGAGAGGCGCTTCAGCACTACGAGGCCCAATACTCCCAGGCAGTACCACACCAAAGCTGTCCCGTCTGTCATTTTAAGCGTTGCGGGGAACAAAAGGGCCATCACTGGCAACGAAAGCAACGCGACCAAGGCCCAAATCCCCGCCTCTTTGCTCAGCAGGTAACCACCGAAATATATTACCAGTACGACCCCCAGGATGGCCGGAGAAAAGGCCACCAAGGTACCTGCGGCGACGCCAAGGCCCCTCCCTCCCTGCATCTTGAGGAATGGGGACCAGTTGTTGCCCATCAGGACCAGCAACGGCGGGCCAATCAGCAGCGGAGAGTTCCAGTCGATGCCCACAACATAGACCGAGAACCAGATTGACCCGGCGCCCTTCACCAAGGCGTCTGAAATCATCTGGGGAACGAACCACTTCCTGCCAACGTGCTGGATGACGTTACCGCCACCAACATTGCCGCTCCCGTACCGGCGAATGTCGATGCCCTTGACCACCCTGCCAAGAATGTAAGCCGTCGGGACCGACCCCAGCAGGAATGCGACTACGAAAAGACCGGCAATTTCCATGGACTATCCGGGCACAGCAATGTGTATCTACGATCAGGCATTCCGGTTCACAGCGTCAGCGGTTACCCAACTGCCTGCGCTGCTGCCTCCAGGCGGTCGACCGAATCCAGCGGAGGGCCATTCTCTCCAGGGAGACATTCGTCACTATTCCCCAAGCCATGGTAATCACTGCCGCCGCAGGGGATCAGATCGTACTCCCGGGCCAGCCGGGCGAGTTGACGGATGGTGTCATCGCGGTATTTTGCGTAGTGTACCTCCATGCCCGAGAGGCCGATGCCGGCAAGGTTGGCAATTCCCGCTTCCATATCGTTCATATACGCAGGATGGGCGAGCACCGCGGCGCCTCCCGCCCGGTGGATCATCCCGACCGCTTCAGCCGGAGTGAGTTTGACTCGCTCGACGTAAGCCAAGCCGTTCCGTCCCAAATACTCAGGGAAAGCGTCTTTGGGTTCATTGCAGTAGCCGGCTTCAACCAAGGCCAAGGCAATGTGTGGGCGGCCAACAGCACCATCACCGGCAAAATGCTGTACGCGCTCCCACTCCACGTGGATTCCAAGTCCGCCCAGTTTTTCCACCATTGCCTTCGCGCGGCCGACACGGCCCTCCCGGAACTTGGTCAACTCTGTCTGCAACTCGGGATCGTTGGGATTGATGAAGTAGCCCAGGACATGGACCTCGTCAGCCGGCACATCCGCACTCAGTTCAATGCCTGGGATAATTCGCAGGTCCGGGAAGTTTTTTGCCGCCTCGTATGCTTCTGCCAAGCCTTCCGTGGTGTCGTGGTCAGTCACGGCTATCGTCTTTAGTCCCTGTCGCACCGCCAATTGCACCAGCTCGGTGGGGGTGAGTCGCCCATCAGAGGCGATGGTGTGAAGATGAAGGTCTGCCTGTGCGCTCATATCAGTCGTCCATCCTGTCGACGCGCTCCAAGTGGATGGAACGCCCGGTCTGTTCATCGACTTCCACCAGGACGGAGTTGAAGGTGCAGGGCCCCTTGGCCACCTCAAGCCGCTGCGGCATGGAGGTCAGGAAGCGGTCCAGCACCGCCCGGGTGTCGCTTCCTATCACCGAATCCACGGGACCGGTCATCCCCACGTCGGTCAGGTAGGCGGTGCCGCGCGGCAGAATACGGGCATCTATGGTGCCAACATGCGTGTGGGTGCCGAACACGCCGCTGACACGACCATCAAGATACCAGCCCATCGCCTGTTTTTCGGAAGTCGCCTCTGCGTGGAAGTCGACAATAATTACAGGCGTGTCCTCTTCGCCTCGTATCTCGTCCAGCAGCCGGTCAGCCGTACGGAAAGGGCAGTCAAGTTGAGTCATGAACACACGGCCCATGAGGTTCACCACCGCCACGCCCCTGCGGCGGATGACGCCAACGCCCGGGGCGCTGCTGGGGTAGTTGGCTGGCCGCACCACCGGGAAACCCTCGCCTTGAACATCGTCCATATAGGGAATGAATTCTTTCTTGTCCCAGATGTGATTGCCGGAGGTGAGCACGTCCACGCCTGAATCCAGCAAATCGGAAGCGGTGTCCACAGTCAAGCCAAAGCCACCGGCAGCATTTTCGCCGTTGGCAATAACCAAGTCTATGCTTTTTTCATGTCTCAGGCCGGGCAGGATCCGGTTCAAGGCCTCTCTGCCCGGTTGGCCTATTACGTCGCCTATCATCAATATGCGCAAGGGGCGTTATTCCTCTTTCTCGAAAGTCTGCTGTTGCAGTTGGCGAAAAAAGGACTCAGCAGCCGGGTAATTCCCGCTCCTGAGTCCTCATCCAGTGCTTGATCCAGCCTCGCTCTGCCGGGCGGAACGGCTGGCGGGGCTTGGGACCCAAGGTCCCCCAGGGTTTTTAAACGTTGAATCTTTCCTCGCGGGCCTAGCGAGCGTACTCCACGCTGCGGGTCTCCCGGATAACCGTTACCTTGATCTGCCCAGGAAACACCAAGTCTTCTTCGACCTTTCTGGCAATATTGCGAGCGAGCGAGGCGGCCTTTATGTCATCCATATCCTCCGGCTTCACCATTACCCGCACTTCCCGGCCCGCTTGGATTGCGAAGGTGCGCTCCACACCCTCGAAGCCCGCAGCCACCTCCTCCAGTTCGCGGAGCCGCTTGACGTACTGCTCCAACGACTCCTTTCGGGCCCCGGGGCGGGCAGCACTGATGGCGTCAGCCGCGGCCACCAAGAACGATTCCACGGTCTCGTGCTCGTCCCAGTGGTGCTCCAAGATGCCCCGGTAGGAGCTATGGTTGATGCCGTGCCGCTTGGCGATCTCAGCGCCGATTTCGGCGTGAGGCCCCGACACCTCGTGGGTGAGTGCCTTGCCGACGTCATGGAGCAGGCCGCCCACCTTGGCCACCTGAACGTTGGCGCCGGCCTCCGCCGCCAGCATTCCGGCGAGCAATCCGACCTCGACCGAGTGCTGCAGCACATTCTCGCCATAGCTGTAGCGATACTTGAGCTGTCCCAGCAATCGCACCAACTCGCGGTCCAGGCCGCTGACACCAACGTCGAACGTGGCCTGTTCGCCAGCCTTCATGATCGTCTGGTCGATTTCGTTCTGGGCGCGGTTCACCATATCTTCGATACGGGCCGGCTGGATGCGTCCGTCGGAGACAAGTTTTTCCAGCGACAGCCGGGCGACTTCCCGCCGCACCGGATCGAAGCAGGAAACGGTCACTGCCTCGGGGGTGTCGTCGATGATTACGTCCACCCCGGTAAGTGATTCCAAGGTGCGAATGTTGCGTCCTTCACGTCCGATGAGACGGCCTTTCATCTCATCATTGGGCAGGGGCACGACTGATGTGGTGCTCTCCGAGACCACGTCGGAAGCGAGCCTGTTTATGGCAACGGCGATGATCTTGCGGGCGTTTACATCGGCCCGCTCCTTGTAATCCCGTTCGAGTTCGTAGTACCGGCGAGCCAAGTCATGTTGAGCGTCCTCCTCGCCGCGTCTCACTACCGCCTCCCGGGCTTCATCAACGGTGAGGCCGGCTATCCTTTCCAGTGCCTTAGCCTGCTCCGTCTTTAGTTCCTCGACCTCTTTGCGAGAATCATCAATTTGAGATTCTCTTTCGGTCAAATCATTCTGGCGTTTGTCCTGCGCCTCTATCTTGCGTTCCAGTTGCTCTTCCCGCTGCATGTGCCTGTCTTCCAAGCGGGTGAGCTCCCGGCGCTGCTCCTTGATTTCCGACTCGGACTCGTTTCGAAGCTTCAGAGCCCCTTCCTGAGCCGCCAAGAGGATTTTTCTGCTTTCCTCGTTGGCCTGAGCGGTAAGGTCTCCGGCTGTCTCGTTGGCCATCGCCAGCCGCGATGACTGAATCCTCTGCCGAAGTCCCAGCCAAGTTGCTATCCCTAGCCCAAGGGCCGCAAGGACGGCGAGAACAGCGATGATAACTGTAGTCATATCAGCTTTCCCTTTCCGCCTGTTATGCCCAAAATCGGAGCAATCCCCTGAAGGGTTGTTGGACTTTGCTCCCTTTGTGCATCGTAGCGAGCGGCCCCAGAAGTGTCAAGGAGAGACGATCGCCGCCCACAACGAGAATCGTCCAAGCAAATGTCTGTCGCAGGGCGATTGCAGAGTCCCTGCGAATCCGTTGGTGGTGAGCCTGTCGAACTACGAACCGATTCTCTCGAACCGGCCTTCGACAATCTCAACACTAACGGCCTTGGCCTTCGAGTGGGACTGCAATCGTCCCGTGTATGCAGCCAAGTATGCAACCAGGTATGCAACCAGGTATGCAACCAGGTATGCAACCAGGTATGCAACCAGGTATGCAACCAGGTATGCAACCAGGTATGCAACCAGGTATGCAACCAGGATTTTTCAGTTCCCGAAGATTGCCGCTGGCCCTGAGGTTGTCGAAGGGCTGTCGATTTATGTTCGGGCAAGCTCACTGCGAACTGACTCAGCAAGCCGGCCCGACACCCAAATGACCCCGTTTATGTAAACGACGCTATTGAGAGCCTGCCGACGCTCCACTACAATAGTGGCGTGTGCGTCCACCAATCCAGACGCCAGCTTTGAGTGATTGATAATGGCCGACCAGGACTATTACGCCGTGCTGGGCGTTGCCCGCAACGCCGGCGACGAGGAAATACGCCGGGCCTTCCGCAGGAAGGCCATGGAATATCACCCCGACCGGAATAAGAACCCGGACGCCGAGGAGCGGTTCAAGGAAATCAACGAGGCCTACCAGGTCCTTTCGGACCCCAAGAAACGCGTGCAGTACGATCGGTTTGGCAAGGCGGGAGTCAGCGGCGGCGCCCAGGGCGCAGGCAACCCCTTCGACGGCTTTGAGGGTTTTGCGGGGTTCGGCGACATCTTCGATTCCTTCTTTAGTGATGCCTCGGCGCGGGGGGGACGCCAACCCCGAAGGGGAGGGGACCTCCAGCTTCAGGTTACGCTCAGTTTCGAGGAATCGGTTTTCGGGGCACACCGGGAGGTCGAAATCGACCGGCTGGAACTCTGTCACCATTGTTCCGGCGCCGGCAACGAACCCGGCACATCAGTAGACACCTGTTCCGACTGCCGGGGCAGCGGCCAGGTGCGCCGTTCCCAGCGCAGCGTCTTCGGACAGTTCACCCAAGTTGCGATGTGCCACGCATGCAGAGGCCGCGGAAACGTTATCAATTCTCCGTGCAGCACATGCCGGGGGGCAGGACGTGAGCGCCGCAATCGCAGAATCGAAGTCAAAATCCCCGGCGGCGTCGACAGCGGAATGCAGGTGAGGCTCAATGGCGAGGGTGACGTGGGAAGCGACGGTGGCGGGTCAGGTAACCTGTACGTCGGCGTGAACGTGCAAGAACACAACCTTTTCCAGCGCGACGGCACTGACATCATCTACACGCTGCCGCTGAACGTGGCCGAAGCCGCCTTGGGCGTAGAGAAAATCATACCCACCGTCGATGGGTTCGACGAGGATCTCAAACTACCCCAGGGCACACAGCCCGGCGCGGAGTTTCGCATCCGCAACAAGGGCGTTCCTCACCTCCATTCCAATCGGCGTGGCGATTTGCGCGTCCACGTCGACGTGCGCGTGCCAAATTCCCTAGACAGCCACCAAAGGGAGTTGATGGAGGAGCTGGCCCGCTCCTTCAACGGCGAGGGGCCTGCGAAGAGCCGAGCAACCAAGGGCAAGAGGCGGTCCAGGAAAGACCAGAAGAGCGAGCCGAGCCAAGACGACTCTGCAAACGAAGAGTCTGAAGAAAAAGGTCTATTCGACAGGATAAAGGACGCCTTCTAGCCTGCCACCAGCGCCTTGACGTGCCGGGCGGCACTTCACCCATCAGTGGACCGGTAAATCAAGACCAAGAATGGTTGCGCCCTGGAGTGTTTATGCCCTGGAAGGAACTCAGCATCTCCGTCCCCCACGAATTCGTGGAACCCGTTTCGTATCTCTTCAGCCGGTACGGAAGGGGGCTCAGCACTGAACCACGGGGCGCGGGGCAGGTCATGCTGCGCACCTACCTTGAGTCAGGCTCCCGGCAAAGGCTGGCCCGAATCGAGGTGGGTGTCAGACTGGTCAGCTCGGTGGGCGAACTGGGCGAGTTGGCCGTGCGCGATCTGGATGACGACGAGGATTGGCAGAACAACTGGAAGGAACACTACGGGGCGCTTCCCGTGGGAGAACGGCTGATCATCAAGCCATCGTGGGTGAATTTGGAACCAGGCGAGGCAGAGGGACGAACCATCATAGAACTGGATCCGGGCATCGCCTTTGGCACTGGCTATCATCCCACCACCTATACCTGCATGGAGGCGCTGGAGGACCTTGTGCGCCCGGGCATGAGGTTGCTGGACCTCGGCTCCGGGTCAGGGATTCTGACCATCACCTCCCTGATGCTGGGCGCGGAGTCGGCGGTGGCGCTGGACATCGACGGACAGGCGGTGTCGGCGGCGCGGCAGAACTTTCGCCGACTGCGCCTCCAGCAAAAGATAACGCTGGCAAAGGGTTCCGTCCCTCATCCAGCGGCTGCCAAAGGGAGCATAGACCTGGCCGTGGCCAACATATCCGCCCGCGGGGTGGCGGACCGTTCCCCGTTCATTCTGCAGGCCCTGCGACCCGGCGGGATGCTGGTCGCGTCCGGAATGCTGGCCACCCAGAGGCCGGAGGTGGACGACGCAGTCCTCGCTCTTGGCTTCACCCCTGAGTTGGAATGGCCTCGCGAGGAATGGATTACGCTGGGCTACCGCGCACCCACACATTGAGGGAGACAATCCTTCTCCTTTTAATCTCGAGCAATTCCAGTTGCAAATGTACAGTCCGCGTCGTAACATTCTGTTGGTTTGGCATCGCATTTCGTAACCAGTTGACAGGCACCGCCGCACGCTAAAACCCTGGTGCGGCAGTCCTCGGCGGTCGGGAGGCCGCGGTTGGTGGAAAAGGTAGACCTACAACGCTATGAGATCACCGGCCGGCTTGGGTCCGGCGCCGATTACGATGTCCGCGCCGCGGTCGACCGGGAGACGGGCGCGGAGGTCGCGTTGAAGCGCCCTGTTCCGCAGGCCGTCAGCCGTAAACAGCACGCTGCCATCGAGGCACGTACGGAGCGCCTGCTGATGGCCTACGACCGGGCGGGGGACGGCGGCGGATTGCTGACTCCGATTCTCGGATACACCGACGCGGTCATCCACGACGGGTTCTTTGGCGAAGACTTGGGCGAGCCATACACCGTTTTCGTCCAAGGGAGAGCGCCGGGAATCCCGTTGCTGGGCGATATGATGTCCCGGTTTACCGGGGTTCCCATCGGTGCTGGCCAGAACCTCTTTGCCATGTTCCCCTTGGTGCAGGCCCGGGGGGCTTCGCCGTTCCCCATACACGAACAGTTGCTCGACCTTGAACAGTCCTACCTGAAGGCAGGGTTTATCCTGATGGACCTGAGGCCCCAGAATGTCTTTTTCCAGCCGGGTTCGGGCCGCTTGCAGGTAATCGACTCCGGGGCTCTGGCAGGGGTTGATGACCCCGCGCCCAGGGGCCGACCGCCGCTGGACGTAAACGACGCCTGTCTCGAGCTGCTGAAGTTTTACACCACGCCCGAGGAGCCGCCACAGGGCCCGGCAGGGTACCGCGACGCGCGAGGCGTCAGGCCCATCGTCAACATACAGCAGGAATTGGACGAGCTGAAACGTGCTTTAATGGGCGCCGGCGATGATGTGGCTGCGACAGGAAACGAGATTCTAGAGCAGATAGGCGCGCGGGCATACTCGGACTACGGACAATTCCGAGCCGACCTGACGGCATTTCTCAATGCCATTTCAGAGCGAAACCGGGGCCTTGCGGACTTCGAAACCGCCTGTACAGCCTGGCGAGAAGCCTTGGATTGGCTGAGGTCGGATTACTGGACCCGCTACCGATTTGATGCCGAGACCGAACTCACCGTATATTCGGACGGAACTAGCGCAAGCACTGGGGACTAAAGCTGCCCGCCTCTCGCGGGAAAACAATATCTGGAGCAAGTCAGAGGACACTGCCATGGTTGCCAGCACATTTTCAACGCTTCAAGACAACTCTGCTCATGGCGAAGACAATCTGCTAACCCGCAATCTTAGCGGCGGAGATTTTCTCGACGTGGTGATGGACGGAGTAACCGGCCACGGAGGGGCGGAGGCCAGCAAGGAACTGGGAGAGGCTCTGGCGGAAAGCCCGGCCAACAGCATCGATGATATCGCCTCAACGATCAACGGCGTCAATGATGAGTTCTTCAGCGTGGGGGCCGGGCGCTTCCTGCTGACGACTGTGTCGGCGGCGCTGTACCGGGGCGGGCGC
Organism: Dehalococcoidia bacterium; assembly: GCA_965237745.1. Taxonomy (GTDB): domain Bacteria; phylum Chloroflexota; class Dehalococcoidia; order Lucifugimonadales; family UBA3495; genus VXOI01. The sequence goes on along the minus strand of OZ250156.1, from coordinate 2,738,815 downwards.
CTCTATGTGACAGCCGCCGGAGACAGCCCCATAGTCTTGGTTACCGCCGATTCGCACGAGCGCCTCTGCGGCCGCACCGGCGGGTTCATGCATGTGGGGGTGGCAAGGGCTGTGGGCGCCGCGGCCTCGCTGGGGCAACTGGCGCAGCGTGACCTCGACATCCAGCCGGGGGCGCGCCTGGTCTTGGCCACCGACGGTGTTACCGACAACATGGACATCGACGAACTGGCGGAGATTGTGCGCGGTTCGGCCACGCCGGAGGAAGCCACGGGGCGTATCGAGGAAATCATCGCGGGACGGCTGACGGAGGGCAGGGTGCCAGAGAAGCTGGGGGTCCGCTTCCGCTACGATGACCGCACGGCCATCATTCGGTTCTTCGACTAACCCTCGGACCGGCATTGCCAGGGAACGGACCAGGCTGAACGAGTTCTGCGCTGATAATAGGCTCAGCGGGGGGGGAATTCAACTTGTGAGCAGGGGCCACTGGTTGATACAATCGTGCGCTGTGGTCGGCGTGCTCATGACACGGCGGGCGCCGCCGTACCTGCCGGGCGCCTGAGGGCGTCTGGACCCCGGGCTGTGCAGGCAGCTGGGCCGGGACAATTGCCGTCGCAAAGGAGCCACTAAGTGGGCAAAATCAACGTAGCCATCATCGGCGTGGGGAACTGCGCCTCCTCTCTGGTCCAAGGCCTTCACAAGTACGTGGAGATTCCAACGGCCGACTCAGTATCCGGCGTCATGCACAACACCATCGGCGACTATCGCATTGAGGACATCGAAGTCGTAGCCGCCTTTGACATAGACGAAAACAAGGTCGGCAAGGACCTGTCCGAAGCCATCTTCACCGAACCGAATAACACCCTGAAGTTCGCCGAGGTTCCCTTCACCGGTGTCAAGGTGGACCGGGGCATGACCCACGACGGCATCGGCCGTTATGTGTCCCATCTGGTCAAGAAGTCACCTCATTCCACCTCCGACATCACCGGGATCCTGCGCAACCGCGAAGTTGACGTGGTGATCAACTACCTTCCGGTGGGCAGCGAGCAGGCCACCAAGTGGTATGTCGAGCACATCCTCAATGCCCGCTGCGCCATGGTCAACTGCATTCCCGTTTTCCTGGCTCGCGAGGAATACTGGCGGAATCGTTTCGAGGAACGCGGCGTTCCCATAATTGGCGACGACATCAAATCGCAGCTTGGAGCCACCATCACTCACCGGGTGCTCACGCGCCTGTTCGAGGACCGGGGTGTGACGCTGGATAACACCTACCAGCTGAATTTCGGTGGTAACACTGATTTCCTCAACATGCTGGAACGGGAACGGCTCACATCCAAGAAAATTTCGAAGACCACGGCAGTAACGTCGCAATTGGACGAAGAGATTGATCCGGACAACATTCACGTCGGGCCCAGCGACCATGTGCCTTGGCTCAAGGACCGAAAGTGGTGCTACATTCGGATGGAAGGACGCATTTTCGGCGGTGCGCCCATCAACCTTGAGGTCAAGCTGGAGGTATGGGACAGCCCCAATTCGGCTGGTGTGGTGGTCGACGCCATTCGCTGCGCCAAGCTGGCCATGGACCGTGGCGAGGGTGGAGCCGTGGAGGGCCCAAGCGCCTATTTCATGAAGTCCCCGCCCATCCAGTACACAGACGACTCCGCTCGAGACCTGACCGACGCCTTCATCGCCGGTACCGGGATGAAACAGAAGGTTTCAGCGGGGTCCGAAGAGGATTAGACAACGGAACCCAGGACCCCTCGCTGGGAGGTGTGCCATTGAAGATCGCCATGGTGTCGCCCTACGACTTCACCTGGCCCGGTGGCGTAACCATACATGTGTCCCAGTTGGCCAGAGAGTTGGGACGGTCCGGCCACGAGGTGCAGGTGCTCGCCCCCCACTCGCCTTCCCGCGAGTGTCAGGACCGCGACCTGCTCGTGCCGCTGGGGCGCTCCGTGCCGTTGCCCAGTGGAGGATCCATCGCCCGTGTGTCGCTTTCGTGGTGGCTGGCGCACAAGGTGAGGGCGCTCCTGGAAAGGGAAAAGTACGACATCATCCACCTGCACGAGCCAATGGCACCCATACTACCGCTGACCGTTCTTGAATACTCAAACACCGTGAATGTCGGCACCTTTCACGCCTGCCACAACCGGCATCACCTCTACAAGATGAGCCAACCTGTCATCAAGCGATGGCATCAGCGTCTGCACGGCAGCATCGCGGTCTCACCGGCAGCCCGCCACTACGTCAACTCCACCTTTCCCGGAACCTATGAAATCATACCCAACGGCATCGATGTCGACCATTTTTCGCAGAGGGCCGAGCCTTGGCCGCAGTACCAGGATGGCAAGACCAACATCATTTTCGTTGGGCGGCTTGAGAAGCGGAAGGGCCTGCGTTACCTGCTCGAAGCCTACGGACGACTGAGGTGGGATATACCGGACCTCCGGCTGCTGGTGGTGGGACCGGGCAACCCCGACAAAGATTCCTACCACGTTATGGGTTCCCAAAACTTGCCGGAGATTGAATTCGTGGGCCGGGTGCCCTATGAGGACCTGCCTCGCTATTACGCCTCCGCCGACATCTTCTGCTCGCCGGCCACCGGCGCTGAGAGCTTCGGTATCGTGCTGCTCGAGGCGATGGCAGCCGGGAAACCGGTGGTGGCATCAGACATCGAAGGCTACAGGGGAGTACTCACTCACGGCGAGGAAGGCCTGCTGTTCCGCAACAAAGACGTGGAGTCGCTGGCCGCAACACTGGAAACCCTGATACGCGACCCGGAACGCCGACGGGAAATGGGGCACCGGGGACGCATCAAGGCGGAGAAGCATCGCTGGCAGGTAGTAGCCGGAAGGGTGGAGGAATATTACGAAACCTGCCTACAGGAGGTCCATGGCGCTGCTGGGCAGAGAACAGGTTAGGGGCGCCGTTCGAAGCTATTTCGAGGAGCCTGGGGCACGGTTGTTCAAGGCGGCCGGCTTCACGCCCAATGCCGTCACCCTGCTGGGGTTCGGTGTTTGCGTCGTATCCGCCTACCTCGTAGCGTCGGGTTGGCTGGTGTGGGGAGGCGTGGTCTTTCTGGCCGGTGGGATTCTGGACCTGCTGGACGGGGCCCTGGCCCGTCTTACCGGACAGGCCACTCCCTTCGGCGCGCTTTTGGATTCTGTTTTCGACCGGCTGGGAGAGGCAGCCCTGTTTGTGGGCATGGGACTGTATGCCCTGCGCGGCGACCACTCGGAAGACTACCGGGCATATTTCATCACCGCCCTGCTGCTGGCGCTTATATTTTCCCAAGGCGTGAGCTACCTGCGGGCACGAGGCGAGGGCTTGGGGGTGTTCACCCGGGCCGGACTGATGACCCGCACCGAACGGGTGGCCCTGCTGGGGGCCGGATTGCTACTCGGCTGGGTCCCGTGGTTGCTGATGGGCGTCCTGATAGCAATTGCCGCAGTTTCCTGTTTCACCCTCTTCCAGCGGATGTTCACCATCCGCAGCATGCTGGATAAAGGCGGTTAACCTGAGCCCTTTGGTCCCCATTGCTGACGGGACAGGAAAAGGGCGACAGGGTAGGGTGGATAAGCCTAAGCAGCCCGTGTAAACTGGCCGCATCCGTTCCCGAAAAGGAATTAGCTCAATGGCAACGGCGCAGCAGGGCCTGATTCCGGCCCAAGAAAAGCCACGGCTGAAACGGGAGTTCCGCAAGCACCTCAAGGCCGATGTGTCTCTGCGGCTCTACACTCAGAGACCGTCGCCCATCGCGATTCCCGGACGGGACTGCCGCTACTGCGTGCAGACCCAGCAGGTAATGGAGGAGTTGACTTCGCTTTCTCCCAAGCTGGGGCTGGAGGTCGTCGATTTTCATACCGACCAGCAAATGGCGCGGGAGGATGAGGTGAGTCGTATCCCTGCCGTCGTCGTAGGGACGGATAGTGGTAAATCGATACGGTACTACGGCCTGCCCCTCGGTTATGAACTGCCAGTGCTGATCGAGAGCATCAAGGCCGTGTCCCGGGGGAATACCCGCCTGTCGGTGAACACCCGCAAGCAGTTGCGCCGGATCAACCGCCCGGTCCATCTGCAGGTGTTTGTCACCCCTGGCAGCGAGACATCCGCGGGAATGGCGCTGCTGGCCCATTCCATGGCGGTTGAGAACTCGAAAATTCACGCCGACGTGATAGAGTCAGAGGAATTTCCCGACCTGGCCCGGCGCTACGGCGTCAGGCAAGTCCCGCTGACCATCGTCAACGAATTCACGACGGTGGCCGGAATGGTCAGCGAAAACGAACTTTTGGAGAAAGTGCTCCTGGTAGGAGTCGAAGCCATCGACGAGACCTGAACGGCGTCGGCAACCGGCGCCAAGCATCGAATTCAATGAGCGGTCTCGAGGAAACCGAAACCGTGACCGAATCAAACCATATCGAGGAGAACTGATTGTGCCCAACGAGCTTAGGGGCGACATTAACGGGCAGGGTCTGCGGGTCGGCATTGCGGTCGCCCGTTTCAACGAGGTAATAACCAAGCAACTGCTGGACGGCGCGCTGGAAACGCTGGGCCGCTGCGGAGTGCGCGATTCCGATATCACGGTGGCCTGGGTGCCCGGCTCCTTCGAGTTGCCCGTAGTCGCCCACGCCTTCGCCAAGAGCGGGCGCTGCGACGCAATAATCTGCTTGGGGGCGGTGATCCGCGGCGAGACCACACACTACGACATGGTGGCTGGGCAGGCCTCCGGGGGCGCCGGTTCGGTCAGCATGGACACCGGAGTGCCCACTATCTTCGGCGTGCTGACCACCGAGAACATTGAGCAGGCCCTGAACCGCGCCGGCGGCAAGTCGGGCAATATCGGCACCAATGCAGCCTTGGCCGCCGTTGAGACGGCATCCGTCCTGGCCGCTATCAACACGGCCTGAAGTCCTCTCCGTCCGTTCAGGGAGATGAAATTACTGGGGCGTAAGTCAGGAACTTGACTATCCCCAGTACCCGTAAGAAATTGCCGATTCAAGATTGTAATTCGGTATCCCACTCTATGGAATCATCGGGGAGATCATGACGCAATTCGGCGTTACCATTCCCAACAACTGGGGCGTTTCTGACCCCCAGGAGGTGCTCAGGCTAGGGCCCGAGGCCGAGCAGCAGGGATATGACTCCATCTGGGTGATGGACCACCTCTTCAACGCCGGCTATATCAGGGAAAGGCTGGAGGACAAGCCCTATTATCACCCGATGGCCATGCTCTCCTACATGGCAGCAACCACCAGCAGAGTGACGCTGGGCACATCGGTGCTGGTTCTGCCGTATCACAATCCGGTGGAACTGGCCAAGTACGCCGCCACGCTTGACCAGATGTCTGGAGGGCGGGTTACTCTTGGCGTAGGAGCCGGGGCGATGACCGAGGAATTCGAGGCTCTCGGAATTCCCCTGCGGGAACGCGGGTCGCTGACCAACGAGTCCATCGCGATAATGAAGGAACTTTGGGCCAACCACAGCCCGGAATACCACAGTCGGCGCTGGAACTTTGGCGATGTGCGTTTCTCTCCAAAACCCGTGGAACACCACGTCCCCCTCTGGATTGGCGGCTCTTCGCCCGGCGCGTTGAGGCGTACTGCCCGGGTGGGCGACGGATGGCACCCCACGGGCCTCTCCCCCGAGGACTACGCCATCGGACGGCAGGAAGTAACCTCGCTGGCCGAAGCCGCAGGCCGCGATCCCTCCTCCATCACCATGTCGGCCCGAATCGAGGTGGAGGTGCACGGTGGGCCGTCCAGTCAGCGGGCCGCATCGCGCTCTCGGCTCCCCGGAGATGACCCAGGGGCGGTGCGAGCTGGAATCGAAGCCTACCGGGAGGCTGGAGTGGAGCATGTCGTGCTGGCCCTGAACTCGGGCGACATACCAGCACTGCGCCGGTTGATGTCAATAATCGCCGATGAGGTGTTGCCAGCCTTCCGTTAGGGAGACCAGCCTAGTAGACCAGCAGTGTAGAAATGATGGCTTAATTTTCCCCCCTTTTGCTCGAGGCCAAGAGGGTGGCAGCAGCCTTCCTAGGAACCAAGACCATTGCGGCTACTCATCACTTCAAAGATTTCGGACTACTAGCGCTCCTTCGCCTGCTCCAGCAGGAACGCCTCCACGTCCAGGCGATCGCTTTCCAACCTTTCGAGCAGTTCAGGACTGAGAGGGGCGGCGCCGTAGTGGGCGTTCTGGAATTCATCCACTATGCGGGCCACCGGGTCGGCGGGCAACACCCCCAACAAGCCGCGCTGGTGCTCCCTCGGCGTTTCCCATTCTTCCTTGGGGCGACCTGCTCGCCCGGCCTGTTCCAGCAGCGCATGGTAGTAGTCGCGGGGCGAGTGAAAGGTGCGCCTGCGGCGGGGCGGCCCGCCGAACAGACCGGAGAAGAGGCTCCCCAACGCTCCGCTCACATCATCGCCCGCGCGTTTCAGGCTGAACAGTGACTCGCGGGTCTCAACAAACTCACTATTACCGCCCCGATTCCGGCGGTGTCGGAACAGCCAATAGACCGCGCCCACCGCGACAGCAGCGCCAAGAGCGGCAGCAGCCCATTGGAGCACCGTAAACAGGACGTTGCCTCCCGCTTCCGGCTCAATCTCGCGAAGGCTCTCGTGGAACTCATCTATGCGCCGCTGGGCTTCGAGCAGGCCCTCGATATCGCCGCCGCCCAGCATTCCGGAGAACCAGTTGCCAATGCTCACCAAGGCTCCCGCGAGCAGTCCAATGGCAATCAGCACCGGCTCCAGTATCCGGTAGCCCACGTTGCCAATCAGGCCAACTGCGGCCCGGGTCACGTCGTCCAGCCCACCCAATCCCAAGCCGCTGATGAGGAGCCCCAGGGCCAGCACCACGGCAACGCAAGCAGCGATGGGCCAGAGCCACTGGGAGGACATTTCCCGCTGCTCGTTTCCGTCCGCTGAGAATCGCGCAAGAGCCATCCCGGCCAGGCCGACGGAGAAGAAGCCGACTACGAAGAAGCCGCTTACGATCCGGCCCTCGGTGGCGGCGTCGATCAATGCAGCCAGCAGCAGGGCTATCATCCCAATCTGAAAGGCTGTACGAACAGAATCGAGTGTTGCCTCCTCTCGGGAAAGCTCCACCCCTCGCCACCAGACAATCAGCAGAAAAATCATCGAACCAACGAATAGCCCGATGCCACCCGGCTCCGGTGGCACAAGCAGGGCAATGGGCGATAGAGCTTGGCCCGCATTCCACGCAGTGAGCACCAACAGCGATGGCAGTCCCGTCGCTATTCCAACCAGCCCACGCAGCACCGGCGTCACCCGGAGGTTCAATATCCACAGCGACAGGCCACAACCCCAAGCCAGCGCTACGATCACCAGCCAGAGGGGCAGTTGCAGCTGCTCCAACTTTGTCACGTGGGCAACGGTGGCGAAAATCAAGTACAGGGTGCAGCTCTCCAGGAAGAGCGCCACCCCACCTATCGCCCTAGCTCGCCAGGCCGGCCTCATCCCTTGCCTCGCTCGTAAATTCGGCCTCGCTTTCCCAGTGAGTCTCATCCTCCGGCAGGAAGTCCAGGAGATGCCCCATTCCAGTTACCGGAATTTCGCCGATTCGCTCCGGTGGTTCCCCGTCCCCGGCATAGATGACTGAGACCCGGTAGCCGCGCTCGGCGAAAACATCCAACTGCCGGGGCAGCGACTGGGTGATCACGGAGGCTACGAACAGCACGGTTGCTCCGGGCGGAAACGTGTCACGCTCGGCCCGGAAAACATTGGGCAGGGTTGAAATCACATAGGGAGCTGCCATTGCCAGGGCCTCGAGGGTCATTCTCAACTGCTCCGGCGACGCACCCAACGGGACGCTCAGCCACTTGCCTGAATATGAGGCCACCGCGTTGGAAATCAGGCCGTAGCTGTATCCGAGGCGGTCCGCCAGAGCGGCGACCGAGGCGGCGGCCGTAATGGAGCGCTCGAACAGCCTCCGGTTGGTTCCCAGCCAGACGTAGTCGCTGGTTGAGCCGTTCATGGCCACCACGATATTCATCGACACCGCTGGCTCAAATATCCTGGTCTGTAGCTGCCGCGCCCGCGCGGTCGCCTTCCAGTCGATGTGCTTCAGCGGGTCTGCCGGCAGGTAGTCTCGCACACCTCTGATCCGGTTGGCGTCCTGATATAGAGGCATCAGGCCACGCGCCAGACCGAAAGGGTGTTGCGGAGGATTGACCAATTTCTCAAGGCTTACGACACGTGGGTAGATCAGGACGCCGTCCACTTCAGTGAAGCGCATCTCCGTGGACACAAAGCCGAAAATGTCGCTGCTTCTCATCCGCACCGGGCCAATGCGGTGATAGCCACGGCGGGCGCATTGCATCTTGAATTTCCACGAAGCGCGCTGGTAAGGCAATAGAGAGGTGGTTATGCTGTGATGGCGGTTGGTCTCCAGCGTTTCCCCTCGCACCACAGCCCCAGGCAACTCCAACCCCTCCGGGAAAGGGTCCTGGGCCTCCACCCAGATCAAGGGCAGGGGTTTGTCGTTACTGAGAGAAACCGTGTACTCGATGGCGTCGCCGATGAAAGCGCGGCGGCGTCCCAGGTCGCGTTCATAGGTCACCTTGCGAAAGCAGTGCCTTTCCCACAGGCGCGCCGACAGCCACACCACGGCCAACAGGGACCCGACGACCAAGAGCAAGCCGCTGCTCGCCAGCAGTCCCACGAACACCAGCAACCCGCTGACCACCGGCCACAGCTCATGCCGCATCGCATTCGTCCCGGGCTAGACCGGGACCTCCAATTGAGATAGCAGGTCAAGGACCACGTCATCAGAGGTCCGTCCCCGCAGCCTGGCCTGAGATGTGAGGATGGTACGATGGGCGAGGGCATAGGGGGCCAGGACCTTCACGTCGTCCGGCGTTACGAATTCCCTCCCGCGAATAGCAGCGAAGGCCTGGCAGCAGCGATACAGCCCCAGCGTGGCCCGTGGGCTCGCTCCCAGTTCGAATTCCTCGTGCTTGCGGGTTGCCTGCGCCAACCTGACGATGTAGTTGCTCAACACCGGGTCAACGTAGATCCGCCTGACCCCCTTTTGTGTTTCTACAATGTCTTGGCCGTCGGCGACAGGCTCCAAGGAATCCATGGGATTCTCGGTGTTGAAGCGCGCCAGCATACTCTCCTCCTCCGCCTCGTCGGGATACCCCATCCGCAAACGCAGCATGAAGCGGTCCAGTTGAGCCTCGGGCAGAGGGAAAGTTCCCTCGAGCTCAATGGGGTTTTGGGTCGCGATGAGTAGGAAGGGTTCGGGCAGGGCGACGGTTCGATCATCAACGGTGACTTGCCCCTCGGCCATTGCCTCCAGCAGGGCCGACTGGGTCCGCGGCGTGGCGCGGTTAATTTCGTCGGCCAACACCACCTGCGCCAGAATGGGACCAGGGCGGAACTCGAACTCGCCCAGCTTCTGATTGTAGAAATGCACCCCGGTGATATCGGAGGGCATGAGGTCCGGCGTGCACTGTATACGCCGGAAATTGCATCGAAGCGATTCGGCAAGGCTGCGAGCCAGGGTGGTCTTTCCGATGCCGGGGACATCCTCGACCAAGACATGGCCGCCACTGAGTACGGCGGCCAGTACCAGTTCGATCACCTGTCCCTTGCCAACCAGCACCTGTTCCATGCTGGCCCTGACGGACGCGGCCATTGCGGCTACATCCTGAACCGTTCGAGTCAAAGCCGGCGCGTCGGAGTCACCCGAAGAGCCAACCGTCTTCTCGTGCATCATAAGTTGCACGTTGCGGGCTGGCTCTGGGTTAAGACGAGTTCAGCCACGCAGATCAGTGCTGCCCGGCGCCAGAGGCTGCGGTTTCTGCGCTGGAGGCCGCGGTTTCTCCCGCTATGAAGTCGTCTGCCTCCCTCAAGTCTTTGAAAGAGTCAATACTGCTCCAGAAGGACCGGGTGCAAAAGGCGGCGATTCTGCCGGACTGGGCCAAGTCCGGAAAAGTCTCGACTTCGTGGTCCCCCAGTTCCGGGAATTCCGAAAATACCTCCCGGTCAATAACGTACACACCCCCGTTTATCCAGTGGGGCAACTCTACCTTTTCGCGGAACCCGACCACGGCCCCTGCCTCGTCCATGTCCACCAAGCCGTAGGGGCTGACCATGGGAACGGCCAACAGCGTAACGCAAGGCCCATTGCGGCGGGCCGGGGACGTCCGGTGAAAGTCGATTATGTCATCAAGGGGCTGCCGGGTGATGATGTCGCCGTTGGTTACGACGATCGGCTCGTCATCTCCCGTTGCGAGAGGATAGCCCTGCCTGATGGCTCCGCCGCGGCCCAGCGGAGAACTCTCCACGCTGTAGGACACTCGCACTCCATGACGGGAGCCGTCACCGAAGTGAGCGCGAATGGCCTCCCAACGGTAGCCCGCCAAGAACACCACGCTGTCGATTCCGGCTTCCTTCAACCAATCCAGTTGGTGTTCGAGAATAGGCCTTCCGGCAACGGGGGCCATCGGTTTGGGCACGGTGTCGGTGAGAGGCCGCAGGCGCTCCCCCTTCCCGCCGGCGAGAATCAACGCATACATACGAACGGCACCCTCTTCGCTTCAACTGACCACCGCCATCCCGCCTAATATAACCGTGCGCATCAGGAGGGTCAAACACGTCACAGCGGTTGCCGTTCCCGGTGCCTGCGGAATGTATAATTACTATTATTGAATGCAGTCAGACCCCGGTTGCCGCAACGCCATAGCCAAGGATTCCTTTGGATAAATACCGGAAAGCAGTTTGAAGGGTTGAATTTCGGGAGGTTAAACCATGGATTACGAGGTACTCCACAAGCCGTCCTACGCTCTGGCCAGGATCAGGATGAACTCGCGAGAGCAGCTTCAGGCAGAGACGGGCGCGATGGTCAGCATGTCGGATTCCATCAAGATGGAAACCAGCACTCGCGGCGGTCTCTTCGGAGGCCTGCGGCGGTCGGTCTTGGGGGGCGAGAGCTTTTTCGTCAACACCTTCACCGCCGAACAGCCCGGCGAAGTAACGGTAGCCCCGTCACTACCGGGAGACATCGAGGCCCTGGAACTGAGAGGCGAGACGCTGCTGGTACAGTCAGGTTCGTTCTTGGCGGCAACCATGAACATCGAGGTGGACTCGCAGTGGGGAGGGGCACGCTCCTTCTTTTCCAAAGAGGGTTTGTTTCTGCTGCGCTGCTCCGGCACGGGTCTGCTGTTCATTTCGTCTACGGGGCAATCCATCGCATCGACCTGGGACGCGGCGAACGTTACACCGTCGACAACGGACACATGGTGGCTTTCGACGAGAGCGTCAGGTACGAGGTTGGCCGCTCCGGGGGATGGAAGACAACCCTGCTGGGCGGCGAGGGCCTGGTTTGCAAGTTGGAGGGGCCTGGCCGCTTTTATATGCAGACACGCAGCGAAGACGCCTTCCTGAGCTGGTTGGCTCCCAAGCTGCCGAAACGAGGATAAACCCGCCCGCTAACAGGATGGGTCAACCGGGCACAGACAGGCTGGCCCGCAGGCGCATTCCCGCCCAGTCGATGATACAGAGTCGCACTTTCGAGCAGCGAGGGGACCGGCGCCAGGGTCTTCGACCATACCGGTCAGAGTCGGTTGACCCCTCCGCCCGTAACCCGGCACTGCATCACAGATTCCAGGCATGGAAAGCGACGCCAAGCAAGAGTGGCGGCACTTTCCGCAAGCGTGGAATTGTCGGGAAAGAGCATGCCGATTACGGTGCCACTGTGGGCGACGTTCACACCGAGCGCCCCGGTATCCTTTGACAGTTCCAGCACCGCGTCCAAGTGGGGATTGAACAGAATGTCCTGATTGGCAACGGCGCTGATGGTGGCGCCTTTCCCTATAAGGGCGGGATCTCCGTGCCGCATCCCGGTCTCAATCAGGGCCACAGCCTTCGCCATCTTCAGCGCCTGTCGGCTGAGGGCTGTGTCCCGCTGGGCGCGATTGAACTCCAGTGTGTCCACAACACCACCGAAGTCCACAACCACGATCTGCATCGGCGGCGGCGGGCCAAGAGACCGGAATATATTGCCTTCGCGGTGGTCGAAAACCACGATGTCCGGAAACATGACGCCATCACTAGGCTCAACACCCAACGCGATTTCTGCAATCTGCGCCGGGGCGAGATCGTGGCCCGCAGCGTTGGCTGTGGCTACAATAGCCGCCGATACGTCCGCCGTGCTGCTGGCCATACCCTTTCCTCGTGGAATCCTGGAGTCCAGCCGCAGATCGGCATCTATTCCCGTCTCCCCGAGGTAGTTCAGCGTCGCCAGCACCGCTTGGGATGCCTTTGGAGAGTCCGAAGGCGCCGAGATTGTCCCGTCGCCCGGCGACAGTTCCACCGTCGCGGTGCTGCGCATGTCTATCGGGCAGGTGACCATGCAGACAACACCGTTGAGCATCCCTTGGGCCAGCTCGCCACAGGCGCCGGGAGCCGAGGCTGAGCCTCTACGGATGTCCGTGGACGCAGGCATCAGTCGAGAAGGGGGTCGGCGCTGGTATACGGGACGGCGCCCAATCCCTTCAGGTCCAGCGCAAGTCCGGCGACCATGAAGTAGACCTTATCGGCGCGGGCCGCCACGACCTGGTTCACTCTGCCCAGCGCGTCACGGTAAGCCGCGCCAAGCGCCGAAGGAGGCACCACGCCGAGTCCGACCTCGTTGCTGACAACAATCCAGGTGGACGACGACCGTTCGTAAACCTTGATCAGATCGTTGGCAGCGCTCAGGATTTCCTGTTCCGCGTTCGGGTTGCCCTCATTACGCAACAGCAGGTTGCTGACCCAGAGAGTGAGACAATCCAGCAGGCAGGTATCATAACCGTCCAGTGCGGAGGGCAGGACGGAAGACAGTTCCAGGGGCTCCTCCAGTGTGTCCCATTCCGCAGGGCGCTGTCGGCGGTGGGCAGAGATACGGCGTTCCATATCATCGTCCAGAGCCTCAGCGGTGGCTGCGTACAGTACGCGACCCCCCTGCCTGGCAATTTGCTCTGCGAACGAACTCTTGCCCGAGCGGGCCCCGCCCAAGACAAAAATCAGCTGTTTAGGCAATCATGCCTCTCTCGGCGAGGACGCGCCTCAGCGCCTCAGCCAGCCTCCGGTTGTCATCCATCGACCTTATGCCGATCCTGATGTATTCCGGCAACCCAAATGACGTGCAATCCCTCACGCAAATCTTGTGCTGTCTGAGGAGCGTCAAGCGCAACTCGCGGGCGTGGCCCACTTTTAGAAGCAGGAAGTTGGCCGCCGCAGGGGCACACTCAATGCCCAGAGTCCGGGCTGTCTCGGCCAAGAATTCCTTGCCCTCTCGCACAGCCGCGCGACCCCTGTCCAACTGTCCGCTGTCGGACAGTGCTGCTATTCCTGCAGCCTGAGCGGGGGCGTTCACGCTCCAACTGTACTGGAAGCGCCGAACACGGCTCACGATCTCCTCTGTCGAGAGCAGATACCCCAGCCGCAGTCCGGTGACGGCGTAGTCCTTGGTCATCGAGCGCAGCAGCGCCACGTTGCCTAGGGACACCAGGTGCGTCGAGTCCCAACGGTCTTCCACGAAGGAGATGTAGGCTTCATCCAACGCCAGAATGCCAGTCCCCAGCAAAGCCTCGGAGATGCTGCGGACTTGCTTCTCATTCAGAAAGACGCCGGTCGGATTGTTGGGGTTGCACAGAAATACAACCGAGGGAGAGAGCTCTGCAATGCGGTCGAGGGCATCGCCCAAGTCCCACTGGAATCGCCCCTCGGCCATCTCTGCGGCGGTTGGCGCCAGCATAACCGGTTCCACGCCTTCCGTGTGGCAGGCCGCCGCATATTCGCCAAAGGACGGAGCGAAAATGACAACGGTATCATCGGGGCTGAGGAACGCCCTGGCCAGCAGGTGGATGAGTTCGGTCGAGCCGTTTCCCGGCAGGATATTGGCAGGCTCAACATTCAGCGCCGCGCCGATCGCCTCTCTGAGTCTGAGGCACTCGGGGTCGGGATAAGAAGCCAGATTTACGTTCCGGGCAGCCTCCAGCACGCGGGGCGATGGGCCGACCGGGTTGATGCTGGCGCTGAAGTCAGTGACGTCTTCCGGTCGGAGACCCAAGGACTCCAGTTCAGAGAAGTTGAGCCCGCCATGCACGGGCCTTTCGTACCTGTCTCCAGACTTCACTTGAATCAACCCGTAGCCAGTCCCCGCAGGGCCAGCGCTCCCACTGCAACAGGAGCCCCGATGGCCGCGACCGCGAGGGCCACGCGGACCGAAATTCCAATGTGTCGCGGACCAGGCTCACCGAGTCCGTCGCCTATGCGGTAGTACCCCTTTTTCTCGAGGGCAACGCCCAGCAGGCCGGACATGGCCCCGATGGTCCAACCGGCGTTGGGACTGGCCGTCAGGCGCCTGCCCACCAGCGACCAGCGCAACCCCTGCGCGGCTGGGAGGCGACACAGGCTACCGGCCACGATCATAAGACCGGCGCTCAAACGTGCCGGGATCAAATTGATCAGGTCGTCCAGCCTGGCCGATGCCTTGCCCAAATATTCGTACCTTCCGCGGTAGCCTATCATACTGTCCAGAGTGTTGACGGCGCGGTAAGCGAACGCTCCGGGCAACCCCAGCAGCGCAAAGGCCAGCCACGGACCTATGTAGCTGTCGGTGGTGTTCTCGGCCACCGATTCTATAGCCGCCGCCGCCGCTTGGGACGAGCTGAGCGCACTGGCATCGCGGCTGACCAGGCTTCGCAGTCCGTGCCTTGCGTCGCCCATGCTCTCATCGTCCATTGCATCCTGAACCTCCCTCGCTGCCTGCGCCAGACCCTTCACGGCGAATGTGGTGTTGAGCAGGACTGTTGCGCCGAGCAGGTAAGGGCCCGGGCCCAACTCACGCAGTCCGTTGGCGGCCACCCAAGCGGTCCCGCCAAACAGCGCGGGCACGCCCACAGCCATGATGCCTCCCCAACCGAGCGCTGACCACCTCGACTCCGGGGACGGTCCGATCCTTTCCAGCCAAGAGACCAGCTTACCCATCCAGATCACGGGGTGAATGGGACCGGGCAACTCTCGAAAGGCCAGATCCAGCGCCAACGCCAGCACCAGCGCTCCCGCGTCAAGATACCACTCTCCGGGAAATAAACGCCACTCCATTTCGAGCCGTTACCGTTCTCACCAAGCCATGCGATGGATTGGCTCAAAGAACGTGTCGGAAATTCCGTAGGCCAAGATTGCGGCGAGCACCAAGACCGACGCCTCTGCCACCTCGTTGACGGCCCCGTAAACGTCGCCCGTAACCCCTCCAAGTAACTTGGAGGCCCAGGCGCTGAGCGACCAAGCCACAGCGCTGGCCAAGACCAGCAGGGCCAAGCCTGCAAGTCCGGTAAATGCGACAACCGCAATCACGGCAAGGGCAAACCCGGCCAGCAACTGCCATCGCCCACCCTTTGGCTGGAACGGGACTCCGATTCCTTGGGACCTTGCGTAGGGGAAGAATTCCAGCGCTATGAGCATTGCCCAGCGGGAAAGGCAAGGGAACAACAGCAGCATCCAGAAGCGCCCCTCCGGTGGCAGTGCCATGATAGCAGCAACCTTGATGAGCAGCAGGCTCACGACACCCACAACAGCAAAGGCGCCAACATGGGAATCCCGGAGGATCTCCAGCCGTCGCTCGCGGTTGAACCCGCCCAGCAGCGCATCGCAGCAGTCCATGAACCCGTCGAGATGCAGAGCGCGGGTCAGGACTATCAGGGTCACCACCACAATGGAGGCGTACAGCAGCGGGGGGAAATGGCGGTATTCCTCGGTGAATAGCGGATAGCCCCAGTGCAGCAGCAGGTCCAAGCAGGCCAACGCGAACCCAAGGAGCAGCCCCGCCAATGGGAACCAGCCCCGGGCGGCGGACAGGCCTCCGGAGTCTCGAGGGGCTACCGGCAGAATCGTCAGGAACCCGAGGGCCGAGCGAAGTCCATTCACGCGGTCGTTTCGTCCTCGGGTTCCCTGTCGGATACGCCCGCTTCGGCAAAGGTCGCCATTTCAGACAATGTGGCCGCGGCGGCCTCTACGATGGGAATCGCCAGGGCCGCCCCGGTGCCCTCTCCCAGACGCATTCCCAAGTCGAACAGCGGACTCAGGCCCAGTTCCGAGAGGGCGGCTCGATGGCCCCGTTCCGCCGAGACGTGGGAGCCAAACATATAGTCGCGGGCAACGGGACATATCGCGCTGGCGACCAAAGCCGCCGCGCTGGAGATGAAGCCGTCCACCACCACGGCCCGGCGCATCATCGCAGTACCCAGGATCACGCCGGCCAGCACTCCAATCTCGAACCCTCCCACCTTGGCCAGCAGGTCCATTCCATCACCGGCGTCCGGGGAGTTGACCGCCAATGCAGTGCGCACCACGCCAATCTTGTGCTGCAACTCCTCTTGGTTACGACCAGTGCCTTCCCCCGTGGTCTCCTCGGGCGGGAGCCCTGTAACTGCGGCCGTGATGGCACTGGAAGCAGTTGTGTTTCCTATGCCCATGTCGCCCGTTGCAATCAGGTCGGCTCCTGACTCGATTATCTCCACGGCCAAGTTTATTCCAGACTCCAGGCACTGCACCGCCTGCTCGTGGGACATTGCAGGTCCTTGGCTTATGTCGTTTGTCCCACGTCCGATTTTGAGGCTGCGGACATCGGGGTGATCCGGGAGATCGGTGGCCACCCCGGCATCGACAATCACTTGGCGGATGCCCAGATGTCGGCACATGACGCTGATGGCGGCGCCCCCGGCGAGGAAATTCAGCACCATCTGGGCGGTCACCTCTTGGGGGTATCCGGTCACGCCCTGGGCCACGACACCGTGGTCCCCCGCGGCGACGATAACCGCCCTGCCGCCGATGGCGGGCCGCTCCGTTCCGAAAATGCCTGCCAGCCTGACGGACATTTCCTCCAGCCTTCCAAGGCTGCCGGGGGGCTTGGTCAGGTTGGACTGCCTTGCCTCAGCACGGCCCATGGCCGCGGCATCCGCCGGCCCGATCCGTTCCAGGGCCTGGGCAATGGTGACCGTGTTGGCAGCCATAACTTCGAGCCTCCTAGCACTATTGATAAATCTGATTGAAATCCGGGTGGGTCACTGCGCGGGGCCAATCAGCCAAACCCGGGGGCATCCGGTGTCCGCAGCAACGCGCATTTTCCAGCGCCGTTGGAGCCGATCAGCCCTGCGATGTCCCTGGGGCGGGCCTCAAACGACACGGACTTGAGTACGGGATTCCCGCCCAGCCTCACGGACACGTCCCCGACAGCAATGGCGGTCTGCCTCTTGCTCAGAACCTCGGTCGGTGCCGGGGTGGGTTGCCTGGCAGGAGTACCCGCAGGCACGGAAGTTCCGGTGGCAAGCCCCGTTGGCGCCGTGGTGACAGCGGGAGTTGCTGCCGGGGTCTCGTCGGGTTCGGCTGCCATCGCAACAATTACCACGTCCGCCGTCAAGGGTCGAATGTTGCCATTGTTGATCATATATAAGGTCAGGTCACTTGACTAATGGTTGGATTCGACCTGGCTCTTTTGGGTGCTTGGTTCCTGGCCTCCAGCAGCGCTACAGCCGTCGCAACTTGTAGGCCCCCGTCTTGTTGCGGGCCTGCCTGCCGCAGCCAGTATGAACACTCTGCCGCCCAAGGCGCTAGGGACACCAGCAGGCTCTTGTTGGCCCAGCTGATCGGGCGCAGGGTGTGCCGCACAACCAAGCCGACAAAGACGATGGCCCCCGAAAACGCCACCGCCGTGCCGGTAATCAGGGAGGCTGTCGCCAACAGCATGTTCCGGACCAGCCCGACGCGGACTCCCAGGGAGCTTGCCTCGTCTTCGCTAACCATCACAGGTTCAAATCCCTCGACAGGAAAACGGCCGCCGCAACGACGTAGAAAATGAAGGGGAGGGAGACCCACGCCATCAGCCAGCCGGTGTAAGCCCTTTCCTCTGCGGGGCGCAGGTTCGGAACCCCGGAATGCCTGTAGTATCCAACAGAAAATCCCTGCCGCTTTCGCCGCGACAGGGACTGCTTCGGTTGACCAGTGGCCCCATCCGTCAGGGCGCGGCCCAGACGTGAACACTTCCTGGACGAAGAGCGACCGCTCAGCACAGCCCGGCAGGTCTTTTGGATACCGGGTCAACGCCTGTCCCGAGCCATCCCATCATTGGGCGAGACTGTGCCTTCATCGGTCTGCCACCCGGTTCTGTGGCGCCTCCGCAACGGACTTGCACCGCTTTCCCTCGTTGCTCCCGGTAATCGGGCGCACCGGACTGCTCAGCCTCGATAATTGCCGCGATGCTAACAGCGGCCCCTGTCGCTGTCAATCTGCAGTAGCATCGAAGTGGTTGGCTCCGACGCAGGCCGATCGCAAAGTCATTCAAGCGCCCATGCCGTTGGCCATGAGCTTGCCGAAGGACGGTCTGCGGTAATCCGTTCGTGGCTCGGCAGGCTCACCTGGAACAGACTCGGCGGGGAACAGACTCAGCGGGCCATTTCGACAATCTGGAGGGCCCTCTTGCTTGACACTGGGTCTATTGACAACGCAATGGCAGCAAACTACACTGGCAATCGCGTTCCAGTCGGATCTATTCGGCGGTGCGCGTCTTTAAAAACAGAAAAACCCGCCCGGTGCGCCCGCTTCGGCATCTCAGGGGAAGGCGGTGAAAATCCGTCACGGTTGCGCCACTGTGAACGAGGTCTCGAACGAGTCGGGGGCCCGTAAGTCAGGAAACCTGCCCGGGTGGAGGTACTCTACTTCTGCGCTCAACAGAGAGGCCCTTTGGCAGTGTTCACCAACCCGAAACCCAAACATCCCCGGCAGCAGTAGAGCCGGGGATTTCTATTTACCGAGCAGTTTCTCATCGCATTTTCCAGGCATTTTCTACCAGATAGAGAGGTCCCACCCATAACTGATTCTGGCGAAAAGATTGTCAGCCCAATAACGGTGGTGGCTGTTGGTCCAGGCAACTCGGATATGCTGACGTTGCAGGGACGCGAAGCTTTGCAGAGCGCTGACCTAGTGCTGGGCTTTACCACCGTTCTCAACGTGGTGCAACCTTGGCTCACGGATGCCGAGGTGCGCCCGATGACCTATCGCGACCAAGAGCAGGTGCTGGAGTACGCGGAGGGTCAGGTCAGGCAGGGCAAAAAGTGCGTCGTCTGCTGCTGGGGAGACCTGAATGTTTCGGCGCGCGAATTGCTGGAGAGAGTTCGGCGCCGGGCCGACAGCGTGAGGTTGGTGCCCGGCATCAGTTCGGTACAGGTGGCCATGGCCCGCACCGGAATATCGCTGGAGGACTCGGTGTTCATCACGCTGCACAAGCGTGCTGACTCCGCCAGCGAGTTGGAAGAGTTGGTGTACTACATCAACGAGGGTCGCAGGCACGTCATCCTGTTGCCCCGTCCGTACGACCTTATGCCCGCCGGAATCGCTGGGGGTCTGCTCCGCGAAGGCGTGCGCGGCGACCTGCCGATGAGAGTCTATCAGCGGCTCACCTTTGAGGATGAAAAAAGCTGGAGCGGTGCGCTGCAGGAATGCAGCGAAATCTCCGAGGACTTCAGCGACCTGTCCATCATGGTCTTTCTCAGCGGCAGGACCTCTGAGTAGGAGAGGAGTTAGCCGCGATCCAGCGGGTCTGAAGTATGCAGCAGAAGTCCATCCTGTTCATCACAACCGCCGACACCGACATCCTTACGGCTGACCGGGCGCTGACCGGACTGCCGGAAGGCCTGCCGCCGGTGGTCGCCGTGAATCCATCTTCGTTGCATACCGCCACAGCTGATGGCGATGGACAGTCCGGCGGCGAGATATTGGGCTTGGCATCCAGCGCAGGGGCCGTGGTACTGCGACTGCTGGGCGGCAAGCGCGCGATGCCGGAAAGCTTCGACCTGCTGGTCAGGCACTGCCGCAGCGCGGGCATACCCCTGATAGCCTGCCCTGGTCACCAGGAGTGGGACGACGACCTAGTGACCGCCTGCACCGTGCCCGTTGCCGAGGTGGAGACCGTTTTCGCCTACCTGATGCAGGGTGGCGTCCAGAATTGCCAGAACCTGTTCCTGTTCCTCAGCGACACCTACTTCGGGACGGATTTTGGGCACGAGGCCCCTGCCCCGCTGCCGTGGGAGGGCATCTACCACCCCGATGTTGCCGATGGCGCGGATGTGGAGTATTTTGTCGCCCAGCAATTCCAGCCCGGACGACCCTCCATTGGCATACTCTTCTATCGCGCCCACTGGATGAGCGGAAACCTCCTGCCGATCGACGGTCTGATACGCAGCCTGGAGAGCAAGGGCGCCAACGTGTTGCCGGTTTTCGCCTTCAGCCTCAAGCACAGCCCCGAAGGCGACGGCGTGGCCAATCGCGCCTTCACTGAATACTTGGCAGGGCCGGACGGCTCCCCCAGGGTGCACTGCATCATCAACACCATGGGCATGTCCATGGGCGAACTGAGCGCCGAAGGCCCGGCCATCGCCAGCGGCTGGTCGGTGGACTACCTGGACAATCTGAACGTGCCAATGGTGCAGGCCATCATCAGCACCGGCACCCAGGACGAATGGCTGGAAAGCGATCTGGGCTTGGGCCCCATCGACACCGCAATGAGCGTGGCCCTGCCGGAGTTCGACGGCCGGATTATTTCAGTGCCCATCTCATTCAAGGAAGAGGCCCCTGCCGCTGGATCCAGCGGACTAGCCGGCCGGTTGCAGCGATACGTGCCCAGAGAGGACCGGCTGGAACTGGTGTCACGGTTGGCCATCAAGCAGGCCAATCTCGGCCTGAAACCCAACTCAGAGAAGAAGATTGCCGTCATCCTGAGCAACTACCCCACCAAGGATGCCCGCATCGGCAACGCCGTGGGCCTGGACACCCCAGCGTCAGCCGTCCTGGTGCTGAACGCCCTGAAGGATGCTGGTTACAAGGTCACGGATATTCCGGAAACCGGCGACGAGCTGGTCCATCGGATCATCGAGAGGTGCAGCAACGACCTCGACTCATTGACTGAGGAACAGCTGCGACTGGCCGTCGGGCACGTCACTGTCCGGCAATACAACGACTGGTTCGCAAAATTCCCGGACGACGTCAGAGAAGAACTCTCCCTCGACTGGGGCGAGCCTCCGGGACAGGTGTACCGGACCAATGGCAGCCTGGCCATTGCCGGAATCGACCTGGGCAACGTCTTCGTGGGGCTTCAGCCGCCCCGCGGATTCGGCGAGAACCCCATCGCCATCTATCACAGCCCCGACATGGCGCCGACCCACCACTACATCGCCTACTATCGCTGGGTTCGGGACGTTTTCGGAGCCGACGCCATCCTGCACCTGGGCAAGCACGGCACCCTGGAATGGCTGCCCGGCAAGGGTATCGGACTGTCTCCCTCCTGCTACCCCGAGGTGGCGATGGATGATGTCCCGCTCTTCTACCCGTTCATCATCAACGACCCCGGCGAGGGATCCCAGGCCAAGCGCCGCGCCCACGCCACTGTCGTCGATCACCTGATACCGTCGATGACCACCGCGGACAGCTACGGCGATATCGCGCGCATCGAGCAGTTGATGGACGAGCATTACCAATGCCAGACGCTGGACCCGTCCAAGCTGCCCCTGTTGGAAGCCCAGATCTGGGAGATGGTGCAGCAGGCGGAGCTGCATCGCGACCTGGGCATAGATTCCCAGCCGGAGGACTTCGGCGAGTTCATCCTGGAGATTGACGGCTACCTCTGCGAACTGAAAGACGCGCAGATCAAGGACGGCCTGCACATACTCGGCGACACACCGTCGGGCGAGCAGTTGGTGGGGCTGCTCTGCGCCCTGACCCGTCTGGACATCAGCGGCATCCCCAGCCTGCGGCGGTCAGTAGCCGAGGCGCTGGGCTTTGACTATGCGGAATTAACTGACGATCTGGCCCAAGCTCCCTCCGGGCGGATTCCGAACGCCATTGCGGACCTGGACCCCGCCACTCCCGTTCGCACCAACGGCGACGCGCTGGAGGGCATCGAACTGCTGTGCCGACAGGCTTACCGAGAAATGATGGACCGCGGGTTCCACGCCCACGACGCCGCCTCCGTGGTTGCCGATGTACTCGGGGCGGCCGACAGGCAGACGCAGTCGGTGCTGGAGTATGTGGCGGATACAGTGTACCCGGCCCTGATGCGGACTCCCGACGAGATAGGCAACCTGCTGCGCGGGCTTGAGGGCAAGTTTGTCCCGCCAGGTCCCAGCGGAGCGCCCACCCGGGGAATGGCCAACATACTGCCCACCGGGCGCAACTTCTATTCCGTCGACCCGAAGAGTATCCCGTCCCCGGCCGCTTGGGAGACGGGGCAACAGCTGGGCCAGTCCCTTCTGGACAAATACCTCGAGGAGGAGGGGGCCTATCCAGAGATGGTGGGCCTGGTGGTCTGGGGAACCTCGGCGATGCGCACCCACGGCGACGACATAGCCCAGATTCTGCACCTGCTGGGGGTTCGCCCCAAGTGGCAGGCCGAGAGTCGCCGCGTCCTCGGGATCGAGGCCATACCTCTGGCTGAACTGGGGCGCCCGCGCATCGATGTCACCGTCCGCATCAGTGGGTTCTTCAGGGACGCCTTCCCCAACCTGATCAGCCTGCTGGACCAAGCCGTGGAACTGGCTGCGTCGCTTGACGAGTCCCCGGAAGACAACTACATCGTCAAGCACCTGCGGGAAGACCTGGCGAGCCCGGACGAATCCACTCAGGCCGGAGAGGGGTCGCCGAGGAGCAGGAGCCTGTACCGCATCTTCGGAAGCAAGCCTGGCACCTATGGTGCTGGCATCCTGCCGGTTCTGGACGAGCGAAACTGGGAGACCGTGCAGGACCTGGCCGAGGTCTACACCGCCTGGGGCGGCTATGCCTATACCCAGCAGGACCACGGCATCAACGCCCGGCCCCAGTTCCGGCGCAGGTTCGGACAGATCGTCGTGGCCGCCAAGAATCAGGACACCCGGGAGCACGACATCTTCGACAGCGATGACTATATGCAGTACCACGGTGGTATGATTGCCACTGTGCGGGCGCTGACCGGGCGCAACCCACGCCAATACTTCGGGGACAGTTCCGACCCGTCCCGTGCCAGGAACCGGGATCTGCAGGACGAGGCGCGGCGGGTCTTCAGAAGCCGGGTGGTCAACCCGAAGTGGATCGACTCCATGAAGCGGCACGGCTACAAGGGAGCCTTCGAGCTGGCCGCCACCGTGGACTATATGTTCGGCTACGATGCCACCGCCCAGGTCATCGAGGACTGGATGTATGAGGATGTAACCGAAAGCTACGTCCTGGACCCCGAAACGCAGAAATTCTTCCAGCAGAGCAACCCGTGGGCCCTGAAGGGAATCGTCGAACGGCTGCTGGAAGCCATTGAGCGGGGCCTGTGGGAGAATCCCTCACCTGAGATGCGGGAGAAACTACAGCAGCTCTACCTGGAACTGGAGGCCGACCTGGAAGCCCGGCAGGAAGGTGTGGAAAGCCGTTAGCGGTGGCGCACACCCTGAGTGCACCTAACGCTTGGACTATCCGAGGAGATGGACAGTGGAAATAGCGTGGGAACTCATCGAGGAACTGACCCAGGACGAGTCCATGATGTGGGTCGTCGGCGGTGGCTCGGTGGTTAGCGAGAACAATTCCAAGGGCATCCAAAAGCCTGACCGTCATAACGACTCGATCACCGTCGAGGCCGAAAACTGGCATTTCCACATCGGTCTCAAGGATGTGGCGGGCATACAATTCGTGGAGACCAAGAGCCACGGCGAGCGCCTCAGCTACTACGTGCGATTCTCGGGCCATAAGGAAGAAACACTGCTTCGCAGCTATTTCCCCAACCCATTTTTGGACGAGGATTTCAACCTCACGGAGCTGCAGGCAGACAGGCTGAAGGCATTCACGGATATGCGTGACAGATACGTCGGAAGAGACGGGATTGTCTTTGTGCATTACATCCCGCCGTCCAGAGCTTAACCCCCAAACCACAATTCCGGGATAAGGAGGATTTCATGGCAGGTATTTTCGCGGGGAACATCGGACAGGAGAGCTTGTCCAAGCTGGTGCCTTGGTTTCTGTTGGCCGTCGTGGTCTTGTACTTCGTTGGCTATGTGGACGGCACCGTACACGGCGCGGCCCTTGGCGCCGCCGGCGGCAGTATGGGCATCGTGCACGAGTTCTTCCATCACGCCCGTCACGTCGCTCTGATGTGCCACTAGGCCATCCCGGCTTCCCTTTGGTTCACGCCGCAACCGGGAGGGGCTTTCGCCTCTCCCGGAACCTTGCTCTGCATTAAATCCCGGCTATAGAGTTATACCTCTTTAAGTCTGTAATACCCCCTTTTTTGAGTCCTGCTAATGCCTGGAGTTAGGCAATGAAACGTCTTCTGATAACTTCCGTCATCGTCGGCATTATTGCCGGTCTGCTGGTGGGTGGCTTCTACAACCTGTTCCAAGTGCCCGTAATTGAACGAGCGATAGCCCTGGAGGAGGAGCGAGCAGCATCGGTAACCCGAGGTGATGCGGAAGAAGGCGCCAGCGCTGAAGTTTCGTTGGGTGTCCAGCGCCTTGCAATGGTTTTTGGCACGGCCATCTTCGGGGCGATCATCGGCCTTTTCTTCTCCGTTGGCTTCGTCCTGCTGCACCGCGCGGCGCCAAGTTGGCCCGTGGTTTGGGTAGCTTTGACCGTGGGAGCGCTCGGTTTCTGGAGTCTCTCCCTGTTTCCGTTCATCAAGTATCCGCT
Organism: Dehalococcoidia bacterium; assembly: GCA_965237745.1. Classification (GTDB taxonomy): domain Bacteria; phylum Chloroflexota; class Dehalococcoidia; order Lucifugimonadales; family UBA3495; genus VXOI01. Next base: position 2,714,117 of record OZ250156.1, on the reverse strand, counting down.
CAACCCGCCCGGGGTTGGCGATGAGGCGACACTGTTGGCGCGACAATTCGGCCAGACCCTGTTCATGCTCGTTTCGGCGGCGGCTATTGGCGTGGCGCTGGACGCCTTCCGGAGGATCAATCAGAACTTCGCCGAGTTTGCTGCGCGGCGGAAATGGTACGGAGGGGTACTGGCCGCCTATGGCGTGCTGGCGCTGCTGATGGTCTTTGTATTTCCCGGAAATCCCGACCCGGTGCCGGTTCCCATCGACCTGCTGGAGCTGTTCCGGGCGCTGACAATGGCCGGGCAGTTCCTGACGTGGGCGCTGCTTGCCGCGGGAGTCGCTCTCGCCCTGCTGTGGCACCAGCGGTCGGAGACGGCACGCACCGCAGGCCCCGCTACCGCCACCGGGCTCGCCAGATGATCGTGACTGAGGAGTCTTTGGGGAAAATGTATGGCAACTAGCCAGGCGCAATCCTTCGACCAGCTCAGGATGAACCGGGGTGAGCCACGCTTTCCCTTTACTGCCATCGTCGGCCAGACCACCATGAAGCGGGCGCTGATTCTGAACGCCATCAACACCAAGATAGGCGGTGTGCTGATTCGGGGCAAGAAGGGGACCGCGAAGTCCACCGCTGTTCGTTCGCTGGCCGCCCTCCTTCCAGAGGTAACAGTCCTCCGCGGGTGCCCGTACAGCTGCCCACCTGAGAACCAGCAGGGCCTCTGCCAGTGGTGCCAGCCCCAAGGGGAAGAGGAAGGGGAAGAGGCTCCAGCGGTGACCCGTCAGGTGCGCATTGTGGACCTGCCGGTGGGCGCCACCGAGGACAGGCTGGTCGGGTCGCTTGACATCGAACAGGCCATCAAGACCGGCAGCCGCAGCTTCGAGCCAGGCCTGATCGCCGGCACCCACCGGGGCATCCTGTACGTCGACGAGGTCAACCTGCTCAACGACCACTTGGTAGACGTGCTGCTGGACGCCGCCGCCATGGGCCGCAACTACGTGGAGCGGGAGGGCATCTCCGTCAGTCACGCCGCCGAGTTCATCCTGGTAGGCACGATGAACCCGGAGGAGGGAGACCTGCGCCCCCAGTTGCTGGACCGCTTCGGTCTGGCGGTGGAGGTGGACAGCGCATTCACGGCGGAGGAACGGCAGGAGGTCGTCAAGCGTCGCATCGCCTACGAGGCCAACCCCTTTGGATTCATGACTACGTGGGATGAAGCCGAAGCCTCCGAGAGGGACAGAATTCTCCGTAGCCAAGAACTCTTGGGACGAGTCACTGTTTCCGACGACATACTTGAATTGATAACCGGCATCTGCCACGAGTACCAAGTGGACGGACTCCGCGCCGACATCGTGATGTACAAGACCGCCAGCACTATCGCCGCCTACGAGGGCAGGGACCATGTGTTGGCCGAAGACGTGAGAGAAGCCGCTGAGATGGCCTTGCTGCACCGCCAGCGCCGCCAGCCATTCCAGCAGCCGCACTTGGTGACAGAGCAGCTCGACTCGATGATCGACGAGTTCCAGAACCGTCCCCAGGACCGCGAGCCGTCCGACCAGGATAATTCGCAGTCAGAGGAACAGGACGACGGAGACCCTGACTCACCGGAACAGGAAGAGCAGCCGCCCACCCCCCCGGGAGATTCCGGCCCCCAGGACCAGTACTTCGAGGTGGGCAACCCCTTTTCCGTCCGCTCCCTGCAGGTGAAACCGCCCGACCATCGTGCCCGGCCCACCGGCGGACGCCGCGCGAGAACTGTCAGCGGTTCCCCCTCCGGCCGCTACGTTGGGGCGGCCGTTCCCCAGGACAAGACTTCCGACCTGGCCCTCGATGCGACTCTGCGAGCCGCCGCGCCCCATCAGGTGCAGCGGAGAGCGAGCCCGGCAGGGGAGTCAGAGACGGAAGACGCTCGCGCCTTTCTCATCGAGCCGTGGGACGTCAGGGAGAAGGTTCGGGAAACCAAGACTGGCAGCCTCATACTCTTCGTCGTCGACGCCAGTGGCTCCATGGGAGCGCAGCGACGCATGGTAGCGGTCAAGGGAGCCATCCTCTCGCTGCTGCTGGACGCTTACCAGAGGCGGGACCGGGTGGGGCTGATCTCCTTCCGTGGCACGTCAGCGCAAGTTATTCTGCCGCCGACCGGCAGCGTCGACCTCGCCCACGCTCACCTCAGCGAGATGCCCACAGGCGGCCGCACACCACTCAGCCGCGGGCTGATGCTGGCGATGGAAGTGGTCGATGCAGAGCGGATGAAGGACCGCAATGTCCTCCCGCTGCTGGTCGTCCTGTCCGACGGAAGGGCCAACGTTGCGATGGGGAGCAGTGACCCGACGGCGTCTCCGGGACAATCGGGAGGGAGCAATTTACCCTTGGCGGAAGCTCGTGCCATGGCCGCAGCCATCAAGGAGCAGCACATCTCGGCAGTAGTCGTTGACACCGAGACCGACTTCCTGCGCTTGGGGTTGGCGGAACCGATCGCCGAGGCAATGGGCGCTCCGTGCATCAAGCTGGAGGAGCTGCATTCGGATGCCCTGGCCGACGCTGTTCGAATGCAACTGCCCACATCCGACTCGCCGCCCTTGGCGCCTGACGAAATCCAGGGGCTGTTGCAGCAGATCAAACTGCCGTAGCCGCAGGGCCACCCGCTCGCCTGGGTTCAGGCCCGAAAGCGCACCTGCAGTGTTCGGGGAAAGCGGCCCGATAGTGGCGGAACGAATCAGGCCATGTGCCTTTGCTGCCACTCGATATGATTAGTCAGCATTTCGCGATATGAGCCCAAGTCGTCCGTCGGGGCTCCGGGCGTCTTGGCCCGGTCGTCCCACAGGCGCACGCGAACTGTCTCGTTGAAATAAGGCAGCTGGGCAAACGCTTCCGCTTCCTCGGGCGACATGGGACCGCCCTGCCGCCTCAGCGACTCGACGCTGGCATCTGACAGCCGCGCCGCATAGTCCCCATCGACGGCGACCAGGTATCGCTTGGCCCTGACGTGGCCCGCGACAATGTCGGCCACCCCCTGCGCAAAACCAAGTTCCCGGAGAACCCCGGCACCAATGGCGTCATGGGTAATCACACCCACGGTGGTCATTTCTCTGCCTTCAACGGGCCAGATATGCCCGATATCGTGCAGCAGGGCCGCAATGATTTCCTCATTGCTGCCGCCGTCCTCTCGGGCTATTTGCGCCGCTTGGAGGGCGTGTTCAAGCTGGGACACCCGCTCGCCGTGGTATTCCATTTCCCCGGCCTTGGATAGGAGTTCCAGCACACGGTCGGCGGTGGCCTGTGGCTCGGTATTCATTGCAATATCCTCAGTATCCGCGCGAGGCAATCCCACACGCCGGACAAGATCGCTTGAAATCAGACTCTTCAAGGAATGGAACCAAGGGCAGGGGCGTCCCGCGCCGATTAACCAAAAGGAACATCTTGTTCATTGGGTAAAATCGGGGGCAAAATCGGATATTTCCGGGAAAGTGAGGGGGAATCTACTAAAATCGTGGCTGCCCCGCCTGGGCTCGAACCAGGGATTTCAGCTCCAAAGGCTGACGTGCTACCACTACACCACGGGGCAACAGCAATGCCGCAATTCCATTGTGCTTGCCGTCGATGCGGGCGTCAAGGGGCAGTGATCAGGATGATCGCATAGTCGTTTGGGCACCCAGACCATTAGCCCTGAGCTTGTCAAATGACGGGTTGAGAGAATCCGTTCGCGGTCCCACAGGCCCACCACCAACGGGTTTTCAAGGAGTTTACAATCGTCGCGGAGAATTGTGTGGCCCGTTTGGGTTCCACTGGCATGCAGGCGCTCCCCATAGCTGGTGTTATAATCCTGCTATCGCGCCGTCGTTGGCGCCGTAATAGCGGTGCAGCAATGGCGTGTTTACCGGGGAGCGTTCGACCCGCTTCCCTAACTGCCCGATTGGGAGAGAAGCGTGAGGATCGCTCTTCTGCACATAGCTCCGAAAACCGGCGACATCGACTACAACCGCAATCTGGTGGAGCGCGGCGTTGCCGCCGCTGCCGAGGCTGGGGCTCAATGGGCGGTAACGCCTGAGTTGTGTATCCCAGGATACCTTTTCCTCAAGAAGCTCGGCACCGGCTGGATTCAACCCCAGCCCGACCAGTGGATGACCAACTTCTGCGGACTGGTCAGGAACAACGGCCTGACTGTCTTCCTGTCCCATCCGGAACTGGACCCGGCATCGGGTCGTATGTATAACACCGTGTTCATCATCAACGGCGAAGGCGAAATTATCGGTCGCCACCGCAAGATAAAAACTCTTGGCGGCGCGGAGGCCTGGTCGACGGCCGGCTGGAAAATCAGCCCCTTTGACTTGGATGGCGTGCAGGCCGGAGTGCTGATCTGCGCTGACGCCTACAAGAACGATGTTGCGGAAGTCTTGGAGAGCAAGGGTGCGCAGGTGCTGGTTTCTCCGGTATCGTGGGGGCCGGGGGGCTGCGGCCCGGACGGCGAATGGGAAGCCCGCTCCGCCCAGACCGGCCTGCCCATCATGGTCTGCAACCGCACGGGAGTGGAGCCTGATGAACTGGACTACCGCGAGGCCGAGAGCGTGGTGGCCCAAGGCGGACGGCGCCTGCTGGAAGCAACGTCGGAGAGTTCAGTCGTCCTCACCTTCGACTGGGACATGGAAACTATGACCCTGCAGTCGGAGGACTTCCAGCGGACATATCTGTGAACTGAGCGCCGCGCCCGTCCTCAATGCTTCCTTGGGAATCGAGAAACCGCCGCAGTATCAGCACTGCGGCGGCTGCGTCTACGCCTCCCCGGTCCTTCGAGGGTTCCAGCCCGGCATCCCTCATCAGCGCCTCGGCCTCAACGCTGGTGAAGGCCTCATCAACCTCGTGGACTGTCAGAGCGGTTTCCTTGCGAAGGGCCCGAATGAACCCGCGGACCTGCTTGGTCTGGGGACTCTCTCCGCCCTCGGGCAGATACGGCACGCCAACAATTATGGCCTCGGACTGTCGCTGCCTCGCGGCGTCCAGCACTGCTTGCAGGTCTTGAGCCAGTCTCGATCGCCGGATGAACCCAGCCGGAAGAGCGGTGCTGATCTCAGCGACCCCGGACGCCAGCCCTATACGGCGCTCCCCAACATCCAGGGCCAGCAGTCGCATCTTACGACAGGCTCGGCACTACGGCCGGTGTCAAGACAGTGCGGCCCGCACGAGGTTCGGTACAGAGGCCAGAGCGTCGTCCAGTTTTTCCGGCTGTCGGCCGCCGGCCTGTGCCATCTCGGGGCGTCCTCCGCCGCCGCCGCCCATCAGCTTGGCCGCGTCGCGGGCGATGTTGCCGGCATTCAGGCCCCGTTCCACCAGATCGAGAGTGACCATCGTTACCAGTATGGGGCTGCCCTCAGCCAGCCCCCCGAGGGTCACAACGCAGCTGGACAGCTTGTCCCGGAGAAAGTCGCCCATCTCGCGCATCGCGTCGGCGTTGTGTGCTGACGTGCGCCCGGCCACCACTTGCACGCCGCCCACGTCGGCCACTCGCTGCAACAACGCCTCAGCCTCCGACCGGAGCAGCGAGCGCTCCATTCCGGCCAGCCGCCGTCGCAGATCGTCAGTTTCCTGCATGTAGCTGTCCAAGCGAGACTCGAGGTCGACCACCGGCGTCTGCAACCGGCGCGACAGCCCGTCCAGCATTGCCGACTGCTCCACGAACAAGGTCTCGGCAGCACGGCCAGTCAGGGCCTCGATGCGCCGCATTCCGCCACCGATACCCGACTCGCCCAGCACCAGCAGCGTCCCCACCTGCCCCGTGGCGGCGACGTGCGTGCCCCCACAGACTTCGAAGCTGAAGGGGTCGGCGGCGTCCTCGGCCATCTTGACCACTCGCACCACATCCCCATAGCGGTCGCCGAAAAAGGCCAGCGCTCCCTGGCGTACCGCGTCGGCGTAGCTGGTTTCCTGGGCCGAAACCAACAGGTTGGCCCGCACTTTCTCGTTGGCCAAGGACTGTACCGCCAGGAGTTCGTCGTGGCTCATCCGCCCGACGTGGCTGAAGTCGAAGCGCAGCCTGTCCGGCGACACCAGCGATCCGGCTTGGCGCACGTGCGGCCCCAGCGTCGCCCGCAGCGCAGCGTGCAGGATGTGGGTGCCGCTGTGGTTGCGAGAGGAGTCCATCCTGCGGGCCGCGTCCACCGACGCCTCCACCGGATCTCCTATAGCTATATGTCCCTCCTCCACCACGCCCTTCTGCACAATGAGGCCGGCCACCGGGGACTGAGTGTCCTCCACCCGGAACATTCCGTTGGGGCCTCGGATGTAACCTTGGTCACCCATCTGTCCGCCGCCCTCGGCATAGAAGGGGGTGCGGCTTATGACCACCTCGGCGAATTGACCCTGGGTCGCGTGGCCCGCGGAGGCGCCGTCCACCATCAGGGCGGCCACCACCGATTCCTGATCGATACGGCCGTGTCCGGTGAACTCAGTGCGGCCAGCGCCGAGATTCTCGTAGGCGGTCAGCATCTCCATGCTGCCCTCGAAGTGCTGGCCGGAGCGGGACTGCTCCCGCTGGTTCTCCATCTCGCGCTCGAACTCGTCCATGTCCACGTCAAAATCGTGCTCACGGGCAATTTCCGCTGTCAGCTCAGGAGGAAAACCGTAGGTGTCATAGAGGACAAATGTGTCTCTGCCGGAAATGGTTCCCGGACGGCCCCCATCCTTTCCGTTCGAAGATTGAGCGGCGATCATGTCCAAGAGAATGTCGTTGCCCCTTCCGAACGCCTCGGCAAACCTTTCCTCTTCCAGGTTGACCACCCGCAGGATGAACTCCCGGTTCTGGGACAGTTCGCCATATACTCCCTGGAAACGAGGAATGACCTCCGCGACCACCTCCCCGAGGAAGGAACCGGTGAGGCCCAGCCGTCGGCCGTAGCGGATGGCCCGGCGAATGACACGGCGCAGCACGTAGCCCCGGCCCTCATTGCCGGGCACCACGCCGTCTCCGATGAGGAAGGCGGCGGCTCGGGCGTGCTCGGCTACCACCCGCAACGCGAAGTCGGTGTCTGTGTCGGCCCCGTATTCACGTCCGGTCAGCTGGCAAGCCTTGGCGATGATGGGCGTGAACAGGTCTGTCTCGTAGATGTTGTTCTTGCCCTGCAGAATCACGGCGGCCCGTTCCAGCCCCATGCCGGTGTCCACGCTGGGGGCTGGCAGGGGCGTGCGGTTGCGCTCCGGGTCCTGGTAGTACTGCATGAACACCAGGTTCCACAGCTCCACGAAACGCTCGCAGTCGCAGTTAGGGTGGCAGCCGTCGACCTCGCGGGCAGCGGCCCCGTCGCGTTCCTCCCGCAGCTGGGCGGTGAGGACGTCAATCTCTACCATTCGACCGCCGTGGCAGCCCTTCTCGACGCCGCCATCGTAGTGGATCTCGGAGCAGGGGCCGGTGGGCCCCTCGGTGCCGGCGGGCCCCCACCAGTTGTCCTTATCGCCATAGCGGTAGATCCGGTCGGAGGGTACACCGATCTGATCGTGCCAGATATCGAAAGCCTCGTCATCGTCCAAGTGAATTGTGACGTAGAGACGGTCTGGCGACAGGCTGAAAAGTTGCGTAACCAGCTCCCATGCAAAACCGACCGCGCCTTCCTTGAAATAGTCGCCGATGCTGAAGTTGCCCAGCATTTCAAAAAAGGTCAGGTGCTTGTGGTCGCCAACCTCGTCGATGTCGGTGGTGCGAAAGCTCTTCTGGCTGCTGGTGAGGCGACGCGAAGGCGGCGTCTGCTCCCCCATGAAGAACGGCTTGAAGGGCACCATCCCGGCGCTGGTAAACAGCAGGGTGGGGTCCCCAGCCGGGATAAGGGGGGCCGAGGGCATGTGCTGATGCCCCTTGCTCTCGAAATACTGGATGAAGGAATCCCTGATCTGGTCGCCGTTCATTAGCCTCGACTCTCTCAATTCAACTTAAAGGTCGGGTGTATGGCACCGAATTCAACCAACGGGGTTGCGGGGATAGGGGCAAATGTCGGGCAACGATTTCCTGTCAAACCTGACCCGGTTACGATTATCGGTGCCCCGTGGCATTGCTGTGGATTTTATTTTACGTCGCAGGGTCAGTCAACGACTGGTGAATCCAGTTAAGCGCATACTATACAAAACGACGGCCTTCTCCTTGAATTCCCAGTAGCGGCAGAATAGAATTTAATTAAGACCAATCCAACGGCCCCGCAGGAGCGTACCAATAGCACTGGGGCCAGGATGAGTCCCCTGATTCCGGACGGTGATCCGGTAACCACATGGTAGTTTGGAGGTGCGATGGATTCCAGCATCATCGGCAAGATAGACAAGGCGAGGAAATACGCCGAGGAAAAAGAGCGGGTCAGTATCAACAGCTTTTCGGCGACCTTCCAAGGCAACCACAACAGCTACGACGTCACGTTCAACGCCGGGGCTTGGGACTGTGAGTGCCACTTCTTCGCCACCCGAGCCGTTTGCAGCCATACCATGGCGTTGCAAAGGATGCTGGAGGACGTACTGGCCAAGGTATCTGCTCAGCATAAAACTGCCGACGCTCAGTAGATAGCTCCTCTAGGAAATTGATTTTCGATAGGCCGGAGCAGTCGCTCCGGCCTCTTTATATCTCGGGCTCAGGCCGGAGACGGTTGAGCAACCCCGTTGACATGACCGGAGACGGGGGATAGACTATCGCCGCTGTCACAGCAATGTGACAGAAGTATTTTGCAGATTTTTATAGGTTTTGATGCTTAACTGCAAGTTGCTTCGGCTTGAAATTCAGTCTTGGACCAGTTTCAGCAGCAACGACAAAACTCCCACAGCTTGATTTCCGTGTTCCGACAAGACCTTTCAGGACCAGCCTCCGACTTCATTGTTATAGGCCTGAACCACCGCACCGCGCCAGTCGAGGTGCGGGAATCCCTGTCTTGGGGCCGCCAAGGGGCCTCGGAACTGCTCCAGGCAATGGCGGACCAGGGACTTCCGGGCGTCCCCCTCTCCACATGCAATCGCTCCGAGTTCTACGTCCTTGAATCCAGTACCACAGCCGCCTCTCATCTCAGAGAACTGCTGACCCGGCACTTCGGGATTCCAGAACAGGACCTCGGGCGATTCCTGTACGAGCATCGGGGATACGACGCCGTACACCACCTCTTCCGCGTGGCCTCGGGACTGGACTCGATGATCCTGGGCGAAGACCAGATCATCGGCCAGGTCCGCCAGGCCTACCAGGTGGCCACCGACCATGGCGCAGTTCCCAGTCTGCTGTCGCGGTTGTTCCAACAAGCGTCGCGGGTAGGGCGCAGGGTGCGTCGCGAGAGCGGAATCGGGCGACACGCCCTTTCGGTGAGCCGCGCCTGTGTCGACCTGGCCCGGTCGGTGGTGGGCGACCTGTCCAGCAGCTGCGTGCTCGTGGTCGGGGCCGGAGAGGCTGGCGAGATCGCGGCAGAGGCTTTGAGCATCGCCGGGGCGCGAGATGTAACTGTGGTCAACCGCACCTACGCGCGAGCCGCCGAATTGGCCGGCCGTCTGTCTGGCCACGCGGTGGCCTTTGACAGCCTACCAAGTGCGCTGGCGGATTCCGACATCGTCATAGGATGCACTGGCTCGCCCGGGTACGTGCTGCAGGCAGGGACGATTGACGAAGCGATGGCGGCTCGTCCAAACCGTCCCCTGCTTCTGATCGACATCGCCGTACCGCGTGATATCGACCCTGCCGCACAGAGTGTACGCAACGTCTCCCTCTGCGACATCGACGACCTGGAGTCCAAGTCAAAAACCAGCCTGCAGGAGCGAACACAGGAAGCTGAGGAGGCCGAGGCCCTGGCGTCTGAGGAGGCCTGGCAGTTCGAGCAGTGGCGCCGCAGCTTGGAGTCTCTGCCGCCCGTCATCGACCTGCGCCTCCGTGCCGAGGATGTGCGCCGGGCGGAACTTCAGCGCACCCTGAAGCGACTGAACGGCAAGCTCACCAGCGAGGAACGAGATTCTCTGGATGCGATGACCCGAGCCATCGTCAACAAGCTGCTGCACTCACCCACCATCTACCTGAAAGAACAGGCCCCCCCACAGGGCCGCAGGGCCGCCGAGGAAATTTTTGGCGTTGACCCCGCGCCGGAAAGCCCCTAAGCCCAGACCCACACACCCCTTGCAGCCACTCGGCCATTCTACGTCCCTGCTCTTCGCCTAACGATTTCGCCGGAATTTCCGGCCTCAATTGTATTGCGGCCTGATATGATTTCCCGTCATATTATGTTAATCTCTCACATTCCCGGCAGGAATTGATTTTTGGATTCGCATTGAATTGCGAATATCCAGAGCGGTAATCGACATCGAAAGGGGGCAGCATGAAAGTAGTGGCAGTGTTATATCCGGGAGGCGCGGCGGCACTTGAGACACCTGAGCTGCTGGGATGCGCGGAGAACGCCCTGGGACTGCGGGAGTGGCTGGAAGGAACAGGGCACGAACTCGTGGCCCTGACTGACGCCGGCGCCGGGTTGGACAGCCATCTTCCCACTGCAGACGTGCTCATCGCCACCCCCTTCTGGCCAGCCTACATCAGCCGCGAGCGCATTGAGCAGGCCCCGAACCTCAAGCTGCTGCTCACGGCGGGAGTCGGCTCCGACCACTTCGACCTTGCAGCTGCCGCCGAACACGGCATAACCGTGGCCGAGATTACCGGCAGCAACGTGGTCAGCGTCGCTGAACACGTGGTGATGCAGGTTCTTGCGCTGGTGCGCAACTATATGCCCGCCTACCAAGAGGTGCTGGCCGGTGGATGGGACATCGGCAAGGTGGCCGCCCGTTCCCACGACCTTGAGGACAAGAGGGTGGGCATCGTCGGTTTCGGACGCATCGGACAGCGGGTGGCGGCGCGGCTCAAGCCCTTCGACGTGCAGCTGCGCTATTTCGACTATCGCCGCCTGCCCCTGCCGGCGGAGGTGGTGCTGGGCGCTCGCTACCAAGGCCTGCGGGCACTGGTGGCCGAGAGCGACGTGGTCAGCATCAACATACCGTTGACGCCGGCAACGCAAGGGCTGTTCGACCGGGAGCTGCTGTACAGCATGAAAAAGGGCGCCTACCTCGTGAACACCGCCCGAGGACGAATCGTGGACACCGACGCGCTGGTGGAGGTCATGGAGTCCGAGCACCTGGCGGGCTATGCTGGCGACGTGTGGTTTCCGCAGCCCGCGCCCGCCGACCACCCGTGGCGCAATATGCCGAACCATGCCATGACGCCGCACGTCTCGGGGACCACGCTGGAGGCCCAGAGGCGCTACGCCGACGGCGTCCGCGAATGCTTGGCCGCTCTCATAGCGGGAGAGCCAATCGACCGCGACTACATCATCGTCGACGGCGGACGGGTCGCCAGCCCCAGCTACAGCCCGGCCTACCAGTAGTCAGCCGCCAAAGGGTGAGGAGAATGCGCGTCTCACCCCTCGCCATATAGACTCACACTCGAATCACTAAAGCGACTGGGTAAGTTGCGTCAGGACAGAGCGGGAACTGTTGACCGTCAACACCGGCAGACCAACATCGCGGTTCCGTGACTGGGTGGCCACGTAACGGCGGTCGGCATCGGCAACATCCCTGGTGATGAGCATTGCGTCGTAGGTCGACGAACCCACCATGTCGATGGCCACGCCGTCATTGGTGGTGGTTGTAACTATGTAGCCGGCTCCTTCCAGGATACGGGTGAGCTGGTCCAAACCGGAAACGTCCCGACCCAGGACGACGATGCGTTTATTGTTGCTCATCTACCTGCTGCCATCGAATGTTTAGGCGCTGCCTGGGGATCCTGCCCAAGACCGCCTGTGAGCCAGTGTAAGCGCAATGGCCGGGAATGAGCCATACACTTACCCCGTCTATTCTCCGCCGTTGCGTGTATCGCCGCCACAACCTATATTATGGCAACTGGTTCAGGAGCCGGTGTAAAGGGAACAGGGAGTCTCGACAATGGAAACCTTCCCTCGGGATGAATGGACACGCTACGGCCGCCTGCGAATGCACCTACGCAACTGGGGCGGCGAGGGCCGGCCGGTGGTGCTACTGCACGGGTTGGCGTCAACCTGCCGCATCTGGGATCTTGTCGCTCCCATTTTGGCTCGGGACTTCGCAGTCATCGCCGTTGACCAGCGGGGACACGGCGACAGCGGGAAGCCCGAACACGGGTACGACTTCGCCAGCGTGGGCCAAGACGTATCTGCCATGCTGGAGGGCAGGGGGATCCGGAGTCCAGTGTTGGTGGGGCACTCGTGGGGCGCCGACGTCGCCCTGGAGCTGGCGGTGGTCCAGCCAGAACTGCTGCAAGGTATCGTGTTCGTGGACGGCGGCACCATCGACGCCTCGGCCCGGTACGACACTCTGGACGATGCCCTGGTCCAGATGGCCCCGCCCGACTTCCGAGGCGTGACTCCTGCGCAGTTTCTGGAGCGAGTGCGGTCGGGCGGCCAGTGGGCCACCCTGATCGATCAGCACGGCCCGACAGCGGAGGCAATCATCCTCGCAAACTTCGAGACCCTGGTCGACGGTACGCTTCGGGCGAAGCTTTCGCGTGATAACCACCTGCGAATCATCGAGGGGCTGTGGGGCCACCGTCCCCGGGAGCTTTATTCGAGGGTAGCCTGCCCAGTGCTGATGATGCCTGCCCGGCAGCGAGAAAACCCGGACGCCTATGAGCGCACGTTGGCGCGTTCCGAGTCCATCGCGGCGGCGGAGCAGTTGCTGCCCCGCAGCAAGACCGTATGGCTGGAGGACAGCATCCACGACGTTCCGGTGCAGCGCCCGGAAATGGTGGCGGAAACCATCCGCGAGCATATTCAGGGCGGATTCTTCGGTTAGGGGGCCATCGAGAATTCCCTCTGCCTCTGAAATAAGGTCAGGGTGAGGACGCACCTCAATAGGAGCAGCGATGACCACAGTGGACTATTCTGCCCTGGACCAGCCGGGCATCTCGATGAACGCTTTTTATCCTCGGCCCAACTGGTCGGCGACGCCTCCCGGAGCGACTGATCACGTGGTAACCGTGGCAGAAGGCGTTACGCTGTCCTGCCGTTTCTTTCCTGTCGGAAAAGACGCCCCGACAATCCTGTTCTTCTACGGCAACGGCGAGACAGCCACTGACTACAACGGCATAGCGCCCTTCTACAACCAGGTTGGCGTCAATTTCTTCGTTTCCGACTACCGGGGCTACGGACGCAGCGGCGGGACCCCCGCCTTCACCACCGTACTGGCCGACTCCCACCTCGTGCTGGATTATGCCGCCCGGATGCTGGCGGACGATGGTTTCACCGGCAAGCTGTTCGTAATGGGTCGCTCCATGGGTCGCCACTCGGCCTTCGAGCTGGCCGCAAACAGGGGCAATCAGCTGGCCGGAATTATCATCGAAAGCGGACGGCCAATCTTGGGGAACTTCGTGTACGGCCTTCCGCCGCAACAGGCCGAGGCGCTGGAAGCCGCCTACCTCGCCAAGGTCAGCTCGATAACTATCCCCTCCTTGGTGATCCACGGCGAGCAGGATGCCTTGGCGCCGGTCCAGCAGGCAGTCCAGATGCACCAGTGTTTCCAGTCCTCCGAAAAGCGCCTGCTGACCGTACCAGGCGCGGGCCACAATGACCTGCTCTACTATGGCCTGAACGAGTATTTCGCAGCAATCAAAGAGTTCGCAGGTTCGTGAGGGAGAGGCACGATGCCAAGAGTAGTGCGGGCCGGGCTGATCCAGGCCGGTATCGGGAGTGAAGCACCGGAGGACATTCAGGCCCTCAGGCAATTTATGATCGACAAGCACGTAGCGCTCGTCGAGGAGGCCGCTGGCAGGGGTGTCGAAGTCCTGTGCCTGCAAGAGCTGTTCTACGGCCCATACTTCCCCGCCGAGCAGGACGACCGGTGGCGGCAACTGGCGGAGCCTGCGCCCGGAGGCCCGACGGTCAGGCTGATGCAGGAGTTGGCGCGAAAACACGGCATGGTTATGGTCGTGCCGGTGTACGAAGAGGAAATGACCGGCGTGTTCTATAACACTGCCGTCGTGCTGGACTCCGGCGGCGAATACCTTGGCAAGTACCGCAAGACCCACCTCCCACACCTGGCGCCCGGATTCTGGGAAAAGTTCTATTTCCGGCCCGGCAATCTGGGCTATCCGGTGTTCGACACCGCCCGGGGCAAGGTGGGCGTCTATATCTGCTACGACCGCCACTTCCCAGAGGGAGCCCGCGCTCTCGGCCTGGCCGGAGCGGAGATAGTGTTCAATCCCTCGGCGACCGTCGCTGGGTTGTCCGAGTACCTATGGGGACTGGAACAGCCGGCCCACGCGGTTGCCAACGGCTACTTCGTTGGAGCCATCAACCGGGTGGGCGTGGAGCAGCCTTGGGAAATGGGCGAGTTCTATGGCAACAGCTACTTCTGCAACCCGCGGGGGCAGATTGTGGCCCAGGGTTCCCGCGACCGCGACGAGGTAGTCGCAGCCGACTTGGACCTGGACGAGATTGCCGAAGTTCGGAACACTTGGCAGTTCTACCGCGACCGCCGTCCCGAAACCTATGGAGGACTGACCGCGCCATGACGCCGATTGTCGACATCCGCCTGCCGCCGCACCTGGACCGGGACGCAGTATTGGCGCGCCTTGACCGGGTGCTGGACCCGGAGTTGGACGAGTCCGTGTTGTCCCTGGGGTTCGTCGAAAGTGTTGCGGGCGACGATGCTGGCCATGTCACGGTCTGCATGCGGCTGCCAACCTACTGGTGCGCTGCGAATTTCTCGTACCTGATGGCCTCGGACGCACGCCGGGAACTGTCCGGGCTGGAGGGCGTGCGCTCGGTCACCGTCAAGCTGGGCGAGCATTTCGCCAGCGGTGAAGTGGAGGAAGGCGCAGGTCCCGGCAAGACCTTTGCCGAGGCCTTCCCCAATAGCGGGCCGGACACGCTGGAGGAGACGCGCCAGATTTTCCTGCTCAAGGGATATTTCACCCGCCAGCAGCGATTGTTGCAGGCGCTGAAACGCTCTGGCCTGCCGTTCGCTGCAATCGCTGCCCTGCGCGTTGGTGACCTCAGTTCAGCGCAAATTGATGCCCGAACTGCCACCCGGTACTTGGAGCGGCGTGGAGAATTGGGGCTGGATTGCTCCGACTCCGCGCAACTCATTGTCGACGCCAAGGGTAAGACGATTCCATCGGATGAGCTTGAGACGTACTACATCCGCGCCCGAACCACCCGCTTGGCCATGGAAGCCAGCGGCTCATTATGTTCGGCGATGTTGCAGTCACGAAACTCCAATTGGAACCCCACTACTGCCTGACTCCAGCCAAATCGCGGCTCAAGGAGGCATTCCATGTACTCAGCGAACGGCGAAGACATTTTTGTGGTGGACGGCCACATGCACTTCTGGGACGCCGGGCCGGACAACCACCGCAACGACTACGGCAACGCTTGGATCAAGTGCTTCTACGACTACCATTCCGCCCTGTCGCCAGCCGAATATGTTTGGGACTTCGATAAGTACTGCAACTATGGCGAAGAGGCGTTGGTAAACGATATGTTCATCGACGGCTACGTGGATGTGGCCGTCCTGAATTCCACCTACCTGTACGAGTTCTTCAAAACAGGTTTCAACACCCATCAGAAGAACAATGTGGTCAAGCAGAAGCACCCGGACCGCTTCGTCCTCTGCGGTTCCTACGACCCTCGTGAGGAAGAGGCGGGCTTGGACAGGTTCCACGAGATGATGGCCGATTACCCGATACAGGGACTGAAGCTCTACACCGCCGAGTGGCGCGGCGACTCAAAGGGGTGGAAGCTGAACGATCCTTGGTCGTACAGGTACTTGGAACTGGCCCAGGAACTGGGCATCAAGAACGTCCACGTTCACAAGGGACCGACCATCTATCCGCTGAGCCGGGACGCCTTCGACGTGAACGACGTGGATTACGCCGCGACCGACTTTCCGGAACTGAACTTCATTGTCGAACATGTGGGACTGCCGCGGCTGGATGACTTCTGCTGGATCGCCACCCAAGAGCACAACGTCTACGCCGGAACATCGGTGGCGATGGCCTTCGTCAACTCCCGACCCAGATACTTCGCCGAGATAATGGCCAACCTCCTATTCTGGCTGGGCGAGGACCGCATCCTTTTCGGCAGCGACTACGCCATCTGGAGCCCCAAGTGGATCATTGATCGCTTCATGGCCTTCCAGTTTCCCGACGACATCCGGGAAGAGTTCGGCGTGGAACTGACCCCGGCGGTTAAGCGAAAGATCATGGGCGAAAACACCGCCCGACTGTACGGCATCGACATCGAGTCCCATCGCGCCAAGATCTCCACCGACGAAATAGGCGCACGGCTGGCGGCGGGCAGGTGAGACCCGCCGCACGGCTGAGCGGCCAGGGTGAGCAACAAGCAGAATCACCCAGAGTTCATTCAAAACGCCATAAACCGCATGGCTGGCAATTCCCCTCTGCTCAAGGGCTGGACTGTGGTGCTGGTTGCAGCGTAGTTCGTTTTCTTTGCCCGTTTTGGCGATACTGAGTACGTGTTTATTGTGGTTGTGCCAGTCCTCGCTTTCTGGACACTGGACGGCTTCTTCCCGTCTCAGGAAAGACTGTCGCAGGAAAGATTGTTCCGCAGCCTGTACGACCACGTACGAAAACTTGAGGAACCGGACATAGACCATTCAATGCACACCCGCGATTTCAGAAGGGTTCAACGACTGGCTGGCTGAGATCGGCTCTCTCAGGCACTCTGGTACTGTTCTATGCCGCGTTGCCCGGAGTGGCTCTCGCCGCCTCGATTCCGGTGGCCTTGGACGTGTGTCAGGGAAATTGGCCGAATATCCGGTTGCCTCGTTATGTTGACGTAACTTTAAGGTGCTAAAATCCCCGCAGTTATCTGGCTTGCCTGAAGTCAGGGCATTCAGCGCTTACCGGGTGTGTGATGCAACATAGTCATCGGGCGCGACTCCACGAGGTGGACGAAACGCTGGACGCCATCGAGGAGTGCTACCGCCACGGCTGGACCGACGGCCTGCCGGTGGTGCCGCCGACGCTGGAGCGGGTTGAGGCGATGCTGGCTGCCGTGTCGCTGGACCCGGAGCAGGTTCTGGGCGAGGTGCCGGTGCGGCGCCGTGCGCTGACTGCCGAACATGCGGCGGCCAACGCGGTGATGGCCGGCTGCCTGCCAGAGTATTTCCCGGTAGTGCTGGCAGTCATGGATGCCATGTTCCAGCACGACCCCAATTGCATACACGAGGCCTCGGCGGCCACCAACTCTCCTGGAATCCTGATCTTGGTCAACGGACCCATCCGCCACGAAATTGACCTGAACTGCACCGGCAACCTGTTCAGCCCAGGACATCGCGCCAACGCCACCATCGGCCGCGCCATCCGGCTGATCCTGATCAACGTATTCGAGCAGCGTCCCAACATCCTCGACCGGGGCTGCATGGGGTCGCTGACCAAGTTCGGCGTCTGCATCGGAGAGGACGAAGAGCGCAGCCCCTGGGAGCCGTTTCACGTCTCCCGCGGCTTTGACGCCGAGCAGTCCACAGTAACGGTGGCAACGGTCCAGGACCCGGAGATGCTGGGCAACCGCTACGGCGTGACCTCCGAAAGCGTGATGGACGCCACCGCCGACGCCATGGCCAGCCACGGGCTGGGCATCTACCTGAACGACTCGCCCTGGTTCTGGGTGGTGGGCCACTGGCACGCAGAGATGCTGGGGCGCCAAGGATGGGACCGCCGCCGCATCCAGGAGTACGTGTACGAAAATGCTTGGCGCAGCAGGGCGCAGATGAAGCGGTTGGGAGCGGTCAACGGAGCGGTCGAAGAGGGAGACGAGGACATTCGAGTGGCCGCCGCTCCGTCGCCGGAAAGCATCCTGGTACTCAAGGGGGGCGGCGACAGCGGTATCTACAGCGAACTGCTGATGAATTACCACGGCCTGCCGGCCATAACGATCCCCATCAGGGACTCTTGGGAGGGATTCCGGGCCGAGGGGCAGTAGGACCGGCCTCGTCCCAACCTTCCCCATTCGGGAGAGGCGACGATCGCAAGGAGATGAGCAAGTGACTACGGCAACGGCAAACCATATTCAGTTGGTTGATCCCACCGGAACCGACCCCGGCCCCAATCCGCTGACGCTGGCCGACCGTCCCGCTGACATCCGCGGCAAGCGGCTGGCCTTGCTGGATAACTCCAAGGCCAACTCGAACATTATCCTCCGCGCCATCAGCGAGATTCTGAATGACGAGTTCGAATTTGCTGAGATAATCTACCTGAAGAAGCACAGCGCATCTCTTCCGCCCAAGCCGGAGATAATGGAGGAACTGCATCGCCACGCCGATCTGATTGTCACCGGCATCGGCGATTGAGGGGGCTGCTCGTCGGGCAGTTTGCACGACGGAATCACCCTGGAGCGGCAGGGTATCCCCACCGCAACCATCATCACCGATGTATTCGTCACCACGGCCAAGGCCTACATCAAGCTGATGGGCGTGCCGGGCTTCCCCTACATAGTTTGCCCTCATCCCATCACCAACGTCGGTGCCAATGGACTGGACGAGCGAGCCAAATTGCTGGCCCCCAAGGTCGCCCAGCTGCTACAGGAAGGGGTGCTGGACTAGAAACCGGGCCGGAAAACCCCTATTCTCCAAAAACGGCTGTTTTTATGGCATCGGTTATCGATACCATAGTGAGCCTGTGAGACATATATCGTATACTTTTATGCCGCATAAGATTGGAGTACGTCTGCTTGGGATATCGGAAAACTCGGCCAATATTTCCGGCCAGATTTCTAGTATTACAACGACGATTCCTTAAATGAAGTAGCTGGTGGGCAAAATTTGCACCGGGAAACTCAGAGTCGCAAAGCTGTCTCGCAAGCCTGCTCGATGCTGAAGAGGCATCATCAAAAGCCGTTTTTCTATAATCGTCTTGTAATACTAAACTAAAGCCAAGGTGAAATGTACATATTGCTATACGGGACTGTCTGTGGCCCCCCGCTTGGGGCCTAAAGGTGATGCGAGAAGCCGTGTAGTCATCTCGGTCGTCTTCAAGACCCCTGAAATGCACATCCCACTCTGGTATTGGTTTAGGGACACTCTGAACAAGCCCGTCCGGTTGTGGCACAGCAAGACTGGAACAGCAGCCGGTGCTGGACGGCGGGGACTCGCAGGTGGGGCAACGCCGGAAACTCGACCCTGAGAGTTCGGAAGCGTTGGCGGGGAAGCGCGAGGCACCGGTGAGGGCGGCAAAAGCCTGCCCCTGCGGAAACGGCGACGCTTGTCCTACCGAAACCAGCTCCATAAAAAAACAGATCCCGGCTCTTGTCTGCCTTGTTCAGAGTACCCCCAACCCTATCCCGGGGGAGAGAGGGAACAATTTTCGCCAACAATTAAAAGACCGTGTGGGGTTCTGGGGTGGTTCGGGGTTGACCCCGTCTCAGGTGTTGCCGAAAATTGGCGGAAATCCCACTTGGCTGGAGGATGGAGGAGCGCAATGGCAATTTACCGGATCTACGCCACCGAGGACGGGGAAAGCCACATGGAGGAACTGAAACTGGAGGAGCGCCCGGAGCTGCATTCGATGCTGAACGTGGGGGAGGTGAAAGTCCAGTGGTGGACGGAGCCCCGCACGATGGACTTCCACCCCCTTCCCGACCGCAGGTTAATCATTCACCTGAGCGGCGAGACCGAGATCACGGCCAGCGACGGATCGTCCCACCTGTTTCGCGCCGGAGACGTGCGCCTGATGGAGGACACCTCTGGCAAGGGGCACAGCCATGTCGACCGCGGCCCGAACTCCGCGGCCTACGTGTTCCTGCAGGATTAGGCGGGTCGAATCCACCATTCTCTGAGGACAGGATCAGTGTGGGACCCATTGCCGCGGAAAGGCGCCACCACATTGGCGGAATCCCAACTTGGAGGCAGTCGGGCTCCGCTAATGCCTGTGGCCGGTGGAGTGCATTATCAGGTTCCCCTTTGAGACCTCGGTCATCACCTCCACCGCCTCAGCCAGCGTCCCGTCGTCTATTCCCAGATGCTTCACGGCATCCAGATGAAAGCGCACTCAAACGCCGCAGTTGTTCATCGCGGAGACGATGTAGGCGATGAGCTTCTTGGTCTTGAGGTCCAAGCGTCCGGGGGACATGGCCTGCCTGTAATAGTCCCAGTAGGACTCCAGGTGATCGGGATTGTGGGCAATCAGCTGGAAGGTCTGAGGCACGAACTCCCAGCCCATGGTCTCCTTGATGTCATCAAAGATTTCCTTCACCCGCCCGGTGGCCTGCTGTTCGGTTATCAGGTCTACTCTGGCCAATTCGACTCTCCTTCCACGCGTTTCCCCACATGAGTTCCGGCCCAGCAAGCGATGTCGCCACTGAAACATGCCCGATACTGGCCGCCAATCAGGATTCCCGGAAAAAATTGCCCGGACTTGTTGCCTAGCGGATTGGTGAAAATGTATGATAGCAATACTCGACAGATAACGCCGCTCAAGAGGATACCAGGAACTGGCGCGTTCCAATGGTATCTGAGTGTAAATGGGCTCTTCCGGCAGAGATTCCCATCTGAAGGCAGTCTGTAACCATGCGGAACAACGAGCGTCGAACTTTGCAGGCCGAGGTCATGGTGGCCCGGACCTTTGCGGTCAAAATAGTTGGTGGCAGCTTGGGATGGGTCTCGTTCTGCCAGCCGCTTGGGCCGCGCCCGTCAAGCACAACTGGTATCAACCCCGGCAACGGGAGTATCCCGGTTAAAACCACGGCGACATCATCGACTCTATGTCCCTCAATACCGTCGCCTCTGAACCACATTATCAGATGCGGCACCCTGCATAGCGTCAGAGGGCGTAGGCACCCGGTAACCGGCCAAACGGAAGTGGTGTCCCGGTGAAAGAGCGGTCCACAACCTAGCCGGGACGGCCACCACCCTTTGCCACCCCGTTTTCGGCAGGTCATTAGAATTTCAATTTCCATATATTCGACCAATCGATACAGGCATATTATCCATAATTAACATTACGCAATCGCCTTCAGCCGATGGGCAACACGACCGCCTTTTCGGAGATAGGGGGCGCGGGCATTCCACAGCAGGTGGGGAGCACTGGAAATGCGAGCCACTAAATCAGGTAACAGTCGTCGCTTCTGGGCGCGGGTGAGGTACTCTGGCGCAGGCGGGGGGCCATCCCTTCCGGCATGGGCACAGGAATGGCTGTTTGCCCTTCAGCAAACGCCAGCGGCGCGATGGCTGGCGGCCTCCCCGCAGACCCCGGCGGCGCTATGGGTCACGGAGCACTGGCGGGTCCCAGCCGAGATTGCACTCTACATCGGGGCCTACCTGACCTACGTGCTCAGTCGCGGACTGGTCTTTGACAACGTCCGCGAGGTCGGCATCTCGAACGGTGGTCGCATCGCCGACCTGCAGCAGCGGCTGGGAGTCCTGTGGGAACCGGGTTGGCAGGCCTGGGCCATCGAACACGTTCACGCCATTGTCGTGTTTCTAAACTGGGCTTATATCCTCACCTACTGGCCAGTGATCCTGGGATTGGCCATTTACTTGTTTCTGCGGAACCGGCGGAGGTACTACTACTTCCGCACCGTGGTGTTGCTGGATCTCATTGTCGCCTTGCTTGCTTTCATGCTGTTCCCG
Organism: Dehalococcoidia bacterium; assembly: GCA_965237745.1. Classification (GTDB taxonomy): domain Bacteria; phylum Chloroflexota; class Dehalococcoidia; order Lucifugimonadales; family UBA3495; genus VXOI01. The sequence continues at coordinate 2,692,542 of OZ250156.1, read as the reverse complement.
GTGGCCTCGCCCTTCGCCATCCCCGGAGTGGGTTTGGTGGACACCATCCAGGCCCTTGGCCCGACATTCTATGGAACGGAATCCATGGCTACCTTCTATAACACGTCGGCAGCCATGCCCAGCCTGCACTTCAGCTGGACCATCATCCTCGGGGTGTACTGGTGGCGCACACTGCCGGGGGGACTCAAAATCGCCGGTATCGTCTACCCGACGATGACCTTTTTCGCCATCACCGTTACGGGCAACCACTTCATCCTCGACGCCATCGTCGGGGGCGTCCTGGCCGGCTTGGCCTTCGGAGCCGTCGAGGGGTACAGGGCGGCCGCCGCAAAGGTCAAAGTTGACGATTTGCGAGCCGCGTGGTCTTCATTCTCGCGAAAGCTGAAGCAATTGCAAATTTCCAGAACACCCAGCCGCTGAAGGCCCCTGCCACGCAGGGGAGAAGCATCACTGGGCCGAGGCGTTGGCCTGTCGCTTGGTTTGCAGGTAGAACGCCCCCAAGATGCCCGCCACCGAGCCTCCGGTGGCCATCCAGAATACCCACTTCATAGCCACATAGTCGGCCATCAGGCCGCCGATGGTGGGAGAAACTGTGCTCCCCAGTCCCGCGCCCACCGACATCAGCGCGAAGGCCGCCGGGGAGAAACGCACCGGCACGTAGTCCCCAGAGGAGGCCGCGCATATCGTGTAGGCCGCCCTCAGCGTAATGCCCATCAGGAATGAGGTCAGCAGGAACGTCGCGAACCCCGGCAGGGTGGCAAGCAGCACAAAGGCCACTCCCTGCACCACAAAGGAATAGGCAAAAGCCCGCCCCCGGCCCAACTTGTCGGACATCCAGCCCCAGCCCACCCCGCTCCCAATGCTCAGCACTCCAATCAGGACGACCAACTGCCCGACCGTTGCCAGCGACACCCCATTCTCTTGGGTGAGATAGAGGCCGAAAAAGGTGGTAAAGAGGTTCTGCGACCAGCCCGAGGTGAAGGCCAGCAGGGCGATAAGCCAGACGGCCGGATGCTTGAACGCCTCTATGGGCCAGGCGCTGCGCGGCGAGTTGGGCCGGGGCTCCGACTCCAAAGGTTCTGAGGGTCGCTCTCGCACGAACAGCGCGGAGATCATGCCCACCACCAGTATCACTCCGCCGAACATCTGCCAACTGTACCGCCAACCGTTTTCCATATTGAACCCGGCGAGCGCCGGCACGATGAGTCCGGCCAGAATGAAGGAGATGCTGCCGCCCGAGGCAGCAAGCCCCGCCGCCAGGCCCCTGTCCCGCAGACGAAACCAAGAGGCCAGCAACCCCATCACCGGGGTCAGGGCAAAGCCCCCTCCGATTCCCATCAGAATTGCTGCCCCCAAGGCGGTGCCGTAATTCTCGGAGAACCCCAGCAACAGCATGCTGACCCCGCTGACCAATGTTCCACCAGCAGTGATGGCGCGGCTGCCATAACGCGGGGCCATAGTGCCCGAGGCCAGTGCTCCGCCAATCCGGGTTGCCGCCGTAATGGTTATCAGCAGCCCTGCCTCGGTATGTGAGAGGTGGAGAGATTCTTCCATGGAAGGTAGGGTCAGGCTGTAACCGAACTGAACGAACCCGGCGGCCAGGTTGACCAGAAACGCGACCAGCAACATGACCCCGGAATAGGACCGGAGCAAGTAGCCGGCGAGGCTGTTGGCTAGAATGATGGACTCCTAAAATCTGCTTTGTGGCTACAATATAATAAGTTACTAACTATACTAGAAAGTATGCGAGAGAGAAACATAACCGCCCGTCTCCTGTCAGGAAACGGACGGTCGGGCATTACGGATTACCCATTCGCCCTTGGAGCAAGGAAGGGAAGGATGGCAGAGTCTACCGCAGCGGACGGAAGAAGTTGCGGACATCCTCCACCAGGAGATCCGGCTCCTCCAGCGCAGCGAAGTGGCCCCCGCTGGGCATCACCGTCCACTGTTGTATGTTGTAGGAGCGGTCGGCCCATTCGCGGGGCGGTCGGCTGATCTCGGCAGGAAATACGGCCACTCCCACCGGCACGTTGATGCGCTCTCCTTGGGCGAAGTCCCACGGCTTGCGCAGCGTTTCGTAGTACAGGCGCGTGGATGAGTTGATGGTCTGGGTGACCCAGTAGATGGTCACCGTGGTCAGCAATTCGTCCTTGGTATAGCTGGACTCCACGTCGCCGTGGCAGTCGCTCCAAGTGCGGTACTTCTCGACGATCCAGGCGCACAGGCCGGCAGGCGAGTCATTGAGGCCATAGGCCAGCGTCTGCGGCTTGGTGCCTTGGATGTGGGAATACCCGCCCTCGGCTGCCAGCCAGTCCTCCCGCTGCTGGAGCAGGCCACGCTCGGCCTCGCTCAGCGGCTGCGACCCCGGTCCCAAATAGGGTGTGGGGCGGGTCACGGAGGTGGTGTGGATACCGATGCAGTGGTCGGAGTGGGAATGGCCCAGCCGGGAGGTTACGCTGGCGCCCCAGTCGCCGCCCTGCGCTCCGAACCGCTGGTAGCCCAGCTGCTCGGTCATCAGCTTGGCCATCACGTCGCCGACAGCTAGCACGTCCAGGCCCCGCTCTTGGGCGGCGTCGGAGAAGCCGTAGCCCGGCATCGACGGAGCCACCACGTCAAAGGCGTCGGCCGGGTCGCCTCCGTGGGCCGCCGGGTCGGACAACAGCGGTATGACCTTGTGCATTTCAAAGAAAGAACCGGGCCAGCCATGAGTGATGATCAGGGGCAGAGGGTTCGGCCCCTTGCCCTTCTCGTGGATGAAGTGAACGTTCCGCCCGTCGACCGGAGCCTTGAAGTGGGAGAAGCTGTTGATCAGCGCCTCCTGTTTGCGCCAGTCGAAGTCGTTCTTCCAATACTCGACCAGTTCCTTGATGTAGTCCATATTGGAACCGTATTCCCAGCCGACCCCAGGCAACTCATCCGGCCACCGCGTGCGCTCCAGCCGAGCCTTGAGGTCGTCCAATACGGAGTCGGGAATTTCGATTTTAAAGGGTGTTGCTGGCATGGTATTTTCCTCCTACGTCCAAAATACCTCTCCCGCAAATTTACTCCTCCCCCTCAGGGGGAGGGTTAGGGTGAGGGCGTCGCCCCCCTACAACGAAATCAGAATCGTATCTATCACAGAGTACGCGTCATCCAGAACCTGACCACGCGATAACCCCTGGATTCCAAAAACCGTGTGCGCTCAGCGTCATAATCAGCCTGTTCCTGATGCTGACCACCATCAAGCTCACCAACCAGCTTACGCTCGAAGCACAAGAAATCCACGATATATTTCCCGATGAGGGCCCGCCGTCTAAACCTGTGTCCTGTCGACCGACGGTTTCTCAGAGGGTTCCATAAGACTCTCTTCGGGTCCGTGGCCTGTTTTCACAGGTCTTTAGGCTCTCGACGAGGCACTCTGCATCCCTTCGGCACGCCCTCACCCCAACCCTCTCCCAGAGGGAGAGGGAATTTCCTGCTACCCCGGAAGCAGGGCTTCGGTGCGGTTGGTGGGCAGGTCGGGGTCGAAGGCATTGATCACGAAGGCAAGGAAGCTGTAGTTGCCGATGACCAGCGTCAGTTCGATCAGACCCTGCTTGCCGAACTGCTCCAGCGCATCCTGGAATGCGCCGCGCCCAACCTTGCGGTCGTTGAAGAACTCGCGGGCGTAGTTGATTACGGCCCGCTCCAGGTCAGTAAGCGGGGGCAGTTCCTTGCCGTCCCGAATGGCGTCCACCACTCCCTCCTGAATCGAGGCGGCGCGGGCGGCTCCGGCGTGAGCGTTCCAGATGTGCTGGCAGTCGTATTCGCGGGCCGCCAGCAGCATGCACAACTCCAGGGCTGCCGCGGGCAGCGACGACTCGTTGCGGAGGTAGTTGTTCAGCGCGGTGGCAGCCTGGTGGGCTTTGGGAACGTGAATCATAACCGAGCCGGGGCCGAAGGGCGGGACTCCGCCGAGGTTCTGAATCATCTGGTCAAATTCTGCGACCTGGTCCTGCGGGACGTTTTCCCTAGTTGCAGCGGGGATTCTCGCCATGATAGACCTCCTAGAAATTCTAGAAATTGCCTGAAATGTGGCTCACTCACCCTACGCGCCGCCGTCGAACGTTGTCAATCAAGTATCCGATCAGGCTCCGATCCCGCATCTTTGGGCAGGAAAAGGCCGCATATTAGCAGGGCCCAGCTGGCCACGGCGCAGATGATGAATCCGGGATAGTAGGAGCCAAAGCTGTCATACAACCAGCCCACAAGAATCGGGAAAATGAACATCCCGAGACCTGAGAACGTCATATACGAACCCCACACGGCTGCTACGCGCTCCTGAGTTGCTCCGGATAAACGCATCGGAATCGTCAAAAGGGCGGGGACATAGAACCAGGACCCTACTCCCAACACCACTATCGCAATATAAATGCCTGCCTGGCCGGTAAAGAGAAACGATCCCAATCCTCCAAGTATTGCCAATATCCCGGAGGAGGCCAGAACTCCCCGGTAGGAGAACAGAAAATTTCCCGCTCCATGCAGCAAGGCCAGCTTGGCACGGAAGGACTCAAACATTAGAGGGATGGCCCCTCCCGCCAACACCGCAAATATCCCGACAAACGGCAGAATACTCGTGATATATCCTGCTTCCTCAGGGGAAATGCCTCGCTCCTCTCCGTAAAAGGTTGGCAGCCAAGTAGTCAGCGCAGTGTATTGAATGAAGATTCCTGCGTCGGCGACCACCAGCAGTGCGACTGCGCGCCCTCGCAGTACTGAGAGAACCTCCCATACCGAAATACCCGAGCGCCGTCCCTGCCCGGTGTCCCGGTCTTTTGGAGCGGCGGGCCATAGAATCGCCCCTACTATGCCAACTCCCGAGAAAACCGTTAGAGTCATCCTCCAGCCCAGCAACTCAGCCAGCGGAACTGCACCGGCCAACGATATAGCTACGCCCATACTCAGGGTGGCAGTATTGAGGGAGTTGATTAACAGCATCTCTCTGGGTCGGAACCATTGCATCACCAAGGGCCCGGTAGCGACCACCATGAACGCCAGTCCCACCCCGTAAGCCAAGCGCAGCACTAGCAGCACATAAAAGTTTGGAGCGAACGGAGCCAAGGCCAGCAGCGCCATTGCCACCCACGCCCAGAAATAAGCCCTCTTTACACCCACCCGGGCGATCAAAATTCCCCCAGGGATACCAATAGCCGCGCCGATCAGCATGGGGAGAGATACAAGCAGACCAGCCGCCCAATGGCTGATTTCGTACTCATCGATGGCCAGAGGCAGGAGAGGGGAGAGGGCAAAAAGGTTCAACCCGGCCGCCAAGTGGGCGGCCACGGTCATCACCGCCATGAACAGGCGGGCCCGATTTGTAGCCGAGGCAGGAGCTTCCGCAGTTAGCTGAACAGCCGCACCTCTTCGGGGGGCGCGGGTGGGGCGATGCAGCCAGGGCCCTCGCTGCGGGCGCTGTTCACCATCGGAGAGACCTCGCGAACGTCCAGAAGGTCCGACGGCACAGGAACTAGCAGAGGCTCCAGGTTGGCCGGCGTTTCGGTCAGCGGGTCAATCCAGAGAGGTTCCGTTTCAACGGACAGGATGACAGGCATCCGGTTGTGTACCGGCTCTATGAAGGTGTTGGCCGCCGTGGTGAGGATGGTACAGGAGCGAATCCACTCCCCTTCGGGTGCCTGCCAGTTCTCCCACAGACCGGCGAAAGCCATGGGCTCTCCCGACCTCTGGAAGAAGTAAAGTGGGACCCTCTTCTTTCCCTCGCGTCGCCACTCGAAGAAACCGTCGGCCAGCACCAAGCATCTGCGGCGCCGGAACGCGCTGCGGAAGGCAGGCTTCGTCGCCGCGGTTTCGCTGACGGCGTTGATCATGCGAGAGCCAATCTTGACATCCTTGGCCCACGATGGAACCAGCCCCCAGCGCATCAGTTCGCCTCGCCGGTTGCCGTCGTTGACCACTGCCAGCACAGGCTGCGTCGGTGCGATGTTGTAGCGAGGCTGAGATTCGGCGGACTCCACCGCGAATCCAAACCTGAGCTGCAGCTCGCTGACGCTGGAAATTAAGGTGAACCTGCCACACACGATGGGGTCACTCCAAGGGAGGGATGCGACCCGGCGGCAATCCCTGCCGATGCCGCTCCCACGCCTCTCTGAGTTCGGCCTGATGGGCCTGATGGGCCTGATGAAGGAACGCCCACTCAATTACCCGCCGCCCGACTTGAGGCGACAGAGTACTTTCCGGAATAACGAAGTCCTCTATACGGACGACCGCATTCCTGTCGGCATACTCCACATGAAATGAGCCGGGTTGTGATCGTTGAGATTTATAGCCTCGGAATCCGGGTCAATATAGACTCCCCTAAAAAGGAGATCTTCCCAAGGGGCCGTCAGCGTACTTGACCCATAGCTTATAACCTGGATCCTGTAACCTGGCAGGGCTAACACCCCGCTAGGTTGAGGAACACCGTCTAGCTCACCACCTCGCGGAACTGCTGGATGGCGTTGATGTGGTCTTGCGGAGACTGATACCCGGCGCGCATAGTATTGATGGATATGTGGGTGGCGCCCATCCCGCCCCACCTCTCGGTCTGGGCCTGCCAGAACTCCGGATCGCCATCGGCGGAGTTGATGCGCGGCTCCATCAGGATGGCCGCCGGATCTCGGCCTGCGGCTTGGGCGAATCCAGCCAGTCGTTCCAGCACGGCCGGCGCGTCGTCCGGGCCGACCTGAGGGAACCAGCCGTCGGCCAGCCGCGCCACACGCCGCAGAACGCGGTCGGAAGGCGACGGGTTGGCCCGCGCTCCCACGCCCATCCAGACTGGAATGGGACGCTGGATAGGCAGTGGATTGATGCCTGCGTTGGTGATGTTGTGGTATTTCCCGTGAAAATCGACGACATCGTTGGTCCACAACTGCCGGAGCACTTCGATCTGCTCTGCCTGCCGCGCGCCGCGGGTGCTGAAGTCCTCGCCCAGGGCCTCGTACTCCACGTGATTCCAGCCGACACCCACGCCGAGGCGCAACCTGCCGCCGCTGAGCACATCGCACTGGGCCGCCTGCTTCGCCACCAAGGCGGTCTGCCGCTGCCCCAGGATGAGCACCGCCGTCACCAACTCGATGGACGTCGTTATCCCCGCCAAGTAACCAAACAGCACGAATGGCTCGTGGAACATGCTTTCCAGTACGTAGCCGCCGACCCAGTTGGCGTGCTTGGTGGTGTCGGCCCCCAGCACATGGTCGTAGACGATCAGATGCGAGAAACCCAGTCCTTCGGCTGCCTGAACGTAGTCCCGCACGGCCGCCGGGTCAGAACCAATCTCCGTTTGTGGAAAGACAACCCCTGCTTTCATCACTCAACTCCGTAAGAGACTGCGCCGATAGTTTCTTTTTCCTCTGGTGAAAGGTAAGTGTGCGGACATCCCCAGCCCACAAAGCCGCCTGTCTCCCTGCCTCAACGAGCCGGACGTGTGCTGTCTCCCTGCCTCAACGAGCCGGACGTGTGCTCACCTGCTCCGCCCATCTCACCTGCTCCGCCCATAAGGAGGCATGGGCGAGTTTCCCCCAGTGTTCTAAGTGGTTCTAAGCGGCTTTCTCTTTCGCCTTGAAATGGGGTATGACGTGTTTGCCGAACATTCGCAGCGTATTCATCGTCTCTTCGTGGCTGGCCGGACCGATGGCGCTGAGACAGAAAATCTGCTCTATGCCCATGGCCTCGTAGTTCTCCACGAACCGGATGCAGTCGTCGGGCGTGCCGACACAGAAGTTTGCGCCGCGTTCGACCACTTCCTGAGGCGTCGGGTCGCCCTCGTGAGGCCCAGCGGCCATTCGCATGTCCCGCTCGTAGTAACCTTGGTAGTCGGGCGGAATGGTTGCCGGGTCGACACCGCGCCACACCAACCGGGCCCGTTCTCGTTGCTGTTCCAAGTACCAGCCGATCAGCTCGGTGCCGCGTTCTGCCGCAACCTTGGGGTCCTCGTGGCAGAAACCGGCGGTCATCAGAGCGTTCTGGCTGTTGACGGTGGGGCCGTGCGCTCCGTTCAAGCTCTTGCTGTACAGCTCCAGAGTGCCAGCGACGCGATCCGGCCCGCCCTCGCTGCCCACCAACGCCCCCAGGCCCAGTTCGCCGGCGCGACGGGTGGTCTCCTCGCTGGCGCAGGCCGACCACAGCGGCGGATGCGGCTTTTGCAACGGCTTGGGCAGCACCTGCCGGGGCGGGATGTGGAAATACTGGCCGTCGTGACTAACCTCTTCCTCTGTCCAGATGCGGGGCAGAACTTGGGCGAACTCCTCCCACATCCCTCGGGTATCCTCCAGCGTGGCGCCATAGGGAGTCAGCTGGTAGGGATAACCGGTGCGGCCCAACCCAACGTCCACGCGACCCCTGCTGAGGATGTCCAGCGTGGCCATGCGCGCCGCCGTGTGCAGCGGATGATGAATCGGGGCCAACACCACGCCGATGCCCATGCGGATCCGCGAGGTGCGCTGGGTGACTGCCGCCAGTGTAAGGTCGGGAGCACTGTTGTGCGACCACACCGGACGGAAATGGTGCTCTGAAAACCAGACGCTGTCGTATCCCATTTCCTCGGCGAAGGCAATCTGGTCCAGCGCCTCCCAGATGCGCCTCGCCTCGCTCTCATCGTCCCAAGGCTTGGGCACCTGAATCTGATAGAAAAGTCCGAATTTCATCAGCGAATCCTGCCCTCTCCAAAGCTGTGTTTGCGCCATTATACGCGCAAAGAGGCAGGATTAGGAATGCAAACCAAGACAACCAACAGCACAGACGAGGCGAGGGCCAGAGGAGGAAAAACAATGGAGCCGGTGAGGGGATTCGAACCCTTGACCTGCGGTTTACGAAACCGCTGCTCTGCCACTGAGCTACACCGGCTTTAGATACGAATTAGAACGAATTCAGTCCTGTGAATCCAAATTTGCCATTCTTTTGCCATTCCTATTGTTCCACTCGGACTCAAATCGCCTCACTGCTTCTACCTGCACTGACGGTAACACGTGGGAGTACAAATCGGCAGTTATCCCTATGGAACTGTGCCCCAATCTCTCTGACACGATTTTGAGATGAATACCCTTCGCCAGCATCATTGAGGCGTGGGTATGACGGAGATCGTGCAGCCTCAGCCCTTCCATACCGGCGTTCTTGGCAATTCTCCTGAACCATTTACTGACCAAATCGGGGTCCAAATGAGAGCCATCGGAATGGCAAAATACAAAATTGCCATTCCCCGATGTACTCTGGTTGCGCTCCCGATGTGATCTCAAGGCGCCGATGGATTCTTGGGGCAGCTCAACTAGCCTTCCCCGGCCGTTCTTGGTCACGGTCAACTCCGTCCCGCCGGACGGAAGCCTTATCAACGCCCGTTGGAGTGATAACGTCCCTGCTGACAGGTCTATGTCCCTCCATCGCAGGCCAAGTAGCTCGGACCGCCTTAGGCCTGTTTGAATGTCCAGCAAGACCAAAGTCAGATGTAGTGGATTGTTGATTTGTCCAATGAAGGCATGTACTTCATCCCAGCTCAGGGTCTTAGCCTCATACTTGGTAGTCCTTGGCGGTTCAACTGCCGCCGCAGGGTTTCGGCCGACGAAATCGTCTTTTACAGCGTCGTTTAGAGCTTTAGAGAGCACCCGGTGAGCTTGAACGACCGTCCGAGGTGAAAGCGGCCCACCATCGGCTCCGCCGCCTCGGAGGAGTTTCGACTCCATCTCTTTGACATGGAGAGGAGTTAGCTTTTTGAGCGGGATGCTCCCCAGGCTGGGAAGTAGATACCGGTCGAGGTTCCCTCTGTATCCATCGAATGTGCGCTTAGAGACGTGAGATTCTGCGTAGTCCGTCATCCACTGCTCAAGGTATTCCCCTACGGTTAGCCGAGGACGTTCAACGAAATTGTCTGTGTCAATTTCTCGGAGCAATTCGGTCAGGCGACGCTGGGCTTGGGCCTTTGTTCCTTTGACCGCTTCTGAGAGATATCGCTTCTTGCCGGTCTTTGTGTCTAACCCAACATAGACCTGGACCGTCCAGGAATCTTTTCTGACCTTTGAACGTTGCCTGATCGTCCCGCGCGTCATGGTGAACCTGCCGCTCTACTTGGGCTAACGGTGTGATTGCGCTGAGCGTGAAACCGAGTGAAGGGTTGCTTGAGGTTCAACAAGGCTGGTTCGCGAAGCAACTGGAGACGATACTTATTTTAGACACACTACGACGGCAGGGCAAGGCGCAAAGTGCTATCTGGCGGTGAAGGGGAGGTGTCGCTGCTGGCAATGACACCAAGAACCAAGTGTCCATGAGACCCGCAGGTTGATACGTGAATACCGAGCTAGACTTGCACGCTTAGGCAGAGTAGTCCCGAAGGTAGAGTGGTGTGGCATAGAGGGCGGCGAGATCGTTGTTGCCGCCGATGGCGCCAGGAAATCGAGCCACAGTGGGGGTTCCAGATTAACGCCTTGGAGCGGAGCGGACCCGCCAGCACGTGGAGAGCCTGGGGCTCAAGCATGCCCTGGGAGTTATGGACAACACCCTCGACACCACCCGCATAAAGCAGATGACCCATCGGGAGATTCTGGAGCAACTGGTGGGTGCCGAAGCCAAGGCCTGCCGTGCCCGCTACCCCTCTTGGGGGTTGGTCGGGTTGTCCGGCACGGCGTACAGCGCGAACACTATCACGGTTCCAACTTGGACAAGACGGTCATTCCTTTGGGCGCAATTGCGCTCCCTCTCCGTCAAGTCGAGGCTTGCCTCTTCGGACGGTCGGCCGTGATGACGTGAGCGGCCTCCGCAGCACAATGTAGTGCTGCGACTGCCAGTGGATAAGGGGCACATCAGGGGTTGAGGCACGGCTGGCTGGGGCAGGATCCTATGGCCGACAGGCCCATTTGGGGGGGAAGTTTTAACTTTCGTGCGGGTTGACTTTGCCCTCCCAGTTTGCTGGCGCTGTTGCGGATACTGCCCTGCCAGCGTGAAATGGGCGCTCTGTAGCTTCGGCTGTGGCATTTTCCAAGCTGCCGCTCTCGTCAAAGCGGTAATTGGAGTTGTCTCCTGCCATCCCTTCGGGGTGCCTGTTGTGCCCGCCTCAACCCGCACCAATCGCCTATGGCTGTGGAAGATCCGACTAGCATTAACGTAGAGGGGTCATGTGGTATTGATGCTGTATCAGCCGGGATCAGGCCCGTTGACTGCCACCTACCCCTATTGAAGGGGCCCTGCGGCTACAGGTGTTGACATGACAGGTCAGAAAGACCTTGACGAATTTCTGGATAAGCTACGTAGTGAAGGCGACTGGCTCCTCATCCTGGTGCAGGACTCCGCATCAAACACCGGGTGGAGGATTGTCCCGGAGGCTGAGTTGGCCGAAATTTGGCGGTCGGTCCAATCCAGTAAAAAGGAAAGCTACGGTTCGCTTGATATGCTCTGCTACAACGTTGAGCAGGCTGCAAAGACTCTTGGAGTATCCGTCCACAAACTGAACAGTTGGTTGCGGAGGACCGAGCGCCCTCTTCCACACATACAGGACGGTCGGAGGATTCTGATCCCATGCCATCTGCTGATCCAATGGCTCACCGAGGAAGCTGCCAAGAATGTGGGCACCGGCGAACACTAGAGGTCGAAACGACGAGGCAGCGGCATGGCGGGGCGTTGAAGCGTCTCAAATGACTCAGACGCCGATGGGATTAGACGGTTAAGATCTGGCCGACGCGAAGAGGAAGGACTAGGAGATCGAACCTTTTGCTCGAGGCCATGGCCAGCGACGTTTGTAACAACAAAGGAATCAACAGAACCTATTGAGAGAGGGCACGTTTATGGATCTTTGGAATGCCTGGCAACAGGTGGAATATGTGCGGAGTCTGAGCACTAGGGCAAGGAGCCGAACTGGCAACGACCTGGAGGAGGCGGAGCGGATGCTGGTACTGGCCATGATTTGGGTACTCCCGATGTCATCCGTAGAAGACCTCGCTGAGCTTCGCTATCTCAGCAAGTCCAAAATAGAGAAGTTGATGGTGGCCTTGGTAGAGGATGGGTACGTTGGTACCGAACTCATGGGGCTTGCCCTAGGCGAGCGGCATCGGAATTTCCTGTTGCCCCGTGGAGTGCAGCACGTAGGGGCGCATTGGGAGATTGCAGAAGAATGGCAAACCGGGGACGACACCCTCAAGTATTTGCACGGCTGCCTCCCAATCGTGGAAGTGGTGAACAAGGTTCTTCCCCGCTTTTGGAGGACCCAAGCGGTCCGGACTCCGACTGTGGTGGGGGTAGGGCCTAGGGATGAGCCTCACTTCGTGACCATTGACGACAACCTGCTCCTGTGTCGTCTCATATGGGTCCGGGCCGAAGGGCGGTCGATTCACGCGCTCGCAAAATTCAGGACTACTGATGGATTTTATTTTTGGATTCCCATCGTATGGCAAGGGTACGTGTGCAGCGCCGATGATAGAGTCGAACGGCTCGCCGACCTCTACAAAGGCTTTCGCACGGAACCCAGTGGCTGGTACGGGGAACCTGCGGCGCCTGCCGGTGTCATATACCTCGTTCCCGATTGGCTGTCGGGAATTCATGTAAGGATGAACGTTGCCAAGGGAATTCCCAAAGCGGTGGTTACCGCGCGTGGTGAAGTCGTGGAGCAGTTGACCCCCGTATCCCCGGTGGGTCACCTCTATCCTCCGGTAGAGGAACCGAATGCGAGGAAGGTCGGCACTCCGTTCGAGGACTGGGTGGCGAAGAGGTCAAGCCGTGCCGTGTCTGGTGAAGAGCAATATTATGCGTTCAGGGAAATCGAGATTCACCGAGGGATTTCTCCAAGTCATCTCGGCGGCGCTATTGGTCGGCCCAGAAGCGACACCAGGACGCTCGCCAACGCATTGAAGGCGGCGGGATTGGTCGAGGAAACCAAGGAGGTCGATGTTGAGGTGCAATCGGCGGCGTTGTCAAAGGGAATATATGAAGCCGAGCTGGACATTGACGAAAAGAGGTTGCTGCTTCCTCTACGCCTTCCTCAAGGGACAGTCGCACGGAGGAAGACCGAGTTTGAAATAGAATTCGATGCCGACTGTGACAAGGTTGTCGAGAAAGGTCACGTTGCAGTGGTGGTACGTCAGCTTGTAAAAGAGAAGGAGAATCGTCAGGAACGTCAGGAGCTGAGGGTAATCGAGGAACTGAAAATTCCAGCTCGGATTACCGAAAGCCACGCTTTTCTGGAGATTGAAGTTGGCGGCTGGCCGATTACAGTGAGGTTGCCGTTTGCTCATGCCGGCCCGTATAAGGACACGAACCTTTACCTCACCCCGGAAGGCGATATCTTGGCCGCAAGGATGGACCGGATTCACGTCAATGTCCTCCGGGCCCGTTTTGGAGAGTACAAGACAGCCCGGGGGCGCCTGAAGAAATCGTCACACGACCGCCGTGCGCACCGTCTCCAAGCACAGTTTTTGAAACGGGCCGGCAACAGGCGGCTGATTGCTATAGACCGACGATGGTTCGCGACATCGGGACTGAGGATGGTGATCAACTTTCCTGGTGACACTCAATTGGCGCCGGATCTCTGGCTGATAATTCCCATTGGTAATGGCCGGGGTCTGCTGGTGCCGGTGGAATATGAACAAACCGCGGTCGCAGACTATGCGGTCCGCGACAAACTCCGTCCCCATTTCGTAGTCCGAGGACTGAACGCCCCCTTTCCATTGTTGATGGCGTGCAAGAGAGGCGCAGTTCCGGTGTTCCAGGCTAGGGGCCAGGGCCTTTCAATGCTTGTGGCCTCGTTTCAAGACGCGTTGGCCGATCAATGGGTGATGCCCGGTCAAGTGGCTGGTGCTGCCCAGCAGGCGGTCGGGGCAGAACATCTGGCTGGCATGGAGGAATGGCGCGGCGAACTTTTGCAGGTCCTAAGTCTGCAACTCTAACAGGATGGGGAGCCTGATTCTGGGGCATCCGGTCTAGTCCACGTTCAACTGACAGATTTGAAAAGGCTCCAACAATCAAGAGAGGCCCCTCTCGAGCGAGAGTGAACTTTGACGGGATGATCTTTCGGCTCAAAGCCATCACGCGTTGAGGTTCCCATGATTTCCGGCGGGGTTGGCGTCGCCGAGGAGTGGATACTTGGGAGGAGTTCGCCCGTAGGGTCTCCGTGACTGAGGTGGCGCTTGTCCTGCTCCACTGTGATGGGCAATATGTCCTCCTGGATGCGACGTTGATGATGGTGATCATGTCCTCGCGGGAAGCCGCCTTCTGATAATATGCACCGGGGCAGTGGGCTTGCTGACATATTGACCATTCACGGGTCGAGGGGCCGATCCTAGAAATGCAGGCGTCCGAGATGGAGAGTCCGGACATTATTCCCGTTGGCTCGGAGAGTCGGGTTTGGACTACTTGCCGCCAGTCCCGCGCGTAATCCAGTTTAACCCCATCTGGGCGTAACGGTTTCCAGCACGACTCCGGCACCGGTTTCGCCGGAGTCACGCTGTTGTAGCCGCGTGGGGTCTGATCCTGTCCGGGAGTGGTTCCACACCGTCCGACAGCGGTTCGTCCTCCCTGCAACCGTCGCCGTTTACCCGAATATATCGTACATCCGCTGGATGTCGCCGGCACCACCAATGCCACGTGGCGCGTGCGAATCGGCTGAGCGCAATTTCCACCGGCATGGGACGTAAACGTTGGTGTCCGGCATCGGAGGGACTGAACCGCATCTGTGGCCGCCAAGCCTCTTGATTTCCCCACTGCCAGGTTCTGCCTGAAGGGGTATCCGGCCAGATAATCGCCCGGAGCTGGCGTGGAGCAGGACGGGTCGCATGTTCACCAATAGGACCCCACAGTTGCCTACCAGGACATGGGCACCGTAGCGAATTAGATCTTCGTTCCCTTACCTGTGTCGGCGGCAGGGTTGCCGATATGCCAGTGGTAGTAGGCGACACAGGATTGACCGTGACGTTCCACTTCTGGTGTTCGGAGTCCGTTGCCGGTGGGCGTGCGGCCCTCTTTGGTCCGGAAACACGTTAGCGGTCACCGGCTTCCTTCGCCGGGCCTTCCACGTTGAAACCGTTTAGGCCAGCAGCACTTGCCCCAGGACCTTGTCGGCGATGGACGACACCTGCTCAGGAGACGAATCGGCCTCAAGGCATCGCGGACAATACTCGGCAAACACAGAATGAAACGGAGTGGCGCTGGTAGTGGTCATTTGGGAGTACCAAGAAACTGCCTCAAAACGCTACTTCACTGCCTGTATCCGCTCTTCGAAAGTCTCACTGGACCTATGGCGGTCAGGCAGTAGGTGGATTCCGGCCCCCTTCAGAACTGCGAGCGAGTATGTTATGGCCGATCAGGTCGTTGATGTCCTGCTGGGCGGTGTCGCGGGAGCACTTGCCTATGCGGGCCCATTTGGCGGCGGTGAGGTTGCCCTTGAAGTCGTCCAGCAGGAGGGCAAGCATCTTCACTTGGCGCTCGTTGATGGGAACGCCGGCGGTGCTTTGCCAGAACCGGGCCTTGGCCAGAATGACGTCCAAGGATACCTCGGCGCTGTGGAGGGCGCGTTCCAGGCACCCAAGGAACCATGACATCCACGGAGTGATGTCGGTGCCGGTCCTCTGGGTCTGCTCCAGCATCCGGTAGTACTGGGCGCGTTCCGCGCGTATCTGGGTGTACATGCTGTAGAAACGCTGCGGTGTGTTGTGGGCGCGGGCGAGACACATGTCGGCGATGGCCCGGGGAAATCGTCCATTGCCGTCGTCGAAGGGATGGACCGTGGCGAACCACAGGTGGGCAGGGCGGACCGTATGAACTGGCTGTTTTCCGCCGGATTGTTGAGCCACTCCAGGAAGGTGACCATCTCTCCTGGCACCAAGGATGGCTCAGGACCTTCAAAGTGGACGGGCTCCTGGTCGATAGCCCCGGATACTACTTGAATGGGATGGATGCGCCAGGAGCCGGTGGTGATGGTGCGGCCTCGGCTCCGCTCCGTCCGATGGGGGATAAGGCCGCGGGCCAGCCGAAAAGCCGTTCCCCGGTGAGGGTTTTGTGGAAGTGCTGGGTTGAGTCCAGGGTTACGTGCATTATGCCCTCTATGTGCTCGTCTCCGGAGGGGACGGCTACGCCGCCCATGCCGAGGTGCCTGGCGATGGAGGAGCGGACGCGGGCCGGGTCGAGGACTTCGCCCTCGATGGCGCTGGTCTTGACCATGTCTGAGGTAAGAAATTCCAGGGTGGCTTGCTGCCGGAGGTCGAATCCCAGGGGCGGCTTACGGCCCAGGAGGTGGCGACCCTGCCGAGCTGGGCGGCGAGAGTTCGGTAATCCCAGGTGAGGGCAGGCCAGTCCGACTGTTGGTGCATGTATTGGGTCTGCATGTCTGCGGCAGCTGTTTGGACTGGGTGTTTCCTGATGCGTAGAGAGTGTGTCGACCATACGGTGTGTGGAAAGCCTGCGGCAACTGTCGCGAGATCTCTTTCCGGGATGGCGATCCCAGGAAAGGTACGGACGTCGAGGACGGAGGAGCACCTCGAGTCAATCCGTCCACGGACTACCTAATCGGCGTAACCCGACTCGGCAGAAGACGCGACGCAGCGGGAGTCGGTGATCATTGACAATGGGCCTTGTCGGTCATGTTGCCTCACCAGATGATGTTACCGAAATTCTAGATTCTGATCGCTGGTCCAACCCTAAGGCTAATTCGCCACTGAATCCCCTTTCCAACACGGCGTGGTCGACATCTGGGTAGACCAGCTTCTTGGCTATGACTCTGGCAAAGGTAGTGGTGGAGCGCCCCAAGGCAGACACTCAGCATCTGTGTCTGGATAAGGAATACAACAATCCCGCGGGAAATCAGGCCGCGTCGGCTCACGGTACCGGGGACACGTAAGGCCGATATGAGAGGGGAAACCGGACAGTCAGGTGAAAAGCGTCATCCCGCACGGCGCTGGGTGGTGGAGGGCAACCGGCCTGGCTGTTCAAGTGCCGTGCCATACTGGTGCGCTACGACAAGACGGCATCCAACTACATATGACTGATCCAGTTAGCCTGCGCGCTGCTCTGGTACCGGCGACAACGCCAACTCAAGCTTTGAGATAGCTTCCAAGTGAAGGGGATGTCTTTCGCGGCCTTTCGAAGAACTGCCGCTCGGTGTGCACCCAGTGCACGGCTATGGAAAGGAATGAATCTGGCAAGTGCTCCGATGAGATGGTTGCCCGGCCACAGTCAGCGTACATTTGGTCAACGGCGGAAGCGATCTGTGCCCTATGTCGTCGGCCCATACGCTTGAAGTTGCGAGTGGTACGAGGACGGTGAATCAGGTGCTTTGGGGTTCTTGCGACGAGGAGCGGAATGTACCGGAGACGTTTTTGCATACCGGCTGACTTTCCTCGTGTGAGAGGCTGCTCGATCAAACTGCCACTGTCCTTACGGCAAATGCAAGTTGCCCATGACGACCGACGAGCAGTTACAGAAGCCCGGTCCATCCCGACAAGAGATCAAGCGTCCCTCGAATCACCTGTCCGCCGCTGAGTGTTGCAGGGCTTCTGCAACCTCCAGGAGATATCGACGCTTCCCGATCTCGGCCCATGTTGTGGACTTGTACTCCGTCTTTTTTTCGTCTACGAGGACACTCCGCAGCCGTCTACAGGTCAGACCGAAATCCTATTCGAGTGCACCCCTCTACGGCGAGCCGACTGTCCAAGCCCGGCGTCACCGCCGCCGGCGGTTCGTTTTCTTGGCACCATTTCAATTGGCTCGGATGCTGCCACCAATGGATATATCAGATAACGAAGAGCAGAGTTGGAAATCCAACACGCGGCGTCAGACGCGGAGGAATCTTCTGAATATTTCGGGATTGCTCACATTTCACCTCCAGCCACTAACTGCTCCGGAGGCCGTCAAACTAAGCCAAAAGTGGAACTTTACGACTAGATGTGGCAGAAAAACTCGGCAAAATGCAACGGATTCGGCTCCAGGCACTGACCCGGTCAGGGGCGCGGCAGAGGATGCTGGTGGTAATGGCAGAAAACGTCCCCGTTTGTTGGCGATTTTGGGCATCCAGTTCAGCCAGAAAAATGGTGTTTTACAGCTAGATGTGGCAGTAAATTCAGTCATTATGCACACTTGGCGCATCTCTGGAGACAGGCCGGGGGCTATTAAGCGGTGCGTGTACTTTACGCTTGAATGAGGCAGTAAATGGGCTGCAAATGTCACGCGCAATTCCGCTTTTTCGCGGCAGATTTACCGAGTATCCGGAAGGGCTGCGGAGGACTTCCACGGTAGAGGAGGACTGGGGAATGGCCTCAAGAATCATCCGGACACTTGATGAGGCCGTCCCCTGGCCCCGGCCATTGACGGGTATTTCCCAGGGACGAGGATTTCCAGCAATGCCGCCGCGAAAGACCGACGGGAGTATTCCCCATCTTGCAGGCTGCCATGCAGTTTATGGCGGTCTGGGTTGGAAAGGATGCCTTACGGGTTCGGGTATCCTCGAAAGAGTGTCCAGGTCCTCGCCCAAAGTTGTTGCCGGCGAGTTCCGGGCCGGTGACGAATAACCGCGGGGATTGCTGGGTTGACCTCACTTCCTTGGATCTGGCGAAGTGGACGAAGTTCGCGCTGCCGCCATTGGTGGATGGAATCTGAGGGTTGGGTGCTTTTTCATCCGGCAGGGGATTCGAGCTGTTGTTGACGATGCGCGATTGGATGGCTCCATGAGGCTCTTCCGCAGCAAATGCGATTCAAGGGTCGAAGGCATTACAAGCGCTGATGGTCCATTGGGACGGTCTTGGGGTTATCATCCTCGATATCGAGATTCCGAGCTTTTTCTTTCCAGAAGCGTGATCCGGCGTTTCGGGCTGGTGTGGGGATGGTGCGCTGTTTCACCGATTCAGTGAGTCGAGGACTTTTCGTGAATCATGGCCATATGCCGCATCTCAACCTTAATGGCGCTACGCATTGGCAAGAGCGGTCTTGCGGCCCACGGGAGTTGTCGTTGATAACGGGTTCTTCGTCTCAAGTTGCCAGTCTAGGCCAGATCGGACGTCTGAAGACTTTTGCCGTCGTTTGGCATAATGGTCTGGGCGCAGAGTTTTCTTGATTTGAACCAGTGTAGCCGGATTACCTGAAGATGGCGGTTTACCCGCAGGGCGCAGGTTTTGGCAAAATCTGCCGGGTTGGGCTTTCGCCTATGTTGAGCCCATTAACCGTGATGGAGGGATTTTGACGCCCTGGGCCGATGTCGATGGTTTTGGTGAAAGTTCCAGGCCATACCCAAAGTCAGGGATTCTGCCAGGTTGCTCTGGAGGAGGGTTTTGCCACAGTTGGTTCCAAATGCCGGAACTTCGGGTTTTTCGCCGATGTGAGCGAGGTGGCTGGAAATGGAATCCCGAAGGATCGGCGTTCCTTGTACGCAGGGCAGGTAGTCAAGGCTGGGGTGGGTTAAGGCTGACGCGTCTGAATTCCTGGGCGCTGACAATCATTGCCCAAAGGGCAGGATCCCCCTGATGAACTCGATGATCTTGATGGCGGCAGCCACCACTGGAAGCTCGCCCAAACCCCGGGCCACTCGGTTCAGGCGCCCGTCAGCTTTTGGCGCGTGTGTCTCCTGCACCCCTGCAGCCAGTTCTCTTTCCAGAATCTCGGCAGCGGTGCGGGCTGAATCTGTCGGGTGATTGGTACCCCGGTCCATGGTGAGCAGCGCCAGTTGGTTAATGGCCTCACGGTGTGTGTTCGGGAAGAAAGGCTCGGGGTCTGACATCATCTCCCGCAACAGAGCTATCGCCCCTTCTCCGTCCTCAACTATGGAACCCAGCTTCAGGTCCACCGGCAACACGGGTTTGCCCAGCTCGGTCATCACCACTCCGGCGGTGTAGGTGCCCTTGCTGGCTCCCACCGCCAACATGGCGTCCGCCAGGTCGATCATTACCTGCCGGTACTCGCCGCCCGTGAACATTTCCCTTCGAATGTGGGACCTTTCCACAACATTCCTCTGCTCAAGACGCCTGAGCAGATCCAGGTTGACATCATCGATCTTGGACTCGGGCGCCTGCTCGGACATGACCACCATTGCCAACCGGCGCGGTTCCTGGGTGGTCCTTTCGGCGTGGCGTTGCACCTCCCGCAGAGCTACCCAATCGAATATTCGGGGATTGCCGTGCTCGTCCCTTGTTGACTCCTCCTCTCCGGTAAGGACGACGATTCCTCCTCCCCTCACCAGCACCTCGCTGGTGAAATCTCGGACGAACTGGATGGCGACATCAAGCTTGTCGTCTTCGCATAAGCGGCTGGCGCTGCCGGAAATCAGTATGTACTTGCCGTCTAGCACCTGTCTCCCAGCCTAGGTTCCTTCGCAGAAGAGATTATCCATATCCTGTTTGGTCTTGCTGGATCTGACCTGAGCACCCATTTGCCTAAAATATGTTGAGGCCCGTTGCCGTGGGCGAGACCCCGCGGGTGCCAGGTGAGCGTCGACGAACTTGGACTGCCCGGTGGTATCCGGGATTGGCGAGTGGACGGCAGTAATGGAATGCGCGAACAGGTGGCTCAGCATTGACTTGGGATCCAAGCTACCGTCGTAGTTCCGGAACGCCTGGATGGCCAGGCATTCCATATGGTACCCGCTGATCTTCTTGGTGGTCGTTTGATGTGGCAGTCAGCTATGGCCTTGGCCAGTTTGATGGTGGCCACGACTCTGCCGCTCTTGGCGGTGTTGACGGCGACGAGTTGTTCGGCGAAGTTGGCGGGGTGGATGATGTGGCTCCACGCCGGCTTACCGGAATGGGCGATTCGGATTCCGCCCCGCTTGGTGCGTATGGCGGGCAGGACCTGGATTTCAGTGCCGTCGGCGTACTCGACGGTAACCGCCAGGTTTCCTGCCCTTACCGGGTTCTGGCGCAGCACTCCCTTGATGGAACTCTTGATGAGGGCTATAACGTCCGCCGGTGGTTGGTTCACCAGGCCTGACTGGTTCAGAATGAGAAGCACGTCAACGTCACTGAGACCGTGGACGTAGGTGCCCCGCTTCACGGAACCCCCGAACATGGTCTGGACGACCTCGCCCTGCTGCCTCAGGACGTTGCACAGGCCCTCAATGTGCCTCCTCGTTGCGGCGGTGTTTCTCTGGTTGTACCGCACCAGCAGGGATTCGCAGTGCTGGTTGAAGACGTCTGTCATAGTTTTCGTACGTGTCGGAGTCCGGCCATGGCCCGGTTGATGTCAATATCTTTGCCCAGCCCCGGCTCCAGGAGGCTGTTGTCTTGTCCTTTGCTGGGGTTACGGTTCGGACCTTCACGGAACACCGGCGGCTAATGGTTATCGGCGTGCCGGCGGGCAGATACAGCCAGTCTAGACAAGTCGCCTTGGAGCAAACTGCTGGTCTCTCCTGGTGGTTGGGGTTGGCAACTGTTTACAATTTAGTGGGTATTAGTTGTTAATGTCCACGTCGGCCGATGTCTTCCTGTTGGCCTGAATGGCATAGCCGACTGCGCACGTTACGAACCGGCGTTCTGGTTTCATAGATCCATGATACGACGCAAAGGAGACAGCCGACCACCGGCTGAGAGGGGCTCTCCAAGGAAGCCTCCCACCGCCACCTGTCAGACGCGTATCCTAGCTTATTCAGGCACCGAAAGAGAGACCTTGGACGCGGCGCTCTCGGCGTACGCCGAGCTTTGCAGCCGGGTGCAGCGCAAGCTATTCGCTGAGGTGGCGGCGGGCCGGTCAGCAGCGTCTTTGAAGAGCGAGTGCCTGAAGCGGTACGGCATACCGGTGCGGATGTTCAACGGGGTGCGGGTGTCGCTGAAAGGCAATGTGGCATCGGTGGGGGGCAGCAGAAGTTGCTGCTGGACAGCTAGGGAAGGCGGATTGCCCGAACTGAGCGTGAAATAGTCAGAGTTGCCGAACGTGGCTCGCGGAACCAGGTTCACCATAAGCGGCGGCGGCTACTAACCTGCGCCCTAGGCTGGCTGCGCTGGGAGCTGACATCGCCGCCGGTCGAATTCGTCTGTGCTTCGGGTCCAGTAGGTTGTGGCGCAAACACCATCACCTTGCGGAAAACGGCTATGCCAACCACGAGGAATGGCCCAAGGACTGGCAGAGTGCACGCAGCGACGAGTTCTTCGTGCTGGGCAGCCGGGAGAGACCGCTGGATGTCAGCTATGCGTGGCCAGCGTTGCGGATGATGGGTCGCTGACCCTGAGATTGCGGCTGCCGGATTGTCTGGCGGGACAGCATGGCGCAAGTACATTACCATCGAAGGGGTGTCCTTCGCCCACGGGCACGAGCAGATGCTGGCGGCCTTGGACAGCAATGCTGAGTACGCTCGTTACCGGCGAGAGCATGGCGAGCAGGCAGCACGCACCACCGGTCTGGGGCAGGCGATCAGCTACCGTTTCAAGGGGGACGGCAAGGGCTGGCGGGTGTTCGCCACCACGCAGTTGATGGACGTGCCGGTGGTTACGGACAAAGGCCGTGGCACCATCGGGGTGGACCTCAACGCAGACCACTTGGCGGTTTGTGAGGCCGACGCCTCGGGCAGCCCGGTCAATTCCTTCAGCGTGCCGTTGGTAACCTACGGGAAATACTAGCACCAGGCTGAGGCCATCATCGGCGATGCGGAAGCCGTAGTGGTGGAGTATGCCCGCGAGGTGGGCAAGCCCATCGTCATCGAGAAGCTGGACTTCCGGCATAAGAAGGCTACCTTGGCAGGTGAGTCCCGCAGGTACAGCCGGATGCTGTCCAGCTTCAGCTACGGGAAGATCAAGGCGTGCTTCCTGTCCCGGGGCTACCGGGAGGGAGTGGAGGTGCGCCAGGTCAACCCGGCCTTCAGCTCGGTCATCGGCCGGGTGAAGTTCATGGAGCGTTACGGGCTCAGTGTCCACCAGGCGGCGGCCTTGGTGCTGGCCCGTCGCTTGCCCGGCTGCTCGGAGCGCATCCCTCGTCGATGGGTTGCTCCCGTCGGCAATGGCTTCCAGGTCGCCTTCACCGTACCTGCAAGGAAGCGGGTGAGGCACGTGTGGACGTACTGGGGTGCAGTTTAGGAACAGTTGAGACCGGCGCTTGCAGCGCAGCATCGGCTGGGGAAGCGAAAACGCAGACCCTATCCGGCTCGGGCTGTCCCAGAGGCGGCCTGAGCCGGGACCAGATCGGTGTTCCCGGGTGAGATTCCTGGGCGGAGCCGCCTTGAACTGTTGGGGCGGCGGCGCGGCTCAGACCGCGTCTTCAGGAATGGCTGACGGCAGTCATGCGACCAAAGTCAACCATTTTTACAACGGCAACTGGGGCGTGACCCTGGGCCAGCACAGGGCGGCGATGAGGAACTCTGTAGTGTGGGCCTCGGGAAAGATCTGCCACAAGGTTCGTATGCCTATGGCAAGCTTGGAGCACCGGTTCGGTATAGGTTGATGCGCTGGGAGTGTGCAAGGCAGGCGCTGTCCTGCTTGATCTGTTCCTTGGTGAGGGGAGTTTCCGGAAGGTCGAGGTTGTCCAGGTATCCGGCGATAGCGTGCGTTGCTGTCTGGGCACCTTCGGTGCTATCCAGCGCCCGGAATCTCCGGTGAGCTGGCAGGGCTCCGGCAAGGGTTGGCGTTCCTCGCAGTGGCTCTTAGCCGGAACGGCGACGAACATTTCGGCAATGTTGACGACGTTGTTGATGGCGATGTCGGCGCAATTGTTGAAGAATATTTCATTGGTCCACGCTTGCGGCTACCGCGAATCCTCCCAAGATGGCGGTGAATCTGGGGTGGGTGATGCTGTTGACTGGAAGGATTTCCTTGTTCAACCTTCTCTGGTCTTTCCGTTGCCCCGGCGCATACTCGCCTCTTCAGGTTCTGCGAGAATGGGAGGTTAATCACCCACTCCCGCTGACGGGGCCCTATCATTCCAGCTATGTCGTGGCCATATCCGTTGGGGTGGGTGCGCCTTTTCACGCATTCACTGCGATTCCAAGAGCCAAAAGAAGCGTTGATGCCCCCTACAATCAGCAAATGAGCACCAGGAAAGCCACTTGCGTGATGGTTCGAACTTTTTCCGCAGGCGGGCAGATGCACCAGCGCTTGGTGGCAAGGGTCCGGTACCAGCGTTTCGGGTTCAGGAGTTCAGCCGGTCAGCTGAGCCCAGAGAAGCTCCAAGTCGCCGCCCCTCAGGTTGAAGAAAGTCAGCCGATCTTCTGCCCGCGTGGCGGCGGCATACAACTGGCGTTGCTCCTCCCAGAGCGGTAGGGGTGAAAGCTGGACGTCCTGTGGCTGGGGCATCAAGAGGTCGCCGGCCTCCACCACCCATGCCTCGGTCCAGTGCCGGCCCTTGCTGTCTCGAATGGCGCTCAGGGCAATCCCATCCTGTTGGATGTCTGGAATACCATAAATGGCGATGCTGTCCAAGAATCTCCTAAGGTATGCCTCTGCGGATTCGCCTTGATTGCGATGAAATGCAGTGCCGTATTGGCCCCATCTGATGACCTGATCGCCACAGGCTGGTACAGGATGTCCTTCTTCCATGACTGCCCAGAACGCTTGGGCGCAAAGGTCGAACAGCACATGGTCCGCTGCGTCTTCTTCCCGGATTGTTCTCAGGCCGTCCAAACCGTTTACGACATTGCCCAGCGCACGCCGGACCGCGCTATGCCGAGTAAGTGTCTGCAGGTGCACACGCGCAGCCTCAATCAGGTCGCAGCCTTGTTGTTCGCTTATGGCTTCCACCGCCTCCGCGTGGGAGATGTTGAACTCGGTCCAACCCGTGGGCGCCCACACCATAGCTGCGTCAGAAAGGGCGGCGAGGTCGTGAGGGTTGTACAAAAGGGTAAACAACCCCATCATCCTTCTGGTGTCCTGCACGAGGGCCTGTCTCGGCCTGCCCAAGACATAATAGGCAATTCCCGCTTCGTCCAGCGATTCGCTGAACTGCTCCAGGGTGGTCGGCCAGCGGAACAGCAGCCCCAGTTGATGGGGGTCCTGCCCGCTTTCTTGGAAGTCTTGGACAGATTCCAACAAGCTCTGGATAAGATGGCGCCGGTCATGACACACCCGCAACCGGGGCACCTCACCGCGGAGCCGGTAAGTTCTGTGCTCCTTGGCTTCAAGTCCCTCCAGCACCGGAGACTGGGTCATCCTGTCGAGGAAGTCCGACAGCCTTCCGCTTGATTTCTCCACACCGGGCAAATGATGCCGCAAAGGTTGGTCATATTGCCGAATGAACGCCATGAAGCTGCCTAAGTCTGCGCCCCGCCAGGCGCCGACACACAGGTTCGTGTTGTAAGCCAGGGTGACGCTGTTGAAATAGACCTTCTCGTTGGCGATGACCTCCAAAGCTGCCGGAGTCATGTCCTCGGCTTCATCTACCAGAAGATGGAGTCCATAATCTGCGCTGTCTAGCTCACGAGTTATCGCTTGGTGCCGCGCCCTCGCCGCTATCTGCACGATCTCGTCGCAATCGAGCAGACCCTGCTCACGTTTCTCCTCACGATAAAGCTCATCCAGCTGCAACCAAGCCTCGACAGGTGGGGGCTGCGGTATCTCCCAAAGCTCGTGGCCATTCGCTGCAATTTCGGTCAGCAGCCAGTTGCGGAGCAAATCATCGTGATCATATCCCGCCTCAAGATAGTTTGTGGCCGTGGCTTTACGGTGATACCACTGTAGGAACTCCGACAGTTCAGGACTTGTCAGACCCCTCAAGTCGGGATCCTGGGCGGCTAGACTCGAGACCGTTTGGAGTTGCTGGCCGCGTGTCAGAATAGAGAAGTGCGGACTGATCTCCAACAACCTCGCCCCCTCGTGCCGCAGGTACCGAACACAGAACTCCGTCATGGTCATCATCTGCGATGCCAACGAACGACGGGCGTTTAGCGCCAATAGCCTGGCGGATTCACGAAGGTTTTCCGTGAGCGCATTTCTTTCCTCGCTCTCTCCCTCTTGGACCCATTCCTCGAAGGTCTGCCTGATTCCATGGATGACTCCCGGCGACCAAGCCAGGTAGAGCACGTCTTCCGGTTCAATTCCTTCGTGGATGTGGCGAAGGCCCTTGGCACAGAGAACACGGGTCAGGTCAGTGCCGGAGTTTCCGGTGATGATAATCGCATCGGCTCGGTCTTCGACAGCGAGCAATTGCCTTCCGGTTAAGGAAGGGGACGTGGGATTTGGCCAGCGTAGCATTGATGCACCTCCGATTACTCCCAGGATTGATCCGAGTGATCTTGCCGCGATGATGAGAATTCAGCCGCATGCTTTGACATTGCCATATCCCAGGCCTTGGATGAGCATTCCCGGCAGGTGGGCGACCGATCACTATTTCACCTTAACACGGGTCGAAATTGAGATCGTCGGTTAGTGTCCTGCGTCATTTTGGCACTGGCAGCCCTCGCGGGTCTTGGCTTGGGCGTTAGGCTAGCGAGAGGGCGGACGTTTTTGTTGGTATGAACGGTGACCTGAGTACATGTCGCTAAGACACCGTCTGTGCAAAGCGCCTCTGAAGCCATACCGGACCTGACACGACCCTTACTGCCATGGGTATATGGCTGCCTCATCCGGCACGCCGGTGTGTGGCAGCATCGCCGAAGGCCAACGACAACTGCGCCGGCTGAAATGAACACCTGTCGCGAGTACTCTGACCAAATAGTCAGGCAGCAGTTCTTCGCGTCAGGCCCTTGGCGGTCTTAGAATTTAGAAAAGGGAGCTTGCAAGGGCCCTGTGCTCACCTTGCAGGAGAGGGTAGCGGGCGTTCCAGGTCTCCCACCGGGCCGCCAAGGAGGACGTCAAATCCCACGCAAAAGTTAAAAGTTGAGGGCCAAGTGAGCCTGTGTATAAGCCCGAATCCACCGAAGGGATGGGGGATGGCCGATCGGATCAGCGATGAGGGGCGAGGGGACAGGGCTATGGGGTGTTGATCCCGATAGGTTTGCGGGAGTGCGGGGTCTGAGAGCCGCTGAGGGGGGATGTTGAGGGTCCGAGGCGGTGCACGAGGGCGATATCACCGGGTCAGATGGCAGCAGAGGACGGCCGTGGCGCGGGTTGGCGGCGGTCTGCCACGCAGGTAAGTAGCCCCGGGGACGGATCAGACGGCAACTCCGCGATCAGGAGGGGAGTGGCAGTGCGCGTAATCGCGCCAGGGCACCGTTGAACCGGGTTTCCCAGGGCCATCCCTGGGGAAGATGCAGGGTGAGGCGCCGCGCCTTTCGGGTGATGCGTCCGGCCAGGGAGAAGCAGCGTCTCCGGAGGGTCTTGGTGGTTGCCACTGGCTCGCCCAGGCCGACGCGGGCGGTCCAGCGGGCCAGGTTGTGGGCCATGACCTGGACCACCAGCCAAGCAGCGTTGGCTGGGAAGCGGCCCGATGGCAGGTGGTTGAGCCCCACGCCGTACTTCAGGTCGCGGATGGCGTTCTCTATTTCGGCGTGGCGGCGGTGGTCGGCCTCCAGTTCCAGGACATCTCCGTTCCGGTCGGTGATGCAGGCGTGATAGCTGTAATTGGCGAACAGCGCCAGTTGGGAGCCGGGTGTGGGCTTCACCCGGCGGACGATGAGCCGTACTGGAGCGGCGTCGGGCTCACTCTTGAAGGGGGTGTAGGTGATTTCGGCCACATCGGCGGCGCCCTCCATCCAGTAGGGAATGGGCTTCCAGTCCGCCTCGGGGATGGCCTCGATGACTTGGCGCAGGCTCTGGTGCTGACGGACTGTGATGGAGAAGCGGACCTTCATCTTGCGGCAGACGGCGACGATGGAATGGGTGTAGAAGCCGCTGTCGGCCCGCACGGTGAGCTGTCCTTTGGCTCCCGCGTAGCGCACCCGGCCCAGCGTCTCCCGCAGGAAGTGGGCGGCGCCCCGGGCGGTGTTGGCGCGGCCCTCACGCAACCGTGCCATCAGCACCTCGCCGGTTCCGGCGGCGACGGTCAGCAGTGGGTGATAGCCGCGCTGTCCGGTGTGCCCGTGTCGGCGGGCTCCCTCCTTGGCCAGGCCATAGGTCTCGCAGATGGTGGAATCGAGGTCAATGGTCAATGGCCCGTCGCCTGGTCCGCCCCTGCCGCCCAGGCCCGGGCCAACAGTTCCCGGCTGACCCGGTCCAACTGGCGGACGTGGCCCCACCGGAAGCCGCGCAGGAAGGTCCCCAGGGTGGACGGTGCCTTGACCACGAAGCCCAGCACCCGCCCGGTGCTGCCGGAACGCAGGGCGTCGGCGTCGTCGATGCAGTCGCCCCCGGCCAGTGCGGAGGCCACCAGGGTCAGCAGCTTGTCGCCGGTGTTGGGCCGGCCCGGGGCATCTCCCAGGTCAACGTGGCTGTCCGCCAGTTCATTCAGACCCAAGCGCAGAGCGAGGCTGGCGGGCAACAGCAGCCCGGCATTGGCTACGAGGCGGTGGTCGTCGAAGGCGATGCGGATGCGGTCGGGGGACTCAAGTGGTAGCATCTTGTATCTTGACTTTGGCCTGCGACTACAGCTCATCAGTGGTGGTCCGGAGCGCGGTAGACCGGTAGCATCTGGGTCGTAGTAGACCGTCTGTTAGCAGGGGTCGCCGCACTCCATACGGGTCGCTCCGCGCATCGTACTCTCATCTCCCCATTACTACAGGGATCTTGAAGAGCAATCGGCGCCGCCTGGAGAACAGGCGCAAGCAAGACAGCGAGGGAGCCGCCCCAAGCGCGAAACGGTCCCCCCGGCATTGGGGATAGGATGGAGGCGCGGTATCAGAAACGATACGAACTCGACGAGTTCCACCGCAGGTTCGCGCCTGCGCCGGTGAACGCCCCGGCAACGGGTTCGGCCGGACTTACCACGGAACCGGCGGCTTCTGGCTGCTCTGCACGTCCGTAGAGCCTGAGACCAGCCGGGACTTTGAGAGACTCTGGAAGGAGTTTCCCCAGTACGACTGTGCAACGACTATCTCGGACCCGTCCGCGCTCGCACTGCAGCTCGGGAAGGACTTCGGGAGCCGGCATGGTGAAGAGGCCGTCCATGCCAACGCCTACGGAATTCTGCGACTGGCGAAGATCGCACGGGGATTCCTCGGGGCCGGGGCGCCCGTTCCCGAAGCTGTGGTGGACGTCCGTCACGGGCAGGTGGTCTATGCCGACGAAGCGGCAGACCTGATCGAGAGTTACCCATCGCAGGTCCAGGGCACGGTCCTTCCATTCGTGAAGCGAACCAAGTTCGCGGGGGAGAAGGAATACAGATTCACCGTGTCCCTCGGCGGCGAGCCGAAGAAACAGCGCGTCTGCGTGGACGTATCGGAGGAACTGCGAGGCCTCGTCAAGCCCTATTCCGATGGGTAACATTTCGGCGCAGCCGTGTCCCTCATCGAAGGAGGACTGCCAGGGCCCGCCAATCGACTGTTCCAGTTCCCCCGTCCGCCGCACCCCCGGGCCTCAGCCGCCTATCCCCCAGGCCCTGCACGGTCATCTCCACCCCGCCAGGTGGTTCTGCAACATGTAGACCTCGTCGAGAACCTCCCCCACGGCAGCGCGGTTGGAGCTTTACCATGGGGGCGATGCGTCTGCGCTCCATTTCACCTGCTTCCTATCCCAGCCTGTTTCGCCGGATTGGTTGGATGCCCATCATCGCCTCCGGCGGGAACTCGGGTGGAGGGACCATCACCGGTTTGGGGCGGCCGGAGCCGCCCCTGTATGTCCCGCTTTGGTGGAACCCTGGCACCTCTCAGGGAGAGTCCGGGGCAGGTCCGTCAGCCCACCCTGCGGGACGATGCGGGACGATACTGACGTAGTAGAAGCGGGGATTCACCCCGGAGCCGTTGCCCTCTTGACCCGGTAGGCCTACCGGGTTCCCGGCGCCACTCCCTGTGCGTGCAGGAGGAAACTGCCGGACTCCCACGTTTCATACCGCTCGTCCCTTTCCAACCGACTCCGTTGCCTGGGAACCTCACTTCTGCGGCGGACCTACTGGCCCAGACCGCCGACGGTGAACTCCAGCCCGTTGGACAGCTTCCGGCCGTCCCCGGTGCAGATGGCCTCCTGGTCACCGCAGTCGGTGGTCACCGGCAGCGCCACGGTCACGTCCCCGTTGCCGTCGGGCTGCACCGTGATCCGCCAGGGGATGTTGCTCTCGGGGTCCGTCTGGAGTCGCTGCGCCTTCTTGACGGCCCCGCCCGTCACGGTGAAGGCGTGATCCCGCAGGGTCCGGTAGCTGAAGTCGGCATGGAGTTCCTCGCTGAACCGGATCTCGAAGGTGAACTCAGCCGCGCCGTCGTGGGTTGCCGGTGCGGCGGTGGTTACGCTGACGGTCAGGGGCGGCGGGGCCGCCACCGCCTCCGTGGCTTGGCTGGTCAGCGTCTCCTCGTTATTGGCGTCGTCGGTGAAGGTCGCCCTCACTTTTATGGTCTTGCCCTCGTCGGCGGTGCCCAAGGTGTAGGTAGAGCCCGTGGCTCCCTGAATGTCGGAGTCAGAGTTCCCATCGTTCCGCACCCACTGGTAGGTGTAGGAAACTCCGGTAAGGCCGTCGGCGTCGGATATCCCCGACGTTGAGGCCGCGAGCGTCTCGCCCACCCGCACGGTGCCGCTGATCGTGGGCGCGCCGGTTGCCGGAGTGTTGGCAGCAGGAGCCGCCGATACTGTCGCTGTCGCGTCGCTGGTCAGAGACTCGTCGTTGTCGGCATCGTCGGTGAAGGACACCCGGACCTTGATGACCTTGCCCTCGTCGGCGGCCGCCAGGGCGTAGGTGGAGGCCGTTGCGTCCTCGATCTCCGCATCATCAGCGAGCCACTGGTAGCTGAAGGCCGCGTTGTCCAGGCCGTCCTCGTCGGCGATGCCCGAGGTGTCCGCCGTCAGCGTCTCCCCCACCTGCGCCGTGCCGCTGATGGTTGGGGCGCCGGAGGCCGGGTTGTTCTCAGCCGGCGCCGCCTCAGCTCGAATCTCAACCGGCTGGGACGCCTCACCGATATAGCCGAAGGGGTCCACCCCCTTCACCCGGTACACGTAGAGCACTCCAGCCGCCACGTCAGTGTCGGTGTGGGCGTTCCCCGGGGCCTGAAGGTATTTGACCAGCACCAGGGGCTCGGCCTCGCCCAGCTCGGGACGGTTGCGCAGTATCTGGAAGGTTGACGAGTAGGGCCAGCCCACCGGCAGCTTCCAGGTCAGCGCCACCGCGCCGTCCGATGCGGATGCGCTCAGTGCATAGGGCCGTTCCGAGCGGGCCAGCGCGCTGGTCAGCGATTCCCGGTGGCCGTCGTCGTCGGTGAAGGACACCCTGACCCGGAAGGCCCGGCCCTCGTCGGCGGGAACCAGGGTATAGGTGGAGCCGGCCGCGCCCGGGATATCCGTGTCGGCGTTTCCGTCGTACGACTCCCACTGGTAGTTGAAGCTGGCATTGTCCAGGCCGTTCTCGTCGGCGATGTCCGAGGTGTCCGCCGTCAGCGTCTCCCCCGCCTGGGCCTTGCCGTTGATGGTGGGCGCCCCGGTCGCCGCCGTGTTGGGCGTACTGTCCTGTTGCTCTGACGCCCGGGCCCGGGCGGTCTCCGTCCGCTCGGCGGAGGGCGGGCCGTCCCCGGCCGAGTTCGTTGCAATTACACGGACCGCGTATTCGGTGTCCAGCGACAGGCTGCCGATGGTGTGGGAGGTCCCGGTTGCGGTGGCTGAGGAGACGTCCCCGGGCGTGTCCCAGCTGCCGGTGGCCAGCTTCCACTGGACCCGGTATCCCGTCACCTCGGAGCCGCCGTGGGATTCGGGCGGCTGCCAGGTGACGGCCAGTTCCCCGGTGCCCGCGGTCTCGACTTCCAGGGAGCGGGGCGTTCCGGGGACGGTTGCCGACACGGCGGCCGTTGCCGCGCTGGTCGTTGTCTCGTCGTTGCCTGCGTCGTCGGTGAAGCTAACCCGCACCCTGATCGTCTTGCCCGCGTCGCTTGGCGCGACCTCATAGGCGGGGCCGGTTTCTCCCGGGATGTCCGTATCGGTGACGCCGTCGCCCCGCACCCACTGGTGGCTGAAGGTGGCGTTCTGCAGCCCGTCGGCGTCGGCGATTCCCGACGTGTCGGCGGTCAGGGTCTCGCCCACGGCCTTGGCGCCGCCGATGGCGGGGGCGCCCGTGGCCGGGTTGTTCTTCGGGCCTGGCCCGGGTCCATCGACAGTCAACGGTGGGCCCGCCACCTCCAGCTCCATACGGTTGAACAGACGCCTGCCGTCCGACGTGCAGACTGCGCCGGACAACGCACAGTCCAAGTCAGCCTCGATCTCGATCGTCACCGTATCGGTAGAATCCGGCGTTACCGAGACCGCCCATACCCTGTCACTGTGCTCCACGGCCTCGACGCTCGACACCACCCCGCCGGTGACCGCCAGGACATGGTTCCGCAGCGCGCCGGCAGTCGTGGAGACCACCTCGGTGAAGTGGATGTTGAATGAGAAGTCCTCGTCCCCGCCATGCTCCGAGGGAACGTTGCGGAAGTGGCCGGTCACCGGCGCCTTCTGGCGTGTCCCCAACGGCACGTCCGGGTGGACGGCCAGGCTCACCTGGACAGGGTCGCCTATAGTCCAGTCCGGGGTCGCCGAAGGCCACCAGTAGGCCCCCACGCTGATGGTGTAAGGGACCATGCTCTCGCTGCCACGATAGGCGGAATCGCCCACGCGCAGCGTGAAGTCCTCCGGCAGTTCCCGATCCATCTCAAGCCAGAGGCTCCCGCTGGCGTGCACCAGGAACTGGACCGTGTGGGTTGTCCCGTCCACCACGAACGTGTTAGAGGACAGGGTCCCGCCGGGGCTTCCGGCGCCCGAGTACCCTGACATGACAGGGAGGATGCCGGTATCCTGACCAGCCGTGAGCTCACCTTCCCAAACAAGCGCATCTGCCGGATGGCGGACCATGGCGGTGGCCGCGCTGGACAGCGTTTCCTCGTAGCCCGCGTCGTCGGTGACGTTGACCCTTATCTTGATGGCCTTGCCCTCGTCGGCCTCGACCAGGGTGTAGGCTGCGGCAGTCGCGTCCTGGATGTTTGTGTCCGCGCTTCCATCATTTGAGACCCACTGATAGCTGAAGGAGGCGTTGCTCAGCCCGTCGTCGTCGGCGATGCCCGACGCGTCCGCCGTCAGCGTCTCGCCCACCTCTGCGGTCCCGCTGATGGCGGGTTGACCCGTGGCCGGACTGTTGGCGCCTTCGGCCGGGGGCATCCTCACTGCCACGGGGCCCGACGCTGGCCCCAAGTGGCCGAAGGGGTCCTTCACCGCTTTCACGGCATACACGTACTGGACCCCCGGTTCCACTGTGCTGTCGATGAAGGTACGGTCAGTGATGGAGGCGTACCTCGCGTGGATCAAGGGTTCGGTCTCCCCCAGTTCAGGCCTGTGGCGCAGAATTTGGTACCAGCCGTAGGAGGAATGCGTATTGGGGTCCTGCCAGGTCAGAGTGATGGCGCCCGCCGCAGCGGCGGCCTGGAGTTGGTAGGGCCGGTCTTGTCGTTCCGACACGAATACCGTCATCCCGGCGCTGGTCAGGGATTCTGCATAACCGACGTCGTCAGCAAAGGAGACCCGCACCTTGATGGTCTTTCCCCTGACGGCGTCCGACACGCTGTAGGTGGATTGGTTGGCTCCTTCGACCTCGCTGTCGACGCCCCCATCGCTGAACAGCCACTGGTAGCTGAGGGTCGTACCGCTCATGCCATCGGCGTCGGAGATTCCCGAGGTGTCCGCCGTCAGCGTGTCGCCCACCCAGGCCCAGGCCGTGCCGCCGATGGCGGGAGCCCCCGTGGCGGGATTGTTGGGCCTCATCGGTACTCTCAGATCCATGCGGTTAAACAGCCGCCTGCCGTCCGCCGCGCAGACTGCGCCGGCCAGGTGACAGTCGAGGCCGGGCTCGATCTCGACCGTAATGGTATCCCTCGAGCCGGGTGTAACCGAGACCGCCCATATCCTGCCCTCGTCCCCCACAGCCTCGACGCTCGACACCACACCGCCGGCGACCGCCAGGACCTGGCCCTGCATGGTGTCGACGGTTGTGGCGACTCCCTCGCTGAAGTAGATGCGGAATGAGAAGTCCCCGCTCCCGTCATGCTCCGGGGGAATGTTCCTGAAATTGCCGGTCACCGGGGCGCGGGGACGCTCTCCAAGGGGGACCTCTCTATGGATGGCCAGCTTTACCCGGACGGGCTCGTCCTCGGACCAGTCCGGGGTCGCCGAAGGCCACCAGAACCCCTCCACCCCTTCCAGGGAGGGAGGGACCTTGCTCTCGCTGCCACGATAGGTGGAATCGCCCACGTGCAGGGTGAAGTCCGTGGGCAGTTGCTCATCCAGGCCCAGCACAAGGCTCTCGCCCGCGTGCGCCAGGAACTTGACTGTGTAGTGGGTCCCGTCAATCTCCCAACCGTCCGGGGACAGCGTTCCGAGGTCTCGGAAGACCGAATACCCAGACACCACAGGGAAGATGTTGCTGTCCCTGGCCGCCGTCAGTTCACCGGCCGCATGGCCTACCGTGGCTGTCGCGACGCTGGTCCGCTTCTCGTCCTTGCCCCCGTCGTCGGTGAAGCTCACCCGCACCAGGATGGCCTTCCCCTGGTCCTCGGTAGTAAGGGTGTATGTCGCACTCGTGGCTCCAGCGATTTCGCTGTCCGCGCTCCCGTTGTCCCGAATCCACTGGTAGCTGAAGGTGGCGTTGTCCAGACCGTCTTCGTCGTCGATGCCGGAGGTGTCGGCGGTCAGGGTCTGCCCAACCTGTGGCGTGCCGGTGATAATCTCAAACCTGTGCCCGACAGTCACCGTGTATTTCGCAGTCGCGCTCCCGTCCGGGGAGGTGACGGTAATCGTGATCGTGATGGTGGTGGCCGACTCGGCCAGACGAAGCTGGCGACGTCCCCCTACTGTAGACCCATTGGTGTCCGTGATTCTCACGCGGGAATCCGTCGCGGTGGGGATCGCCGTCACCTCGACGATTGTGGCACCGGGGCGCACCCCCGCCGTATAGGACAGTACATCGCTGTAAAAGGGTCCAATGTCAACCCCGGCTAGATTCAGCGACTTGAGCGTAGCGTCGGACGACAAGGCAGCATCTTCCGCTGACCGGATCCGTTCCAGGGAGGCTGTCATCCGTGCCATCACCTCCGGGTGGTCCCCGGCGACACTCCTTGTTTCCCTGGGGTCCTGCTCCAGGTCGAAGAGCCGCCAGGGCTGGCCAAAGGGTTGACCATTCCTTCCACCATGCACA
This sequence comes from Dehalococcoidia bacterium, assembly GCA_965237745.1. Classification (GTDB taxonomy): domain Bacteria; phylum Chloroflexota; class Dehalococcoidia; order Lucifugimonadales; family UBA3495; genus VXOI01. Next base: position 2,657,499 of record OZ250156.1, on the reverse strand, counting down.
CCACCATTGCCGTTGCCGAACACCAGCTTCCAGCGGCCGTCCCGGAGTGCGAACATGCCGGACCTCGAATGGTGGACAACGGGCGCACTGCGCGACCCGGCTTCGCCGCGCAGCAGGGACATCAGCGAGACGCTGTCGATGCCGACGCCGGGTCCTGGCTCCTCCCCCAGAATCTCGGCCAGGGTCGCGTACACGTCGGTCAGCGACACGGTGGCGGCAACGTTCGAGCCCGCCTCGAGCCCACTCGGCCACTGCATCAGGAGAGGTACGCGGTGCCCGCCCTCATGGATCTGGCCCTTGCCGCCAGCCCAATAGCCGTTGGTTTGGTGCCGCTCGCCGGCATGATTGGGGATGGGAACGCCTCTCATGAAGGAGCCGTTGTCCGAGCTGAAGATGACCAGCGTGTCGTCGCGAACGCCAGCCCGTTCAAGGACGTCGAGCACCTGTCCGACCGTCCAGTCCATCTGGGCCACGACGTCGGCGTATTTGCCAAGACTGGTCAGGCCGGCGAACTGTGCGTTGGGGACGTGCGGCACGTGGGGGGTGTGCAGGGGCAGGTACAGGAAGAACGGAGCCTCATTCGGCGCAGACCGCTCAATGAAGGCGACCGCCTCCTTGGTGAGGCGGTCGAGTACCTCAGAATATCCATAGAATCCAGAAGCGGGCTGCCCCCTTCTTTCCGGATTGCCGGTGAAGCGCCTGTCGTGGATGTAGACATGGGGCTCCCAACTGAGGTTGGCGCTGGTCCCGAAGAACTCGTCGAACCCGTGGTCCAAGGGGCCGTCCTCGATGTCGGACTCGAGGTCGATGCCCCCGTTGAGCGGCGTGACTGCTTCGATGTTTGACAGGCGGGCGAAGTCCATGCCGAGGTGCCATTTGCCCACCGCAGCGGTCCGGTACCCGTGGCCCTGGAGCAGCGTGCCCAGCGTGGCGCGGCCGGGCCCGATCATTGGCCGGTCGTGGCCACCGAGAACCCCTTCGGACAGCCACGTCCTCCACGCGTAGCGCCCGGTGAGTAGCCCATAGCGCGTCGGCGAGCACATAGACGAAGGCGAATGCGCGTCGCTGAAGTTCGCGCCTGCCGCCGCGATGCCGTCGATGCGGGGGGTGGTCATGGCCGAGTCCGGGTTGTTCGATTGGATGTCACCCCACCCGAGGTCGTCGGCGAGGATGAGCACGACGTTGGGGCGGGAGCCTTGTACCGGCCACTGAGGCGTATCAGGCGGAGCGTCGAGGGTTTCCGTGTTGATGTTGCTGGACACTCCGCTCAGGCCCTGGGGATTCCTGGCCTTCACCCGATAGACGTACCTGGTGCGGGCCGTTACCGATGTGTCGGTGTAGGTGGTGTCCGATGAGCCGATGTCGTCGACGATCACCACGAGCTCCGCGTCCCCCTCACCGTCCCCGTACTCATCGCCGTCGAGGGAGCGACGAAGAACCTGGTAGCTCTCTATCGTGCTGTCCCCAGGGTCGTCCCAGGTTAGAGACGCACTGTCGTGGGTTGCCGATGAGACTGCGAGGCTCGTGGGCGCCGCTGGAGGTGACGGTGATGTAGGCGCGGCGGGCGTCTCGACGTTGAGATAGCTGGACTGCCCGCTCGTTCCCGCAGGGTTGATGGCCTTCACCCGGTAGACGTACCGCGTCCCGGCGTTCACGGTGTTGTCGGTGTAGGTCGTGGCCGAGGACCCGGTGTCGTCCACTATTGAGACAAACTCGGCAGCGCCCCGACCGTCCCCGTACTCTTCGCCATCCCGGGAGCGTCTGAGCACCCGGTAGTCGGTGATCGAATTGTCGGAGGGGTCGTCCCAGCTGAGCGTGATAGTGTCGTGGGTGACGGACGCGGCGGATAGACCAGTGGGCGCGGCCGGGACAGCGATCTGCGCGTGGGCCTGGCTTCCGAAAATGAGCAGCGTGCACACGGCCGCCAGCAGCAAGCTCCTGGCGTGCAAGATCCCTCTGAGCGCCGCTGAAGACCCTCTCCGGTTGAACCTCATGTCCTTGCTACTGGTCCCTTCCGATGGCTAAGAAACTTTCTCAAGACTGGGGCAGTACTCATTCCCTCCCCCTCTCCGTCATTCCCCCGAAAGCGGGAATCCAGTGGTCTTAAACGTCAACTGGCGGCTAATACCGTAGTGGACTTGTTTTGAGATAGTTTCCAAGCCCAAGTCCTGGTACCCAGAGGTCCTGGGTGTGCCGGCGGCGAGCGCAGGCTGACTGCGGTCCAATGCCAGACGCACACTTCCCTTTAACGGGTCGGGTAGCTCTTTATTTTAAGGTACGGGTGTAAGATAGCGGTGAGAATATCGCTGAGTCTAAATGAGGTTGGTGTAATGTTTGTCTCGGACTGGTGTGAACGACCCGGCAGGGTCGTATCCAGGCTCCGGTGCCAGGAGCTGTTGGACGGGGAATTTCAAGGACTGCGCAGCCGTATCTGAGAGAGTAAGAACCAAGGCGACCGGACGCCGGCGTTCCTCGGTGTCCTACCGTGTCGCCACTGCCGTCGTGGCCGCGCTGGTCAACGTCTCCCCGTTGCCCGCGTCGTCAGTGAAGCTCACCCTGACCCTGATGGTCCTGCCCTCATCGTCAACGTCCGGGACGTAGGTCAAGGCCGTTGCGTTGTTGATCTCCACGTCGTCAGGCAGCCACTGGTGAGTGAAGAGCGCGCTAATCAGACCGTCAGCGTCGTCGAGGGCCGACAGGCTCACCCTCAGGGTCGCTCCCACCCGCGCCGTCCTGACTATGGTGGGCGCCCCGGTCGCAGGGTTATTCCCGAAGGATCTCACCCCTTCCTCGCCTGCAGGCCCGGCCACCGTCAGCCTCACCTCGGCGGACAGCATTCGGCCATCCCCGGTGCAGATTGCCCCCTGGTCACCGCAGTCTCGGGTGACGGGGAGAACGACAGTCACGCCGTCGTTTGAGTTCGGCAAGACGCTGATCTCCCAGCGAACGTTGCCTGGAGGGGCCAGCCGCCGAGCGTTAGTCACCGTACCTCCGATTACCGTGAATGCGTGGTCCCGCAGCGTCTTGTAGCCCACGGTAAATTCCTCACTGAACTCAGCTCGAAGGTGAACGCGGCCGAGCCGTCATGGGACTGTGGCGTGTCCTCGAACACTGCGGTAAGTGGTCGGTCGGGCGTCGTCATCCGGAGGCGCAGGTTCTCTCCCGCAGACCAGTCCAGGCCTGCCTGGTGCCACCGGTACGTGTACCCAGTGTCGTCTCCGGAAGCCGAAGGCTCAGCGTCCTCATAGGCGAATGGGACCGTCCCCACGTGAAGTGTGAACGGGGCTGCTAGCTCCCTGTCAAGGCCGAGGGTCAGCGCCCCGTCTTTGTCCGTGAGGACCAGCCGGACAATGAAGTCCGCGACATCAACGGAGAACTCGCCGGGTGACAGGGCCCCCGTACTCTGTGCGAAGCTGTAGCCGGACTGAGCGATCCCGTCCCCCACAGTCAGTGTCGATGACCAGATGAGAAGGGCGACGGTCTCGGTGGATGCGCTTGTGAGAGTCTCGTCGTTGCCCCGGTCGTCGGTATAGTCTACGCGGACGACGATGGTTTTCCCGACCTCGTCATCGGACAGCGTGTAGGTAGAGCCGGTGGCCCCCGCTATGTGCGCTTCCGCTGTGCCGTCGTTGGACATCCACTGGTAACTGAAGGTGGCGCTGGTCAATCCGTCGGCGTCGGCGATGTTTGATACATCAGCCGTCAGAGTCTCGCCCATCTGGGCTGCCCCGCCGATGGTGGGGACCCCGGAGGCGGGGTTGTTCTCAACCGGCGACGTCTCCGCAGTTCGAATCTCATACGGCTGGGACGCCTCACCGGCATAGCCGAAGGGGTCCACGCCCTTCACACGGTACACGTACAGGACGCCAGGCTCCACGTCCGTGTCGGTGTAGGATGTCCCCGTCGTTTCAGCGAATCGTACGTGCACCAGTGGCCCGGTCTCGCCAAGCTCGGGACGGTTGCGCAGTATCTGGAACATCGACGAGTAGGGCCAGCCCGCCGGCAGCTTCCAGTTCAGTACGACCACGCCGTCCGACGCTGATGCGCTCAGTCCATACGGCCGCTCCGAACCGTACAGCCCGCTGGTCAGCGATTCCTCGTAGCCGGCGTCGTCGGTGAACGACACCTTCACCCTGAAGGCCTTGCCCTCGTCGGCCGGAACCAGGGTGTAGGTGGAGTCTGTCGCACCTTGGATATCCGTGTAGGCGTTTCCGTCGTACAATTCCCACTGGTAGCGGAACGCCGCACCGGTCAGCCCGTCGGCGTCAGCTATCCCAGAGGTGTCCACGGTGAGTGTCTGCCCCGCCTCGACCGTCCCTCCTCTGATGGTGGGGGCTCCCGTGGGCGGATTCCACTCCTTGGCTTCCACCGTCAACTCCAGGCGGTTGAACAGACGACTGCCGTCGGGGGTGCAGATCGCTCCGGGCAGTGCACAGTCCAGGTCGGCCTCGATCCGGACCGCAATCGGCTCGCTCGATGCAGGAGTGACCGAAAACGCCCATGTCTTGCCCTCGTCCCCAACGGCCTCTACGCTGGACACCGTGCCGCCTGAGACCGACAGGACATGGTCGCGCAGCGCGGCGGCGGTCGTGGCGACCCCCTCGCTGAAGTTGATGCGGAAGATGACATCCTCATTCCAGTCATGCTCAGTGGGGAAGCTATGGAAGTAGCCGGTCACCGGGGCCTTCTGCCGGCTCCCCAATGGGAAGTCCGGGTGGACGGTCAGGCCCACCCGGACAGGGTCGTCCCCAAGCCAGTCCGGGGGCGTCGCGGGCCACCAGTACGCCTCCACCCCGTCTATGGAATTAGGGATCATGCTTTCGCTGCCACGATAGTAGGAATCGGCAACGAGCAGGGTGAAGTCCGCCGGGAGTTCCCGGTCCATGCCCAGCCAGAGGCCATCACTTGAGTGCACCAGGAACCGGACCCTGTAGGTTGTCCCCTCAAGCAAGAACCGGTCAGGGGACAGGGTGCCGCCGAGGTTTCCGTAGATCGAATGCCCCGACCGTACCGGGAGGATGTCGGTGTCCTGGCCCGCAGTGAGTTCGCTTTGCAAATCAAGCCTGATTGGCACGAACAGGTGGGGCGACCACTCCGAAGCTCTGTAGGAGTTCACCGCACGCACACGGAAGATGTAGGCGTGGCTGGGCGGCAGGCCCCTGACGACGGCACCGTCTCCGTCGAAGGCGATCTCTGTTCCGTTTGCCGGCAGGTCTATCCACTGGCCGCCGTGCAGAAGTTGGACTTCATAGAAGTCGGCGCCGAATACATCGTTCCACTCCAGCTCCACGGTGTCTGACGCCAGCGTTCTCCCGGTGGGCCGGTTCGGAGCACGGGGAAGGAGACTCTCCACGGTGTGTTCGAGTCGGTTCGATAGCCGCCGCCCGTTATAGGTGCAGAAGGCGCCGGAAATTGTACAGGGGCGGTTATGGGCCAGGACTAGGGTTACGTTGGGAATGGGGGAATCCGGGGTGACCTGTAGCTTGAGTGAGTTGCCCTGTAGCATGCCACCCTGCGGCCAGGCAGTAACCCTGCCGCCCATAACCGTCACCGCGTGTCTAGGGTCACGGAAGGTTATGAACTCGCTGAATTGGAACCGGACGCTGAAGGGGTTGCCGTCATGCGTTGCCGGTGGGTCTTCCAAGCTCGCAGTAAGAGCAACACCTGGGTCCTCTGCGAGGGCGTTGTCGAGGGCTGTTGGGGGACTGGCGAAGATCCAGAGCCGGGCCTGCTTGATCGCCAGGACATTGTCGCTCGTTATTTTGAACTCGATCTCCATGGCGAACCGTTCGCTGTCCTCGATGCCGTACAGGTCCGCGAACCTCTCGTGGATCGTACCGAGGTGCCGGCGCAGCTGCCCGAGCTGATCGGCGATCATGAGCATCTGTCCCGCCTGGGCCTGGTTGGACAGGGCGGCAACGGCGTAAGTACCGTCCGGGTACAAGAGGACCTCCTCTGGCACGGAGTGCGCCTCCGGATTGGTGACCAAGTCCTCGCCGACCTGGCTGTTCACGTAGAACGTTCCCTCCGTGCCATATGAGGGGTCGACGCTCACCGCAACTCCGTTAACCAGTTCGTCGGAGAAGTTGGGATGCACCAGCACTCCCATCGCGGCTGCCATGTGATCGACGCGGTGGAAGTCGCGTTCGATGAAGGCGCGGAAGTTCCACAGGCTGGCGTACACCTGCTTGAGCGACTTGGAGATGCCGTCCTCCTCGGTCTCCTCCGGATACTGCGTCTTGGAGTCGTACAGCCCCGCGCCGCTGAAGCCGGGCAGGTCTTCGTTGTTGGTGCTGGAACGGTAGCGCAGCGAGGTCCCCTCTGGGAACGTCGCATGCATAGTGGTCAGCGCGGTCTCGATCCACTCCGGCGTCTCCGCCCTCTTGATCCTCTTTCGCAATTTCTTCAGCTTGTCCACCTTGGTGTCGTAGTCCGACTGGAAGTCGGAGTCGGCCAGCATCTCCTCGATGTCGTCATAGAGGTCGTTGTGCTTCATGAACTCGTCATAGAAGTAGAACGGTACCGCGAACCCGTTGGGAACGGTTCCCTCCGGGAACCCGAGGGTCCTCAGCAGGGCCACGTTGGCCGCCTTGACGCCGAAGGAGTCCCAGTCGTCGAAGCCGATCTCGCCGAGAGGTGTGATCGCGGTCGCCGTGAGGTCGCGTGGGGGGGTCTGGGCCTCGGCGGGTCGCGAGGAAGCGAAGTGTGCGTCCACCTCGGCCTGCGTGGCCGCGCGAATGGTGTACCCGGTCTTGGTCACCGCGTAGTAGACGTGGCTGCCGACAAGGTCGCTGACGGCGTCGTCCTCGAGGGCGTAGCGGATGAAGGCGTTCGGCACGTTATCCTGCAGCGCGCGCAGGTTGACGTGGGACAGTGGGGTCTGTGGCACGGTGCTGATGATGCCGGCAACTCGCGGCAGGTCGTTGGGGAGCGCCTCGTAGATCACCACGTCCCGGGAGTGGGGACGCTCGTCCGGATCCAAGCTCCGCAGCAGGCCGTAACCTTCCCCGGAGTTCAACGCCTGAAAGGTGGTCTCGCCGTAGACGTCAGCGTCGAACACCAGGTTCATTCGGGAGGCTCGGTACAATGGCAGCTCCGCCTGGATCCTCTTAAGCTGCCCACTGTGTATCCACATGGCCAGGTTGTCCTCAAGCACTGGCATGTTGGCGGCGAGCAGAGTGTAAACGCGCGGCACCAGACTATGGAAATGCTGCTCTCTAACCCGGCCTTGATAATAGTAGCGGTAGAGCCCGCGACTGCCGTTAGCGGAAATAAGTTCCGGGTCATAGATGATCATGCCTTTTGCGGTGGTGCTGTAGTCCCAATCGATGTCGATGGAATCCAGAAAGTCATCGTGGTGCTGGAATCTATTCGTGTCCTGGAAGTAGACTCTGGGCCGCTCGGTGTCCTTGTCGACTATGGAGAACTTTACGTGCAACGTGCCACTGGGAGCATGATAGGCGAGTGCCTCGAATGTCTCCTGGTCGGGAACGGCCACGGCGCCGTCGCTGAGCTCGAGGGCGACGGCGGGGTTGAGCGGGCTCACGTCCGTCGTGCTCCCAAGTTCCGTGATGTCGTCGGTGCAGTCGCGGTCGACGTCCGCCGGGTCCGCGATGAGGTACTTCTCCACCCGGTAGCGCTCCATGGGCAGTGGCGCCACATTCTCGGCCAGCGTCGTCGTGCCGTCCTCTCCGCGGATCACCTGGACCGGGTACTCCACCGTCTCCCCGTCCACATCGTGGCTCACGTAGAGGACGAAGTAGTCTGCCGTGGTGGACTCGACCACGATGGGCACCGCTGTGACCCCGACCTCCGTAGGGGTGGGTTGATCGTCCACGCCCGGACACGTCTGCGCGTGCGCCTTGCTGCCGGATGAGAACAGCGTACAGACGGTCGCCAACAGCAGGGCCATGGCGAGCAGGGACCCGCTGAACGCGAATGAGGAGCCCTTCCGGTTGAACCGCATGCCTTTTCTACTGGCCCCTTCCGATGGCTAAGCCCAAGTTCTGGTAACCAGCAATCTCGGTTGTGCCGCCGGCGACCGCGCTCGCTCTGGTTCAGTGCCAAACTGGCACCTCCCTTCGACGGGTCGGATGGTCTTTATTTTACTGGGCGGACGTGAAATGGCCGTAAACATGCGGCCGAATATGCGTAAGATCGGTGTGACAGTCCACCCGCATTGGTATAATTGGCCCGGCAGCGTCGGGTTCAGCCGGTGTCAAACTGGGGTCCCAAGGTCAACGCAGCCCCCATCGAGGAGGAGGAATTGAGGCGACCGGACGACCTCATGCGAGAGAACGAGGCGTTGCGTGACCGGCTGTCCCGGTTGAGCGAGGCCAGCCTCCGCATCAACGAAAGTCTCGACTTCGACAAGGTGCTACTGGATGAGCTGGACTCCGCTCGGGCCTATTTGAGAGAGGAAGAACCGAGGCGACCGGACGGACACCGGCTTTCCTCGGCGTCCTACCGTGGCGCCACCGGTTTCGTGGCCGTGCTGGTCAGTGCCTCCTCGTTGCCCGCGTCGTCGGTGAAGCTCACCCTGACCCTGATGGTCTTTCCCTCATCGTCAGCGTCCAGGAAATAGGTCGAGGCCGTGGCGTCCGCGATATCCGCGTCATCAGCGATCCACTGGTAGCTGAAGACGGCGCCGCTCAGACCGTCAGCATCGACGAGGGCGGACAGGCTCACCCTCAGGGTCGCTCCCACACGTGCTTCACCCCTGATGGTGGGCGGGCCCGTGGCCGGGTTGTTCTTCGGTCCCGGCTGCGGTGTGGGTTCACCGGCAGTCGGGGGTGGGCCCGCCACATCCAGCTCCATCCGGTTGAACAGACGCCTGCCGTCCGCCGTGCAGATCGCTCCGGGGAGTGCACAATCCGGGCCGGCCTCGATCTCAATCGTCACCGCATCGGTGGATTCCGGCGTTACCAAAACGGCCCATACCATGCCCTCGTCCCCCACGGCCTCTACGCTGGACACCGTGCCGCCCGAGACCGACAGTACATGGTCCCTCAGCGCGCCGGCGGTCGTGGAGACGACCTCGCTGAAGAAGATGCGGAATGAGACATCCTCGATCCCGTCATGCTCAGGGGGGAAGCTATGGAAGTACCCGGTCACCGGGGCCTTCTGCCGGTCCCCCAGCGGCACCTCCGGGTGGACGGTCAGGCCCACCCGGACAGGGTCGTCCCCGAGCCAGTCCGGGGGCGTCGAAGGCCACCAGTACGCCGCCACTCCGTCAATGGAGGGAGGAACCATGCTTTCGCTGCCACGATAATGGGAATCGGTAACGAGCAGGGTGAAATCCGCTGGCAGTTCCCGGTCCAGACCCAGCCAGAGGCTCTCTCTTGAGTGCGCCAGGAACTTGACCCTGTAGGTAGTCCCCTCAAGCAAGAACCGGTCAGGGGTCAGGGATCCGCCTAGGTCTCCGTAGGTCGAATACCCCGACTCCACAGGGGAGAGGTCGGTTTGCTGGCCCGCTGCGATTTCACTTTCCCACTGCACCAGGTACTCAGAGATGCGGGAACCGCCGTCAGATGCGGGAGCCTCCCAGTTCACCACTATCTCGTGCCTGCGGCCCTTGACGGTGAGATTTGTTGGCGGTCCGGGCGTAAGCGCCACAGGAGCCGTCCTGAACCAGATGGCTTCTAAGTCCGAGAAATCGCTGGTCAGCGAAGCCTGTACATCGTAGTCCATGCCAGCCGTGAGGCCCGAGAAGGAAAACGGCACGCTGTCCGACGAGGTCGTCTGACTCAAGACCTGGGTCCATGCGAGCTGCTGCGAGGGCCGGTACCGCAGATACACGGTGCCGTTGACCGTCGAGCTCAACCTCACCCTAGCGATCGCCGTCGTCTGCGTGATGTCCCACACGCTGATGCCGAGCCCGATTATGCCGGGTATGGCCGTTACCTCTTCCGAAACCAGACCTTCACCGTTTTCATTCCGCGCCACCACGCGAACCATGTATGGCACTCGGTTATCCAGCGAACCGATGGTCAGATTGCCGTCACCGGTCGTCACCGCGCTTCGCCGTTGCATGTGCATCTGGTGATCAAGCCGCCATTGCACGCGGTAACCGGTGATGGGCGTGCCGCCGTTGTCTAAGGGACCGCTCCAGGCCACCACCAGGGAATGGTTCTCGGAGAGCACGCTGGTGATGGTCGGCGCACCCGGCGTGTTGGGAGGGGAATCCGTCCGCAGGCTGGTCTTGACGACACCTGTGGAGAAGTCCCCATCCAGGGACACCTCCACAATGTAGTCCGAAGCCGGCAACAGGGGTTGAGACCGGCTTGGATACAGGTGCCCCAAGTAGAACAGCAAGACCGATGACGATTTCAACGTCGCCGAAAGGATTCGCGTTCGTCGGGGATCGTCCGCAGGACGGTAGCGCAGAAACACTTTGGTGTTGTCAGCGTTGTCCACGCTGACGTCAACGGTCGCTGTACTCTGGGTGATATCTCTCACCGTGACCCCGGTCAGGCTTGCGGTCAAGCTCGTCTCACCGCTCAAGGTCCGAACGCTGAGGTTGTCGGATTCGGGCGATTTGCCGCCATCACTCACTGCCATGACGCGGTACTGGTACCCGGTATCGGCCGACACCGTCGTGTCCGTATATGTGGTGTCCGCAGAGCCGGAGTTCTCTTCAAAGATCGTGAACGAGCCTGAGTCTCCCCCGCGCCTCAGCACCTGGTAGTGGGTTATGGATGAGTCGCCGGGGTCGTCCCACTTCAAGGTCACGGAGTTTTCGCGCACCGTGGACGCCGCCAGACTCGCGGGCCTGGCCGGGGCGATCCGCCCTATTGCGTGCGCGACCGATGTCTCGACATTAACGTAGTCCGACTGTGGGCTGAGCCCCTCGGAGTTCCTGGCCTTCACTCTATAGGCGTACCTAAACTAAAGCCAAGGTGGGATGTACATTTAATTGGCGATGATGATCAGCCGGGTTATGCCGGTGAATCCCTCTCATCCGTATTTGGAGAATGACCCGGCTCCGTCGTCTGACCCTCACCATCTGCGCATTTCACCTTGGCTTTAGTTTAGCGCGTGGCGTAACGGACGTGTCGGTGTAGGTGGTGGTTGCGGAACCGGTGTCGTCCGTGATGGCGACGAATTCGGCTGCGCCCAGCCCGTCCTCGTACACGTCGCCGTCCCGGGAGCGCCTCAGCACCTGGTAGCCCGTTATCGAATCGTCTCCCGGGGCGTCCCAGCTGAGCGTAACGCTATGGTGGGAGACTGTAGGAGCGGTCAGGCCGGTGGGAGCCGACGGCGGTGTCGGCGCGGCGGGCGTCTCGACGTTGAGATAGCTGGACTGCCCGCTTGTTCCCGCAGAGTTGATGGCCTTCACCCGGTAGACATACCTGGTGCGTGGTGTAACGGACATGTCGGTGTATGTGGTGGTTGCGGAACCGGTGTCGTCGATGATGGTGACGAACTCGGCTGCCCCCTCTCCGTCCCCGTACTCGTCACCGTCCCGGGAGCGCCTCAGCACCTGGTGGCCGGTGATCGAACTGTCGCCGGCATTGTCCCAGCTCAGCGTGACGGTGTCGCTCGACACCGCGGACGCCGCCAGTCCGGTGGGTGCGTCCGGTGGATCGACGGCCTGCGCCTGCGCGGGCAACGAGTTGGACGCCAGGGCAGCGGATACGATGAGCAGCGTTGCCGCCAGCCCCGCGGCGAATGTTGTGCGGCTTACCAGGTGTGGGATCTCGCGGAGTCTCTTTCTATGCATGGGCTTTGTTCGTCCCTTCTTCGGGGACCGGGTTCCGCGTCGGCCTGGGGATGCAGTAATTGTTGGGAATGTGGCGGAATTTCACCCAGGTCCCTGGGGCCGGATAAGAACTGCTCCTTTGGTTAAACGTCATGGGCCCATTGCCGGCCCGGTCCGGGGAGTTGGACAGCGTTCGTTGCCTCTCGGTGTGGCCTACAGGCCCGCCACCGGGGCGGGGTCGGCGTGGTCCTGTTCCAGGATGAGTATTCTGACCACGCTGTCGTAGGTCTCTGCCTCGTCCACTCCGTCTATCCTGTGGTAGATCATGGCCCAGTTGGCGTAGCTGTCGTCATCGACCGCGGTCAGGGCCGTGATCGTCTTGTTGGTGTCCCAGTTGTCCTGGGTGAAGCTCACGTATTCCGGACTGGGAAGCACCATGTCCCAGGGTGTGAAGAGCGTGCCCACTCCGATGTTTCCATCAGGCTGTGAGGGCAGGGAGACCCCGTAATCGCCGTCGTCCCCCTCGCAGAGGGTGAGGGTTTGTTGGCTCAGTACCGGCGGGCCTATGTAGTCTATTGAGTTGTCGTCCTCGGACGCGTTGGCCACTGTCTGAAGGTCGAACGGTTCCACCGCGTTGCCCACCGTGTCGGTCAGGGCCCCGCCGGGTTCGGTGGCGAATATGTTGTTATAGGCGACCTTCACTTCCTGTCCCTCCAGGACCTGCGTGGTCTCCAGCCTGAGGGTCAGGACGGAACCGGAGTAGGATGCTGAGAGCAGCACGTTGTCCCTGCCATCCACGGTGACGGTCATCCCGTCCTTGAGGATCTTGTACTCGGGGACGTTGTACCTTTCCGCCAGGGTGGAGATGTGGGAGCTCACGGCGAGGTCCTCGCTGAAGGTGAGGATGACTTCTATGCCGTCCCGGCTGGTGGTGGCGCTTTCCAGGGTGGGCGGCGTTGTGTCCTGGGCCTGGACCAGCGGGGAGCCGACTGAGATGGCGCCCAGGATGAGCAGGGCCAGCGTCAGTGGGATTGCTGAAAGCCGTTTTATTTCCATGATTCCATTTGCCTACTGCGAAGGCGCCCGGGACTCCCCAGACGCCTGTTGCGGCGTGATATGCCTTTTGGTTATTCCTTGTCCAGCCTGACGAAGTTGGACCATCCGCTCAGGCCGGCGGCATTGCGGGCCTTGACCCGGTAGACGTAGCGGGTGTACTCCGAGGTGTTGGTGTCCCTGTAGGAAGTTTCCCTGCTGCCGGTGTCGTCCACGTACACCTCCAACTCGGTCTCCTGCCACTTCGGCCTCCGGCGCAGGATCTGGTAGCCGGTCACCGTGTCGTCCTCGGGGGCGGTCCAACTGAGCGTGATGGACCCGTCGTCGTTGATTGTCCCGGTCAGGCCCGTGGGCGCTGGCGGCGGCTCTGTGGGCCCCTGCTCCTGCTCTTCCTCTTCGCCTTCCTCCTCCTCCTGCTGCTGCTGTTGCGGCTCTGGGCCGCTGACGGTGGTTGAGAAGTCTTTGGAGAGCATCTGGCCGTGCTGGGTGCAGACGGCTCCCGGGTCGCCGCAGTCGGTGGTCCTGGGCAGGGTGACGGTGACTTCGTCGTCGCCGTCGGGCTGGACGGTTATCTCCCACCTCAGGGCGCTGCCCTGGGTGGTCCGGCTGGCGCTGGTGACCGTTCCGTTGACGACGGTCAGGACCTGGTCCCTGACGGCGGACTCCTCCAGGCTGGGTTCCTTGCTGAAGAGGAACTCCAACGTGAAGGCGTTTGAGCCGTCGTGGCTATCCGGCACGGCGCTTTCGTCGAAGGCGCCGGTGAGCGGGGTGGGAAGCGGAACTGCGGCGGGGTCGCTTGTCAGCGACTCCTCGAACCCGTCGTCGTCGGTGAAGGAGACCCGGACCCTGAGGTCCTGGCCGGAATCGTCGTTGTGGACGGTGTATGTGGAGCCGGTGGCGCTGGTGATATCCAGGCCAGAGCGTGTCCACCGGTAGGAGAAGGCGGCGTTGTCCAGCCCGTCAGCGTCGGCGATGCCCGAGGTATCCGCCGTCAACGTCTGCCCAACCTGGACGGCACCGCTGATGGTGGGGGCGCCGGTGGCTGGGGTGTTCGGCTTCGGCTCGACCGACGCCGTGCCCTCGCTGGTCAAGGACTCGTCATTGGAGTTGTCGTCAGTGAAGGACGCCCGTACCCTGATGACCTTGCCTTCGTCGGCATCCACCAGCGTGTAGGCGGAGCCCGCGGCGCCTGATATTTCCGTGCCGTCGGCCAGCCACTGGTAGCTGAAGCTGACATTGGCCAGGCCGTCAGCGTCGCTGATGTCCGATGTGTGCGCGGAAAGAGTCTGTCCCACCTGGGCCGTGCCGCTGATGGTCGGCGCTCCGGTAGCCGCCGTGTTGGGCGTACTGTCCTGTTGCTCCGACGTCTGAGCCTGGGCGGTCTCCGTCCGCTCGGCGGACGGCGGTCCGTCCCCGACCCCGTTGGTGGCGATGACGCGGACGGTGTATTCGGTGTCCAGCAACAGGCTGCCGATGGTGTAGGAGGTCCCGGTTGCGGTGGCTGAGGAGACGTCCGCCTCCGTGTTCCAGCTGCCGGTGGCCAGCTTCCACTGGACCCGGTAACCGGTCACCTCGGAGCCGCCGTTGGATTCCGGCTCCTGCCAGGTGACGGCCAGTTCCCCGGTGCCCCCGGTCTGCACCTGCAGGGAGCGCGGCGTTCCCGGGAAGGTTGCCGACACGGCGGCGCTCGCCGCGCTGGTCGTCGTTTCCTCGTTGCCTGCATCGTCGGTGAAGCTCACCCGCACCTTGAGGGGATGGCCCTGCTCGGCGGCTTGCAGTTCGTAGGTTGCGCTAGTCGCGCCTCCGATGTCCGTATCAACGCCGCCTTCGCTGCGTACCCACTGGTAGCTGAAGGAGGCGTTGTCCAGCCCATCGGCGTCGGCGATGCCCGTAGTGCCTGCCGCCACGGTCTCACCCACCCGCACCGTCCCGCTGATAGTGGGCGCTCCAGTGGCCAGCGAGTTGGGACGGGCTGCAACCGAGGCCGTGGCCACGCTGGTCAGGGTCTCCTCGTTGCCTGCATCGTCGGTGAAGGACACCCGCACCTGGACGGTCTGTCCCTGGTCGCTGGCGGTGAGGGTGTAGGTGGAGCCTGTGGCCCCTGAGATGTCCGACCCGCCGGCTACCCACTGGAAGCTGAAGGTAGCGTTGGTCAGCCCGTCGGCGTCGGCGATTCCCGACGTGTCCGCCGTCAGCGTCTCGCCCACCTGGGCGGAGCCGCGTATGGTCGGGGCGCTGGTGGCCGGGCTGTTCTCCGGCTGTACCTGCTGGGCTGTCTCAGGGGGTCCGGCTATGGTGACGCTGCTCTTGTTGGAGAGCATCTTCTCGGAGCTCGTGCAGACGGCGCCCTGGTCGTCACAGTCGGTAGTGATTGGCAGCACCAGGGTCACTTCGTCGTTGCCGTCGGGCTGGACGGTGATCTCCCAGCGGATGTTGGAGCCCTGGGTGGTGCGCCTGACGCTGGTGACGTCGCCGTTGGTTACGTCGAGGACGTATTCCCGGACAGCCTCGAAGCCAAGGACTGGTTCCTCGCTGAAATGGATTTCGAAAGTGAAGGTGTTGGACCCTTCGTGCTCGCTGGGCAGCGTTGTGCTGTCGAAGCCGCCGTATAGGGGGCTGGGCGGCTGGACGTAGACCGAATCGGAGGTCAGCATCTCCTGGTAGCCCGCTTCGTCGGTGAACGAGACGGTGACAGAGACCTGGCGGTCCAGGTCCTCCTCCTGCAGGGTGTAGGTAGAGGCCGTGGCGTCACTGATGTCCGTGCTGGCGGACCCGTCATCGCGGGCCCATTGGTAGGAGAACGTGGCGGGGGTCAGCCCGTCGGGGTCGGCTATAGCGCCGGTGGACGCGGTGAGGGTCTCTCCCACCTCGGCGGCGCCGGTGATGGCGGGCTTGCCGGTGGCCGGGCTGTTCTCGGGCGGGGCGTTCCCTACATCTTGAGGCACTGTAGCCTCACAGGGCTCAATCTCCCCGTCTGCAGCGCATATTATTGGCGTCATCGCGCTCATAACCGCTTCGCGGTTGCCCGCATCGTCCGTGAAGGTTACCCGCCCCTGGATACGCAACCCTTCGAGTTCCGGTTCCACTGTGTACATGGTACCGTCGTCTCGATGGTTGCTCCCCGAGTAGCTGGCGTAGACGACCCACCAGGTATACCTGAAGTCCGAATGCACCCTGCCGTCCGGATCACTTATGCCGGAGGCATCCATCGTCAGCGTGCTGCCTACCCGGGCCTCCCCGGTGACCATGAGCTCGCCGGTGGGCCGGCTGTTGGACGCAACGGGGGTGTACTCTTGGGTGTTCTCTTCTGTGCTCTCGATACGCAGGGTGAGGTTGGTTCCTCCTTTGCTAATTGGGCGGAATCCCGCTCCAGCCCAGATGTAGTCGCCGTCGCCAAGACGCGCGATGGCGTCTTCAAATTCGAGCTGAATATCCCCAACTTGCAACCTCCATTGTGCGATATGGTCCTCGGACGGGGGGTTATAGATGTGATCTTCCCGGAACGACAGCCGGAAAGTGGAACGATGCGCTTCGTTTGGGAGCGGATCGGGATTTAGCAGCACAGCACTCACTGCGTAGGTTACCCCCCCGTACGTGAACTCTCTCTCAGTTTCAGCCCATTCGGGCAAACCTCGGTCCCAGACCGCAATGTGATACGTCTCATAAGGGGGGTCCGTAATCCAACCCTCAAGGGTAATGGTGGCGCACCAGATTTTGCTTCCGACGCAGGAGTCCATCACCTCATCATTCATCAAGGTGACCGTCGCCGATGCGATAGGCCCGGCGTTGAACCCGGACGGCAGGGACCCGAATCCGAGATGCACCATTTCATCGTCGTCCTCCACCGTGTCGTCGACGGCAACGACAGTGAAGGTATTCGACGTATCGCCAGCGGAGAATGTCACCTCCGACGGCACACCAGACCAGTCCTCCGGGGTGGCCCCACCACCACCTTCAGCCGTCAATGGGACGGTCAAGTCCGCTGCAAGGGCCTCGCTTAGCTGTACCGTCACCATCGCGTCCTCACTCCCCTCGGTGGCGCTGTAGTCGGATGCGCCGAAGGACACGGACGGCACGTCCAGAATGGTGATGGTGGCCTGGCTCACAGTACCCTGGGCTACTCCTTCCGGCAGTGTCCCGAAGCCCAGCACGACCTGCTCCTCATCCTCGTCTTCCGAGTCCACCGTCGCGCTGAAGGTGAAGCTCTGCTGCGTGTCGCCGCTGCCGAAAGCCAGACTGGCAGGGACGCCGGAGTAGTCGGCATCGCCGGCCCCTGCCTGGTTGGTCCTGGTCAGGGGTATGGTTACATCCTGGGTAAGCGCCTCGGTCAGGCTCACTACTACGGTGACCGTGCCGCCTTCAGGTATGGCAGTGGCGGCGTTGGTGAACCTTACTCGCACCGACTCCAACAACGGCGCCTGGTCAATACTGTCGTCGTCGGTCACCGTCACGGGAAGGTCCTCGGTCACTCCCCCGTACTCGCCGCCGGCGGCC
The DNA here is from genome assembly GCA_965237745.1 of Dehalococcoidia bacterium. Lineage (GTDB taxonomy): Bacteria > Chloroflexota > Dehalococcoidia > Lucifugimonadales > UBA3495 > VXOI01. The sequence continues at coordinate 2,640,251 of OZ250156.1, read as the reverse complement.
GCGTGGGTCAGGGTGACCTTGTCGTTGGCGGCGTCGGTGTCCTGATCGGCCTTCACCGTCACCGTCTGCGCATCGTTCCAGCTGGTCACGTCGAAGGTCAGGGTGTTGGTGGGGCTCAGCCCCGTGAGCTCCAGGTCGGTCTGGTCCTGGCCGGACACGGTGACCGTCACCTCCTCGGAGGGCTGGGCCGCCAGCTTGACCGTGTAGCTCTGGCCCGTCGCGTCGCCCTCGACCACCGTCAGCGTGGTGGGGTCCAGCACGATGCCCCGGTCGTCGTCGGTCACCGTCACCGCCATGTCCGGAGCGCTTACATCTCCGTAGCCGCCCCCGCTGACGCCGTGGATCACCGTGGCGGAGTCGTCGAGCGCGTCGCCGTCCTGCACCGCCGCCACCGTCACCGCCTGGGGCTCGTCCCAGTTCTCCGTGGTGAAGGTCAGGCTCCTCGGAGTGGCCGTCACCTCCAAGTTGTCCGTGGGGTTGTTGACCGTCACTGTCACGTCGCCGCTGGGCTGATGGCTCAGGACAATGGTGTAGGTGTTGCTGCCCCCCTCCGGGACAGTGAGCTTCAGGTCAGACACCGCCACCCCAAGTTGCAGGATGGGGGTGTCCGGCGTCATGGGGATCACGGTCACTACCACATCGTCCGCATCGAGCGCGGCGTATTCCGGATCATCGGCGCTGCTCACCCCGTGGGACAGGGTGACCTCCCCAGCGTCGGCATCCTCGGCGGCCCCAACCGTCACCTCCCGGCCGGTGTTCCAGTTCCCGGTGCTGAAGGTCAGCGTGTTCGTGGGGCTCAGCCCGCCCAGCGACAGGACGGCACCCTCATGGCCGGCCAGGGTTACCGTAACGTCCCCCGACGGCAGGGACCCCAGGACCACGGTGTAGGAGTTGCTGCCGCCGGCCTGGACGGCGATGGCCGTCGGGCTGATGACCACGCCGAGGGTCTCGTCGTCGTCCACGGTGACCGCCAGCTCCTCGGCCACTCCCTCGTACTCGCCCCCGGCACCCGTGTGGGTCAGGGTCACGGAGTCGTTCTTGGCGTCGGTGTCCTCTCTGGCCTTCACCGTCACCGTCTGCGCATCGTCCCAGGCGGTCGTGCTGAAGGTCAGGGTGTCGGTCCCGCTCAGACCGCTCAGCGTAAGGTCCGTGGTGTCCTGGCCGGTCACCGTCACCGTCACCTCGACCGACGGCTCGTGGGACAGCTTCACCGTGTAGGTCCCGCCTGTGGCGTCCTCCTCCTCCACCGTCAGGTCGGTCTTGCTCAGCACGATGGAGACCGTCTCGTCGTCGTCCACCGTGACCGCCACGTCGGGGACGCTCACCCCGTTGTAGCCGCCATCGGCGACCCCGTGGGTGACCGTGGCGGAGTCGTCGGCGGCGTCGCCGTCGTGCACGGCCGCCACCGTGACCGTCTGCGGCGCGTGCCAGTTCTCCGTGGTGAAGGTCAGGGTCCTCGGAGTGGCCGTCACCTCTGAGTTGTCGGTGGGGTTGTTGACCGTTACCGTCACGTCCCCGCTGGGCTGGTGGCTCAGCACCATGGAGTAGGTGTTGGCGCCGCCCTCGGGGACCTCGAGCTCCTGGACGGAGGTGGCGACTCCCACCTGGATCTGGATGGTGTCCGGGGCCCCCAGCACGCTGACGGCCACGTCGGGAGCGGCGGCGGCGGCGTAGTCCGGGTCGTCGGCGCTGGCCACCGAGTGTTCGATGGTGATGGTGGAGCTCTGGGCTTCGGCGTCGGCGGAGACGGAGACCGTCTGGGGCGCGTGCCAGTTGTCTTGGGTGAAGGTCAGGGCGTTGCCGTTGTCAATGCCGGCCAGCGACAGGACGGCACCCTCATGGCCGGCCAGGGTTACCGTAACGTCCCCCGACGGCAGGGACCCCAGGACCACGGTGTAGGAGTTGCTGCCGCCGGCCTGGACGGCGAGGGCCGTGGGGCTGATGACCACCCCGAGGGTCTCGTCGTCGTCCACCGTGACCGCCACGTCGGGGACGCTCACCCCGTTGTAGCCGCCATCGGCGACCCCGTGGGTGACCGTGGCGGAGTCGTCGGCGGCGTCGCCGTCGTGCACGGCCGCCACCGTGACCGTCTGCGGCGCGTGCCAGTTCTCCGTGGTGAAGGTCAGGGTCCTCGGAGTGGCCGTCACCTCCGAGTTGTCGGTGGGGTTGTTGACCGTTACCGTCACGTCCCCGCTGGGCTGGTGGCTCAGCACCATGGAGTAGGTGTTGGCGCCGCCCTCGGGGACCTCGAGCTCCTGGACGGAGGTGGCGACTCCCACCTGGATCTGGATGGTGTCCGGGGCCCCCAGCACGCTGACGGCCACGTCGGGAGCGGCGGCGGCGGCATAGTCCGGGTCGTCGGCGCTGGCCACCGAGTGTTCGATGGTGATGGTGGAGCTCTGGGCTTCGGCGTCGGCGGAGACGGAGACCGTCTGGGGCGCGTGCCAGTTGTCTTGGGTGAAGGTCAGGGCGTTGTCGTTGTCAATGCCGGCCAGCGACAGGACGGCACCCTCATGGCCGGACAGGGTTACCGTAACGTCCCCCGACGGCAGGGACCCCAGGGCCACGGTGTAGGAGTTGCTGCCGCCGGCTTGGACGGTGAGGGCCGTGGGGCTGATGACCACGCCGAGGGTCTCGTCGTCGTCCACGGTGACCGCCAGCTCCTCGGCCACTCCCTCGTACTCGCCCCCGGCACCCGTGTGGGTCAGGGTGACCTTGTCGTTCTTGGCGTCGGCGTCCTCTCCGGCCTTCACCGTCACCGTCTGCGCATCGTCCCAGGTGGTCGTGCTGAAGGTCAGGGTGTCGGTCCCGCTCAGACCGCTCAGCGTAAGGTCCGTGGTGTCCTGGCCGGTCACCGTCACCGTCACCTCGACCGACGGCTCGTGGGACAGCTTCACCGTGTAGGTCCCGCCTGTGGCGTCCTCCTCCTCCACCGTCAGGTCGGTCTTGCTCAGCACGATGGAGACCGTCTCGTCGTCGTCCACCGTCACCGCCAGATCGGAGGACACTCCCTGGTACTCGCCGCCTGTGGCCGCATGGGTCAGGGTGACCTTGTCGTTGGCCGCGTCGGTGTCCTCTCCGGCCTTCACCGTCACCGTCTGCGCATCGTCCCAGGTGGAGGTCGTAAAGGTCAGGGTCTCCCCCTCGCCCAGGCCGGTGAGCTCCAGGTCCGTCTCGTCCTGGCCGGTCACCGTCACCGTCACCTCGACCGACGGCTCGTGGGACAGCTTCACCGTGTAGGTCCCGCCTGTGGCGTCCTCCTCCTCCACCGTCAGGTCGGTCTTGCTCAGCACGATGGAGACCGTCTCGTCGTCGTCCACCGTGACCGCCACGTCGGGGACGCTCACCCCGTTGTAGCCGCCATCGGCGACCCCGTGGGTGACCGTGGCGGAGTCGTCGGCGGCGTCGCCGTCGTGCACGGCCGCCACCGTGACCGTCTGCGGCGCGTGCCAGTTCTCCGTGGTGAAGGTCAGGGTCCTCGGAGTGGCCGTCACCTCCGAGTTGTCGGTGGGGTTGTTGACCGTTACCGTCACGTCCCCGCTGGGCTGGTGGCTCAGCACCATGGAGTAGGTGTTGGCGCCGCCCTCGGGGACCTCGAGCTCCTGGACGGAGGTGGCGACTCCCACCTGGATCTGGATGGTGTCCGGGGCCCCCAGCACGCTGACGGCCACGTCGGGAGCGGCGGCGGCGGCATAGTCCGGGTCGTCGGCGCTGGCCACCGAGTGTTCGATGGTGATGGTGGAGCTCTGGGCTTCGGCGTCGGCGGAGACGGAGACCGTCTGGGGCGCGTGCCAGTTGTCCTGGGTGAAGGTCAGGGCGTTGTCGTTGTCAATGCCGGCCAGCGACAGGACGGCACCCTCATGGCCGGACAGGGTTACCGTAACGTCCCCCGACGGCAGGGACCCCAGGGCCACGGTGTAGGAGTTGCTGCCGCCGGCTTGGACGGTGAGGGCCGTGGGGCTGATGACCACCCCGAGGGTCTCGTCGTCGTCCACGGTGACCGCCAGCTCCTCGGCCACTCCCTCGTACTCGCCCCCGGCACCCGTGTGGGTCAGGGTGACCTTGTCGTTCTTGGCGTCGGCGTCCTCTCCGGCCTTCACCGTCACCGTCTGCGCATCGTCCCAGGTGGTCGTGCTGAAGGTCAGGGTGTCGGTCCCGCTCAGACCGCTCAGCGTAAGGTCCGTGGTGTCCTGGCCGGTCACCGTCACCGTCACCTCGACCGACGGCTCGTGGGACAGCTTCACCGTATAGGTCCCGCCTGTGGCGTCCTCCTCCTCCACCGTGAGGTCGGTCTTGCTCAGCACGATGGAGACCGTCTCGTCGTCGTCCACCGTCACCGCCAGATCGGAGGACACTCCCTCGTACTCGCCGCCTGTGGCCGCATGGGTCAGGGTGACCTTGTCGTTGGCCGCGTCGGTGTCCTCTCCGGCCTTCACCGTCACCGTCTGCGCTTCGTCCCAGGTGGAGGCCGTAAAGGTCAGCGTGTCGGTCCCGCTCAGACCGCTCAGCGTAAGGTCCGTGGTGTCCTGGCCGGTCACGGTGACCGTGACCTCCCTGGACGGCTGGTGGGACAGCTTCACCGTGTAGGTCCCGCCCGTCGAGTCTCCCTCGACCACCGTAAGCGATGACTCGCTCAGCACGATGGAGACCGTCTCGTCGTCGTCCACCGTCACCGCCAGATCGGAGGACACTCCCTCGTACTCGCCGCCTGTGGCCGCATGGGTCAGGGTCACGGAGTCGTTCTTGGCGTCGGTGTCCTCTCCGGCCTTCACCGTCACCGTCTGCGCATCGTCCCAGGTGGAGGCCGTAAAGGTCAGGGTGTCGGTCCCGCTCAGACCGCTCAGCGTAAGGTCCGTGGTGTCCTGGCCGGTCACCGTCACCGTCACCTCTTCGGAGGGCTCGTGGGACAGCTTCACCGTGTAGGTCCCGCCCGTCGAGTCTCCCTCGACCACCGTAAGCGATGACTCGCTCAGCACGATGGAGACCGTCTCGTCGTCGTCCACCGTCACCGCCAGATCGGAGGACACTCCCTCGTACTCGCCGCCTGTGGCCGCATGGGTCAGGGTCACGGAGTCGTTCTTGGCGTCGGCGTCCTCTCCGGCCTTCACCGTCACCGTCTGCGCTTCGTCCCAGGTGGAGGTCGTAAAGGTCAGCGTGTCGGTCCCGCTCAGACCGCTCAGCGTAAGGTCCGTGGTGTCCTGGCCGGTCACCGTCACCGTCACCTCTTCGGAGGGCTCGTGGGACAGCTTCACCGTGTAGGTCCCGCCTGTGGCATCCTCCTCCTCCACCGTCAGGTCGGTCTTGCTCAGCACGATGGAGACCGTCTCGTCGTCGTCCACCGTGACCGCAAGGTCCTCGGCCACTCCCTCGTACTCGCCCCCGGCACCCGTGTGGGTCAGGGTGACCTTGTCGTTCTTGGCGTCGGCGTCCTCTCCGGCCTTCACCGTCACCGTCTGCGCATCGTCCCAGGTGGTCGTGCTGAAGGTCAGGGTGTCGGTCCCGCTCAGACCGCTCAGCGTAAGGTCCGTGGTGTCCTGGCCGGTCACCGTCACCGTCACCTCGACCGACGGCTCGTGGGACAGCTTCACCGTATAGGTCCCGCCTGTGGCGTCCTCCTCCTCCACCGTGAGGTCGGTCTTGCTCAGCACGATGGAGACCGTCTCGTCGTCGTCCACCGTCACCGCCAGATCGGAGGACACTCCCTCGTACTCGCCGCCTGTGGCCGCATGGGTCAGGGTGACCTTGTCGTTGGCCGCGTCGGTGTCCTCTCCGGCCTTCACCGTCACCGTCTGCGCTTCGTCCCAGGTGGAGGCCGTAAAGGTCAGCGTGTCGGTCCCGCTCAGACCGCTCAGCGTAAGGTCCGTGGTGTCCTGGCCGGTCACGGTGACCGTGACCTCCCTGGACGGCTGGTGGGACAGCTTCACCGTGTAGGTCCCGCCCGTCGAGTCTCCCTCGACCACCGTAAGCGATGACTCGCTCAGCACGATGGAGACCGTCTCGTCGTCGTCCACCGTCACCGCCAGATCGGAGGACACTCCCTCGTACTCGCCGCCTGTGGCCGCATGGGTCAGGGTCACGGAGTCGTTCTTGGCGTCGGCGTCCTCTCCGGCCTTCACCGTCACCGTCTGCGCTTCGTCCCAGGTGGTCGTGCTGAAGGTCAGGGTGTCGGTCCCGCTCAGACCGCTCAGCGTAAGGTCCGTGGTGTCCTGGCCGGTCACCGTCACCGTCACCTCTTCGGAGGGCTCGTGGGACAGCTTCACCGTGTAGGTCCCGCCTGTGGCGTCCTCCTCCTCCACCGTCAGGTCGGTCTTGCTCAGCACGATGGAGACCGTCTCGTCGTCGTCCACCGTCACCGCCAGATCGGAGGACACTCCCTGGTACTCGCCGCCTGTGGCCGCATGGGTCAGGGTGACCTTGTCGTTGGCCGCGTCGGTGTCCTCTCCGGCCTTCACCGTCACCGTCTGCGCTTCGTCCCAGGTGGAGGTCGTAAAGGTCAGCGTGTCGGTCCCGCTCAGACCGCTCAGCGTAAGGTCCGTGGTGTCCTGGCCGGTCACCGTCACCGTCACCTCGACCGACGGCTCGTGGGACAGCTTCACCGTGTAGGTCCCGCCTGTGGCATCCTCCTCCTCCACCGTCAGGTCGGTCTTGCTCAGCACGATGGAGACCGTCTCGTCGTCGTCCACCGTGACCGCAAGGTCCTCGGCCACTCCCTCGTACTCGCCCCCGGCACCCGTGTGGGTCAGGGTGACCTTGTCGTTGGCCGCGTCGGTGTCCTCTCCGGCCTTCACCGTCACCGTCTGCGCTTCGTCCCAGGTGGAGGTCGTAAAGGTCAGGGTCTCCCCCTCGCCCAGGCCGGTGAGCTCCAGGTCCGTCTCGTCCTGGCCGGTCACCGTCACCGTCACCTCGACCGACGGCTCGTGGGACAGCTTCACCGTGTAGGTCCCGCCTGTGGCGTCCTCCTCCTCCACCGTCAGGTCGGTCTTGCTCAGCACGATGGAGACCGTCTCGTCGTCGTCCACCGTGACCGCCACGTCGGGGACGCTCACCCCGTTGTAGCCGCCATCGGCGACCCCGTGGGTGACCGTGGCGGAGTCGTCGGCGGCGTCGCCGTCGTGCACGGCCGCCACCGTGACCGTCTGCGGCGCGTGCCAGTTCTCCGTGGTGAAGGTCAGGGTCCTCGGAGTGGCCGTCACCTCCGAGTTGTCGGTGGGGTTGTTGACCGTTACCGTCACGTCCCCGCTGGGCTGGTGGCTCAGCACCATGGAGTAGGTGTTGGCGCCGCCCTCGGGGACCTCGAGCTCCTGGACGGAGGTGGCGACTCCCACCTGGATCTGGATGGTGTCCGGGGCCCCCAGCACGCTGACGGCCACGTCGGGAGCGGCGGCGGCGGCATAGTCCGGGTCGTCGGCGCTGGCCACCGAGTGTTCGATGGTGATGGTGGAGCTCTGGGCTTCGGCGTCGGCGGAGACGGAGACCGTCTGGGGCGCGTGCCAGTTGTCCTGGGTGAAGGTCAGGGCGTTGTCGTTGTCAATGCCGGCCAGCGACAGGACGGCACCCTCATGGCCGGACAGGGTTACCGTAACGTCCCCCGACGGCAGGGACCCCAGGGCCACGGTGTAGGAGTTGCTGCCGCCGGCTTGGACGGTGAGGGCCGTGGGGCTGATGACCACCCCGAGGGTCTCGTCGTCGTCCACGGTCACCGCCAGCTCCTCGGCCACTCCCTCGTACTCGCCCCCGGCACCCGTGTGGGTCAGGGTGACCTTGTCGTTCTTGGCGTCGGCGTCCTCTCCGGCCTTCACCGTCACCGTCTGCGCTTCGTCCCAGGTGGTCGTGCTGAAGGTCAGGGTGTCGGTCCCGCTCAGACCGCTCAGCGTAAGGTCCGTGGTGTCCTGGCCGGTCACCGTCACCGTCACCTCGACCGACGGCTCGTGGGACAGCTTCACCGTGTAGGTCCCGCCTGTGGCGTCCTCCTCCTCCACCGTCAGGTCGGTCTTGCTCAGCACGATGGAGACCGTCTCGTCGTCGTCCACCGTCACCGCCAGATCGGAGGACACTCCCTCGTACTCGCCGCCTGTGGCCGCATGGGTCAGGGTGACCTTGTCGTTGGCCGCGTCGGTGTCCTCTCCGGCCTTCACCGTCACCGTCTGCGCATCGTCCCAGGTGGAGGCCGTAAAGGTCAGGGTGTCGGTCCCGCTCAGACCGCTCAGCGTAAGGTCCGTGGTGTCCTGGCCGGTCACCGTCACCGTCACCTCGACCGACGGCTCGTGGGACAGCTTCACCGTATAGGTCCCGCCTGTGGCGTCCTCCTCCTCCACCGTGAGGTCGGTCTTGCTCAGCACGATGGAGACCGTCTCGTCGTCGTCCACCGTCACCGCCAGATCGGAGGACACTCCCTCGTACTCGCCGCCTGTGGCCGCATGGGTCAGGGTGACCTTGTCGTTGGCCGCGTCGGTGTCCTCTCCGGCCTTCACCGTCACCGTCTGCGCATCGTCCCAGGTGGAGGCCGTAAAGGTCAGGGTGTCGGTCCCGCTCAGACCGCTCAGCGTAAGGTCCGTGGTGTCCTGGCCGGTCACGGTGACCGTGACCTCCCTGGACGGCTGGTGGGACAGCTTCACCGTGTAGGTCCCGCCCGTCGAGTCTCCCTCGACCACCGTAAGCGATGACTCGCTCAGCACGATGGAGACCGTCTCGTCGTCGTCCACCGTCACCGCCAGATCGGAGGACACTCCCTCGTACTCGCCGCCTGTGGCCGCATGGGTCAGGGTCACGGAGTCGTTCTTGGCGTCGGCGTCCTCTCCGGCCTTCACCGTCACCGTCTGCGCTTCGTCCCAGGTGGTCGTGCTGAAGGTCAGGGTGTCGGTCCCGCTCAGACCGCTCAGCGTAAGGTCCGTGGTGTCCTGGCCGGTCACCGTCACCGTCACCTCTTCGGAGGGCTCGTGGGACAGCTTCACCGTGTAGGTCCCGCCTGTGGCGTCCTCCTCCTCCACCGTCAGGTCGGTCTTGCTCAGCACGATGGAGACCGTCTCGTCGTCGTCCACCGTCACCGCCAGATCGGAGGACACTCCCTGGTACTCGCCGCCTGTGGCCGCATGGGTCAGGGTGACCTTGTCGTTGGCCGCGTCGGTGTCCTCTCCGGCCTTCACCGTCACCGTCTGCGCATCGTCCCAGGTGGAGGTCGTAAAGGTCAGCGTGTCGGTCCCGCTCAGACCGCTCAGCGTAAGGTCCGTGGTGTCCTGGCCGGTCACCGTCACCGTCACCTCGACCGACGGCTCGTGGGACAGCTTCACCGTGTAGGTCCCGCCTGTGGCATCCTCCTCCTCCACCGTCAGGTCGGTCTTGCTCAGCACGATGGAGACCGTCTCGTCGTCGTCCACCGTCACCGCAAGGTCCTCGGCCACTCCCTCGTACTCGCCCCCGGCACCCGTGTGGGTCAGGGTGACCTTGTCGTTGGCCGCGTCGGTGTCCTCTCCGGCCTTCACCGTCACCGTCTGCGCATCGTCCCAGGTGGTCGTGCTGAAGGTCAGGGTGTCGGTCCCGCTCAGACCGCTCAGCGTAAGGTCCGTGGTGTCCTGGCCGGTCACCGTCACCGTCACCTCGACCGACGGCTCGTGGGACAGCTTCACCGTGTAGGTCCCGCCTGTGGCGTCCTCCTCCTCCACCGTCAGGTCGGTCTTGCTCAGCACGATGGAGACCGTCTCGTCGTCGTCCACCGTCACCGCCAGATCGGAGGACACTCCCTGGTACTCGCCGCCTGTGGCCGCATGGGTCAGGGTGACCTTGTCGTTGGCCGCGTCGGTGTCCTCTCCGGCCTTCACCGTCACCGTCTGCGCATCGTCCCAGGTGGAGGCCGTAAAGGTCAGCGTGTCGGTCCCGCTCAGACCGCTCAGCGTAAGGTCCGTGGTGTCCTGGCCGGTCACCGTCACCGTCACCTCTTCGGAGGGCTCGTGGGACAGCTTCACCGTGTAGGTCCCGCCTGTGGCGTCCTCCTCCTCCACCGTCAGGTCGGTCTTGCTCAGCACGATGGAGACCGTCTCGTCGTCGTCCACCGTCACCGCCAGATCGGAGGACACTCCCTCGTACTCGCCGCCTGTGGCCGCATGGGTCAGGGTGACCTTGTCGTTGGCCGCGTCGGTGTCCTCTCCGGCCTTCACCGTCACCGTCTGCGCATCGTCCCAGGTGGTCGTGCTGAAGGTCAGCGTGTCGGTCCCGCTCAGACCGCTCAGCGTAAGGTCCGTGGTGTCCTGGCCGGTCACCGTCACCGTCACCTCGACCGACGGCTCGTGGGACAGCTTCACCGTGTAGGTCCCGCCTGTGGCATCCTCCTCCTCCACCGTCAGGTCGGTCTTGCTCAGCACGATGGAGACCGTCTCGTCGTCGTCCACCGTGACCGCAAGGTCCTCGGCCACTCCCTCGTACTCGCCCCCGGCACCCGTGTGGGTCAGGGTCACGGAGTCGTTCTTGGCGTCGGCGTCCTCTCCGGCCTTCACCGTCACCGTCTGCGCTTCGTCCCAGGTGGAGGCCGTAAAGGTCAGCGTGTCGGTCCCGCTCAGACCGCTCAGCGTAAGGTCCGTGGTGTCCTGGCCGGTCACCGTCACCGTCACCTCGACCGACGGCTCGTGGGACAGCTTCACCGTGTAGGTCCCGCCTGTGGCGTCCTCCTCCTCCACCGTCAGGTCGGTCTTGCTCAGCACGATGGAGACCGTCTCGTCGTCGTCCACCGTGACCGCAAGGTCCTCGGCCACTCCCTCGTACTCGCCCCCGGCACCCGTGTGGGTCAGGGTGACCTTGTCGTTCTTGGCGTCGGCGTCCTCTCCGGCCTTCACCGTCACCGTCTGCGCATCGTCCCAGGTGGTCGTGCTGAAGGTCAGGGTGTCGGTCCCGCTCAGACCGCTCAGCGTAAGGTCCGTGGTGTCCTGGCCGGTCACCGTCACCGTCACCTCTTCGGAGGGCTCGTGGGACAGCTTCACCGTGTAGGTCCCGCCTGTGGCGTCCTCCTCCTCCACCGTCAGGTCGGTCTTGCTCAGCACGATGGAGACCGTCTCGTCGTCGTCCACCGTCACCGCCAGATCGGAGGACACTCCCTCGTACTCGCCGCCTGTGGCCGCATGGGTCAGGGTGACCTTGTCGTTGGCCGCGTCGGTGTCCTCTCCGGCCTTCACCGTCACCGTCTGCGCATCGTCCCAGGTGGTCGTGCTGAAGGTCAGCGTGTCGGTCCCGCTCAGACCGCTCAGCGTAAGGTCCGTGGTGTCCTGGCCGGTCACCGTCACCGTCACCTCGACCGACGGCTCGTGGGACAGCTTCACCGTGTAGGTCCCGCCTGTGGCATCCTCCTCCTCCACCGTGAGGTCGGTCTTGCTCAGCACGATGGAGACCGTCTCGTCGTCGTCCACCGTGACCGCAAGGTCCTCGGCCACTCCCTCGTACTCGCCCCCGGCACCCGTGTGGGTCAGGGTCACGGAGTCGTTCTTGGCGTCGGCGTCCTCTCCGGCCTTCACCGTCACCGTCTGCGCTTCGTCCCAGGTGGTCGTGCTGAAGGTCAGGGTGTCGGTCCCGCTCAGACCGCTCAGCGTAAGGTCCGTGGTGTCCTGGCCGGTCACCGTCACCGTCACCTCTTCGGAGGGCTCGTGGGACAGCTTCACCGTGTAGGTCCCGCCTGTGGCGTCCTCCTCCTCCACCGTCAGGTCGGTCTTGCTCAGCACGATGGAGACCGTCTCGTCGTCGTCCACCGTCACCGCCAGATCGGAGGACACTCCCTGGTACTCGCCGCCTGTGGCCGCATGGGTCAGGGTGACCTTGTCGTTGGCCGCGTCGGTGTCCTCTCCGGCCTTCACCGTCACCGTCTGCGCATCGTCCCAGGTGGAGGTCGTAAAGGTCAGGGTCTCCCCCTCGCCCAGGCCGGTGAGCTCCAGGTCCGTCTCGTCCTGGCCGGTCACCGTCACCGTCACCTCGACCGACGGCTCGTGGGACAGCTTCACCGTGTAGGTCCCGCCTGTGGCGTCCTCCTCCTCCACCGTCAGGTCGGTCTTGCTCAGCACGATGGAGACCGTCTCGTCGTCGTCCACCGTGACCGCCACGTCGGGGACGCTCACCCCGTTGTAGCCGCCATCGGCGACCCCGTGGGTGACCGTGGCGGAGTCGTCGGCGGCGTCGCCGTCGTGCACGGCCGCCACCGTGACCGTCTGCGGCGCGTGCCAGTTCTCCGTGGTGAAGGTCAGGGTCCTCGGAGTGGCCGTCACCTCCGAGTTGTCGGTGGGGTTGTTGACCGTTACCGTCACGTCCCCGCTGGGCTGGTGGCTCAGCACCATGGAGTAGGTGTTGGCGCCGCCCTCGGGGACCTCGAGCTCCTGGACGGAGGTGGCGACTCCCACCTGGATCTGGATGGTGTCCGGGGCCCCCAGCACGCTGACGGCCACGTCGGGAGCGGCGGCGGCGGCATAGTCCGGGTCGTCGGCGCTGGCCACCGAGTGTTCGATGGTGATGGTGGAGCTCTGGGCTTCGGCGTCGGCGGAGACGGAGACCGTCTGGGGCGCGTGCCAGTTGTCCTGGGTGAAGGTCAGGGCGTTGTCGTTGTCAATGCCGGCCAGCGACAGGACGGCACCCTCATGGCCGGACAGGGTTACCGTAACGTCCCCCGACGGCAGGGACCCCAGGGCCACGGTGTAGGAGTTGCTGCCGCCGGCTTGGACGGTGAGGGCCGTGGGGCTGATGACCACCCCGAGGGTCTCGTCGTCGTCCACGGTCACCGCCAGCTCCTCGGCCACTCCCTCGTACTCGCCCCCGGCACCCGTGTGGGTCAGGGTGACCTTGTCGTTCTTGGCGTCGGCGTCCTCTCCGGCCTTCACCGTCACCGTCTGCGCTTCGTCCCAGGTGGTCGTGCTGAAGGTCAGGGTGTCGGTCCCGCTCAGACCGCTCAGCGTAAGGTCCGTGGTGTCCTGGCCGGTCACCGTCACCGTCACCTCGACCGACGGCTCGTGGGACAGCTTCACCGTGTAGGTCTGGCCCGTCGAGTCTCCCTCGACCACCGTAAGCGATGACTCGCTCAGCACGATGGAGACCGTCTCGTCGTCGTCCACCGTCACCGGAAGGTCAGCCTTGACCCCCTCGTACTCGCCGCCGGCACCCGTGTGGGTCAGGGTGATGGAGTCGTTGGCCGCGTCGGTGTCCTCTCCGGCCTTCACCGTCACCGTCTGCGCATCGTCCCAGGTGGTCGCGTCGAAGGTCAGGGTGTCCGTCCCGCTCAGACCGCTCAGCGTAAGGTCCGTGGTGTCCTGGCCGGTCACGGTGACCGTGACCTCCCTGGACGGCTGGTGGGACAGCTTCACCGTGTAGGTCTGGCCCGTCGAGTCTCCCTCGACCACCGTAAGCGATGACTCGCTCAGCACGATGGAGACCGTCTCGTCGTCGTCCACCGTGACCGCCACGTCGGGGACGCTCACCCCGTCGTAGCCGCCATCGGCGACCCCGTGGGTGACCGTGGCGGAGTCGTCGGCGGCGTCGCCGTCGTGGGCCGCACTCACCGTGACCGTCTGCGGCGCGTGCCAGTTCTCCTGGGTGAAGGTCAGGCTCCTCGGAGTGGCCGTCACCTCCGAGTTGTCGGTGGGGTTGTTGACCGTTACCGTCACGTCCCCGCTGGGCTGGTGGCTCAGCACCATGGAGTAGGTGTTGGCGCCGCCCTCGGGGACCTCGAGCTCCTGGACGGAGGTGGCGACTCCCACCTGGATCTGGATGGTGTCCGGGGCCTCCAGCACGCTGACGGCCACGTCGGGAGCGGCGGCGGCGGCGTAGTCCGGGTCGTCGGCGCTGCTGACCGAGTGTCCGATGGTGATGGTGGAGCTCTGGGCTTCGGCGTCGGCGGAGACGGAGACCGTCTGGGGCGCATGCCAGTTGTCCTGGGTGAAGGTCAGGGCGTTGCCGTTGTCAATCCCGGCCAGCGACAGGACGGCACCCTCATGGCCGGACAGGGTTACCGTAACGTCCCCCGACGGCAGGGACCCCAGGGCCACGGTGTAGGAGTTGCTGCCGCCGGCTTGGACGGTGAGGGCCGTGGGGCTGATGACCACCCCGAGGGTCTCGTCGTCGTCCACGGTCACCGGAAGGTCAGCCTTGACCCCCTCGTACTCGCCGCCGGCACCCGTGTGGGTCAGGGTGATGGAGTCGTTGGCCGCGTCGGTGTCCTCTCCGGCCTTCACCGTCACCGTCTGCGCATCGTCCCAGGTGGAGGCCGTAAAGCTCAGGGTGTCCCCCTCGCTCAGACCGCTCAGCGTAAGGTCCGTGGTGTCCTGGCCGGTCACGGTGACCGTGACCTCCCTGGACGGCTGGTGGGACAGCTTCACCGTGTAGGTCTGGCCCGTCGAGTCTCCCTCGACCACCGTAAGCGATGACTCGCTCAGCACGATGGAGACCGTCTCGTCGTCGTCCACCGTCACCGGAAGGTCAGCCTTGACCCCCTCGTACTCGCCGCCGGCACCCGTGTGGGTCAGGGTGATGGAGTCGTTGGCCGCGTCGGTGTCCTCTCCGGCCTTCACCGTCACCGTCTGCGCATCGTCCCAGGTGGTCGCGTCGAAGGTCAGGGTGTCCGTCCCGCTCAGACCGCTCAGCGTAAGGTCCGTGGTGTCCTGGCCGGTCACGGTGACCGTGACCTCCCTGGACGGCTGGTGGGACAGCTTCACCGTGTAGGTCTGGCCCGTCGAGTCTCCCTCGACCACCGTAAGCGATGACTCGCTCAGCACGATGGAGACCGTCTCGTCGTCGTCCACCGTCACCGGAAGGTCAGCCTTGACCCCCTCGTACTCGCCCCCGGCACCCGTGTGGGTCAGGGTGATGGAGTCGTTGGCCGCGTCGGTGTCCTCTCTGGCCTTCACCGTCACCGTCTGCGCATCGTCCCAGGTGGTCGCGTCGAAGGTCAGGGTGTCGGTCCCGCTCAGACCGCTCAGCGTAAGGTCCGTGGTGTCCTGGCCGGTCACCGTCACCGTCACCTCGACCGACGGCTCGTGGGACAGCTTCACCGTGTAGGTCTGGCCTGCGGCGGCGCCCTCGACCACCGTAAGGGATGTCTTGCTCAGCACGATGGAGACCGTCTCGTCGTCGTCCACGGTCACCGGAAGGTCAGCCTTGACCCCCTCGTACTCGCCCCCGGCACCCGTGTGGGTCAGGGTGATGGAGTCGTTGGCCGCGTCGGTGTCCTCTCTCGCCTTCACCGTCACCGTCTGGGGTGCGTTCCAGCTGACCGCGTCGAAGGTCAGTGTGCTGGTGGGGCTCAGCCCCGTGAGCTCCAGGTCGGTCTGGTCCTGGCCGGTCACCGTCACCGTGACTTCCACCGTGGGCTGGGTCGCCAGCTTGACCGTATAGGTCTGGCCCGTCGAGTCTCCCTCGTCCACCTCAAGGGAGGTCTTGCTGAGGACGATGCCCCGGTCGTCGTTATCGGTAATGGTCACCAACGCGGACGACACCTTCAGGCCCGGCGTGGAGCCGCGTATCTCCAGTCTCTCGTCTCCTTCAGCAATGGGGTCGTCGATGGGTGAGACCAACACCAAGACTTCGCCCGCCGACTCTCCGGCTGGAATCGTTATTGTGTTGACGAGCGCCGAGTAGTCAGTAGCCGTCGCCGGAGGTCCGCCTGAAGGCCCCGTTTCTGAAGATCTTGTCGAAGACCTCGTCGTTGAAGATCTTGTCGAAGACCTCGGTGTTGAAGGTCCTGCTGAGGACTCTGTAGTAGGCGCGCCGAACGACAGAGAGATTTGCGTCGAGACAGCTCGCTTGCTGTCGCCCTGGACTATCGCGGTCACCCTGAGCTGCTGCGTCCCTCCGCCCTCGGCGATTGTGTCCCTATCGAGGACCAGGCGTATCTCGGTCGGCTTCTCTTCATCGTCGGCGATGATATTCGGACTCCCCGTACGGACAGTCCCGGTTCCTCGTTGCTCCCGCGGATTGCCACGGTCTCCGTACCTTCGTAGATATCGTCGTCCACCAAGGTGACGGACAGGGAGGCCGTGCCGCTGACCTGCCCGGCCGGAATGATTAGAAGGATGCCTAAGGCGGCGGTGTAGTCCGCACCGGCCATGGCTGACACGTCGGAAACGGACAGCGTCACCGCCGTGTCGGACGTCCGCGTGCCACCTCCCGTCAGCGTCGCCGTAACCTGTACCTGTACCTGGCCCTGGTCCTCGTTGACGCTTCCCGGCGTGGCCGACAGCTCAATGCCGTCCGGCTCCCGGTCGTCGTCTTCAATGGTCAGCACGGCCGGCGTTACTTCGAGCTCCTCGGATATTCCCGACACCTGGACGGTCTCGTCGCCTTCCACGAGGTTGTCGTCCGTCGGAGTGAACTCGAGCGTGGCCGTCCCGCTGGCCCCGCCTGCGGGGATGGCCAGCGTCACGCCGGCTGCCGTATAGTCATCGTTCGTCGCGGCTATGGTAGGCTCGCCGTTCTCTTCTGCCGCCGGCAGGCTGATTCCATGCACCGACAGCGGTATCGTCGTATCCCCCGAAAGCCGGTCGCCGCCGGTTAGGGTCCCCGTAACCGTAATGGTCGTCGTGTCCGCACCTTCGCTCACCGAGGCCTTCGAGACGGTCAGGATGACGCCGGTGGGAGGTTCGTCGTCGTCCGTGATAGACACCGTCGCCCGGGTAACGTCGAAGCCGCTGGCGGAGCCTGCTATCCTGACCCTCGTGTCGCCCCCGGCAATTTCGTCGTTGGCAGGGGTCATGGCCACGGTGGCGGTCCCGCTTGCCTGCCCGGCGGGGATGGTCAGTATTACGGAGGCCGGCTGGCTGTCGTCTTCCTGCGCGGCGACGCTGCCTTTCAAGCTCAATTCGACCGATACGTCGTCCTCCAGCCGGGTTGAGCCGTCCAGTGTGGCCGTCACGGCAAGGTCCGTCTCGCCTGCGTCCTCGTCCACCCGGTCCGGCGTTGCGGTCAGCGTGATGGACGCGGGAGCTGTGTCGTCGTCCAAGATTGTGGCCGTAACGGACCTGATTGCCATTGTCACGTCGGTTGACGTTGCCGGGTCATCCCCCTTCTTGGCGCTCCTCAACACGACGGTGAAGGTCTCATCGCCCTCCACCAGAATGTCTTCCACGGTCCACACCGTGAACGTGCCGGAGGTGTCCCCGGCGGGAATGGTCACCGTGCCTGACGCGTCGGTGTAATCGACGCCCATCGAGTCCGCCGCCTGCTCCCCCTGCGCATCGGAAGTCGCCCACTCGACTAGGACCGGCATGTCCGTCGGCAAGGGGAGTTCAATCGTAAACTCAATCCCATCGCCTTCGGCTGCGGACGCTCCGGAGGCAAGGGACGCCGACAGGCTTCCCGCGTCCAGGATGGTCACCGTGGCGAGGGTATCCGTAAGGAGGGCAATCTCCCGTCCGCCGCCCGCGACCCGGGTTAGCAGGATGCCGAGAGTTTCGTCCGGGTCATGCAGGGTGTCCATCAGGACGGGAATCGCGACGCGGCCTGAGGTCTCTCCCGCCCGGATGGTCAGATTGCCGGACGGGGCGGTGTAGTCGGCCGGACCGGCAGTTCCGACCACCGCGTACTCAATCTCCACGGGGACGGCGTTCTCGTACGGCATCAGCGACACGGTGAAGGAAGCCGTGCCGCCCTCGGCCACGTTCTCGGAGTCAGCGGCGACGACTGCCCGCATCGTCTCGTTGTCTCTCAGGCTGATTTCAATGGACTGGTTGTCCTCGTCCACTTCCAGGTGGACCGCCCCCTTCAGATCGAACGTGAAGGTCTCGTACTCGTCCTCGTAGACCTCGTCGTCCAGCAGGGTCACTCCCACCTTCTTGCTGAGTACGCCGGGCTCTATTTGCGTCCTTACGGAGGCCTTGACCGCCTCATAGTCCTCGCCGGCCGTGGCGGAGCCTTCCGTCACCGTCCAGCGCACCGTGGACATCTTTTCCGAGGCGGTGGTCCCCGAGCCCTCCGCCGCCGTCAGCTCGAAACGGAACTCGACCTGTCCTTCCGCGTCCTCGTTGACCTTCGTGACATCCCGGAAGACTCCCACCATCATCGTCATGTCGTTGTCGCTGATCGCGCCCGTGGCGGAGGCGTCCAGCAGACTGGCGTTGCCGGACGGGTTGCTCAGCTCGACCGTGAAGCTCTCTTCTCTTTCGTCGAAGGTGTCGTCCACCAGGGTTACGGTAAACACCTTCCGCGTTTCACCCGGCGCGAAGGTAAAGGTCCCGCTCCTGGCCTCGAAGTCCTTGCCCAGGCTGGCGGCGGTTACGGCATCGTCCGAGGTAGCCGTGCCGTCGACGGTGGTCACGTCCACGTCCACCGATTGGGAGGAGGCCTTGGACAGAGTTATCGTGAAATTGATCCCCGTCGCGCTTTCACTGTGCCGCTCGGGGTCGGCGATGGAGATGCTAAGGTCATTGTCCCTGACGTTGACCGTGGCTTCGTTGTCTTCGCCTATGGTGTAGCCGGGCCCCTCGGCGAGCGCAAGCGTGATGGACCCGTTGTCCTCGGTCTGCCCGTCGTCGTCGGTGGAGAACTGCGCGAAGAAGTACAGGTGGGTGGCGGGGATGGTCACGGTTGCGGTGTTGGAGCCGGGGGTGTATTCAATCTTCACGCCGGCATAGTTCTCCAGGGCTTCCCGGATGAAGTCGCCGGTCTCCGTAAGGTTCAGGTTGAGGGTCAGGGGGGAAGCGCCGAAACCGTCGTGCTCAGATACCGGGCCGCCGCCCGCCGGCTGCCTCCGGAAGTCGAAAGTGGCGGGTTCCCCCTCCTCCACGTTCCCGTGTCTCGTCCATAGGGTCACCACCGGGAGGGTTTCCGGGTCGTCGTCCATGATTGTGCCGGTGGCGGCGGCGCGCCCCAGCGCCACGCCCGCCGGGTTGCTCAACGTGACCGTGAAGGTCTCGTCGGGTTCCGGGACGCCGTCGTCCAGGATTTCGATGCTGATGGTCTTGGAGGTCTCCCCCTGCATGAACCGGAGCGTCCCTGTGGCGGCCGTGTAGTCCCGGTTCGCCGTGGCCGACTCGGTTCCGGCGCCGTCGGAAGTGGCCCAGTCCACGGTCACCTCCTCGTGGACTGCGGGCACGTCGACGGTGAACGTCAGGCTGCCGCCGGCCTCCGATGCCTCGGCGTCGGCAATGGAGACGGCGGGGTCGTCGTCGCTGACCACGTCGACGGTGGCCATCGTGTTTTGCGGTCCCCCTCCGTCTCCGACTTCGTAGAAGAAATTCAGGAGCCGCTCCGCCGCCAGGAGGATGGTCAGGGTTATGGAGCCGTCGGACTCGTAGACGTCGTCGTCAACGGTCTCTATGGTCACCGCCGCCGTCGGTCGCCCCAAACCGGCCACGGACGCATCGCCCGCGAATCTCACCGTCTGGGGCGTGACGCCCTGGATGAATTCGCCGTCCTGGGTAACCGCCACTTGCACCGTCAGGGGTAGGTGACGTGACCCCGGCGTGCCTCCGACCCGTGTGAGCGTGAATGTGACGGGCTCCCCCTCGTTCACCGACTCCTGGTCCGCCTCCACTATCACTCCCTGGTCGCTGTTGTGGACCGTTGCGGTGAATGTGGAGATTTCGCCTACGCGGTACTGGCCGTTGTAACCGCAGTCTCCCGGGACCTCCTCGCAGTAGAATAGCTCGATTGTGACGGTGCTTTGGGCTCCTCGCGGGCCGACTAGCTCGGGTTCTGCGGAGTAGGTTGTTTCGGGCTCTCCCACTATAATCGGCTGGGGAACAACACCAAATTGAACTTCTTTGTCTCCGTAAGGCGGCCCAAGTCGCGAGACGAAACCCTTCACCACGTAGACATCCAGCCTATACGATGCGTCTCCGGTGCGGACCAGGGTAAATTGAGGAAACTGGCCCGGAGTCTCGACGTGATCAATATGAGCCACCGCAAAGGAAACGGTGGGAATGTCGTTGTCCCGCACCCATATGTTGGCGATGGAGGGGTAGGGATTGATCCCGTAGAACCGGCCCGGCAGCAGCGATGCCTTGATCCGGCTGTTGCCGTCGTTCAGGTTCTCGTCTTCAGTGGACACCTCCAGGGTGGCGGTTACGTTTCCCGGGTTGAAGCTGACCTCTCTTTCGGTCACGGAGTAGACCAAGGGGTTGTGGTCGGTCGGGGCCGACCCTGGAACCCGCTTGACCTCGGTCACCCGCACGCGGGCCACCAGGTCCAGGTTCGTTCCGCCGGTCCTGCGCACGACGAAGACCGCGGCATTGCCCTCCTCCACGACGCCGGCCTGGGCCGAGATGGACAGACTGGTGGTGTAATCTCGGTCGTCGTCGATCATGCGGACGGAGGCGCTGCCGGGGTCTCCCGCCCGGTAGCCGTCCTCCTCTTCGTCGATGATGGACGTGGTGATGGTCGCGTGCGGTTCGGCAACCGAATCAATGGAAGTGCGCACGGTGAGCGTGGCCGTGGCGGAATCGGCGGCAAAGGTGGCCGTGGACGGGGGAGTCCCGGCTATGAAGTCGGCCTGTTCCGTTTCGCTGTCGCTGGTCTGCGCGACGCTGAAGTTCACGGTGAGGGGCTGGTGGAGCTGGCCCTCGCGGGACAGGGTGAACTTCACGGAATCGCCCTCGGTCCGGCCCTCGTGCACCGCCTCGATGGTCACCACGGGCAGGTCGTTGTCCCTCACCGTCACGGAGACCGAGCCGCTTTCGTCGCTGTAATACTGAGGCAGTCCCCGCCACGTTGAGGGAATTGTCAAGACCAGGTACGTCAGGTCCGGCCCGTCGTAGTCGTCATCCTCCGTCGTCTTCTGCCAGGTCACACTGTTTCTGTCCGCCGGGATCACGACCTCCAACCACTCCGGCGGAACGTCCTCGTACCCTGCAAGGAAATACACTGTCAGTGATTCCGAGAGGTCGATGTTGTCGCCGGAGCGGGTGAACCTGAAGCGCATCGGGGACCCTTCGTCCACCTCGGCGTCAACGGGCGCGACGGTCACGTGGGGCTCGTTGTCCGTGATGGTCGCCACAGCCGTCAGCTTGGCCTGGTCGTCCTGCAGCTCTGCGTTCACGGGGTCGCTCAACACCAGGGAAAAGGACTCCGTCTCCTCTGTCAGCCGGTTGTCCAGGACCGGAACGTCTATGACCCCGCTCGTCTTCTCCGGCCCGATGACCAGAGTGCCGGCTATGTGGGTGTAGTCCTCTCCGGCCTCGGCCGTGCCGGCCTCCGTCACGTAGTCCACCGTCACCGTCTGAAGGGAAGGGGGGCTGACGCTGGAGGAGAGGGAGACCCGGAATCTGATCTTCCCCGCGTCCTCGGAGACGGTGGCGCCGGTTACGGCCAGGGTGGGGGCGGGGTCGTCCTCAATCACCCTGAATGAGGCTATGGAGCGTTCCGGGTCGATGCGGTAGCCGTCGCCCGGCGCCAGCTGCATGGTCATGGAGCCTTCGGGCTCGTGGCCGTCCTCCCATTGGAGCTGGAAGGTACTGACTTCGCTGTCTTCAGAGGCGTCGATGGTATAGGTGCGCGCGACGTTCAGATGGTACTGATAGCGTTCGAAATAGGAATTCCCCGTTTGGGTGACGCGGGCCTTGACATTCAGAGGGCTGCCGGTCTGGCCCATGCGCACGATCCTAAACTGGCCGAGTTCGCCCTCAACATATGATTCTTCAACCTGCTCCACACCCACCAGGGGCAGGTCGTTGTCGGTAACGGTGATTGTGATGGAGCTTGGCCCGACGATTGTCCTGTACTGCGACTGCTCGTCTTCCGGAACGTTCTCCAGGGGGAGCAGGGTCATTTCGTACACCGTTTCGTCCGGGTCGTCATAGTCATCGTCCTCGGTCCGAAGGAAACGCCTGGCCAGGTTCTCCCCGGGGCCGACGCCGTAGTAGTAGAGTTGCTGCTCTCCCCGGGGGCCGAATAGCACGGGGAACTCCACGTCGTTCCGGGAATCGCCGCTGCGGACGATGTCGAAATAGGCTTCCTGTCCCTCCTCCACGGTACTGCTCGACACGCTCAGCCGGATCTCCGGCGCGACGTCGTTGTCCGTCACCGTGACGGTTGCGGACGTCCGGCGCTCGCCTGCCTCGACCGGCGTGTAGCTGTCGTCCTGGCTGGGCAGCACGGTGGCCGTCAGGGTGTTGTCGGGGATGTCCCGCCCGTCGTCGGAGGTGTGCACCGTCAGGTAGGCCGTGTCCTCCCCGGCCGCAAGAGTCACCGGCGCCGTGCGGTCGGGCGTGTTGCGCCCGTGATCGCCCCGCCGGAAGTGGCCGGGATCGTCGATGGACACGCTCACGGTAATCTCGTAGTCCTTCAACCCCGTGCGCGTGAGGACGAATTCCGCGTCCTCGCCCTCTTCGATGGTCACCCCCGTGCTCGGCAGGTCGGATCCCAGGTCCTCGCCAAAATCGATGGTGGGGCTGTCATCCACCGCCGCAATGGACACCAGGGACCTTTCACCGATGTACGCATAGACAAAACGGCCAGTGAAGATTCGTCCTACAATCGAATATCCGCTGTAGTCGCTATAATAGTCGCCAAGGGGCACGTTGCTAGCCCAGAGGAAAAGGAAGTTATCCCTACCGATCCCCACCCCCTCCACCACGTCATCCACGGCGACAAAGAACTCTCCGTTGGCCCGGGTCTGTCCCGCTGCGAAGGTTACGAAGATGGATTGTTGGCTGGGGTTGTAATTGCTTGGTGTGAGTAGATAGCCCCTTCTATCCGGGTGATACGGCTCCACGTATTTGACGTGGACTGTCAGCTCCTTTGCGATCTGGGCGGCGGGGCCACTCCTCTCCATGACGAAGGGTACCCGCTGTCCCTCGAAGAACAATTCGCTAAGGCTATGACCGTTATCGAAATCTTCGCCCTCAAACCCGCTGCCAACGGAAACGAAAGTAACCGATTGCTTCGCCTGGTTGGTCACAATGGCTTCGACACTGCGGTCGCCCCGCACGCTCACGTACTCGTCGAGATGCTCCTCGGGAATGCCGCTGGCGGGCCTTATCTCCGCCCGGAATCTGAAATTGCGCCGATGCGTGTCCCCCAAACGCCAGTAATAACCGTCATAGTGGACTTTGAAGCTCAACTCACTGGCGCTCTCGCCCGCGGCCATGGTTACGGCATAGTCCTGGGGTTCCTCATATTCGGGCCATAGGTAACGCCTGATGTTTGGGCCGATTCTCAGGTGGAAAGGGGCGTTCTCCAGCGCCTCCGAGGCGTCGCCGTGGCGCGTAAAGGTGAAGGTGATGGATTCGCCCTCGAGGATGTTGTCCCGGTCCACGCTGAGCGACACCTCCATGGCGGTGTCGTCGTCGGTCACCGTGACGCCGGCCCGGAAATTGTAGGACACCCAGTAGGTGGAACCTGCGCCATAAACCAGGGAGGCCGTAATCGTCAGGCCGTCCGTGTCCCGCACGTTTTCCCTGGTGGCAAAAGACACCGTGGCGCTGCTCTGGCCCGCGGGAATAGTCACGCTCTTCAGGAGTTCGGAGTCGGCCGGGGCCGGGTCCCAGTGGTTGCCCTGCATGGCCCCGTCCGGGTCTTCGGTCTCCACCCGGACTGTCAGTGAGGAGGCGGTGCTGCCACTTCGCGACACCGTGAACTCGGCGTCATCGCCCTCGGCGATGCTGCCCTCAACGGCTTCCAAACTCACGATCGTGTCGTCGTCGGTGGGCTCTCGGACAGCGATGGAGGCCCTATTGGTGGTACCGTCCCCTTGCTGGTAACCCGACCCGTTGGACACCTCTGCCTTCATGTCGCCCAGGACTCGGTTGCCCCTCTGGGCCCTGACCCGCACTTCAACGTGGGAGACGTTGGGAGGCATGGGCACGAAATGTACGAGATGGGTCGGATTGTACCCAAAGCTAACCAACCCACTGTCGTTCCATGTCACCAGCCTGACCGTCAGGTCCCCCGAAAGGTCACCGGAGCGGTTGAGGCGGAAGAGCGCCATGGCATCCACCGGCACTCCGGTCTCCCCGGGCCTCTCCACGGCCTCGGGGGTGATTGTGGGCAGGACTCCTTGGGCGTGGGCGGGCCCGGCCGGCAACAGGGACATCGCACCGGCCAGGAACATGGCCAATACGAGCGCGACGATCAGGGTGGCGGGGGCCGGTCTGACCAGGCGGGTCACTGCCCGGCCCCCTGAATAACTGGGTCAGACAATTGGCTTGTCAATTTGCTTAAGACCTCGCAGGCGACCGAAAGCTCTGGGCACGGGGCCGGTATTAGTTAACATCGGCATTCTTGCGCCTCCACTTTCGTTGCCATGTTGAGTATTTCCAGAAAACTCCATGTCTCTCACGTGAATCAGCGGTCGGAACTGTCTCCCTGTGCCATGGCGTCGTAGTTAGCCATGATCTTGGCGCTAACGCCAACGAAAGCCTCCATCTGTTCCTCACTGACGCCCTCGCAGAGCTTGGCGTCGTAGGCCTGGACGCGCCCTTGCAGGTCCTGCGCCCGCTCCGTCCCCTCCTCGGTCAGCGTCAGAATGACGACCCTCCGGTCACTGAGCAGGGGCCGCCTCAAACACATGACTATCGTTCCAGGGCCGCCGGTAGAAGCAGCGGCAGGACTAGGACCCCAACAAGCTGGAATGCAGCTTGCTATAGCGGGCCAAGTAATAGGAACCCAGATAGGCGTAGGATAGGGGCGAGTAGGGATAGGATTTGCTTGGGAGGAGTTGTGGACTAGGTGGGCCCGGCCGCCCCGGGCCCTTGGCTTGGCTCAGGACGGCAGGAGGAGAATCGAGGATGAATCGGGGTGGTCCGCTGGGACTGGCGCGGCTGGGGCGTTCGGAGGGTTTCCGGTCCGCTGGCAACACCAGTTCCGGCGGCGGACTATTGTCCTTGGTCTAGGAGGCACACCCTTACGCTGTCAGGTAAGAACGAGGTGTCGTCCCCCTGCTCTATGGGGAGTGGGGGTCTCCTGCGCCGCAACTGGGAGATGAAGTCTCCCACATTGACGGACAAGCGGTTAGTCAGGTCGGGGGAGACCATCGCTCGAAGCTCGCCGTTGGTGAACCGCCGACCCGGGTGGCGTGCGTATACGCTCAGAAGGGAGAATGGGCCGCTTCGGATACCGGTTGAGGTGTCACGTATGCGGAAGTCCAGTCTGGTCCACGTCCCGCCGGTCCTTAGGAACACGTCCCCTGCCACCCTGTCCACAAGCAGGCTGAAGTCTTGAAGCAGATCATCCTTGTCTGCGGCGAGACGCTCGTACTGTCTCCTCGTGATGCGAATCTCATAGCCGCTAAAGACGGCGACGTAGTCGACATCTTCGGGACCGGACGGGCCGACGGACTCTAGCTGTAGAGCCATTCGTGCGACCCACGCAGGGGCATCCAGGTACTGCTGGCTGGGCGGTGAGCGTGGGGCGTCGTGTTGTGGCGCCCGCGCCCACCTCAGGATCCCCCCTAACATGCTCCCGCCGACCACGACGATCAGGAAACCCGACCCCGTTAGCACGAATCCCACCAGGGCGGAGCGCCGGTGCTGTTGGTACTCCTCAGGCGGATATCCCAGGTCGGCCCACCCGTATTCCCACGTCCAGATGAGGTTGCCTGACGGCGGCGGCTTCTCTACGACGTACAGGATGAACATAGCCCCGATCGTAAGAATGAGGGACACCAGTATCCATGCAATAGCGCCGATGAACATGTACCGGGCCAGTAACGGATCGAGCCTCATCTCAGGGTCTCTGAGGGCGTGGATGACGCACAGCGCCCCGGCCATCAGTCCCGGTATCGCTATAAGACTCGGTTTATCTCCGTTGTGGGCCAGAACGATCATCGGTGCGTATGTAAGAAGCACAGGGGCGCATATGAGAACCGCCCCCCTACTAAACGGGCCCCAGCCTTCTCCAGTGAACCACGCCTGTCGTCGCCAGAGCCACCGGTAGAACCCGTATCCCGCAACCGCCATGCCAGAGCTCAGGAGTGTGGATAGCACCAGTGGCAGCGGGTGGGCGGACACTGGTGCCAGGGTGAAGAAACCGTACAGGTCCATCTTCGTGTTCAGACAGTAGAACAGGTAGAGGTTCGGCATCACCAGCAGGGAAACGAGGAGCAGTCTACCTTGTCCTGCGGTGCCCTGCGTATCGCCCGAGGACTCTCGGGGGGCTTCAGCCCGATCTGCGTCGATGGAATTGGACTCCTGCATAGTCTCTCTCCCTCAGCACGCTCCTTGCCACGAACTCTTTCCTGCGGCCCTCGAATCGTCAACTCCGAGAATCGAAGAGAGGGGAGCTAAACTAAAACCTAAGGTGGGATATGCACGTAGAGGGGGGACAGGGGAAGTAGAGATCCCGCTTCGTGGGTGGGCTGGGAGCCTCCACCGGGGTACCTTAGCCTGTCCTTCACCATCCCAGAAATGTGCATTCCACCTTGGCCTTGGTTTAGGGGCTCGTGTCGCCAGGCGATCTGCAAGGGGATAGTGGAGGCGCACGGCGGCCGCATACTGGCCGAGAGCGGCGGACCGGGACTCGGCACGCGGTTCATCTTGACGATTCCGGCCGTCGACGTTGCCGCCAACAGCCAGGCAACCGGCCCCGGCCCGCTCTCCGCCGACTCGGGATGGACGGCGAGAAGGCGGGCGCGCGTTCTCGCGGTTGACGACGAGAAGCGCATCCTGGGGATCATTGACCCGCCGGTCATCTTCCTGTCCGGCCACGACGGTGATCAGGACGTGTTGCGGGCATTTGAGACGGGAGCCAACGACTACATCGTCAAGCCCTTCTCGCCAAGCGGGCTGGTGGCGGGAATCGGAGTGGGGCTGCGCAGGCAAGAGGCGTCCGACCAGACCAGGGCGCGGGAACCCTATCTGCTGGGGGACCAGACCATCGATTACGCCGAACGCCGCGCGGCCGTGGGTGGTCGCCGGGTGCAGCTGACCGCCGCTGACCGCCGTATCGGAGATTCTGCCCACACGCTCCAACATCTCAAACCCGTCGGCCCAGGGTAGCGTCGGCTCCAACAGGACGACATGGGGCTTCTGTGACTCAATAGTGCCCTCAGCCTCGTCGAGATTGCCCGTTACCACCGCGTCAAAGCCGGCCTGTGAGAGGGTGCTGCGAAGGTATCTAGCCGTCTCCGGGTTTTCGCCGATCGCCAGAATTCGCGCCCGCCCTCGATCAGAGTCGCGAGCGGACGGCGACCGAGCCGGTCCCTGCTCGGCGAGGTACTCAGCTTCATCGACCACGGGGACCGTGAAGGTGAACCCGCTGCCGCGACCCTCTTCTCCTACCTCGACCGATAGGCGGCCCCCGTGCGCCTCGACCATGCCAACGGAGATTGCGATGCCCAGGTCGTCTCTGCCGTTTCTCATCTCCACCACCTCGTCGGCGGCTCTCGAAAGCCTCCCCAACTGGCGTGGCGGGCGAGGAGCAGCCGCGCCGTCGCCCTCGTCGCCCTCTTTGTCTACTGTGACCGCAACGTAGAGGTCTCTCGGCAACGCGCCAATCCTGACGGTGGATGACTTGGAGGAGTATTGGGAAACGCTGGCAAGAAGGTTGCCGAGGACCTGAAGGATTCGCCGCTGGTCGGCCATCACCCTGGGAAGACCGGGCGGTAGGTCGAGCTCGACGCTGTTGTTCGCCGCCCCAGAGTGGACGTGCGCCTCTCTCGCCTGGTCCAGCAGGTCCGCCACGTCCGTGGGTTCGGGATTGACCGACAGCGTCCCGGCCTCAATGTGTGTCATGTCGACCAGGTCGTTGATCAGATGGCGCATATGGTCTGACTGCTCGTCGATTACCCTCAGAAACTGGCGGGTTTCGGCGGGGTCGAGCGGGTAATTGGAGTTGAGCAAGGTGGTCGTCGATCCCCTGATGGCGGTAAGCGGCGTCCGAAGCTCGTGGCTGACTTTGCTGAGGAAGTCTGCGCGTTGCCTCTTCATTTCTTCCAATGGGGTGATGTCCTGAAGGGTGGCGACAACGGACACGACCTCGCCACCCTGCCCGCGCATCGGTCTGGCATTGACAAGCGTGGTAATCCGCGCCCGCCCGTCCGGCGAATGTATGACCACCTCATCGGCGAGTACGGTCTCACCGCGTGCCAACTTCACAGTGGGAAGTTCTTCCATCGGGATATCGCTCCCGTCTGCCCTCCGCAGGGCTATCACCTCGAGGAGCTGGCTGAGAGAGCGGCTGGGCGCATTCAGCTTACCGACAATCCGTCTCGTCTCATCATTGATCGAGACGAGGTCTGCCGTTCCAGCATCGAAGACCAGGACTCCGACTGGCGAGATGTTGATCAGAGCCTCCAAGTCGGCCCTAGAAACTCGGACGGAAACCCCTGGTTGGGTAGAGGAATTTGGGAAGTGAGTACGATGCGAGCAGGATGAGGGTCTGGAGTTGCCCGGCCCATTTGGCCTCGGTCATGGAGGCTGAGTTGGCGATGCCAGTAGCCAGTTCGTTGCCGACGCTGGGAGCAGCGCCGGTTTCTCCCGCAATCCCGGCGTTGCCCGCCACCAGTGTCAGGTTGGCCACCGTGGCCGCCAAGTACAACTCGAACCGGGTTTTGGCCCGCCCGAAGTACCGGGCTTGCCGAATCCCCAGCTGCTCCAGCCGGGACAGCCGGTGCTCCACCACCACCCGGCGTTGACGGTACCCGGCAAGGGCCTCGCTCTGCTGCAGGGCGCGGGCCTGCTGCAACAAAGCCTCCTGCGGGTGCAGTTGCACCGTTCGCCGCGATCCCGATGATCGAGCCAGCCACCGGGGCCGCAGCGAACACGCTCCACACACCGCCGCATCGAACCGGAAGACTTTCAGCCGGTGAATCCGACCCGTGGGGTCGACCCGCGTCCCCGAGGGCCTGAGATCCGGGCAAGGTTCCCAGCCGGGCAGGTGCAGGTCCCCGACTCAAATTCGATAAGGAAGTCTTCCTTGGGAAAGTGGGCCTTGTCGGGACGCCCCGGCACCCGGGCAAGCAGGGTGCGCCCTGCGTCGGCGAAGGCCTGCCTGGTATCGCCGTCGCCGTAGGCGGCGGCGCCCAGCGACTCCTCCACCGGCACACAGGTGTTGGCCTCACTCCGTTCCACCAGTTCCAGGGCCCCAGGTTGTCCGGAGCGTTGCCGGGCAGTGACGCCACGGCCGTGATCAACTGGGTATCGGTGTCCACCACAATCGCCGGCCTTGTGCCCATCGAACCGCCGGCTGCTGCTGTTGTGGCCGTGGCGCATCTCCGGGTCGTGCACCGACATCATCCGGTCCTTGCTCACCCCGTCCTTCAGGCCGATTCCATCGTCGGCGCGCTCTACGTCCTGGAGCAGCAACTGCCCCTGCAACTCCGCCGCCGCCACGATGCCCTGCCGCTCCGGGCTGCCCTCTGGCAGAGCCCCCTGCGCCTGCCGCGCCACTTCGCCGGTCCGCGTCAGCCACAATCGTGGCCAGCAGCCCCGCCCGTGCTTTGCGGTCGGACCAGTCGATGGCCGACTCTCCCTTGATGCTGGAGCCCAGGTACCGCTCGTACCCCTGGGCCTGGGCCCAATGGCTCACGGTGGACCTCTCCACGGACGCCAAGGCCCTCATGAGTTTGACCATTCCATCCGCCAGCAGATTGAAGGTGTCCTTCACGGCGCCCCGGCCCAGGATGTTCGTGGTGTCCAGCGCCATTCTCATCCCGCGCTTTTTCAGGTAGCCCGACTTCCGTGCCAGGCGCAGGCTGGACTCGGACACCGCCCGCATCTTGTCGTGGAGAATCAACTGGGCCCAGAACACCTGGAGCGTGCTCTTGGCGAAGGGCCGGCCTTCAATCTCGATGCCCAAGGCCACCTTCCAGCGGATGTCGAACTCGGCTCTGGCCTTGGCCATTGGTCCTATCCGATGGCTAAGGCCAAGTCCTGGTAGCCAGCGGTCTTGGTTGTGCCGCCGGCGAGCGCGCTCACTCTGGTTCAATGCCAAACTAGTACTTCCTTTCACCGGGTCGGTTGGTCTTTATTATACCGGGCTTGCGTGAAGTGGCCGTGAAAATACCGCCGAATATACATAAGATTGGTGTGAAAGTCTTCCCCCACTGGTATAATCGGCCCGGCAGCGTCGGGTCCAGGCGCCGATTCCAGCCATTCCAGCCGGTGTTGGACGGGGGCCGCAAGGACTGCGCAGCCCCCATCGAGGAGGAGGAATTGAGGCGACCGGAGGACCTCATGCGGGAGAACGAGGCGTTGCGTGACCGGCTATCCCGGTTGAGCGAGGCCAACGTCCGCATCAACCAGAGCCTCGACTTCGACACGGTGCTGCAGGAGGTGCTGGACTCCGCACGGGCTCTGACAAAGGCCCGTTACGGGGTGATTACACTGCTGGACGAGACCGGCCAGTTGCGGGACTTCCTCTCCTCCGGGATGAGTTCCGGGGAGGCCGAGCGGCTCTGGGAGATGACGGAGGGAAGGAGGTTGTTCGACTATCTCAGCGGCGCTCAGGAGCCGTTCAGGGTAACCGATCTGCTCGGCCACTTGAGGTCGCTGGGCCTTCCCGAGCTGAGTTTGCCCATGCCGGTGAATCCCGTCCTGTCCTTCCTGGCAGCGCCGGTCTTCCACCAGGGCGGGCGCGTGGGCAACTTCTTCCTGGCCGAGAAGCAGGGAGACCCCGAATTCACCCTGGAGGACGAGGAGACACTGATGATGTTCGCCTCGCAGGCGACGATGGTCATCGCCAACGCCCGCCGGTACCGGGACGAGCGCAAGGCCAGGGCCGACCTGGAGACGCTGATCCAGACCTCGCCGGTGGGCGTTGCCGTCTTCGACGCCAGGACGGGAGTCCCGGTGTCATTCAATCTGGAGGCGAAGCGGATCGTCGACAGCCTGCGGGAGCCGGCACAGTCGCCGGAACAGCTCCTCGAGACTTTGACCTGCCGGCGGGGCGACGGGCGGGAACTCTCCCTCATGGAGCTGCCGATGGCGGAGCTGCTGAGCGCCGGGGAGACGGTGCGCGCCGAGGAGATCGTCCTCCGGGTCCCCGACGGGCGGAGCGTCACCGCGCTGCTCAACGCCACGCCCATCCGCTCGGAGGACGGGGAGGTCGAGACCTTCGTCGTCACCCTGCAGGACCTGACTCCGCTGGAGGAGCTTGAGCGGCTGCGGGCCGAGTTCCTGGCGATGGTGAGCCACGAGCTGCGCACCCCGCTGACCTCAGTCAAGGGCTCCATCACCACCCTGTTGGACCCCCCCGCCGCGCTGAACCCCGCCGAGATGCGGCAGTTCTTCCGGATCATCAACACCCAGGTGGACCGGATGCACGTGCTGATAAGCGACCTGCTTGACGTAGCCCGCATCGAGACGGGCACGCTGGCGGTCTCTCCCGAACCGACGGACGTGGCCCTCCTGGTGGCCGAGGCGCGCAACGGCTTCCGCAGCGGCGGGGGCCGGCATGAGATTGACATCGACCTTGCGGCGGACCTGCCCTGGATCATGGCGGACCGGCAGCGAATGGTGCAGGTGCTGGGCAACCTGCTCACCAACGCGGCCAGAAACTCGCCGGAGTCGTCTCCCATCCGGGTGAGCGCCCTGAGGGAGGACGTCCACGTGGCGGTGTCGGTGTCCGACCGGGGCCGGGGCATCCCGGCCGAGAGTCTGCCGCTGCTGTTTCGAAAGTTCTCCCCGATAGACTCCGAGGACCAGGGGGGCGACACCGGTCTGGGCCTGGCGATCTGCAAGGGGATAGTGGAGGGCCACGGTGGCCGCATCTGGGCCGACAGCGACGGGCCGGGCCTGGGCGCCCGCTTCACCTTCACGGTCCCGACGGTGGAAGAGGCCGGTTACGTCTCACCGGTCGCGCCCTCTCGGGCCTCCACCCGCTCCCCACGGGGGCGGGCTGCGGAGCAGGTGCGCGTGCTCGCGGTGGACGACGACCCCCAGGCTCTCCGGTACGTCCGCGAAGCCCTGGCCAAGTCGGGTTACGCGCCCATCGTGACCGCCGACCCGGAGGAGGCGCTGCGTCTCGTGAAGGAGGAGAAGCCCCATCTGGTCCTGCTGGACCTGGTCCTGCCGGGGGTCGATGGGATGGAGCTGATGAAAGACATCGTGGAGACGGCGGGCGTGCCGGTCATCTTCCTGTCAGCCTACGGTCAGGACCAGCTCGTCGCCAGGGCCTTCGACCGGGGAGCCGCCGACTACGTGGTCAAGCCCTTCTCGCCGGTGGAGCTCGCCGCGCGGATCCGGGCGGCGCTGCGCCGGCAGGAGCCGCCCGAGCCGACACGGCCCTATGTGCTGGGCGATCTGACCATCTACTACGCCGAGCGCCGGGTGACCATCGCCGGTCGTCCGGTCGAGCTTACCGCCATCGAGTACGGATTGCTGGCCGAGCTTTCGGCCAATGCCGGGCGGGTACTGACCTACGAGCGTCTGCTGAGGCGGGTCTGGGGACTGGACGGCGACGCCGACGTTCGTCCGATGCGCACCGCCGTAAGCAGCCTGCGCCGCAAGCTGGGCGACGCCGCCGAGAGCCCCACCTACGTCTTCACCGACCTCCGCGTCGGTTACCGGATGCCAAACCCCGACACGCCGCAGCGGGGGGAAGGCCTTCACGACCACGACTCCAGCATCGCTCATGATGCAGGTGATGTCCGGGATAGTGTAGGTCCACTGTGAGGTCTGAGTGGGTTCTCTACCTTCACGCTTGTGTGAGAAGCCGTGACTTGGAATGGAGGCATTCATAGTGTTGCGGCCCGACGGTTCTGCTGGTCTGGGCAGTAGAATATCAACTGATCAGGTGTGCTGAGGTGCTGGTCAGACAGGCCATCACGAAGAGCATCCATTTGATGCGCATCTGATTCACAACCACCACCAACTTCACGCCGAGGTACGCGCCAGCCGTCTTTCCAACCGCAAGAATGCCGGCTGAAACCCACTTCACCCGGCCGGCGAGTATAAACACAGACAAAGAGGCAGCGCTGAAGAGCGCCGTGGAAACGACCGTCAGGGCGTTGGCCCTCACCAGATCGTAACGCAGGCCCGCCGCCAGTGCGGGGACGAGGATGAATCCTACGCCGGCCTGCCCGAACCCGCAGTTAAACACCCGCGCCAAACGGAATGAGGGCCCCGTTGGACGCTCTCGCAGGGTGTATGTCTTCCCGCCTTCGGGCGGTGCAACTACCTCCGGAGACACCAGCATCACCAGCGCAATTTCGACCATAGCCCCAAGCAAGGCCAGCTTGAGAACATCGGGGCGCGAAGTGCGACCTCCCGCTCCACCCCATCGTATTGACCAAACCCCCGTCCCCATCATGGTTCCGACTGCTTCTTTAAAATTACTGAGGCCTCTGGGTTCACCTACCAAGCGGTTACGGGTCCCTCGTCCGGCAGGCGCAGTACCCTACTTATCGGCCCCCACCTTGTCGATCTTCACGAAGTTGGACCATTCACTCAGGCCAGCGGCGTTGCGGGCCTTGACCCTGTATATGTAGCGGGTGTACTCCGAGGTGTTGGTGTCCGTGTAGGTGGCGGCGGCGTTGCCGGTGTCGTCCACGTACACCGTCAGCTCGGTCTCCTGCCACTCCGGCCTCCGGCGCAGGACCTGGTAGCCGGTCACCGAGTCGTCTTCCGGGCCCGTCCAGGTGATGGTGATGGTCCCGTCGCCGTTGATGACGCCGGTCAGGCCGGTGGGCGCTGGCGGTGGCTCCGTGGGCCCCTCCTCTTCCCCTTTTTCCTCCTGCTGCTGTTGCTGCGGCTCTGGGCCGTTGATGGTGGTTGAACTGTCGTTGGAGAGCATCTGGCCGTGCTGGGTGCAGACGGCTCCCGGGGCGCCGCAGTGGGTGGTCCTGCCCAGGGTGACGGTGACTTCGTCGTCGCCGTCGGGCTGGACGGTTATCTCCCACCTCAGGTTGCTACCCTGAGTGGTCCAGCTGGCGCCGGTGACGTCGCCATTGAGGACGGTGAGGACGTGTTCCTGGACGGCCTCGTAGCCCAGGCTGGGTTCCTTGTTGAAGAAGAACTCCAACGTGAAGGCGGTCGAGCCGTCGTGGCTGGCCGGCAGGGAGCTGGCGTCGAAGGCGCCGGTGAGCGGGGTGGGCACCGGAACTGCTGCGGCTTCGCTGGTCAGTGACTCGCCGTTGCCGACGTCGTCGGTGAAGGAGACCCGGACACTGAGGCTCCGGCCGGCGTTGTCATTGTGGACGGTGTAGGTGGAGGCGGTGGCGCCACTGATATCGGCGTCGGAAGCGCCGTCGTTGCGCAGCCACTGGTAGCTGAAGGCCGCGTTGTCCAAGCCATCCTCGTCGGCGATGCCGGAGGTGTCCGCCGTCAGGGTCTCGCCCACCTCCACCGTGCCGCTGATGGTCGGCGCTCCGGTCGCCGGCGTGTTGGAAGGACTGCCCTGTTGCTCCGACGTCTGGGCCCGGGCGGTCTCCGTCCGCTCGGCGGAGGGCGGGCCATCCCCGACCCCGTTTATTGCGATGACGCGGACGGCGTACTCGGTGTCCAGCGACAGGCTGGTGATGGTGTACGAGGTCCCGGTGGTGATTGCGGAGGAGACGTCGGCATCCGTGTGCCGGCTGCCGCTGGCCAGCTTCCACTGGACTTGGTACCCCGTTACCTGTGAGCCGCCGTTGGATTCAGGTTTCTGCCAGGTGGCGGCCAGTTCCCCGCTCCCTGCGGTCTGCACTCGCAGGGAGCGGGGAACTCCCGGGACGGCCGCCGACACGGCGGCGGTTGCCGCGCTGGTCGCAGTCTCGTCGTTGCCCTGGTCGTCGGTGAACGATACCCCCACCTGGATGGTCCTGCCCACGTCGCCTGGCCTGACCACATAGGAGACTCCGGTCTCTCCCGGGATGTCCGAATCCGTCGCGCCGGAAATATCGATGTCATTGGCCAGCCACTGGTAGGTGAAGGTCGTGTTGTCCAGCCCGTCCTCGTCGGCGATGCCCGACACGTCCGCCGTCAGCGTCTCGCCCACCTCTGCGGCCCCGCTGATGGCGGGTTGACCCGTGGCTGGACTGTTGGCGCCTTCGACTGGGGGCATCCTCACCTCCACGGGATCCGACGCTGGTCCCAGGTATCCAAAGGGGTCACTCACCGCCTTCACGGCATACATGTACTGGACCCCCGGCTCCACTGTGCTGTCGACGAAGGTGCGGTCAGTGATGGAGGAGTACCTCACGTAGATCAGGGGCTCGGTCTCCCCCAGTTCAGGCCTGTGGCGCAGAATGTGGTAGCGGCCATGGGGGGCGTGCGTATTAGGGTCCTGCCAGGTCAGGGTGATGGCGCCCGCCGCAGCAGTAGCCAGGAGTTCGTAGGGCCGGTCGCGTGGTTCCGACACGAACACTGTCATCCCGGTGCTGGTCAGTGATTCTGCATAACCGAGGTCGTCAGCGAACGAGACCTGCACCTTGATGGTCTTGCCTTTGTCGGCGTCCAACACATTGTAGGTGGACTGGGTGGCTCCTTCGATTTCGCTGTCGACGCTCCCGTCGCTGAACAGCCACTGGTAGCCGAAGGTCGCACTGCTCATTTCATCGGCGTCGGCGATGCCCAATGTGTCCGCCGTCAGCGAGTCGCCCACCCACGCCCAGGTCGTGCCGCCGATGGCGGGCGCCCCCGTGGCGGGACTGTTGGGCCTCATCGGTACCTTCAGCTCCATCCGGCTGAACAGCCGACTGCCGTCCGGCGCGCAGACTGCGCCGGACAACGGACAGTCAAGGTCAGGCTCAATCGCCGTCGTTACGGTACCCCTCCAAAGGGGTGTGACCGAGATCGCCCATCTGCTGCCCTCGTTCCCCACGGCCTCTACGTTCGACACCACACCGCCGGTGACCGCCAGGACGTGGTCGCGCAAGGCATCAGCGGTAGTGGAGACTCCCTCGCTGAAGCGGATGCGGAACGAGAGGTCCCCGCTCCCGTCATGCTCCGAGGGAATGTTCCTGAAATCACCGGTCAACGGGGCCCGGGGACGCTCGGCAGGGGGGACCCTGCGATGGATGGCCAGCTTTACCTGGACAGGCTCATCCGCGGACCAGTCCGGGGGCGCCGTAGGCCACCAGTACCCCTCCACTCCTTCTATGGAGGCCGGGACCCTGCTCTCGCTGCCACGATAGGTGGAATCGCCCACGTGCAGGGTGAAGTCCGTCGGCAGTTGCTGATCCAGGCCCAGCACAAGGCTCTCGCCCGCGTGCACCAGGAACTTGACTATGTAGTGCGTCCCGTCGATCTCCCATCCGTTAGGGGACAGCATTCCAAGGTCTCCGAATGCCGAATACCCCGACACCACCGGGAAGATATCGCTTTCCTGGGCCGCCGTTAGTTCACCAGCCGCATGACCTACTGTGGCTGTCGCCGCGCCGGTCCGCGTCTCGCTGTTGCCTCTGTCGTCGGTGAAGCTCACCCGCGCGAGGATGGTCTTCCCTTGGTCCTCGGTCGCCAGGGTGTATGTCGCGCTCGTGGCTCCAGCGATGTCGCTGTCTGCGCTTCCGTCGTTCCGGATCCACTGGTAGGTGAAGGCAACTTGGTCACCGTCGATACTGGAGGTATCGACGGTCAAGGTCTGACCAACCTGTGGCGTGCCGGTGATCGGCAAACTGCGCGAGACCGTCACCCTGTAGTGCGCAGTCGCGCTCTTGTCAGGGGAGGTGACGGTAATGGTGATCGTGGTGGTGGGCTCGACGAAAGACTGCAGCGTCAGCCGACCGTTTTCGCCTTCCTGCCCATTGTGGGCTCTAACAACCACGCGGGCATCCGTCGCGATGGGGATCGCCGTCACCGCGATGATGGTGACATCGGTACCCACACTCGCCGTATAGGATCGTGCATTGCTGGATCTGATAGGAACACCAGCGAGATTCAACGAACTGAGGGTGGCATCGCCTGATTGCGTTCCTTCTTCCGCGGCGCGAATCTGTTCGAAGGCGGCTCTCATACGCACCACTACCTCAGGACGGTCCACGACGAGATTGTTCTTCTCCTTGGGGTCCTCCTCCAGGTCGTAGAGCTGCCAGGGTGTGCCAAAGGGGAAGCCGATGCCCGAGCCATACTTGCCGCCGTCACCGTTGCCGAATACCAGCTTCCAGCGGCCGTCCCGTATCGCGAACATCCCAGAAGTGGAATGGTGGACGATGGGCGCCCCACGCGTATCGGACTCGCCAAGCAGCAGGGGCAGCAGGGATACGCTGTCTGTAGCGACGCCGGGCCTTGGCTCCTCTCCCGCCATCTCGGCCAGAGTCGCGTACAGGTCGGTCAGCGAGACGGTGGCGGCGACGGCCGAGCCCTCCTCGATTACTTGCGGCCATTGCATAAGTAGTGGCACTCGGTGGCCACCCTCCGTGATTTGGAACTTGCCTCCGCGCCAGATGCCGTTGGAGTAGTGGTCCGCGTGGTTGGGAACAGGGATGCCTGACATGGAAGCGCCGTTGTCCGAGGTGAAGATGACGAGCGTGTTGTCGCGGGCGCCGACTCGCTCGAGTGCGTCGAGCACCTGGCCTACCGTCCAGTCCATCTGGGCCACGACGTCGGCGTAGCGACCGAGACCGGTCAGACGGGTGAACTGCGCGTTAGGGGCCAGCGGCACGTGGGGGGTATGCAAGGGCAGGTAGAGGAAGAATGGCGCTTCGGTCGGTCCCTCCTTTTCGATGAAGGAGACCGCCTCCTCGGTCAGGCGGTCAAGGACCTCGTCATACTCATAGAAACCGGAATCGGATCCGCGTGCTGCCTCTGAATTGGCGACGAAGCGGTTGTTGCGGATGTAGATATGGGGCTCCCACCGGAGGTTGGCACTGGTGCCGAAGAACTGGTCGAACCCGTGGTTCAGGGGCCGTCCACGATAGCGGCGTCGATGTCGACGCCCCGGTTGACCTCCGTGACCTTATCGATGTCCGAGAGGCGCGCGTAGTCCATGCCGAGGTGCCACTTGCCGATTGCCGTAGTCCGGTAGCCCTGGCCCTGGAGCAGGGTGCCCAGCGTGGCGCGGCCGGGCCCGATCATGGGCCGGTCGTCGCCACCGGGAACGCCGCTCCTCAGCCACGACCGCCAGCCGTATCGCCCGGTCAGCAGCCCATAGCGCGTCGGCGAGCACACGGACGACGGAGAATGGGCATCGGTGAAGATCGCTCCCGACGCCCCGATGCTGTCGATGTGAGAGGTGGTCATTGCCGAGTCCGGGTTGTTCGATTGAACGTCGCCCCAGCCTAGGTCGTCGGCAACGATGAGCACGACGTTGGGGCGCGAGCCCCGTACCAGTGCCCGGGGACTCTCGGGCGGGGTCTCCAGAGTCTCGACGTTGAGATAGCTGGACTGCGCGCTCGTTCCCGCAGAGTTGATGGCCTTCACCCGGTAGACGTACCGCGTCCCGGCGTTCACGGTGTTGTCGGTGTAGGTCGTGGCCGAGGACCCGGTGTCGTCCACTATTGAGACAAACTCGGCAGCGCCCCGACCGTCCCCGTACTCTTCGCCATCCCGGGAGCGTCTGAGCACCCGGTAGTCGGTGATCGAATTGTCGGAGGGGTCGTCCCAGCTGAGCGTGATAGTGTCGTGGGTGACGGACGCGGCGGATAGACCAGTGGGCGCGGCCGGGACAGCGATCTGCGCGTGGGCCTGGCTTCCGAAAATGAGCAGCGTGCACACGGCCGCCAGCAGCAAGCTCCTGGCGTGCAAGGACCTTCTGAGCGCCGCTGAAGACCCTCTCCGGTTGAACCTCATGTCCTTGCCACTGGTCCCTTACGATGGCTAAGAAACTTTCTCAAGACTGGGGCAGTACTCATTCCCTCCCCCCTCTGTCATTCCCCCGAAAGCGGGAATCCAGTGGTCTTAAACGTCAACTGGCGGCTAGCACCGTCGTGGACTAGTTTTGAGATAGTTTCCAAGCCCAAGTCCTGGTACCCAGAGGTCCTGGGTGTGCCGGCGGCGAGCGCAGGCTGACTGCGTTCCAACGTGAAGCGAACGCCTCCCTTCGACGGGTCGGTTGGTTCTTCATTTTACGGGACGGGCGTAAGATGGCCGTGTGGATATCGCTGAATTTGTATGATATTGGTGTAACGTTCCGGTCGGACTGGTACAGTTGGCCCGGCAGCGTCGATTCCAGCCGTTGTCAGACGGGGTCCCAAGGAAAACGCAGCACCCATCGAGTAGGAGGAATTGAGGCGGTCGGACGACCTCATGCAAGAGAACGAGGCGTTGCGTGACCGGCTGGCCCGGTTGAGCGAGGCCAGCCTCCGCATCAACCAGAGCCTCGACTTAGAGGCGGTGTCGCATGAGTACCGGATGCTCGCCGCGCTATCGGCCAGCGCTGGGCGCGTACTGAGCTGGCAACGGGTGCTGAGACGAGTCGGGGGCTTGGAGGGCGACGCCGGCGTGCGGCCCATGCGTGCCAGCATCAGGGCCGTCCGCCGCAAGCTGGGAGGCGACGACAACCCGACCAACATCTTCACTGGGTTCGTGTTGGGTACAGGGTACCGCAGGCGGGTATGCCGAATTGGTGAAGCCGGGAACGTCACAGTTAGCGGCATCGGTTGAGCCGCTTTGGCCTTGCTTGAGTTGCGCAGCCCCGTCGCACCATAATGAACAGGTCAAGGGCCTCGGTGGGCTCACAGAGCGCCCCACCAAATCTCGAAGACGGTAGCGCCTACCACCCACGTTGACTCACCTGGAGCTCCTGCGGGCGGGGGACCGCCAACAAGGACGGGGGGTGTAGAGTCGTGGGCGGTGAAAGGGGCGGAATGGCGTGAAGACTTCAGGCTTTTTGAAGTGGATGAATGGACGAAGAGTTCCGGTGAAGACGGCGGTGAGAACCGTCTCTCGGTACTTCCGGGTGTTCGATCACTTTGACAGTAGGGACTACCGTTACGAGGCAACCCTATCCGTCGGGATGCGGTGGTTTCTGCTGGTCGGCTGCCTCATCGAGGCCAACTATCGCATTGAATACGGGGCACTCAGCCACATTCTGAACGTCCTGTATCTCTGCGCAATGTTGGCCGTCAACGGATACGTTCACCATCGCCTCCGGTCCGGCCGCCGGGTGAGCATTGGATGGCTCTGCGTTCTCAGCACGATGGACATTGTGGCGATATCGTTCAGCGTATCCCTGTCCGGCGGTTTCGACAGCCGCTACTATGCTCTTTACTACCCCGCGGCCGTCATGTTCGCCTGGGTATTGACCTCTCCATACCCTGGATTCATTTGGGTCACTATGGTAACCGCCATCTACATGACCCTTTGCCTGAACGTGGGAACGGGTCTTGACTTCGACCAACAGCAGGAGAAAGTCCTGTTCTACCGAATACTGGCGCTGTACGCGGTCGTTGGCTTCGCCAACGTCCTCACGAGATTCGAGCGAGCGCGGCGGCTTGAGGCCACGGAGCGGGAACTGGAAATGAGGCAGGAGCGTATCGAGATTTCCCAGGTCATCCACGACACCGTGGCGCAGTCCGTCTACCTGGTGGGCCTGGGCGTCGAGACGGCCAGGGATCTGGCCAGGGAGACCAACGGTGAATTGGCGGAGAGGCTGGACGCGATCCACAGCAGGGCCAGAATGGCCATGTGGGAACTGCGCCATCCCATCGACTCGACTCACATCTTCGAGGCCCCGGAGCTTGTGGAGGCGTTAAGCTCTCACGCCGCCTCGTTCACCGCCATCACGGACCTGCCCTCGGAGGTCGTCCAGGCTGGCGACGAACCGGATCTGTCGCCGCTCACCCGCGGACTGCTCTTCTCCATCGCCCATAACGCGATGACCAACGTGTTGCTCCACGCCCAGGCCAGTAGGGTCGAGGTGGCCCTGGATTTCCAGGCCGGTCACCTGAGTCTGTCAGTGTCGGACGACGGCATCGGGATGCCCGACGACCGCGGCAGACGGGGCCACGGGCTCCGCAACATGGCCGCCAACGCGCAGCGCATGGGCGGACGTCTGGAGGTTTCGCCAGGTATTGGCGGGGCTGGCACCAGAGTAACTTGCGTGGTCCCCTGCGACCCAAATGATGGAGGTATGTAGAGTGTCAGCGAGAGTTCCGATCAGAGTGATGCTGGTCGACGACAATGAAATGTTCCGGAAGGGCCTTCAGGAGGTGCTGGAACACTCGGATGACTTCACGGTGATCGGGCAGACGGGCGAAGGCGAAGAAGCGCTGGATTTGGCTAAAAGGCTCCATCCGGATGTAATTCTGATGGACCTGCTGATGCCTGGGAAGAACGGCATCGACTCCTGCCGGGATATAGTGGCCGCAATCCCCGATGCGAAAGTGCTGATGCTGAGCGTATTCTCGGACCGGCACGCTTCCAACAGAGCGGCGGCCGCGGGAGCGACGGGATACTGGCCCAAGCTGTGGGGCAGAGACCATCTCTTGAATGCCCTGCGAGACGTCGCAGAGGGTCGCTGTGCGTAACTCTAGCTGTCAAATCGCCGCTGGCACTGAGCGCACCTCACCCCTTTGAAGCGTTTTGTGTTCCTGGGCTTAGCCACAACATAAGGTCCAGGTCGGGGGGCTCCGGAGGGATCGGCCTGGGATTGAGAGACCTCCGTTGGGTGGGGAGAGGGGCAGATCGTCAAAGGCAGTTACGTAAGGGTGTGTAACTGTTGGCTGCAATATATTGCTATCTGATGGTAGTTGATACTATCTCGTACGCGGTTGCAGTTTTGATGACAGTTGGCCGTTGCTGGCGGCGGTAAGGCTGCATTAGCCTTTAATCATGCTGAGATCCCATCGTGTCGCGCTCAAGCCGTGTGTAGAGCAGGAAATCCTGCTGCTGCGGCATGCGGGCTATGGCCGCTACGCTTATAACTGGGCGGTGGGCGAGTTCATGGCGGGTCTCGAGGTGGGTGAGTGGCTGAGTGAACGCACCCTGCGGCCTCGGCGGAACGTCGTGAAGTGGCTGATTGCGCCCTGGGGCGGGGAGCTTTCGCAGAATGCTGCGAAGTACGCGGTCATCGACTTCGGGCAGGCAGCGGAGCGGTGGGGTGATTGCTGTCGGATCCTGAAGGCTGGTCGGCGTCCGGGTCGGCGGGAGGGGTTTCCGAAATTCAAGCGCCGGAAGCACGAGCAGGGGTTCCGGGCGGACAACGGGCCGGATACGGTC
The DNA here is from genome assembly GCA_965237745.1 of Dehalococcoidia bacterium. Taxonomy (GTDB): domain Bacteria; phylum Chloroflexota; class Dehalococcoidia; order Lucifugimonadales; family UBA3495; genus VXOI01. Next base: position 2,598,351 of record OZ250156.1, on the reverse strand, counting down.
CGTGTCGAGGGCAAAACTGTTGTCCTGCCGAAGATGGGCCGTGTGGCGATGGTGGAGGATCTGAGGTTTGTTGGTTCGGTCCGGGAGGTCACGGTCAACCGGACGGCTGGGATCTGGTTTGCGTGCTTCTGCGTTGAGGACGGGGTGGAAGCGCCAGAGGTGAAGGATGGTCCTACAATTGGTGTCGACGTTGGTGTCGGCAGTATGGCCGTCTGCTCCGATGGTAGGACGGTAGGCAACCCGCGGAGTCTTGCTGGAGCGTTGACACATCTGAGGCGGGTGGACAGGGCGATAGCCCGCAGCCGGAACGTCCACGGTAGGCGGAATCAGTCGAACCGCCGCGAGCGGTTGTACGCCAGGCGGCGCAGGCTGCATGCCAGGGTGGTGAACGTGCGGAACGACAGTCATCACAAGGCGACGACGGCGATAGTCAAGTCGGCGGGCCGGGTGGTGGTGGAGACGTTGAACGTGGCCGGGATGGTCCGGAACCGGCGGCTGGCCCGGGCCATCGCCGACGCCGGGATGTCGGGATTTCTGTCGAAGCTGCGGTACAAGTGCCTGTGGTACGGGGCGGAGTACGTGCAGGCGGACCGGTGGTTTGCCTCTTCGAGGCTCTGCTCGGAGTGCGGCTGGAGGAATATTGAGCTGACGCTGTCGGAGCGGGAGTGGTGGTGTGGTGGATGCGGCGTGCTGCAGGACCGGGACGGGAACGCAGCGCGTAATTTGGCGTTATGGCCGGGTTTGAGCTTCCCGGTGTCAGGACGTGGAGACCGTGTAAGACCGGCTAAGCCGGAGGTGGTCTGCGAAGCGTTAAGGGAATTCAGTGAGTTTCTGAGTGCTCCGGCAAGGCTGGAGTATCAGATTTCATGAGATTCCTGATAGCGGTGAGGATGAATGCCGGGTGACGGTGGAGGCGAGTTGAGGGGGAAAAAGGCGCGGGTCGAAATCCCCGAAACCCTGCGCCGCGAGCTTGAAGCCTCTGGCCAGCAGCTGGAGGCGGGCGCGGTCATCGAGGGCGACAGGAACCTCCTGGTCCTGGTCTACCGCGCGAGTATGGAGGCGGGGTGCTTCCCGCGAGGCCGCCGGGAGTCGTCAGGTTCTCCAGGAGAGAGCACTCCATACGGGTCGCTCCGTGCATCGTGCTCTCGTCTCCCCAGTACTACAGGGACCCTGAAGAGCAATCGGCGCCGCCTGGAGAACGGGCGCAAACAAGACGGCAAGGGAGCCGCCCCAAGCGCGAAACGGGTCCTCCCGGCATTGGGGATAGGATTGGAGTCGCGATATCAGAAAAGATGCGAACTCGACGAGTTCCACCGCAGGTTTGCTCCCGCGCTGGTGAACGCCCCGGTAACGGGTTCGGCCGAACTTACCTACGGAACCGGCGGCTTCTGGCTGCTCTGCACGCCCGTAGAGCCTGAGAACAGCCGGGACTTTGAGAGACTCCAGAAGGAGTTTCCCCAGTACGACTGTGCAACGACTATCCCGGACCCGTCCGCGCTCGCGCTGCAGCTCGGGAAGGACTTCGGGAGCCGGCATGGTGAAGAAGCCGTCCATGCCAACGCCTACGAAATTCTGAGACTGGCGAAGATCGCAGGGGGATTCATCGGGGCCGGGGAGCCCGTTCCCGAAGCTGTGGTGGACGTCCGTCACGGGCAGATGGTCTATTCTGACGAAGCGGCAGACCTGATCGAGAGTTACCCATCGCAGGTCCAGGGCATGGTCCATCCATTAGTGAAGCGAACCAAGTTACCGGGGGAGAAGGAATACAGATTCACCGTGTCCCTCGGCGGCGAGCCGAAGAAACAGCACGTCTGCGTGGACGTATCGGAGGAACTGCGAAGCCTCGTCAAGCCCTATTCCGATGGGTAACATTTCGGCGCAGCTGTGTCCCTCATCGGGCGCAGCCGTGTCCCTCATCGAAGGAGGACTGCCAGAGCCCGCCAATCGACTGTTCCGGTTCCCCCGTCCGCCGCACCCCCGGGCCTCAGCCGCCTATCCCCCAGGCCCTGCACGGTCATCTCCACCCCGCCAGGTGGTTCTGCAACATGTAGACCTCGTCGAGAACCTCCCCCACGGCAGCGCGGTTGGAGCTTTACCATGGGGGCGATGCGTCTGCGCTCCATTTCACCTGCTTCCTATCCCAGCCTGTTTCGCCGGATTGGTTGGATGCCCATCATCGCCTCCGGCGGGAACTCGGGTGGAGGGACCATCACCGGTTTGAGGCGGCCGGAGCCGCCCCTGTATGTCCGGCTTTGGTGGAACCCTGGCACCTCTCAGGGAGAGTCCGGGGCAGGTCCGTCAGCCCACCCTGCGGGACGATGCGGGACGATACTGACGTAGTTGAAGCGGGGATTCACCCCGGAGCCGTTGCAGTCTTGACCCGGTAGGCCTACCGGGTTCCCGGCGCCACTCCCTGTGCGTGCAGGAGGAAATTGCCGGAGTCCCACGCTTCATACCGCTCGTCCCTTTCCAACCGACTCCGTTGCCTGGGAACCTCACTTCTGCGGCGGACCTACTGGCCCAGACCGCCGACGGTGAACTCCGCCTCGTTGGACAGCATCCGGTCGTCCTCCGTACAGATGGCCCCCGCGGCGGCGCAGTCGGTCGTCTCCGGCAGCGTGATGGTCACGTCGCCGTCGCCGGCCGGCCTCACCGTGATCTCCCAGCGCACGTTGGGGGTGATGCTGTCTCTCTCCAGCCGACGAGCCCTCGTCACCTCGCCCCCGTCCACCGTGAAGGTATCGTCCCTCAGGGTCAGGTAGCTCACCTGGAACTCCTCGCTGAAACGCAGCTGGAAGGTGAACGTGTTCTGCCCGTCGTGGTCAGCCGGCTCGTTCTCCAAGCTGACGGTCAGCGGCGAGGTCGTCACCGCCGCCGTTGCTGCGCTGGTCAACGACTCGTCGCTGTCCCCGTCGTCGGTGAAGGAGACCTTCACCGTGATGGCCCTGCCCTTGTCGGCGGCCACCAGGAGGTAGGCGGAGCCGGTGGCCCCCGGGATGGGACTATCCTCGGCCAGCCACTGGTAGTCGAAGTCAGCGTTGTCCAGGCCGTCCTGGTCGGCAATGCCGGTGATGTCCGCCGTCAGTACGTGGCCCACCTTGACTGTTCCGCTGATGGCGGGCGCCCCGGTGGCCTCGTTGTTGGTCGGGGGCGCTGCCGCCACCGCAGCCGTAGCCCGGCTGGTCAGGGACTCGTCATTGGAGTTGTCGTCGGTGAAGGACACCTTCACCTTGATGACCTTGCCCTCGTCGGCGGCCGCCAGGGTGTAGGTGGCGCCGGTGGCGGCGGATATTGCCGCGTCGTCGGCCAGCCACTGGTAGCTGAAGGCCGCGTTGTCCAGGCCGTCCTCGTCGGCGATGCCGGAGGTGGCCGCCGTCAGCGTCTCCCCCACCTGCGCCGTGCCGCTGATGGTTGGGGCGCCGGAGGCCGGGTTGTTGTCAGCCGGCGCCGCCGCCTCAGCTCGAATCTCAACCGGCTGGGACGCCTCTCCGGTATAGCCGAAGGGGTCCACCCCCTTCACCCGGTACACGTAGAGCACTCCAGCCGCCACGTCCGTGTCGGAGTAGGTGTTCCCCGGGGCCTGAAGGTATTTGACGAGCACCAGGGGTTCGGTCTCGCCCAGCTCGGGACGGTTGCGCAGTATCTGGAAGGTTGACGAGTAGGGCCAGCCCACCGGCAGCTTCCAGGTCAGCGCCACCGCGCCGTCCGATGCCGATGCGCTCAGTGCGTAGGGCCGCTCCGAGCGGGCCAGCGCGCTGGTCAGCGATTCCTGGTGGCCGTCGTCGTCGGTGAAGGACACCCTGACCCGGAAGGCCCTGCCCTCGTCGGCGGGAACCAGGGTATAGGTGGAGCCGGTCGCGCCCGGGATATCCGTGTCGGCGTTTCCGTCGTACGACTCCCACTGGTAGCTGAAGCTGGCATTGTCCAGGCCGTTCTCGTCGGCGATGTCCGAGGTGTCCGCCGTCAGCGTCTCCCCCGCCTGGGCCTTGCCGCTGATGGTGGGCGCTCCGGTGGCCGCCGTGTTGGGCGTACTGTCCTGTTGCTCTGACGTCCGGGCCCGGGCGGTCTCCGTCCGCTCGGCGGAGGGCGGGCCGTCACCGGCCCCGTTGGCGGCGATGACGCGGACCGCGTACTCGGTGTCCAGCGCCAGGCTGGTGATGGTGTGGGAGGTCCCGGTTGCGGTGGCTGAGGAGACGTCCGCCTCCGTGTCCCAGCTGCCGGTGGCCAGCTTCCACTGGACCCGGTATCCGGTCACGTCGGAGCCGCCGTTGGACTGGGGCTCCTGCCAGGTGACGGCCAGTTCCCCGGTGCCCCCGGTCTGCACCTGCAGGGAGCGCGGCGCTCCCGAGAAGGTCGCCGCCACGGCCGCCGTGGCCGCGCTGGTCGTCGTCTCCTCGTTGCCCGCGTCGTCGGTGAAGGACACCCTTACCTTGATCATCTTGCCCACGTCGCCTGGCGCGACCACGTAGGTGGCGCCGGTCTCCCCCGCGATGTCCGAATCCGTGGTTCCGTCGTTGGACACCCACTGGTGGCTGAAGGTGGCGTTCTGCAGCCCGTCGGCGTCGGCGATGCCGGAGGTGCCGGCCGTCAGCGTCTCGCCCACCCGGGCGGTTCCCGTGACGGCCGGGTTGCCCGTTGCGGGCGTGTTGGCGGCGGTCTGTTCCTGGCTTGCCGCGGGGCCGCGCACGAATACCGCCGCTCCGATCAGGAGCTTCTTCTCGGAGGCGGTGCAGACGGCGCCCTCGTCGTCGCAGTTGTCCGTGAGCGGCAGCAGCAGGGTCACCGCGTCGTCGCCGTCGGGCTGGACGGTGATCTCCCAGCGGATGTTGGAGCCCGGGGTGGTGCGCCTGACGCTGGCGACGTCGCCGTTGGTCACGTCCAGAACGTGGTCCCGCACGTCCTCAAAGCCCAGGGCCGGTTCCTCGCTGAAGTAGATCTCGAAGCTGAAGGTGTTGGAGCCGTCGTGCTCGCCGGGCAGCGTTGCGCTGTCGAAGGCCCCTGAGAGGGGGGTTGCCGCCAGCACCAGGACCGGGGCGCTGGTGCTGGTTTCGTCGTTGCCCTCGTCGTCGGTGAACGAGACGGTGACAGAGACCTGGTAGTCCAGGTCCTCCTCCTGCAGGGTGTAGGTTGCGGCCGTGGCGTCAGTGATGTCCGTGTTGGTGGAGCCGTCACCCAGGTTCCACTGGTAGGAGAAGGTGGCGCTGGTCAGCCCGTCGGGGTCGGCGATGTCCGACGTGGATACGCTCAGGGTCTCACCCACCCGGGCGGCGCCGGCAATGTCCGGCCTGCCGGTGGCGGGGCTGTTGTCGTCCTCGGCCAGTTGCTGGCTGGTGGCCGGGGTGTCCGTCACGAAGCAGAAGAGGTTCACCGGTTCCGACCAGGTGCTCCATCCCTCGGGGTTGAAGCGGGCGCGCACCCGCACCGACAGCGTGGAACTCTTGTGCAGCGATGCGGTCCCGTATATATAGCCCTGCGTCCTGCGCTCTACGGTCTCGGTGCCGAACTGGTAGGTGAACTCGCCGGCGCCCTCCCGGGTCTGGATGTCGGCCTGGTACTCCCTTGCGGCTTTATCCTGGACGTCCCAGAAGATCCTGAAGGTGGCGGGGGCCATGCAGGAGTTCTCGATGACGTTGATGTTGAGAGGCTTCTGGTCCGGGTGGAAGGTGTCCGAGTTCAGGCGGTCGGTCCAGGAGGCGTTGAGCGGGCCCAGGTCCAGGGTCGGGTTGCCGTCGTCGGAGGGCGGTCCGCTCCTGTATTCGGCTTGGGGCACTGCGCTGGCGGTGGCCCATTCACTCCTGCCGACCCTGTTGACGGCGGCCACCTGGACCTCGTAAGGGCGGCGGTTGTCCAGCCCCTCGATGGTCTGGTTGTAGAGGATCCTGGGCGTCTGTTCGACGCTGACGCTGGTTGCGTTCCGCCAGGAGCGGGAGGACCCGTAGGGGCGGTACTTGGCGTCGAAGGAGGTGACGGGGGCCCGGGGGTCCTCGACGGGCTTGTGCCAGCTCAGGTAGAGGGTTTGGTCCCCTGCCACCGTGTCCAGGTTTTCCGGCATCAGGGGTGCGGAGGGCGGGCCCAGGGGAGTGGCCCTGAACCTGGCGGCCCCGGAGGGGTTGGTTCCCTCCAGGACGCGGAGCTCGATGACGTGCTCGACGTTGTTGGTCAGGCCCCTGACGGTGTGGGATGTGGTGCGGGCGCTGCTGCCCGGGATGGTGGTCCAGTCCGGGTTCCAGGAGCTGCCGTCGTCGTTGCTAACCCTGTACTGGTAGGCGGTGATGGCGCTCTCCTGGGGGTTGTCCCAGGTGATGGTTATCCGCCGGTCCCCGATGGCTGGCTGGAGGTTGGCCGGGGGCGGCAGCCCCATGTTGTAGGAGTAGACCTTGGTGTCGTCGTAGTCCACCACCCACATGATCTCGCCATCGGTCCAGATGCCGGTGTGGTTGCCGTTCCCGGCGCCGCTGAGGGTGTTGAAGTCCCTGGTGTCCATGTGGGCCTTGGTGGCCATGTCGTAGGCGAAGAGCTTGCCGGCGCCTGAGTCACCGACCCACATGGTTGTTCCATCTGACGAGATGCCCCCGAGGTCGCCATTGGCGGCGGCCAGGCTGTTGAAGTCCTTTGTGTCGTCACGCTGCTGGTCGGACATGCGGTAGGCGTAGATCCTGCGGGTGTTCAGGTCGCTGACCCACATGGTGGTCCCGTTGGACCAGATATCTCGGGGACTGATATTGCCTGCGGCGGTCAGGGTATTGAAGTCCTTCGTGCTGTCGGGTTGCTTGTCGGACATGCGGTAGGCGAAGAGCTTGTTGGTGAAGTAGTCCGCGACCCACATGGTGTTGCCGTTGGACCAGATACCGGTGGGGTATCTGTTGTCCGCTGCAATGAGTGTGTCGAAGTCTTGGCTGGCGTCGCGTGAGCCGTCGGCATTGTAGGCATACAACTTGTCGTCTGAGTCGTCGCTGACCCAGAAGGTGGTGTCGTTGCCCCAGATGCCATTCGGTGACTGGTTCCCGGCGGCAATCAGCCCGTCCAGGTCGCGGTCTGCGTTCCAGCCGTAGGTGTCGGTGACGCCCCGGTTGATGCTTACCGTGTAGTCCTGCTCGGTGACATCGTCCTCGGCGGTAACGGTCAGGGTTACCGTGTTTCTGCCCGCCGAGAGGGCCACTTGGTAGCCGGGGGTTGTCGAAACCGCGTCGGGCGGGTCGAAAAACACGTCAGCGTTGCTGTTGGTGGCGGTGGCGGCCACTGTGGCTTCGGTCACCGTGCTGGCGACGCCGACCTCGTATGACGTGCGGTCGGCGGCGAACCCGATGATATTCTTCGGGCTCACCGTCAGGGCGCTCAGGGTGGCGTCGTTGGACTGGGCCTGGGCGAAAACGGCCGGCGGCAACGACATCAGCAATGCCGCGAGGATGGCGACCAAGACGGCGGCGGCGACTGCGGCGCAGGCGCTCCTGGTGGAGGCCAGGCCGGTCAGCAAGGGGTTGCCTCGCCGGAGAAAAAGGGGCCGCCGTCGCGGCGAGGAGCGGGGGTGCGGAGGCGGGGAGAAACCTGAATCCGGCGACGACCGGGGGCCGGAGGTTCGCCTGGGGCTAGAAAAGTCGGGGGGGGGGGGGCTGACAGGGGTTGAACGTTGGCGCCACCCACAACGGGGAGGGCGGCGCCGGACGTTGCGGTCAAGGCAGCCGGGCGCGTTGCCTCCCATCTGCGTTGCTGTCTGTCGAATGCCACATTAGTATCTCCCTTCAACGGGTCGGTTGGCTTTCTATTTTACCGAGCCGGTGTAAGATAGACGTGATAATATCGCCGGTTTGCCATAAGTTCAATGTAAAATGGGCCTCAAAGTGGTACAATCGGCCCGGCCGCGGCCAGCCCAGGCGCCGATTCCAGCCGGTGTTGGACGGAGGCCGCAAGGACTGCGCAGCCCCCATCGAGGAGGAGAAGGTGAAGCAACCGGAAGACCTCATGCGGGAGAACGAGGCGTTGCGTGACCGGCTGTCCCGGTTGAGCGAGGCCAACGTCCGCATCAACCAGAGCCTCGACTTCGACACGGTGCTGCAGGAGGTGCTGGACTCCGCCCGGGCTCTGACAAAGGCCCGTTACGGGGTGATTACACTGCTGGACGAGACCGGCCAGTTGCGGGACTTCCTCTCCTCCGGGATGAGTTCCGGGGAGGCCGAGCGGCTCTGGGAGATGACGGAGGGAAGGAGGTTGTTCGACTATCTCAGCGGCGCTCAGGAGCCGTTCAGGGTAACCGATCTGCTCGGCCACTTGAGGTCGCTGGGCCTTCCCGAGCTGAGTTTGCCCATGCCGGTGAATCCCGTCCTGTCCTTCCTGGCAGCGCCGGTCTTCCACCAGGGCGGGCGCGTGGGCAACTTCTTCCTGGCCGAGAAGCAGGGAGACCCCGAATTCACCCTGGAGGACGAGGAGACACTGATGATGTTCGCCTCGCAGGCGACGATGGTCATCGCCAACGCCCGCCGGTACCGGGACGAGCGCAAGGCCAGGGCCGACCTGGAGACGCTGATCCAGACCTCGCCGGTGGGCGTTGCCGTCTTCGACGCCAGGACGGGAGTCCCGGTGTCATTCAATCTGGAGGCGAAGCGGATCGTCGACAGCCTGCGGGAGCCGGCACAGTCGCCGGAACAGCTCCTCGAGACTTTGACCTGCCGGCGGGGCGACGGGCGGGAACTCTCCCTCATGGAGCTGCCGATGGCGGAGCTGCTGAGCGCCGGGGAGACGGTGCGCGCCGAGGAGATCGTCCTCCGGGTCCCCGACGGGCGGAGCGTCACCGCGCTGCTCAACGCCACGCCCATCCGCTCGGAGGACGGGGAGGTCGAGACCTTCGTCGTCACCCTGCAGGACCTGACTCCGCTGGAGGAGCTTGAGCGGCTGCGGGCCGAGTTCCTGGCGATGGTGAGCCACGAGCTGCGCACCCCGCTGACCTCAGTCAAGGGCTCCATCACCACCCTGTTGGACCCCCCCGCCGCGCTGAACCCCGCCGAGATGCGGCAGTTCTTCCGGATCATCAACACCCAGGTGGACCGGATGCACGTGCTGATAAGCGACCTGCTTGACGTAGCCCGCATCGAGACGGGCACGCTGGCGGTCTCTCCCGAACCGACGGACGTGGCCCTCCTGGTGGCCGAGGCGCGCAACGGCTTCCGCAGCGGCGGGGGCCGGCATGAGATTGACATCGACCTGGCGGCGGACCTGCCCTGGATCATGGCGGACCGGCAGCGAATGGTGCAGGTGCTCGGCAACCTGCTCGCCAACGCGGCCAGAAACTCGCCGGAGTCGTCTCCCATCCGGGTGAGCGCCCTGAGGGAGGACGTCCACGTGGCGGTGTCGGTGTCCGACCGGGGCCGGGGCATCCCGGCCGAGAGTCTGCCGCTGCTGTTTCGAAAGTTCTCCCCGATAGACTCCGAGGACCAGGGGGGCGACACCGGTCTGGGCCTGGCGATCTGCAAGGGGATAGTGGAGGGCCACGGTGGCCGCATCTGGGCCGACAGCGACGGGCCGGGCCTGGGCGCCCGCTTCACCTTCACGGTCCCGACGGTGGAAGAGGCCGGTTACGTCTCACCGGTCGCGCCCTCTCGGGCCTCCACCCGCTCCCCACGGGGGCGGGCTGCGGAGCAGGTGCGCGTGCTCGCGGTGGACGACGACCCCCAGGCTCTCCGGTACGTCCGCGAAGCCCTGGCCAAGTCGGGTTACGCGCCCATCGTGACCGCCGACCCGGAGGAGGCGCTGCGTCTCGTGAAGGAGGAGAAGCCCCATCTGGTCCTGCTGGACCTGGTCCTGCCGGGGGTCGATGGGATGGAGCTGATGAAAGACATCGTGGAGACGGCGGGCGTGCCGGTCATCTTCCTGTCAGCCTACGGTCAGGACCAGCTCGTCGCCAGGGCCTTCGACCGGGGAGCCGCCGACTACGTGGTCAAGCCCTTCTCGCCGGTGGAGCTCGCCGCGCGGATCCGGGCGGCGCTGCGCCGGCAGGAGCCGCCCGAGCCGACACGGCCCTATGTGCTGGGCGATCTGACCATCTACTACGCCGAGCGCCGGGTGACCATCGCCGGTCGTCCGGTCGAGCTTACCGCCATCGAGTACGGATTGCTGGCCGAGCTTTCGGCCAATGCCGGGCGGGTACTGACCTACGAGCGTCTGCTGAGGCGGGTCTGGGGACTGGACGGCGACGCCGACGTTCGTCCGATGCGCACCGCCGTAAGCAGCCTGCGCCGCAAGCTGGGCGACGCCGCCGAGAGCCCCACCTACGTCTTCACCGACCTCCGCGTCGGTTACCGGATGCCAAACCCCGACACGCCGCAGCGGGGCGAGGAGTAACCGTCGTCCTCGAGTGTGGGTGGATTCTCTACCTTCACGCTTATGCGAGAAGCCGTGACTTGGAATGGAGGCATGCATAGTGTTGCGGCCCGACGGTTCTGCTGGTCTGGGCGGCAGAATATCAACTGAACCAGAGTGCTGAGGCGCTGGTCAGACAAACCATCACGAAGAGCATCCATTTGATGCGCATCTGATTCACAACCACCACCAACTTCACGCCGAGGTACGCGCCAGCCGTCTTTCCAACCGCAAGAATGCCGGCTGAAACCCACTTCACCCGGCCGGCGAGTATAAACACAGACAAACAGACAAAGGGGCAGCGCTGAAGAGCGCCGTGCAAACGACCGTCAGGGCGTTGGCCCTCACCAGATCGTAACGCAGGCCCGCCGCCAGTGCGGGGACGAGGATGAATCCTACGCCGGCCTGCCCGAACCCGCAGTAAACACCCGCGCCAAACGGAATGAGGACCCCAGTTGGACGCTCTCGCAGGGTGTATGTCTTCCCGCTTCGGGCGGTGCAACTACCTCCGGAAACACCAGCATGACCGGCGCCATTGGGACCATAGCCCCAAGCAGGACCAGCTTGAGAACATCGGGATGCAGCCATGTCGAGGAAAGCGCCCCCAGAGCTGGGACAGATGCCGTGGGTATCAGCATGGGCAGAATAGCTCCTTGTTCCAACCCGCCCGATCTGTTAAAGCCTCTGACGCCGGTAAGTGACTGCTGCAAAATACCGAGTCCGTTTGTACCGTTCGCGTGGTCTGCGGGCATCCCCAGCAGCATGAGGGCAGGTACTGTAAGCATCGATCCGCCCCTGCTATGGCATTGATGAAACCTCCTACGGCTCCAGCCCCCACGAGCCCGACCGCGGTCCACCATGTCAGGGCTATGTCGGAGGCATGAGACGGCGATAGGAATCCAACCAGAGAGTCCATCTGCGCTCTATCCCGCGCCGACATCCGCGCATCCTGACACAGTGACCCGGCGCTGCTCCTCCAACGAACGTGAAGAGAGTCCGGTAGATCGTGTGGTGGAACTAGGGAAACTCTGAACAAGAGCGACTACGGCTTTTCTGGCGGTTACCGGGGGAATTTCGCGGGAATTCCCTGCCTTTGGGGCCGTTTTCCCGAGCGGTCGCCCTCCGATTTCGCTCCAGCGGGTCCGTTGCGGGTTTGACCGCCCCTGCCGGTGGCCCCCGATGGGTTTGGACCCACTGCGCCCACGTCAGCCGGTCGGTTGTCCCTCCGCCGTCAGCAGGTTGCCCAGTTCAAATAACGGCGCCAGACGTTCGGTGTTCTTGGCCAGTCCCCGGTAGCGCACCCCGTTCTGCAACGGGCCAGACACTTGGCGTAGCCAAATATGCGCTGCACCTTCAGGAACGGGTGCTCCACCCCCGGTCGCAGTCGGGGGTAGGCTCTTGGCCCTCACCGATGCCTTGCGCTTTTCCGCCATCGCTTCTGAACTCTCAGGGTCGAGTTTCCGCCGTTTTCCCGGACGCATCGCCACCTGCCATTCCACCTCACTCCCCAGGTTCTCATCCCGATTGTGGACTCCCTGGTACCCGGCATCGCACCTCACCCGGGTTTCCCCGCTGTGCAGCAGACTGTGCGCCTCGGTCACGTCGTGGACATTGGCTGCAGTGGTGCTCAGACCGTGCACTATCCCGGTTTCGGAATCCACTCCGATGTGCGCCTTCAATCCGAAATGCCACTGATTCCCTTTCTTCGTCTGATGCATCTCCGGGTCCCGCTCACCAGCCCGGTTCTTGGTGGATGATGGAGACTCGATGATGCTGGCGTCCACGATGGTCCCCTCCCGCAGCCCCAGTCCTCGGGACTCCAGGTGGGCGTTGATCTCATCGAGCAGGCTTCTGTCCAGTTTATGCCGCTCCAGGAGGTGGCGGAAGTTCAGGATAGTGGTCTCGTCGGGCAGGTCTTCCGACAGGCACAGGCCGACGAAACGCCTGACTGATTCGGCCTCGTAGAGCAAATCCTCCATGCCAGGGTCGCTCAAGTTGTAGAACCACTGCACGCAGTGAATCCGCAGCATCACGGCGGCGGGTAAGGCCGTCGGCCCTTGCCCGGCTTGGGATAGACCGGCCGGATGCGCAGTTCCAGCCTCTGCGAGGGAATCAGGCCGTCCATGCGCTGCAGGAACAGCTCGCGGCGGGTCTTGCGTTTCTTGCCCTGGTATTCCAGAGACTGCCCTGCGCCACGACCGGGTGTCTGCAAATGTTGGCTGGTCCATCAATGCTCACTCCGTCCGGCGCCGACTGTTCCAGCCATACTATGCCACTAAACCAAGGCCAAGGTGGGATGTGCATTTGGCGTGGGATGGCAGGGGAGCTGGGAGTGCAGCAGCAGCTTTTCAGCCCTTGATTGCAGGACGGTACGGCAGCGGCGTTTGACGTCCTGTTTCCGGTCGGCCAGCCCGGCGAGGAAGTTCCCAACCCTGTCCTGCACCCGGGACTTGGTCCCCAGGCACAGGTTCCCGGTCGCCTCCTCCCTGGCCCAGCCCCAGATGGCCTCGTCAGGGTTGAAGTCCGGGCTGTATCCCGGCAGGTTCACCAGCCGCAGAGCTAAGCCGGGTGTTCGCAGGTATTCCCGGACCGCCTCGCCCCGGTGCGCCGGCGCGTTGTCCCAGATGACGGTCAACGGCCCGGTGTGTCTCTCCCTCAGTTGCTCCAAGAACACGGTCGAGGTTCCAGAGTTGCTGTTGCCGTCCAGGCTCCATCCATTCCACCTCGCCCGTCTCCAGGCACGCTGCCGAGTAGTAGCTGGCCTTCTCGCCATAACGCGGGCTGGTCGAGTCCACCAAGGCAGGTTCACCTCTCAGCACCCACTTGCCCCGCAGTTCGGCGTCCGCCCGAAAATGGGCCTCGTCAGCGAAGAATATTTTGGCTCCGGATCGGTACGCCTCCTCCCACAGGGCGGCGTACTCCGACACGAAAGATTCCCGCTTGGCCCCGTCAGCCTTGACCAGACGTTTCTTGGGACGCTTGAAGGCAAATCCCAAACGGTGCAGCCAGGTCAGGCAACTGCTGCGGCTCACGCTGATGGCGTACCGTTCCGCCACATACTGGTGCACCACTTTCCAGTTCCAGTTGGCCAGTTCTATGCCGGACTCTGAGGGCGGCTCCTGCACCGCCGCCCTCAACTCCGCCCTCTGCGCCTCGGCGAGGGCGGGGGGAACCCCCGGACTGCTCGAACATCAACGCTGTGAGTCCGCCCTCGCCGAAGGCGGCGGCCCACCGGCCTATGGTGTGGGGATCCCGCCCCAATGCCTCTGCTGTAGCCGAGGCGGTCCACCCTTGCGTCAACAGCCAGAGCGCGTGCCAGCGTTCCCGCTCCCGGGGCGTGGGCGCCAGTATCATCCGCCGGTGCAGGTCCCTGGCGTCCATCTGCCATTGCTCCAGAAACCGACCCATCTCCCTCATACCCATCACCAACCCCTCTCGCACGCCCGCAAAAGCTAATCCGGTCCTTCCCCCAATTTACCCCAAGCTTCTGCGCCATTTCACCTTGGCTTTGGTTTAGACCGGTAAAACCACCAGCACAAGGACTGTAGAGGCCCGGTGTGAATCATCGAGCTTTTCTTTTGGTGAGCTGAATTGATTGGGAAGGGTTGTGGTTATGACTCGAAAAGGAGATTTCGATCCACTAGACTGGCAGTTCCCCCGTTTACACACCCTTGGGAATGTCTTGAGGGAGAGGAATGATGGCGACTTTCGAGCCCCACGGCGCTTTCAGAACAGGCAAGCGGGCCACACCGAGGAACACTCTGATTGTCGCTGCCCTACTGCTGGTGGTCGGCACCATAGCGTTACCAGCCGTTATGGGCGTCAGTGCCGACAGTTCTGCAACCCACCTTGTTTGCCTGGACAAGAATGTCAACGGCTTGGTGGACATCCCAGAGCTGTTCGACGTGATTGACGCCTACTTTGACGGGACGCCAATTGATGCGCCGCCGGACACCTGGCGGGGCTTGACCATCGCACCGGAGGAGCGGTGCTCGGATTACGACCCGAATGACTACCGCTACTCCCAGTCCCTAGAAGACCAAATCGTGGAATCCCTGGGGGGCGTCTACGGCCCCTACACGGGAACATGGTTCGACAGCACCAGCGAAACCGACATTGAGCGTATGGTTGCCCGCTCGGAGGTCCACGATAGTGGCCTGTGCGCCGCTGACGCCAATACCAAGCGGGCATTCGCATCCGACCTCCTGAACCTCACCCTGGCTTCCCCCAGCGTCAACCGGCATCAGAAGTCGGACAAGGACGCGGCCGAGTGGCTGCCCGGCCTAAACCAGTGCTGGTACGTAGACCGCGTGGTTAAGGTGCGCCAGAAGTACGGTCTGACGATTGACTCCGCTGAGGCGGACGCCATTGGCGACGTCTTGGATGGATGCACGTCAGTGGAGATCATCATTCTGCCGCGGCCCACTCCGGACTCTTCCGTTGGCCCCGGAACCTATCGCGTGGGAACGGACATTGACCCTGGTATCTACGCCGGGCGGGCAGGACTTGACCTTGCAGACTCTTGCTACTGGGCAAGGCTCGAGGGTATTTCCGGCGCGCTGGACGATATCATTGCCAACGACAACGCCATTGGGCAGTTCTATGTGGAAGTGCTCAGCACGGACGCATTCTTTGAAACGGACTGCGAAGTGACACCGTTGGCCGACTGGCCCACCCCGCCTACCTTGTTGGAAACCCTTGATCCCGGAACTTACATCATTGGCCGCGACATTGCTTCCGGGACGTATAGGGGAGAAGCGGGGGAAGACATTTTGGATTCGTGCTATTGGGAGCGGCTGAGCGGGGTGACTGGCACCTTTGATGACATATTGGCCAACGACAACGCCATTGGGCAGTTCTTTGTGGGAGTTGAGACGACCGACTACGCCCTCAACACGCGGTGCGAGTTGCATCTGACTGACGAGGAACAGTAGGAAGAGGTGGACGCCTTGGCCATGGGCGGCTCTTGCATTGCCGCTTTCAAATTCGCCTGTTGCGCCTCGCCGAGGGTGGGGGGGACCCCCCGGACTGCTCGAACATCAACACTGTGGGTCTGCCCTCGCTGAAGGCAGCGGCCCAGCGTCCAACGGTGCGGGGGTGTACCGTTCCAGCACCTCCGCCGTGGCCGCTGCCGCCAAACCCTGGGCCAAGAGCAGCATGGCGTACCACCGCTCCCGCTCGCGGGGTGTCGGCGCCAGAATCATCCGCCGCCCTAAGTCCTTGACTCCCATCTGCCATTGTTCCAGAGACCGGTCTATCTCCCTCGCGCCCATCATCAATCCCTCTCGGACACCCGCAAAAGCTAGTCCGAAAAACTAACCTGCTCCTTACGCCAATTTACCCCATGCTGCTGCGCATTTCACCTTGGCTTTGGTTTAGTACTACAACGACGGCTTTAGGGTGGAGGCTTCATCCTGCCTTGACGGCGGGCGGAGCGGCGTCTTTCGTGGGAGCGGCTTGCACGCTCGTTACGTAGCTGCGATTGCTCCAACCACCGCAGCAACTCATTCGGTCCGAACCTCTCCCGGGGCAGCATCTCACGCACTACCCGGTACACCTGCGGACGGGTGATCCGGGGCATCTTTTTCCCCCAGTCCTGCTGCAAGCCCAGCAGGAACGCTCCGCCCAGCAGGCACATGGCTATGTGGTGATGCCAGCCTGCCCAGCTCCGGGCCTCGTATTCGTCCAGACCCACGTCGCCTTTTTCAGTCTCGAACTCCGTTTCAATGCGCCACCTGGATCCGCCCACGTATGCCAGTTTCTCCAAAGTCGTGTCTTCGGGAGCGTTGGACAGGTAGTAGCGGGGCTCACTGCCGTCCAGGTTCCGGCGATAGAGAGCCCATATCTCCTCGCCAGGCTTGCCCTTCTTGGTAACCCTCACCCGCTGGGCGCTGGGTACTGCTTCAGTTTGCTCAAACTGAAACTTTGATTCCTTAGCATCCTTATTGTATAGTGATACTACCTTGGCGGGTATCATCGCATTTCGTAACGCATCCGAGATTCGAGGATGGCATTCGTGCCTTCTCGCGGGCCTCGGATTGCGGATACTCGCCAAGGTAGCCAATATCCTTTACCGCGAGGAGGCTCCAGTGAGGACATTACAACTGATAGGTTTCCTGGCATTCATTCTGCTCCTGATAGCTTGCAAATCAGGGGCAGATTTCGTTTTAGAGGAAGAAAATCCTCCTACGGAAATAACAGAACCTCAATCCACGACAAACGCCACTACGACCACTACTCCTATACATCCCATTCCTACAAGCACTCGCAGGAGCATACTCTCGCCCACGCTCATACCCACAGGCATTGTGCAACCGACTCTACAAAAAGCAGAAATAGCGGAATCAGTTTTGGAATTACCGGATTTGGAATTACCGGACGAACTCACGGGTGGAGTCGAAGCTGTATCTCACTGTACAGGAGAATCGGAGGAGTATTTGCTGGAGTATGGTGTTCCGGAATTAAATGCCGAACTAATCCAATGCATACAAGAATACATGGAGAACAACTGATGAAATACATACTGCTCGGATTCATACTCTTGTTGCTCACAATGAGCACAACTACTGCAATGGCTTGGGAGCCTACGGAGGATTGCTCCCCAGAAGAAAGACAGTCTCCTGGAAATACTAACACACCTTGCAATGTAGTATTTCCTGAATCACAAAGCACGGAGTATCTGATAGAAAAACATTATCCGCATTGCATTGAAACAATGAGGATACACTTTCCAGGAATGAAAGACACAGTGGATTCCGAAATATACTTTTTTGCTAAAGGACCGACCCGGACCAGCCAAACGTGGTATACGTGGGGAGGCACTCTACCTTGGTCCTATTCAGAGGAACATATCGTTGTCTATGGATGGCAATGGAGCTTGAGGGATGCAATAAAGGAAAGTCATTTTAGTAATCCAGACGGATATCTTCCCGATTTGTACATAACCGATAAGGACGACCGTAATTTAAGAGGAAATGCTATACAAATAGCACGTCCACGCACTGATAACGTAGCTGCGCTTGTAAGCGCGTGTCTCGCATTAGTCCAACAAGAAAAGGACGATAAGGAACACGCTGTACGGCTCGTCCAAGAGGAATCAGACGCAGAGGCTCGAAGAATAGTAGAGGCTGATGCCACTGCTAAAGAACAGGAACAAGCCTTACGCGATGCCGAATCACAGGCGCGTGAGGCAGAGGCGGAACTAAAGGCAGCGCAAGAACGACAAAAGACAATTACTGAAACAGAATTACTGAAAACCGAAACTCTGCGCAGCCAACTGGCTCACGAAGAAATTATAGCTGGAATTTTGCAAGAGATTGCGCGTATCCGACTAGCAGGACAAGAGGACCGAGCCCGCTTGACTAACGAATATTTGATACGCGTCGAATCTTCCGCTGCTGCATTTGATTTGGAGAGAGAGGAAATTGAACGTACCATTCAAGCATACTTGGATTTTAACACAGAACTACTGGAACAGCTAGAACAATATCGTGCCAATATAGCTAGGCAGCTAGAGGAAGTCGAACTAAAATTGGAAGCACAACGTGCAAGGATTGAGGAAATAAATACACTGGAAAATTCTGTACCGTCCACTCCAAGTCCTTGACGTAATCCAACAGACGTGAAAAGATGGAACCCTCCCGTTACAGCGGGAGGGTTCCTTTATGATGCCCCTGCTCTTGGACGGAGACCGTGGGTTCGCACCCAACGGAACAAGGGTTCAATTCCCTTCGGGGGCACCATCCTCTTTAGGAGGCTTCGTTATGATGGGTTTGTCCTTTGGAATCTCGCCAGTAGCCATCTTAGCTACAAGGACGGCATTGGCGTTAGTATCTGCCGGTCGTTTTTCACCGTTAGGGCCAGTGGGCATAGAAACCTCGACTAGACTGAATCTAATCTAGTATGAGTAGTCTACATTCAGATTACTTTCTTGTCAAACTGAACTTTTGCTTGATTCCGGCTTATCAATTTGCTATGGTGAGAATATGAACCGGCTCACGACAAAACAGCGAGTACAAATCCTGAATATGTTAGTAGAGGGTTCAGGATTACGTTCCATTTCACGAATTATGGACGTGTCCTACAATACTGTTCAGAAGCTCTTATTAGACGCTGGTCGGGCCTGCGATATTCACGACCATAATCACATCCGTAATGTCAATTTGTCAAGAATCGAGTTAGATGAAATCTGGAGTTTCTGTTACGCAAAAGATAAAACTGTTGAACGTAAGAAAATCAAACTGGAAGACGGACACGCAGGAACTGTTTGGCTATGGACGTGCCTTGACCCTGATAGCAAGTTGATAATTTCCTGGACTACCAGCACCAGTCGCGCCACGGAGTATGCTGACGAATTCATTGAGGATGTAGCTAGTCGGCTAGACCTATCCCATAGGGTTCAAGTTAGCTCGGACGGATGGTCTCCTTATCATGGGGCCATTTACCGACACTTCCGAGGTCAAGCCGATTATGCTCAGGTAGTCAAGCATTATGATTCTAGCGGACGGTATGAATATTCCGAAAAGCGTAGGATGCAAGGGGAGCCAGACTATTCAAAGATAAGTACGTCTTTGATGGAGCGTCATAACCTAACCACCAGGATGTCTCTGCGTCGTTACAACCGGAAAACTAATGCTCACTCCAAAAAGATTGAGCATCACTATCTGGCATTAGCCCTATATTTCCACTGGTACAATTGGTGCAGGGTACACAGTACCATAGGAACGACTCCAGCGGTGAAGGCGGGATTGACTAAGTATGAGGATGATTTAGAAGGTGTACTCCAACTCATTGATTCCGTAGCATACCTCGAAAAACACGGCGGATTGGTTCTTTAGCTATCCGAACTACATTTAATCTACCTCCAAACTGAAGCAGTACCGGGCGCTGAACCGGTAGGTGCGCGGCCCCTGGGACCCCTGGGCCACCGTTATCTCCCGCCAAGCCCCATCCGGCAACTCATCCCGGCGCTGCTCCATGGTCCGGCGCTGCCCATCCCGCAGCTTGGGTTTGCGGGGACGTCCGGACCCCTGATATTCCGGGTGATTTTCAGGGCTGGTCCAAGCAGGCTCCAAGGGCCACACCGGGGTGCTTCCCGGAACGTCCAGCACGTAGCGCATCCCCAAGGCCGCCAGTCCGTCCCGGAAGGACGGCGACATCCCGAAGGCGTCGTCTCCGGCAACCCATCCGGCCCTGAGATGACCCAGACCCAGGGCCCGCTCCAGCAGCTCCAAGGCCAACTCCGTCTTCGAGCGATAGCTCCTGCGCTCCTCCGGCACCCCCGCCGCCGCACAGCGCCCCGGGTCCGAGATCCAACTCCCAGGCAGATACAGCCGTTTGTCCACCAACGCCCGGCCCAGCGGGCTGACGTAGGCCAGAAACATTCCCGCCTGACAGTTGGCCACTTTGCCCAGCCTGCCGCAGTACTGCCGGGCCACTCCCGCCGATTTCCTCCCCTGCTTGGGGAAGTCGCTGCCGTCGAACACCCACACGGCCTCGGGGTGCCCCAACCTGGGGGCCAGGTATTCCTGCAACCGCCCTATGACCGTGTCATCAGACCAACGGGCCTCGGTGAGAAAGCGCTGCATCGCCCGGGCAGAGATGCCCACCGATTCCGAGAGATTCTCGGCGTTGCGCCGCTCTTGGGCTTGCACCAGCAGGGCCTGAAGATAGTTCCGGCTGTGCTCCCGCCACTGCTTACGGCCGAAGGAGGCCGCAAAGAAGGCGTGAAATTCCTGAAAGCTGTCGTAGACCCGCTCGAAGCTCACCGTATCCATCACCCAAACCACCCACCATCATCTGGCCACCTATCCTACCAAACAACTAGTCGTTGTAGTACTAGCAGACAGAGTTGTTCAGAGTTTCCCTAGAGTCCCCGGAACCTTAGAAATATAGACCTTGGCCGATAGTGGGGGGTTCGGCAGTTTGCCCCCCTTCCTGGCAAGGCATACGGAGCCAGTGACTCTAGCAAGTAACCGAATCCCACCAGAGGGGGGCACCATGTCACGTCTCCGGCAAATGATACCCGTTCCGTCCATTGACCTCAGGTAATCACCGTGCTCTATGGGTCCGTCGTGATCGTCGCTGCCGACACGATGGAAAGATTGCGAATCCCTTAAATCTGGTTACAGTAAAGAGGCCCCGGTCCAACCAGGGCCTCTGCTCCTACCGGGAACCCTGAACCTCTACCGTCACCACGTCTACGCCGTGGTACTTGCGGTGTTGCACGGTAGAGGCGTAATGCCGCAGCAACCGGAACGATAGCTCCTCTCCCTCATGGACCTCCGGTTGGTCGTCCAGGAGCGCCAGCCGGTCCTCCAGATTTTCGTCCGCCGCCACCGCCACAAACTCCAACTCCGCCCGATTGCCTTCCACCTGCCGGGCATTCACCCGGAGCCTTCCACCAGTCCCATCCCCGTCCACGGGTCGCAGGCAGGCCAGGGTTTCTTCCCCGGCGGACCGCAGCCGTTGCGTGGACGCCTCATCCCATCCTACCCGCGACGCAAACCCCTGCAGGAAGCTGTCTATCCTGGGGTAAGCATCGGAGTCAAACCCCGTCTTCAACCCTGTTCGCCGCGGCCCGGTGAACTCCAACAGCAACGTCAGAACAATCAAGCTGATTGAACCCGTGGTCAACCCGTTGCCGAGCAATGTCCCCCATGTGCCGCCCAGCAGGTCCGGGAGGATCAATCCGTTCTGGAACCCAACGCCAAGCCAAAAGGACACTCCCACGGTAGCGGCCTTGCGGGGGTCTAAACCGCCCCGGACGACCATCTGCATCCCCCGCACGAATAGCAGCGACAACGAAACCGTGACGTAACCGGCAAACACCGCTACAGGAATGGCGGTAAAGATGGCGGTGAACTTGGGCATACAGCCCACCAGCAACAGAATTCCTCCGCCGTACAATCCGACCCTGCGGGAAGCGACTCCCGTTATCAGTGCCCTGTTCGTGTTGCCGGGAGTGATAAGGTTGGGCAACCCGCCCAGGACGGCGGTAAACAGGTTGGTTACACTGACGGCGTTGAAGGCGCCCTGAACCACTCGGAAATCGGTTGCCCGCGCCCTCCGCCATACAGATTCTTGTATGGCTACTATGTCACTGAGGCCGTAGACACTGGTTGCCAGGTTTACCACGAGGAACCCCGGTAACAAGGCCCAGAACGCTATACCAAGGTTGAAATCGAACTCAGGCCACGAACCAATAGGAATCCCGACCCAAGCGGCATCCACCACGGCCCTGGCGTCAAACAGGCCCAATGGGACGGCCACCACACACCCAACACCGATTCCGATTAGCTGTACCATCTGCCTCAGGCGGGAACTCCCAAAGAGGGTGACACCCAGGACGGTGACAGCCGTAATCCCTGCCACGGCGGGAGCGGCAAACTGCGGGACGCCTTCCGGGGTGATGGACATTCTCCCGAGCAATACCGTCATTACGGTAGCCGCCAGGAGCATGAGAATGGTCCCTGTCACCGCTGGCGTAACTATCCGGCGCAAGAGTGCCAGGCGGGAGACAAGCGCAAACTGGACCCCGGAGGAAACCAGCATAAGGCTAGACAACATGGCAGGCCCGCCCGCTACCAATGCGCTTATGCAGACCGCAATAAAGGCAGTACCGTTGGAGACGTTGAGGGCGTAGCCAGAACCAAACCTCCATATTCGGAAGGTCTGGAGCATGGTTCCTAGGCCACAGGCTATCAGCGAAATGAAGAATATCCAGGCTAGGTAGCTATCCGGTTGGCCGCTCGCCTGGGCCACAATAGCCGTAGACGCCGCCAGCCCGGTCAACCGGCCCAAAGTACTCTGCAATCCCAGGGTCAGACATTCTAGGAACGGCGGGTTCTCATCCGGTTGGTAACGGATGTATTCGTTGGCATCTGCCATAGCCGGTTAGGGTTGACCTGAGTTCAAAGCTGTCGTTTCCCGCCGATGTTCTTGCAGATACTCCCACTCACTTTCCGCCCTGGGTGGAGTGATCGTAAGCATCCTGGCGACATTCTCCGGCGTGTCCGGTATTGGCTGCGCCATCTTGAGAGCTGGGCTGCCCCTGCGTTTCCTCTTGGCTCCCATTGTTGACTCCCTCCTATTGCTGGTGAGTGTTCTGGGCAATTCTTTCTGGCAATTCCTTCTATTGAAGCCTGCAAGTTGTCGAATCGCTCCGATACTCCAATGAATCCTATGCCGGTGGATTCATTCAACTTGTCCACCCTATTTTCCAGATTGCCCATGCGAGTCTCAAGGTTGTGGACTCTGTCCCCAAGGATTTTTACCCTTTCGTCCCGAAATGAATCTTTCTGCTCCGAGGACGGTCAGCAAGGGGTCGCCTCCCCGGCGAAAGAGGGCCGCCACCGTGGCAAGGAGCGGGGGTGCGGAGACGGAGAGAGCGGAAACCGGCGGCGGCCGGGCGCGTTGCCTCCCATCTGCGTTGCTGTCGGTTGAATGCCACATTAGTATCTCCCTTCAACGGGTCGGTTGGCTTTCTATTTTACCGAGCCGGTGTAAGATAGACGTGATAATATCGCCGGTTTGCCATAAGTTCAATGTAAAATGGGCCTCAAAGTGGTACAATCGGCCCGGCCGCGGCCAGCCCAGGCGCCGATTCCAGCCGGTGTTGGACGGAGGCCGCAAGGACTGCGCAGCCCCCATCGAGGAGGAGGAATTGAGGCGACCGGAAGACCTCATGCGAGAAAATGAGGCGTTGCGTGACCGGCTATCCCGGTTGAGCGAGGCCAACGTCCGCATCAACGAGAGCCTCGACTTCGACACGGTGCTGCAGGAGGTGCTGGACTCCGCGCGGGCTCTGACCAAGGCCCGTTACGGGGTGATTACACTGCTGGACGAGACCGGACAGTTACAGGACTTCCTCTCCTCCGGGATGAGTTCCGGGGAGGCCGAGCGGCTCTGGGAGATGACGGAGGGAAGGAGGTTGTTCGACTATCTCAGCGACGCTCAGGAGCCGTTCAGGGTCACCGATCTGCTCGGCCACTTGAGGTCGCTGGGCCTTCCCGAGCTGAGTTTGCCCATGCCGGTGAATCCCGTCCTGTCCTTCCTGGCAGCGCCGGTCTTCCACCGGGGCGGGCGCGTGGGCAACTTCTTCCTGGCCGAGAAGCAGGGAGACCCCGAATTCACCCTGGAGGACGAGGAGACACTGATGATGTTCGCCTCGCAGGCGACGATGGTCATCGCCAACGCCCGCCGGTACCGGGACGAGCGCCGGGCCAGGGCCGACCTGGAGACGCTGATCCAGACCTCGCCGGTGGGCGTTGCCGTCTTCGACGCCAGGACGGGAGTCCCGGTGTCATTCAATCTGGAGGCGAAGAGGATCGTCGACAGCCTGCGGGAGCCGGCACAGTCGCCGGAACAGCTCCTCGAGACTTTGACCTGCCGGCGGGGCGACGGGCGGGAACTCTCCCTCATGGAGCTGCCGATGGCGGAACTGCTGAGCGCCGGGGAGACGGTGCGCGCCGAGGAGATCGTCCTCCGGGTCCCCGACGGGCGGAGCGTCACCGCGCTGCTCAACGCCACGCCCATCCGCTCGGAGGACGGGGAGGTCGAGACCTTCGTCGTCACCCTGCAGGACCTGACTCCGCTGGAGGAGCTTGAGCGGCTGCGGGCCGAGTTCCTGGCGATGGTGAGCCACGAGCTGCGCACCCCGCTGACCTCAGTCAAGGGCTCCATCACCACCCTGTTGGACCCCCCCGCCGCGCTGAACCCCGCCGAGATGCGGCAGTTCTTCCGGATCATCAACACCCAGGTGGACCGGATGCACGTGCTGATAAGCGACCTGCTCGACGTAGCCCGCATCGAGACGGGCACGCTGGCGGTCTCTCCCGAACCGACGGACGTGGCCCTCCTGGTGGCCGAGGCGCGCAACGGCTTCCGCAGCGGCGGGGGCCGGCATGAGATTGACATCGACCTGGCGGCGGACCTGCCCTGGATCATGGCGGACCGGCAGCGAATGGTGCAGGTGCTGGGCAACCTGCTCACCAACGCGGCCAGAAACTCGCCGGAGTCGTCTCCCATCCGGGTGAGCGCCCTGAGGGAGGGCGTACATGTGGCGGTGTCGGTGTCCGACCGGGGCCGGGGCTTCCCGGCGGAGAGCCTGCCGCACCTGTTTCGCAAGTTCTCCAGGGGGCGGTCCGGGGAGCAGGGCGGCGACACCGGCCTGGGCCTGGCCATCTGCAAGGGGATCGTGGAGGCCCACGGGGGCCGCATCCGGGCGGGACAGCGACGGGCCGCCGGGCCTGGGCGCCCGGTTTACCTTCACCCTGCCCACGGTGGAGAGTGCCGGGAGGGGGCCCGGAGTCGAGAGTCCGCCGGTCTCGGGGGGCGCCGCCCAGGGCGCGCCGCGGGGCTCCGCAGAACGGGTGCGGGTCCTGGTGGTGGACGACGACCCCCGGAAACTGCGCTACGTCCGGGACGTCCTGGTCCAGTCCGGGTACGCGCCCCTGGTGACCGGGGACCCGGAGGAGGCGGTCCGCCTCATGGAGTAGGAACGGCCGCAGCTGGCGCTACTGGACCTGGTGCTGCCCGGGTCCGACGGCATCGAGCTGATGCAGGCCGTCCTGAAGATAGCCAGCCTGCCGGTCATCTTCCTGTCCGCCTATGGGCGGGACGAGACCATCGCGCGGGCCTTCGAGGCGGGGGCCGTGGACTACGTGGTCAAGCCCTTCTCCCCCACGGAGCTTGCGGCGAGGATCGGGTCGGCATTGCGCCGCAGGGAGGCGGCCGAGCCGTCGGAGCCCTACGTGCTGGGCGCCCTGACCGTCGACTACTCGGCGCGCCGGGTGACCGTTGCCGGCCGCCCGGTACAGCTGACGGCGATGGAGTACCGGATGCTGGCCGAGCTGTCGGCCAACGCCGGGCGGGTGCTGACCTACGAGCATCTGCTGGAGGTCGTCTGGAGGGAGCGAAGCGGCGCCGACATGAGCCCCATGCGCACCATGGTGGCCAAGCTGCGGGGCAAGCTGGGCGACGACGCCCGCAACCCCGCCTGCATCTTCACCGAGTCCCGGGTGGGCTACGGGATGCCAGAGGGCGAGAGTCCCGGGTGAGGGATCTCGCGCCGCTCCCGCAACGGGACACCCTCACTTTACGTCCGAATACCCGGAAAGTGGTCCTGGGAGTGGGCATCCGGCGGGGCCGGGGAGCTGGTCCGCATACGGGGTACCCTGCCGGCCTTGCGCCGTCCCCGGGGGGATGCGGCAGGGAACCCGAGGGGCGCCGCCGGTCCCCTGTCGCCGGCGCCCTCCCGTTTCAGATGCGGCAGTGCAGCGCCGCCGACACCCCGTTCCTGCTCCACACCGTAACCGCCCCGGTCACCGGACCGGCCAGGGCCCGCTCCAGGGTGGCGGTCAGCATGGGCAGGGTCCCCGCCGCGGCGCGGAAGTTGGCCCGGCCCCTGGCCGTCTCGCACACCATCAGCAGGGGCAGGGGACGGCCCGCCGACGCCATCCGCCGATAGGGTCCCAGCTTGTGGTTCACATCGTTGCGGGACACGGCGCGGCGCTCGAACTCAATGTAGTGGGTCCCGGGGCCGAGGGTCCCCTCGCTGACCTGCACCAGCAGGTCGGGCCGCACCTGGGTCAGGCCGGGGACGTTGACCTCGCCCCGCCAGCCCGCGACGACGGCCGCTCCCTCCCGGGCGAAGCGCACCACCAAGCGGTTCACCCCGTCGTTGTGATGCCGCTCGTGCTCCCGGTACCAGCGGTCCAGGTAGGCCCCGTGGCGGCTGCGGATGATGGCGGGCAGCACCCGGCTCATGTTGGCCGCCCGTTTCATCCCCGGCTCCGACAGGTAGTGCCTGCCCTCGAACACCGCCACCAGGCCGGTGTCCACGAACCGCCCCAGGTGGCGGGAGACCTCTCTTGGGGATCCCCTGGCAACCTCGGCCAGCCAGGAGGCCCGCATGGCGGGAAACTGGCAGACGGCCAGGAACAGCCGGTGGGCCAGCCGCCCGTCAATGACCGCCGCGTCGGGGTTCTGCCGGAGCCAGACCTCCGCCGCCTCCGGCCGGCCCACGACGGGATGGTCCGAGGGGTCGGACACCAGGTCCCGCGAGGGCCGCAGTTCCACCGCCGGGGTGCACCGGCCGTCGGGGGTGCAGAACAGGGTGGGCGTGTTGCCGGAGAGTGTGCTCTGGGCTAGGGCACTGGCCCAGGCGTCCACGGCCACCACCACCTGGGCCGAGGGCTCCACCTCCTGGTCCGGGTCCTCGTAGAAGGTGCGGTTGCCGATGCGCAGGTAGCGGTCCTCCTCGCTGGAGTAGCAGTCCACGCCCCAGAATCTATGCTGCTCCTTGCGCCGCAGCACCCGCTCGGTGGCGTGGAGGCCGGTGTAGGTGAAGGGGGTCCATACGTCTTCGCCGTAGCGGGCCACGGCGTGGTAGAAGCCGCCGTGGCGGAGCAGGCGGAAGTCGGTCATTCTGACCTCCCTGGTGGGCGCCGCGTCGCCGGCGGGCCGGTTGACCCTGCCGCTCCTCAGCAGGTCCGGGGCCAGGCGGTAGACCGGCTCCAGCATGGCCAGGCGGCGCAGGGACATCTCCACGCCCCGGGAGGTGGCGGTCCAGGGGCGGTGCTCGTGGTCGTGGGGCTCGCCGCTGTCCTCGGCTGTGGCGAAGGGAGAGTCTCCCGGCCGTTCCAGGTGGGGCGGGTGGTCGTGGTCCAGGGCGAACCGCTCTTGGAAGTCCTGGGGCAACTCACCCTGTGGATGGAAGGCCGCCAGCCCTGCGGCGCGGGCCTCCTCCCTGGGGCTGGGGTGCTGGTGGTCGGTGACGTAGAGCAGGTCCACCGCCTTGCTGGTCAGGAACCAGCGGTGCTGCCTGCGCTCGGTCATGCCCCGCAGCACCGAGGATACCCAACCGCCGCTGCGCAGGCGGCCCAGCATGGCCCGCACCCGGTCCTCGGTCATTCCCGCGACTGCGGCCAGGTTGGCCACGCTGGCCAGGGGCATCCTGGCGGTGATTCTCAGCAGTCGTCTCTGTTCTTGGTTGAGTGGTTGCCCCCGGGGCGCCATTGCCATCTCTCCTCCATCCGTACCCCTCCCGTTGCGCCGCTGCTGGCCAGCACCTTTTTCGCCTGCGTGGAATCCCCTCCTGCTGGTTGAAAGGCGCTGTAGCGGATGGGGGCCGCCACCAACGGCGGCGCTGGGGAGGAGTTATTCGTATATCCCATACTTGATATACGGATGGATAGGGATAGCGGATTACTATTATCGTCATCCGATGGCCGGAAACGGTTGGCACACCAAGGGCCCTGGTGTGCATCGGGGGGCGAAAGGCGTTGTGTTGAAGACGGAAGAAGTCTATTGACAGAGGCAACCACGGGCGGGAGTAAGGGGAACGGAGTGACCTTCAGCCGGAGGTGCTCCAAGTTTGCTGTAAATGCCGCATGGCGATTCGGGGATGGCGCCGGTTCCTGCGACTGCCGTAGACCGCCGGCACTTTTGTGCATGTGTCGCAAAATGATACACTGTAAGCACTGTGACGGCGTGGGGAGGGTCGCCGCACCAGGGGATGGGGAATGCCGACCGTGGCGGTAGAGGGGCAGTTTCGCTTCGTGGTCAACACCAGGGAAAACGCCTTCGAACCTCCGCACGTGCATGTTTGGGTCGGCAATGAAGACGTCTGCCGCATAGAGTTGAACCGGGGCGCCTAAATGGACCAGCCTCCCCCTGGCAACTTCCGGGACATCATGCAGGCTTACGCGAGACACGCGGCGGCGATCAGGGCAACGTGGGACGTCATCCACAGGAGGTAGCCAATGCACGTGGTGCTGGTGAAAAACGCCAACCGGATGATGACCACCGCCAGCCTGTTGGATGACGGGATCGAGTTGAGTTTCGCTGACGGGCATAGGGGTCTCATACCCTACGGCGAAGTTCCCGAAGTCAGGAACCGCAAGGGCATCTCCGGCCTGGAGTTGCCCAACCCTTACGAGATGGTCCTGCGGACAGCCGGGGGTGAGAGCGTCGAGATTCCCTGGGACTTCGCCCGGCATTATTGCGACGCAACCTACCGGCCAACCGTCGAAGCCATAGCAGCCCTGGGGAGACGGACCATCGGCGAAAGGGTCCGCCGTTACCGTGAGTCGGCCGGGCTGACCCAGGAGGCGCTGGCCCGCGCTGCGGAGATCGGCAGGGTTACGCTGGTGAGGCTGGAGAAGGGAGAACAGTCCCCCAGGTTCAGGACCCTGAAAGCGGTCGCTGACGCCCTGGGAATGGAGGCCACGGATTTGCTGGTCGAGCCGGAGTTCCTGCCCCGGTAGTTTTCCGGAGTTTGTAGGCAAGGGAGATGAACACGGGGATATGGCGGCGAGTGATAATAGACTGAAAGCGGCGGTGGAGGACTATTTTTCCGAGCTGCGCCGCATCCGGGCGACGGGGGGCGGCACCGGCGAGTTGTCCTACTACCCGGCGCTGAACAACCTGCTGAACGCTATCGGCGGGTCGTTGCGGCCCAAGGTGTTCTGCGTGAGCGAGCTGGCGCAGCAGGGTGCGGGGGTGATGGTGTCGGAAGCCTTACCGTTGTCGTCTCCGCCGCAGGCGGCGAGGGCGGCCGCAAAGAGGATGGCAACTGGGAGGACGAGAATGGCCCGGAGGCATGAGTCTGGGGTCAGCGGAAGGTCAGTGCGGGCGTTGGTGCGCATTGGACGCCTCCCGTGATG
Organism: Dehalococcoidia bacterium; assembly: GCA_965237745.1. Classification (GTDB taxonomy): domain Bacteria; phylum Chloroflexota; class Dehalococcoidia; order Lucifugimonadales; family UBA3495; genus VXOI01. The sequence continues at coordinate 2,569,333 of OZ250156.1, read as the reverse complement.
GGGTCGGAGGGAGAAGGGCTGTCGGGGAGTATCGTATTGGTAGAATAGTATCACTGGGTCGAATCGGCATATGCTAATCCCGGATGGCGCAGGACACCAGGCAGAACGCTGAGAGAAAATAAAGGCTCCTGCGGTCATACTGGGTGGCAATTCTCCGCTAGTGCTTCAGCTAGTTGAATGCTCGCTCTATCGGGTTTCGTTGCCGGAGGAATTGCTGCGGTCGCCTGCCCAGACGGTGGGCGCCCGGGTCTGGCTGGTGTATACCGTCCGTGGGCTTCGTCCTTACTCGGCTGGTTGGCCCGCTGCAGCGGGCCATGGTGCTGACTCGCGAAGTGGTTGACGGGTTGATGGGTGAGTTGCTGACTTCAGGCTCCGTTCCGAACGGTGAAGTACGGGGGGTGTACCTGAAAGCCTACCCCAACGTCCGGAGGGCCCAGCGGAGGTTGGAGACTATTTCCGGTTCTGCAACGGGCTCAGGCCTCATCAGGCCCTGGGCTACCGTACTCCGGCCGAGGTGTTCCATGGGGAGACGTGGGTTGTGGATGAGGAGTCTAATGGAAGGACGTGTTCACCGGAACAGAGAATCGAATCACTACAAGGAGAGCCGGGTTTTTCACTTAACTCGGCCCTGATTTTGTCCAAATGATGGGCCCCACCTCGTTATTCAATGCGGTCGACCACGGAAAGGCTCACCGTCATTGATACAATGGGGCGCGTCAATTGTCTCCGGGGAGCCCAGTTTCTCGAACATTTCTGAATGACACGGCTTGGCCCAAGACCTATAGTGATTAGAGAGTTTGCTAATGGGGAGATTGCAGCAATTACTCGATTCCATCTTGCCTAACGTCCAGTTCGATTTGGGACGCGAAAACGGCAGTGACGGTCAGTCCTCCAGGTCCTACGCGTCCCGGCCGGATGAGGTAGTCTCTGTGGACACACTCCGCCTTATGGTTGCAGCGAGCAGTTCGGATCCCCGAGCCGCCAAACACGCTCACTTGATTTGCCCTAATGAGTACATCAACGAAACAAGGGACTTTCTGTCGATGTTCCTCGCGGATTACGTTGACCCTGACACCAACAAGATCGGATATTCCTTTCCCAGCTTGAGAGCGGGTTTCAGCGAGGGTCAAACGGCATATCACGGTGGCGGTGTGGTCTGTGAAACTAGCACGACGACGCTGGACAACTTCGCCAAAGCACTGATCCAGGCTTCGGCCCTCGCGGGATCCGGTAACTTGGAGACTTTGCTAATTAGCTGGACAGCAGGGGAACCGGTACGGTATTACGCTTGCGCGATACTGAACGGCATCACCACTGACGCGTCTTTCTCGCCGATCGACGGTGCCCGGATTGAGACATTGCCCCTCTCTACTGACAAGTTGCCGCATTCTCTACCACAAACATCCAGGATCGCAGCCAGTGACTACCTTGGAAGAACGGTGGTGACCATTGACTCCGAATCTTCGCCGGCGCTTTTCCGGCCCGGCTCGGACTACCCGAGCGAGAGGGTTGAAGCCAGAATGAATTGTGCCGCCGATTTTCAGACCATTTGCCAAACCCTTTCCCTGAAGACTGATAATCTAGTGGAAGTGGCATTCTATTGGCATGATTACCTGGATCTAGAGGACATCTTCCCAAAGAGAGGTTCTACGATACTGTATGGCTCACCCGGCGGACTGGAAACTCAGCTTCGTCCCGGGCGATCATTGTCCCGAGACCTCAGGTCGGGTGTAGCTACCCTATCCGTAACCGACGGGTCGGTCCACAAACTTGATCAATTCAACGTTGGAAGAAAACTTGAATCGCTCATAAAGTCCGATTTCAAATCGGTTCGGACTGCAACCTCTAGGTGGATGAAATCCAAGAACACGCGCGACGGCCTGACGGACCAATTCGTCGATTTGAGGATGGCGCTGGAATCCCTCTACCTGAAAGACTTCACTAACGAAAACAGCGGAGAGATGGGATTCCGGCTCGCGCTGTTTGGCGCCTGGTTTCTGGGCTCCGATTTCCAGGACAGGAAACGTATCCGCAAAACTTTGCGCGACGCTTACCAGAGGGCTTCGGGTGCTGTCCACACTGGAGATGTTGCCTCCATTTCCTCGAATCGCGACCTCCTTGCTGAAGCGCAATCGCTTTGTCAACAGGGGATTTTGAAGCTGTTGGAGGAGGGCTTCCCGAAGGATTGGGGGGACTTGGTATTGGGCTCGGCGGCGCAACGCGCCCCGTGATGAGGTATCGACTAACAAAAGGTATCACGCACCGTCAGTGGCCGTGGTAGCCGGAATTCAAGGTTCCAGGTCTTGGACATTTGCCATCTGGGCCAGTTGGTAGCCCAACTGCGCCGCTATCTGCTTGGCTGCCCGCAACTCCCTCGCGTGGTATTGACTCTCTCGGCATAGCAGTTTGCTCACGTCCATCGGACGGCCCATCAGTTAGGATGGGTGAGGCGCTTATGGGGGCCCTGAGTCTCTGGTCCTGCCATGGCGCAATCGGTGACGAAGGGGGTTTGATTCTGAGTGCTTTGAAACCTATGTCAATTCCTGTCGCCTCGGTAGTCGGCGTTGCCCGGGTCCAAGTCGATGGACCTGCTGAAGTCCTCAATCGCCAGGCGTGGCTGGTCCAGATTGACGTAGGCGCAGGCCCTGCCCTAGTAGGCGTGGGTGTCCTCCGGGAACAACTCGATCAACCGGTCGAAGTCCTGGACGGCCTCTTCGGACTGCTCGCACTCGATGCGCGCAAAGGCCCTGGCGGTCAGAGCGCCGGGGTGTCCGGTTCCATTTCCAGGACGGCGTTGAAGTCCTCGACGGCCTTGTCGTAGACCCCCAGGGCGACGTGGGCCAGCCCCCTGGCGATGAGTGCAACCGGGTTGTCGGGCTGGAAGGCCAGGGACCGGCCCAGGTCGCTGACGGCCTCCTCGTAATTCGCCAGGGCGCCCCTGGCGATCCCCCGGCCGCCGAGCGCGTCGGCGTTGTCCGGGTCCAGGTCCAACACGGCTTCCAAGTCCGGCATCGCTGTGTCGTATTCACCCTGCATCAACCTGGCGATTGCCCTGGCGTGCCGGGAAGGGTTGCTCAGCGGTTCCAGCCGTATCGCGGTGTCAAAGTCGCTGATTGCCTGGTCGAACTCGCCCAACTCCCGGCGGGCCTTGCCCCGGTAGTGGTGGAAGGTGGGGTTTCTGGGGTCGAGGGCGATGTCCCGGTCGAAGTCCTCCACCGCCCGGCGTGCGTCGCCCATCTCGGCGTGGGTGCAGCCCCGGTTGTAGTAGGGAACCGCGTCGCCCGGCTCCAGGGCGATGGCCGGGTCGAAGTCCGCCACGGCCCCGGCCAGGTCTCCCAGTTTGGCGAGGCACGCGCCCCGGCTGTAGAGGGCGACGGCGTTCTCCGGTTCCAGCCGGATGAGGGCGTCATAGTCCTCCCTGGCCAGGCTGTGCTCTCCCAGGTCGCTGCGGGTGGCCGCCCGGTTCTCAAGGGCCTCGGCGTTGTCCGGCTCCAACTCGATGACCCTGATGAAGTCCTCCGCCGCCCGGCGGTCGTCTCCCAGTCTGCTGTGAAGCATCCCCCTTGCCAGTAGGGAGTAGGCGTCGTCCGCGTCGCCCCTGAGCCGTTCGTTCAGGCCGGCCAGTGCTCGCAGAATCTCCCCGCGGTGCAGCTCGTCCAGCGTCTTGGACCCATTGCCGGGGTTGTCGGGCCAATCCGGTTCACCGTTCTCGTGATGTTCTCCGTTCATGGATCTTCTCCTGGGGCCGTTCCCACGTCGTTATCCCCGCTTGTGGGCCTGACGCCGCCGGGTTCAACTCACAAATTGAAATCCCATCAGAGCACGGGTTTGCACGAAAAATGTTTTTTATTCAGATTTTTCGTGCAGATCTGGTTTTTATTCCCGGTCTTGGTTCTGCCTTTCCAGTACCAGTTGCTCCAGGTCCTCTAATGTCGTGCTGTTCACATTTTTACCGAAGGCGTCCGGTGGTCTTGCCTCCCAGCCTTTGTCGGACGAGAATTCCTCGTCATGGCAAATCATGATGGCGTCGATCCCGACGGTTTCCGGCCATGTGACTTGTTCCCAGTCCGGGATGTACAGGAATTGCTGGTTGTGTATCACCAGGCAGTATTTGTCCCCTTTGAGTGCTTCGATCTTGTTTTTTTGCATTCCGTGGTTCACGGCTTTATTGAGAGCGGCTCGGAGAAGATTCGGTCCCTGGGGGACCGGCTTGATGGGCTTTTCGAAATCTTTGAGCTGTTGCTCAATGGTATTGTTCTCGTTGGGGTGTCCCAGCTTTCTGTGCCATCCCTCAGCATCCCGGCGCAGCTTGGTCAGTTCGAATGCCCAGGGTTCCCCGTCCACCGTTCCCCGGTAGTCCAATGGTGCGTTCGGGCCTTCAGGGTCCCGGGTGAACTTGACTTCCAATCCGTTTTCCCGCAGGTACTCGGCGGCCTGATCCAAGAGCGTGTGCTCCTCCTTTTCCTTGTCGCTCATGGCACCGACTCGCTGAGCCGCTACCCGAGCGATGTCCGGGACGGCGTTTCGCAGGAGGGTTGCGACATCCTCTGGGGTTTTACCCTGCTCCCAGTCGGCGATGGGAAGGAAGGACTCGGGGTCGGCCCCTTCGGCGTCGATGAGATGCTTTCTCAAGCCCTTCAGAAGGTCGTCGAAGTGGTAGTTCCTGGAGGACTTATTCCTCCTGGTTTCTTTTTCCACGAACTCGTCCCGGGCCTGCTGGAGGGCGTCGATTACCTGGGTGCCTTCTTCTTGACTCCCCCTGATGACCTCCGCTGCCCGGACGAGTATCCCCTTGGCGAATGCGGCGTTTGGACCTTCCTGTTCCCCTTTGACTAGCATCGTCAGTATCCTTGTGTCCGTCCGTTACCGTTGGGTTTCTCGGGTGTGAGTCTTCGATGTTATCTTACCGGTTCGCATCCCTCTTGGGCCTTCGGCAGCGAAAGCAGAGACAGGACTCACGACCAACGAAGTATGGTCTCAGCATCAAGCCTTCGTGCCAAGCTATGGATTTGTGAGTAGGCTTGATTTTGCCATTTCAACAACTCGTTTGGGGGCGGGGTGCGTTCCGGTCTCCTGAACCATTTCCTCAAAATGTCATAAAACGGAATGCGCTCCCACCTCTTTTTTGGATTTCCAAGTCCGTACCCGAGCTGGGCATTGAGAACTGCTCGCATCACCCTAACCCAACCATGCCCAGGATTTGAGGTTGTTTCCTCTACCAATGTGGTGGCACCACTCCGTAATCCGATTGCCACCCTCAGGCGATACCTGCCTATAGGTCTCCTCAAGGCAAAGATACGGCCATTTATGAACATTACATTTGCCGGAAGGCATTCCGACCGCACATCAACGGACAGGGTTGGCCACGAACCGTTATGAAAGGAATGTACGAATCGGCTGTTGATGTACCAGTCGAGGTTTGGCTCTACTCTCCGGTATACCAAGACACTTGCAAATACAGTTGCCGGAATTATGCCCAGGCCTACAACGACCCCAGAGAAGACAATGATCGGGCTATCTTCATTGCCTACATACCAGAGCAAAATCAAGTAACTGGAAGCCATTCCAACAAACACTAAGATTCCGCTGGTTGCGCTTGCTAACGTCTTTCGAACAAGCCGTTGCCATTGACGCGGGTCCAATAAATCTCTTATAAGCAGCGCAACTAATGCTGACGCGATCGGTATCAAGATAGGTGAGACACGAGTCAGCATATGCCACCATTCGGTTATCTCTTTCATGGCACCTCCACAGCACACCGAGAAGTCATTCCCTCACGATAACATGGAGTCAATCCGAAAGCTGGAGGCCGCGCGGGATACCGGTTCGCAGGGTAGTCCTGAAATAGGCTTGCACATCCCGAAGCCTCCGACGCTTGTTACCACCTATTCACCCCCAATTGCATCCAAATCGACCGCCCATGAGAAAGGCACTTTTTGTGTCGATTGAAAGACAAAGAACTCCACCTCCTGGTCCGGGTCCTCGTAGAAGGTGCGGTTGCCGATTCTCAGGTAACGGTCTTCTTCGTGGGAGTAGCATTTGGCAGAGTCTGGACAGAAGCCCGATGGAACCCAAGTGGGAATCCGACGCCCAATTGAAAGAATCACCGAAATCGCGGATGGCGCCCCCTCCTGTAAGAGCGGGAAGGTGAATTTAGAGAATCCAGAAACTAGACTGGGCGACTCGGCCACCCAAAACGGAACGCTGCCGAGCAGACCTGATTAGTTGACAGCGCTATGCCGTTTTGATTAACATTCCGGCACTTGCACCTTGGAGCAATATGGTGGCTGAAGAACCACTGATAAGGGATAGAGAGTTTGCATCCCCTGCGTTCGTCCGAGACCTTAGGTCGTTCTTGAGCCAGACCGCAGAGGTTTTAGAAGCGATTTCCGAAACGGGCAATGGACCGGATGGGTTTACGGGGCGGAATCAATCCCAAGAGTTGAGTTCACAATTTGGAGTTCCTGTGAATCGTGCTCGGGCTTCCTTGCGAGTCGCCGAATACCTGTATTCTCGCTGCGCCGAGTTGGGATTGGAAACGGATGAGGCCGTAGCCCAAATCGCTACAGTGGCATCAGGATTGGATGAACCGATTGTTATTGATGAACATCAGTGGAACGCGGTCACAAGCATCCTATCTTTCAAGCGCGAATTCGAAGTAGCAAGGGCCGTTGCTACTGCCATATCTGACGCCCCGCACTTTATCGACATTAACGGAACATGGGCCGTCAAAGTGGTTCGCATACGCAACGATGAGATTATCAAAGTCCCTGTGATTGGATTGAGCATCGTTTGGCATGACGGTCTCGGCAATAATCACGAATCTTTCCTACAGATGTCAGAGGGCAATTGGGATGCCTTAAGGGATAAAATCGAAACTTTGAGCAACAGCCGCAAAGATCTCGATATCCTGCTCTAACTGCTTTCACGAGATTGAATAAGGCCAGGAAACAAAGAGTGTATAATGGATCTAGGCGTCGCAATCGGGCTGATAGCGTTGGCGGTATCATGTTTGTCCATGGGCCAAGGGTGGTGGTCAGACAACGCGACTAGAATTCGTCTCGACGCCATCAGCAAAGCCACGGGTAGGCAAGCAGATGAGATCGACGCTCTAATCGAGTTGAATCGATCCTATCTAGGTCAAACCGACAAATGGCTTGATTTTCTGAACAGAATTTGGCCTGGGAGGTAGTAGGCAATGTCTATCGCTGCTGTAGCTGCCACCATCGCGCTCGTCGCAATAGCAATCGTCTTGGCCGTTGGCCGCTTTCGCTCTCATATCAGGTTAGGCAATGCTGCGAAAAGGTTTGAAAAATCGCAACGTAAATTGAGTACCTCGTTGGAGACGCTCTCGGATGTCGTCGGAGACGTCCAGAATCAGAATTCGTTAATCGCGGAAGAAATTAGTAAGGTCCAAGTCACTTACGGGTACCGTTACTCAGGGCATACCGTCAGTGCGGGTTGCTTTTTGTGTGGACGTTGGCCGCAGCGGCAGATGACCGCGGTGGCAAGCGACGATGAAATCGTGTATGGCATCCATAGGGCGTTGCCGAGTGCTAAACGTTTGGTTCGCATCCATGACACACCAGACTTGCAGCCTCAGCCGTGGGATCACATTGGCAACGATTGGATTGATGAATGGACACGAGAGCACGCGGAGCTAGATGCATTAGTGGCTAACTGAAGAGTGCTTCGGTTTCTTGTCAGTACAGGTTCCCTGGATACAGAATTCATGCCTTGTACGAGTCAATAGACTCTTGACCACCCCAGTTGGCAGTCGCCACAAATGTTATCGCTTCAACCCCTAAACCCGGTGGTTCATTCCCCGCCGGGTTTCTTGTTGCGGGCGACGGGCCGCCAAATTCCTGACGCGAACAGACCTTAGCACAGGAAGCGTACAGTGGCTACATAAGGCGTCCGTTCAACCACGACAAAGGTCAGCGGTCTGGCTACTCAACTGTCCGATAGGACTTCGCAATTTCCCCGAATCCGGTTCAACTAGATGTTTGGCTTAGGAGTCGTTGTTTTGCTCATGGCGGAACAATGAGGGACTACCTGCGCTGCTTCACCGAGAACGGTTCAAACTCAATGCTGGATGGGAGTCCTAAAGGTTGGGAGGTGTGTGGTTCCACATCCTGTTGCGGCTATTCGACTCCTGTTGCATCCAAATCAATCGCCCACGAGAACTGCACTTTTTTCTGGTGTTTTGAAGACAGAGAATTCGGGCGGGGCGTAGGTGATATAGCAGATGCCAACACCACGCCTTCACGTTTTTGGACAGAGGGCCCTGGTCGGCTCATAGATCTCCCAACCACATCTCGAAGACAGTACCACCTACCGTGCACTTTGGCCCACCTAAGTGGACTCGAACCGGTAGCTCAAAGTTGTAATACTGCTCCTTCTTCGGTCTGGCGACCTACTCGTAGGATCACAAAGAAACCAGGGGTGTCAAAATATCGGTCGGAGTTAGTGTTTCGAGCGGAAAGGGCACTTCTACGGCACTGGCTGTCTCCTCGGCAACTTCCCCTGGACGCCTCATTGCCACCGTGGCGATACGTTCCTCGGCATCTCGTTCTATACGATATGTTGAGCCTGGGCCCTCTTTTTGGCTTCGCCCCTCCTTCGATATTCGTTGTGCCGGATGGCACAGAGCTCACATCTGGTCTGGCCGGGGCGTGGCGGGTTCTTGCAATCCCGGCATTTGGTTGGTCCGCCGTCCGCGGTTTTGTCCTCCAGGGCGGTGGCCCGGACCAGGTCCTTTGCTTGCTTTGCCTTGGCGCGACGGTTGGCGTCGTCTCTCCGACGGCGTTGCCGGTGCTTTTCGGCGCAGGTTTCACATTTGGTCTGGCCGGGAATCGCCGGATTGGAGCAGTCCTTGCACTTGCCCGTTTCCTTGGCAATTCGTATTTGCTTCCTGCGGAGTTGCCGCCTGTACTCCTTCCGTTCGGGGGTTTCGCTTCTGACTCGCTCGTACTGCCTGCGCTCTTCGGGCGTTTGCTTGGCATTCGCGGCACTGGCCCTTTCGACAGAGGCGGCTCTGGTGGATTTCGTAAAGTCGGGCGCGGGGTTGGTTCTTGTGGGTTTCCCGGAACGACGCCGGTCTGTGGCTTTCAGGAATATGGGAGCTGACGCTTCTCCCCTGTCGACCGGCGTTGGCTTAGACTGGGATCTGCGCAAGAGTGGAAAGGTATGCTGGAAGGTAATTCTTTTAGAACATTGTGCGGGGGTACTATGGGGCTAGGGACGAATCTGGTGCGATGGTAGGCTGCATCATTTGTGGCACCCCTGATACCGCGCTAAGCCGAGTGAACACTCATGTCGAAAGGGCTCACAACATGGGTCCAAGCCACACCCTAAAGGTCGCTGGTCCGATAGGATGGCTCAACTCCGTATTTGCATCCGATCATCAGCGGACCTCGCCTTTCCGGCCGATTCGTCTGACTCATCTTTTCTTTGACATGAACGGGATTGGCCCCCTGTCTTGAGAGCCTGCAGTAGAGACGTTACGGGGCAGGCTTTTGCATTGCCGTGCCCCATCGCTCCACTTGCTGAGCTACGAATCGCCTTGGTAATTAGTCCGGTGGCCCCCATTCCTGTCTTTCAAACAGAGCGACCTTAGACATCTTCACTTGCATCGTTTTTTTCTGGGCCTGAACAGGAAACTAATTCGGGCCAATAGATTGGTTCTGTAGGGTCGAACTCTTTCTCAAGCAGCTGAAGATTAGCGAGTCTGGGATAGTTCTCTACGGCTCGCGCAATTAGTGCTTGGGCAGCGTCAAAGTCACCGTCAGCACGGTAACGCTCAGCGAGATCAAGAAACATCCCCGCTTCCAATGCTGACGGTAGGCGCAAACTGTTGACCTTCCCAAAATCACGCAAATGGATGTCAACGACCTCTAGGTGTTCGGCTATGGACCAATTGGGAACAATACCCACGAGGAAATGAACTAGGACAGCCTCGATACTAGGCGCCGACAATTCCGACCAGTATTTCTCTTCTGTTTTCGCAAAATTCTGCATTGTCACATCGTGGATTACCATCCTATTGAATAAGAAATATATCGCCAGGAACGGCCTTCGGTGAACTGCACTCATCCGAGGTAACATACTCTCGACTAGGGTCAGCAGGTCTCGCAGGTCGGTGACTGGGGGGTTATCTTCTTGTTCCAAGTGAGCCGCTATTTGCCCTAGAAAGCCTTCGAGGCGCTTGCGCCCGGAGGAAGCCTCCAAGCCCTTGGTCTGACCTAGCCAATATTTGGAGGCTAAGGGCACGTGCAAAATGCCGAACCGCTCTCTCCTGTAGTCATATTTTTCGGTCTCCACCTTGGGGGAACGTTCTATGAACTCGATGATAACATGGCGAGCCAAGCGCGTCATTCCCTGAAACGTGAGGAATATTCTGCCGTCGATGGGGCATACTTCATGGAATGAATGAGGGATCGAAAGCAAAGGGGGAAGCCCCTGTAGGTTATGCAGGTATCGGGAACGTAAACTATAAGCCTGTGGCAGGGCTGCCTGTAATTCGGCACGTCCTACAGGGTTGCTTAAGCCATTAGCTTCCTCGCGAAAGAAGGCGGGAGTGACGTGATCTATTGAGAAGTTTATGAAGCGGCGTGCCAGAGAGACGTTCTCTATTTCTAATATGGCATCCCTTAACCGCTTGGCTATTTCTTCATCCGCACCCTGCAATGCCTGGTCGATACGTTTGCGCTTGCTTTCCTCGTAGTCCGTCCACGTCGCTTGGTAACCATCGAATTCCTGAGCTAAAGATTCAATGGAGGCAACGAGCAGTGTGTAAGAGACCTCCAGATCGTCGGCAAGGCGATGGAGAGAGATCACGTATGTACGGATTGCCTTCATCGCGGCTTGGTGGAACTGGCGCTCAAGTCCCATCAAGCCATCTACAATCCGTACTAGCCGAGCGCAATCCTCATCCCGACACCAAACTTGGTCGTCAAAGACTCGTTGGACCAATTGTCTTCTGGGTACGTTAACGAGTGGACCAGGTGTACCGCTAATGAGCCGAAACGCCAAATTGGGATCAGGAGTGCAAGTAACATTGAGGGCGAACGAAACTATGTCGGCGAACTCATTCAAGTATGAGTCAATCCCATGCGAAACTACACCACCCGGCACCTGTGGGTCTTCAATGAGCTCAGTCATCTCGTACACCAGGGGCTGGCGCCCCTGCAGATTGCTAGTCGGCAATAAACGGCCAGCGGCTGTTTCTATAGGCCCTCTGCCATACATCTGCAGATTTGTGTGTAGTACGCCGCGCAGTTCGTTGCTCCGTTCCGGTTCCCCGGAGAAGAGCTTTCCAGATGCAATTTGAAGCATGCCAGCCTGTTTCTCCTATCCCATTTTCGCCTCGGCACCTTCATAGATGAAGGGTCTGTTGGTGAACATCCGACTCTTGTTTCGTCCTTGCTTCGGGCGTTTACCTGCCGGCAAGGGGTTTCCCCGTTGAGGACTCTTTGCCTCAGGCAACTACTTTCAGTTTGATGACATTCAACCGGGCTGCTAACTCAAAGACCATCTTAGCCGAGATTTTGGGCTGACCCCGCCGAAGATCGAGCACCCCGGTCAAGATTGTGGCATTGCCAAAATAATCGTCCTCAGTTTTCTGATGTAGGTGTACAAGCCAGTTCCTCAAATACCGCCAATCACCCATCAGGTCCGCCGCCACATCCCTTTTACCCTCAAGACCCAAAGCCTCTGCGATTGCTGGGCGCGAGTAGTCATCCCATATGTGGTAGACAAATGTGACGAAAGCTTTGCCGTATAGGTGCTCAAAATCTCCACCGTTTGAGAATGCTTCAAGCACTCGTATCTTGGGAACAACTACGTTCATCGCCCGGAGACCGTCGTACTCGTAGTCATAGGGGTCCGACATCGCAATTGTAAGCGGCTGGGAATCGAGCAAGTCTGCGTGAGACTCCATGTCACCCCGTATGGCAGCAAAATTCCGCGATAGGCCAGCGAACCAGACTAACATCAGTTCCGCCTCGGTGATTAGTTGGTGCATGGTTTCACGGATCGAATCTGCTGCATCTTTGTCGATGTTCCTCTTACCAATATCCAGAAACCGAGGGTCGGTGGGGTCCCACAACAATTGTTCTGACCTATTCATCCGTGATATTCCCCTAAAGTTAACAGCCTTCTTTACGCACTCAGTACCGTAAAGGGCATTCGTTCTTAGCGCAACCCGGGGTGAGACCGGGGCACATAGGTGCTGTTGACTATGCCGGGATAGGCTCGCTCGACTATTTCCTTTGATCAAAACGTGACTGACTACTAGTACTGTTTCCATGTAATCATGATGGATAGACATGTTTGAGCTTACTGCGGGCGTCATGGGTGGAGAACCGCCAGTCTATGATGGCGGCGGCCTCGTTGCGCTCGCGTTCGAGCGCCGCGACCTCCCGTCTCAGCAACGCTTCATCGCCGATCCGGCGGTTCAGACACTGCCTGCTGAATACGCTCAACTCGATTTCAGCCATGTTCAGCCAGCTTCCGTGAACGGGTGTGTGGTGAAACTCCAGGCGCTTGGCTATGCGGCGCGCCTCGGACGGCGCAAATGCCTCGTAGAGCGAGCCCAACTTGTGGGTGTTGAGATTGTCCAGCACCAGCCGAACCACTGTCGCGTCAGGATAGGCCTGGTCCACCAGCCACTTCATCCGGTGCGCGAAGTCCACGGCAGTGCGGCGCACGGTCGCCTCGACGCGCCTCCAGCCACCCTTCGGTTCACAGAACATGAACAGGTTCCGGGTACCGTTTCGCTGGTACTCGGTGTCATAGCGCCCCATCCGTCCGGGAGCGGCCTCAATGGGAGGCCGCACATCCCCGAGCAACTGCTTGGAGGTCTCGTCAAAACACACCACCGGACGCTCCGGGTCGTACTCTTCGTGGTACAGATCCAGCACATCCTCCATCCGGGCCACGAACTCCCCGCTCACCTTGGGGATGCACCACTCTTTCTTCTTCCACGGCTTGAGTTCGTTTTTTTGAGTATCTGGCGCACCGTCTCCAAGGAGATGCTCCCGGCAAACTCCAGCTCCACCACCTTGTCCGCCAGCAGATGGAGCGTCCAGCTTACATGTCCTTCGGGCGGACTGCTGCACGCGATGGCAACCAGGTGCGCTTCCTGCCTGCCGCTCAGCTTGCGCTCCCGGCCCGGCCGTGATTTGTCATTGATGGCGGCCTCAAGTCCTTCCTCGACGAACCGCTTCCGCGCTCTGGCGACAGTGAGGGCGCTTACCGAAACCGCCTCAGCCGCCTCGCGGTCCGACAGCCCTTCGTCAGCTTTCAGCAACGCAAGGGCCCGCTTTACCGTGCGGGCCAACGGCTTGCCCCGGCGGGATACCTCAATCAGATCGGACCGTTGGGATGGTGTCAGTTCGACTTTGTACTTTATGGCAGGCATATCCGGGTACGGCCTCCTTGGAAGATCATACCCAAGCCTACTCAGTCTCACATACTATATCAACACTTCATGGAACCAGTACTAGGGTTATCCAAAGAGGCTCCTGACCCACGTCAGAAAGCAAGTACTCGTAAGGCAGCAGGGACCTGTTCTTAGACCCACCAAAGTGGGGAGTTGTTGTAAGCCCTGCAGGCCGCTTCTATTCACGTTCGGTTGCATCCAAATCGACTCCCCATGAGAACCGCACTTTTTTCTGTCGATTGAAAGACAAAGAACTCGGTCTCGCCGTCGGTGAAGGTAGCGGTAGCAAGCGAGCCAAAGGTCGGAGTGCCACTGTTGAAGCCGCTCGCGGCGACGCCGCTTAAACCGGCGGTCATGGTGGTGGACCAGACGGTGACGGGTTTCGGGATGGTGCCCTTGACCTCGATCTGGTGGGCATTATTCGCTATGGTGCTCCATGCGCCGGACGGGAAGTAATGGCGGCTATTCCCGATGGACCACCCAGCGTGGCCGCCCGAGTCCTCGGATGCGCTGGCTGTTCTGTCGATCTGGAAAACACTGGACGTACGGTCCGTCCTTTCCAGGACGAAGTAGTAGGTTGTGTCAGCGTTGAGGGTGGGGCAATTGGATGCGCCGTACGTGTTCACGCTGCTGCTGGTGTAGGTCGTTGGTGGCGTCAGCGTGCATACGGTGTTGCCTGGATTGGAACCACTGGCCTTGTTGACAGTGGCTGTGGATGTAGCTGTATTTACATTACCGATCTGATCGAACTTGATGCCGATGGAACTCAGCGAGTACCCTGCGGGGTTGGGGCCGGTTGTGAAGGCTTGGGCACGCTTATAGCCCGCTGAACTGTCAAGAGCATTGAAGCCACCGTCAGCTTGGCCGGTGTTCTTCAAGTAGACGTTGTCCAACTGCGCCTCTGCCGGCGCTGACCCGAGAAATAGAATAACCAGCATGAGCGCCAGCAGGGCCAGTCCGGCCAGTGCTGGCGCCGGGATGATGCTGCGGGGAAAGTGCGTGGAATGGAAGGGTGAAGTCATTTTTCAGTACCTTTGGTTGTTGTCGGCTTGGGCCAAGTATTGGTTGGGGTCTGACACCGGATGTCGCCGGAGGCTGGGGCGTGCCCTTCCGGTAGTTGGGAACGGACGGGAGTGTTGGCGGAGTGGCGCCCGATGCGCCTGGGGTCGGCGTGAGCCGGCCGGCAGGAAACAGCCGAGACGGGATGGCCCGAAGGCGCCCGAACGGCTGTACGGGGTGGTATCTGGTGAGGTCCCACGGCTACCTCAGCGCTTGGGCTGGGCGCGCCGGTACGGTCGGAGTGGACCTGTGTCCGGGTGATGAACGTGCCGGTGGCGGAGATGCGCAGGATTTCGGAGTTGGGTGCCGTGCGTGATGGGAGTGCCAAAGCCGGTAAAAAGCCGCGTGTGTTGCCGGCGGTTAGTGAAGCGGGCTCGCGCGCAGGGTCCCGTGGGATCCCCGCAGGCCGTGTTCGTGCGCTCTGCGGGCGTGGGCGCGGGCGCTGATGCGCGTGTGGGAGTGGTGTTCCGGAATGAGCCGAATATGTCCGGGCGACTAGAGGACCGGCAAACTGGGGGGGTCCTACGTCAGGGCCGGCAATGCCGCGGCACGCGGCCTGGGCGGTCGCCGCAGCCAGCGTCGCCGTTATGGGCCCGCGCGCTGTCTGCGCTTCAAGCTGTTGCCGCCCCAAATCCACATCAGCTTCTCCCTTCGAAGGGTCATAGTCGGCAACGCATTATACAAAGTGCAGTATCAGACCACTATCATATAGATAGTGAGATTGCCGTCAGTTACCATCAGGTCTGCATCATATTGGTATTATCGCAGCCGTTGGCCGGGTCGCCATCCTTCGCAGCTGCTGCCGGGCGGGTGGCAGCACCGGGCCCCCGGCAGTCCCTGGCAAGATTTGGGCATTGGCCGGGAGGACGGCCTGTCGCGGGGGAACGTGCCTCTTAGAGACCGGCTGTCCAGCCTTCGCATCAACGAGAGATGGGACTTCGACCCGGCGCTTTTGACACTGTTCCCGTGGCGGCCGTTCATGTACTCGTAGGCCGGGTGTCCCTAGCAGTCTGTCCGAGAAATACTACGCTGTAACGATATTCGACTAATATGTGTTAATAGTGCGCTAATTGCTTCACATAGCGTCGATAACTATAAGTATGTGGGTATATTGCAACGACATTCGGAGTGAAAATTATTACTCGGACAGGCTGCTAGTACTACAACGACGGTTTGTCGAAAAGGCCCACTGCTGCTACCTGTCATAAGCTGAGCCAGCCATCATGGGAGGCTTCCAGCCCTACGTCGCCAGGTTCAATTTCATCTTAAGAATCACGCCTCCACATAAACCGTCGTTGTAGTACTAGCGGACCGGTGCGATGCCGTGCCACTCTCAACCAGATCTACGGAAACCTGTCTCGCTCCCGATCTATGCTGCCAAAGCGGTGTGTTGCGGGCACAAGCGGCAGCCTTGGCAGTCGTGGAGTTCGGCCAGTTCCAGCTCGGCGGGGTTTCGGCCGGTTTCTCTCCCTGCCCGCGGCAGACGGATGTACATGTGCCTCATGCACCGGTAGTCGTCGGCCTTGAGGCGCGCAAGGGCCGTCAGCAGCCACGCCAGCGTGGACAGGTTGGCGTGCAACCTGATCTTGCCCACCTTCAGAAGCTGGTGCTTATCAAGCAGTCGGGACCGCTTGGCACTGCTGAACCAGCGCTCAATGGCGCCCCGCTTGTTGTAGATCTTGCGCCAGAGCTTGGTGAAACGCGGGATAATGCCCATGATTCGCAACAACCTGCCCTTGGGCTTTTCCAAGTGCCCAGAGTTGCAGTAGCGAGTCCAGTGCATCTTGTCCTTCAGGGAACAACCCTCGCCGGGGCAACGGATGTGGTGATTTCCGTCCGTGTCCGTGCCTATGTAATCCATTGGCTGGCCGCCGACGCCGAGCGGGCGCCCGTCTTCGTCGTAGGTGCTGTCGAACCGCCGTTGCCCGGTTTCCTTGTCCTTCTGGGGCCGGCGCACCGCTATGATGGGAATGATGCCCTGCTTGACCGTGTGCTGGAAGTTTGGCAGGGAGTCGTAGCCCTTGTCAGCCAGCACGAATTTGGGCTTGAGCCAAGGGTGACGCTCCAGCGTATCGTCCAGGTCTTGGGCGAAATAGGTAGTCTCATTCTCGTTGGCCGGCCGGAGGGTGATGTGCAAGGGTATTCCGTAGATGGCGTCCGTAACCACGTGAGCTTTGTAGCCAAAGAACATTTCCTTGGCGTCCTCGCCATCGTTCGCCGTACTGGTCCCCGACCTTCCTTTGGGTGTGCGGTAGCTCCGCATGGCACTGGGGTCAGCGGTGGGCTTGCTACTGTGCGTGCTGCACTTTGTCCGGTCTGAATTGTTGCAGTGTCTTCTGTGCTTCTCAGTACAGTTCTCTTTGTCCGGGGCGTTGCAGTGTGGCGAGCGGTACCTGGCCCACGCTGGTATGTACGTGGCGTCGATAGCCAGGTATTGGCCCAGGCGCGGAGCTTTCTTGGGGATGACTCCGGCCTTTTTCAGACGCTTGATTTCCCGGGCGAGGTCCCTCAGTGTGAGGTTGTAGATGTCATCCACCATTTCGGAATAAGCAACGAGCTTTTTCTTGAAGCGACAATAGGCGTATTCGCTGGGGAGTTCGTTGATTTGGCATGACGCCATGATTTTCGGGCTGTCGCTGAGGCGGTTCAGCAGGTGGCTGTTGTGACGCTCATTCAGGAGGCACTGGAGTAGGAAGACACAGAGCTGATCCCGTGCCGGGTAGCCATGGCGTCCGCTTGTTTTGTGGCTTTTCTCCAACTCCTGGACGAGGCCGCCCGAGTACCTCAAGAACAGGTTGACGAGGAGTTCAATGAACCCGTAACCGCTCTTGGGAATTGTGGAGTTGGGATTTGTTGTATTACTATTCTGTCTTGCCACGAGGGACCCTGATTCCCTTGTGGTGTTGGAAGCCGGTGGAGATTTCAGCTCCGGCGGCTTCTCTATTAACAGAACAAGTGTACCATTCCGGCGTTTTAATTGACACTGTAAAGTGTCATCAAAAGCCGGTTCGGACAGGTTTTGTAGTTGGGATTTAAGTTGGTCTGGAGGTTTGTAATCAGGCTCAGGGAATGGTAACTGGGTCATCTGCTTCCGTGGATGAATAGGGTCTTACCGAGGTGGGTACCGAGGGGGTTGGCCGGGGATGGTCTTGCCGGAGAGGTCCTGAGCCAGGGGTTACCGGAAGCAGTTTGTCGGGCGTGTCGCGCTACGATCTGGTGCAGAGCCGGGCTTAAGCTGGTTCCTAATGACTTTTCGGACTTGGCCTTGTTCGGTCTAACCTTGCCGGTGCTGTGTCCTCTGGTAGACTTTCATCATAACCACGTTTTGCAAGAAATGTCTATCAGATAATGTCAGCATTTCGTAATTTGATCCGTTGGGTCTGTTGAGCTGGCATCGGGAGGTTGGCAGGCTGTCTGCTAGCAATCAGGCCGGATTACGGAATTCGAAATTTGGGGAAGGCCAGATTTGGGGCTTTTTCGCTCTCCGGACGGGGTAAATCAGGCTGATTTTGCGCTGAGATTTAATTTCGCAATCGTCTCATAAGTAGAACCAGCCTCCAGTTTCGGCAAGACGTGTCAACGCCGACCGCAAAATGTCCCGGAATCGCCGATGGTGATCTGACCCACCAAGTTCTTGTTGGCGTTATCGCCGACCTGGAATTGACCCACCTCCTGCTTGTCTTTTGTATCGCCGAACTAAAATTGACCCACCCTGCCGCTACTGATCAGCGATTCCGTCAGTAGCCAATCGGCCAGCGACTTGGTCAGTCGGGATAGTTGTCGTTGACACTCTCCGGTGCCACGCCCAGCAGGTGATGTGAGCTGAAGAGTCCGGCCCGGCGTTTCTCTCTGAGCCGGTAGCTCTCGCCACGGATGTTCAGCACATGGCTGTGATGCAGCAGCCGGTCCAGCACCGCCGAGGCGATGACCGTGTCGCCGAGGAGTTCGCCCCACTCTCCGAAGCCCTTGTTTGACGTCAGGATGATGCTGCCGCGCTCGTACCTGGCCGAGACCAAGGTGAAGAAGGCGGTTGCCGCATCCCGGTCATAGGGCCAGATGCCGAACTCGTCCACCACCAGCACCTTGGGTGCCAGGTAGACCCTGAGCCTGCGGTCCAGGTTGTGTTCCGCCCTGGCCTTCCTGAGGTCCTCCATCAGGTCGTAGGCCCTGACGAAGTAGGCACCGTAGCCACGGTCGATCGCCTTCTTGGCCAAGGCCACCGCCAGATGGGTCTTGCCCACGCCCGGGGGCCCGAGCATCAGGATGTTGCTGGCCTCGGCCACGAAAGCCAGACTGGTCAGCTCCTTGACTTGGCGCTCGTCTATGGACGGTTGGAATCCGAAGTCGAATTGCTCCAGGGTCCGTTGGAAAGGGAAGTGGGCCATCTTGGTCCTGGTGCTGAGGTAGCGCTCCCTGCGGGCCGACACCTCGGCGCCCAGCAGCTGTTCCAGCATCTCCGGGTAGGTCAGCTGCTTGTTGGCGACGGTGTCCAGAGTGTTGTCCAAGAGCTCCACGGCCTGCTTGAGTCCCAGACTCTCCAGGTACTCTCTGGCCTGCTCCAAGGCTATCACCGTGCACCTCCCACGGCGGCCAGTTCATACACTTCCAAGGAGCGCCGCTCCACCTCGCCTATGGGTATCTGCACCGCCACTGCCTCCCGCTGGGGCCGGTTATCTCCCTTGGGAAGACCCTTCCATTGGCCAGGGAGGGTGAAGCGTTGGCCGGGATGCTGGCCGTGAGGGTGCACCGCGATGCGCTCATCGCCGGCCCAGATCTCCACCGTGCCCTGGCGCTGTCCCACCTGCACGATGCGCCCCACCCACTTCCAGTGGACTCCGTAGCGGGATCCCTCCCAGCTGACGAAGCCGTCCCGGGCCACCTTGCGCTCCTCTCTGAGATAGGGCGCCAGAGTTGCCCGGTGGGGAAGCCTCCCCAAGCGAGGACGCTCCTCGGCCAGCATCTCCCAAGGCACCCGGTGGGTGGTGCCGTGGATGCGCCTGTTGGCCACCGTGTCGCACCACTCCAATGCCTGACGGTTCAGATCGGCGTCGTCGGTGAAACGTATGCTGGGCCACATGTTGCCCCTCACGTACTTCACACCGCTTTCGACCTTCCCCTTGGTCTGGGCCCGGTAGGGCTGGCACAGCCTTATCTCGAACCCCACCCTCAGGGCGAAGTCCAGCATCCGCTGGTTCCAAACCGGCTGTTTATCCTCGTCCCGTCCCAGCGTCACCACCTTGGCATTGTCATAGAGGCAACGCCGGGGCACGCCTCCCAGGTACTCGAACGCGTTGACGTGGCACTGGATGAAGGCGGCCGTGTCGGCGCGGCGGACCAGCTCCACGTAACAGGGCCGGGACCAGCCCAGTGTCATCACGAACACCCAGATGCGACGCTTCTTGCCAGCCTCGTCCAAGTAGGCCAGGCTGCCCCAGTCCACTTGAGCCTGTTCCCCCGGAGCCGTCTCGAAACGCATGGTGGCATCGGGTTGCCGGCGGCGGCGGCGCGGCGACACGTAGGATTTCAGGATGGAGTACCCGCCGTCATAGCCTTGGCCTCTCAGCTCCCGGTGCAGGACCACGCAGTTTTCCAGTCCCTCATTGAGGCGACGGTCAACATATTCGGTGTAGTGGTCCATCTTGGACGACCGCCGCGGCTGTGCCTTCGGCCTCATGGCCTCCGGCGATTTCAAGTACCGGCGAACCGTGTTCCGAGCGACGCCCAGATCCTCGGCAATCCCACGGATCGAACGGCCTGCCCCTTTCATCTCGTAGATCTCTTTCACTTGTCCCACCCTCAGCAAAATCTCGAAGGCACCTCCACGAAATCTTCGTGAATGATGCCTGTACTGTCCGGTGGGTCAATTCATTCCCGGCGTTTTCGCTCATTTTCGCATCGGCGGTAACATACGCGACCGAAACTCACTACAGCAGAATCACCAATCAGATGTATACCAAGGCCGCATGAGTCTCACTCTCATGCGGACCATTTATTTAGCCCCTATCGCTGGAAGGCACTCATTCCAGCCACCCCATTTCACACGCCTTTACCCAGACCAGAGGGAACCACCCTTGCCATTCCCCGGCTAGCAGGCAGTCGAGAAATAACCAACAGGATAGGCGCCGCGGTGACGGCTGCATTGCCACACAACATCTATATGAACCAACAAAGGATAGGAAGAAACCCGTCATGGAAAAGAACAACCTGAATGTGTCATCCACCGCCAAGCAGGCAACGTTAAGCGCCCTGGGAGAGCGGCTGCGTGCTGCGCGAATCAACGCAGGACTCACTCAGCAAAGGGTGGCCGAACGCCTTGAGGCCACACCTCAGAGCGTTTTCGGAACTGGAAGCCAGGAAGGAGTGAGCCCGCCGAAGAGTCGGTGGATACACTAGCCGCGCTGTACGGTGTCCCCCACCCCAGCTGACTGGGGAGGCCTCAGAGCCACGCCCCGGAGAACAGAAATCAACCTCCGGACCAGAGAGGTCGGCGTGGAAACGCGCCTCTTTCAGGAACCGAGAAGGATGCCAGGACTGGCGCAGTCCGAGGCATCCTAACAGGCCGGAGTGAGCCATCGTTACCCGTAGGAGGTACGAGCGGGGCACTGTTCGACCAACCAAAGCCATAGCAGTGAGGTTGGCCCTCATATACAAAAAAACAGGTGACCTGGTTCGAGCCCGGCGGCGGAGACAGCGCGCTCACATCGGATGCACCTCACATGGACAGGGCCATGCGCACTACCTGCTGGCAGGGCGGGACCTCTCCCTAAGCCCGAATCCACCGAAGGGGTGGAGATTAAAGGTGTGTTAAAAGGGCGAAAGGGTGCTCCCGTGAATCTGGGATAATGGTTTCTGGACAGAAAATCTACCCCAGAAAAGGAGCACCTTTTAGATGCTACCACTGGAGTCCCCCGACCGCATCTGCGTCGTCTTCGACGACCACCACCGCCTGGTTGCCAATGCTGGCCTGCTCTTGCCGCTCACCCTGGCCCACCACCTGGGTCTGGGTGAACTCGTGAACAAACACCTCGACCTGGGCGATGCCCCGGGCCGGGCCAACACCGGCGATAAGCTGATGACCCTGGTGGCCTCGGCGCTGGCCGGCGGCGACTGCATCGACGACGCCGATGGGTTGCGTTCCGGAGGGACCGCTGGGGTGCTGGGTTGCGTGGTCAAGGCGCCGTCCACCCTGGGGACCTTCCTGCGCAGCTTCCGGTGGGGCCACGTACGCCAACTGGATCGGGTCAGCCGGGAGTTGCTGGCCCAGGCCTGGTCGGCCGGTGGGGGACCCGGCGACGGGCCCTTGACCATCGGCCTGGACTCCACCATCTGCGAGACCTACGGGCTGTCCAAGGAGGGTGCACGCCATCACGGCTACACCGGCCAGCGGGGCTATCACCCGCTGCTGGCCGTGGCCGCCGGCACCGGCGAGGTGCTGATGGCCCGGCTGCGGGAGGGCCGCGCCAACACCGCCCGGGGCGCCGCCCACTTCCTGCGGGAAACCCTGGGCCGGGTGCGTTACGCCGGAGCCACGGGACACCTCACCGTCCGGGCCGACAGCGGCTTCTACACCCACGCCATCGTCGCCGTCTGCCGCAAGATGGATGTCCGCTTCTCCATCACTGTGCGCCAGCGCCAAGGACTGCGCAGTCTGATAGAAGCCATCCCCGAGTCGGACTGGACACCCATCCCCTTGTATCTTGGTGGGGGCGTAGGAAATCCCTGCGTTCAAGTGATTCCGAGCGCGGCAGACCGGTAGCATCTTGGTCATGGTAGACCGTTCAATAGCAAGGGTCGCCGCACTCCCTGACAGTAGAACCCGCACAGTTGCCTGGGCCAGTCGAGCCCGAATCGTGCAAGGAAGGGTCAACACTGAAACAGGAGGTACAGACGGGAGGAGAGCCGAGGTTCGTAGGCATTGATGTCTCAAAGACGCAGGTTGACGTTGCGGTGCGGCCTACGGGGAAGAGATGGGCCCTGCCCTACGACGAGACCGGAATTTAGGGACTGATCCCCCAGATAGTGGATCTGGGGCCCGCCTTGGTGTTGTTGGAGGCTACGGGCGGCTTGGAGTTGCCCTTGGTGGCCGCCCTGGCCGCTGCGGCGCTGCCTGTGGTGGTGGTCAACCCACGCCAGGTCAGGGACTTCGCCAGGGCCACCGGAACACTGGCCAAGACCGACGCTTTGGACGCAGGGGTCCTGGCCCATTTCGCTGACGCCGTCCGTCCTGACGTGCGCCCTCTCAAGGACGCCGAGACCCAGGTCCTCAACTCGCTGACTGCCCGCAGGCACCAGGTGATGACCATGCTGGTCTCCGAGAAGAACCGGCTGGGCAGCGCCATCGGCGCCGTTAGTCCCCGCATTGAAGCCCACATCGCGTGGTTGGAACAAGAGTTGAGCGACTTGGACAAGGGGCTGCGTCAGACTTTGCGCCGGAGTCCAGTGTGGCGTGAGCAGGACGACCTGCTCCGCACGGTTCCCGGTGTAGGGGAGCAGGTCTCCCTCAGGGGAGCAGGTCTCCCTCACTCTGCTAGCCAATCTGCCAGAGCTGGGCACCCTGAATAGCCGGCAGATCGCCGCCCTTGTGGGCGTGGCTCCCTAGAACCGCGACAGCGGCACCCTGCGGGGCAAACGCGCCGTCTGGGGCGGACGCTCCCGAGTGCGGGCCGTCCTCTACATGGGAGCGTTGGTGGCCAGCCGCCATAACCCTGTTATCCGGGACTTTTACCAGAGGCTGCTGGCAGCTGGTAAGCCGAAAAAGGTGGCGCTGGTCGCGTGCATGCGCAAACTGCTAGTTGTGCTCAACGCCATGCTCAAACACGGCTCCCCTTGGTGCGATATGACTCAGCCAGCCGTCGCTCACTCCTGTTGACTTTCAAGACAGTTGCTACTGGATTGAGGGCGCCGCCGACGTGGCCGAGACTGAATACACACCATTTGGCAGTGAGCCGGACGCCGCACCGGTGCGGCTCATCGTCCGCCGGGTGAGGCCCGCGCCCGGCTCGCAACTGGCGCTGTTCGCCAGATACAGCTACCACGCCTTCATCACCGACCGGGAGGGAGGGGGATACCCTGGCTCTCGAGGCCGACCACCGGCGCCACGCCGAAATCGAGAACGCCATCCGGGACCTGAAGTACGGCGTGGGGCTCAACCACCTCCCCTCGGGACGTTTCCCTGCCAACGCCGCCTGGCTGGCCGTCCAGGTCATCGCTGGCCCGCTGGACCGCCCGCATTGGCCTGGGCCAGCAGATCGTGACCACCAAGACCCTCCGGCGGCGCTTCCTCTCCCTGGCCGGACGCATCACCCGAAAGGCACGCCGCCTGGCGTTGCATCTTCCCCAGGGCTGGCCCTGGGAAACCCAGTTCAGCGGCGCCCTCGTCCGGGTGCAAGCCATTCCGTACCCGGCTTGATCGCGCCGTCGACCACTGAACCGCCCACCGGACAATCGAAGGTCTCCCCGAGGTCTCGCCAGCCCGCTGCGGCATTGTTTCCGCATGGGTGTCGACCCGCCGTCTCCCCCTGTAGCCGACGCCCCCGGCCGTCAACTCCCCTTCACCACCACACCTCGCTCCCAGCGCAATCCACCGGTTTCAGGCACGTGCCGTTCCCCAGGGCCGCCTCTCATCCCTGTCTGACCAGCCCCGCCCCATCCCTTCGGTGGATTCGGGCTAAGATCCATGGAGACTATAGCCAGCTTCATTCCGTTTTCGCATTACCAGCATGAGGAAAAGAGAGCGAGAGCAGGGCCAACGCATTCTAATTTGAGAGGATGGAGAGCAGTAGGTATTATCCCATGCGGCAAGTTTTCGCTTGGCCTTGATTGAGATTCCGGACTGCCGCTCCTGCCGCAACAGGTTCAGCGCGGCATGCCGTATTGTTGCCAGGTTTTCCGGTGCGTTTCCTCTCCTCACCCGGCTTTCGTCCTCCCGGAAGGACACATCCAGCACCCAATGGACCGAATTCTCAATGCCCCAATGACTCCTTGCCGCTCCCAGGAACCGCCGGGCATCCCTTTCCAGGCTGGAGATGTAGTAACGCGTCTCCACGGATACCCGCTCTCCCTCCCGCCGTTGTGACCGCACCATCCCCACGCTCCGAAGACCGGGCCAGTCCCCCGCAGTGCTCAGGTACTCCAGACAGGCCGGGTGGCTTATGCTCCAACACTCCCGGCGCTCGATACGCCCGTGGCCCTGGTTCAGGGTGGTGGCGCAGTCGTGAGGCAGGTCATTCAAACCCGTCCCGTCCCCCGCCTGGAAAAGGTCTCCGATGTCCTGGTACAGCTGGCCTTGGTTCCCCTTGACCGCCAGCACGTAGTCGGCACCACACTCCAGAATCGTCCGTGAGATTTCCTTCTGGCAGCCCATGGCGTCGATGGTGGCGATGCACCCTTTCATTTCCAGCATTTCCAGCAGCCGGGGTATGGCGGTTATTTCGTTGGATTTGGCCTCCGTCCTGGTCTGACCCAGCACCAGGGAGTTCTCCAAGGCCCAGGCGCTGACCATGTGAATTGCCTCTTGGCCCGCCCTCCTGCCGTGAGAGCGGCGCGCCCTCTTGCCGTCGATGGCCACCACCTGTCCATGGGTCAACTGGCGGATGCTGCTCACCCACTCTGTGAAACACTTCCGGAAGCGGTCCGGGTCCAAGCGGGCAAACACCCGGGCGAAGGTGTCGGAGCAGGGGATGCCATTGGGCAACTCCAGGAAAGTACGGAACCAGTCCTCCTTGCACTGGGCGAACAACTCCACGTCGTCCCAGCCCTCGGCCCCCGCCACGACGGCGCAGATGGTCATGGCGATGATGTCCATCAGATTGTGCCGCCTGCCCTGTGGCCTCCTGGGATCCTCCAAGCCGCTGAAATGCTGCATCAAGCTGGTCTTCTCTCCGCCGCTCATCACTACCCCTCGTAAACCCAACCTACACCGTGCCCCGCCCCAGATTCTATCAAGCCCCCAATTTAGAATGCTTTGGCCCTGAGAGCGAGAGCACAACGCTTGCGCTCCATCCGAACAAATGGCATCCTGAGAGCAACTCGCTGTCCAGAGCAAGGCTCGAATGCAAGAAGAGAAACGGACCATATCAGCCAGCGCGAAGAGAGTCGCGTTGCTCCGCCTAGGCAATCGTCTAAGGCAATCCAGACAACGGGTCAATATGACCCAGGTCAGCGCGGCCGAGATACTGGAAGTAACCCCCCAGACCGTGCGCAACTGGGAAACCAGAAGGAATGAACCCCCCGACTCGGCTGTCAGAAAGATGGCCAATCTATACGGGCTGACGGTAGAGAGACTCCTGGAGGGCTTAGATACGGCTGTAATCCCAGTGAGACCCATAGGGGGATCCCGATATCACCGGGTGGTCGTGGATCCGGAGAAGATGTCGGAAGCCCGCAGGAGCGCGGGGTTGAAGCAAGCCGATGTTTCGTATCTCACCGGACTCGGCATCAGCACTATAAGCCGCTACGAGAAGGGCAGAGCCAACCCGGGAGCACTGACGCTGGAGGTACTGGCCAGTATCTACGGCAGGGCCGCCGAGTGGTTCACGCCGGAAGGATACTTCACTGACGACGAACGCGAACGCTATGAGGAGTCAGTCAACCCGTGGTGGGATAGGAAAGAAAGTGTCCGTACAGCGGACGATACAGTTATGGATACATACTACATAGCAAGGGAGCACCTTTCGGAAGAGGGAAAACTCAAGATAGCCAACTTCATGCTTTTCATCGAGGCTGTGGAACTTTCCTATTATGGTACTGGAAATGATCTCCCCACCGCAGGCTTTCCCAACGCAGAAGATGTTGCAGCCTTTAAGTCAAGAATGCGGCTGACCGCCCTACTCTGAAATGCCCCGCACCGGCCGACAGAAGTCACGGAACTGCGTTCTACGGCCTAATACTACAGCCGCAGATGTAACAGGCGGCGTTTGTAGTGGCATTGCCGGGCTCTGGCTTGGTGGCGCCGTCTCCACCACGACCAGTACAGGATGAAATCAGGCGGTTGGATTTCCGTCCATACCAGGCGGGTGAGCAGCCGGCGCACCTCAGGCACCGTCAGGGGTATCAGCTCCTCATCCGGGCCGTAGTGGCCCCCTTTTCTCCCTGCTCCGTCGCCTGATGCCGGATCACCGCCAGATATGCCTGCGCCAGCATCGACAAGGTGATGTGCCGGTACCAGCCGTCCCATCTCGTGACCTCGTACTGGTCAAGCCCCACCTGTCCCTTGGCCTCCTCAAAGCATTCCTCGATAGCCCACCGGATCCCGGCCGCCCTTGCCAGTTCCTCCAGAGTTGTCCCCGCCGGTCCATAACAGATGTAGTAGGCCAGTTCCCCGGGGTCGGCCAGACTGCGTCGGCACAGCAGCCAATAGCCCCTACCTGGCTCCCGCAAGGGCCGTATATCCACGATGGCCCAATCGTAGGCCCTCGGCCCCTTGGCCCCGTCGCCCGAGCTGCACCTGACCCAGCCAGTTTCCTCAACCTGCGACGCCAGCCGGTCAGCCCGCACCTGCCGGGGTCCCTTTCCCGTCAAGGCCCACAGCTTCTCGCTGCGCTTGATGGCCACCACGTGGGACAGTCCCTCCCGCTCCAACCACAGTCGCAGGTTGCGGTCGTTGCCGTAGACCTCATCCCCGGCAACCCAGCTGAAGGGCACCCCCGATTCCAACGCCCGCTCCAACATCAGTTGCGCCAGTTGCGGCTTGGTCCGAAAGGAAACATCCTCAGGCACCCCAGCCTCCCGGCGTCTCTCCCGATCCTCCGCCCATACCTGGGGCAGGTACAACTCCCGGTCCAACAGAGTCCTCCCCCGGGCACAGGCATAGGCTAGGAATACGCCAATCTGGCAATTTTCAATCCTCCCAGCCGTGCCGCTGTACTGACGCTGCACCCCTGCCGACTTGTCTCCCTTCTTGAGGAATCCGGTCTCGTCCACCACCAGAACCGCCTCAGCGTCGGCCAGATGCTCCAACACGTACCACGCCAGGTCGTCCCGGACCAAGCCGGCATCCCACACGTAGGTGGACAAAAGACGCTGCACCCCGTCGGGAGTGGCGTCGCCCGCCCTCTCTGCCAGTTGCCAGCCGTTCTTGCGCTCCACTGGACTCAGCAGTCCCCGCAGATAGTCCAGGACCCGGCGCCGTGGCTCTGGCCGCCGGAACCTCCCGGCAATGCACTCATGCACTCGCTCGATGCCCTCAGCTCACCGGGCCACTTCCGCCACCTCATCCCCGTGCTCTGCCACAGCCTCACCTCATCAACACTCAACTGCCTCAATTCTACCTTTTATTAATCTGCGTCTGTAGTACTAACCGAGACTGTATGCCTCAAGGACACCCGCAAGGTCGCCAGGGACAACACGGTGAAGTACCAGTGGCGGGTGCTGCAACTGCTGCCCGGGGCGGAATGCCCCAGCTACGCCGGTCTCCGTGTGGAGGTCCTTGAACGGGCCGACGGGGAACTGTTGATCCGCTACCAGGGAGAGGCCGTGGACTACCAAGAAGGGTTGTCGCCCGCATCGGCGCTGTGGGGCGCTGACACCGGTTGCTCGCCCGACCCTGAGCTTCAGGAGGTAGCCGATGGCGCGGCCATCACCCACCTGAATGAGGCCCAACGTAAACGTCTGGCTGCCTTGGAATCGTCTGCTGAGGAAGCAGCGAAACGAGCGGGCGGTAAGGCTAAGCCAGTTAGGCACCGGTTGCACCGGACACCCACGGCGACTCAGCAGGGCCGCTGGGAGGCGGTGCAGCAGGTCAAGGAGCAGGGGCTGTCCCTCAGGGCCATTGCCCGGGAGTTGGGAATGTCCAGGGTCGCCGTGAGGAAATACGCAGTGGCAGACGCTCCACCCACCAAGAAACTCAGCGCTAAGGAGCGGGCCAAGGCCGAGGCTTTGGCCGCATCACTAATGGCCACCGACTAAGCTGGACTTTGTACAAAACGTAGACAGATTATAAGGACAGGTTAAGCTGGCCTGACCTATCTCTCACAAAAGGTCCAGCTATGCTTACCCTGCCCAGCGCCATTTTACCTGTGCTCATCCCATTCGCAACACTGTTTCGGGCGCCGACTTGGCAGAAAGCCCAGGTTCTGCTGGTGGGGGCGATACTATCCCCAGGCCGGCGCACCGTGGCCTCGGCTCTTCGGGTTATGGGGTTGAGCGGCGACCGCAACTATGCCCGCTACCATCATGTGCTCAACCGGGCGGCGTGGTCGCCGCTTCAGGTGTCTCAAGTGCTTCTGCGGATGCTGCTTCAGCATCTTGACCGGGGCGACGGCCCCTTGATATTCGGTATCGACGAGACCCTGGAGCGGCGCCGGGGTCCGCAGATCGGAGCTCTCGGGATTTACCGGGATGCGGTGCGCTCCAGCCGCAGCTACGTGGTCAAGGCCAGTGGCCTGCGTTGGATCAGTCTCATGTGGCTGGGCCACATACCATGGGCCGGACGCTACTGGGCCTTGCCGGTGCTGACCGCATTGGCGCCCTCAGAGCGGTATTACCGGCGGCGAGGACGCTCTCATAAAAAGCTCACCGACTGGGCCCGTCAGATGATCCTGCAACTGCGCCGCTGGCTGCCCCGCCGTTACCTGGTGCTGGTGGGCGACAGCGGCTATGCCGTCCTTGACCTGCTCCATTTCTGCCAATCCCTACGGGAATCGGTTACCTTGATCACCCGGTTGCGGCTGGATGCCGGCCTCTATGCCCCGGCGCCGCCTCGCCTGCCTGGCCAGAACGGCCGTCCTCGGGTAAAAGGCGTGCGTCTGCCCACCCTGAAAGAACAACTTGGGAAAGAGCAGCTTGGCTTGCCTGACGTCTCCTGGAATGCCTCCCCGGTGGCTTGGTATAACGGCACCGTCCGCGTGGTGGAAATCGCCTCCCAAACGGCGGTCTGGTATCACTCCGGCAAACCGCCCGTCCCCATTCGTTGGGTCCTGGTTCGAGACCCCAAAGGCGAATTCGACCCTCAGGCTTTACTCTGTACCGACCCGGCAGTGGCTCCGGTTCAGATACTGGAATGGTTCGTGTTGCGTTGGCAACTGGAGGTCACCTTTCAGGAAGTGCGGTCTCATCTGGGAGTGGAGACCCAGCGCCAATGGTCCGACCGGGCCATCGCCCGCACCACTCCGGTGTTGATGGGTCTCTTTTCCTGGATTACCCTGGCGTCCCATCTGCTGCAAAAACAACAGCCCATAATCCAGCGCACGGCAGCATGGTACGCCAAACCAGCCCCCACCTTCGTCGATGCCATCGCCCTGTTGCGCCGGACTCTGTGGCTGGCGTCGGAGGGTTTTTCAATGTCGCCCTCGCACCCCAACAGTGAAAAAGTCCCCACCGCATTTTACGCCCGCCTCATCGACTCGCTGGCCTACGCAGCTTGAGTGTACAAAGTCCAGCTAAGAAACTATCTCAAAAGGTAGATGAACTGATGGGACGGGGAATTCGGCATGGGTGGCATGGGTTAGGATAGGGAAAAGTGTGGGGGTGGACGATGGGAAAGGACGAAACTCTGGCGACGATTTGGGAGATTCCCGACCATCTCTGGGAGCAGATTCACCCGGTGATCCTGGATCTGGACCCGCCCCAGGGTACGGGGCGCAAACGCGCCGACCCCAGGCGGATGCTGGACGGCATCATCTTCCGGATGCGCAGTGGCTGTCAGTGGAACCGTCTGCCTCGGGAACTGGGAGACGACAGCACTATCCACCGGACCTTCCAGCGCTGGGTGGAGCTTGGAGTGCTGAAGGGCATCTGGGCTGTTCTGGTGGAGGGCTGCGAGGAACTGGGCGGAGTGGACTGGGAATGGCAGTCGGCGGACTGCTCCATGGGCAAGGCCCGTTCGGGGGGGGCGCCATTGGACGCAACCCCACCGACCGGGGCAAAGCTGGGAGCAAGAAGAGCATCCTGGTCGACGCGGCGGGCGGACCCCTGAGCGTGGCGGTGGCTGGAGCCAACGTCCATGATACGAAACTCTTGAGGCCGACCCTGGAGAGCATCGTAGTGGCGCGCCCGGAAGGCACCCAGAACCTGTGCTTGGACAAAGGGTATGACAATCCCACCGGCCACGGAACCGTTGCTGCTTTCCAATACTGTCCGCACATCCGGCGCATTGGGGAGGAGAAGCTGGACCGATGGGGAGAGAAGACCTTTCCCGCCCGCCGGTGGGTGGTGGAGCGCACCTTAAGCTGGCTGTCCAAGTGCCGGGCGATACTGGTGCGCTACGACAAGAAGGCATCCAACTACGTGGGCCTCATCCAGTTGGCGTGCGCCCTGCTCTGGTACCGCCGCCAGCACCGACTACTGTTTTGAGATAGTTTCTAAGCAGGGGTGACATATTCGCCTTTCAAAAATCGGGACGGAATCGCTGGACAGCAACATATTCAGCGATTTTCTGTCCTAATGATGCTGCTCATTTACAAAATCGCGAAGCTGCTTGGTGGTGAAATGGAACAGAGTCGAGTCCCTGCGGCAACGGTCCAGTGGCTCGAGCATCACTACTCCTCGCCAGCGACTGACTGCTCGTACATTTTAGCCCAGAAGCCGCCCCGAACTCCCGATCCGCCGACTTTTTCAACACTCCCGTCTCTGTAAATCGACAGTCTTGGTGCACCAGCCGGATTTGCCTGTCCAGCTCCGGCAGCAGCCAGTCCGGGGCGTGGAGGCCCCGCCCTGAGAGCTCGGCGATCTTGTCTCCGAGTTCCCGCAGGGAGTCGAGAATGAAGTGTCTGCCCGCGTCGGGGTGGTCGATGGGCGTTCAGGGTGTCCATGTAGACGCGGTGCATCTCGGTCCACTGCTCCGTGGGCAGTTCCAGACTTTCCGTGGTCATTGCCGATGGTGGGGGTCCCATTCCATGTGGATGGCGGCTACACGGAATCGGTTTGACAAACGTACTGTACAGTTATAATGTGTTAATGAACCATACAGCGACTTACAAGAGGACAGTATACGATGAGACTCACCGTAGCGGACTTGGCTCTGGCTATAGGCAAGGACGAAAACTACGTTCGCCAACACATCCGTCGGAAGAATCTAGCGACGGAAAAGGACGGACGCAGAGTGTTCGTTGAGGAAGCGGAGGCGGTGAGGTGGGCCGAGGAAAGGGGGTTGCCACTTAGCCTAGCAATCAGGACGCCAGTGCCGGACGGTGGGGTTAGTACACGCGCGGCGCGCGTGACCATGCTGGCACTCCAGGCACCAAACGGAACGACGACAAATATGTTTACCCTAATCCGTCATCGACACCATAAATCGTTAGGCCCTTGGGCGGAAAATGAGAACCAGAACTGGCACCGAGAAACAACCGGTGTAGAAAATGCAGGTCAGGCCGAAAGCCTAATCCTGTATCGCTTGGACACGACGCTGGCAAACTGCCTAGAGATGGTGAAGCGAATACTGCAGACTGGTGTGTTAGACATCGACGGAAGCGAAATCCAGTACTCCATAGAGCAGAGTCCGCGACACCATTGGATCTACCGAAACCACACTGCAAGTCATCAAGAGTTCCTTGAGACCCCCTTTACCAGGCGCAGTGCGGAAATAAGCGAATACTGGTGCTTCGACTCTGAGACGCAGGCACGATGGATGGCAGCGCTCGAAGCAGCCGGGGAGAACTCAAGAACAATGGCCAAAGTCTTGCACTTCCCGCTTGATCAACGGCCTGACCGCGCCGGCAACCTGATGATAGCGAGCGCCCAAGACGCCATTGAAGGCAAAATCACGACAAGGCATGGTAAGAACCTGATACTCAGGGTTGTTGGAAATAACTGGTCAACTCCTCCACCAGGAGCCTACTCAGCTACGGTGCGGGCCTTCCATGGCGGCGACACAGTGGTCCAATGCTCAACGGAGATTAGAGATCCTGAAACGGTGATCAGTTGCGAGGCGGACACTGACCGGGTAGGGTACGCGATTTACCGCAACAGCGACGGACAGTGCATCGATCAATTCGAAGACTATCTCGTGAAGTCGATTGCCATAAGCACGACCGTTGCAGGACCGGAAGTACGAATGAACATCAAGACCAATGGGAACTCCATCGAGGTGGGGACGAGCCTCGGCACAAGCCGTGAAACTAGAACAATCGAAAATAATGACGGTGATGAGATGGACCAGGCCATCAGAACAAAGTATTTGTCATACCGGTCATGGGAAAGAGACCAAGCCGCACGCAATGAGGGAGGCTTGGTTAGGTTCGGCCCTGAGCAAGTTGAAGGAGCCATTGCCTATATCAGGAACCTGATTGGCCAGGAAAGTTCCTCAGAGGGCCCCGTCTACTTCGCAGACCCGCACTTCATGGGCGAAAGTCCCGGCGACGTAGAGGTCAAACTTCTGACGGCTATCTTGGCAGAATCAAGAGGCCGACCTCTGAACATTTTGGTGGGGCCGCACTGGAAGAAAGGCCGCAAGTTGGAGTACCCAAGACCTTTAGTCGCAAAGGCTGCGGTCAAAAGTTTCACCCGTGCAGGCGAGCGCGGAATACCTGCATTCCACGACAGGTATTTGATCACGCCGGTCGGCGAAACGCTAATCACGAACTCGGTCAACGGTTGGGGAAAACAAGGCGTCACGTTCAACCGCCTTTCCCATGGCGTCTACAGAGCCGAGGCAGAATATTTATGGTCCTTGACCACAGGTGCGGACGAAAATGGAGTCTTAGCAGAAGAGGTGGAGGCATGGTAGGGCGAAACCGGCGACAGGTCCAAGAGGAAGATTGGGTCGCCAAAGTCGCCTGGCGGGTAGTAGGCGCCATTGAATCACCTTTGGTAGACCCCAGGCTCACTCATTTGATCAGAGATGTGGTGAGCAAGTATGTTCCCGACAGTCAACAGAAACGAACCATAGAGACTATCTACGGCTGGTACGAAACGCGTAATGCGCTGCCGGCTTTGGCTGACCACGCTAAAGACGTGGTTGACGAACTGGTACTCATAGGCGCCGCCCAGCAATTGCTTGAAGCGCGGCCAGACCCAAGAAGTGACACCCTGTTATGGGCACTCGGCGCTGTTGACCCGGAGAAAGCCGCCGAGACCATCCAAGGCTCGTGGTGCCCGAAACAAATCGATGCGCTATTGGAATATGCAACTGGCGCACTGCAACTGCTTTGCGAAAATCATAACGTGATAGATCCCAGCGATACCCTCGGTTTCAAGGTAGAAAAAGGGAAAGCGTACGTCAATCCAGAGTACAAACAGGAACGAATCAAAACCCTGCACATCACAGATAGGTACCCACTCGACCTATACCATGCGGTGGCAAAGGTAGTACAACTCACAATGACGGTCAGGCCAGACCAGTTCCCCAGGTTGGTCGAGAAGGCGGACCACCCTACAGTACAGAGATGGGCTCTGTTCATCGTATCTCGACATTTCGGGACTGACCGATTGCAAGCGTTGGACTGGCTCAAAGGGAACCCTTCGGAGCCCGTGGTCGCCATAGCGATAGTCCACGCGCTGGAAGAGATACGGGAGCTGGGATGGGAAGCTCAACACCAAGGGCGAGACCAACAGGAACGCGAGGAGTCTTACGAAACCGCTTCCCAGCTGTTGTCAGGTCTAGTGAACCAACTTGCGCAATACGAGCCCGCTGAAAGTGTGCGGTGGATAGCGGAATTGTACGACCACGGAGTACTCCTACTTGGAATAAATCGTAGGACAGGCAGCTACAACCTCGCCGAAAAGCTGGAGGAGCTCTGCATCGATAAACTGGTAGAGTTGGTTCGTCGGAACTGGGGTAGCGACATACGAGAGGCGCTTAAATCCAACACGCCCTGGGGTGCTGTCACCCAACAAACACTGCCGCTGGGAACGGTAGCCTCTAGGGTATACGGGGACTTTCCCGACAGGGCTGCCGAAATAGCCGGGACGGTCCTCGAAAAGCACGCGTCTCACATCGGCGACATAATGGTCAACAACAATCGCGCTTACTACACCCTAACGGAGAGCAGGGCAATAAAATGGATGCGCGGATTGGGAGCCTCGCTTGCAATTTCATTGCCGGAGGGTCAAACGCCGTTGGATTGGGCAATCAGACAATGCAACCAGCTCCCACTGAGTCCTTGGGATGCCGATGACTTCCCGGAACAATTCCGTCTTGCCGGCGACGTGGCCGAAATCCAACTGACGGTTGCCATATATGCAGTGCTAGCAAGGTACGAAGCAGGTTACGATGTCGAACCCGCAATGGTAAGGAACCTGGCCGGAAAGGCCTGGGATCACTGCCACTTTCTGCGCCAGCAAGAAACATACGGGCTTGAAGAGCCTGAACTCGACGAGTTAGCCGCTCGTGTTGCAATAGAGCTAGGTAGCCCCAGCGAAAAGTGGCTGATTGTCCAAGCCAAGAACCCGCAACTCGGGCCTCGAGGCCTATGGGCCTTGATGGATGCCTACATAAAAAAAGACGGCTCCCTAACCTTCGCGAACGAATTGGGGGCCAGCATAGCGGCGCGGTACCGCAACATCAAAGGGACGGAAATCTCTACTCTCAGATACTTGGCCATGATATGGCAGCGGCTGGAAGCAGCAGACGCGGCGCTCGAAACCGCAGAAATCATGATGGAGTTCCACCAAAGGGCAATGCAGCGCAATGACTACATCTTAGTGATGAGGCTCCTGGTTCTAGCAGCACATCACAAAGGAGCTACTTCTAGGATGAGGAGGGACATAAGGTCTCTCTACGAATACCTATGGCGAAATTACACACTCGACGAAGAGGTCGAATCAAGACAAAGCGCCGACGCGATACTGGCTTAGGGGATTAAAGACTAAGTTACGGTTGGCGCCCTTTGAGTCGGCGACAGGGTATCAGACTTTAGAGAGCCTCTCAGCCACGACCGCAACCACGACCAGCACTTACACAAATGGATGTCTTCAATGGACGAGCACCATACACAGGAATGCCGGAGTGAACGCGCCATAATCGGGGACTTGGAGTTGCTGACCCAAGACAACGGATTCATCGTGATAGGTTTCTCGCCATAAAAAAGCCGGAACGTGCCAAGACGACCGTTCCAGCTATCAAAGCATCAGGTGTCATGCCCGCAGGGCATTCCGTCCGATGCTGTGGCCATTGTGCAGCAAGAAACGACAATCTGTCAACAAACAGTTGATAGGTATAGGCAACCTGATAAATGGTTCAACCGGCTGGTTTCAAATCTATACCCAAAGGAGCCTTATGTTAGCTTTCATAGATGAAAGTGGTCATCCCCGACCTAACGACCCTACCAGCCGACCCGTTGTGGTAGCCGTTTGCTTCGAAGAGAAGGATGCGCGGTCCATCAGCGGGCAGATTCACGCAATGAAACGGGATGTGCTTCAGCGAGAAGAGGTCGAACTGAAAGCCAGCAATATCATCAGCAAAAACACCTTTCGTCGCATTGCAGTGGCGCGAGCTTTCGCTGAGGATTTCTTCGCCGGACTCCGAAATCTGCCTGTAACTATTTTCGGAATGATTATGGAATCCCCATTCCCTCCGCAACAGCAGGGACATTTCCTGGAAAATCGCTTTCGATTCATCTTACAGCGCATAGAGCTGTTGGCTGAAGAACATGACACTATGGCAACTGTTCTATTCGACGGTGATACTGGGGTGTTCAAAAGGTTAAGTGCTCAGTTCTCCCGCTATCTTTACCGCTCAACGGAGGGCAGCGCACATACCAGGATCGCAGATACGCCGGCTTTCGTCGACTCGGCATCTAGCGTTGGGATTCAGATTGCTGATATGTGTGCTTATGTGATGAGGGTCTATCACGAACAAGGATTGTCTCGAGGGCAGCCGCCGCCCGGCAATGAATACTTGATCGCTATCCGTCGTTGGTATCGGATAATTCAGGAACTATCCCGAGACCTGACGACCGCCGCCAACGAACCCCGTCGCGGCATTTATTTCCTGCCTCAGGGAGACCGCTAAATCCCTGACTTATGTTTTCGTCTAACTTCAAGGGAGCTATTCTACAGATCCAGCCACATCTCGAAAACGGTACTGCGGTACTGTCTACCGTCAATTCAATCCCACTGATTCCTAAGGTCACATGGGATTTGCTGACCGGCGGGGGCAGCTCCGCGAGATGACTGGAGTTATCGGGTTGCCGGCAGCTCTGCTCTATGTGAGCCGCGCCGACTCGGGGCCGGTCCGGGGCAGCCGGTCGGCACTGCCCGCGATACGGGCCACGGCCATCGCAGGGTTCAAGCCAGCATCACCTTGGGGGACCTCCGGCATCTCTTCGTCTTCCTCTAGGAAGACGATATTGAACGCCGAGATCTTCCAGTGGTCGTCCAGCAGGTGCTTGGCGTGGACCCAGACCATGCTGTCTCCGTTCATGAGCACCTTCCGCTGGATGTCCTGAAGAGTCTCCTCCCCATCGCCACTGCCAGCCAGCCATCCGATGATCTCGGGACCCAAGGCCGGGGAGTGGTGCCAGTCGCCCAACGTGAGGATGCGGTGTCCGTCGCCGGGGATGAGCAGGTGGAGGACGTCGGCGATATCCTTGGTGAGGTCCTCCTTCGCCTCGATGTGGTGGACCATCTCGTCTAGGATTTCGTTGATGCGCCCGACGCGGTCCTCCATGGTGGTGGTTATTTTGGTCATCATGACCTCCTTAGTATGGCTCAGAATGTTACGCGGGTGATTGCCGCGCCCTGCTGCGTCCCGCGGCCACTCTGTGGATTACCTCGTCCTGGCTTTGCATACGCCGTCCGAGGTCCGTTAAGCAGAAACGAGCCGGAACTGGATTGACCAGTCCGGCTCGTGAGGTCCATCGGTGGCCTTCGCGGGAGGGGCAATCGGGCGCCTGACGGACTCCAAGCCACATCGCTCGTTACCTCCCGGAATGAGAACGGCGGCAGTTCAGGCCCGTTGGGTTCGGGAGCCGGGGCCGCCGGCCATCCCTGGACGCGGGCGCCCCGGCTCAATCTTGGCCAAGATCGACAGGCAAGAAAGTCCAACACTTTTGAGCCATTCCAACTGCCGCCTAAGGTTCCTCCGGGCTTCAATATCGGCTGGCTGGGGCGGTTGAATAAGGCAATCCGCCACACTACTCTTGGCGGAAAGCAGGTTGGCAGCCCGTCCGGATGTCGGCGATGTTGCGATGATCCTAAAGTTCACCCCTGGGCTGGTGCTGCATATAGCAGCCTCATAGCAGCCCAGTTCGCCATTGAGCGCCCGGTCATGTCGACTTTTTCAACACGCTCCTCTCTGACAATTGACATCCGTGGACAGGACGCTTGGCTGTTCTATACGGTGACGAGACGTGGACATGGAGGTTAGCCACTGTGTCGGAGTGGGACGTTCTTGCCCGACATCACTGAAGGACCGTCGAAGATTTCATCGAGGCAGTGCTGGACGCGGCATACTTGGACGGCATGGAGCGGAACGTCCGGGGGTTGGCGCTTCGATAGGAGCTCGACACCCGGTTGACACCGGGGCTGTTCGCTGTGGCAGCGCTCCCGTTGGGGGTGGATGCTGAGGCGCTGGCGCGGCTGCCGGTATGGCTGGACCGCGTGTAGACCGTGATTCCCGCTGAAGCTGGGTTTCTGACGGAGATGGGCTGGCGGGTGGACTTGGTGGGGTTCGATTTGCTGAAAGAGAACGCAGGGATGTTGCCCGGCGAGTCGTTGGCGGTGAGGCAGTTTAGGAACTGTCTGTGGGAGATGGCGCCCTTCGTCTAAGAGGGTGCTGCTCTGTGCTAAGACGAGGCCCGGCTTGTTGCCGGGCCCCATGAATTCGAGGTGAGTTCAGCTAGCCTTGGCCTGTTTGGCCTCAGCCCGCTTCTTGTCCCTGTATTTCTTACCGTTCCTCCTTGTCAATTCAGCATGAGCTTCACACATCGTCTTCCCAGGGGCCGCCGTCTTAGTGCAGTTCCAGCAGATACCCAGGGCCTTAAGTTCCTTGCGTCTCTGGGCGCGTTTACGCGGGTTGTCCGCCTTTCGTTCTTCAGGGCTACGTGTGTCCCTTGCGGTCTGTTGTGACGGCCCTTTTCTCAACAGGTCTTGGCGCCTTCTCCTCTCATTTTCGCGGTCGGTGCAGGGTTGGCAACGGGTCTTGCCCTCCGCTGCTTGACACCTGCAACACTGTGTGCACAAACCCTGTTCTCTAGCCTGCCTCCGCCTTTCTTCGGTGGCGAAATTCTTTCTTTGCTTCCGGACCTCTGGGTCTTTTGTGGGTGGGTTTCTCTTCTTTGTTAGCGGCCACTCGCCAGGCCTTGGCTTGAGGACAATCGTGTAACGATAGTTGTCGGTCGATGGTCGGCAATGACGCAGGACACTTCTCCGTCGGAACCGACGACGGCCAGATCACCGTGGCA
The DNA here is from genome assembly GCA_965237745.1 of Dehalococcoidia bacterium. Lineage (GTDB taxonomy): Bacteria > Chloroflexota > Dehalococcoidia > Lucifugimonadales > UBA3495 > VXOI01. The sequence goes on along the minus strand of OZ250156.1, from coordinate 2,530,552 downwards.
GCGGGGCTGGACTACGAAACCACCACGTCCTACTCCCTCACCGTGCAGGCCAGCGACGGGAACGGCGGCACCGACACCGCCACCGTCGGCATAGACGTGACCGACGTGAACGAAGGAACCTCCCTCACGGCTCCGACGGCCCCCACAGGGTTCAGCTCAACCTCGCAGCGCCGGAACTCGGTCACCCTGAGTTGGACCACCCTAACCGGGGCCGACAAGTACCAAGTGGAGTACAGCAGACACGACCGAGACCAATGGACCCTATGGAACAACAACATCACATCCACGTCAGAAACAGTAGACGACCTCGCATGCGACACCAGCTACGACTTCAGACTGAACGCCTATGGCGATGGCACGACCTTGTACGAGGCATGGGGGCCCTTCTCAAATCGGGACGACGTGGAAACAGCGCTGTGTGCAGCCCAGCCACCAGCCATCTCCAGAGCCGTGACCAACACATCCGTCTCGGTAGGCTGGTCATCAGTACCCGGAGCAACCAAGTACCGGGCTCGACACCGCGAAAGCGGGACAAACTCGTGGACCGAGTCATCCGACATCACCGGCAACTCCCACGCCCTTTCCGGAATCACCGCCGGCACCACCTACGAAATCGAAACGAGATCCTATGGCGACGGCACAACCTTCGCCTCCGGCTGGGGCGACTGGTCAACCTCACTGATGACCACAACGAACGGCCCAGACACCCCGTCCGGACTCGAAATCGACGAAGCAAGGGCCACGACGATCCTGCTCTCATCAGAGCACGTCGACGGCGCCGCAAAATACCAACTGAGACACAGGGCACAGGGAACTACCTCCTGGACCGAGGGAACGGAAACCACAAGGCCAAGCTACACCGTGACCGGACTCAGCCCCGCATCCAACTATCAGTTCCAAGTCAGGGCCGAGGGAGACGATACCAGATACTCTAACGCATGGAGCAACTGGTCATCGTCCGAAGACGGCCGGACCGCCTCAGCCTTGGGCTGTACCGACGGCACGGCAGTAACAGACCACGCCACCAACCCAAGGCTGGTGGATGACTGCAGCGTACTGCTCGGCCTGAAGAGCACACTGGCAAGCACCGCAAACCTCAACTGGGCGTCCACCGCCGAAATCAGCACCTGGGATGGCGTAACCGTCAGCGGCACGCCACAGAGGGTAACGGCCATACAACTGCCCGACGAATCCCTCGATGGCAGCATCCCGCCGGGACTGGGACAACTGTCAGACCTCCAGACACTGCACCTGGACCAGAATCAACTGACGGGGACGATCCCCCCGGAGATTGGGAGAATCAGCACTCTGAACCAGATACGCCTGGCGACCAACGACTTCAGCGATTGCGTACCCCTCATATTGGAGGGTATCGCGGACAACGACATAGACCAAATGGGAATCGATCTATGCTCATTCCCGAGCACCTACGAGTTCGGACTGCTGCTCTCCATAGTCAGAAACCTGGCAGCGGAAGTCGATTCAGCCAAGAGGAACTCCACCACCAGCATCGCCATGCTTAACTGTGTCAACCTCAGCGGCAGAGGGCTGTCGTACGACTCCATCGACGACCTGCTACGCAACTACCGCGGCACCACCAAGGAAACAATGGACCAGTGCGATAACAACATACGCTGGTTCAGCGAGCATCAAAGATTGATGCAGTCCAAAATCACCACCTTCGGAAGTATCCCCGAGTATTCGGATCTGCTACGCACGGAAATAGGACAAAGGTACGTAGGAGACGCGGGAGACGAATACCTGCTCAAACACTTCCTCAACGCCGCTGCCGAAGACTCCGCGCCTAGCTCTCAGAGACGAGACCCCTCATATCCGGACATGGGGTACAACTGTCTACCACTGGGAGAGCCAAAAGAACTGGCAGACAAACTGGGGGACCTCAACTGCCTGATCTTCGGCACAAACCACCTATGGTGGGTCACCAATGGAGCAACATTCAGAGATGAGATAAACACCTCAAACCATAGGTACAGCTGGCTGTCAACCGCGGCGGATGTGTGCACCAAGTTCTTCGACACTACCCCACCCATATGCGAAAAACACGACGTGGCTCTGGCAAGCCTGCAGGAGTTCGACGGCCGGGACAGCGACGTAGAGATGGACAGAACGTGGAACCCGAAGAACAAGGCTCTTGCCGACGACAAAATGGTCCGCGACATCAAGAAATACGATTGTCAGACGCCAAGCATCTTTGGTTCAATACTCTGCGAGCACACCTCGCCGGAAGTACTCGCAGAGATCATGAAAATCGGCATATCAATCATCAACACCAAGCACTGGCCCATAACAGAGGAGGACTTCGATTCGTTCAGAATCCGACAGCAATTCATGGATTGCGGAGAAAATGTAATCCCCACCCTGGAAATGCTATCAATCAATCATGTAGCCGGGACGGACGCAGACTACGAAATCACCTGGGATTTCGAAACAGGATGCGTGCCGGAGATCAGTGTCCATGTCCATTTGAATGGCGACTACAAACTTAGCCCCCGTGATGGCTTCCCAGACCCCATCCAAACCTTCGGCGGCTTCACGGCAATGGTGGCACCACAGGATGAGTCATACCCCTTCACCCTACCCCCAGCAGCCTTAACAGGACGTCCCAAGCAAATCATAGCTACCGTGAGTCTGGTCGCCGACAACGTCAAATTCGGACCCGCCGAATATCAGATGGTGAAACTCACACACGACAGTCCCCAGTCGGAGTAGACTTGATCCTGCTCTACGGCATCTCCACCGGCATCTTCTTCATAACACTCACCGTGGCAACCATGAGCGCCGCGCTGTCCCCCATAGCGGGGATGGCGTGCGCGCTCGTGGCGAGAGCGCACGGCCTGAACCCAAAACGCTACGGGCTCCTGGGTATGGCAACCTGCCTGCTCTTCACTCTCCCCTGGATATTCACCATTGCTAGAATGCTGGGGAAAAATATAGACCGGAGGGCCATAACTCTCGCCTACCTGGCGGTCTACGGCGCCTGGGCTCTGGGAATCGTGGCGTTCAACGCCTTCCTCGCCACCCTGGAATCAACCCTCATCGTGATAGCGCTTCCTTTTCAGGGAGTAACCCTGCTCCTCTCCATAATGATGCTGGCATCGACGCAACATCGCCAACGACGGGCGGAAGAATCCGGCACAGCCGAGGAGGGAAATGCCACACTCCCGGCCCATTACTGGAAATACCTTCAGCCATTCGGAATGATGCTGTTCTGGCTGGGCGTGTCCTACGGACTGCTCCAGACTATAGCCTAGAACCGCGCCGCCAACTCCCACTCGCAAGGGAACGCTCCGGAAGGAACCTCATCAACAAACCTCCAACGATCAGCAGCCGCAGATATCCGGCCAACACAGCTTCGGGCGGCCAACCAAGCGCCGATGAACCCCAAAGCCTGAACAGAAATCCCGCAGGAGGTGTCCCCGGTGCCCACCCGAAGACGAGCACGCGCCTACGGCATCCGATGCCTCACATACCTTGCCATCCCAGCGATGCTTACGCCATTCATACTTATCGCAGCCTGCGCAGGTAGCTCCCCGGACTCCACCCATTCCAGAGCCACACCGGACGTGGAGAAGGCAGAAATCGAGTACATGCCAGTAGCCATCGGCGGAGGGCATACCTGCCACATCAAACCGGACGAATCCCTCGCCTGCTGGGGCAGAAACAGTCACGGCCAAGCCACTCCTCCGGAAGGCCGGTTCAGGTACGTGAGCGCTGGCATTGAGTACACCTGCGGGATCAGAAATGACGGCAACGTATCATGCTGGGGCGACGACAAGTACGGCCAAGCGACGCCGCCCAAGGGCCAGTTCGTCTCCATCAGCGCCGGAGACCACCACGCCTGCGGGATCCAGGCAGACCGCACCGTCGTCTGCTGGGGAGATAAGGAAAACGGGAAGGGCAAAAAACCCAAGGGCAACTTCACATCAGCCAGCGCCGGGGGAGACCACACCTGCGGCATAAGAACAGACAACACCGTCGACTGCTGGGGCAGCGACGAATACGCCCAGTCCACACCCCCTCAAGGGGAATTTATCTCCGTTAGTGCCGCATGGCAACACAACTGTGGGGTGAGAACCGACGGCGCCGCACTTTGCTGGGGAAGGGACAGATACGGAATAAACGCTCCCCCCGACAACACATTGACCTCCGTCAGCGCCGGAAGCGAGCACAACTGCGGCATCAGGACCGACAGCACCATCGCTTGCTGGGGCAACCGCTACGGAGACCTCTCCGTTGCCCCCGAAGGGACGTTCACTTTCGTGGACGCAAGAAGCGGTCACACCTGCGCCATCCGCACGGACAGATCCATCACCTGCTGGGGCGGGAACGGCTATGGACAATCCACGCCGCCTGGCGACCGATTCACCTCGATCAACACCGGAGCGCACACCTGCGGCATCAGGACCGACGATACCGTCGCCTGCTGGGGCAGTGTCTCGGACCCGCCTGAAGGAAAATTTATCTCCATCAGCACCGGGGACAACCACACCTGCGGACTGAGGGCCACCGGCACCGTAGCCTGCTGGGGGTACGACAAATGGGGCGAGGCCACGCCGCCCGAAGGACAGTTCACCAGCGTCAGCGCCGGAGAAGAGCACACATGCGGACTGAAACCCGACGGCTCCGCGGTTTGCTGGGGCTCCAACGAGTCAGGCCAGTCCACACCTCCCCAAGGCAGGTTCATCTCAATAAGCGCCGGATACAATCACAACTGCGGCTTGACCGAAGCCGGCGCCGCCGCCTGCTGGGGCGGCGACCACGAGGGCCAAGCCACTCATCCAGAGGAGGAAATATTCCATGAGTCATCCCGGAGTTTGAGAAAGCTGCGGAAAGGCGTTTAGATAAACAGGGGCAAAGTACGACCCCTTCAGGTGGAATGGGAATGTTACAACACCATTCACCTGGAGGGGTCTTTCATTATGTTGCGGCATGGGGCGGGGTGGGAGCAAGGGCAGGAGCTTGCCAATCTGTTGCAATCGTTCATCAGTCCTCTGGAGGTGTGGCTGGACAGGCAGGTCGACCGGCGTCTGGTGCGCACCCTGTTCTTGGCCTTGGTGGCCATCGTGCGCCTGCGGCACTCACGGTCCGGACTGCTCCTGAGTGAGTTGGGCGCTCACATCCTCTCCCCGGCTCAGGCCCCGGCCGGGACCAAGCGGCTCAGCAATCTGCTGCGATCCCCCAAGTGGTCCCACACCCTCTTGGAAAAGTTTCTGTGGCGACGGGCAGATCAGATGCTTACCCAACAGGAGGAGCGGAGCGGACTGACCCTGGCCATCTGGGACGAGAGCGTGCTGGAGAAGCCGGAAAGCATCGCCCTGGAGGGGTTGTGCCCGGTGCGCTCCAGCAAGGCCGCCCGCCTGAAGCGCATCAAGCCCGGCTACTACAATCCTCCCGGCGGGCCGCCGGTATTCGTCCCTGGCCTGCAGTGGCTCACCGTCATGTTGGCCGGAATGCAGGGGCCTCCCTGCCTGGCCGCCATGCGCTGGTGGACCAGCCGGGGCCATCTGGCCAGCCACCGGCGGGAACAGACCGCAGCCCTGCTTGCCCAGTGCGCCGAAGGGTGGCAAAGGCGGGTGGTCCACGTCTTCGACCGGGGATATGCTGGGGCCCCCTGGCTCAGGGAACTGGCAGCACACCAAGCCCGGTTCATCATGCGCTGGCCCACCCGCTACCGCCTGGCCGACGGGAAGGGCGAGCGTCCCGCATGGCACATCACCCGGGGCAAACGCTCCCAGGATCACCGCGAGATCTGGGATTTGAACCGGCGTCAATATCGCAAGACCGGCATCGTGGCGGTCAAGGTGCGCCACCCCCAAGCCGACGAGGAACTGTGGCTGGTGGTCTCCCGCCCCGGCAGGGGCCGTACTCCCTGGTACCTGCTGACCAACGAACCCGTCGCCACTCCCGATGACGCTTGGCGGGTGGTCATGGCCTACGCCCGCCGCTGGCAGGTGGAGATGTGCTACCGCGCCTGCAAGACGGACCTGGCCATGGAGAGCCCCCGGCTCTGGTTCTGGGAAAACCGGCTCAAGTTGCTGCTGATGGTCAGCCTGGTCTACTCCTTCCTGCTATCCCTGCTGGCGCCGGAGCTGGAGTCCCTGGTGCAGGACTTGCTCCGTGGCTGGTGCCACAGAACAGGAGAGCGGTACCGCCAAGCCGCGATACCGCTCTCCAGAATCAGAACCGCCCTGAGCGCGCTTTGGTTGACCTATCCACCTGCCCTCACATCCCCCAACCAAACTCCGGGATGACTCATGATGATTGTCACTCCGTCTAGGGAGTTTTGCCTGCCGGTGTCCGGTGCTTATGTCGGTCAGCCTGACGTTGTCGGGAGGGTCTTCTTTTGGGATAGTGGGGGAATTTTACCGGCCTACCTGAAGCTGTGCAAAATCATGTTCGCGCCGCCCCTGCGGTTGAGGGCATTTTGCACAATTTGGTTCTGTTTGTCAGTGGGTGGGGGGGTGGACGCTCGGTACGGGAACCTGCTCCCCACTAACCTAAAGTGTCATGTCGGTGCCGCGACTGGTGCGTAGGTCACCGGTGATGCCAAGAGTTCTGAAAGAGGCACCAGCTGGTAGCCCAGCTGCGCCGCTCTCTGCTTCGCGGCCCGAAGCGCCCTTTGGCGGTGCTGGCGCTGGTAGCACTGGGCGCCAGCGTCCACCTATCCATGTCTCCATGTCCATTCCGCAGGGCTATGGACTAACAAGTACTGTCACGCTGCGGTAGCCGTCGTGGTCGTGGACGGGACAGGGTTGAGGTCATGAGCATCTGCGATCGGCACCAGCCGGTAGCCCAGTTGCGCGGCTCTCTGCTTGGCGGCCCGGAGCGCCCTTTGGCGGTACTGACTCTCGTAGTATTGGGCTCCGGCATCCACATATCCCTGCCCATAGCGCAGCATGGAGTAGATGATTCTGGCCAGCTTGTGCGCCGTGGCCGTGATGGCCTTGGGAGATCCCAACTGGGCCTTCTTCCGGCGCAGGAAAGCTCCCAGGGCGCTGTCCGAGCGATGCAGCGCGTTGGCCGCCAGCCGCAATGCCGCAGCCGCCCGGTTGGCGTTGGCTTTGGTCCGGGAACTGATCACCTTCCCGCCCGTGATGCGGTTGTTGGGACTGAGCCCCAGCCACGAGGCGAAGTGCTTGGCGCTGGGCCACCGGGTCATGTCCGTGCCGATTTCGCCGACCACTTTCAGTGCGGTGAAAGCGTCCACTCCGTCAATGCGGGTAAGATCCACTCCCGTCATTCGGTGCAGGTGACTCCGAAGGTCGAAGCGGGGCGCGTTCCCCTGGCTGCGCTTGCCGCCATCCCCAGCAGGAGGTTCGCCATCGCTGCGGTCCTCAAACCGCTCCAATTGCCTTTCAATCTCCCGGTCGCACTGGGCGATCTTGTCCTGATAGGTCCGGTACAGTTCCAGGGCCTGGGTCAGTTCAAAGATGTGTTCCTCCCGCCAGTGTCCCTGCAGCGACTTGGCGATGGTCGCCTCGTCGGCCCTGGTCCTGGGATCGCGCAGCGCGGCCAGTTTCCACGAATCCCTTTCGCCCCTCACTATGGCTTCAATGATCTTCATGCCGGTCTTGCCCGTGATGTTGCTGATGACGTGCTGCAGCTTGACGTTCATCTGGGTCAGCGCCTTCTGCATGTGATGGGAGGCGTACGCTACCAGCATGGCCCGCTGCCGCAGGTAGCTGCGCAGGCAACGTATCTCACCCTCCGGCCGGAAGCTTCCCGACAGCAGCCCGTAGGTGTGCAACTGCTGCAGCCACTGACAGTCCTGCACGTCCGTCTTGCGCCCGGGCACGTTCTTGATGCGGCTGGGGTCCACCAGCATCACCTCAAATCCCCGCTCCTCCAGTACCCCGAACAGCGGTATCCAGTAGACCCCGGTGGACTCCATCGCCACGGTCTCCACCCCGCACTCCGCAAGCCATTCGGCCAGGCGGTACAACTCAGCCGTGAAGGCCTCAAATTCGCGCACCGGCTGTTCCCAGCGGTCCTCGGGCACCGCCACGAAATGGCTGCTGGCGCCCACGTCGATACCGGCAGCGTTCAGGTTTACCCGGGACAACTCTGCCGGTAGGCGCTGTGCTCCTCTACCCTTCTTCGCTCCCGGGTTTTCACTTCCCCTGCTCTCGTTCATCATCCGGCCCCTCATTGCTGCATAGGCGCGCCGCCGGGGGGAGCCACTGAAAGCGCACAATCTATCGAACGGGAACGTCCCGCTGGAGGCGTCACCAATGATGCAGCCGTAAGGCTCCCGGACCATGCTTTGCACCGGTCGCTAGGCACCAATGCCCTGTCGGCCTTGGTCCGGCGACTCGCCACGCCTGAATCTTACACCTCCCCAACGGCCACGCCAGTTAGTCGCTGTTGCACGGCCCTACAGCGGGCATAGATATGCTTTGCACAACGAATCTTTTTTAATTCCGATTCGTTGTGCAGAATTTGTTTCAATTCGTGTTAATTCCCCTTCATTGTGCAAAGCCAGTCGTCCGGGTCTTTTTCTAAACTAAAGCCAAGGTGGGATGTACATTTAAGTGGCGATGATGAACATCTGGGTTGCGCCGGTGAATCCCTCTCATCCGTACTTGGACGATGACCCGGCTCCGTCGTTTGCCCCCCCACCATCTGCGCATTCCACCTTGGCTTTAGTTTAGTACGAAACTCTCTCAATTTCGCAGCTGATTTGCCGATCTTCAGGGCTTGTTTGGAGCTGGTGGAATGGTGTCGGCTATGGATATCGATCGGCCAGGGCTGACCAGGTTGGGAAAGTCATGGCGATGGCGGAATCTCAATCCCTTGCACAGGCTCAGCACCGTGGCGGCCCAGCAGGCGGCTTCGCTGCGGCAACCCCCTACGTTGTCGAGGCAGGGCTGGTGCCCTCGAGAGTTTTCCTTGGCTGGATTCAGCCCTTTCCCAGCCAGCGGCACGGGAGGCGACAGCCTTGGGGAGGGCCTTTTAACTTAGGCGCGGGTTTGGCTTCCCTCGCGTGGTTTTGGCGGCAATTTCATAGCTGAAATCCGCAATTTTCTGTGTTTTTGAGCTGGTAGAACGGTGGTCGACTATGGAGACCTCTCGCCCAAGGCGGGGGCAGACCTAGTGGGGAAAGTCATGGCGATGCAGAGGTCGCAAATTCCATGCGCAGGCGCATTGCCATGCCATTCAGTTGGTCGCTTTGATAGCACGTGGTCGCCCGCCGAAGCCTGGCTCGCCGTTGAATTCCATCATCATCTTGATCTTCTCGCTCTCGCCGTTCCAGACCTGAGTGCAGATGGCGCCTGGCCCGATGTTGGCGCCGGCAGGGACTCCCCGGCGGGCAGCGAAGCGCTGTCCCTGCCGGTTGACGGTGGTGTCGGGGCCGTCGCAGTAATTCTCCGTCATCCTCGCCAGCGAATAGATTGATGCTCAGGCATCACCACGCCCCTGCCCTAACCGGATCACCAGCCGATCCAGATGGTCGATTTTGATTACATCCGAGGAGGTGGCCTTCTGTGTTGCCCCGAACTGCTGGAGCGCAAGGGCGTCCCTGTCAATGTCGGGCCAGCGCGCGGCGCCTGCCCAGATGTCATTGAACCTGGCATGGGGTTCGCCGGTGGACGTCAGCACCAGCAGGCGCCTGGCCCTGGTGAAGGCCACATAGTGGCGGCGGGCCCGGTCGAACTCCCCGGTAAATTCCGCTGGTTCGCTAGAGCCACTTTCGATGTACTCTCCCAGCGTGCCGCCCACCCGGTCGGTGTCCAGGTCCCGCCCGTTCAGCGACCCCACGATCACCACGTCCCACTCCCGTCCCTTGGCCTGATGGATGGTGGTGACCAGCACCTCGTTGTCTGCGTGCGTGTATATATGGCCGGCGGGTTCGCAGCGGACCGGCACGCCGGCCCGTTCCAGGCCGTCCAGGTATGGGTCGCTCACCGAGTCCTTGACGCTGTGGAGCAGCAACGCCGCCTGTCCGAACCCGGCAATGACGCCGCGGTCCTTCAGGAACCGCAGCAACTCGGCGAGCTGTGTCGCCTCGCCTCCGTGCGCCTGTCCCTGCACCGAGATGACGGCTGGGTAATCGGGGTGGGAATCCGGCGCATCGGGGATGATGTCCTTGGCGTAGCGGAAGGATCTGCTATCAGGCTCCCACCGGGCGGCGGAGTTCATCCACTGGCCCACGGCGGCAACGATGCCACGGTGCGAACGGAAGTTGGTGGTTAGCTTCTCCACCCGGCACCCTGGGAATCTTTGGGGGAACTCCAGCAGGTTGGCCACGCTGGCGCCCCGGAAGCGGTATATGGACTGGTCGTCATCTCCGACGGCCACGATGTTGCCGTTGACTCCCGCCAGACTCTCCAGAATACGCATCTGGACCCGGGAGGTGTCCTGAAACTCATCAACCATAAGGTGCCGGACGGCCGCGCGCGCCGCGGCGGCAACGCCCTCGTCCTGCATCACCCGGTGGGCCCATACCTGAAGGTGCGCGAAGTCTACGGCGTTGCGGTGCAGCAGGAGGTTCCGGTAGCGGAGACAGCACCGGCCCAGAGCGGCGATGAAGGCCTGTTCCGACTGGGCCAGTTCCTCGGGCTCAATTAACTCGTCGCAGACGCGGTCGAAGTATCTGGCGGCCTCGTCCACGATCTGGACTCCGCCATGCCGGCCGCGCCCGGACAGGACGCCTCTGTCAAGGCCAAACACGGCATCCGACTGCTCCCGCAGCAGCAGGCGCTGTTCCTCTGCGTCCAGGACCCGGTAGCCGGGCCGCAGCCCCACCAGGGCGGAATGCGGCTTCAGAAGCTGGTGGCACAGGCTGTGGACGGTGGTGACGTTCACCCAGGAGAAGTCCCCTGGCACCCCGCAGGCCAGCGCCGACGAGGTGAAGCGCTGTTGTAGCTGCCGGGCCGAGTCCCTGCCGAAGGCGCAGAGCACCAGCTCACCGGGTTTGGTCCGGCCTGTCAGCAGCAGGTTGACTGCCCTGAGCTGGATGCTGCCGGTCTTGCCTGACCCGGGGCCGGCGATTACCAGCATCGGGCCGTCCATGTGGCCGATGACCTTCTGCTGGCTGGCGTCCGGCTGCGGCTTCAGGCGCAAGATGGCGGGCGCGATGTCCATGAGTTTCTCCCGTGTTGTGGCCCGGGGCTAGAGGCATCGGCCGCGTTCCCCAGGTCCGTAGTGGCGTTGTCCCGGTCGCTGTTGCCCGGGATACGCGGGCAGCGCCGCCCCCGGCCGCCCTGCCAAGGTGGAGGCGCCGGACGGATTTCCGCCAGGCGCCCTTGCTGAAAGGTGGCCACGCTAGAGGCCGCACATGTACGTCTGGCCCTCTATGTCCCGCTCCGGCGGGCCATGCTGTATGACCAGGGTGTTTACCTGGTGGATGTGGATGGTGGCCGACCCAAAGGTGAGCTGGCGCTCCGCCTCCAGGCTATTGGCCTGGCCCGAGGCGCCGTCCGGCATATCCCGGCCGTCCTCCCTCTGGCCCTCAGGGCCTCGGTATTGCAACTCACTCACCTTGCGGCATTCGTTCTCCGAGTGGCTGGGCTTGGGCGGGTGTTTGACCGGAGCCTCGCGGGCGATGCGTTCCAGGTCTTCCCGCAGATTGGCCAGGCCCCAGATGATGTATACGTGATTCCTTCTGCGGGCCACCTCCTCCATCCTGGCGTTGCGCTCCATGTCCGGGAACAGGGTCACCCCAACCACGAAATTGGAGTAGCCGGTGGCTTCCTTGATGGCGTTCCGCATTTCCATACACCCGTCCTCCGTTTCCTCCAACGGACACGAAACCCGTTCCCGGGTTCCGTCGGGACTGATGCGGTACCACTGTCCGGCCTCGTCCATGTCGTATAGGCCGCCCTTTACCTGGAGGGCGAACCGGCCGACGTGGTTCCCCCACACGGCCTTGTCGAGTTGCCTGCCTCCCGCGCGGTAACGGAACTCGTAAATGCCGTGGCCCTCGAGTCCAAGATTCTGCAGGGTGTGGAATACATCAGCCTCCGCCCTGCGTTTGGGATCGTTGAGCCGGTGTTCCGGGAACTCCGGCGGCTTGAATTCAATGCCCATGATTGTTGTCTCTCCATGTTGAAATGAGATTGGAATGAAAAAGGCCCCGCCATTGGGCGCGGTCCGTGTTCCCTGGTGATCGCGGCGTTCCGTGTCGCGCCAGCTCCGGGCGCGGCGGCGGTTTGGGCCAGTTACATGATCGTCCTCCTTCGGACCGGACAGCGGCTTGCGTGAGGCGGCCGACACCGCTGTTCCTGAAAATCAGGGCAAAGCGACGGAATTCCTTTTGGAACCCGGTTCACTGCCCCACGAGACATCTTCACCATCCTGCGGCGTCGTGGCCTGCATTCCTGCAGGCCCGTTGACGTCCCGAGATGTTCCGTATGGCTGATGCCGCAGCTGTATTGCCGGTGATGGAACCGGCAGACGCTTTCCGAAAGGACATCCCCGGGCTGGCACGTTCTCGACACGTGGTAAGGCAACCAGGCGAACATCCGGCCAAGCCCACTGGCGGCTCCTCGATGGTGGTCGGAGAGATCCTCCAGGGGAGCCGCACGACACTCTACCTACAGTAGTTTGGAACATATGTAGAGTGGCCAGCGAGCCCAGGGCAACATTCCGGATTATTGGGAAGGCAGCTTTAGCCGCGTGTATGCACTCCTCCTTTTCACGGAGCCAGCGAACGCCAGGAAAAGTCCCCCGAACGGACAACCCGTTCCGTCAAGCCTTGAATAATTCAAATGTCGCCTACAGAAAGTCGCCTACAGAAAAAGGAGGAGTGCAATGGAATACGAATCCATAGATGGGCATCAGATCAGTCCCTTGGCAAGACTTATACCGCCCTACAGGCGCGAGGAATACAACAGACTTCTCTGGGACATCCAGGAACGTGGGCAGCAGGAACCGATATCCCGCCACCGCGGGCTGATCATTGACGGGATACACCGTCTTCAGGTCTGCGTTGAGCTGGGCATTGAACCTCGGATTGTTGACCTGAACGAGGACGAGGACCCGATGGACTTCGTGGTTACAAGAAACCTTTTGCGGAGGGACCTGAGCAAGAACCAAAGGGCATGCGTGGCTTACGCCCTCTCTGAAGGCTCCCCGCCCGGTCGGCCTGCCCTTACCGAAAACGGGACAAATTTGTCCATTTATTCCCAGCGCCGAGCCGCCTATGTTTGCGGGGTGAGCGTCAGCGCGATCAAGAATGTCAAGCGGGTACTGTCCCCGGACAGTGGTGTGATTCCGGCAATCCAGCAGGCCTGCTGGGAGGACAAAGTCAACGGCAGCGACGCGTTGAATGTCATCGACATCCCGGAAGAGCGCCAGTTGCAGATTCTCGACTATGTCCTCAGCTGGACTTTGTACATTTCAGAGATGGGCATCGTGGGTAAAGTTACACAGCCTGGGAACTTTTCGAATGTCGGGTCCAGAAGGCGACATTCAAAAACATACTGGCGCGGCATTGCAGCTAAACATTCGTATCTAACGGGACCTACTAGCTTTGTACAAAGTCCAGCTCAGAGGGTCAGCCAATACCTTGAAGGGAGCAGCAGGACGGATAGCGGATCAGCTCGCACTGCAGGCAAGCGCCGAGGCTGCGGCCGATTTCTTTGCCAAGGACATCTATAAGACCACCACCGTTCAGTGCTCCGAGGTGGGTGCATTTCACCAGCAAGTCGAACCCGGAAGCGTCCAGGTGATCGTGACTTTCCCGCCTACCGCAGAGCGCTGGATACCTAAATTCAGGGAACTGGGCGAATCCGGCGTGCACGCACTGGCAGAGGACGGTGTGATGGCGGTGATGGTGGATGCCCGTTTCCTGGTGCCCATCATTCGCGAGTTTGAGAAAACGGATCTGCGTTTTATCGACGAATTCGACTTCCGTCATCCCAACCGCCCTCGCCGCCCCTCACATCCCCACAGGGTCACTGCGAGGAGAATACCTATCCTGCTCTACGGAAAGGAAAAAACGATCTTGAAGCCGGGGGATGATTTCGTGGACGAGTCGTCTCCGGGGGCCCTTGAAGAATTGAATGACACGCAGCTGCTGGATCTTGGTCTCCAGAAGTTGGTTTCGCGCTTGGCCAGGCCCCGGAATGTTGTGTGCGACCCCGTCACCTGCGGGCGCATAGGCACGGCCCTGGGAGCCTGGAGGGAGGCCTGCTCGTTCGTCGGAGCAGTTGATAACGAGAGGATGCTGGAGCGGTTCTGGGGCAGACTGCACCGGGCTGTGGAAGACGAACCGGATTAGTCGTCCAGCATTGCTCATCCTTGGCCAACGAAATTCGCCATTCGATCAAGACGCCCGGCACACCGCCGGGCGTCTTTGATTCTTTCCACAGGACTGCCGGGCCCGGTGTTGCAAGTGCTCTTCCCGGACAGGAGTTCGGCCGGCATCATGGGTGATGACAGACCGAGCCCTAGCGGGTCTTGCCTCAGGCCTCCTTCACCAGCGTCCTCTCCCCGTCGGACGCTTGGCCCAAGCAACCTGCGCGATGCGACCCGGGAATTTGGCCCCTGGTCGCTGTCTAGGGGGCACCTTCAGGGTGTGTCCGGGCGTCGGGGGCCAATCCTCTCTGGAACCCGGGTGAATGAGTCTGAAGGTAGTCTCATTGGAGTGGCTTCCCAGATGATCCCGGCGGTCATGGTCATTGCTCGGGTCATTTCCCAATCGATGGGAGGATCACAGGCCCGGGTCGGTTGTGTCCCGTTAGTGGATGTAGGAGGCGTCATCCCTTTTCTGTTGTTATTGGCTGTTTGATCAACTGCCCGCCAATCCCTGGATTCCGGCAATGTCTCTGTTGAGGTTGCTGCGTATGGTGAGGCAGTCTGGGCGTTCAGTTCGCTCATCGCCCTACTCGCTCGGTGCCACTGCGACGGGATGACGGGCTGCGGCCCATTGGGGGAAACTCCCAAACCGCCGCTCACTGGCGTATGCCTTTGTTTCGCCGCTCCAACGAGCTTTTGGACCATCATTGTCGCCAGTGGGCACATAGAAACATGTAAACCCCGCGAGATGAAGAAAGGGATGACCTTGCCATAGTTAAAGCTGGGTAACATCCAGCCTCGCTAGCCGTACTTCTTTTTTCGGGGAGAGTCCTTCCCTTTTACGATGGTCGGGCCGCTGAATGACGCTGGGTTTGCCGATCTCGCCGGCGTAACCCATTACGCTCGACACTGTTCCCCCGATGGCACCCCTGGTCTGACGGGCGTTCTTCCCAGAGTTGACCGGCGGCATCCGCCGGGTGGCCTGGCGCTGGGGCCGAGGCTGTTGAGCCACCGCGTTTTCACTGGCTGCATTGGCACAGTCGCCGGGAGCCAACATGGGGTAGTCGTCGCTGGCTACAGTATCTTCTGCCCGTCGCCACCGTCCTTTCCCAGCCCTTCCGAAGGCTTCTTGGCGGCGCTGGTCCCGGGCAGCGGAGTCAGCATCACCCGCCAGCGGGGAGTTTCTTTGGCCGCCTCCACGAGGTACTCTTCCAGCGGAACGTCGATGTCGATGTCTTCGTATTCGAAGTCGAAGGCGGCCTTCACGTCCCTGGGGCATACGATTCCTGCCACGGCGTTGTGCTCCCTTCCCACCCGGCGCAGTCCCTCCCGTTCCTCCGGGGTCATCTTGAGCCGCCGGTGGCAGCCGGAGATGGCGCACTTGGTGGAGACCTTCCGGGACATTCCTTCTTCCTCCAGACCTGCCGGCGGGTATCGCCAGGTATCTTCCGCTGTCCTCGTAGCCCCGCCATTGGCGGGAGAGGTCCGGGAAATACCTGGCGCCCATATAGTCAAGGTAGTCGTGGTCAGATTCACCCGAGGTTGCAAGCCGCCGGTAAACCGCTTGGTACGTGAGCGGTTCGATGGGGAAGTCACTCCGCACCATGTCGCAGGATCTCTGTATTTCCCTCCGGTGTTGTCCTGCCCTCTTGCCGGGGCAATTGGTGCGGTCTTCTGGCTGCTTGAGGAGGCGGGCGGCCGCGAGCAGTCGGATGGGGTCACCTGTGTCGTGGTGCGCCGCGACTGACCGTGGTTCTTTCAGGATTTGGACACTATCTACGAATCACACGTGCTCGACGTGATGCAGGTAGAGGGTCTGCTTGTTCCGCCAGAGGGAGTCAAGCCCGGTGACCTGGGCGCACTTGAAGCGGTAGCGCTCGCCGACCTGCAGACCGTCCAGGCAGGGGCCGCCGGGGTAGGTCTTGCCGGATTGGATGCCGTCCTCGGTGAGCAGGGCCCATTCGCCAACGCTGCGGTCGGCCTGCTCGACCAGGCCGGTGAGGGTGACCACCTTGCCGTGGTTCAGGGCACGGCGGATGGCCCCGCCGTCGGGTGGTTCCTCAGGCCCTATGAAATAGCCGTCTTGGGGGAGCCAATCGGACTGGGCTAATGGCGTTGACTGCGGTATCAGCTCCTGCGGGTCGTCGACCTCGCCCTCGGGCATCATCGTGTACCATTGGCCGGCTGGCGTTTCCAGCAGCAGGGTGCGCAGGTCGACTTTGCCGGCTCGTAGGTCCTTCAGCCGCTTTGGACGGACTCCCACAACTGCGTAGCGGTCGTGGTCGCCCACTGTTTCCGTCATTTGGCCGACATAGTGGCCACCGATGGGATCGCGGGCCGCGAAAGTCTGGATGCCGTCGTAGTATTCCAGTATCTCGGTAATCTCGATGGTTTTCATCGTGTCACCACTTGGCAGTTCGCCAGAATGTCATAGGCGGCCAGCGGCCACCATGTGTGATGGGAGCGTCTTCCGGTTGGTAGGATGCGTCATGCGCCGGGGGCTAGGGTGACCCGGCAGACCGTCCTGCCTTGCAGGCTTCCCTTCATCGCCAGTTCTTCTGCGACTTCAGGGTTGATGAATACTGACACCCCGCGTGCTTGGCATTCGGTCACGTCACGAAACACTCGGTCCGGCCTTTCGAGCCGTTGCGACCGGAAGTCGTCGTCAGTGGGAGGGTTGTTCCGCACCAGGCGGTACACGGCGCGGTGCGCGTTGATCTCCTCGGCGTCGTCCGGAGGGCAATTTTCCGGCAGGGTTCGCGGTAGTTCATCAGTTTTCTTTCCGTAGCTTCCAGTTTATTCGGGCGGACGGTGGGCGTCAAAATGGGGCGGCTCGCCATCGGGCCGCACGGCGACCTTTCAGATTGGACCTCCAATCTTAGGGGTATATCTGCGCGTGTGCGGGACCTGGCCCAGCCCAGACGATCCAATGGGGCGAATGCCCCTCAATAATGGTATGCCGCCGTTTTCTTTCCCGGCGGTACGCCGCGGTCTTTTTGAGTTCCTGTGCCTGGAGCAGCAGTGGGTGATACATGCGGAGGGCCACGTACCTTCGTTTCCGGTTGTGAGGCAGTCACAGGGCTTTGGCAGGCCAGGATTGGCAGTCCTTCTGGTAGGCCACGTACTGATAGGCGCGGTCCCGCCTTTGCAACGCGCTGAGGCGGATCACCTTGCCTTGAGGACAGATCAGATGGTCGCCCCGGCAGATGAAGTCCCTCGTGGCAACCATGCTGCTCTCTTGGTTGGGGTGGATTGGTATGTAGGCAGTGATGCCGTTTTCCTCAAGGAGTTCTCTGAGCTGGCCGACGCTGTAGGCCGTGTCCGCTGCCAGCGACACCGGCCTTAAGGGCAGTTTCTCCGACAGCGCCGGCAAGGCCTTCCATTCCCCTTTGGAGGCGTGAGTAACTCCCCTGGAGAGGACGAAACCAGCCAGGTCAACTAAGACATTCTCCTGGTAGTTCAAACCCGAGGATTTGCCTGATCTGGTAGTGCGCCACCGGGTGTCAGTATCCACGGGGCTCGGCGGCAGCTGGACCCTAGCATCCTGAAAGTAGCTGACCTCCTGGTGCTCAACCCCTTCATCATCAACGGTTGTGCTGGCCAGTACAAACAGCACGTTCTCCTCTATGGCCTGTTCCTTGAACTCCTCAACGCTCAGGTCGCTGCGGGAGGGTCCGAAGCTGTTGACGTTGGCCTTGACCATGCTGGAATCAACGTTCATCTACGGCGACAGCAGCCCCATCCGCAGCAACTCCTGATTCAGGCCATCAAATACTTCCGAGAAGCCATCCCTTCCGATGCGGTTGATGAAGTATGTGATGGTGGAATAGTCGAACACCGGGTCGCCGATGGTGAGGAAACAAAACCAGCGGTACCAGGCTGCCTCATAAGTCACGCGTTCAGACGGGGTGTAGACTGATGGAGAAAGTCTGAGTCAGGAGATTTGGGAAATGCCCTTCAGGGAGATGAGCCGGGAGCAGGCGTGGCTGTTGCCCCCTTCTCTGGAAGAGTTGATCCCTATGGACCACCCGGCCAGATTCGTGGCCGAGTTTGCCGGCGCCCTGGGGCAGGAGGGCTGGGCTGAGCTCGAGGTGCAGATGGATGGGGACTCGCTGGGAGCGCCAGCCTACCACCCTCGGACAATGCTCTGCGTGTGGTTGTACGGCTTCATGACCGGGGTGCGATCCTGCCGCAAGCTGGAAGTGGCCTGCCGGGAACAGCTTCCCTATCTATGGCTGACCGGCTGGCAGCACCCGGACCACAACACGCTGTGACAGTTCTACAAAGGCCATAGAGCGGCCATGCGAAAGCCGTTCAAGCGCACAGTGAAAACCGCGCCGGCGATGGATCTTGTCGGTCTGTCGGTGCAGGCCACTGTAATCCGAGTAGTCTTGGACAATTTGAACACGCCAGGATGGCGTCCCTCTATGAGACTTTCCCCGCCCCGGAGGCCGGCGCATCGCCAAGCAACTGAAATTCCACCACACACGCAAGCATGGTAGCTGGCTGAACATGGCGGAGATCGACTTCAGCGTGCTGGCCCGAGCCAGTCTGCGAGGACGAAAGGCCGACGAAGACCGCCTGGAAAGGGCCGTCAACACCTGCGTATCGGACGCAACAGAATGGGAGCCACCATTGACTGTCGTTTTACTGCCTGGGACGCCCGGGCCAAGCTCCACCGTCTCTATCTCTGCCATCCCTGACTTGTTCCAGTACTAGATTCTGCGGTGACGACCGTGGTGATGACGAAGTGGACGATGGCTCTGGCGCAGATGTGGCAGGGAATGAGCGTTGAATACACGATCATCTCGCGGAATTCGGAAGGGCCTTGCTGGAGTATTAGCCCCGATCCACCGAAGAGATGAGTTTGGCGGTGTGCTGAAGGGGTAAGAAAGTGCTCCCGGCATCGGGGATAATGGTTGTTGAAACAGCAAACCATCCTCGAAGCAGGAGCACCCAAAAGATGCTACCACTCAACGACCCCGACCGCATCCAAATCGCCTTCGACGACCACCGTTTGGTGGCCAATGCCGGGTTGCTCCTTCCGGTCACCCTGGCTCTACACCTGGGCCTGCCCCAACTGGTTGACCGTCATCTGCGCCTGGGCAAGGCACTGGGTCGTGCCAACACCGGCGACAAGGTGATGACGCTGGTGGCCTCGGCGCTGGCCGGTGGCGACTGCATCGACGACGCCGACGTGTTGCGCACCGGCGGGACGGCTGGCGCCATCGGCTGCGTGGTCAAGGCGCCGTCCACCCTGGGCACATTCCTGAGGAGCTTCCGGTGGGGCCACGTCCGCCAGCTGGACCGGGTGAGCCGGGAGCTGCTGGCAAGGGCTTGGGCCGCTGGGGCCGGACCCGGCGACGGGCCGTTGACCATCGACCTGGACTCCACCATCTGCGAGACTTACGGACTGGCCAAGGAGGGAGCGCGCCACCACGGCTACACCGGCCAGCGGGGCTATCACCCGTTGCTGGCCGTCGCCGCCGGCACTGGCGACGTGCTGATGGTCCGGCTCAGGGAGGGCCGCGCCAACACCGCTCGGGGCGCCGCCCACTTCCTGCGTGAGACGGTGGGGCGGGTGCGCCGCGCCGGGGCCACGGGACAACTCACGATGCGGGCCGACAGCGGCTTCTACGCCCACGCCATCGTCGCGCTCTGCCGCAAGCTGGATGTCCGCTTTTCCATCACCATCCGGCAGCACGCCCGGTTGCGGAACCTCATCGAGGCCATACCCGAGGCGGACTGGACGCCGGTCCCCTTGTATCTTGACTTTGGTGATGGAACCGGGCGCGGCAGACCGTCATCCCCTGGGTCACGACAGACCGTCCAGTAGCGAGGTTCGCCGCGCTCCCTACATGCAGAGCCCGAACAGTTGCCTGGGCCAATCGAGCCCGTATCGTGCAAGGACGGGCCAGCACTCACGCAGGAGGTACAGATGGAAGGAGAACCGAGATACGTAGGCATTGATGTCTCCAAGGCCCAGGTGGATGTGGCCGTCCGGCCTACGGGACAGAGCTGGGCCGCGTCCTACGACGAGACCGGCGTCGGGGAACTGGTTTCCCAGATAGTGGATCTGGGTCCTGCCATGGTGTTGCTGGAAGCAACGGGTGGTCTGGAACTGCCGTTGGTGGCCGCTCTCGCCGCTGCGGCGCTGCCCGTAGTAGTCGTTAACCCTCGCCAGGTTCGCGACTTCGCCAGGGCCACCGGTACGCTGGCCAAGACCGACTCCCTCGACGCGGCGGTGCTGGCCCACTTCGCCGACGCCGTTCGTCCCCCCGTGCGCCCCCTCAAGGATGCCGAGACGCAGGTACTCAACTCGCTGGCGGCCCGCAGGCATCAGGTGCTGACCATGCTGGTTTCCGAGAAGAACCGGCTGGGCATCGCCATCAGCGCCGTTCGTCCCCGCATCGAGACCCACATCGCCTGGCTGGAACAGGAGTTGAACGACTTGGACGAAGAGCTGAGGCAGGCGCTTCGCCAGAGCCCCGTGTGGCGAGAGAAGGACGACCTCCTGCGCACCGTTCCCGGCGTGGGGGAACAGATTTCCCTCACTCTGCTGGCCTACCTGCCGGAGCTGGGAGCGCTGGATCGCCGGCAGATTGCCGCCCTGGTAGGAGTGGCCCCCTTCAACCGGGACAGCGGCACCCTGCGTGGCAAACGGGCCGTCTGGGGCGGGCGTGCCCGAGTGCGGGCCACCTTGTACATGGGAGCGATGGTAGCCAGCCGTCACAACCCGGTCATCCGCCACTTCTACCAGAGGCTGTTGGCGGCCGGTAAACCGAAAAGGGTGGCCTTGGTCGCTTGTATGCGCAAACTGCTCGTCATCCTCAACTCCATGCTCAAGCATGGATGCCCGTGGCGTGACATGAGCCCGGCAGTAGTTGGCTGTTCTTCTTGACATTCAACACAGTTGCTACTGGATGGACGGCGCCGCCGACGTTGCGGAGACCACCTACACCCCATTTCAAAGCGAGCCCGACGCCGCGCCGGTGCGGCTCATCGTCCGGAGGGTGAAGCCCACGCCCGGCTCTCAACTGGCCCTGTTCGCCACCTACAGCTATCACGCCTTCATCACCGACCGGGATGGCGACACCCTGGAACTCGAGGCAGACCATCGTCGCCACGCCGAGATCGAGAATGCCATCCGCGACCTCAAGTATGGCGTGGGTCTCAACCATCTCCCCTCCGGCCGTTTCGCTGCCAACGGCGCTTGGCTGGCGATACAGGCGATGGCACACAACCTGGCCCGCTGGACGGCGCGCATCGGCCTCGGTGAGCAGGTGGTGACCACCAAGACCCTCCGGCGACGCTTCTTCTCCCTCGCCGGACGGCTCACCCGCTCGGCGCGCCGCCTGACCCTGCACTTACCTTGGCGCTGGCCTTGGGAGGCCCAGTTCAGTGACGCCCTGGCTCGATTGCGCGCCTTGCCGCTCCCCTCCTGACGGCGGCGCCGGCAACCGACCCGCAACCCTCTCCCTCATCCACCAGCCAGTCGAAGGTCTCTCCCACTCGCGCCGCACAAATGGCCCAGCGAGACTTCCTGGCTGCCTTCGACCACTCCATGCGCGGCCCCCTCAGCCGACAACAGGTCTGCTGCTGGTGTCATCCACCCGAATTCGCCTGGATCATCTCGTCTCCGTCCCCGCTATGTCCCGTTCCAGCGCCACCACCACTCGGTTCGGTGGATTCGGGATTAGAGGCAGTTGGACTCTCTGAACGCGACCAGTGACCGGTCTTGGATCCCCAGGGTCGTGGCGGTAGCGACGAGATCACCCTCCGGAGCGGGTGCTGGGATCAGCCTTGGCAATTTATGGGAAGAGCCCTGTAAAATTTGCCATTCTTTTGCCATTCCCCTCTGTGACGCTCAATGAGGCTCAAAGCTGTTTCGAAAGGAACCGGAAGGGAGAATTGCGCTGGCCTTGTATCTAAACGAGGCTTGATGAGGGTTGGCCTACGGATTACGAAACCGCTGCTCTACCACTGAGCTACACCGGCTTTAGCTACGAATGAGGGGCTATTCCGCTATGACTTGTCGCATTTTGCAAACGTCACGCAGAGAGCCGACGTTCCATGACCAGCCCTACCTCAACGCCTGAGACCGGGAGGACGTGCCATGAACGTCCAACGTAGTCTGGTCCCAACCTGGCCCAGACAACATGGATCGGCACACCAGATGTGAGCAGGTGAGTCGCGTGCGTATGCCTGAGTTCATGGAAGCGTACGTCAGAAACCCCGCAGGTCCTTGCAATGGCGTTGAATCTGCGCGACAGCCTACCAATTATCATACTACCGCCGTCTCGCCGGGCGCAAACCTGCGACCTGTCCGCCGCCCCGTCTTTTCCGCCATCTCCCTACGATCCCTCAATAGAGCCGTGGTATTCGGTCCGAAGGCAACCACCCTTCGGGAACGCTGGGACTTCGGCTCGTCCAAATGCGTTGGGTCTCCTTCTATCGAGACCATCGTACGGACCACAGAGAGCGAACTCTGAGGTGGACCCCGGAAACTGGACAAGTAGCTAAGTGAGAGTCCTCCAAGGGGGAGAAAAGCCGAATTTTAGATGAGTTCATCGCGGTTACTGGATCACGCCAGCTTACCCTGTTTTTACAATTGGTCTACGTTTTGTCCAGCCTCTACTCACCCTACGACATTTCCGAATATCACGTTGTCTTTATCGAAACTCGACCAATCTGCATCCAATTATTACGGCATACGTTTGTGTCTTGGTGAACATCGACAACCCGTGCCTGCAGGTTAAAGTTATCTGCATCGTTCGTGCACTACCACAAGATTCAGAGAGGTCAAATGACATCATTCCTGAAACGCCTACGACTACGAAGTCTGCTGCTGCCCATTGCCGCCATTTTGGCGCTGGCTCTGCTGGCAGCCTGCGGTTCGTCAGCTACAGAGCCCGCCGAATCGCCCGCCGAATCTGCTGCGACTTCGGCCCCCCAGACAACAACGGCGGCGCCGACCGCCATGGCGGCTGAGGGTACGACTGCGCCGTCTGAAGGCCAGCAGCCTACATCCGCTCCTTCGGGATCAGGTTCAGCTCCTACAACCGCTCCCGCGACTACCGCGGCTCCAGCAGCCGTGACCTCGGACGCGCCAGAGGGCGAACTGATAATCATGTCCCCTGATCTGGGATTCGAAGTCCCGGTGGGCTGGAATGAGACAGTGGCAGGCGGAAAGGTCGCCATGCGTTTCATTTACGATGCGCTGGTCGGTCTCGACGACGAAAATAACCTGTCCGCTGACTGGGGGTTGGCCTCGAATTGGGAAATGGATCCCGATGGCAAGCGCTGGGTATTCAACTTGAAGGAAGGAATCTCATACCACAATGGCGACGAATTTGTCGCGGATGACACGACTTTCGTCATCAACAAGTGGCTGGAACCTGAATCCGTAGGCTCCTACAAGGAACGCTTGACTGCCTTCGTTGAGAGCATGGAATCTCCAGATCCTCACACTTGGATAGTCAACACAAGTACTCCGGACATCTGGCTTCATTGGGATTTAACTGACGCTCAGGGTGCTCTGGGTATACCGGTCCCTGCCGCCTACTACGAGAGCGTTGGCGATGAGGAATTTGCGAAGAATCCCATCGGCACCGGGCCATTCAGTTTCTCCGAGCAGCGCATCGGCGACTTCATGGACCTGACAGCGGTCGAGGACCACTGGAGGGAAGGCACACCCACCGTGGAAACCATTCGGCTGCTAAAGATTCCTGAAGAGAGCACTCGGATCGCGGCTCTCAAGACCGGGGAAGCTGACATCATCACTGTCAGCCGTGAAAACGTCACGGAAATTCGGGACGCAGGTCTCCAGGTATTTCTGCGAGAGGGACAGGCCATAGTCGGCTTCTATTTCCATCAGCAGTGGGACGATGTGCCCACATCCAACATCCTAGTCCGGGAAGCCATGAACTTGGCGGTGAACCGGGAAGAGCTGGCCGAATTCATATTCGGCGGTCTGGCTTCCCCTGGTGCCGTCTACCCGGTTCCTGCGAGCGCACCGGTGACCGACTCGTCCCTTAAACCGTACGCCTACGATCCCGCACGCGCCAAACAGCTTCTCGAGGAAGCAGGATATGGCGGTGGGTTCGAAGTGACCGTCCACTCGTATCCCCGTTCCGACGTACCGGAAGGCCCCCGAATGATCGAGGCTCTGGCCGGTTACTTTGACGAAATCGGCGTGAAAGCCAACATCCTGCCCACGGAATACAGCAAATACCGCACTGGCCGACGCGCTCAGACCATTCCGGGTGAAATGGGCTACCTTGGAGCGCCGAACCGGCCATTCCCTGGATTCGTTGGGCTGATGCGGGCCCTGCAGCACTCCACCAGTCCGTTCACCAGTACCAAGGACCCAGAGTTCGACCGCCTGATTGAGGCCATGGAGGGGACCCTGGACCCAAAGGAAGCCGAAGAACACTTCTTGGGTATCTACCGGCGGTACCATGAGCAGTTCACCCACCTTACTCTGCTCGACATCGACATACCTTACGCCGCCAACGACAGGGCGCCCGCCGACTGGAATCTCGGCGGTCGGTCGTGGGAGCCCAACTTCGACGACGTAGTACGCCGCCGCTAACAATCGCACCCTTCAACTGAGATGCTGAGTCCCCTCTCCCTTGACCGGTAGAGGGGATTCTCAGAATCCGGTTCCACTTGTAGCTGAACCTCCGGGCTCAACTTCTGGGCCCAACTCACAGGTCCAACTTAAGGGCAAGGTTTATAGGATGCGCCGATACATTTTCGTACGCGCCCTGCAATCACTCTTATCCCTGTTTCTCCTGTCGATCATAATTTTCGTGGTCGTCAGGCTGACAGGGGACCCGCTTACCTTGCTGCTCTCCGAGGAGGCTACCGAAGAAGACCGGCTGGCGTTGGAGTCTGCACTCGGCTTGGACAAGCCTATTCCGGTGCAATACCTGATCTTCGCCAAAAACTTCCTTCAGGCCGACTTCGGAAACTCCATTCTCGGTGGTACGCCGGTTGAAGATCTGATCCTTTCGAGAGTCATGCCTTCGTTGAAACTGGCTGCGGCAGCCATTTTGATTGTGCTGGTTGTAGCAGTGCCACTGGGCGTTATTGCGGCGGTCAACAAGGGAACAATAACCGACTCAATAGCAAGATTTATTGCCGTATTCGGTCAATCGGTGCCTGCCTTCTGGATTGGTATCATACTCATACAAATTTTTGCCGTTCGGCTGGACTTGCTTCCCACATCTGGGATGGGTGGCATCCAGAACTACATCTTGCCTTCGGTTACCCTCTCGCTCTTTGTCATTGCCGGGGTAATGCGGTTGCTCCGCTCCAGCATGCTGGAGACCCTGGATATGGAATACATAAACTTGGCGCGGGTCAAGGGAGTCCAGGAGCGGAAGGTGATCTGGAAACACGCCCTGCGGAACGCGCTGGTTCCTGTGGTGACTTTTGGAGGCACCTATGTTGCCACCCTGATTACTTTCGGGATCCTGGCAGAGGTCGTTTTTGCCTGGCCGGGACTGGGCCGGTTGCTCTTCGACGGAATCGTCGTGCGGGACTTCCCCGTGGTGCAGGCGATGGTGATTCTGGCGGGTGCATTGGTAATCGGGGCTAATCTGTTTGTAGACATTTTGTACGGCTACATAGACCCGCGGATCAGGTATGGGTAAGAAATATGGCATCGGCTACTAAGAAACTATCTCAAAACAGCAGTCGGTGCTGACGGCGGTACCAGAGCAGGGCGCACGCCAACTGGATGAGGCCCACGTAGTTGGATGCCTTCTTGTCGTAGCGCACCAGTATCGCCCGGCACTTGGACAACCAGGCCAAGGTGCGTTCCACCACCCACCGTCGGGCCGGAAAGGTCTTCTCTCCCCGTCGGTCCAGCTTCTCCTCCCCAATGCGCCGGATGTGCGGACGGTACTGGAAGGCGGCAACGGTCCCGTGGCCGGTGGGATTGTCATACCCCTTGTCCAGGCACAGGTTCTGGGCGCCTTCCGGGCGCGCCACTACGATGTTCTCCAGGGTCGGCCTCAAGAGTTTCGTATCATGGACATTGGCTCCAGCCACCGCCACGCTCAGGGGTCCGCCCGCCGCGTCCACCAGGATGCTCTTCTTGCTCCCAGCTTTGCCCCGGTCGGTGGGGTTCCGTCCAATGGCGCCCCCCCAAAACGGGCTTTGCCCATGGAGCAATCCGCCGACTGCCATTCCCAGTCCACGCCCCCCAATTCCTCGCAGCCCTCCACCAGGACGGCCCAAATGCCCTCCAGCACCCCCAGTTCCACCCAGCGCTGGAAGGTCCGGTGAATGGTGCTGTCGTCTCCCAGTTCCCGGGGCAGACGGTTCCACTGGCAGCCACTGCGCATCCGGAAGATGATGCCGTCCAGCATCCGCCTGGGGTCGGCGCGTTTGCGCCCCGTAGCCTTGGGAGGGTCCATATCCAGGATCACCGGGTGAATCTGCTCCCAGAGATGGTCGGGAATCTCCCAAATCGTCGCCAGAGTTTCGTCCTTTCCCATCGTCCACCCCCACACTTTTCCCTATTCTAACCCTTGCCGAATCCCCCGTCCCATCAGTTCATCTGCCTTTTGAGATAGTTTCTAATACTACAGTTGCACTATTGAATCCAGCAGTGATAGCCGTCGCCGGTAGTGGCATCGCCGTGCCTGTGCCTGATGGTGCCGTCTCCACAGAGACCATAGCAGAACAAGCTCAGTGGGATGATTCTCCGTCCATACCAGGCGGGTGAGCAGCCGGCGCACCTCAGGCAGCGTCAGGGGAATCAGCTCTTCATCGGGACCGTAGCAGCCCCCTTTTCTCCCTGTTCCATCGCCTGATGCCGGATCACCGCCAGATACGCCTGCGCCAGCATCGCCAGGGTGATGTGCCGGTACCAGCCGTCCCACCGGCGCACCTCGTACTGGTCCAGCCCCACCTGGCCCTTGGCTTCCTCAAAGCATTCCTCTATGGCCCACCGGGTTCCGGCCACCCTCGCAAGTTCCTCCAGAGCCGTCCCCGCCGGGCCGTAGCACACGTAGTAAGCCAACTCCTCCGGCTTGGCCACGCTGCGCCGGACCAGCAGCCAATGGCCTTTGCCCGGCTCCCGCATGGGCCTTATCTCCACGGCAGTCCAGTCGTACATCCGGGGACCCTTGGCGCCATCGCCGGTGCTGCATCTGACCCAGCCTGTTTCGTCAACCTGCTCCGCCAGGCGGTCCGCCCGCACCTGACGCGGACCCTTTTCCGTCAAAGCCCACAGCCTCTCGCTCCTCTTGATGGCCAGCACATGTGGTATTCCCTGATGCTCCAGCCACAACCTCAGGTTGCGGTCATTGCCATAGACCTCATCCCCGGCAACCCAGCGGAAGGGGGCTCCTGATTCCAACGCCCGCTCCAGCATGCGCTGCGCCAGCCGGGGCTTGGTCTGAAAGCCAACATCTGCCGGTACTCCGGCCTCCCGCCGCCGTTCCCAGTCCTCCGCCCACACCTGTGGCAGGTACAACTCCCGGTCCAGCAGGGTCCTTCCCTTGTCGCTGGCATAGGCCAGGAATACCCCAACCTGAGAGTTCTCGATCCGACCCGCTGTGCCGCTGTACTGCCGCTGCACCCCAACCGACTTGTCCCCCTTCTTGAGAAACCCGGTCTCGTCCACCACCAAGACTGCCTCAGCGTCTCCCAAGTGCTCCATTACGTAGCTCTTCAGGTCATCACGGACCAGGCCGGCGTCCCATTGGTAGGTGGACAGCAAGCGCTGCACCCCATAGAGAGTGGCGTCGCCCGCCTGCTCTGCCAGTTGCCAGCCGTTCTTGCGCTCCACCGGACTTAGCAGTCCCCGCAGATAATCCAGCGCCCGGCGGCGGGGCTCTGGCCTCCGGAACCGTCCCCCGATGCACTGGTGTACCTGATCGATGCCCTCGGCCCAACGGGCCACTTCCGCCACCTCATCCCCATACCTTGCCAAACCCTCACCTCACCAACACTCAACTGCCGCAATTTTACGTCATCATTAACTGCAACTGTAGTACTAAACCAAAGCCAAGGTGGGATGTACATTCCCGGGAGGGTCAGCAATATGGCCGGCTCTTACTCCGGTTACAGGACAAGGCACCGCCCGGATACCAAAGCCCCGGTACTCGGTGCCCCGAAAATGTAGATTCCACCTTGGTCTTGGTTTAGGATCGCAACATCGCTGGGAACCGGGATATCGAGAGTTCGGACTCCCATTGCAACCCTGCGCGGGGGGCTGTTCTTACCCTTGGTTATCATCCTGTTCTTCGTGCTGGTGGCCATTTTTGCCCCGTTGGTAACCCCCTACTCTCCTACCAAGACCAGCTTGCCTGAGAAGAACGTGCCGCCTTTCTGGCAAGAGGGCGGCAGCATTTCTCACCCTCTGGGCACTGATCCCCTGGGCCGGGACATCTGGGCGCGCTTTGCATATGGCGCGCGCGTTTCGCTGCTGGTTGCGCTGAGTACCTTGGCGCTGGGGGGTGTTCTTGGGACAGCATTGGGTCTCATATCAGGATACTATCGCGCTATCGACCCAATAGTTATGCGAGCTTCCGATATCACCATTGCGTTTCCGATAATTCTGTTTGCCATTCTGCTCGTGGTGATCATTGGGGCGGGTCTGATCAACCTGATCATCGCTGTGGGCCTGGTAATCTGGGCACGCTACGCCAGGGTTATCAGGGGCGAAGTTCTGACGATTATGACGCAGGACTACATTGCCCGGGCCCGGGTGGCAGGCTCATCGGACTTTAGAATAATATCCCGGCACATATTCCCAAACGTGGTGAACACACTGGTGGTGCTCCTTACGCTGCAGGTGGGATTCTTGATAATTGTTGAGTCTTCCCTGAGCTTCCTGGGGGCCGGGGTCCCACCGCCGACTGCTGCCTGGGGGTCAATGGTAGCGTCGGGGAGGGACTACATCGTCAGCGCCTAGTATTACAACGACAGTTGGTTCCGAGAGGTAGCTGATGTGCGGATTTTGAGGCTGGCACTACGCGGGCGCGAGCCTCTGACAAGAAAGGCCTCATAGCTGGAAGACTAACCCCCGGCCCGGGTTTACTCAATATGTCGTTGTAATACTAGTGGGTTTCAGCTATTCCGGGTGTGGCCATCATGCTGCTTGTAATCGCCTTCAACATGCTCGGCGACTGGCTGAGGGACAGGCTTGACCCCAAACTGAGACAAGTTTAAACGTACAGGGGCACGCCCCACACGAAGGAATTGCAAATATGGCAACCGAATACCGGCAGTGGGACTTTACGGACTCAGAGCGGCAGAAGTTTGATCAGTGGATTGGGCGCATCATGGAAGTCCACTCCGGGACATCCGACGTGCGTAACGACAAGGTCAACTGGGCGCCACTGAAAAAGCCCCTGTCGGAGTGCGTGGTTTCCCTGTTCACCACCGGCGGTGTTCATTTGCGGAGTGATACCCCCTTCGACATCGACAGCTCCCATGGCGACTGGACCTACCGGCAGATACCCACCGACACCAACACCCGCGACCTGGCCGTGACCCACTCCCATTACAGCCATGTCGACGCCGATCGGGACGTGAATTGCATGTTTCCGCTGGACCGCCTGCGCGAACTGTGCGATGAGGGCGTAATCGGCGGCATAGCACCCATGGCCTACAGCATAATGGGCTTCAACCCAGACCCCGATAACCTGTCGGCCGATACCGCCCCTGTGCTAGCCCAGGCATTCAGGGAAAGCCGCGCCGACTTGGTCTTCATGACATGCGGTTGACCGATCTGCCACCGGTCCGTTGGACTGGTCCAGAATCAGATCGAAAGCACGGGTGTTTCGACGATATCAATGTCGGTCCACCCCATATTACCGCCGCTGTCGGAGCGCCCCGGGCGGTAACCCTGCGTTATCCGGCCGGCAACCAGGTCGGTGAGGCCGGTAAGGCAATTCAGCAACGCACAATACTGAACTGGGTCTTGCAGGCAGCAGTAGACATGCGGTCGCCGGGAACTATCCTGGAGTTGCCGTACCGCTGGAGGCGGTTCCCAGTTCATGAGGAACCTGTATACGCCGGTGCATCTCAAGGAGCTCTGCATCCTCAGACCGACGAGATTGCCGCTGCCTTGGACCATGTGGTCCGCCTGGTGCAGGAATACAAGACCTACTTGGCAGGGCGAGTCGCTCTCGAGGACTCCAATCCGTCGGGTGTGGAGCATGTACCACAGGCGCTTCGCGAGGCAGTGGAGCGGACCGAGCGGCTACTCGAAATCATCGACGTCGACAGCATGGACCAACTGCGGGAAATAGTTAACCGCATCACTGTGCTGGAATTGATGGTGAGCGGCAAATTCGTCTGACTTCCCCATAATTACTGTCAATGGCGTCGCCAAACCGCACCATCGGGGCGACGGGATTGTATTCCATCTGCGCAACGACCAGGCCTCGACGCATGTGGCGTTGCCGGATTCCCCTAGTGGGCAGAACTGGTACGGGTGCGACGCATTTGTTGTCCGGCTCGTCAGGATACTGGGATGCCGGGTTTTCTCCACTCCGCCTGAGACCGTAGCTCTCACCGTTCATCTCCAGGGTGTGCACGTGGTAGGTGAGCCGGTCCGGCAGCGCAGTCCTCAGCAGAAGGTGAACCGGCAAAAATAGTCAGCGCCAGCGGCGGTTCTAATTCTCGTTGATCAAGCCATCCGGCCCAGTGGACCAACCTCCACCGATACATTAGAAATCTTCCCCATGTATCTCCTCTCTCGGGTTCGTGCCGCTCTTTCTGTCGGCTTGGGACACACGCCCCGGTGCGTGGTGCGTGGCCCTTGGGGTCTCCCAGCGGTCGGTTGTACAGGTGTATGTGGACCGCCGGTCGCCGTTTTCTTACTCGCCGGGGTGCATGTGGCGGCGGAGTCTCTCCTCCAGGCTGGGCTGCGGTCCGGCCTCGGGGGGGCGCCCTATTGCCTGGCTTCTCATCCTGAGGGTGTCTGCTTCGGCTGTTGCGTACGCCCTGACCAGAATCCTGGGGCCTGCGGTTTCCGGGTCCACCGGGATTCTTCCCGTGCCCGTGCCGGCGACCCAGCCGCGTCTGAAGATCGCCCATTGGTAGGTGAGCCCTTCGAAGCCCACGACTACCTCCACTATCCGCTTGCGTTCATCCTCGGGCATTTCGGGCCAGTTGTCCCTGGTGGCCCTGCGGGCTGCCTCCTCGATCACTGCTCTCTGGGTCTCCTCGTCCGCTCCTTGGTCCAGCCGCAGGTCTGCCACCGCGCTCTGCTGGCGATCGAGCTTCTCCGTGTCGGTTTCACGTCGGTTCATCTTCCTTCTCTCACGTTCTCTGACGTTGGCGTGGTTGGCCTTTTTCTCTTGCCGCTTCGGCTTCTTGGACGCCCACTGCCTGTTCTCCTAGGGTCCTTACGGCCTGGGTATCCGACTTGGGCTGAGTTCTAGAGCATTCAGTAGCTAGTTCATGGCGTTGTTGCTTGCCTTCCTGTTTCCGGTCTCGGCTCGTGAGCAGTCATCTGGGTCGCACACTTCGTTGTGTTCCTATTCGCCTCCTCGTCGGCACCATTCCTCGAACGCGGCGGCTACGGAATTGGAATCGGTGGTCTCCACGACGAGTTCGGCATAGTAACTGCCTCGGCCATTGGATAGTGTCCAAGACATGGCGGTATGGAATTCGGGCATGATACCCTTTTTTGTTGGAATGCCAAGAATCGCCAGCTCACCGGAAGAGACGTTGTTGAGTGGGGGGAGCGGAGCCTCTGGGCGGCTCCACCCGGGGGGACTTTTTTCGCCGTCCCCCGAAGAAGGGGTTGAGGGCCTTGGCCGTGATGTCTGCGGCGCACATGCTGCAGTAGGCGTCGGCTGCGCGATCGCAGGTCCTGCATTTTG
This sequence comes from Dehalococcoidia bacterium, assembly GCA_965237745.1. GTDB lineage: Bacteria > Chloroflexota > Dehalococcoidia > Lucifugimonadales > UBA3495 > VXOI01. The sequence goes on along the minus strand of OZ250156.1, from coordinate 2,498,432 downwards.
CGTTCGCCATAGACTGGGCCCTCGATTAAGCGTGAGAGTTTTACGATAGCCTCCCGGTCCCTTTCCTCTCAAGGACCAACTGTCAGCAAAATGGCCGCCAGGTAACTATGAGGTGGGCCCCGAAAACTGGACAAGTACCTAAGTGAGAGTCCTGCTCCTAGACTGAGGGCAGCAGTTGCTGCCAAGGAGGAGTGGGAAATGTCCCAAGGACGGAGAAAATACAGCCCGGCCTTCAAGGCCAAAGTGGCACTTGAGGCAATGAAGGGAAACGAGACGGTGGCTCAACTGGCCGCCCGTTACGAAGTTCACCCGGGGCAGAATCAGGATTGGAAGGATGTGCCATCAATCCCACCCGGGGGCGGGCGCCAGAATCATCGGATGCCGCAAATTCCCGGCATACATTCAATGTGGCTCAAGAAACCGGTCCACATCTTTCGCGCCCTTCCCTGACGCTTCGGAATCGAGGACATACTTAACAAGAGCACCACAAATTTACCACAGGCTCCTGCGCATTTCACATTGGCTTTAGTTTAGTACTACAGTTGCAGTTAATGATGACGTAAAATTGCGGCAGTTGAGTGTTGGTGAGGTGAGGGTTTGTCAAGGTATGGGGATGAGGTGGCGGAAGTGGCCCGTTGGGCCGAGGGCATCGATCAGGTACACCAGTGCATCGGGGGACGGTTCCGGAGGCCAGAGCCCCGCCGCCGGGCGCTGGATTATCTGCGGGGACTGCTAAGTCCGGTGGAGCGCAAGAACGGCTGGCAACTGGCAGAGCAGGCGGGCGACGCCACTCCCTATGGGGTGCAGCGCTTGCTGTCCACCTACCAATGGGACGCCGGCTTGGTCCGTGATGACCTGAAGAGCTACGTAATGGAGCACTTGGGAGACGCTGAGGCAGTCTTGGTGGTGGACGAGACCGGGTTTCTCAAGAAGGGGGACAAGTCGGTTGGGGTGCAGCGGCAGTACAGCGGCACAGCGGGTCGGATCGAGAACTCTCAGGTTGGGGTATTCCTGGCCTATGCCAGCGACAAGGGAAGGACCCTGCTGGACCGGGAGTTGTACCTGCCACAGGTGTGGGCGGAGGACTGGGAACGGCGGCGGGAGGCCGGAGTACCGGCAGATGTTGGCTTTCAGACCAAGCCCCGGCTGGCGCAGCGCATGCTGGAGCGGGCGTTGGAATCAGGAGCCCCCTTCCGCTGGGTTGCCGGGGATGAGGTCTATGGCAATGACCGCAACCTGAGGTTGTGGCTGGAGCATCAGGGAATACCACATGTGCTGGCCATCAAGAGGAGCGAGAGGCTGTGGGCTTTGACGGAAAAGGGTCCGCGTCAGGTGCGGGCGGACCGCCTGGCGGAGCAGGTTGACGAAACAGGCTGGGTCAGATGCAGCACCGGCGATGGCGCCAAGGGTCCCCGGATGTACGACTGGACTGCCGTGGAGATAAGGCCCATGCGGGAGCCGGGCAAAGGCCATTGGCTGCTGGTCCGGCGCAGCGTGGCCAAGCCGGAGGAGTTGGCTTACTACGTGTGCTACGGCCCGGCGGGGACGGCTCTGGAGGAACTTGCGAGGGTGGCCGGAACCCGGTGGGCCATAGAGGAATGCTTTGAGGAAGCCAAGGGCCAGGTGGGGCTGGACCAGTACGAGGTGCGCCGGTGGGACGGCTGGTACCGGCACATCACCCTGGCGATGCTGGCGCAGGCGTATCTGGCGGTGATCCGGCATCAGGCGATGGAACAGGGAGAAAAGGGGGCTGCTACGGTCCCGATGAAGAGCTGATTCCCCTGACGCTGCCTGAGGTGCGCCGGCTGCTCACCCGCCTGGTATGGACGGAGAATCATCCCACTGAGCTTGTTCTGCTATGGTCTCTGTGGAGACGGCACCATCAGGCACAGGCACGGCGATGCCACTACCGGCGACGGCTATCACTGCTGGATTCAATAGTGCAACTGTAGTACTAAGAAACTATCTCAAAACAGCAGTCGGTGCTGACGGCGGTACCAGAGCAGGGCGCACGCCAACTGGATGAGGCCCACGTAGTTGGATGCCTTCTTGTCGTAGCGCACCAGTATCGCCCGGCACTTGGACAACCAGGCCAAGGTGCGTTCCACCACCCACCGTCGGGCCGGAAAGGTCTTCTCTCCCCGTCGGTCCAGCTTCTCCTCCCCAATGCGCCGGATGTGCGGACGGTACTGGAAGGCGGCAACGGTCCCGTGGCCGGTGGGATTGTCATACCCCTTGTCCAGGCACAGGTTCTGGGCGCCTTCCGGGCGCGCCACTACGATGTTCTCCAGGGTCGGCCTCAAGAGTTTCGTATCATGGACATTGGCTCCAGCCACCGCCACGCTCAGGGGTCCGCCCGCCGCGTCCACCAGGATGCTCTTCTTGCTCCCAGCTTTGCCCCGGTCGGTGGGGTTCCGTCCAATGGCGCCCCCCCAAAACGGGCTTTGCCCATGGAGCAATCCGCCGACTGCCATTCCCAGTCCACGCCCCCCAATTCCTCGCAGCCCTCCACCAGGACGGCCCAAATGCCCTCCAGCACCCCCAGTTCCACCCAGCGCTGGAAGGTCCGGTGAATGGTGCTGTCGTCTCCCAGTTCCCGGGGCAGACGGTTCCACTGGCAGCCACTGCGCATCCGGAAGATGATGCCGTCCAGCATCCGCCTGGGGTCGGCGCGTTTGCGCCCCGTAGCCTTGGGAGGGTCCATATCCAGGATCACCGGGTGAATCTGCTCCCAGAGATGGTCGGGAATCTCCCAAATCGTCGCCAGAGTTTCGTCCTTTCCCATCGTCCACCCCCACACTTTTCCCTATTCTAACCCTTGCCGAATCCCCCGTCCCATCAGTTCATCTGCCTTTTGAGATAGTTTCTAATACTACAGTTGCACTATTGAATCCAGCAGTGATAGCCGTCGCCGGTAGTGGCATCGCCGTGCCTGTGCCTGATGGTGCCGTCTCCACAGAGACCATAGCAGAACAAGCTCAGTGGGATGATTCTCCGTCCATACCAGGCGGGTGAGCAGCCGGCGCACCTCAGGCAGCGTCAGGGGAATCAGCTCTTCATCGGGACCGTAGCAGCCCCCTTTTCTCCCTGTTCCATCGCCTGATGCCGGATCACCGCCAGATACGCCTGCGCCAGCATCGCCAGGGTGATGTGCCGGTACCAGCCGTCCCACCGGCGCACCTCGTACTGGTCCAGCCCCACCTGGCCCTTGGCTTCCTCAAAGCATTCCTCTATGGCCCACCGGGTTCCGGCCACCCTCGCAAGTTCCTCCAGAGCCGTCCCCGCCGGGCCGTAGCACACGTAGTAAGCCAACTCCTCCGGCTTGGCCACGCTGCGCCGGACCAGCAGCCAATGGCCTTTGCCCGGCTCCCGCATGGGCCTTATCTCCACGGCAGTCCAGTCGTACATCCGGGGACCCTTGGCGCCATCGCCGGTGCTGCATCTGACCCAGCCTGTTTCGTCAACCTGCTCCGCCAGGCGGTCCGCCCGCACCTGACGCGGACCCTTTTCCGTCAAAGCCCACAGCCTCTCGCTCCTCTTGATGGCCAGCACATGTGGTATTCCCTGATGCTCCAGCCACAACCTCAGGTTGCGGTCATTGCCATAGACCTCATCCCCGGCAACCCAGCGGAAGGGGGCTCCTGATTCCAACGCCCGCTCCAGCATGCGCTGCGCCAGCCGGGGCTTGGTCTGAAAGCCAACATCTGCCGGTACTCCGGCCTCCCGCCGCCGTTCCCAGTCCTCCGCCCACACCTGTGGCAGGTACAACTCCCGGTCCAGCAGGGTCCTTCCCTTGTCGCTGGCATAGGCCAGGAATACCCCAACCTGAGAGTTCTCGATCCGACCCGCTGTGCCGCTGTACTGCCGCTGCACCCCAACCGACTTGTCCCCCTTCTTGAGAAACCCGGTCTCGTCCACCACCAAGACTGCCTCAGCGTCTCCCAAGTGCTCCATTACGTAGCTCTTCAGGTCATCACGGACCAGGCCGGCGTCCCATTGGTAGGTGGACAGCAAGCGCTGCACCCCATAGAGAGTGGCGTCGCCCGCCTGCTCTGCCAGTTGCCAGCCGTTCTTGCGCTCCACCGGACTTAGCAGTCCCCGCAGATAATCCAGCGCCCGGCGGCGGGGCTCTGGCCTCCGGAACCGTCCCCCGATGCACTGGTGTACCTGATCGATGCCCTCGGCCCAACGGGCCACTTCCGCCACCTCATCCCCATACCTTGCCAAACCCTCACCTCACCAACACTCAACTGCCGCAATTTTACGTCATCATTAACTGCAACTGTAGTATTAGGACGTCATCGACAGGCTGGCGGAGCTGATGATGGTCAGAGGGGTGCCCGCCCACATCAGGTCGAACAACAGGCCGGAGTTCACCGCTTGGGCAGTCCGGGCGTTGCTCGGGGGAGTGGGGGCGGAAGCCTCTACATCGAACCCGGGTCGCCGTGAGATAACGGATACGTGGATAGCTTCAACGGCAAGATGAGGGGCGAACTACTGGAGCCGGAGGTACTCTATGCTCTGCTGGAGGTGCAGTTGCTGGCCGAGCAATACCGGCAGACCTACAACCGCATCAGGCCCCACAGTTGCCTGGGATACCAAGCACCCGCGCCGGAGGTTTCATGCCCGCGGATCCGGTCCCGATGCTTGTGGCACCAGCCCAGCAGGTGGTACAAACTCTGGGGGCAGATCATGGCGCTCTTTCTCGGGAAATACGAGTGACGAGGGTTTTCGCGCCAGGCCCGGAATAACTGTGGTCCATAGCAGAATTGAGGGAGACCAGATATGAAGTTCGGCATCTACAGCTCCATCGCAGACCCGCCCCGGGGTGAGCGGCTGGACCAGCGGATAGACGAGGTTATCGCCGAGGCGAAGCTGGCAGAGGAGGTGGGTTTCGACTCCTGCTTTTTCGGCGAGCATCACCAGGACCGAGACGGGTTCCTGCCGTCACCGCTGATTGTGGCGACGGCGGTGGCCGCCCAGACCAGCACGTTGAACGTGGGCACGTCGGTAATCCTGCTGCCCCTGTACAACCCGGTACACCTGGCGGAGGACGTGATCACCCTGGACCTGGTGTCCAAGGGGAGAATCATCTTGGGCGTGGGCCTGGGATACCAGGACGCGGATTTTCGGGCCTTCGAGGTGCCGGTGCGCCAGCGTGTGGGGCGGTTCGAGGAGGGGGTGGAGATCATCCGTCACTGCTGGAGCGGGGAACCATTCTCCTTCCACGGCGAGTACCACCAACTGGAAAATCTGCACATCCGTCCCAGTCCCTTCCAGCAGCCTGCTCCTCCCCTGTGGATCGGGGCCAGCACCCCTCCGGGAGCGCGCCGGGCCGGGCGCATGGCCGACGGGTTCGTGGCCGGACCCAGCACTGACTTGGCCAACACTATCGAGTTGGTGGAGACCTACCGGGAGGCGGCGATACGGTCGGGACGGGAGCCGCTGGTGGCCCTGATGCGGGACGCCTGGGTGGCCGAGACCCGCGCCGAGGCCGCGGAGGTGTACGGCCCGGAGGTGATGACGGCCTACAAGTATTACTGGCGCAACGGCCTGTCGGAGTTTCGCAGCATCAGGTCGGAGAGCGAGATAACCCTGGACAACCTGGGGCCGGACCGGTTGATACTGGGGGAGCCGGAAGAATGCGTGGCGGAGTTCCAACGCTGGAGCGAGGCCGTGGGCGCGGAATACTTCCTGCTTCGGCTGCGTCACGCCCACTCGGGAGGCCCGCCCCACGAGAAGATAATGGAGGCGATACGGCTGTTCGGGGAAGAGGTCATACCGGCGTGCGGCTAGGATAATGCCTCGGCATAGAGCCTTGCGAACCAAGGTAATCAGATCGAGCTGGCAAGGCTAAGGGGTCCCGCGATTCGTCCATGCTGGCGAAGGCTTCGAATTCGCGGTGCGCGAGACATCTTTCGGGTTAATTCGTTGGATGGAGATTCAGCGTCTCGGCGTTGATTTGGGGCATTCGACGCGGCGGCGGCGGTACCTCCTGCAGGCCGCTCAGGTCCATGGGCGGCATTTCCACTTGGAGAAACTCCTGCACGCCATTGGCCAACTCATTGTAGCTCCCAAACCAGGACGCCAATTGTCGGCGCCAAGCCTCCAGCCCGCCACTGGCATGGAGCTCGAAGGCCGCCTCCCGTCCGTCCAGACCCGACGACACCTGGTCCCATGTGAGCTGTAGGAGCGCCGCCCGTTGCAACGCAGTGTAGCCGCCACCCCCAAAGGCGTCTTCCAGCTCGGCGGCCATCTTCGGGTCCGCGAAGTCGGTGTCGGCGGGGGCGTTGACCAGCGACGAACCGGGGAGGCCACGCAGGATTTCAGCCATCCGCTGGCGAACTCTCAGGGTGTTGATTCCTGAAGCGGACACGTGAAGCTGGTTGGGCAGGGCATGTCCGCTCTCTGTCGTTTCCGGGTCAAGTTCCGCCGCCGTCAAGCAGGTGCGGGTAGTCTGGATGTTGACTGTAAGTTCGACCAGCTGCTCGATCGTCTGGGGATTGTTCTTGAGGCCCATGACTTCAGCCAGGGCAAGACCGAGACCCAGGGTCAGCTCCGCCTTGGCCAGCCAGCCGTAGCTGTGATGCCAGAGCAGCCAGCATACCAGCGAATGGCGCCGGTTCCGGTTTATGGGTTCCCCGGCAAAAACGCGAGAGCGAGGGACGAAAACGTCCTCCATCCAGACCATGGAGTCCAGCTCATCAAACCGGCTGCTCAAAGGTGACAGGAATCGATTTGGGTGCTTGGCTACTGCCCGGCGCGACACCACCCGGAGGCCGCGGGAGTTCACCGGCACGATGAACCATAAGTTCCTCCCGCTGCCTGGCGGCATCTCATCCCTGCTGGTGATCAGCAGGTCCTCCGCGAAGGGTGTACTGGTGTGCATCTGGATCTTGCCGCTCACCACTATGCCTTCAGCAGTTTCGCTGACCAGACGGAGCGCCACGCGCTCGCTCTCATCCTGGCGGAGCCGTGTCCCGATCAGCGGCCCACCTCCGGCGAAGGTGAGAAACCTGCCACTTTCAGACAGATGCTCCAGATATGCCTCAGCCGCCTCAATCTCCTCGGAGGAGTTGTTCAGCCGCTTCAGAACATTCAGCATCCCCAAGGCAATCAATGCGCCGTAGCCTGGGGTGTGAGTCATGTTGCCGCCGGTTGCGAAATGCACGGCGCTAACGGCCTTCCCCAAGCGCCTCAAATCCACAGATGTTTTTGGCGGGGTAAGCGCGAGAGGATGCCGTTGGCCGTTGCCATCTGCCGGGGTCAGAAGGATATCCTGCCAGTCAGCGTCGAAGTGGCGGTCATACCACGCAACGTACTCGTCCACCATGGCCGACGTCGAGGGGTGTGTCGTGACGTCCACCACAGCACCTTCGCCCATTACCCATACGTCGCGCCCATCACGCAGACTCTCTTTGTATTGGGCTCCTGTCCGCATACTTCACTGTCCACAAGATGACCAGATTTTATTTGCAATTGTACATTGAGACACACTGGTGGAGATACCGGGTAGCGGCGATTGGTGGGCCACGATGGACCCTGTGGCGCTGCTGTACTCCATCCGGGAAGCCCATTCGGCCTTGGCTGCCATCGCATCCCAGTAGCTCCTGACGGCCAGCATGTGAGGAATACCCTCCCGGTCCAGGCAGGTCCGAAGGCGGGAGTCGCTGTCGTCGACCTCATCCCCGGCAACCCGGCTGAAGGGGACTTTCGATTCCACAGTCCGCCTCTCCACTTGGATTGTTCAGCGTGTCCACGGCCTGCGAACCTGTCTCACCTTCAGGGCCTCCTTCATTTTCATTCTGCCCTCTCTCCCGCAGGGGTGAGGTGCAAGATAGGGAGCATTGAACAGTCCCGGCCTGACCTTGACACTGCATCCCGGGCCCACCAGAATCTCCCCAGAATCCACACGCATTTTTCTCCAAAGCTCCTCCAAGAGGGTGCGGAGCAGGAAGGGCAGACTTGGCTTACCAAACAATCATTCTGGACAAGAAAGACCACGTGGCCCGGCTAACTCTCAACCGTCCCGAGCGCCTCAACGCGCTGAACGAGCAGATGTTCGCTGAGTTGAACTCGGCGCTGGAAGACGTGGCCGGTGACAGGGAAATCCGGGCACTCGTGCTGACCGGCGCGGGCCGGGCCTTTTGCGCCTCCGCCGACATCAAGGATGAGCGGAAAGGCGGCGACCGGCTGTTGGGGCACATGGAACCCTACGAGACTTATCGGTTCATCCGCAGCGGTCCGCAAGGTGTTACCATCAAGCTCCATCAGATGGAAATTCCCACCATCGCGATGGTCAACGGCCTGGCCATCGGGGACGGGTTCGATTGGGTCCTGGCCTGCGACATCCGCATCGGTTGCGAGCACTCCCGGTTTATGAATGCGTTCCTGCAGATGGGGCTGGTGTCGAACACCGGCGGGACCTGGCTCTACCCCCGGGCCTTGGGGGTCAGCCGGGCGCTGGAGCTGCTGTACACTGGCGACTGGCTGGAGGCAGAGGACTCGCTCCGGTTGGGCGTGCTCAACCGGCTGGTGCCGTCGGAAGAACTGGAAGAGGAAACGATGGCATTGGCCACCAAGATCGCCGAGAAAGCTCCGGTGGCCAACAGGCTGGTCAAGGGAATGGTCTACCGGGGGTTGGGTCAATCGCTGGAGGAGCATCTGCACGATACCGCCAAAGCGGAGATACTGACCTTGACCAGCGAGGACCACCGTGAGGCCTTGGCCGCCTTTCTGGAAAGACGGAAACCTGAGTTCAAGGGGCGGTAGCGAGCCCGAGCGAGAACGGATATGGCGGACTCATTGTTGGAGCAGTTGAGGGCCATAGTTGGGCGGGAGTTGGTGTTTCAAGCTCCCGACGAGATCGGGCGGTCGGCTTTCCGCCAATACGCCTTGGCCGTCGGCGACTTCAATCCCCTCTACTCAGACCGTGAACAGGCCGCCGCCCACGGTCTGAGGGACGTTATGGCTCCGCCGACGCTGGTCTGCGATACCTGGCAGTACGTGGACAGCGACATGGACGAACGCGGCGACCTTCTCGGACGCGGCCCCTTCCGGGAATTGGCCGGGCTTCGGGCTGGCAACGAGTACGAGTTCTTCCAACCTGTCCACCCCGACGATGTGCTCACGGCGCGCTGGCTGGTAAAGGACGTGTACGAACGCACCGGACGCTCCGGGTCGCTGATCTTCCAAGTCATCGAGGCTACGTTTTACAACCAGCGCGACGAATTGCTGGCCCGAAATACCGAGACCCTGTTTTACCGATCAGAGGCGTCAGAATGAGTGGCAACGAGAGCGTCGGCCGGTTCTTTGAGGACGTCTCGGTGGGCGAGGAGCTGGCCCCGCTCCACAAGCAGGTCGACGCTGCCCGCATGATGGCCTACGGCGCCGCCACCTGGGACTTCATCCGAGTCCATTATGATGCCGGATACGTCCAAGAGCTCGGGTTCCCCGGCCCCTTCGTGGACGGTCAGATGTTGGGGGCATTCTTGGCTCAGCACGTCCAGGACTGGGCGGGCCCCCGCGCTTTTCTACGCAGGCTGGGCTTCCGTAACCGGGTCATGGCCTACCCGGGTGACTCGCTGGTCTGCCGGGGCGTGGTCACCGGTCTGTACCGGGAGGGCGACGACAACGACGGGCCGGGAGTCGCCGAGTGCGACCTGTGGATTGAGAACCAACGCGCCGAGCGAGTGGTCGAACCGGCCAGCGCGGTGGTGCAACTTCCGCCACGACCCCGTTCGGAGCGGTCCCAGTGAGCTCAGGCGTCAACCCAGGGGTGACCCCGCCGTCGGCCCTCGCCGGTGTGAGGGTGGTGGAGTACACGGAGATGGCGTCGGCCTCCTTCTGCGCGCGACTGCTGGGGGACGCCGGGGCCGACGTGGTGAAGGTGGAAACGCCCTCGGGCGATCGGCATCGACGGCACGGCCCCTTCCCCGACGGCCAGCCCGACCCGGACTGGAGCGGGTTGTTCCTCTATTTGAACGCCAACAAGCGCGGAATGGGCCTGGACTTGCAGGACCCGTCCCAGAAGGCGGCGTTCGAGGAGTTGCTGGCGAAAGCCGACATCCTGGTCGTCGGCGGACAAAGCGCCGAGATAATGCGGCAGGGCCTGCGGCGCGAGGCTCTCCAGCATTTTAATCCCGGTTTGATAGTCACCGCCATCACGCCCTTCGGCCTGTCGGGACCAAACAGCGCCTATGTTGGCGATGAGCTAACGGGGGTGGCAGCCGGTGGATTGTCTTTCAGCACGCCCGGAATTCCCGACGCCGTGCAGGGCTTGGCAAAGGAACCCCCGCTTCGGGCGAACACCCTGCTTGGCGAACTGATGACGGGGGTGCTGGGCTCGGCGGGCTGTGTGGCCGCGCTGTTGGCCCGCCAATTCAGCGGCCAAGGCTGTGAAATCGACCTCAGCCTGCAAGAGGGGGTGGCCGCGGTCATGCCCTACGAATTGGCCCACGCCGCCTACCACGAGCCCAAGAAGCGGGACCCGTCCGTTTTCGGACTGATGCCAAACGCTTACATGCCCTGCAGGGATGGCTACGTGGTAATTATGGCAGTCATTGATGGCCACTGGCGTAGCTTGATGGAAGCGGCCGGCAACCCCGACTGGGCCGAACTGGAGGTTTTCGCCACCGCCCAACGGCGGGCGCTGAACTGGGACGCGCTGGAACCCCTGATGCTGGAATGGACCATGTCCCATACCGGCGAGGAAATTGCCCGCTTGGCCCAAGAGCGCGGCGTTCCCTGTTTCCCAGCCTACACCGTGGGGCAGATGATGGAGTCTCCTCATGTTGCCGAGCGAGGTTTTCTCCAAGAGTTCACCAGCCCCAGGGGGCGGAGTTTCCAGTTACCCGGACATCCAATCCGCATGAGCGCCACGCCCTGGCGGACGTTCCGCCCTGCACCACGGTTGGGCCAGCACACAGTTGAGGTATTGGGCGACTGGCTCGGTCGCTCAGGGACCGAAGCGCAGTCCCTGTCTGGAGCGTTCATGGAGCGGGCCGGCGCGAGGACCGACGGGACTGGCGAACGATGAACCCTTCGCCATTGCCGTTACATGGCATCCGCGTAGCCGATTTCGGGCAGGTGATCGCTGCTCCGGTCACGGCTCAAATACTTGGCTGGCTGGGCGCGGAGGTCGTGCTGGTCGAGACCAAATCACGCATGACCACCCGCGTGTGGCCGCCTTTCGCTGACGGCGAGTTCGGCATAGACCGCAGCGGCGGTTTCAATTTGGTCAACAACAACAAGCTGAGTTGCACCCTCGACCTGCGACACCCCGACGCGCTGGAATTGGCCAAGGAAATCATTAGCGTCAGCGACGTTCTGGTGGAAAACTACGCTACCGGGGTGATGGAGAGCCTGGGCTTGGGTTACGACGAGGTGAAAAGGCTGCGGCCGGATATCGTTTACATGTCCTTGGCCGCATTCGGGCGCAGCGGGCCGTTTAAGGACCTGACTGGATTTCACAGCGTCATCAATCTCTTCAGTGGCTTGGCGGCAGTCACCGGCTATGAGAACTCACACCCAAGAATCATGGGCGGTCTGATTCCCGACGCCTTTGCCGGCTGCTACTGCGTCCTGGCCGTTCTGGAGGCGTTGTACCACCGTTCGCGCACCGGCGAGGGACAGTTCATCGAAGTGTCGATGACCGAGGCGCTGACCGGCATGATCCCCGAAGCGGTGATGGAATACTCCCTTACCGGCAAAGAACAGCCCAAGATGGGTAACCGCGACGGCCGGAAAGCGCCCCACAACGTGTTCCGGTGCTTGGGCGAGGAGAAGTGGGTGGCTGTTTCTGTGGAGACTGACGCACAATTTCGCGCCTTGTCACAGGCTTCCGGCAACGCAGACTGGGCCGACGAACCCCGGTTTGCCACTCCCCCAGCTCGCCTGGAAAATCAGGATGCCCTGGAAGCGCTCTTGCAGCAATGGACCGCCAATCTGGGGGTTGAAGAGGTGGTCGCAATCCTGCAGGCGGCGGGTGTTCCGGCGGCCCCGGTGTTGGACACCGCCGAGGTGCTTGCCGACCCGCATCTGGTGGAACGGGGTTTCGTGGCCCCGGTGGAGCACCCGGCAGTGGGTACGCGTACCATCCCCACCCTTCCTTGGGCCGCCGACGGGCGGAGGGTGGATGACCTTCGGCCCGCGCCCACCTTCGGCGAGCACAATCAGTGGGTACTAAAAGAGCTACTTCAAGTTCCTGACGAAGAGTACGAGCGGCTGGTATCATCGGGCGCGGTCGGCTGAATTCCTGGCGTAAATTCATGGCCTGAATTTCTGGCCGGCACGGAGTTGTTATGCCCAGAAGCATAGTCGAGGTCGACCCGCAGAAATTCCCGTGGCTGGATTTGAACCGCTATACCTTCTGCTTGGGAGCGGAAAATGGCGGGATTCTGTACCTGGCCGGGCAGACGGCCAGCGAGTACGACCCGGCCGTGGGCGGTGTTGTTTGCAAGGGCGACCTGCTCGATCAGACCAGGGTCATCTACGAAAAGCTGAGCGTAGTCTTGGAAGCAGCTGGAATGTCCTTCGATAACGTGGTGCAGACGGTTGACTACATCGACCCAACGGCCCTGCCTCAATATCGCGAGACCGGCGCAATCCGCCGAGAATTCCTTGGCGGAACTCCGGTGGGGTCCACCGGAATCTGCGTGGAGCGGTTGCTTCGCCCGGACGCCCTGCTCGAGGTCAGCGCGGTGGCGGTGAGTGGGGAGAAACGTGCGGTCAATCCCGGCTACGACCGGTACGGCGCCCTCACCTACGTGCCCGGCGTAATCGCTGGCGACACGCTCTGGACCTCCGGTTTCGTTGGCAATGAGGAGGTGGATGGACAGGCTTCCTTTCCCCAAGACACCGGCCGCCAGTTGGGCCTTACCTACGAAATCGTGGGCAGCGTGCTTGCAGCCGCTGGGGCCGTTCCCTCCGACATCGTCAAGACACTGGAATATGTCTCGCCACAAGCATGGCTCCAGTATGACGGAGGTGCAGCGGACTCGCGCCGCGAATTCTTCAAGGGCGACTACCCGGCCACCACCGGTATCACGGTGAACCGGCTGCTCCGCCCCGAAGGTCATGTGGAAGTCGAAGCAGTCGGGGTGCTGGGCGGAAACCGGGAGGAGATACAAGTACCGGGGTGGGAGCCCAGCTACGGCGGCGCGACCCACGTTCCGGGAGTCAAGAAGGGACGGATGCTGCAGCTGTCGGGACAAGCGAGCGTCGACCATACGACCGCCTCCGTCGTGGCTCCCTTCGACATCGTGGCCCAAGCAGAGCAGGCCTACGGCAACTTGGCGCGGGTGCTCGCCGAAAGCGGCTATTCCATGGATGACGTGGTCAACACCATAGAGTGGGTTCCTCCCAACGGCCTCTCGACCTACCGGCGGGTCGGGGAGGTGCGCAGGAAGTTCTTCGGCGACAGCTTCCCCTCGGCCACCGGAGTCTCGATGCACCGCATCCGTCGGCCCGGCCCGACCGACCGGCTGGTTCCTGAACTCCTGTTTGAAGTCACGGCAGTGGCCATAGCCTAGCTCGCCCCTTCGCCCAACCGAGGAACAATACCATCGCCCGTCCCTCAGCCAACGCGGGCTGCTGACCTTGGTGGCACTTGGGTTGTTGCTACCAATGCGACGACCCCATCGGGGTGCGCCATGCCGGTTTTGGGTGCATGTTCCACCCAATCTGAACGGCACCGGTCGGTTGGATCTCTCGATACCAACCCTGACAATGCATGACGGGGCCTACCGGGGATCGGCTGACCAAAGCCTCATGTGGGGATCTCTCCCACCATCCGGTACTCCAAGGGATACCTCGCCAGCTCGGAAACTCCCGTGATGGTGGCCGCCCTCTACGCGGAGGATACGAAGCTGTCAAAGAGCCACATCAACGTCCAGTACCGCCGGCTCCACCGTTTCTTCAACTGGCTGGTGGAGTGGCATTATGTCGACAGCAACCCTCTCCACCTTATTAGGTTCAACACCAAAATAGGCAGACGGAACATAATCCCGTACAATACGCGGCCACCGGATGCTGTGCGCAATCTCCGGCTTGCCTTCTCGTAAGAAATCAAGTTAGCTTTGCAAATCGCTGATGGAGGGACATCGCCATGCCGTTCTACGAAAGAGGCCCCAGCCGTATCTACTACGAAGAGGTCGGTTCAGGATTTCCCCTGCTGATCATTCCGGGTGGCGGACTCAATTCCAGCGTGGCATCACTGAATACGTCGGTGCCCTTCAACCCCATGGAGACCTACAAAGACGACTTCCGCTGTATCGCGGCCGACTTGCGGAATGCCAACGGGGGCCGATCCAGTGGCCCACTGGAGATCGACCGCCCTTGGGATGCCTACTCCGAGGACCAGCTCGGGCTGATGGACCATCTCGGCATTGAGGAGTTCTTGGTCATGGGCTTCTGCATCGGCGGGCCGATGATCCACAACCTGCTCAGGCTGGCCCCGGAGCGCGTTGTGGCAGCGGCGTTGATGCAACCCAGCGGGTTCAGGCCTGAGAGTCCGGATATTTTCTACCAGAACAACATTACGGGGTGGGGGCCGCCCCTTTGCGATAAGCGTCCTGAAATCACCATGGACATGGTCCACGACTTCCTGAACAGTATGTACACCGACCGCGCCGACTTCGTTTTCACCGTTTCCCGCGATTTCGTGCGTGCCCTGCAGACACCACTGCTGATAGCGCCCGACGATGTGCCGGCGCACCCATACGAGTGCGCGATGGAGGTTGCCAGCCTCGCCCCGAACTCCGAGGTGACTATTTATCCTTGGAAAGACTCGCAGGCGCACATCGACGAGGTCGTAGCCCACGCCCGGAGCTTCCTGAAGACCCATGAACCGGTAACCGCGACAGCCTGACAACTCGGTACCGCTAAAACTATTAGGGCCCCGCTGGTTTCCTATCATCACCGGGTGATGACAGGAAGTGGCGGGGCCCTCGAATTTCGACTGCCGAACCAGCCTCTGCTTCAGTTCACGTGTCCTGCTCAAAAATGTGGCGTGAACCAGGTCGGCATTATGTTACGGGTCTAACGCAAGTTCCGGGTTACCAATGGCTATTGGTTGCTCGCGTGTTTCCGGCCTCTGAGAAAATGCCGCCTCAGACAACCGGCAACTCCCGGCCCGTGTCCGACGCCTGATGGAGAGTGTCGATGAAACGATGCAGGTCGACCGCATCATCGAAGGTCGGCGCTCGGTTCTGTCCGGTCCGCACCGCCTCGGCGAACAGGGCATACATCTGTCCGATGTTGAAGGGATCGCCTTTGGGGAAGTCCGACGGCACGTAAACGAAACGCTCAGGTATTTCCAGGTCCTGCAACTCGTGGCTTCCCTGAGTCCCCTGCACCCGCAGCATCTCACCGCGCTGCGACGAGACGCTCCCCGTGGTTACCAGCGCGCCCTCCCGCCCGTAGATCTCCATGCGAAAGCCGCTGCCGGCCCAGGGGACAGCCCCAACGTGGACTGACACTGCCGCGCCGCTCTCCAACTGTCCGCTGACTCGCACATTGTCCGGCGATGTGACTTCCACAAACTGCTGGGTATCGGTCTCGTACCACTGCTTTGCTTGGGTGCTGACCATGCACGACACCCGGGCGAAATCGCCAGCCACAAAGCGCAGGGCGTCGATGACATGCCCGTTGGCAATAGTCAGGGTGTGGGCGCCGAGGGTGGCGTCGCGCTGCCAGGTGCGGCTGGAAGGGCGTTCCAACGCGCCATCGCGCATGGTGGTTACATGGCACGAGAGCACCTCGCCCACATAGCCGGCTTCAATCAGCTCCTTAACGTACAGCAATGCGGGGCTGACTCGCGATTGCAGACCCACTGCGGTTTGCACACCTTGGTCCCGGGCCAGAGTTGCAAGTTCCTCGGCTTCGGCGGTATTACGCCCCAAAGGCCACTCGGTGAAGACGTGCTTGCCAGCATCGATGGCGGCTTTCGTTGCCTCATAGTGCGATGGCACCCGCACAACCACGGCCACCGCGTCGATCTCCGGCGACACTGCCATTGCCCGGAAATCGTGGAAGGCCAGCTTCGCTCCAAAGGCTTGGCGAGCCTCTTCCGCACTCTCGGGCCGGGTGGTGCAGACTGCGGTAAACTCGACATCCGGACTGGCCAGTAGCGCCGGGAAGTGCGACTGAGAGGCCCAGGTCGAGTTTACGTTCGCACCCACAAACCCCAGGCGTATCTTGTCTGCCATGATTCATGCTCCTTCGATCGGTGGCGTCCCGCATTCCTCTATTTGTGGCGACTTGCCGGGGATCTGCCATCCAGATGAATACAGAGTGCGCAGCCTTGATTTTTTAGCTTCTTGGAGGGT
Organism: Dehalococcoidia bacterium; assembly: GCA_965237745.1. GTDB lineage: Bacteria > Chloroflexota > Dehalococcoidia > Lucifugimonadales > UBA3495 > VXOI01. Next base: position 2,482,104 of record OZ250156.1, on the reverse strand, counting down.
CGGAAGTGTTGATTAACCACTCTCACTTTACCGGAAGGTCGAAGCCAATTGTCACTGCTGCGATTGGTGTTTGTCCACAGTTCTTCTCACCTCCCCCCATACAGCCGATTGAAATTGCCGAGTCGCTCCGGGTCCAACACCTTGCCCTGTAAGGCCGGATGGTCGGGGCCGTAGCGGTGGGCCCGGAACACGCCGTTGGCCATGCCGAACTGGGACGGTACAACGAAGGGGCTGACGAATTCCCACACTATCTCGTTTCCGAGGGTTACCTCGAACAGCCTGCCCGCCAGACCTTCGGTTATCAGGGTGTTGCCGTTGGGCAAGCGTTGCGCCCCGCCGGTGAAGTGGGTGAAGAAGGAGACCATCGGCAGGCCTCGGTACTGCCACACGATTTCGCTGGTGGACGGGTCCACCTCGATGACCCGGGAGTAGCTGAGTCCCCGGCGGTGGGAACCGTTGTCCAGCAGCAGCACGTGACCATTGTCCAGATAGGTGGGATGGTGCTGATGAGATATGTTACCCGGCCCCCACTTCCAAGTAATCTCCCCCGAAGACCGGTCCACCAACGCCACGGTGTCGAGGATGCGGAAGCTGATCAGGAAGGTGCTGCCATTGGGCGACGAGGTAAGGTCATTTGCGCCGCCCCAAGAATCGCGGCTTTCCAGCGGGCAAATCACGTCCGTTTCCGGGTCCAAGTGGTCGGCGGACCGCCAAACGCTCACCTCGCTCCCATCGGGGGCAACCTCCACCACCTGGTCGCTGAACATCTGCTCGTGGTCGTTGGCCGTAGCAAAGCCGCCTCGAACCCTGCGGGTCAGTTCGGCGGATATCCTGTCGCGTTGCAACAGGAGCAGGTTGTTGCCGTTGGGCAGCCGGTTGTGTCGTCGCAGGCTGGGGTTGTAATACTCCCAGACCAGTCGGCTGTCCCAGTCCAGTTCCCGGATGTGGTCGGCGCCTGGAGGGTTCGACCCCAGATCCCGGAAAAGCAGGTTGCCATTGTCCAGCAGGTAGCCGTAGGAGATGCCGCCGGGATAGTGCCAGCGGTGGACAAAGTTGCCTTCCATGTCTATCAGGTAGGCGTCGTCCCCGCCGTTGGGAGAGAAGAGAGTGTACCCCCGGTACGCGCCGGCAGCGTGGTAACGGACCAATCCGGTGAGACGGTAGGACGTAGTCATGCGACGTGCCTCCTAAGTGACCTGAACTAAAGCCACGGTGGGATGCGCATTTGGGTGGTGTTGGGGTTCGGGATGGGAGTTTCGCTGGAACTCATCGGCACTTGACTGCAGGACGGCCAACCAAGAGTCCTTAGATAGCCGTCAAGAAAGAGCGCTCAGACCCGGGATTATTGTCTCTCCGAAGGCGTTCACCTCGGCCCGCGGCATATCGTAACCACCCTCCTGGGTGTGGGTGGGAAAGATGAAGACGTGATTGATACCCGATTCATCTCCGGCACGCTTCAGTCTGGCCAAGCACTCGTCAGGTGTGCCGAACAGGCCGAAGACATCGCATATTTCGGCCGCTTGAGCGTCGCCGATGCTCTCGGGGACGAAATCGTCGGCCAAGTCGATGCCGGCCTCCCGAAGCCAGACGAGGTTGGAATCGCTGGGGTATTTCAGGTACGGCTGGTCGGGCCGGAACCACAGTTGAGGAAAGCGACGGGCGGCCGGGCCGTCATCAGACACCGTGGTCGGGGTGATGAAGATCGTCTGGAAACCATCGAGGCTGCGTCCGGCCCGCGCTGCTCCAATTTCCAGTCGGCGGCGAGCCGCGTCGACCGCCTTGGGATGAAGGCCGACAAGCAACAGGGCGCCGTCAGCAACTTCCCCGGCCAACTCCACCATCCGTGGACCGGCGGCGGTCATGAAAATCGGAGTCGGCCGGTCGCTCAAGTTACGCAGCCGGGTTTCCACCCCGTTGAATTCCACTCGCTCGCCCCGCAGCAGACGGCGAATGGTCAGCATGGCCCGGCGCTTGGCCTCCACCGTGGCCCGGGGCCGGCCGATATTACCGACGGCGAGGTAGCCGGGGCCCATGGTCAGCCGTATCCGCTCCGGCGCGATCTCCTCCAGCGAGTGGGCCAGCGAGGCCAGGACCATCGGATGCCGGGTGACGGGGTTGGTGGTCGCAGGGTACAGGGTCAGCCGGGAGGTCCGCTCGGCGGCCAAGGCCAGGGTGAGAAAAACGTCCCGCCCGCTGTGCTGATGGTCGTGGACTCCAACCCCGGAAAATCCGGCGGCCTCACATCCTGCGATGAAATCGGCGGTCTCTTGGATCGGCAGGCCGACGGGCACCCTGATATCCACTTTCATCGAACACACCTATCCAGACCAGAGATGAGCGAACCGGCTGGCCACCACCTGCTCATAGGCCACGTCGCCGGAGAGCAGGCCGATATTCCGGGAGAACTCGTTGAGGTTGGCTACAGAGTCAGGAGAAATTCCGGCGGTGTAGTAGGGAGCGTCGCGCCGGACCAGGTCCTCGATCAACGCGGCCTCGTCGGGTGGGAACAGCCGTTGGCCGACCTCGGCAGCCCGAGATGGATCGGCCCGCAGCGCCCGTTGCGCCTCCACAACCGCCCGCACTGCTCCCTCCGCCGTGTCGCGGGAGTCCTCAATCAGCCTGTCTGAGGCGACCAACGCCGCGAAGGTATAGTCCGTCGCTGCCGGCGGGCCGAGGCCTCGCCGCGGGTCAAGCACCACGTTGCCCACCCCGCTCCGCACCGTCACTTCAGCTCCCATCGCGTTGGCCCAGAACCCGTCGATTACTCCCTCCTCCAGGGCCTGGGCAGCATGGACGCCGAAGGACACGCCGGGCTCGCCGCTGCCGGGCACCGGAGCCAGCGCCACGTCGCTTGTTGGGTCCACACCCGCCTCGGCCAGCAACCGGCGCAGCGCGGCGTCGGGTCCGGGGGCCGCCCCGATACGCAGGCCCTTGAGCGCCGCAACGTCCCCGGGCCGGATCCCCAGGTCGGAACGCAGCACCAGCAACCAGAAGGTATGCTGAGATAGGGCGGCCAGCAACTTGGCGCCCTGCCAGCCGGGGAAGGCCGACGGAGTGGCGTGGGCCGGACCGGCCACGAAGTCGACGCGGCCGTCCCGCAACGCTTCCATGGCCCTGCCCACTGGGAAGACCATCTCCAACTCCACGTCTATTCCATGGGTCCGGAAAAACCCCAGTTCCACGGCGGCCACCGCCGGGAAGTAGGAATTGGACACCAAGTCGGGTACCGCGATGTGCATTTGAGGTCGTCTCCTGGCCCCCGCCCGGGGATTGAGGTGTGTGGTTGGGCCAAGTTTACCACCGGTCTCGCATACAGTATCCTCTGCGGGAGAGCCACGGAATGAAGCAGGAATGAAGCGGTAGCGTGAAACAATAAGGTACCGGAGTGGAATAATGCCAGATACGCCTTTGCACTATCAAACCATTGCGGAAGTGGGGGCCCGCCTCCAGTCCAGGGAGCTGTCGCCCGTGGAACTGACCTCGGCCATTCTGGAGCGCATCGAGACCTTGGACGGCAATCTGAAGAGCTACGCCACGGTAATGGCCGACTCGGCCTTGGCGTCGGCCCGGACTGCCGAGCGGGAAATCGCCGCCGGGAACTACCGGGGGGGTCTCCATGGGGTGCCCATCGCGGTAAAGGACCTGTGTTTCACCACCGGGGTCGCCACAATGGGCGGCGCCCAAGTGCTCCGGGACTTCGTGCCCGACTTCGACGGCACGGTGGTGCAAAAGCTCAACGCCGCCGGTGCAGTGATTCTCGGCAAGTTGAATCTCACCGAAGGAGCGATGGCCGGTTACAACCCGGCGTTCCAGATACCGGTCAATCCTTGGGGCGCCGATCGCTGGTCCGGCGCCTCTTCCAGCGGCTCGGGAGTGGCGACTGCCGCCGGACTGTGCTACGGCTCGCTGGGCAGCGACACCGGCGGCTCGATCAGGTTCCCGGCAGCCGCCTGCGGCATTGTGGGAATCAAGCCCACTTGGGGGCGGGTGAGCCGGTACGGCGTATTGGCCTTGGCCGAGTCTTTGGACCACATTGGCCCGATGACCCGGAGCGCCTCCGACGCCGGCGTCATGCTGCAAGCCATCGCGGGGCACGACCCCAACGACCGCACATCGCTGACCACTCCGGTGCCCAACATGCTGCAAGGGGTGGACCAAGGAGTCCGCGGCGTTCGCATCGGCGTCGACGAGCGATACATCGGCGACGGCGTGGACTCCGAACTGGCCGCTGCGGTGCTGGAAGGCGCCCGCCTGCTGGAAAGCAGGGGAGCAGTGCTGGTGCCGGTGCGAATGCCGGACACCGAGCCCTTCTCCCGGGCTTGGGGCGTGCTGTGCTCGGCGGAGGCGGCCGCGGCCCACCGCGACACCTTCCCCGCCCGGGGCGACGAATACGGCCCATGGTTCCGGGGCTGGCTGGAGTTGGGATTGCGCCACAGCGCCACCGACTACGCCATTGCCAGCTACCAGCGGTTGGCCTGCAACGGGACTCTGGCTGGAATTTTCGACGACATCGACGTGTTGGTCTGCCCCTCCATGACCACACCTCCGGAGCGGATCACCCAGGAAGCGCTCTACGGCCCCATGGACGAGGAGGAATGGACTTGGGGACGGTTCACCGTACCATACGACTTCAGCGGAACGCCCACCATATCCCTGCCCTGCGGACTGAACAGCGAGGGTCTGCCCCTCGGCATCCAGTTCGTCGGCAGGCACTTGGCGGAGCCGCTGTTGGTCCAGGTGGGCCACGCCTACGAGGCCGCCACTCAGCACCAGCTACAGCCGGGCGTGTAGACAGGTCTCTGCCGGTCCCATTGACTCGGCTCCGACAACGGATGGGCGTGGCTACGACCCGGCCATCCAGTCGGATACCCCTCCGCCAATTATGATGGCGTTGGTGTTGGCAACGTGGCACAGGACGCCATCGGCATACAGAGCAATATGGTCATCTGGACGATCTGGTTAATCGTCGATGAGCCAAATACCTGTGGAGAATCTTCAAAGCTGTCCCGAGAGCCACAAGTACTATGGGAGGAACATACAGCAGCCATACCAGTCCGAACACCGTCGGAGCCACCGCGAGCAAGAGTAGAACATTCGCTGCGACCAGCACTCGAAGACGGCTTGGATAGACAAGAGTAATTGTCCCTGCCATCAACCCCAGACCCGACGTGGCCGCATTAAGCAGGTTTATCGAGGCTGTCGGACGCACTGCCAGCCAAACGAGGAGGGTGATGCTTACTGAAACGGCCAGTGTGCCGCCAAGCACGAGCAGCCACTCTCCAATGCCTTCCTTGGTCACGGCTAGTCGAACCTCACCGCAGCGGAATTTTCCCCAGAATGGAGGTGGGTATCCTTCAGTCAATGTGCAAGCAATGTGCAAGTTTGCGAGCAACCGTTCAACGTGCCGTATCATTGCGCATACTGAGTATATTCGATGTTGAGAGCGTGACTGAACTCGCCCGCGACGTCAATCCAGACGCAATTCGTTCCGTGTGGATAGTAGGAGACTGAACAGCCCTATATCGTCCATACAGGAAATGATGAAGCGCAGCAGCGGGCGTACGGAGCATGACCGCCTCCTACGAAGTCTCCGTAGCCTTGATACCTTAACTGTGCGTTCATCTGCGTAGCGGGCAGATCAAACCGTTGTAGGATAGTGTGCCTCACCCGGCCTACCCTGGTTTGGGTAGAACTCGATTCACTGGCGCTCTGCGAACTGTGGTGAGGCAGAGTTGTGGCAATTCGCTTAGGGGATTCAGACTATCCCCCTTCAGCTAGTCCGGTATCATTTTCTTGGACCAGTCGAATTTCGTGAACGACGGCCCAACACTGTTCATCGAAACCCCGAGTGATGACCGAGCCAGTGCCTCCGTTTGCTTTGCTACTCGTGCACCGACTGCGCCTGGCGTTTTTATGACGGCCTCGGCCTTGATGCCAAGGGAGGTTTACAACCGGGGCTTTGAGTTGACGGCCAGGGGGTTGCCGCCTATTATCGCTTGCAATCTCGCATCGAAAATCGAGAGGTGGTAACCGAAGGAGGTCCTTATGGTCCGGAACAAACTTCCTCTCCACTCCGCGTCGGCGCTCGCCAGCCTCATCGAGAGCAAAGAGGCGTCTCCGGTGGAGGTGGTCGAGGCCTACCTGCAACGGATCGATGACCTCGACTTCAAGTTCAACTCCTTTATCACAGTGCTGCGGGAACGGGCCCTGGAAGAAGCGAGGCAGGCCGAGCAAGAAATCCTGGCCGGCAACTACCGCGGCCCGATGCACGGCATCCCGGTAGGGGTCAAAGACCAGATCTGGACCAAGGGCATCCGCACCACCGGGGGCTCGCGCATCTTGGCCGACTTTGTGCCCGGCGACGACGCCACGGTAATTTCCAACCTGAGGAACGCTGGCGCCATTCTGCTGGGCAAGACCAACCTCACCGAATTCGCCATCACCGGGTTCACCCACCGGTTCAGCACCCCCCGCAATCCTTGGGACCTGAACATCTCCGCCGGTGGCTCCAGCAGCGGGTCCGGGGCGGCCACGGCGGCCTTCCTCTGCGCCACCTCCTTGGGAGAAGACACCGGCGGATCGATTCGGCGCCCGGCGGCTTGGTGCGGCATCGTCGGGCTGAGGCCCGGCTGGGGACGGGTCAGCCGTTACGGGTTGATGCGGGGCGTGTGGTCAATGGACACCATAGGGCCGATCTCCCGCACCGTGGAAGACGCGGCCATCACCCTGTCGGCAATCGCCGGCTACGACCCCAACGATCCAACCACCTGGAACACGCCGGTGCCCGATTACCGGCAAGCCCTGAACGGCGACATCAGCGGCCTGCGCGTGGGAATCGTTACGGAGTTGCTCCACAGCGATATGGTGGAGCCCGACGTAGCCAACGCCGTCACGGCCGCTGCCGGCGCCCTGGCCGAGTTGGGCGCCCACGTTGAGGAGGTCTCCATTCCGTTGGCGGCCCACGCCAACGCGATCTCCGGTACGTTGCTGGCGGTCGAGCCGGCCGTCAACATGAAGGAATGGGTCCGGGAACGGATCCACGATTACGGTCACGATAATCGCATCGGACTGCTCACCGGCAGCCTGGTACCGGCCCAAGCCTACTACAAGGCCCAGAAACTCCGCACCCTGTTGCGCAACGATGTGCTGGCGGCCTTCCAGACCTACGATGCGCTGGTGATGCCGACCTCCGGGCGGCAGGCCGTCCCGATCCAGGACGACCCCCCGGTGACCAGCAAGGCAACCGCGTCGCGGTTGCCCTTCATGCGCACCAATACCTTCAATCTATCGAGCGCACCGGCCATTTCCGTACCCTGCGGGTTCGGCGGCAGGGGGTTGCCGGTGGGCCTTCAAATCGCCGGGCCGCCCGGCGGAGAGGAGATGGTGTTCAGGCTGGCCCACGCCTACGAGCAAAACACCCCCTGGCACACCATGAGACCCCCAACCGCCGAGGTCTAGGGGTTGAGACGCCCCAAATTACGGCTTCCCCAGCGGATCTTTTGATGCTCCCTCCCCCTTGAGGGGGAGGGTTGGGGTGGGGGTGAAATCCTGCGCATCAGCATCCCGGCATCCCAACGACAGCTTCACGGAGGTTGACGATATGTACAACAAGAACATGATCAGCTTGGAACAGGCCCAGAACGCGATTGCGGCCATGATCGCCGATTACAATAGGGACCCTGACCGGCGCAAGGTCGACATGGCCGTGGTGGACGATGCCGGAAACCTGCTGGCCTACGCCCGGATGGACCGTTGCCTGAGGCCCACCTTCGCCATTCGGAAGGCTTATACCTCCGCGGTCCGCTCCATGGATACCGCCGCCTTCGCCGAGCAACTCAGCAGCTCGGGCAGGTCGCTTGAGTCCTTCGGCGATCCCCAGTTGATAGGGATACCAGGCGGAGTAGCCGTTTTCCACGACGGGGCGGTGGTTGGCGCCATCGGCGTGGGCGGCCTGCCCAGCGGGCTCGACGACGAGGCCATCGCTAAGGCCGGCGTAGCGGCGCTGGGCATTTAACGGCGAAGGGGTCCATTGCAAAGCCCGCGGACAGCGCGAAGTTTTCGGGGGAATATTTCGGGGAGGAATGGGGGCCGTAGCCCCTGACCCTCGCGGTATACCTGGAAACGGTGGCGGTTGGTTTCCACCACGTAGAGGCGGCCGTCCCGGTCCAAGGAAACGGCCACCGTTCCCCCGAAGTACGGCTCGATCTGCGACGAAATATGGTACGGGGCGTTCAGGTGCGCAGGCAGGTTGGGGCTAAGAGGGTGTCTAAGAAGATAAAAACTTGCATAAAGGCACGAAGGCGAGGAACGGGCGGAATGGCGTAATCTGGGGGTATGAACCGACCAAATTACCCCACCGACCTGAACGACCGGGAGTGGCAACTGCTGGAACCGTTGCTGCCTCCGCCCAAACCCGGCGGCCGTCCCGTCAAGTACCCCCGCCGGTAGGTGGTGAATGCCATCCGCTATGTGCTGCGCACCGGATGCTCTTGGCGGATGCTGCCTCATGACCTGCCACCTTGGCGCACTGCCTTTCATTACTTCCGCACTTGGCGCCGGGACGGAACCTGGCAGAGAGCGCATGACACCTTGCGGTCCCTGACCCGTCAGTTCGAGGGCCGCCAGGCCAGCCCCAGCGCAGCGATCATCGACAGCCAATCGGTAAAGACTGCCGAAAAGGGGGGCCCAGAGGTTACGATGCGGGCAAGAAGGTGAAGGGGCGCAAGCGCCACATAGTGGTCGATACCCTGGGGCTGTTGCTGGCAGTGGCGGTGCATCCGGCCAACATACAGGACCGGGACGGCGCCAAGCTGGTGTTGGAGCGTCTGCTGGGGCAATATCCCCGGTTAAAGGTGATTTGGGCCGACGGGGCCTACGGCGGCAAGCTGGTGCAGTGGGCCAAGGAAGCGGGTGGCTGGAATCTGGAGTTGGTGCGCCGGCCCCGGCAGCAACATACTTTCCAGGTACTGCCCCGGCGCTGGGTGGTGGAACGCACCTTCGGCTGGCTGAATCTGCAACGGCGTTTGAGCAAGGATTATGAGGGTTTGTGTGAAACTACGGAAGCCTGGATCTACGCTGCCATGACCGGACTCATGTTGCGCCGCTTGGCCCGGGCCTCAACTTATTAGACACCCTCTAACCTGGACTTTGTACACTCAAGCTGCGTAGGCCAGCGAGTCGATGAGGCGGGCGTAAAATGCGGTGGGGACTTTTTCACTGTTGGGGTGCGAGGGCGACATTGAAAAACCCTCCGACGCCAGCCACAGAGTCCGGCGCAACAGGGCGATGGCATCGACGAAGGTGGGGGCTGGTTTGGCGTACCATGCTGCCGTGCGCTGGATTATGGGCTGTTGTTTTTGCAGCAGATGGGACGCCAGGGTAATCCAGGAAAAGAGACCCATCAACACGGGAGTGGTGCGGGCGATGGCCCGGTCGGACCATTGGCGCTGGGTCTCCACTCCCAGATGAGACCGCACCTCCTGAAAGGTGACCTCCAGTTGCCAACGCAACACGAACCATTCCAGTATCTGAACCGGAGCCACTGCCGGGTCGGTACAGAGTAAAGCCTGAGGGTCGAATTCGCCTTTGGGGTCTCGAACCAGGACCCAACGAATGGGGACGGGCGGTTTGCCGGAGTGATACCAGACCGCCGTTTGGGAGGCGATTTCCACCACGCGGACGGTGCCGTTATACCAAGCCACCGGGGAGGCATTCCAGGAGACGTCAGGCAAGCCAAGCTGCTCTTTCCCAAGTTGTTCTTTCAGGGTGGGCAGACGCACGCCTTTTACCCGAGGACGGCCGTTCTGGCCAGGCAGGCGAGGCGGCGCCGGGGCATAGAGGCCGGCATCCAGCCGCAACCGGGTGATCAAGGTAACCGATTCCCGTAGGGATTGGCAGAAATGGAGCAGGTCAAGGACGGCATAGCCGCTGTCGCCCACCAGCACCAGGTAACGGCGGGGCAGCCAGCGGCGCAGTTGCAGGATCATCTGACGGGCCCAGTCGGTGAGCTTTTTATGAGAGCGTCCTCGCCGCCGGTAATACCGCTCTGAGGGCGCCAATGCGGTCAGCACCGGCAAGGCCCAGTAGCGTCCGGCCCATGGTATGTGGCCCAGCCACATGAGACTGATCCAACGCAGGCCACTGGCCTTGACCACGTAGCTGCGGCTGGAGCGCACCGCATCCCGGTAAATCCCGAGAGCTCCGATCTGCGGACCCCGGCGCCGCTCCAGGGTCTCGTCGATACCGAATATCAAAGGGCCGTCGCCCCGGTCAAGATGCTGAAGCAGCATCCGCAGAAGCACTTGAGACACCTGAAGCGGCGACCACGCCGCCCGGTTGAGCACATGATGGTAGCGGGCATAGTTGCGGTCGCCGCTCAACCCCATAACCCGAAGAGCCGAGGCCACGGTGCGCCGGCCTGGGGATAGTATCGCCCCCACCAGCAGAACCTGGGCTTTCTGCCAAGTCGGCGCCCGAAACAGTGTTGCGAATGGGATGAGCACAGGTAAAATGGCGCTGGGCAGGGTAAGCATAGCTGGACCTTTTGTGAGAGATGGGTCAGGCCAGCTTAACCTGTCCTTATAATTTGTCTACGGTTTGTACAAAGTCCAGCTAACAGGCTGCGGACCATTGCCTGGGGCGCGCTGGCCCTGCTGGCTGTCGTGGCGTGCGGGGGCGAACCGAACACTCCAACTGGGACCGGGTTACCGCAGGGACCGACGGCGACTGTCACCGCAGCGCCACCTTCAGACCTCACCCATACCCCGTCTGCAAGTGTAGCGGCGACGCCTGCCAAGGCCAGCCCTCCCGCTCCGTCGAATACAGCGACGCCCATCTCGACTCCGGCGGCGACGGAGATTCCTACGGCGACGCCCACCTCGACCCCGGTGGCGACGGAGATTCCTACGGCGACGCCCACCTCGCCCCCGGTGGCGATGGAGATTCCTACGGCGACACCCACCTCGCCCCCGGTGGCGATGGAGATTCCTACGGCGACACCCACCTCGCCCCCGGTGGCGATGGAGATTCCTACGGCGACACCCACCTCGCCCCCGGTGGCGATGGAGATTCCTACGGCGACGCCTGCGGAGTATTACACCCAGGCCGTCGATCTGGATGGTATTCGAATCAAGGCGTCCGGGGCGGTGGCGCCTGAAGCGCTGGATGTCGCCGCCGACATAGTGGGCACGATGCTGGCACACCGGCCGGATATCGCCGGGCGGATGGCAGAAGCGGGAGCTTCAATGGCAATTATCCCGAAGGATGGCTATATCACCGAAATTCCGGAATTGGCGTTTCTTCGAGGCAGGACTGACCCCAATGGCAATCCGTACGACTCGTTCAGGGTGCGCGGTGCCGGAGGCATTCCCGGGCAGACCACCACGGTTACGTCAGAGGAGAACCTGCTGGACCTGGAAGAGGACAAGACGCGCTTCTGGGCGGAGGACATTACCGTTCACGAATGGGCCCATGCGATCGAGAACCTGGGATTCGATGATGAGACCCGCGCCGAGTGGCTTAACCTGTTTCTCAGGGCTCGGGAGGCCGGGTTGTGGCCGAACGCTTTTGCCATGAAGGTGGACGGCGGACGGGAGTTCTTTGCTGAGATGCCGCAGCCGTACCTCGGAGTGAATAACGAGATAGGCGGGCCGGAAGAGCTGTACGATGAGGGCGCAGGAGGCATCCGGGCTGAGATATTTTCCGCGTTGGAAGATTTCTACGGACCGGTGGAGATCCAAGCGCGGACTGCCCGGAATTAGGCAACGATCTCTTTGGGCGGTGGGTGGTGATTGAGGCGGTATGCGATATAAGGGCAGGGGGCATACCAGTGGATCCGGACCGGGTGGGCTGAGCCAGCTGTGCTAGTATTACAACGACAGTTCACGGAGGGATGTTCCGCGCCGCCCTCCGGGCGTCTCGGCGTTTGGCGTGAGAGCGGCTGGCCCGATGGTTGCGTAACTGCTCCGCCTCCAGCAACCGCAGCAACTCCTCAGCACCCAACCGCTCCCGGGGCAGCATCTCGCGCACCACACGGTACACCTGCGGCCTGCTGACCCGGGGCATCTTTTTCCCCCCAAGCCTGTTGCAGGCTCAACAGGAAGGCCCCCGCCACCAGGCACAGCGCAATGTGATGATGCCAGCCCGCCCAGGTGCGGGTCTCGTACTCGTCCAGCCCCACGTCGCTCTTCTCCGTCTCGAACTCCGTCTCGATGCGCCACCTGGAACCGCCCACGTAGGCCAGCGTCTCCAGAGGAGTGTCCCCGGGAGCGTTTGACAGGTAGTAGCGGGGCTCGCTGCCGTCCAGGTTCCGGCGCCAGATGGCCCAGTGGATTTCGCCAGGCCTCCGCCGGCTGGTTGGCCGCACCCTTTGGGCACTGAACATATAAGTCCGCGGCCCCTGGGAACCCTGGGCCACCGTTATCTCCCGCCAGGCATCCTCCGGCAATTCAGCACCGCGCCCCGCCAGGGTGCGCCGCTGCCCGCTCCGCAGCCTGGGCTTGCGGGGACGCCCGAATCCCTGGTATGCCGGGCTGGTCCACTCGGGATCCACCGGCCAAAAAGTGAAGTTCCCCGGAACGTCCAGGACGTAACGCAGCCCCAAGGCCGCCAAGCCGTCCCGGAAGGACGGCGACATCCCGAAGGCGTCGTCCCCGGCCACCCATCCCGCCCTCAGATGGCCCCGCGCCAAGGCCCGCTGCAGCAGTTCCAGGGCCAACTCCGTCTTCGACCGGTACCGGCGCTTATCCTCCGGAACCCCAGCCGCCGCACAGCGGGCATCGTCCGATGTCCAACTCTCCGGCAGGTAGAGCCCCTGGTCCACCAGCGCCCGGCCCAAGGGACTGACATACGCCAAGAACATCCCTGCCTGGCAGTTGGCCACCTTGCCCAACCTGCCACAGTACTGCCGGGCCACCCCCGCCGACTTCAGCCCCTGCTTGGGGAAGTCGCTGCCGTCCAGCACCCACACCACCTCAGAATGTCCCAGCCGGGGCGCCAGATACTCCTGGAGGCGTCCCATCACCGCGTCGTCATCCCAGGGGGCGGCGGTGAGGAAGCGCTGCATGGCCCGGGCCGGGACCCCCACTGATTCGGAGAGATTCTCGGCGTTGCGCCGGTCCTGAGACTGCACCAGGAGGGCCCGGAGATAGTTCCGGCTGTGGTCCCGCGACTCCCTGCGCCCGAACAGCGGAGCGAAGAAGGAATGAAACTCGCCAAAGGCCTCGTACACCCGCTCAAATGCCGCCGCATCCATCTCCCAACCCCACCTTCCAAGCCTCCCTCAGCTAGCTGGTCACTTTATCACACCAACTGTCGTTGTAATACTAGAAAGCTGGCCGGAAAGTGGCGTGAGCCTGGTGAGCGGCTATACTTGGGGCATCAAGCATAGCGAGGAATAAGGGTGCTGGGAGAGCGATCGGAGCAGAGGGGCCTCTGGGAGGCGGACCGGCTGTACTTGGACCACGTGGGTAAGGACACTTTCTACGGCCTGTTGGCATCGTTGCGAGGCCAACTGTTCCGGGACTCCGACTTCGCCGGGTTCTACTGCGCCGACAATGGCCGCGACAGCGTGCCGCCCAGCCTGCTGGCCACGGCGCTGCTGCTGCAGACCCACGACAAGGTGAGCGACGCCGAGGCCAAGGCCAGGGCCGATTTCGACATCCGCTGGAAGGTGGCCCTGGGCATCGAGATTGAGGACCGGCCCTTCGCCAAGAGCACGCTGCAGGTGTTTCGGGCCCAGTTGATCCTGCACGACAAGGTGCGGGCGGTGTTCGAGTCCAGCCTGCGCTTGGCCCGGCAGTCGGGCTACCTGAAAAAGCGAGGGATGCGGGTGGCGCTGGACACGACGAATATCCTGGGGCGGGGCGCCGTGAGGGACACCTGCAACCTGCTGGCGGACGGGATTGTCAAGCTGCTGCGGGCGCTGGCAGCCGTGGAGAGGTCCAATGTCAAAGGATGGGCCGAGTCCCAAGGGTACGGGCGGTACCTTGGATCCAGCATCAAGGGAGAGTCGGCCATCGACTGGTCCGACAGGCGGGCGCGGGCGGGGCTGCTGGCCACGATTGTGGCTGACGCCGACCGTCTGCTGGAGGCAGCGCGGCAGGCGCAGGAGGCACTGGCGGAGGGCAGCCCTGAGCGGCAGGGCATCGTGGCGGCGGCGGAGTTGCTGGGGCAGTTGCTGCTCCAGGATGTGGAGCGCACCGGCGAGGGGATTGACCTCAAGGACGGGGTGAGCAGGGACCGGATGGTGTCGGTGCATGACCCAGAGATGCGCCACGGCCACAAGAGCAGCCGGCGCCGGTTCGACGGGCACAAGGCGGCGATTGTGGGGTACACTGACTCCCAGTTGATCACCGAGGTGGAGGTGTTGCCCGGCAACGCTCCAGACAACCTGGAGGCCTTGGAACTGGTGGAACGGAGTGAGGCCAACACCGGTGTGCCGGTGGAGGAGACCTTGGCCGACGCCGCCTATGGCGACGGCGATACCAGGCTGGCCTTCGCCGACGCCGGAGGCACCCTGATTGCCCGGGTGCCGGGACGCCCCAACCGTAAGCACTTCCCCAAGGATGACTTCCGGATTGACCTGGAGGCGATTGACCTGGAGGCGATTGACCTGGAGGCGATTGACCTGGAGGCGGCAACCTGCACCTGTCCGGCGGGTCAGGTTACCCGGAAGCTGCTGCCGGCGGGGACGCGGACCGGTTCCACGGGACGGACTCACAGGTTGCAAGCCTTCCAGTTCGATGCAGCAGTGTGTGGGGCCTGCCCGCTGCTCCCTCAATGCGTGGCCGGGTCGTCCGGGAGGGGACGAACGGTGCAACTGCACCCGCAGGAGGCCCTGTTGCAGCAGGCCCGCGCCCTACAGCAGAGCGAGGCCTTTGCCGGATACCGCAGGCGGCGGGTGGTGGTGGAGCACCGTCTGGCCCGGCTGGTGCAGCTGGGAATCCGGCAGGCCCGCTACTTCGGGCGGGCCAAGACCCGGTTCCAGTTGTACCTGGCGGCCACGGTGGCCAACTTGACACTGGTGGCCGCCAAAGCCGGTTTGACGGGCGATATAGGTAGCGCTGCCACCGGCGACCGTGCCGCCTGCGCCGACACCGGCAGTGCAGCAGCCATATTTGGCGCAATCCGGCTCGGTCAGATTTGGCTCCTGGCGTTGCTGACGCCGGCCTTTCTGCCTAAAGCCCTCTTCTCAACCAAGGCTTTTCATCCGCATTTCTAGTATTACAACGACGTATCGAGCGAAACCGGGCCGGGGGTTTACTTCTCCAGCTACGGAGCCTTTGTTGTCAGAGGCTCGTGCCCGCATATTGCCAGCCTCAAAATCCGCACATCAGCAGCCTTTCGATACCAACCGACGTTGTAATACTAAACTAAAGCCAAGGTGGGATGTGCATTTCCAGAGTGGTTAGTGGTATGGCAGGACCGCTCTTCGATGGCGGGACAAGCACACAATGGAACACCCGGGCTCCGGTTCGCAGTGGGCCATAAATGTAGATTCCACCTTGGCTTTGGTTTAGTACTACAGTTGCACTATTGAATTCAGCAGCGATAGACGTCGTTGGTAGTGGCATCGCCGGGCTTGTGCCTGATGGTGTCGTCTCCATAGAGACCAGGACAGAACCAGCTCAGCGGGGTGATTCGCCGTCCATACGAGGCGGGTGAGCAGCCGGCGTACCTCGGGCACCGTCACGGGAATCAATCTTTCATCCAAGCTGGGACAGCCCCCTTTTCCCCAGAGCATCCTTGCGCCGATGCCTGATGCCTGATCACCGCCAGGTAGGCGTGGGCCAGCAGCGCCAAGGTGATGTGCCGGTACCAGCCATCCCAGCGGCGCACCTCGTACTGATCCAGCCCCACCTGCCCTTTGGCCTCCTCAAAGCACTCCTCTATGGCCCACCGGATTCCGGCCACCCTCGCCAGTTCCTCCCAGTTCCTCCAGGGTAGTCCCCGCCGGGCCGTAGCACGCGCCGTAGCACGCGCCGTAGCACGCGTAGTAAGCCAACTCCTCTGGCCTGGCCACGCTGCGCCGGACCAGCAGCCAGTACCCCTTGCCCGGCTCCCGCAGAGGCCGTATATCCACGGCGGTCCAGTCGTGGATTCGGGGGCCCTTGGCACCGTCGCCCGCGCTGCATCTGACCCAGTTCGACTTGTCGACCTGCGACGCCAGTCGGTCCGCCCTGACCTGCCGGGGTCCCTTTTCGGTCACGGCCCACAGTTTCTCGTTGCGCTTGATGGCCAACACATGGGGAATCCCCTCCCGCTCCAGCCACAGGCGCAGGTTGCGGTCGCTGCCCTAGACCTCGCCACCGGCAACCCAGCCGAAGGGGGCTCCCGATTCCAGCGCCCGCTCCAGCATTCGCCGGGCCAACTGCGGCTTGGCCTGAAAGCCAACATCTGCCGGTACTCCGGCCTCCCGGCGCCGCGACAGGCCCTCGGACCAGACCTGGGGCAGGTACAACTCCCGGTCCAGCAGGGTCCCTCCTTTGGCGCTGGCATAGGCCAGCAATACCCCAACCTGAGAGTTCTCGATCCCCCCCGCCCTGCCGCTGTACTGCCGCTGCACCCCTACGGACTTGTTCCCCCTCTTGAGAAAGCCGGTCTCGTCCACCACCAATACTCCGTCAGCGTCCCCCAAGTGCTCCATTACCTAACCCTTCAGGTCATCACGCACCAGATCGGCGTCCCACCGGTAGGTGGACAGCAGGCGCTGCACCCCGTAGGGAGTGGCGTCGCCCGCCCTCTCGGCCAGCTGCCAGCCGTTCTTGCGTTCCAACGGACTGAGCAGTCCCCGCAGCTATTCCAGCGCCCTCCGCCGCGGCTCCGGCCGCCGGAACCGTCTCCCAACGTACCGGTATACCGGTTCAATACCATCCGCCCACCGGGCCACCTCTGCAACCTCATCCCCGCACGCTGCCACCACCTCACCTCCTCATCATGTGATGGCATATGCTACATCGTTAATCTGCAACTGTAGTACTAAGCAGAAGGCGGAACCCGCCGCCGCGATCCAGTACATGTACCCGATCGTTCCCCCAATCGGCCACGAAGATGAGCCCATCGGCGTCCGACGCCACGCTGGTGGGCCAAACGGAACTGGCCCTCCTCTCTCCCGTACCCCTGAGGGCGACCAGGAGTCCCCCTTGGGACCGAGCCTCTGGATGCGGTTGTTCCACCAGTCGACGACCTAAATCTGCTCCTCGTCGTCGGCCGCGATGCCCCATAGAAGGTTGAACTGGCCCTCGCCAGCGCCGCCACCGTTGCCGAACTCGCCGACGTAGTCTTCATCCAAGTTGCAGATTCCAACCCGATCGAACACCGTCCCCAAAACGCTCGAAGTTCGTGTTTCGCGATTTTCTCCGCACTTTATTTCCCGTTGACAGGGCGTTTCAAGACGATTATAGTGAGCCGCTATTGATAGAAAGCTAGTTTCTCTAGTATCTTTTCATAAAAATATACGTAATTCGTAATAACAGCAAAAGGACACCAGCGCAGGATAGTCGGAATTGCCTCAGAAATTGACTCTCCTAATAGATTGGGATTGCTGGAGGTTTTACCGTGTACAGTAGCAATAACCGGTTTAAGTATCACCATTTCGTCAAACTTTCTTTGTTGTTCGCTTTCGTATTCTCCATATTCATCGTCGGCTGCGGGTCGGACGACACCCCTCCGGCTGATCAGAGCGCAGCCACGTCGGCACCAACGGCCGCCGCTGCGGCTGCCACGCCGACCGCCCAGGCAGCGGCAACCGCCCCTCCGGTGGCCGACAGTTCACGTTACGGCGGAATCGTCAATATGCATAGCTATGCCCACCCGACGCCGAACTGGACCCCGTATGAGGGCGTCAACCACATCATGAACAACTCCGGCATCTATAACCAGCTACTGGAGTACAACCCCGAAACCGAGGATCTCTTTGACATAAGAGGCGACTTGGCCCTCAGTTGGGAGGTCGCCGCGGATGGCATCACTTGGACCTTCGTGATCACCCAAGAGGCCATGTTCCAGGATGGGACGCCCTTGACCTCCGAGGACGTCGTATACAGCGTCGATAGCATGGCAAACCCGAACGAGGTGAGGAGTCAGCTAGCCGGGCTCAAGTTGTATTACGAACCCGGCAATATACGTGCGATCGACGAATACACCGTTGAGCTACAGACCAAAGCGCCTGCGGCTGACTTCATCGCTACCATATCCACCGATTGGTTCAAGATTCTCCCGAAGCACCTGTTCGAGTCCGGGACGGACATGTCCAGATGGGAAAACCAGATGGGCTCAGGGCCGTTTACTCCTTCCAAGCTGGTCAAGGACGTGTCGATCAGGCTGGAGAAAAACCCGAATTATTGGAAAGACGGGCTTCCGTACATCGATGGCATGGAACATTTCACCGTGGCGGACAAGGGAACAGCCATTGCCAACTACAAGACCGGTCAGTTGCTCGTGTCGTCCTGGGCCGCCACCCAATTGAGCAATGAAGAGGTGAATGACCTAGTGGCGTCGTCTGACGAACTCAATGTCCACTTCATACCCAACGGGACCCAGATTGGGCTCGTAATGAACACGACTGTGGAACCCTTCGACGACCCCAGGGTGCGGCGGGCCATCAGCGTTGTTTTGGACCGTCCCCTATTTCGAGATGCCTTCGCCGGGCCCGATGCTAATCTCGGGGCTCCCATGCCTCCTCAATCTTGGTACGGACGGGATGTTGAAGAGCTGCTGGAAATACCCGGATTCCGAGTTACCGAGGACGGCCAAAAGCATCCCGACGACATTGCGCTGGCCCAGAGCCTGATGGCCGAAGCCGGACTGGCTGATGGCTTTGAGATAGACATGATGGCCAGGCAGGTAATCGAGTTTGTAGATGTAGCCCAGCTGGAGGCTGAGCAACTGAAGAAGCACCTGAACATTACCTTCAATATTATTCCGATTGACAGCCCAACCGGCCTGGCAAGGTATGCCGAGGGTGACTTTAACGTAGCCCCCCAAGGCTTTGCGCCGAACATCTCGGAACCGGACGGCGTTATCACTGTTCCTTGGATTCCGGGAGGAATCGTCAACGGCTGGTCGCGATGGGAGCCCCCCCAGGCGTTCTTGGACCTCAATGTTCGGCAGAGCACGGAATTGGACCAAGACAAGCGGGCTGCCATCATCCGGGAGATGGAGGACTTCCTTCTATTTGAAGATCCCGGCGGCTTTATCGGCTTGTATTGGAACCTGAGAGATTCCGTGGTGAACTCAAAAGTGCATAATTACCACACCTCTCCGAACCTCTTTTCCCAACTGAAGTACGAGCACATTTGGTGCAACCCTGAGTGCTAGTATTACAACGACAGTTGGTTCCGAGAGGTAGCTGATGTGCGGATTTTGAGGCTGGCACTACGCGGGCGCGAGCCTCTGACAAGAAAGGCCTCATAGCTGGAAGACTAACCCCCGGCCCGGGTTTACTCAATATGTCGTTGTAATACTAGAAGTCTGGCCGGAAAGCCCTTGACCAAGTTTCGCACTACGCGATACAGACGTAGTCCAGTCATATACGGCATAGTTTCAAACGGTATACGGCATGACAATCACCATACCGTCGAGATTCGACGACCAAAAATCGACAATCTCGAGAATGTTGGCTTTCCGGCCAGGTTTCTAGGGATACTCTGAGCAAGTGATGCAAACCGGGCGTCGCCGTATCTAAAACCATGGGCTCCGGAAACTTGTTTAAAGGTTTCTTGGATATATTGCCGACGCATAACTGAAGGGGCATTGTCCGGGGGCGGGATGCAGACCTACATATTGAGAAGAGTGCTACTGTTCTTCCCCACGCTGTTACTGATAACGGTGATGGTCTTCGGTCTCATGCGTCTCGTTCCCGGGGACCCGGCGCTGCTCCGCCTGATGGGAGATACCGGCGAGGCCCAGTTCACTCAGCAGCAACTCGACGAACTTCGGGCTCATCTGGGCACAGACCGCCCTTGGTACGTCCAATACGGGAGCTGGGTCGGTGGGATGCTCCAGTTGGATTTCGGAGTGTCCCTGTACACCGACGACCCGATCGCGACAGACATCGCAACCAAGATCCCCATTACCGCCGAGCTTGTGGTCGTCGCCATGTTGATGGCCGTGTTGGTGGCCGTGCCCTTGGGTGTCTATTCCGCGGTCCAACAGGACACCTGGGGCGACTATGCCTCAAGATCCATAGCCATCGCCGGCATTGCGTTCCCCAATTTCTGGGTGGGGATTCTGATCGTATATTTCTTGGTCCGTTTCTTTGACTGGTTACCTCCACTGGGGTATGTAAACCTGTGGGAGAACCCTCTGACCAACCTGCAGCAGATTGTCTTTCCTGCAATTGCTCTGGGTTTCTACAACATGGCCCTCATCGCACGAGTGACCCGCTCCGCCATGCTGGAGGTCCTGCGGGACGACTATATCCGGACGGCCCGGTCCAAGGGGTTAAAGGAACGTGTCGTGATTGGCCGCCACGCCCTCAAAAACGCCTTCCTGCCGGTGCTCACGATTTCCGGATGGCAATTTGGGCGGCTGATCGCGGGCACAGTGCTGATCGAGACGATCTTCCTGGTCCCCGGCATGGGTAAGCTCTTGATCGACAGCATCTTCCACCGTGACTACATCATGATCCAAGCCATCGTCATGGTGGTAACGGTGGTTGTCTTGGTTCTCAACCTAGTTATCGATCTTCTTTACGCATGGCTGGACCCACGGATTCGGTACACTTAACAAGACTGCTTTAGCGACGCGAGAAGGATGACACCAGAAAGAGTCGAAACGTCAAGCACTACGGTCGAGGAGTCCCTCGGTCTCCTGAACCCCAAGGGTACCGCCTGGCGGAACATCACCATGTTTTCCAAGAGGCAGCCCTTGGGCGCGTTTGGAGCGGTGGTGGCCATCGTGCTCATTCTGGTCGCCATTTTTGCTCCGTTGATTGCAACGCACGACCCCCTCGAGACCAATGTGAGTGAGTTCAAGTTCGCCGGCCCAGGTACGGAGTTGTGGCTCGGAGGCGATCAACTCGGACGCGACGTATTCAGCAGATTGGTCTACGGCGCCAGGATCTCCCTGCTCGTTGGAATTCTCAGCGTGGTCTTCGGGGTTACGGGGGGGTTCATTATAGGAGTGGTGAGCGGGTATTTCGGGGGGAAGACAGACCTGTACCTACAGCGCATCATGGATGCCATGATCGCGTTTCCCGCGCTTATTTTGGCCTTGGCGATCATGGCAGTACTTGGGCCGTCGATACAAAATGTAATCATCGCACTGACTGTGGTTTTCATACCAGGCGCCGCCCGCACCATACGCGCTGAGACCCTGCGGATCAAAGAGATGGACTATGTACTGGCCGCGCGGTCGGTCGGCGCCGCCGATTGGCGGATTATGATGCGCCACATCGCGCCGAACTGCTTTGCCATGTACATTGTCCTAGCTACGATCTCGCTTGGCTGGGCGATCATTGTGGAGGCCTCCCTCAGCTTCCTGGGCGCCGGTATTCCTCCGAATATTCCCTCTTGGGGTGGGATGTTGAGCGGAGCCACCCAGCAATACGTTGAGGTGGGGCCGTGGCTGGCCGTGTTCCCCGGCTTGGCGATAGCCATCGTTGTATTCGCTTGGAACCTGCTGGGTGATTCACTGCGCGACGTCTTGGACCCTCGGCTGCGTGGAACCACCTAAACTCCCCGTATTCTGGCCGGCATCATCTTGGGTGACCTGTGTCATAGTCCAGCGGGGAAGCCCGCCTGATTGGTCTGCGAATCGGAATCCAAGACGGCGTTGTGAGCCCAAATTTCCTCCTCACGGCTTCCACAAAACAACTCGG
Organism: Dehalococcoidia bacterium; assembly: GCA_965237745.1. Lineage (GTDB taxonomy): Bacteria > Chloroflexota > Dehalococcoidia > Lucifugimonadales > UBA3495 > VXOI01. Next base: position 2,460,284 of record OZ250156.1, on the reverse strand, counting down.
CCCCCTGGACCGGTCCCTACCAGCAAATCCTTCCCGTCGAAGTCGATTCCCTCTGCCCTGAATTGCATTTCTGAGACAGGCTCAAATGATTCAATGTGACATCCCTATCGATGGACGTTTTCGCTGAACAGTTGACTACGGGCCGATTTGTAACGTGATACACTATGTTGACGTAGGTCAAGGTTAAGGATATGTTTGTGCCTATAGAGTCGGTGGCTCGGCTGTACCGGGGCGCAAACCGGAATAAAATCAGCGCATACCATGTCGGAATGAAGAAAACACGATAGGGAACCGTAATTACCAAGGCACTGTTGGTAAACGACCGAGAGTATGTATTCAGGAGGAGGCAGAATGGCAGACAAGGATATCGCATTAATGGCCCACCTGATGCGCCGCGCCGGTTTTGGAGCGACGTATGAAGAGCTGGAGGCCCGCTCCGCAAACGGCTACGAGGCCACTGTGGACGAGTTGCTGCATCCCGACAGGCAGCCTGCAATCGAGCGCGACGTGCTGATGCGCTATCAGCCGCAGTGGGTGTCCCAGGCGGGACTGGAGGGCCAGCAGGAAGAATGGGCCTTCCGGATGATCAACACCAAGCGCCCGCTTGAAGAGAAGATCGCCCTCTTCTGGCACCAGATCTTCTGCACTGGCCACGCCAAATGCGAGTACCCCCGGCAGCAGCAGATCGAGCTGGACATGTTCCGCACAATGGGAATGGACAACTTCCAGAACCTGCTATTGGGTCTGGCCGCCGACCCCGCAATGGTGTTCTACCTGGACAACTGCATGAGCCACAAGGACGCCATCAATGAGAACTGGGGCCGCGAGCTTCTGGAGCTCTTTTCCTTGGGCGTCGGTATGGACGGACAGGCCAACTATTCCGAGGATGACGTCAAGGAGTGCGCCCGAGCCTTTACCGGCTGGACGGTGGCCAACTCGGTCCCCAGGTACCCCTATGGCAAGTACGAGTCGGCCTTCATCTATGACCCGTCAGACCACGACTACGGTGAGAAGACCTTCCTGGGCGAAACCGGCAACTGGAACGGTGAGGACATCGTGCGGATTGTCGCTAGGCAGCCAGGTACAGCGAGGTTCATCGCCAGGCACTTGTACAACTTCTTCGTCGCCGACGAGCCCCAGGTACCGGCATGGCAGAACACGCCTCCCAAGGATCCGGATGCCATCAAGATGCTGGAAGACGAGTACTTCCGCTCCAACTACGACATCCGCTCAATGCTGCGGGTGCTGTTCAACTCCGACTTCTTCAAAGATGCCCGTTTCACCAAGGTGAAGAGTCCCACCGAGACCGTGGTGGGAACCATGCGCCTGGTCGGCGACTTCGATCTGCCCAAACCCGGAATGAACGCCATGACCCTGACCATCCGTTACATGGGTCAGGACCTGCTCAACCCCCCGACGGTAGAGGGTTGGCATACCGGCAGGGAGTGGATCGACAGCGGAACCCTGGTCGAACGCATCAACTTCACTGCCGACGCCGTGGGCAACACCGCCCACCGCGGAGTCCAGTCCATCATCAACCGCCTGAGATCCGAGGGGGCCACCATCTCGCCGGAGCGGTTGGTCGACGGCTGTCTGGAAATGCTGGGAGCCTACGAATTGACTGAAGTCACCCGCACCGAGTTGGTGTCCCTGGCCCGCAGCGAAGGCGAGTTGCGAACCAGCGCCGAGGAATTCGGACAAAGGGTCGCCCAGATGCTGCAGTCCATCGTGGCCACCACCGAATACCTATTCGCATAGCACGGAAAGGGGGAAAAATGACATCCACCAAGAAAGACCCGGTGCTGGTGGTCCTCCAGTTGTCAGGGGGCAACGACGCTCTGAACACCATCATCCCTTACAGTGACCCCCTGTACCTGGACAACCGGCCCAACGTGAGGATCGAGACCGACAGGGTTATTCCCATCAACGACCAGATCGGCTTCAACCCGGCCATGGCGCCGATGAAGCGCCTATTCGATGATGGCAAAGTCGCCATCATACAGGGTGTGGGATACCCCAGCCCGAGCCGTTCCCACTTCCGCTCGATGGACATCTGGCACACCTGCGAGCCGGACGATGTGGGCGAAGAAGGCTGGCTGGGCCGGGCGGTCCGCGACCTGGATCCGGGGAAGGAAAACGTACTGACCGGCGTCAACTTCGGCAGGGGTCTCCCGAGGTCCCTGGTGGCCCCAGGCGTGCCGGTGGCTTCGGTGGGCAACCTGGAGACCTACGGCGTGCTCACAGGGATCGAGATCGAAGAGCAGCGGACCAAGGCCCTTGACGTGTTTTCAAGGGTCTACTCGCCGATGATTGGCCAGGGCCCGGTGTTGGACTACCTCGCCCAGACGGGCCTGGACGCTCTGGAGGGGGCTGACATTCTCAGCACCGCCCCCGGTATGTATTCCTCGTCCGTGGAATATGGCAAGGACGACGTTGCTCAATATATGCGCAACATCGCCCAAGTTCATCTGGCAGGTTTGGGCACCCGGGTGTTCTACACCACCGCCCCCTACAACAGCTTCGACACCCACGCAGGCGAACTGGCGAACCACACCAGGCTTTGGATCGAGACATCCGTCGCTATCGCGGACTTCTACGACGACCTGAAGGAGCACGACGCCGGAGACAATGTGGTGTTGCTGGTCTTCACCGAGTTCGGACGCAGGGTCCACGACAACGGCTCCGGCACTGACCACGGGTCGGGCGGCGTTGCCTTCGTGGTAGGCGAGTCGGTCACAGGCGGACTCTACGGTGAATATCCCTCGTTGGAGCCGGAAAAACTGCTGGAGGGGGACCTGCACTTCAACAACGACTTCCGCGGCCTCTACTCAGCCCTCTTGGAGAAGTGGATGGGCTTGGATGCCAAGCCCATAGTTAACGGCTCCTTCGAGCAAATGGCCTTCATCTAGTCAGCCGCTGTGAGGTAAATATGACCCCTACCAGGATATCGCACGTGCAGCTTCAGTACAGCCACACCATCGGGCGTGGCGAGCAGTTCGGACCGGGTTTCACCTATCCGGTCCACATGGCACGGGGAGAGGACGACCTGATGTACGTCCTGTGCCGGTCTCCGGAATACCGGCCCGAGGGCACCCGCATTACCGTCTGCACAGTTGACGAGGAATACGTCAACGCCTTTGCCCGCGGTGTTGTCCAGCAGGGACCCCACGAGTACAACTTCGACGATGGTTCCCTGGTCTGGCCCGTGTCCGTGGCCATCGCCAGCAATGGCAACGTCTACGTATCCGATGAATGGGTGCATCGGATATCCATCTTCACCAAGGATGGGGACTACGTCAGCAAATGGGAGGAGCGCCTCGGCAGCGGGGATGGCGAGCTTGACCGGCCCGCCGGTCTGGCCATCGACCAGGACGATAACGTCTACGTCGTCGATAGCATGAACCACCGTGTCCAGAAGTTCACTGCTGACGGAAAGTTCCTGGCCAAGTTCGGGACCTACGGCCATGGCGACGGCGAGTTCGATATGCCTTGGGGCATCGCCATAGACAAGCAGGGCAACGTGTACATCGCCGATTGGCGGAACGACCGGATCCAGAAGTTCACCGCCGACGGCAAGTTCCTGATGAAGTTCGGTTCTTCCGGATCGGGTGAAGGCGAGTTCAATCGTCCCACCGACGTAGCCGTTGATAATGACGGCATCATCTACGTCGCCGACTGGTTAAACGACCGCCTTCAGGTCTTCGACCCCGATGGCAACTTTGCCTCCCTCAAGACCGGCGAGGCGACCGTCTCGAAATGGGGCAAGGACAAGTTGGACGCCAACCCGGAGATGTGGGGAGAGCGGGAGCGCTCGCAGGGACTGGAGCGGGAGAAGGACTTCTGGGCCCCGAGCGGGGTTGTGGTGGACGATTCCAACACGGTGTTCGTCTGCGAAGGACCTCGCAACCGCATCCAGGTATATCGCAAGCAGTCTCCCACCTTCATGGGGCCCCGGCTGTAGCCCCTGGCAGCGTCAGACCCTTGGGAAGGCCTCCGAAGCAGACCGGACGAAAACCTCTAACAACGGTTTCTCCGGTGACAAACCGGGGCCTTCTCCGTGTTTCAGACGGTTGTAGTGGGTTGCAGTGGGTTGGCATAAATCCGCCGTGCCTCTGCGAAACCGGGCGAGCGCCGTACCGCCTGCTGGTTGGGCTTGACAGACATCCGCGGTCCTTTCGAGCTGGGCCCGAAATCGCGAGGGAACCATCTGTCCGGGCAAAGCCTTGTCGCCAACATTGGCAGAGTTACCTACGCAAACCTAGCCTCGAGCTTTCACGGAGCTGGTCTTTCCCATGCCCATCAATGTAGCCCGTATACCCAATCTGGAATGCGAGGCGTTCTATTTCGACATGGAGCGCCGCGGCATTGCATTGCGAAACATGGAACCAAACGCGGTGGCGAAGGCCTTGGAAGAGGGCGAAGTGGACGCCGGGCCGATGTCTCTGGTTGACACTTTCCGGGTGGCTCCAAATGCCGCGCCCATTTCCGGGTTCTGTGTCGCGTCGGTTACCAGGGCCATGTCCAGCATACTCTTTTCCAAGACGCCCATAGAAGCCTTGAGCGGCGGTCGCATCGCTCTTGGCGACGGCGACGCCACGTCGGTGAGCCTGCTTCAGGCGCTGCTGACGTTGAGGCACGGGGTCCGCCAGGAGGTATTCGTAGATCAGGAATCGGACCACGATGCTGTCCTGTTGACGGGCAATCAGGCCCTGCGCGGCCGCCGGCGGGCACGCGGCTTCCCACACCGGTACGACCTGGGGGAGGAATGGCAGGCGTGGACCGGGCTGCCCTTTGTCTTCTCCCGGTGGATGGCCAGCGCGGCAATGGAGCGCCGTGACTTGGTGTTAGTGGAGGATGCTCTTTTCGTTGGGCAGGAAGACTGGATGAACAACCTCTACAGGGCGACCGGACCCCGCGACGACCTGCTGATGCTTCCAAGGGAAGTGCTGGAGTACGTTCAGGGACTGAGATTCTTCATTGGAGTCCCGGAAGAACGCGCTATCGCGCTGTTCCGAGAGAAAATTGCGTTGCTGGAAGATGCCTCAGCCTAAATCATTGGCTCGCCCATCAGGGTTCCTCTGTCGAAGGGACTAGGGAGCTACATTTCGCCCTTTGTGCTCTGATTCATCTTCCTCTGATTCATCTTCCAGGTTACCTCGAGATACGGATTCGGCCACTCCGTATGGTTAGCATTGCCAGCTCTTCCAGGGCATCGTGCAGGCCTTTGCCAGAACCCATGGCGCCGCCCGGTAGTCCGTCGAGTCCGTACAGCACCTTCCGCTTGAACTGGTAAGTGCATTCCAGTAGGCATTTCAGGTGCGTGACCGAAAGCTCGACGCCGGATACGTGGGGTTGGACCTTAGGGAACAGTCAGGGCTGGCCGGTAAAGTCCGGGATTTCTCTGGACACCAGCGGCGACCCGACGACATAGTTCCAGTATTCGGATCGCCAGGAGTTGGGTAGCGTTTTGGGTGAGGCAATGGGTCGACAAAAACAGTCGCCGCCTCAAGGCAAGACCTATTGTCGTTGATCAGGCCCACTCTTCAGCTCCCACCCGGACCGGACGCGCGAGCTATGCCGGAACAGCGGTCGAGGTCATGGAAGGACTGGACGGGAGGCTAGCGGTACAGCACCGTGGGCGCATAATCCCAGCGTCTTTGGAACTCTAGATAGCTGACAAAAGGACACCAGCAGGCCAGTATTTCCGGGCCAGCCTTCCCCTGATTCACCTCACCATGACAGACCGCTTATCGCCGGGTTTTGGTGGTTGACGAATCGAGTTTATCCCATTATTCTTGCCAGAATTATTGTACCCGGATATATCTATCCTTTATGCGTTGTAATAGATAAAGTCCGACTATAATGACGAAATCAGTAATTATCAGAGGCCGGTAATGGAATTCCGAAAATTCGGTCCCACGGACATGACTACTTCGGTCCTCGGCTTCGGTTGCTGGGAAATGGGCGGGGGATATGGTGACATCAGCGAGTCAGAGGTTAAAGACGCGGTGCACCGGGCCATCGACTTGGGAATCAACTGCTTCGACACTGCTCCAGCATACGGTCGCGGAGAATCTGAGACCATGTTGGCAAGGGCGTTGGGGCCAAGACGGAAAGACGTTCTGGTGGTGACCAAGTGCGGAGTCGGCTACGAAGGCAGACCGAAGGGACGGGACAGCCGGTTGGTTACTATCACGCAATCCGTTGAACAGAGTTTGCGAAACCTTGAGACGGACTACGTGGACGTTCTTTTAGTTCATTGGCCGGACGTCAGCACACCCTTCGAAGAAACAATGACGGCTCTGGACAACATTGTCCAGCAGGGCAAAGCCAGGGCTATAGGGGTATCCAATTTCACCCTCGAACAGATCAAGGAGTGTGAGGAAACCCGGCCGATAGATGTCCTGCAGTACGGGCTGAATATGTTCGATCGCCGAGTCCAGCAGGAAATTTCCCCACACTGCTTGGAGCAAGACACAGGCCTCATGGTGTATGGCCCATTGGCCTTCGGACTGTTGACCGGAGCGTTCACCTCTGAAACGTCCTTTGGCGCCAACGATTGGCGGGCTACCGGCGGCAGACCCGGATGGAACGTGGGTGTCTTTGCCGAAGAGAACTTCCAACGCAACGTGCGGGTGGTGGAGGAGCTTGCCCCAATCGCCACTAGGCGCGGCAAAAAGATGCCACAGTTGGCTTTGCGATGGGTCTTGTCCAATCCGGCGGTCAGCGTGGCCCTGGTGGGCACGCGCAGCATCCGGGAGGTAGAAGACAACATGGGCGTCTTGGATTGGGCCCTGTCCGCTGCGGATCTGGCAGAGATCGAGCAAGTTTTCGGGCGCTACGGTGTGGACACCTCCCCCAACATAATCATCGACCCTGACGAATAACCAACTGCCTTCCGCAACGCGCGATGACGTCGGGAATCACTGTGTAGTAAGAGAACGAAATGCAAAGATACATTACGATCCGGTTGATCCAGGCTGTCTTTGTGCTGCTTGCCGTCTCCGTGATCGTCTTTGGTCTGGCGCGGGCATCCGGTAACCCCGTGGTGCTGATGCTGCCCATTGATGCCGGGCCGGAGGACTACGAACGTCTAACCCGCTTCTGGGGACTTGACAAGCCCCTTCATGTCCAATATTTGAAGTTCCTCGGCAACGCGGTGCAGGGGGACTTCGGCGAATCCATCAAGTGGCCCGGCCGCAGCGCCATGCAAATGGTAAGCAGCCGGGTCATGGCAACCCTGCAATTGGCAGGGACTGCGATGATCCTCGCTGCCGTAATGGCCATCATCCTGGGGGTGGTCACCGCGATCCGCAAAGACACTCCCTTCGACTTTCTGGGTAAGATCTTCGCTCTATTTGGGCAGTCCGCGCCAGCCTTCTGGATCGGCATCATGCTGATCTGGGTGTTTGCAGTCGAACTGGAGTGGTTCCCCACATCGGGCCGCGGTGGAATCTCCCACATGGTTCTTCCGGTAGTCACCATGGGCTGGTTTGAAGTGGCGGCCATAATGCGGCTGGTCCGGTCTGCGATGCTGGACACCCTTGACACCGAATACGTGAATCTGGCCCGCACCAAGGGATTGCCCGAGTGGAAGATAGCTTGGAAGCACTGCCTGCGTAACGCGGCAATCCCTCCCCTCACCTACTTCGGGATAATTGCCGGTGCCCTTGTGCTCGGTTCCGTTATCGTCGAAACGGTCTTTTCTTGGCCGGGACTGGGGATGCTGACAGTTGAGGCCGTCCTTGCCAGGGACTTTCAGGTGGTACAGGCAGTAGCGATGGTGTTTGCCGTTGGATTCATCGGACTAAACCTCTTGGTAGACATCCTGTACGCTTATCTGGATCCCCGGATACGGTACGGATAAGAAGGCGGGTCTGCCTGGATCGTTGAGGAGACAGAAATCACGATGGCCACGATGACCCAAGTTGGGCAGTTCATTCGCTATTCACCGGCGTCCGTCGGACATTCTCTGAGGTCTGCTCGCCGTTATCCGATAATTCCGGTGTTTGTCATACTGGTCGTGTTGGTCCTGCCGTCAATCTTTGCTGACTTGGTAGCTCCTCATGATCCAATCCAGGCCGACCTGTCCCATCGGTTGGAACCACCGGCCTGGGTCGGCTCCAAGATTGCCGTTAAAACCGTTTCGGAGAGCCGCAACAGCAATGAGGTTATATCCCTGAGCCGCGCCCAGGCCCTCAAGGTCGGTGCGTATGTCGGGCAGACAAGCCACCCCGATCCTAAATCACTCTCCGTCGGAGACCAACTTGAGATTGTCGACAGGTCCAGTGGAAGCTGGGCCCGTCCCTTGGGGACCGATAAGCTTGGCCGCGACCTGTTAACCCGAATTCTTCACGGGGCCAGATACTCTCTATACGTATCGCTGGCGGTGATTTGCATCTCGGGAGTTATAGGCACGGCTTTGGGGATCATGGCGGCCTACTTTGGCGGGTGGGTCGACTACCTTATCTCCAGGATGATCGACATTTTCATGGCCCTGCCAGGTATTTTGGTGCTCTTGGTTCTCGTGGTGGTGATCGGTCCGGGTCTTACTGCCCTGATTGCCGTTATCTCCGGCCTCCTCTGGTCCAGGTACGCGAGGTTGACCCGGGGTGAGGTATTGACCATCAAGACCCAGGACTACATAGCCAAGGCACGGGTTGCCGGCTCATCGCATGTCAGAATCATGATCAAGCACATCTTCCCCAACGTGTTCAACAGCTTGGTCATTCTGGCCACGTTGCAGGTCGGTTACGTCATTATCATCGAGTCCTCCGCCAGTTTTCTTGGGGCGGGCATCCCCAGGCCGACACCCTCTTGGGGTTCGATCGTTGCGGACGGGCGGGACCTGATAGTTCAGACGGCGTGGTGGATATCGCTGTTTTCGGGTCTGGCTATCGTTATGACCGTGCTTTCGGTGAACCTGCTGGGCGACTGGCTTCGGGACAAACTGGACCCCAAACTCAGGCAGATTTAGCGAAAACTCATTGGCATAAACAAGGAGGCAGCTAATTTGAGGCACCACTCTATTCCACGACCGTTCATTATCTTTGTTCTGGCATTGGTGGCAGTTGCCCTAGCCTGCGGTGGCTCCACCACTCCCACCACAGAGCCAACCGAAGCGATGGCTGCTACATCAGCCCCAGCAGCCACGCCCATTCCGGCTCCAACGTCGGCCCCGGCTACCGAGGGCGGTGGTGCCGGCCGTCTCCGGGTTGCCGCGGCAATAGAGCGCGAAGGAAGCGACCCGACCCGTATCGTTCCCCAGTTTGGCTTCCAGAACACTCCTATGTATGAAGGTCTGAGTCGCATGGGGCTTCAGGGAAGGTATGAACCCCAGATGGCCTCTTGGGAAGTCAGCCCTGACTTGACCACATGGACGTGGTACCTGAAGAAGGGTATCAAATGGCACCGGGATTTCGGTGAATTTTCAGCCCAGGACCTCCTCCACTCCATTGACAAGCGAATCGAGGAGCAATCTGTCTCCGCCTTTGTTCGGTTCTATCGGGACCTCAGTGGAACCGAAAGCGTTGAAGTTGTGGATGATCATACTGTGATCTATAACCTGAACGCGGCGAAAATAGACATGTGGGCTCTCGAAAGCGGCGACTTCTATCACGCGATTTTGAGCAAGGCCCACTATGATGCGGAAGGTCAGGAGGGCATCGAAAACACTCCGGTTGGGACTGGCGCCTTCCAATTTGTCGAGCGGGTCTTGGGTTCCTACGTGCTGTATGAAAGTGTGCCATATCAGCACTATGCGGGCACTCCCGATTTCGATGAGATACAGATATTGCGGGTGCCCGAGCACTCGACGAGGCTGGCAATGATCCTGGCAAAGGAGGCCGACATTGTCATGCTGCCACGAGATCTTGAGCCTACCGCCATCGACGGCGGCATGGCAGTCCTCGAGGCCACCATTCCGTCGGTCCCGGTGTACACCATGTTTGGGGGCAACTTCCATCCTGATGGCGAGATACGAGATGGGAGCAAGCGGGAGGGCATAAGGGAGGAGCTTCCTTATGCCGATGTCTTCCACCCGGTTAACAAGGTCCCTTGGGTCCATAAAAAGGTCCGCCAAGCCCTGAACATGGCGGTCAATCGCGATGAAATTCGGGACGCCCTGTTCCGTGGGCAGGGCGCAAATATGTCGGTGACCTTCTACCACTCCAGTCTGCCGGGATGGAACCAAGCGTGGGAGGACAACTTCGATGAGAACTATGGGTACGATCCGGAACGATCCAAGGAACTCTTGAAGGAAGTTGAAGACGAGATCGGGGAACCTCTTGACTGGTCCCAGACCATTTACCTGCTAACCATTCGCCCGGAATTGCCGGAGTTGGCCGACCTGGGCGAGGCGATCCTCAATTACTGGCAGGCTGTTGGCGCGGACGTGAAGCTGGAGGTTTCGGAGCTGTCCGAATGGAGAACCCACTACCTGTCAGGAACCATGGGCGGCGTCGCTTGGACTGACGCAACCCTGAGGTTCGACGATCCCCGAATTCTGGAGATCATTTACTACAGCAAGAACAATATCTGCTGCCACTTTTTCGAACGGGATACCATCGACGAGATCTATGACCAGCTGGCACCAGAAACGGACCTCGACAAGCGGGACCAACTGCTCAGGGACGCCGGCGACTACATCTATGACGAGTACGGCACACTTCCCCTGTTCTGGTTCGCCGCGACATTCACTGTGAATCCAGAGGTTGTTGCAGAATATCCGAACGCTGGCCATTTCCCACCGCGCGACTTCGACAGAGTCGTGGCCGCCAGGTAAACCAAAAAGCTACCTCAAAACTCTAACCGGTCCCCTGCTGCAACAGCAGGGGGCCACGGCAATAGGAATACAGGCAGTCCAGTACCATCCTGCCAAAAGGAACTGTGCGGTGTGTTTCGTCTCCACGTCAGCAAATATCACTTTGTATGCGCTGGTTTGCAGTGAGTCTCCCAGCCAGTTCCCATGGCCGCGTTTGCACACGCACAAGGAGGTGAAACGCCAGCAGCTTGAGAAGGGTATCTTCAGCTTGGGATAGATTTAGGCTAAAAGCATTGTCATAAGCAGCAAGGAGGGAATTAAGTTGAACCGCCACTTTTTTCCGCGACCCTTCACTATCTTCATCCTGGCATTGCTGGCTGTTGCTCTAGCTTGTGGGGGATCTACCACTCCCACCACAGAGCCAACCGCAGAGGTGGCTGCCACATCAGCCCCAGGCCCGGGCGCCACCACGGCCGCAGCAGCCACGTCCACTCCGGCTCCAACCTCGGCCCCGGCGGGCGATACACCGTCAGCGGGCCGTTTGGTGGCTGCCGTCGTAATCGAACGGGAAACCAACGACCCTCACCAAGTTACCGCAGTGCATCAGTCCCAGTTCCTGCCGATGTATGAAGACTTGGTGCGCTACGATGAATTCGCCAAGTATGTTCCCATGCTGGCAACCGACTGGGAGATAAGTCCTGACCTTAAAGACTGGACGTTCAACTTGCGAAAGGGTGTCCAGTTCCACAAGGATTTCGGAGAATTCAAGGCCAGGGACTTAATCCATACCGTAGACCGCCACGCCAGGGAAGGAAGCATTTCGGCCCACGCCTCTTTCTATCGTGATGAGGTGCTGGGCAAAGGCAGCATCGAGGTCGCAGACGATTACACGATAATCTATCATCTGGCGGTGCCCAAGCTGGACATGGAAGTGTTCAACGCCAACCGCTGGTACAACCATATCTTGAGCAAAGACCATTTCGATGCTGAGGGGCAGGCCGGGGTGGAGAACAACCCCATCGGCACTGGGCCCTACCAGTTTGTGGAGCGTACCCTCGGGTCCAACATCCTCTACGAAACGGTGCCATACGACCACTATCGTGTCAGCCCAGACTTCCAGGAACTCCAACTCTTCTTCGTCAAAGAGCATGCCACTCGTCTGGCGATGCTGCTCTCCGGCGAGGCCCATATAGCCGCGCTACCTCCTGACCTGGAAGCGACAGCGCTGGACGGTGGTATGGAGATTGTCAGCGCCCGGACCCCCACCGTACCGCTCTACGCGATGATGGGCGGAAATTTCTACGACGAGTTGGCAGGCACGCGGAAAGGCAGCACGCCGGATCTGCCCTACTCGGATGTCTACCACCCTATCGAAGAGGTGCCTTGGGTACACAAGAAAGTCCGTGAAGCCCTGAATCGGGCAATCGACCGGGACGAGATCCAAAGAACCCTCTTGGCAGGAAAGGGAGAGCCGATGCCCGTGCCCTTCTTCCACGAGTCTCTGCGTGGTTGGAACCCCGAATGGCTGGAACGCTATGAGGAGAAATACGGGTACGACCCTGAAAGGGCCAAAGAGTTGCTGGCCGAGGTCGAGGCCGAGATCGGGAATCCACTGGACTGGTCCAAGGTGATCTACCTGCTAACCATACGGCCCGAATTGCCGCAACTGGCCGATGTCGGAGAGGCCATAGCCAACTACTGGCGGGCCATCGGGGTTGACATCGCATTGGAGGAACGGGAATTCGCTTGGTTCCGTGAACACATCCTAAAGGGAGAAGTTGGCGGCGTTGCCTGGACCGATGCGACCATAAAGTTCGAGGACCCGGACCAGTTGAGGATTGTCTACTATAGCGGCCGCACTCTCCAGGGTGTTTGCTGCCACTTCTTCGAGCATGAAGGCATCGACGAAGCGTATGAAAAACTGGTGCCGGAAACAGACTACAACAAGCGTGACGAGTACCTGCGAGAAGGCGGCAATATCGTCTTTGAAGAGTATGGTCTGCTCCCCCTGTTCTGGCTCTCGGCAGACTTCGTGGCGAATCCCGAGGTGGTCGCGGATTACCCAACTTCGGGCCTCTTCGGGATGCGGGACCTGGAGTACGTGGTTGCAGTCAAATGATCGACCCGGATACCCCATTCTGATTACTTGCCCCGAATTGCACAGCCGTTAGCGCTATTCGGTTTGGATTACTGCTACTGCATGTGCTAATCTAGGCGAAATGAGGTCATCAACGAACCACCACTCTGGTCTGGAGGTTGAGAGTGCCTGTACAACGATTTCCGAGCATGACCAAGGACTATCCTACGTTTGACTGCGACGCCCACATAACCGAGCCCCCTGAGATATGGGAGCGGGCCAACGATAACCTCACCAAGGAGGAATTGGAGGCTCTCAAGGCCACAATGTGGTACGACGCCGAAAGCAAGCAGCTGATCGTAAACGGCAAAGCCGGGGTCGGTATCGGCTCCCAACGAAGGGGCGGGATCCCCGGCACAATGAGGGTCATCACCAACGCTGGGCCAGGTGTGAAGCATGACATCCAGCGGGCCCTCAACGTGCGCAACCTCAACCCTGATACCGCTCTGACCCAGGAGCAGGTGACCTACTTGGACCACGATGGTTCCTACGAGCCCAAGCCGCGGCTGCGCGATATGGACGTCCAAGGGATTGACCAGGTCATGGTCATCCCTTCCGACATCGATACCTACCCTTGGTTGCAGAGCGCCGTGGGTGCCAAGGCCGCCTGCAAGGCCTATAACGATTGGGCCTATGAATACACGCTGGAAAACCCGGACCGGCTCTTTTTTGCGGCCCTGCTCCCGATGCAGAACCCCCAGTACGCGGTGGAGGAAATCTACCGGGTAGCCGAGATGGGATGCCGCGTCGGGCTGATCCGTCCCATGGATGCTTGGGGTAACTATCCGGTCCAGCCCAAGTACGAACCGGTCTGGAACGCCTTGGAGGATACGGGTTTGGTGTACGGCATGCACCCATTCCCGGCCAGCGGCGGCCTCAAGCCAACCGGATACAGTGAGCAATACTCAGGCGCCGAGCTGATCCGCCGCACCATCTCTACCTCGGGCCTTTCGCATTCTTTTCTGTCCAACGTTCAAAATTTCCAGGCCGAAGCCTCGCTTTGGGTCAGCATGGTGTTGATGTCGGGCTTCTTCGAACGGCACCCCAAGATCAATGCCGCCGTATTTGAAGCCTCGTCAACGTGGCTCAGCTTTGTCTTGGACGAGTGCGACAAGGTCTACAAGCTCTATCGCAACGAACGCCAGATGGCGCCCCTGACCAGGTTGCCAAGCGAGACCTTTTTCGAACACTGCATGACTGGCTTCGAGGGCGACGAGGCCCCGCCATCACGCTTCCCGGAATTCTACCGCGATATCCTGATTTGGGCGTCTGACGTCTACCACCATGACGGCGACGACGCTTGGAGAGCCATCGCCACCATGCAACAATGCGAGCTGCCTGTTGCCGATCAGGCCCGTTTCCTGGGTGGCAATGCCCGCCGCCTGTACAACGTCGAACCGCCCAAGGACATCATCCGTCAGCGAGTGACTGAAATCGAGAGGCCCGAATGGTGGCCGTCCGATGACGAAATAGAAAGGGCTCTTCTACCTGAATCCAGCGTAACCAGGCGCTAGTCGGACCAGGCGGAACCGAATAGCAAAAGGCCCCTCTGTTCAGGGGCCTTTTGCTACCCCCCCATAGCAAGGGGCATCCACATATACGTGGAGAGTGGAAGGTATGACGACGAACAAGCGCTTCGCGGTATTTGACGGTGACTCCCACGTGGCCGAACCCCGGGAGTTGTGGGAGGACTACCTTGAGCCCGAATATCGGATTCTGGGCAAGTCCGCATTGTGGCGGGAACGCGGCAAGACCAACTCTTACCTCAAGGTCAACGGCAAGGTATTCCGGGACACGTCCAACCCCAACATTCCGCGCCATGCTATCTGGAGGCCTGGCATGACTTGGGAGTCGGTCGGGGACCTGGACCCGGATGTCCGGCACTCGGAAACTGATGGGGCCTCGGACCCAAATGCCAGGCTCGCCGACATGGATGCTATGGGGGTGGACCAAGCGTTCCTCTACCCCACTTGGTTCGCCGAGGGTTTTCACTTGGTGGAGGACCCCGACGTCGCCTATGCTCTTGCGCGGGCCTACAACAACTGGATCGCCGATTTTTGCATGGCCGCCCCCAACAGGCTCTTCGCTGCGGCTATGGTGCCCCTCCAAGATATGGACATGACCGTTGAGGAGCTACAAAGGATTTCCAAGATATCCTGTTTCCGCGGAGCCTTCATCCGGCCAATGTTTCGAGAGGGCCACTACTTCACCCATCCCTACTACGACCCCCTATGGGCGGAGTTGGAGTCTCTCCAACTGGCGGCGGCCGTACATCCGACGCCGGGGCTGTGGAACCCCGAGTGGACCTCCCACGGGCAATTCATCGAGAAAGTCAAAGGCAGGCTCAATTTTGTGCCATTTGACTTGGGAGGTGGGGGTGGCCCATTCGCCGGCGGCGGTACGGGCGAAGGCCGCCCATTCATATCCGCCGGAATGCCGCTCGGGCACCCGCTTGCGCCAGTCATATCGAATTGGCTCGACAATCATATGTTCGTTGCCTCAGCCTTGATTGGATTCACGGTGATGCAGCGGTACCCGCAGATGAGGGTGGTGGTGGCCCACGGGAAGGCCTCGTGGATGGAGGAGGTACTGGAAAAAATGGAGGCGTCATCTCGGGTTATCCCGTTGCTGCACCACTACCCGGTCCGAACGGACCCCGAAGAAATGTGGGAAGAGGGGCAGGTGATGCTCGGCTTCGACGCCGAGGAGCGTCTCATCCAGAAGCTGACCAACCACTTCGCCGAGAAGGTGGTCTGGGGCTCCCGTTACCCCAACCACGACTCGACAAGCGCTTGGGATGCCATCGAGACCTTGCGAAACGCCGATGTAGAAGACGACGCAATTGCCCGTATGCTAGGACAAAACGCCGCCCAGCAATACGGGGTTGAGCTTCGGTCGATGGTCGGCTCTTAGTATCCAGTCAAACTGGATCCAAGGCGAATCGCCAATTACTAACCCCGGATGACGGAGGAGACCCGGTGCGTGTCCGACAGGAAATTAAGGTTCCTGCGGTCGTACCGGGTTGCTATCCTGCGCCACTGCTTCAATTTGTTGAAAGCCCGTTCAATCAGATTCCAACTCCGGTACGGTTCCCGGTCGTATCCCCAAGGCTCCTTCCGGTTCCTCTTGGGCGATATGAATATAATGGCGATATGAATATAATAAGGAATACTGCGGAACCGTCTGACATTGGGTTGACAAAGCGGCCGATGCAACGTACTGTGCTAAACAACTCCAGCTATGCATTTTTTGCCGCAGGGCGAATCTTGCGAAGAGGTGAATTCCATGGCCACAGTGCAAAACCGTACTTCCTACTGGGAACAGGCCAAAGAGCAGGGATTTGACCTTTCTTGGTTGAGTCAGCTCAAGGAAGCCGTTACCCGGGAGGACGTTGACGAGGTCTCCCAGAACGACACGGGTCGCGTTGAAGGTTCCATCCCCCGCAACAACGTGCCTCGGTTTGGAGCCTATACCTTCCGCACCAAGAGCGAAGTCTGGGCACATAACCTGACCAAGCTCTACCACGAGTTTGTTACTCGACAGTGGAGTTCCGCCACAGATATTCCTTGGGAAACGATTCAAGCCCTGCCCGACGACGTAGAAGCCGCGCAGTGCCAGATGTCGACCTTCTTCGCGCAGGTAGAGTTCGTCGCTTCCGATGTCCCCGGCCGATTCATTGCCTCCATGTCCCCCGACTACCACGAGGTCCGGCTGGCCCTGCTGGCCCAGGTTATGGACGAGTCCCGCCACTTGGACGTATTCCGGAAGCGGGCTTTTGCCAACGGAGGCGGTCTGATGCGCATGATCGACACCGTCAGCGACGTGGTCGGCGGCAGCACTGACAACGCCCGCGAATTCACCGAACTTTCGTCCCGCCTGCACATCACCGGAGAGGGGAACGTTTTGACCCTCTTCCGCCTTGGTGAGCTTATGGCCTACAACGAGGCGGAGAAAGCCATTTACCGGCGCTGCGCCCAGGATGAAGCCCGCCACGTAGCCATCGGAGTGCTTCACCTGCGTTACATGAACGAATTCGCTCCCGATCGGCGGGAGGAGATTCACTGCTACCTGGACGAGGGTGAAGCCCGCCAAGCCACCGGCGCCGGTGGTGAGAACCCAGCCGGCGTAAACCAGCTTACCAGCGAGGCGTTGGCCGTCTTGCTCGGTGGTGGCAAGGACAAGGTGGACGAGGGCCAAAAGATTCTGATGGCCATTCGGCAACGACAGGTCAAAGAGTACTTCCAGCGCCTCAAGTCCGCCGGTTTCGACGACCGCATCCACAATGGCCGGGTAAACCCCGTCCTGCTCGAGACTTACAACGCCGCTGCATAGCTGAAACGTTGCTCGACATCGAGATCTCCTTCGAGTTATCGAGGGAGGTCTCCTTTTATGTGGACCAAACCGAAATCATCTCCTTTGAATCTCCCCGAGGACTGAGATGTCGTCAAACGAGGAAGACAAGGACAATGCGGGGCCGCCCGAAGACCAGAGTACTCCTGCTGAGTCCAGCGAGACAACCGAACCGCTCGCTTCCAGTGCCGCGCCTTTGGCTTGGATGAATGACACCCAAGAGTGGGGAATAAGGGTGCAACCGGGCAAGCACGGCATGACCATGCGAGGCTTGAACGTCAGCAGCTATGCTGAAGTCCCTGAATCCAGTACCGACATGAGCCGTCGGCCCCGGGGTGCATCTCCTGTTGTGGGGGTCCCCCGCACAGACTTCTACGCACTCAGTTCCAAGGTGGACATCTGGGCGGACAACGCCGTGGACCTTTACGAAGAGGCCGTCCAACGGCGTTGGATGGCCCATGCTGACGTCCCTTGGGGCGAGTTGACCGACATGCCTGCCGAGGTGGACTTGGCCATGCGCCAGCTATGCACTGAGTTGGCACAGCAGGCTTCCATCGAGACTGACGTGATTGGCCAGTGGCTCCACAAGATGAACTACGCCTATCACGAGGTCAAGACCTTTCTGGCCACCGAAATCTTCGACACAGGCCGCCACTATTCAGTATTTCGGCAGCGGGCCCTGGCCAATGGCGGCGCCTTGGGATTGGAAAGCTCCGGGCACATCAACCGGCGCTTGGTTGAAGTGCGGGCCGGATGGACCGAAGCCGCACTTTACCTTTACGTCATTCGCGGCTCGCTCACGCTGTTGCTCTACCGATACGGCGAAGCCTACGCTTACAACCCGGCAGACAAGTACCTCTTCCGGCGCTGCCTGGAGGACAAGGCCCGCCATATGGCCTACGGGATGGCCCACTTGAAGTACGCCGTCGAACATCAAGCTGATGAGGGTTTTGCCAAGGGGCTCAGCAACCTGATGCAGGGCGTTGAACGCGACGTGGGCCTCGAACTCAAAGACCCGGTGCTCTGGGAGGCCTTAGCCATCATTTTCGGCGGAGGGTTGGCCAACATCTCCGCCGGCATGGATGTGGTCAAGGACCTCCAACAGAGGTACATTGAGGAATACTTGGCCCGCATGAAGTGGGTGGGCATCCCCAAAACCGAAAATAACCTGTCGCCGATCTTGGCCACGTATCTGCGGCGGGAAGAAGCCAGCAAAGCCTAGGAACCTGTCATGCCGATATACGAATACCGCTGCCAAGACTGCCGGTCCGTCAACAGCGTTTTCTTGCGTTCGTTCAGTTCGCCAGCCCCTGCCAGCTGCCAATTTTGTGCTGGCGATCAACTGCAACGGATAATGTCCCAGGTCGCGTACCTTCGTTCCGAATCTGACAAGTTCTCCCAGTTGGATCCCAAGTACATCAAGATGGTCGATCAGGCTTTGGGCAACGCCCCAGCTAATTCGGACCCGGACTACCACATGAAAAGCATGGTCCCCTTCAGCCAGGCCAAGGAGACCGGTGAGCCCTACTTCAAAGAGTAGCACGCCCGGTGGGGGCTTTCCCCTCGACACTTTTCAATAGTTCACAGGAGGAAACGGATGAGCGCCCCAGGGGCGAATACGCTGGTGTTCCCGTCAGTAGAGTGGTTCCAAGGCCTTCAGGAGATGGTCAACGGCGACCCCGAATTCAGGCACCTTGGCAGCGTGGATGCGGTAATGGGTGTGTCGGTCGGGGAACGGGTCTTTTTGATCACCTTCGAAGCCTTCGAGTGCGTCGGGGTCAAAGAGGGAACGGAGTACGATCTGATAGACGCCGACTTCTTCCTCAATATGACCGTGGACCAATGGCAAGACCTGATCATCAATACCAAGGAAAACGGAGCCGCTGACCGGAGCCACACCCTCAACACCTTGGACCTGATGATTGAAGGCGGCATATCCGACAACGCGACCGGCGACCAACTGAGGGCCGACATCTTCTTCCGGGTGAACCAAAGCCTCCAGCACTTCTTCGACAGCTCGGCGAAATTGGAAACCGTCTTCGAAGGGGGCTAAACCCTCTCCACACCTTGTACCTTCAGGTTATCCGCAGGCTGCTCGATTTCGCCCGGCTCCCTACTTCTATCAGGTAGTCGGGTTCGGAAGCCTCTCTCCTCAATGACGACGAGTCGGCTGTTGCTATGCCGCTACTCTCGCTCCCACGGCGTCTGCGTGTACCCTGCTCAGGAAATGACCTGTTCGCCGGAGTCGCGGAGGAATTCCCTGTCTTTGCCACCCTTGGTCTCGACGCGGCAAACGGTGCCACTAGACTCGGCGCCAACTGACATCGCCATAGTCCGTGGCGCCTCCCATTGACCGTGTGGGGCAGTGCTGGTACCGTCCCATTCGTTGGTACAAAGTCCATTGATGTGCCGGGCCCTGCCCGCAAGGGGGACGCTATGACCATTTCAAACAGAGCAACTGCGGAGGCATCAAGTCTGGCCGGGGTTTCGCACCCCTTGGACCCCCTTACGGCTGATGAGATAGCCAAGGCCTCTTCCATTCTGAAATCCGAACGTCAACTGGGTGAGCGAGTGCGGTTCGAGACCGTTGTCCTTCACGAACCGGACAAGGACACTGTCATAGATTTTCAGCCCGGAGCCCCCATTCCGCGGTCCGCCTTCCTTGTTGTTCTTGACAACGACACCGCGTCAACCTACGAGTCGGTGGTGTCCCTTGACGAAAGGAGCGTCGTTTCTTGGAAGCACGTCCCTGGCGTCCAGCCAAGAGTGATGTTCGACGAATTCGTCGAATGCGAGGCAGTGGTCAGGGCCGATCCCCAATTCCTAGCCGCCATCGGGAAGCGAGGCATCAGCGACCCAGACCTGGTTATGGTGGATCCTTGGTCTGCCGGAAACTATGGTTTTGAGGAGGAGGAGGGACGCCGCGTGGTGCTCGCACGATGCTTCGTACGCTCAAGCCCGACCGACAATGGCTATGCCCGTCCCATCGAGGGTGTCACTGTGGTCGTCGACCTGAACAGCATGGAGGTGGTGCGCGTCGACGATTATGGGCTGGTGTCCTTACCTCCGAACGATGGCAACTACGGCGCCGAGTTTATCGGGAAGTTCCGTGACGACGTGAGGCCGTTGGAAATCACGCAACCTGAGGGGGCGAGCTTCGAGGTGAATGGTTGGGGAGTCACTTGGCAGAAGTGGCATCTGCGCGTTGGCTTCACGCCCAGGGAAGGCTTGGTGATTCACAACGTCGGCTACGAGGACCAGGGCCGCATCAGGCCAATCCTGTACCGGGCCGCGCTGTCTGATATGGTGGTGCCATACGGCGACCCCAGCAAGGACCACTATAGGAAGAACGCCTTTGACGCTGGTGAGTATGGCATTGGCTCCCTCACAAACTCTTTGACCCTTGGATGCGACTGCGTTGGGGAGATTTTCTATTTCGACGCGGCGCTGAACAACGGCCGCGGAGAACCGTTCGTCATACCCAACGCAGTGTGCATGCACGAGGAGGACTACGGCATACTCTGGAAGCACACGGACTGGCGCACTGGCCAGACCGAGGTGCGCCGGTCGCGGCGCCTGGTGGTGTCCAGCATCGCGACCGTCGGCAATTACGAATACGGGTTCTTCTGGTATTTCTACCAAGACGGGACGATACAGCTCGAGATCAAGCTCACCGGCATAGTGAATACCGCCGCCATCGCCGAAGGGGAGACGCCCAAGTACGGCACGCTGGTGGCGCCCCAGCTTAACGCTCACATACACCAGCACTTCTTCAACTTCCGGCTCGACCTGGATGTGGATGGTGCCAACAATTCGGTCTTCGAGGTGAACACGGTGGCCGAGCCCCTGGGTCCGGATAACCCTCACGGAAACGCGTTTTATGCCAAAGCGACCCCATTGGGGACGGAGTTGGAGGCTCAGCGGGTGGTTGACCCAATGAGCGGACGCTACTGGGTCATATCCAATCCTTCAGTCAAGAACTCCTTGGAAAAGCCGGTTAGCTACAAGCTCATGCCAGGCGAGAATATTCTTCCCTTCGCTCATCCCAACGCCAGCATAATGAAGCGGGCGGGGTTCATGAATAAGCACTTGTGGGTAACCCCTTACGACCGGGACGAGATGGCGGCCACGGGACCGTATCCCAACCAGCACCCGGGCGGAGCAGGTCTGCCAGAGTACACAAAGAACGACCGGAGCGTCGATGACACGGACCTAGTGGTGTGGTACACCCTTGGCTATCACCATGTGCCCCGTCCCGAGGACTGGCCCATCTCTCCAGTGGCCTACTGCGGGTTCAGCCTGAAGCCGGTTGGGTTCTTCGACACGAATCCCGTGCTGGACGTGCCACCGAGCGCCAGCCACGCCCACTGCCATCCCTGATGGCCGACTATTTTGTGGCCCGGGGTCATGGAGGCGGGGCTGACGATTCGATCTGCGAGGGCTCCCTCGGTTTCCGCAATAGCGGGTGCCGACTACGCCGCAACACATCAGCCGCCCCGCCGTAAATACGTCGTTGTAGTATTTCGGGTCTTGGCCAGCCCGAGGAATTCTGGTCAATGCTGGTCAACCTGAAAGGAGCGGCGTAGCGTCTCACAGTGGAGGCGAGAGGTTGGGGCCCAGCGATTCGTACACATGGGCAACCCGGAGCACCGTCTCCTCGTCAAAAGCGCTCCCCGCAATCTGAAGGCCGATAGGCAGGCCTGCAGAGTTTACCCCGCAAGGCACTGAAATCGCCGGATGGCCGGTGAGGTTGAAAGCGGCGGTGGTGAAGGCCAGGTTGGTTAGCGCCTCCACTACGGTGCTACCCAGTTCGTGCATACCACCCAGCGGCCAGGCCACCATGGGCACCGCAGGCGTGAGAATCACATCCACATCTTTCAGAACCTCATTCATGCCCCGGGTTATGGCTCTGCGGGCCTGCTGCCCTTTGAAGACAGTGCTGCTGCTGAGGAACGAGCCGGGGCCCACCGTGTTCAATACTCCTTGGGCATAGTCCTCCGCTTTTTCCTGGATCAGCGGCGCATGAATTGCGGCGCTCTCGGAGGAAAAGACGGTCCACCACGCCGGCATGATGTACTCCCCGTAGGGGATGGTCACTTCCTCCAAGATCATACCAGCACCTTCCAGGGCGCCAATCGCCTGCCTGACCGACTGCTCCACCTCCGGTTGGACACCGTCGAAGAAGTAATTGCGCGGTATGCCCGCCCGCAAACCCCGTACATCACCCGTGAGGGCGCGGCGATAGTCGGGGACCGGCAAGTCCACGGTGGTTGGATCGCCGGGGTCGTGGCCAGCGATCGCCTGCAGAATGATGGCACAGTCCTCGACGGTCCTGGCCATGGGACCGGCATGGTCCAATGACCAGCACAGTGGGAACACCCCCCTTCGGCTGGCCCGTCCGTAGGTCTGCTTGAGCCCCACTATGCCGCAGATGCCCGCGGGGTTTCGGATAGACCCTCCGGTGTCGGTGCCAATGCCGCCGTAACACAAAAAGGCGGCGATGGCGGCCCCGGTCCCGGAACTCGATCCCCCGGTGTCCCGAGTGGTGTCCCAAGGGTTGCGTGACGGACCGTACAAAGGATTGGGAGGCGAGCAGGCGTACTCGTAGCAACCGTGCTTGCCGATGATGACAGCGCCCTCCCTTGCCAGCCGTTGCGTTACAGTCGCGTCATGGTCTGGGACATGATTCGCGTCCACTTTCGAGCCGTTGGTCGTCAGCACATCTTTAGTGTTGATAATGTCCTTGAGGCCGATGGGCACACCGTGCAATGGCCCCAAATACTCTCCAGCCTTGATCTGCCGCTCCGCCTCCTGAGCAGACCGCCGAGCCTGGTCTTCCATTACCGTGATGTAGGAATTGATGGTGCCGTCCAATTCGGCGATCCGGGCCACCGTTGTCTCTACCAAGTCCAGAGGGGAAATTTGCGACGACCTGATCAACTCGGAAACCTGGGCGATGGATAGCCTGGTCAAGTCTTGAGTAGCCATCAGACATTTTCTCCGTTGTTGATAAAGATATTGGCTGGCTCCTCGGTACTCAGGTCAAGTTCATCGAGCTTGCGGCCCATTTCCACCAAGCCTTGCAACTCTAAAGCAAACCTGTCCAACCAAGCCTCGTCCAGTTGTCCAACGCCTAGGCGGTCCATGGCAATACGCAACGTCTCTGCATCCGGGCCTAACTGCGGTGATTCTGCCACGGTTCAGTCCCTCCTGGTAATCATTTCGTCGAAATCGCCAGCAAATTTGTCCAAATATGGTTTATATTGGGCCGTATTTTAGGTTATTCAACCCAGTGCAACAACCTGCCTAATGCAGCAATCGTTATCGTGAGGCACTACCCTTCAATCTATCTGAAACAATCTAAGGTCCATCCGAATCCAGCTCGTTTGCAGATCCCGTTTCAAAGATGAGTAGGCCCAAATTTAGAATCCGTCGATGTGGAACAGGTCAGGAAAGATGCACAGACCTATCTGCTACGCCCGCCCATGATCAGCCGGATCACCCGGTCCACGCCGAAATCGCAATGGGCGCGGCTTGGCGTACGTCACAAACATTTTCCGCAACTGAGGACAACGTTCCCCGACGGCTTCCCTGACCATAGCCTGTTGCGCCTGGCACCCATACAGTCCCGAACATACCCCGGACACTCTTGGCAACGCTGTTTCCGATCCTTGGAAACGCGGTGATCGCCTTCAGGGATTCTGTCTCTGGTCCCAGTGAAAGGCTCCAACTCTGGGCGGAGCAGCGAAGCCTGATTTCGATAGGCCACCGGGAGCTGATATGCCAGCATGTTGCCGACCGGGACACCGTGAAGGCCGAACATACGGGGGTCTCCTGGATGCTCAGGCCCTCCATCATTACTGCCTTGCGTCTGCCATCCCCAAGATGGCGTTGGATTAAATAGTTTCCTAGTCCACGTGCTGTTCGAAGGCGTGTGCTGTTTGAAGCAGGGTGCCATCGTCGAAGTGCCGCCCCACCAGCATCAGCCCCACCGGAAGGCCGTCGGACTTGGAACAGGGGATACTCAGGGCCGGGTGGCCGGTCATATTGAAAGGTCCTGTATTGGCCAACATGTTCCACCCGTGGCTGATGGTATCGCGAGTGCCCCGGCCCGGCACATGGCGGTGTGATTTCATCGGGGTCGTGGGCATCACCAGAACGTCTACATCCCGCAGTGTGTGATCGTAACTGGCTCGCAGGGAGCGGCGAAGTTCTGGGCCTTGGCGTACATTCTCCCGTGATATTGCTCCTGCATATAACTGCTGACCAGCAAGATGAGCTTAAGTGTTGGAGGCAAATCGTTGCCCTGGGCCTGCCGGGCCTTACCCAAGGCCTCCGCCAGTCCGGGATTGTAGAGACCTTGGTGGTGATGGCCGATGGTGTTGCTCTTAATGTAGGCTGTCGCCCCCTCGGTCAGGAGACCCCACACCACACCCCTGCGGTCAGATGGTCTGGAATGGATACCTCGCTGACCTGAGCGCCCAACTCGCCGAAGATCGCCGCCGCGCGCTGGACTCCCTCGTCGACATCGGGTTCGGCGTTGGCGATGCCGAAGCCCTCTGCCACTACGCCGATTCGCAAGTCCCTGACGCCACGACCCAAAAACTGGGTGTACTCTTGAACCGGGACCTCTCGCTGGCGGTGATCCAGCGGGTCCTTGCCCGCTATTACTTCCAGGGTCAACGCAGCATCCTCGACGGTCCGGGTCATAGGCCCGGCATGATCGAAGGTGGCATCGATCCCGCCGATGCCCGTATAGGGCACCAGGCTATGGGTTGGCATGAGACCCACGACGCCGCACCACGATGCGGGAATGCGTATGGACCCGCCTTGGTCGCCGCCGATGGTGATATAGATATCGTCGTAATACAGCGCAGCCCCCGAACGGTCAGCAAGGGGTCGGCGCCATTCTGTGCCGAACTGGTGACCTCACCATTATTTTCGAGTTTGGTACTGTTCATGACCTACAACTGAACGTCCAACGCATCGCGCAGGCCGTCGCTCAACAGATTGAACGCCAGCGCAATGAGGAAAATCATCAACCCCGGCACGGCCGGGACCCATGGATCGATGTAAATGGACTGGCGCAGGGTGTTCAACATTATTCCCCACTCGGCAGCTGGCGGAGATACGCCCGAGCCTAGGAAGCTCAGCCCCGCCGCCGCGATGATGCTGCACTCCCACCAGCGTAGTGGCGTATATAACTATGGGGCCGGCGACGTTGGCCACGATGTGGTACCTCATAACCTGGAAAATACCTGCGCCGCTCGCTTGAGCAGACTCAACGAAGTCCATGGTTCGGATCTGAGTCGTGATGCTCTCGGCCACCTTGGTTATGGGTGGAGTAAACACCAAGGAAAGCGCAATGAGGGTATTGTTCAGCCCCAGACCCAAAGCCCCGGAAATTGCGATGGCCAGCAGAACGAAGGGAAAGGCGTAGAACATGTCGACGAAGCGCATTATCAGCATATTTATGCGCCCGCCAATAAACCCGGCTGAGATTCCCAGCGCGGAGCCCAAAACCAGCGCCACCAGGATTGGGAATACCTCTGCAAACAAGGACATCCAGCCGCCGTAGAACAGACGGCTCAGCATGTCCCGTCCCTGCTCGTCGGTACCCAGAATGTGCCCTTCCGAACCTATCGGCGCCACCCGGTTGACGATGTTGCCGTTCATAGAAGCTACGTTGGGGTCGTAGGGACTGATTACCGGGGCAAGGATCGCTGACAGCACAATCAAGAACAGGACAAAGGCGGCGACCAGCGTGACCTTGTCTTGGCGCAGCCGCCACCAAGTAAGTCTCCAGTGGGACATTGGCTTCGACGCCAGGGCCTCTGCGGCGAGCCCGGGGTCGGAGTTGCCCCTTCAGGGTTTGTGCAGGGTTTGTTGAAAAGGTCTGCTTTATGTTGGGTCAAGGGGGAGAACTGGTCTGCAATTTCGGCACAGTCCGCTCTTGGCGAGGGTGCCGATGCTCGAGACTCTGGACCGCGGCCCTCGCGACTCTACTTTGTTCCAGTTCACCACCAAGCAGATATAGTTTAGATTTGCAGCAGGCCATCCATCATATCCAACTGCCTGTCGCCAGCGGCGGCGAGAGTCAAGTCGTGGGTCGCAACTATGACGGTCGTGCCCTCGGTTGAAATCTGCCTCAGAATGCCGGTGATGGACCGGGCCGTGGTGGTGTCCAGTTCCCCGGTGGGCTCGTCGGCGAAAACCACCTCCGGCCTCGTAACCAGCGCCCGGGCTATGGATACCCGCTGCTGCTCGCCCCCGGAGAGCTCATAGGGGCGGTGTCGGGCTCGTGGTCCCAGGCCCACCGACTCCAAGACCTCATGGGCTCGCCGTCGCCGCTCGCGCCAGGAAACGCCGATAATGTGCAGCGGCAGTTCCACGTTCTCTTGGGCCGACAGCAATGGCATCAGTCCGAACGACTGGAACACGAAGCCAATCTTTCTGCGGCGCAGGTCCACCAGTTCCTTCTCGGGCAGCCGCGAAAGGTCCTGACCTTGGAACATCGCAAGGCCGCCAGTGGCGCGGTCCAAGCCAGAGAGCAGGTTCAGCAGCGTGGTTTTGCCGGAGCCAGAACGCCCCGTAAGCACCAGCATTTCGCCTTCGCCAACCTCCAAGTCCACTCCCTTGACAGCCCATACCGTTGTGCCGCCGCTCTCAAACATCCTGCTCAGGGAGGATGCGGAAACAATAGGGTCGCTCATTCCTCCGTCCTCTGCGCGCCGCGGGAATCGCCGTCGTGTGGCCTCAGCGTGATCCTTCCGTCCTCCAAGTCGATACGCGCCAGCCCCCGGCGGAGGAAGCGGTCAGCGTGTTCCTGGGGTAACTGAAGCCGCCCGGCTTCGTCCACCACGAGGAATTCTTCCTCGGCGCGGGACCTATCGCGCTGGTACGATGCTATTGAAACAGTTTCGGAACTTATGCGCCCGTCGCGGATGTGCACCACCCGGTCAACGAACTGCGAGACTCCGGGATAGTGGGAAACGATGACAACTGTAACACCGAAACTCTGGTTCAAGCCCCGCAGCATCTCGAAAACCTGGACAGCGGTGTCCGTATCCAGTTCGCCGGTCGGCTCGTCAGCCAGGAGAAGGGGGGGCTGGTTAGCCAACCCGACACCAATGGCTACCCGCTGCTGCTCACCCCCGGAAAGCTGATGGGGCAAACGGCCAGCCTTATCGCCAATTCCCAAGGCCGTCATCAGCTCCCCGGCCCACTCCCGGCGGTATCGGCCTGGGCGTCCCGAGAGAGCCATGGGAAGCTGGATGTTTTCGGCGACATTCAGGTATGGCAGCAGATTACGTGCTGTTGCCTGCCAGACAAACCCCACGTCCTGTCTCCGGTACTGCACCAGGCTCTGCTCCGAAATGTTCAGCAGGTCCCTCTCCCCGACCCAGACCTGTCCCGCAGAGGGTCTGTCCAAGCCCGCAAGTATATTCAGCAGGGTGCTCTTGCCGCTACCGCTGGCCCCTACGATGGCGATCAGTTCGCCCGGCTCGACCGTCAGATTCAGTCCACGCAGGGCCACAACCTCGAGGTCGGCCCGCTTGTAGATCTTGAACAGGTCGCGGCAGGCGACGAACGCCTGGGAGCCGCCGACAGTATGTACGTTCCGATATTGCATTTGGGAATCCTTGTCCTCCGTCATTCACCCATGCGGAGCACTTGATGCAGTTGGAGTTTGGCGGTCAGCCACGTAAGCCAGAGTCCGCAGAGTACGGTGATTACCACTAGGATAGCGTAAGGTATCAGCAGGCGCAGCCAATCGGTTGTGAACACCAATGAAGGGGTCACACGGGCGCCCTCTTCCGCCACCTCCATGAGAGGCAGCAGGCTGGCGCCGAGAAGCCATCCAAGCAGAGTCCCCAACGCCACTCCACAGAGTACCATTACGAAAAGTCCGGCCCATACGATCCTCAGCATCTGTGCCCGGGAAACACCCAGGGTGCGAAGCAGGGCGAACTCCGTTTGCCGATCTCTGGCGTCAAGGTGCGAGAACAGCAGCAGGCCGCTGGCGCTGGCAATAGCGATGGCCAGGAATAGCAACACCAGAAGCGCGCCCCATCCGGCGGTAACCAACGGCTGCTCAACCCTTGCAGCCACCATGGACGGGGCGTCAAGCACATTTCTTACGTTTAATCCCTCGTCTCGCAGAGTGGTTGAAACTCGTGCGACATCTATGGTCGAGCCGCCGCCGGAGATCCATAGCTCGTTGGCTCCCCTGGGTGGGCGAGGGCTATGCCTTAAAGCAGCCTGGGTAAAGCGCGCAAGGTCCACGACGGCGAATGGTCGATCGCCGGGGTCCAAAGTTGGGAAAAACTCGACTTCACCCACAATTTCCAGCAACAACGAGTGGGTGGACATACCCAGTATGGCCGTGTCTCCGACTTCAACTTCGGCAACATCGAGGAATTGAGAGCTTACCAGCGCTGGCAGCGGCTCATCGGGGCCTCCGGCTCGTATGCCGGTCAGCCCTCCTCCTCCCGACGACCAGCTGAACCTGCTGGTTACGTCAAAGTTACCTTCGGCGCCTGATGTGCTGGTCTCCAGAGAATAGAGGCCGGGTTTGCGGAATTCCTCGACCACTTGCCAGCCGTCATTGCTTCGGAAGTCGTGGAGCAGCGTTTCACCTCTGGGAGTGATTGCGTCAATTCTTCCAAGATAAAGGGCTCCTCCTTCATCCCCCCCAAATCTGTCCCGCACCGAGAGTGAAACGAGCTTGATTGGAGGCATCAGTTCGAGGTGCTCCGCGCCCCTTGGGAATCGGTCTCTGTTCGAATCCTCTCCAGTCAGGTCCAGCACCAGGCGAGACCATGGGGGCTGGGTCAAGTCGCCCATCCAAGCGTCGGCGATACGGCCTTCCGAATCGCGGAGCCTCGCCCACAGACCGACCTGCTGCGCCGAGCCGCCCGTCCTGGCCCAAACCGCCAAGGCGGTGGCTTCGGCGGGCAGCGCGATTCCGTCGTCGTTCGGCGGCGGCGAAGTCCCGGCTGCGCCAAGTTTCAGCGCTTGTGAGATGTCTTTCAGAGGGGGACCACCGGCGAAATCCTCCCGGAACCAAGCGGCCTCGGCAAAGGAGTCGGTGTCGACCGCCAAAAGAGTGCCCGAGATGCTGAAACCGCTGGTGGTCAGGTAGGTCGCTGTGCGGTAAACGTCTGCGACAGCTGCTATTCCGTCCATCTCGGCAACTGACGTAGCCAGACTTCCGGGTGCGTCCCCACTGGCGAGTTGCAGTCGCAGGTCGGCTCCTGCTTCATACAGGGCCCGCTCACGCTGTCCGCGTTCCAGCGTTGTGGAAAAAGCGCCGCCCATAACTCCAAGGGTGGTGGCCAGCATGACCAGTACGATCAGCATCGCAGGGGTCAATGGATCGCGGGAAAAGTGGCGCAGTACATGCAGGAGCCATTGGGGAGCAACGGGCCCGGCAATGTTGGCGGCAAGCCCGGCGACCCAAGGGAACACCCGCAATACGATAAGACCGGCGGCAACCAGTCCAAGCACTGGCCCGAGCAGCAGGGTGTAGTCGATGGACAGTTCGCTGCTGCCCAAGGACTGTACCAAGAAAGCGCCACGGCTCTGAAGCTGCCACCAGACCAGGCCAATCAGAGCCAGCAGCGCCACGTCCAAGTAATAGCGGTGCAGCAGATTGGCCACGGGAGGGCGAGCGCTGGATTGACGTGCCTCAACACTTCCCCGGCGCGACGCGGCCAGTGTAGCGGCGGTAAAGACCAGCACGGCCAAGCCACCGCCGGTCAGACCGAGGAGGAAGGCGGGCAGCGAAACTCCGGTATCACTCCCGACTGAAACGCCGGGCGCGCCACCCAAGCTGAAGTAAACTAATCCCAGCAGCTTGATTACCCCCAATGCCACGAAGGGACCTGCTATCACGGCAGGGACTGCCACTACCAGCCCTTCCCCAAGGCCCAGGATGCCAATCTGCCATACCGTTGCGCCCCGGCTCTTCAACATGGCGATCTCTGCCGAGCGGGACCGCACGATCAATCCCGAGACCAAGGCCAAGTAATAAATCAGGATGGCGACTACCAGGAACAGCATCAGCAGCAACGGCAGCCGGGCCAGCAGGAGCTGTTCCTCGAAGTCGTGCAGCATGTTGTCCAGACGGATGGAGTAGTTGGAGTTCTTCAGTCCGACGGAAACCGCCCGTTCGGTTTGAACGAGGAGCCGCTGCATTCCCACGATTTCGCTGGCGGGTATCTTTTCCGGGTCGGGAAAGAAGTACCATGTTGTGTCCGCATAGATGGCAGGGTATGCGCCCAAGACTCGTTGCAACAGGGCGTCTTCGTCGGCAAAAAGAGGGACCAGCGTCCAGCGGTCGTCCTTCCTGCTGGATGCGGCCGAAAGCCGGTACCAGAAATCCTCGGATGGATCCGGCACCTCGAAAACCGCCGCGACGCGAACCTCAATCGGAGGTGAATCGTCAAATAGTGTCGCCGGAAAGATTTCCATGACGTCGCCGGGACCCAGACCAAGAAGCTCGGCTCCCAGTTTGTCCAACGCCACCTCAACGGGCTGACCGTCTACGGGCGGACCCGGCGGCCATCGGCCCTCCAGAACTTGGATACGCTCGTCAAGCCCCGTGAGGTGGACTACCGGGCCCCGTGGTCTTGAGTCCCTTTCGATTTCCAAATGGGGTTTCCCTTGGAAAAAGAACGTGGCTGTTTCCAGGTAGCGGGAATGCTCCTTCAGGTAGGGACGGAAGGGTTCTATCACTACCGACTCAACGAATTCGTTTCTCTCCCGGAACGCTCTGCTTCGACCTTGCGCATCCGTCGGGTCATCCCGGCTGCTGAAGGAACGGACGAGAAAGTTAACCTTTTCGGGTTCGGCTTCCCGCAGGGCATTACGCAAGGCGGCGTTGGACAGCATGTCGGAGAAGATGGCACCGCTGGCCATCAGCGCAACAGCCAACAATATTCCACCGAACAGCACGGCCTCCAGACGCCAGCCGCTGACGACCCGTCCGACGGCCATGACGTATGCGAAACGAAATAGTGAGGCCATCCGGCTAGCTCCCCTGCCGCAGGACTTCGGCGGGGCGGTCGCGCCGGGCCAGCACCGCCGCATAGACTGCCGACGCCATCACCGCCGCGGTCAGTCCGGCCAACACCAGTCCGAGCATCATGCCATGCACCTCGGGAATCAGCGGCGGTATGGGGACGGAATCAGTGGGCGTCAATTCCAGCATTTGTACCAGCTCCAAGCCCGGCCAGTAACCGATCGCGGCACCGGCAGCGATGGCTACGCCACCCATCAGCCATTTCTCGAGTGTCAGCGACAGGAGCAACTGTCTCGTCGACAGCCCCAAGGCTCGTGCTACGGCAGTGTCAACGCGCCCTGACCTCGCCGATGCCGCGCTGTGCAGAAGCAGGGCCGTGATCACTGCCAGCCCAATGGCGGCCATGCTCAATCCGGTGAGTCCGTCCCAGCCTCCGCCCGCCAGGGGATTTACTGCAGCGCGCTCAGCAGCCGCATTCCGGTCTACGACGGATGTGAACGGGGGCAACCCGTCGGTGATGTCTGCCAGCACGGATTGGCGGTCATAGGAGGAATCCAAAGACAGCCAGAACTCCTTGGCGGATGCCCGCAGACCGGTTGGCGGTAGAATCCGAAGGTAAGACAGGTAGTCGTCGATGTCCAGTATCACGAAAGGTCGGCGCAAGTTGGTGATCGTGGGAAACAGGTCACTCTCTGCAACCACCCGGATGGGAATGGCCCCTCGTCCGTGCCTGATGCGAAGCTCCTGACCGGGACGAAGACCCGCTCCTCCGATAGCCGGCAAAGGCAGCGTTACCGGAGAGATGTGCGCGCCCCTTGGCTCCCCACTGAAGGGCTCCACCCAAGAAAATGTGAGGCCCCCTGATCCTGAACGAGCGCCCCCAGACCACCATTCCACGCTGTCGGGAGACCCCTCCCCTATCCCCAAGGGAGACCAGCGACCCCGGGATTCGAAATCTTCCACCACCACTCCCTCTCCGGGCAGCGCCGGGCCGAACGCGGTGAGGTCATCCAAGTGAATATTTCCGGCCGTTACTTTGACGTAGGAGCTGATGGTGAAGAAAATCGCGGCCAAAGACCATTCCCTGTCCAACAGGACTATTCTCTCCGAAAGATCGCCGGCAAGAAACCTCCAGCCTTGTCCGCCGCTATCGGCCGGGCCGGCAAATCCGCCCAGAGACACGTTGCGGTATCGCCCTTCGGCGTCTGCGATCTTGGCCCAAACGTTGATATCGTCCTGGAGTTCTCGACCTCCCAAATCACTGGAATCCAGCCACACCCCGATTCTCCTAACGCCTGCCGGTAGAGGAACCCCTGGAGGTTTCTCCGGCGGGGCGTTGCGCATCCGCGCCGTCAATTCATGGAGTGTCGTGTCGGCGAAGTCGGCTCTAAACCATGCACTCTGCGATATGACCTGCGGGTCGGCGGCCAACAATACGGCCGGCACGATGGCATGTCCTTCGACAAGGCTGATCGAATCGCGCAATACGGGGGTGGCCGCAAGAACACCCGGAACCCGTCCCAGTTCCTCGGCCAGAGCCGGTCTCACTCCCGGTCCGGAAACAACCACCTCCCCGCCGACACGGTACGAGGTTTGTTCTCTCTGGCTCTTTGAGAGGCTGGACTGGAATGTGGCTCCGAAAACACCCAAAGCCGTTGACAGCATCAGCAACACTGCCAGCGATGATGGCAGAACAGAGTCCCTGGCCAGGCGTGTCGTGGCGAAAGATGACCAAGCAGGGCCACCCCGCACACACAGCCACACGACCATCCTCACCACCAAGGGCAGCACACGCATCAGGAGCAGCGCGGCTGCCAGCAGTCCCATTACCGGCCCCAGTATCACTGTCGGATCTACTTCCAAACCGCGCGATGCTAAGGACTTCGACAAGAATCCTTCCCTCTCTCCGAACTGCCACCACAGCAGTCCGACAACGAGGACAACCACTATGTCAAGGTAGTAGCGGTGAAGAAAGGAGACCTCGGCAGGACGTGAACGGGTTGCCATTGAGTCGGATATTCCCGCGCGGGCCCGCAACGTGGCCGACACGGCAAGCGCCGCCAAGGCCAGCACGGCGCCTATTGCGCCCATCCAGTACATATTGGCGGAGAGAGAGGTTTCGATAGGGCCGCCGCCCAATTCTCCAAAGGTGGGCAGCATCAGGTAGCGCACGATGGGCCAGGCCAGCAACGGCCCAAAGGCAATTGCTGCCAACGCGAGAACGCTGTCGGCCAATAGCAGCACCCCGCATACTTGGATGACGCTGCTTCCGCGGCTTCGCAGAAGCCCAAGTTCTTCTGCTTGGCTGCGGCCCAGTATCCCGGTAATCAGGACCAGGAAATACAGCACAACGATAACGACCAAGGAAACGAAAACATAAACTGGCACCCGGGCCAAGGTGAGGTCGCGCTCGAAATCATTAAGGGTCAGGCCCAGACGGGAGAAGACGAAGGTGCGGGGGTAGGACTTGTTCAGGTCGGTTTCGAGACTTTCGAGGGCTTCCTGAGTGGCGTCCACCGTGTCCGCAGTAATCACCGAAGGGTCGACGAAGATATTGAAACCGAATTCACCCACGGCCGTTGGAAAGCGGCGCCCCAGGACCTGCAGGAAGTCCTCCTCGGTGACAAACGCCGGAACCACCAGAATCTCTCCAACCGTCTGGAGACTGAACTGGTTCGGCGTCCCCATCCAGTATTCGTCCCGAGAGTCTATCGGTGTGACCACGCCGACAATATGAAGCTCGATGCGTTCCTCGGGCGAGGAACGGAAGGGCGTGATATAAAGCCAGTCGCCCACTTCGAACCCCATGTCGTTGGCGGCCCGCTGCCCAACCACTGCCTCCAGTTGCACCCCACCTGGCCCCATTTCGCCGGGCGTGCGAGGCCAAATCCCCTCAACGAGCTGGGAGTGCGCTGGGAATCCGGTCATGAAAAATGGCCTTCCCGAGGGAGAACCCAGCAGAGGCGGTCGTCGTTCCGAGTTGGTGGTGAGAGACATTCCCGCTTGGGCGCGGCCAAAACGCTCCACGCGTGTGCTCAAGGAGCCGATTCGATGCTCAATCGCATTCTCTGTTATGCCCCTGAGCTGGGCGTAGTCCTCCGGCCCCAGAGGCCGGTTCTCAGACAACACCTGAACATCATGCAGACCTGAGGACGATTCGCTGAACAGTGCGTGGCGAACCCCAGTCTCTGCCAAGACCTGCGAATACAGCGCAGTGGTGCTCAAAAGCACCACCGCGCCCAGGATGCCCAGCGAGGTCACCACCGACAGCCCCCACGACTGGCG
Source organism: Dehalococcoidia bacterium (assembly GCA_965237745.1). Lineage (GTDB taxonomy): Bacteria > Chloroflexota > Dehalococcoidia > Lucifugimonadales > UBA3495 > VXOI01. The sequence goes on along the minus strand of OZ250156.1, from coordinate 2,425,724 downwards.
CATCCGTCGCCGCATGACCCACATAAAAAGCTGGAAGGGACGCATCATACAGGGGATTATAGCGGCAACGAGGTCCCATAAGTGTATTTCCAACCGCAGAACGTGTTGGCGTCCATACCATTGATGTTGATTTCACCCTCCAAAGGCGGTTCCTGAAGAAGCAAGATCCTCGCCGTGGCGGTAGGGAATACCTGAAAGCCCACCGTTTGCGCTAATGGCTACCACGCTAGCGGCTGTTTCAGGCGTTTTTCCGTCCTCTATGACTCTGTTACCAGCCCGGCCTTGAAACAGGCTGAAACGGGCTAAAAGAATATGTCTACGACTATCCCGCCTATGGACGCAGCGATAGTTCCGCCAGCCACCGTTGCCGGAAACCAGTTTTGCCTAAACCAGTACCAGCAAGGGGCTGTAAATTTCTCATAATATATCCGTCCGCGTGCTGTCACCCTGATGATGTCATATCTCCTGTTATCCATAAATTTAGGTGAGGTTGCGGTTCCAAAACGTCAATGTCTATCAGATATTCGATTGCCTCCCTGGTCAAAGGTTTCTCTGCGTACCGTGGGAAGCCCTCGGTTCCCGGTGGAAAGCCTATTTGCCTTCCGAGAAAGTGGCGGATTTCTCTGCGAAGTTCTTTGGACGCTCCCCTTGCCATTGGCTATCTCCCAAATTTCTATTTCGTTTCCGCACTGTATCACCTCGTTAGCACAGCAAAGGGGCGGGATTGATTCCCGCCCCTGTACTTTTGTTAGTGCCTATTTGGTGCTATAGGGTTAGCCCGCACAAAACGCTGCCCATTCGTCCATAATCGGGCGGCGCAATTCCAGACAGTCAGTGCGAGCGTAGGCTTGGACGGTCGCGTTGCCGGGAACGTGGGCGAGTGCGGCATTAGCAACCAGACTACGCTGCTGCCGGATCATCGCCTGAAAGATTTGAATCTGCCCAGCGTCCTGCGAGAGTATGGGAGGATAGCCGCCCGACGCACCGCCGAAGGCAGGAACCCCCGAATACATGCTGGCTACCCGATCCGGAACTCATCGACTGATATCAGCGCATGCTGGAGTGCCGGGTCCGGTCGAACACTTCCCCTCCGTTACCGCGATTATGTTAAGCGCCAAGAGAAGGTAATTGCCGAGCGCCAAAGCTTCGCGGGCTGCTTTCCGTGTCGAAGCAGCCCGCGTCGTATTGATAACCAAAGGCGGGAAAGCAACCCGCTGAAATCAGTTGGTTCCGCGCAGTCGGGGGTCCAGAATGTCGCGCAGAGAATCGCCCAAGACATTGAACGCTATTACCACGATGCTGAGCGCCAGAGCCGGGAATAACACCAGCCAAGGGGAAACCTCAATCCACTGGCGGCTGGCCGACGCCAGCATCCCGCCCCAGGAAGGAACGTCCGGCGGAGTGCCCAGCCCGAGGAAACTCAGGGAGGCCTCCACAATGATGGCCCAACCCAGCGTGATGGTGGCGAACACGATATAAGTGGCCAGCGTGTTGGGCAGGATGTGCCGGAACATTATCCGCCCGCTTCCGCACCCTACGGCTTTAGCTGCCGTGATGTAGTCCATCTCTCGAAGGCTCAGCACCCGGGAACGGATCAGGCGAGCAGCGCCGGGTATCAGAACGACACATACAGCGATGATGACATTCTCCAGAGAAGCGCCCAACACAGCCATGATGGTCAGAGCTAATATCAGGGGCGGGAAGGCCATGAACCCATCAACAATTCGTTGGACTATCAAATCAAACTTGCCGCTGAAGTAACCGCTGACGATGCCAATTACCGACCCGATGGTCACTCCGATGGCTACGCTGACCAGCCCAACGTACAGTGAAATACGCGAGCCATAAACCAGCCGACTGAACGTGTCTCGCCCCAGGTGGTCGGTGCCCAATAGGAAGGTTCCGCCTACGCTTGCCTCCTGCCCGGGCCCGGCATACTTGTCGGTGACGTGAACCCGGTATGGATCAAAGGGCGCGATGACCGGGGCAAGCGCCGCAATCAGAAGCAACAGCACCATCACCACCGCGCCGAAGGTGCCGAAGGGCTTACGCCGGGCAAAGTTCGCTATATTGGCCGTCCACGTCGCTTTGGGCCGCAGTGTGTCAAGCAACGCCGAAGTAGCCTGCGCTCCGGTAATTTCTCTCGCTTCAGTTATCTCTCTCAAGGGTGCAACCTATCCGTAGCGAATTCTGGGGTCGAGCAGGCCGTAACCAATGTCAACCAGGAGATTCACAAAGAGTATCATCGCCGCTATCACCAGCACTTCCACCTGTATCAGGGGGTAGTCCCTCTGGAAAATGCTTTCCACAAGGAGGCGACCCATTCCCGGCACCAAGAAGATGCTCTCGATGATGACGGTTCCGCCCATAAGCCGGGCCAGTTGCCAACCGGAAACCGTGATAACCGGCAGACAGGCGTTCTTCAGCCCGTGCAGGAAGATCACCACCCGTTCCGTCAGACCCTTGGAGCGGGCTGTGCGAATGTAGTCTTCCCGCAGCACTTCCAGCATGGCGGAGCGGGTCACCCGTGCGGTGAACGCCAGGTTGTAGAAAGCCAACGCCACGGCCGGGAATATCATCTGTTGCAGGTTCTTTCCCGGATCATTCCAGAGATCGGCATAACCCAACGGCGGAAGCCAGCCGAAGAGCGTCACCAGCAGATAGATCATGAGCACACCGACGACAAAGGTCGGCACACCGATTCCGGTAAAGGAGATCAAGCCCGCCATGTGGTCAGCGAGTGTGTCCTGCTTCAGGGCCGCCACCACACCCAGGGGCACAGCTACAAAGAAGCTGAGCAGCATCCCCAGGACCGCCAGTTCCAGGGTAACTGGAATTGCCTCCCCCAGTTGGGACACCACCGGGCGCTCGTAGAAGATGGAATCACCCAAGTCTCCGCGCAACATCCCCCACATCCAGACGCCGTACTGTTCATGCACCGGACGATCGGTTCCCAGGCGGCGCTGCATTTCGGCCAGCTGTTCCTCGGTAAAGGAGCCCTCTCCGGTTGGGCCGACCAATACCAAGAGGGCCGGGTCGCCCGGAATTACACGAATCAGGGCGAAGACGATTACCGTCACCAACAGGATGGTCGGGATCAGGAGGAGTACCCGCTTGACGATGTATTGTTGCATCAGGCCTCCGGCGCGCTGGGCTTGAAAGGCTCCAGAACGCCTTTGCCTTGGCCCTCTCTCTGAGGAGAGGGCCAAGGGATTTTGCTAACGACTGGTGTTACGGGACGGTTTTACTTGTACCAGAGGTGCTCCAGCTTCATGCAGCAGTTGACCAATTCGGGCGCGGCCTCGAAACCGCCAATCTTGTTGTTGACGACCCAAGCATGCTTCTTCCAGAAAAGCTCAAAGGCGTGCTTGGGGGTCTCGTACAGGTACAACTCCATTTCTCGCAATATCTCTCGCCGCACGGCCGGGTCTTGCTCCTCACTCTGGCGCTGGAACAATTCCTCGTACTCGGGGCTGGTCCAGCGGCTCCAGTTCCAGGCGCCCTGTTCGTTGTAGACCTGCTGGAGGATGTCCTCCGGGTCGGTGTTAATCAGGCCAACAAACTGGGCCGCCATATCCCATTCACCCTGTCTATAGGCTTGGAGACCAGCGGCGCTTTCCACCAACCTCAGCTCAATGTCCTGTATGCCGAGATTGTCGCGAAGCTGCTGCTTGATGATGGCGCCCATATCCGCGTAGACAGCCACCACGGTTCTTATCACCATATCCATCTTGGGGAAGCCCTCACCGTCGGGGAAACCAGCCCCAGCCAGGAGGCGGCGGGCTTCTGCCAGGTCCGCAGGATCTTTCTTGCCGTCAGGGGTTTGCCGGAAGCCGGGTATCTGGAGAATTTCCTCCTCGGTGCGGGAGTAGGCCGGCGGGAACGGGGATCCGCTGCTGAGTTCCTGCCGCCCGCCCACTGCGTTGATAATCTCCTCCCGGTCAATGGCAAGGTAGATGGCTCGCCGAACGTCGGGGTTGTCCAACGGCGGGTTATTTACGTTCAGGTTACCCCATCCAATAATTGACGGAGCTTCCCACCAGATGGTCAGGAAGTCTTTCCCGTCCTCTTCCAGCTGCAGGAACTCCTCGAGGATGAAGTCGCAATAGGGGAAGTTGCAGATATGCACCTGCTCTGCCAGGAAAGCAGCAATGGCCCTGGCGTTGTCAACAATAATGAAATTGTCGATGCCGTCGAAGTAGGGCAACTCTCCCTTGAAGTAATCTTCATTCCGCTCGTAGCGGACTACGTCTCCCTGCTTGAATTCGGTGGGCCTGAACGGGCCGGAGCCCATAACATTGTCAAAATTGTTAATGTCGATTCCGGCCTCAATGACGTGCGGCGCCACTATCTTCATGTAGTCCGACGCCATATAGGACAGAAACGCCGCGGCAGGGTATTTGAGCGATACCTTGACTGTGGACGGGTCAACCGCCTCCGCGTTATCCACGTAGGAGCGGATGATGCCGGATCTAGGCCTGGGCTCCTCGGGTTCAATCATCCGGTTGATGCTATAGGCCACGTCATCGGCGTCCAGCGTTTCTCCGTCCCACCAGCGAATATCGTCGTTTAGGTGGAACAGAAAAGTGGTGCCGCCATCTTGGGATTCCCAGGTCTTCGCCAAATCGCCGATGATCTCACCGGATTTGGTGGGATTCCATTGCAGGACCTGGTTGTATGCCTTGGAGATGGCGGCCATGCTGGCGCCCGATGGGCTGCGATGTGGGTCCCAGACGCCGGGGTTGCCAATGTGGTAGGCAGGCAGAACGCCGCCATGCTTGCCGCCCGCGGCGACGCCAATCCAAGGGGCTCCTGCCGCCGCGGGGGCTGGCGTTGGCACTGCGGTGGGTGGGGACGCGGGGGCTTTCGTGCCTTCGTCCTCGGCTGCCCTTGTCGGCGCAGCGGCGGCAGTGGGGGCGGATGTGGCAACTGGCGCCGCCACCGATTCCGTCGCCGACGGTGGCGCGCTTGCCGACTCGGGGGTGGACGTAGCCGATGAGCCACAGGCTGCAATGAGACCCGAGAGCAGCATCAGAACCACTAGAGAAAATGCGCCAGGCTTTCCTAACCATCGAAGAGACATGAATCAGCCTCCTAGACCTTCATTTCACCGAAGCGCCTGCAAGAATTGCACATGCACGCCACGGAACTTACTATTGAGAAAGCGGTACCTAAAGCGTCATATTTATGACGCGATCATTCTATTTATGAAGTGTCTCACTGAATTTATATTTGTATTGCGTTTTCATTTAGTTGGCTAGTCTATCCACCGATATTTGGAAAGTCAAGCGACAAAATAACCAAAGGTAATCGCATCGCAAACTCTGGAATCCTGCCGCTCCATCATCGCTGACGATACGACCCGGAGAGAGGAGCCGGGAGGATGCTGTTGGATTATCCGGATCGGGAGCGGATGTAGCTTTTGACGCCGGAGCTCGATGAACTGTTGCTGTTGAATTATCCGCCGCGTTTCGTGGCTGAGTTCGTCTATACCCTTGACCGCGATGGCTGGGCCGGGGCTGGAGATACACCGGGGCGGCTGCCCACCATACCCGTGCGTGTAGAGCGTGTGGCTTTATATGTTCGTGACTGGAGTGCGCTCTTGCCGTAAGCTGGAGGCGGCCTGCCGGGATCAGACACCATACCTGTGACTGACTGGGAGCAGCATCCGGCTGGTTTTTCCTGAAGCGTCCCCAGAAACGTCCGGTCAAGACGGATGAACCCACAAGAGGTGCTTCGTGGTGGAGCATTCCATCCTTTGGGAGAGGGATTCCGGACCGTCGAACGTGATATGGGACAATACCCCGGCACATCCTGTAAGCGCGTCGCCAGAATAGATCACCGGGGTGTTGATGCTCAGCAAAAGCGTCCGAGCTAACTGGCCAGCAAGAATGTCCCTCCATGAAAAATGTGACATTGACGCCGCGAGAACAGACCAGACTTCAGGTTCTGAACAGCCTGCTGGCAGAGTACATGACACTGGATCAGGCGGCTACGGCGATGAGAGTGAGTCCACGCCACGCCAGGCCAGGCCAGGCGCATGCTGACGGCCTACCAGGAGAAGGGTACGTCAGCACTGGCACACGGCCTACACGGGCAACGGCCGCATAACGCTACTGCGGAGACGACCAGGGACAAGGTGCTGCGGCTGGCCCGCACGCGATACGCGGGGACCAACCACACCCATCTGAGCGAGTTGCTCGGGTGAACGCGAGGGTATCGACATAGCCAGGACCACCTTGCGGCGCATCTTGGTGAACGCCGGGCTTGGCAGTCCTCGGAGGAGACGGCCACCCAAGCACCGGGTCCGCCGCCAGCGGATGCCCCGGGAGGGTATGCTGATCCAGTTGGACAGCAGTTATCATCCTTGGCTGGGAGACAAAGGACCGCAGTTCACGCTGCTGATCGCCGTGGACAATGCCACCGGCTGTGTGGTAAACGCCTCGTTCAGCGAGAGGGAGGACGCACGCAGCTACTTCCTGCTGATCCAGCTCTTGGTGCAGCGCTGTGGCCTACCGCTGGCCCTCTACACCGACCGGCACGGTGTCTTCCAGCACACATCAGAATCCGGCCTCGCCGGCACGTCAACCCAGTTCAGCCGGGCGATGGACGAACTGGGGATACAACTGATATTCGCACTGTCGCCTCAGACCAGGGGAAGGGTGGAGCGGACAGCAGGCACATTTCAGGACAGGCTGGTGACGGAACTCCGGCTGGCCGGGGCAAGCACCATTGCACAGGCCAACAACGTGCTGGTGCAATTCCTGCCTCGGTTTAACCGACGCTTCCAGGTACCAGCGCAGTGCCCTGAGACTGCATTCCGCCTATTAGACCCAGAACTGTGCCTGGAGCAAGTCCTGTGTTTCGAGCACAGCAGAAAGGTGGCCAAGGACAATGCAGTCAGGTTCCAGTTGCATACCCTGCACCTGCTGCCTGGACCGGATCGTCCCAGCTACGCCGGAACGGTGGTGGAGGTCCTGGTAAGTCTGGATGGCAGGCTGGCGGTTCGGCGCGAGGGACGCATCAACCCTGCCTAGTATTACAACGACATATTGAGTAAACCCGGGCCGGGGGTTAGTCTTCCAGCTATGAGGCCTTTCTTGTCAGAGGCTCGCGCCCGCGTAGTGCCAGCCTCAAAATCCGCACATCAGCTACCTCTCGGAACCAACTGTCGTTGTAATACTAGAAGTCTGGCCGGAAAGCCCTTGACCAAGTTTCGCACTACGCGATACAGACGTATACCAGTCATATACGGCATATTCTCAAACGGTATACGGCATGACAATCACCATACCGTCGAGATTCGACGCCCAAAAATCGACGATCTCGAGAATGTTGGCTTTCCGGCTATGTTTCTAGGAGGCGCCGCTTCCACCAGTATTTCTCCGAAATGGCGGCGGGTCATTCGCCAACGTGCCTGTACCTCATCTCAGCCCCGGCACCTTGGAAGAAAGCTGGGACGAGACCCTTGCGCCACCGGACACAATGGCAGATGACGCCAAAGACAGCGACTCTGCCGTAGAAGGTGCAGCCTCCGCTGACATTTCCCCGGTCAAGCCTGCACGGACGACAACGTTTCTCCGGAAGGCCAGGTGGAAGGGGATAGAGAAGGCGAGGCGCAAGAGGATGTCCCTCCGGGCAATAGAAAGGTAATTGGGCATACAAGGGGCACAATTAAGAAATACTTGGATGCAGAGGGCCCACCGGCGTGACGATCCCCGGCAACACCACCCGCACCGCCTGATACAACACTGTCTGATGCTATGAAGACCTACAACGAGTGACATTGTCGCTGAACAGCCATGTAGACACTTTCGCTGGCCTTCGACACCCCAGTGGCCCACTTTGCCGCCGCCATTGACGGCCTGCAGAGCCGTCCCCCGGCATGTTGCCGGTCAGTCAGTCAGTCAGTCAGTCAGGTTGGTCACTGTCACGGTCACCTCCAGTCTGGCTGTGTTGGGCTGGTCGTCGCTGGCCTGCACCGTCACCAAATAGACGTTGTCGCCTCCCGAATCCCTTGGGTCCTCGTAGTCCGGAGGACTGCCAAAGGAGAGTACGCCCGTGTTGCTGATGGTGAAGGAGCCGCCGTCGGTCCCCGACAGGCTCCAGGTTACGCCGCTTCTTTCCGGGTCGGTGGCTCGATAGGTGGCCACCGTGGCCGTGCCGTTTTCCCTGTAGCTGACACTGTTGGCGCCCGTGATGTCCGGCGGCTCGTTTACGTTGTTCACGGTGATGGTCACGTCAAAGTAGCCGTAGTATCTGCCGTCGGAGGCACGGACGGTGACGCGGTACTCGTTATCCCTGCCGGAGTCCGCTGGCCGCTCGTGGTCGGGCGTGACCCGGAAAGCCAACTGCCCCCGCTCACTGATCGTGAAATCCCCCCGGTCGGTTCCCGACGGGGACCAACCCGTTATTTCAACGCTGGTCTGCTCGGGGTCCGTGGCGGAGTAGGTTGCCAGCACCTGGGCCGGGTCCTGATTTTCCTGGACGAATATTGTGGGTCGGCCTGTGATCTCAGGCCCCTCGTTCACGTCGGTAACGGTGACCGTCACGTTGAACGTCCCGGCATTCAAGTCTGTGTCCGTAGCGGTCACGGTGACCATATAGATGTTGTCTCCGCCCGCATCGGTGGGTTCATCGAAGTCAGGCGGAGTGCCAAAAGCCAGTGTGCCTGTCTCACTGATCTGGAAGGCATTGACGTCGGTCCCGCTCACGGACCAAGTGATGGCAGTCCTCTCGGGGTCAGTGGCCCGGTAGGTGTACAGGCCGGAGGTGCCGTTCTCCCGGTAGCTGAAGGCATCCCTGCCAGTGATGGTTGGCGGCTCATTTACATTCAGCACCATGACCGCTATGTCCAGGGTCCCGTAGGTCCGGCCATCCGACGCCCTCACGGTCACGAGGTACAGGTTGTCCCTGTTCGAGTCTGCTGGGCGTTCGTAGTCTGGGCTGAAACGGAAGGTCAGTTCCCCATCCTGATTGATGGTGAAGTCGCCCCCGTCCGTGCTTGAGACGCTCCAACGGATCAGGTCAGCGTCGGCGCTCTCCGGATCGTCAGCTTCGAACGTTGCAATAATGCGGTCCTCGTTTTCATTGATGCTGAACTCCGTCCCATCCGGTTCCGCGGAGGTATCGGGGCCCTCGTTCTGTTCGGTGATGGTTACGGTCACATTCAGTGTGCCCTCCAGCCCTCCTTAGTACTACAGTTGCAGATTAACGATGTAGAATATGCCATCACATGATGATGAGGTGAGGTGGTGGCAGCGTGCGGTGATGAGGTAGCGGAAGTGACGCGGTGGGCCGAGGGCATTGAGCAGGTGCACGAGTGCATCGGGGGAAGGTTCCGGCGGCCGGAGCCGCGCCGCCGGGTGCTGGACTATCTGCGGGGACTGCTCAGTCCGGTGGAACGCAAGAATGGCTGGCAACTGGCGGAGCAGGCGGGCGACGCCACTCCCGACGGGGTGCAGCGCCTGCTGTCCACCTACCGGTGGGACGCCGATCTGGTGCGTGATGACCTGAAGGGTTACGTAATGGAGCACTTGGGGGACGCTGACGGAGTATTGGTGGTGGACCAGACCGGCTTCCTCAAGAGGGGGAACAAGTCCGTAGGGGTGCAGCGGCAGTACAGCGGCACGGCGGGGCGGATCGAGGACTCTCAGGTTGGAGTATTCCTGGCCTATGCCAGCGCCAAAGGAGGGACCCTGCTGGACCGGGAGTTGTACCTGCCCCAGGTCTGGTCCGAGGACCTGTCGCGGCGCCGGGAGGCCGGAGTACCGGCAGATGTTGGCTTTCAGACCAAGCCGCAGTTGGCCCGGCGAATGCTGGAGCGGGCGGTGGAATCGGGAGTCCCCTTCGGCTGGGTTGCCGGAGATGAGGTCTACGGCAATGACCGCAACCTGCGGCTGTGGCTGGAGCGTGAGGGGCTGTCCCACGTGCTGGCCATCAAACGCAGCGAGAAGCTGTGGGCATTGACGGAAAAGGGTGCTCGTCAGGTAAGAGCCGATCGGCTGGCATCGCAGGTTGAGGAAACTGGCTGGGTGCGGTGCAGCTCGGGCGACGGGGCCAAGGGGCCGAGGGTGTACGATTGGGCTACCGTGGAGCTAAGGCCCCTCAAAGAGCCTGGCAAGGGCTATTGGCTGCTGTCCCGACGCAGTCTGTCCGACCCCGGGGAACTGGCCTACTATGTCTGTTACGGCTTGGCGGGAACAGCCCTGAAGGAACTGGCAAGGGTCGCGGGACCCGTTGGGCCATTGAGGAATGCTTTGAGGAGGCCAAGGGACAGGTGGGACTGGACCAGTACGAGGTGCGGAGGTGGGATGGCTGGTACCGGCACATCACCCTGGCGATGCTGGCGCAGGCGTATTTGACCGTGATCAGGCAACCAGCGCTGGAACAGGGAGAAAAGGGGGGCACTACGGTCCCGATGAAGAGCTGATACCCTTGACGGTTCCGGAGGTGCGCCGGCTGCTCACCCGCCTGGTATGGACGGAAACCCAACCGCCTGATTTCATCCTGTACTGGTCGTGGTGGAGACGGCGCCACCAAGCCCGGGCCCAGCGTTGCCACTACAAACGCCGCCTGTCCAATCTGCGGCTGTAGTACTAGTACTACAGTTGCACTATTGAATCCAGCAGTGATAGCCGTCGCCGGTAGTGGCATCGCCGTGCCTGTGCCTGATGGTGCCGTCTCCACAGAGACCATAGCAGAACAAGCTCAGTGGGATGATTCTCCGTCCATACCAGGCGGGTGAGCAGCCGGCGCACCTCAGGCAGCGTCAGGGGAATCAGCTCTTCATCGGGACCGTAGCAGCCCCCTTTTCTCCCTGTTCCATCGCCTGATGCCGGATCACCGCCAGATACGCCTGCGCCAGCATCGCCAGGGTGATGTGCCGGTACCAGCCGTCCCACCGGCGCACCTCGTACTGGTCTAGTACTACAGTTGCACTATTGAATCCAGCAGTGATAGCCGTCGCCGGTAGTGGCATCGCCGTGCCTGTGCCTGATGGTGCCGTCTCCACAGAGACCATAGCAGAACAAGCTCAGTGGGATGATTCTCCGTCCATACCAGGCGGGTGAGCAGCCGGCGCACCTCAGGCAGCGTCAGGGGAATCAGCTCTTCATCGGGACCGTAGCAGCCCCCTTTTCTCCCTGTTCCATCGCCTGATGCCGGATCACCGCCAGATACGCCTGCGCCAGCATCGCCAGGGTGATGTGCCGGTACCAGCCGTCCCACCGGCGCACCTCGTACTGGTCCAGCCCCACCTGGCCCTTGGCTTCCTCAAAGCATTCCTCTATGGCCCACCGGGTTCCGGCCACCCTCGCAAGTTCCTCCAGAGCCGTCCCCGCCGGGCCGTAGCACACGTAGTAAGCCAACTCCTCCGGCTTGGCCACGCTGCGCCGGACCAGCAGCCAATGGCCTTTGCCCGGCTCCCGCATGGGCCTTATCTCCACGGCAGTCCAGTCGTACATCCGGGGACCCTTGGCACCATCGCCGGTGCTGCATCTGACCCAGCCTGTTTCGTCAACCTGCTCCGCCAGGCGGTCCGCCCGCACCTGACGCGGACCCTTTTCCGTCAAAGCCCACAGCCTCTCGCTCCTCTTGATGGCCAGCACATGTGGTATTCCCTGATGCTCCAGCCACAACCTCAGGTTGCGGTCATTGCCATAGACCTCATCCCCGGCAACCCAGCGGAAGGGGGCTCCTGATTCCAACGCCCGCTCCAGCATGCGCTGCGCCAGCCGGGGCTTGGTCTGAAAGCCAACATCTGCCGGTACTCCGGCCTCCCGCCGCCGTTCCCAGTCCTCCGCCCACACCTGTGGCAGGTACAACTCCCGGTCCAGCAGGGTCCTTCCCTTGTCGCTGGCATAGGCCAGGAATACCCCAACCTGAGAGTTCTCGATCCGACCCGCTGTGCCGCTGTACTGCCGCTGCACCCCAACCGACTTGTCCCCCTTCTTGAGAAACCCGGTCTCGTCCACCACCAAGACTGCCTCAGCGTCTCCCAAGTGCTCCATTACGTAGCTCCTCAGGTCATCACGGACCAAGCCGGCGTCCCATTGGTAGGTGGACAGCAAGCGCTGCACCCCATAGGGAGTGGCGTCGCCCGCCTGCTCTGCCAGTTGCCAGCCGTTCTTGCGCTCCACCGGACTTAGCAGTCCCCGCAGATAATCCAGCGCCCGGCGGCGGGGCTCTGGCCTCCGGAACCGTCCCCCGATGCACTGGTGTACCTGATCGATGCCCTCGGCCCAACGGGCCACTTCCGCCACCTCATCCCCATACCTTGCCAAACCCTCACCTCACCAACACTCAACTGCCGCAATTTTACGTCATCATTAACTGCAACTGTAGTACTAGTCCCGCGCCACAATGGTAATTTCGTATTCGTTGTCAGTGTCGAAGGTCGAAGTCTGCCGGATTCTCATAGTCCGGGGCCTCCTTGAACGTCAGCGCACCCGTATCACTGATGTCAAAGTCGCCTCCGTCGGTCCCCCTGACGGTCCAGGCGATTTCGGTATCACGGTCCCCGTCAGTGGCCCGGTAGGTGTAGAGGGCAGACGTCACGTTTTCCCGGAAACTCAGGTTGTTCCTGCCGGTGACCACCGGAGCATGCTCGTTCACGTTGGCCACCGTCACCGTGACTTCCAGTTAGCCGTAGTACCTGCCGTCGGAGGCGCGTATCGTGACCCGGTACTCGTTGTCGCGGTTGGAGTCGGCGGGCCGGTCGTAGTCCGGCGCGTAACGGAACGTGAGCACGCCCGTTTGGCTGATGGCGAAGTCCCTTCCGTCCGTGCCCGAGAGGCTCCAGACAGGAACTATGTTCGGGTCCTCGGGGTCGATTGCGGTGAAAGTGGCGACGTCCCCAATCTCGTTTTCGGTGTAAGGGAAGGCTGTCCCCACAGATCGCTCCGTGATCTCCGGCCCCTCGTTCACTTCGGTCACAGTGATCATCAAATCCAGTGTGCCTTCCCGTCCTCCGCCGTCTGTTGCCACCACGGTCAACAGGTAGATATTGTCACCGTCCGAGTCCACAGGGATTTCGTGATTGGGCGGTTCCTCAAACGCAAGGACGCCCCTCTCGCTGATCTCGAAGTCATCTCCGTCCGTCCCCCGGACCGACCATGTGATAGTTGTGTTCCGGTCCAGGTCCGTGGCCCGGTAGGTATACAGGGACGAGGTCACGTTCTCTCTGAAAGTCAGGCTGCTACTGCCCGTGACCACCGGCGCATACTCGTTCACGTTTTCCACCGCTACCGTGACGTTCAGGGTGCCGTAATTCCTCCCGTTATATGCCCGCATCGTGAGCCGGTACTCGTTGTCGCGGTTGGAGTCCGCCGGACGGTCGTAGTCGGGCGTATACCTGAATGTGAGTTGGCCGTTCTCGTTGACCAGGAAGTCGCCGCCGTCGGACCCAGAGAGGGACCAGCGCGAGATGCCGGAACCCTCGGTGTCCGTGGATGAGTAGGTTGCCAGCGTCTGGGCTGGGCCGTGGTTTTCCGGGACGGAGATGGTGTCTTGACCCGATACCGCCGGCCGTTCGTTCAAGTCGGTTACGGTGATGGTAACGTCAAAAGTTCCGATGTTGCCCTTGTCATCCCGTGCCTGCACCGTGGCCTGGTACTCATTGCCGTTGATGCCGGCGGGACTCTCAAAGTCCGGGGGCGAGACGAAAGTGAGGACGCCCCTCTCGCTGATCGCGAAATCGCCCCCGTCCGGACCGCCCAGGGACCAGGTGAAGGCGTCTCCCTCCCGGTCCGTGGCCCGGAAGGTGTACAGCGACCTTGTCTCGTTCTCCCGGTAGCTGAAGGAGGACCTGCCGGTGATGACCGGTGGTTCGTTCACCTCCAGCACCTCAACCATCACAGGAAGAGTTCCGTAGGTCCGGCCGTCGTGGGCGCGGACGGTCAGGAGGTACTCGTTGTTCCGGTCTGAGTCCGCTGGCCGCTCGAAGTCCGGCGGGTTGCGGAAGGTCAGCACTCCGTCCTCGCTGATGACGAAGTCGCCGCGGTCGTAACCCGACAGGCTCCAGCGGATCCCGGTGGAGCCCTCCGGATCGGTGGCGGTGTATGAGGCCCCCGTAAGGTCCTGGTTCTCATTGATGGTAAACGTGGATGTACCTGAGACCCGTGGTTGCTCATTTACGGCAGTAACGATCACAGCGACGGCCAGAGACCCTGCCAACCCACCGCCATCTCTGGCCTCGACCTCAATGTCGTATTGGTTGTCGCTGCCGGAATCCCTGGGATTCTCATGGTCTGGCGGGTTCCTGAAGGTGAGGGCACCCTGGTTGCTGATGTCAAACAGGCGCCCGTCCGTACCGGATACAGACCAAGTGATGCTATCGCCAAGGTCTTGGTCGGTAGCCCGGTAGGTGTACAGGGGTGATTTGGTTCCCTCGCTGGCCGTGCGGCGGTTACTGCCCGTTACCACCGGCGGATGCTCGTTGACGTTCGTCACATTGACCGTGACGTCCAGGTGGCCGTACCTGTTGCCCGCATCGTAAGCGCGGATGGTCACCAGGTACTCGTTGTCCCGGTTGGAGTCAGCTGGCCAGTCGTAGTCCGGCGTGTTGCGGAAGGTCAGTACGCCCAGTTCGTTGATCAGGAAATCGCCGCCGTCCCTGCCGGAGAGTCTCCAGCGAGTCACGGCGTCTCCTTCCTGGTCGCTGGCCAAGAACGATGCGCCGGTCAGGTCCTGGTTCTCTGCCACGGTAAAAGAGTTCCTGCCGGATACCACCGGCCCCTCGTTCACCTCGGTAATGGCAATGGTGGCATCAACAGTGTCCCGCAGGCCCATGCGGTCGGCGGCCACCACCACAATCCTGTACTCGTTGTCCCCGTTGGCATCCGCCGGATTCTCATAGTCCGGCAGCAGCCGGAAGGTGAGGATGCCGTTGTGGATGGCGAAATCGTCGCCGTCGATGCCTTCCACCGACCACCGGATTGCGTCATCCCGATCTTGGTCAGTGGCCCGGTAGGTGTACAGGATGGAGGCGGTATTCTCCCGCTGGGTGAATTCGATCCGGCTCTTGGTGGTAATGGTGGGCGGCTCGTTGACCGGCGTCACCATGACGGTGACTGCATAGAAGCCGTAATACCTGCCGTCATACGGTTGGACCGTAACCTCGTACATGTTGTTCCGGGTGGAGTCTGCCGGCCGCTCGTAGTCGGGAATGTTGCGGAAGGTCATCAGCCCCGTGCCGGTGATGGTGAAGTCGCCACCGTCTCTGCCGGACAGTCTCCAGCGGGATATGGTGCCTCCCTCCGGATCAAGGTCAGAGAGTGTGGCCCCCAACCAGTCCTGGTTTTCCTGTACGGTGAAGGCGGTCCCGCCACTCGTCACCTCCGGCCCCTCGTTCACGTCAGTCACGGTCACTGTTACCGGCAGCGAGGCGGTGTATGTGCCATCGCTGGCCTGCACCGTGACCTGGTACTCATTGTCATCAATGCGCGGCGGACTCTCGCAGGTCAGGGCGCCGCCTTCGCTGATTTCAAAGGCAAGGGCGTCCCTTCCCGCCACCGACCAAGTAATGGCTCCCCTCTCCGGGTCAGTTGCCCGGTAGGTGTAGAGGGCTGAGGTGCCGTTCTCGCGGTAGGTGAACTCGGTACGGCTGCTGGAGCTGATTTCGGGAGGCTCGTTCTCGTTCGTGACCGTCACCGTCTCGTCAAACGTGCCGTAGTAACGGCCGTCGGAGGCGCGCACAGTCACCAGGTACTCGTTGTTGCGGTCGGAGTCGGCGGGCCGCTCGTAGTCGGGGGTGTTGCGGAATCTCAATTCGCCCAGGTCGTTGATCAGGAAGTCGCCGCCGTCGGTGCCGGTGACACTCCACCGGGTGATGGGAGTGGCTGACTCTCCGGGTCAGTGGCGGTGCACCTCGCCAGCACCAGATCCGTGCCAGTGTTCTCCGGCAGGCTGCCAGGGGCATTGGAATCCCTCGAAATCTCGGGCCCCTCGTTCAGGTTGGTTACGGATAAAGTGACGTCAAAGCGGCCGTCCTGGGATGGCAGACCGTCGTCGGTGGCCACCACGGTCAGCTGATATTCGTTGTTCCCGCCCGTGTCATCCGGGGATTCGTAGTCGGGTATCTCTGCGAAGGTCATATTTCCAGATAGGTCGATGCGGAAGTCGTCGGCATCCGCGCCGCTCAGTGACCAAGTCAGCTGCCCCCTCGCAGGGTCGGCGGCGGTGTAGCGGTCCAGTACCCTGGTGGTGGCGGTGTTCTCCGGGTAAGAAAGGGTGTCGTCGCCCGTTACTGTTGGCGCCTCGTTCACGTGCTGCACCGTTACGGTCACGTCCTTGGCGCCGGTCAGGCTGCCGTCGGAGGCGCGGACGGTGACGTTGTACACGTTGTCGCGGCCGGAGTCCGCCGGGCGTTCGTAGTCGGGCGTCTTCCTGAACTGCAACTGACCGGTGTTGGTGATGCTGAAGTCACCCTTGTCGGTTCCCGAGAGGGACCAAGTGATCGGTGTGTCGCCCTCGGGATCGATGGCACCGTACGGTTCCACGGGGTGGGTGCCGTTCTCGCTGTAAGTGATGACCCCGCTACCGGCGACTATCTCCGGCGCTTCGTTCACGTCGGTAACCGTAACCTCCACGGCAAGAGAATCGGCTAGCCGGGGAACGCCGTCGTCCGTGGCCACAACCGCCACGTTGTAAATGTTGCCCCTGCTGGCCTCGTGGTCAGGAGGGTCTCTGAACGTGAGGTAGCCACTTTGGTCGATTGAGAAAATCCCTCATCAGTTCCGGATACAGACCATTCAATATCGTCTGCCTCGGGGTCGGTGGCGGTGTACCGACCGACTCTGCCGGTGGCGTTCTCGTTGAACTCAGCCGAGTCGGCGCCGCTGATCACGGGTGGATCGTTCACCCCCGTGATGATGACCTTCACCTCGATGGTGTCATCCAGTCCCCCCGTATCGGTGGCGGTAACCTCGATTGAATAGTCCGGTTCAACCTCGTGGCCCAGCGAGTCGTTGGCGGTGACAGTGATCTGCCCAGTTCTGCTGTTGATGGTGAATTTGCCGTTCGGGTCATCCAGCGTGTAGGTCAGCGCGTGATTGTTCAGGTCTGTGGCAACGACCGGCTCGCCGACCGGTTCTCCCTGACCGGCGCTCTCCACTACGTGGCGGATAGCTTCGAGGCCTTCTTCGAAGTATGGGGCGCGGTTGACGTCGGTAACAGTTACCGAAACCGTCCCTAAGCGATACTGCTTTTCGTTGAATTCGGCGAGGTGAACGATGTCTGCAAGGTCATCGAACTCATCATCGTCGGCGACCCCAGTGACCGTGACAGTTTGAGCGGTCTCCCAGTTGCCGTTCGTGCCGACGGTGAAGGTCAGCGACGATAGCGACACCGTCACCGAGGCCTCGTCGCTGCTGGAAAGGTTGACTGTCAGGTCCGCAGATGGCTGTGTCTGGGGTCGCACCGTGTAGGTCGCAGTCCCTCCTGCGTTGACGCTGACTTCGCTGACAGAAGAGCTATTCTGTGCATAGGTCAACGCAGGCAGAGCCAAGTCCCTGACCAAGACGCGCACTTGGGCCAGAGTGTAGTTCTCGTTTCCTACGCTTACTTTATGCTTAACGGTGGCCATTTCGTCAAACGCTTCAGAGTCATCCTTAGCGGTTAACGTGATTGTTTGATCAGCGTTCCACTCATGTTCGTCCGGGTCTTGAGCCTCACCGGTTTTGGTAAAGGTTATCGAAGTGGGGGATACCGTCAACGCTCTATTGGACCTGGAAAGGGAAATGATAACGTCGTCCGACGGTTGCGAGTCCAGCACCATTGTGTAGGTATCCGTGCCGCCTTCGTCCAACCGCAGCACTCCGTCATAGGAGTTCCCGTCGGACACGTCATCGGGAAAGTCGTCGTGATTCAGCGTGAGCCCGGGGGCATCATCGTCGGTCACCTCCACAGGCACCCGCGCCGTCGGATATTCATGGTCGCCGATGGAGACCGAGTGCAGTATCGACGTAGCTTCGTCCAGGGGGTCGGCATCGGACACGCCGGTGACTGTCACAGTCTTGTTGGTAAACCAATCAGTGCTGGTGAATTTCAGGGTGTCGGGCAACACAGTGGCTTTCGTGCCGTTCCCAGCCACCAACGTTACCTCGACATCCCCCGTAGGCGACGAAGCCAGCCTAACGGTGTAGGTAGTTCCGGATGCGCTATCTTCGGTGACCGAAATGGCCTCTTTGGAGATCACCAACTCAGGCAGGGTAACCCTGCTGATGCAAGATGAGAACTCGGAAGTGGTCCCGAGACCAGCTTCTGTAGCCGTGGCAGTGATATGCGTGAACGTCGTAGAAGGGAACTCATACAAGTCGATGGTGCGATCGAGGATGGGATCAAAGGTGCTGGAATTGAACGTCGTATATCCTGATGCCACAGCCTCAGCTGCGGTGTATCCGAGCCAATGTTTCCCCTCACCGTTGCCGGCTGTGTCGCACGAATCACTGGCGTAGAAGTCCAGCAGATAGCGTTTACTTGCAGTAACGTCCAGACTGTACCGAGCTGCGGCGGCATCATCTCTCAAAGCTACCGTAGTTAGTACTACAGCCGCAGATTGGACAGGCGGCGTTTGTAGTGGCAACGCTGGGCCCGGGCTTGGTGGCGCCGTCTCCACCACGACCAGTACAGGATGAAATCAGGCGGTTGGGTTTCCGTCCATACCAGGCGGGTGAGCAGCCGGCGCACCTCCGGAACCGTCAAGGGTATCAGCTCTTCATCGGGACCGTAGTGCCCCCCTTTTCTCCCTGTTCCAGCGCTGGTTGCCTGATCACGGTCAAATACGCCTGCGCCAGCATCGCCAGGGTGATGTGCCGGTACCAGCCATCCCACCTCCGCACCTCGTACTGGTCCAGTCCCACCTGTCCCTTGGCCTCCTCAAAGCATTCCTCAATGGCCCAACGGGTCCCGCGACCCTTGCCAGTTCCTTCAGGGCTGTTCCCGCCAAGCCGTAACAGACATAGTAGGCCAGTTCCCCGGGGTCGGACAGACTGCGTCGGGACAGCAGCCAATAGCCCTTGCCAGGCTCTTTGAGGGGCCTTAGCTCCACGGTAGCCCAATCGTACACCCTCGGCCCCTTGGCCCCGTCGCCCGAGCTGCACCGCACCCAGCCAGTTTCCTCAACCTGCGATGCCAGCCGATCGGCTCTTACCTGACGAGGACCCTTTTCCGTCAATGCCCACAGCTTCTCGCTGCGTTTGATGGCCAGCACATGGGACAGCCCCTCACGCTCCAGCCACAGCCGCAGGTTGCGGTCATTGCCGTAGACCTCATCTCCGGCAACCCAGCCGAAGGGGACTCCCGATTCCACCGCCCGCTCCAGCATTCGCCGGGCCAGTTGCGGCTTGGTTCGAAAGGAAACATCCTCAGGCACCCCGGCCTCCCGCCGACGTTCCCAGTCCTCCGCCCAGACCTGGGGCAGGTACAACTCCCGGTCCAGCAGGGTCCCTCCTTTGGCGCTGGCATAGGCCAGGAATACTCCAATCTGAGAGTTCTCGATCCGCCCCGCCGTGCCGCTGTACTGACGCTGCACCCCAACCGACTTGTCTCCCTTCTTAAGCCCGAATCCACCGAAGAGGTGGGAGTTGGAGGTCTGCTGATAGCGTGAAAGGGTGCTCCTTTGAATCTGGGATAATGGTTTTTGATCGGAAAACCAACCCCGGAAAAGGAGCACCTTTTAGATGCTACCACTTGAGTCCCCCCACCGCATCCGCGTCGCCTTCGACGACCACCGCCTGGTGGCCAATGCCGGGCTGCTGCTGCCGGCCACCCTGGCCCTGCGCCTGGGTTTGGGTGAACTGGTGGACAGCCACGTTGACTTGGGCTGCGCCCCTGGCCGGGCCAACACCGGCGACAAACTGATGACCCTGGTGGCCTCCGCACTGGCCGGCGGCGACTGCATCGACGACGCCGACGCGTTGCGTTCCAGAGGGACCGCCAGGGTGCTGGGCTGCGTGGTCAAGGCACCGTCCACCCTGGGCACCTTCCTGCGCAGCTTCCGCTGGGGCCACGTCCGCCAGTTGGACCGGGTGAGCCGGGAACTGCTGGCCCGGGCCTGGGCCGCCGGGGCTGGTACCGGCGACGGACCTTTGACCATTGACCTCGATTCCACCATCTGCGAGACCTATGGCCTTGCCAAGGAGGGAGCCCGCCGACACGGGTACACCGGACAGCGCGGCTATCACCCACTGCTGGCCGTCGCCGCCGGTTCCGGCGAGGTGCTGATGGCACGGCTGCGTGAGGGCCGGGCCAACACCGCCCGGGGCGCCGCCCACTTCCTGCGGGAGACGCTGGGCCGGGTGCGCTACGGGGGAGCCAAAGGACAGCTCACCGTGCGGGCCGACAGCGGCTTCTACACCCATTCCATCGTCGCCGTCTGCCGCAACATGAAGGTCCGCTTCTCCATCACCGTCCGCCAGCACCAGAGCCTGCGCAGTCTTATAGAGGCCATCCCCGAGGGGGACTGGACGCCCATCCCCTACTGGATGGAGGGCGCCGCCGACGTGGCGGAGACCAGCTACACGCCCTTCAAGAGTGAGCCCGGCGCCGCGCCGGTACGCCTCATCGTCCGAAGGGTGAGACCCACTCCCGGTTCCCAACTGGCGCTGTTCGCCACCTACAGCTATCACGCCTGCATCACCAACCGGGAGGGAGACACCCTGGAACTGGAGGCTGACCACCGCCGCCACGCCGAGATAGAGAATGCCATCCGCGACCTCAAGTACGGCGTGGGTCTCAACCATCTCCCGTCCGGTCGTTTCGCCGCCAATGCCGCTTGGCTGGCCGTCCAAGTGATCGCCCACAACCTGGGACGGTGGACGGCGCGTATCGCTCTGGCAGAGCCAGTTGCAACCACCAAGACCCTCCGGAGACGCTTCTTCTCCCTGGCCGGACGGCTGACACACTCGGCGCGGCGCCTCACCCTGCACCTTCCCGGACGCTGGCCCTGGGAAACCCAGTTCACCGGTGCCCTGGCGCGATTACGCGCACTGCCACTCCCCTCCTGATGGCGGCGTTGCCGTCTGATCCGTCCCCGGGGCTACTTACCTGCGTGGCAGACCGCCGCCAACCCGCGCCACGGCCGTCCTCTGCTGCCATCTGACCCGGTGATGTCGCCCTCGTGCACCGCCTCGGACCCTCAACATCCCCCTCAGCGGCTGTCAGACCCCGCACTCCCGCAAACCTATCGGGATCAACACCCCATAGCCCTGTCCCCTCGCCCCTCATCGCTGATCCGATCGGCCATCCCCCATCCCTTCGGTGGATTCGGGTTAAGAAAGCCGGTTTCGTCCACCACCAGAACTGCCTCAGCGTCGGCCAGATGCTCCACCACGTAACCCGTCAGATCGTCGCGCACCAGATCCGCGTCCCAGACGTAGGTGGACAGCAGGCGCTGCACCCCGTCGGGAGTGGCGTCGCCCGCCTGCTCCGCCAGTTGCCAGCCATTCTTGCGTTCCACCGGACTGAGCAGTCCCCGCAGATAGTCCAGCACCCGGCGGCGCGGCTCCGGCCGCCGGAACCTTCCCCCGATGCACTCGTGCACCTGCTCAATGCCCTCGGCCCACCGCGTCACTTCCGCTACCTCATCACCGTGCCCTGCCACCGCCTCACCTCATCATCACTCAACTGCCACAATTCTATCCTCTATTTATCTGCGGCTGTAGTACTAAGAAGCGTCTGGTCAAGGCCGACGAGAAAAAACCCAGGGTCTTTTGATTATTGGCAAAAAAGGTGAAGGAGGGTTTTTGGATTAAATTGAGAGGACAGAGTAGGGTTAGACTGGTTGAGGATAGAGGAGGTGTGGGGATGTGCCAAGGAAAGGAGTGTTGAACCGACTTTATTAGAGGTGCTGGGGTCCTTGCCGGACCAGCGAAGCGCTCATGGGAGGCGGCACCCTCTGGGGGCTATTTCGGGGTTGGCAGTATGTGCCATGCTTGTGGGGCTCGGAGTCTGTACGCCATCAGTCAGTGGGGGAGAGACCAAGGACAGGAGGTGTCTCAAGCTTTGGGGTTCAGCCGGGAGCGAACCCCCTGCGTCTCCACCCTGCATCAGGTGTTCAGCCTTCTGGACCGGGAAGCCTTCGAGTCCGCATTGGGGAAATGGTTGGCAGAGCAGGGGGCTGGAAGAGAGCGAAGCACTGGCCATCGACGGGAAGCGGCTGCGTGGGATTCACGGGGAACAATTGCCTGGGGTCCATCTGGTGGCAGCCTATGCCCATCAATCGGGCATTGTGGTGGGACAGCAGGCGGTGCGGGACAAGAAGAGCGAGTTGGACGCCGTGCCCCGGCTGCTGGACCAACTGGACCTGAGGGGCCGGGTGGTCACCGGCGACGCCCAGTTCACCCAGCGGAAGGTATGTCAGGAAATTGGCGCCAAGGGGGGCACTACTTTATCGCTGTAAAGGACAACCAACCCACATTGAAGGCGGACATCGCCGCCATCTGGGAGGAAGAGGAGACGCCGCCTCAAGCGGTCCAAACCGGCCAGCATGGTGGCCGGGTGGAACAGCGTCGGCTGTGGACTTCCGGTCTGCTGGTGGGTTACAGCCCCTGGCCCCATCTGGCCCAGGTGTGCCGGATGGAGCGTATTACCTACAGCAAAAAGGGAACCCGCCGAGAATTGGCCTACGCGGTTACCAGCCTGACACCGCCTGACACCGGAGGAGGCTGACCCAGCCCGGTTGCTCAACCTGTGGCGGGGGCACTGGGGAATCGAAAACCGAGTGCATTGGGTGAGAGATGTGACTCTGGATGAGACCGGTTCCAGGTGAGAACCGGGTAAGAACCGGCGCCGCTCCCCAGATTATGGCTGCACTGCGCAACCTGACCATCAGTCTCCTCAGGTTGGCTGGAGAAACCAACATAGCCCCCGCTCTGCGCCGACACGCCGGTAAATCCTCCCAACCAACCAACCACTCACCATCGTCGTCGCATCCGTTCAATAATCGAAAGACCCTGACCGCCCTCTGTTACACGTTGACAATTAAGACAACTGCTGCCCTTCGACGAGTGGACCGAAGTCCTCGGCTCAGAAAGGCTGACCGGGGCGCTGCTGGACCGGCTCACCCACCACGTCCACATACTGGAAATGAACGGCGAGAGCCACCGCCTCAAGCGCAGCCGCGAGAACACCGTGCCCCAAGCACCGGACGGCCTGGTCGACGCCTGACCCGCTCAACACCCCAGTCGGCTCACATCCTCTGATTCTGTATCCGATTCTCCCTGTTGCAGGTCTTGGACTCGGCCTTGTCAGCAGGCAGGCCCCGGTCATGGAGGGGCAATGCAGGATCCTGATACCAAGAAATGAAGTCAGCCAGCGTCGAGCTCTCTACGAATCCGCAGACAAGCCATCCGGAAAGTACCTGCCTCGTGTTTCCAGGTGCGGTTCAGCCTGCACCCGTGCCGAGTCCCAGCAGGCGCCGTGCGTTGCCGCTGTTGATCAGCTCGCGGTCGGACTCTGAGCATTCCAGTTCGTCGACCATATCGTTGAATCTCTGAAAGTCTGGATGGCCGAAGGGGTGGTCGGTACCGTAGAGCAGGCGGTCTGCCCCGAACATTTTGTAGCAATATTCCAAGGCAGCCGGGCTGTGGGCAACAGTGTCCACGTACAACTTGTCGAAGTAGAACTGGGAGGACTGGTCCAAGTTGACCCAATCTTCAGGCGACGTCCATTCGTCGATCATCCGGCCCACACGACCGCGGATGAAGGGGATGAAGCCGCCCGTATGCGGGACGATCAACTTCAAGTCCGGGTATTCTTGAAAGATCCCGCTCATCACCAGGCGCACGGTGGCCAAGGCGGTATCGAACATGAACGCCATGCCAGGCACCAGAGGCCGGTGGTCGATACCGTTCATATTGATGGGGGCCGTGGGGTGCATGTTAATGGGCACCCCCAGGCTCTCGATGTGCCTGTAGACCGGCCAGAATTCCTTGCTGTCCACGGTCTTCTGGTTGATGTTGGAAAAGAGATAGACGCCTTTGAAACCCAACTGTTTCACGCAACGGTCGATCTCGGCGATGGTGTGCTCGGTGCTGTGCCAACCCAGGGTCGCCCATGCCTCGAATTTGCCCGGGTGGGTCTGCATCACCTCGGCTAGGTGGTCGTTGATGCGAGAAGCCCAGGAGTCGGCCTCGGGGCTGCCCAGCAACTCCGGCCCCGGCATGCCGTGGCTCAGCACCGATACGGCTATGCCCAAGTCTTCCATATCTCGCAATTTCTGGTTGACATCGGCGTGGGACAACAGTGATGCGTGCTGGTACCCGCCGGTGCAGCTCACGAAGTAAGTCCCACCTCGGAGAACACCTTGGGGTAGGTAACTACGGCCGGTTAGGTATTCCAAATATGGCAAGTAGATTAGATGACTGTGGACATCGATGCGCATTGGTTACCTCCGGTTCTCTTCCACAAGAGGGGCGGGTTTCCATTCCATTGGCAGGCGGCTATGACGCGCGTCGGGGGACGGTTGCGGTGTAATAGCCTGAACCACTCACAGAATGGCCGAATTGAACTCCCTCCACAACTGGCGGGCATGCAAGGCGCAAGGCGACAAGCGGCTATATTTACAGAGCCTCACATGTGTATATGCGAGGCAGCCTCGTCTCAGGTCGTCTCGCTTTGTTACCGCGCTTTGTATCAAGGACACACGGCATTGGGCTGGGAACTCAGCATTTATGACTCGAAACGAGTCGAGGGAGACTATTGCCGGAGGTTCAACCCAACAGAGTGCATTAGACCTGATTCCTGGTCCGACAGAGCCCGCAAGGGATTCGGACTCTCTATCCTGTACTCGTCCCCAACGCATGTATCAGTCTATTGTTCAACGACTGTTCAACGACTGTTCAACGACTGTTCAACGACCTTGATAGTATCACCCGGGCTTACGATCTCGAAGCTTGTGCAGCGGGCTCCAAGACAGCAGGCAACTCTCCGTCATGCCTTGCCCGGCTACCAAACTTGATCGTGAGAATGCGATCTGATGTGCGGCGGCCCCAAAGGCCCGCCAAGGCTAGTTTAAGTTGTAAACCCTGGCCGCGTTCCCACCGGCTATCTTGGCCCGCTCCTCCAGGGTGCATTCAGCCAGGATTTCCTCAAGGATTTCCCTGCTTCTTGGAAAGGTGGATTCCTGATGCGGGTAGTCGGAGCCCCATTGCAGAGTATCGACGCCGATAATCTTCCGAAGCTGAATCCCCAACCCGTCTTCCTGGAACCCCAGGAAAACGTTGCGCCGAAAGAAGTCGCTGGGAAGCATATTGTCTTTAAACCGATAGCCGCTCACTCCTCTGGCCCGTTGGGTGTAGTTGTAGTCCATGCGGTCCAGAAAATGGGCTGCCCATGACACTTCGTGCTCGACCGCCCCAATTTGTAGCCGCGGGTAACGCTCGAACACCCCGCAGAACATCATGTCGGTAAGCGACATCCGGACGTAGTGATCGAAGTTCACTGTTACGGAGAACCGGTTGGTACTGGCGCGGTCGCCCTCCCCCGACCCAAACCGGTTGGTCGCGGCGTGAAGTCCCAAAGGCATCCCCAAGCCCTGAGCAGCCGCCCAGAGGGGTTCGTAGACCGGCGAGTCGTACCTGCGGTCTTCCTGGGGGTAAACCGTGATCATGCCGCCTATGAATCCCAGTTTGTGGCACCGCTCCAGCTCGGCCACCGCAACTTCCACGTCATCCACGTTGATCATGGCGATCCCGGCGAGTCGCTTTGGCGCGGCGCGGCAGAACTCGCCCAGCCAATCGTTATAGGTCTTGAATACGGCAGTCAGGAGCTCACTATCCGGCACCTTGAACAACTGAAGGCCAAGGGTGGGATAGAGAATGCTTACATCAATGCCGTCCAGGTCCATGTCCTTGATCTGCTCTTCAGGGATGTAACCCCCGGGACGGACGTTTTCAAACACGTCGCCGCTGGTCAACTCCTCCGGCGACTCAAACCTTCTTCCGGTCTGGGCTCCACCGAATCCGAACCCGGTGGAAATTTTCATGCCATCGCAATACCACCATTCGCCGTCGCCCTCCAGCTCGGTGCGAGGTGCTCGGTCCCGGAACTTTTCATCTATCCGGGTCACCCATAGATCCGGGGGTTCCATCACGTGGTTATCGGACGAAATGATCCTGTAATCAGCCATGGCTTGGCTCCCCGAAGGTAGTCTTCAGATTGACGAATTGCGGCGATTATGTCCGGGAGCTAAAACGAAGTCAAGCCACACAAATGGGCATACAGAAGCTATCACTAACAGAGAGGTGATGAGGACTTTGCTTTGCCGGAACGTCCATCAGGACCTATATATCCGCGCTCCGGTCCCGAACCGCTCGCGGCAGAGCCCGGTATCCGCCCGGAATCTGGTATGCTGGTCGCGGTTTATCAGTTGGCTCTGATGGATCAACAATCTCTGGCCCCGAGCAGCCGAATCCTCGTAAGACGACTTGGTTGCGACAGGTCCGGTATCTGTCCTTAATTTATCCCGCTTGAGCCTTTGCCAACGCCGCTTCAGCCACATCGGCCAACCCGACCTGGCGCCGTGATCTCAAGTTGAGACTAGGAATATGGGTGGCTGCGTCTTGGCGACCTCCGCTCGGCTGAATCTGCCCTCGGGGTTCCTGCGCATCACTATCCCCACCGCCACGATGGCTATCGACGGGTGAGAACATTGTTCTATGGGTGGATATTAGTCAGTTCGGCTCTGATCGTTAACGCCTTGTCGAGCGGCCCGGTCTGGAGTGGTGTCGGCTTGTGGATTAAGGCGCTGGAGTTGCAGTTCGGGTGGAGCCGGGCCCAATTGACGGGCGCATTTTCCATGGCCCAGCTCGAGGGCAGCATTATTGGGCCTCTGATGGGGTACCTGATCGACCGGCTCGGTTCTCGCCGGATGGTTCTCATCGGGATGGTAATAACCGGCCTGGGCTTTCTCCTTTTCAGCCGTACTGAAAATATTGTCACCTTTTACGCGTCCTACGGCTTGATCATGCTGGGTACAGCGGCGGGTACCTGGCTGCCGTTCATGTCAGTGGTCAACCGGTGGTTCGTGCGAAAGCGGGGCTTGGCTATGGCGATTGCCGCCGAGGGTTCGCCATTGGGCGGACTGGTGTTGGTGCCAATTCTGGCCTGGGCGGTAACCCCGGGCAATTACGGATGGAGCGTCACCGCCCAATGGATCGGGGTGGTGTTTTTATGCTTGGCCTGGCCGATGTCCCGGTTGATCCGGGAACGTCCGGAAGACCATGGCCTGCTCCCTGACGGAGACCCACCGCACCAAGTGGAGCGCCAAGCAGCTAGACCCGTTAGTAGATCGGCCGAGCCAGACCAACTGCAATTCACCGCGCGGCAAGCGATACGTACACACGCTTTCTGGTTGATCACTTTCGGCCACGCCTGTTCCACCATACTTTTCGCGACCTTGACCGTACACCTCGTGCCCATGTTAACGGACCAAGGCTTGTCCCTGCAGTCGGCGGCATACATATTTTCAATGGTCATGGGGTCGGCCGCGGTTTTTCAGTTAATCGGTGGCTACGCGGGGGACAGATTCCCGATTAACATCGCCATAGCCGTCTTCGGCTTTATTCAGGCGGGCGGCTTTCTCATGGCAGTGTTGATCGACAGTTTCCCGATGGCGATTCTCTTTGCCGTAGTATTCGGCGCAGGATTCGGTGGGCGAAATCCACTTACAACCGCGATTCGCGGCGACTATTTCGGCAAGAACGCCTTTGCCACCATCACCGGCATATCCAGCGCCCCCATGTACGTGTTCATGTTGGCCGCCCCGCTCTTCGCGGCGTTCCTATTCGACGCGACCGGAAGCTACACCGTTGCGTTCCTGATCATCGGAGGTCTGGGAATGATGAGCGGTGTGCTGTTTCTACTGGCCAAAAGACCAACCTCCCTTCCGTTGGACAGAAGAGCTTCCACCACTCCCCGGCCGACTGAGTCCGGGGTCCGCTAGAGTTTTCGTTGCCCGCTGGGAGGGCGGGTGTTATGCCAAGGCGCCCCTCGCTGGAAAGTATGGGCCGCAAGAGGGTCACAGCTTAGTAGACCAAGCGACGACCTCGGCACTAACTAGGGCGGATCGACAATTGCTGGCCCCAGATGACTGAAGATACCAAGTACAGTGCAGACAGGAAGTAGGGGCACTTCCGATCGTACCTGGTTGCAATTCTGCGCCAATTGTCAATGGCGGCGGCAAAGTGGGCCACTGGGGTGTCGAAGACCAGCGAAAAGCAGCTGTCTTGAATGTCAAGGGGTTCTGACTTCCGGGTTCCATTGCTCGCCGGTCCTCACCAAGCAATTGAGTATGATCAGCAGCTTCCGCATACAAGCCGTCAGGGCCAGCTTCTTCGGCTTGCCGGCCGCCTGCAGGCGCTGATAGAAGTCCCGGGTCACCGGCTCGCCACCAGCGCCCCCATGTACAGTGCGGCGCGGACTCGGGCCCTGCCGCCCCAGACGGCGCGCTTGCCTCGATGGGGACCGCTGTCCCGGCTGAAGGGGGCCACTCCGACGAGGGCGACGATCTGCTTCCGGCCCAGTGTGTCCAACTCCGGCAGCTCGGCCAGCAGCGTCACGGATACCTGTTCACCAACGCCGGGAACAAGGGGACAAAATCGCTGGACAACAACAAACGCCATTGCCGTCTTTCCGGCACCACCACGTCCTGGCCGCGCTTGGCGCATTCCTCCAGACTGCTGCCGGCGAAGTAACCGAAGTCGGCCAGGCTCATGGCTGCTTTGGTCCCGGTGGCCGCCTCCGCCTGTTCCATCATGGGAATCAACAGGCCATGGTCAGTGGTTTCATCCACCAGATCCCCGGCGGTGACCAACATATCGGTCATTTCCACGTCGCTGGCCACAGAGTAGATCATGGCTTGGGCATTGAAGCCGGGCATTATCCCTTGAGGGGTCTTCATCAGCCGGGCGTCTAAACCCGAATCCACCGAACGGAGTGGAGAGGGCGCTGGAACAGGGCATCACAGGGATGGAGAGGGGGCCGACCCGGAGGATATGGGACGTGCGGGGCCAATAGCAGGCCTGTTGCCGGTGAGAGGAGCCGCTCATGAGGTGGCCGAAGGCAGCAAGGAACTCTCGCTGGCCGATTCGTGCGGCGCGAGTGGGAGATACCTTCGACTGACTGGTGGATAAGGGCGAGGATGGTGGGCCGGTTGCCGGCGTTGCGTCAGGGAGCGCCACGGTCAGGAGGGAGGCGGCAGGGTGCGCAATCGGGTCAGGGCGCCAGTGAACTGGGCCTCCCAAGGCCAGCGCCGAGGCAAGTGCAGGGTCAGGCGGCGCGCCGAGCGGGTGAGCCGTCCGGCCAGGGAGAAGAATCGCCGCCGCAGGGTCTTGGTGGTCACCACCTGCTCGCCCAGACCGATGCGCGACGTCCAGCGCGCCAGGTTGTGAGCAATCACCTGCACCGCCAGCCAAGCGCCGTTGGCGGCGAAACGGCCGGGCGGGAGATGGTTGAGACCGACGCCGTACTTGAGGTCGCGGATGGCATTCTCGATCTCGGCGTGGCGGCGATGGTCAGCCTCGAGTTCCAGGGTGTCGCCGTCCCGGTCGGTGATGAAGGCGTGATAGCTGTAGGTGGCCAACAGGGCCAGTTGAGAGCCGGGCGTGGGCTTCACCCTCCGGACGATGAGCCGCACCGGTGCGGCGCCGGGCTCACTCTGGAAGGGGGTGTAGCTGGTCTCCGCCACGTCGGCGGCGCCGTCCATCCAGTAGGGGACCGGCGTCCAGTCCGACTCGGGTATGCCCTCGATGAGGTTCCGCAGGCTGGCGTGCTGCCGAACGGTGATGGAGAAACGGACCTCCAGCTTGCGGCAGACCGCGACGATGGCGTGGGTGTAGCAGCCGCTGTCGGCCCGCATCGTGAGTTGTCCCGTGGCCCCGCCGTAGCGCACCCGTCCCACCGTTTCACGCAGGAAGTGAGCGGCGCCCCGAGCGGTGTTGGCGCGGCCCTCCCTGAGCCGGGCCATCAGCACGTCGCCGGTGCCGGCGGCGACGGCCAGCAGCCTGCAACTCCGCCTGTTGTTCCTCGCCGAGGGCGGGGGGGAACCACCGGACTGCTCGAAGATCAGGGCCGCCGGACCTCCCTCGCTGAAGGCGGTGGCCCATCTGCCGCTGGTGTGAGCATCCCGGCCCAGTGCCTCGGCGGTGGCCGAGGCGGTCAGGCCCCGGCACAGGAGCCACAGAGCGTGCCACCGTTCTCTCTCCCGGGGCGTCCGGCGCCAAGTACATCCTGCTGCGCACACCAGCCACGTCCAACTGCCACCGCTCCAACTCCGGCCTTATCCCCCTCATACCCAGCACCATCTCCACTCAGTCTGCTCCAGATCCTGCAGCTATACATCCCTGATTCCAGCCGACGTATATGCAGGTTTCACCTCGGCTTTGGTTTAGGTCTCCTCGGAGCATGTCCCAGATCCAAGTTCCGTATTGAATGTAAATGGGACGGTTGATACCCAACTCCGTCCGCACCGCTTCCAACTGCTCTTCGGTAAACGACCCCTCGCCGGTCCCGCTTGTTAAGACTTGAAGCGCGGGATCTCCAGGAATGACTCTAAGGAATAAGAAAACCAGCAGCGTAAGCCCCAATCCACCGAAGAGATGAGTTTGCCGGCGGGTTGAGGGGGTGAGAAAGTGCTCCCGGCATCGGGGATAATGGTTGTTAGAACGGCAAACCACCCTCGAAACAGGAGCACCCAATAGATGCTACCACTCAGCGAGCCCGACCGCATCCGAATCGCCTTCGACGACCACCGCCTGGTGGCCAATGCCGGGTTGATCCTTCCGGTCACCCTCGCCCAGCACCTGGGTCTGCGTGAGCTCGTCGGCAAGCACGTTGACCTCGGAGATGCGCCGGGGCGGGCGAACACGGGCGACAAGATAGTGACCCTGGTGGCCTCGGCGCTGGCCGGTGGCGACTGCATTGACGATGCCGACGTGTTGCGCACCGGCGGGACGGCTGGCGCCATTGGCTGCGTGGTCAAGGCCCCGTCCACCCTGGGCACCTTCCTGCGCAGCTTCCGGTGGGGCCACGTCCGCCAACTGGACCGGGTGAGCCGGGAATTGCTGGCCCGGGCCTGGGCCGCTGGGGCCGGCCCCGGCGACGGACCGCTGACCATCGACCTGGACTCCACCATCTGCGAGACATACGGGCTGGCCAAGGAGGGGGCGCGCCACCACGGCTACACCGGACAGCGGGGCTATCACCCCCTGCTGGCCGTCGCCGCCGGCACCGGCGACGTGCTGATGGTCCGGCTCAGGGAGGGCCGGGCTCATACCGCTCGGGGCGCCGCCCACTTCCTGCGTGAGACGGTGGGGCGGGTGCGCCGCGCCGGGGCCAAAGGACAACTCACGATGCGGGCCGACAGCGGCTTCTACACCCACGCCGTCGTCGCGGTCTGCCGCAAGATGAATGTCCGCTTCTCCATCACTGTCCGCCAGCACCAAAGCTTGCGGAAGCTCATCGAGGCCATACCGGAGGCGGACTGGACGCCGGTCCCCTACTGGATGGACGGTGCCGCCGACGTGGCGGAGACCAATTACACTCCCTTTCAGAGCGAGCCCGGCGCAGCGCCGGTGCGGCTCATCGTCCGGAGGGTGAAGCCCACGCCCGGCTCTCAACTGGCCCTGTTCGCCACCTACAGCTATCACGCCTTCATCACCGACCGGGGTGGCGACACTCTGGAACTGGAGACCGATCATCGCCGCCACGCCGAGATCGAGAACGCCATCCGCGACCTCAAGTACGGCGTGGGTCTCAACCATCTCCCCTCAGGCCGTTTCCCCGCCAACGCCGCTTGGCTGGCGATCCAGGCGATGGCTCACAACCTGGCTCGCTGGACGGCGCGCATCGGTCTCGGTGAGCAGGTGGTGACCACCAAGACCCTGCGGCGGCGCTTCTTCTCCCTCGCCGGACGGCTCACCCGCTCGGCCCGCCGCCTCACACTGCACCTGCCCCGGCGCTGGCCTTGGGAGGCCCAGTTCACTCGCGCCCTGACCCGGTTGCGTACCCTGCCGCTTCCTTCCTGACCGCAGCGCCGGCAACCGGCCCTCCATACCCGCCCTCATCCACCAGTCAGTCGAATATCTCTCCCACTCGCGCCGCACGAATCGGCCAGCGAGAGTTCCTTACTGCCTTCGGCCACCTCATGAGCGGCTGCCCCCACCGGCAATAGGTCCACTACTGGCACGCCCGCCCCATATCCGCCGGGTCGGTCGCCTTTCCATCCCTGTTATGTCCCGTTCAAGTGCCCACACTACTCCGTTCGGTGGATTCGGGCTAAGTAGAATAATAGTAGGTACGAAAAGAAGCACCCGTCGAAAGATGTAGGTCTGCATCCATCCACCGCGATTTTGACCATTGGCCACCCACTCGATTGGCCTATGGTCAGAGGCACTTAGAGAGTCCTTCGGTATTGCCCCATGTTGGGATCAAACCATTCGTGGTCATGCTTCAGAGCATGATAGAGGCCATTGGCCCGTACGAAAGAACCAGCGTCCGTACGGATCTTCTTGCTCACCGGCCCCACGAAGGCATTCCATGAATATTCAATCACTGACGGTGCAATGTCGGGCGAAGTCAGGACCAGCCTCTGCATTTCGTTAACGATCTCGCGTCTCTTCGCATCGTCCGGCTCACTCTGTTGCTGGAAGAACAATTCTTCAATCTTTGGATGACTCCAATTCGAGAAATTCCTGCCCCCGTCTCCCAGATATACCATACGGAAATGGTCGTCCGGGTCAAAGATGGTCTGTCCAGCCCCGAAGGTCGCCACATCAAATTGATGGGACAGCATTCTGTCCACCGCGGTCGCGGTATCAACCAACTCCAGGGTGATCTCAACGGGCAGACGTTTTTCCCAGTTCCCTTTGGCGACCTGAGCAGCTTCGGGGATTGGATAACGTTGGCAGTAAGCAGAGTGAATTTAAGGGGATTCTCATCAGTATAGCCAGCATCGTTCAGTAGACGGACTGCTTCGTCGATGTCGTCCGGGTGTTTCTTGCGGTCCAATTGCCGAAAGCCGGGGAACTCGGTTACTTCCGATACAGCCAAAGCATACGAGTTTGACCGCTCTGACATCGGAGTTGCAATTTCCCATCGGCCTCTGCCGAAAAACTCTGTGTACTCTTGCCGGTCTAGGGCCAAGGAGAGAGCCTTCCTGACTCTGGGATCATCCATTGGAGGCGAGTTGTGATTCAACTGGAAATGAAGGGTAGCAGCGTCGCTCAGCGTGTAGATGTCATACCGGCTCATGAATTCTTCGTCTGCTTCTAGGCGCTCAATATCTTCGATATCCATGTTGACGATGGCACTCGTCGCCACAAAGACTTGTTCGGTTCGAAACGCCGCTATCTCGGTACCCTTGTCCTGGATGATGAGCACTTTGATGCCATCGAAATAAGGTCTACCTGGTTTGAAGTAGTCCTGGTTTTTTCGAATTCTGAGCTGACGCCCTGGGTAAAATTAACCACGATAAAGGGACCGGTGCCCGCCGGATTAGGAATGTAAGCGTTGATGTCAACTCCAGATTCCAGCACGTGCTGGGGAAGCATCTTGTTAAAGTCCACGGCCAGGAACGGAAGGAAAGGCCCGGCCGCGAACTTTAATTTCACTTCCACTGTGTGATCGTCGTCACTTGAAACGGTGTCCACAAGGTCCCTGAATAATCCGGCTTTGGCTTTCGGAGGGTCCGGGGCCATCAGCCGGTTGAGGCTGAAGACGACGTCGTCCGCGTTAAAGTCCTCTCCGTCAGTCCATTTAACGTTAGTGTGCAATCGGAAGGTATACGAGAGCCCGTCAGCGCTCAAGTCCCAAGACTCGGCAAGATCCCCAATTATCTTGCTGGGATTAACGGGGTCGTATTCCACGAGTTGGTTACAGGCCAGACCATTGACCCCGATATCTTCGGCTCGCCCATACCGTTGAGGGTCCCATCCGCTGGGGTTATCCACGCCCTGCATGGGCACGGTTCCTCCTGATTTTCCGTTGCCATCGGTGGCTGGAGCAGCTTCAGTGGGCTCCGCAGTTGGAACCTCTGCCTCGGCCGTGGGGGCCGGGACAGCCGTATCCGGTGGTGGAGTCGCTGTGGCGCTCGTGCCACAACTCACTATGGCGGCAACCAATAGTGCTAGTAGACCGCTCAGGACCAGACGCTTGCTGAATTGAGGAAGTATAGTCATCATGCCCCTATACTCAGGGCTATCGCGTTTGGATTTTGGTGAACTGGGACAGGATGATGGCGAGATAGCCGTTGTCCCAACCGGCCCGTTTCAGCTTGCCCCTCATGGATCCCTTTGAGGGTTCCAGCCGGGCCAGGTTGAGTGCCAGTTTCCGCATCAGCGCCAGGTTTTCCGGACAATGATCCTTGCGGTTTCTGGACTGGTCCTCGTTGAATACCACGTCCAGCATCCAGTGCAGCCGGTTCTCGATGCCCCAGTGTTCCCGGACGATGGCGTTGAACCGTTCCGGCGGGAAGGGTTGGCTGAGCAGGTAGTACCGGCTCTCGACGCTGCTACGCTCTCCCTGCTGCCGCCTGGCGGTTATCTTGCCCACCGCCGCCAGACCAGGCCACTGGTGTCTTTCCTGTATCCATGCAACATCCCTGCTTATGCTGGCCGTGCGGGTTTCGATGCGCCCATGCCCCTTGTTGGTCTAGGTGGCTTGGGCCAAAGGCGTGGCCGGGTCGCCGAGAAACAGACGCACGTCATCGTGCAGGGACTCCTGATTGCCCTTCAGGGCCAGCACGTAGGCCGCCCCCTGGTCCAGCACCTGCCGGGACAGTTGCCGCTGGCAGTGCATGGCATCGGCAGTCACCACCATCCCGGGCAGGGCCAGCATTTCCAAGAGCTTGGGCACTGCGGTAATCTCGTTGGATTTGCCGTCGACGGCCAGTTGGCCCAAGACCAGCCTTTGCTCTGCGGCCCAGGCGTTGACCAAGTGCAACGGCGACTGGGCGCCTCCGCCCGGTCATAGGACCGGCGCAGTGTCTTGCCGTCAATGGCCAGCACTCCCTCACAGCCTTGGGCAAACTGGCCCATGAACTCCAGGAACCACATCCGGAAGGCCTCCGGATCCAAGAGACGGAACACCCTGGAGAAGGTGTCGTGGCTGGGAATTCCATTCCTGAGCGGCAGGAAGGATTCCAGAAACTCCCGCTTGGACTGGCCAAAGAGGGCCATGTCGGTGCAGGTTTCCCCGCCACAGAGAATAGTGCACAATGCGATGACCAAGATGTCATGCAGGGAATGCCGACCGGCGTTTCCGTGCCTGGGATCCTCCAAGGGATCCACATCCTCCACCAGCGTACCCATCGCCCACAACCTCCACACACCCTGTCTATCCGCTGCTCACACACCCCCATTATCCACTACTGCAACAACCACCCAGCTCATCCGCCCAAATGCGATTGCCCTGCCCCTATACCAATTGCGACTGTAATTTACGACATTCCTTTACTAAAAAAATTGAAATGGCATGTAAATACTGATAAAACTAATATTTTATCTATAAAGCTAGATGGAATACGTATCACACTGGCTTTGAGGCCATCGCGCAACAAAAGAGCTCAGCCAAGCAGGACGATTGCAAAGTCAGGAAGGTTGTCTGAAGAGTCGTGCGATGGTCTGCGTTGGGCGGAAGGCGCAGCATTTGGCTCGCAGGGGCATGGACACCCGGTCAGGAAACCATCCTTACAGGCGCATGGCGTTCAGTGCGGTGTTAACCAGGGTCGCGAATACCTCGCTCAGACCGGGACGGCGCAGGGTGTGGATGTCCTCATCTCAACTGCGATCCTTCACATGATGGTGGCTGTTCTCAATGCTCCAGTGGTCTCGGAACAGCTTGAGCAACCTTCGGGGGCCACACTGCGCTGAGCTCTGGCTGGTCGGCGGATGGCAGCGCTCCCTGCTCGCCTCCCCGGTGGCGATGTCCACTTTCTGCTTCTCCATCATTGCCCCCTGCTTGCCCCTGGGAACCCCAGTTCCCTCCGGATATAGTCGGCCAACCCGTCATCGGCCCAAATCCGTCGCGGCTCGATCACACCCGCTTTTTTTCCAGAGTCTCCGCCTGTATCAACGCCGGCGGCGAAATAACATGGTAGCGCTGTTCGTGTTCTACGATTCAGCACCATTTAACTGATCAGCGAAAAGCAGCTGTCTTGCGTGTCGAGGGGTTCTGACTGAGGTGGACCCGGTCAGTTGGACAGGTCGACGGATACCAGATCTCCCGGAGCTGCATGGACAAAGGCAACAAGCCGCGGGAGGTCATCGTCGAAAACACCTGGGAGACCCTGCCCCTGCCCCAGCAGGAAACCGGCGGGTCGTTCCCAGAACAGTACGCAGACACCAGCGTCTATGAGCTGTACCTGCCCGGAGGGTTCAACTACTGAGTGAAAACCATCCGGAACGGGAAGGTCAGCCGGGCCAGTGACAGCAGAGCCGTAGCAGTGCAACACCCCGAGCTCGCCCAACACAGCTTCAGCGAGATCTCCCACGAGGCCCAGAGGTTGAGCGAGGTGACCAGGGACCTGATCGCCGGGTGCATCGGCATGGCTCACGAGGGCCTCGACGGCTTCCCCGGTCTCACGGACGTGGCCACCGTGACCGACGGCGCCGACTGCGTCCCCCTCAGGGACCTGTCCTACATGACCTGCATCCCAGTAGATCTGGTCGGCCAGTACGACAGGGACAGGTACACGGTCATCTTCGAATACGGCCCAACCGGCACCATAAACATCTCGTCAACCTCCCCCAACATGAGGTACTACGAGGGTTCTCTCAGACTCCAAGCCCTGGACGAAAATCCGGGCTCTCAGGACATAGGCCGGTACGCCAAAAACACGTAGGTCAGCCTGAAACAGACAGGGGCCGAAAGCGCCAGGCTCGACATCGACCTGGGATTCAACAACCATGCCTACGAAGTGGCGGACGGCGCCTTCGAACACTCCGGATTCGAGGAGTATGAACACGGCACCCAGTTCCTCCACGACCGCATGGTGCAGATAGCCAGCGGAAACAAGGACTGGTACACCCCCCAGGACTGCAAATCCAAGTACGACATCCGGGACCACTTCGAACAGTTCACCCCGGAGGACTTCGGCTTCCTTACACTGGGCACGCCAGTAGACGGCGCCCTGGACCACGGCAATGACATTGACCTGTACGAGCTCAGGCTCCAATCGGGCATCGCGTATGGCATCAAGGTCAAGGGGGTGGACCACTCTGAAGTCTCTGGCCGGTACGTCGAACTCAACACAGACGTGAAGAGCAAGAAACTCAGGGACATCCAGCCGGTGATCCGGATCCTGGACCAAGACGGGAACGAACTGGCCACGGCGATGAACGACGAGATCGTGGCCATCCAAGCACCCACGACCGGCACATACTACGTCGAGGTGGGACGGCCCAACCAGACCCGCCCCGAGTACCGCCGGGCCGGCGTCTACCAACTGTCGGTGGAACACGCCGCAGAACTCGAAGACCTGCCGGGTAACGCCAGTACCATCGCCCGCATCGCACCGGGCAACAGCCTGAACAGCAGCTTCGACTCCTACACGGACGACATCGACTGGGTGCGTCTTGAGGTTGAGGCACGCACCACCTACACCATCACCGTGACCGGAAGCGACGCCAGAGGGACCCCCAAGCCGGTGGACCAGCTGGCGCTCGAAGTGCTGGAGCCCAACGGAGTCCCCGCACCCGAGAACAAAACCGGGTTCGGCCGGGC
Source organism: Dehalococcoidia bacterium (assembly GCA_965237745.1). Lineage (GTDB taxonomy): Bacteria > Chloroflexota > Dehalococcoidia > Lucifugimonadales > UBA3495 > VXOI01. The sequence goes on along the minus strand of OZ250156.1, from coordinate 2,388,005 downwards.
CGGCAATTACCAGATTGCCGAGTTCAAACCACCCGCAGGGAACACCCGGTACTACGTGTCGGTCATCAGTCTCGACGGACTGGCCGGCGACTACACACTGAGCCTGCATGAATCCGACGGACACAAGGCATTCATCGGCCGGCCCCCGGCGACCCTGGACGCCGACAACCTGGTGTCCGGAACCCTAGAAACGGCGTGGGACAGCGACCGGTTCAACATGACGTTGACCGATGGGCACAATCACATCGTGAAGGTCGTCGATTCCAACGGCCAGCCGCTGGACGGAATGGACATAACCGTCGACTACACAGACGACCCCAGCGGGGCATACGACGACAAATACCTCAACCTGATCGACATCGGCAACGGCAAGTTCGCAGTGCAACTGGTCGAGGGCGGCCTCACCGGGAAGCCCGAAGAGTCCGGCGACGTGTCCATGACCATCAACATCCAGAATGCTCCGTCCTCACACTCGGTGGTCGACTACCAGATGAGCGTCAAAACCGGGCAGTACCAGAACGTGTTCGGGTCCGATGACCACCCGGATACCACGCCCAACCGGACCATGTCGACCATCAACGTCTCGGAGCTCGGCGAAGCCGCAGCCCACGGGAAACTCAACGGAGACGGCGACGAGGACATGTTCATCGTCGGCAACTGGCCGGCCGGCGACTACCAACTCACCTGGCAGGTCAACAAGGAACACGGCGTAAACGGCATGCGCATCAAGGTCTACGACGCCGGCGGACGCTACCTCCGAGACCTGACCACAGACACCGTATACAACGTGGGTGACACGTTCGGGGAACAGCCCGACGGAACCTCATACAACCGCATCGCGGTCACCAACTGGAACCCAGACACCACATTGGGCTACTCGCTCTTCATCAACAGAGTGAACCCGTAGCAACGGGACAGAAAGAGACCGGCACGCCGGAGAGTGGGTGCAGCACCAATTACGCTGCCCCCACTCCATTTGAATCCAGGCGGAAAATAAAATCAGCCAAGGAGAACGCCGGGCGCCAAGCACTCCGGGCGGACGCTGCCCCGAAGGAAGACAGAAAGAAAGGTCAAGACATGCAAGAACCAGGAGAAGAAACGAAGACAGAAATGTAAAAGGCGGCGCTAAAGTGGACCACGCGGGCGGATCGACTGGCTGATTAGGGGCGGTTGAAAACTGGACCTCCCGCCGTCATTCATAGGTTCGAAGTAGAGCCTATGGGTGGTGCGATGAATGTACAGCGTGGACATGTATTTGCGGGTCCGCAGGGCGGTCATGATGCAGGGAAAGAGCATCCGGGAAGCCTCCCGGGTGTTCAGTTTGCACCGGGACACGGTGCGCAATATGCTGACCTATTCGGCGCCGCCTGGGTACCGGTGGCAGAGTGCGCCCGGCGTCCCAACCCTTCGGCAAGCTCAGGAGGAGCCCTATACCGGCGTCATAGACCGCATCCTTGAGGATGACCATCACGTCCCCAAGAAACAGCGCCACTCGGCCAAGCGTATCATGAGCGGCTCAGGACGAGTACGGGTGGCGTAAACTGGTGGCGACAGGACATGTGGCCTTGGATCGACCCAATCACCCGACCAGCCACCGAACGGTCAAACGGCTCGTGAGAATGGCCGGCCGCATGAACTGGTTGACCGAACCGCTTGAAAAGATCACCCGGGTGATCCACCGGATGATCCAGTGGTTCACGGAATCGGGCCCCGCCGAGTATATTGACTCGGCCGCTCCAGACATCATCGCGAGGTATCAATGAATCCTTGGCAGTTGCTCGGCAGAGCACAAACTCCTGGCGGAGGAGCAGAGCTCGTTTTGTACCGGCGTAACTCTGAGTTCTCGCTCAAAGCTGATAATCAGGAACTCATGAACAGCCGTGTTCACGGGTCAGAAGAAGCCATGTCCAGACTGGGCTGTCAGAACCTGGCAAAACATCCCAGCGCCCGCGTTCTGATTGGCGGTCTGGGCATGGGCTACTCGCTGAGAACAGCGCTGGATATCCTCGGCGAAGATGCCCAGGTGGTGGTCGCAGAGCTAGTGCCAGCCGTGGTTGAGTGGAACCGGGGAGTTCTGGCCGACCTGGCCGGCCGGCCTCTTGACGACGGCCGGGTTGAACTCCATGAAGCCGACGTTGTTCAGTTGATCAAGGACGCCAGAGCTGACTACGACGCCATCTTGCTTGATATTGACAATGGCGCGGAGGCGATGGTCAGAGAGGACAACAATTGGCTTTACAGTCTGCCGGGTCTGCTCGCCACCTACGCGGCATTGCGACGCGGCGGCGTATTGGCGACGTGGTGTGCCGGTCCTCAACCGGCATTCGTCAAGCGGTTGCGCCGTGCCGGTTTCGAGGCGGATGAAGTTAAAGTGCGGGCCCGCAGTGGAAGCAGCCTCAAGGGAGGCGGACATTATGTCGTCTGCATGGCAACGCGCGGTTGATTGAAGACAGAGTTGAATAAAGGGGGCTCAGTCGCCGGGCCAGGGTTGAGGCCGAATTAAGTGAGTGCCGCAGCTCCTGCGGTGATACCAACGGGCCGCCGGCCCGGGCCGCTACTCCGGCTGCTCGGCTGGGCCCTGCCCGAGGAGTTCGGCACACTGCGACGTTTGCTGGAGTCCCGCATGGGCCGGCGTGGCAAAGGGAGTACGTGCAGGTGCTCAGGCTCTTGGAAACCTTTTCGATGAGCGAGGTGCATGCCGCCATCAAAGACGCCCTCTGGCTGGGCACAGTCAGCTTTGATGCCGTCAAGCACCTGGTGCTGTGCCGGCGGGAGGGTCGGCCGCCCAGACTGGACCTGGAGCGGCATGAGCGGCAAGCCCACTCTGCTCTTGGAACACCCTCTGAACTGGACTCCCGACTAACACGGTTTTTCAGGCGACCGCCGCAGGGTTGAGGGGTATGCCCGGAATATGGCCCGGAGCATCGGACACAGGCACCAGTTGGTAGCCCAGTTGATGCGCTTGCCGTTTCGCAGCGCGCAGCGCCCGTTGCTGATACTGACTCTCATAGTATTCGGCGCCGGCATCCACGTAGTCCTGCCCGAAGCGCAGCATGGAGTAGATCAGTCTGGCCAGCTTGTGAGCCGTGGCGGTGATGGCCTTGGGTGCTCCCAAGTGTGCTTTCTTGCGGCGCAGGAAGGCCCCCAAAGCGCTGTTGGAGCGGTGCAGTCCATGGGCAGCCAGGCGCAATGCCGCCGCGGCCCGTTTGGCGCTGGGCTTGGTCTTTGAGCTCATGACCTTACCACCGGTGATGCGGTTGTCGGGGCTCAGACCCAGCCAGGACGCGAAGTGCTTGGCACTGGGCCATTTCGTCATGTCTGCACCGATCTCGCTGATCACCTTCAAGGCCGTGAAGCCGTCTATCCCATCGATGCGGGTCAGGTCCACCCCGGTCATCCGATACAGATGTGTCCTGATATCGAAGCTGGCGCGCGTTGCCCTGGCTGCGCCGCCGGCCATTCCCGGCAGGAGTCCCGCCGTCGGTGGCGTCCTCAAACCGTTCCAACTGGGCTTCAATCTTCCCGTCGCATTCATCAATCTTGGCGTGATACATCCGGTATAGTTCCAGAGCTTGGGTCAGCTCGAAGATGTGCTCTTCGAGCCAGTGCCCCTGTAACGACTTGGCGATGGTCTCCTCGTCCGCCCTGATACGGTGGTCGCGGAGTTGCGCCAGCTGCCACGGGTCCCGTTCTCCGCTCACGATGGCTTCAATAATCGCCATGCCGGTCTGGCCAGTGATGTTGCTGATGACGTGCTGGAGCTTCACGTTCATCTGGGTCAGCGCCTTCTGCATGTGCTGAATGTGATGGGACGCGTACTCCACCAGCATGGCCCGCTGCCGCAGGTAGCTCCGCAAGCGTCGTATCTCCGGCTCGGGCCGGAAGGCTCCCGACAGCAGGCCGTAGGTGTGCAACTGCTGCAGCCACTGGCAGTCCTGCACGTCGGTCTTGCGGCCGGGCACGTTCTTGATGCGCCTGGGGTCTACCAGCATCACCTCGAACCCCCGCTCTTCCAGCACCCCGAACAGAGGTATCCAATACACCCCAGTCGACTCCATGACCACGGTCCCCACTCCACACTCCGACAGCCAGTCGGCCAGGCGATACAAGTCTGCCGTGAAGGCTTCAAACTCGCGCACCGGCTGGTCGCGATGGTCTTGGGGCACCGCGACGAAATGGCTGCTGGCCCCCACGTCAATACCAGCCGCATCCAGGTTTACCTGGGACAGCTGCGCGGGCAGACGCTCCCGCCTCTGGGTCGTCTGGCGCGCCGGTTTTGCGCTCCTCTGGCGAGTCGTCATCATCTCCTCCGATCACGTCAGTGTCGGCGCGTCGCTGGAGGAAGTCCCTGACAGTTGCCACTCTCCCGAACGGGATCGTCCTGGTGGGGACGTCACCAATGATGCCGCCGTAAGACTCCCAGACCATGCTTTGTACCGGGCAATATGCGCCAAAGTCTAGTCGGTCTTGGTCCAGACGATACGCCTCAACAGGAGATTACACCTCCGGCGCGGTCTCGTCTGTTAGTCTCCTTTGCCCAGTCAGGAACGCGGGCCTAACGGTGCTTTGTACATTCAAGCGGCGTATGCCAGCGAGTCAATAAGGCGGGCGTAAAATGCTGTGGGGACTTTTTCACTGTGGGGGTGTGACGGCGACATTGAAAAACCCTCTGACGCCAGCCATAGGTGGTGGCGCACCAAGGCGATGGCATCGACGAAGGTGGGTGCTGGTTTGGCGTACCACGCCGCCGTACGCTGGATCATGGGGCGTTGTTTTTGCAGCAGGTGGGCCGCCAGGGTAATCCAGGAAAAGAGCCCCATCAATATCGGCGTGGTGCGGGCGATGGCCCGGTCGGACCACTGGCGCTGGGTTTCCACTCCCAGATGAGACCGCACCTCCTGGAAGGTGGCCTCCAGTTGCCAGCGCAACACAAACCATTCGAGGATCTGCGCCGGAGCCACTGCCGGGTCAGTACAGAGCAACGCTTGGGATTCGAATTCGCCTTTGGGGTCTCGAACCAGGACCCAACGAATGGGTACGGGCGGTTTGCCGGAGTGATACCAGAGCGCCGTTTGGGAAGCGAGTTCCACCGTGCGGACAGTGCCGTCATACCAAGCCACCGGGGCGACATTCCAAGAGACAGCAGGCAAGCCAAGCTGCTCTTTCCCAAGTTGTTCTTTCAGAGTGGGCAGACGCACGCCCTTCACCCGGGGACGGCCGTTCTGACCAGGCAGGCGAGGCGGCGCCGGGGCATAGAGACCGGCATCCAGCCGTAACCTGGTGATCCCAGCCGTAACCTGGTGATCCCAGCCGTAACCTGGTGATCCCAGCCGTAACCTGGTGATCAAGGTAACCGGTTCCCGGAGGGATTGGCAGAAATGGAGCAGGTCCAAGACGGCGTAGCCGCTGTCCCCCACCAGCACCAAGGAGCGGTGAGGAAGCCAGCGGCGGAGTTGCAGGATCATCTGCCGGGCCCGGTCGGCAAGCTTTTTATGAGAGCGTCCTCGACGCTGGTAATACCGCTCCGAGGGCGCCAGTGCGGTCAGCACCGGCAAAGCCCAATAGCGTCCGGCCCAGGGTATGCGCCCCAGCCACATCAGTGAGACCCAGCGCAGGCCGCTGGCCTCGACCACGCAGCTACGGCTGGATCGCACCGCGTCCCGGTAAACCCCAAGGGTCCGTCGCCCCGGTCAAGATGCTGGATCAATAGTCTCAGCAGTACTTGGGATACCTGAAGCGGCGACCACACCGCCCGGTTGAGCACGTGCCCGGTTGAGCACGTGCCCGGTTGAGCACGTGATGGTAGCGGGCATAGTTGCGGTCGCCGCTCAGTCCCATCACCCGTAGCGCCGAGGCCACCGTGCGCCGGCCTGGGGACAATATCGCTCCTACCAGCAGAACCTGGGCTTTCTGCCAAGTCGGGATCCGAAACAGTGTTGCGAAGGGGATGAGGGCGGTTAAAATGGCGTCGGGCAGGGTAAGCATCGCTGGACCTTTTGTGAGAGATGGGTCAGGCCAGCTTACCCTGCTCTTGTAAATTGTCTACGTTTTGTACAAAGTCCAGCTTAGTACTACAGTTGCACTATTGAATTCAGCAGCGATAGACGTCGTTGGTAGTGGCATCGCCGGGCTTGTGCCTGATGGTGTCGTCTCCATAGAGACCAGGACAGAACCAGCTCAGCGGGGTGATTCGCCGTCCATACGAGGCGGGTGAGCAGCCGGCGTACCTCGGGCACCGTCACGGGAATCAATCTTTCATCCAAGCTGGGACAGCCCCCTTTTCCCCAGAGCATCCTTGCGCCGATGCCTGATGCCTGATCACCGCCAGGTAGGCGTGGGCCAGCAGCGCCAAGGTGATGTGCCGGTACCAGCCATCCCAGCGGCGCACCTCATACTGATCCAGCCCCACCTGCCCTTTGGCCTCCTCAAAGCACTCCTCTATGGCCCACCGGATTCCGGCCACCCTCGCCAGTTCCTCGCCAGTTCCTCCAGGGTAGTCCCCGCCGGGCCGTAGCACGCGCCGTAGCACGCGTAGTAAGCCAACTCCTCTGGCCTGGCCACGCTGCGCCGGACCAGCAGCCAGTACCCCTTGCCCGGCTCCCGCAGAGGCCCTATATCCACGGCGGTCCAGTCGTAGATTCGGGGGCCCTTGGCACCGTCGCCCGCGCTGCATCTGACCCAGTTCGACTTGTCGACCTGCGACGCCAGTCGGTCCGCCCTGACCTGCCGGGGTCCCTTTTCTGCCACGGCCCACAGTTTCTCGTTGCGCTTGATGGCCAACACCTGGGGAATCTGCTCCCGCTCTAGCCACAGCCGCAGGTTGCGGTCGCTGCCGTAGACCTCGCCACCGGCAACCCAGCCGAAGGGGACTCCCGATTCCAGCGCCCGCTCCAGCATTCGCCGGGCCAACTGCGGCTTGGTCTGAAAGCCAACATCTGCCGGTACTCCGGCCTCCCGGCGCCGCTCCAAGTCCTCGGACCAGACCTGGGGCAGCTACAACTCCCGGTCCAGCAGGGTCCCTCCTTTGGCGCTGGCATAGGCCAGGAATACCCCAACCTGAGAGTCCTCGATCCGCCCCGCCGGGCCGCTGTACTGCCGCTGCACCCCTACGGACTTGTTCCCCCTCTTGAGGAAGCCGGTCTCGTCCACCACCAATACTCCGTCAGCGTCCCCCAAGTGCTCCATTACCTAACCCTTCAGGTCATCACGCACCAGATCGGCGTCCCACCGGTAGGTGGACAGCAGGCGCTGCACCCCGTAGGGAGTGGCGTCGCCCGCCCTCTCGGCCAGCTGCCAGCCGTTCTTGCGTTCCAACGGACTGAGCAGTCCCCGCAGCTATTCCAGCGCCCTCCGCCGCGGCTCCGGCCGCCGGAACCGTCTCCCAACCTACCGGTATACCGGTTCAATACCATCCGCCCACCGGGCCACCTCTGCAACCTCATCCCCGCACGCTGCCACCACCTCACCCCCTCATCATGTGATGGCAGATTCTACATCGTTAATCTGCAACTGTAGTACTAGTATTACAACGACATATTGAGTAAACCCGGGCCGAGGGTTAGTCTTCCAGCTATGAGGCCTTTCTTGTCAGAGGCTCGCGCCCGCGTAGTGCCAGCCTCAAAATCCGCACATCAGCTACCTCTCGGAACCAACTGTCGTTGTAATACTAGAAATCTGGCCGGAAAGCTATCGGCCGGGTTTTCCGTTATTCCAAGCAAACGTATTCCAATCTCATAAGGCATAATATTATACGATACAGTCACATAAACTCTATATAATATCGATAATCGACATTCACAAAATGAAGGCTTGTGGAGAATAGGGGTTTCCGGCCCGATTTCTAGGGGACTTTTTGAATGTCGGGTCCAGAAGGCGACATTCAAAGAGTATGAAGATTCAGAAAGACAGCTAAACCTTTATATCTGACGGTCTCTTACTAACTTTGTACACAGTCCAGCTTAGAACAAATCCTCTTTCTGTTCCGGGATAGTACAACTGGCAAGGACTGCTCCGGGCAGTGACCCACCCCGCAGGATCCCCGCCTTGGCTGGGAGTGCGCAGCCTGGGGTGCCACCCTCGCCTTCGCAGGAAGGTGAACAAAGATGCACCTGGGAGGCAAGGTGCCCCCTGGTAACCGGAGGGGCCCGCGGATTGGGCCGCTCCATGGCTTTGGCCTACGCCCGCGAGGGAGCGGATGTCGCCATCGTGGCCCGCACTCCTTCGGAGTTGGACGCCGTATCCTCGGAAATTCGCGCTCTGGGCCGCCGCGCGCGCACGGTCAATGCTGAACTGACCACCAGCGCGGGGACCAACCGAGCAGCCCGGGAGACCATCAGCGAACTGGGGAAGATAGATATCCTGGTCAACAACGCCGGCGGATACCGTCTCTTCACCAAGGAACTGACCCACTCGGTTACGGTCCTGGACACCACCGAAGAGGAGTGGCGGCTGGTGATGGAGTCGAACTTGACCACCGCGTTCACGGCCTGCAACGCGGTCCTGCCCCACATGATGGAACGGTGGAGCGGCGTCATCGTCAACCTGACTTCCGACAACGTGGCCCGCCGGGGCCGGGCCGGACAGGCGTCCTACGCAGCTTCCAAGGCGGCGGTGGAGCGGCTGAGCGAGTCGCTGGCGGACGAAGTAAAAGACTTTGGCATCGCCGTCAACATCCTCGACCCTGGCTGGAACCTGACCAAGCCCAACGACGACTACGACGATGAAGTGCACAAGCGCATGAGGCTGCCCGACGATATCGCCGAAGTGGCCGTTTACATGGTCCTGCAGACCCCTGAAACCATGACCGGCCAGTTGGTCTCCGCCTAGTACTACAGTTGCAGATTAACGATGTAGAATATGCCATCACATGATGAGGAGGTGAGGTGGTGGCAGCGTGCGTGGATGAGGTTGCAGAGGTGGCCCGGTGGGCGGATGGTATTGAACCGGTATACCGGTACGTTGGGAGACGGTTCCGGCGGCCGGAGCCGCGGCGGAGGGCGCTGGAATAGCTGCGGGGACTGCTCAGTCCGTTGGAACGCAAGAACGGCTGGCAGCTGGCCGAGAGGGCGGGCGACGCCACTCCCTACGGGGTGCAGCGCCTGCTGTCCACCTACCGGTGGGACGCCGATCTGGTGCGTGATGACCTGAAGGGTTAGGTAATGGAGCACTTGGGGGACGCTGACGGAGTATTGGTGGTGGACGAGACCGGCTTTCTCAAGAGGGGGAACAAGTCCGTAGGGGTGCAGCGGCAGTACAGCGGCAGGGCGGGGGGGATCGAGAACTCTCAGGTTGGGGTATTGCTGGCCTATGCCAGCGCCAAAGGAGGGACCCTGCTGGACCGGGAGTTGTACCTGCCCCAGGTCTGGTCCGAGGGCCTGTCGCGGCGCCGGGAGGCCGGAGTACCGGCAGATGTTGGCTTTCAGACCAAGCCGCAGTTGGCCCGGCGAATGCTGGAGCGGGCGCTGGAATCGGGAGTCCCCTTCGGCTGGGTTGCCGGTGACGAGGTCTACGGCAGCGACCGCAACCTGCGCCTGTGGCTGGAGCGGGAGGGGATTCCCCATGTGTTGGCCATCAAGCGCAGCGAGAAACTGTGGGCCGTGGCAGAAAAGGGACCCCGGCAGGTCAGGGCGGACCGACTGGCGTCGCAGGTCGACAAGTCGAACTGGGTCAGATGCAGCGCGGGCGACGGTGCCAAGGGCCCCCGAATCTACGACTGGACCGCCGTGGATATACGGCCTCTGCGGGAGCCGGGCAAGGGGTACTGGCTGCTGGTCCGGCGCAGCGTGGCCAGGGCAGAGGAGTTGGCTTACTACGCGTGCTACGGCGCGTGCTACGGCCCGGCGGGGACTACCCTGGAGGAACTTGGGAGGAACTGGGAGGAACTGGCGAGGAACTGGCGAGGGTGGCCGGAATCCGGTGGGCCATAGAGGAGTGCTTTGAGGAGGCCAAAGGGCAGGTGGGGCTGGATCAGTATGAGGTGCGCCGCTGGGATGGCTGGTACCGGCACATCACCTTGGCGCTGCTGGCCCACGCCTACCTGGCGGTGATCAGGCATCAGGCATCGGCGCAAGGATGCTCTGGGGAAAAGGGGGCTGTCCCAGCTTGGATGAAAGATTGATTCCCGTGACGGTGCCCGAGGTACGCCGGCTGCTCACCCGCCTCGTATGGACGGCGAATCACCCCGCTGAGCTGGTTCTGTCCTGGTCTCTATGGAGACGACACCATCAGGCACAAGCCCGGCGATGCCACTACCAACGACGTCTATCGCTGCTGAATTCAATAGTGCAACTGTAGTACTAGGAATACGACGATGAGCATGGCATAAAACGGCTTTCAGTTTACGAGCGGCTCCACGCTTAACTCCCATCGCGGAAGCCTCATCCCGACCGTCCCTCTTGTAGGACTCTGCTAGTCGTTCAAGTGGATGGTGGCGACGACCCTGGGGACATCACCCACAACGCGGGTGGTGTGTCCGCGGCCGGTCAGATCTTCGGCGAGGTTGACGTCTCCTGGACCAAGCCTGTGTACGGTGCCATCGCCGAGGCCGATTTCCGCCTCGCCGGAGAGGGTGATCAGGTACTGCCTGCGGGGAGCGACGTGCCAATCGCTGAAGAATCCTGAAGGCAAGGCCCTGAAAACGATTCCCTTGGCGTTGTGTAACTCGGTCCAAGCCGGATGGGAGGACGGGTCTATCACTTCGATGTGTGATTCTCCATCGTCGCCGGAATACAACCTTATCGATGCCATGACCCCTCCTGCCTATCTGGTTTATCGCAGATGGGATTCTAACGCAAATCGGGGGCCATTGCCTGATGTTGACCCACAAAACTGGACAGGCAGCCGAGCGAGAGCACCACATCTGCAGCATCAACTACTTTTGCGGCGCCGTTTGCTTATAGGGCATGGGTCAGGAACACATCGTCGCCGTGGCGGCGGAGACGGTGGTCATCGTAGGTGGGTACAAAATGTTTGCAGAGAAATACCTCGGAAGACACTACGATGAAGGCTTTTGAAAGGCCCAAAAATGTTGGGAGGATTGGAACCAGCGGCGGTTGGAGGCCGCCGCAGAGGGAAAGGAAATTACCGAACTGCCGTCTACACCGAAGGAATCCGGGTCAGCCAGATAACAAAAGAGATGGCGGGGATTAAAGGAAACGGGGTGGCGTTGTTTCAGAGCTACAACGCCACCCCGCTCGTTCTTCCGCACCGGAACACCCGGCAGTTAGCAACCTCCGGTGGCTAATGTTCTTCCACTGGGCGGGTGGCGATGCCGTAGGTGCCGTAGAAGAAGTGGGCGTAGTGGGTGGTGCCGCCAGTCACGAACAACAGGTACTGCTCCGGGCTTTCCAGCATCGGAATGGTGGCGTTCGGGTCGTTCTCCAGTGTTTGCAGTTCTGGGTGATGCAGCCATTTGCCGTTCTCGTCCTCGGGTAGGCCACGGCTCCCGATGGCCTTCTGCAGCGGCACCCGGCAATGTTGGTGCAGCCAGTCCTGAGCGTCCCGCTTGCTATACCCGGCTTCGGCGAGAATGACCGCGCGGGAAGGACTGAGCACAATGGGATGGTACGGCCCGGGATATGACACCCGCTGGTTGGTATGCCCGACCTGCGCCGATTGCAGACCCCGTATCCACCCGCCGCTGCCGGCACCGGGGTAGGACATCAACGAGGCGATGTTGTTCAGCGTGTCTTTGTGGTTCCTGGAACCTGAGTCCAGGATGTCGCCAGGGCCGGTAACGGTTACCAATGTCACGGCGCTTTCGTCTGCTTGGAAACCCAGGTCAACGTGGTAGGGCTGCCACGGGCTGAGCTCTTCGTTCTCGGCGATGCACATGCCGAACTTGGTGGGCAGGCCGATGAAGTTGGGGTCGCCGGTCCCGGCCTTGCAGTAGCCGATGTTGATGAGGCACAGCCGCAGTGCCCGTCCGATGGAAGTGTTGGCGCTATTGACCACGCCAGGACCCATTGCCGACGTGCCGCAGTTGATGCCAGCGCGCTGGGCGATGGGGCCGTTGACCAGAATCAGCGGGGCCTCGGTGTGGCCCGACACTTGCATGTCCCGGTGGTTTATCTCAGGCTGGGCCAGGCAGTCAATGGCGGCCAGCAGAACCGGGAACTGCTCGGGTCGGCAGCCGGCCATCACGGCGTTGATGGCGATCTTCTCCACGGTGGCGACTCCGAAGCCCGGCTCCATCACCATCAGCACATCCTGAGGACTCCTGCCGGTGCCGGCCAGCATTCTCTCGACCAACTCGGGCGTGGGCGGAATGACCGGAATGCCGTCACTCCAGTCCCGTTCGGCCAGGAATTGGTTCACCGCGTTCAGCCCATCCGGGGATGCGTCCATCTCCACGGTGAAGATCTCGGTGGCGCCGCCTGTCTTTTGGGCGGTTACCGGCCCGGGGGACGCGGGGAAGGTGGTGAGGCCCTGGATTATGGCGTCAATCTGCCCGTCGACCATGTTGCGAATGAAGTCGGGTTGCTGCCCGGTGGTGGCGTGGGGAATGGTGACATAAGCGGTGGTGGGTTGTCCCCACCCATCCGCGCAGGACTGCCACGCCCGTGCAAAGCTCTGGGCGGCGATGGCCACGGCGGGAATGCCAGCCTTTTCCATGGCAACCATGTCATGGCTAAGCCACGACGTGCAGCCCCCTCAATGCGCCGTCGCGCCCACCATGGCGTCAACCTCGGTGGAAATGCGGGCGGCTTCCTCGTCGTCAATGTGGACGCCCCGGCTGAGTGCGGGACGGCCTTCGCGCAGGTTTCCGCCGTAACGCTGGAACTTGACGCTGGGATACCGGCGCTGCAGCTGCTCGGCGAAGCGATCGACGGCAACGTCTGCCCCGCCGGTCATGTTCTTGTACAGACCGATTGTCTTGCCCTCAATGGCCGTAAGCCTGGGGGCGGGCGGCACCTTGAAGTCCACCCGGTCGGCCGCGGGAGACATTATTTGCACTTTCATACTTTAATCAATTCCTTGCCGAATCAGGTTGTGTATCGGGATGGCGCTGCCATTGCGGAATCGTCACCCCGGGAAGCCTCTGTGGACTTGAGCATAGTTGTGCGACTCACCAACGTCAAACTGTGGCGCCGGAAACCGGGCCCCGGTGATCTGCTCCCAGAATACCGATCCAGCACAAAGGTGAGTTTTGTGGGATGATCTAAACCGATGGGATAGGGAAAGGATGACCGTTTCTATGACGAAGTCCCGGTATAGCCCGGAGCGGTTTGCCCTGCCGCACAGCAGAATTTGACTGAGATCAGATATGAAGTTCGGCATCTTCAGCTCCATCGCCGACCCGCCCCTGGGCGAGCGGCTGGACCTACGGATAGACGAGGTTATCGCCGAGGCAAGGCTGGCCGAGGAAGTGGGATTCGACTCCTGCTTCTTCGGCGAGCACCACCAGGACAAGGATGGGTTTCTTCCGTCGCCGCTGATCGTGGCGACGGCCGTGGCCGCCCATACCAGCACCCTGAACGTGGGCACGTCTGTAATCCTTCTGCCCCTGCACAACCCGGTCCGCTTGGCGGAAGACGTGATCACCCTCGACCTGGTGTCCAAGGGAAGAATCATCCTTGGGGTGGGCCTGGGATACCAGGAGGCGGACTTCCGGGCCTTCGAGGTCCCGGTGCGGCAGCGGGCGGGCAGGCTGGAGGAGGGGGTGGAGATCATCCGACACTGCTGGAGCGGGGAACCCTTCTCCTTCCACGGCGAGTACCACCAACTGGAAAACCTGCACATCACGCCCAGCTCATACCAGGATCCCGCTCCTCCGCTGTGGATCAGAGCCAGCACCGCGCCGGGAGCACGACGGGCCGGACGCCTGGCCGACGGCTTCGCGGCCACGCCAAGCATCGACCTGGACAGCGCCATCCAGCTGGCCGACATCTACCGGGAGGACGCCATGCGTGATGGCCGTCAACCGTTGGTGGTCCTGATGCGGGACGCCTGGGTGGCCGAGACCCGCGCCGAGGCCGCCGAAGTGTACGGCCCTGAGGTGATATCAGCCTACAAATATTACTGGCGCAATGGCCTGCCTGACTTCCGCACCATCGGATCGGAGAACGAGATAACCTTGGCGAACCTGGAACCGGACCGTCTGACACTGGAGAGCCGGAGCAATGCATGGTTCAGTTCCAGCGCTGGAGTGAAGTCGTGGGCGCGGAATACTTCCTGCTGCGGCTGCGCCACGCCCACTCGGGAGGCCCGCCCCATGAGAAGATAATGGAGGCGATAAGGCTGTTCAGGGAAGAGGTCATACCAGCCTGCGGCTAGGCGATTGCCGCGTCGGCCCAACATTCCGCCGCCCCTGACCCTGCCCCGACTGCCCCGAAGAATCTACCCGGGGCCTACCTGTTCCACTGGCTGACTGATACGGCACCAAGAGGGAGGAGGAGTATAAGGTACGACTTCGTTATCGTTGGCGCCGGCTCCGCCGGCAGCATACTGGCAGCCCCAAGACGATTGCAGAGTCGGAGAGGAAGGCAAGGCCTATATCTAGGCAAGTAGGGAAAAGGGAGATTAGAGTGTGTGGTTATGGAGGCGGCGGAAACTCTGTTCAAGTGCTTGGAGCAGGTGCCTGATCCCAGGGGGGCTAGGGGAGTCCGGCACCCCTTTCAGGCCATCTTGCGCCTGACCTTGCTGGGCTTGGTCTGCGGGCAGACCACCATGGCCCACATCGCCCTCATCACCAGGATGAACTGGCCGCTGCTGAGGGAGCCGTTGGGATTTCACCGGGACCATCCACCCCACACCACCACCATCTCGCGCACCTTGGCAGGGGTTCGGTATGAACTGTTTCAGGGGGCTCTAACCGGCTGAGTGGCTCAGATGGTGGGAGAACAGGAACTGAACTCCTCGGTGCACGGCAAGTGGGCCAAGCAGTCTGAGGACGCCCAAGGCAATCCATTGGTGATGGTGAACGTGCTAGCCCATGACCTGAAGCTGTGTCTGGCCCAGTGGCCTGTGTCTGAGAAGCGGTACGAGCCAGGGGTGTTGCGGGAGCAACTGGGCCAACTGTTTCAGCGCTATCCCGGCCTGCGGCTGCTGACTATGGACACCCTGTACGCGGAGCGTGAACTGTGCCAGGCGATAGTCAGTCACGGTCGGGACTACTCGGTGCGGGTCAAGGGGAACCAGTCGGCAGTGCTGACCGCCCTGGTCGAGGGGTTTACTGCGGAGGATCTGGGAGAGCCGCAGGCGGAGACTTTGAAAAAAGTGGGGTGATTGAAAGGCGCCGGATTTGGGCTGATCCCGGATTGGCTGGTTATATTCGGGAGGAGCTGGGATTTCCCGGAGCAAGGAGGGGGCAATGGTGGAGAAGGATACAGTGGATATAGCCACCGGAGAGGGGAGCAGGGAGCACTGGTATCTGCTGACCAGCCTGGGATCAGGGCAGTGTGGTCCCCGAGGGTTGCTCAAGCTGTTCCGCGGCCACTGAAGCATTGAGAACAGTCACCATCATGTAAATGACCGCAGCTGGGATGAGGACAGCCACACTCTGCGCCGTTCTGGTCTTGGCGGGGTATTCGCCACCTTGGTCAACACCGGATTGAACGCCCTGCGCCTCCAAGGCCCGCGCCACCAGCAATGGTTTCCTGCCCGGATGTCCATGCCCCTGCGAGCCAAATACTGCGCCTTCCGGCCCATGCAGACCCTCAACCTTCTCTACGGACGGGCCGCCTGACTTTGCAATCGTCCTGTCCGGTTACCAGGGCGACCTTGCCTTCCAGTTGCATCTTTGTTCACCTTCCTGCGAAGGCGAGGGTGGCACCCCAGGTTGCGCACTCTCAGCCAAGGCCGGGATCCTGCTGGGTGGGTCACTGCCCGGAGCAGTCCTTGCCAGTTGTACTATCCCAGAACAGAAAGAGGGTTTGTTCTATAAGTCTATATCAAAAGTCCATTCTGCCCTAGCGGGAGAACGTCATAGCCTGCCCCTAACTGGATTCGGGGATGGGGGAGTTTTGACTGTTACCCTCACCTCGTTCCTCTCCCATCCAGGGAAAGGAAGCCAGGGGAAGCATTGTTGGTTATTTTCTTTGTAGGGTCAAAGAGCCACCACCAATTCGAGAGTTCTGGCTAAAGTCTCCTTTGGCCAGCGGACGGATCGCGCTGTCCATTGCGTTAAGAGGGCAGGTAACCGAAATAGAGTGATACTAGAGCCGCCCAAATCCTTGGTTGCAAACCGTTGAAGTAGCTCCTTATTTGAATTCCACAATCACAGGAATGGAAGGAAATCGAGGGACGCGGCCTCCCCCGTCTCCACCACTATAGTCGTTAATTGCCATTGCACACCACCCGCCGTCGCCGTCTCTCAATTGTCCGAATCGGCGCGGGGTCTTGGGATAGTGGACTACTGTAGCCCGAGGCAACCCTTTCAGTGAGTCGGACTGGCCGGCGAGGCCACTCGATATCCCAAGAGCGACCGGTAGAGTGCAAGCGCCTACAAATCTGACGAGATCCCGCCGACAATTACCTTACAGTCTACCCTTGGGCTGGCCGTTACCCGGGTGCTGCCGAGTCCTTCGCACAGAAGTCGTTTTACCCAGACGATCCCCAGGGCTCACCTGGCGGTGGAACTCCATGGCATCCTCGGCGCCTAACGTCCGGAAGTAAGTGTCTGGTATCTTCCTCCATCCCCCAACAATCTGGAGCACTCGCTCGGGCAACCCGGCGCGCAGCGCGTTGACCGCGTAGGAGTGCCTGAACTGGTGGGTGTGCAGGTTGGGTATGCCGGCCCGCTTCCCCAACCGCTTCAGTATCTGGAATATGCCGTTGGGCTGAATGGCTCTGCCTTGTTCTGACACCCACAAGGCATCGGTGTAAGGGTGCAGTTTCTCCCTTTCCTAGATGTAGTCCATCAGGACTGACCTGGCGGCGTCCCCGAGGGGCATCCAACGCTCTCGCCGACCCTTGCCCATGACCAGCACAGCCCCGGCCTCCATGTCTATACCCTCCAAGAGCAGCTTGGAGATCTCGCCCAAGCGACCGGGAGTGTCCCAGAGTATATACAGCAAGGCGCGGCTCGGGGTAAGCCTGAAACGGTGGGCCGGAGTTCTGGCCAGGGATGGGTTGGAGATCGTGAGTAGATCCTTATCTGGTCCCGGTGACGACGGGAACCGTCTTCTCATCCACGCTGGGAGGTCTGATCAGGTGGGGAGGGTTGGCGCCCACGTATTCGCGCTCCGCCAGCCAGTTGAAGAATCGGTGAAGACGACGATACTGGGCGTTGATGTGGCCCTTGGACAACTTCTTGGGAGGGACGTTCTCGCGCTCTCCGAACCACCTGGTTCGGTCATGGAGGTAGGCGAGGTAGTCCTCAATGTGGACGACAGTGATGTCGCGGACGCCCGGCCACTTATATTCCTCGGCGTACAGGGCCGCCATCGCCACCGTCGTTTCGAGGCTGGCAAGGTACCCGTCGGAGTACCAGCTGGAAGCTTTCAGGCTGCTGATGAAGCGCTTGCCGGATTCGTGAGGACTGTGGTCATGAACCTGCTTGACGACCATTCATCTGGTGGCACCTGAAGAGAAAGAGCCATAATTTTGTATCTGATTATACCCTGAAATGAAGAAGTGGTGGGCCTGGATGGACTCGAACCAACGACCTCGGTCTTATCAGGATAACGGTCTCCGCCGTGGAACAAAGCACTGCGGCATGAAGTGCCTTTCCTACGAAGGACAATCTACTCTACGCGTCTCCGACTCAGCCTGTTCCTTGGTTACCCATCCATCCGCCAAATAGTCAGCCCATCTCTGCATCAACTCTTTTCGAGCATTGAAGAAGTCGGTCCTCTTATAGGCCTTCCTGATCTTCTTGCTTTCCTGATGGGCCAAGACAGCATCTGATACCCCCGAATATCCTTCCATTAGTTCCTCGGCCCAGTCCGTGAAGGAGCTGCGGAACCCGTGCGGTACGGCTGGAATGCCAAGACGCCGATGCATGACGGTGAAGGTCATATCGGACATCTTCTTCCACGGATCACCGGCGGGGAATAGGAGTCCGTCCGGGCCGGTTATTTCCCAGATCTCAGTCAGGATTTCCATCGCTCTTTCCGACATAGGAACCCTGTGGGGTAGCCGCGTCTTCATCCGATAGGCAGGAATGTCCCAAACACGGGCACCCCAGCGAATCTCTGACCAATTGGCTCCCCTCCCCGAAGCGAGCCGCCGTCAGCACGAGGAACTCGAATGCCAACTTGGTCAGGGGGTTGGCTGTGTATTCCTTAACTTTTGCAAGCGCCCCCGGCACTTGGTCATACGGAAGAGCCTCATGGTGTTTCACCAGTCGATTAACTGGAGGCAGGACTCTGAGCAGGGCACGCCTAGCCGGGTTGTCAAGCCGGTAGCCGTGCGTCACCGACCAGTCCATGGCGGTTTCCATGCGTTGCCTGACGATGCTGGCGGTTTCGGACTTGTCCGTCCAGATAGGTTTGGAGCACAGCCATCGCGTGAGACGAGGTAATCTCGTCCACCGGTTTCTTGCCAATCAGCGGGAAGGCATAGGTTTCGAGGGTCGCCCTCCACTGGGCGGCGTGTTTCGGGTTGCTCCAAGTGGGTCTGCGCAGCTCTATCACGCTGGCTGCCACTTCGGCGAATGTGGGCACGGACGGTGCGGGTTGCCGGGCGGCCTCCCGCGCGTCTCGCTTCTCAGAGAGGGGGTCCCGGCCTTCGGCAACGGCGGAACGATTGGAGGCTGCCAGTACCCGGGCTTGGGCCAAGCTGATAGAGGGGTAGGAACCCAGCCTTATGTCCCGGTGCCGACCATCGACGACTATGCGCTGTACCCATACTTGGAGCCGGAGGCGGAGATGTTCAGGTAGAGACCGTCTACGTCGCCGTGTCTGCCCGGTTTGGTGAGGTTCTTGGCTGAAAGGGCGGTAAGTCTTCCCATTCCCACACCTTCCCACACCTTCCCACATTTATTCCCACACAATGTGTGGGATAGGATGGCATTGTACGGGGAAGCATGGGACGTTTCAAGAGGTGAGTATCGAGAACCTAAATACGAATGTGATGCAAATGATACATATTGGGACTATGTGGGAAAGTGAAATGGCGGAGGGAATGGGATTCGAACCCATGAACCCGTTTTTGGCAGGTTAAGCGCTTAGCAGGCGCCCGCACTAGGCCACTATGCGATCCCTCCGGCTGATCCATGGTAGCAAATGCCGATTGCAAATGCCACCATACCCCGGCAAGCGGCACTATGGCTCCGCATCTGCCCCGAGGCCATCCATTAGCAAGGTCCGCGTCAGCAGTCGGCAGCCATCATCTTCCTGCGTTCTTGCGTTCCGGCCTAGCGGTTGCGGCGGTTCTGCCGCCGACGCCGACGAGCGGCGCGCTGGGCTGCCAGCCGCTCTTTCTGCGCCTTGGACCGAAAGAACCGGCGGTCTTTCAGTTCGCGGAGAATCCCGGAATGCTGCACCGACGCCCGGAAGCGGTTGACCAGGCTCTCGGGCGATTCGCCTTCGCGAGGGGTGACGTAAGCCATGCAGACTCCCTGTACTAATCGTTTCATGTCGGGTGGATATTGCCGCTAATTTACCACAGGGCAATCCGACCGGCAATGAAATCCAGAACAACACAGACGATAAAACCAGCCGAAACACAAGTGGACGCAGCAGTTCAGGAGGAGCTGGAGCGGGCGAAGGGATTCGAACCCTCGACGTCTTGCTTGGGAAGCAAGCACTCTACCACTGAGTTACGCCCGCTCGAGGTGATGAATACAATTCCCAATATATTACAGGGGCGGCTGAAAGGCAAAGCCCGCCCAGCGATTTTAAGTCTCTGTGAGTCGAGGATAACGCCGCGGTCAGGGCGAAATCCTCGAACATGTGACTGGCCGCTACGCAGGAATTCCGCTACCCCTTCCTCTCGGGAACATACAGGCTGAGGCAAGCTGAGTGACCTGAGACTCAGGCGTTGCCTACCCCTCTGATTCCAAGTCCGTCATTCGGCTCTGCTGGACGCTGTTCCAGTATCCGGCCCACTCCTCGCGGGTGGCGTGCTCCGTTCTGCCCGGCACGTAGGCCGGCGATACCACAGGCAGCGCCCGGTCAACCTTCAGCAGCACGTAGGCCCGGGCCTCAATCTGCACTTGATGAATGCCACGGCTGCCGGTCTCGAAGGCATTGCGGATCTCATCGAACAACGCCTCACCCTTCTCGACAATGCTGACCGCCCCCTTGAAGCGGTAGCCCTTGCGGGCGAAGGCGTCCACCACGTTCAGCTCCAGCGCCGGGTTGTGGCGCAGGTTGGTCATCGTAGTCGGAGAGGCCAGGTCGGCGAACACCAAATGATCGTCGTCCCACACCGCCGCTGTTCCCTTGGGCGAAAGATTCGGCGTCCCGTCCGGGCAAACGGTGGCAATAAATCCCAACCGTTGCTGCCGCACCACCCGCTTCATATCGTCGTTCAACATTCCCATGTCTGCATCCTCATCATCTGTGTAGTTGCGCTAATGGTTCGTCTTTAGGACTGCGGAACCGACTGCCAATGCGTCGGGCCTGTCCAGCAGAGTGCCCCGCAGACGTTCCAGAAATGGCTGGCTATTGTTGGAGTCAAGTCTAACCCGTAGATACAAGGATCCGTCGCTTTCGAGAAGCAGGGAATGAACTCCCACTATCACTGCGTATAACATCTGGATCTGTTCTTGTATGGTGGAGTTTCTACCGGGGCTCGCAGCCACATAACCTAAACGCGATGGGTGTCTGTCAAATACCGGTGTTCACGAAATGCTTTCCAATCAGCGGTAATCCATACGGCCCGGTGTCCGGGCTTGTTTCCTGTCTGTACGGTCAGTCCTTCCCAGTCAAGTATATCCCACCACCACGCAGTCAGAACCACACCGCTGACCGCTCGGCGATCATGATCGCTGTCGCGTTGGTGTTGGCACGCACCACGTTGGGGGCCACCGACAGGTCCACCACCCGCAGGCCTTGGACTCCGCGTACCTGGCAGTGCTGGTCAACAACAGCCATCGGATCGCCGTCCGGCCCCATCCGGCAGGAGCCGCAGCTGTGGAAGGTTGTGGATATATTCTGGTACAGCCAAGCGTTCAGCGACTCATCGGACTCCAGGTCGGAGGGCCCGGGCGCTGCCAAGCCGCTGACCAGCGGGCGGAACTGCTCGTGCTCCGACAGCTGCGCACAGAGGCGGATGGCCTCGCGCATCCGTTGCAGGTCAAACTCGCCCTCCAGGTAGCGATAGTCGATGCGCGGCCCGACCGTCGGATCGGTCGACGCCAGGGTCAGCTCACCGGCGCTCTCGGCCAGCTCCAGGATGACGGTGAAGTGCAACGTACGCCCGTTTCGGTTCCGGCTGGCCCCGGCGATGGGGTCGCCGCCTCCGTCGCCAGAGTAGGAGGTCAGCGTGATCTGCATATCGTTGCGCAGGTGCGACCCCTCGGCGGTGTAGCGCAGTCCGGTCTGGATGCGCGGCACGTCCTCGGACAGGGCCACCCCCTCGCGGGGCTCCAGGTCCACCAGCGCCATCGGGTGGTCGCGCAGATTCTTGCCCACTCCTGGCAGGTCCAGCACCACCGGGATGCCCATATCCCGCAGGTGTTCCGCCGGCCCGACTCCCGACAGCATCAGCATCTGGGGCGATGCTATTCCCCCGGCGCACAGGACGATCTCCTCGCCCTCGACGGTGAATACCTCGCCGCCGCTTTCCACCTCCACCCCGACGGCGCGGGTACCCTCGAACACGACCCGCCGCGCCGACACTCCCCCGCGCACGGTCAGGTTGAGCCGGTGCCGCGCCGGATTCAGGTACGACAGGGCCGCGCTCATTCGTATGTTGCTGGGGTTGTTCATAGGCACCGACCCGGTTCCGGTGGTCTCCGGGTTGTTCATGTCGGGGTCATAGGGGAAACCGGCGTCCAGGGTGGACTGGTGGAAGGCCTCGTAAACTGGCAGCCACTCCTGTCTGGGAACCCGGCGCACGGGGATCGGGCCCTCCGAGCCGTGAAAGTCGTCTCGAACGTCCATGTCGGTCTCGAGCTGGCGGAAAAAGGGCAGAACGTTGACGTAACTCCACTCGGTGTTGCCCTGCTCCGCCCACGAGTCATAGTCCTCGGGAAGCCCGCGCAGAAATACCTGCCCGTTCACCGACCCCGACCCGCCGATAACCTTGCCGCGCGCGATGTTCATCGGACGCGCCTGCTGTGCGCTGCCTTGGGCCTGGTACGACCAGTTGAACGGCGAATCAATCTCCGACGCCCCGTTGTTGTAGCCGTACTTGATCTCGTCGGGCAGCAGCTCGAAGTCCGGGTAGTCCGGCCCCGCCTCCAGCAGCAGCACCGAGCGGCCAGGGTCCTCCGACAGCCGGGCCGCCAGCGTGCACCCCGCCGACCCCCCGCCAACAATAACCACGTCGTACTTCATACTTTCCTCCGAGAGCCGAGGACTTCTCTCAGCAATAGTCTCCTGAACGTAGTGCCCATATTATGAGCGGGCCGCCACATTGGCAAACGCTGCAATGCGGGTTGAGACAAACGGCCAGTCCGGGAGTCGTGGCACAGGGGCCGCGGTATGTCTACAATGGATGATCATTTCATTCTCTTACAGGTTATTGGGGAATAAATTGCAGCCGCAGGAATTTATAGCCAAGTGGCAGAACAGCAGCTTCGGCGAGAGTCAGGCCGCTCAGTCGTTCTTCAACGACATTTGCGCTCTCGTTGACCATCCCGACCCCATCTCCTACGGCAACAGGGATGTGTTTACCTTCGAGAAATGGGTGCCGGGCGGCTTCGCCGACGCCTATCTGGAGGACCACTTCGGTTGGGAGTTCAAGGGAGACGATTCGGAACTCGATAGCGCCCTGAATCAGCTCCTCAGGTACCAGGTCCACCTGAAGACTCCACCGCTGCTCATCGTTTCCTCTTTCCGAACCATACGCATCCAGACCAATTTCCCCGGGATGGCGACGGAGCAACACGTCATCCCGGTGGCTGCCTTGGACCAGAAGGACCACCTCGACAAGCTGAGGTGGGCCTTTCACGCGCCCGCACAATTTCGCCCCGACCGTACGTTGGACGCGGCCACCAAGGAAACCGCTGACCTGTTCTTCGCCATCGTACGGGACATGGAGCAACACATCGATGACCCGGAGAAGCTGGCCCGCTACCTGAATCAGATCGTTTTCTGCCTTTACGCAGAGGACGCCGGACTGTTGCCCAACGGTCTGTTTTCGCGCATTGTGCGGCAACACAACCACGACCCAAATACTTTCGACCAGGCTGTACGCAGTCTCTTCGAGCAGATGGCAAGAATCGAGGGCGGCTTGTTCGGTGCTGACAACGTCAGCTACTTCAACGGCGATCTTTTCAGCTCAGTGGACACCGTCCTGTTTAGCGATGTGGCCCTGTACCATCTGGACCAGGCGGCCCAAAGAGACTGGCGCAATATTGAGCCGTCAATCTTCGGCACCCTGTTCGAGCGCGCCCTCGACGCCTCCAAGCGATCCCAGCTGGGCGCCCACTACACCGGCGCCGCCGACATCGACTTGGTGGTCGAGCCGGTCGTGATGGACCCGCTCCGCCGCGAGTGGGACACCGCCCAGCGGGAAGCCACTTCCCTGGCCGACGACGGCAACGAAGACGCCGCCCGCGCCCGCCTCGCGGCATTCCAGGATCGCCTGGCCTCGGTCAAGGTGCTCGATCCCGCCTGCGGCAGCGGCAACTTCCTCTACACCGCCCTGCGTTCCCTGCTGGACCTAGAAAAGCAGGTCATCGATTTCAACGATGCCAAGGACTGGGAAGAGATGTACCCAGCCGTCCGGCCCAACCAGATGCTGGGCCTCGAAATCAACCCCTACGCCGCAGAACTTGCCCGCACCGCCCTCTGGATCGGCTACATCCAGTGGCACCTGTCCAACGGCGTCCACTACCGCCAGACTCCCATTCTGACCCCCATAGACACCATCCGCCAGACCGACGCCATCCTCGACCTCTCCGATCCGGACACCCCCGCCGAACCGGAATGGCCCGCCGCCGAGTTCATCATCGGCAACCCGCCGTTCCTGGGCCGCGGAAAGCCCCGTCGCGAATTGGGAGACAACTATGTGGACGCCGTTTTTGGAGTTTATAAAGGTAGGTTGCCCCGAACGTCCGACATTTGTTGCTACTGGTTTGAGAAAGCCAGAAGAGCCATAGAACAGGGAGATTCGAAGCGTGCAGGGCTGCTCGGCACTCAAGGAATCCGTGGCAAAGACAATAGGACTGTGCTGGAACGTATCAAGAGATCAGGCGACATATTTCTTGCATATTCGGACAAAGAGTGGGTGTTGGAGGGCGCTGCAGTTCACATTTCGATAGTGGGCTTCGATGATGGAGCGGAGAACGACCGAGAGTTTGACGGGCACCCAGTTGCGAGACCAATCAATGCTAATTTAACTGTAAGTGCCGACATCACCTTGGCCCAACCCTTGTCGGAAAACGCAGGATTGGCGTTTGAAGGGCCGTCGCCCAAGGCGCCGTTTGACATTCGCGCAGATATTGCGACGCGAATGTTGTCACAACCGGTTAATTTAAATGGTCGGCCCAATTCCGAGGTGGTGCGACCAGTAATGAATGCCAAAGACATAACTCAAAATCCAAGAGGAATGTTTACTATCGACTTCGGAACAATGGGGATGAATGAGGCAAGTCTGTACGAAATGCCCTTTGAACACATTAAAGAACTGGTTTACCCTAAGCGCCTCGAAAAATCCCAAGCCTCGCACCTAAAGAGATGGTGGCAGTACGCGAGACCTAGGCCTCAGATACGGGAAGTTATTGCGGGGTTAAGTAGGTATATCGCAACTCCCAGAGTTTCCAAACATCGGATATTTGTATGGGTCGACCCTAAAGTACTGTGCAATGACAGTACCGACGTATTTGCCCGAGACGACGATTACACTTTCGGCGTTCTGCACTCCCGTTTCCACGAACTTTGGGCAAGAGCAATGGGAACCCAATTGAGAGAAGCAGAGTCCGGCTTCCGCTACACCCCCACCACCTGCTTCGAGACATTCCCCGTCCCCGACGACGCTCAACGCGAGGCCATCGCCAATGCCGCCGGGAAGTTGAACGAGCTCCGCGAGGGTTGGCTAAACCCGCCAGATGCCAAGGAGGTGGAACTCAAAAGGCGCACCCTGACCAACCTTTACAACAAGCCTCCCACCTGGCTCGCCAACGCCCACGACGCTCTCGACGCCGCCGTTGCCGCCGCCTACGGCTGGCCCGGCGACCTGAGCGACGCCGAGATCCTCGAGAAGCTGCTGGCCCTCAACCTGGAGCGGGCCGCCGCTCAGCAGGACTAGCAACCTCTTGATCCCCCTACCCCTGCGCCGCAGCCGCCTGGCCCAGCATCCGCATCGTCCGGTCCACCGACGCCCCGGCGTCCGGGCCGGCTGAGATCGGCGAGGCCAGCACCTCCGTTGCGCCCAAGTCGAACAGCCGCTGCACGCCCTCGGCGCACTTCTCCTCGTCGCCCCAGATGACCGCCCCATCGATCATGCCGTCGCTCCAGACGCCCTCGGTGGCCTCGGGGTATCCGGCGGCCACCAGCATCCGCTGGTAGTAGGGCAAACGCGGGTTCATCACCTGCTGGCGCACGGCCGCCCGCACCTCGTCGGCGTTATCGTGCACGCAGACCGGCGCGTGGGCAATGAGCGGCGGCGTCTCCCGCCCGGCCCGCTGCGCCCCCGCCTGCATCGCTGGCAGCGCCACGTCCCGCAGGTACTCGAACGGGCAGATCCAGCTGATCGCCCCGTCGGACTCCTCCCCGCACAGTTCAAAGGAACCCTTGCGCAGCGCTGAACCCATGATCTCAATGTCCAGCGGCTCAGAGATTCCGTCGTGGGCCGTGTAGTGCTCCCCGTCGAAGTCCACCCGCCCCTGCTGCATGATCGCCTTGAGGATCTGCAGGTACTCCCGCAGGTGTCCAAGCGGCGCGTTGAACTCGATTCCCATGGCCTCGATGGTCGGGCGATGACTCGGGCCGACGCCCAGCCGGAAGCGCCCGGGGGCAAGCTGCGCCACGATCTGCGCCTGTTGCACCATAACCAGCGGGTGGCGTGGATAGGTCGGAACGATCGACGTCCCCAGCTTGATGCGTTCAGTCAGCCCGGCGGTGGCGGCAAAGGCCGTGATGCTGTCGGGACGCGCCCCGCCCGTGGTCATCCACGCCGCGTGTATTCCCAGTTCCTCCGCCCGCAGGATCATCGCTTGGATCTCACGGATTCCCGGACCGCTTACTGCTACTCCAACCAACTTCTCCGCCATTGCTGCCCTCCTCAACGTTCGATTACGCCATTCTCATCAGCAGCCAAAGCAAAACACGCCGTATCTGGCGTGTCAAGCAACGCATCGCCGGTCGAGCGAACCCACCTAATATCCGAAAAACCGAAGCCTGGAATTGCAAGGACACACACCTGTGCGCCGCGTTCGAATACTGGCAAATCAGAAATTCGGAAATGTAGAGACGCACAGCCATGCGCCCTCTCCGGCTGAGGTATGTGCTGAGGGCGTCCGTCTACCCCTGCTGTTCCTCCTCATCCTCACCGACCACGCCAAGGAAGACCTGGGTCAGGATGTCGCTGTCCCTGATATCATCGGGCGTTCCGTTGAAGACTACGCGGCCCTTGTCCAGCACGTACCCCCGGTCGGCGATGCCCAGCACTCCCCTGATGTTGTGCTCGACGACCATGATGGTGGTTCCCAGCAGGTCGCTGATTTCCGAGACTTTCTGGAACACTTCCTTGACAACAATTGGCGCCAGGCCCAGCGTGGGCTCGTCCAGCAGCAGCACGTCCGGGTTGGCCATCAGCCCGCGCCCCAAGGCCAGCATCTGCTGCTGCCCGCCCGACATCTGGCTGCCCAGGTCCCGACGCTTCTCGTACAGCACCGGGAACAGCTCCATCACCGAGTCCAGCCGTCGCTGCTTTTCCACTCGGTCGCCCAGGTGCAGGCAGCCCATCTCCAGGTTCTCGGCGATGGTCAGGTGCGTGAACACCCGCCGTCCCTGGGGCACAAAGGCGATGCCCTCGCGCACGATTTCGTGGGTGGCTGCCGCCAGCGGCCTCTGTCGCCACCAGACCTGCCCCTCGACCACCGGCGCCAGCCCCATGATCGCCTTCAGCACCGTGGATTTTCCGGCGCCGTTGGGACCCATCACCGCCACCATCTCGCCCTTGGCAACGCCCAGCCACACTTCGCTCAGCGCCGCCACCACGCCGTATCGCACGGATACGTCGGTCAATTCCAGCAGATGTTCTTCAGCAGTTCTGGATTCTTGAGACATATTTTGCGTTGTAGCCATATCAAGCTTCTCGCACTGGCTGCTGGCTGGCTCCAGAGTTACGCCGGTCATGCGCCCAGATAGGCTTCGATAACCTCTTCGCGGCTTAGGACATCCTCCACGTCACCGTCGATCAGCAGCTTGCCACTGTCTAGCACGATCAGGTGGTCCGACATTTCCCGCACGATGTCCATGTTGTGCGAGACGAAAATGATAGTGTACCCGTCGTCCCGCATCTGCTTCATTATGTTGAGTACCCGCTCCAGCATCCTTGGGAAGAGGCCCGCAAAGGGCTCGTCAAACAGGTATGTCTGCACGTCCAAAGCCATGGCCCGCCCTATTTCCAGCAGCTTGCGCTGCCCGTAGGACAGGTTCATCGCCATTTCGCGCCGTTTGTCCCAGAGCCCCACGGTCTCCAGGATGCTCTGTGCTTTCTGCCGGTGGGCTGGCCTCACCCGCTCCAGCAAAGCCGGGAGCAGACCGCGAGCCGTCAGCACGACCATGATGTTGTCCCACACCGTTATCTGCTCGAACAGTCGCACCTCTTGGAACGTGCGGGTCAGGCCGTGGGTTGGGTTTTCGTGGGCCTTCACCACTCGCAGCCCCACGCCGTCGACTATCACCATCCCGCCGTCCAGCGGCAGAACGCCGCTGAGCAGGTTTACCAGCGTGGACTTGCCCGACCCGTTGGGGCCTACGATGCTGGTCATGCCCTCTTTCGGGATGGCAAGGCTCAACTCGTCCACCGCCCTTACACCCGCGAAGAGCTTGGAGATGTCGATCGTCTCGATGGCCGGCTGCGAGCCTCTTTCGGATTTCTCAGCGCTCATAGCTTGAACCTCCCGACCAAGCCTTGGGGCCGGAACAGCATCAGCAGGACCAGCAGCACACCAAGCACCACCAGCCGGGCCTGCCCGACATACTCCGTGGGCAGGAAGGGTATGAACCGCATTCCCTCCTCCAGCAGCACGAAGGCCATCGCCCCCAGCAACGAGCCCCAGATGGTGGCCAGCCCTCCCAGGATCACGATGGCTACCAGCAGCATGGACTCCAGCAGGACAAAGGAGTTCGGGTCAACGAAGGTGGTCCAGCTCGAGAACAGCCCGCCAGCCAGCCCGGCCATCATCGCCGATATGGTCCACACCGCCAGCTTGTAGTGGGTCGCTTGGTAGCCGAATACCTCGATGGCCTGCTCGTCCTCCCGAATGGCCGTCAGCACCCTGCCGAAGGAGGATGAGACGATGAACAAGGAGATTCCCATCACAATGACGAGAAAGCCAATTACCAGCCCGAGGAACTCCAGCTCCCCCGTGAGCGTCCTGCCGCCGATCTCGGGCCGGGCGATCTCGTGAATCCCGAAGGCGCCCCGAGTGACACTCCTCCAGTTGAGAAACACGTTGAACGAGATGATGGTGAACCCGAAAGAAACCAGGACGAATATGTCGTCTCGGAAACGGTTGAACACCACCCCGACCACCATCGCCACCGCTCCGGACAGCACCATCGCCACGGGCAGCGCGGCGAAGAAAGGCCAGCCGAACGTGGGTATGGCCTCGGTCCTCAGCTGTTCGTAGGGCGCGTTCGACGTCAGGATCGCCACAGTGTAGGCCCCTATGCCAAAGAAGCCGATGTGCCCCACCGAAAGGAGGCCCGTGAATCCCACCACCAGATTCAGGCTTATGGCCAGTATGGCCCAGATGCCGAACACGGTACCGATGGTGATGGCGAATCCTACGCCTTGCCACAAAAGGAAACCAATGGCCCACGAGATGATGATCAGGTTGGCCCACAGCTCGATGTTGCTGCGCAGCAGTGCCAGCAGCCATCGCGGATCGCGGGCCGCCATCAGCGTCTCCAAAAAACCTCTTGCGTCTGTCTGCATTCAGCTTGTCCCGGCCCCGCTACTTACGTGGCAGGATTCCCCTCGGCCAGAACGACAGGAACAGGATCAGGAGGACGAAGGAGATTACGTCCTTCCACTCCCCGGCCAGGTCCCAGATGCCGAACTGCTCGATCATTCCCAGGGCGAACCCCCCGACGATGGCGCCATATAGGTTGCCCATGCCGCCCACCACGGAGGCGATCCAGCCTTTCAGAAGCAGCAGCAGCCCCATGCGCGGCTGAATTGCCGTGTCGTGGCCGCTCAATATCCCGGCCATGGCCGCAAAGATAGCGCCAATGAAGAACACCGCCGCGATGATCACGGTCGTGTTGATGCCCACAACCTTCGACACCTCTTCATCGTCGCCGATTGCCCGCACCGCCTTGCCGAAAGTCGTCATCTTGAGCAGGAGCAAAAGCCCTACGAATCCGGCCACGGCCACGCCGATGGTGAACACGTTGAATCCCTTGATGTTTGCCCCGCCCACGGTCCACGGCGAGCTGCCGAACACGTCGGGCAGGGGACGGGGGGCGCTCTGGAAAACAATGGTCGTGGCAGCAGTGATCGCCAGCAGTATCCCCAGCGACGCCACCAGCATGATCAGCGGCGACCGGGAGCGCTGTCGCATGTAGACGTAGAGGCCCCGGTAGAGCGCCAGCCCCACCACGCCCGCCAGCAGGCACGAGACCGCCCAGCTCAGGTACAGTTTCGACCCTGGTTCCCCCGAGACCAAGAATCCGCACCAAGCCCCCAGCACGGCGGCGGCAATGCCCGCCAAGGCAATGAACGGAGTTCCCCTGGACGCCGGGACTGCTTTCTCATACGCCCGGCGCAGCACCCAGAACACGACCGCGGCCACGGCTGCGCCCACCGCCGGCGCAAACAATACGTTCAAGCTGCCCGGAAACGTCAGCACAAAGCCCATGTACGCGCCCGCCGCGCCCGCGATCAGAGCGATGCCCGCCATCGGGACGGCTGGGCCGAATCGCGCCCTCAACCGGGAATAGACGCTGGTATGGAGTGCCCAAGCGACCACGCCCGCCGTAACCACCGCAAACCCGACGTTTACCGCCACCTCGTTGACCTCGTAGCGCCCTCCCAGCGTCTCCGATGATCGCAGGTAAAAGACGCTGTACGCCCCGATGGCTGCTGCCGCCCCGTAATACAGGTCGAAAAACCACACGGTGCTGTAGACCAGCGTGAAGCCCATCGCAAGAAGCGCATACACCGCCCCGACGGACAGCCCGTTGAAGGCAAACTGAACCGCCTGCGTCGGCGACTCGCTGACCTTCCATCCCACGTACGCAACGGCCAACAGGGCGAGAACAACGGCCAGCAGCTGCGCTTTTGAGAGGTTGGAAATCGGGATGATGCGGCGTTCTCTTGCGGATTGGCCCAACAATACGGTACTCACGAAACGAATTCAGGTCAGCAAGCCCTGAGATGATACCACATCACCACCCAGAAAATAGGGCCGGCCCCAGTGGATGGGCCGGCCCCTTCAACCATGGCCGCAATAAACCGCCTATTGTGTGGGCGCGGGACCCAGCACCCTGTAACCCTGGTTGTCATCAGTCCTGTCTGCCTCGGGAAGGACCTCGATCACCACGTTGGACAGGCCAACGACCTCTCCGCTTTCATCAAAGCTGTAGTTGTCGCCGATCGCTCCGCTCCACTCGATGCTGTACAGGCAGTCGCGGAACGCGGCGGCGTTCTGGTCGTCGTTGATGCGCCTGAGGCACTCAGCAGTAATGTAAACGTCATCGTAGGCCGAGCCGAGATACCACGCCAACGTCAGGTAGTCATACCGCTCCCTGAAATTGGCCAGCACCTCTTGGCCTTTCGCATTGGCCGGGTCTATGTCGGCCAGGATTGCCTTTACACCGGTCGCGGCGTCTCCCGCAATCTCCAGCGCCGTAGCCCCGACCGGAACGATCTCCGAGTAGATTGGCCCGTCGTAGCCAAGCTCATTGAGCTGCTTGATAATGGTCCCGCCAGTGAACTCGGATTGCGCGGCGATATGAATAGAGTCTGGATTGGCGTTCACTAGCTTGGTTAGCTGAGACCTGAAATCGACGATGTCGGAGGCGTAGCGTTCCTCCGCTACTACCGTGCCGCCCAGGTTCTCGAACTGCGCCACCGTCGTGCGCCGGACGCCCTCGGCATAGTCGGTTGCCTCTGTGATAGTGGCCACGGTGCGGGCGCCGTCCGCCCACAACACGTTGCCCGTGTCGATTCCCAGCTTTTGGTCACTCATGGCTGTTCGGAAGATGAAGTCCCCGGCGTTGGCGATGTCCGGGTTGGTGGCAAGCCCTGAGAACAGCACCACACCGTCGGCCTCGGCCAGGGGAGCCGCACCCAGCATGGCTCCGCTGCACGAGGTGCCGAGGATGATCTTCACCCCGTCCACATCGGTCAGCTTGTTATACGCTGTAATGGAGTCCTGGGCGGCGCACTTCGAGTCTTCGACGATTAGTTGAAGCTCGCGTCCATTGATGCCGCCAGACGCATTGATCTCCTCAACCGCCATCTGCTTGGCCTGCACCGCGACGTTGCCATACGTTTCGCCCGGCCCGGTGATCGATTCCATTACGCCGATGACAAAGGGTTCACCGGCAGCGGCCGCCATTGCCGCTGTCTCGCTGGGGGCGGGTCCCAAGACCACGTAGCCAAGGTTTTCGTCGGTGCGCTCCCCCAGGGGCAGCACCTCGATGACCACGTTGGTCAGTCCGGCTACGTCGCCGTTTTCGTCGAAGCTGTAGTCGTCGCCTATTGATCCGCTGAAGGTCAGGTCATTCAGACAATCGCGGAAAGCATCCGCATTCTGGTCGTCACCAGTCTGCCCCAGGCACTCGGCGGCGATATAAACGTCGTCATAGGCGGAACCCATGAACCAGGGTAGTGGCGCCACTGCTCCGTAGCGCTCCCGATATGCGTCCAGGAAATCCTTTCCGGCAGATGTGTTCAGGTTGGGGTTTGGCACAATGGCTTTCAACCCGGTTGCAGCGTCTGCCGCGATACTGAGAGCGTCAGGGGCCGTTGGCACGATTTCAGAGTATATCGGCCCAAGGTAACTCAACTCCCTGGCCTGCTTGATGATAGTTCCTCCAGAGACCTCTCCTTGGGCGGAAAGCAAAATGGCGTCAGGCTCAGCGTTGATCAGCTTGGTCAGCTGGGTTCGGAAGTCGAGCGTGTCCGAAGAGTAGCCCTCGGCCGCTACCACTGTGCCACCGAGCTTTTCGAACTGGGCGACCGAAGTTCGGCGGGCGCCTTCGGCGTAGTCTGTGGACTCGGTGATCGTGGCAACCTCGCGCACTCCATCCCCCCACATGGTGTTGCCGGTGTCCACGCCCAGTTGCAGATCGTTTATCGCTGTGCGGAATATGTAGCCCCCTGCACTGGCAATATCAGGGCTGGTGGCCGATGCGGAAAGCATCACAACCCCTTCCTGCTCGGCCAGGGGTGCCGCACCCAGCATGGAGCCGCTACAGGTGGTGCCCAGGATGATCTTCACCCCGTCCACGTCGGTCAGCTTGTTATACGCCGTGATGGCGTCTTGGGCGGCGCACTTCGAGTCCTCAAAAATGATCCTCAGTTCCCGGCCGTTGATGCCACCGGCCGCGTTGATTTCCTCAACAGCCAGCAGCTTGGCCTGCTGCAAGGGAATTCCGTACGATTCGGCGACGCCAGTGAGAGCGTCCATCGAGCCGATTACAAGAGGATTCTCCGGGTCCGCAGGTACCGGAGTATCCTCTGGCTCATCCCTGGTCGCCTCACTGGTCGTTCCAGGTGCCGGGGTGGTCGCCTGGCTGGTCGTTCCAGGTGCCGGGGTGGTCGCCACTGGAGCGGCCTCCGTTGCCTCATCGTCGTCACCGCCGCAGGCCATCACCAGCAACAAAGCCGGAATTACCAGCAGGCCTATCAATAGGACCAGCCTCCAAGATGTCGGTTGCAAGATTCACCCTCCTTCGTCGCCAAGCAACAGCAAATTGAGACAAATAAAACATCAGCCGCCATTTGTGTCAATGTAAATGTACCATCGGACTGTATTATAGGATGTCGGATTTCGTGATAATTGGTAGTATGGGGCCGGATTCGATGGAAAGCCCCGCAATCCAGTATACTTCGGGCACCACAAAGCAGACGGGAGCACAAAATCAATGCCGGAGCAGGAACTCAGACCCGTAACTCCAAGTGAGTTTCTCCAGTGGCTTAGAGCCGAATCGCGGTCCCACAGCAACCGGCTGGACCACGACCCGGAGGAGCTTCGCCCTCATTTCGACCTTTCCCGCTCCATCGCCGTGTTCGAGGGCAGCAACATCATCGGCGGTTGCCAGGCGCACAAGCTCGAAATGTCCATTCCAGGCGGCACATCCGTCGTCGGCGGCGTGGCCAATGTGGCGGTGCAGCCCACCCACACCCGGCAGGGCGTCATGACCCGGATGATGCGCCGCCAGCTCAGCGACATTCACGAGTGGGGGGAGCCCCTGGCCGCCTTGTTCGCCTCGGAGAGCGGGATCTATGGCAGATTTGGTTACGGCGTTGGCACCCAGCATGAGTTCTGGAAGATTGACCGCCCCTACAATACCTACGCCCGAAGATACGACCCCCCTGGAAGAATCGTCTTTGTGGAACCGGAGGAAATCGCAAAGAAGCTCCCTGACGTTTTCCGTCGCAGCACAGCCGGTCGCCCCGGCGTGTTCGATAAGCCGCCGCACAAGTGGGACGAGGAGTCCCGTTCCCCCGACGCCCTTGACCCGGAACCCCGCGTCCGGGGCCGTGGCCGCGGCGGTATGTTCTACGCCGCCTACGAGGAGGACGGAAGGCTGGACGGCTATGTAGCCTACCGCTCCAACCGCCCGGCAGTATCTGTCAACGAGCTGATGGCGGTTACCAGGGAAGCTGCCGCCGCATTATGGCGATTCTGCTTTGACGTCGACCTGATGAGTGTCACCGAGGCCATCAAGCGCCCCATGGACGACCCCCTCCCTTGGATGCTTGCCGACCCGCGTCGCTTGCAACGCACAATCCGCGATGGCGTATGGCTGCGCGTCGTAGACGCCGCCGCCGCCCTGGAGCAGCGCCGCTACGCAGAGACCGGCCGCCTCACCTTGGAGGTGCGCGACGGCCTGTGTCCGTGGAACAACGGTTGTTTCCAGCTTGAGGGCGGGCCTGACGGTGCCCAGTGCCGCACGACCAGCGCGTCCCCGGACATTTCAATCGACCCGTCCGCCCTGGCATCGGTCTACTTGGGAACCGTCAGTTTCTACAGCCAGTTGGGCGCCAGCTTGGTTGACGAGCACAAGCCCGGAGCTGTCGAAAAGGCGGACCGTATGTTTGCTGTCCCTCTACAACCCTGGACTCCGTTTAACTTCTGACGGCGTTCTCCCAAGACGGAATCCCCTCCCTCCGGGAGAGAGTTATGGCGAGGCCGTTCTACTCGGCCAATGGACTCCCCTGAGAGAGTGTCTGACAATAGGCTGAGCTTGGGCTGTTGGTCTTGTTGAGAGGGTGGGCTGTGGGCTGGGAGGATGGACCGAAACCCTTATCCCAGCGATTCGGCCGACGCCCAGTGAAAAGAGCAGACTCCCCCTCCCTCGCTGCCGCCTTGGTGCATGGTCTGTGGTACTTTAGGACCGGACGCAAGCGCCACATGGTAGTGGATACCATGGGGCCACTCTTGGGGTTGGGCTACAATGCGCCACTCCCGTAAAGTCGACCAGGTGATCGTGCCGATATTACTGTCCCGTAGGATGGAACCGACCGTAAATCATGGCAAACCGCTCAAGAGTTTTAACGATGCAACTGCCCACTATGAACGCCATCTGGAGTGGATTTAGAGTAGCCGCGCCTGGGTCGCCCGGCTGCGCGGAAACCTGATGCTGGCCGGTTGGGAGCTGGCTCTGGGGCTGGCGGCAGTGTTCCTCGGCGCGCTCGTGCTGGGAACCATCAGCTTCGGAATGGGCACCCTGGCAATGCCGTTCCTGCTGTTCATACTGGAGCCAAAGGACGCGGTGGTAATTGTAAACTCCTTGGTCGTGGTCACCACCGGGTTGACGCTGATCCAGACGTGGCGGCACCTGAACCTGAAGCAGTCCTGGCCCTTTTTGGTTGCCGGCTTGCCGCCGGTCCCCATCGGAGTCCTCCTGCTGCACGGAGCCAATCCGGTGGCGCTGAGGCTGATCATCGGGGTGGTCATATTGGTGGTGGCCGTGATGAGCCTGTTCAGAATACATCTGCCCGGCGCTCAAAAGCCGTTGGCCGCTCCAATCTGCGGCTTCATCACCACGCTTATGGCCACCTCCCTGGGTGTTGGGGCGGCGTTGGGAGGGCTTTACGCCATTGAGCAGGACTGGTCTCGCGACACCATCCGCGCCACGCTGGGCCTGTACTTTTTCCTGGCCGCAGCGTTGGCGTTGGTCCTGTTCGTCGCTTCCGGCTTGCTGGGCGTAACTACGGCCAAAAACCTTGGAGTCCTTACTCTTGCCGTGCTGGCGGGATCGGCCTTGGCTGCGGTGGTGGCACGCCGAATCAGCCTGCAGGTTTTCCGGTACGTGGTGGTGGCGGTCACCGTGGTCGGGAGTTTATCGTTATTGTCGCGGGAGTTGCTCCGGGTACTGTAGGCGATCTTCGCGAGGAGCAATTTTATCCCGGCCAGGCAGGGTGGAGATAGGAAACACCCCCATTACCTGCTACATCCGTTACAGATGAGTTGAGACAGATGGAAATAGAGGTCGAACTGAGCCCCGTGGTGTCGGTGGATGAGCTGATTGCGTTGGCCCGCATCGTTGACGGCGCAGGCGTTAGCCGACTCGGAATATCTGACGTGGCGCTTCTCCGGGACTCTTATCAGCTCCAAGCGCTATGTGCCTCCGCCACGAAGAACGTCCGAATCGGGAGCCTGGTCACCAACCCCTACGTGCGGCATCCCGCCATCGTCGCTGCTGCCCTGGGCACGCTGAACGAAATCTCCCAAGGGCGCGCGTTCCTCGGGATTGGCGTGGGATCAGGCCTGTCGAGCATCGGCATCGAACAGCCAAGTCCGGCCCGTCGGCTGGAGGAATTCATTGGTGCGGTAAAAGAACTGCTGAGCGGGGGCCGGGTCAACCTCGACGGCCGGAACTACCGCATGAACGGCGCGAAGTTGCAGTCGGCCATAGCCGCGCCCGTCCCGGTGGTCATTGGCACCAGGAGCAGGCAGATCTCCAAGCTTGCTGGCCGGGTGGCTGATGGTGTGGTGGTCGGTGCTAGGGAGCTTCCGGAAAGTGCCCTCTTGCGCTACCGCGAATGGGTGAGTGAGGGAGCGATTGAGGCAGGCCGCAACCCCGACGACGTGAACGTCGCCCCGCGAGTGACCGTCTGCATATCCCACGACGGCGAGCAGGCCCGCCGCAGCGTGGTGCTCTATGCCGCCCATTACCTGTCTTTGGGTGGGCTGGAGCAATCCCAACTTCCCGCCGCCGAGTTCCAGCGCATCAGTCGGCTGGCAGCCCAGGCCACGGGGTGGTATTTCGATTCCGACGTTTCCTATCCAAGGGAGCTGGACGACGTGTTGGGGCCCGAAATCATAGAGAGGTTCGCCATCGCCGGAACTCCCGCCCAGTGCCTGCCGAAGCTACAGGCACTGCGAGACATGGGATTCAGCAGCGTCAGCATGGGAGTCGCCGCCGTAAGGCGCCCCGATGGCTCAATGTATGAAGGGTTGCAGGAATCTTTGCAAGGACTCGCGGAAATCATGCCCCAGGCTCGCGCCATGTAAGGGCGGTTTCCTCACTCTGCTGTTGTGTGAGCCAAGCGGCTGCGGGTTGAAAGTCCGGCTATCCCTTGGCAGGCTCCCATGCCACGATGCAGGGACGAAGTGGCTGTGAGCCTTTTATCTGCCACGTCCCTTCCACTTCGTGGACCGATTCCTCCAGCGCGCGCTCTAGTCGGTCCATGGCCACGGTGCCCGGCTTGACGTAGAGCCGCCTGGTGAGCATCTCCCGCGCCTCCTCGTAGCTGTCGAAACCCCGCTGCGGTCGGAGGTCCAGTTCGGTAATCTCCGGCCGAATGCCCAACTCCTCGAGCACGGGCAGGAACTCCGGCAAGCAGGGTAGCGCGTGGCGCTTCTCGCCGTGTACCTGCTCCCACAATCCGTACATTTGCGTCTGGGGAGGGAACTGAAACAGAATGGCCAGCGCCTGTCGCTTGGCGTGGCTCTCCATCTTCCGGACGAATGGTTCAATTTCCTGTATGACATAGACGACGTGGCTGCTCAGCACCATATCCGCAGGTTCAACTGAAGCCTCCGCCCAACCGGTCTCGATCACCGACATATTTTCGATGCCGTGCTCGTCGGCAGTCTCCCTCAGCACGGCGCACATGCTGGGCGATGGCTCAACGGCATACACCCACCGACAGGTCAGCGCCAAGGGCAGTGCCAGCCTTCCGCCGCCCGCGCCCACGTCGATCAGAGTGTCTCCCGGCTGCACCCGCACCCTGAGCTCGTCCACCATTTCGTCGCCGGTGCGATGAGGGTCATCCTTGAACTGCGGCGCATACTGCGTCCAGTGGTCAGTGGGCCGAGGCCCCCGAATCTGGTCCGTTTGCGCGTGTTCCTCGATAATCATCTGGCGCCATTTGTCCACTGCGCTCATGAGCCCCTCCAATGCCCTCTGATATCTCCCTCTCCCTCCAGGGGAAGATTGGGGTGGGGCGTTTCCCCTACAAGTGCAAAGCTGCCGACGGCCTGATTTCACTCTGACCCCGACACTCCCGCGCAACCCCGACATTCCCGCGAAGGCGGTAATCCAGTGGCTCAACCAACTGCGCATCAAACTCCGGCAGCCCGGCGCCGGGTCTATGATCGCAACGTCCACCGCGGGTGTCCGACGAAAATCTCACTGCCGGTCGGCTTGGAAACCGCCACGCACTAACGGAAATGGTTGTCGTGTGTCGTCCACCGGAGGCGGGCGCCCACGTTGGTAAATCCTGCGCGCTCGTAGAACGCTATCTGGCGCTCGCCGACTCGAGGTGTCCCCAACTCCACCACCTCGCAGCCATTGGCCACGGCGTGCTCCAGCGCAAAATCTATGACCGCCCTCCCCACGCCAGAGTTGCGGGAAGCCGGCTCTACGAACATCTCCTGAAGGATCACGTACCGCCCGACGGTGCGCAGCGCTTTCACGAAGGACGCCGTGCAGGCCGCCTTGGCCAAGCCGTCCTCTTCG
The DNA here is from genome assembly GCA_965237745.1 of Dehalococcoidia bacterium. Lineage (GTDB taxonomy): Bacteria > Chloroflexota > Dehalococcoidia > Lucifugimonadales > UBA3495 > VXOI01. Next base: position 2,349,630 of record OZ250156.1, on the reverse strand, counting down.
GCGATGACAATAAACCCATCGTCTCCCCCGGAGACCAGCTCGTCAAACACTCCAAAGAGGGCCTCCGGAGGCGCCGGACTACCACCCAGCTCGATCAGCAGACCGCGGACCAGCCGCAGCACTTCATCGCGGTCATCGAGCGTGGCGAGTCTAACATTCAGCACGGCTCCTACTTCCTCGTCGCCAGATTGATCGTTGCCAGATTGACTTGAGCAGTAATTTCGAGCCTCGGGCAGACTCGATTCTTATGTTTCAGAACCCGCACAATGATCAGGGATAAGGCTGCATTATAACCTTACTCAAGGAAAGTCCCTGCCGGGAGAGCGCGGAGTGTGTAGAATCGCAGGAATGATCGGGATAGCGACAATTCTGATGGTTCTGCTCGCGGCCTTGGGCGCGGGGTGCGGCGCCGCCACACCGTCGCCTCCGCCCTCCCGTGTCACACCGCCGCTTGAATCCCTGCGACTGGAGCGAGTGCTGCCAAGCGCAATAGACGCACCGACAAATTTCGTCCAAGGAGCGGGCGGCCAGTTCTTTGTTACCCAGCAGGCGGGGCGGGTCTCGGTGTTCGATGAAGAGCAGCTGACAACTGACGACATCTCTGTTGCAGATTTCCTGGACATAGACGACCGGGTGAACGCCCGCGGCTCGGAGGAAGGACTGCTGGGGCTGGCATTGGCCCCGGCCAACGCCACGGAAAATGAAGGGCATCTCTACGTCTACTATTCCGCGGCCAACCCGCGCCGCTCGGTCGTTTCGCGGTTCACCCTGTCGTCTGCCAACACCCAAGCCGACCCCAACAGCGAACTCGTCATCCTCGAGGTCGCGCAGCCCTACCAAAACCATAACGGCGGTCAGCTTGCGTTCGGCCCCGACGGCTACCTCTACATCGGCCTCGGCGATGGCGGCTCGGCGGGCGACCCGCTGGGCAGCGGCCAAGACACGTCGACACTCCTCGGCTCCATCCTGCGAATCGACGTCTCCCAATCCACGCCCCGACAGCCCTACGCCATTCCGCCGGACAACCCATTCGCCAACGGTGGCGGTCGCCCGGAAATCTGGGCCTACGGTCTGCGAAACCCTTGGCGCTTCTCCTTCGACCGCGAGACAGGAGAACTCTGGGCCGGGGACGTCGGCCAGAACCGCTGGGAGGAAATCGACCTGGTCCAGCGCGGTGGCAACTACGGCTGGAACAGGCTGGAAGGCAACCACTGTTTCAACCCCGGCGAAGGCTGCGACCGCGAGGGCACGATCCCGCCGGTCTGGGAGTACTCCCTCGACGGCCAGCCCTGCTCGGTCATCGGCGGTTATGTCTACCGCGGCCAAGCCATCCCCTGGCTCGTCGGCCTCTACGTCTACGGCGACTTCTGCTCCGGCAAGGTCTTCGGCCTCCGCTACATCGACGGCCAACTCGCGGAGCACCAGCAGCTAGCCGACACCGGCCTCCGCATCATGTCCTTCGCCGAAGACAATGATGGAGAGCTTTACCTGCTGTCGCAAGAGTCAGGCATATACCGTTTGACTGACTGACAGGGTCGTTATGTCATTAAGGGGAGTGCGGACACATCATTCCGCACTCCCCTCCACTGGCTCAAGACAGGTGCTTGCCGTAGAACTCCAGCACCCGGTGCCACATATCCTGCGCCGGCGCGGCCCGGTAGCTCGGACGGTAGTCCGCGAAAAAGGCGTGCCCGGCGTTGTCGTACATCACCCACTCGTATGTCTTGCCGTGCTTGTCCAGCTCCGCCCTCAGCCGCTCCGCCTGCTCCGGCGTCGGGTTCTGGTCCTCGATGCCGAACAGCGCCAGCAGCGGGCAGGACAGGTCGGCGATCATGTCGATGGGGTTGACCGGGCGCAGGTCGGTGATTTCCTGGTCGGCGATGTGCCCCCCGGCGGAGTCCACCGCCGCGTTGATGTTGCTGCTATGACAGGCCATCATCAGCGTGTAGCGCCCGCCCGAGCAGAATCCGATGATGCCCACCTTGCCGTTGCTGTGCGCCTGCGACTTGAGGAACACCGCCGCCCCGTCCAGGTCGTCCATCGCCTGCGAGTCGGGGCTGGCGAACAGCGTGGCCAGCACGTTCTCCGGCTCCGGCGTCCCCTCCCGGCTATAGAGGTCCGGAGCGATGGCCAAGAATCCCCGGCCCGCGAACCGCATCGCGATGTCCTTGTGGTGGTCCATCAGCCCCATCCCCTCCATCGTCACGATCACGGCGGGGTAGTTGCCGGGCTCCGCCGGGCGGCTGTAGAGGGCGTTAATCGGGGTGCCATCGCGGCTGTTGTACTGAATCATCCCGGTTTCCAGCTGCTGACTTGCCAGTACCATCCTTGCACCTCCAGCGGTCCATAAAGTTCCATCCTAGCGAGATTGTAACACCCCTGAAATCCCGCGAAACCACCGCCCAAGCCCACTACAACTGCCGCGAACCTCCCGTCGGAAGTCAGAAGGCTACCGCGCTCCCTCCACCCACCCCGCCTGGACCACGGTGGTACCGCCGCTGACGAAAAGCGCCGCCAAAGCCGGCCCAAGCCGAGTACCCACCGGAGGCGTCCACCACCCGCATAACAATAAAGACGCCGACAACAATCATCGCCAGCGAAACAACCGCTGCCTACACCCCAAGCCCAACGGTTACCAATGGCCTAAAGCCTTGAATATCGAACAAATCAATATTGCCGTTGCATTTTCAGGCGGAAAGCTCTTCTTACTCATTTCTAGACAAGATAGCAAAAATAGTATTCTTAAGATTCTGTTCTAAAATCTTAATGCCTCTAGGATCATATTCGTACACTATGCACCTAAGATGTTTAAGGTCGAACGGTACATCATCCATAGACCTTGTTATCAGGATCACACTCTTTCCGACAGTGTGTGCAATGCCTGTCTCGTAGAAAACGTTAGGATTTCTGCCTGTAAGTTCAGATATAAGTATTCGCGCCTCATTAGTATATCTCCATATATCCTCAACAATAGGCCTGTTGCCATATATATCATTAGCTCTTATGCACTGTAAACCTTGTATGCTTTCGACGGTGGGTTTTATATGATCAGCATAAATCTCATCGTATGGATACCCAAAGGGCGACAATACGAAAACTAGGTTGTCATTTTGTAGAAATTCGCGTCCTTGGAAAATAGGATTTAGCCTAACAACTCTTTGGCGCTGTTCAAAAAGTGCAATCTCACTTGCGATCAATTGCCTAGAAATATCTGTTATTGCCGCCTGCTGCGCGAAACTCTCTTTGTCTAATACGGCGCGTGAGAGATCAAGTCCGAATGCATTTTGAAATTGTAAATCCCTTTCTGCTAAGTATATGCAGTGTCGATATCCATTTCTTGGTTCGAGAAGTCAATAAGTTTCACTCTAGATATACCACTTATATCGTGTGGAGCTAGAACTACAGATAGTTTAGTATTTCCTACAAATACACAACAATGTAGAGGTTGAAGAAATCTAATCTGACTCGCGGTTAACCCTCTAGCTTGAGAAAACTCATCAAGTTTTTCGTCAATAAGAGTGAATACCCGATCAATGTTCTCTGCCAAAGTGCGGTCTATTTCGCTGTCAATGTTCCGGATGCCCTTCGTACTCAGAGGCATGGAGACTCACTTACCACTCTCAGAATTTACCTAAATCTAGACCAGAACTATTCTTGCCCATTTTGTCAGTTGTGGCGCCCCGACAGCATTCACCCCAACGACCAGCCCGCAATAGGCTAGTAACTCAACTACAGAACTACAAGACCCGTGACCTAACTCCGTTATCATAGTATCGGATCGGACTTCCTCCTCGCGAATCCGACCCCGGAGCCCTCTCACCAAGCACCAAGAACCCCGACCCCACGCCAGCATCATATCTCTCGCCCAGCAGGATTCAACACCGGCACCCCCGTCGGCTCAAAATGGCGAACATTGCGCGTAACTACGGTCAATCCATGCTCCAGAGCAGTTGCGGCAATGAGTATATCCACGCCCCCGTGTCCAAGTGCGGCCGACAATTGTCCCCAACGCCGCGCTGAGGCCACATCCACAGGCAGAATTCGGTCTCCGTACCAGCCCAGCACCCGGTCCAGCCAGAGACCCAGATCACGGGCGAATGGCACGTCTTGCTGCTGCTGTTGTGTGACGCCCTGTTCTATCTCCCCCACCGTAACAACACTGATGAACAGGTCCATCGTGCGCTGTTCCTGTGCCCAGCGGACTGTCTCAGGATTCCGTTCACGTCTCCTGAGTGCAGAAGCACGTCTGTGTCCAAGAGGAACATCAGAGGTCCAGTGGCCGGGCCGCAATGGACAACCGCTCGAATTCCTGGTCATCCTGCGGAATCTCAAGCAGTAGCCCGCCCAAGCTCGGAGCGTAAGCCTTATCCAACCGGCGGAGTCGCTCGTATTCCTCCGCCGCGAGAACCACCACCGCGGATTGTCCCCGCCGCGTCACCCGCTGCGGCTCTCTCCCTCCAGCGCGGCGTTCACCAGCGCGCTGAACTTGTTCTTCGCATCCTGCAGAAGCCATTCCGCCATAGTAATCTCCGGCTAGATGATGTGGCTAGATTATACTCCAGCTATCGCTCAACCGGCCATTGAGAAGCGAATCATGCTGATTAAGCATTGGAGGAAGTGAAGAAGGACGGGGATGTTCAGGCCGGAAGTGGTGGGCCCGGCAGGGATCGAACCTGCCACCAGCCGGTTATGAGCCGGCTGCTCCACCACCGACCCACGCGCCCCCACGCCTGGCCTCCACCCTCTAACCCCCGGGCCCAGCCGAGGAATGCCCCACAACCCTGCTCAGCCTCTCGGCAAACCGCTCCTCCGCCGTCTCCAGATCATACTGGCTTTGCAGCCCCATCCAGAATCCGGCCGAATTCCCGAAGAAGCGCGAGAACAGCAGCGCAGTCTCCGCCGATATGCCCCGCTCCCCATTGACGATCGCGTGAACCCGCCGTGCATCCACACCTATGGACTTGGCCAAGCGGTACTGGGTGATATTCATGGGCCGCAGGAACTCTTCCTCCAGTATCTCACCCGGATGTATGGGCGGCAGCATTTCGAGGTTGTCCACCGTCTCTTTAGTCATAGTTTCCTCCCAAAACGCGCCCGCGTGGCTAATGGTAGTCGACTATCTCCACTTCGTAGGCGCCCCCATCGTCCCAAGTGAAGCAGATACGCCACTGGTCATGGATGCGAATGCTGTACTGCCCCTCGCGATCTCCAGAAAGCGCCTCCAGTCGATTCCCGGGAGGTAATCGCAGGTCGTTCAGGTCCACGGCATTGTTGATAATCATCAACTTTATCTGCGCCCGTCGCTGCAACTGTTCTGTGAACCTGCGTACACGTCGGCGCTCCGCCACCGCCTCGGTGTCTCTGTCCCGGTAGCCTCTGATCACGATTTTATAATAGCGCGCGCCGCTATTAGTGTCAAATACTATTATACCTGGTCAACACTGACACGAGGCCGGGCAACTGGAAACGATGGAATGGAACCCGACAAAAAGGAGGAGGAACTGACCTGTTCCCTTGCTGCGGATGCGGCCCAGTATTCGCCAATACTTTGCGCGCACGCCGGAAGTGGTGGGCCCGGCAGGGATCGAACCTGCCACCAGCCGGTTATGAGCCGGCTGCTCTACCACTGAGCTACGGGCCCTCACCCCTACCATACGCCCCCCTTTTTCGCACTGTCAAGAAACATCCCAATCCTGTCCATCCCCCAATCCTACAAATCACAGTTCAGACAATCTACTGACAGCCAGCCCTTGCCAAACCCGGTGACAGCCCGTAATATGAGAATATACGTACAAATATTCTATTTATTGACAACAGCCCAGTCTAAGCTGGACTTTGTACAAAGCTAGTAGGTCCCGTTAGATACGAATGTTTAGCTGCAATGCCGCGCCAGTATGTTTTTGAATGTCGCCTTCTGGACCCGACATTCGAAAAGTTCCCAGGCTGTGTAACTTTACCCACGATGCCCATCTCTGAAATGTACAAAGTCCAGCTAAGAGGGTGTCTAAAAAGGTAAAAACTTGCATAAAGGCACGAAGGCGAGGAACGGGCGGAATGGCGTAATCTGGGGGTATGAACCGACCAAATTACCCCACCGACCTGAACGACCGGGAGTGGCAACTGCTGGAACCGTTGCTGCCTCCGCCCAAACCCGGCGGCCGTCCCGTCAAATACCCCCGCCGGTAGGTGGTGAATGCCATCCGCTATGTGCTGCGCACCGGATGCTCTTGGCGGATGCTGCCTCATGACCTGCCACCTTGGCGCACCGCCTTTCATTACTTCCGCACTTGGCGCCGGGACGGAACCTGGCAGAGAGCGCATGACACCTTGCGGTCCCTGACCCGTCAGTCCGAGGGCCGCCAGGCCAGCCCCAGCGCAGCGATCATCGACAGCCAATCGGTAAAGACTGCCGAAAAGGGGGCCCAGGGGTTACGATGCGGGCAAGAAGGTGAAGGGGCGCAAGCGCCACATAGTGGTCGATACCCTGGGGCTGTTGCTGGCAGTGGCGGTGCATCCGGCCAACATACAGGACCGGGACGGCGGCAAGCTGGTGTTGGAGCGTCTGCTGGGGCAATATCCCCGGTTGAAGGTGATTTGGGCCGACGGGGCCTACGGCGGCAAGCTGGTGCAGTGGGCCAAGGAAGCGGGTGGCTGGAATCTGGAGTTGGTGCGCCGACCCCGGCAGCAACATACTTTCCAGGTACTGCCCCGGCGCTGGGTGGTGGAACGCACCTTCGGCTGGCTGAACCTGCAACGGCGTTTGAGCAAGGATTATGAGGGTTTGCCGGAAACTACGGAGGCCTGGATCTACGCTGCCATGACCGGACTCATGTTGCGCCGCTTGGCCCGGGCCCCAACTTATTAGACACCCTCTAACGCCGACCGGCCAGCGAAAAGCATGACAATTCGACGCGAAAACCAAGAAACACAACCCTCGACACGTCGCCACGAGGCCCAGGAAGCTTTCCGCAACCCTGCTCCCCAGCCAAAACGAGCGGAAATGAGCGGAAATGATAGGAAAAACAAAAATCTCCGACCTACGTCGCCGGAACCCCGGCTCACCGCTCTTGCCCACTAGCGCCCAATCCGCACAAACAACGGCCTTAAATGTCCGGATTTGGCCGACAAACAAAAAGGGCGCGACGCCATCCCCGCGAAAGAAACTCACCCTCGCAGAAGCGGGGCAGGAGATGACAACGTTCAGATCACAGAACGAAAGAGGATACTAACCCACGAGCCCGGCCCGGCTACTCCGCCAGCCCGAGGCGCTCGCGGTAGTCGGGGTCCCAGGCGGCGATGATGCCGCGCTCCAACGCCTCAGGCTGCCGCACCACCGGCGACGGCTCGCCGGTTGTCGGCACCGTGGTGATCACCACGTCCTCCACCAGTTGCCGGTATATCTCGTCGGACACGCCCAGCAACTCCTTCAGCGCCGGCTCGTTGTGCTGCCCGAAGGACGGGGACGGCCCTTGGATGTGCACCGGACTCTTGGAAAACTTGTACGGGCGGCTCAGGAACATCCGCTCGCCCAGCTTGCGCTCCGGCGGGTACTGCGCCCGTTCCAGGAAGTTGCGGCTCTTGAAGTGGGGGTCGTAGTGGATGTCTCGCCCCGTCAGCACCGGCCCCGACGGGATGCCCACGGCCTGCAGCGCATGCATCGTGTCGTACCGGTCGCGGCCCGAGGTCCAAGCGGCGATGATCTCGTCCAGCGCGTCGTGGTTCTCCCGGCGGCCGATCAGCGTGGCGAAGCGGGCGTCGGAGGCCAGCTCCGGCTGCTCCATCACCCCGCACAGCGATCGCCACTGCGAGTCGTCGCCCACCGACAGCGTGATCCACTGGTCCTCACCCGCCGCCGGATAGCAGCCCTGCGGCGCGCGCCACGGGTGGCGGTTGCCGATGCGCCCGCCCTCGCGCCCGTTGGCGGTGGCGTCCAGGATGTACTCCGACAGGAACATCACCCCGGCTTGGTACATCCCCATATCGACCCACTGCCCCAGCCCCGTGCGGCTCCGGTACCGCAGCGCCGCCCCGATGGCGAACAGCGCCGTCCACGTTGACAGGAAGTCTACGAAGGATGCCCCCGCCTTGGCCGGGCCCTCGCCGGGATAGCCGGTGACCCAGCAATGCCCATGGGTCGCCTCCTGCGTCGTGGCCTGCGCCGGGTACCCCGAGTAGGGCCCGTCGCCATGCCCGTAGCCGGTGTTCGATACCAGGATCACGTCAGGCCGCAGCTTGCGCAGGTTGGGATAGTCCAACCCCCAGCTGCGCATCACCCGCGGCGTGAAATTCTCCATCACCACATCGCTGATGGAGACCAGCTCCTTGAACAGGTCTCGCCCTCGCTCGTCGGTCATGTCCAGCGTGATCGACTGCTTCCCGCGATGGATCAGGTTGTAGGTGGAAGGACGGTTCCACCAGTCCTCGCCCACGTCGTTCTCCGCGAACACCCCCGAGTACCCGCCGGTCCGGGTAACGTCGGGCCTCCCCGGCCCCTCCACCTTGATCACCTCGGCGCCCATATCAGCCAGCAGCCCCCCGGCATAGGGCAGCGCGAACACGTAGGTCGAATCAAGTACTCGTATCCCCTCAAGGGGCAACCCAGTTCTCTCCCCCTCAGGGGGAGTGTCAGGGTGGGGGTGATCCCGCTCGAACTCTGGCGTCGTCATCAGATAGCGTCCGTCTGCCTCAGCACGGTCAGTTCCTGCAGGGTGTAGCCCAGACCGTCCACGTAAATCTCCCGGTTGTGCTGTCCCAGCATAGGCGCCGGCATCGTGTACTGGTAGGGCGTTAGCGAAAGGTTGAACAGCGCCGCAGGCACCTTGATGCGCCCGATGACGGGATGGTCAACCTCGCGGTAGAAGTCCCTGGACTCCAACTGAGGACACTCGGCCAGCTCCGACGGCGTCTGCACCAGCCCGAACAGCATCCGCGAGCGGGCCGCCTCGGTGAACAGGTCCCACTTCCCTCGCTCGCTGATGGACTCCAGGACGATGCGGTCCAGCTCCTCGCCGTTGCGGTTGCGCTCGGCAGTATCGGTGAACCGCTCCTCGTGGAGCCTGGGGTCTCGAAAGAAGTTGGCGATGGTCTCCCAAGTGGCCCCGCCGCCGGTCTGCACAATGATCCACCCATCCTCGCAGGCCATGGGGTGGCCAAAGTTGCTACCGGAAGCCCGTCGCCGCGGCTGCGTGGCCCCGATGAAGGGATACATCGTCTGCGTGGCCATCATCGTCGACGCCACGCACTCGGTGACCGACACGTCGACGTGCTGACCCTCGCCGGTGTTGCCCTGCATGAACAGCGCCATGGCCGTGGCCGCCGCGCCGTTCAGCCCGCCCTCGTACTGCGCTTGAAACCCGCCGTGCTTCAGCGGCTCGCGGTCCTGCCGCCCGCTGATGCTCATGATCAGCCCCATGGCGTAGTTGACAATCTCCTCTCCGGCATACTGACTGTAAGGCCCCGTCTGCCCGAACGGAGTAATCGACGTAAGCACCAGCCCCGGGTTGATGGCCTCCAGCGCCTCGTAACCCAACCCCAGGTCTGCCAAGTAACCGGGACGGTAGCTCTCGACCACCACATCAACATGCGGTACCAGCTCACGGAACAACTCCCGACCGGCAGCGGTCCCCAGGTTCAGTGTCGCGCTCTTCTTGTTCAGGTTCATGGCTAGGAAGAACAGGCTCTTCTCTGGGTGTGGGTCATCGCCGAAGAAGGGCGGCATTCGCCGCAGCGTGGCCCCAGCGGACGGCTCCAGCTTCAGCACCTCAGCTCCGTAGTCGGCCAGCAGGCGGGCACAGAACGACCCGGCGATGTCCTCGCTCAGGTCCAGAACTTTCACGCCGTCCAGCGGCCCGTGGGCCATCGGAGGCGGAAACATAGCGTTGTCGGTCAAAGGTAACGTCCCGAAAGTCAGGGATTTGAGGCGGCTGTCAAGCCGACCCGGCGATTGTAGCGAAAGCTGTAGCACGCGGCAACGATTACAGGTCTCGGCAAGGGAGGCCAGTTTACCTGTGGGGTGCCGGTAAGACCATCGACAGGAGCGGCTGATTTGTTGGTCCGTTATGGTGGTTTGGGGAGACCTCACTCACCGAAGCACTCCCGCAGCTTTGCCTCGAACTCCTCCAACGTGTAGCGGTAGGTCTGGGTGCCTTCGACCTGTACGGCGTAGTAGCCACAGACCGCGCCCATCTGCACCGCCCGCTTGATAGCTGAACCGTGAGCCAGGCCTTTGATCAACCCGCCCCGGAAGGCGTCGCCAGCCCCCGTGGGGTCGATGGCGTTCGTCGGAATTACGGGCACTGCCTCCGTTGCGCCGTTGGAGTCCACCTCCGCTCCATCTTCGCCGCGAGTCACCACCAGGTGCTCCACCATTCGCCCCAGTTCCCGCCGGGAAAATCCCGTCGCATTGGATATCATGCCCAGCTCGTATTCGTTGCAGATCAGTATATTGGATTGCTCGATGCAGCGGGCCAGGGCCTCAGGCTCCCAGATAGGCAGCGACTGTCCAGGGTCAAAGATGCTGTAGACTCCCAACTCTTGGTTCTTGGCCGTGAACTCCACCATGTCCGGAAGGTTGCCCGGGCCTACGATGGCCAGCGTATCAGAGGGGTTGATCCCCCCGTAGCTGAAACCGGCTTGGTGTTTCATGGCCCCGGGGTTGAAGCCAGTTATCTGGTTGGATTCCAGGTCGGTAGTGATGTAGGCCCCGGCGGTCAGTTCCTCTCCGATCACGCGGATGTCGGACGTGCCGACGCCGTAGCTAGCCAGCCACTCGAAATAGCGATGGTAGTCGCTGCCCAATGTGGCCACGATACGGGGCCGTTCTCCCAGCATTGCCAAGGAGTAAGCGATGTTGCCCGCGGTGCCTCCGATGTGCTCCGTAAGGCTGTCGACCCCGAAACTGATGTTGATATTGTCCAGTTGGTCGGCCAGGATGTGGTCCCTGAAACGTCCCCCGAACCTCATGATTCGGTCATAGGCCATGGAGCCGGATACCAGAATATCCATCGAGTTCACTGTCCTTTGCGAGGTGTTGGCCTGCTGCGTTCAGCAGCCGTATTTGCCGGCGATTGCGCCCCGAAACTCCACCAAGTCCCCTGGAGCAAGCCCGTTTCTTTCGGTCTCACCCGCGTTAACTTCCAGCACGTAGCGCGCCGGAGATGGCGACTGTACCCTGGGGATCTCCTCGTTACTCGCATCGGGCTGCGGTGTTGGCACATTCACGGCAACCTCCAGCAGGCGGCATTGTGCGTCAATCCAGATTATGTCCAATGGAAACCTCATTTCCTTCATCCAGAAATGAAGCTGCCTCTCCTCCTCGAACACGAACAACATACCGGTATCTCGCGCCATGTGCTCGCGCCCCGAGAGACCTTGGGTACGCTCCTCCGGCAATACCGCCAAGTCCACCGAGTAGGTGGCGTTGCCTATGCTCACCATCGGCTGCTCCGGCTCCCGGGTGGAAGTGGAAGCGGTAGTCGCAGCCTCCGGTAGCGATGTTGCACAACCCAAAGTGGTGAGCAGACCCCAAAGCAGCAGCAGCGCCAGCATCGTTATCTGGCGTACCACATTACTGGAGTTGACGCCGCGCGCTCCGAATCACAGTGCTTGGAAATAACGAAACCACCCAAAATCAGGTGAGCCAAAAATATTCCCCGTCGTCCACCATTGACGGGTCGCCATGTTATCCCAACTTTCGCAGTCTGCTCAACCCGGCAGAGCGAAGCCCGCAGGGGCAGGCAAGGCTACTCGCCCCTTGCCAACCTTGGGCGGTGCTGGCAAACTAGACCTATGCGAATTGGAGATTTCGAATTCGACGAGCCACTGCCCGAGTTGAAGGACCCGCATGTTTTGGCGGTCCTGCGGCCATGGATAGACGTGGGCAGAGTGGGCAGCCTCAGCCTGCGCCGCATCGAGCGATATCTGGGCGCCAAGGAAATCGGGCGGTTGGTTCGACCCGGGCGCTATTACGATTTCACTCGCTACCGTCCCAAGTCAGTGTTGCGCAGGGGCAAGCGGGAGTACACCATCCCCTCTACCACCGTCAAAGTCGCTGTGCGGGAGAATGGTCCTGACCTGGTGACCCTGCACCTGCTCGAACCTCACGCTTACGGCGAAGATCTCACCGACTCGGTCATAGGGATGTTGGATCAGCTGGGCGTGAAGCGCTACTCGATGGTCGGGGCAATGTACGACATGGTGCCACACACCCGGCCGCTGCTGGTGTCCGGCGGTTCCGTAGATGCTTCCAACGAGGCCGAGTATCGGATGGTGGAGGTGCGCCCCAGCGACTACGAGGGACCGACCACCATCACGCACCTCATATCCCAGCATGCGGAGTCCGCAAATATCGACACTCGCATTTTTGTGGTCCACCTGCCCCAGTATTTCCAAGTGGAAGAGGACTTCACGGGCATTGCGAGGCTGACAGGAATTCTCTGCCGGATATATGGGCTACCCAGCCGGCTTGAGGACAGGGAACGGGGCATCCAGCAATACGAATCACTGCAGAAAATCGTGTCGGACACCTCTGAGGTATCCAGGTTGCTGGAGCGGCTCGAGGAGCGTTACGATCGCGAGAACTCTCAGCCTTCCTCCGGTGGCGAACCGGTGGCTCCGCTTTCGCCTCAGATTGAAGAGTTTCTGCAGGGTCTGGATTTTGGAGGTGACACTGGCCCTCTGCCAGATCCAGATGATGACCCTGACGACGAGTAGCCGTGCTACAGCGAAACAATTAACCGAAGACAAATTGCGGCCAGCTTTGTTGACGGGCGCCGGAGCGTGTGATAGATTGCGTTATGCCCATCGGCAACGGCGGGGCATAATTCATTGGAGGTAGGCCAGCATCGCCAGGCAGTATCGGGTCAACGAACGAATTACCAGTCCTCAAGTTCGGGTTATCGGTGGAGACGGTTCGCAACTGGGAGTGATGGAAACCCGGCGTGCCCTCCAGATGGCACGCGACTCCGAGGTGGACCTGGTGGAAGTCGCGCCCAATTCCGACCCCCCTGTGTGTCGGCTGCTCGACTACGGCAAGCTGCTTTACCTTTCCGCCAAAAAGGAGAAAGAGTCCAAGAGGGGTCAGAAGAGCACCGAACAAAAAGAGGTGCGATTCCGGCCCAACATCGGGACTCACGACCTTGACGCCAAGGTCCGCAAGGTGCGGGAGTTCATAGACGACGGCTCCAAGGTCAAACTGACTGTCCGCTTCCGCGGGCGAGAGGCAGCCCATCAGCAGTTGGGTCTCTCCGTCTTGCGGCGGGTGGCTGACGAGTTGAAGGATGAAGTGCGCTTGGAACGCCCTCCGGCAATGGAAGGTCGCTCCCTCTCGATGGTGCTCATTCCCTCGCTTCAGAAAGCGGAAGAACGGGCGACGCAGCGGGTGCCGTCCAACAGAAACCAGGCTAACAAATCGGAAAATAACACCCCCGGCGACAATCAGCCGGAACAGGTAGAAGAACTGGCCGATGCCAAAACTTAAGACACACAAAGGCGCCAAGGCTCGCTTCCACGTCACCGGCTCGGGAAAGTTGCTCCGCCGCAAGCGAATGAGCAGCCACCTGCGGCGAAAGAAGCCCACCAAGGTGACCCGTAAGTATTCCGACAAGTTGGAAGTCGATGCCGCTGACGTTCCGCGTCTCAAGCGGATGATGCCCTATGGCTAACGTACTAGCGCCATTGACGGAGACCATTCTGTGGCACGAATAAAGCGCGGTGTAACCAAGCACCGTAGACACAAGAAGATTCTGAAGGCAGCCAAGGGATTCCACGGCTCCTCGCACCGCAACTACAAGTCGGCCAAAGAGGCGGTGATGCACGCTTGGTCCTACGCCTATCGGCATCGCCGGGAGCGGAAGGGCGAGTATCGGAGCCTCTGGATAGTGCGCATCGGAGCTGCATGCCGAGCCGCTGGGATGTCGTACAGCCAGTTTATCCACGGCCTGAAGCTAGCTGATATTCAACTGGACCGCAAGATATTGGCGGATCTGGCCGTGCGCGACCCAGACGCCTTTTCGCAGTTGGTTGAAACCGCCCGCGAACGGCTGGCCGCCGCGGCAGTATAAGCCGCCCGTCACGGCATCGCCCACGTTTTAAGGAAACGCTAGGCAGTTTCAGCGTCCGGCGTTTCTTTATGTTTTGGCCGGTTTGTCCGTCACACTTCGGCGAACCCATAGTAGGTGTCCGTCTCCAGAACCCGGCGGAGCAGAGATTCCTCGATGGAAATGGGGCGCAGCGCGTTGCTCCAGCGGCCTGTCAGTTCGTGATGGATATCGGACAGAGTCACTGGCTGGTTACCGCTGGCCAGCAGGGTGCGGAAGACTATTTCTTTGATTGGCATGTCGTACCGGATGAAGTCGTCCCCGTCTGCGTGAAACTCCCTGATCTCACGGATGAGGTCCCCTGCGACCAGTTCGTTAAGCGGCTTGTCGTAGGATGGGCAGGCCTCAGTGAGGCGGCCGGCAAAGAGGTGAACTGCTGAGCGGTGCAGTTGCTCCAGCCGGGCTAGGCTGACGTGATAAAGCCCGCTACCTTGGGTTTGGCGCCCTGATGATCCTCCTGTCTCCAGCCCAGCGATGGTCATAGATCCACCTCTTCGTTCCAGTCCAGCATGATGATGCGCACCTGCTCGCCTGCTTGCTTGGCAGGCAGGTCTTCCGGGCAGATGGCCAGCCCGTTGGCCCGTGACATCGACGTCAGGATGTTGGAGCCCTGGGGGCCAGTGGGCGTGGCGTAGTACACACCATCTCGCCGCTCCACTTCGACGCGAGCATACACGCGCCGGCCATCGTAGTTGCGAATAGCGCCGGTCAGCACCCCGTCCACAGCCGGGCGGGGGCGCACCGTCCGGCCCAGCATTGCATGGATGGCCGGACGGGCGAACATTTCAAAGGCCACCATGGCGCTGACCGGGTTGCCCGGCAGTCCCAGCAGCGGCACTTCACTGCCGCCGTCACCCCGGAGATGCCCGAAGGCCAAGGGTTTGGCGGGGCGCATTCGCACCGACCAGAAGTTCATCGCGCCGCGCTGCTCCAGCACATCCTTGACGATGTCGTAGTCGCCCTTTGATACCCCCGCCGAGGTAATTACCAGATCCGATCCGGCAGTCGAGGCCAGCTTGGAGTGCAGGTCATCGAGATTGTCGCGGGCGATGCCCAGCAGCTTGGGAATTCCTCCGCATGCAACCACCGACGCAGCCACGCTGAAGCTGTTGCTGTCGTATATCCTGCCGGCTGACAGGGCGGAACCGGCGGTTTCCAATTCGTCACCAGTGGCCAGCACCGCCACCAAGGGACGGCGGACGACCCATGCGCGGTCCATGCCCAGCGAAGCCAGAACGCCGACCTCGGCGGCCCGCAACACTGTTCCCTTCTCCAGCACCAACTCACCCTGGCCAACGTCCTCTCCTGCCGGGCGGACGTTGGCCCCCACCGGCATCTCGGAAAAGACGGCCACCTCGTCCAGTGGCCTGCCCTCGCGCTTGCGCTGCACCTCGTCGGTTTCTTCGAAGGGAATTACGGTGTCCGCGCCGTCGGGAACAGGCGCGCCGGTCATTATACGCATTGCTGTGCCAGCCTCCACAGCCCGCTCCGGCATCTGCCCGGCGGCCACGATGCCGACGACTGGTAGGCGTCGCGGTGAGTCTGTGGATGCTCCCACGATGTCCGCGCCCCGCAGGGCGTAGCCGTCCATTCCCGAGTTGGCCAGTGGCGGCAGAGCCAGCGGGGACGCGATGTCTTGGGCAAGCGTCTGTCCCAAGGATTCCAACAGCGGAACTTCCACTGGCTCCAGAACCGAAAAACTGGCCATCACCCGCTCATAAGCCTCCTCCACGCTGAGCATGTCCTCCCCAGCGTGACTGTGGCCATGGTGATGGGCCGCTTCTTCATGTTGACCGTGATGGTTACGATGCTGTGTCGTCATGCTGCACCTCCGTTCATCAGGAATGGGGATATTTCCTCGCCCCAACACTCCCGTCCCTGACGATAGCCCGATAAGATGGGCAAACCACGTGAAGAAAGGAGAATTGACTTACTCCGGACCCTCAGCTTCTCAGGGAAGCCCCGACCTCCCGCTCCAAGGATCGAAGCAGGCCGTCCAGCGAGCGTGTCACTTCCTCGTTGGTCAGCGTTCGGTCTGAGGCCTGCAGATGGACGTGAAAAGCGAGCGACTTGGTGCCGGGAGCCAGGTTTTCCCCGGAATAGATGTCGAACAGCTCGACTTGTTGCACCAACCTGTGCCGCAAAATCAGCTCGGTAACGCGCCCGGCGGAAACGTCAACCGGCACCACCAAGGCCAGGTCCCGGGTCGCTGCCGGGAAGCGTGGCAAGGAAACGAAGCGCCGTTCCGAATCCGGCGACGCCTCCAGCAACGCACGCAGGTCGAGTTCAAAGCCCGCCACAGTTCCAGCATCAAGGTCGAATCGTTCTCTGATCGTTGGGTGAATCTCTCCGGCGTACCCGAGAGCAGACTCCCCAGACTTAACAACAGCGCAGCGGCCCGGCTGATAGACCGGATGCTCGCCTGGCTCCCAGGACGCGTTGATACCCAAGTGGTCCAGCAGCCACTCCACCACACCCTTTGCGTCGTAGAAGTCAGTGTCGCCCCCACTGGCTTGTTCCAGCCACGAAGTCTCCCTTCGCCGCCCAGCGAGCACGGCTGACACAGTCTCCACCTCTTGCGGCAGATCGCTGCTGCGCGGCAGGAATACGCGCCCCGCCTCGAAGAAGCGGAACGGGCCCGGTCCGGCGGACTGGTTGGCGGCCAGCGTGGCCAACAGCCCTGCCTGCAGCGTCGGCCGCAGATACTCGTGGGTTGCGCTCATCGGGTTGGCGATGCGCATCGGGGGGTCGTCGCTCATTTCAGGCTGGGCCCGCTCCAACAGTTCCAGAGAGGCCAACGGGTAATTGATGATTTCCTGCATGCCCCCAGCGGCCAGAAGGTCCTTTATCTCGTCCCGAAGGGCAATAGCGGGCGTGGGGCTGTGGAACGGAATGGGTGTGGAGAGCATCACGGTGGGGACGGTATCGTAGCCGATTACGCGAATGACCTCCTCCACCAAGTCATCCTCAATGTTCACGTCGTTGCGCCACCAAGGAATGGTCACCGCCATAAACCCGATTTCTGCCGCGCAGGAGAACCCCAGCGATTCCAGTGCAGACTGCGCTTGGTCCAGGCTCACGTCCATCCCCAAGGACTGACGCAGCCTCCGGGTGGTGAGGGTAACCATAGGCGGCGCATCGGGAGGCTCGGGATAGACGTCGATGATGCCGGGAGCCACGGTGCCGCCCGCCACTTCCTGAATGAGAGCGGTGGCCCGGCGCAGGGCGATGGGAGCCAGCTCGGGCCGCAGTCCCTTCTCGAACCTCAGGGTCGCCTCGGTGCGCAGTCCCAGCGACTGAGCGGTTTCGCGATTGTTCGTAGCATGGAAGTTGGCCGATTCCAAGAGGACGGACTGAGTTTCAGGGCCAATCTCGCTGTTGGCCCCGCCAATCACCCCGCCGAGGCCGATGGCGTCGTGGGAGTCGGCGATGACCAGGTTTTCAGTGGTCAGTTCGCGTTCCATTCCGTCCAGGGTGGTCAGCTTCTCGCCGGGGCGGGCGCGCCTCACGATCACCGTAGCGTCCTTGACAGTGCCGAGGTCGAAAGCGTGCAGCGGCTGGTTGTATTCCATCATTACAAAATTGGTGACGTCCACCACGTTGCTGATAGGCCGCAGCCCGGCGCGCGCAAGGCGGTCCTGAAGCCACTGTGGAGACGGACCAATGCGAACGCCGTCGATGACCGTGACCGTGTAGCGATGACACAGGTCTGGGTCGGCGATGGAGATTTTGACCCGTTGGTCGATGGGTGGACCGCTTTCCTCGTAACTTATTTCCGGCTCCGTGACCCTGCCGCCAGTCAGCGCCGCCACCTCGTGGGCCACGCCCAGCATCGACAGGCAGTCGAGCCGGTTGGGGGTCAGTTCCAAGTCCAGGATGGTGTCGCCCAGATAGTTGGACAGCGGCTCGCCCAAGGGAGCATCGTCGGGCAGAACTATGATGCCGGCGTGGTCCTCTCCCAGTCCCAGCTCGAGCTCGGAGCAGATCATCCCCTGCGACTCGACGCCGCGAATACTGGCCGCCGCCAGAGTCTCGTGGCGATTGCTGTGCGAATTGTAGAGGTAGGCGCCGACGCGGGCGAAGCAGATCTTCTGTCCCTCGGCCACGTTGGGCGCCCCGCACACTACCTCCAGTTCCTCGTCTGTTCCGCCGGAACCGGAGCCAGTGGTCACGGTGCAGAGCCTGAGGCGGTCGGCGTTGGGGTGAGGGCGAACGCCTGTAACGCGCCCGACGTACACCTCACTCCAGCCGCCGGTTTCTTGGACTTCGCCCACTTCCACCCCAGCCATCGTCAGCCGACGGGCCAGGTCGGTGGAGGGAATGTTTACGTCGACGTATTGCCGGAGCCAGCTAAGGGGAACTTTCAATCAGGGGCCTCGGTTCGTCGGTTTTCGGGATTCCTCTGGGAACGGGGAGTCAGCGAGACATTGGTCGTCGGCCACGGTGGGCACTCAATGCCATATCGCATCGCCGGTGTTCGCATGGAGCGTATGCCCATTCAGGGCCGCCAGCGGTTCGACATGATCACGGCGCATCTCTTCATTCAGTACGACTCAAACCCAGTACGACCTGAGCCGGGTCTATCTTTTCATCCAGTCGGCGCATGTCCGACCGGAACTCTTGGTTCAGGTCGGGGTAATGCCAGTAGACAAATCCCACCAGCAGACCCATCGCTGCCAGCAATCAAGTAAGCAAGCCCCCAATGGCTTGACGCAAGGGCTTGAACAGTTGCGTATCAATTGCTCACCTATTCTAAAACTGGCGCAGGAACCGCAGGTCGTTGGCGTAGAAGTGCCGGATGTCGTCGATGCCATATTTCAACATGGCGATGCGTTCCGGGCCCATACCGAAGGCAAATCCAGTGTACTTGTCGGGGTCATAGCCCACCCCGGCCAGCACCCGGGGATGCACCATCCCAGCGCCCATAATCTCGATCCATCCGCTGTCCCGGCAGATGCGGCAGCCACCTTCCTGTCCATCCTGGGACTGTCGAAGGGCCGCATCACAGGCAAAGCAGTCGATGGACATGTCCACGCCGGGCTCGACGAAGGGGAAATAGTCGCACCGGAATCGGATCTGCCGCTCCTCACCGAACAACCGGCGAGCGAATTCGTACAGCGTCCCCTTCAGGTTGGCGAAGGTAATTCCCTCGTCCACTGCCAAGCCTTCCACTTGATAGAAGTGCCACTCGTGGGTCGCGTCGGTGGCTTCGTAACGATAGCACTTTCCGGGGACGACGACACGCACAGGGGGCCTCTGGCTCTCCATCACCCGCGCCTGCATCGGCGAGGTGTGGGTCCGCAGCAGCATAGGGTACTCCCCGTCTTCATTGGTGTAGTCCACCCAAAGGGTGTTCCACATATCGCGGGCCGGATGCCCCTTGGGGATGTTGAGCATCTCGAAGTTGTAGTGGTCCCATTCGACTTCTGGGCCCTCGACTACGCTGAATCCCATGCTCACGAAGGCTGCGCAGATTTCGCGGACGATCTGGGTGGTGGGGTGGAGCCTGCCCTCGGAGGGCAGCCGCCCAGGGAGGGTCACGTCGAGGCGGTCCTCGCGGGCAGCGCGCAGCAGCGCAGCTTCGTTGATCTCTCGCGTCCGCGCTTCGAACTGGTTTTCCAGCGACTCCTTGGCCTGGTTCGCCAGCGCTCCGACGCGGCGACGGTCTTCGATGTCAAGGGCCGAGAGTCCGCGCAGCACCGTCGTCAAGCTGCCGCGCCGCCCCAGATAGGAAATACGCCACTGCTCCAGACCATCCAGGCTGTCCAATCCCGAGAGTTCTGCTAGGGCTGCGCTGGTCAAGTGCTCAATATTCTGCTGCGTCTGCTGGACCAATCGGTATATTCCTGTAACGGGGCGCTATATAACCGCTAGACGCCCGGCCTGTAGATATTAAGAAATTATAGAAACCGGCTCCAGCCCGGTCAAGAAGGCTTGTGGCGGAGACATCCGCCGAAATGAGGGTCGCATTCGCCGTTTTCTGGACAATGTTGGGGGGGCGGGCTAGACTTATGACGGTTTTGATGCCCAGTTCGCTTCCAACTATGACGCTTCGCCAGAGGTTACGCAATGCCCATCTTTTCGCCTGAATACCTGCAAAAAGCGGCCTACCACATTTATCGCGCCAAGGGCACACCCGACGCCGAGGCCGAGGTGGTGGCCGCGCACTTGGTCAAGGCCAACCTGTGCGGCCACGACTCCCACGGGGTGATACAAATTCCCACCTACGCCGATCGCATTGACGTAGGCCACATCGTTCCCGGCGCCCCATTCGTGGTGGAGCGGGAGGCTCCCTGCACCGCAGTCATCAACGGCAACTGGGGGTTCGGGTTCGTAGTCACCGAGCGAGCCATGCGAATGGCCATAGACAAGGCCCGCACCCACGGCGTTGCCGCCATCACCGTCCACAGCCAGAGCCACATCGGGCGGCTGGGTGACTATCCTACCATGGCAGCTGCGGAAGGCATGATCGGGATGATCACCGCCGACTCGGGCGCGGCCCCCAAGCACGTCGCTCCCTTCGGCGGACGAGCGCGGAAGCTGGGCACCAACCCCATTTGCATCGGCATGCCCAGCGACCTCGACGGCCCGGTGCTGATGGACATGGCCTCCAGCACCGTCGCACTGGGCAAGATTGCCCTGGCCCGCAACCGCCGGGAGTCCATCCCTGTGGGCTGGATAGTCGACAGTGAGGGCAACCCGACCACAGACCCCAACGACTACTTCTCCGGCGGTGCAATCCTGCCGGTAGGCGTCGACCAAGGCCACAAGGGATACGCACTTTCCTTCATGGTCGAGGTATTCTCCGGGCTGCTGACCGGCCTCGGCTTCGGCATCGACCCGGAGGGCCGCCACAATGACGGTTGCTTCATCGCGGCCTTTAACCTGGAGCATTTCCGCCCACTGGACGAGTTCAAGAAGGATATGGGAGAGTTCGTTGAGTTCGTCAAAGACTCCCCTCCAGCCACCGGTTTCAGCGAGGTACTGTACCCCGGCGAAATCGAGTACCGCACGGAACAGACTCGACGTCGCGACGGCATCTTTGTCGAGGACGATACTTGGAGCCAGATCAGCGGCCTGATGAAGTCGTTGGAAGTGGAGAACCTCGTTGGCGAGCCATAGTCGGCTTTGCCCAACTCAATCGCCACTGGTATGGAGGATTGCGTGAGTTCCCGAAGTCCCTTCGGCGACAAAATAAGGGAAGCCTATCTGGAGTCTGCGGAGTTCTTCGCCGGTTTGGTCGATGGGGTGGACATTGACGGCTGGGAGGAGCACGCCTTGGGGCAGTGGACGGTGCGTGACTTGGCGGGCCACACATACCGCTCCATCAGCACCGTCGTCGGCTATTCTGAGAAGCCAGCGCCACAGGTTGACGTGGAGTCGCCGGTGGCCTGGATTCTGAATGTGAGGCAGAACGCCGACCCCGGCCGTGTCGCAGAGATGGGCCGTTCGGCCGGTCTGGAGATCATGGACAGCCCGACGATGATGGTGCGCGGATTTCTGAGCATGGCCCGCGACAGGGTCAACGATCTGGATGACGACTTCATTCTGGCCACGCCCCAGGGTGGCATGAGGTTCATAGACTACCTCCAGTTGCGCACCATGGAACTGGTGATTCACAGCGGGGATCTGGCCAAAGCGTTGGGTGTGGAGGCCAAGCCCCCCGACAGCGGGACGCAGGTGGCCCTGCAAGTGCTGACGGGAGTGGCCGTTGCCGAGGGTCGCGGGCCGTCGTTGGCGGACGCTCTGACGGGCCGCTCTCTACTCCCAGCCAACTTCAACCTGCTTATCTGATGAACGGGTGCTCGAGCCCTTCCTCCTCTGGGAGAGGATCAGGGTGAGAGCGTCTCCCGTGACAGCCCTGAACTTGGCCTTTTGATGTCAATGCCCGACTACCGCACCGCCGGGATCTTTCTGCTCCTGACAGCCTTGGCCACCGCAATATCCGTCCCGGCCCGCCTGATTGCCGGCGCGGACGATACGCCGTTGGCGGACGCTGTGGCCCAATCGCGAAACCTCGACACTACAATGATTGCCCAGCTTGAGCTGTCGGAAAGGCTGTCCGCCATCGGGTCGGCCAAGGTTCCCTACGGCATAGGTGGAGCCGCCCGGCTGATTGGCGGGCTAACGCTTCTGGCCGCTGGCCTACTGCTGTGGCGTGTTTTGCGAGCGTATCAGCCTGCGGCGATGGGACTGGCGGCGGCGCTCCTGGTTGCGTCCGGTATCGCATCGGCGGTTTCTGGCGCCTGCGCTATCGCCTTGGCTGTCCTGGCCCCGGAGGCACAGTCTACCGCCGTGCTGCGTTCCGCTGGAGCGTTGGTACCCGGAACGGAGGAGATGCTGTTCACCATTCGCTGGGCTGCCGGAACACTGGGCTTCACCTTGGCCGGGCTGGCGCTGGTGGCACTGGCGGCGGTGCAGTGGCGAATGGGCAGCATCCTGCGCGTATCCGGTGTCGTTGGTGTCGTGCTGGGAGTGGCGATGCTGTTCATTTGGATCGACGCCGCTACCGTCGTACACCGCATATCGGGCATCGCCTTCCTGATCTGGCTGATCGTCGCTGGGCTGTGGCTGGCCGCCGGGCGGGTCAGGCCGCCGCTCCTCACCTCACGGAAACCCCCACCCTAATCCTCCCACCGGGGGATGGAAATAGGATGGAACCTCCGAAATCATCCGTTTCCGGGCATCACTCGTCTTCTATTTCATCTTCTGTCTCTGGTTCGCTCCACTCTTCGGTGAACGACATTTTCCTGGTCGTCCAGTCGAGCGCCAGCCCCGTAATCGTCATCGCCAATCCAACCCCTAATAGGATGCCCGAGGCGCTAAGCCCAATGGCCCAAGTTAGTTGAAGCGCAGTAGACTCGCCAATACCGTGTCTGGTAATCACATACCACAAGAGCACGACAATAACGATTCCCAGAACAAAAGATACTATCCCGCTCAAGGCGAGCGCGTCGGCCACTTTCCACACCATTGAGGTACCTCCACTAGCTTTCGGCGTCAACCCGCCTGCGCTTGCAGCTTCTTCAGCAGGGGAATCTGCCGGATTTTGGCCGGGGTCAGGTCTTCCCAGTAGATGCCGGACGGGCGAGGCATATCTCCGTCGCACTCGATCACTTCGTCGGCAGTTACCACGTAGTCAAGGAACACGTCGTGGCGGGTGTAGGGCAACTCTTCGTCCAGCACCTGCATCGTATGAACCGTGCTGACCACCGGAGTGTCCGGCAACACGATGCCCGCGGCGATGGCGAGGCCGTATTCCAGGTCGGCGAAACCGCCGCCCTTGCCGACCCGCGTTCCCATCCGGTTGACCGCCACCGATCCGGAGATTACCAAGTCAACGGGCCGCATCTCCTCAACGTAGACCGGGCGTCCCCAGCGGAATGCCCCGGCAATGGTGGAGGTCTCGGCGGGAGACGCGCCCAAGGTCGCCGGGTCCAGCTCCACGAAGCACTGCTCCTGCTTCAAACGAGGCACCGCCATATACAGCGTCTTTCCCTCTTCTAAAGCCTTCTGACGCAGGGGCCGCTGGGCCTTGTCGGGGTTGCCCTTGATCACGCCCGCCTCCTGCCATGCCCGCAGTTCGCCCACCCGTTCGGCGGCCGCCTCGCAGCCGTGGAAGTGGGGGATCTTGTCGTGCAGTTTACGGGTATGGGCAGCCTTGGCCCCTTCCATTGCCGACCATACCGCCTCGCGCACTTCGTCCTTACTCCGCATGATGAACGCCGCTCCATCCACGATGAGATCAACCACTCTGCATTTTATATCAGGAATGAGGTGTGCATGCCTGCTTTCCCTCTCGCAACTGAAGGCTTCTTTTCCCTGCGGGGCAAGAGAATTCAGGACAGCTTTGGGCGAGACGAATCTCTCTATCCTGAGTTACGCCAGCAGTGCGCCGCGACGAATTCCGATTGACAGCTATGGCAGACGGTGATAAATTCCTTGCGCCATAATTCCCTTTTTATACTTGCTCAAATCACCCTCCGAGAGAGCTCATGGAATCTCTAATTGTCGCCCTTGCCGCAGGTGCGCTCGCCCTGATTTTCGCCGCCGTTACCGCTACGCGCGTCCTCAAAGCCGAACCCGGCAATGAATTGATGCGCAGCATCGGCGATTCCATCAGAGAGGGAGCCGGGGCCTTCCTGCGCCGCGAATATATGTCTCTTCTGCCCTTTGTGGTGGTCGTTACAGTGGTGCTGGGCGTGCTGGACTATACTATTTTCGAGCACGATCTGGCGGTGCCGGCGACGGCCATCTCCTACCTGGCAGGCACCATCTGTTCAGCCAGTGCCGGATTCATTGGCATGAACGTGGCGGTACGCGCCAATGTTCGCACTGCCGCCGCCGCCATGCGTGGTCTCAACCCAGCCCTGCGCGTCGCATTCTCCAGCGGCACCGTTATGGGCGTCACGGTGGTGGGCATCGGGCTGCTGGGCGTCACCATCCTGTACTTGGTTTTCCAGAACATCAGCGTGGTGGCCGGATTCGGTTTCGGAGCCAGCTCAATCGCTCTATTCGCCCGCGTGGGCGGCGGTATCTTCACCAAGGCCGCCGACGTCGGTTCCGACCTGGTTGGCAAGATTGAGGCTGGGATTCCCGAGGACGACCCCCGCAACCCCGGCGTCATCGCCGACAACGTGGGCGACAACGTGGGCGACGTTGCCGGAATGGGCGCCGACCTGTTCGAGTCCTACGTCAGCTCCATCATCTCCGCAGTGGCCCTGTCTGCCAGCGCCGTAACCCTGGCAGGGGCGGCGGGCAGCAATTACACCGACGCGCAATCTGTATTCCCAATGCTTCTGGCCGGGGCCGGTATCGTCGCCGCCATCCTGGGCACGTTCGTGGTGCGCAGCGGCGAGCGAGCCGACTTTGACCGGCTGTTGTGGTCTTTGCGCTACGGGATTTTCGCCGCCGGCGGCCTGCTGATCGTTTTCGCCGCCATTCTGACCTTCACCCTCACCGAAAACTGGTGGTGGTTCGGTTGTGTCATCGCCGGGCTGGTGGCAGGCACGATAATCGGGTTGGCGACTGAGTACTACACTTCATACAGCTACAAGCCTACCCAAAGAGTCTCCGCTGCCTCTGAAACTGGCGCCGCTACGGTGATCATTCAGGGCATTGCCAGCGGTATGCTGAGCACTCTCACACCTGTTATCTGTGTGTCCGTCGCCATCCTGCTGGCCTACTGGTTCGCCGGATTCTACGGCGTGGCCCTGGCCGGCGTCGGGCTGCTCTCCACCTTGGGCATCACGCTGGCGACTGACGCCTACGGCCCGGTGGCCGACAACGCGGGCGGCATCGCCGAGCAGGCCAACCTGGACCCGGAAGTGCGGGAGCGAACCGACGCGCTGGACGCGCTGGGCAACACCACCGCAGCCACAGGCAAGGGTTTCGCCATCGGCTCGGCGGCCCTGACCGCGCTGGCTCTTTTGGCAGCCTACTCGGTGAACGCCAATCTCATTGAAATTGGGGCCGATGGGAAACTGGTAGCCGGTAACGTCGGCATCAATCTCCTGCAGCCTGAGATCCTGGTGGGGCTGGTTGTGGGCGCGATGCTGCCGTTCATCTTCTCAGCCCTGACCATGCAGGCTGTGGGGCGCGCCGCGCAGGGCATCGTGGACGAGGTGCGCCGTCAGTTTCGTGAGATCCCTGGACTGATGGAAGGCACCGGTACCCCGGACTCGGCCCGCTGTGTGGACATCAGCACCCGCAGCGCCCTCCGGGAAATGATTGTCCCCGGCTTGATGGCGGTCATCGCCCCCATCGCCACTGGCTTCATCCTGGGCGAAGCGGCCTTGGGCGGGCTGCTCATTGGCTCGGTGGCCTCCGGCTTCATGCTGGCCATCATGATGGCCTCCGCCGGCGGCACGTGGGACAATGCCAAGAAGTATGTGGAGCTGGGCAACTACGGCGGCAAGGGTTCAGAGGCCCACAAGGCGGCCGTCGAGGGCGACGTGGTCGGCGACCCTTTCAAGGACACCTCCGGACCGTCTCTCAACATACTGTTGAAGCTGATGGCCGTGGTGTCGCTGGTGTTCGCTCCGGTGTTCCTGGAGGTCTCCCAGCTGATCAACTTGGCGTAAATTGATGCTTCCAGCGGGAAGCGTAAGGGGATCGAACGATATGAGTGCTACAGAAGGCCTTACCCTGCGTACAATCCTCGAGGAATGCCGCGACGGTACTGACGGAGCCGCGTTCAACGAGGTGGTCGTGATGCTGGAAAGCACCGCCGCTTCGGCCGAGGTCTACATGGACTTCGACGACCTGCGGTTCACTCCCGACGGACGCATTGTCACTCTGATGATGCCTGGCGGCACCCACATGCACTTGGACATGTCCAAAATTCGGGAAGCAGAGTTCGTCCACACCACCAACGACCAAGGGCTGCCCTCCTACCAACTCTGGATGCGAGACGGCGACGGCAAACCCGCGATGCGCGTCTATCTCCGCAAGTCCGACGACGACGCGACCAACCCTCCCCGCCACAACTTCTTCATGTCCCTGCTGGGGAAATACCCCGGTCCCGTCGCTCTGCCTGCTGACGCCTATGGCGCGGCAGGCGGCCACGCCTAACCTATCTACGCATCGCCAGTCGCCAGATCCACGATCCGGACATCGACTGAACTGCCCTCGATTTCCAACAGGGCGACGGTTCCCAAGTCGCCTCGTCGGTGTCGTTTGCCAGGGTAGGTGGGGCTGCCTGGGTTGACCAACAGCGCGCCTTCCCACCGGCAGACCAGTTCCTCGTGGGTGTCGCCAAATACCACCACATCCACTGGCCGGCCAAACTTGGCAGCAAGCAGGTCGGCGGCCCTTTTCTGCGGCAGCACCAGCCCCGTGCCGTCCGGCGTGGTTGCGATCTTCGGCCCGGGCCACTGGATGTCGTGAATCATGCCGATGGCGATGCCACCCGCCTCGACTACGCGCGTGGCGTCGGCCAGCCGGTCGCCCGGCTCGCGGGGGTCCTCATAGCCCCGCACTGCAAGCACCGGGGCGATAGTCTCCAAGTAGTCCAAGACCCCCAGGCATTCCAGGTCGCCGCAGTGGAGGATCAGATCCACACCGCCTAGGGCCTGTAAAACCCTACCCGGCAGGTCAAGTCCGCTGCCGGCGCTGTGGGTGTCTGAAATCAACCCGATGCGAGTGATCGGCCCAGAGCCCATGACTGTCATCAGTTCAGGTTGTCCCAGAGCGTAAAGTACTCCGGCGAATCGCCAAGAATGGCTTCGGCCAGTTCCTGGCGGCTCAGTTGCTGCGTGATCTCTGACTCCCGGTTTACCATCTCGGCAAGCTTTGCCTCCCACTCCTGTAGCGACTCGCCGCCATCGCCACTCTCCAGCAGCGATCGCAGGGCGCTCAAAACCACTTCGGAGTGGGCCGACGCAGCGCTCCCGGAGATCACATAGACCACCACTCCGGGTAGATCATCGGGGTTGATTTCCGTACCCGGCTCTGCGTGCAGCCTCACCCCCAGGCGGTCCAGGATGAAAGACATTGCCACCTCGCGCACAGTCTCCTCGAAGTGCATCGTCACGTTCATCAGGTGGGCAAAGGGATATTCGCCGGTGTGCCTGAGGGCGTGGGAGAACTCGGCCTCCACTGCGCTGAAAAAATCGTCGCCGAGAATGTCGTCGATACCCAGCACTCGAACCTGAGGCTCTTCCGGACGGGAGTCGAACACCATGAACTCCTGCAGGTGAGGGAAGATGCAGAGTTGGATGTCGGGAAACCCGGCTTCGAATGGTCCGGGGTTGAAAAGCTGTTCCATACAACCACTTTACGCCGCTGCCACTGAATAATCCAGCGATGGCTTGCCCTTCCAGAGCCCTTCCAAGACGATCACGAAGTCCCTTTCCTTCACCTTATCATTCGAGGATAGGACTTGGGCGCATCCCTAAAGCAGCGCTGCGATGTCCTGCAGTTGCCGACAAAGCCAGTCCTCGTTGTCGTGGCGGCAAATGGAGCCGTACAGCAGGGCAGCCCGCTGCTTCCGTTCCTCCGCAGGCATGGTGATGGCTTGGTACAGGGCCCTGGAAGTTCCGACCACGTCGGTGGGGGCCACGCTCAACGCTCCCTCCGCCAGCTGCCGGTACGCTCCGCTACTTTGGGACAAGACCAGAACGCCGTCCCGCTTGTTGACCACTGGCCCTTCCTTCGCCACCAGATTCATGCCTTCCACCAGGGTATTGACCAGCAGGGCATCGTACAGCTTCATTCCGGCGATGGCTTGGGCGTAGTTATTTTCCATGTATGGGACGATGGGCTGCCATCCGTTGGAACCATGAGCGTTGTTGACCTGCTGAATGACCTGCTGCACTTCGTCCATGTAGCGCTGGTACTGCCGCAGATGGGTGCGCGACGGCACCAGGAAGGCCAGGAACTTCACGCGTCCCTTCAACTCGGGATGCTCGCTCAGAAGCTGCTCGTAAGCCCGGAAGCCCCGAACGATGTTCTTGTTGGGCTCAGCACGGTCGATGCGCACGATGGTTGCCTCGCCGCCGTCACGCTTCAGCCGCGCCTCGTACTCCAGGGTTCGAGGTGCGCCGGCGATATGCTGCACCTCGTCCACGTTGATGGAACCCGGATAGACTTCGGCAGAGCAGATTTGGCCGTGCAGCTCAACTGTATTTGACGGACGGTCGACCCTGGACTCCGGCACGAATTCCTCCACCGTGTCGAGAAAGCAGCGGCGGTCCTGCGCCGTCTGAAATCCCACGATATCGGCGGCGCATAGAGACTCGCAGATGCGACGGACGATGTGCCGGGGTATCAGGTTCCAGTAAAGAGGCGTGGGCCAAGGGACATGGACGTAATGTTGGATGATGGCATCCGGCAGGTCCCGCCGCACGAATTCCGGAAGCAGGTACAGGTGATAATCGTGGCCGAGAACGACCGGCGGACTGTCCCCGGAGCGAGCCTCGCTGACCACTGCCTTGGCGAAGGCTTCATTGACCGCGACGTAACCGGTTTCCCAAGCATCGTGAACGTTGGCGTCCACCGTCGGGTTGTGGGGCGGGTTCCACATGTAGTGCTGCAGGAACCAGAGCAGCGGGTTACAGATGACGTTGTAATACTTGTGGTAAGCCCGCCTGGGTGTGGTCACGTAGCGCAGGTTGATCTGATGACCGGGCAGGGGAGATTTTATCGTCAGGCCGGCTCCGTTGCCGGATACCGTCCGGTCGCCCTCGCTCATTGCGCTTGAAACCCAAGTGAACTCGAAGCCCTGGGCCAAGGGGCTGAAGGAGGTGACGACGCTTCCGCTACCCCGGCGCGGCTCGGGCTGTCCCGCCGTCATCTGATGCTCGACAGGGCCCCGGTTGCTGACCAGGATCAGGCGACGCTGCGACAGAATATGGGCGCAAAGCTCGTTTAGACCCGCAGCGTCATCATCGAATCGGTCGCCCAGCTTGTAGTTCTCCATCCGCATGGATGTCGCTTCCGCTTTGGCGAATCAGTTCCCTGACCCGTGAGGGCAGGGAGAAATCAAGGACCTGGTAAAGGTTGGACCGTGCCTACTTCGGGCCGCTGAGACGCTTGATCGCCGGTATGACCTCCGCCAGTCCACCCACGGTCTCGTCCGGCTCCGTGGCTGGATCAGTGGGGTCCTCACGCTCGCTGAACCCGGTGATCCAGACCGTTTTCAGGCCGCACAACTTTGCGCCGGCAACATCGTTCCTAACACTGTCCCCGACATGTACCGCCTCTCCCGGCGCGGCGTCCATCGCCCGCAGGGTCAGCAGGAATATTTCCTTTGCAGGTTTCGCCATTTTCACTTCGTCGGAAAACGTGAGTGTATCGAAATAGTCCAGCATTCCCGTATTGGCCAAATAGGTTCTAAAAGTGGTTCCGGGAGTCATGCCAGTGTTGGAAATCATACCAATGCGAAGACCCAGAGACCGAACGCCCCGAAGTACGTCAATTGCGTCCGCGTGGGCCGGAGGCGGGTAGTCCAGGAAGGAGTCTGCATAGACGCGGGTGATCCCCGAAAGCGCCTCCGGGTCCAGCCTTTGACCGAGGCCCGGACTGATGCTCTCCACGAAAATATCGATCTGCTCCGGGAAGCTCACATCCCGCAGGTCTTCGCGAATCGCGGCGCACTGCCGGTAGCACTCCCAGTAGGCTTCGCTGATGTGCTCCGGATCGAACTCCTCACCGCAGTCCGACAGGATGCGGCGCACCCCTTCCAGCCGCGCGTTGGAGCGAGTGAGCCCCAACTCCCGGTTGTCGAGCAGCAGCGTTTGCCACAGGTCGAAGGTTACGGTGGTAATCTCTGGCAAATCGAGGGGCCTCATTCCCGTCAAGGCTAGCCTGCAGGTGCAGAACCACTTATCCATTCTACACGATGCAGCAGGTTGGCGTTGGAGGCCACTTGACCGAAAGGAAAGTTGACCCAGAACGATTCGGGATGGAGAAAAAGCCGCTACGCTAAACCGGAGGCCGCCTCTTGTGCCACTCTGTTGCCTGCTCGTAGGCGTGGGCCGCCCGCAATACCGTTTCCTCGTCGAAGGGTCGGCCCGCCAGTTGCAGGCCGATGGGCAGGCCCTCGGCGGAAAAACCGCATGGGACCGAAATGGCAGGGAAGCCGGTTATGTTATAGGGCCGGGTATACTGGGTGAGCGCGGCCACCGTGCCAATTTCCTGCTCGCCCGCGAGCACCTGCTGTTGCAGCAGCGGCGGGGCGGTCACCGGCTCTGTTGGGCTGGCCAGCAGGTCCACGTCCTCCAGCAAGCGCCGGGCGGCGCGGTCGAACACGGCCCGCCCCTGCTGGGCCCGCAGGTAATCCGCCGCGCTTATGAACAGCCCCGCCTCCAGGCGCAGGCGCACCGGCTCGTAAATGCGATTCCCATCGCTGGCCAGCAGGTCCCGGAAGCAGGCCGTGGCTTCAGCCATCAGCATGGTGGTGGAGATGGCGGCAGCGTCGTTGAATTCGGGAAACTCAACCTCCCGCAGCTCGGCGCCAAGGGACTCCAACCGTCCCAGTGCGTCATTGACGTGCTGTCGGACCTCCGGGTCAAGGGGCGCGTCGAAGTACTGGCGGGGTACGCCGATGCGCAGGCCTCGGACGTTGCCAGTCAGCGCGGCGCTGTAGTCGGGAACGGGCAGGTTGGCCGAGGCTACGTCATGCGGATCGTATCCCGCGATGACGTTCATGGTGATGGCGGCGTCCCCCACCGTGCGCACCATGGGGCCCGGGTGATCCATGGACCAAGCGAGAGGCGTCAGCCCGTGCCGACTGACCCGGCCATAGGTCGGCTTCAGCCCGACAATGCCGCAGAGAGCCGCCGGAATGCGTATGGACCCGCCGGTGTCGCTGCCGGTGGTGATGGTGCACTGACCCGCGGCTGCCGCCGAACCGGACCCTCCGCTGGAACCGCCGCTGATCAGATCCGGGTTCCACGGGTTGTGCATGTGGCCGTAATCCGGGTTTTCACCAGTGGGTCCGTAAGCGAACTGGTGCATGTTCAGCTTGCCCAGCAGGATCGCGCCTGCGTCTCGGAAGCGGGCGGCGACGGTGCAGTCCTGGGCGGGAAGGTAATTGTCGTAGATGCGCGAGCCTGAGGTGGTGCGCACACCTCCAGTGTTGAACAGGTCCTTCAGTCCCACCGGGATGCCGTGCAGGGGACTCCGATAGCGCCCAGCGCGGATGTCCCGTTCGGCTTGGCGCGCTGCTGCCAGCGCTTCGTCGGGCAGCAGCGTGATGAATGAATTGAGGACCGGCTCGGTGGCCCGGATGCGCGACAGGTGCGCCTCGATGACTTCCACGGGCGAAATTTCGCCGCTCTTGACAAAGGGCCCAAGCTCTCCGGCACTCATATAGCAGATTTCCATTTCGTCCACCAAAATGTCCTCCGGGAATGTGTTGGAAAATGAATGGGCGAAACCCGGGAAGCCTTCAGCCCTGCCGACTGCCCGACGGGTTGAATGCCATGTCCGGCTCGACGCCGGAAACGTCAACGGCCCTCAGGGACTCGGTGACGGTCAGGACGCCCTGAACCTGCCGGAATAGCTCTTCCATGTGGCCCTCTGACCCATCAATGCCCAAACGGGCAGCCGCTTCTTCAAATGATTGCCGGGATATGGGCGCGTCGTCAGCCATTACAGGTAAACTCCAGAAGGAATGAGAACCGTTCCAGCCTGATATGCCCTATGCTAGTCGCGACATACGGGAGAGCCGAGTCCGGGCCATTATTGCCCAGACCAATTGCCAATGCAAACGCAATGCGTTTGGGACACTGGGGAAGAACGGGCGCCAATCTCTTGCGAGTCCTTGCGTTTGCCCGTATGTTGTGACGGCTGTCTGTGGCGCTTATGACGAACCACTGCCTCAAATGCGGCCTTCCGGTGGCGCAGGGCTTGGCTATCTGTCCCGGATGCAGTGAGGAGATGCCAACTGCCACCATGGCGAGAGCCGATGACTCCTCGCGCTTGGACGAGAACGCAGTCCCGTGGGCAATTGGGCATATCACCCTTGCACTTTTCCTCTTCATCACGCTGCTCTTTGCCGTGGCATTCACCGTTCGCGCCATCGGTCCGCTATACCCGGAACATGAGCTTGCGCTGGAAACCTGGGTGGCGGTTCACCTGCTGGCTGTGGGCATCGCCCTGGTTGTGTGGTTCACGGGCCTGCGCCTGGCGCCCTCACCCTTGGGGGCGCTTGGGCTGGTCCAGCCCCGAACCTCGTTGGGAGCAACCGCTTTCCTTGCGGTCGCGGCACTTGCATTCAGCATAGGGGCAACCTTCCTCTACGGCTTAATAGTTGACCTGCTGGGGCTGGAGGCGCTGCTCCCCCCGGAGATCGACGTCGAGTCGTTCTTTCCCGGTGTGGGAATCCTGCTCACGTTTCAGGCACTGGCCCTGATTACGCCCATCTCCGAGGAGGTTCTCTTCCGGGGCTTCATACTGAGAGGGTTGCTGTACCGGATGGGCCCCGGGCCTGCCTTGGTCTCCACTGCGCTGGTGTTCAGCGCACTCCACTTCGACGCAGGGACAATGATCCCCATTTTTTTCACTGGCCTGGCCCTGGGCTGGCTCTACGTCAAGACGGGCTCCCTCTGGCCCTGCATCGCCGCCCACGCCGGTCAGAATGCGCTGGCCTTGTTGGTGGTGAGGTCCGGGTTGTAGTCTATGTTTGTACATCACCCTTCGGCCGATTCGAATCCGTCGTGTGCGATTTCATGAAAGGGCTGGACACTACCGGGCTGGTAGTTTACATTTGGCCTGTTGGTTGATCGAGTCCAACGGAATTTTGCACAAGGTATCTTTCCGGGAAATGGGCAAAGAACGTATCGAGCGGATGTTTGACAGGGTCCGGGAGCGGGAGCGCCCCGGACTTGTTGTATTTTTGACCGCCGGTTTCCCTGATATGGACGCCACTCTGGAACTGGTCCCTGCCCTCGTCGCCGCCGGCGCAGACGCGGTGGAGTTGGGGGTGCCTTTCAGCGATCCGCTGGCCGAGGGGCCGACCATTCAGCAGTCCAGTTTTCTCGCGCTTCAAAACGGCGTTACCACCGCCGACTGCTTGGAGGCGGCCGAGACCCTTCGCGGCCGCATTTCCGAGGCCCCCCTGATACTGATGGGCTACTACAACCCCATACATTCTTTCGGCGTGACTTCATATGCCCAAGAGTGCCAGCGTGTCGGCATTGATGGCCTGATCACCGTCGACCTTCCCGGCACGGAATCCGGCCCGTTGGCCGCCGAGTGCGCAGACCGGAGTATCTCTCTGATACCTTTGCTGGCCCCAACCAGCACCGAGGAGAGCATCGGTGAGTCCTGCCGCAATGCCAGCGGTTTCGTCTACTGCGTTAGCGTGACGGGCGTAACTGGCGCGAGGAGCGAGGTCTCGAACAGGGGGATTGAGTTGGTCCAGCGGGTGCGTGCCCACACCGACCTGCCCTTGGCGATCGGATTCGGCATCTCGACCCCGGAGCATGTGGCGCAGGTCGGGGACACCGCCGAGGCCGCCGTGGTGGGCAGCGCACTGGTCCGGGTGATGTTGGAGTCTCCCAGGAATGAGGTGGTCGAGCGGGCCAGCGCCTTCGTAGCCTCGCTGGCCGGGCGTCCCCACGCGATCGAAGGAGCGCATCGATGACCGTCTGCCGGGGCATACGCGGGGCCACCCTAGCTGAGGCCAACACCGGAGAAGCCATCCACGGCGCGACCACTGAGTTGCTGAAGGCTCTCATTGAAAAGAATAGCCTCGTTGAACAGGATGTGGCTTCGGTATTCTTCACCATGACGCCAGACCTTAACGCGGTTTTCCCCGCCGCCGCCGCCCGTCGCCTAGGCTGGACGACGACTGCCCTCATGGGAGCGGTGGAAACGGATGTGCCCAGCAGCTTGAACCGCTGCATCAGGATACTTATACTTGTCAACACGGAAAAAGAATCAGGGGAGTTGATAAACGTTTATTTTCGAGGTACCGAAACCCTCAGGTCTTAACTTGGGTTTCGGATTGGATCGTAGGTCCTTGAAGGAGAGGAGCCGGGACAGCACGGCAGACCGCGATTGCGGTTGCCGTCTGCCCGGCTCGTATTCGTTTGACATACGGAAGGCGTCGCAAAATGACGGATCAACGACTCATTAAGACAGAATCCGGATGGTGTAGATGAAATGATCGTCGTAATGGCTACCAACAGCACCCAGGATGACATTCAAAGGGTGGCTGAGCGAATCGAATCCAAAGGCCTGGCGGCCTCTGTTTCCCAAGGTCAGGAGCGCGCTGTCATAGGCGTCCTCGGCTCCATCCCGCCCGACCTCAAAGACGAGATGGAACTCTTATCTGGAGTGATGCAGGTACTTGTTGTGTCCAAACCCTACAAGTTGGCCAGTCGCGAATTCCACCCAGACCGGACCACCATCCAGGTGGGCGATGCTCTGGTGGGCGGCGACGCCCCGGTGATAATGGCAGGGCCGTGCTCGGTCGAAGACGAGGAGCAAATGGTCTCCACGGCCAAGGCGGTGAAGGAGTCTGGCGCCACGGTGCTACGCGGCGGCGCATTCAAGCCCCGCACCTCTCCGTACAGCTTCAGGGGTATGGGCATCGACGGGCTGAAGCTTCTTCACCTTGCGAAGCAGGAGACGGGGCTACCCATAATCACCGAGGTGATGGCCCCGGCAGACGTGGACACGGTGGCTCAGTATGCCGATATCCTGCAGGTCGGCGCCCGGAATATGCAGAACTACAACCTGCTGGACGAGGTGGGGCAGACCCGCAAGCCCGTGATGGTGAAGCGGGGTCTGGCTGCGTCCTACGAGGAATGGTTGCTGGCCGCCGAATACGTGATGTCCCACGGCAACAACCAGGTGATGCTGTGCGAGCGGGGCATTCGCGGCTTCGAGCAGTTCACCCGGTTCACTTTGGACGTGGCCGCCATACCCGTCATACAGCGTCTTTCGCACCTGCCCATCTTGGCCGACCCCAGCCATAGCACCGGCAAGTGGTATTTGGTGACGCCCGTGGCCCTGGCCTCCATTGCCGCCGGAGCCCACGGCCTGCTGATCGAGGTGCACCCCAACCCCGACGTGGCGAAGTGTGATGGTCCGCAGTCGCTGACTTTCGAAAACTTCCGCCTGCTGATGGACCAGGTCAAGGCCATCAACAACGTCCAGGGAGTTCCAGTCCCGGCCTAGTCTTCTCACCCGATGGAGTGAAGAAAACGGTGGCAGCGAAATCCTGCCACCGTTTTTGTTTTCCCGATCCGCTGCCCAGCTAAAGGCCTGCTTTAGCAGCCGCGCCACGCATGCCGTCCAGGTATGCGACGCTGGACGTTTGCAGCAGGCCGTTGACGTTGCCGTGGAAGTATTGCACCCCGAGGTCGAGGTACTTCGGCACCAGGTTGTCGGGACAACTGACCCCTGCGACCTTACCGGCCTTGACGATAATGTCCACACCCCGCTCCATCTGAGCCTGAACCTCCGGGTGGGTCTGCTGGCCCGGAACACCCATTGACTGGGACAGGTCGCCCGACCCGATGAAGAAGACATCCACACCGTCAACCTGAACCATTGACTCCAGGTTCTCGATCGCCTCAACCTCTTCCAGCATCAGGCAGACCAGTGTGTTGCGGTTGGCTTCGGCCACGTAGTCGCCAGTCGTGCCGCTGAATCCGTATCCCGCCGGGCGGCTGCGACTGAATATGCCTCGATGTCCATCGGGATAGTACTTGACGGCATCCACTGCCGCTCTCGCTTCGTCTGCGGTATTGACGTGAGGCACCTGGACGCCCCAGGCCCCGCGGTCCAGGAACGGCGCGATGATTTCCGGCTTATTAGCCACAGGGCGGACTATGGGTGCGATGCCGGAGAGCTCGGCGGCCCGCACCAGGTCCTCCGAATTATCCACCGTGATTGACCCATGCTCGTTGTCTATCAGGACCCAGTCGAATCCCAGACATCCCAGCATTTCCACCACTGGGGCCGAAGGGAATGTGATCATTACGCCGAAAACGGCTTTGCCCTCTTTCAGGGTAACCTTCAGTGTGTTTTCCAGCATACGTCCTCTCTCTTGACATACGTCGGGGCAGCACAGGCTTTCCCATGCTGCCCCAGAAGTATACTACCCGCCACTTTCAATCTAGCCGAATGTTTGCAGGGTCCTTTAGCCGTTGCATCGGCCCGCCGAGCCCGTTCGTGGTGCACTTGTCGAACCGCGAATGGATGGCTCCTCGGCAATTTCAGGGTAACAGCTTGGGCAAACGCCGGGATAGTTTGGCTTTTCAGTAGCTTTGAATGATTGCCGGGAAAGATCAAATTCACAGGAATCAGGCGATGTGGGGCTTGCTATGCAATAATACTTGATATAATGTATGCAAACTTTTGCTGGGAAAGTGATCAGCGGGCGCTCCGGCCCTGCCGATGATACTTAATGAGGGAGGAGGTGAAATATGTTCCCGCAGGTGTCACTGAATACGCCCACCCGGGAAGACGTGGGGCGTCTGGTGGAGTGGTTGAAAGACGAAGAGGTGAATACGTCCTGGTATGGAGTGGGAGACGACGGGAAGCCGCTCCACGCGGGCTACATCCCTTCCCTCGTACTTGATGGGGATGATAGCGACTGGAACCGGATATTCAACGACGATAACCGCAAGGTCTTTGCAGTTTACAGCAGCGAGGGCGAGCACATAGGGGAGGCGCAGTTGGTCATCGAGTGGCCGCTGCTCGAAGCCCAGGCATATATCCTTGTGGGACGCAAGGATTTATGGCACCACCACTATGGCACCATGGCGATGGTCGGTCTGCTGGATCACGCCTTTGACTCCATGGGGCTTCATCGAATCTGGGTCGACGTCCCAGAATACAACAGGCCGGCACTGACCATGGTGGAGCACATCGGGTTCGTAATGGAGGGCCATTTCCGCAAGGCCCACCGGCGAGGGGACCAGTGGTTTGATTCCTACGCGCTGGGCCTCCTGGCTGACGAATACGGCCGACGCCGCTCCCGCCTGCTGGAGAGCGGCCTTTGACCTGCCAGTTGTCTGGCGTGAAGTCGGACGCGGCGCGGCAACTATTAACACAGGGAGGAAGTAGTGATGGCAGTCATAACGATTAACGGCCCTCTGGGCGCCGGCGCAGTTAGCATCGGCCAGATGGTGGCGCAGAGCTTGGAGATTAACTTCTACGACCGCTTGGTCTTCACCCAGGCCGCCCGGCTTATCGGCTCTCCCGTCGGGGCCCTCATAGCCAAAGAACAGCGGGTTGACCGGTTCCGCGACCGGTTGGGTCGATTCCTGCAGACAATGTTGGAGCGGTCGGCCATGTCGGGTGTCAGCGGCGAGCCGTACTTTGGTCGTGGGATCGAAAACCTGCCCCCGGAGACCTTCATGGAAATGATGGGCGAGGGTGCCTCCGCCAACAAACCCGTCGACGACAAGACCTTTCTCGACGCCATGGGGCAGGTCGTGAACGACATTTACGAGGCCGGCAACGCCGTTATCATCGGCCGCGGCGCCAATGCCCTTCTCGCTGACCGCCCCGGTACCTTCCACGTCGGGCTCATTGCTCCTCTGGAAGTGCGCGTTCAGACCCTGATGCAGCGCGAAAATTACACCAGGGAGGAGGCGGAGAACTACGGCGCTGAGCTGGAGCAGGCACACGAGAATTTCTTCCGGCGCTTCTTCAATTACAACCCCAATGATCCCACTCACTATCATGTAATGCTGAACATGGGGTTGATGACGCCCAAGGCGGCGGCAGAGTTCATAGTTCACGCCAACACCGACATCGTTTCCGTTTCCCCAACTCCTTCCGCTACGTGATTTTGGAGTATCCGCACGGGTCGGTACGGCGGGCCCGGCATTTCGGGAACTGAGACGTGTTTCCATTTGCCGACGCCGGTGCCCGCCACCGCGCCGTTGCCCCCGTTACCATCGGACTGATAGGCCTCAACTCCCTGGTATTCCTCTACGAGTTGCAGACCGGAGGCCTTGGCCTTCTGACCGGAGGCGGCAACTTCGATATTAGTGTTTTCTTTTTCAAGTGGGGGTTTATACCCTCCGAGTTGGCAGAGGGACGGGACTACCAGCGGTTGATTACCGACGTGGACATTGCCTCTCCCGTTCCCACTTGGGCCACCATCTTCTCGTCAATGTTCATCCACGGCGGTTTGCTGCACCTGGCGAGCAATATGCTGTTCCTGTGGGTGTTCGGAAGCAGTATCGAACACCACCTGGGCCCCCTCCGCTTTCTGCTGCTGTACCTCGCCACCGGGGTAGCCGCTACGCTTTCGCACCTCGCCATCGACCCGCAATCGCAGGCGCCGCTCATCGGCGCGAGCGGGGCCGTTTCCGGCGTCCTGGGAGCTTATCTGCTTACCTTTCCCTACAACCGCATCCGCGCGCTGATTGTGATTTTCCTGATCACCTTCATCGAGATTCCCGCGATGTGGCTGCTGGGAGGCTGGTTCGTTTGGCAACTGTTCCAAGGGCTGACATCGCTGGGCCTGTCCAGTGCGGTAAGCGTGGCATTCTTCGCCCATGTGGGCGGATTCGCTGCCGGGCTGCTGGCCGTTGCTGCCGCCCGTCTCATCACCCGCAGGCCCGTCCTGCCGCGCCGCTACGAGATCCGCCGGTACTGGCAGGATGATGACCAGTTCGATTAGCCGAGCCTGCCCCGGCGTTGAACTCTCATAGCGTTCTGAGGAGTTTGATGAGCCGCCGCCCCCAAGCCAGTTCTAACGGGAACAGGTAAGAGTTTGCGGCCCTATCGGCAGACGGTTTGAGGCATAGAGAAGGGGCGCTCGATTGTGAGCGCCCCTTCTCGAGGTATCTGCGCAGCTACGGCCCCAGTTAGGTAATCAGGTTTCGGTAAGGCCTGGTCATCAGGTCCCATGAGTCGGCGTTGCGGTCGTAGCGCGAGTTCACGAAGACCCGCCAATTAATGTCGTCCAAGTTGGGGAAGTCGGAGCGATAGTAGTAGCCCGGCCAGCGGGTCTCCTGCCGGTGCAGCAGGTGGCGCAGATGTGCCTCGCCGACCCAAGCGCGATGCACCACTTCCCAGCAGCGCATCAACTCGTGCGGGTTCCGCGCTGCCAAGTGTGCCAGATCCTCCCGCAGCATCTCGATGAGCACGATACCCCGCTCCAGCGTAGGGGCGTTGGTGGTGTACCAAGCAGAGGCACCGGCGGCATATTCATCCATGATCTTCTGCAGGCGCACCAGGGCCTGCTTCGGGGTCAGGTAGTTCGGGTTGATTTCCTCGGCGGTTGTTAGGCCCTTGTGCTGGTCGAAGGTGGACAACGGGGCCAGGATCGTACCCCGCATTCCCTGGACCTGCTCGTCTGAAACCGTGGGAAACCCCGGGTTGTCGGTCAGGTAGTTTACCGCAGCCTTGGCGGCTATGCGGCCCTCGGTGAAGGAACCCGAGGAAAATTTGTGCGGGGCCGCGCCCACGCCGTCGCCTGCTGCGAACAGACCCCTGATGGTGGTCATGCGGTTGTAGCCCCAGAAATAGTCGTCAGAGGCAACGTCCTCGGGACCGCTCACCCACGCGCCCGCTTCGCCGGAGTGAGACCCCATGATGTAGGGTTCAGCCAGCACCACCTCGGAGGGAGTGTCCTCGGGCGCGATGTTCTGGGCAGCCCAGGTGAGGGCCTGCGAGATGGTCATGTCCAGAAAGTCTTCCCAAGCCTCGTTGCGCACCTGGTCCATTTTGGCTGGGTCGCCGCCTGCCAGCGCCTGCATCGCTTGGTCGGTGCGCATGTACATCGGACCCAAGCCGTCGCGAATGTCCAGGAACATCTGGTGGTTCCGCAGCGGCGTGGGTGTGGGAATGGCCGAGCCGTAGGGTTCGTATTTGTCCAGCTCGGCAGCACGGGTGACGGTGTAGTCCTCGCCCAGCGCGTTCAGCACCTTGGCGTGGAAATACTGGAACCACATTCCCACCGGGCCGTATCCGTCCTTGAACCTCGTGGGGACAAAGCGGTGCTCCATCTGCGTCATCTCGACGCCGGCGGGAATCATCAGCCCGTAGGCCGAGCCGGTGGCGAAGACGGAGTACCAAGTGCGCCCCAGCCCCTCGCTGACCGACCGGGGCCGGAAGACGTTGGACGCTCCCCCGGTAGTGATGATGACCACGGGTGCGCGAAAGATGTAAAACTTGTTGTCGCGCACCGAGAAACCCGCCGCCCCTCCGATCTTGTCGGGGTCCTCGTCCTTGAGCAGGTGAGTGATGGCGACCCGCTCGTAGATGTTCTCCGGTCCCAGTGCAGTGCGGGCCGGCTCAGCGGCGATGGGCTTGATGGATTCGCCGTGAATCGGGATCTGCCAGCGGCCTATGCGTTCATACTGACCGTTGTCCTGCTTCCAGATGGGCAGGCCCCATTCCTCCAGCAGGTGGACTGAGTTGTCCACGTGGCGCCCAACGTCATAGACCAGGTCCTCGCGGGCCAGCCCCATCATGTCGTTGACCACGTAGTTCACGAAGTCCTCGGGCGTGTTCCACCCGTAGCGCTGACCCATGTAGCAGTTGATGGCCGAGAGGCCTTCGCCAGTAGCGCCGCTGCGCTCTATGGCGGCCTTTTCGACCAGCACCACGCGCTTGTCTCCGGCCCAATACTTGGCCTCAAAGGCGGCTCCACAGCCCGACATTCCGCCACCGATGATCAGTATGTCGCAATCTACCGTTTCTGTGGTCTCGAAAGCCACGGCTGGCACCTCCCCAGTTAAGGATACTCTCTCAGGATTGCGGCGCAGAAACGCCGTTACCTCAGCCCTCTGTCTGCGGCAGAGGGGGCTTGTGTTTGTACCTGGTGTCTCTACTTGGAGGCAGGGACAGGCAACCGGTCTACACCAAGCCAGTTGGAGTCACCGGCCAGGTTCTGGTTGCGCAGGTCGCTTGCGCGGTCCTCAGTGAACCCGTTGTAGGGAACCACCGACCCGGCTGGCCGGGTGCGCGACTGGTAGGTGAACTCGAAACGGCGCCCGTCGCGGAAGACAACCTCCCACTGGAGTCCGTCCTCGGTGCGGTGGGGCTGCACAATCGCGCCCAAGGGCACGAAGTCGGCGTAGCCACGAACGTTTATGGCCTCCTGCGGGCAGAGCTTGACGCAGGCGTAGCACTCCGAGCACATATCGGGTTCTTGGTTGAAGCCCTTGTCGGCCTCCAGGTCCAGGGCCATCAGGTCGTTGGGGCAGATGTAAACGCAGAGAGGGCCCTGATGCTCTCCCGCGCAGGCGTTGCACTTGTTGGGGTCAACGAATGTCGGCACGGCTCACCCCCAGATTCAGTTCTTGGCTATTGATCTACTTGGCTGCAAATGCAGCAAAACAAAACCCCCTCAAATTCTGAAGAGGGGGCCAAAATACGGCAAACTATGCAGGCTGGCACTCCGTACAGGTGCAGCTGTTCATCTCCGCCATTGTGATGACCGGTGTGCGCTGTTCCAAGTATTCAGGCGTCACAAAAGGAGAACCCATCCCATGATTCTCGGCACACTCGCGCACCACCTCCAGGACTTGCGGCCTCAGCGTGGTGGCGGCAGGGCCCGCGCCGCCGCTGATGATGCTGCGAATCAGTGTCCCAGCCAGATCCTGCTTGCGGTCCCGGTGACCGCAGATGCCCTCGTAAGCCACGCTCTCACAAACAGGACAGTACCACCATTCGAGCGTGAGCACCGACTTTATACCAAGGTCGGGAAGTGTGTCAAAGATTTCGTGGGCGGCGTAGCGACCGTAGTGGCTGCCTACCCCGGCGTGGTCGCGCCCGAACATGTGGTGAGTGCAGCCGAGGTTCTTGCGCACGATGGCGTGGAATACGGCCTCGCGAGGGCCGGCGTAGCGCATGTCCCACATCAGCGTCGAGGTCTCGTGGATTTCCGGCAAGAAGAAACCCTCGTCCCGCAACAGGGCGTGGGTGAGCACGATGGCCTCGTCTATGTAATCGCCCGGCTTCTTCTCTCCGATAACGGCACTCACGAGAATCCCGTCTGCTCCCGATGCCAGGTAGGCGCCCTTCATCATCATCTCGTGACCGGCGTGGGGCACGTTGCGGGTCTGGTGCGCCACCGCCGACTCCCAGCCCAACTCGGACAGCCGTGCCCTTAATTGTTCCGGCGTTTTCCAGAACCGGTCGAAAGGCGGATTGATGCGGGGTGGATTTACCAAGGTTACTTTGCCAGCGAGGAACATGTCCTGCAGAGCCATCGTCCGGGCTACGCCAGGATGTTCCGGGTCTGTGGTCCCGTAAACATTCTGGGCCATCACGCCCTTGTCGTAACCGTAAACCTCGGCCACGTCCAGTATTGCCAGTGGCTGCCCTTGGTGGCTCAGCAGGACGCGTCCGCCGGGAGACACGCCAGCGGCAGCCCATTCCGCCTGGGACACGTCCAGGATGATGGGGATGCTCCACACCAGCCCGCTAGACAGCCGCATTGACCGCACCACCGAATCCAGATCGGCGCTGCCCATGAAACCATCCAACGGCGAAAAGACGCCGTAGGCCAGATTGATGGCCTCTCGCGCAATCTGTTCGTTGACGGCAAGACGCGGCAACCCAGTAACTAGGTGCGCAGCCTCACTCGAGGGCGCAACCGATACTTTGAGTTCGCCGCCGTGGGGTGAGAGGCTATTGTCGGCAGCCATGACCCGGCCCTTGGGGATGGGAAATATGGACGACCCAGTCAGGAAATATGGCCTGTTCTGTGATCCGTATCCAGCCTGACATTATTCGGACGAGACCGCTGCCCCGCCCTCCGATGGGCTGCTTCCCTGGACTCTGCAGCCATGGCTGGCCACGGTTGAAAGGAGTATCAGCCCGACCGCGACGAGTGCCACGATTATCCGGCCGACGCGCCTGCCCGGTATACGCATCCTTATTGTTCTCTCCAGATGAATATTGCCCGCGGGCCCCGGCTGAACGCCGACCAGGCTGGCGTGGCCGCAAACGTTGTCGATTTCCGCAGGCAGTATATCGTAAGGCCCGATTTGCGGCTAGTGCCGTCGCATCAAAAATGGGCGGGCATAAGGAGCCGTATGGGTCCTCATTAACCTTCATCCAGCATTTTTAGCTGGACTTGCATACAAATCCGTTATGGAGTTTGGCTGTCTGACCGCAAACGGAATTGAGTGCGATTGGGGATATGTCGGAATCTGCAACCTGGCTGACGGTCCAAAGCAGGGGTACCCAAGCCTTTATGTCCATCTGCGTCGGCTCGCCACCGCGGGCGACCTCGGTGAGAATCATGAAAGGACCGCTAGGAAAGTTGCTGCCGGCAATAGGGGGTGTCTCACCCTCTGGATCCCGGGAACCCTTTCAAGCTGTGCATCTGAGACAACTCCAGATACCAGCTCTTCGGCCGGCGAGGCCCGTAGCGCCCGATTGTATGCGGCGGCCCATGGTGGGTCAATTTGCATCGGTGCCAACATCTCGAGTGCCCCCAAATTCCCGTTGGCTAACCGTCCCTCCCTGGTTTGCCTTGGGCGTTTCTGCCTTGGATACCACTCTATTGTGATACTATATGGCGGTAGGTCTGAAACCCTTACACCAGTTACTGCTAGGAGACGCAAATGCTGGATTACAAGCCGAATATCGTACTCTCAAACGAGGAATTTAATGTGGTCGGCACCCGCCCCATACGGCCGGACGGAGCCGAAAAAGTAACCGGACGGGCACGCTACGGCGCGGATCAGAATCTGCCAGGACTGCTCTACGGCAAGATACTGCGAAGCCCCCATTCCCACGCCGTCATCAAGTCAGTGGACACCAGCGCCGCCGAGGCATATCCCGGTGTCCACGCTGTCGTTACCTCCGCCGACTGGCCCGAGATCTCCGGGCGGCTGGCCGACCTGGCCGAGGGCGCTATCCAGAACCTGGGCTTCCTCAGCATGAACGTGCTGGCCAGAGGCAAAGCGCTCTACAAGGGCCACGCCATTGCCGCAGTCGCCGCAGCCAGCCCGCATGTGGCCGAGAAGGCGCTGGACCTCATCAAGGTTGACTACGAAGTTCTGACTCCGGTGCTGAGCGCCGACGACGCCATGAAACCCGGCTCGCCGACCGTTCACGAAAAACTCGCCAGCCTGTCCAACCCCGCGCTCCGTCCCGGCGGTCTGCTGGACGAAAGTGAT
The DNA here is from genome assembly GCA_965237745.1 of Dehalococcoidia bacterium. Lineage (GTDB taxonomy): Bacteria > Chloroflexota > Dehalococcoidia > Lucifugimonadales > UBA3495 > VXOI01. The sequence continues at coordinate 2,304,974 of OZ250156.1, read as the reverse complement.
GACACCGAGGGCAGCAACATCGCCAACCAATTTGAGTTCCGACTGGGCGACGTGGAGCAGGGTTTCAAGGAAGCTGACATTATCATCGAAAAGGAAACGGAAACCGTCCCCGTCCACCAAGGCTACATCGAACCCCATGCCGGTACCGCCCAGTGGGGAGCCGACGGCAAGCTGACCATTTGGTCCAGCAGCCAAGGCCAGTTCACAGTCCGCGACCACACCGCCCGGTTCATGGGGATCCCAGTGGCCGACGTCAAGGCCATCCCGCTGGAAATCGGCGGCGGATTCGGAGCCAAGACCGTGCTGTACGCCGAGCCGGTGGCGGCTCTGCTGTCCCGCAAGAGCGGGCACCCGGTGAAAGTGCAGATGTCGCGCAAAGAGGTCTTCGAGGCCACCGGCCCCACCTCCGGCACCAAGATCAAGGTCAAGCTGGGCGCCACCAAGGAGGGCAAGCTGGTAGCCGCCGAGTCCACTCTCATTTACGAGGCCGGCGCCTTCCCCGGATCGCCAGTCTCGCCCGGGGCCCAATGCATGATGGGCCAGTACGACGTCCCCAATGCCCACCTGGTAGCCTACGACATAGTCATCAACCGGCCCAAGTCGGCGGCTTACCGCGCTCCCGGCGCGCCAGCCTCGGCCTTTTGCATGGAGACCGCCATTGACGAGTTGTGCGAAAAGCTGGGCATGGATCCTTTAGAGTTCCGTCTGCTCAACAGTTCCAAGGAGGGTGTGCGCCGCGTAACCGGCCCGATGACTCCCAAGGTGGGTTACATCGAAACCCTGCAGGCCCTGAAGGATCACCCCCACAACAACACCCCGCTGGACAGCAAGAGCAACGGTGTGAAGAAGCGTGGGCGGGGCGTGGCCAGCGGCTTCTGGGGCAACAACACCGGTCCGGCCAGCGCCCTTGCCGTGGTCAACTCCGACGGCTCCGTGAGCCTTACCGAGGGTTCGCCCGACATCGGCGGCAGCCGCGCCGCGGTCTCCCAGCACATCGCTGAGGTGCTGGGCATTCCGATGGAGGACATTAAGCCGCAGGTCGGAGACACCGACAGCATCGGCTTCACCTCAAACACCGGCGGCAGCAGCGCAACCTTCAAGTCCGGCTGGGCCGCCTACGAAGCAGGCCAGGACGTAAAGCGCCAGATGCGTGAGCGGGCCGCCCGGATCTGGGACATTCCCGTCGATGACGTGGAATATGTCGATGGTGTTTTGCAGCACACGTCTGACCCTGAGTTGAAGTTGACCTTCAAGCAGTTGGCCGCACGCCAGGTCGGCACCGGAGGCCCCATCGTGGGACGGGCCGGCGTCAATCCGCCCGGGGCAGGCCCATCCATCGCCGTCCACCAGGTTGATGTGGAAGTGGACACCGAGACCGGCAAGGTCAACGTGCTGCGGTACACTGCAGTCCAGGACGCCGGTAAGGCCATCCACCCAAGCTACGTCGAGGGCCAGATCCAGGGTGGCGTGGTCCAAGGCATCGGCTGGGCACTCAACGAGGAGTACCGTTTCGACGACCAGGGCGGAATGCTCAACAGCAGCTTCCTGGACTACCGGATGCCCATCTCTCTGGACCTGCCGATGATCGACACGGTCATCGTTGAGATCGCCAATCCTACCCATCCCTACGGGCTGCGCGGAGTGGGCGAGGTACCCTTGGTACCGCCGTTGGCCGCTGTGTCAAACGCCATCTACGACGCCATCGGCGTGCGGTTGAACTCGCTGCCCATGTCGCCGGACAAAGTGCTGGAGGGCCTCTGGAGCAAGAACGGTCAGGACTAGGCCGCAAGTTACAGTGGCGTATGGCAAGGTAAAGGCTGCGATGCGGGGGCGGGTCCAGGACCTGCCCCCGACTGGTTTGAGTGCCTGCAGCTGATTCCAACCCGAATTCAATAACCAAGAATCGAGGGGTGGCGAAATGCCGGAAGTATGGCTCCCGCCGCGGATTCAGAACATGACGGGCGGCCGCCAGCAGGTGGTGGTTCCGGGTGCGACGGTACGTCAGGTGATCAACAACCTGGAGCGCGAGTACCCCGGCACCCGCGACCTGCTGATGGACATGGAGGAGGACGACCTCCTGCCTGGCCTCGCGGTGGTGGTGGACGGCGAAACCAGCCTCCTGGGCCTGCTGGAGCGCGTCCAAGAAACCAGTGAGGTTCACTTCCTGCCTGCCATCGGCGGCGGGTAGAGCGTCAGAATTACGAGCGTGGCCATGCCCATTCTTCCTTCAACCAGACCACCCAGCCCGCAGGCCCAGCGTGAGGTTCGCAGCGACACCCCCCCTGCGCCGCGCCCGCACCTGCTACGGCCATCTGGCCGGGGTTGCCGGAGTGAATCTGATGGACGAGTTGCTGGGCCGAGGCTGGCTGGAGATAGTGCCGCCAGACCCGGATGCCATTCGCATTCACTACGCCCCCACCCCCGCAGGAGTAACGGCCTTCATTAAGCGGGGAGTTACCATCCCCATCGCAAAACCCCGCAAGCCAATCGGCTTCTCCTGCATTGACTGGACCGAACGCCGTGCCCACTTGGGCGGCGCACTGGGACGCTCCATCGTTTCGGCATTGGCCGCAGCCGACTGCATCGAGCAGACGCTGGGCTCTCGCATTGTCGCGCTGACCGGCTCCTTGGACCGCTGGCTGGGCTCCTAAACCAAAGCCAAGGTGAAAAGCGCAGAGACACGGCATAAATTTGTGGAGGAACGGGGTTACCTTATCTGAGAAAGAGCGAGGGGTGGTGATGGGTGTGAGAGATATGGACCAGTTTCTCGAACCATGGGAGATGGATGTGCCGGGCGTGCGCCGGCGGATGATTCTGGCGCCGGTGCCCCGGGAGCGGGAACGGTGGTACGCCCTGTGGCTTCTGGCCCAAGGCTGGACCGCTCAGGCTACCGCCGAGGCGCTGGAACGGGACCCCCACACCATTGGACGGTGGTTGGCTGCCTTCAGCGAGGGTGGGCCCACAGCCTTGATATTCGAGCAGTCCGGTGGTGCCCCCCGCCCTCGAGGCGGCGCAGCAGGTGGCGCTAAAAGGGGCGGTGCAGGAGTTGCCCGCCAACTCAGGCATGGAACTGGCCAACTGGAACTGGAAAGTGGTCTGCCAGTACGTCTCCGGGCGCTTCGGTATCAGCCTGAGCCGCAGCACCTGCCTGAACTATCTGCGCCGGCTGGGATTCTCCTTCAAACGCCCCAAGAAACGGCTGCTCAAGGCGGATGTGGAGAAACGGGAGGCCTTCGTGGCGGAGTACGCCGCCCTGTCGGACGAGGCTCGCAGATTCGGAGCCAAGATATTCTTCGCTGACGAGGCCCACTTTCGTGCGGACGCTGAACTGCGGGGCAAGTGGGTGCTGCGGGGAGAGCCGGCCTTGGTGGACTCCAGCAGCCCGCGCTATGGCGAGAAGGCCAGCTACTATTCGGCGGTGTGCTTGGAGACCGGCGAGGTGGAATGGAGGGAGCTGGAGGGAGCTGGAGGGAAACAGCAACTCAGGAACATCGGCAGCCTTCCTGGGACAGTTGCGGGAGAGGCACAGCGGTCGTCTGAACGTGATCTGGGACAACGCGCCGGCCCACCGTGGCGAGGCGGTGAGGGAGTACCTGCGGACGCCGGGTCTGAACCCGCGGCTGATGAACCTGCCGGGTGACAGTCCGGACTTCAATGCCGATGAGGCGGTCTGGGGCTGGGCCAGGGAGGAGGCCACCGGGAACCTATGCTTGGGGACCAAGGTCAAGGTGCAGGAACGGGTCGGCAGCTTCCTCGTTGGTCTGGCCAACCGGAAAGAGGAGGTGAAACGCCGCTGCCGCACCGTCTTGCAATCAAGGGCCGGCGCCCTGCCCCGCGACTCCCACTCCAACTCTCAACACCCCGGAAATGCACATCCCACCTTGGCTTTGGTTTAGAATCACTCCCTCCGCCTGTGTTGACCTCTCGTTTTCACACCTCCCGACACACATTGTTGTTCTGACCGGTCGGCGTTCCTTCTGGCCATGTGCTTTTATAGTCCCGTCAGATTGGACGCCCCCATGGCGTTGCGCTAGAATACCGCCTCAAGGAACATCCCTACGAAATGCTCCTACATGCGCGGACGGGAGGAGACTTATGACTCAGGAACTCACCCCCTCGCAACGCAAGTGGTATGACTTGGCGGCCAAGCACGCCGACACATTCGCCGAGCGGGCTGCGGAGTATGACCGAGAGGGCAAGTTTCCCTTCGAAAACTACGCGGAGATGAAGGAATCAGGTTACACTGCCATGCCCGTCCCTGCGGACTGCAATGGCGGAGGCGCCGACCTATTGGACATCTGCATTGCCCAGAACCGCCTGGCTCAGGGCTGCGGAGCCACGACCCTGGCTGTCAACATGCACTTCGGCCTTCCCTTCATAATGACCGACCTCATCGCCCTCGGCGAGGATGGCCCCAAGGAGCTGCTCACCAAGGTGGCCGACGAGCAGCTCATAGTGTTCGGCGCCATCACAGACCCGCAGGTGGACAGCTACAAAGGCATCACCGGCATGGGGTACACCACCGTCAAGGCGGTGAGGGAAGGAAGTGGCTTCCGCATTAACGGGCACAAGGGCTTTGGAACCAACAGCCCAATCGGCGACCTGTTCGGCTGCTCTGCCGTCTATGACGATCCTGACCAAGGCGAAATAGGCCTGATATTCGTGTTGCCGATTGACACCGAGGGCTTGGTCTGCCTCAACGATTGGGACACCATGGGGATGCGCGCCAGCCAGAGCCACAGCTGGCGCTTGGAAAATGTCTTTGTTGAAGAAGACCACGTGTTCAAACACGACCTCTGGGAGTGGGACAAGTACGCCCGCGGCCTATGGGCCTGGCACGGCGGCACATTCGGGTCGGTATATCTGGGCATCGCCAAGGCTGCCCGCGACTTTGCCATCAACCAGACCCGCGACCGCACCCGCCTGCCCTTCAAGCACCCGGAAAGCTACTACCCGGGCCATCAATTCCTGGCTGCAGAGATGGACATCGCCCTTCACGCAGGTTGGGCTTGGCAACTGAAAATAGCCGAGCGGCTAATAGATATAAACAATCGAGACGACGACACCATCGTTGAGGCCGTATCCATGCAGTATTTCTGCATGAGAGCGGCGATGGACGTGGTAAACAAGGCGATCGACATGGTAGGCGGCTCGGCCTTGGCCCGGCGGCTGCCCCTGGAGCGCTACTACCGCGACGTGCGGGCCGGTCCCATGCATCCCATCAGCGGCTTCGATGCCTTGGAGGTGATCGGCAAGCACGCCTTCGGCCTCCCCCGCGATGTGGAACCGCGTTACGTGTGACGGGATACATTCTGGAAAGCAAACGGGAGCGGACTGATGCCGCTCCCGTTATTTGTGGGAACGATGGACATTATCGTCAGACCAGCAATGGCCGCAGGTTAATTGTAAAGTCTTTAGAATAAATTGTTGGCGAGCCTCTCGAACCACGAACGGACTATTTCAACCCGTCCTTCCACAAGCTCAGGACCAACGGCCATGGTGCTTGAATGACCTTGCGCATGCCCCTGCGACGGGTGTCTGTGCATTTGATTGCCGCGCGAGTCAGTGCTACGCTGATTGCTGCGCTATGCCAAGAGAATTCCGTGGAGGGCTTTGAGCAATGGCAGGTTACATGATTGGAAATATAACCGTTACCAACCCGGAAGCTTTCGCCGAGTACGGTAAACTGGTGCCGGAAACCGTCGCAGCCTTTGGCGGTACATACGTGGTGAGAGGCGGGGCGCCGGAGAAAGTCGAGGGAGACTACAACCCCGCGCGAATCGTGGTGCTGCAGTTCGATAGCGTTGCCCGGGCGAAACAGTGGTACGACTCTCCCGAATACGCTCCGCTCAAGGAAATGCGGCTCAAAGCCTCCACCGGCGATATCTACTTCGTCGAAGGCGTCTAGGCAATTTCTGCGCGTACAAGACTGTCTGATTGTGCTTCGGCAATGGCAACCAATGTAAAAGATACTGAAACAGTCTCAGCCTCCCTCAACATTGGGGGGATGACCTGCGCCGCCTGCGTTTACCACGTCGAGCATGCGCTTGCCGGGGTTCCGGGAGTGACAAGAGCCGTGGTCAGCCTGGGCGTCGAAAGGGCCACGGTGGAGTATGCCCCCAGCATTGCTGGCCCGGTTGACCTGCGCCGAGCCGTCGAACACGCGGGCTACACCGTAGAGTCAACCGGCGATAGGGAGCGCGAGCTTGAGCGGCTGTCAAAGGTTCATGAAATGCGGGCCATCCGCAACCGTTTGGCGGCGGCGGCGGCGGGGGCCGTGTTGCTATTCCTGGGGGCGTTCAATGGTTTTCCTTGGGTCTCCGGCTGGATGGAGTTGAGTTTCTACCCATTCGTGCTCTGGGCCCTGGCTACTCCGGTGCTATTCTGGGCCGGGGCGTCGTTCTACCGTTCGGGCTTGGGCGCTCTGCGGCACGGCTCGGCCAATATGCACACCCTCATCGCCCTGGGCACCGGTACCGCTTACGGCTACAGCGTTGCTGTAGTGCTGATGGAGGTCGCTGCCCCCACTGTGCTGGAGAGTGCGGGGATTGAGGGAAAGGTATTTTTCGAGACATCCGCAGTCATAATCGCCCTGATCCTGCTGGGTCGGTACCTAGAGGCGAGAGCCCGCGGGCAGACCTCCGAGGCAATCCGAAGGCTGATTGAGCTTCGTCCCACCACGGCAACTGTCGTTGGTGAATATGGAGAGACCGAAATCCCGGTGGACCAGGTTGCGGTGGGCGACCTTCTGCTGGTTCGGCCCGGTGAATACATCCCCGTGGACGGAGAGGTAACTGACGGCTATTCCGCCGTCAACGAGTCGATGTTGACCGGCGAAAGCATGCCGGTGGAAAAGTCTCCTGGCGACCTGATATACGGCGCGACGCTCAACCAGCAGGGGGCGCTATTTTGCCGCGCGACGCGGGTTGGGGAGGAGACGGCCCTGTCCCAGATAATCCGCTTGGTGCAGGACGCGCAGGCTTCGCGGGCTCCCATTCAGAGATTGGCCGACCGGGTCTCGGCCTACTTCGTTCCCACGATAGTTGCCGTTGCAGCCGCAACGTTCCTTCTCTGGTTGATAGTCGGTCCCGCTCCCGCATTGACTTTTGCCATCCTTGTGTTCGTGGCGGTGCTGATAATCGCCTGCCCCTGCGCCCTGGGTTTGGCCACGCCCACCGCCATCATTGTTGGCATCGGCAAGGGCGCCGAAGCGGGGGTGCTCGTAAAGCAGGCTGAGGCCCTCGAAACCGCCCACCGGGTGGACACGGTCGTCTTGGATAAGACCGGAACGCTGACAACCGGAAAGCCTGTTGTGACCGGCCTCACCGCTGTCGGAATGGAGGAAGGCGAGTTACTGACGCTGGCCGCCTCTGCTGAGCGCGCGTCGGAACACCCTTTGGCCGAAGCGATCGTCGGAGAAGCGCATGGCCGGGGCCTGGCTCTGCGTCCGATTTCTGGCTTGCGGAATATACCAGGACAGGGTATTGAGGCGCAGGTCGAAGGGGAAAAGGTCCTCTTGGGCAACCGGTCGCTGATGGATGAGTGTGGCATTTCTCTGGACGGATTGTCGGTGAAGGCCGATTCCATGGCCCAGCGGGGAATGACCACGATGTTCCTGGCGTCCGGCGGCGAGGCCCGAGGAGTCATCGCAGTGGCAGACTCTCTGAAGCCCGAGGCCGAGGAGGGCGTCGCCCGGCTGCGGGCTATGGGCCTGTCGGTGGTGATGCTGACCGGCGACAACGCATCGACGGCCTACGCCATTGCCCGGGAGCTGGGCATCAACCAGGTGGAAGCCGAGGTACTGCCTCGGGACAAGGCCGAGATCGTTCGCAACCTGCAACGCGAGGGCCGGGTGGTTGCAATGGTCGGCGACGGGATCAACGATTCCCCAGCTCTGGCCCAGGCAGATGTCGGCATGGCCATCGGCGGTGGCGCGGACATTGCGGCTGAATCGGCCGACATCACCCTGATGCGCGGCGATGTGGGAAGCGTGGCTACCGCCATCTCACTAAGCCGACAGGTAATGCGTACCATCAAGCAGAACCTGTTCTGGGCCTTCTTCTATAATATTCTGCTTGTTCCGGTGGCGGCTGGGGCACTGTACCCGGTCTTTCAGGCCGTCGGTGGCGTGCCCACGTCGCTGGAATTCTTCTTTGGCTCCCAAGGGTTCCTCAATCCGGTGCTGGCGGCCTTCGCGATGGCCTTCAGCTCGGTTACAGTAATCACGAATTCCCTCAGGTTGCGCGGAGCTGGAATATAGCCCGGCTGATCAAAAAGAGGTGCAGGTAATGGCCACAGCGATTGACCCGGTGTGCCTGATGGAAGTAGACACGGAGAACCCGCCGGGCGGCCACAGGGAATACCAAGGGACGGACTATTATTTCTGCGGTCGCGGCTGCAAGGTTGCGTTCGACCGGGACCCGGAGCATGTGCTCTCGGGCGAGGGTGTGGTGCCCATGGAGCATGGCGAGGGCCAGGGGCACGGGGAACAGCCGCAGCAGGGCAGGATAATGGGTTTCTTCCAGCGGCTCCTCGGCGGCAAGTCCTTGTCCGATTGATGAGTCAGCCCCGAGTGATGGGCAGGTTCTGCCCGTAACCCCGCTCTTTACCCGGACGTATTTGAACCGAAACTGGCGGCTGGGATCTGTGGGGAAGTCCTTTCGATTTGACTCGTCATTTTCTGCAATCAGGCCGCTACTGGAGCGGCCCGTTGCTTTTCCACCAAGCTATCTGGAACTTGGATGTCTATATCGGCTTCGGCTACGACTACGTGGGGGGCGAACACGTAAGGCGGCACCGGATCTCCCCCGTTTTTAGATTCGGTTATCAGCAGTCCCTCCAGGGCGTCCTTGCCGTTGGCCAAGGCCTCCTGCACGCTGTCGCCGTCGGTAGTGCAGTTTGGGTAATAAGGGAAGAGTACTTGGTAGCCGCCTTCATCCTGCGGGATCAGGAAAACGGTGAATTTCTGAAGGTGCATTACAAAACCTCGTCGGCAATTCGATCAAACTCAGCCCTGGTCATTCTCATTTGACGCAAAATGCTGGACAGAGTACCTGGGCGTACCTCGTGCCTGTGTCTTGGCACCACTACTGTGGGGTGGCCCGGCCTTTGGTAGTTCGCGTGGCTGCCAGTGTAGTGGTCGAATTCCGCCCTGACTGATCAGAATACGTACTACCTCTCTGGGTAGGTACCGACGCGGCACTGGGAAACCCGGGGCCTACGCCGCCTTGCCGCAGCAGCGCTTGTACTTGCGCCCGCTGCCGCAGGGGCAGGTGGCATTGCGGCCCACCTTGGCGCCTCCTGCAGGCTGGGCGTTGCGGTTCGAACCGTTAACGGCCCGCATTGGGCTTCCCCCGGATGAACTGGCCCGGGGCGGGCGATTGCCGCTTCCCAACTGGCTGGCCACTTGCGGCAGGTCCACGGAGACGTGAAACACGGTATGTACCACATCACGCTGAATGCGGTTCTGCAGGTCGTGGAACATCTTCTGGCCTTCGCTGCGATACATTACCAATGGATCCCGTTGACCGTATGCGTGCAGTCCTATGCCCGTTCGCAGATTCTCCATGGCCGTCAGGTGTTGTATCCAGTGAGCGTCGATTGCCCGCATCAGCAAGAACCGCTCAACGAGGCGCATCTGCTCGGAGCTTATGGCCTCTTCCCGTTGGGCATAGATTCTCTCGGAGTGGTCCAACAGGATGGAGGCAATCTGGTCCTGGCTGTACTGAAAAACCTTGTCTTCGTCGTCAAGTTCGTCTGGCACTGGCCCGATTTGGCCCAGCTCGTCAATCAGCCCCTCGGCGTTCCAATCGTCCGAGTGGCGGCCCGGCAGATACTGGGCCGCTAGGCGAGCGTATTCCTGGCGGAGCATTTCCAGCGTCTTTTCGCGCAGGTCGCCGTCGCCCAGGGCCTGGTGCCGATCAGCGTAAATCACCTCGCGCTGCTTGTTGAGCACATCGTCAAATTCCAGCAGGTGCTTGCGCATGTCGAAGTGGTAGCCCTCAACCTTGACCTGTGCGCCGCTGATTGACTTGGTCACCAGCTTGTTTTCCACCGGAGTGTCGTCTTCCAGGCCGGTCCAGCCCATCACGGTCTTGATGCGGTCGCCTCCGAATCGCTGCATCAGTTCGTCTTCCAGGGACACGTAAAACTGCGAGCTCCCGGGGTCGCCCTGCCTTCCGGCGCGCCCTCGGAGTTGGTTGTCGATGCGGCGGGCGTCGTGATGCTCGGTACCGATGACATACAGCCCGCCGAGGTCCACCACGGAGTCATGTTCCGCCTGCCAGTCGTCACGGAAGGCGTCGGCTCCGCCGAGCACGATGTCGGTGCCGCGCCCGGCCATGTTGGTCGAAACGGTGACTGCTCCCAGTCGGCCAGCTTGGGCGATGACGCTGGCCTCACCCTCGTGGTTCTTGGCGTTCAATACCTGATGGCGAACGCCCTGCCTGCGAAGCCGCTCGCTGAGATACTCCGAGTCTTCGATGGAGGTGGTGCCAATTAGCAGAGGCTGCTGGGTTTCGTGCAGTTCGATTATCCTGTCGGTGACCGCTTTCCACTTGCCTTCGTCGCTCTGGTACACCAGGTCTGAGAGTTCTCTGCGCTGCATTGGCTTATTGGTGGGAACCTCCACCACCTCCAAGCCATAGATGCGGAAGAACTCATCGGCCTCGGTGGCAGCAGTTCCGGTCATCCCCGCCAACTTCTCGTACATCCTGAAGTAGTTCTGGAGCGTTATTGTGGCGTAGGTGATGCTTTCGCGCTGGATCTTCAGGCCTTCCTTTGCCTCCACGGCCTGGTGCAATCCGTCCGACCAGCGGCGTCCTGGCTGGAGCCTGCCGGTGAACTCGTCAACGATTACCACCTCGCCGTCCCTAACGACATATTCCTTGTCTCGCTGCTTCATCACGTGGGCGGTAAGGGCGTTTTCCATGTATTGGACCAAGTGGAAGTTCTCGGGGTCGTACAGGTTGGACGTATTGGTCCACTGCTCCATCTTGGCGATGCCGTCCTGGGTCAGCGAGATGGCCCTACTGCGGTCATCAATGGTGTAATCTTCCGCTGGGTCCAGACGAGGCACTAGCCGGGCGAAGTTCTGGTACAGCTGGACCGGTTCCTCGGCCGGACCGCTGATAATCAAGGGTGTCCGGGCTTCGTCTATCAGGATGTTGTCCACCTCGTCGACGATGGCGTAGTGCAGCTCCCGCTGAACCCGCCTCTCCGCCGAAAGGGACATGTTATCGCGCAGATAATCGAACCCGAACTCGTTGTTGGTGCCATAGGTGATGTCCGCGAGGTAGGCCTCCTCGCGGGAAACCGCGCGCAGGCCGGGCATCTTGCCCCCTGACACGCTGGGGTCGTAGACGTAGGCAGCATCATGCTGGAGGCATCCGATGGTCAACCCCAGGGCGTGATACACCGGGCCCATCCAGACAGGGTCGCGGCGGGCCAGGTAGTCGTTGACCGTCACCACATGGACACCGCGCCCGGTAAGTGCGTTGGCGTAGACCGCCAACGTCGCTACCAAGGTTTTCCCTTCGCCGGTCTTCATTTCGGCGATCTTGCCTTGGTGGAGGGCCGTGCCGCCTATGATTTGAACGTCGTAGTGGCGTTGTCCCAAGTTTCGACTGGCTGACTCGCGTACCGCTGCGAACGCATCCGGCAACAGGTCATCCAAATCCTCGCGCCCTGCTAGGCGCTGTCGAAATTCATCGGTCTTAGCTTGGAGCTCTTCGTCGGTGAGCCGCTGAACCCCGGGTTCCCGCGCGTTCGCCCGGTCCTTGATGGAGCCCAGCCTCTTCAGCACCTTATCATTGGGATCGCCTAGTATTTTCTGGAGAACAGAGACCATAGCCGACTGTCCTGATCTTAAAAATTATGAGTATTCTCAATATATTTTAGCATTGTTGCCGCGCGTTCATCACTGAAGGGCGCATAGCCATTAGGGTCATTCGATTATTGAACCGGTGCGCCGAAGATAGACATCCCGCACCTCCTCTATTCTCACCCTGCCTTCAGCCTTACTCCACCACGCCACATTTATGACAAGAACTCACCTTTGCTCATTCTTGTCAATAATCAAAAGACCGTGGCATAGCCTTGATCCAACCTTTCCCCGTTGCAGATCCATGTGGCAACAGTAGACCGGGGCGCACGGTTGTGCGCCCCCAGACCAAGTACACCGGCGCGGGTCGGGTCAACCTGCCGGCAGCAGATGGGCCACACCGCGCAATTCGTCTAGGCTGGCGATGCTGTTGTCGGTCATATAATTTCGCAACCCATCCAGGATACGCCAAGGGGCGCCCAGATTGACGAGGTTGGCGCTGCCTATCTGCACGGCGGTAGCACCTGCCATCAGGTATTCCACGGCGTGTTCGGCCTCGAAGATCCCGCCCACGCCGACTATGGGGACATCCACTGCTTGCGCCGCTTGGTAGACCAAGGCAAGTGACACCGGTCGCAGGCCCATGCCCGACAGTCCGCCTGTGACGTTTCCCAGCACCGGGCGGCGGGTTGCCAGATCTATCCTCATTGCGGGCAGCGTGTTGCAGATAGTCAAGGCGTCGGCGCCGCCATCCACCGCCGCCCGCGCGATTTCCGTGATGTCCGGCACGTTGGGCGAGAGCTTGGCCAGCACAGGCAGATGGGAATTGGCCTTCACCGCGGCGACCGCGTCGCGGGTCAGCGCCGGGCTGTAGCTGAACATCGCGCCGTTCTCGATATTGGGGCAGCTCAGATTCAACTCCAGCGCACTGATACCCACCGCCTCGCCCGTCATGGCGGCCATTTCGCCAAACTCGCCGACGCTGTGGGCGGCAAAGCTGAAGATTACCGTGGCATCCCACTCGGTCCACTGTGGTGTCCATTCCCGAACGGCGATGTCGATGCCGGGGTTTATCAGACCGATGGCGTTGAGGAAGAGGTGGTCTCCGGATTCCCACGCTTCCCGATATGACTCCGGGTACCAGCGCGGCTCAGGATTGCCGTCTCTGGGCAACCGAGTGACAGTCTTGGGGACCACGGCGCCCAAGTCGTGCAGCGGGAAACTGCCCACCAACCCGCGGCCATAGCCGTCGTACCCCATCGTCCCAGAGGCGATGATCACCGGATTGGGCAACCGGAGTCCGATAGAGTGGCGAGGGGCTAATTGAACCGCCAAGCCATTTGTCGTATTTCCCGATGAGTCTGGCATACAGTAGCCCCTCCAGGGCGAACGCATTCCAATTGGAGAGGATGGACAGAAAGAAGTTATTGTCCCAGCCGGCCAGTTTGCGCCTGGCCTTGACCGAGGCTTTGGAGGTCTGGTTCTGCCGCAGCAGGTTAAGGGCCATGTGCCGGACTATCGCCAGGTTTTCCGGGGCCTTTCCGGTCTTTATCCGGCTCTCGTCCTCCCGGAAGGACACGGCCGGAACCCAGTGGTGGGAACAGGCGTTTGCTCTGGTTGACCATCGTCGCTGTTCGACCAGTGGCCGTGAATACCACAGGGGGCACGTTTGCCCAGCGGACGAGCCGCTCTTTGTGCCCCCTGCGGTATTTTCCAGTTAGAGTCGATTACTCCTGTGGGTTTTCGACGTTTTCCTCCGCCATGCCGACGGCCACGTCGGTACTTTCAGCGGGAGCCTCCTCCTCGTCATCATCTTCATCATCAAAGGCGTCATCGGGGTCGTCTCCCTCTTCGCCTTCCGTGGCGTAGCTTCGGGCTGCCTGGGCCAGGCGGTCAAAGTCATCATCGAGACTGAGGATTCCCATGTCCTCCGGGACTTCATCCTCAGTTCCTGTCGGCCCGCGCAGCCAGGTACCGGGAGCCATGGCGCCCATGTCCAGGGCCGGCTGTGGGCGGAGGAGCTCCTCCATCCCAGGTATCTCAACTTGGGCCGGAATCAACCGTCCGATGATGACGTTCTCCTTCAGTCCAAGCAGGTAATCCTGCTGACCCTTTACCGCCGCCTCGGTCAGGACTCGAGTGGTTTCCTGGAATGAGGCTGCGGAGAGGAAGCTGTCCGTGCGCAGGGAGGCGCGGGTGACGCCCAGGAGCACCTGCTCGGCGGTGGCCGGTTCGCCACCCTCTGCCAACACCTTGGCAACCTGTTCCTGGAACGCGAACTTGTCCACGACCTCTCCAGGAATGAGTTCGGTGTCGCCCGGCTCCGTGACCTGGACCCGCCGCAGCATCTGGCGCAGAATGATTTCGATGTGCTTGTCGTGGATGGTCACCCCCTGCGACTGGTAAACTGCCTGCACCTGGTCCACTATGTAGGACTGCAGGGCTTCCTTGCCCCGGATGCGCAGTATGTCGTGGGGGTTCAGCGGCCCGGAGGTGAGAGGGTCGCCGGCGTTGATCTTGTCGCTGTCGCGCACCATCAGATATGCCGAGGTGGGGATGATGTGTTCCCGTATTTCCACATCTTCCCAGATAACCGTGATGTATTCGTCGGACAACTCGATGCGACCGCCCACGGTGGCCTCGACAGCTCCGCCTTCTGAGATTACCGCGAGCCCGTTCTGGGACATCTCGACGCGGCCAGCAGCGGTTGCGGTGGGAACCTGTGCCGTCCCGTCGGAATCGCTGGTCTCAGGCAGGGAGGCCAATACCATTCCTTCGGTGACCTCCTCACCATCGTCAACCAGCACCTCGGCCCCTTCGGGCAGAACGTACTGCTCGACCACGGGAACGTCCGCCAGGATGTCTCCTGCCTCCACCATATCCCCGTCGCTCACCAGAACGCGAACGCCTTCCGGCATGGGGAATTCCTCTCGGACTTCTTCCCGGAACACCACGCGGAGAACGTTATTCTCCTCGTCAGTCTCCAGTTCCACCTCGCCATCAATGTCGGACAGGATGGCGGCGTTCTTGGGCACCCGGGCCTCAAAAATTTCTTCCACCTGTGGCAAGCCGCCGGTGATGTCGAGGTTTTGGGCCTCCACATCCTGACGGATCACGTCAGCCTCTCGCTGAAGGTCATTACTGTGCCGGTTGGAACTGCCGAGAATCCGGTTCAGTTCATAGGCCACGCGGAAGCGATCATCTTCGGTGCTGCCGGCAGCTCCTACCCGGCCGACCGCCTCCTGCAGCTCCCGGGCCTCGCTGGACCGGCGCAGCTCATCGAGGATGCGCTCGATTACCAACAGCAGCCTGCCCTGCAACCGGGCGTCGGCTCCCGGGATTTCCTCGATCATTCTCGTAATTTCGCCAATGACCTTTTGGAGTTCCGGGATGACCGCAGTGGCGTATTCACGCACTCTGCTGGCTGCTTCCCCAAGCTCTTCAGGAGGGGTTCCCAGCACGTTCTCAAGAATCAGACCTATCTGGTCGGGCAGCTCGTTTGCCATTTCGCGCAGACGGTTCATGGTGTCCCGTCGCTGGTCTCGCCTCTGGCCGGAGGTGCCCAACTGGGAATCGAGGCTGGAGTTGAGGATATCGACATCCCTTCGAATCTGAGAGACGAGTTCTCGCGCCTGTGCCAGCGAATTAACTTCCCCGAGACGGCTCAGGTCTTCGCGAATCCAGTTTATCTGGCCGCGCTGGTTGCGGGCCTCGTTGGTCTGCTCCAAGTAGCCCAGCGCCTCGGTCATCCTTGTGGCTATGGTCTGCCGGTCGCTGGATACATTGAGACTGAGTTCTTCCTTGTCCTCCCAGATCTTTCCGACGGAAGGCATATCCCTGCGGAACTGGGCCAGCTGCTCGCGTATCTCCACAGGGACCGCCTGCAGTTCCCGGGCCCGTGCAAGCACAGCCTCGTCCAGTTCACTGTTGCGTCGGCGAACCCCGCCGGTATGGAACACGCGCATGGTGAGCTGGGTGCCCGGCTCGCCGATGCTCTGGGCAGCAATGATGCCCACTGCCTGTCCCTCCAAGACCGGTTGGTCGGTTGCTGCCAGGTCGCCATAGCACATCCGGCAGACGCCCCGCGTAGCCTCGCAGGTGAGCGGAGAGCGGATGGGTATTTCCGTGATTCCCGCTGTCACCAGCTGGTTGGCCTTTACCAACGTGATAGTTTCGTTCCGGTTAATCAGGATTTCACCGGTCTCAGGGTGAGCCAGGTTGGTCGCGGCCAAGCGTCCGGTCACCCGGTACTGGAGCGTGATGTTGCTGTGGGGAGCCGGGCGCTGAGGGGCCCAGCCGTCCAGTGTGCCGCAGTCCTCTCCCTGAACGATCACCTCTTGGGCCACGTCGATCAGCCTGCGGGTCAGGTACCCGCTGCTGGCCGTGTTCAACGCGGTATCGGTAAGACCCTTGCGGGCGCCGTGGGTGGACAGGAAGTATTCCAGGGCGGTCAGTCCCTCCCGGAAGTTGGACTTGACCGGCAGTTCGATGACGTCGGTGCTGCCGGCGCGCCGCACCAGACCGCGCATTCCGGCCATCTGGTTTATCTGCGAGATATTGCCCTTGGTGCCGGAGAGGGCCATGATGCCGATGCCGCCGTAGTTGGTCAGGTCGCTGCCCACCAGGTCGGCGGTCTCAAAAGAGGCTTGGTTCCACGCGTCAACGATTTTGGCGTGGCGCTCCTCCTCCGAAATCAGGCCGACTTCGTACTCGGTCTTGTACTGGTCAACTCTTTCCTCGGTGTCGGCCATCACCTGGCCTTTTTTCGACGATACTTGGATGTCGTTGATGGCTATGGTAATGCCCGAAGCCGTGGCGTAGCGGAATCCCAGGTCCTTGATTCCGTCCAGCACCTCTGCGGTTTCGTCGTTGGTCAACATCCGGTACAGGTTGGAGGTCAGAGCATTGAGGGCGCTTCGGTCGATGAGTTTATTCTGGATGCGCACAGCCTCCGGAAGAGTCTCATCGAACACGAACTTGTCGGGCAGGATGGAATTGAACTCCAGCCGACCCAGGGTGGTGGAATAATATCCACCGCGGTTGTCGCCGCCCCGGATACTCCTGACGTAGACGGGCGCCCGGAGGTCGATTTCGTCGGCCTCGAAGGCATCACGCACTTCGGATATGTCGTAGAACTTGCGCCCGGCTCCCTTGACGTCGGGGCGTTTCTCGGGCGTGTCGACATCCGTCAGGTAGTAACAGCCCATCACCATGTCAAGAGTGGGAGCGACCAGCGGGTCTCCGGAGGCTGGCGACAGCATGTTGTGGGTGCTCAGCATGGCCTCCTGGGCCTCCAGCACCGCCATCCGGGACAACGGCACGTGAACCGCCATCTGGTCACCATCGAAGTCCGCGTTGAAGGCGGAACAGACCAACGGGTGAATCTGGATGGCGTGCCCATCAATCAGCACCGGCATGAATGCCTGTATGCCGAGGCGGTGCAGGGTGGGCGCCCGGTTGAGCAACACCGGGCGGTTCTTGATCACATCCTCCAGGATGTCCCAGACCTCACCGCGGGCGCGTTCCACCATGCGCTTGGCATTCTTGATGTTGGGAGCGATGCCCAGCATTACCAAGCGGTGCATAACGAAGGGCTTGAACAACTCCAGCGCCATCCGTCGTGGCAAACCGCACTCGTTCATCTTGAGTTCAGGACCAACGACAATGACGGATCGGCCGCTGTAATCCACTCGCTTGCCCAGCAGGTTCTGGCGGAAGCGTCCCTGCTTGCCGCGCAGCAGATCCGAAAGACTCTTCAGCTTGTGGTTATGGCTGCCCTGGATGGGGCGGCCGCGTCGGCCGTTATCTATCAGGGCGTCCACGGCCTCCTGCAGCATCCGCTTTTCGTTGCGGATTATGATTTCCGGCGCCCCGAGCGTCATCAGACGCTTGAGCCGGTTGTTGCGGTTGATGACCCGCCGGTACAAGTCGTTCAGGTCGCTGGTGGCGAATCGTCCGCCATCGAGCTGCACCATGGGGCGCAGTTCGGGGGGCAGTACCGGCATCACAGTGAGGATCATATCCTCGACGCGGGTACCGTCGCCGTGGCTGCCGTCCGAGCGGCTGCCGCTATGGCGGAAAGCCTCCACCACCCTGAGGCGCTTTATGGCCTTCTGGCGGCGTTGGCCGGAGGTGGATTGCAGGTCGTTTACCAGCTGGTCGCGCAGCCCCTCCAGGTTCACGGCGCGCAGAATGGCCAGAATGGCCTCGGCGCCCATGCCGGCCTCAAACACGCCGGGATATCTGTCCTTGAGTTCCCGGTAGCGAGACTCGGCCAGGAGCTTCATCTTCTGCAGGTCGTTCAGTTCGTCGAGAGTCACCTTTAGCTGGGCCGCCAGTTCACCTTCCTCGGTGGCCAACTGGTTGTTGATGGCGTTGATCTGGCGCTGGAGTTCCATCAACTCTGCGACGGGCTCTCCTCCCTCTGGGGCGAACTCGGTGGCGGGGTTATCCGTTTCCGGAACAGCGCCCCCGGTATAGCTGAGGATAAGCCTATTCAGTTCTTCCAGCTCCTCGGCGGCACTCCTGCGCCGCCTTTCTACTTCCAGTCCGTACTTGATCTGCTCCGCCTCAATAGTTTCACGGCGGAACTCGTCGTCCACCGATATGACAATGTGCTGGGCGAAATAGAGTACGCGCTCCAAGTTGCGAGGCGACAGGTCGAGCAGCAGCCCCAACCGGCTGGGGTTGGTCTTGCTGAACCAGATGTGGGCCACTGGCGCGGCTAGGCGGATGTGGCCCATGCGCTCCCGGCGCACCTTGGCGCGGGTTACCTCGACGCCGCAGCGGTCACACACCACGCCCCGGTACCGGATGCGCTTGTACTTGCCACAGAAGCACTCCCAGTCCTTGGTCGGGCCGAACAGACGCTCGCAGAACAGACCGTCCTTCTCCGGGCGGAGAGTGCGGTAATTGATGGTCTCCGGCTTGGTGACCTCGCCGTGAGACCAGCTGAGAATCTGCTCCGGGGAAGCAATTGAGATGCGTATGGCGTTGAAATCGGTGGCCGTGGTCTCTGTCCTGTCTGCCATTCTGACCATTATTAAATCGTCTCCAGAGGGAATAGCTCCGTGTCGCCGCCGATGGCTCGTCCAAATTCCTGACCCAGTTCTGGCGCAAAGTCCTGTCCCAAGTCCTGAGTGGTAACGGGGCGGTTGTCTTCGCTGAGCAACTGCACCCTCAGCCCCAGACTCTGCAATTCCTTCATAAGCACGTTGAACGATTCGGGAACGCCGGGCTGCCCGATGGGTTCGCCCTTAACGACCGCCTCGTAGGTCTTGACCCGGCCGGCCACGTCGTCAGACTTGACCGTGAGCACCTCCTGCAGGTTGTAGGCGGCGCTATAGGCCTCCAGGGCCCAGACTTCCATTTCGCCGAAGCGCTGGCCACCAAATTGGGCTTTCCCGCCGAGGGGTTGTTGGGTGATCATCGAGTACGGCCCCGTGGAACGGGCGTGAATCTTGTCTTCAACCAAGTGGATAAGTTTGAGAATGTAGATGTTGCCCACGGTCACCAGTTGGTCGAATTCCTCCCCGGTGCGCCCGTCGAACAGTTGGAACTTCCCGAAAGTGGGTGGGGCGATGAGACGCTCCCGGTGGACCTTCAGCGCTTCCTGATGCAACTGGTCGATGTCCATGCCGACGGTGTCCCGCCCGGCCTCGTTTTCCAGCCACAGACGAAGGCAAGCCTCGCGGGCTAGGCCCAGCTTGGATTCGTCGAAAATCTCGTAGGGGTCGCAGCCCCTTTCCGTCAGCCACCTGTATACCGGTTCCGTATCACCAGCGTGGTGACCGTTGCCGTTGCCGTTGCCGTTATACGATGCCGCAGCCTGCTGCCGGAACCAGATTCTGGCAAGAGAGTCCTCGATGGCTTCGTCGGTGGCTCCGTCGAACACTGGGGTTTTGGCCTGGAATCCCAGTTGGTCGGCGGCCATTCCGAGGTGTGTTTCCAGCACCTGGCCCAGGTTCATCCGGGAAGGCACACCGATGGGGTTCAGGATTATGTCAACAGGAGTGCCGTCCTCCAAGTAGGGCATATCCTCCTCTGGGAGAATGCGGGCGACGACGCCCTTGTTGCCGTGGCGCCCCGCCATCTTGTCGCCCACCGAAATCTTCCGGGTCTGGGCGATCCATACTCGAACTGCTTCCTTGACGCCGGGATTGAGGTCGTCCTTGTTCTCCCGGCTCAGGACCTTTACGTCGATCACCTTGCCACGCTCGCCGTGGGGCACGCGCAGGGAGGTGTCCTTAACGTCCCGTGATTTCTCACCAAAGATGGCCCGCAGCAGCTTTTCCTCGGCGGTAAGCTCTGTTTCGCCCTTGGGCGTGACCTTGCCGACCAGGATGTCGCCCGGTGTCACGTCCGCACCGACGCGGATGATGCCGCGTTCGTCCAGGTCCCGCAGGCTCGCCTCGCCAACGTTGGGGATGTCGCGGGTGATTTCCTCCGGCCCCAGCTTCGTCTCGCGGGCCTCCATCTCATGGCGCTCGATGTGAATGGATGTGAAGAAGTCGTCGCGATACAGCCGCTCGCTGACGATGATGGCGTCCTCGTAGTTGTAGCCTTCCCACGACATGAACGCCACCAGCACGTTCTGCCCCAAGGCCAACTCGCCATTCTCGGTGGAGGAGCTGTCGGCCAGCACGGTTCCCACCTGCACCACGTCGCCCCGGGTGGCTATGGGGCGCTGGTCGAAGCAGGTACCCTGGTTGGTCCGGGAAAACTTGATTAGCGGGTGGATATGCTCCACACCGTCAACGTCAGTGATCAGAATTTCCCGGCCAGTGACAGAGGTGACCACGCCGTTCACCCGGGAGGTGACCAACTGACCGCTATCGCGGGCCACGCGTTCCTCGATGCCGGTGCCAACTGTGGGGGACTGAGGCCGAAGCAACGGCACGGCCTGGCGCTGCATGTTGGAACCCATCAGGGCCCGGTTGGCGTCATCGTGTTCCAAGAAGGGAATCAGCGCTGCCGACACGCTCATAATCTGCATCGGCGAAACATCCATCAGGTGTGCTTCGCTGGGCGACCCTTGGGTGTACTGATCGCCCACTCTGATTTCAATACGATCTTCGACAAACTGGTTCAGGTAGTCCAGCTTGGCGTTGGCCTGTGCGATCCGGAACTTCTCTTCTTTGTCCGCGGAAAGCCAAACGATGGATTCTCCCCCGTTGACGCCCTGCGACGCTTCCACAACGAACGGACGCACTTTGATCATTGTGCCTGCGGGCAGCCGCCTGATTGCGCCTATGCGGTTGGCGCCTATCGCGACCCCCTCATTGACGATCACGTGCCCGTTTTCGGAATTGACGACGGCTTGGGCTACCGTCCGGCCCCGCAAGTCGGGCGAGTCCTTGGACAACTCGTGGCGAATGATCCGGTAGGGGGACTCAATGAATCCAAATTCGTTGACGCGGGCATAGGATGCCAGCGAACTGAGCAGGCCAATGTTCGGACCCTCCGGGGTCTCTATGGGGCAGATGCGCCCATAGTGTGAAAAGTGCACGTCGCGCACATCAAAGCCAGCTCGCTCCCTGGAAAGCCCCCCGGGACCGAGGGCCGACAGGCGACGCTTGTGGGTCAGCTCGGCCAAGGGGTTGGTCTGGTCCATGAACTGCGACAGCTGCGAGCCGCCAAAGAACTCACGCACCGCGGCCACCACGGGCCGGATGTTGACCAGCCCCTGAGGAGCGGCAGTCTCCGGGTCCACCAGGGTCATCTTCTCCTTGACCATTCGCTCCATACGGAGGAGGCCGACCCGCACCTGGTTCTGCACCAGTTCGCCAACAGCCCGGACGCGGCGGTTGCCCAAGTGGTCGATGTCGTCCACCTGGCCCTCGCCCTGGTTGATGATAACCATCATGCGGATGACAGCAATGATGTCATTCCGGGTCAGGGTTTTGGGGGAGTTATCTTCCTCCGGCAGGTCCAACCGACGGTTGAACTTGTAGCGCCCAACGCGCCCCAAGTCGTACCGCCTGGGCTCGAAGAACAGGTTGTTGATCAAGTTGCGGGAGTTTTCCAAGCTGGGCGGCTCACCGGGCCGGAGGCGTCGATAGAACTCGATCTGCGCCCCGGCGATGCGCTGCGCGGCTTCTTTATCGTATTCTTCGCCCTCATGCAGCCAGTCCCACAGAGAATGCAGGTCTTCCTCTCGGAATGAGACCCCGCCCGGGTCGGCCGCCGGGTCGCTGCGCAGGGTGGCCTGCATGTAGCGGTGAGTTTCGTCCTTATCTATGTCGTCGAACAGGGCGGTAATCTGGTCGTCGTAGGCCACTCCCAAGGCGCGCAGGAAGGTGCTGGCCGAGACCTTTCGCTTGCGGTCGACCTTTACCGAAAGAACGTCCTTGTTGCTGGTCTCGAACTCCAGCCAAGCTCCGCGCGACGGTATCAGCTTAGCCATGCACAGCCCCCGGTTGCTGCTGGGGCTGCGTTCTGTGACAAAGTAGATGCCGGGCGAACGAACCAACTGGCTGACAACGACGCGCTCCGCGCCGTTGATGATGAAGGTGCCGTTGTTGGTCATCATGGGGAAATCCCCCATGAATATCTCCTGTTCCTTAATCTCGCCCGTTTCCTTCATCACCAAGCGAGTCTTGACATATAAAGGCTGGGAGAAGGTTATCTCCCGCTCCTTGCATTCTTGCGGTGAATACTTGGCGGGACGGAACTCGTGTTCCTGAAAATGAAGCTCATATTTCTTGCTGGTATAGTCCAAAATGGGCGAGACTTCACGAAAGACGTCCTCGAGTCCCTCCTCGTTGAACCATTCATAGGACTGAATCTGGCTCTGTATCAGGTTGGGAACATCCAGGACCTGTGGGATACGTGCGTAAGACCGGACATCCTGCAATTGAAGCGAGTGCCCATTACGAACAGCGGGTAAAGCCATTCCGAATCTCCTTACCGAGAGTAGCCGCGACCGACAGTCGAGCGCTCAGAGCGCAATGAGGCCAAGGCCGATGACAAGCGGATGCAGGGGTGAGAAAAGAGGCTGTTTGAGTGAAGACATTATCCGAGGCATAAGCCAGTAACCTGTTATTATACCCCTATCGACCGATTTGTCAATACCCGCAAGACGATTGCAAAGTCAGATAGCTCGTCCGTAGAGGCGGGCGATGGTCTGCATCGGACGGAAGGCGCAGCTTTTGGCTCGGAAGGGCATGGACATCCGGGGAGGAAGCCATTCTTCCAAGCGCATGGCATTAAATGCGGTGTTGACCAGGGTGGCAAATACCTCGCCCAGCCCCGGGCGGCGCAGGGTGTGGAAGTCCTCATCTCGGCTGCGGTCCTTCACATGATGGTGGCTGTTCTCTATGCTCCAGTGGTCTCGGAACAGCTTGAGCAACCCTCGGGGGCCACGCTGCCCTGAGCTCAGGCTGGTCAGCGGATACCAGTGCTCCACACCAATTTTGCGGCCGTCCGGCATCTGGTTTCTGGCTTTACTCCGCTTGTCCCAGTGTTTCCCACTGGAGTCCGGCCGTGGATGCGCACCCCGCCATCGGCTGCCGGAGAGCGGAATATACCAGTTTGGGCTATAATTCCGACTTGTCCATCTCCAATTACTCTATTGCCCGCATCCCACCATTGTAAGAATTCAATGGACGGCGTTTGAGAATGAAACCCATTCCGAAATTTTCGTTGTATCCCAGAAATCTGGTTATCGACGGTCGTCCTGTCCATTACGCCTGGGTCATCGTAATGGTTGCCGCGGTGATGCGGCTTTTCAGCTCCTCCTTCCGTTCATCATCCAGCATCCTCATCCCGCGACTGGTCGATTCCTTCGGCTGGAGCTACGGCGCCGTCGGGTTCGGATTTGCGTTGCAATGGGTTGTTTCGGGAATGCTGGGGCCGTCGGCTGGCTGGCTTGGCGACCGCTATGGCGCTCGCGTGGCCATGACCATCGGCGCGGTGCTTTTCATCGCAGGAATGGTGCTGACCGGCTTCATGCAGAACCTGTGGCAGTTCTACCTCTTCTTCGGCATCATCCTCAGCGCTTCCATGGGAATCTTCCAGGTGCCGCTGACCGCGTCGGTTACCATGTGGTTCAAGAGGCACTTGGGCACCGGCATGGGCGTATTGCAGTCGGCGCAGGGAGTCGGCCCGCTGGTGGCGGTGCCAGTCATGCTGCTGATCATTGTGTGGTTCGACGGGTTCGGCGGAGAGCTGTCCGGGTTGCAGGCTGCCTCCTGGACGCCAGGTATCATCGACTGGGCGCTGGGCATCATCGGCGGAGAGCTGTCCGGGTTACGGGCGGCTTTCTGGGTTCCGGGCATCATTGGCGGCGTGGCAATCCTGGCGCTGGTCCGGTTCTTCTACGACGAGCCGGCCCAGATTGGGATGCGTCCCCTGGGGGCTGCGGAAAACGAACCCGTCCGTCGGGTGCAGGTGGGCGACATTGCAAAAATTCGCACCCGCGTTTTCTTCAAGCAGGCGCAGCGCACGCTGGCCTTTTGGAACCTCATCGGCATCCACTTCTGGGGCTGTGCCGGACACGCCATCGTGCTGGTATATCTGGTGGCCATCGCCGAGTCCGAAGGCGTGTCGCCGGGGCTAGCGGCCGGTGCGTTTGTCACTTTGTCCGTAAGCAGCACCATTACCCGGTTTGCGGTGCCGGTGCTGGCCGACCACTTGGGCAGCAAGGGTGTGATGGCGGTCTGCTTCTTCCTGCAGACGGCGCCCATCGTGCTGCTGTTCTTTGCCGTGGAGCCGTGGCACTTCTACCTGTTCGCGGTGCTGTTTGGCATTGGATTTGGCGGCGAGATGAGCGCCTTCCCCATCATCAACCGGCAGTACTACGGCAGCGCACCGATAGGAACGACCTACGGCTGGCAGATGATGGGCGCGGGCGTGGGCATGGCCGCCGGGTCGCTGGCCGGCGGGGCGCTACGCGACTGGACTGACAACTTCGACGCCACCATGGGCCTGTCGCTTGTCCTAAGCCTGGTGGGGGTATTTTCCATAGTGCTGCTGCCTGCCACCCGCCACCACCAGCTGCCCGACTGGGAGCAGGAACTGCCGCCGGAGGCGCAGACGCAGCCCGCGGACCAAACGCAGCCAGCGGCGGGTGCCCAGCCAGCGGCAGGTGACGATTAGGGAACAGTAACCACCTTACGGAACATAATTCGCCGACTTGACGCCTTTGGTCATGCCCTGTTGCCTCAGTCCTGTGCTAAACTGCCGTGAAAATCGGCGGTTGCGCCAGAGCAAGACAGGGGGTTTTGTATGATTGACTTGATCATTCGCGGCGGGCAAGTTGTCACTCCCATGGGCGTGGGCGAGTGGGACGTTGCGGTGCAGGGCGAGAGAATCGCGGCGGTGGCCGCGCCGGGCGCCCTGGGAGACGAGGCGGGTCGGATCATCGACGCCTTGGGCAAGGTGGTTGTACCAGGGGGCATTGAACCCCACGCCCATATTTCCGCTCCCATCATGGGCCACGGCGACCTCAAGACCGCTCCGCCGGAACAGGTCAGCCGCGCTGCGCTGTACGGGGGAACCACGACTCTGATGGACTTCGCCATCCAGTATCCCGGCATTGACATTCCCCAAGCCATCGCCGAGCGCACCGACGTGTGGCAGGGCAACTCCTACGCCGACTACGCTCACCACCTGATGCTGCTGGGCCAGATCCCCCAGGAAATCCTCGGCTCGCTGCATGAGGCGGTGGAAGACGGCTTCGCTTCCTTCAAGATATTCACCACCAACATACGCCCGCCGGCCACCACCGGCGAGCCCCGGATGGTCGGCACCGGCCACCTCCACGACCTGATGGAGGAAATCCAGCGACTGAGCGCCATGCTGCTGGTTCACGCCGAGGACGACGACATGGTGCAGCACATGTACCAGAAGCTGACCCGCGAGGAGCGCACCGAGTGGCACAATATGTCGCTGGTGCACAGCGCTGAGTCCGAGGATGTTTCCTTCCGCCGGACGTTGCGGGTGGCCGAATGGACCGGGGCGCCCGTCTACTTCGTCCACGTCAGCGCGCTGCAGGGCGTTCAGAATATCGCCGAGGCCCGCGCCAACGGACGCCCAGTCTATGGCGAGACGTTGCACAACTACTGCTGCTTCAGTGAGGAGAACTACAAAGAAGAGAACGGGATGAAGTATCACACTTATCCCTCGCTGAAGTCCGAGGCAGACCGGCAGTCGCTGTGGGACGGCATCATCAAAGGCGGCCTGCAAACCATGGCCACCGACGAATACTGCACCTCGTGGGAGACCAAGATCTCAGGGCGCACCATCTCCGACGTTACCGGCGGCCACAACGGGGCCGAGGCCCGCATGGGCATCACCTACAGCGAGGGCGTGTCCAAGCAGGGCATGTCGCTGCAAAGGTTTGTGGACGTAACCTCCGCCAATGCCGCCAAGATAATGGGCCTCTACCCGCGCAAGGGTGTGCTGGCTCCTGGCAGCGATGCCGACATCTGCCTGATTGATCCCAGCATCAAGCGCAAGCTGACCAAGGATGACTTCCACATTACCGATTACAGCATCTGGGAAGGCCGCGACATCGAGGGATGGCCGGTGACCACCATCCTCCGAGGCAAGGTGGTGGTGGAGAACGGCAACTTCTCCGGCGCCCTGGGCGACGGGCAGTTCCTCCGCCGCAAGGTGGACCCCGCCGTCGCCGACCGCCCGGTGGTCTAACGATACAATCCGGCACATCCAGCGCAGGGGACACAGGGCCGAACCCTGTGTCCCTTGTGGTTAGCGAGGGTAACGACATGGCCCGCATCAGACTGGTGCCTACAGAGCAGTTGACACCGGGAATGCAGAAAATTGCCAAGGCGGCCGAGGCCCACAAGCTGAACCCGCGCATTTTCCAAGCAGCGGGCAACCTGCCGGAGGCCTATGAAGCCTTCTGGGCCTTCTACGGGCCGCTGAAGCTGGAGGGGCTGCTGGAGGCGCGGCTGAAGGAACTGGTGCGCCTAAAGATCGCAGAACTGAACGAGTGCGCCACTTGAAAGTTGGGTCGCGCTGTGCCGGCGGTGCAGCAGGGAATGACCGAGGCAGTTGTGGCCTCCCTCGCCCATTTTGAGGACACCGACCTCCCCTATCGGGAGAAACTGGCTGTCCGTTTCGCAGAGAGAATGGCCATCGACCACCAGAACGTGGACGATGAGTTCTTCACCGAGCTTCGCCGGGAGTTCACCGATCCAGAGATATTCGAACTGGGTATGATAACCGGCCAGTTCATAGGCTACGGACGCCTGCTGGCCATGCTGGATTTGGAGAATCCAGAGGAGCCGGAATAGGCATGCTGATGATCAGGAGACGACTGGCCAGGCCAAGGTTGGGCAACGGCTTGGCTCTTGATATTCACGTCAGCCAGCAGACGCATTTTCTTCCCACGTAGGAAGCCGGTTTCCCGACTCTGCGTCTCCTCCAGGTATTCCTCTCTGTTCATCCGTTGCTGCAGATTCTTCCATCCGTCAAGAGAAAGTTCGGCGCCCGTCTTGGCATATTCGTGTCAAGCCCCTATTTCTGCCGGGGAAATGAACGGATAATTCTCCAGCATGAATTCAGTCGTGCATCCTGGCCTGCGCACCTTGTCCATCACAAAATCCACCGAGAGACGTGTGCCTTTTATGATGGGTCAGCCACCCAGAATTTCCGGGTGGCTGACGATTCGGTCTTTCCAGAGACAGGTGTATTCCCTCGGGGCACGAACATGACAGCCTCCGGCGGGGCTATTTGATGACCCCGTGACGCTCCAGGATGCGGGCCAGTTCGGCAACGCCCTCGTAGTTCTCCTCAGGTGTGGGGTAACCGAAGCAGAGGCGGGCGGAGTTCTGTCCCAGGCCCTCCGGCGAGAACGCCACACCGGAATAGTATCCGACGCCCTCTTGGAAAGCCTGCTCCTGCAGGGCCTCTAGGTTGGCGCTCTCGGGCAGCGTCATCCAGACGTACAGACCGCCCTCCGGCGTTGACCACGTTGCGGCATCGCCAAAGTTTTCGCCCAGCGAGGCCAGCATCGCGTCGCGCTTGACCCGCAGCGATTCGTTCTGCTCGCGCACATGCCCCTCCAGGTCACCGTGGTTGATGTATTCGGCGATGGTGAGAGCGGCGAAGTGGTTGACCGCTCCACCCATTTTGAAGGCCCAAGCACGGCTGACCACCTCGGGCGGCGCCACCAAGTAGCCCATGCGCATCCCCGGCGCGATGGTCTTGGAGAAGGAGCCGACGTAGATCACCTGTCCGGTGTCGTCCAGCGAATGGAAGGACACCACATCCTCGCCCTCGAATCGCAGGTCGATGTAGCAGTCGTCCTCGAACACCGGAACACCGTGCCGCCGCGTGACTTCCAGAACCCTCTTGCGCCGTTCCAGGGTCATCGTCCAGCCCAGCGGGTTCTGGAAGGTTGGGATGGTGTACAGGTACTTGACTCGGCGGCCTTCGCCCTTGAGCCGCTCGATGGTGGTGTCCAAGTCGTCGGGGATGATGCCATCCTCGTCGCACTTGATGCCAACCACGTTGGCCTTGTAGCGGCGCAGCGAGCGCAGGGTACCGAGGTACAGAAACTCCTCCGTCAGCACCGTGTCTCCGGGGTCGGTGAGGGCTTGGATGACCATCGAAATTGCTTCGCCCGAGCCGCCGGTCAGCACCACACCATCGGGGTCAACCTGCATATTGCGGCTGGCCTTCAGCCGCTCCGCCACCAGCCGCCGCAACTCCGGGTAGCCGGCCGGGTCGGTGTAATAGGCCAGGTCGCGCCCCTCCCGCGACAGCACGCTGCGCACCGCGTCGGCCAGCCCATCAAGGGGCAGGGTGTCCGGGTTGGGGTAGGCCACGGCGAAGTCATACTTGGCGTGGCGGGTCTTGCCGGGCGCCACCTCCGGCACCCCGGCGGCGAACAGACCTTCGTAGCTGAACTTCTCTGGCATGGCAGTGGCTCCTTAGCGGGCTAAATCGGTGTCGGATAACGGACGGGTATATCGTTAACATCTATGAAGACATCCAGGACGTAAGCCCCGACCCACGGGTCCAGCACGTAACCGGTCTGCGAGCCTTGACGAACTCCAAGGAACACTTCCTGCAATCGAATGGCGGCCTCCCACTCCGCAACGGATTCCGGGCCGTGCATCTCCCGGTCATTCACGAGAAAGAGGTTGACCAGATAGGCGTCGTGGCCATTCATCTCCCGCAACCAGTAAAGATGAGCCAACCGATTGGCGTACTGGTAGAAGCTGGCCGACCAGTCCACGGGCGTCTTGGAATTCACAAATGCCTTGACTCTACCAAGGCTTTCTTGAATCTTCTGCCGCGCCGATTCTCCCCTCGCCTGTGTCGGGGCAGTCACCATTTCGGGGATGTGGGCCTTGGCCTCTACCAAGATAATCTGGCCCTTGTCGGTGACTGCCATCGCGTCCCATTGCGGGCCAAACCGGGGCCAGAACTCGGTCAGGTCGCTCTGTGGGCGGGAGGATTCGAGGAAATAACGGGACCCGGCCAGCCGGTCGAGAAAGGTCTGATCCCGGTATTCGGCATAGTGGTCTTCGATCAGCGGCGACCGCCAGTCGATTTCGCGCGGCTTCTCTGCCAGACGTTCAGCAATCGCGTCGCTCAGCAACTGCGGACGGTAGTTGACCAGCACCTGCAGCCATTTCCGGCTGCCCCGGTTGGCGGCGGCTGGGTCGGTAATGGTTCGGGTCATTGTTCATCTTCCAACGGATTGGGCCAGCGTACAAAGGCCACTGAGCGGGACAATCGTTGATAGTCCGCTTCTGTCAAATCGCCCCGGTAAAGCAAGGCCTGTTGAATAGCCTCAGGTTTTCCAGCATACCGGCTAACGATTTCCTCTGCGTTGGTATTGGCGTCACCATATTGCAGCACGATGACGTAGCTGTGCTCGTATCCGTATTTCTTTGCGTACCACGAACCAACATCAATGAGTCGGATCACTTGGTCACGTACTTTGTCATGGGTAGTCTTTTCGCTGACACCAGAACTATATTTTGCTTCCACAAGCACGACGGCGCGTTGCGTCAGCTCTATTAGCAAGTCAGGCTCAGAGGGACCTTCCTTTATAAATTCAAGGCGGCTCGGCGGAGGATAAATCCTTTGCCAGAGCTTTAAATCAGGACACAAGATATTATCCAACGCCGAGAAATGAAACGCTTCAGGGAATGCTTGACTCAATAAACGTGTCAAGATCAGAGTCTTTTTCTGGATGTCAAAGAGCAACGGGCTAAAGTAGTGCCAAGTCCGCGCATCCTCCGAGTTCATGCTACAAATTCTCGGCAACCCCTTTACTTTGCCCTTCGAGTAAATCTCGGCCAATTTGTCAAGGAACGCCGGATGTGTCGTGTCGGTGTGTTTGAGCAATGGATGGGACTCTGGGTTCTTCCAAACCCTAACCCCGGAGTCACTGATGATGTAGTCGCTCATGTCGTCTTCCGTAGAGATTGCCCTAGTAATACTGTGAGAACACTGGCTCTTCGCGGGTGATGATTTCCAAGACTACCGGCTGGCCGCCTGCAGCGATGCCTTGGGCGCGAGCCAGCACAGGGGCTATGTCGCCGGGCTGGGTGATGGTCTCGGCATGGCAGCCCAGGCTGTCGGCCATCTTGGTGTAGTCGCCGGTCAGGAACTTTGAGCCGTACTTCTCCACCGCGATGGGAATGTTCTTTTCGTAGCCGCCCATGGCGCCGTTGTTGATGATCACCGTGATGGTGCCGATTTTGTTGCGGCTGGCGGTCTCGAAGTCGGTACCGCACATCCCGACGGCTGTGTCGCCCATCAGGTTGACCACGGTCTTTTCTGGCGCGGCCAGCTTGGCTCCCATGGCGTAACCCAGACCGGCGCCGAGCTGCGTGGAGTTACCCCAACCCAGATAACCGCGAGGTGTGGTGGCCTCGTAGAACGGCACAATCTGGTCGCGGGGGTTGCCGGAATCGTGAGTGATGATGCTGTTGGCCTTGTCCAGTCCGTTGTTCAGTTCCCAGACCACGCGGTAGGGACTGATGGGTATGTCGTTGGAAGTGAGGCGGGGCATCCACTCAGCCAGCCATTCCCGCTTAATGGCGGCGATTTCGGCGGCCGTTGCCGACTGTCCTGAGCCAGTCGAAGGGCGCCGTCCATTGTCGCCGAGCGCGTTCTTGACCTCCCCGTTAATCTGCCGCAGAACCAGTTGAGCGTCGCCCAGCAACATATCGTCCAGCCCGTACTCGCCGTTCAGGTCGCGGTCGTCTATGGTGGACTGGATTATCGCTTTGCCCACAGGCACAGGGGCCGAGGCGAGGGTCTTGTTGAAGCTGGTGCCGATGCCGAAGACCAAGTCGGACTTGCGGAGGAACTCGCCGACGGCCCGGGTGCCGGTGTTGCCGCCGGTTCCCAGCGACAATGGGTGATTCTCCGGAAAGCCGCTCTTGCCCAGAGTGGTGGTCATTACGGGCGCGTTGAGCAGCTCGGACAACTCCACCAGCTCCGGCGTGGCCTCGGCGTACAACACGCCCTGCCCTGCGTAGATGACCGGACGGGCGGCATCCATCAGGCGGCGGGCCACACGTGCAGCGTCCACCGGGTCGGCAGCGGTGCGGCGCTTGGTGATGGGAGTGTAGAAGAATTGCGACTCGTCAATTTCCCCGTTCATCACGTCCGACGGGGTTTCCAACACCACCGGGCCGAGGGGGCCGGCGCGTAGCTGGGTGTAGGCCCGGCGCAACATCTGCGGCACCCGCTCGGGCGAATTAATCATCCCCGCCCACTTGGTGACTCCGCTGTAGTTACGGGAGGCCGAAAAGTCCGATGTCATGGTGGTGCGACTTGAACCCTCGTGTCCGGGCAGCATCAGGATAGGAACATTGTCGGCATAGGCCTGCGCCACACCGGGAAAGGCATTTTCGATGCCGGGTCCGGCCTGCACTATACAAACTCCGGTCTTGTGGCCGTTGTTGATCCGGCTGTAGGCGTCGGCCATGTTCACCGCGCCACGCTCCATGCGGGCAATGACCGGACGGATGCCAGCGGCGGCGATAGCGTCGATCAGCGGGTTGTTGGGGAAGCAGAAGGCGAGTTCCACGCCTTCCTGCTTCAGTATGTTGGCGATGGCGGTCTTGCCTTGCATCGTTCCTCCAAAGTTACTCAGGTCGCTAGATTGTACTACGCCGGGAAGCCAGTCGGCGGAGGCCACGCAGGGCACGGCGTCTTCTCGAACACGCGCCGCGCTTGGCACCGAAAATCAGTAGAGGTCTTCATCTGAAAAGAAGGGCTTGTCGGCGTCTGCGCTGGCCTGTCCCATCAGCCGATCTGTGTTGAGCAGACAGGCGCGACGGTACAACACTAGGATGGCCTGGTTCACTAGGATTTGGGGCTTGTTAATGCGCCGGCCGTGCTTGTGGGCCAACCATGCGGAATGTCCGGTGGCAAAATACTCTTCCAAGAAATCGGTCGGCTCCACCTCGACGCCGCAGGCCTCAAGGATCTCCCCCGGCGCATCGACGCACAGGATGTCCGGCTCCTCCGCCGCCATGCGGAGGAAATGCTGTTCACTGTCAGGTTCCATAAGCTTCCTGCCTCAATTTCAAAGGCTATTAATACGCATTAGCGTATAGGTGTGTAGGCGTGTTGGCTATGGGCGTCTGCTATGATAATGCGGTAGGAGGAGGAATATGGCAACGGTTAAGCGGGAAGAAATTTCCATTGAGGCAGACACAGCACTGTTGGCTTGTCTGCACCGAATTGCCGACGAAGGCGGGCGGGAATTTCAGGCAGTGATAGATGATGCGCTGAGAGTCTATGATGCCTCGCAAAAGAACCGCGAGGTACGCCCGGAGTTCATGGCCCACCTCTGGGCCAGCGTGGAGGAGCACCACCTCCTTGGTGAGCTACTGGCCAAATAATGCGACGTTACCCAACCATGGGGGAAGCGCTGGCTGCCCGTGACGGATTGATTGACGCCTTTGGCGGCGCTCATGGAGTGCGGGATTTGGGAGCACTTGATTCAGCTATCTTGCGGCCTCAAATAGATTACTACGATGGTATTGTTGAGGAGGCCGCCGCAATGATGGAGAGCCTCGCTATAAACCATCCCTTCATGGACGGCAACAAGCGTGTCGCCTTTTTCCTCTCCGATAGCTTCCTACGGACTAATGGTTACCCCATCGCCTGTGGCGATAGAGAAGCGTATGCGTTCTTTTGGCAGTTGTTCGAATCGAACGCTTTCCGGTATGCTCACCCACTTTCATGGCTCGAGGAACACGTCAAGCCGTTGCCCTCGAACGGATCACGGTCGCCCCAAGAGTGATCGATAACGCAAGAGTCCGCCGGATCTACCGGCGGACTTTTGTTGCCAGGCTGAACCGTGCTTGATGATCAGAGGTTGAGCTGCGGGATCAGGTAGCGGCTCAGCTTGTTGTAGATCTGTATCCGGCTTCGCTGGGTGTCCGCCACGATCAGACGGTTGTTCTCCGTGTCGTACTCGACTGCCGTGGGCTGGGCGAAGGTCCATTCCGGCTCGGTGCTGCGCACTTCCCGGCGGCGCTTCTCGTAGTCGGCGTTGGCGTCGACGGTCATCTGCGCCCAGTGGGAAAGCTTCTGGGCGTCGCCAACCAAGCTGGTCAGGAACTTTCCGTCAGCGTCGAAAATCTGCACCTTGCCCCGGTTCCAGCGATTCTCGCTCCAGTCGCAGACGTAGACGTCGCCCTCGGGGTCAACAGCAACGTCCGACGGATAGTTGAGCTCTCCGCGCTTGCTGCCGTGTCGACCAAACTGGGCGACGAACTGGCCGTCCTGGGTCAGCTTCTGTACACGGTGGTTGCCGGAGTCAGCCACATAGACGTAGCCGTCGTTGTCCAAGGTGATGCCCCACGGGGAGTCGAACTCGCCCTCGCCGGAACCCTGGCTGCCGAAGGATCCCAGGAACTGGCCGCTGGTCCTGAACTTGCGCACCTGGTTACTGCGCCCGTCGGTCAGGAACAGGACGTTGTCGGCGGATATGGCGATTCCGCAGCTGCCATTTACCTCCGGGTCGCCGTCCTGAACGATGGAGAAGTGTCGCTGATAAGCGCCTTCCGCATCGAATACGGAAATCCGGTTGAGCCATTCGTCGGCCACGTACAAGCTACCGTCGCCGTCGACAGCGATACCGGCAGGCCAGATGAGCTGGCCGTCGCTGTTGCCGTAGCGGCCGAACTCCCCGATGTATTCTTCCTCGCCCCAAGTGCTGCCGAGGCTGACCTTGGAGATGCGCTGGCCCACTCCAGTGCGGTTCCAGCCCACGTTGCTGATGGATTCGCTACCACGGTTAGCGACATATACCGTGCCGTTGGGACCTATGGTCATGGCAACCGGCGTGTTGAAGCCCATACCGGTCTGTGCGCCGCGGCCCACGTTGTGACTGTAGTCAAAAGTGCGACCGGCAACTGTTTCAGTAAGCATTCTTGGCAATCCTCCCTGCTAGGGTGGGCGATGGCTAACGTAGGGGCGGGTATGCACACCCGCCCCTGTCGCCGCTTCGTTTCTTGTGCGAACCGGGTTAGGCCCCGGATTAGGCCATTATGGGCAGCTTCTCGTAGAGACCGCCCACCAGCGGCTTGGCGTCCAGACCCATCCAGTCCTCGAGAATGGTGCTGTACAGGCCGCGGTAGTCGTAGTTGGGGACCACGTCGCCCTGCTCCAGATCCTTTTCTTCCAAGGAGGGGAACTCGCTGTACTGCCCGCCCTTGATACCAGAGCCGAACATGAAGGCGGCTCCGCCAGCGCCGTGGTCGGTGCCGGAGCCGTTGTCGTGGGTGCGGCGGCCGAACTCGGTGAACATGAGAACCACCACGTTGTCGTCAACGTGGTGCTCCTTCAGGTCGTCCAAGAAGGCGTCCATCGCGTGGGAAACGTCGTACCACAGCTTGTCGTGCATGCCAGTCTGGTTGGAGTGGCTGTCGAAGCTGCCGTGGTCCACGTAGAAGACGCGGGTGCCGAAGTTGGCCATGTGCACCTGGGCAATGCCCTTCAGCTTCTTGGCGATGGAGGTGTCGGGGTATTCGACATCGGAGGAGTAAATCCTCGGGGCTTCCTTCAGGATGTCAGCGCCCTCGAGGGTGTCCAGACCGGTCTGACCCATGTAGTCCATCACAGCGCCGGTACCGATGGCGGGAGAGTACATGCGGGCGAAACGGTCCAGGACCTTGTTGCGCTGCTCGCCGGCGATGTTCGGCAGCAGACCGTAGTTGTCGAGGTCATCGACCACCGCTACCGGCACGCCGGGCAGGGCCAGGGCGCGGAACAGCGAGGGGCCGAAGCTGACCGTGGTCAGAACGTTTTCCTTGTTGGGGTCAATGTCGCGGGTGGCGCGGCCGAGCCAGCCCTCGGTACCCAGCTTGTCCGGCTCGCAGGTGTGCCAGATGTCCATGGAGCGGAAGTGGGAGCGGGGCGAATTGGCATAGCCGACGCCGTGGATGATGGCCATGTCGCCGCGGTCATAGACGTGCTTCAGTGGACCCATCTCTGGGTGGAAGCCCATCCTGTCGTCCATCTTGATAATCCGCTCATCGGCGATGCCCACCGCCGGGCGGTTGTCCCGGTACAGCGGGTCGCTGTGAGGGATGATAGTGTTGAGGTAGTCGTTGGCCCCGGTGAGCTGGAACACTACCACAACCGGATCTTTCTTGATGCTGGTCATATCAGGTTTTCCTCCTGCCGGTCGCTACGGCTTGATAGTTGATCAAGAAGCGATGTCGGCGAGCGTGGCGCTTTCAATCCGCGCTCGCCGATTCCTGACTCGGTTAGGCGTACTGGTATTCGCGCAGGGAGACGATGAGCTGCAGCAGCTCGGAAAACCGGCGAGTGGACTCGGCCACTTCACCCTCATTGCCCCAGGAGAAGTCGCCACCCTCGCCGACAAAGCCGATGAGCTCGTCGCGACTCTCGTCGGTTACTTCCAGCGGGCCCATCAGGTCGAGACAGCCGTCAACGACCTCGGCGGCAGAGCTGACGCTGCGGGCTTGGAGGCGGTCCACCATGTCGCGGATTCCCGGGCGAGACACGTCGCCAACCAACTCGGCGGTAAAGTTCACGCGGCGCATCAGGGAGCCACTGTTGATCCACTCGGCGCCGGTGTGCCAGCCTTCCACGCTGGGCGGATTGAGCAGGTCCTGGCCCATGTAGCTGGGCTGGCGGGACAGGTCGCCAATTCCGGGGGCCGGGAATTCGGCTCCACCGACCATCCGGAGCGTGCCAACCACCACCTCGGCGGGGTTCTTCAGCCGGGCGAAGCGGGCATTCTTGAAGAAATCGGAGTTGAACAGGACACGCAGGGTGGCCCGCATGTCGTATCCGTTCTCACGCAGCGTATTGGCCAGCGTCTGGACGGCCTCCGGGTCGGCGGGGGGCGTCACGGACCAAGCGGGAACCTGTGCTTCGTCGGCCACGAAGAAGTTGTACAGGTGGCGGGCGATGAACCCGGCGCAGGCGGGACTCTCGCTGATGATGCGAACGATGTCCTCGCCGTTCAGGTTGCCGGTGTTGCCCAGGAAGGTCTTCTCGGTGTCGTCGTGGTCTTCGGGGCGATACTCGAAGAACCAGTCGTGGCGGCCGAGGGGACCACGCGGCAGCTTGGGCTCAATGGTCCAGCCGGTGAAAGCGCGGGAGCACTCGCGAACGTCAACCTCGGTGTAGTTGCCGACGCCCATGCTGAAGAGCTCCAGCAGCTCGCGGCCCCAGTTCTCGTTGACCGCGTCGGCGTGATTCTCACAGTTGTCCAGCCAGTAGATCATGGCCGGGTCCTTGGCCATCTCGACCAGCAGTTCGCGGAAGTCACCCATGCCTAACTCGCGGAACTTGACGATCATGTCCATCACGTCGTCATAGTGGTCAACCTTGGACACGCCGGTGGCGAAGATGCCGTGCCAGAACAGGGCCATCTTTTCTTCCAGCGGGCGCTTGGTGTTGACCATGTCGTGGAGCCATTCGGCGGCGCCCATGCCGGGGAGAGTACCGGGCCGCCAGGTCCAAGGGTGATACCGCATCATTTCGTTGCGGTCCAGCGTAGGCTGGTCTTCGGAATTGACCAGTTCCTCGACAGTAGCCTCGTAGCCCTTGACCACCCTGGTTTCCAACTCTTGTCTAGTAGCGCCAAACCCAGCGCGGCGCATCAGGTGAGCCATCAATGCGATGTCTTGGTCACCCATGATCTCCTCCTAAGTCTTCTGATAAGCTCGGCAATTTGTTTGAACAGGCCTGCGTAAAGGCGACACTAAAGGACTCCAACCCGCAGGTGTGGTTGACGGTATATTAGTGGTGACAGCCACAGGTTGTCAACGATTCGCATACTGCGACAACAGTTATGGAGACGGCTTACGTGGGGGCCGTTATGGAAGGTCGGAGCCGGGGTAATCTTACACATGCCACGCTGGTACGGCGAGGGAGTTCTGGCCTTGGATAACGACAATGTACCGTCCCGATTCGAGCTTGACGCATCGGTCCAGCGTCTGACGTTCTCACCAATTGACCGGCGGAACGGCCCACAGCTACACTGCCCCCCACTACAAACGGAGTTCCCGAATTTGCTATGCGAAGTTAGATGGAGAGCAGGGGGAAACGATGCGACTCGAAGGAAAAGTTGCGCTGATAACCGGCGGCGCCCGTGGTCAGGGCGCGGCGGAGGCCCGGCTGTTCGCCCGCGAGGGCGCCAAGGTGGTCATCGCTGACGTGCTTGATCCCGACGGTATGGCCGTGGCCGCCGAGATAAACGAGCTGGGCGGCGACGCCACCTATATTCACCTCGACGTTTCCAGCGAAAACGACTGGCAGCAGGCCGTCGAGGCCACGGTCTCCGCATACGGGAGGCTTGACGTACTGGTGAACAACGCCGCCATCTGGCGCGGCGGGCATGTGCTGGAAACCAGCGGCGAGCAGTGGGACACCATCATGGACATCAACGCCAAGGGCGTGTTCCTGGGCACCAAGCTGGCCATCCCCGAAATGCGGAAGGCGGGCGGCGGCTCCATCGTCAACATATCCTCCACCGCCGGCCTGGTCGGAAGTCGCACCAGCACCGCCTACAGCGCGTCCAAGGGCGCCGTGCGACTGTTCACCAAGTCCACCGCAGTGCAGTACGGCGCAGAAAACATCAGGGCGAACTCCATCCATCCGGGCCCCATCGACACCTCCATGGGCGACCAGGTGTGGCCCGACGCAAGCCGCCGCGAGGAGACCATCGAGCGCACCGTCCTCAAGCGCATCGGAACGCCCGAGGACATCGCCAACGGAGCCCTGTTCCTGGCCTCCGACGACTCATCCTTCATGACCGGAGCGGAGCTGGTCATCGACGGCGGGGTGACGGCGCAGTAGGTTCACAGCGACCCGAATCGGAGGGCCACCTCAATGTTACGGGGTGGCCCTTCGTCTTTGGGAGATGCTTGACAGCAGGTTTTCTAACCCCCCAGCAGTTCTGCCAGCGGCCCCACGGGGCCGACATCCTCCAGACCGTCCAGCATTTCCAGCGCCGAGCGGGATTCGTCGTCGTTCAGGGCGATGGCGGCGCAGTCCCGGAACTTCACGCGCACGTCGTCGCGGGACACGCCTCGCAGGGCACCGGTGGTGGCGCGGTCTGCCCGCTCAGTGAGCACTCTGCCGTCTTTGAGGTGCACCTCCACCCGATTGTGCGCCTCGGTCCAACTGATCTGGCCCTCGTAGCCCGGATGACGGCGCATCTCGATGCGCGGAATCAGTTCCTGGGCCTCGGCGCGCATGACCTGCTCGTCGCTGAAGGTGGCCAGGCCGATTTGCCCGTCGATTATCTCGGCGGCCAAGCAGTACTGCATGCTGAACTTGCCCTCCAGCCCCTCCTTGGGTCGGGCGTGGATCAGGGACCGGGGCGGATCGAAGTCCACCAGCACGTCGATGTAGTCCACGTCGTTGGCGGAAAACGCCTCGCGCCGCAGCAGTTGGGATGTGGCGTCCAGGGCCAGGTGGGCACTGCCGCAGCATGGGTACTTCTTGATTTCGATGCCTGACTCCACCATGAAGCAGCGGCTGCCCAGCGACGCTGCGGCCTTGTCCGGGTCGTAGCCGCTGCCACCTGAGAAGGCCCGCATGAAGCCGAATCGCCCCTCCAGGGCGTCATCCGACGCGGTGAAGCCGGCCTGTACCAGCTTGGCGGCGTTCACGCCGGCGCGGCAGGCGGCCCCGGCGTGGTAAGGCTTGGTCATGGTGCCGAAGTTCTGGCGCAGTCCCGACGCCTGAGAGGCCGCCAGCGAAATCGCCATCGCCGTCTGCTGCGGGTCCAGACGCAGCAGCCGGGCCGCGGCGGCCGCCGCGCCCAGCGTTCCCAGCGGCCCGGTGGGGTGCCAGCCCAGATCGTCGTAGTAGGCCGGGCTGATGGCGTCGCCCACGGCGCAGGCCACCTCGAACCCCAGCAGGTATGACAACAGAAGCTCGCCGCCGGTTGCGCCAACCTCCTCGGCCAGCGGCAGCGCGCCCGGTATCAGCGCGGCGCTGGGGTGTGTCTTGGTGATAAAGGTTACGTCGTCGTAATCGAGGGCGTGGGACATCGCCCCGTTGACCAGGGCGGCGTCCAGCGAGCTTGTCTTGAAGCCACGCCCGATGACGGTGGCGGAGGGCACCCCGCCCAGACCGGTGATGTAGTTGCACAGCACGTCGGCCAGCGGCTCACGCGACCCGGCCAGGGCGCAGCCAAGGCAGTCGATGATGGCGGCTTTGGCCGCGTCGATAGCGTCGGGCGGGAAGTCCTCCAGTCCGGTGGAGATGACGTACTCGGCGATTCTGTTGGTCAGATTCATGCTAACTCCAGCGGTGTCCGTTATCTTGCAGACGCGGGCATTTGACGGTCAGTAAACCACGCTGGGGCCTGCATGCGCAATTGACGGCGCCCGGCCTTCAAGGCCTTTTCCTCTCCCCAAGAGGGCAGGAGGATTGCAAAGCCCTGGGGGTGGGCGATGTGCGGGCTGCCGTTTATGCCATAGCCGGCGCGTCGCTGCTGAACCGGGCTTGGACGAAGCCCAGGACCGCGGCCTGGGGAAGGAGAGCGTTAACAATTTGCCGCGGCTGGGGGAATTCTTTCCATTCCCGGCAGCGTTCGATGTAGTTGCGGAGGGCCATGAATGTGTTGAGGCGGAACCCGTGGCCAGCAATCCGTTGGATGAAGGGATGGGATTCGGGGAGTGGTTTGTGGTCGCTATGGGCCACGTCCCACTCGTTGCAGAACTCCTCGGCCAGAGGCTGGAGGCGCACGACGGCGAGGGGCACGGCGAGCTTGCGCTCGAGGACTTCGATGCGATTCCTGATCTGGCTCAACGACATGATTTCATCTCCTGGTGCTGTGCGGGTTTCGTCTGCCTTCCGGGTTTCGTCTGCCTGTGGGGTATGAATACAGGGGGCTGGGCATGTTGGCCCTCTCCGCCACAGGGCAAGATCGACTGCTGGCGGAGGGTGAGGCCAGAAATTTCAATATCCCGATCATTTCCGATCATTTCCGCCGATTCCGGGCTGGCGGGTTGGCTTGGCCCTGCGCTGAGGGAGCGCCTGGGTAGCTGCGGCGCGGGGTCTTCTTGAGGTTGGCCGACCATAGAACGCCTCGATGCCTCAGTGGCTGTCCTTGATTGGCCCTGCCGCCTTGGAGGGGGCTTATGGCTTATGGATTGGACATTTTTATAGTACATTTGTTCCATCATTTTAGCAAGGGGTGGGTGTCAGGGGGCTTGGCAAGCGGCAACTGTCAGCAGATTGCGAGGGGGGCGCCAGGGCTGTGTGCCCCTACGGGGGTGGCTCTGGATTCCCGCGCCGGCTTTTGCCGAGGTAACGGAACGGCCGGAGTGTAGGCACCGGCGGTTTAAGGGGCGACCGCCCGGCTGCGACCGCCCTCCGGTTCCGGTGAGCGGCGAATTGCAGCCGGGATGACACGTTACCAATCGTGGAAAACTGCCCCGCAATTTGTGGATGAATGGCCCCGGCGGTGGATAACATACCGCTGGGCAATAAGATTTCGTAGTAATTCACAAGATGTTATTGCGACATTCAGCATCTAAGCGCATTTAGATTATGTAATCTGAATATCCGTCTTTGACGGGCGGTCTTGTTCTGGGTGCTGCCCGGAATGTTGGCTGGACAACACGGTGAGGGCCACAAGGTTTCAGGCGCCAGAGGCCGGTGGCTGCAGGCAACGCCGAAGGGGTGATGAATGGGCTGCGGAAGCGAATGACCCTCCGTGATTCGCAAGAACCATAAGATGGGAAATCCTCCCATTAGAGAATTCCGCACATGAACGCACAGGTTGTCAGATCATTCGGAATAGGGCTGTTCGCGGTGGCAGGGCTGCTTGCCTTCCTGCTGGCCGCGGGCGTGTTTTCGCCGCCGGGCGTGGGGGCTCACTGCCCACCTGAAGATGGGCATGAGGACTTTCGCAGTTCCCCGGTTGCCTGTGAAGAAGACTCTTCAGGCCATCAAGAAACCCATCAAAATGTCATTGAGGTGGACGGGGGGCGGGACCGGACGTTGGTGTTCAAGGCGTATGTGCCTGACGGCGTCACCCTCAACGATGGTGAAACGATTGCAATCGATTTGACAGGATTTGATCTGTCGGGTGCTGCTCCCACTGTGAGTTCGGATCTCATAAGTGTTTCTGGGAGTGCGGATGGAGCCACCGTTTATAACCCAACCGCCGTTGTTGTTACTGGTGAGACCCTTAGAATAACACTCCCCAATTTCTCTCCTGCTCTTGGGGAAAATGAATATCTCATCATTACCATTAAGAAAGGCACGGGCATTTTGCCCCTGAAACTCCTAGTGGATTCGATGATTCCTCGGAACCCTACCCAGTGAAAATTACTTTCAATGGCATTGAGACCGGTCTCGATGAGAACAAGGTAATCGTAAAAAATCCCATCGACTCAACCGTTCCGAGCGCCGCTGTTCGCGTTGACCTTGCAC
The DNA here is from genome assembly GCA_965237745.1 of Dehalococcoidia bacterium. Lineage (GTDB taxonomy): Bacteria > Chloroflexota > Dehalococcoidia > Lucifugimonadales > UBA3495 > VXOI01. The sequence goes on along the minus strand of OZ250156.1, from coordinate 2,263,267 downwards.
TCTATGCCGATGACCCCTTGGGAACAGGTGACGAGATTACGGTGGACTTTTCCGGGCCGTCCCCCGATTCTTCCTTCATCGTCCCGTCCAGCATTTCGAAAACAGGGATCGATATTGAGTATGAAGATGATGCTAATAAGAGAGTCTCCGTCGATATATCTGAAGTGCTGGTGCAGGGGAACAAGGTTATTCTGACGGTGCCATCTGATTCAGACGGCGACCACATTACCTTCACGGGAGACTATACAATCATTTTCAGAAAGTCGGCCGGAATCAAGAACCCCTTTTCCTCGGGGAGTCGGATCATCACCGTATCGTCGCTGGACCACGATGATCCGGAAGACGAAATCACTGCTGTGATAAGAAGGACAACTACGATCGACCCCCTGGAGGGTCCCAGGGGGAGCGAGTTCACCTTGACAGGAAAGGGCTACGGCAAGGGAACCGTGACCATATACCACGATGCGAACAACCCAGACACAGTGCCAGGCATAGTTGATGCGGGCGAAACCCTGGCCTCGGTCAAGACCGTGAAGGGCGCGTTCAAGGTCAAGCTCGAGGCGCTAGGTGTTCCCGGAGATCCCGGATACATAGTAAAGACAAAAGACAGCACCGGGGTTGACGACGTAGTCACATTTACGATCACGTCGGCCATGTCGTTTCAACCGGCCACCGTCGGAGTGGGAGACAGAGTTAGAGTCCTCATCGCTGACTGGGAGGAAGATGACGACACAGGGGTTGCCGCTGTCCGAGTCGGGGGCCGGATGGCGCTCATGCTTGAGAGAGGTGGAAACACCGGATGCTATGTAAATAGCCCTCCGATCTTGCCCGATGGCAACGGCATGATAACTATCGATATCGAGATTCCACGTAATGTACCCGCTGGTGAACAGACCGTTGCAGTCTACGGACCTGAGCAGCTGGGTCTGAATTCCAGTTCTGAGACGGATCTCTGCCATAACTCCCAGGTGGGCGCCGTAGTAGAGCCCGGACAGGGCATCCTGGATGCTGACGCTGTCCCAGAGGTTACTGAAACCATCGAGATTGCGCCCCAGGCTCTGACGTTATATCCAGCCACTGCGGTCCGCGGGCAGAGAATCACCATCGTGGGGTCCGGGTTTACCAGGGCCAGAGGTGGTGACCCGCACACCGATGAAATCTCCATTAACGGCATATGCGAGAACGTGCTGGAGAACCACTCCGACCTTGAGGTGGGGACCAACACCGGCATCGCCTTGACGGTCACTGTTCCCATTCGGGCCAGGTACGGCGAAAACGAGGTGCGTGTCGAGGGGTGGGACGGCACCGTGGGTCACGCGGTTCTCACGGTTCCCGAGGCTGCCATCACCATTGATCCCGAGCGAAGCGGGAGGGGATCGAAGGTAAATGTCACAGGCGCCGGTTTCGTGGCCCATAGAGCAGTCACATTAAGCTATGGGGATGGCGTGGATTTGGATTTTGGCGACGAAACCGTGGGAGTCGAGGCGACTGATGGTGAGGGCAATCTGTCTGGCACATTCAACGTGCCGCTGCTGGCCCCCATTGGCCAGGTACACAAGGTGACGGCTTTCGCGCTATTGGGGGACGACAACTCTATTTTGACTGTGAGGGCGGAGGCCGAGCATGTGCCTGTGAACGCCGTGATTGCGACAACACCGGAATCGGTGTCCTCGGGCGATCACATGATGGTGCGCGGCGAAAACCTGCCGGCATTCACCGTGGTTGGGCCGTTGAGCCTGGCGGGTGTGGGGGTGGCCGCCAGAGGCGCAGTCAACACCGACGAGGACGGGACCTTCGAGGTTGAGGTGCTGGTGCCGCACCTGGCGCTGGGCGACCAGGTGCTCAGGGTACAGGTTGGACGCGAAATCGTTACCCACGTCGTAAAGATCGCACCGCCTCCACTCAGCGGACCAACGACACAGGTATTCAAAGACCTGGTCAGACAACAAGTCCTGACAAGGATTTGGCGCCTTGACAGGGCCACCCAGACATGGTCTTTATTTGACTCAAGTCCCGAGTATGCAGACTTCAACACTCTGAGCTTTGTCGAAAGCAGGGACATCGTCTGGCTACATCTCTCTGCGCCTTTCGGGTTCCAGGGAGACCATCTGGTTGCGGGTTGGAACGAGATTGCCCTCAAATAGGGGTGAATACGCCGCGCAAGCTCCGGAGATCTTCCTGGCAGGTATCCGCCACCAGCCTGGACCGGTGCCGGTCGACGAGACCGCCAAGCGCCGCCTTGCCATTCCAGCGGGTCACGGCAGAGAGCGAACCCTGCCCAGGGCGCCGGCGCATGCAACTGTCACGGCCAAGCCCAGTCCGCCGAGGGTCAGGATGGCAATCGAGGCCGAGGTGGCGTCGGCCAGCATTCCAACCAGGATGCTGGACGCGGTGAGCAATCCCCTTTCGTAGGCCAGCACGCTCAAGGTGCGCGCCCGAAACTCGTCTGGCACGATGGTCAGCACGACAATACCCTGAGCGGTGCGGTAGTGAGACTGCCAGAGAGACATCACCGCGAGGAAGATGAACGCCGCCGGCAGCCACGAGGAAAAGGCAAAGATCATGGTGGTGGCGGAGCTGCAGGCAGCAGTTATCAGCAGCAGATAGCCCCTGCGGGACGGCAGGCCGAAGGAGGCTATGACGATCGTTGAGAGAAAGCCGCCCACACCTGTAATCGCCAGCAGGTAGCCTCCCATGTCGGCGTCTGCATGGAGCACCTGGGCCGTGAACAGGGGAAGCAGGAACCATACAGGATGCAGGATGGTGTTGGGGACCATCGACAAGACCATCAGTTGCAGCACCTCGCGCTGGCGCCGCCACAAGTGAACGACCGCTTCCCGGAAATCCGCCACAGGCGAGAACCGCCCTGCAGCCCTTGCCGACGCTGAGGCCGTGTAGTGCAGGCGGATGCAGAGGAGAAGCAGCACGACAGCCGAGTACAGTGCCCCCTCCAAGGCAAAGTTCCAGAAATAGCCCAGCCAGAAAATCAGCAATCCACCGACAAATGGGCCGAAAATGCGGGTGCCGGTGATGGTCAGGACGTTGAGGGCGTAGGCGTTGGTGACCAATTCCCTGGGGACACTGTTGGCCACCATAACCTGCTGCAAGGGCTGGGCAATCGCAAGGAAGGTGCCGGAGACGAGAACGTAGGCGAAAGCGTGCCAGAAACGGACGGATTCGCTGTCTGCCAAGAAGGCGAATCCGAAGGCGAGAGCCGCGCCCAGGACCTGCACCACGATCGACAACTTTCGCCGGTCCAGCCGGTCGCCCAGCACGCCGCTGAGGGGATTCATTATCAGCCAAGGCAGGGTGTTGATGGCGCCCACCGAGGCAACGAGAAGACCGCCGATCTGAGACCCCTCCGACAGGTCCTTGACCAGCCAGCCAACGGTCAGCAATTGCACCCACATTGCGGTGTTGGCGCAAAAATTGGCGAACCAGAGGAGACGGAAATCCCGGTACTGAAACCAGGCGTCCAGGGTGCGAACCCTGGGTATTCGGCTTGGTGAACGGATAGTGTAGGCCTTTGGAGAAGCTGTAAGAGGGATATTTGGCGCAGGAACCGAAAGGCGCAGGAATTATTGCTGCAGGGCCCATACAGCGCCAACCAAGGAGCCAATCATAACCAATCCAACCGCGATTTACCATAAGCGGTATTCTCTTGGCAGGGTATGCACAAAATCCTTGCTGATCAGTTGATGGTGAGCCTGTCGAACCAGGAATTGGTTCTGACGCAATGTCCTACGACAGGCCCACCATCAACTTTCCGGCAACGTGAATTATTTTGCAGAGCCATGGTTCCCTTGGGCGTGTTCCCTCCATGCGCCGCGGTTGGGGGGATGAAGGCCTGGGCTAAATTTGTTGACTGGGGCGCACCCAACATGCGAGTGCGCCCCAGCGACGGGCTGATTGCCTCTCTCCATTTGAATCGTGGCCGGGCACAGCATTGAACGGCGCTACGGTTTAGCCATCCTGTAGCCTATGCCGTGCTCTGTGAATATGTACGACGGGTCTCTCGCTTTATCCCCGAGCTTTTGGCGCAAGGACTTTATGTACGAGCGAAGTAGCTGGGGCTCGCCCGAGTACTCCGGACCCCATACTCGGTGGAGCAGCTCATCCTGGGTCAGGATGCGTCCTGCGCTGCTGGAAAGCTCGTGAAGAAGCTTGTATTCCGTCGCAGTCAGCTGGACGAGCAAGCCGGAGACAGTCAAAGTGCGAGCGCTGAAGTTGATAGCCACGTCCCTCAGCGAGTAGTTTGCGGGTCCGCCAAGACTGCTGGCTACGGCCCGTTTCCTCAATGAGGATTTTATTCTGGCAACCAGTTCAGTTGAGGAAAAGGGCTTTACGACATAATCATCAGCCCCGCATTCAAGTGCGCGCACAACGCTCTCACCATCGCCTTTGTCGGAGAGAACGATAACCGGCACGCCGTATTCGTCGGTAAGGCGGTTTGTCAATCGCAGGCCCTCGACTTCGGACGCGGGCAGGTCAAGCAACACCAGCTGAGGCCTTTCATTCAACAAAATGCGGTCGATCTCACCCAGGTCGAACACAGGTATAGTGCTGTAATCCAAGGCAGACAGAGTTCGCCGGATGATAGCGGCAACCCTGGAATCCTCGACGGCAATCATAATCTTTGCTTTTCCACTGGGCGTTGGATTGTAAGTATGGGCCTGAAGAGCTGCAGCGGTTCCGGTGTCTCTGGTGACTTCATCGGCCGCGGGAAGGGTAAAGGTGTAAGTGGTTCCCCGACCCTGGCCACCTCGCTCTGTCCGTATCCGCCCTCCGTGGGCCTTCACAATAGCCCGGCAAACAGCCAAGGCAAGGCCGTCATCGCCGTTGCTCTGCCCAGTTTCGCGGCGACGGCCCCGGGACAGTATCTTGAGTAGCTGGGATGAGGTTGGCTGCGGAAGAGTCTCGCCAGCAACCGACACCGAAATGGCGACATATATGTCAATCCGGGTTGCGCTGACCCTGATATTCGAGGACTCGGAGGAATACTTGGTGGCCTGAGAAAAAAGGTTCCTCAGAACTTGATCTATGCGCTGCTTGTCGGCCAGAACCTGTGGCAGGTCGGCAGGTAAATTATTTTCTACGGTTATTCCAGGATAGCTTCTCTGAAACTCCCTGGCTGCGTTGTCTGTCAGGTCCGCCACTTCCGCAGTTTCAAGGGAGACTGACATTGCCCCGGTTTCAAGCCGGCTCAAGTCTATGAGACTGTTGATCTGGGTACGCATGAGGTCTGTCTGTTGATCGATGATCCGCAGCAATTGATAGGGTTCAGTGGGATTGAAGGATTTGATGATGTCCATTAGCGCAGTGGCGGAACCTTTGATCGCGGTTAGGGGCCTGCGTAGCTCCTCACTGACCATTCCCAGGAACTCGGCCCGTAGGCGCTCCAGGTCTTCCAGTGGAGTCATGTCCTGCACGGCGACAACTACGGATACAATTTCCCCGTTATCAGCGTAGATGGGCGCTGCGTTTACCAAGGTAGTCACCGACCGTCCGTCAGGGAAATGGATGACTATCTCCTCGGCCCGTACCGTCTCCCCGCTCTGCAGAACCCGCGATAGAGGGAGTTCGTTGAATGACAGCTCTCGTCCGTCCGCGCGACGAAAGATCAGCGCTTCGAGGAGGTGCTCCCAGGGCCGGTCCGGCATACGAATATCACCTATTATTCGCCTGACCTCTTGATTGAAAGAAATCAGTTTGCCCGCTTTGGCATCGAAGACCACGACCCCGACTGGAGAAATGTTGACCAGGGCCTCAAGGTCAGCCTTTGCACGCTGGACTTCTTCGTACCGGCGGGAGTTGGAGATTGCGTGCGCCGCCTGCGAGGCGAACATGACAATGGTCTCTTCGTCTTCCAAATTGAATTCCTGGGTGTCCTGCTTCTCTGTGAGAAAGATATTTCCTATATGTTCGCCGTGATTCCGTATGGGCATGCCCAGAAACGTCTTCATCGGCGGGTGGTTCGCGGGGAACCCGACAGACTTTGGATGGCTGCCGATGTCTGCAATTCTCAGTGGCCCCCGCACTTCGTTAAGGTAACCAAGGAGGCCAATACCTTCGGGCGGCTTCCCCAACAGCTCGATCTCGTCACTGGTAATACCGGAGGTGACGGCGCCGTGCACGTCTCCGGATTCGTTGTAGGTCAAGAGTACGCCGAACTTGGCGCCGGTCAGCGAGCGTGCACTGTCGACGACTTCCTGCAAGACCGCCTCAAAATCCAAGTCATCGCTGATGCGAAGACTGGCCTCGCTCAACTTGGACAGACGATCTCGCAACGCGTCATTGTCCTTTCTCAGTTGCTCGACGTCCGTGTTGTTTTTGCTTGAGTTGCGCGGCGCCGCTTCTTCCGCGTTGGCCGTTGACGTGTCTCGAGATAGCTGTGAAGATCGCATGAAAACCCCAATATCCACGATACATACAAGATGTGGTATTCAACCCACTCTAAACCTCAATGGATGGTTATGTCAGAGACGCAAGACTATCTGCAAGTTTCTCTCTACCAAGAATTCTTGAGGGGGCACAAAAAGGCCGCCGAATGGTACCACAGTACCAGACTTAACCACAAGACCTCAGCATAAGTATTTCTTTTTCGTAACAAATATGTGCTGAATCACTCAACTCGAGAATCTTGACAACTCTACTTTTTGACTACCGCGGAATGCACTGACCTCTCTTGTGCGCATCTGGTGGCACGTACATTGAACGTCCCAATCCTCTCCATTCACTGGCCTCTGGTGGGTGGTCCCTCAGGTATCTCGCGGTCTGACGATTCCCGGACAGGAAAAAGGGTTCGAAAGTAACCCGGAGGCAGGCAGAGACATTCAAATTCGACCATGACACCCCGATCCAACGCCGGGTTGAGTTAGCAAGTGCGGGACCTCCCCGGATAAGGGAAAATGACTGGTCGAAGGCCTGTTGGGGATTTCCCTGCCAGGAAACGGCATCGAGTCTCGCAAGAGGTGCGCATTCGGCAGTGCAGTTCACCGGCTGGCCCCGGCGGAGCGCCGGGAGGTCGTAGTGGCAGTTCTTGGAAAAGGAAAAACCAGTGGGTTGCCGGTGCTGTGGCGGGGCAGTATGATAACCTACGCGGCCGTAAGGCGGCCGGCAACCTAGCGTAATTCAAGTGAAATTGCCGGGAGGCTATATGAGCACCTCTACCAAGGGCAGAGAGCTTAAGGTCATTCACGACGTAGGCTCTCCCGAATCCACGGCTCAAACCCCGGGAATGATCCGCAAGCCCGGAATAGATGGCAACACTGCGGGCGCCGAGAAGATATGGCTGGGGCACGTCGAGTGCACCCCCAACACCATGGGGCCACCCCACAACCACGGCGAGGCGGAGACCGCTGCCTATGTGCTGAAGGGTCATATCCGCGTTTACTACGGCGAGGGGTACAAGGAATATATCGAAGCCGGCCCCGGAGACTTCATCTTTGTCCCTGCCCACTTTGACCACATTGAGGGCAATCCCTACGACGAACCCGCCGAGGCGGTGCTGTCGCGCGGCCCGGACAACATCGTCATCAACCTGGACGAGTAGCGTCAGTCAGGATTTGCAGCATTCCGGCCCGGCGACGCGCTGCCGGGCCGGAATGTTTTTGGAGCCTGTGAGTTCCCGCTGATTTCGAGGCTATCTGCTTAAACCCTCCCCTGAAAGGCACGGGGGACACTGAAACTGGAGGATTCCACAGCCGTTGTTCAACACCGTGGCGAACCGAATAATGCAACTGCCGCAGCGAGTCTTCTACGGCTGGTGGATTGTGTCGATTTCCGCCGGGGCCGACGCGCTGAAGCACGGCACCTTCAACCGGGGGTTCACCTTCTACGTCAACCCACTGAGCAAGGAACTGGCGGTGGGGGTGGCCGTCGTGTCCTTGGCGGAGATGCTGGGGCGCTTGGAGGGCGGCCTTCAGGGACCGCTCATGGGGTGGCTGAACGACAAGTTCGGACCCCGGTTCATAATGGTGCTGGGAGGCGGGACGTCCGGGTTGGGCTTTATTCTGCTTGGCCTGACCAGCAACTACGTGTACTTTCTCCTAGTGTTCATCGGGTTGCTTTCGCTGGGGTTCCGGGCTGGATACAACAACGCCTTGATGCCGGCCATCAACCAGTGGTTCCGTCGTCATCGCGCTCTGGCTATGGCCGTCGCGGGGATGGGCAGTCCGTTGGGCGGCATACTCATCGCGCCGATGATGGGACTGCTGGTTTACGAAATTGGTTGGCGCAACGCGGCCTTCATTTCCGGCGTGGCGATACTGGTCGTGGTTCTGCCCTTGGCGTTCTTCGTATATCGCTCCCCGGAAGAAAAAGGACTCCTGCCCGATGGGGTCAAACCGGTCACAGTACCCCCAGCCGCCCCTTCTTCGAAGCCACGGCCCGCAACTGAATTTCGCGCATTGCCCGGCGAACCGGACTTTACAGCCCGCGAGGCGATGAAAACGCCGACCTTCTGGCTGCTGGTGTGGGCCGTGGGACTGCGCAACACCGTTCATTCCGGGATGCAGTTTCTGCTGGCGCCGATCATCGTCTGGTTCCTGATGGGTTCGGGACGACTGGAAGACGACAGTGTACGCCTGTCGGCCCTGCTGGTGGGGCTGCTGTCTCTGAGTTCGCTCGTGATGAACCCCATCGTCGGCTGGATGGGCGACAGCTGGTCGAAGCAAAAGCTCAGTGCGGTGGCAATGCTGGGCGGGACTCTGTCGGTGGTGGTGCTGCTCAATCACAGTGGCGCGCTGTGGCAAGCCTGCCTGTTCGTGGTGCTGATGGCGGTCTCCGAAACGGCCAATCCCTTGGCCTGGGCCATTATGGGGGACTTTTTCGGACGCCGCAGCTACGCCACGCTGCGCGGCTGGCAACACCTGCCTGATCAGATGATGTCAATGAGCACGCCCGTATGGATGGGACTCATCTTCGACAGTACCGGCAGCTACTATTGGGCGCTGGTCCCACTGTCGGTAATCTATACGATGGCAGCAGTCAGCTATTTGCTGATACCCCGTCCCAAGCCTCCGGTGCGGGCGTTTGCGCCCCAAGCCGCGTAAGTGTCGCGGCAGTAGTCTCCGCAACAAGCATGTAGTGGCGCGCGGACGTAGCCCCTGAATTGTCGGCGCCTGATAATTCCGGTGTTACGCCGCTACGGCCTTTGCCAGCCCCTCAACGGCGCCCTCCAGCACCCAGTCCTCCACGCAGTAGGATATTCGGAAGTATCCGGGGGTGCCGAAGCCCCGGCCGGGCACCACCAGGACGTTCCACTGCAGCAGCTCTTTCGTGAAGGCCACGTCATCTTCGATGGGAGACTTGGGGTAGAGGTAGAAGGCCCCCTGGGGTTTCACGGTGTCATAGCCCATCTCGCTGAGGGCGGTGTGCATGAAGTCGCGCTTGCGCTGGTAGTAGTTCGGGTCGATGCTCACACCCTGGAGATTCCTGACCACATGCTGCATCAGCGCTGGGGCGTTGACAAACCCCAGAGTTCGGTTGCAGAAGCTGAACCCGCCGGCCAGTTCCTCTTTTTCGGCGTAATTGGGGTTGACGGCAATGAATCCTATGCGTTCACCAGGCAGAGCCAGATCCTTGGCGTGCGAAGTGACAATGACAGCGTTGTCATAGGACGGCAGAATCTGAGGAAAGGACATTCCGTCGAAAATAATGCGCTTGTAGGGCTCATCGCTGATCAGGAAGATCTCGGTGCCGTGCTCCACCTGCTTGCGGTTCAGCAGATTCGACAAGCCGATAATCTCCTCGGCGGAATAGACCACACCCGAGGGATTGTTGGGGGAGTTGACTATGATGGCGCGAGTTCGCGGGGTAATCGCCTGCTCGATGGCTGAAAGGTCAAGCTGGAAGCGGTCGGTGGTGTTGACCACCACCGCCACGCCGTCGTGGTTGTCTATGTAGTACAGGTACTCGAAGAAGTATGGGGCGAGGATTATAACTTCGTCGCCGGGGTTGAGGATGGTCTTCAGCACCACGTTGGCGGCCGCCGCCGCTCCGCAGGTCATCACGATGTCGCCGCCCGTGAAGGGCAGTCCGGTCTCGTCAGCGAGGGAATCGGCCACTGCCTGCCGGGTCTCCATGTAGCCAGGGTTGGGCATGTAGCGGTGCATGCCAGCCATCGGCTCATTGGCCAGCCGACGCAGTTCGTTTTTGAACTCCACCGGCGGCTCAATCACCGGATTGCCCAGCGACAGGTCGAAGACGTTCTCGGGGCCGATCTGCGCCTTGAGGGCCAGCCCTTCCTCGAAGACCCGGCGAATCCACCCGCCCTCCGCCATGTACTGCCGAATCTTCTGCGATACCGCCATGAGATAGCCTCCGATGATGCAAGTATGCGCGAGTGTAGCAACGGGGGAACGAGGGTGTCAAAGACTGATATAATCGGCACAGGGAAGTAGAGCGGAGGCTAACACGGTTATGGTCCAGAAGATTGCTCTTTTCAATCACAAGGGCGGCGTGAGCAAGACAACGACGACTTTCCACTTGGGCTGGATGTTGGCATCCAAAGGGAAAAGGGTGATTCTGGTTGATACCGACCCACAGTGCAACCTGACAGGGCTGGTACTTGATTATAAGGGTGGTTACTCAGAAGCTGATAGTGAGGAAGAGTTCGAGCGCTTGTATGAAGGTGGAAGTGGGCGTGACTTGAAGTCCGGGTTAGCACCTGCCTTCGAGTCCAGGCCGGCCTTAATAGAAGCTGTTGAATGTTTTCCTGTGGAGGGCCAAGATAATTTGTTTCTTCTGCCAGGACACATCGGACTGTCCGAGTACGAAGTTACTTTGGGTATTGCACAGCAGCTATCTGGAACCATACAGACTCTTCAGAATCTCCCTGGTTCGATCTCTCGTTTGATGGATCTGACAGCAGAGAAATACCAGGCAGACTATGTACTGATCGACATGAACCCTAGTCTGAGTCAATTTAACCAAAACCTGGTCATGACCAGCGATTTCTTCATCATTCCGATGTCGCCGGATTATATTTCTTGGATGGCTATTAACTCTCTTGCTAATGTGATTCCACAATGGCGAGAGTGGTCTAAGGTGGCCGGTTCTATGGATGTCCTCCAAAAAGCCGTCTACCCATTTCCTAAGACCACACCCAAACTTTTAGGGACGCTAGTACAGAACTACAGGCCAGGGGGGGGAGCACCTGCCAGTAGCTTCCAAAACTGGATAGCCAAGATAGATCGTGCTGTCACCGAAACTTTGGTACCCGAATTAGCCAAACTAGAGATGATGTTGCCTAAAGATTGCTACTCTCAACAACTAGTCAATAATTATTGCTTGGCAACGATTCCTGATTTCAACTCGCTTATTGCCAAGTCCCAAGAAAACAGAACCCCAGTCTTCGCTCTGACCGACAAGCAAATCGGCCAGACCGGAGCGGTCTTGGATACAACCAGAACGTCTCGTAACGGATTTGAAGAGCTATTTTCTGAGCTTGCAGATAAGGTGATTGGATTAACTGGTCATGCAAACGGCGTTTGACCAGTTTTGTGGCAACATCCAGCGCGTCCGTTCTCTCGGTGCGATATACCAAGCTCTTAATGCGCAAACTACTCCAGCGTTGGACTTGACCGACATATTACGCTCAGAGTGGGTGATGGCAGTGAGTGCGCTGGACCATTATGTCCATGAATTAGTCAAACTTGGAATGTTGGAGGCCCATCGCGGCAAACGCGATCAAACAGACGCCTTTTTGCGATTTCCAATAGCCTTGAGTGGCACACTGCAAGCTATTAACGCTGCGGGTAATGATGATTGGCTGGAAGAACAGATAAGAACTAGCCATGGTCATCTGAGTTTCCAGAATCCAGACAAAATTGCGGACGCTATTCGGCTCATTTCAGGCGTATCTCTGTGGAATGAGGTAGCTGCTCAACTGGGAACTACAGCCCAGAATGTTGGAGACAGGCTTAGACTGATCGTCAATCGTCGTAACCAAATTGCCCACGAGGCAGACTTAAATCCATCTTATCCTGGCGTGTTGTGGCCGATTGACTTCAATATGGCTGACAGTGCAGTTACGTTCATAGAGAATCTGGCCGAAGCCATACACGCGGTTGTGGCATAGGCGAAGTTTCGTCTTATCTTTCTTAGCCTCGCTCTCTTGCTAACTCTCCTTCTCCATCCACCATCCGCAGGCCCATGGCCCGGCCGAAGCGGTAGACCAGGCTGTAGCGCACGGCCTCAAGGTCTGCTCCCTCGCCCAATTCCGCCTCCATCGACGTTACCGGGCGGTCAGTGATGCCGCAGGGGACGATGTGGCGGTACCAAGACAGGTCGGTGTTTACATTGATGGCGAATCCGTGGAAGGCTACGCCGCGGCTTATCTTGACGCCGATGGCCGCTATTTTGCCGCCCGCCGTCCAGACGCCGGTCAGCCCCGGCTCGGTGTGGGCCTCCATGCCGAAGTCGCCCAGGGTGTCGACGATCACCTGCTCCAGCGTGCGGACGTATTGCAATGGCCCGCCCCAGTCGCGGAGGTTGATGATTGGATACCCGACGAGCTGGCCCGGACCGTGGTAGGTGATCTGACCACCCCGGTCGGTCTCGTATATGGAGATGCCGGCGGCGGCCAATTCGGACTCGGAGGAGAGCAGGTGGTCGTCGCGGCCCAGCCGTCCGCGGGTGTAGACGTGGGTGTGTTCCAGCAGCAGCAGGGTGTTGGGCGCCTTGCCGTCGTGAACTCGGTTGACCAACGTGTCCTGGAGGGCCCGGGCGCGAAGGTAGTCGACCGTTCCCAGCCAAGCGTAAGAGCAAATCTCCGGTCTCGGCATCCGGTCCGCCAGACGGCCCTAGTAGACGGACGAGTCGGGGCTGAAGGACTCCAGTCGCGCCTTGACCGCATCCAGGAATGCGCTGGCCTCCGCCCCGTCGTTGATGCGGTGATCGAAAGACAGACAGATGTTCATCATGGAGCGAATGGCAATGGCGTCATCCCTGACAACGGCGCGTTTTTCGATCGTCTCGGTGGTCATAATGCCAGCCTGCGGGTAGTTGATGATGGGACCGGAGACCAGCGAGCCGCCCAGGGCGCCGGTGTTGTTCAGGGTGAACGTACCGCCCTGCACGTCCTCGATGGTCAGACGGTTTGTGCGTGACCTCTCGGTGATATCGTGGACGGCGTGCGCCAGACCAGAAATGTTGAGGCGGTCGGCGTCATGGATCACCGGCACTATCAAGCCGTTGGGAGCAGCCACCGCCAAGCCCAGGTTGACGCGCCTTTTCAGGATAATCGAGTCTCCGCCCCAGGTGGCGTTCATGGTCGGCACCTTTCGGAGGGCCTCGATCACGGCCTGAATGACGAAGGGCATATATGTGAGGGCCACACCCTCCCGCCGCTCGAAGTCACCCCGCACGCTGCGTCGCAGGCTCACGAGGCCGGTGACGTCCACTTCCTTCGTGCTCCAGGCGTGGGGGATTTCTGTGACGCTCCGTACCATTGCCTCGGCAATCATGCGGCGCACCGGGGTCAGGGGCACACGTTCTTCGTCGGGGCCGACAGCGGCTGGCGCTGTGGCCGGAACCGGGGGGGCAGCCTGTGTCTGAGCAGAGGCCACTGCCACTGCAACAGCAGGCTCCGGGCGCGGTTCAGCCAGGTGGCCCAGCACGTCGTCGCGAGTGATGCGTCCGCCGAGCCCGGTCCCTTGCACGCGGTCCAGGTCCACCGAATGCTCGCGGGCAAGCCTTCGTACGGCAGGGGAGAGCCGTGGCCTGCTGCCGTCCGCGGGTGGGAGAGTGGCCGCAGACGGAGCCGTGGCTGCGACCGTCGGTGGGGTTGCGGGGACCGTGGCGGGAGCAGGAGGCGGGGGTGGCGTTGCTCCCCCCATAGTCGGCTCCATCGCTTCCACCGCAGCGCCGCCAGTCGGGCCGACGGGCGTAACGTCGCGCATCAGGTAGCCCGTGGTTCCGGCGGGCGCCACGGGTGCAGGGGTCGCGGCGGGAGCAGAGGCCGTAGGAACGTCAGCAGACGGCGTTTCGCCGGGTTCTCCCACTTCGGCGATGGGCGCGCCCATTGGCAGGGTCTCCCCTTCGGCGGCCAGCAACCGCAGCAGTTCCCCTTCGACGGGAGACGGCACTTCCATCGTAACCTTGTCGGTTACGACCTCCACCAAGGGCTCATAGCGGCGGACCGAGTCGCCCGGCTGTTTCAACCATTTACCGATGGTCCCTTCGACCACCGACTCGCCAACGTGGGGGAGTTCTACCGTTACGGCCAATTGCTCACCACTTGCTTATGTAAAGTTCCCTCCCATTGGGGGGAGGTGTTCCATACTCCCTCTCCCCTTGGGAGAAGGTTATGGTAGGGACTCAGTAGGCCGCCAGGCGTCGCAGGGCGGCGGCGATTTTTCCGGTGTCGGGAACGTAGGCGTCCTCCAGAGTTTGGGCGAAGGGCATGGTCGGCACGTCGGGGCCGCAGACCCGTAGGATCGGGCCGTCGAGATATTCAAAAGCCTCGTCGGCCACCAGTGCGGCGATTTCCGCGCCGATGCCTCCGGTGACGTTGTCTTCGTGAGCGATGAGGAGTTTGCCCGTCTTGCGAACCGAGCCCAGTATTGTCTCCTTGTCCAAGGGGGACAGAGTGCGCAGGTCAACCACCTCCGCCTCTATGCCCTCGGCAGCCACTTCCTGAGCGGCCTCCAGGCAGTAGTGAAGCGTCAGCCCATAGCTGACCACGGTCACGTTACTGCCCGCCCGCTTGATGTCGGCCTTACCCAGGGGCAGGGTGTATTCTCCGTCGGGCACCTCGCCTCGCACCAAGCGATAGGTTTTCTTGTGCTCCAGGAACACCACCGGGTTGTTGTCGCGAATGGCGCTCTTCAGCAGGCCCTTGGCGTCGTAGGGGGTGCACGGGGTGACGACCTTCAGCCCAGGCGTGTGAAAGAAGTGCGTCTCAACATTCTGCGAGTGAAACAGCCCGCCGCGGATTCCGCCGCCATAGGGTATCCGTACTGTCATGGGGACGGGAACCGCGCCATTGGTGCCGTAACACGTCCGGGCAGCTTCGCCGATGAGCTGATTGATCGACGGCCAGACGAAGTCGGAGAACTGGATCTCCGGAATTGCCCTCTGTCCTCGAAAGGCGGCGCCCAGGGCGATTCCGACAATGGACGCCTCGGCCAGCGGGGTGTCGATGATCCGGTCCTCGCCGAATTCCTCCACCAGTCCCTGCGTAGCCAAGAAAACCCCACCGCGAGCGCCGACGTCTTCGCCCATGACGAACACGGTGGGGTCGCGTTGCATTTCCTCGCGAAGGGCTTCCCGGACGGCTTCTATGACGCTCTTTACGGCCACGTGTTGAGACTCCTTAGTGCTCTAATATTCCACCTGTGAGGAACGAATCGGCTCATCCAGCTCATCCAGCTCATCCGGCTCATCCGGCTCATCCGGCTCATCCGGTTGCGCAGATGCAGGAATCTAACCGGAGTAGACCATCTGGTACAGCGTGGAAACGTCGGGCGGACTCGCGCTGTCGGCGGCGTCGGTGGCCGCATCGACGGCGGCCAAGGCGGTGACGGCAGCCTCGTCGATTTCCTGTTTACTCAGAATGCCGTGTTCCAGCAGCAGGTTGCCGAAGGAAATCACCGGGTCCCTCAACCTGGCCTGCTCCACCTCATCGTGAGGGCGGTAGCGGCGGTCATCGTCGTCGGTGGTGTGCGACATGAATCGCTCCACCTTCATCTCCAGAAGCACCGGTCCCTGGGCCCGGGCGCTGGTAATGGCTTCCCGGGTTGCCTCGTAGCAGCCGATGAAGTCCATGCCGTCAATGGCGAAGCCGGGGAACCCGTATCCTTGGGCGCGGCTGGCGACCTCTTCGATGCTCATCTGCTTTCTCTGGGGCACAGAGATGGCATACCGGTTGTTTTCGCAGATAAAGACCACCGGAAGCCTGTGGACACCGGCGAAGTTCATGGCCTCGTGGGTTTCCCCTTGGCTGGAGGCGCCGTCGCCGAAGTAGACCAGAGACACCGTGGCCTCCCCGCGCATCTTGCACGCCATGGCGTAACCCACCGACTGGGTCAGTCCCGCGGCGACCACATTGGAAATCTGGATAATCTTGTTGGGCAGGTCGGCCCCCTGAAGCGGGAACTGGCGGCCGTTGCTGTAGGGGTCACCAGCCTTGCCCATGAATGAACGCATCACTTGCTCGGCGGTCAAACCGGCCGCGAATTTCAATGCGAGGTCGCGATAGTAGGGGAACAGAAAGCAGTCCCCATCCTTTTCGGCGGCCAACAGGCTGCCCAACTGTGCGCCCTCGTGCCCTTGGCTGGAGGCAGCGATGGGGACTTTGCCTTGGCGGTTCAGCGCCCAGATGCGTTCGTCTATGGTGCGGCAGAGCACCATCCTGTGGTAAAAGTCGGCAAGGTCATCCGCCGACAGGCCTCCGGGCAAGGCCCCCGCCGCCTCTGCGACGGTTGCGCCTCCATTATTTCGTGCATTGACTCTGGCGCGAGGCTTACGAGATGGCATTGTCTCTCCCGTGTCCCGACCGAGAGACCCTGTGAGGGCCTGTCGGCAGGAATGGTGAAGCCAGTAATCGTTGGGCAATAATGCGATCGGGGCCACTTCCCGGGCCCTGACACAACGCGGTCAATTATAGCCAACGCCATCCGGCGCCGCAAATGCGGGAGGCCAGTCCCTGCCCGGTCCCAGCGAGGAATTTGGCGGAAGGGGCGGCCACTGCTTCGTGTGAAGGTGGCCGCACGGCTCCAAACCACGTCTCTGCCGATCCTATTCCCACCCGATGGGAACGTTATGACATCTCCAAATACGGCATTATATATGGTTTAAAACTTGTGCGAAAAACCGCCGTGGGAAGTTGCCGATTTTGGGGGATATCTCCGTTGACAGCCTGTAGCGGATATTGCTACGTTGCCCACATCACTTCGGTGCGGTGGCTTCCGAATGATCGATATGAGAAGCTGAACAGGGCGCCCGGGTCTGCGGGGAGGGGACTCCAAAATTCCGGCTGGTTGCCGGTTTATGGAGGGCACGGGTGGGGCGGTCGTTACTCTCCAAAGCGCTACAGCACCAAGGTTGACCCCTTTTTTCCTGGCGATAATTCGTCCGAGGGTTAACTTTGTCTTTTTTTCGGGCCTCATTTTGCAGGCCTGATGGCCCAAATTTGACGCGGTGGTCTGATAGAAGTGTTATCAGGATCGAGAGGCGCATCAGCGAGGGAGGTTTGGAGGGCAGTTCTGGGAGACCTCCAGATGCAGTTGCCCCGTCCGACATTCGAGACATGGCTGAAACCGACCGAGGGGATTGCCGAAAACGGGGAGGTTTTCATAGTCGAGGTGCCAACGGCTTTCGCCGTGGAGTGGCTGGAAAAACGAATGTTTCACGCCCTCCAGCGCACCTTGGACAAGGTGGCGGGACAACCCTTGCAGTTGCAGTTGCAGGTGCGATCGGGAGGTGTTTCCTACGCTGTGGAACGGGCCCAGGTTCCCCAGGTAGTGCCCCAGGAAGCAAATCAACCTTTGTTCGAGTTCCGTTCACTGAACCCGCGCTACACCTTTGAATCCTTCGTAGTCGGCCCCTCCAACCGGCTGGCCTTCAGCGCGGCCCACGCTGTCGCCGAGACTCCGGGGGTGAACTACAATCCGCTGTTTCTCTATTCCGGGGCCGGCTTGGGAAAGACCCACCTCCTGCAGGCCATCGGCCGCACCTGCGCCACTCGCGGAATGTCGGTCCTTTATGTCACGTCCGAGCAGTTCACCAACGAGTTCATAGCCGCAATCCGCAGCCGGACAACCGAGGACTTTCGCAAACGTTATCGGTCGGTGCAGATGCTTCTGGTTGATGACGTGCAGTTCCTGAGCGGCAAAGAGCAGACGCACGAGGGCTTTTTCCATACCTTCAACGACATTCACAACTCCGGCTACCAAGTGGTCGTGTCGTCGGACCGGCCGCCCCGGGAGCTGCCCCTGATGGAGGAACGGCTGCGTTCCCGCTTCGAGTGGGGCCTCATCGCCGACATCCAACCTCCCGACCTGGAAACCCGCATGGCCATACTGGCCAGCAAGGCCGATGAAATGCAAGTGGGTCTCGATTACGCGGTCTTGGAGCTAATCGCCAAGCGGGTTCAGCGCAACGTGAGGGAATTGGAAGGCAGCCTGAACCGGATGGTGGCCTATTCCCAATTGATGAACGTTGACCTGACCCTGGACACCACTGAGCGAATCCTGAACGACGTAACGCCGGAGCAGGCCCGGGATTCCATTGATCCGCAACGCATCCTGTCGGAGGTGGCAACCTATTTCGGAGTACAGGTCGACGACCTGCTCGCCCGCAGCCGCAAGCGGACAGTGTCGGTGCCCAGGCAGGTGGCAATGTACTTGCTGATCCACGAGATCGGGTTGCCGCCGACGCAAGTGGGCCGACTACTGGGTGGCCGCGACCACTCCACCGTGATCCACGGCGCGGGCAAGATCAATGGGGAGATGAACGAAGACAGCGAACTGCGTCATGACGTTCAGGCCATTAAAGAGTCGATTTTTGCGTGATGTGCAGGTTTTCCCGGAGAATTCGCCCCACCCCTCTCCCTCAAAGGAGAGGGTTTTTTTGAAAGAGGGCAAATTCGTGGTGCGAGGGGGAGTATTGCTCTGCGCTCTTTCCCTGCGTTGTGTACAATGACGATGTGAAAACTCACGTCATAGTCAAGACGCACGAGCTGGCGCTGAAGGGCAAGAACCGGCCTTGGTTCATGCGGCGGCTGACCGAGAACCTTCGGCACGCCACCCAAGGGACCGGGGTGTCCCGGGTGTGGCAGGCACAGCTTATGGTTGGACTAACCCTGGAGGATGAGAGCAGCTGGCCCTTGGTGAAGGAGCGGGTGCGGGGCTGCTTCGGGGTGGCAAAGTTCTTCCTTGCGAACGAGTTTCCGCAAGACTTGGATCTGATCAAGGAAGCCTTGCCGGGAATGTTGAAGGGCCGCGAGTTCCGGTCGTTCCGCATCGAAACCAACCGCGCCGACAAGCGTTTCCCAATGACATCCCCGGAGGTGAACCGGGACTTGGGCCGGTTCGTGGAGGAACTTACCGGGGCGCGCGTTGACCTCTCGAACCCCGAATTCTCGGTTTACCTTGACATTCAGAGCCGTGGCATACTGCTCTATTTCGACGAGACCCCGGCTCCCGGAGGGCTGCCGGTGGGGTGCAGCGGGCGAGTGGCAGTCATGCTTTCCGGGGGCATAGACTCCCCTGTGGCCGCATGGCACATGATGAAGCGCGGCTGCACAGCCACATACGTTCACTTCCACAGCTATCCGCTGTCCGATCGCTCGTCCATCGAGAAGGCCGGAGAGCTGGTGCAGCACCTAGCCAAGCACCAGCGTCGCTCCGAGCTGTTCCTCGCGCCACTGGCAGAGATCCAGAAGCGCATCATCGTCGAAACGCCGCCATCGTTCCGTGTGTTGCTGTACCGGCGGTTCATGATGCGCATCGCCGAAAGGCTGGCGAGACAGTCAGGAGCCAAGGCCATCATAACGGGCGAAAGTTGCGGCCAAGTGAGTTCCCAGACCCTTGAGAACATCGCGGTGGTAGATGACGTTGCCGGAATGCCGGTACTCCGCCCGCTCATCGGTCTGAACAAGGAAGAAATCGTCGGAATGGCCCGGAACATCGGCACCTTTCCCATTTCGATCCAGCCCGACCAGGACTGTTGTTCCCTCTTCGTGCCCCGCCACCCCGAGACCCGCGCTCGCCTGGGCACGGTGGAACGGCTGGAGCAGGGGCTGCCGGTGGACGAGCTGGTAGCCGAGGCATTGGAGGGCGCCGTCCGTGAGCAGGTGCCTTCCCCATACCAGACGCCCTGACAGGAGCCGAATCGGGGATGAGTCGCTGCCCGAACCGGCCCCTCCTGCTACCTGCTTTTCGCCCAACTGGCGCTGGAGCTCATTCCAACGTGGTCGCTGCGCGTCTGGCGGGTCATTGTCTGCCGATAGTCTTGGCGGCCTCAATTGTCAGCCCCGTATCAGCAGGGCGGTGAGGTGGTAGACGACCGGAAACTCCTGGACGAAGTTCTGAAAGGCGTGTCTCGGTCCTTCTACCTGAGCGTCCGGGTGCTGCCGCGAGGAATGCGGGAACCGGTGGCGGTGGCGTATCTGCTGGCCCGCGCTGCCGACACCATCGCGGATTCACGGGCGTTGCCAGCGCAAAAGAGGCTGGAGCGGCTTCTCGCCTTTCGCGCCCTGGTTGGAGGTCCGGTTTCCCCGGATGCCGTGGCCAGCATCACGCAAGGAATCGCGGAACACCCTGATGGGGTTTCGGCGGATGAGAGAACCCTGCTACGGAGCGTTGAACGCCTTCTGGCCCTGCTGGAGGCACTGCCGGAGGTTGACCGGGAGCTGGTAAGGCGGGTGGTCGCAACCCTCACGCGGGGCATGGAACTGGACCTGAACACCTTTCCCGCCGAGGACTCGGGAGACACCGGCGCGCTGGATACCCTGGAGCAACTGGACTGCTACACCTACTTGGTCGCCGGCTGCGTCGGAGAATTCTGGACCTCCGTGGCGGCGGCTCACGAACCAAGGCTTGCCCGGTGGAATGCGGACGAAATGAGCGCTCTTGGCGTACGCTTCGGCAAGGCGCTGCAACTGACCAACGTGCTGCGAGATGTGCCCCGCGACCTGCGGTCCGGACGTTGCTATCTGCCGCGAAACGAACTGGCTGCGGTTGGTCTTGGGCCTGCCGATCTGCTCGAACAGACCAACGCGGCCCTCGCCCGCGCAGTGCTCACGCCCTGGATTGAAACGGCGCTTGGTCACTTCGAGGCCGCCGAAGCCTATCTGCTTTCCACGCCGCGCCGCTGTCTCAGGCTGCGTTTGGCTGCTCTCTGGCCCATTCTGCTGGGGCTGGCCACGCTGGGGATCCTGGCTCGCAATGATGCGTGGCTCGACCCGGCGCATCCCTCCCGGGTGAGGCGCCGGTGGGTGTACGGGATGATGGCCCGCTCCGTGATTGCCGTCCCATCCGACACGCTGCTGCGCCTCTGGATGGGCAGCCTGCGAAAAAAAGTGGAACGGGCACTTCGTGGAAACTGAACATCAGCCAATGGGGCGGCCCTGCTCGGGACCAAAGGCGATTCTGGAGGTATTCATAGCCTTCCTTCGGCTGGGACTGACCTCATTCGGGGGGCCCGTCGCGCACTTGGGCTATTTTCGCCAAGAACTCGTGGTACGGCGGAGGTGGCTGGACGAAACGGCCTACGCTGATCTCATGGCGCTGTGCCAGTTCCTCCCCGGCCCGGCAAGCAGCCAGGTTGGGATTGCCTTGGGCATTCGGCGGGCCGGTGTGCCCGGCGGACTGGCCGCGTGGGTGGGCTTCACCCTTCCGTCGGCAGTCGCCCTGATTCTGTTCGCCTACGGCGTGGCGTTCTTTGGTGACCTGGACAACGCGGGCTGGCTGAAAGGGCTGAAGACGGCAGCGGTGGCGGTGGTGGCCTTGGCAGTCTGGGGGATGGCAGGCAACCTGTGTCCCGATCGCCCCAGGGCGGCAATTGCCCTCGCGGCTGCCATCGGCGTTCTGGCGTGGACCACCAGCTGGGGGCAGTTGTCGGTGATTGCCGCGGCGGGGACCATCGGCTGGGTTTTCCTGCGAACCGGCGAGGCGGAAGGGCCAAGGGAACAACAGTTTCCCGTCAGCCGCCCGGTTGCAGTCCTGTGCCTGGTGACTTTGGCGGGCCTGCTCGTGGGTTTACCGATTCTGCATCAGGCCCTGGTATCCGGAGCGCTGGCCGACTCTCTGCGGGTGTTCGACAGTTTCTTTCGCGCCGGTTCCTTGGTATTTGGCGGCGGGCACGTCGTTTTGCCCCTGCTGCAGGAACTGGTGGTAACCCCGGGATGGGTTACTGGCGAGGAATTCATCGCCGGGTACGGCGCCGCGCAGGCGGTGCCGGGGCCACTGTTCACTTTCTCAGCCTACTTGGGTACAACCCTTGAAGTCGGCAGTGGTCCGACCGGCTGGGCGGGCGGGCTGTTCGCCTTGGCGGCCATTTTCCTGCCGTCGTTTTTGCTGGTCATCGGCGCGGTGCCTTTCTGGGACCGGCTGCGAGGTTGGCCTCGATTCGGAGGCGCTCTGCAGGGTATCAACGCGGCGGTGGTCGGGCTGCTGCTGGCCGCGCTATACGACCCCGTATGGACCAGCGCCGTCCACGGACCGTACGACTTTGGCCTGGCTCTGGCGGCCCTGGCGTTTCTGGCCATCTGGAAATGGCCGCCATGGCTGGTGGTCGTGCTCTCGGCACTTGGCGGGCAGGCACTGGGCTTTATTTCCTAGCTCCGAATGGCTCCGAATTTCTTGACGCCCCCATGAATTCCTGTACCATTACCCCCAAACGAGAACCCGGATAAATGCGGGAGGAAGAATGGCAACTTTCGTCCACGTCTACACTGGCGCCAATGGTCAGTCGGTTGTTGAGGAACGGGAATTCGAGATGCAGAGCTTCGTCGACACCGAGGGGGCGCATGGCTTGTCCACCTCTTTGATCAACACGCCCGGCATCACCTTCCGGGTGTACGAGCCGGGATACTTTCTCGACTTTCACACCGCGCCCCGGCGCCAATACAGCATCACGCTGACAGGAGAGATAGAGGTCGGCACACCCGATGGGACCATCAAGCACTACGGCCCAGGGACTGTCCTGTTGGCCGAGGATATGACCGGCGACGGCCACTCCACCCGCGTCGTGGGAACGGAGCCGCGCTTTGCCATTATCATTCCGCTGTCCGATTAAAGTTGCGCGGAACACGCGAGGGGACGCCCTCATCGTGACCCTCTCCCATAGAGAGGAATTTACAGCCCGATCCCGATTTTATGACTGAGGGCCAATACAATGACCGCATACGCCAACCTGAGTGGTGAGTTCAATCCACCAGTACCCACCCGGGTTATTTTTGGTCAAGGGAAGGCGGCTGCCCTCCGGGCCGAAGTCGCCGCGCTGGGAGGGAAGCGAACGCTGGTGCTGTCGGGCCGGAGCGTGGCGGAGCAGACCGACGCCGTGCGCCGGGTGCAGCAGGCCATGGGGGACGCGGCCGTGGGGGTCTATTCCGGCCTGACCCAGCGGGCGCCGTTGGCCACCGCGGTCGAGGCCGCGAACCTAGCGGTTTCCTTGGAGGCCGACACGCTGGTGGGCGTGGGCGGCAGCACCATCTCCGACGCCGCCCGCATGATTGCCGTGCTCATGGCCGCCGGGATCACCACAGTCGAGGAACTGCGGGAACAGGGCCACCGGCAGGACATGTTGATGCGCCCGAACCTGGACGGCAAACCGCTGCCCCTACAGGTCTGCATCCCCACCACGTTGTCGGCAGGCGAGTTCAACATGGGCGGCGGCAACGTGCTGGATGATGGCATGGGGCACAAGATCAGAGTGGGCCATCCCCGCCTATATGCGGACCTGATAGTCCTCGACCCTGATATGACGGCTGGCACCCCGGACTGGCTGTGGCTGTCCACCGGGGTCAAGGCCCTTGATCACTGCATTGAGCGTCTCTACTGCAACGGCAATCAGCCAGCCATAGACGCGCCGGTGTTGACGGCGGCCGAGATGCTCTTCAGCGCCCTGCCCCGTTCCCGGCAGGCCCACGGCGACAGCGAGGCCCGGCTGCAGTGCTTGGTGGCCGCTTGGATGTCGATGATGGGGGCGCCGAATTTCGCCGTTGGCCTCAGCCACGCCATTGGCCATATAGCAGGCGTCAAATACTCGGTCGGCCACGGGTACACCTCGTGCGTCACCCAACCCTACGTGATGGAATACAACCGGCCCGCCTCTGCACCCAAGCAGGCGCTGCTGGCCCGCGCCGCGGGGCACGACATCTCCGGTATGTCCGACGAGGCGGCTGCCGTGCTGGCCGCCCGGGCCGTAGACGAACTCATCCTGGACTTGGGAATGCCGCATCATCTCCGGGAGCTGGAAATACCCGAGGCGGACCTTCCGGAAATCGCCGAGCTGGTGCTGGGAGACCGAGGCTGCCGCACCAACGCCATCGCCATAACCGAGACTTCGCAGGTGATGGAGGTGCTCCAACGAGCGTACTGAATTGCCGTACCTTTCGAGAGTCCTGCCCCGATGGGGCAGAGGACCGGAACGGTAAGGCAATTGCTCTCCCATTAGACAGGAGGTAGCGACAATGAAGTACGGCTTCACTCTGCCCGGACGTGGCCCGCTGGCCACTCCTGAGACCTTGGGACTGATTGCACGCAAGGGGGAGGAGCTGGGGTATGACGCGCTGTTTACAGGCGACCACATCCTGGTCCCCAAGAACATCGCTTCGCGCTATCCCTACACCGAGGGCGGGGAGTTCCCCGGCAGCCCCACGGGTGAATCAATGGAGCAACTGACGCTGTTGGCCTTCCTCGCGGGACAGACCTCCCGCATCCGGCTGGTGACCAGCGTGATCATTGTTCCGCACCGCAATCCGCTGGTGGCGGCCAAGGCGCTGGCCACGCTGGACGTGCTGTCCGGCGGCCGGTTGGTGGTCGGCGTCGGGGTGGGCTGGATGCGCGAGGAGTTCGAGGCGCTGAACCTGCCGCCGTTCGATGAACGCGGTGCGGTCACCGATGAGTACATCCGGGCTTTCAAGGAACTGTGGACCAGCGACGACCCTCACTTCGAGGGCAAGTACGTGAGTTTCGACGACATCAATTTCCTGCCCAAGCCGGTGCAGAAGCCGCACCCGCCCATCTGGGTGGGCGGAGAGAGCCGCCCCGCCCTGCGCCGGACCGCTGAGCTGGCCGACGGGTGGTATCCCTTGGGTTCCAACCCAACCTTCCCTATGGGGACTCCACAGGAGCTGGCCGCCGGGCTGGAGCGGCTGGCCTCCTATGCCCGCCGATTTGGACGAGACCCGTCGGAAATTGAAACCATCTACCGGACGCACCAGTTTGACCTGACCAGCACCGCCGCAGGCAGCGACCGCCTGCCATTCGTCGGGAATGCCGAGGAGGTGGCCAGGGATATCCGCCAATACCAAGAGATGGGGGTGGGATCGCTGGTGCTGGACTTCCTACGCCAGACCGAGGATCTGAACGTTATGCTGGGCCGCATAGAACGCTTTGCCTCCGAAGTGTGGCCGCTGGTCTGAAAATTTCCTCGTTGCTCGGCTGAATTGCGACGCGACTTAAACAGGTTGGGGCAGGCTGAAGCCTGCCCCAATTTCCTTTTACGGCGTACCGCACCTGGCCCGCTACACCCGGAAGTCCTGCTCGTACAACTCTTGCAGGCGTCTGAGGTGCTCCTCAGGTATTGGGAGGAGGTCCATGCAGCGGGCGATTTCCTCCGCCTCGGCGGCGTTCTTCACGCCGGGAACCGTGGAGTCAATGTCGCGGTTCATCAGGCTGAACACCATCGCCGCCTGCGACAGCGTTTCGATCGGCCCGTGGAGCAGGAAGCCCAGCATGGCGGCCTTCCGCAGATCGGACTCCATCAGCGAGTCGCCGGGAGCGGCGGGGCGGTCCAATGCCGGAGTCAGAGCGCCCGCCGCGTGAGAGCGTATGCCTATGATTCCCATGTCCTGGCTTCTGGCCAAGGGTATGATCTGCCCGTTGTCGAAAATATCTGTGCCCTCCGGCTTGGGTTCTTGGGCGGTGCGGTTGAGCAGATTGTAGTAGGCGAGAACGGTGTCGAACTCGCCGCTGTTGATCAGCCGGTGCATGGTGGGCACATGATGGTCCATGGCAGACAGCCCGATGTGGCGGGTCTTCCCGGCATGCTGCGCCTCCCTGTAGGCGTTCAGTACAGGACCCAAAACATCGTCGCCGGTTATGGAGTCCAGGGCCTCGCCGCGACGTTCGGTGAACCGGTTGTGGACGTGCAGAACATCCACGGAGTCCCGACGCAGCCGGTTCAGGCTGGTCTCTACGGAGAGTCTGACTGCCTTGGCCACGTCGTCCATATCGTTGGCCCGCAGCCGGACCTTGGTGGCCACGACAACGTCCTCCCCTCGTCCTTCCAGCGCCTTGCCCAAGGCTTCTTCCGCTTTTCCGTCGCCGTAGGACGGGGCGACATCGAAGAAGGTAATGCCTTGGTCCAATGCCCGGTGCACCGACCTGATGGCCTCCGCCTCGGTGGTTGCGCCCCAGACCTGTCCGATGCCCCCGCCGCCGAATCCAGCGCGGGATACCTGCAGGCCAGTGCGACCCAGAATGCTGTATTCCATGGCCGTCTACCTCCGCCGCATTCGAGATACGAGACGTTACAGCGTCGCGTCGCCCTCTGCCAACTGGAACAGGATGCCGTGAGAGCTGGCGGTGTCGATATTCAGGTTGCGGTACCCGAAGGGGCTGGCGGCGGGGCCGTCGCCGCGCATTTCGTTGCCCTTGGCTGCCAGGTCAGAGAAGACCTGGTCGATTCCGTCGACGCCGAAAGCCACGTGCATCACACCGGGGCCGGTGGCCTGCAACTGGCGGGCCATGGGCGTGTCGTCCCGCAGTGGCTCGAAGAAGTCAACATACGTTTCCCCGATGTGGTACAGGATGGACTTGAACCCCCTGTCCTCGAACTCGTCTCGAGAAACAGGGCTGAGGGAAAAGTTCCTTTCGATGTAATTCGCCATGTCGTCGATGCTCTCGACAACAAAGGTTACGTGGTGCACTTTGTTCAGCATACATCTTCCTCTTGGTGGTATAGGATAAGTAGGCCGGGGACTCAGGGTCCGGGAGACAGCCGGGCGGCGCGGACTGATAGACTTGGCCGAGCCTGTTTGCCTTTGCGCGGCGAGAAAACCCCAAGACCGACCAGCCTATTTTCGTTCAATGGAGCGACTATGCCAACCCTCGCTACCAATGATAACGTAAACATTCACTATCAGGTCGCGGGCACCGGCTTTCCGCTGGTGTTTGCCCACGAGTTCGCCGGAGACATCACCAGCTGGGAGCCGCAGGTCAATTTCCTAGCCCGCCGATACCGTGTCATCACCTACTGCCATCGCGGCTATCCGCCTTCGGAGGTGCCGGAAGACCCGGAGGCCTACTCGCAGGACCGCTTGGTCGCCGATATGAGGGCCTTGCTGCTCCACCTTGGTATCGACCGGGCGTATATCGCAGGACTGTCGATGGGGGCTGCCACCGCTCTGAGTTTCGCCATTGCCCATCCGGAAATGTGCC
The DNA here is from genome assembly GCA_965237745.1 of Dehalococcoidia bacterium. GTDB lineage: Bacteria > Chloroflexota > Dehalococcoidia > Lucifugimonadales > UBA3495 > VXOI01. Next base: position 2,236,151 of record OZ250156.1, on the reverse strand, counting down.
AGGCCCTGATAGTTGCCGCCACTGGCACCGGCTCCACCGACCGGGAACAGCACCTGGAGGCGTGGCGGCAGAGCATCGCGCGACTGAAAACGGAGCCAATGGAGGGATTCGCCAACGAATACGCCAACGGGCCGACTCGTGTACAGTTCCGGCGCAAGGACCCGGTGGGCTGGGAGAAATTCCACGCTGGGCTGGCGGCACATTCGGCCTTGGGATCGGCGCTGATCATGCAGGGAGTCCAGCTTCGGCGCCCGACCGTTTTTCAGTTGGAGGAGGAGATGCGCAAGCTCGTCGTTCCGACACTGCTGATGGTGGGTGACGAGGACGACCCCTGCATCGAACCCATGCTGTTTATGAAACGCTGTATTCCCGGCAGTGGATTGGCGGTCTTCCCGCAAAGCGGCCATGCCATCAACCTGGAGGAGCCCGCGCTGTTCAACCGCACCGTACTGGACTTCCTGACCGCCGTGGAAGCAGGAGTGTGGGACTCCCGCATCGGCTGAGCGCTCTACTCGCGCAATTCGGCGAGGATCTTCCGTAACTGCCGCTCGTCGTCGGTGCTGGTCACGTCCATACCGAAGACAACTTCGTCCAGCAGGCCATCGTACCGTTCCTTGACGGCGGCAGACACCTGATCGTACTCCTCGGCGACTGCGAACTTGTCAAGGATGTCGTCGGTTATCAGCCCAGTCATCTCCTCCCACTGGCCCTTGAGGGACATCTCGTGCAGGCGCACCCCCACATCCTCGAATCCGTGGGTTTCCAATACTGTTGTGTAGGTGCGGGTTGAGGCGTAGAAAGCGATCTGGCGCCGGACCGGAGTTTTCCTTTCCTCAATGACTGACCGGTTCGGTCCGGTGATGATGAACCCGGAACCGCTGAGGTTGACCGACTCCTGATCGCGCCCGGTTCGCGAAGCGCCGTCGGCGATGTGAGGGACCACCTTTTCCGTGATAAATTTGGGAGAGGTGAGTGGATGGAGCGAAACTCCATCGCATACCTCACCGGCAACGCGGCAGTTGTAGGCGTTGACGGCGCTGATGAACACCGGTGGGCGCGGCTGATCCGACGGGCCGGGGCTGAAAAACGGGGTCATCAGCGAGAAGTTGTAATGATCCCCGTGAAAGGCGAGCCGTGTGCCGTTTTGCCAAGCATCCCAGATGGCGTGGAGTGATTGTACGTATTCCCGTATGCGCGGGCCTGGCGAGGCCCATTGAACAGAAAAACGCCGCTCGATATGGCCCTTGACCTGTGTTCCCAGCCCCAGGCGGAACCGCCCGCCCGAAAAGTTCTGCAGGTCCATGGCAGAATACGCGAACACCATGGGGGACCGCGGGAAAGCGATGGCGACGCGGGTCTCCAGGTTAACCCGGGAGGTCGTGGTCGCGGCCAGCATCAGCGGTAACAGCGGGTCATGACCCGTCTCCTCGGTGCACAGGCCATCATACCCAACGCCTTCGGCCCACTTCGCCTCTTCGGGTATGCCCTTGATATTACCGGTGTTCAGATGGTGCAGGACTCGAAATCCCATCACTTCCTCCCTTGATCTTGGGGTGTTCTCAACCAGGGCCGACATTGCATCCAATTTTATCCGTAGGGGCGCACGGCCGTATGCCCGGGATCTACCAGCCGGAAACAGCAAACGGCCAGCTATGGCGGGCGCGCGCGTGTGCGCCCCTAAACGGGTTAATCCTTAAGAAAGAACTGGCTATCGGGCCGTGAACCCGCCGTCGACCACCAACTCGGTGCCGGTGATGTAGGACGCCTCGTCGGACGCCAAGAACAGCACTGCGTTGGCCACCTCGATGGTGCGGCCCTCGCGTCCCATCGGCACTTCGTTCATCAGCCTCTCACGGCGTGAGTCGCCTCGCTGGAAGGAGGTCAGCATCGGCGGCATCATTCCCGGATGCACCGAGTTGATGCGAATACCGTCCTTGGCGTGCTGGACTGCGGTTGCCTTGGTCAGCAGCCGCACCGCGCCCTTGGAGGCGTTGTAACCAGGATGCACCGCTTCCTGACCCACGATGCCGGAGATGGACGAAATGTTGACGATGGAGCCTCCGCCGACCTTCTGCATTTCCGCAACAGCATGCTTGGTGCCAAGAAACACGCCACGGGCATTGATGTCCAGCAGGCGGTCCCAAGCGTCGGTACTGCGGAAGTCGGTCTCGCCGCTGCCACTGATGCCGGCGTTGTTGACCAGCACGTCGAGCTTGCCGAAGCGGGCCACAACCTGCTCAACGGCGGCAACCCAAGAATCTTCGACGGCCACGTTCAGGTTGACGAACATGGCCTCGCCGCCGGCCTCGGCAATTTCGGCCTCAATGCGCCGCCCGTCCTCCTCGCGTATGTCGGCGATGGCCACCCTGGCGCCCTCGCGGGCAAACAACCTGCACTCCTCGGCGCCCATGCCGTTGCCCCCGCCGGAAACCAGTGCAACTTTCCCTTCCAGTCTCATAATCGTTTCATGACCTCGTGACGGATTGTTTGCGCTCACCACAAGCCCGGAGTGGGTCAGCGCCGGTTGCTGCTAGGATACCCCAATCGCCGCGTCTTCGCAGTATGCGGTCAGCCGGGCAGAGTATAATGCCAGCATGCCCCGCCGCTACCGGCCAAGAGAGGTTATCCGCGTGCTGCAACGACTAGGTTGGGAGCGAGTCGGGCAGGAGGGCAGCCATGTTAAACTCACCCTACCGGAGGCCAGAGAACTGTCTCGGTGCCAGATCATCGAGGAGAAGTGAGGCCAGGCACGTTCAGTTCAATCTTGAGGCAGGCAGGCATGACGGCAAGGGAGTTTCACCGTAGGGCAGAGGAGATTCTCCAATGGTTAAAAAGAAAGTGACTGTAGTCCTGTTTCACGACGATGAATCCGGAGGCTATGTCGCGATCATGCCAACTTTTCCTCATTGCACCACGCAGGGAGAAACTGTTAGTCACGCCCTTGCTATGGCGAAGGAATGCTTAGAACTGCATTTGCAGGAGCCTACCGACTGGGATTTGTTCGACTTGGACCACGCCTATTCCGAGCATGTGGTTGTTGGCACGGTTGAAGTTGACGTGCCGCGGCGCCCTGAATCGGCCAAGCCCGATGAAAACATGACAGTGCTGGATGCAACGCTTGCGGTTACTACGGAGGATTAAAATGCGACTGGAAGGCAGGGTAGCACTCATCAGCGGGGGCGCCAGGGGACAGGGCGCCGCGGAGGCAAGGCTGTTCGCCCGCGAGGGTGCGGCGGTGGTCATCGGCGACATACTTGACGATGAGGGCCTGAAGCTGGAGGCCGAAATCCGGGAACTGGGCGGACGGGCCACCTACGTCCACCTCAACGTGACCCAGCCTGAGGAATGGGAGAACGCCGTTTCCCAAGCGGTCGGCCAATACGGCAAACTGGACATTCTGGTCAACAACGCCGGCATAGGCAGCACCACCACCGGTGGCTTGGACGCCCCTAAGATCGAGGGTGTGCCTGTGGAAATCTGGGACCAGATCATGGCCGTCAACAGCAAGGGCGTCTTCCTGGGAACCCGCGCGGCCATTCCGGCTATGCGGGCTGCCGGAGGAGGCTCCATCGTCAACATCTCGTCCATAGCCGGGATAGTCGGCCTTTCGCCGGGCACGGGCGCAGGTGCGGCCTACGCCGCCTCCAAGGGATCGGTCCGGCTGCTGACCAAGTCCACAGCCGTTCAGTACGGAATGGAGGGCATCCGCTGCAATTCGGTGCATCCCGGCTACATAGACACCGCCATGACGGAGCGAATGATGTCCCAGCCCGGCATTCGCGACCAGCGCATCGCCGAAACACCTATTCGCCGCATCGGCACGGTGGATGACATCGCCAACGGAGTGCTGTTCCTGGCGTCAGACGAGTCCTCCTTCATGACCGGCAGCGAGCTGGTGCTGGATGGAGGCTGGACCGCCCAGTAAGGAGTGAGCCGCTCGCGCGCGGTGTGGTAAACTATGCGCCGTCGAGAGAACGGATTGGGGCGGATACGGATTGTCCGCCCCAATGCTTTGCCCAATTTCAGGAGTTCGCCCGGTGGATAACAAGAAGGTAACGGTCATCCTGTATCCCGACGATGACGGCGGGTACACTGCGGTTATGCCATATTTTTCCTGTCACTTAATCGCGCAAGGCGATTGCCTGACTGCGCAGGGCTGGACCCCGGAGGAGGCACTGGACGAGGCCCGGATTCTGGTCGAGGGTTACTTGGTCCGGGCGGGAGCGGAAGGCCGTTACCACTTGGAGCACGCGCGACTGGATGGCCTGGAGGTGCGGGAGATGGAAGTGCAGGTGCGGGTGCCAGACTAGGGGGAGTTCTTTCGCCATTCACCGCTGACTGCGTACAGAATTGGAATTCCGATGACCTCCTAGATCCTCTTATCACCGGTAAACAAAAAGAGGCCGGACTCGTCGAGTCCGGCTTTCTTGTTGGCGCCTTAACTGCTGAATAGTGGAAGGGAGATTTGGTTGCGTTCATTGAGTGGTAAACAGGTCCCGAAATAAATCGGGATTCGGTGGACTTTCTCAGGGGACCTCTCCATAGGCCTGGGAGTGCCAATATGGCGCTCGAACGCAGGGCCTTGCGGCCACTGGCTTTCTGGAGGGGAACACCCACCGATCGACCTGGGAGTTGGGCCCAGCCCCCGACCCGGTGAAACCGGGGCAACGGGCAGAGCCATATGCTCCTTAAAGGAGGTGATCCAGCCGCACCTTCCGGTACAGCTACCTTGTTACGACTTCGTCCCAGTCACCAAGCCCGACCTCGGCGCCTGCCTCCCTTGCGGGTTAGCTCAACGACTTCAATCGTTCTCGGCTCCCATGACGTGACGGGCGGTGTGTACAAGGCCCGGGAACGTATTCACCGCAGTATGCTGACCTGCGGTTACTAGCGATTCCGCGTTCATGCAGGCGGGTTGCAGCCTGCAATCCCAACTGGGGCCGGCTTTGCTGGGATTGGCTCCATCTCGCGATTTCGCAGCCCATTGTACCGGCCATTGTAGCGTGTGTGTAGCCCAGGACATAAGGGCCATGATGACTTGACGTCATCCCCACCTTCCTCCTCCTTGTGGGAGGCTGTCTCGCTAGAGAAGATAACTAGCGACAAGGGTTGCGCTCGTTGCGGGACTTAACCCAACACCTCACGGCACGAGCTGACGACAGCCATGCAGCACCTGTGAAGGCTTCCGGAGTTACCCCCGGATCATCACCCTTTCGGGTTCTTACTACCAGCATGTCAAGCCCTGGTAAGGTTCTTCGCTTAGCATCGAATTAAACCACACGCTCCACCGCTTGTGCGGGCCCCCGTCAATTCCTTTGAGTTTTAGCCTTGCGGCCGTACTCCCCAGGCGGAATGCTTATCGCGTTAGCTTCGGCACAGGAGGGGTCGATACCCCCTATACCTAGCATTCATCGTTTAGGGCGTGGACTACCTGGGTATCTAATCCAGTTTGCTCCCCACGCTCTCGCGCCTCAGCGTCAGGCACAGCCCAGAAAGCCGCCTTCGCCACTGGTGTTCCTCCCGATATCTACGCATATCACCGCTACACCGGGAATTCCGCTTTCCTCTACTGCCCTCAAGCGAGGTAGTATCCCTTGACCTCTCCCAGTTGAGCCGGGAGCTTTCACAAGAGACTTACCAAGCCGCCTACGCGCTCTTTACGCCCAGTAATTCCGGGTAACGCTTGCTCCCTACGTATTACCGCGGCTGCTGGCACGTAGTTAGCCGGAGCTTATTCCCCGGGTACCGTCCTTTCTCTTCCCCGGGAAAAGGGGTTTACAGCCCTAAGGCCTTCATCCCCCACGCGACGTCGCTGGGTCAGGCTTTCGCCCATTGCCCAAAATTCCCTGCTGCTGCCTCCCGTAGGAGTGGGGGCCGTGTCTCAGTCCCCCTCTGGCTGATCGTCCTCTAAGACCAGCTACCCGTCATCGGCTTGGTGGGCCATTACCCCACCAACTACCTGATAGGACGCGAGCCGCTCCCTCGGCGCCCGAAGGCTTTCATCCGGCAACCAAGATCACCGGATCGTATGCGGGATTACTCTCAGTTTCCCGAGGCTATACCCCACCGAAGGGCACGTTACTCACGCGTTACTCAGCCGTCTGCCACTTGCCCGAAGGCACGTACGACTTGCATGCATTAAGCGCGCCGCCAGCGTTCACCCTGAGCCAGGATCAAACTCTCTAAACAGAACTTACCTAGCTTCCTTCCACTATTCAGTTGTTAAGGTACCCGACCGCCCCGCGATTTCTGCCATCAGTTTGGTCAGTTCGAGTATGTTAATCCACCCTGCCTTGGTTGTCAACACCGCGAGGCCACCATTTTTGAATTCCTTCAGACTGCCGTCGTCTCTCGCTCCGCTCCGTTCTTATTGGGCTTTCGGCTATACTGCCAATAACCGGAAAACCCGTCGGGCCATTCGGGACAGGCATTCGGGTTTTGCCGCAGGCAGACAGCTTGTATAAGGAGGACTGCCATGAGCGTCGTCAAGATCAACGCTATCGCTGTGCCGGAGGGCCGCGGCCTCGAACTAGAGGAGCGCTTCGCTCACCGCGCCGCCGCAGTTGAGAACGCGCGGGGTTTTGAGGGGTTTGAGTTGCTGCGCCCGGTGGAGGGCGATACCCGCTACTTCGTCTACACCCGCTGGGAGTCTGAAGAGGCGTTCCAAGAATGGTTCCAGAGCCAGGCCTTCCAGCAGGGGCATGTGCAGGCCAGCCGGGAACGCAGCGGGTCGCCCGTCGGCACTGCCGCCGACCTGCTGTCCTTCGAGGTGGTGATGAGCGCGGGTCCCAAAGGGGAGTAGGCCGACCGGTCAGGGATTGGGGTCCGCCCGGAATTCATAGAGGGGCAAGTACCCGCGCCCGTCCACCACCGGACCGCCGCCCTGACAGGGACTCGCGTCGCGAAGCACAAGGGAAGCCCGAAGCTCGCGGTGTCCGGCAACTTCGAATCGCGCCTTTACTTGCCATTGCATCCTGACCGGGCGGGATTCGGCAGCGGGACTGTCCGGCAAGCGGACTTGCGTTGAATGAACCAGTGAGACGCCCGGCTGGACGGAGGCTTTTTTGCAGAGGGGGATGGTCTGCCAGATCTCTTCCGACGTGTGCTCATGGTAGCCGTCAAGCGCTGTCCGGGAGAAGCGGGTGGTCAAGAGCGCCAGCTCCAAGCGCCCACTCTTCACAAAAAATGGTTCTTGGGACCAAAGGGAGACCGTCAGACGCATTACGCCGCCGGAGCGCTTGCCCGGCGGCGTTGGCATGCTGGATTCGATCCGAAGCTCTGCTTTGGGGCGCCGCAGACGGCGCGGGATCCCCAGCATAGTCTACCCGAACATCCTACCCGAACATCTTGGAGGGCAGGAAGGTGCTGATTGACGGGACGGCGATCAGGATAATGAGCGCCACTATGGACAGGAAGAAGAAGGGCAGGATCCCCTTGAATATGCTTTCGAGGGTCAGGTCCTCGCCCTCCGGCATCTGCACCGCCACTGACCGGACGGTGTAGACGTTCAGTCCGACCGGCGGGGTGATCAGGCCGATTTCGATGGACATGATCACCAGCATGGCGAAGTACACCGGGTCTATACCCAGCCCCACGATGATCGGATGCACTATGGGCAGGGTGATGGACATCATGGAGATGGAATCCTGGAACATACCCAGGAACACATACATCACCAAGAACAGGATCATGATGAGCAGCGTGGGTATGTTTGCCTCGTTGACAACCTCCACGAACTCGCCGGGCAGTCCGGTCAGCACCAGGAAGCGGGCGAAAATCATTGCGCCGATTAGGATGAAGAACACCAGCGCCGAGGTCTGGGCAGCTTCCTTCATGGCGTTGCTGAACCGCTGCCAGTTGAGCCCAGGCTTTTCCAGCTGGGTCGAAACGGGCGGCGCTATCGGAATTCCTCCATCGAGGCCTGCTGTAGGCGGGTGGGCCGCCGGATTGTTGGAGGCCGCGGCTGCGGTGTCTGTGCGGAAAACCCACCGCTCCACGAAGGGAGCTATGAGGGCCAGCACCAAGGCCCCGGCAGCCCCGGCGGCACCGGCCTCAGTGGGGGTGAATATGCCGGTGTACATTCCGGCGATGATTCCCACGACCAAGACTACGATGCCGACAACCCCCACGGTGGCCTTGAGCCGCTCCAGGATGGGCGGGGAATAGTCGGCCTTGGGTGCGCGGTCGGGATGCCGCATGGCGACAACGACGATACCGGCGGTGAAGATCAGGGTCAGCAGAACTCCTGGTCCTACACCTGCGATCAGCAGCTTGCCGATGGATTGCTCGGTTAGAATCCCGTAGACAATCATCAACGCGCTGGGTGGTATCAGCATCCCCAGCATTCCGGCGGCGGCGATGGTGCCGCAGGCGAAGGCCTTGTCGTAGCGCCGCCGGTCCATCTCCGGCAGGCTGATGCGGGTGAACACGGCGCAGGCCACCACGCTGGAGCCGGTGCAGGCGGCGAACATGGCATTTGCCCAGGTGGTGGCGATGGCCATCCCTCCCGGCAGCCTGCCAACCCACTTGTAGGCAGCATCAAAGGCACGGGCCGACAGGCCCGCGTGCATCGCGAACAGTCCCATGATGATGAACAAGGGCAGAATGGCGAAGGCGTAGACGTTAGTGGTGGAGTAGGGCGTGGTCGTCAACAAAGCAAGCGCCAACTGGATCTTGCCCGTCATAACAATCATGCCGACAAGGCCCGTGGTGGCCAAGGCCAAGCCAACGTGGACGCCCATGATCATGAGAGACAGGACTGCTACAAATCCGATTATTCCCCAGTAAAGATCGTCCATTCCGCACCTAATTCGCTTTCGGTCAAAGTTCCCGCTCTTCCTGAGAGAGGGTCAGTTGCGAAATTCACTACCGCATTAGCGGTGAATCCCAGAAGCGGTCATTCGATGCACCAAGGTGGGTGCTAGTCGGGTGTTGCCGGTTCGCCTATAGGTTCATTGACAGGCGACACTTCCGCCGTTGACCTGCTTTCCTGGAACAGGGCGACCACGTCCGCTGCGCGGTTAATCCAGTCGGAGAGAAACTGCAGCGAAATGAGCAGCGCGCCGAAGACCATCGCGAATTGAGAGGGCCACTTGGGAATGTTGATCAAGCCTGCCACGTATTCACCGATTTCAAAAGAGTGATACGACCACCTGAAGGTCTCATAGAATATTGCGCCGTAAATCACAATGCCAAGAGTAAACGCAAAGAGGTCCATCACGGCGCGAATTCTTGGAGGCATCCGCAGGGTGAGGATTTCCACCCGGATGTGGGCCTTCTGACGCTGGCTGTACGCCAGGCCCAAAAACACGATAAAGACCAGCATGAACGCGCCGACCTCGTAAGACATCGGCACCGGCTTGTTCAGCACCTTGCGTCCAAAAATGTCGGCTACAACCATCGCCATGAGAAGAACAACTATGCCGGCCGCGCCGAAGGCGCTGGTGTTCACCACCCAGCCCAGCATCCGCTCGAGATGCCGACCCACCGTTCTCAAGTCCATCTCAGCCCTTTCAGTGGAGGTTCAAGGGAGGCGGGATTTCCGTTCATCCCGCACTCCCGCAAAGGATCTAGTTGCCGTCCCTGTATTCGGAGGCCCATTCCCTGGGGAAGGTGTGGCCCATTTCCTCCAGTAGTTCGATGTAGCCGACCATCACCTCACGACCAGGCAGTCCTTTGTCTTCCATCTCCTTTATCCAGCTGCCCGGCATATCGTCCAGCGCGTTGGCCCACTTCGTCCGTTCTTCATCAGGCATGTCATGTCGGGTAATGCCCAGTTCCTCCCAATCCTTGAGGGCCGCATTTCGTCGCTCAAGGATAAGGGTAGAATTGAGTATCACAGCCTCGTCGGCCACGTCTTTCATCAACTGCTGCAGATCAGGAGGAAGGCTGTCCCAGACGTCCCTGTTGATCCCCAAGCCTACCGGCATGGCCGAGCCCATGTTCACCCAAGTGATGTGCTTGTTGAAGTCGTGGTATTTGTAGGCATAGGAAACGTCCCATGGCAGGAATTCTGCCTCGATGATGCCGGTTTGCAACGCCTGGTATCGCTCCCCCACCGGCATGGCGATGGCTGTGGCTCCTGCGGACTCCAGTATCCTCGGGTGATATGAACCAATCGAGGCAATCTTGATGCCGTCGAAGTCTTCAAAGTTGACGATGGGTTCCTTGGAAGTGAGATTATAGGTGTCGATGACCGAGGGCATCAGGAATACAAGGTTATATTTTTCGACCTCCTCCCTCAGCCCTGGCACTTCCTCGTATATCTGGGTAGAGGCCTCGAGGATTACGCTTGGGTCACCCGGGCCGAAGGGCACGGCATAGGTCCAGTTGCCCAGCGGCAGTTTGCCGGGGTAGTACGGGTAAATCACCGCGCCGGCATCGGCCAAGCCCACCTGAATGGCCTCCAGGGTCTCGCCGGGCTTGGTGAGCGCACCGGACCAGTAGAAGTCCGTCCAAACGATACGCCCGTTGCTGCGACGCTCCACCTCGTCGGCCCACCATTTCTGAATTTCGCTGAGCAGGAACGGTGGCGGTGACACTGGCGAGCTGAATTTAAGTTCGAAGACTTCGTCGGTTACCGCTTCAAGCGTTGGCGCCGGAGTGTAGGTCGGGATAGCAGTCGGATCCTCATCCGGTTCTGGAGCCTCCGTAGGCACCATGTCTTCGGTGGCAACCGGCGTCGCGGGCGCTTCCGTTGCCTCGGGAGCAGTTGTGGCCTCTGGCATCGCCGTCGGTTCGGGAACGGACGTTGCCGACGAACCACAGGCCACCGCAAACAGACCTATCAGCGCCAACACCGACGCCAGCGCGAGAATCTGGAATAACTTGACATTTAGCATCTGGCACTTCCCTGATATTCAGATGACCCTGCTGGTGCAACGTAGAAATACCCACAATATGTTACGAATTCCAACACGCACCGGCGATTCCCAGTACACAACAGGCATGCTAATTAGTTCGGATTCAGATTGTCAACAATTGCTTAACCGGATTTGTATTCTCAAATAATTCCGTTTCGCTCTCCGAATCCTGCGCATGGGCTATAATCGAGGGGCGATGCAAGTTAAGGATATTGGCGAATTCGGCCTTATTGAGCGGCTCAACCGCATGGTCGTCCGGCGGGAGGCTGGCAACGACGCTGTTCGCGCATTCCCGCTGCTGGTGGACACCGGCGACGACACCGCAGCTTGGCAGACTGCCAAGGGCCGCGAGTTGTTCACCACCGATACTATGGTTGAGGGCATTCACTTCACCCGCGTAACCACTCCATGGCGAGAACTGGGCTGGAAGGCCATAGCCGCCAATATCAGCGATGTTGCTTCCATGGGCGGGCTTCCCACCTACGCCCTGATTACGCTGGGACTGCCGCCGGAAACCGCAGTGGACGACATTGAAGAGATGTACCGGGGGATGCTGGAAATCTGCTCCGCGTATGGAATGGCCATCGTCGGGGGAGACATTGTCGGATCGCCGGTGCTGTTCATTACGACCGCCCTCACCGGTGTTGCGCAGCACGCGCCCATGCTGCGGTCCAACGCCCACCCCGGCGATGCAGTGGCGGTAAGCGGTTACGTCGGCAGTTCGGGCGGCGGGCTCCGGGTGATGCTGGAATCCCCTGAAGCTACGGGAGAGGTGGCCGAATTCCTGCGAACCGCACACCGTCGCCCGGCTCCGGCCGTTGGCGAGGGGCAGACGCTGTCACAAGCAGGTATCGTTACCGCGATGGATGTTAGCGACGGGCTGGCGGACGACTTGGGCAAGCTCTGCGCCGCGTCCGGCGTGTCCGCTCGCATTCGAGCCTCGTCCGTTCCGGTGCATCCGATGCTGCGCCGACAGTTTCCCGACGATTGCCTCAGCCTGGCCCTGGGAGGCGGTGAGGACTACGTGCTCCTGTTCACCGGTCCTTCGGAAATTGTTGAGCCGCTGATTCCAGAATTGGGACGGGGCTGCGCTGTGATTGGCACCATAGAGTCGGTGGCAGACTCCTCTGAGTCGGGACGGGTGGCTTTGCTTGACGATGACGGAGCGGAGATCACGCTCTCCGGCAGCGGATGGGACCATCTCCGGCAATCACGGTCCGGGTAAACCGGGGCGTTCGGGTTCGGAAAAAACTATGCAGGATCGAGCAGTCCGCAGTCTCACCATCCAGACCAGCAGCCCAGAGCAGACTCAGCGCATTGGCTTTGCCGTGGGGGAGCGTGCCCGGCCCAGCGACGTCTACCTGCTCAGCGGGCCGTTGGGTGCGGGCAAGACCTGCTTCACTCAGGGCCTGGCTCGTGGGCTGGGGGTGGAAGGGTACGTCCGCAGTCCCACCTTCGTGCTGATGACCCGCCACCGGGGCCGGCTGACGCTTCATCACGTCGACCTCTATCGCATCGGCAGCCCGGAGGAGGCGTGGGACCTGGGGCTGGATGAGCAGCTCTTCGACAGCGGCGTCTGTGTCATTGAGTGGGCCGAAAGGGCCGAGGAGCTGCTGCCGGAGGATGCGCTCTGGCTGGAATTCGCTTACGGAGATGACGACGAGAGCCGTAGGATTGTGCTTGATTCGGAGTCTATCCGTTTCGATGAACTGATGGAGGCATTGAGTTCCATTGCCGATTCATTCCCCGCCGAGGCAGTGTAACCCGCTGATGATGCTCGCCATCGACACATCCACCAGAAACGCTTCGGTCGCTCTGTCCGACGGCGTTCAGGTCGTGGCCAGCCGTTCGTGGCGGTCTGTGGTCAACCATTCCGCCGAGTTGATGCCGGCTGTGGCCCAAATTCTGCAAAGTCGCGATGTCAGCCCTCTTTCACTGGACGCAGTGGCGGTAGCCCTGGGTCCCGGCGGGTTCAGCGCCCTGCGTGCGGGCCTCAGCGTCGCCAAGGGGCTTGCAATGGCGGCGCGCATTCCCATCATCGGTATTGGCAGCCTGGATCTCGAGGCCTTTCCCCTCAGAGACACAGGACTGCCCGTCTGCGCCCTGCTGGAGGCGGGACGAGGTGAAGCGTCTTCGGCTCTGTTCTCCCCCACACCCGCGAATGGCCGATTGCGGGAAGACCGCATCTCTGGCCCTGACGAGTTGCTGAACGAAATAGAAGCGTTCGGAGGAAAGGCCACGCTGTTCTGTGGCGAGGGTATGGCGCAGTGGGCCGAGGCAATCAAGACTCGCTTGGGAGACCGGGCGGCCCTCTGCCATGTTCCGCCATCGGCCAGAGCGGAATCTCTGGCTGTACTGGCTTTTCGGAGGCTGGAGCGAGGCGATGCCGATGACCTCGACCTGCTGCAGCCCAACTACCTGCGCATGCCCAGCATAGGCGTCCCCAAGCGGCGCGACCGGAAGCCCCAGGCGTCCTCGAGAAGCTCGCCTGCATCGAATCGGGGAGCATGAGCCCTCCTCTGATGACAGAGCTTCGCGCCAGTGTGCAAGCTGCCAACGGCCTGTCGGCGCGGGGGAGAAAAATCATTTTGGCGCGGCGTCATGACTGAGGGCGTCACCCTGCTCCTGGGCTGCGGCTCTGTGGGTATGGCGGCCGCCCGATACTTGGGGGTGGACCGCGCCTTCCAGCGGGTTATCGTTGCGGACAGGGATTCGCAGCGGGCTGCTGCCGCCGCTGAGGTCTGCGGAAGTAAAGCAGTGTCCGCACAACTCGACTGCTTCAATGACGATACGCTGGAGCGGGTCCTGGAGGATGTCGCCCTGGTGATAAACACCATCCGCATTCCTCTATCGGCAGCGCTTCCCTTGCTGCGCAGCGTGATGGAAGCCGGGGTATCCTATGTGGATGCCAGCAGCGACCCGGAAGCTCTTCAAGCGATATTTGACTCTGAATACCTTGAGGCCCTGGCAGGATACCGGGCCGTGGGAGTGGTTCCTGGATTGGGGGCCTCGCCCGGTCTGACCAACGCGCTGGCCAGCTACTTGGGTCAGAGACTCGAACGTATTGACACGGCCAGTTTCTACTTGGTCGATGACCTGCGGCGCCGTAGTCTGAGGCAATGGCGCGACAGGCTCTCTCAATTCGGCGGGCCGGCCCTTGTATGGCAGAACAGCGAGTGGCGACATGTTTCGCCACTGACCGAATGTTCGGACGTCGCGCTTCCTCCCCCCATGGGCAGCGTGTCCTGCTGCACCGTTGGGCTTGGTCCTGTGACCCTACCCAGCAGTATCGCCTCGCTGACCCATGTGTCCAGCCACCGCGGCTTCGCAGATCCTGCGATGTTGGATATCATCAGGAATCTGGTCTTTTATGGATTTGGCAGCGAGGATCCTGTGGAAACGCCCATCGGATCCCTGAGTCCCGCTGAGTTCGCCGCCTCGCTTTACTCCGGTCCTCGCGAGGCATGGGCTGGAGGGCCTGCCTCCGACTCCCTGTTCCGTTCCGAGCTAACCCAGGGCTCTCCGGTGCGGCAGACGCAGGTGGCTGGTATGCTGAGGGGCCGAAAGACACGGTTCACGATGACCTACTACTTTCCCGGAGAGCAGGATTCCGACAACATTGCGGCAACCCTGGCCATCGGCGCCAGGATGCTGTTGACCCGCGAGATTCCCGCTCCAGGCGTACATCCGCCGGAGGCCCTCGACCCGGCCCCGTTTCTGTGGGATATGGAGCGTCGAGGAGTGGAAATCCAGTTGGCCAAGAGTTTTGATGATTAACCGGGATGCAGCGCTGGGGCACCAAATGGCCTTGAGCGAGGGAAAACGGCTGAGGTTAGGATTGTCTTATGATTAGAGTGGCGTTGGCGGTCGTTGCTCTGGCGTTGTACTTTGTGCCGTCCTTCATCGCGGTGAATAAGAACAAGCGGAACAAGAACGCGATCTTCGCGCTGAACCTGTTGCTGGGCTGGACTTTTATCGGCTGGGTGGTGGCCCTTGTCTGGAGCCTGATGCACGAGAAACCCGAGCCGGATCAGAACTGATACCCGGCAATTCTGAATTTCGAAAGGATAAAGAAACAATGGAGCAAACACTGGTACTGGTGAAGCCCGATGGAGTGCAACGCGGACTGATCGGGGAGGTTATTGGACGGCTGGAACGCCGGGGCCTGAAGCTGGTGGCGTTGAAGTTTATGCAGGTGGACGAGGCGCTGGCCCACCGGCACTACGGAGAGCACGTTGACCGCCCCTTCTTCCCCGGACTGGTCAGCTTCATCACCTCCGGTCCGGTGGTGGCCATGGCGTGGGAAGCGAGTAACGCGGTGGAAATAGTCCGCAACACCATGGGGCCCACAAACCCGGCCAGCGCGGCTCCCGGCACGATCCGCGGTGACTTGGGCGTGGACATAGGCCGCAACCTGATACACGGGTCCGATAGTCCCGAATCGGCCCAACGGGAATTGTCCTTGTTCTTCCAGCCGGAGGAGATTTTGTCCTACTCACGGAGCAGCGACGGATGGATTGTTGAATAATCAACCGTGACAATACGCATGAAAGGTGAGAAAACGCATGAAAAACCCTCTCCTTAAAGGAGAGGGTAGCGTCCAGGAGCAGTTGTCAGCCGTGGTTTACGGGATTCCGGAGATCACAGCACTCGCACCACCTGCGGCGCCTGCCGCCAGAGACGCTCCAGGTCATAGAACTCACGCTCGTCGGGCGAAAAGATGTGGACGATAACGTCGCTGAAGTCCAGCAGCACCCAACCTGAGGCGGGCGTTCCCTCTCTCCGGTGGCGCGAGACCCCCGATTCCTTGAGAGCGCCGGTCAGGTCCTCTTCCAGCGCCTCTATCTGACGGGACGATTCCGCCGACATGATCACAAAGTAATCGGCGAAAGGAACGATACCGCGCAGATCTAGGAGCAAAATGTCCTCGGCGAGTTTATCCGCAGCCACGTCAACGATAAACTGCGCCACTTCCAAGGGTTCCAGCGTCGGTTCCTCCGTTTCCTCGGCGGCGCACCGCCTGGCGTTTGGGGTATTCCCAAGGAGATTGCTGGCGAGTATAGGGCCGTCTTCCAGCCGAGGTCAATCGTGGCAGTCAGCCCTGCGGGGAGGGAGGTGTGTCCCAAGAATTCTTTCCCACCGCCGATGTGAAAACTGACAGCCTTCTCACTGTCGTATATGATTATAGACGCGATCAACTTTCTGCAGCGGAGCCCCTCCATGAGCCTAGTTCGCTTCATTCCGTCCAAGCTGCTGGTGTGCGCAGTCGCTCTGATTGCTCTGATGGTGCTTGCTTGCGGCTCGGAACCGCCGCCCACTCCAACGCCAGAGCCGACACCGACGCCCACGCCGAGGCCCACGCCCACTCCAACCCCGGAACCCACGCCGACGCCGAGGCCCACGCCCATGCCCGCGGCAACTCCCACGCCCCTGCCCGCGGCCGCCGCCGGTTCTTCCCGGGAATCGCTGATTCCAGAGGGGGCCACACTCATCATAGACGCCAATCCTTCCGCCCTTCTCAACTCGGACGTTTTGGCTCCGCTACTGGATGTGATGTTTGGGGGCGCTGAATCCGAAGAGAGTGTTTTAGACGAGTTTGAGAGTGAAACGGGCATCGCCATCGACTCCATTGAGTCCGCCGAAATTTACGTGGGTGTTGAAGTAATGCTTCAGGCGGGGCAGGCGAACGGGGAGGAAGATATTGAACCACCGACAATGGGGATGGTGCTTCGCGGCGGCTTGGACGAGGCAGAAGTTGTAGCGAGCCTCAACAGCGCCATGGCAGAGAATCCTGACCAGGACTATGAATCGATTACCTATCGCGGCTACAACATTTACGTGGACGCCAGCGGGGAACCGG
The DNA here is from genome assembly GCA_965237745.1 of Dehalococcoidia bacterium. Taxonomy (GTDB): domain Bacteria; phylum Chloroflexota; class Dehalococcoidia; order Lucifugimonadales; family UBA3495; genus VXOI01. Next base: position 2,219,429 of record OZ250156.1, on the reverse strand, counting down.
AGAGCTTCTCGTTCGCCTTCGAGAATTCCGATACCCTCCTGCTCGGTACGACGGACGCGGTGGAGGCCATGCTCGATGTGGCTTCAGGGGCCGCTCCTCGGATATCCGGTGAGGGGGTGAGCGCCCTGGAGTCTCTGGGCGACAGGGACTTTGGAATGATCATCGCGATCCCCCCTGGAGTCCTCGAAGCGGCAATGGCGGAGGGCGAGCAGGATATGGGGATACTGGGAGCCTTTGCGCCGGGCGCCCTGACCGCATCGCTCACGGTGATGACGATGTCACTGAACGAAGATTCGGATTCAATGGAGATACGGTCGCGGCAATACTTCGAGGAGGAAGACGCCGCCGCAGCCTCCAAGGAATTCAACGAGGGCACGATTGCAATGGTGGGGATGATGGCCGGGTCTCCTGAAATCCAGAACTTCGTCGCTGGCGTCGAGATCGAGCAGAACGGGCTTGAAGTTTCTTACGACTTGACCCTGGATGCGTCGTCAATTACTGGAATTCTGGATTTCTTGACCTCCTTTATGCAGGGGGGAGCGGCACAACCCTAGGGCTGACACAACCGTGACCCTGACTCCCTATCCCCCAAATAGGGGATGGGGAGTTTTCTCGTGTCCTTTCTCCGGCATTGGGCATCAAGGTCTTGTATCAAATGATTATTGTGATATATTACACAAACGTAGCAACAGCACGGCTGGGAAGGCGAAGTCCGCCCGGCCATTATTCATTTGTTGCAAAACAAGAGCAGCGTGAGCGCAGTGCCCCAGCGCTCCAGCTATAAAGACACAGGGATCGGATGGTATGGACCGGCTGAAAGAATTAGCCAGCAAGGGCCTCTATTCCCCGGAACAGGAGCACGACGCCTGCGGTGTCGGGGTTGTTGCTGACATCAAGGGACGGAAGACGCACAAGACCATCGAGGAGGGGCTCCAGGTACTCATAAACCTGGGACATCGCGGGGCGGTTGGCAGCGACCCCGAGACCGGCGACGGGGCTGGCATTCTGATTCAAACGCCCCACAGGTTGTTCCGCATCGAAAGCCAGCGCTTGGGATTTGAACTACCCGCAGACGGCGAGTACGGCGTTGGTATGGTGTTTCTGCCCTCTGAGCCAGAGGCCGAAGAGAAGGCCCGTGACCTGATCTCCAGCGTTATTGTTGGAGAAGGACTGGAGTTGTTGGCTTGGCGGGACGTTCCGGTCGACCACGACAAGCTGGGTCGCGACTCCCGTCGGCGCTGCCCGAGTATTCGCCAAGTGTTTGTTGGCCGAGGAACGAGTGGACTGGACCCGGCGCAACTGGAGCGCAAGCTCTATGTCGTGCGGAAAGTAATCGAGCACTCGATGAAAGACAGTGGGCTTTCCGAGGAAGAGGCCGACTACTTTTATATTTGCAGTCTCTCCTGCAACACCATCGTGTACAAGGGCCTACTTATGGCCCATCAGATCTCCGGTTTTTACCTTGACCTGCAGAATGAGGAATTGGTCAGCGCCTTTGCGCTGGTGCATTCCCGCTTCAGCACCAACACGCTGGGCCACTGGCGGTTGGCGCACCCTTATCGCTACCTGGCCCACAACGGCGAAATAAACACCCTCCGCGGCAACCTCAACTGGATGCACGCTCGTGAGGCGATGTTCGACTCGCCACTGTTCGGCGACGACATGGCGAAAGTCCCGCCAGTCATGAACCCTGGGGACAGCGATACGGCCAGCTTCGACAACGCTCTCGAATTGCTTTTGATGACTGGCCGCGAGTTGGATCATGCGATGCTCATGATGATCCCAGAGGCTTGGAACCAGCATGAGACAATGCCCCAAGAAAAGAAGGACTTTTACGAGTATCACTCCGCGCTGATGGAACCATGGGACGGCCCGGCCATGATCGTCTCCTCCGATGGCCGGAACATTTGCGCCCTGCTTGACCGCAACGGCCTGCGTCCCTTCCGCTACCTGGTCACAACCGACGACAAGCTCGTGATGGCCTCGGAGACAGGGGTGCTGGATGTCCCCCCTGCCGAAGTCGAGTTCAAAGGTCGCCTCCAGCCGGGCCGTATGTTTTTGGTCAGCCTCGAGCAGGGCCGGATCATCGGCGATGAGGAGTTGAAGCACGGCCTGTCGAATCGTCAACCCTACGGCGAGTGGCTGCGCGAAAACAAAGTCACCCTCGAGACTCTGCCGGAGGGACAGCCTGAGCCGCCGATAGAGTCCACAGACTTGGTGCGCATGCAGCGTTCCTTTGGGTACAGCGTTGAGGAGTTGCGGATGCTCACGACCCCCATGGCCGAGTCGGGCTATGAGGCCGTGGGATCAATGGGCAACGACTCGCCCCTGGCGATTTTGTCCGAACAGAACCAACTGCTTTTCAACTATTTCAAGCAGCTATTCGCCCAAGTCACCAACCCGCCTCTGGACGCCATCCGAGAGGAGTTGGTCACCTCGCTGGGAGCTTTCATCGGCAGCGAGCAGAATCTTTTTGAGGAGACGCCGCCCCATTGTCGGCAACTGAAGCTCTATTCTCCGATAATTGATAACGAGGATGTTGCCCGAATCAAGGCTCTCGACCTGGACGGTCTGCGGACCATGGTATTGTCCACGGTCTTCAATCCCGAAACGGGAATCAAGGCTGCCCTCGATGAGTTGCGCCAACGGGCATCGCAGGCGATTGAGGAGGGCTACTCCATAATAATGCTCTCCGACCGTGGTGTTGGCCAAGGCCGGGCGCCAATCCCCAGCCTGCTGGCAACCGGAGCAGTCCACCACCACCTGATCAGGGAGGGTACGCGGACGCGGGTGGGCTTGGTGGTGGAGACCGGGGAGGCTCGTGAGGTCCATCACTTCGCCCTGCTCATCGGCTACGGAGCCGGAGCGATAAACCCCTACCTTGCACTTGAGACCGTGCAGGGCATGAGCGAATCGGGTCAGTTGAACGGCCACGGACCTGAATACGCCTGCAAGAATTTCATAAAGGCCAACGAAAAGGGTGTGTTGAAGGTGATGTCCAAGATGGGCATCTCCACGGTGCAAAGCTACCGCGGCGCACAGATTTTCGAAGCCGTGGGCTTGGAACAAGCCCTGGTTGACGAGTATTTTTCCTGGACTCCCTCCCGCGTAGGCGGCATTGGGCTGGCCGCAATCGAGCAAGAGGCCGTGCAGCGACACGCAGCGGCGTACGACGACGTGGAGGTTCCAGCGAGCCAGGCGCTGCCCATGGGGGGCTTCTACCAGTGGCGACGCGGCGGGGAACACCACCAGTGGAACCCCGACACCATCGGCATTCTGCAGCACGCAGCTCGCACCAACGACTACAACGTATATCAGAAGTTCGCGCGGCTCTCCAATGACCAGAGCCGGCACATCGCCACTCTGCGGGGCCTGCTTGAATTCAAGAGCGGCCGCACGCCGGTCCCCATCGAGGAGGTCGAGCCGGCTTCACAAATCGCCAAGCGGTTCGCCACCGGTGCGGCGTCTCTCGGCTCCATCAGCAGGGAAGCCCACGAGACCATGGCCATCGCCATGAACCGAATCGGGGCCCGCAGCAATACCGGCGAGGGCGGCGAAGACTACCGACGCTACACCGTTGACGAGAATGGAGACAACCGCAGCAGCGCCGTCAAGCAGGTCGCATCCGGACGGTTTGGAGTGACTGCAAATTATCTGATCAACTCCACCGATCTGCAGATCAAGATGGCCCAGGGTTCAAAGCCGGGAGAGGGCGGACAACTGCCCGGCCACAAGGTGGACGAGTACATCGGGTGGGTGCGCCGGACGACTCCTGGCGTGGAGTTGATTTCGCCGCCGCCCCATCACGACATCTATTCCATAGAGGACTTGGCCCAACTGATCCACGACCTGAAGAACATCAATCCCGATGCGCGCATACACGTCAAGCTGGTGTCGGAGGTCGGAGTGGGCACCGTCGCGGCCGGTGTCGCCAAAGGGCACGGCGACGTGGTCTTGATAAGCGGTCACGATGGCGGCACCGGGGCATCGCCGGAGTCCTCCATCAAGTATGCCGGGCTACCTTGGGAGTTGGGCATCGCGGAAACTCAGCAGGTGCTGGTTGCCAACGGACTGCGCAGCCGCATAGTGGTGCAGACTGACGGCCAGTTGAAGACCGGACGGGACGCGGTGGTCGCGGCCCTGCTGGGAGCCGAGGAATTCGGATTTGCCACCGCCGCGCTGGTGGTGAGCGGCTGTATCATGCTGCGGAAGTGCCATCTGAACACCTGCTCCGTTGGCATCGCGACGCAGGACCCCGAGCTCCGGTCGCGGTTCTCAGGCAGGCCGGAGCACCTGGTCAATTACTTCATGTTCATCGCCGAGGAAATGCGGGAAATCATGGCCGAGTTGGGCTTCCGCACCGTAGCCGAGATGATAGGCCACGCCGACGCTCTCGACCCCCGCGACGCCATTGATCACTGGAAGGCGCAGGGAATTGACCTTTCCAGGATGCTGCATTACCAGCCGGCCAACACCCCCAGCGAGACGCTTTACTGTTCTGAGGCGCAGGACCATGGACTAGAGCAGGCGCTGGATCACAAGCTCATCGCGCTGTCCGAAGCGGCATTGCAGCGCCGTATGCCCGTGGATATCACGCTCCCGATCAGCAACTCAAACCGCACCGTCGGGGCAATGCTCAGCGGCCGCATCGCCAAGGCCTACGGCGAGGACGGCCTGCCGCCCGACACCGTACGCATCAACCTCACCGGGTCGGCGGGGCAGAGCTTTGGCGCCTTCCTGGCGCCGGGCGTCAGCCTGCACCTGGAAGGCGATACAAACGACTACATGGGCAAAGGTATGTCGGGAGGGCTCATCGTGGTGAAGCCGCACCACGAGTCCGCTTTTGTTCCCGAAGAAAACATCATCATAGGCAATGTGGCGATGTATGGGGCGACCGGGGGCCACGCTTACATCAACGGTATAGCCGGGGAGCGCTTCTGTGTCCGCAACAGTGGTGTTCGTGCGGTAGTTGAGGCAGTGGGAGACCATGGTTGCGAATACATGACCGGCGGGGTCGTGGTGGTGTTGGGTTCCACCGGGCGTAACTTCGGGGCTGGAATGAGTGGTGGTGTCGCCTTTGTATATGATGCCGACGGCGACTTTCACATACGCTTCAACGACGGCATGGCCGATATGGAACCCGTGGTTAACCGTGATGACATTATCATGTTGAAGGGACTCATCGAAGAGCATCACAGTCATACCGGCAGCGGCCCTGCCGCCATAATTCTGGCGGACTGGAATTCGTCCCTTCCCAAATTCAAGAAAATTATGCCCCGGGATTACCGCCGGGTCTTGTTAGAGCGCAGGATGCGAGGCCTGGAGGACCGGGAACTGGAAGCCGTATCGAATGGGTAAACCCACCGGATTTTTCGAGGCAGGCAGGCAGCCCCCGGAGCGCCGTTCAGTCGGTGAGCGCGTTCATGATTACCGGGAACTCTACACACGCTGGCCCGAGGCCACCGCCCGGCAGCAGGGCGGCAGGTGCATGGACTGCGCCGTTGCCTTTTGTCATAACGGGTGTCCGCTGGGCAACGTGATTCCTGAATTCAATCATCATGTCTACACGGGCGATTGGGAAAGCGCCCTGCGTACGCTGCTCTCAACCAATAACTTCCCGGAATTCACCGGGCGCATCTGCCCCGCTCCGTGCGAAGCCAGTTGTGTGCTCAGTATCAACTCAGATCCTGTGACCATCGAATATATTGAGAAGGAGATCGCTGACCGGGGTTTTGAAGAGGGCTGGATAAAGCCCCAACCTCCCTCGGTCCGCACTGGCAAGAAGGTGGCTGTTGTAGGCTCCGGCCCGTCCGGACTAGCCGCAGCGCAGCAGCTCAACCGAGCCGGACATTGGGTGACCGTCTACGAGCGGGCCGATTATATCGGCGGTCTGCTGGCGTTGGGCATACCTGATTTCAAGCTGGACAAAGAGGTCCTCCGCCGTCGGCTTGATGTTATGGAAAAGGAGGGCATCCGGTTTGAAACCGGCGCAAATGTGGGAGTGGACATCCCTGCTGAACAGTTGCTCCGGGATTTTGACGCTATTTGCTTGGCCTGCGGGTCGACAGTGCCCCGAGATCTGGACGTGTCGGGCCGCGAGTTGGACGGTGTCCACTTCGCCATGGACTATCTCACCCAGCAGAACCGATTAAACTCGGGTGAGGAACTGGCCTCGGAACCGAGGCTAACCGCTGAGGGAAAGCGGGTGGTGATACTGGGCGGCGGCGATACCGGCGCCGATTGCCTTGGAACGGCCCACCGCCAGGGGGCTGAGTTAGTCAACCAGTTCGAGTTGCTGGAAGAGCCGCCGTTACAACGTTTTGCCTCCAATCCCTGGCCGGAGTGGCCCATGGTACTCCGCTCTTCGGCAGCTCATGAGGAGGGCGGTGTCCGAGACTATGGCATCCTCACCAAGTCCTTCTCGGGCAGCAACGGCAAGGTGGAGCGGCTTCACGCCGTGCGGGTCGAGTGGAGTGAGCCACCCAATGGCGGGCGTCCGGCAATGACAGAGGTGCCGGGAAGCGAATTCGAGGTGGAGACAGAGTTGGTTCTGCTGGCGATGGGGTTCCTGCACCCACAGCACGAGGGGCTGGTCAACCAGCTCGGCGTGGAACTGGACGGGCGAGGCAACGTTAGCATCGGTGCCGACCGGATGTCCACTGTCCCAGGCGTGTTCGCGGCCGGCGACACTGCCAGGGGCCAGTCGCTGGTGGTATGGGCCATTGCCGAGGGCAGGGAAACCGCCAGGGCAATCGACCTTTACCTGATGGGAGAGACCAGCCTCCCGCACTCACTTCCCGCCACAATATAGGGAACTTTCCTGGTTGTTGCTTTGGAAGCAAGATCCCTCTCCATACAGGAGAGGGATCTCTTTTATGGGCAGACCTACAGCCTCATCCAACTGTTTGTTCTGCACGAGGGCGGCCGACGCTATCCAAGTATTCCCGCATGCTCAGCACCTGCACGGCGTTGGTGGTGCCGGATACCCCAGTAAGGAAACCGTGGACGATGGTCACCACGTCGTTCTCGCTTACGGCGCCCAGGTCCAGGGCCGATTGCAGAACTTGGAATACCAATTCGGCCACGTCGGGCTGGACCGGAATGACGCCGGTTGGCTGAATCCCCCAACCCAGGCACAGCTTTCGTAAAACGGCAGGGTCGTGCGAAAAGGCCAAGATATCCTTGGCTGGGCGAAATCGTGCCAGTTCAAGAGCCGCCCTTCCCGTGCTGGTGAGCACGATGGGCTTGGAGTCGAGGGTGCGGACCAACCCTGCCGCCGCCGACGTGATGGCCTGGGTGCGGTCGTGAGTGCCCATGTTCTTGAAGTAGGGATACTGGTCTTCCGACTCGGCTTCATTAATGGTTGAAACGGCGACGCGCAGGGCCTCCACTGGATAATCACCCATTGCAGTTTCGTCCGACAGCAGAATGGCGTCGGTTCCCTCCAGCACGGCGTTACTGACGTCGGATACCTCGGCCCGGGTGGGAGTAGGCGAAATCACCATACTGCGGAGCATCTGGGTGGCAATCACCACCCCCTTGCCCGCGGCGTTTGCTTTGTCCACGATGAGACGTTGCATTCGAGGGACCCGCTCCATTGGGATCTCAACGCCGAGGTCCCCCCGGGCCACCATCACAGAGTCAACTTCAGGAAGGATCGAGTCGAGATTCTCGATGCCCTCGCCGCGCTCCAGTTTAGCCATCACCAGAGCCTTGCTGCCCGCAGCGTTGAGATACCGCCGGGCGTAATGGATATCGTCCACGGTGCGGACGAATGAGACCGCCACCCAGTCAACCTGCTGCTCGACGCCAAATATCAGATCATCCTTGTCTTTCTCCGTGAAGACGGGCTGATCGATAGCCACTCCGGGCAGGTTGACGCCCTTGAAGGAGGAGATGACGCCCGAACTCAACACCCGGCAGTAAGCGCGATCCGGTGTTGCTTCAGTAACTTCAAGCTGCACCGTGCCATCGGCTATGAAGACAAAGCTTCCCACCTCGAGGTTGCGGATCACGCCGGGCTGTGGAAAGGGCAGTATTCCGGGAGTGGAGGACTCGCCATCTGCCGTAAGGACCACCTCATCACCGAGGTTTAGCTGTTTCGGCTCCTCCAAGCGTCCCAGCCGGAGCTTGATGCCGCCCAAGTCCTGCAGGATGCCAACCGTGCGGTTGTGTTCCTTGGCCAGTCTGCGAATGAGATCGATGACAGCCGCGTGCTCTTTGTGGTTGCCATGGGAGAAGTTCAAACGAGCGCAGTCCATGCCGTCGGAGATAAGCCGTTTCAAGGTTTCCTCGTCGTTAGAGGAGGGCCCTATGGTGACGATAATCTTAGTCTTGCGCATCGTTTTCGCCTCACGCCTCTGAAATGGAATAACAGTACGACACCTGCTTCTTTCAGTGTAATACATAACGTTGACGGAAATACAGGCCCTTCAGTCCACTGCGGGCTGATTCCGGCGATAGTTGACCGGTAAATTCTTATTAAACGCGGTTTGAGTATGAATGGTCAGCCAGGGGTATTTCGTCCTTTTGCGATGCCAGATATGGTGGAAGCTTCGGCTTTCGGGCATATTAAAAGACACCGCCCAGTCATGGGGCGGTGTCTTTGATTCTGCTACCGGCAGGCTTCCCGCTGGTGGAGCACCAAGAGCACATTTATTGTGGACAATTGATCGGCCAACTCCAAGCGCTCACGCGCAGACGCCACTCGCACTCTGGGAGGCGGTCAACCAGTTCGTGCAGTTTTTCTTTGGCAATCTCTGATACTTCCCAGCCTCCCAGAAATGCTAGTTCCGCCCTCTGTTGGCGTCGAAGCTCTCGGTGGCCGCTTTCAGTCCAGCGTAGCGGTTGGCTTGCAGGACTTCGATGCGCTCGGCGGCCCATTGGTTGGAGGTTTCGATACCCACAAGGGATCCTTGGAAATGCGGCATCACGTAGCGGGCCAGCAGTTCATAGCTGCGGTGAAGCTTGTCGCGTGGCGCCCAGTCCTCAACGCGAATCATGAACTTGCCGAAACCGCCGCTGATCTCCTGCAGCCGCTCGATGCCGGCGATGGCGTCGTCTGGTGTGCCTACAATCCACTGGTTGTGGTCGACCATGAAGTCCACGATCTGGTCTCTTGGAACGTCAGGCACCGGGTTGCCGAGGGTGCGGCCAAAGTACTCGGTTACCACGCGGGCGCTGCCCTCGCGGATGTCTTCAAACGCCTGCTTCTTGCTGTCGGCCAGGTGCATGCCCATCACGATGCCCCAGTCCTCGCGGTGCATCGTCTTGCCGTGCTCGGCGGCGGTCTCCTCGGCAATATCCCACAGTTCCATCAGAGAGGTACGGCGGATGGTGTCGCGAGGGACGCTGAGGGACAGTACCGATGCGCCGTGCTTGCCGGCGGTGGTTACGCCGGCGGGGGATTCCACCGATGCCACCGCAACCGGGACGTGAGGGAACTGGTAGGGGCGAAGCTGTATGACAGCCTCGTTCAACTCGAACCAGTCGCTCTTGTAGGAAATAGGGTCGGTCTCGGTCATCAGCCGCATGATGACGCCCAGCGATTCGTCCATCATCGCCCGCTGGTTTTCCGGCCTGATGCCCAGCATCAGCGCGTCGGAGGCCAGCGCCCCGGGGCCTACGCCCAGAATGACCCGACCGCGGGTCAGGTGGTCAAGCTGCACGAAGCGGTTGGCCACCATGTAGGGGTGATGGTAGGGCAGGCTGACCACGCCCGACCCCAGCTTGATTCTCTGGGTGCGTTCGGCGGCGGTGGCCATGAACACCTCCGGCGAGGCAATGGTCTCCCACCCCGCGCTGTGGTGTTCGCCGATGTAGGCCTCGTCGAAACCCAGGGTGTCGAGCCATTGAATCAGCTCGAGGTCGCGCTCCAAGGCCAGCGTGGGGTTCTCGCCCACCCGGTGGAACGGGGCCATAAATACGCCGAATTTCATTCGGTATGGGACAGTCATCGATACTCCTCCCTGATAGCTGCCAGCATATTCGCTAATGAATCTTGGTCATTCTAACACGGCGCAAAAGCACAACGCTAAAGGCTCGTCGACTGTCGGAATTGAGACTAGCGACAGCACCCCCGGCCCTGTCGTCGTATATGGCGGCAGCGACACAAACGTGGTATCTTTGTCGAACCAATCGACAGCTTTATTCTATTCCCGGGAGGTTGCGAGATGCCCCAGATCAAGCACATCGCCATCGCCACCAACGATGCAGAAAAGACTGCCAAGTTCTACTCCGAGGTGTTCGGACTTCGCCAGGTCGCCCAACTGGACAGCGACAACGCCAAGGGCTTCATGCTCAGTGACGGCAACGTCAACATGGCTATCCTGGACTTCCAGAGCGACGCCGTGGCCGGCGAGCGCGGCAAGGACTGGGAAGGCATCCACCACATCGGCTTCGAGGTAGAGAGCCTAGAGGAAATCGAGGCCCGCTTGGCCGCCAGCGGCTCCAGTGAGATGGCGTCGGTCAACCAGGCGCTTCACGCCGCAAACTCCGGCCCCCGCCACCAAAATGTCGAGACCAAATACGAGGGTCCCAACGGCGAAATGATTGACGTCTCCCAGGTCGGCTGGGTTGGCACCCGCGGCCTCGACTAGGATTCATCCATCGGAATAACAGGCGCAAAAGAAACGCCCGGCCACATCAGCCGGGCGCTCTTTTAGTAATTGCCTCCGCGGGTTGCGCCTTGCATGAACAGCGCGTGGTGTCCCACGATGATTTCCTGCTGGATCTGGTCCCAGGCCACTCGCTTCTCGGTTATCATCCTCTCCATGATTCCCGTGTCGCCCAGGAAGTGGTCGTCCCAGAGGGTGTCTCCAAACTGCATGGCCTCCAGGTGCAGGGCAAAGCCGTTGAGGATCATTCCGTTCTGGTTCTCCCGGTCTATGATGGACAGGCAGATACCTTCGTCGTCACCCTCAGAGCCGTCCATGGGTTCCGCATATTCGTACACCCGCATTTCGATTCCCTGCGATACGGGGGCATGATTGACGAAATAGAGACTGTCGTCGTCGCTCTCGGTAGCGGAGGTTTGCATTCTCTCCCACTGGCAGCTTTCGCCTTGCAGATAGCGATTCAGGTCTGCTGTCTCCTTTTGACTCATGAAGCGAGTAAACCAGAAAACCGCCCCGGCAATCAGCAATACAGCGGCGATTACCGCCACAACGACTATTACAATCACCATTGAAATTCCCCGACTTCCTTGCGGTTCCCCTGCGTCAGGGAATGCATTGCGCCAGAGTTTGCCGCTTCTATGCCGGCCTGAAGGCCAGTGACGGGCGCTCCGGGTCCAAGTCCTCCAAGTCGAGGGAAAGCGCCATCCCCGTCCTGATGGACTGCGGATTTGAGCCGTCCACGCCGGTAATGCGGGCGCTGATGCGTGGTCCCTCTTCGAGAGTAACGATGCCGGTGCAATATGGGTTGTTGCGCCCATAGCCCTTTTTCCCCCAGTAGTCGGGGACTACCGAGATGCAGGTGAAGGTGCTGAGGGTTGCCCGGCCGCTGAAGGGGTGCCAAGCCACGTCGAAGCTGCGGCACGCGGGACACATGGGCCGCGCTTCCGGCGACAGGTGGCCGCAGGCATTGCAGCGAACGCCGGTGAGTTGGCCGTTCTCGTGCAGCAGCTTGTAGAAATTGGCGGCGTTGAATTCGCTGGCCATTGCCCTACTCCACACGCAGGACGTTCACGACGCAGGTGCCACCGGTGCCGCCTACGTTGTGGGTAATACCCACATCGAGCTTGGACTTCTTCGCCTGCCGCTCGCCTGCCTCACCGCGCAACTGGTGGTAAATTTCTACCACCTGGCCCACGCCGGAGGCTCCTACGGGATGGCCCTTCGACTTCAGTCCGCCGGAGGTGTTGATGGGACGGTCGCCGTCCAGCGCGGTGCGGCCTTCGTCCACCGCCCGCGCCCCCTCGCCGGGAGCGAAAAATCCAAGGTCTTCGCTGGCAACGATTTCCGCGATGGTGAAGCAGTCGTGCACCTCGGCCAGGTCCACATCGTCGGCGGTGATGCCCGCCATCTCGTAGGCTTGGCGGGAGGCCTCCTTGGCCGCCGAGAGCGAGGTCAGCTCCTCTGCGTCGTGCAGCGGCTTGCCCGACGCCTGCCCCATGCCTGCCAGCGCCACGGGACGGTCGGTGAAGTTGTGGGCGATGTCCGCCGACACCAGCAGGACGCAGGATGCGCCGTCAGTGATGGGAGCGCAGTCGTACAGGCGGAGAGGCCAGGCGATCCACGGGTTGGCCTGCTCATCGTGCAGGAAATCCAGCTCGGTCTGCCAGCCGGGGACGGGCTGCCCACGCTGCTCCGCACGGGCCTTGCGCCGCTCCATCATGTCGTGAATGGTGACGTTGAACTGGGCCTTGGGGTTCAAAGCGCCATTGTTGTGGTTCTTAATGCCAACCTTTAACAGGTGGTCCAGATTGGTCTCGTACCGGTCCATGTGGGCCTTGGCGATGGCCCCGAAAATGCCGGGAAAGGTGAGACCGGCGGGAACCTCGTAAAGCCCGTCGGCGGCAGAGGCGAGCACGTCGGTTACGCCCTCTGTGGGCAGGTTGGTCATCTTTTCCATTCCACCCACCAGCACCACGTCATACATACCGCTGGCGATGGCCATAACGCCCTCGCGGAGGGCGCTGCCGCTGCTGGCGCAGGCGTTCTCGATGCGGGTGATGGGGATGGGCGTCATGCCCAGCCAGTCGGCCACGATGGGCGCGGTGTGGCCCTGCATCTCGAACAGGTCCGAGGAGTAGTTGCCGACGTAGGCGCATTCGATGTCGTCAATTTCGAAGGCCCTGTCCATCGTTTCCATCATGTCCTGGAAAGCCTCGACGAACAGGTCGCGGCTGTCCTTGTCAGGGAAGGCGCCGAACTGCGACAGTCCGGCCCCCACGATGGCGACCTGTCGGCCCAATTGACGCTTGCGTGTTGCCGTTGCCATGGTGCTGCTCCTTCTGATTGTAGTTGCTGATCAGGCGAACATAAGTCGACGGCCTTTTGGTTCGGGGATAGGCCGCCCAAGCAATTCTGCGGTCTCAATCCAGAGTTGGATTACCTCCTGAGTCATAGCCAATGCGGCTTCCGGGGTATGGCCATCGGCCATGCAACCTGGCAACTCTGGCACTTCAACCAAGTATGTATTGTCTACATCGCTCCACCACATGATTATTTGGTACTTATACATCCAGCCACTCCCAGCCTCTGTACTTGAATATCAACTCCCTTATTTGCCTCACTTGCTGGCGCTTGGCCTGACTACCTTCGGGCTGGATGTTGATAATTTCAGCAATGCCATCGCGATAAAAGATGTGGTGGCTGCCTCTAATCTTCTCTTGGAAACCCAATCGGGTCAGCAGACGGCGCAGGTCGCTGAATCTGAAATTTGCATCAGAGCCACCGTCCAGTATACGCCTCAAAAGACGTTCATTTCTGCTTGCTCCACTACCGTTAGCCATTATCGTTGTACTGTCAACGCAGCGTCAACCGGAGTGCATTCCGTCCCAGGGTCTTTTGATAGTTCCCTCTCCTTCTGGCCCTCTTTGCCGGTTTTCGTAGGGGCGGGTTTGAAACCCGCCCCTACTTCACCCTCACCCCGGCCCTCTCCCTTGAGGGAGAGGTAGAATTAAAAGACCCTGCATTCCGTCCCAGGGCAATCGCATTTGAATTCAGGAGCCGGCGTCATTCCAAACAAACCTTTGTTGGCGACGAGGTGCTCGGTTGTGAGGGCTGGATATTTTTCATTTTTCCGGTCATTTCCGGTCATTTGACCCAGTCAGGCGTTCCTGAGCGGATGGTTTGGCTTGAATTGTAGGCGAACATATATTCTAATTGCATTTAGTCTATGTTACTGGGCTACTCGAGATGACGCAAGAGGGCAAGCGTCAGCGGGACGGACTGGGAACTGGAGGGACTGACAGCTCTCCTGTGGTTGCACGTGGTTGCACGCAAACCAACTGCGCCTGTGCGCTGCCGACGGGGGAATGTATTTTGATAGATGGGATGTTGGCGAACGAATTCAAACGCGATTGCCCTGCATTCCACCCGAACCCTCGTCGACATAGACCGTCTCGCCCACCCGTGACAAGGTGATGGACTGACAGTACCGTCCGGCTGGCGTGTCGCGCTCCGCCTCGTGCGTAGTGGTCTGCCACTCAACCGTGTCTGGTCCACCGCGCAGGGTCTCGCGCAGGACGCGGCCATGCATCGCCTCCCCTCCGGTCAGGCCCAGCAGGCGGAGGATTGTGGGGGCAATGTCCACGTTGCCTGTGGGACCGGCGATGACGGTTGACTGCTTGAAGTCAGCGCCCTTGGCGAAAAAGACATTGCGGGTCTCGTGGCGGCTCATTGATCCATGCTGACCCTGCCCCGGGGCGAGGCTGGTGGAATAGGCATGACCGGCAAATCCGGCAAGGTTGAGCGTTGAATCCCAGCGGAAGGACATAGCCAGGCTGGGCGAGCGCGGCCCTTCCAGACCGATCAGGCTTGCGGGCAGCGTGCCCGCAATTACCCCGGCAGCATCGGACGCCACAAGTGCACCGCACCAGGCTTGATTCATCAGCCACTCCGCCAGCCGCCCGGCTGCGACGGCAGTATCGCCGGAGACGTAGAACAACGCCGCTCCACCGTTTGATGCAACCGCAACGCCGTCCGGCTCGCCTCCGGGTGGGAACCCCGCCTCGCGCAGTTCAGCCTCCAGGTCAATGACATCCAATATCGTCGAGTAGCCGTGGTCGGACACGACCATCACATTCGTATCAGATGACAGCCCCCTTTGATCCAGCCAGTCGAGCAGCCGGCCAAACTGGCGATCGGCCTCGCGGATGGCAGAAGCGGCCTCTGCCGAACCCACACCGTGAGCGTGTTGCGATGAGTCGGGTTCAGAGAACCACAGCAGCGAAACTGCCGGTTGCCGCTCTGCCAAGACATATTCGGTAACAATGTCCACGGCCCGGACCATCTTGGGGGCAGTCGGTCCTCCGCGGTCCGGCCATTGACCGAATCGGGCGGTAATATCGCCGTGCAGCGGACGGGGGAGGCAGAAGTCCGGGTGGATTGTAGCGCCGCCGCGGGTCTCGGCGTTGGGGTTCTGCAGGTAGGCGTTGCCGGAGGTGCCAGTTCCCACGGCGATGTACTCCAGCCCGTGCCCGTGGAGAATGTCGCCCAGGGTGGGATGCAACAGCACCGGAGCCCTGGCGGCCACCTCCGTCAGTATCGGCTCGAGGGCGCCGATGGCCCGATGTGGGTCGAATTCGGGTATGACCAGCATATTGGCGGTCAAGCCATGGGCCCCGGGATGGTGGCCGGTAACGATGCTGGCGACGTTGGCGCGGGTGACTGTGGGAAAGACAGCGTGGTGGTTATTGGAGGTTACGCCATCGGCGGCCAGCCGTGCCAGATTGGGCATAAGTTGGGGCGTTACCTGGGCCGGCTGCAGCCCGTCGAACACCACTATTATTACGGAGGACATCAGTTTCCGTTCACTGCCAAGATCGCGGCCTGGCACATCTCAGCGCCCTGCAGCACTTCGGTAATCAGAGCGGTCTCCCAAGTGGTGTGGAACGAACGGACTCCGATACCCACCGGCAGGGCCGTGATTCCGCGCTCGATGAATACGTTGGCATCCGACCCGCCGCCAGACGCCTCCATCACCGGCGAGAGGCCCAGCCTATCCAGTGCATGGCCGATGGTAGCAACGGTTTCGTGCTGGGGTTCGACTCGATACGCCTGATAGGTGTTGCGAATGTCAAGCGAGATTCGGGCGTCGGGGTAGCGTGAGCCGGCCTCTCCGAACACCTTGCGGAACTGCCCCTCCAACCATGCCAGCTTGTCGTTGCTGCGGCTGCGGAACTCGCCATCCAGCAAGGCTCGCTCCGGTACAATGTTCCGCTTCAGGCCGCCCTCCAGCCAACCGATGTTGGCGGTGGTCTCGGCATCTATGCGGCCCAGAGGCAGGCGGGTGAGGATTTCTGCGGTGACCAGCAGAGCCGACAGTCCGTTCTCCGGTTCCAGGCCGGCGTGGGCGGCCCGGCCTATGATTTCGGCAGTGACCACGTTCTGCGACGGGGCCGACACGGTGATGCGGCTGGGCGGCCCCTCGCCGTCCAGCACGATTCCCGTCCGAGCCGTCAGCAGGCTGAAGTCCATGTGATGCACGCCAACCAGCCCGCCCTCCTCGTGCCGGGAGAAGGCCACTTCCACGGCGCGGTGGGGTCGGTCGGACTCAACAACGCAGGCGAGCGCCTCCAGCACGATGGCCAGCCCGGCCTTGCAGTCGCCGCCCAGGATGGTGGTGCCGTCGGAACGCAGGGTATCGCCCTCCAGCACAGGATTGATGCCCCGGCCCGGCTCCACGGTGTCGAGGTGGGCCGACAGCAGCAGGGGTTCGCCCATGCCCTCCAGCCGCGCCACGATGTTATTGTAGGAGTCGTGCTGCACCGTCAGCCCCAGCGCCGACAGACGGGCGCTGACATCGAGGTCTATGGCGTCCTCCTCTCCGCTGGGGCTGTCAATCCTGATCAGGTCTACCAAGGTATCGATGACCCTCTGACGGTCTGCCATTTTCCTCCTCCTACCCGGACTGTGGCCGGACTGTGGCCGGACTGTGGTTTTCGTAAGGTCCTCGCCGTGATCCCCCCAAGTGGGATGAAGACCTTTGCAGCAGCCTCTTTACTCGTACAGCTGTGGCGCGCCGGTGGGGTCGGGGAAGCTGTCGTCGTGGCCCAGCGCCCAGTAGACCGCTTTCACCAGGGCACGGCTGTTATCTGCGCCGCTGAAGCGGTGGTCGCAGTTGGGAACCGGGCGGCCCACCATAGACCGCGCGGACAGCGGACCCACGCTGACCACATAGGCCAGCATACCCGCAGGCGGATCGAGGCTTCCGTATCCCATGTATATGTCCCCCGTGAATAGTGAAATGCCCTCGTAAAATAGATCTCCCACGCTGTCATAGGACGAGAGCAGCAACAGCTGCCGCACTTGGGGATACCTGAACGCCACCGCACCCACCGCAGATCCTCCAGAGGAGAATCCGGCCATGCAGAGCTCGGGCGTCCCGGTTCCGCAAAGCTCCATTGAGCGTTCCAGAGACCAGTCGGCTACGTGGCAGAGGCTCTCAATGAGGATGCGGTTCCAGCTTGCGCCCTTGTGGGAATAGGCTTCCCATTCCAGTTGCACTTGAAAGTCGGGTCGGGGCGCGTTGTACGTGACCGTTGCGCACATTCCCTTTTCCTGCAGGTGCAGGGCCAGCTTGCGCCAGCGTTCGTGCCGACCGTCTTTAAGTTCGCCAGAACCGGGCGAGACAATGAGCATCCTCGCCGATGGGCATGGGTAGGCCGAGAGCGGAATATCGTACTCCACAGGCTGCCCATCCGGAGTGAGGGTCCGGCGAGTGAGAGTTCCGCCAATTACGTTATTGGCAGCTTCCGGCTGCATAATCAGGGAAGGGCCGCCACGGCCTTGATTTCGACGAGAAACTCCTCTCGCACCAGCCCGTCGACCACCAGCAGGGTGTTGGGCGGAAAGTCTCCGTTGGGAAAGATCTGCGGGAAGACCTGATTGCGACCGTCGATGAAGCCCTGGACCGAGCCGCGCCCCACCACGTATGTCGTGAACTCCACGACATTACTGAAACCTGCACCCGCCGCCGCAAGGACATGGCCTATATTTTCGAGCACCTGCCGGGTCTGCGCCGCCGCGTCTCCCGGCCCAACCAAGCTGCCGCCGGTGTCCACTCCAACCTGTCCCGCCACATAGACCAAGCGTCCGGCGTTGACCGACATGCCAACGGAATAAGCGCCCAGTGGCTGCGGAGCCTCGTCGCTGGTTATCGCTGTTCGCTGCAAATCCGCCATCGAACTCACCTCACATCTGTATGCCGGGGCCATTATATGCGACGGGGGCCCCATCTGCCCTCGTGTCCTCTTGATTTTCCGCGATGGCTGAGAGTGGGAGCAATACCCGGCCGTGCTATACTCGCCGACATGACGGCGGCTGTTTCACGGCCCTTGGTGGGCGTTGGGGTGGTGTTTGTTCGGCAGGGGCAGGTGTTTCTGGCCCGACGACGCGGACCACTGGGGGGTGGTTCCTGGGGCTCCGCCGGTGGGCACCTTGAGTACGGCGAAACGCTGGAGGAATGTGCCCGGCGCGAGGCCAAGGAGGAGTTCGGAGTCGAGGTGGGCGACCTGCGTTACCTGTGCGTTAGCAACATCATCGCCTACGGCCGGCACTACTTGGACGTTGAATTCCTGGGCGCCATCGGAAAGCAGGAGCCGCGCCTGATGGAGCCGGATGCCTTTGATGGCTCCGGTTGGTTTCGCTTGGCGGCGACGCCACAACCGCTGTTCGTGGCAATGGGTTATGCGATCGACAGCCTGCTCACCGGGCAACACTATTATGGTGAGGAGAATACGTCACCAGTCTAACCCTCCGCCTGAGGCAGAGGGAATGAAATGTATTCTGTAACCAGTGAGACTTTTGATTTCAGGAGTTGACGATGGCGGCGAAAAAGGGTGATGGACTGTTACTGGTCTACAGCGACGTAGCGCCGGAAAACGACGAGGAATACAACCGTTGGTATAACGACGAACACATCCCGGAGAGGCTGTCCATTCCAGGCGTTCTCAGCGCGGCCCGCTATGTGGCGGTGCAGGGTGGCCCTAAATATCTGGCGGTGTACGAGCTGGCCAGCCACGAGGCCTGGCACTCCGAGGATTGGCAGAAATGGCTTCGCGAGCCTACCGAGTGGTCCAAGCGGATGTCTCCCAGCGTCGTCGGCACCGAATACATTCGCAATCTCTACCGCCGGGTCCACCCGGAGGGTGTGCCCGCAGAGACCGCCGGGGCCGGTATGTCGCCGGTCCTGCTGGTGGGGCGAATGTCGGTCCCGGACGGATTGGACGGAAAGTTCAACGAGGCCTACAACAATGAGCGGCTGCCCCTATGTCTCAGCATCCCAGGCTACATCCGCGCCCGTCGCTGGGAGGCGGTGATGGGATCGCCCCGCTATGCCACCGTTCACGAGATGGAGTCTCTTGATGTGGCAGAAAGCGAAGGCTGGAACAACTGGCGCACGGCCATCACACCAATCTGGACCAACGAGGTGCGCCCCCACATGGTCCACGAAACTGGATCCCCGGGCGTCTACCGCCGGATCTTTCCCGAATAACTCAACGCGGCGCGCGGCCTCTGGCGGTTGCAATCAGGGCGGGACTTGTTCCCGTCCCTTTTTCTGTACGCGGAATGCATGCAAATTGACTATATTCAGACAAAAAGCCAATGAAATAATTATAAATATGAGAGCAAAGTAAAGGCGACTGTGGTATACTACATAATGTATTTATCTAACTGCGGACGCACACTTTCGGCCTGCAGATGGGCCTTATTTGCGTCGCCTCCGTAGTTGAAAGTGGTGGTTATCCAAATGCAACAGGCCTTGCCCATTACGGCTGATCCAGACAATACCCTAGACTACACCGCCCAAGACATCCAGGTGCTGGAAGGCCTGGAAGCAGTTCGCATTCGCCCTGGGATGTACATAGGCAGCACTGGGTTGAGCGGACTGCAGCACTTGATGATCGAGATTCTGGACAATGCAGTTGACGAGGCCATGGCCGGCTACTGCACTCAAGTGCATCTCAACATTGCTGCGGATGGGCTGATCACCATTTCCGACAACGGACGGGGAATTCCCATTGATATTCATCCCACAACGGGCAAGAACGCGCTGGAAACGGTGATGACCACCCTGCACGCCGGCGGCAAGTTCGGCGGCGGAGCCTACAAGGTCACCGGCGGACTGCACGGCGTGGGAGCGTCGGTGGTCAACGGACTGTCGGAGTTCCTGCGCGCGGAAGTACACCGGGATGGACTCCTCTATTCGCAGGAGTATGTCCGAGGCATCCCAAGTACAGAACTGATCAAGGAGTCGGATACAGACAAACATGGCACCACAATCAGCTTCCGACCCGACTCGGAGATCTTCGACGAGGTCGATTACGACTTCGATGAGCTGACCCGGCATTTCAAAGAGATAGCCTACCTCAACAAGGGTCTTGAACTCTGCTTCACCAGTCATTGGCACTACGAGCGCCGACAGGGGGATATTGAACGCACCTATTTCTTTGACGGCGGCATTCCCAACCTTGTGCGCAATGACAACCGGAACCGTCGAGTGTTGCAGGCCATCCCCTTTTACTTCGAGAAAACCGTTGACGACACCGCGGTGGAAGTGGCGGTGCAATACAACGACGGATACGCCGAATCGGTGCATTCCTACGCCAACTGCATCAAGACGCCGGACGGCGGAACGCACCTGACCGGATTCCGTTCCGCCCTTACTCGCGTTATCAACGACTTCGCTCGCAAGCAGGGTCAACTAAAGGACGATCAGGCCAACCTCCTTGGCGAGGACGTCCGAGAGGGACTGGCGGCCGCGGTGAGCGTCAAGATGACCTCTCCTCAATTCGAGGGTCAGACCAAGCACAAGCTGGGCAACCCCGAGGTGCGCGGCATCGTCGAGTCGGTGGTCGGAGAGGGTCTCGGCCGCTACCTTGAGGAAAACCCCACCGAGGGCCGAAAGATGGTCGACAAGTGCCTGACCTCCCAGAAGGCCAGGGAGGCCGCCAAGCGCGCCCGCGACCTGGTCATCCGCAAGAACGCCCTGGACGGCTCCTCGCTGCCTGGCAAGCTGGCCGATTGCGCCGAGCGGGACCCGGCCAAATCGGAGCTGTATATCGTTGAGGGCGAGTCTGCCGGTGGTTCGGCCAAGATGGGCCGGGACCGCCACTTCCAAGCCATCCTTCCCCTGAAGGGCAAAATCCTGAACGTTGAGCGTGTGCTCCAGCAGCCCGACAAGATTCTGGGACACGAAGAGATTCGCGCTATGGTAGCCGCAGTGGGCGCTGGCGAGGGAGAGGACTTTGATCCCTCCAAAGTGCGCTACCACAAGGTGATAATAATGACCGACGCGGATGTGGACGGCTCCCATATTCGCACCCTCATCCTGACGTTCATCTATCGCAGGATGCGGGCACTGATTGACAGCGGCTACCTGTACATCGCTCAGCCCCCTCTCTACCGGATCCAGAACGGGAGACGCATTGAGTACGCTTACACCGAGGAACAGAAAGACGCGATGCTGGCGCAGCACACCGGTCAGCGCAACCCCAGCCTGCAACGCTACAAGGGTCTCGGCGAGATGAATCCCGAGCAATTGTGGGAAACCACAATGAACCCGGATACCCGTCATATGCTATCGGTAAATGTCGAGGACGACAACGACGCGGAGGACGCCTTCACCACCCTGATGGGCGAGGTGGTCGCCCCCCGCAAGAGCTTTATTCAGACATATGCGCGGAGTGTCAAGAACTTGGACGTCTAGCGGTTGCAGAGAACCCCCGCGCCCTCCTTTACCGGAGCCATCGAGGCGTGAGACCAGTCCAACCGAGCAAGGTTTTTGCATTCCCCGCGGATTGTTTTATAATGTAGCGAACTGGGCATCCAGAACAGACAACGGCCACAAAACGCCATAACCGCAACAGGAGAATTTTCATTGCCCGCCAAGAAAGCAGGCCGTCAGCAAATTAAGAACGCACAGCGCAACCGGAGCGCAAAAACCGAAACCCGCACCATCGTTGCCCGAGCCAACCGATCATTGAACGGCGGAGATACCGATGCAGCGGAACCGGCCGTGATGCTCGCGATACGCACCATGGACCGCGCGGTCCGCAAGGGGATCCTCCACAGGAACAATGCTGCCAGACGCAAATCCCGAATGATGGCCAAGTTTTCCCGCTTGGGGCAAACTACCGAAGCCTGACCCCTCGGCTTCGTTGATCTCTCAAGCCGTCCGGATCCGCCGGGCGGTTTTTGTTGTCTTTCTGGCTCTCTTGAAGATTACTGACATTAGCTCGTTGACACTGATTGTTCCCTCTGATAGCCTGCCGTTAGAACATTGGTTTTATGTCAGATAAGAGGAGAATATGGTCGCCAGAAAGAAAATGCCGGAACGCCGCCGCCGCATACTTGAGTTTATTCAGGAATTCTATTCGGAAAACGGCATTCCTCCCACGGTTCGCGACATTCAACAGGCCTGCGAGGTCAGTTCCACGTCTGTGGTCGACTACAACCTGAAGCAACTGGAGGAGGCCGGTTACCTCAACCGCCGCAAGGAGATGGCCCGGGGTATCGAACTGTTGGGCCGAGACGGCGAACCGCTTTCCAGCGCCCCCAGGGTGCAGATAGTCGGCTCCATCGCCGCTGGCCAGCCACTGCCGGTTTTCTCAACAGAGGGAGACGTTGCCAGCGAAGAATTCGACACCGTGGAAATTTCCCCTGACCTCACCCGTCGTCACGGCAAACTGTTCGCCTTGACTGTGCGGGGGACCTCAATGGTGGACGCCCTGATCGACGATGGCGATGTGGTCGTGATAAAGCCGGCACATGAGGCGACCAGCGGCGAAATGGTGGTGGCCTGGCTGAGGGAAGAGGAGGAGGCCACGCTGAAGAAGTTCTACCGCGAGGGAGACCGGGTAAGGCTTCAGCCAGCCAACAGCACAATGTCGCCCATTTACTGCGCGGCAGAGAACGTGGAGGTCCGAGGCAAGGTGGTGACGGTCCTCCGCAAATTTGTCTGAACCGTTCCCATCGCTGGCATTACCCCTGCCGGAACGCGCTCAGCGCCGGGCGGCGGTGAGCGCCCCGTAGGTGGCCACCAAGAACGGGACGCAGTAGGTCAGCGGGATCTTCCAGTACAGGGCGTTGTTCCATTGGCCCGAAAGCAGGGTATCGCCTTGATTCAGGGCAGTAAGAACCGTGCCGACAACTACGGCAACAATGGCCGAACGGCGCAGCATGGGGCCATGCCTGGGCCCGCACCAGACGCACTTGGAGAAACCCTCAGCCACCGACCCCCGTGGCCGAAAAACGAATGTCCTGCCGGGCCACAATGCGCTCCCGCAATTGCTGCAGGTAGCGGGGTCAAGGGTAACGGCGGGTGCTGAATCAGTAGCTGCCAAATTTAGCACGTATCCCGCGAAAATTAAGGACGGCATCCGCCACCGGAGATATTCTAAATACTCCGATTGCCGTCGTTGGGCGACGGAGCGTATTCTATGCAGCCCTATGCGGCGAGTCAACGGGGCGGGATATTTGCGCAGGACGCTTGCAGAGTATCCGTCGGCGCTGAGCCTGTCGAACCACGAATGGATTTTCGCCACCCGTACTTGGAAAGCTCAGGCCCAGAGGTCCGGACGCTTGAGTGACTTTGCAATCACTCTGAATGGCAGCGGAAAGTCCGTCAATTCTTGTGCCGCCTCCGCTGGCCTCTTATACTCACCGGGAATTATGGCCGTTTTCAGTCGAAGCGGCGTAAAGTGTCCGGAGGAACAATGTACGATTTCCACACTCATACCTTCCTGAGCGACGGGGTACTGTCGCCCATCGAACTCATTCGCCGCGCCTTTGTCCGCGGATACAAAGCTATGGCAATAACCGACCATGTGGGCTTGGGCAACGTGGAATACGTCATCAAAACGTTGGTGGTCGACTGTGAATTGGCCAGCAGGCGGTGGGACATCCTGGCGCTGCCCGGTGTGGAGATAACCCACGTTCCGAAGGACGATATCGACCTGGTGGCCCGCACGGCGAAAGAGATGGGGGCCAAGCTGGTGGCAGTCCATGGTGAGACGCCGGTGGAACCCGTGGAGCCTGGTACCAACGAGGCCGCGATCCGGTCCCCATGGGTGGATGTTCTCGCCCATCCCGGCCTGATCACGCCCGAGGAGGCGCGTCTGGCAGCCGAGCGAGGTGTACGCCTGGAGGTTTCAGCGAGGAGGGGGCACAGCCTGGCCAACGGACATGTGGTGAAAGTGGCGCGTCAGGCTGGAGCGACGCTGGTGCTGGACTCGGATGCACACGCTCCCGAGGATCTTCTGACGCCCGAACTGTGCCGGAAAGTTGCCAAGGGCGCGGGTCTCGATGATGACGAGATCCACGCCCTTTTGCAGGGGAATCCGATGGCATTGCTGGCTGGGTTGGGGTTCGCCACATCCGTACCCGCCCAGTAGGGCGCCAGTCACCATACCAACCAGCGGATGCTGGTCAGGACTTGCCTATCCTGAATACCTTGGTGCCGCAGGTTGGGCAGTCTCCCTTGGTGGCAGGCCGGCCGTTTTTCAGGGTTACCTGCTCAGGATTGCTTATTTCCCTCTTTTCCCGGCATTTCAGGCAATATGCCTCCATGACGTACCCCTCTCATCAAATGGCTTCAAATAATGGCGCCTGCTTCAAGCTGTAACCCAGCCAATTTCCGATGACGGAACCTTTGAGGTGTTAAGAATAGGACCCGCTTATCTGACTATATGGCTCGATGCGTAAAATTGAGTCTAATAGCTCAAAGTCGGCAACAAATTACACATATGGCAGGAGATTGTCAAGTCGCAAGATGGAATCCATAGAACAGGATACCATTATGCCCGACTCTCGAGGAAAATAGAGGAGTTCAAACCCCGGAGGAGATGGTGCGATCCGTTTGGGCGGCCGCCGGCGCCAGCGGAGACCTTGCCTCCGAATGAAAGACCTTCAGCGGACGCCAAGAGTTTCCAGCCCGGTCGAAACGCACCAGCGCGAGGAACTGGCCTGCGGAGTTGTACGCCCGGAACTGCTCCATATAACCGGCTGTCATGTTTGGATTGCCAAGGCTCACCGGCTGCCCGTTGCGCAAGAATCGCTCAGCCGCCGGTCCGACAGTGACTGTTTTGTAATCTCGAATAACCCAGTCAACCGGGTGCAGCAGGCGGTGCCAACCGTCTGGTTCCTGCACGGCCTCTTCCAGTCCTTCCAATGTGACGCTGTGTTCGGAGGAAAATCCTCCGCAGCTTCGCCGCTCGAGGTCGGTAACGTGGGCCCCACACCCCAGCAACTCTCCCAGGTCGTGGGCCAGGGTACGCATGTAAACGCCGCGACCGCACTCCACGTCCAGTGTCAGGTCGGGTGGCTCCAGCCGGGTCAAGCGAATGCTGTGTATCTCAACGCTGCGGGCCGACCGCTCGACTTCTATGCCGGCACGAGCCAGTTTGTAAAGCCTTTGCCCATCCACCTTTACCGCGCTGAACATCGGCGGGACTTGGTCAACGGTGCCAATGAACCCCTCGAGGGCCGACTCGATGCCGGAGCGAGTGACCCCGTCAACGCTGCGTGTTGACGTAGTTTCTCCCTCCGAGTCATACGTGGTAGTCGACTCGCCCAGCCTCACGTCCATTACGTAACGTTTGCTGCTTCCGGTCACGTAATCCATCAGCCGGGTAGCTTGGCCAAAACAGACCGGCAGCACCCCCCGGGCCAGAGGGTCCATAGTACCGCCATGGCCCACTTTCTGCCTCTGGCCGGTGATACGCTTGACGCGGCGCAGGGCTTCCATGGAGGTGATGCCGGCGGGTTTGTACAGATTGATGAAGCCGTTGACCGCCGGCGGCTTGCTATTATCTGCTTTGGGCATAATTACTGGCCCTTGGGTTTTGGAGTAGTCCTGAGGCGGCGGCTGGAGGCGGTTCGCTCAAGATAATCGGCAGCGAATTCCTCCGGTGTCAGCCCTTCCATCAGTCTCAGGACCCGCTCGCCCTCCTCAATAGAGTCATCCAGGACGAAGGTCATGTGGGGAGTGTGGCGAAGGTTCACTCGCACCCGCAATTCCCGGCGCAGGAAAGACGCGGCAGAGCGAATGCCCTCCAAGGCGGCTAGGCGGTCTGCCTCCTGACCCATGACGCTCACGTATACCCTGGCGCTGCGCAGGTCGCTGGAGGCCACCACTTCAGTAATACTTATGACACCAGCCACCCGTGGATCCTTGATTTCACGAGCAATCAGGTGGCTGATTTCAGAACGCAGCAGTTCATTGACGCGATTGATGCGCCGGGTCATCCAGCACCTCCGACGAGGGAATCAGGGCAGGTCTGGCGAGTGGAATCAACCACAGAGCGGCAGGCGGATCCCCGGAAAGGGTTAACGGCGTGCCCGCTCCTGGCGGTATACTTCCACAATGTCCCCGGCCTGGAATTCGTTGAACCCCTGAAGGATAATTCCGCACTCCGTGCCAGCGTTCATTTCGTTGACCTCGTCGCGGAAGTGCCGGAGGCTGGAGATAGTGGCCTCGGCGATGTTCTGGCCGTCCCGGTTTACGCGGACCGCGCCGTTGCGCACCATGCGGCCCTCTGTCACCCTGCAACCGGCGATCTGCGTACCGCGTCGCCCACCGAAGAGTTCCCTTATCTCTGCCCGTCCGACGATTACCTCCATCGACACCGGCTCCAGCATGCCGTGGAGGGCCGATTCTATGTCGTCGATCAACTGATAGATGATCTGGTAGTGGCGAATTTCCACGCCCGACCTGTCGGCCAGCCGTTCCGCGCTGGGTTCCGAACCCACCGAGAAGCTGATGATGGCGGCTTGTGAGGCGCTGGCCAAGAGCACATCGGATTCCGTGACTGCTCCCACCCCGGTGTGCAGCACCCGCACTTTCGCCTCCTCGTCAACCAGACGTTCCAGCGACTGGCGAATGGCCTCCAGACTCCCCTGCACATCGGCCTTCAGAACCAAGTTCAGTTCCTTGATATCGCCGAGTTCCAGTTGCTTGACCACTTCATCGAGGCTGAGGGCACGACTCTGCAGCGGACGCGACCCAGGGGTGCGTTCCCGGCCGCCGGTAAGAGAACGCGCCTGTTTCTCGTTGGCGACGACCTTCAACTGGTCCCCCGCCTCGGGCAGGGCACCGAAGCCCAGTATTTCAGCGGGAGTGCCGGGTGTTACCTTGTCCAGATTCTTGCCTTTGTCGTCAACCATGGCACGTACCCGACCGGAGGCAGTGCCCGCGACTATGTGGTCGCCCACCGACAGGGTACCGTCGGTTACCAAGACCGTGGCGCTGGGTCCACGTTTCCTGTCCAGCTTGGCCTCGATGATCACGCCGGATGCCTGTTTGTCCGGATTGGCCTTCAGTTCAGAAATCTCGGCCACCAATTCGAGGTTTTCCAGCAGGTCGTCTATGCCCTCTCCGGTTCGGGCAGACACATTGACAGAAATAATGTTGCCGCCCCAGTCCTCCACGAGCAGTTCGTTTTCGCTGAGTTGCCTCTTGACCCTTTCGGGGTCGGCGCCAGGCAGGTCCATCTTATTGATGGCAACAACGATCGGCACATCGGCAGCCTTGGCATGGTTCATAGCTTCCACAGTCTGGGGCATAATGCCGTCGTCTGCGGCCACAACCAGCACCGCAATGTCGGTTACCCGAGCGCCGCGGGCGCGAATGGCGGTGAAGGCGGCATGACCCGGCGTGTCCAAGAAAGTGATTGGATGGCCATCCACCTCGACCTGATAGGCGCCAATGTGCTGGGTGATGCCGCCAACCTCCCGGTCAGCAACCCTGGAATGCTTGATGTAATCAAGAAGGGACGTCTTCCCGTGGTCCACATGTCCCAGCACCACCACCACCGGCGGCCGGGCCACGAGGCTTTCCTCGGCTTCGCCGTCCGTGTCGGAGGTTGCGCGCGCGGCGGCAGCGGCCGGTTCAGGAGCCATTGAGCTGCGAATGCCGAGAGCGGTGGTCACCAGAGTGGCGACCTGATAGTCAATAACCTGGTTCATGTTGGCCATGATGCCGTTGCGCATCAACTGCTTGATCACGTCAATCGCCGACTGGTTCAGCACCTCGGCCAAGTATTGCACGGTCATAGTTGAAGGGAGCACCAGTGGACGAGTCTGCCCACTGCGCCGCTCGCCACGTTCCCGCCGAGGTCTCTGACTTCGGCCCGATTCGTCAACTGCTGCTTGCGTAGTCATCTATTTGTTCACCTGCCAAACCGGGTTAAAGTAGCCAAGCCGCCATTCCTTGAATCTTTCTGCGAGAGTCAGGCCTGGAGCAGTTCCACCCGGAGAGTCTCCAGTTCGTCGGCGGAGAAATTGTGGCCCAAGCTCCGAGTCAACCGGCCACGGCCTAACGCGGTGGCCCAGCAGTCCGGGCCACAGACGTACGCGCCGCGTCCTTGGGCTTTCCCTGTGGGATCTAAAGACACCGTGCCCAGTGGCGACCGGACTATCCGAACCAGTGTTGCCTTGGGTTTCTTGTCGCCACAGGCGACACAGGTCCTTTCCGGGATGTGCCTCTTTCTGGGCAATTACATTCCCTCCCGATGGCCCTGCATCTCTATTACGTCGCAAAAAGAGTGGCTATCGCCTACGGGAGCCTCCACCTCCGCCCCCACGGCGGCGGCCACCGCCTCCACGTCGTCCACCACCTCGAATGTCCTCTACGATATCTTCAGCGAAACGTATCTTGCCGGCGTCGGGAGTGAGTACTGGAATTTCCGCCAAGTCCAGGGGTTCGTCGTCGGCCTCATCGTCTTCGTCATCCAGGACTGCTACGTTGTCCAGCGTGAATGAGTCCAGGTCGTCGACGCTGATGCCCACGTCGAGCTCTTCCTCGACCGGCTCCGTCTCTACCTCAGCCTGCGTGATAAGCTCCTCTTCGCGGATGAGCTCTTCCAGAATGCTGTCCTCGTCAATGTCATCTACGACAACCACGACCTCTGCCGCTTCTTCTTCGGCCTCGGCGTGTTCGTCGCTCTCCAGGTCTTCGGAGATGCCCTTCACTATGGCCTCGGCTTCGGCGACCACGGCCGGCTCGGGCTTCTCTTCGGATTCGCTGTCTGCAGCGGCCTCGGCTGCAGCGGCTGCCAACGCTGCAGCGGCCTCGGCGGCCCTGGCAGCAGCCTCGGCAGCGGCGTGGAGCCGTGCCTCACGAATCTCCTCCCATTCGGTCATCCCCTTGATGTCCAGCCGCCAACCCGTAAGCCGAGCGGCCAAGCGGGTGTTCTGCCCTTCCTTGCCGATGGCTAGAGACAACTGCCGGTCAGGAACAACCACCACTGCTGTTTGTTCGGTATCCAGCAACTCCACCTGCACTGGTTCCGAGGGACTAAGAGAATTGGCGATAAAGGAGCGGGCATCGGGATCCCAAGAAACGATGTCTATCTTCTCCCCCTGTAGTTCGTTCACGATGCTCTGAATACGGTTTCCACGGATGCCGATACAGGAGCCCACGGGATCTATGCCCGGCTGGGTGGCGCTCACTGCGACCTTGCTGCGGAATCCGGCTTCCCTGGCTATGGCCTTGATTTCGACCACACCGTTATGGACTTCAGGGACCTCGATCTCAAACAGGCGGCGCAACATATTACGGTGGCTGCGCGAAACCAGAATTTCCGGCCCTTTCGGGGCGCTGCGGACGCTCAGGATAAACACCTTCACCCGCTGGCCCTTTCTGTAGCGCTCAGAGTTAACCTGCTCATCCTGAGGCAGGATTGCCTGCGCCCTGCCCAGGTCGAGGGTTATGGCGCGACCCGGGTCGGACGTCTCTACTATGCCGGACATGATGTCGCCCTCGTGCTGGGCGAACTCTTGAAACAGCAGTTCCCGTTCCGCTTCCCGAAGGCGCTGGAGCACCACCTGCTTGGCCGTTTGCGCAGCTATGCGGCTGGCGTTGTGAGGCAGAGGTTCAGCGGCGGCCACTTCCTCTCCGATGGCCACATCCCGGCGGATTCGCTGGGCTTCAGAGAGCGTGATCTCCCGCTCGACGTCCGCGACGTTCTCCACGACTGTCTTCAGTGCGTATACGCTGACCTCACCGCTATTGGGGTTCAGCGTAACAGAGATATTTTGCCCGGAGGCCGGGTTGTCCTTCTTGAATGCCGAGGCCAACGCTACTTCGATGGCCCCAAGCACCTGCTCCATGGGAAGGTGGCGCTCAGCCGCCAACTGTTTGAGCGCTACCATAAAATCGCTTTTCATAGTTCAGCCCCAACACCGAT
Organism: Dehalococcoidia bacterium; assembly: GCA_965237745.1. GTDB lineage: Bacteria > Chloroflexota > Dehalococcoidia > Lucifugimonadales > UBA3495 > VXOI01. The sequence continues at coordinate 2,189,572 of OZ250156.1, read as the reverse complement.
TCTGGCCGCAGACGGAATGTCTCCATCAACAAGAAAGCGGGGCGAACCCGCTTACAAAAAGGAGGAACCATGTCGCCCGATTATAGCATCGCCTCCATCCTTGAGCAACCGTTTCCATTGGCGCCTGAGGGAACGAACTTCTTGGAAATCCGGTTTTGAGAGGGCTGAAATCAGCAAATCTCAGGCGGATTCAGGCATGTAATTCGGTAAAGAAGGTCCATGTCCAGACTTTTTCTGACAGTCTCAGCCAGCTTATCGTATTCACCGTCGCGGGAAAGCTGTCCCGCGGTGTCAGTGGCTTCGGGAAGTTGCGCCCCCTTCCACTCGGCCAGCTGCTGCAGCACCGCACGGCGCAGGGTGTAGCTGTTGAATAGTCCGTGGACGTAGGTTCCCAAGACCCGGCCGTCATCCGACATTGCGCCGTCGCTTTCTGCGCCTTGGCCCGCCCGGCTGATGCGAAAAGGACTGGTCACCGCGCCAACCGGATTGGAGGTCCCCATGTGTATTTCGTATCCCTCGACGGCAGCGTTGTCCGAGTGGGCCAGCATCCCCGAATTGGCAGAGACATGCCCGCGCACCCGGTGGGTCTCCTTCACCGGCGCGAACACCGTGTCCACTGGCAGCAATTGCAGTCCCTCAGCCTCGGGGTCAGGCGACTCCACGCCATGAGGATCCAGAATACGGCGGCCCATCATCTGGTAGCCGCCACACACGCCAATGACGGGAGTCCCGCCTTGGGCCATCCGCTGAATTTCTGCAGCGAATCCACGCTCCCGGAGCCACGACAGGTCAGCCATCGTCGTCTTGGTGCCCGGCAGGATTATCAGGTCCGGCTCGCCCAAGCTGTCGCGAGCCTCCACGTAGCGCAGCCTGACGCCCGGTTCGCGCCCCAATGGGTCGAAGTCATCGAAGTTCGAGATGTGTGGAAAGCCCATCACGGCGATGTCGAGGACAAATCCGGTCTGGGACTTCTGTTGTTCGCGCCGCTCCAGCGAAACAGCGTCCTCCTCGGCGATTTCGATGTCCCGGTAGTAGGGAACCACGCCCAAGACGGGCTTGCCGGTTCTCTCCTCCAGCCATACCAAGCCTGGTTCCAGAAGGGATACGTCACCGCGGAACTTGTTGATGATGAAAGCGCTTACAGCGTCGCGCTCTGGCGGATCCAGAATCTCCATTGTGCCGACCAGCGAGGCGAAGACGCCGCCGCGGTCTATGTCACCGGCCAGCAAAACCGGTGCGCCGGAGTAGAGGGCCACCCGCATATTAACTATTTCGTTCTGCTTCAAGTTGATTTCCGCAGGGCTTCCAGCGCCCTCGATTACAACCACGTCGTATTGCGACCTGAGCGTGTCCAAGGACTGCGCCACCTTTCCCCAGAGCATGGGTTTGGCGGTGGCGAAGTAGTCGGCTGTGGCCTTGGCCACCGGCTTTCCTAGAAGCACCACCTGGGACCGGTGATTGGCTTCGGGTTTCAGCAGGATGGGGTTCATTTCCACCTGCGGCTCCACCCCGCAGGCTTCGGCCTGCACCGCCTGCGCCCTGCCCAATTCACCGCCGTCAGGAGTCACGAAGGAATTGTTGGACATATTCTGGGCCTTGAAGGGCGCGACGCGGTACCCGTCCTGACGAAAGATGCGGCACAGCGCGGTTACCAGCACACTCTTGCCCACATGGGAAGCGGTACCCTGCACCATTACCACCCTGCCTTGAGGGGTGGAGTCCGAACGCTTAATCAAAAGACCCTCCAACCGTCAGCAAAACGGAACCAGCCGCCCCGGAAAAGGCGACTGGTCAAGTATAAACCTGTATCCTGCTCGTTTGATGAAACTGTCTCGAAAGCTGGAATCGGCTGCTACCACCAAATCTTGCCCTTGGATTCCTCGCGCAACTGCTCGTAGTCCCGCGTCCACAACGCCGTGCTGAGATACTTCCAGCCGCCGTCGGCCAGCAGGCATACGATGGAGCCGCGTTCCATGCGCTCGGCTTGGCGAATGGCGCCGTAGACGACCGAGCCCGAAGACACGCCGGCGAATATACCCTCTTCCGTCAGCAGGCGCTTGGTGGTCTGGAAGGCCTCGAGACTGCCCACCAGCATGCGGGAATCCAGCAGGTTGATGTCGAGGATGGGCGGGATGAAACCGTCCTCCAGGCTTCGCAGCCCAGAGATGAAGTCCTCAGGTTCAGGGGCCACGGCAACGATCTTCACGGCGGGGTTGTATTCCTTCAGCCGCCGGGCAACGCCCATCAGGGTGCCGCCGGTGCCGAGTCCGCCAACGAACATGTCCACGTCGGGAACGGCCTCGATGATTTCCGGGCCGGTTGTCTCGTAGTGCGCCCCTGGGTTCCCGCTGTTGCCGTACTGGTACATCATTATGTAGTCGTGAGGGCGCTTTTCGATCAGGTCCTGGGCCACTTCAATAGAGCCATTGGTGCCTCGGGTACCGTCGGATGAGATGATCTCGGCGCCATAGGCCTCCAGGAGTTGCACCCGCTCGACGCTGACGTTTTCCGGCATTACGACGGCGACTTTGTAGCCCTTCATCCGGGCGATCATGGCCAGTGAAATGCCGGTGTTGCCGCTGGTGGGCTCGAGAATGGTACGGGAACCGCCCAGTTCGCCGTCGGCCTCGGCCAACTCAATCATCTTGAGGGCGATGCGGTCCTTGACGCTGCCGGTGGGGTTGGATCCCTCCAACTTGGCAAAGATGCGCACGTCCGGCTTGGGACTCAGGCGCTGCAATTCCACCGTCGGCGTATTACCAATGGTGTCGAGGATGCCCTTGTATGTCAGCTTAGCAACCATCTATGACCTGACCAGAAGCCGCCCGGGGTTCGGGTGTCTCTCACCCAGGGGCGCGAGCGAGGGAAGGCCCCGTATACTGCCTAGTCGTCGGATGCGCCCACGGTGGCGGGTTCCTCGTGGGGCGCGGCCACTCCGCAGAAGATCTCGTAGTCGATCAGCTCCGTAACCGTCGGTTTGTCGCCGCACAGCGGGCACTTGGGGTTGCGCTTGAGGCGGACCTCCCGGAAGCTCATATCCAGAGCATCAACGATCAGCAGGCGGGAAACCAGCGATTGACCTATGCCAAGGAAATACTTCAGGGCCTCGGTGGCCTGGATGCTGCCCACCAACCCGGTCATCGAACCCAATACGCCAGCCTCGGCGCAGTTGGGAACCATACCCGGAGGAGGAGGCGACGGGAACAGGCAGCGGTAGCAGCCCTCGCCCGGAATGAACACCGTGGCCTGTCCGTCAAAGGTCAGGATGCTGCCGTCCACCAGCGGCTTGCCCAGCAGGTAGCATGCATCGTTGACCAAGTAGCGCGTCGCGAAGTTGTCGGCGCCGTTGACCACGAGGTCGTACTGGCTGATGATTTCCATGGCATTTTCGGAATTCAGCCATGTCTCATGCAGGACGACGTTGACGTCGGGGTTGTAGGACTTGATGTTGTCGAAGGCCGACTGGACCTTGGGGCGTCCCACGTCGGCGGTGTGATGGAGGACTTGGCGCTGCAAGTTGGAGAGGTCCACCACGTCCAGATCGACGATGCCGATGGTGCCGACGCCAGCCAGGGAGAGGTAGATGGCGCTGGGAGATCCCAAGCCACCTGCGCCGATGATCAGCGCCTTGGACTGCATCAGGGTGCGCTGGCCCTTGGAGCCGACGTCTCCCATGATGATGTGGCGGCTGTAACGTTTGACCTGTTCGGGAGTCAGAGCAAGGGGCTGGGTGACCATAGCGATGGTTCCTCCTGGCCGCCGACCGAATCGGCGGTGATATGGCGCGGTTCGGGCCAGTTGGCAGAACTCTGTCTGAATGTCAAAGAAAAAACCTGCCCCGGCCCTCCAGGGGCAACCCCAAATCGGGGCGGGCGCAGGCTACAGGCGAATCGCGGACCCAACCTGCCCCCTATACAAGTGGACAGGTAAGCGCAATCGCAAAGACTGTTCAGCAGGTCCATTGACCACGGCAGTGTAGCGCGGCAAAAACCGGATTGTCAAGGTTGAGCGTCACCATGGTTGGGATGGCCCGCATCCTGCTGGGCTTGTCGTCAGGGTAGCATTGTCGGGTAGTAGCGTCCTGCCTAGTTTTCAAAGATTCTCTCCCTGTGATATGCGAGAAATTCCCTATCAGGAGTGAATTTTCCAGGAAGAGAGATTGGTTTGCCGTGGTAATTTTCGATTGACTCTGAAAAGAACCGGTCGATTCTCACGCTGTGTTTGCCAGATACTTGAACAGTCAGGTCGTCGCGTATGGTGATGAACCCTGAATCGAACGCCTTATCATGGAGCGCGGACAATAGCAGGCCGTTTCTCGGATTTACCCTGTGGGCACTATCATGGCTCCAAGGAACGATATGACTAGCAATCAGGAGTGCGGGCAGAGATAGGCCTGTGATGCAACACTGACCATTGTAGGCGCTCAGGACTGCGGTGCGGAAGAAACTTTGACCGATGCGCGTTGTGGTATGCGTGGCGTGGTCTTCTCCAACACGAGAGGGCGTATCATCCTGCTTTGTTTCTTTATCAAGGCTCTCCGTTGATTCAACCTCTGACGTGGCCTTTTCGGATTCGATGGCAAAACGCTCCCAATCACTTTGCATTTCTACCCACATTGCGCGGTCGTTGGTGGATGCTCCCCGTAGCCCCTTGCGGCCAGTGGACGTAATTACAGGATCGAGGCTGGCGATATTGGTTAGCTTCATCGCTAAGGCCCCTGGCGTCCTGCCAATGGCCTTCGAGAATCGAATAATCTCCGGGTTTTTGTAGTGGAGCCTACCGAACGGAAGTCGGCAGTACAAAGCAAATGCTACGAGCAGTTCTTGTCTCGTCCAGTTAGATCCTGCAGGCATAATTATCGCTCATGTGAAACTGCTATATTTTTACGATAAAGCAGTTAACATAGGTATACATTGTTAATAATCCAGACAAGTAGCCCAATATGGTGCTTCGGGAGTCCAAGTGGCTTGGGTGATTTCCCAGTAGCACATATATCTGTCATCCAGTTCTATGTAGAGGTCAGTTGGTTCTGGGTTAGGTAATCCCCAGCCTATTTCATTGGTGAGAACCGCCGAACCATCCGGCCCGGTATGTATCAAGGTGCCATTAGGACGACAACTCGTCACATTCACACGGCTTAGCGCCAAGATTCTCTGCAATCGGTCATTAGAACCAAGTACCTTATCTTTCGGAACGAGTTTCGGACAGGTCAACCTCTGGCTGGTCAGCCTCGATAATTCCATATTTGGCCTGGTAGTATGTTTGCTGTGCCCAAGTGAGTTTCCCCCGTTCAGGGGAGTTATGGATTCGATTGATTTAGACATAATCACCTCCTTATTTTGACAATACCAGGGTACTGTTCTGGGTAAACTACTATTTTAGGAATGGCCTCGGCGACTGCCTGGTCCCATTCCCCTCGTAGGCTCTGTACCTAACGGTCAAGCTAGCCGGGGTCTTGCTGGCTGAATTTTCGCCCTCCGGTGTAATTGTCGGGAAGGAAACTCCACAGGATTCCCAGTAAGGGCACCACGTCTCCATGGTCCGTAGGGTCATATAGACTTCATAGAACTCCTCGTGCAGGTGCTCCACGCTCCGTATTCCCCGAATTAGCTCCAGTTCTTTCCTCGGGTTTTCTTCAGCCAGTGCGTAGGCGCAGTCCCAGAGGCCACGTGGTCGTAGTGGTTCCATTTTTTCAGAGTTGCCACGACCTTGGTTAGCTGGGCAATGGTTCGCCCTTTTCTGCAGCTTGACACGTATCTTTCTCTCGCAGATGCAAAGCACCATTGGCCCAGTATTCATGAGCTTGGGCCACGTGTTTACGGATGCGCTATGTCTGGCGTTCCGGGATCTTGCGAAAGGGTCTGCGAGGCATTTTTTCTTCCTCACGGGGCGGGGTTTATGAGGATTCCAGTTTACCACCGGTTTCCTATCCACTCCCACACAGTTCAGAAAAAGAGAGGCCCTGGAAAGTTCTGGGGCCTATGCGTTTCCCATCCTTCGACAAGCTCAGTGAACGGCTGAAGGCTCACTGTTCGACGGTCTGGCCATCTACCCGCGCCCGTTGCGGAGCAGGCGGTCGTCATTGGCTCACAGTGGGTTCGACGTCCTCCAAGGTCACTTAGACGTTGACCCTGGCGTAGCGGGAACCCTTGGCTTTCAGGATGCGGCGACAATCGTCTCCGGGCAGGTATTCCACTACATCTACTGGAAGCATTTGCAGCTCCAAATCGTAGATGATCGCGTCGGTCGGAGCGCCCTCTCGCATCGCGCCCCAGTCCTGGAACTCCTGGAATGGGCCGGCAGGTAGGACAGCTTGTAGTGCGTGTCCTCCAACGTGAAGGCCTTCCTGTCGAGCGCCAGCCAGATCGGCATAGCCCTTGGTTGGATGCCTGCGGTCAGCAATTCGATGTGGGCCCTACCATCGTGCAGTAGGTGAACGAGCCGCCGAGCCCTTGGCGCAGCGACTGATCGCGAGCGCCTGGAACGCCGTGGATTACGCGGCGCACTCTCTCCGCGGTGATGCTGTCGGCGTAGTCCTCGCACTCCACGAGGATGAATCTGCGGTTGCCGCCTTCCTCTTTGTTCAGCGCCAGAATGGCGTGGGCCGTTGTGCCGGAACCAGCGAACGAATCGAGAACGATGTCGTCAGGTCCGGGCGCGCCTATACGCAACAGGTCCGTTATCAGGGCCACTGCCTTTGGATACGGGAAATTTCGGCCCATCTCGGGGAGTAACTGCGATAACGTCAACCCGCCTGCGCGGCTGCTGTAGTCCGGCTTGTAGAAAACCGTCTTGGGTTTCTCAGTTGGCAGGTCTCCGAGCGATGGGCGCTGCTTGGAATAGATTGCAAATCTCCCGTCGTTCTTCTGCTGGGCGAAGACGTCAGTTGGGTCTTGCCGTATGCGCCTCTTGCTCCATCGCCAGATTCCTTTGCCACTGCTCATTGCAGGATAAACCGCGGTGTAGGGCCCGCCCGCGGCAGGCTCCTCGTCATCGTCTGTCACCTCGATTTGCCCCACAGGGCCCACGAAAATCGGGTAGTCCAATGACGCCGAGTAAGTAAGACTGCCGCGCCTCAGCAACTCCGGCTTGTAATATCCCTTTTCGTCATTCCGCCACTCGGCCAGGCTTTCCTCATCGACGGGAAACCGGCCCAATCCCACAAGTCTGCGGTCCTTGGCATACACAAGGCAGTATTCGTGCGCCCCGGCAAAGCCAAACTGGTCACTGCTGCCGCCGAGGTTGGAAACCACGGAGATGTTGGCGATAAAGTTGGTTTCTCCAAAAACCTCGTCCATCAACATCCGCAGATTGTGCTGCTCGTTATCGTCAATGGAAACAAAAATCACGCCATCGTCCGACAACAATTCCCGAAGCAGGTGCAGCCGGGGCCACATCATGCACAGCCACTTGTCGTGGCGCTCCAGACCCTCTCCATCAAAGGGACTGTGCTCTTTCAGCCATTCCTGCATCAGAGGGCTGTTCACTTTGTCGTTGTAAATCCAGCCTTGGTTGCCTGTGTTATAGGGCGGGTCGATGTAAACGCACTTGACGCGGCCTGCGAAGCGGGGCATCAGGGACTTCAATGCCTGCAGGTTGTCACCGTGGATCACCAGATTGTCATCTTCCTCAGACGGATTCACAGATCTGCCAAAGTCGGGAACCAGCGGACAGAAGGGGACCGTCAGGTGATGAGCATAAACGAGTTGCTTGCCTTTGAAGTCCAGCGCAGGCATACCTCCCCCCACAAACCAATATCCGCATAAGTACCTATGCTACTGATACGGCGAGAGGCAAACTACATTTTGAGCAACGGTGTTACACAAAAAGGGGCCTTGTGCCGGATGGTAAACGCAGATAGGGAGTGCGCTGAATGGGGCTGGCTGGAAGCAGGTTTCGACCAGCCGGACGCTGACGCGGGCTAGAAAGAAACCTGCCGGGCTTGTCAGCCTCGGCTACCTTTTTCTGCCTTGTTTCCTATCCCAATAGTTCCCACCATTTGCCGAAGCTGATGGACCGGGATGGGGCCGGTTTTTGACACAATTTGTAAATTGGCCTAAGAACCCGAATTGCACTGACCGCTAACGTCCCGTCAGCGAGTGAAGGCAGAAAGGCGAGGCCCCCGGAGTACGGGGGCCCCTAATATGCGGGTATGTGGGTGAATCTCATCGCATCGTATGACGATAGCGTGGGGTAGCCGAGTGCTTTGGGTCTGCTGAAGTTCGGCCAAACTCCTGTATGAACTCGATTTACACCGCGCCTGCCGACTGCAGCGCCTGCCAAACCTTCTGGGGCGTCAGCGGGGTGTCGATGTGCTTCACGCCCGCGCTGGAGAGGGCGTCCATCACCGCGTTGGCAATTGCCACCGGGGCGGCCAGGGTGGGCAGTTCGCCGATGCCCTTGACGCCGAGGGCGGTGATGGGTGACGGGGTCTCGAAGGTGCTGTCGAGGTCGAAGTCGGGCAGGTCTATGGACTTGGGCAGGACGTAGTCCATGAGGCTGCCGCTGAGGGGCTGGCCGCTGGAGTCGTAGACCATGCCTTCCCACAGGGCCTGGCCGATGCCCTGGGCGATGGCACCGTGAATCTGGCCGTCGTAGAGCATGGGGTTGATGACCTTCCCAGAGTCGTGAACGCCGGTGTATTGCAGAATCCTGATGGCTCCGTTCTCCCGCGAGACCTCCACCACCGCGACGTGGGAGCCGAAGGAGTAGGGGCTCCTGCTCAGCGTGTTGGAGCCGCCGAAGTCCAGCCCCGGCTCCTCGCCTGGGGGCAGCAGCTCCTCGTTATGGGCCGCGGCCGCCAATTGCGCGAAGGGAACGCTGCGAGACGGATTGTTGCGGTCGACGGCCCGGCCCTCGGTAAGGTCGATGTTTTCGGGTGGGCATTCAAGCAGGTGTCCGGCGACGGTTGTCAGCTTCTCCCGCGCTTCCTGCGCTACATTGTACAAGACGGTCCCGCCAGCGATAACGCCACGGCTGGCGGAGGTGCCGCCGCCGTGGGGCAGGATGGCTGAGTCGCTGTGACGCACCCGTACGTCGCCCGGAGCGATGCCCAGTTCGTCAGCAACCACTTGGGCGAAGGTGGTCTCGGTGCCCTGGCCGTGGGGCGAGATGCCGGTGTGAACCTCGACGTCCCCGTCAGGTCCGATAATGCAGCGGGCGTGTTCCTCGAGCATGGTCACCTTGGCGCCGGAACCCTTGACCACCGCCGCAATGCCCACGCCGATTAGCGCCCCGCTGTCCTCGGCCTGCTGGCGGGAGCGTTCCCGCCATTCCTGGTAGCCGGACATTTCCAGCGAGCGCTCGAAGGCGGCGGCGTATTCGCCGGAGTCGTAGATGATGCCCGTGGGCGTTTCATAGGGGAAGGCGTCGGGCGGGATGAAGTTGCGGCGCCGGACCTCGGCTGGGTCGAGGCCGAGCTCCTGGGCCACCATGTCCACGGCTCGCTCCATGCAGAAGGCCGCCTCCGGCCCGCCCGCGCCGCGATAGGCCCCGGTCACCGACTTGTTGGTCGCCACGCCCAGCACTTCCACCGACATGGCCGGGGTGCGGTAGGGGCCGGTCAGCCGGTGGCTGGTGAGGATGGGCACCGTGGGGGTGGACATGAAGAAATAAGCCCCCAGGTCGGCGGTGACTTTCACCCGGATGCCCAGCAGCGTACCGTCGTCTTTGGCCGCCGCCTCCAGGTCGATGCTGTGTCCGCGACCGTGGAAGCAGAGCATATTCTCCTGACGGCTCTCCACCCACTTGATGGGCCGCCCCAGCTTCATCGAAAGGTAGGGAATGGCCAATTCTTCAGGGAAGAAGCACCCCTTCTCGCCAAAGCCGCCGCCCACATCGGGGCAAGCCACGCGCACCGACTCAAGGGGCCGCTCCAGCAGGCGTGCCAAGTGCTCGCGGATTTCGTGGGGATGCTGCGTCGAATCCCACACCGTGAGCAGGTCGGCTCCGGCGTCGTACTCGGCCAGCAGGCCGCGAGGCTCCATGGGCGCAGGGGCCACCCGCTGCACGTTGAACTGTTGCCGTATGACGCAGTCGGCGGCGGCGAAGGCCCCGTCCAGGTCGCCACCGGCGTTGACCGTGCGCAGCACCACGTTGGTGCCGAACTGCTCGTGAATCACCGGGGCGCCCTCGCCAGTCGCTTCCAGAGGGTCGATGACGGCGGGGAGAATCTCGTAATCTATGTCCACCAGCTCCACCGCGTCCTCGGCGGTGTAGATGTTGTCGGCCAGCACGATGGCCACCGGCTGGCCGGCGTAGCAGGCCTTGTCCACGGCCAGCGCCGGATGCCGGGGCGGGTGCAGCTCGTCGGCGTCAGTGGACTCGCGGGTCGGAAGCTGGGCCACATCTTCAATGTCCCGGGCGGTGATGACGGCCGCCACGCCCGGCAGAGCAGTGGCTGCCGACGCATCAATGCCGCGTATACGGGCGTGGCCGTGGGGGCTGCGGATGACCAGGGCGTGCAGCATCCCCGGCCGCGTCATGTCGTCCACGAAGGAAGATTGCCCGGTAAGCAGTCGGTGGTCCTCAAAGCGCCTGATGGGCTGACCGGTGTATGTCGTCATCTCTGGCCTCCGCTATCCTGTCTTCTATGTACCGCCCTAGCATGATTGCAAAGTCGTCCAAGCGCCCGCACCGTTAATCACAAGCTTGCCGAGAGACGGGTTGAGAGCCAACGTTCGTGGTTTGCCTGGCTCACCATCAACGGACTCTCAAGAACTTTGCTATCATCCCCATTCATCGGTTTTCTTCATTGCTTGGAAACATGCGAAATCATACCACTACTCCAGTAGGATGCATTTCAGAAAATGCTGACTTTATGTCTGAGGTATTAGGGAGAGTCTATGCTGGACACCGGTGTCGGGATTACAGCGATGGTGCTGGTGTGCGCCGCCTTTCTGTTCTTGGGAATCACCTACGTCGGAAGAAGGCGCCAGAGCGTCGAGGACTACACCGTTTCGCGGAACCACGCGCCGGTGAACGTGGGCATCGCCACGCTGGTGGCGTCGATGTTCGGCACGTGGGTACTGCTGAGCCCCGGCGAGGCTGGGGCCAACTTCGGCATCATCTCTTTGGTCGGATACGCTGTTGGGATGTCGGGTATTGCGGTGCTGTACATGGTCGTCGGCCCGCGCCTCCGCCAACTGATGCCCAACGGGCACTCGGTTACCGAATACGTCAAGCACCGGTTCGGGACTGTTCCGTTCGTTTCCATTTCAGTGGTGATCATCTTCATCATGGGCATTTTCATTACTGCTGAGATGACCGCCATAACCACGGCGGTCAACATTTTGACAGGATCGCCTGCGTGGGCCACGGCCATAGCCGTAGGTATCGTGGTGGTGGCCTATACAGCCTACGGCGGTCTGAGGGCATCCATCTACACCGACCGCATCCAGTTCTGGGTGCTGATGCCCGCACTGCTGCTGTTGGTCATCGTGGCGGCGGCGCTGGTTGGCGACACCGGAACCTGGCAGGCCGCGAGGGAGGCAGGACTGCTATCGGTCAGCTCGGAGGGCAGCTACTTCTTCGGCATCGTTCTGATTATTGGCATCATAGCCTCCAATGCCTTCCACCCTGGCATGTGGCAGCGGGTCTACACCGTGGAAAGCCAGAAATCCCTGAACCGCAGCCTGTGGGGAGCGATGGCTCTGGCCATTCCGATAACCTTCCTGCTGGGTATGGCCGGCATAGCCGCCGTGGGACACGGCTCGGTGGAGTCTTTTGTGTACCCCGATGTCTCCGCCGCGCTGTTCGCGCTGGGAACGGACCTCTTTCCCCTGTGGATGCACTTCCTGATGCTGGTATGCGCCCTGATGCTGGCCATGAGCACCCTGGACACATTGATGAACGGCGTCGCCAGCGGACTGGCCACCGACATGGCCAGTGTTGGCGTCTCCCGTGGCGCCCTGATGATGCGGGCCCGCGCCGTCACCACCGTGATGGCGATACCGGCGATAATCGTGGCCTCCCAAGGATTCAGCGTGCTGTACGTCTTCCTGGTGGCCGATCTCCTGGGCGCGGCCATCGCCGTGCCTATGCTGACAGGCCTGTACTCCAGACGCATGCCCGGTTGGGCGGTGCTGCTGGCAGGCGGGGCCGGCATCATCATCGGGGCCCTCTTTTATCCCAAGCCCGACCTGGTGTCACCGATGCTGCTCACCTCCCCCTCCACCGGGAGCCAGATGTTCTGGTCATTCGCCCTGGCCCTGATCGTCTCGTCGGCCATCACCGCCGGCGTGGTCCTGATGCGACGCGTTGCAGCCGTCGGCGACGAGTACGATTTCATCCGGTTGCAATCGGATGTGCGACTGATTGACGAACCCACGGTTGCCGATGACTAGAGCGGCCCACGTAAAATCCCCAAGGTCGCGCTGCCAACTGCGCCCGAGGTCGCGCTGGCTCTAAACTTGAACTCAGAGAGAGACAGGAGTAAAACAGATTCACCGCATTGCCGCTGCTGCGCCGCGTGAGGCGGTCTCCGGCAGTTTGAGAAACCCGGGCCGGCATAGAAGGTAACGATGGACACTGCCCTCGCAGTCCTACCGTGGATATTGCCGCCTCTGCTCGGCGCAATTATCGGTTATGTAACCAACCGGATTGCGATCAAGATGCTGTTCCGCCCGCTGAATCCCAAGCGGATCCTGGGTGTGCGGGTCCCGCTGACCCCCGGCGTCATCCCACGCAACCGCTTCGACCTAGCGCAGACCATCGGGAGGATGGTGTCGGAGCAGTTGCTATCCCCCCAGGCCCTCAGGGAGCAGCTGGACAGGCCCGAATTTCGCGAGAGTCTGAAGCGGTGGATCGGCGAACGCCGCCGCGCCTTGATGCAGCGGCCCATCGGCCTGTCCCCGGGCAACGTCCACCCCGCCAGCAACCCCGCTTCCCCAAGCGAAGCCGACGGCCTGACAGCACCTTTTCCCGAGGAACTGCTGGAGGATCTGCTGGCGGCGTTCCTCCAGTCGCCCCAGTGCGCCGGGGTGGTGCGGTCCCTGGCCGAGCAGGTTGCCAAGGACATTGGCGCCAAGCGGATCTCGGAGATCACCAGCGCCGAACAGCTGGCGAACTTCGTCCACAATAATGTCCTTCCATCCTTTAAGAGCGAGGAGCTGGGCAAGACCGCGTCCGAGTTCGTCAACAATTGGATACGGGAACAATTCAACCAGAATAAGAGGCTGAAAGAGTACCTGACGCCGGAAAACCTGGAGGCATTGCAGGGACTTATTCGCAACAATCTACCCACCGCCATGTGGCTGATCTTCAACTGGCTCAAGCAGCCGAATATGTCGGACAGGCTGGTGAAAATCGGCCAGGAACTGGTGGAAGACACGGTGAGCCACCAGAGCCTGATGACCAGGGTCATCCTGAGCCTCAGCGGCAAGAAAGAAGAGGCCATTCGGGATATGCCCAACATCATCGGCAAGGTGATTGAAGACGCCGAGCAGGCCCTGGGCACGCCGGAAATGCAGACCATCATTGCCGATGCCGTGGGCGTAGCGCTGGACCGCATATCGGGCAGGCGAATCAAGTGGCTGATAGGACCCAATGAGCAGACGATCTACTGGATGGCGGACCGGGTGACCCGACGCGCGTTCGCCGCAGTCTCCGAAACCTCACATGCCAGCGTGAGGGAGGCTGCGGGGCAGTTCTACGAAAATAACTCCCACGCAACCCTCGGCGAATTCGCGGAGCGCAGCCTGGGAGTGCGGACTGCGGCTGTATCGGACGTGACCGCCAACCTGATGATCGGTTACCTGGCCAATCCTGAAACACCAAGGCACATCACCGGTCTGGCCCGCCAGATGGAATCCAACGGCAACGGCGAACGCGATGGAAACGCAATGACCCTGGAGGACGTGGTCCCATTGTCCGACGAGACCGCCGACCGGCTGGACGAGTACCTCGCCAACCAATTGGTCGGGTTCCTGGGCGAGCAGGTGCCCGAGCTGAGCCGGATCTTGGACGTCGAAACCCTGGTCATCGGACGGATCAACAGTTTTGACGTGAAAGACGTTGAGCAGTTGGTACTAGCCATCTCGGGCCGCCATCTCCGCTGGATCAACTGGTTCGGGGCGGGTCTCGGGGCCATCATCGGCCTGATACAGCTGGCAGTGAACCCGCCGCTCTAGCGGTTGACCGCACCCTGCTTCGGTGGAAGCGGCACATTTCGGACGCCAACTCCACGAACTCAGGCGACTCGAACAGAGCCTCAACCATCAAGAACGCTCCACCCAAGAGTTCGGGCTGTACGAATTCCAGCCGGTCGTCCGGCGTGTGAATACGGGAGACATCAGGGCCGTAGAAGACCAGCACCGGCACACCGGCGCTATCGAAGGGCTGGTGGTCACTGGTTGCACCCGGCGGCAACATACCCTCCTGGACCTCGATGCCCAGCATCTCAGCTTCTGCCATCGCCAGTTCCGTGAGTTCTTCCTGTCCAGTCACCGCCAGCCAAGGACCGCTGGCCACCACATCAAAGTTCAACATCGCCACAATTTGGGCCAGTTCTGTTTCATCCAACGAGGATACGTAGTGGTTGCTGCCGTACAACCCTATTTCTTCAGCGCCGAAGAGTATGAACCTGACCGAGAAAGGCAGGGACCGCTCGGCCAGAGCGTCGGCAAGAGCCAGCACGATGGAGATGCCGGAGGTATTGTCGTTGGCCCCGGCCTCCGTCTGTGGCACAACGTCGTAGTGGCCCCCTACGATAACCAGTCCATCCCCGTCGCCCTTCAACTCGGCGATCACATTCTGGGAGTGCAATTCTTGGGTTTCAATCCTCACAGACAGAGTCACTTCACTACTATGGGACACCTCATGAAGCTGATCCCCTATCTCTTTTTGAAGAAGGATCAACGCGGGAATTGCAGACTCAGCTCCCATCAACGGCCTGTATTGGTGCATACCGCTTACATTGCCGGAAATAACGGCGGCTACGGCTCCGGCGGCTCCGACGGCGTTGACCTTGTCCTGTAGGACCTGGAGACTCTGTTGATCGTTCAGCTTTATGTCTCCCGGCTCTATCAGGACGATCTTCCCTTCAAGGCCGTTCTCGGGCAGATCCTCACTTCGGCCCAGTCCAACCGTAACCAAGGACCCTGAGTCCATTCCGCCACGAGGAGTTGTGGACAGCAAAAGACCGGGTGATTGAGCCTCCATCGGCGATTCGACGACGACCTTTGCGGTGGCATCCGGGGTTTGCAGAGACTGCATGTAACGTTCTCTATCGAAGTGCTCGAAGGAAAATGACTGAATCCCGGCCGAGTATCCCATTGCTTCGAGCCGCTCCTTCAGGTGCTCGGCGGCGTGCAGTTCCTCGTCGGTGGCGGCTTCCCTGTGTCCCAATTCCTCCAACAGTTCTTCTACCAGGCCGTACACCCGCTCCGAAGCCCCCAGAAGTTCGGCGTTTTCTGCCGGTGTAACAGTGGGCTCAGCCGTGGGAGAGGGCGGCATTGGCGTGGCCGTGGGTGTCGGCGCGGTTGTTGGCTCAGCCGTTGGGGCCGGCTCTTTGGCCGGGGGCGCTGCCACGATAGGGGTAGGGGTCGTGGCCGCGGCGGTCGGGGTTGTCTCCGCCGGAGTTGTGGGGGAGGCGACGGTTGTGGCTGAAGGCGTGGGTGCGACGGTGGTCGGCCCTGCGGCAGGTGTGGCGTCAGAGCAGGCAGCGAGGGCCGTCACAAATAGCAGCGCAGCGAGGGTGACGATCAGTCGTCCCGGCCCTTGAAACCAGTGCACGTTAATATTTGTAGCGTTCATTGCTGCCGTCCATTTCTGCGTTTCCTCAAAAAGCGGACTCAAATCTACCGTAAATTCCCTGCCGGTTCAATTGACATTCCGGTCCTGTACAACAGATAGCGAAATTGCTTTAATTCAGCTATTCGAATCTTGGACTCGGGTGTCTATGAAATCAGCAATTCCATTGACAGTTATTGACGTAAAACATAGGATTGTGGCAGAAGACTCTTAGCGTAACGCCGCAATAAATTACCCGTATTTCCAGACCCCAATCTGCAGGAGGGTCTCCCATGCCTGATAAAGAACAAATCGCACTGATGGGCCACCTCATGCGCCGTGCCGGATTCGGCGCTTCCCATGCAGAGCTGGAAGCTCGCGCCGCCAAAGGTTACGAAGCGACGGTGGAGGAACTGATTCATCCCGAAAGGCAGGAAGCGGTGGACATCGAGCTGCTCTACCGGTTCATGCCCGGCTACGAGGGCGCACTGGGCCCGCCGCTGAACCAGGCCGAGTGGGTGTACCGGATGATCAACACCCAGCGACCGCTGGAAGAAAAGATGGCCCTCTTCTGGCACCAGCTTTTCGCCACCGGCAACTCCAAGGTGGACAATCCGCCGGAGCTGACCCAGCAGATTGCCATGTTCCGCGAGCATGGGATGGGCAGCTTCCGGGATCTGCTGGTGGAGTTGGCCCGCAACCCGGCCATGATCTTCTGGCTGGACAATAACGGGAACCACCGGGGCGCCATCAACGAGAACTGGGGGCGGGAGCTACTGGAACTGTTCTCCATGGGAGTGGGCAACTACTCAGAGGACGACATCAAGGAGGCCTCCCGCGCCTTCACGGGCTGGACCATCGGTCCGAAGATTCCGCGCAACCCGCTGGGCCGGTTCTACTGGAACTTCGAGTACCGTCCTGAAGACCACGACGAAGGGCAAAAGACCTTCTTGGGGCACACCGGGAATTTCGACGGCCAGGACATCATTGACATCGTGGTGCAGCAGCCGGCCAGCTCCCGGTTCCTGGCCCGCCACCTCTACAACTTCTTTGTGGCCGACGAGCCGCAGGTACCCAGTTGGAACATCACTCCGCCCAACGACCCTGAGGCCATAGACCAGCTTATCGCGGCCTACGACGAGTCCGGCGGCAGCATTCGCGCGATGCTGCGCGTGTTGTTCAACTCAGACTTCTTCAAGGCGGCGCGATACTCGCGAGTGAAGAGTCCCGCCGAGTTGGTCATTGGGACAGCGCGACTGGCCGGCAACTACCAAGGACCACGCCCCGGATTCAACCAGTTGGCCTTCGAGTGCGCCTACCAGGGCCAGGAACTGCTGAATCCGCCCAGTGTTGAGAGTTGGCATACCGGCGCCGAATGGATCGACGGTGGAGCGCTGGTGCGCCGGGTAAACTTCGCCGCCGGGCTGCTGGGCAACACGTCCCTTCCGGGAGTGCAGGCCATAATCGGCAGCCTGCGGGAGCGCGGGGCAATGACGCCGGCGCAGCTGGTGGAGTCCTGCCTGGAGTTGGCCGGGCCGGTCGAGGTCGGCGAGTCTACCTACTCAGAGTTGCTGGAACAGGCCCGGCAGGGCGGCGACGTCAGTTGGGACAGTGATGACGACCGCGCCGAGTCCGAAAGGCGGTCAGGCCTGATACTGGCGTTGATTGCCGCATCCCGAGATTTCCAGTTCGCCTAGTTTCTCATTCGTTCTTTTTGCCCTCCGGCCATCAGCCGCCGGAGGGCCGGCCCCCATCGCACAGTAAAGCGGAGGAGCATGATGGCCACGACCAAGAAAGACCCGGTGCTGGTGGTATTGCAAATGACCGGCGCCAACGACTACCTGAACACCATTATCCCGTACACCAATGGCCACTACCGGGACGCCCGTCCAAGAGTCGGGATCCCCGAAGACCAGGTCCTGCCCATCGACGGCGAATTGGCCTTCAACCCCAACATGGGGCCCATCAAAAAGCTGTACGATGAGGGCAAGGTCGCCATCATCCACGGCATCGGCTACGAAAACTCGCCCCGCTCACACTTCCGCTCCATGGACATCTGGCACACCTGTGAGCCGGACATCGTCGGCACCGAGGGCTGGGCCGGGCGGGTTATCCGCGACCTCGACCCCAACTCCGAGAACGTACTCAAGGGAGTCAACTTCGGGCAGGGGCTGCCGCGTGCGCTGGCTCTGCGGGGCGTGCCGGTAACGTCGGTTTCCAGCCTGGAATCCTACGGCGTCCTGTCCAGTGTCCCCGGTGTGGCGGAGGAGACGGAGCGAGTCCAGATTCTGGAGCGCTTCGCCCGAATGTACGCCCCTGCCGTGGGCACCGCCCCGGTCATGGACTACCTGGGCCAGACCGGACGCGACGCGCTGAAAGGAGCCGATATCGTTCGCTCCGCGCCGGAAAGCTACTCCTCCACCGTCGAGTACGCCGAGACCCCCATCGCCAAGTACCTGCGCGACATCGCCCAAGTCTACTTGGCCGACCTTGGCACACAGTTCTTCTATACTCAGAACGGCAGCTTCGACACCCACTTCAACCAGCCGCCGATGCACACCAACCTGTGGATTGATATGTCCCGCGCCATCAACGATTTCTTCGACGACCTCAAGGAGCACGACGCGGGCGAAAACCTGATTATGGTGCTGTTCACCGAGTTCGGACGCCGGGTGAGGGACAACGGCACGGGCACAGACCACGGCGCGGCCGGCGCGGCCTTCGTCATCGGCAACCAGGTCAAAGGCGGGATGTACAGCCAGTATCCTTCCCTCAAGCCCGAAGACCTGTCCCAGGGCGACCTGGCTCCCAACTATGATTTCCGGGGTTTCTACTCCACCGTCATCGACCGCTGGATGGGCCTCGACCCGGTGCCCATAGTCGGCGGCAAGTTCGAGCAGATGGACTTCGTGTAGGTCCAAGCGATCAAGCGGCATACATAGGGGCGCACAGTGATGCGCCCCGTCTTGGCTACCCAAACCGCGCCGGGGCTTACGGCGCAAGGGCGCACGGCTGTGCACCCCTAAGAAGATTTCCGAGGTGCAACTATGCTGACGACAGTGGCCGCGGGCAGAGTTTTCGATTACAGCTTCTGCCTGGGCATGTACGGAATGTCGGGACAGGGTTTCTGGACACCGCAGGACATGGCTCTCGGAAGCAACGATATTGTCTACGTCATAAACCGGGGGGCCGAAGAGTTGGGGCAGCGCATTAGCCGGGTCACTCTAGACCACCAGTTTCTCGGGCAGTTCGGCGCCTACGGACGCGGCGACGGGCAGTTCGTCTGGCCCCGCTCCATGGCCATGGACGGCGACAACAATGTTTTCGCCACCGACGACTTCCTGAACCGTGTTTCGATATTCGATTCGGAGGGGGCATTCCTCTCAACCTGGGGCGAGCCCGGCAGCGGCAAGGGACAACTCAACGGGCCTTCGGGCATCGCCTTCGACGCCGACGGCAGCGTGGTCATGGTGGACAGCCTCAACCATCGTGTGCAGCGCTTCACCCGCGACGGCGAGTACCTGGGCGGGTTTGGCAGCCACGGCAGCGGCGACGGGCAGTTCGATATGCCCTGGGGCCTCTGCATCGACGACGCCGGCGACATCTATGTGGCCGACTGGCGCAACAAGCGGGTGCAGAAGTTCGACGCCGACGGGAATCTGCTGCTCAAGTTCGAGGCGTCAGCCTCCGGGCTCGGTGCGCTCGAGGGACCGACCAGCGTGGCCGTGGACTCGGAGGGCGACGTATATGTCACCGACTGGGGCAGCCATCTGCTGCAGGTCTACGCTTCTGACGGGCGTTTCATAACATCGCTGGTGGGCGATGCGCAGCAGCCCTCGCCCTGGACGCAGACCTACATCGACGCCAACCCGGACATCATCAAAGCACGCCGCCGGGTCGATCTGGAGCCGGAGTGGCGCTTCCGCCGCCCCGTGTCGGTGAAGGTCGACGAGAACGACCGCATCTTCGTGCTGGAAGCAGCTCGCCACCGCCTGCAGGTCTACGACAAGGTGAGGGACTACGAGGAACACCCGCTGAACCTGTGAGCTTCAGACCATTTAGATTCAGAATGGTTTCCAGGCTGCTAATTTGGAGCGCCGCCAAGGGCGGCGCTCTTTTTGTCCCAACCTTTTGTCCCAACCTTTTGTCCCAACCTTTTGTCCCAACCTTTTGTCCCAACCTTTTGTCCCAACCTTTTGTCCCAACCTTTTGTCCCAACCTTTTGTCCCAACCTTTTGTCCCAACCTTTTGTCCCAACCTTTTGTCCCAACCTTTTGTCCCAACCTTTTGTCCCAACCTTTTGTCCCAACCTTTTGTCCCAACCTTTTGTCCCAACCTTTTGTCCCAACCTTTTGTCCCAACCGGACTTGGAACCCGGAATTAGAACCGGAACTTACCGGATTTTGAGATCTCAAACCGGGAAATCATTTATCCTCGCAAGTCTTGGTTCTAAAAATGTCACGAGGCAGTCAGCCTGTAGCCCAACCAGACCGCCCCCAGGCCAAGAGCGACCTGCAGCCCCACGTTGCCAAGGGCCAGCAGGAAGCTCCCCTGCCGGGCCAGCATCAGGGTGTCGTAGCCAAAGGCGGAGAAGGTGGTGAACCCGCCCAATATTCCAATGAACAGGAACACGCGGGCGCCGGACCCGGCGGCAAACAGACCGTGGGAACTTGCCAGCCCGCCCAGGAGTCCGATGACCAAGCATCCAGCAACGTTCACCGCCAGCGTTCCATAGGGGAAACCGGCGGTGGCCAGTGGGAGCTGATCGACCCCTCGGATGACCAGGTACCGGACAATCGCGCCCAGAAAGCCGCCTGCTCCCACAAAGAGGATGGATTCCAGGTTCATACGATCATTGTAACCAACAATATCTCTTAACCATTCTTCCTAGTGGACGAATCCCGTTTTCCATACCACAATACACTCGACGGCCAGGTTAAGGCCGCGTCTTGCAGCGAGTGAAGAATGAACGAGAGATTCGGCGTCCCACACGTATTTGCCGGCAACCCGATGGACCGGGGAGAGGTGGTAAGGCGGGACGAGGAGTGGCTGACAGCCCAGGCCAGCGACCCCGCCAGCCTGATGCTCCCCATGTGGCAATTGAACGTGCCCGTGTCTGCAGAGCACGCCCTGACCTGGCTGAACGCCGAGGATATTCGGCGGCTCAATGTGGACTCTGAACCCATCTTCCTGGGACTGCACGGCGGGCGATCGCATTTTGTGGTCGACGTTTCGGCCATTGAGCGGGGCGACATCGAGCGGGACGGCCTCAGCTTCGAGGATGCCAGGACCACCGCCGAGTATATGAGCGGCCCGGATTCGGGCATTGTTGCCCAAGCGCGGGCGCAGCTTAGCTGGCACGGGCGGCACGGGTTCTGCGCGGTCTGCGGCCACCCCACCAGCATCGCCCGCGGCGGACAGGTACGGCGCTGTTCCGGTTGCAGCACCGAGCACTACCCGCGGACCGACCCGGTGGTGATCACCGTGGTTCACGATGGCGACCGCTGCCTGCTGGGGCAGTCGCGGGGAAGGCTGGTGGCAATGCGCCGCTACTCAGCCCTCGCCGGTTTTATGGACCAAGGCGAGTGCATCGAGGAGGCCGTGGCCCGGGAGGTAATGGAGGAGGCCGGAATCCAAGTCGGCGCAGTCCGTTACCATTCGTCGCAGCCGTGGCCCTTCCCTTCGTCGCTCATGATCGGGTGCCACGCCGACGCCGCCACCACTGACATTCATTTTGATCCGGAGGAGATGGCCGACGTGCAGTGGTTCTCCCGCGATGAGGTTCTGCTGTCCCTCGACGAAAAGAGCGAGATACTAGCCGTCCCCGGCCCCACCGCCATCGCCCACCACCTGATTCGCTCCTGGGCCAACGGCGATGTGGAATAGCACCAACAGAGGTCCCGCTTACGCAACAATAACCTCTACCGGAGGGAGCGGGAGAGGGTTAGGGCGAAGGCGTCGCTCCAATCTTGGCAATAGAAAACACGGAGGCGTGATATGACTCAAACGGCCGTGAACATCGACGCAGCCAAATCCGCAGTCCTGATAATGGATTTCCAGCAACGCATCGTAAACAACGTGGCATCGGATCCGGAGGCCGTGGTGCGCAACGCGGGCCGCGCCCTCGACGGCGCCCGCGCCGCCGGCATTCCGGTGATCTACGTTGTCCACCGGGGCGGGCCGTTCGCGGAGTATGCTCCCGATGTGGAGTTGCACGAGGGGGTAGCCCCCGCGGAGGGAGAGCGCGTCATCACCAAGACCAAACCCGGGCCCTTCTCCACCACATCGCTGGATGTGAACCTCCGGGAGGCAGGGAAGGACACGCTCATCATCATGGGCGTGGCAACCAGCGGCTGCGTCCTGTCCTCCGTGCGGTGGACTGTCGACGTCAACTACAGCTTCATAGTCGTCGCCGACGCCTGCTCAGACGCCGACCCGGAGGTCCACCGAGTGCTGACCGAGAAGGTGTACCCGCGTCAGGGCACGGTAATCAGCACTGACGAGTTCTTGGCGGCGATAAAGTAAATCCTGACGCTAAAGAATATCGGCAGACGCGCTCTGCCGTGAGATTTGGAGGCCAAATGAAGTACGACGTGATCATTATTGGCGGCGGTTCCGCCGGATCGGTGATGGCGGCTCGTCTGTCTGAGAATCCCAACCTGTCCGTCCTGCTGCTGGAAGCCGGGCAGGACTATCCCGATCCAGAAAACCTGCCCGACGACATCCGGTTGGGGCACACCCGTACTGCGGAGGCTCCTGAATCGAAGCACAACTGGGCCTTGCGCGGCACTTTGTCCGAGGAGCAGGGTCCGAGCCACGTGGCCCAAGGCAAGGTAATCGGCGGAGGCGGTTCCATCAACGGGCAGGTATTCCTGCGCGGGGTGCCTGAGGACTTCGATCTCTGGGTGGAACGGGGAGCGCAGGAGTGGTCTTACCTCGACGTATTGCCCTACTACCGCAAGATGGAGACCGACCGGGACATACAAGACGACTTCCACGGGTCCGACGGGCCGTTGCCCATCACCCGGAGACACAACGACGGCAACTGGCCGGCGATCCAAGCGATATTCCGCGAGGCCTGCCTAGAATCGGGTTACCCGGCGATCGATGACATGAACGGCCCCGAGCACGAGGGTGTTGCCTTGGTGCCCATGAACAACATGAACGGCGTTCGAATGAGCACCGCGCTAACCCACCTCAGCCCGGCCCGGCACCGCCTCAACCTCACCATCCGCGGCAACGTCTTCGTCCGCCGGATCGTGTTTGAGGGCGACAGGGCCGTCGGAGTCGAAGCGGAAAGCGGTGACGAGACATTCATTGTCGAAGCCGACAGGATCGTGCTATCAGCGGGGGCTCTCAAGTCGCCCCACATCCTGATGCTGTCGGGCGTGGGTCCGCGCGACCAGCTGGAGCAGTTCGGCATCCCGGTGGTGCATGAAGCTCCCGGCGTCGGGCAGAACCTGTGGAATCACTCCATCACCACCGTTTCCTACAAGGTGAAGGAAGGAGTGGCGCTGGCTGCTGACAACCTGGGCACCCGCATCGCCCTGCGCTACACGGCCGATGGTTCCCCCCACGTCAGCGACATGATGATGACCACCAGCTCGGTCTTCAATGCGCTGACCGGCGAGGTGATGGACGACGGGACGGCGCGGGTCACCTGCGTGCTGGAACTGCCTGAGGGCTCGGGCTGGGTTCGTCTGGACTCCGCCGACCCCACGGTGCAGCCCTCCTTCAATTACCGTTACTTCGAGCACCCCGAGGACACGCGCCGGATGCGCGATGGCGTGCGCATGGCCGCCGGCATGCTCGATGCTGAGGCCTACAATGGTATTTGCGAGGGGCGCATTGCCCCCACTGACGATGTGCTCAATGACGACGACAGCCTGGACCTGTGGATGAAGCGCACCGTCGGCTCGGCCCGCCACGTCTCGGGAACCTGCAAGATAGGCACTGACGCTGACCCCTTGGCGGTGGTAGACCAGCACTGCAAGGTGCGGGGAATCGAGGGTGTCTGGGTGGCCGATTCGTCGGTTATGCCCATAGTTCCACGGGCCAACACCAACGCCTCCGCTATCATGATCGGTGAAAGGGTGGCCGACTGGCTGTCCTAAATTGTTAATTGCGGTTGTCCTTGCCTTATTGTCTGCCTGTGGCTTCGCCACAGGCAGTGTATTGATGCGCGTCGGCACACAGCACGTGGCTCCGCCGGTGGCCACGCTCTATACGGTGCTGGTGGGCGCTGTGCTGGTGACCAGCATCGCCTTTGCCGTCAATTTCGACGAGATAAAGACCCTTCCGCTCCAGGTTTACGGCTGGATCACCGTGATGGGCATCCTGGCCTATTGCGTGGCCCGGGTGCTGCACAACTCGGCCCTCAAAATGGTGGGAGCCGCCCGGACCGTTCCCATGATTTCGCTGCAGCCTCTGATGGCCTTTGCGATCGGATTTCTGATCCTGGGCGAGCGTCCCAATCTGCTGATCACCATCGGGACCCCCATCATCGTGGGCGGTCTTCTGCTGGTGATGCTGCCGCGAAAGCAGGATGCGGGGGGGGTTGAAATTCGCAAGCTGGGCTACCTGCTGGCCTTCGGCGGTTCGCTGGCCTTTGTTACCCGGGACGCGATCAGCAGGCACGTACTGGGTGCGCTGGCCTTGGCGCCGCCCTTCGTGGTGTCGGGGTTTGCGCTGGTCATCGGCGGAGCGATCCTGTTTGCCTTTATACACCGCGGCGTGATCAACAGCATTCGCAACCAGCCGATGCGCTACGTCGGCATCTGCTGTCTGGCAGGACTGCTGCAGGGGCTCGCCGTCGCCTCGCTGTTCCATGCTCTGAGCCGCGCCCCGGTGACGATCGTTACGCCAATCTACGCCAGCCAGCCCATCATCGCCCTGGCTTTGGCCTCGGTGTTCCTGCGGCAACTTGAGCAGGTGGACTGGCTGCTGGCCGTGGGTACGATGCTGAGCGTGGGCGGGGTGATCATGGTAATCTTGGGGGCGACAATGTAGGGGGTGACTCTCTCACCCTAACCCTCTCCCAATGGAATAGGGGACTCTTGATAAGCCTCTCCTCAGGGAGAGGGAACTCGTAACTGGAGGAATGAAATGTCTGTTGGCGTAATCGTGCCACTGCCGGCCTACACGCTGGACCCCGCGTTCATTGCGAAGAAAGCGGAGGACCTGGGCTTTGAGTCCATCTGGTACCACGAGCATCCCATCCTGCCGGTCAAAAGCGCCAGTCCGTTCCCAGCCACCGGCGGCGAGATTCCTTGGACCTACGCCCACTTCTCCGAGCCATACATCTCGCTGGCCATGGCTTCCGCGGTCACCAGCAAGATCAAACTGTGCACCGGCATCACCCTGGTGCCAGAGCGCAACCCGCTGATCCTGGCCAAGGAGATTTCGGTGCTGGACCGGCACAGCAACGGGCGCTTCGTCTTCGGTATCGGCGCAGGCTGGAACCGCGAGGAGACCGAGATGATGGGCGGCGACTTCGATCATCGCTGGACTCAGACCCGGGAGGCCGTGGCCGCCCTGAAGGAGCTGTGGACCAAGGACGAGGCCGAATTCCACGGTCGCTACTACGACTTCCCGCCGGTCTACATGTACCCAAAGCCCGTGCAGCAGCCGCACCCGCCGGTGCTGCTGGGTGGTATGGCCCGCAATGTACTGCAGCGCGTGGCCCGGTGGGGCGACGGCTGGCTGCCCAACCGCGTTTCGCCTCAACAGGTCGAGGATAGCCGCAAGATATTGGACACTCTGGCCGAAGAGGGTGGCCGCGACCCGCAGTCCCTCACAATATCTGTCTTCGGACAGCAGCCCGACACCAACCGCCAGCAGGTCGAGGACTTTCTGAACGCGGGCGCCCTCCGGGTGTCGGTGTGGCCCACGCACTGCGACACCGATCAGGAAATGGGAGACCAGTTGGAGAAGATGGCCGAGAACCTGATTCGCTAAAGGGCAACTTGGCAAATTTCGCAATCACGAAATTGAGAGAGGGGCGATTTACTCAGTCGCCCCTTTTCTATTGCGCCAACACCCCACAGAACAGGTTCTCGCCGCAGCCGTCGCCGTCGCCGTCGCCCGGGAGTGGGATGCGCTCCGTATCGAACCCGGCCTCCTGTATGAGTCCGGTCCATGTGGCTATGGGAAACAGACCGGTCACGTGGATATCGCGCTCAACCCGCCGCGCTCCCCGTTCGGTGATGGTGTAGGTGAAGTGGGACTCCACCACGGTGTCGCTGGGGTCGGCGTCGAGTACAGTTTCCTCGGTGAGGATTGCCACGCCGCCTCGCTCGGTTGACCAACTGAGTTTCATACCAACCCGGAAGGTATCGAGCACCAAGTCGGGGGCTACCAGCAGCAGCCCGCCGGGCCGCAGGTGGGCGCGGGCAGTGGCGAACACGGCGCGCAGATCCTCCTCGGTCTGCATGTAGCAGATGGCGTCGTGGATCAGCACGGCGTCGAAAACCTGCCCCAGACGAACGTCCCGCATATCGCCCAGGTGGTGCTCCACCGAGGGATTCAGGAGACGAGAAAGCTCCAGCATCCTGGGCGAGATGTCCACGGCCGCCGCATCGAATTCGGCGGTCAGGTGCGACAGATTATGTCCACCGCCGACCCCCAACTCCAGCAGGCGGTGCCGCCCGGAGCCGAGCCGCTCCCGGATGGCCCTCTGCCAGTGTGCGGCTTCCTCGGCGTAGTCCTCCGGCGGGCTGATAACCGGCCACAGGTAGGCCAGCTCGTTGTATAGCAGAACTTCCTGCATCGCCGCATCCTGTGGAGTTCGAGAGACAGTTTCGTTGGTCTTTGGTCAAGCTCAGGGCCGACGGGATGCCCATTACCCGCCGTCAACTTCGATTACGCAATCGCAGATGACGGCGATGTTGCCGGGTAGGGCGGCCATTCCTGGGGCGGAGCGGGCGTGGCGTCCCCGCTCACCGTAGAGGGCAACGAACAGGTTGGATGCGCCGTCGACCACCGCCGCCTGCTCGGTGAAGGACGGGTCGCTGTTGACCATGCCCACCACCTTGAGGATGCGGGAGACACGATCGAGGTCGCCCAACTCGGCCTTCATCCGGGCCAGCAGGTTGAGGGCGGCCCATCTTGCCGCGTCGTAGCCCTGCTGGACATTCAGGTCGGCACCCAGCTTGCCGGCGATTTGCCCGCCACTAACCACCCGCGAGCCCACCCCCGACAACCACATCACGTTGCCGCTGCGGGTGATGGGCAGGTAGTTGCCCACGGGGTCTGGGGCTGTGGGCAGTTCGTAGCCCATTTGGGCCAGCCTTGCCTCGATTTCGGACATTTCCTGACTCCTACTGGCGCGACTGGCGGATGCACTCCTCCAAGAGTTGGAAAGCCCGCTCGGCGAAGACCCACATGTTGGCCTCGCGGTCCGGATCGCCGGTCTCGACGGTGATCACCTTTTCAACAGGCCCGACGACCGCGATGCAGGCGTGACCGTAATTGTCGCCGTAGCGGTTTCCCGTGGGGCCGCTGGCGCCGGTCTCAGCCAGCCCCCACACCGTGTCAAGGGCCTCCCGCGTGGTACGGGCATTGAGCAGCGCGTATGGTTCGGAACTTGCCCGCAGTCCCTCCATCGCTTCGTCCGGAACGTGCAGCAGCCCTTTCTGCGCCACTCGCGTGTAGATGATGCTGCCCCCTACGTAGTAGGCCGAAGCGCCGGGGATGGCCACCAGCGCCGCGGACATCAGACCGCCGCAGGACGACTCGGCCACGCTGATGCTCTGTCCGGTCTCTTTCAACAGCGCTCCCACCGACGCTGCCAGTTCGCTCAGCTGGGACATACTCGATACCTCTCTTGAATGCCTGGAATACAGCCGCCATTATCCACCAAAACCGGCCAAGGAGAAACAGCGGGAATCCGCGACAAGAATGCCCCCACCTGCGGTTGACAGAGCTTCGGACTGACAAGACAATCCACGAAACCGGGTATGTGGCGCGTGACGGAGAATTCATGAACGCAGACGATGCGCGACGTGAAGAGATTATCAGGGCCAACCGAAGGATTGAAAGTTTTCTGAAAACCCTGGGACCGGGCGACCTGGCCCGCCAGAGTGCCTGCGAGGGCTGGACAGTGGGCGATGTGGTCGGCCACCTAGTCGAACGGGGCGGACCCATTCCCGATCAGATGGAGCGAGGTCTTTCAGGAGACATATCCGCCCCTCCGGGAGCATTGGACGACCCGCCGTTGAACGAAGACCAGTTCCGCATCGATTTGGACCGCAGGGCGGTGGAACTGCGCAAGAAACTGGGCGATGGCCTGCTGGGGGAGTTGGCTCGAGTCAACAGCGAGTTCAGCCGTGTGCTTTCACTGGTGCAGCCGGACGACTGGGACAAGCTCTGCTACCACCGCCTGCGGCCCGAGACGGTGCGTTCAAAGGCGGACATACGCATCGCGGAGCTGGCGATGCACGAGTGGGACATTCATTGGGCCTTCGACCGTGATGCAACTTTGGCGGAGGACAGTCTGCCGGGGCTGGTGAACGCATCAGGCCGGGCAGTACGCCGCGCCTTCCGGCCCGACCCGTTGCGGACGCGAGCCGTACGCTACCGGTTCAACCTCAGCGGGCCCGGGGCCTCGTCGGTGGATGTGGTGCTGGCGCCGGAGGGGGCCAGTTTTGAAATAGGAGCGTCCACGGAGCCGGACGTGGTTTTTCACTGCGCCTCGGCAACCTACGGCATGGTGATCTTCGGCAGGTGGAAACTCGACGCCGTGATCGAGAGCGGCGCGGTCAACGCCGAGGGAGACCAGCAACTCATCGGTGAGTTCGTCAGTGCATTCATTGGCGGCTGACGACCCTCGATTGACACCAGCAGGCGCTGGGGTGGAATATAGACGGCAATCTAACAGTCGGTTGAACGAAACTTGCACATAGGAGACCCGCATTGAAGGCCGCCGTTCTTTACGAACCCAAGACACCCCTGGTCATTGAAGATGTAGAACTGGACGACCCCAAGGAGGGGGAGGTCCTGGTCAAAATCGGCGCCGCCGGCATCTGCCGCAGCGACCGCCACTTCATGCACGGCGACGCTCCCATCGCCCTGCCGGTGGTGCTGGGACACGAGGGCGCGGGAACCGTGGAGGCCATCGGGCCCGGTGTCACATCCGTCCGCCCCGGACAGCAGGTGATCCTATCCTTCGTCCCCGCCTGCGGGCGATGCGATTCCTGCCTGTCGGGCAATTCCCAAGTGTGCGACAGCCACATGGCCACTGGCCCGAACATGATGGACGGCACCCAGCGGCTGCACAAGGGCGATCAGCGCATCCACCACATGGGCAAGGTGGCCTGCTTCGCCGAGTACGCCGTGGTGCCGGAGATGGGTTGCGTGCCCATCGACATGCCCACACCCATGCCCCAGGCCGCCCTGATCGGCTGCTGTGTGCCGACGGGCGTGGGCGCGGTGGTCAACAGCGCGAAGGTAACGCCGGGCAGCACCGTGGCGGTGGTCGGCTGTGGCGGCGTCGGCATCAACGTCATCATGGGCGCTGCCTTGATGAACGCCACCAAGATCATAGCCGTCGATTTGCGCGAGAGCCAGTTGGAGTTCGCCATGAAGTTCGGTGCGACCCACACCGTCAACGCCTCAGACGGCGACCCGGTGGCCCGCGTGAAGGAGCTGACCGGGGGTAAGGGCGCCGACTTCACCTTTGAGGTTGTGGGCGCCACGGAGACCATCCGCAACGCCTATGAGATGGCTGGCAAGTCCAGCGTGGTGACGCTGGTGGGCATTGCGCCCTTCGGCGCCGAGGCTCCGCTGAACGCGGTGGACATGGTGCGGATGGAAAAGACCGTGCGCGGCACCTACTACGGCTCCACCCATGCCCGCGTGGACATGCCCAAGTTCACCGACCTGTACCACGCCGGCAAGCTGAACCTGGACGACCTGGTGGTGCGCCACTACACCCTCGATCAGGTCAACGAGGCCTACGACGACATGGACAAGGGTGAAATCGGCCGCGGCGTGATCGTCTTTTAACCGTGCCCTAAACTCCGCTCATCCTGAGCTTGTCCAAGGATGGCTCAATGGATTCTGTCACAATCAAGCGAGTGGAAACCGAGGAGGACATGGAAGCGGCGGTCGGGATCCGCTTCCGTGTCTTCGTTAATGAGCAGTCGGTTCCGCCGGAAATTGAACTGGACGAATACGACGTCGTTGCCACTCACGCCATCGCTTTGCTGGACGGGCAGGCCATCGGCACCGGCAGGATGATCCTGACGGAAGGCTCCGCCCGCATCGGCCGCATGGCCGTAGACCGTTCGCATCGCCGCGGAGGCGTGGGCGGGCTTATTCTGCGCTTTCTGGAGGATGAGGCGCGGGAGGAAGGGGCGACCGAGTATATCCTGCACGCCCAAGAATACGTCAAGTCCTTCTACGCCTCCCACGGGTACGAGGAGCACGGAGACACGTTCATGGAGGCCGGCATCCCCCACGTGGAGATGCGTAAGGGGGCGTGACGACATTGAGCCGGAGAGCGACTGTAACAAACCCTCCCTATGGCCTTATTGTCCTGGTTGAG
The DNA here is from genome assembly GCA_965237745.1 of Dehalococcoidia bacterium. Lineage (GTDB taxonomy): Bacteria > Chloroflexota > Dehalococcoidia > Lucifugimonadales > UBA3495 > VXOI01. The sequence continues at coordinate 2,159,298 of OZ250156.1, read as the reverse complement.
ACCCGCTACTTCCACGGATAGTAGATTGGGCATCCGAGAAATTCGAAAGTCTCCAACCCCTTGTCGAATGCTTGTCTCTTAAACCCTACATCGACTTCAATGGACACCAGATGGCTGCTGGAGATGAAGCGCGCGTCACGCCCCGCACCTGCCTCGGCTAATGCCTCCGCGTACTCCTGCCACCGGTCCAACTCCCTGGTCAATTCCAAGAGGTAGAACCCTGAAACTTCGTTTAACATCTGTTCCCAGGTCGACCTCGCACATTGCGGTAATTGCCATTCAGGGTTATGCCCGAAGAAGGCCAATTGTTCAGCATCCAGTTCTTCGAGTTCCTTTTCAACCTGTTCACCTTTGGATATGAGGGACTCCCACGCGTCGGCATCCGGGTTTCCACAAGCAGTGGCAAGTCCGAGTGCCGCGAGGCATGCAGTGAGCAGCGCTGTGGTGCGCACTATAGCCAATTCAAAAACGATCCTTGGCCCACTTAGCAACACTTCCTGCATCAGGTGCGTCGTGTTCCGGAGGGCAATCTTCAATGTCCCTGAACTTGAACGCCTACAGGTAGGTATGGGAAGGACATTGCGTCTTAGGTGGACGATTGGGAAATCTCGTCCGTTCTGTCGTGTGGTGCTCTCCTTGTAAACCAATGCTCTGGATTCGTTTCTGGTTTCCTGATACCGTCCCTGTGCGGCGTTAATGCGTCTCCAGCGGCGGCTGCTGTTAGGCGACGCCGGCGGGCTGGAGGACAGTCTCGATGACCTTGACCTCGATCTTGGCGATGTGGCTGGTGGGCTTGTCGCCGAGGGCTTTGCGCTCGTCGGAGGCGAAGTAGGCGGCCTCCTTTTCAGGGATCTCCTCAGCGCTGTTGAAATTGCGGACCCAGATGAACTCGTTGCGGTCGGCATTTACGAAGGTGGCGGAGATGGGCATCCCGATCTTGTCGTGAATCGGGCGGATCTCCTCGTCGAATACCTTGAGCCATGAGTCCATCATTCCGCGGTTGATGGTGTAAGTGCGAAGCTGAGCTACCATTTCTATCCCTCTCTGTTTTTGATTAGCGTTTCAGGTTATCGGGCAGAACCGAATCGATCCGAGGTCCACCGGTCCCGGGCACAAGTCGTCAGGCAGTAGTTCGACATTGTTGACTCCCGCCTTCGCGGAATGTGGGGGCGGGCAGCTAGTACTACAGTTGCACTATTGAATCCAGCAGTGATAGCCGTCGCCGGTAGTGGCATCGCCGTGCCTGTGCCTGATGGTGCCGTCTCCACAGAGACCATAGCAGAACAAGCTCAGTGGGATGATTCTCCGTCCATACCAGGCGGGTGAGCAGCCGGCGCACCTCAGGCAGCGTCAGGGGAATCAGCTCTTCATCGGGACCGTAGCAGCCCCCTTTTCTCCCTGTTCCATCGCCTGATGCCGGATCACCGCCAGATACGCCTGCGCCAGCATCGCCAGGGTGATGTGCCGGTACCAGCCGTCCCACCGGCGCACCTCGTACTGGTCCAGCCCCACCTGGCCCTTGGCTTCCTCAAAGCATTCCTCTATGGCCCACCGGGTTCCGGCCACCCTCGCAAGTTCCTCCAGAGCCGTCCCCGCCGGGCCGTAGCACACGTAGTAAGCCAACTCCTCCGGCTTGGCCACGCTGCGCCGGACCAGCAGCCAATGGCCTTTGCCCGGCTCCCGCATGGGCCTTATCTCCACGGCAGTCCAGTCGTACATCCGGGGACCCTTGGCGCCATCGCCGGTGCTGCATCTGACCCAGCCTGTTTCGTCAACCTGCTCCGCCAGGCGGTCCGCCCGCACCTGACGCGGACCCTTTTCCGTCAAAGCCCACAGCCTCTCGCTCCTCTTGATGGCCAGCACATGTGGTATTCCCTGATGCTCCAGCCACAACCTCAGGTTGCGGTCATTGCCATAGACCTCATCCCCGGCAACCCAGCGGAAGGGGGCTCCTGATTCCAACGCCCGCTCCAGCATGCGCTGCGCCAGCCGGGGCTTGGTCTGAAAGCCAACATCTGCCGGTACTCCGGCCTCCCGCCGCCGTTCCCAGTCCTCCGCCCACACCTGTGGCAGGTACAACTCCCGGTCCAGCAGGGTCCTTCCCTTGTCGCTGGCATAGGCCAGGAATACCCCAACCTGAGAGTTCTCGATCCGACCCGCTGTGCCGCTGTACTGCCGCTGCACCCCAACCGACTTGTCCCCCTTCTTGAGAAACCCGGTCTCGTCCACCACCAAGACTGCCTCAGCGTCTCCCAAGTGCTCCATTACGTAGCTCTTCAGGTCATCACGGACCAAGCCGGCGTCCCATTGGTAGGTGGACAGCAAGCGCTGCACCCCATAGGGAGTGGCGTCGCCCGCCTGCTCTGCCAGTTGCCAGCCGTTCTTGCGCTCCACCGGACTTAGCAGTCCCCGCAGATAATCCAGCGCCCGGCGGCGGGGCTCTGGCCTCCGGAACCGTCCCCCGATGCACTGGTGTACCTGATCGATGCCCTCGGCCCAACGGGCCACTTCCGCCACCTCATCCCCATACCTTGCCAAACCCTCACCTCACCAACACTCAACTGCCGCAATTTTACGTCATCATTAACTGCAACTGTAGTACTAGGCGACGCCGGCGGGCTGGAGGACGGTCTCGATGACCTTGACCTCGACCTTGGCTATCATGTTGGTGGGCATGTCGCCGAGGGCCCTGCGCTCATCCGAGGTACGGAAGGCGGCCTCTTTAGCCGGGATTTCCTCGACGCTGTTGAAATTGCGGATCCAGATGAATTCGTTGCGGTCGGCGTTGACGAAGGTGGCCGAGATGGGCATCCCGATCTTGTCGTGAATCGGACGAATTTCCTCGTCGAAGACCTTGAGCCAAGAATCCATCATGCCCCGGTTGATGGTGTAAGTCCGCAGTTGAGCAACCATTTTCAACCTCTCTCCGTAATATTGGGTAGTATTTGCAAATTGGCGTGGCGAGTCGTCTACGCCACGGCGTAATGCCTCAGCGCATCTTGGTCGAAAGCCAGCCCCAGACCGGGTTTATCTGGGACTTCAAGGCAGCCGTCAACCAAGGCAGGGGTTTCCTCCCAGAGCCTCAGCGACCAGGGCATATACTCGACAGTCAGGCCATTGGGTATGGCCGCCATGAGCTGGATGTGTACCTCCGGCACCAAGTGGCTGACCACTGGCATGTTGAAGGCCTCGGCCATCGCCGCAACTTTGCGCCAGGGCGTGATGCCACCGACGCGCAGCAGGTCGATCATCACGATATCCACGGAGCCGTTTTCGATCAACTGGCGAAAGGGGTTGACCCCGTAGACGTACTCGCCCGAGCAGATGGGGGTGTAAAGGGCGTCGGCCACCTTGGCCATACCCTGATAGTCGTCGTGGGCTACGACGTCCTCCAGCCAATACAGGTGGTATTCTTCGACGCGGCGGCCCACGTCAATGGCGCGATTGACGCTCCACAACTGGTTGATGTCGCACATCAGGTCGATGTCGTCGCCCACCGCGTTGCGCAGGGTGCGAATGCGGTCGACCTCGCGGCTGGCCAATGCTTCGGCGCCCATCTGGGTTTTCATCTGCCGGAAGCCCTTTTCCACCAGCATGGGGCCAATCTCGGCCAGACGCTCCACATTCACCGGACGCATCAGCGCGCCGCTGGCGTAGGTGGGGACGCTACGGCGGAATCCGCCCAGCAGCGACGCCACGGACTGGTTCAGGGCCTTGCCCTTGATGTCCCATAGGGCCATGTCCACAGCCGACAGGGCCATAGTCAGCAGACCACCCGGTCCGGCTCCCGAGGTGGCTTCCTTGAGCCGCTCCACTATGCCCTCGATCTCCATTGGGTCCTCCCCGATGGTCATCTCGGCTAGAGCGTCCACCGACGTCCGCAGTGCCCCGGCCACCGGGCTGGCCGTGAGCGCAGGGACGAAGGTCAGTCCGACGCCGTCCACTCCCTCGTCGGTGGTCATTTCCAGCGTAACGAAAGCCCGTTGCCGCCCCGTGTCGGGAAGGCTGTTGGCCAGCGGGTCGTCCGCAGGAGTGTGCAGCAAGCGGGTCTGGTAACCGGTAACTTTCATTATGAACCGTCCTAGAGTCGGGCTGGCCGATCCTTACCTATCGTAAAAAGTCCAAGTGCATTTTACCGCAAAGTGCCCGCAGGGGCATTTGTTGCCTATATTTTGCACAGGTGGGACAATAAAAGCTGATGAATCGCCGAAGGCTGCTGGCCCGCTTGACCCGTGGCCCAGTAAGAAACGTCGCATTCTTGGACATGATCAACCTGGTCGAAGGCTTTGGATTCCGTCTTGTCCGCGTGACCGGCAGTCATCATATTTTCGAACACCCAAGCATAACCAACGCGGTGAATCTCCAATCGGTGAGAGGAGAGGCCAAGCCTTATCAAATCCGGCAATTCCTCAGAACTGTTGAGAAATACGGCCTCACTTTGGAGGATTAAGAGTGAGAGACTATCACATAAATATATTTTACAGCGAGGAAGACGAGGGCTACATTGCCGATATTCCCGATTTAGAGACCTGTTCGGCCTTCGGAGAAACTCAGGAAGAGGCGTTGAAAGAGGTCCGGCTGGCCCGGGATGCTTGGATTGAGGCAGTGCGTTCGTTGGGTAAGCCCGTTCCCACTCCCAAGTATCGACCCCTGATATATCAGACATCTCAATGATTCAAGTGAGGATTAAGTAGCGATATGGCCACAAACAGCAATGAAATAAAGGAACTGGTCAGGGAGCGTTACGGGGCGCGCGCGCAGCGGGTCATCGAGCTCAGCCCTGTCGTGGAGCATGGTGCGGGCGACCACACCGACGGCTGCGGCTGCAGCGTGTCCGATTCCGCCTGCTGCGGCCCTGAGGACCTGGAGCACGCCATGCGGCTGTACAACGACGGTCAACTCGCCGGGCTGCCCGCTGAGTCGATAGCGGCATCGGCAGGTTGCGGGAATCCGACGGCCCTGGCTGGCCTTCAGCCGGGCGAGAGGGTGCTGGACCTGGGTTCCGGCGGCGGCATCGACTGCTTCCTGGCGGCGCAGCAAGTGGGCGAGTCCGGGCGCGTTACCGGGCTGGACATGACTCCTTCGATGCTGGAACTGGCTCGCAAGAACCAGGCCAGCCTCGGCTTGACCAACGTCGAGTTCGTCCAAGGCGAGTTGGAGTCCATGCCGCTGCCCGGCGATTCCTACGACGTGATCATCTCCAACTGCGTCGTCTGCCTCTCCCCGGACAAGGACTCCGTCTTCAGCGAGAGCTTCCGGGTGCTGGCTCCCGGAGGGCGCATCCACCTGTCCGACGTTCTGGCTCTGACCCCGGAGGGCCCGGCGGTCACCGACGCGGCCTCGTGGGTCGCCTGCGCCGCCGGCGCCGAGTACCATGAGGTCTACATAGATCGCATGCGCAGCGCCGGGTTCGAGGACATCGAAATCAACGGCGAAGGCGTGGAGTTCTGGGACGAGTCGGACAGGGTCACCTACACCAACACCGCCAGCTTCAAGGTAACCGCCCGCAAACCGGTGTAGCTAGTCATTTGTTGGGAGTCTAAGCCCGAATCCTGATTCTTCTCAACTAAAACGATTCGCAGCTGCCGCTCTATCACCGCTTCATCGGATTCGTGTATGTCGAAAATCGAGTTAGAGCGGCAATTTTTGTGATGTGTCTATTGCCGAGTTTAGAATGTGCTCGAATTCATCAGGATTTGACCAACGTGCTATTTCGGCATGCCCCTCCACTAACCCAAAGTCCTCGGGCCGCCACACGTCTTCAGTGTCGTCGAAAAGCGAAACGAACGCCAGATTAGGTTTACTTTCCTTAAGGTGGCTCAAGTCCACACATCCAGAGAGGACGTGCTCGGTAATCCGGCGTACGGCTCCACGAGAGCCGGTACTCAGCAGAAAAATTAGGGATGTCCGGTTGTCAGTTTGCGTCTCAAAGTCAACATTCCAGTTTTGGGTAGACCGGCCCTGTTTCGAAACTTGACGTTCGAAGGGAATTCGCTTCTCGCGTAACCACTCGTCCACCTCATCCGCAGTTGTCTGAGTGGATTGGCTGAGAAGCGTGAACCACAGGTCGGAAATGCGCACGGCTGCTTGGGCGACGCGAAGCACCGATTCCCCTAGTTCGCCCTCTGTGACTTGGCGAAGCACCAGTTGCCCTTGGAACAGCTCAATACGAAGCGTTTGGCATACGTCCGAGACAAGTGTCTGTTGCTTGGGTGAACGTCGCCGGCTTACCGACTGTAGCCCAAGCCAACCCAGCGCATCCCCAAAGTCGGTAATTGTGTAACTACTGCCGCGTTCCAAGACGAACACGTCTACCACGCCGCCATCCGGGTAGAGCAACGGGGTGCGCACCCGCACTCCCTCTTGCGGGGCCGGTGAGCACACGAACAGGGGAGACAAGGAGCGACCAATAGAGGCGCAGAGTTCGTTGACGTTCATATCGGCATTTCGCTTTGGGTATCCGGGTGCCGAATTATGCCCGAGTGCCTCAGATTTGCCTCGGCGCAGAATTGTTCCCAGACCTGTATGGGACGATTCCATTTCTCGGTAATATCGTCCGGCACATAGGCCCACTTGTCCCGACTGCCCGGAACCCAGTAGTTCTTGTGCTTCTCTCCTACGGGTTTACCATCAGGATTATAATGTTCTGCCCCCAAATCCAGGCCGTAGATTCTGCCGCCCACGGTTCGGTGGATGATGGAGAATGACAATTTGCCGGAACGGGGATTGTACCAACCTTTTACAAAAATTGGGTGGCAATCGTCAGAAGCAATGTCCATCCTAAATTCTCGAGTCGGAGAGTTGCCAGCGCTTTCCCATACGATGTCTGCTTCAATGACTTTGGTGCGGTCATTGATGATAGCATCATATTCTTGCTGACTCATGGTCAAAGTGAAGATTTACCCACCACAAATATAGGTAGTTTCGGGTAACCGCCGCGGAAACCCGAGCAACTCAACCCCGGTATCGGCCGCGCTGCCATTGCCGTATTCGCCGTCAGTGGTACTTGATGGTCTTGAATGCCTCGGCATACTTCAGGCCGACCTTGGCGGCGGTGGCTTCGCGGCCCATCGGAAAGTACCTCTCGGCGTCCTCGGGATCGACTTGCGATTTGTGGGCCTTCAGGGCCTCGATGGCAGTCTCCACGTAGCCGTCCACATCCACGAAGTAGTCTGAACCCTCCAGGCCGCCGACAATCCACACCTCGCGGACCTTGTGAGGCTCCAGGCCCTCTTCCAGCAGTTCCGGGAAGGTCAGGCGGTCGCGGGCCGTGGGAAACACGGCGGCAAGCGCTGCCTCGCCCGTGGCCAAGTGGTCGGGGTGGCTGCCGTAGTAGCGGCTGTCGATGTCGCGTGTCGACGGCTCGGTGATGACCACGTGGGGGCGGTAGCGGCGAATCTCACGGGCCAGGTCCTTTCGAAGCTGCAGCGTCGGTTCCAGGTAAGAGTCGGGGTAGCCCAGGAACACCACGTCCTTGAGCCCCAGCACTCTTGCGGATTCCCTCTGTTCCTCCGCACGTATTTGCGCCAACCGCTCGGAGGTCATCTCCGGGTCGTCGCTGCCCTTGGAGCCGTCAGTACAGAGCACCAGCACCACTTCCCAGCCTTCGGCGCACAGCTTCGCCATTGATGCGGCGCACGTCCACTCTGCGTCGTCGGCGTGGGCCATGATGACCATGGCCCGGCTGTACGGCTCTTCCCTTTCCGAATTCGCCATCGACTCTCCCCTGTTCCGTTTCAATTAAAGCCACGAGGGCCGCGAAACAGGTTACCCCAAAGAACGGCGCGATTCCAGAGCGGCGGTTGCCGGTGTAATCGCGCAGTGTTAGCCTTTCCGCGGAAAGCGAGCCCGCACCGGTGAGGATCGTATGGCCAGGCTTTGGGCGATGACCGTGGATTTTGACTCCGTAGCCGTTGGGGATACATTCCCAGTTCTCATCAAATGGGAGACGGAGGAAACCATACAACGCTACGCCTCCCTCCACGGCGAGGGAGCGGAATATGAGGACAATGAGGCGCCCGAACGTCTACCCCAGCAGACTGTTACGTCGTACATAGTTGAGCTGCTGGGCAAGGGTTTCCCCCCGGAACGGCTGGACGCCGAGGACAGTAGTCTGGACGTGGAGCACCTGCAGCCGGTCCGGGCCAACGACACCATCAGCCTGTCGGGCACAGTAGTCGACAAGCGAACGACGGGCGGACAACGGCTGGTGGAGTGCGCCGTCGCCGTGGAGAACGATCGCGGCGAGCCTGTGGCCCGAGCCCGCGCCGTCGTGAGCCTGTGATAATTGTCAGGCCTCCTCCCGAAGCACCGGATTGGACAGAACGCCTATTCCCGGTATCTCCACCTCGATCAGGTCGCCGTCCTTCAGTCCAGTGGTGACGCCGGTGGAACCGGAGAATATGAGATCACCGGGTTGCAGGGTGATCTGCTGGCTGATGTAGCTGACGATTTCGGCGAAGGTGAACAGCATTTCTTCTGTGCGACCGTGCTGCACCTCCTCGCCGTTGAGTCGTACGATCATTTCCAGCGCCTGCGGGTTGATGTCTGTTTCTATCCAAGGACCGACCGGGGCGAATGTGTCCGATCCCTTGGCGCGCCAGAAGGTCCAGTCGTCCTTCTGCCAAGAGCGTTCCGATACGTCGTTGCCGCAGGTGTAGCCGAGGATGTAGCTGCCGGCCTCTTGGGGGCTGACCCGGCGGCAGGCCTTGCCGATGACCGCGACTGCCTCGCCCTCGTAGTGCACCTCACCGGCGGTGTCATGGGGCAGGACAATATCCTCGCCAGTTGCCGCCAGCGAGTTGCGGGCTTTGATCCACGGCTCCGGGTGCTCCGGGATGTGAGGGTCCTCGTCGCCCAGCACGCCGGCGGCGAACTCCAGATGATTGGCGAAATTCAGGCCCGGGGCCCAGATCTCCTTTGGGTCGGTCGGCGCCAGCAACTGCACGTCGGCCAGATTGCGCCGCTGGCCACTGGGCTTGATGTCTGAAAATATGTCGCCCTCAATTTCGACAACCTCGTCGCCCTCGACGAGCCCGTGGGCGGTATGGCCGTTGTGTCGGAACCTTGCTATTTTCATACGGATTTTCCTCTCAATAAACTCTGCCCTGGCCACTCCAGGCGCTCAATCCCCTGGATGCGTCAAAACCTGCATAGCAGCTGAGTAAGCGACTAATTCCCGCCTGCCGCATCGCCGCAACGGGAGGGCCTCCCGCGCGGAGATGCCTTGAACTGATTCCACAAAGGGCCTGGCGGCGTGAATCTCCGGTATTCCATAGGTCAAGAAGCCATCTACAATCCCGTCGAGACCCTGGAACGCGCTGGTGATGGCGTCGAGCCGCCGAATTGCGCCGTACCGGTGGAGTATCTCCTGGTAGACCCCAACGTTGGTAATGAATCGTTCGCCATTTTGCGCCAGACGATCTAACGCTCGTTCGGCACGCTCACTGTTGGGATGCGGGGAGCCTGCCAAATACATGGGAATGTTGGAATCTGCGAAAATCACAGGCTACGATAACCCGACTCAATTTCCTGAAGTATCTGCTCTATGTTAGCTGTAGGGAAGTTGTGCCGCGAGGCCCAGGGCAATCGCGTTATAGATGCTAGACTTGGTCGAAGATGAGACTGAGTTTGTGTGTGAGGGTTGTGGGTAATGATGGGGAAGAAGTGTGGGGCCATCATGGAGTATTTCAAGGCTTTGGAGGACCCGAGGATCGACCGCTGCAAGCGGCACCAGTTGCTGGACATCATCACCATTGCCATCTGCGCCGTCATCTGCGGCGCGGATTCCTGGGTTCACGTGGAGATGTTCGGCAAGAGCAAGGAGGAGTGGTTCCGCTCCTTCCTGGACCTGCCCAACGGTATTCCCTCCCACGACACCTTTGGCGATGTGTTCTCACGGCTGGGTCCTGACCGGTTCCAGGAGTGCTTCATGGAGTGGAGCCAGGGGGTGGCAGACCTGCTGCCCGGAGAGGTGGTGGCCATTGACGGCAAGACGGTGCGCCGCTCCCACGACAAAAGGGCGGGCAAGCAGGCCATTCATCTGGTCAGCGCCTGGGCCTCGGCCAACACCCTGACCTTGGGACAGGTGAAGACGGAGGAGAAATCCAACGAAATCACCGCCATACCCCGGCTGCTGCAGATGCTGGAGTTGAACGGATGCATCGTAACCATCGACGCCATGGGATGCCAGAAGGAGATAGCCCAGGGGATTCTGGACCGTGGGGCTGAATATCTGCTGGCGGTCAAGGAGAATCAGGGCCGGTTGTACCAGGATGTGCGGGACTTGTTCGAGGGGGCAGAGGAGGCGTCCTTTGCTGGTGTGCCCCACGACTACGCCACCACTCTGAACAAGGGGCACGGCCGGATCGAACGCCGGGAGTGCTGGGCAATCAGCGACCCGGCCTGTCTGGAATATCTGAGCACTGGGCAGGAATGGCCGGGGTTGCGGTCCGTGGCCAAGGTGGCGGGGCGCCGTGAGACGGAGACCGGTACAACAGCGCAGGCCAGGTACTACATCAGCAGTCTGGCAGGGTCGGCCGGGCAGTTGCTGGCGGCTGTACGGACCCACTGGAGCATCGAAAACTCCCTGCATTGGAGCCTGGACGTCACATTCCGGGAGGACCAGAGCCGGATACGCCTGGACCACAGCCCTCAGAACATGGCCACTCTTAGGCAGATCTCCCACAACCTGCTCAAACGGGAAACCAGCCTGAAAGTGGGAATCCAGGGCAAACGCCTGCAGGCCGGCTGGAAAGAGGATTACCTCCTGAAAGTCCTACTCAGTTAAAACGCGATTGCCCTGCCGCGAGGCCTCTTTGATGACCTTATTTATGCGCCTGGATCTTTCCGCCTCAGTCTTTCATGGTGGTCGGCTCCAGCCTGGCGCGCCGATTCCTCAATCCATTGCTCTACTGTCATATTCCGCCTGCCGGCGATGCGTTCTATCTCCGACTATTTCTCATCGTCCAGAAATATCTGGCACCGCCTGGATACCTCGTCCATAATTCCCCTCTGTATCGGCTCAACCTTGTAGCCTCTCCTGCCAGCAGAAACAGTATATCCGTGCGTTCGCAGCCGGTAAACGATTGTGCAGGCCAGCGAAAGGGCGCCACCGACCTGCAACCGCGCCCCATCTGGTATACAATGATTCCCCAATCCAGGCCCGGAAAACGGGCCGTCTTTCTGTTTTCACTAAGGAGCAATCGTGAAACTGGGATTCTTCGTAACCAACCAGTACCTGCCGGGCGAGTCGATGCCACAGAAGATCCAAGAAAGCGTAGAGCAGGTGGCAGCGGCCCGCGACGCCGGATTCAGTCTCATCGCCACGGGGCAGCACTACTTGGCGGCGCCATACCAGATGAGCACGGTTTTTCCGTTGCTGTCACGGCTGGCGGCGGAGGCGGGGGATATGCAGGTTGCCGCCACAGTGTTGTTGTTGCCCCTGCACAGCCCCGTGGAACTGGCTGAGAGCATCGCCACCCTCGACTGCATCACCGATGGACGGTTCGTCTTCGGCATCGGTCTGGGCTACCGCGACGAGGAATACACCGCATTCGGCGTGAAGCGCGAAGAGCGTGTCGGGCGGATGAACGAGTCGCTGGAAATCATCAAGCGACTCTGGACTGAGGACGAACTGGAGTACGAGGGCAAGTACTACACCATCCCCAAAACACAGCTCGCCACTCGCCCGGTGCAGCAGCCTCACCCGCCCATCTGGGTCGCCGCCAACAACGACGTTGCCATCCGCCGGGCCGCACGGTGGGGCTATCCCTGGCTCATCAATCCCCACGCCACCGTGCCGATGGTGACCGACCAGTGGTCGCGCTACACCGCCGCGCTGGAATCCTACGGAAACCCGGTGCCGGCCGATCTGCCGATGATGCGGGAGATGTACGTGGCTTCCGACCGCGAAACGGCCTACATCGAGAGCCAGCCCTACCTCGAGGGCAAATACGCCGCCTACGCCGCTTGGGGCCAGGACAAAGCCCTGCCGGGCGAGGAATCGTTCACCATTCCCTACCAGGACTTGGCGAAAGACCGGTTCCTGCTGGGATCGCCGGACGACGTAGTGGCGGAGCTGAAACGCTATGCGGAAGAGTTGAGCGTCAACATGATGATCTTCCGGATGCAGTGGCCCGGTATGCCCCAGGAGCAGGTACTCAAGCAGATCGAGCTGCTGGGCCGCGAGGTCATCCCCCGGGTGGCAGGCTTCTAACCCTGACTCCCAGCCCTGGCTCCCAGTCCTGATTTCAAGCCCTGGCGCAGCAGGCGGCCCGTGTTATCATCATCCGGCAATCCTTATCCGGCCCAAGCCGGAGGCGCGCAATGACAACGACTACTATCAACATGCTTCCCTACAACCGGGGAGCGGACATTGACTGGGACAGTCTGGAATACGACCCGGACCAGCTCAAGACGCGCGATATGCTTCAAGATTCGGTGCTTCAGGAAATTGGACACATACTGTCTTCCCGCTTCACTGGCTTCGGACGACGAGGCGCCAACCTGTTCACCGCAGGCACCATCATCTGCTACAACCCCAATGACCTGAATGTTAGAGTACAGCCGGATTACTATGTGGCCTTCGGCGTTGACGAGGACTCAATTCGCCGCCGCCGCCTCTACCTGCCGTGGGAAGCAGGCAAGCCGTCAGACTTCGCCTTGGAAATCGCGTCGGACACCACCTACAGGAACGACCTCTACGGCAAGCCGGGAATCTACGCCCAAATCGGCATCACGGAATACTGGCGGTTCGACCCCACCGGAGGCAGCTTGTACGGGAAGCCCTTGGAAGGACTCCGACTATCCGACGGCGTCTATCAACCCATTCCACTGACAACCGAACCCGACGGTGTGCTGAAAGCGTACAGCACTGTGCTGGAGTTGAGCCTGTGTTGGGTCGAGGAAGGCAACCGGTTGGTATTCCACGACCCGGCAACCGGCAATTACCTGAGAAATCTGCCTCAGGAACAGGCGGCCCTCGAGGCGGAGCGAAGGGCGCGGGAAGCCGACCAGGAACGTATCCGCCAGCTTGAAGAGCAACTGCGCCGCCTGCAATCGGGCCAGCAGACCGCAGGCCCGCCGTTCCGGCACCTCGGCGAGATAAACAGGGCAAGATAAACAGTAGGTGTAGACAGTGGTTCCTCCTGGCGACATCGGTCCTATCCCAATCTGGGTCGGAGTTTACGTCCTTTTTGCGCTGGCGGCCGGCGCCGGCGGCTTTGCGATATACCAGCGGGTATTCCGTCTGGTACTTCAAGGGCGGTCTGAGGCCCGTTTCGACCGGCCGATAGAGCGGCTCACCGGCGCAATGGCTATTGTGCTGGGCCAGAAGAAGGTGCTGCAGCGAGTGCCCTTCGGCGACTGGGCCGGACTGGGGCACGCCACCATCTTCTGGGGCTTCCTCACTTTCATGCTGTCCTACGCCATCTTTATTTTTGGCGCGGTGGCCTGGAAGCCTTTCCCTGAATGGCTGCTGACCGATACCGGGGCGATGGTGTACAGCAGCTACCTCGACATCCTGGCCGCCGTACTGCTGCTGGTGCTGATCTGGGCGGCTGTGCGGCGGTGGGTTGTTCGACCCCGTCGACTCAGCTTCGACCTCACTCGCAACCCCGACGCCATTATCATCGTCGGCATGATCGGCGGACTGATGGCCTCGACGCTGCTGACACACAGCTTCTACGTGGCGGAGGGGGGAACCGGACCGGAGGCCGATGTCGTCATCGGCGGCGCGTTGGGGCGACTGTTCGTTGACTGGGGCATCAGCGAGTCCGCGGCCAGCGTCCTGCAGGGTGTGTTCTGGTGGAGCCACTTTGCCATCATCCTCTTCTTCACGGTGTATATCCCCTTTTCCAAGCACATGCACATGGTGGCTGCGCCAATCAATGCCTTCTTCCGCACCCTTGACTCGCGCGGAGCCCTCCCAGCCATGGACTTGGAGAATGCCGAACGGTTCGGGGCATCCCGGGTGCAGGACTTCACGTGGAAGCAACTCCTGGACGGCTATGCATGCGCCGTCTGCGGGCGCTGCTCCGACGTCTGCCCGGCCAACATTACCGGCAAACTGCTGTCGCCCATGCACATCGTGGAAAACCTGAAAGATCACATGGTCGAGATCGGCCACCAAGGGCCTCGCGACCCGGAACACGCCGAGCCGTCGCCGATCCTGAACAACGCCATTCCCGAGACTGCCATCTGGGACTGCCTCAACTGCGGCGCATGCATGGAGGAATGCCCGGTCGCGGTGGAACACGTGCCGACCATCATGGATATGCGCCGGTACATGGTGCTGGAGGAATCCAACGCTCCCGAAACGGCGATGAACGCCCTGATCAGCCTGGAGCAGCGCGGGCACCCGTGGCGGGGCACCCAGTTCTCCCGCACCGACTGGGCCGAGGGGTTGGATGTGCCGACGCTGGCGGAGAATCCAGAGGCGGAGATCCTGTTCTGGGTGGGCTGCACACCAGCCCTGGAGCAGCGCAGCCAGGCCATCGCCCGCTCGATGGTCAAGGTGCTGAAGTCGGCCAAGGTGGATTTCGCCATTCTGGGCGATGAAGAAACCTGCACCGGAGACCCGGCTCGGCGCATGGGCAACGAATACCTGTTTCAGATCATGGCAACTCAGAACATCGAGACGCTGAACAGTTACAATGTGAAGAAGGTGGTGACAATCTGCCCTCACTGCTTCAACACCATCAAGAACGAGTACCCGCAGTTGGGCGGAGACTTCGAAGTGTTGCATTACAGCCAGTTCGTGGACGGCTTGATCAAACAGGGCAGGATCAAGCCTGTGAAGATGATGGACGTCACTGTCGCCTACCACGACTCCTGCTTCCTTGGGCGCCACAACGGCGTGTACGACGAGCCGCGAAACGTGGCCAAGGCCATCCCTGGCCTGAAGCTGGTGGAGATGGAGGGTAGATGCCGTCAGCGTAGTTTCTGCTGCGGCGCCGGAGGCGGCCACATGTGGATCGAGGAAAGCCAAGGCCAGAGGGTGAACCACGCCCGTACCGAACACTTTCTTGAAACAGAGGCCCAAACCGTCGGTGTTTCCTGCCCCTTCTGCCTCCAGATGATGACCGAGGGGATACAGGCAAAGGGTTTGGCGGGAGAGAAGGAATCCAAGGACATTCTGGAGTTGTTGTCGGATAGTCTTGAAGACCAGCCCCCCGATGGAGACACTCTTCCTTAGCGGTATTCCAAGGGGCAAACAAAAAGGGGAGGGAGAAGAGACAATGCCATCCATAGACCAGGTAAATATTGTCCGGAAGTGCAGTGTTTGCAGAACCGACATTGAGACAATCACAGTCAAAAAAGACAATATGATGCTGTCGTCAAAAGAGCTGATCTGGTGCCCAGACTGCGAGGCGGAGAGACCCGAGCAGCGGGACATTGCCGACAGGATGGATACCATCCAACAAGAGCAGGCATCATATCCTCCGTCTCATCTCGCGGTGCCTTTCGGCACGCCGCCGGTGCGCTGACATGTCTCAACTGCCAGAAGAGACCGAAGGCCCCCCACCCGTTGCTTTGGTGCTAACCGGCAACCTCTTCTTCATACCGCGCATAGAGTCGGCCGCCATGCGCTCCGGGATGGAGGCGATCTACGGCAATTCCGCCGCTGGCCTGCTCAAGGCCACTGCCGGACGCGATGTGGCCCTGGCGTTGGTGGACCTGGAAGCGGAAGAGGATGATTGGGTCGAGGGCGTGTCCCTGCTGTCATCCGCCCTGAAGTCCGACTCTGACGGAGAGAACTCAACGCCTCTCATTGCCTACGGCCCTCACGGTGATGCGCCCACGTTGCGCAAAGCGCGGGCCTTGGGCTGCGATGCGGTTTTGACCAAGCGCGACTTCTCCCAGATGTTGCCCGAGTTGCTTAGGACCAGGGGCCAGGCCGCCATCTCGCCCTAGGGGCCTCGCCAAGCAGTGTATGTTCTGGGGCTGGGCAGAAAAGCAGTTTGTCTTCTCACCAGAGCCTGAGGTCGCCGGCACACCGGCCCATGCAGGATTGGCGTACGAAGACGTATACCTGACGTCCTCAGACGGGCTGACGATACATGGCTGGTTCTTGCCCGGACCAGATGCCATCGCCGGTCCCAAGACCCAGACGTGGCTGTGGTTCCACGGCAACGGTGGAAATTTGGGCACCCGGGTGGGCCAACTGGAGCGGACGCACCACTTGCTGGGCGTCCACCAGTTTATTTTCGACTATCGAGGCTACGGCAACAGCGAAGGCCATCCGACGGAGCGCGGCACCTATCTTGACGCCCGCGCAGCCTTGCGGCACCTGACCGAACGCCCCGGAATCGACTCGGACCGGATAGTGTATTTCGGGCATTCTCTTGGCGCCGCGGTTGCTATTGAACTGGCCGCCGCGCACCCACCGGCAGGGATGGCTCTGGTTGCGCCTTTTTCATCCATCCAGGATATGGCAGGGCTTGCAGTGTCAATTCCGATGGCCGGATGGCTGGTGAGGGGGCACTACAATTCCGTAAAGCGAATCACTCGGGTTCGTACCCCGTTGCTTGTGCTTCACGGAGAGCTGGACGAAATTGTGCCCCACTGGCAGGGGGTGAAGTTGTATCAAGCCGCAAACCGGCCCAAGCGTTTCGTAACGCTGCATGGGGCATCCCACAACAACGTGCAACACATGGCTGGGCAAATAATGGCCCGCGCACTGGTGGAGTTCCGCAACGGGCTTGCTGTCGGCGACGTTTCCCCGGGCTACACCCCTCCGATGATTTCGCTCTGAACGTCCATCAGCTCTACGTCGTAGCGGGACTGTTCAACGAAATCGAGCACGCTGGAAAGAATGGAGTCCGCGTGTCGCCGGTCGTTGCTCACACAGCAGACACCCAGCGTGAGACGCTGCCGACGGTCCCCATCTTCCACCTCAGCCACGGCCACGTTGAACCGGTTGCGAATGCGGTCCGACAGAGACCGGGCAATCTGCCGCTTGTCCTTGAGGCTGGACACCTCTGGAAGATGCATGGTCAACTTGCAGATTCCGACGTGCAATTTGGCACCGTTCCTGTAAAGCCGCGTCCTGGCCACAGCGGACGCAGCGCCCCCTGGCTGTCGACTGCCAGCCCTTGCCCTTGTTGACGGGGGTTGGGCTGACATATAGATTATAGCTGTACCGGTCCCAATGCACGTCCACACCCGAAAGCAGCCCGGCAAGGAGACTGGGTGCCCTATGGCCAGTGTCGCCGCGTCCCCTGATTTTTCCCGTTCGGAAGTGCCAGAGGTTGTCGTAAGCCGGCTGCCCCAGTACTTGCGCATCCTCAACCGCCTGATGGAGGACGGCATCACGGTGGTGAGTTCGCAGCAATTGGGCGAAAAGCTCCAGGTGACGCCGGCCCAGATACGCAAGGACCTCAGCTATTTTGGCCGCTTCGGCAAGCAGGGGCGTGGATACAGCGTCCTTGACCTTCTGGAGCGTCTGCGTCAGATCCTCGGCGTCAACTCCTACTGGAACGTGGCAGTGGTCGGGGTGGGCCGGTTGGGGCGGGCCATCATCAACTATCCCGGCTTCACTCCCGACGGCTTTCACTTGGTGGCTGCCTTCGACGTGAACATAGAGGTTATCGGGAGCGACGTGGGCGGACTCACGGTACATTCCTTGGATGACCTGCGACGTGTGGTCGCCGAGCGGAAGATCAGCATCGCCATCGTGGCTGTCCCCGTTTCCCACACTCAAGAAGTCGTGGACCAGCTGGTTGCGTGTGGCATCCGCGCCATACTCAACTACGCTCCCATCATTCCCCATGTGCGGGAAGGCGTGAAGATTCGCAACATAGACCCGGTGCTGTCCCTGCAGTCCATGACCTACTACATCAACAGCTCCAACGAAGACTGACCACAGCCGCAAGCCCTGATCCCTCCGCTCCACAACCAATAGTGCTGCTCCCTGGCGGGCGGCAAAAACCCTCTCCCAAAGTGGAAGAGGGTCTCATGTTCTGAATGAGGGCGCTAGTTGCGGGAAACTCGGCTAGCCTGACGAACTCACGCTCGGCGGTAACGGTCCACCGGCCCGGGAGCGGCGGCGGCGCACGGTTTCGAGACGGGCCTGGGCCCTCCGCAAGGAGGCCAGCGCCTGCTGCATCTGCATATCTGACGGGCGGTTGGAAATGCGTTCTTGGGCGCGACGCATAGCCTCTTGAGCCCGCTCTTCGCTGATCTCTTCCGAACGCTCGCAGGCGTCGGCCAAGATGGTGACGCGATTGGCCAGCACTTCCAAAAATCCGCCGCTGACCGCGAAATATGTGTCGACGCCGTTCTTGCGGATGGTCAATTCGCCCGGCTGCAATATGGTCATCAGCGGAGCATGTCTCGGCAGAATGCCCAATTGCCCGTCCACACCCGGGGCAATGAGCATGTCCACTTCCTCGCCAAAGACCTGCCGTTCGGCAGTGGTAATTTCCAGCAGCATCGGCATGGTGGATGTTACCCCTGTGCGCGGATCGACTCGGCCTTCTCAATAGCCTCGTCGATGGTTCCCACCATGTAAAAGGCCTGTTCCGGCAGGTCGTCGTGCTGGCCCTCAAGGATCTCCGAGAAGCCGCGGACCGTTTCCCTCAGAGGAACATACTTCCCGGGTTGGCTGGTGAACGTCTCGGCTACGAAGAAGGGCTGGGTCAGGAAGCGCTGGATCTTACGCGCCCGGAACACCGTCAACTTGTCTTCTTCGGACAGTTCCTCGATGCCAAGAATGGCGATGATGTCCTGCAGCTCCCGATATCGCTGCAGCACCTGCTGGACTCCACGGGCCAGCCGGTAGTGTTCCTCGCCCACAATGCGCGGCTCGAGGATGCGGGAATAGCTTGACAGCGGGTCCACCGCCGGGTACAGAGCCTGAGCCGCCAGAGACCGCTCCAGCGACACCACACCATCCAGGTGGCCGAAGGTGGTTACAATGCCGGGGTCGGTGTAGTCGTCCGCCGGGACGTAGATGGCTTGGAAAGAGGTGATGGAGCCGCCGCGGGTGGAGGTGATGCGCTCCTGCAGCGCGCCCATCTCGGTACTCAGGGTGGGCTGGTATCCGACAGCAGACGGCATCCGGCCCAGCAGCGCCGACACTTCCATACCGGCCAGGATGTAGCGGTAGATGTTGTCCACGAAGAGCAGCACATCCTGGTTCTGCTCGTCGCGGAAGTATTCGCTCATGGTCAGGCCTGTCAGGCCGATTCTGGCCCGCACTCCCGGCGACTCGTTCATCTGTCCAAAGACCAGCACGGTGCTGGAGAGCACACCGGAGTCCTGCATTTCGTGCCAGAGGTCATTGCCCTCACGGGAGCGCTCACCCACGCCGGCGAACACCGACACGCCTTGGTGAACAGCGCCAATATTGCGGATGAGTTCCTGAATGATGACGGTCTTGCCCACACCGGCGCCGCCATAGGCCCCGATCTTTCCTCCTTTCAAAAAGGGTGTAATCAGGTCAAAAACCTTGATGCCAGTTTCCAGGATTTCGATGTTGGGGCTCTGGTTGTCGAAAGTCGGCGGGTCGCGGTGGATGGGCCAGCGAAGGGGCGTTTCCACCGGTCCCAAGTTATCCAACGGGGTGCCGGTTACGTCAAACAACCGGCCAAGGGTCTCCGGCCCTACTGGCACGGACACCTTCTGCCCGGTGTCTGCGACCTCTACGCCCCGCGCCAGTCCGTCGGTCGCGCCCAGTGCAAGACAGCGCACCCAATTGTTGCCGATGTGCTGCTGAACTTCCAGCACCAGCCGCTCGCCGTTATTGTCCAACTCAACCGCATCGAAGAGATTGGGCAACTCATCGGCGGGGAACTCGATATCAACAACGGTCCCGATTATCTGAACAATCTTGCCGGTGGCCATTTCTTTCTCCTGAAGCCGGATGACGTAGCTCTGGCTCAAGAGTCAGGCCCTCAAGTACAGAGCGCGCGGGTCAACGGATACAGCCTCATTTTCCATGTCAAGGCTCATCCTGAATCTTTGCATCAAGTCTGCGCCGATGATGAGTTCCTCTGCGAGATCATCCGCAACATAAAAATTGTGCTTTATAGGGGTATTATTCACGTCAACATCAAGCGGGATGACTTGGTCTACGGTGAATGTTTCCTGTCCGTCTGCCATCGTAAATTGCATTGGCGTGGGTGTGCCAACTACTTCGCCCAATATCTCCGCAATATCGCGCCGGACAAAAGAAGAACCCGCGCCCGTGTCGTACAGGACGCGCACCGTGTCGCTGCGCCGATTTCCGGTGACGGTGTATTCCTTGACGATGAGGCCCATCGCTATCCTTCCAGTACCGCCATGCCGCCCATCAGGTCCAGCAGTTCGTTGGTGATGCTTTCCTGACGGAGCTTGTTCATCACCAGTGTGAGGTCTTCGCTCAACTGCTTGGCGTTGTCGGTGGCGTTTCGCATGGCCACCATGCGGGCTGACTGCTCGCTGGCAATGGACTCAAGAAGGGCATGGTAGACCTGCATTTCCACGAAACGGGGCAGCAGGCTTTGCAGGACAATCAGGTTGTCAGGCTCATAGATGTACCCCACCCGCTCGGCGCCGGTGAGCTCTGAAGGCGTTATCGGTAGCAACTGCTCCACGACGGGTGTCTGCGAAAGGGTGGAGTTGAAGCGGGTGTAGGCCACGAAGACCTCGTCGGCCTCGGCCTCGGCATAGGTATCGACGAGCATTTGGGAAATTGCCACAGTGTCCAGCAATGTGGGGGTCTCACCCAAATCGGTGAAAACGGCCCTCAGGTCGCTGCCAGCGCGCACCATGAAGTCTCGGCCCTTTCGTCCCACCGCTACCACCTGCACCGGCACTTCCTGGTCCAGCATAAACTGGCCCACACGGCGGTTCAGGTTGGAATGCATGCCGCCGCACAGCCCCCGGTCGGGGCTGATCACCAGAACCGAAATGCGCTCAACCGGTCTCACCTGCAGCAGCGGTTGCGATGCCGAAACGTCGTCGGAGGGCTGCGCGGCCAAGTGAGCTATTACATCTTGAATCTTCTCGGAATAGGGCCGGCCCTGCAACACCGCATTCTGAGCGCGGCGCATTTTGGACGCCGCTATGAGCGACATGGCGTTGGTGACCTTGCCGGTGTTATCAACGCTTCGGATGCGACGGCGTATGTCTCTGACGCTGGGCATTCTCTCTGACTATCCCCTAGAATTCCCTCTACACGACGAGGACGGCCGGGGTGAGGGCAGTGGTTCCTAGATGCCGAATGTCGACTTGTAGTCGGCGATGACTTGGTTAAGTTTCGCCTCGGTCTCGTCGGTGATGTCGTTTGTCTCCGTGATGCTCTCAAGAATGTCAGGGTGGCTGCTGGAAATGTGTCGCAGCAGACCCTGTTCGAATTCGCCCGCGCGATCCAGCGGCACGTCTTCCATGGCACCGGAGTTCACCGCGAACAAGATCACCACCTCCCGATCAAGGGAGAGGGGGACGTACTGGGCCTGCTTCAGCACTTCAGTCGCGAGCTGGCCCCGTGCGAGTTGCGCCCTGGTGGCCGCATCAAGGTCGGCGGTACCGAACTGCGCGAAGGTTGCAAGCTCACGGTACTGGGCCAAGTCAAGGCGCAGGCGGCCTGCGACCTTGCGGATGGCCCGCGTCTGGGCCGCGCCGCCCACGCGCGATACCGACAGGCCCACGTTTACCGCGGGGCGAATACCGGCGTTGAACAGTTCCGACTCCAAGTATATCTGGCCGTCGGTGATGGAGATCACGTTGGTGGGGATGTATGCCGACACGTCGCCGGCCTGGGTCTCGATGATCGGCAGGGCGGTGATGGAGCCTCCGCCATGTTCCTCATCCAGCCGCGCGGAACGTTCCAGCAGGCGGCTGTGGAGGTAGAAAACGTCGCCAGGGTAGGCCTCGCGCCCAGCGGGGCGGCGGAGCAGAAGCGACATCTGGCGGTAGGCCCAAGCATGCTTCGTGAGGTCGTCGTAGACGATCAGCACATCCTTGCCCTGGTCCATGAATTCCTCGGCCATGGCGCAGCCTGCATAGGGGGCCAGGTATTGCAGAGGGGCCGAGTCAGAGGCGCCCGCGGTTACCACTATGGTGTGGCTCATGGCGTCCGCTTCCTCCAGCGAGCCCACCACCTGGGCCACCTTGCCCTGTTTCTGGCCGATGGCCACGTAGATGCAGATGAGATCGCCGCCCTTCTGGTTGATGATGGAGTCGACGGCAATGGCGGTCTTGCCGGTGGAACGGTCGCCGATGATAAGTTCCCGCTGGCCTCGGCCAATGGGAATCATGGAGTCGATGGCCTTGATGCCGGTCTGCACTGGGGTGTTCACCGACTGGCGAACCACCACGTTGGGGGCCACGGTCTCGGCGGAGCGGCTGCCGCTGGTGGCCACTGCTCCCTTTCCGTCCAGCGGACGGCCCAAGGGGTCGACCACGCGCCCGATCAGCGCATCACCCACTGGCACCTCGATGATGCGGCCCGTGGAGCGCACCCGATCGCCTTCCTTGACGGCGTTGGGGTCGCCCAAGATGGCCGCGCCTACGAGGTCAGCCTCCAGGTTTAGCGCCAAACCCAGAACATCATTTCCGAAATCCAGCAACTCATTGGAGCGCACGCCCTGGAGGCCCTGAATGCTGGCTATGCCGTCGCCCACTTGGACCACGGTACCAATGTCCACCAGGGCCAGATCGCCGCCGAATTCCTCGATCTGGCGTTTAATCAGCGAAACTATGTCCAGTCCCCTGGTAGCCATAGCGGGCTCTCCTTGCTGGGAAAATTAAATCCCCGATGCCTACAGTAAAGACCTATTGGGGAATACAACGGAGATTGAACTCCGATTATACTCCCTATTGAAAGGTGAACGCGGCACCGCTATCGGATACCGGCGTTCAGTCGTTCTCGCAGTCCGTCCAGCCTCGCCCTCGCGCTGCCGTCCAGAAGGCGATCGCCGATCTGGATGACCAGCCCACCGAGGATTTCCTCGTCCACCCGCGAGGTGACCACTACCTCGCGGCCAATAAGGCCTCCGACGAACTCCGTAATGCGCTCGATCTCGGCGGGTTCCAGCGGCACGGCGGTTGTGACCTCGACGCGCTGGCGCCCCTCCATCTGGTCCTGCAACTCGGTAAACTCATGGCAGGCCTCGAGGATGGCGTCCACCAATCCCCTGGCCACCAGCAGGTCCACCATGTTGCGAACCAAGGGCTGGATGTCGGCCAAGACTGCCTCGGTGGCGCGGCGCTTGTCATCCGCGGACACGCCGGCATGTTTGAGAAGAGCGCCGAATTCAGCATCCTCAAACGCCTGGGCCACAAGGGCCACGTCCTGGCCCCACTGATCCACGGCGTTCTGGTCCCGAGCCAACTCGAAAATTGCCTGACCGTACCGCTTGCCCGATACCTTCTGCGCCATCGGTCAGCTAACCCCTTCGCAGGCTTTCGCCTTCTTCCAGCACTTGGGCGATCAGGTCCTCGTGAGCTTGTCGGTCGAGAGAACGGCGCACGACACGTTCTGCGGCAGTAATGGCCAGCTCGCCAAAATTGGCCCGTACCTCTTCGATGGCCGCGTCGCGCTCCCGCTGGATGTCGGACTGGGCGCGGGAGACGAAGTTCTCCGCCTCGCCGCGGGCCCGTTCCATCTCCTCGGCACGGAACCGCTCGGCCGCCTCTCTGGCTATTTCCATGATGCGCTGGGCTTCGCGGCGCGCCTCCACCAACTGATCCTCAACCACCTGCTGAGAGGAAGCGGCCTCTTCGCGCGCCCGCTCGGAGGCCTCCAGGCTTTCCCGGATTCGTTCAGCTCGCTGGTCCATCAGCCGCAGAATGGGCTTGTAGGCGAACAGGAACAGAAGTCCCAATACCAGCAGGAAGTTGACGAGGTAGATCAGCAGGCTTGGGAGGTGGATTCCCAATGTCTCCATTATTTCGTCCTAAGCCGCTTTAGAAGATGAATCCAATCATAATCGCGGCCACCAGGGCGTAAATACCCAGTGCCTCGGCAAACGCGATGCCCAGGATCATGTTGGTCTGGATGTTTCCCGTGGCCTCGGGATTGCGTCCGATGGCGCTCATCGCGGCAGCGCCGAGGATGCCGATGCCGATGCCCGGGCCGATAAGCCCCAGCCCGATGGCAATACCGGCGCCCAGCAGCTTGGCTGCATCGGCCTCAATCTGCGCCAGCGGTAGGCTCAACAGTGCCGAAAGGATTTCCATTTTCCCTCCTTGGGTGTGTCAGCCCGAGTATTTGGATTGAAATGCCTTAGTCCTGACGAGATGCGTAGATTGCGAAAATTCCGCCCAACGCAGCGGCAGCGATTCCCACCGTGGCAAGAACCATTCCGAAAATCAGAAACTCCATCTTATATGCCCCTTCCGGAGAATCCCCCCATCCATTCGGATACAGGAGTTCCTCCCTAAAGCTTCCTAGTGATGTTCCTCGTGTCCCTCGTGCTCGTGGGCTGTCATAGCTATGGCGGCGAAAACCAGTGTCAGTCCGGCGAAGATCAACCCTTGGATGAACCCAACGAGCAGTTCCAGGCCGTAGACGCCTACCGTGGCAACAAACGGAACCAGGAAGGCAGACACCAGCACCAAGATCTCTCCAGCAGTCATGTTTCCGAACAGACGAAAAGTGAAGCTGATCAGACGGACGAATTCGCTGAAAGCCTCAAGTGGCCCGACAAAGAAGAAGTCGAGAAAACCTTGGAAGGCATCCATTATCCTGAATTGGAACAGGGCGCTCAGCCCGCGTCCCAAGCTGGAGATGCGGATGAATTTTCCGAAGTAACCGATGCCCAGCATCTTGACGCCGAGGAATTCAACGAAAACGAAGGAAATGAGCGCCAGCGCCAGCGGCATGTTGATGTCGGTGCCAGCCGGCCGCAGCAGGTGAATCTCAACTATACCCTCGGTCTTGAACCCCAAGGCCGGATAGATGGGCAGCAGGCCGATCCACGCATTGATGAGCACGAAAAGGAAAATGGTGGCGATGACCGGGAACAGCAGGCGTGCCCGCTGCGGACCAACCGTTCCTTCGACGAAACGCAACAAGCCCTCTATGACGATCTCGCAGAAGTTCTGGAAACGGCCTGGGACGAGGCTGGCCCGCCGCGCGCCCAAAGCGAATATCAGAACGAGGACGAGGCTGGCGATCCAACAAGAAAGGAGGGTGTTGGTGATGATGAAGTTGTTGCCTTGATATGGGCCTTCTTTCAGGACCTCGTGGGCATGCTCGTCCAGTTTCTCCTCGCCATCCTCGCGTTCCTTGTGCTCGGCGTGGAGGAACTCAACATAGTGGTCACGGGCGCCGACCGGTCCGACGACCTGGGCAGGAAGGTGGACCGCGGGCTTTGGGATAAACGGGCCTTCGGCAGTTTCGCCAGCCGCTTTTTTATCCTCGGACTGCACCAGCCCGGCGCCAATAGCTCCGGTTATCAGCCCGGCGACGGCCAAGGCCAGAATAAACAGCAGTCCGGTTATCAGCGGCCCGCGTTTCACTGGGAAGAATCTCCATCTGAACTGGAGCTACTGGAAGAAGGGTTGTCAAGCAGAGGGCGTACCATCTTGTAAAGACCGTAGAATGCTGCCACTGTTCCGATCAGCACTCCCAGCAGAGTGAAAAGCGGCGCCAAACCCGACAGCTTGTCCAACCAGATCCCTCCGACCGTGCCGATGACGATGCAGGAGGCAACGTACCATCCCAGTCCCAGCAGGCGCAGCGCAAGCAGCCGTCGGTTCATACAACCGCTCAAACGGCAGGATATTATCACCGTGCGTGTTAGAAGTCAATCCGATTTTCGTCGGGCACCAGGGTCATTGGGTTGCTGGACATCCCTTTGGCTTGAGCCTGTCGAAGGGCCATCCCCAATGATCCGACAAGCTCACCACGAACGGACTCGGCGGTCCGGTAACCGGGCTCAGCGGCCCAGTAGCGGTTTCCAAAAGGCCAAGGAGCAACCTGCGATACCAGCCCGGCGACAGTCCTCTGCTGCTAGGGCACCGGGAGACCGACGCATGCTGGAACATTGTCCCGTAACGACAGCGGCCCCGACGTAACTCATCGGGGCCATGGGACCTGCGTTTCGCCGACATACGGAGTTTGAACCCGGTAGCAAATCACCGGTTGCCGAAGTCCTCAAGATCCAGAGAGTCGATAAAGTCGGTGAATGCGGACATTCCCTCCAGTTCCTCCTCTTTGACCTCGCTGCGAGGTTCGTCCGATTGCTCTGCTCCCTCCACCTGTCCGGCAGGTTTGCCTTCCTTGTCCAGATGAATTCCGGCCTTGTCAAGCACGGCCTCATTGGCGTAAATGGGCACCTTGGCCCGGACCGCCAACGCGACGGCGTCACTGGGGCGACAGTCAATGTCCTCGCTGTTGCCGTTAACTTCAATCGTTATGGTGGCGAAGAAGGTGTCGTTCTGAAGGTCGTTGACCAGAATGTGCTTGATGGAGCCCCCCAGCTTGTCGATGACCTCGCGAAGCAGGTCGTGAGTCAGGGGGCGGGGGACACTGAGGTCCTGCAACTTCACCGCGATGGCGTCAGCCTCCGCGGGCCCAATCCAGATGGGCAGGTAACGGTCGGAGTCGTTTTCGCGAAGAATTACGACCCTCTGATAGTTCATAGGACTCACCCGGATGCTGTCAACAGTCATCTGTTTCATTGCAGTGCCTCCGAAATAAGTCCGTAAAGTTAGAAAAATTGTATGCCTGTTCCAAATTCAATGTCAACCCAGACGACGGCGATGGACAAGTATTGGCAGGCTGGAGGATGCGGATTTTGTTTTTGGCAAACGGCAGGGGCAACCGAATGTCGGCTGCCCCTGCGCTGTCCCTCTGGCTTTGCAATGGCGAAAGCAGCGCTGCCACTCCAGCCGGGCTGCCCTCTGCCTCGTGGCGGGGTAAGGCCATTTAGGAGTCCAATCGAATGGTCTCCCTGTCTTAGCGTACTGGCTGCGGGTCTCCGAAGTACTGGGTGGTCAGGGTGGCCGAGGCCGGTGCCGAAAGTACGTCGATTCCACGGCGAACTGCTGAGGTGATGCCGTTGAGCTCCTGCTCCAGGGTCCGCAGGCTGCGCAGCGCGTAGGCGTCGGCATCGGACCGGCTGGCCTCTGACTGCGCTTCGGCCTGCTCCACCATCCGGCGGGCCCGGTCTTCGGCGTCGCGCAACAGGGTGGTGGCCCTCTGTTCCGCCTGCATCAGCAACTCGTGCTTGTCCAGCCGTTCCCGGTAGTCGTCCTCGGCCTGGGACTTGGTGCGGCGGGCATCGGTCTGGGCCAAGTTCATGATATGGTCCCGCTGGGACAGCACTTCCTCAGCCGCCCGGATTTCCTTCGGCACGGTGAGACGGAGCTGGTCCACCAATTCCATTGCCTTGTTGCGGTCCACCGTGATGTGGCCGCCGACTCGGGCAGCCTTGCTGGTGTCGATGAGTGTCTCCAGTTTGTCGATTACATTAATAATATCTATGATAACCCCCTCTCCCGGTCACTGCCCTTCAAGGACCGGATTTTCGAATTTCGAATACAGAGCCTCCGCCACGTTGGGAGGGACCATCTCCCTGATGTTTCCGCCTAGCCTGGCAACCTCCTTCAAAAGACTGGCACTCACGAACACATAGTCCTGTGAGGTCATAAAGCAAACCAGGTCCACATCGGGCTCCAGTTTGTTATTCATGAAGGCCATCTCGAATTCGTACTCGAAGTCGTACCCGCTGCGCAGTCCCCTGACCACGACCCCCGCGCCGATTTCCTTGGCGTAGCGGACGGTCAGCCCAGAGTATTTGACCACCTTCACGTTGGTCAGATGCGAGCTGGCCTGTCGAAACAAATCGACCCGCTCGTCGGTGGTGAACAAAAGGCTCTTCGATGGCGTGTCGTAGACGCCGACCACAATTTCGTCGAACAGCTTGGCAGCGCGGGTCGTAATGTCCAAGTGCCCCACTGTAACCGGGTCAAAACTGCCGGGATATAGCGCAATTACCATTCTCTTTCCGTTTATTCCGCTGCCGCTCCGGAAATCCCTCCGGAGCTATCAGGTTTGCGCCCAGGTTCGTTCAGGTAAAAGGCCACCGAGTTATCTCCGTATTGGCGAAATACAACGCGGCGCAACTTGCCGTAAGCCGCAAGGAGTTCCGTCTGCCGGGAGTGCCCTGCCACGACCATTCCTTGCGGAGACAACAGGCCTGGTTGCTGGGATATGGCCTCGAGAACGCAGTGGAAAGCGCCCATCCGGTAAGGAGGATCCAGCAGAATCAGGCCGTAGTCACCGGGCAGTAATGGCAGAGTTCTAGTTGCATCGCCCTGCCGCACCTCAGCCAGAGGGCCAAAACCTGTTGTGGCCAGGTTCTCCCGGATGACCGCACACTGTCTGCGGTCGCGCTCCACGAAATCGGCCCACGCTGCGCCCCGGCTGAGCGCCTCGATGCCCATGCTGCCGGTTCCTGCGAAAAGGTCCAGCACCCGCCTGTCCCGGTACTGGCCGATATCCAGTATGTTAAAGATCGCCGCCCGCACCCGTTCCGTGGTCGGTCGCACTCCGCGGATGACTGCGCCCTTCAGGCGCCTTCCCCGGGCTTCGCCGCCGCCTACACGCATGGGTCGGACAAGAGGAAATTATACAATGCAATCACCGTCATTGATACGAAATATAAGCTAATCTTAATATAAATTTAAGAAATTAACCAATTCTGTATCTGTTTGATCACCTTGAAGACGGCAATCATCCTTCAATCATCATTGTTGGATGCAATGGTTGGTTGTACGAAAACGCCCTGTCGCTTTGCCGGATTTAGTTGACGCTGGCATAGGGCTGTGCTAATATCCGGCCCACGGCGTATCCAGTCACACGGACGACGTTTCACCTCGCGCCGACATCCCAGCCCGGCGCTATAGCGGCGCTTTTTGCGCCCCTTCACGGTCTCAAATTTCGGGAGACCGGGACGCCCGAACGATATAGGGGACCACAAAACCGATGAGCTTAAGCCAGCGTCTGGCCGGCTTTGCCCACGACAGGGATACGGTGCTGACCGTCGGCGTGTTCGACGGTGTCCATCTGGGCCACAGGCACCTGCTGAACCACCTGATTGACTGGGCCTCTCCGGGCTGCATTCCCACCGTTATCACCTTCTCCAACCGCCCGGTCACTGTGTTCCGCCCTGGCACCTTTCCCAGCTACCTTACCACACCCGAGCACAAGGTAACTCTGCTTGAACAGGCCGGAATAGAGTTGGTCGTGTCTTTAGAGTTCACCGAGAAACTGTCGCAGGTCACGGCGCGCCAGTTCGCCGAATTGCTGCGAGAGTCCATGGGAATGCGGGGCTTGGTTCTGGGTCCTGATTCGGCCCTTGGCCAAGGCCGGGAGGGGGACTTGGCCTTTATGCAGGCTGAGGGCGAGCGGCTGGGATTCTGGGTACGGTCGGTTCCTCCTCTCGAGATGAACGGTCAGCCGGTCAAAAGCCGGGTAATCCGAGAGGCCTTGGTCGTTGGCGATGTCGCCCGCGGCGCCAGCCTGCTGGGACGAAACCACTGCCTCAGCGGCAAGGTGGTTGTCGGGGACCAGCGGGGGCGCACGTTGGGATTCCCCACGGCCAATATCGACGTCTTTCCCGGCCTGCTTTGGCCGGGCGATGGCATCTATGCCACCTGGGCCTACTTCGGCGGTGAACGCCACCTCTCCGCCACATCCATCGGCGTGCGGCCCACCTTCGGCCTGACCCAGAGGCTGGTGGAAGTGTACGTCATGGATTTCAGCGGCGACCTCTATGGACAGCAGATTACCGTCGAGTTCGTCGACAAGGTGCGCAACCAAGAAACATTCGCCGACATAGACGCCCTGATTGCCCGGATTGAACAGGATGTGGCCGACTCCCGCACAGTGCTGGCCCAAGCCGGGTAAAGCCGGGCCCGATAGGGAGGAAGAGAATGGTCAGCTCCGAAACGCTGGACACCATCGTCAATCGCGGAGTAAGCGAGATCATCTCCCGCGAACAGTTTGTTCGCCTGCTCAATTCGCCCCGGCCTCTCCGGCTGAAGATGGGCTTCGACCCCAGCCGTCCCGACATTCATCTGGGCCACGTTGTGGGTCTCCGCAAACTGCGGCAGTTGCAGGAACTGGGGCATCAGGTCATCCTCATCGTTGGGGACTGGACTGCCCAGATCGGCGACCCCAGCGGGCAGTCGGCAACCCGCCCCGTGCTAACCCACGAGCAGGTGATCGAGAACGCCCAATCATACCTGCGCCAGTTCTTCAAGGTGGTGGATGAGGACCGCGCTCAGGTCGTGGAGCAGAGCGAGTGGTTCGGCAAGTTCACCCTGGCTGACGTGATCCGCCTGACTGGTCACTTCTCGCTGAACCAATTCATGCAGCGGGCCGACTTCGCCCAGCGTTTCGCCGAGCAGCGCTCGATTTCGCTGACCGAGTTGCTCTATCCCCTGCTACAGGCCTATGACTCCGTCGCCATAGAGTCCGATGTGGAATTTGGCGGCACCGACCAGAAGTTCAACCTGCTGGTGGGCCGCGAGTTGCAGGGAATGATGGGCCAGACGCCGCAGCAGTGCTTCCTGATGCCCATGCTGGTTGGAACTGACGGCGTCCAGAAGATGAGCAAGAGCCTGGACAACTACGTGGCCGTGGAAGAGCGCCCGGAGGATATGTACGGCAAAATAATGTCAATCGGCGACAACCAGATAGTCAACTATTTTGAGTTGCTGACCGACCTGCCCAACGCCGCCCTGTCGGAACTACGGCGCGACATGGAGCAAAATTCGATCAACCCGATGGAGCCCAAAAAGCGGCTGGCGTGGGACATAACCAACCAGTTCCACGACTCCGCGTCCGCCGATGCCGCGCAGGCCCATTTCGAGCGCGTGGTGCAGGGTCGAAACCTGCCTGAAGAAATGCCGGAGCTGTCGCTGGCCGACTCGCGGCAGCGATCCGACACGCCCGAAGGCGCCATCCGGGCCGACCGGTTGCTGGTGGCCGCAGGTCTCGCTGCAAGCAACGCCGAGGCCCGCCGTCTACTCTCCCAAGGAGCGGTCGAGTTCCTCCCAGCGTCGGGTGAGTCCAGCCGAGTCGACGGTGAACGAGCCCTCATAAGCCCCGCCGCCGGCGACGTGCTGCGGGCCGGCCGCCGCCGCTTCGTGCGCTTCACCATCCCCTGAATTTGATGCCTCACCCACCCTGGTCCTCTCTCGCCTCATCAAAAGGCTGTGCTAGGCAGATGAGGAGCCGTTACCGTTCTGCTGTCGGAGTTGGGCGTTTTCGGCCCGCAATTCTTCGATGGTCTGCTGGAGGGTGCGGATGAGTTCGACTTGGCCGTTGCCCTGATTGTTGCCATTGTTGATTGTGGCGACTAATAAGGTCATCATTTCCTGGTGGCGGCGTTCCGCCATTTCCGTGTCTTGTTGTCGGATCTCTTGTTCCATCCGATGCTCATCACGGCGGCGTTCATCGTCTTGACGTCGCTCTTCGCGTCGTCGCTCTTCTTCTTGACGCCGCTCATCACGGCGGCGTTCATCGTCTTGATGTCGCTCTTCGCGTCGTCGCTCTTCTTCTTGACGTCGCGCCTTTAGGTCAAAGTAGCTGGACAGCATTTGCGGCACTCCCAAGACGGCAAGCATAATAGCAATGTATGCTCCCGCTTGCAGGTATGTGATGGTTGTCCATCCTTCCATTTTCACAATTATAATTCAATCGACGGGCCGCGGTTGTTGTTGGCCGCGTTGACACTCTCCGCCGCCCCTGACTAGACTGGCCTGTATAAACCATCCCCGCAGTGCCCAAAATTGCGCGGCACAATCCCGAAAATAATTTCTTACTTGGATGCCTTGGAGGTAATCCCTTGATTTCCGACCAGGAAACGCAGAATCTGATTGAGCGCGTCGCCGATTGGCGGGAGCGCCAGGACCCGGCCGCACAGCGCCGTCCCGAGTTCCGCACCCCCTCACAGTTGCCGGTGCGGCAGGTCTATACCGCCGCTGACACCGCCGGCGAGGGCCGCACCGATTCGGTCGACCTGCCGGGGGAGTTTCCCTACCTGCGGGGCATCCACGAAACCGGATACCGGGGACGTCTCTGGACTTTCCGCATGTTCGCGGGATTTGGCCGTCCCCAAGAAACCAACGAGCGTTTCAAGTTCCTTCTGGGCCAGGGACAAACTGGCCTCAGCGTGGCTTTCGACATGCCCACGCTCTACGGCTACGATACCGACGACCCTCGCGCCTACGGCGAGTTCGGCACCTGCGGCGTCGCCGTGTCGTCGCTGGCCGACATGGAAACGCTGTTCGATGGGATTCGGCTGGACCAGGTAACGACCTCCATGACCATCAACGCGCCAGCAGCCATTATCTGGGCCATGTACCTGGCGCTGGCCGAAAAACAGGGGGCATCGCTGGAAAACGTCGGCGGCACCATACAGAACGATATCCTCAAGGAATACATCGCTCAGAACGAGTATATCTTCCCGCCCCAGCCTTCAATGCGGCTGGTCACCGACACGGTTGAGTTTGCTGCCAAACATGTGCCACGGTGGAACCCCATCAGCATCAGCGGCTACCACATTCGTGAGGCCGGCTCCAATGCCGTACAGGAACTGGCGTTCACATTGGCCGACGGGTTCGAATACGTCCGCCACGCCCAGGAACGCGGCCTCAGCGTCGACGATTTCGCTCCCCGCCTCAGTTTCTTCTTTAACGTGCATAACAATTTCTTCGAGGAGATCGGCAAATTCCGGGCTGCACGTCGCATCTGGGCCCAAGAAATGCGCGACACCTTCGGTGCGACCGACAGCCGTTCGCTCAAGCTGCGCTTCCACGCCCAGACCTCCGGGCAGTCGCTGACCGCCCAGCAGCCGGATAACAACGTCGTTCGTGTCTCGCTGCAAGCCCTGGCCGCCGTTCTCGGGGGGTGCCAGTCGCTCCACACCAACAGCAAGGACGAGGCCTGGGCGCTGCCATCGGCAGAGGCGGCGCTGCAGGCACTACGCACCCAGCAGATCATCGCCCACGAGACGGGTGTGACCGACACCGTGGACCCCCTGGGCGGCAGCTACTTCCTGGAAGTGATGACCGATCAGCTGGAGGCTGGCAGCTACGACTACTTCCGGCGCATAGAGGACGTGGGCGGCGTGATCCCAGCACTGGAAACTGGCTTCCTGCAACGCGAAATCGCCGACGCCGCCTACATCTACCAGATGGAGGAAGACCGCAAGGAGCGAATCACAGTCGGCGTCAACGAATACAACACCGGCGAGGAGGCTGACATTCCGCTGCTGCGAGTCGACCGCGAGGGCGAGCGACTGCAAATCGAAGGAATCAACGAAGTGCGCCGCACTCGCGACAAGCGGGACGTGGCGGAGAAACTGCGCGCCCTGGAAACCGCGGCACGCGCCAACGACAACCTGATGCCCCCTTTGATCGACGCCGTGAAATCCTATGCCACGCTGGGCGAGATGATGGACGTGTTCCGCGAAGTATTTGGTGAATACCAACCCTCGTGGGCGTTCTAGCCAGCCCGGCAACGCCTGCCCCCGAGCGAGCGTGATATGGCCACGCGGGAGTCGAGGCTCAGATACACCTACGCTGATTACTGCGAGTTACCCAACGACGGCATCCGGTACGAGATCAGGGGGTTGAGGGCCCGCCAGATCTGATTGTGGAAGTGCTCTCTCCCTCCACTCGTCAGTCACCCATCAGCGCGACCTAGAGTTGAAACGCAACCGCTATGCGCTTTACGGCGTGCCCAAATACTGGCTGACCGACCTGGATACCCGAACCATCCTGGTTCTGAACTTGGTTCTGGCGATGTCCGGTGGCGAATACGTGGAGCGGGGAACATTCGGCATTGGCGACGAACTGCCACACCGCTCATCTCATCCCCGACCTGCGCCTCCGGGATGCGCAGGTGTTTGTGGGAATTTAGCTCGAAGCTCGATGGTCAAGGCGTCGCAAAAAAAGAAGGCCCCGAATCAAATCGGGGCCTCTCTCGCTGTCCGGTACTGAATCTCAGGAACTTATTCGTCTTCCTCACGAAGTCGTTTGGTCTCTTGGATGACCCTCGGCTCGATGTTGGTGGGCACCGGTTCGTAGTGGTCGTACTCCATTGAGTAGGAGCCGCGGCCCTGGGAGAGCGAGCGCAGGTCCTGGGCGTAGCGCAGCAGTTCCGACTGCGGCACCTCTGCCTCGATAACCGTTACGCGGTTCTCCGGCGTCATTCCCAGGATCCGGCCACGCTTGACGTTCAGGTCGCTCATCACATCGCCGGTGTAGGCGTCCGGCACCGTAACGGACAGCCGCATTACCGGCTCCAGCAGGATTGGGCTGGCCTCGCTCACACCTTTCTTCAAGGCCTGTATGCTGGCGATCTCAAACGACATTCCCGACGAGTCAACGTCGTGGAAGCTGCCGTCATAGAGCACCGCCTTGAGGTCGACCAAGGGGAATCCCGCCAGAGCACCCTCGTCCAGGGCTTTTACGACGCCCTTCTCCACTGAGGGGATGTATTCCCTTGGCACTCGCCCGCCGACCACTTCGTTGCCAAACTCAAATCCTTGATCGCGGTCCCTCGGTTCCAGACGCAGCCGTACATGGCCGTACTGACCGTGGCCGCCCGACTGTTTCTTGTGGCGGTATTCGCTCTCCGTGATGCGGGTGATGGTCTCGCGATATGGCACTCGCGGCAGCTTGACTCGCAACTCTGCCCCGAACTTCCGCTTGATCTTGTCTATGGCCACATCGATCTGGGCGTCGCCAAGGCCAGTGATCAGCGTCTCGCTGGTGGTGGCATTGCGGGACATCTGGAGACTGGGATCCTCCTCCACGATCCGGCCGAGAGCCATGGACATTTTGTCCAAGTCAGCCTTGGACGCCGGTGACACCGCCACCCGGTAGTACCCGACGGGCATCCGTATGGGTTCGAAGGAGACCTGATTGTCCCGAGCGCAGAGGGTGTCGCCTGTGACCGTGGAGGACAGTTTGCCCACCGCCCCTATATCTCCGGCGGCAATCTCCACCAGGTTTTCCTGGTTCTTGCCCTTGGGCAGGTAGAGCTGACCCACTCGCTCAGCCTGGCCCTGACTGGCGTCCCAGACTTCGGAGTTGCTCTTGATGGTGCCTTGGTAGACGCGGAAGAGGGAGAGCTTGCCGACAAAGGGGTCCGCCGTGGTCTTGAACACCAAGGCGGCCAACGGGGCGTTGGCATCGGCTTCGAAATCGACCTCCACGTCGGAGTCTGCCTTGGTCAGCGGGGGCTTTATGCCGTCCGCCGGGGACGGCAGGTATGAGCGGGTCATTTCCAAGAACTCGGCCACGCCGATATTATCGGTGGCGGAGGTGGCCAGGATGGGTACCAATTCTCCCTTGAGCACCGCTCCTCGCAGCGCTGACTCAATATCCTCAGCGGTCAATTCCTCGCCGCCGAGGTAGCGGTCTGCCAACTCGTCATCGCTTTCCGCAGCTGCCTCTATGAGCCGTTCGCGGGCGCTCTCGACCTCGTCCGCAAGGTCGGCGGGGACGTCGGCGTTCGGATCGGCCACGTTGATGACCCCTTTGAATGTGTCAGCCTCACCTATGGGGATTTGGAACGGAACGCACTGCCGACCGAAGGTGGCCTGAATGTCTGCCACGTTGCGGTCGAATTCTGCGTTCTCCCGGTCCATCTTGTTGATCACGATCAGGCGCGGCAATTTGGCGGAATCGCACAGATTCCAACCGCGCTCGGTGCCCACGTCGACACCGGAGGGGGCGGCGATCAGGATTGCGGCGCCCTCCACCACCCGCAGAGCGCTGACAACTTCTCCTTGGAAGTCTTCGTAGCCGGGCGTGTCCAGGAAATTCACCTTGAAGCCGTCGCCGGCGGCAGCTATGAGGGTGGTCTGGATGCTGCTGCCCCGCTTGATTTCTTCTGGCTCGTAGTCAGAGACGGTGTTACCGTCCTCAATTCGGCCTTGGCGGGTCACCGCCTTGGTGCTGAAGAGGATCGCCTCGCACAGCGATGTCTTGCCAGCGCCGGAATGTGAAAGCAGGGCCACATTTCTTAAGCTATTCGCATCCATAGAGGACGTTGCTCCAATTTGCAGAGTCCGTGGGCCTGAACCCGACCTCACTCGGTGGCAAGGGACAGTGAACAGGAGAGAACCGCTTCAACGCAACAAAGCATGCGGCGCATGCGGATAAGCCATTGTATAAGTTGCGGCAAACCTGCGCAACAGCAATGGACGGTTTATGTCACCAAGACGCTGTCATTCGGAAAGTATTCGCTCCAGTCCGCCTCCATAGTACTACAACGACGGTTTCAAGGAGGGGTGCCTGAGATGTTGAGGCGAAGTCTGTAGCGGCGTCTTTGGTGGGAGCGGCGCGCCCGTTCGTTGCGTAGCTGCTCCGCCTCCAGCAATCGCAGCAACTCGTCCGGCCCGAACCGCTGCCGGGGCAGCATCTCACGCACCACCCGGTACACCTGCGGCCGGGTGATCCGGGGCATCTTTTTCCCCCCAATCCTGCTGCAAGCCCAGCAGGAACGCTCCGCCCAGCAGGCACAGGGCTATGTGGTGATGCCAGCCAGCCCAACTCCGGGTCTCGTATTCGTCCAGCCCCACGTCGCCCTTTTCAGTCTCGAACTCCGTTTCGATGTACCACCTGGAACCTCCCACGTATGCCAGAGTCTCCAAAGTTGTGTCCTCGGGAGCGTTGGACAGGTAGTAGCGGGGCTCGCTGCCGTCCAGGTTCCGGCGATAGACAGCCCACATCTCCTCGCCGGGCTTGCGCCTCCTGGTAGCCCGCACCCGCTGAGCGCTGAACATATAGGTTCTCGGCCCCTGGGATCCCTGGGCCACCGTTATCTCCCGCCAATCCTCAGAAGGCAACTCATCACTGCGCTGCTCCATGGTCCGGCGCTGCCCGTCCCTCAGCCTGGGTTTGCGGGGACCCCCACGCCCCTGATATTCCGGACTGGTCCAAGCCAACTCCAAGGGCCAGACCGTGGTGCTGCCCGGAACATCCAGCACGTAGCGCATCCCCAAGGCCGCCAAGGCGTCCCGGAAGGGCGGCGACATCCCGAAGGCGTCGTCTCCGGCAACCCACCCGGCTCTGAGGTGGCCCAGTTGTAAGGCCCGCTCCAGCATCTCCAAGGCCAACTCAGTCTTCGAGCGGTACTGACGCCTCACCTCCGGCACACCCGCCGCCGCACAACGGCCCGGATCCGAAGTCCAACTCTTGGGCAGATACAGCCGTTTGTCCACCAGCGCCCGGCCCAGTGGGCTGACGTAGGCCAGGAACATCCCGGCCTGGCAGTTGGCTACCTTGCCCAGCCTGCCGCAGTACTGCCGGGCCACTCCTGCCGATTTCCGGCCCTGCTTGGGGACGTCGCTGCCGTCGAACACCCACACGGCCTCGGGATGCCCCAGTCTGGGGGCCAGGTATTCCTGCAACCGCCCTGTGACTGTGTCATCGGACCACCGGGCTTCGGTGAGAAAGCGCTGCATCGCACGGGCGGAGACGCCCACCGATTCGGAGAGATTCTCGGCGTTGCGCCGCTCCTGGGCCTGCACCAGCAGGGCCTGAAGATAGTTCCGGCTGTGCTCCCGCCACTGCTTGCGGCCGAAAGATGCCGCAAAGAAAGCGTGAAATCCCTGGAAACTGTCGTAGACCCGCTTGAAGCTCGCCGCATCCATTACCCATACCGCCCACCATCATCTGACCAGCTATCCTACCAGACAACCCGTCGTTGTAGTACTAGTGACGCGCCCTCCCATTCTCTCGTATCGGGATGGGGAACCTTCGTCAGACGCTTGCTACGGCTCTTCATCCCGGTCTTTATCAGGTGGCAAGGCAGGACGTATCAGGAACTCGTAGACGGCTGCGCCCAGCGGCCCGCCGATCAGCGGACCAACGATATAGGCCCAGAAGCCCCCGGACGGTCCCGGTATGGCAATCTCGCCCCAACCGGCGAAGAAAGCCACCAAGCGAGGCCCAAAGTCGCGGGCCGGGTTCCAGCCTCCCTGCGTCAGCGGAGCCAGCATACTTATAACCATCGCAACGGTCAGCCCGATGAACACCGGCGCAAGATACTTGACCGGCAGGCTGCTGTTGCGACGGTCAACCAAGGCAAATATCATCAGCACCAGTATTCCGGTGCCAACCGCCTCCACTGCTGCCGCTCCCAGCGGCGAAATCAACGCCTGTGCCGTTTCTCCCGTGCCTGCCATACCGGGGTTGGGGAAATATTCTCCGAACATCATGGTCGAAAGCTGGCTTCCCGGCTCCCCTCGTTCCAGCCCGTTGCGCTCTTCGAACCGGCGGATAAACGATCCGTAGAGGAGGAGGACAGTCAACCCGGCCAGCGCTGCCCCCAGCAACTGCGAGGCCCAGTAAGGAAATAGCAGTCGAACCGGGAAGTCTCTGGGACGGAAGATGGCAAAAGCGAGGCTTACCGCTGGATTCAGGTGAGCGCCGGACACCGCGCCGGTCAGGTATATGGCCATGGCCACACCCAATGCCCAGACTGCCGCAACCTGCCACAGGCCCGCCTGCGCCCCAGCCAGCACCGCTGCAGCCACCACAGATGTTCCGGCGAATACCATCAGCCAAGTGCCAATGATTTCGGCAAGGCAACGGTAGAAAAGGTCGCGCCAAGGGGAGTCCGACCACGAAAAGGAACGACCCAACCGGCCTGGAATCGAACCAGAAAGGCCGGAGGCAGGCGGCTCAGCCAAGAGGGGCGAGGCCTCCCGGTGATGCCAGTAGTGGCGAATTTCTGAGGGAAACCGGGAGAATTGCCGGTCTGGGGAGCGTTACCGGCAATGCGGTATTGATAAGAGGGGAACGCATCTCCCACTGCATAACAAGATGCTATCCCGATTACGCGCCTTTAATCAAGAGCTATTCCAGAGAAATCCAGTTCAGGGAGCAATGTTATCGGTCAGCGGGCAGGCGGATGGTGAACCGGCTTCCCTTCCCAAGGACGCTTTCCGCAGCGATATCGCCGTCGTGGGCCTCGACCAGCCTGCGGGCGATGGTGAGCCCCAAGCCACTGCCGCCAGTGCTCCGGGAGCGCGAGGGATCGGCGCGATAGAAGCGGTCGAACACCCTGGGCAGGTCGTCGGGCGCGATACCGGGGCCGGTGTCGGTCACTGCCACCTCCACGCCACCAGTCATCGAGCGGGCTGACACATCAACAGTGCCTCCCTCCAGGGTATGCGTTATGGCGTTCTCCAGCAGGTTGCCGACCACTTGGGATATGCGAGTTGCGTCCATCTGGACATCCGGCAGAAACTGATGGTTGTCCAAGGTCAAGAGCACGCCCTTGGCCTCGGCGCGAGGACGCACCGCCTCCACACTGGACTGCAACAACTCCTCCAGACGGACAGGGGTGAGCTGGAGTTGAAGGTCGCCGGACTCCACTTGGGCCAACAACCGCAGGTCTTCAACCAAGCGGGAGAGGTGGAGGGCCTGGGCGTGTATGGTATCTATGGCTTCCGGGCTGGGCTGGACGAGGCCGTCCCTCATAGCCTCCAAGTAGCCCTGTATGTTTGACAGGGGGGTTCGCAGCTCGTGGGCGATGTCGGCGGTCAGGTTTTGCCGATGCAGTTCCGCCTCTTGGAGGTCGGTGGCCATGACGTTGAAATTGCGGGCCAGCTCACGGACCTCGGTCGGGCCCGTGGTCTCCGCGCGCTGCGAGAGATCGCCGCGTCCGAGGCGGCGGGCCACCTCGCCGAGGCTTTGCAGGGGTGCCAGGGTCCGCCGCGACAGCAACCACACGAGCAGGGTACCCAGCGCTGCCGCCCCGATGCCGGCCCATAGCAGAGAGCGGTTGACGTCCCTCGAAATGTTGGAAGCAACGGGGTTGGCGAACACCGGGGACTGGGTGTCCGGGCCGGGAATTCCGGTGGTCGAAACGGTGAAAGCGCCCACCTGCCGGCCGGCTATGAAAACAGGAAACTTATTTGCGTCGCGCTTGCGTTTCGCCCTGCTCCCGCCGGCTCCGCCTCTTGAGCCGGGAGGAGGATATCCGAGGGAATCGGCGACCACCAGCCCTTTGTCGTCATAAACCTCTATCTGGACGCCGGAAACGGCCCCGGCTCGCTCCAATCTTTCCTGCAGGTTCTTCTTGTCTGCTTCCCAATCCCGCTTCGCGAAATAGTTTTCAGAAACGAATTGCCCCACCCGCGCCACTTGCCGTGAACCACGGTCCCTTTCAAACCGCTCGGTCTGCTTGTCTGCCACCACGCCGGTAGCCAAGCCAATCAGAATCAATGCGACGGCCAAGGCCAGGACAAACCCCAAGGCCAGCCGGAACTGCAGACTGGAAAACAGGCCCGAACGAAAATCAGGCATCAGTTCACCTTCCGGTGGAGGAAACCACAGCAGGATGATTGAGACGGTATCCGCTGCCATAGACCGTCTGGATCAGTTTGGAACTGCCCCCAGGCGCTGCGCCCACCTTGCGCCGCAGACTGGAAACGTGAGCGTCCACGGTGCGGTCAAATCCGTCGAAATCGTCGCCAAGTGCCCTTTCTATAATTAAGTCGCGGGCGAATGTGCGACCAGGCTGGCCCATCAGAAGCGTCAGAATGCGAAATTCCGTGGGGGTAAGACGCACCTCTGAGCCGTTTACCGTGACCCGGCGAGCCCGCTGGTCCAGTTCGACAGGCCCGGCGACCAGCGTCTTGGGTCTTTGGGAGTCAATGTCGCTGGCGGAGCGCCGCAGCACGGCCCGGACCCGGGCCGCCAGCTCGCGGGGGCTGAATGGCTTGGTGACGTAGTCGTCCGCGCCGAGCTCCAAGCCGGTCAGCCGGTCCTCCTCTTCGACGCGGGCAGTGAGCATGATGATGGGCACTGACGATTCCTGCCGCAGCGTTCGGCAGACATCGAGCCCGTCGAGGCGGGGCAGCATCACGTCCAGGACGATGAGGGCCGGCTGCTCTTCCCGCGCCAAGGCCAGACCGTCGGCCCCGTCGGTGGCTGAAAGGACCCGGTAGCCGTCCCGCTCAAGGTAGAGGCGAGCCAGCTCGACAACGTTGGGGTCATCATCCACTACCAGTACGGTGTGTTCGGATTCTTGGCGGGCTGCAGTCATGGCGTTTCCTGCCCGGAAGTTTGCTCAGGCAACAAGGACGCGGGCGAGAGTGGCCGTATGCCTTCCCCGCCCGCTTTCCTGGATGAACTCGCTGTTGTCTACGGACGGATCACGCGGAGTCTCCGTCGCCAGCTGACGCCGGGGTGGCAGTGGGATCATTGTCGGCGCCACGGCCGCCGTGATGCCCACGGCCACGCTTGCCGTGTCCTTCGCCGCCGTGGTGTCCCCAGCGGTGCTTGCCGAACCCCTTCCAATCGCCGGAGTCGATCTTCTCGCGGATTTCCTCGGCCTCTTCCTCGGTGATCTTGCCGCTGTCAATGGCTGCCTGCAGCCTGGTTTCCAGCGCCTCGCTGCGGATGTCGGCCATGGCCTGATCCATAGCGTCGGCTACGTCATCGCCGTCAAGCGCTTCGCCATCGACTTCGAGCAATGCGCCCACGCGGTCGGCGAAGTCCTGGGCATTGCCGCCCTTGAAGCCGAGGCCCTTGCCGTGCCAGCCACCGGTTGCAGCCTTGTCCCGGAGTTCCTGTGCTTCATCCTCAGTCATTTCGCCGCTGTCGACCGCGCCCTGCAACCCCTGCAGCTTGGCCTCCAGGGCCTCGCTGCGCATTTCCTCCGCTACCTGCTTGAGGGCGTCGGCGGTTGCATCTGTTTCTGTACCCAACGTATCGGCGACGCGGCCAGCGAAGTCCTGCAGCGCAGCTTCCTGTGCTTCATCGCGCACTTCCTGTTGGGCCTGCGCGATGGCGTCGGCGGTTTCCTGCTCATCGGTGCCCAGGGTTGCCGCGACCTTGGCTGCCACTGCCGCCTGCCGTTCATCGTTGTTGCCGCGCCCCCAGCCGTGCCCGCCGCCGCCCCAAGCCAGCCCGACGCTGCCGGTGATGGCCGCGGTCAGCAACCCAACGGCCAGCCCGACTAGAATCCACTTCTTCCGCATACCTTTTCCCCCGTTACCGATACTCGCCGGGCGGCGCCACCCCGCTGTATGCTGTAATTTAGCGGGTAAATTTTAAGGAAATTTGAAGGAAACCCTGAAATTCGGGTTTCCTTCAAATTTCGGCGACCACTGGAAACAGCAAATGGCTGCGGGATTGGCTAGAAGGCGGGGCGGTTCAGTACAGACTGATCCACCTTGCGGAGTAGGAGCCGGCCATCGTCAGGGCCGCCCAAGAGCTGCCCGCCGTCCACCATGATCTTGCCGCGCAGGATGACGGTGGTGGGCCAACCGTCAACATCCCAGCCCTCCCAGGGGCTGTAGTCGCGAACGTGCAGGTCGGAGATAGCGAGGGGCTTCTTCACCGACGGGTCAATGATGCAGAAGTCGGCGTCGCTTCCCGCGGAGATGCAGCCCTTGCGGGGATACAGGCCGAGCAGCTTGGCGGCGTTGGTCGAAGTGACGTCCACGTATCGCTCCAGCGACATGCCGCGCTTGACCACCGCCTCGGAGTAGTTGACGCCCATGCGTATCTCGATGCCCACGTTGCCGCCCCGAATGTCGCGGACGTTGGTACCGGCGATCTTGTCGATGTAGGTGGTGAAGCTGCTGTCGGTGGCGGTGAAGGACAGGTCGCCCTTCATGATGCCGTCCCAGAGTGCGTTGCGGTCCTCATCAAACTTGAGCGACGGGTAGGTGTGGTACTTCATACCGTCGGATTCCTTGTACTGTTCCGCTTCGAAGGAGAGGGCCAGGGTCAGCACCTCGCCGTAGACCGGCATGCCGGCGGCGCGCGCCTCGGAAATGACGTCCTTCCCATCGCTGGCCGTGACGTGGACGAAGTACATGCCGACGCCGGTACGCTGGGCCAGCCGCACCACATGGCGGAAGGCCAGGTCCTCGACGGTCTTGGAATGAATGAGGTGAACGTTGTACCAGTCCCACAGCCCGCGCTGCTGGGCCAGCAGGTAGTTATACATGACCAGCTCATCGTCCTCGCCGTGGACGGCCAGCACGCCACCGTGGCGGTGTATCTGCTCCATCAGGTCACCCAGCCGTCCGGTGTCGATCCTGCCCAAGGGAGTGAGGCTGGTGCCCTCGGCCTCCGGCGGGCGAATGTTGGTGGTGAATATCTTGACGCTGGGGAACCCGGCCTCGACCAGCTCGTGGAACCGGGCGATGGAATCGGGGGTGTTGGCGTTGCGGTAGATGCAATGGGTGGTGTAGTCGGTGTAGGCATTCCCCTGCCAGACGTTCATGAAGTCGTGGATACCAGCGGCCAGGTCGCCCTCATTGGGCACCGGCGCGAAGTCGACGACGGTGGTGGTGCCGCCCCAGATCGCGCCCAACGAGTGCACCGAAGGGCCGGCGTTGGGAGTTCCCGGCACGGTCTCGCGGGCGCCCGGCTGCACGTTGGCGGCAGCGTGGGCGTGGGCCTCGACGCCGCCGGGCACGACGATCTTGCCCGATACGTCGATCACAGTGGCGCCCTCCTCCGGCAGTACGCCGGGCAGGGCCACGGCGACAATCTGCTCGCCCTGCACCCCCACGTCCCAGTTACCAACGCCCGACGGCGTAACGACCTGTCCGCCCTTGATCAGCATATCCAGCATCGTTCCGGCTCCTTACTCTAAATTTGGCAGTGGGTCCAGTAGCTCCAACCTATCTATCCAGCGAAGGTCATCGGTGTTGTGCGTTACCAGCGTGAGATCGTGGGCAATGGCTGTGGCAGCGATGGTAACGTAAATCTGCACCGGCCCGTCGGTTTCGG
Source organism: Dehalococcoidia bacterium (assembly GCA_965237745.1). GTDB lineage: Bacteria > Chloroflexota > Dehalococcoidia > Lucifugimonadales > UBA3495 > VXOI01. The sequence continues at coordinate 2,115,573 of OZ250156.1, read as the reverse complement.
GGGCGCCGTCCAACCACTCCACGCGGTCGCCGTGCAGCACTGCCTTGTATGCACGTCTCATGGAGACTCCCTCCCTTCTGCGCCTACGCTTTCATAGATAGTAACGCCCCAATCGTCTATGTGACGTCTAAGTGGTTCATAGGTGATGCTCTCGTAGGCTTGCACATCGCATTTCTGGGGTATGGGCAGGTCTTCCAGGTCGAGAGCCAACCGGCCCACCCTGCGACGGTCGGCGATGCCCACTGTTGCCAAGTCTATATCCGAGCGCGAGGTGGCCCGGCCAGTCGCGTAAGACCCGAAGAGTTTGACTTCGGTCAGGTCTTGGTATTGAGCGAAGACGGTTCTCAGTTGCGTCAAGGTGGTCGCGGGCAGGCTGGTCCCGCTCATTGTGGCATCTCCATGGACAGGCGTCGGTGTAGCACATCCAAAACTGGCAGATAATTTTGTCGGATATTTTCCAGCACAGTCACAAGAAGCTCGATGTCGTATCGGTGGGAGGTGTTCCGCCGGTCTTCAAGCATGTCCATCCAAGTCTGTCCGTCGGCCACCAGTCCGCTTGCAGCGGCCGTGCGGATGACATTTCGTGGCGTAACCGACTCCAAGATCACACCGTCATACTCCAGCCGGTCTTTCAGCGTGTTCCAGCCCAACCCGAAAGTGTATTCGAACCTTTGGATGACTCCCTCTTTCTCCAGGTCATTTAGCTCATCGACTTCGCGCTCCAATGCTGCGCGCAACAGGGAAAAAGCTCGGGAAAAGTTGTTGAACCGATATTGCCATCGAATTTCCTGGACCAAGGCCAATTCTCCAGCGACAGGCTTGGCTATCACCCAATGGGCTGGGCCACTTTCGCCATCTCGAACCCGTAGAGACTTGAGGCGGCGCCGCCGACGATGCTGGCCTGCTCGTCCAAAGGGACGCCCTCCAGTATCTCGCTGAGGACCTCGCGGGAGCGCGGGAACGTGGACTCGGAGTGCGGGTAGTCGCTGCCCCACATCAGTCGGTCTACGCCGATGATGTCGCGCATGAGGATGCCCACGGCGTCCTCCTGGAAACTGAGGTACACGTTGCTTCGGAAGAAGTCGCTGGGGCGCACATCGCCCTTGAACCGGTAGAACGCCTCCTCCTGACGCTCCACGTAGGTGTAGTCCATGGAATCGAGCAGGTATGGCGCCCAGGAGAGCTCGAACTCCACGATGGCCAGCTTGAACTTGGGATAGCGCTCGAATACGCCGGAAAAAATGATGTCGCACATGGAGGTGGCGGGGTAGAAGACCTTGGTGGCTCGCCCACTGGCGTCCCGCACCGACGTTGCCCCGGCTCCCCGGCTGCGTCCTTCGCGCCGGGTGGCGGTGTGCAGGCTGACCGGCATCTCCAGGTCCTGCGCGGCAGCCCAGAACGGTTCGTACTCCGGGCTGTCGTACCGGCGGTGCTCCTGCGGATACTCGGTGATCATCGCAGCCGACATATCCAGCCTGGCACATCGCTGCAACTCGGCAACTCCCTCGGACACATCGTCGAGGTTGATCATCGCCACGCCCTTGAGCCTGGCTGGGTTGGTCGCGCAGAACTCGGCCAGCCAGTCGTTGTAGGCACGGAAGATTGCCGACATGAGACGGGAGTCGGCGACTTTGAAATAGAACAGACCCTGAGACGGGTACAGCAACTCGCCTGAGACCCCGTCGATCTTCATGTCCCGGATATGCTGGTCGGGGTCGTAGCCGCCAGCGTGCACGTCCTCGAATCGGCCGTGGGCAGAAATCTGCTCCGGATTTTCAAAGCGGGCGCCGGCGTTGGAAATGAGGCCGATACCGGCGATCATCTGGTCCTTCTCCACCACTAGGTGATCGGAGTCTCCCATGCGCTGCATCCGTGGGGCGCGCTCGCGGAACTCGGCGTCGATGCGCTCGGTCCAGAGGTCGGGGGGCTCGAAAACGTGGGAATCGGACGAAATTACGAGAAGGTCTTTCATTCCGGTCTCCTGTAAGCGGGGCGGGCCATTGAGTGGCTGCCGACGAATACGTCAGATGGATGTTTTATTTTACCATCAGCCCTTGCTTGTCACGCTGCCGCTTGTGAAGCCATTGATGATGCGCTGTGATCGATTCCCTGTGCCAGCTCCCAAACCCGCCTTGCGTCCGCGCCCAAAAGGGCTTGTACTTCGCTGAGGGGTGTTTCGGCCAGTTTCCACAGGGTGTGGACACCCGACGAGTGCAGTTGATCTATGCGTTCCGGAGACAAGGGGAGCAGGTCGACGGAGCATCCACCCAGGATAGCCTGTACGCTGCCCGAGGCCTTTTTTGCCTGCCCATCCTGCGCAGTGACGGCCAGCGCGTATGCAACGAACCTACCAGGGCCCAAACCCACCCGTGGGTAGAATACCGGCGGCGCCGCTTGAAGCAGCGAAGAAATCAACTGCGCCTCACCGGCAAGGGTGCTGCTCATTCGGTCCATATTTGCGAATATGCGCCCGAAACCGTGCCTTTCCGCAGTCGGGACTCGAGTCTCCGCCACCTCGACTATGCGGTCGAAGGTTTCGCTGTAATATTTCCTGTCTGCCTGAATCACAATGGCATTGTTGCGGTGTTCCAAGGCTTCCTGCAGAGTCATCCCGGCCACGACGCCTTCTGCCTCCGGGGACTTGTCCAGCACACGGTCGACCGAGCCTCGTCTCTCGACAACTACCAAGGGCTTGCGCCGCAGGACGGGATATCGCCTGATCTCCGCTTTCACCGGCAGTCCGGTAATCAGCAGACAGGCAAAGGTGGGATTGCGGGAAACTCCGGGCATAGACCTCTTACCAAGCGCTCGCACGATCAATTTGATGAAAAGTAGATTATAAAGAACATTAGTACTAACTTATACGGCCTTCTGTCAGGAAGCAGGGAGGGACAGTTTCCCAGCGAAAACCGGATAGAAATGCTTGTCGGCATCCGCTAACCTTGGCAAAAGGAAAAATTCAAGCGAGCACGAGGAAAGTTTGTGGGAAAGTGGCCCGTGGGCCTGTCGCCCCAGGACCTCGCCAGTTGGCTCAACGAGCAATACGGCGAAGAAACGCTGATGAACCGCCTGAAGATGCGGGTTGTGGAAGTGGGACCCGAGCGCGCGGTGGTGCATCTGCCAGTGCACGCCGGCCTGTACACCCCACACCTCTACATCCATGCCGGAGTCATGCTGTCTCTGGGTGACACCGCGGCGACCGTGGCATCGGTGGCGGCCTACCGGGGAGAGCTGGAGCCGGAGCAGTTTCCGGTGGCGGTGTCTATTTCCAGCCAGATAGTAGCCAACATCCAGGAAGGCCTGCTGGTGGCGGCGGCGACCATAGCCCACCCCGGCAGCACGCTGATGGCCGCAGCCACGCGAGTAACCGACGGCGATGGACGCCTGCTGGCGTTGGTCAACTCCACCCACTTCGTCTGCCACCGCGCCTCGTAGGCAGGGCAGAGGAAGGTCAAACAAGTCCATAAGGCGGAGGACATCGAGATGAGCCTGCAATACGCCGGAACCCAACAGCCGGACCAAGAACGGCTATGGAACGCATTTCTATCCCGCGACCGCAGTTTTGACGGCGTTTTCATCTGCGCCGTGCGCTCTACCGGCATCTACTGCCGCCCGACCTGCCCCGCGCGACGCCCGCGCCCGTCTCAAGTGAAGTTCTTCGCCTCCCCCGATGAGGCGCGGAACGCCGGCTACCGCGCCTGTCTCCGCTGCCTGCCGGACCGGCCCGAAACTGACGTTGACCTGGTCAGTGCCGCCTGCGAGTTCATCGACGGATACGTGGAGAGTCACGAGACCCTGCCCAGCGTGGCGGATGTTGGCGACGCTATCGGGCTCACTTCCACAAAGCTGCAGCGGCTGTTCAAACTGGAAACGGGCCTCAGCCTGTCTCAATATTCCAGGGGCAAACGGCTGGAGCGGTTCAAGGCCTTGGCGCGGGACCGAGCCAACGTAACGGAAGCCGTATATGAAGCCGGATTCGGCTCTTCAAGCCGCCTGTACGAGAACGCATCGACGCAATTGGGAATGACGCCGGCCACCTATCGCAAGGGGGGAGCAGGCGCAGTAATCCGCTACATCGTTACGCAGTCTGCACTGGGCGGGTTGGTGGTGGCCGGGACCGGCAGCGGGATTTGCGCCGTCAAGCTGGGCGACGACTTTGAGGTGATGGTCGCCGAGATGGAGCAGGAGTTCCCGGCGGCGACTCTGCTTCGAATCCCACCTGAAGACGACTCACCGGGGTGCCGCAGCCTGCACGACTGGATTGCTGCGCTCCAAGAGTATCTGGCGGGGCGCAGGATAGAGATTGATCTGCCGCTGGACGTGCTGGCGACCGCCTTCCAGTGGCGGGTCTGGCGGAGACTGCAGGCGATTCCTACGGGCGAGACCCGCACCTATCAGCAGATGGCTACAGACTTGGAGCAACCCACCGCCAGCCGGGCGGTGGGCCGGGCCTGCGCCACCAACCCTGTCGCGCCCATCGTCCCCTGCCACCGCGCAGTGCGCAAGGACGGCGGCCTGGCAGGATACCGCTGGGGACTGCACCGCAAGGAGGCCCTGCTGGAGATGGAACGCCGACAGACCGGCCCGTAGAGATAAAGCCCCAACCTGCCTCTACGTTGACAAGTCCGGCAACGGCCCTGATGCGTATAATACGCATCACGAGACATTGCGAGGGTGTTCTTGCGGATTGCCGTTTTGTCGTTTACCGGCATCCTTGGGCTGGTCCTGTCGATCGCCGCGTGGCTGGTCTTCGCTGGCCTGGAGCCTCCTGCCGCGCGGGCTGCCGGGGGGGAGATCAGGGTGGTGGAGGCGCAGCAGCAGGTCAACTATCCAGCCGGCGTCAACTTGAGCGTGACCGTCGAATCGGACGCCAAAATCGACGAGGTGCGGGTGTACTACCGTCCCGTCGGTTCCCGCAGGTGGGGCTACGCCTACGCCGATTTCAACCCCGGTACGAGGGTTGTAGCTACTCGCACCATACCGGTCAGAGAGTCCACCTACATCGCGCCCGGTGCTGAAGTCGAGTACTACTTCGATATCCGGGATGCCGAAGGCAACAGCTTCAAGACCGACCGGGTTGTCGTGGAATACTTGGACCAGCGCTTCGACTGGCACAGGGTCAGGATCGGCCCGCTGGAATTGGTGTACCACGATATAGATGATCAACGGATCGAGAAGGCCGCCCAACAGTTGCGAGAGGACCTGCGGCGCGTTGAGGAACTACTTCGACTGGATCAGTCCGAGACATTCAAGGGCGTAATTTACAACAGCTACGCCGACGCCAACGCTGCCTTTCCTGTGCAGAGCCAGACCACGACCGACCACGGCACCTTCGCTGGGTACGCCTTCCCGGAGCAGGGAGTTTTCGTGGGGCAGGGGCTGGACTCCCGCGTAATCGTCCACGAATCCGCCCACCTTCTGCTCCGCCAAGCCTTGGGCCAAAGGGTCGTCGAACTGCCCACCTGGCTGAACGAGGGTTTCGCCACCTATGTGGAACCCAACGTGCGAGTGCGCAGCAGCAACGAACTCTATGCTCAGACCCCGCATCTGAAGGCCATGAAGAGCTTGTCCGGCACTCCCGAAACCATCCCCCTCTTTTATCGCAAATCGGTCAGTGTTGTAACCCATCTGATCGAAGAATACGGGGCAGATAACTTCAGGCGCCTCCTTGATGAGATCGGCTCCGGCAGAACGATCGACGTGGCGCTGATCAATGTCTACGGCTTCGACGATCACGGGCTGGACAGCAGTTGGGCCGGATTGCCCATTTCCGACCCGCCGGCCTCGAAGCCGGAAAACAGGCGGCCAGCGCGCGCCGTTCCCACGATGGCTCCGAATCAGCCGGATTCCAGCCCGGATTCCGACCGGCCTGCGGCCGTTCCAACCCCCGCAGCTCGAGCCGCCCGGTTCACACCTGCCGCGCCTCATACGCGGGAGGAAAGCCCATCGTTGCCTCGCTCAACTCCAGCGCCACCCGTTCCGGCACAGCAGGTTCCGGCACAGCAAAGGGAAGGGCCGTCTCCTTTCATGTTCATTGATGTCTGGGTGCTATCTGGGGTGGCCCTACTGGCCGCCGGAGCGGTAGCCCTCCGCTTCGTCTATACCCGCCTGCGCCGGAAGGACGATTCACCCTACGACCAGCGGCAGGACTGGGAAGGGCCTGACTTGGACATCAATTAGTGGGCCCCGGGTGGCGTAGACACAGGCCGTTACTGCCCTCCGGACAATGCCCGCATTAGACAAGCGCCTGCTTTTGTGTTCCAGTGGCTTTCTGGTATATTCTTGGCCGTGAATACTGCCGGATGAGCAACATGGAGACAAGAGAGGGATCCAGATGCCGCCATTCTATGAGGCGCCCCCCGAAGGCGTAACCGCATTCTGGTGGGATCGTGCCTGGCCTCTTACACCCGAAATCCCTGTCCTTCTCCTACTTCGTTCACTAAGCCAGTGGACCCAGGGTGTCAGCCCTGTTGACTGACCGAGGGGCCGCTGCTGGTATGCTTGTTTCGACAATCGACCTAATCCGCCCAGCCTGGTTAGCCTGCTGCGGGAGGGACCTGTGGCTGTCATAAAACTGACTTGGGCTGAGATTGACCTGCTGGTTGACCAACTGGCCTCCAAGTTGCCGCCAGACAGTTGCTGTTGGGGAGTACCCCGGGGCGGCAGCGTGGTCGCCGCCCTGCTTCGCAGCAACCACGGCATCAGCATCACGGCTGACTGGACAGAGGCCACCGTAGCCGTGGACGACATTATCGACAGCGGGCGCACCGCGCAGCAGGTCTGGAAGAGGCAGGGTCTAAGGGTGGAGGCACTCCTGGTCAAGGAAACTACTGACTGGCTCGTGTTCCCTTGGGAAGGAACCGAACTCAGTGAGGACGCGGAACATACGGTTACCAGGTTTCTCGAACAGATTGGCGAAGACCCCAATCGTCCGGAACTGGAACGGATGCCCCGCCGGGTGGTGAAATTTTGGGAAAAGCTGTTTTCCGGGTATCGCTATTCCTATGACGATATTGCCGAGTTGCTGCAGGGCGGGACCCCTGAGCCGGAGGCCTCCCACATCGTTGCAGGTATGGTCATCCTGCCCGGAATCCCATACGTGAGTTCCTGCGAGAATCACCTGCTCCCCTTTTTCGGTGTGGCTCATGTCGGGTATCTGCCCAGCGTGGAGCAGGGCCCGCCAAGAAACGTATCGAGACTTGTCGACGCCCTCGCCCGGCGCCTGCAGGATCAGGACCGGCTCACCCGCCAAATCTGCGACCTTTTGGAGAGCAAAACCGAGGGCGCAGCGGTTATGCTTGAAGGCAAATACATTTGCCCCTTGGTGCAGGGCCGCAATGACCGGCATACTACTTTCGAAACAACCGCCTTCGGCGGCAGTTTTAAGGACAGCGCCGAGCTGCAAAGTCAATTCCTGCGCCTGTGCCGGCAAGGGCCGCACGGTCTATAAGTCGCACGGTTTATAAACGTAAGGATCCCACTGGATGCTGGATAAAATCGGGCAATCTGAGAAAATGCGGCAGGTGGAGGGAACCATCCCCATCCACCACCACTACACGCTTGGAGTGGCAGGAGAGCGGTTCTTGCGCGACGAGCAGCACCTGCTGGCGTCGCCGTGTACCTGCTGCAACGTCGCTTTGCTGCCGCCCAAGATGCATTGTGAGCAGCGCTTTCTGGAAACCGGCGAAAACTGGATGGAAGTGAGCGGGCAGGGCAGGGTGCGGAGCCTCACCGTGATGCACAAGGACCTGGACGAGCAGTTCCCCGAGAAACCCCGGATGGTTGCGGTCATCGAATGGCCTGGAATCCGAGGCGGAATCATCCACAAGTTGGGCGGCCTGTCCCACGGCGACATCTGCACAGGCATGGCGGTGAAACCCGTCTGGACCGAACAACGGACGGGTTCACCGGCCGACATAAATCATTTCAGCCCTGCTGAGGGATAAGGCTAAAGCAATTGCCAGCGATAATTGACGTTATGAGAATTTCCATCATGATTGCGCTTCTGCTAGCACTGATGGCGTTAATGGGCTGCGTGCTGCAGACCCCGGGCGCCGATCCCTCGCCAACGCCGGAACAGGCGGAGGCAACCCAGACCACTGAAGCCACAGCCATCCCTGCTGCAACTCCGGGCACGACCCAGCAGGCAACTCCCACTATCGTTTCGGCTCGCCAGGCGGTGCGGACCCAGTATTCCAGCCCTCCCGCCATGGCGTTGGACTCCGAGGCTGACTACGCGGCAGATTTCCGCACCAGCATCGGCAACTTCCGTGTGGAGTTGCTGTCCACCCAAGCGCCAGTTACAGTCAACAACTTCGTCTTCCTGGCCAAGGAGGGCTACTACGACGGCCTGATCTTTCATCGGGTTCTCGAGGACTTCATGATCCAGGGTGGGGACCCGACTGGCACCGGAGGGGGGGGCCCCGGGTACCAGTTCAAGGATGAGATCGTGCCGGGCGTGGTGTTCGACACCCCCGGCAAGCTGGCGATGGCCAACGCGGGCCCCGGCACCAACGGCAGCCAATTCTTCATCACCGTGGCGCCAACGGACTGGTTGAACGGACGGCACACCATCTTTGGGATGGTGATCGAGGGGCAGAACGTGGTGGACGCCATATCCCGCGTCGCCACCGGCGCCCGGGATGTCCCAGTGGAGCGGGTGGTAATTGATCGCATCGACATCATACAGACGGCCCGCCAATAGCGGGGTCCGGTCTGGCAACTGAACCAGTCAGGAGAACTATACGTGGCATTCCAGAACATCATTTACGAGCGTCGGGAGGCTATCGCCCACATCACCCTGAATCGGCCCGACAAGCTGAACGCCATAAACGGCGCCCTGTTGGCGGACTTTCAAGAGGCGATGGACGTGGTCGAGGCCGACCCTGACGTGAGGGTTGCGATCATCACCGGCGCGGGGCGTGCCTTCTCTGCCGGATTCGACATCACTCCCGATCCGGACGCTCCACATCCCCACAAGGGTTCTCCCGAATCTTGGCGCGGCCACCTGCAGGACCTGATCGACAGCTTCATGAGGGTATGGAACCTCCCCAAGCCGGTCATTGCCGCAGTCAACGGCTACGCCCTGGGGGGCGCCTGCGAGCTTGTGCAGGTGTGCGACGTGAAAATCGCCTCGGAACACGCCGTTTTCGGGGAGCCCGAGATTCGCGCCGGATTCGGCCCTCCGCTGCTGGTTACGCCCTACAGCGTGAACCTTGCCAATGCCAAGGAACTGCTGCTCACCGGCGATACCGTGGACGCCCATGAGGCAGCCCGTATCGGCTTGGTGAGCCGCGTCGTCCCCCATGATCAGCTGATGGCTGAGTGCGAGCGTGTCGCCCGCAAGATGTGCCTGATGCCGCAACTGGGAATGAAACTGACCAAGGTGGCAGTCAACCGGGCCCTGGAGAACATGGGCTTCCTGAATTCCATCTCGCAGAACCTGGAGCTGATGACCATTTTCGATACCAGCACCAGCCCGGAGCAGGAGGAGTTCAACGCGGTCGCCGCCGAACAAGGGCTGCGGGCGGCCCTCAACTGGAGAGACGCCCGCTTCCGGGAACTGGACTGACCGCTTGATTCAAGCTTCCCTCTCCCTCTTGGGAGAGGGTTGGGGTGAAGTGGTTCCTACTCCCTCGCTTTGACCTCGATTCCCGCCAAACCCTCGACAAACTTCAGCAGCGCCGAGTGGTCCGACTCCTGTTCGCCCTCGTTCACCAGCGCGCCCAGCATCTGCTGCAGCAGCGCCGTAACGGGCAGGGGCACATTCAGTTCCTGGCCTGTCTGCAGCACATTGCGCAGGTCCTTCTGGTGCAGGCGGATGCGGAACCCGGCGCGGAAGTTTCGCGACAGCATCATGGGGGCCTTGGCTTCCATGACATTGCTGCCGGCCAAGCCGCCGCGGATGGCATTGAAGACTTTTTCAGGGTCTACGCCCGCCTTGGTGGCCAGCACCAGGGCCTCGGCAAGGGCTTCGATGTTGGCGGCGACGATGATCTGGTTGGCCAGCTTGGTCACCCCGCCGGCGCCGATGTCTCCGGTCAGAACGACATTGCTGCCCATGATTTTCAGAATATCGAAGTTCTGGTCGAAGATTTCCTGCTTTCCGCCCACCATGATGGCCAGGGTGGCGTTGATGGCTCCGGGCTCCCCGCCGCTGACCGGGGCGTCCAGCATCTCCACGCCCTTCTCCGCGCACTGGGCGGCGATGCGCTGCGACACAAGCGGAGCGATGGAGCTCATATCGATGATGGTCTTGCCTGGAGATGCGCCTTCCAGCACTCCGTCAGGACCCAGGATTACCCTCTCCGAGTCCGCCGAATCGGGGAGCATGGTTATGATCTTGTCGGTAGCAGCAGCCACCTCGCGGCTGGACGACGCCGGGGCGGCGCCATCGCCGACAACTTCCTCCATCGCCTCGCCCACTATGTCGTAGACGGTCAGTTCATACCCAGCCTTGAGCAAGTTGCGGGCCATGGGCTTGCCCATGATGCCCAACCCGACGAAACCGATCTTTTCGGCCATTTTCCGGCCTCCTGGGATTCAATTAACGCACCGGTCCGCGCCGTGAGGGCGGGCTGTCGGTGCTGGAAAACTGTATCACACATCGCTGCCCGCTCCAACGCCAGCCCTCGCCTCCACCATAATTACCATCGCCGTTTGTCCAACTCTTTCTCCCTCAGGAACAGGCCCAGCGCGATGAGTTCCATCACGGTGCCCAGGGCCAGCAGTATTATGGGCCACATTCGCAGCTTTCTGATCTCCTCGGGAATTGTAGAAACGGCTGCCTGGGGGCCGCCCAACTGGGAAGCGTTGCCAAGATCGGTAATCAGAGGCGGCGCCAGCCGAGGTTCGTAGGAATCCTCCTCCAACTCAGGCACCAGCTCCGGCACCGCCGTCGGCGTGGGTTGCGCCGTTGGCGTTGGCGCAGGTGTCGGCGCGGGTACTGTCGGCGTGGGTACTGCCGTCGGCGTTGGAGCAAGTGTCGGCGTGGGTACTGCCGTCGGCGTCGGAGCCAGCGTCGGCGTGGGTTGTGCCGTCGGCGTTGGCGCAAGTGTCGGCGTAGGTACTGCCGTCGGCGTTGGCGTCGGAGCCAGCGTCGGTGTTGGGACGGGCGTCGCCGTTGGTTCGGGCGTGGGAACCTCGGTCGGTGGAGGCACCGGTTCAGGCTCCGGCGTCGGAGCGGCCTCTTGGGCCACCGGAACGGGGACTGGAGCCTCAGCTATGTCGATCACGGAGATGGATACCTCAATCCTGTCGCTGCCCCCTTCTCCATCAGAGACCAGCACGTATACGGAGTAGGATGACTTGGCCTCGAAGTCCAGTTCGGCGCTGGTCAAGAGGTGGCCAGAGTTGGGGTTGATACTGAAAGACCACGCGTCCAGTCCACCCAGATAGTAAGTCAGCTTGTCGTTGTCAGTGTCCGTTGCCGAGACCGGGACGCCGATAGGGATAGGCGACGCCGTATTTTCGGCCACGGAGCGTTGCGTACTGGCACCCTCGATAAAGTTCGGCGCGCTGTTCGAAGGCGGAGCATAATAGGCCCCTCCACCACCGCTGGAACTCCGTCCCCGGTTACCACCACCGCCACCACCGCCGGTGTTCGCGCGTGGCGCGGGAGTAGTGTCGTCGATGGTCAGAGTAGCAGTTGCCTGCGTTCCGGGGCCGACGGCGGCCGGCAGCTGCCCGAAGCCCAAGCTGACCGTCTCGTCGCTCCGGTCGGAGTCGTCGGTGGTCGTGATGGTGAATGTCTTGGAAGTATCACCAGACGCAAAGGCAAGAGGGGTTCCGCTCACTGAGTAATCACCGGATTCGGCGTTGCTGCTGGATGCGGAGATCCGGATGGACAAGGCGCGGTCGGCCGCGGGGGATATATTAACCGTGATGGTCTGGCTGCTGCCCTCGGTTACGGTGTAGCTTGCGGAATCAAAGGAAACTCTCAAGCTGCTGGGGATGGTACCTTCGCCAGTGGGCGACCAGCCACTCGGACCCTCGCTGTTCCTGGCCTGCACCTGCACCTCGTAGGTGGTGCTGTAGGCCAGTCCGGTGATGGTGGCGCTTGTGCCTGAGACGGTGGCGTTTGCGCTGCCCCAGGCCGGGGGATTGGCGTCCTTTTCTCGGTACTGCACGTCGTAACCATCGACCGGCGCACTAGTGGTGGCCGTTACAGCCGTCCAACTCACGTTCAGCTTTGGCGCGGCACCTGGCGCAGGATTGACCGTGGGCTGATCTGGGACGTCCGGCACGTCAATGTTGGTAACGCTGATGGTCACCTCAATGCTATCGTCCTCCGTTGTGTCCGTGTTGCTGTAGTCGTCCATCCCGTCGGTGACCGACACGGTGACGGTGTAACTGGTGGCGTCGGTTTCGAAGTCAAACACCGTCTTGGTCTGGAGCCGACCGGTTGAGGAATTGATGGCGAAATCAGTCTCACCTGTCGTGTCCAGCGAGTACTCCAGCGTGCCGACGTTGTCGGAGTGGTTGGCCGACACCGGGTCGCCGATGTTCGTTTCTGCAACGGTGTTCTCGGCGATGGAACGGGTGGTGGTGGTGTCGGTGAAATCGGGATTCTGGTTCGTTGGCGGAGCGGTCGTCACCGCCGCGGTCTCTCCGTTCGCGGTCTTGCTACCGTCGAAGCTGTCGGCGTAAGTGACTGTAACCCGCAGATTCTTGCCAATGTCGTCTGACCCCGGTGTGTAACTGCTGGTATCCGCATCGGAACTGGTATCCGCATCGGAAATAGTGGTCCAATTTGCCTGTCCGTCGTCTGAGATTTCCCACGACCACGTCTCGATCAAAACGACGCCGTCATCGTCCTGAAGCGTCGCCGTCAGCGCCGTCCCGGCCACCGGGGGATCCGACGAGAACATGATCGTCCCCTCCTCATCCACGTCTGTAACGGTAATGGTGACGGCGATGGTGGCCGTACCACTCTTGCCGTCGTCGGCCTTGACCGTTACGGAATATGATGACTTGGACTCGTGATCGTAGGTAACGCCCTCTTTAGTCTGTATCTGGCCACTGGTGGACACAATATCGAAGGAGTCGGCATCCGTGGAGTTGGCATCCGTGCTTTCAAGGGCGTAGGTCAAGGTGTCGCCGTCGTTGTCGGTGGCCGACACCGGCAAGCCCACGTCCACCCCGACGCCGGTGTTTTCGGGGACGGTGCGGGTGAGGCTATTCTGGTCTTGAGGGATTACCTCCGGGAACGTGGGCTCGGTGTTCTCCGTTCGGCCTTCGCCGGAGCGAGACCAGTCGCTACTTCCCTCGTCGTTTATGGCCTTCACCTGCACCTCGTAGGTGGTGCCTGACGACAGGCGGGTGATGGTGTCGGTCGCGTCAACGGTTGGAACCGTTTGGGGCATCCATTCAGGCGGGTCGGCGCCCTTCGCCTGGTACTGGAGTTCGTAGCCGGTGACGTCCGGCTTACCCTCGGTATCCGGTGCGGTCCAGCTCACCTCCAGGCTGTCGGTGGCGTTGGCTTTGGGGACCACAGTCGGTGTCCCTGGTGGGTCGGGCGGCTCGTCCACATCATCGACGTTGATGGTGACGCCGATGCTGTCGTCCTCGACCGTGTCCGAATTGCCGTCAATATCCTTGCCGTCCCTTACCGATACAGCCAGGTGATAGGTTTCCATGGTCTCATGGTCGAGGGGGTCTCTTGTACTTATCTGTCCCGTCGACGAGTCTATGCTGAAGGACGCGGCGTAGGTGCCGGTCAGCGAGTAGGTCAGATCGTCCCCGTCCGGGTCGTTGGCCGTAATGGGGTCTCCGATAGCCTCCCCTGATGCCGTGTTTTCGTCGACGAAGATCGTCTCGTCGCTGTCCCCGAACAGTGGCATCCGGTTGTAGTCCCCTGCCTCTCTGGCCCCGGGCTCCACGGGCGCACATGTCCTTGTGGAGTTGCTGTCGTCGGTTACGGGATCGAAATCGGGCCAGAGGTCTTCGGGAGCGTCGTCGTCATCATTGCCGGTGACGCGGACGAAGTGACTTGTAGTGTCTATGTCGTACCCGTATTTGTTCTCATCGGGATATTCATCCCGGTCCTGATAGGCCGTGTCAATCCATATCTCAAGCTGGCGGTCGGGCGTAATGCATTCGTCATCAAAGATGTCGACGGTAACTCGATCTTCGACTTGAGTGCCCCGGAAAACAAACCTCCAGTCTATGTCGGGTGGATTACGCCCTTCTTCGTTCAAGTGGTCGTTATAGTTATCCCTGATTTTTAATCCGCCCTCAATGCACTTCCCTGGGTTGGGAGTCTGGTCAGGACCAGTTCCCGGATAGCACCATTCCTCATCGTCCGTGAGCGGCCTGCTTAGCTTCAGGGTGACCGTAACGTTCCTGTCCTCTTCACCGACCTCCGGCATGATGCTCTTGATGCTGACCGTGGGCCTGCCCGAGTGGTCCGCATGGGCAGTGCCGGGCGAAAATGATGACGGGGAAAGCATCAAAAGGAGAAGCGCAAGCACAGCGACTGCTGCCGTCGTTACGGAGATAAAAGGAACCCGGTGGAACATATCCCCTCCACACACTCACTGCATCGAGGCCGGAAACATCCGGCAATGAGGCTGCCCGCCTCACTGTCCGAGGACCCCAAGGACGTGGGCGGGAGCGCGCGGGCCGTACCCGCTGACTCGTGGCTTTATTGGTTCACGCGAAAAACATAACACCAGCCTTGTATTAATATGTTTACTCCTTATGTCCCGATTTTTTCAGTTCGCAGCCAATTTTTCGCCTACAAAGCTAAAACCAAGGGCAAAAGCAGGGCAAAAGCTTTATGGTAACTTCCTAAAGCCGGGGCCGTTGTGTTGAATGACGCACCGGGGTATGATGGAAATAATGATCTCCGGACTCTGTCCGGAGGTCGTTTGTCGGGCGCGATCCAATGCCTTCAGGCAAGATTCATGGACCGTCCGCAGGGAACCAGGAGCGGGTTTAATGGCCTATCGCAGATCGGCTCTGGTCACAGGAGGAGCCGGATTCATCGGTTCTCACTTAGTTGATCGTCTGGTGGAAGAGAATTACCGCGTGGTGATCGTCGACGATCTCAGCACCGGCAAGCTGAAGAATCTCAACCACCAAGCCACCTTCCATCACATGAGCATCACCCACCCATCCCTGCCGGACGTGCTGAACCGTGAGAAACCCGACTTGGTGTTTCACTTGGCAGCCCAGTCCAGCGTGCCCCGTTCCGTCAAGGACCCGATCCTTGACAACGAAGTCAACGTGCTGGGGACGCTGCGTCTGCTGGAGGCCTCGCGCCGAGCGGGCGTCGAGAAGATAATCTACTCTTCCACAGGCGGCGCGTTATATGGCGAGCCAGAGGTGGTGCCCTGCCCCGACGACGCGCCGGTGACTCCCATCTCCCCCTACGGGATGTCCAAGTACATGGCCGAACAGTACCTGGATTTTTATTCCCGCCAGTACCTGCAGAACTTCACCACCCTTCGCTATGGCAATGTCTACGGGCCGCGCCAGGACCCATACGGCGAAGCCGGAGTGATAGCGATTTTCGTCTCCTCCATCCTCAGCGGCAAGCGGCCGCGCATTTTCGGGGACGGGAACCAGACCAGGGACTTCGTGTGTGTCGACGACATCGTCGAGGCCAATATGGCCGCCATCTTTCTCGGTCACCGCAGGGCGCTGAATATCGGCACCGGGCAGTTGACCAGCGTCAATCAGCTATACGTATTGCTCAAGGACATCACCGGCTTTCGCTGGGATGCCGAGCATGGCCCGGCCAGGGCGGGCGACGTATACCGGATCAGTCTGGACTGCTCCAGGGCGCGGGAGGAACTGGGCTGGACCCCTAAGACCGATCTGGCTGAGGGTCTGGCTCGAACCGTCGAATACCTCAAGGAAAGCGCCCTGTCTGAGGGAGTCCGACAAAGCTAGCTGGCGTGTTGGCGCGAGTTCAGCCGCACACGAGGGCGACACGGCAACCTGTACCAATCAATAGCAATCAATAGCATAGGAAGGCGACCGAATGACTACAGCCGCGACAGACTACGACGTAATTATCCTGGGAGCCGGAGCAGCGGGCCTGGCCGCCGGTCTCTACACCACTCGCGCCATGCTCAAGACGCTGATCGTCGAGCAGCTCGGACCGGGCGGCCAACTCCTGATTACCGACGAGATAGAGAACTACCCCGGCTTTCCGGAGGGCGTCAAAGGCCAGGAACTGGCCGTGATGATGGAGCAGCAGACGACCCGGTTCGGCGCGGAAATCGACTACGCCGAGGTCCAGGGCGTGGAGCGGGCCGACGAGCCGGTGAAGACTGTCCACACCGATGACCGCACCTACACAGCCAAGAGCCTCATCATCGCCACCGGCGGCTCGCACAACAAGCTGGGCGTCACGGGGGAGGACGAGTTCTCCGGGCGCGGCGTTTCCTACTGCGCGGTCTGCGACGGCAACTTCTTCCGGGGCCAGGACGTGGTGGTGATCGGCGGCGGCGACGCGGCCATGGACGAGGGCCATTACCTCACCGGTATCGTCAACTCCGTCACCTACGTCCACCGCCGCGACGAGCTGCGGGCCACCAAGGTGCTGCAGGAGCGCGCCTTCAACAACGATAAGGTCAAGTTCCTGTGGAGCCACGTAGTCGAGGAGTTCGTCGGCAACGAAGCCCTGGAGGCCGCACGGGTCAAGAACCTCAAGACCGAGGAAGTCTACGACTATGGCACTGCGGCGGCATTCATTTACGTTGGATTCCACCCCAACACGGAATACCTGAAGGGACTGCTGGAAATGGACGCCCTTGGCCACGTCTACACCGACATCCACATGCGGACCGGCGTGCCGGGCCTCTATGCATGCGGCGACGCGCGGGCCGACTCCACCCGCCAGCTGGGCGCGGCCGTCGGCGACGGCATCACCGCGGCCCTGGCCGCCTACCACGACCTGCAGGAGTAGGCACCGCTTACCAATAGCTACTCTGTTATTGGCAAAACCAGAGCGGATTACACAAATCAAAAAAGGGGCGGGGTTCAAACCCGCCCCTTCCGTTTGTCTTACCTGCCTGGTCTTGCCTTCCCGGTCTTACAAACCCGGTCTTACAAACCCGGCGATGCGTCCCTAGTTGGCGTTCAACTGCATGGGCAGCTGCATCATGGAGCGGAGGGCCATGCTCGGGTGGTACTCCGACTCGTGGGGTAGCATTTCCAAGTTGGGGTAGCGATCGGCCAGGATACGGAAGACTTCCTGTCCCTCCACGCGGGCGATGGTGGCGCCGAGGCAGTGGTGAACGCCAGCGCCGAAGGCCACATGCGGGTTGGGCCAGCGGGTGATATCCATCTCGTCGGGCCGCTCAAATTTCTCGGGGTCGCGGTTGGCCGACGGGATAACCCAGCGCACGCGGTCTCTTTCCTTGATCTGCTTCCCGCGCAGTTCCACGTCCTCACTGGCCAGCCGCGGCAGCGTCTTGACCGGGGAGTCGTAGCGCAGCGCCTCCTCACAGGCTCGCACCATCATGCCCTCGGGGTCCTGGCGCAACAGGTCCCACTGGTCCCGGTTGTCCATAAAGGCCTTGGTCCCGTTGCAGATGAGGTTAATGGTGGTCTCGTGGCCGGCAATCAGCAACAGCGCGGTGTTGGACAGGGTGTGAGTCCGGTCGAAAACGCCTTCCTTCTCGCCGCTGGCCAGCACCGAGATGAAATCGTCGCCGGGCTTTCCCTTCCGCTCGTCCAACAGAGGCCCGCAGTATTCGAACATTCCGTTCACGCCTTCCATCAGCGTGCGGTAGCGGTCCGGCTCACCGCGGTTGGTGAACAGCAGCTTCTCGGCCAGCGTCCGGATGTAGGGACGGTCGGATTCCGGCACGCCCATCATTTCCGCGATGACCAAGAGGGGCAGCGGCACCGCCAAGTCGCGCATCAGGTCGACGCTTCCCTTCTGCTCCGCGACGTCCAGCAGGTGATTGGTCGCCGAAATCACCAGCGGCCGCCATTCTTCCATGGACTTGGGGGTGAAAAAGCGGTGGACCACCTTCCGCATATCCAAGTGTTCCGGGCGGTCGTGCTGGATGAACATCATCCCTTGGTATTCGCACGCCATCCGGTAGATTTCCTCGTCCGACTCAAAGATGGCTGGGTAGGCCGGACGCGGGTCGTTCAGGAAGGTCGCGCTGGAGAACTTCTCGTGGTTGCGGGTCAGCCATACCAAGTCGTCGTGGCGGGTGACAATCCACAATTCGTAGAGTTCGTTCCAGTGAACGGGATCCGCCTCCCGCAGTTGGCCATAGTATGTGTACGGGTCATTCATCGCCGCGGGGCTGAACATGTCGTCAGAGACGATAGTGGAGACCATGCCTCACCTCCAGCTGTTTAAGGTCTGGTATCAGAACAGGCGCCCTGAGTATGGGAGCCGTCTGGCAGTACTGTGAGTTTATCAAATGAGCAACTGAGTTGACAATAGACAATACCCAGCAATGAGATTACGAATTGCGATTCTATTCAACGAGAACCCGCTGATACTCTGTCTTTGGGAAAACAGCCAGCAGCGCCGCCTTCCCTCCGGAGCGATTGACGAACCCGTGCTTGATGCCGGCGGGAGCCAGCACGGTATCGCCGGGGACGAGGGTAACAACCTCATCGCCCAGTATCGCCTCCAGCTCACCCTCCACGATGACCATGGCTTCCTCGGTGTCCGGGTGTATGTGCGTGGTGATGGTGGCTCCCGGCGCAATTTCCAAGTGGCCGACCCACAGCGACTGCGAGCCATGTTCAGGGCCAACCAGTGTGGCCCGCGGTACGCCTGGGTATCCCTCGCTGGTTTCCGCATTGACTCGATGCAGGATGGGCATGGCGTTACCTCCATTTTCGGCTCTCGCCGATTCGTTGCCGGATTATAGGCTGTAAATGCGGAAATCGCCAAAGCATCCGGGTGGCGAATTCCCATTCAACAGGTCATATCGCACTGCGTCAGCCGTTGTCCCGCCCTTCATTGCGAAATTCTGGTATTATTTCCCAAATTCTTCCGGTAAACCTTATGGAGGCGCGGCTATGTTGGATAAAACGGCGCTAATGGAAATGATGCATCGAATGCTACTCATCCGGCACTTCGAGGAAGCGGTGATCAACTTGGTGGAGCGCGGCGAAATCGTCGGCGCAGCCCACTCGTACATCGGCGAGGAGGCGGTGGCCGTCGGCGCCTGCATGGCGTTGCGCGACGACGACTGGATGACGGGCAACCACCGCTCCCACGGGCACCCAATCGCCAAGGGCGGCAACGTGAAGACGGCCATGGCCGAGCTGCTGGGCAAGCGCACCGGCATCTGCAAGGGCAAGGGCGGCTCCATGCACCTGGCCGACTTCAGCATCGGCATTCTGGGCGAGTCGGGTATTCTCGGCTCCTCCATCCCCGTGGCCGTGGGTGCGGCGCTGGGCAGCCGCTTGCAGGGCAACGACCGGGTGGCTGTCTGCTTCTTCGGAGACGGGGCCAGCAACGAGGGCGCGTTCCACGAATCCATCAACTTGGCCGCCGTGTGGAAACTGCCAGTAATCTTCCTCTGCGAAAACAACCAGTACGCCGTCACCAGCAGCTTCAAGGAAATGGTGGCGGTGGAGAACATCTCCGACCGCGCCGCCGCCTACGCAATACCCGGCGTGCTGGTGGACGGTCAGGACGCCCTCGCGATGCACGAGGCGGTGACCGTAGCCGTCGCCCGCGCCCGCTCCGGGCAGGGGCCGAGCCTCGTCGAGGGCCGCACCTACCGCTACTACGATCACTCGCTGGGCTTGGGCCGCATCGTCCGAAACACCTACCGCGACGACGACGAGGTCGAGCAGTGGAAGCAGCGTGACCCGCTGGACATCCACCGCGCCCGGCTCATCGAGCAGAGCATCGCAACGGCCGAGGAACTGGACGCCCTCGAGGAGCGGGTCAAGGCCGAGATCGAAGAGGCCGTAACCTTCGCCCGCGAAAGCCCCTACCCCGACCCCTCCGAGGTGTGGGAGGATATGTACGCCGAACCCATCCCCTTGGAATAACGGTTGGACTAACGGCGTCTCACCGTACCCTCTCCTGAGAGAGGGTACGGTGAGGGCGGTGAAGGCAAAGCAAAGACGCATTCAGCAGCTTGCACAGGAGGCAGGTCATGGTCACCGAAACGCAGACCCGCAACATCACGTTCACCCAAGCCATCAACGAGGCGATGCGGGAAGAGATGCGCCTCGATGAGCGCGTCTTCATCATGGGCGAGGACATCCAGAAGGGGGTTTACGGCGCCTCGGGAGGGCTCTACGGCGAGTTCGGCGGCGATAGGGTGCGTGACTGCCCCCTGTCCGAGAACGCCTTCTTTGGCGCAGCCGTGGGGGCGGCGGCAGTGGGGATGCGGCCCATCGTCGAGAGCCTGTCCAGCTTCATGTGGGTCGGCATGGACCAGTTGGTCAGCCAGGCCTCCAAGATGCGCTATATGTTCGGCGGACAGGTGAACCTGCCCATCGTCTACC
This sequence comes from Dehalococcoidia bacterium, assembly GCA_965237745.1. Taxonomy (GTDB): domain Bacteria; phylum Chloroflexota; class Dehalococcoidia; order Lucifugimonadales; family UBA3495; genus VXOI01. The sequence continues at coordinate 2,095,119 of OZ250156.1, read as the reverse complement.
GCGCCGCCATGTACTACGGCGGCAGCATGGCGGCCCACCACTCCGACCGCTCCCATCCGCTGTTTATGAACATCCCCGGCTTCAAGATAGTGTTCGCCAGCAACGCCTATGACGGCAAGGGGCTGCTCAAGACGGCGATCCGCACCGACGATCCGATAATCTTCTGGGAGGACCGCACCATACTGGGCGCGCGCGCCGAGGTGCCGGAAGAGGATTACAGCATCCCTCTGGGAGTGGCCGACATTAAACGCGAGGGTAGCGATGCCACCATCGTCGCCATCGGCGGGATGGTGCCGCGGGCGCTGACCGCCGCCGACGCGCTGGCGTCGGAGGGTATCTCCGCCGAGGTCATAGACCCGCGCACCCTGGTGCCGCTGGACAAGGAGGCCATCCTCAAGTCAGTGGCCAAGACGGGCCGGCTGGTGGTGGTGGACATGGCCCACAAGACGTGCAGCGCGGCCAGCGAAATCGCCGCCATCGTCGCTATGGAAGGGTTTTGGGACCTGCAGGCCCCCATCCAGCGGCTGGGCACCATCAACGTCCACATACCATTCAGTCCGGCCTTGGAGCCGCTGTGTTACCCCACCAACGAGTCCATCGCCGAGGCTGTCCGCGTTACTTTGTCGTAGATTGAGAACAAAGCGACCGGGGGACAAGGCAGTCTCGATGGTCGCCTGAAGATACTCCCGCAGGGGCGCACGGGTGTGCGTCCCTGCGCAATATCGTTTGGTGAGAATAACACTCGCATCCGCAAAACTCGGGGGTTGTAGTTATGGCGTCGGAGATTGTGCTGCCGCAATGGGGCATGGAGATGCAGGATGGCACCATCGTCCGCTGGCTGAAGCAGGAGGGCGACCCGGTTGCTGAGGGCGAGCCCATCGTCGAGGTGGAGACCGCCAAGCTGCAAACGGAGTTGGAATCCACCACCGCCGGCATCCTCAGTCGTATCGTGGCGCAGGAGGGCGAGATTGTCCCCATTCGCGGCGTCCTGTGCGTCATCGCCGAACCTGGCGAGGAACTCGCTCCCTCTGCTGCTCCAGCCGCCCCGGCCGGTGCATCGGCAGCGCCAGCGACTCAGGTAGCGCCCGGTGCCAATGGTGCCGGAGCCGGCTCCCCAGGGGTCCAGATAGTCCCGGCGGCGCGACGCCTGGCCCGCGAGCGGGGCGTAGACCTCGCGCAGGTGCGAGGCAGCGGCCCCAGCGGACGCATCCTGCTCGCCGACGTAGAGGCGGCGTTGCAGTCGCCCACTCCCGCTGCGGCTGAAGGCAGGGTGCCGGTCGTCCCCGCCGCTCGCCGCCTGGCGCGGGAGAACAACGTAGACCTGGCCACAGTCGCCGGCAGCGGGCCGCAGGGCAGGATTCTCATCGAGGATGTGGAAGCCGCCATTGCCCTCGGGCAGTCTCAGGGCGAACGGGTTGACGGAACGGGCCAAGCTACCTCACCTGCCAGTGGCGTCGTTCCACTGACCGGGATTCGCGGCGCGGTGGCGACCCGGATGCTGCAGAGCCTGCAGACCACGGCACAGGTCACCCTGACCACCGAGGCCAACGTCACCGAAGCGATGCAGTTGCGCCGGGGTCTGTCGCGACACCAATCAGAGCAGTCCGGGGGTGGCATCGGCCCGCTGCCGGTGATCGTAAAGGCCACCGCAGAGGCACTCAAGCGACACCCGAGAATGAACGCCATCCAGACTACAAGTGCGGATGGCGCGGACCAGGTGCAATTGCTGGCGGAAATCAACATCGGTCTGGCGGTGGCGCTGGAAGAAGGGCTGGTGACGCCGGTGATCCGCGATGTCGGCGGTAAGTCGCTGGCGCAGCTCGCCGCCGAGAACCGCGACCTGGCAGCCCGCACCCGCGAGGGACGCACGCGCCCTGAAGAGATCAGCGGCGGCACCTTCACCATCACCAACCTGGGGGCCAACGAGATCGACGGGTTCACACCCATCATCAATCCCCCGCAGGTCGGCATACTCGGTGTGGGCCGGGTGGTGGAGAAGCCGGTCATCGCCAACGGCGAGATTGCCAAGGGCGAGACAATGTACCTGAGCCTGACCTTCGACCACCGCGCTATTGACGGCGCACCTGCCGCCGCCTTCCTGCAAACAGTCAAGCATCTGCTGGAAGACCCGTGGTGGATGGTGGCGTAACCAAGGGACTATTTCAACGCTGAGAGCGCAAAGGACGCCGAGTTCCCTCTTGGGTTTTTCAGCGCTTTCGACGCGCTTTCGACGATTGATACTCGCTTAGACGTCCACCATCAGCACCCACATTGGCCCTTGGCCGATGGGGTAGATCTCCTGCGGCTCCAGCGCCCCGCTGTTGACGTTGACCCTGTAGGACGCCAGCCGCGCCGACTCCAGTCCGGAGGCGTAGAGGAAGTTGCCCGTCGGGTCCAGGCTGAAGGCTCGCGGGATATCCTCGGTCGGCGTCTGACCGAGAGGAGTCAGCGTGCCGTCGGAGGCGTTCACTGCGAACCCTGCGATGCTGTTGTGGCCCCGGTTGGGCGCGTACAGGAATTTGCCCGACGGCGTTATCTGTATCTGCGAGCAGGAGTTGCGCTCGTTGTAGCCCTCCGGCAGCGTCGGCACCGTCTGGAAGGGGCTGAGCGTCCCGTTGGAGCGGTCAAAGCGGTAGGCCGTAACACTGCATCCCTGCTCGTTGGACGAATACACCACGTCCAGGTTGGGGTGGAAGCAGACGTGGCGCGGCCCCTCGGGCGCGTTGGGTATTGCGCGGTCTGGATCGCAGGCTGCCAATTTGCCGGTCAGCTGATCGAAGCGGAACTGGAAGATGGCGTTGACTCCAGTGTGGGATCCTTCGGCGATATGCGGCACATAGGCGTAGCGGTTGGACGGGTCGGTCTGGACGTAGTGGGCGCCGATACCGGTTTCCCGCCACTCAATGGGTGAGGCGTTGAGCGCGCCTTCGTCGCTGAAACCGTGCACCCCCACCCGCGCCTGGTAGTAATGGGCCGATAGCAAGTATTTGCCGGTGCGGTCTACGGAGATATGCACCGGGTCGCCCTCCAGCGGCACGCCGCCAATCTCGGTCAGCCGCCCGGTGTCGTGATTGATGGAATAGCTGGTGAGGCCGAAATCGCCGGGCTGCCGACGCCCGGCGAACAGGAAACGCCGCTGCGGATCGACGGCCATCGGCGCAGGCATGCCCGACAGCGGAAACTCCGTTCGGCGCGTCAGCCCACCGGTATCGGGGTCCATCTCGTAAAGAGAAATGCGGTCTTCCCGTTGTAGGGAGATATACACGTAGGTAGTCACGTCAAAATTCCTTGCCGAAAATTTTGTCGCCCGGAATTCTCGTATTTGTGCGTATAATAGCACCAACGGCAGCCAACGCTAACGCTCCTGAAGCCCCATTTTTCAATTGCAACACTGATTGCAACACTGGAGGTTGTGCAATGCCTGAGCAAGGCGAAGTTTCGATGGAAGAATTCCGGCTGATGGCCGGACGGGCCGGATTGGGCCTGAACGAAGAGGAACTGGAAGAACTGAAGCCGATCTACGAGCTCTATGCAGACTACGCGGCACAGCTTCACACCATCAATTTCGGCGCCGAGGAGATGGTCGTAGAGTTTCACCCTGATTGGCCCTAACCACAGACCGGCCCTGGTTTAACGCCGGTTTAACGCCGGTTTAACGTCGCAATCCCCATATTCCAAAACAGGGTGAACCGAAATGGCTGATAAGGACAAACTCTATTTCTTGACCATGCGAGAGGCCGGAGATTTGATGCGCTCCGGCCAACTATCGCCAGTGGAGCTGCTCCGGGCCTGCCTTGACCGCATCGAGGCCACCGATGACCGCCTGCATTCCTTCGTAACGATGATGACCGACGACGCCATGGAGCAGGCGCGGACTGCCGAGGCGGAGATGCTGCGGGGCAACTATCGCGGCCACCTGCACGGCATTCCCTTTGCGCTCAAGGACCTGTACGACACCGTGGGCACCCGCACCACGTCCGGGTCCTACGTCGACCTGGAGCGCGTGCCCACGGTGGACGCCACCACCACGGCGCGGCTCAAAGGCGCCGGCGGCGTGCTAGTGGGCAAGCTGGCAATGCACGAATTTGCTCTGGGCGGTCCCGACTGGTCCACGCCCTTCGAACCGGCATGCAACCCGTGGAACCTGGGCCACATCACCGGCGGCTCCAGCAGTGGGAGCGGTTCGTCTGTGGCGTCAGGGCAGGTTATGGGCGCCCTCGGTTCCTGCACCGGTGGCTCCATACGCGGCCCGGCCTCACTGTGCGGCATCGTCGGCCTCAAGGCCACCTATGGACGGGTCAGCCGCGCCGGTGTCGTAACTCTCAGCTGGTCGCAGGACCACGCCGGTCCGATGACTTGGACGGTGGAGGACACCGCCTATATGCTGCAGGCCATCGCGGGCCACGACCCCAAGGATCCCACATCAAGCACCGCCCCGGTGCCGGACTACTCGGCGTCGCTGGTGGAGGACATCAAGGGCGTAACCATTGGCCTGCCGAGGCACTACTTCTTCGACCCCGACGAAAGCGTCAGCCCCGAGGTGGTGGCCGTGGTGGAGAAAGCCGTGGCAGAGTTGGAAGCATTGGGCGCAAAAGTCCGCGAGGTCTCTCTGCCCAGCCTGGACTACGTGCGAGCCGCCAACTCGGTCATCATGGTGACTGAGGCTTACGCCTACCACGAGCCAAACCTGAAGACCATCCCGGAAAAGTTCGGGGACATCGTGCGCTCACGCTTCCGCACCGGCGGGCTGCTCAGCGCTGGCGACTACCTGCAGGCACAGCGGGTGAGGACCTGGGCGCGGCGGGAGTTCGCAGAGGTGATGAAGACGGTGGACTTCCTGGTGACACCCACCATGACCCAACCTGCCCCGGCCTTCGAAGGCTACGACCCGACCAGCACCGTTCGAGGCCGCAGCTTCACCGCGCCGTTCAACGTCACCGGTCTGCCCGCCATCTCGGTGCCCTGTGGATTCACCGAGACCGGCCTGCCCATCGGGATGCAGATTGTCGGCAAGCCCTTTGACGAACCGGGAGTCATACAGGCCGCCTACACCTACCAGCAGCGCGCCGGATGGTACAAGACCCGCCCGTCCGTTTAGCCGGACTCCCGGCGCCCAGAGGTTGAAAATGCCGAGCGCCTCCGAAGATTACGCTGCCTTATGCGATGCCGTGCAGGAACAGCAATTGCGCCTGTTCGGCCCGGCACCCAGCGACATCTGGACGGGCCAGTCAGCGGCGCAGTTTCGGTTCGACCCACGCCGGGAGCTGGACCCCAACCTCGCGGCGCTGGCCTCTTACGTCATGCCTGACGACGTGGTGGTTGACGTTGGCGGCGGCGCTGGCCGCGTCTCTCTGCCCCTTGCCCTGCGCTGCCGCGAGGTGCTGACCGTAGAACCGTCGGCGGGGATGGCCGCTGAATACGAAGGCTCAAAGCAGGAGGCGGGAATAACCAACGCCCGCCTGCTGCCCGCGAGCTTGATGGACGCTGAAGGCGTGGCGGGGGACGTTGCGGTCACCTGTGATGTCACCTACTTCATCCGCGACATCGTGCCATTTATCGAAAAGATGCAGTCGGCGGCGCGGAGGCGGGTGATGATACTGGTGTGGAGCGAGCCACCGCCCAATCGGGGCGGAGACCTTTTCCGCCGCGTCTACGACGAGCCGCTGACCCCGATGCCGGGCCACCGCCAACTGCTGCCGGTACTGTGGGATATGGGCATCCTCCCCGATGTCCACGTCTTACCGGCCCCAACATGGTGGGAGGACTGGCATCACGCCACCCGGGAGGAAGCGCTGGACTCGGTGATCTTCGGCCGCTGGTCCCGCGAGGGCATCCGTGACAGCGCCCGCCGCATCTTCGATGAGCAGTTCAACGAACTTTTCACACCCGACGGCGACGGCTACCGGGCGATCTGGCGCGCGCCGATGCGGGAGTTGCTGATTACGTGGGAGACGAATCGGTAGAAGGCAGAAAAGCTCTCATGCGCGTAGAGGGCAACTTGGTGAGCAGCTCATTTCTGGCATCTATTTCTATACCGAGGGATTCCAGCACCGTTACGCCCAGTAGAGGCTCAGCGTTGTCGTCATCCAACATCACGATATCGTTCGCAGTTCTTCCCTCCATGAATTCAATAACACCATAAGTGATATCAAATCTGATTTCACTTCCATCTGCGAGTCCGTAAACCCTACTGTCCATTGGTGCCAATCCGATTGCCTCCAGAAAACGGCGAGGCACAACCGAGTTAATTGCACCAGTGTCAACCAAAAAGACCCCCTCCCAAGCACGCTCCAGGTCGGCTGGGTTTCTTACTATTGCGTTTACTCTCATAATTCCCATTTTCCTGGAAATCCCCAGCTACTTGTGGAACTGGGGCAGGAGCTCCTCTCCGAGGATGTCCAGTTGCTCCATGGTCTCCTCGGCGGGACAGAGGGGGCGGACCACGAACTTGGACGCGCCCGACTCGATGTAGCGGTGGACGAACTCGGCGATGCGGTCCACGGGGCCGACGGCGGTGAACTCGGTGAAGTGGGCGTCGGGACGCTGGCGGGTCACAAACTGGTTGGCCTTTATGGTGGCTTCCTCCACGTCGTTGCTGACGTAGTAGCCCATCAACACGCCAACGTGGTCGTCCTCGATCTCCCGGTTGAACTCATCAGCCGTCTCGAACAGGATGTCCCGGCCTTCCCTGACCTCGACGGGTGTGGCGCTGGAGACCAGCCAGCCATCCCCGACACGCCCCACGCGCCGGGCGGCGGCGGCGGTGCGTCCGCCGATCCAGACCGGCGTTGACGGCTGGAGGAACGGCTTGGGCGTCACCGTCACGTTGTGACAGGTGTAGAACTCGCCCTCGTGAGTGACGTCTTCCTCTTCCCAGAGGCGTCGCATCAGTTGGATGGCCTCATCGGTGCGGGGACCGCGCCGCTCCTTGCTGACGCCGCAGGCCTCGTACTCCTCCGGCTCCTCCTGACCCAGGCCCACCGCAGGGAAGAACCGGCCCTGCGAGAGGAAGTCCAGTGTGGCGATCTGCTTGGCCAGCACCACTGGATTGCGCAGCGGCATGGCTATAACACTGGTGCCGAACTTCATGCGGTCTGAGTAGGCTGCGATCATGGCGCAGGCGGTCATCGCCTCCAAGCTGAACTTCTCGCTGACGATGCGGTCACTGAGCCAGATGGAGTCGTAGCCGTGCTTGTCGCCAGCTTGGACCAACTGACGCAGATAGTCGGGGTTGTCGCCGCCCTCACCGAAAGCTCCCGGCATATATCCTATGGCGATACTCATGGCGTTCCTCGCGTGGCCGCCAGGAGGGCGGCGCAGGTTTGACTGTAGTTTCTGAATTATACACTCAGGGGCGCACGGCTGTGCGCTCCTGCATAGCTGTCCCGTACTCTGCAACCTCTCACCCGGCCAGTGGCTCCATTCCGGCTTCAGCGCGGGCGTCGTTGATGTGGTCGAGAACGCGCTGTTTCAGTGGCGCGATTTCGTAGCCGATGTCCGCCAGCATCCGACTGTTATCGACCAGGTAAACGTGAGGCACGGTACGGTCGCCGGTGGTGATCTGCGCGTCGGGTATGAAGCTGCGCACCGCGTCTGCCATGTCCTTGATGGTGGCCAGGTTGCCGCCGCTGATATAGGTGCGATGGTTGAGCGTCCCGGCCAGTGCGGCACGGACGAATATCTCGGCGGCGTCCTCGGCGTGAATCATCGGCGACGGCTCGTCCTCGTGGAAGGGCATGGAAATGGGCTGCCCGATGGCCGGAAGGGACACCATCAACCCGCCGATCGTGCCGGTCATACCGGTGACTCGTCCGTGACCGAAGACCGTGCAGATGCGGATGCCCCGCAGGTCGAGGCCGTAGAGGTCGGTATAGCGGCGGGCCGAGAAGTCGTTGACCGACTTGGTCATGCCGTAGACGTTGATGGGGTCGTTGACGTCGTCCTCGTTGATTGGCCGTTCCCCGAAGGTATCCTGCACGCCGTAAACCGCGATGGAGCTGGCGTAGACCACCCGCTCGATGCCCGCCCAGCGGGCGGCCTCGAAAACGTTGTTGGTGCCGCCGATATTGACCTGCATGGCGAAGTGGGGACGGTCCTCGGTGTCGGGCGGCAGCAGCGCGGCCATGTGGATGATGCGTTTGACTCCGTGGGTGTTGATGGCCTCCATCAGGTGGGGCAGCTGGGTAACGTCGCCCCGGTACAGCTTGATGCGATCGAGGTAGGGTGTCAGGTTTGCGCGCGGCGGCGCCAGATCGAAGCACACCACCTCCTCGCCGCGCTCCAGCAATTTGCGAATAATCCGGTTGCCGATAAATCCGGTCCCGCCAGTCACCATTACGGACATTTGCGCTCTCCCAGGTTGCCTGAATCAGACCCCGCCCCTCAGCGTGGGCTGCGCCAATGATAAATTGGGGGCAAACGCCCCGCAATACCGAGCTCAATTCCCCGGTTATTCCCAGCACTTCCCACGCTCTCACCCCTTTGCGGGATGATGCTGCGTTGACAATTCAACCGCCAATGGTGTATCAATCTATTGCTAGCACGCTTCCGACGGAGGCAGCTCTCAGGCAGCCGGCCCGGATATGAAGCGGCCCTGCCGCAGCTTAGGAGGAGGATTATGCCCGACACTTATTACTCCAGGGTTAGCAACTTCCTGTCCGATCCTCGAGACCGCTTCATCGCAGTCGGGGAATCTGCGGATGAAGTTCTGCAGAAAATGAACGAATACCTAACCAGCGAGGCTGCTGTAGCTCGATACGGCGTCATAAACCCCCAAGAGCTGGAAAACAACATTCGCACCTGCATTTTCAAGAAAGGAACCAAGGCCATCCACAACCGCGCTCCGGACACCCGGTTCTACCACGATCCGCCGGCCCACGACTGATTTTCAATCAAGCTTCAACGAACTGTTGACCCCGCCTCCCCCGAGCGGGGTCAATTTTTACTTCGATCACAGACGCTTTCATAGCGGCCGCTTGGCAGGTATCCCCGGGCGGCGCGGGTATCGACCGGGCGTCGGCGCGATTTTCTCGAAGGACGCCACCACTCGATTGTCAGTCAGACCTTCGAGCGTGACTGGAAACACGCCTGCTGCCCGCCCGCCCAACTCCGTCAGGGCGAAGTCCGCCTCCGCCAGTTCCCCCTCCAGACCACCGTGCTTCAACGCCAACGTGCGCCCCCCGATGCGACCGAAAGGAAGGGCGTACTCCAGCAGCAAGGACAACCTCGCCACACCTCGCACCAAGGCCAGGTCGAATGCCTCCCTGAGTTCAGTTCGGCGGGCCAGCGCCTCGGCTCGTTCATTGTGTACCGTAACGCCCGCAAGTCCCAACAGTCCTGTGACGTGTTCAAGGAAGGCCGCCTTCTTGCCAACCGACTCTACCAGGTGCAGCTCAATTTCTGGAAATACCAGCTTGAGCGGCAAGCCCGGAAAGCCCGCGCCGCTGCCCACGTCGACCACACTGGAAACTCCCGGAAGTCCGTCCATGGGCACGGATGGCTCCCTGAAGGGCAGGCATACCGTCAGGGAATCGAGGAAGTGCCGGACTTGCGTCTCATCGTACCCGGTGATGGCAGTCAGGTTGATGCGCTTGCTCCACTCGGCCAACTCCTGGTAGTACAGCTCGAATTGCTCAAGCTGCCCGGATGAAAGGCAAATTCCCAGCGTCATTGCTCCTTGGGACAACAATTGCATTGACGGATTCGCACTCACATTCATGGTCACATTATGGCGCAATTGACAGGCAAATTGGCGGGCCGTAGAATTGCCGTTGTTCGTAAAATACTGAATGCGCGAGTTATCGGAAGGCGAAAAATGGCGACTAAAGCGTATCTGTTGGTAGAGACCTCAGTGGGCAAGACTAGAGAGGTGGCAACCACTCTGACGGGAATGCCTGGAATTGCGACCGTCGACGTCGTGACCGGCCCGTACGACATTATCGCCATGATCAGCGCCGACGATATTTCTGTCGTGGGCGATCTGGTCACTGGCCACATCCACACGGTGGACGGCGTTGTGCGCACCGTGACCTGCGTCGCCGTCGGCGGGTAGCCGTCTCGCTAATTCGCTTTCCCCACCCTGCATCAGACCGCCAGGGAGTACCGTTTTGGACTTTAAGTTTACCCCGGAAGACGAGTCGTTTCGCCAGGATCTAAGGACCTTTCTTGAAACCGAACTTCCTGGAACCTGGGAGGGAGGCGGACGCTACCCCGAGGAAGACGACTGGGATCTGACCCGCGTCATCCGCCGCAAGATGGCGGCCCGCGGGTGGCTGACCATGCACTGGCCCGAGGAGTATGGCGGTCAGGGCGCGTCTCCGGTGAAGTCGGCCATTTTCAACGAGGAAATCGCCTACCTGCGGGCCCCGGGACGCGACATCTTCGGAGTCAGGATGCTGGGTCCCACCCTGATGATCCATGGCTCGGAAGAGCAGAAGCGCACGCATCTGCCACTCGTCGCTCGGGGCGAGGTGCAGTGGTGCCAAGGCTACAGCGAGCCTGAGTCCGGGTCGGACTTGGCCTCCCTCAGCACCCGCGCCATCCGCGACGGCGACGACCTGGTCATCAACGGCGGAAAAATATGGACTACCCTGGCCCACCGGGCTGACTGGATCATGCTGCTCACCCGCACGGATCCCGATGCTCCCAAGCATCGTGGCATCAGTTTCGTGTTGGTGGACATGCAGTCGCCGGGAGTCACCGTGCGGCCGATCATCAACATGGCCGGCGGGCACGAGTTCAACCAAGTGCTGTTCGACAACGTGCGCGTCCCCAGGGCAAACGTGGTGGGTGAAGAGGACCGGGGTTGGTATGTGGCCGTAACGCTCCTGGACTTCGAACGTTCCGGCATTGACTACTCGGCCAACGCCCGCCGCCTGCTGGATGACGTGCGCGAGTACGCCACCGAGACTGAGCGGAACGGACAGACCATCATGGAAACTCCCTGGGTGCGGAGCCTGATGGCAGACCGATACATAGAATGCGAAGTGGCCCGCCTGATGGCCTACAACGTGGCCTATATGCAGTCACAGGGCCTGGTCCCCACGCGGGAAGCGTCAATGAGCAAGGTGTTCGGCAGCGAGACCGTTCGCCGCGTGACCGAGGCTGCTATGGACGTGCTGGGGCTGTACGGCACGCTGGGCCGCGAGGAGAAATGGGCGCCGCTGCGGGGCCGTGTCCAAGAACACTGGATGCTCAGCTTCTCCGGCACCATTGCTGCCGGAACTTCCGAGGTACAGCGTAACATCATAGCCAGTCGCGGCTTGGGGCTGCCCAGGGGTTGATTCGAGCTACCTGGCAGATTGGGGCGCGCAGGCACGCACCCGGGTCTTGGCTGACGGAACGGTATCGGAAAAAGCAAGTGGGGGCGCACAGACGTGCGCCCCCACCATGTTCCCCAGGGCTAGGGTTCCGCAGAGCTAGGCCGCCAAGAGGGGTGCTCCCTCGCCGCCGACGGCATCCTGCATCGAGGCCTCACGGCAGCGCTGCAGGATACGGAACACGGTGCGAACAGTGACGGCAAAGCGCTCCGCCGTTTCCTCTATGCTCAATGATTCCTGCTGCATCGCGCGCACGATCCTGAAGTCCCGTGCCAAGCGACGGTTGCGCTGGTACCATGCGGGGTCGTCGTACCTGCACTGGGGCAGCGGGCAATCGAGGCAAGAATCCGAGGCTTCGCAGCCGGTATCCTCGTAGTGATAAAATTCCGATGCATCGTCCCCGAAGGGGCGCTCGAACTGAAAGCCATGGGTCTCCGGGCGGGTGGCGAGCAACGTAGCCATAACGCACTCCAACAAACGAACGTTCTAATACTGCTCGCTTAATTTAGAACATCAGTACGGCAAGTGTCAACGGATTTTCGGCCGGATTTGCTGATTTGTTCTAATTTGTTTCAGCCAGCAAAGTCCGATTCCTGGAGGGAATATGATCGAGTATGAAACTATAACCTACGAGCGCAAGGGCAGGGTTGCTTACATTATGTTCAACCGGCCCCAGGCCCTCAACGCTGTGAACCGCCAGTTCGAGGACGACCTGCACGAGGCGCTGCTGGAGTTCGACACGGATGAAGAGGCGTGGGTCGGCATCATCCATGGCGCGGGCCGCGCCTTCTGCGCCGGGGCCGACATCAAGCAGCGATTCGTGGAGATGACCCCGCAGGAAAGCGCCCGCCGCGAGCGCGGGCCAAATCCCGAAGGCTACCTGGGTCGCAGCATCAACTGGAAGCCCGTCATCGCCGCCGTGCATGGATACGCGCTGGGGGCTGGCATCGTCATCGCCGCAGAGTGCGACATGATCGTGGCCTCGGAGGATGCCAGGTTCGGCATCACGGAGACGAGGCGAGGCCTGGCTGGCGGCAGAATATGGGCCAAGGTCAACGCTTTCATGCCCTCAAAAATCGCCAGCGAGATGGTCATCACCGGCGAGCCGGTGGAGGCGGCTGAGCTCTACCGCCTGGGCCTGATCAACCGCCTGGTTCCAAACGGCTTCCACCTCACCGTTGCGGAGGCGCTGGCCGAAAAAGTCCTGAAGACGCCTCCGCTTTCGGCGCGAGTGGGCGTCAAGCTGACGCGACGCCAGTGGGTCCAGGCCGGAGCGGATGCGGACATGCAGACGCTGCCCCTCAAGCTTCACATGAGCGAGGATTTCAAGGAGGCCAGCCGCTCATTCGTCGAGAAGCGCCCTCCCGAATACAAGGCTCGGTAGAACGAGTGCGAAGAATCTCGCACGCCTCGGGCAAAAAGTTCCCTCTCCCAGAGGGAGAGGGTCAGGGTGAACGAGAAAACCTCGGCAAGGTAGAGCGCAGGCTATCCTTCCACTTCTGCGCTCTGCATACCGTACGGTGACTTGCCGAGAACCATGCCGTTATCGAATTCCACGGCCGCCTTCAGGTTCCGGAAGAACAGGAAGGACCGCAGGTCGATCTGCATGCTAACGACGTGGCGGGACAGGTCAGGGAGGGTCAGCACCTCGACGCCGTTGAGCCAGTGGGACTCGTAATCCGAGGTGTTTCTCCGGTGTACTCTGGTATCGACCGATACCTCTACGGCGCAGCCCGCTCAAGTCGAGTGCTGTAGCAGGTCAATCGCCACCCGGCCACCCTTGCCGAGTATGTGTTCCGCCGCCATGTGGCTCAGCACGATTTCCATAATGTTGCTCCATGGCCGCGCATTAGCAATCTGCGGCCAGGTGATTTTCATTGAAATTCATCATGCCCTATTTTAGACTGTCCGCGGTTAGTTATCCATAAGGCTTGGAGATGGCATGAGCGGCGAACCGCAGTTGTTCAGGGTTGACCCCAAGACCCAACACTCCGACCAGATTGAAGAAGTTGATTTCACTCAGTTGGGATTACGAGAGCGGCAGCACATACAGGAATGGATAGCTGCCAACCCAGGAATTCTCGGCGATGATCTCCTCATAATCGGGAAAGAGTTCAGTGATTTCGACCGCACCAACGAAAGACTTGACCTACTGGCTGTTGATTTCACCGGCAGGTTGGTGATCATTGAACTGAAGCGGGATGATACTGGCGCCGACGCCCATTGGCAGGCCATCAAATACGCTAGCTACTTCACCCGCACTTCTGCCGATGCAATCGTTGGAATGGCGGCGGAATATCTGCAAGAATCCAGGGAGGAGGCTTTTAGCAGACTGCTGAAACACTTGAACTCCGACGACCTAAACGCGCTGAACAACGACCAGCGCATCATTCTAGCCAGTCACCGCTTCGCTCCTGAAGTTACTTCTGCCGCCTTGTGGCTTAACCAGAAGGTTCCTGGGAAAGACCTGATTACCTGTGTCAAACTGACACCTTTCCGTGACGCGCAGACTGAATCTCTTTACGTGCAGGCGTCCACTATCATCCCAGTGCCGGGGATAGATGACTATCTGGTGGGGGTCGGCCAGAGTCAGCAGTTGGAAATAAAGAGGGGCAGCAACAGCTTTGCCACCAACCTTCAAAAGGCATACGACAAGAATAAAGATGACGAAGTTACCCACTTTTTCAGAAATGTAGGACAGTTGGCTATCAAAGGGCTTCCTGATGGAATTAGGCCTGACAGAACAAGCCGATGGGGCGGAGCCCATGGGTGGGGCGGGCGCTATTATCATCTCTGGTATCGGCATGACCCTTGGAGCAACTGGGGGCTGTCCTACCAAATTGACCTTCATCCGCAGGAGGACGGACTCTATTGGTGGGCCAACGTATACTTTGGCTACAGGGAAGGAATTGAGAGCCTTCTGGAGGGCATCGTCGTCCACCCCAAGCAACGCGTCGAGTCGAACTACATAGATGTAGATGCTGGTACTGATACACTCAACGACGAGTTCGCTGGGAGAATTGCCGAGACGATGCAGTGTTTCATCGAGCGGATTACGCCTATCGTGGAAGAACAGGCGACTGGAGCCAACGAAGAGGAGGCATAGCGGGGTTGACACGGAAATTAGGACGCCCTGACCCTAGCCCCTCCCAGTGAAAGAAGGAACCTTCCTCATCAGCAGGGCGTTGACGGTTGCGATGCTCGCTGGATGCACCGGCTGGCGGCGCTCCAGGCGGCGGGCCGACTCGCGGCAGAGGAATTCGAGAACGGCCTGGTGGAGGCTTTCGTTTGCGATGTCTCGTAGTTCCGGCTGATAGGGATAGGACTTTATCTTGCGCGGTTCCAGCTTGTCTGCAATGAAAACCAGCAGGCCCAGCGGACCGAGACTGGGGTGGCCCGTTGTGTGCCAGCGCACGGCAGCCAGTATGTCCTCATCGTCCACACCGTCCTCGTGTCGCAGCAACTCGGCGCCCACGGGACCGTGCAGCGTAATTGGCGACCTCCGTTCGACATCCAGGGTAGGCATGCCGAAGCTGTCGGCCAAGCGCAGCATTTCCTTCCTCTTAGCCGTGCGAGCAACATCGTGCCCCAGTATGGCCAGTTCTACACGTTCTTCGTCGATACCATGGCGAGACGCCAATTCCAGCCCAACGTCCCTCGTCCGATAGATGTGCGCCTTCAGTTTGTCGGGCAGCGACGCGAAACGCTCCCGGAACCTGACGTTCGCAATCCCATAGACGGGACTGGCGGTCATCCCATCTCACCCAGCTGCCGACCGCCCAGCAGGTGTACGTGGGGGTGGGCTATCGTCTGACTCGCGTCCGGCCCTTGGTTCAGTACCAGCCTGTAACCGCTGAGGGTCACGTTCTCGCGGCGGGCCATCTCTTCAGCCACAACGAACAGATGCCCCATGATAGGCACCTGTCCGGGGCCAACGTATGCCAGAGAGGCGATGTGCATATTGGGAATTACAAGCAGGTGAACCGGCGCCTTCGGGTTGACGTCCTTGACCGCGTAACAGCGGTCATCACGATAAATCACATCGGGGTTGGCCGAATCGCGAGCGATGGAACAGAAAATACATTGCGTGGTGGTGGTCATTGGCTTTTCGCTTTCCCTCTATTTTGGGCAGTGTATCCCAAGGGTTCCGCCTGACCGGTCAGGCGGGACAGGCATCGACGCTGTGCTCGGGTTTCTACGACAAACGATGCCGGCATCTCTGCACCCACGGACCCCAGTTCGTCCAAATACGCTTTTATTCGGGTAACACCGTACTCGACCTCATCTTCCGGCGTCCAGTTTTCGTAGAAGTTTTGATGCATTCCCCTAGCTACCGCAAACGAGTCGCGCAGGTCGGTGCGGCCCAATTCGTCTGCTATCTGACCGGAGATGTCGTATAAAAGCGAGTGGGACTGATGTCGCCATCCTCGCTGCTCGGCGATGGACTTGAGGGCGCAGGCCGCCGCGCCCCAGGACTTTTCCGAAGCCTGGACCAGATCTCCCTGCCGCAAGTAACCTTCCGCCCGATCCATATAGTCCTGGCTCATAGCAGCATATCTGTTTTGTGGAGCCGTCATTTCGGCTTGACTTCCTCCGGTGTTGGCCCTTCTGACAAGGCTGCCAGCTATTCCCCGGCGATGCTCGACATCGCCAGTTCCTTGTGATAGTTGGCGTCTCCATAGCCGAGCTCCTGGACCTTGGCCCGGCGGGTGTACAGCTGCAGGTCGTGCTCCTTGGTGAAGCCTATGGCGCCGTGGCACTGGTGTGCGGTGGCGCAGACTCGACGATAGGCCTGGCTGATCCATGCCTTGGCTATCGAAATCTCGCGCTGGGCAGGCAGACCCTCTGCCAGCATCCATGCCGCCTGATAGGCGACACCACGGCAGCCCTCCACATCGGTGGCCATCTGGGCGCAGTGGTGCTGCACCGCTTGGAAGCTGCCCACCGGACGCCCGAACTGGGTGCGCTGCTTGACGTACTCGACAGTCATGTCGAGTACGGCGGACGCTCCGCCGAGCATGGTTATGCACTGACCTGCGATGGCTCTTTGTATGGCACGTTCCGCTACGGGCCAGCCGCCGTTCACCTCGCCGATAACTGCGCTGGCGGGCAACCGGACATTGTTCAGCGAGAGTTCGAACTGCCTCTCGGAACCGATGGTGTGAATGGGAGTTACGGCCAAGCCTTCCATCCTGGCTGGCACCAAGAACAGGGTTATGCCCTCCGCCGGGTCACCGCCCTGAACTGTCCGAGCCGCCACGATGATCACGTCGGCGACGTGAGCGTCCGGCACGAATAGCTTGGTACCGTTCAGCGCAAAGCCGTTCCCGTCGGCGGTGGCGGTTGTTTCCACTCCCCAGGCCTCATAGGTGGCCGAGGCCTCGGT
Organism: Dehalococcoidia bacterium; assembly: GCA_965237745.1. Classification (GTDB taxonomy): domain Bacteria; phylum Chloroflexota; class Dehalococcoidia; order Lucifugimonadales; family UBA3495; genus VXOI01. The sequence continues at coordinate 2,078,415 of OZ250156.1, read as the reverse complement.
CACAGCCAGAGTCATCAGGCCGCTGCCGTCGCAGACGCGGCTGAGCAGATCGTTCTTATGCGCGTCGCTGCCAACTTCCAGCACGGTCAGGCCGCCCAACACCACCGAAGAGAAATACGGACTGGGAGCCAGGGCGCGGCCCATCTCTTCCAACAGCACGGCCAAGTCCAGGAAGTCGCCTCCTGTGCCGCCGTACTGCTCCGGGAAAGGCACACCGGCCCAACCGAGGCTGGCCATCTGCCGCCAGAGCTCGTCGGAGTATCCGCGCTCGTCGTCCTCCATTTCACGCACCAGCGTCGTGGGGCACTCCCGCGGAATTCCTGTGCGCTGGTAGGAATCCTTCAGCATTTGCTGGATTTCGGTAAGGCCCAGGTCCATGTTATTTCGCCTCTCCGGTGTAAATTACGTTGAACGCCCCGGCGGTCGCGGTTTGCCGGGGCGTCGCTAGTATAGTCGATGCTGAATTGGCGCTCAACAAAGGCTTGGGAGCAGAGTCAAGTCAGCGGCGCACAATTTGCCGTCCGTTGCCAGATCTCCCAGGCGGTATAATGGGAATCAGGCAATTGTGGATAGGATCTACGGCAAAGTGACCCGCTTCCAGAGTGGTAGCTCCCAGTAACGGTGCCATTCCTTCGTCGGCGAAAATCACAGGCGCCACGACTTCCAATCCCTCGACCACAAAGCGTATGTACCCGAATGGGATTTCCTCCACCCGCTCATCTGCGTAGGCGAATTCGCGCATCTCGGTGGGTTGCGCGTTCACGCTATACAATATGTCCTTGGGGATGTAGCTGTGGACTGCTCCCGTGTCCACCAAGGCCTCTATTTCAGCAAAGCCTGACCTTTCAAGACTTGCCACCTGAATTGGCACACTGAAAGTTCCCATTGCGCTATACCTCGACCACTATCTCCACCGGGGTGTTGCGGGCCACGATTATCTCCATGACCTCGTCGCTGTCGTTGACCGGCTGGTGAACGGCCTCGGCGGGGACGTAGATGAAGTCGCCGGGTCCGATGGAGAGAGGCTGGTCCAGCTTGTCGCCCACGATGAAGCGGCCGTGACCTTTAACCACATAAATGGCCGACTCACAGTTGACGTGGTAGTGAGGGCTGGAACCGCAGTGCGGCGGAATGGTGGCTATGGCCAGATGGATGCCGGTGGAGCCGGTCAGCCCCTCGGACACGCCGGCCAGGCGTGTCATGGCCCCCGACTGAATTTCGACCTCCAGGACGTCGGAGTGGACAACTCTGCATTCCGCCATTGTGGTCTCCTGATTCGGGGATGTGAATTTCGGGGAAACGCCTTCGGTCCAACCCTCTCCCCCTCGGAGAGGGGACTGCTTCACTGTTCCATTAGATGCTGCGGACAAAGGCAGCCAACTGCTCGATAGCCCTGCTTATGTTTTCCTGCGAATTGGCGTAGGACAGGCGGACGTAGCCGTCGCCGTACTGCCCGAAAGCGGAACCGGAAAGCAGAGCCACGCCCGCTTCCTGCATTGCCCGGTCCTCGAAATCGCGGCTGGTCAGTCCGGTATCCTCGATGCTGGGGAAGACGTAGAACGCGCCCTCCGGCTCCGGGCAGCGGACACCCGGGATGCTGCGCAGTCCGTCGGTGATAAGGCGGCGGCGGGCAGCAAATTCAGCGGTCATCGCCTCCACTTGGTCGCGGGGGCCTTCCAGCGCCGCAATGCCCGCCTTTTGGGTGAATGTGGCGGCGCAGGACACGCTGTTGACGGCCAATCTGACCACGTGAGGCACCAGTTCAGGCGGCATTATTCCGTAGCCCAGCCGCCACCCGGTCATAGCATAGCTCTTGGAAAATCCATCCAGGATAATGGTGCGCTCTTCCATGCCGGGAATCGAGGCGATGCTGAAGTGCTCCCCGGTATAGAGGATGTCCTTGTAAATCTCATCGGCCATGACGTACAGGTTGGGGTGGGCCATCACCAGTTCCGCGATCGTACGAAGCTCGCCCTCGGACAGGGCCGAGCCACAAGGGTTTTCCGGCGTGTTGAGAATGATAAGCCGGGTCTTGTCGGTTATCTGTGAGGCCAAATGATCGAGGTCGGGATGGTAGTTCTTTGACTCCAAGAGCTGCATCGGCACGGGAGTGCAGCCAGTGAAGCGAATCATCGACTCGTAGATCGGAAAACCGGGATTGGGATAAATGACCTCGACGCCCGGCTCGCCCAGCGCCAGCAGGACGTAGAACATGATGGGCTTGGCACCAGGGGTGACCACCACGTTGTCCGGCTCGGTATTGGTGCCCCGCACTTCGCGGCTGTTGCGGGCTATGGCCTCGCGCAACTCCGGCAGGCCGGCGGTGGGGCCGTAGTGGGTGAACCCGTCGCTTATCGCTGCCATCCCGGCCTCTATGATGTGCCGCGGCGTGTCAAAGTCGGGTTCGCCGATCTCCAAGTGGATAATCTCGCGGCCCTGGGCCTCCAGAGCGCGAGCCTTGGCCAGAACCTCGAAGGCGCTCTCGGTCCCCAGGTCGTGCATACGGGCAGCGACAGTCATCTGTCCTCCGGTAGTACGTGGTGTGGCTTGGTGGTCCTACGGAAAGGCGGGCTAGTCAGGCTGCGCCTGGTTCTGAGTGCGGACGGGCAGGCCATAGATGCTGATGAACCCGGCGGCCGCGGCATGATCGAACTGGTCCTGCCGGTCATAGGTGGCGAGTCCGTAGTTGTAGAGGGCACGAGGCGCCTGCCGTCCAACGACAGTGCAACTCCCCTTGTGCAGCCGCAGTCGCACCTCGCCGGTGACGTGACGCTGCGTGCTCTGCACGTAGGCGTCCAAGTCGGCTCGGTGAGCGGTGAACCACAGGCCGTTATAAATCACGTCGGAGTACTCTTGGGCGATACGGGCCTTCGTCCGCGCCTGCTCCTTGCTCAGAGTCATGGTTTCCAGCGCCTTGTGGGCTGCGTGAAGAATTACCGCTGCCGGGCACTCGTAGATCTCCCGAGACTTGATGCCGACCAACCGGTTCTCCACGTGGTCGACGCGGCCCACGCCGTGGTCGCCACCGATGGCGTTCAGGTGGCTGATCATGTCAACACTGGCCATGGTCTCGCCGTCTATGGCGATGGGCATGCCGCGCTCAAAGGCGATTTCCAAGTACGTCGGCTCGTCGGGGGCGCCGGAGGCTGATTTCGTCCACAGGTAGGCGTCTTCCGGCGGCTCCAGCCAAGGGTCTTCCAGTTCGCCCGCCTCTACGCTGCGGCCCCACAGATTTTCGTCGGTGGAGAAGCGGCTGGCCCTCGTGTTGATGGGCAGGTTGCGCGCCAAGCCATATTCGATCTCGTCGTCGCGGCTCATGCCCCAGTCCCGGATGGGCGCGATGACCTGCAGGTTGGGGTCGAGGGCAGAGACGCCGACCTCAATGCGCACCTGGTCGTTGCCCTTGCCGGTGCAGCCGTGGGCCACAGCATAGGCGCCGTACTCCCGCGCCGCCTCGACCAGGTAACGGGCGATGAGCGGCCGTCCCAACGCGGTAGCCAGAGGATACTGCTCCTCGTAGACGGTTCCCGCTTGCAGGCTGGGGAACAGGAACTCGTCCACCAGCGTCTGTCGGCCATCGACGATGACGGCCTCGACGGCGCCGATAGACAGCGCCCGTTGCTGGGTGGTCTCCAGATCTACCATGCCAAGGTCAACAGTCAATGTGACGATATCTGCGCCGTATTTTTCCTTCAGCCACGGCACGGCCACCGTGGTATCCAGCCCGCCGCTGTAGGCGAGCACGATTCTGTCGTTAGGCATTTGGCGTAAGTGCTCCGCTCGGTGAGTCAAAGGGCGGCGATGACATCTGAGACATCAACTTCGGCCTGCTGAATTCCCTCGTACCGTGGTCAGGAACGCTGGCATACCATCTATCGGAATGCCTGAGCCTGATATGGCTGCCTCTTTGCCGTGTTATTTGAAAGCCAAGGAGTTCAAGAGCCCGGACGATTTCAACTGCGGCACATCTCCCCTGAAACCGCCATTGTCATCTTTCTCGATGACAACATGGAACTCGCCGCTGGACATTCTGCCCTCACTTCACAGGGACCCGTCTGATATCGACCAGGATTTGGAGGGGCGCAAGGGTGTGCGCCCCTACCGGGTATTCCGCAACTGATCGGTCGCGCTAGATCTTCGCCAGCGCGGTGCTGAGGCGCTCGGCGGCCTCGTCGATCTCCTCCCGGGTCACCGTGAGCGGGGGCATGAAGCGCACGGTGTTGGGGCGCGGGCCGTTGAGCAGCAGGCCGGCCTCGTTGGCGTTGGCCAGCACCTGCGGCGAGATGGTGTCCTCAAAGTCCATGGCCGCCAGCAGGCCCTTGCCGCGCACTTCGGTGACGAAGGAGAAGCGGTCCTTGACGTCGTTCAGCCTTCCAAGCAGGTAGGGTTCCATTTCCTTGACCTGCCCGGGGATGTCGTTATCGATCAGGAACTTGGTTCCGGCGTAGCCCGCGGCGGTGGTCAGGGCGTTGCCGCCGAAGGTGGAGCCGTGGTCGCCCGGCACCAGGGCCTGGCAGTGGGCCTTGGACAGGAAGGCGCCAATGGGGACGCCGTAGCCCAGTCCCTTGGCCAGGGTCATCACGTCGGGTTCCGCGCCATACTCCTGGTAGCCGAAGAGGCTGCCCAGCCGGCCCATACCCGTCTGGACCTCGTCTAGGATCAGCAAGATGCCCTGGCTGTCGCACCACTGACGCAGCCGCTGCAGGTAGTCGTCGTCGGGAATGATGACTCCGGCCTCGCCCTGTACCGGCTCCACCATCACGGCGGCGGTACGGTCGGTGGTGGCGTTCATCACGCCCTCGACGTCGTTGTAATCGACGTGTACGAAGCCCGGAAGCAGAGGTGCGAAGTTCTCTTGGTAGTGCGGCTGCCCCGTGGCGGCCACGGTGGCTTGGGTGCGCCCGTGGAAGGAGTTGAAGGCGGTGATGATCTCGTAGGCGCCGTCGCGGTTCAGCTTGCCGTAGCGCTTCGCCAGTTTCATCGCGCCCTCGACGGCCTCGGCTCCGCTGTTACCGAAGAACACCAGATCCAGGCAACTGTTCTCGATCAGCGTCTCTGCAAGCTGCAACTGCGGAACAGTATAGAACTGGTTGGAGGTCTGGATCAGCGTCCCGGCCTGCTCGGCGATGGCCTGGGTGATGACCGGGTGGCTGTGGCCCAACTGGTTTACGGCCCAGCCGGCGACGAAGTCGAGGTACTGCTTGCCGTCGGCGTCCCAGACTTCGGTTCCGTCGCCCCGGACAATGACCACGGGCTGGCGGCGCACCGTCTGGGCATAATACTTCTTTTCGATGTCGATCCAGTCGCTGCTGATGCTCATGGCGAGTCCTCTACTCCCGATATTCCGTCTGCGAATTCCGGCTCAAAGTGTGTCAATAGATTATCGCACACCCGCCGAAATCTTTCACACGGCTGGGTTCAGAATACAGGGCAATCGCGTTTTAACTGAGTAGGACTTTCAGGAGGTAATCCTCTTTCCAGCCGGCCTGCAGGCGTTTGCCCTGGATTCCCACTTTCAGGCTGGTTTCCCGTTTGAGCAGGTTGTGGGAGATCTGCCTGAGAGTGGCCATGTTCTGAGGGCTGTGGTCCAGGCGTATCCGGCTCTGGTCCTCCCGGAATGTGACGTCCAGGCTCCAATGCAGGGAGTTTTCGATGCTCCAGTGGGTCCGTACAGCCGCCAGCAACTGCCCGGCCGACCCTGCCAGACTGCTGATGTAGTACCTGGCCTGCGCTGTTGTACCGGTCTCCGTCTCACGGCGCCCCGCCACCTTGGCCACGGACCGCAACCCCGGCCATTCCTGCCCAGTGCTCAGATATTCCAGACAGGCCGGGTCGCTGATTGCCCAGCACTCCCGGCGTTCGATCCGGCCGTGCCCCTTGTTCAGAGTGGTGGCGTAGTCGTGGGGCACACCAGCAAAGGACGCCTCCTCTGCCCCCTCGAACAAGTCCCGCACATCCTGGTACAACCGGCCCTGATTCTCCTTGACCGCCAGCAGATATTCAGCCCCACGGTCCAGAATCCCCTGGGCTATCTCCTTCTGGCATCCCATGGCGTCGATGGTTACGATGCATCCGTTCAACTCCAGCATCTGCAGCAGCCGGGGTATGGCGGTGATTTCGTTGGATTTCTCCTCCGTCTTCACCTGTCCCAAGGTCAGGGTGTTGGCCGAGGCCCAGGCGCTGACCAGATGAATGGCCTGCTTGCCCGCCCTTTTGTCGTGGGAGCGGCGCACCGTCTTGCCGTCAATGGCCACCACCTCTCCGGGCAGCAGGTCTGCCACCCCCTGGCTCCACTCCATGAAGCACTCCTGGAACCGGTCAGGACCCAGCCGTGAGAACACATCGCCAAAGGTGTCGTGGGAGGGAATACCGTTGGGCAGGTCCAGGAAGGAGCGGAACCACTCCTCCTTGCTCTTGCCGAACATCTCCACGTGAACCCAGGAATCCGCGCCGCAGATGACGGCGCAGATGGCAATGGTGATGATGTCCAGCAACTGGTGCCGCTTGCAGCGGTCGATCCTCGGGTCCTCCAAAGCCTTGAAATACTCCATGATGGCCCCACACTTCTTCCCCATCATTACCCACAACCCTCACACACAAACTCAGTCTCATCTTCGACCAAGTCTAGCATCTATAACGCGATTGCCCTGGTTCAGAATACAGACAGCCCTCCACCCATCCTTGGCCCGCCGTGACGGCCACTCCCTCAGAAGCAGCGACTCACGGGCGGTATTCCGGGCATAAGTGTTACTTGGCATTGGAGAATTTAGACCGCGCTTGTCCCTGTTGGATGCTTCACAGCCCATGCCATGTTGGCACATCGCTTAATTTGTGTGTATCGTCCTGGGATTGCTCCCCTGCCGTGCAGCGCATCACACGAGCCCTCCAACCGTGATATGATCCGTTTGTTGCTCGGTTGTTTCTGGCGTCAGCATCATTCGCATCACGCCGATGGCGGTTAACTGAATTCAGAGAGTGACCAACGCAGTACAGAACTTCCCTTTTCTCGATGTTGCCGGTTGTATGCGGACTTTCCCTCATCCTGCTTTTGTCTCTTGTGTTAGCCTGCGGGTCCGAAGAGGAGCCTGATGATTCATCCGACTCTGACCGTCCCACAGCCACGTCCGAGCCAACATCCCGGCCGACCAGACCTAGACCTGCCGACACCCCTACGCCTGAACCAACGCCCGCTCCCACTGACACGCCCGTTCCCACGCAGGCACCAACTGCAACGACATCACCTACACCCACACCCACGCCGACGCCCGCACCCACGCCCACGCCTGCGCCGACTCCGACTCCGACTCCGACTCCACCGCCGATACCAACGATAGCGCCCACACTCGCGCCTACGCCCGTGCCTACAACGCCACCCACGCCAACGCGCCGCCCGTTGGTGGTGCGAATCGCCAGCCCAGTCCGACGCCTACCGCAACGCCCGTTTCTCAGCCCCACCCCACACCCAGGGGCACCCCTGTGCCAGCGGGTGTCTCGTCTAAAACCGACAGAACAGTTTTGACCGCCATTTATCAGGAAACCAGGGGCCTCGCTTGGACATCTCGCCAGAAAAACTGGCTGTCAGATGCGCCTCTGGGTCAATGGGACGGAGTGGAGACTGACAGGAACGGACGAGTCACCAAATTGCTTCTCAGCGATGCCCGTCTTGTTGGAGAGATTCCACGGGAGATCGGCCATCTCACCGAGCTCAGAGTGCTGGGCTTAAGCCCCAATGAGTTGAGCGGAGACATCCCGACCGAATTGGGCCACCTCGTCAACCTACAGGAACTGTATCTCAGCAAGAACATTTTGGCCGGAACGATACCCAGGGAATTGAGCTACCTCTCCCACTTGACCCAACTTTCGCTGGACAGCAACCGTTTGACCGGTGAAATACCAAGTGAGTTGAGCAAGCTCTCCAATTTGACGCGTTTGGTCCTCAGGAGCAACGAGTTGAGCGGTGAGATACCTAGTGAGTTGAGCAAGCTCCCCAAGCTGACTTTTCTTGATCTCAGCGGAAATCAACTGAACGGGGGAATACCCCCAGAATTGAGTAATCTTGATAACTTGACCAATTTGGACCTGAGCGGCAACGAACTGTGGGGGGAAATTCCGCCGGAGATGGGCGACTTTGCCAAGATTAGGAAACTGAACCTGCACGGCAACAAGCTGTTTGGAGAGGTACCCGAGGAACTTACCAAACTTTCCACCCTGACAAGTTTGGTCATAAGTGGCAACAACTGGACCAGGTGCGTACCACTCCTCCTGAAAGAGGTGTCTGACACCGGGCCGTTCTGTAAGTAAAGGGCAGGGACCCGACGGGCCAGGACGTTTGCAAAGTCATTCAAACGTCTTGGCCGTTAGCCCTGCGCTTGACGAGGGACGGATTGCGAGAATCGGTCAGTGGTTCGGCAAGCTCACCACCATCGGATTCTCAGGTGCTCTGCAATCGTCCCGCTCGACGGCAACTCCGTATTGGCATCATGGCAAGCCTGCTGGGTATTTCCCTGAGGCGGCGCGCCGTAACACCTCCCCAACCGTTAATTCGGGGAGGTGTTCTGTTAAAACCCGAGACAGGCTTTCACACGGCGATGCGGGAACCGCCACTACCAGCATTGTGCGAAGTGGCCGGCACGGCAATCGCGTCTTCGTTTTTCGCCACCTGCGCGGTCATCATTACCCGCTGCAAGACCGTCATTTCCGTCAAAGCGGGAATCCAGTGGCGTTTGACAGCCCCAGTTTCCTTGAGGCTATGGACTCTGGATTCCCGATTTCGCGAGACTGACGAACCGGGCGTCTGCCAGACTTCAAGACGTGCTTGCCTTGGAGCGGCCAGCGCAGGTTGAGATGCCCATTGCCCTGCGCTAGGATGGCCCCAATCCCTGCCACCCAACCAATCGCGCCGGAGACATTCATGCCACGCCACACCGAACCCAGCGCCAACAACGCATTGGGCAGCCTGCTTCAGGGGATGCTGGGCAAGGCCATGGTGCGTTCCGAGAACACTCAAATCATCGAATACCATCCCGGCTTGCGCCCAGACATCGTCATAACCGCCGCGGGCCGCTCCCCGGTGGTGGTCGAGTCCGAGTACCTTCCGGCGGCCACGGTGGAAGAGGAGGCTCGCAGCCGCTTGGGGCTGAGGGTTACCGGCGGAGGCTTGATCGAGGCCGCCATCGCCCTGCGCTACCCCACCGACGTGGGCGACGCCGACGACCTGCCTGCCGCCATCACCGCCGCCGCTCTGGACTATTGCGTCTTCACCATGGAGGGCGAAAAGACAGTCCGCTTCCCCCAATCGGGCTGGCTGCACGGCTCGGCTGCCGACTTGGCCGACCTGGCCCGGCTGGTGTCAGTCCCGCAGAACGCGGTTGACGCCGCCTCCAATTACCTCCAGGAAGGCATCAACGACGCCGCGAACATCCTGGAGGAACTGGACAGGATGCGCCCCGCCGCCTCCGGTGAGATAGCCCGCCTGCTGGGTATGGAGAATGTCCCGCAAACGCGGCGAATGGCCTGCGCCATCATCGCCAACGCCATGGTGTTCCACGGGCGTATCGCCGGGATGCACGACGGCATCAAGCCTTTGAACTTGGTCTGCGGCGACGGCGTTGCAAACCCACAGGACGAAACGCTGGCCGCTTGGACCGCCATCCTAGCCATCAACTACTACCCCATCTTCGCCATAGGGCGCGACATCCTGTCGCAGCTTCCGGCGGAGTTTGCGCTTCCCGTCCTGCGCCGATTGAGACGCACCGCCGAGAGCGTAAACGGCACCGGCGTGGACAACGCCCACGACCTCACCGGCCGCGTCTTCCAGCGGCTGATTTCCGACCGCAAGTACCTGGCGACCTTCTACACTCTGCCCGCCTCTGCGGCGCTGCTGGCGCGACTGGCGATGGCGCAGATGGAGGGCGTGGACTGGGGCGACGCAGACGCCATCGGCAAGCTGCGAATCGGCGACTTCGCCTGCGGTACGGGCGCCCTGCTGTCGGCGGTCTACGAGCAGATCGCCGCCCGCCACGAGAGCGCAGGCGGCCACCCCGAGGCCATCCACCCCGCGATGATGGAGGAGGTGCTGTACGGCTGCGACGTGATGCCCTCGGCCATTCACATCACCGGCTCCACCCTGTCGGGGATACAGCCCAACATCGGGTTCGGCAACTCCCGCCTCTACACCATGCCCTACGGACGGCAGTCCGACGGCAGCGTGAAAATCGGCTCGCTGGAACTGCTGCAATCATCGCAGGCAATGACCCTGTTCAACACCAGCGATCCGGCCCTCCGAACCGGCAGCGTGGGCGAGGAAACCGCCGCCCAAGTCAACGTAGACGTGCCGGACGAGGGCTTCGACTTGGTGATAATGAACCCGCCGTTTACCCGCGCCACCAACCACGAGGGTGCTCATGCCAACGTCGTCAATCCTGCATTTGCCGCTTTCAACGCCAGCAAAGCCGACATGGACGACATGGGCAGCAGACTGAATCAGCTTGGCAGTAAAACCTGTTACCACGGAAACGCCGGCATTGCCTCGGCTTTTGTGGCCCTGGCTCACCGCAAGTTAAAGCCCGGCGGCGTTATCGCGCTGGTGCTGCCGATGTCCGCCGCCGCCGGTTTGTCTTGGCAAGGGTTCCGCGGGATGTTGGGCAACAGCTACGCCGAGCTGACCGTGTTGAGCATTGCGGCTGATGGGAAGGATATGTCCTTTTCGTCGGATACCGGGATGGCGGAATGTCTGGTAATCGCCCGTAAACGCAAGGTGAATGAGCCTGTGGCGAAGCGAGAGCATTTCACATCGCTGAAACGAAGGCCAACGGGATTCGCCTCCTCCAACGCCATCGCGAAGAACCTTTTGGAAAACAATTACGCAAGACAAATTGAGGATGGGCCCTATGGCGGTACTCGCTTGACCGTCGGCGACGAATTGGCCGGCGAGATACTGACCGCACCTGGTGGCGTAAGCGGCGAGCCCTGGGGAAGTGTGCGGATATCGGACTACTCCTTGGCCCAAACCGCTTATGCGCTGGCAGATTCGAAGCTGTGGCTGCCCGGAATCCTTGAACCGTCCCTCTTGAAGCTCTCACAATTGGGCAATGTTGGCAAACTTGGCCTTGTTGACCGCGATATCTCTGGCCCTCCACCAAGAGGGCCCTTCATTTTAGCTAAGGCCAGTTCAACTGCGACCTATCCGGCCCTTTGGAATCACGATGCAAAGAAGGAAACTCGCCTAGTTTGCAGCCCAGATTCCCAACTGGAAGTCCGGGTAGGGATGGAGGCAAAGGCGGCATCAGTTTGGGCTACTGCTAGTCGGGCGCACACCAGTAGAGGCTTCCGTTTCAACTCTCAACCAATTTCTGTGGCTTTTACAGATCGTGAGTGCATTGGCGGCAGAGCATGGCCTAATGTTGCCTTCGGCGACAAACGATTCGATCCCATCTTTACTATATGGGGAAATTCTACGCTTGGCATGTTGTGCTACTGGTGGCATTCGAGCCGACAGCACGGTGGTAGAGGCGAAATAACCATTCGCTCCGCAGAAACCCTGCCCGTCCTCGACTTCCGGGCGCTGAGCGAGGCGCAGCTTGCCACCGCCGAGGGCATCTTCGACGAGTTCCGGGAGCTTGACCTGATGCCCGCCTACCTGGCCGACGCCGACCCCAACCGGGCGCTGCTGGACCGGCGGGTGGTGTGCGACCTGCTGGGCTTCGACGAGGACGTGTACCGGGGCGTGCGGCGGCTGGCAGCCAAGTGGTGCGCCGAGCCGTCGGTCCACGGCGGCAAGGCCCGGCCCAAGTCAGCAAAGTTCCAGGAGTGAGTGGGGCATCAGTTCGTTTACCAGGACAATGGCTGGGCCTACAATCTGAATGGGCGTATGGAAGCGGCTGTAGATTAGATGCCATCGCTTCTTAGGCATAAAGGAAAAGCTGGAGGTTAAGCCAATGGACGAAGATGGCATTCGAGGTTTCCACGTCTCATACAAGCTGGACTTTGTACAAAGCTAGTAGGTCCCGTTAGATACGAATGTTTAGCTGCAATGCCGCGCCAGTATGTTTTTGAATGTCGCCTTCTGGACCCGACATTCGAAAAGTTCCCAGGCTGTGTAACTTTACCCACGATGCCCATCTCTGAAATGTACAAAGTCCAGACAAGGACGGGTATTTCAAAGCATACGCATACAACGCCAGTAGAGGCACATATACACTGAGAGAAGTTGATCATGGCCTGGAAGAGTTGTTGCGGAAATGTAAAGATGCCGGATTCAATCATCTCGAGTCGCTGTCAGACGAAGCCATTGATGTAATTTATGAGTGGTTGATAAAAGCCAACCCTGTTTTGGATTATGTCGAGGGCATGTGGCAAGGCGAAAGCAGCGCGAGCCGTAAGATAGGTTTCCTGCGGCCAGGGCACGTGGAAGCGGCTGCCAAAGCGGCTCAGAGGGCAGATTTGGAGCGTTACGGCATCAAACCCACCCCGTCCAGCGACTATGTGGTCACCAACGAAATGGTGAACCAAATCCGGGACGAGCTGGGGATCTGACAATTGAGGTCTCTCTATGACGTGAACTTCCTGATTACTCTGCTGGACGAGAATCATTCTCATCACGACGCGGCGTACCTATGGTTTGACCGCTACATTGAAGAGGGATGGACTTCTTGTCCACTGACCCAGAATGGTTGCATACGCATCCTCTCCCAGCCCCAGTATTCCACCCACTGAGTCTCACCGAGTCTTATGAACGTTTGCTGGCCGCTACGTCTACCCAATATCACCAGTTCATTGCCGACGACATCAGTCTCCTTGATGGTGCTTTGGTGCGGTATCGCGACTTGTCCAGCTACCGTCAGCTAACGGACGTTTACCTGCTGGCCCTTGCGGTTGCCCACGACGCGCGGCTGGTCACTCTGGACACCCACATTCCCCTGAGCGCGGTCCGCGATGCCAACGAAAGCCACTTGGCCGAAATTCAGCCCTCTCGCCGTCCGTCGCCCCGCAGCCAAGTGGTGCGCCGAGCCCTCGGTCCACGGCGGCAAACAACGGCCCCGAGAGTGCAGCTATCGGTGGGGGCGCGCGGGCTTTGAGGATTCCCCATTCACCCCAGCTCTCTCCCTCAAGGGAGAGGGGGAATTTCTATTCCCCGGCGGTAGAGGGCACGATGAGGCGGTTACTGAGGGCGGGTGCGTCCGGCGATTATGGTGGTGCCGGTGGCGCGTCCTTGGAGGCAGTCAAGCAGGGCGTTGGGGTGGCGGCCATCGATGATATCGGCGACGGCTCCGCCCTCCAGCCCCCGCAGGCAGGCCTGGAGCTTGGGAATCATGCCTCCACCCGCCACACCGGAGTTCAGCAGCATATTGGCGCGTCGCTGGTCCAGACGCGGGATGACGCGGCCGCCGCCGTCCATCACGCCAGCGACGTCGGTCAGGAACACCAGCCGCTCGGCCTGCAGCTCGTGGGCCAGTTCGCCAGCCACGGTGTCGCCGTTTATGTTCAGCGGCCGGCCGGCGTTCTCGGAGCCATCGAACTTGTGAACGCCCAAGGGGGCAATCATCGGGATGTAGCCTGAATCCAGCAGGGTTCGTATGGGGCCAATATCCACCGACTGGACTTCGCCGACGTAGCCAAGCTCGGGGTTGGCAATGCCGCAGGTCAGCATACAGCCGTCGATGCCGCTGAGTCCGATGGACCTGCCGCCCAGCTGCTCCATCAGCGAGACCAGCTCCTTGTTGATCAGGCCGCCCAGTACGGCCACCACGATCTCCAGGCTGTCGGCGTCGGTCACCCGGAGGCCGCCGACGAACTGCGGCGGAATGCCTTGGCGCTGCATCCAGCGGGAGATCACGTTGCCGCCGCCGTGGACCACCACCACCTCCGTGCCCTCGCGCTGCAACGCGACCAGGTCCAGCAGCGTGGTGTCGTGGCTGCCCAGGGTGCTGCCTCCTATTTTCACTACGATAGACAGGGTGATGGCTCCTGTTGAACCGGCTTAACCACAGAGAACACAGGGCGCACAGAGAATTTTTGAAAACGGGTGGAAATCTCTGCGGCCTCTGTGTTCTCTGTGGTTGTTGGGTTCAGTAGTCTAAACTAAAGCCAAGGTGAAATGTACATATCGCTAGACCGCACTATCGATGCCCACCCAGTTGGGGCCTAAAGGTGATATGAGGTGCCGTGGAGTGCTTGCGGTCATCGTCAATCTCCCCAAAATGCACATCCCACCTTGGTATTGGTTTAGGTGGTATAGGCGCTGTTGATAACCACGTATTCCTCGGTCAGGTCGCAGCCCCAAGCGGTCGCATGCCCGTCGGCCAAGTTGAGGGCGATACGGAAAGTGACCTCGTCGCGGCGCATCAGCGCCACAACGGCATCACGGTGAAATGGGACGGGTCTGCCCGCTTCCATGATGCAGACGCCGTTGATGTAGAGGTCGATTTTCTCTTCCACTGCCTCGGCCTGGCTGCGGCCCAAGGCGGCCAGCAGGCGACCCCAGTTGGGGTCGGCGCCATAGACTGCTGACTTGACCAGCAACGACGATGCGATGGTCCGAGCGGCGACGCGGGCGTCCTCACTATTGCGGGCGCCGGTTACCTCCACCACCAGCAGGTGTGTTGCGCCCTCGCCGTCGCGGGCCAGCAGGCGGGTGAGCTGTACGCAGACTTCCAGCAGCCCAGCCTTGAATGCCTCGGCTTCAGGGGTTCCTTCAGTGATGGCAGGGTTGCCGGCGGCTCCGTTGGCCAGCACCACCAAGGAGTCGTTGGTGCTGCTGTCGCCGTCTACGGTGAGCATATTCAGCGAGAAGTCGGCCACATCGGGCAGCATGGTGCGCAACAGGGCCTGATCGATGGCGGCGTCGGTGGCTACAAAGCACAGCATGGTCGCCATGTTGGGGTGAATCATCCCCGAGCCCTTGGCCACGCCTCCGATGCGTACCTCAACGCCTCCGATGTCGACGGTCACTCCCACCTCTTTGGAATGTGTGTCGGTGGTCATCATAGCGCGAGCCAGCGGGTTTCCGCCCGATTCCGAAAGCTCTGTCTGATCGACGCCCGACTTGATCAGGGTCATCGGAAGCTCAACACCGATGATTCCGGTGCTGAATACGAGAACCTCTTCCGGCTTCACGTCCATCGCTGCGGAGGCGAGGACGGCCATTTCCTTGGCGTCGATGTAGCCCTGCTCACCCACGCCAGCGTTGGCGATGCCGGAGTTGACCACCAATCCCCGGATGGGGTGCCCACCGGCCAGCGTTTCGCGGTTGACGGTCACCGATGGCGACACGATGCTGCTCTTGGTAAACACACCGGCCGCAGCGCACGGGGTGTCGGACAGCAGCATGCCGACGTCCATCTTGTCGTCGGAGTAGGTCTTGATGCCGGCATAGGTGCCGCCGGCCCGGAACCCTCGGGCAGTGGTGATGGTGCCGCCGTCAAGTGGGCTGATCGAGCCGGGCATGAGCAGACTTCCTCGCAGTAGGAATTGGCCTATAGATCCGCCTTTCAGACCGCCCCGCAGTATACCATAAGGCGGGCTGCGGGCTGAACCGTTCTTTTCCGCAGGTTACGCTGGGCGTATACTGGATTCACCATAAGTTGTGGCAAGACACCGATGGTTGACCAGAAGCGGGAAGCACGGAAAATCCCTGTCCAGAAGGTCTCTTCCGAAGAGTTGCGAGCAGAACTTGACGGCGAAATTCGCAAGTTCGAGCATCGCTTCGAACGCCCTTCTGAGCGGATGCTTCAGTTTCCCACTTTCAGCGAAGTCCTTGACGAACTGGAGTTCATCACCCGTTCACTGGAATCGTAAATAAGGCTCGAACGGTCACACCCAACGCATTCCCGATAAGCAAGGTGTAAACAAGGTGATTGTATGGCTAAAGTAACCCCCTTTCGCGGATGGCGTTACAACCCGGCAATGATTGACGATATGGCCGCCGTGTTGTGCCCTCCTTATGACCTGATAACCCCGCAGATTCAGCAGTCTCTGATGGAACGGCATTCGCTGAACATCATCCACCTTGAGGCGGGCGAGGGGCTGGACTGGTCGGCGGACCCGGCGGGACGCTACGCCGAGACCGCCGGGCGGTTCGAGCAATGGCTGCGCGATGGTGTGCTGCAACAGGACTCCGAACCGGGCTACTACCTGCTGCGCCACGGCTTCAGCCTGGGCGGGCGGGAACAATCGCGTCTCGGGTTGATCGCCTGCGTGGGTATTGAGGATTACGAGACCCGGCAGGTGCTGCCCCACGAATTCACCGAGGCCCCCGCCATCCGCGACCGGGTGACTTTGATGGAATCTGTCTCGGCCAACATCAGTCCCATCATGTCCCTGTACAGCGATGCCGGGAATGAACTGCACCCGGTGTTTGACCGGGTGATGTCCGCCGAGCCGGAGGTGGATGCCCGCGACGAGTACGGCTCACATACTACAATGTGGCGTGTTGCCAGCGCGGACGACGTTGCGGCCATAGCCAGGTTTTTCTCGAACCGCCCGGTCTTTCTGGCCGACGGGCATCACCGCTACGAGGCGTCCCGGCAATACCAGCTTGCGCGCCACGCAGAGGGATCAGCCCGGGCGTCGCTGGCCCACAACTACGTGATGATGACGCTGATCGCATTCGACGATCCGGGGCTGGTCGTGTTGCCCTACCACCGCAACCTCAGCGGCCTCAGCGAAGAGCAGTTGGCCCGCGTGAAGGCCCGTCTGAACGAGGTGTTTGACGCCGAACCAGTCTCGGGCCGTTCAGCCGAGGAGTTGGTGGACCTGGTGGAGGAGAAGGGCAGGACCGCAAGGGTTATGGCTGTCTTGGCCCCGGAGGGAGCGCAGCTGCTCACGTTGCGGGATTCGGCGGTGGACGACGAATGGGGCTCGCTGGCAGTTTCCGAGGCGTGGGTGCTGGAGGAAAAGGTGCTGCGCCCAGAGCTGGGAGATGCCACGCTGCAGCATCTGGGCTTCCTTCACGATCACGACGAGGCGGCGACGGGTGTGGCCGGCGGTTCGCTGCAAATGGCCATCTTCATGAAACCGTTCCCCATGGACGCCTTCGAGGATATTGTGGGACAGGGGCAGCGCCTGCCGCGCAAGTCCACCTTTTTCTATCCCAAGCTGCCCACCGGCCTGGTCATCAACCGGATCGACGGCGAGATTTAGGGTCCGTCGCCCAATTCTGGCGTTGGCCCGGAATATATTCAGGGGCGCACAGTTGTGCGCCCCTGTGGTCGTGTAGCTGGCAGTCGGAATCCCCCTGTCACACTTGCTCTTCGTACCGTGCGGTTATGGCCTGCTCGGCGCGCTTGCTGTTGACAGCTATGAACTCTTCCAAGCGACGAATATCTGCCAAAGTTTCCTCGTCGCCGGGCCGGCGCCGTTTCAGGTCGGCCAGCCTGGTGCGGGCCTCGTCCACCTGCTTGAGGACGATCAGCGCCTCCAATTCTTGGGATGCGGAGGCCTTGATCTGTAGCAGACGCCGCCGCACGCCCTCCGCGTTGGCCAAGCGCTCCTCGATCTCGCCCATGGCCGCCAATGATGCGTCGAGGCTGGCCTGCCCATAAATGGCCTGCCGGGGCACGCGGCGAAGCTGCTGCCGGAACTGCGAAATCTGCGCGTCCAACTGCGCCTCTTTATTCCCCATTTCGGCCAGACCAATGCGGAGATTGGCCATGGCCTTTTCCAGTTGAGATACCGACACTTCCTGGCTCCGTTGTCCTTTTGTTCGGCGCTATCAGTTTCTTGCGGTCCCTGTCAGGGCGGGATGTACAGCCCTGGGACCCGTGGGACCCGTGGGCCCGGGTCTGGGCTACCCGGCGCTGAATCCCACTTCGGGCAGCAGGTCTTTGAGGGCATCTATAACCTCTTCGATATCGTCCTCAGAGACATGTCCCAAGTGTCCGATACGGAAAATGCTGGTGCTCAGTTTGCCCTGTCCACCGGCTAGCACCACATTCTTTTCAGTGCGCATCCGGCCCATCAGGGCCCGCCCGTCTATGCCCTCGGGCATCTTCACGGCGGTGACGGTGTTTGAGGCGAAACGCTCGTCGGACACCAGCAGCTCCAGACCCAGCTCGCGAACGCGGTCGCGGGTCATCTGTCCAATGGTTGCGTGGCGTCCGAAAACTCCCTCGATCCCCTCATCCAGGATCTTGTCCAATCCCAAGCTCAGACCATACATTGCGGCCACGTTGGGCGTGAAGGGAGTCTGCCCGCGCTCCAGCGTCTTCTTGGCCTCTTCGAGGTCGAAGTAGAACCGGGGCATGGTGGCCGTCCTCTGGGATTCCCACGCCCTTTCGCTGACGCTGATGAAGGCCAGGCCGGGGGGAATCATAAAGCCCTTCTGCGAGGCAGTGCCCACCAGGTCGCAGTCCCAGGCGTCGACGGGCAAGGGCAGGCATCCCAGGCTGCTCACGGCGTCCACCAACAGCAGCTTGTCGAACTCATGCTTGGCGATGCGGGCGATCTCTTCCAACGGGTGGGTTACGCCGGTGGAGGTCTCGTTGTGGGTGACCATCACCGCCTTAACCTCCGGATCATCTCGCAGGACCTGTCGTATGGCGTCGGGGTCGATTGGGTCTCCCCATTCAAAGTCCAAGCGATGCACCTCTGCCCCGAAGGCCACGGCCATGTCGATGAAGCGGTCTCCGAAGGAGCCGGCCGTCGCCGCGACAACCTTGTCGCCGGGCGAAAGCGTGTTGACCAGCGAAGCCTCCAGCGCTCCAGTGCCGGAGGCGGTGAGGATGAACAGGTCGTTGCTGGTCATGAAGACCTGCTTCAACTGGGCAGTGACTTTCTTTATGAGTTCGTCGAATTCCGGGCCGCGATGGTTGATCATCGGGTTGCCCATTGCCTCGACAATATCGTCAGGAACAGGAGTCGGGCCTGGGGTGCGAAGATTCTGGGGTTCGATTTTCAGCATGGTACGTCCTTGAGTCGTTTAGACCGGATGGCTTGTAGCCGCCTGCCCGAGGGAAATCTAAACATCAGTTGCGGGCTGCACTCACATCGATGTCGAATTCCGTCAGGGAAATGTTCCCTTTCCATTATAGCATCCGCCCATCACGCGAGAATTTTCGCCGCGGGGCGGAACCCACCTTACCCCGTCTGAGCATACAGGGTAGGAGACGCATTATGTCGTATTATAATGAGGCTCGGCCCGCTGTACCCGAAACAGGAACGCCCATCGGCTCTAATGGAGGACGCTATGGCTTTGGAACTCAACCCCGGACATACGGCCCTGCTGGCAATGGACTTCGAGAACGACATCGTCCACGAGGAGGGCGCCTTCAAGGACTTTGGTTTCGCCCAGATGGTCAAGGACAACGACGTTCTGGGAAAGACGGTTCAGTTGCTTGCCGCGGCCCGAAACGCTGGCGTGCTCGTCATATACGTCTCGGTCAAATTCCGCCCCGGATACCCCGAACGCCCGGCCAACGCCGGTCTGTGGCAGGGTCTGCACGGCGCCAACGCCCTGGTCGAGGGCACCTGGGGCGCTTCAATCCATGACGCCGTGGCTCCGCAGGAAGGCGAGGCGGTGGTCACCAAGCGCGGTGTCTCGGCATTTATGGCCTCGGACCTGGAGCCAATCCTCAAGAACAAACGAATTGGCACGCTGCTGCTGGCCGGCGTAGCCACCAACTTCGTGGTCGAAGGCACCGCCCGCGAGGCCTCCGACCGGGGCTACAACGTCGTCATAGTCGGCGACTGCTGCGCCTCGGTGAACCAAGAGGCGCACGACGCATCGCTCAGCGTCGCCCTCCCCTTCCTGTCCACCATATCCAACAGCGAAGAAGTGATCGCCGCGCTGTAGTAAGCTGGGATGGGATGGAACGGGCAGCGCAGCGGGGCCAGAGAGGAATCCGATGGAATCTTTGATCGTACAGTTTACGATGTCCGGTCGTCCGGTTCTTACCAGCCCACCAGGACAGTGCTAAGGAATACCAGACTATTCAGAATACTGCCGCCGGAACAGGCTGAGCAGGCGTGGGGCGGAACTGTTCCCAGCCAGATTTGTTTTACCGTACAAACCCAAGAATCGGCTATTTTCATTACGGAGGACTGGGTAGCGACAATTCGCGGACGGCGGCTCATTGATTGCGCAGGCGGAATGTGCGCGGTCATAAATGCGCTAAGACAGGAATTCGGAGTGCCTATGGAGGTCGAACTGTCGGATACCCGCTACGGTGACGGCAATTCTTTGTACCGCCAGCTAGATCGAGAGCGAGCCGCGCGACGATACAGAGCCTTTGGATTGTGGCTTTTCACTATCATGGTTAGCGGATTGGCAGGCGCATTGATTCAGTGGATATTTGGGATTTTTGGGGGAGGTACTTTTTGGGGGAGGTACATAGGAAATGGCGAAAGTGGTAGAGAATCCTGTGGCCGACCAAGTCGTGAGAGTGGCAAGCAACCTCGGGTACGAGGCCACAATTGAGCTGGACAGACCTCCCTTCCGTGTATTCGGCTGGTTTCGTGGGCGTGAATTCAAGCATGAAGTCCTAGTGAAGAACCGTAACAAGTCTGCCATCGTGGTAGCCAGGTCAAGCCCTGTCATAATGTACGATGTGTTCTTAACCAACCAAATATGGTGCAAACTTGGAAAAGAGGTTGTCGGCGCTCTCATTTGCGTTCCTGACTAGGCGTTTCCCCGAATTCGGGGAAGCTCTCGGGATTACGCCAAAGACCTGAGCGTCCGCCTCTGCCCGCTGTCCGAAGTTGGCGACGCGCTGAAGGAATTGCTGGATTAGCAGGACTACCGGAACTTTATGGGAGAGGCTCATCGATGACCCAGGTTGCCGACCTTTTGGAGGGCCTGAACCCGGCGCAGCATGAGGCGGTTGAGGCGGTTGAGGGGCCGCTGCTCATCATCGCTGGACCGGGCAGCGGCAAAACCCGCGTCATTACTCACCGCATCGCCTACCTGGTGCGGGTATGCGGCGTCAGCCCGTACAGCATCCTGGCCATGACCTTCACCAACAAGGCGGCGCGGGAAATGAAGGACCGCCTGAGCCGCCTGGCGGGTCAGTACGCTGACGCCCTCTCGGTCGGCACCTTCCATTCCTTCTGCGCCCGGCTGCTGCGGAGGGAAGGCGACTTTGTCGGGCTATCCCGCAATTACTCCATCTTCGACGACGACGACCAGATTGCCGCCATCAAACAGTGCCTCGAGAAGGCCGAATACGACCCGAAGCGCTACCCGCCCCGGACGGTGCTGTCACTAATCTCACGGGCGAAAAGCATTCTGCACGACTCACAGGCCATGGCCCGGGACGCTCAGGGTCATTATTTCGAGGAAGTGTGCGCCCGCGTCTACCGTCATTACGAAGAACTGCTGGCGCGCAACAACGCGGTTGATTTCGACGACCTTCTGCTGCGGACGGTGCAACTGTTCCGGGAATACCCGGTGGTGCTGGAGCGCTACCAAGACCGGTACGGCTACCTAATGGTGGACGAGTTCCAAGACACCAACGTGGCCCAGTACCAACTGGCCCAGCAGTTGGCGCGGTCCCACCAGAATTTCTGCGTCGTGGGCGACCCTGACCAGTCGATATATTCCTGGCGCAGCGCCGACGTTCGCAACATTCTGAACTTCAAGGCCGACTACCCAAGGGCCCGCGTCATATCGCTGGGCCAGAATTACCGATCGACCGCCAATATCCTGAACGCCGCCAAGGGAGTGATCGAGTCCAACGGCCAGCGCATCAACAACGACCTGTTCACTGAGAACAAAACAGGGCTGCCCGTGCTGGTGGACGAGGCCTACGACGAGGATGAGGAAGCCGGCAAGGTCATCGGCGAAATCAAGCGCCTGACCCGGGACGAAGGGTTCAAGCTGGGTGACTGCGCCGTGATGTACCGGGTGAACGCCCAGTCCCGCGCCTTAGAGGAAGCCTGCCTGCAGCAGGGCGTAAAGTACCGGCTGGTGGGCGGCACCCGCTTTTACCAGCGAAAGGAGATCCGGGATCTGACAGCTTACCTGCGCCTTATATTCAACCAGCAGGACGACGTGAACCTGAGCCGGGTGGTCAGCGTTCCGCCGCGCGGCATCGGCGCCAAGTCCATGCAGCAACTGGGCGACTGGGCCGCCGGGCACGAAATGTCGATGTTCGACGCCATGCGGGAGATCGCAGCAGCCACCACCGCCAAGAGGCCCTGCCCGGTCCCGCTTTCCTCTCGCGCCGCCTCTGCCATCGCCAAATTCGCCGCCCTCATCGACAGGCTGGTGGCCATCAGTCAGGAGGCGGAGGTCTTGAAGCTCATTGACGTGATGCTGGACGAGTCCGGCCTTCAAAAGCACATCCGGGAGGGTGCCGACCGGCCCGAGGAGCGATGGGAGAACGTGATGGATTTCCGGGCCATCGCCCAGGAGTTCAACGCCGAGACCCCACCCGACGGCTTGGGATCGCTCCTGGAGCGCACGGCCCTGGTGTCACAGGTAGACGAGTTGGAGGATGCCGAGGACTCAATCACCCTGATCACTCTGCACCAAGCCAAGGGCCTGGAGTTCCCAGTGGTGTTCATCGCCGGCATGGAGGAGGGGCTGCTGCCCCATTCGCGCTCCATGGACAGCGAGGAGCAGACAGAGGAAGAGCGCCGACTGTGCTACGTTGGCATGACCCGCGCCGAGCAGCGCCTGTATCTGCTTCGCGCATTCAGGCGTGGGTTCCGGGGCGGCACCGGCGGCCCGGCAGTGGCCTCGCGTTTCTTGCGCGAGATCCCGGCAGACCTGGTTACCTCCGCCGCCCTGTCATCGACGGCTGCCCGCATCGCGTCCACGCCTGACCTCAGTCGCGGCAGTTCGATCCGCGCCGCCGCGCTGGCTGCGGCAGCGGCGGAATCGCCTCCATCCCGACCCACACTGCGGGTTGGCGACCCGGTGCGCCACCGGACCTTCGGCGAGGGCGTGGTCACCGCCTGCGAGGTAACGGCGTCTGACGTTGAGGTCACCGTGGAGTTCTCCGGGGGGGTGGGCGCGAAACGGCTGCTACTCAGCTTCGCCCCTCTGGAAAGGTTGGACGAAAGCCACGATTCAACCCAAGGTGGAAGGTAGCTGATTCCGGGCCATGGTTAATACGATGAGGGACCTGTCCCACCGGCTGACGAAATCACACGGATTCGAATACTTCATAGTCGCCCTCATCCTGGCCAACGCCGTTCTCCTTGGGGTGGAGACACTGCCCAGGGTGACGAACGAGTTCCACTACTGGATTAACCTCGGCCACAGGATAACACTGGGGATTTTCATCGCAGAGGCATTCCTGAAGATTTTTGCCCGATGGCCCCGGCCGGACCGCTATTTCCGTGACGGTTGGAACGTCTTTGATTTCTCCATAATCGTCTTCTCTATCATTCCTGCCACCGGCGGTTTCGCCGTCATAGCACGGTTGGCCCGCCTGTTGCGCCTCTTGAGGCTGGTCTCCGCCGTACCGGAGCTGCGGTTGATAGTGGCGACCCTGGTACGCTCCATCCCCGGAATGCTGCACATCGTCGCCCTGATGAGCCTGATGGTTTACGTCTACGCCATCATCGGATACCAGCTTTTCCACGAACACGACCCGGAGCATTGGCGCAACCTTGGCATCTCCCTGCTCAGCCTGTTCCGCGTGGTCACACTGGAGGACTGGACCGACATCATGTACAGGGCGATGGAGTACCACCCGCTTACTTGGATTTATTTCGTCAGCTTCGTAGTGTTCGGCACATTTGTGGTGATCAACCTGTTCATCGCAGTGGTCATCAACAATCTGGACGAGGCCAAGCAGGAGCGCCTTCACGACCTGGAGCAGCCGCCCACCGCCGAATCACTACTCAGCGAACTCCGCGCTACTCAACAGTCTCTCCGCCGCTTGGAAGAGCAATTGCAAAGGAGGCGGGAGGAGGACACCGACGGGTGAGAAATCACTGAACCTCCGTGGCCAGAACGGGAAATTAAGTTCAGGCTCTCTTGGGCCGTGGTATGATTCCGGCGCACTTATGACGAAATCACGCTCACATACGGCGAGGAGAGTTGACATCTTGCAAACTGTGGGTATCTGTAACTGCTCCAATGATTTATCAGCTTTGAACTTAAGCGTGTTCGCCTGATGGCGTCCATCGCCGGGCTCCGGCAGCGACTTACCGGCATCTATCCAGGCTGGTGGGTGGTTGGGGCCTGCTGCTTCCTTGCCCTCTTTCCCGGCGCGATTTTCTCCTACGGTTTCCCCGTCTTCTACATCCCCATCCGCAGCGACCTGATGCTCAGCGACACCCAGGTATCGTTGATCTTCGCCCTGTCCCGGGGCGAAGCGGGACTTGGCGGTCCGCTGGTCGGCTGGATGATAGACAAATTCGACTCGCGGCCAATCGTGCTGGTGTTCGGGATAATTGCCGGAGTCGGTCTGATATTCCTTTCGGGCGTGGACAGCTACTGGATTTTCGTGCTGGTCTACGTCGGCGTGGTGTCGGTGGGCAACAACAGCGGCTTTGGTCAGACCTTCCTTGCGGTCGCAAACCGCTGGTTCGTGCGCCGCCGCGCCATTGGGATGACGTTGGTCATCACCTGCTACACCGTGGGCGGGGCGATGCTGCTTCCGGTGCTGTCTCGCGGTGTGGAGGCCCTGGGCTGGCGCGACGTGATGCTCTACGCGGGCATATTCGTTGTGGTGGTGGTGGTCCCGTTCTCTTTCTTCATTCGCCGTTCCCCGGAGAGCATGGGCATCGACCTCGCGGCGGCGGGCGAGGCGGTGGAGCAGTCGGCTGGCGCTACAACCTCCCTGTCATCGGGGCAGGACTTCACGGTGCGCGAAGCCCTTAGGACGCCCGCTTATTGGTTCATCCTGCTGGCCAGCGCGCTCCGGATTTCGGTCACCAGCGCAATCTTGGTACACGCCATACCCATCATGGT
Source organism: Dehalococcoidia bacterium (assembly GCA_965237745.1). Taxonomy (GTDB): domain Bacteria; phylum Chloroflexota; class Dehalococcoidia; order Lucifugimonadales; family UBA3495; genus VXOI01. Next base: position 2,053,553 of record OZ250156.1, on the reverse strand, counting down.
ATGGAAAGGCACGTCAGAACAGACCGGGGCCGACCTGACGGCGCTGCTCTTCTTCGTTTCAATTCCGGCGCGGCTGCTCATCGGCTTCTCAGGGTTGCGCCTGCCTGGACAGGGTGTGCTGGGAATTGGCATGGCGGTCGGCGCAGTCTCGCTGCTGGCACTGGACCTGATTGAGGGGGTGTGGATCATCTTCCCGTTCGTGGCCGGGCTGGCCATCCTTGAGGGTGCGGCAGTGCTGAACTGGGTGCTGGTGGGCAACTTCTTTGGCCGCCGCAGCTTCGCCACACTGACGGGCATCATCTCGGTGTTCTACAGCTCGGGCATGATGATCACGCCCCTGTTCCTGGGCTGGATGGTAGACCAGACCGGCGGCTACGCCGAGTCGCTTCTGGTGCTGACCGGTCTGTATGCCGCCAGCGCTGTCTTGTTCGCCCTTGCGAGACGCCCTCGGCCCAAGGCCGCCTGATCCAAATCCTCGGCCTGTGCCGGTATCGGCCTGCCACAGACCAGCTACGGGAAATCACCCTTTTCGGGGGCAAAGTTAAAGGGATTCTTTCACTTTTTTAAGGAAATCCTCGCCCCCGATGCGCAGCAGTCCCCAAGCCGAAACGGTGACGAAGTTGGCTCCCTGTTTGACGAACTCGGCCACTCCGGCGGTGTCGGCGGGATTGTTACCGCCCACGCCGACGAATTTACCTCCGGCCCGGACGCGGGGTATGACCTCGCTCATAACCCGCCGCACCTCGGCCACTCCGGGGTTGCCCATGCTCTGCCCCAAGTCGGACGCGGCGACGTGAAGAACGTCGGCGCCGGACACCTGGAGGATTTCATCCAGGTTCCCCACGGCCTCAATGTCCTCGACCATGGGAACCACCAGCACCTGCGAGTTGACCCACGCGGTCGCCTCATCCCTGGTGACGCCGATGCCGTAGTCCTGGGCCCTGCCGCCGCCCATGCCGCGGTTACCATCAGGGTAGTAACGCGCGGCCCGGGCGATGGCGGCCGCCTGCTCGCCGGTGTTGACGTGAGGCACGATGATCCCCTGCAGGCCGCGGTCGAGGTAACGCAGAATGGTCTGCTCATGGTGGTCGGGAATTCGGGCGATGGGAGTGATGCCGAAGGACTCGGCGGCGCGAACCATGTGCTCCACTTGGTCCAGGTCCGCTGGCCCGTGTTCGCAGTCGATCATCACGAAGTCGTAGCCCAATGCCCCGAAAATTTCCACCATATCAGGGGCGTACCTCGTGATGATCGCCCCGAAAACAACCTGTCCCTCGTTGAGTTTGGCCTTGGTGGTGTTGGTCCGCATTTCAGTCCCTCTATGCCGGGAAGAGTTTTACCTCGGAAACATTGAGTGCCGCTGGAGACAGCGAAGGCACCATTGGGCCGGTTATCACAACGAACCGTCAATCACGATGTCAATTAGCGCGGGCTTTCCAGAGGCGACGGCCCGGTCCACCGCCGGCTTTATCTGTGCCGGGTCGGTGATTCGTTCAGCGCTAACTCCCAACCCACTGGAGATGGATACCCAGTCAAATGGAGTGGTGAAATCGGAGTACATGAGCCTGCCGCCCGAGGTCTCGGGCAGTTGCAGAACGTCCTTCTGATAGGTGTTGAAGTTGACCTTCAGGACCCGGTAAGCGCCGTTGTTGCATACGACGAAGACGCAGGGGAGGTTCTCGTTGGCCGCCGTCCAAAGACCCTGGACCGCCATCATGGCGCTGCCGTCGCCAATAATGCCGAAAACGGTCCGGTCCGGATAGGCGCACTGCGTGCCCATGGTGGCGCCGATGCCGCCACCGATGGACTGTCCGCGCACTCCTCGCAGGTCGCCGCGACGGCTGGCCGGGAAGTAATGCCGCATCGCGCCCCGGTTGCTGATGGAATCGTCGACCACGATGGCGTTCTGGGGCAAAGCTTCGGCCAACTCGTACATCATCCGCGCTGGGGTCATCGGCCTGTGGTCCCAGTTCTCGGCCACCGACTCATCGAAGGCGTCGAGACCTTGTTGGCGCTCGGCCGTCACTGCCTGTTTCCGCTCCTCCAATTCGGGCATATCGCCCGGCGAAAGCCTCTCTTTCAGGGCTGCAATCAAATCCGCAAGGGCCAACTTGCAGTTGCCCACGATGCCCACGTCGGTAGGCTCGGACCGGCCGATGCGTCCGGCATCTGGATCGATGTGGACCAACTTGGTCTCGGGGGCAAGGATAACGTCCCCCCAATAGAAAAGCTCCTCGAAGGGGTCGGACCCAACGGCCAACACGAAATCCACCTGCTGCAGCACTTCGCGCTGGGAGGCAACCCTCAGGGACAGGCCTCCCATGAATTGGGGATGCCCCGTGGGAAAGGCCACCTCGGCTCCCCGGGCCTGATACACCGGCAGACCCATCAGTTCGGCCAGTTCCACAGCTTCATCAATGGCATCGTCGTCAGAGAGGCGGTCGCCCACCATCAGTATTGGCCGGCTGGCGTCCATAAACAGCGACGCGGCTCGAGCGATACCTTCCTTGCTTGGACTGGTGGCGTCGTAGTTGGGCCGGGAGGGCTCGATGTTCATCTCGGCCACCCCCTCCAGAGCGTTGGAGGTGAAACCGACGTAGACCGGGCCCTTGGGATGGGTGTTCGCCTCGTTAAAAGCCCGCCGCATGACGCTGGGGATCTGGTCCGGGTGGGACAGCTCCACAGACCATTTTGTGACCGGTCTCACGAGCTGGGCAAGGTCGCTGATCGTTTCATTGGTCTTTCGTATGTCGTAGTTGGCCGACGTCACCACCATTGGGGTGCCGGTGTTCAGGGCGTCCAGCATCAGGGCGATACCATTGGCAAGGCCGCTGTCAACGTGCAGGCTGACGAACGAGGCCCGTCCGGTGGACCGGGCGTATGACTCGCCCATTCCCATGGCGACGCTTTCCTGTAGAGTGAGAATGTAGCGGAGCTCCGGGTAATCGCCCAGCAGGTCGATGATGGGCCCCTCGCTGGTGCCGGGATTACCGAAAATAAACTCGACCCCCTCGGCTTTGAGCATATCCAGCAGGGCCTGCTTGCCAGTCATCAGTTGGGACATGGACGCCTCCAAAGGTGTGCCGCCCCGATGAACCTGGGCACGGCAGCCGAAATCTCAGGCAATTCTACACCAACAGCCGGAAGAGAGCGGCAGGCTGGCTGCCGGAGCAGCTACCCTCTCGAGATTCCCATCGGACAATGGCGTCTCAATGCCTGGAAATACTACGAAAAAGTGGTGCGATGCGGGCGTCACCGTGTCTAAAATCATCGGCTCTGGAGACTTGTGCAGAGGTTTTCTAGCCAATCCGGACGAGGCGCAAGTAACGACCTGCCTTGATTCACATGGGCGATATTTACAGCCTGGGTTGGCACAATTTGGCGGATAAGACTGGGCCACACCGTAGTCGAATGTCCAAATGCCTTGCACAATTCTAAGGCTAATTGTGCATTTTGCGAAACGAACAGCCAATTGCCTCATATTCGGATATAGTTTCTGTTAGTACTCCCCGACTATGCGGAGTGGATATGAGGGGTATCAGCACACGAACGGTCTGTGAATTACCCGAAGGTTGGTCCTTGAGGACTTTGCAGGTGGCGATATATTCACGAACCGAGGGAGGCGATGATTGGACCCCGGCCCAGAAAGTGCATTTAGGTCGGCTTACATAGTAGAATTTAACTTCGTCGCTTTTTGAGATCACCAAAATTTCCATGACTAATTTGAGTTGACAATACCTTTGTACCAGTTCATCTGCGCGAAAGATGACGGTCTCTTAGTCAGTGGATCTAGGATTGCCCGTTGCGATGACTCAGGTAGCCAAGAATCCCTTGGACACAAGCAGGCTTTGAATTCATCCAGCGTTGGTGAGGGCACCAACACCAGCAAAGTCATTCTGGGACAAGGTTACATTTCGGGCAACTGTACGCTGGTGGCTATTGAGCATTCATTCTAGTAGGCAACTCTGGGCGACTTGGAGTTAACACTGTCCCCTGCACATGCTCTGAATTTCAGAGTCAGGTGGCAACCAAGTGTTTGCTGGCAGGATGGGAACCGAGACGAACCTGCGCGGGAAATTGTGGAGAACCGGACCCAAGCCCCACGAACCCAATCGATGAGAGGACGGAATGTCTTCAACTGAACGGATTAGGGTCCTCCTCGCCGACCATCACCAGATTGTGCGGGTCGGGCTGCAGGAGATGTTGGAGAGCGCCGGTGACTTCGAGGTGGTAGGGCACGCTGGAAACGGCGAAGACGTCTTGACCTCAGCCCGAGGGCTCAAACCGGACGTAGTTATCATGGACGTGCTGCTTCCAATCAAAGACGGTATTGAGACCTGTCGCGATATCAAGGCTGAACTGCCCGACACCCAAGTGCTCATATTGACTGCCTCCACCGAAGAAAACGCCGCTCTGGATGCTGTATTATCCGGTGCGATTGGGTACCTGCCGAAAGACTCGGGGAAAGAGAAGCTTCTTGCCACGGTACGTGATGTCGCCCAAGGAGAATTCCGCATTCCGGGTGAGGTGATCCGGCAGCTACTTGTAGGTCGGCGCCCATCGCAGAGAGGAACGGCTTCGACTGAAATGCGCCGACTCACCACGCGGCAGCGGGAGATCCTCACCCTGTTCGCCCAAGGCATGTCGTATTCGCAGATCGCCGAATTCAGAGGTAAACGGCCTCTTACTATCCGTAACTCAATCTACGGTATTCAGAAAAAGCTGCAAGTGAAGTCCAAACAGGAAATGGTGGTCTGGGCCGTCAGACACGGATTGCTTGACGGTGTTCCAGATCCCGAATAACCCATATTTCTGGGTCGGGGTGGTAACGCCTTGACCTGCGTCTCCGCTGGAAAGCGGGATTTGTCCACTGCGACCAATTAGGCTTCAGACCAAGCCTGTTTTCATGTCGGGTGGCCTGCTACAACCGGACCAGCGGCCAGAGGCCCCATTAACAGGTGACCGAATGACGGCACGTAGACCATCAACATAAATAATCAAGGTCTTTAGGAAAGATATTCAGAGTCATTGCGACACTCTGAGCGCCTGATGAGAGACCATTGCGGCACTCCATTGTGCGGTGCGGTGATGGCCTGCAAGGAGGTGCTCAGAATGGCAATATCGGAAATTGTCCGGCGGTGGCAGGCGGGTCAAAGCCGAAGGCACAAAGCCTCTGGCACGGGACTGTTCCGGGATACCGTCGGCAAGTACATCTCCGCTCCGAAGTGCAGGGCTGGCGCCACGACGTCGCCGGGCTGCGCATCCACGGCACCAACCGGCGTCAACCACTGGCCGTCTTTCTCGACGAGGAGCGAGAGACTCTCTCCACCTAGAACGGCGAGCTGTGCCCACGCAGTTGGGACCGGGCCCAATCCTGCCGAAAACCGGCAGGGCAATCGCGTTTTGACTTGAGGGACTTTTAACAGGTAATCTGGTTTCGTTTGCTCATCGTGGTTGGTCTGCGATGTGGTCCGATGCGCAGGTTGCTCAGGTGCGTACCCGGGCTGGCAGCGATGAGGGCGATCACTGCGAGATATCCCTCGTCCCTGCGCAGGGTATTGGCGACCGGTTGAAATCCCACGGCCTTCGCTGGTCAGAAGGGCATGGTCATACGTCCGAATGCCGTGGAAACTCGCGTCGCCTTGGCGTAACATGGTCTGCGCGGTTGGCTTTGTGCCGAGGACGTGTGGAATGATATTTAGGGCAGAATAAAATGCTGTTTGCATCCGACATCAGCAAGACTTATTCAACGAGGACTCTGTTCAACGGGATCACCCTGAACATGGCAGCTGGGGACCGCATTGCGCTGGTGGGCCCAAACGGCTCAGGGAAGACCACACTCCTGGACATACTTGCGGGCGAAACCGTTCCAGAAACCGGGAGCATATCGAAACAGCGCAACGTCACCATCGCCTATCTCAAGCAGGAGCCTGCAACGTTCGCCGGCCAACCCCTGCTCCAGGAAGTGCTGGAAGTCAGCCCGGAGTTGCTCGCTCTCAGGGAGAGTATTGCCGACACGCGGGAAGCCCTGTCATCGGAGGCCGACCCGGCGAAGCAGGGCGAACTCATACAGCGCCTCGGCCAGCTCGACACGGCATTGGAGGCCGCCGGCGGAGGCGACCGGGAGCACGAGGCCAAGGCGATACTGTCGGGCTTGGGCTTCAAGCAGGGCGACTTCCTCCGGCCCATGGGCGAGTTCAGCGGCGGCTGGGTCATGCGGGCGGGCCTGGCCAGAATGCTGTTCCGGAAACCCAGCCTGTTATTGCTGGACGAACCAACTAACCACCTTGACCTTTACGCCAACCTGTGGTTCGAGAAGTACCTGTCCTCATTTCAGGGCGGAGTGATTGTAACGTCTCACGACCGAGCCTTTCTGAACCAAGTGGCCACCAAGGTGCTCGCCATCGAGCCGGACGAGGTGGCGCTGCTGAAGGGCAGCTATGACGATTACCTGGTGGCCCGCGAGCGCTCCCTAGAAGTCAAGCGGGCCGCCGCGGCCAGGCAGGAACGCGAGGTGCAGAGGCAGATGCGCTTCGTGGAGCGGTTCCGCTCCAAGGCGAGGAAGGCCAGCCAGGTGCAGAGCCGCTTGAAGCAGCTTGAAAAGGTGCAACCCATCGAGTTGCCGAGGGCGACCAAGAAAATCCGCTACTCGTTCCCGGAACCGCCTCGCAGTGGATACGAGGTCATACGGCTGACCAACGTGGGCAAGTCCTACGGCGATAACGTGGTCTACCGGGGCATGAACCTGGAGCTTTCGAGAGACGACCGTGTTGCCTTGGTTGGACCCAATGGCGCCGGGAAGACCACCATGCTGAAGCTGCTCGCCGGCGTTATCCCGTTGGATGAGGGGGAAAGAAAGACCGGTCACAACGTGGTGACAGCCTACTACGCCCAGCATGTGCTTGAGCTGCTCAACCCTGCCAATACGCTCATTGGGGAGATGCAACAGGCCGCACCCGGGGAGACGGAACAGAACCTCCGCACCACACTCGGCGGCTTCCTGTTCAGCGGCGACGATGTGCTCAAGCCTATAGCCGTGCTGTCCGGCGGAGAAAAGGCGCGGGTCGCCTTGGCAAAGCTTCTACTCCAACCGAGCAACCTGCTCCTCATGGACGAGCCGACCAACCACCTTGACATTGCTTCCAGGGAGGTACTTGCGGACGCCCTTGGCGATTATCGCGGCGCTATTTGTTTCATAACCCATGACCGGACCCTCATACGGCAGGTCGCCAACAAGATTGTCGAGATAGATGGCGGTCGCCCCACGGTTTTTCCGGGCGACTACGACAGCTATCTGTACTGGAAGCAGACCGAGGCCGCCAAGAGGGCAGCCAATTCAGCGACCAACGGAGCGGCCAAGGACGCCTCCGGTCCAGGCTCAACCAAGAGACGCTCCGGCAGGACGATCAGCCCCGAGGAGGAACAGCGCCGGTCGCTGGGCAGAGAGGCCCGAAAGCTGGCGACGCGGATTGAGGAGATTACCGCTCTGCTGGTCGGCAAAGAGGCTCGAACTACAGAGTTGGAGGGCATGTTCTCCAAGCCAGACCAGTTTGGCGAGCCAGCCCAGATTGCAGCCTCGGCGGAGGAGTACCGCGTGCTCAAAGAGGAGGCGCAACAGCTTTGGGAGCAGTGGGAGAGCCTGTCGCTGGAGGCGGAGGCCATCGAGAGCGAGTTGGCGGAACTGAAGGCCGTCTAGTTCCGAAACTACGTTGCCACCGCGTACTCCGGGGGGCGGGCCAGAGCGATGGCCCTTTCTGGCGGGGAGTATCAACGCTGCTCCAGCGGGGCGGGATGCCCGTGTGGCAGCGCCGCCACAGTGGCCCACTATTCCATCGCATTTGACACTGGCCAGCGGGATCCCGAACGAATCAGGCGGTCAGGGCAGCGCGCCCTCTCTTCGAAACACCTCCGCCAGTTTTTCGGCGCCTTCCCATATCTCATTTTCTGAGGGAAGGGCAAAGCAAAGCCGGATGTAGTTGGCGGCTGCCTCCGGATCGGCTGACCAGTCCGGTCCCGGGTTGAAAGCGACGCCTTCCCTGAGCGCTGGCGCGGCCAATGTGCGTGAATCAACACCCGAAGGAAGCCTGACCCACAAGTACATTCCGCCCCGGGGTATTTCAAAATCGACAGTCGGGCCGAACGACTCCCGGAGCGCGCTGCTGAGCACGTCGCATTTGCGTTTCAAAGCCGACCGCATTTCTCTGATGTGGTCTTCATAGTGGTTCGTGAAATAGTCGCCCACAATCATCTGATCCATGACGCCGGTGCCGGCGTCGTTCTTGCGGGACAGCAACCGGCTCATCACCTCCCACGACGCCAATATGTATCCAAGGCGTGTACCGGGCCCCAGGGTTTTTGAGAAAGAGCCTATGTGCAGCACCCGGTTGGCGTCATCCAAGGATCGGATCGCATTCTCATATTCGCCCTCAAATATGAGATCGGCGTAGCATTCGTCTTCGAATATGGGGACTCCGAATTCCTCACTCAATTCCAGCATCCGCCACCGTCGCTCCATGGTCATCACAGTTCCAGTGGGGTTCTGGAGAGTTGGAATCGTATAAATATACTTGGGGCGTACTCCCTTGGTCCGCAGGTCTTCGAGTACCCCGGCCAACTGGTCCATCCGCATCCCGTCCTGGTCTACCTCTATACCGATCATGTTGACTTTGCGGCGCCTCAGATTGCCCAAGGCGCCTGAGAAGCTGAACGCCTCTACGATTACGGTATCGCCTTCCTCCAGCAGGATTTCGTTAATCAATTCGATCGCCAGCCCGGAGCCTGAGGTAATCAGAACTTCGTCTGTCGTTGTGCTGATCCCGCGGTGGACCGCAAGTTTATCAACCAAGAACCTGCGCAGCGGGAGAATACCCTGCGGGCCGCCGTCGAAGTTATACATGGAGATGTTTCTCGGGTCGCCCCGAAATACATTGGCGGCGGACTCGATGAACCCTTCCATTGGGACCATGTCGGGGTCGCTGTGACCGCCAATGAAGTTGTATTTCGGGTGACCTTCCCACGGAGCCGGGGTAGGAGGCAGATTCCTGTTGAATAGCGTTGAATAGTCCAAGCCTTTCCTGGACATGGGCTGATCCTCCAATTTTTATCGGTCCGTTCCCGCCTGTTGGTCAATCCGTAACCGATAGCATCCTAACACCACGAACATTGAGTGTCGACGGCACCGGTTTCAAAGGACAGGACACTCGCACGATCCTAATGTCGATGGAGATTTCGCTCATGATTTGGTTCAGGTGTATAGCCGGTTCAGGTTGGCGTAATTGTCCGGGTCAAGGTCCCTGCCCTTCAGTGCGGGATGGTCATGGCCGTACCGGTGGGCGCGAAACACCGAGTTGGCCAGACCCGACAGGGATCCCCCGACACCGAAGCCACTGGCCGCCATGAACGGATTGATGTACTCCCACACGATTTCCTTGCTTGGCGTAACCTCGAAGATGCGGCCCGGAGCGCCCTCGCAGATCAGCGTATTGCCGTTGGGCTGTCGTTCGGCGCCGCTGATGTGATAGCTGTAGAAGGATATGGGAGGATCCCCCTGGTACTCCCAAGCAATCTTGTTGGTGGCGGGATCGACTTCGATGACCCTGGAATGGGTGAATCCCTGCTTGTGCGGGCCATTGTCAAAGATGAGCACCCGGCCATTGTCCAGCATTGTGGGGTTGTGCTGGTGAGAAATATTTCCCTGGCCCCATTTCCAGCGAAAGTCTCCGCTGGCGCGGTCGACGATACCCACTGTGTCGGTCTGGCGAAAACTGACCAGCAAGTCGCCTTCGGGGGTAACATTGAGGGTGTTCTGGTGCGTCCACTCCTCACGCCCCTCCAAGAAACAGATACGGTCTTCCTCGAAGTCCAGGTATTCCCAAGACTTCCATTCGTAGACCACATCCCCGGCGGGCGTGGCCTCCCGCACCACATCGCCCAGCATTCCAGGGTGACCGCCGTCCGAATTGAAGCCACCCTTGACCTGCTGCACCATCTACTCTGGAATCAGTTCCCAGGTCAGCACCAGCGTGTTGCCATTGGCCAGCCGCTCGAAGTCGTGGTGCAGCAGTGGATGCCGGTACTCCCAGACCACGTTGCTTTCCCAGTCGAGCTCAAGGATGGCGCCTGAAACGGTCCTGCCGCCCCGTGGTAACAGCTCCCGCTCGGGGCGGCTCAGGAACGAGACTTCCTCCGCCGCCGGGCCGGTTCGCAGCAGCAGGTTGCCGTTGGGCAGCAGGTAGGCGTATGAGATGCCCTCGTTCGAATGCCATGTGTGGCAGACGCGGCCCTCCATGTCGATGAGGCGTGAGTCGTGCCCGTTGGCGTTGGTGATGAGCGTGTAGCCCCGGTAAGCCTGTTGGGGCGCGTAGTGAATCAGACCGTTTGGATGGTTGGTGGACCAGCCCATGGTTACCTCCAGAGAGTTATTGAAGGTTCAGGCAGCGCGTCAGTGCTGCCGCAATAATGTGTCTTTTGCATGCCTTGATTTACCAGCGAGGAATTACCAGCGAGCAAATATGGAATCCCTCATTTTAGCGCTCAACCGAAATCACACAAGGTGATAAACTGTCGTCCTCAACAGGGCGGTTTTTACATTCTGGAACTGAATATATAGCCTGAACGCCGTCCAATATTTGAAGCGGGTGACATCTTGTCAACTACGACAACCAAGGCCGATACGGTCATCAAGAACGCCAATATCATCACCATGGACCCTGACCGGCCTCGTGTCCAGGCCTTGGCCATGAGCAACGGCCGCTTCATCGGTTTGGGCAGCAACGAGGACGTGGAGACGTTCGTTGGCCCAAGTGTGAAGGTCATGGACCTCGGAGGGAAGACGGTGCTTCCCGGGTTCATAGACGCCCACATTCACGTATTGAACAGCGGGATCCGCCACGTTATGGCCGCCGACTGCGACCTGCCCTCTGTTTCCGCCATCCTGACGGCCCTCCGGGAACGGGCGGAAACCACTGCCCCGGGCCAGTGGGTGCAGGGCTTCAAGTTCGATGACACCAAGACGGCTGAGAACCGCTTCCTTTTCCGGGAAGATCTGGACGCGGTCAGCACCTTCCATCCCATCATGGTATCCCACCGGGCGGGACACATTTACTACCTCAACAGCATGGCCCTGGAGGCTGCGGGGTTTACCCGCGACACCCCGGACCCCTTCGGTGGTCGCTTGGGCCGGAACCCGGATACCGGAGAGCTCAACGGGGTGGTTTACGAGCGCGCCATTGAGCCGGTGCGTTTTGGACTCATCCCCTCGGACACGCCGGAGATTCGCCGGGAAGGGCTGCGCACCATCTGCCGCATGCTGACCGAGGTGGGTCTCACCAGCGTCCACGATGCCAGGGTCGTCAGGGACGAGTTCATCACCTACCAAGAGGGGAGAGACGCCGGCGACCTGTCCCTCCGGGTGTATGCACTGATGTATCATCCCCACTTCCCGTCGTTGCGGGATGCGGGGCTAAAAACAGGCTTCGGCGATGACCTGCTGCGTTTGGGGGGCATCAAAATGGTTGCAGACGGAGCCATCGCCGCACGCACCGCCTACCTGTCGGAGCCATACGTCGGCAGCGACTGCGACCACGGTATCCTGGCAATGAGTCCCGAGGAAATCGAAGAGAACGTCATGGAGATGCACCGGGCCGGATTCCAGGTGTGCATCCACGCCAACGGCGATCTCGCTATCGATATGGTGTTGAACGCCTACGATAAGGCCCAGGCCGCCTACCCTCGTCCCAATCCCCGACACCGGGTGGAACACTGTACCCTGGTCAACCCGGAAATACTCGGCAAGATGCGTCGGCTGGGCACAGTGGCCACCCCCTTCTGCACCTACGTCTACCACCACGGTGAAAAAATGCCCTTCTATGGGGAGGAACGCTTGCAGTGGATGTTCGCCCAACGTTCCTTCCTGGACTACGGCGTGGTGGGCACCGGAGCCACCGACTATCCTCCCGGCCCGTTCGAGCCGTTGCTGGGTATCCAGAGCTGTGTAACCCGCACCGACAGCCGGGGCAATGTCTGGGGTCCCAACCAGAGGGTGACAGTGGAGGAGGCACTGCGCATTTACACCCTTCACAGCGCCTACGCCTCCTTTGAGGAGGACCTGAAAGGCTCCATCGAGGTTGGGAAGCTCGCCGACTTAGTGGTCTTGGGTGCAGACCCCACCCAGGTGGACCCAATGACCATCAAGGACATTCCGGTAGAACGGACGATAGTAGGCGGCAAGACAGTGCACGAACTATAGGCAAACCGCATGCTGGAGGGTCTACACCCAGTTGCATATACCCAAAGAACGAGGGAGCGTAAGGCCTGCTCCCTCTTTTTTTGTCCAGACCGGGCGGTCGGCTGCTAGAAGACCGCTGGGCGCCCGTGGTGGGTGCTCAGTCGCCAGGGTTGGACTCAGCTACATTCTCTGCGCTGAGTCCTCGGAGGAAGAGCACTATGAAACCGATAAGAAGCGCACAGGCTCCCCCTCCGATGGTCACTACAGTCCACGGCACCTTGGCCGTGACCCACTCAGTCCTGCCTATTCCCGTTCCCGCAACCATGAGGAACAAGGCCAGCAGTAGCGCGACGGCAACTATAGCCGTCAGCGTAGCGCCTTCGCCGGCCAGCGTTCCATCGCGTTCTGTGTCGTTCACGTGCCGCGCCGTCAGCAAGCCGCCGAGTTTGCGCAAGGCGATAAGGCGATGGAGTACGAACAGCCCAAGAAGACTCGCGACGAACAAACCGCCTGCCACGAAAAGGGTGTGGCCTTCGCCCACGGCGGTTTCGACACCCATGAACTTCTCCCACCCCAACTTGTTGTGGCCCCATATACCGGGTAATTGAGGGAGGATGGTTAGGAAGGTCACCACCCAGAGAGCCAATAAACTTCTTCCAAATAACTGAATCAGCCCATAGACCGCGGCGGCGACCAGGACTGCGATCATCATCTGCGAAGTTCCGAAGGACGGCATGCGCCCTGCCAAGGAGTCAGCAGGCGCGTCCAATTGACCGGCAGGCGAGGCCCATTCCCAAAACTGCCACGACGCAATCAGCAGCAGCAACAACACCAAGGCCGACTCTGCCGCGGTGATTATTCCGAACCAGCCCGATCTCATTCATTCACCTGTAGACATTCATATGCCGCACCATTGCCGCAATGAAATCCTCCTTGCCGGGGTCCCAATCGATCACGTCGGCTCCAGATCTTCGCAGGTCAGTCGCAAGCGACCGGCTTTCCCACTGGGACATATCAATATCATCGAAGGGCGAAGTTGTATCGGCGTTCGATTCATGCAGGCTGACGTGGACCACGCGCACCCGCCCTGAGCGCCGGGCCCTGCTGCGAAGGGCGGTTAGCCGTCTGACCGCGGCGTTGAAACGGTCGAAGGGTTGCCGTCCCTCGCCGGGCCTGGGGTAATACACGTCCAGCCTGGTGATGATAAAAATCTCCGGCTGCAGCCGCAGCAGGAAGCCTTTGCACCACTCGACGGCCTGCAGCAGGTCATGGCGGGGCGGGCCGGATTTAAGGCCGGCCAGCATCTGGGTCAAGCGTCGGAACTGCTTTTGCCCGGAATCGGGCGACAGCAGTACGCCGCCATCACCGTAGCTGTTGTAAGCGTAAGCGCCAATGGTCGAGCCCCGGGACAGGTAGAACTGGGCCAAGCTTCCCGCGGCCTCCACCGTATTCTCCATCGGATTGTCCAGCGGCGTACCGACGTCCATATACCGGGCTGTATCAAGAAAAATCCAGACGGCCTTTCGCCCCTCCGGCTCCAACTCGTTCACCAAGGGAAGATTGTCGCTGCGGGCGCCTCGTGAGCTGGCTTTCCAGTTGATGAGCTTGATGGGGTCCCCCGGAGCGTAGGGGCGCAGTTCGCGGAACTCGGAATTGGACATACCGGTCTGGGCGAGGTCGTCCTGGTATCGGGTCTGCTTGGTTATTACCCGTATTTCGTTCAGGCGGGTGATGCCCCTGATTCTGGGTACCACCGAGATGCTGATGGAATCGCCCGACGTGGCGAACCTGCTCCTCCTGACGCCCAGGGGGGCTTGAGACTCCCAGGTCGTTGCCGGTAGCGTGAACTCGCCACGTTTTGGAAACCGAACGCGATAGGACAGATCGCAGTTCTTCGCCCCCAGCCACTTCCAGACTACGCGCAGGTTGTTGCCCTCGTCCACCTCCAACTCTGGAGGAAGCGCGTCGTGCACGAAAATCGGGCCGAGGCCTCCGGTTGCAGTCAGATGCCGCTCAACCTCAACGCTGTCTCCCGCCCAACAGATTGCCCTCAGAGTTCTCCTTTCGATTCGGATGCCCGAGGGGGGTTGTAAAGACGTGATGATCAGCACCACGACAAGGAGAAAAACCGCGCCCGTGAGCAAAACCAGATTTCCGAAGGCCAGTCCCACGGCCAGAAAAACCAAGGACAGCCCAATCCATGTCATCAGGGAGTGGGGAAACACGCTATGCCCTCTGAGCTGCCAATTCGGTGGGCGGTGGCACTCGTTCAACTATTTCGTCGATTATCGATTCGGGCCGAACGCCCTCCAGCGTATCTTCGATGTTGAGAATAATCCGATGGGCCAGTACGTCGGGCACCACCATTTTCACGTCGTCGGGAACCACAAAGTCGCGGCCGTGAATCAGGGCAATGCTCCGGGAGACCCGCAGCAGCGCAAGAGATCCCCTGGGGCTGACACCCACCGACACCCTGGGATGTTCACGGGTGAGCCTGACCAGTTGGGTAATGTAATCCACGATTACATCGTCGACGTAGACGCCGGTCTCTACCATGGCCTGCAACTCCAGAAAGCCGTCGACGTCCACCGCCGGCTCCATGTCGTCGGTGGGGTCGTCCTTCTGCCACTGGATTCGCCTGAGAAGGATGCTGCTCTCCAGTTGCTGGCTGGCCGGATATCCGGTTCCCATTTTGAACAGGAACCTGTCGAGTTGGGCCTCCGGCAACGGGTAGGTGCCCTCCTGTTCGATGGGGTTTTGGGTTGCAATGACCACGAATGGAGTGCCCAGCGACAGAGTGGAGCCGTCAATAGTGACCTGCCGTTCCTCCATGGCTTCCAAGAGAGCTGCCTGGGTTTTGGGGGGAGCGCGGTTGATTTCGTCGGCCAGCAGCACGTTGGTAAACACCGGCCCTCTGACCAACCGGAATTCACCTTCGTTCTGCCGCCAGACGTTTACCCCCAGTATGTCCGAGGGCAACAGGTCGGGCGTGAACTGCACCCGCTTGGTGTCACTGCCGATCGCCCGGGAAAACACCTTGGCCAGCAGAGTCTTTCCCAGCCCGGGATAGTCCTCGAAAAGCACATGTCCGTTGGCCAGGGCCGCAGCCAGCAGCTTGCGCAACAGCAGCCGGTTACCGACGAACACGTCGCCAACTCGGTCGGTTATTCTTTCGCAGACCGCCCTGACGTCTTCCAACTCCCGATCATTCATCAGACTACATTAACCTCATCACCAGGCAGAATTGGCAGCCTCTTCAGGGCCGATTTTGAAACATATCCCACTGAGTTTTCTAAGGTGCGTATCAGATAGGAAGCATTGGTTTCGCTGAGCAACTCGAACCCCTGGCCTTGGGCCATCGAGTCCGCCCTGGGCGCAACAGACACGCCGTGCGTGGTTGTCTGGGAGGCCGCCCTCATCATTTGATGTTGCATAAAGCGAGAGGGCGCCGGGGTTGATTCTTGTCCATTGGTAACGGTCCCGGTGGGCGGCTCCCCCTGCACACCTGTTTCCATAGGATCCGGTTGCGGCGCTGGAGCAGGCTCTGACTGTCCCCTTTGTGGTGAAACTGGAACCATCGGAGTGCGACCTGCCGCCACACCCACCGGCAACGAGTTGAAGGTGCCCTCCCCCGACAGGTGTGATATGGCTCCCTCTATGAGCCTTCTTCGGCGCTCCTGGGCGCGGGCCCTGGTGCGTCTTCGGACCCACGGGGGCTCAAACCATCTGGGAGGGCTGTCGACGACGTTTACCAAGGGGAACCAGAGGTTGACGGCCCTGTTCAGGTCGGTGCCCCGCAGCCGGTACGCCGAAATTACAATGGCGGCAATTGCCTCTGGGTCTGCTCCGCTTTCGATGAAGGGTGCGGCGGCCTCATTTATGGTAGAGGCGTCTACGGCTGCCGACAAACCGGGAGAAGTTGACAGAGCCTGCTCTGCGCTGAGGAGGGACGCGGTAAGAGCCACCTCCCGCCGCCTATTGTCCTTATCCCGGCCTCTTCGCCTGAAGCCCCCGCGGGATTTTGCGGCAACAGATTCTCTCAAGGGCCTGAATACGGCCCGGACTGATTCCGGGGAAGCATTGTTCCGGCATAGAAGCCCCATGAGATAAGACCAGAGGCTTGTCCAGTCTCCGGATTCCACGAAACGCCACTGCCACCTCGACACCAGGTCGCGCCGGGGATCGGGCCTGTCTTCGAAGCGCTGCTCATGGCGGGTCCAGCGAGTCCAGTCCAAGGGAGCGGCCTCGGCGGTTTCGACAAAAATCCTCAGGCTGCCGTGTATCTTGAGCATGATCCAGACGGCCACGGCGAACACTACAATCCATTCGTACACCGCAGCGAACCACAGGGTTTCGTACATCAGTGGCCGCAACAACATCCCGTAGAAGGCAATAGCTCCGCCTATCAGGAATCCCCGGGCCTTGGCACTGGTGAGCCAGCGCGAAGGGCCGGAAAACAGTGGTTCGCGAGAATCAGCCAAGTACGCGGTCAATTGCGACAGGCCCAGCGTAAGCAGTCCCGCTCCGATGATCGCTCCCATGAGAGGGAATACGTGCCCGAGGCTCGAAAGCGGCGCCACCGACAGCCAGAGCAGGCAGGCCGAGGCTATAAATCCGACGGCGGTCACCATGGGGCGCACCCGCAGCCTGGCCGGCGTCCACAGTGGGTCCGGGAGGAACATCGAGAGCACCACCACGAAGACAAATGAGGTCAGTGCATATCTGACCTCGAACAAACCAGCGAAGTATGAAAGGGACGCCTTGCCGAAGCTCGCTGTCAGGCCGTTGTCCAGAAGGGAGGCGCTGATGAGAGGGAAGGATTGCAGCAGCGACCAGACCAGCAGGGATGCGGTAATGGCTGGCATCAGACAACCGATCAGGGGCGGTACGTTTATCATCGGGACCGCAATTCTGTCGGGTAGGCCAAGCTGGGCGACGCGGCGCAGGATCAGGGTCAGGTATGAAATCAACAGCGCCGCCGCCATGGCTGGCATCAGTTGGGGTATGGGGAAACTGGACGCCGTCGAAGCCACGCCGTTACCGGAAAAGCCGATGAGCGCAAAGGCGAACAGGATGATGCGCCCCATGGGGAATCCAAAGACATCCCCGACCACCGGCCGGAAGGCGGCGACTGCTCGAACAACTATGAAAGGACTCAGTAGAATGATGGACCAAAAAGCAAGTGTGTCCAGAATTTCCAGGTAAGGCGCGACAGACTCCAGCGCGCCTCCTTCCTGCAACTCCGGTATACCATCCGCGATTCCCGGGAGGGAGAGCATTATGCCCAGCACCACGACGATCCACCCAAGGTCAGTCAGCAGCAGCAGGACCCGCGCCGGGGTCACTACCCTGGCGGGCAGGGGCAGCGCCACTACGCGGCGGACCGCCGAAGCCAGGTAGGACAGCGCCAGGACCAAGACAAGTACCGCGAGAACAAGGCCACCAGGAAAATTGAAGACGACGTTAAAGACACCCCCGTTGGCAAGGAACAGGTACGCCGCTGCCAGCACCGCAAACGGTCGCCACGGGAAGGGCAGCGCGTCGCTGGCTGGCGGCCAGAACACCTTCACGGTCCTGAGCAGACCGTAGAATGCCGCCGCAAAGATGACCCATTTGATTAGCGAGCTGAAAACGCGGAGGTACTTGTCCAGCGAGTCCAGGTCCGGGGCGCCTGGCCTGGCGGAAATCGTGGCCGGGATGCCAGCAATCGCGGTCAACACACCGACTATCAGCGCCGCCCAGCCCGCTCCTTGCAACAGGCCTTGGGCGATGGCAGCCGCCTTCATGGTAGAGTCGCTGCCGGCGTTCCCCGTTAATTCATTTTCCGGTTGGTCCGTTTCCTCGCTTTCGCTTTCGTCTTCGTAGTCTGAGGCCTCCGCCGAGCTGCTCTGGTACGAGGCGGGCGCGGGGCGTTCTTCCAAGACCTTGCACGCGAAGGCGGCCATTCTGCTCAATACCAGCAGGGCAGCGCCTGCCGCAATCCACGGCGCCACATGATGGAAGTCCAGCGAGGCCTTTCGAAAAACCCACCCTTCCGAAGACAAGATGGGAAAGGCCGCTCCTGCGATCACGACAAGCAGCAGTGCGGATAATAACAGTCCGAATCTCGAGCCTGCGAAGCTCTTCAAGTCCCTATTCCCCCACTAGTATGTGCCACGAACGATACATGGACTCGTACTGCCGCCGTCCGATTGGATGCTCGCTGTAGTCGGCTTCCTCGAACCGCGAGATGGTTTCATCCACAGCCCGGTAGTCCAGGTCCAGACCTGCGGACGTGAGGACCGACTCCAGTTCTCTTGGCGTGCGCCCCGCAGCCCGCCCGGGTACTTGCTCCTCCGCCCAAGCTACAAATTCGTTGTAAAGGCGGACTATTTCCTCTCTGAAGTCGACCACTCGGAGGTCGACGGCACCGGATGACGGCAGGTAGAGAATGGTTTCTTGGAATTGAGCCGACACCATGAACTCTCCCTCCCGGTCTGCATCCCAAGAGAATCCGCAACTGCCGCTTTCGTCCGTCTCGAGGGACAAGTGGTCCCCGTTAGGAGTCTCTGCTGACAACGACGCACCGGCGATGCCCGGCCCGTCCTCCAGAGAGAGAGTTATATGCACCGGTATCCGCTCCCTCAGCCCCCAGACCGCCGGAAGATCCGGGGCGGGTGTTTCAAGCGTGACCGTCAGACTGGTTGGGTCCGGGTCGGGGACCGGTTCCAATGCAACGTCAGGCGACTCCTGCTCCTCTGATACCGGGCCCTCCGTAGCTGTTGCCTCATCGCCTCTGGCCCGCCTGCGAGTTCGCACCCAGACACCCGTAGGCAGGGCCAATGACCCAAACCTGCTCGCGGCGAACCCTGACACCAACACAGCAACTACCAGAGCGGGCAGACCTGCCCACAGCAACCAATTAAATGAAGATTGCGTGATGGGTATTCCGGCAAAGTAAGACAGTGACGTGTGAAGGTCGTCGCCCTCGTAGTTGAATGTCACGGGGAAGGCCAGCATATCCTCCGAATCGGGTACAGTCAGCTTGAGCAGTGCCCTTCCCGCATTGTTGGTTATGGCCTCCTGGCCCTGGCTGGTGCGCAGCACGGCTCCGGGAATGCCTTGCCCCTTGTCGTCGTACAGGGTCGCCTGAAGGATTGCCTCCCGGCTTGGCCGCACATCCTCCAGCGGCACAACGACCAGATTTACGGACGACTTGACGTTCACGGGAACCCCTGCCTCTAGGTTGAGGTCCACAACTGATACCGCGATCTCATTTCTCCCCAGCGGAGTGTCCGTGGAAACAGGGTATTGAAGGACGAAAGAGCCGGTTGCATTGGTAACGGCCCGGAATCCCGGTTCGGCGCTTACCACAACGTCCGGCAGCGGCCGGCTGCCCAAGAGCACCGAGCCCCGCAGCGTAGCCGTTTCCCCTCGGTCCACTGCGTCTGTGGGTTCCGCCGACAGCCAAGGAACCCCGACGGCAACAGCGTGGTTTCTGAGGGACGGCGCGAGACGGTCTGTACCATCGAATCCAAAGGGAATGTTTACCGTTGCCGCGACCGTGGAATCGCTCAATTCCGCTTCCACTGGGAACTCCCGGCCGAAGGCGCCGTTGGCGTCGGTGATCAGAGGCCGGGATTCAGGGTCACCGACCCAGACGGGAACCCCTGGGACAGGCTGCCCGTCCTCCGTCCGCAGGACGCCACTCAAATCTGCGGTCGCTCCCGCTCTGATCAAATCTGGACCCTCGACAGTCAGAACAGTGGGCGCGACGACGGCTAGGGATAGGCTGGCGGAACTGGAGGTGAGGCGCTGCTGTTCCTGGAATCTCGCCGTCAGAACGCGAGGCCCGGCGTCGGCAAGTCCGGGAGAGCGGTATTCGAAAGACCCGTCCATCTCCGTGGTGACCGTATCGATGAGGGTTCCACCCCTGTCTTCTATGAGCACTTCCAAGGACCCGATGTCGGGCAGAGATTTCGAAGTAATCCTGCCTTGGAAGACCGCCTCCTCTCTCTGCATTACTCTTGAGGGGCCGGAGAAAGCCATTGCGGTCAGGTGCCGGGCGGTGACAGTGGCCGAATGGAAAGCGGGGAGGGCCGGATACTCGCCAAGAAACTCGGCGCGAATCACGGAATCGCCCACTGACTCGATGGAGCCGGTGGTTGCGAATTCGCCGTCATCTCCGGTGGCGACGCTCCACGGAGGGCCATCGCCTACCGTGAGCGTCAATTCGGCCCCTGTAATGGGATTTCCACGCGCGTCGAGAAGGAGACCTTCGATTGGGAATCCCTCCGCCACTCTCACCTCACCGGGGATGGCGACGCTCAGTTCTGCGGGCATCACCGCCGTAACGTCAAGCCTAGCCGAGTTGCCCAGAAGGAAGTCCTTTCCCTCAAGACTGACCTCTATGATATGGGGACCGACCTCGGTAAAAGTCTGGGCAAATCCAAATTCCCCGACCTCGTCCGTCAATTGGAGAGGAAGATCGCGACCGTCTACCGCAACCTGCAATTCCAGATTCGCGACGCCGCTCCCCGTGTCGTCCATCAACTTCCCCCGGAACAGCGCCTGAGTGTCAACGGGCACCTCCTCGGGGCCGGTCAACTGAATCCCACTCTCCGAGTAGACGGTGATGTCAGGGTCACTCCATGACTCAGCGTACTGCTCATTGCCGACGGCGTGGGCAAGCAACTGGAAGGGCCCCCTCTCCATGGATGATGGAAGAGTGACTTCCGTTTGGAACTTCCCCAGTTGCGAGGTAGTCTCCCCTATCTTTATGCCTCCGTGTTCCTTTGTCTCGTTTATGAAAATTTCGACCTGCATACCGGAAACGGAACTGTTGGAGTCGGTGCGGACCGTGCCTCCGATGGCGAATGCGGTCTTCCGACGGACCTCTGCGGGCCACGAGGTGATTGAGGTTACCGTGATTGTCGGCGTGGCCGGTTGGGTATGCTTCAGTGTTGGCTGGGAATTCTCCTCGGGCCTTTCCTCTTCGGAGATCGGCGGCTCTTGGGTCTCAGACTCCTCCGGGGTGGCAGTCTCCGGCGTCTCCTCCTCGGAGATCGGCTGCTGTTGGGTTTCGGACTCCACTGGAGTAGTAGTCTCCGGCGCCTCCTCCTCGGAGATCGGCTGCTGTTGGGTTTCGGACTCCACTGGAGTAGTAGTCTCCGGCGCCGCCGCCTCGGCGGCTGGCGACTGACTATCTTCACCGCCTTGGAATTGCGTCTGCGGAGCCTCTTCGCTCACAGACGCAGCCCGCGACGGCGCTCCCAATGAAGCGGTGGGTTCGAACTGCACCCAGCCGAGGCCTTCAAAGGCTACTTCCGCCCACTGATGGGCCTGATCGGTAAACACCTCCTGGCGCTCTCCGGTGGGGCCGATGGCCCAGCCGGCGGCAACCCTGGCCGGGATACCAATTGAACGGGCCATCACCACGAAGGCGGTGCTGAACACCCCGCAAGTCCCCTCAAGGTGGTCGAAGAGGAACCAGTCCACCGGGTCCCTACCGTCCGGAGGATTCTCTCTGCCAGACCCGTCGGCGAACCGGTAGGTGTACTGGGTACTGAGGTAGGACTCGAGGGCTTTCGCCTTGGCGTAGGGAGAATCATGCCCTTGGGTTATTTCCAGCGCCAGGTCGCGAATGCGCTCCGGCAGGCCACTCGGCAACTGTGTATATGCGGGGTTGGAGGCCACCGTCGCCGCTTCCAATTGCGCTCGCGAGAACTGTGGAATCTGCGAAACATAGCTGAAACTCTCGGTAGACGCGTCGAGGGAGAAGGTGCCGCTGACGGGGTCGAAATGGCCGTCGCTATTAACCTGGTCCAAGAACCGAGACGTGGGCACCACCCCAGCCGGCAAATTCCCCAGCCTCGGGGATGCCTCAATAACGATGTTATCGGTGTAGGTAACCGAAGGGTTTACGTCATATCCAACAAGCAGCCCGGATTTGGCCAAGCCGCCTGCGGCAAGCAATGTACTGGGACCGGCCTTGGCAATCTCATTACGGACCAAGTGTGGAATGCTCTGCCTGGTGTCGTAGTCAAGAGATGCCCGGTCAAGCTGGCGCCAGCGACCGTCCTCGTAGACGTCACCAACTGCGCTGCGAAGGTATCTGGTATGCGCGGCTCCGCTGACGAGGAAGACCGGAAAACGGTCGCCGGCGTCGCCGCTGCTTTCAGTGGTGGCGCTGATTTCGTCGCCACCGCGGCTTCCCGGCTTCTCTACCTGGCGCGTGGTGGTGCCGACGCCGAGCCCAAGGGCCTGGCCGTCCTTTGTACAGACCACTCCGCCGTTCTCTGTCTCGGTAAATTGGGCACCGGTATCTTCCAGGTCCTGTCGGGTCTGCTCTTGGTTCTCGGGCTGGTCGCTGGAGAGTTGCTCTATCAGATTCTCTATCTCTTGACGCTCCACTTGGGAAACGGCGCTGCCTTCCTCCCCACTCTCAGCCCGGGCTGGAGCGCCGCCTCCCGCGGTGGGTTCAAATGGAACCCAGCCCAGTCCCTCGAAAGCGACCTCTGCGCGCTGATGCGCCTGGTCGGTATACACCGTTTGCGCTCCGCCCTCCGGAACAATGGACCATCCCGAAACCACGCGGGCCGAGAGTCCGACGGAGCGGGCCAGGACCACAAAAGCGCTGCTGAAGTTGCCGCAGGTGCCCTCACGGTTTTCGAACAGGAACCAGTCCACAGGGTCCTGGCCCTGGGGAACTCCGCCTGCCGAAGGATCGGCCAGCCGGTATGTGTAGTTCGATTTCAGGTACTGCTCGATGGCCTTGGCCTTCTGGTAAGGCGTGGAATGACCGGAAGTAATCCTCTGGGCCAGCTCGCCAACCCGTTCGGGAATGCCCTCTGGCAGGGTTGTGTGGGCATAGTGAGGCGAAATACTTGCCTGTCTCAACTGTTCCTGCGAGTAACCTGGTGCGTTGGACGTCCAGTTGTATGAAGCCACCCGCTGGTCGGTGGCGAATGTTTCGCTGTCAGGGTAGAGGGTTCCTTGGACCGATAGTCTGCTTGGCTGGGACGAAATGGGTACTTTCCCCTCAGGTATCCACTGTTCCTCACCCGTCGGTCTCACGGAGATGAGGCTGGTATTTGTCTGTGCCGGTGAGGCAGTTGCCTGCGCCAACAGACCAAGATCGGGGACGGGAGATTCCGAGGCGTATGGCAATCCGGCCTGCTGGTCCGGATACCACTGCCCGCCTTCATACCGGGCTCCAACGGCGGTTCGCAAGAAGTCCACGCCGTCCGCTCCCTCAACTTCGAAGACCGGAAGATGAGGCAATTCCGCAGCCTGTCCGGTGGTCGTCCCTGGAATCATCGATGTTCCTGAGCCCTGGGAAAGCAGACCGCCTCCGTTTTCCAGAGGAGTAACGGTGCCAAGATTCTGCACGGCTTCTTCCGCCGTCTGTCTGACTTCCTCCGCAGGGTCCTGGAGAGCATCAATCAAATTGTCAGCAGCAGACGAATTTCCCTGTTCCCCCAAGACCTGCGCCGCAGATGCCCTCACCGAAGGATCGGAGGAACTTTCCAGCGCTTGTTCCAAGCTGGACTGCGTATATCGGCTTATCGCGTTCGAGCAGGCCCCTCTCACTTTTGGCGATGGATCGTTTGACCGGCCCTCCAGCAGAGCCGGCAGGGAGTCGGGAGAAAGCAGTTCGCCCA
The DNA here is from genome assembly GCA_965237745.1 of Dehalococcoidia bacterium. Classification (GTDB taxonomy): domain Bacteria; phylum Chloroflexota; class Dehalococcoidia; order Lucifugimonadales; family UBA3495; genus VXOI01. Next base: position 2,029,685 of record OZ250156.1, on the reverse strand, counting down.
GAGCATCCGCCGCCGACGCTCTTACGTCCTCTTCCGAGTCTTCGGCGAGCGCCTGCTCCAAGGGACCGGAGCCTTTACCCTGGCCCAGGGTGGCAAGGCCACCCGCACAGGCTTTTCGCACCTTGGGAGAATCATCTTGTTCCAACGCCTGCGACAGCGGCTCCACCGCTTCGGGCTGGAGCAGTTCACCAAGGGCCGAGGCTGCCGCCGCCCTTACGTCCTCGTCGGCATCCGGCTGGCCAACGAGGGAGTTCCCCAAGGGATTCAGGGCCTTGGGGTCGCCCTTCCTCCCCAGGCAGATGGCCGCCGCTCTCCGCATAATGGGTTCGGGATCATTCTGCAAAATATCCAATAGCCTGTCGAAGTCCTGCGAGGCCATGCTGTCTATGGCCGCATCCTTGACGGCTTCGTCAGGGTCGTTGAACATCGCATCTGCCAACCCTTCCAAGGCCCGGTCGCTTCCAATATCGCCCAATATCTCGGCGGCATCTTTCCTGACGTCCGGGTCAAGAGCATCGGCCAGATTCTGAAGCGCGATGTCCTCCGGAAACTCCGGTGTCTCTTCATCTGAGCCTTCTCCCATCCCGCTGCCCTGCGAGGCCTGCTCAAGTTCAGAGGGCTCCTGTTCGCTAGAACCGCCACCGGTGTCGGGGATCTCCTCTGGATGCCTGGATGCCACTCTTTCGGGCGCCCCCCCAGGAGTCGGGTCGAAGGGAATCCAGCCGAATTCCTGCAGTCCTACCTCCGACCATTGGTGGGACTGGTCGCCGTACACAACCTGCTCTTCCGCCTTTGGGCTTATCGCCCAGCCGGATACGACGCGGGCGGGAACGTCGGAGGCTCGCGCCAGAACGCTGAAGGCGCTGCTGAATGAGGTGGGCCCGCCCGAGCGCTGCTCGAACAGGAACCAATCAACTGGATCGCGGCCCTCCGGGGGCAGTTCCGGTTGTTGGCTGGGATGAGTTACCGAGTACGAGTATTCCGACTTCAGGTGCTGTTCGATTGCCTTTGCCTTTTCGTACGGAGAATCCAAGCCCTCCGTAATCTCGCTGGCCAGGTCGCGCACCCTCTGAGGAAGGTTATCCGGGAGTTGGTAATAGGTGGGGTCGACGACCGCCTCCGCCCCGGCTAGGGCGCTCTCCGGGTATTCGATGGCGATGGAGCGCCATTCGTAGTCCTCGACTGTCTCCTCGCTGCGGAGGGTCCGGCTGAATGGGTTCCACGATCCTTCCCCTTTGATGCTCAGTGGCAGGTCTGTCACGGGCAATATCCCGGGTTCCAGGCTTTCCAGTCCTTCGGCCGGAGACACCGATAAGTGGTCAATGTTCAGGGATTCTGGGACGGCCGACGGTTGAGCAAGGAGAGCCGGGTCAACTCGTTCGGGCGGGAGCAGAGGGTCAGGGGCACCATCACCAATGCTGGCGTCGACCAGGCCCTGATCGATCATGTCCAGCATTTCACGGGGGATGTCAGACCAGTTTTTTGTGTCCAGCGAGACCGGGTCCAACTGGGTCCATTCGCCGTTTTCGTAAATGTCGCCCGTGGCGCTTCGAAGGCGCGAGGTGTGCTCTGCTCCAGTTACGGTAAACAGCGGATTCGCAATGCTGCCCGAACAGGGGAGAGCCGAGGTTCCCGGCTGCAACAGAAGCGAGGAGTCGCGAATAAGGGCCTCATTTCCGTTTTCCAGGGACACCTTTGCATCCCATTTGGCTGCGATTTCCTCGAGCATTGACTGCGGCTTTCGAAATTTTTCAACCTCGGCAGAATAAGCCTCCTGTTCAGGCGATGCCTCAGTCTCATCGAACAAATTCAGTCCAGCCAGGCTTGATGAGCCGAAAAAGCCAAAAATCAGGCTCAACACCAACCAAGCTGCGAGATGCGCCAGAATGAGCCGGGGTTTGAAAAAGCCGATGAGAACCAAGGATAGAAAAAAGGCTCCCAGCACTGCCAGCCCCTTTGGCTCCACATAGGGCCGCTGGGCTTGGTGTTGACCGTAAGCCATGTCCTGGGTGAGCACTCCCGAAAAAGCCAAGTACAAACCGGCGCAGGCCAGGAGAAAAGCGACTATCGCGCCAATTACCAAGTACCGCCGCGGCAGGGCTGTTCCACTCCGCCGCGACAGAGTTATTACTCCGGCAACTGCAACCACAGCCAAGACAATGCCGGCGGCCCCAACCGCGAAAGCAAACAGCCCGACACCGCTGGGAAGGCCGATTTCTTTCTTCTCAGACGGCGCAGCCGCCAGGAGGTCGTCCGGACCGGAGGTGGTCAGGGACCCCAGAAGATTGATCAGCAGGAAGAATCCCACCAGCGCCGCTGCCAGCATCAACAGCAGGCCCGAACGGTGTTTTAGTCTGTCGAATAATGGTCTCATTGGAAATTGGTGCGCAATGAATACACCACTAATTGCTAGTTCGGAATGGGTGGTATGCGAATACGTCCCACACAGTTTGCACCACAGTATTATACGTCAATATTGAGTATGCCTCCGAACCGCTACTTCGGTTTTGGTAGATTTCGACATATTTCGTTGAGAAATGTCTCACTGGTCGCGATAAGGAAAGGGACGACAATCGTTCCGTCTGAGCGTACCCAGCAGCAGGAGCTTTCGTAAGCCGGCCCACATGCATATACGCTGTTTGCCCGGCCGCCTCACCGGGTCCGCGCCGCTGTGGGGCCCGGCGTGGGTGTTGGAATGGGTTGGCGTTAGCGCAAGCGGCTGAGTAGGCTCGGCGCTACCGGTTGCGGTTACAAAAGGTGTGGGCGAAGGAGATGGTGGCGCACCAGCGGCAGGCGTCGTTACCTTGTGGCTGGGGTTGGCTTGGGAGTAGAGGTGGGCCGTGGCGCCGAGCGTATTGCGTTGGAGAGTTGGCCTCGATCCAATCCTCCGTCAATCTGCTGCTTGATTCCGTTTATGGGGATTGCAAAATTTGTCGTAGCGGTGACGTTGCCGTCCCTAACCACTATCCCGCTGGAGTTCACACCGATCACCTTGCCCGTAGCATCCAGCAAAGGACCTCCGGCGCCTCCGGGCTTGAGCAACACATCAATCCAGAGAAAATCCTTCCTGCTGGACGAGATCATCCCTTGGGTTATTGAAGGTGTGGTTACGGATGAATCCTGGTCTTCCATGTATCCTGCGGCGAAGGCTCCGTCCCCAGCGCAAACCTCGTCGGAGTTTCCCAGGGGAATGGTGGCAAGAGCCTCATCTGCGGCTATCTCGATGTAGGCTATGCCAAGTTTTTCATTGATTCCAAACAATTCTCCCTCGACTGTCTCCCCCGTCGCCAGCCGCACTTTGATGAACCAACTCCCACTAACAACCTGCGCATCAGTGACGACAATGCCCGCTGGGTCTGCAACGAATCCGGACCCGGCGCCGGTGTCTGTGAGTATCTGAACGACGCTGGAAAGCGAAGCATCCTCTATATCGGATATATCTGACGCCTCCGGCTGGCTGTTGTCCCCTGAGGCCGACGCCGATCGGCTGCACGCGGGATGGCCGGGAACTGCCGTAACCAAGGAGATCGGAGCAGCGGGGGCAGGACTATCAGCAACCGGCTCTGGGGTTGCGGCGCTTACAGGACCAGCTTCAGCCGATGGTTCCTGGTCGCTGCCAAGAATGCCGGATGCCCACAGAATTACGCCAACAACAACGGCGGCCGCGATACACCCGGCGGCGGCGAACGGGACTTTATGCGAGGCAACGAAGAACGATATTCGACGTGCCAAGCCCATCAATTCCTCCGCACTCTGAGTATCCTCGTGCGATTCGGAGGGTGGTAGGGGAGAGGTTGCCGCGATTCAAAAAAATACATCGTGCCATTTTCAGAACATATTGTTATATCACTCGTATTGCATGCCGTATGGACGCAATGAGTCAATTTCCATACCTAACTCGGAAAATAGCATGGTACAGTCAGAAATCGCAATTTTCCGAACCCTTTACGACTGTACCGAATTCCTCTCATTGCTCTCGCCGATGGATACGCAACAACCAAATGCCCTGCGACCAAGATTTTCTGATTCTCGCATGACATGGCGGTCGACAAGACATCCAGCACTTTCGAGATGGACTCACGACCGCCGCCAATCGGGTAGAATAGCGGGCGTAATCGAACTAGTTTCAAGCGTTAGAGGTGGACCCATGAAGAGGAGCACGTCCAGGGTTCTTACCACCCACACCGGCAGCCTGCCCAGGTCTCCCCATCTTCAGGAGCTTCTGCGGGCCCGGGAGGAGATGAGCGGCCACGACTCGGATGTATTGTCCTCCGGGATCCGCGATTCGGTCGCCGACGTTGTGTCCAGACAGCAGAGCGCCGGGATAGATGTGGTGAACGACGGCGAGCAGGGACGCTCGCAGTATGCGACCTACGTCAAGGAACGCCTCACGGGCTTCGACGGTGAACGGATGCTGCGCGCCCGCCCCCGCTTGGACGACGCCGACTTTCCAGAGTTCGCCGCGACTCAGACGCATATCTCATCACGCACCATGCCTCAACCGGCCTGCACCGGGCCCATCGCATGGAAGGACTGGCCGGCGGTGCAGCAGGACATCGAAAACCTGAGAAATGCAACAGCGAATTCCCCGGTGGAAGAGGTGTTCATGACAGCGGCCTCGCCGGGAGTTATCGCCAACTTTCTTCCCAACGAATTTCACCCCACCGAGGAGGCGTACCTCTACGCTCTCGCCGATGTGATGAAGGACGAGTACAACGCCATTGTCGGGGCGGGACTGCTATTGCAGATTGACTGCCCTGACCTTGCCATGACCCGGGTCACCCAGTTCTCCCACCTCTCGACAGAGGAATTCAAGAAGGTGGTGGAACTGCACGTCGAGGTGATCAACTACGCCCTTCAGGACGTCGACCCGGAGCGGATGCGGTTGCATCTCTGCTGGGGCAATACCGAGGGCCCGCACCACCACGACATTCCACTTAAGGAAATCTTGGATATTGTCCTGAGGGCGCGGCCCTTGGGCCTGTCCTTTGAGGGCGCCAATCCCCGGCATGCCCACGAGTGGAAGGTTTGGGAGGATGTGGACCTGCCCGACGGCAAGCTGCTGATCCCCGGTGTGCTGGACACCACCACCAACTTCATCGAACACCCGGAACTCATAGCCCAGCGCATTTCCCATTACGCCAATGTCGTGGGCCGGGAAAACGTGATGGCAAGCAGCGACTGCGGTTTCGGCACGTCAGCCTGGGGGCGGAAGGTGGAGACCAACATCGCTTGGGCCAAGCTCGCCTCAATGGTGGAGGGCGCCCGGCTGGCATCGCAGGAGCTGTGGTAAGGTGCGCAACAATCTATCAGGAGCATTTGCGGAGTGATTGACCAGACACTTTCGACAATCCTTTCAACCGTCGGCTGGGACCCAGGCCGGGCCTCCGAAGTGGAATTCACCGGTGGATCCGACCCCATCCTGCCCACGCCTTTCCGAATCGGCGAGACCGCTGCCGCCAGCTTGGCCGCCGTCGGCCTGTCCGTTTCCGACCTGTGGCACTTGCGCACCGGACGCCGCCAGGAGGTCAAGGTGGACGCACGGCAGGCCGCCGCATCGCTGCGCAGCGGCAAGTACCTTGCCATGGACGGCGCGCCGGTGTCCGCCGAGCGCACGCCGGTCATGGGTGTGTATCCAGCCAAGAACGGACGCTGGAGCTATCTGCACTGCAACTTCCCCAACCACCGCGACGCCGCCTTGGGCGTGCTGGGCGTCGAGGAGGACCGGGAAGCAGTTCGCCGTGCCGTGGCCCAGTGGGACGCTCTGGAACTGGAGGAGGCCATCATCGCCGCCAGGGGAGCCGGGGGAATGGTACGCTCGATGGCAGAGTGGGCGCAGCATCCACAGTCCGCCGCCGTAGCGTCTCTGCCCCTGCTGGAGATTGAGAAGATCGGCGACAGCCCGCCTCTGCCCCTTCCTGATGGTTCCAGGCCCCTTTCAGGCATCAGGGTGCTGGACCTTACCAGGGTGCTGGCCGGGCCCTCGTGCGCCAGGACGCTGGCCGAACACGGTGCGGACGTGATGAAAATCAGCGGAGCCCATCTGCCATTCAGTCCGTCCCAAGAGCTGGACACCGGGCACGGCAAGCTCTCCGCCCACCTGGACCTGCGGGTGGACAGCGACGTGGAAACCCTGCGGGAGTTGGTGCGCGAAGCCGACGTGTTCTCCCAAGGGTACCGGCCCGGAACGCTCGCGGAGCGCGGCCTTTCCCCCGAGGACCTGGCCAAGCTGCGGCCGGGCATAGTCTACGTTTCCCTGTCCGCTTTCGGGCGCATGGGTCCGTGGGCCGGGCGGCGCGGTTTCGACACGGTGGTGCAGACGGTGAGCGGCATCACCCACCGGCAGGGAGAACTGTTTCCGGGCACGGACCCAGGGCCGCAGTTCTATCCCGTTTCCGCCATCGACTACCTGACTGGCTACCTGATGGCATTCGGCACCCTGGTTGCCTTGGGCCGACGGGCCCGCGAGGGCGGAAGCTGGCTGGTCCGGGCCTCCCTGGCTCAGACCGGGCGCTGGCTGGTGGACCGGGGTCAGGTGCCGGAGGGCGCTCTCCAGGGTGTGCCCGAGGAGTTCACTCCCGACGAAATCAAGCGCTGGTCCGTTGACACCGATGTCCCTTCGGGGCGGTTGAGCCATCTGGGACCGACGCTGCAACTCTCGGAGACGAAGCCCCATTGGACCCGGCCAACCGTGCCCCTCGGCTACCACGAGCCGGTTTGGCCGGAGCGATCAGCGTAATGGCGCAGAGCAGCGCTGGGGTTCAGCCCGGGTATCACAACTGTAGCCCGGCAAGGCTGTGGCCACCGGCAAGGCTGTGACCGCATGGAGGCCAGCGAATACCTTTGGAGCACTTCCCGAAGGCGACCGTAAATTGATGTGGCGGCCCGCCGTATTGCGGATTCGCGGTTGACGGCAGGCAGCCCAGTGGGTATACCTGTTGCAGCATTCGGCCATGCGCGTGCCGTTACCAGTCAGGAGGATACATAAGATGGCAGAACTCAGCCCCGTGCGAGTGCTGGAAGAGTTGAAGAATAACGGAGTCACCCACGTGGTGTGGCTCCCCGACAGCGAGACCAACTTTCTGTATGTACTGATGCGCGACGATCCCACACTGGATCTCGTACCAGTCAGCAGGGAGGGCCACGCATTTTCAACCGCGGCCGGCCTCGCCGCCGGCGGCAAGAAACCGGTCATCCTCATCCAGAACACCGGCATGATGGAGTCCGGTGACTCTCTGCGCGGGTGGGGTATCGGGATGAACACCCCCGTGGTAATGATGGTGGGCTATCGTGGGTGGACACGGCACGGGGTCATAACCGACACCGCCGCCTTCTACACCGAACGATTCCTGCACGCCTTTAATATCAACTACTACCTGGTCGAGTCCGACGAGGACGCCGACCGCATTTCCATCGCCTTCGCCGAGGCTGCCAAGGACGAGCGGCCCGTGGCCGTGCTGGTCGGCGACGAGTACCACGGATTCAATGTGAGCCGCTAGGCCCCACCGCCAAGGATGTGAGCGACATGATGAAGACAGCGGAGATGCTGCAGGTTTTCAACAAGCTGCGGGGTGACTCCATCGTTATTCCCGGACGGGGAGGGCGCTTCTGGGTGGATATCAGCGAACACCCCAACCGGGACCTGCCCTTGGGCGACCCGGCTATGGGTGGCCACGCGTCCTTCGCCTTGGGCTTGGCCATGGCGATTCCCGACCAGCGAGTGGTGCTGTTCGATTCCGAGGGCGACGTCCTGATGGGAATGGGCGCGCTGCCCACCATCGCAGAGAAGGCCCCCACCAACCTTTACCACTTCATGCTGGACAACGGTGTCTACGCCACCACCGGCGGCCAGCCCGTGCCCAACGCCGACGTAATGGCCTACGACGTGGTGGCACAGGGCTGCGGATACCCGGCAACCTATTCCATCGACAACCTCGAGGACTTCGCGAACCAGATCGACGAGATCATGAACCAGCCAGGCCCGGTTTTCATAGCGCTGAAGATCGAGCCGGATGTCATCAACGAACCCATCAACGCCCGGCCCCAATGGCAGCGAAAGACCCGAAATCAGGCCGTGGCCGACATGAAGACCGAGCTGGGGATCGATGGCTAACGCCCCCAACTCGAGGTCGAAAGAGTGTTGCGACGGCATTCTTGACCGCGGCGGGGCACAGTTGCCCGTCGCTCAATATATAAATGCTTGGGAAAAGTGATGGACACTATTCTGCATGACGCCAGGATCGCGGATGGCCCCGATGCCCCCTTGGTGGATATCGGGATTTCCAGCGGGAGCATCACGGCCATCCAGTCGGGGCTGACCACGGATGGTGAGGTGGTCGATGTCGGCGGACGGCTGGTATCGCCGGGATTCGTCGAGACCCACATCCACCTGGACAAGTCCTGCATCTTGGACCGCCTGTCCTCACAGAGGGGCGGGCTGAACGAGGCCATCGGGGAGGTGGCCCAGCTCAAGTCCGAGTTTACCCCAGAGGATGTTTACCAGCGCGCCAAGCGTACGCTGGAAAAGTGCGTCGTCAACGGCACCACCCGCATGCGCACCCACCTCGAGGTTGACCCGGTCATCGGCCTGCGCAGCCTGGAGGGAATCCTGCCACTGGTGGACGAGTTCCGCTGGGCCATCGACATCGAGATCTGCATCTTTCCCCAAGAGGGTCTGCTCAACAATCCTGGCACCGATGAGTTGATGGTCGAGGCTCTGCGTCGCGGGGGCCGGGTGGTTGGCGCGGCCCCGTATACCGACAGCGACCCCAAGGGCCAGATCGACCGTGTGTTTGAAATAGCCAAGGAATTCGATATCGACATCGATATGCACCTGGACTTCGGCCCCGATGCCGAATCCCTGGACCTGGACTACGTGTGCGACCTCACCGAGCGTAATGGTTACGGAGGCCGCGTCGCCATCGGCCACGTTACCAAGCTATCCGCGCTCCCGCCGGAACGGTTGCAACAAAAGGCGCAACGCCTGGCCTCGGCAGGAGTTTCAGTGACGGTTCTCCCGGCCACTGACCTGTTCCTCATGGGCCGGCACCAGCAGCATTCGGTGATGCGTGGCGTGGCCCCGGCGCACCTGCTCCTTGGTCAGGGTGTGAACTGCTCGCTGGCCACCAACAACGTGCTCAACCCCTTTACGCCCTTCGGCGACTGCTCAATGGTGCGCATGGCCAACCTGTACGCCAACATCTGTCAGGTGGGAGACCGGGCAGATATCGAGGAATGCTACGAAATGGTGTCCACCCGCCCGGCTCGCCTGATGCGCCTGCAGGACTATGGAATCGAAGTCGGGCACCCGGCCGATCTCGTAGTGCTGGATTGCGAAAGCCGGGCAGCAGCAGTGTCGGAAGTGGTCTCCCCTGTCATGGGCTACAAGAGGGGCAGGCGCACTTTCAGCCGCCCTCCGGCTGCGCTGAACCCCCCGGACGGTGAACGCAATGGCTAGCACATCCTTCGATAGTCCCATTCATGACCCGTTGGGAGCCTTCTGCCGCGAGAATCAAGCGGCCCTCCGCGGCTCGGGTAGTGGCCCACTGGCCGGGCTGACTTTCGCCGCCAAGGATGTATTCGACATCGCGGGGAGCCGCACCGGGTTCGGCAGCCCCACTTGGCTGAACACCCATCCTCCGGCCGACGTCACCGCGCCCGCTGTGCAGCGACTTCTGGACGCCGGGGCCGATATGATCGGCAAGACCCTGACCGACGAACTGACCTACAGCCTGAACGGCCAGAACGCCCACTACGGAACCCCGGTGAATCCTGCCGCTCCTGGCCGCATTCCCGGCGGTTCCTCCAATGGCTCGGCGTCGGCAGTGTCCGGTGGTCTGGTCGACTTTGCTCTGGGGACCGACTGTGGCGGCTCGGTGCGTCTGCCAGCCAGCTACTGCGGAATCCTCGGCATTCGCCCCAGCCACGGAAAAGTGTCCCTGGAGGGTGTCGCACCCTTCACTTGGAGCTTCGACGTCGCTGGCTGGTTCGCCAGGGACGCCGACATATTCGCCGCAGTTGGCGGTGTGCTCCTTGACGATGAGCAACACCCGGCTCCGCCCCGGCGGTTGCTGTTCGCCAGCGACGCCTTTGACGCGGTGGACCCTGAGGTTGCCGAGGCATTGACTCCCGCGGTCGAACTGGCCGCCGGAACCATCGGCACCCGTCAGGACGTTACAGTTAGCCCCGACGGACTCTTCGGATGGTTCAAGACCTTCCGGGTTATCCAAGCCTGGGAGATATGGTCGAATCACCGCGCTTGGATTGAGGAGGCGAAGCCGGACTTCGGCCCTGGCATCCGTGAACGAGTGGAATGGGCGTCCAGGGTTACCGAGCCGGAAATGGAGGAGGCTCGCTCGCGCCGGACGGAGATCGTCGACCACATCCGAGGGCTGTTCAGTGAGGGCGACGTGCTGTGCCTGCCGACCTCACCCCGCGTGGCCCCTCTGGCCGACACGCCGCAGGACGAGCTGGAGGACCGGATTCGGGCGCAGGCCATGAGCATCCTGTGCATTGCCGGGCTGGCCGGGCTACCCCAAGTCAGCCTGCCGCTGGCCACCCTGGACGGGTTGCCGTTGGGCTTTTCGCTGGTCGGTCCATGGGGGTCGGACAGACAGCTGCTGGCCTTGGCTCGTAGCCTGATGGAGCGAGACTAGAAAGCTCGCCATATTCGCAGGGCACCCGCGGAGCCCTCGTTGCCCGAGGACAGCGGACGGAATCTGGCTGTCGCGCCCCTAATCGCGGAAGAGTGGCATCACCTTTTCGCTGAGTAGCCTCATCGACCGGGCAGTCTGCTCGCTTGACATGAGTCCCCGATTGGTCAGCATCAGGTTGCGAATGCCACCCTCGCGCAGCTGCGCCAGTTGCTCCGCCACCCGGCGGGGGCTTCCGACCAGGTTCTCACTGGCGCTGGGGTCCGGCGTTTCGGCGTACGCCTCCCGGCCCAGCGGCGGCGTCTGCTGGTCCATGGCGTACTCGGGCGGGTTGAACTTGGATCGAAACCCTTCCATCGTGGTGTAGGCGTCATAATTGGCCGGCAGGAACTCGTCCAAGGCCTGGTCGTCGGTTTCTGCCAGATGCAGTTCCCGCCAGACCCAGATCTGGTCGAGGTTGGCCTCGACAGCCTCCTCGTCGAAGCCGGACTCCTCCATCGTCTCACGGTATAGCCGGATGCTGTCGGACGTCGACTGTGTCGAGCGCCCCCGAATCAGGATTGGGCGGCCGATGCGGGCCATTTCCTTGACCGATTCGGCGTTGATGCAGGCCCGCGTCAGGCGGGGATGCGGCTTCTGGTACGGACGGGGCCGCATCGACGGGACTGAGACCTGGTAGTACTCGCCTTTGAACTCGAGGTTGTCGGTGGTCCAGGCTTTGATCAGAAGCTCCTCGGCCTCATCCAGTTGTTTTACGCCCAAGTCGGGGTTGGTGCCAAACCCCAGGTATTCGTAGGCGTTGTAGTTGGAGCCTCGCGCCGTCCCCACTATCAGGCGGCCTTTGCACAGGTTGTCCAGCAGCGCGGTCTGGATGGCCACCCTCACCGGATTGTGCAGCGGTAGTTCCAGGATGCCGAAACCAAGCTCGATCCTCTTGGTCATCACGGCCACGGCGCTGGCGAACACCAGCGGGTCGCCGTATATGCATTCGCCGGTGAAATAGTGCTCCGCCAGCCAGATGGCGTCGAAGCCCAGGTCCTCCGCCAGCACCGCCTCGGCCAAGCATTGCTGGATGGCCTGCTCGTCATTGGAGTCGTCAAACTTCATGGGGTAAAAGAAATGGCCGAAGCGCATCGTGCCTCCGATGAGTGCTGGGCGTTACGCCCGTAGCGAATAGTGGTGGATTGTCGGCCAGTATTATAGTCCGCGTTGCGCCTTATCGACAGGACAAATGTGCATCTGACAGGCTCGCAGCGGAGTCGCGTTGCGTGACCCTTGGGCCGGATGGCGCTACTCCAGCGCCCTGGCGTCCGGCAGGCCCAGCATGAACTGGCCGTGGTTCTCGTAGGCCGCGTCGCTGACCATCTGGTGCTGGGCTCCGGCGTTGATGTCGCGCAGGCACAGCTGCAGCGCGCTCGATTCGAACAGCGCGGCGCCTCCGCCAAACCGGAACGCTTGGGTCACCACGTCTACGGCAACGTCCGTGGCGTAGGTGGCGCAGCTTCGCAGTTCCGCCTGCAGCGAGGGTTCAGGCGTCCTGCCTTCGGATACGACTTGCCATGCCTTTTCCAGTACCTCGACGTTCAGGGCTCTTGCCGCCCGCAGCCGGAGGTCGCACTCGCTGAGCATCCGCTGAAACACGGGACGCTGGGCCAGCGGATTGACCGAGACATAGCCGCGGGTCTTGGTCTGCCCCACCTCCAGGACACAGTCGAGTGCGCGGCGACCGACGCCGAGCGCGAATGCAGCGTGTTCGTTGGTCACGAATCCCGGCCTTCCCAAGCGGTACAGCCCGCCGCCCCGCAGGGGCTCGGTTTGAGACACGTCGTAAACAAAATTTTCCGGCACGAACAGGTCTTTTGCCGTAAAGTCGCAGCTCCCTGTACCGCGAAGACCCATAACCTGCCAGTTGTCGTGAATGTTGACGTCCGACGTACGCATGGTGGCCCTAACCTGCACCGGATAGCCGGGTTCCTCGGTTACCACCCTGGCGCCGGCGGAAATCCATTGCGAATGCCGGATGCCGCTGGCGAAGGACCATTGCCCGCTGAGCAGGTAGCCCCCGTCCGTGGGTACTGCAGTGCCGAAGGGGGCGAAGACACCCGAAGTCTTGGGCGGGATGCCCCCGGAGAAAATTTCGTCTATGGCCTCATCCGGCAGAAAAGCTCCGACCCCTCCAAGGCTGGCAGCGCCAATCATCAGGCACCAGCCTGCTGAGGGATCAATCTCGCTGACAGCCTCCAACACGTCCAACTGGGTCACCAAGTCTGCCTCTGCCCCTCCAAGGACATGGGGCAACTTGAGGCGTAGCAGCCCAGATTTATAGAGTGCGTCCACTGACGCCCTGGGCAGGGTGGCTGTCTCCTCCCCCTCCTGCGTGCCAGCCTCCAGGGTAGCGCGCACACTCTTCACCGCCTCCATGAGGACCTGGTGTTTTCGCTGCCGGTTTACTGGAAAATCCATAGAGACGTTCACTTTGTCGACGTCAGGAGACCTGCTACTCGTCGACCTTTGGGATCACTTCCTGGGCCAGTGTATCCATGGAATCAAGCAGTTGTTGCAGGCTGCCGCAGCCACTGAAGTTTATCTGGAATTCATCCAGACCGGCTTCTTGGCGGTAACGCTTCATGTCCGACGCCACCTGTTCCGGAGTACCCTGGCCGGTTGGCCTGTCGCTGGAGTCACTGGAGCTTCCCGTGATGTTGCTGAGGTTGACCCGAAAGCTCATTCGAGTGCGGGGCACTTCCTTTTCCATCTCGGTGCACACCTGCCTCAGGTACCCCTGGTTGCTAATCAGGTCCGCCAATGGCGTGGGCGTGGGCTGCCATACCTCGGCGTACCTGGCGGCTCGGCGCAGCGAAGCCTCGCTTGAGCCGCCAATCCAGATGGGCGGGTGAGGCTGCTGCAGCGGCTTGGGGTTGATGTGCATGTTCTCGAAGGAGAAATAGCGGCCGTGGAAGGTGGTGGAGCCGGGCTTCCAGCACGCCTTCCAAAGGCGCAGATATTCATTCGTGCGGCCACCGCGTTGTCCAAACGGCACGCCCAGCGCGTCAAACTCCTCTTGGTTCCATCCTGAGCCGATCCCCGCAATGGCCCTGCCCCCGGACATCTGGTCGAGGGTTGCGACCATCTTCGCGGTGACTATGGGATTGCGGTACGGCATGATGAGCACCGAGGTGCCCAGGCGTATCGTGGAAGTTCGAGCCGCCACGTACGAGAGGACCATCAATGGGTCGTACACGTTTCGCCAAGGATTGCTGCGGGGAGAGTCATCAACGATAACGTGGTCGTTGACGAAAAGTGCGTCAAATCCCAATTCCTCGGCCTTGCATGCGGTTTCGATGATGGCCTGTGTCGTCGCTGGGAAACCAAGGTAGTCGGCGTTGGGAAGTCGGAATGAATACTGGGCCATATCGCCTCCCGCATTTCGTCCTGAACGGAAGCTATGATAGTGGCGCCGGTAATTCGAAACAATGGGGTCTTGGTTTTCCGAAGCGGCAGAGCGCCCGCCTCATACAGCCAGGAAAATTCTGGACTTCAAACTGCCCAGCACCCTTGCTGCCCGGTACTCCTGAGACATCCAATGAGCACAGGGCAGCGGCGGCCATGGTAGGATACCCGCAAATTACGTTGAATTACCTTTGCGGTCACGCTGCGTAAAAGGAGGCGCCTACGATGGAGTCCAAGTTCGTCCAGGCGGGTTCGGTCAAGTTGCAATACTTCGAGGAGGGAGACGGTCCCGAGACGATAGTGCTGGTGCATGGATACGCCTCTTCGGCCGTGCTGTGGCGCTACACCATAGACCACTTGGCCCGAGAGCGACAGGACGGTTCGGCCCGATACCGCATCTTGGCCTTCAACAATCGCGGGGCAGGAGAATCGGGGCGCGCAGACTCGGAGGACGGCTACACCGTGCAGTCCTACGCCGTTGACCTCCACAACGCCGTGTCGGCCCTGGGACTGGACGACTTCATCTTGGTGGGACACTCAATGGGCGGCGCAACGGTTACCCAGTTCGCAATGGCCCACCAGGATATGCTGCGGGCGCTGGTGCTGCTGAACTCGGCCCCGCTCAACGGTCGTGTGCTGCCCGGCGACTGGGAAGATGCTCTCCGCGCCTCATTCGCGGAGGGCGGCCTGACTCAAGGGGATATGGGCTTCCAAGCGCCTCACATTACCCCGGATTTTATCGAGGAAGTGAGGAGCATCATCCTCCGCAACCCCATCGAACGCGCGATTGGAGGCCGCCGGTCCATGGCTGCTCTACGTTTGCGGGATCGGCTGGGAGAAATCAGAGTCCCCACCATGGTCGTTGGCGGAGACACCGATACCACCGTGGGGGTGGATAACATCGTGGCCGAATACTTGGCCTTGCCGCCGGATAACCGCCACCTGCACATATTCCACGGCATCGGCCACTCCCCCAACGTAGAGGTGCCGGCCCGTCTGTCCGGTCTGCTGACCCGATTCGCGGGGGAGGTAAGCCAGAGAGAGTCTGCGGTAGCCGTCTAGGAAGCCGGTTGCCAGCAGTTCTCGGTCGAAATCGCCTGTCTCGCCTCGGACGCCAGTGGATAGGCACTTGATCATCACAATGAGATCCCCGTAGAGCAGAGCTGGCCATCGCGAAAACGGGGGGCCTCATTGTCGCTGTTCCAGTGGTATAGCGGCAGGCCCGGCCTTCGAACTCTTGATTGGCTGAACTGTGCCTATTCACGTTATTATCAGGGCATCATGCAAGACCTCAAAGCCGCCGTCATCGCTCGCGCCCGTGCCTGCGGGTTTGACCTCGTGGGCATCACCGGGCCCGACGATTTCGCCGCCGACCGCGCCGCCGCGTTGGAACGCATCCGGGAGGGGCGGATGGACGGGTTGCCGTGGTATACCGAATCGCGGGTGATGCGGGGGACGAGTCCGGCGGAGTTGCTGCCCGGGGCCCGGTCGGTGATATGCCTGGGGCTGAGCTATCTGGGGAATGACGAGCCGGACGAGCCGAGTCCTTCGACAAGCTCAGGACAAACGGGCGTGGGCCGGGTGGCGCGGTATGCTTGGGTGCGCGACTACCACCGGGCAATGAAGCGTCGGATGCGGGATTTCGTGCGCGAACTGGAGCAGGACATGGGCTCGACGGTGGGCGCCCGCTGGTACGTGGACGACGGGCCGATGCTGGACCGGGCCGCCGCCAACCGCGCCGGCATCGGCTGGTTCGGCAAGAATACCAACATCCTGACCCCGGAGTTTGGGTCCTGGGTATTCCTGGGCCAGGTGATTACAGATCTGGACCTGGAACCGGACGCACCGCTGAAAAAGTCGTGCGGCACCTGCGTCCGCTGCATCGAGGACTGCCCCACGGGAGCCATCGTGGCGCCATACGTGGTGGACAACGCGCGCTGCATTTCCTACCTGACCATCGAGAACCGGGGGCCAATCCCCCGTGAACTCCGTCCTCTGATGCAGGATTGGGTTTTCGGCTGCGACATCTGCCAGGATGTGTGCCCGGTCAACCGCAAGGCCCAGGCAGCAATCCAGCCGATAACAGCCGCCGGGCAAGGGGGGGCGCTCCTGGACCTGGTAGATCTGTTGGAAATGTCGGAGGAAGGCTTTCGCTCGCGTTTCGCTGGCACTTCCATCATGCGGGCCAAGCGAGTCGGTATGCAGCGAAACGCCTGCGTGGCCCTCGGAAACTTGGGAAATGCGATGGCAGTACCCGCGTTATCCATGGCCCTGCACCATCCCGAGCCATTGGTGCGAGGACACGCGGCATGGGCCCTGGGGCGCATCGGGGGCCAACCGGCGACTGATACCCTGGCCGCAGCTGCAGGAGCCGAGTCAGACCCCTCCGTGCTGGAGGAAATCAGCTGGGCGCAAGCCCATTCAGGGGGAGGGTGATTTCTGGGCAGGCGCAGAGGCAGGTCGAGATGACTGGCCCGGCCGGGGCCCGGAACGGCGGCGGCGTTGCTGGGTTCGGACGGGAGTTACTGGAGTGGGTTGGTAGTCCTTTCCGAAGTGTAGCTTCTTCATCTCCTCCTCGATGAGGAGAAAGTCACTTTTCGGCAGCAGGTGCAGGTTTCCCTGAAAGGCCAGATGCCAGTCCTCGGGCGCCCAGCGCTTGACGTATTCCAGCCTCGGCGCAATCTGGTTGGCATCCATAAACTGTTCGTCACGCAACAAGATTTCGGGGCGAATGTTGACGCGGTAAGGAAACCCAGCCTTGCCCTCCCTCTCCCAGATGCCGTCCTCAGCCTCGAAGTAGTCGGAGGTGGCCGTGGCCGTGGCGACGAACCGGCGTATGTGAGTGAGAAACATCAGGATGCGGTCGCCTTCGGATATGCGCTGCACCTTGCGCCGGTGTTGGGATTTAAGGCCCATCACCGAGAATCCCATACCCTGGGTAATCCGAAAATTCCTCTCGTTGTTGACAATCATCCAGAAGTTGCTCGGCATGGCCCCTCTGGGAAGTGAGAACACATCGTTTTAATTTAATACTAATGTTCATTTTACCACGCCCCAGAAGCCGAACTGATGCCGTGGTCGACCGGCCTGCGAGAATATGGGGGATCAGCCCGCTAACCGCGCTCCAATACGTCCTTGAAATCGACGATAGCCGTATGCTAATCTGAAATATCCATAAAGAAATCGCACTGCGGGCCGGGCGGGCGTCTGGCCAGAGCAAAGAGAGATATACCGATATGCGTTGCCAGATTTGTCTGAAATCCGGGATGAGCGGCAACAACGTCAGCCACTCCAACCGGCACACCAAGACTCGCTTCAAGGCCAATGTTCATAAGCAGACCCTCGACCGCGACGGCACGCCGGTAACGGTCAAGATTTGCAGCCGCTGCCTGCGCTCCCTCCACAAGTCCCCCAAGGTCCGCAAAGCCTTCGCCGCGCTCAAGTAGCACTACTTCCTCGCCGTTCGTCGTTGTTTAGCTGCGGCCACCGCATCTGCCATGGTTGCCTGTTTAGGTTTCATTCCAATGTCCGATTATTGGCGGTAATGATGGAAGAAGGCTCGCAGAAATTCATAGTGATATTGGAGCAAGAAGAAACCGGTGGCTATGCTATCCATTGTCCGGCGCTGCCTGGGTGTTCTAGTCAGGGAGAAACTCGGGACGAAGCGTTGGTAATGATAGTAGATGCTATTCAAGCCGTGCTTGAGGTGATTGACGAACGCAGCGTGGAAGAGCCTGACTTGGAATTTGTGCTGGAAGAAACCCCAGTCTTGTTGGCGGACGAAGTGCGCGAGATACTAGAATTCCGCGCGGAAATCGGGTTACCTTTGATTGTTGAATTCGCAGAGGTTAACGTACCAGCGACAGTTCAGGTGTAAGGTGGCGCGCATTCCGGCGGTATCCGGTCGAGAGGCCGTTCAAGCATTCGAGCGGGATGGATGGCAGTTCGTACGACAAAGAGGCAGCCACTTGATTCTGAAAAAAGTAGGGGCGGTTCCGACCCTTTCTATACCCAATCACCGTGAGGTTTCGAAAAACACCTTAGCGCGAGAGATTAGGAAAGCCGGTCTCACTATTTCCCAATTTATCGAGCTTCTGGGCCGCTAAACCAGCCCCGCCAGGCATCCGCGCATTCCCCGCATCGCCTCCGGCACCGTTTCCCGGTCATTGAAGATGGCGCTGCCCGCCACCAGGATGGTTGCCCCGGCCCTCACCGATTCCTGAGCCGTCCTGTCCGCCTTGATTCCACCATCGACCTCCACTTGGGCGGCAAGTTCGGCCCCGTCAATGATGCCCCGCAGCCGGCGAATTTTGCCCACAGTCTCCGGGATGAACGACTGGCCGGCGAATCCCGGGTTCACCGACATCACCATCACAATGTCCAGCAATGGTAAGACCTCTTCCACCGCTGCCACTGGCGTACCGGGGTTAATGGCCACTCCCACCTGATTCCCCTGTTCCTTCACGATGGAGACTGTACGATGAAGGTGCTGGCAGGCCTCGGCGTGGACCAGTATCTGATCGGTTTCCGACTTGATGAACGTCGGCAGAAGAGCGTCCGGCTCCCGAATCATCAGGTGTATGTTCAGAGGCAGATGGGTGGCCGCGCGGATAGCATCCACCACCACTTCGCCAAAGGAAATGTTAGGCACAAACACGCCGTCCATCACGTCGACGTGGATGAGGTCGGCGCCGGCCTCGGTGGCTGCCTGCACTTGCTCGGCCAGCCGCCCGAAGTCGGCAGAAAGCATCGATGGCGCAATTAGAACCCTGGCTTCGTTAGCCTGTTGCTCCAATTTTTGATTCCTCCAGAATCCGGTTTGCCCGCGCCAGCGCCTCGGCCACCCGGTTCGGGGCGGTGCCACCGGGAATGTCTCGGGCCGCAGCCGAGGCCTCTGCGGTAATCCCGTATACGTCATTCTCAAAAAGAGGGGAAAACCTCTGGTAATCGTCCAGGGGCAATTCCTGCAGCGCGACGCCCCGGTCGTCGCAGTGCCGACACAATTCCCGCATGATGCCGTGAGCCTCCCGGAACGGCACCCCCTTGCCCACGAGGTAGTCCGCCAAATCGGTGGCGAGCATACCGCTTTCACCTGCCAGCGACTGCACCCTTTCGGTCTGAAGCTTCAGGCCGGGAAGCATGGCTGCAAACACCTCAACGGTTGTTTGCCAAGTGTCCACGGTATCAAAAAAGCCTTCCTTATCCTCCTGAAGGTCGCGGTTGTAGGTGAGCGGCAATCCTTTCAGCGTGGTCAGTAGCCCCATCAAGTCGCCGTATACCCGCCCGGTCTTGCCTCGGGCCAACTCGGCAAAATCTGGATTGCGTTTCTGCGGCATGATGCTGCTGCCTGTGGTGAATTCATCGGCCAGGCGCACGAACCCAAACTCGCCGCTGGACCACAAAATCAGTTCCTCGGAAATCCGGGAGAAGTGCATCATGCCGAGGGCGGCGGCGGCCATGTATTCCACCACAAAGTCGCGGTCCGACACTGCATCCATGCTATTTGCGCTGATACCGGAAAATCCCAATTCGCGAGCTAGGAATTCCCGGTCGGTGGGGTAGGGCACCCCGGCCAGCGCGCCGCTGCCCAAGGGCAGTACATCGGCCCGGCGGCGACAGTCCTCCAGCCTCCCGATGTCGCGCTGGAACATCTCGAAGTAGGCCAGCATGTGATGGGCGAAGAGCACCGGCTGGGCCCGCTGCAGGTGAGTATAGCCGGGCATTACCACCTGCTGATACCGCCTCGCCAGTTCCAGCAAAGCCCGCTGGACCTCACGCAGCCCGGCAATGGCCTCCTCGACAACCTCACGGGTGTACAGCCGCATATCAAGCGCTATCTGGTCGTTGCGCGAACGGCCCGTATGCAGCCGGCCAGCCGCAGCTCCGATCACCTGGTGCAGCCGCCGCTCGATGTTCATGTGCAGATCTTCAAGGGCGGGGTCCCAAGGGAAATCACCGTCCTCGATTTCCTGACGGATTTGCGCCAGTCCATCCACGATGGCCACAGCGTCGTCCTCGCGAATGATGCCCTGCCTGGCCAGCATTCGCGCATGGGCCGCCGACCCGGCGATGTCCTGGCGGTACAGGCGCCGGTCATAGTGGATGGAGACGGTGTAAGCAGAAAAGTCAGTCATACTGCAATCAACTATAGCGCGGCCCGATTCGAGGCTCAAGGGCCGCTGTGGTATGCTTTCGGCGTAACGGCAGTGGTCAGGCAGCCCGATTTTTCTGTGTCAGTGGGATGGCCCCATACCAAGGTGGCAGCATTCGACACCCTTTGTCCCAGAGATGGGCACGGAGGTCAAGTTGGTTACGCAAAAGCCCAAGCGGAAACTCACTTACGAAGACTACGCCAAGACTCCTGAAGGCGAGCGTTGGGAACTGATAGACGGAGAGTTGATAAGTGAAGCGTTGACTATGGCGCCGTCAGCAAAAGAAGCCCATCAGAGGAACCAGATGAGATTGGGCTCCCGAATGTTTTTCTTCGCAGATGAAGAGGACTTGGGGAGAGTCTATTCCGACTTCGATGTGGTGCTATCGGATGCGGACACAGTTCGGCCGGACCTGCTGTTCGTCTCCAAGAAACGTCTGCACATCATCACTGCCGACAACGTTCAGGGCGCTCCCGATCTGGTGGTGGAAATCCGCTCGCCATCAACCACCGCACGCCAGGACTGGACGACCAAGCGCGAATTGTACGCACGCCACGGGGTCAAGGAGTATTGGCTGGTGGACCCGGAGGCAGCCACCGTCGCAATTCTGTTGTTCGACGATGGGGAGTTAAAAGTTACAGGCGTATTCGGCGAAGGGGAGAGCATCACCTCGACCGTTCTGGAGGGGTTCAGTATCGCCTTGGCCGACATTTTCCTCGGCTGACTACGCTTTGAGCAGTCAGCTTGATTCCCAAACACGAGGTTCCATGATGACTACGCTCGCCCGCGAACGGTGTACGGCCTGCCGTCGAGATTCCCCCAGCGTGTCGCAGGATGAAATCGCCGCTCTGCTTCCGCAGACTCCGGATTGGGAACTGATCGACGGGGACAGCATTCCGAAACTCGACCGCGCATTCCGGTTTCGCGATTTCGCGCAGGCGCTGAATTTCACCAACCGTGTGGGAGAACTGGCGGAGGAGGAAGGCCATCATCCCCGCCTGACAACCGAATGGGGGAACGTGCGGGTTTCGTGGTGGACTCACAAGATTCGAAATCTGCACCGGAACGACTTCGTAATGGCGGCAAAGACGGACGAAATTTATGCCGGCCTGTCATCCGAAAGGCCATGAGAAGACCCATCGCGGACAGCCCTCACGCATATCGCTTTAGCTTGTTTGAGATAAAACCATGAGAGTTACACACCGACTGGCGTCAAAATCCTTGGCCTCGATTCCGGCTGAGGCAGCGTGGGCCGAATCCATCGGCTATAACGCGCTGTCAAAGAACGAAACTGCGCACGACTCCTTCCTGCCGCTGACTCTGGCCGCCACATCCACCACACGAGCGTTGCTGCAGACCAGCGTAGCCATCGCGTTCCCGCGGTCGCCGATGATTTCCGCCTACACCGCCCGCGACATGCAGGACCTGTCCCAAGGCCGCTTCCGGCTGGGGCTGGGCACCCAAGTAAAGGGGCATATCGAGCGGCGCTTCTCCACGTCCTGGAACTCCCCTGGACCTCGTCTGCGGGAGTACGTGCAGGCGTTGAAGGCCATCTGGTCCGCTTGGGAGACGGGCGAACGGCTGAACTTCCAAGGCAAGCACTACCAGTTCACGCTTATGACTCCCTTCTTCAGCCCCGGCCCGGGCGAATTCCCGCCGCCGCCGATTTTCACTGCGGCGGTCAACGCCTACAATTGCCAAGTGGCCGGAGAGGTGGCCGATGGGCTTATGCTGCACAGCCTGACCTCGCCGGAATACGTCCGGGATGTGGTTAGACCTGCGCTCGCCCGGGGAGCAGAACGGTCGGGCCGCGATGTCGGCAGGGTCGTCGTCAGCGGCGGAGGGTTCCTGATCACCGGCCCCAACCGGGCGTCGCTGCGGGCAGCCCAGGCCGAGGTGCGCCGCCGCATCGCCTTCTACGCCTCCACTCGGACCTATCATTCCGTGCTGGCTGCTCACGGATTCGAGGAAATCGGTCTGCGGCTGCACGAGATGTCTCTGCGCGGCGAGTGGGCCGAAATGGGCGAGCTGGTCAGCGACGAGATGTTGGCCGCCTTCGCTGTATCCGGCGAATATGACGAAATTGCCGGTGAGTTCGTCCGTCGCTACGGGGGGTTGGTGGACGAAGCCAGCTTTACGTTATATTCCGAGCAGCCACCCAGCGAGACTGACCTTCGTAAGATTATCCGCAATTTTCGGGAGCTGTGAATTATGTCTGCCAGCGCCAGCTTCGCCCATCTGGTGGGTTCAGTGCCCCTGGTAGACTCGGAAACTGTTTTTCGCGCCGTCTGCGGCGTGTTGGGTTCCCACCTGCGGCGGATTCCCGACGGCGAGACCGGGGAGCGCATCCGATGGATCTAGTTCCAGCGCGAAATGCTCCTCAATCACCCCGATTTAGAAATCGACCCGGAGGCAGGCCTGTTCGCGGTCTACCAGTGGGACGGAGTGCTCCTTAGAGAATCGCCCTTCGTTCGGTTCAAGCCCTCGGTGGACCCAAACGCCGTGCAATTCTCGACGGGCTATACCGAGGCGGCGACGGCCTCCTACGCCACCTTTTCACGGTTGCGCGACGAAGGAATTATCGGGCCGGACGTCCTGTTTCAGGTATCTCTGCCCACCCCGATGGCCACCGGGTATATGTACGTCAGCACTGCATCCCGCGATGCTTATCTGCCGGTTTACGAGCGATCCCTGGCTGAGGCGCTGGACGGAATCTTGGAAGCGATCCCCCACGGGCAGCTTTCCATACAATGGGACGTTTGCCAGGAAGTGCTGCTCTTTGAGGACTACTTCTCCTATCGCCCCGACGACTATAAGGATCAGGTTTTCGACCAGCTTGCGCGGCTGGGGGAGAGGGTGCCTGAGTCAGTCGACCTGGGCTATCACCTTTGCTACGGCTCCCCCGCCGACGAGCATCTTGTGATGCCGGAGGATACTGGAATTCTTGCCGAGATCAGCAACGGCCTGGCGTCCCGCCTGCGGCGAAGACTGGACTTCATTCATCTGCCCGTGCCTAAAGACCGCACCGACCGCGATTACTTCCGTCCATTGGAGGGACTGGAATTGCCGGACAGCGCCAGCGCCATCTTGGGACTGATCCATCATGACGACGCGGAAGGAGACGTGGCTCGAATAACTGCGGCGCGAGTGTTCGTGTCCGCGTTCGGCGTGGCTAGCGAATGCGGGTGGGGGCGAACCGATCCGACTCGCGTGCCAAGCCTGCTGGCAAGTCACCGCCGGGCTGTGGAACACCTGAATCAAGGCGCCTGAGTCAGGAATACAGGAACTGCCACTCAATGCTGCCAAGGCCGAATTGGACCCGGCGGAAACCCTCGGTGTATTCCAAGCCGGTCAATTCTTGGTAACGAGTTGCGTTATTGCTGATGCGCGACAGACGCTCCTCGGTGGTGACCGGCGACATCTGGCTGGCGTGAGCCTCCAGAGACAGCGTCTTGGCTTCCAGGTAGTCGCCAATCTCTACGAAGACGTCGGGTGACTCGCTGCCCCACATGTAAGCCTGCTCCACTAGATGCGGCTGCAGGCCCTCGTCGGTGATCTGCTCCCGAAAATGCTGGTAGCTCCAAGCGTAGGTGAAGGCCGCGTCCATGGCCACTCTACCGCTCATCCGGTGGTCGCGGTGAGTGTGACTGGTGCTGCGATAGGGGTCAATGCACAGGATGACGTCGGGCCGGTGGCGGCGAATCTCCCGGACCACCTGGCTTCGGAATAGCATGGTGTCCTCCAGTCCGCCATCCGGGTATCGCAGAAACACCACGTCCTTGGCCCCGATGATCTCTGACGCCGCGAGCTGTTCCTCTTCCCTGATAGCCGCCAGCCGCTGGGGGCTCAGGTCCCGCTCTGACGTACCCTTGTTGCCATTGGTGCACATCACCACCACGGCTTCCGTGCCGAACTCCTTGACCCACTTGGCCAAAGCCCCGCCACAACCACCCTCGCAGTCGTCGGGGTGGGGCGTAACCGCCAAGGCGACGCGGGGAGCGGTGGCGAGGATCTCAAACCCGGAGCGGGAGGACGTGGCCTGAGCGGAGGGACCGGACATGCCAAATTGCGTGTTTCGAAGCATCAATGAGTTCCTAAAACTTCAGGTCCTAGCCAGAGAGGGTTGTGGCGCGGCCCAGGTCTGTGGCGGCGTAACGGCCGGAGCGGCCGGGAATGCGCTCCAGCCAACGGAATTTGGCGCGAGCCGCGTTGCGTATAGTTTGGGTAAAGCTGTTTGCCCGTCTCCAACCGATCAGATCGAAAAGGTCACCCAGCTCGTCTGCAGTGATTCCTTCCAGGCCGAAGAACCGGTTAGCACCCTCCGCGGCCACCACCACCCGGCGCATATCGCCCGTCGGGCTAATGGCCTGGCAAAAGGCCGTGAAGTCGTCCTGAGCCTGCTGAGAGTAACGGCCAAGATCCAATATATCATCTCCCAACTCAGCAAAGGTACCTGCCGGTACTGCGCTGTCACCATTGGACGCGATCCCGTTGGGCGCATGCGAGGCCATTTCGGACGCCTGAGGCGGGGCCACATCGTTAGCCCGTCGCTGGCCGGTTGCGGGCGTTTGCACGTCATGAGTATCAGGTGCACTAGTACTTTTTTCCATCCCTGCGTCATCCTCACCAGCATAAACAGCTGTTCCAAGATCCACCGACCGGGCATCCGGATTTGTGTCCCGCATCACTAGACCAAGCACTTCGTGTACCAAGCCGGTCTCTTCACACTCAAGGGTTATCATGGTGTTGTTGGGCAGTGTAATGGATAATTTGACCATAACTTACCCGTAGCCCCAGGCCTATCGCATTTGAAATTCTGGCGGCCATTTTAAGGGCAACCTGCTGCTGCTGCTCATCGCCAATTTTGAGGTATAAGACCTCGTCATCAACGGATGTCAAGAGGATTGCAGCGGAAGATACCGCTGAAAATCACCTGAGATCCCAAATGAAAGCCTCGAAATTCCCAAATGCGATAGCCCTGCCCGTAGCCCGGCAGCGCCTGCAACATCGTTACATACGGTATATGCTACCCACGGGCCAATAGTCAAGACATAATGCAGTGCAATTACAAATTTCCACTTTATGTGAAATCGCGCGATTTCACGGGCGAGACAAGAGCAGCACCGGCGGACGGGCGCTCCAAGAGGTGTACCCGAATTGGGCGACCGGCTAGATGGTCTGCTTGATGCGTATTGCCAGGGAACGGGTCATGCCGGGGACTGCTGCGATCTCATCGACCGCGGCCTCTTTTATGCCCTTTAGAGAGCCAAAGCGCCGCATCAGCATACGTTTTCGTTTTGGCCCGATGCCGGTGACCAGATCGATGGGCGAACCGAGGCTGCCCTTGCTGCGAAGGTTGCGGTGGTAGGTGATGGCGAAACGATGGGCCTCATCCCTGATCCGCTGCACCAAGTAAAGCGCCTGCGAGTCGCGCGGGAGGATAATCGGCTCGGGGGTGTGGGGAACGAAAAGCCATTCGTTTTCCTTGGCCAAGGATGCCAGAGGAATATCGTCCAAACCCAGTTCCAGCATAACCTCCAGAGCCGCCGACAGCTGCCCTTTGCCACCGTCGATCAATACGAGATCCGGAACCGCGGCCCATCCCGTGTCGGCCGCTGCCTCTGAATCTCCGCCTTCCGTCGTGTTTCGTGCGGCGGCCATACGCTTGAAGCGGCGGCGCAGCACCTCTCGCATGCTCTCGAAGTCGTCCACGCCCTCCACCGTCTTGACCTTGAAGCGACGGTACTGGGAGCGCTTGGGTAACCCTTCCTCGAACACCACCATGCTGCCGACTGAATTGCTACCTTGGATATGCGAGATGTCGTAACACTCCATCCGGCGCAGTGGCAGCGGCAGGGAGAGTTCCTCCTCAAGCTCCGACATTGCCTGCTGGATAATGTCCCGGTTATCCAGCCACTTGATGCGGTGCTGGGCCAGTCCCTGGCGGGCATTGTCGGCCACGGTTTCCACCAGCTGCTTGTGCATTCCCCGTTGAGGCCACACCAGGTGAACCGCCCTTCCGCGCAGGCCGCGTAGCCATTCGGTCACCAGTCCCTGGTCTTCCAACGGATGCTGAGTGACGATGCGTGGGGGAATAGTCTGGGCGGAGCCGTAGAACTGTTTTATGAACTGGCCAATAACCACGCCTGGCGTATCGTCCTGGGCCCCCTCCATGAAGAAATGCTCGCGGCCGATGAGCTTCCCTTTCCGGATGAAAAATACCTCTACCCAAGCCTCCGTGGAGCCTTGGGCGACGGCTATGACGTCCATGTCGGAAACAGGATTGGAATCGACTTTGATTCGACGCTCCTCGACCACCCGCTCCACAGCCTTGATGCGGTCGCGCAACACCGCCGCCCGCTCGAACTCCAGCCGCTCTGCAGCCAAGACCATGTTCTCTTCCAAATCGCGCGTAACCGAATCGGTATCGCCCTCCATGAACATGATGACCTGCTCAATGACCTTGGCGTATTCCTCACGGCTGGCGAACCCGGTGCACGGAGCCACGCACCGGTTGATGTAATACTCCAGGCAGGGACGGGGGTCCGTCCCGGTTATGGTCTTGGTGCAGGAACGGTAGGGGAAGAGCCGCTTCACCAGGTCCATGGACTTGCGGACAGTATTGGCGGTGGCGAAGGGACCGAAGTACCGGGCCCCGTCCTTTGACACTCGTCGCGTAATGTAGACGCGCGGGAATTCTTCGTTCAGGTCGATCTTCAGGAAGGGATAGGTTTTGTCATCTTTGAGCCGGGCGTTGTAGCGGGGCTTGTAACGCTTGATCAGCGTATTCTCCAGAATCAGCGCCTCGGCCTCCGAGTCGGTGACGATGTACTCGAAGTCGTGGACGTGGCCCATCATGCGCCGCGTCTTGTTGGGCTGATTGGACGGCGACCCGAAGTAGGAGCGGAGGCGGTTTCGCAACACGCTGGCCTTGCCGACATACAGAACGGTAGCCCGGGCATCCTTCATCAGGTAAACACCGGGTCGTTCAGGGGTTGCCTGTAGCCGTTGCTCAACTAGAGGGAGAGACATATTCAGCCAGCGCTGGGTTCGGAATTTCAGACGACGAAGGAAATCACCACCAAGGCCGCCAGGACCACGGTGGCCAGGGCTGCTATACGACGCAACTCGGTTCCGACATAGTTGTAGGCTGCGGGGCGCTCACCTCGCTGTCGGCCACGGCCACGAGATTGCATCGCCGGCTGCGGGGCCGGCGCGACAACAGGGGCGGTCTGTTCCTGTTCTTCAAAGCTGGCCGCAGTGGTAGCCACACCAGCGGCTTCCATTGCCAGCGCCCCCCCGATGCTATTCAGAGGCCCCTGCTCATCGGGGCGGCCCCCAATGGCGGGGGCTCCGCTGGGACCTCGTCCCTTCTTTCTTCGACGGCCTAGTTCACCTTGTCGGGCAGCTGCCCGGCGGGCTTTACCTGCCATGGTAATGCACCTCCCGAGAGGTTGCGGACGCCGGACGCTCCTGCGCACAGCAGGGTCGTCCGGCTCATTATTCAGTGTTTTGACCTTTACTATATCAGCAATTCTGAGGAAAAGGCAGTGTGATATTGAGACGGAATTTGGGAAATCAGCATGTCTCATTCACGTGTCCGGCCTAGGAAAATAATGGCCGGCTGGTGAGCAAACTGCGAAGCCCCGCCCTCCGACGGCGGGGCTTCGCAGTTTCAGGTCCAACTGAAAAGATCGGCGCTACGCTCTGGGGTGGCTCTTTTCGTATTCCTCGCGCATATACGGACTGGTGAGGTGGGTGTAGACCTGGGTAGTCGAAATGCTGGAGTGTCCCAGCAGTTCCTGTACGTGGCGCAGGGAGGCGCCATTCTGCAACAGGTGAGTGGCAAAGCTGTGTCGCAGGGTGTGGGGGGTGATGCTGGACTGAATGCCGGCAGATTGCGCATAGGTCTTCAGGACCGACCAGACCCACTGCCTGGTCAACCGCTCGCCGCGGTGATTGACGAACAGGGCCTGTTCGTCCTTGCGCTTCCCCAGCAGGATCGGACGCGAGGTTCTCATATAATTCTTGAGTTCCTGCAGCGCCTTCGGGTAGAGGTGCACTATGCGTTCTTTAGAGCCTTTGCCCAAGCAGCGTACATAGGCCTCCTCGGCATTCACGTCCCCCGTGTTCAGAGACACCAGTTCGCCGACCCGTAGTCCCGTGGCATAGAGGAGCTCCATCATGACCGCATCGCGTTGCCCCTCGTTGGTGCCTGGCTTGTAGCCCTCATCCAGCAGCCTGCCGACCTCTTCCTCGGTGAGGTATTTGGGCAGCGACCTGCCGACTTTGGGCGTTCCGAGAGACTCGGTTGGATCCTCGGTGATGATGCCGTTTTCCGACATAAATCCGAAAAAAGACTTGATCGAGGCAACCTTGCGAGCCGCGGTGGCGTTGCGGTATCCCTTGCGTTCCTTCAGGTCGGTAGTGTAGTGGTTCAGCATATCGATATCCACTGCGGACCAGTCGCAGGTGCTGGACCCATTCTCGCCGACCGTACCGACGCCATTCAGGTGAAGAAACTCTAGGAATTGGGACAAATCGTTGCGGTAGGCCGAGCAGGTGTTCTGAGAGAAACCCTTTTCCACGAGGAGATGCTGAAGAAAAGAAGACACAGTAAGATCCATAGTGCGTATCCTTTCGCCGTAGCGTAAAACAGATGAACAAGTCATCAGTGGGTCGATGCTTGTCCAGTACTTGGAGTGATACTAGCATACCTATCCTCGACCTCTGCTACGGTACGCGATCCGGGATTTGGCCAAAATTGGCCTCTGCCAACTCCGCCCTCCCACGAAAAACGCCCCGGCAACAGCCGAGGCGTTTCCATCTCAGGGCAGATGTTCTCCCTGCAGCGTACTCAGGTCGCCAGCAAAACAGTGCCGGTGGAGGAAAGGGAACCGCCGGTGCCGTTGACGATGGTGGTCTTGGCCGCCTCGCCCGGTGAACGTTTGCTCATCACCTGCCGTTCGCCGCACTCACCCCGCAATTGCCGCACCGCCTCCACCAGCAGGAAGATGCCGTACATCCCTGGGTGGGTGTAAGAAAGACCGCCGCCGCTGGTGTTGAGCGGGAAGTCGCCGCCCGGAGCGGTGCGCTGATTGGCCACGAAGTCGGCCGCCTCTCCGCGACCGCAGAAGCCCAGCGACTCGAGAGTCACCATTACGGTGTACGTGAAGGAATCGTAGATCATCGCCAAGTCAAGATCGTCGTGGGTCAGTCCGGCGCGGGCCATTGCCCTGGGCCCCGACTCCCTGGCCGGCGTGATGGTGTAGGACGGCATCTGGCTGATGATATTGTGGTCGTGGGACTCTCCGCCACCCAGCACCCACACCGGCTGCTTGCGGCAGCTGGCCGCCCGCTCCGCCGTGGTTACGATGACCGCCGCGCCGCTGTCGGTGACCAAGCAGCAGTCCAACAGGTGGAAGGGCCACGAGACCCAGCGCGAGTTGTGATAGTCGTCGAAGCTCATGGGCGTGTCGTGCATCTGGGCCACGGGGTTCAGGTTGGCCCATTTGCGTGTCGCAACCGCGACCTCCGCCATTGCCTGCCGGGTGCGGTCCTCGCCGTAATCGTGCATGTAGCGCGTGCAGGCCAAGGAATAGTTGATGGGCGCGCCGATTATGCCGTAGGGAGCCTCGTACTGCGCCGCCGGCAAATTGCCGTCAGCGGGGACGCGCACGCGAGTTGAGCGCCCGGCCTGCCCGTGGGTGATCAGCGCCGTCTCGCAGTAGCCGGCCCGGATGGCAGCGATGGCGTGGGCCACATGGATGATAAAGGAGGACCCACCGACGGAGGTGTTGTCGGTGAACACTGGCTCGATGCCGAGGTATTCTGCTGTAGCCAGCGTGGAAAAGCCGGCGGTAAGGACTCCGTCGATGTCGCTCATCTTTAGACCGGCGTCGTCCAGAGCGTTGTGTGCCGCCTCAGCGTGGTGCTGCAACGACGACTTGCCGGGCACGTTGCCCATGACGTCCGACTCGGCAACCCCCACGATGGCGATGTCCCTCGAAGCAGACCCGTTAGAAGCCACGGCTAACCCCCAATCCTTGAATTAGTATGCAGACGGAAACCGATGGGCCAGATACTACAACACGGCAGCCGCCCTCACAAGCCGAATTTAGCCGGCGTCGCATCCCGATGTCGTTTGCGCAATCCTACGGTCCGGTTATGGGCAGGTCGGGGTATGACTGAGAGGTGGGGAAAGGCCGCTCCGGATCCACCCGGCGGAGCAGATAGGCCTCCGACGCCATAATTTCGTCCATCCGGTCCGGCAATTCCTCGAATTTGTCAGAAAATGCCCGGATGAGTCGTCCTGACATGCTGCCGCAATCGTCACTGCCCAGAAATACCGCCAGCTCAGCTGCCCGCTCTATGGACGCCCCTTCACCTGAGGTTACCTGTACGCCCCGTTCGTAGGTCGCCATATCGCCGATGGCCAGCGCCAAGTCCCGCGTTTCCTCCCACATACGAGTGTGGATAGAGCCTGGGCTGATGGCATTGACGGTTATCGGCGTTTCCGCCAGTTCCAGAGCCAGGTTTTCCGTCAGGTTGACGATGCCAATCTTGGCGGCGTCATAGGCCGACATATTGGGGCCGCCGACGCCGGACATATTGACGATGCGGCCACGGCCCCTTTCCAGCATCGAGGGAAGAACTGCACTACAGCCGTAGAACACGCCCATCAGGTGCACTGCTATGGTGCGGGCCCATTCCTCGGGGTCATTGTCCCACACCTTGCCCACCGGCCCGATGTTGCCAGCGTTGTTGACCAGCACGTCTATGGCTCCGTAATGCTCCAGCGCGCGCGCAATGGCGCGATCAACCTGACCGTGGTCTGACACATCGGCGACGGCGGTGATGACCTCGCTGCCGAAACGCTCCGACACGGCC
This sequence comes from Dehalococcoidia bacterium, assembly GCA_965237745.1. GTDB lineage: Bacteria > Chloroflexota > Dehalococcoidia > Lucifugimonadales > UBA3495 > VXOI01. Next base: position 1,998,541 of record OZ250156.1, on the reverse strand, counting down.
CGCGCTGTTTCCTCGAGTTCCGCAGCGGTGCGGGCCGAGAGCGCCAGCCACGCCCCCTCCGCGGCATAGGCCAGCGCGATAGCCCGACCGATGCCGCGCCCTCCCCCGGTAATAAGGGCAACCTGCCCGTCCAGCCTCTTTCGATCAGACATCCGGCCGCCTCCCGATTCAACCCGGACCGAACGCCGGGATGTTAAAATCAGGACAAATACTACACCACAATTTTCAATCCAACAGCCGGAAAACCGGAGCTGCCTTATGCCCGACGCAAACGAAACTGTGGCCTTTACCAGCATGGCCGAGGGCACCCGCGAGGACTACGAACTATTGGAGCGGCTTGAGACCAAGCTCGCCGACGGCACCGCAGACCGCGTCCTGGCGCAGCTCAGGGGACTGGCTGGTTCCCTTTCGGGCTACAAGGTTGACCGGCTGGAACACTCGCTTCAAAGTGCCACCCGCGCCTACCGGGACAGCGCCGACGAGGAGATGGTCGTTGCGGCCCTGCTGCACGACGTGGGCGACCTGCTGTCGCCGTACAACCACAGCGAGATGGCCGCCGCCGTGCTGCGCCCTTATGTCTCGGAAAAAACCCACTGGATCGTGCGCCACCACGGGCTGTTCCAGAGCTACTACTACGCTCACCATACGGGCGGCGACCGCAATGCCCGCGACGCCTACCGGGACCACCAGTGGTACCAGGACACCGTGGACTTCTGCCATCTCTGGGACCAATCGTCCTTTGACCCTGACTACCAGTCTCTGCCATTGGAGTTCTTCGAGCCAATGGTGCAGCGAATCTTCGCGCGCGAGCCCTTCAGCGAGGCCGGACGGGACAGTTAGACGCATCCCGGCGCGAGAACTTCAGAATGCGAGACCGCCGCACGGCCATCTGGAGCGTACCCGAAGACTGGGCCTCGCTGTACCTGTTCCTGTTCAGCATACAACTAGTCGCACTGATTGGCTTGGTGGTATGGTACGAAATAGCTCAGGTTTCCGGCGATACTTGGCCTGAGTCCATCCTGTCCATCACCAGGGGAGTAGGTGCGTCGGTCATCGCAATCGCAGGCGAAAGCCTGGTCCGGACGGAGGCAATCGTGTTGATTTCAGAGCGGTATCTGAAGAAGCGCTACAATGCAGGAATTGAGAAAGGCCGGGAGGAAGGCCAAGAGACCACCCAGCGGGAATGGGAGGCTTGGAACCGCCGACGGGAGGTCGCAGCCGCAGCCGGTGAAGAGTTTACCGAGCCACCGCCTTCGCTAAAGAAATAGCCGGAGCGGACTGACAGGCGGCGTGGAATCCCCGTATGTAGTCGATCATTCCTGACTTTCCTAACGAGGGAGGGCGTCCTTCAATTCTTCGCTGCTTTTCCAAGCAGGCTGCGGAGTCTCACGGTCCAGGTGGGGGACGTACTCGGACTGCTCCACGAATCGGTATTTGTGGACGTAGCGCGGGCAGTTCTTGTAGGCCTCTGTCACCTCCACGCGCACAATAAACTGGGCCTCGGCGTATTCAGCCAGCAGTTCGTCATCGTCCTCTATTCTGGCAACCCCCTGAATCCGCAGGCGCTGGCTTCCCTCAAAGTCCACGAACAGCAGGCCTACGTTTGGGTTGCGCAGCAGGTTGCCCATCGACTGGTACTTGCCATTGCCGTCGTAGTTGGGGAAGGCCAGCGTCCTGTCGTCCACAACCCGCACGAAGCCGGGATCGCCCCCCTTGTATGAGCAGGTGGGCAACCCGCGATCATCGCAGGTCGCGAGAAAGAACATTCTGGCCTCTTCTATGATGGCCTTGGCTTCAACTCCGATTGTTTCCGTGACTCTATCCTTGAGCCGGTCGGCCAGCCTGCGCGTATTGAAGCGATCCTGCAATTGGCGGTTGCCGTCATGGTAGTCGTGAACTCTCATGATTTCTCCCCTCCTTCTGACCGGCCATTCTGTTACCAACTCGGCACGAACGGCTGGGCCTTTGGAACACCCCTCATTTTTGCGGCGAGCGGGTCCGGTGAATCTGCACCGCGGCCAACTCGATAGACGAACCGCGCACCGGCGGGTTGGGTTTCTTGACCGTAACCGACACGGAGTCGACCTGAAACTCGGCCAGCACCCGGTCGGCGATGGCTTGGGCCGCCGACTCCAACAGGTTGCGCGGTTCTCCCTCCATCACCGACCTTACCGTTCGGTAGATGTGAGAGTAACTGACCGTGTCCTCCAGCCGGTCTGAGGCCCCGGCGCGCCTCAGGTCCAAGTCGGCCGTCAAGTCTACGACGTATCGCTGTCCCAGTACGCGTTCCTCCGGGTTCACGCCGTGATAGCCGTAGAACTGCATCCCTTCCAGCAGGATTCGATCAGGCATGACGCCACCGTCCCGCTGCTAACCGCTCAGACCGATGGCCTCCGCCAAGGCCAGCAGGTTCTGAGCGCGCTTGACCACCGGCACATCGACCATCCTGCCGTCCAGAGCCAACGAACCTCGTCCTGACGCTTCCGCAGCATCCCACGCTTCGACCACCCGGCGAGCGTATTCCACTTCCTCGGCCGAGGGGCTGAATGTTTCATTGATGGTCTCAAGCTGGGCCGGATGGATAGCGAATTTGCCAGTGTAGCCCATTCGTCGCGCCCTGCGGGCGTCTTTCTTCAAGGCATCGGGATTCCGGAAGCGGACGAAGGGCGAGTCGAGAGCACCGACTTCGCCGGCCCTGGCTGCAATCGGGACCATGGCCCTGGGGACTCTGACCTCTTTGCCCATGTCGCTCCGCTCGATACCCATATCGTTGGTGAAGTCCTCTGCGCCAAAGGCGATCGCAACCACTCGACGCGACGACTCGGCGATGGCGCGGGCGTCCCACAACGCCTTGGCCGTCTCAATCCACGGGATTATGCGCAGCGACCCGATTTCCAGCCCAGCAGACGCTTCCAGCGGAGAGAGCAGGCTGTCAACGGTGCGAATATCCCGCACCGACTCCACCTTGCCCAAGCTGATGCCATGGAGAGATGGAGAAACCACCGCCTCCAACTCCGCACGAGTCAGTCCAGTGTCCAGCGAGTTGACACGCACCATGACCCGCTTTCCCTCATTTTGCAGGGCGGGCACCCACTCGCGGGCCATTTCGCGGGCGGTGGCCTTCTCGCCGGGAGGCACCGAGTCCTCCAAGTCCACCATGATGATGTCGGCGTCAAAGGAGCGGGCCCGCTCCAGCATATTTTCCCGGTTCCCCGGAACGAAGATCAGGCTGCGGATTAGTTCCATGAGGTGTACTCACTTACAAGAGAAATGGAGGATGCCTTTCGTCGTCTGAAACCTTCTCGATTTCGTGCGTGACCGGATTTACTTTGAATCTCAAGTTCTGCAGCAGTTCGTACCCAAGTAGTGGGGTAGCTGAGGGCACCAAAATTGCGCCGAACTCTTGCCCCATAAGCTCTCCTTCGGCGAAGTAGGTCTCAACATTCACCATTCCTGTGGCGCTCATCAGTCTGACAGTGCCTCTAGCCCTCCTCAGGCCCAAGGATTCGATTTCTTCCTTAGGAAGGGCGAGGAAAGTGGCCCCGGTATCAACCAAGAAACTGTACTCACGGGTCTCCAGTTCACCAAAGACCTTGGCCTGCACGACGGCCACTCCCATTTAGATGCTCCTTGAATTCCGTTCTACGCTCATCGCCTAGAGAAATGGAGGGTGCCTTTCGTCGTCTGAAACCTTCTCGATTTCGTGGCTTACCGGATTAACCTTGTACCTCAAGTTCTGCAGCAGTTCGTACCCAAGCAGTGGTTCAGCCGTAGGAATCAGCATGGCTCCAAATCGCTCGCCATTTAGTTCACCGACGGCAAAGTAGGAATTCAGTGCTACGACGCCCGTCACGGTCACTACTCTTATGATTCCTGTGCTCGGTTGGAGTCCGAGGGACTCAATTTCCTCATCTGGCAGCCCCAAGTAAGTGGCGCCCGTATCGACCACAAAGGTGTACTCTCTCGTCTCTTGGCTTCCGATTATTGTGGCTTGCACTTCGGTCAATCCCACTCTATCACTCCCCTCGGCTTTACCAACCCCCTACTCCCGCCACCTACTCCATATCCCCCCAGTTGTCGGCCCACTTGGCGTCGACCTTCAGGGTGACGTCCAAATCCATGGCGGCGGGCATCTCGTCGAACACCAAGTCTTTGAGGGCGTCCATCTCCTCTTGCGGGGTCTCGAAGACCAGCTCGTCATGCACCTGCAGCAGCATCTTGGTTCGCATTTCTTCGGCGTCGAGGCGGCGCTGGACACGCACCATGGCCAGCTTCATTATGTCCGCCGCAGTGCCTTGGATGGGCATGTTGATTGCCATGCGCTCTGCGGCGCCGCGCGTGTTGAAATTGGAGCTGTTGATCTCGGGCAGGTAGCGACGGCGGCCCATCAGTGTTTCCACGTACTGATCGGCGCGGGCCTGAGCCTTGATCGACTCCAAATACTCGCTGATTCCCGGGTACTTGGCGAAATAGGTGTCAATGAACTCCTTCCCCTGCTCCCGGCTGAAGCCCGTCTGCTGCATTATGCCGTGGGGTGAAAGGCCGTAGATAACACCGAAGTTGAGCACCTTGGCGATTCGCCGCATGTCCGAGTCCACCTCGTTCAGCGGCACCTCGAACATCAGCGAGGCGGTGGCTGAGTGGATATCCTCGCCTCGCCGGAAGGCGTCCAGAAGCTCAGAGTCCTGGGACATATGGGCCAGCACTCGCAGCTCAATCTGCGAGTAGTCTGCCGAGAACAGTTGCCAGTCCGGCGCGCCCTCAGCCACGAAGGCACGGCGCACCTGTCGGCCTGTTTCGGTCCGTATGGGAATGTTCTGCAGGTTGGGGTCGCTGCTCGAGACGCGGCCGGTGGCCGAGCCGGTCTGGTTGTAGCTGGTATGCACCCGGCCCGTCTGTGGATTGACCATTTCCGGCAGGGCATCAACATAGGTGGACTTGAGCTTGGCCACCTGCCGGTACTCAAGAATCTGGTCCACCACCGGGTGTATGCCCTTCAGCGACTCCAGCGAATTGGCGTCGGTGGAGTAGTGACCGGTCTTGGTGCGCTTGGTGTGCGGCAGCCCCAACTCCTTGAACAGCAGATCACTCAGCTGTGCCGGAGAGTTGAGGTTTACCTGGTGTCCGACGGAGCCGTATATGCCGGACTCGATCTCTCCCATCTGCCGGAACATATCGGCGGACATCTCGTGCAGAACGCCCGCGTCCATCCTGATGCCGTGGCGCTGCATCCTCACCAAGACCGGCAGCAGGGCCAGCTCAGTGTCGTCCATCAGGCCGCGCAACTCCTGCCGGTCCAACTGGGGCTCAAACACCTCGCGCAGCCGGAGGGTGATGTCGGCGTCGGCGGCCGCGTAGTCTGCGGCGTCGGCAATCTCGACATGATCAAAGGTCACCTGCTTTCGCCCCCGGCCTATGAGATCGGTGATGGGCGTCATCTCGTGGCCCAGTTCGTTCAGCGACAGGTCTTTCAGGCCCAGCTGGTTGTAGCTCTTGCCCAGCAGGTGGGCGCCAATCATGGTGTCGAAGTCCACGTTGGCGAATCTGACTCCGTGGTTTGCCAGCACGGTCATGTCGTAGTTCGCGTTGTGGGCGCACTTGGCGATGTCCGGCGACTCGAACAGCGGTCGCACCGCAGCTAGGACCGACTCCAGAGGCAACTGCGCTCCCTCGCGGTGTCCGACCGGCACGTACCAAGCCCGCCCGGGCGCAGTGGAAAAACTGAGCCCGACAAGCTGGGCCCGCATGGCGTCCAAATCAGTTGTTTCAGTGTCGAAGGCAAAGGCGCCCGTTTCCTCGATGGCTGCAATCATCGAGTCCAACTGCTCGAAGCTTTGCACCACCGTGTATTCGGTCGCCACACTCGGCTCTCTGTCGGCTCCTGCTTCAACTGCGTCGGCACCGTCAGGGCTGGGAACGCGGGACACGACGCTGAAGAACTCAAGCTCGGTCAGAAGGCCCACCACGTCTCGCCGGTCGTAATTCCAAAAGCGACACTGGTCCAGGTCCAGCGAAACCGGAGCCTGCCTGTCGATGGTCATCAGGCGTCGGTTCTCGTAGGCACGATCTTCGTTCTCTGACAGCGCAGCTTTAACACTGGGGGGCTTCACGGTGTCGATATTCTGGTAAATGCCTTCCAGGGTCCCATACTCCCCCAATAGGCCGGCAGCCCGCTTCTCACCCACCCTGGGGACGCCGGGTATGTTGTCGGACGTATCGCCCACCAGCGCCTTGAAGTCAGGCTGCTGGGCGGCGGTCAGGCCAGAGTAGCGTTCCGCAAGCTCGGCCTCGTCGTATACGCGCCGGTCCTGGATGCTGGAGGCCAGATCAACCCGCACATGAGGGGTAATGAGCTGGAAGGTATCGCGGTCCCCGGTCAGTATCACCGAATCGACGCCTGCCTCCTCCGCCTGCCGCGTCAGGGTGCCGATAACGTCGTCCGCTTCCCATCCCTCAAGCTCAAAAACAGGAACGCCGAAGGCTGTCATAAGCTGCTTCACCCGGTCGAACTGCGGGCGCAGCTCAGGCGGAGTCGGCGGACGCTGGGCCTTGTATTCCTCGAACTGCAGGTGGCGGAAGGTGGGCGCAGAGGTGTCAAATGCAATGGCGCAGTAGGCCGGGTTCCATTCCTGCAGGGCGCGCAGGAACACGTTGGCGAACCCGTATACGCCGGTGGTGTCCTCCCCCGTGGCGCTGCTGGTCAGGTTGCGCTGGGTGGAGATGGCCCGGAAGGAGCGATGCACCATGGCGTGGCCGTCCATGATCATCAGCAGCGGCTGGCGCTCTTGTGGAAAGAGAGGCATGGACATAGTCATTGCGGCACCTCGGCAGCGGCGGGCTACGGTGGCCGCATTATACATTAGCAGGTAGAAGCGTCCGGCTTACGCCCCTTACAGTTCGGCAAGGATTTTCTCCAACCGCGGGTTGAACACATCCCTGAACTTGGGCAGGGTTTCCAGCATCCACGCCCGGATTTCGTCGAGTCTTTCCGGTGGGTCGTCCATCGTACCGTCCACAGCCAAGCCCACGTATGAGTACCACCAACTGCCCAGTCTTTGCCAATCCTGACGGCGTGAATCTCGACGGAGGCTATCGACTAACAAGTACCGTCACGCTGCGGTAGCCGCCGTGGTCGTGGACGGGACAGGGTTGAGGTCATGAGCATCTGCGACCGGCACCAGCCGGTAGCCCAGTTGCGCCGCTCTCTGCTTGGCGGCCCGGAGGGCCCTTTCGCGGTACTGACTCTCGTAGTATTGGGCTCCGGCATCCACATATCCCTGCCCGTAGCGCAGCATGGAGTAGATGATCCTGGCCAGCTTGTGCGCCGTGGCCGTGATGGCCTTGGGAGATCCCAACTGGGCCTTCTTCCGGCGCAGGAAAGCTCCCAGGGCACTGTCCGAGCGATGCAGCGCGTTGGCCGCCAGCCGCAATGCCGCCGCCGCCCGGTTGGCGTTGGCCTTGGTCCGGGAGCTGATCACCTTCCCGCCCGTGATACGGTTGTTGGGGCTGAGCCCCAGCCACGAGGCGAAGTGCTTGGCGCTGGGCCACCGGGTCATGTCCGTGCCGATTTCGCCGACCACTTTCAGTGCGGTGAAAGCGTCCACTCCGTCAATGCGGGTAAGATCCACTCCCGTCATCCGATGCAGGTGGCTCCGAAGGTCGAAGCGGGGCGCGTTCCCCTGGCTGGGCTTGCCGCCATCCCCAGCAGGAGGTTCGCCATCGCTGCGGTCCTCAAACCGCTCCAATTGCCTTTCAATCTCCCGGTCGCACTGGGCGATCTTGTCCTGATAGGTCCGGTACAGTTCCAGGGCCTGGGTCAGTTCAAAGATGTGTTCCTCCCGCCAGTGTCCCTGCAGCGACTTGGCGATGGTCGCCTCGTCGGCCCTGGTCCTGGGATCGCGCAGCGCGGCCAGTTTCCACGGATCCCTTTCGCCCCGCACTATGGCTTCAATGATCTTCATGCCGGTCTTGCCCGTGATGTTGCTGATGACGTGCTGCAGCTTGACGTTCATCTGGGTCAGCGCCTTCTGCATGTGCTGGATGTGATGGGAGGCGTACTCTACCAGCATGGCCCGCTGCCGCAGGTAGCTGCGCAGGCAACGTATCTCACCCTCCGGACGGAAGCTTCCCGACAGCAGCCCGTAGGTGTGCAACTGCTGCAGCCACTGACAGTCCTGCACGTCCGTCTTGCGCCCGGGCACGTTCTTGATGCGGCTGGGGTCCACCAGCATCACCTCAAATCCCCGCTCCTCCAGCACCCCGAACAGGGGTATCCAGTAAACCCCGGTGGACTCCATCGCCACGGTCTCCACCCCGCACTCCGCAAGCCAGTCGGCCAGGCGGTACAACTCAGCCGTGAAGGCCTCAAATTCGCGCACCGGCTGTTCCCAGCGGTCCTCGGGCACCGCCACGAAATGGCTGCTGGCGCCCACGTCGATACCGGCGGCGTTCAGGTTTACCCGGGACAACTCTGCCGGCAGGCGCTGTGCTCCTCTACCCTTCTTCGCTCCCGGGTTTTCACTTCCCCTGCTCTCATTCATCATCCGGCCCCTCATTGCTGCATAGGCGCGCCGCCGGAGGGAGCCACTGAAAGCGCACAATCTATCGAACGGGAACGTCCCGCTGGAGGCGTCACCAATGATGCAGCCGTAAGGCTCCCGGACCATGCTTTGCACCGGGCGCTAGGCACCAATGCCCTGTCGGCCTTGGTCCGGCGACTCGCCACGCCTGAATCTTACACCTCCCCAACAGCCACGCCAGTTAAACCAATACCAAGGTGGGATGTGCATTTCGGGGGTTTTGAAGACGACCGAGAGGATTCCACGGCACCTCACATCACCTTTAGGCCCCAAATGGGTGGCCCCCGACAGTGCGGTTTGGCGATATGTACATTTCACCTTGGCTTTAGTTTAGTCCCTGTTGCACGGCCCTAAAGCGGGCATAGTTATGCTTTGCACAAAATTTTTGTTCGAGATTTGGTCAAAATTGTTCAAATTCAATTTTTTGTGCACAGCATGTCCACTCGTTCAGTTGGCTCCCGGCGGGATGACGGTGTAGCCCTGTGGGGACTGATTGCCATTTAGTATGTCCTTCAGGAGCGGCGAGTTGGGTGAGAGGGAAAGTTCGATGTCGCTCGAAATGCTCACGGTCAGTGATTTCAGTGCGTCTAGCTGCAGGAATGTATCCTTGTCCGCATAGACCGCATTGTGGGCACTGTCCACACGTATCTCTACCTCTTCGAGCTTTCCGTTATTCTTGAAAATCTCCTGAGTGAGGCGGAGGGATCTTGGAACTCCGCCCTGCCTGCTTGCCATTCTCATCGAGAAGTTCCTAAGTTGCGGCAGGTTCTGGAAATGTTCTTCGGTAGGGGCGAAGAGGTGCTCCGGGATGCTGATGTACAGCTTTTCCAAGGTTTCCAGGTGGTCGAACGGCGGAATGCTGACCCGTTCGTCAGTTCTCTTGTTCCAACTAAGCTTCAAGGTTAGGATGCTACTCAGGCCCCGAAATGCCCCCGGCTCAATTATGCCGTCGTATTCCTCTGTGCCACGCAGTTCCACCCTCAGGATTTCTAGCCCCTCAAGGCCATGGAAAGTGTCCGCTGGGAGGTCCGAGCCGTTCCGAAGTTCGATGCGAAGCTCCTTGACGTTAACCAGTCCGGCGAAGTCTCCAGGCTGTGGCGAATTCTCGAATCGCATGTCGGGCAACTCAATGACTCGGAAGAGTTCATGCTCGGTTATAAGTTGGCAGGATGCAAGGTTCAATTGATCGATAAGTATGTTTTGGAGCTTCGGGCTGCGCCTGCAGATGCCCGGTCCGGTAGTAATGATTGCCGGCAGCGGAGTGGCCGTTGCTATCGGATTGGGTGTGGGATCATTCGCCTTGGCAGATGGCGTGTTTGTAGGCCTTGTTGTTGGCGTTGGCTGTCTGGCGGAAGTGGGCGGCGGCGGTTTCGTAACTGCCGCCTCGGTGGCCAGCGAGTTCACCCTACCTTCCAGCGTGTCCAGTCGGTTGGATATGGAATCCAGCTTCCTCGCGCTCTCCGAAGCGGAGCCACCTTCATCTGGACTGGTCGAGTACCCTAACGCCAATACGATTAGAAGCGCGACGATGGCGATCCCGATCGCCGAGATTAGGGCAATAGCGATAATCTTCCGGCGGTTTCCGGTCTGGTTATGCATCGGATCTTCGTCCTGAGGGCACCGCGCACCTCAATCTGACTGAGGTTTTTCCTAGAGCCATCCATGCAGTTGACAACACAGGTAACTCACAATCACCCCCCAGCAACTCTCCTGTGCCCCATGCAAAATTCGGGCTTAGTTCGTGACCAGCGGCACCGGGCGATTGACATCAGAAACGGCTTCGTTGTGCCACAAATGTCTTGAAAATCGAGCGGATGCTATCAAAGAGGTGCTGGTTTGCCCATCCCTCTGGATTACCACGTACTCGTGGGGCCATGTTTCCCGATACGTTACTGCCTCACGCCACTGGGCATTGGCTATCAGTTCCATTATGCCTGTGGGCTGTGTATCCAAGCCGCCGCACCTCGCTGGAAAACTCCGTGCCCCGCGTCATGCTATCAGATCGTCGGATTCGACGAACCGCACGATTTCGGGCTGGCGGACTGATGTGCCGTTCCCTGCGTCACACTGGCCTCCGTGCTAAAATGCGTTTGTTATGCCTATCTATGAGTATCGTTGCGGCGGCTGCAATGCGATCAGTTCCAAGCTGGTCTACAGCTGGTCGCCGACCAATGCCCTGGAATGTCCCGAGTGCGGCGGCGCGGACTTGGAGCGCCTCATGTCGGCATTCTCCTTTCGGGCATCGTGGGGCGACAGCCTCAACTGGGTGCCCAGCGGAGAGACGTCGCGCGATGTCGACGAAAACAGCCCTGCCAGCATCGACCAGCACATGGGACGCATCAAGCGGGAAATGGGCGGCCAGTCAACACCGGATTTCGACCGGATGCGGCGGGAAATCAAGGACAGCTGATTCTCTGCCCTTCACCCCAACCCACTCCCGGGGGAAGAGGTAGTTTCCAGGGTCCACCGGGGGCGAGAGTTCGGAGGGGTTATGCCTATCTACGAATACAGGTGCCAGGACTGTGGCCGGGTGTCGTCGTTCTTCGTCCGCTCCATCGGCAGCGAGGTCACGGCGATTTGCTCCCACTGCGGCAGCGGCGAGATGTCGCGGCGCATGTCCTCGTTCGCCATGGGCAAGACTGTGTCCTCTGTGCACGAGCAGTTCGCGCCCGGCAGCGAGCACCGCTCGCCGGAGTACTACCAAGACCCCCGCAACATAGGCCGCAACGTGGAAGCCGCTTTCGATAAATTCGGAGTGGATATGCCCCAGTCGGTCCGGGACAACATTGACTCCGCCCGGCAGGGCGAGACTCCCAAGGGGCTTGACCTGTGAGCAACACCGGACACAGCAACTACTCAATGATTCATCACTGCCTGGGCGCTCTGGCCGCCGCGGCGCCCGCTGCATCTACGGTGGCCCAGCGGGGACTGTCGGACCTGCTGCCCTCGCTGCCGTCCCCATTGGCCATTGACGAGGCCGAGAACCCGCCTCCTCAGACCGGAGAGCAGACCCTTGCCCTGATCGCTACTTCTCAACTCCTGCTTTTGCAGCTCGAAGCCAACGAAGCCTCCAGCCCATTGCCGTGGGAAATTGCCGGGCGCGTCCGCCACGCGCTTGATGAGCTTTCGGCGCAGGTTGGCGCAGCCATTCGCCGGGAGAAAGCCGACCAGGTGCGCGGACTCTACGTTATCATCGACCCGCAGGTCACCGGCGGACGCGATCCCTTTGACATCGCTGTCGCTGCCGTCAACGGCGGGGCGCGGATGCTGCAACTGAGGGACAAGCTGCGAGACAAGGGCGAGTCTCTGCCCTTGGCGCAGGCCCTGCAGGACCTGTGCCAGCGCAATAGCGCGTTGTTGATCATCAACGACCATGTCGACGTCGCTGCTGCGGTCGGCTCGGGAGGGGTCCACGTGGGACAGACCGACCTGCCGGTGGCCCAAGCACGGCAGATCCTGGCTCCGCACCAAGTCCTTGGCCGCTCCAATCGTGAGTTCGAGCAGCTGGTGGAGTCCCAAGAAATGGGCGCCGACCATGTGGCCTTCGGTGCCATCTACGCTACCACCAGCAAGGGCGTCGCCCGCAACCCCCAGGGGCCCGGCCGTGTGCGCGAAGCCAAGGCCTTCACCGGTAGCACTCCCTTGGTCGCCATCGGCGGCATCAACCTCGCAAACGTAACGCCGGTGGTGGAGGCGGGGGCCGACGCCATCTGCGTCACCGCCGCCGTGGCATCGGCGGAGGAGCCGGAGGCGGCCGCCGCCGCAATGACCGCGGCCATCGAGGCGGCTGGAGGGCGAATCTGATGCCTTCCAGGTACAGCGACGACCTGACCGACATCGGCAACCGCGCCATCGACCAACTCACCAGCCGCAACAAAGACCGCGAGGAGGCGCTGTCGGTATCCCGGGAGGTCATTCGCTCGTCGGCCAACGCCATCCGCGCCGTCCACCGTTCCGACTTTGACGAAGCGCGACGGCTGATCAAGTCGGCCGAGGGACGCCTGCAGGACTCCGAGCACATCCGCTCCGACAACCCGCTGATCTACAACGCGGGCTTCATGAACGACGCCCGCAAGGAGTTCACTGAGGCCAACATCACCCTGGCCGTGATCTCGGGCAGCGACATTCCCGCCGCCCACGAGCTGGGCATTGATCCATCCGCCTACCTCAACGGCATGGCTGAGGTCATCGGCGAGCTCCGGCGCTTCATCCTCGACTCCCTCCGCAGGGATAACGTGGATCGCTGCGAGGAGCTCATGGAAGTGATGGACGAAATCTACGGCGTCCTCGTAACGGTGGACTTCCCCGAGGCGGTGACCGGCGGCCTGCGCCACACCACCGACGCCATGCGCGCCGTGCTGGAACGCACCCGCGGCGACCTGACCATTGCCCTCCGTCAGCGGGCCTTGGAGTCCCGTCTGGCCGCTTGGCAGGACCAGCGCGGCACTCCCTGACCCACCTCCAGCCGGCAAACCAGATTCACCGGAGGCAGCCATGCTATCCAGTTCCGGAGCTACGGCGGAGACACTGGACCGCTTTTACGAAGACCTGCGCGGCTTCAGCACCTCGCCCCTGTGGTTGGTGCAGGAGGAAGCGCTGGTGGCCGAGCCCAAGAGCAGGGCCCAGCCCTTCCTGTGGCGCTGGCGAGACCTGCTGCCGCAGGCGCTGCGGGCTGGCGACCTCATCGGCACCGCCGACGCCGAACGCCGGGTGCTGATGCTACTCAACCCTGGCCTGAATCGAATGGCCACCACCAACTCCATGTTCGCCGGACTCCAGATCGTCATGCCCGGCGAGGCCGCTCGCGCCCACCGGCACACTCCGGCGGCCCTGCGCTTCATCATTGACAGCCAGGGCGGCTCCACCACCGTCAATGGCGACCGCATTCCCATGTTCCCCGGCGACTTGGTGCTGACGCCCAACTGGACTTGGCACGACCACGCCAACGACACCGGCGACCCCATCATCTGGCTGGACGGCTTGGACATTCCCCTCGTTCACATGCTGGAGGCGGTCTACTACGAGCCATACCCCGAGGACGTCCAGCCAATCACCGAGCCCACCGACTCGTCGCTGACCCGCTACGGCGCCGGCACTCTGCGCCCGACGTGGGAGACCGGCGGCGCGGCCCACTCGCCTCTGCTGCACTACCCTTGGCAGCAGACCTGGGAAACGCTGCAGCGCCTCGCCCCCGACGTGGACGGCAGTCCCTTCGATGGCGTGATCATGGAATACACCAATCCCAACACCGGCGGCCCGGTGATGCCCACCATCGCCTGCCAGATACAGATGCTGCGTCCCGGCGAGGCCACCAAGGCCCACCGCCATACCGCCGGGGCCATCTACCACGTCGTGCAGGGCCAAGGCCGCTCAGTGGTCAACGGCCAAGCCATCGAGTGGGAGGACAAGGACGTCTTCTGCGTCCCCGGCTGGAACTACCATGAACACGCCAACGCCTCCGACACCGAGCCTGCCGTGCTGTTCAGCTTCACCGAGGCGCCGGTACTCCGCGCCCTGAGCCTCCTCCGCGAGCAGGCCCACCCCGACGGGCATCAGAACTAGCCATTATGAAAATAACCTTTCTAGGCACGGGCGCCGGTAGCTCGACCCTGCGGGCGCATACCGGCATGGCCCTTGAGTGCCCCGACGGCACGAAGCTGCTGCTCGACACCAGTTCCGGCAACTCTGCGCTCCGCCACGCCGCGGCGGTGGGCATAAACCTGCGCGAATTCGACGATGTCCTGCTGTCCCACGACCACCCCGACCACATGGGCGGCATAGACTTCATCCAGTTCGACCGCGCGTTGTCCGGAGCCAACCTCGGACCAATCAGGGTGCACGCCTCCTACGAAACGCTGGAGGGATTGAAGCGGCACTCCATAACCACCCGCCTGAATATCCGGGACATCTCCGGCGACTTCGGACGCAACTATGAGGGCCGCGAGCTGCTGCACTGGAAGCCCGCCGACCACGGTCGCGTGATTGAACTGGGGCCAAGGACCACAGCCTGGCATTTCGAGGCCGACCACATCACGGGGGCCTCGGGCTGGCGTGTGGAGTGCGACGGCAAGTCGGTGGTCTTTTCCGGCGACACCCGCTATAGCCCAGAGGTTGTGAAGGCAGCGGAAGGTGCTGACCTGCTGATACACGAGGCCTTCTGCGTTGCCGATTCCGTCTTGGCCAGCAGCGCCGGCCACTGCACCGGCGGTGAGGCGGGACAGGCCGCCGCCGAGGCCAGGGTCGCCAGCATGGTCCTGACCCACCTCACCGATGCCTACCACGCCAACCCGGAGCCCCTCGGCGTGGAGGCCGCCCAGTTCTACGCCGGCCCCATCACCATGGCCCACGACTGTATGCAGATTACGCTGGGATGAATAACTTGGAGATAATCTTTCTGGGCACCGGAGCCGGACTCTCGGTCACCCGTGCCCACACCGCCATCGCCCTACGCTGCCCCGACGGTACTACGCTGCTGCTGGACGGCAGCTCCGGCAATTCGGCCCTGCGCAACGGCGAAATATCCGGCATCAAGGCCTTGGAATACGACCATGTATTGCTGTCCCACGACCACCAGGACCACCTGTCGGGCCTGATGTTCGTACAGGGCCGCCGCTCCCATGAGACTCGCGACGAAAACCCCCTCTCCATATATGGCAGTTCCTCGGCGCTGGAGGGGCTGCGAAAAGCAGCGGTGGCTGGCAAAGTTCCCGACATTCGCGATGGCGCCGCCCACATCCACGGCGGCAGGCAGGTCATGCGCTGGCAGGAAGTCCCCCGGGGCCACAGGCTCGAACTCGGGCCCAACACTGTAGCCTGGTCCTTTGACGTCGACCATATCCCCGGCTCGGTCGGCTGGCGAATCGAGTCTGGCGGCGTGTCGGTGGTATTCTCCGGCGATACCAAGTACAGCAGGAGCTTGGCGGAAGCCGCTCAGGGCGCCGACCTGCTGATTCACGAGGCGCTGGCCACCGATGAAGTCCACGCCATGGCAGCCGGTCGCCTCCATTCCACCTCAGGCGACGCCGCCCGCGTCGCGGACCAAGCATCGGTGAAGCAACTGATCATCACTCACATAGACAACGCCTTCCACGAGAACCAGGACCCTCTCCTCCAAGACGCCGCGCACCACTACACCGGGCCCATCAGCACCGCCCACGACCTGATGCGGGTCAGCGTTTCGCCTGCCTGATTCCCGGCGGCGTTCCCATTTAGCCCATCCGGCGACCCCGTCCCATGTGGCCCTGCTCTCGGGGCCACCCACTCCTCTCGGAAAGGCCTTCAACTGCAAAGATTGCTGACACTTGCTCCTTGCCAAGCCCCATGACACGTCCCTACCATATTCATGATTCATGTACTACTCGAGCTTCCATGTGGTAGGCCAACCAGAGCAATCGCGTTTTAACGGATGCAGGCTCGAGTCAATGAGGAATCACCGGACAATTCCCCGTCATTACCGCGGAAGCGGTAATCCAGAGCCTCCACGGACGGGAAACGCTAAGGTACGGATAGCGCTCGATTCCCTGAAACCACAACCCAAGTGCCACCCTTGGTCCAGAGGTCAATCCAGGCTTTGAGATGCGATTGCCCTGGTACCCAAACTGCAAAGGTTTCAGGTGAGTTACTCCAATCCAGCCGTACAACGAATTTCGCAAAATGATTGGAAATGGTGGGAAATGGTGGGAATATCAAGTTTTTTGGTAACTCGAATCTAACTCCCGTCTCTCAAAGAAGAGTGCAGTTGGGCGAAATGCCAGCGCCCCATATCCGTTGACCAACAAAAGAGTCGAACGAAGAGTTCAAGTCCCCTCCCGGTCTGCTCCAGCGTTGCGTCGAAGCTCCCACCGCAAATGGGACCCGCTGAGCCGCGTATCTACCGGAGAGTTGACCTGGCAGCGCCGAAAATTGATGACATTTGCCACTTGCGCCGCCCGGTATTCCGAACTAATGTTTCCATAACCGAGTATTGGACAAACCTGCAACTCGACTGACCGCGCGCCAGATCCGGCAATGGGCCGTTCAGGAACAACAGCGGGGCCGGCGAGGAAGATAGGAGGGCACAGTGTTAGCTTGCACCAATTCCTGCGCTATGGTCGGACTGGAGGGCCACATCATTCGCGTCGAGGTGGACCTCTCTCCTGGCGTGCCCAAGTTCAACATGGTGGGCCTGCCCGACACGGCGGTGCAGGAAGCCAAGGAGAGGGTCCGAGCGGCCCTGCGCAACAGCGGTTGCGAGTTCCCCATGCGCCGCATCACCGTCAACCTCGCCCCCGCCGACCTGAAGAAAGAGGGCCCTGCTTACGACCTGCCCATCGCCATCGGTATCCTGCTGAGTTCGGGCCAGTTGGAGTCAGCCCCTGCTAAATCTGTTTTCCTTGGCGAACTGTCCTTGGACGGGAGCCTGCGTCATACCAACGGAATCCTCACCATGGTGTCCGCGGCCCGCGACCAAGGCTTTGAGTCGGTATTCGTGCCGTCCGTGGACGCTGAAGAAGCCTCGCTCGTCGAGGACATCACGGTGTATCCGACACCCAACCTTGACACCCTCGCGCGGCACCTGCGAGGGGAGGCCCTGCTAGAACCAATGGCGGGCGATGGCTGGTCCCAATGCGCTGCCCTCCCCTGCTCTCAGGTGCAGATGGACCTGGCCCACATCAAGGGTCAGGAGCACGCCAAGAGGGCCCTCGAAGTGGCTGCCGCCGGCTTTCATAACCTGCTGTTCAGCGGACCGCCGGGCAGCGGCAAGACCCTGCTGGCCCGCTGCCTGCCGTCCATACTTCCGCGCATGGTCCCGCAGGAGGCCCTGGAGGTCACCAAGATATACAGTGTTCATGGCGCGTTGCAGAGCGAGAACCCCCTGATGCTGCAACGGCCTTTCAGGTCCCCTCACTACACCATATCCAACGCCGGTCTGGTGGGAGGGGGCCGCTCGTTGCGGCCCGGCGAGATCACGCTGAGCCATCGCGGAGTTCTGTTCCTTGACGAATTGCCGGAGTTCAACCATGCGGCCTTGGAGTCCCTGCGCCAGCCCTTGGAGGACAAGGTCGTCACCATCAGCCGGGTAAGCGGCTCAGTCACTTACCCGGCGAGCTTCATGATGGTCGCAGCAATGAACCCCTGCCCCTGTGGATTTCACAGCCATCCGGTGAAGGAGTGCAGTTGCAGCCCCTCGACCGTGGCCCGTTACCAGAAGAAAATCAGCGGGCCGCTCATGGACCGGGTGGACGTGTTCGCCGAGGTGCCTCCGGTGGAATACGAGAAGCTGCTGGAAAGCAGCTCCGGTGAGGCTTCCAGCGGCCCTCGCCAGCGTGTGGAGTTGGCCCGCGAGTTGCAGCGGGAGCGATTCAGGGACAACGGATTTCTCTGCAATTCGGAAATGGGTCCCGCCGAGGTCTGGGAACACTGCAAGATGGAGGATGGCGCCAGCAGCCTGCTCCAGACCGCCGCACAGCGGCTGACTCTGTCGGCGCGGGCGTTTCATCGAGTGCTCAAGGTTTCCCGGACCATCGCCGACCTGGACGCCGCAGATATTATCGGCGTGTCCCACTTGGCCGAAGCCCTCCAGTACCGGGCCCGGGCAGCGAGAAGCTGAAGAACGACGTAGAGGCAGGGCGACCTGGCCTGCGCAAGACGAAGCGGGACGTCTTGCCCGTTGAATCAGAATACCCGCTTGCCACCGAGGGGCGCAGGCTACTATCATAGGCCTATGGAAGAGAAGCAGGTGAAATACCCGCTCGGGGCGCTCTCGCGGGTCGAGCCGGTAACTTTCGGTCAACCAGGACAGCGAACGTTCAAGCTGGACATAAACTCAGGGTCGGCAGTCTGCTCACTTTGGCTGGAAAAGGAGCAATTGCTCCAGTTGGGCGTTTACCTCCGGGACTACGTCGCCGGTTTGTCAGCTGAGGAAAAGGCCCGTAACAGTAAGCCCCAGGAATCGGCTTGGTCCGGGGGCGAGACCTCCCTTGACTTCAAAGCCGGTCAGATGTTCCTGAGCCATGACCGCGAGACCAATTCCTTCTACTTGCAGGCCCACGAGAGGGAGACTGATGAGGAGCGCCCGGAAGCAGAGGCCGAATCAGTCAGTTTCTGGATTACGCTAGACCAGGCAAGCCAACTTGCCGAGGAGTCGCTCCGTATCTGCGCTGCTGGGCGTCCCACCTGCTTCCTGTGCGGGCAACCCATCAACCCCGATGGCCACGTCTGCCCAAGGGCGAACGGGCACACCGTCCTCGAAGCCGGCTAGCGGCCAACTCCCCTTACCGGACATCGCCGCTTGACCTCCGACACGAAAGCCCAACAATTGCTGCAGCACGGCGAAATCCTGTCCTGCCAATTGACTCGTTTGGGGTCCAACTACACCTTCGTGGTCAAAGTCGCCTTGGACGGTGAAGAGACGCTGGGCATATACAAACCTCGCGACGGTGAGGCGCCGCTGTGGGACTTCCCCAACGGCACCCTGTACAAGCGGGAATATGCCGCGTACCTGCTGAGCGACATTCTGGGCTGGGACCTTGTTCCATTCACCATCATCCGCGACGGGCCCTATGGTATAGGGTCGGTGCAGCAGTTCATTGACCACGACCCCAAAGAGAACTACTACACGCTGGGCGGAGACTATGCCGATCAGTTGCGCGTCGTCTGCTGCTTTGACCTCGTGGCCAACAGCACCGACCGAAAACCCAATCACCTCATCATCGGCGAAGACGGCAAGCTGTGGAGCATCGACCACGGCCTCACGTTCCATTCCGACGTCAAGATCCGCACGGTGATTTGGGATTTCGGCGGCGAGCCAATTCCCGATGCCCTGTTGAGCTCACTGACCGAATTAAGAGCCAGGCTCAGCGGGCCGCAGAACAGTATGCCCACCAGGCTTCAAGAGCTGCTGGGCGTGTTGGAACCGCCGGAAGTGGAAGCGTTGAAGAGCAGGCTGACCTGGGTGCTGACAGAAGGAACCTATCCAGGGTTGTCGCGGCCTCGCCGCAGGCGTGGCGGCTGACTTCGGCCAAGGTACGGAGAGCGGGAATGGGTGTGGAAACAATCAGCGCGGTCACGTTGGCCGTAACGGACATGGCACGGTCGGTGGTGTTTTACCGCGACCATGTGGGACTTGAGTTGCTTTATGGAGGCGAAGGGACATCGTTCTCCAGCTTCCAGGTGGGTGGAAGCTACATCAACCTCATGCTCAGCGATGAGAGACCCGCCTGGTGGGGCCGGCTTATCTTTTACGTCGACGACGTGGATGCCCACTACAATCGGCTTACCAGCTTCGGCCTCACTCCTTCCACCAAGCCCGCCGACGCGCCGTGGGGCGAGCGATACTTCCACATCGACGACCCAGACGGACACGAACTAAGCTTCGCCCGCCCCCTGAGAGCTAGACGTTAATCAGGAAATTGATTACGTCGCCATCCTTCACCCCGTAGGTCTTGCCTTCGGAGCGCAGCACACCCTCCTTGCGACCCTGCGCCACGCTGCCGCATCGCACCAGGTCGTCGAAGTGTATAACCTCGGCGCGTATGAACCCCCGTGTGAAATCTGTGTGTATCGTTCCTGCAGCATCCAGTGCCGGAATGCCGTCGAGCACTGGCCAGGCCCGCACCTCATCATCGCCCACTGTCAGGAACGAGACAAGGCCCACCGTGTCATAGCAGACCTGCTTGACTCGTTGGATGACCGACTCGCTCAGTCCCAGGGCGTCGCGGAACTCTTCAGCTTCGTCCTCCGTCATTAGTGCCAAGTCCTCCTCCAGCCTCGCGCATAGCTGGACCGCCCCCAGCCCGCCGGTCATTTCCGGTGAAAGGTCCAAGGACTCCAAGTCCGGGGCCTTGCCGGATTCGTCAGTGTTGAAAGCGACGATGACCGGCTTATCGGTCAGCAGCTGATAGTCAACAATGGCCGACCGCTCCGAGGCCGTCAGCTCCTGTTGCCGCACCCGGACTCCTGCTTCCAGCGCTTCGCGGCACTTGTGGACTGCGTTGGCCTGGGGCACCAGGGCCGGTCGCTCGGCTGGTTTGGACTTCTTGAGAGAGTCGGACAACCGGGTCTCGACGCGCTCCAGAGTTTCCAGATCAGCCAGGGCCAGCTCGTTCAGCATGGCAGCCAGATCTCCGGCGGGATCAGCAACTCCCTGCAACTCATCGTCGAAGGCCCGCACCACCAGCAGCAGGGACCCGGCCCCCTGCAGGATGTTGCGATGCCGCCCGGCCAGTGTCTGGCCGCGTTGCACGCGGTCAGCGGGAGGCAGGTCCCAGAACTTCATCTCGGCATAGACCACCTTCCTGGGGAGGTACATCTTTTCCAGAACCGGGAGCCGGCTATCGGTGACCTTGACCACGCCGACCTGCACTGGGCCTGTGCTTCCCCCCCCAGTGGCCGCCCCATGTCCGGCGGTGAGTGCGTTGAAAGTACTTGTCTTGCCGCTGAGAGGCAGGCCAATGATAGCGATGTCCATTCAGTTATCCTTGTTGTTATTGTGAGTGAGGTGCGTTGGAATTGCCGGTTAGTCGTCTATAGTAAAGCCAAGTTCCGCGAGCAACACCCGTGTGATGCTGGACAATTCAGAGTTACGGTTAACTATTCTGTCCATATATTCCTGTTCTTCTTCGGAATCTTGGGTTAAGTTGTCTAAGTTAAGTCTAACAAGATACAGCCTGTCTATTCGCTTCCGGAGATGATGAGGAGCATTGAGCTTTAAGTCCCGTATCATCTGATTCGCTTTTTCTCGTTTATTTTCAGAGATATTCGCCTTTGGTTCTAATTGCTCTGTTTCCATATTGAAAGCGAAAAATTCTCCGGGCGCTCTGATATGTCTTCTTCGCATGGGCTAACATAGCCACTCAGTGGCCATTTGTTTGACTTGCTAAGGTTACAGTAATGACACGCGAATATCCAATTAGACCATTCGTAAACCAAGTTCGGAAACTTGCTAATTGGCTTAAAGTGGTCCACTTCACCCTCGGTTATTTCTTCACAGTAGGCGCATAATAGAGAAAATGTCAGACTCAAGACATTGTGAAAGTCGCGCCATCTCGTGTCTGATGGTCTGTTTCCGATGCCGTGCTGATAATGGTCTACCCAACCCTGACTGAATTGTAAATGTATGGTTCTCAATCCAGCCGGTTCAGGCCCTCGATCAACCCAGTGCATTGTTTAAGCAGACCCGCTTTCTTTTCTTCTTACTCTTGGCCGAGGTTTTCCTGGGGATTCCGAAAGGGCTTCCGAGTAGATTTGTTTGATGTGGCGTAGAGCTAACTCCGCCTTGGAGGATGCAGGGCCGCTTCCTAGTGCTTCGACCACCTTCTGCTGAAGCTTCTCCAACTCAGCTTTCTCCGCTTCAGTAAGCGTTTCCTTAATGCTCAACTCTCCCATACGGTCCATCTCGGAGGCAGTGGTCAGATCCATCGTATCCGGCACCCCCAGAACGCTCCTCAAAATTTCCTCCGCCGACCACCCCACCATGTCCCAGTGGTTCGTGGAAGCCTCTACCTTGCCGTCCTCTCCCCGTTTGAGCAACTGCACTTGACCCTCTTTCAGCCCCGACAGCATCAGAGGGGAGTGAGTGGAGCAGAAGATTTGCAGGTTGGGGAAGTTGTCGGTCAGCGCCGGGATAATCCGCCTCTGCCAGGACGGGTGCAGGTGAGCGTCAATTTCGTCCACGATAAGGATGCCAGGCTTCTCCGCCAAGTCTTCCGGGTAGTCATTATATTGAGCGTAGCCAAACACCAAGTGTGCAAGCCATTGGATGATTGATTGCGTTCCTTGGCTCAGCGTATTTAGAGGGAGCCTCCCATCAGGGGTGCGAAATTCCGGGAACCTACTTTTAGCTTCTCCCCCAATACCCAGAAATTCGATTGGATACCCCTCAGTGATTTCAGAGGCGATACTGGCTATCAATTCAATGGAATCTTTTATCTGCGGTCGTCTCCGGAAGTAAGCAAGGAAGTCAAGCTCAACCATCCTCTGGATGATCGACTCGTCGCTCACTAGATTAGCGTCGGTTTGGGTGATCAACGACCTTTTCTGAAATTCATTGAGATTTGTGAATTCTTGAGCTTCAGACGAGGAAAATATCTGGGCTATCAACTGTGCCATAGACTCGACTTCAGGAATTTCCGCCCTATATTCTGTGCTTCTGCGAATAGATGGGATGAAAGTCGAAAATCCTATTGCACTTAGGAACTCAATTGATCTTTGATAGTCCACGACTGGTTGAGCTAAGTACAATTCGGTTTGAGTTTCTTGATTACCACAATGTACCGTTATCTCGCATTTAGCTTCAAAAGGCGACTTGTTAAACAGCTTCCACGGAAACTGGAACGGATGCACGGAGGCTGTCGCCAACGCCAGCAGAGCAGTGGACTTGCCGGAGTTGTTTGGGCCGACGAAGACGTTGACCTGCTCATCGAACTCGAAAGTGATGTCGTCGAATGGCCCGGCGTTGGTGATTCGGAATTTGCTAATCGGCATTTCGTCCCCTCCGTCCGGCCCTAGTAAGACTGGAACAGGCGGCCCCATTCGGTTTTGAGGGCTGCTACGATGCGGCGTCGGCCCTTGGTCTTGAGCCAGTAGCCGTTGTGATACAGGTTGGAAGCCAGGAAAGCCCAGCCGACGATGGGACTGCGCAGCAGCATATTCTCCAGAGGCTTGAGCGGCCCCCAATAGATGAGCTTCTGCCCTCGGCTGGCAAAGGTGTTTTCGACGCCCGAGAACTGCCAGTTAACCCCGCTGATGTCCTCGCCCCGGACCTCGATGTCCGCGACCTCGCCGCATCCCAGGCCGCGTTCGTGCGCCAGCCTTATGAAGGGTATGCTCATTGGATCGAAGCCCATCATCTTGGCAGCCACAGCGTCGATGGCCACTTGGTCGGCACTGGCTAGGATGCGGTTCTTGACGTGCCAGCGCATGGCCCGGGGGCCAGGACCATCTCCGGCGAAGGTGCCGTCCATCACCGCGAACAGGCCGGGGTGAATCTCCTGTTGGATCGCCAGCAGGTCCACCAGCGTTTCGTGGATGACTGAATGCGTCCAGTGCCTCTTGCGATGGAGCAGGCCCCCGAATGCATTCTTCATCGCCCCGGTCATCGTGGTGAACACATGGGTCTTCATCGTGGGCAGATGGACTATGTTTGTCCCTGGAAAACACTCAGGAATCTGGATCCCCTCGGGGAATATGTCGTCCAAGGCCAGCATTTCGGCGCGAGGCTTGTAGTCAATCCAGCGGTTGGGAGGGCTGTCCAAGTGGATGGCGGGCAGGTTCGCCCGGTCCTGGGCCGCTTTGTGCTTGTTATTCTCCTCGCCCTCATAGGAATCCACTACCACTGTGCCGTTGTGGGCCGCCACCAAATCGGCATGGCCCATAGCCCTGAGAGCGTTGGCGACTCCCTCTATCTGCCAAGGAGTGGACGAGCATCCAGGGTACCAGTGCTGCCATGATATGTTGACCTTCAGCAGCGTGCGGTTTCCCGGGTTCAGAAACTCGTCGGCCTCAGCGAGCTCCATGGCGCGGGCTATATCATCCCGCACCGTCTCGGGCGTGGTCGACACTACAGCGACCACCGGTGCCATTGAGGTGCGCGCCGACGGATGGGCCGGTGCATCCTGTGCTTGCATAGGGACTCCTGTCCGGGCGGTTATCCTTACCGGCCCGTATGATTGCTCAGAGGCGTATCAAGTCCGTGGGTAGTTGAGGGCGGCAATCACCCATACAGCAGCAATACTGCCGCAGACACTGCCAACCAAGCGACAACCGTCGCCAGCAGAGGCAGGTCGCGCACCATCAGCTGCTCAGGAGCCTCGGCTTCGCTGCTGTGATTCAGCAAATACAGGTAGCGAAACAGTCCCAATGCCACCAGCGGCAGG
Source organism: Dehalococcoidia bacterium (assembly GCA_965237745.1). Taxonomy (GTDB): domain Bacteria; phylum Chloroflexota; class Dehalococcoidia; order Lucifugimonadales; family UBA3495; genus VXOI01. The sequence continues at coordinate 1,974,108 of OZ250156.1, read as the reverse complement.
GTGAACAGCATGGCGTTGTTGTCGGGCAGATTTTCCGCCTCGATCGTGTACAAAGTATAACTGAGGAGCGCGGCCGTTGCAGAGATGGTGAGCAGCTGCGAAATGAAGGGTTCCGAATATCGGGCCAGCACCGGCCGCTGCCGTCCGGCGTCCTCGCCTGCCAGCCGCACCTCGGCGTAGCGTCGGCCCAGCACGATGAACAGCGCCCCGGCCCCAGTGGTGGTGTAGAGCCAAGGCGACGGGTCGACGTCGATGGCCAAAGCCCCTGAAACGGCCCGTATGACGTACCCGCTCGACACGGCGAAGACGTCCAACAGCACGATGTTCTTGCCGCCCAAGCAATAGGCCACATTGATGGCAATGTAGAGCGCGCAAACCAGCATCAATGCCATTCCGGCGTACCAAGCGACGGCCAGGCCGATGGCGGTGAGTACGCCCATTAACGCCACAGCTGCAAGAGTTCCCACCCTGCCTGACGCAATGGGCCGGTGGCGTTTCCTGAGGTGAAGGCGGTCCGCGTGACGATCCATCAGGTCGTTCAAAACATAAACGCCGCTGGAAAGAGAGCAGAAGGCAAGAAACACAGCGGCGAGCCGACCCAACAATGCCGGAATATCACCTGTCGCGTCGACTGACCAAGCAATATCTATGGCGAAAAGGAAAGGCAGGAAAACCAGCCCGTTCTTGACCCACTGCAGGGGACGCAGCAGGCGGACTACGTCAGCCATCTGCCAGCCTAACGGCGCGGGCCGCCTGCCGTTGCCCCTGTCGGTATGGCCGCCCTCGCTCGTTCGACGGTCCTCAGCTCACAATACCAGGCCCCCAGGGCGGACATGCTGCCGTAGTAAAAGGTCACCACAACCACGCCCCCCCAAAGCAGGAGCGGATATGCGAAGTCTGCGACCACTGTAACAATTGTCGCGGCTACAACCGTGATTGCTCCGACCATCACTCCCAGCCAGGTACCATAGGTCAGCGCCTTCCGCCCTGGAGTGCCCGAATAGTCCCTGGCCGCATTGATGCCGAAATACCCGGCAATGAACGGCCCGGCGGGAATCCCGACAAAGTGCACGATGGGAATCACGGCCAGCACCAGCACCACCGCCAGCCCTACAAAAATCCCTTTAAACATTGGTCAAATCATCAGCCCGGACATTAAACTTCCCCAGCTATTATATCTGAAACCCGCCGGGAGCCCGGCGCAACCGGAGGCAGAGGTGGCCAACAATCAGGGAACAGATTTGCCCTACGATGATGAATCGCCTTTTCTGCGATTCGTCGGCATCGAGGTCGGGTTGTCGAAGGGTGGGGTGGGCAGTGTGTCACTTTCCGTGCAGCCCCATCATCTGCAAGCTGCCGGACAGGTCCACGGCGGGCTGATTGCCGTGCTGGTCGACACTGCCTTTTTCCGCGCCGTACGGTCCCTGCTGAAACCGGGGCAGCGAACTACCACCATTGAGTTGAAGGTCAATTTCCTGGAAAGCACGACCTCCGGCTACCTCACTGCCACCGCCAGGGTGGCGAGCAACAGCGGCCGCCTGGTGGTGGGGGAAATCGACGTTACCGCTGACAGCGGGCGCCTCATCGCCCAGGGTCTCGGCACCTTCCTGATTATTGGGGACGAATGACGGACACCGGAATAGTCTGTTGCTGTAAGCATTAACTGTTTTCATGTATTAGCCCGCACACCGTTTGGAATCGATAGCTGCCTGGTGTATACTTATCCACCAACCGACCCCTGAGGAGCGGCGAGATGAAAATCCCCATGCGCGTCGACTATGGGGTGCGGGCCCTCGTTGAACTGGCCCTTCGTTATGGAGACGGCCCGGTTCAGACCGCGGAAATCGCGGCAAAGCAGGGCATCCCTGAGGCATATCTCGACCAGTTGATGGCATCCCTCAACAAGTTTGGCTTTGTCTCCAGCCGCCGGGGGCCCCGGGGCGGCCACTCCCTCGCCATGCCTCCTCGCGACATTAACCTGAGTATGGTGATGTCCAAGCTCGACGCCAACAGTTCTCCCCTCGACTGCCTCATCAACCCCGACGACTGCGTGCTTTCCGACTCCTGCGCCCAGCAGGAGGTCTGGAAGTCCGTAGAGGAAGCCATACTGGACCTGCTCAGCAACATCACGCTGGCCGACTTGGCTGACCGCCAGCTCAGCCTCGCCGCCACCGTCTCTTAATTTACATCTCGCGTCTAAATGATGCCGCTTATTGAATAAGCGGCATCATGTATTATTACGAGAGATTAGTAACGATATTCGTTACATTTCAGGAGTAATTACACCGTATACAACTAGAATTTCTGCTGTTTGACAGCGTGAATGGTAATACCTAAAATTCTGGGTAGACCTTCTGGATACCCCACCCCCTCCCTATTCATTCAATCTCGAGGAGAAGGGTTCATGGCAACCTACGACATCATCATCAGAGGCGGCACAATTGTCGACGGGACGCGCGCGCCCCGCTACATCAGCGACGTGGCCATCAAAGACGGGCGCATCGCAAAGATTGGCGGGCTGAATGGCGGCGACGCGGACCGGGAAATCGACGCCAAGGGCCTTATAGTAGCCCCCGGCTTCATCGACCTGCACACCCACTACGACGCCCAGATTTTCTGGGACCCCTACTGCACCCTGTCCGGCTGGCACGGCGTAACCTCCGTGGCCCTGGGTAACTGCGGCTTCGGCTTTGCACCCTCCCGCGTGGAGGACCAGGACCGCTCAATGCTCAGCATGACCCGCAACGAGGCCATCCCCTACGACGCCATGAAGGCGGGCATGCCCTGGGACTGGGTCACTTTCCCGGACTTCATCGACAGCCTTGAGAACACACCCAAGGGCATCAACTGCCTGACCTACGTCCCGCTGACCCCCCTATACGCTTGGGTGATGGGCTGGGACGAGGCCAAGACCCGCCGCCCGACCGAGGCCGAACTGCAGGAAATGGTGCGGTTGATTCACGAGGCCATGGACCACGGCGCCTGCGGCTGGTCGGCCCAGGTTCTCGGCGAAACCTCCGTACAACGCGACTACGACGGCACCCCGATGATTACCGACCTGCTGTCGGAGCATGAGGTACTCTCCTTCGCGCAGGTGCTCCGAGACCGCGACGAGGGCTTCATTGAGCTGGCCTACCAGGAAACGGGAGAAGATGGCCGCCCCTTGGGTGAGGAGACGCGCAATTTCTTCGAGCGTGTGGCTGAAGTTTCAGGTCGCCCGGTGCTCTACCAGGCCGTCGCCCCCAACGCCATCCACCCCGAGCAGCACCGCGAGCGCATCCGCTGGCTGGAGAGTTGCGCCGAGCGTGGCCTGCGCGTTTACGGTCAGGGCGCCACTCGCCGCGGCGGCTTCGAGCTGACCTTTGAGGACTGGAACCTGTTTGACGACACCCCGATGTGGCGCGAGGTCACCTTGGGCGACAAGGCCACTCGTAAGGCCAAGATGCAGGACCCGGAGATGCGCCGTAAGCTGAAGGAAGAGTGGGACTCGGGCACCCGCCCCACTTTGGTGATTCAAGGCTCGGTAGGCAGCCTGCAAGTGATGACCCGCAAGGTCAAGATTGACATAGGCGCCGAGTCCGACTTCACCCGGATGCCCGCCAAGGTCAACGTCGCCGGGGCCGACTACTTCTTGGTCAACACCCGTGATGGCTTCAAGCTGCTGTCGGTGGTCTGCCCGCACCAGGGCGGCACTATCGGCGACGAGGGCGACGCCTTTGTCTGCGACACCCACGCCTACGAGTACGAGCACGACGGCGGACGCTGCATCACCAACCCTGACCTGCGAATGAAGTCCTTCGTGGCCAACGTCGTTGACGGCCGCATGATTGCGCTGGCCCCCGACGAAACCGAGGCCTCCAGCCCGCAGGCCGGTCTGACGGTACAGCAGATAGCCGACGAGCAGGGTAAGCACGTCATTGACGCGCTGCTGGACATGTGCGTCGAGGACGATCTGGCCACCGAGTTCTACGCCGACACCCAGGGCCGCGACCAAGCCCAGTACACCGCAGAGGTGCTGGACTCCAACCATATCGTGGCTGGTGTGTCCGACGGTGGCGCCCACGTCAAGTTCCTGACCGCGGGCATCTACCCGACGGACATGCTCACCTGGCTGGTGCGCGACGAGAAGGTCATCACGCTGGAGGACGCTCACTACAAGCTGTCCTTCCTGCCCGCCCACTTCGGCGGCTTCCAGGACCGTGGTGCGTTGCGCGAGGGCTCCCCGGCTGACGTGGTCATATACGACCTCGAAAAGCTGGAGGTACTGCCCAGCGAGGTGGCGGAAGACCTGCCCGGCGGCGAGTGGCGCCGCATCCAGAAGGCAAATGGCTACCGCTACACCATGGTCAACGGCGAGGTGACGTTCCAGGACGGCGAACCCACCGGCGCCTACCCCGGCCGCCTACTGCGGAACGGGCGGGGATAGTTACCAGTCTAGGGCGCAAGCCCTGAGCTTTCGACGGACCTCAAAAGGAGGGGCCCCGGGATGTTCCGGGGCCTCTCCTTTCGTACATCAGCAGTAGAGGCCTATGGTATTTTAAGTTCCGGCCAGTTCCTTGCTTGGACTATCCACCAACTGGAGTGGTCACGCTACGGCGACCTCTGGGGAGGGTTGGTCGTGTGTTGCAGGGATCAATTGACAGCCCAATTGTGCCGCCCGCCGCTTGGCAGCCTGTAACGCTCTCTAAAGGTACTGTCTCATAATATTCAGCGCCGGCGTCCACGTAGTCCTGGCCGTACCGCAACTTGGTATAGACGATTCTGGCCAATTTTTGGCCGGTAGCTGTGATGGTCTTGGGCGCGCCCAGTTGCGCCTTTTTACGGCGGAGGAGGGCGCCCGACGCGCTGCCGGAGCGGTGTAGCCCATGGGCGGCCAAGCGCAATGCCTCAGCCGGGCGGTTTGCGCTCGGCTTCGTTTTGGAGCTGATGACTCGGCCACCGGTGATGCGGTTGTTGGGACTCAATAGTCAGTCGCGTTTGAAATGGCAGGATGATTTTCACGAGTGACAGTCAGTTCCGTTCACAGTCCCCTGAGACTTGTTTTTCAGCAACTGCCATTTCTGGTATGACTGACTGCCAGCTCTTATCATCTGCCTGACCCGCCCCTTCACCCCGGCGTCTAACCGAACAGCGAATTTTTCCTGCACCCTGAACCCACCCACCTCCCACAACATAGTCTCTTCACACCATTTCATTACACAAAGGTAGTATCCAAGCTTGGCTTATTGAATATCTGACAATGTGGGATTGAATGGGTACTGCCGGCTTCAGTTATGCGGCGGTGGTATTGGCAGTGCGGTTATAGTACCATTGAGTTAGCAGCAGCCAGTGAGGAGTTGTAGATGTGAAGATTCATCAATGCAAACAGGGGCCGTACATGCCAATCTTCACGCAACAATCCTCCAATGGGCAATTATGTAAATTCATCGCAGTGGATGGTCCGTTTTGAATAACGGGACCCGGCCACAACGGCGTTGTGAACCTCTCTGACCACACAGATGTTGCAGGCACCACCAGCACGCTTCTCCTCTTGACCTCGCCGTTCCATTCGGCTGAGAACATTGGCGTATAGGTGACAGCAACTGCAACCTTCAGGTGAGGGCATCACATACCGTGCCGGATACACGGACGCATTCACCCAGCTCTGGTGCGAATTCGGTCCAGTCTTCCGATAGCGCCATACCATTTGCATTACCGCCGGTGCCGACATCAGGAAAACGGGGCCACATCACCCTGTGGATGGCGAATAGAGATTAACCCGCCGCAGGTCTTTGTTAGTCCCAGGTTTCCAAACTGGCGAACAGGCACCTGTTGCAGCTTTCAGCGCGGATTGTATGGACCGCGAAGAATGACCCAAGGGTGCCGACCTGCTGAACAGCACGTGAAGGACAGCACCAAAGCGAGGAAGGAATCGGGTCAAACGGCAAACTGTCGGCCATTGGCATTTTCCGGAATCCAATCCCAGAACCAAGGGACAGGCACACCATGAAAACAGCAGCACCAGCAATTCCCCGCCGTCTGACAGCACTCATATTGATAACCCTCGGGGTCGCCGCGCTATTTCTCATGCTCGCAGAACCAGCCAGCGCCATCACCACCGAACCGGCCGAAATCGAGAGCGTGGCACCCCGGCCGCCCACCGACGGCCTGGCCTACCGGCGGGCGAACAGATCCACATAGACGTGACCTACGATAAGAATGTACATATCGTGAGCGACGTCTTGGAGGTTGATTTCCGGATAGGAAGCGGCGACGGCAACTTCCGCCAAGCCCGCATCATGACCAACGTGGTGGAGCACCAGTTCTGGAAGACAACGAAACTCACCTTCGTCTACACCGTGCTGGAGACGGACACCGACTGGAACGGGATCACCATCGACGACAGCGATGGGGCCACCGGGCTCACCGGCAGCACCATCGAAACCTAGATTGGCGACAACGCCAGTGAAACATACAAACACGAGGTACTCGCCTCAAAGACATACACCGGCGGCTATCACCACTACGCCAAGGTCGAGGGCCAGCCCGCGGCCCTCGACGTGGCAGTGAGTTCCACCCCAGCGGCGAACGACACCTATGGGCAGGACGACAAAATCGAGTTCACCTTCACCTTCACCTTCAGCGAGCCGGTCGACGTGACCGGGAACGTAAGGGAGTGTCGTCAAAAGAGTTTGCTCCAGATCATCACTGCCCGGAGTTGGCAGGCGGCCAAGTATGATGCCGTCCTTTTGGCGTAACGGGTCGCCACCCCGCGCCACTGCTTGAATTCCAAGAACCCGTTCTCCACCAAGTGCCGCAACTTGTACAGCGCCCGGTCATAGTCCCGCTTTTCCCTCCGGTTGCTTTTGGGCGGTATCACCGGGTTCATTCCCGATTCCCGGGCGGTGGCTATGATTTCATTGGTGTCATAGGCTTTGTCCGCCAACAGACACTCCGCTGCTATACCCTCGATCAGGGGCAACGCCAAGGAGCATCGGCCACCGGGCCTCCAGTAACCGCCAGCCTTACCGGGAGTCCACCGGGAGTCCACCGGGACCGGAGTCCACCGGGAGTCCACCGCCAGGTGCAGCTTGCTGTTCAGCCCCCTTTTGTGCGGGCGATGGCTTGGCTCCCCCCGGGCGCCGGCACTGTGAGGATGGGCCTTGATGTAGATGGCGTCAATCATCAGCCATTCGAGATCCGGGTCATCCAGCACCGCTTCCAGCAGCTTGGCCCACTCGCCCCGGTCCCGCCAGCGGCAGAAGCGGCGATGGGTGTTCTTCCAGTCCCCGTAGTCCGGCGGCAGGTCACGCCAAGGCGCCCCAGTCCGCAGTATCCAACACACCGCGTTCACAAACAGTCGATTGTCCCTGGCCGGGCGACCCCTTTGGCCTGCTCCTCCAGGCAACAGAGGCTGCAAGCGTTCCATACCTTGTCCGAAAGGTCGTGCCCTCGATGCGCTGCTGTCATACCCCAACCCCACTCCCTCACACTCTCCACAGCAATGTACCATCAGGTTATTATTTTGACGACACTCCCTAGTACTACAGCCGCAGATTGGACAGGCGGCGTTTGTAGTGGCAACGCTGGGCCCGGGCTTGGTGGCGCCGTCTCCACCACGACCAGTACAGGATGGAATCAGGCGGTTGGGTTTCCGTCCATACCAGGCGGGTGAGCAGCCGGCGCAGCTCCGGAACCGTCAAGGGTATCAGCTCTTCATCGGGACCGTAGTGCCCCCCTTTTCTCCCTGTTCCAGCGCTTGTTGCCTGATCACGGTCAAATACGCCTGCGCCAGCATCGCCAGGGTGATGTGCCGGTACCAGCCATCCCACCTCCGCACCTCGTACTGGTCCAGTCCCACCTGTCCCTTGGCCTCCTCAAAGCATTCCTCAATGGCCCAACGGGTCCCGGCGACCCTTGCCAGTTCCTTCAGGGCTGTTCCCGCCAAGCCGTAACAGACATAGTAGGCCAGTTCCCCGGGGTCGGACAGACTGCGTCGGAACAGCAGCCAATAGCCCTTGCCAGGCTCTTTGAGGGGCCTTAGCTCCACGGTAGCCCAATCGTACACCCTCGGCCCCTTGGCCCCGTCGCCCGAGCTGCACCGCACCCAGCCAGTTTCCTCAACCTGCGATGCCAGCCGATCGGCTCTTACCTGACGAGGACCCTTTTCCGTCAATGCCCACAGCTTCTCGCTGCGTTTGATGGCCAGCACATGGGACAGCCCCTCACGCTCCAGCCACAGCCGCAGGTTGCGGTCATTGCCGTAGACCTCATCTCCGGCAACCCAGCCGAAGGGGACTCCCGATTCCACCGCCCGCTCCAGCATCAACTGCGCCAGTTGCGGCTTGGTTCGAAAGGAAACATCCTCAGGCACCCCGGCCTCCCGCCGACGTTCCCAGTCCTCCGCCCAGACCTGGGGCAGGTACAACTCCCGGTCCAGCAGCGTCCTCCCTCGGGAAGCGGCATAGGCCAAGAATACCCCAATCTGAGAGTTCTCGATCCGCCCCGCAGTGCCGCTGTACTGACGCTGCACCCCAACCGACTTGTCTCCCTTCTTAAGAAAGCCGGTTTCGTCCACCACCAGAACTGCCTCAGCGTCGGCCAGATGCTCCACCACGTAACCCGTCAGATCGTCGCGCACCAGATCCGCGTCCCAGACGTAGGTGGACAGCAGGCGCTGCACCCCGTCGGGAGTGGCGTCGCCCGCCTGCTCCGCCAGTTGCCAGCCATTCTTGCGTTCCACCGGACTGAGCAGTCCCCGCAGATAGTCCAGCACCCGGCGGCGCGGCTCCGGCCGCCGGAACCTTCCCCCGATGCACTCGTGCACCTGCTCAATGCCCTCGGCCCACCGCGTCACTTCCGCTACCTCATCACCGTGCCCTGCCACCACCTCACCTCATCATCATGTGATGGCATATTCTACATCGTTAATCTGCAACTGTAGTACTAAACTAAAGCCAAGGTGAAAAGCGCAGAGTCATAAGGTAAATTTGTGGGGAGAACTGGGTTAGCTGGTCTTGGGAATAGCGGGGGGTTGGTGATGGGCGTGAGGGAGATGGACCAGTTTCTGGAACAATGGCAGATGGATGCCAAGGCCTTGCGCCGCCAGACGATTCTGGCGCCAACGCCCAGGGGACGGGAGCGGTGGTACGCCATGCTGCTGCTGGCACAGGGCTGGACCGCCTCGTCCACGGCGGAGGCGTTGGAACGGGATCCCCACACCATTGGCCGTTGGCTGGCCGCCTTCGGCGAGGGAGGGCCTGCAGCCTTGATATTCGAGCAGACCGGGGTTCCCCCCCCGCCCTTGGCGAGACGCAACAGGCGGAGTTGAAGGCAGCGGTGCAGGAGTTGCCGGAGCAGGCGGGCATCGAACTGGCCAACTGGTATTGGAGGGGAGTTCGGCAGTTCGTCTCGGAACGGTTCGGCATCGAGTTGAGCCGCAGCAGTTGTTTGAACTATCTGCACCGCTTGGGATTCGTCCTGAGGCGTCTCAAGAAGCGCTTGATCAAGGCGGATGAGGCCAAGCGGGAGGCCTTCGTGGCGGAGTACGCCACCCTGTCGGACGAGGCGCGGCGTACGGGAGCGAAGATATTCTTTGCCGACGAGGCGCACTTCCGGGCCGATGCCGAACTGCGGGGCAAGTGGGTGCTGCGGGGAGGGCAGGCTTTGGTGGATTCGACCAGTCCGAGCTATGGCGAAAAGGCCAGCTATTACTCGGCAGTGTGTCTGGAGACCGGGGAGGTGGAGTGGATGGAGCTGGAAGGCAACAGCAACCCCGGAACCTCGGCTGCCTTCCTGGAGCGGTTGCGGCAGAGGCACTCCGGGCCGCTGGGCGTGATCTGGAACAACGCGCCGGCCCACCGCGGGGAGGCGGTGCGTGAATATCTGCGGACACCGGGCTTGGCCCTGAGGCTGATGAACCTGCCGGGTTACAGTCCGGACTTCAACGCCGATGAGGCGGTCTGGGGCTGGGCGAGAGAGGAAGCCACCGGAAACCTGTGCCTGGGAACCAAGTCTCGGGTGCAAGAGAGGGTCGGGAACTTCCTCGCCGCGCTGGCCGGATGGAAAGAAGAGGTGAAACGCCGGTGCCGTACAGTCCTGCAATCAAGAGCAGAGGGGCTCCTGCGTAACCCCCATCCAGATTCCCACCACCAGCCAGATGCACATCCCACCTTGGCTTTAGTTTTGTAGTTCGAAATCTTTGAAATGATGAGTAGCCGGAACAATCCTTGTTCCCCGAGGCTGCTTCAGCAGTTTTGGCCCCATGTGAGGGGTGAGGATGTTAATCCATCATTTCAAAGCAGTTGGTCTACTGGCAGCCGGTCGCTATTGTATTGATGGGTAGAGAGACTTGAGCTTGATGCGGGCGTCCCCGGTGGTGAAGCGTCAGTCCACCCGAATCCCGTCAACTCTACAGGCATCAACATCAGATACCATTGTCGACCAAGCGAGGGACATGGCCGTTGACAAAATACGCGTCCCTGCCCCGGGTTACCTGTCCAACAAATGACGTATCGCCTGTGGGGCGGCGACTGTGGCTCGGACCGCCAACTCCTCTGGGGTCAGCGTGACGATCGGGTGGTCGATAACGGCAAGTCCGTAGTCGGCGTCGCCGCGCAGTCGGGCCATTGCCCGGGCCTGGGTGACGAAGGGCCTAGTCGTCAGTACTGTGGAGGCCACTCCCAACAGCTCCATCTCCATCGCGTCATGCACACTGCACGACGTGCAGGACCCTCATTCCGCGGTGGCGTGAATCATCACATCGCAACGGCGGGCAAGGTCCTCCAGGGCGGAACGATCGGCAGGCCACTGGTGGCCTCCCTTGTTGTATTCCACAACCTCCGCCAGAGAGTAGCGCTGGCCGACTATACCGGCCACCATCCGCAGCAACTCCTCGGAGTGGGGCTTGTTGTTGGAAAGCAGGCCAAGCGTCTTGCCGTCAAGGCTGGCCGGACGAATGGCCAGCGCCGCCGGCGACGTCTCTGCCGTGTCCCTGGGGTCGAGAGTGTAGATGCTTGTCATGCGTCGTCCACCTCCTGGCGGGGTACCGCTATTTCCTTGGTTACGGAACGGCTGCTTCCCCAAGACGTAATGAGCGCCATGAATTCCCCGGCGTCGCCGCCCGCCGGGACGACGGTTATCCGGTCAGGGCCGGCAACGCAACCCATTAACAATTCGCGGTCCGCGTCCGGCGGAAGTCTGTCAATGCGCCGCCACAGATCCCACTCGCCCGCAGGCCGCTTGGTCTTTTCATCAAGGAATTCGGCCACTTGGGAGCGGTTCCAGCCGGAGGCCGCCACGTATGCCATCAACTCTTGGCTGATCACCAGCACAACTTCCGATAGCCTTGGCCCGAACCCCAACATCGCGTGGGCGGCTGCGGTGAGGAAGCCCTCTGGGTCCCGGTCGCCGTGGGTTTCCAATTGCAACGGAGCGTTGGCGGCAACCATTGTGACCACACTGGCGTCCCGGCGAAAACCCTTCACTTCGGCCAGAGAGGGCCAAGGGCTCGTTTCCAGGTCCTCCGCGAAGCAAAAGCTGTACTTTCCGGAGTGTCCGAAAGTGCTCTTGTCCATTTCCTGAGAAATCGAGCCGTAAAAGTTGGCCTTGATCAGATTGACGGCCCTGCCGATGGCGGCGTTGGCCCGGTTCCCGTTGCCGAAGAGGTTGACCCCCTGATTCATGCCGATGCGGGAGGCGTAGGGACCGCTGACCAGCACAAGGTTGGCGATCCCGTTGGTTGACGTGCTGCTGGCGTGGAAGTTGTAGGTGCGGTCGCAGACCGCGGACACCGCCGCCACGACCACCGGGAAATGCTCCGGCAGGCAGCCGGCCATCACCGCGCTGACCGCCACTTTCCCAGCGGGGAACCGCTTGTGCCGGATGCCCTCGGTTCCCAAGATATCCTCCGGGGCCAGTCCGCAGTAGTCCAACAGGGCCTGAACCCGTTCCGGAGTGGGCGGAACGACAGGCAACCCGTCAGTCAGACCCTCCCGGAAATAGAATTCCAGAGCATCTTCCCAATCACCGAATTGCCACCGCTCGGTCTGCATCGCGACCCCACTTTAAGCCAAAATCACGGACCGGCGCAATGGAACGGCAGCCGGGCCGGCGCAGGAAGGATCTGGAACATCACCGAGGGAATGGCACCGTACGGGTTTGCCCGAGTTCGGGAGTGAGCCGCGTCGGACTCGCGTAGATTCCGGGAACGGCAGTCAAATTGACAAGACTCGACCCTCTCTCACGCCCTCCAGATGTTTGAGGCAGGTCATCCACCAGGCAAGACCTAAGAAGCATCCATTTTTTCTCGGCGCTGTATCTGGTCTCCTCAGTCATTGGGGGTTGGCAATTGTCGATTCGCTCTCGTGTCGCCTGCGGTTATTCTCCACCCCATTGGAGGTCCAGCATGGTATGGAGCCGGCTTCGAAAACCTGCGTTGTTTCTGGTTACTGCCTTGGCGCTAGCTCTTTTAACGGCCGTCGGTTGTGGCGAAGCCGCCACCACTGCGCCGGAGGCCCCCGCCACGTCTGCCCCGGCGCCGGCCGCCACTGAGGCTCCGGCACCGGTCACCGCAACCAATCCCCAGGCTCCCACGCCTGCCGCCGCGCCAACTTCCGCCCCGACCCCGGCTCAGGCCAGCGTGGTTGCTTCAGGCGAGATGAGCCTTGCGTGGCACGCCGGCCTGTCATCCAGTTGGCTGGACCCCCAGGACAACCCGGCGATGGCAACTCCCTACAACTTCGCCTACGCGCTGCACGATGCAGTGGTGAAGATAATGCCCCAGGCTCTCAATACGCCCAGTCTGGCTGAGAGTTGGGAGTGGGCCGAGGACTTCTCGAGCATCACGTTCCAGATGCGACCCGGTACCTCATTCCACAACGGAGAGCCGGTCACGACCGAGGACGTGAAGTTCACCTTCGAGAACTACAGTGGCGCCCAAGCAGACGTGTTTCAAGCAAGCACTGCGGGCGTTGACGTCATTGACCCCAGCACCATCCGCTTCAATTTCAACGCGCCCTTCTTGGACTTCCTGTTGCTCTACGGCACTTTTTCCACCGGCGCCGGATTTGTCGTGCCGGCGGATTATTATCAGGAAGTCGGAAATGAGGGATTTATCCAGGCGCCGGTGGGCGCCGGTCCCTTCAAGTTGCTCGAAGAACTACCGGGCGACAGTCTGAGGTTTGAGGCTTTTGAGGACTACCACCGGCCGGTGCATGTGAAGGAATTCACCATGCGGTCGGTGCAGGAACCAACCACACGTCTGGCTCTCATCGAAGCCGGAGACGTGGACGTGATGTACAACGTAGCGGGGGAGCTGATAGAGCGCGTGGTTGATAATCCCGACCTGCTCTTGGTTCCGACGCTGACCACCTCCGTTTTCTGGCTGGAATTCCCCCATATGCACAACCCTGACAATCCCTTCAACGATGCCCGGGTGCGCGAAGCGGTGGGCCTGGCCCTGGACCGGCAGGCCATCAGCGACGCGGAGACCGGAGGACACGCCAAGCCCGCCAACTACTGGATTCCGCCCAACATCCTTTTGGCGCCCCCCCTCGAAGCGCCTGAGGAGGACTTGGACAGGGCCAAGCAATTGATGGCCGAGGCCGGTCACCCGGATGGGTTCGACGTTGAATGGCTCAGCCCCATTCCCAACTACTTCAGCCTGGGTGAGAGGGTTATAAGCCAGATCCGTCGCATCGGCATAAACGCCAAGTTGCAGACCATGGAGCGTGGCACTTACTTCGACCGGTTGGCGGAAGGAGATACTTACCAAGAGCGCAATGATGCATGGGGAGGGGAGACTCAGATACTGCTGATCGGCACCGGAACCACCGGCGCTTTCGTTGCCCGCTTCAACGCCTATGTCGGGTGCGAGGCCGCCTCTTCCCGAATGTGCGACCCTGAAATCGACGGTGTAATATCGCAATACGAGGCGTCGGTTGACCCTGACGAGCGCGAACGATTAGCGGCTGACGCCCAAGATAAACTGTCCGCAGGATTCTACAAAATTCCCATCTATTGGTTCAGCTTTATCAACGCCATCGGCCCGCGCATCGCCAACCGCGACCAGTGGGGCGAAGGCAAGGAAATCTTCGCCAATCCCCAGATGGAGTTCTATGGTCCGCCCTGGGAGAACTGGAAAGTGGTAGACAATTAGGCCGGAACCACGACAGGAAGGAATTGGGTTGAGGGCGCAACTGGTAAACGTCTACGGTCGGATACGATTGTTCGACCGGCGATTCCGGCACATGCCGCTGCTGGCCGTGCTGCTGGTCTTGGGTGGCGCGGCCGCCGCGGCCTACTATCCTCTCACCGGGCCGGTCGGCAGTTCCGCCAGCATTCAGGTAGCCGAGGAATTCGTCCGAAATTCGCCTACCTTCCGTTTTGACGGCATAGAAGAAACCTTCAAGCTGGAAACCAGCCGGGCCATCAAATTCTGCCCGGGATGCTACGAATACACCTTCTACTTCGAGAGCAGGCATCCCGGAGTGGGAGACCGCGCCGGGATTAAGTCAAGGGACATAATTACGCCGCACCGAGTGGTGGTGAATTTGGCCTATGAGACCAACGTGGTGATGGGAGTAATGGATGAGAGTTGGGACATTGGTCGCCAGCTCATCATCGACCGGGAATGAGACTTCGAGATTTGATGGGCCCGTGAGGCCCGGAAGAACAGCGAGGTCAGGGCAACGATTTTTCGCAACCACGCCGGAGTCGGGTGGCATACCAGAGTCGGGTGGCATAAAGGTGAGGTAAAGTGCGACAGTTCATCTTACGGCGTTTCTTTTACAGCATAATTACCCTCCTGATAATCAGCGTCACCATCTTCAGCCTCGTGAGGATTGCCGGGGGCGACCCGGCGCGGCTGTATTCCGAACCTGGCGCCCGCGAGGAAGATCTGGCCCGTCTGCGGGCCCAGTGGGGCTTGGACAAGTCCTATCCCGAACAGTATTTCTCCTTTATGAGCAACGTGTTCAAGGGAGACATTGGGCAATCGTTCCAGTTCAACCGCCCTGTGCGTGAGTTGTACTTCCAGCGGTTTACGGCATCCCTCCAGCTTGCCGCCGGCGCTCTCATTTTTGCCATGGTAGTCGGGATTCCCTTGGGCATCCTGTCGGCGGTCAAGCTCAACACATGGTGGGACAGCCTGGGTAAGATAGTCGCCCTGCTTGGGCTGGCAATTCCCAATTTCTGGTTAGCGCTGGTGCTTCTTATCGTGTTCGGGTTGTACCTCAGCGTGCTGCCGGTGGCCGGTAAGGGAGGCTTTTCCCACTTGGTCTTACCCTGCATTGCGTTGGGGTGGTACTTTGCCGCCTCCTTCATGCGCCTGACCCGCTCCAGCATGCTGGACGTGCTCGGCAGCGAGTACATCAAGCTGGCAAGACTGAAGGGTATGCCGGACTATGTCGTCATCGGCAAACACGCCTTCAAGAACGCCCTGATCCCCGTGGTGACCTGGGCAGGTATATACCTTGTACTGCTGCTGAATACCGCGGTGGTCATCGAGGTCATCTTCGCTTGGCCGGGTGTGGGAAGCCTGCTCTATGCCGGCATATTCCAGCGGGACTTCCCTCTGGTGCAGGGGGCCGTCATTATGATCGGCATCCTGATTGTGATCGCGAACTTCGTGGTGGACATCGCGTACGCCTACATTGACCCTCGAATCCGTCTCACACGGTAGGATGAGCGCTTATGGCAACTGTAGCTGTACCGGGGAGGGCTATTCCCAGAATCCAGAGCGTGAAAGCAGGGCTGCGGACAGTACGCGAAATGCCCGTGCTGGCGGTCGTGATCATTTCGCTCCTGGGTATCTTGGCCATCTTCGCCAACGTCATAGCCCCCCATGACCCGGAACTGCCCGTGGAAAATATCGAGCCCGCATTCTTTGCGCCGCCCATGTGGTTGGAAGGGGGCAGCTCTACGGCCATTCTGGGCACTGACTTCCAAGGGCGGGACGTGTTCAGCCGCTTGGTTCATGGGAGCCGTGTCTCCATCATTGTGGGGCTTGTGGGCACCCTCGCCGCCGCAGCAATCGGCACCGCGATGGGAGTGCTTTCCGGCTACATGGGGAGGTGGGTGGACACGACAATAATGCGTATCACCGATGCTTGGCTGGCGCTCCCCTCGCTCATATTCGCCATATTCCTGGCAACCCTCGTGGGACCAAGTATGTGGAACATCGTCATTATCCTGGGGGCGGTGTTCTGGACGCGATACGCCAGGGTTATCCGCGGTGAGGTGCTCAGCCTCCGGGAGCGGGAGTATGTGAAGCTGGCCGAGGTGGCCGGCGCCACCAAGTTCAGAGTAATGATTCGCCACATCGTACCCAACGTGATGAACACCACAATAGTGTTGGCCAGCCTGACTATCGGTGTGGTCATCATCGCCGAGGCCTCCCTGAGCTTCTTGGGAGTCGGCGTGCCGCCTCCGGCCCCAGCGTGGGGTTCGATGTTGGCGGAGGCCAGGCCCACGCTGCTGACTGGCCGGTGGTGGCTGACCGTCTTCCCAGGCCTGGCCATCATGCTGGTGGTGCTGGCCACCCAGGTTATGGGCGACTGGCTCCGCGTCAAGTTGGACCCACAGTTGAGGAATCTCTAGGGAAAGAGGAAGCGACCTATGCCTCCTTTGCTAAAAGTGTCGGGCCTGAAGACCCACTTCTTCACCTTTCGCGGCACGCGTGTGGTGAAGGCCGTGGACGGCATTGATTTCACGCTGGAAGCAGGCGAGACCATGGGTCTGGTCGGCGAGTCGGGGTGTGGCAAGACCACAACCTGCCTCTCCTTGGTCCGCCTTCTGCCGCCCGCTGGTCGAATCGTGGAGGGCAGCATCGAATTCGAAGGCGACGACCTCACCAAGAAATCCAACGGCGAGATGCGCCGCATTCGAGGCAGCCGCATTGCCATGATTCTCCAGGACCCTATGGCTTCGCTCAACCCTCTGTTCAGCATCCGAACGCAGGTGGGCGAACCGGCGTACTATCATCAGGACCTGCATGGCCGTGCTTTGAGGGAGCGAGTGAGGAGCCTGCTCCAGTCTGTGCGTATCCCGTCCCCCGAAACGAGGATGAAGGAATACCCGCACCAGATGAGCGGCGGTATGCGCCAGCGCATCGTGGGGGCAATTGCCCTCGCCGGTGGCCCAGGATTGATAATCGCTGATGAACCCACGACCAACCTTGATGTGACTATTCAGGCTCAGTACCTGAATCTTCTAAAAGATATCCAACGGGAAATGGGGGTCGGGCTGATCTTCGTTACCCACAATTTGGGCATCGTGGCCAAGATGTGCGACAAGCTGGCCGTGATGTACGCGGGTCAGATCGTGGAGCAGGGGAGCGTGAGGGAAGTCTTCCGCGACCCCCAGCATCCCTACACCCAGGCCCTCTTGGGATCGATCCCTAAGATTGGCAGCAAAGAACCGTTGTTTGCAATCCCCGGGCATCCGCCCAACTTGGCGTCGCTGCCTCAAGGGTGTTACTTCCACCCACGCTGCCCCCAGGTAATGGATCGCTGCAGGGTAGAGGAGCCGCCCGTTTGCAGCCCCGGTGAAGACTGGAAAGCAATGTGCTGGCTGGTGAGCCAGAAGGAGGAAATGCAGGGTGCCGGAGCCGCTACTTAAAGTTCAGGGCTTGAAGAAATACTTCCCGGTGACCGATGGGATGGTCTTCTGGCGACCAAGCGCGTGGGTGAAGGCCGTGGACGGGATAGACTTCGACATCTATCCTGGAGAAACGCTCGGTGTCATCGGTGAATCGGGCTGTGGAAAAACCACCACTGCGAAGCTGCTCCTGTTGCAGGAGGACCCCACCGAGGGCTCGATAAACTTCGATGGCGAAGACGTTACCGGTCTCAAGGGCACCGACCTCAAGAATTACCGGGGTTCCGTGCAGGTGGTGTTCCAAGACCCCTTCAGTTCGCTGAGTCCCCGTATGCGCATCAGGGACATTATCGCCGAGCCGCTGGAAATCCATACCGACTTGTCCCGCAAAGCGATCTACGACCGGGTCGGTGAAGTGATGCAGCTGGTGGGGCTTCAGCCCGATATGTCGCCCCTGTTCCCCCACGAGTTCAGCGGCGGCCAGCGGCAGCGCATTGCCATCGCCAGGTCGTTGGCCACCGAGACACGGCTGATCGTCTTGGATGAGCCGGTTTCGGGCTTGGATGTTTCCATCCGGGCGCAGATTATTAACCTGTTGGAAGAACTGCAGGCCGAGCTGGGAGTGAGCTACCTCTTCATCGGCCATGACCTCGCCACCGTCGCCCATATGAGCCATCGCATCGCTGTGATGTATCTGGGCAAGATCGTGGAGATGGCCGAGAGCCAGGAGCTATGCGAGAACCCGCTCCACCCGTACACTCAAGCCCTGTTCGCGGCGGCGTTGCCTTCCAGCCCAGACGAAGAGCAGCAGGAAGAGACGATAACCGGGGAAGTACCCAGCGCGCTGAACGTGCCGTCCGGTTGCCGGTTCAATCCCCGTTGTCCGTACGTCATGGAACGCTGTTCAGTGGATGAGCCCACGCTGAGGGAAATCTCTCCCAATCATTACGTGGCCTGCTTCCTGCATTAGAAGTCACAGCAAACCGCGGTGTGGCCCAGGAGGCCGCGAAATTGCAGGTCTTCGCCCCGGTCAACTCGCCCGGTCGCTCGCAGTTCCAGAATGCCGAAATGTGCTCTCCGTTCCGGGTCGGCGCATGTTCTCTGGAGAAACGCGTTCTGCGAGAATACGGATGTTGAGACTGGGATAGTGTTCCAGCTATGCTCTCTCCGGCAATCTTGAGCGAGATTCCTGCAGCGCCGCCGGCAGCAGCAACTGCTGCTCCGGGTCGTAGGGACGGAAGGTCTTGCTCATCAACGCCTATCCTCGCCGCATGTTCGCCCCATCATACCCCCAGCAACTCGCCAACCGTGTTTCTCGGACGGGCTCCTAATATTACAACGACGGTTGGTATGCTAGGATCACCAGCAGGTTGGGGGAGGTTTGGGCAGGTGGGGTAGAGAGATGGATGCGGCGGTTTTCGAGCGGGTGCACGAGGCTTTTCAGAATTTTCACTCCCACTTTGCCCCGGTTTTTGGCCGCAGGGAGGCGCGTGATCTGAGCTGGCATTATCTCCAGGCCCTGCTGGTGCAGTCCTGGGAGCGTCGCAACGCAGAGAATCTGTCGGAGGCGGTTCCGGCATCGGCCCGGGCGATGCCGCGGTTTCTCACCGACTCCCCTTGGGACGACGACGCCTTCGGGATGTCGCCATCCTTCCGGGAGTCAAAGGGCTCGGCGTAAAGCTCCAGCACGTCCTCCATTGCCGCCACGAATTCCCCGCCTACTTTGGGGATGCACCATTGCTGCTTCTGCCACGGCTTGAGGGTGCTTTTTTCAGATGCAGGCGCACCGTCTCGTGGGACAGCGATTCCACCAGTCTCAGTTCAACTTCCTTTCCCGCCAGCGCTCGCAGCATCAAGTGGTCGTGGCCCTCGGGAGCCGGGCTGCAGGCCAAGGCTACCAGGTGGGCCTCGCCGCGGTCGTCCAGCTCCGGCGCCTGGTGCTCTGGTTGCGGCCCCGCAGCACCTCCTCCAGTCCCTCCTCGGCATAGTGCTGCTTGGTGCGGAACACGGTACGCTCCGAGACGTCTAGGGTGGCGGCCACTTGGGCAGCGGTCCAGCCCTCGTCTGTCTTGAGACGGAGACTGTCAGGGCCGACAACGTGCGGAGCGGGGACAGGGTGAACGCCCGGTATCTTTGCACCAAGGGCACAAGGTATTATCGCTATCGGAGCATCACGGACGTTGATCTTGTCGGCCAGCGCGATTTCCCAAACACGGTCATCAAGACGGCTGACTTCCAGTGTCGGCCCAACTTGTAAGGCACTGAGGCCAGGGAACATCAGGGCCAACGCAGACCGGCCCGCACAAGAAGCAGCGAAATATCATACCGGACCAAAAGTTCGGCCACCGGGAGATCACCCCGGTGGCCGAGTGGCCAGAATCCATCAGCAGGTGAGAAGCCATGCTGACGGTTGCTGTCGGCGTTGCCTTCCTGGGCGCGATAGCTCTGGCGCTATCGAGATAGACCACTTGGCCGCGTATCCGGGCCGACCAGCAGCATAAACCCGGTAGAATCGGGCAGATGAGACTGTCTGCAAGTCAGTATTCGTGTTAGGTATATGCCGGGTTCAAGCTGGAAGCAATGGTGCCCACGGATGGACACGAACGGTACGAACAGGCAAGAACGGCGCGTATGGACAGACAGGAACGGAGCGGAACATCAATGACGCCATTTCTCATCCTTGAGGCATTCGGGCAACTTCCTTCCACGGACCTGATTGCGTCCGAAAGGGAACAGGAGCGGCGGGAGAGGGATGGCCCTCCCGCGAGCATCACGAGAGTGAGCATCCTTCAAGAGGCCTTCGAGGCACGCGCCGAGCTTATGGGCTGGTCGTCCTACTCGTCCTCTAGCTCGCCCGCTCGCCCGTTGCCGCTCTGGAACCTGTTTGAAGCGGGGATGGTCGGCGACGATGATGACGCATCCCTCATCGGATGGGTGTACGTAGGGCTGACAAACCCAACCGACCTAAGCAAGGTGACGCCGGACCCATCCCCGCCAGGAACCAGGGCGGGTTGGGCTACGTTCGGCATACCGCCCGGGTATAAGGAAGCGACGGTTGGGTTGCCCTTGGTGTTGCCGCCGCTGGTTCAATGCCTGGATGACGCGCTCCGCGCCGTTGGCGCTGTCGAGGTGTCGGGCTTTCAAGTGACCTGTTACGGTACGCACTTACAACCGGATGGCCGGTATCGCAATCATCTGAGTTCCGTGGGCAGGTGGTACGACTGTGTCTTGCAGACGGAGACGAGCGCGCTCATTGCCATCGACCGGGGACTTCTCGGTGGTCGCACGGTTGCGGAGTTGGTATCCGGGGTCAATGACAGAAACAACGACCCGTTCCACTTCGACCGTGCGCTGGACGTGCCCGAGCAACACAGGACGTCAGGGTGTCCGACGACGACGTACTGCTACGGGGCATTTCCTTTGAACCCTTTGCCCTAGGCATGTCGGTCAGACTGCCCGAATGGACGGCGAGCGCGGCGGGCTGGGCACTCGCAAAGGTGGTTGATGCGGGTCATGCCCTCGCGCCCGACGCCGAGTCCCTCGCGGTTCGCATAACGCGGATCCCGTGACGACAAGGGCGACGCTCTGAGCCAGTCTTCAACTGACTTCGCGCCTGCTTTGGCTTGCTGGACCGGCGCAACCGCCTAACGTCATTCAACCCCGCGGCAGTGCAGGCGCCGGATGGTTTGCCTGCGAAAACAGCCAGTGGCAGATCTTATTGTCGTTGACCAACACGGTTCAATTCGCATCGCATTATGGCGGATTGCAATTATACTCTCCTGAAACTATGGGCACGTTCATATCACAATAGCCCGTTCAAGCAGGTTAGCTGATTGTGGAAACGCCCTCCGCCTGATCAGAGCTCAGATGATCAGGAGGACTCGTCGGTATCACAAATCCATATTTCATGGGAGCAGCAGTAATGAGCAGTGCCAGTATTCCCATCGGGATTTACGTCATAGTGAGCGGCATACTCCTCGGAATAGCTGTTGCATTGGGGGTCTATGCGGCCTTTGACGAGTTAGGCAGTGATGGAGGTTCGGCGGTCGTGGCATTCTTGGCTTTCATAGGCGTTAGCGGCACGACCGTAGGCGTCGGGGTCTTGGTAATCCTTATGGGTCGCGTGCTGGCGGCGCTGAATCGATAGTATCCACTTGGCCCACTAATTCTTATCAACCGATGCTCTCCCCGCCGGCAGGGCTATCGCATTTGGGAATTTCGAGGCTTTCATTTGGGATCTCAGGTGATTTTCAGCGGTATCTTCGGCTGCAATCCTCTTGACATCCGTTGATGACGAGGTCTTATACCTCAAAATTGGCGATGAGCAGCAGCAGTTTGCCCTTAAAATGGCCGCCAGAATTTCGAATGCGATAGCCCTGTCCCCGCCGGACGCTGCGCCGGTGAAAATGCGAGTCTTCTAAACCAAAGCCAAGGTGGGATGTGCATTTACGACACATCGAGGATTGGGCTTTGATTCTCGCAGAAATCCTTCGGCCCTTGATGGCAAGGCGGTGCGGCAGCGGCGCTTTACTTCGTCTTTCCGGGTGGCAGCCCGTGGAGGAACTTCCCGACCCTCTCCTGCACCAGGGCCTTGGTTCCCAAGCACAGGTTTCCGGTGGCTTCCTCTCTCGTCCATCCCCAGACCGCCTCGTCGGCGTTGAAGTCTGGGCTGTAACCCGGCAGGTTCCCCAGCCGCAGGTTCACTCCGGGCTTGCTCAGCCATTCCCTCACCGCCTCGCCACGGTGCGCAGGGGCATTGTCCCAGGTCACGTTCAGCCGACTGCTGCGCCTCTCCCGCAACGGCTCCAAGAAGGCTGCCGTCGTTTCGCTGTTGCTGTTCCCCTCCAGCTCCATCCATTCCACCTCGCCGGTCTCAAGGCACACCGCCGAAAAGTACCTGACCTTTTCGCCATAGCGCGGGCTGGTCGAGTCCAGCAAGGCCGACTCTCCCCGCAGCATCCACTTGCCCCGCAGTTCCGCGTCTGCCCGGAAATGTGCCCCGTCGGTGAAGAAGACCTTCCGCCCGGACTTCTGAGCCTGAGACGCCAAGGCGGCGTACTCCGCCACGAAGGCCTCCCGTTTCTCCGCATCAGCTTCCCCGGCGCGGTAGTCCCTTGGTCCACTGCCGATGTGCAGGCTCCGGTCCGAGCCTTTATGTTGTGCGCGCCTCCGTTTTCCCTCGTTTGCCACCACACCGCCAGAATTAATTTCCTACCTCTACGGATTCGTCTACTTATGGCGAATGGCGTCGGCATTTAATACATTAGTAACTGATTAGTAAAATAACTATAACGATTTCGTACCAGCCGCGTAACTCTTACGCAATTGGGCCGAAACACCGCGCCCATATCGCGCTTCTCAGATAGTTTCGGTGGGGCAGTGGCATGAAAGAAGTTATAGCTGTTATCCGTTCCGAGAAATGGCAGGACTCCTTGAACGCCGCCTTGGCGATGGGCTTGACCGAGTGCTCTCATCTTCGGGTCATGGGCCGGGGCAAGGAGCGGGGCCTGCGATATATGCGCCCGGTGAACGGAAGCGACGATGGAGTGATGCAATTTCTTCCGAAGAGGATGCTCTCTTGGCTCGTTCCCGACGAAATGGCCGGTGGGCTGGTACGGTCGCTGATTGCCGTGAACAAGTCAGATAACTTTGGCGACGGCAAGGTCTTTATCTGCCCGGTGGAGGAGGTCATCCTCTCGCCTGAGGAATTCATTGTGCCACAACCTGCATCGGTGGAGGCGTAAGTCATGGTGCTTCGACCCAATGTCAATTACCCCAAGTTCAAGGACCAGTTCGCCGCCATGGACTTCGAGGTCGACATTCTGCCCGTGCTTTCGCTCTACCCCATGCCGAAGCAGAAGGCGCTGGAAGACTGGGAAATGAAGCTGACCGACATCCGTGGAAGGACGGTGTCGGCGGGCTGGGAAGACCTGAAAAAGCTGCCCAAGGTTGAAGAGGCGACCCCGCTGGTCTGCCAGATCTTCAACTGGTCCGAGACTCCGGTGGTCACCGGCGTGCGACTCCCCGCTCTGTTGGAAGCTATGGGCATGGATCTGTCCGGCTCTCGCTATCTCTCCTTCTACTCCGGCGATGGAATGTACTTCGAGAGCCTGCCCTTGGCGCTGGCCCGCGACCCGCGGGTGCTGGTGGTCTATGGCATTGAGGGCGAACGGCTGCCCCACGAACTGGGAGGGCCAGTGCGATTGTGGGTGCCGTTCCTGCAGGGCTACAAGAGCGTGAAGTGGCTCACCAACGTTCACGGCTTCGTGCGCGACCCCCACGGCATCAAGCGGCTCCTTGGCCAGAGCAAGACCTCGGTGCTGGGCGCCCCCGGCCGGGAAACGGCTCATATCGTGGTGGCCCGCGTTGGCAGCGGTGTTGCCTCCGTCGAGATTTAGGACGAAATCGCCTGCTTGGGTGCCTGCTTGGATGTTAGAGACAACGTGACGGCACGAGTCAGCCGAAAGGGTCCACGCCATCAGTCGAACGGCTCTGGCCCATCAAAGGTCTGATGGACCGAAATCCAAATTCGTTGGGAATTACCGAACGATGTCAGCTATAAACATCAGAGTGGACCCCCAAACAAGGAAGGCCACCAACATACCGCTGTTCAGCTTCGGGCGTCCGCACATGCGGGTTTTCCACATGAGCTGGATGGCCTTCTTCCTGGCCTTCTTCGGGTGGTTCGGCATTGCGCCGATGATGACGATCGTCCGCGATGACCTGCAGCTGACCCAGGCCGAGATCGGCAATACCATCATCGCTTCCGTTGCGGTCACCATCGTGGCGCGGCTGGTGGTGGGCTGGCTGTGCGACCGCATCGGCCCTCGCATCACCCACTCGGGGCTGCTGATTGTCGGTTCGATTCCGGTCATGACCATCGGGCTGGCCAACAACTACGAGTCCCTCCTGCTCTTCCGGTTGGGGATCGGCATCATCGGGGCCTCCTTCGTCATAACGCAGTACCACACCTCCGTGATGTTCGCGCCCAACGTGGTGGGAACGGCCAACGCCACCACTGCCGGATGGGGAAACCTGGGCGGCGGCGTAACACAGATGGTTATGCCGCTGGTGCTGGGCGTTGTCGTCGCTCTGGGCGCCACCGATGTCATCGGCTGGCGCATCGCCATGGTGCTACTTGGCATCGCCCTGTTCCTGATGGGTTTCGCCTACTTCAAGTTCACCCAGGACTCGCCCGCCGAAGAGGCTGAGGACGAGCGGACACTGGAGCCTCCGGTAGCCAAGACGCGCGCCTTCATAGAGGCGGCCAAAGACCACCGGGTCTGGGGGCTGTTCCTGATCTACGGGGCCTGCTTCGGCGTCGAGCTGACCATGCACAATATCGCGGCGCTCTATTACCACGACCGGTTCGGTCTCAGTGTCGGCGTGGCAGGTCTGATTGCTGGCCTCTTCTGGCTGATGAACCTCTTTGCCCGGACCCTGGGCGGCATTCGCGGCGACAAGGTGGGCATACGTTTCGGACTCCGGGGCCGGACACTGTTCCTTGGTGGCGTGCTGCTGCTGGAAGGCATCGCCCTGGCCGTCTTTTCGCGGATGGACATTCTGCCCCTCGCGATCGGCGCGATGATGGTGTTCAGCCTGTTCGTGCAGATGTCCGAGGGTGCGACCTTCTCTGTGGTTCCTTTCATCAAACAGAGGGCGCTGGGAGCCGTGGCGGGCATCGTCGGAGCGGGCGGCAATGCCGGAGCCGTGGCCGCCGGCTTCCTGTACCGAATGGAATCCCTCAGCACCGAAATGTCGCTGCTCTACCTCGGAGCAATCGTAACTGTGGCCTCGGCCTTGGTCTTCGTTGTGCGCTTCTCGCCGGAGCGGGAGACGGAAGAGCGGCGTGTGATGCAGCGGGCGCTGGGAATCGGCTCACTGGCTGTCGCTCCGGCCTATGCGAAGCGAGTACCCATGGCCCTGTACAGCGAGGCCTAAAGACTCAAGTCCATCTCATTCCCGGGAAGGTCAGGTTGAGGGCCGCCACCCCTTCGGAAGGGCAGCACAGGAGGAAGCGTGACCACAGCAACGAAAACGGGCAACTCCGTCGAGCGCATCAAGGCCGAGAGGCCAGGGCTGGATATCCTGGACGAGATACACGAACTGGCGGTGCAGCACGGTGGTTGGGAGACCATCGAACCCGGGGACCGTGAGCGGCTGAAGTGGATTGGCACGTTCTTCCGCAAGCCCACCCCTGGCCGTTTCATGCTGCGCCTGCGCATCACCAACGGCCGGTTGACTGCGCCGCAACTCACCGGCCTCGCCGCTATCTCCCAACGGCTTGGCAGCGGCGTCAAGGACCTGACAACCCGTCAGCAGATTGAGCTGCGCGACATCCAGATACGGGACGTTCCCGAAATTCTGGACGCCCTGCGCGACATTGATCTGTCCTCCCTTCAGACCGGAATGGACAACATCCGGGGAACCAACACCTGCGCCCTGTCGGGTCTGACTTCCAACGAACTGTTTGACGCCGCACCGGTCGGCGAGCATTTTACACGGATGTTCCTGGGCAACTGGGAATATACCAACCTGCCCCGCAAACTTAACATCGCCTTCACCGGATGCTTGGAAAACTGCATTCACGCCGAGACCCAGGACATCGCCATGACACCCGCCTTTGGGACAGACGGTGTCCCGGGCTTCAACGTCGCAGTGGGCGGCAAGACGGGTTCGGGCGGAATGACCGTCGCACAGCCGCTGGACGCGTTCGTGGAACCGGATGCAGCGGCGCGGCTGGCCGCTGCCATTACACTGCTGTTCCGAGACGAGGGTTCGCGGGAAAAGCGGACACGGGCGCGCCTGGCCTTTCTGCTGGAGGACTG
This sequence comes from Dehalococcoidia bacterium, assembly GCA_965237745.1. Lineage (GTDB taxonomy): Bacteria > Chloroflexota > Dehalococcoidia > Lucifugimonadales > UBA3495 > VXOI01. The sequence goes on along the minus strand of OZ250156.1, from coordinate 1,947,703 downwards.
GAGTGTTGACCAGTTTCGCCAGCGCCTCGAAGAACGCTGGGGTGCGCCCCTGCCACCGGCAGGACGAGACGCTAGGCATGACTACGACAGCGATCACCTGGGCGTGAACCGGCAGCGGCAGGAGGGGTTGTACTCCGTCGGGCTCTGCGTGCCCACCGGACGCACCTGCGCCGACGATATGGCAGAACTGGCCGGGCTTGCTGAGACCTACGGTTCCGGTGCAATCAGGCTGACCGTGGGGCAGAACGTCATCATCGCAGACGTGCCGGAGGGTAATTTGCCCGAGCTGCTGTCCGAGCCACTGCTGTTGCGGCTGTCGCCTGAGCCGGGCCCTTTCACCCGCGGGATGGTGAGCTGCACCGGAAACGATTACTGCAACCTGGCCCTGATCAAGACCAAGGGTGTCAGCCGACGGATTGTGGAAGTGCTGGATGCCTGCTACCCCGATGCCGCCCCGCTGCGGATGTACTGGTCGGGGTGCCCTGCCGGCTGTGGCAATCACCGGGCGGGAGACATCGGTTTCCAAGGCGGCAAGACCCGGCTCGACGGCGAGGTTGTGGACGCGGTCACCATCTTCGCTGGGGGGCGCACCGACCCCAACGCCCGCGAGGCCGAGAGGGCCATGGAGCAGGTCCCGGTGTCCAAGCTGAACGAGGTCCTCCCAACGATCATCGCAAACATCTCGCGCACGGGGCGCGGCTAGTGACACCCTGACCTGCTTTTCTGGCTGAGTTGATTCAGGGTGAAAGGGCAGCTCACATGAAGTCTGAGGGGTTCCGCTGAATTGTAGAGGATGCCTATGGTAGCATGGCCGCCGAACCCTGAATAGGGGGCCGCTATGCCAGACCGAAACTTCGCCAACCGGACGCTGTACCACGGCGACAACCTTGACTTCCTCCGGGGGATGGACAGCGAGACCGTCCACCTGATTGCCACCGACCCGCCCTTCAACAAGAACCGCGACTTCCACGCGACGCCGGACAGCCTGGCCGCAGGCGCACAGTTTCAAGACCGCTGGAACTGGAAGTTGACCACATCAACCCGCGCTCCCAGGGCGGCACGGACGCCTACGAAAACCTGACCCTGCTGTGTCCGCCGTGCAACAAGGAAAAGCGAGACCGCTACACGCTGATTGGCCTGCAACAGTTCAACCGGGCCAGCGGATGGATGAAGAACGAGGGGAACCTGCGGATGGGCCGGGCGCAAGGGCGCTCCACATCGCGGCGCAGGCGATGAAAATATCGGCCACTGTATAAATAATCCTCAACTCTGCATCTAACCCCTAGTAGGCACGGTAGAAATGCGTTAAACTGGAAAAAATATATTACAGGTCAATGCAGATTATATGCAGATATTTACAGTGTCTCAGTCGGAGTCTGTGGCCGATGTCGAACGGGCAATACGACAATGTAGGGAAATGTTCGTGCAACTGTGTTTGGACGCCTGTGCGGACGCGCAAGCCGCCAGGGAAGTGCGGACAGAACCGAACGACAAGGTGTTCGATCCATTTTGGACTGTCGTTTATCACAACATCCAGAGTGATGCGCTCAAACTGGACGGAGCAATTGAAGGTCTCACCGCTAAGAAAGTGCCCAACGGCAAGAGCCCCAGAACGTCGTTTCATACCGAAGTGCATCGGACATTTTCGGACGGTTCTCGATTGCTGTACCTGCTTGTCCCTGCTCGTCACGGGGATGAGCCTGCGGGTGGGCGCCATCGTAAACGTCTTGCACGGGGCAGCGGACCGCGATTGTTCGACCTATTGGAAGACGGAATGGCGGTTAACCCGTCTGCTCCCTACCGATTGGTAGAGATCATATATGGCAAGCATGCGAAGGGGTATCTGGATTCCGTGACGGCAAAGTCACCCGGAATGGATCCGATTCATCTGTATCCACACGACGATGGTGCCGTGATAGAAGACCAGTCCGAGAACGTGGTAGAACGGACTTTTTTCAACGAGTGATATGCGAGGGCGTCATGACAGGGGATGCTGTTAGTTTCGTTGGCGGGAGGCTCCGCGAAGCGCGGGATGTGCAGCGCTGGACTTTAGCATCGCTATCAAAAGCGACCAGCATCTCATCCAACGCATTATCGGCCTACGAGAGGGGGCTTTACGACCCGCCGCCCGCACGACTGGACGCCATTGCCACAGCATTGGGGTTCAAGATCGAGTTTTTCTTTCGGCCACTAGCCGGATCAATCATGGAAACCCAAGTTGTATTCGAGAGGTCAAGGGCATCTACCACCAAAGCAACCCGACGTAGAGCGGAACACAAACGCGGATGGATGCGCGAGGTTGTGAATTTTCTAGCCCAGTACCTCAACATGCCCACACCGGACTTGCCGGATTTCGCGCGTGACCTGCAATGGGGAGCGCTCACGGACGACGACATTGAGCGGTTGGCTGTCGAAACACGACGATACTGGCAGATGGGGGACGGGCCGATCAGTAACGTAACGTTGCTCGCAGAAAACCACGGAGTGTTCATTGCTCACATTAGCATCGGGTCCACATTGGACGCCTTTTCAGCGTGGGATGTGGTGGACGGTAGGCCGTACATCGTGCTGGGGAATGACGGTCAAAGTGCGTGTCGGGTGAGGTTAAATGTCTGTCACGAAATGGGGCATTTGATTTTGCATCAGAATTTGTCCAGGTCGGAATGGGAAGACGCGCAAACATTCAAAAAAGTTGAGAAACAGGCTCACCGATTTGCGTCTGCTTTTCTCACCCCTGCTACTCGCGTGGCATCTGATTTGCGAAATCCGACGCTCAACCGGATTCGCATGGTCAAGCCGAAATGGAAGGCATCCATCAAAATGCTGATCCACCGCGCACATGAATTGGGGTTTGTTGGGAAAGACGAAACCGCACGGCTCTATGCCAATTACAACAGGCGCGAGTGGCAGCACGGAGAACCCTATGATTCTGATTGGCCGGTCGAACGGCCAATCATGTTGAAGAGGGCTTTTGAAGCGTTGGACAATCGTGCGATTATTGACCGGCATCAGATACCAGCAGCGTTGCCGTTCAACCAGCCAGACATAGAACAATTGGCAGGATTGCCTGCTGGATACTTCAATCAGGACATTTGGGCTTTTGTGGGGGCTTTGATGGAGGATTTTCCCAGTGCGTCAGGCCAGCAGGAACGCATCGCAGAGTAGCGAGCCGCAACACTAATGTTGATTGGCGGCGACACGGTGGTACTCGGACTTGCATCGTTGCCAGTTGTGGCAACGATGCGTTGGTGGCTCCCTCCAATCCTCGACTTCCCAGCGTGAGGCGTAATGGCTGAATTTAGCAAGACCTACACCTTCAACTGCCCGTACTGCGGCGACGCCAAGATAGTCAAGAACGGGAAGCAATCCGGCAAGCAACGCTATCGCTGTAAAGCCTGCACCAAGCAATTCAACGACACCGGAGCGCTCAACGGCGACCGCGTTCCTGCTGAACACGTCGGCGCGGCCATCAGGATGTACTACGGCGGGATGTCCTACAAGCAAATTAGCGAGCAGATGGCCGACGCCTACGACATGGACCAGCCGGACAAAGCGGCAGTCTATCATTGGGTGAAAGACCATTCCGAGATTGCCGCCAACGCCATGCAGGACCATCCGGCGCATACGTCGGGGAAATGGGTAGCCGACGAAATGGCCGTCAAGGTCGGCGGGGAATCTATGTGGAACTGGAACGTGATGGACGCCAGCACCCGCTACGTGCTGGCCTCTCACCTTTCGCCCAACCGCGACCAGCGGGCCGCCGTCGCGGTGCTGCGCAAGGCCGCCGCCGCCGACGGGCCGCCCAAGTCGATCACCTCGGACAAGCTGGGCAGCTACGGCCCGGCCATAAAGCAGGTGTTCCCCGAGGCCTCGCATATCCAGTCCGAAGGCTTGCGGGCGGAACTGAACAACAATTTGTCCGAGCGGCTGCAAGGCACATTCCGCGACAGGGAAAAGACGTTGCGCGGGCTGGAAGGCTTGGAATCCGGTCAACGCTACCTGGACGGCTGGGTGGTCAACTACAACCTGTTCCGGGAACACGAGGGCATTGGCGGCCAGCACCCGGCGGAAATGGCGGGCGTCAACCCGCCATTCAAGGAATGGGCCGACGTAGTGCGGAATGCTCCGGCGTTGCGGGAGGGCAAGCCCGCCAACCGGATTCCCACGCTGGCCGACGTTGCGGACCTGGCCGACAGACATGGCCCTGCCACCGCACCACCCACCACGCATTTCGTGCCAGACCGGACACTGCGGCGCAGGCCGAAAGGCGAGACCGAATCCGACGACCCGGACGACTACCCTTTATCCCCGCCGAATCCATTAGCGCCCCGCAATCCACGGGTAAAGACCGGGTGGAGATTGCCGAGATAGGGAGGCCGGTTGTGAAGGCGGGGAAGCTGGACGAATCCCTGATAGCGATTGAGGCGGTGCCAGTGGGAGGATGTAAGCCGATTCAGGTACTGGTGCCAGTGGAGACAGCTAAGGCCATTGCCAAGCGCGCTTCCGGGGAGCGGACGGCCTCGGCGTTGAAACCCGCCAAGACAAGGAAACAGCCAGCGGCAAAACTGCCCGCAACTACGAGGCCAGCCAAGGCACCGACAAAGGCCAAGGCAAGGCCAGCCAAGCAACACCCCTATGCCAAGTTGCTCGAGAGGGCTAGACGGGTGCATAAAGGACGCCGATAGGGGCATCATCTACAATTCAACGGAACCGTCTGAGGAGAATCTGTTATGAAAATGGTGCGAGCAATTATCCGGCCAGAAAAGGAGGTCGCGGTTGCGGCGGCCCTGGCCAATAATGGCTTCCCGGCGATGACGAAGTGGGACATGCTGGGCCGCGGCAAGCAGCAGGGCGTCCAGGTGGGCGACCACTTCTATGACGAACTGGCCAAGTGTATGTTCATGGTGGTCGTCGAGGATGAACAGGTGGAAGCGGCCACCAACTCCATCCAGGAAGCGGCCTCCACTGGATTCCCAGGCGACGGCAGGGTCTTCGTTACCAACGTCGAGGCAGCATACACCCTGCGGACCGGGGAGTCCGGCCTGTAAAAATTAGAGTGCTACCCAACGCTATGCCCTCATCTGCAACCGGCGGCGGTAAAGTGGACCGCATGGGCGGGCAGATCACTGACTGTGGTGATATGGCTATGCCATCCCGGCTCGGGTCTAGGAAACCAACCAGACAGCGAGTGCTCCCAGTCAGGCCGCACGGCTGTAGTGGAGATGTCGCATAGAAATGTGGATGAAAAGCCTTGGTTGAGAAGAGGGCTTTAGGCAGAAAGGCCGGCGCCAGCAACGCCAGGAGCCAAATCTGACCGAGCCGGATTGCGCCAAATATGGCTGCTGCACTGCCGGTGTCGGCGCAGGCGGCACGGTCGCCGGTGGCAGCGCTACCAATATCGCCCGTCAAACCGGCCTTGCCCGCCACCAGTGTCAGGTTGGCCACCGTGGCCGCCAGGTACAACTGGAACCGGGTCTTGGCCCGCCCGAAGTAGCGGGCTTGCCGGATTCCCAGTTGCACCAGCCGGGCCAGACGGTGCTCCACCACCACCCGCCTCCTACGGTACCCGGCAAAGGCCTCGCTCTGCTGCAGGGCGCGGGCCTGCTGCAACAATGCCTCCTGCGGGTGCAGTTGCACCGTTCGTCCCTTCCCGGACGACCCGGCCACGCATTGAGGGAGCAGCGGGCAGGCCCCACACACTGCTGCATCGAACTGGAAGGCTTGCAACCTGTGAGTCCGTCCCGTGGGGCCGGTCCGCGTCCCCGCCGGCAGCAGCTTCCGGGTAACCTGACCCGCCGGACAGGTGCAGGTCCCCGACTCCAAGTCAATAAGGAAGTCCTCTTTCGGGAAGTGGGGTTTGTTGGGGCGTCCCGTCACCCGGGCAATCAGGGTCCGTCCCGCGTCGGCGAAGGCCAGCCTGGTATCGCCGTCGCCATAGGCGGCATCGGCCAAGGTCTCCTCCACCGGCACACCGGTGTTGGCCTCACTCCGTTCCACCAGTTCCAAGGCCCCCAGGTTGTCTGGAGCGTTGCCGGGCAACACGTCCACGGCGGTGATCAACTGGGAGTCAGTGTCCACCACAATCGCCGCCTTGTGCCCGTCGAACCGGCGCCGGCTGCTCTTGTGGCCGTGGCGCATCTGTAGGTCATGCACCGACACCATCCGGTCCTTGCTCACCCCGTCCTTGAGATTTACTCCGCCTTCCGTTCGCTCCACGTCCTGGAGCAGCAACTGCCCCAGCAACTCCGCCGCCGCCACAATCCTCTGGCGCTCCTCACCGTTCTCGGGCAACTCCCCCTGCGCCTGCCGCGACAACTCCAACAGCCGGTCGGCGTCGGCCACAATCCCGGCCAGCAGCACCGCCCGCGCCCGCTTGTCCGACCAGTCGATGGCCGCCTCGCCCTTGATGTTGGAGGCAAGGTACCGCCCATATCCCTGGGCCTTGGCCCATTTCCCGGCGCTGATTCCCTCAACCTGCGACAGCGCCCGCAGCAGCTTGACGATCCCGTTGGCCAATAGATTGTAAGTGTCCTTCACCGCGCCCCGTCCCAGGATGTTGGTCGTGTCCAATGCCACCCGCATCCCGCGCCCTTTCAGGCAGCCCGACTCCCGGGCCAACCGCAGGCTGGACTCGAATACCTCCCGCACCTTGTCGTGCAGGATCAACTGGGCGCGAAACACCTGCAGCGTGCTCTTGGCGAAGGGCCGGTCCTCAATCTCGATGCCCAGGGCCACCTTCCAGCGGATGTCGAAATCGGCCCTGGCCTTGGCCTCGGCGTCGCTCACCTTGTCGTGGGTCTGCAGCAGCAGCGCCGTGGCCAGCAGGCTGGGCGGCACACTGTCGCGGCCATTGTCGGCGCAGTAGAACCCGGCGAAATCAGAGTCCCGGAACAGTTGCCCCCGCAACGATGCCAGCAGGCCGTAGAAGGTGTCCTTACCCACGTGGTCCAGGTACAGCCGGTCCGCCTCCCAGAGGCCCCTCTGCTCCGATCGCTCTCCCAGCACTGCTATCCCCCACTATGCTTGATGCCCCAAGTATAGCCGCTCACCAGGCTCACGCCACTTTCCGGCCAGCTTTCTAGTATTACAACGACAGTTGGTGTGATAAAGTGACCAGCTAGCTGAGGGAGGCTTGGAAGGTGGGGTTGGGAGATGGATGCGGCGGCATTTGAGCGGGTGTACGAGGCCTTTGGCGAGTTTCATTCCTTCTTCGCTCCGCTGTTCGGGCGCAGGGAGTCGCGGGACCACAGCCGGAACTATCTCCGGGCCCTCCTGGTGCAGTCTCAGGACCGGCGCAACGCCGAGAATCTCTCCGAATCAGTGGGGGTCCCGGCCCGGGCCATGCAGCGCTTCCTCACCGCCGCCCCCTGGGATGACGACGCGGTGATGGGACGCCTCCAGGAGTATCTGGCGCCCCGGCTGGGACATTCTGAGGCGGTGTGGGTGCTGGACGGCAGCGACTTCCCCAAGCAGGGGCTGAAGTCGGCGGGGGTGGCCCGGCAGTACTGTGGCAGGTTGGGCAAGGTGGCCAACTGCCAGGCAGGGATGTTCTTGGCGTATGTCAGTCCCTTGGGCCGGGCGCTGGTGGACCAGGGGCTCTACCTGCCGGAGAGTTGGACATCGGACGATGCCCGCTGTGCGGCGGCTGGGGTTCCGGAGGATAAGCGCCGGTACCGGTCGAAGACGGAGTTGGCCCTGGAACTGCTGCAGCGGGCCTTGGCGCGGGGCCATCTGAGGGCGGGATGGGTGGCCGGGGACGACGCCTTCGGGATGTCGCCGTCCTTCCGGGACGGCTTGGCGGCCTTGGGGCTGCGTTACGTCCTGGACGTTCCGGGGAACTTCACTTTTTGGCCGGTGGATCCCGAGTGGACCAGCCCGGCATACCAGGGATTCGGGCGTCCCCGCAAGCCCAGGCTGCGGAGCGGGCAGCGGCGCACCCTGGCGGGGCGCGGTGCTGAATTGCCGGAGGATGCCTGGCGGGAGATAACGGTGGCCCAGGGTTCCCAGGGGCCGCGGACTTATATGTTCAGTGCCCAAAGGGTGCGGCCAACCAGCCGGCGGAGGCCTGGCGAAATCCACTGGGCCATCTGGCGCCGGAACCTGGACGGCAGCGAGCCCCGCTACTACCTGTCAAACGCTCCCGGGGACACTCCTCTGGAGACGCTGGCCTACGTGGGCGGTTCCAGGTGGCGCATCGAGACGGAGTTCGAGACGGAGAAGAGCGACGTGGGGCTGGACGAGTACGAGACCCGCACCTGGGCGGGCTGGCATCATCACATTGCGCTGTGCCTGGTGGCGGGGGCCTTCCTGTTGAGCCTGCAACAGGCTTGGGGGGAAAAAGATGCCCCGGGTCAGCAGGCCGCAGGTGTACCGTGTGGTGCGCGAGATGCTGCCCCGGGAGCGGTTGGGTGCTGAGGAGTTGCTGCGGTTGCTGGAGGCGGAGCAGTTACGCAACCATCGGGCCAGCCGCTCTCACGCCAAACGCCGAGACGCCCGGAGGGCGGCGCGGAACATCCCTCCGTGAACTGTCGTTGTAATACTAGGGGCTTGTCACTGAAACAAGATAGGGTTTTTGCCCCCTGCTCTTGCCAGTGCGAACTTAATCGAACAAATGTTGCCACAGCTTTCGGAACGGCTTATCATTGCATTTGGCCGAAATTCGTTACTTTCAGGGGAATGAAACATGCCCAAGGCATTCGTGAGTCACACTGAGGAAGATGCCCGGTTAGCCGCGGTGATAAAAAAGTGGGTAGAGGCGTCATTCCTTAGGCTTTTCGAAGTCTTCGTTAGCAGCGTTCCTGGTGACATTACTGCTGGCAATCAGTGGTTTCAGAGCCTAGAGGCCGAACTAAATGATTCAAAGGTGGTACTGGTCATTTGTAGTCCGGCGTCGGTTCATAGGCTTTGGATCAACTTTGAAGCGGGAGCTGGATGGATTAAGGGAATACCTGTCATTCCAATATGCCATTCAGGAATGACAAAACGAGATCTACCAATTCCCTTGGTGTTTTTTCAAGCCTTGGACGCCGATGATGAGAATTTTGTAAGTGTGCTAATGTCCGCATTGGCCACCCATTTTGGGCATGAGACCCCACCAATCTCTCAAGAAATGGTATCCGAGATTAGGGAAACTCTCTCACAACTGCACCAACAAAAACATGATACATCCGAAGTAGAAAACGACGGGATAATCGATGTAATGGCCTCGTTAGAGGATCATATTGCAGGCTTGGGACATACGCTTTCTGAACTAGGCGTCTTTGCCAATGATTTGACGGCTGAAATGCTAGCGTTTCAGGAGGAAGCCGACAGCTTAACTGCGGGAAACCCCTCAGGTTCTACTCGAAATCGCCAAAGAATGATCAGCCAACTTGGCACAAAGATCAGTCAATACGCAGGGAGATTGACGAGGCTAAACGATCAGTATGGAGAAACAATTCCAAAAGTTGAACAAGGTATGGAGCGTTTCTTGGGATACTCATCCAACTCCGAAGATATCGAAATCGAGACGTTGAATGGTTTGCATGCGACCCTTGATGAGACCCAAGCGTCAATCGATGAGCTCAAAACTGGGGTCGTCAACGCCCGGGATTCCATGAAGCAAACGCCGAATGTCCAACGGGATTTGACAAGGGGCATAACAAATCTCACCAAGCAGCTAGGGGTACTCATCGGGCATCTCGATTCAACTTCAGAGATGTTCCGCAGAGGCAAGGCTAGATTAGAGGTCTTGCGTCTGCAACGCTAGGATTCCACGACGACGAGCGGTAGTTCTCCAGGGTCCATACCTCAGTACCAGAAGGTGTTGCAAGGCCGAGGAAACATTCCTAAACCAAAGCCAAGGTGGGATGTGCATTTCCGGGGTGTTGAGAGTTGGAGTGGGAGTCGCGGGGCAGGGCGCCGGCCCTTGATTGCAAGACGGTGCGGCAGCGGCGTTTCACCTCCTCTTTCCGGTTGGCCAGACCAACGAGGAAGCTGCCGACCCGTTCCTGCACCTTGACCTTGGTCCCCAAGCATAGGTTCCCGGTGGCCTCCTCCCTGGCCCAGCCCCAGACCGCCTCATCGGCATTGAAGTCCGGACTGTAACCCGGCAGGTTCATCAGCCGCAGGTTCAGACCCGGCGTCCGCAGGTACTCCCTCACCGCCTCGCCCCGGTGGGCCGGCGCATTGTCCCAGATCACGTTCAGACGACCGCTGTGCCTCTCCCGCAACTGTCCCAGGAAGGCTGCCGATGTTCCTGAGTTGCTGTTTCCATCCAGCTCCCTCCAGCTCCATCCATTCCACCTCGCCGCTCTCCAGGCACACCGCCGAATAGTAGCTGGCCTTCTCGCCATAGCGCGGGCTGCTGGAGTCCACCAAGGCCGGCTCTCCCCGCAGCACCCACTTGCCCCGCAGTTCAGCGTCCGCACGAAAGTGGGCCTCGTCAGCGAAGAATATCTTGGCTCCGAATCTGCGAGCCTCGTCCGACAGGGCGGCGTACTCCGCCACGAAGGCCTCCCGTTTCTCCACATCCGCCTTGAGCAGCCGTTTCTTGGGGCGTTTGAAGGAGAATCCCAGCCGGCGCAGATAGTTCAGGCACGTGCTGCGGCTCAGGCTGATACCGAAGCGCTCGGAGACGTACTGGCAGACTACTTTCCAGTTCCAGTTGGCCAGTTCCAGGCCTGAGTTGGCGGGCACTCCTGCACCGCCCCTTTCAGCGCCGCCTGCTGCGCCGCCTCGAGGGCAGGGGGGCACCACCGGACTGCTCGAATATCAAGGCTGTGGGCCCACCCTCGCCGAAGGCGGCCAACCACCGTCCAATGGTGTGGGGGTCCCGTTCCAGCGCCTCGGCGGTAGCCTGAGCGGTCCAGCCTTGGGTCAGAAGCCACAGGGCGTACCACCGTTCCCGCTCCCGGGGCACCGGCACCAGAATCATCCGCCGGCGCACGCCCGGCACATCCATCTCCCATCGTTCGAGAAACTGGTCCATATCTCTCACGCCCATCACCACCCCTCGCTCTTTCCCAGATAAGGTAACCCCGTTCCTCCACAAATTTATCCCATGTCTCTGCGCTTTTCACCTTGGCTTTGGTTTAGTATTACAACGTCGTATCGAGCGAAACCGGGCCGGGGGTTTACTTCTCCAGCTACGGAGCCTTTGTTGTCAGAGGTTCGTGCCCGCATATTGCCAGCCTCAAAATCCGCACATCAGCAGCCTTTCGATACCAAGCGACGTTGTAATACTAGGGCGGCAGAATTGTGGACCACCTGCGTGGTGGCAGTTGGCTGGGCGGGAAGAGATGGAGACGGAATCAGGGGATGTGAGCCGACTAGGTGTTGAGCTGGTTAGGCGTTTCTGGGTCGTCCGGGGCCTGGGGCACGGCGCTGTCGCGGCTGCGCTTGAGCTGGTAGCTCTCGCCGTTCATCTCCAGGATGTGGACGTGGTGGGTGAGCCGGTCCAGCAGCACTCCGGTGAGACGTTCCGAGCCAAATACCTCGGTCCACTCGTCGAAAGGCAGGTTGGTGGTCACCAGGATGGAGCCGCGTTCGTAGCGCTGGGAGAAGACCTCGAAGAGCAGTTCTGCGCCGGTACGTGACAGGGGCACTAAGCCCAGTTCGTCGATGATCAGCAGGTTGAGGCGGGAGAGCTGTCTTTTTAAATTCAGCAGCCGTCTTTCGTCCCGGGCCTCCATCAGCTCGTGCACCAGGCCTGCGGCGGTGGTGAAGCCCACGGACATCCCTCGCTGGCAGGCGGCCAAGCCCAGACCGAGGGCTATGTGAGTCTTGCCGGTGCCGCTGTTGCCAACGGCGATGACGTTCTCACGGCGTTCGATGTACTCGCAACGGGCCATTTCCATCACCAGTGCCTTGTTCACTGAGGGGATGGCCAGGAAGTCGAAGGTGTCCAAGCTCTTGACCGCAGGGAAACGGGCTGACCGGATCCGCCGATCCACCATGCGCTGGTGGCGGTCGATGAGTTCCAGCTCGGCCAGCCGGAGCAGGTAGGCCGAGTGGTCCACATTTTCGGCGGCGCACTGGGCGGCCATCTTTGAGTACTCACGGAGAAAGCTGGGCAGCCTGAGCTCCTTCAGGTGGTGTTCCAAGAGCAGTGTCGGCCTGTCAGTCATGCCGCCCTCCTTGAAAGGAGGCTCATGTAATCCCGGGCAGAGGTGGTGCATACCCGCACCCTGGGCAGGTAGGGATACAGCTCCAGGTCGAGGCGGGGCGGCCGTCCCTCCAGCCGGCACAGCACCAGGTGCTTCACGGCATCAAAGCTTATGGCTCCCAGCCGGATTACGTCTTTGATGGCGGCATGCACCTCGCCCATCGAAAAGGTCTCCAAGAGCCTGAGCACCTGCACGAATTCCTTTTTGCCTCTGCGGCCCATTCTGGACTCCAGCAGGCGGCGCAGTGTACCGAACTCATCGGGCAGGTCCCAGTCCTGCAGCGGTGCGGCCTGGTCTAGGGCGCCGGTCTTCTGCTCCAGCAGGGGCAGGTAGTGGATGGGGTCGAAGACGAAGTCGTCTCTCGCATAGAAGCGTTTGTGTCTGGCTATGACCCCGGAGCCGCAGCTGATGACCACCTCGTCCACGTAGCCCCGCACCAGCACGTCCCGGTGTCCGTAGGCCACTGGCACCGAGTAGTCGTTGGTGCGGTACCGGACCAACGACAGCGAACTCACCCGGCTGGCATGTTTGTCTCAGGCGTCGTAGTGCACTGACGACAGGGGTAGCAGGGCCTCTAAATCCCGTTCCATCCGCTGCCCGATGGTCTCCGTGTGGCCCCTGAGCGTGGCGTCCATCCGCTCCAGGCAGCGCCGCTCCAAGTGGGCATTGAGTGCATCAAAGCTCTCGAAGGACGGTATGGGCACCGGAAAGTTCCGCCGCACGTAGCCCACCATACCCTCGACCTTGCCTTTGTCATTGCCCTTGGCAGGGCGGCCGAACCGGTCGTCGAACAGGTAGTGAGACTGCAGCTCAGTGAACGCCCGGGTCGCCTGCGCCTGCCGTCTCCCAGTATCCGGGCCACCGCCAGCTTGGTATTGTCATACAGGATGCTCTGGGGCACTCCGCCCAAGAAGGCAAAGGCTGAACGTAGCCATCCAAGAAGGCCTCGGTGGTCTCGGCCGGATATGCTTTGACGAAACACCCGTCGCTGTGGGGCAGGTCCAGGATGAGGTAATGTGCCTTCTGCTCAACGCCCCCTATGATCACCAGGGCCTCGCCGAAGTCGCACTGGGCATGGCCCGGGGGATGGGAGAGCGGCACGAACATCTCCCGCGTCTGGCGGCGGTGCTCCCTCACGTAGTCCTTGACTGTGGTGTACCCACCGCCGAACCCGTACTCGTCCCTGAGCCGCTCGAAGATGCGCTTGGCGGTGTGGCGCTGCTTCCTGGGGACGCTGGCTGTGATCCTTTTCCAGGATCTGGTCGATGACGCCGGTATAGGGCTGCAGCTTGGGCCTGCGGGCCGGAGTCTGCCGCCGGTACCCAGGCGGGACCGGGTATTCCAGCATCTTGCGCACCGTGTCCCGGTGCAACCCGAACTCCCGCGCCGCCTCCCGGATGCTCTCCCCCTCCACCATCACTGCCCGGCGGATCCGCAGATACACTTCCACCTTGTACATCCGTTGCACCACCCGTAAGCTCGACTCTAACCCTATGGATGGCGGCGGACGGTCCAGTTTGCAACCGCCGTTTGATGCTCCTATAAATGGTAAGCTGCGGGACCGGGCACTCTGGAGGAGTTCCGCAAGACCGAGAGGACTTCGCGAGCGACATAGCGCTTGAGACATCGGATGACCTCGGTCTTGCTCATTCCCTCCCCGGTGCGGCGGTTCATGTAGTCCCTGGTTCGGAGGTCATGACTGAGCCTGACCAGAACGACGCGATAGAGAGCCGCATTAGCCTGGCGGTCGCCACCCCGGTTCAGCCGATGCCGGTTGGTCTTGCCGGAGGAGGCCGATACTGGACTCACCCCGCACAGCGAGGCGAAGGCAGCCTCGGAATGCAGCCGTTCGGGGTTGCTCCCGGCAGCGACCAGGATGGCCGCCGCCGTGTCCGGTCCTATGCCGAAGATGCTGACCAGGGCCGGGGCTGCCATCCGGGTGAGCCGTTCCAGTTCGGACCGCAGATCGCGGATCTCCCTGTCGAGTTGAAGGTAGCGGCAAGCAAGGGACCGAAGGGTGTACTTGGCCGCCGCTGCGGGATCCTTAAGACGACCCGGGCGGAAGCTCTTGCCGCGCCGCGAGGGCAGTGACCGTCAGACCGTCCAGTGTTTCTCGTAGTGCGTCCGGGGCCGTGACGACCAGGGCCTTCATCTGGTTGACGGCTTGGGTGCGTGCCTTCACAGCCGAGTTCTTGGTGCCCTTGAGCATACGGATCATCTCGATTTCGCCCTCACCTGACTTGGGAGTGGCGTTGGCCACTCCGGCCAGCACCGCACGCGCTGCCATCTCCGCATCGGTGGGGTCGCTCTTACCCTTCCGGTACCGGGTTGACCGGTCAGGCCGGTTGACCTCCACGACGGTGAAGCCGCGACCAGTCAGGAACCGGGCAAGTCCGGCGCCGTATGAACCGGTGCCCTCAATCCCGAAGGCGCGAACCTCACCCAGCTTAAGTGCCCACCGTTATAGTATTACAACGTCGGATTTAGGGAGGAGTGCCTGAGGTCTGCCGGTGGAGTCTGTAGCGGCGCCTCTAGTGGGAAAGTCTTGACCTCTCGCCCCGTTGCTGCGTCCACTCCAGCCACCGCAGCAACTCTTGCGGTCCGAACTTCTCCCTGGGCAGCATCTCACACACGACCCGGTACACTTGGGGCCGGGTGAGCAGGGGCATCTTCCCTCCCAGTCCTGTTGCAGGCTCAACAGAAAGGCCCCGCCCAGCAGGCACATCGCCATGTGGCGATGCCAGCCGGCCCAGGTCCGGGTCTCGTACTCGTCCAGTCCAACGTCGCTCTGCTCCGTCTCAAATTCGGTTTCGATACGCCAGCGAGAACCGCCCACGTGGGCCAGTGTCTCCGGGGGAGTGTCCTCCGGGGGAGTGTCCTCCGGGGCGTTGGACAGGTAGTAGCGGGGTTCGCTGCCGTCCAGATTCCGCCGGAATATGGCCCAGAGTTCCTCACCGGGCTTCCGTCTGCGGGTTACCCGCACCCGCTGCGCACTGAATCTGTAGGTGCGGTGTCCTTGGGAACCCTCAGCCACCGTTATCTCCCGCCAAGCCTCCTCAGGCAATTCATCGCTGCGCCCGGACAGGGTGCGGCGTTGCCCGTCCACCAGCTTTGGCTTGCGGGGACGCCCAAATCCCCGGTATTCCGGATTGCTCCAGGCAGGCGCCAAAGGCCACACCGTGGTTCCTGCCGGAACATCCAGCACCTACCGCATCCCCAAGGCCGCCAGGCCCTCCCGAAAGGACGGCGACATACCGAAGGCGTCGTCCCCGGCAACCCATCCGGCTTCCAGATGGCCGCGCTCCAAAGCTTGCGCCACCATCTCCAAGGCCAACCCCGTCTTCGACCGGTAGCCTCGTCTCCCGCCCGGCACCCCTGCCGCCGCGCACCGGTCTGGGTCCGAGGTCCAGCTCTCCGGCAGGTACAGCCGCTTGTCCACCAACGCCCGGCCCAAGGGGCTGACATAGGCCAGAAACATCCCGGCCTGGCAGTTGGCCACCTTGCCCAATCGTCCGCAGTACTGCCGGGCCACCCCCGCCGACCTCCTGCCCTGCTTCGGGAAGTCGCTGCCGTCCAGCACCCACACCGCCTCCGGGTGTCCCAGCCTGGGCGCCAAGTATTCTTGAAGGCGTCCGATGACGGCGTCATCATCCCAGCGGGAATCGGTGAGAAAGCGCTGCAGGGACCGGGCCGACACTCCCACCGATTCGGAGAGGTTCTCGGCGTTTCGCCGTTCCTGCGACTGTACCAGCAGGGCCTGCAGGTAGTTCCTGCCATGCTCCCGCCGCTGCTTGCGCCCGAAGGCCGCCGCGAAGAAGCCATGAAACTCGCGGAAGCAATCGTGAACCCGCTCAAAGGCTGCCACATCCATCACGCTCCCTCACCATCCCAAAGCCCTGTTATCCCAAGAATTACCTTAGCACACAACACGTCGTTGTAATACTAGGGCGCAGCAAAGTTCTCATCATTTTCGTCAACGCTGTGGCTGATTGGACCGTTCACGGTTGGCGGCTCGTTGACGGGGGTGACGGTGACCGTCACGTTAAAGCGGCCGTCCTGGGATGGAAGACCGTCGTCGGTGGCCACCACGGTCAGCTGATATACGTTGTTCCCACCCGCGTCATCCGGGGATTCGTAGTCGGGCATTGAGGCGAAGGTCAGATTTCCAGATATGTCGATGCGGAAGTCACCGGCATCCGTGCCGCTCAGTGACCAGTCAGCTGGCCCCTCTCGGGGTCGGCGGCGGTGTAGCGGTCCAGTACCCGGGTAGTAGCGGTGTTCTCCGGGTAGCTGAGGGTGGCATCGCCGGTTACTGTTGGCGCCCCGTTTATGGCATTGACCGTCACAGTTACGTCCAGCGTCCCCGTGTACTGACCGTCCGATGCCCTTACCGTGAGTAGGTAATCGTTGTCGCGGTTGAAGTCCGCTGGCCGCTCGTAGTCCGGCACGTTGCGGAGGGTGAGTTGGCCGTCTTGGCTGATGGTGAAGTCGCCCCGGTCGGTGCCCGACAGGGACCAGCTAAACGTGGTGCTGCTGCCTTCAGGGTCACTGGCAGAATAGGACGCAGCAAAGTTCTCATCATTTTCGTCAATGCTGTGGCTGATTGGACCGTTCACGGTTGGCGGCTCGTTGACGGGGGTGACGGTGACCGTCACGTCAAAGCGGCCGTCCTGGGATGGAAGACCGTCGTCGGTGGCCACCACGGTCAGCTGATATTCGTTGTTCCCGCCCGTGTCATCCGGGGATTCGTAGTCGGGTATCTCTGCGAAGGTCATATTTCCAGATAGGTCGATGCGGAAGTCGTCGGCATCCGCGCCGCTCAGTGACCAAGTCAGCTGCCCCCTCGCAGGGTCGGCGGCGGTGTAGCGGTCCAGTACCCTGGTGGTGGCGGTGTTCTCCGGGTAAGAAAGGGTGTCGTCGCCCGTTACTGTTGGCGCCTCGTTCACGTGCTGCACCGTTACGGTCACGTCCTTGGCGCCGGTCAGGCTGCCGTCGGAGGCGCGGACGGTGACGTTGTGCACGTTGTCGCGGCCGGAGTCCGCCGGGCGTTCGTAGTCGAGCGTATTCCCGAACTGCAACAGACCGGTGTTGGTGATGGCGAAGTCGCCCAGGTCGGCTCCCGAGAGGGACCAAGTGATCGGTGTGTCGCCCTCGGGATAGATGGCACCGTATGGTTCCACGGGGTGGGTGCCGTTCTCGCTGTAAGTGATGACCCCGCTACCGGCGACTATCTCCGGCGCTTCGTTCACGTCGGTAACCGTAACCTCCACGGCAAGAGAATCGGCTAGCCGGGGAACGCCGTCGTCCGTGGCCACAACCGCCACGTTGTAAATGTTGCCCCTGCTGGCCTAGTGGTCTGGAGGGTCTCTGAACGTGAGGTAGCCACTTTGGTCGATCGAGAAAAATCCCTCATCCGTTCCGGATACAGACCATTCAATATCGTCTGCCTCGGGAGTTGAATTCGGCGAGGTGAACGATGTCTGCAAGGTCATCGAACTCATCATCGTCGGCCACCCCAGTGACCGTGACAGTTTGAGCGGTCTCCCAGTTGCCGTTCGTGCCGACGGTGAAGGTCAGCGACGATGGCGACACCGTCACCGAGGCCTCGTCGCTGCTGCGCAGAAGGATAGTCAAGGGTGAAGAAGGCTCTGTGGCCGGTACCACCGTGTAGGTGGCGGTGCTGCCCTCGTCGACAGAGATTTCGCTGATCTCCGCAGCCTGCTGCTCGTAGGTCAGTCTGGGCAGGGCTGGGTCGAAGATTTTGGCGCGCACCTGCCCAGGATGTAAGCCACTCCACCGATGAAGGTCTCGTGGGTGATAGTCACCAGGTGGCGGGAAGCGCCGGCATCGGGTCGGCCCCTAACGGTAACGGTCTGCGCTTCGTCCCATTTGTCTTTTTCGAAGTTCAACGAAACAGTCGAGGCGTATGTCTTGGGGTCTGTTGTGTCCTTTGAAAGCGTCACCCTTACCGGGTCGCCACTCCGTATGGTGAGAGTGACGTCGTCCGCTGGCTCTGCCGTTAGCTCCACCGTATAGCTGTCCGTTTCGCCCTCGACCAGTTCGATCACACCGTCACAGACGTGGCCCTCTGAAACGTCGTCAGGGAATCCCGTGTGGGTCAGTGCCAACGCATCGTCGTCGGTCACTTCGACGGGAAGCAATGCGGTGGAGAACTTCAGGCCCCCGACTGTTACTGTGTGGAGAATCCCGGTACTCTCGTTAAAAGGATCGGTGTCGGAAACGGCGGTTACGGTAACGGTCTGCGGGGTGGACCAGTCGGTGATTGTAAAGTCCAAGGATTCAGGGGAGATTGTGGCGACCGTAGCATCATTAACTTCCATGCTTACCTGGACGTCGCCGGAAGGCGGCGAAGATAGGCTCACTGTGTAAGTTGCGCCGGCGGCGCTGTCCTCGGTAACCGCAACTATGGACTCAGAAAACACCAATTCCGAAAAAACAGTCCTTTGCAGGCAAGGCGAGAACTCGGACGTGGTATCCGACTCGATGTCAGTGGCAGTGGCTGTAATTTGAACCCCAGGTGGGTATTCATACGAGTAGATACTGCCAGTGAGGGTGCTGACCATGAATCTATAGTAGCCTGTCTCGTCCGTTAGCACCCCCGCATATCCGAACCATTTCTTCCATTCGCCGTTCCCTGAGCCGTCGCAGGAATCGCTGGCGTAGAAATCGATGATATAGCGCCGGTCAGCCGTCAGGTGGATGTTGAAATCCGCGGCGGCGGCGTTTCCCAAGGAGACTGCGCTGAGCACGGGGAAGTTCTGCAGGTGGTTGGGGACAGAGTCCAGGTCTTCCGCGTCGTTGGCGGTGACGCCGTCGTCGGAAAGGTCGATTCCCAGACCGCCGTTGGAGTGGATTGAGTTCTCCAAATGGCGTTTCCGAGCGACCCGGACGACACCACGGTGACGGCGTCACCGCCGTTGTTGGCGATGGTATTCTCATAAACGGAACTGTCTGATGCGCCGTTACCTATGTGCACGCCGGAGCCGGAGTTGGGCAGAGCCGCATCGGACTCGTTTGTGCCGATGTAGTTTTCAGCAACCTGGGTGCCTTGGGTCCCGCTGCCTGAAATGCGGACGCCGTGACTTTCATTGCCGGAGATGACATTGGCTTTCAACACAACGCCGGGCGTGCCGTTGACAAATACGCCGGCCTTGCTGTTGCCCTGATCAATGGCCCCAGCGGTATTGGTGCCTGTCCGATTTCCCTCGATCACTTGGTGTCCCGAGCCTTCCAGTACGATGCCGTTTCCCGTGAAACGATTGATCGCCAGCCCCCGCACATTGGTGCCCTCACCGGTTAGCTTCAGCCCGTCCGTATCTGTTCCAGCGTTCGTCCCGTCCAGTTCGATGAGAACGTTCCAAGCGCTGGCGCCGGGCTGACTGTAGCCGTCGATGAACAAGTGCTTGGTGACAGCGGGAAGGGCCGACCCGGGTTGAATGGTGAACGGACCACCGGAAATGCCAAACGCGATGACACCCCAATCGCCAGCATTGGCCTGCTGGATGGCCGCGCGCAGGGTGCAGGCGCCGCTGCCGTTGTCGCAGGTTCCGTCGGCGGTGTCGCTGTCCGCACCGTCACCCGTGGAGTCCACCGTGAATGTGGCCGTGATCCCGCCCAATGAGTCAGCGGCGGCAAGCGCGTCGGCTCGCCCATACCCGAATGTGTTGTCGTGCCCGGCGTCACCGAGGTCGATGGCCGTGTCTTTCAGCACTTGGGCGACCGCATCGGAAACCTGTTTTTATGTCATGGTTGGATCTGCCAGCCGCTGGGCCTGAAGTACCAGTGCAGCGATGCCCGCGACATGGGGAGCTGCCGCCGATGTGCCGTAGAATGTGCTGGGGAAATTTCCTGCCCCGGTGACCGATACGCCGTCAATTCCCATTACGTCCGGTTTGCTTCTTGTTTCTTCCCTTGGAAAGTAAATTTCCGAGGGCCCCCGTCGCTGAAGCCTTCCGGGTCATCGTTCCCAGGGTCGGAGGCCGGTATGGCGCCAACCGCAATCACGTCATCAACGGCGGGATGCCCGATGATGCCGCCCTCCGGAACGGCATGCTGACGAACAGAGCCTCCGAGAACGAAAAGCTCTAATCTCCTGTCGTCGCCGGAGAATTTGCGGACGTAGACGTCCGCCGCATAACCAAAATGATCGTAGATAAACAAATTTATGCGCTCGTACGGATCGTCGTCGCTGTTCTGCACTCCGGTGCTGCCAGCGCATTTACCATTCTGGAGGTTGAACTTGACCGGTCTCAGACCCGGAGGGCAGACGAACAGGTCGTAGTCGTTGTTGGATGCGCCGAACTGGTCGTTCCATTGGAGAATCACCGAGGTGCCGAAGCTTAGGTATATCCTCAGGGCGATGTCCGTCGCACTGGAGGCGTCGAAGTCGTGAAAATTGCCGTCTTCCTGGGAAAACTCGCCGGAGAATTCGCCCTCGTAGTGGCGTCGCGCAAAGTTTCCGGCGGCGGAGACGAAGACGGCGCCGCCCTCCACAGCGTCGGCTGCCGCCAGGGCCACCGGGCCATCTTCAAAGTAGGGTTCTCCATAAAATCCCAAGTCGTCAACAATGATGTCGGCGCCCTCACCATCGAAGGCGTTGTTGGCCAGCCAGAGTATGGCCGTCACCATGTCCAGTGATGTATAGGCGCCTGAAAAGGCCAAGCGAGCGTCGGGAGCCAGGTCGTGGACGATTTCGAGCAGCGCCGTGCCTTCGTCGCCATCGTTGCCTCCGCCACCAAGGTCCTCGTTGATCTCCAAGCTGCTTGGCAGATCGCCTGTCCTCCGTGATGAATTCCGCGCGTCCACCCCGTTGGATATGACGCCGACTTTAACGCCGGTGCCGGTCAGGCCGCTGAAGGCCCGCACCAGGTCGGAGCGGTGGATCGCGTCTCCTTCGGTGATCACAGAGCCGGCCTTGGTCACTGCATAGTCGGGGGCCGTGATCTCTTGGACCGCGTCCAGCGCAGCCAGCTCATCGAGCGCCGAAATTAGGACCCAAGCCTGGACCACATCCCAGTCCGAGTTGACGACCTCGATGGTTGCGCCGAGGTCCCGGAGTTGTTGCAGGCTGTGGTCGTCAGTGTTCTCGAGGTGGATGTAGACCTGCACGTTCCCGGCCGAGTCGAATCGCACCGGGTCGCCCTGGTCGTCCTTCCCGTCCGATTCCGCGGGCTCGGGCCGCTTGGTGAGTCCTTGGGTGAGTCCTTGGTCGTGACGCCAGCATCAGTCTGCGACCGGATGAAAGCAGCGTCTACCGCGGGCCGAGGGTCAGCCTGGCCCGCATTGCCCTGCCGTTCCTCGATGAACTCCCGGAGCAAAGGTCTGACCGGCGAATCGTCCTTGGCGGACTGTGCCGGCGGCTCGTCGGCAAAAACGGGGGCGCCGATGAGTGCCAGGCAAACCAGCGTCACCAGTGCGATCAGTGCTGCGATTTTCATATCAGGACAGGGGAATACCCGCAAATTTTCCGAGAGATCAGAGCGTTGCATTATGGTAACTTTTTATGGGCCGCCAGAACCACTTTTCAAGCGGGAAACAACGGTCATTTATCACATGGAAAGGGGACGATCAGGGGCTCAGCACCCGCCCCAGGAAGAGGACTGCTGTCGAACCATCCAGGCTGACGTTGTCGGAATATCTTGAGCAATGGTTGCAGGACTACGTGGCCCCATCCGTCCGGCCGCGGACCGCCGAGGGATACAGGGGGATCGTCCGCCGCTGAAAGAGGGCCTTGGGAAGGTCGGCCCGTCCAAGCTGAGCGCCCGACAGGTCCAGCGCTACCATTCGACTATGCTCGAAAGGGGTCTCTCGGCACAGACGGTTCTCCACCATCACCGTGTCTTGAGCCAGGTCCGGAGGCAGGCCGTCAAGTGGGACATGCTTTCCCAGAACGTGGCGACCCGGGTCCCACCCCCGAAGCGGACTAAACCAGCGTTGCGGATTTTGACCTTGTCGGAGATGCATCGACTGATTGAGGCCGCCAGGGGCACCAGTCACTTCCTGCCGATCTACCTGGCGGTCCTCACAGGGCATAGGAGGTCCGAGATCTGCGGCCTCAACGGCCGGACGCTGACTTGGAGGCAGGGCCGCTCAAGGTCGTGCGGACGATGATTTCGCTGAGGGGAGACCGCGTTCACTTTGCTGAGCCGAAGTCCCGGAACTCCCGGAGAGTCGTGGCCATCGCGGCCGGGGTTGTTCAGACCCTGAGAGGACGGCAGGCCGCGCTGCGCACCAAGCGCGGCGTCCAGAACTCGCAGGTATGCGCCAGACCCGGTGGTGATATAATGAACCTGACGCCCTTTCTCACGGGTATGTTATGCCCGCTTCGGACGTTGAGGCGGGGAGAGCCATGGAGATTCAGTTTGCCGCTCCCTTTGCAAAATGGGGCTTCCGAGTCCGAAAGCAGGCAAATTCGCAGTTAAGCCGAAGTGGCGAAATGGTAGACGCGCCGGTCTCAAAAACCGGTGGGGGAGACTCCGTGTCAGTTCGACTCTGACCTTCGGCACCATCGTCCCATTAATCTTTCCTCTGAACTCTGGTTCAGTATCATTTTTTCAGCAAATTGCCCGCCACTTGGCTCTTTTGCTGGATAAATGATCGACAAAACTACAGGACACTTCAGCGCCCCCTTCCCACGACGCAGGAACCTATTGAACCTCAGTCCTCTTGATTGGGAGCCTCTGACCTCATTCCAAGAGACGTAACGTGTCGACGTAATGTGTCAAAGACGCCAGCTGTTCCTTGGGTGAGTGCCTTCCTCAATGCCTGAATCTGGCTGGGGTGGACTTGGCAGCGGGCGGCCAGTTGGGCCACTGTCTCCTCACCTTTCACCGCCTCCAAGGCCAACTTAGCCTTGAACGCCGCGCTGCGCTTTTTGCGATCTTTTGGCATTTCCCCCTCCTGACCGACAGCAACGGCTGCCTTCAGTTCAGGAGCAGGACTCTCGCTTGCCCACCTGTCCGGGTTTTGGGTCCACCTCGGGTACAGACGGAGCGCTCTGGCTGCACGGTGTCATCGGATGTGGATTCTGGCGATAGCCGTATCGCTGAACACTGCCATGCTGTAAAGTCCGAGGCGGTGATACCGACACTGGACCAATGCGCCGCGCTCATCTTGCTTGAACCTCTCTTGCGAGATGGCCGAGCCTGCTACCGGAGGGTCTCAGCATGGACCAGCACAATTTGCCATTTCTGACAACGGCAGAGCTTTCACGGCTGATCGAGTCCCGCCAAGTTTCCCCGGTCGAGGTTACCCAGGCCTACCTCGACCGCATAGATGCATTGGATTTCAAGTTCAACGCATTCCTGACCGTTAGCAGGCGCGAGGCCCTGGAGGCCGCCCGCGACGCGGAGCAGGCCATCGCCCGCGGCGAATACCGGGGGGCCATGCACGGGATACCGGTGGCGGTTAAAGACCAGTTCTGGACCAAGGGGGTCCGCACGACGGGCGGTACCCGCATCCTGGCGGACTTTGTGCCCGATGAAGATGCCACCATCATCGCAAACCTGAAGCGGGCGGGCGCGGTGCTGCTGGGCAAGACCAACATGACGGAGTTTGCCATGGGGGGAGGCTTCGAGCGGTTCAGCCCGCCCCGGAACCCGTGGCACCTCGACCGCCGCACAGGCGGTTCCAGCGGCGGCTCGGGAGCCGCCACCGCCGCCTTCCTCTGCGCAACGTCCCTCGGGGAAGACACCGGCGGCTCGATAAGATTCCCGGCCACTTGGTGCGGCCTTGTCGGACACCGGCCCACCTGGGGGCTGGTCAGCCGCTACGGCGTGATGACCGGAGTGTGGTCAATGGACACCGCCGGGCCGATTTCCCGGACTGTCGAGGACGCAGCCATCACCCTCAATGCCATCGCGGGGCACGACGAGCGCGACCCTTACACCTGGCGCCAACCCGTGCCCGACTTCCAGGCGGGACTGAACGCCAACATTAACGGCCTTCGCGTTGGGGTGATCACAGAGCAGTTCGAGGATGAAGGCATCGCCGCCGACACCCGCGACGCGGTCCTGAAGGCCCTCGGTGTGTTGGGAGAACTGGGCGCGACTGTGGAGCAGGTCTCCATTCCACTGACCGCCCACGGGGCCATCCTGTCCCAGGTACCGCTGGTGGTCGAACCGGCTCTGAACATGAGGCACTGGGTCCGGGAGCGGCTGCAGGACTATGGCCACAACAATCGCATCGGCCTGCTCACCGGCAGCATATTCCCGGCCCACGCCTATCACAAGGCCCAGAAACTGCGAACCATGTTCCGTCAGCAGGTGCATCAAGCACTGGAACAGTACGACGTGCTGGTGACTCCCACCGCCAGTGTGGCAGCGCTTCCCATCGTCGAAGACCCGGTCATCTCCAGCAAGGAGCAGGCAACGCCGCTGGCCTATCTGCAGACACGGACGTTCAATCTGGCAAGCGCTCCGGCGGCCTCCATTCCCTGCGGCTTCAGCGATGAGGGACTGCCCATCGGGCTACAGATAGGTGGCCGCCCTGGTGCCGATCAGACCGTGTTGAACATAGCCTACGCCTACGAACAGGCCACCCAATGGCACCAGCGGCGCCCACCCAACGCCTGACCGGCCCGGGAGGGCCCAGCCTTGGCTACTCTGTAACCTTTTACGACTCGAACTTGTGGGGCAAGACCAAGCCCCGGAGTGGCGCGGCCACTCCGGGGCTGGTTGACTCCACAACGATCGTTGAGTCTCCGAGAGCAGTGCTGTTATCGTGCACTGCCGGGGGAGTTCCGTCCGCGACTGTTTCGCCCCATTCTTACCTAATGTCGAAGCCGTCCGATCCATTCACTAGAACCACTCCCATGCGCCTGGAACCACTGTTGGTATGAGGCCTGAAGTAATACAGGTCCATTTCGATGAGAGCTATTTGCAAGATCACGGGTGTCGGCTCGTTATTCGGATCAGTGGCATCGCCGCTCCTCTGTTGGAAGGTTTCCTCCACCATCATGCGGCCTGGCGCATCCAGCGCGAGACTCCATTCTGTAAGGTTGACGTTGCTTGCGACCTCGCGGGGTTGGGTTGCGGTACCGTCGCTGTCTTCCATGATATTGTACGTAGGAGGCCCCTCACATCTCCATCTGCCGTCAGCGAACTCGCAACTTTCGTACAAGCCGGTAAGCGAGCTATCGCTGACTTGGCCATTCTCGTCGTAGTACATCTTGTAGAAGAACTCATCCAGAACGATTGTGTAGCCTGTAACGTCTGGGTTACTGGCATGCCATTCGCTCCAGTCGATTGTGTAGCGCCCGTCCAGTTCCACCCGGTGGCTGGCGAAGCGACTTTCGCCGCAGTACGCCACCAGCCCCGCTCTGTATCACTCGCGCAGTCGTTGGGTAGATTATTCTGCGGAACTTGCGGTTCTGAATCCGGTGGCTCCAAGTTATCGTCTTCCTCCGACTCCTCCCGGCTAACATTGACGATATATGTTGTGGAAGAGCTGCCTCCATCCTCCCGGACTGTAATTGAGATTTCATTCTCGCCCACATCGAGACTCACTTGGTGCCCGCCCTTCCCGGGTCTGCTGTCTGACGGCGTAATTTCTACGGTAGTACCCGAAGCGGCGGTGGGGCTTGCAGTCACAGTCGTTCGTTTAACATTGTTGGAAACATCGGCGCTGTACTGAAGAGTGCTGCTGCTGAAATTGATCGAAATGCGGGTCAAGCTCAGCGAATCCAAGCTTGTATCGATCGTGGGTAGGGCCTGGATCGCGTCCACCGACGTTCCAGCGGCGCTCTTGCCAGTACCTTCGGCATCGGTGTATTCAGCGTAGCACGCAGGTACATGTCAACGTCAGCGGCGACCGGCGTGTAAGCATCCGATGATGCGCCGTTGATGGTTTTCCAACCGCTGGCCCCATCCGGGTCCGGAGACCTTTCCCAAAGCCAGTCTATGTCGCTCACGCTGCCGTCTGGGTCAGTCAACACCGCAGTGAGAGGTGATCCCACCTGTAGTTGAGTGGCCGACAGAATTACTTTGCCTGGCTCGTCGACGTGGGTCAGGTCGATGGTGACAGTGATGAAGTCGTCCACTGCATAGTCGGTGTTGTGGTCGGCGTCCTTGCCATCCGAGACCTGCAACACCACCTCGAGGGACGGGATGCTCTCGTAGTCGAGCGTGGCGCCTGAGGCGACCTCAAGTCTGCCTGTGGCTGCCTCGACGACGAATAGATCTGAGTCAGTCCCGTTTTCCAGCAAGTAAATTAAGGAATCTCCGTCTGGGGTCCGTAGCGTTTGTTACAGCGCCCACGCGAGTTCCGGCTACGGCGTTTTCGGCTACGGTGCTTGTTGCGCTTCCGCCCTCATCGAACTCGGGCGGCTCGTTGGCAGGGCGGGTAACGGCACTGGTCGTCGTAACCAAGGCCTCTTTACCCGTTCCCTCTGCATCGTCGTACGATGCCTTCGCCCGGAGAAACTTGCCGACATCGTTCACCGTCGGGGTATAACTGGCTGCCGTAGCGCCATTGATGTAGGTCCACGAGACGGCCTCAGCGGTGTCGGCCTGCTGCCACTGCCAGGTCAGATTGCTGATAGAGCCGTCGGGGTCGCTCAGTTCCGCAGTCAGTTGCTCATCCACCTCCGGATGCTCAGTAGTCAGTTCCACAGTCCCGGCTTCCTCAACGTTGGTAACGCTTATGGTCACAAGCCTGGATCCATCCGTTGCCGTGTCCGCGTTGCCGTAGGGATCTTTGTTATCCCGCACCACCACCCGCAGGTAGTGGACCTGCCTGGATTCATAATCCAACGATTCGTCATCCTTCAGGACAATCTGTCCGGTGCCTGTGTCGATGGTGAACTTGTCGGAGTAGTGATTGGTATATCCGTAGGTAATGGTGTCGCCATCGGGGTCGGTTGCCAAAACGGGCGATCCTACATTGCTGCCCGGCGTGGCATCTTCTCCGACGGAGCGGGTGGACGGATAGCTTTCCGTGAGAGTTGGACCCTGATTTGAAGGGGGCAGGGCCGATACCGCGTAATCGGAGACTGCCAATTCGGTCTTGGCATTGACGGCATCATAGCCGTCGGTGTAACTGGCTTGGAATCGCAGATACTGGCCGGCATCCAGCGCCACCGGCGTGCATTCGAAGCTCGCGCCACCTGCCTGGTTGGTAGAGATTGAATTCCAAACCGGTGTGGATGCCGTTGGGTCTGCGCTCTTTGACACACTCCAGGTGACTTGGTCATCAGTTCCGACGATCACACCGTCGGGGCCGAAAAGGGTGGCAACTATTGCCGTCCCGACCTGAAGTTGGGAACTGCTTAAAGTTACCTCTCCGTCCTCGTCTACGTTGGTCACCTGTATTGTGATGCCAATCTCGTCATCCCAAGTCAGGTCAACCTCATCGTCCCTGTTCTTTGAATCCCGCACGCGCACGGTCAGCGCATAGAATTTCCTGCCTTCGTAGTCCAGGGTTTCGCCCTGTTTGAGCTTTAATGCCCGTTGTCTATCGTGAAATGATATGCAGAGGTCGATCTCAGTTCGTAAAGAAGAGAATCCTCGTCAAGATCGGTTACTTCGATCTGGGCAAATGTGGAGTCCGCAGCGGTATCCTCTGCGACGGTGAAAACGGCTTTGTGTTTGGTTACGAAGTCCGGGTTTGAGTTGTGAGTAACCTTAATCTTAACGTTGATGGCGTCGTCAACGCTGGAATCGAATCCGTCGAGCCCACCCCTACCGTCGTGGATGGCCACTGTGAGCGTGTATTTCTCCCCGCCGGAAAAGCCACTGGCATCATCCCTCAGAGGGTGTCTAAAAAGTTGGAGCCCTAGCCAAACGGCGTAGCATGAGCCCGGTCATGGCAGCGTAGATCCAGGCCTCCGTAGTTTCCGGCAAACCCTCATAATCCTTGCTCAAACGCCGTTGCAGGTTCAGCCAGCCGAAGGTGCGTTCCACCACCCAGCGCCGGGGCAGTACCTGGAAAGTATGTTGCTGCCGGGGTCGGCGCACCAACTCCAGATTCCAGCCACCCGCTTCCTTGGCCCACTGCACCAGCTTGGCGCCGTAGGCCCCGTCGGCCCAAATCACCTTCAACCGGGGATATTGCCCCAGCAGACGCTCCAACACCAGCTTGGCGCCGTCCCGGTCTTGTATGTTGGCCGGATGCACCGCCACTGCCAGCAACAGCCCCAGGGTATCGACCACTATGTGGCGCTTGCGCCCCTTCACCTTCTTGCCCGCATCGTAACCCCTGGGCCCCCCTTTTCGGCAGTCTTTACCGATTGGCTTAGGAGTTACGCAGTTGGATGGAGAGTGTACTTGGGAAAAGCCAGGTAATCTCGTAAGGCCGACCGGATGATGTTGGCTTTGGACTCGTACCAAGAGACTCCGGCACTCAAGCGGTGGGCTTCCAGCCGCAGGAAGGCTTGGAGGGACAGGCGGATGTGATTCCGCTGTCCCTCTGCCGTACGCACTTGGCATTTCTCCACGCCACAACATTGTTTGAGGCCCCGGTGGTACGTTTCGATTCCCCAGGCTTGGCGCGCCAGGCTTTCCCGTTGTTGCTCCGTCATTTCCAGATCATTGGTGGCCCAGTGTTCCACGTCCCCGTCTTTGGAAACCGTCCGAAACACCCGGATAAACCCATAGCCTCGCAGATGCACCTGCCGGCCTCCCTGGGGTATCGCCACGGTGGCCAAGGGCAAGTTCCCCGCTCCCTCGGGGTTCACCCGCCGGTTGGACCGCAATTGGCTCAGCCAGAACCATCCCTTGTCCCTGATGGCTTTCAAATTCTCCAGGCTGGTATACCAACTGTCGAACAGCACCCAACGGGGCTGAAAGCCCCGCCCCTCCGCCACCTCCAGCATCCGCCGGAAGTGGTCGTTCTTGGTCAGTCCGCTTAGGGGACGGTCATAGACCCGGAAATCACAGGGTATCAGCGCATTGCCATCAGTCCACAACAAGGTCAGCAGGTTGATGCCCCATACCACTCGCTTATGCTTGCCGCTCCAATGCCGGGACACCAGTTCTATCCGCTTGGCGTAGGGCTTGTCCAGGGTGGTGTCGTCCAGCACCAGCACCCCCTCCTCCCGTCGCACTAGTCCCCGGGTTTCCTGCCACAGCGCCTCCGTGCCGGGGGGCTGTCTCCGCAGCAGACGGGTGAATGCGTCATGGGCCGGAGCTTGCGGTGATTCCGGTTGACACCGCGCCGCTTCGCTGCAGGTAAATCTCCTCTGGGCTGCCACCAAGAACTGAATGTAGTCCACCGCATCACACTTGGCCGGGTTCATCTCCCCCACCTCCGCCTCACTCCTTCTATCCTATCCCATCCCCAGCCTTAGCTCTCTCAACTGCGTAACTCCTATGGCTGTCGATGATCGCTGCGCTGGGGCTGGCCTGGCGGCCCTCGAACTGACGGGTCAGGGACCGCAAGGTGTCATGCGCTCTCTGCCAGGTTCCGTCCCGGCGCCAAGTGCGGAAGTAATGAAAGGCAGTGCGCCAAGGTGGCAGGTCATGAGGCAGCATCCGCCAAGAGCATCCGGTGCGCAGCACATAGCGGATGGCATTCACCACCTCCCGGCGGGGGTATTTGACGGGACGGCGCCGGGTTTGGGCGGAGGCAGCAACGGTTCCAGCAGTTGCCACTCCCGGTCGTTCAGGTCGGTGGGGTAATTTGGTCGGTTCATACCCCCAGATTACGCCATTCCGCCCGTTCCTCGCCTTCGTGCCTTTATGCAAGGTTTTATCTTTTTAGACACCCTCTTAGCTGGACTTTGTACACTCAAGCTGCGTAGGCCAGCGAGTCGATGAGGCGGGCGTAAAATGCGGTGGGGACTTTTTCACTGTTGGGGTGCGAGGGCGACATTGAAAAACCCTCCGACGCCAGCCACAGAGTCCGGCGCAACAGGGCGATGGCATCGACGAAGGTGGGGGCTGGTTTGGCGTACCATGCTGCCGTGCGCTGGATTATGGGCTGTTGTTTTTGCAGCAGATGGGACGCCAGGGTAATCCAGGAAAAGAGACCCATCAACACGGGAGTGGTGCGGGCGATGGCCCGGTCGGACCATTGGCGCTGGGTCTCCACTCCCAGATGAGACCGCACCTCCTGAAAGGTGACCTCCAGTTGCCAACGCAACACGAACCATTCCAGTATCTGAACCGGAGCCACTGCCGGGTCGGTACAGAGTAAAGCCTGAGGGTCGAATTCGCCTTTGGGGTCTCGAACCAGGACCCAACGAATGGGGACGGGCGGTTTGCCGGAGTGATACCAGACCGCCGTTTGGGAGGCGATTTCCACCACGCGGACGGTGCCGTTATACCAAGCCACCGGGGAGGCATTCCAGGAGACGTCAGGCAAGCCAAGCTGCTCTTTCCCAAGTTGTTCTTTCAGGGTGGGCAGACGCACGCCTTTTACCCGAGGACGGCCGTTCTGGCCAGGCAGGCGAGGCGGCGCCGGGGCATAGAGGCCGGCATCCAGCCGCAACCGGGTGATCAAGGTAACCGATTCCCGTAGGGATTGGCAGAAATGGAGCAGGTCAAGGACGGCATAGCCGCTGTCGCCCACCAGCACCAGGTAACGGCGGGGCAGCCAGCGGCGCAGTTGCAGGATCATCTGACGGGCCCAGTCGGTGAGCTTTTTATGAGAGCGTCCTCGCCGCCGGTAATACCGCTCTGAGGGCGCCAATGCGGTCAGCACCGGCAAGGCCCAGTAGCGTCCGGCCCATGGTATGTGGCCCAGCCACATGAGACTGATCCAACGCAGGCCACTGGCCTTGACCACGTAGCTGCGGCTGGAGCGCACCGCATCCCGGTAAATCCCGAGAGCTCCGATCTGCGGACCCCGGCGCCGCTCCAGGGTCTCGTCGATACCGAATATCAAAGGGCCGTCGCCCCGGTCAAGATGCTGAAGCAGCATCCGCAGAAGCACTTGAGACACCTGAAGCGGCGACCACGCCGCCCGGTTGAGCACATGATGGTAGCGGGCATAGTTGCGGTCGCCGCTCAACCCCATAACCCGAAGAGCCGAGGCCACGGTGCGCCGGCCTGGGGATAGTATCGCCCCCACCAGCAGAACCTGGGCTTTCTGCCAAGTCGGCGCCCGAAACAGTGTTGCGAATGGGATGAGCACAGGTAAAATGGCGCTGGGCAGGGTAAGCATAGCTGGACCTTTTGTGAGAGATGGGTCAGGCCAGCTTAACCTGTCCTTATAATTTGTCTACGGTTTGTACAAAGTCCAGCTTAGGAAAATCTCGCCCGTCTGGGAGTCAAGACGAAACTGGCCGAACCCTCCGCTCGTCAGCAGGTAGGTAATTGTGTCTCCGTCGGGGTCCGTCGCATCCGGAACCGAACCGATATAGTCTCCTGCGGCAATGGAGTGATGAAACTTGAATTTCGTGGAAGTCTCGCTGAAGGTGGGAGGAGTGTTGACTTTGCCGTAGGCATATACCTTTTCGTCTGAACTATCCATGGCCCAGAAGCGCAGACCGTGACCAGTGAAGCCGCCATTGGGGTTGTCATTTTCCGGAACAGTCGAGAATTCCTTGCCTCGTCTCCGGTGGACAGCTTGTCCGCGTAGGCGTGCTTGTCCGCGGTGTCCAGAACCCAGACGGTCTGGCCATCCGACCAAATTTCTCCGGATCGGTGTTCGGGTTGTCCAGATTGAATTCATTGTCGCTGTGCCGGCTCTTGTCGGAAAAGTCGTAGGCGTAGAGTTTGCCGTCTCCTGAATCTGAAACCCAGAAAGTCACTCCATCGGACCAAATCCCCCGGGGAGCGGTGTTGTCTTGAGCCAAAGTGAAAGATTGCTCAAGGAGAGGCGTGCCTCCGCCAGGAATGGGATATGCGTGAACTTGCCGGCCCCCCGAATCTGTTACCCAGACAGTCTCACCATTCGACCAGGCAGCCACCGGGTTACGGTGGTTTACCCATAAACTCACGTCCTTGGAGCTGTCCCGGCCACCGTCATCCAAATTGTAGGCAATCAATTTACGTAAATTGGACGCGCCGGCGTCCACAACCCACATTGTCCCGCCGTCGGTATGCAGACCGCGCGGGGTGCTGAGATCGCTTACGTCAATCTCGTCCCCCGGGTGCCGGAAGTCGCGGAAGTGCATCACATATATCCTACCGTCGAATTCGTCGACGGAAAACATCAATTCGCCGTCGGACCAGGTCCCCCTGGGCTGACCGTTATTACCCGGCAGCCTGATTTCAAGCTCCTGATCGCGGTCTCCGTGAGTGGAGGAATTGGGGTTCCTCTCGTAGACGTAAAGCATTTTGTCATTGATGTCGCTGATCCAGACATGCGTCCCTTGACCCCAAATTCCCCACGGGTGGCCGTTGCCGTTAGCCAGGTCGAACTCCTCGTCTCTCAACCGCGTCCCATCGGTTGTGTTATAGGCGTAGACATAGGTGTCGTCCTTGTCGACAACGAAGATCGTAGTGTTGGATCCCCACACTCCTCTGGGCTGGTTATTGCTGCCCGCCAGTGAAATGTCCCGGTTTGAAAGACGCTGATGGTTGGTGCCATCGGATTCCAGGCTATAGGCGTAAAGTTTCTTGTCGTCCCAGTCAGCGACCCACATTACCGTGCCATCGGACCAAATGCCTTGGAGAGCGTCGTTGGCACCACCCATGACAAATTCCTGCTCGAGGAGTCGTTCTCCAGTGGCGAGGTTGTAGGGAAGTATTTTTTTCTCGGCAATTGAATCTTCATGTTCCACAACCCACAGAGTGGTACCATCGCTCCAGATTCCGCTGGCGCCGTTGTGGTCCTGGTCGAGGTCGAAGCTCCGCGGCACAACTACCACCGTGGCGCTTGCCGTTTCACTACTCAGGATAAGGATTAAGATCACGGTCATTGCGCCAATAATCAGCGGCAATCGAAACTGTTGCGAATATTTAGCGATCGCGTTCATAACACTAGGCCCTTTGTCTGTTGGATTATTTTGTTGCTACCTAACCGTTTGTGGACAACCAGCCCGTCGAAACCTGCAGCCACCGAAATCGTTGAAACTCCTCATTACACAGCAAAATACGGCGAGCCAACATAATTCAGCAGGGTCGGTATTCATGCCAGACCAGAGTCCAGAAACATCACAATGAATTGAAATTGGCAATTCGATAGTTCGGTACGACTCGCGGCAAATGCTCGATATCGACACACCCTATAGAGAAAGTAACTCCGAACGATCAGTGTATAGCTCCCGCTATTTCAACATATTCGACAACGCACCTCTGGTCGACTCTGGTGACACAAGTGTATCAAGTGGGTATAAATTTCAAATGAAAAGAAAAGGAGAATTTGTGAAAATTGTATGAGTTACAGAAGATTTTTCACATTCAATTGTCCTGTTCAATATCTACATTGGCAGTTCACCTCCTCGCAGGCAGCCTAGTATTACAACGACGCGTTGTGTAAAACCGGGTGGGAGTTTACTCATACAGCTACGGGCCCTTCTTCATCAGGGGCTCGCGCCAGTCTATTAACAGCCTCAAAATCCGCCGCACGAGTTGCCTCCCCGGATAAATCGTCATTGTAATACTAATATTACAACGACGTATCGAGCGAAACCGGGCCGGAGGTTTACTTCTCCAGCTACGGAGCCTTTGTTGTCAGAGGCTCGTGCCCGCATATTGCCAGCTTCAAAATCCGCACATCAGCAGCCTTTCGATACCAACCGACGTTGTAATACTAAACCAATACCAAAGTGGGATGTGCATTTCGAGGGTCATGAAGACTACCGAAAGGACCCTAATACTACAGCCGCAGATCAGTAGCAGGTCTCTTCTTGATCGTCGGCGCTACCTTACCATTCCAGTTTTGGGGCTGTTACAATTAGCCCCGCGACCCCAAACTAACGAAACTTTAGGAGAGTAATCATGGCTGTTTCCGCCGGGATATCAAATGCGCTGGAACGTAACTGGGGTATGGTAGACCGTGCCATAGACGGGCTGAGTGATGAGACACTGGCGCGTCAGATATCCGACAGCGACAATTCCATCGGTTGGCTCCTCTTCCACATGAGCCGGGTGGTGGACGTTTTCATGAATGCCAGGTTCCAAAGCAAGCCTCAGATATGGATAGAGGACGGTTGGTGCGACAAATTCGGCCTGAGCGACGACCCGGAGACGACCGGCCAAGGCTGGGACACGGCGCGCGTGGCCGCGTGGCCGCTTCCCTCCAAAGACGTCCTGGTAGGGTACTACGAGGCCATGAAGGCCTGCTGCCGGGACTATATGTCCTCCGTAACCGACGAGGAGTTGGGCGCCACCATGAGCCTGAGGCCCGGTTCGGACCCCGAGCCGAAAGAGACCATCATGGGTGTCCTGGTCTTTGACAACATCGTCCACGGAGGCCAGATAGCCTTCCTGCGCGGCCACTTGGAAGGCATGGGCTGGTTCGTCTAGCCCGAACGCAGGCTTCCCGGACAATTTCTACAGGTTTACCGAAGAGCACGGCTTGAGTTCGCCGTGCTCTTCCTTAGCTCGACTTTGTACATTCCACAGGTGTGCATCATATGTAAGATCACGTAGCTAAACCAATACCAAGGTGGGATGTGCATTTTGGGGAGATTGACGATGACCGCAAGCACTCCACGGCACCTCATATCACCTTTAGGCCCCAACTGGGTGGGCATCGATAGTGCGGTCTAGCGATATGTACATTTCACCTTGGCTTTAGTTTAGAAAGCTGGCCGGAAAGTAGGCTGAGCTTGGTGAGCGGCTATACTTGGGGGCATCAAGCATAGTGAGGGATAGCAGTGCTGGGAGAGCGATCGGAGCAGAGAGGCCTCTGGGAGGCGGACCGGCTGTACCTGGAGCACGTGGGTAAGGACACTTTCTACGGCCTGTTGGCATCGTTGCGGGGGCAACTGTTCCGGGACTCCGACTTCGCCGGGTTCTACTGCGCCGACAATGGCCGCGACAGCGTGGCGCCCAGCCTGCTGGCCACGGCGCTGCTGCTGCAGATCCACGACCGGGTGAGCGACGCCGAGGCCAAGGCCCGGGCTGACTTTGACCTCCGATGGAAGGTGGCCCTGGGCATCGAGATTGAGGACCGGCCCTTCGCCAAGAGCACGCTGCAGGTGTTTCGCGCCCAGTTGATCCTGCACGACAAGGTGCGGGAGGTGTTCGAGTCCAGCCTGCGGTTGGCCCGGTGGTCGGGCTGCCTGAAAGGGCGCGGGATGCGGGTGGCATTGGACACGACCAACATCCTGGGACGGGGCGCGGTGAAGGACACTTACAATCTATTGGCCAACGGGATCGTCAAGCTGCTGCGGGCGCTGGCAGCCGTGGAGCAGACCAGTGTAATGGAATGGGCCGAGGCCCGGGGGTACGGGCGGTACCTGGGATCCAGCATCAAAGGAGAGTCGGCCATCGACTGGTCCGACCGCAAAGCACGTACCGCACTGCTGGGTGAGATCGTGGCTGACGCGGACCGCCTGTTGGAAGCAGCGCGTCAGGCGCAAGGTGAACTGCCGGAGGGCAGCCCTGGGCGAGAGGGCATCGTGGCGGCGGCGGAGTTGCTGGGGCAGTTGTTGCTCCAGGATGTGGAGCGCACCGGCGAGGGGATTGACCTCAAGGACGGGGTGAGCAGGGACCGGATGGTGTCGGTGCATGACCCACAGATGCGCCACGGCCACAAGAGCAGCCGTCGGCGGTTCGACGGGCACAAGGCGGCGATTGTGGTGGACACCGATACCCAGCTCATCACCGCCGTGGACGTGTTGCCCGGCAACGCTCCAGACAACCTGGAGGCCTTGGAACTGGTGGAACGGAGTTAGGCCAACACCGGTGTGCCGGTGGAGGAGACCTTGGCCGATGCCGCCTATGGCGACGGCGATACCAGGCTGGCCTTCGCCGACGCCGGACGCACCCTGATTGCCCGGGTGCCGGGACGCCCCAACAAACCCCACTTCCCGAAAGAGGACTTCCTTATTGACTTGGAGGCGGCAACCTGCACCTGTCCGGCGGGTCAGGTTACCCGGAAGCTGCTGCCGGCGGGGACGCGGACCGGTTCCACGGGACGGACTCACAGGTTGCAAGCCTTCCAGTTCGATGCAGCAGTGTGGGGGGCCTGCCCGCTGCGCCCTCAATGCGTGGCCGGGTCGTCCGGGAAGGGACGAACGGTGCAACTGCACCCGCAGGAGGCCCTGTTGCAGCAGGCCCGCGCCCTGCAGCAGAGCGAGGCCTTTGCCGGATACCGCAGGCGGCGGGTGGTGGTGGAGCACCGTCTGGCCCGGCTGGTGCAGCTGGGAATCCGGCAAGCCCGCTACTTCGGGCGGGCCAAGACCCGGTTCCAGTTGTACCTGGCGGCCACGGTGGCCAACCTGACACTGGTGGCCGCCAAAGCCGGTTTGACGGGCGATATGGTAGCGCTGCCACCGGCGACCGTGCCGCCTGCGCCGACACCGGCAGTGCAGCAGCCATATTTGGCGCAATCCGGCTCGGTCAGATTTGGCTCCTGGCGTTGCTGACGCCGGCCTTTCTGCCTAAAGCCCTCTTCTCAACCAAGGCTTTTCATCCGCATTTCTAGTATTACAACGACGTATCGAGCGAAACCGGGCCGGGGGTTTACCTCTCCAGCTACGGAGCCTTTGTTGTCAGAGGCTCGTGCCCGCATATTGCCAGCCTCAAAATCCGCACATCAGCAGCCTTTCGATACCAACCGACGTTGTAATACTAGTGGTCAGCCAAGGAGCAGCAAGTCGAGTTTGTCCAGCTTGCGTAATTGACGCGGCGGGGCCAGGTCCCACTTGGCGGCCAGGAAGTTCTGCACCAGCCGCAGGCCGGGGAGAAGAGCACGGAGCGCCCCGGCTCCGCCAGCCGGTGGCCCATGGCGCACAGTGCCTGAGTCTTGCCTGCGCCCGGCAGTCCGAAGGCAGGACGTTGACGTGTCAATGGCGGCAGTGTGTACCTGCAGGCCCGCACCAGGCCGGGGTGGCATAGCCACATGGCCATGTGCCTGCTGGACGGGCGTTCCTGTTGAGGCAACATGACTGGGGAAAAGACGCCCCTGCTCACCCGACCCCAAGTGTACCGGCTGGTGCGTGAGATGCTGCCCCGGGAGAGCCTCGGTCCGTATGAGTTGCTGCGGTGGCTGGACTGGACACAGCTACGCAACGATACGGCGAGACTTTCCCACCAAAGGCGCCGCTACAAACTCCATCGTAACACGTCAGGCGCCCTACCCTGAATCAGTCGCTGTAATGTCTGCGGCGGAGGCGTTGATACGAACAAAGAGGGGATGGGGAGGACTACGTTAAAGGATTTCCTCGTCGCTGATTGCGGCTTCCGTGGCAGCTCGATTGTTGGTGGTCAACGCAATCAGCGCATGTCCATTCTGACGGGCCAGAATGTGTAAGTTCTGAATGTTGACTCCCGCCTGTTTCAGGCGATCCGCCACTCTTGACAGAGACCCGGGCTCGTCCCGCAGTCGGACTACCACGGCTTCGTCGCTCACCGCCTTGTAACCCGCCTGATTCAGGGCAGAAAGGGCCCGGTCGGTGTCATCGGCAGTCAATATCACGGCTCCCCGATCCCCGGCGGACTGGGTATTGATCGACTCCACATTGATCCGGGCGTTTGCCAGAACTCTTGTAATGCCGGCAAGGACTCCCACCTCGTTGTTCACCATGATGATGATGCGTTCTGTCGTGCCCATAAGACGATACTCCAGCGCAGAAGAGCCGGGGCGGATTATCCGGCGCAGTCTTCAACCAATTCGTCGACCATTTGACGGGTGACGTGGGGCATGGTGACGATGCGGGTCTCTTCACCCTCAGGCGCAATCTGCCACTTCTTGAATACTTCCGGTGTCGGCTTGGGAAAGACCACAGTTACCGAGTTTCTGTGCCTCCAGGCGGGAATACCATGTTTGTTGAACTGATCCACCGCATATTCCGCCGTGTCGAGCATTCCGCCCACCAGCTCACGCAGGCCGTCCTCTCCTAGCCTCGCCAGCGCGTACCATAACATCAGGGGCGCAAAGCCATTGCGAGAACCTGAAAGAGTTGTGTCGTGAACTCCCACGTATTCGACAGCCCGCCCCACCCTTTCCACGTAGGCCTTCTTGGTGATGACCACTCCACAGGGGAGCGGCGCACCAATAAGTTTGTGGCCACTGATGGAGATACTGTCTATGCCGGCGTCAAACCCGTAAGGTTGCGGTTCTTCGGTAAAGGGCAGTATCAGGCCACTGAGGGCGGCGTCGGCGTGGATATACGAATTGCTGACCGCCAGGTCCTGCAGGATCTCCTTCAGGCGTTCAATGTCGTCGACCGCTCCTCTCACCGTGGTTCCGATGTTGGCCATGATCACCGCAGGCAGGTCGCGGTGAACGCGTATCATGTCGTGGAGGTCCTGGTAGTCTATCTCGCCGTTGTCCTGCCGCTTGATCATGATGTATCGGGCGTTAAGCACCCGCACATTTTTCAGAACGCTGTAGTGGGTGTCCTCAGAAAAATAGAACATCGCATTGGGGAACAGTTCCCTGGCCAGGTAGAGGCCGTACATATTGCCCTCAGTACCGCCGGATGTCACATATCCCCAGGCCTGTTCCGGATCGATATGCGTCAGGCGGGCGAAGTGGGTAATTACCTCCCGCTCGATTTCGTGGGTGTTGGCCCGGTAGCTGCTGACGTGAAAGGGGTCTCCGACGTTATTGATCGAGTACTCCAGGAACGGCACGAGAGGGGAGAAGTCGAATTTTTGGTTGCCAGGATATCCGACTTGCCCCACAGCCGCCTCACGCATTAGCTCCAGCAGACCATCGAACTTACTTTGGATCTCCGAAGGCTTCATTTCGGACATTGAGAGGTCGAAAGGCATCGGGGATTTGCTCTCCTACAGTAACTTATGGGTCCATGTAGTGCTGGTGAGATTGTATCATCACAGAAAATACACCGGCCAATATCGCAAACGGCGACCGACAGCGCACCGTCTGCTGCACGGCGGTGAGACACAGGTATATTGCGACGCCGAGTATTAGGGAGTCCACAAGCGGGAGGAGAACCTGGGGTGTGAGGTGGAATGGCAGGCGACGATGAGGCCCGGGCGACGCCGGTTGCCGGGGTATTTCGATGAAACTCCCGGCAACCATCAGAAAAACTCTCGCCGCTCTTTTTCAGAGTGTCCTTAGTATTACAACGACCAGTGTTCGGAAAGGGGCATCCGGGGACTGGTTCTGTATGAGGAAACCAGCGGCGGCAAGGGCGACTTGAGGCGAAAAACGCCCCTTCCCAAGGGCACAATCCGCCTGTTTTTATATTCTGTCGTTGTAATACCAGTTGCGGATATGGCTGCGTGCTCCGCGCCTCTGTTGACTTGCTGGGGACCCTTTTTATCCCGGGAACTCCGCGATCGATATCCAGCAGGGCCCGCTACCCAATGGGACGGTCTCCAACAGGGTCAAAGCCCCTGAGTCTTGCGCTATCCGGAAGATGGCCATTTGGCCCGAGTCCTGGCCAGCGGAATAGATATGCCGGTCGTGAGGACCCAGGCATAGCGCGTTGGGTCTGGGTTCGGAGGCAACGATGCCGTTGGAAGCCAACTCCCCGGTGGCGGTGTCCACCGTATAACAGGCGATGCTGTCATGGCCCCTGTTTGGAGCATACAAGAACCTTCCTGACCCGGTGACCTGAATCTGGGAGCAGGTGTTCCTCTCGGCAAACCCTTCGGGGGGAAGGGTGGTGACCGTCTGAAAGAGCGACAGCGTTCCCGCCGCGGTGTCCAGACGGTAGCCGCTCACGCTGCACCCCTGCTCGTTGGAGAAATAGAGGACGTTCAAGGACGGATGGAAGCAGAAGTGGCGGGGTCCCAGAAACTCTTCCAGCTCCACCTTGGCCGGTGAGTTGGGACTGATATGGCCCGTATTCTCGTCGAATTTGAACTGCCAAATCTCGTTGGGGCCATTTCCAGCGATGTGGGGAACGAATGCGTAGGTGTTGGTCGGGTCGGTCTGCATTGCGTGGGCCCCGGTCGCCGTTTCCAGCCATTCGACGGGGGCCCCTCCCACCGAACCGTCATCCCCTATGGGGTGCACCCCCACGCGGGCGCCTTGGTAATAGGACGACAGCACGAACCTGCCCCTGCGGTCCGTGGACACGTAGACCGGCCATCCATCCAGCGGCACCGTCCCCGTCTGTGTGAGGCCTCCGCTGGACTGATCGATCCTGAAGCTGTTCAACTGAGGAGTGTCCCGGGTACCGGCATACAGGTGATTGCGGTCAGGGCTGATTGCCAGGGTGAACGGCCCGCCGGGCACGGGCACATCGTTCTGATGGGCGATTCCTCCGGTATCGGGGTCCACGGTAAAGACCGATATTTTGTTGTCCTCTTGCACGGCAACGTACATGTACCAAGCCATTATTCCCTCCTTATTTTGTCAGCGAAGCGACAAACTGCCGTACCTGTTGGGCGCACCACTCCGGGTGGATGGCGTTGATGCCGTGGCCCAACCCGGGATAGACCACCAACTTGGAGTCCGGCAATTGTTCGGCCATAAACCGCTGTTGTTCCAGGGTTGAGGTGGGCGATTCCTCTCCCACCAGAAGGAGCGTGGGAGTTTCTACCTCCTTCAAATATGGGCTGAAGTCCAGCGTATCAAGGTAACCCTGGAGGCTCCGTCCGATGGAGGAGGGAGTCCGGTCCATTTCGGAAATGTACCAGTCTATGAGTCCCTGCGGCGCCACCCGGGTGTCCAGCCGGTTGTTGATGGTGGCAGTGGACCAAGCTCCTACACTCCGGTTCAAGGCGGCGTCCGAGTCCCCTCCCCTGCCCAAATGCTCCCTGCGAGGCAAGCGGCAGGGGGTGTTGCACAGCACCAGCGCACGGGTACGCTGGGGATACCTGTGGGCGAAATTCATCCCGAGTATGCCTCCGAAAGATTCTCCCACATACACCACTTCCTCTATCCCCAGATGGTCCAGGATGCCTCTCAGGTCATCAACCAAGATGTCCACGGAAGGTTTGTAGTCGGTCTCGTCGATGATGGATTCGCCCATTCCCCTCATGTCGGGACGCAGGATACGGAATTCACGGGACAGCAAAGGGACCCAGTTGTACCAGAACTTGCCGCTCCGGGAGAACCCGTGCTGCAACAGCATTGTGGGCGCGGACCGCCAAGGGTCGGTGAAATCGTCGTCGTAATAGTGCAGTTCCACTCCGGGGCCTACGCCCAGAAAAGCCATGGCTGCGCCTCCGAAGCCTTAGCGTACAGTCTAAGGCGACAATAGGTTGAATCCTTCCGGCGCCACCGCAACCGGGATAGGTACGTCAGGTGGAGGGGCCATAGCCGGGGAGTTGGGCCCACTTCAGGCCCTTGGAGTCATGCACTACCTCGACAGCTTCGCCCTTTGAGTCTCTCAATCCCAGCGGGTGCTGCACCAACTCGATCATGTTCCCATCAGGGTCATGTATGTAGGTGGAGTGACCGCCGCTGTACCCACGGATCGAGGGCGGAGAATATGTGACTTCGAGTGCGTCCAAGTTGGCTATCATCTCTTCCCAGTCGTGGATCTCCAGCGCAAAATGACCCGATGGGTTCGGGTTTGGCGTATGGGTACTGTGAATTTCTCCGCTGCCGATTCGCAACTGTAGCTGTCCTTGGTTCAATTCCGGACCACGGTCGAGAAACTCCGCGCCCAGGACTTTCTCATACCACTCGCGGGTCTGCTCCTTATCGCTGATCTGGACATTGATGTGTTGGATCATCGTAACCCTGGACATCACTTACCTCCTGTCGACTCGGTCGTCGGTTCGGTGTGTTTTTATGCCCGCTCTGGCTGCGGGCTCCAGACCCAGTGGCTGGAATACGGCTGCGACGGTCCTGGGAGCCGGCGGGTACTTCAAAGGGCGGAGGGCCGTCGATGGCCTGAGTCCCCCGCCGCATGTACTTGTAGCCTCCGGGATGGTCGGAAAACATTCTGGCCCATAATTTCCGAGTCCCAGCACCCACTTCCCTGTTGAGTTCTCTATGTTGCTGTCGCTAGATGGGCAGCGCCTCTTCGGTGCGGTCCTCCGGCAGCTCGACGCCAAAGGCGTTGACGTTGAAGGCCAACATGGCGTAGCAGCCCATCAGGGTTGTCAGCTCGGTAGCGCCGTTGACCCCGAAATGCGCCACGACCGCGTCGAATGATTCCTTGCTGACGCGACGGGTCCGGAAGAATTCGCGTCCGTAATTGACTACTGCCAGTTCGTCCTCTGCCGGGCCGGGCAGTTCCTTCCTGTCTCGCAGGGCATCGACGATATCGTCGCGCAGGCCCTCGCGCCGAGCCGGAGGAGCGTGGGCGTTCCAGATGAACTGGCAGTCGTTCTCCCGGGCCGCCAGCAGCATTGCCAGTTCCCGGATGCGGGGCGAAAGCGACGTATCAGTACGGAGATAGGCGGCTAGGCCAAGGGCGCGTTGAGCGACCTCGGGGGCGTTGAGCATGACGGACCCGGGCCCGGTAGCCGGCACCTCTCCCCGGGCCGACACGAAGGCATCAAAGGCTCCACGTTCTTGTTCTGGCACGGATTCCCTGGTGACTGCGGGTGTTCTGGCCATTCTTTCCTCCCTGCTTGCGAATCCTATAAGCGTATTTTATTGCGCCAGTCAAACTCCGTTGAAGCTATGGCGCAGGTCGTTCCGAAATCACTGGGTATCGGCAGGACAGGCGACGATAACCGGCTGTCCCACCGGGCCTGGGTCAGGCTTGGAGTACGCTCCCTGACGTCAATAACTGCCGGGTTGCCATATTCTACGGGCCGATTACAATTGGCGGCGATACGGAACGGCTTTTGTTTCCAATTTCACATCGGGTTTTGAAGGAGAGATTTCATGCCGGAGATAGAGAGCAAGCTGAAGGAACTGGGTTACGAGTTGCCAGCACCCCGACCGCCCGGTGCCGGCAACATCATCCC
The DNA here is from genome assembly GCA_965237745.1 of Dehalococcoidia bacterium. GTDB lineage: Bacteria > Chloroflexota > Dehalococcoidia > Lucifugimonadales > UBA3495 > VXOI01. The sequence continues at coordinate 1,904,691 of OZ250156.1, read as the reverse complement.
CGCCGTGCGTACCGGGAACTTGGTCTACCTTTCGGGCACCGGCCCGGGCCTGCCCGGTGGTGGCTTGCTGCACGTGGGCAAGCTGGGCTCCGAAGTGACCGTGGAGCAGGGCTACGACTGCGCCCGCCAGACCATGCTGAATCTGCTCACCAACCTGAAGGGTGAGATTGGCGACCTCGACAAGGTGAAAAGGATCGTCAAGCTGCTGGCCATGGTCAACTCCGAACCGAACTTCGGCGACACTCCGAGGGTCGCCAACGGCGCATCGGACCTGCTGATCAATCTCTACGGCGACCGGGGGCGCCACGCTAGGTCCGCCGTTGGCATGGCCACCCTGCCCGGCGGTATGCCGATAGAGATCGAAATGATCGTCGAGGTCGAGGACTAGCGACCCGGCGCACTCGCACCGCGCCGGGCCAATGCCGCAACCAGGGCCCGGCGCACCATCGAGTCGCCTGAGCGTAGGCGGGTGTGTGCAATGGCCCAACAACACCCAAGGCAGGGCAAAACGTAAGCCCGGTATAAGCCCAGTAGAGGTGGACGGAATGGCACTTGTGAACAACTTTGGAGTCCTGCTACCCACGAGGGGGGTGCTGGTATACGCCGGGAGCGGCGGCCCAAGGGTGGAGCAGACCTGGCAGATGGCCGAGACCGCCGAGCGGGCCGGCTATGACTCCGTCTGGGTCGGCGACAGTATCACCTCCAAGCCCCGCATGGAGCCCCTGACGGCCATGGCTGCCATCGCCGCCCGCACCAACCGGGTCAAGATCGGCACTGCCGTCCTGCTAAACGCCCTTCGCCATCCCGTCCACTTGGCCCACGCCGCGGCCACCATCGACAACATCTCTGGCGGGCGCACCCTCCTGGGCCTCGGCGCGGGTCGCAGCAACAACCAGATGTTCGTCAACGAACACGCCGCCGTCGGCGTTCCAATAGCGGAACGGGCCGCCCGAATGGAGGAGAGCATCCGAGTCATGCGCGCTCTCTGGACGGGAGAAGCGGTCACCAGCTCTGGCGAGTTCTATCCCCTCGAAGACGTCGAACTGGAACCCCGGCCCGTCCAGCCGTCCATCCCCCTCTGGATTTCCAGCAACTGGGTGCGGCGCGGCCTGGCCAGGGTTGCCGAACTCGGGGATGCTTGGATAACCAACGTTCCCTCCACGGACCTGTTCACCCAATGCTGGGAAAGGATCGAGCAATGCGCTGGGGAGACGGGCCGCGACCCGGCGGGCATAGGCCGCTGCCTGTACATCTCCGTGAACCTGAACGACGATACCAACGCCGCCCTGGCCGAGGGCGACCAATTCATGCAGGCGTATTACAGCGTTCCCTACGACATCATCAGCAAGCAGTTGCTGTGCGTGTTCGGCCCTCCCCAGAAGTGCATCGAAGCGATAGAGGCATACAAAGAACACGGGGCCGATTACTTCATCGTCAGGTTCGCCTCCCCGGACGAGATGCGTCAGATGGCGCGGTTCACCGAGGAGGTTCTCCCCTTCGTTGCCTGACGCGCGGTAGACTGCGGACGCGGCGAGGTCGTCAGCCGCTGCGGTCGGCGTACTCGGCCTTGGCGGCCTCCACCAGCGTGGCGTCGCGCAGCAGGTCGCTGGCCGTCAGGCTCAGGGCCTTGGCCACCATCAGGGCGTTGGAAAGGGCCAGGTCGGTAACCGCCGTCTCCTGCATCTGAGTGGTATGGGAAGGCACTGGCGTCTCGCTGACGGCGTATCGCAGCTCGAAGCCCGGCATGGCCTGGCTGACGTTGCCGAAATCGGTTGAGGCCCCGCTTCCCGGTCGGCCCGGTATCGGCTCGTCCAACTTTATTCCCAATGCCTTGGCGTTGGCTGACACCGCTTGGGCCAGGGTCACATTGGGCTGAACGTTCTCGTAGAATGGATAGAACTCCTCCACCTCCAGGCGTGCGCCGGTCATGGAGGCCGCCCCTTCCGCCACCGATCTCACCTTGCCCACCACCTCGTCGCTCAGGTATTTTCCGTCCCTGGAACGCAGCATGAAGTTGGCGGCGGCGAACTGCGGCACCACGTTGGGCGCCGTGCCACCGTCGGTGATAACCCCGTGGATGCGAACATCGTCCCGCAGGTGCTGGCGCAGGGCATCAATGCCGGTGAACAGGTGGATGACGGCGTTCAGCGCGTTTATGCCGGCCTCGGGCGCTGCAGCGGCGTGAGCGGCCTTGCCGTGGTATATATACCGGTAGCCGACCATGGCCAGGCTCCAGCTCTCTCCCTTCGGCGCCGCCGCCGGAATTATGGTGCGGTTGGAAAATGGGTGGGACGAAAGGGTGGCGTCGACGCCGTCAAATACGCCCGCCTCCAGCAGTCGTATCTTCCCGCCGCCTCCCTCTTCCGCCGGCGTTCCGATGACCACAACGCGACCGGGTAAATTCTCAGCGTTCGCCTGCAGACCAAGGGCAGCGCCCATGGCGGTCATCGCGATGAGATTGTGCCCGCAACCATGGCCAATCTCGGGTAACGCATCGTATTCCGCCAGGACGGCGATGGTCGGGCCTTCGCCGCTTCCACCAAGGATGGTGGACCGAAAGGCCGTTTCCACACCGCCGATGCCCCGTTCCACCTTCAGGTCATGTTTTTCGAGGAACCCCGCGAGGGCGCTGGAGGAGTAATGCTCTTGGTAGTTCAACTCCGGATGGGCATGGACATCTTTCGAGAGGTCGAACAATGCCTGCCTCGAGGTTTCGATGGCCGAGTTAGAGCGGGCGGCCAACTCGTCTTTTGCTCCGGCATATTGGTTGGTCATGATCTGGGTTCTCCTTGTCGTGGGAGGTTGGGAAAGATCGCATAGCCCTTGTGGTTGATGGTCGGCAACGTGGCGTGCCTAGACCTGCACCACGCTTCAGCGCCTCGATTGTTTTGAGTATTCTACAAGCATTCCGCCGCCCGCCGCCATGATGGTGGACTGCGTTGATGTCTGGCCATACTGTCTCCTTATCCATCAATGCAAGGAGCTATCAGAAACTCAAGACCGTCCAGTATCCTATGTGTCGCCCGCCGCTTGATTTCAGACTCAATACGATACGAGGGGTTCAATATGACGGAAGCATCACTGATTGCCATCCCCGCCCGGCGGGGCAAGGCGGCTTTGCTGGCGAGAGGTCAAAGCGTCAGAATAATCAACACCCATGGGCAACAGGTCGTTGACACCTGGGCCTTCCGGCGCGACGACCTGACCGAGTTCATGTCCATGGAGCACTCACGGACGGCCCTGGAACGCATCATTCCCACCGTTGGGCAGTCCATGGTCACCAATCGGAGGCGGCCAATCCTGACCCTGGTGGACGATACCTCGGGCGGCATACACGATACGCTGCTGGCGGCGTGCGACCGGTATCGCTACGAGCTGCTGGGCTGCGAGGCATACCACGACAACTGCACCGACAACCTGGCGGCGGCGCTGGCGGAGTTGGGGCTGACGCCGCCGGAAACGCCCAGCCCGTGGAACCTGTTCATGAACATCCCGGTGGGGCCGGACGGCTCGGTGAGTTTCGAGCCGCCCGTGTCCAAGCCAAGCGGCCACCTGGCACTGCGCGCCGAAATGGATTGCGTAGTCGTATTCTCCGCGTGCCCGCAGGACATGGTCCCCATCAATGGAGTTGACTGCGTGCCCACGGAGGCACATTTCCAAGTGATATGGTGACAACGTGACCCTGCTACCCACTGACAGAAACAGTTACCCACAAATTTGGCTCGATGGGGACTATGCAAACGGATGGGAATATTTGCTATAATGTAAGTACGTTGCTGGGACGGTTCAGCCTGTCGGGCGGCGGCGTGAGCGGAAGTGGCTCAGTGGTAGAGCACCTCCTTGCCAAGGAGGGGGTCGCGAGTTCAAATCTCGTCTTCCGCTCCATTTTTGTGTCTGGCTTTCTCCCCCTTCCTTTCCGTCATTGCTATCCGAAATGGCATATTTGTGCCTGTTGCTCGATGCCTCTCCGCGAGATGTCCAAGGGCAACCGCTAGCGGCGTAGCAACAGGTCCCCGCATCGCGTGCAGAATCCGGCATCTGGCCGAACCGGACTGATGCAGTGGCTGCAAATCAACCTCGTCGGGTCGGATGATGTTTGCGCCTGTCCGCAATACTGGCAGTATCGGCTGGTTATGCTGTTGAGGTGCCCGCATACGGCGCAGGCGGCCTTCGGGTAATTGCGTCGCATTCGAAAGGGGGAAATTCGCTGTGACCAGCGGAACCGGCTGAGCGTCCACCATAATCCCAACCCAATCAGCACCAGCACCAGCAGCAGCCCGATGGGCGACAAACTGAATACCAGTATGTTGAAAACCCCGTGGACCAACGCGGCGACTGCCAGGCTGGCAGCCAACCACAGGCCGCGCCCACGACGACCCTCCTGGGCCTGGATCCCCAAGCCAATGCCCCAGAAGCTGCCGAAGATCACATGGGCGACCGTGCTGAACAGGGCGCGTCCAATCATCACGCTGGGGCCAAAGGACAGGATGTAGACCAAGTTCTCCAGCGAGGCAAACCCCAGGCTGGCCGCCACCGCATAGACCAATCCGTCGCGAGGTTCGTCAAAGTAGAGCGAACGATAGGGCCCCAGTCTCACCGCAAGGAACTTGCTCATCTCTTCCACAGGTCCAACTACGAAGAGCATAGACGCAGCGGCTGTTGCCAAGCCCCTCCCGACCTCGATGCCCGCGCCATTCAGGAGGGCGAACTCCAAGGCGGCAGCCGGCATTGTGAACAACATCCCCAGGAGGAACGCAGAGGCCAGCAGCCGCCGCGGCTTGGGGCGGTAGGCGCGTCCGCGTATGAAGAACCAGAGCCAGAACAGCCCCGGAGCGAAGGCGAGAACGGTGTAGCCCAGCAGTTCCATTCGACCGCCCGCGACAGCTATTTCCTGACGACTACTGTACCGCAGATGCGGTCGTGCAGCCCTCTCTTATCACTGCTGAACCCGATCATCAGGAACCCGGCACCCAGAAACAGGCTTGAGGGGATGTAGGCCGCATATCGCACGAAAGCGCGCAGCGGACCAACTCTTGAGCCGTCCTGCCGCAGCACGTACAGCCCCAGCGCCCGCTTGCCGACCGTCGTCGAGAATACGGAAACACCCGCAGTGTGGTATGCAGCGGTCACCAGGATCAAAATGGTGTCATATCTGGTCCACAGTGACTCCTCGGCAAAATAGGCCTCTATCGACACTCCAGGCAGCAACGCCAGCAATGCAAGCTGAACAGCAGCGAGCAGTATCGAGTCGAGGAGCCACCCCAGCAGCCGGATCCAGAAACCTGCCGGTGCTGCTGACTCGAGGGTTCCTCCCTCTGGCCTCCCGCTGAATTCCTCCAGCGGGAGGCCGCACGAGTAGCAGAAGATTGCGTCCGGCTCATTCGTGGAATGGCAGCGGGGGCAAGCGAGAGAAACGTATGGACGGGGCGATGGTGCTATTGCTCCCAAGCCGGAACCGCAGGCATGGCAAAACCTGCTGTCTGGCTGGTTGGCTGCGCCGCAGTTGGAACAGACAGCCGGCAGCCGACTGCCGCAGTTCACGCAATAGTTCGCCGCTCCCTCGACGAGGGCTCTACAATTTGGGCAGTTGCTCATAAGATGTCGATTCATGGCGCGGTGGCGGCCAACCGGGGCGCGTTCACGCTTTCCGCCAGTCCGTTGCCTTGGGAAGCCCTACAACTCGACCACCATCTGGAGTTCGCTGGAGGGGCGACAGAGGGACTCGAAGGCGCTTTGGATGCCCTCCAGCGGCACGAAGTTGGTGGCGTTCAGCATGTGGTCGACGGAGACCCGGCCGGTACGCATCAACTCCAGCGCGATGCGCCAGTCTTGGGGCAGCGTTCCGAAGGACGACTGCATTCGCACCTCCCGCGCCATCCAGTTGGGCGGCAATACCGCAGTCGGCTCCCAAGCGATGGCCAGCATCACCACCTGCCCGCCCTTGGCCGAGAGGTCCAGGGCTTGCTCCATTGTGGAGGGCGCGGCGGCGCACTCGAACACCACCTGAGGGCCAACTCCGCCAGTGAGCTCCATGACCCTGGCGTCGAGGTCTCCGTCGAAGGGGTTGAGCACCGCGTCCGCGCCCAGCTTTCGGGCAGCCTCGGTCCGGCCCGGTGCCGGCTCCGACACGATAACTTTGGTTGCACCAGCGGCCCGCGCCGTCTGCATGCACAGCAGCCCGATGGGTCCGGCTCCCAGCACCACTGCGGTGTCACCCAGCTTGATGTCCGATAACCTTACCGCGTGGACGGTTACGGCGCACGGCTCGCAAAGAGCCGCCTGCTCGTCGGTGACCCCCTCGGGCACCGGGGTGAATTCCCACTCATCCATCATGACATATTCAGCGTAACCAAGCTGGCGGGCATTGTGCTGGAACCCCATTGTCCGGTAATTGAACCTGGGACTGGACCGCGGCCCTGACACCACACCCGACGGAGGGTGCCCACCTCCACCGATCACCCGGTCGCCGCTCTTCCAGCGCGTGACGCCTTCACCAACATCGGCGATGCTCCCGGCGAACTCGTGCCCCATCACCGTTCCGGGCTGGGCTAAGTCATACATGAAGGCGTGAACATCGGTGCCGCAGATGGCAGCGTACTTGACCTTCATCACCGCCTGACCTGGCCCCGGAACCGGGTCGGGAATTTCTTCCACCTGCAGGACCTGTTCGCCCTTGTATATGGCCGCTCGCATAAGTCACCTCTCTGGGTTTGTTTCCTTAAAGTATAGCCGTTCATCTGGGCGACGCTAATTGACGCCGATTGCCCATCTCGAAGCCAGCCGGACTCTGCCAACAGTTTTCCCGAATTCCACATTCAGCGGCCATGGGGTTAAACTGGCACCCAAAGCCATCGGATTCCATCAAGGAGGAGAAATGATGAATTCTTCGGGACGGGTTGCCATCGTTACCGGAGCGGGTTCCGGTGTGGGGCGGGCGTCCGCACTGGCCCTCCTGCGCGACGGCTATTCGGTCGCGCTGGCAGGACGCAGGCTCGAAACGCTGGAGGCCTCGCTGGCCGAAGCGGAGGAAGTGAGGGAGCGGGCCATCGCAGTCACAACAGACGTGGGCAGTCCCGAATCGGTGAGCGAGTTGTTCGCCCGCACACGGGAGGCCTTTGGCGGGCGGCTCGACGTGCTGTTCAACAACGCGGGCAGTTCATCGCCCCCGGTCAACATGGAGGACCTGACCTTCGAGCAATGGCAATCAGTGGTCAACGCCAACCTGACGGGAACATTCCTGTGCACCCAGGAAGCCATCAGGATCATGAAAGACCAGGACCCCATGGGGGGACGCATCATCAACAACGGCTCTATCTCGGCCTACGTGCCGCGCCCCAACAGCGCGCCCTACACCGCAACCAAGCACGGCGTTATGGGGCTGACCAAGGCGACCTCGCTGGACGGGCGCAAGTACAACATCGCCTGCAGCCAGATCGACATCGGCAACGCCGCCACGGATATGACTGCGCCCATGGAGCGGGGAATCATTCAACCCAACGGCAACGTTATCCCCGAACCCCGTTTCGACGTAAACCACGTCGCCGAGCAGGTGGTCTACATCGCCAACCTGCCCTTGGACACCAACATACAGTTCATGACCATCATGGCCACCAAGATGCCGTACATCGGCCGAGGCTAGCAGACCAACAGCTTTGAAATGATGGCACAACATCCTCACACCCTGCGTGGGACCAGCATCATTGGGGAATCAGGGCAATCCCGGCAACCCATCATTTGAAAGATTTCGGGCTATTCGGCAGGCCTGAAGTCGCCATTGCCCGGCCATGTGGTCTTATGGTTTCTCTTGGGCGCAACACGCGGGGTTCTCTATTCTGAAGTGAACGGTGGGAAGTTTACCGGCATTGTCAGCCGCGCAAGCATCTGGGGTGGTGGTGGCCTGACTTTTCGGAGCGCAGCAGCCCAGTCCAGCACGGCCTTGACCAGTTGCCAGAAATATACGAGCGTCCTGCTGGACGAATGCAAAGCCATCCAGGCACCCATTCCGTAAGCCCTGAGCCTTTTGGATGACAGGCCGAGAGAATCCGTTCGTGGTTTGACAGGATCATCACCAACGGATTCGCAACGACTTTGCATTCGTCATCCTGAGCCTGGCGCGGCGTTTGCATTGCGCTGGCCGTTGTGATTAAGTTAATCCTGCCGCGAAGGTATGTAGCGGCCGTAAGGTACTGACATAAAACACACACCGCGCCTCCCCGCGGGCGGGCGGCAAAGGAGTCTTCGCTGACATGGCTTTTGAGGTTATTTCCACCGACCAGGTGGACCGGGTCGCCATCGTTACCCTGAACCGGCCGGAGGTGCTGAACGCCCTCAGCCTGAAGTTGGTGCGCGAGCTTGACGAGTATCTCACCGAGGCAGAGGCCGACGACGGCATCGGCGCGGTGATCATCACCGGGTCCGGCGAGCGGGCCTTCTCTGCCGGGGCCGACATCCACGAGAATCGTGAGCTGACCCAGGAGCAGCGCGACGAAGGGGCCGCCGAACGCTCCAATTACACTTGGCACATGGCCACCTGCACCAAGCCGGTCATCGGCGCCATCAACGGCCTGTGCTACGGCGGCGGCACCGTCATGGCCACCAGCCTCGACTTCCTCATCGGCTGCGAGAAGAGCAGCTTCCGGTTCCTCGCCGTCAACTACGGACAGCTGAACGCCACTTGGAGCCTGCCCACTCTGGTGGGTTGGGGCAAGGCCAAGGAACTGCTCTACAGTGGGCGCGAAGTGTTCGCGGAAGAGGCCTATCACATCGGCCTGATCAATCACCTTGTGCCGTCGGAACAGTTGATGGACAAGACCATCGAGGTCGCCGCTGGCATCGCCAAAAACCGGCCCGAAGGCGTCAACAACATCAAGCAACTGCTCATCGAGCATACCGGAAACTCGCTGGAACAGCAGTTCTGGACCGAAATCGAGGGGCGTCAAGATCGATTCCGGGGCCTGACCGTTGAGGAGGGATTCCGCGACTTCCTCGACCGCAAGGGGCGCAAGCCCGCGATTTCCTGACCTCCGGCGACACACGCAGACTCAGCCAGGACCCCCGGGGCTGCACTCGGGGGTCTTGCTTTTGGCCCGACCCGGCATCTGGTAATCTGATCCGCGCCCATGACAGATAGGCGCAGGCCCTGCACCGTCACCGAGATGCGGATATGACTGGAAATGAACTCTCGCACACAATGAGAATCCTTGGCAACCGGCCTGGCGTTCTGGCGGTTAACTTTGGCCTGCCGCTGCTGGCCTTCGCCGCAGTGCTGGCCGTTCCGGCGCCAGAGGGACTGGCCACCGAAGGGCAGCGCGCTCTGGCAGTCATGGCCCTGTCCGTGGGTCTGTGGGCCACCGGGGCTCTCCCCCTGGCGGTCACCGGCATCGGGGGCGTCATTCTGTTGACGCTGCTGCGGGCCACGCCGGACCTGGAAGCCGCGCTCTATGGCTTTTCCCAGCCGGTGCCTTACTTTCTGATTGGCGTGCTCACCCTGGGGCTTGGCGTGCAGCAATCCGGCTTGGCGGAGCGGATGGCCGGGTATCTGGTTCGCTTGGCCAAGGGCAGCCCGCGCGCGCTCTACGTTCAGATGCTGGTGTCCTTCGCCGTCCTGACCTTTGCTCTGCCCTCGGCCACGACGCGCGGCGCGATCCTGGTGCACGTTTACGAGCAGGTCATGGCGCGATGGAACATCGAGAGGGAAGACCCGCTCAACAAGGCGGTGATGATGGCGATGGGTTCCCTCAACCGCTTGGGTTCCACCGCCCTGCTGGCCGGGGGAATCACGCCGGTGGTGGCCTCGGCGCTCATTGGCGATTTTTCTTGGACGCGCTGGTTCGTGCTGATGGCGCTGCCCTTCTGGGCCATCCTGGCAGTGGGAGGGCTGGCGGTATTCCTGCTCTACCGCTCCGGCTTCACCGGATTCACTTGGAACGGCGACGAGACGAGCGAGGAGCCTCTCACCAAGGCGTTGGCCCCGGCGGAAGTCAGAGCGGGGCTCATCGCGGCGGTGGTCGCTCTGCTCTGGTTCACCGACTTCGCCCACGGGCTGCCGCCCGCCGTGCCGGCCCTGATTGCGCTGGTGGCGATGCTGCTGCCCGGGATCGGACTGCTTTCGTGGAGGCAGTTCGAGCAAAATCTGGGCTGGAGCAACTTCTTCATCATCGCCACATCGCTGTCGCTGTCCAGCGCGCTGGTGAACAGCGGAGCCGCCGGATGGTTCGCCAACACGCTGGTGTCGGCGGTGGGACGCTTGGCCGACTCGCCCTGGCTGCTGATGCTGGCGATGGCGGGCGCAGCCTCGGTGGTCAGGTTCGTGATGCCCAACATCGCCGGTTATCTGGCCTTCATCATACCGGTGGCGATGTCTACCGGAGCATCCTTGGGGCTGAACCCGCTGGTCTGCGGTCTAACGGTGGTCGTCATTGGCGATTCGGTAGTGTATTACCCCGCCGCCGCCGCTGGCAGTGTCTTCATCTACCAGCGGGCGGACCTTTCCGCTCCGGAGGTGCTGCGTACCGGAATAATCATGACCCTGGTGGCGGTGGCGGTTCTTTTTGCCGTTGCTCTGCCCTACTGGAGCGCCGTAGGAGAAGGGTTGACGGCCGCCGCCATCAACTGAAGCCCGACCGGAACGAAAGGCGCAACTGCCGCGTTCTATACCTTGGCCGCCGGGTATATCGCTGGGCACGCTTTTAGTTTCACGCCCAACGGTAGCGACAACACGTCGTCGCACCAAGATTTCATCGCACCAGGATTTGCTGGCGCGGATTTAGACTATTGCCGCGTACCCTCAAGCCCAAGCCGACCTTCTGCCTCACCCATGCCGCAACAAGGGAAAAGAACCCTCCTGATGGTTGGTGTTGACAATCCCATTCCACCGGAATGGGTCTTTCTGTGTGCCTGTTCTCCTGTACAACCTTTTGCCTAGTTGCCTGACTCCAGGATGACTTTTGCATTTGGAGCAGGTCCTCCAACTGTCCGGCTCCCGGCAGGAGAGGGAATTCAGGAGCTGACTTCCGGAGCCGTCAGCGATTCGGGCGCGGGCTGAAAGAGCCATACCTCCGTGCTGGACGGCAGGCTGCCAGAGGACAGGTCGGAATGGTGGGAATCAAGACGGCGAACCGTTTTCTGGCGTTCCAGCCAGCGTTCCGGTGGGAGCAGCTCACATTCGTCGGTGGTCACGCCGGGGATGCCGTAGTGCATCGGTATGACCACACTGGGTTCCAACTGCTGCACCAACCCGTCCACCTCGTCGTAGGTCAGCAGATGAATGGAGTCGTCCACCGTCACCATAAGTACGTCGACATCGCCGACGGCCCGGGCAACCTCCGGCGGCCAGTCAGCGCGGTTGTCGCCGATGTGCAGGAATCTGACCCCGCCAACTTCCAGCCGGAACATCACGTTGGGGAAATCCCTCAGCCGGGAGGCGCCGGAGTGGAGATCGCCGATGCCCCGGATTTGCAGATCCCCGACGGTGAACTCGCCCGGCATCCGTATCACCGACGCCAGCTCCGGCAGGCGGTCAGCCGCGTCGTGGTCGAAGTGGGCGTGGGTGATAATCCCAAGGTCGCAGTGGATATCCGGGAAGAGCCTGCTGAACCAATAGCGGCCGGCCTGATTGCGATAGGGGTCTGCCATCACTGTGACGCCGCCGGGCGTCTCCCAGCGGAAGGCGCAGTGACCATAGTAGGTAAGATTCATTGTTCCGTTCCCGCTCTCGAATCAGTATGCAGAGGCGCACCGCAGTACGCCCCAACGCCGTAGAGTTGCATCAGGTGGTTAGAGCCAATGCGATTGACGGGGCAGTTCCCATAGCCTTACTCCCGCAGCAGCTGGCGAGCGATGGTCTGCCGCTGGATTTCCGAAGTGCCTTCGTAGATGGTCAGGGCTCTGACCTCGCGGTACAGGCGCTCGACGCGATTGCCCTTCTCCAACCCGGCGCCGCCATGGATCTGCACCGCCTCGTTGACGATGCGGGACGCGGCCTCGGTGGCGAAGAGCTTGGCGAAGGAGGCCTCCTTGATGATGGTCGGCTGTCCAAAGTCCTTCAGCCAAGCCGCCCGGTGGGCCAGCAGGCGGGCGGCGTCCAGCGATACGGCCATATCAGCCAGCTTGAATTGCGTAGCCTGAAAGTCGCTGAGCTGTTGGCCGAACATGCTGCGGTTGCGGGCATAGTCCAGAGCGGCTTCGTAGGCGGCCAAGCCCATGCCGATGGCTGCGGCGGCCACGGTGGTGCGGAAGGTGTCGAGGGTGCCGAGGGCGAGGCGCAACCCCTGCCCGCGCTCGCCGATCAGGTTGCCTTGGGGGATGCGGCAGTCATCGAAGGCCGGCTCTCCGATGGGGTGGGCTGCCATAAGGTCGAGGCGTTTGGAGTCGTCAAACCCAGGGGTGCCGCGCTCTACTACGAAGGCCGACAGGCTGCGGCTGCCCTGACCGGGATCGGTCTTGGCGAAGACGGTGTAGGTGGAGGCATCGCCAGCCTGGCTGATGAACTTCTTGCGACCGTTAAGCACCCAATCATCGCCGTCGGGCACGGCCTCGGTGGTCATGCTGATGACGTCGGAGCCGGCGTGGGGTTCGGTGAGGGCGAAGGCGGCGATGGACTCGCCCCGCGCGACGGGAGGCAGGTAGCGGGCCTTCTGCTCGTGGGTGCCGCCCAGCGCGATGGGAAAGCTGCCCAGTCCCTGCATGATGAAGTTGGTGTCGGCCTGCGCCGAGACCCTAGCCAGCTCCTCGCGGATGATGCACAGGTTCATGACCCTGAGACCGAAGCCGCCGTACTCTTCGGGCACGGTGTAACGCAGCAGGTCGGACTCGGCGAGGATGGCCATCAGCCCCCGGTGAACGCTTGACGACTCGTCGGCCTCCTTGGCGATGGGGGTGATACGCTCTTCTGCCAGCTTCCGCGTGCTGTCCTTCAGGGCCTGCTGCTCGGGGGTAAAGGCGAAATCCATGAGTTTCTCCTAAAGCAGGGCAATCGCGTTTAGTTTAAAGGAAAGGAAAACCTGTAATTTTCGTTGTTGGTTCTCTTATCTCCATTACCATTGATTGCCGTTCGGGGTGGTTGCCGGTCGGCAGTTACCTGACGGGTTTGAAGGGCTGAAGTACAGGCTTGGGCGAGCGGCCATCCCATTTAAATTTCCGGAGAATTTCTATTTACCTGTCATTTCCCGTCATTTCCTACCATATCAGGCAACCGGCCGGGTTACGGCCATTCGTCTGCCGCTTCGGGCCGGGTTCAGAGCCACGTCAACTATGCTAGGGAAGTGCCACGGGGCTTGGCAAGGGGGAAGTGTCAGGAATATCGCTTTCGGAAAGGACAGGGCGTCCGGATTGGGTCATTCACTCATAGGCGGGAATCCAGAGCGTCTGGTTTCAGTAAATTTGCCAAGTATTGTGTCCTCTGGATTCTCGTCCTCACAAAAATGCCAGCGTCATTGCGGACAATGACCACTGTAAAGAGCGGTGGACACACAGGCGCGATTGCCCTGCACCTTTTTGCAGAGTTGACATGATGTCAACCCCACGGTAACCCAGAAAACCTACTTCCCCTATTTCCTCACAAACTGCAGGACTCCACCGGCGTGATAACCAAGCCCAACGGCTGGTGCCTGCGCGCTCGCGCGGCACCCCGCTACAACCCCAGCCGCCGCACCAGTTCCTCGTCGGTGACTATGGCGCCGGTGAGGCCTCGCGCGTCCTGGGCAGCGAGGTAGACGGTGGCTTTGGCCATGTCCTCCGGAGTGGCCCAGGTGGAGAAGTCGGCGTCGGGTCGCTGGACGCGAAAGCCCTCGGTGGCCACTGGACGCAGGGGCTTGAGGGCGTTGACTGCGATGTTGTGCGGCCCCAACTCTGCCGCCAAGCCCCAGGTGAACCGTTCCAAGCCCGCCTTGGCCGTGCCGTAGGCTTGTCCAACCAGTGCGATGCCGGCGTCGTGGTCCTCGCCCAAGGTCGATGAAAAGATGTTGGTGGCGGCATGGGACGAAACGTTGATGATGCTGCCGCCGCCCTGCTCGATCATGACGGGGACGGCGGCCTGGCAGGCGATGAACGGCGCGCGCAGGTTGATGGCCATGTTCAGGTCCCACTCGCGCAGGGTCATCTGGAGAAAGGGTGCATAGCCGCCGATGCCCGCGTTGTTGACCAGCACGTCCACGGCGCCGTACTCGTCCAGAGTGCGGTTGACCATGTCGCGGATGCTCTCTTCCTCGCGAACATTGCAGGCCACGGCCAGCGCCCGGCCGCCCGCCTCTTCGATCTCGGCCACGGTGTCGTGGATGGTGCCGGGGAGGTTGGCCCGCGGCTCCGACGTCCGGGCCGCGACCACCACCGAGGCCCCGGCCCGCGCCAGCGCCAGGGCCATCGCCTTGCCGATGCCCCGGCTGGCCCCGGTCACAATGGCTATCTTGTCCTGCAGCGTTTTTTCCGCCATTCATCATCCTCGGGATGCGTATCTGCGCTGGGATTCTGTCAGATGGGAGCGGCGAGGTAAAGCCCCAACTTGACAAACGCGGAAGCAAACTCGATTATCGAGGGCGCATTGAGAAACTGGAACGGCTTGCAGGAGGGCTTATGACTACGCTCATTTTGGGCGGCACCGGGTTTATCGGGCGGCGCGCCGTGCCCCGGCTGGCCGAGCGCGGCGAGCGGGTGGCGGTGATGGACATCAACCCGAGCGCGGCATCTTTCGAAGAGTTCGGCGATCTGGTGACCGTGATGCGCGGCGACATCATGGAGTTTGAGGACGTGGTAAAGGCGGTGCTGGCCTCCAAGCCCGACCGCATCATGAACCTGGCCTATCTGCTGGGCAGCGGCGACGACACGCCCCACTTCACCATGAAGCTCAATGTGCTAGGCATGGACAACTGCTTCGAAGCTGCCCGCGTCTGCGGTGTTGACCGGGTTGTCTACGCCAGCTCGGTGGCCGTCAGCGGGCAGCAGAGCGCCTTCGGCGATCGGCTGGTCAATGAGGACGACCCGATGCATGGCACCAGCCAGTACGCCATGCACAAGCGGTTCAACGAATTTCAAGCCCAGCAGTTCAACAGCGTCTATGGGATGAATATCACCGGCATCCGCCCGGCCAACGTCACCGGCCCCGACAAGGTGCGCGGCTCCACGGACCATGTGATGTGCGTGACCCTGCCCGCATCGGGCGAGCCGGTCAGCTTCCCGAAGAGCGGCTTCATGCGCCTGCCGGTGCACGTGGAGGACGTGGCCGAAGCCTTTGTGCGGGTGACGCTGGCCGACGCCTGCCACCACCCGGTCTACAACACCGGCGGAATCCCCATCAGCATGGGCGACCTGGCCGACATCGTGCGCGGCTTCCTGCCCGACGCGGACATATCCTTCGATGCCGACGGGGGACGCGAGGACTCCGGCAACTATATGGTGGACAACAGCCGCTTGCTGGGAGAGTTCGAGCTGGAATACCCGCCGCTGGAGTCACGAATCCGCGACATAATCAACGACGTTCGCCGCGACAACGGTCTGCCGCCGGTATAGTCAAAAGCAGAGCCTTATGCCTTCCTCAGTTTCCGGGAGATCCTTGGCTTTTCTAGTCCTCGTCGCCACGCTGGCGCTGACCGTTTCCCTGATGTCCGGGGCGGCATCGGCCAACGGTTCAGTTCGGCTGGTCGTGACCGACGAGGTGGCCGGGCCTTACCTGCTGCGTGCCGGCATCCTGCCCGCCGATCCCATAGTGGGGCCGCTGCACGTCAGCATCCTGATCCTCACCGCCGAAGAACAGTCTCCGGTGGAGGATGCCAGGGTGGGCGTCAGAGTCTCGGGACCGGGAACGCCCGATCAGACGGAGGCGGCCAACTCGCCCCAGAGTCCCCAACTCTACGAGGGCAACCTCACTCTCGACGCCCTCGGTGACTGGACGGTAACCCTGGACATCGACAGCCCAGCAGGGCAGGCCAGCCACACATTCAAAGTTCGAGCCAGGAACGAGAGTGGCTTCAACCTGATGTTCGCCATCGCTGCGGCTGCGGCCGTGCTGGTGGTCGGCTCCCTGGTGCTCTCGCAACTGCAACGGCGAAGGCGGCTAGGGCGGCGGCGCTAGGCGCTAAAGAGGTGCTCCAATCAGATCGCAGAGCTAGAGAATACATTGAGCGCGCTCTGGATCGGTGGCGCACTACACGCGGACAGAATTTGACCAGCCATGCAGTGTTCCAGATAACTTTGGGGCGGCATCAGAATATTCCGCGAGAGTGGATTGGCCGGGTTCTGGAAAGCTATTATGCCAGTGTGTTGCAGCATAGGGAGGAAGGATCGTCAGCTGCGTGTTGGGGAGTGGTTCCTGACATACAGAAAGTTCTCAAGGTAATCGTAAACCCGGATGGATACGTAGTAACCGCACACTTTGACCGCAGCGAATCGCGAAGAATGCTCAGAGAAAGGAGACAGCGAGATGAAACTGATTATCCGTTACTCTGAGGATGTGGACTTTTTAACCTTGTGGAATGGACGGCTATCGGATGGTGGTGAAGACATATCAGCCGGTCTGACCGCTTTTTTTGACGATTCGGATGATTCCGTCGTTTCATTCACCATACAGAGCGCGGTAAAGGACTTGGCACCGATTCTATTTGGAAAACAATCCGGCCGCCCAAACAGGGCCCACCGGGAGGTGGGACAGAAGGGTTATCTGGAGAAAGTCCCGTTGCTGATAGACTATCTACCGGACTCGGACACTCTGCGGCTTTGGAACGGGCGCCCTGTTGCCCGAAAGCAACGGGTGGCCGATACCCTGTTGGCGGAATTTGATGGAGAGGGCGAGATCGTGGGATTTACTCTGGAGCAGGCCGCCAGTCAGTTGAGGCCCTTTTTGAGTGAGGCCGACATCGACCAATAAGTCAATTTCTTTTGATCCCATGCAAAACAAAGGCCCCGGCTGATCCAGCCGGGGCCTTCTGTGTTCGTATTGGTAGCGGGGGTTGGACTCGAACCAACGACCTTCGGGTTATGAGCCCGACGAGCTGCCACTGCTCCACCCCGCGATGCTGACAGAGAACACGGACCTGAAAAGATAGCCTTGATTCCTGATGACTTCGAGTGAGGTTTGAAGCTCTTTGCGTAGGTCAAGCCTCTCGACTGGTTAGTACCGGTTTGCTGAAGTTGTTACCAACCTTACACATCCGGCCTATCAAGCAGATAGTCTCTCTGCAGTCTTACCCCCTAACTCAATAGGG
Source organism: Dehalococcoidia bacterium (assembly GCA_965237745.1). Classification (GTDB taxonomy): domain Bacteria; phylum Chloroflexota; class Dehalococcoidia; order Lucifugimonadales; family UBA3495; genus VXOI01. The sequence continues at coordinate 1,887,499 of OZ250156.1, read as the reverse complement.
GAGGGAGGCCTCATCTTGGGGGTAGCTTCGCGCTTAGATGCCTTCAGCGCTTATCAATACCAGACATGGCTACCCGGCGCTGCTCCTGGCGGAACAACCGGAACACCATAGGTCTGTCCCTTCCGGTCCTCTCGTACTAGGAAGAGGTTCCCTCAAGCCTCCTGCGCCCGCGGCGGATAGAGACCGAACTGTCTCACGACGTTCTGAACCCAACTCACGTACCCCTTTAACCGGCGAACAGCCGGACCCTTGGGACCGCCTTCAGCCCCAGGATGGGACGAGCCGACATCGAGGTGCCAAACCTCGCCGTCGATGTGAACTCTTGGGCGAGATAAGCCTGTTATCCCCGGGGTAGCTTTTATCCGATAAGCCACGGCCCTTCCACACGGTGCCGTAGGATCACTTTGCCCGACTTTCGTCCCTGCTCGACTTGTAGGTCTTGCAGTCAAGCCCCCTTATGCCAATGCGTTCTGTGGACGATTTCCATCCGTCCTGAGGGGACCTTTGGGCGCCTCCGTTACCTTTTAGGAGGCAACCGCCCCAGTTAAACTGCCCACCAGGCACTGTCCCCGCAATGCAGGTTAGAACCAAAAACTGACAAGGGTGGTATTTCAACGATGGCTCCACCCCGACTGGCGTCGGGGCTTCTCAGCCTCCCACCTATCCTACACATGACAGCTCCCAGCCCAATACCAGGCTACAGTAAAGCTCCACGGGGTCTTTTTGTCCTGCCGCAGGTCGCCCGCGTCTTCACGGGCACCGTAATTTCACCGAGCCCTCCGTCGAGACAATGGCCAAGTCGTTCAACCATTCATGCGGGTCGGAACTTACCCGACAAGGGACTTCGCTACCTTAGGACCGTTAGAGTTACGGCCGCCGTTCACCGGGGCTTCAGTTCGCAGCTCTCACCGCTCCCCTTAACCTTCCGGCACTGGGCAGGCGTCAGCCTGTATACGTAGGGTTTCCCCTTAGCACAGACCTGTGTTTTTGTTAAACAGTCGCCCGGCCTTCTTCTCTGCGCCCCCAGAGCGCTCCACCGGCTAGCGGCTTCACCCCCCGGGGGGCCCTTTCTCCCAAAGTTACAGGGCTCTTTTGTCTAGTTCCTTAACGGAGGTTATCTCGAACGCCTTAGGACTTTTATCCTAGCCCACCAGTGGCGGTTTGCGGTACGGTCGCCACAGTTCCATAACCACGAAGCTTTTCTGGTCGGTTTGGCTTCAACAGGATTTCGTAACCCGTAGGTTCGATTTCCTCAACCCTCAGCTTAGCGCCGGAGTGGATTTGCCTGCCCCGGCTCGCCTACGGAAAAGGACACACCATGTCCAATGGGCATGCCCTGCCTAGCCTCCCGCATCCCTCCTTGGCTTTAAAGCGAAAAAATGGCGGTGCAGGAATATTAACCTGCTGTCCATCGCCTTCGGCGCTTGCCTACGGCTTAGGACCGACTAACCCTACGCCGATGAACGTTGCGTAGGAAACCTTGGGCTTTCGGCGTCAGGGATTTTCACCCTGATTTACGCTACTCATTCCGGGATTCTCACTTCCCCGCGCTCCAGCAAGCCTCACGACTCACCTTCGTCGCCCGAGGAACGCTCCCCTACCACGCCCAGGCATGATCAAAGATTCCGGACCGGCCATCACCCACCTGCCTAAACAGGTTGGCTCCGGCTGGGCCATTGTCTTTGAACCTGAACATCCACGGCTTCGGCGGCAGACTTAAGCCCCGTTACATTTTCGGCGCCGGACCCCTCGACCAGTGAGCTATTACGCACTCTTTAAAGGGTGGCTGCTTCTAAGCCAACCTCCTGGTTGTCTGGGGAACCCAACTTCCTTTCCCACTTAGTCTGCACTTGGGGGCCTTAGCCGGTGGTCTGGGCTGTTTCCCTTTCGACAATCGCACTTATCTGTGACTGTCTCACTCCCGGGCATCGGATAAACGGCATTGGTGGTTTGGTTGGGTTTGGTAAGCTCACGCCCCCTATCCCATCCAGTGCCCTACCTCCGTCCACCTAACCCGAGGCTGCACCTAAATGCATTTCGGGGAGAACCAGCTATATCCGGGTTCGATTGGCATTTCACCTCTACCCACAGCTCATCCCAAGCTTTTGTACTAGCCACGAGTTCGGTCCTCCAGTCCGTTTTATCGAACCTTCAACCTGGCCATGGGTAGCTCACCCGGTTTCGGGTCTAATACATGGAACTAATCGCCCTATTCAGACTCGCTTTCGCTGCGGCTCCGGAACTACAGTTCCTTAACCTCGCTCCATACATTAAGTCCCCGGATCATTCTTCAATAGGCACGCCGCCACCCCGACGAATCGAGGCTACGACATTCTGTAAGCTTACGGTTTCAGATCTATTTCACTCCCCGCTAGGGGTTCTTTTCACCTTTCCCTCACGGTACTGGTACGCTATCGGTGACCAAGGGTATTTAGCCTTGGAGGGTGGTCCCCCCGGATTCCCACAAGGTTTCCCGTGCCCCGTGGTACTCAGGTAACGCGCCGGGAGTCCGGTCTCTTTCGCCTACGGGGCTTTCACCCTCTATGGCGGTCCTTCCCAGGTTCCTTCGACTAGAGACAGGATTTGTAACTCCCGCGGACCTTATGAGGCGGTCCTAGGCGGTCCCTACAACCCCGATGCGACATAGGCCCTCATGCCGTTAGGTCGCACCGGTTTAGGCTGTTCCCCGTTCGTTCGCCACTACTAGGGGAATCTCGGTTGATTTATTTTCCTCGGGGTACTTAGATGTTTCAGTTCCCCCACTTACCTTCCCGACAAAATCGGGATTGACCGACTCAACACCGGTCAAGGTTTCCCCATTCGGGTATCCCCGGCTATGCCCGCTAGACGGCTCACCGAGGCTTAACGCAGCCTTGCCGCGCCCTTCATCGGCCCTTGGTCCCAAGGCATCCACCGTAAGCTCTTAATAACTTGACCCACGCAAGGAACTTCAAACCTTCCGGGGTCTCGACCCCGGAGTTTTTTTGCGCCCGCCACGATACGGTAACGTGCGGGCACACTTCAAAGTTTGCAGGATTTATTTCAGGTCGCGTATTCTCTTTTTAAGGTGCGGGCAAGAAAAAACGATTCGGGTTTACCCCGAACCGCTGTTCAGGTATCCCTTGAGGGTTTTCCTATGTCAGGCGCTTGTTACCATCAATCTGGACGCCTCACCTCTTGCAAGCAGCGATTATAGACAGCCCCAGCGGGCTAGTCAAGGGCCAATTTGCCCCAATTCCCCGAACCACCCCCCTGATTGTGCGGGGTGGAGCGCTCCACCCCGCCGCGAATCCCCGATACCAATGCCCGGATGGGAGGGTTAATCCACCGCTAGAACATCTGGAAGGCCGCTAGAACACCCGGAAGGCCGGCTCTTGGCCCAAGAGCAGTTGACCGCCGTCGGCCATGGTCGGTGGGCGCACGAAGGCGTGGGCCGCAACGCTGTGCACGTCGCGGAAGTACCGGTCGAGGGGTGAGGACACGTAGATGGAGCTGGCCCCGCCAGCCATGTGCGCCCGGTCCACGGCCTGCACTGAGGCCGTGACCGCGTGGGTGCAGGCCAGCCGCATCCCGGCCCTCAACTCCCGGGGCAGCTCCTTCCCGGCGGAAATCAGTTCCCAGGCCTGGGCTGTCGTATCATAGAGGTAGGCGCGAGCTGAACCCGCGAGGGCTTCGGCCATACCCAGGTCGGCCTGCTTGTCGAAGGCGCCGGCCACGGGACGCTGGTTCCTGCGGTCGACCTTGCCCCCGAAGAGTTCCACCAGCGCATCCACGGCGCCCCTCGCCGCTCCCAAGGCCACCGCCGAGAGCATGGGCACGTTGAATGCGGCGTAAGTGTAACGCGGATCGGGCAGGACTGATTCCTCCAGCAGCGAGTGGCGCTTGACGTAGCTGTCGGCCACGAACACGTCTTTCATGGTGTAGTCGTGACTGCCGGTCCCGCGAAGGCCGGAGGTGTGCCAGGTGTCGAGGATGACGCACTTCGACGCTGGGAGGTGAAAGGCCCGCCACTGGGGGACGCCGTTGTCGTCGATGATGGGGCCGTTTTCATCGTAGAGCCAGCTGGCGCTGGGCAGCCAGGTCGCGTGATGGCAGCCGCTGGCAAAGGGCCACTGGCCGCTGAGCCGCCATCCGCCGTCTACCCGCACGGCCCGTCCGTGGGGCACCAACGTGCCGGCGATGACCGTCGGCTGGATTTCCCCCGGCGCCACCTCTGCGAAGATGTCGCGCCTGACTTCGTCGGGCACCATTCGCACCGTCCAGAAGGAGGCGGTGGCGATTATCATGGTCACCCAGCCCACCGACGGGCTGGCGGTGGACAGGGTTTCGATGACCCTGGCGGCGGTGACCGGATCGGCCCCCAAGCCGCCATGCTCCTGGCCGGTGAGCAGGTGGAAGAAACCGGCGCTCGCCAAGCGGTCCGCAAGCCAGTCGGGCACCCGCCGCGCCGCGTCAATTTCGTCGGCGGCGTCGCGAATTTCCGGCAGCATGGTCTCGGCGGCGGCCAGCAGGTCACTGGAGGCGCTGACGATTGAGCGGTCCTTGATCGTGCTCATTCCTGCCACCCCCAGGCTAATTTCAGGAACCGGCATACAGACCCGCCAATTGCCCGAGACACGGGAGTCCCGGGGACTGCCAGAGTTATCGCGAGGTCATTCAGGCGCTCAGACCGATGGTCCTGAGCCTGTCGAAGGACGGGTCGGGAGAATCCGTTGGTGGTTCAACAGGCTTGCCACCAATGGATTGGCAACGGCTTTGCAATCATCCTGGAGACTGCGCCCAGTCCTTGCGAAAAAGGCGGCTAACGTCCCTTGAATACCGCTGGGCGCTTCTCCAGGAAGGCCTGCACCGCTTCTTTGTGGTCCTCGGTCTTGCGGGCCTGGGATTGGGCCACGTGGGCCAGGTCCACGCTTTCCTCGAAGTCCATGTCCATGCTCCGGTGCACCAGGTACTTGATGAGGGCATGGGACTGGGTCGGCCCCTTGGCCAGCCGTGTCGCAAGCTCCATGGCCGACTCCATCAGCTGGTCGTCGGGCAGCACCTTGCTCGCGATGCCCAAGCGGTAGGCCTCGTTGCCGTCGATGCGGTCGCCGGTGTACTGGAGCAGCAGCGTGTTGCTCATTCCGATGAGCCGGGGAAGCTGCCAGCAGGAGCCGTCGCCGGGAATCAGCCCCATGCGGGAAAACGCCTCGGAAAAGATGGCGCCCTCGGCGGCGACGCGGATATCGCAGGCCAGCGCCACGCCCATGCCGACGCCCATGGCGTGGCCGTTGACTGCCGCGATGGACGGTTTCTGCAGCTTGTGGATGCGCAGCGGCACCAAGGGCGCGCCTCCTGCGTATTCCACCCTGTCATCGCGGTAGGCGAAACGGGACTCCATCTTGCCCCAGGGCAGGGGCTCCGGCTCCGCTCCGGCGCTCTCCGCCTCTTGGATGCTGCGGTTGAAGTTGCGCACGTTGGCGCCGGAGCAGAAGGAGGGCTCGGTTCCGGTGACCAGCAGCACCCGGCACTCAGGGTCGTCCTCGAACCGGTCCAACTCGGTCCTGATCTCGGCAGACATTTCCGGGCCCAGGGCGTTGCGTGTGGGCGGGTCGTGCATGGTCAACACCAGCACGCCGTCGCGGTTTTCCGTCTTGATTAACTCGTAGGCCATTTGCCATCACTCCAAAGGTTTTGGAATACCGATACCTGAACCGGACCGCGCCGCGCGCCACCCAGGTAGCGCGACCGCGCAACAGCCCATATAATCGCAATCACAAAGGGGAGGCGCCGTCGAGCGTCGCCACATTGCAGGTTAGCATACGGCCCAAGGCTCAAACAACCAAGGTTCAAACCAAGGTTCAAACAATACAATCGCAAGCCGGCCGGAGAAGGCTGGCAGAGACGATAGGAGTGCCGCCATGCAGCAGGGAAGCATAACCAACCTTCACATCGCCCGAGTTAAGGAAACGCCGTCCGACCCGGTACAGGATGCCACCGCCATCTCCGGCATGGGACTGGAGGGCGATCGCAGTTGCCGCCAAGGCAATATGCGGCAGGTGCTGATCATGGACAACGAGACCCTGAACCACTTCGGGCTGGCGCCCGGCCGGATCAAGGAGAACATCACCGTCACTGGCCTCGACCTCTCACAGACCGAGGCTGGCAACGTGGTCTTCATCGGCGATGAGGTGACCATGGAAATCGTCGGCGAGTGCGAGCCCTGCGGGAAGATGGACGCCATCCGCCAAGGTCTTCAGGCCGAGCTGAACCACCGCCGCGGCATGCTCTGTACGGTGATCAACGGAGGCGCCATCAAGGTGGGCGACAACATCCGCGTCGAGCCGTAGGACGGACGGAGATACAGGGATGACAAAACCATGAAGACTTACGTCTTTAAGGTGGTGCTGGAACCGGATGAGGAGGGGTGGCATATTTACTACCCCCCCTGGGCCACTATTGGTGCGTCCACCTGGGGTTACACTCGGGAGGAGGCACTGCACTACATCAAAGAAGTCCTCGAAATGATAATCGAGGAGTTTCAGGAGGAGGGGACGCCTCTTCCGGCCGCAGTAGCAGATGACCCTGCAGATGGGATACCAGTCACAGTAACCGTGTGAGTGAAATCGACCTTAGCCGCCTGCGCTCTTTGGCGGCCCGTCGCCTGATACGCGCACTGTCGGATGACGGATTTACATTCGATCGTCAGCGGGGAAGCCATCGCCGATATCGGCACTTGGACGGACGGAGAGTTACCGTAGCCTTTACCAGGCGCGGCGATACGATTCCGATCGGTACGCTGTAATTCATCATCGAGCAACAGGCTCACTGGAGCGCGGACGACCTGCGGCGGCTGGGAATTGTGTAAGTCCGGAAATGAAACGCTCTTCCGGCCTTTCGCTATTTCCGTAATATAGAATGTGGCAATAGTGCTATCAGGCATTCTGAGTCGACGGTCCGAAAGGCTTGGTCAATTTCTGATACCGGAGTTGCCAATGGCAAACCTGTACTACGACGGCTCGCGGGGCGGGTTCTACTCGCAGGAGGCTGCCAACGGCATCTTCACCGGGGCGATGACCCGGCTCTATGGCTGGATCGCCCTGGGGGTGGACCACCGGGGCCGTGGGCTGGATAAGCCATCAGGCCGGCATCCTGGAGAGCATCCTCGAAAACTTCGGGATGATCGGGTACTTCGTGGTACTGGGCGTCTGGCTGGCCTGCATCTTCGGCCTCAGCTTCCTGGCTGCTCGCGTCTCTCCGGCGGTGGCCGGCGTCGGCTACATGGTCTTCACCGCCATCACCGGCCTGATGATCTCCTACATCTTCTGGGCCTATACCGGCGATACCATCATTCTGGCCTTCGCGCTCACCACCGGCGTGTTCTCGGTGATGAGCGTCATCGGCTACACCACCAAGCGCGACCTCTCCGGCTTGGGCTCGATGTGCAGATCGGGTTGTTCGGGGTCATCATCGCCGGGGTGGTCAACTGGTTCATCGGCTCCAACATGGTGTCTTGGATCATCACGCTGGTGGCCCTGCCGATCTTCCTGGGCCTGAAGGTCTACGAGACCAAGCAGGTCAAGGAGTTGGCAATGGAGGCGGCAGCGCGGGGCGACGAGCGGGCGGCCAACCAGGTCGCCATCGCCATCATGGGTGCGGTCGGCCTGTACCTGGCCTTCCTCAACATATTCCTGATCCTGTTGCGGATCATGGACATCATCGGCGGCGACTAAACCGGCCGCACGGACTCAATCGCCCGATAGCAGAGGCCCCGGATGTTCGTCCGGGGCCTTTTTGCGGCTTGGTTGAGTCCCAATGGGACCGGCGGTGATGCCTTTGGGTCGCTACTTCACCGCGATGGGGCTGCCCGGCGAGCCGGTGCCGCCCTTGAAGGGCACGCGAACGAAGATGTAGGCGAACTTGTACACCTCATCGTCGGCCAGAGTGCCTAGGTTGAGGTTCTCGTGGATCAGTATCCCGTTCTCGGCGAGCAGGTGCTTGTGCACGGGGAAGGCGTTATCCGCGTCCTCGCCGGGCACAACTTCCACCGGCCAGGTATCGGCACCGACCATGGTAATGTTCTGGCCCGAGAGCCATTTGCCGACCTCGATGCCAATGCCCGGGGCGCCGGAGTTGTACCTGTCGTTATCCTCACCCCAGAGGTCTCCCCATCCGTAGTGGAATAGCACGACGTCGCCATCGAGGATGTCCTCCTCGGACATACCCTGCGCCTCCAGGGCACCGTTGACATCCTCCATGGTGACTACCGTGCCGGCGTCCAGCATTTCCCCCTTGTAGCCAGCGATGTCGATCAGGATTCCCCGGCTGAAGATGGGTTTAATATTTTCCACGCCGAGCTTCTGCAGGCCGTAGGCGCCCTTTATCTCATCCTCGGTGAGCCCGTTGTAGAACCGCTCCACGCCATTGTGGATGTAACCGACGTGGCCGAGGCCGTCGAACTGGGTTCCGACCTGGCCAATCTCGCCCACGACAAACTCATCGTGGTAGATGAGGCCGCCTGGGAAGGGCCCGCCGGTGGGCGCGCCGGGAATGGTCAGCGAATAAGTTCTCTTACCGAACAGTGGCATACCGTGCTCGTATTGCTGACCCAACTCGTAGATTTCTCCGGTCTCGATCAGGTCGGCTGCTGCCATTACCTTGGCGGGAGTAATCCAGTTGGATGCCCCGGCCTGGTCATCAGCGCCCCAGCGGGAGGGCCAGAAGTCGGCGTCTTGCATCATCATCCCGTCGCCGTTTTCCATCCCATCCCCGTCGCCGTCCTCCATCGCATCCCCGTCGCCGTCCTCCTGTGCCTCGCCGCTGCCGCCGGTATCCTGCCCCAGCAGGCATTCGTCTATGGAGTTAACCAGGCGCCCGTCGGCGCATTGGATGTTGCCGCCTTGGGCCAGCAACAGGGGTGCCACCAACACTGCGGCCACCAGCGCGACCAACAGAGCGAAAAACCGGATTCTGTCACGCATGATCCCAGTCATATCTATTTCCTCCAAGCGGTCAAATTCTGCTTCTCAAAACACAGCCAGATACAACGAATGATATTCTCGATACAGTTAATAAATAGGACTGCTGTTTCGAAACAATGCGCGATTCTAGTTTAGATAACCGCTATTGTCAATTTACGTAGCACAAAAAAGGGCCGCTCCCTACTCCGGGAGCGGCCCTTTCACACAAGCTGAGGTGGAGAGGGTTTATGCCTTGGTAGCCACCAGGGTGCTGCGCACCAGCTCGGCGATGTTGGTGACCTCGGGGATGTCGGCCCAAGCCTGTACGGCGCGGTTGATGTCGTCGTCGTTGAGGACTAGGGCGACGTTCTCCTCGAACTTGGCCTTGATGCTGTCGAGGCCCCACGGGTTCTTCTGGCTGCCCAGGATGTCCGCCCGGGGCGTGGCGTGCTCGAAGACACGTCCGTCCTTCAGGGTGATCTTCACCTTGAGGCCGTCTTCGGAGTTGGTCAGCAGCTCCTCGGACTTGGCCATCACCCGCGTCCGCACCTTATCCATCACTTCGCCCATGGTCGGGTCGTCGATCTTTTCTTGGGTGAAGGTGTCGATCTTGACCTCGCCGTCCACCAAGGCGGCGGCGACGTTGTACTTGGCGCTGAACTTGCCCTTGAGGTCGTCGTCGGGCTCTTGGTAGAGCATGACCACCGAGTAGTAGGACTGGTCGACCTCGGCGTTGGCAACGTCGTCGAAGGTAAAGTCGTTATCGCGCATCAAGCTGAACAGGCTGTCCAGCATGGCGTGGTTGCCGCCGCAGCAGGGATACTTCTTGATGATCAGTGCGTCCTGGGTGCGGAAGGGCTGGCCCAGGTTGTCGGCCATCTCGTCCAGGTCGTAGATCCCCGGCCCCAGAACGGTGTTGGCGAAGCCGAAGGGGTGCTCCACCACTTGGTCCCCGGCGGTCAGCCCGGCCTGGGCCAACTGGACGGCAGTGACGCCGTCGCGCCCGGTCAGGCCGGCGTGCAGCGGTTTGGTCATGGTGCCGAAATTGTGGATCAGCCCCGAGGCCATGGAACCCGCGATGCCCAGCGCGGTGATGGTCTCGTCTTCGTCCAGCTTCATCAGCTTGGCGCAGGCGGCGGCGCAGGCCAGGCGGCCGATGACGGCGGTGCTGTGGAAGCCGCGGTCCATCTGCTTGTACTTGGTGGTGTGCTGCAGGGCGAGGCCGACCTCGCAGCCGATGACGTAGGCCTCCAGCAGGTCCCGGCCGGTGGCGCCGGACTGTTCGCCGATGGCCAGCAGGGCCGGGAAGATGGCGACGGTCGGGTGGCCGAAGCCGCCGAAGTCGTCGTAGTCCAGGGCGTGTCCCATGGTGCCGTTGGCCAGGGCGGCGTTGGCCAAGGTGGTCTGGTCGCCGCCCGACAGGACGGTGGCCTCGCCAACGGCGCCCTGGTCGGAGACGTATTTCTGGATGATCTGGCCCACCGGCTGCACCGACCCGGCCAGGATTACGCCCAGCAGGTCGAAGCACGACTCGTTGGCGACGCGGATGGCGTCGGGCGGGATGTCCTCGTAGTTGGTGTTTACGACCCACTTGGCGATGCTCTCGGTAGCGCCCATTGCGTTCCCTCCCGTAGCGATAGCGATTTTAAGTGGAAACCCGCTGCTTTGCGGGCAATTATATCCGGTTAGCGGGATGGGGCAAGCGTGGGGTGATGTCGACCAGCATATGCTGCCAGTGGAACTTCGTAAGCCGGTCTGGTGATTATGACGGCACGGCGGATTTCCTGATTTGAAGTCAGCGCCACTTCACGGGCTCTCTGTCCATCTGGTGCTATCCTTTTTGCTTGAAAGAGGGAGTGTCTCAAATACTTGTGGTCAGACATTCTTTCTCGCAATTCTGCTATGCCAGACCGGTCAGGAATGTCCATCAAAATCAAAATCTCATCTGCAATTCTCAACGCCACCCACGAATGGCTCAGTTTGATATGGCCGACGAGCAAACTGACATCCGGGTATATCCCGACAAACATTGGCCAAAGTTGGCGTATTCCATCAGGGGTCTGTCTCATACAGGGTATTCCGCTTGACCGCTTAACAAATCGTGGATTGGCGTGGAAATCAATCTAGGTACTAAGGGGACACCTTGACCTGGAGACGGTCGACAGCAGTCTATACGAGAGGGGAGAGCAAGAGGCGCCTCATATTGAATCCGTCCGCCGCCCTGTCCCATCGCCACTCCGTGTGGTTAAATGTGACCGCCATGGTTGTGCTTCGTTTGCTGGGAAAGGCGTTTACCATTCTGCGGTTGCTGGTCAGCGACTTCTATTTCCAGTGGGCCATGATCTATGCCCGTTGGGGACAGCCCAGTCGTGCCCTGTGGTACTTCAATCGCGCGGTAACCATGAACCGCGGCGGTTCCAAGGCCTACTACCACCGGGGAATGCTCTTCATTGCCATCGGCTCGCCGGAGCGGGCCATCGGAGACTTCAGCGCCGCCATCCAGAACAAGCCCGACCACATCGACGCACGGATCAGCCGGAGCATCATGTATACTCTTATCGGCAGGCACGAACAGGCCGAGACCGACCTGGAGCAGGCGGTGGAAATGGGGGCAGATCGCGACATCCTGGAGCAGCATCTGTTTGACGCCAGGATGAGGGCGGGCACCTAGTTCCAACCGCGTTCCAACCGCGCGGAAGATGCCGGGGCCGGCGCCTGCTGGCCTGTTAAAGTTGAATGAAAGAGGAGTGAGCAGCGCGTTGCCGGGCGTATTTCAAATTCTCGGACGCATCCTGCCGGGCGCCATCGGCAAGCCGGAGGCCGAACGCTGGTACGACTACGGCGTCACTCAGCAACGCCGGGGCAACCTCGATGAGGCCATACGCGCCTACAACGAGGCGCTCAGCCGCGACCCGGATCTGGCCACTGCCTACAGCAATCGAGGGTCCGCCTACCTGAACCAGGGTAGGCTGGATGAAGCCATGGCCGATGCCGACTCCGCAATCCGCCTCAAGCCCCGCCAGCCGGTGGCCTACAGCGTTCGCGGCAACGCCCTCCACTCCAAGGGCGAACACGACAAGGCGGTGATGGACCTGTCGCGGGCCATCAGTATCAACCCTCACTTCGCCGGCTTCTTCAGCGACCGCGGAGCGGCCCACCGGGCGGCCGGCCGTCTCGGGCCGGCCATCGACGATTTCACCCAAGCCATCCGCTTGGAGAAACGTTTCCCCGTGTCCTACAACAACCGGGCCGACGCCTATATTGCCAGCGGCGCCCTGGACTGGGCCATCAAGGACCTGAACGAGGCCATCAGACTGGAGCCCACCTTCGCCGTTGCCTACGTCAACCGCGCCACGGCCAACGCCATGCTCGGCAATAAGGACCACGTTCGGCGCGACGTCAACGTCGCTGTGGGACTGGGCGTCGACCGAACGGCGCTCGAAGACATGATCAAGGAAATCCGCCCTCAGCGCCGCCAGAGAAACAACCGCAAGGGCGCATAGTCCCCTCCTCTCTCCGGAGAGGCCAGGGTGAGGACGCCCTCCGGCCCTTCATCCTACGATAGACTCAGCTACGACAAACTTTGGGAGAGCGGGCCGCCATCGCTCGCGACCAAGGCCAAGGCCAAGGCCAAGGCAAAACAATAATTCATCAGGGAGACAGACTGCCATGCCGGGTTTCGCCATCAATGCAGCGCGCATCAACCACACCCTCGATGAGCTCGGCAAGTTCGGCGAGACGCCCGAGGGCATGGACCGGCTGGCCTTCTCGCCCGCCGACGTTGCAAGCCGCGAGTACACCATCGGCCTGATGCGGGATGCCGGACTGGAGACGCGCATCGACGCCGCCGGCAACATCATCGGGCGGCGCGCTGGCTCCGACGATTCGCTGCCGGCCATTGCCCTTGGCTCCCACACCGACACCGTGCCCCTCGGCGGAAAGTACGACGGCGCGCTGGGCGTGATGGGGGCCATCGAGGTGGTGAAGACGCTGGCCGGGAACGGCCACGTTACCCGCCATCCCATCGAGGCGATTGTGTTCACCAACGAGGAGGGCACCCGCTTCCACCGCTGGCTCATCGGCAGCCGGGCCATGGCCGGGATGCTGGAGCCCGAGGACCTGGTGGCTGTGGATGCCGAGGGAGTCTCGCTGGCCGAACGCATGGGGGACATCGGCGGCGACCTGTCGCGGGTGGACGAGGCGACCCGCAAGCCCGGCGACCTAGCGGCCTATTTCGAGCTTCACATTGAGCAGGGGCCTTACCTCTACCGCTCCGGCACGCCCATTGGCGTGGTCACAGGCATCACGGGGCGCGGCGTCTTCGAGATTGACATCTCCGGGATGTCCAACCACGCTGGCACCACGCCCATGGGCGAGCGGCGAGACGCCCTTGTGGCCGCCTCCAAGCTGGTGGTGCAGGTGCAGAGAATGGCCGCCGAGGACGAGATCTGCCGTGTGGCCACCGCCGGCGCCTTGGACGTGCTACCCAACGCCGTCAACGTCGTGCCGGGCCGCGCCACCGTGGGCGTGGAGATCCGCGACTTGGACATGGGCGCACTGGAGGCCGCCGAGCGGGAGTTGGTACGGATGGCCCGGCAGTCGGAGGAAGAGGACGGCGTTCAGATCACCATCAACCGGCACCGCTTCACCGACGCCGTGCCGATAACACAGGGTATGCAGGACTGGGTGGGAGAGGCCGCCGAGCGGGCCGGGTTTACGTGGGAGCGCGTGCCCAGTGGCGCGGGCCACGACGCCCAGGCCATCGCCGCCATCGCGCCAATGGCCATGGTCTTCGTACCCAGCGTAGGGGGCATCAGCCACGCCATCGAGGAATACTCCAGCCCCGAGGACTGCGCCAACGGCACTCAGGTGCTGCTAGAACTGCTGCTCCTCGCCGACGAGCGGCTGTAGGCATGGGAAAGTAAGCGGGTGGGGAAAGTTCCCTTCCCTTTTTGAGACAGGATTAGGTTGAGGGCGTCCATTTCCCTCCCCAACACCAAACAGCTATAAGGAACCACCATCGTGAAACTCACTGGCAGCTATGAAATCGCCGCCCTTCCTGAGACCGTGTGGGGCGTGCTCACCGAGCCCGAGTCCCTGAAGGGCTGCATCCCCGGGTGCCAGCGGCTGGAGGACGTGGGCGACGGCAACTACGAGGCCTCCATCAGCGCCTCCCTGGGACCGGTGCGGGGAAACTTCAGCGCCAAGGTGTCCATCAAGGACTGGAATCCCCATCAGTCCTACCGCATGATCGTGTCGGCCACTGGAACGCCGGGCTTCGTAAACGGCGAGGCCTTTGTCACGCTGTCCGAGGAGGGCGGCGTCACCACGGTCAGCGTTGACGGCGATGGACAGGCAGGCGGCCTGCTGGCCCGCGTGGGCCAACGCATGATGGAGAGTGTATCCCGCAACATGATGGACCGATTCTTCAACTGCCTGGCCGAGGCCGCCACCAAGAATTAACCGGATAGCAGACACAGAACGCCGAGGAGGAACCCATGGAACGCAGAGTCCCCACCAAGGACGAGGTGCTGGCTTACCTGAAGGACGACCGCAACTGGGGCCGCTGGGGCGATGACGACCAGCTTGGCGCGGTCAACATGATCACTCCGGCGAAACGCATCGAGGCGGCAGGTATGGTCAAGTCGGGCCAGGCCATCTCCCTCAGCCGCGATTTCCCGGTCATTCCGGCGCCCAACAACCCGACCCCGGCCCACCACTACATGAAAAAGGTCTACCGCAGCCCCACGGCCGGGTTCTCCGCCGACTACTACGGCATCTCCTATCACGGCACGGCCACCACACATCTCGACGCCCTCTGCCACGTTTGGGACGAAAACGGGATGTGGAACGGGCGCAACCCTGACGAGCAGATAACCATGGACGGCGCACAGTGGGGCGCAGTGCATCACTGGAATCAGGGCCTGATCACCCGGGGCGTGCTGCTGGACGTTCCCAAGCACCGGGGAACGTCCTACGTGACCATGGACACGCCCATCCACGGCTGGGAGCTGGAGGACATCGCCAAAGAGCAGGGCGTCGAGATGCGCCCCGGCGATGCGCTGATGGTCTACGGGGGCCGGGAGGCCTATAACTCGGACAGCAACCCGATTTGGGGCAGCAATCCCCTGGAACGCCCCGGCCTGCACATGAGCTGCCTGAGGTTCATTCGCGAGTCCGACATCTGCCTGCTCGGTTGGGACATGATGGACCACACGCCCAATGGGTACGATCTGAGCTGGGCGGTCCACGGCTCCATCTTCGCTTACGGCATCGGCCTGCTGGACAACGCCCTGCTGCAACCCCTCGCCGAGGCCTGCGCTGAGGAGGGCCGCTACGAGTTCATGCTCACCCTCAACCCGTTGCGGGTGGTCGGCGGCACCGGTTCGCCTGTCAATCCCGTCGCCATCCTTTAGAAAACCCCTGTGACGGCAACCGGGGCAGGCTGCATTGCCTGCCCCGGTGAGTAATACTGCTTTGTCCCGGCTACTCTTCGTCGTCGCTGCCACCGTTGTAGATGGAGTTCTCGAAGGTACGCACCTCTTGGCAGTTGCGGCACTCGCCCCGGCTGTGGCGGCCGTTGGCGGTCTCGATCACCCAGTGGTGGTGGCAGGCCGGCACCTCCTCGAGCGCCACCGCCCCTTGTGTCTGTTCCATTACCATTGCTTCACCTCCTCAATACCACAAGACAATTAAGAAAAAATAATGCTGGACGAGTATCCGGCCCTGCGGCCAAATTCCCGTCCAGCAAACGCTATCTTCGACGGAGATGATAGTCAATGGTTTTGGCCGTAGTTCCGAAATTATTTCGGAACATGACCAAGTTAGTTGTGTGGCGCAGCTAGGCAGCCAGCTCCAGGGCCGCCCGCTCAGGCGGCCCGGCTGCGGGTGCGACCGCCTCCAGACCCTCGGCCCGGTCGGCCTTCTCCGCCACTGCATAATAGCGACCGCACTGCACGCAGTTCAGGTATGCACCGTATATGTCCTCGCCAAGATAGAGGTCTCCGTGGCACTTGGGGCAACCGCGCAACTTGAACATTTCTGTCCTCCTCTTCCCGCCTCTCGGCGTCGGTTAAATGAGCGAATGTCGATGATACATCTCTGAATCTTACAGCGGTATTACGAATTGCGTATATGTTTTCCAGCCTTGCCGATGGGGGCTTGGGGTCGTAGAATGCCGGAAAGCGAACTGGGTACCGTAGTCAACGTGCGGGAAAGGGAGTTACCGAAATGGCAGGACTGAACCATCCCCTGGAGAACGTCAGAGTCATCGACCTGGGGCGCCACCAAGCAGGCCCCCGCTGTGCCCAGGTGCTGGCCCGCATGGGCGCCGAGGTCATCAAGGTGGAACGTCTCGGCGGCGAGGAGACCCGCTACCACGGTCCTTGGGTGAAAAAGCAGTCATCCTACTGGGTCCAGTACAACTCCGGCAAGAAATCCCTCTCCATCGACCTGCGCAAGGAGGAGGGCAAGGAGGTGCTGCGGGAACTGGTCAAGGTCTCCGACGTGGTGGTCCAGAATTTCCGGCCCGGCACCATCGAGAAGATGGGCTTCGGCTACGAGACCCTAAAGGAACTGAACCCGCGCATCATCATGGTCAACGTCTCGGCCTACGGTCAGTTCGGGCCGTATAAGGACAACATCGGCTACGACCCCATCGGCCAGACCATGTCGGGGATCACGATGGTCACCGGCGAGGAGGGGATGCCGCCGATACGGACGGGCGTACCCATCATCGACCGGATCACGTCCCTGCACGCGGCCATCGGGACGCTGGCGGCGCTCCACGAGCGGGAGGTCTCCGGCGAGGGGCAGAGCATGGACGTCTGCCTGGCCGACACGGGCTACTCCTTGACTGAGATACCCATCACGGCCTACCACGGCACCAAGATACCGCCCAAGCGCGGCGACACGACGGCGCCGCCCTCGGGGATCTACCCCTGCAAGGAGGGCTGGGTGCTGATATCGGCGGGAGACCAGCACCACTGGCACCGGGTGTGCAACGCGCTGGGCAGGCCGGAGTGGCTGGAGGACCCGCGATTCAACACGAGACACGAGCGACTGAACAACGCGGGGCTGGTGAACGAGGCGATCCGGGAGTTGCTGTCGGAGAGGACCATGGAACAGGCGATAGCGCACTTCACGGAGTACGATGTGGTGGCGGCGCCGGTGAACACGATCCCGCAGGCGGCGGAGGACCCGCACCCGTGGGAGCGGCGCGCGATGGTGGAGGTGCCGGACTTTCTGGCGGGAGAGATAGCGGTGTCGGGAGACTACTGGCACTTTTCGCGGACGCCGGTGAACATCGGGAGCACGCCGCAGGTGGGGGAGCACAACCAGGATGTGCTGTCCGGCATCTTGGGGTACAGTGAGGAGCAGCTGGAGCAGTTCCGCCAGAACCGGGTAATCTCCGAGGAACACTTCTACGACGATATACCGGGGTAGAGGGACACCCTCACCCTCACCCGTTCCCTCTGGGAGCAGGAGCTTCCACTCTCACCGATAAGGAAAAGGCCCCGCGGACTGCTGGGGCCTTTTCGTCATTCACTGCCTACCTGGGCGGCGTAGCCTGGCCCTGGCTGTCAGCGCCCCAGCAAAGAGCCACACCGGCGGCGGTCTCCCCATAGGAGTGGGCCCCGAATTGGCTCGAGTTCGCGCTGACTGAGGCGAAGGGAACGAACGACGTTCCGCCTGCACTCGGGGATGGCGCGGACGCTGTCTCGTCCGGTTCCGCTATGAACTCAGGCGCGGTATGGTTCTTTCCATTGTTGGCTCGGTTGTGGCTTGATCGGAGTCTGGGCTGGCCGTCGTTGCCTCTTCGATGCCGCAGGCCGTGAGCAGGGTCAAGGCAATCAGCGTAAGAGCGTAGGCCAACGGCAGGAAACGGCGAAAGGATAAAAGCGTCTAGGGCATATCGTCCACTCTATTTTGGGTTAAACTAGTATTACAACGACATATTGAGTAAACCCGGGCCGGGGGTTAGTCTTCCAGCTATGAGGCCTTTCTTGTCAGAGGCTCGCGCCCGCGTAGTGCCAGCCTCAAAATCCGCACATCAGCTACCTCTCGGAACCAACTGTCGTTGTAATACTAGTAGTCTGCCGCTATTGTATTGACGGGTAGAGGGACTTGAGCTTGATACGGGCTTCCTGAGTGGTGAAGCGCCAGTCCACTCGAATCGCCTCCCGGTTGCGTTGCTCCTGCCATGCTCCGGTTTCCTGTGCCAGAACTCCCTGGCTGGGTATCCGGCGGTCCAGGGACTGCCGCGCCAGCACCCCCAGTTCTATCTCGGCTATATTCAGCCAACTCCCGTGCTTCGGCGTGTAGTGTATCTCCAGCCGTTCGCCGATGCGCCGCGCCTCCGCCGGCTCGAAGGCCTCGTACAGGGACGACGGGTGGTGGGTGTTGAGGTTGTCCATCACCAGCACTATCCGCTCCTTGTTGGGGTAGTCCTCATCCACCAGTTTCCGCACCACCTCCGCCCAGTCGGTCCTGGTGCGCCGGTCCGTAACCTCCACCCGCCGCCATCCCTCCAAGGGCGCGAACAGCATGAACAGGTTGCTCACCCCGTTTCGCTGGTACTCGTAATCGTAGGCCCTGGCTGCCCCGGGCCGCGGCGGGAGGGGCGTACGGGTCTCCTGCACCAGTTGCTTGCTGGTCTCGTCCAAGCACACCAGGACCTCATTGTCCTGGTACTCACGATGATAGACCTCCAGCACGTCCTCCATGGCGCACACGAATTCGGCGCTGCCCTGGGGCGGTAGGCACCAGCACTCCTTCAGCCAAGGCTTGAGTTCGTTTTTTCAGAGTCCGACGCACCGTCTCCGGGCTGATGCTGTCCACTATCTCCCGCTCCACCAATCCGTCGGCCAGCATCTGCATGGTCCAACTGACCCGTCCCTCCGGCGGCTGGGAGATGGCCATGGCAATCAGGTGGGCCTCACCCTGGCCATCGAGCTTCCTCTGACGGCGGCGCAGTTGCTCCCTGCGTCCCAGGGCCGCGTCAACCCCCTCCTCCACGCACCGGCGGCGCACCCGCTCCACCGTGGCGGTGCCCACCTTGAGGGCCCGGGAAATCTCCTGGTCCATCATCGGTCCGCCAGACTGGTTCTCATCACTGAGCAGGAGGATGCGCGCGTGAGTCTGCTTATAGGCCGCAGCCCGGCCCTTGGACACCAATGCCTTCAGTTCCTCCTGTTCCTCCCCAGTCAGTCCCACGCGGTATTTCTTGACCATCACATCCACCCCGCTCACACTCCTCTTCCTTTAGCCACCACTTCCCTGCATCTTAACATCCATCATTTCAATGATGGTCGTATACTAGGCATCACACCCACTCCATAACGATATAAGCGAAACAGCATCTCACCATCAGGGAGCACGCCAAGAGCCGGATTCCTCCAACTTACCATTCTCGCTTTCGCGAGAATCTCCGACGCTTTTGTCAGTATCACATTTTGCTGTCGAAAGGCGCTCTTGACTACCGGCTTTCGAGGGAATGACCATGAGGGTGCGGGTGCGAGAGAGACTGTGGCGGTGCGGTAATGGCGGATTTCGTCGGGGCCAATACGATTAGGGCGCGGCCGTCCTGCCGCACTGCGAGCTGCTGGTTTGACCTTCGGGCAGGGTTGTGCTAGTCTCACCCTCGCTCAAGGTAGTTTGCCTTAGATTTATCCAGATTTTTATAGATTCTGGCTAGTCGAAAATGGTGGCTGCAATTAATTCCGCCAACGGGATTCCCCAAGTCAATGGTGAGTGGCTTTCGCTGCGGGATGCCTGCCGCCTTCTGGACGTGAGCGATACGACGCTGCGCCAGTGGGCTGACGCCGGCCACCTTCGAGTCTATCGCACTCCCGGGGGGCACCGCCGTTTCCTGCGCGAGGACGTGGAATTGCTGACCCGGTCGCCCCGGCCAACACCGGAGCCAGCCCGGGAGGACTCGCGGGAAGCTCCAGCCCTGCGACGCATCCGCCGCCGCCTCAGCCAGGACAGCGTGACCCAGCAGCCGTGGTTCCAGGCCGTCGAACCGGAAGGACACGACCGGATGCGCCTCTTCGGCCGCCGCCTGCTCTCTCTCCTGATGCAGGAGTCGGGGCCGCGCCGCCGCAGGCAGGAGTTGCTGGCCGAAGCCCGCATGCTGGGCCAAGAATACGGCTCGGAAATGCTGGAGCGCAATGTGGCCCTCACCGATAGCGTGGAGGCGTTCGTCTTCTTCCGTACCATGGTGCTGGACAGCGCGCCAGCCGCCTCGTGGTCGCGCATCCTGGAAACCTCCGACAAGGTGCTGGCTGGGCTCTGCGCCTCATACCAGCAATCCGCCGCGCCCGGCATTTCCAAATAGGCTCTCTCCTTCTCCATGGAGGGAGGGTACATTCTGATCCAGGGGAATCAAAATGGATATGATCGACCGCAAGCTGCTCAACCTGATCCAAGCTCCCTTCCCCATGGTGGAGCAGCCCTATCTGAACTTGGCGGAACAGCTGGAGACCACCGAGGATGATGTGCTGACGCGACTCAAAGATCTGAAACGGCAGAACGTTCTGCGGCAGATCAGCGCCATCTTCGACACCCGGCGGCTGGGCTACAAGACCACTCTGGTGG
Organism: Dehalococcoidia bacterium; assembly: GCA_965237745.1. Classification (GTDB taxonomy): domain Bacteria; phylum Chloroflexota; class Dehalococcoidia; order Lucifugimonadales; family UBA3495; genus VXOI01. The sequence goes on along the minus strand of OZ250156.1, from coordinate 1,866,962 downwards.
CTATGGCCTACGAGCCGGAAGCCCTGCATCGCGCAGCAATGGAGATCAACCGCCATCCCGGAGTCAGCCACAACTATGCCCGGGAGGGGTCCTATTACAATCTCTGGTTCACGCTGGCCGTGCCGCCGGAGCACGACCTCGAGGGCACGGCGAACCACATGGGCCGCAAGACCGGCGCACTCGAATCGCGCATCATGCCGACCATCAGGTTCTTCAAGATTGGCGTCAATTTCGACATGGTGAACCAGCAGGGATCGTCCTATAACTTCAGCCCCGACGGGTTCGACAAGTCTGAGGCCGATAGCTGGAACAAGCCGCAGGCGGTCACTGACTGGGAGAAAGACGCCATCCGGGGTATGCAGGAGGACCTGCCGCTGGTCTCCCGGCCCTTCGACCCCATCGCCGACCGGCTGGGCATCACCACCGCGGAATTGTTCGCCCTCGCCGAGAACTTCCAGGAGCGCCGCATCATGCGCCGCTACAGCGCGGTGCTGCATCATCGCCGCTCCGGGTTCCGCTCCAACGCCATGATCGTCTGGAAGGTGCCAGCGGAACGTTCCGAGGAGGTGGGTCTGATCATGGCCGGCCACAAGGCGGTCACCCACTGCTACGAGCGGCCCACCTTCCCCGACTGGCCCTACACCCACTTCACCATGGTGCACGCCACCACGCCGGAGGGGTGCGAGCAGTACAGCCAAGAGATCGCCGAGGCCACTGGCATTACCGACCGAATGGCCCTCTACAGTACCCGGGAATACAAGAAGACACGGGTGCGCTACTTCGTTCCTGATTACGACGAATACCTTGTCTCGGAAGCGCCAGCCGGCTTCGACTCGGAGGAGTTCGAGGAAGAGGAATTTGAGGAAATGGCGCCCCTGGCTTCCTCTGACTAGCGGATATTCTCGGGGCGAGGGAAGACCGCCCTCGCCCTGAACCTCCCCTGAAGTAAGAGGGGATTTTGAGCGAACTCAAATGACCTCGTATTACCCTGTCTACCTGAACCTGCGCGGGCGTCGCTGCGTTATCGTCGGCGGCGGCACCGTGTCCGAGAGCAAGATCAGCCGGCTGCTGGACTCCGGCGCGGATATCTGTGTCGTAAGCCCTGACGCCACTCCCGGCATCCGCCAGTTTGTCGCCGACGGGACCGTCCGCTGGGAGCAGCGCAAGTACCGGCCCGGAGATCTGGAGGGCGCGTTCATCGCCATTGCCGCCACCAACGTGCGCGAGGTCAACCGGAGCATCTTCGAGGAGGCCGAGGAGCGGGGCGTGATGCTCAACGCCGTGGACGACCCCCCCAACTGCAGCTTCATAGCGCCCTCCATCGTGCGGCGCGGTCCGGTGACGCTGGCCATCTCCACCGGCGGCGTCTCTCCCGCGCTGGCCCGCAAGCTGCGCGAATCGCTGCAGTCCTCCAACGATCTCGCTTGGGCCGACCTGTCAAGCGTCATGTCCGTAGCCCGGTCTCACCTGCGAGAAGTGGGGCTGCTTGCCAGCATTGACCCGCAACGCTGGCAGTGCTGCATCACCCCGCAGCTGCTGGCGATGGTACAGGACGGACAGCCGTCCGAGGCAGCAGAGATGCTGCTGGCAGGGCTGACGGGCGACGACGGCCGGGGGCTCTGCGATGATATTGCGCAATGCCGGACGGGAGGGTGCTCGCTGGCTCGCCCAGGGGAACTGTCATGACCACCAATCGCCCCATCCGGGTCGGTAGCCGGGGCAGCCCCCTGGCCCTGATCCAAGACGACGAGGCCATCGCCCAGCTCAAGGTCCATCACCCTGAACTGGAGTTCGAAGTCGTCGTCGTTCGCACCAGCGGCGATGCCAACCAGACGGCGCCGCTGGCTGGCATGGGTTTGGGCGTGTTCGTGAGCGAACTGGAGGAGCGCCTGCTCCACGGCGATCTGGACATGGCTGTTCACAGCCTCAAGGACATGCCGACCAAGCTGCCCGCCGGGCTGACCCTGGGCGCAGTGATGGAGCGCCGGGACCCTCGCGACGCCTTGGTGAACCGCTGGAACTGCCCGATGGAGGAGCTACCCGACGGCGCGCGCATCGGCACCAGCAGCCCGCGCCGTGCCGCTCAATTGCGCCGCTACGCCCCCAATGTCGAGGTTGTGCCCATACGGGGCAACGTGGAAACGCGGCTGCGCAAGGCCGAGGGCGACGAAGCCGATGGCGCAGTACTGGCCGCCGCCGGGCTGGCCCGCTTGGGTATGGATGACAGGGTGGCGGACTACCTTTCGCCCCGGCGCTTTGTGCCTCCGCCGGGCCAGGGCGCCCTGGCCGTCGAGGTCCGGGATGACGACCGGGCGATGCTGGAACTGCTGGCCTCCATCGAGGACGCCAACACTCGCTTCGAGACCGCCGCCGAGCGGGCCTTCTTGGAAACCCTGGGCGGCGGGTGCCAAATTCCCGTTGGCGCCTTCGCCCGCAGCATGGGCCACGAGCTGCTGATGACCATCTTTCTGAGCAACCCCGATGGCTCCCGGATATTCACCGCCAAGGTCGATGGCCTGAAGCACGACCCAAGGCAACTGGCCAGCGACGCCTACCTCGCCGTCGCCGAGCGAGGCGGCGCCGACCTGCTCAAGGACGCCCGCCAGCCCCAGGGCCCGCCAGCCACCGAGAACCTGTGATGCGTTGCTATCGGCAAGGGATAGACCTTTGAGTAACCGGAAAGTCAAAGCGGAGAAAGCAGAGGGCTTGGGATCAGAAATGTCCCAAAGCGCCGCCACGTACGACCGCAACGCCCTGCTGGTTGGCCAGGCTGTGATGGCAGAGACAGGCGCCGAGGACGTTATCCTTTTCGGCTCCCGCGCCCGGGGCGACCTCCGGGAGGACTCGGACATTGACCTGTTGGTCATCCACCCTGATCCGTGGGATTTGGAAATTGAGAGGGAAGCCAAAAAGAATGCCCAGAGCAATGCCGAAGCTCTCTACGGGCTGCCAATTACAATAGACCTCGTTTGGATTACTCACGAGGACTTCAGCCAAATGCGGCTCAGCATAAACGACGTGGCCGCAATAGCAACCGAGGAAGGCTTCCTTATGAACGGCGACCCTGCCGTGGAGCAATACCCCAATGACGACGAGGACTACTCCTACGAATGGACCGTAACGGAACAACGCTGCTATCACGCAAGTTCGCACTTGCGTATGCTGCGCTTGGCCGTCGAAAATCGCCAGCCTTCCATAATGGTGGGTCAACAAGCACATCAAGCCTTGGAACATGCGATCAAGGGGCTTATTTCCGCCCGCGGTCGCCGGTATCGCCTCCACCACGACCTGGTGTCATTGGAACTCGAAATGCGCCAGACAGACGCAGGGTTTGACCACGATCTGGAGTCTCCGCTCAGAATTCTCAATGGCTACAGCGGGTCGGAACGATACAACCGTCCATTTCCCTCCCTGGGCGACCGCCACGAACTACTCCGCCAAGTCGAGAGCGACATTCAGCAGATCTTCCAGCGCATCGCGGAACTCAGTGGCAGAGATCCCTGGCAGGAACAGGCCTGAATGGAACCCAAGATCGGCAAAGTCTACCTGATCGGCGCGGGGCCCGGGGACCCGGGGCTGCTGACCGTCAAAGGCCGCGAGGCGCTGGAGCGGGCTGATGTGGTCGTCTACGACCGGTTGGCGCATCCTTCGCTGCTGGACTACGCGCCGCCGTCCGCCGAGCGGGTCTTCGCGGGCAAGGCGCGAGGGCAGCAGGAGCTGACGCAGGACGGCATAAACGACCTGCTGGTGGAGCGGGCGCAGTCCGGACTGCGCGTGGCGCGGCTCAAGGGCGGCGACCCCTTCGTCTTCGGGCGAGGCGGCGAGGAAGCGCTGGCCCTGGCCCGCTGCGGCATCCCTTTCGAGGTCGTGCCGGGAGTGTCGTCAGCGGTGGCAGCTCCGGCCTACGCTGGAATACCCGTCACCCACCGGGGCATCGCCACCGGGTTCACCGTGGTCAGTGGCAGCGAGGACCCGTCCAAACCCGAATCGACCGTCCGCTGGGAGGAGCTTGCCCGCTCACTGGCGGCCCACGGCGGCACCCTGATGACGCTGATGGGCTGGGCCTCCATCGAGAAGATACTGGAGGCGCTGCAAAAGGCAGGGCTGTCCTCCGACATGCCGGTGGCCTTGGTGCAGTGGGGCACCTGGAGCAGGCAGAGGACGGTTACCGGAACGCTGGCAACCGCGGCCGCCAAGGGCCGCGAGGCTGGCCTGGCCGCGCCTGTGGTGGCGGTTATCGGCGAAGTGGTGAACCTGCGCAAGGAGTTGGCTTGGTTCGACAACCGTCCTCTGTTCGGCAAGCGAGTGCTGGTTACACGTTCCCGCACCCAGGCATCGCGGATGTGCGAGCTGCTGGAGGACGCCGGCGCCGTGCCGGTGGAGCTGCCTGCCATCGCAATCGCTCCACCCGATGATTTCGCGCCGCTGGACGACGCCGTTAGCCGCCTGTCAACCTACGGCTGGGTCATCTTTGCCAGCGTCAACGCCGTCGACTCTGTGTTCGAGCGGCTGGACGCGCGGGGTCTCGATGCCCGGGCCTACGGCTCGGCCCGTGTTGGCGCTATCGGCCCGGCAACCTGCGCCGCGCTGGAGCGGCGAGGTATCCACGCCGACTTCACGCCGTCCCGTTCCATCTCGTCAGCCGCGCTGGAAGAACTGGCGGCCTACGAGTGGACTGGCGTCTCCGTGTTGCTGCCCGCCGCCGACATCGGACGCGACGAGCTGGCGGACGGCCTGTCGCATCTCGGCGCCAAGGTCGAGCGGATAACCGCCTACCGCACCGTCACCCCGCCGGACGCGGCGCAGCGTGCATCCCAGGCATTTGACGATGGCATCGACATTGTGACTTTCACCAGCTCATCCACAGTACGCAACCTGCTGGCCCTGTTGGACGAATCCGGCGGCAGGGGCCGGGAGGCGCTGACCGGCAGCCTCGTCGCCTGCATCGGCCCGGTGACTGCCGGCACGGCCCGCAAGCTGGGCCTGCGAGTGGACATCGAGGCCGGGGAACACACTGTCGAGGGACTGGCCCAGTCGCTAATCAACCATTTCTCAACCACAGAGGGCACAGAGAACAGGAGTCCTCAATAGGTATCACTTAACTCCTCTGTGTACTTTCCGCCCGCTGTGGTAAATCAATAAGGAGACGATGATGACCAGCTATCCAGACACCCGGCTGCGCCGACTGCGCGGAACTGACCCCCTGCGCAACCTGGCCCGGGAGACCCGCCTCTCACCCAAGGAGTTCATCTACCCCATGTTCGTGATGCACGGCCACGGGGTGCGCGAGCCCATCGAGCCGATGCCCGGCTGCTACCAGGTGTCGCTGGACGTGATGTCCGAGGAGGTAGGCGAGGCGGCCGAACTGGGCATCGGCGGCGTGCTGCTCTTCGGACTGCCCGCCGAGAAAGACCCGTTGGGCACCGAGGGCTACGACCCCGAGGGCATCGTGCAGGAGGCGGTGCGCGCCATCAAGCGCGACCACCCCGAAATGCTGGTGTCCACCGACGTGTGCATGTGCGAGTACACCGACCACGGCCACTGCGGCGTCATCGACAACGGACGGGTGGACAACGACCAGACGCTGGAGCTGCTGGCCCGGACGGCGCTGTCTCACGTGCAGGCCGGTGCCGACCTGCCGGCGCCGTCGGCGATGATGGACGGGCAGGTGTGGGCCATCCGCCAGGCCCTCAACGCCAACGGCTACGACGAAACGCCGATAATGGGCTACGCGGCCAAGTTCTCCTCTGCCTTCTACGGCCCCTTCCGCGTCGCCGCCGGGTCGACGCCCCAGTTCGGCGACCGCAAGACCTACCAGATGGACCCGGCCAACTCGCGCATGGCCATGCGCGAAATCGAGAGCGACATCGCCGAGGGCGCGGACATCGTGATGGTCAAGCCCGCCATGGCCTACATGGACGTGATCCGCGAGGCCCGCGAGCGCTTCGACCATCCGCTGGCCGCCTACAACGTCAGTGGCGAGTACTCCATGGTCAAAGCCGCCGCCCAGCAGGGCTGGGTCGACGAGCGCCCGGTCACCACCGAGCTGCTTACCGGCATCAAGCGGGCCGGCGCCGACATCATCATCAGCTACTTCGCCAAGGACGTGGCCCGCTGGGCCCAGGAGTAATTCGGATGGGCGGCCATATCGAGGACGGCACCTCAAGGTCCAAGCGAGCGGAGAAAGCCGTTTTCTCGGAACTGCTGAAACGCGGATTGCTGCCCTATCGGGATTCGGGAGGCAGCATCCGGGCCGATACTCCCTCGGGCTGCCGCTTGGAGTTTCGAGTGGCAACTTCCGAAGAAGGAGAACGTGGTTTCTTTTCCGTGGCAGATTTCTGGCCTCGTCCGGAGCTTTTCCTCCTCTTCATCGAATACGACGGGGAAGAAATCAGTGGAGTATGGGTGTTCCCCTCAACGTCGTTCTTTGTGTACTCCGTGCTGGACGAGGAACAGGGACAGATCAGACTGAACTTGGACCACGTGGAACCGGGCTCCTCTGATGGACCGCTGCGGGAGTACGTCTCGTTTTTCCGCGACCGCTGGGACCCCGTTGTCCAGTTCGATGACCTACGAGAGTTCATGTCGCCGATGGACTCGCCAGGCTTCCAACGTGCTTGTGAGGACTTCGAGGACAGAATGATGTTGATGGAGTTTTCTGAATCTCGCGACCGCGATCGTCAGACAGGCGAACCGTTTGAACCGCCGGATTCCTCTGACGATTCTGCCGATTACGGACGGGACTTGATAGAATTGACTCCCGGCGCCCAGCAAGGTCTGGACGGCATCCCTCCGGAGGATCGAGACGAGGTCCAAGAGTCAATTCGCACCCTGACGGACAATCCCCACCCCTCCGGCTCCATTTGGCTGGGGGGCACACCAAGCAACTACCTCTTCCGGAGGATCCCCTAAACCCCGCTTTAACAAGAGGAACTACCATGCAGCTCGCCAAGTCCGAAGCCCTGTTTGCCGAAGCCCAGCGCCTGATGCCGGGTGGCGTCAACAGCCCGGTGCGCTCCTTTCGCGCGGTAACTGGCACCCCGCCGTTCATCGCGTCGGGTGCCGGCGCCCGCGTCGTCGACGTGGACGGCAACGAATATATCGACTATCTCGGCTCTTGGGGGCCACTGGTGCTGGGACACGCCCACCCGTCGGTGGTGGCCGCCCTGATACGGGCCGCCCAGAGCGGGTCCAGCTTCGGCGCCCCCGTCGAACAGGAGGTGGAGCTGGCCCGGCTCATCTGCGGCGCGCTTCCCAGCATCGAGTCGCTTCGGCTGGTCAACTCCGGCACCGAAGCCTGCATGAGCGCCATCCGGCTGGCACGGGCCTTCACCGGACGCGACAAGATCATCAAGTTCGCAGGCAACTACCACGGCCACGCCGACGGTCTTCTGGTGCGGGCCGGGTCGGGTGGCCTGACCCACGGCATCCCCACCAGCGCCGGGGTGCCCGAGTCCTACGCCAGCGAGACGTTGGTGGCCGACTTCAACGAGCTTGACTCCGTGGAGCAGCTGTTCAACAGCTACCCAAACGCCATCGCCGGGATCATCGTCGAGCCGGTGGCCGGCAACATGGGCGTGGTGCCACCCGCCCCCGGCTTCCTGGAAGGGCTGCGCCGGATCACCGCACACGACGGCGCGATGCTGATCTTTGACGAGGTGATAACCGGATTCCGCATAGGCTCAGGCGGGGCCCAGGGCCTGTACGGCGTGCTGCCTGACATCACCACGCTGGGCAAGATCATCGGCGGCGGCCTGCCCGTTGGCTGCTACGGCGGTCGGCGCGAGATCATGGAGCGGGTGGCGCCTCTGGGCGATATGTACCAAGCCGGAACGCTGTCGGGCAACCCGCTGGCGGTCAGCGCCGGGGTCGCCACCCTGACCGAGCTGCAGAAGCCCGGCGTCTACGAACAGATCGCCCGGCTGGCCGCCCGGCTGACCGACGGCATCAGCGCGGCCTTCCGCGATGCCGAGGTTCCGGGAACCATCAACCGCGTTGGCTCGATGTTCACCGGCTTCTTCAACCCCGGCCCGGTGGAGTCGCTGGCACAGGTGGAGCAGTCCGACACCACTCGCTATGGCCGATACTTCCATGCCCTGCTGGAGCGCGGCGTATACATCGCCCCGTCGCAGTTCGAGGCCGGGTTCGTCTCCACCGCCCACACCGACGCCGACATAGACGCCACCATCGGCCGAGTTCGGGAGGCGCTGGCGGAGTTGGGATAGGGAGAGACCTAGGGTGAGGGAGAGGCGCCCTCACCCGAATGGAACTCCACCGCCTCGCCCGGGTTAACCTTGAACCAACTGTGGCCCGATTCATCGGTCGGTTCCGGCTGGGGGCGGAGCACCACGCGGACCCCCAGGGTCGCCAGCATACCGTCTATGCGCTCGACCGGAGCACCTGCCGCCGCCGTCTCTTGGCGCAGCGCCAGTAGTTCCGAGGTCATCCTCAGCGCCAACTGCACACCCGCCAAGTTCAGGCCCATATCGTCCACGAAGTGCTTGATCAGCCTCAGCCGCGCTACATCTTCGTCAGAGTAGGTCCGCAATGCGCCCATACGCAGCGGCACCACAAACCCGGCCCGCTCGTACTTGCGCAGCGTCTGCGGGTGCATATCCAGCGTCTCAGCCACCACGCTGATCAGGTATATGCCCTGCGTTTGCTGCATTGTCATCGTCGGTCTTCCTCCCACGGCGCCACGGTGCCCTCCCGGTACGTTGAGGACAGCTCATGACATAACTGTTTTATATCCCGCGAGAAAGTTTTTGTCAAAGCGGCATATAGAGATTTAACAGAATTATATCAAGTGGTGATTCTATATTGTAATTGACTTGACATAGATTGTATCAACTGATATAGTTCTCTCATAGAGTTAGTCAGGAGGAGTGAGATGGCAGCGGCAGAATTGCAGAACCGGAACTCAGCGGCGCCTGAGACCGAAGTCCAAGAACTGAGCGACAAGGTGACTCGCCAGGTATTCGAAATCCTGGAGGGGGCTGAAGAGCAAGTGAACAAACGGCAGCCTGCCCGGCCCATGCTGGCCTACCGGGTGCCCAGCCCCGGTGTCCGCTACTACTTTTAAGGAAAGGCGGACAGTTCACCTCTCCATTGAAGAGAAGGCTAATGGATTGCAGATCAAGAAATCAATCGGGCTTCAACGAAACAGGAAGGAGGAATTTGCAATGCTGCAGCGAAGAGATCATTTTTATCCCTTCAGTCGGTTTCCGCAGATGCAGGAGGACATGGACCGGATGTGGCGACCCTTTGGCACATTCCACCGCGACTTCCACAACGACCGCTTTAACTGGTTCAACGGCTTCGAGGGTTGGGCGGCCCCGCTCGACGTCGTGGCCGACGGCGACGATTTCTTCGTCAGGGCTTCACTGCCCGGCGTGGCCCCTGAGGACATCAAGGTCTCCCTCGAGGACAACGTCCTGACCATCAGTGGCGAAACGGCGTCCCACTTCGAGAATACCGAGGGCTCCTACCTGATGCGCGAGAGGCGCAGCGGCTCCTTCCACCGCTCTCTGCGCCTGCCCGACACCGTGAACTGGGACATGCTGGAGCCTCGCTACGAGCACGGCGTGCTGACCATAACCATGCCTAAGGCCGAGGCCAAGAGGGCCAAGCAGTTCGATGTCAAAGTCGTGGAGGGACCGGCCGCCATCGAGGGCAGCTAATCCCCGGAGCGCACAATTTCCTCAATAAAAAGTAGGGGCGCACAGCTGTGCGCCCCTACTTTCTTGCTTGAATAACCGCGATTGCCGGAGACTACGCGCCGTAGCGGGCGGCGGCCAGGGGGTCGCTGTATTCTTGGTTTTTGGTGCCCCAGAAGGCGGCGGCGATGTCGTCGCAGGCGGCCACGAGATTCTCGGCGTTCTCCATGCTGACGGTCTGCTTGCACTGGCCGGCCAGCTTGATGGCCGCGTTGAACTTGGCGGCGATCTCACCAGCGTCCGTGTTGGGCCAAGCGTAGTCCGCCCAGAGGATCCGCAATTCTTCCTTGCACTTTTCGGCGTGCTCTTCCTTCACCTGAACGTAGCGGCTGAAGGTGTTGGCGAAGGCCTGATGGGCCGACATTTCGGAACCGGGCGCCGGATGCTCCAGGTTCTGCATCCGCAGGACCATCTTCTGTACCGTCTGCGCCGCGATCTTGGCCGAGATGGGGTCATAAATACCGCAGGGAATGTCGCAATGAGCCTTGGCTACCGCAGGCTTGAACCACCCGATTGGGTTGAACATCATGCCCCTCCGTTTCGATAAATCTGAGACTACTGTCCCGTCATAGTTGGACGCTCGCATCAATCCGAGCCGTCCAAAAGGTTAAAGGAAATCGGTCAACGGCGCAACCCGTGGCCCAGTGATGCCCAGGGCAAACGCATTCTCAAGGACAGGGGATGTGATGCTAAAATTTGGTGGGCGAGCAGGGATGTGATGGAGTGGGTGGCGGTGATGCCGCAACGACCGGCGGGACACCGGCTGCTGGTGGAGGCACAATATTGCATCTCCAGTCTGGAGCCGGACGCCAGCCTCTGCTACGAGAAGCAGCTGGGCAAGTCGGAGTGCTGATACCGTGGGGCGTTCGACTGGCTCTGCTGCTGGTACCGCCTGCTTTTTGATCTGCAGGTGTCTTCCGCAAGCTCGAGAGTGGTGTGATCGCCTCCATCGTGTATGCACTGTTGTTGAGAGGATTTATATCGATTCAAGTGAGTCTGCTTACAATCGCGCAATCGAGGCTCACAGAGACAAAGCACCGATGATAGTGGAGGGTGAACTTGACCAGTTCGGCCAACGCTGGCGCTTGGTCAACCCGGGTATCACAGAAGTAATTTTTGCAGAGGATGACGAGAATTACTTGGTTGGATCGTGCAGACAGTCGATGAAACGTGGGGACTGGGGTTGATTGGAGCAGAATCCCAAGTCTAGAATTTCGGGAACATTCTCTGGCGAGGCAAAAGGTGCAGACGGATATAAATAACGGTACCCAACCCCTCTGGCACAGCCTGCCAGCCGAAGAGGCTTTGGAGCGCCTTTCATCGTCTGCCAGCGGACTGCCATCTGCTGAAGCCGCTGTCCGCCTAGACGCTCACGGGATGAATCAACTGGTGGGGGCCCCGCCCGTCTCCAGCATCAAGCTGTTGCTGGACGAGTTCCGCAGCCCCTTGGTGTTGGTGCTCATCGCCGCCGCCGCGGTGCTGGTTGTGGTCTCGCAGGTTGCCGACGAGTCGGACCAATTGATCGACGCGATACTCATAGGCCTCATCGTGTTGTTCAATGCTGGCTTGGGTTTCAGCCAGAACTACCGGGCCAGCCGGGGGATCGAGTCGTTGAACCGCCTCGCCGCCCCCTCGGCCACGGTGCTGCGAAACGGGATCCCGGAGCAGGTGGACGCGAAGATCCTGGTACCTGGTGACGTGGATCTATTGGAGGAGGGAAGCCGCGTTCCCGCCGACGGGAGGCTACTCAGTAGCATCTAGCTCAACGTCGACGAGTCAGCCCTCACCGGTGAGAGTGTGGCCGCGTTGAAGCGCATTGAGGAGGTCGCGGAGGGAGCGGCCCTGGCCGACCGGGGATGCATGGCCTACAGTGGCACGGTGGTGATGCGCGGGCGGGGCAGGTTGCTGGTGACCGCGACGGGTATGGGCACCGAGGTGGGGCGCATCGCTACCGAGGTGCAGACCACCGGTGACGAGCCGACCGTTTTCCAGCGGGAGGTGCGAGTCCTGGCGGTCCGCATCGGCTGGATAGTAGCCGTGCTCATCGGCGTGGTCGTTGTCCTGCAACTCCTGAAGGGCGACCTGACTCTGCTGGAGACCTTCATCACCGCTGTCGCCCTCGCCGTGGCAGCCGTGCCCGAGGGCCTGCCCGTGGTGCTCACCCTGGCCCTCGCCTTCGGCCCGCGGCGCATGCTGGAACGCAAGGCCTTGGTGCGGGCCCTGCCCGTGGTGGAGATCATCGGCGCCGCCGAGATCATCTGCACCGACAAGACGGGCACGGTCACCGAAGGGCGCATGACGGTGCGGCGAGTGTCAATGGTCTCGGAGGAGGTCGATGCCAACGACGTTGTGCCCGGCAACCATTCGGAGACGCTGCGCCTATCGCTGCTGACCGCCGGACTGTGCAACAACGCCCAGAGGCACCCGGAGCACGGCTACGTGGGAGACCCCACGGAGACGGCCCTGTTGGAGTTTGCCGAACGCACGCAAACTCCGGTGCAGGACTATCAGCGCACCGGGGAACTGCCCTTCTCCTCCGAGCGCCGCATGATGTCGGTGGCTGTCTGCCGTAGCGGCGAGACCACCGGCCTACTGCTGACCAAGGGTGCGCCGGAAGCGGTGCTCCCCCTCTGCACCAGCGTGGTAACACCAAGCGGAATTGAGCCCCTGACCGATGAGGCCCGCGACGCTCTGCTGGAAAAAACCCAAGGACTGGCGGGCCAAGCCCTGCGCGTGCTGGCCTGCGCTTACAGGGTGCAGCCTTCCGGCGGCCCGGCATCGGAGGAGGGACTGACCTTCACCGCCCTGACGGCGATGAGCGACCCGCCACGGCGAGAGGCCGCCCAAGCCATTGAAGCAGCCCACCGCGCCGGCATCCGCGTGGTGATGATCACGGGCGACAACAGTCACACCGCGGCCGCCATCGGAAGAGAGGTGGGCCTGGAGGGCGACACCATTGAGGCCCGGGAGTTGGATAGCCTCAGTGAAGAGGAGTTAAAGCGGACCGCAAACCACACCAGCATATTCGCCCGGGCCGAGCCACGCCACAAGGTGATGATCCTTCGCGCCCTCAAGGACGGCCACGAGGTGGTGCTGATGACCGGCGATGGCGTGAACGACGCCCCCGCCCTGCGCAACGCCGACGTGGGCGTGGCCATGGGGATCAAGGGCACCGACGTGGCCCGCGATACCGCTGACATGGTGCTGCTCGACGACAACTTGGCCACCATCGTGGCAGCCGTCGAGGAGGGCCGCCGCATCTTCCGCAACATCAAGAAGTTCGTGAACTACATGCTCACCGGCAACTTGGCCGAGGTGCTGGTGATCCTGGTGGCAACGGCCTTCGGTTACCTCCCCATCACCGCGGTGCAGATCCTCTGGATCAACCTGGTCACCGACTCGGGGCCAGCCGTGGCATTGGCCTCCGACCCGTCTCCCCCTGGCGCGATGCGGGATCCGCCTCGCCACGGCGCGGTACTGGGACGCTCCATGGCGGCCCTCGTTGGCAGCATTGGCATCGTCAAGGCGGCCATCCTGCTGGGCACATTCTTCCTCGGCCTGGAACTGTGGGACCTTGAGACGGCGCGAACGATGACCTTCACCGGCTTCGTGGTACAGGAATACCTGCGGCTGCTGGTAATACGCATACAGGAGGAGATGCCGCCCCTCACCAACCTGTGGTTGTGGGCTTCGGTGAGCGTCAGCCTGTTGTTGCAGGTGATCATCGTCTACACGCCCATCGGCGCCGCCGCCTTTGACACCGTTCCCTTGGGCTTGGAGCAGTGGGGCATCCTGCTGGCTGGTCTGGCGGTGGGTTTCGTCATGGCCATTGTCATCGGCAAGCTGGTCGTCCGGCGCTTTGGTCCACTGTGAGTGTAAGCTCTCCTGCAGCCACCCAACCCGATCCTACGAGCAAGGTGCAATTGTCCAGGCGTTCCAGCGTTGGGGCCCATACATAAACCTGTGATTGATGCAAGATGCCTCGGACGTTTTCCGGCACCACCACATGCTGGCCGCGCTTGGTGCATTCCTCCAGATTGCTGCCGGCGAAGTAACCGAGTCGGCCAGGGTCATGGCTGCCTTGGTTTCAGTGGCTGCCCCGGCCTGTTGCATCATGGGAATCAACAGACCGTGATCAGTGGTTTCATCCACCAGGTCCGAGGCGGTGACCAACATACCTGTCACTCACCCGCCGCCAGCCAAGGGAGAAGCCACCGGTTGGGCATTGAAGGCGGGCACAATCCCCTGACGGGTCTTCATCAGCCGGGCGTCTTTATCGGGCAGATTGATCCGGTTGGGCCGCTTGGTGCGACTGGGACGATGCTGGCAGGCAACTCCTCCATAGCCTGCCTGACCCGCTCCCGCAACGCCTTCCGGCTGGCCAACTGCTCCGGGAGACGCGCCGGAACACCGGCATCTCCACCCTCCCTGCGCAACTCTCTCCGACAGTCTACGTCTCGGCGACCAACCGACTTTTGATGCAGCACCACCCTGGACATCCATCGCACCACCCATAGGCTCGACTCCAACCTTGTGGATGGCGGATGGATGGCGGATGGATGGCGGGAGGCGGTCCGGTTTGCAACAGCCAACAGCCAAGAGCCAGCGATCTACCTGCCCACGTAACCCACCATATCTCCGCAACTTACTGCCGGGGAGTCTCACATGCTGGGAAATGGTGCGGGGTTCTTTGCCCAGTTATCGGGCATAACTACCGCGCCGGGGATGTGGCCCGGCTGATCGGAATCGTTGTCGCTGCGGTCCAATCCCACCGTGTTGGGGTCATCAAGGTGCGCCGCAGCCCAACAGGACCGGTGAGATATTCCGGGTGGGCACTGGTATCGGTTGGGGTCATGGGCTGGTTTCTGGATGGTGGATTTTGGCGGCGCGGGGGTGGGTGGCCGCCGCCACTTCCTCAGGCGTCAGACCGGCGAACCGTTGCGGGCGATAGGGTTTCAGCACCGCGTCTGCCGGCGTCCCGTCGCAGATTTCTTGGACGGCCAGCTGGCTCAATGCCGGAGCCAGGGTAACGCCGCTGTGGGTGAGGGCCACGTACAGGTTGGGCGCCTCGGACGCAAACCCCATCACCGGATAACCGTCCAGGGGCATGGGACGCCAGCCCACCGGTACCGGAACTGCCTGCACACCATTGAGTCCCGGCAGATAGCAGCGGGCCCGGGCCAGCAGGTCGTCGGCGTGGGCTTGGGTGTCGTCTTCGGCCAGACTCTCTTGGTCGCCTTCACCAATCATCAAGCGACCATCGGCGCACTGTCGCAAATGAATCTCCCGGCGACCATCGCCCAAGGGCGGCGCATACACCACCGGTACGTTGTGGAGCAAGGGCGGCAGCGGGCTTGTCCGTATCACCACGCCGGGACTTTCCGCTTGGGGCACGTTGACGCCGGCCAAGGCCGCCAAGCGAGTTGTTCCGGTACCGGCGGCGATGACCACTGAATCCACATCTCTGGAGCCGGCGGTGGTTACCAGGCCGTGGATCCGGCCATCGTCATATTGCTCAAATCCATAAACTTCCGATTCGGCATGAATCTCACAACCCATTTCTCGAATGCGACGCAGGCAGGCATCGACCACCATTTGCGGCTCCACCTGGCCTTCACTGGGACTGTACTCAGCGGCGGCCACCGGGCCAATGTCCAGCGCCGGTTCCAGACGCTTCAAGTCGTCGGCGTCGATCAGGCGGGTCGGGTAGCCCCAGGATTGGAGCTGCCGAATCCGGGCCACCAACTCTTGCGCGGCCACCGGGTCGGATACCCAGGAAACCTTGCCGCCCCAGCGGAGGCCGACGCTGTCCGGATCTCCATGATCGCCGATGTCGGCAGCGAAACGGGGCCACATCTCCAAGGAGCGTCGGTTCAGGTCGTGATAGCCCATGGGTTCTTTCGCCCCGGCATTGATCCAAGCAAAGCTGTGGCTCGACGCGCCGCGCCCGGGCTGGCCCTTGTCGATGAGGGTGACGTGGACCCCGCGTTGGGCCAGGCCCCAGGCGATGGAGGCGCCCAAGATGCCGGCGCCAATGACCGCTACATTTAGAGGTTTCTCGGGAATGACCATCAGTTGCGTCTCCTTCCACTGCGGGGGCCCCTGTTGCGGGGAGCGTTCCAGCGGGGCGCGCCACGGTTCGCTGCGCACCCCCTGACTGTGATCCTGGAACTTCAGGATGATAACCAAGGTGCCGTCAATGATTTCCGGCTCCAGCTCACGCATGTTCAGCGCCATGAGTGCCGATTTCAAGCACAGCGTATCCTACACGCCGGACATCTTGTAAAGCTAGGTTCGCCGTAGTTCCCGGGTGAAGGACGTAACCTGCCGGGCCAGTTGCCGTGGGGCGCCGGGCAGGCGTGCTGAGGGAATTTTCAATTCTCTCTGAGGTTTCGTTTGCTTGTAGGCGATGCACCATAGCGGTCACAGAGGGCCTCGGTCAGCCGAACACCCCGAACTGCCAAGCACGGCATCAGCAGTAATGTTGAGAATCGCTCTCGCCCCAATCCGTTCTTGAGGAGGCTCCTCCAAACGATAGTGAGAAAAAAGTAAACTTGGCTAGACCATCCCCTACAAGCATAGGAATCCATATTGGATATTGGGCTACAATACGGAGGTAGTCCGCAATCGACGAGGACGCTCGGATCAAACCGAGATCCCTTTATCCTTCAAATGAATGCTGAGGGACTATCAGCTGACTACGAAGGGGGCGCCATGGCACAGGTGTTTGATGGAATCACCGTCCTTGACTTCACCAGTGGCCGGGCTGGTGGTGTCGCCACCATGGTGATGTCCGATTTCGGCGCTGAGGTCATCAAAGTTGAGCCTCCAGGTGGAGAGAAATTCAGGAGTTCGCCCGGGTCCATCCAATGGAACCGCGGTAAGAAAAGCGTCGTCCTCGACCTGAAGACCCCAGACGGTCGGGATAAAGCCCGGGGGTTGGCGCGACACTCCGATGTTGTGGTTGAAAACTTCCGGCCCGGGGGCGCCGAACGGTTGGGCGTCGACTATGACAGTCTCCGGGCCGGTCATCCCGAGTTGGTATATGCCACGTTGACCAGTTTCGGATCCCATGGACCCTACGCCAACTACAAGGGTTACGACGCCGTGATTGCCGCCAAGAGCGGCCGTATGATGATGTTCGCCGAGCAGAACCCCAGGCAAGGCCCCAACTACATAGTCACTCAAGGCGTATGCCACTCCGCCGCCACGGCGCTGATTCGTGGCATCACAGCCGCTCTTTACGTGCGAGAAAAGACCGGCCGGGGTCAGCGGGTGGAGACCAGCATGCTGAAGGCGGTTACCATCTACGATCACGTCTCTTGGGTCCACGGCCAGATGATCGAGAAGCGCCCAGACACCCATCCGCCAGACTCCAGGGTAGGCATCGGACGTCCCAACCCCACAGGTTACCTGCCCGCCCGCACCAAAGATGGACACTGGATCCAACTGGGGAACGTCGTGGAAAGGCTGTTCCGATCCATGATGCACTCGCTGGACATAGACTTCATATACGAAGACCCGCAATTAAAAACCGCGCCCTACTTGGACCAAGAAGCCGTTTCGTCGCTGGAACGAATCATGCTGGAAAAAGTCCAGGGAAAGACCCTGGATGAGTGGATGGCCATATTCCTTGGCGAGGCTGGCAACGTGGCCGCCGAGCCGTACCTCACCTCTGAACAGGCCCTGGACCATCCCCAAATCGTACACAACGGCAACGTCCAGAGCGCGGATGATCCAGTAGTGGGCGCAACACGCCAGCTTGGCCCCATGGTGAAAATGACGGAGACTCCGGCAAGTACGCAAGGGCCGGCCCCTGCGCTGGGTCAGCACAGCGCCGAGGTCCTCGCCCGCCTCGGGAGCGACGCCCAAGGGCATTCCAACGGTGCCAAAGACGCGATACCAAGGCATCCATTGGAAGGAATAACGCTCTTGGACCTGGGGACGGTAATCAATGGCCCCTTGGGTTGCGCCTTGGTAGCCGAGCTTGGCGCCAGGGTAATCCACATCGAGGCTCCCGGCGGCGATTGGGGCAGGCAGGGTGTTCCCATGTCGGCACACCGGACAATGGCCGGCTCCGAGGGCATTTGCTTGGACCTCAAGACCCCGGAGGGCCAAGAGATCATGGGCAAGCTGACGGCCAAGGCCGATCTGCTGCTGCACAGCATGCGCCCCGGCGCCCCTGAGCGTACTGGCATCGGCTACGAACAGTTGTCGAAGATCAACCCCAACTTGGTCTACCTGTACGCCGGCGGCTACGGCTCCACCGGGCCCTACTCCCACAGGCCGTCCATGGCCCCGATTGCCGGCGCTGTCTCCGGTGGCGGCGTAGCCCAGATGGGGAGAGACACCTTCCCACCGCCGGACCAGTCCATTTCCATCGACGAGATCGCCGCCGTAGCCAAGCAGCTGAAACGGGCGAACGACGGCACTGCCGACCATAGCACTGCTATGGTCAACGCAGTCGGCCTGGTACTGGGCCTCTACGCCCGGGAGCGCACCGGCAGGGCCCAATACGTCGAGTCCACCATGATCGCCGCCAACGCTTACCTCAATGCCGACGACTTTTACTGGCACGAGAACAAACAACCTCGTCCGCTGCCGGACCGGGACGGATACGGGCTGCACGCCCTGTACCGTCTGTACCGGGCAAAAACGGGGTGGGTGTTCCTCGCCTGCCCGTTTGAGGACGAGTGGGAGGCCCTGTGCCGGGCCATAGACCGGCCGGATCTCCGGGATGATCCCCGCTTTGGTACCCGTGATGCGCGCGAGAATCACGATGAAGCGCTGGCTGACGAATTGGCCGAGGTGTTCGTTGCCGAGGACCCACTGTATTGGGAGGAGCTGCTCACCGCCGCCGACGTGGCCTGCGTCAAGGCCGAGGACCGGGGAATGTACTTCTTTTTCAACGAAGACCCTCACGTGCGTGAGAACGGCCTCCTCACCCAAGTTGAGGCGCCCGGTTTTGGAGAGTTCTGGCGCTACTCTCCCGTGATAGGATTCTCGGAGACCTCTGGCCGGGCGGGCCCAGGTCCCCTCAAGGGCGAGCACACACGGCCAATTCTCAGGGAGTTGGGATATACTGACGATCAGATCCACGACTTGAAACAACGCAAAGTAGTGGACTGGGAGGAGGAATAGCAGGCCGTGGTACAGACCATCATCCCCGCCGACACGAACGGCATCAGGGACAAGGCTGCGATCGTCGGCATCGGCGAAACGGAGTTTTCTTGGAACTCGGGCCGCAGTGAGATACAACTCGCCTCGGAGGCAATCAAGGCTGCCTGCGATGATGCCGGGATCGCCCCGCAGGATATCGACGGCCTGATTCGGTATGACATGGAATCCAACCATGAGACCCTGGTAGTGCAGTCGCTGGGCATCAAGAATCTGCGTCATTGGGAATCTGTTTCCTACGGCGGAGGCGCGGGCAACGCCGTGGTGGGCCATGCCGCCGCCGCTGTCGCCGCCGGGTTTTGCAACTACGTGGTTTGCTTCCGCGCCGCCAACCTCCGTTCCGGGGTGCGTCTGGGCCGGGCCAGGGGTCCTGAGCGAATTGCCGGGGGCCCGCAGAGCTTTGCCGCACCCTGGGGTAACATGGCGCCAGCACATCATTTCGGCATGTTCGTCCGGCGCTACATGCATAAGTACGGGGCCACCAGCCGCCACTTCGGTTGGGTCGCGGTGACATTGCGAGAGCACGCCTCCCGGAACCCCCGGGCACTCCGGAGAGACCCTTTCACCGTCGATGACCACCAGAATTCCCGCATGGTGGTGGATCCGCTACACGTTCTGGACTTCTGCCAAGAGAACGATGGCGCCGCAGCCATTGTCATCACCACTCCGGAGCGCGCCAGAGCACTGCGTCACTCCAATACCCTGACGCTGATTGAGGCGGCGGCTCAAGGCTCCGGCCCGCGGAATGACGGCATAATCTACCGTCCCGACCTGGCCGTGGCCGAGTCGGAGAACACCGCCCGCGATCTCTGGGCCCGGGCCCGCCTGGACGCCAAGGACATGGATGCCTTCATGTTCTACGACCACTTCACTCCCTTCTGCCTGATAAACCTCGAAACCTATGGGTTCGTGCCCACCGGCGAGGCGAAGGACTTTGTGGAAGGTGGAACGAATCTCCGGTTTGATGGCCCGCTGCCCACCAATACCCACGGCGGGAATCACTCCGAGGCATATATACATGGCCTCACCCATGCCCAGGAGGCTGTGCGGCTTATCCGCGGCTCCTCCACCGCTCAGCCGCCCCACAAGACCATCAACCGGGTCCTCTCCTGTAGCAGCACGGCCCAGTTGAGCGGCGCCGTGATAATTCGCCGGGGATAACCCCGGAATGGCCCGGGGATAGCAAGGAGCGTCAATGACCCAGGACAGAGAACAAGCCGCCGGGTCGCGGCCGATGACTTCGCCCTTGGAAGGCGTACCCCTACCCGACCTGGAGCGACTGCCGGACTATGAGCGGGGATTCTGGGAGGGGTCCCGGAACGGCGAGCTTCGCATCCAACAGTGCTCTGATTGCAAGTTGTTCCGGCACCTGCCTTCGCCAATGTGTTCCCGATGCTCGTCTCTGGCCTACAACTGGACCAAGGCCAGCGGCCGCGGCGTCGTCTATTCCTACGTCATAGTCCGTCACCCGGTGCACCCGGCGATCCATGAGAAGCAACAGGTGCCCTACAACATCTGTATGATCGAGTTGGAGGAGCAGGAAGGGCTGCGGATTTGCAGTAACGTCCTCCACGTGGTCCCCGAGGACATCCGCATCGACATGCCGGTCCGGGTGACTTTCATCCCAGCGGTTGACGACCCTGACGTGGTGCTGCCGGTGTTCCTGCCTGCCTCTGAGGAATAGACGCCCGGCCGAGCAAAGAGGACTTGACCTGTAACTGCCAGTGGAGCCGGTCCCGAAGTCAGAGCCATGTTTCCGGGAACACAGGGAATCCCGGCCAATTCGCGGGACAACCTGAGACATTGTGCCTCATTCTGATTCCCCTATGTTGACGGGGAACCTTGGTCTGCCCAAATCTCCACGAGCATCAACGTGGTAGGAAACAGTGGGATGCGGCCTCCCCCATCTCCTTTATCCATTCTTTCAATTCCAACGGGGCGTTCAGTCCCAAGGGCGTCTGCTTCGTAGAGTTGCCCTTGTCGCTCCATTGAGTCCACCGGATTGGGCGACGCCGCCTTGAGCCGCTACCCGCACAACTTCCCGGAGCCTTTGACAGCCCTTGGCTGGACTCTAGTTCTGTCCACGCAGACGGGGATCAAGAACGTCTCGCAGGGCATCCCCGAACAGGTTGAAGCCGAACACCACCAGGCCAATGGCTATTCCGGGAGAAATCGCCATCCATGGCGCAATGTCGATTCCCTTGGAGGTCGATTGCGCCAACATCCCACCCCAGGAGGGCGCGTCCGGCGGTGCACCTATCCCCAGGTGTCAACGCCGACGGCGAAATGACCCGGTAGCGCTGTCGTTGTGCAGGGATTCTGTCGGGTATTTTGGGCAGTGAATGTGTCAGTCCGAGCGTTTGGTGATCAGTTGTGACAATGGTTTGGAGTTCTGGTTGTGCCGGCGTTTGGTAGGCGGGGTCAGGCACCGTGTTATCCGGCAATCTGCGGGTAAGCAATCAGTTGGCCCCAGTAATGCGTTGACTTGTTTAATCTCCATTTATTTGTACATATTCAATACCCGCTTATCTATTTCCTTACTCCGGCCGTTCTCTCCGCTATCATAAGAGGTTTTCCAGCCTGCGAGTCGTACACATACCAGAATTAGCGTGTGCAAAAACCGCCCGCTCCCGCCCGCGCATATACTTTCCTGTTGGCTCCAGATACGTTCTTCATAGTCAGGCTTGGTGCCGTATTTCGCGTCGTACGATTCTTAGCGCCCATGAGCATTCCAACGTTGACTGAATTGTTGACTGAATTCCGGTTCTCCCAGGCTACGAATCGGACAAACGCGAGGGGCAACGAATCCCTGCGAACGATTGACTGCCTCCCGCTTGTGACGGATGAGATGCTTCCGGTTCACACGAGTGCCTCGATGAAAGAAAGGAGAATCGCCGCGAGTACCAAAAGCACGGCCCAAGGTATTGCCGTTAAGAGAAAGAACGGCCTCAAGAGAGCGGTCCGGCGAAGCTGAGTAATGCCGCCTGAATACTGGCAGGAGCCTGTGCCTGAATGAACCAGCAATTCTTTTCCCCAAGCATCGGCCGAAAATTGCCTATGGGGCAAATTGTGATTGCGGTAGCCGCCATCTTGATCGCGGCCAGCGCCACCCTCTGGCTATGGGCCACGGAATCCCTCGGGCAGGGGGCTGAGCCGCCCTCCAGTCCCACTGGGCTGACTGGGACGGTTTCCCACGACGAGGTGGCCTTGTCGTGGGATGATTCTGATGACCCCTCCATCACCGGCTACCAGATACTCCGACGGGACAAGTCCATACATAGCGCCGGCGAGTTCATCGTACTGCTGGAGGACACGGGATCAGCGGCGACTTCATATACGGACACCACGGTGGTTCTTGAGGGGCGATACGTGTTCCGGGTGAAGGCCCGCAACTCGGCGGGGCTGAACCAGCGGAGCAGGTTCTTCAACGCCAATACACCGGCTGCTGCCGAGCCTGTCCCTGAACCCACTCAGGCTCCCGAGCCGACCCCGGAGCCTACGGCCGAACCTACGCCCGAGCCCACGCCGGAACCCACACCCGAACCTACGCCGGAACCCACGGCCGAGCCCACTCAGGCCCCCGAACCAACTCCTGAAGTGGCATCCCAAAGGGAACCTGAGCCTGACACCATTGTGGTTGGGACCGTCATTACCCTCGCCAGCAACCTGGGCCAGATTTCCCACCCGGAAACCTGGGAAGATGTTAGCTCCGACGGTGATCTCCGGCACGTTCAGGCCCAGGGGTTCACCACAGGCTACAATGAGGGCGGATATGCGCTATCGCAGGTCTCCGCCTACTTGAAGGACATCAGCTCGGACGATGTCCCGCAGGTCAGCATCTACACTTCCAACGCCGAGGGCTATCCCTACGAAATCATGTATACGCTGACCAACCCGGCGTCATTCACCGACGATGCGCTCAACACCTTCACAGCTCCTGCCGATGCCTCCCTGGAATCGGAGACCGATTACTTCGTCGTGTTCGAAAACGCCACTACAGATACAGATACAGATGAGGTGCGTTTTCAAGTGGGATTCGTGGCAGGCGATGGCCAGGATGTGGGCGGGGCCAGTGGCTGGAGCATCGATACCGGCGAATCCTACTCGGTTTTGATCGAAATTGAGGGGTCCATATCAAGCACCGCCACATACAGCGGGACAACAAGGAGCACCGGTACGGGTCAGTCTGCAAGTACCAGGAGCGTGTGATGGGCGCCAGAGCGGCGCCGGCGTCGGCCACGTCCCATATCGAAAACAACACCATTAGAAAATTCGAAGGCAGACACCCGTGGGTACTCCAGGCCTGGAGTAACAATCCGCTGCCTGCGGAAGTGCGGGAGTCAGGAGGCCCGGGATTCTATATTGGGCCTCCACCCGAGTGAATGGATTCACTGGATTGGCAAGAGGATTACGCTATTCCTTCAATTTATCCGGGTATCGGACCGATGCTGTGGTGCTGCATGAAATCGCCCACCACTTCACCTTGGACTATAGGGTACCTGACGTCCCTGAAGCTGTTGGAGTTGGTTGGCTGTACTTCAATCACCGGGTAAAGGGACATTGTGACGTTGGTGAAATCTATGCCGATCTGTTGACCTACTACACGCGCAACAAGCCTTCCCCGGGCCTCGGTTACCTGTACGGATGCAATCGAATTGCAAAAAATGGAGTGCCTGACAAAGAGAGCAAGGAGGTGGCGGGCAGCGTGGCCGAGGCGAGATTGCAAACTGGTTCCAAGAGAAATATGCCCGTGCCGATGAGACGACGAAGCTCGACGCATTATGGTCCGACATACGCGCCGCCGTTGGCAACCGCCGTATTGCGTACCTGATGCGCGACATGTACGGCGGTTACTGTTCCCACCATGAGGCCAACTGGGCCGTGGATCCGGGACCGTCGCACGGCAATCCATGGCGGGACGGCGGCTGCCACTGGCGCAAGCCCCAGGATCTGGCAGTTGTCGTTCAATATGGCTCCCTGAGGGTCACATGGAGCGAGCCGGAGTACCCCTCCTCCCCAGCAACGACGCACTATGTCGTGCAGTGGCGCGCCGCTGACCAAGAATACGGCGCATCCCAGCAGGCGGTAGTGCCTGCAACAGCCACCGGCTACCAGCAAATCCCGGGCCTTACCAACGGGGTAGATTACTTCGTGCGTGTGGCGGCTGTTTACAGTGGTTCTCAAACCGTGTTCGTGGATAATGATGGACTCAGTCGCGTTGTGGAGGATTCGGCCACACCCGGAAAACCCAACAAGCCGGAAAACGTCAGCGTTTCCGCCGGAGACCACAGCATCAGTTTGAGTTGGGAGGAACCCAGAAACACGGGAATCGGTATGTCCGGCTTTGTAGTGCAGTGGAGGACAGGAGGGTCATACCGATCAGGCGATGAAGTGGTGGTGTGGGGGCCCTGGAGGAGGTCGCACCTCGTGGGGAACATGGCTGGCCATGGGCGCTACTACGTGCGCGTGCTGGCCCACAACTTCTTGGGCCGCAGCGAGCCCTCTGAGGAGTTTTTCGTGATGTCTGGAACGCCGGGGGCGCCCACGGACTTTGCCGTCAATGTCACGGAGGGAGGAGCATTTGCGCTGAGCTGGGACCGGCCCGATCCATACTACCCAACAATCATAGGTGCCGTATCGTGAGCGGCGCCGATGGGTCCCCCATTCTGGATGAAAACGGCAACACGGTGCCCAAGTTCCGGTACGACATTGAGTACAAGATCGCCGATGGTCAGACCGGCCCGTGGTGCTCGCAGGGAGACTACCGTGACCTTCGGCGCGGGGACGACACATTGAATCCTACAGTCCTCAAGGTCGACTACACCAGTTTCTGCGCCAACGATGTGCCAGTTGTGGGCGAGAGTTATAATTTCCGGATCAGGGCATCCTACGTGTGGCTGACCTCTGGCGATACCAACGTGCGGAATGGACCCTGGACTTACAGTGGCCCCATCGTCTACAACCCCACCGGCGGGGCGCCCGAAACTCCCACGGACGTGAAGGCCGTGGGCGGGAAAAACTCGTTGCTGGTTTTCTGGCAGCCACCGGCGGGTGGTACGCCGGCTGATTACTACTTGGTGCAGTGGCGGACGGGGTGGTCCTACAAGCCGAACAATGAGGCTGTTGTGTCCGATGATCGCTCGGCACAGTCGTTCCTCATTGAGGATATGGACAGCCGTGGCCCCTACTATGTGCGGGTGGTGGCAGCGACCGTCCTCGGGCAAAGCGAGCCGTCCGAACAGTACTTTGTGATGTCCGGTGTACCCGGGGCACCTGTGAACATTGACGTGGAAGTTAAGCCCGGCGGCTGGTTTGTCCTTACTTGGGGCCGGCCCGACCCCTACTATCCCAACAATCCCCACTTCAGCCCGGTGAGCAATACAAACGGCCAGCCTCTTCTGGACGACGATGGCAACACGGTGCCGCGGGTCCGGTTCGACGTGGAATACAGGCTTGAGGATGGACCGCCCGGCCCTTGGTGCAGCCAATCGGAGTACCAGGACCTGCGCCTCAGGGACTACGGCCTGCACCCCGGTGGCACATCGAATGCCCACTTCAAGCTCGAATACCCCAATTTATGCGACGACATAGCACCGGAGGCGGGTCAGCCCTACAACTTCAGGATACGAGGTTCCTACGTGTGGGCCAACAGCCTCAACACCAACTACCGCAACGGACTCTGGTCCCGCAGCGGGCCCGTCGTTTACAACCCGTAGCGGCGGGCCGCCTTTCGCCCGCCGTGCGGAGTCAACCGGGGCGGGGCGAGCGCCTCGACGAGTGGGTCCACCCCGCCGCCACTGCACAGTACTCGGCGATCTCTGTTAAAGGTGTCTACTAATCGCTCAGAGCCAAACTCATCAAGCGTTACAGCCCGCTGACTATACCCTGCGACCGGCTCATTGAGGATGACTCGGTCGGCGCCAAAGCAAAGTAGGAGCTGAGGGAATACTGCACCCGCCTGGACCCGATGGCGCTGTTGCGCTCCATCGGGGAGACACAGTTAGCGCTGGCATCAGTCTCTACTCTCATTCCACAGGAAACCCCTTATGGTGAGAGCCTTGACCGGTTTCTGGCCCGCCTTTCCAGCCTGTGGCAACAGAGTGACAGATCTTATTGTCGCCATCTAATCGCTGTAACTTCAGAACGCCAGTTATCAATCCTCAGACGGGCTGTTGGGATGCGGGAGAGCGCTCCTCGACGTCCGGCCCCCAGGTTGTGCCGAAGTCGGCGCGGGCCGCCAGTTGCCCGGTAAAGGTGCTGGCGTCCTGCAGTGCCAGGTACACGGCGCAAGGGCCAACGGCGCTGGGGTCCACCCTTGCATGCCAATCGCGTTGCGTCCATGGGATTGCAGCGGAGCCCTCACTGCGCAGCGCGCCGGGGCTCAGGATGTTGACCGCGATGTTGTAGCCTCGCACCTCGTCGGCCAAGCAGAGGCTGAACATATGGACCGCCGCTTTGCTGGCGCTGTAGAGGACGCCGCCGCCCTGGTTGGGGTCGGTGGCCATCCTGGAACCGATGTTGATGATGCTGCCCCGCTGCTGCGCCATCATTATCGGAAGCACGGTCCGGCTGCAAAGATAGGGGCCGCCCACGTTGACCCGCATGAGCTGGTCCCAACGGGCAGGATCGATTTCCAGGATCGACTCTCCCAGCACCATGGCGCCGGCGTTGTTGAAAAGCACGTCGATCCTGCCGTAACGCTCCATCGCCTGACGGACCATTTCATTGACTTGAGACGCATCGGTTACGTCGCAGTCGATGGCAAAGACGTCTCCGCCGACGTTCCTGATGTCTTCGAGCGTCTCCTCGAGGGTCCCGGCCAAGCCGGTTGGGGACTGGCTGCGGGCGCAAACGACCACGCTTGCGCCTTCCTTGGCGTACTCCTTGGCTATGGCCCGCCCCAGTCCACGGCTGGCGCCGGTGACGATTGCGACCATTCCGTCCATCTGACCCATAGTTGGCCTGCCTACACGAATTTGGCCTTGACCCACCTTCCGCCGTACATTGCTGAGCCCTGTACTGCTTGGCCCGTCTGAGTGGGTGCACGCTTGGAATAGGTAGCAAGCGCCGGTTGCAGCGTCCCCATTCGCCTTGAAAGGGTGCGTTAACGTTGGCGGCTCAGGTGGCTTGGCCGCCGTCCATTTCTATACATTGTCCCACAATAAACTCGGCGTCTTTGCTGCATAGCCACGCAATTACGTTGCCTATTTCCTCGGGGGTGCCGGCCCGCCCCAAGGGGATCGTTTGCATGCGGTCGTGCCACTCCTGGCTGCGGGGATAGCCGTAGAGGGCGTCGTTGCGGGCGGTATCGGTGGTGCCCGGACTGACAGCGTTTACCCTGATGCCGTGGGGCGCAAGAGCGCGGCCCGCTTTGCTGGTGAATGTGTAAAGGGCGCCGCTGGCAGTGGCATAGGCCACGTCGGCAGCGCGGGCGATCTTGGCCTCAACGGAGATAACGTTGACTACGCTGCCTCCCCCGCCCTGTTTGAGAAATTCCCTGACCACCGCTTGGGTGCAAAGAAAAGCGCCGGTGACCTTGATGTCCAGCACGCTGCGCCAAGCGTCCTCGGACAGGTCTTCAAGCTGGGCCCAAGCTGCCAGCCTGGGGGCGCTGGCGTTGTTCACCAGGATATCGACCCGCCCGAAGCGTTCCACCGTTTGGTCCACCATGGCTTGGACTTGGTCGCCCTTGGTTACGTTCGCGACCAGCGCCAAAGCCTCGCGGCCCATCCCGGCAATTTCTTGGGCTACGCTGTCAACGTCCCGCCAACCGGCCAACTGCTCGTCCTGCGGGTAGCTCGTTGGGTCGCGCCCGGTACCGGTTACGACGACGTTGGCGCCCTCTCGCGCCAATGCCAACGCGGCGGCGCGCCCGATTCCCCTCATGCGGCCCGCGCCAGTGACAAGGGCCACTTTTCCATTCAGCTTGTCCATGCAACCCCGAGGCGTCAGGTGGATTAGGAGACGCTAGGATGAATCGTCAATTGACCTGTGTTGATGGTTGTACCACCGCAATGTTAGTCCGGCAAGCGTCCTCAGCCTGTCCTTGTGAGCGGAGAGGGCCCCGATATCCGGGAGGGTCCGCCGGTGTATTGACCGGAAATAGTTCAGGAAAGGACCGGTGTCGGCAATCAGCGCATCGTCTCCGGCCGATATTCAGGATTTGAGCGCAACAGCGCCTACTTTACGGCCAGGATGTCGTAGGCCAGCGCCAGCATGATCCGTGTGCCGCTCATCAGGCTTTGGATGCCCACCGATTCGTCGGTCCCGTGAACGTTGGCGAGCATTGGGTCGTCGTCGGGGTGGGAGCCGACCATGCCGTAGGTGGTGGTCCCCAGGTTGCGGGTGAAGCGGGAGTCGGTAAACCCGGTGCTCAGCGAGGGGACCCACTGGATGTCGTCCCGTTCCAAGGCCCTAGAGGTGCTGATCTGGATTCTCTGGGCAAAGTCCGTCTCGAAGGAAGAGGAGTTGGGAATGGACATATAATCGATGTCAATCTCCACCCCAGGAATCCCGTCGAGTATCTTGTCCAACTCCTGCCGGACGTAGGCTTCGTCCTGATGGGGCAGCGTCCGAACATCGCAGGTCAGGCGGACCGACTCGGGAACGCTGTTGGACTTGATGCCGCCCTGAATCATGGTGGGCGTAATGGTCATCCGCGATAGCGCCCTCATAATTGAGGCGAATCGGGGGTTCCCATCCTGGGTGTCCGCGATAATCTGGTCGATGTTTGCGGTCGACGGCCTGTCCTCGATGGCGAAAACGGACAGGTGCTGGAACAGGCTGGTGGAAGTGTCCCGCTCCGGCTCGTAGGCTTCAATCCGCTTTACGACTTCCGACAGGCCGAACAGGGCGTTTGAGCCCTGCCACGGAGTTGAAGCATGGGCGCTGGAACCCCGGACCTCGATCTCCAACTGCAGGCGGCCCTTCTCGCCCACTCCCAACAGGTAGGTGAGGTTCCCTGCCGCCTCGATGGGAACTCCGCCGCCCTCGTTCACTGCCAGAGGAGCCGCCAGTTTCTCCGGGTGGTTCTCGGCCATCCAGCCAAACCCGTAGCGGCCGCCGTGCTCCTCGTCGGCGCAGGAGGCCAGAATCAGGCTGTCTCTGAGTTGGACGCCATTCCGCTTGAGGATTCGCAAGGCGATTAGCTGGCAGGTGAGCAAGGCCTTGCAGTCCGACGCGCCGCGGCCAAAGACCCGGTTATCGGCCACCGTGGCGCTGAAAGGAGGAAACCGCCATTTCTCCTCCTCTTCCACCGGCACCACGTCCAAGTGTGACATGAACATGAGCCCGGCCTTTCCCGAACTGCCTTCCAGCCGAGCAATCAGGTTGCCCCGGTCTGGAGCGGACTCGATAATTTCACAGGCCACGCCGTCGTCGGCCAGCCATTTCTCGATGTACCGGCACAGTTCCGTCTCGTTGCCGGTGGGCATGAAGCCGGTGTTGACCGTGGGAATGCGGACCATGTCCTGCTCCAGCGCCACGATCTCGTCGCGCATTTCATCGACTTGGTCCAGCAGGTCGTTTAGATCTGGCATCTATTGTCCTCCGGAAGATTGTCAGTGTTTGCCCCGGGACTAGAAACCGACGGCGTAGGCTTCGCACCGCGGGTCTGCGCCGCCCTGCAGCACCTTGGTCTCCGGGTTCCGAGTGATGACGCAGTATAGGGCCGAACCTTCCCACCAGTCGGGATACTGCTCTATCGTGTGGCCCTTCCGCCGTAGTTTCTCGGCCACTTCATCGGAAATACGACCTTCCAACCGCAGCATCCCCGGCTCATATTTCGACGCCCAGTTGGTACTGGGGAAGTTGTAGCTGTAGAAGCGGGGTTCCTCCACGGCCTCCTGAGGGTCGCGGCCAAATTCCAGGACGTTCAACAACAGTTGCAGGGTGCCCTGCGGAATATGGTCGCCGCCGTGAGCGCCAAGGGCCATCACGGCCTCGCCGTCGCGCAGCACCAGGGCAGGCGCGGGAGTGAGCCTGGGCCGCTTGCCCCCTGCCACCGATGCCGGGTGGCCTTCGGTCAGCTTGGACTGGGTGCCGCGCAATGAGAACGCCAGTCCGGTGCCCGGAATTATTGGCCCGCCGTTCTTGGTGCCCTCGCTGGGGGTGCAGGAGAAGATGTTTCCATCCCGGTCGATTACGGCGAAAAAAGAAGTCCCGCCGCCGCTGACTCCCGCCGTGGCAACCGGGATCCCCGCCTCCCTGGGGGACTGCGGGGCGCCGTCGAAGGTCGCCCTCCCGTTTCGCGGGTCTCCGGCAGGGGGCGTGCCCGGCCAAGCAAGGTCCGGGTCGATCAGGGAGCGGCGCTTGACCAGGTATTCTTCCGCCAGCATTTCGTTGATTGGCACGTCCACGAAATCCGGGTCTCCCACGTACTGCTCCCGGTCGGCAAAGGCCAAATTCAGGGCTTGGTTCACCGTATGGATGTACTCGGCGGAATTGTGGCCCATGGACGCTAGGTCGTACCCCTCCAGAATCTTGAGGGCTTGTGGGAAGGTCGGGCCTTGGCCCCACGGCCCTGTGCTGTAGACGTCGTAACCCTTGTAATTTACCGTCACGGGCGGCCCAACCTGGACATGATACCGGGCCAGGTCTTCCTCGGTGAGCAGACCTCCCATCTCCCGGTTGAATGCGGCAATTTTGTGGCCCAGTTCGCCGGTGTAGATGTAGTCTCTGGCCGCCTTGAGCGCAGCCTCCCGGCCCTTCCCGGCGTTGGTGTCCTCCACGTCGGCGATTCTGGACATGGTGGCAGCCAAGTCCTTCTGATAGAACATCTCCCCCTGTTTGGGAGCACGGCCACCGGGCAGGTAAATTTCAGCGGTTGACGGGTGGGCGTTGTACCGGTCGAAGGCGGTCTTGAACCGGCCTGCCAGGTAGCGGTACATGGGGAAACCGTTTCCGGCCAGGTCGATGGCCGCGGTGGCCACCTGTCCGAAGGTCATGGTGCCAAACTTGGACAGAGACGTCAGCCACGAATCGGCGGCGGCCGGCGTCAGGGACGAGAGAACGCCGTCGGGAATCTTTCCGCCGTGGTTTTTGTGAAAGTACTTGACCGACGCGGCCTTGGGCCAGACCCCGAGCCCGTCAATAGTGGTAACTTCTTTCCGGTCAGCTAGGTATATGACCGTGGGCGCCACGCCCAGGAAGCTGCAATCATCGACGTGCACCACGTTCAACGCCAATCCAACGGCCACTCCGGCGTCAATCGCGTTGCCACCGTTTTTCAGGACTTCCAAACCGGCCATGGCGGCACTGGGGTGGCTGGCTACAACCATTCCGTTGACGCCCTGCATCAACGGACGAAAACTGGTTAGCGTGGTCCCTTTGACTGGCATTTCTAGGCCTCCGCATCAAGGATTTTTTAGTTCTTCGGTCTGGTACAGGTCCGGGTCAGTCTTGTCTGACCGTTTGGTCTATGAACCTTCTGGCGAGGGCAAGGAATCGGTACACATCGACTATATTGGCGGGAAGGCCCAAGTGGTCCTGCCGCATTTTCTCTACCAGTGTCAGTGCGAATTTTGCCGGTCAATCCGCTGTTGGTGCAAATGCATCAAACTTCCTGAGGCACAGGTTTCCCAGCACACTGTGGGGCCTCTCCCCATTGTAATGGTTTCACCAGGTTTTCACTTCTCCCCAATGTCTTTCAAGGACAGGAACCAGTTCTCGTTCAGGCACTCCTGCTCGCCGTCGGCGTTGGCCAGGGAACGCGCCAAGGCAGAGGCTTGGCCGAATCCCTGTCGGCAGCCGACTAACCAGGGCGACATATTCGCTCTTCAGTTGAGGGGACAAATCGCTGGACAGCAACAAATTCACAGGTCGTCTTCATGCTGTCGATCGCTCCCCATTTTCAGCGCCAGTCGTGGGCGGCCGGCATGGAGACCTGCGGGTCGATCGCCTGCAGGTTGGAAACCACCAGGCTGGTGGTGCCGTCCCAGCGGGAGACGACGCCCCGGGCCAGGATTATCCGGCTCTGCAACTGCCGTCGGCGGCGGGCGAATACCGCGGGCCAGAGGATGAGCTGCACGTCGCCCTCCTCGTCCTCAATGGTCACGAACACCGTCCCCTCCTGCCCCTTGGGGTGCTGGCGGGCTATGGGCCAGCCTGACACCAGAGCCTCGGCGCCCTCCTCCAGCCCGTACACCGCCGTGGTGGGCAGCACGCGACGGTCGAGACCTGGCCGGATGAATTCCATCAGGTGCCCTTGGGGGTAGATGCCCATAACCTCGTACTCACCGGCCATCTTCTCGTAGGCGGTGAAGTCGGGTAGTTCGGGGGCATCGCCCTCCAGGAGCAGGGGCAGCGCCGCCTGACCGTTGCGGCCGGGGCGGGTGGCCAGCCCCGCGTCCCACAGCGCCGTCCGGCGATTGGGAATGACCCCGTCGAAGGCCCCGGCCTGCACCAGCGACAGCACGGCCTGGGGTTTGAGCCCGGTGCGGCGCACGAGGTCGCCGGCGCCAGCGTAGGGACCACCCCGCTCCCTCTCGGCCACAATCTGACGCGCCGACTCCGGTCCCACATCCCGGATGAACCGCAGCCCCACCAGCACCGAGTTTTCCTCGGGAATGCACCGTTCTGCGCTCCGGTTTACGCAGGGATTCAGAAAGGGCACTCTGAAGCGGCGAGCGTCCTGCTTCAGAGTCTCCATGGGGTAGAAGCCCATGGGCTGGTTGTTGATCAGCGAGACGAAGAACTCCACCGGATGGTACCGCTTGAGCCACGCGGCCTGGTAGGCGGTGATAGCGAAGGCGTGGGAATGGGACTCGGGGAACATATAGTGCCCGTTCAGCTTGGCGAATATCCTGCGGGCGGCGTCTTCCGGTACGCCGTTGCGTTGCGCTCCCTCCAGGAACCGCTGACAGTGGCCCTCCAGCAGGTGGGCGTTGTTGTGGCGGGCAAAGGCGCGGCGCAGTTCGTCGGCCTGGGCTGCAGTGAATCCCGCCACGTCCATGACCAGCTGCACCACCTGCTCCTGCCAGACGATGATGCCGTAGCCCCGCTCCAGGGCACGCTGCTCCGATGGGTGGTCGTAGTCCCACGGCGCACCGTGGCGGTAGCGCTCCACGAACTGGGAAACGGCGCTGCCCTGAACCCCGACGCCAGGACGGATCAGGGCCACTTGGTAGGCCAAGTCCCGCAGATTGCGGGAATTGAGCCGCTGCCCCATTTTGAGCTGGGCGGGCGACTGGAGCAGGAAGACACCCTTGGCCCTGCCTTGGTTGATCAGGTCGTAGACCAGCGGGTCCCTGTGGTCGATATGCGACAGGTCGGGACGGTGCCCCTCGCGCGCCTCGATCATGTCCAGGGCCTCCTCCAGCTGGTCCAGCACCGGCAGAGAGAGCAGGTCGATCTTGGCGAAACCGGCGTCAGCCACGCTGTCCTTGTTCCAGTCCATGATGTAGCGGCCCGGCATGGCTCCGGCCCGGACGGGCACCATCTCCGGGATGGGCGAGCTGCTCAGTATCATGCCGCCCACGTGCTGACCGAGTCCCCGGGGCGCTCCAATCAGCTGGGGGGCCAGCTCGATCAGGTCCCGCCAACCGGGGGCGGCCACCCGGTCCTGAAGGGTGGGAAGTTCCCGCATCTCCATCGCCAGTGACCCGGCGTCCTGCGATTGCAGTTGACTGGAGAGCAGGGACAGCTCGTCCCGGGGCAGCCCCAGGGCCTTGCCGAGGTCCTGGATCACTCCCTTGAGCCGGTAGGTGGAGATGGCCCCGGTCAGGACAGCGAACTCCGGCCCGAAGCGCTGGTGAACCCGTTGGATGAGCTCGTCGCGCAACTGCCTGGGAAAGTCCAGGTCGATGTCCGGCAGCAGACTGGTGTCGTCGGAGATGAACCGCTCCAACGTCAGGTCCCACTGCAGGGGATCTACGTGGCTGATGCCTATGAGGTAGCCCACCAACAGGGCCACCGACGAGCCGCGCCCTCGGCCCGGCGGACGCTCCTCCAGCGGAATCTCCGGGTGGGACAGGCCACGCTCCTCCGTGATCCGCTGGGCGATCTGAACGATCTCCCGGTAGAGCAACAGGAAGCCGGCCAGGTTGTGCAGCTCGATCAGCCGGAACTCCTCACGGAGCCGCTCCGCCACCTCCCGTGTCAGTGAACCGTAGTGCCTGGTGGCTGCCTCGTAGCAGAGACGCTGCAGGTAACTGTCCGGGGTGTAACCCTCCGGCACGTCGGCGTCCGGGAGGGTGTAGCCCAAGTCGGAGCTGAGGTCAAACTCGCACATCGCGGCGATGCGCCGGGTGTTGGCGATGGCCTCGGGGCAGTGGTTGAAGAGCCGCTCCATCTCCTTGGGTGATTTCAGGCAGAGGTGATGATTGGGCTGAATGAAGCGCAGGGCCTGGTCGATGGTGGTGTTGTGGCTGGCGGCCACCAGCGCGTGCTGCAGACGGTAGCGTTCCGGAACATGGTAGAGCACGTTGTTGGTCGCGACCACCGGCGCGCCCGCCTTGTCGGCGAGGGCGGCCAGGTCCCGGTTGCGCCGGGCGTCGCCCTGCAGGAAGTTCTGCTGCAACTCCACGTACACGGCATCCCTGCCGAACCAGTCCAGGTAGTCGTACAGGAGTTGTCTGGCCTCGACGGTCCGGCCATCCTGCAGCAGCCCGGAGAGCGGACCACCGCGCCCGCCGGTGAGCAGGACCAGTCCCTCGGAGTGCTCGGAAAGCAGAGCCGGGTCCAGCCGGGGATCGCGACGGTCGGCGGCGTTGGCCAGCGTGAATAACCGCGACAGGTTGCCGTAGCCCTCCCGCGTCTTGGCCAGCAGCGTCAGCCGGGAGCCGTCCCTCAGGGTCAGTTCCCCGCCGGTGATGGGCCGGATGCCCAGCCCGTTGGCCTGCCGGGCGAAGTCCAGGGCCCCGCACAGGTTGGTGTCGGTCAGGGCCAAGCAGCCGTAGCCGTGCTCCAAGGCCTGCGCCAGCAGTTCGTGGGCGTGGGATGCCCCCAGACCGAAGGAATGGAAGCTCTTGGCGTGAAGCTCGACGTAGCCGCCGTACATTGAGAATCCCGGCTAATGACCCTGCTGGTACCAGCAGTCCTCATGCTGGTCCCAGAACAGGGTGACCTTTCCCCCACTCTCACGCTCCACCCGGTAATAGGTCCGGCTCAAGGGTTTGGGCAACCACCACAGGTCGAAGGTCCACGAGTCCTCGATGCGAATCACCTGCTTCCACTCTCCGGCGTCCGCTTCGCTCATTGTCCGTCCGCTTCGCTTCGCTCCGTTCCCAGGTTGTTTGATGGCTTGGGGCAGCCCGTTCTCGTCCTCTTTCACCGCCACAGGTTCCGGGGGCAGCAGGGGCCGGAGACCGCCTCCCAAGGGGTCCAGTGGCGTCTGCACTGCCCGCATCTCCGGGGCTGGATGCCAAGGCGCAACCTCCACCACCCGGTACAGGGCCGGTCGTTTGACTGGCACTCCGTTGCTAAAGGTCACCGACCGGGTCTGCAACCGTCGCTCCGCCTCCATGAGCTGACCCCGCCGGTTCTCCTGTACGTCGGGCAGGAGACCCAACTGCGCCCCCGACTCTCCGGTGAAATGGGACAAGGTCAGGGACAGGCCGTCCACGGGAATCTCGGGCGGTTCCGCCTCCAGACGGCTGCGGACGATGAAGGACGCCCTCTCCCATCGCCCGACGCTTTCCTGGAAGTTGACTGTCTTCTCCCAGGGGGCGGAGCTGAATACCGGACATTCCAGGATGGCCTGCCCAGCGTATCGCCCTCGCATGACGGGCCGGGCGTAGGCGCGGCGCAGTAGCGTGTCCGACGCAACCAGCAGCATTTCCAGGGACGTGGAGGAAAAGGGCAGCGAGGTCTGCTCCGTCACCGTTTCTTGGTACTCCAAGGGCACCAGGGGCCGCTCGTCCAGCCCGTTGGCCAAGTTCCAGATCCAACGGCCCTCCTGCCCGAACTGGTCCACCAGCAAGGCCTGGTCCATGGCCGCCAGCTGCCCCAGCGTGTGCAACCCGAACCGGTGCATGGCGGATATGGTATTCTCAGACACCGGCAGCAGGGCGATGGGACGGGGCGACAGGAAGGCCGCGGCGTCCGGCGGCACCTTGCCGGCCCTCAGTGGGTCGCTGCTGCGGGCGGCCACCATCGCTGGGAACTTGCCATCGCCGATGCCGGCTCGCGGCGCCAGGTTCTGGGGCACGGCGTTCAGTAGCGCGATGACCAAGCGTTCCTCTCCGCCGTACAGCGTTTCCAGCCCGTCCAGCGCCACGTAGGCGACGCCCAGCCCGGCATCCTCCACCCGGTCGCCGACGCCCTGCAGGGCGCTCAGGATCTGCCGGAACACCCGGCGGTAGTGGGGTTCATCCGCTTCCAGCACGACGGCCCCGGCCTGGTACGACAGGGCCTGCTCCAGCGGTATCCCTGCCGTCACCGCCGTGGCCGCCGGCAGGTAGTCGGCCACCACTGGCTTGGACTTGCTGCGGTCGGCAATGAGGACCGGCTGGTCTTTGAGGTGGGGGTGCCGCTGCATTTCGGCCTTGGCACGAAGGTGGGTGATGAGCACACAGGCGACTTTCAAGGCGTCTTGGTGTCTCCGTGGGTGAAAGTCCGGGGCTACCGGTGCCGGAAGATAATATAGAACATAAGTTCCTATGTCAATAAGGCAACGACGCAAATTCTGACGCCACAAAAGAAGCCAGCGGGGCCCGGGCTTTTCGGCATTTTCGCCCACACATCCCCACACATCCTTGGTAACAGACGAGGCCAGGACGGACTTCACAGAAGGGTTGTACCCTCACAAATTCCAACAGTGCCGCCCTTCGAGGAGGAGAAATGGACAGAGACAGAATCGCCGTTTTCTCAGGCCCCAGGGCCACCATCGCCAACTCGCCCACACTGGTCACCGGCAACAAGGGCCGATTGCCCCAGGAGCGCGCCCTCCCCGGACGCTACGATCACCTGGTCCCTCAGGTCCTCCACGAGCCGGTGGTGGTCAGGATCAGGAAATACAGCGCACATCCGCTGGAGGAGGACGCCGAGTCCGTCTATCTTCAGGACGGGAAGGACTACTACGAGGTGGAACTGCTGCCCGAGGACGGCCCCTATCCTCTGCCGTATGTGGCCCGGCGAGCCAATGGTCCGGGAAAGGG
Organism: Dehalococcoidia bacterium; assembly: GCA_965237745.1. GTDB lineage: Bacteria > Chloroflexota > Dehalococcoidia > Lucifugimonadales > UBA3495 > VXOI01. Next base: position 1,829,974 of record OZ250156.1, on the reverse strand, counting down.
GCAGCCCTTCGAGGAGGCCGACCTATTCGACCCATCCTTGGATTATGGAGGCCGCCAGTTCTTCTATCCCGACGCCTCCCGCATGTTCACTGAAATCGACCGCACCATATCGGGCCGTGACGAGTCGGGCGAGGGTAGCACCCTCGACCGCAAGGCTGACTTCGATTTCATCCGCGTCCTTCCCCCCGGCGGCTACACCCAAAACGGTGAAAAATCTGGCGTCGACTTTTTCCCCTACCGCCCCTTGGCCATCCGGCGCTCCCCCAGGTACCGGGATCTCGCCAAGGCCACCAACTCGGTGCAGGCTGCGATGTCCAGCGGGGAATACACAGGAGGCATCTGGATGGAGGGCAGTCCGACCGTGGAGGAGACGCTTTACTGGCTGAGCCTGCTGATCGACACCGACCGGGCCATCGCCGGAATCGCGGCGCAGCGTCCTCACGGCCAACTGGCGAACGACGGCGACCGCAACATTGTCGACGCCGTGGACTACGTGCTTTCTGGCTTGGGATCAGGCATCGGCGCCGTGGGGGTGCAGGACGAACAGATATACGCCGCCCGCGAGTTCAAGAAGGCCGACGACCGCCCAGGTAACTACAAGGCCACCGGCGGCCACGGGGGAATCCTGGGCACCGTCGGACCGCCCGTGACCATCTGGTACAAGCCCGCCTACCGGCACACCGCCAGTTCGGACGTGAACCTGTCCAGGCTCCCCGCTTCACTGGAGTTCCTCGACTTCACCGGAGATGGCGCGACGGTCCGCATTGACGTCAAGGACGACGCGGGAGCGCTGAGGGAAGAAAGTATCCCGCGAGTCCACATCGTCAAGTACGGCGCTTATATGGACGAGGATGAAACGGCCGACCCGGACAACGAAGTGGACATCATGGCCCGAATCAGCAAGGGACTGGCGGACCAGAGAAGCAGCGACCCGCAGTCGCCCAAGCTGCATGGCTTCGTGCTGGAGGGTTCATCGCCGTATGGCCTGGCCTCCATGTCCCAGCACAGGGCCCTCGAAGTCGCCACGTTCAGCGGGATGCCGGTGGCCAGAGTGGGCCGCGCCGATCCGGGCGGTAGGGTGCCAAGTGGCTGGGACGACCTGACCATCGCAGGCAGCAACCTCGACTGCAACAAGGCCCGGCTGCTGCTGATGGCCGCCATGCTCAAGCTGGGCCGGCTGCCCAAGGCCCGCGACCCCCGGAACCCGACCAAGGCCGAACGGCATGCCACCGTCGTCAGGGTGGCACAATTCCAAGAGATATTCGAAAACCACTAATCCAGCTTAATACTACAGTTGCAGTTAATGATGACGTAAAATTGCGGCAGTTGAGTGTTGGTGAGGTGAGGGTTTGGCAAGGTATGGGGATGAGGTGGCGGAAGTGGCCCGTTGGGCCGAGGGCATCGATCAGGTACACCAGTGCATCGGGGGACGGTTCCGGAGGCCAGAGCCCCGCCGCCGGGCGCTGGATTATCTGCGGGGACTGCTAAGTCCGGTGGAGCGCAAGAACGGCTGGCAACTGGCAGAGCAGGCGGGCGACGCCACTCCCTATGGGGTGCAGCGCTTGCTGTCCACCTACCAATGGGACGCCGGCTTGGTCCGTGATGACCTGAAGAGCTACGTAATGGAGCACTTGGGAGACGCTGAGGCAGTCTTGGTGGTGGACGAGACCGGGTTTCTCAAGAAGGGGGACAAGTCGGTTGGGGTGCAGCGGCAGTACAGCGGCACAGCGGGTCGGATCGAGAACTCTCAGGTTGGGGTATTCCTGGCCTATGCCAGCGACAAGGGAAGGACCCTGCTGGACCGGGAGTTGTACCTGCCACAGGTGTGGGCGGAGGACTGGGAACGGCGGCGGGAGGCCGGAGTACCGGCAGATGTTGGCTTTCAGACCAAGCCCCGGCTGGCGCAGCGCATGCTGGAGCGGGCGTTGGAATCAGGAGCCCCCTTCCGCTGAGTTGCCGGGGATGAGGTCTATGGCAATGACCGCAACCTGAGGTTGTGGCTGGAGCATCAGGGAATACCACATGTGCTGGCCATCAAGAGGAGCGAGAGGCTGTGGGCTTTGACGGAAAAGGGTCCGCGTCAGGTGCGGGCGGACCGCCTGGCGGAGCAGGTTGACGAAACAGGCTGGGTCAGATGCAGCACCGGCGATGGCGCCAAGGGTCCCCGGATGTACGACTGGACTGCCGTGGAGATAAGGCCCATGCGGGAGCCGGGCAAAGGCCATTGGCTGCTGGTCCGGCGCAGCGTGGCCAAGCCGGAGGAGTTGGCTTACTACGTGTGCTACGGCCCGGCGGGGACGGCTCTGGAGGAACTTGCGAGGGTGGCCGGAACCCGGTGGGCCATAGAGGAATGCTTTGAGGAAGCCAAGGGCCAGGTGGGGCTGGACCAGTACGAGGTGCGCCGGTGGGACGGCTGGTACCGGCACATCACCCTGGCGATGCTGGCGCAGGCGTATCTGGCGGTGATCCGGCATCAGGCGATGGAACAGGGAGAAAAGGGGGCTGCTACGGTCCCGATGAAGAGCTGATTCCCCTGACGCTGCCTGAGGTGCGCCGGCTGCTCACCCGCCTGGTATGGACGGAGAATCATCCCACTGAGCTTGTTCTGCTATGGTCTCTGTGGAGACGGCACCATCAGGCACAGGCACGGCGATGCCACTACCGCGACGGCTATCACTGCTGGATTCAATAGTGCAACTGTAGTATTAAGCGCATGGCCTTCTGATTCTCCCTCTGGGAGAGGGAGAAGGGATTTTCCTCAGACAACTAAAAAGCCTTGAACTCAAACGTAGCTCAGCTTGAATCAGACGCCACGCCAACCGCTGTCGCGCTCCCACAGTTCGTGGAAGTGGTTGAGCGGGCCGTGCCCTTGGCCCACGGGGAAGCTGGAGCGGATGGAGGCCGTCACATAGTCCTTTGCCTGCTGTACCGCTTCGGGCACTTGCAGGCCCTTGGCCAGCCCGGCGGCGATGGCCGAGGCGAGGGTGCAGCCCGTGCCGTGGGTGTTGGGGGTGTCGATGCGCTCGGAGGTGAACATAACGAAGTCCGAGCCGTCGTAGAGCACGTCGGTCGCTGGTCCGTCCAAGTGCCCGCCCTTTACCACCGCGTTCCTGGCTCCCATCTCGTCCACCAGCATCCTCGCTGCGGCCTTCAGGTCGTCGACGGTGTTCATTTCCCGCTGGGTCAGCACGCTGGCCTCGCGGGTGTTGGGAGTCACCACGGTCGCCATGGGGACGAGCATTGTCCGCATCGCATCCACGGCGTCGTCCCTGAGCAGGCGGAAGCCGGTGCTGGCAACCATCACCGGGTCGATCACCACAGGACTGAGGGAGTGATGCCCCAGCCGCTGTGCCACGCACCGGATGATCTCGGAGCTGGACAGCATGCCGGTCTTCACGGCGTCGGCGCCGATGTCCGACACGATGGCGTCAATCTGTGCTTCGATCATTTCGGTGGGTGTTTCCAGCACGGCATCCACGCCGAGGGTGTTCTGGGCGGTGATGGTGGTGATGGCGCAGGTGCCGAAGACGCCCATAGCCCCGAAGGTCTTGAGATCGGCCTGGATGCCAGCGCCTCCTCCTGAGTCCGACCCCGCAATGGTCATGGCTCGCGGCACTCGTGCACTGGTCATCATTATCCCGTCCTGCCCGGTAGTTGAATGTGCCCCAATCTTATCACGGGCCTATTTCCTTACTGCAGGGATGGACCGCTGATACATCTCGAGGAAGGGGAAATCAGTTCGTTCTCCCTCAATTTTCCCTCAATGGAGAGGGTGGGTTGAGAGACCCTGCCGGCAGCCGCAATCGGCGGTTGCGCGATCGCCCCGCAAGTGCGATTATCAGCCGCAGGAACCCCCGCTCGAAAAGCCACCCACCCACAGAGGAGTATCTATGAGCAGTGAGCTTACCTATATGCCCGCTACGGAACTTGCCCAAGCCATCAGGACGGGGCAGGTGTCGTCGGTGGAGGTTACCCAGCATTTCTACCAGCGCATTGAGAGGCTGGACCCGCAACTGAATTCCTACCTGACCCTGTGCAAAGACCAGGCGATGGCCGACGCCCACGCCGCCGATGACGCCGTCGCCCGTGGCTGGGCGCTGGGGCCGCTGCACGGCATACCCATCTCCATCAAGGACCTGGAGTTGTCAAAGGGCATCCCGTCGACGATGGGGTCGGCGCTCTTCCGGGACCGCATTCCGGACATGGACTCGATCGTCGTCGAGCGCGTGAAGGCATCCGGGGCCGTGGTACTTGGCAAGACCAACACGCCTGAGTTCGGGCAGTCCGGGACCACCGAGAACGAGCTGGGCGAGCCCTGCCGCAACCCGTGGAACACCGCCCGGACTCCCGGCGGTTCCAGCGGCGGTGCGGGCGCGGCCCTGGCCGCAGGTCTGTGCACCATCGCCACCGGCAGCGATGGCGGCGGATCCATTCGCATACCGGCGAGCTTCTGCGGAGTGTTCGGCATCAAGCCGACTCAACATCGGGTGCCCCGCTACGGCGGCTATGGGCGGCCCGCAGCCAATCACTTCTCCCAGTCTGGCCCGATGAGCCGTACCGTGGCCGACACCGCCCTGCTGCTGCAGGTCCTGGCTGGCCCCGACAGCCGCGATCCCAACTCGATCCGCGAGACGCCACCCGACTTCAGCGCCGGACTGAGCAGGGGAGTTGAGGGGATGCGCATAGCCTGGAGTTCCGATTACGGCTACGCAGGCGTCGATCCCGAGGTGGTCGAGATAGCCGCCCGCGCCGCCCGTGTCTTCGAGGAGCTGGGAGCCATCGTGGAGGATGCTCCGCTCAAGCTGGAGGACCCCTTCGACGCCTTCTTCGACGTGTTCGCCACCGCGGCCTTCACGTCCTACGGCCACATGCTGGAGGAACATCGACACGAGTTCTCGCCGCCCGGCCTGTATTCCATCGAGCACGGCTCCCGGGTCACTGGCGCCGGACTCTCCCGCGCCATCCATCAGGTAGACCGATTGGGGCGACAGATGGAGGACTTCTTCGACACCTACGACCTGCTGCTTTCCCCGACGATGCCGACCCCGGCCTTCGAGGTGGGCACGAGGCCTGCGGTCATCGGCGGTAAGGAGGTTGATCCCCAGTGGGGTTTCATACCCTTCACCTACCCCATCAACATGACCGGGCAGACGGCGGCCAGCATACCCTGCGGGTTCTCGTCCGACGGCCTGCCCATCGGCCTTCACATCATAGGGCCGCGACGCGCCGAGGCCAGGGTGCTGCAGGCATCGGCGGCGTTCGAGGCTGCCCGCCCCTGGGCCGACAAGATACCAGCGGGCTTCGAGTAACTTAAACGCAGAGAGCGCCGAGATTCAATTTCTATATCCCGGCGCTTTCGGCGTTTGACTAATTGGCCGCCAGCTTTTCCTGCAGGCGGGGCAGGACCTCCTTGGAGATCCGCCGACACTCCTCGACGTGGGGGAAGCCGGAAAGGATAAACTCGCGGAATCCCAGCTTTGCGTAGTCGAAAAGCGTGTCGGCGGCCTGCTCCGGGGTGCCGACGATGGCGGTGCCGCAGTTGACGCGCACCTCCGACAGGCCGTTCCAGAGGTGCGGGCCGACGCGGTGATCCGGGACCTCGCGGGCCTGGGCCTGCTGCCCCACCATCTGCGTGCCGACGATGGCCGACTGCCTCTGCGCCTTTACCGCCGGGTCGGCGTGGGCTATCAGCTCGTTGGCGGCGTCCCAGGCCTCGGCCTCGGTGTCGCGCACGACCAAGTGGGTGCGCAGGCCCAGTTCCGGCGTCCGGCCGGCCTTGGCAAACTCGGCCGCCACCTCCACATTGCGGTGGGCGGTGTCCTCCAACGGCTCGATCCACGAAAGGTGCACGTCGGCCTGCCGGCCTGACAAACCCAGTGCCCGCGGAGACGCGCCACCGAGGTAGAAGCGCGGCCCATGCTTGCCGGGTTGGGGTGCGCAGTAGGCGTCACGCAAGCGGTAGTATGCGCCATTGAAGTCCACCGGGCCAGGCTCCACCCACAGTTTGCGGCAGGCGGCGATGAACTCCTCGGCCCGTTCGTAACGGGTCTCATGGGTGCTTTGCTCGCCCACCCGCTCGAAGTCGTTCTGAATTCCCCCGGGAACGATGTTGATGTCGACGCGCCCCTTGGAGATCTGATGCAAGGCGGCGGCCATCTGCGCGAACAGGCCCAGCGAGATGAAACCGGGCCGCACGGCTATGAGGAACCGGATGCGGCTGGTGACCGCGGCAAGGGCCGTGGCGGTGGTCCAGGTCTCGGCCAGTGGGGCGTCCTCGGCGAACAGGCCGTTGGCGAATCGTGTGGGTATAAGCAGAGAGTAGTAGCCGCACTCCTCTGCCGTCTCCACCACCCGGCGCAGGTAGTCAAAGTCCGGGGGCCGCTCTGCCCGCATCGTTCCCGCCCGGCTGCCATCGCCGTCGATGGGGATGAACCAGCTGAAACGCATTCCATCCGCTCCGCTCTGCATGGTCGCTCCCGTCCATTGGGTATTCTTATTCAGATATATTCGCAGGGGCGCACAGTCGGCCGCCCGACGCCGTGGGCTGCAAATATGCGACGGCCGCCTACTACGTCCGGGCCTTTGCTTGGTGCTGGCCCTCTTCTTTTTCGTACCACATCACCATCACGATGCCGGAGGCAACAATGCTCATCATGTCGCCCGGAACCCAAAGCATCAGCCCGCCGAGTTGCTGGTCGGTGTCCAGTGACAAGCCGTAGGGTTGGACGACCTCGGCATAGGCGCTGTAGAGCAGGCCATCGGAGAAGGTGATGGCCGCGCCCAGCAGCGTGTTTGGCAGCACGATCAGTCCCAGGTACAGCACCCGCAGCCCGTAGTGCAACCGCGAGCGATGGGGCGGCGGGTCGATGATCACCCACCAGAACAGGAACCCCGATGTCGACATGGTCAGGTGCATCAGGGCGTGTACCTCGTCGTTGCGCAGGGCGAGGTTAAATGCCCCTGGGAACTGCCACAGGTACAGGCTGCCGAGGAAGAAAAAAATGGTGAAGATGGGATTGGTCAGCAGCCGATAGACTTGCCGCCCGTAATGATTCCTTGCCAAGGGCCTTATTATCCCCTGGCGCGCCCAGACTGGCATTCCACGTAACATCGGTGTCAGCGGCGCGCCCAACAGGATGAACATGGGCGCAACCATCCGCAGGATGAAGTGCTGCGCCTGGTGGAACGAAAGCAGGTGGTCGGAAAGGGGGTCAAGAGGCGACTGCAGGGCAAAGAACACGAGGAACAGTCCGAAGAAAAAGGAGGCTTTCTGCCACCTGTTCACCGGGTGGCTGGGCCGGTCCCAATTGTTCAGCCCGTTCAAGTAGACGTAGGCCGCCAGCAATACGAGGATAGTCGGCAGAGGATTGGTGTTCCAAGCCGTCCACGGCTCCTGCCCGGCGTCTATACCGCCGTGCGCCGATGCCGATGGGGCCGCCCACAGCAAGATCGGCAGGACGGCGGCGATGGCCAGCGCCAATAGTAGCCAGCGGCGGCGGCCGGCGCCTGTGGATGCCTCTGAGGCGCTCACGGCATTTCGGTCTGCGCCGCCCGCTTGCGCAGGTACTCGCGGCGGGCGCTCCACCAGACATAGCCAATGCCGCCCATGATCATCACGAACGCCCCGACAAAGACCCAGGTGCCTTGGGTCAGGCGATTCACCGACGGGACATCCAGCGTGGTCACCTCGACGAAATCGGCGCCCAGCGACGAGGAAACATCGGCGCTGACGTCCCACTCCCCGGTCGAGTCCAGCTTCAGATGCACGTCATAGCGTTCGGGAAGGGCAGGCGAGTTGGTGGCAATGGCCCATCCGGGATTTCCATCATCCGAGTTGGAGGTCACCAGCACCACCTTGGCGTCCGGTACTGTCCCACCGGTTTGCGGGTCTGTTACGAACACGGCAAACTGAGCCGATCCAGCGCCAAGGTTCAGATTCACCGGCACCACCCGGATGTCATGGGCCCCGACGTGATGCACTTCCTCCCGATCGCCCTCCTGTGCCGCGGCCGCCGGAGCAAACAGCAATGTGGCAGCAATCGCCACCAGCACTGCGAATGCCGGAACTGGATAGCGGAACGCGAAACGCCAACGGGCTAGAGCAGGAATCATTGCCACCCTGATTCATGGCCGATTCGACCGTGAGGCGGTCGGGCCGGAAGGTTTACCATACAAGTATAACGCGCCGTAGCTGGCGGCGCACGACGCTTTGACGTTTTGGGGACTGGCTAATCAGCCGGGTTACCCTGCCGGTCTGGAGATTGCCTCCAGGTGGCCTGCATGGTGGTTTTCAGAGCATTCGGTTGCCGAGTGGCACAACTGCAGCGTCACGTGGTGAATGCGGTGCTTCTCCGAGGCTATCTGGCGCAGTTGGCCCAGCAGTTCGTTGGTATCTCCCTGAAATCTGGGATCCACAAGAATGTGGGCAGCCATAAAGTCAAAATTGGACGTGACTGTAAACACATGGACATCATGAATCAGTGTAACGCCCTCAACTTCCTCTATGTCGGCACAGAGCGCGTAGAGGTCTACGTGCTCGGGCACTCCGCCGAGCAGCACATTGACCGACCTCAATACCAGTCGCCACGAACTGACCACAATCAACAATGCGATGCCCAGCGACAGAATGGGGTCAATGAGCACCCAGCCGGTGAAGATCACTATGAGTCCTGAAATCACAACTCCGACGGAGCCCATAAGGTCGGCAAGAACGTGCTTGAAGGCGCCATCGACATTGAGGCTGTGTTTAGAGCCGACGTGCAGCACAAAAGCTGCGACGATGTTGACGCCGAGGCCGATGGCGCCAACGATGAGCATCAGCCCACCCTCAATTTCCATGGTGTGGTGGTTAAGCAGCCGTTCCACGGCCTCCCAGACAATCCACCCGGCGATTACCCAAAGGCTGAGTGCGTTGAAGGCGGCTGCCAGCACCTCCGTGCGTTGATAACCGAAAGTGCGCTCGAGGGACTCGGGACGGCCGGCGATCCATACAGCCACCAACGCCAGCGAGATGGATGTGGCGTCAGTGAGCATGTGGCCTGCATCGGCCAAGAGCGCCAGACTGCCGGAGAGAATGCCGCCAAGCACCTCGACGACCATGAAGCCGCCAATCAGGAAAAGAGCGATTATCAGGCTGCGCCGACTGGCCTCCCGCAGGACTGCGGCGCGGTCGTGGGCATGTCCGTGGTGGTCATGACCTGAATGATCATCGTGGCTCTCGTGCCCGCCATGGTCGTGGTCCTCGTGGTCGTCGTGGTCGTGGCCGTGCCCCTCATGGCCCTCGTGCCGATTTTCGGCAGACGTCATATTCACGTTTCCGCAGTAAGGTATCGGCTTTGCAAGTTGCTGCTGATTCAGCCACCGAACCGCGACCTAGCCTCCAGGTGTCCGAGGTGATGGTCCTCGAGGCATGCAGTGGCTGATTCCTCGAATTGCAAGGTCAAATGACTGACGCGGTGTTTTTCGTAAACAATTTGGCGCATGCGTCCCAGCAGTTCCTCGATATTCTCCGAATATCCAGGCTCGAGAACCACGTGGGCAGTAAGTGCGTGATAGTTCTCCGAAATGCTCCAAGCATGCACATCGTGAATCAGGGTGACTCCTGCCACGTCCTCAACGTCGGCACAGAGGCTGTACAGGTCAAGGTGCTCCGGGGTGCCTTCCATCAGGGCGTAGAACACCTTGAGTATCAGGCGCCACGAACTGGCGGCAATCAGGGCTGCGACTCCTATCGAGACGATGGGGTCGGCGACCGGCCAGTCGTTGAACAGCACCAGCACAGCCGCAGCGACCACGCCGACCGAGGCAATGAAATCTGCCAGCAGGTGCCTGAAGGCATCATCGGCCCTCTGGTTGCGGCTGGCCCCCAGGCGGAGAATCACTGCGGCAACAATATTGACTCCCAAGCCAACAATGCCGATCACCAGCATTACCCCGCCTTCGATTTCCAGATCGGAGCGATCTCGAAGGCGGTTGATAGCCTCAAAAAGAACCCAGGCTGCTACCAACCAGAGAACCAGGGCGCTCAGCATGGCCCCAGCCACTTCGGCCCTGTGATAGCCGAAAGTGCGCTCGACGGATGCGGGGCGGCTCTCGGCCCAAGCCGTGAATAGCGCTATCGCAATTGCTGCAGCGGATGCCAGCATGTGTCCGGCATCCGCCAGCAGCGCAAGGCTACCGGACTGAGCCCCACCGATGATTTCGGCAATCAATACGCCGACGATCAGAATCAGCGCAACGATGAGGTAGTTGCGACCGGCATCGCCCCCACGTTGGCTACTCTCCCCTTCCTGCCTCTGCAGGCCCGTCGTCATTCCTGTCCTCTCCAAGGGGCGCCGCACGAAAGCGCTCGACGCCCGAGGCTGTGGGACGTGGTTACAGCTGGAAGGTTTTCTTCCAGATGCCCGGCGAGCCGGCGGCATGGGTCATGATGTCCCGCATCCGCTGGTTGTCGGGGTGGATGTCCCTCTGCCGAAGCCATTCGGCGGTCTGCGAAACGTTTTCGTCCTCGAATTCGTACACGGTGGCGTACGATGGCGCACCTCGCACCGTCTTCCAGCGGCGCCCCCTGATGCACCCGGAGACCTTCTCGTAGTTGGGTACGTAGACCGTGGAGTACCAGTCGTTCCAGTCGGCGTCATTGGCTGCAGGGACGTCCATCCGGCCTATCTGCAAGGCGGGAGCCATGTCGCTGCCTGCGATTCCGTCGGTCAGCCCAGCCGGGTGAATCATCTCGTAGACATTGTTCATGAAGTTGGTGCCTATGAGGCTGGGGCTTACGCGCTTGCCCCAGTCCGTGCGTGGGCGGTTCTTGAAAGCATCGGTCTCTACGACGGCTGGACTTTCCAGTTCGTAGACCGCCATGTGCTTGGGGCCGCTACTGGTGGCCTCGTAACGGGCTGCGTTTAGCACGCCGGGTACCGACAGCAACTCCGCTAGGTGCTCCTCGTTGTACCAGCCGTTGAAGTCGTCTTCCATTTCCGCCGGAATATCAGCCCAAACGATCATGAGTCCGGTGCCCTTCTTGGCCATGCCTACCTCCAAACTATGCAGCGAGGAATTGGTTGGGGCAATAATAACCGCGCAACCGCGATTTTGCACCACTGACGGGCGCGTTACCAGACGATTTGCTGTCGCTCCAATTCTTTCACATCATCCGGTGGGAGTCCCAATAAACCCGAGAGAACCTCCACGTTGTGCTGGCCAAGAGTGGGAGTCCACTGGTCGATGCGGGCCAGGGTCTCCGAGAACCTCCATGGCGGCGTTACCGCTCGTTGCTGCTCTCCTGTGTCGCCGTTGTACACAACGGGGAATGCGCCGCGCTCCAGCAGGTGCCGGTCCTGCATCATCGCGTCGGGCGTCAATGAGGGGTGGGCGGCCACTCCGCAGGCCTGGAGCTTTTGCGTTACCTCGGCGGCGGTATGCTGTAGCGTACACTCTTCGATGAGTGCGTCTAGTTCATCGTGCTTGCGCCAGCGTCGGAACGCGTCGCCGAATTCGTCTCCGGTCGCCCACTGCGGAGACCCGATGGCAGTAACGAAGCCCTGCCATTCGGCCTCTGACGACACCGAGATGCTGACCCACTCGTCCTCGCCGCGGCAGCGGTACACCCCCTGTGGGGCCGCCGAACCGTCCCTGTTGCCCTGACGGTGCGGCTCCCGCGAATTCATGACGACATCCAGCAGCTCCGGGCCGATGAACGACGTTGCCAAGTCCCGCACCGACACATCAACGTGCTGCCCCAGTCCGGTGCGGTGGCGGGCCGACAGCGCAGCCACGGCAGCGAAGGCTGCCAGCATGCCGCCAGTGTGATCCATGGCGTGGCGCAACTCAACTGGCGGCCCGTCGGCATAGCCGGTCAGGTGGCCCAGCCCACCCAGGGCGGCGAACATCGGGGCGTAGCCGGCGTAATTGCTCTCGGGACCAGTCTGCCCGTTGGATGAAAGGGAGACCAGTATGATGTCGGGCCGCACCTCTCGCATTGCCTCGAAACCGAGCCCCAGCCGTTGCATAACTCCGGGTCTGAAATTCTCCAAGACCAGCTCTGAGACGCTGACCAGCTCCAGGGCCAGCTCGACGGCGCGCGGCTCCTTGAGGTTGAGGCATACCGACATCTTGTTGGCGTTGATCTGCTCAAAGCTGGACGGCGGCTTACCATACATGGTGTGGGGGCGCCGCGTGATGTCGAGCCGCGCCGAGCTTTCGATCTTGATGACCTGGGCTCCCAGTTCCGCCAGCATCAGACCGGCGAAGGGACCCGCTGCGTGTACCGAAAAGTCGGCGACGCGGATTCCCGCCAATGGCCCTCGGTTTTCACTACTTTCCATTTCGCTCATCAAATAACCTCGGCCCTGGCCAGCGCGGTCAGTTCCTCCGGGGAATAGCCCACGGCGCCGTAAACCTCGGCGTTATCCTCCCCCAAGAGCGGCGCGCGCCGGAATGTGGGAGGCGTCTCTCCCATTCGCAAGGGCAGCCCGGAGTATTCGTAACTGCCAGCCTCCGGGTGATTGACTTCAACGAAGAAGCCCCGCTCCCGCTGCTGGGGACTGTGGTAGACCTCAGCCGGTGTGAGATAGGAGGCTATGGGAACGCCGTGGGCCTGCCCCTCTCGGTAGAGCCATTCCCGGGTATGCTCTGAGCTCCACTGGCGCAGATTCTCGTTGATCGCCGGCCCGTGGGTCGCCGGGTCGCGGAACTTGTCGGGGGATGCCCATTCCGGCTCACCAAGCAGCCTGGACAGACCCTCCCACTGGCGCGGCTCCAGTGTCAGCAACTCGACGAAGCCGTCGGACGCGGGCATAACGCCCCCCATTCTGAAGAAACGCGAGAAGCGCGTTTCGACGAAGCCCTCGGCCTCCAGCCGCTGGATGGGCAGATAGCCGATTGCCAGTTGTGCCTCCTGCATCGAGCAGTCCACGGACTGCCCCGTCCCGTCGGCCCACTGCGCCACCACCGCGGCCAACACCCCCACGGCGGCGGTCAGCCCGCCCTGGTAGGATGCCATCATGCCGCCGGCCGCCACCGGCGCGCGGTCCGGGAAGGTGTCGAGGGCCAAGCCGTTGGGCAGCAGGTTGCCCTCACCGCCGGCGTGGAATACGTTCACGTCGTGGGCCGCGTAACCGGCGTTGGGGCCGCTTGAGCCGAAGGGAGTAATCGCCGCCACGATCAGGCTCGCATTGACCTTGGCCAGACATTCCCGGTCCAATCCTCTTGACTCTGCGAGAACGGGCGAACAGTCGTGGATGATGACATCCGCACTGGCCGCCAACTGCCGCAGAATATCCCTGCCCTGTCGGTTGTCAGCGTCCAGCGTAACGCCACGCTTGCCGGTGTTCAGGTAAAGGAACGTTCCGCTGCGTTCCGGGTGGGGAGCGTCGCCTGGGAAGGGTCCGCGCCGCCGCGACGGGTCTCCCACCTTGGGTGGTTCCACCTTGACCACATCGGCGCCAAGCGAAGCCAGCAGCTTGCCGCAGTAAGGTGCGGCCACCATCGCCCCGAGCTCCAGCACGCGCAGGCCAGCGAGGGCGGTGGGTGTATGTGTCGGATTTGCCGTCGTCATTGGAGCATCCGTTCCGAGCTCAAATTGATGATCAAATACTGAACATGCTGATCATATACGGCGGGTGAATCTCATCGTCTGGCACCTCTTCCACCTCTTCGCTGACCGGATTGACTCTCAGCCGCATATTTTGCAACATCTCATAGCCAACCAGAGGAATCGGACACGGGGCGACCATCGTGGCGAAGCCCTTTCCGCGAATCTCGCCGCCAATCTGGTACGTGTCAAACTCGGACACTCCGTTGGCAGTCATGAAACGCCTTCTGCCGTTGGGAATAATCTCCAGCCCCAGTGCCTCAATCTCCTCCAGCGGGAGACCCATGAGGGCAGAGCCAGTGTCCACAAAAAAGGAATACCGCCTGGTATCCAACGGGCCTGTGATTGTTCCTTCCACCAATGTTCTGCCCATTGGCTTGTTTCCCCTCATTCAATTGGCGGCGACAACGCTCTTGTTTGGCCGCAAGGTGGCGTTGATGGGCAGGACTATCTCGCCGTCCCTTTCCATGCGGGCTTGAAAATGCCGGACTTCCAAGTTTTCTATTTCGCCCGTTCTAGGGTTCATCCTAGCAACTGCGTTCTCGCCAATCTCGGCTTCCGTTTGACCGGGATGGGTATGGACCTGGCCTATGGCAAGAATGTCAACAACCTGGTGATATCTGATGCTCAAGGTCTTATCTAGGGATGCGGAATAGGCAACCTCAGTCGGAATGGACGTATTAGCCAGTCGCAGGGTGGCGTTGACCGGTATACGGATTTCGCCTTCTTGCTTCAGCCAGGCACGGAAGAACAGAATTTCAACGGTTTCAATCTCGCCCGTTTTCAAGTTAAACCGGGCTACCACTGACTCATCTATTTCGTTGGAGTCCTGTTCTGGATAGGGGTTGCACACCTCTATGAACAGGAAGTCCCCAATGTCGTCGTACCTGATGATTAGTTTTTCACCCAAAGTATGTCACCCCTTACGACGTTCCTGGTCATATAGGCGGTAGCCAGCCAGTGGCGCCCAATTGAATCAGTTCTGACTACGGCCACTACATTCTTGTCAATGTCATCATACCAGCGATAGAGCATGATCGCGCCGTTGTCTTGAACTCTCCTGATCACTCGGTCCGGGTCTTGTATGGTTTCCCCATCCCGCTCCCAGTAGGGGAGAGCAAAATCGCCGTGATTGATAACGACGTGCGCGTACCGTTCATCAGTGACCTCTACCTCGCCGCCCACATAAGCCCGAATCCACCGAGGTGATGTGGCCTTTGCGTTGACACGAGGGATGATGGGTAAGGGAAAGCGAACTGGCCTGTCCTGGTTCCAATAGATAGGGTTGGGGGTAGTACGGAGTGGCCACGCCAGTGGAAAGATGGCGGCCCGCAGTGGCGGCGGCAGGCAAAATCGGCAAGTCGGTATGCAAGAAGTGGCACTGGCGGACTGGGCTGGCGCGAGTCTGCAGGGCAGCCATTGGGTTGCCCGGTGGGTGGGTCGGGCACCGACGGCGCCGTCAGGCTGGAAGGGGAATGGCCCTCAATCGAGTCAGGGCGCGACTGAACTGGGTTTCCCAGGGCCAGCGCTGGGGAAGATGCAGGGTGAGGCGGCGCGCCGAGCGGGTGAGCCGTCCGGCGATGGAGAAGAACCGCCGCCGGAGGGTCTTGGTGGTCCGATCTGCTGATCGAGGCCGATGCGCGCTGCCCAGCGGGCCAGGTTGTGTGCCATCACCTGGACCGCCAGCCAGGCGGCGTTGGCGGCGAAACGGCCTGACGGGAGATGGTTCAGTCCGACGCCGTACTTGAGGTCTCGGATGGCATTCTCGACCTCGGCGTGGCGGCGATGGTCGGCCTCCAGTTCGATGGTCTCCCCGTCTCGGTCGGTGATGAAGCCGTGATAGCTGTAGTTGGCGAAGAGGGCGCGTCGGCCTCACCCGCCGGACGATGAGCCGCACCGGCACTGCGTCGGGCTCGCTCTGGAAGGGGGTGTAGGTGGTCTCCGCCACGTCGGCGGCGTCCATCCAATAGGGTATGGGCGTCCAGTCCTCCTCCGGTATGGCCTCGATGAGCTTCCGCAGGCTGGCGTGCTGGCGGATGGTGATGGAGAAGCGGACATCCATCTCGCGGCAGGCGGACACCACGGTATGGGTGTAGAAGCCGCTGTCGGCCCGCACCGTGAGTTGTCCTCTGGCCCCTCCGTGGCGCACTCGCCCCAGCGTCTCCCGCAGGAAGTGGGCGGCGCCGCGAGCGGTGTTGGCCCGGCCCTCACGGAGTCGGGCCATCAGCACGTCGCCGGTGCCGGCGGCAATGGCCAGCAGCGGGTGATAGCCCCGGGCGCCGGTGTAGCCGTGGTTGCGGGCGCCCTCCTTGGCCGGTCCGTAGGTCTCGCAGATGGTGGAGTCCAAGTCGATGGTCAGGGGCGCGTCGCCGGGTCCGGCCCTAGCGGCCCAGACCCGGGCCAGCAACTCCCGACTCACCCGGTCCAACTGGCGCACATGGCCCCACCGGAAGCTGCGCAGGAAGGTACCCAAGTGTGGATGGGGCTTTGACCACGCCGCCGATGGCGTCGGCCGTCCCGCCGGTGCGCAACACGTCGGCGTCGTCGATGCAGTCGCCGCCAGCCAGGGCGGAGGCCACCAGGGTCATCACCTTGTCGCCGGTGTTGGCTCGGCCCGGGGCTCGGCCCAGGTCCAGGTGCTTCTGGACCAGTTGGGACAGGCCGAGGTGCCGGGCCAGGGTGGCCGGAAGGATCAGCCCGGCATTGGCCACCAGGCGGTGGTCGTCGAAGGTGATTCGGATGCGGTCGGAGTGATTGCGTGGCAGCATCTGTTGGGTGCTCCTAGTTTTGGCTTGGTTTTGTGTCCAAAAACCATTATCCCAGATTCACAGGAGCACCTCCTCACCCCTTCACGACGCCTTACACACACCCTCCTTCGGTGGATTCGGGATAAGGACACGGATGATACTCAGGCATCCTCCTTTACTCGGGAAGGATGGGGGGCATTTGCTCGCTGCGCGGTAGGTCGCGTAGGCTGAGGGCATGGCCGTCGGTGAACCAAGGCAGGCGCGGGGCGCGGGACGGCAGCATGACCGTGGCCTGCCCGGGCGCCGTCACTTCGCCGCGTTGGTTTTCGGCCCAGATTTCTAGGTCAACCAGCGCCGCCCCATTGTGGACGTGCTTGCCAATGACGCGGCCCTTGCACCACTGGGTGTCGCCGTATACGTTGAAGCGGCGGCATTCGACCCGAAGTCGCTTGAGGAATGCGTCGTCTCCCATCCAGTTGGTGACCAGCGTTCCCATCCACGACACGCGCTGCGGGCCGTAATCGTAGGCTCCGGGGACGCCCACCGCCTCGGCCACAGAGTCGCGCAGGTGTCCGATCCCGGTGTATTCCAGCCCGCCGCCGGACTCCGGGTTGCGGAAGAAGTGGTCGGGGTGCCTCAGAGCTTCCCGCAGCAGTACGCCGTGAGCGCTGGAGCGTCCGGTGCCCACCAGAAAGGCTGAAACGTCCTGCAACGACAGCGGGCCACGCACCACCGGCTCCAGCTCATCGCCAATGTTGGTGTCCTCGTAGTAACGAGTCTGGCCGCCCCGCGCCTTCTCCGCCAGCACCTGCTGGTCGATAGCCTCCAGTTCCTCGGGCGTGTACTCGTGGCGGCGCGGAACGCTGGCGTACTTGCCCCGCTCGCGGGACGCGCGGCGCTGGTGCCGGGTGCACCATCCAACAACGCGAGCCAGCACTTCATCCCGCTGGTTGGTGTAGGTGGTCTCCACGAACTGGATCACCAGCGTTTCGGAGTAACGGCTCTGGCGTTCCTGCACGTCCAGCACCCGCTCGACGCAGTTGACAGCATCGCCGGGGCGCAGGTTGCGGAAGTATTCCCAGTCGTTGCCGGCGAAAAAGCCATGCACGCCTGGCAGGCCCCAGCGAGTACGCCCCGACCAGTGGCGCATATAGGGTGCACAGGGGTGCCCGATGATGGAGCCGAATTTGGAATAGGCGGAGTACTCTTGGTCGCGGAATATCGGATTGGTGTCGCCGATGCCATTGACGAAGTTCAGCAGAGCCCCGAGCGAGGCGTCGCGGACGAAGTTCTCCGTGCGCATGCGTGTGCCGATCATCGCCTTGGCCCGGGCGATGGCTTCGGGCGTAATGCCGCCCTCGACCTCCGGAAGTGTCTCGACTACACGCTCGCGTTCGTTCTGGCTGGTCATAGGTCCCTCTCTACAATTCAGGGTGATTGTTCGCACTTTCACCGGCTTGTCCGTAGGGGCGCACAGCCTTACGCTCCAGTTTGGGGTTGGGAGCGTGCCAAAGGCGGAAAGTACCAAGGCGCACGGCTGTGCGCCCCTAAAAGATCGTTATAAAAACCACGCGCTAACAAATTGTTGATGGAGATTTTTACCAGATTACCTGCTCCTCTTCCAAGCGGGCCAGTTCGGCATCGTCCAGCCCCAGGAGGCCGCAGAAGACCTCGCGGTTGTGCTCTCCCAACAGCGGGGCATGGCGCTGGATGCGGGGCGGAGTGCGGCTGAACTGCCACATCAGGTTGAAGATCGGCTCCGTTCCCAGTGCCGGATGTTCTATGTCCGAATACAGACCTCGTTCTCGGAAGTGGGGGTTGAACAGCCGTCCCTCGGCGTCCAGCACCGGGAAGGCCGCGACGCCGTGGGATTGGAGCAGCTCCGTGGCCTCCCACGGCGTTCGTTCCCGCGTCCACTCCGACAGCCGGGCATCCAACTCCCCGCGGTGGTTCAGGCGGGCGTAGCGGCTGGCGAAAATCGACTCGTCGGCCCATGCGGGGTTGTCCATTGCCTCTACCAGCCCGCGCCACTCCTCCTCCGTACGTACCGCTATGGATACCCACTCGTCATCGCCCTGGCAGGGATAGTTGCCGTAGGGGGCCATAACCGGGTCGTAGTTGCCCCTCGGCTGTGAAGCCCGGCCCGTGAGTTCGTACTCCATCAGCCCCGCGCCCATGGTCGCCACCGTGGCCCGCAGCATCGAAACATCGATGTACTGGCCCCGACCGGTGCGGTGCCGCTGGTGCAGTGCTGAGACGATGGCGAAGACGGCGTGGAGCGCGCCGCACAGGTCGGCGTAGGCATGCTTCAGCCCCAGTGGCCGCCCGGCCTCGCCGCCGGGGGCCTCGTAGCCCATGGTGCTGTCCAACCCCGACAGTGCGCCAATGGAAGGAGCGTAGGCCCGCAGGTCGCGCAGCGGCCCGGTCTGGCCGTTGGAAGTGACCGCGGCCATTACCAGCCGAGGGTTGTCGCGGCTCAGTGTTTCATAGTCCAGCCCCAGGCGCTCCATGACGCCCGGCGAAAAATTTTCGATTACCACGTCGCATCCCGCCGCCAGCCGCTTCGCCAGATCCACCGCCTCCGGCTTGGTGGTGTTGAGAGTGATGCTGCGCTTGCCTCGATTCACGTTGTGAAACATGGGGTTCTGTTCCGGGTCCGGCTGGTCGCCGACGATGGGCCGCCCCAAGCGCATGTAGTCCATGCGCTGGCGTGTTTCCACCTTGATGACCTCGGCGCCCATGTCGGCAAGCACCATGCCAGGCACCGCTCCAGCCAATACCCAACCGAAGTCCAAGACCCGATAGCCCGAAAGGGGGCCACTGTTTTCGTACGGTTGTTCAATCATTAGGGAACCTGTGGTTCTAGTCGAAGCTGAACGGCGGGTAGTCGTCCACCAGCAGCACACTATAAGCGCTTACCCTGTATACCCAACGGTTCATTCCCATGATTATGTCGAACAGGGATTCGGGATAACGCCCGGTGAACAGCGTCGCTATCAGCGCAATCAGGACCAGTAAGTCTCTTATCGCTCCCAAGAAATAGACAATTATCCAGTGGGGAATGGCCAGCAGCCAGCGAAAAAGGGCCGTCAAGCGCGACGAGCTCTCCGGGAATTCAATTATCAGGTCCGCCGGGTAGTCGTCTCTCGACCCGAAGGAAAAGGGCGGGTACTGGTCGGTGTTGCCCGCGTCGTAGGTGTAGAAGTTGACGCGCCAACTCCATCGCAACAAGCCGGTGTGGTAGCCCCATAAAAACTCTGGGTAGCGGCCCATAATGATAATTATGAGCCATGACAGCGGGACTGTGAGAATGGTGGGAATCGAGAGAAACCACAGGACGATGTAATGCGGAATGACCAGAATCCACTTGATCAACCACAGCAGCCGGTTGACCCGTTCCTGGTATTCCCCGGTGAGTTCAACTGGGTAGTCGTAATATGCAGACATCGGAAAAGCTCCTGTACCCGGATGGAAAGCTCCTGACCTGGCCTGCTAATGTACTCCGGTCAGCCCACCTGATTCCGGCAGGCATCAAGTATACTCGACATCCCGTCACCGATACTCGTCAGATGATTCCGGTCCGGTAGAGTTGGACCACCTCTTCAGGCGTAAAGCCCAACTCGCCACCGTAGATTTCGCTGTTGTGCTGACCCAAAGTGGGTGCGGAACGCGGCTGAGATACTTCTGAGTCGTATAGCTGGTAGGGCGGACCGGGAAAGGCGATGGCGCCGGTGTCGGGGCGGTCGATTTCAGAGAACAGCGTGGCCAGGCTGGGGTCGCTGCGCACCTCGTCGAAGCCGCGCACCGGGGCCAGGGGGACGCGATGCTCCAGGGCCATTTCCAGCAGTTCCGTCTTGGAGTGTTGCAGCAGCCACTCCTCCACGTAGCCGTCGACCTCGTCGGCGTACTCGTTGTTCATCACCGTGCGGTTGCGGAAACGTGGTTCTTGGGACCATTCCGGGTTGCCCATCAGCTCCAGCAGCCGGCGCCACTGCCGCCCCTCCGGGGAGCCGACAAAGATGTAGCCGTCCTTGCAGCGGAGTATGCAGTTTGGGTAGGGGAAGTCCAGTGCGTGGTGCCCGGTGCGCCGGGTGACGCGCCACTGGTAGACCGCCATCAGCGCCTCGGGGCCGTTGTAGAGGCCGGCCATCGCCTCTATTTCGGCAATATCAATGTGTTGGCCACTCCTCCCCATGGTCCACTCCGAAGGGATGGAGGGAGATTGGGACAGCAGGACCATGACAATGGACGAGGCAGCGGCGGCTCCCGCGAAATACCCGACCTCCGGCGTGCCGAAAGTCAGTGGCTCGCGGTCGGGGCTGCCCAGCCCCTCGCAGATGCCGCCGCCGGCTGCGAGGTTGATATCGTAGGCTTTCCAGTTGCGGTAGGGGCCGGTCAGACCGAAGGGCGTTATGGATGCCATTATCAACCCCCCGTTGGCCCGCTCCTCAGGGGAGGATGATGGTGAGGCGCTACCCAGTGTTTCGTAGTCCAGCCCGACTCGGTCCATTTCGGTTGGGTGCAGGTTGTGGACGAGGGCGTCGGACCGGGAAACTAAGCCGGCGAAGATTTCGCGACCGGTGGGTGTTTCGAGGTTGAGGGTTACGCCGCGCTTGTTGGCGTTGAGATAGAGGAACAGGCCGCTGCGTTCCCGGTGGGGCAGGTCATTGGGGTAGGGGCCGTAGTCTCGGGCCCAGTCGCCGACGCCGGCGCGCTCGATCTTCACGACGTCGGCGCCCATGTCGGCCAGCAACTTGCCGCAGTAGGGGGCGGATATGAACTCGCCCAGCTCCAGCACCCGCAGTCCGTTCAGCAGTCCGTAGGTCATGCCCTCTGGCCCGCAGAGGCGTACCGGGAGAGACCGTCCAGTTGGCCGGCCAGATCGTCCGGCGCGGACATGAATGGGGAGTGCCCGGTCTGCATGGTTATGACCTGAGCGCAGGGCAGGCCGGTGTACATCTCGCGGGCGTGCTCCGGCGTGACCGCGTTGTCCAGCGCGCACTCGATGTAAACGCGAGGCACCCGTCCGAAGTTGCCCTCAGTAATCCGCATCTGGCTGAGCAGCGGACCGGCGGGCTGCGGCACCAGCATTGATTTCGCCCAAGCCACGTCTTCCTGAGTACAGTCGTTGTAGAAGCGATGCTGCGCCAGTTCCGGCTTGTAGCCCACGTGGGTCAGATCGTCGGCAATGTTCCAGCTTGTCCGAGTTTCCAGCGCTCTGCGAACCTCGTCCGGCTCCGCTGACGTTGCCCCGGTGAACGAGTCGCCGTTCTGCAGCAGCAGCGCTGTCAGGTAGACCAAGACCGCCACTTTATCCGGTCGCAACTCCGCGGTCCGGCTGATGGAGATGCCGCCGAGACTGTGGCCTACGAGAACAACGGGTTCATCCAACTCGTCCAGCACGCCGCAGAGATGCTCGGCATAGGTTTCCAGCGTAACCTCGGCCAGAGGCGTGTCGTCGTGGCCGTTGCCGGGCAGGTCCACCGCAACCACCCTATGCCCCATGCTCTCCAGCAGCGGCACGACCCGCTCCCAGCACCACGATCCGTGGGCCGAGCCGTGGACCAGTACGTAGTTCGCCATATACCCTTACCTTTTGACATCCCCTCCCCCTGAGGGAGGGTCAGGGTGGGGGTGTTTCCGGAACTTACTCAAGCAGGTTGCGCCGCAGACTCTCCAGTGTCTCCTTGCTCACGCCGTGATCCCGCAGGTAGGCCTCCGCGCCGCCGAATTCCCGATGCAGCGTGTCCTGAAAGCCCTGAAAGGCCGCGGGCTGCGCGGCCAGAGACTGAGTGGTGACCCTGTTGTTGTTCTCCATTGCCATTATGCGCCGCAGGATTCCTTCAATCACCTGATTGGTCAGCAGGTAGTCGGCGCTGATGGTTTCGGCGTCCACGCCCAGAACTTCTAGGATCAGGGCGGCCAGTAGACCGGTGCGGTCCTTACCCGCGCTGCAATGGAAGACCACCCCGCACCGGCCATTGGCGGGTTCAGCATCGATTGTTGCGGCTGTTGCGGCAATGGCGGACACTGCCTCGGCCACGCGGGGCCCTGAGTTGTGGATCAGCCATTGGTAGGTGGACGATAGCCGCTCAACCACGTCGCCACCGGTGAAGGGAGGGATGCCGCGCCCTTCAAGCAACGGAATATGCCGGTATTCCACGCCGATTTCGGGAAGTGGACCTCGACCATCGCGATCAGCTTCGTTGGAGTTGCGAAGATCCACCACCAGCCCGATGGCCATCTCGCCCACGGCGTAATCAGCATCGGCAGAAGTCAGTTCATGCAGTGCGTCGCTGCGGAAGAGCCGCCGCCACCGAACGGTCTGTCCCCGGTTATTGCGATAGCCGCCCAGGTCTCGAAAATTGGCGCATCCTTGGATGGGCAGCCACCGCGAGCGGTCCCCGCGGCCAGAGCGGATAGAAGACTCGTCACTCACGCTCCGGGCACTCCCATTTCCCGGGCGATTTCCAGCATGGCGCGGGCCGTTTCCTCGTGAGCGATGTCCACCATATCGCCGCCGAAAGTCACAGCCGCTCCGCCTTGGGCCCGTTGTGCCTCCATCGCCTCGATCAGGCCTTTATAGTGGGCGACGTCCTCTGCCGATGGTGTGAAGACCTCGTTGACCACTGGCACGTGCGACGGGTGAATCAGGTGCATACCGGTGTAGCCCAGTTGCTTGGCCTGTTGGGCCGACTTCCGCAGCCCTCCGAGATCGTGAATGTCCATCCAGCCGCCGCTCATGGGGTAGGGAATTCCGGCGGCGCGGACATCCACCAGTACCTTGGAGCGCAGGAACAGCGTCTCCATCCCCTCGGGTGTCCACTGGAATCCGATTGAGCGAGCAGTATCGCCGCCCTTGCCACCGCTGGCGCCCATGTGGGCCACGCGAGGCGAGGCGTTGGCGATCTCCCACGACTGCCGGATACCCGACGCGGTTTCAAGGGCCGGGTCTATGAAGATCTTGCCGACCTCCAGTCCCTTTTCCCGCTCGAAGTGGCGCAACAGAGTGTCGACTTCAACGACGTCCTCCGGGCCCTCGACCTTGGGTAGTAAGACGCAATAGAGATGAGGGCCTGCTACAGCCTCCAGATCACCCCCGGTCAGCCCGGTTTCCAGACGATTCACCCGCACCACGATGTTCTGCCCGGCCTCGCCCAGCTCATGCACCATCCGGCCCACGGATTCTCGGGCCGCGGGTTTCTGGTCCAATGGCACCGAGTCCTCCAGGTCCAGGATCAGCGCGTCAGCCCCGTAGCGAGGGGCCTTGCGCATCCAGTCTTCCTTGTTCCCCGGAACGAACAGCTCGGTCCGGATGGGTTTGGCCGTGAAACTCAACTGCTGCCTCTCGTTTACTTCCGATTCCTGATTATCCCTGCGAATCGAGCGGTGTGCCCTCACACAATCATTCCCAAAAAGGGCGAGGGAACTATCTACATCACTCCCTGTGCTGAAAGCTCCGCTATTTCGGAGTCACTCAGTCCCAGAATGCTGGTGAAGATTTCGTGATTGTGCATCCCCAGAGTGGGCGCGCCGGGAAGAGGGGGGAGATCTCCGCCGGAGAAGCGGACAGGAAATCCAGCGGCAACGGCGCCCTCCACGGGCTCGGTCATTGCCCCGTGGTTCATGGGCACCAAGCTGCCGCGGTCCCAGAAGTGGCGGTCGTTCATCACCTGCTCGGCCGTGCGGACGGGGGCGCAGGGCACGTCGTGGCTTTCGAGACATTCCTGAGCTTCGTCCAGGGTCATCCTGCCGATGCGCTCTTGGATTTCCTGCCGGGCGTCCTCGACGTTGGTCGTGCGGCTAACGTAGGTGTCGAAACGCGGGTCCTCCAGAAGTTCGGGCGATTGCAGGGCGTTGCACATCCGCCGCCACTGATCGTCGCTGGTGACCGTGATGGAGATGTCCCCGCCCTTGGCGCTGTACAGGCCGGTGGGCCCGCTGCGGCTGATGTTACCGGTGCGCAGGGGCAGGCCGGCCTCTATGCTCTCCTCGAGGTTTTCCATGAACATCAGTGAAACCAGGGTGTCCATCATGGAAACGTCAAGGTACTGCCCTTTGCCGGTGCGGTCCTTCTCACGCAGCGCCGCCAGTATCGAGTAGCAGGCGAACATCGGCGTGACCAGATCGCCGATGTAGAAGCCCACCTTGACAGGCGGGCCGTCGGCTTCGCCGTTGATGTCCATCAAGCCGCTCATGCCCTGGATTTGCGGGTCGTGGGCTGGCTTGTCCTTGTATTGTCCCGTCTGCCCGTAGCCGGATATGGAGGCGTAAACGATGCCGGGGTTGACTGCAGCCACCTCTTCGTATCCCAGTCCGGTGCGGCGCAGCGAGCCGGGAGCCAGATTTTCCAGCACGACGTCGCTCTGCTTGGCCAGCTCGAGGAACAATTCCTTGCCCTTCATGGTTTTCAGGTCCAGAGTGACGCTCTTAACGCCCTGGGTGCGCTTGAGGAAGCGGGTGGATATGTCCTCGTCGGAGTTCCGTAGGGCGTGAGTGCCCTCTGGCCCGGCGAAGGGACCGTTGCCGCGTACCGGATCGCCGCGGCCCGGGATTTCCACCTTGATGACCTCGGCGCCCAGTCGGGCAAGGTTCATAGACGCGAACGGCCCGGCCAGGTAAACCGTGACGCTGAGGACTCGAATGCCGGCCAGTGGCTGCATGGGGGCCTCCTTCGCCGAGCCTTGCTTACTCAATCTCTGCTGGTTCGTACTCGGAGACCTCATCCACAGGCCCGGACGAATAACGCTCGACCACGCGCCGGAATTCGGCCAGCTTTCCGTGCAGCCAGTCGATCATGTCCGGCCAGTTGTCGCGATCGTTGGTGTCGATAGCCAAGGACTCAGAGGGATCGCCGAGGTTGAGCTGCAGGCCCTCCTTATACATGGATACCGCTCGCGCCGCCTCCACGTCATAAGCCCGGCTGTGTTCCACCAAGTAAATTCCAACGCTCCCGTCCGCCATGTACTGGGAAATCAGCGCGCCGCCCAGCCGGTAGTAGACGTTGCTGTGAGAATGGTCGGACGGCAGTTGTATGTCGGTAGGATGCTGCTCGGCATAGGCCTGCCAGAAATCGTGGCGCTTTCGGCGCAGGCGGTTGAGCCGGTCGTTAATGCCGCCGCTGCCTTGGGCGGCGCGGTTCAGCGCCAGCACCCGGCGGTCCCAGTCGTGGGGTTTTTCCAAGACCTCGAAAACCGGCGCGATGGGAGCAGGAAATTCTCCGATGCGAACAGCTCGGACCCTGATGGCGAAGAAGGCGAAGTCGCCGGGGGTGTTGATGTTCAGCCAGCGAACGGCGGCGAGATGGGCCGGCTGGAACTCCCTGGCCACCCAGATGGCCGTTTGCGCCTCCAGCCGGGCCATATTGCTCATTATCTGTCCCAAGTGGGAATGATCGGTGTTGTCCAACTGGTTCTCAATTACGACACGGCTGCCGTTGACCGGCAAAGTGGCCAGAACATCCGCGCTGAACCCATCAACAGACACCTGGCTGTCGTCGGGTTCGATGGCAATTCCGATTACCCTCGAAAGTCTCTGTAGATTGTCCTCCAACCACGGGGTAAAGTCGGATGCTTCATTGGGCCAGGCTTCCCGTAATTCAATGTCTCTCAGTTCGCTGAAATCCATATCGCTCTCCAACAGGAAAGGGCTTCAGGAAAGGGCTTCAGGAAAGGGCTTCGGCTATTCTAACACTCCGCAGCTTGCCTTGTGGTACAATCCCCTCTGGATTGCTGGGTCCGGTTCTGCGGGCCCTGCCCCTTTCCAGTTTTACCTGTTTGCGCTATCGAAACTCCGCGTGAGGTGGATTCAAATGGCATCCAATATCGTCCTGTCCAACACCGATTTCAAGGTTGTCGGAACACGGCCGGTGCGGCATGACGGCACCGACAAGGTCACCGGCCGGGCCAAGTACGGGGCCGACTTCGACGCGGCGGGAACACTCTACGCCAAGGTGCTGCGCAGCCCCCACGCCCACGCGCGCATCAAGTCCATCAACACCAGCAAGGCCGAGGCCGCCCCGGGAGTCCGAGCCGTTATCACCGGCCAGGACATCCCAACCGACAGCGCCGCGGCTCGCAAGGTTATGGCCAAGAACAAGGCCCTCTACAAAGGCCACCCGGTTGCTGCCGTCGCGGCCGTGAGCGCCCACCAAGCCGAGCAGGCCCTGGCTCTCATTGAAGTCGAGTACGAGGTGCTGAAGGCAGCCACCGAGGTCCGCCAGGCGATGGCCGACGACGCCGAACTGCTCCACGACGACCAGACCACGGACGAGTTCGGTGAAAAGACCGATAAGCACAGCAACGTCGCCACCCACTTCCGCTACGAGCAGGGTGATGTGGGGGAGGGTTTCGCCGACGCCGACGTGATCGTAGAGCGCGAGTACTCCACGGCCACGGTGCATCAGGGCTACATCGAACCCCAGAACGGCGCAGCCTTTTGGAACAACAACGGCGAGCTGACCATCTGGGTGAGCACCCAGGGCGCTTTCACCACTCGCGACGCCCTGGCCGGAGTGCTTGATCTGCCCGTTTCCAAAGTGCGTGTTGTACCCATGGAAATCGGTGGCGGATTCGGAGGGAAGATTCCCATATACCTCGAGCCGCTCACCGCGCTGCTGTCCAAGAAGACAGGTGTGCCGGTGAAGGGCGCCATGAGCCGCGCCGAGGTGTTCGAGGCCACCGGCCCCACTTCCGGCTCCTATATGTGGGTCAAAATGGGCGCCACCAACGATGGCAAGATCGTCGCTGCCGAGTCGTCGCTGGCCTTTGATGCCGGCGCCTTCCCCGGCTCTCCGGTGACCGCCGGCGCCCAGTGCATGTTCGCCTGCTACGAAATCGAGAACGCGCGCGTCGACGGCTACGACGTTGTGGCCAACAAGCCGCCGGTTGCCGCCTACCGCGCTCCCGGCGCGCCCATCGCCGCCTTCGCCGCCGAGACCGTGGTGGACGAACTGGCCGAGAAGTTGGGCATAGACCCAGTTGAGTTCCGACTTCGCAACGCCTCCAAGGAAGGCACCCGCCGCGTGGACGGCCCGGTCTTTCCCAAGGTGGGCAACGTCGAGCAACTGGAGGTCGCCCGCGAGACAGAGCAGTACCAGCGGAAGCTGGAGGGCACCAACCGAGGTCGCGGCGTGGCATCCGGGTTCTGGTTCAACATCGGCCTCCAGTCCAGTGCCGCCATCAGCGTACAGGCCGACGGCACCATCTCGCTGGTGGAAGGCTCCACTGACATCGGCGGCAGCCGTGCATCCATCGCCATGCAGGCCGCCGAGGTCTTGGGCATCCCCGCCGAGGACGTTGATCCCAGCGTGGGCGACACCGACTCGGTGGGCTACACCTTCCTGACCGGTGGCAGCCGCACCACCTTCGCCACCGGCTGGGCCGCCTACGAATGCGCCCAAGAAATCAAGCAAAAGATGATCGAGCGCGCATCCAGCATCTGGGATGTTGACGTCGCCGACGTCGACTTGGTCGACGGCGTGTTCCAGCACACCTCCGACCAAGAGCTCAAGATGAGCTTCAAGGAGCTGTCGGGACAGTTGAACCGCACCGGCGGGCCCATCTCCGCCCAGGTCAGCGTTGACCCGCGTGGCGCCGGCGGCGCTTTCGCCACCCATATCGTTGACGTGGAAGTGGACCCCGACACCGGCAAGGTAACCATCTTGGACTACACCGCGATCCAGGACGTGGGCAAAGCCATCCACCCCAGCTACGTCGAGGGCCAGATCCAGGGTGGC
Source organism: Dehalococcoidia bacterium (assembly GCA_965237745.1). GTDB lineage: Bacteria > Chloroflexota > Dehalococcoidia > Lucifugimonadales > UBA3495 > VXOI01. Next base: position 1,801,896 of record OZ250156.1, on the reverse strand, counting down.
GTGGTGCAGGGCATCGGCTGGGCTCTGAATGAGGAATACCGCTTCAGTTCCGAGGGCCGGATGGAAAACTCCTCCTTCCTCGACTACAGGATGCCCACCAGCCTCGACCTGCCGATGATAGGCACGGTCATCGTTGAAATCGCAAACCCTGGCCATCCCTACGGCGTCCGGGGCGTGGGTGAGGTGCCGATAGTGCCTCCCATGGCCGCCGTCGCCAACGCAATCTACCACGCTGTCGGCGTGCGGATGAACCAGCTGCCCATGTCCCCCGACGCCATTCTCGAGGGCCTCTGGGCCAAGAACGGCGAACCGTCGGGGCTGGCGCAGGCCGCCGACTAACCAGCGGTTTCGAATACGGTTCCGGTAACGATGTAGGGGCGCACAGCTGTGCGCCCCTACGGTATTATGGCCTAGCGTCCGTACCGACACGGACGGCCCCACCCTAGCTCTCTCTTTGGGAGGGACAATTGTAAGGAGTTCTAAAATGACCAGAGTACCCTACGCCACTCGTGAGGGGATGGACGCCGCCGGGCAGGCTGTCTGGGACGAAATCGAGACTTCCCGGGGCGGTGTGGCCCGCAACTATGCTGCGCTGCTGAACAACCCGCAGGCCGCCGGTGCGTTGGCGGGGTTGGGCGGATACGCGCGCTACGAGACGGCCCTGTCGGCGCGCATCAAGGCCCTGGCCGTTTTGACCGCCGCCCGCGAAGCCTGCGGCCATTACGTCTGGACGGTCAACCAGTCGGCGGCCAAACAGGCGGGGCTGTCCGACGGCATCATCGCCGCCATCCACGAATACCGTGCGCCGGCGGGCTTCGATGACGATGACGCTACGGTGGTGCAGTTCGTCCTTGAGCTTCTGCGCCAGCACCGGATATCCGACGCAACCTTCGAGGCCATGCGCGGACTGGTGGGCAACGACGGTGCGGTAGACGTGCTGGTGGTCAGCGGCTACTACCACACTTTGGCCCATTGCCTGCAAGCCCTTGACGTGGACTTGCCCGAGGGCACAGCGACGGCGCTCATATACTGAGGCATGTTTGCAAAGTGCTTTGCGTAACCCGTTCGTCCTGAGCCAGTTGAATGATGAACGGGTTTCGCTCGTTTGCAATTGCCCAACAGTACGCCCTTCGACAAGCTCAGGCCGAACGTTCGAACTTTGCAAACCTGCCCCGGTTCCAGCGGGATGAGGCCTGGCAGGGTCGATTCTGTCGACTGTATTGCGGAATTCCCGGAGACTGCCGGAATGGAGGTAATGCAGCGGGATAGACCAGTCCTGTGGCTCTCCGCCGAGCCAGGTTGCGCTGCCGGTTCCGTGAGTGTGTTCAAGATCCCCAGCACCGGCTGGCCACAAGTGAACGGCAGCGGGATGACTTGGTACCTAACAAAAAATTACACAAAAATTACACAGATTTTCGGTTGAATTTCATAATATATGTACTAATGACGTGTAGAGTTGCAACCGTAGTTCGAGTGTCTTTGCCTAAATTATTCTAGTTTACTCTTCCTTACTCCAACGGGGCTGGGTCGGCGGATTGGGAGGGCCGGGTTCCTGCTTTAGGGCGAAGGCACTTTAGGGTGGTTGTGATTCGTTGGTCCAGTCCCGACAGCATAGTTTCCTCGGTAGTTGAGAGATCGGCATAGAGGTTGATTCCCGGCGCGTCTGCGCAAATGGTATTTGAGAGATCCTGGCTGGGTATGGGGGCTTGACGTCCATTGGGCGTCGGCCCCTTTTTTGATGCGCTTTGGCTGCGGGGCTGGAGAAACAATCAAGTCCGGTATTAACCAGGACAGCGATGCACGGTCCGCATCTCCGACGTGGTGGGGTTTCAGATAGAATTACCCTCGGGGTGAGATGTCCCACAGCTCCTTGATCCTAGCTGTCTGCACCGTGCTGTTCGCCCTTCGCGTGTTTGGGCAGATATTGGTTGTGCTGTGGACTCCCCGATGGCTCCCGTCCAACGAGCACTGGTATTCGGGGCTGATGCCGTACAGGTACCTGCTGCCCTCACAACTGGCGCTCTTGGCGGTAATGATCGTAATAACGGTCGATGTCTATCGCGATGGGGGACTGTTCGCAGCGGACTGGTGGGATCGAGCGGCGTTGTACCTCGCTGTTCTCTCTTGGCTCTACTTCGGTTCGATGGTCGTGCGATACATCGTGACGATGTGGCTCCGGCCTGAGTTCAGGTGGTTCAGGCGCACGATACCGATATGGTTCCACATGGTCCTGGCAGTCGGGCTGTGTGCATTTGCCAGCTACCACTGGGACTGACTGCGAGAGATAAGCTGCCCTATCCTTTTTGAGTCGGCGCGGATGCTGCGGAGGGTTCCTCGCCTGTCGTAGTTGTGGCCGACAAAGTACAGATCGGGGTGGCTGGCGCTGCGCACCCGGTCCCTGCGGTCAGCGAACCCGCATTCGTCTCTGGCGCCATATTCGCCCATCCAATCGAGCGCGGCGCGATAGCCGGTCGCAAGGATCACCGAGTCACCGGCCCATTGTGAGCCATCGGTAAAGTGCACACTGTCCTCGACGAATTCAGCCACGCCAGGCAGGACACGCACCCGTCCTGCGTTGATGTGGTCCAGAATGGAGCGGCCGATTACGGGCTGGTCGTTGCAACGGTGTATGTCCCGCTTTCGAGGCAATCCGGTAGGGCTGCGCCTCAGTAGGCTGCCAACCAGGCCGGTGCCCCGCACAACCCGCCGCTGCAAGCCCGCTGGTAGCCACGACATCGACCAGCCAATGTACTGGGACGGGATGCCCGCGATGCTTCTCGGGATGACGTTGGCTCCCGACCGCACCGACAGCGTTACCTCCATCCCTGCGGTGGCAAGTTCCGAGGCGATTTCAGCCGCCGAGTTTCCGATCCCAACCACCAGCACGGAGTTACCCAATCGCTTCTCGGGCCGCCTGTACTCCGTGCTGTGGAAAATGGTCCCGGTATACGAGGGCAGTCCCTTGATGGTGGGCGTGACCGGTGAGGACATTATCCCCGTTGCGGCAACGACGGTCCTCGCCCTCCACTGTCCTGAGCAGGTATTTACAATCCAAGCTCCGTTTTCCCGCTTGAGTCCCGTTGCTGCTGTGCCGGTTCTGACGGGAAGTTGGAACCGGCCAACGTAACTCTCGAGGTACGAGGCGAAATCCGAGCGAGTAGGAAACAAGCGTGTCCGTGCCGGAAATGGCAATCCTGGGAGCGAGCTGAGATGCTTGCCGGTGTGCAGTCTCAGGCTGTCGTAGGCCTGTCCCCACATCCATCCGGCGTGCTCTCCTCGTTCGAGGACCACGTTGGCAATGTTTCGCGCGGCCAGTTGCTGAGAGACTGCCAGCCCACCCGGCCCGCCTCCCACGATTACCACATCGAAACTCTCAACCCCTGATTCGTTCAGACGTCCTCACCTGCTTTCGGCTCCACGCAGGACTTGTTCAACAAGCTCTGTTCGCCCAGGTACTTCAGCACATGATATTGCAGATAGCTACGCAATCAACCAGGCGCCGGTCAACTGACCGCGCCGGAAAATGAACGTCGCCTAGTCCAGTCGCCTGATGCGCGGCAGGCCGATGGCGGCGACGACGCTGATGGCGGCGAGGGCGGCGCCGTTGATCAGCAGGGCCCTCGGGGCACCCACGGCCCCCGCCAGCGCTCCAACTCCCACATGGCCCACGGGGGCGAACCCGATGCTGAGCACCCATGAACCCATGGCGCGGCCCCGTTCCTCGTCGGACACGAGATCCTGCATCAGCGTCTTGTAGAGGGTATCAACGGCCATGGCGCAGGCGTTGACGAACAGCAGCACCCCCAGGAAGGAATAGATGTTGCCGGATAGCGAGAAGGCCATCAGCCCACCGCCGAAACCCGCGGCCGTCGCGAACATCATCAGTCCTTTCCTCCTGAACGATCCGAGTCCCGCAAGCAGCCACAGTCCCATCAGTCCTCCGGCCTGCCGGCCTGCCGTCATAATTCCGAGTCCGGTCGGCCCGACGTGCAGCACCTCTTTGGCAAAGACCGGCAGCAGGGTTGTGTGAGTGAAGCCGAGCACCTCCGTGGCGGCCGTCAGTATCATGATCACCAGCAGCAGCCGATAGTTGCGAAGCAGACTGATGTAGCCCGTCAAGCTCCGAAGGACGGAGGCGGCGGCTGGTCGCATGGAGCGGCCCGGGTTTCCGATCGCCAGGGTCGCCGCAGCGGAGCACAGGTAGCATACCGCTGCCGCCGCGAATTGCCAGCCCGGTCCCGCGACTTCGATCAATGCGCCTGAAGCGAGGGATCCGGCAATCCCCCCGCCCTGCATGGCCATGGCGCCCAAGGCCAACCCGTTTAGAGCGTATTCGGGGCCTACAATATCGTAGCTGTAGGTCTGCCGGACCGTGAGTACGAAGGCGAAGGTGCTGCCCAGCGCGACCACCAGCAGGATGACGACCCATACGTTTTCAAGCCCGCCGAGCAGCAGCAGGGCCATCAGCAGCGCGACGGCAGACGCGCCGACGGTGCCGACGCGCAGCAGCGACCGACGCTCCCACCGGTCGGCAACGGCGCCGGATAACAGTCCCAGCAGGAAAAAGGGCAACATTCGGGCCGCAGCCGCCACGCCAACCATCAGCTCCGAGCCGGTCAGCTCGAAAACAAGCCAACCGACCGACACCTGCTCCATCCCTGTGGCCAGGGAGTACAGCAGGGTGGACGCCCACAGCAGGCGAAAGTCTCTGATGCGAAGAGAGCTCGCCCAATTCCACATACCATTCAAGGGGCCTGATGATACACCCCCCTGAAGCAAACTCGGAAGCGAACTCGCAGTCCGGCGCCCTTGCCTCACCCTTCCTCTATGCCTGACGGTCGGTTGGAGACCAAGGTCGCCCCCTCCCGGACCCCACGGCTCGAATGGTATTATTGGCGTGCATTCGTTGGCTTTGGAGGTTGGATATGCCGTTTGGAAATGACGACTGGCTGGCTCTGACACAGGAACCCGCCCTTGAGCCGGAGATTCCGCTCTGTGACCCGCACCACCATTTTTGGGACAGGCGGCTCCAGAGTATCCCCTATCAGCGATACCTGCTCCACGAGCTTATGGGCGACTTGGACTCAGGGCACAACATCCGGTCCACCGTATTCGTGGAGGCACGGTCGATGTACCGGGCCTCGGGACCGGAGAATTTGCGGCCTGTGGGTGAGGTGGAGTTCGTGCAAGGACTGGCGGCCGCCAGCGCCAGCGGTGTATACGGCGAGGCTAGAGCCGCAGCGGCAATAGTCGGTCACGCCGACCTCAAGCTGGGCGAGGGGGTGGCCCCGGTGCTGGAGGCCCTGCAGGCGGCCAGTCCAAACCGCTTCAAGGGCATCCGCCACAACGTCACCTGGAGCCCCGACCCGTCGATCGATGACCGGGAGACACCGGGCATCATGGCCAACGAGTCCTTCCGGACCGGCGCACGCGTGCTGGCGCGGATGGGGCTGTCGCTGGACGTCATGCTGTCCTCTCCGCAGTTGAACGAACTGGCCGACTTTGCCCGGGCGGTGCCCGAAGTGCCGATCATTTTGAACCACCTCGGCGGAATCAGCAGGACGGGGATCTACGCGGGCAAGGATGGCGAGATCATCCCCGCGTGGCGGGAGGGAATCGCCGCCGCGGCCCAGAACCCAAACATTACCTGCAAGCTGGGCGGGATGGGAATGCCCCGATGGGGTTACGGTTGGCACGAGCGGACAACACCCATAGGTTCCGAGGAACTGGCGGATGCCATGGCGCCGTGGATGAACTACTGCATCGAGCAGTTCGGGCCGGAGCGTTGCATGTTCGAGAGCAATTTCCCGCCGGACAAGGTTTCTTTCTCCTACAATGTGATGTACAACGCCTTCAAGCGGCTCTCCCAGGGTTACAGCCCCACGGAGCGAGCCAACCTCTTCCACGACGCCGCGGCCCGCGCATACCGCATCGATACGTAACCGGGAGCGCACATCGGAATGAAATACGACACCATCATTGTAGGGGCCGGGTCGGCAGGCTGCGTTCTTGCCAACCGGCTCTCGGAGGATGCCAATCGCTCGGTTCTGCTGCTGGAAGCGGGGCCGGACTACCCATCCCCCGATCAGCTGCCAGACGAATTGAAGCACGACATGAACCAGGCCGCCTCAGTGGAGGGCGCAGCACACAACTGGTCCCTGGTGGGCCAGTCAACACCCCAGCAGCCGCGCCCTGCCCACGTGGCCCGGGGCCGGGTGACTGGCGGCAGCAGCGCCATCAACCACCAGATCCTGTTGCGGGGAGCCCCCGAGGACTTTGACGCCTGGGCCGACGCGGGCAACGACCTGTGGAGTTACGAGAAGACGCTGCCCTACTTTCGCAAACTGGAAAGCGACGCTGACATCAGAGACGACTTTCACGGCTCCGACGGCCCCATCCCGGTTTGGCGGCATCGCCGGGAAACCTGGCTGCCCCTGCAGGAGGCATTTTACGTTGCCTGCCGGGACGCGGGCTTCCCGGACGACCCGGACATGAACCATCCTGATGCCACCGGCGTTGGCGCGGTGCCCCTGAACAACCCAGGGGGTGTCCGAATGAGCACGGCGATCACCTATTTGGACGCCTGCCGGCACCGCCTGAACCTCACCATACGCCCTGATGTGATGGCCCTGAAAATCCTGTTCGACGATATTTCGACAGGCTCACCACGAGCTGTTGGCGTGGAGGTGGAGAGCGGTGGTGAAACGTTTTCCGTCGAGGGCGATGAGATCCTTCTGAGCGCGGGGGCGATCCATTCCCCACATTTGCTGCTGCTGTCCGGCGTCGGCCCAGCCGAAGAACTGCATAAAGCTGGCATCGACCATGTTCGTGATCTGCCCGGCGTGGGCCGAAGCATGAAGAACCACCCGTCGGTATCCATCGTGTTCCGCTCGCACCCGGACCACCACTTGGCGCCGGATGCTCCAAGGAACCAGGTGGGGCTGCGGTTCACCGCTGAGGGTTCCCCTGCCCGCAACGACATCCAGGTCCAGCCCACTACATCCTACCCGGAAAGCCAGGATGCGCCTGACATCCGCATCGGCTGCCGCATAGAATTCCCCTACAGTGAGGGCCTGCTGACTCTAGCGTCCACTGACGTAACCGTACAGCCGCATCTTGATTTCCGGTTCCTGACCGATCCCAGAGACACATCCCGGTACCGGGATGCAGTGCGCCGGACAGTGAATATCTTCGATCATCCAGCCTTTGCTGATCTGTTGGCGGAACGCCTGACTCCCACCGACGCAGACCTGGCAGACGACGATGCGCTGGACGCCTGGCTTCAGCAGAACGCCGGGATAGCCGGTCACACGTCAGTCACCTGCAAGATGGGGCCGGAGAGCGATCCGTCAGCGGTGGTGGACCAGCACTGCAGGGTCCACGGACTGGAGGGCCTCCGGGTCGTGGACGCTTCGGTAATGCCCGACATAGTCCGGGCGAACACCAATGCAACCATCATAATGATCGCCGAACGGGTCGCCGACTTCATTCGGGAAGGGAAATAGGACGGCACAATCAGGGCAATCGAGGGAGAGTTTCAGGAGAACAAAGTAAGCGCCGCCAAAAACCTCGATTTTGGCGGCGCGCTGTGTTTTTCAATTGCCGTGATTTTCAATTACGGAAGGGGGAGGGCTGCTCCTGCGGTGTCCCTCCCCCTCGTCCCGGTTACTGATGCATGCCTAGTTGGGAACCCACACCATGGCTCCCACTTCGCTGAATTCGCGCTTGATCTTTTGCCACGAGTCGCCGGCATCGCTGCTCGAGTAGACTTCTCCCAAGAGGCTTGAGGCAAGAACGAAATCCGGATCTGCGGGGTGCGTCACGATAGACCAGATGTTGGAATTTGGCTCCACTGGCAGGGGCCGCCTCTCCCATGTCCTGCCCGCATCCGAGGAGCGCTGGATGGCTCCGGTGCTGCCGATGGCCGTGTCGCCCACGGCAGAGAAGATGACATTGGGGTCATCGGGCTTGAAAGCGATGCCCCGGCTGTACGGCAGGACAAATTGGTCGGTCGTGACCACGGACTGCCAGCTTTCGCCCATGTCGGTAGTGGCATAGATTTCACGCGGCGTGCTGGCCAGCACCCTCCTTGGCTCTCCCGGGCTGATGGCCATGCCGTGAATGTCGGGATGCACGCCGCCTTCCACGTGGGTCCAGGTGTCGCCCCCGTCCAGGCTGCGGTATACGCCGTCCACTTCCACCCCTGCCCAAACGGTGCGATGGTCTTGGGGATCCACCATCAGCATGGTTACCATAGGAGGCCCGATGTGGCATTCCTGGGCCATCTGTACCGACAGTTTGGTCCAGCTTTGGCCGTCGTCCCGGGACCGGAAAAGGGCAGCGGGTTTGATCCCGACAAAAATGGTCTGCGTGTCCTCCGGGTCTATGGCGATTGACCAGATGGGCATTCCTTCCATGGGAGACCACAGCTTTTCCCACGAGGCCCCGCTGTCTTCGCTGCGATAGATGCCGTGATCGGACCCGGCCAAAATCCGGGTGGGGTTATCAGGATAAACGGCCATCCCCCTCACCTGGCTGCCCAAGGGGAAGGGATCCCTGATACGGTTCCAGTTCTCTCCGCCGTCCGGGCTGTGCCAGACGCCGCCGCCGAAGCCCACGGCTCCTACGCAGATACTGTAGTCCTTTCCCATAACATTTTCCTCCCTTTTAATTTAGTTTCATTACAAAAAAGTGGATATGGATCTCACTTTACGGAATTATATGGCATTGCAAGTTCGAAATCCATCACAGGCTTACCCGTATGGTGCGGCCAAGGAGTAGCCGGACCTGCAGACCAAGGCCTTCGCGTACTGCCCTGCACATGCAGGCAGGGGAAGACTGTGGCCACCGCCACATCGTCCCTTTCCTGTTGCACCTAAACTGTGTAGATCGCAGGTCGAACGGAAAATTGGCTCGCTCCGCAATGAGTGTGCGCAGGTTGGTGCGGAGCGAGTCCAGAGTTCCAATGCTGGGTTATGGAGCAATGCGGAGTCCGTGCTACCCGTTGTCGGCGGCCCAGGACTCGGCGCAGGCGCGGGCCACGGCCTCGGGGACGGCGCGGTCGAGGGACCACGGGATGACGCGCTCCGGGGTGGGCTCTGGGACCAGCGCGGCAAGCGCCTGTCCCGCCGCCAGCTTCATGTTGGTCGTGATGCGGGAGGCCTTGGAGTCCAGGGCGCCGCGGAACACGCCTGGGAAGACCAGGCTGTTGTTGATCTGGTTGCGGAAGTCACTGCGGCCCGTTCCCACCACGGCGGCGCCGGCCGCCTCGGCGAGGTCGGGCATGATCTCGGGGACGGGGTTGGCCATGGCGAACACGATGGAGTCCTTGGCCATGGAGGAGATCATCTGGGGTGTGACCATATCAGCCACGGCCAGACCGATGAACACATCGGCGCCGCGCAGGGCCTCGGTGATGCCGCCTGTGCGGTTCTCGGGGTTGGTGGTGTCGAGCATCGAGGTCTTGATGGGAGTCAGGTTGGTGCGGCCCCGGTGGATGATGCCCACGCTGTCCACGAGGGTGATGTTGGTTGCGCCGAAGTCCAGCAGCAGCTTGGCGGAGGCGATGCCCCCGGCTCCGGCGCCGGCGAACACGAAGGAGGAATTCTCGATCTTGCGGCCCGTGACGCTCAGGGCGTTGATAACTGCCGCCAGGACCGCGATGGCGGTGCCGTGCTGGTCGTCGTGGAACACCGGGATGCCCAGGTCCTGCAACGCCTCCTCGATGTCGAAGCACTTGGGCGCGGCGATGTCCTCCAGGTTGACGCCGCCGAGGCTGGGGGCGATGGCCCGGACCGTGTTGATGATGGTCTCGCTGTCCTGCGAGGCGACACAGATGGGGTAGGCGTCGACGCCGCCCAGGGCCTTGAAGAGGATGGACTTGCCCTCCATGACGGGCATGGCCGCCTCGGCGCCGATGTTGCCGAGGCCCAGCACCGCCGAGCCGTCGGTGACCACGGCGATGGTGTTGCCGCGGTTGGTGAGATTGTAGGACTCCGCTTGGTCGGCGTGAATTGCCATGCACACTGACGCCACGCCAGGCGTGTAGGCGATGGACAGGTCCTCCAGCGTTTCCACCGTCATCTTGGAAGCAATGCTGACTTTGCCGCGGGTCTCCCGGTGCCGCCGGATGGCCTCTATTCCGTAGTCCGTTGTCATGGTAAGCACTCCTGACGTGGTGAGGTTGATGGGTTGTTTTGGGGCGATTGTAACCGTACGGTCAGTTTCGTCTCGCGCTCATCAACACGTGAACGGCGAAGGACCGCCGGTCTACGGTGGAGGCATTGGGTAATTGGCGGATTACATCCTCCGCGTCGCTAATGTATTGAATCACTTCTTCCCTGGAAGGTACTTCGGCACCAGGGTCGTAATCGGCACTGTGCCGTAGGTCCTGCATTTGTATAAATATTTGTGCGAATCTTCGGATTTCACTGGTATAACCTGACACCGCGTCCCGTTCGCCGCAACGCCTTCTGGCAGGGCCATGATCCAGCGATCTGTAGACTCGTCGCCAAGCTTCCCTGCTTCTTCTTGCGCTTGGTCCGCCGACTACCATATCGGCGCAATTTTCCGCCAAGCAATGAAATAATGCGCAATAGGTGGTGCTTATGGACCGCCGCAGATTTGCTTCAGGGGGCCGTCCCCTTCTGGGATACTCCGCTAAAAGTCTGGCCGATACGATTAGATCGAGCGCTTTCACCTGCGGTTCTCAGCTAGATACTTATCCCATCGCCTCCGGGTGTATCTTTCCCATTCCCGTTTTCCGATGAACGAGTTTATAGGGAAGTGAAGGATGCCTGCTTCTTCCAGCTTGGGCAACATTCGGTCGATCATTCCTGAAGTCCAAGAGGAAGCCAGGTTTTTTTGGTTTCCGTCAAATATGATCAGTATCCTCAGGAAATCCATCGGATCGTCGGGGAAAGCGTCGCTTACGTAGGGGATGACCCATATTGGATCGAATACGAAGAGGTCCCGAACCCCTCTATCAGGCCCTCTCGAACAATCTCCGCTGCTCTGTCGAGCTGTTCCTCGGTCAAGTCTTTTGTTAGCAGCATGAGCTTTGCCGTTTCAGTGATTCACCTTGCAGTTCATTTCGCAGTATGAACCGCGCCCGGAACCCACTTGTTCCGGGCGGTTCCAGCGCCGTCGTCCCTACCCCGTTACCGCGCCTTCGGATGCTGACGAGGCCAGCTTGGCGTACTTGGCCAGGGCGCCGGTGGTGTAGTTGGGTGGGAGGGGTTGCCAGGCGGCGCGGCGGTCGGTCAGTTCCTCCTCGGTCAGTTTCACGTTGAGCTGGCGGGCAGGGATGTCGAGGGTGACTTCGTCTCCCTCTTGCAGCAGCGCGATGGGGCCGCCCACCGCCGCCTCGGGTGCCACGTGGCCCACCATTGGCCCGTGACTGGCTCCGGAGAAACGGCCGTCGGTGACCAGTGCCACTTCGTCGCCCAGCCCTTGACCGACGATGGCGGCGGTTACCGCCAGCATCTCCTGCATTCCAGGGCCGCCTTTGGGGCCTTCGTAGCGGATGATGACGATGTCGCCGGCCTTGATCTCGCCGCGCTGGATGGCCTGGAAGGCGGCGGGTTCTTGGTCGAAGACACGGGCCGGGCCGCGGTATACCCTCTCCTGATGGCCTGCCACTTTGATGACCGCTCCGTCAGGGGCCAGGTTGCCGCGCAGGATGGCAAGCCCGCCGGTCGGGCTGCGTGGAGCGTCCACCTGCGTTATTACCGGCTGGTCGTCGACTACGGTGATGCCCTCGAGATTCTCGGCCACGGTCTTGCCGGTGACCGTCATGGCGTCGCCGTGCAGCAGGCCAGCAGCCAGCAGCCTTTTCATCACCAGCGCGATGCCGCCGTAGCGCGACAGGTCGGCCATGACGTAGCGGCCCGCCGGCTTCATATCGGCGATGTAGGGTGTGTTGGCGCTGATTCGCTCGAAATCTTCCAGGGACAGGGGCACCTCGGCCTCCCGGGCGATGGCCATCAGGTGCAGCACGATGTTGGTGGAGCCGCCCATGGCCACACCCACGGTGATGGCGTTTTCAAAGGCCTGCTTGGTCATGATGTCGCGCGGCCGGACGTCCTCTTCCAGCAGGCGCATCAGGGTGCGGCCTGCGTCGCGGGCCTCGCCCAGCTTGCGCGGGTCGATGGCTGGGATGGAGGCGTCGCCGGGGAGCGACATACCCATCACTTCAATTGCGGTGGACATGGTGTTGGCGGTGAACAGGCCGGCGCAGGAACCCTCGCCGGGGCAGGCGCGGCATTCCAGCTCGCGCAGCTCCTCAAAAGTTACGTCCCCCTTGGCGTAACCACCGACAGCCTCGAAGACGTCTTGGATGTTCACATCCTTGCCGTTGTGCTGGCCGGGCATGATGGAGCCGCCGTACATGAAGATGGCGGGGACGTTGAGGCGGGCGATGGCCATCATGCAGCCGGGCATATTCTTGTCGCAGCCGGCGATGGTGATCAGGCCGTCCATGCGCTCGCCGAAGGTGACCAGCTCGATGGAGTCGGCGATGACCTCACGGCTTACCAGCGAGGTCTTCATGCCTTCGGTACCCATGGAGATGCCGTCGCTGACGGTGATGGTGCCGAACTCGAAGGGCACGCCGTCGGCGGCGCGCACGCCTTCCTTGGCGCCCTGAGCGAAGCGGCTCAAATGGACGTTGCAGGGTGTTACGTCGCTTGCCAGGTTGGCGATGGCGACGAAGGGCTTTTCCATGTCTTGCTGGGTAATGCCCATGGCCATCAGCATGGCGCGGGCCGGCGCTCGCTGAGGGTCGTGGGTGATCTCGGCGCTGCGGTGCTTGGTCTTGGCGGGTTTGCTCATGGTGGCCACAGGGTTCATCTCCGATGGGGAAGGATTGGGTTTGACGCAACGGGACTTGATACCGTGCAATTTCTGTTCTTGAGTACGCCTGTCGCGCAATTATAGCCCCTCTAGTTGGCAATGTAGAGTGTGCGGCTCCAGGGTATGTTGACATTTCATCGTAGCCAAATGAGGGCGGGTATAAAGTGAAGGAAGCCCAGGTATCTGGTGTCCAGTTTCTCAAACTTGGAGAATACCCTGTGGTAGTGCGGTATCTTGTTGACGAAGCACTCCACCAGATGCCGCTCCCTGTATATGTGCGCATCCCGGGCTTCGGGTTCCTTCCGGTTGGAGCGCGGTGGAATCACCGGCGGCCCACCGGGGGATTCCACCGGGAGGATTGTAGTAGCCCGGCTTGCTGTGTTTGAGGCGTGCCGCCTCGCTGGAGCGGACCGGACACAACCTCTCCAGTGCGATGCTTTCCGGCATCTCCAGCACGCTCTCTTCCCAGATGGCCAAGGCCTCCCGCCCAGTTGCTCCAGCCGGGTCAGGTACTGGCCTGCCCGCCGCCAGAGGAATTTCTCCAAGAGAGTGTGGGTCCGCTTGGGGGACCGCAACAGATTGCTGAGTCGCTTGGTCCCTGCCGGGGCCTGAGCCGGGGAGAGGAGGTGGCCCCCAGTTCGCTCAAGAGCAGTCCGGAGCGGGAGTGGCGCAGGCGCACGATGGCGACCAGGGCCAGGAACAGGGTGCGCACCAGACGCCGGTCTATCTGCCGGTCCAGCCACACCTCCAGCGGGCTGATGAATGATTGCGACAGATTGGTAAGCTCCTGCCCTTGCTCCCACCCCGTACAATGCCGCAACATAATGAAAGAACACTCCCGATGAATGGTGTTGTGGCATTCCCATCCCACCCGAGGGGGTCTTACTTTGCCCCTCTTTATCCAAACGTCTTTCTACGTGTTTACCAAAATTCGGGATGACTCATGTTCCTATTGTCGCCGCTCCGCAGTATCTTTGGATTCATACCCGTAGCTTTCGAGACAAATCCAACACCGATACTGCTACGCTTTTCCGTATCTCGCTTGTCTGCGACGCTGCCTCCGCTTTGCCGATTGCCGCAGGCAGCATCATCCGAGGTCGATTCATTAAATGCAGGAGGGAACCAGATGGTCACGGAACGAATACCACCCGGGCTTATCCCCGGCAGTGGCTCCCTCATTTTTACAGAGGAGACAATTCCTGGCGCACTCATGCAGGAACACACTCTGGGCGCCGGTCATTGGGAGTGTTGCACGTGTTCGAGGGCAGCATCCGATTTCTGGACCTGCCTGGCGCCAGCGAGAGAACCGTAATCGCCCCCGATCTGATTGTCATTCGCCCCGGAGCGCCGCACCGGGTGGCCGTAGACGGCCGGCTGCGCTGCCGGATTGATTTCTTCCGGGAACCTGAAGCCGATTCGTCCCAGCGAACGCCCGGCGATTTTGCTGATGAGGCAGTGCGCCTGAGCTTTGAACGGTGTGAAGCGAGAGGAAATTTTGCGGAGATCTTTTACCGCAATTTTTTGAAGTCCTCTCCAGAGATTGCCGCATATTTCTCTGCAACTGATCTTGACCGGCAGCAGGAGTTGCTGAGGGATTCAGTTCATCTGATGGTGAGCAGAGATGTGGCGGACCCGGAAATGCGAGAAATGTTGGAGCGACTGGGCAGGATGCACAGCCGCGACGGCCGAAATATATTGCCTCGACTCTATGAGGTGTGGCTGGACGGCATATGCCTGACCGTGGGCGAAATGGACCCCGAATGGAACGAAGAACTAGAGAGGAAGTGGCGAGTTCGATTGCGGGCAGGCATACAGATCATCATGGCCGCCTTCTGACCTTTCATTCGCTTTCGAAACCCTTGCTTCAGTGTCGAAGGTCGCTTTTATATTCCCAGATCCGCCAGGGCATTACCGGCTGTCAATCAGGCACTTACTCCAGACAGCCGGTAATTTCTTCTTTCGCTAAGACAGGGTTAGGGCGTCAGCAGGATCTTGCCGGTGGTCTCGCGGCCTTCCATCTTGCGGTGGGCCTCGCTGGCCTCGGACAGTGGTAGCTCCAGGCCGACGTAGAGCTTGACATCGCCGCTCTGCACCCAGCTCAGCACGTCATCGGCGCGCTGCACCAGTTCCTCGCGGGTGGCGGTGTAGTCGCCGAGGCTGGGGCGCGTCAGGAACAGCGAGCCGCCGCGCAGGGCGCTGCTGTCCACCTGTCCCACCGCGCCGCCGGCCTGGCCGTAGAGGGCCATGTAGCCGCGGCGGCCGAGGAGGCGCATGCCCTTGTCGAAAGTGGTGGCGCCGACGGCGTCCATGACCATCTTGAGGCCCTGACCGTTGCTGTTCCTGCGGGTTTCCTCCTCGAAGTCCTGCCGGGTGTAGTTGATGACGTGGTCGGCGCCGGCGCTCTTGGCGAGCTCGGCCTTTTCCTCGGTGGAGACGGTGGTGTGGACGTAGACGCCGAGGCGCTTGAGGAGCTGGATGAGCCAGAGGCCCATGCCTCCGGCTCCGGCGTGAACCAGCACCCGGTCGCCGGAGCCCAGATGCGCGATGCCGTAGACCAGGAAGTGGGCGGTCATACCCTGTAGCATGGTGGCCGCGGCGGTGGCGAAGTCCATCCCGTCGGGGATGCGCACCAGCAGCCACGAGGGGACGGAATGTACCTGCGAGTAGGTTCCGGTGTGCATGGCGTAGGCGACGTGGTCGCCTACCGCGACCTCGGTCACACCCTCGCCGACGGCGGTGACCACCCCGGCGGCCTCGCGGCCCGGCGTCCAAGGGTAAGCGTCGGGCGGGTTGGTACCCTTGCGGCTGGAAACGTCGGTGTAGTTGACGCCGATGGACTTGATCTCGACGAGCGCCTGCCCCGGCGCGGGAGACGGCTCCGGGGCGTCCTCGTAGTTCAGTACCTCCGGCCCGCCGGTCTGGTAGATGCGGACGGTCTTCATGGCTCGGCTCCTTTGGGTTGGGTGGGTATTGAGCAGATTATAGTCGCTGCGTTAGCTGCAATGCTTCCCCAACCAGGGTGCCAGGTGGTGCTCCTGCCACCAGCGGGCTATGTCGAGGCGCCGTGAACGGCTTTGCTCCCCGACAGTTCAATGCAGGGCAATCGCGTCCAAATCGAGTAGCCGAATTTTCTCTGATCGCGCCATTGGGGGTTATGCCGGGTCCCGGGGTTCTGTCAGCTTTTTCAGGGTCGTTGATGAGTCGCGCATTTTTTGATATCTCCTGTCATTTCCACTCATTTCCACTCATTTGGGGGCATTGGGTGGATGACCTAGCCGGGTTGGGGGACGCCCTTGCCTTCTGTCCTCGCCCTAAACCTCCCCCGGTGAGAGAGGGGATTTGTTGCGCATCCTCTTGTCACGCATCCTCTTATTAAAGATATGGTAGGGGGGTGTCATGGGGCTTGGCAAGGGGGAAATGTCAGCAGATTGCGAGGCAGGACGCTAGGGCGCACGGCTGTGCGCCCCTACGGGGGCGGCTCTGGATTCCCGCTCCGGCTTTCGGCGTGGGTTGGTTGTGAGTTGATTATAGTGCAGCCGGAGTCTCTGCACTCAGGGGCCCGCAATCCGGCAGCGTCGCCTCGTTTCAGTATGGCGGAGCGCCGTGAACGGCTTTGCTCCTAGACAGTTCAATTGACACCCCCCTTATGACGGTACATATAGTTCGTAAAACCGAAGTGAAAATAACCCAGACAACTGCCTGTAGTGGGGCCATTCGGTCGGCAGCGACGCTGGCGGCGGCTCCGTGAGGGGATGAACAGCATGGACAGATATTCCGGTTTTTGCGGATTGCGCACTCTCTTGATGGCGCTGGTGCTGCTCATGGCGCTAGCCGCGTGCGGAGGAGAGGATGCGGCGGATTCCGGCGGCGAGGGCGGCGCCGCGTCCCAGCCGGAGGCGACGGAGAGCCAGGGCGCAGCCCAACCGGAGGCGACGGAGAGCCAGGGCGCAGCCCAACCGGAGGCCACTGAGGTACCGGAGGCGACTGAGAAGCCGGAGGTTACACCCGAGCCAGAAGCCACTGAGGAATCAAGCGGGGCGATGCCCACTCCTAGTGGGGATGGCAGTAGAGCGAAAGTCGGGTACACCTCCGTCAGCGCCGGCGTGCTTCACACCTGCGGAGTGATGACGGATGGCGCCGTGGCTTGCTGGGGCTATGGCCCGAACGGCCAAGCGACGCCGCCGGAGGGTGAGTTCGCCAGCGTCAGCGCCGGCTCTATCCACACCTGCGGAGTGATGACGGACGGCGCCGTGGCCTGCTGGGGGTCCAATGAGGATGGTGTTGGTAACTTGGTCGGCCAAGCGACGCCGCCGGAGGGTGAGTTCGCCAGCGTCAGCGCCGGCTTTGTCCACACCTGCGGAGTGATGACGGACGGCGCCGTGGCCTGCTGGGGGTCCAATGAGGATGGTATTAGTAACGTGGTCGGCCAAGCGACGCCGCCGGAGGGTGAGTTCGCCAGCGTCAGCGCCGCGAGGAACAACAGCGGGGATATTTGCCTGTAGACTCGATTGGTGAATCCCGGCGCGCAATCACTCCGGAACCGATGCGGCTCCGATCTGTTGCATCCCCAAGAAGTCACCCACGTTGACCGTGGGTAATTCTGGCTGTCTGAAGTGGCGATACCCGGCTGCTTTTTGCCCCTATGCCGCCGGGTAATGCTGCTTCCACCAGCGGGCTATTTCCAGACGGCTGGCGAACCAGACGCCTTCCTTCTCCGAGGCGTACTTGAGGAACTGGTCGAGGGCGTAGGCGCGGCTGGGCTTGCCTATGATGCGGCAGTGGAGGCCGACGGACATCATTTTGGGATGGGTGGCTCCTTCCTCGTAGAGCGTGTCGAAGGATGCCTTGGCCACTTGGAAGAAGTGCTCCGGGGTCAGCAGGTCGCCACGCCAGTACTTGTAGTCGTTGACCTCGAGGGAGTATGGGACCACCAGCCACGGCTTGCCGTGTACCTGCGTCCAGTAGGGCAGGTCGTCGTTGTAGGAGTTGCAGTCGTACTCGAAGCCGCCCTCCTCGACCACCAGCTCGCGGGTGTTGACGCTGGGGCCGTAACGGGTGTACCAGCCGAGGGGCCGCTGGCCGCAGATGCGGGTGATGGACTCGATGGCCTGCCGGATGGCCTCGCGCTCGGCGTCGCGGTCCATCCGGTAGTACTCCTCCCAGCGGTTGCCGTGGCCCATCACCTCATGGCCGCGGCGGATGGCCTCGGGCCCCACCTCGGGGTTGCGCTCGAGGGCCAAGGCGCAGGCGTAGAAGGTGCCCCTGACGTTGTTGCGCTGGAGGACATCCATAATGCGCCAGACGCCGACCCGACTGCCGTACTCGAAGAAGGACTCGTTGGCCAGATCGCGCTCCCCCGGGCCGAGGGGCGAAGGCGACTCGCCGGAAGTCTCGCCGCTGGGGTCGCCGTCAAGGGTCGAGTACTCGGAACCCTCCTCGTAGTTCACTACCACCGAAACGGCGATCCTGGCGTCGTTGGGCCACCGCACCGCCGGCGGATTGGCCCCGTAGCCCACAAAGTCCCGTTGTTGCATGGCGCTCCCTCCATCAAGTTGTGATTGCGTGCGATTGCCCGCATCGTTCAAGGCTCTACATTGTACTGTTCCCGCAACTTCGATAGGCTTGATTTTCCAGCTACAGGCAGTCGAAAAACGGCCCACCGCCCGAAAATCACAAACCGGGGCGACTGTTGCCGGGTTACGGAGGCATTGACAAGGCGAATTAACGATCACTGTGGCAAATGGATACTAAGGCCGTCATAGCAATGCGATGTGAAACTTTGCTTTCAGCTGAGATAGGCCCATTTCAACACCCTGTTGGGCCATACCTCAATAAACAAACGATAAACAAACGGAACCAGGGCGTCGCTTCAAACTTCGCTAGAAGGCCTCAGGCGCCTCGCACCTGAATCCATCGTTGCATGCAAGGGGGGAGAATCAAAACACCCTGCACACAGCGGCGGCTTGGCTTGACACTTTCTTGGGTTCGTTCAAGAATGGGAAATCGGTTAAATATGATTCGACCGAAAGCCGTCACACTTGCCGGAGAGGCGTCATAAAATGGCACATTCTACTGCTGAATACACAGAAAGCACGATAAATGTCGGCAGCACTGGCGTCACCCTGCTTCGGGCAGGTTCGGGCCGCAGGCTACTGGTTCTCCATGAGGAGTTGGGACACCCCGGGTGGCTCGCTTGGCAGCGCAATTTGTCCCAGGACCATTCGCTGCTCGTGCCAGTGCATCCCGGGTTCGGCCAGCTCCCGCGAGCCGACTGGATCAGCAGCGCCCGAGACCTTGCCTCCTTCTATTCACGGATGCTGCGGGGGATGGCTCCCGGTCCGGTGGACGTGATCGGATTCTCCTTGGGCGGCTGGATCGCGGCTGAAATGGCAGCGGCAGACGCCAGCCAGTTCAGAAGCATGACACTGGTCGGAGCCACCGGTGTCAGGCCTCCCGAAGGCGAGATTATGGACCTATTCGTGATGACGGCGCGCGCTTATCTGGACGCCAGCGTCCACGACGCCTCATCCAGCTCGGAATTCTCGTCTCTCTACGGTGAAGAAACACCGGAGCAATTCGAGGCCTGGGAAGACGCGCGGGCCGAGTCGGCCCGGCTGGCGTGGAAACCATATATGCACAACCCCAGCCTTCCCCATCTGCTGGAGGGCGTGCAGGGATTGCCCACGCTGATTGTCTGGGGACGGGATGACCGGATTGTCCCGCTGTCGGCGGGACAGGCGTACAGCCGGGCTATCACCGGCTCCGAACTGGTGGTATTCGACAATTGCGGCCACCGTCCCGAAATTGAGCAAACGCAGCAGTTCATCGGCCTGCTCCGGGAATTCCTGGTGCAAGAGTAAGACGCAGGAGGCATCGCAATGCACATCATGATGTTCACTGAGCGCCCCTACTACGACGTTCCCGAAGACGAGATCATAAAGAACGCCAGCTACTTCGGCATTCCCAACGAACACTTCAATGCCGCAAACGGGGGGCGGCTCTACAACTCCTACTTCGACGAGGCGGTCTATGCCGAGGAGAAGGGGTTCGACGGCGTAATGCTGAATGAGCATCACGGCACGCCCTTCTGTATGGGCGCCGTGATGAACATCGAGGCTGCGGTGCTGGCCCGGATTACCCAACGGGTCAAGATCGTGCTGCTGGGCAATCCGCTGCCGGTGGCCGACCCGCTGCGCCTGGCCGAAGAGTTGGCGATGATTGACATGATTTCCGATGGACGACTGGTGCCGGGCTGGGTGAGAGGCGCTGGCAGCGAGTCCATCTACAACAACGCGAACCCGGCCTACAACCGGGAGCTGTTCAACGAGGCTCACGACTTCATAATCAAGGCGTGGACCACCCCGGGTCCCTTCCGGTTCGAGGGCAAGCACTACCATTACCGCCACGTCAACCCTTGGGTGTTGCCGGTGCAGAAGCCCTATCCGCAGATGTGGATACCGGGACTGGTCAGCCAAGAGACGGTGGTCTGGTGCGCCCGTCACCGCTATCCCTACCTTGCCTTGGCCACCTTCCTTGAGCCAACCTTGGAGATGGTGAAGCTGTACCGGGACACGGCCGCCGAGGAAGGCTATGAGTCCGGGCCCGAGAATTTCGGATACCTGCAACGGGTGGTGGTGGCTGAAACCGAAGAGAAGGCGCAGGAGTTGGGTCGCGCCTTCATGTACGGGGGCGGCATCAACGCCTTCGCCCGGCCCGAATGGATGTTCCCGCCTGGATACAACTCGAAAGCGGCAACCCGTCGGCTGGCTCGCGTTTCCGTGGACCCCAACAGCGGCGAGGAGGGCCTGGCGCTGAAGCCAACCAACACTCCTGAAGAGCTGGAGGCCAGCCGGAACGAGATTTACAGGCGGTTTCAGGGTGAGCAGGACAATCTGCAACTCATCTGCGGCACGCCAGACACCGTCATCCCCAAGATAAGACACATTCTGGAGACCGTACGTCCCGGCATCTTCGCAATGTGGCACCACCATGGCCCGGTGAGCCACGAAGACCGGATGACCAGCATCCGGCTCTTGGGTGATGAGGTACTGCCCGCCATGCGCAGCATAGCCGACGAACTGGAACTGCCCGGGCCCTACGAACGACTCCCCGGCGCGCGTCCCTTGGCGGCGCAGGTCGGGAGCTAGAGTCCGGGTCCGCGGGCCTTACCGGAGCTCTCCGGAGGGCAGACAGCCATCTCCGAATGGGGGCCAACGTCGCCATTGAGACGTTGGCCCCCATTCGGCCTTGGGTCGAAAACACCGAAGACCGGAAAGCGGATAGGTAACTACGAAATCGAGGGTTTGCGGACATTCCGGGGACTTAACCGCTGGCGCCATAGAACAGGAGACTAACCCCAGGCCGCGATACCGCTTTCAGGATTGGGGGCACCTCTCAGCTCCCTCTGGCCAACCTCACCTCCGTACTTCACTCGCCCTTACCAACTCCGGGATTGCGTATGTCAGGGTGAGAGCATCTCCCAGCCTTGCCGATGGGGGCTTGGGGTCGTAGAATGCCGGAAAGCGAACTGGGTACCGTAGTCAACGTGCGGGAAAGGGAGTTACCGAAATGGCAGGACTGAACCATCCCCTGGAGAACGTCAGAGTCATCGACCTGGGGCGCCACCAAGCAGGCCCCCGCTGCGCCCAGGTGCTGGCCCGCATGGGCGCCGAGGTCATCAAGGTGGAACGTCTCGGCGGCGAGGAAACCCGCTACCACGGTCCTTGGGTGAAAAAGCAGTCATCCTACTGGGTCCAGTACAACTCCGGCAAGAAGTCCCTGTCCATCGACCTGCGCAAGGAGGAGGGCAAGGAGGTGCTGCGGGAACTGGTCAAGGTCTCCGACGTGGTGGTCCAGAATTTCCGGCCCGGCACCATCGAGAAGATGGGCTTCGGCTACGAGACCCTAAAGGAACTGAACCCGCGCATCATCATGGTCAACGTCTCGGCCTACGGGCAGTTCGGGCCGTATAAGGACAACATCGGCTACGATCCCATCGGCCAGACCATGTCGGGGATCACGATGGTAACAGGTGAAGAGGGAATGCCGCCCATCAGGACGGGCGTGCCCATCATCGACCGGATCACGTCCCTGCACGCGGCCATCGGCACGCTGGCGGCGCTCCACGAGCGGGAGGTCTCCGGCGAGGGGCAGAGCATGGACGTCTGCTTGGCCGACACGGGCTACTCCTTGACCGAGATTCCCATCACGGCCTACCACGGTACCAAGATAGCCCCCAAGCGTGGCGACACGACGGCGCCGCCCTCGGGGATCTACCCCTGCAAGGAGGGCTGGGTGCTGATATCGGCGGGAGACCAGCACCACTGGCACCGGGTGTGCAACGCGCTGGGCAGGCCGGAATGGCTGGAGGACCCGCGATTCAACACGAGACACGAGCGACTGAACAACGCGGGGCTGGTGAACGAGGCGATCCGGGAGTTGCTGTCGGAGAGGACCATGGAACAGGCGATAGCACACTTCACGGAGTACGATGTGGTGGCGGCGCCGGTGAACACGATCCCGCAGGCGGCGGAGGATCCGCACCCGTGGGAGCGGCGCGCGATGGTGGAGGTGCCGGACTTTCTGGCTGGAGAGATAGCGGTGTCGGGAGACTACTGGCACTTTTCGCGGACGCCGGTGAACATCGGGAGCACGCCGCAGGTGGGGGAGCACAACGAGGATGTGCTGTCCGGCATCTTGGGGTACAGTGAGGAGCAGCTGGAGCAGTTCCGCCAGAACCGGGTAATCTCCGAGGAACACTTCTACGACGATATACCGGGGTAGAGGGACACCCTCACCCTCACCCGTTCCCTCTGGGAGCGGAAGCTTTGATCTTGAAGATATATGAGCGTCACATACGACAGGGGTGGGACGGCAAAGGTCTTTCGCGGCATCGGCGAGCCGCCTAAGGGCGAGCGTCCGAAACTGCCGGAGCGACTGTTGTGGAAGCTCTGGAAACGCCGCGCCGCCCGGCAGGACGAGTTCCGTACCGCCGGGGAAGCGCGCATTCGCGTGTTGTACCCTGGCCGCTTCGGCACCGCCGCCGGGCCCGACTTCCGAGACGCGCTGCTGGATGTCGAGGGCCTGGGACTGGTGCGCGGCGACGTGGAAATTCACATTCGCCAGCGCGACTGGGCGGCCCACGGACACGGCGGCGACCCCAACTACAACGGTGTGGTGATTCACGGTGCCCTTGAGGTGGACAGTCCGGAGACGGCCCTCCCCAGTGGTACGTCCGCGCCGGTAGTCTCCCTGTCCTCCCTGCTGGCTGAGGCGGAGGATGTGGAGTCTGCCGATCCCGGCGACACGCAGGTAACCTCCCGCCTGTGGGAATTGTTGGCCAGTCGCGGCTACCCGCGTCCCGGCAGCGCGGCGGATGCCGGCAACCTCCTGGACGGGGCCGGAGATGAGCGGTTCCGGCGCAAAGCGGCCACTCTGGGCCGGTTCGCCACGGAGCAGGGGCCGGAGCAGACGCTGTACGAGGCGCTGCTGGAGGGTCTGGGCTACAGGTACAACCAGCAACCCTTCGTCAGGTTGGCCCAAGCGGCCCCCATCGCCGCATTGCGCCGGTCGGGTCTGCGGGTGCTCACAGAACAGCGCCCGATGGTCCTGCGCCACTGGCTGTTGGCCGCATCAGGCCTCGCAGAAGGATCATCCGCCGCCCCTCAACGCCTTCCACCCGGATTCGGTCCCGCGATGGACCGAGAGGACTGGCACTTGTTCCGCGTGCGACCGGCCAATCATCCTGCGATGAGAATTGAGGGTGCGGCGGAGATGGTGGCGAGGTTCTTGGAGGTTGGTATCCTCAAAGGTCTGGCCGATGCGACCGGGACGCCGTCGCAGCTCACGGCCGCCCTGACCGTCGACGGACGTGATGGGCGCACGGCTCCCATCGGCGCAGCGCGGGCGCGGGACTTGGCAATCAACGCCGCACTGCCGCTGCTGCACAGACTGAACGGCGACGAAGAATCTCCGTACTTTGCGCTGTACCGCCGCTTTCCCAAGCTGCAGGGCAATGAGGTCGTCCGCGAGATGGTGGAACAATTGCTGCCAGAAGAGTGGCGGAGCGAAGTCAAATCCGCCCGCCGCCAGCAGGGACTATTGCACCTCTCCGCTCTGCTGCGGGGCGGCGGCTAGACCAATCTCTAGCCCGCCCCGCTGTCCCGGTCATTCCCGGCCCTTTCTCCTCCTTCCCGCGAAAGCGGGAACCCACGCCGGTTTGCAGGACACGTCCTCACCCTGACCCTCTCCCAGAGGGCGAGGGGAGACTTGACTAGTCCGGTTCGGCCAGGGGGATGGCGAGAGAGGTACGCATCCCGGCGTAGGTGGAGCGAGCGATGTGGCCGTGGCCACTGAGGTCCTCGGCCACCAGGATGTCGCCCGGCTCAAGCTGCGCCTTGGAGCCGTCGGCGCACTCGAATTCGGCGGTGCCCTCCAGGTTGACCACGTACTGCCGACGCGGGGCGATGTGGTAGTCGGAGAAGTTGGGGGCCTCGCGGTGGTTGATGTTGATATCACCGGGGCCGACGCGGTTCACAATCCCAGCCATCTCTTCGAAGGAGACTTCCTCAAAATGGGACTCGCCGTCGTCGCCCGCGAACACTCTGACAATTTTCATTTCGTCTCTCTCACATTTTTGAATGGAACACAGAGGGCACAGAGACCACGGACAGTTTCGGAAATTCCTCTGTGGTCTCTGTGTTGATTTCAGTTAGTCGGCCAACGGCACGGCCAGCAGTACTCTGGGCTCGTCGCCGAGGCCTCGGGCGATGTGGCCGTGGCCGGTCAGGTCCTCGGCCACCAGGATATCGCCGACGCCCATCTGGTACTTGGTGCCGTCGGCGCACTCGAACTCCGAGAGGCCGCCGAGACCCACAACGTACTGGCGGCGCGGCGCGGTGTGGTAGTCGGAGAAGGAAGGCGACGGGCGGTTGTTCAACTGTACGTCGCCGCCTCCCTTGTGCTTGGCGATCTCGCCGAACTCCTCGAGAGACACCACTTGGAGGTGGGACTCGCCATCGTCGCCGGAATATACACGCACTATATTCATTCTGATTCTCCTGCAGTCTGTGCTGATGCTATTGGTCGGCCAGGGGGATGGTGGCGGTTACGCATTTGCCGCCGCCGATGCTGCGGGTGGTGTGGCCCTTTCCAGTGGTGTCCTCCACCAGCCGGGCGTCGCCGGGGCCGAACTGATGCACCGAACCGTCGCCCACGCCGATCTCGATTCCCCCTTGGATGCAAACCACGTACTGGCGGCGCGGCGCCGGGTGCCAGTCAATGAAGTGGCCCGAGTCCCGCTCGGTGAATGTGATGTTCGTAACGGCCCTGGGGTTGGCCAGTTCGGGGTGGTCGGCCAGGCTCTGCTCCTCGATGTGGGTCTGGCCGTCGTCGCCGGTGTACATCCGGTAAATACCCATAATCTGCTCCTCTATCAAATTTCTGCCCACCGCAAATTCCCCTCCCCCCGAGGGGAAGGGTCAGGGGGGAGGAGTTCCTATGCCAGCGGGATGACCACGCTGATGCTGCTCGCGCCTCCCGTGACCCGGGTGGTGTGCCCGTGACCAGTGGTGTCCTCCACCAGCCGGGCGTCGCCGGGGTTGAAGGTGTGGGTCGTGCCGTCACCCAGCCCGATCTCGATGTTGCCCGACACCGAGATGATGTATTGCCGCCGTGGCGCGGGATGCCAGTCGATGAAGTGGCCCGCCTCCCACTCCCGGAAGGTGATGGTCGAGACGGCGACGGCCTCTGACAGGCCGGGATGCTCGGCAATCTGCAACTCCTCGAGGTGCGAGTGCCCATCGTCGCCGGAATACAGGCGGTAGATGCCCATGTTGTGTGCTCCTCGGCAGCATACTCCCGCCCCTGTCAGGAAGCGGGTCAGAATGAGGGCGATTGCCTCGCCAGCCGTTCGGCGTCGCTGATGTAGTCGGCGGTCTGCCGGATGCGCCGCTCGATTTCGTCGACCGGTTCACACTCACCCAGGTAGAAACAGGTTCCGTGCAGGTGGCCCTGTCTGGAGTAATATCGGCCGATCAACGGGCTGACGGCACCGTCCTCCCTGGCCAGTCTCCCCAGTCTCCTCGACGTATCGGGGGACTGTTCCGGCTCCACGCCCGTCCGCGCCAGGATCAGCGCATCGGTGGCCCTCTTGGTCGCGCACCACGCCTTCTCCGCCGCGTCCCGGATGTCGCCCGCCTGAAGCAGCCGAAGCGCATCGCCGTGAACGGCGCGAGCGTCGGCGAAGATGGCGGATACGCGGTCGGTGACCAACATGCGGCGTTTCTTGCTCCCAACGGCAGGCTGCTTTGCAGGGTAGCTTAAACGTCGGCGCCGCGCGTGGCAACCGCCGGGTGTCATTGAACGCCGAGAGCGCAGAGGACGCCAAGGTTATTTCCGGATGGGCTTGGGGACGTAGATCCAACCTTCCTTCCGGGCGGCGTCTATCTCTCGCATACCCAAGGCTTCTTTGGAGGCCCAACGGGTAGATGTTGGACGAGAGATGGCGGTTACCGTTTCGTTTGAAGGTTTGCGGAAAGTTGTATTGTCTTTGTACCAGAGGGCAGCCGCTACTGCGGCCACCACCGAATCGAGGCAGTCGTCATATTTCAGGCAACGCTCGCGATAGCCATTCTCAGGACAGTCATTCAAATTGGGCAGGCCAATGCCCGATGCTATGGAAATGGTGTCTAGAATTTCCTGCCGCAGTTGGTGGGACTTGGTCCCATTCTTATAGCCCTTATCGGGTAAGCCAAATGCTGCGAGGACCGCTCCTGGCATCACTTCCAACAGAACCGGCGACTGTTCCTTTGAACTCGGGAGTGGAGGAACGTGAAAATTGCCAACCTCCCAAAGAGTGTGTAATAGCTTCATCCCCTCAAAAGTCATTGGCACCATATTGGGGTTCGTGCGATGTAAGCAAGAGTAGCACCCTGGTACGTGCATATCTCCGATACGCAAAACTTCATCGGCGACAGCAGGCGCGAAATTGTCTACTTTCGACCTAAAGCACTTCCGGTTATCGAGCTGGTACGCTGCATGCCACAGGTCAGGCATTTCGTCGGCATCGGGCTGCCAGTAATTGGCGAAGGCCACAGGAAGCGAAAAAGGGAAATCCATACCGGCTACTGCGTAGTCCTGTTTCTTCAGTCGTTCCGTCAGTTCCCTGCGGCTGATGGGTCGGGGCTCGCTGATAGTCAGAGAACCATTACTGTACTGCCCCTCGGTTATCCAAGTCTTTCCTTTGGTGTTGTCGCTGGCCGCCCCACTAAAATCCACCCCCAAGACCGTCCGCTCTGCCATCGTGCTGTCTCCGTGCTAGAATTGGCCGGGCTTTGGCCGAATTATACGACTGAAAATTGGCGATAGGGGTGTAGCTATGGATTTCACGACGCGCCGTGCGAGATACCGCGGGATCCTGGAGGGGGACGTGTGTGTGCACCCCGGGTCGGTGTTCGACCCCATTTCGGCGCGGATTGCCGAGGACCTGGGCTTCGAGGTTGGGATGTTCGCCGGATCCATCGCCTCGTTCACCGTGCTGGGGGCGCCGGACATCATCGTGCTGACACTGACCGAGTTCGCCCAGCAGATACACCGCATCTGCCGCGCCGGTGACCTGTCGCTGATGGTCGACGCCGATCATGGCTACGGCAACGCCCTGAATGTGATGCGCACGGTACAGGAGCTCGAGACCGCAGGCGTTTCGGCCCTGACCATCGAGGACACGGTGCTGCCCCGCAGCTTCGGCGGGGGCGGAGTGCAGCTGCTGCCCATCGAGGAAGGCGTGGGCAAGATGAAGGCGGCGCTGGCCGGTCGCACCGACCCGGCCCTGACCGTTGCCGGACGCACCAGCGCCCTGGGCGTCACCGGCGTCGAGGACACCATCAAGCGGGCCAAGGCCTACCAGCAGGCCGGCGTGGACGCCATGTTCCTGGCGGGTGCCTCCACCCGCGACGAGGTTGCGGCGGTGGCCGCCGAGGTGTCGGTGCCGCTGCTGCTGGGCGGCACCACCGGCGAGCTACAGGACAAGGAGTGGCTGGGCGCCAACGGCGTCCGGGTGGCCCTGCAGGGGCACCTGCCCTTCTCGGCGGCGGTAAAGGCCGTCTACGACACCCTCAAGGCCCTGCGCGACGGTGTGCCGCCCGCCGACCTGCGTCCCAATCTCGCCACCGACGATCAGATGGCCCACTTCACCCGCCGCTCCAGCTACGACCAGTGGACGGCGGACTTCCTGAACTAGGATTCGTCGGGAACGTAGGGGCGCACAGCCGTGTGCCCTTCACTGGCTGGCCTCAGCCACGTTCTCCCGCACAGCCTGGTCACAGGGCGCAGGGCTGTGCGCCCCTGCGGAGGAATGGTGGGCACTCAATTCCCTGCGCCCGCCCTTTTGGGTTAAAATATTGCGGCACTTGAACAGATACAGGAGGGAACCCTATGAACGTCTCTTACAATCACCTGCACTTCCGCAGCGCCGACCCGGATGACGCAGCCAAGTTCTATGTTGACAACTTCGGGGCCGAGATCGTGGGGGAGCGGCCGCTGTCCAACACCAAGTCCATCGAGCTGTCGCTGAACGGCACCTACCTGATGACCATCTCCGGGCGCGCCCAGGGCGAAGACCCCGTCGCCGGCTCCACCGAGCCGCGCTATGGCCTCGACCACCTCGGATTCCAGACCGACAACATCATGGAACTGTCGGCCATGCTGAAGTCCAACAACGTTCATTTCAACTGCGACCCGTGGGTCATGCCCTCCGGTTCCGCCGTGGCCTTCATCGTCGCCCCCGACGAGGTCAGCGTCGAGATCATCCAGCGCCCCGCCACCGGCGAGGAAAAGGTCGTACTGGCCGGCTAAAACCATCTGTCAAAAATCCTCTCTCCCCGGGGGAGAGGGTTGGGGTGAGGGAGAAATTTCTGGAAGGAAGCGCGCATCTGGCCGTGTAAATCCCTCACCCCTGTTTGTCGCTGGCGAGTACACGTGATGCCTCAATTTCCGACGGAGACAACAATTAACAGAAGGAACAACGTCGCTACTGACGCTATAGCTGCAATGGTACCGGATATCCATACCGTTAAACCCCAATCCACCGAAAAGATGAGTATCGCGGCGGGTTGAAGGGGTGAGGAGGTGCTCCTGTGAATCTGGGATAATGGTTTTTCGACACAAAACCAAGCCAGAACCAGGAGCACCCAACAGATGCTGCCACGCAATCACCCCGACCGCATCCGTATCGCCTTCGACGAACACCGCCTGGTGGCCAATGCCAGGCTGATCCTTCCGGCCACCCTGGCCCGGCACCTCGGCCTGTCCCAACTGGTTCAGAAGCACCTGGACCTGGGCGATGCACCAGGCCGGGCCAACACCGGGACAAGATGATGACCCTGGTGGGCTCCGCCCTGGCTGGCGGCGACTGCATCGACGACGCCGATGTGTTGGACACCGGCGGGACGGCCAGCGCCCTCGGCGGCGTGGTCAAGCCCCATCCACACTTGGGACGTTCCTGCGCAGCTTCCGGTGGGGCCATGTGCGCCAGCTGGACCGGGTGAGCCGGGAGCTGCTGGCTCGGGCCTGGGCCGCTGGGGCCGGACCCGGCGACGCGCCCCAGACCATCGACTTGGACTCCACCATCTGCAAGTCCTATGGACTAACCTAAAGTGTCACGCCGTCACGACCTCTGATCCGTGAGACACGCCTGAAGTGTGGGGATCGGCTATTGGCACCAAGTGGTAGCCCAGTTGTGTCGCCCGACTCCGGGCGTTGCGCAACGCCCTTTGACGATACTGATTCTCGTAGTATTCGGCACCAGCGTCTACGTAGTCCTGGCCGTAGCGCAGCATGAAGTAGATGATGCGAGCCAGCTTGTGGGCCGTGGCCGTGATGGCCTTGGGCGCTCCCAGATGCGCTTTCTTCCGGCGCAGGAAGGCGCCCAGGGCGCTGTCGGAGCGGTGCAGCGCGTTGGCCGCCAGACGCAATGCCGCCGCGGCACGGTTGGCGCTGGGCTTGGTCTTGGAGCTGATCACCCTCCCACCGGTGATGCGCCGGTGATGCGGTTGTTGGGGCTCAGCCCCAGCCAGGACGCGAAGTGCTTGGCGCTGGGCCATTTCGTCATGTCGGTGCCAATCTCGCTGATGACCTTCAGGGCCGTGTACGCCTCCACGCCGTCGATCCGGGTCAGGTCCACTCCCGCCATCCGATACAGGTGAGTCCAAACATCGAAGCGGGGCGCGTTTCCTTTAATGCGCTTCCGGCCGGACCTCGCCGCTGGAGGTTCGCCGGTACTGCGGTCCTCAAACCGCTCCAGCTGGGCTTCAATCTCCCGGTCGCACTCGGCAATCTTGCCTTGGTACGCCCGGTACAGCTCAAGGGCTTGTGTCAACTCGAAGATGTGCTCCGCCCGCCAATGGCCCCGCAACGACTTTGCGATGGTCGCCTCGTCGGCCTTGATCCTGGGGTCGCGCAGTTGCGCCAGTTTCACCGGATCCCGTTGGCCACCCACGATGGCCAGGGTGATTTCCGTGCCGGTTCTGCCGGTGATGTCGCTGATCACATGCTGCAGCTTCACGTTCATCTGGGTCAGCGCCTTCTGCATGTGCTGGATATGCTGGGACGCGTATTCCACCAGCATGGCCCGCTGCCGCAGGTAGCTGCGCAGGCGGCTGATGTCCCCGTCGGGACGGAAGGCTCCCGACAGCAGGCCGTAGGTGTGCAACTGCTGCAGCCACTGGCAATCCAGCACGTCGGTCTTGCGACCCGGCACGTTCTTGATGCCTCTGGGGTCTACCAGCATCACCTACCAGCATCACCTGGATGCCCCGCTCCTCCAGCACCCCGAACAGCGGTATCCAGTACACGCCGGTGGACTCCATGACCACGGTGTCCATGCGGCAC
Organism: Dehalococcoidia bacterium; assembly: GCA_965237745.1. Lineage (GTDB taxonomy): Bacteria > Chloroflexota > Dehalococcoidia > Lucifugimonadales > UBA3495 > VXOI01. The sequence goes on along the minus strand of OZ250156.1, from coordinate 1,771,158 downwards.
TCTGCCAGCCAGTCGGCCAAGCGGTACAGGTCCGCCGTGAAGGCGGCAAACTCTCGCACCGGCTCCTACGACCGGTCGGCGGGAACTGCCACGAAGTGGCTGGTGGCCCCCACGTCAATGCCCGCCGCGTTCAGGTTAAGCTGGGACAGCCCTTCCGGTTCTGCGTTGCTCTTGCGTCTATTCGTCATCGACTCTGCCATTGCCGTGTAGGCGTGTCGCCGGAGGGAGCCACGGACCATAGCCACTCTCCCCAACGGGATCGCCCGGACCGGGGCGTCACCAATGATGCAGTCGTAAGGCTCCCGGACCATGCTACGGATCGGGCAATAAGCACCAGTGTCTGCTCGGTCTTCGTCCGGACGACACGCCTCGCCACGAGCATACATCCTTGGGCCGACTCACCGGTTAGTCGCCTCTGCACAGGCCGGGCACGGGCATAATTTTGCTACGGACTGGCCAAGCCCGAATCCACCGAAGGGATATAACGGCACTGGTCAGACGAGGGATGAGGAGCGAGTGAAAGGGCTTACACGGTCGTTGTGCGGATGTGAGTGGACTATGCGGGGTGTAGTGGCCGCGCTGAAGGGATGTTGACCGGCCGAGTTGGTGTAGGAGGGTAAAATCAGCGGGGCAGATGGGAGCAGGAGACCACGAGGCCCCGACCTGGCGCGGGTCCCGCAGGTAGATGAGGGGTCTGGTTGAAGGGTGGGACGCCAGCTACGGGGTCAGGAGGGGAGCGGCAAGGCGCGCAACCGGGCCAGGGCGCTGCTGAACTGGTCTTGCCAAGGCCAGCGCCGGGGTAGATGCAACATCAGGCGGCGGGCCTTTCGGGTGAGCCGTCCCGCCAGGGAGAGGAAGCGCCGCCGCAGGGTCTTGGTGGTGACCACCTGCTCGCCCAGACCGATGCGGGCGGTCCAGCGGGCAAGGTTGTGGGCCAGCACCTGTACGGCCAGCCAGGCACCGTTGGCGGGGAAGCGGCCCGATGGGAGATGGTTCAGCCCCATGCCATACTTCAGGTCCCGGATGGCGTTCTCGATCTCGGCGTGGCGGCGATGGTCAGCCTCGAGATCCAGGGTGTCGCCGTCCCGGTTGGTGATGAAGGCGTGGTAGCTGTATTTGGCGAAAAGGGCCAGTTGGGAGCCGGGCGTGGGCTTCACCCGGCGGACGATGAGCCGCACCGGCGCGGCGTCGGGCTCGCTCCGGAAAGGAGTGTAGCTGGTTTCCGCAACGTCGGCGGCACCCTCCATCCAGTAGGGTAGGGGTCTCCAGTCCTCCTCTGATATGGCCTCGATGAGCCTGCGCAACTGGGCGTGCTGCCGAACGGTGATGGAGAAGCGGACCTTCATCCTGCGGCAGATGGCGACGATGGCGTGGGTGTAGAAGCCGCTGTCGGCCCGCACGGTGAGTTGACCGGTGGCTCCGGCGTAGCGCACCCGGCCCAGCGTCTCGCGCAGGAAGTGGGCGGCGCCCCGGGCGGTGTTGGCCCGGCCCTCCCGCAGCCGGGACATCAGAACCTCACCGGTTCCGGCGGCAACGGCCAGCAACGGGTGATAGCCCCGCTGGCCGGTGTAGCCCCGGGTTAGACATGGCGGCGGGCGCCCTCCTTGTCCAGTCCGTAGGTCTCGCAGATGGTGGAGTCCAGGTCGATGGTCAGCGGCCCGTCGCCGGGTCCGGCCCCTGCCGCCCAGGCCCGGGCCAACAGTTCCCGGCTGACCCGGTCCAACTGGCGGACATGGCCCCACCGGAAGCCGCGCAGGAAGGTCCCCAGAGTGGACGGCGCCTTGACCACACAGCCCAGCACACGCCCGGTGCTGCCGGAACGCAGCGCATCGTCGTCGTCGATGCAGTCGCCCCCAGCCAGGGCCGACGCTACCAGGGTCATCAGCTTGTCGCCGGTGTTGGCCCGGCCAGGGGCATCTCCCAGGTCAACGTGGCTGTCCGCCAGTTCATTCAGACCCAGGCGCAGAGCGAGGGTGGCGGGCAACAGCAGCCCGGCATTGGCTACCAGGCGGTGGTCGTCGAAGGCGACGCGGATGCGGTCGGGGGACTCAAGTGGTAGCATCTAAAGGGTGCTCCTTTTCCGGGGTTGGTTTTCCGATCAGAAACCATTATCCCAGATTCAGAGGAGCACCCCTTTAACTCTCTAATCACACCTTCAATTCCCACTCCTTCGGTGGATTCGGGCCAAGGAGGGGGCGCGCCACCATCTCTAACCCGGGGCTACACCGGCCAGCGGGGCTATCACCCGCTGCTGGCCATTGCCGCGGGCACCGGAGACGTGCTGATGGCCCGGCTCCGTGAGGGCCGCGCCAACACCGCTCGTGGCGCCGCCCACTTCCTGCGTGAGACGGTGGGACGGGTGCGCCACGCCGGGGCCAAAGGACCACTCACGATGCGGGCCGACAGCGGCTTCTACACCCACGCCGTCGTCGCCGTCTGCCGCAAGCTGGATGTCCGCTTCTCCATCACCATCCGCCAGCACGCCACCCTGCGCCATCTCATCGAGGCCATACCGGAGCGGGAATGGACACCAATTCCCTACTGGATGGACGGCGCCGCCGACGTGGCCGAGACGACCTACACCCCCTTCCAGACCGAGCCCGACGCCGCGCCGGTGCGGCTCATCGTCCGGCGGGTGAGGCCGACACCCGGTTCCCAGTTGGCCCTCTTCGCCACCTACAGCTATCACGGCTTCATCACCGACCGGGACGGGGAGACCATCGAACTGGAGGCCGACCATCGCCACCACGCCGAGATCGAGAATGCCATCCGAGACCTCAAGTACGGCGTCGGACTGAACCATCTCCCGTCAGGCCGTTTCGCCGCCAACGCCGCCTGGCTGGCGGTCCAGGTGCTGGCACACAACCTGGCCCGTTGGGCGGCGCGCATCGGCCTCGGTCAGCAGATCGTGACCACCAAGACCCTCCGGCGGCGATTCTTCTCCATCGCCGGACGGCTCACCCGCTCGGCACGCCGCCTCACCCTGCATCTTCCCCAGCGCTGGCTCTGGGAAGCCCAGTTCACTCGCGCCCTGACTCGATTGCGAGCCATTCCCCTTCCAGCCTGACGGCGCCGTCGGTGGCCGGCCCGCCCACCGGGCAACCCAATGGCTGCCCTGCAGACTCGCGCCAGCCCAGTCCGCCAGTGCCACTTCTTGCATACCGACTTGCCGATTTCGCCTGCCGCCGCCACTGCGGGCTGCATCTTCCCACTGGCGTGGCCACTCCGTACTACCCCCAACCCTATCTAATGGAACCAGGACAGGCCAGTTCGCTTTCCCTTACCCATCATCCCTCGTGTCAACGCAAAGGCCACATCCCTTCGGTGGATTCGGGTTAAAGGGGGCACCTTTGCAAGGAAGGAATCGGGTCGAACATCGCGGTGGCGATTGTTTTTTCTCAACCGTAGAGCCGCTACGATTCCTCCCATTCCGGGGATGACCCCAATGAAAAAGGCCCACTTTGCGGACCCTAATCCAGCATAATCCAAGGTCACCGAAGCTGCCAATCCAACGACTGCGGCGGCGCAGGTAACCCAAAGGAGCGACTTCAAGTGGCCCTGAACTTGCTGGCGTTCCATGTTCTGACCTCCGTTTTCACCCACCTTCAGCCTTTTCTCATCCCCTCAACCTGCTGATATTCCGTCGAAGAAGTCGGCGCTGACTGTCTCACCCCCGGCGACGGGCGGGTGGGCGCGGACGTAGAACTCCCGGCCCAGGATGCGGGCGGTGACGTGGCGGGGGACGCGGTGGTAGGGCCAGTCGGGGGCCACTTGGGTGCGGTGGCAGAGGATGCAGGCGATTTTGGCCTCCATATCGCCGTCGCCGGAGACGTCCAGCTCCAGGTGCAGTTCCTCATCCGGGACGCCCTGTAGCTCCTGCTCTGGGCTTGGCATGGGCCAATTTATGCCCTCTCCGCGCAGGGCCTCGGCCCACTGGCGGCGGAACCCGCGCGGGCGCACGCTGTAGAACAGCCGCAGTGGCTGGAACGGCTCCAGTCCACTCGCCAGCTGCTCTGGAAAGGCCCCAGGGTCCGGGGCCAGATGGAAGGCCTCCGTGGTGTGGTTGGAGATGGCAATGTGGTCGGGGTGGCCGTAAAGCCCGTCCGGGCCGAAAGACAGCACCACCTGCGGACGGAACTGCCGCATCTCCAGCACCAGCCGCTCCACCACCTCGGAGGCGCTGGCCCTGATGAACGCCTTGGGATGATCGTTGGCCTCCCATCCCTGCATCCCTGAGTCCCGGTAGCCCCACACGTCGTTGCTGGAGAGTCGCAGGGCCCGCACGGCGCAGGACAGTTCGACCTCGCGGATCCGGCCCAGCGTCTCCCGCGTTGCCGACCCATCCTGCCGGATCTCGCCCTCCTCGCCCAGGGTGGTGGTGATCAGGCGCACCCCCACCCCCCGGCGCGAGTGGGCCGCCAGCGCCCCGCCGACCGGGAACGCCTCATCGTCCGGGTGAGCAAAACAGGCCAGCAAACGGTGTTCGTGCATTTCAACCTTCCGTCTTCGTCGTAATCTGCTCTTTTATTCTACATTGCCCTGCCGATGATTTCTCCAACAAAGAAATCATACTGTCCTCCGTCCGTTGTAGGGGCCCACATTCGTGCGCCTATTCCCAACTATTCCGGATATGTGCCATTGCCATAGACTAGGGCGCACGGCTGTGCGCCCCTACAAGACTGCGGAAATGGTATGTAATATACATTGGCCCAACGGCCCATATTTTGTCAGCAGGGGGCGTAACCCGGTGTACCTGACGGAAACGGAACTGGACATACCCCGAGCCCCGGCGGGGGTGGGCCTGCTGGCGTGGCTGACTCGGCAGATGGAAGAGCAGCTGCCCGCGGGTTGGTCTCCTCTGCGCTTGGTGGTGTCGGAGACCGACGGGCGCGGCTATCGCTGCGAAGTCACCACGCTGGTCACCACGCTGGTTGACGACGGCGGTACCGCATCAGTCGCCTGCAATGGACTCTCACGGGGCTGCATCACCGAGTTCCGCCCCCGGCTCTCGGAAAACACCTCGCAGTTCAACGCCGTGCTGCTGGTGCCCACCGGCATCGGCGCGGCCATCGGAGGCCACGCCGGCGACGCCACCCCGGTGGCCCGGTTGCTGGCGTCGGTGTGCGACACGCTGGTCACGCACCCCAACGTGGTCAACGCCTCGGATATCAACGAAATGCCGGCCAATGCCCTGTACGTGGAGGGCAGCGTGGTTTGCCGCCTGCTGATGGGCACAGCGGGGTTGCAGCCGGTGCGGGCCAACCCTGTGCTGGCGGTGGTCGACGCTCATTCCAACGTCCTCTTCACTGAACTGGCGGTCAACGCCGTGAACGCGGCCCACGCCTCCTACGGCCTGCTCTGCCCCGGGGTCGTTGCCTTGGAGCCGCCCCTGGTGATGAGCTCCGAGTACACCGGCTCCACCCGCGCCGCCGGTCGCGTTGAGGACATTGACCGGCTCTTCGAGGTGCTGGACTCGCGACGCGGCGAGTACGATGCCGTCGCCCTTTCGACGGTGATTTCCGTTCCCTTCCAATACCACACCGATTACTTCGGCAGCGCGGGTGATATGGTCAACCCGTGGGGCGGTGTCGAGGCGATGCTGACCCACGCCATCTCCACTCGGTACAATGTGCCGTCGGCCCACTCTCCCATGCTCGAGTCGCAGGAGGTGCTGGACCTCGATGTCGGCGTGGTGGACCCCCGGATGGCCGCCGAAGCGGTTTCCATCACCTTCCTGCAATCAGTGTTGAAGGGCCTTCAAAAAAGCCCGCGCATCATCACGGACCGCGAGGCCATGCGGGAGCCCAACGTGCTGACCGCCCGCGACGTTTCCTGCCTCGTGCTGCCGCAGGGGTGCTTGGGCCTGCCGACGCTGGCCGCGCTGGAGCAGGGCATCCCGGTCATCGAGGTGGAGGAGAACGCCAACCTGATGCGTAACGACCTGTCCGTCCTCCCTTGGCGGCGGGGCCAGTACCACCGCGTCGCCAACTACTGGGAGGCCGCCGGCGTGATGGCCGCCCTCAAGGCGGGCATCAACCCAGCATCCGTCCGCCGCCCCCTTGCGCCGGTACCAGTGGCCAGGACGGTCGCGCAACCCCCTCTTCATCCGCCCTCCTCATGAGGCGACTCCATGAGGCGACTCCGTCATTCCCTCTTTCGTAGGAATGACGAATATGTGTGCTAGAATCGCCCTATGGAAGCCGCGAGTTTGGACAGCCCCGATGGCCTCCCCGACGGGTTCGACGCTATATGCACCCCGGCGTTCGTGTACGACGAGCGGGTCATCCAGCGCCTCTTGGATTATGCTGACCCCCTTCGAAGCGACGGGCGATGCGGGCTGCTCTTTGCCATCAAGTCCTTCTCATTCGCTCCCGCGCTGCGGGTGATGGCCCCGCGGCTGGACGGATTCGCTGTAAGCTCCCTGTTCGAGGCGCGGCTGGCCCGCAGTCTGGTCGGCGATGCGGGATCGGTGCACATCACCACGCCGGGATTGCGGGGCGATGAGGCCGACGAGATCGGCTTGCTGTGCGACTATGTGTCCTTCAACTCGCTGAACCAGTGGAAGATGCACTCCTGGCGGCTGAAAGGACGGGCCAACTGTGGGTTGCGGGTCAATCCACAGCTCTCATTCGCCGACGACTGCCGGTACGACCCCTGCCGTCCGCACTCAAAGCTGGGCGTGCCACTCAGCGATTTGGCGGCCGTGTTGCACGAGGATCCGGCCCGAGTGGACGGAGTGCGCGGCCTGTTGTTCCATTCCAACTGCGACTCGCCGGACTTCTCAGAGCTGCTGACAACCGTTGAGCAGTTGCGGGCCTGCATTCCCGGCCTTCTGCAGCAGGTAGAGTGGGTCAACCTGGGTGGAGGCTACCTGTTCGAGGAGGACGGCGAGCCCTGTCACAACCTCGACGACCTGTACCGCTCCGTCGACTCGCTCCGCTCCGAATACGGGATGCAGGTGTTCCTGGAGCCAGGCTCCGGGCTTATCCGCGCCGCTGGGTACTTCGTCGCCACGGTGCTGGACATGTTCCAGAGTGGCGGGGCGACGGTGGCCGTGCTGGACACCTCGGTCAACCATATGCCGGAGGTGTTCGAGTACGGTTTCCAGCCCGACGTGGCGGGGCACGACGATGACGCTCCCCACGAGTACCTGCTGGCGGGCTGCACCTGTCTCGCCGGCGACCTGTTCGGGAGCTACCGTTTCCCTAGCCGCCTGAGCGTCGGCGACAAGGTGGTGTTCAGTAACTCCGGCTCCTACACGCTGACCAAGGCAAACACGTTCAACGGCGTCGCCTTGCCTTCGGTATATGCCCTGACCGCCAGAGGTGAGCTGGCCCTCCAGAGCCGCCCATCCTACACCGAATACGCTGCACGCTGGGGCCTGTGAATGCGGCTGAGGTTAGAATTGCAACACACCTTGGCGTCGAGTAAAAAAGTCGCCCGCAGGGCAGAGTTGGGATGAGTGCCTACCCCGTGCCCCACATACTGCAAATCTCCGACGCGGTCTCCACCCGCGATTGCTCCCTCCGCATTGAGCCGGAAGACGCAGGCCTGCCTGTGGGGGTGCTGCTGGACCAGTACCTGAAGCGAGCGCCGATTGAGAAGTTGCTGCGGGAATCTCGAATAACCCAAAGCTCCGCCGACTCCCTCTACGCGCTGCAGGACCTGGTGTACGCCAGCGACGACGACGGGCGGCTGATGGATATGTTCGCAGGAGTGGCCTTCACCGATAGCGGGCGCCCCATCGGGCTGGACGCCGCCTCCGCCGTCCAGCGGGCGCAGGCGGCGGGGCAGGAAATCTGCCTACTGGACATCGGTATCGACCGCATCGCCTGCGACTACGATCGCAACTGGACCGGCTTCCACGCCCGCAGGTGGCACCGCGCACCCGATCGCTACGCCGCCTTCGTACGCGACACCCTTATCGCAGACCACGGAGAGCCGGAAGCCGACGGCATACTGGGGCTGCGCTCCGCGGAGCAGAAGCTCAAATTCCTGAAATCTCTAGCCCGCCGCATCTGGCAAAGCCAGTTCGAAAATTATTCCCGTTTCACCGGACACAGGCTGGTGTACAAGTCAGGCGACGAGACCATCGACAACATCCAGGACGGCGGAGGGGCCATCTGCTCGGAAAAGGTGCAGGCCCTGAAGTTCCTGACCGACCATTACGGCTTGGAGTCGGAATATCTCCTCGCCGGGCAGGATGCCTGCGGCAAGTTGCCGGTGAACAAGCTCCGCGAGATACTGACAACCTTCGACCCCCGATTCGCCAAACGCTATATGCGTTACTGGCAGCACACCGCGCTGCTCTACCGGGTGGACGGCATACCGGTGCTGGTGGATGCCACCAACGGCAATGTGCCCTTCCTGTTCCTGCAGGGCCCCGACGCCGACCGCCTGTTGCGCGACGAGGACAAGCAGCCGGTACCCGTCAGGATGGTGGAGTCTGAGGAGGATTTCTACTATCACCGGACGCCGCAGGATATACCGGGGAACTTGTTCTTCGCCTTGGAGGGCTGGATTCCGTTCTCCGACCTGATGCAGGTCTTCGACAACGAGCTGGGCCTGTACCTGTCTGCCGACTTCTATGTTGCGCCCATTTCCTACCGCAGCGAACGGGAGTTCCGCCGCGACCGCGAGGAATTCCTGGCCATCTGCCGCCGGGGGCAGCTCCAGTGCTCGATAACCGAGGACTGGACACTGGACTCACCCCAAGGCCTCGCCTTCGAGCAAGCGGAGCCGGAGGTGAGCCGCCGCATTCTGCTGACCCGCGACCACCTGCTGCACCGCCTCGACCAGTGCGACGGCCCCGGTCACGAGGCGGGACTCGTAGTAATCAGGCTGCGAAACCAGCCATACCCACCGGCAAAGTCTCCTCTCATCGTGGAAGAGGGAAAAGCACAATTCCCTCCACCTCAAGGAGAGGGTTAGGGTGAGGACGTCCCCTGTGAAGCGCCGCCAACCCTCTGCCTCCGCCCTGCTGGCCCGCATACGCCGCCACGACTTCGCGGCGCACTCCGATAGCGAACTGCGGCTCGCCGCGCAGCACCTGCGATCCCGCGCGTCTGAGGCGGCGGAGGACTTGCTGCCCGAATGCTTCGCTATCGTCGCCGAGGCCATTGACCGGCGTCTGGGCGTGTGGCGGCTTCGCCGATTCCTTCCCGGCCGATTCCTTCCCGGCCGATTCCTTCCCGGCCGATTCCTTCCCGGCCGATTCCTTCCCGGCCGATTCCTTCCCGGCCGATTCCTTCCCGGCCGATTCCTTCCCGGCTGAAGCTTCCGGCGTGGATTCCCAACTCATCGCCGAAACCGCAGAGGACGTGGCGCGTCAGCGAACGTACCGCAGACCAGGAGACATTCTTCTACACGCCGACCTCTACCTGGTCGCCCGTCGGCAGGACTCAGACGGCCGCCTGCGGTTCCGGCCCACCGGCGAGCAATTGCTGGCCGGGATTCACCTGTTTCAAGGCAGGGTGGTCCAGATGGACGCTGGAGAGGGCAAGACCGTTGCCATTGCCTTCGCCGCAGTACTCCACGCCCTGCTGGACCGCCGCGTCCACGTAATCACGGCCAATGATTACTTAGCGGAACGGGACGCCGCGCTGCTGGAGCCGGTCTATCGCTCCCTCGGACTCAGCGCCGGTGCAGTCCTGGCCCACATGGAGGAGGGCGAGCGCCGCCACATATACCAGCGCGGCATCGTCTACGGCTCGATGCGCGAGCTGGGCTTCGACTTCCTCCGGGATAACCTGAAAGCTACGATCGTCGAAACCGTGCAGCAACCCCTCGAAGCGGCCATCGTGGACGAGGCCGACCACGCCCTGATCGACGAGGCGTTTATGCCGCTGATCATTTCCGGCAACCCGGCGGGCGGCGCTCGCATGGCGGTGCGGGTCAACGGCGTGGTCTCGAGGATGATCGAGTTGCAGCGCGACCTTGTCCAAGAAATCGCCGAGCGCGTGGATTCTCCAGAGTCCACCCAAAGCGCCCGGCTGCTCAATCTGGCGACACTTTTGCTGGCCGACTCGGAAAACCCGACACTGCTGCAACGGTTCGCCGCCCGGCCGCCATTGCGGCGGCAGGCGTGGGCCTTGGCCGAGGATGACTACGCCGAGCTGAGCGCGGGCCTCTACTACGCCGTTCACCCCGGCAGTCGCTTCGTGACCCTCACCGAGAAGGGCCGGGGGTTCCTTGACGGGCGGCTGGGCGCGTTCCGCGACGGAGGAGCGCCCGATTCCCGCGACCCCGGGAACAACAGGCTGACGCTGCACAAGCGCAGGAGGCGGGCCGATACCGCCACACGGCGCCTGGCCCGATGGTACGCCTTGGAGAACCAGGTTAGCCAGTCGCTAACCGCCCACCTTCTGCTCAAGCGCGATGTTGACTACCTGGTGGACGACGACGGTATCGTGCTCGTTGACCCGCACACCGGGAGACCCAAGCCCGACAGCATCTACCAGCACGGGCTGCAGGAGGCGGTAGAGGCGCGGGAGGGAGTGTCCGTTCGTCCAGAGCGCGAGACACTGGCACAGGTCTCCGTCTCCGGGTTCGTGAGCCGCTACCAGCGGATTGCGGGCATCACCGGCACTGCCGCGTCGGCCGCCGGTGAGTTCCGGCGCAAGTACGGGCTGGGGGTGGCGGTGCTTCCCCCGGTCAATCCCTCGTTGCGCTCAGAGCGGTCTCCCAGGGTGTACCTGGACCGACAGGACAAACTGGCAGCAGTGGCCTGCGAAATTGCCTCCCGGCATCACATGGGCCAGCCGGTGCTGGCGGGAACGCGCACGGTGGAGCAGTCGGAGGAGTTGGGCCGACTGCTGGAAGCAATGGGAGTGCCCCACCGGGTTCTAAACGCGGTCACCACCTATTCTGAGGCCATCATCGTTCGTGACGCCGGGGTATTCGGCTCGGTGACCGTCGCCACTCACATGGCTGGACGGGGTACCGACATACTCTTGGAATCCGGGCTGAACACTCGGATTGCGAAGCAGTGCGCCGACGAGATTCACCGTGTGCTGAATGATGAAGCGGGAGACATCGCGGCAGTTGAAGTAAGCTGTCCGTCGCCGGAACAGGCCGCAGTGCTGGCGGACGAACTGGAACGCGCCGGTGGCTTCGACACCGAGCCGGAGGCCAGTGGCGGCGTTCTGCGTGTCTCGCTGCGAGGCGAGAGCGGTGGGCGAAGTGGTCGCGGCAGGCTGGACTTCGCCTTGGGGCTGTGCGTAATCGGCACGGAGATTCACGATTCCGCCCGGATTACCCTCCAGCTCAACGGCAGGAGCGGACGCCAAGGACAGTTTGGCCTCACCCAGACCTTCCTGTCGCTGGAGGACCGGCTGGTTAATCTCGACGCCGGCGTCATCCTGAGGCTGACTGCCTGCCGTCTGGCGGACGCCGCCGGCCGCGCGTACTACTCCGGCCCGGAGGTCACCCGCCGCATCAAGAGGCTCCAAGACGCCGCGGACCGGGAGGGAGAGGTCCAACGGGCTCTCATCCAGGACTACGCCGCCGAAATGGACCGCCAGACGCATCTGTACTACCAGCGGCGTCGGCAGTTGATGGATCGGGCTTCAGGCCTCGGGGGCGTCGCGGCGATGTGCCGGGAAATCACGGAACGGGTGGCGTCTCGTCTCGCCGCCGCCTATTTGGGTCCGGAGACCGACGGCGACTACGTCCGGCGCTTCGAGGCGATGGCGGAGGAAGCTCATTTGGACTACGGCGTAGACCCATCCCTCCTGTACGGTCTCGACCTAGCCCTTTTGCCCAACGAACTGGCCCGTCTGTTGACCGAGCGGCTCGATCAACGGGCGTCCCTCCTGAGCCTGTCGAAAGGCAGGGCCGGTGTATTCGAACTGGCCCGGCTGCTATACCTGCAGGTCTGCGGCGACCTGTGGCCCAGTCAGATCGCCATCCTGAGGGACTCCATCGCCAGCCAACTGCTCGTTAGCCACAGCCACAAGTCGGCCGTCGCGCAATATATCCGCCGCAGCGCCGAATCATGGAGCGGGTTCTGGGATCAGGTGGACACGGAGTTCCTCTCCCGGCTGTCCACCCTCCCCCTGGACGCCCAAGAAACACTTACTGTGTCCGTCAGCAGCGAGACCGAACTGCTGCTGACCCAAGAGACCTCCTCGCACTAACCCTCCCCTGGAGAGAGAATTTCACCCCAAAACGAAGAGGCCATGGGCACGACGGACGCCGAGAATGACGGCAGCCGACAGTGACGGTTACAATAGCGGCACCCAACAAGAGGGAACAGCTATGGCACGGCGACATTTCAGGCTTGGCACAGCCCTGTCCCTAGGCAGCATTGTTGCGGCGGCGCCTCTGATTGCGGCCTGTGGCGGGCCCTCCTACGATGACTGGGCCGCCACCGACGGCGCAGCCGGTCGCATTAACCTGGACGACGTGCAGGAAGCTTTCAAGAACTCAGACAGCGCCACCGAGTTCGAGAAGCGGGTCAACGAAATCTACGAGGGCGACGGCCTGATCCTCATTCGCGCCAGTCAGGATGGCGAGATGCTGACCCTGGAGGGCTGGGAAGACCTCAACAACGACAACACCATCGATGAGTCCAACGACGACCAGCTTTTCTCCATCGGGAAGGGCACCAACGACGAATACGACATGCGCGGCTACCACGGCAACGGTTACTATCACAGCCATTTCGGGGCCGGCGATTTCCTCTTCACCTACCTGATAATCTCTTCTCTCTCCGGCCCTCGCGGCTACTACTACTCTACGCCGCCCTCCCGCGGGTCGGACATCCGCAACCAGCGCACCACCTACCGCAACTCCTCTGCCTATGGCGGCCAGGTGCAGCGAAATGCGAGCTACAGCTCCAGGCAGTCCTCCTTTGCCGGGTCCCGCTACCAGCAGTCCCGGGGCAACGTCAGCTCGAATCGCGGCAGCTACCAGTCCACCCAGAAGTCCAGCGGGTCCTTTCGCACCAGCAACACCGTGTCCCGCTCCAGCTCCGTGAAGTCGTCCTCCCGCAGTTTCGGGGGCTTCGGCGGCGGCGGCGCCATGCGGGTGCGGCGGAGGCTCTAGGCAATCGCCGGATCCGACGCTCCATTTACCCTCCAGGTGTCGTTGGCCGGAATGGCACCGGAGGACTGTCTGCGAATGGAACTGCCGCCTGAGTACCTTGGGGGCACCGTCGTGCAGTTGCTGGACCGGGTCTTTCCCTCCGATGAGGATTCACGACAGGAGATCGTGGGGCGATTCGACCTGCGCGCCAACCCCGACCTGCCCGAAATATACGGCGTGCTGCTGGCCGTGTGCGAGGAGTGGCGCGACTGGCGTTGCGCCCTCAGAGTGGTGTCTGTCGACGGTGCCGGCGTTGACCTGAACGCTGCTGCTTCCCGCCTTGTCCTGCCTGACTCTGAGGACCTCCCGCTGCTTTCGCTGCGTATGGAGCAGCAATACCGCGCTTTGGAATATGCGGCGCGACACGGATTCTGGGCAGAACGCGCCGAGTTGCTCGCTTGGCTGAGGTCTCTGACCACGATCTATTTCTTGGACAAGCACGATGTCAGTCTGGATGCCGCCGGAGTGTCGACGGGAACGCTGCCGGACATCGCGCCGGGACTTTCCAGGGCGCTGCGGTCACTGCAATCGCAGGGGCTGATTGCTCCGCAGGACTTGGCGGACGATCCCGATGTTGGGGCCGCATCCGGTGAGCCGCTCACCTTCGCCATCACCACGGAGGGACGGAGCTTCATCAGGGGGCTGCTGACCGAAACCGAGTCGTACATCGACCTCTACGACCACTACCAAGACACGGCCATTGACCTTGATGGAGAGCTGGTGGAGTTCGGTACGGGCCGGGGTGTTGACCTCAGGGTGGAGGCGTTCATGGCCGAAGGGCTGGATCCCATCCGCACCGTGTTTCTGCTGCGCCTGTACGACGGGACGCTGGACGCTCGGCTGAGGGACTGGGCGGAGGTCATCGAGAGCGAGGACTTCTACGAGGCCGTGCTGGAGCCGGTGGTCAACCGCGACGGCGCAGACCCGGCGGCGATGGAACTGGCCATCGAGCACGGCTACTCCTGGCTGGAAGAGCGGCAGGAGCAGGAGCGCCGGGAAGAGACCCAGCGGCAGATTCTGCGGCAGGCCGGCGGGGGAGCGCCCTAGCTAACCTCAACGCAGAGGCGCACAACAATGCGCCCCCACATTTTTGCGGCATGCCTCAAATCGCCACGAACAGTATCATGGCAGAGCTTATGACCACCGCGCTTTCGACGAAGGCCACCCCGATGTTGCGTCCGCTGGAAAGGGCCCGGGATACCCGCACCGTGGGCAGCAGCGCCAGGTCTATCAGTATTCGCATCACGTAGAGCAGTGCGAACCCCAGCACCCCGTAGGTCAGGAAGGCAGCGATGCTTTCGCCCCATCCTGCGAAGTCGCCGAACACCGCCTTCAGCGTGACCAGCCCGATGGCGATGAGGTTGCCGCCGAGGGCCACACCAACCGCCGGGTTGTCCTGCTCAATCTCGTCGTGGATGTTGAAGGGAGTGGTGAACTCGTAGAACAGGGCGAAAATCATCAGCAGGACCAGTCCCATGCCGAAAAACGCCAGCGCCACCAAGGCCGCCTCGGTCTCGCTTCCGCCGGTGTCGCCAGCCGCTGATCCCGCAATCAGCAGGCCGGTGGCGACGTACATGCCGAATTCGGCGGCGCCGGCCCCAACGTTCCTGTCCTCTACAACCTCCTTTTCCAGTTGGAACTTGTAAAGGATCAGGCAGTCGAACAGCACCCGCACCAAGTTAAGCGCGATGATCCCGCCCAAGGAATACAGGAACACCCGCAGGACCTCGATGGCGAAGTCCCGGTCAAAGCCGAACCCGTCCGACGCCACTTCCAGGGTCAGAGGTTGATACAGCACGCCCAGCAGGACCAGGATCACGGCGATGAGGTAGCCGCTGAGGCGCAGGGCCACGGCCAGGTTGGCTTTGGCGACGACTTCCTCGTCCACCCTGTAATTGCGGGTCACGACGTCCTTGACCAGCTTGGCCAGCACCAGGATGATCAGTCCCTCCGCCACGAAGACCAACCCCCGCGGGAAAGACTGCAGCGCGTCTATAAATGCATCAATCATCTTTCCCCGCTCGCGGCACACTCATATTGATTGGCATTCGTATCCATATCCGTCCGTATCTGTACGGGCAATCTTCAACGGGGGCGCTCCCCTTGGTACAGGGTGACGCTTTCTGGCGCGACGGCCTCGCTGAACACCACCTCGAAGGGTCGGCCCTCCCACTTGGTTATGGTCAGAGCCATGTCTCCCTGCTCCCTGATGAAGTCCCATTGATAGAAAGCGTCACCAGGGCCCTTGCCATCCCTGAAAAACAGCACCTCGGCACTGTTGCGGTAATAGTAGTTTTCGCCATTGATGGTCACGAAGTTGTCTATGGAGTGTTCCTCATCCAGCTGGACCAGGTCGTCCTCGGTCAGCCCTGTGCTGTCCAGTCCAATTGGCCCGGTGTCCTCAGTAACGGTAACAGACAGTTCGCGCTCGTCGGTCCAGTCGATCCAGAGGCTTGTATCACCGTCGACGCACAGCAGCTCGTGCCACGTGTCTGCTGGACTGGAGTAGCGATGGATGCGCTCGATGAAGAAAAGCCGCTCGTCGTACTCGACGGAGAAGCCGTTGATTGTCAGCACATCTCCCAGCCGGGCCGCCCGGATGCTCTCGTCGGGCGTGGGCGCAGCCGGTTCCCGCCTCTTCTTTCCCCGGCCAAACAGCGAGCGCAGCATACTCCATAACTCCGGCGGTTCTCTGTCACCGCGAATTGAGTGTACTCAGGGCGGGGATGCAGGTCAATCTGTAGCTTGGCCGGAGGTGTTTTTGTTGCGTGTAGGCGAGGGGTTGGATTATGCTTGAACCTGACCGGAACTCTTTGTGAATGCCAAGGAGCCGCTGATGAGTCCTGCAGCATTGCTGGTCATCGGAATAGTCCTGATAGTCTTGGGATGGTTCGTCCAATCAAATCTCTTTGAATGGCTACTCAACGTCCTTGGCGTAATTATCATCATCATCGGGGTGCTGGTTGTCATCATAGCCGGAGTGAGCGCCTTTTCCGGAAGGAACAAAAATTCGTTCCGTATGTGACACCCATCACGACGGCAAACAAGAGTCCTTTCCAAAGTCCCAGCAGGAGGCCTATCATGGGGATGCTATCCCGCATGTCCACCATCGTGAAGTCGAAGATGAACCGTATCCTAGACAATGCCGAAGACCCGCGCGAAACGCTGGACTATTCATACGAAAAGCAGCTTGAAATGCTGCGTAACGTCAAACGCGGCGTGGTTGAGATGGTGGCGGCCAAGCGGCAGATCCAGCAGCAGGCCGATAAGGTCCGCGAAAACATTGCCCGCTTGGAGCGACAGGCCGAGCAGGCCGTGGACGCGGACCGCGAAGATCTGGCCCTGATGGCCCTGGAACGAAAGAACACGGCCATGCTGGAGTTGGAGGGGCTGGATGGTCAGATCGCTGGCATGGAGGTCGAGCAGGAAAAGCTGACCCAGGCCGAGGCGCGTCTCTCGGCCAAGGTGGCCGCCTTCCGATCCAAGAAGGAGGTGATCAAGGCCCAGTACACCGCCGCCCAGGCCCAGGTGCGCATCGGGTCTGCCCTGTCCGGCATCTCCGAGGAGATGGGCGACGTGGGCTTGGCCGTGGAGCGGGCCGAGACCAAGACGGAGAGTATGAAGGCCCGGGCCAGCGCCATCGACGAATTGGCTGAAGCCGGCGTTCTGGATGACTTCACCGGCAACAGCAAGGACGACATAACCCGCGAGCTGGAGAAGATGTCGGTCAGCAGCAGCGCCGAGAACGAACTGGCTGCTCTGAAGGCCCGGCGCAGCGGCGGGAGCTCCTGATGATCGTCCGGATAAGCTCCGAGGGCCAGTACAACCTCCCGGGTTCCTTCATCGACCAACTCAACGACGTCGACAACGAACTGGTCGAGGCTGTGGAAGCCGAAGATCAGGCCGTCTACGAAACCCTGCTGAAACGAATGCTGGACTTGGTGAGGGACAACGGGACACCCGTGCCGGTAGACGAACTGGTTGAGTCCGATCTGATCCTGCCGGAACCCGACCTGACACTCCGGGAGGCCGAGGAGCTTTTCACCGGCGAGGGCCTGTTGCCGGGCTGAGCGCCAATGCCCGAAAGTCCCGGCCATCCTGGTGAACAAAACGAGACCGCCGGGGGATCGAAACTCCCCCGGCGGTCTCTGTGTTCCTGTTAGGAAAAAGGTCGTCAGCGGCCGACGAGGTCGAACTGCTCGAACTGGCCGTGGACTATGGAGTCGGGGTCCAGGCCCAGCCAGCGGTCGAGGATGGTGGCGTAGGTGGAGCGGAAGTCGGTGGTGTAGGCCATGTCGCCCTCGGACAGATCCTCCTCCCGCAATGACGGGTACTGGCCGTACAGCCCGCCCTGCACCGAGCCGCCGAGGACAAACGCGACGCCGCCCGAGCCGTGGTCGCAGCCCGTGCCGTTGTCGCGAACGCGCCGGCCAAACTCAGACCAGACCAGCACCAGCGTGTCCTCCCACAGGCCCTGCTCCTTCAGGTCTTCGGTGAAGCAGGCGATGGCCGAGGATGCGTCCTGCCACAGCTTGCCGTGGGACCGCAACTCGTCGCTATGGGTGTCGAAGCTGCCGTGCTGGGCGTAGAGGATGCGGGTTCCCAACCCGGCGCTCATCACCTGCGCTGCGTTTCTCAGGCCTTGCGAGACGGGCGTGTCGGCATACTCCACGCTTGAGGAATACAGTTCCGGAGCGGTGCGCAGGATGTCGGCGCCCATCAGGGCCTGTGCGCCGTTCTCGCTCAGCGCCTGGGCCACGATGTCCCTGCCGCCGGAGGGGCCGTACATCCGGCCCAAGGCGTCAAGGGCGTGGTGCCGGACATTCTCGTCGTCAATGTCAGGCAGCAGGCCGTAGGTCTCGAGGTTGCCCACCGAGGCGACCGGTACGCCTTTGGAGACCAGCGCACGGGGCAGGCCGCGCCCAAAGTTCACGCCGGTCAGCACGTTCTCGCCCTTGGAGTCCAGGTCGCGGATGGCTGCGCCCAGCCAGCCCTGGGTGCCAATGGACTCTGGCTCGGCGGTGTACCAGATGTCCCGCGAACGGAAGTGCGAGCGGTTGGGCTGGGGATAGCCGATGCCGTTGATGACTGCCAACTCGCCCCGGTCCCACAGGTCTTTGACGGCGGGCATGTTTGGGTTGAAGCCGTAGTCGCCGTTGATGGGCAACACGTCCTGCTGCGCGATGCCGATGCCGGGGCGATGGTCGTAATAAAGGCCGTTGGAATAGGGGATGACCGTGTTCAGCGCATCGTTGCCGCCGTTCAGCTCGATGACGACCAGCGTCCGCTCTTTCTTGGTGGAAACCATTGTCATGCTCCTGCCGGGTTGTGTTGGTAAGTTCAAGTCAAACTTGGTTACGAAGGAGGGACAATCAGGGATGGTCTATTCGCTTCTCTTGTAAATCTGGATGCGGTGCCTGTTGGTCTCGGTTACGTAGAGGCGACCCTGGCTGTCCAGCTTGACCGAGACGGGGCACCAGAAATACTTCTCGATGTGGGACGATTCCTCGTGAGGGTCGTCTATGAAGTAGTTGATTTCCATATCCAGGTCGGCGGTGGCGCGGGCGGCGGCCTCTTCCCGGTTGATGCTGAGGAAGTTGGCGGCCCATTCGGAAATGGTGCCCTCGCCCCGCAGCAGTTGGAGGAAGTTCCCTTGGGCGTCCAGCACCTGCACCCGCTCGTTGCCCCAGTCGGCCACGTAGATGTGGCCGTCGCGGTCAACCGCAACCGATGCAGGCCGGGTGAACTGCCCCTCGCCCCGGCCCGAGGAGCCAAAGGCCGCCAAGAACTCGCCGCCGGATGAGTACTTCTTGATGGCGTCGTTACCGAAATCTGCGACGTATACGTTGTCCTGCGTGTCGCAGGTCAGGCCCCAGGGCAGACTCATGCCCCGTTCTCCGTCGCCGCTGATGGCCAGCAGGTAACGGCCGTCGGCGGTGAACTTCTGCACCCTGTTGTTGAAGGTGTCGGCGACGTAGATGTTGTCTTTGCTGTCGAAGGCCAGCCCCGACGGGGAATCCAGTTCACCTTCCGCCGAGCCTGACTGGCCCCAGTGGAACAGGTAATTTCCCTCGTCGTCGTAGGCGGTGACTCGGTTCAGTTTCTCGTCGCTGATGAAGAAGCGGCCCTGACTGTCCGTGGTGCCGCAGGCGGGCCAGACGAACCTGCCGCCGTCCTGTCCGTAGCCGCCGAAGTTGCCGAAATAGCCGCTCTCGGCGTCGCACAGGGTCACGCGGATGCCGCGGGAAGTCTCCTCCTTGCTGCGGCTGATGACGTATAGACGGTCATTCCTGCCCACGGCGGCGTCCACCGGGTAGTAGAAGCCCTTGCCCTCCATCACCGTCATACCCATGGTGTGGGAGTATTCCAAGATGGTGGTTTTCTGTGCAGTTGTCATAGTCGTGCCTCGACAATTCTTTTCGATGGGCGCCAGCTTGGAGGATGATTCAAAAGGCCGGCTCCCAGACGGCTTTCAGGTCCAGTGTAAAGCCCGGCAACTCTGGCTCGCCGGAGAGGGATTCCGGTCCCTCAAGAATCTCGACGGGCGAGTCGGGGCGGTAGATGTACACCCGCTGCAGGGAGTCCAGCGGGTCGACCAGCCAGCCCAGCCGGACGCCGTTCTCCATGTACTCCTCCATCTTGCGGCGCACCGATCTCAGGCTGTCTGAGTTGGAGCGCAACTCAATTACGAAGTCGGGGCTGATGCGCCAAAACCCCTGCCTCTGTTCGGCGGTCAATTCCGCCAAGCGGCTCCTGAGAAACCACGAGGCATCGGGGGAGCGCACCGCACCGTTGGGCAGCGTGAAACCGGCGGTTGGGCCGAAGGCAACGCCGGTGCCATCGGCCCTGGCCCAAACCAACACATCACCACTGATGTTCAGTTCCTGGTTTCCGGTGATGGGGACTGTTGGGGGCAAGATTTCCAAATCTCCTTGCGCGTTGCGCTCGATGCGCAGCGTATCGTTCAGCGAACTCAGCTCGGCGAGTTGCTCGTCTGTTAGCTGCACGATGGGGTCCAACCGCAATACTATGGGGCCGTACGGTTCGGGCACCGTCTACACTGAGCCCGGTCGCGGTTTCACGTTCTGAGTGGTCACCGGAAGCTCACCTTCCTGAATTGCTTGGATGGTACGCCATCACCCTGTCCTTCTCTCTGAAGGATAGGGAGCGATTACGACCGCTGGAACTCCTGCGTCGCGGCCACCATCTGGAGCACGTCGGCGACGAGTTGGCGGTCATTGAAGTTGCCGTCGCGGCGGTTGGCAGCGAAATTGACAAGCTCGCGGTGGGTGTCTTCCGCAACCGACAATGCTCCGATCCCGTCCAGGCAGGTATCCACCAGCCGCTCCGGCCCCGCCACGCCCCGTTCGGCCAGGGTATCGCATATTTGGTCGACCATAGCTCGGATGCCCGGCTTGTCGGCGTCGCCGATCTGCTGGCTGGCGAAGTTGATGCGCTCCACCAGCGTACCGCTGTCCAGCCAGTCGGTGCCTTGGTGCCAGCCCTCGACGCTGGGCGGGTTGTTGAGAATCTGGCCCATGTAGGAGGCTTGGCTGTAGCGCTCCAGTATCTCGTAGCGGGGCCGGTCGAACTCGCCGGTCAGTCGCAGCACTCCGGCCACCAGCTCGACGGGGCTCTTGACCTTGGTGTACCGGACCTCTGCCGCCTTGAAGAAGTCTGAATTGAACAGCACCCGCAGCACCGCGCCGATGTTGTAGCCGCTGTCGAAGTAGGCCTGCACCAGCATCTCGATGGCCTCGGGATCGCGCGGCGGCGTGTAGGGCCACTCGGGCACAGGCGGCTCGTCGGCCACGAAGAAGCTGTACAGGTGGCGGGCTATGAACCGGGCGGTGGCGGGCTGTTTGCAGATAATGTTTACAATGTCTTCCCCATTGAAGTCGCCAGTCTCGCCCAAGAAGGTTTTTTCGCCGTAGTCATGATCCTCGGAGTGGAACTCGTAGTGCCAGGAAATGCGGCCATAGGGCCAGTCTGAGTCCCGCTGGGAGCGCATCTCCATGTACTGTCGGTTGGCGATGGTCCATCCGGTGAAGGCGCGGGCACACTCCTTGACGTCCTCCTCGGTGTAGTTGCCCACGCCCATGGAGAACAGCTCCAGCAGTTCCCGGCCATAGTTCTCGTTGATGGAACCCTTGTGGTTGTCTTGGTTGTCCAGCCAGATGATCATGGCCGGATTCTTGGACAGCTCTATCAGCAGCGTGAGGAAACTGTCCATGGAATAGCGGCGGAACATCCGGGTCTGGTCGGACAGCGCCTTGCCGTGGATGACCTTGTTGTACCCGGTGGCGAATATGCCGTGCCAGAAGAGGGTCATCTTCTCCTGCAGCGGCACTGTTGTGGTGGCCATCCGGTACAGCCAGTTTTCGCCCGGCGCCTGCGGGCCCATCATGCCCGACAGCTCCGGGTGAAAGCGGCGCACCAAGTAGTCGCTGATGCGCTGCTCGTCCCTAGGGGTCAGCAGTTCCTCAACAGCGGCCTCGTACCCCCCGGCCGCGTATGCCGCCAGTTCGTCGCGGGTGGCGCCAAATCCGGCACGACGCAGCAGGTGGGCGATCAATTCAACGTCGGTTCTGGTTTCCAGCATAGATATCCCCTCCCATAGGGCTGTTGTGCCACGGAAACAGGTTCATTCTAGGCTTTTCGAACTGTGGGCGTCAATCGAACTCTCGCAGTTGGAAACAACGTTGAACGCAACAATCAAACGTTGAATCAGGCGTTTCCGGCACAGAGATACCGGCAGCGCTATCAGGGTCGGCTGACTCGGACGGTGATGATGTCGGTGCCGTAGTACTGCTGATGGCGCACCGATTGTGCGAAGCTCCGCAGCAGCCGCAGCGAGAGTTCCTCCTCCACCGGGTCCTGGGTGTCGTGCTGCTGGAGCTGCCGGATGCGGTCCTCCAGGTTGGCCTCGTTGCCGCCTCCGATGAACTCCAGGTCCGCGAACGGTCCTTCGCTGGCGGCGAGGACTATCAGAGTCCGCTCATTGGCCGGACCATCGTCCTCTTCGGCGTCCAGATTAAGGTCCAGCGGGGCCAGGGTCAGCAGCGTTTCCTCCGCGACCGCGCCCAAGCGTTCTTTCATGGCGTCGTCCCAGCCTCTGCTGGAGGCGAACTTGGACATGAATTCATTGAGGTCTGGCAGGGAATTTATGTGAAGGCGCGACCGGAACCGCTTGCGCCTGGGGCTGGTGAACTCAAGGTAAAGGACCATCAGGATCGCGGCGAGACCCCCGGTTGTGATGGCACTCTTGAACAGGCCATCGAGCACGGGGCCAAAGGAGGGCAGATAGAACAGGTTGAAATGGAAGGATGCGCCGATCCAGAAACAGATTCCGGCGACCACCACTTTCTGCCGGTTCGGTTCGTTCTGGATAACCAGCCTAGTCCCGTCCACCAGCAGAGTCCCGGTTACAAGCATGAGATACCCTGTCATCACCGGTGCCGGAATGGATGCAATCAGCCCCGACACCTTGGGCAGAAAGGCAACGGCAATGAAGATGAGGCCTATGGAGTACCCGACCCGCCGGGCAGCCACGCCGGTGGTCTGAGTGAATGAGATGATGCCGGAGTTGATGATGTTGGGCACCGCGCCACAGATCCCGGCCAACAGGTTACTGACACCGGCCCCTGTCATTCCGCCCTGCACCTGGCGGAAGTCAACCGCCCGGTCGTCCCGCCACGCCACGCGCTGCTGGGAAATGGTTTCCCCGTTGGAGTGAATGGAGAAAATCACGCCCAAGAACAGGAAGGATGGAAGCAGCGCCCAGAACGGGATGCCAAAGTCCGGTGTGAGGTCCGGTATCGCAGTCGGAATCCCCACCCAGGGTGCCTCGGTCACCAGGGACAGGTCGAAGATGCCAAACCCGGCCGCGGCGATGCAGCCGGCCACGATGCCGGTCACCGGTCCCCAGAGGCGCAGCAGCGCCGACCGGCGAAGACTGAGAGCGGCGACGACAGCCAGAGTTATCATCGCGGTGAGGGGCGCGGCCACCGGCTCGTCCCGCGACGCTCCGTCCAGCAGGGCGAACACTACGGAGGCGAGGGTGACGGACAGGATCATTATCACGATGCCGCCCACCGTAGGGGTGACGATGCGCCGCAGAATGACCACCCACCTGGAGATGATGATCTGGATTACCGCTGTCACGATGATCAGGCTCACCAGCGTCCCAGGCCCCCCGTCCACCACCGCCGTGATGCAGAAAGGGATGGAGACTGCGGCAGTGAACATTGGCAGCAGGGCGTTGGCCCCGACCGGTCCAATCCGGCGCGCCTGCATTAGCGTCGACAAGCCGACGACCACCAGGGAGGCGAAGACCATCCAAAGCAGGTAGGAGTCGTCCCGGCCTGACGCCCTTGCCACAATCACCGGCGTGACCAACAGGGTGGCTGAGGCTATCAAGCTGAACTGTGCGCCATGCCCCAGCGAGGAGGGCAGGGGCGGGCTCTCGTCCACCTCGTAACGAGGGTTCCTGGAAGGTGTCGTGGTCAGATCTGCCTCCCGGTTTGGCGCAGGGTGGCGTACCTTGGGGTAACGGCTCGCTGTATTTTAAGGCATTGTGGTGGAATTGTACCGCAGTCGGGCACAAACCAAACGCCCAGGGATGGCAGATGTATCCCCGGGCGTTTGAAATCTGGTATGTGTTGTAGGTAGATTTGTACTGAATCGCTCTGAATTACTTGAACTGGGGAATCACCTTTTCGGTGAGGCACCGCATAGTGGTCATGACCACTTCCCGGGGCACCGATGAGGTCCAGTTGACCTCGAACATTATCTCGTCGGTGCTGAAGTCGTCCCGCAGCATCTCAATCTTGTCGCAGACCTCTTCCGGCGTGCCGAACAGGTTGACCTCCTCGGTCGCCTCCGGGCTGGCCGTGCCCGCGTCGGTGCTGCCGATGGCCACCCTGCCCGAGTAGTAGCGGCGGGCGAGGCTCATCAGGTTCTCGGTCTGGCGGTCGGCCTCCTCCTTGGTGTCGGCGACCAAGGTGGGTATTCGCACCACGGTGGTCGGGTCGCCGGGATGCCCCGCGCCGATCCACGCATTGCGGTAGGCCTTCACATCCTCCTTCAGCACTGACGACCCCCGGGGGTTGTGGGGAGAGCTTCCCGCTCCGATGGCGATGCGGTAGCCCTGCTCGCCCATGGGGACAAAGCTCTCTTGGCTGTCCACCGGCAGCAGCATCGGAGGGTAGGGCTTCTGGTAGGGCTTGGGAATGGCCAAGTAAGACTCGTAGAAGGCGGGGTAGTTGTAGTATTTACCCTCGAACCCGGAGAAGGTGTCCTCGGTCCAGAGCTGTTTCATGACCTCTAGGTATTCGAAGAACTGCTCGCGGCGGGTGGCGGAGCCCCGGGTGCGGCCCCCGGCGCCGTAGATGAAGCGCCCTCGGCTGACCTGGTCGACGATGGCGACCTGCTCGGCAGTCTGGATGGGGTCTTCCAGCAGCAGGTTGTCGAATCCATACCGCTCGTGGGGCAGGGCCGCTGCGGACAGCGTCTCGTCGGCCTGCTTCATCACCGGGCGGTGGATGGAAGAGCCAATCTTGATGTGCTTGGTGCGCTCGGCGATGACGGCGGCCAGCATCAGAACCTGGGGGTCCATACTGGCCTGCTTGGAGAAGTGCCCGCCCCCCAGCCAGATGTAGTCCCAGCCCATTTCCTCGACGGCATCAATCTCTTCATAGTTCTTGAGATATGCGTCCTCTTCCAAGAGCTTGCCGCCCTTATAATCGGGGTGCCAGGGAACTTTGTCTTCCTCGTACAGGGCGTTCCAAGTATTGAACAGTCCAAAGTCCATGTCGCCCCTCCTCGTTTGTGTGACGTGCTTTCAGTTACTTCCCCAATCTAGCACCGGCATCATACACCGTCAACGCTGGAGCGCCTCGCTTTGCGGCCCCTGTTGCTTGGTGAGCCTGGCCCTTATGCTTTGGCCAAGCGGCGCATCTCGACAGGGAGAGGTTGGCGAGCGCCGCGGGGCAATCGCTCTCACCTGATAGACTTGGCGCAGGGAGACCAGATTGAGGAACAGGGTGATTCGAGGGAGGAGCGACCGAATGACTCCAGAACCCCATGTCCCACCCCCGAGCCGCCGCTCTGCGCAGCGCGACGCCATCGCGCCCGACGGGTCGGAAATTCGTCTGCTGGCCGACGAACGCCACTTTGCCAGCCGGAGCAGCTTGGTGGAGGTGACACTTCTGGCGGGGCAGATCTCGCGCCCGGTGTACCATCGCACCGTGGAGGAAATCTGGTACGTCCTCGAAGGCCGGGGCCGCGTCTGGCGCTGCCCGCCGGATGCCGATACCACATCGGTCCAGCCGCAGGACATGTGGCCCGGAGATACGCTGGTCATCCCCACCGGCTGGCGGTTCCAGTTCGCCTCTGCCCCTGATGCTGCGCTGCGCTTCCTGTGCCACACCACGCCGCCCTGGCCCGGCGAGGATGAGGCCGTGGCCGCCGAGGGCGGCGGGCTGGGCGAGCCGACGGAGCCGACTGCGACATCAGCCTGAGGAGCCCTCAGTAGCCCCGTAGCTGGTTAGCCCCTACTGGCTGACCCCGTTCGCCTAACGCGAAGGCCTGCGAATGCCCTTCTCAGCCTTCATCGGCTAAGCCCCGCCCTGCTTGGTAGCCCTCCCCGTCTCCCGTTGCCTCCCGGCACTCGTGAGAAGCTATCAACTGCAATAATGAATATGCGTATAACCCTTGATATACCTCTATAGAATATATTATATTTATAGATGTAAGATTACTGCAGATGCTCCCACGGGGCCAGGAGGTACAGATCCATGGAATGGAGTATTACAGACAAAGATATTCTGCTGCGAGATTTCACTGGCGTTGAAGGGCTGATTGAGCGCATGGAGCGGGAACTGCAGGCCGGCGGAACTCCCATCGAGGGGTTCCGGTTCCTCAGCGACACCGCAGAGATGCTCCACTTCAGCCGTGAGATCGAGCGCGAGGTGCGTGACAAGCCCTCCGGGGCCGACCTTTACACCGGATTCCAGACGGTGGACAGGTTTGCGAGGGACGCGAAGCGGTACCGTCGGCTGGTGCGCGCAGGCATCAGGGTCGCCGCTTTCGGACAGTGTCCGTTGGAGGCGTCTCCGGATGGACTGGAGGGCATCTGGACGCCCTTGGAGCGAGACACCCGGGCGCTGGAGAATCAATGGTTCCTTGTTTCATCCCATCCCGCGCCCATTGCCTTCGTCGGCTGGGAGACATCGCCTGAGAGGATCTTCGGAATTGGTGGGCTGTCGGCACAAGGCAAGCAGTTCCGCGGATTCATCACCAACGACTGCAGGGTGGTGCACGCCATAATCGCCCATCTGGAGTCTGTACGAGCCAGGGTGGCGAGGCGTCGTGATGCCGACGATGACAACAAGGTGTGCCGGGTGATAGCCGTTACCACCCTGGACGACTCGCCGGAGTACGCGGTGGTGCGTTCCTGCGCTGCCGGGCTCGCCGCTGTCGACGGAGGAGAGGTGGTGCTGTTCGAGATTTCTGCCGCGTCCTACCTGGTCAGTCCGTACCCAGAGGAAAACCGGCGGCAATGGATCCGGACGCTGAGGGAGCCGGAACTGAGGCGGTTGGGACGGTCGCCCGTGGCGAAACAGATGGAAGCAATCCGGGCCATGGGTGCCAGGGCGCAGGCCATTCTGCCCACGGCCCACGGGTTTGGGCACTTGGCGGAGTGGGCCGAACGAGAGGAGGCAGACTTGATCCTGATTCCCGCGTCACTGGTCAACCCAGGCCTGTTCGAGCGTTTGCGCGGATACAGTCTCAAGGCGCTTCTGGAGCACACCACCCGCCCGGTACTAGTGGTTTTCTCTGACGGCTCCACCTGGAGGGCCAACCCCATAGAGCAGGCTGACAGGTTGGAACGGTTGCCTGCAGCGATGGCAGCATAGCCGTTGGTTGCAGGCTGGCCGCCTTCGGGCGGCTACCTGGTGCTCTCTCTCCACCCCCCGGAGAGGGAGCTTTCTTTTGCACGGCCGGGGGCGGCCACTCGTTTCCCACTCGTTCCAAGGTAACACTCCTGTACCTGAGACCCTTGGATGGCGCCGTTGTCGATCAGTGACAACACTTCGTGAATGCTTCGAACGCCGCCGAGGACGGGTATGGCCCCGGTGCCGTGAATTCCGCCGGGAGACGGGCATTCAGGCCTCTACTCCAGAGGTCTGCGGCGCAGGAAATCCCCATAGCGGTGCGGACAGTGCCGGAATCTCCTCCCGGTTCCGCGACAATGCCAGCCCACCCCAAGCTCCGGAGCACATTGAAGGAGGCGCGGGATTGGTGGCTCTCGCCGTCCCATTCGGGCCGGTCTCGGACAGGGTCCTGACGTACGCGACCTGCGCTTGCCATTTCCCGCTCAAGAGGAGAAAGAGGAGACGAAACATACCAGCCCTCATTGAGAGCGAACTAACGGGGGAAAGGGCTGTTATCTGATCTTTCGTAGTACTTTCGTAAAAGAGGTAGCATTCGCCCTAGGTCGAGCCATCGTCCGCCACGTGATGCCCATGCCTGGAGACAGTTCAATTGGAAGAGGAGAATCCGAGGAAGTCAGAATCGGGGAACAAGTTCTGCTTACAGTACGTGGTGGCTGGGGATGGAGGATTCGAACCTCCGCTACCTGATCCAGAGTCAGGCGTCCTACCGCTAGACTAATCCCCAAAGAGGAGCGCACTCCGTCCTGGGCGCGGAGAACGTCTACTTCTATGGTATTGAGGGCTGGGTATGGTGTCAAGCCTGATTCAGCTTGACAAGGCGGCTCCGTATGTAACAAAATCGGGTTGCTTTTGAGCTTTTTCCTAAGGCGCTCACGAGAGTTGATCGCCGCCCATTTTGCCCTATTCGCGGGCAAAGCGCGCCAATCATTGAAAGCGAGGTAAAGTGCATGACGCTGGCATCAGTGGGTAACAAGTCAACCGTGCAAGTTTCCGGCACGCCGGTCGAGGTTTTTTCCGGCGGCTCCGGCCCTCCCCTCCTGTTCCTGCACGGCGGTGGCGGGTTCGGAACCTTTGATCCTACCAGCGGCCCCATCGCGGAGCGGCGCACGGTCTATGCGCCCTCTCACCCGGGATTTTTCGGCACCCCACGTCCAACCTGGGTTTACAGCATCACCGACGTAGCCCACTTCACCCTCGAGTTGGCCAATGAGTTGGGGCTGAGCGACTACGTTGTGGTCGGCCACTCCATCGGCGGTTGGGTCGCGGCCGAGATGGCGTCCATGGGCGTCAGCGATATCAAGGGAGTAGTGCTGATCGACGCGGCCGGCATCCGCCCGGCACAGTCGGAAATCGCCGAGATATTCATGGTTTCCGGTGCCACCCGGCTGCAGCTCGGCTTCCACAACCCCGAGCAGGTCCCCAACTACGACTATTTCACCCGTGAGCGGGCCCCGGACGAAGCTACCATCGAGCACTCCAACATGGAGATGCTGTCGCGCTTGGCCTGGAAGCCTTACCTGCACAACCCCAGCCTGCCGCACTATCTGTCCAAGGTAGCGGCTCCCACGCTGATAGTCTGGGGCGCAAACGATGCCATCATCCCTGTGGAATGCGGCGAGATTCTGCGCAACTCCATCCCCGGCTCGTCGTTGACGGTAATCAACAACTGCGGCCACAGCCCGCAGATGGAAAAGCCCGACGAGTTCAACGCCGCCGTGACCGCCTTCCTTGACGGACTGTAGACCCAAGCAGTTTCCCAGAGAAGATACCCTTGGGGCGCACAGAGGTGCGCCCCGTATTTCGAGGAGAACGAACTCCTTAAACCGGAAATAACATCGAAACGACTCGCAGGGGCGCATAACAGTGCGCCCCTTTACATCGAGACGGGCAAGACTAAACGAGTAACAAACGGAGCGGCCACGACCGAAGTATTCTGGTTCTCGGAACAGCCTTACGGACACGTCCAGAGCGACGACCTGGCCCCCTACGAATCGGGGCGGATGCACCTCCCCAACACCCACTTCGATCCGCAGAAGGCCCACGTCCTGTACAACAACAACCACGACCAGTACGCCCTGGCCGACGAGGTGGGATTCGATGGCATCATGTCCAACGAGCATCACAGCTCCTACTGGTGCATGAAACCGTCGGTGAATGTGGACGCCACCGTCATCGCCAAGGTCACCAAGAGGGCCAAGATCGCGCTGCCGGGCAACGTCATCGCCGTCAACGACCCGGTGAAGATGGCGGAGGAACTGGCCACGTTGGACTGTATCTCCGGCGGCCGCATCATCTCCGGCTTCGTGCGCGGCACGGCGGTGGAGACTCTGCACGCGGGCATCAGCCCCACCGAGAACCGCGAGCGATTCGAGGAGGCCCACTACCTGATCCTCAAGTGCTGGACCACTCCCGGCCCTTTCCGCTGGGAGGGACGCTATTTCCCGCACCGGATGGTCAACCCGTGGGTGCTGCCCATGCAGAAGCCGCTGAATTCCGGCTACATCCTCATCTACGGCAACGAGGGCCCGATGCCCCACGAGGACACAATGCGCAGCATCGAGCTCTTCGGCACCAAGGTGATTCCAGCGCTCAAGAACGACGACTAGCAGCGGGGCGCATAGGTCCGTCTCAGAGATTCCCACCCCTGGAGAGTGGGAATCTTTTCTTTGCCGTTTCCAGTTGCCCGGCTGCCGCTATAATGTCCGCTTAACGAGACCAGCCGGCCAAAGCACACGGAGGGGCAGATGGCGGATGCTACGCTGAAAATCGAGGGCGCGCGGTACATCATCACCATGGACGGGGAGCGGCACATCATTGCCGACGGGGCAGTGGTGATCGAGGGCAGCCGCATCACCCGGGTCGGCAAGGCTGCTGAGTTGGCCGATGTTGCCGCCGACCGGGTCATCGACGCCAGCGGTATGTTGGTCGCACCAGGGCTGGTCAACGGGCACATGCACATAAGCTACGCCCATGCCACCCGTGGCATATTCCCTGACAGCTTGGGGAATGACTATCTGCCCAACGTGTTTCGACTGCAGGGAGTGATGACCGCCGAAGAGGAGTACCTGACTTCGCTGCTGGGCATCACAGAGTTGCTGAAGTACGGCACCACCACCTTTATCGATCCAGGCAGCACCAAGTTCCTCGACGCCGGTCTGCGGGCCTACGAACAGTCCGGCTGCCGCGTCATGGTCGGCGCCCACGTCACCGATCTCCCCAACCCGGTCAACCTTCCGGTCCATGAGACTGAGGAGGCCATCGCGATCGTGGAGCGGGTCATCCGCGACTACAACGGGATGCTGGACGGCCGGGTCCAAGCGTGGGCCATGCCCTTCGCGCCCAGCGCCTCCACTCCGCGGTTGCTGCAGACGTCGAAGCGACTGGCCGACGAACACGGGGTATCACTTACGCTGCACTTCAACAACAGTGCGGCCTACGTCGAATCCTGCCTACGGGACCACGGGATGCGCCCCGCCCAATACCTCGAGAGCCTCGGCGTGCTGGGCGAAAATGTCGTTCTGTCCCATTGCATTGGACTGGACCAGTCGGAGGTGGACGTGCTCGCTCGCACCGGCACCAAGGTGGTGGCTGTCCCCACGGCGGCGGTCAAGTCCGGCTACGGCATGACCGCTGGCTCGTCCGGCGTCGCCCCGGGCGGCCTGTTGCCTGAGATGCTGGAGGCCGGAATCACCGCTGGCATCGGCACCGACGCGGGCAACAATTCCAACCTCGTCGAGACCAACCGCGCCATGTACCTCATAGCCGTGCTGTACAAGGACGCCCGCCGCAGCACCACCGCCATCACCGCCGAGACCGCGCTGGAGCTTGCGACCATCCGCGGGGCAGAGACGCTGGGGCTGGGCGACGAAATCGGCTCCATCGAGGCGGGTAAGAAGGCCGACCTCGCTCTGTACGACACCCGCCGCGCCGAGTGGGCCACGCTTTTCAATCCGGTCAACAGCCTGGTTTACAATGCCGATGGCCGTAGCGTCCACACCGTCATCGTGGACGGCCGCGTGGTGGTGCAAGACCATACGCCACTGTTTGTGGACGAGCAGGCGCTGATCGCCGAGGTGCAGGCCGTCGGCGAGAGCATGTTGGACCGTACCGGCCTGTCCTTCCCCCAACCTTGGCCGATTGTCTGATCGGAGAGCACCAAAACCCTTCAGTTTCCTCTCCCTCCGGAGGAGGGTTAGTATGGGGGCGTCCCTGTGAAGAGGAAGCCTTGGCATAAACAAGGATTCACTCTCACCCCGCCTTTCCCTCAACGGAGAAGGAAACGAAAAACCCGGAGGTTCACAGTGTCGCAGTTAGTCCTGATTCACGGCCCCGGCGCAGGCGGATGCGCGGCGTCCTACCGTTACCAGATGGAGCGCTTCCCCGACGCGCTGGCCCCCGATCTGCCAGGACACTTGGAGGGCGAGTCCTTTGAGGACGTGGCCGGCTACACTCGCTGGCTGCGTGACTGGCTTCACCAGCGAGGCCACGCAGGAGGGCTGGTGCTGGCAGGGTTCACCCTCGGGGCCTGCGTGGCGCTGGACTATGCCCTGACCTGGCCCGACGAGGTGTACGGCCTGCTGCTGATGACCACGGCCATGCGACCCAAGGAGCGGGCGGCGGGGAGCTTGGAGTTCCGCCTGAACGCGGCCAAGGGTGGGGAGCCGATGCAGAAATGGCTGGACACCATGGAGCACATGCTGCTCTTCGTCGAGCCGGACCTCACGGCCGAGTTGATGGAATGCCACAGGAGAGTCGGCCCCATCTCACAGCACAACGATCTGGTCACCATCGACCGGTTCGATGCCCGTGACCGCATCCACCAACTCAAGGCACCACTGACGCTGGTGCGAGGCGTGGATGACCCCATGCAGCCGGACGAGTACGAACTGGAAATCCACGAGGCCGTCCCCGGTTCGCGCTACATCAAGCTGGAGCGAGCCGGCCACTTCCCCCACTGCGAGCGCCCCGACGACGTGAACGCGGCGCTCGAGGAATTGCTGTCCGCCACAACGTAGGGACGCACAACTGTACGCCCTTAAGCCCATTGCACAATCAATGCTTAGCTCTCCCCGTGGAGGTAACAGACGATGCCCGGTCCGTTGGAAGGCGTGAGGGTGGCCGACTTTACCGAGATCATCGCCGGGCCGCTGGCCGGGCGTATTCTGGCCGAAATGGGGGCCGACGTCATCAAGATCGAGCCGCCCTGGGGCGAGCCGTGGCGGCTGACCCAGCGGTTCACGGCCACTGAGAGCCGCACGTTCATGACCTACAACCGCGGCAAGCGCAGCCTGCCTCTTGACCTCACCAAGACCGAGGCTCAGGAAATCCTGGCGCGGCTGGTCAAGCAAATCGACGTCGTGCTGGTGAACTACCGCCCCGACGTGGCGGAAAAGCTGGGCGTGGACTACGAGACGCTGTCGGCCATCAACCCCCGGCTGGTGTACTGCGAACTCACTGCCTACGGGCGCCAAGGGCCGGACGCCCACCGCCCCGGCTACGACATGATCATCCAGGCCATGACCGGCATGATCGCCTCGGAGACCAAGACCGTGGACAATGTGCCGTCGTGGGTGTGGTCCAGCCCCCTGATCGACACATCGTCGGGAATCGCCATGGCCGGCTCGGTCTCCGCCGCCCTGTTCGCCCGCGAGCGCATCGGCGTGGGCCAGAAGATCGAGACCACACTGCTGGGCCAGGCCCTCAACCTCATGGGCGCCCGTTTCCTCCACGTCGAGAAACTGGACCGGGAAACGCGGGAAAAGACTCTGCAGGACATCCGCGAGCAGCGCGAGGCAGGCGCGTCCTTCGACGACCTGGTGGCCCTGTCGCCGGGCAGCCGACGCCGTGAGCATCACGGCAACATCTACTACCGGGTCTACATGACCGCCGACGGACCCATCGGTGTCGGTTGTCTCAGCCAGCCCCTTCGGCTGCGACTCCTGGAAACGCTGGGCATCACCGACGAGTCCATGGCCCCCGACTGGGACCCCACCAAGCCGGAATCGCAAGCATATAGCCGCGACCTGGAGCACCGCGCCGAGGAGCTGCTCCGCAGCAAGACCAGCGCGGAGTGGCTGCAAATCTTGGCGGAACGCAACATACCGGCGGGGCCGGTGCGCTTCATCGAGGAGATGTTCGATGACCCGCAGGTGGTGGCCAACGGCCTGGTCGACGAATTTGTCCACTCGGAGGAAGGAGCCGTGAGGATGGTCGGGCCATACGCCCACTTCAGCGGCACCCAGCTGTCCCACGCTCCCCCTTCGCCTGCCCTGGGGGAGCACACCGCCGAGATCCTTGCATGGCTGGGCTACACCCCCAAAGAGGTGGAACGGCTGCGAGAGGATGGGGCCGTAACCTGAGGACTGAATGCACTACCGGAATTTCCCTTTCGCTCTGACAGCCTCTTCACTCTGACAGAGAGTTAGTACGAGGGCACCCCAGCGGTCCGGAGATACCGGAGCAGTCTATATGCCTGAACCCCCGCCGTCATACACCGGCCCGCTTGGCTTCCGAGAGCTTTGGGAAATACTGCGCCTCCCAGTTATATTCGCCTTCATCGCAATTGCCGGAACCTGGGCCTTTGGTATCTTACGAATGTGTCCTGCACGCTGGAACTGGCGCAGACCGCAGGCTGCAACCCGTCTCGGATTGCCCGGTATATAAATCTCGAATCCTTGAACAAGATAATAACCCACGCCGTCATTGCTGGCGGAGGACTCTGGAGTTTCGCCATGATCACGAGAGAACGCAAAGCGCGAGAGGCCGCCGAAAGAGCGCGAGAGGCCGCTGAGAGGCAGTTGCTAGAGGAGCGGCAAAGGGCAGACGAGGAGCGCAGTCGCCTGCTCGCCATTATTGAAAGCCTCCAGGAGGGGCAGAACGGCGGCAACGAGCAGACTCCGCAGTAAGTTGCATCTTCCGGGACTGTTAGCTCCCAACTCCAGTCCCCGTTACTTTCCAACCTTTCCTTCTTGACCGCCTCCTGCCTCGCGCCTATGATTCCGTCATAGAATTGGGGGTGAAGCAAATGGAACGGGCTGACATTCCCTTCCTTACGGTTGCAGCGCTGGGCGATTTGATTCGCAATGGCGAGCTCTCGCCTGTCGAGATTACCGAGGCGTATCTGGTTCGCGTGAGTACGCTGAACGACGACATTCGTGCCTACCTGACTGTAACTGCCGACTTGGCGCGGCAGGCTGCCGAAGACGCGGCAGCCGAGATCGCCAACGGTGGGTATCGCGGCCCACTACACGGGATTCCCGTTGCGGTCAAGGATCAGATGTATACCGAGGGAGTGCGCACCACCGGCGGCACTCCTCTCTTCGACGAGTTCGTCCCCGAATATGACGCCACGGTTGTCTCCCGCCTAAAGGATGCCGGGGCAGTGCTGCTGGGCAAGCTGAACATGACCGAGTTCGCCACCACGGCACTCTCGCACCAGTTCGACCCGCCGCGCAACCCGTGGAATCGCGAGCTCTCGTGCGGTGGATCCAGCAGCGGCAGCGGGGCCGCCACCGCCGCGTTCATGGCCGCAGCAACCCTCGGTGAGGACACTGGCGGCTCGGTGCGTTGTCCGGCCGCGTGGTGCGGACTGGCCGGGATCCGCCCAACCTGGGGGCTGGTCAGCCGCTACGGCCTCTTTCCCGGGGTGCGTTCCATGGACACCGTCGGCCCCTTGACACGCACCGTTGAGGACTGCGCCATTGTGCTTCAGGCCATCGCAGGGCACGATCCCAAGGACCGCATGACCCGCCAGGAACCGCCTCCAGATTACCGCGCAGCGCTGACCGGAGACGTAGACGGGCTGAGAATTGGCATCCTGCGAGAGGTGCTGTACGCAGACGCGGTGGATCCGGAAGTGGGTCAGGCGATCTTGGAAGCCGGAAACGTGCTGTCAAGAATGGGCGCCGACGTTCGCGAGGTGTCCATACCTATAGCGGCTCACTCCGGACCCATCAACGGCGGCATTCGCGTGGAAGCTCCGACCACATACGCCAGCCTACTCCGCGAACGGCCTCGCGACATCGGCCACGACAACCGGATTGGGTACATGGTCAACGCCATAATGCCGGCCTCCCATTACTACAAGGCAGTGCGGCTGCGGACACTCCTTCGAATGGAAGTGCTGCGAACACTGGAGGACTTCGACCTGCTGCTCTCGCCGACAATCGGAGTACCGGCCCAGCCGCGAACGCCCGACCCGGTGATAACCAGCAAGGAGAATGTCAGCCGGACGCCTTGGCTGTTTACCAACGTACCGAGCCTCGCCAACCTGCCCGCCCTCTCTCTACCGTGTGGCTTTAGCGAAGATGGCCTGCCGCTCAGCCTGCAGATCGCCGGTCGGCCCTTTGAGGAAACAACCGTCCTGCGCGCCGGGCACGCCTAC
This sequence comes from Dehalococcoidia bacterium, assembly GCA_965237745.1. Taxonomy (GTDB): domain Bacteria; phylum Chloroflexota; class Dehalococcoidia; order Lucifugimonadales; family UBA3495; genus VXOI01. The sequence goes on along the minus strand of OZ250156.1, from coordinate 1,735,731 downwards.
GAGCAGGCCACCGAGTGGCACACCCGCCGCCCGCCGGTGTAGGACCGAATATCCGGTTCTGGCCTGCAAGAAATTGACGCACCGGCCTGACCGCGAATAAACTCGCCCTTGAGACTCAGATTTTGATCAGGCATGGTTTTTCCGGAGATTACCGATGAATTTCGGAATGTTTACCGACTTCCACGTGCGTAAGGGCAACTCCCAGGCCGAGGCCTTCGACGAGTCCTTCGCCCAGATCATTGAGGCCGAGCAGATGGGGTTCGATACCGTCTGGCTGGCAGAGCATCACTTCAGCCCGGAGCGCGCCGTGCTGGCGTCCCCCATGGTCATCGCCAGCGCCATCGCCGCCCGCACCGAGCGTATCCGCACCGGCTTGGCCGTGCAGGTGCTGCCGCTGACCAACCCTCTGCGGGTCGCCGAAGAGGCGGCCACCGTGGACCACATCAGCAAGGGGCGGTTCGACTTTGGTATCGGACGCAGCGGGCTGACCAAGTATTACCAAGGCTACAACGTCCCCTACTCGGAGAGTCGTTCCCGTTTCCTCGAGGCGCTGGAGATCATCATGAAGGCGTGGCAGGAGGACAGCCTGTCCCACGAGGGTGAGTATCACACCTTCCACGAGGTGACCGTGACACCCAAGCCGTTCCAGCAGCCATACCCACCGGTGCGCGTGGCCGTGGCGGGCGAGGACACCTTCCCGCTGGTAGGCGCGATGGGGCATCCGATATTCATCAGCGCCAACACGGGGCGCGAGGCACTTAAAGAGCGGCTGTCGGCCTATCGCGAGAAACTGGCGGAATCGGGAGCTACCGGGACGCCGGACATAGCCATCCGGGTGCCAGTCTACTGCGCCGAAACTACGGAGAAGGCCCACGAAGACCCACGGGTGAGCGCTCTGGGGGCCATCCAGTACGCGGTCACCGAACTGATCCAGACCGCCGCCAACCCGGAGACCGCCGAGCGGATGCGCCGCATCGCCGCCGCGCCCTACGAGCAGGTGCTGGAGGAACGGGTGGTCTTCGGCACGCCCGCCAAGATCGTGGACACGATCAAGGGCTACCAGGAAGACCTGGGCGTGACCGGCGTGGTGCTGGAGGTCAACTACGGTGGCCAAATCCCCGCCGACCGCGTCATCAACTCCCTGCGCCTGATGAGCAACGAGGTGATGCCGCACTTCAAGGGGTGAGGCATTCCCAGTTCTTTGTGCCAATACCCTGCCCTCGCTTGGCCGTAGGGGCTATCTTGCACACAGACGCGCTAGCGAGGATGCACAGGGCCCCCAACCAGTTTGGATGTAAATACTGGCACCAAGGGTGACTATCGGGGGTGGAGCAATGAATGACTGGAGCACTTGCGCGTCTATTGAAAGCGTTCCCGGCAAGGTCAGCGGAGCCTGGATATTCAAGGGCACCAGGGTCCCGGTCACCGCGCTGTTCAATAACCTGAGAGACGGGGCCACCGTAGACGAATTCATGGAATGGTTCCCTGGCGTGACGCGCGACCAAATAAGAGCGGTTCTGAGCCATCAGATCCAATCGCTGGAGGTCGGCCTCCACCTTGAGGATACTGCTCGACCATAATGTGCCAAGACCCCTCAAGAATAACCTGCCGGGCCACATAATTGACACGGCTGCAGAAAGAGGGTGGCAAGAGTTGAACAACGGCGAACTCCTAGACAGAGCGGAATCCGACGGGTACGAACTACTGATCACCGCCGATCGAAACATGAACTTCCAACATAACTTCGCCCACCGAAGTATCAGCGTACTCTTCCTGACGACCAATTCCTGGCCTGCCCTGAGGCAACGCTTGGAGCACATCAATCAAGCCGTTAACGACATCGGATACAACCAGCGCAGGGAGTTGGACATCAGCTAGGATAGCTAGAGATTCCTTATAGGAACGCCGTAATTGTTGCTGGCAGGGGCCTCCCACCGTCTGGGTGATCAAGTCTCTGCGCCGCATGAGCAACGAGGTGATGCGGCACTTCAAGGGGTGAGGACTGAGAGCGGTTCTCTGCCTGCCCTGTGTCCATCGAGGCTCTGACGTAAGCTAACCCTATGCTATGATCCTGATATGTTTGCAGATGCCAGTCAAGCAAACAATCCATTGTGGCTGTGGGCGGTTATGGTGGTGCTGTATGTTGCCGGAGGGGTACTCGCGCTCATAGTCCTCCGGTTGGTTTTTACCGGAACTTGGGGTAACTCAGGATTCAGTGAGACTTGGAAAGGAATCGTCCAGCAAAACCGTATCGCGGCCACAATAATCCTGACCGTTCTGTTTGTCGCGTATATTTTTGGAACACAGTGGCTGGTGGAAGTTGCCTATGACTTGTTCATTAGTGAATCCTTGACCTGGATTATCATTGGCACATTCCTCCTTGGGTCTTTCCTCATTGGACTTGTTGTACCACTCAGAGAAGCCGCCGCCATTCCGATACTGGGCCATGTCGGCTCGCTCATGCTCTCGCTACTCACGCCATTGCAGACTATTGACTCCCTGACATACGACTCAGGATGGTTTGGACTCGTGATGACAATACTGGTGCCGTCCTGCATCCTCTGGTTTGCATGGTACGTCGGGAGGGTCTTCAGTCGTCCTATGGGACAAGCTTGATGATGGGTCCGGCGAAGAGTGAAGTAGTACCAACTCTCCAGTCGTCACGCCTCTACCCTCCTTTTTCTCCAGCCCAATAGGCCTCCCTAACTCACCGGGCCGCCCAGCGGGGTGGTGGGGCCCTCGCACTCCATGAACTGGCCGTAGCCGGGTTGCTGCTCGAGCTTGCCGTCGTTTAGCAGGACCTGGCCTCGGAGGAGGGTCATCCAAGGGCGGCCGGTGATTTCCCAGCCCTCGAACAGCGTGTAGCCTGCGTTGCTCATGTGGCTGTCGGCGGTGATCACGCGGTCGACGCCGGGGTCTAGGATGAGCAGGTCGGCGTCGGCTCCCGGCTGGATCACGCCCTTGCGGGGATAGAGGCCGAATACGCGGGCCGGATTCTCGGCCATCACCCTCGCCAGCCACCAGATGGGCATGCCACGCTTGACCACGCCCTCGCTGTACATCAGCGGCGCCAGCGTCTCGATCCCCGGCGAGCCGAAGGGCACCGATGCGCCGTCGGGCGTTACGAAGATGTTGTCCCAGCCGGGCTTTTTGAGTTCCTCCGGATGCGGCGAGTGGTCGCTGGCCACGATGGAGATGTGGCCCTGCTGCAGACCGGCCCACAGGGCGTCGCGGTCGGGACCGTCCTCGGGACGCAGGGGCGGGCCGATCTTGGCCAGCGGGCCGACCTTGCTCATCTGGGCGTCGGACAGCAGCAGGTATTGCGGGCAGATCTCGGTCCAGATGCGCTGCCCCTTGGCCTGCGCCTGCTTGATGCGCTCCAAGCCCAGGTCGGTGCTGAGGTGGACGACGTAGGTGGGGCAGCGGGTGGCTCCGGCCATGGCCACAGCGCGGTTTATCGCCTCTTCCTCAGCCCAGTCGGGGCAGGCCGCGGGGAAAAACTCGGGGTGGGTGTGGCCGTCGGCGATGAGCTTGTTCTCCAAGTACTCAATGATGTTGCCGCTCTCGCAGTGCAACTGCAGCACGCCGCCGCCCCGGGCGACCATCTCCATGGCGTTGCAGATGTAATCGTCGTCGCACATCCGGCCCGGCCGCTTCTTGTAGGTCATGAACATCTTGAAGGACTTGAAGCCCATGTCCATGGCTTCGGGCAGGGAACGCAGAATGGATGGGCGGTTCTGCAGGATGAAGTGGAAGCCGAAATCCACCACCGCCGAGGCGTTGATCTCCTCGCGGATGCGGTTGCCCGCCTGCGCCAATGTCTCGTCGCCGTCCAGGGTGTAGTTGGCGAAGGGGATAAGCGTCGTCATGCCGGCGTGGGCCGCCGCCAACGCGCCCAGGGCGTAGTCGTCGTGGCCGTCGAGGTGGACATGGGCGTCGATCAGGCCCGGCAGCACGAACTTACCCTCAGCGTCGATCACCCGGTCGGCGGGTGGCAGCAGGTGCTCCGGCGCCACCGCCACGATCTTCTCTCCCTGGATCGCCACGGCGGCGTCCAGGACCTGGGACGAGGTCACGACCTGCCCGCCGCGCACAATGGTGTCAACTCTCGCCTCTGTCGCCATGATCAACCTCCGTGGTTTTCAGTCTCTGGATTTGAGTTCGTTGTAGCGTGTCGTCATAGGGTCGCAAGGAATTCCTCGAGAGTAATCTCTAAGAGGGTGTCTAAAAAGTTGGGGCCCGGGCCAAACGGCGTAGCATGAGTCCGGTCATGGCAGCGTAGATCCAGGCCTCCGTAGTTTCCGGCAAACCCTCATAATCCTTGCTCAAACGCCGTTGCAGGTTCAGCCAGCCGAAGGTGCGTTCCACCACCCAGCGCCGGGGCAGTACCTGGAAAGTATGTTGCTGCCGGGGTCGGCGCACCAACTCCAGATTCCAGCCACCCACTTCCTTGGCCCACTGCACCAGCTTGCCGCCGTCGGCCCCGTCGGCCCAAATCACCTTCAACCGGGGATACTGCCCCAGCAGACGCTCCAACACCAGCTTGGCGCCGTCCCGGTCCTGTATGTTGGCCGGATGCACCGCCACTGCCAGCAACAGCCCCAGGGTATCGACCACTATGTGGCGCTTGCGCCCCTTCACCTTCTTGCCCGCATCGTAACCTCTGGGCCCCCCTTTTCGGCAGTCTTTACCGATTGGCTGTCGATGATCGCTGCGCTGGGGCTGGCCTGGCGGCCCTCGAACTGACGGGTCAGGGACCGCAAGGTGTCATGCGCTCTCTGCCAGGTTCCGTCCCGGCGCCAAGTGCGGAAGTAATGAAAGGCAGTGCGCCAAGGTGGCAGGTCATGAGGCAGCATCCGCCAAGAGCATCCGGTGCGCAGCACATAGCGGATGGCATTCACCACCTCCCGGCGGGGGTATTTGACGGGACGGCCGCCGGGTTTGGGCGGAGGCAGCAACGGTTCCAGCAGTTGCCACTCCCGGTCGTTCAGGTCGGTGGGGTAATTTGGTCGGTTCATACCCCCAGATTACGCCATTCCGCCCGTTCCTCGCCTTCGTGCCTTTATGCAAGTTTTTATCTTTTTAGACACCCTCTAACTGCTCGAGAGTGCTCCTCAAAGTCCTTCGCGGCACTTCTCGCCTGCCGAGGACTACCACTCCCATGAGGTCCTTCCGTCAAGAATTCGGTGAAACGACTGATGGCTGCCGCCCGTAGCTCTCCCCGAATAACACCGCAAACGATGCAATGCGTTCACAATCTCATTGCTGGAACAGAGGGGGAGGCGGTTAAACTGCATTCGCGACTGGGGGAATGGCACTCAAATACGTGCTGACTATTCGCCCTGGCGGAACGTTGACGTCAACACCGTCAAGATCAGGAGGACTGGCGTCTAAATGAATATTGCGCTGCCGTAGGGTATTTTCCAGTTCTCCCACTTCATCCAAGGCTCTCCAGTGGACGTCGATGGCGTCCCCCAAGTTCTCCAACGCCTCGGATGGGGAGTCTCCACAACTGGCAGTTCCCAGTTCACGGCACAGGGACACGAACTGCCCATCCTCCTCTTCAACAACACCGGTTAGAACGATGTAGCCAACGACTTCCCTAGCCATCATTGCACTCCTATCGCCTCAGCCACCGCCGACCAATTCTAGCACGGAAGTGGGCTTTCCCAAGAGAGCGCTCCTTCTGATGTCTGCGTCGCGCAGCCGCCGCGTTGAAATTCCCTGCATCCTAATCTACACTCGCCCCAGATTCCCCGAGGAGGACGCGCCCTATGGAGCTTCAGGACAAGATTGCGGTGGTAACCGGCGCGGGGCGCGGCATGGGCCGGGCCATCTCGCTGCAACTGGCCGAGGCCGGGGCCAACGTGGCCGTGGCCGACATCAACGCCGAGAACGTCGAGGAGACCAGCATCGCTGTGAAGGAGCTGGGCCGTGAGAGCCTGGCCATCCACGCCGACATGGGTAACGTCTCCGACATTGATCGCATGATCAGACAGGCCAAGGACGCCTTCGGCCGCATCGACGTCATCGTCAACAACGCTGGCGTGACCCGCTATCTGTACGTGATGGATGTGGAGGAAGAGGACTGGGACCGCATCCACCGGGTCAACGCCAAGGGCGTGTTCTTCTGCATGCAGCACGCCGCCCGCGAGATGATCGCCCAAGGCGACGGCGGGCGAATCGTGAACATCGCATCGATCGCCGGCAAGGGCTACTCCGGCACCTCAAACGCCGCCTATGCCGCCAGCAAGGGGGCAGTGCTGGCGATGACCATGATTGCCGCACACCAGCTGGGGCAGCACAACATCAACGTCAACGCCATCTGCCCCGGTGCCACGCTGACCGAGATGGGCGCGGAGACGATGCAGGGCCGCGCCGAAATCTCCGGCCAGAGCATTGCCGAGTTGGAGCAGGCTCGCGACGCCCGCATTCCCATCGGCCGCCCCAACACCCCTGAGGACATCGCTGCCATGGCCCGCTTCCTGTCCGGTCCCGGCGCCCGCAACATCACCGGTCAGGCCTTCAACGTCGATGGCGGCTTGGTGATGCACTAGGCGCAGGCCTCCGCAGGGTCTACAATCAACCCATGGAATTGAGCGTACGACTATTCGCGCTGTACCGGGAGCGGGCAGGAGTTCGGGAGTTCTCGCTGGAGTTGCCCAGCGGCGCCACCGTCTCCGACCTGACCGATGCGGTGCGCCTCCGTTTTCCGCGCCTGGCTCCTCCCGACGTTAAAATTGTTGTCGCCGTGAACGCAGATTACGCCGAACCGGAGGATTTGCTGAACTCCGGCGACGACGTTTGCCTCATCCCGCCGGTGAGCGGCGGATAGCCTGAACCTTGTGCGAGGGTAGCAATGATCGAGTTGACCTCCCAGACTCTTGACCCCGAAAAGTTCACCTCGTGGGTGCGCCGCAGCACCAACGGAGCAGTGGTCACCTTCCTTGGGACCACGAGGGACAACTTCGAGAGCAAAGGTGTGCTGACTCTGGAGTACGAGGCCTTCGACGAGATGGCCGTCAAGAAACTGGAGGAGGTCCGCCAGGAACTGATGGCCGAGTTCGGGCTGGATGAAATTGCCATCGGCCACCGCACCGGAAGCGTGGGCATCGGAGAGATCAGCCTGGTGGTGGCCGTCGGTTCGCCGCACCGCAAGGAGGGCTTCTACGCTTGCCACAAGGCCGTGGACCGCATAAAGGAAGTCGTTCCCATCTGGAAGAAGGAAGTGTACGAGGACGGATCCCGCTGGGTGGCTTGCGAAGACCACGAATTCACCCATGAACACGAGGCTGCCCTGGAAGCCGGGTGATGATGGCGCAGAGGTGTAGCCGCCCCGAACATCGTATTCTCCCCAAGTCAACTTTAACCCTCTCCCTCAAGGGAGAGGGGATTTTTTGGCCTCCAGCCCTTCTACCTCCACAGGGGGGAACCCCTGTGAAATCTAGCCCTCTTCTTCCCTCGCAAACAACCTATCAGCCTCGTCGCTTGGCGGAGCCAGGGCGGCGCGGATGGCGGCGCCTACGGTGTCAGCGCCCGTAAGCCGCATCCCCGGCGGCGGCACGACGTCCCGCAGGGAGGCAGACGGGAGAATGCAGCGGGTGAGGCCCAGGCGGGCAGCCTCGTTGACCCTCCTCTGTGCGTGAGGCACTGCCCGTACTTCGGCGCTCAGGCCCACCTCGCCGAAGGCGGCAGCCGGAGGCAACGGCGCGTTGCGATAGCACGACGCAGTGGCGAGGATGATAGCCAGATCCGCAGCCGGTTCTGCAATCCGAAATCCGCCCGCGACGTTGACTATCACATCCTGTCCGCCCAACTCCAGCCCGGTGCGACGAGACGCCACTGCGGTGAGCATCAGCAGCCGGTTGTGGTCCACGCCATTGGCCACCCGTCGCGGGGCGGGCAACTGCGAGAAGTTGGTCAGCGCCTGCACCTCCAGCAGTAACGCCCGGCTGCCCTCAATTACCGGGGTCATCATGGCGCCGAGCTGTGGCCCGTCCCGCTGCGACAGCGTGGCGCGAGATGGGTCTGGCACGTCTTCCAGTCCGCGCTCGGCCATCATGAACACCCCCACCTCGTCGGTGGAACCGAAGCGGTTCTTGGCCGCCCGCAGCACACGGAACCCGCCGAATTCCTGCGACTCCAGGTGCAGCACCACGTCTACCATGTGCTCCAGGACCCGTGGCCCGGCCAGCGCCCCGTCCTTGGTCATGTGGCCGGAGATAAACACTGCCTTGCCATTGTCTTTGGCCCAGCGCAGCAGCCGCAGCGCACACTCCCGCACTTGGCCAACGCTGCCCGGCCCGGACTGTTCGCTGTCGCATTGCAGTGTCTGGATAGAATCAACGATCACCAGACCGGGCTGAGTCTCTCCCACCTGCTCCAGGATCACGTCCACGTCGGTTTCGGCCAGCATCAGGATTCCTTGCCCTTGCACGCCCATCCGGTCCGCCCGCAGCTTCACCTGCACCGGAGACTCCTCCCCGGCAACATAGAGGACCGGTCCGGATCTCAATGTTGGAGACGACACCAAGGAGTGAGCCAACTGCAACAGCAGCGTAGATTTTCCAACGCCCGGTTCCCCAGTCAACAGCGTCACTGATCCGGGGACGATGCCCCCACCGAGGACGCGATTCAACTCCGCTGATGGCAACGCAATACGGGGCTGAGAGTCGGCAGAGAGAGCGCCCAGTTCCACCGGCTCGCTGCCTGTCGTCCCGGCCCATCCGGCGCGGCGCGAGTTGGCGGACCTTTCGGCGGGGATTACTGTTCCCTCCACAAGCGGACGGGCAGAATCGCAATGCGGACTGGGACAGAACCCCATCCACTTCGCGCTTTCGTGCCCACACTCCCGGCAGTAGTACACCGCCCTCCGTTCTTTGGCAACCTTCGCCATTCCGCCTCCGTATTCTGAACAGCCAACTTACGCCGATTATACGGGCGCGGCATCCCGTTTGTCGGCAGGCAACTGTCATCAAAATCGGAGAGCCGGCTCTATGGCTGAGTTCAGCAGCCGGACCTTGAAGGCGGTTGTGTCATTGCTGAGAGAATTGAAATGGCGGGTAGGCCTTTGCCATCCGTTCCCTTGCGCAAATTGAAAGGGCCCCCGATAACCGGGGGCCCTTAATTTGCATCCTTGGCGGCAGTGTTTGGAGGGTTAGTTAGTCAGCGGGGGCCGGTTCTTCCTCCAACACCACATCGGTAGGGGTCCTGGCGGTGATAGTGACTTCGCCCTCTTGCATGTCAATGTAGGCTATGTCCCCAGCGCTGAGCCGTCCGCCGAGAAGTTCTTCAGAAAGCCGGTCCTCCACCTCATTCTGTATCAGGCGGCGCAGGGGCCGGGCGCCCAGCACTGGGTCGAACCCCTTCTCACCCAGAAATTCCTTGGCCGCCTCGGACAACTCCAGACCGATCTGCTTGTCGTCCAGTTCATGCCGCACCTGATTCATCATCAGGTCGACAATGGACAGTATCTCTGACTGGGCCAACTGGTGGAATACCACCGTGGAGTCTATGCGGTTGAGGAACTCCGGCTTGAAGAACCGGCGGACCTCCTCCATCACCTTGTCTTTCATGCGCTCGTAGGCACTCACATCCGTGCGCGCGCCCTCGGCCTTGACGGCGAAGCCCATGCTGGTCTCGCGCTTGATCAGGTCGGATCCCAAGTTGCTGGTCATTACCAAGATGGAGTTGCGGAAGTTCACCTTGCGGCCCCGCGCGTCAGTCAGTGTGCCTGCGTCGAAAATCTGGAGCAGGATGTTGAAGACCTCAGGATGGGCCTTCTCGATCTCGTCCAGCAGCACGGCGCAGTAGTTCTTGCGGCGCACACCCTCGGTGAGCTGGCCGCCCTCATCGTAGCCCACGTATCCGGGAGGGGCGCCGATGAGCCGGGCGACAGTGTGCCGCTCTTGGAACTCCGACATATCCAAGCGGATCATGTTGTCTTCATCGCCGAACATGAACTCGGCCAAGGCACGAACCAGCTCGGTCTTGCCGACGCCGGTGGGGCCAAGGAACATGAACACACCGATGGGGCGGCGCGGGTCCTTGAGACCGGCCCGGGCGCGGCGCACCGACTTGGAGATGTTAACGATGGCCTCGTCCTGGCCGATGATCCGCTTATGCAGGTCGTTCTCCATCTGGAGCAGCCGCTCGGTCTCTTCCTTGGCCAAGCGAGCGACCGGAACGCCGGTCCACATGCTGACCACTTCGGCAATGTCATCTTCGGTTACCACCGAGCGCTCCTTGCCGCGGCCCTCCTGCCATTCGCTGCGCAGAGTGTCCAGGTCGGTGCGGTGCTGCAACTCGCGGTCCCGCAACTCCGCCGCCGCCTCATAACGCTGCTCGGCAATGGCCTCATCCTTCTCGCGGCTGACAGACTCCAGCACTTGCATGGCGTCGGTGACCGAGGTCGGTGTGACGCTGCCGCGCAGGCGAACCCGGGAGCCGGCCTCGTCGATCAGGTCGATGGCCTTGTCGGGAAGGAAGCGGTCAGAGATGAAGCGGGCTGCCAAGTTGGCGGCGCTCCGGATGGCGTCGTCGGTATAGTTGACGTTGTGATGTTCTTCGTAGCGGTCCTTGACACCCATCAGGATGTCGATAGTCTCGTCGCTGGACGGCTCTTCGACCCGCACGGGCTGGAGGCGTCGCTCCAAGGCCGGGTCGCGCTCAACATACTTCCGGTAGTCGTCCAGGGTCGTAGCGCCGATGCACTGCAACTCGCCACGGGCCAAGGAAGGCTTCAGTATGTTGGAGGCGTCTACCGCACCCTCGGCAGCGCCTGCTCCGACAAGGGTGTGAATCTCGTCAATAAACAGGACGCAGTTGCCGGAGCTCTTGATTTCCTCGATAACCTTCTTGAGGCGCTCTTCGAATTCGCCACGGTACTTGGTGCCGGCGACCAGAGATCCCATGTCGAGGGTCACCAAGCGCTTGTTCTGGAGCGTGTCCGGAACGTCGCCGCTGGCTATGCGCTGGGCCATGGCCTCGACGATGGCGGTCTTGCCGACGCCGGGCTCGCCAACCAGCACGGGGTTGTTCTTGGTGCGGCGGCTGAGGATCTGGATCACCCGCTGCAGTTCCTGATCGCGGCCCACCACCGGGTCGAGTTTGTCGGAACGGGCAGCGTTGGTCAGGTCGACACCCAAGTTATCCAAGGTCGGGGTCTTGGTGTTGGTCCGGCTGGACTGCTGCCCTTGGCCGGAAGTGTGGCTGAGGATGCGGTGGGTCTCGGAGCGCACCTTGTCCAAGGTAACACCGAGGCTCTCCAGCACTCCCGCGGCCACGCCCTCGCCCTCGCGCAGGAGGCCGATGAGCAGGTGCTCGGTGCCGATGTAGGTGTGGTTCATGCGACGGGCTTCGTCCACCGCCAACTCGACCACCTTCTTGGCGCGGGGGGTGAGGCCGATCTCGCCCTGCGCCGGCTTCTCGCCGCGCCCGATGATGAATTCAACTGCGGAACGCACCTTCGAGAGGTCAACAGAAAGGCTGGACAGCACCCGGGCTGCCACGCCCTCCGTCTCTCGGACAAGGCCGAGAAGAATATGCTCAGTCCCGATATAGTTGTGGTTGAAGCGCTGGGCCTCTTCTTGGGCCAGCGACAAAACACGCCGCGCTCGCTCCGAAAACTTCTCGAATCTGCTGCCCATATTACCGCTCCTGGCCTTTGGGGGGGCTGAAAGTAGTTGTCCCCTGATGGATGAGACGCCTGCAGTGTTCACACAGGAACACCCTCACTGTAAGCCCGAATTATATGGGGCGCACCATAAGGGTGTAAAGGCACACAGGGGGCGGGATCTCACCAGTCCTCATCCGGCGCGTGGGGGGCGGGAAACAATCCGGTCTTTCGGGGCCGGGGGGTACCCCGCGCCAAGCTTGCACCGGTGTCGGATTTCAGGGAAGGGTTTCCTGAGAATAGCCTCCCGGCGGTGACCTATTTTCCCACCCAGTCGCCCAAGCAGTATCGTCGGCGCTGAGGCGTTTCACTACCGTGTTCGGGATGGGAACGGGTGGGGCCGCCTCGCTAAAACCACCAGGAAGCTTTCAGGGCGTAAGTATGCACTATTTTTCACAATCGCGCAAGGGGTTTGGCCGGGATTTCCGGGTTCCCTCTCACTCTGGGGAAGCCTCGGCGGCTGTTCCCAAGCCGCCGACGGTACTAGCGGAGGGAGTATTCCACCTTCTCGGTGGACACCAGGGTCACCCCCCAGCCCGCCATCCAGCAGGAGTGTCGACCGTCGCCGCCCGCCACCAGCACCACCACGTCGTTGGCGGAGCGCACGATGGGAACCATCACATCGTCGTTAGACTCGTCGATCCAGGCTGGCCAGGTGCGGTTGCCGTAGTGGGCCACTCCCCGGAGCTGCCGAACCGGCATCCGGGCGTTGTGGAATACGAAGTCCTTGACGTCGGTCTTGCTCAGGCCCGACGCGGCGATTTCGGCAGCGTGCTCGGGGCAGAGAATCAAAATCACCTGCCCGCCCGTAGCCTGCTGGTAGTAGTTGGCGATGCCGACGGCCTTCATGTTGCCGACAATGGTGCCCAGCACGCCGAAGCCGGTGCCTGAGGTGCTCTCCATAATCCGGTACACGCCCAGTATACCGGCCAGGGTGACCGTGCTGCTGTCGGTTGAATAGCCCCTCTCCACATGCAGCGGTTCCCACGGGCTGCGGGCCTCGTTCTCGGCGAAGCAGAAGCTGTACCGTCCCGGTGAGCTGAGGGTAGCCTTGTCCATCTCGCCCGGAGTCAGTCCGGCCACGTTGCGGACGATGAGCCGCAGGGCGCGGCCAATGGCGGCGTTGGCCCGGAAGCCGGGGCCAAAGCAGCCCGCATCAGCCTGAATGCCCAGCTCGGCGGCGACCGGCCCGTTCACAATGACGACCTGGTTGGCCCCGCCGGTGGTGGCTGCGGTGCCCGCCAGGTTGAAGCCATCTTGCATGGCCGCCCTGACCGCCGCGACAACCACCGGGAAATGCTCGGGCCTGCAGCCGGCCATGACGGCGTTAATAGCCAGCTTCTCCAGCGTGCCCCGGGCGTTGCGAGGCTGCATCATCCCCAGCGAGTGCGATGGATCGGCGTCGATGGCCGCCAGCATCTCCCGCACCGCGTCCTCGGTGGGAGGAACCACGGGCAGCCCGTCGGTCCAGCCCTGCTCCCAGAAGTAGTCCTGCATGGCGGGAAAGGAGTCGGGAACACGCACCCGACGGGAGGCGAGTTGCGGGGTCGTGGAAGATGTGGTCATAAACGCCCTCGAATTCGGCTCGCGAGTGATTGGGTGCTGGCATGACACTTAACGTCAACCATAAGCGGCGGTGTTTGGAGTGTCAAACCAGTCAACCCACTTTTTGCGCTCCCTTCAACTGCGGACGGTTCTCCATTATCGGGCTTGTGGTCAATGCGAAAACTACTTGGGGGCTACCCGTCGGGCGGGCGCCGGCCGCTCCCTCTCCACCCTAAGAAAGGGAGGCTTTCCCGTGTGTTGCCGAGGACAGCCACTCGGTTTCGAGGTAGCGTTCAGCTATCTCGTACCAGTAGATTATGCCGGAATAGACCAGTTCCGAAATCCCGTTGACATTTCGCACGCCGGCCACGACAGGTATGGCGCGGTGGCCGGTAACTCGGTCAGGATACGGGCGTTCCGCTAGACGCGTTCTGAGTCCCGCAGGTCAGCGGTATAGGAGGCCTCCATTGCGATTTAGATGGTGCCGTATTCGTCTCTGGCATCCGTGACCATGTCTGCCCGCCTGAAACGACGGACTTCATTCAGAGAAAGGGCTGGATTGGCGGCTATGGCCTTACGAGTCAGGTCTGCCTCGAACTGGATTCCACCGACTAAGGGACGCCACTCATCCGTAACATCGCCCTTGTAGAGCAACTGTCCATAGTCTTGCTCGATGAGATTGACGGCTCCCTCGGGGATCCCAACCTCGTACATAATTCGCCGTGCTTCGGCGAACTGAGAAGCATCCGGCAGTCCGATTTCTATGCGGTTCTTGATCTCCATGACTGCACCGGTGCTGGGGTGGATGTCGTTGGCGATTAGCGCACTATCCAACTGTTGATACCAATGAAGAAGGTCATCGAATGAGTAGGCGCCTTGGACGGGAATTATCGTAGTGACTTCGTGCTTGCCGTGGTACGCGGCACGGAAGGCGGCCTCCGCCGACGCCCTGTCGGTGGGTTCCATCATGAACACGTAGGCTGTGCCTTCGTCGGTATCCTTGAAGTAGAAGCCCCCGAACCCGCCGTCGTGTTCCTCAGCGACTTTGGCAAGCTGCTGGTCCGGCCCGAAGAAGTTGCCATCGGCATCAAACAGCTCTCTGACCACATCCTCGGGGGCCTCACTGGAATTAACCGGGGCGCCTTCGCCTTCCTCCTGTGCAGTCGCAATCGTTGTCGCTACAACCGCGAACAGCAGGATTATCAATGCTCCAATCAAGCTGTACGCCCTCTTGCTAATCATCATTTTGCCCCCTCTTCCCTCCAGTATGGATTCCTTTGTTGCTAATGGAGGGGACGCCTTTAGCCAAGGCCTTCCCGGCGAGCAGTTGGCGCATAGTAACGATCTCGCCGACCACCATCAACATTGTGCAGTCAATCACGGTATTGCGTACGCTATCCCTGTTGGGAAGCATGACAAAAGCTTCGGGTAGACGGAGCTTTGGGGAGACCTGAATCATGACTCTTTTTGTCCACAGGCCCTATTAGTCCAACAGCTTTGAAGTGATGATTGTCTGGAAGTAATCCAGCGGGGGTAGGATAAAAGGAAAGTGACGTTGGGAGGATGGGATGCCAGCCAAGAAGTACCGGGTCAAGCTGAGTCAGGGCGCCTTGGAACGCTTGGCGCAAGAGACGCGAATAACGCGAGGGGTCTGATTGGTCGCGTACCTTTGTAGGGCAAGCCTACATCCGGGGCTAGAATCAGCGCCTGATCCCGGATGTGGGCTTGCCGCGGAAAGGACTGGTGAAGTGGGGGAGAAAACGATCCACGTTCTGCCGCTGTGAACGAGGACCTCCTCCAAGGATGGCCCAAAGGGGGACTGACCCCTCCCATCCTATCGGTAAAGAATGAGCGGATAAAGCTCAGGCAGCCTGATTACGATCGTCCACAGGAACCCCGGGGTTTTGTACGGCACGGCCAGAGGGATTTGCCGCCGTGTTCCGTCCGTTCCCGACCCGCATGCGGTAGATCGACACGATCAAATTGCCGCCGATGACAAAGAACATATAAGCGAACATGCACATCGCGTGCCACATATATCCCAAGTTCAATCGCTCCAGCGCCTCCTCGCGAGAATACCCCAACTCTGCGAAGTTAATATCCCAAGAATTCAGCAGATTGTGGTCTGGCAGAACCATCGGCAGGTCCGGCGACACGTATATCGCCATGATGGTAATTATTCCCAACGCCGTCGAAACCATCGCGGCTACCATTGTCGTCCATAGCAGGAACCGCCGGTCTTGCTCGCTGGGGTTTATGGTGGGGTTACGCAGGACCAGCAATATGGTAAAGGCGGCTGCCAGGATTGGCAGCAGGACCGCAAGCTGGATGGAAACAGACACGTTGGTTATGACCACGATAACGGCGTAGACGAAAGCCGTCGGCGGAAGTACCACCCAAACCGCCCGGCGAAGAGCGCTGCTCCCACCAGCCTTGCCAATGTGTTGCCACCTCCATGCCAGTTGAAACATAATTCCCGCGGCAGATGCTAACGCCAGGTTTGCCAACAGGGCGAGGGTGTAGGGTGCTGGAGTGCCGGCTAGACTCCCCAGAGTGTAGAAATTGTAGTGGTCCATGCGAATGGGAGCGAACTGGATTAATGGGGTGCTCAACAATATGAAAAGGGAAGCACAATAGAATTCCATTAGTTCGGTGCCACGACCCGGCAGTAGAAACCCCTTGGCCAAGACCAGGGCCGATACGACGCCGACGTACACCACGGGCATACGCATATCATCCCAGCCCAAGAATGGGAGGGCAAAGCCAATGAGGACAATGATCACCCCCAGAAGCAGGCACCTGAAAAACCCAAACAGGAACGTCCTTTCAAGGATTGAGGAGACGACTTCAAATATCGTGGCCCCGGCTCCATTTTGTTTGGCGATGCCCTTCCCTTGGTCGAGCGTTGCTTCCTCGTCAATTGCATCGCCCCCTCTCTCCAGAGCGGTCTGGTCGGAGGCCACTTGAAAGTCTGGCGCCAATCTGGCCAGCAGTAGCAGTCCGGCAATCTCATCAGCCGACAGATTGAGGGCCATGCCAAAGACCCGCAATCGCTGCACAGTGGGGCGGGTAGCCCCCGATTCCCACCGTGAAACCGTCGCATGGCTGAAGCGCTGGGCGTACTCGCTGTCCACCGCTCCCATGCGCCTGAGCAACTGTTCCTGGGTCAGGCCTCGCCGCCCACCTTCTTCAGAGAATGATTCGCGGTAGGCCCTCATCAAAAAACCCACCTGGGCCTTTCTGGACCTCTGTGGATCGCGTTCGGTCGTCATTTTTGTGTACACACATGGTGGGGATGTGTCAAAAATCGGCTTTTGCACAGACTCGCTGATGTGTGAGGAATAAGATCGTTGACTGATTTGAGGTCGGGAAACTGGGAGATTGGCATAGGTCCGACACAACTCCGGCTCGCTGACATTATTCGGCCCTGCATGGCCAGGGAAGAGGGTGCGCCTTGGCGCCTGTTACTCGCTGAACCGCCACGGAATCCGCAATTCGGAGACAGGAACGCGCTCATGCCCCTCACCCTGCGGTCTGGATAACTACAATGATATCGGCGTCGATAGTCCTCTGGCAATGCGAAGTATATATATGATTAACTATCTCTAAAATAAGTACATTCTTATCTATCGATATGTTCTTTATCACCTCTTTATAGGTCGGAAAATATAAGTTGAGAAAAATTTAAAGCTTATTGTATACGCAATTAAGACGCAACAGCGTGAACAGAGTAATGGGACCAAACCCGCTGTGGTAACAGAGCGAAGGGAGCCCATCCGCTGAGGCAACAGTTGCCGCCCCGGCTGGGTCGCCGCCGATTTCGGCTCTATTGAGCCGAGCGTCGCCGTCGTCGAGCGGCTCAGTGATGATGAAAGGAACAGATTCGGTCGCGGCAACGGGAAGCCCACAAGGTACGCCAACAGGCCCCGCAACAGCGACTATCAAGTTTGGAGATACCCCATGCGCAACCTGAAATCCTTCCAACCAATCCTGAAGTCGCGCTGAAACGGCCGCGCCGCATTAGCTGCGACTATTCTCATTGCCATGCCCGTGGCAATTGGCCTCTCGATAGCAGGCTCCACCGGGGCGGCCCAAGCGCAGGCGGATCAGAGATTAGCGGGCAATGCCGCCAGACGAGTAGCGGCACCTTCAGGGTAAATTCGAGCCGGCAGGGATACGGACGGGAATTCACGACCGGTTAGAACTCGGCGGATTTTTGCTGAGTGTGGTTGTGATCTGCATAGAGAAAGGTTTTGAGAGCCGGTTCATAGGACTAATCGCAGACATATATATCGTCAATTCCGACGGCATTAGCGGGCCTATGGTGAAAACTCTTACGCATACCAGAGTTGTCTATACCTTTCAGAATTACACTTTAATCGCACCCGCTAACTCCTTACTGTTATTGGATAAATCTTACATGTTTGTGATTGAGTGCGACGGGGGTTGCGCAAACGACAATTACCTCCAGTTCACTCGCCAGATCTGGGATACCCGCCGGCGTCAATATCGCAAGACCAGCATCGTGGCTCCGTAGTCCACCAGAACCGAGCCGGGGAGCGGGACCCCGAGATGCATCGGACGAGGAAAGGGAATCAGTGGCATTTCGGGATGAAGACGCACATTGGCGTGAATTTCGAAACCGGGATAGTGCACAGCCTGATCTCCACGGCGGCCAACGCGCACGACGCGACTGAGGCGCACCGTCTGCTGCATGGCGGTGAGAAGCAGGTGTGGTGTGATGCCGGGTGCCAGGGAGTCCACAAACGGGATGAGAACTTGGGGCGTGAGGTGGAATCGCGGGTGGCTACGCGGCCCGGGCAACACCGGAAACTCGACCCTGAGAGCCCAGAAGCCCTGGCGGAGAGGAGCAAGGCATCGGTCAGGGCCAAGGTTGAGCACCCGTTCCTGAGGGTGAAGCGTGTGTTCGGCTACGCCAAGGTGCGCTACCGGGGACTAGCGAAGAACCCGTAGCATCTGGCACTGCTTTTGGGCTTGGGCAACCTGCTGACGGCGGAGGGTCAACTGACCGCCTGACATGGGGCAGTAGGCCCAACTCCGTCCTGGGGCCACTGGCCGGGCCATTCAAAGCCCGCAACGGCCCCGCCGAAGCGAAAAGGGAGGGCGGAACATTCGGGAAAACGGCCACGGAAGCCGTGTTATTTCCGCGAAAGCCCCCAGTAACCACCAGAGAAGCCCTTGCTTAATGGGATGAGGAATGCGGGGCGCTGGAAGCCTATTGCGATGGCTCCAAAACGATTGAGTCCAACACGGAGATGTTCAACCAGTTCATCGGACGGAATGACAAGGCATACGTCAGGCCCGGAGATGCCGTGTCGTCCCCGATAGCGGCTGGCAGGTTAACTGTCCGCTTCTGCTTTGTTGGGAAGTTGTATGGGGGTACGCCATAGTTTCCGAGTTCCCGGTGCCTGGTGGGGGCAGGGAATTCGGGAACTCACATCCCGTCCGGGTGATTGGGGGGATCGGATGCCCCAGGGCATCCAGACGGGAGGTGCTTGGAACCAAGCGGCATTCTTCGGAATTCTTGGTCACCCCAGCGGCGGATAGACCCTCAAAACTGGCGCTCGGAAGGGAATTTGACGAGGCAGGCCGTTTGAAGAGGAAGAAGGTAGTTCTCCGAGCGAAGGGTTGAGTTTGGTGGCGTTCTCGTTGCGAGTTGGGGCGATGACCGGCGGTCAGTCGGTGATGTTCTTGACTGTAACTGTGACTTCTTGTGAGGCCGTGCTGGACTCGCCATCCGTGGCTTGGACCGTTAGCTGGTACACGTTGTTCCTGTCCGAATCCAACGGGTCTCGTAGTCGGGTGGGCTGTTGAAGGTGAGCACTCCCGTTTCGCTGATGGTGAAGACTCTGCTGTCGGCTCCGGACAGGCCCCAGGCGAAGGCTCCTCCCTCCGGGTCCGTGGCACGGTAGGTGGCAATAGAGGCCACGCCGTTCTCTTGGTACTTGGTAGGTGACGGCGTCGTTCCCGGTTATGCCCGGCGGTTCGTTTACCGCCTCCACCGCGATGGTCACGTCGAGAGTGCCATAATACCTCCCGTCCGACGCCCGTATCGTGACTTGGTACTCATTGTCCCGGTTGGAGTCGGCGGGCCGTTCGAAGTCCGGCATGGCGCGGAAGGTCAACTCTCCATCCCCGTTGATCCGGAAGTCTCCCCGGTCGGCCCCCGACAGGCTCCAGGTAGGCACCACGTTGTCCGGGTCCTCGGGGTCGGTGGCGGAGTAGGCAGCCAGCACCCGGTCCGGGGGATGGTTCTCCGGAACGGATATGGAGGTGTTGCGGACCTCGATCTCCGGGCCCTCATTGAGGCCGGTTACGGCGACGGTCACCGCCAGTATGCCATCGTTTCCGTTCTGGTCCGTGGCCACCAGCGTCACAAGGTAAGTGTTGTCGCCGTCGGCATCGCCGGGGTCGTCGAAGTCCGGCGGCGTCGCAAAACTCAGGACACCAGTTTCACCGATATCGAACCGGCCGCCGTCCGCACCTGTCACCGACCAGGAAACGTGATCCCCCTCGGGGTCTGTGGCGCGGTAGGTGTAGAGGGCAGAGGCGGCGTTTTCCCGGTGGGCGAAGGAAATCCTGCTCCCGCTCCTGAACCCCGGAGCCTCGTCCACGTCCGCCACGGTGATGTCCACCTCAAAGCTGCCGTAGTAGCGGCCATCCGAGGCACGAACCGTCACCAAGTATTGGTTATTACGATTGGAGTCCGCCGGCCGCTCGTAATCCGGCGGGTAGCGGAAGGTCAGTTCCCCACTCCCGTTGATGGCGAAGTCGCCCCGGTCGGTGCCGGAGAGGCTCCAGCGGATTATCCCGGCGGTGGTGTCCTCCGGGTCCTCGCCGGTGTAGGCAGCCAGCACCCCGGCAAAGTTCTCCGAGACTCTGGAGACTCTGGAGACTCTGCGCGTATCCAGTCCAGCAATCGCCGGCCCCTCGTTCACGTCGGTTACGGTGATGGTGACGCCCAGGATGCCCCGGTTGGCTCCGTCCGATGCCACCACCGTAATCTCGTACACGTTGTTGGGGCCGGGGCCCGAGTCCCCAGGCAACTCGTAGTTGGGCTCGCTGCTGAAGGTTAAGACTCCCCCGTCGATTTCAAACAAACCACCGTTAGCCCCGCCCACCGACCAAGAGATGACGGTGTTGCGTCCGTGTCCGTGGCCCGGTAGGTGTACAGGCGGGTCGTGATGGCGGTGTTCTCCCTGAAACTCAGGCTGTTTCTGTCAGTGACCACCGGCGCTTCCTCGTTGACGTCGGTAACCGTAATCGTAACGTGCAGGGACCCGTAGTACCTGCCGTCGGATGCCCGTATCGTTACGAGGTATTCGTTGTCGCGGTTGGAGTCCGCCGGGCGGTCGTAATCCGGCGTGTTGCGGAAGGTGAGGGCGCCCGCCTCGCTGATGCTGAAGTCGCCCCGGTCCGTGCCCGACAGGCTCCAGCGGGTGATGGCCGAGCCCTCGGGGTCGGTGGCCGTGTAGGCAGCTCCCGGCAGTTCCTGGTTCTCACCGATGGTGAAGCTGTCCGGCCCGGTTACCTCCGGTCCTTCGTTTACGTCGGTTACGGTGATGGTGACATCCAGGGTGCCCCGGTTGGTGCCGTCCGATGCCTGAATCGCAATCTGGTATTCATTGTCCCTGTTGGCATCCTCCGGTTGTTCGTAGTTGGGCTCGCTGCTGAAGGTTAAGACCCCCCGTCGATTTCGAAGTCATCCCTGTCATCGCCCTCCACCAACCACATGATGGTCGTATCCCGATCCGTGTCCGTGGCCCGGTAGGTGTACAGGCGGGTTGTGATGGCTGTGTTCTCCCTGAAACTCAGGCTGATCCTGCCCGTTACCACCGGCGCTTCCTCGTTGACGTCCGTCACCGTCACCGTAACGTCCAAGGAGCCGTACCGGTTGCCTACATCATACGCGCGCACGGTCACCCGGTACACGTTGTCCCGATTGGAGTCGGCGGGGCGGTCGTAGTCTGGAGTATTGCGGAAGGTCAGTACCCCGGTTTCACTGATCAAGAAGTCGCCGCCGTCGCTGCCGGAGAGACTCCAGCGAGTTATGGCGTCTCCTTCCTGGTCGCTGGCAGAGAACGATGCGCCGATCAGGTCTTGGTTCTTGGCCATGGTAAAAGAGTTCCTGCCTGATACCACCGGTCCCTCGTTCACCTCGGTGATGGTGACCGTGGCATCAACGGTGTCGCGCAGGCCGCGGAGGTCAGCGGCCACCACCGTACCTGGTATTGGGTGTCCCGGTTCGAGTCCGCCGGCCCTGCATAGTCCGGCAACAGACGGAAGGTGAGCATGCCGTTGTAGATGGCGAAATCGTCGCCGTCTTCGCCCTCCACCGACCACCGGATTGCATCGCTACGGTCTTGGTCAGTGGCCCGGTAGGTGTACAGGATGGAGGTGGTGTTCTCCCGCTGAGAGAACTCTGTCCTGCTGATCGTGGCAATGGTGGGTGCTTCGTTCAGGTTGGTTACGGCAACGGTGACCTCCAAGTAGCCGTAGTACCTGCCGTCGGAGGCACGCACTGAGAGGTTGTAGACGTTATCGCGGTTGGCGTCGGCGGGCCGCTCGTAGTCCGGGGTGTTGCGGAACCGCAGTTCGCCGCTCTCGTTGATGGTGAAGTCGCTCCCGTCGGTGCCGGAGTTGCTCCAGCGGGTGATGGCTTCACCCGGCATTTCCGGGTCTCCGCCCGAGTAGGTGGCCAAGACGGTATTGACGTCCTGGTTCTCCGGCACGCTGCCTTGAGCATTGTCGACGAGGGTGATCTCCGGCCCTTCGTTCACGTCGGTGACGGTGATGGTGACGTCGAAAGTGCCGCTGCTGCCCTGATTGTCCGTGGCGACGACAGTGGTCTCGTAGACATTGTTCCCGCCCATATCTGCGGGCGCTTCATAGTCTGGCGGGGTGGCGAAGGTCAGGACACCTCCACCGTCTATGGAGAAGTCGTCGCCGTCATCCCCAGACACCGACCAGGTGATGGTGGACTGCTCCGGATCGGTGGCCCTGAAGGTGTAGAGGGAAGAGGCTCCGTTCTCCCGGTAGGTGAACGCGTCCCTCCCGGTGACCACCGGCGGCTCGTTGACGACGATCGGGGTAACGGCAGCCTCAACGCCGAAGACCCAGGGGCGGGCCTGCTTGATCGCCAGGATGTTATCGCTGGTGATCTTGAACTCGATCTCCATGGCGAACGGGTCGCCGGCTGCGGGGTCGTAGAACTGCTCGAAGTGGTCATGGATCACATGGAGATGCTGTCTGAGTTGGAGTAGCTGCGCGTCGCTCATCAGGAGGTTCCCTAGCTCGACCAGGTTGGAGGTCGACAAGACCTGGTAGGTGCCGTCTCCGGACACTACGAGCTCTTCCGGCTTCGAGTGCACCTGAGGATTGGTGACCAGATCCTCACCAAGCTGGGTATTGATGTAATACCTGTCGAACTTGCTGGAGTAGGGGTAGTAGCTGACGGCGACTCCATTGGCCAATTCGTCCGAGTAGTTGGGATGCACCAGCACCCCCATCGCCGTCGCCAGGTGCTCGACGCGATGGAAGTCCCGTTCGACGGAGGCCCGGAAATTCCACAGGCTCGCCCCCACGCCTTTGATCGACTTGTCGATGCCGTCCTCCTCCGTCTCGTCCGGGTCCTGGGTCTTGGAGTCGTACAGTCCCGCGCCGTTGAAGCCGGGCAGGTCCTCGTTGTTGGTGCTGGAGCGGTAACGCAGCCTGCCCCTCGGGAAACGTCGCGTGCATCTCCTCTAACGCCGTGATGATCCAGGCAGGCGTCGTACCGTCTTTGATCGCGTCGCGCAGCGCCTTGAGCTGGGACTCTTGGGTGTTAAAGTCCGTCTGGAAATCCGTGTCGGCCAGCATGGTCTCAATGCGTGTGTCGAACCCGTTGGCTTTCATGAACTCGTCGTAGGAGTAGAACGGCACCGCGAACCCGTCCGGGACGGTACCGCCGATGGGGACAGTTCCCCCGCTGGGGATGGTTCCGGGCGGGAAGCCCAGCGTCCCCAGCTCAGCCACGTTGGCCGCCTTGACGCCGAAGGCGGTCCAGTCGTCAAAGCCAATCTCGCTGAGGGGGTGACTCCGTGACCGACAGATCCCGCTGGGGAGTCTGTGCTGTGGCTGGCCGCGAGGCCGCGTAGTGCTCATCGACTTCGGCTTTGGTGGCCGCACGTATGTTCCACCAGTAGTCGCTCACCTCGTAACGCACATAGTCGCCTATCAGGGGGGCAACCGTGGGATCTTCAAGAGCGTCGGCCAGGTAGGCGGTGGGAATGCCATTTTGAACAGCGCGCAGGTTCACATGCGAGAGCGGCGTCTGGTAGGCGGTGGTGATGACACCTGCGATACGGGCAACTCGTTGGGCAGCGTCTCATTGATGACCACGTCACGGGGGAGGGGCCGTTCGTCGGGTTCCATCACCCGCAAACGGCCGTAGCCCACCGCCGGGTTCAACGCGGCGAAGTTCGTCTCAACGACGATGTCCTAGTCGAACACAAGGTCGATTCGAGACTCCCGATACAGGTCCAGGTTCGACCGCACGGACCCGAGCTGGGCGTTAGTCACATGCAAATTGAGGTTGTCTTCGAGG
Organism: Dehalococcoidia bacterium; assembly: GCA_965237745.1. Classification (GTDB taxonomy): domain Bacteria; phylum Chloroflexota; class Dehalococcoidia; order Lucifugimonadales; family UBA3495; genus VXOI01. The sequence continues at coordinate 1,711,906 of OZ250156.1, read as the reverse complement.
ACGGGCATGTTGGCGGCGAGCACAGCGTAGACCGGCGCCGCGTTACTGAACGAGAAATCGGTCCACTGGCTCCAATAGTACGCACCCATACTGCCGTCGGGAGCAACGAGGTCCGGGCCGTAGCGGATTATCAAAGGCTCCGGAAAAGCGACATCAGCGGCAAAGGCATCAATGAAAGACTGGTGGTGCGTGTAATTGTTGGTGTTGGCGAAGTAGACGCCTGGGTTGTCGGTGTCCATGCCGAACAGAATTATCTTGACATAGGACCTACGAGCGAAGTCGAAGGCCAGCGTGTCGAATGTGGTTTGGTCGGGAATAGCCACGGCGCCGTCGCTGAGATCGTCGCCGAGACGTGAGCCATCGGCAGGGTTGACCGGATTGTTGGCCGCCGGATCCCCAGCCGTGAGTTCGGTGAGGTCGTCGGTGCAATCGCGTCCACGTCGGCAGGGTCGTCGATGAGATATTTCTCCACCCGGTAGCGCTCCTTCGGAAGCACCTCCACGTTCTCGGGCAGCGTGGTCGTGCCCGCTTCACCCTTGGTCACTGAGACCGGTAGCTCCACGGTCTCGCCGTCCACATCGAAGTTCACATAGAGCACGAAGTATTCGTCGGTCGTGGACGTGACCACGATGGGCACCGCCGGCACCGCCACCGCCGTCGGCGTTGGGGCGTCGCCGTCTCCTGGGCAGGGATTTTCATGGTCATCCACCGTGTCGTCCACGTTGGCGGGCTCGTTGCCGACCTCCGGAGTGGGTTCTAGGGTGGGTTCAGGGGTAGGCTCAGGCGTGGGGTCGAGGGTAGGCTGCGGCGTGGGTTCGGGCGTGGGCTGCGGTGTGGATTCTGCGCCAGCGTAGCCTGTAACCACCTCGGTCCAGTCGGAACGCTGGTTGTTGCCAAACCTAGCCCTCACCCGAGCCTTGTACTGCCCGCCCGGTGTGAGTCCGGTGACGGTGTGCGTGGTCGCCTCCAAGAAGGCGTTCCAGTCGCTGTCCCTGAAGTCGGCGAACTCATCGTCCTGAGCGGTCCAGTTGACCCGGTAGTTGTTCGGGTTCTCAGGGCGTGCGTCCCATGTGATGTGCAACTCGCCCGGCGCATCACCCGGCGCGACGGCCAGCCCGGTCACCGCCATCTGCCACGGCTGTTGTTCGGTCTGCGCCGATGACGGTACTGTGGCAACAATTGCCCAGGCTGCGACGAACGCTATTGCCGCCATGATGATGGGGAGTGGACTGATGCGAGAACGGAATGTGTTCATGGGAGCCTGACGTGGACCCGGTCATCGGAACAGGATTGAGGTGGATGTAAGCGGCAGTCCCGCTGATCCTGCCAATGATACCACCGGGTCTGGTGAAGCTTCCCTGGATAGGGATAGACCCGATGCTCCGGCGCCGGCCGGCTGGTGAGGCGACCCCGGTAGATGGCCCGCAGCCCCATGGTGCACATCAGCCGCTGCACCCGCTTCCGGCTCACCACCGTCTCCTGCCGTCCCAGCCGGGCCCTTATGCGCCGCGACCCGTAGCAGGGGGTCTCCAGGTACTGCCGGTCTATCTTCCGCATCAGGAACAGGTCATCACCGGAGATTCCCTCGGGCCGATAGTACAGGCCGGACCGGCTCTCCCAGCAGGATGCATTGACGTACTATCGACAACTATGGGTGTTCCCGGTCCACCATCTCCCACCGCTTTGCCAGGCTCATGGACCGGACCTCTCGGACAAGAAATTCCGTTCCACCTTGAGCTGGCCGATCTCTTGGTACAGGCGGGCGATCAGGGCGGCGTCGCTCTTGGCCTTCTGCTCCTGATCGTTGCAGTCGATCCCTGAGGTACGGCCATGTGTGATGGGATGACGAGGCTCGGCTCCAGCCGTTAGCCGGGCCTCGTTCTTGATCAGATAATCAGGGTCAGCTAATCTGGTTCAGGGTGATCCTGTAGGTGTGATCCCCGGTTGCAGGCACCTCTACTCCGCTGGCCCTGATGTAGTACGTTCCGCCTTCGATGACGTCGAAACGGATACAGGCGTAGCGTGTTTCCGAGTGACAATCGTCATTGTTGATCGTACTTGTCTCTTCTATGTCCCGCCCGTTGCCCTGTTCGATCGCCGTGCTAGCCTCTGGTACAGCTGGCACGGCGCTCCCATCGGAGTTCCTGAGTTGCAGGTACGGGTCGACGAGGGTCCCGTGGCCTCTGTATTCGCTTGTCATGTCGATCTGATAAGTCTCCCCGGCAACCAGCTCAACCCTGAAGTAGTCCTCTTGGTTGAGGTCCGATGACGTCGGTTTGAGGGCGCCGGTGACGGTTCCACCCACCGCGATAAAGCCTGTGGTGGTGTTGTCGTTGGGGAGGTCCCACCGGAAGGCTCGGCAACGGATGTGTCGCGCTTAGATCCCAAGCACGTCAGGGGCTCACCGCGGGAAGCGATGGAGCCGGATGCCGTTATTGTGTACTGCGTCACGTGCCAACCGCCACAGTAGCCCCTCAGGGTGACCTTGTAGTCCATGGGAAAGTCAGAGCTGGTGGGGTGGCCGCTGCGGACGGCGAGCCACAGCGTCTTCTGTCTGGGCGTGAACAATACCTTGTAGCCCCGCCCAGAGTTATAGGCGCCTGGGGACAGATTGTTCGAATAGTTCTTGAGGGTCTTGTAGATGCCGACAATCCATGGCCGATGTCCCGGCTCCGCACCGTAAATGGATGTGGTGCGGACGAGCACACTGTTCCCTACGGGCAGATCCTCGAGCTGTATCCAATGCACGTCGTCCCCGCTGTCCAATGTGTCCGACGCGGTGTTGTTGGATGAGCCGTATGAGATGGACCCGTCGAAGGGACTTTCGATCTGGAAAATGGAGGACAGGCCGTACAGTGGTCTAGAGTTCGCCGGATTAGAAGCACCTGACGAAGCGCCGAATTCGAAGCCCGCGTCACCGGGAAAAGCCCACATGACGGACCCGGAACCAAACAAGTTTGTATCTGCGAACGTGACGCCGGACGCTCCAAGTTGCGTGATAACACAGCCGGTCCAAACCCGTCTCGTGCTGTCGGTGCCGGAATTCGTGCCGTCCGGTTTCTTGGGTGTCCGAGAGTCCCAGGACCTGTCGTAAAGGTCGTAGTAGTGGTCTGCGACCTTGTCGCCATTGAGGTAGTAGATGGGCACCCCCGACGTGAGGCTCGTGACCTGTGTGCGCGTATTGACATCAGCGGCCACGTCGCCGGTGCAGCCCAGGACTTTGAAAAGCCCGGAGTGCCCCTGGATGTCTGCATGGCCATTGGTCATCACATCGGACTGCACGAATGTGTCGTAGTCCGCAATTTCATGTGAGTATGGGTTGGTAGTGCCCGAGGTGACAACCAGCAAGCGGAACTGGTCGCCTGCGGACAGGCCGGCCGGTATCAGGGACCAGTCCTCCGGGACTTCGGTCACGGTACTGGCGGTAATTTTATTGCCCTTAATGGCGATCTCGGCGGCGTGGGTTGCCGTTGCCCAGGAAGTGCCGCTGTTAGTGGAGAGTAGCGAGTCGTCCGCAATGTCCGATCCAGGGTCAGCGCCGCTGTCCACATTATCTGACTCCGTTCCTTGGACATCGCCCGTTCCAGAAGTTGTGGTGAAGACCACAATATAGTCGGTTGATGCGCTGAGGATCGTTGGGTATATAGGGACGAAGATCTGCTCGCCGGCCGATGCAATGGTACCGCGCAGGTCCTGGACTTTTGTACTCGGATGGTCACTGTCGTTGCTTGTATAGACGGCGAGTGCGGCGCCGCCAGTATCGCCGGTCCTGATATTGACCACGACCTCAGTGAGCCGGTAGCCGCCAGAATTGCTTCCAGTGGTGAATCGCTGTGCCCGGAAGTTTGTTTGAGTGGAGGAAGAGGCGGTGGCGATGTCGGCTTGGCCGATGTTGCTGACAAACGTGTTCGTGGGTACGGTCCCTTGGGTGCCCGCCGCCCGCGTGACCGTCACCTGGTAGGTCTCGGTTGTATTGTTGTTCTCGGCGGTCACGTGCGCCCTGATGACGGTGTCTCCCACCGCAAGGTCGACCTGGAATCCTGTCGCGAGGGTGTCGGCATCGGTCAGTGCGGTGTCTGAGCCGTCGAGATATACGACATCCGCATTGCTGTCGGCCGGCGTCGCCGTCACCGTGGTCTGCGTGACCGAGTTGGCCACATCGGCGGTATAGGTCGTCGTTGTGGCGGCGACGTTCTCGTTGAGCGTCGCGTCGCTGAGGGTCAACGCGCTCAGCGTGGCGTCGGAGCTGGCGGTGTTGGCGCCGATGATGGCAATTTCTAAAGAGTTGTCATCCGTCGTCCATGTGCTACCGTCGTGCTCGACCGATTCGCCCGCAATATCCCATCCAGATGCAGCGCCATCGTCAACCGAGTTCGAGCTTGTTGCCTGCAGATTGACACTTCCCGAAGATGTGGCGAGATACACGAAGTACTTGGTTGAAGGAGAGAGGATCGTCTCGCTTGCAGGCTTGAATGTTCGTTGGCCAGTAGTCGGATTGTTCCCGGTCAGGGCGACGACTTCCGTACCCGGAGTATCACTGGTCGTACTTGTGTAAATGGCGAATGCGTGAGTGCCTGTGCTGGTTCCCTTGAAATTGACTACAACCTGCGTGAGTATGTACCCGCCGGCATGACTCCCGGTGGCGAATTGCTGTGATCGTCTTGTACTCGATGTCGAAGCTGCGGCTATAGCGAAGTTCGGCCGTTCGATGTTGCTGACAAAGGTGAGGGCGGCAGACCTTGCCACCGTGACCTGGTAGGTCTCGGTTACGTTCTCGTCGGTGGTAACCTTCGCCTTGATCACGATGTCACCGACCGCAAGGTCAACCTGGAATCCGTCGACCAGCTCGTCCGCGTCGGTCAGCACCGTGTGGAATCCGTCGAGAAATTCAATACCCGCATCGCTGTCGAGCGGCGTCGCGGTCACCGTGGTCTGAGTCACGCTGTTCTCCGCCGATGCTGTGTAGGTCGTCGTGACTGCGGTGAACGTCGGCTTTAGCGTCGCGTCGCTGAGGGTCAAGTCGGTCAGCGCCGCTTCGGACGGGAACGTGAGGCACACCGGCACAAACTGGTCCTTGACCCAGCCTGACAAGGAACTGCCTCTTAAATCCCAGATTTCCTGTCCTTCGGCCGAGGTCTCGGTATCCGTGCCGACCGAGAACTCCGTTCCGTTTAGGTTCAGGGCGGTGCCGTCCGGCAGCGTGCCGTCGGATACAAAGAAGCTCAGAGAGTGTGCTACAACCATTCCTCCACTATCGCTATTCTTTGCAATAAAGATTTTGGTAACGGTATAGTCTGTGTCCCGATGAGGGTCGGAAGGTGCGTCATCGTCAAGGACACCGAAGCTTGGCGAAATATATCCAAACTGAGCTAAACTCCCAGTGGCAAGCGGGGTCACGATGCGCCCCGATGTCATTGTTGTGCACCAGTCGTGGTCGGTGGGGCATTCGGTCTTCGCTGCCGCCACGGTGCCTACGGCGGGATACGCGTCGCTGGTGAGGGCCTCCGAGTTGCCCGCATCGTCGGTGAAAGAGACCCTCACCTTGATGGTGTTGTCGAGGTCGTCGGCTGTGACGAGGTAGGTGGAAGCTACGGCAGTGGTAATGTTTGTCTCTACATCCGAGCTGTCTACCCGGATCCACTGGTAGGTGAACGCCACATTGTTTATGCCGTCGGTGTCGTCGATGGCGCTGGTGTCTGCCTCTAGCGTCTCGCCGACCTGCGGCGGGCCGCTGATCGTCGGCTTGCCGGTGGCGTCTCCAACTCCCCGGGTGGTCGTGGATTGCTGGCTTTGGGATTGCAGAGCGGGTTCTGGCACGGGCTCCGGCACGGGTATTTCCTCGGTGAGATACCGGAGGGTGTAGTCGTTTTCTCCGGCTTCCTTGCCTTCGACACGGATGTAGTAGACCTCGCCGGTGGCGGCCAGCTGAATGTTGAGGACTTCCTTGTTGTCTCCAACATTCTCGCTGGAGTGAATGACGGTGCCCGAGTTGTCCTCAATGTATAGGTCGGCGTTGAAGTCCAGTCGGAGGCTGCGGACTCCTACTTTCCGGGCGGCACTGAGGTTGAACTTGAAGTAGTTGATGGGGTCGTCGTCGTTCACCGTGACTTGCAGGTTGGTGAGTTCGGTGTCGGCTATGTCGCCCCAGGTCTGTTGCCCAAGCCCTCTCCCCAGTGTAGTCCGGTCTGGTGGTGGGCTCCGGCGTCGGCGCGGCTGTTGGTTGCGGTGTCGGCGCGACGGTTGGTTCGGGTGTCGGTTCCGGTGTGGGCTCGGCGGCGTAGACCGTAGCCACGTCGCTCCAATCGGACCTCTCGCCGTCGTACTTGGCCCTGACCATCGCCTTGTACTGACCGCCCGGGGTGAGCCCGGTGACTGTGTGCGAGGTCCCATTTGGGAAGGCGTTCCAGTCGTTGTCAGTGACGGCCGCAAAGTCCTCGTCATGAGCGGCCCGTTTAACCGTCATGAGCGGCCCGTTTAACCCGGTAGTGGGTCGGCTCGTCGGGGTGCGCGTTCCAAGAGATGTCCAGTTCTCCGGGGTTGTTGCCTGCGGTGACCGTCAGCCCGGTGACGGAGGCCTGCCAGGGTTCCTGTGTCTGCGCCTATGTGGACGTAATCACGGCCGTCGTGGCGGCGAGCGCCGCTATCAGCACGACGGCTGTGATCAGTGTTGTCTGCTTCAGTCTGGCGGATGGCATCTACCTGATTCCCCGTCCGCTCCGGTTCCGGGCCGTTTAGCCTGTCCTGTCCTGTCCTGTCCGGGCGTGGGCCGACGTCGTTTCATGGCAGTCTGGTGTGGCGACCGGACTACGTGCCGCCGGAAGTCTACCAGCATCAAGGCGGATTTCACACTCCGCGTCAAAGATTATGAACCAATCTGTTGATGGTCTACGATTCGGTCACCTGCTAACTGTTCAGCGAATATGTCATCCCTATGAGGGATGTAACGTTGAATCAGCAAGAACAGGCAAGGATTCAGGTGCTCAGCAGCGTGAACCGCGGTCTATCGTCTCCCAGCCAAGGATAATATCTGCCGTCCAACTGGATCAGCATACCTTCCTGGGGCATCCGCTGTCGGCGCACCCGGTGTTTGGGTGGCCGCCTTCTCCGGGGACTGCTGAGCCCGGCGTTCACCAGGATGCGCCGCAAGGTGGTCTTGGCGATGTCGATACCCTCGCGTTCACTGAGCCATTCGCTCAGATGGGTGTGGTTGGTCCCCGCGTATCGCGTGCGGGCCAGCCGCAGCACCTTGTCCCTGGTCGTCTCCGCAACGGCGTTATGCGACCTTTGACCACGCAGGCCGTGTCGAGGGCTAAGGCACTCTTCTCCCGGTAGGCCGTCAGCATGCGCCTGGCGTGGCGTGGGCTCACCCCCATCACGGTAGCTGCCTGATCCAGTGTCATATGTTCATCAAGTAAGCTATTAAGTACCTTTAGTCTGGGTTGCTCTTTCGGCGTCAATGTCACATTTTCCATGGAGTGACATTCTTGCTGGCCAGTTAGCTCGGACGCTTTTGCTGAACATCAACACCCCAGTGGCCCACTTTGCCGCCGACATTGACACTGCAAGATGCCAATGCGCTGAATTAGCATCCAAACCTGACGCCGAAAACACCTGACAGTGCGAGTTTGACTTGATATTAGTTCTACCGTCGCCGATTTGGGACATGAAATATCGCCTTGCGGGTGATAGAATTCCGGCGGCTCGGAGTCCGGTCGCCAACTGCAGCGGACTCCGATAAAACAACATCGGCCGACGCTCAAACAGGAAACGCTCGACCGCCCTTAACCGGAGCGGCTGGAGAATCAAGAGGATGCCAACAGCCAGACTAAAGCAAACAATACTGCTCACAGCCGTTCTCCTGATAGCGGCACCCGCCGCCACTATGGCCGTGATGATGCCCGCATGGGCGCAGACACAGGAACCGTGGCAGGCCCCCGTCACCGGCCTGACCGTCACCGCGGGTGATAACGCCGGAGAGTTGAACATCTCCTAGAACGCTCACCCGGAGGGGCCGAACAACTACAGGGTCAAATGGGCCGCTCACGACGGGTACTTTGCGGTCGTCCCTGACAACGACTGGAACGCATTCCCAACTGCGAGCTCGCACACAGTGACCGGAATCACCCCGGGCGGCCAGTACAAGGCGATGGTCAGGGCCAAGTATGACGGCAAGAGGTCCGCTTGGAGCGATGTGGCTACGGGCTACGCCGCCGAGCCTACCCCGGAACCGACCGTCGCACCCACGCCCGCGCCTACTGCTGAACCCGACACCGGGCCTGATTACGCCCAGGAGAGAACCGAAGCGGTCTCCCTCGGCGATATCGCCGACCCGAGCCCACCAACCTGGCCGCCACGGTGGACGACGATGACCTCATCGACTACTTCAAGTTCAGCCTGAGTGCGGACCGCGAAGTCGGACTTCGCATCCGCCGCCTGGGCTTCAACGCCGACCTCTACGTTGAGGACAACTCGGGCAACGTCTTACATTCCAGCGAGAATACCGGCAGCGCGAAAGAGGTGCTTGACATTGAATTGGATGCCACGGGATCCGGCGAGGTCTACTACGTTCGGGTCGAGGGCAAGGAGGCCGGACAGAACGACTACACGTTCCGGTATCTCACCGGGGAAATAACCACTCCCGAGCCCACGCCGGAGCCTACACCGGGACCCACGCCCGAACCGACGGCTGCTCCGGAGACCGTCCCGCCGCCTACGGCCGCCTACGATAGTGGAAGTCACGCCTGAACCCACCACTGAACCCGACCCGCCTGTGGTGGAGCTGCAGCAGGCAGATACCACCGTGTCGGAGCCAAATGGGGAAGACTTCCCGGAGGACACTACGACCGCCGGCGTGGTCGTGCTGGACAGCGAGGCCACTGGAAAGATCACACCTTCATCGGACAAGGATTGGTTCCGCATCAACGTCGAAGCAGGGAAGGTGTACAAGATCGGCATCAGGGGAGCCGACACCCTTAACGGCACGCTCTGGGATCCCCTCCTGGATGGAATCTACGATCAGGATGGGAGAAAGATTAGCAACACGTCCGATGACGACGATGGCAGCTTTCGCGATGCGAGGCTCTACTTCACCGCGTCTCAGTCGGGGACTCATTACATTTCGGCAGCTGGCACGAACGCTTCGGAATATGTAGTTGGAACCTACAAGGTCTTCTTCACCGAGGTGGGACCGGACATACCTGCCGACACCACAACCACTGCGACCGTCACGGTTGGCAATATAGCTTCGGATGAAATCCACTACTCGGGCGATCTGGACTGGTACGGGTTCGAGGCTGAGGCCTACATTGTCAAAGGCCTGTGGGCGGATCGAAACAAGGGCAACACTCCGATACCCTATATCCACCGGATCTATGATCCATCAGGCAACGAGATCCTCAGGCCTGGTGGAGGCACACGCCAGTGGTACAGGTTCAACAAGCAACTGTATTTCGAACCCACTGAGGACGCGACGTATTTCATCGCCGTTGGCTCCCCTCTTACAAGTTCGTATCCAACCGGAGCGTACCGAATGCAGGTCAAAGAGGCGCCCTTCGACATCCCCGGGGACGTGTCCACGACCACGTCCGCCGCAATAAACGCAACCCTTTCGGGCAACTTCGAAATGATTGGCGACCACGACTGGTACAGCTTCGAGGGAAACTCGGACAAAGGCTATATCATCAACGTCAGGAGAACCGATTCCCGCGGCTCCACCGGTGCCCCCGATATCAACGGCATCTATGATGCTGACGGCAACCAATTCCCCGGCACCTCGGACCGATGGGGTAGAGAGACCAATGCGGATACTCGTTACAACTCCCTGATCTATTTTGAACCTGATGAGACTGCCACCCACTACATATCGGTAAATGCGGCGATACTTGAGAACACACACGGGCATTACGACCTGGAAGTCGTGGAAGTGCCCCTGGACCTTCCGGCTGATTCTTCAATCACAGCTACGGTGGCGGTGGGGGGCTCCTATGACGGTTGGGTGGATTACAAACGCGACCGTGACTGGATCAAGGCTACGCTGGTGGCGGGCGAGGAATACGAGATTCACCTGAAGAATAAGCCGACCGACACCATAACTTTCGACAACCCGCACATCTTCTCGGTCTTCGACTCACAGGGAACAGCGTTGGCTGGGACCGAAGACGCCGACAGCGGAGACGGCCGGAACGCAATGCTGTCGTTCACTGCCTCAACCAGCGGTGACCACTACATCGAGGTCGGCGGGCAACTGATCGTCTATTTCCTGCAGTTCGGGGCCTACATCCTTGAGGTGGTGGACGTGGACGGCGACGGGATATAGAGCGCGGACGCGATAACCTGTCGACAGAGCGGGAAACCGATTGGCTCCTTTGGCGAATGCACACATCCTGAGGCGGGAAGCGTCTTGGGGGCAGAACCTGCCAGATCTGCCGGACATGCCTGACCAGCCCAATGAGTCAGACATTCGTACGACGGACTTCACATCGCGCTTCCCACGCGGCGGTCGGCTTGGCCCAGACAGCGACCAGGCCGGAAGCCCCTGCATAGAGCGACAAGCATAGCGAACTGACTGCAACGCCCGGACAGCACCCTGGATGGCGACCGAAAGAGGTAAGGATTGAACAGCCTGAAAACGCTCGGCAGCAACCGCAGAATCCCGCTCATAATGGCACTGGCACTGGCACTGATGGTTATTCTTATAACCCAGGTTAGGGTCTCGGCCCAAGAACCGGCCTAGCAGGGCCCCGTCACCGGCCTGACCGTCACCGCGGGCGACAACGCCGGCGAACTGGACATCTCTTGGGACGCTCACCCGGAGGGGCCGAACAACTACAGGGTCAAATGGGCCGCTCACGACGGGTACTTTGCGGTCGTCACTGACAACGACTGGAACGCATTCCCAACTGCGAGCTCGCACACAGTGACCGGGCTCACCCCGGGCGGCCAGTACAAGGCGATGGTCAGGGCCAAGTATGACGGCAAGAGGTCCGCTTGGAGCGATGTGGCTACGGGCTACGCCGCCGAGCCTGCCCCGGAGCCGACCGTCGCACCCACGCCCGCGCCGACGCCCGAACCTACCCCCGAACCCACGCCCGAGCCGACTGTCGCGCCGACGCCCGAGCCAACTGCCGAGCCAACGCCCGAACCGACGGCTGCTCCGGAGACCGTCCCGCCGCCGACAATAGAGGAGGTCACACCTGAGCCAACCCCTGAACCAGATCCCCCGGTGGCGCAGCAGCAGCAAGAGGCGCAGGAGGCCGGGCCGCTGCACACCCAGTTGGAATCGGTGAGACTCAGGGGCCCACGCAATTTCACGACCGTGTACGTCGTTGAGGAAGACACCACCGAGCGCGATCTCAAGGTGGGGTCGTGGCGGAGGAACATCGGCAAACACGTGGATTGGGTGACCGTGGCGACGTTCCCCAATTCCCCCAACAGGGTAAACGTGGAAATCACCCCCGGGGACGCCCATTCCTACAGGGAAGGGCACCAGATACTCCTGCCCATCACCCACACTCCCGCGGATGAAGATGACGAAAAATCAACACGCTAACAATAACCCTGACCGACTCCCAGAATAGCGGTGTCAGCACCACCTACAATTTCTCGGTCGTACGCCGCCTCCCGATCATGCCGGAGTACCCGGAAATGACCGCACGGACGGTACCGGAGAGCAGGAACACCCAGAACGCCGGAGACCGGGTGGAGCCCGTCCCGAGCCAGGGGCCAGGACGGCCCCTGGCAATAGAATCAATTTCAGAGACATGGCCGGAAAACTGGAAGAGAGAGCTGAACTACGAGATGTCAGGGCCCGACGCGCACCATTCCCAGATTGCGTACCGCACCGGTCAGATATACACCAGGACCGACCTGGACTTCGAGGTGAGAGAAGAATACACGGTCGTGGTCAAAGCGACCGACGCGCAGGAACGCAGCGCTACGACCACTGTGAATATTACCGTGGAGAACGTGGACGAGGAGGGAACGGTGCGATTCTCACCGCGCCTGCTAGAAGTCGGGAGATCCACCAGGGCACGGATCATCGACCCTGACGGTTCCGTAACCGGGGTGACCTGGCAGTGGCGGAATTGCGCCGCCATGTGGGACGGCAAATGTACTGACATTTCGGGCGCGACGTCCGACACCTACACGCCCGTCGCGGGAGATGTGGGCTACATGTCAGCCTTAGCCACATATACCGATGGACAGGGAGGGGGCAAGACCAAGACCGCCGAGCTGCGGTCGTGGGTCGCGCTGGAACGCTGACCTCCGGTGTTCATTACCAGGGAAATGGCAGGGCATATTTAGAACAACTGAACCCGCGGTCGGCAGCCTGAGGGGACGCCGGACCGAGACCCTGCGCCCGGTCAAGACCCCGATTCACACAGAGCAAGCCACTGCCAGCCAGGACAGGATATGCGAGCCGGTTCGATAGTCAGACGGACCGGCTCATTTCACATGCCAAGAAACAGAGGCGACCGCCGCGGAATTTCGGGGTGGCCCGCATGTCCATGGGCGCGCCATAGGTGCGGGCACAACCAAAGGCAGTCCCACAAGGGCAACTAGAACTTGCTGGGTCAGATCACCATCGGCGCTATCGGGTCATTTCGCCGTCGGCGTTGACAACTGACACACTCAAACTCAGAACTGAGCCCGGCGCCATGGTCGTTGTGTACGGCGCAGTGCGGTCGGTCCTGTTGCACCGCAACCGTGCGCCCACTTGGATTTGACATGATTCGTACAGTAACGTTGGGAGCCTGTATCTGGAAGTATCTGCCCAGAGGCAGAGGTGGGTCCACCGCTTATGAGGCGGTGTGTGCCCGATGTAGACCGAACTACGTTGGTGAACGAGACGTTGGTAGACACCTGTACATCGAATACGTCGCCGTTGTTTTCAGAATCCGCCACGTTCTCCCATGTCAGGGTTGGGGTATTGTCCGAGAGTTGGGCACTCGTTGTTGGTGAATACAAGGAAGGAACGGGGAGCGGATTACTGTCAGGAGCAGCCAATACAGTGATTCGCGCGTTTTTCGAGTTGTCTCCTTCATTGCTCTCTTGCTGATTCCCATCGGCATCTATGGTGGCAGTAATGAAGTGATCGCCCTATGGGAGTGCCCCTCCCATACGAACTGCCTGACACCGCGGTTATGGCTGTAGTATGTTTTACTATAGCTACGGGATTCGCGGCCGACAATTCCTTCCAGCACTATAAATACTGAGTCTTGCTGTGTCCCGCCAGACCCTCCGACGTTGTCAAACGACACCCAGACTTGCACGGTTGTCTCGTTAGCGTAGAGAGGCCCCTCCGGAATGATATCGATCGAGTGTATCGTCCAGTTCGGCAACGGGATGTCTTGGATTATGAAATATGCGAAGAAATATGGCGCTAGATGCTGAATCCCGCCGGTTGAGGGCCAAGCAGGTTGGCCGACTCATGCAGTCCTACCGACTCGAACAAGAAGGGAGAGGACGCGGTGGTCGCCTTTCTCAGAGTGGTCTGTTGGCCATGATGGGAAAGATCAAGGAAGAATACAGCGATTACAGCCACTCCACCGTGGCGCGCTGGGAGTTCGGGGAGATCTTTCCCACCAGTGAGCGTTTGGAGACCTTCGGAGCCGCCCTCGACCTGCGGCGACCGGAGATCGAGGGTCTCATTGCGCTGGCGGGACTGGAAGTGGCCTACGACAAGTCTCAAGAGGACATGGCGCCAGTTCCAGGAAAAGACGAGAGCCGCGCAGCTGCCCCAGCACCCAGCGGAGATTCAAGGACCGACGGCGCATCGATAGGCCGCGAGCCGTCATTCGCTGCAGCGTCCATTCGCTATTGCCTAACGCGGTTTGCGTTTCCAGGTTTGGTGATTGCCGGGGCCGGCTACGGACTGCATTCTCTGGGCTGGGCAGCCTCATGGATGTTCGGGTTGTACCTCTTTGCAATTATTTGCATGGTGCTGGTGCAGGGCTTTATGAAACTGCGGCGCTCCAACGAGCTCCGGGACCTGCTCTTCGTATCAGTGTTCTTCGTCTTGACTGCGCCACTGGTACAGACTCCCTTGACCGGTACGGACGGCTATGGCTTGTATACCGTTGACTATTTTGTTGGCACACCCTTTGTTTACTTGGTGGCGCTGATTGCCAACCTGCTGCAGGCCGTGGCGGCCGGTATGCCGGTATGCCGGTATAGTGTTTGACTTGCTATGGCGGTGGCAGTACGCCAGCGGTAGTGGTAGTGGTAGTGGCAGCGGCAAGGCATATCAACGAGCCGCATGGGTCGCGGTGCCTCCTTTGGTTCTGGTATACGCCTGCAACCTCATTTTTGCTTCTGTGGCGACCTGTTTTGCCCTGCTCGCAGTACTGCCGATAATAGCCGGTGTACTTTTGACGCTGCTGGTTCTTCGGGACAAGGAGGCCGCTGTCAGCGAGTGGGAACGCAGATTTTTGCTGCATGCCGCGCTGGGGGTAACTGTTGCTCTGACTGTTCTTGGCGGTATGGCAATAATGGTGTTCTACTGGAACCCCAGTCTGCTGTCACAACCCAACCACACGACTCTTTTTATTTCGTCGAAAATCGACTTTGATGCCCTTGGTTATCCTGAAGCAGAGTTGATGGACAGGTATCGCATCGCAGCGACGTGGTCTTCGCTATCCATCCTTGTCTATATGGTCATTGTTCTTGGCGGGAACCTGATTGTGACCATTTACAGGCTGGGGAGCGGAGGTGAAACAGGCCCGGCCGAGGCGACGGTGTCTGAAGCCGTAACCGTTCCTCCGAAACGGGCGAAACGGCGCTCGAATCGGTCTCAGGTCGATGCGCGGTACCAGCCCGGCTGGCTGGCCGGACACCGCATCCTGCAGTACGAACGTAGCAGCAGCTGGATATGTGCCCCATTGATCGAGACAATGCTGTCTTCCAGTCTCGTGCGGCTACTGCACAATTCGGATGATCTCGTACATGTGCCGTTAAAGGCGGGCCGACTGGCCCAGAATTGTCAGGATACCACCCCCGCTGGGCGCCACATGGTCGAATGCCAGCAGTTCGGTGTATCGCACGTTGCTTCGCCCCAGCGTTGCCTCCATAAGGCGCCGGGACTCTGCGGCGGGCACCAGCGGGTCATCGCGGTCGTGCATCACCAGCAGGCGGGCTTCGACGTCGCTGATGTGGGCGGAGGGCGGGATTCTCTCAAGGTCTTCGAGGAAAGAGGGCGGCAGCTCCGCGACCAGTTCGGCGGCCTCCTCTGGGTCCATCCCATCAAGAAGCCTTGCCACCCTGCGCCCCGAGGGCGAAAGTTCATCGGGACCCGTTTGAGGTGTGGGAAGGCCCTCAGTGATTCTTGGAGCCAAGATTTTCATGTCCCGCGGGTTCTCGAGAGTATCAGCGAGCTCGTTCGCCAGCACCCGCATCGTAAGCTGATCGGGCTCCCAGGGCGTTCTTTGCCCCTCATAGACAACTGACCGGGAGGCCGCCTGGAGCAGGAGGGATTCCGCGTCAAAATAAGGACCAAAGGCGTTGACGAAATGGACCCGGTCGCGAATCCTGGCGTCAGAAGCGGCCACAAGCGCGAAGGAAGCACCGACGCAGAAACCTCCCAAACCGACCCTGTCTTGGTCTACATAGTCCTGCTCCTCCAGATACAGGAAGGCCGACACCAAGTTTTCCAATTCCTGGGGCTCAATCCTGTAACCAAGGCTCATGGAGGGGGACCAATGGTACATCACGACGTAGCCGGCGCGGGCCAAGCCTAATCCGAGGTTGACCGCTTCCTCGCCGTCGAAGCCTTTGTCGCATACCCCCAGCGACAGGAGGGCCGCAGTCCGCGGCTTGCTGCCAGGTATGCGGTAGACCTCCGCGAAGGAAGTGCCCCCCGGAGACGGGTAGGCCAGTTCATAGCGCACCGGCTCTTCGCTGAACCATGCCTGGGGCTTCATCGGCGTATCCAGCACCTCGGTGAGGAAGAGGGCGGTGTGAAGGCTGGCCCGTCCCTGAGGGGAGAGGGCAATTAACAAGGCCAGCAGCGCGCCAACAACCACCAGAGTCTGGAATACCCAGGCTACGCTTTTTCGAATTACAGGCTTCAGACTGTCCCCTTAGCATAGTTTCGGCTAACTATGGTGAGGAAACAAGACCAGCGAAATACGATGCTCTCTGAGATGGCTGAGCACAGGCGCCGAGGGAGGCAATGTTGTAAAGGGAGCAGATCAGCAGCGCCTTGACCATTACCTCGGGATGAATGACGGGGCGGCCAAAGTCGCGGCAGTAGCGGTCCTCGAGGGGAGCGACCAGCTTGCTGAAATCCAGTTCCTCGTCGATCAGTATCAGCAAATGACTGGGGTCAATGAAATCTCGAACCCGCTTCTCAGTGAACTGGAACAGGGTTGAATGCCGTCGGCAACGGTCCAGTGGTTCGAGTATGGGTACCATCACCTGTCCGTTCGAATGGTCTTATTCTAATCCAATCGACAGCCTACTCTGGCACCTCCCTAGGCTTTTTCAACAAGCCCCGACAACCTGAATACGCATCGGATGGCGTGCTGTATGAGACCTTCCCGCCGTCAGAGGCCCGGCGCATCGCCAAGCGGCGGAGTTCCACCACACGCCCAAGCACGGGAGCTGGCTGAATCCTGTCCTGAGGTTGCCGCAGGGATGGTGGAGATCGAGTTCAGTTTACTGGCCCGCGCCTGTCTCAAGGGACGCTACCCGCACGAGGAGGCACTGCAAGGGAACATCAGCGTTTGCGAGGCAGAGAGCAATGCGGTCGCTGCCACCGTCAACTGGTGGTTCACCACCAAGGATGCCAGAGCCAACTCCACCACCTCTACCCCTGCCAATCCAGCCTTGGCTGGTCACTAGCCTATGGTGGGGCATAACTTTATAATGACCCGTAGTTCGCACTCCCAGATTCGTATCTCTGTTGTCCGCCGGTTAATGGAAATGCCGTGAAGCTGGCCGATTCGGAGGGTCACCCGTTGCAGATTAACTCCCCAGGAGGACGACATGGTTGATCAATTAGCCCGCCCCAAAGACAAAGTGGAAGTCTACTGGTTTTCCGAGCAACCCCAGGGCTATGTCAGCGACGCTCAATTGGAGCAATTCGACTCGGGACGTTTGGGCTTCCCCAATACGTTCTTCGACCCGGACAAGGCCCACATCCTCTATAACGAGTACCACGACCAGTATGCGCTGGCCGACGAGGTGGGATTCGATGGGATCATGACCAACGAGCATCACGCCGCGTACTGGTGCGGAAAGCCTGCGGTCAACTTGGACGCCGCTGTTATCGCCAAGGTCACCAAGCGGGCCAAGATCGCCATCCTGGGCAACGTCATAGCCGTTAACGACCCCATACGAATGGCCGAAGAGATCGCCATGCTGGACTGCTACTCCGGCGGCAGGATCATCTCCGGTTTCGTTCGCGGCGGCGCGGTGGAGACTCTTCAGGCCGGCATCGACCCCACGGAAAACCGGGAACGGTTCGAGGAGGCCCACGACCTGATAGTGAAGTGCTGGACCCAGCCAGGCCCCTTCCGGTACGAGGGAAAATACTACCAATACCGGGCGGTCAATCCTTGGGTATTGCCCATGCAGAATCCCCGGCCCGACATCTGGTTCCCCGGCACCGGAAGCCCGGAGAGCGTGGTATGGGCGGCGAAGAACGGCCATCCATACATGAACTTGGGCGCGGTCATGGAAACCACCGAATGGCTCAAGAACATCTACATTGACACCGCTCTGGAAGCCGGATATCAGCCTGGCCCAGAGCATTTCGGCTACCTGCTCAAGGTAATTGTTGCCGACACCGACGAGAAGGCCCAAGAGATTGGGCGGAATTTTGTGTGGACCGAGGGACACCGCCAGCGCGGTCCCCGGGAGCACGTGGACCCGCCGGGCTACCAGTCCCGCCAGGCTCTGGAGATCAAGCGCAGCCGCCCCACGGGGGTATTCGCCGGCAACGCGGGACACCCCCAGTCCTATGACCTTCAACGGGAGGCCCGGACCATCATCGTCGGCACACCCGAGACGGTGATCGAACAACTGACTTGGGTGGTGGAGAAGCTCAACCCCGGCTACCTGTTGATCTACGGCAACGAGGGCCCCATGACCCACCAGGACTGCATGCGATCCATCGAGCTTCTGGGCAAGGAAGTGATCCCCGCCCTCAAGGAGATACAGCTACAAGCGTACGAGGCCGACTGTTAGTCCAACGTCTTTGAATTGAGGACTAACTTGGTGTGCGAGACTGTCCTATTACGCTTGGGCGATATCGCTATCACCAGGGGCGCAAATCCCATAGCCATCAATACAAAAATAATCGAGTACTAGGGCCTGTGGACAATCGGCGAGAAACAGGACATGAAGAGCCTTAAACGACAATCTTCATGCCCGAAGGGCTGGCTACCAGCAGGGGCCAAAGTGCCCATATAGCTCGCCAAGAAGAATGTCCACACGCCTTAGTACCACCCATGGCCCTCCAACCTCTCCAATAGCCACAGCCCGCCATACGGGTCCCTGACCTGCGTCAACATCTCGCCGGTATCGATGTTGCGCCTCTGATCGAGGGCGTCGCCGGACCTGAACGCTTGGAAAACGCCAGCATGTCGAGAAGAGGCGTCCTGTTGAGTTGATGGGGTGTTGGTTCATGTCCCATACACGTCCCACCGCCTGCTGTGAGGACAGCCAAGAGAACGACCGCAGTGGCGTCGATTTCCAGCAGATGGTGGTGTTTGCTGGGTCAATCTTGGGACTTCCAACATTTCGAAATAATCCATAGTGGGCTCGTTCAGCGATTTCCTCACCACTTTCCCTCCCTTCAGTACATATCCCAAGCTAGACCTCTCCCCAGCCTCCAACTAAGACGCGACTGCTTGCGATGAAGCTGCCCATTTCCGGTGGTTGCCCGAAGGAACAGTTATACTGGGACGCTGAATCGGCGTGTTAAGGATCAACCTGCGCTTGGGCTGAGCAGGTTGAACCTGAAGGAGGAACCCACCAATGCACTGTGGAGTGATGGTCACCGGTTACAACCAAGGTGACTGGGCCCGTCTGATGAAAGGAGATTATGACCGCCCGCCGGCGATACCGGACGCCAATAATATGGATGACACCCTCTATATGGGGGAGCTGGTCGAGCCGCTGGGGTTCGATTCGATCTGGGCAACTGAACACTACGGTTCTGCCTATTCGATGCAGCCCAACCCGCTGCAATACCTAGCGTACTGGGCGGGCCGCACGAGCCGAGTCGATGTGGGTACCGCGGTCATCGTCGCCCCGTGGTGGAATCCGGTCCGGCTGGCCTCTGAGATCTCCATGCTCGACATCCTGCTGAGGGGCAGGCGCCTGCATCTGGGGATCGGCCGTGGAATCGCGCCTCACGAGTATGCTTCGCTAGGCTACCCGATAGAACAATCGCACAAGTATTTCTACGATGTGATCAACGCTATCAAGACGGCTGACGGCGCGGAGCGCTTCGAGTTCAAGGGCGAGGTCTACGACATCCCACCGACCACTATCCGGCCCCAAGCCCGCCATAAAGGTGAGCTGACCAAGGACATCAAGGTGGCGTTTACCACAGAGGCGTCAGCAAGACTGGCTGCCGAGAACGGTCTTGGGCAGATGTTTGTTGCAGGCGACGATGTGGACGAAATGACCGATAAGGTGCGGAGGTTCAACAGGATTCGCAAAGAACTTGGCCTTCCGCCCGACCAGCCTACCACTTTATTGTGGATGTACTGTGCCGAGACCGCCTCGGAAGCCGAGGAGGGGTGGACCTATTTCCACAACCAACTCACCGCGGCCCAGCACCACTACTTCGAATGGAATAATCCAGGCTATGAAGGCATCCATGGCTACGAGGAATACCTCCTGCGCCAGAATGCCGACGTCGGTACCGCGGATGCCAGTTTCGCTGCCCGGCGTGCGACCCAACCCATCGGTACGCCGGACGAGATCATCGAAAAGATCAGGGCGCTGCAGGGGACCATCAGCCTTGAAAAGGTCGTGATCCACATGTTCTACGGTGGGATGCCGAGGGATAAGGCCGAAAAAAGCCTCAGGCTCTTCGCCAAAAAGGTCCTTCCGGAAGTGAAGTCCATGCCCACTCCAATCAATCCAAGGTCCTTGGGGTAAGCCCGCAGTTGAGAAACCGGACCCGGTGATAGGACGACTGACTCGCGTTATCAAGATCACAGACAACGCCGCGTGGTGATGGGGCATCGGTTGGCCCGGCCGATCCGACTGGGCATTCCGCAGACCCGACACTTCGGACGGGTGCCGGGACGAGGTTTCAGCTTTAATCTGTCCGCAAGGGCGGCCAATATCACGCCGGTGGCCAGCCAGATAGGGCGTCCGGGCGATGTCGGCAATGGCCTGAATGACAGCAACGCTGCCGCCACCGGGATAGCCGATACCAGCGCTGCATTCGGGGCCATCCACCTCGGATGGATTTGATCGGTGGCTTTCCTAATGTTGACTTTAATGCCACAATTCCAATTCCCAAACAAGGCTTTCCGGAGCGGTGTCCAAGGGCAGGTCTGAATCAGAATTTTCCGGATTCATAGATTTTCAGGATATTTAATTCTTTGATCCCGAGAATCGAGATTCAGACAAAAGTAGCCGCAAACTCCAAAAAATCAAGGAGCGACAATGACCACCGAACGTGGAAACCGCTTGAGCAACAAGGTCGCCATCGTCACCGGAGCCGGGGCCACCGGCAGCGGGGACTTCGTGGGGATCGGACAGGCCATCTCCATCCTCTTTGCCCGGCAGGGCGCCAAAGTCCTGCTGATGGACCGCGAGGAACGTAACGCCGAGACCACCCTGGCGATGATCCGGGAGGAGGGCGGCGAGGCATCCATCTTCGCAGGAGACGTCACAAGCAACGACGACTGCCGGGAGATGGCGGAGGCCGCGAACTCTCGTTACGGAAACGTCAGCGTGCTGATTAACAACGTCGGCATCAGCGGGCCGGGATCGGTCACCGATGTGGACGTGGACTTCTGGGACACGGTGATGGACGTGAACCTCAAGAGCGTGATGCTTTGCAGCAAGCACGCCATCCCCCAGATGATCGAGGCGGGCGGCGGCTCCATCGTCAACCTGTCATCCATCGTGGGGCTGCGAGCCGGCAGCGGTCGTCCCAGCCACCCATACGCCGCCTCAAAGGCCGGCATTATCGGCCTGAGCAACTCGATGGCGGTGCATTACGGGCGGGACAACGTGCGGGTGAACTGCATCGCCCCCGGCCACGTCCACAGCCCGATGGTGGCCCGCCACACCTCCCAGGAAATGCTGGAACTGCGCCGCCGCGCCGGGCCTCTCGGCGTCGAAGGAACGCCGTGGGACGTGGCCTACGCCGCCCTGTTCCTGGCCTCCGACGAGTCCCGCTGGGTCTCCGGCGTCACGCTGCCAGTGGACGCCGGGCTGCTGGCGGCCACTCCCCTGGCCATGTTCCCCCACCTGCGAGACCCGGAATAGCAACATACCGACTGGCATAAGCAAACAAAGACGCCCCGGCCGATCTGGCCGGGGCGTTGGTCTCTAATGAAACCGGGATTCCGGGTAGCCTTGGACGGCGTTACCCCTGGTAGTAGGGGCCGCGGAGGACCTGCCCAGGCAGGGCTCCGGTATGCTCGCCGTTCTCCAGCAGCACCTCGCCGTTGACGATAACGTAGTCGATACCGGTTGCGGGCTGCTTCACGTGCATTTCGCCGCCGGGGAACTCGTACATCGGCTCCCGGGGCTTCATGCCGATGGTGTCGGGGTCGAAGATGGTGATGTCGGCGGCCTTGCCGGCCTGAATGAAACCGCGGTCGTGCAGGTCGTGCATCAGCGCCGTCTTGCCGGTCATCCGGTACACGGCGTCTTCCAGGCTCATCACTCCCTCTTCCCTGACCCAGTGGCTCAGGAGATAGGTGCTGTAGGTCGTCCGGTCGCCCTTTTCGGGGCGAGCGCCGCCGTCGGTGGTGCCGATGACGGTGTAGGGCGAACCCAGAATCTCCCGCTGGGAAGTTGGGTCGCTGTTGCGGTCGATAACCTGGAAGCTGGTCCTGAGATCATCGTCCAGCACCAGGTCAAGGAAGGCGTCCATGATTCCCTTGCCCTGTTCCTGAGCAACCTCTTCCACGCTCATGCCGCTGTACCGCCGGTTGCGCTCTTCGTGGGCCATATAGACCTGCACCAGGTCCCAGCGGCGGTTGAAGCTCATGGTCCGGGTGCCGCGGTTCATGCGGTACCGGTGCTCGCCCTCGGTCTCCACCCCCTCCAAGCTCAGCGCCCGGCGAATCTCCGGGTCGCGGAAAGAGCGAATCCGGTCTTCCACCGGCTGGGCCATCACCGAGTCCCAGGTGGTCATGCCCTGGAAGACGGTGGTGGGGCTGATCATGTCCTCGTCCTCCAGACCGCCCAATCCGGCGCGGAGGTCGAAGATGGGGCCGGCGGTGGCCGACAGGCAGGAGGCATAGGCCCTGGCGCCGGACCTGAAGGCGTCTTCCACCATCTGGAGATGCTCTTTCCATTCGTCGGGCTTGTTCAGTTCCTGGGCCAGCAGATTGTAGATGGCAGGACGCCCGGTGCGGCGGGACAGTTCCTGCGCGAGCCGGGCCGGCTCGGTGTAGCCGCCGGCCGCGCCGCCGCTGACCTGGAAGACGCCGGTGCCCAACTCGCCGAGAACGCTGCCCAATGCATAGCGTTCCTCGTCGTTAGCCACTGAGGACGGCACTCGCACGCCAAAGATCTCCTCGCCCTGGTCGGCGAAGTTGCCGACGCTGAAGCCCAGAGCTCCGGCCAGAATCCCCTTTCGGATCTCCGCCTGCATTGCCTGGATTTCCTCGGGGGTAGCCTCCCGCTCCTGGGCGGCCTGGCCCATCACGTAGCGCCGCACCCCGGAGTGGCCCACGAATGCGCCGACGTTGATGCCCCGGCGGCGTCCGATGGCGTCCAGATACTCCGGGATGGACTCCCAAGCGAAATCGACTCCGGCCCGCTGCGCCCCAATGGGGATGCCCTCCATCTTGTCGAACATATCGAGATACCACTCACCATCTCCGGGGCGAACCGGCGCAATCACGGCACCGCACTGGCCCACAATGATGGAGGTGTTGCCGTTGAGAGAGGTCGAATTGACGATGGGGTCCCACATACACTGGGCATCGAAGTGGGTGTGGTGGTCAATGAACCCGGGCGCGACCACGCGGCCTTCGGCGTCAATGACGCGGGTGGCGGAGTCGTTGAACCGACCCACCCCGACTATTTTGCCGTTGCTCACCGCAACGTCGGCTCTAAACTCGGGGCCGCCCGACCCATCGACCACTCGGCCATTCTTGATTAGCAAGTCGAATGCCATCGCTCACCTTCCTTTTCAATCCGAAATGCAGACTGAGTTATTGGGAACTCTACGATAAGGGAGATGTGATGTCAAATTGGGATTCTCATAATATAAATTGAGCAATTCCTGGTCACGCTTCCGGTCTACTATAATCGGGAGCGCTACGAAAATCGAACGAGGTGGAGAGAATGTCTACGGAGCAAGCAAGCAGCCTGGCAGCCAGACTGGAGGAGTTGGAAAGCAGGGTCCGCGACCTGGAAGCTACCGACGAGATACGCAACCTCAAGGCCGAGTACGCCGCGGCCTGCGACGACAGCTACGACCCCGACCGCATCGCGGCGCTGTTCATCGAGGACGCAACCTGGGAGAGCCAGGGGCTGGGACGGTTCGAGGGGAGGGAGGCCATCCGCGAGTTCTTTCGCGGCATTTCCAGCCACTTCGTATTCGCCCTCCACTACGGGCTGAACCCCAGCATCGAGGTCACCGGCGACACGGCCCGCGCCCGCTGGTACCTGTTCATGCCCTGCACCATCGGCGAGAGCGGCCAGGCCATGTGGCGAGCGGGCATAGACGACGAGGAATACCTGCGGGTCGACGGTAAGTGGATGTTCAAGAGCAAGAAGTCGGCCCCCATCTTCAACACCACCTTCGAGGAGGGCTGGGCCAAGCAACGGTTTGTCTAGCGGCCACCCTGGGGTGACTGCGTCGCCGGACTGCCGCCCAGCAACGCTCCCGGACGGTCGGGGTAGACGGCCCCGGCGATTGCTCCCAGCCCGGTAAGCATGGACAGGGCGATGAGGCCAGTCTGTATTGACCCGGTGAATTCGGCCACAAGGCCAACCAGCATCGGTCCGAGAGCAAATCCGACGCCCATGAAGGTCAGGATGAGGCTGGTCAGAACCGCGACCTCCCGGGGCAGCACGCCGGGAAACTCGAACGGGAGCACCTGAATCGCGGGTGTCGCCACCCAGACCAGTCCCAGCCCGGTGATAAACGCCATCAGCAGCGGAGGAGCCTCGCTCAGGGTTATCACGACACCAAAAACCGCGTTCAGCAGGGCCGGGACGACCAGCAGTATCTTGCGGCTGTGCAGCTTGGTCAGCAGCCAGCCCCCCAAGAACCCCGATGGTATCAGCCCGTAGTACAGGAACCCCAGCAATGGCCCGCCCAGGGTCAGGGACACGTTGCGCTCCTCGACCCACAGCGTTGGCAGGAAGGTGACCATCCCGGTCCACGTTGCCGACAGGAAGAGCATCACCACGGCCAGAAGCCAGCCTTGCGGGAACCGGCGCAGCGCCAGCCAGGGGGAGTCTTCATCCCCTTCACCTGCCGTTGACAGCGGTTCAGAGGGGGCGTGTCTCTCCTTTGCCACCAGCAGCCAGGCTAGAATCTGCGCCGAGAAGAAGCATCCCAGCATGGCGTAGGCGATGCGCCAACTGCCCAGCCCCTCTATCAGCCACGGGCTGAGGCTAACGGCCAAGGCCAGAATCACGCTGTGCTGCGACAGACCCACAGACTGCACCAGCGCATACTGGCGGGGCGCGCACCACTGGCGCAGCAGCAGGGCACGTGCGGGCGTGTTGACCGTGTGGGAGAGTATGAAACAGAACCGCCCCAGCAACAGCAACCAGAATCCGGGGGCCAACGCCTGCACGAACAGGAACGGCGCCCCAAGCAGCAGTGAGACCAGCGCCAGCGGCACGGGCCGAAAGCGCGAGAACCACGCGCCGAAGGGAAGCGACAACGATGCAGCCGTTATCCACCAGACGCCCTGAAGCAGCCCCGCCTGCAACGGCGTTATGCCCAAGTCCTCGCGTATGAAGGGCAGGAACAGCCCGAAGGTGTAGGAAACCAGGATGACACTGCTCTGCTGGGCGCGAAACAGCAGGATTACGGCCCAGCCACGGGGCGGCGTCCGCTCCAGCACTTCATTCACCACAGAGGGCGCAGATAACACAGAGACTCATTTTAATTTTCTCTCCGTGGCCTCTGTGTTCTCTGTGGTTAGTCCCTACTCTTGCAGGAATGACTTGATGATGGCGTAGCTCTCGTCGGGCATTTCCTCGGGGATGTAATGGCCGCAGGGCAGGGACTGGCCCCGAACGTTGTTGGCGTACTCCCGCCAGACGGACAGCACATCCTGCGTCCGGCCCACGTATCCGGTCGAGCTCCAGAGGGCGAACATCGGGCAGGTGATCTTGTTGTCGAAGTCGGCATCGTCGTGGACCAGGTCGATGCTGGCCCCGGCGCGGTAGTCCTCGCAGGTGGCGTGGATGGTGCCGGGGTTGCTGAAGCAGCGGGCGTACTCGTCCACCACCTCCGGTGGGAAGGCCCCTTCGGCCTCGGGGTTCCGGCGGAAGGAGCGCCTCACGAAGTAGTCCGGGTCGGCTCCGATGACCCGCTCCGGAAAGTCGTAGGGCTGGATCAGGAAAAACCAGTGGTAGGTGTTGGTCGCCATTTCCTTGTTGACGATCTGGAACATCCTGTGCGTTGGGATGATGTCCAGCACCATCAGCCTCTCGACCCGCTCTTGGTGGTCCTTGGTCAGGCGGTGGGACACCCGGGCGCCCCGGTCGTGGCCCACCAGCTTGAACGTGTCGAACCCCAGGTGCTGCATCACGTCCGCTTGGTCCTGGGCCATGGCGCGCTTGGAGTAGTTATTGTGCTCCGGGTCGCCGTGGACCTTGCTGCTATCGCCGTAGCCCCGGAGGTCAGGCACGACGACGGTGAAGTCCTCGGCCAGCCGGGGAGCGATCTTGTGCCACATCATGTGCGACTGCGGATAGCCGTGCAGGAGCAGCAGCGGCGGTCCGTCGCCGCCCTTGACGAGATTGATGGTGGCGCCGCCACTGGTATCTATCTGCAGTCTTTCAAATCCTTCGTAAAACGCCATGATTCTCTCCCTGGTTGCGATTACACGGCGCGGGCCTGCCGTCCCGCATCTGCGATATACTACCACCACAATCGAAGGCGCGGGGCGCTAACCAATCGCACCGCAGGAGGACACCATGAGCGGCAGCAGCAAGACACTCGTGATTCGCAACGGAACGCTCATCGACGGCACCGGCGAACCGGCGTCGCAGAACGACGCTGTGGTCATTGAGGGCAACCGGTTCTCCAGCGTGGGTCAGCTACCACCGGGCCTGAACCTGGAAGACACCGGCAAGGTTGAAATCATCGATGCCGAGGGCAAGTGGATCATGCCAGGGCTTATCGATGGCCACTGCCACCTGTCCTTCGGATTCCCGTCCGTCTCATCCACCAAGTACCCCAGCGGCCGGGGTACTGCCAGCCCAGGGTTTAACGCCATCCGCGCCGCCCGCAACGCCCAGACGGTGCTGCGATCCGGCGTCACCAGCATCTCGATCCCCGGCGGCACCTGGTTCATTGAGGTCGGGCTGCGCGACGCCATCAACGCCGGCCTCGTCGAGGGTCCCCGCATCTTCACAGCTGGCCGCTTCATCGTCACCTATGGCAGCATCGGCGATCCAGAACCGTCATGGGTCGGCACGCCGGAGCACATGCTGAGTGTCTTGGCCAACGACGTAAACGACATGATCACCGAGGTCCGCCGCCAGACAAAGCATGGCGTTGACTTCATCAAGCTGGCCGACAGCACTTGGGGCGATAACCAGACCATATCCAAGGAAGAGATTGCCGCCGTAGTCGCGGAGGCCCACCGCCGCAACGCTCGGGTCGCCATTCACTCGCGGGGCGCCGGCTCGACCAAGGCTGCCGCCGAGGCTGGCGTTGACTGGATCATGCACGCCGACCTGGCCACCGAGGCGGAGCTGTACGCCGTGGCCGAGGCCGGGGTGCGCGTGATGCCCACCATGACCTTCCTGTTCGAGGCGCTGTCCATCGGCAAGGAGAAGGGCCGCAGCGACGAGGAGCTGGACATCATACGCCGCAACGCCAACAACGCCATGCAGGTGCTGGAGACGGCGCGCAGCTTCGGCGTCAAGGTGCTGGCAGGTACCGACAGCGGCAACTCGCCGGTGATGCCCTACGGCACTCTGCACGCCAACGAGGCCGAGGTGATGGTCAAGTATGGCGGCTACACACCCATGGAGGCCATCGTAGCCAACACCCGCGAGAACGCCTACGTCGTGGGCCTGGAGGGCGAGCTGGGCACCATAGAAGCTGGCAAGCTGGCGGACCTGCTGATCCTCGACGCCGACCCGCTGGCCGACATCCGGGTCCTGCAGGGCGGCAAGCACTTGGCAGAGGTCATCAAGGACGGCCACCGCGTCAACCTCGCCAGCGAGGGCGACGCCCTCCTGGACCTGTGCTAAGTGCGGGGACCACCGCAAATTCTCACGGAAAAAGCGAAATGATTACTTCACTCCGCCTCGTCAACTTCAAGAATTTCGCGGATGAAACGCTGAAAGTTGGCCCCTTCACGGTAATCGTAGGGGCCAACGCCAGCGGCAAAAGCAACATTCGTGACGCCTTCCGCTTCCTGCACGGCATAGGGCGCGGCTACACGCTAGCGGAGATCGTAGGCGGCAAGTACGGCTCGGGCGGGCAAATGGAGTGGCAACCAATCCGGGGGGCAATGAATGAGATCGTGCGCTTTCAGAAGCTCTACCCCCATGAATCTTCCACCCTCTCCATTTACTTAGATTTAAAATTGGGGGAGGAAAAAGCCTCTTTCCATATTAGCGTCGGTCTGAATCCAATTTCAGGGTTCGAAGTATTGGAGGAAGAGCTTAAGACCGAATCTATGGTCGTCTACAGGGCAACTACTGACCCAGGTGGATCTCGTTTGCAGGCAGAGATAGGAGACGAGAGTGGAAGGCAAATCACACTTACTCGAGATAAACCGGCCCTTCAACAACTTCTGACGCATTTTCACGCCGAACAGCATAGAGAATATATGTGTGCAGTCACCTTTTCCCGTGGAATTGAGGGGGTTCGATTTATGGAATTGTCTCCCGATCTGATGCGGGAACCATCACTACCTCGCGCCTCAATTCTGGGGGACTACGGCCAGAATTTGCCATCAGCTCTTGAGGCGATATGCGCTGAACCTGAACGTAAAAAAGCATTGATGTCGTGGCTACAAGAGCTAACGCCCATGGACGCCAAGGATTTCGAGTTCCCCCAAGACCCCAGCGGGCGGGTGCATCTCCAAATCGTGGAGCGCAACGGACGCAAGGTGTCTGCATACAGTGCATCCGACGGCACCCTGCGCTTTCTGGCAATGTTGGCAGTTTTGCTCAGTCCGGAGCGGGGAGGCATTTACTTTTTTGAAGACATTGACGCTGGCATACACCCGGCACGACTCTGGCTCCTGATCGACTTCATCGAAAAGCAGGCTGCCAAGGGCGACATTCAGGTCATCACAACTACTCACTCGCCTGCCCTGCTTACTTGGATGAATGACCAGACATTCGAGCATACCTCCGTTGTCTACCGGGATGATTACTGGGACGACAGTGTCATACGCCCGATAGCCAGCCTGTACAACTTGAGAGAGCTTCGGAAGTCTCACACCCTGGGCGAACTCTTCACTACGAACTGGATTGGAGAGGCGCTGAAATTCTCCGAGGGGGACGCTGACACAGATCATTTGGATGACGACGAAAGTGAGGAAGAGCAGTAGTGAACGTGGTCGTCATCCCCGAGGACTTCCGTAACGACCAATACATCCTGAAACCTCTATTCACTCGATTATTCCGAAGTATCGGGGTTCCCTCTGTAACCGTTTGGGTTTGCCAAGACCCTTTGCTGGGCGGCATAGGCGAAGCATTGAAGTCGGAACGATTGTCGCAGATTGTGGAACGACGTCAGGGGTGGGCAGATATCTTTATTCTATGCGTAGACCGAGACGGCGAAGTCGGACGGCGACAGAGACTTGACCATCTTGAAACCCAATTCGGCCCAGGCCTCTTGGCGGAAAACGCTTGGGAGGAAATCGAGACCTGGGTTCTTGCAGGGCTGGACTTGCCAAACGAATGGCGTTGGGCCGATGTACGCGCTGAAATCCAGGTTAAGGAACGCTATTTCGAGCCATTTGCAGCGCAAAGCGGACTCACTGACACTTTAGGGGCTGGCCGAAAAATTCTGGGAGATGAGGCTTCTCGGAGAATTCGCGCCATCCGGCGAAAGTGCCCTGAAGATTTCAACTCCCTTGCCCAACGTCTCCAAGCGACTATTACATCTATGTAGACCCAAGGAGCACCACCCCATGAAAATCACCGGCGTGACCAGCGAAGTCTTCGAGTGGGAGCGGCCCGGCATCTGGAACGGCGGCCACTTTTACGGGCCGGGGCGGCTGCACAAGGTGACGGTCAGCACCGACGAGGGCATCACCGGCTACGGCTGGAACGGTGGGACTGCCGCTGAGCGGCCGCTGGCGCTGTTTCCGCTCTATGTTGACTACTTCCGTCCGCTGCTGATCGGGCGCGACCCGATGGACACTCGGGGCATCGCCGTTGATCTGGGCGAGAAGCTGATTAAGATTCTGGGACCGGCGGGAATCAACACGCAGGTGCTTGCCGCCATCAACATCGCCTGCTGGGACATCAAGGGCAAGGCGTTGGGGCAGTCCGTCCACCGGCTGCTGGGTGGCGCCCAAGACCGCATCCGCACCTACATCGCCGGAGGTTATTACGCCGAAGGCAAGGGGCTTGAAGAGCTCAAGGACGAGGTGCGCTTCAACGTGGAGGAACTGCACGCCGGGGCGGTCAAAATCAAGATCGGCGATCCCAACTTCGGCGTAGCGGGCGATATGGAGCGCGTGGCTGCGGCTCGCGACGCCATCGGCAACAGTGCGTCGCTGCTGGTGGACGCCAACTGCGCCCTCGATCTGCCGACGGCCATGGAGTTCGCCCGCCTGCTGCTGGAGCACGACGTCTACTGGTTCGAGGAGCCGCTGCCGATCCACGACTACGAGGCACACCGGCAATTGGCGGAAATGTCCAGCGTGAAGATCGCCACCGGAGAGAACGGCTACCACTTGGCCCACTTCCGAACGCTGCTGGACCATAACGGAGCGTCCATCCTGAACGTGGACGCCACCATCTGCCCGGGCTACGACGTGGCGATGGATATTGCAGAGCTTGCCGCCGAGCGCGGCGTTACCATAGCGCCCCACGGCTGCCAGGAGCTGCAACTGCCGTTGGCCGCCGGCGTGCCTCATGGCGAGTTCCTGGAATACTACCCGTCAGCCGTCGACCCGCTGAGGGACGAGATGTTCCAGCCCAAGCTTAGGCCAGATCCCGATGGATTCGTCACCGTCCCCGACCGCCCAGGCATCGGCTACGAGCTGAATATGGAGCTGCTGGACCGGTACAGGGTTGGGTAAAACCCAGCCCTTACCCTCTCGCACCAGGCAAAGGAGAGAGGAAAGAAGCGGACGGAACGGAGATCATACATCCGACAGGGCCCCGTCACAGTGGGCGCGTACCCGCTGGGCGAGGGCTTGCACTTGGTCGAGCGTCTCTTGAGGGGGGCCCATCAAGTCCAGCGATACTACTTCTATGGTCTTGCCGGTGTTGCGGATGCGATGAACGGCTGATTCCGTCTCACCGTCGGCGTAGACCAGCAGCCCGGACGGCAGGTCTGCGGCAGTGCAGTAGGCCAGCATCCTGTATATGTCGGCCTGGCGCCCCCCGGCGTAGTCAGCGTTGGGTTCGATTCGTCGGTACTTGGCTTCCCCGACGAACACGCAATGTCGCCCCCTCCACCAAGTCAGGCCGGGATTCAGTTGAACCTGACCCTCTTCCTCCAAGTGCAGCGCCCTCCCGTAGGAGGGCGCGTCCGGCCATTCAGATTCCGACAAGCGCAGGGCCTGCCGCAGGGCCGTGCGCAGGAACGTCTCGAAAACCCGGTTCATGTCCAACAGGAAGGAAGCGCCCACGGTCTCTCCGGGCAAGAATTCGACCAGGGAGCTGCCGATGATCAACCTGGCCAGCTCGACCGCAGGCCGGTAGCGCGAGTTCAGCCGGGTGTAATTGACCTCTGGGACTATTCCCCTGCGATAGGAACCATAGGACACAGAGGAAAACGCCGGTCGCAGGGCCCCCAGTTCACGCCGGGCAACATGGGAACTGATGGGCATCTTCCACAGCAGATCGATGGCGGTCTTGAGCAGGCGGTTCTCCTCTATGTCCTCGGTGAAATCGTCGTATGCAACCTCTACCGGCAGGGAGAGGCCGAAACGCTCTCTCACCTGATCGGCAAGGCGAATGCGGCCCCTGATGGCGCCCAAGGATTCCTCTTCGGTGCGGTAGCCCTGGAGCAGTCCGCGGCGCATCGCCTCCTGAGTGAGGCGAACGAATGCCGGCACAACAGCCTCGAGGATATCGTCGTCGGGGGAGAGTCGAAAGGGGGCCAACGCCCAGTCGCCCGGACCAAGGGAGTAGCCGACCAGAAACATCACACGGTCTATGGGGATTCTGGGCCGGATTGCAATGTTGAGATCGCCGCACCGAAACACGCCGATGTACGTCGATGGGCGAAACTCCCATGCGAGTCCGAGCGGCGACCCTGGGGCGGCGGCGGGGCGAACGTCAACGCGCGCCCGCCGCAGGATATCCATCTGGTCGCCGTCCAGCGGCGCGTCCACCCGGCGGGGTTCACCTTCACGCAGCTGGACTGTTTGCATCGGCTGCAGAGATCCTTTCGCCCTCGGGGGAGGTAGCAGGTACATTCTCACCCACGCCATTGAGGGGCGCCTCGCCAGCATCTTTGTCCTCTGGCGAAACGTCCATTGCGGCAAGTCCGTTGGCGCCGAGAGGGAACTCTGACTTCAGACGATCGAAGTCGAATTCTGCCAGGCGGTCCTCGTTGCCGAAGAACTGCTCCTCGATGTAAGGAATGACTGCGCGCCTCCAGATGCGCCTGATACGGCCCTCGTCCAATTCGCCTTCGCCGACCATAAAGTAGCTTGGTCCGACACCCATGTGCCGGTCGCCAAGCTTTTCGTTGGCGATATCGACCAAGTCCGCCACCCAGGTCATCTCAGGGCTGTGCCGCTCCAGCCACCTGCTCAGCAAGCCCTCGATGGGCGGCTGATTGGAAAAGAACGGCGCGAAATAGAACCGGCGGCGCAGGGCGGCGTCAATCAGGGCGATGGAGCGGTCGGCGGTGTTCATAGTGCAGATGAACCAGAGATTCTCCGGCAGACGAAATCGATGTCCCGGCCCGCCGTACTGAAGCTGCATATCCTCGTTGCGGTATTCCAGCAGGAAGTACAGCTCGCCGAATACCTTGGACACGTTGCCCCGGTTCAGCTCATCAATGACCAGGATGAAGGTGGCGTCAGGTTTGGCCGCGGCCTGCGCCGCAATTCGGAGCAGCGGCCCGGCCACCAACTCAAAGCCCGGCTGTCCGTCTTTGACCCGGGGACGGAAACCTTCGACGAAGTCCTCGTAGGAATATGACGGGTGGAACTGCACGATGGCGAAATCGCCACCCATATCCCTGCAGTGCTGGGCGATTCTGCGGGCCACGTAGGTCTTGCCCGTGCCCGGCGGGCCATAGAAGATAACCTGACGCTTTTCCTGAAGGTCAGCGATGATTTCGTCGAGGTCGTTTTCCTCCCAAAGCAGTTCTTGGGCCAATGTCGCCAAACTCTCTTGGGACCACGGATCGACGGGCTCTTCCGGCTCCGGCTCCGGTTCGGGCTCTGGTATGCGTTCAAGCGGCGGTGGCGGTGGGGGTACAGTATCCCCATGGAGATAGGAGTCATAGCTGAACTTCAGCCCTTCGGGCCATTCGCTGGCAGGCGGACGCTCGGTGCCGTACAGCATGATGCACCAGAGTAGCGACTGTGCATCCAAGCGGTCGCGAACGTGCAGGTTCCGTGCCTCCGCCCTCCGAATGAACTCGTCCAGGAAGTTGAGCATACGACGGTAGCGGCGTCCACCATTGTCCCCTACCTCGTCCCTCTCCCTTCCCACCAGCTGATAGGCCTTGTTGAGGTACTCGGCTCGATAGGGCGGGTTGCTGGTGGGGTCGTCGGCCATCAGGAACGCGGCTGCCAGTTGACCGCCGGGGCCAACCGCGATCCGTTGCTCGAATTGCCGAATCCTCTCCTCGGCAGTGGACCGTCCGGATGCTTCCCAGAATTGCGTGAGCACGCTTCCGACCAGTGGTTTGTCTTTATCCAGCAGATTTCGGAAGGCAGCGTACACGCGCCAGTTAATCAGGTGGTATCCGGGCGACCGGGGACCTTTCAGACCTGCGTCCCAGTTGGGAAACCCGTCCAGCAGCATATCTCGCACGCTGGACAGGGTGAATGCTATTTCCATCTTGTAGTCCCGCTCTGCCTCTTGAAAGCGGTCCCACTGATAGAACAACCTGGCCCATTCGATAAGCGCATCCCATCGAGTGTCGCCGGGCGGGCTCCCGAATATGTCCTGTGTGGCTGAGTCTTGCATAACGGGTACCTCCCCTAACCTTATCCACGCCTTGGGGCAGGGGAACCTGGTAGCCTGCCAAGGTCTCCGGAGCAGATCAATGCAGGTACGCGAAACTGTTCTCCAAGTTGGAGAATACGTCGGAATGGGGAGGAATTTCCATGATGGCCGGGCCGCTGTAGCCCTTGGCCGCCAGAATGCCCAGCATCTTACGGCAATCTAGGTCGCCATCGTCCACGGTGGGCCAGGCCTCGCCATGGCGCATCTGCTTGAAGTGAACGATTTTAACCATATCCAGGGGCAGCGCGTCCAGGTCCTTCAGCGGCTCGGAGTCAGGGAACAAGCGCAACTGGTTTGTGGGATCAGGGCATAGGCCGAGGTAGTGGCGAAATTCGGCGGGCATTTTCTCCCGTATGGCCTCCACCAGCATGGCCATGCTCCCGATGGGCTGACCGGAGTTCTCCATAGAGAGGATGACGCCCTGGCGGCCTGCTTCAGTGGCGAGACCAGCCAAACCCCAAGCCGCATCGGGTATGTCAGACTTGGCGCGCCAAGCGGCATCAAAGGGCGACGGGTCCACGATACGCAGTTGGGGCGAGTCGCCGCCCACCAGCTTGGCTCCCGCCAGTGCGGCCTGCCAGGCCTCTCCCTGCGGGTCAGTCTGCCGCGTGAGGCACGGCCAGGCCATTGCAAGGTCGTAAGTCAGGTCCGGCCAGGCCCGGATCACCTCTTCCAGCCCCGACAGCGACGGGCGCCAGTCGTCCCCCGCTCCTGACTCACAGCTCCCGAGGCAGGTCTGGCGCAGTTCGATATGCCGGGCGCCCATGGCTTCCGCCTGTCCAACCAAGTCGATCAAAGCCTGGCTTTCCAAGTGCAGACGCCACGAATTGGTAATTGCCCCGAATATCATCATTCCCTCCAAATCATCGGCCCGAGCTGCCGGACTCACGAACCATGAAGATCGGTAGAAAAGGTAATTATAACGCTTGGCACCGCACTTCTGGGAAATTTCATTATTTTGCCCCCAAACTACTTCACTGTGATGAGAGATAGGCTATTCTCAATGCCAGACAGCACTATCCTCGTCTTATGGACAGTTGAATGGGCCAGCTATAATATGCATCAGTTGACAAGTGTCTCAATTAAATTAGATTTCAGCCAATGGAACTCCTGCGGGAGTCCTAGTGGGGGAACCGTGAGCAGCGAAAACAGAGAGGTCCTTAGCGTTCTGCCGGTGTGCGGCGCACAGAATCCAGATTCGGCCTGGAAGGGACTGGCTATCGGCGGACTGGTGGCGCACCCTCGAGAACTTGGCACCGAGGGGCTGGCCCGGCTGGCCCAGGGTGAGATCGTGGATGACTTCCGTTGCGTCAGCGGGTGGGTGGCCCCCGACCAACGGTGGGAAGGCGTGCCTTTGGGAGAGCTCCTGGAAGACGCAGGGCCGCTGCCCGAGGCGCAGTACGTCGGGTTCACCTCCGGCGGCTACACTGTCGGCATGACGGTTGCCGAGGCCAAGGAAGCCGGAATCATGGTCGTGCTGAGGCACAATGGCGCGCCGCTTACCGTTGAGCATGGCGGCCCGTGCCGCTTGGTGGTGCCGGGTGAGGCCGGCCGCTGGAGCGTCAAGTGGCTGGAGCGCATCGACCTTCTGGCCCAGTCTCCTGAGGACACAGGCCACCACCAGCATTAGGCGAACCATCACATCGGCGGCGACGTTGCCGAACGCCTAACGCTTGGTGCGCGGTCCCCAGCAACGTTGCGATGGGGCTTGAGCCCAGGAGTGCGGCCCAGCCTCTAAACTCATCCGACTGGATTTGGCCAATTCTCACATTGCACCGAGGAATTCCAATGCGGACAATTGACATCCATGCCCATATTTCACCCGAAGGGTATGTCCGGGCCTTCCAAGAAGGCGGCAGTTGGCACGGCATGACGCCGTCCGACGCGCCGAACATGCGCTACAACCCGCGCACGACCTGGACACCCGAAGAGCGGATCGCCGACATGAATTCCCTGGGCGTGGACGTCCAGGTGCTTTCCACCAACGCGTCCTTCTACAACTATGAAAGGGACGCCGGTGCAACCACCGCCATGGCCCGGGAATGCAACGACTACGTGGCGCAGCTGGTCAAGGACCGCCCAGACCGCTTCGCCGGGTTCGCCACCCTGCCCATGCAGGATGTGACCTCGGCCGTCGCGGAGTTGGAACACGCCATGAACATCGGCCTGAAGGGTGCCATGATCGGCGACCATGTGAACGGCAAGACCTTCGATGAGCCCGAGTTCATGCCCCTGTGGAAATCGGCAGAAGCCTCCGGCTCGGTTTTCCTGATTCACCAAGGCGGCGACACCATCGTCACTCCTCGCAGCAGCCGGTACCATCTCCCCAACACCATTGGCAACCTGGCTGACCGGGCAGTGACCTTTGCCTCTTTTGTTTTCGGCGGCGTGATGGACTCCTGCCCCGACCTGCGCGTCTGCCTTTGCCACGGAGGAGGCTACACATGCTACGGCATCGGACGTATGGACCGGGGCTGGCAGGTGCGGCGCGAGGCCCGAACCAACATCAGCCAGCCGCCCAGCAAATACCTCGACAAGTTCTATTACGACTGCCTGACCCACAGCGAGGAGGCCCTGCGCTACCTCATCGACAGTGTGGGAATCGACCGGGTGGTCTTCGGCACCGATTGGCCTTTCGACATGGCAGCCGACTGGCCTGTGTCTTGGATACTGGCCATGGAAACCCTGACGATGGTAGAGAAGGAAGCAATCCTGCACGGGAATCTCGAGACGCTGCTGGGGATTTAGAAACAGGCATCCGGAAAGTCCAATCCTTCATCATAGCTCCTCAAAGCAAGGGCGGTCCTCGATGGCGAAGTTGTCGAGGGCCGTCGAACCTTTATGGCGGGCTGTACTTCAGGACCACCGCAAAGACTTTGAGAATCCGTTGGTGGTGAGCCTGTCACGCCATTACATTATGGATTCTCTAAATTCACCCATAGACAAGCTCAGGACTAACGCTGTGGCATCTTGAATGACTTTGCAGCCATGCTGGGCTGGGCCTCTGTCCCTGCTTGAACGCCCCCCGCCATTGCCTTATCCTAGCGGAGTTAGCCGTGTCTGTGGCCTATTCTCACATTGCAGGTGCTAGTATGAAGTATGACGTGATTGTTGTTGGGGCGGGATCGGCTGGGTGCGCTATGGCAGCCCGGCTGTCGGAGGACCCGGAGCGGTCGGTGCTGCTGCTGGAGGCGGGACCCGATTATCCGGACATCGAGACCTATCCCGAGGCGCTCAAAAACGGTTACCAATCGGAGTTGGCCTCGCTGCATGGTTCAGAACACAACTGGTCGTTCGTCGGCAAGCCCACCCCGGACCGGGCCAACGATATGTTTGCCCCCCGGGGCAAGGTTGTGGGGGGCACCAGCGCCATCAACGGCCAGGTGTTCCTGCGCGGGCTGCCCGAGGACTACGACTCCTGGGCCGCAGCGGGCAACGACGAGTGGGAATACATCAAGCTGCTTCCGACCTTCCGCCGGATGGAAAACGATCTCGACATTCGGGACGACTTCCACGGCAACGAAGGCCCCATGCGGGTGCGCCGCCACAAGGAGGAGGCCTGGGAACCGCTGATGCACGCCTTCCAAGGGGCCTGCCTGGGCGAGGGGTTCGCCGCCGGGCTGGACATGAACAACCCCGACTCCACCGGAGTGGCCCCGCTGCCCATGAACAACGTCGACGGCGTCAGGCTGAGCACCGCCCTCTCCTACATCAACCCCATCCGGCACCGGCTCAACCTGACCATCAAGCCCAACGCTCTGACCACCCGCGTGCTGTTCGAGGGCAAGCGGGCCGTGGCGGTGGAGGTGGAGAGCGGAGGCGAGACCTTCGTCGTGGAGGGAGAACGGATCGTACTGTCCGCCGGTTCCATCGCCTCGCCGCACATACTGATGCATTCGGGGGTTGGACCGCAGTCGCACCTCGATAGCGTCGGAGTCCCGGTTGTTCACGACCTGCCCGGAGTGGGCCAGAACTACCGCGACCACCCCCAAGTGGGAATCGCCTTCAGCGCCCAGGAGGGGTTCCAGACGAACTTCGAGGCCTCCCGCAGCCAACTGGGCCTGCGCTACACCGCCACGGGTTCGGACCTGCGCAACGACATGGTGCTGTTCCCCACCACCTTCTCCACACCCATGGGCGACCTCACCGGCCCAGGGGAGGACTTCCGCATGTCGTGCATCCTGAACCTCGCCAAGGGGTCAGGGCAGGTGACGTTGACCTCTCCCGACCCTCACGACCAGCCGCTGCTCGAATACCACTTCCTGGAAGACGCGCACGACACCGAGCGTCTTCGCGACGGCGTTCGCCTCATCGTGCGGATGACCGAAAGCGACGCCTACAAGGACATCCTGAAGGAAAGGCTGTATCCCAGCGACGAGGAAGTTGCCTCCGACGAACTCCTCGACGCTTGGCTGCACCTGAACGTGCGCACCTCCCAGCACCTCGTCGGCACCTGCAAGATGGGCCCAGCGTCTGACGCTATGGCAGTAGTCGACCAGTACGGCCGTGTCCACGGTGTCGAGGGTCTGAACGTGGCCGACGCTTCCGTCATGCCCGACACGCCCAGGGCCAACACCAACGTGAGCACCATCATGATCGCCGAGAGAATTTCCGACTTCATCAAGGAGGGCAAGTAGCAATGAAGTACGATGCCATCGTTATCGGAGCTGGTTCCGGCGGGTGCGTGGTAGCGTCCCGTCTGGCCGAGGACGCCGACCGCTCGGTGCTGCTTCTGGAAGCAGGGCCGGACTATCCGGACTACCAGTACTATCCCGACGACCTCAAGTATGGCTACAAGCCCGACGCCTCAACCCAAGGCGCTCCCCACAACTGGACGTGGTGGGCACAGGGTTCGGCCCAGCAGACCGATATGATCCCCGCGCCCCGGGGCAAGGTGGT
The DNA here is from genome assembly GCA_965237745.1 of Dehalococcoidia bacterium. Classification (GTDB taxonomy): domain Bacteria; phylum Chloroflexota; class Dehalococcoidia; order Lucifugimonadales; family UBA3495; genus VXOI01. The sequence goes on along the minus strand of OZ250156.1, from coordinate 1,673,269 downwards.
GGGCGGCACCAGCGCCATCAACGGCCAGGTGCTGCTGCGCGGCGTGCCGGAGGACTACGACGGCTGGGCCTCCGAGGGCAACGACGAGTGGAAGTACATCGACTGCCTGCCGTTTCTCCGTAAGATGGAAACCGACATGGACATCACCGACGACTTCCACGGCAACGAGGGTCCAATCCCGGTGCGCCGCTTCAAGAAAGAGGACTGGCTGCCCTTCCAGGAGGCCTTCGTGCAGGCGTCCCTGTCGGAGGGATACCCCGAGGACTACGACATGAACGCCCCCGACTCGGGTGGCGTGGGCCCTATCCCCATGAACAACCCCGAAGGCGTTCGCATGAGCACCGCCCTGACCTTCCTGAGCGCAGTGCGCCACAAGCTGAACCTCACAGTGCGTTCCGGTGTGGTCGTGCGCCGCATCCTGTTCGAGGGCAAGAAAGCCGTCGGCGTTGAGGTGGAGAGCGGTGGCGAGGTCTACCAGGTCGAGGCCGGCCAGATAGTCCTCAGCGCCGGGTCCATGGCATCCCCGCAGATACTTATGCTCTCGGGTGTCGGTCCGGCGGACCACCTGCGCGAGATGGGCATCCCGGTGGTGCACGAACTGCCCGGCGTAGGCCAGAACCTCCGCGACCATCCCATCGTCGCCATCATCTGCGACGTAAAGGATGAACATGAGCAGGACCCGCTGGCCCCGCGAACTCAGACGGGCCTGCGATACACCGCCACCGGCTCGCCCAACCGCAACGATATGCAGATCACGGCGTCGTCCTTCTCCACGCCCATCGGAGGGGCCGATCCCTTCGAGCCGGGCGGGGTACGCATCCAGTGCATTCTTGAGCTGGCCGACGGCGCGGGTGAGGTGAGGCTCACGGCCAATGACCCGCACGTCCAACCGTCGCTGAACTACCACTACCTGGAGGAGGAACGCGACGTGGAGCGCCTGCGGGAGGCCGTCCACATCAGCCTGAAACTCCTGGAGCACGACGCCTTCTCCTCCATAGTGGATACGGTGCTCCAGCCCTCGCCTGAGGATCTTGCCTCCGACGAGGCCTTGGACGACTACATGCGACGCACGGTTTTCAACACCACCCACGCCTCCGGCACCTGCAAGATGGGGCCGGCCAGCGACCCTATGGCCGTGGTTGACCAGCACCTGAGCATCCACGGTCTGGAGAACATCAAGGTGGCCGACGCCTCGGTGATGCCCAACGTGATCCGCGCCAACACCAACTGCACGACCATCATGATCGGCGAACGCTGCGCCGAGTGGATCAGGAACGGCTAACCTTCCCCATCAGCCAATGGCGATAACGGCGGGCCGCGCGCGATTCTGTGCGCGGCCCTTGCTTTTCGAAGAATCGGGCACGGAATAGCCTGCCGTGCCTGTGTTATTTTATGAGCATGAGTAATGACAGCGGATTCAAGAGGCACCTGATCGTAGACCGGCAGTCGCAAGCTATGCGGGACAGGCTGTGGCAATTGATCCGTGATGCGAAGGGGAGCGACATCTTGGCTCCCGTAACCGTGGTCGGGCCGACTCGGTACGCCAACCTCAGTCTCCGGCACGAACTGGGTCGCACCGGGTTCGCCAACGTTCGTTTCCTCGTGCTGCCTGCGCTGGCTGAGCTGCTGGGGGCGGCGGCGCTGGCCAAGGAGGGACGCCGACCCCTGACGGCGACGCTGGAGGGTGTTTCAATTCGGGCCTCCCTGTCGGAGGCGACCGGCCCCTTGGCTCCGGTGCGCGGGCATTCTTCCACGCAATCCAGCCTGCTCACCTCGTTTCGTGAACTGCGCAAGGCTTCTCCGGATGTGCTGCAGGGCATAGAGGGCCAGGACGGGGTTCGCGCCGAAGTTGTGCGCCTCTACCAGAGCTTCCGACAGAATATTTCAAGTGACTGGTACGACGTGGAGGACCTGGCAAAGGCGGCCACGGAGGCCGTGCACCCCGGGGATACACCAGCCCTCGACGATCTGGGACTGATCATCTTCTACCTGCCTCGCGACATCAGCCCTGCCGAGACAAAACTCATAGAGGCGCTGGCCCAGCGGAGCCTCTGCGCCGTGCTGCTGGGAACAACCGGCGACGAGGACGCTGACGAACCAGCGTTGGCGCTTGCAAAGACGCTGGAACCTGCTTTTTGTGTGCCGGGCGCGCTGGTAGAGGACAGCCAAGACACAACGCTTCCTCCCGGCGAGGCCACACTGCACATCGCCCCCAGCTCACACGAGGAGCTGCGCTGGGTCATCCGGCAGATAGTCCAGGAGGCAGAGGCAAGGGGAACTCCATTCCACCGGATGGCAATTCTCTACCGGGCCGAAAATCCTTATGCCACGCTGATTCCTGACGAGCTGGCATTGGCTGGCATACCCATGGCCGGACCGGGACGGAAATCGCTGGCTCAAAGCGGGGCGGGCCGAACGCTTCTGGGGCTGTTGGCACTGGCGGGAGGGAAGTTTGGCAGGGCCGACGTGATGGCGTGGCTCACCGGCTGCCCGGTGCGGCCTCCTGCGGGCAGAACCCCCCGATTCAACCCCAGCCATTGGGACTCGCTGAGCAGAAAGGCCGGTGTTGTCGGCGGCGTACCGCAATGGCGCGACCGTCTGAACAGGCATGCCGCCGACTTGGAAAAGGATGCCCGGGACAGACTGAATAAGGACGAAATCAACGAAGCCCGTGCCGAGCGAATGAGGTTTGAGGCAGCGGCCTCCCGAAATGCGGTGGCATTTGTGGAAAAACTGGAGGAGGATGTCCGGTCCCCCACGGACGGCAGTTCTTGGGGAGCGTTCTGCGATTGGGCCAGAAAAGTCCTCGATATATACCTGTCTCACGACTTGGGAGAAACCGAAGAAACGATCGCAAGCCGGATCGAAGACGAATTGGAAGCCCTTCGCGCGGCGGACGACATCAGTCCCTCAGCCACACTGGAATCGTTTCGGCAAACCGTTGAAGAGTCCCTGAATAGGCCCACGGGACAACTGGGCCCCACGGGAACCGGCGTTTTCGTGTCCAACCTGGCCGCAGCGGCGGGTATGAACTTCGATGCCGTCTGGCTGGTTGGAATGATCGAAGGCGCGGTGCCTCCGGCAGTGGGCCACGATCCGTTACAGCTGGGCCTCGGCAGCTTCCGGGAGGCCCGGGCACGGGAACGATACAACTTTCTGTCAGTGCTGGCCTCGGCGCCCCGCCGCACCCTGTCGTATCCAGTGGCCGACGGAGCCTCGCAGCGCCAGGCTTACCCCTCGCGGTGGTTCTTGGAGCAGGCATCCAATCTCGAGGGTAATCAGGTGCACACGGGCGATCTGCCCAAGTTGCGGGGCCGCACATGGTTGACCGCCAGCGACTCTTGGGAACAGGCGCTGTCCGACACGACCGAAACGGCTCTCGCCGACCGCCACGACTACACGCTGCACCGGCTGCTGCAATGGAAACACTCCGGCGAGAGAGTGCGCCACCATCCGCTGGTCGTGGGAAGCACGATCACCAGGGGCATCCGCGCAGGCCTCAACCGCAATATGCGGCGTTTTACGGAATTTGACGGCAACCTGTCTGCGGTGGCAGCAAGTGATCAATCCCGGCTGGGCCTTGCGCAGGATGCGGTATCGGCCACAAGGCTCGAGAGCTGGGCAAAGTGCCCCTTCAGTTACTTCCTGGGCCATGTATTGCGCATCGGCGCCCTGGATACACCGGAGGAAACCACCAGCATCAGCGCCCTTGATCGCGGCGACTTGGTCCACAGGATACTGGAGAGTTTCGTTGAAAGGGAGGTCCAGGACGGCCAACTGCCATCACCCGGCGACGCTTGGGGCAGTGGAGCCCGGGAGCGCCTGTTTGCCATCTGCGAGGCTACCTTCAGGGACGCCGAGGAACGCGGGGTTACCGGCAAGCATCTGCTGTGGCAACTCGCCAAACAGGACATTCGTGATGATCTGGAGTCCTTCCTGGAGGAGGAGTCGGAATTGCGAAGAAGCTGGGGCACTGGCCAAGTGAGGGTAGAGGTGGAGTTCGGTGCTGGCGACGCGACCCCGGCAATTATTGACCCCGAGACGCAATTGCGTTTCCGTGGCAAGATCGACCGCCTGGACATCAGTGCCGATGGAAAATCGGTCCTTGTCATAGATTACAAGACGGGCAGTCCGTCGTCCTATGATGACATGAAAAAAGACATCATCGACGGCGGCCGGCGCCTTCAACTGGGTGTCTATTCCTTGGCGGCGCAGCGACTCGTGACCGGCGCCGACGATGTACGCGCGGCCTATTGGTTCTCCACCACCCGCGGGGGGTTCCGGTTCGCGCCGCCCGGTTACTTCGATATTGCAGACGACGAGGTGGGTGAACGCTTCCGGGCAGGTGTCTCTGCCATTGCAGCTGGCATTCGCGAGGGAGTGTTCCCCGCAAACCCCGGCCCATGGGTGAACTTCGGACGAACAAGATCGGGCCCGAAAAACTGCGCCTACTGCGACTTCGATTCCCTGTGCCCGGCGCGGAGGATTGACATCTGGGAGCGAAAGAAGTCCGACAGGCTGCTGTCCGGCTACCAGGCGCTGTCCAGTGATGGAGAGGAGGAATAGCCGTGACCCTTCAGAAGCCGACCACTCCATCCCCCGGGTTCGTGCCTGTAGACTCTGATGCCCGCGGCATCATTGGCGAGCAACTGAGCGACACTCTGTTCGTCGAGGCCAGCGCGGGCACTGGCAAGACCACCAGCCTGGTGGAGCGGGTGGTGAATCTAGTGGCAACGAGCACGACCACCCTGGACCGGCTTGCCGCCATCACCTTCACCGAGTCCGCCGCCGCCGAACTGCGAGACCGCATCCGCCAGCAACTCGAACGGGGCAGCGCCGATGAGTCACGCAGCGATGAGGAACGCCGACGTTGTCGGCAGGGCGCGGCCGATTTGGACCAAGCCGCCATCCGAACGCTCCACTCCTTCGCCGCCCTGCTGCTCCATGAGCGACCACTGGAGGCCGGGCTACCCCCGGCGTTCGAGACTACCGACGAAATCGCCGCCGGGATCAAGTTCAACGAGCGGTGGAACACTTGGCTGGACGACGCTCTGGGTGAAGGATCCGCTCTGGCCCCTCAATTGGCAGTCGCGCTGACGTTGGGGATGACAACTACGAACCTTAAGGACACCGCCCTGGAATTCCACCGGAACTACACCGACCTGAAAGGCGTGAGCTTCAGTGAAATTCTCACCCCTCCCTGTACCGCCGCACCGATGCTTGTGGACGAGACTCCGGAACTCGAACGCCTCTGTGAATTTTCCCAGCTCCGGTCTGATGACGTTCTTTACGCCCACGTTCAGAGCAGGCTGCCTGCGTTGCGCCGGCTTGCCGAGGCGCCTCCAGGCTCTGCAGCGGCCTACCGCCTGCTCACGCGGGTTTTGCCAATCAGGTTCCAGGGTGGAAACAGGAAGAACTGGGACTTGGACCCAATCTCCGGCGACAACGCCTGCACAAGCCTGAAGGCATTGCTCAAGGAGTTGGATGACGTTGCCTACGCGGAACTGACCCTGGCTCGCCGCGCCTCCCTGTTGCCAATACTCGAGTCGCTGCGGGAGTTCGCTCTGGTCTACTCAGAGCAGCGTCGCGCCGAGGGCCGTGCCGAATTTCACGATCTGCTGGTGTGGGCCCGGGACTTGTTGCGAGACAACCTCGAAGTCCGCGAATACTTCCGCCAGAGCTTCTCCCACATTTTAATCGATGAGGCGCAGGACACCGACCCAATACAGACCGAAATCGCCATGTTCCTGGCGGAGGATGTCCCCGGCGACGAGACGGGCCGCTACCGGCCCACTTCGTGGGAGCAGATCATCCCCGAAAAGGGCAAGCTGTTCGTCGTGGGCGACCCAAAGCAGTCCATCTACCGTTTCCGGCGGGCGGACGTAATGCAGATGATCCGGCTCCAGCAGCGGATGGAGCAGGCCGGCGGCCGCAAAGTCAGCCTCGTCCAGAATTTCCGGTCCCAGGGAAATTTAGTCAACTGGGTCAACCACGTATTCGGCCTTTGGTTGGATGAGAACAAAAGAGAAGACATTGGGCAGGGCTATCTACAGGCCGACTATGAAGAAATGTACCCGCGCTGGAAAGGCAATACGGGCAGCCCCTTCCGTCCGCAGGTGTGGGCCCTGTCCAATGTGGCGGCGGGGAGGGTCATCGACCCCGTTCGCAGGCAGGAATCCGAAGACATCGCCGCGCTGCTGCACCAGATCGTCGCCCATGGGTGGCAGGTGCTGGACGAAGAATCCACCAGGGAAAGAGGCGAGGAAAATTACCGGCCAGCCAGGTTTTCCGACATCTGCATCCTGATGCCCAGGCGAACCGGACTGAGGACCTTGGAACGAGAGCTGGAGACGGGAAACATACCTTACCGCCTGGAGAGCGCATCCCTTATTTTCGAGACCCAGGAAATCCGCGACCTGTTGAACTGTCTCAGGGCCATCGACAACCCGGCCGACCAGGTGGCCACCGTGGCAGCCCTGCGTTCCCCCGCCTTTGGCTGCAGCGACGTGGAACTGTTACTGCATCACCGGAATGGGGGGGGATTCGATTATCTGGCGGACGCAAATTTGCCCGCGGAAAATCCGGTCAGCGAGTCGTTGGCCGTGCTGCGATGCTTCCATGATGACCGGTTCGCAGGCTCGATCGGGGCACTCATAGATCGCTTCGTTCGCAATCGCAAGCTGATGGAGGCGGCCGTGGATCACCCCCGCATGCGGGAACAGTGCAGACGTTACCGTTTCATGGTGGAACGGGCCTGGCAATTCGAGGCAGCGGGCGGCCACTCGCTCAGGGCCTTCGTGGAATGGGTGGACGATCAGATCAACGAACGGGCCCGCGTGTCCGAGGCGCCGGTGCCGGAGTCAGACGAGGAGGCTGTCCGGGTACTCACGATCCACGGTGCCAAGGGGCTGGAGTTCCCTATTGTTATCTTGACCGGGATCAACTCCGACTATGGCGGCCGACCCGGAGTGGTGCAGTTCGACCGCAGTCGCGGGCAAGTTGAGGTCGGATTCGGTAGCCAGAAGGACCGCTTCGCCACCGAAGGATTCGAGGAACTGTTGAAATTGGAAGAGAGGATGACCGAGGCCGAGGGTATTCGCCTGATGTATGTCGGCGCCACTCGGGCCAGGGACCATCTTGTTCTCAGCGTGAGGAGGGCAGATAACAAAGCAGGCGGAGATTCGGCGGCAGGTCAGATCGCCGGGTTTATGGAGGACTGCCCCAACCTGTGGAATGAAATTGTCCTGGATGGCGTTCCCGAACAGTCGGAGTCGGACATGGATTTCGAGGCGGTCGATCCGGGGGGTTCAGTCCAATATGCACATTCCGTAAAGGCTTTCGAACAATGGGAGACTCATCGGAATACCCTGTTCCGCGAACTTGGGAGACCGTCATCGGCTGCCGCCACGGCATTGGGCCGCTCGAAAGAAGATAAAGGAGAGGACAAACCGGAACAGGAGAATGCGGAACCATGGAGGCGAGGTCGCGCCGGGACCTCAGTAGGCCGGGCCGTCCACGCAGTGCTGCAGACCGTGGACCTGGCCACCGGCGAAGGCATCACTGAGCGAGCGCGGGCCCAAGCTGCCGCCGAGGGTGTGCCGGGCCGCGAGCAGGAAATAGCGCGGCTGTGCCGGGTTGCCGTGGACAGCGACATCGTAAAGCGGGCGGTGGCTTCGGGCCGTTACTGGCGAGAGGTCTCTGTCGCCGTCGGCACGGGCGGCGGCACCCTCCATGGATTTATTGACCTGCTATTTGAGGAGGCCGACGGTCTGATCGTGGTCGACTACAAGACTGACAGCGTTACAGATACCGAGGCCCCGGAGGCGGTCCAGCGCTACCGGCTGCAGGGCGGCGCCTACGCCCACGCCATCCAGCAGCTTACCGCCAAGCCAGTCGGGGAGGTTGTCTTCCTGTACCTCCAGCGCAACCTCGAGCAGCGCCTGCCCGACCTGCCGCAGGCCATGCTCGACGCCAAGGCGGAGGCTGAGGCGCTGCTGGGCGTGGTGAGCGGTTAGTTCGTAATTGGGGTCCCTGCAGCTGCCGATAGAAATCTGCCAGCCGCTGTATCATCGGAGGTCCAGTCCCGGATACCAGCGTCTTCAGCTTCCCCCGCACACAGGCCTGCCGACCTCCAGTCTCCAAATAAGCGTGGAGCCTTGCTTTGGCGTGTCGACCAGGGGCGTCATCTTCATACTCGCCGAGACAAGCCAAGTATTGTTCGACGCAGTTTGAGGCTCGTTGATAGTCCGGCGCTTGACTCAATGAGTTTAGGCAAAGGATTTCGAGGTTACCCGGCGATTGTCCATCGAGCAGTAAGGTGGACCAAGTCAGTTGGACAGGATACGGGAGGACTGGCGCTTCACCACAGACGATGCGGGTATCAAGCTCTCCTATCCATCAACCAACGCTGACACCCTGCTGGAGCAGACCTTCGTTCGGCTGGGCCGGTGTCGGAGATCGAGGAAAGAATATCAAGCACTGACAGAACCATGTGAGCCCGGAGCCGCGCCGAAACGACCGGGCTCAGACCGTGTCGATTGACACATACCCAAGTCAATGGAGCAGTCCTAAAGAATTTGAGCTTCTTACAATAACGGTTGACAAATATCTACGTTGTAGTAACAATTCGCCCGGTGGCCGCTCTGCAACTCAGGTTAAGCAGGGTCATTTGCTTTTTGTAAAGGAGAAATACCCCAGGAGGTCTGAAAAATGACAACCCCCAGTGATTCGCCTCCCCCTTCTGAGCCCGAGGATTCTGCGGTGGTACCACCCCCCTCTGACGCTCCAGACGAGTCTCCGGCCACCATCCCACCCTCCGACACACCCGCCGCCTCTCCCTCACCCCCTGAGGCACCTGCCGAAACGCCGCCCGCCGACACTTCAAACTCCTCGCCCCAAGGGTCAAGGGGTTTTCTGGCGGCCAACAAGACGGTGTTATTCATCGCTGGCGGCGGGGTTGCCGCGGTCGTTGTGGTCGTTGTCCTACTATTGACCACAGGAATAGTCGGCGGCGGCGGCGGGCCCTCAGACGCTGAGGACTATCTGCTGGAATACACTGCCGCCGTGGCGATAGTGGATGTTGCAGCCATCTTGGAAGCCCCTGCGATTCCTGCGCAGCTTGCTAGCTTCAGTTCACTGGGCTTTCCAAACCTGGATCCCGAGGACTCGTCGGCGTGGATGGAGGCATGGGAGGCCGAATGGGCCGATGACTTCCCCAGGCTGTGGGACGCTATCGGCCTCGAGGACATTACCACCGCCGTCCTTCAGGAGGATGCAGACGGCAGAGACTTAGTCTGGTTTTTCTTTGGAGAATTCGCTTTCGAAGACCTACGAGAGTCCTTGGAGGACGTAGGCAGGGAATCCGATACGTACCGCGACTTCGAAATATGGGGCGACGACGTGGCCATATTGGAGGACAGGGGCGCCGTACTGGTTGGACCATCCGTGCAAGACGTTCTGAAAGCCTTGGACACAGACAGGGGTTTCGTTGACGAAACCAGCGTTCTGAAACAGGCTTTGGAAAGGGCCGATGAGGGATTGGCCTTGAGCGCCACCACAACTTGCAACGGGAGTTTCTTCCAAGCCTCCGTGAGTAGCTGCGACGCAGTTGTCGAAGTGGTAACGAGCGGCGACGCCGAGAACACTATGATCTCGGGCGCCTACCTCTTCAGCAGCGACAGCCGTGCCGAATCAGGCGTGGGGGATGTCGAGGACGCAATTGACGGGCAGGATACTTACGATGCGGACCTGGACCAAGTCGAAGCGAACGGGCTGTTCGTTTCCTACAGGGTGTCCATCGTCGGGGAATATGTGGGAGGAACCGCGGGCGTTGGAGGAGATACGGGCCCTCTGTCCTATGCGCTGGAGGACATTACTTACTTCGGAATGCTCAATGTAGCCGCCCTCATGGAATCTGCCGAAATCCCTGCGCAACTGGTGGGCATCGGCCCAGTTGATCTTCCAACCGACTCGCTCGATGAACCGGAGGAATGGAAGGAGGAATGGCAGGACGCTTGGGACGGATGGTTCTTTGGGATGGTTGGTGAGGCCATATACTTGCCCGATATTGACCATTTGGTTTCTCAGAGGACAGAAGACGGCGGCCTTGGAGTGATCCTGTTTGGCGCGTTCGACTTTGAGGACGTTCGCGAGTTTCTGGAGGACGAGGACCTGGAAGTAGACACCTATCGGGACTTTGAGATTTGGGACGACAATATCGCCCTCCTGGAGGACCAGGGGATCATTGCATTCAATGACGAGGATTTCACTAAAGACCTTCTGAAGGCTCTCGACACTGGGGAGGGGTTTCTGGAGGACACCAGCCCGCTCAAGTCAGGTCTGTACAGGGTGGGAGAGGGGCTTTCCCTGACGGGAAGCACAAACTGCGGAGCCACGGCATTTTCGGTTTCATTGCGTAATTGCGACGCCGCCATTGAGATTATTAAAGGAGGAGACCCCGATAAGACCGAGTTGTCTGCGGTCTATGTCTTCAGTAGCGAACGACGTGCCGAATCGGGACTGGAAGTCCTTGAGGAGGCCATAGAGGACCATGCCCGATATGATGCGGACATCGAAAAAATTGAGGCAGAGGGGGAGTTTGTCACTTTCGATGTGACCATTCACCAGTAATCGCCCAGACTAAAGTCAATACGGGATGTGCATTTTCCGGAGTTGCGAATAGGGCTGGAAGTCTCGAGCGAGACTTCCAGCCCTTAATTCAAGAGCGGTCCGACAGCGCCATTGCACCTCTTCGCTTTCGCTAAATTAAATCAGCAATCCCCTACTGTCCCTTCCGACCCATCACGCTTAATCAAAGACCTTCGGCAGCGGCAGCGAGAGGCGAGGCGGCAGTCCTTGAGTGATAACGTCCTCACAGCTGTAGGCCATAGCGGTGCCGTCGGGCCGGTGAATTCTGACGGAGCGGGTTGACAGTTAGACCACCCAGACTATGTTCGAGCCGGCCTCCAGGTACTCCCTCACCTTAGGCTGAGGATTCGTCGCGCTGTCTGAATGTGAGACGACTTCGACAGCGATGTTCGGCACGCCGAAGACGAAGCTCCGGGTCCTGGTGTCTCTGCATCTGGGCGCGTTAATCCAGTAGAACACATCGGGACCGCGCACTCTATTCGGGTTCCTCCTAAAGCAGTGCCCCGTCTCCACTCTTGCTCGACCCACCCCGCAGTGGCGAGAGTAAACGTTGAATGTTGTGTCAATGTTGCTGGCCACTTCTCCGTGCACCAGCTCGCACTGTCCGCACCTGTGGCTGTACTGGCGGAAGAATTCCTTGGCGATCAGTAGCGTCTTCTGCTGGGCCATTATCGCCCGTCCTTGTGGGGGTTGGGACTGGGACCAGGGACACCACAAAATAGACGGCGCTTGCGGTGGGGTAGGGGTCCCTACCTCCGTAGCTAGGCATTCCGCACGGCATTAGCGATTGCCGAGGGGGACCATTTGGCTCGGCCCTGGCGCTCCGGCCTCCAGTGTGCCGGCACATCGTTCGCCCCTCGTAGGGCTGTCCGAAAGTTGCTCACTTTCCGTGCTCTCCGCATTACCTGTTGGCCCATTCTCCTGCTTATCTTCTGAAGTCTCCATCTTTTCGCCCTTCGAGACTTGCTTGCAATCGGCTCTTTTCTGCACAGCGTTAAGAATGCTTGTGCGTTTTGGGAATCGAACAGACATAGGGCGCATGTTCGGTTACCTTGCGGTTTGTTCGCAATTCGCAAGTGGATATTCGTGCTCACTTGTTTTTTGACACCGCCCGAAGAACGGAATTTCTCCAACAGGCGGTTGAAGATACAGGATTCTGGCAGGTCATCGCGGATTCTACGTCCCTTCCACAAAAGAGTGCGTCGGGAGATGTCCACTTTTCCAAAGGCGACTGCCCGAAAACAGATGTGTTTAGAAATAACGGCGCCATTGCCCGAAGGACTATCGCCAAGATTTGGGCGCTGCCAGACGGGGATGACTGTAACCGGAGACAGAGGGTCGCTCTCAATTGAACGGAAATGTTTCCAGAGAGAACAGGGCCTCTGAAAAGGGATCTCCCGAAATCAGAGCGGATAAATGCACTTCACCACAAGGACCCAACGACTTTCTCTCTTTGCGGTGGGTCTCGCAACCACTACCCTGTTGTTCGCGACCCTCGCGGTGGTGTTCCATTCTCCGGCAAGAGCCAATCCGCAGGGTAAGCTGGCATCAGGGGAAATAGGGACTCCTTGGAATTCGGAGATCATCCCGATTTCCAAGGCTGAAAGTGGCGTTGGACTGGTCATTGGCGGCGTGCGCGGACTGGGCGCCAATCAAAACGGTGATGAATGCAGCGACGGATTTGAGATTTTCGAGTCTACAATTCCCAAATGGACCAAACTGCATTGGGAATGCGGCAATCCCTCGGATATGCGGGGCATCAAAATGCTGAGAGGTATACAGGAGATGATGAACGGCCCTTTGGGATGAGTGGTCACTGGGATGCGGACTATACAGGCCCCATTCCCCAGTATTTTAAAGTCTGGGATGCGGTCGAGGAAGAAAACTATTGGTTCCAAATAATGCTGTTGGATAAGGATGGGAACGTCATAGCCACGTCGGCGATCTTGCTCGTCTCGGGCACGAAACCACCGTCCGTTCAGCAACCCGAAACGACCCCGTCAACATCCCCTGAACCGGCCCCCAAACCTACATCTCCGCCCACCCCGGCGCCGACATCCATATGGATTCCGGATCCGGCACCGGCACCGACATCTACACCGACACTGACTCACACGGCTACTTCGACTATTACGCCGACGGCCACGCCCACGCCCACTCCAACTGCCACACCCACCGCTACGCCAATGCCGACACCAACTGCGACACCCACACCAACGGCCACGGCCACCCCAACGCTTACCCCCACGCCCACAGCGACAGCGACTGCAACCCCTGCGCCCACGCCCTCGCTCGCGCCGACGCCGATACCTGCAAATACACCCACCCCGACAGTCCCACCAATGCATACGCCCATGCCTACCAGGACGTCGACTCCTGTGCCACCGAAACGCCAACGGCAACCCGCGGCCCGGTCGCTGTTCAAGTCGAGATGGAAGAGCCGGAGTTGCCCGTCGCCGTCAGCCCCTTCAGTCGTGTACGAAACACCCTGGACGGAATTGCCTTTGAGGCCCGCAAGCGCATCACTCTGGTCTCCCTGCTCGCGGCCGTGCTGGTGTTAGTCGCATTATTCTTTGCTTACCTGATACGCCGCCGCCGCTGATTTCCCAAGACACCGGGTTTGTGAATTGCAGCCTGCCGTTGATCCCTATTTTTCAGGAGCTGTTTGCACTCAGAACTCACCGAATGCTCGTTTGTAAGCAATCTCCAAATGGCGACTATGGTTGTCAGGGATACCCTTAACAAGACCGGCACGGGCCGCCATGTGTTTACTGAGGTCGGATTCAGGTAAGACAAACGCCCTTGCCGCCCGGGGTGCGGACTGCACAGCATCTTGACTCGGCCTCAGGGGAATCTTCGTGGCTTGGCGCCAGCCAAAACGCCGGTCTGAGGGATTGCGGCGTAGCAGCGGCGGCGGTGCTACAATAGTTGTGCGGGGTCGCTGGCGTCCCCCGATGATACGGGCCGTTAGCTCAGCCGGCAGAGCACCGGACTTTTAATCCGGGTGTCGTGGGTTCGATCCCCACACGGCCTACCACTTTCTGTTCCCCGGGTGTCATTTCTGCCCTCTTAATGGTTCGTTCTGGCTGTTCATCTTCCTGCCGTGTGGTTTGGCCACCCGTTGCAGGCCGCCCTTCTTGCAGGGCGCAACAGTTGCCAGATTCAGCGAATTGTTGCTGACTGGGCCGTATTTTTATCGACATAACTTACCAGTCTCCCCCATTTATTGCGTCTGAGAACTATGGTTAGGAAATCTTGCGTATTATTCTGGTCAGCAGGCATATTGCCGTATAGTTTATTTGACCGAAATACAAGCACTTCCTACAATTACGGCAATTGCTGTAGTGCTCTGAGGGAGGGACGATGTCTGATTTCACCTTAACCGTGGGAGGCGTGGAAATAGTCGCTCTCTCCGATATGAGCCTGCCATTTCCCATGCCCCTAACTCAGTTGTTCCCTACGGCACCGGCCGAGGGGTGGGAGCCGTACAAGGCGAGCTATCCCGACGCCTTCGAGCAGGACCACATGCTCATCGAGATCGGGTGCTACCTCGTTCGCTCTCAGGACAGCACCATCCTGATCGATACCGGGTACGGTGAGGGGCCAATCGAGGCCATCGGCGGGCGCCGGGGCGAACTGATGCAAGATTTGGCCTCCAAGGGGATTACACCGGAGGAGATCGACACTGTATTCATATCTCACCTGCACTCGGACCATGTGGGCTGGAATGTGGTTGAGCGGGACGGGGAGTTGACGCCCGCATTCCCCAATGCCCGTTACGTGGTGCACCAGGCGGACCTGGACCACTTCCGCAGACCAGACGTGCAGGCGGCGTCCACCTTTCCCTTCATGGACAGGTGTGTGGAATCCATATTCCGTTGGGGACTGCTGGATACCCTGAGCGACGACACAGACATCACCGCCGAGGTCCGCGCCCTGCACACACCCGGTCACACGCCAGGACACATGAGCATCTTGGTCGCCTCTCGAGGGGAGAAGGCTCTGATACAGGGCGACGTGCTGGTGCACCCAGCCCAGGTGACCGAAGACGACTGGAACTGCCACTTCGATTTCGACTGGCCACTGTCCACGGAGACCCGCAGGCAGATGCTGAACGACGTAGAGGCGCAGCGAACCTCTGTCATTTCGTGCCACTTCCCAGCTCCGGGATTCGGAACGGTCAAACGGCGGGAGGGCAGACGCTACTGGCAGGTCGGTTTTGGCACATGACCACTCCTTATACTGACCGTCCCGACGGTGAAGGGAACGCGGCGAAGTCTTCCTTGAGAGGTGAGACATGACCGAAGAGGCAGCCCAAAGGATTCAGGACAGCGTCGATGCTGATGAAATGCTGCGCCTGGCTCAGGACCTCATCAAGATTCCCAGCTTCAAAACCGAGGAGAGCGACGTAGCCCGTTTCTTGAGGGAATACCTGTCGCAGCGGGGCTACGAGGTCCAGTTGCAGGAGGTTGAACCGGGGCGGCTGCAGACGGTCGCCACCCTCAGGGGAAGCGGCGGTGGCAAGTCCCTAATGCTCAATGGCCACATCGACATCGACCCACTGGCCATGGGGTGGAAGCGCGATCCGTGGACTCCCAGCATCGAGGGCGACCTGATCTTCGGCGCGGGCATACGCAACATGAAGAGCGGCGTGGCTTCCTTGATCACGGCAGCCGAGGCCATACGCAAGTCGGGTACTGTCCTGCAGGGCGATCTGGTACTGGCCTGCGTGGTCGGAGAGCTGCAGGGCGGGGTCGGCACCACCTACCTCTGCCGGAATGGTCCCCTCACCGACATGGCGGTGGTGCCTGAGCCGTTCGGGGCCAACAACATCCTGACGGTACACGCCGGGGTGCTGGAGCTGGCGGTACACGTCTTGGGGAACTCCAGGCACATCAGCCGCAAGGAGGAGGGGGTCGACGCCATCGCCAAAATGTGCAAGGCCGTTCCCGCCATTGACGGGGTGAAATTCACCTACACCCCACGCGAGGACCTGCCCGGTCTCCCCCGGATCAACGTTGGCGCGATCATCGGGGGCCGTGGAAGGGACTACGATATGCGAGGGCCAAATTTCGTCTCGGACTTCTGCACCGTGCTGGTGGACGTTCGCTTTCTGCCCGGCATGACATCGGCGTCGGTCAAGGCAGACATCGAAAGGGCTCTTGACCAAGTAAAGGCAGATGACCCCGACTTCCAATACGAGATTGAAATGCCCCCGGACCCCAAATACCGGGTGTTCACCGTGGTAATGGAGCCATTCGACCTGCCGAAGGACGAATACATCCTTGACTGTGTGCTGCGGCAATACCGCACAGTGACCGGCAGAGAACCCGACGGCGTGGGAACGGTGCTGCCCGGCTCTTACACCGGCGACGATACCTGCCACCTGTGGCGCGCCGGGGTGCCGTGCTTGCTGTACGGCCCGGGCGGAGGCTCGGAATCCGCGACCATCCCCGACGAGTTCAGCCGCATCAGCGATATGGAGCAGGTGGCCAAGGTGCTCGCCCTCACCGCCCTGGACGTCTGCAGCCTCCCTGGGTGAGGTTACCCGCCGAGCCTGGTGGGTGTGCCGGCAATGAAGCCTGAAAGGTTCAGTGCGGTGTGGATCAGGCCGATATGCGAGTAGGCCTGGGGGAAGTTGCCCAGTTGCCGGTTTGCCTTCTTGTCGAACATTTCAGCGAAGAGCCCCAAGTGATTGGCACACTTGGAAATCACCTCTTGGAAATAGTCCAACGCCCTGTCGTTCTGCCCGGTGTAGATGAGGTTTCCAATCAGCCAGAAACTTAGCAGGGTGAATGCCCCCTCCTCCTGCCCTCCCAGGCCGTCGTCCGTTTCCTGCGGCAGATAGCGCCACACCAGCGGCCCGTCGCTCAGCTCCCGCTCTATGGCGTCGGCGTTCTGCCGAACGCGCGGGTCATCGCGGGTGATCAGGCCCATGAATGGGATGGCCAGATTGGATGCGTCCAGGGCCTCACTCCCGTATCTCTGCCGGAATGCCTTCTTTTCGGTACTCCATCCTTGGTCGAGAATCTCGGCCTTGATACCATCGGCGGCCAATGACCAGCGGCGATACAACCGCCTGCGCCCCATGACTGCGGCGATGTAGGCGGCGTGGTCGAGGGCTACCCAGCACATCACCTTGGAATAGACGAAGTGCTGCTGCTCACCGCGGACCTCCCAGACACCTCGGTCCTTTCGCTGCCAGTTTTCCATCACAATTTCGGCGAGGGACTGGACCAGTTCCCAAGCCTCCCCCGGGACCTCCCCGTGGAGCACCAGAAGGGAATGTATGGAAAGTATGACCTCTCCGAAGACGTCCATCTGGAGGTGCGACGCCGCGCCGTTACCGATGCGCACGGGCCGGGAGTCCTCATATCCTCTCAGATGGTCGAGGGTTTGCTCCTTGAGGGACGAATCGGGGCTGATACCATAGACGATGCGCGTACTGTGCCGGGGCAATTGGCACTGCTCTATGAGCCAATGGATGTAGCGATCTCCCCCGTAGACATCCCCCAGCCGGTACAGGATGTCCACGGTGAAGCTGGTATCCCGCAGCCACGAAAAGCGATAGTCCCAGTTGCGTGTGCCGCCGAGTGTCTCCGGCAGGCTGGTGGTCGGCGCCGCGACAATGGCCCCGGTCCGCCGGTACATCATCAGGTGCAAGAGCAGAAAGGAGCGGACGACCTGCTCTCGCCAGAGGCCGTCGTAGTGCATTGCAGCCACCAGTTCCTGCCAGTACCGCTTGGTCTGTTCCAGCTTTTCGACCGTTTGGTATCGCCCCAGGTTGGTGGGGCGGCCGTGGCCGTAGGCCAGCACGAAGGTGGCGCTTTCACCCTGAGACAGGGTAAACGGGCAGACGACCCCTTGATCGTCGAATGGCAGCGGAATGCTGGACACCAGAGTCAAGGTTTGGCCGCCACCACGGGCCTCCACTGCGCCACCGGAGTCACCCCTTATTGCGCGAAACTCGGGATGCGAGCGGGCATAGTCGTGGCGAGGCTGGAAGTCGCAGCGCAACTCCATTTGGCCGGAGAGGCAGGTAACGAGGCGATGAATTTCCGGGGGGCCGCTAGGCTCGATGTCGGGACTTCCATCGTCGTCATCGTCAGGGATGGGCATGAAATCTATGACGGAGACCACTCCGGAGCCGGTCTTGAAGGTTGTCTCGAGGACGTTGGTATCCTGGACGTATTCCTGGCTCGCTTCAACGCGGGGAGAGGCGGGGCCGACTCGGAAACGCCCGCCGATGTCCTGGTCCAAGAGGGCGGCAAAGACGCTGGGAGAATCAAAACGGGGCAGACAACACCAGTCCAAGGAGCCGTCGGTTCCGACAAGCGCCGCAGATGACATGTCGCCTATCAGCCCGTAGTGGTACAAAATTTATACGAATTCTGCAAGAATTGAAGGCTGAGGTTAACTCTATCACCAGACTCCGGCGATATGCAATTGACGCTGGCCCCCTTTCTAACCCCAGCTTGTATAGGCTCGGCAGTGCCGACCAGCCGATTCGCCACTGACATATGCCTCCTGTTTCCTTACCATCTTCATCGATGATACCTCTGCGCCTGAGCGCCTGTACCATTCTCATCACCCTGAGCCTTGCCTGGGCGGCACCTTGGACAGGGTGCAGCACAGAGCCGCGGTCGCCAACGCCCGCCGGCGAGCGGCCTGCCGCTACGGACGCGCCTGCGCTCCCTCCCAAAGTCCCAGTATCTACCGTATCAACCGTGTCGCCACCCAAGTCCTCTACTTTCGTGGCTGCTCCGACACCGGCACGCAACCCTCGTCCCGCGCCGACACCTTTCCCAATGCCCACGCCGCACCCCGGCAACACAGAATGGGTCCGTGAGCGCTTGGATGCGATCGTTGCCCTCTATCAGCCCGCTCCGGCCGGTGAGGCGCTGCTGCATAGCCTGGACGTGCGGCAGATGCCAGGAGAACCCGGATTTTTTGGCAGCTACGGCTTTGACGGTTGGGCGGGTGTAGGCGAGGCCAAGCCCATCCCGATAATGCATGAACTGGGCCACTCCTACTGGGGCGCCTTTCCCGTCATTGGCCGCCCCGGTCTCGACTGGCAATTGCGCGAGGGCGATACGATCGCTCCGGCTCTCGCCGCATACCATCGCGACATACTGGCGTTCATGGAGCAGCCTCCAGATGAATACGAAATTCTGCGTCAGCGTCTGCGTGACCTGCCGGGGCTCTTCATCGAAAACACCGAGCCGCTTTTTCACAGTTTAGAGGCCGATGTTCCCCATATCACCGGAGGTGATCTGGCGCTGGTGCCGCCAATTCTTCGCAAGTACTGGGGACACTTTCTGATAGAGGGTCCCTATGGCTCCTGGCAAAACGCGGCGGGATGGTTACAGTCCTTGTCGCCCGATGAGCGCACCACCGCAGAAAAGTTCCTTGGTTTTGGGCATTTGGACCTGCGTCAATATACTGGGCTTCCGGCCTACTCCCCTGGAGACAACCTGTTGCCCGATGCCGCAGAAACGCTGGCCAGGGAGGAACGCCAGCGTCTGACCGACCTGGTAGACCAGTTCGACCTTTTAATCGGAGACGCTCAGTTGGAGGAGAACTTCCAGTTCTGGCGGGGCTACCTGCAGGATAAAGTTGCCCTCTACCGATTGTATCCGGATCATATCGAGTTGCTTTCGCTGCCCAGAACGGGCGACCTTTCCGATGCTCTGGCGTTCTTGTCCTCCATGGACGGTAGCCCTGAGCACCGTGCGTCGACGCTTTCGGAACGAATTGCCGACCGGCCATTCTTGGTCAACTTCCTGCCAGCCGTCGACGACCACACGCTGGTGAAGCTGTTCGCCTCCGAGCTGGACCTGCCTGAAGGACCGACGCTACAGGCGACGGCCAGTTTCGTCGAGCGGCTGCAGCGTTTCGCCGGGTTGGTGGAGATGGTCCTCTCGGAGGGCCGGAAGTCGCCCGAACTCGGCGCGAGAGCGTTGACCGCCTTCCTGGACGATACCGGCTCGGAGAATGAGCAGGATCTCAAGCTGTTTTTCGACCTGTTCCACGGCACAGACCGGGCGCTTGGGCGACAGATAGTGACCGAGTTGGACAAGGACACGATACAGTCCCTGATGGGCCCTGTGCCGACGCAGCTGCGCGCCATATTTCAGCCGCAGGGCCTGCTCGATAAGCTGGACATAACCGAGGCGGCGCCGGAGGGAGACCTGCTATCCGGCATCACGCTGCTGATCGAGGAGGCGTCGGGCAATTACCGCATAGACGAGCCTTTCCTGAAGCGGCTGTACGAGGTGATGGCGGTGAGGGCACTGGGTGACCCTGGCGAAGTCATCCGAATTATTGCCGGAACCCCGTTTGCCTTGGAGGGATTCGTTCTCCATCAGCCCGCCGCCTCATCTGCCGTGTTGTCCAGCGACACCGGCATGGCTGTACGGCTGGTCTTGGGCGGCGACCCGGTGCTGTCGCCGCCCGCTCGGCTGATCTACCGCCTGATATGGGCCGATCCGTCTCTGGCCGCCACGCTGGTTGTCGCCTTTGACCAACTCGGTGAGAGGGAGCTGGTCGCGGAGTCACTGGTGTACTTCGCCTACGACAAGGTCAGGTCGGAGCAATTTCCGCAACTACCCATATCGCTGAGCCAAGACGGCGCCTTACTGCGGCACCTGCTTGACCGCCAGGGCGTCGAATGGCTGGAGGACCGCTTGGCCGCGGCCATAAGTCTGTACCGGCAAAGGGTGGAGACCGGCGATGTAAGCCCAGGCTTTTTGGTCCAGTACAAAGAAACGCTGGAAGCTGCGGCCTTCCTGTCTGAGGGTGAGAGTGGAGTGCTTGCCAGCATCATCGTCCGTGCTTTCCGCGAGGTGTGAACAAACAGAAAAGAGGCGCAACTGACCGTACTGATCGCTGGTCAGCTGCGCCCTGAGTCGACGATAGCGCGCCGGAGGGTGACGCTCTTCTAGGCCAGTGCGGGCTTGGGGGCCGCCGCCGGGCGATTGTACCCGAGCAGGTCACGTACGGTCTCGTTGGAACGAATCAGACGTACCGCAGACGTGGGGTAGGCCGGATTGTTTGGGTTCGCAACGTCGTGCCTTTCCACAATCTCTTCATAGAGCCACTGGTCGATGAGCCGGTAGCATTCGTATTCGGTGAACGCAATGCCCCAGTCCAGCATCCACTGGGTGCAGAGCTTGTTGTAGCCGACGAAGTTCATCGTAGTTTCCAATCGGTCCATCTGCCGCACGAAAGTCTGTAAAGTGTCCTCGGGGGACATGTACTGCCCTTCGCCGCCGACGACCGCGCCATGTTCCGGGAGGGCGAACCCCAGCTCGGCCTCCAGCGGGAACAGTGGCGCCACGGCCAGCATATCGCGAGCGACCGACTGGCTGAAAGCGCAGATGATGATTCTACGGCCATTGGCCTTGGCGCGGTCCACGAGAGCCTGATAGTCTGAATCGCCGGAACCGAGCACTATGTATTGGCAGTCCTCCCGGTCCCGGACCCAGTCATAAACCTCAAGCAGAATGGAAGGATCAGTGCGGTCCTTGCCTGCCATGGTGCGGGGAGCGTTGTAGGGTTTAATGCCAGCCAGTGTGAACGCGGCTGCGTCCTCTCTCCTAAGGCTCCAGTCTCCAAATACCGTACCACCGCGAACTTCACCAAATGTCTCACCAACAGACTTCATCGCATCGCATAGATCCCTGGGAGTAAGGGTCTGATGGTACATCTGGGCGCCGCGGCGGATGTTTTCCCAGTCAATTGCAATCAAGACTCCTGTGTTAGCGGTATCTGTGGGAGTTTTCATAATGCTTGTCCTTAAGACCTCAATGCTTGCCATCGAGTTATAGGGGAGATAGTGGGAATCTATAGCTAAAACAATAGCAGGCATATCCTAACTCAAAGTGCCACCAAGGGTATATCCCCTTACGGCGCCCGCACAACTCTGGATCACGCGCTACTCGGCATTCTCACCGGGTCGTCCGAACCACCAAATGGCTCCCGTATTCTACGACCGCCTTATCAACTCGCTGGCATACGCCGCCCGAATGCACAGGAATGTACGAAGTCCAGCTAAGTCACGGCATCGCAAGAATTTGAGACACAACCTCCATTCAAACAACGGTCAAGAATCTACCCCCTCAGAGGCCTGAAGGGGTTCCGCTGGTAAACCATACGACGGGCGAGACTACCAATTGCGAGATTTCTCAGCATACACATGGTCCGGCAGGGAGTAGTCGATGCCTCCAGCATCATAATTTGACGCGGAAATAATGTTCCAGAAGTTGTTGAACTTGTAAGCTTGGGCCAAGGACGGAAACATCTTGCGTGCAACCCTGCCAATTCTGGCCTGCATTCTTAGCCATGGCAGCAGCCCCCAGACGCGACTCTTTGGGAAGTGCAACTGTCCGGCAATCTTGTTTCCAATCAGGGCGCGGGACACCGAGTACACGACTTTGGACATTTCCTCCCGGTCTTCCTTCGTCCTGGCCCCGACAACAAAGGGACGGCATTGACCAGCGAGTTGGCCATTATGATTGCTTCGAAATCTATTGGAGGCTCGCATCTCATGGCGATGTCGTACAGCCTCAATGCCTCGGCCTCATTCTGGGGCAGGATGGTATCAGGCACCCCCATCAGGTGCGACGAATACCTCCAGATCAGCATGAAGCTCTCCCGCTCCTGGTTGCTGAAAGCGGCACCCAGGCTTTCCGAGTGCTTCAGGAGCCTGGCAGAAAAGGCG
Source organism: Dehalococcoidia bacterium (assembly GCA_965237745.1). Taxonomy (GTDB): domain Bacteria; phylum Chloroflexota; class Dehalococcoidia; order Lucifugimonadales; family UBA3495; genus VXOI01. Next base: position 1,650,900 of record OZ250156.1, on the reverse strand, counting down.
CTGGCCTACAGCGCCAAGTGGGCCGCGCTCAGAGGGGTGCCCCATGCCTCCATCTCCCAGTCATCGGAACGGGACAGCAGCCGCCTGACCTGCGCGTGGACCAGCCTTATACGGACGGCCAGTTTCCAACCATCGCCGTTTCGATGTAGCCCGTCCGGCAGGAATATTTCGACGACGTGGCGATTGTTCTGCCTCAGGCGCCGGACTCCCTGTTCTCGCAGCCTCCCGGTGATGACAAAGGACTTGCTGATATTGGTCGTGAATCCCTCGACCAGAACACCACCGATAAAAGCTTGGAGAATCAGGTCGGAGTTTGCGTGAAACCCCCGGATCCCTGGGATGGTTGCAGCACTGTCATACCATTCCGGGACGACATTTACCTCATCGATAAATTCGCGTACTGCCTGGGGTGCGTCGCCAATCACTTGTTCGTCAAAGTTCATGCAACCTATTAGCAGGCGACGGCGGTCCTCTGCCGCTAATGCAAACAACTACTCGGTCGCCGCGTCCGCGCATGGATCGCCGATAGTTGTTTGCGCGATATAGTTGGACGCAAGTTGCGATGAGACAAGGCGAGCCTTTTCGTACCCTGTTTTATAGTCATTTGGTATTTTCAAAGAGTCCATACAATTCCGCTGCTTGGGTGGAACTGAGCAGGGAGGCGGAATCCCGCATCTGACTCCGTCCCCTGCCTAGCCGGTAGACTCCGGCGCAGGTGCTTCAGGGGGCTCGATTTGCAACTCCGGAAGCCAGCGCAGGAACGGGGGCAGGTACCAATTGCGCGCTCCTAAACCAAAGCCAAGGTGAAAAGCGCAGAGGCATGGGGGAGAACCTGCACTGGTGGACTCGACCAGCCCAAGGCGCGGCGAGAAGGCCAGCTACTATTCGGCGGTGTGCTTGGAGACGGGGGAGGTGGAGTGGATGGCACTTCGGCTACCTTTCTGATGCAGCTGAGGGAGAGGCACCCTGGACCACTGAGCGTGATCTGGGACAACGCTCCGGCCCACCGGGGCGAGGCAGTCAGGGAGTACCTGCGGGCGCTCGGTCTGGCGCTGCAGCCGATGAACCTGCCGGGCTACAGCCCGGATTTCAACAGAGATGCGGCCATCTGGGGCTGGGCGAGAGAGGCGGCCACCGGGAACAAATGCCTGGGAACCAAGGTAAAGGTGCAGGAGAGAGTCAGCCATTTCCACGTTCGATTGTTCCGCCGAAAGAAAAAAGGCAAAGGTGAAGCGGCGCTGCAGAACAACTCTGCAATCAAGGGCTCAAGCCTTCCTGCGCGACTCCCAGCCTGATTCTCAACACCCAGCAAATGTACATCCCACCCTGGCTTTAGTTTAGGTCTGGCCAGGAGTCAGAGAGACCAAGTGCTGCGCCAGCTTCTCGACGTCATAGCTGGGCCAGCCATAAGGTGAAGAAGAATTAGGCTGCGAAGGCCCCCAAGTGTCCTTCGCAGATCGGAAGAGGTTCTGGCCTTCGTAGAAGACTATGGTGCGCATGGCAAAAAACACCCGCCCGTGGAGAGCGGCAAGGCCACTTCCTGCGGACGGGGAGCAATTCACTTATGACGTTTGCCGGGTAGTCATAGCGTAGTCAATACCATGACGGTATAGACTTTCACATCGGAAAGGGCCTCTATGAGGCCAATTTTGCGGTTCGCAAAAGGGTTGTTCTGACCGCTGGATGTAATCGAGAGGGCAACTCGTGTCCTTTTGTACACACCATCTGACTGCTAATCTGGGTTGACGGACATTTGTCCGGAGGCCCTTATCGTTACCGCTGGCCGCCGGCCTATTCGTACTTAAATTGCTGATAAAGACAGTTACGTGATGCGCTCGATCAGCGTGGCCACCGCTGTGGCCGTGGCGGTGGCCACGATCATAAGGCCGACCATCCACTTGATCAGCCGGGCCTAGAGGTTGGCCAGGTCCTCTTTGGTCGCAGTGGTCTCCTGGCGGGTCTCCAGCCGCACCAGGCGCTCCTCATTGCTCATAGTCAGTGGACGGACCTCGCTCTTCCCGCTTGCGTCGGTTGGTTTCTATTGCCGCATAGGCCTTGCGCAGTTCGTCGACGTGCTTGCACCTGTGCCGCCAGCGTCAGCTGGGGCAGCTGCAGGCCGAGATGCTCGTGTAGTATTTGGACTCAGTTACCATCCGGGCTTCCCGCAGTGCGGGCAGGGCGCACGGACGACGCGCCGCCACTCGACGCCGCTCTGGGTGGAGATCTCCTGCCGGCAGTGGAGGCAGTTCGCCCAGTGCTCGTTGTCCTCGTAGAGGTCCTCGGCAGCCAGTTCCAGGCAGTCGGGGCATCCGGCCACCAAGGCGCCGGGTTGTCGGTGTAGGCCGCGGTCATGCTCTCTGAGCCGCACAGCGGCCGGTCGACAGGGGCGTAGTGGACCGTGCCGGTCGTGGCCGTCATTCGAAACGCTCCCCGTAGTTAAATTTCTCATAACTGTCGTTATGAGAAATTTGGATTCGGGCCGCTTGGGCGCCGGCCTGTTCGTACTAAACTAAAGCCAAAGTGAAATGTACATATCGCCAGGCCGCATTGTCGGTGGCCACCCAGTTAGGGCCTATGTGTGATATGAGGTGATGTGGAGTCCTTTCGGCGGTCTTCAATACCTCAGAATTGCACATCCCACCTTGGTATGGGGTTAGGTCCAACGCCGGGAGCGCGCAGGATGCCACCGTGTACCGGTGCTGCGACGAGGCCGCCGCTGCCGGGGAACAGCGAGTCCAAGGCAACAAGGGAGATGGGAAGGGATTTCCCCAAGCGATGGTGCCCAGCGCCCGGGACAGGGAGGTATGCGAGCAGTAGTCCAAGTGCAGGTTCCGGGCCGGTCTGAACATCCGCGCTGGCGTCTGCGCAGGGTCTTGCCCCCGTCCATCGGGACTCCGCCATACCGGTGTTTCAAGTCGAAGTGGGCCCTTTCGCCCCGCATCGGTCATGGGCCGTCCGGCCCGGTGGTTGCTTGTCTCCAGCCTCAAGGTCCATTGTTACCCGGTTCCACCCGTTCCCCCGCCGGTAGCTCATCAGGCTCACCATGTTCCTCGCGATGTGGATGCCCAAGCCGCCCGGAAGGACCTCCCGGCTTGGATGGATGTCCGGCGTGGGGGCATCCGCCTTCTGGTTGAGGCCAGCCTGTGGTCCCCACGTCCTCCTGTCGGGCGGGACCCGCCGGGGTTTCTGCGGCGGCTCCCAGGACTGCGGAACGCCCTGCCTACGGGTTGCCGGCTATTCTGGCCTGACGGATCGCCGTTCGCCACCGGGCTAACCACGATGCCCGCCATCCGCGATTCCGCATGCGATGTCGAACGTCGTCTCGCCCTTGTCGAGTACCTTCTTGACTTTGGCGGCGAAATTCTCGAACTCGGACGCATCGGACAAGCCTTTCGAGACCAGCCGCTCCTTGAACTGCTCGAACAGCCAATCTTCCTCCCGCCCGTGGGGAAAGTCGAACAGGGCCCGGTCGAAGTGCGGCAACTCGCCGGGACCGAAGTGGCCTTTGCCCTCCAATGAGTAGCCCTCCAACCCCTCAGTCCCCTTGCCGAGCACCTCGCCCGTCTGGATGTAGTGCTCCATAACCGGCTTCATGCCGTACCTCTGAATCGGGCACACGATCATGCATACCGCGCAGCCGCGGTAGGTAACCATGATCGGCCTGCACCGATCGTAGATCAGCTTGTTCTTCTCGACCCCGCGCCACCAGACCTTGTCGTGGGAGATGGCCCTGCCGGGGCATCGGTTGACGCAGACCTGACACTGTTGACAGAACTTGTGGATCCCGTAGTCAATCGGCTGGTCGTAGGTCACCGGCGCATCAGTGGTGATGAGCATCAGACGGGACCGGGATCCGAAGTGGGGCGAAAGGAGTTGACCATTGGCGCCCATCTGTCCCAGGCCGGCCGCGACGAACAGGGGAATGTAGGGCCCACTGTTATCGCTGCCGTCGTGGAACTGGGCATGGTACCCCCTTGCTCTAATGTAATCGGCGAGCTCCAGCCCAAGCGTCATCTGGACCTCGTATGTCTCGAATCGGGCGACGTCGGCCTCCGTACTGGGCCCAGTCTGGGTCTTGGCGTAGTCCTGCTCAAGGGCCAGGCAGATGGCATGTTCGTACTGGGCCCAGTCCTGCTTGCTCTTGAAGGTGTAGCGGCGGTCGTACCGGGCGAAACCGACCTCCCCGAAGCCCAACTCCAGCGCGATTCGTCGAATGTCCTCCGTAAGGTCTTCGCCCGGCACCGGAGTTCCGTTCGGCTCGACGGTGGCGGAAACGCGGGCGGCCTCGTACATCGGCTCCATCCGCTTGTCCTGCTCTTCACGGAATTCGGCGAGATCCTCGGCCTGCGATGACCATGCCCACTGGCGATCAGCGGACTTGTCTATGGCCTGTGTCTCCAGCGGGTACTCCCTGCTGTAGAAGTCCACGTCAGCCGGCTCTTGCGGGACGCCCGGAACCGAAGCGAGGTCCTCGGCGACGGGGATCCTTATCTCACCGTCCCCATCTTTCCTTCCCGGTCTCGTTACAAAATGGCTTATAGACTTGGCCATCCAGCTTCTCCTTGGCCAGATTATGGTGGAGTATACCCCCAATTCCGTTGGGGCGACAACGAATCCGACATTTCGGTAGTGATGAACCCGAATCCCCACCGTCAGGCCAGGAATTACTCGGACGCGCTGTAAAATGCGGGGCTAAAGTTCCCCAGGAGGTCGATCCGCCCACGTGCCCCGCTGTACCTCCGCCGCTTACATGCGCAATAAACGAGACCTGATCGCTTTCCTGGGATCACCAAATTTGAACATCTGATTCCCAGCCCTTGAATCCCGGCGAGGGGTTCCCGCAATCGGCCATACCCCAAACTAAAGCCAAGGTGAAATGTACATGTTTTCGGGTGGCTTCCGCCGTGGTGCGGGGGTGGACGCCTAAAGCGAACGGGAACCTTAGAAACCCTCTGGTAGCCTACTTTATCGGGAAATGCACATCCCACTTTGGTATTGGTTTAGGGTCTCGCCGTCCTCGACATGTTCTTCATCGGCCTGCTAAGCCACAGTCCGGGCTGAACCCCGTTTTGCCGGCTGCACAAGGGCGGGTAACAGTCGAAAAGCCCGCACCGTTGAGGTCGTCCTACAGACGCTCCAGTAACTTTGCAATCTGATCGGTGTGGTTCATGTCGGGTTCCCACTCGCAGATCACACCTTGTTCGTCGATGACAACTGCGGGCCTTTTCCCGTCTGACGGGTCTTTGACGTACCTCTCTCCATCGAGAGCGGACATGCCTAGCTCAATGCCTACTCGTCGATCAGGGTCGTTCAGGACCGCGAATGGAAGCTGCTCTTTCTCGACCCACTGGCGTGCGGCATCCAAGCTTCCGTCATGGATTCCGAACAGCACGACGTTCTTCTCGGTGAACTCGGCAGCATGCTCTCGGTACCCAAGAGCCATGCGGGTTCAATTACCACCGCCCGGACTCGTGAAGAAGTACAGCAGGACCTTTTGTCCGCGAAGACTGCTAAGCCCGAATCCACCGAAGGGGTGAGTGTGGCGGTGTGCTGAAGGGGTAAAAAAGTGCTCCCGGCATCGGGGATAATGGTTGTTGTTACAGCAAACCATCCTCGAAGCAGGAGCACCCAATAGATGCTACCATTCAGCGAGCCCGACCGCATCCGAATCGCCTTCGACGACCACCGCCTGGTGAGCAATGCCGGGCTGCTCCTTCCGGTCACCCTTGCCCTGCACCTGGGTCTGCGTGAGCTCGTCGGGAAGCACGTTGACCTCGGACATGCAGCGGGTCGGGCGAACGCTGGAGACAAGATGCTGACCCTGGTGGCCTCCGCGCTGGCCGGTGGCGACTGCATTGACGACGCCGACGTGTTGCGCACCGGCGGGACGGCTGGCGCCATCGGCTGCGTGGTCAAGGCTCCGTCCACCCTGGGAACCTTCTTGCGCAGCTTCCGGTGGGGCCACGTCCGTCAACTGGACCGGGTGAGCCGGGAACTGTTGGCCCGGGCCTGGGCTGCTGGGGCCGGACCCGGGGACGGACCGCTGACCATCGACCTGGACTCCACCATCTGCGAGACATATGGGCTGGCCAAGGAGGGGCCCGCCACCACGGCTACACCGGGCAGCGGGGCTATCACCCGCTGCTGGCCGTCGCCGCCGGCACCGGCGACGTGCTGATGGTCCGGCTCAGGGAGGGCCGCGCCAACACCGCTCGGGGCGCCGCTCACTTCCTGCGTGAAACGGTGGGACGGGTGCGCCACGCCGGGGCCACGGGACAACTAACGATGCGGGCCGACAGCGGCTTCTACGCCCACGCCATCGTCGCGCTCTGCCACAAGCTGGATGTCCGCTTTTCCATCACCATCCGCCAGCACCAAAGCTTGCGGAACCTCATCGAGGCCATACCAGAGGCGGACTGGACGCCGGTCCCCTATTGGATGGACGGCGCCGCCGACGTGGCGGAGACCACCTACACCCCCTTCCAGAGTGAGCCCGGCGCTGCTCCGGTGCGGCTCATCATCCGGCGGGTGAAGCCCACGCCCGGCTCTCAACTGGCCCTGTTCGCCACCTACAGCTATCACGCCTTCATCACTGACCGGGACGGCGACACCCTAGAACTGAAGGTAGACCATCGCCGCCACGCCGAGATCGAAAATGCCATCCGCGACCTCAAGTACGGCGTGGGTCTCAACCATCTTCCCTCCGGACGTTTCCCCGCCAACGCCGCTTGGCTGGCGATACAGGCGATGGCTCACAACCTGGCCCGCTGGACGGCGCGCATCGGTCTGGGCGAGCAGGTGGTGACCACCAAGACCCTGCGGCGGCGCTTCTTCTCCCTCACCGGACGGCTCACCCGCTCGGCCCGCCGCCTCACACTGCATTTGCCTCGGCGCTGGCCTTGGGAGGCTCAATTCACTCGCGCCCTGACCCGGTTGCGTACCCTGCCGCTTCCCTCCTGACCGCAGCGCCGGCAACCGGCCCGGCACCGGCCCCCCATCCGCTCCCTCATCCACCAGTCAGTCGAATATCTCTCCAACTCGCGCCGCACGAATCGGCCAGCGAGAGTGCCTTGCCGCCTACGGCCACCTCATGAGCGGCTCACTAAGCCGATAGCAGGTCCACTACTGGTGCCATCCACCCGAAGTCGGCCAGAACGATCCCGTCTCCATTCCTGTCAGGTCCCATTCCGGTGCCCCCACTACTCGGTTCGGTGGATTCGGGATTAGGGATATCGTCTGTCCATCGCTGGACTGAAGCGTGAAATCGGAAATCGTCTTCCCGATGTAAGTTTCCATCATTGCCGTCCTTTCCGGTGGGACTTAATAGAACCGACGCACGCATGGCAGAACCGTTTCCCATGCAGTTGCTGGGCTGTACGGAGTCTAGGCGTTTCTCACCACCGATGCACGCCTAGCTACGCACGTCCGCTCGGGCGGCGAAGTAAGTAGCGCATCCTCTTGCGCCAGGACGTCTGTAGGCCCGAGGCGCCCAACCGGGCCGCGCCCCAAGCTGAGCATCGTCGTGTAGCGAGTGAAATCAACCGGCGCGAGGCCAGATTGCGAGCGCAGACGCGTAAAGGTGTCGGGAAATAGCGTGTCCCAGTAACCCAGCCGATGATCCTCTTGGCCCCCTGTTCCTATTCTCCGGGTGCGTATCGTGGTTCATTTGCGTAGGGAATCCCGGCGAATGTCACCTGGAATGATGGCCGATCCGCTGTGGTCCCTATGGAGCAGAAAGTCGACCCTGGGAAAGGAGAAGCCCTGCGAAACTCCACCGGCACTAGAATGGAATGGAATTGCCTGACGCGGACTCCCCCTTCCTTCGCCACTTCACTCCTCAAGCTCGGTCGCCGATGACACACCCTCGCTGCTTCACGTCAACAGCCGCATAGCCTCAATAGGGCGCTACTGAAAATTAGGAAGCAGTCGCTTGGCGGGAAGCATAATCAGAATGGCGACACGGGGTGTTGCCGGCAACAATTCGGGATTGCTAGCAAGGGTTTGCCAGAAAGGACAGAAGCCCTATCCTTGGCGAATTCACCGCGGTGGCCGGTCATTAACGCAAGCATGGTATTAGGCTGTTGGCTCAATCTGAGCCTGGCCTCGGTGAGGTCCACGCCGAGGCTGCAATTTTCACTGAAGCACTATCCGTCCACCTGTTGGATGGTCCAGCGGCTGACCTCCAGGCGCTTGGCCAGTTCCCGCTGGCTCACTCCCCTGGACCGTTCCTCCCTGATGTACTCCCGTTGCTGCTCGGTCAGGAGCGGTCGCCTGCCAGGGAAACGGCCCTCGGTCCGTGCCTTGGCCTGGCCCGCGACTGAGCGTTCCCTGATCGAGTTCCGCCACCACTCGCTGAAGGCGAGCACCATCTGGAGCTGGAGCTTCCCGTTGGCCGTGGCCGTGTCGAAGTCCTCCGACAGGGACCGGAACTCCACTCCCGCATGGTGCAGGGACTCGATCACCTGCAGCCCGTAGGTCAGCTCCCTGGAGAGCCGGTCGATGTGGGCGACCACCAGGGTGTCGCCCGCGACAACCAGGTCCAGCAGCGCCAGGAGGCCGCCGCGGTCGTCCTTGGCCCCGCTGGCCTCCTCGGCCCGGATGTTGCCCATGGCACAGCCGGCGCGGACCAGCCGCTCCACCTGCAGGTCCAGGTTCTTGTCTTCGGGCTCCCTGACCGAGACCCTGGCATAACCATACAGCGTCATCCCTCTACACCCCTGGCTGGAATACCTGAAGTATGGCTTTCTGCCAGGGATTCTACAACCGGGTTTTACAGCCACCGGATGGGTCTGACCCGGGCCGGCGTTCCGGACCCGGCGATCATGCGGCAAGGCCTATGGTCCAAAAGAGCTAGGGTGGCGAAGCGTACCCGGGCGGCTCTGACCGGTGGCTGGAATGAGTGGTATGAGCCAGCAGTCTTTGGGCCGGTGGCAGTGCTGACTGCCCGGGATTGCCGCGCCCGACTGGAGGGGCGCTCCAGCAGCCCTCGGGCTTGGACCGGCGGCTCGGCACCCGGTGCCCGACGGACATTGCGTAGCGCATAGGGGACACGGAACCTCGCCTACTGTGCGCTACGCGGAGAATTTATCTCGTTGACAGCTCGGGTGAGCAGGCTGGGCCCTTATTGGCAGAAGGGGAGATCACCCAAGTGCTCAGGGACTTTGAAGTGAGGATCAGCATGGATGGGAGGGGGCGGTACGCCGACAATATCTTCGTGGAGCGGCTGTGGCGGACGGTGAAGTACGAGGAGGTGTGCCTGAAAGCTTACGCCGACGCCGGGGAAGCCCGGAGGGAGCTGGGCGCCTACTTCCAGTTCTACAATGACCGCAGATCCCTTCAGGCTCTCGGCTACCGGACGCCGGCCGAGGTGTACCACCAGGCCAAGAATGTTCCGGGGGAAGCGCCGAAAGGAAAGGAGGCGGTCACCAGAGCCTACGTCAGCATCATTGGTGGGAGTGGCAAGGCTCTCACTTAATTCCGCATCTACCCTGTCCAACTAACCGGGTCCGCCTCAGTCCTTCTGGAACAGCGAAGCTGATGATATTGCTCAATCGGGGACACCGGTTGACAACACAACATTCCTCCGAACGTCGACCACCGGTTATTCACTTCCTCAGGAACCTGGTAACGTACTCCACGTCGACCGTCGGCATCGTCAGACCCAGTTCCAAGAGCGCTTTGGAAAATTGGCTGATGTCGTAGACGCTGGTGTCGGACAGGTACGGATCGACTGAATCGAGGGACCGCGTCAGAACCCCCAACTCCACATCGTTTTCCCGGTCGGCCACTTGTTGCAATCTCGATTTCCATTCCTCCAGGGGAATTCGCTCCGTCACGTACCCGTGGGTCTCCATATGGGCAAAGACGTCGTCGGCCGGCACTGGGTCTTGTTGGACCACGTTGTAGACCTTCCCCAGATGCGCCGGTTGGTCGGCCACCCTGGTGATGGCGGCCGCCAGGAAGTCCACCGGAGTCATCTCGAACCGCCAATCCGACGCTCGGGGCGCCCACCCGAAGCGGGCGCAAGCTTTGATTATCAACGACTGGAAATCGTTGGGATTCACCGTGCCCGCAACGCTGTGATGGCCGATATTTCCTGGCCGGAACAGGCAGACCGGCAGTCCGCGGGACACGGCGGACCACACCAGCATTTCCGCCACCCACTTGGCCTGGTTGTACCCTCCCTCCATCCGGTCGACAAAGCCGTCAATCTGGCTGTTTTCCAGGTAGGGAACAACGTCACCTCCGGGAAACACACCGTTCGAGGAAATGTACAGGACCGGCTTTGTCCTGCCGGTACAGGCAAACCTGAGCACCTCAGTTGTCCCGCCGACGGTATGGGGCTTGGCCACCTCATAGGGGTATACGTAATTGACCGAGGCGGCGCAGTGGAAGATCATGTCGATGTCATCCGCAAGCCGCTGGTAGTCCTCGTCTTCCAGTCCAAGATGGGGCTGGGCAAGATCCCCTTCAACGGGAAAGATCCGGTGGCCTTCGGACTCGCCCTCCCGCCCGTAAAACCGCAAGCTCTCCAGGGCCCGGTTGACGTGAGTTCCCTGCCCGGGAGTCTGGTTCCTGGCCAAACAGTAAAACCTGGTATTCTGGGCCGTGTTCCGCAGCAGTTCGTCGAGCAGAAAGGCGCCCAGGAACCCGGTGGCCCCAGTGATCAGGATCGAGGAGGCCTCGCTCAGGCGTAACGTCCTCGCGTCGCCCTTCGGGAACACCTCTGGGTCCAGTACCGAGTCTTCGGCCAGCGAAATTCCCGCTTCCATGCGCGACCCTCTACCTTCCAGATGTGCAAAAAGCTCGTCTATAGTCGGGTGTTCGTATATCTCGTTGCCATGGAGTTCAACCCTGAATGTCCATTCAATGTCCAGGGTCAGGGACAGAGCTGCCAGGGAGTGGCCTCCCAGATCAAAGAAGTTCCAATCCTCCCCCAATGCCTCCGCGTCGACGCCGAGGGCTTCCCCCCACAGCCCCCGTAGCGCAAGGCGCCGGTCTGCCTCCGTGGCGCCCTTTGGCAGCGGTGGCTGCGACCTGGCTCCGCGCGCCTCATTCCGCGATGCGGGCAGGGCTTTCCGGTCCAGTTTGCCCGTTTGCTGGTTTACCGGGAGTGATTCCAGTTCCACAAAGCTGCTGGGCACCATGTAAAACGGCAAGTGGCGCTCCAGCAGGGCCCGGAGGTCCCTGGAGGTCCCACTGCGGGAATCCACTTTCCATGCGGCTCGCGGCGACCGGATGATGTAGGCGACAAGCCGGCGGTTGGTCTCGTCCACGGGTTCGGCCACCACCACGGCATCCAGCGCGCCGCAGTGGTTTCGCAGGGTTTCCTCGATGGCGCTGAGGTACACGGTGTATCCCCTGATCTTGACCATGGAATCGTCCCGTCCGATGATCGTGGTCATCCCCGTAGGGTCAACCTCGGCCAGGTCGCCAGTGGCGTAATACCGCTCGCCGTTCCAGCTGACAAACCTTTCGGCATCCAGATCGGGCCTCTTCATGTATCCCCGGGCAAGTCCCCGGCCGCCGATGTATAGCTCGCCGGAGCCGCTGGGCGACAAGTCGGGCCTTCCTTCCGGCAGCACCCGTACCTCCACCCCCTCCATCGGCATCCCGACCGGGCAAACGTCCAGTCCAGCCAGGCAAAACTCCGACAGGTCAACGGTGCAAACGTCGTGGGTCTCACTGATGCTGTAGGTGTTGAACACCCGGGCGCATGCGGGCAGGACCTCCCGCGCCTGACTCAACAGGCTGGCTGGGACCACTTCGCCATTGAGCCAGACCACCCGCAATGGGGACAGGTGGCCCCGCAGAACATCCCGGTCTGCCGAGTTCAATACCCCCTGCAACAGTGACGGGGTAAACAGCATCTCGGAAATTTGATGCTCCGAGATGAATCTGGTGAGAGCCCGCGGCAGGAAGACTATATCGTCAGGGATTACGTATACCGTTCCTCCTTTCAGGAGAGGACGGAGAAACTCCCAGGGAAAGAAGATGTTGCAGGCTACCCTGTCTCCCACCGAGTAGGAACTGAACTTGTACCGTGCGAAGTAGGATGATATCAGCGAGCCGCCGGTCTGCATCACTCCCTTCGGAGCCCCGGTCGTGCCGGAGGTGTAGGGAAGGAAGGCCAGATTATCTCCAGAGAAACGGACATTCCCGGATTCCTCATGGCAGTTCCTCCAAGAGGCATCGCTGTCAATGGAGACAATAGGCGTCCCGGAGAACCGGCTCAATCTGGTCAGGTGACCGGCCTTGGTGATCACTGCCCGGGGCTGCGATTCGGAGAATATCGCACTGAGCAGATTGTCGGGAGAATCGAGGGAAACGGGCATGAAAGCCGCGCCGGCCTTCAGGACCCCCATGCTGGCGACGATGTACTCGGGGCAGGTCTCCATGAATATGCCCACTGGAACGTCAGCTGAAACACCCAGGGACCGAAGGTAGGCTGCAAGTGCATCCGTCTCCTGGTCCAGTCGGGAGTATGATGTTTGCTCCCGGTCGCCCACTATTGCTGGGACATCCGGGGTCTTCGCCGCTTGTATCTTGAAAAGGCCAGGTAAACCACGCTCTGCGTAATCCATAGCCCCTTCTTAAGGAACACAGGCATATAATCAGTATTTGTGGTTGCCAATAGGTGAGTTTACAATGTTATTGGCGTTAAGTACATTGCAGGCTCAGTGTTATGGTCTGGTTTCGACGAATCAAACCCGGCGGTCCCCTTAAGGTGGTCATATGGCCTTCGATACGCTGGATTTTTACAAGCGGAATGCCGAGAGGTACTCCCATCTGTCCCATGAGTTCATTCATTCGGTATACACCGATCCTTCCCACCCCGACCTTAAGGGGGATGCGGACCTGCTGGACCGAGTGGTTGAGTTGGCGCCCGGCAAACGGGGGCTGGACGCGGGATGCGGCGCCGGGGCCCGGGACGTCCACCTGCTGCACTCCCGTGGGTTTGAGGTCTATGGGATCGACGCGGTGGAAGAGAACATTGGCCTGGGGAAAGAACTGCACCCCGAAATCGCGGACAGGCTCAGGGTCGCCGACCTGCGGGAATCGCTAGCCTTTCAGACGGGGTCCTTCGATTTCGTCCTGTGCAATGCGGTGATACAACACCTGCCCCCCGTGACCACCGAAACCACCACGGTCCCGGAGCTTGCGCGAGTCCTTGCCCCCGGCGGGGTTTTGCAGCTGATGTTCAAGACCGGCTCGGGAGTGGCGACCGTGAGCGACCGCGCCTATGGAGCGGAGGGCGTGGAGAGGTCGTTCCAGCTCTACGATGAGCACCGGTTGCTGGGGATATTGGGGGACTGCGGCTGCACTCTCGTGGAGCCAGAGGGGAGGGAACAACTGGGAGGATTGATGTACTTCACTGACCCGAAGCCCATGCGCCATTGCGTCTTCTGGGCCAGAAAGAACTGAAGGGGTTCGGTCACAGAGGAAGTGGCCTGACGTCCACGGTTGCCGCGGCCTTCCGAATTTCCGACACGGGCAGCTTCGCCATTCCCTTCACCTCGCACTTGAGCCCGGCTTAGGCGCTGGCGAAGCGGGCGCTGGCCTCCAGGGGCCATCCGGCTCGAACCCCGTATATGATCCCTGCCGAGAATGCCGCGCCGGCGCCATAACAATCTGCCACCCGCACCTCTGGAGGCAGGACGCGAAAGGCCTCCCGTCCCTGGGCAACGACGCAGCCATCGGAGCCCATGGTGACCAGGGCTGTCCCCACCCCCTGATCGACCAGCCACCGCGCTACCTCAACCGGATCTGCCCATGCGCAGGGTTCGTCCAGGGATACCTGGCAAATGCGGGTATGCTGCAGCATACCCGTCAACTGGGAATCCTTGTTGTATTGCGATTCCAGGTTCAGGAAGACGGGCACGCCCCGGGAAAAGGCGATTTCCATCGCCGCAGGTATGCTCGGGCCGTCGTACCAGTCCACATACAGCATTCCGGCTCCGGATAACTGGTGGGGAACCGGTGGGGCCAAGGCGGCCATGGCAGAGGCGTCTCTCCGTTGGAAATACGTTCGGCCGCCGCTGCCGTCCACGATCCCGACTTCCACCGGTGTTGTTATTTCGTGTCTGACCCGCTCCTCCAGGTCCACACCCCAGGCGTTCAAATGATTCATGACCGTCTGCCCGTGGTGATCATTGCCGACCGGAGACGAAACAAGACGGGTGGGGACTTTCCAGCTCGTGAGAATGCTCGCGACGATTGCGGCATCATCTCCCACCGTATCGACGGTTTCCAAGACTGCCGCGCCGCCGTTCCTTGGCGGCAACTGGTCGACCATCAACAGCAGGCAGTAGGTCAGGAACCCGAAGCAAACGACCTCCCCGCCCCGGGGCGGCTCTGGATTTTCGCTCGTGTCGGGCCGAGGCGGATTTCTGCCCATGATGGCTAGGTCTCCTGCATGGGGGACGGATGACGGAACTTGGGAATCGAAACCAAGAGCAATTTCGAAAATGGTAGCCTTGAAAGGCAGCGCTTGTCTATGCAGGGATTAGCCGTTGACGCGCCGCCGTTTTTGGGTACGGGTGCTGCGATGAGCGAGAGGACATCACCCCCGCCCGCCACCCGTCGGGAACAACGGCTATTACTGGTACTACAGTGGCCATGGTAAACGTAACGACGGCAAGGGCGGCACTCTGGATGCCCAAGGGACCAGGACCCGGCCAGCCCGGAGGTCTCTGAGGCAATGCACTCCACCGGCGCCCAGCCGCCGACCGCCAACTTTGCTCAGACGTTCCTGGAATATGGAGAGTTGTGCCCTATTTATTTCTGCCCGGAGTTGACCTTTACTACGAGGATGCGGACGGACCCGGACCCGGTTCCCCGGTTATTTTCCTTCACGCAGCCACGGGAACCTGAGACGGCTGGGTCTACCAGTTGCCCGCCTTCACGTCCGCCGGCTACCGCTGCATTACCTACGACCGGCGCACATGGGGACATTCCAGGACCTCCGGCACCGGACACCAGCCGGGGTTCGCCGGCGACGACCTGCACGCCCTTCCCTGGAGCGGGCACACCCGGTGGGGAAGGCAGCGGGAGGCATTGCCGTCCTGGACTACGCCCTTACCCATCCCCAGAGGGTCCGCAGCCTGGCTGCCGCCAACAACACCGGAGGCGTGCAGGATGAGTCCTACCTGAAAGCACAGCGCTGGCTCCGACCTCCCGAGATCCAGAATCTCTCCGTGGAACTGCGTGAGCTGGGACCGCCCTACCGGGGCACGAACCCCGAAAGCGCGAGGAAATGTGTAAACGGCGGAGGTAAAGTGGTCCGTGCGGGCGGGTAATCGCTGACATTCGGCGGTTGTAAATTGGACCGTTCGCCGCCTCATAAGGGTCGTAGCCGACCCTACGGATGGTGCGACGAATGTACAGCGTGGACGTATATCTGCGGGTTCGCCGGGCGGTGAAGGTGGATAGGATGATCGTCCGGGAAGCGGCACGGACCTTCGGTCTGCACCGGGACACCGTGCGCAAGATGCTGGAATACCCGGTCCCCCCTTGGTGCGGCGGCAGACTTCTCCCAAGAGGCCTAACCCTTCGACAAGCTCAGGAGGAACCCTATACCGGCGTCATCGGCCACATCCTGGAAAGGGATCACGGCGTCCCCAAGGAGCAGCGCCACACAGCGAAGCGCATCTTCGAGCGGCTGAGGGACGAGTACGAATTTGGCGGTGGATACACCACGGTCAAGGTTTACGTGAGGGAGCACCGCCACTGGCCGGAGATATTGGCCAGTGAAAGCCCCAACGCTGGGGCCGAGGGCTATTCACCCTCACGGCCCAGCACCTTCTTTACCGTGGCTGGCGAGCAGCCCATCACCCGGGCGATCTGGCGCAAACCTGCACCCTCACCGGCCATACGACGGCATTGCTCTGCCTGTTCATGGGTCAGCGCCGGGGGTCCCACCCGCTTTCCGCTGGCGCGGGCCCGGTCCAGTGCCAGCCGGATCCGCTCGCTGGCCGAGTCCACCTGGTAGACCCCTTGGGCCAGCATCGACCGCCGGAAGAACTTCGCCGCGGCGCCCCCTTCCCTGGTGTCGATGTTTTCCCGGATGGCCACGATGCCGATGTTGCGCCGGGTGAGCTCCGCCTTGATGCGGACGCCGTCCTCGAAGTTCTGTGAGAGCTGATCAAGGAAGGCCACTACGATGGTGTCTCCTTCTTGCACCCGGGTCAGCAACTCCTGCCAACCGGGACACTGCAGGTTTTTGCCGCTGGCCACGTCGGAATAGACCAGGTCGTCCCTGATGCCATGCTCTGCCAGGAGTAGGAACTGGGTGTCCAAGTTCAAGGACTCGTCGTTGGCCTTGCTGACGCGGGCGAACCCATAGATCGCTGCAATCATGGTCATAGCCGTGGAGTATCAAATAGCTGGGTGCTCAACAAACGGGCGTTTTTGAGCAGGGTCTGCAGCGACCACTCACCCAGCTTTGGCAAGGCGCTCAATAAACTATCACAATAATAGTTTGCACACAAAAAGGCCGTAAAGGGTTTTGGGAGCAGTGGTTCCGGCCGTGGAGCAGGCGTTGCAGGTAAGGGGCTATTGGAAGAGTCTGTGTTGGATGGAGTACCTTGGAGGGTTCCGTTTTGGCAACAGCAGATTGAGAAATGGATAAACTCGCCCTTGAGCACTGATCAGTGCGTTTACCAAAACTTGCCTAAATTACCAACCTTGCTTAATTAACCAAGTCAATATATATTTGCAATATGCGAACTCCGAATGGATTCCAAACCGAACGAATGGCTATGGAACGCTTGGAGGAGGTTTTTCGGGCCACTGGGTGGGCTGTCGGCCCCGAGTTTGAGACTCGACGAAATTCGGGGATTGTCAACGGGCGTTGGGATGCGGTGTGCAAGGCAGGCGACCACACCTTCTTGATCGAGTGCAAGGCTCCTGGTTCACTCTCCCAAGTGGTGATGGCGGTTCGACAACTTACCTCGGCCTCGAGCTGCTTCCCCCCACCGGTGATCCCGATGGTAGTGGTGCCGTATATGGGTGAATCGGCACGAAACTATTGCGAGCAAAACGGCGTTGCGTGGCTGGATCTCTCGGGGAATGGAAGAATCGTAGCACCCGGCTTCTTCTACCAGGATTTAGGGCATCCCAACCGCTTTCGTGGTCCCGGCCGGCCTGAAAGCGCCTTCGGTACCAAAGGTTCCCGGGTCGCCAGGCAATTGCTGATGGAGTCCGGGGTGGTGGTGCGTCAACGCTCGCTGGCGCAAGATACTGGCCTGAACGAAGGTTACGTCAGCAGGGTGGTCGGGAAGTTGGTCGAGACCGGCCTGGCGGAGCGGGTAGATGAGGGTGTTCGGGTCGTGGACGCAAACCTGTTGCTGGACGCCTGGCACGAGGAGTACCGCTTCAATCGCCACATGGTGATAGCCGGTCATGTCGGGGCCAGTTCCGGCGATGTAGCCACGCGTTCATTGGCCGAAAAGCTGTGGGAATTTGAGATCCCCTACGCCACCACGGGCTTGTCAGCCGCTTGGTTGTGGACGCGGTACGCCGGCTTTCGCCTTTCGACCATTTGCCTCGTGGACGTCCCCTCAAACGCATTGATGGTGGATTTGGGATTCCGAGCGGAAGCCAGAGGAGCCAACACCTGGCTGGTGATCCCTAACGACGAGGGGGTGCTCCATGGTGCCAGTGAGGTTGAAGGGATACGATGCGTACATCCCTTACAGGTATATCTGGATCTGAAGGGACATCCCGAACGGGCCCAGGAGGCTGCCGAAGAACTGAGAAGCCGGATGCTGGCTGGAATTCTCAATGACATCTAAGCCCACCACCCGGACCGGGTATTCCACAGAAGACCTGGATCTGGTCACGCGGACCTGCCTCTACGTATTCACGAAATTGGGCGATCTGCTGGAGAAGGCAGTGGTGGTCGGAGGCTTGGTACCTTACCTGTTGGTGAACCAAGAAAACTTGCCTATGGGAATGGAACGGCACGCTGGCACCATGGATCTGGACCTGGGGCTGGCGTTGGCCATCCTGGATGATCAACTCTATCAGGACGTTAGCGACCGGCTGAGCGAGGCAGGGTTCAAGCCTGATGTCAATCCCAAGGGAAATCCTTCCGTGCAACGGTGGAAAATAGCTTCCCCCCGACCGGCGACCGTGGATTTCCTGATCCCGCCGCACGACGAAACGGAGCGACCGGGCGGTATTTTCCACATGAAGAGCGACTTCGGCGCCATCGTCATTGAGGGGTTGGAGTTGGCTTTCAACGACCGACGTTGGGTGCCTCTGTCGGGTTACACCCTGTGGGAAGAACGCGTCAACCGGGACATTCCGGTGTACGGCCCTGGAGCGTTTACCGTGCTGAAGGCCCTTGCGTTTCGCAACAGGGGAGCGAACAAGGACGCATATGACCTGCACTACGTGTTGCAGGGAGTAGGAACCCAAGCCGTCGCCCAATGCCTGATTTCGCTCCGGCCCAACGAGAACGTTGAACGCGCCCTGGCCATCATCAGGGAGGATTTCACACAACATGACGGGATCGGTCCCATGAGGGTGGCGCAGTTCATCACTGGGGGTCCGGACGATGATATCCAGGCCGACGTGGTCGGCCATGCGCTGGAATTGTTGCAAGTTACCAACGTGTAGAAACAGGGTGATCTATCAAGCGAGATTCGGACAGACTCATAATGTGTACGTCGAGGGGCCATCGTGGCGCCTGGAAGGGGTGAGAAACTGCGCAGGAACTGATTGGCCGTGTTCAGGTCGCATCGAGGAGACTCTTCCGCAGGAAATCCGGCCAGAGGAACGAACTGCGGGGTTTGTTTTAAACGGCGGAGGTAAAGTGGGCTGTGCAGGCGGGCAATCGCGACCAAACGGCGGTGGCAAGTTGCACCGCCCGCTGCCGTTCATATTGTAGCTTCTGGCCCAAAGCTGGACAGCCACAGAGAAAGGACTGTGCTAAAACTATGGCAGGACATCTAGAAATGGAAACTTCGCAGATCCAATCACCAACTGGCAACAGAAAAGTATTCGTAATTCACGGAAGGAATGAACCAGCACGAAAAGCCGTATTCGACCAACTCCGAACTTTCGGTTTGGAGCCCATTGAGTGGTCAGAAGCCAGAAAAGAAACACGGCAGAGTACACCAAACATACAATCAATCCTGGATTCCGCCTTCAGCAAAGCACAAGCATTTGTGGTACTTCTTACGCCGGACGACGAAGTTCAGCTCAGGCCGGAATACAGGAATGACGGGGACAAGCAGGTCGAAGCAGGAACAGGCGGACAGGCGCGGCCCAATGTTCTTTGGGAAGGAGGAATGGCCTACGGCCGAGACCCTGGGAAAACCGTTATCGTTCAGCTAGGCTCGCTACGCAAATTCACAGATATAGATGGCCTACACACCATCCGTATGGACAACCTCCCCTCGGATATAAAGACCTTCGGTGACAGTCTTGCATCAGCTGGATGTCCAGTAAATTGGGCAGGAGCAGATTGGATGCACACCGTGGACTGGAAATCGGTAATCGCGGCCCTGCCCGGAAATAGCCTCATTCACACAGCCGAGAACACCGAGGCCGAGGAAGAACAAACACTTAGCCTATCAGCAGAAATCAGAACCTCCACGACAGGTTCATTGCTAGGCATGGGTGACGCAGTCGATGCCGATATCTCCATAGTCAACCTCGGCACGGACCACATCAACATAAAGGAAATGGGAATACGAGCAGATGGAGAGGACATTCCATTGCCATCCAAAGTCTACGGGACTGGGGGAAACATCCCAGATCGCCTCCTTGCTCGAGACTCCTATAAGTTTTCTCGAAAACTCTCCGCTGATCATACCCTTGAGAAAATAAAAACCACCATGAGATCAATGTATACGTGATCGACGGAATTCTCAGACGAGTGTCCGGCAAAATTGTCGTAGACTCCTCACTAACTCAGTCAAAAGAAGAGACGGCATGGATCAAGAGAGGAGCAGGATCATCACGTCAAACAGGGAGTTGGCAGTTAATAGTCTGGCCCGAAAACGAGGGCACCCAATGGCGATGGCAAGCGCACTTGCCGGATTGGAATGACCACCAGGGAGCTACATTCACGGCAGTGGAAGAGAACGAGGAATCCGCAAGACGGGCCGCGGAGGAAAAAGCTCGCCGCACCCTACTCGGATGAAACTTGTCACCTTCTCACATCAGGCGTGGACTCGCGATCCAGGCTAAACCAGAAAAGGTACGCCCAAGTTGACGAGCAGGGAGGGCCGCGGCCGTATGGGCGATGTCCCTCGCCTCTCTCGAGCCAAGCCTATCAATCTGCGCCGATTGGTTTAGCGTTGCAGGTATTGGTGATCACTTCCGTAGGCCGCCCTGGTAGTACCTGGCCACGGCTCCCCTGCCGGCAGCCTGGGCTTCGGTGTACCGGGCCGGCATGGTGGGGCTGTCCCACCTCCCGGCGGTCATCAGCTCCGGCAGCTCCGCACCGGCGGCGCTGAGGTCCTGGGCCATGCCCACCCGCATCGAGTGTCCGCTGTATCCCTCGCCCAGGCCAGCCGTTCTGACTGCGGCCTTCACCCGCCGGCCGATCTGCCGGGCCGACAGCCCGAAGACTCTGGCCGCGGAGTCGATCACCGCCTCCTCGGGCCGGACGGCGAGGAGGGCGTTCACCGCCGCCGGTCCCAGGTAGAGGGCCGCGCCCTCGGCCTACTGGTCGGTCTTTGACCTGGCCACGTGCAGCCGGCCCGAGCCGTCCGACAGCAGTTCCACGTGCCCCCAGGTGAGCGCCGAGGCCTCCGACGCCCGGAGCAGGCCGTCCCGCATCACCTGCAGGAGGGCCAGGTCCACCAGCGCCCGCCTGGCGGCCGCGGCCTCCGTCTCCCTGCGCCGACGCCTGCCTTGGTGCAGCCGCTGGATCCCCGCGGTGGCCTTGACCGCGGCCAGGGCGTCGGACGTGAACCCCTTGGCCTGCTTCCTGGGCTTCCCGTACTCCCTGCCCAGCCGCTTCAGCGTCGCCTTCACCAGGGGATCCGACGCCGGGTCCGGGTGTCGGCCCAAGCGGTGGGCCGCAGCGATCGCCGCCAGTCGGCTGCGGGCGGTGGCCAGCGTCCTCCCCTTCGTCTCCACCAGGTGCTCCAGGTAGCGGCCGACGACGGACGGAGACGCCGGCAGACCGGCGCACCGGTGCTCGAGGCACCAGCTGGTGAAGTCGTTCCATCCGGCGACGTAGGCCCTGCGGGTGTTGGGCGCCCAGCTGAGGGCCTCGGCCCGGGCACCGGCGTAGGTTTCACCCGCGGACATAAGGGTGGTAGCCAGAACCTCCACTGCGGGACCTCGTTCCGGACGGACCAGGATTACGCCTTGCTCAGTTTCAGTTGTCATGGTCCTCCAGCGTCCAGGTCTCGACCAGCTCGAAGAGCCCGGGCGAGCTCCTAGCCAGCAGCGTGAGGACCTTCCGGAGGCAGGCCCGCTTCACCTGGCAGGGCTGACAGCCGCAGTCCTCGGCGTGGGGCGGACCCTCCAGACTGGCCAGGACAAAGGAGTAGGCCCTGTCCTTGCCGGCGGCGTATCCCTCGGCGTAGCAGCCGCAGGGCTCGGGGCAGTCGCAGGGGGAGCGGGCGCTATCGGTCATGACGTCCTCTCGGGCCTCCGTTTTCCGGGAGCATGGGCTCATTCTACCATGTCCGATAATTATACTTATCGCGCATAGCAAAATAGGCGCCGGGCCCGTAAAGAGCGGCCCCGGTGGGACGCAGGATGACGGCCGGGTCTCTGCCAAGCGTCAGTGCCTCGCGTGCTGCCGGAAGCGAGGACACTAAGGTAAGGGCGGGCTCCCCGGTCTCTTTGACTGCCACCTTCAGCAGGCCTGTCTCCGGGCTTGCGGCTGGTGGCATCACCGCAGGCAACGGCATTGTCAGCAACTTTGCCGGAAGCGGGGCCGTCTATACGTTTGGCCTGACCCCGGACGACCTTGGTAAGGTAACGGTGGATATGGTCGCTGGCGCTGCAGAGGATGCCAGCGGCACCGAAGACCGGCAATAAGCTCCAACTACCCTGTTCGGAACCTGCTGGTCGGCCGATATGGAGAATGCCGGTTTACAATTGGAGAAATCCCAGAACGTCCTATCCTCAGCGGAATCAGTTAAAACTGGGAAATCCTATGTTAGAAGACGAAGCATTTAAGGAGGGCCCATGAAATATGACGTTGTTATCGTCGGTGGGGGAGCGGCTGGATCGGTGTTGGCCAGCAGATTGGCTGAAAACGCGAATACCTCCGTTCTGTTGCTGGAAGCCGGGCCAGATTACCCTGATCCAGCCTATCTTCCGGACGAGATAAAGTTCGGCGACACAAGTTTTGCAGAATCCCCAGACTCGGAACATAACTGGGCCCTGCGGGGAACGATCACCGAGGAGCAAGGGGAGATTCACGTAGCGCAGGGCAAGGTGATCGGAGGAGGGTCGTCCATCAACGGTCAGGCAATGCAAAGGGGGTTACCTGAGGATTTCGACTCCTGGTCTGGTATGGGCAACGATGAATGGTCTTATGACAAGGTACTGCCTTACTTTAGAAAATCTGAGCACGATCTCGACATTCGGGATGATTTTCATGGAACCGACGGACCGATGCCAGTAAGGCGTCGTCAATCCGGGCCCTGGACAGACATCCAAAAGGCCTTCCACGCAGCCTGTTTGGAGGCGGGTTATGGGGCAGTCGAGGATACCAATGGCCCGAACCCCTCGGGCGTTGGCGTGTGGCCCTCTAACAACCTGGACGGCTGGAGGATGAGCGCTGCTATCACTCACCTAAATCCCA
This sequence comes from Dehalococcoidia bacterium, assembly GCA_965237745.1. Taxonomy (GTDB): domain Bacteria; phylum Chloroflexota; class Dehalococcoidia; order Lucifugimonadales; family UBA3495; genus VXOI01. The sequence continues at coordinate 1,628,114 of OZ250156.1, read as the reverse complement.
TGCGCCACCGTCTTAACCTTACGGTGAGGGGAGGGGTTTTCGTAAGGAAGGTATTGATCAAGGATCTACAGGCCGTCGGTGTGGAAGTCGAAAGCGGAGGCGAGATTTTCAACGTTGAAGCAGACCGGGTTGTGTTGAGCGCTGGGGCTATCAAGTCGCCCCACCTGCTCATGCTATCGGGAATCGGCCCCAATGACCAACTTCAACAATTTGGGATACCTCTCGTTCACGAGCTTCCCGGAGTGGGGCAGAACCTATTTAACCACCTGAGCGCCCAGATTACCTTTAAAGTCAAAGACGGAATGACCCTGGCTGCTGATGCCGATGCGGCGCGCTTTTGTTTACACTACACCTCCCGCGGGTCCAGCGAAGCCAATGATATGTTGCTGAGGACCACCCCAATGGTTGACGAACGGCCGGAGCGCGTCCCCGGTTTCCGGACCAAGTACCTGAACGGTGAAGTTCCCCCGGACCGGGTGGCGCGAATCTCGTGCACGCTCGGGCTACCCGACGGCTCAGGATACGTCAGGCTTGCGTCTGCCGATCCCTCAGTGCAGCCGGCCTTTAACTACCGCTATCTTCAGCATCCAAACGACATTCGTCGGGTGCGGGAAGGCGTGCGAATGGCGATTGGATTCCTTGAATCCGATGCGTATAAAGACGTGGCCGATTACCGGCTCCACCCAACGGATGACATTCTGGCCGACGACGACGCTTTGGACCTCTATATACGCCAAACCGTTGGAACAGCCAGGCATGTGTCCGGCACATGCAAGATGGGCCCGGATTCAGACCCAATGGCGGTTGTTGATCAATACTGCAGCGTCAAGGGAGTAAAGGGGTTGTCGGTGGTCGATGCGTCGGTGATGCCGCGGGTTACAAGGTCAGGTGGTAGCCATGCAACGGTTGTCATGATAGGGGAACGTGCCGTCGACTGGATTGCGTCGGCTTAACCCCGCCTACCGCTGTCTGAAATCTATGGTCTGAGCTGGACTTTGTACATTTCAGAGATGGGCATCGTGGGTAAAGTTACACAGCCTGGGAACTTTTCGAATGTCGGGTCCAGAAGGCGACATTCAAAAACATACTGGCGCGGCATTGCAGCTAAACATTCGTATCTAACGGGACCTACTAGCTTTGTACAAAGTCCAGCTGAGAGGGTGTCTAAAAAGATAAAAACTTGCATAAAGGCACGAAGGCGAGGAACGGGCGGAATGGCGTAATCTGGGGGTATGAACCGACCAAATTACCCCACCGACCTGAACGACCGGGAGTGGCAACTGCTGGAACCGTTGCTGCCTCCGCCCAAACCCGGCGGCCGTCCCGTCAAATACCCCCGCCGGGAGGTGGTGAATGCCATCCGCTATGTGCTGCGCACCGGATGCTCTTGGCGGATGCTGCCTCATGACCTGCCACCTTGGCGCACTGCCTTTCATTACTTCCGCACTTGGCGCCGGGACGGAACCTGGCAGAGAGCGCATGACACCTTGCGGTCCCTGACCCGTCAGTTCGAGGGCCGCCAGGCCAGCCCCAGCGCAGCGATCATCGACAGCCAATCGGTAAAGACTGCCGAAAAGGGGGGCCCAGAGGTTACGATGCGGGCAAGAAGGTGAAGGGGCGCAAGCGCCACATAGTGGTCGATACCCTGGGGCTGTTGCTGGCAGTGGCGGTGCATCCGGCCAACATACAAGACCGGGACGGCGCCAAGCTGGTGTTGGAGCGTCTGCTGGGGCAATATCCCCGGTTGAAGGTGATTTGGGCCGACGGGGCCTACGGCGGCAAGCTGGTGCAGTGGGCCAAGGAAGTGGGTGGCTGGAATCTGGAGTTGGTGCGCCGACCCCGGCAGCAACATACTTTCCAAGTACTGCCCCGGCGTTGGGTGGTGGAACGCACCTTCGGCTGGCTGAATCTGCAACGGCGTTTGAGCAAGGATTATGAGGGTTTGCCGGAAACTACGGAGGCCTGGATCTACGCTGCCATGACCGGACTCATGCTACGCCGTTTGGCTAGGGCGCCAACTTTTTAGACACCCTCTAAGCTGGACTTTGTACAAACCGTAGACAAATTATAAGGACAGGTTAAGCTGGCCTGACCCATCTCTCACAAAAGGTCCAGCTATGCTTACCCTGCCCAGCGCCATTTTACCTGTGCTCATCCCATTCGCAACACTGTTTCGGGCGCCGACTTGGCAGAAAGCCCAGGTTCTGCTGGTGGGGGCGATACTATCCCCAGGCCGGCGCACCGTGGCCTCGGCTCTTCGGGTTATGGGGTTGAGCGGCGACCGCAACTATGCCCGCTACCATCATGTGCTCAACCGGGCGGCGTGGTCGCCGCTTCAGGTGTCTCAAGTGCTTCTGCGGATGCTGCTTCAGCATCTTGACCGGGGCGACGGCCCTTTGATATTCGGTATCGACGAGACCCTGGAGCGGCGCCGGGGTCCGCAGATCGGAGCTCTCGGGATTTACCGGGATGCGGTGCGCTCCAGCCGCAGCTACGTGGTCAAGGCCAGTGGCCTGCGTTGGATCAGTCTCATGTGGCTGGGCCACATACCATGGGCCGGACGCTACTGGGCCTTGCCGGTGCTGACCGCATTGGCGCCCTCAGAGCGGTATTACCGGCGGCGAGGACGCTCTCATAAAAAGCTCACCGACTGGGCCCGTCAGATGATCCTGCAACTGCGCCGCTGGCTGCCCCGCCGTTACCTGGTGCTGGTGGGCGACAGCGGCTATGCCGTCCTTGACCTGCTCCATTTCTGCCAATCCCTACGGGAATCGGTTACCTTGATCACCCGGTTGCGGCTGGATGCCGGCCTCTATGCCCCGGCGCCGCCTCGCCTGCCTGGCCAGAACGGCCGTCCTCGGGTAAAAGGCGTGCGTCTGCCCACCCTGAAAGAACAACTTGGGAAAGAGCAGCTTGGCTTGCCTGACGTCTCCTGGAATGCCTCCCCGGTGGCTTGGTATAACGGCACCGTCCGCGTGGTGGAAATCGCCTCCCAAACGGCGGTCTGGTATCACTCCGGCAAACCGCCCGTCCCCATTCGTTGGGTCCTGGTTCGAGACCCCAAAGGCGAATTCGACCCTCAGGCTTTACTCTGTACCGACCCGGCAGTGGCTCCGGTTCAGATACTGGAATGGTTCGTGTTGCGTTGGCAACTGGAGGTCACCTTTCAGGAGGTGCGGTCTCATCTGGGAGTGGAGACCCAGCGCCAATGGTCCGACCGGGCCATCGCCCGCACCACTCCCGTGTTGATGGGTCTCTTTTCCTGGATTACCCTGGCGTCCCATCTGCTGCAAAAACAACAGCCCATAATCCAGCGCACGGCAGCATGGTACGCCAAACCAGCCCCCACCTTCGTCGATGCCATCGCCCTGTTGCGCCGGACTCTGTGGCTGGCGTCGGAGGGTTTTTCAATGTCGCCCTCGCACCCCAACAGTGAAAAAGTCCCCACCGCATTTTACGCCCGCCTCATCGACTCGCTGGCCTACGCAGCTTGAGTGTACAAAGTCCAGCTTAGGGAAAACTCCGGTCGTCATACCTAACAACATGACAATCTGCACGCTGCTGGTCGAACGACTAGGGTATCCGGCTGGACAAAATTACAAAGGCATGTTCCAAGGGTTAAGTAATTCGCAAGACTAAACCAAAGCCAAGGTGGGATGTGCATTTACGTGCATCGGGGATTGGGCTGGGATTCTCGCAGAAATCCTTCGGCCCTTGATTGCAGGACGGTGCGGCAGCGGCGTTTGACCTCTTCTTTCCGTCCGGCCAGCCCGTCGAGGAAGCTTCCGACCCTCTCCTTTACCAGGGCCTTGGTTCCCAAGCACAGGTTTCCGGTGGCCTCCTCTCTCGCCCAGCCCCAGACCGCCTCGTCAGCATTGAAGTCCGGGCTGTAAGCCCGGCAGGTTCATCAGCCGCAGGTTCAGCCCCGGCGTCCGCAGGTACTCCCAGACCGCCTCACCCCGGTGGGCCGGCGCGTTGTCCCAGATCACGTTCAGCCGACCACTGTGCCTCTCCCGCAACTGTCCCAGGAAGGCTGCCGATGTTCCTGAGTTGTTGTTCCCCTCCAGCTCCATCCATTCCACCTCGCCGGTCTCCAAGCACACCGCCGAATAGTAGCTGGCCTTCTCGCCGTACCTCGGGCTGCTCGAGTCCACCAAGGCCGGCTCTCCCCTCACCACCCATTTGCCCCGCAGTTCGGCATCGGCCCGGAAATGGGCCTCATCGGCGAAGAATATCCTCTCTCCGGACTCCTGAGCCTGAGACGCCATGGCGGCGTACTCTGCCACGAAGGCCTCCCGCTTGGCCTCATCCGCCTTGAGCAGCCGTTTCTTGGGGCGCTTGAACGCGAATCCCAAGCGGTGCAGATAATCCAAGCAAGTGCTGCGGCTCAGTGAAACGGCGAAGCGCTCCGAGACAAACTGCCGCACCACCTTCCAGTTCCAGTTGGCCAGTGCTATGTCCGCCATTGCCGGAGTCTTCTGCACCGCAGCCTTCAACTCCGCCTGCTGCGCTGCTTCCAGCGCGGGGGGAACCACCGGGACTGTTCGAAGATCAGGGCCGCCGGACCTCCCTCGCTGAAGGCGGTGGCCCATCTGCCGATGGTGTGAGCATCCCGGCCCAGTGCCTCGGCGGTGGCCGAGGCGGTCAGGCCCATGCCCTCACCTTCGAGGCTCTGACGGCGATGCGCGCCACCGCCTTCACTCCCCGGAGGATTGGAGGCCGAGGGGAGCCCGTTGAGAGCGAGGCGGCGGCCCGGCGGCGGGGACTGGAGGACGGGACAAGTCGCATCTGGATACTGGCATCCAAGAGCGTCCAGGAGGGAGACGGCGCCGTGCTGTTCATCGGGCCGGACTGCGAGCGGGACCTGCTGGCCATCCGGCCGGAAACCCCTGAACCTGGTACGCCGGTCTTCGGGCTGTCTGAGTCCCAGATAGGCAGGAGGGTCAAGGAGGCAGCGAAGGCTGCGGGCCTTGGGGAGGGGTTCACCGGACATTTCGGCAGGATCGGCATAGCGAGGGACCTGGGCGCCGCGGGAGTGGAGCTTCCGGCTCTGATGACGGCCGGCAGGTAGTTCCTCAGCCATGCCAGCCCTGTACACCCGCAACGAGGCGGCCGGCCGGGGAGCAGTGGCCAAGTACTACGCTCAAAGGCGCTTTCGCCAATGAGAACTGGATTCAAGGTGCTCTATGCCCAAGGAGATCGTCTAGCCCAGCGTGTGGGAAGTCCTAAACCAAAGCCAAGGTGGGATGTGCATTTCCGGGGTGTTGAGAGTTGGAGTGGGAGTCGCGGGGCAGGGCGCCGGCCCTTGATTGCAAGACGGTGCGGCAGCGGCGTTTTACCTCCTCTTTCCGGTTGGCCAGACCAACGAGGAAGCTGCCGACCCGTTCCTGCACCTTGACCTTGGTCCCCAAGCATAGGTTCCCGGTCGCCTCCTCCCTAGCCCAGCCCCAGACCGCCTCATCGGCATTGAAGTCCGGACTGTAACCCGGCAGGTTCATCAGCCGCGGGTTCAGACCCGGCGTCCGCAGGTACTCCCTCACCGCCTCGCCCCGGTGGGCCGGCGCGTTGTCCCAGATCACGTTCAGACGACCGCTGTGCCTCTCCCGCAACTGTCCCAGGAAGGCTGCCGATGTTCCTGAGTTGCTGTTTCCCTCCAGCTCCCTCCAGCTCCCTCCATTCCACCTCGCCGGTCTCCAAGCACACCGCCGAGTAGTAGCTGGCCTTCTCGCCATAGCGCGGGCTGCTGGAGTCCACCAAGGCCGGCTCTCCCCGCAGCACCCACTTGCCCCGCAGTTCAGCGTCCGCACGAAAGTGGGCCTCGTCAGCGAAGAATATCTTGGCTCCGAATCTGCGAGCCTCGTCCGACAGGGCGGCATACTCCGCCATGAAGGCCTCCCGTTTCTCCATATCCGCCTTGAGCAGCCGTTTCTTGGGGCGCTTGAAGGAGAATCCCAGCCGGCGCAGATAGTTCAGGCAGGCGCTGCGGCTCAGGCTGATACCGAAGCGCCCGGAGACGTACTGGCAGACCACTTTCCAGTTCCAGTTGGCCAGTTCCATGCCTGAGTTGGCGGGCAACTCCTGCACCGCCCCTTTCAGCGCCACCTGCTGCGCCGCCTCGAGGGCGGGGGGCACCACCGGACTGCTCAAATATCAAGGCTGTGGGCCCACCCTCGCCGAAGGCGGCCAACCACCGTCCAATGGTGTGGGGGTCCCGTTCCAGCGCCTCGGCGGTAGCCTGAGCGGTCCAGCCTTGGGTCAGAAGCCACAGGGCGTACCACCGTTCCCGCTGCCGGGGCACCGGCGCCAGAATCATCCGCCGGCGCACGCCCGGCACATCCATCTCCCATCGTTCGAGAAACTGGTCCATATCTCTCACACCCATCACCACCCCTCGCTCTTTCTCAGATAAGGTAACCCCGTTCCTCCACAAATTTATCCCATGTCTCTGCGCTTTTTACCTCGGCTTTGGTTTAGTATTACAACGTCGGATGTAGGGTGGAGGCTTCATCCTGCCTTGACGGCGGGCGGAGCGGCGTCTTTCGTGGGAGCGGCTTGCACGCTCGTTACGTAGCTGGGACTACTCCAGCCACCGCAGCAACTCTTGCGGTCCGAAGTTCTCCCTGGGCAGCATCTCACGCACCACCCGGTACACTTGCGGCCGGGGGAGCAGGGGCATCTTTTTCCCCCCAGTCCTGTTGCAGGCTCATCAGAAAGGCCCCGCCCAGCAGGCACATCGCCATGTGGCGATGCCAGCCGGCCCAGGTCCGGGTCTCGTACTCGTCCAGTCCAACGTCGCTCTGCTCCGTCTCGAATTCGGTTTCGATACGCCAGCGAGACCCGCCCACGTGGGCCAGCATCTCCAAGGGAGTGTCCTCCGGGGGAGTGTCCTCCGGGGCGTTGGACAGGTAGTAGCGGGGTTCGCTGCCGTCCAGATTCCGCCGGAATATGGCCCAGAGTTCCTCACCGGGCTTCCGTCTGCGGGTTACCCCCACCCGCTGCGCACTGAATCTGTAGGTGCGGGGTCCTTGGGAACCCTCAGCCACCGCTATCTCCCGCCAAGCCTCCTCAGGCAATTCATCGCTGCGTCCGGACAGGGTGCGGCGTTGCCCGTCCACCAGCTTTGGCTTGCGGGGACGCCCAAATCCCCGGTATTCCGGATTGCTCCAGGCAGGCGCCAAAGGCCACACCGTGGTTCCTGCCGGAACATCCAGCACGTACCGCATCCCCAAGGCCGCCAGGCCCTCCCGAAAGGACGGCGACATACCGAAGGCGTCGTCCCCGGCAACCCATCCGGCTTCCAGATGGCCGCGCTCCAAAGCTTGCGCCACCATCTCCAAGGCCAACCCCGTCTTCGACCGGTAGCCTCGTCTCCCACCCGGCACCCCTGCCGCCGCGCATCGGTCTGGGTCCGAGGTCCAGCTCTCCGGCAGGTACAGCCGCTTGTCCACCAACGCCCGGCCCAAGGGGCTGACATAGGCCAGAAACATCCCGGCCTGGCAGTTGGCCACCTTGCCCAATCGTCCGCAGTACTGCCGGGCCACCCCCGCCGACCTCCTGCCCTGCTTCGGGAAGTCGCTGCCGTCCAGCACCCACACCGCCTCCGGGTGTCCCACCTGGGCGCCAAGTATTCTTGAAGGCGTCCGATGACGGCGTCATCATCCCAGCGGGAATCGGTGAGAAAGCGCTGCAGGGACCGGGCCGACACTCCCACCGATTCGGAGAGGTTCTCGGCGTTTCGCCGTTCCTGCGACTGTACCAGCAGGGCCTGCAGGTAGTTCCTGCCGTGCTCCCGCCGCTGCTTGCGCCCGAAGGCCGTCGCGAAGAAGCCATGAAACTCGCGGAAGCAATCGTGAACCCGCTCAAAGGCTGCCACATCCATCACGCTCCCTCACCATCCCAAAGCCCTGTTATCCCAAGAATTATCTTAGCACACAACACGTCGTTGTAATACTGGAAATCTGGCCGGAAAGTGGCGGCAGCTGGGTCAGCGGCTATACTTGGGGTCAACAAGCATAGCGAGGGCTGAGAATGCTGGGAGAGCGTTCGGACCAGAGGGGACTTTGGGAAGCGGACCGGCTGTTCCTGGACCACGTGGGGCGGGAAAGCTTCTACGGCCTGTTGGCCTCGATGCGGGGCCGGCTGTTCCGAGACGCCGATTTCGCCGAGTTCTACTGCCCGGACAACGGCCGGGACAGTGTGCCGCCCAGCCTGCTGGCGACAGCGCTGCTGCTCCAGTCCCACGACCGGGTGAGCGACGCCGAGGCCAAGGCCAGGGCGGACTTCGACATCCGCTGGAAGGTGGCCCTGGGAATCGAGATTGAGGACCGGCCCTTCGCCAAGAGCACGCTGCAGGTGTTTCGCGCCCAGTAGATCCTGCACGACAAGGTGCGGGAGGTATTCGAGTCCAGCCTGCGGTTGGCCCGGGAGTCGGGCTGCCTGAAAGGGCGCGGGATGCGGGTGGCATTGGACACGACCAACATCCTGGGACGGGGCGCGGTGAAGGACACTTACAATCTATTGGCCAACGGGATCGTCAAGCTGCTGCGGGCGCTGTCGCAGGTTGAGGGAATCAGCGCCGGGAAATGGGCCAAGGCCCAGGGATATGGGCGGTACCTTGCCTCCAACATCAAGGGCGAGGCGGCCATCGACTGGGCCGACCGGCAGGCGCGGACGGCGCTGCTGGCCAAGATTGTGGCCGACGCGGACCGGCTGTTGGAGGCAGCGCGGCAGGGCATCGTGGCGGCGGCGGAGTTGCTGGGGCAGTTGCTGCTCCAGGACGTGGAGCGAACGGAAGGCGGAGTAAATCTCAAGGACGGGGTGAGCAAGGACCGGATGGTGTCGGTGCATGACCCAGAGATGCGCCACGGCCACAAGAGCAGCCGTCGGCGGTTCGACGGGCACAAGGCGGCGATTGTGGTGGACACTGACTCCCAGTTGATCACCGCCGTGGACGTGTTGCCCGGCAACGCTCCAGACAACCTGGAGGCCTTGGAACTGGTGGAACGGAGTGAGGCCAACACCGGTGTGCCGGTGGAGGAGACCTTGGCCGACGCCGCCTATGGCGACGGCGATACCAGGCTGGCCTTCGCCGACGTCGGACGGACCCTGATTACCCGGGTGCCGGGACGCCCCAACCGTAAGCACTTCCCCAAGGATGACTTCCGGATTGACCTGGAGGCGATTGACCTGGAGGCGATTGACCTGGAGGCGGCAACCTACACCTGTCCGGCGGGTCAGGTTACCCGGAAGCTGCTGCCGGCGGGGACGCGGACCGGTTCCACGGGACGGGCTCACAGGTTGCAAGCCTTCCAGTTCGATGCAGCAGTGTGTGGGGCCTGCCCGCTGCGCCCTCAATGCGTGGCCGGGTCGTCCGGGAAGGGACGAACGGTGCAACTGCACCCGTAGGAGGCCCTGTTGCAGCGGGCCCGCGCCCTGCAGCAGAGCGAGGCCTTTGCCGGATACCGCAGGCGGCGGGTGGTGGTGGAGCACCGTTTGGCCCGGCTGGTGCAGCTGGGAATCCGGCAAGCCCGCTACTTCGGGCGGGCCAAAACCCGGTTCCAGTTGTACCTGGCGGCCACGGTGGCCAACCTGACACTGGTGGCGGGCAAAGCCGGTTTGACGGGCGATATAGGTAGCGCTGCCACCGGCGACCGTGCCGCCTGCGCCGACACCGGCAGTGCAGCAGCCATATTTGGCGCAATCCGGCTCGGTCAGATTTGGCTCCTGGCGTTGCTGACGCCGGCCTTTCTGCCTAAAGCCCTCTTCTCAACCAAGGCTTTTCATCCGCATTTCTAGGTCTCGCCGGGAACGATGCGCCGTGCAAAGCTAATTAGTCCTCAGTCGTGGCCTTTGCTTGGTTGTGTGCTAGCGCAAGAAATGCTACGACACTGAAGAAAGCCAGAAGGGCAAATATGTAGTTGCCCTCAGTCAAAACTTGGTACATCGCAAAAGCATATGGCAGAAACATGGCATATCCTGCAACTGCGACAAAGGATAACGTAACCAGATAGTGGCGCATGGCCCGAATCGCCCCCAAGAGCGTTCCGTCGTCGTTATCCTCAGATGCCTTGGTCAGCACGACGATAAATCCCGCAGTCATACCGAAGGCCAAACCCGCTATGTGAGGATACTCCGCGTCGGAGCCAAAAGAAAGGTGTTCAGACGGATCCCATAGGAGAAACCAAATCAGGAGAGTAAATCCCATAGGAAATAGTAGTTGATAGTTGATTGAGCCCAGACTTTTGAGGCCAAAGCGAACGTAAATGTAGGACGCTGAGTACGCTGCCACCGTATACAGCATGTTCAAGGAAAAGCCGTGTTGGACGTAAGAATAGGCGCAAGCTCCGGCAAGGACCAGCAATGAGAGACCTAACAGAGCGGCCTTGCGCCATTTCTTCGTCGGGATAAACCGTGTCAGCAAGGTCATTTTATTAGAGGAGTCATAAGCTTACTAGCCGCGCTCGCCGGTCCACAACAGAATCATAAAACACCAAAGCCAAAGCCGACAATGGTGGGAGGGATGACACTCAAGCAAAGAATTGCGCGGCACCGGCTCTGCGGCAGCTAATGAGGGTACGGGGCAAGTTTTGGCGCCAGGAATTATCCGGCGATATAAGTGGACCGAAACGCAAAAAGAGGACATACTATGGATGCGACAGTAACTCTGGGTGTGGTCGTTGCCGTCTGCGGCAGGATAACGCTCGCGCTGACGAGGTAGACAGCCCTGCATCCGGACCAATTCATCGTATGAAGCCCTCGGGGCGGCCTAGGAAATTTTGACCCAGTGTCAATGTTCTGTGGGGGTTCCCGACACCCCGCCTATGCGCCTCAGGGGATGTCCTGCATCCGCATCTCCTTCACCCTCTCCAAGAGCGACAAAGCCAAGGGCACGGGCGTCGCCTCTCTCACCAGCCGCAACGCCAAATCGCCGTCCTCGGGCATTCGCCAGTCCACAGGGAAACCGCGTGATACCAACGCCGAGGACAGGGACCATGCGGTGGAAGCAGAGCAGTGGTATGGCTACTACGTGAAGGCGGTGAACGCCGCCGGAGAGAGTACCGCCAGCGGGACGGATCTGATAAACACCAAGCCGGAGACCGTCGGGGTGCCGGAGCAGCCAGCCAGCTTGGACGCCGCCGAGGATGTCACCGGCGAGGTCACCTTATCTTGGAGCGCCCCTGGCAACGGCCCGGCCCCCACCGGATACAGCGTGTACCGGGAGGAAATAAGCGTCGGGAACACGGACGGCATGGTACTAATAGGCACCACCGGGGCCGACACGACCTCGTACACCGATGATTCGGTGGAGGGAGAAACCTGGTACAGCTACTACGTCAGGGCCACAAACGACGCCGGGGAGAGTGGGCTTGAAGGCCCGGAGTCGATACTCACAGGAGTGCAGACCGAGGGAGTGCCTGGCCAGCCGGACGGAGCCACGGCAGAGCAGTAGAATATATGCAGCAGCGGGGAGAAGATGAACGATCCATCCCTGACGGCTCTGATGGCAACGACCGTGAGACAGGGCGACATCAAACTGCCCTGTCTCCAAAGGCAACCTGTGTAATAAGTTCCGCTCCCTTTCTGAATGCTGGTGCCGAGCCAGCTGGAAGCATGACCCTCATGAGAAGCTGCGCCAGCCCCGGAAGAGACGGAGGCTACAGACCTCACCGCTTCATCGCGGGAAGAAGCATTCCCTGCGCCGGAACAGGGCCGGGCGCCCCCAAAGACTGTACCGGAGCGATCCACTACGGGAGCTGGCCCGATTGATTACCCTTCTTTCCCCTGAATCGCTGTCGAGGGCCTGCGCTTCAAAGCCGCGGCGGGTGGTCGGACTATGGGTAGTCCTGAGTCTGGTGGCCGCCTTCATCGCCTTTGGTCCTCCCCAGGACCCCCGTTGGCCTGGATTTGCTCGATAGTGCCACCACCACTGAGCTTCGTCTGACCGGGGGCGTGGAATCCGAAAGGGCCAAGAGGCTGCTGGAGGAGGTCAAGAGCCTGGAGGCAAGCGAACTCAGAATCCCGGTGAGCGTTGCCGAAATTGTGGTGATCCAGTCTGACTCGCTGACAGTGGATGATCTTGAATTCCGGACAAAGGCCGAGTCGGTTTTCGGCTCGCTGATTGCTCTTGGCGATGATGTAGTTGCAGGTGGACTCAATTACTACCTGACCGAAGACGAATCCTTGGTTTCAGCCGACCGCCAGACTACATTGATGCCCATCAATGTTACCGGAGAGCTGGACCAAGCCATCGAAAATATAGAACAATTAGTACACGTGACATCCGAGGCAGACCGGACCGACGGCTTCCGGGTACTGATCGCCGGGGAAGCCAGCATAGCTTTTGAAAACAACGAACTGGCGGAAGCCGACCTGCAGAAAGGGGAGCGCTTCGGCATTCCCGTCGCGCTGATCATTCTCCTTATTATCTTTGGCGCTGCGCTGGCGGCCTTTCTCCTGATCTTGCTGGCCATCGTCTACATCGGCGTTTCCCTTGGCATCGCCTCGCTGGTCGGACAGGTCTTCGAGATGTCCTTTCTTGTGACCGTGATGATCACCATGATTGGCCTCGCCGTCGGGATTGATTACTCTCTCCTGGTAGTTTCCCGCTACAGGGAGGAGCTGCGGCGAGGAGAAACGGTACGTCGCGCCGTGGCGACGACCGGGGCCACGGCGGGGCGGACGGTATTATTCAGTGGCCTCACCGTGGTGTTTGCCCTGTGCGGAATGTTCATCATACCGTCCTTTTTTTCAGTCCATGGCCCTTGGCGGGCCCTTGGCGCAATAATCGTAGTACTGGTCACCCTGATAGCAACATTCACCATCCTGCCCGCTCTTCTTGCGATGCTGGGGCCAAGAATCAACTCCCTGAGACTGCCCTTGATCGGGCGTGCAGCCACGGCGCGCTCCGTAGACTCCGGCGGTGGATTCTGGGACACCACGACGAGGGTGGTAACCAAGTTTCCCGTCGTCAGCCTCTTCCTCGTTGGTGGACCGATGATCGTTGCCGGAGCATTCTTTTTCCAGATAAACACCGGCACCAACGGAGTTGATGCCTTTCCCGAGGGTTCGATCACCAGAGACGCCTTCTTTATTCTGGAGGAGGAGTTTGCCCTCGGATTTGGTGTGGTCAACCCGGCGGAAGTGGTCATTAGTGGAGATGCCGGAGATCCTCGGGTCCGGGAAGGCATCCAGAATCTCACATCTGCTTTGGTGGCAGACCTGCGATTTCCGTTTCCCCCAGTACTGAAGGAGGTCCCTCAGGCGGATTTGGCCATCCTTTACCTACCGATAGCCGGGGAGCCCAGCGCTCCCTCTTCCTTGGAGGCCATCAAAGCCATCCGCGAAGAACACCTGCCGACGGCCTTCGATGGAACTCTGGCCCATGCCATCGTGGGGGGTCGATCCGCGACCTACGCGGATTTCAGGGAAATCGTAAACACCTATACACCCATAGTTTTCACCTTCGTGCTGGGCCTCAGCTTCATCCTGCTGATGGTCGTATTCCGCTCCTTGGTCATCCCTCTCAAGGCCATCATCATGAACCTCCTCTCGGTGGGCGCGGCCTATTATGGGCTGCTGGTCGTGGTGTTCCAGGAAGGTCTGGGTGCCAACCTGTTCGGTTTCAAACAGACCGACGCCATAGACATGTGGATACCCCTGTTCCTGTTCTCCATACTTTTCGGTCTTTCCATGGACTATCACGTGTTCCTGCTGAGCCGCATTCGAGAGCGATATGATCAGACCTGTGATAATACGGAGGCAGTGGCGTTCGGTCTGCGCTAGACTGCAGGAATAATCACCGGTGCTGCTGTTATTATGGTGGTGGTCTTTGGCGCATTCGCTGCAGGTGAGACCATCATCAACCAGCAGGTGGGATTTGGCCTCGCCGTGGCCGTTTTCTTGGACGCGACACTGGTGCGTTCGGTACTTGTACCCGCCAGTATGGAGATTCTAAACCAATACCAAGGTGAGATGTGCATTTTGGAGATCTTGACGACGACCGAAAGGACTCCACAGCACCTCATATCACCTTTAGTACTACAGTTGCACTATTGAATCCAGCAGTGATAGCCGTCGCCGGTAGTGGCATCGCCGTGCCTGTGCCTGATGGTGCCGTCTCCACAGAGACCATAGCAGAACAAGCTCAGTGGGATGATTCTCCGTCCATACCAGGCGGGTGAGCAGCCGGCGCACCTCAGGCAGCGTCAGGGGAATCAGCTCTTCATCGGGACCGTAGCAGCCCCCTTTTCTCCCTGTTCCATCGCCTGATGCCGGATCACCGCCAGATACGCCTGCGCCAGCATCGCCAGGGTGATGTGCCGGTACCAGCCGTCCCACCGGCGCACCTCGTACTGGTCCAGCCCCACCTGGCCCTTGGCTTCCTCAAAGCATTCCTCTATGGCCCACCGGGTTCCGGCCACCCTCGCAAGTTCCTCCAGAGCCGTCCCCGCCGGGCCGTAGCACACGTAGTAAGCCAACTCCTCCGGCTTGGCCACGCTGCGCCGGACCAGCAGCCAATGGCCTTTGCCCGGCTCCCGCATGGGCCTTATCTCCACGGCAGTCCAGTCGTACATCCGGGGACCCTTGGCGCCATCGCCGGTGCTGCATCTGACCCAGCCTGTTTCGTCAACCTGCTCCGCCAGGCGGTCCGCCCGCACCTGACGCGGACCCTTTTCCGTCAAAGCCCACAGCCTCTCGCTCCTCTTGATGGCCAGCACATGTGGTATTCCCTGATGCTCCAGCCACAACCTCAGGTTGCGGTCATTGCCATAGACCTCATCCCCGGCAACCCAGCGGAAGGGGGCTCCTGATTCCAACGCCCGCTCCAGCATGCGCTGCGCCAGCCGGGGCTTGGTCTGAAAGCCAACATCTGCCGGTACTCCGGCCTCCCGCCGCCGTTCCCAGTCCTCCGCCCACACCTGTGGCAGGTACAACTCCCGGTCCAGCAGGGTCCTTCCCTTGTCGCTGGCATAGGCCAGGAATACCCCAACCTGAGAGTTCTCGATCCGACCCGCTGTGCCGCTGTACTGCCGCTGCACCCCAACCGACTTGTCCCCCTTCTTGAGAAACCCGGTCTCGTCCACCACCAAGACTGCCTCAGCGTCTCCCAAGTGCTCCATTACGTAGCTCTTCAGGTCATCACGGACCAAGCCGGCGTCCCATTGGTAGGTGGACAGCAAGCGCTGCACCCCATAGGGAGTGGCGTCGCCCGCCTGCTCTGCCAGTTGCCAGCCGTTCTTGCGCTCCACCGGACTTAGCAGTCCCCGCAGATAATCCAGCGCCCGGCGGCGGGGCTCTGGCCTCCGGAACCGTCCCCCGATGCACTGGTGTACCTGATCGATGCCCTCGGCCCAACGGGCCACTTCCGCCACCTCATCCCCATACCTTGCCAAACCCTCACCTCACCAACACTCAACTGCCGCAATTTTACGTCATCATTAACTGCAACTGTAGTACTAGCCTGAATTGTGGCACAACTCCCCCCCACTCCGTTCCCCAGCCCCCGAGTTGGCGCGCCATCAATAAGTCAGAGCCTAACACGGGCGCGCAAGTATACGGCGACACGATTCAGCTACGGCGACCGCACTCCTGGAGGCATAGGGAGACGCTCCGTTTTGCCTACTCCCCTCCCCAGCGGGCTTCGTGTTTGCCGAAGTCTGCACTCTTCACAATTGGCCCGCAAATGCTATTACCAGCGTGGCGCAAACCCTCAGCGGCGTACTTGGCCTTGCCCCCTCTCTCTTTGAAGCCGCTGCCGCCGCCCTCAACCGACCCTGTGAGGAGCACGAAGCCGGGCAAGGCGAGGACGGCGAGCATCGGAACTAGCATCTACGACCTCCTTTCTTACGGAGGCCGAGAAATGCGCTTGAAGTGCCCTTGCTGACCCCAAGGACCGTCGAGGAAGCGGGCCGCGCGGGCCGCGATCATTTTCTCGTGCTGCGGTTGGGGCACCACAAAGAACACCCTGGCGGATCCTCGGCAAAACCGGAGCACGATGGGCTTCTAAACCAAAGCCGAGGTGGGATGTGCATATGGCTGGTGGTGAGGGGCGGGATGGGGGTTACGCAGGAACCCCTCTGCTCTTGATTGCAGGATGGTCCGGCAGCGCCGCTTGACCTCCTCTTTCCGGCAGGCCAGCCCCTCGAGGAAGTTGCCGACCCTCTCCTGCACCAGAGTCTTGTTCCCCAGACACAGGTTTCCCGTGGCCTCCTCTCTCGCCCAGCCCCAGACCGCCTCATCAGCATTGAAGTCCGGACTGTAACCCGGCAGGTTCATCAGCCGCAGCCCCAAGCCCGGCGTCTGGAGATATTCACGCACCGCCTCGCCCCGGTGGGCCGGCGCGTTGTCCCAGATCACGTTCAGCCGACCGCTCTGCCTCCCCCGCAACTGCCTCAGGAAAGCTGCCGAGGTTTCGCTGTTGCTGTTCCCCTCCAGTTCCATCCATTCCACCTCGCCGGTCTCCAAGCACACCGCCGAATAGTAGCTGGCCTTCTCGCCGTAGCGCGGGCTGGTCGAGTCCACCAAGGCCGGCTCTCCCCGCAGCACCCACTTGCCCCGCAACTCGGCGTCGGCACGGAAATGGGCCTCGTCAGCGAAGAATATCCTCTCTCCGGACTCCTGAGCCTGAGACGCCATGGCGGCGTACTCTGCCACGAAGGCCTCCCGTTTCCCCGCATCTGCCTTGAGCAGCCGTTTCTTGGGCCGCTGGAACGCGAACCCCAAGCGGTGCAGATAGTCCAAGCAAGTGCTGCGGCTCAGTGAAACGGCGAAGCGCTCCGAGAGGAACTGACGCACCACCTTCCAGTTCCAGTTGGCCAGTTCTATCCCCGCCGTTGCCGGAGTCCTCTGCACCGCAGCCTGCAACTCCGCCTGTTGTTCCTCGCGGAGGGGGGAACCACCGGACTGCTCGAAGATCAGGGCCGCCGGACCTCCCTCGTTGGAGGCGGTGGCCCATCTGCCGATGGTGTGAGCATCCCGGCCCAGTGCCTCGGCGGTGGCCGAGGCGGTCAGGCCCCGGCACAGGAGCCACAGAGCGTGCCACCGTTCTCTCTCCCGGGGCGTCGGCGCCAAGTACATCCTGTTGCGCACACCAGCCACGTCCAACTGCCACCGCTCCAACTCCGGTCTTATTCCTCTCATACTCAGCACCATCCCCACTCAGTCTGCTCCAGATCCTGCAGCTATACATCCCTGATTCCAGCCGACGTATATGCAGGTTTCACCTCGGCTTTGGTTTAGCGTTCGTCAGCGTTGGATTGATGAGTAGAGGGACTTTAGTTTGATGCGGGCGTCCCCGGTGGTGAAACGCCAGTCCACTCGAATTGCATCGCGGTTGCGTTGATCCTGCCACGCTTGGGCCTCTTTTTCGAGGATTGCCAAGGCGCCAATCCGGCGGTCCAAGCACTGCCGGTCCAGCACCCCCAGTTCTATCTCGGCCATGTTCAGCCAGCTCCCATGTTTGGTGGTGTAGTGAATCTCCAGACGTTCGGCGATGCGCCGCGCCTCCGCCGGTTCAAAGGCCTCGTACAAGGATGGCGGGTGGTGGGTGTTCAAGTTGTCCATCACCAGCACTATCCTTTTCCGGTCGGCATAGTCCTCATCAACCAGCTTGCGCACTACCTCCGCCCAATCGGTCCTGGTGCGGCGCTCCGCGACCTCCACCCACCGCCATCCCTCCAGGGGCGCAAACAGCATGAATAGGTTGCCCACGCCGTTGCGCTCGTATTCGTAATCGTAGCAGGCTTCTGCCCCGGGACGCGGCGGGAGGGGTGTGCGAGTCTCCCTCACCAACTGCTTGCTGGTCTCGTCCAGGCACACCAGCACCTCGTTGTCCTCAAACTGACGGTGATAGACCTCCAGCACGTCCTCCATGGCACACACGAATTCGGCGCTGGCCTTGGGCGGGATGCACCAGCATTCTTTCAGTAAAGGCTTGAGTTAGTTTTTTTCAGCGTCTGGCGCACCGTCTCCCTGCTGATGCTCTGCACTATCTCTCTTTCCACCAGCCGGTCCGCCAGCAGTTTCAGCGTCCAACCGGCCCGGCCCTCTGGAGGTTCTCCGCAGGCCAAGGCAATCAGGTGAGCTTCCCCTGAACCATCTAGCTTCCTCTGTCGGCGGTTCAGTTGTTCCCTGCGTCCCAGCGCCGCCTCAATTCCCTCCTCCACGCAGCGGCGGCGCACCCGTTCCACTGTCGCGCCGCCAATCTGAAGAGACCGGACAATGTCCTCATCCCTCATCGCCCCGTTCCCTTGGACCTCATTGCTGAGGAGCAGGATGTGGGCATGAGTCTGTCTGTATGCTGCCGCCCGTCCCCGGGATACCAAGCCCTTAAGTTCCTGCGTCTCCTCCTCACTCAGCCGCACCCGATACTTCTTGGCTGGCATTCCCATCCCCCTACAACCCAATCTGTTTCGTCCTGTCCCCAGCAGGATACCCCCAACCATTTATCATTTCAAAGCTGTCGGACTACTAGAAATCCAATGTAAATAGTGTTCGCACCAGCCCCTGCCGCCCCAATTTCGATATGCCAAGTGACACCCAGCGTCGTCGACGATCGGGTTGCAGACAACGGCAGCAATGTCGATGCGTGGGGCAGGTACTGTGATATCTTTTGGGGCGCCAGGAGAGTGAGAGGTGAAGCGCAATTGTCCTTAAGACCGCTTCAGTTGAGCCAACTTCCAAGTCAATTTTGCGATGAGATCTCCGAACAGAGAATTCGCTCTCAGGTGCAGCGTGCAGCAGGGAGATGGAGTTAATGCGCTTCACACCTGAACACAATAGGGAGAACGCTCGGCGGACGTTCCATATCGTGTTGCCCCCTTAATGCTGGCATTGGTGGCCTTTGCCGGGGTGGCAGTGTCTTTACAGGGCCAGAGCCAGGAACATGGAGCAGGCGAGGTACGAAGTCACCTTTACGAGCATGTTTAACACCGACGCGGTCGCTGAGAGTGTTCAGGTTCCCTCAAAAGCGAGCTTTAGAAAGATCGCTGGCGGCGTGCATAACGGCAACGTCTTCTATATGGATGCTGGGAGAGGCGACCGGGCCTCGCCCTCCCTTTGACGAGATATTGGTAACCGACCTGGCCCTCCTGGAAGACACCCTGGAGGAGGCGCAGCAGAGGCTGCAGGAACTCGGCAAGCGAGGTATACGGGTCAGGAAGCCCACATAGGCACAATGTATCTACCGTCCCCGATTGGGAGTGTGAAATTCACCTTATTGGTGATAGCATCCCGGATGCACAAAATCCGGTCGCCAAGCGCACCGGACTGCAATAGAGCAAACATCCGCCCCATCCCAAACGAGAAATACTCAACCGCCCCCAACCGGAGCGGACGGAGAAACCGGTAGATGCCAACAGCCAAACTAAAGCAGACAATACTGCTCACAGCCATCGTGCTGATAGCGGCACTCGCCGCCACGATGGCCGTGATGATGCCTGCACGGGCGCAGACACAGGAACCTTGGCAGGGCCCCGTCGCCGGACTGACGGTAACGGCGGGCGACAACGCTGGCGAACTGGACATCTCTTGGGACGCCCACCCGGAGGGGCCGAACAACTACAGGGTTAAATGGGCCGCTCACGACGGGGACTTCGCGGTCGTCACTGACAACGACTGGAACGCATTCCCAACTGGGACCTCGCACACGGTCACCGGGCTCATCCCGGGAGGTCAGTACCAGGCGATGGTCAGGGCCAAGTATGACGGCAAGAGGTCCGATTGGACCGACGTGGTTACGGGCTACGCCGCCGGGCCCACCCCGGAACCGACACCCGAGCCAACGCCGGAACCCACGCCGGCGCCCGACACCGGGCCCGATTATGCCCAGGAGAGGAGCGAAGCCGTCTCCTGGGGCGACATCGCCGGCACCCAGCCCACCAACGTGGACGCCACGGTGGACGACGATGACCCCATCGACTACTTCAAGTTCAGCCTCAGTGCAGACCGCGAAGTCGGGCTCCACATCCGCAGCCTGGAATTCAACGCCGACCTCTACGTTGAGGACAACTCGGGCAACGTCTTACATTCCAGCGAGAATGCCGGCACCGCGAAGGAAGTGCTGGACATTGAGCTGGATGCCACCGGGACTGGCGAGGTCTACTACGTCCGGATCGAGGGCAAGGAAGCCGGCCGGAACGACTACACCTTCCGGTATCTCACCCAGGAAATTTCCACGCCGGAACCGACACTCGAGCCAACGCCTGAACCCACGCCGATCACGACCCCTGAGCCGACAGAGGCCGAGTCGCAGCAGGTTTGGTCGGCTTTGGTGACGGTGAGGGCGGAAGCGATCATGACGCCGGACGGGGTCGGCTATTCGAAGTGGGGTAATTTTTGGGGTCGTTGTCAGACGAAGAGTCGTTCCCTCTGGGCCGGTTCTTGGTGTTGATGCAGTTTGCGGACGGTCTGCTGTTCGTGATGTCGAACGAGGCGACCACAGAGTTCGAGCTGCATGTCGGCAGTGAGGTGTTCTCCTCAGCCGAGAGCTCGGTATTCCAGACGGAGGGCAACGGCCGCTACTGGTGGCTGGCCCCAACGCCGCTGTGGGCTGACGGGGACGTGGTGGAGGTGGCGATCTGGACCCCGGCCGACGCAGCCGATGCGGTACAACGGCCGAAGGCGCCGCCTGTGGCCTTTTTCGAGGGTGTGCCCAAGTCCCACAACGGAAGACGCGCCGTTAAAGCTGGAGTTGATGTTGTTCGGCGGCAGGTCCGTCGATGCAGCGATGCTCACGGGACAACTGGTGGTGACCGGCGGCACACTGGCCGAGCTGGAGCGAGGCACAGGTGGCAGCTGGAACTTGAGGATTGACCCCGACGGCCGTTCCGACGTGACGGTGTCGGTTACCGGCGGGCGGGACTGCAATGTGAGCGGCGCAATATGCACCAACGACGGCCGAGCGTTGCACAACAGCGCCTCGGTGACTGTTCCCGGCCCTGGCTGCGACTACAGACCTGTGCCCGTGGCGGTGGCGGTGGCTGTCGACGCAGTTCCCATCGTGGTGTCCTCCACGACCGACGACTACTTCGTGCTGTATGCGAGCTTCGATGTGGACGGCGAGACGTGGGAGATACCGGTCGCTGTGGTGCTCGGAGAGGCAGGCACGACCACGCTGGCCGAGAATGCCGAGACGCTGCCTGCAGAGCGCTACCGGGTCGAGAAATACCTGGTCGCTGATGCGGCCGACGTCGACGGCGACTGCGTAGACGACCTCACCGAGCTGGCAGGCATGCCAAACCTGAGCCCGGTGAACTCCGCGATGGCCATTGACGCCCCCGACGGCACGTTGCCAGTGACGGATTTCGCAACATTCTCAGCCTTGGCGCACACCAGGCCATATGAAACCTCGGGTACCACCACAGCGCTGGGCGTCAAATTCCTGGCGACAGACGTGGACACTGATCGTCCGGGCCTGTACTTACTCAACGCCAACAAGTACGCATATCACTTCGCCGTCATTGATGCTCTGGCCGCCGAGGCAATAGACGTAGTAGGTCTGATCACCTACGACCCGTCGCTGGTCGCACCCGACGGAAGTCGCGGTGCGTACTACATACAGTTTGGTATTGGAGTACTGCCGTCATTCAGCGAGGTAGAGCGGCTATAGGCGCTTATAGCTGCCAACATGGCACACATCGACGACGATCTCTACGTCCTTAACTCCGAGGACCTGGTGGAGCTGTACGAGCCCGAACAGTTGCTGTATGAGGCGTCGCGGATCGACATCCTGTTGGACGCAGACATCTTTGACGATGCGGACTTTGTCGCGATGAACCCAGAAGTCGGCTATGGCCGGCTACAGTTATTGGAACCCGACGATCGTCCCCACCCCCGTGACATCGTGATCTATGAGACGCTGCCGAACGAGTTGCCTCGCGTGGCGGGCGTGGTGACCACTGTGCCGCAGACACCGCTATCGCATGTGAATTGGCGTGCCATCCAAAACCAGATACCAAACGCCTACATCCGCGACGCAACCACACAATCCGAGATTGCAGACCTCGTAGGCGGCTACGTGCGCTATGAGGTGACCGAAACGGGTTGGGAGATGCGTGCCGCCACCACAGAGGAGGTCGACGACCACTACGCAGCCTCGCGGCCCACCACCACGCAGACCCCGGAACGGGACCTGTCGGTGGAGACCATCACCGCGTTGAGCGACGTCAGTTTCGACGATTGGGACTCGGTCGGAGTCAAGGCCGCCAACGTGGCCGAGCTCGGGACTCTGGGGTTCGTGGAAGGCACGGTGCCGGACGGGTTCGCCATCCCGTTCTACTTCTATGACGAGTTCATGAAGGCCAACGGGTTCTACGAGGACATCGAGACCATGCTGGGCGACACCGAATTCCAAACCGACTTCGATGTGCAGGAGAAGAAACTCAAAGACCTGCGCAGCGACATCAAAGATGCCGACATGCCCCAGTGGATCATCGACGCGCTGACCGCCATGCACGGGACGTTCCCAGAGGGGCAGTCCCTGCGCTACCGGTCGAGCACCAACAACGAGGATCTGCCCGGATTCAACGGCGCGGGCCTGTATGACTCCAAGACCCAGGACCCCGACGAAACGGAGGAGGACGGCATCGACAAGTCCATCAAAGGCGTGTACGCCAGCATGTGGAACTTCCGGGCCTTCACCGAACGCGAATTCTATCGCATCGACCACGCTGCGGCAGCGATGGGAGGCTGGTGCATCCCAACTACTCCGACGAGCTGGCCAATGGCGTCGCGGCCAGCTTCGACCCGTTGTATGACGTTGACGGCTGGTACTACATCAACACCCAAATCGGCGAGGACCTCGTAACCAATCCCGAAGCCCACTCGGTGCCCGAAGAACTCCTGCTGGCCCCGGACGGCCGCTACGTCGTGTTGTTCACCTCCAACCAGGTGCCACGCGGGCAGCTGCTCATGAGCGACGGTCAAATGGTGCAACTCGCCGACCACATCGAGGCCATCCACAACCACTTCGAGGGGCTCTATGAACCCGCGGCCGATGAGCCGTTCGCCATCGAGATCGAGATCGAGTTCAAGATCACCAGCGACAACATCCTCGCCATCAAACAGGCTCGGCCTTGGATTTTTAACACCGCCCCATAGAAACCGTCGAACAACGACCACCAGACCACCCGGCACCATAACGGGTCCCACTCTGTTGGTGGGGCCCGTTTTCTGATTTGACGGTGCCCGGGCCAGCGGAAAAATCTGACGATGCGAGCGTCAGCGGCCTCAAGGTGAGCGACGCCGTGGCTGTGATCACGCCGACAGACGCGGATACCAACACGGACGGGCACCAGGTCTCCCCGTACGGCCTTACGAACCCATGGGCTTCTGGGCAGGGCATCCGGGAGAAGTGCTTGACCGGCTGACCGAGGAGATCCAGCACTTTGAGGGATATTGGAGAGAGCCTCGGCGACCGTGGCGAAACAAACCTTGCTTGGGCACTGAAAAAGCCATAGGGTTCTTAAACCCTGCCCACAAACTAGCGACCGCGTTCTCCCTTGGCCTTTTCGCAGGCGGAACCCGACTACGACGAGTTGGCGCGTCTGCCTTCCATCGTCGAGGGTCGATTTCGCTGTGCCAGCCTGTCGGTTGCCGGGAAGAGAGGCGGAGACGTCACCGGGGTCGTTGGGACCTTTCGGATGTGGAGACTCTGGGTATTTGGCCCCCCGGACAGGGGAAGCTCGGACTCCGTATATTGGAGCCAGGTTGCGGGTGGTCATTGCTACACCCTCGGGCCCCGATGCTCAGGGTGCTGGGTCCGCCGCGCTCTCGGTCTACTTGGTTTGATTCCCGGATGTTGGAATACTTACGGGGGCGTGCTTTCCGAGCTGTCCCCAACTTCCAGGGCTCCGCCGCCCGGTATAAGTCGTGAACCAGTCTCCCCTCCCATCTCTTGCGCCAGTGAGTCCATGTTGAGGGAGCTACTGTCGGCGTGCTTGCTCCGGAGGTTGAGGTTGTCCTCCACGTATTTGCGGATCCCAGTTCTGTGGCTGACGGCCAAGGTCGCAACTGAGGTCTCAAGTTCACTGTCCCGGCGCCGTTCCTGCATGATCCTGCGTATCTCGACGGTGGCCCCGTACACGAAGTTGGTGCGGAAGGACCGGGGGCTGCTCGGGTAGGCGGCCTGACGTAGAATTCTGGCGTAGGTACCCTGGGTCGGGCCGCTGGGGTAGCATCGTCGCTCCAGCACGCGTTCTCTGTAGATGGGCCACTGGATGTCCGCTTCGGCTTCGAGTTGAGTCTTCAGCCAGTCGAACAGGGCAATCGTGGCTTGGACGTTGGTGGGCTCACCGCAGACAGTGAAGACAGCCTCGGTTTTGCCGGTGTGGCGGTTGAGCAAAGAGCCTACGAAGGACTGGCAGTAATACTGTCTGCTCAGTACGGTCATTAGCCACTGCCTTGGCAGATTCATCGTGGAGTCTTTGAGGCCGTAGTGGTGGTAGGAATGGGTGATGTTAAGTCCGTATCGGGCGCTGCTGTCGCCCTCATCGCCGACCACCTGGTCCATGCTCAGGTTGTGGATGTCGAGGAGTTCCTAGGCCTTTGCAGCGGCGTTGGCGGACTCGTTGGCATGGGGGACGTTGAGAGTGCGAGGAGTTTCAGTATCCGGTCAATGGTCTTGGCGGTTGCTTCGGAATTGCTTTTATTCGTCTTTTGCTCATCTCCTGTTTGGTGATTGGGGAGAGGGATACTTCCCGCACAGTGTGTAAAGGATTTGAGCGCCCCCAAGAGCTCCTGGCGGCCTCCGTAATAATCCTTTCCTACTTTTATATTACATCATCCCGGAGTGAGGAATTTTGAGTGGCCTGACCTCCGAAATGCGGTCCAGAATCGATGCTGGGATTCTGGACAAGACGGGGGATACACCAGGACCAAAAGGAAACACACGTCCGGGGAAATCATTAACAGATAGAGAGAGCTGGATTTTAGGTTCAACTGACGTATCTGTCGGCTACCACAAATAGTGGAATCGCGGGGTTCTGGTGTGTAGTTCGACCGTAGGCATCCCGATAAGGATCTCACAAATGCCTCACGGTATGAATGCTCCACAAACACATTCCGGTCGAAAGAAAAATTATACGGAATTTTACCCAATCCGCTCTCATCGGTGGTCCGCCGTGCGATACTGGTGTAAGGGAATGCTTAATTGAGAGACGACAATGGTGCAAAGAATTCTGATAAACAGGGCCGGTCGCTGCTGGGAGTGCCGTGCGGAGATAGAGGACAAGCGTATCTCCGCACGGCCTAAATACTGCGGAGACCAGTGCCGCCAAGCTGTGGAACAGCGCATGGCGGCACGAGGCGGGCGGGGCCAGTGCGGGTGGGGGGAACCAGTACGGGCAGAGGCAGGCTAGCACGCGGGACGAGACGCAGGAGGAGCTGGTGCGGACGAAGGAGGCCTTGAAAAAGGCTCAAGAGGAACTGCATTGGCAAAGGCGCGAGTTCCAACACCTCGCCGACAGCTTTCAGGCCCGTCCAGCCGACACTGACGAGGTGCGGTGGATGATCACGGAATTGACACGGTTGCCGGGCGTTGGTGGCACCGGGGACTACGATATACCCGAGAGCATCGTGGCACGAGTGCGGGGCATTCTCACAGAAGCCAACAACCGGGCGATGGCGTGGGAGAAAAAAGCGAGAAAGAACAGGGGGCGGCAGTAAGCGGGAATCGGCTTCAACCCAGCTGGTCAGAGCTTCCTTGCACTGCTCACACCATCCATCACGGTGCAGAACCTCAGGGTGATGAACGTCGCGCCAGCAGGCCACACAGTTGTATTCGTGGGCTTGCTCTGGGACCGTCCGGGCGTAGCTCGGAAGAACTTGATCTGCGCCCCGAAAATTGATCCGGCGGCAACGTGAGTTTTGTGGGATGATCTCAACTGACTGGATAGGGAGGAGCGTCTCGTGAACAACTCCCGATACAGGCCGGAGCCGGTTGCCTTCTGCCCTGCGCCTAGACGGCGGAGGGAACCCGATGGCGGAGATATGTCGCAAGATGGGCATCAGTGAGCAGATTTTCTCCAAGACCTGTAGAATTCCCTCCATGCCAGCTTGAAGGAGGCCCATTTCCATCATGAAGTTTGCACTGTTTTTGCTGGGTTCTTGGACAGAGCCGGAAGCCAACGCCCAGAGCCGGATCTTCGGTGAAATGCTGGAACAGGCCGAGTACGCCGAGGAGTTGGGCTTCGATTCCATCTGGGTTGCTGAGCATCACTCCAGCCGATACGGCATCTGTCCCTCCCTGATGCCGCTGCTCAGCCACATCGCCGCACGCACCAAGAAGATCCGGATCGGGGCTGGCGTCAGCGTCTTGCCTTTCCACAACCCCATTTTCATGGCTGAAGAGAGCGCCATGCTGGACGTGCTCAGCAATGGCAGGCTGGACTTCGGGGTTGGGCGCGGCTCGGCGGATTACGAGTACGGGAACTTCAATATCGATTTTGACACCCGTGACGCGCGTACCCAAGAGGCGCTGGACGTCATCACGGGGCTTTGGACCCAGTCCGATTTCAGTTTCCAAGGCGAGTTTTATCAGGTGAAAGACCTCACCATAGCTCCTTGGCCGGTGCAGCAGCCACATCCCCCGGTGTACTTGGCGGTATCCCGCACCCCCGCCAGCGTGGACGTAGCCGTATCGCGAGACCTGCCCATCCTGACCAGCTTTTCCACCCCGGAGGCCGACAACCTGGGCCTGTTTTCCCTTTATGCGGAACGCTGCGCCGCCGCCGGAAAGGACCTGCCTGTACAAGAAATGCCCTACTTCCGGTTTGTGTACTTGGACGAAGACGAACAGTCAGCCCAACAATACCCCCGGGAGTCCATGACCTGGGTCCGCGACTTGGGCGGCTACCGGCGCACCCTGACTCGCGGCGATGAGATCAATGTCGACCTGGACCACTGGCGGCGTATCCGCACCGTCGAACCGGCCAGCTATGAATCAGAACTGGAGAATGCTTATTTCGGCACGCCGGAGCAGTGCGTGAAGCGGATCACCAAGCTGCGGGACGAACACAACATCGGGTACTTTGGCGCCAGTATGTCCTTCGGCAGCATGGAGCACTCGAGGGTACTGCGCTCAATGGAGCTCTTCGCCAAGGAAGTGATGCCCAAGTTCCGGGAATAGAACTTCGTCGACGGCTCCTGCTATTCCAACAACACGCCGCCGGTCGCCGGGGCTTAAGAAATGATGCGGTCAACTGCTACCGGACTACGCACGATCTCGCGTTTATCATCAGCCATCTGCGATTCTCGCTGCTCGGCGAGGGCGCTGGAGCACAACAAACAGGAGGCTACAGATTACGGTAATGGGTGAAGTTGATCGCCCTTTCCTCGCCTGACTCAAGGGCTGCTAGATACAAGTTGAAATCCACTGTCAGCAACGGAGTGTCCGCAGTGGCGGTTTCAAGCAGGGCAGCATCGGTCAGTCCCAGCTCTGCAAACTTGGCGTTGGTTGAGGCATCAATGCTGGCAACTACGATTTCCTCGCTTCCGTGGATGAGGTATTGCAACCTCCTCATCAGAAGGGACCGCTCAGGCTCTCCATGCTGGCTGACTAGATTAGATGTCTCAGTGAGGGTATTGGGGGTTACGAACAATTGGTCGGCGTCTTCAAGAAGCTCGAACAGAATGTCGTAATCTTCGGCCGAGTAGTGTTCCAATCGTCGGTGTTTGGAGATCAAATCCCGACTTTCACTGCCCACAACCAACAGAACGAACAAGTTGGTGTCGAGAAAGTATCCTCCCAACGGCTTTGCCTTACTCTGCTTCCCGCAGGATGCGATCCTTGACTGACTCAACGTTGCCGTTCTGGTTGTCGATGCGAAGGACTTTGTAGGAGCGCCTCAAACCTCTATTTCCGAGGGTGATGGTCGCTAATCCTCCATGATCCCATGGCCGGGAGAATCCGACGGTTACTACCCAGAAGCGACAATCAGCCCCAAGTTCTATCTCTTCCAAGCCGACGTTGCTGATCCCCTCCTCTTTGAAAAGTTCGGCTACGTACTCCTTGGCCAACTTTGCCGCCTCTTTCACATCCACGACAAGCTCCCCTCTATTCTCCTGACTGGCTCATCTTAGCACAGGAGTGTTGGAGATGAGGAATCGTTCGCTGTCAAACGACTACGGCAAGATATCTCCAACGGAGTGGCGCTTTTGGCCCAGTTTGATGGAGGTCAAGGAATGGTCTGCATTGGACCGCTCCGATCCCTTCTATTGACAACCTCTCACGATGCTGGGTTACGCTTGGCTACTATCCTTCGACAATATCAACTGGAGCAGTGATTGGGGCAGTTCAATCTCGTTGGCAGGAAAGGACCGACTATCTGAGAGGGCGTGCGGCGTTCTGACTGACAGAACGCTTCCGCTGCCGCATTACGCCCTCGCAGCCCCTGTGATATTCTGGAGCGTGTTATGAGAATACCAATTACGATGTGCCACGGAATCCGCCCCACAGCCGCCGGCGCCCTCCGCAATCCCCTGACGGAGGAGCGGTTCGACTTTATGATGAGGACTGCGGCGGAAATGGGGTTCCAGTCGATAAACTACGACCAACTGGCAGCTTGGCGGCAGGGAACGTCATCTCTGCCAGATCGGCCCATTATGATCGACTTCGACCATTCGGTTGTCTCGATGCGCCGGGAGGTATTCCACACGCTGGAGCGGTACGGGTTCAAGGGGAACCTGTTCATCTACACCTCACCCTACGACCCGGACTATCCCCGCCCGCTGGCGTTGGCCCAGGTTCCCGAGCACATGCCTTGGTCCGAAATACGCGAACTTCGCGACCTCGGCTGGCATATGGGCGCCCATACCGTCAGCCACCCCAACCTGTCCAACCTGGCCGCGGAGGACCCCGAAGGAGTAGTGTTGCGGGAGGAGCTGGACCGTTGCAACCGGGTAATCGAAGAAAACCTCAGCTTTGTCCCGCAGGACTTTGCGTTTACCGGCACCAGTTGGAGCAGCGCCGCCGAGACCGAGGTCAAGAAAAGGTACCGGTTTGGCCGACTGTGGATAGTGGGGTCCGAATACGAGGCCGACGGCAAACCCATACGCTATGCTGAACTGGCCGGTTCGTCGGAACCCGACGAGGCCGACGGCGGCCCGCCCAACAGCACAAGATATATTACCGAACACACCGATCCACACCGCCTGCCATCCATGGAGCTTCAGGCCCTCATCAACGACCCTGACGCCTTCCGCTCTTACCTGGAGGGCGCGCTGGAAGACCAGGGGTAGCGGCCCGGGTACCCTTGACATCGCGGAAGCGACATTCGCGGTCGCATCAGAGGGAGTTGGCGTTATGACGCCTGGCCGATTCAACCTCGTCAGTCAAGTGGGCCGTGTCCCCTCCATGACCGTACCGCTGGACGCGCGGCAGGAAAGCAGGTTTCAGCGGTTGATGGAAGAGTCGATAATGATCGACCTCCACCAGCATCCGATGGTACTGCCCGAAGACTTCAACCAATACTTCGAGTACCTGCGCAGCGACAACTACGTCTGGGGGTATGACGCGGTCCGGCAGGGCGGCTTTACCGCTGTGGGAACAGCCAACGTATTTCGCGGGATGCTGCACACCAGCGAGATGTCCTTCATCCGGTTTTCCGACTTGTTGGACGAGATCAGCATGATGATTTCGGACATCTCCCGGCATGACGACGTGCTGCGAGTCAGCAACGCCGCCGAGATAGAGTCGGCGAAGCAGCAGGACAAGGTGGGCTTCCTGCCCACGGTGGAGCATCTGGCCATCGGCAATGAGCTGAACCGGGTGGACGTGCTCTATAACGCCGGGATACGACTGGCGGGCCTGACCTACAGCCGCAAGGCCTACATCGGCGACGGCATCTTTGAGCGCAACGACGGGGGCCTCAGCGAGTTCGGGGTGGAGGTCGTTCAGCGTATGAACAACCTGGGGATGGTCGTCGACGTGTCCCACGCTTCGTTCCGCACCGCCATGGACGCCATCGAGGCGTCCAATACCCCGGTGACCTTCAGCCACGACGGCTCCTACACCCGGGCCAGCGATAGTCTCCAGGCCCGCAGGTTGAGGAAAGACGAGGAGTTGCTGGCCTGCGCCAGAAAGGGCGGCGTCATCGGCATCACCGCCGTACCCAACCGGCTCAGCAACGACCCGGAGCAAAGCATCGAATGCGTGTTGGACCATTACGATTACATGGTCCAACTGGTTGGCGTGGACCACGTAGCCATCGGCACCGACACCAGCATCGGCGACATGGTGGGCGTGGGCCAAGTGGTGATGGGCCGCACCGGCCCCACTCCGGCGCCCTACCTGAATGGTCTGGAGTCGCCGGCAGACGGCAAGAACATCATCCGCGGCCTCATAGCACGCGGCTACTCCGACGAGGACGTCAAGAAGATCGCCGGCGGCAACGCGCTGGCGTTTTTCAGGCGGATTATGAGGTAAGCCCAGCCCTCAACCTGCGTCGGCTTGGACCGGATCGAACCGTATATCGAGGAAGGACAAGGAGCGTTCGGAGACACTACGCCTCTTGGCAAAGGGAGGAATACGAACCATAGTGACTGAGGCGCATGTCCGATAACCTACCAGCCATTGATCCCCAGTCCTTCTGGGACGCCTTGAAGGCCCGGGGGCTGACCTTCTTTTCCGGGGTGCCTGACTCCACCTTCCAGCGCACTTATAACGCCATGGTAGCCGACCCTGACATCCGCTATGTACCGGCGGTGCGGGAGGATGTGGCTCTCGGCGTGGTCAGTGCCGCCTACTTCCATGGCGGATTGGGCGGCGTAATGATGCAGAACTCCGGCATCGGAAACATAGTTAATCCATTGACCTCTTTCAATCTCATATACAAGATTCCTGCGTTGCTGGTGGTGGGCTGGCGCGGATACGGTGGGCCGCCCAATGACGCTCCCGAGCATTGGATCATGGGCGAGAAGACCCCGGAATTTTTCGATCTGCTGCAGATACCGTATGAGGTCCTGGACCCGAGCGAGTTGGAGTCCGCCCTGGACCTGCTGCTCGGCGCTATCCAGCAGCAATCGGTGCCTGGGGCTTTGCTGGTCCGGTCAGGGGTGCTTGAGTGATCGCCCGATACGAAGCCATTGAGACAATCCTGGAATATGTGGCGGCTGACGATCTGGTCTTGAGTACGACGGGGATGATTTCGCGAGAGGTATTTACCACTTGGGACCGTCCCGGCAATTTCTACATGATCGGCTCAATGGGTCTGCTTTCGTCCTTTGGGCTGGGACTGGCCCTCCTTGATCCCCAGCGGCGGGTGTTTGTACTTGAGGGCGATGGGAGCACCTTGATGAGCTTGGGCGCGCTGCCTCTCATCGCGTCTGAACGCCCCGGCAATCTGGTCCACATCGTTCTGGATAACGAGGCCTATGAGTCTACGGGAGCCCAGCCGTCCATCAGCTCGCAGGTGGACCTCGGAGATGTAGCCGCGAGTTGCGGCTACGCCTGCGTGGCCTGGGTGGACGAGACCGGGGAGTTGGACCTCGCCCTGTCGCAGTGCGACCTGGAAGAGGGACCATTCCTGGTTCTGGTCAAGGTCGGAATCGCTCCGGTTGAGGGGATCCCGAGGGTTGCCCACTCACCCACCGAAATCCGGGACCGTTTCAGGAACTCCATCCAGCGCGGAGGCTGAAGCCATCTCTAAACCGGGGACTACGGAGCGGCTTACGCGGTTGCCTG
Source organism: Dehalococcoidia bacterium (assembly GCA_965237745.1). Lineage (GTDB taxonomy): Bacteria > Chloroflexota > Dehalococcoidia > Lucifugimonadales > UBA3495 > VXOI01. The sequence continues at coordinate 1,596,436 of OZ250156.1, read as the reverse complement.
CTCCAGCCTCACCGGGCGCCGGGTCAGCAACATCAGGGCCGCCGACGAGATCAGCAGGACAGACGAGAGCAGGATCAGCAGGGTGTAGCTGCCGGTCAGGTCGTAGATGAGTGGCCCCACAAGCTGACCCACACCCAGGCCGCCGGCTTCGAAGGGACGCAGCGTTCCCGCGATGGCTCCGTAGGAGTTACGGCCGAAGAATTCGGCCAGCATTATGTACATCAGTACCTCCAGCCCACTGTGGAACAAGCCCCACAGCACACCGAAGACATAGGCCCCCACGAGTGAGTCCACCCGGAGCAGGGCCAGCGCCGCAGTTGCAGACAGGGTCAAACCCGCCACGATGCACCACCTGGGTGTCACCCGCCCCGCCACCTGCCCCCAGACCAAGCTGCTGAGCGCCAAGAAAGTGCTGATGCTCAGCACGCCCGCAGCCTGCGGGGTTGTAAGTCCGGCGAACTCGCGAAGGTGGGGCACAAGGTTGAATCCCAAGCCGGAAGTGGCGGCAACTTTAAGAAAAGTGACGACTGCCATCAGCCAGAAGGCCTGTGTCCGCAGCGCCTCTTTCGCGGTCCAGCTGGCCTCCGCCGCCCCGCGAGTACCGGCTTGGCCTGTTGCGGCGGCAGGAGATGACCCGGCGGCGGACGGGCTCCGCGGAGCGCCGTCGGGCAGCAGGCCGATGTCCTCGGGGCGCCGCCGCATAATGACGATTACCGGTATGGCGAGGGCCAAGCTGAAGAAGCCCAGATAGCGAAAGGCCGTCCGCCAGTCCGCCAATAAGGCAATGACCGTAAAGGTCTGGATTATCAATGCACCGCTGATGGGACGGTAGATGCCGGTCAACGCCAAGGCGATATTTCGTCGCCGGTTGAAGAAGTTGACAGCCATTGTCCGGGGGACCACTCCGATGAGGAATGGCTGGCTGACAGCCCGCCCGATAACCGCCGCCAAGAAAAACTGCCAAGCGGTATGCACCCCGCCAATGGCAAACATGGACAGCCCCAGGACAACAAGGCCGACAGGCATCAGCCACCTTGGCCCGTAGCGGTCGGCCATCCGTCCGGCGAAGGGGGCGAAAAAGCCTGACGCCCAGACCCCGCAGCTGGCAGTCAGCCCGATGCTGGTGCGGGACCAGTTGGTGTCCTCGAGGATGTAGGGCTGCACTCCCCCCAACACCACGCCTGCGATCGCCGTGGCTACGAATGTTCCCATCCCAGACAGTCCAAGGACCAGATAGCCATAGTAAAAAGGTGTGCTGGGACGCCAGTTCAGGAGGGTGGAGAGAGTGGACGCCATAGAACTGACCCTTATATCAGACCAGCTTTGTTCATACAAGGGCCGCTGGGACCACGGGCAGCGTCCTCTAATAGTTTCCGCCTCCCTCTGGGGGGTTAGGGAGCCATTATTGGGACCAGCAGGTTATTGATGCTTGAGGTTTCACCTTCACCCCAGCCCCGAGCATGCGGTCCTCTTAAGACTCCAAGGACAGGTCAGTGGCTTGCGGCTAATCTACGGGGTTTTGCGGGGTATGGTAAGGCTCACCTACTTCGCCGGTGACTTGCCAATTTCGTGGTAATCTGATGCCGCTTACCGTGTGAGTGGAAGACCTGTCCGCTCGCGGGCGGCCATTATCGTCGAAATTCATCAAGTCCATTCCCAACGGGGGTCCTATGCCAGCTCCTAGAGTAATTTACCAACCCAAACCCGGCAGCCCCATTGACGTTGACCGGGAATTTTACGGACGCTTGGGTCAGGATACCGAGGCCCGGAGCCTGGTTGAACAGTTCGTGGTGCCGATACGCTCCGGCAGGGCCTGGCCGGTCCTGGCAGGCCAGCTATGCCGCATCGTCGTGGTGGAAGGGGCGCAGGTGGCCGACTTCAACGCATGGAACCTGAACAATCCCCGGGAACGGTTCTGGGCGGCCCGTACCAAGCAGTTGCACCGCGCCCACGTCTCCACATTCGACCGGCTGTGGTCATGTCTCCCGTACCTGCGACCCATGCTTACCATCACCGGCGACACGGTGGACTATCCCTTGGACGAGGACGGGGCAGGATGCCACGACCTGCTCGGCACCCGCTGCGATCCATACGTTCACAAGCTGCTGAACGGTGAGGACTTCGACTACTGCTGCCACTCAAACTTGGTGCGCGCAATCACTCCGTACCATCTCGACGAGAGCGACGTCCACGACGTGCTCAACATATTCCAAGTGACCGGACTTACCCGGGATGACCGCTACTTCGTGAAACCATCACCGGCGAGGCAAGGGGACTACTTCGAATTCTTCGCCGAGATAGACCTGCTTTGCGCCATTTCCACTTGTCCCCACGGAGACTTGTCGGTCCAAGTTTGGGGAGAAGACGCCAGCGACCCCATCGACACCTGCCACCCCCTGGGCGTCGAGATTTATCAGCCTCGTCCAGGACTCCTGGAAGGATGGCAGTCCCCTCCAACAGTCGACTACCGTGGCATCCACGGACTTGACTCTCCCTGAGATTCCGGTGGCCCGTATGAGGCGAGCCACTCATATAATCAACCAACGGAATCACCCGGAGGAAAAATGATAGTAGTAACCGGAGCAGCGGGAAGGCTGGGACGCAGGGTGGTGCAGTTGCTGGTGGATCAGGACAGAGAAGTCCTGGCGACAGACCAACTGGCTGCCGATGACCTGCCAGTGGAGTTTGTGCGTTGCAATCTTGGGGACGCAAAGGCGGTGGAGGATATTCTCAGGGGCGCGGAAGCCGTCGTTCACATGGGGGCCATCCCCGGGCCGTCGCGGGCGGAGCCAAGGGTCATTTTCGAAAATAACGTGGCCTGCGACTTCAATGTAATGATGTCGGCGACGGAGTTGGGGCTGCGGCGCGTGGTGTTCTCGTCCAGCGCCTTCGGCATGGGATGGGCCCACGACGGCAACGCATTCGTGCCGCTGTACCTGCCATTGGACGAAGAACACCCCATGATGCCCTTCGAACCCTACGGCCTGACCAAGCAGGTCGGAGAGGATATCGGCAGAATGATCGCCCGCAATTCAAGCACCACCGTCGTCAGCCTGCGGTTTACCAATGTGGCCCTTCCGGAAGTCCAAGCGGAGTTCCCTTGGCCGGCCCCGACACCCGAGAATCCCCTGACACTGGTGATGTGGGCCTACGCCGATGCCAGGGACGTGGCCGAGGCCCACGTATTGGCGCTGGATGCAGAGATAGAAGAGTACGAAGCATTCATGATCGCCCAGCCTTCCAGTCGCTTCACAGAGCCTACAGTTGACATTGTCAAAAACAACTTTGGCGACCGGGTGGAGATACGGGAAGGTCTGACCGGCACCGCCAGCGTGATCAGCACGGAAAAGGCGCAGCGAATGCTGGGCTGGAGACCTCGCCACGACTGGAGGTAAAAGGCGGCGCTGGAGTGTACCAACTGGGCGGGTAGTCGCTGTGCCTTATCAAAGTGGGCGGTCCAAAGGCCCGGCTGGCCTTGCCGGGCCTTTGGACCGCCCCAGAGAGGTTATCGGGGAAGCTACTCGGGTATCCCCAGAGCCTCTCGCACTGCTCCACCGATGGGTGTCAGCGGGCTCTCTTCGGGAGGGCCGTGGGGGACCATGCGGTTATGCTGGATGGCAACCGCCAGACCATGCCGAGGATCAGCCCAACCCAGGCAGCCGCCGGCCCCGTTATGGCCGAAAGCCAGGGGGTTGCTGCCCATGGCGCCCATGCCGGGACTACCCGCGAAGTGGAAGCCTCCGATGGTCCCATGATGGGGCCGGCCATGCACCGGATCGTAATCGCTGGGGGGACGGGGTATATGGAAGGTCCGCACCCGGTCCTCAGAAAGAAGGCGCAGGCCGTCCAGCTCACCGCCATTGGCCAGCATGGCGTAGAACCGGGCTTGGCTCCGCGCATTCATGATCCCCTGGGCTCCGGGGATACAGGCCTGGCGCACGTCAGAGCGGCCAAACACCTCCTGGTTGGTCCCCACCACTGGCGGAGAGGCCCGGAACCGCAGCGAGTCCGGTGGCATTCCCGGAGCGCCGGGAGGAATATCCGGTAGATTGGTGAGTTTGGCCACCCGGGGTTCGACCTCTGCTGGAATTCCGGCCCACAGGTCGGTGAGTCCCAAGGGTTGGCAGATTTCTTCCTGGATGAACTGACCAAAGGGACGGTGCATTGGATCAGTGCGGCGCACGACCTCACCCACTACCCAGCCAAAGGTGTAGGCCATGTAGCCGCTTCGGGTCCCCGGCTCAAACAGGGGATGCATCTCCGCAATCTGCCCCACCATCCAGTCCCAGTCGCACATCAACTCCGGGGTAACCCCCACGGGCATCAGGGGAACCCCGATACGGTGGGTCAACGCATCGAACACCGTGCCCTTGTCCTTGCCGTACTTTCCAAATTCGGGCCAGTATTTGGCCACCGGCTGGTAGTAGTCCACCAGCCCCCGTTCCGCCTGAATGTGCAGCGCCGTCGCCGTCACTGCCTTTATATTGGAAAACACCGGGAAGAGGGTGTCCCCATCGACCTCCCGACCGGTGGTCTCATCGGCCAGGCCGCCCCACTGGTCGATCACCAATTCGCTGTCCAAGTATGCTGCGACCTGGACCCCGATTTCCCCGCGTTCTCCGATGGCGACGTCGATGGCTTCCTGTACGATGCTGCTCGTATTTTCCGGCATAGCTATACCTCTGCGCAGATGATTCATGTAAAGGCTGGTCTAGTCTGGTGAACCCGGCTTGGCTGGAACGGCAGTTGCAAGGCTGCCGGTCTTTCGGACGCGACTGCCCTCTCTATTCCTGGCGACGAGCGGGCACCTCGCCCCTTGTCCGTCCGCGTCACGCCAGCGCCCGATCCTCCGGGGTTAGATACGGGGCCGGATGTTCTGGTTGTGGCTGAACAGGTTCGTCGGGTCGTACTTCTGCTTCAGGGCCGCCAGCCTCTGGAAGTTGTCCCCGAAGGCCGCCTGTATCGCCTCCTCCCCCTCCTCCGCCTCGGTGCCGACCTGGTTGATGTAGGCCCCCGACGAGAAGGGCAGCATTTCCGAGGCGTATTCCCGGACCCACCGGACGTGTACCTCCGACTCCCCCGGGTCCAGGAAGACCGCATTGGTGGCCCATTCGCACAGGGCGCCCCGGTGACCAAAGGCGGTCTCGCTGGCGGGCACACGCTGGGAGGCGTTACCGAGATACTGGAACAGGATGGACGAGAGTGGCGAGGTTATCCGCTCGAAATTGTCGAGCGCAATGTCCACCACGTCGTCGCTGACCTGCTTTATGAAGTGGGACTTCAGGTAGTTCTGCCGTCCCGGTGGGGCAACCGCCAGCTTCTGCGCCTCGGTGTAGGGCATCGGCCGCACGCTGTCGGAAAGTGGCGGGCCGAACTCCCGGAGCGGCCGGATGACCCGTTCCCCCTCCTCTATGGGGCCACTGTAGCAAAGCAGAATGGTGCATGCCTTTCCGCCGCCATCGGGAAGGTTCGTCAGAAAGGTGATGAGGTTCAGCTCATCGGGCATAGTGTCGGTCAACTCGTTGACCAAGGCGAAAAACTCCTTGACCTTGCCGAACGGATAGACCAGGAAGCCCGCCAGCACCTTGGGGCCGACGGGGTGCAGCCGGTACTCGAGGGAGGTTACGACGCCGAAGTTGCCGCCTCCACCCCGGAGGCCCCAGAGCAGGTCGGGGTTCTCGTCGCCGCTGGCGGTGAACGACCGGCCGTCGGCGGTGACCACATCGGCGGAAACCAGGTTATCGCAGCTCAGGCCATAGCTGCCGGACAGCCATCCAATGCCCCCGCCCAGCGTGAGGCCGGCGATGCCGGTGTCCACGTCGGTCCCTCCGGGCGCGGCGAGGCCGAAGGCCTGGGTCTCGTGGTCGAAAGCTCCCCACTTTGTACCGCCCTGCGCCCGGACTGTCCTGGCCGCCGGGTCGACGCGGACGCCGGTCATCCGGGAGAGGTCGATCATCAGCCCGTCGTTGCAAACGCTGTTGCCCGGGAAGTTATGGCCGCCGCCTCGGACCGAAATCAGCAGGCCGTTCTCCTTGGCGAAGTTGACCGAGTTGATCACGTCGGCCGTTCCGCTGCAGCGGGCGATCAGGGCGGGCCGCTTGTCGACCATGGCGTTCCAGATCTGCCGCGCACCGTCGTAGCCGTCATCGCCGGGGAGCAGCGACTCCCCGTGCAGGCTGCCCCTGAAGTCCTCAACCTCCGCCTCGCTGATAACGGCGTACTCGCCGGAAAGGGTCGCGATATTCAGGTCTGCCATCCGCCTGCCCTCCTGCCTGCTTTTCCACGCTCGTGGCGCCCCTCTGGTAATAACGTCCGGATGGTACAACCACATCCTGAGGCCTGGTACCTCCGCCTTGACCATTGACGATTATATGGTCAGCGCGGGAGCACCGCCACCTGTCCGTCCCCGATGGCCTACCACCTGCGGGGAGCGCAGCCAGTCGATGTCGGATCCGGCAGGCTCCCAGCGGACAGCCTGATATATTGGCCTATGCAGCTTCACCAACAGGATGGTTGTAAAGAAATATGCCAAAATAGGGCCTATTTTTAGTAAGCATTGACGGTCCCTCTGCTTGCACTTATACTTGCATAAAGTTGCCGGGTATGAGGTGATTTCTTATGGTGATTCCTGAAACAATGGAGCGGGCATCCAGAGCGGGAAAAGCACGGGCATCTTCATTGAGCCCCGAACAGCGAAGGGCTATATCCAGCAACGCAGCAAAAGAAAGATGGAAGAATGCCGCACCAAATGACGACATTCCTCTCGCAGAGTACACTGGAAAACTTCAAATCCGTGATATCGAATTACCCTGCGCAGTTCTCCCTGATCGCACCCGAGTCATAACCCAATCCAGCGTTGCCAAGCAACTCGGACGCGGCCACGGCGGCAAAACGAGAAGACTTGCTGCACCAGACGGTGGACACCCAATGCCCATATTTCTTTCAGGCACTACCTTAGAGCCTTTCGTGTCAAATAGCCTTCGGTTGGCCCTGAGTGAACCAATTGTCTATCGAGCTAGAGGCGGTCAACGCAAGGGAGTTGATGCCACGTTGTTGCCGGAGATATGTGAAGTGTGGCTTGCGGCGCGGGACGCCGGGGTTCTACAAAGACAACAGATACGAATCGCAGAGAATGCTGATGTACTCATGCGAGCCTTGGCCAGAGTTGGCATAACAGCACTAGTCGACGAGGCCACCGGATTTCAATACATCCGCGATCGCGACGAGTTGCATCGAATTCTCGAAGCCTACATATCTAAGGAACTACTTCCTTGGGCTAAAAGATTTCCTGACGAGTTTTACAAAGAACTGTTCCGCCTGCGGAATTGGCAGTATTCTCCAGTTTCTGTCAAGAGACCTAGGCACGTTGGTAAGCTAACAGCAGACTTAGTCTACAAAAAGCTCCCAGAGGGAGTGCTCGATGAATTGAGGCAGCGGAATCCAATTGTCACAGACGACGGACGACGACGGTACCGTCATCATCAATTTCTTTCAGAAAGTATTGGTCACCCACACTTGGAAAAACATATCGTGGCGGTTACAACATTGATGCGGGCATCTCCCAATTGGGGTGCTTTCAAGAGGCTTTTTGACCGTGCATTCTCTTCTAGCGAAAGACAGGAAGAACTGCCAGGAATTTTCGAGGAACTGGACCGTTAGAGCCCACCGCGCCAGCCAGCGCAATTTCAGAGGAGGTCAGGAATATGGTCGACAAGGAACAGGACTGGGAGTACGGCCTGCGTGCCGAGGGACACGGAAGCGAAGGCCAAGAGGCCGGGCCGGTTGTGATCGGCGAAAACGGCTTCCACTACCGGGTATCGGGCGAGAACTGGGGCCAGCTTCCTGAAGGGTGTGTCTACAGGGAAGGAACGGCTGTCGCGGTCAACTCGAAGGACCAAGTCTACGTCTTCAACCGCGGTACCATACCGATGATCGTGTTCGACACCGATGGGAACCTGTTGCGCACCTGGGGCGACGGGGTGTTCGCCAACCCCCACGGCGTCACCATCGCGCCGGACGACACCGTCTTTTGTGTGGACAACGGCGACAGCACGGTCCGGCAGTTCACGCCCGACGGCAAACTGCTGATGACCCTTGGCACACCCCACAAGCCGAGCCCCAGGATGAGCGGCGAGCCGTTCAGCGTTCCCGCCCACGTGGCCTTCGACAGGCGCACCGGAGAGTTCTACGTGGCCGACGGCTATTCCAACGCCAGGGTGCACAAGTACTCACCCGACGGCAAGCTCCTCTTCTCTTGGGGCGAATCGGGCACCGGGGACGGCCAGTTCAACATCGTCCACAACGTCGAGGTCGACAGCGACGGCTGGGTCTACGTCGCTGACCGCGAGAATCATCGCATCCAGGTCTTCGGCTCCGAGGGGAGGTACGAGACCCAGTGGGGCAACCTCTCCCGCGCCGCCGCCATCTGCATCGGCGACCGGACGGGCGAGGAACTGATATATATCGGCGAGTACTTCTGCGGCATCGCCACCAACGACATCGGCACCGATCTCGGCCCCCGCGTGACGGTGATGAACACCAAGGGCAAGGTCCTGGCCAGGGTCGGGCGCGAGAGCTACGGCGACCAGTCGGGTCGGTTCTATTCCCCCCACGGAATAGCCGTGGACTCCAAGGGAGACCTCTACGTTGCGGAGGTGTCCTGGACCGACTACGGCAGACATATGGACCCACCCCGCGAGCTACGCTCGATGCAGAAGCTGGTCAGGATTCGGGACTAGCTCGCGGCAGATTTTCACCAAACTGGGCAAAATCAAGATCCGCGCGTTGGTGTTTGCTCTGGATCTCAGGTGGGACCCTGACCTACCTTCATTTCGAGCAAAAACCGCCGCGAGCGGTGAAGAAAAGCCCCGCCTTTACGGCTCCTCCCGTTCCAAGTCTATCTTGCGTCCCCCGACGTGGTGCAGCGCCTGCTGTCCACCCACCGCTGGGACGCAGACCTGATTCGCGACGATCTGAGGAACTGGTAAGAGCGGCCGGGACCAAATGGGCCATAGAGGAATGTTTCGAGGAGGCCAAGAGGCAGGTGGATCTGGGCCAGCACGAGGTGCGCCGGTGGGACGGCTGGTACCGGCACATCACCTTGGCGATGCTGGCCCGAGCCTATCTGGCCGTGATCAGGCATCAGGCAAAAGCCCAACGATGCCCGGCAGAAAAGGGGGCTGCCGACACAGTCGCCTACGCCTGCGAAGAAACCCTGCCAACTGGAAAATTGACGAATCGCTCGTTCCATGAGGCCAGATTGAACACGACACAATCCTTTACGATCGGGCGAATCCACGAGTCCGGTATATTGACTGGCAGTTTTTCCCTCAAGCTGTCCGTCCGCCTTTGCAGATCTGCTGACTTTAAAGTATCCAGCCCAATGAGAACCAGATAATAAATTGGTTTGTCAGCCCGCCCGGATGCCCATTCGTAAAGAAATGAATCCCGGTACTTATACTTCAGTTCCTCATCAAGGCTACCCGACTTAAAGCTCTCGATGAATTTTCTTTGCGCATCCACAGTGGCCTGAGGATGTTGTGGGTCCTTGAACTCTATGAACAGGTAACTTTCCGGCAGTTCAATGATGAAGTCCACCGCTTTCATACAATTCTGTAATTCATGGTCGTGATCATCAAATTTGCGGGCGTCCACCGCGTTGCTAATGCTGATTTGCAGATCGCTCTCCGTGAAAACCGTTGTCATACAAGGCCAGCCAGATTGCGCTTAATCTCCCGGTCGTAGATGCTGTCGAACGCCTCAGCGATGGCGTTGGGGTGGATCTGCAGGAAGCTGTCGGTCGAGTGGCAGGCTATCTCCCCGGTCTCCTCCGACCGGTACAGCGAGTGGAAGGCCACCTTGTCCCCATCCTTGGCCTGCAGGTCAAGCTCCTTGAGAATCACATAATCATGGGTAGCCAGGAACACCTGCACCCCCAGCCGCTGCAACTCCAGCAAAACCTCAACCACCACCCCATACAGCTTAGGGTTCAGATTAGTCTCCGGCTCATCCCAGAAAAGCACCGACCCCGGCTTGAGACTCCCATTCCGAATCAAAAGCCAAAGCAGACCCAGCTTCCGCAACCCCTCCGCCAGCAGCGTGAACTCAATCTCCCCCTGTTCCCCACTAAGAAAAAACTCCTCCCCGCGAATAGTCACCTTCCCGCCGAGCTCGGCCTCCAACCGCTCAAGTGTCTCAGCGGATATATGTTCGGCAGGTTCCCTAAGTGCCGGAAGATAAGCCCTATCCAAAATGTCTTGGTAAGTTTCCTCGAAGTGAACTTCCCGTGCAGCGTAAAGCGACCTGAATCCAGGCGCGTTAGCAAGCATATCCTTGGTGGGTATGTAGACACTATTAAAGTTTGCAGCAAAAATTGAACCCGACGCGCTGCCTCCCATCCCCCCGTCAGCGGCTCTATCGATGTGGAAGTCGACAGCCCTCTCGCCCATTCGAACTATTCCAACGGCTGTTTGTCTATTAGCGTCCCTGCCATTTACAAGTCTCCTCAGGTTTCGGCCGGAAGGCAGCAAAATGCTCCGCAGTTTGGCTATCAGGTAAGTTTGTTCAATTCCAGAAACAACGGTGCCACACGCCGCATAGCACACCTTCATTAAATGTGTCTTCCCCGTCCCGTTCGCCCCCACCAGCACGTTGATCCCCGGCGAAGGCTCCAGGTCCAGGCTCTCGAAGACCGTAAAGTTCTCCAGCTTCACCCTCGTGATCGCCATTGTCCCAATCCCCTGCGGCCAGACTCTCCGCCCCAGTATAACGCGAAGGGGCCGGTCCCCATTCGCCCGGACCGGCCCCTCTGAAGTTGTGCGGTTTGCCCCACCTACGCCAGCGGCTTCTCCTCTACGTTGAAGTGGGGCATCACGTCCTCCCCGAAGCGCTGGAGCTGCTCCAGCATCACCTCCAGCGGCGCGCCCATGCGGTTGCAGCCCACATGCATATACTCCAGGCCGGGGTACCTGTCCTGGATGGCCATGATTTTCTCGGTGACCTGGTCGGCGGTGCCTACCAGCCAGGCGTTCTGCTCGATTACGTCTTCCATAGTCGGCAGGCCCGCGCCCCGGGCCCGGCGCGGATCGCCCAGCGCCTCGATCTGCTCGCCGGACAACGCCCGGAAGAAGCCCAGGGGCGCGAACATCTTCATGTCCTCTTCTAGGTACTTGCGGCCCTGCTCGATGGCCTCCTTCTCCGAGTCGGCGATGAACGTCGGCAGGCCGATGACCAGCCGCCCGCCCGGTTCCACCTCACGGCCGTGCCGGGCCAGCGCCTCGGTCCAGCGCATGATCACGTCATCCGACGCGCCGCCGGTGACCGCGCCGCCGCCGATGATGCCCTGGATGTCGTGCTTGGCCATGAAGTCCAAGGCCCGCGGGCTGCTCGACACCATTGGCTGCCAAGTCTCCACCGGCTGGTACTTCGGGCGCGGCACCAGCGTCAGCTCCTTCAGCGTGTAGCCCCGGTACGGCACCTCTGGCGGGAGCTGGTAGTGCTTGCCCTGGTACGAGAAGGAGTCCTCGTGGAACGCCTTCATGATGATCTCCACCTGCTCCTCGAACATCTCCCGGTTGGCGTCGTTGTCGGTGTTGGTGCTGGGCACCCCGAAGGTGTCGACCTCTCGTGAGTGGTAGCCCCGGCCCACGCCGAAGATGACCCGCCCGTCGGTCAGGATGTCGGCGGTGGCGTAGTCCTCGGCCAGCCGCAGCGGGTGCCACATGGGGTTGATGTTGAAGCCGCAGCCGAACTTGAGCTGCTTGGTCATGTTGGCCAGATGGACATACATCATCAGCAGGTTGGGAATGACCTCATTCCCCTCGTGCTGGAAGTGATGCTCGGCGGCCCAGAAGCTGTGATAGCCCAGCCGGTCCATCAGCTTGGCGATCTGCTCGCAGCGGTCAAAGATGGTAATGAGATGGTCGTTGTCGAAGCGCCGGTCATTTACCGCCGTCGCCTCAAGCCCCAAATCCCCCAGGTCCACATGCCCGGCATAGAGGCTGCCAAAGTGCTTGATCATTGCTACCCTCGCACAAATGGATGTCGTACCCGAAATTGTAGCCGCGATGCCAGTGGGGTTGTCAAACGGCGGTGGGCAGTTGCTAGGCGCTGTGACGGCTGAGGGAGAGTAACCCTATGCTAGAATTTAACAACCACTATGGGTGCGAACCGCCAAGGAGGCCATCATGCTGACTAGACTGGAGGTAAATGGGTTCAAGAATCTGGTCGACTTCAGCCTGGATTTTGGACCATACACCTGCATCGCCGGCCCTAACGGCGTAGGCAAATCAAACATATTTGATGCCATTCAATTTCTGTCCCTTCTTACTTCGTCTACATTTACTGATGCGGCTCTGCAAGTTCGGAATCCAGGGGAGGACACCGGAGACATATCGGATTTATTCTTCAGGGGTGCTGATGAACGCGACAAGCGGCTTGAATTTGCCGCAGAGATGATTGTCAATAGCGAAGCTACGGATGATTTTGGCCGTCAGGCCAAAGCATCATCTTCCTTCTTGCGCTATGAAGTCGCATTTCACTATGAGCAACCCTCGCCAACTACTGGATATTTGGGAGGTTTGGTACTCGAAAAAGAGGTACTTAAACCCATCACCACCGGTGAGGCTTTGCAGCATCTCAAGTTTCGGCACAACAAGGGGAAGTTCCGTGATAGTGCCGTCTATAATGAGCGACGTAGTCGTTCTGGGTACATCTCAACGTCGACTGATAACGAACCAACTGAAATTATCGTTCATCAGGATGGTGGTTCCCGCGGTCCCGGAAGGCCGGCACCTGCAAGTGGTGCTACCCGCACAATTATTGGGACGGAAAATACATCAGCGACACCCACTATCCTGGCAGCCCGGCAAGAAATGCAGAGTTGGCGCATACTGGCTTTGGAACCCGCTGCCATGCGGCGCCCAGACCGCTATAACCAAGCTTTCGGAATCGCCTCTGACGGAGCCCATATCCCCGCTACGCTCCAACACTTTGTAAGTACAACTTCCCAAGAGGAAATCTATGACACCGTTGCCCGTCGGCTGAGAGAACTCGTTCCGGTCAGAAGTCTGTATGTCGATACTGATCCTGTAAGGCAGTTGTTGTCACTGGTGTTGGAAGAAGCACCAGGTTTGCATCTGAGGGCCAATTCAATTTCTGACGGAACACTTCGGTTTCTGGCCTTGGTGGTATTGGCTGAAGTGTCGGACACGACCGGGCTGTACTGCATGGAAGAACCCGAAAATGGCATTCATCCCGCGAAGCTGGAGGCAATGCACAATTTGCTGCGGGACATAGCCATAGACGTCGATGAGCCAATTGGTCTGGACAATCCCTTGCGCCAAGTGGTAGTGGCCACCCACTCACCGTATTTCGTCATGCTTCAAGACAGGGATGACTTGGTTTTGGCAAGAGACAAGGTGTGGAAATCGGAGAATGGCGAGATAAGGCGGAGCCTAAAATGCAGCCCGTGTAACGGGTCTTGGCGCTGCAATGATGGTAGCAGAGACTATGTGGATATGGTCTCTCTGCAGTCTTACCTTATGCCACCGGAAAACGCCCAGATCGCATTTCCGCCAGCATTCTGGTCCCGAGAATGACTGTCAGGTTCCTGCTGGTATGTGAAGGGTCCTCCGATGCTGCGCTGATTCCGCATATCAGTAGGTTGCTCATACACTACGGACAGCCTGATCCAGAAGGAAGTCATTGGTCAAAAAGTGGGCCACTGATAGGCAAGATACAGGAGGGACTTTCCTTCTACGGTGATTGTGATTTGCTATTCCTCCATCGCGATGCTGATTCTGACCTGGAAACCCAGAGTGCGGGACCCAAAAGAAGACACACAGAAATTTACGAGGCAGTCCGCGATTCTGGTTTCACCAGGAATTGGGTGGGAATAGTTCCTGTGAGGATGACAGAAGCCTGGCTTCTGGTTAATGAGTCCTCTATACGGTATGTTGCAGGCCGTCCTCGAAGCAATACACCTCTTGACCTGCCCTCATTGCGTCTCGTCGAACATGAACCTGATCCGAAGGCCCGTCTGACCGAGGCTCTGATAACAGCCAGTGGCACCAGTGGGAGGGACAGGAAACGCTTTATCAGAGCGATCCCAAGCCTCCGCCATCAATTGTTGCAAGATCTACCTGTCGGCGGCCTGCTGGAACAGGTACCCTCCTGGGTCCGCTTTCGCGAAGACCTGATAGCAGCACTAACACGACATAAGTCTCCGGACCACAACCCCGGTTGACGCCCCCCTACCCCCGCCGTATCATCGCCCGCAAACCCACTCCGCACAAAAGGAGACTACCTAATGAAGTACGACTACATCGTGGTGGGTGCCGGTTCGGCTGGCTCCATCATGGCCTCGCGGCTCAGCGAAGACCCATCGGTGTCGGTGCTGCTGCTGGAGGCCGGCGGCGACTACCCCGATTTCGAGCAGTTGCCCGACGAGGTCAAGTTCGGCTACGCCACGGCCACCGACGTTATGACCAGCGACCACAACTGGCAGTTCTGGGGCAAGGCGTCCGAGACGGCGCCCCCTATGATGGTGCCTCGAGGCAAGGTGACCGGCGGCTCCAGCGCCATCAACGGCCAGGTGTTCCTCCGCGGCGTGCCCCAGGACTATGATTCCTGGGCAGCCATGGGCAACGACGAGTGGAGCTACGTCAAGCTGCTTCCCTTCCTGCGGCGCATAGAGACGGACACCGACTTCCCCGGCGATGACTTCCACAACTCCGACGGGCCCATCATTGCCCGCCGCTTCAAGCGGGAGGAACTGCTGCCCGACCAAGCCGCCTTCTACGCCGCCTGCCGCGACGAGGGATTCGCCGATACCCCGGACCACAATCACCCGGAGGCCAGCGGCGTCGGCCCGGTGCCCTTCAATAACCCCAACGGCATCCGCTGGAGCACGGCATTGGGATACCTCGATCCGGCCCGCCACCGCCTCAACCTGACCATCCGGCCCAACTGCGTCACCCGCCGCGTCGTCTTCGAGGGCAAGAAAGCCGTGGGTGTGGAGGTGGAGAGCGGCGGCGAACGGTTCGTGGCTGAGGGCGAGCAGATAGTCCTGTCGTCCGGGGCCATCGGTTCGCCTCACATCCTGTTGCTCTCGGGCGTCGGCCCTGCGGCCCACCTGAACGAGATGGGCGTACCAGTGGTCCACGACCTGCCCGGCGTGGGGCAGAACCTGCGCGACCATCCCATGATCTATACCACCTTCCGCACCAAGCCCGACTATCCGCTGGACGGCTTCGCCCCGCGCGTGCAGATGACTCTGCGCTGGACTGCGGAAGGCTCGGACCTCCGCAACGACATGATGATCTTCATGCAGTCCTACGCCAGCGAGCGGGTGGACCGGGGCGGCGAGCGCATGGATGCGCTGGGCATCCGCATGCTCAGCGTGCTGGACCTGGAACTCAGCTCCGGACAGCTCCGGCTGAATTCCACCGACCCCGACGAGCAGCCCTCCCTCGAATACAACTACATGGATGACCCGGAAGACCGCCGCCGCCTGCGCCACGCCGTTCGCCTGTGCTCCCGGCTCGGCGAGCACGAGTCCTTCAGCGACATCGTCCAAGAACGCATCGAACCCACCGACGAGGAACTGGCCACCGACGACGCGCTGGACGTATACATGCTGCGCGAGGCCACCACCGGCCAGCACATCTCCTGCACCTGCAAGATGGGCCTGGCCAGCGACCCCATGGCGGTGGTCGACCAGTACGGCAGGATCCACGGCATGGAGAACATCCGCGTCGTCGACGCCTCCATAATGCCCAACTGCATCCGCGCCAACACCAACGTCACCACCATGACCATCGGCGAGCGAGTAGCCGAGTTCATCAAGGAGGGCCGCTGAACCAAGGTAGATGCCCCACACACCCAACAACAAGTAGGGGCGCACAGCCGTGCGCCCTGACCGCTGGGCCGCCTCATCTGGACCGCCCACCTGGCAATCCCTGGACCAGCGGCCTAGCCAACAACCGAATCATCCCTGAAACGCAGCGACCGACGGATCACCCCAGTCGGTCGCTTGTCATTCGTAGAGGAAGGCCTTGAATCTACAACCCGATCAGCTCCCGCGCGTTCCCGCCCAGCATCTGCTCCTTGGCCGCGTCGGGCAGCGGCAGCGACTCGATGAACTTTGCGTCCTCTGCCATGTCGGCCAAGGGGAAGTCGGTGCCGAAGCACACCTTCTCCGCACCGTGGCGGCTGACTATCCCGGCCAGCGTCTCGCTGCCCAGTTCCTTCAGCGCCGGGGGCCAAGTGGTGTCGATCAGCACGTTCTCCCGCCCGATCAACTCCCGCTCCGCCTCGTCCAGCATATAGAACCCGCCGAGGTGCAGGGCGATCAGCTTCAGCTTGGGGAACTGCCGCACGACGTTCATTATCCTGGCCGGATCGGCCCAGACGGTGTCGCCGGGCTGCGTGTGCGCCCAGCGGCCCGAGTGGATCTCCACCACCATGTCGTCGCCCATCTCCTCGTAGAACGGGAACATGCGCGGATCGTCGGGGTAGTAGCTGTTGACCATGGGGTGCAGCTTGAAGCCCTTGATGCCAGCGGTGCGCATCCGTCTGACTTCACTCGACTTGTCCTCAAGGTCGGGGTGCATCGCCCCGAAGGGCACCAGCATGTCGTCCTGGATGCTGATGAGCCAGTCGTTTGCGCCGGGCAGATGGTCGAGCCGCTCGACGACACCGAGGACGACCGACTTGTCGACACCCGACGCCCGCATGTGCTCTTTGATGCCGTCCACGGTGTTGATCCCCACCGCCGGGTAGCCAAAGGTGCCGACCATGTTTTCCAGCACCGCCGGAGCAATGCGGTCGGGCCAGATGTGGGTGTGAACATCAATGCGCATGGGTTACCTCTTAGCCTTCAGTTGGACCGCCAAAGATTGCCTTACCCCAGCACGGCTTCGCCCAGTTTCTCCAGCGCGGGCAGAGTATCATCGCCAGCGACGCTGCCGAGGCCCGCGACGGCCATATCGGCACCGGCGTCCTCCATCCGTTTGATCGTGTCCCTGTCGCCGACACCATACACGCAGATCTGGATGCTCTTGGGATCTCTCCCGGCCGACTCGGCCAATTCATCCAGCGTCGCCCGGGCAGCTTGAACTTCTTCGGGGGACACTCGGACAGGAAACCAGCCGTCGCCATAGGCCACCACGCGCCGGAATACGTTGCGGGCGTTCCCACCCAGGAGGACCGGCGGGTGCGGCTTCTGCGCCGGCTTGGGGAACACCTTGATCGCCGGGAAATCGTAGTAGCGACCGTGATGCTCGGCCTCGTCCTGTGTCCACAGGGCCTTCATCACCTCGATGGCCTCGCGGGTCTGCGTCCAGCGGTGGTCGAAGTCACCGCCCATGATCTCCGTCTCCTCCTTGAGCCACCCCGCGCCGATGCCGAATATGAACCGGCCGCCGGAGTGATGGTCGAGGGCTGCTATCTGCTTGGCCTGCACCAAGGGACTATGTTCGGGGACCAGGCATATCGACGTGCCCAGCTTGATCCGCGAGGTGGTAGCCGAGGCCATAGCCAGGCCGATGAATGGGTCTCCCATGTCGGCCATATGGGGCGGGATAGAGCCGTCAGGTGTTCCGCCATAGCGGGAGGTTGTATCCACCGGAATAATGGGATGCTCCGGCAACCAGAATGAGTCGAAGCCGACCTCCTCAGCCTTCTGCGCGATCTCGGCTATGTTCGTGGTGTTGCTGTTAAGTACCGTGCTGACTCCGATTTTCATAGCTGTACCCCTTCGTTCGAGACTGTGATCATCTTCAGTCGTGATACTATCATACAGAGTAAATGCCTTGACAACGCTGCGCGCGGGCGCCATCCCATTGATCGCTATCCACAAATATGGGTCAATGGCAAAGTTAGGTGCCTGATCGAGAGAACTTAGTGTGAATCCCATTGAAGCAGTTTCCTCTGTATTTCGGAACTACATCAATTTCAGTGGCCGGGCACCCAGGTCCGAATACTGGTGGTTCACTTTGTTTTCCTTCATTTCTCAGATTGTATTGAACTTTATCCCCATCCTGGGAGGTATATATGTACTGGTCTTGCTTCTTCCCTCTTTATCGGTGACTGCGCGGCGTCTGCACGACATTGACCGAACGGCTTGGTGGATGTTGCTTTACTTGGTACCAATCCTGGGATTCATTGTGCTGGCGATTATGTTTATTGCGCTACTCGGACTTAGCGCTATTGATCCGTGGGGAGCAGGAGAAGTGGAATGGGGAATTCTCGGTCTCCTTTTCCTCATCTGGATGATTGTCAGCGTCGTGTCGGTAATTGTGCTGCTCATTTTCCTGATATTGCCCGGAACTGAGGGGCAGAACCGGTACGGCCCTGATCCCCTGCAACAGCCGGTGGTCGCATCGGGATTGGGAGGACAGGACCGTCCCTATTCGGACGCGACGATTGCCGGAGACTACGGCACATCTACGTTCAACAGCGAGCCCATGTACGGTTCGCCGTCGCAAGGGAGCGCCAGTGGTCGGTACTGCACGCAATGCGGGATGCAACTGCAGCAAGAGGCACGGTTCTGCACCGAATGCGGCACGCCGGTGTGATCGCTGGCCTCTGGAGAGTCTTCAATTCAAGCAAATTGCACAGGCGTCCGGAGGCTGGGCAATGAACCCGATACAGGCGGTCCTGTCGGCCTTCCGCAACTACGGCAACCTCGACGGCCGGGCCAGCCGCTCGGAGTACTGGTACTTTTTCCTGTTTTTCGTGGCGCTGCTGCTTGTCATTTTTGTCGCCAGCGTGGCGTGGCTGCCCGCGCTGCTTTCCGTATGGGTCGCCTACCTGGTCATAATGGCGCCGCCGCTATGGGCAGTAACAGTGCGGCGGATGCACGATCTGAACAGATCAGGGAGATGGGCCGCCCTCGGGTTTATGCCCCTCGCGGGCGGACCACGTCTGACGAGGATGCTTGCCAGGCGTGGGACCGTTGGCCCCAACCAGTACGGCCCAGACCCACTGCGACCGGAGTTGGGAGGCTGGATCCAACGCCCCGTGCCGCCCAAGAGAGCGACCCCTCGGAAATAGTGGTGTCAGCAACGCCGGAACCTGGCATACCAAGCCGTTGCCTTCACTGCGATTGACAGGGGTTGCCGAACTCGTCCTGCCGCGGCGTGAACTTTAGAGGCAAGGCGAGAGATATTTTGCCCTCTACTCGACCTTCATCGGCAAGCCTGCCACCAAGCGGATAACCACTGTGAGTGTCATGGTCACTGCGATTGCCAAGAGAACAGGCTTGGGGTCAACGTGGCTAACCCTGCCAGTTACAAGGAGAAGGAAAACCACGACGCCATAGAAGACGATCAGCAGGTATGCCGGAAACATGGGATTAAGTTCGAAAGCTGTTTTCCATTCCCCATGGCCAGCGAAGTAAATGCTGCGAGTGAGACCAGTCAGCGGACACTGATAGCCCGTCAACCGTCGAATGGGGTTGAGGTCTGGAATACCGTTGGGTCTCCACGATGCAGCAACAATCACATAGAGTAACCAAAGGACTATCGAACCCCAATAAGCAACCTTGGTCAGCAGGCCAACACTAGATTTCACCTAGACGCATCCCGCATCTGCTGCATACTCGGTACTCCTCTTTGATTAGCAGAGCCAGAGGGGACAGCAGGAAATCAACCAGCAACAGGACAACAAAAATAATCCATCCCGTGGTTGATATTTTCCGCCTTGTTACAGGTGGGGCCGTGGTGTGGCAGAACACGCATGAAAATCCCGGGCTAGAGGGAGGGTATTGGGGCGGCGGTAACGGTGAATGGGGCAAAGCTGGCAATCGTGTTCCACAAGAAGTACAGTAAGCCGCATCTGATTGGTTGGATTCTCCGCAGTTTTGGCAAAATTTTGATGTCATTGTACGGTCCCAACGAGAATATTCGAAATACTGCCTCATAAGGGAACTTTCGTCAATCGGTTCTCCATTCTACTTGGGAAATACAGTCCCGATGTCAGGACGTGGCCCTGCCAGTGCATTGCCTCTATAATTTCCGCAGCCAAAAACTGCAAGTTGAGGTAACGCCTTGAAAATCGACCCGAAGACCTTCGAGAACTTCTATCGCGTCCTTACCGGGGTGGTGGTGCCGCGCCCCATCGCCTTCGTTTCCACCCAGTCGCCCGACGGCGACAACAATCTGTCGCCCTATTCCTTCTTCAACGCTTTTGCCTACGACCCGCCCACGGTGGTGTTTTCGTCGTCGCGCCATGTCGGCCACAAGAGCAAGGACACGTTGCGCAACGTGGAGGAGACCGGCGAGTTCGTGGTCAACATGGTGGTGGACGACATCGCCAAGGCGATGAACCGCACTGCCGCAGAGTTCCCCGAGGACGTGGATGAGTTCGACATTGCCGGGTTGACCGCCATACCGTCCGACCTTGTGAAGCCGCCGCGGGTGGCCGAGTCGCCGGTGAACATGGAATGCCGTCTCAACCAGGTCGTCAACTTGGGAGAGGGCCACGGCGGCCATGGCCTGGTCATCGGCACCATTGTGCTGATGCACGTCCGGGATGACATCATCGATGGCCACCGCATCAACCACCACCTGATGAAGCCGACCGGCCGCCTGGCCGGCAGTATGTACTGCCACACCGCCGACACTTTCGAGATGGTCCGCCCGGTCTACGATCCTGAGAAGAGCTTGGCCGCGTACCGGTAGTTGCCACTCTACCCAACGGTTTTGCGGGGCGCGCTGCTGTGCGCCCCTGTGCGTTTATTGAATCCGCCCGCGCCGAGGAATCACGGGGCACGACGCAATTCAGCAGGCTGCCCTGGACCTCGCCCTTGACGAACGGTCCGAGTTGCTGAGCCTCCTGCTACAAAGCCTCGACGGTCTCTCTGAAGAACAAATCGAACGCGGAGAAGACCTGTCGACCTCCCGATTGGAGGATGTCAAGAGAAAGGGACGGCAGCTTCTGGGTGAGGTATGAAATCCATTCCGGGGCGGAAGGAGGTTATCTCGAAGCACTCGTTTACTGCGGCGCAGGACGAACTAAAACTGCTTGGGACTTCGAATCCAAGTTTGAATCGCTAGCCGTCGCCCCAGCCACTGGCTGGGACCGGGTGTAGCGCGAGGATAATGGTACGAGGCAGCAGCTAGTAGGGGCTTCGGGGGCGGTCGGGTTGGTCGTCCTCAGGTTGGCGCGTCTCCAACTCCACGCTGGCATCGTAGGCAGGACGTCCTTCCCCGGAGTAGTCAGGCTCCGTCGGGTCTGTATAGCTGCCCGAGGTACTGGGCGCTTCCTGCACGGAACTGGAGTAAGTCTCCGTAACTGCCGGTTGGTCCTCTTCCTCAACCTCAGAGTAACTGCCGGACATTTCTCCGGTTTCCTCGGATTCAAGCAATTCCTCTGACTCGGCCATCCATTCGGATCCGGTCTCAACAGCGTCGTCGTATTCGGGTTCGTCTCCCCGGATCAACACCGTTCCTTCCACATAAGCAGCTCCGCTCTGCTCTCCATGGTAGCGGGCCAAAGCGTCCTCCAAATGCCCGCGGAAGGCACCGGGGTCGCGCATCATCAGCATCAGGCGACTGCCTGATACCATCCTTATGCGCAGACGTTCGCCCAGCGGCAGCGCCAACAGTTCGATGTGTGAGATTTCCGCATAGGAAATGACCCGGGTGCGCGGAATACCGTATACGATAACCATGGAATCGCGATACAGCAGAAACTGACGTGGTGTAGTGAGCCAACTGTAACCCGTCATGCCCAACCCCAGGATTATCAGAAGGGTTTGCATCATGACGACGCCCAGCACCGCCACCACCAAGGAAAAAATCAGCGTAAGATTCCACTTGGTAGCGTGCTGGTCCCAATATATCGGGTTTTCTCGTTGCTGTGCCATGGCCGACATTTTAGCACATGCAACGCCAACTCGCCCCCTGTAACCTGGCATAACTGCCAGTACATTCAGTCCACTTTGACATTCCCTAGCGCCGCTGATATGTTTCAACCCGGCATGTCGAAATCAGGTTTCGCCTTGGCTGTGCCGCCTCTGCGGCTGCGACAGGGCCGAGCCAGAATTACAGCAGGAAATGACAGTGAACGCTAACGTACCCCCCTCGGAAAATTGGGCTCACATCATCGTACAGGCGCTGAAGGACTGGGATACGTCGCTCATCGCCTACGTGCCTGACGTCTCCATCCACCGGGTGACGAGCATTATCGACGAGGACCCCTTCTTCCATTTGGTGTCGGCAACCCGGGAGGAGGAGGCGGTCGGCATAGCCGTAGGCTCCTACGCTGCCGGGCGCAATGCCGCCGTGTTCATGCAGACCAGCGGCTTCGGCAACAGCATCAACGCTCTGGCCAGCCTGTGTATTCCGGCCCGCACCCCGATTCCCTTCTTCATCAATATGCGGGGCGGAACCGGCGAGTTCAACATCTCGCAGGTCCCCATGGGCCGGGCCACGGTGCCCATACTCGACCAGTTCGGCATCGTCAACTACACCATCAACGACGACTACCGGATGGACAAGCTGATGGACGGCGCAATGAAGCTCTGTCATGCCAACCGTCAGCCGGTGGCCATCTGTCTGACTCAGTTGCTGCATGGAGGCAAACTTGCGTAGGTTTGATGCAATCGAACTGGTGCTCCGCTTGGCCGGAGATCGTCCCATCGTAGGCAACTTGGGCCCCACGTCCGATGAACTCTGGCACGCCGGGCACAGGGACCGCAACTTCTACACCTACGGCAACATGGGCCTCACCTCCTCCATCGCCCTCGGCATGGCTCTGGCCACCGACGAGCAGATCATTTCCATGGACGGCGATGGCTCGTTGCTGATGAACCTGGGTGCGCTGGCAACTATCGGTCGGGAGCTGCCCAAGAACCTGGTCGTCGTGGTATATGACAACGAGGCCTGGGGCCAGACCGGCAACCAGACCAGCCACACGGGCACTGGCACCAGCCTGGAGTATGTGGCGACATCATGCGGCATCGCCAGTTCCACGACGGTCAATGACCTGGAGGAACTGGAAGGCGCCCTTTCCTCCGCCCTGTCCTCGGACGGCCCCCACTTCATCGTCGCCAAAATCGAGGAGGCAGGTTACATGCCGGTGGCCCCCGTCGAGCCGGAGTTCACCCTCTACCGCTTCCGCAACACGTTCGTCAAGGGACAGCAGCCCGAGCGACCGCACTAAACCGGCACACGACATCACCGCACGGGCGAAGCAACAACAAACATGAGTCATCCCGGAGTTTGGTAAAGACGCGGAAAGCCGTTTAGAGAAACAGGCACAAAGTAAGACCCCTTGAGGTGAAATGGGTTTGTGGACACACCATTCACCGGAAGGGGTCTTTTCTTATGTTGCGGCATGGGGCGGGGTGGGAGCAAGGGCAGGAGGTTGCCAATCTGTTGCAATCTTTTATCGGGCCTTTGGAGCAATGGCTGGACCGGCAGATCGACCGGCGTCTGGTGCGCACCTTTTCCTTGGCCCTGGTTGCCATCGTGCGCCTGCGCCACTCCCGTTCGGGACTGCTGCTCAGCGAGTTGGGCGCCCACATTCTCTCCCCGGCACAGGCCCCGGCCGGCACCAAACGGCTCAGTAACCTGCTGCGCTCTCCCAAGTGGTGCCACACTCTCTTGGAGAGGTTCCTCTGGCACCGGGCGGAGCAGTGCCTGACCTGGCTGGAGCAGCAGGGCGGGACGGCCCTGGCCATCTGGGACGAGAGCGTGCTGGAGAAGCCGGAAAGCATCGCCCTGGAGGGGTTGTGCCCGGTCCGCTCCAGCAAGGCGGCACGCCTCAAGCGCATCAAGCCCGGTTACTACAATCCTCCGTCAGGACCACCGGTATTCGTGCCCGGCCTGCAATGGCTCACCGTCTTGGTGGCCGGAATGCAGGGACCTCCCGCCCTGGCCGCCATGCGCTGGTGGACCAGCCGGGGCCAACTGGCCAGCCACCGGCGGGAACAAACCGTCTCCCTGCTGTCCCAATGCGCCGCAGGCTGGCAGCGGCGGGTGATCCACGTCTTCGACCGGGGATTCGCCGGCGCCCCCTGGCTCGGGGAACTGTGCGGACGCCAACTGCGGTTTATCGTGCGCTGGCCCACCCGCTACCGTCTGTCCGATGCCAAGGGAGAACGTCCTGCTTGGCAGATCACCCGAGGCAAACGCTCGCAAGACCACCGCCAGATCTGGGATACCCGCCGCCGTCAACACCGCAAGACCGGCATCGTGGCCGTCCCGGTGAGCCATCCCCAGCTTGACGATGAGCTGTGGCTGGTGGTCTCCAGACCCGGCAGGGGCCGCACTCCCTGGTACCTGCTGACCAATGAAGCCGTCTCCACCAACGATGACGCCTGGCGGGTGGTCCTGGCCTATGCCCGCCGCTGGCAGGTTGAGATGTGCTACCGGGCCTGCAAGACGGATCTGGCCATGGAGAGCCCAAGGCTCTGGTTCTGGGAAAACCGGCTCAAACTGCTGCTCATGGTCAGCCTGGTCTATGCCTTCCTGCTCTCCCTGCTGGCCCCTGAACTGGCGTCTATGCTACAGAACCTTCTCCGGCACTGGTGCCATAGAACAGGGGAGCGGTACCGCCAAGCCGCGATACCGCTCCCCAGACTCCGCGCTGCCCTGAGCGCCCTGTGGCTATCCTATCCCCCTCACTTCACTGCCTGCCACCAAACTCCGGGATGACTCATGTCTGACCATGGTGTGATAACAGGTTTGGGTTAGCTCTTCACGTGCTGACCGAACCAGCCCAGTGTGCGGGCGAGGGCATCGGCGGCGGCGTCCTCGCGGTAGTCGGGGCGCTCATTGCAGTTGAAGCCGTGGCCGGCGCCGGAGTACATCTTGAAGTCGTGGGTAACCCCCGCGGCATTCAATGCTTCCTCGATCTGCGCCACATCCGCCGGTGTGGGATTGGCGTCGTCCTCGCCGAAGTTGCCCATAATCGGAATGGTCGAAGCGCTGGTGCGTTCGATGGGGGACGGCCCATCGCCGAACGGAGCCAGGATGCGCCCGCCATAGTACACCGAGGCGGCGCTGAGGCCCTGGCAACTGGTCGCGGCCAAGTAGGTGATGCGTCCGCCGACACAGTAGCCGACGATGCCTATCTTGTTCCCGCGGGTGCGCTGATAGCGGTTCTGCAGATAGTCGATGGTGACGTTGATGTCCTCAATGAGTTCCTCGTCGTTCAGCGAGCCCATGTACTGCTGCACCTGGGGCATCTGGTCGTAACCCAGCTTGGGATTGGGGTGCTGCCGGTGGTAAAGGGCCGGGGCGACGGCGACATACCCGTGGCGGGCATATTCGTCGCAAACCTGCTCTATGTGCCGTGTAACGCCAAATGCCTCCATGATGACGATAACGGCTGGGAAGCTGTTGCCTTCCGACGGCGCCGGGTGGCTGACATAGGTGACCATGTCCTGGCCTTGAGCGCCGCTCAGGTCGTCCATCTCCCGCTCGCCGGGGAATCTGATGTTCTCCCAGAATGATGGCATAGAACTCCTCCTGTCCATTGTCAGTAGTTCAGAGTCGCCGAATTCAGTTGCCGCCTATCACCGGGGCCGACGTCCGCATTGGCGGGGACCTACGGAGCGCCTGGGGTTGGCGTCGCTGATTCCTCGACTGAATGCGATAGGATTTTAGCAGATTCGCAGGGTCGGGAATAGCTGATTGCAAGATTCGGCGCCGCGGAAGCCAATGATATTGGCGCCGCAAACGCATGGCGAGTCAGGCCGGTCTCCCCAGCAGTCGCCGACGCATGTCCTCCGGAACGGACTTCAGGCGGGTTCGGAAGGCGGTGTTCACCCGGTCGGACACCCGGCGGGCGGCTTCCTCCATCAGGGCTACGCCGCCCAGATAGTCGTCGACATGGATATATTCGGCCTCGATTCGACCCTCCGGCGCTCCGTTGTGGTAGTTACCCAGCGGGAACGCGATGCCGGTGGTCCGGTAGCCGTAGGCGGCGAAGGCGCTGGCCTCGCACACGCCTCCGCTCATAAGCTGCCGCTGGCAGGCAAACCCTCCCTCCCGTTCGTTCAGGGCTTCGCGCGCACGAATCAGTACCGATTCGGCGTCGGCGTCGAAGGTGGAGCCTGCGTCGCCAACCCTGATTACTGGGCCGCGACCCTGCTCCGCTCCCGGCAGCGTGCGGCTGGACTCGGCGGAAATGATCAACGTGCTGGGCGGCAGCAAACCGGCCTCGGCCGCCAGCCTCGCCCCCACCAGCCCGACTTCCTCGGCGCGAGTGAACAGGGCGTAGATGTCGCCCTCTGGACGATCACCACTGCGGGATAGCCGGGCCATGGCGGCCAACGCGGAGGCGCAGCCGGCCAGATCATCCACTGCCCGCATACGGATGTACTCGCTGTCCAGTTCGAAATCCACCAGTGCAAAGACCGCAGCGGCGGGCAGGGGCAGCTCCGGTGCAATGTCGGCCGCCGACACTCTGACCAAGGCCTTGCGATCCGATTCCTCGCCATAAGGCCCGGCGGTCACTGCCTCAACCCTACGGCCCCCTGGCAACAGCACCTGCAGAGGAACACCGGCGGCGAAGCTGGAGGCCGGTATGCCGCCCAGCGCATCGGCGATGAACTCGCCGCCGTCTCCGTGCCGTTCGGTCAGCTCGAAACCGGGATGGTCCATGTGAGCGACAATGGCGATGGGCGGGATGTCGGTGTTGCTGCCGGTCAGCTTGGCTAGTATGTTGCCGGAGCTGTCTACGCTGTATTCTGTGCCAGTCTCGTCGAGAATCGACCGCACCTCCGCGGAAACTCCCTCCTCGTGGAACGCCACGGCCGGCTGCGCTCCCAAGCGGGACAGGAAGTCCAGTGCCTCTTCTCTTTCGTTCATAAAACCCTCCGTTCGGGAAACCTGTCACATTGGGGACTATTAAACGCCGGGCGCGCCGAGAACGCAAAGGAAATTGTATAGCCCCCGAAAGTTCTGACACACCTGTCGCACCCTGCGCTTGATGGATTTTCCCGGATGCTATACTGCTGAAAAGAATTGAAGGAACGGGGGGACTAGCCGTGCTGGAGCAGTTCAAGGTAGGACACGACGAGGCGGAATTCGTTCAGGGAGAGGCCCTGAAATCCACGGTGGCAGATATATTCCAGCATCTGGGAGTGCCAGCGGACGATGCCGAGCTTGGGGCTGACGTCCTGGTGCTGGCAGACCTGCGCGGCGTGGACTCCCACGGCGTGTCCAACATGCTGCGCAGCTACGTCAACGGCTACCAGGACGGCTCCATCAACCCGCGCCCCGACTGGAAGGTCATCCGCGAGACACCCTCCACTGCGACGGTTGACTCCGACCGTGGGCTGGGAACGATCATCACGCCCAAGGCCATGAACATCGCCATCGAAAAGGCCCGCAACGTGGGCGTTGGCATGGTTACCATCGGCAACGCGCGCCACTTGGGAATGGCGTCGTATCACTCGATGCTGGCCCTGCCCCACGACATGATCGGGGTATGCATGACCAGCTGCCCGCCATCGGTGCTGCCGACGTTCGGCGCCGAGCCGCGCTTGGGAACCAATCCCATCGCCATCGCCGTGCCAACCGGGGAGGAAGCGCCGTTCGTGTTCGACGCCGCGACCAGCTCCGTGGCGGTCAACAAGATTCGCATCGCGCAACGGCTGGGCGCCGACATTCCATCGGGCTGGCTGGCGGAGCAGGACGGAACGCCGATCATGGAGGAGAAACCCGCCCCCGACAGCTATTGGCTGCTACCCGTCGGAGGCAGCCGCGAGGGCGGCTCCCACAAGGGCTACGGGCTGTCGTGCGTGGTGGACATCCTAGCCGGGGTGCTGACCGGCTTCGGTTACGGCGCGGTGCCGGGACGCCCCAATTTCGGGCACTACGTTGCCGCCTACAGCGTCGACGCCTTCACCGACGTGGCCCACTTCAAGCAGGAAATGGACGAGTGGGTCCGCATGATGAACGCCACCAAGCCGGCCCCGGGCCACGACCGCGTGCTGGTGGCGGGGCAGCCGGAAGCCGAGATGGAGGTCATCCGCCGCGACGAGGGCATCCCCCTCCACCCAGACGTATCCCAGTCCATCCGAGACATCTGCGCCGAGCTGGGCGTGGGGTGCTCGTTCTGAAATCCAAGACTGGATATTATTGCTGCAAGGGGCGTTAATACAATGGTCGAGGGTCGCTCAATGCTAATTGAAGGCATTGAGATAAAGAATTACCGGCTTTTCCGTCATTTGATTTTGAGCGATCTGCCGCGTATGACTGTGGTAGTTGGGGCCAACGGCTCCGGCAAAACAACTTTGTTTGACGTCTTCACCTTCTTGAAAGACGCCCTGACCGAAAACGTCTCAGCTGCTGTTGCTCGCAGGGGAGGTTTCCGAGAGTTGGTCAGCCGCGATACCAATGGGCCGATTGAGTTCACCATTAAATTTCGCGAGAGCGGCGGCCGCCTTGTTACATATCAGCTTGTGATTGGTTCCGAAAGAGGCCGAGCGGTCGTGGAACGCGAGGTATTGCGTTATCGCCGAGGGCAGCGTGGTCAGCCGTGGAGGTTCGTGGACTTCAGCAAGGGCATTGGCACGGCGATTACCAATGAGTCTGCTTACGGCCAAGAAGAAGACGCGACAGAACAGCGCGCCGACTACGCCCTCGACGATCCCAGCATCCTTGCAATCAAAGGCCTAGGCCAATTTAGGGAATTCCGTGTCGTCTCCGAGTTTCGCAGCCTAATCGAGAATTGGTACATATCAGACTTTCACATAGCTGATGCTAGACCTAGCGCTGAGGCGGGCTACGCAGAGCATCTTTCCAGTCGTGGGGACAATGTGGCGCTGGTCGCTCAATATCTATATGAGAACCACCCAGACAGATTCCAAGAAGTTCTAAACACGATGCGCTGGCGGGTTCCCGGCGTAAGAAATGTTGAGGCAAAGCCAACCGACGACGGACGTCTCGTTCTCAGATTCCAAGATGGCAGCTTCCAAGATCCGTTCATCGCCCGTTATGTTTCCGACGGCACCATTAAGATGTTTGCTTACCTGGTACTGCTCTATGACCCCAAGCCTCACCCTTTACTAGCTATTGAAGAACCGGAAAACCAGCTTTATCCAGAGTTGTTGCAAGAATTGGCCGAGGAATTTCGGGCCTACGCAAATCGGGGCGGGCAGGTGTTTGTCTCCACACATTCTCCGGATTTCCTCAACGGTACTAAACTAAAGCCAAGGTGGGATGTACATTTAAGTGGCGATGATGATCAGCTGGGTTATGCCGGTGAATCCCTCTCATCCGTACTTGGAGAATGACCCGGCTCCGTTGTTTGCCCCACCATCTGCGCATTTCACCTTGGCTTTAGTTTAGGCTTGATGAAATCTTCTGGTTGGTCAAACAGAACGGTTTCAGCACGATCAAGCGGGCTGCAGACAGCGAACTCTTGCGAGGTCTTTCGGCTAGTTCTTTGCCTGGGTATTTGTGGAGTCATAACCTCTTTGAGGGAGCTGGCTTGTCTTGAACAAGGTGATTTTCCTTCTCGAGGAACCCTCGATGCAAATTCTGCTTGAAGGTCTCTTGCCACGGTTGTTCCCTAACCTGATCTTTCACTGCACACCACACAGAGGCAAACGTGACCTCGACCGAAGTATTCCCGCCATATTGCGAGATTGGCGGGAGCCGGGTGCCAGGTTCGTCGTGGTCCAGGATAATGATAACGGCGACTGCTACGCCTTGAAGGATCGGCATCGCCAGCTTTGCCGACAGGGCGGACGTGAAGACTTTTTGGTACGCATCGTCTGTCAAGAACTAGAAGCGTGGTACCTGGGAGAACCCAACGCAATGGCCGTTGCCTTTGGCGATGAGAGACTGCGGCGTATCGGCAGGCGGGCACAGTATCGAAACCCCGACACGCGCCCCAAACCCTCCGGCGATGTGGAAAAATTGGTACCGGAGTTCCAGAAGATAGCAGGCGCCCGCCAAATGGCGGAACACTTGACGCGCGAGGGCAACGGTTCACGCAGCTTTGCCGTTTTCCTGGATGGTGTCGCAGGCTTGTGCGCCTCGACGCCTGAATAAAAGCCGATATGTACTGCACCGCTCGCGACCTACGCATGCGGCGGACGCATGGTGTGCCAGGGGGCGTGCTGCTCGTAGGCGTGGGCTACCTTCAGGATCGTTGATTCGTCGAAGGGGCAGCCTCCTATCTGCAGGCCTGTGGGCAGGCCCTCGGAGTTGAAGCCGCAGTTGATGGAGATGGCCGGGGCGACGGCTCGGCATTCTCTCTTTCGCGAAAACCCACGCTGAACCCAACTCGGGAGGCTAGGTCAATTAACCGGAACGCAACGTGACCAGGCTCTCTCCATTGTCTGTCGCATCGGCCTGCTGATTCCGTTTGTAGCGAGCTTGCCGCAGGGCCAACGGGATGGACAACAACTAAAAGATCCTGCCTAAACCAGGGCTATCCATTTGGATTTTGGTGAACTGGGACAGGATGATGGCGAGATAGCCGTTGTCCCAACCGGCCCGTTTCAGCTTGCCCCTCATGGATCCTTTTGAGGGTTCCAGCCGGGCCAGGTTGAGTGCCAGTTTCCGCATCAGCGCCAGGTTTTCCAGACAATGATCCTTGCGGTTTCTGGACTGGTCCTCGTTGAATACCACGTCCAGCATCCAGTGCAGCCGGTTTTCGATGCCCCAGTGTTCCCGGACGATGGCGTTGAACCGTTCCGGCGGGAAGGGTTGGCTGAGCAGGTAGTACCGGCTCTAAACGCTGCTACGCTCTTCCTGCTGCCGCCAGGCGGTTATCTTGCCCACCGCCGCCAGACCAGGCCACAGGTGTCTTTCCTGCAGCCATGCCACGTCCCTGCTTATGCTGGCCGTCCGGATCTCAATGCGCCCATGCCCCTTGCTGGTCTGGGTGGCCTGGGCCAAAGGCGTGGCCGGGTCGCCGAGAAACAGACGCACGTCATCGTGCAGGGACTCCTGATTGCCCTTCAGGGCCAGCACGTAGTCTGCCCCCTGGTCCAGCACCTGCCGGGACAGTTGCCGCTGGCAGTACATGGCATCGGCAGTCACCACCATCCCGGGCAGGGCCAGCATTTCCAAGAGTGCTTCCAAGAGTGCTTCCTGGAGTGGAGCCAAGGGGTGGCAGACCTGCTGCCCGGAGAGGTGGTGGCCATCGACGGCCAAACGGTGCGCCGCTCCCACGACAAAAGGGCAGGCAAGCAGGCCATCCAGCTGGTCAGCGCCTGGGGCTCGGCCAACACCCTGACCTTGGGACAGGTGAAGACCGACCGGAAGTCCAACGAAATCACCGCCATACCCCGGCTGCTGGAGCTGCTGGAGTTGAGCGGGTGCATCGTAACCATAGGCGCCATGGGGTGCCAGAGACGCCATGGGGTGCCGGAAGGAGATAGCCCGAGGGATTCTGGAGCGGGAGGCCGACTATCTGCTGGCGGTCAAAAAGAACCAAGGACGGCTGTACGAGGACCTGCGGGACCTGTTCGAGGTTGCGGAGGAGGCGGGCTTTGACGGTGTACCCCACGACTATGCCACCAGACTCAACAAGGGGCACGGGACAAGGGGCACGGGCGCATTGAGCGGCGGGAGTGCTGGGCGATCAGCGACCCGGGCTGTCTGGAATATCTGAGCACCGGGAGGGACTGGCCCGGGTTGCGGTCCGTGGTCAAGGTGGTGGGGCACCGTGAGACGGAGACGGGCACAACAGTGCAGTCCAAGTACTACATCAGCAGCCTCGCAGGGTCGGTTGAGCAGTTGCTGGGTGCGGCGCGGACCCACTGGAGCATTGAGAACTCGCTGCACTGGAGCTTGGAGGTAACCTTCCGGGAGGACCAGAGCCGAGGACCAGAGCCGGATGCGCTTGGGCCACAGCGCGCAGAACATGGCTACGCTAAGGCAGATCTCCCACAACCTGCTGCAGCAGGAAACCAGCCTGAAAGTGGGAATTCAGGGCAAACGCCTGCAAGCAGGCTGGAGAGAGGACTACCTCCTCAAAGTCCTGCGCAGCTAAAACGCGATTGCCCTGCTGCCTAAACCCCGGCCCCTACCCCGCCTGTCCCTTCAGACGGTATACTGTTGCCGGTTTTGGCTCTTGGAGGGTTTGCCTTGCAGTTCAAGATTGCAGTTCTGGGTGGCGACGGTATCGGGCCGGAGGTTACGGACCAGGGGGTGCGCGCGCTGGAGGCCGTGGGAAGGGCCTTCGGGCATACGTTCAACCTGTCTTACGGCGACATCGGCGGCATCTCTATCGACAACCACGGTATCCCGTTCACCGATGACGTGCGGGCGATGTCGGGCGACAACGACGCGGTGCTGTTCGGCGCGGTGGGCGGCCCCAAGTGGGACGACCCCAACGCCACTGTGCGCCCCGAGCAGGGCCTGCTGGACATCCGCGCCCACATGGGCGTCTTCGCCAACATCCGGCCGGTCAAGGTCTACCCTTGGTTGGCCGACGCCAGTCCCCTTAAACCGGGGGTGCTGGAGGGTGTGGACATGGTGGTGGTGCGCGAGCTCACCGGCGGGCTGTACTATGCCAAGCCCCGCGGACGCCGCGAGACTCCGGGCGGCATCATCGCCGAGGACACCATGCGCTACACCGAGGGCGAGATTGAGCGGGTGTTGCGCGTCGGGTTCGAGCTGGCCCGGGGGCGGCGCAAGAAGCTGACCTCGGTGGACAAGGCCAACGTGCTGGAGTGTTCCCGACTCTGGCGCACGGTGGCGACGCGCCTCGGCCAAGAATACCCCGATGTGGAGTTGGAGCATGTGCTGGTGGACGCCTGCGCCATGCAGTTGATCCAAGTCCCGTCGCGGTTCGATGTCATCGTGGCCGAGAACACCTTCGGCGACATCCTGACCGACGAGGCGTCGGTGTTGGCGGCGTCAATGGGCCTGCTGCCCTCGGCCAGCTTGGCCGGAGTGCCGGTGGACGGGCAGCCCTCGATCGGGATGTACGAGCCGATCCACGGGACGGCTCCGGACATCGCGGGCAAGGGCATCGCCAACCCAATCGGCTCCATCCTGAGCACGGCTATGATGGTCCGTTACTCTCTGGGGCTGACCGAGGAGGCCGCCGTAATAGAGCGTGCCGTGGAGCAGACGCTGGAGGGCGGCATACGCACCGCCGACATCTCCAGCGGGGGCGGCACCGTCGGCACCGTGGAGATGGGCGACCGCATCGTAGCTGCCATCGAGCGGAATTAAACCACAGGGAAAACAGGAGTGTGCGCGGAGGCTGTTTAACTTAATTCTCTGTGGCCTCTGTGTTCTCTGTGGTTAACAAGGGTCAAAGAGATGATTGAATTTAGCAGCCTGACGATTGCCATCCTGGTGTTCTTGGGCAGCGCCGCCGCGGTGATTTTATTCGGGATTCGCTTGGCGGTCTACGGAGACGCCCTGGCTACACTCACCGGATGGGGACGGCTGTTCGTCGGCAGCATCCTGGTTGCCCTTGCGACCTCGCTGCCGGAGCTGGCCACCAACATCACGGCGGTCAGCTTGGTGTCGCCGCCCAATCCCGGCCTCGCCTTCGGCAACGTGGTTGGGGCCAATATGCTCAACATGTTCACGTTCGCTGCGGTGGCGCTGGTGTTCGGCGGCAAGATCTTCTTGGAGAAGGTGGCCCCGGAACAGGGTTACCTGGTGGTCACCGCCATAGTGCTGACCGGGCTGGCGCTGCTGTTCGGCGCGATGAAGCTGGATATCGCGGCCTTCAAAATCGGCCTGACCTCGCTGATCATACTCGTCGTTTTTGTGATTGGGATGTACGTGGTCTACAAGACCCGTCCAGAGGGTGGGGACAGCGACGAGGATGAGGATCCGGGAATGAGTCTGGGCAAGGCGTGGCTGATGTTCTCGCTGGTGTCAGGGGGAGTGATCGTGTCGGGCTACTTTCTGGGCGTCAGCACCGACAGCATCGCCGAGATCACCGGCATCTCCTCCGGCACCCTGGGCATCCTGTTGGTGTCGCTGGTCACCACCATGCCCGAGGCGTCGTCCACCGTCGCGGCGGCCAGGATCGGGGCCTTCGACCTGGGCGTTGCCGGGCTGTACGGAAGTTGCGCCTTCAACGTCACCATCCTGTTCTACGCCGACATGTTCTATCGCGGCGGCGAGGTGGTGGAGGGCACCGGCCTCGGTGTGGACAACGTGGCCATTCTCCTCAACCGCCCGCAGCCGGAGCATTTCCTCGCCGGCAGTGTGGCCATCGTGCTCATGCTGATCGGGCTGGTAATGATCCTCGCCCGCAACCGGATCACCCCTCTCCTTGTCCGCGCTGTCCTGTCCCTCATGGCCATCGGCTACATCGCCGCCGCCATCGGCGTAGGCTACCTCGGCAGTGCCGATTCCGGGGACGACGACAGTTCCCGGCGCAACGGCGACTACGTGGAAACGGTCAGTGAAGAGTCGTAGAATACAAGCTCCATAGAATAATTTCGGTCACTAGACTATTGGAGCAAATTGTTAGCCACAGACAGAGTTACAGAGATTTTCGCCGATGCCCACGCCATGCATGGCGACGCGCTGGAACGGCTGGACGACGACGACATCCGCGACGCGGCGGAGAAGGCATGGTGTGCCACGCTACGAGCCACCAACGCCTTGATACTTGCCCGGACGGGCGAGGAGCCTGAGAAAACGCCCGAAACATCTGGCCGCCTGGACGCCTTGGCTCGTCAAGAACCGGTGGCTAGGAGTCTGGTAGGGAGGTATTACTCGCGCCAGCAGCGCCTCCATGGAGATTGCTTCTATTCCGGAATACTGGAATATCGAGACGAAATAGAGCGCCGCATCCGCGAGACGATTGACTACGTTCGCGACGCCGAGGCCCTGGCCTACCAGGATGGCCCGGAGCAGTAGCCCCTACGCCACCTCCAGCGTTTCCTCGGCGACCTCGGCGCGCTCGATGCGGAAGATTCGCACGGCGGGGTGGTCGCGGTCCTTGAGCGACACCAGCAGTCGGGCCAGAGCTCGGCGGGGATCCAGATTCTCTGGGGAAGAAGCTAGACCGCCTCGCCCGCGTAGCTGGCTATTTGTACAAACCCCTCTTCTTCGTCGGACCAGTCAAACAATGCCGCCTCCTCCACCCGTGTTTCCGTTATTCCCACCACAAGCTGCTGTACTGGATAGGCGGGGCCATCACCCCAAGGGCTGCTGGCAACCTCCCGGTCGGTCGGCGAAAAGTAGGCCCGGCCGTTGGGGTGGGAGTGAAAGATAACCTTCGCGGGCGCGTCGCTATCCAGACTGAGGTTCAAGGATAGCAGGTCGTCGCCGGTGATGACGTAGGCTCTTTCGGCGCCGCGGGCCGCTTGAGTGGGGTGTGTACCCGAATCTTGCGCATTTTCGCAGCTACGAACGACGTCGACCATTGGGCGGTCGGCGGGGCCGGCTAGCCAACCGCAGCATTCAAAGGGAAAGGCTCTACGGGCTTCCCGGTAAACTTCCGCAAGAACCTGGGCAGGTATGTCCAAGGGAATTGGCAAATCGACCATGATATGGGCTCCTTGTACGGCGAGTGGGCGCGGCTGGCTAAGGATCTCTCATAATCCGTCGGAATCGCGCCCTGCGGCGTAATCGTAAACTGCGGCCTCCTGCTCCGGCGTCTGTATCGAGCCGGGGCGCAGGCGACGCACCTCGTTGATGGCATTGGCGGGCTCGGAGCCGTGGCTCACCAAGTAGCAGGCCAGCACTGTGCCTGTGCGTCCGATGCCGGCGTAGCAACTGACCACCACCGGCCTCCCGCCCTGCACCGCCTGTTCGTTGATGAAGTCGATCATTCGCTGGATCTGTTCCTGGGCCGGAGGTGTGAAGTCCCGTACCGGCTCGTACATGTCCACGATGTCGACGTGGCCACCGGTGTCGGCGGGAATGGTGCGCTCCTCCATACGGATTACCGCACGAATTCCCTGCTGGTAGAGGAAGAACAGGTCCTGCACATTGACCGGCCCTTGGGACCCGGCAAGCTGGTCATCCAGCACCCACCCGAAGTTCATATATTGCATCTTAACGTGCTCCGTCCTTGGACTTCTGGTTACTGTCATCCTTGATGGAGCAGTGGCCCCAATCGCTCTTTCGCCTCACCGGGCGTCAAATCATCCACTGCCACCGCCTTGTCGCGGGACGTGTGTCCCCGGACAATTCGCAGGCGGGCCTTGGTGACTCCCAGCGTCCCGGCCAGTAACTCCAGCAGCGCCGCGTTGGCCTTCCCGTCGTGAGGCGGAGCCGTTACGCTCACCCGCAGCCATCCGTCCCGGTATCCCAGAACGCGATTGCGGGAGGCTCGGGGTTGGACCCGGACGCTTATGATGCAGCCTTTTGGGCTGTTGTTACTGGCCAAAATGGCACTCTCTGAGCGCGAAGGGCGTCGAGTCGGGTATAGTATAAGGTATATCGAACTATCAACGGAGTCATTTTGGAATACGCCAATATCAAACTTTCGAAAGAGCAGGGAATCGCCACCATCCTCCTCAACCGGCCCGACGCAATGAACGCGCTGGGCCGCGAACTGCTGTCTGACTTGGCATCTGCCCTGTCCGACGTTGCCGGGGACGAGTCGATGAAGGCGCTGGTGCTGCGGGGCCAGGGCCGGTGCTTCTGCGCCGGCGCAGACCTCAAGTATTTCCAGGATGCTTTCAACTCCCACGACGCGCTGGAGGCATACCTGTCCGAGATCAACAAGGTGCTGTTCCAAGTGGAAGACCTGCCCGTGCCGGTCATCGCGGTGGTGCACGGCTTCGCGCTGGCTGGCGGGCTGGAACTGATGATGTCCTGCGACATGGCCCTGGTGGCCGATGACGCCCGCATCGGAGACCAGCACGTAAACTTCGGCTTGATGCCCGGCGGCGGCTCGACCATACGGCTGCCCCGCCTTGTCGGCCCCCAGCGGGCCATGGAGCTGCTGACCACCGGGCGCTGGCTCAACGGCCCCGAAGCCGTGGAGTGGGGACTGGCCCTGCGCTCCGCTCCCCTCGACCGTCTGGACGAGGAGCTGGAGCAGTTGGTTGCTCCCCTGCGCGGCAAGAGCCGCCCCGGACTGGGCTGGATCAAGCAGGTGACCCACCGGGGCCGCGACCTTACCGTCCGCGACGGCGTGGCCGTTGAGGGCATGGCCTTCGCGCAGTACGTCGCCACCTCCGGCCACCCCGCCGAGGGAGTGCAGGCATTCGTGGAGAAGCGAACGCCGCAGTTCTGATCCAGGGTTTCAGCTGTTTTCCCTATATCAACAGTGTGAGAAAGGGTGGGGGTGAAGATACAAACACACGGAGGAACGATTTACAGGTTTTGAAAATACAAGAAATGCTCCAAGAGGGGCGCACCATTTCATTTGAGTTCTTTCCGCCGCGGAATGCTGACGGTATTCCCGGCGTACTGGACACGCTGGCGGAATTGACCGCCTACTGCCCGGATTTCGTATCGGTGACCTACGGTGCGGGCGGCTCAACCCGCCTGTTCACCGAGGAGATAACCGTGCGGGCCAAGGAGTCGTCGGGAGTCGAGGTCATGGCCCACCTGACCTGCGCCGGTCAGACCGTTGAGGAACTGGACGGCGTGCTGCAGCGCCTGGAGGAGGCGGGCATCGAGAACGTCATCGCCCTGCGGGGCGACCCACCGCGAGGTGCCGACCAGTTCACCGTGACCGAAGGCGGCTTGAGCCACGCCTCCGAACTGGTGAGCCACATCAAGGCCAACTACGAGTTCGGTATCGCCGCCGCCTGCTACCCCGAGGGCCACACCGAGGCCAAGAGTCTGGAGCAGGACCTCGAATACGCCAAGCTCAAGGTGGACAACGGCGCAGAATTCCTGATTACCCAGCTCTTCTTCGACAACAACGACTACTTCGAGTTCGCCGCCCGGGCAGTGGCCGCAGGTATCGACGTACCGGTCGTGCCGGGAGTGCTGCCGGTGCTCAGCGCGCCTCAGATTCGCCGGTTCACCGCCCTGTGCGGCTCCAGGATCCCTGCGGACTTGGACGCCGAGCTGGAGCGGCTGGGCGACGATGACGACAGCGTCCGCGAGCTGGGCATAGAATACGCGGCGAGACAGGTGGAAGGCCTGTGGGACGCCGGCGTCCCTGGCGTCCATTTCTACGTGCTGAACCGCAGCTACTCGGTCTCAAGGATTCTTGACCGCTTGGCCTTGCCCGGTCACGTTCCCGATTAGGGAACGACCGGCAGGCAAATTCCCCTCGGGGCGAGGGCGTTGACTGCAATGCTTTCCACCGGCGTCGACATTATCGAAATCCCACGGATCGCCAGGGTGCTGGAGCGCTACGGCGAGCGGTTCCTGCACCGCATCTACACCCCCGGCGAGCTGGAATACTGCCGCGGCCGGCCATCAAAGCTGGCCTCCCGCTTTGCCGCCAAAGAAGCCACCATGAAGGCCCTTGGTACTGGCGTTCGCGGAGTAGGCTGGAAGGACATCGAGGTCACCCGCGCTCCCAGCGGTGCCCCCAGCATCCTGCTGCACGGCCGCGCCAAGAGCCGCGCCGAGCGTCTGGGCGTGCTCGAGATCTCGATAAGCATGTCCGACTCCCAAGACAACGCCATAGCCTTCGTGGTAACCCGCCGCGAGGACGTGTCCTGAACCTTCGGGAGTATAATGAGGCAAGCGCAGTCCCAATTGCCTGAAGGGTTGGCAGATCGTGGCGTTGGGTGGCAGGCAGCCGGGTTCACTATAACCGGCATAGTCTGCTTGGTTATTCTGCAAGTATTCGAGGGGAGCGATTTCTGGCTGTACCAGTGGTTCGAAAAAGCAACCGTAGACCTGTATTGGTCATTCATAGTTCCGCTGGCAGTTCTGTTTGACTGGGGGAGAAAGATGTTTGAGCGAGGGAAGGCGATCCGAGAGGCGAAAAAGGCTGAAATTGTAGAAAAGGCTCATCAAAAAGCCACCCAAGAGGAGCAGCAGCGAATACGGAAGGTACTGGAGGAACATGGGGTTACGCTGTCCCCCGAAGTAGCCGAGGCCGTATTCCGTAGCGAGCCCTGACCGTCTGCAAGCACCTTTAACTTCGCGAAAGTCTAACTTCATGAAAGTAGTTACCGCCGCGCAGATGGTTGCCATCGAGCAGGCGTCGGAGCGGGTCGGCGTGAGCACCGACACGCTGATGGAGAACGCCGGGCTCGCCGTTGCAAGGGCCGCAAGGGACGAACTGGGCGGCGCAGCGGGCGCCCGCGTCGTAGTGCTGGTCGGCCCGGGCAACAACGGTGCCGACGGCTTGGTCGCCGCGAGACACCTGCGGCGCTGGGGTGCGGAGGTCGTCTGCTGCCTGCTGACGCGCCGGCCCGAAACCGACCCCAAGCTGGACCTGGCGCATCAGTACGATGTTGAAGTCGTATCGGCCCCCCAAGGCCCTGCCCTTGAAAGACTGCTGCGTAGCTCGCGGCTGGTTATTGACTCGGTGCTGGGCACCGGACGCTCCCGTCCATTGGCCGGCCCGGTGCTTGAAGCCATGCAGAGCCTGCAACGCCTCCGCGAGTCTCCCAATCCACCGATTCTGCTGGCCTTGGACCTGCCAACCGGCCTGAACGCCGACACGGGCGAGGTCGATGTTGCCTGCCCACACTTCGATACAACGCTGGTCTTGGGCTACCCCAAGACCGGCCTGCTGCGCTTCCCAGGCACCGGGCGGGCGGGACGGCTGCGGGTGCTGGATATCGGCGTCCCTCCCGGCCTCCCCGAAGAGCAGGCGGTCGACGTGGAGATGCTCACGCCCCAGTGGGCCGCGTCAATGCTCCCGCCGCGCTCCCTCGACTCCCACAAGGGGACCTACGGCCACGCGCTGGTGGTGGCCGGCTCTCGCCACTACGTCGGTGCGGCGTGGCTGGCGTCGCAGGCGTCGGTGCGCACCGGGGCTGGGCTGACCACCCTGGCCAGTCCCGAAGGGGTCTACCCTATCGCCGCGGCCAAGGGCGCCGAAGCCATCCACCTGCCATTGCCGGAGGATGCAGACGGGCGAATCGACGCTTTAGGGGCCCTGGTCATCCGCGAGTCGGAACGGCGATTCACGGCTGTTCTAACGGGCTGCGGCATGGGCTGGTCGGAGGGCGTCACCGAGTTCCTGCGACTGCTCCTGCGCGAGACTCGCAACAGGCTGACCGGGCTGCCCCTCCTGATTGACGCCGACGGCCTCAACAATCTCTCCGCCATAGAGGACTGGCATACACTCATTGACGGACCGCTGGTGCTCACCCCCCATCCCGGTGAGATGTCGACGCTCGCCGGCCTGCCCGTATCTGAAATACAGGCGGACCGCGTGGCAGTGGCGCGGGAGTGGGCCGAACGATGGGGAGTGACCCTCGTCCTCAAAGGAGCGCATACCGTCATCGCCAGCACGGGCCAGCCCGTTCGCATCGCTCCTTTCGCCAACCCCGGCCTGGCGACGGGAGGCACCGGCGACGTGTTGAGCGGCGTCATCGTGTCTCTGCTGGCGCAGGGCATGTCGCCTGCCGATGCTGCCGCCGTCGGTGTCTACCTCCACGCCGCCGCCGCCCGGAGCATCACTGACCGTTTGGGGCAGATGGGCCTCGCCGCCTCCGATCTGCTGGACGCCCTGCCGTTCGCCATTTCGTCAATAAACCCGGAATAAACCCGGCGCACCTGCGCCGTGCTAAACTGAAATAGCCATGGCCATCGAAGTGTTCATAGAAGCCATAGACGACGAGTCGGCGCCGCTTTCCGACGCGCCGTTTCACGAGGCCTCGGACCTGTCGCCCTTCGAGGTCGCAGAGTTCGCCCGCGCCTGCCTCGACATGGACGAGGAGCGACGTCGCGAAGTTGTGACGGCCCTGGTGGAGCAGGCCGAAGAAAACGTGGAAATGAATTTCACCGCCATCTTCCGCCGCTGCCTCCAGGACGATGACGACCGGCTGGTGCAGCTGGGCGTCGAGGGGCTTTGGGAGATGGAGGAGCGCTGGCTGGTCATCGATCTGGTCGAGCTGCTGCGTTCGGAACGAGGGCCGCGGGTGCGCGCCGCCGCCGCCCTTGCTCTCGGAAAGTTCCCGGTGCTGGCCCAAGAGGGAAAGATCCAGCCCCAGGATGGTGAACTGGTCTACCGGGTCCTGATGGACTTTCTCGAAGACGAGATCGAGGACCTGGAAGTGCGCCGCCGCTGTCTTGAGGCTGTTGCGCCCTTCAACACCGAGGACGTGCAGGACTACATTCGATGGGCCTATGACGACGAGGACCAGGACCTGCGATCCAGCTCTATCTACTCAATGGGCCGCACCGGCCACATTAGCTGGCTGCCCACCCTGCTGCGCGAGCTGGAAAGCTCCGACGCCGCCGTGCGTTACGAGACAGCTAACGCCTGCGGCGAGCTGGGTGAGCAGGAGGCCATTCCCCAACTGGTTGAGCTACTGCAGGACGACGACCCAGAGGTCCGCCTGGCCGGCATCGCGGCGCTTGGCAAGATCGGAGGGGCGCTCGCCCGCCGGGCGCTCATAGACTGCGTCCGCGACGGCGACGCCTCCATGTCCGAGGCTGCCCACGCCGAGATGGAAAACCTCGAGTTCCTCGACGATCCGATGCGTCTACTACCCGGAGACACGTAGGCCGAGAATGCCGCCGCTGACCCAATCGCAGGCCCGCTTCCTCGCCACCGCTCGCGTCGCGCGCCTGGCCACGGCAGATGAGAGCGGGCGGCCCCACGTCATACCGGTGTGCTTCGTCTTCGCCGACTTGGGGTACGGCGGCGCGGCCATTTACATCGTTCTGGACCAGAAGCCCAAGAGCGTCGAACTGACCCGACTGCGCCGTGTCCGCAACATCCTCGCCAACCCGCAGGCCGCGCTGGTCGTGGACCACTACGACGAGGACTGGCAGGCCCTCCGCTACATCCTCGTCTCCTGCCGCGCCGAACTGCTGACCGGCGAGGAGGACGAGGCAACGCAGGCCGTGGCCCTGCTGCGCGAGAAATACCGGCAGTACCGCGAGATGGACCTTGACGGCAACCCGGTCGTCAAGCTGGCGCCTCGGCGCTTCACAGCCTGGAGCTTCAGCGGGGACTAGAGGTGCTCCGGCAAAGCCTGCTGGACGCCCCTCAAACGCTGGCGCAATCCCTGATAGCCGTATTCGTACTGACACTTGGCCCTTGTCAAGCCCCGTCACACCTCCCTACTTTAGTATCTGGCAACTTGAACACAAGCGGCAGCCCGGCAAATACGGCCGCGACCCTCTCCGCCAGCCTGAATGGCAAGGAATACCAGGGAGTAACGAAAGAATGCTTGCCTGCCCCGACCTGCGCTACAGTGCGTTGGACCCGTCCGCCTCCGGTCCGGCTAGCCAGAATGAGTGGAAATGGTGGGGAATGGTGGGGAATAAGAAAAAGATTGGCCCTGGGCTGGACTTTGTACAAACCGTAGACAAATTATAAGGACAGGTTAAGCTGGCCTGACCCATCTCTCACAAAAGGTCCAGCTATGCTTACCCTGCCCAGCGCCATTTTACCTGTGCTCATCCCATTCGCAACACTGTTTCGGGCGCCGACTTGGCAGAAAGCCCAGGTTCTGCTGGTGGGGGCGATACTATCCCCAGGCCGGCGCACCGTGGCCTCGGCTCTTCGGGTTATGGGGTTGAGCGGCGACCGCAACTATGCCCGCTACCATCATGTGCTCAACCGGGCGGCGTGGTCGCCGCTTCAGGTGTCTCAAGTGCTTCTGCGGATGCTGCTTCAGCATCTTGACCGGGGCGACGGCCCTTTGATATTCGGTATCGACGAGACCCTGGAGCGGCGCCGGGGTCCGCAGATCGGAGCTCTCGGGATTTACCGGGATGCGGTGCGCTCCAGCCGCAGCTACGTGGTCAAGGCCAGTGGCCTGCGTTGGATCAGTCTCATGTGGCTGGGCCACATACCATGGGCCGGACGCTACTGGGCCTTGCCGGTGCTGACCGCATTGGCGCCCTCAGAGCGGTATTACCGGCGGCGAGGACGCTCTCATAAAAAGCTCACCGACTGGGCCCGTCAGATGATCCTGCAACTGCGCCGCTGGCTGCCCCGCCGTTACCTGGTGCTGGTGGGCGACAGCGGCTATGCCGTCCTTGACCTGCTCCATTTCTGCCAATCCCTACGGGAATCGGTTACCTTGATCACCCGGTTGCGGCTGGATGCCGGCCTCTATGCCCCGGCGCCGCCTCGCCTGCCTGGCCAGAACGGCCGTCCTCGGGTAAAAGGCGTGCGTCTGCCCACCCTGAAAGAACAACTTGGGAAAGAGCAGCTTGGCTTGCCTGACGTCTCCTGGAATGCCTCCCCGGTGGCTTGGTATAACGGCACCGTCCGCGTGGTGGAAATCGCCTCCCAAACGGCGGTCTGGTATCACTCCGGCAAACCGCCCGTCCCCATTCGTTGGGTCCTGGTTCGAGACCCCAAAGGCGAATTCGACCCTCAGGCTTTACTCTGTACCGACCCGGCAGTGGCTCCGGTTCAGATACTGGAATGGTTCGTGTTGCGTTGGCAACTGGAGGTCACCTTTCAGGAGGTGCGGTCTCATCTGGGAGTGGAGACCCAGCGCCAATGGTCCGACCGGGCCATCGCCCGCACCACTCCCGTGTTGATGGGTCTCTTTTCCTGGATTACCCTGGCGTCCCATCTGCTGCAAAAACAACAGCCCATAATCCAGCGCACGGCAGCATGGTACGCCAAACCAGCCCCCACCTTCGTCGATGCCATCGCCCTGTTGCGCCGGACTCTGTGGCTGGCGTCGGAGGGTTTTTCAATGTCGCCCTCGCACCCCAACAGTGAAAAAGTCCCCACCGCATTTTACGCCCGCCTCATCGACTCGCTGGCCTACGCAGCTTGAGTGTACAAAGTCCAGCTGGGGCTTTGCACAAAAAATGGGTTTCCTGACCAATTGAAAAAATTCGCGCACAAAAAATAACGTTGCATACGCCCGGCGCAACGAGACGAGGGTAATCCCCAGAACCTCCCCACGGTTGATCGTGCAGGCACACGGGAATACCATCCAACAAAGAGGACAACGGAGCGACAGTATGAACACCAGAATGGAGAACGTGACGGAGGACGTCGCCTTCAGGGCCCTTCAGAAGACCGCTCCCGCTACACAGCCGCCTTTCCAACTGGAGAAACTCAAAGAAGCCTTCCGGGCGGAATGGCCGCTTCCCGACAGCAACACACCAATGAAGGACGCCATGCACGCTGCCGCTCAAGCGGCCAGCAGCAGCTCCGCCCAGGATGCGGACACTTGGGAAACCACCATGTCCCAAGCATGGCAACCAGCAGTCGAAGAGATGGTCGAGGAATACTTCAAGGCCGCCCGGCGCAGCTTCCGGAAAGGGGAACACCTCGAAGCAGTGGAGACCCTCACCGACGCCTTAAGGGCCACCCTGGGCCGCATCGCCGCCGTTCGCAACTGGCCCCACGGCAGTAACGACAACCTCTACAGGATAACCGCAGCCCTAGGCAGCGGGAGTGAATGGCCGCAAACGACAGGTGATCTGGACCAGGCCCTGCAGAACTGCTCCAAAGAGGGCAGGAACATGAGCACTGCCTTCGCTGCCAGCATGGGAAGGCCAGACATGCTGAAGTTC
The DNA here is from genome assembly GCA_965237745.1 of Dehalococcoidia bacterium. Lineage (GTDB taxonomy): Bacteria > Chloroflexota > Dehalococcoidia > Lucifugimonadales > UBA3495 > VXOI01. Next base: position 1,551,935 of record OZ250156.1, on the reverse strand, counting down.
GGCGTTTACGCCGAAAACCCGGACGATGCAGAGGAGGACGGATTCCTGTTCGCCACGACCGCCATAGACCTGGCCAACCAACTGGCCGGACGGACGGCCTCATGAATGACGGACGGCCTCATGAATCAGGAAGAACATCTCATCATGGCCCAGGGACTTATACAGCGGGCCGAAGAAGAATCAAGTAACGGCGGCAACGAACTGATTGCCGCCGAACTCTTGTGGGGAGCTTTTGCCCACTGCCTTATCATGGTGGCCCTGAACGAAGGACTGCCCCACGACAGTCACGGGGTGTTTCGGAAAGTAGCACTGAATATGGACGCCACCCAAGGCAGCAATGAGCGGCACTCCCGGTTCGGAGCGGCCGAGCGACTCCACTAACACTTCTACCACGGCAGGTTGACCCTTGACCAGCTGCGAACCCATAGACGCCACACCACGGAGGGCGTCCTTGAACTCACGTCGGCGCTGTGAAAAGGCGACCGAAGGCAGTTTTCCACGACGAGGACTGACCAATAAGGCACGAAAGAGCAGCAGAACCACCGGCAATTCTGAACAATCTTGCACAAAAAATCGGGAATGAAAATCATTTTTTGTGCAAAGCCTGGACCTCGGGCACTATCAGAAAGGCAAGCAATCTCCTGGCGCCAACCTCCAGGAATCCTGGTATTCTCGCAGTGTAGCCCGGCCACCAGAAACGAAACGACGCTCCTGTATGGCCGTTGCTTGACACCCCTTGGGACGCTACATAGACTTGCCCTCAAATTAGACGCATTGGCTATTGGAGAAGCATACAAATGGACGGAGTTACCGCAATCGCCAACATACTGCGGATGGAGGGCGTGGAATTCATCGGCTGTGTGCCTTACCAGCCTCTGCTGGAGGCAGCCGCCATCGCCGGAATCCGCCCGATCATCTTCCGCCAGGAGGTTACCGGCGTTCACATGGTGGACGGCTACTCCCGCGTAACCAACGGCAAGCGCATCGGCGTTTTCATGATGCAGAACGGGCCGGGGGCGGAGAACGGATTCGGCGGTGTGGCCCAGGCCTACTCCGAGTCTGTGCCCATCCTGCTCCTGCCAGCCGGTATGTCGCGCGACAAGCGGGGTGTGCATCCCAACTTCTACCCCACCCGCAGCTACGAGACCATCACCAAGTGGTCCGAGGAATTCAACATGGTGGAGCGCATCCCCTCGCTGATGCGCCGGGCCTTCACCAAGCTGCGCACTGGGCGCCCCGGGCCGGTGCTGCTGGAAATTCCAGCGGATGTGGCCACTGCCGAACTGCCCGAAGAGCTGTTTGACTACGAGCCGCCGCGCGTCGTGCTGCAGCAGGCCGATCCGTCGGACGTGAGCCGGGCCGCCGCCGCGCTGCTGGCGGCCGAGCGTCCGGTCATCCAGGCCGGGCAGGGCGTGCTGTACGCCGAGGCCACCGACGAGCTGGTGGAGCTGGCCGAGTTCCTGCAGGCTCCGGTGATGACCACCCTTCCCGGCAAGAGCGCCTTCCCGGAGAACCACCCGCTGGCCCTGGGCGCGGGCGGTCCAAGCACCACGGCCATGGTCAACAAGTACCTGCACGGAGCCGACACGGTGTTTGGTGTCGGCGCCAGCCTGACCAAGAGCTCCTTCGCTGTGCCCATTGCCGACAACAAGGCTTTTGTTCACCTCACCAATGACGAGGACGCTATCGGACGCGAGTACCGCTGCAACTACCCGCTGCTGGGCGACGCCAAGTTGGTGCTGCGCCAACTGCTCGACGAGCTGAAGGAGCGCGCCGGAGGCCCCCGTCCGGTGAACCATGCCCTGCAGAACGACATTCGGTCGGTGAAGGAGGCATGGCTGGCCCAGTGGATGCCCAAGCTCACCTCCAACGAGAATCCCATGAACCCCTACCGCGTCATCTGGGATCTGATGCACACCGTAGACCTCGACAACACCATCGTGACCCACGAGTCGGGCAGTGCCCGCGAATACATGTCGCCCTTCTGGGAGGCCCGCGTCCCGCGCAGCTTCATCGGCTGGGGCAAGTCTACCCAGCTGGGCTACAGCTTGGGCTTGGCCATGGGCGCCAAGATGGCTTTCCCCGACAAGCATGTCATCAATGTCATGGGCGACTTGGCCTTCAGCACCGTCGGGCTGGACGTGGAGACAGCGGTTCGCTGCAACATCCCTATCATGACGGTAATAAACAACAACTCCTACATGTCGATCTACGACGACAGCCGCTTCCCGGTGGCGATACAGAAGTACCGGGTCAAGAACTTGGGCGGGCAGTTCGCCGAGGTGGCCGCCGCCATGGGCTCCTACGCCGAGAAGATCACCGAGCCGGACGAGATAGTCCCAGCGATCCAGCGCGGGATGGCGGCAAACGCTGCCGGTGAACCCGCAGTGTTGGAGTTCATAACCCGGGACGAGGGCCAGTTCTCCAAGTTCTGACAGAATCTTGAGTTGCAACACGTCCCAGTAGGGGCGCACAGCCGTGCGCCCTTACGTTACCCTCTGGATTTTGCTGACAGTTGCCCCTTGCCCTAGCCTCCCGGTTCCGTTGAAATGTCGGTAACGTCACGGAACAGGGAACGGTGATATGGCGACGGCAAAGACGGCGGACGAAGCGGCCAACCGGAGCAGCGCAGGGCCGACGGTGCGGGAGATGCCCAGCGAGGAGCGGCCACGGGAGCGGCTGGCCGCCTACGGTCCGCGCCACCTCAGCAACACCGAGCTGATCGCCATCCTGCTGCGCACCGGATCGGCGGGCGAGAACGTTATTTCGCAGTCGTCCCGGCTGCTGTCCCGGTTCGACGGCCTGCGTGGTTTGGGCAAGGCCACCTTCGCCGAACTGTGCGCAGAGCGGGGCCTGAGTGAAGCCAAGACCTGCCAGATACTGGCGGCCCTGGAGCTGGGACGCCGTTTCGTATCGCTGGCCCCGGAGGAGCGGGCCACCATCAACTGCCCCGAGGACGTCGTCAATCTTCTGTCTGCCGAGATGTCGGGCTTGGAGCAGGAGCACCTGCGCATTCTGCTGCTCAACACCCGCAACGAAGTCATGGGCATTGAGGAGATCTACATCGGCAACGTCAACAGCTCCGTCGTCCGCCCCGCCGAGGTGTTCCGGCCTGGAATAAGAGGCAACGCCACCGCGGTCCTGGCCGTCCACAACCACCCCTCAGGTGATCCAACGCCCAGCGGCGCCGACGTCTCCATCACCCGCGACTTGGTGGAGGCGGGCAAGCTGCTGGGCATGGAGCTGCTCGACCACCTCGTCATCGGCAGCGGCCAGCGTTACGTCAGCATGAAGGAGGTGCGGCTGGGGTTTGAGTAGAGGAATAGCAGCGCAACCGGGCCTGTGCTAATTTCGTCTCACGGGGGCTGGCCGTTTAACCGCTGGTGTCATGTGAGAATGCAGATTCGAGAACAATGCCACCAGCAACCCACGTACTCGCCTTCCTGTCCGTATTCGCAGCGCTGGAGGTGTGGGAACAGCGCAAATCTGAGGCCGAAAAGATGGCACGGCATTCGACGAATCGCGCCCGCATCCGCCCGCAGGCGAATAGGTGAAGACCTCCAGTCGCAAACGTAAGACAGGCGGTGAGTGAATTCACCGCCTGTTTGATCGTTGTCTGGCAGCCGCCTACTGCTGCTGGGCTAGCCAGCGCTCGTTGGCCTCCGCAAAGGTGCGCCTGGCGCCCTCCACGCTGTAGGGTTCCTCCGGCGATGACTCGTCGGCCCACTCGCTACGAGGCTGGGCGAAGAAGTCGCCGCCGTAGATGTGGATGGCGCCGGTGTACATCTGACGGGGATTGTGGACAGCGTGAATGGCGTCGCGGCCGAGGTTGATGGCGTCCTGCGACTTCAGTTCGCGGAATCCGGCTCTCTCCAGGCCCTCTCCCTTGGGATTGCGGCGGAAGAAAGTGTTGTCCTCCTGCCCGCCGTACAGCCCAATGACCGCCCACAGCTGGTGGTCATGAGGGTAGATGGCCATTCCCGGCGGCCAGATCACGTTGATAATGGTCAACTCCGGCGAGCAGTGGAGGGTGGTGATTCCACCTTCATCCGGCGTACCCAGTCCGGCCTCAATCTCTCCCGACTTGGAGATGGCGGAGCTCAGCAATTCCTTGATAGCCAACTCAGGAGTGTGTTCCTCCAGCGCGCTGCGACAGGCGGAGACGAATTCGTCAACGTCAAACATTTCTGCAATACCTCACGACGTGTGGTCCCGGGGCGCAGCTCTGTGCGTCCCTACGCCATTTTACAAACCTTAAATGATGTCGGCCAAGCGCTCTAGCTGGTCCATCTCGGAAACGCTGGGCAGGAAGACGACCTCGTCCATGCCAATGCCCTCCATGTCCCGGATGGTGTCCTTGACGGCCTCTGGGGTGGATATGGCGCCCTGCGCCATCGTCTCTGCCGCATCGCCGAGGAAGGAATAGTAATGGCGGATGTACCCGCCCACCTTTTCGGCGGCGTTGGGCCCTAGAGCGTAGGATGCGACGCCCGCCAAACGGGGCCTGCCTGACCGGCCCTCCGCGTCCCAAGATTCGACGGCGACCTGGTAGAGCTGCTCCACCGCGGCGGCGTTGCCGGCAGCGGCGATGAATCCGTCGGCGTATTTGCCGACGCGGCGGACGGCCTGGGGCGTGCCGGCGCCGATGAGAATCTCAGGACCCCCGGGCTGCACTGGTGACGGGCCCATGGCTCCCAGTCCCTCCGAGACCACCTCGCCCTGCCAGAGGCTTCTCATCGTGGCCAGGGTTCGGTTCATCTTGCGGCCACGCTGGTTGTACTCGGCTGATGCAGCCTCATAGTCGTCGGGGCGCCGTCCCACGCCCACGCCGAGGGTGAGGCGCCCACCGGAGATGGCGTCAAGGCTGGCTGCCTGCTTGGCCAACACCCCGGCGTTGTGCAGCGGCGCCAGCAGCACGCAGGTCAGAAGCCGTACCCTGCTGGTCGCCCCGGCTGCCGCTGACAGAATCACCAGCGGTTCATAGTTGTCGTATACCAGCCGGTCAATGGTGCCGACGCTGGAAAAGGGTCCGGCGTCAGCCCGCTTGGCCCACTCGAGAATGAAGTCTCCCTTGGTGCCTGGTATGTTGCCAGGCAGTCCGATGCCAACTTTCACGTCCCCTCCATTCACAATCAAACGCCAGGATTTAATCTATCTTTTCACTGGCGCGCTTGGCGACTACGGAGTTGCCGACTATATGAAGTCCAGGTTTTCGTAGTTGCCACCGACAATTGGCTGGGCGTCCAACCCCAGCCATTTCTCGGCCAGGGTGGCATATACGCTGCGGAAATCGACCTGGAAGTGCAGGTCGCCGTCCAGCAGCGTATCCTCTTTCAAAGATGGATAGACGCCGTGCATTCCACCGACCACTGCATCGCCGATTACGAAGGCGGCGCCGCCGGAGCCGTGGTCGGTGCCGGAGCCGTTGTCCTTGACGCGGCGTCCGAACTCGGTGAAGACCAGCATCACAGCCTCTGACGACGCATCGTGCTCCTTCAGGTCGGCGAAGAAATCGTTGATTCCCCGGGCCAGTTCGCCCAGCAACTGGGTCTGGACCGGCATCTGGCCGGAGTGTGTGTCGTAGCCGGCTTGAGCGGTGTAGAAGACGCGCGTCCCCAGGCCGGCCAGGTGGGTCTTCGCAATGTTCTTGAGGTTGCTGGCTATGGGATTCTCGGCGTACTCGACCGTGGAGGAGTAGTTGGCGGTCTGGGTTCGGAGGATGTCTGCACCCTTGAGTGCGTCGGTGCCGGTGCGCCCCAAGTAGTCGAGGGCGGGACCGGATCCGATGGCCGGGGAGTACATTCGGGCGAATACGTCCAGCGCCCTCGAGCGCCGCTCCTCGTCGGTGATGCCGGTCAGGAAACCATGGTTCTCCAGCGATCCGACGGACGCTACGGGCACTCCAGGGAACGCCAGCGCACGTGGCAGGCCACGCCCGAAGTTCGCTCCGGTGAGCACGTTCTCGCCACTGGGATCGAGGTCGCGGATGGCCTTGCCCAGCCATCCCTCGGTTGCGACGCGCTCCGGCTCGCAGGTGTGCCAGATGTCCATGGCCCGAAAGTGGGATCGATTGGGATTGGGATAGCCAATGCCATTTATGACCGCCACACGCCCTTCGTCGTACAGCTCTTTCAGTGGTGCCAGCACAGGATTGAAGCCGTAGTGTCCGTCGATGGGCAGAACGTCCTCCTCCAATACGCTGACGGTGAGCCGGTTGTCCCGGTAGAGCGGATCAGCGTAGGGCACCACGGTGTTCATGTAATCGTTGCCGCCGGTCAACTGGATCACAATCAGGACCGGGTCGCGTTGGACGCTGGTCATAATACCCTCCGAACCAGTACAGACTGCTGGTGTCAAACCAATTCCTGCCATTTTATGCCGTTGGGGGCCAGGATTCAAACGGCCGACGGTGCCTTTCGGGGTCTTGTAGAGGGAGAGGGAGAACCAAAAGACACTGACAAACAAACTGGACCCCCTTGACAGGCGACTACCCTTTTGGGATGCTTTTGTACACAGGCTGTCCAATCAGGAGTTGATCAGTGGAGAACCTGTGGTGATGTCTGGCCGGAATCTGTTGCCAGCTTAACGGACGGGGAGCGAGGGATTCGTTAGTTCCCTAAAACTAAATCCACCCTGTGCCTGTGGGGAAGGCCACAAACGAGGCGCAAAGCCCTGTCTGTCGAAGCCTTACCCGGCTGGCTGACCTGCCCAGTCTCCATCACCTTGGGTTGGCAGTGCTGCACCAGGCCCCTGTAGCTCAGAGGATAGAGCGGCGGCGTCCTAAGTCGCGCGTCGGGGGTTCGAGTCCCTCCAGGGGTACCATCATCCTTCCGGCACACCCTCAACCCCACTGTGGGCCACGAGACCAAGACCTCCTCCGGTTTCCCCATTGTTGCCTTGCCCAGTTCACGGTTGCGTTGCCCGGTTCACCCCAACGGTTGGGAATCTGGTATATTCAGCGGAACGCAGTCGCATCTGGCCCCGGCCGTTTGCCATCCTCTCCCTGAAACATCCTCTCCCTGAAACAGGAGGCACCATGCAGACCGGACTTTTCCTTGAGTTCCCGGCCTTGGAAGACGTCACCGACCAGCAGGCCTTCCTAGAGGGATTTCGAGTTGCCGAGGAGGCCGAGCGTCTGGGGGTGGAGTCGGTGTGGCTGGCAGAGTACCATTTCATTCCTTTCAGCGTTCTGTCCTCTCCCGTCATGGTGGCCACGGCCATCGCCAGCCGCACGGAGCGCATCCGCATTGGTCTGGGCGTGCTGCTGCTGCCGTTGGGAAACCCCATCCGCATCGCCGAGGAAATCGCCACGCTGGACCATATCAGCCAGGGAAGGCTGGATTTGGGAATCGGCCGGGGCACCTTCCCCGAACATCACGACGCGTTCCTGTCCCCTTACCCGGAGAGCAGGGGAAGGTTCGAGGAGTACCTGGAGATCATCCTCAAGGCCTGGAGTACCGAGCAGTTCTCCTTCGAGGGAGAGCATTACCAGTGCTACGACCTTGCAGTGCGGCCCAAACCTTACCAGAAGCCCCACCCCCCGATACGGGTGGGCATAACCTCGGCGGAAACATTTCCCATCATCGGCCGGATGGGCTATCCGGTGTTCGTCAATCCCTCGCGGGTTTTTGCACTATCGGACCTGGCCGAGCACGTCAACGCCTACCAGAGGGCGTGGAAAGACGCTGGCCACGCCGGCAAGGGCAACGTGGGCATACGCCTGCCGGTCTACCTGGCGGAAACCGAGGAACAGGCCTACGAGGAACCGCGGGCAAGCACCCTCACCTCGATGCAGGGGATAGGACAGCGAGTGGCGGTCAGCGCAACCCGGGAGGGCACCACCGGCAACTGGCAGGCCGAGTCCGACCGCATCCTCGGCATGACCTACGACGACTGGTTGCGGGACAAGGTGCTGTTCGGGACTCCGGAGTCCGTGCTGGACCGGCTGCTGCAACTGACTGAGGAATTGCAGCTATCCCATATCGTCTTCGAGAATAACCTGGGGCGCAGGATACCCTTCGACCTGCAGATGAAGTCGCTGCAACTGCTGATGGACCGCGTTGTGCCCCACTTGCCGTAAGTCAGCCTTTGCCGGGTGAGATGGGAATGGCGTGGAGTTCTCCTTGTGTTGTATGCAGTTCAGCAACGAGCCCAAGGAGTTCCGGTGCCGCCCATCAGTTGTACATTATCGTCCGCAATTGTGTCATTGATGTGATGCCCCTGTGCATTTGCGTTCTTCGAACAGCATTGGCTGTCCGTGGGTGGGATCTCTGAAGGAAACGCTCGAAGGTTCAAGGAATGGTGACTTTGTATTATACTTGCGCCGTGCCTTTGACTGGCAGCGAGGGGATATACCGGCTACTCGGAGGATGAGGCAGGCGGACTTAGTTGTGTGGATTATGGACTGCTTGCCTGATACTGATTAAGGAAGCATGGGGGGGAAAATGGAAGTTAATGCAGAGCGAGATGGCGTGACTCTGATCGCCAAGACGGGCGGGCGTGTGGATGGCACCAACGCCACCGAGTTTCAGGACGCCCTCAAGAACGCTATCACGAACGAAGACAAGGCTGTGATACTGAATTTTGAAGATCTTTCCTACATCAGTAGCGCCGGTTTGCGGGTCATCTTGCTGACAGCCAAGGATATGCGTACCGCCAATGTGAAATTCGCCGTCTGCTCGCTGTCCCAGTCGGTACGCGACGTCTTCACCATCAGCGGATTCGACCAGATCATCGACATCCACGACAACCAGCAGACTGCAGTGACCGCCGTAGCTAGCTAGTCCATCGCTGCGGCGGGGATCACCCTGCCTGCCGGCGATAACCGCGGGGAACAATATTTGGGAGAGGGCAGGAACACATGGCGTCATCGTCTCAGGATTCGCCCAGCGAGTCCTACAAAATTTTGGTTGTGGATGACGAACCCGACCTTGAGCCACTGATCCTGCAGAGGATGCGGCGCAACATCAGAGCCGGTCGATATGCCTTCGTTTTCGCTCACAATGGGATCGAAGCGCTGGAGGTCCTGCATAGGGACCCCGACATCGACATGGTAGTCTCCGACATTAACATGCCCCAGATGGACGGCCTCACCCTGCTGCAGCAGATCCCGAAGGTGGACCCCAACATACGCTCGGTCATAGTCTCGGCCTATGGCGATATGCGCAACATACGCACCGCCATGAACCGGGGAGCGTTCGATTTTGTCACCAAGCCCTTGGACTTCGAGGACCTGCAAATCACCATTGAGCGAACCCTGACCCACATGGCCGAATGGAAAGAGGCGCTGCTTTCCCGGGACAAGCTGGTCTCCCTGCAAAACGAGTTGGATGTTGCCAGCAAGATTCAGCAGGCCATCCTTCCAACCAGTTTTCCGGAAGGAGAGGGGTTCGAAGTTTACGGCAACATGGCCCCAGCCCGCAACGTGGGCGGCGACTTCTTTGACGTAATCAACTTGGAAAACGGTCGTCTCGGGCTGGCCGTGGCAGATGTGTCCGACAAGGGGGTGCCGGCGGCCCTTTTCATGATGTCCAGCCGCACATTGCTCAAGGGGGCAGTCGTCGGCATGGGCACGCCGGGTGCGGTGTTGTCAGAGGTCAACGATCTGTTGAACGAAAACAACGAGACCTTTATGTTCGTCACCCTGATTTACGCGGTCTTCGACCCTTTGTCTGGCTTGCTGACCTACGCCAACGGCGGCCACTGCAATCCCCTGTTGGTGCATGCCGACGGTACCTCCGAGGAACTGCCGTTGACAGGAGGCATCGCGCTGGGAGTGATGCCCAAACTTGAGTACAGTGAGTCCAGCACTACCTTGGAGCCGGGAGACACGCTAGTCCTTTACACCGATGGTGTCTCCGAGGCCATGAATTCCGATGGAGAGGAATTCGGAGTAGACCGGTTGAGGAAGATTTTCGTCGACCATTCTTCGTCCTCTGCGAGAGAGGCCAATGAGGCGGTCCTGCAGGCTGTGAATGATTTCGCCGGAGGTCATCCACAGTCGGATGACGTCACCTGTCTGGTTCTCCGACGGCCTGGGGGGTAAAGTTGAGCGAGACAGTTCACCTGAAAATCGGGACGGATTCGAAAGCCAGCAACACCGACAACCTGCAGTACATTCAAGGAAGCGTTGAAGAGTTGGGCCAGCGCGAATCCTGGCCCGACAGTCTGACTTTCAAGGTGAACCTCGTCTTGGAGGAACTGGGACTCAACATACTGTCCTACGGGGGCGCAGGCACGGACCGCCGCCCGGAAGTGGAAATAGTTCTCACGTCGGAGGACGACACCCTGACAATAGAGGTTTCGGACGACGGCCACCCGTTCAATCCCTTGGAGGACGCCGCGGAACCGAATTTAGACGCCCTGCTGGACGATCGGTCGATTGGAGGGCTGGGCGTGCGCTTGGTCCGTGCACTCATGGACGACCTGTCTTATCAGCGCACTGCCGGCAAGAACTGTCTCAAGATGGTCGCCAAGAGAGAGTGAACCGGAGAACCGGCACCGCCAACTTTGGGGGAACGTCCTCAGTATCGCGTTGCAGCGAGCGCAAGCTGGGGCCGTTTCCCTTCATTTTTGTGGTATTTTGAGGATGACCAGAGTCAATGGTACCAAAGGGATACTGGCTTAAATGCGCCCGGTGAACGGCCTTCTCCGTCCTCAGGCGCCGGTCCGGCGAATCAAGCTTGCCTGTTGCGCCGCTGCCCTGGTTGTCATTATTGCCGGGCTGGCATGCAGCACGCCCCCTGAGCACACGGAGATTCCGCCACCCACTGCCTCCGCAAGGCCCTCTCCCATCGACGGGCCGAGCGTGGCGGGAAACGGCATCACCGACAGCACTATCCACTTCGGTCAGTCCGCCGCCTTCAGCGGCCCCGCACGAGAACTGGGAATCAATATGCGCCTGGGTATCGAGGCTGCCTTCGCCGAGGTAAACCGGAAGGGTGGTATCCACGGCCGCCAGTTGAAATTGGCCTACCTTGATGACGCCTACGAGCCGGAGGACGCGGCCCGGAATACACTGGCACTCATCGAAGAACACGGCGTGTTCGCACTGATAGGAGAGGTCGGAACACCCACCTCCCGCTCGGCCACTCCCGTGGCGGCCGACGCCAATATACCCTTCATCGCTCCGTTCACAGGCGCGGAATTTCTCAGGGAACGCCGCTGGTCCAACATCATAAATCTGCGCGCTTCCTACAATCAGGAAACCGAGGAGATGGTGGAGCGCTTCACTACCGATCTGGGCATCGAACGTATCGCGGTGCTTTACCAAGACGACTCCTTTGGACGAGCCGGCTACAGCGGCGCCCTAGCCGCGCTACAGCGACGCGAAATGACGCCTGTGGCCGTGGGACTGTATCCCCGCAACACCAAGGCTGTCAGAACGGCCCTCTTGGATATAAGCAAAGGCGAACCCGAAGGGATTATCATGGTCGGCGCCTACGAGCCGATTGCCTCCTTCATCAAATGGGCCCAGGAGACCGAATTGGTGGACGCCGAATTCATCACCATCTCTTTCGTGGGTTCCAACGCCTTGTTAAATGAACTCGGCACGGATGGTGAGGGCGTGTACGTTACTCAGGTGGTGCCTTTCCCCACCGACGAATCTCTGCCCATCGTCGCCTCTTACTTGAACGCCCTTTCCGAATTCAACTCGACAGCCGACCCTGGCTTCGTCTCGCTGGAGGGATATCTGGCTGGCCGCTTGGCCATCGCCGGACTGGAGCGGTGTGGGCGCGAAGTGACCCGGGCGTGCTTCCAGGACAGCCTGCTTAATGGGGGCGACTTCGATATCGACGGATTCCCGCTGGCCTTTGCTGGTAACAACGGTGACAACCAAGGCTCCGACACCGTATTTCTGACCGTAATTGGAGCCGACGGTCAGTACCATCCGATAATGACTTTGCGAGATACTGGCAACTGACAAAATAGCTTGGTCTATATTCCTCAATCACCGCGGGACGTGGACTGCTGATGGACTTTATGAAACGCCTTTTGGCGCTCCGTTTCCGCATCTCCACCCAGCTTTTCGCCGCCTTTGGTGTGGCTGTCGCACTGACCGTGGCTGCCAGCCTCATCGGCTGGTTCAGCTTTGCCCGTGTGGGTGAAGCGCAGGCAGAAGTCAATGAGGGGAGCATTCCAGAGATGGAGGCGGCCTTCGGCGTTGCCGAATACAGCAACGCGCTGGGGGCCTCAGCGCCGCGTCTGGCCACCGCCTCCACTAAAGATGAGCTGGACCGAGTCTATGAGAAAATAACCACCGCAAAGGAGCTTTTCCAAGAACACTTGCACAATCTGGAAGATGTTGACCGTGAGCGCTCCCGACGCATCAGGATTTATTCGGAGGCATTGGAGACATACATCGAAACCATTCGAGAGACCCGGCAAGTGTCTTTTGGCATCAATGAAAAGTCCGACGCCCTCCTGGGCGAAATGGAGAAATTGCGGGATGATCTGGAGACGGCTCTCATCCCGGCCGTCGACGAAAAGTTTTTCTACATTGTCACAGGAAGGCTCGATCTGAATGAAGGCGAGGCAGCGGTCTATTCAGACCACTTTTCAGAGGAAGAATTCGAGACCTACCGTCATTTGTCTGCACTACAGGCCGACACCAGCATAGCCCTGCAGCAACTTTCCTCGGTCTTCAGCATTTTCGACCCTACCTTGGTTGAGGCTCAGGAGGAGCGTTTTGAGTCCTCGATAGCCTCCATTGAGCGCAACATGGCGTCGCTCGGCGACGATGAACTGGAAGCGCAGCTGGCGCCCCTGTACGACAAGCTGCGCGAATTGGGCTTGGCGCGGGAAGGTATCTTCTTGGTGCTTCGGTCAAGGCTACTGCTGGAAAATGAACAGGACGTTCTCCTCGACCTGAGTCGTCAGCAGACCGCCAGTCTGGCCTCGGTGGTCGACGAGCTGGTGGGCTCAGCCGCAGCATCCGCAGATGAGGCCACGCATTCAACATCTCAGGCTATCGCCACCGGCGGCACCCTGCTGCTGGTAATCAGCGTCATAAGCGTAATCACTGCTCTTCTCGTCAGCTGGCTCTTCGTCGGCCGGGTGCTGGTGCATCGTATCAATACGCTTTCCGCTAGAATGCGACGCATGGCCGCAGGGGAATTGGAAGAGGAGGTGGAAGTCGTTGGGCACGATGAACTGGCGGAAATGGCCGGCGCCCTTGAGGTCTTCCGCCACAACTCCCAAGAGGCCCTGCGTCTCAACTTGGTGGAGGAACTGAACCAAGAACTGGAGGGCAAGAATACCGAACTGGAAACGGTGCTGGAGGACCTGCAAACGGCGCAGGACCAAATTGTAATGCGGGAGAAACTGGCCGCGCTCGGTGAGGTAACCGCCGGCGTGGCCCACGAAATTCGCAATCCCCTGAACTTCGTCAAGAATTTCTCAGAACTCTCCGAGGAGCTCCTGGCCGAGATGCGGGAGGCTATAGAAGATGGCGGCGACAACCCCGACTTGTCCCTGATTACGGATATCTCAAAGGACTTGATTGAGAATCTGGAGCGCATCAGGCACCACGGCGACCGGGCCAACCGGATTGTCAACGACATGCTGCTGATGGGCCGGGGGTCTAACAACTGGCAGCCCATCGACCTCAACACCCTGTTGGCCGAGCACGCCATGCTGGCCTATCACAGCGCCCGCGCCACCGACACCGAGTTCCAGCTGACGGTGCAACAGGACCTCGATGAGAACATCGGCGATGTCGAGGCAATCCCTCAGGATCTCGGCCGGACTTTCCTAAACATAGTCGGCAACGCCTGCCAGGCCACCGACGAAAAGCGGCGCACGATGGCCGCCGCCGGAATTGGATTCGAGGGTTACACCCCCACCGTCTGGCTATACACTCGCGGAATGGAAGACGAGGTGGAGATTCGCATAAGGGACAACGGGCCGGGAATTCCGCAGGACAATATCGAAAAGGTATTCAACCCGTTCTTTACCACCAAACCCACGAACCAGGGCACCGGCTTGGGATTGGCGATCACCAGCGATATCATCCGGAAGCACGGAGGGACAATCCGGGTGGAATCAGAACCCGACCAGTACACCGAAATGATCATCACCATACCAAGGACGCCACCGGCCGAAGTTGTGCAGGACTCCACCGACGCCCCAGCTGCTGCATCGTCCTAAAATCGGCCCACAACCCTGCCTGCCTGCCTGCCGTCCGCGCCATGGTCATTGAACTGGCGCACCTTCCAGTGTTGCCGGATCTCTGCCAGCGCTGAGTTGTGGGTTACGCCGACCTGTATAATAGAAATGTACCAATGGCTATTGTGTCTGACGCAAATGTAAACGGTCTAACTTACAAAAGATGAGCTGATGAAGTGAGTTTCGACGGATACCAGCTCGATCCTGCCGTCTACGACGAGATGTTTCTGCCTGACGGCCAGCCTCGGGAGCACGCCAGGGTGCTGCACGACGCCCTGAACCGCATGTCCGCCGAAGAACTTGCCGGTATCCAGGGGCGTGTCAATCAAACCTTTTCCAGAGAGAGCATCTCCTTCACCGTGTACGGCGACTCGGAGGCCGAGGAACGTATCATCCCCGTCGACCCCATCCCTCGCGTCATCACCGCCTCCGACTGGCAGGGAGTGTCGGACGGGCTCAGCCAAAGGGTACGGGCGCTCAACTATTTCCTCGAGGACGTCTACGGGGAGAGTCGAATCATCGACGATGGCGTGATCCCAGAGAATATGGTGCGGGACTGCCCTCAATACCGCCCGCAAATGCAGGACTTCTCACCCCCGAACGGCACTTGGGTGGCCATCTGCGGTAGCGACGTAGTGCGCACCAACGACGGCTTCCGCGTACTGGAAGACAACCTGAGGGTGCCCTCGGGCGTGTCATACATGATCGCCAACCGCAAGTCCGCAAAGGCCAGCCTGCCCCGCCTCTATCGCAGCTCGCGAGTGCAGGATGTGGAGCAGTACGGCGCCGTGCTGCGCGCCACGCTCAATGAGCTGGCCCCCGGTGGCAAACCCGACCCGGTTATCGCCCTGCTCACCCCCGGCGTCTACAACTCCGCCTACTATGAGCATATGTTCCTGGCCCGCGAAATCGATGCGGAGTTGGTGGAGGGACGCGACCTGGTAGTCAGGAACGGCATTGTCTATATGCGCACCACTGGCGGGTTGCAGCAGGTGGACGTGATATACCGGCGCATTGACGAAGACTTCCTCGACCCGCTCGTGTTCAGACCCGACTCTCTGCTGGGTGTGCGGGGCCTGATCGACGCGGCCCAGTTGGGCAACGTCACCCTGGCCAACACCCCGGGCACCGGGGTCGCCGACGACAAGAGCGTCTACGCCTACGTCCCCGACATGATCCGCTATTACCTGGGGCAGGAACCCAAGCTTCAGAACGTGGAAACCTATTTGTGCCGACGCCCCGAGGACTTGGAATACACTCTGGATAACCTGGCCAATCTCGTGGTCAAGCGCGTGGGAGAATCGGGCGGCTACGGCATGATCATCGGTCCCCACGCCACGCAGCAGGAACGAGATGACTACGCCACGATGCTTCGGGCCGACCCTGCCGGGTTCATCGCCCAGCCAGTGCTGGCCCTATCGCGCGCTCCCTGCCTGATTGACGGCGAATTCGAACCGCGCCATGTGGACCTGCGTCCCTTCATCCTCACCGGACGCCAGACTCGTATCGTTCCCGGGGCCTTCTGCCGCGTGGCGCTGCGCCGGGGCAGCTTGGTAGTCAACTCCAGTCAGGGCGGCGGTGGCAAGGACGTCTGGGTGCTGCGAGACCCCGATCGCCGCACCGGCGACGAGGACTGAGCCGCTCTCCATCATTGAGCTAGTTCCGTTTGTGCCCGGGGATTCAGGTGAAGCCGGAGGACAGAGCGGGAGGCCTCCCCTCCCCTCCAGCTGCAGCAGGAGCAGGAGCAGGAGCAGAGTATGCTATCCCGAAGCGCGGAGAGTCTCTACTGGATTGGCCGTTACATCGAGAGGGCTGGACACGTCTGCCGCCTGTTGCGGTTACAGTCCGAGGCCTTGGTGGACCGGCCCGTCCGGGAAATTCATTTCGGCTGGAACCGCATCTACGCCAACCTCAAACGTGAGCCGCCTGGCGGCAGCATCGAACTGTTCGGCGAAGAGGACTTCGCCCTCGCTGATTCCTTCGCCTTGGCGGACGACCTGACCTTCGAACGCTCCAATCCCGGCTCAGTCTACACCTGCTTCGCCCTGGGGCGGGAAAACGCCCGTCACACCCGCCACTGCATCAGCCCGGAGGTCTGGACCTCCCTTAACACCTCTTTTCTGAAGCTGCAGCAGCAGGACATTGCGAGCGTCTGGCGCGGGGAACCAAGACACTTCTATGAGGAGACAGGGGCAGAAATCAACACTTTCGGCGGCCTGACCGAGTCCACCATGTACCACGACGAGGGTTGGAGCTTTCTCCAGTTGGGACGCTACGTCGAGCGCGTCCAAGGCATCGCCGCCCTGTTGCTGTCGCAGATCGACATCAGCGAAATCGGTGATGAGAGAGAGTTTTATGAGGCCGACTGGACATCGCTGCTGCGCATTTTTCACGCCGTAGAGGTGTACCATCACATCCACAAGGCCGAGGTGGTTCCTGACCGCGTGCTGGACCTGCTGGTCAGCGACCCGCTGTTGCCCGACTCTTTATCCCGTTCGGTTAACCTGGTCGCCTCGGAGATAGATACCATCGGACGTGGCCCGCGCTGTCACTCCAGCCGGGCAGTGCAGCGCCTGACCGGGCGGCTTTCCTCCTTCATAAATAACGAATGGCCCGACCATGAGGACCGCATCACCCTGATCCGGGAAGTGGATGAATACGCCAAAGAACTGCATTTCCTGATAACCGCCGCCTATTTCGAGTACCCGGTGCAGGAGTCTCCTCCCGCCCGCCTGCCGGGCCGTTGAGATGCCGGGGCCTCTTGATTCTCCCTCTCGTTGAGGGAGAGAGAGGAGGTGGGGAAATCTCCCAGAGGGTGTCAACTTGCATAATGGCACGAAGGCGAGGAACGGGCGGAATGGCGTAATCTGGGGGTATGAACCGACCAAATTACCCCACCGACCTGAACGACCGGGAGTGGCAACTGCTGGAACCGTTGCTGCCTCCGCCCAAACCCGGCGGCCGTCCCGTCAAATACCCCCGCCGGGAGGTGGTGAATGCCATCCGCTATGTGCTGCGCACCGGATGCTCTTGGCGGATGCTGCCTCATGACCTGCCACCTTGGCGCACTGCCTTTCATTACCTCCGCACTTGGCGCCGGGACGGAACCTGGCAGAGAGCGCATGACGCCTTGCGATCCCGGACCCGTCAGTTCGAGGGCCGCCAGGCCAGCCCCAGCGCAGCGATCATCGACAGCCAATCGGTAAAGACTGCCGAAAAGGGGGGCCCAGAGGTTACGATGCGGGCAAGAAGGTGCAGGGGCGCAAGCGCCACATAGTGGTCGATACCCTGGGGCTGTTGCTGGCAGTGGCGGTGCATCCGGCCAACATACAGGACCGGGACGGCGCCAAGCTGGTGTTGGAGCGTCTGCTGGGGCAATATCCCCGGTTGAAGGTAATTTGGGCCGACGGGGCCTACGGCGGCAAGCTGGTGCAGTGGACCAAGGAAGTGGGTGGCTGGAATCTGGAGTTGGTGCGTCGGCCCCGGCAGCAACATACTTTCCAGGTACTGCCCCGGCGCTGGGTGGTGGAACGCACCTTCGGCTGGCTGAACCTGCAACGGCGTTTGAGCAAGGATTATGAGGGTTTGCCGGAAACTACGGAGGCCTGGATCTACGCTGCCATGACCGGACTCATGCTACGCCGTTTGGCTAGGGCTCCAACTTTTTAGACACCCTCTAAGACGGAGGGTTCGTAACGACTGCTTCATCATGTTAAGCTTGGCCGTCACTTCCCAAATAGTCGGCCATGGCAAGAGCGCCGGGAATCGAGTCACTGGGATGACCACCCACACCAATATCGTTATAGTCCAGATACCGCACCATCACTGAATTGGCAAAACCAGCCATATCCGGTGAGCTGTTATCCTTGGCGCCCAATATGCGGAATTGCCAAGTGCTCGTGACGGTTCTGGCCAGCTGAGTAGCAATCTTGGCTGGCTAGGACAGGTAGCCCCCCACAGCACAAGCTAGTATTACAACGACGGTATGGGGAGAATGGCGGATTGCCTTCTCTTGAATGGTCAAGTACCTGCTCGTTTCAGCTTTGATGGAGTTCATTCCGGCGTTCAATACCGCCCCGAGGATTGGCCTTTCTGGAAATCCGTCGTTGTAATACTAGGAGTTTCCCTTATCCGTGATTTCGGAAACTAACGGCCCCGCGGCCGCCGTTTCACAGCCTAAACCCGAATCCACCGAACCGAGTGGTGGGGGCATTGGAACGGGACATAGCGGGGACGGAGACGAGATCATCCAGGCGAATTCGGGTGGAAGGGGCCAGCAGCAAGCCTGTTGCCGGTGAGGGGAGGCGCTCATGAGGTGGCCGTAGGCAGCAAGAGACTCTCGCTGGCCGATTCGTGCGGCGCGAGTGGGAGATACCTTTGACTGACTGGTGGATGAGGGCGAGCTTGGTGGGCCGGTTGCCGGCGCTGCGGTCAGGAGCGCCACGGTCAGGAGGGGAGCGGCAAGGCGCGCAATCGAGCCAGGGCACGAGTGAACTGGGCCTCCCAAGGCCAGCGCCGAGGCAAGTGCAGGGTCAGGCGACGCGCCGAGCGGGTGAGCCGTCCGGCGAGGGAGAAGAAGCGCCGCCGCAGGGTCTTGGTGGTCACCAGCTGCTCACCGAGACCGATGCGCGACGTCCAGCGGGCCAAATTGTGAGCAATCGCCTGTATCGCCAGCCAGGCTCCGTTGGCGGCGAAACGTCCGGACGGGATATGGTTGAGCCCGACGCCGTACTTGAGGTCTCGGATGGCGTTCTCGATCTCGGCGTGGCGCCGATGGTCGGCCTCGAGATCCAGGGTGTCGCCGTCCCGGTCGGTGATGAAGGCGTGATAGCTGTAGGTGGCGAACAGGGCCAGTTGGGAGCCGGGCGTGGGCCTCACCCGCCGGACGATGAGCCGCACCGGCGCGGCGCCGGGCTCACTCTGGAAGGGGGTGTAGGTGGTCTCCGCCACGTCGGCGGCGCCGTCCATCCAATAGGGGACCGGCGTCCAGTCCCCCTCGGGTATGGCCTCGATGAGATTGCGCAATCGGGCGTGCTGGCGGATGGTGATGGAGAAGCGGACATCCAGCTTGCGGCAGACCGCGACGATGGCGTGGGTGTAGAAGCCGCTGTCGGCCCGCATCGTGAGTTGTCCCCTGGCCCCGGCGTAGCGCACCCGTCCCACCGTCTCGCGCAGAAAGTGGGCGGCGCCCCGAGCGGTGTGAGCCCGGCCCGCGCGGAGCCGGGCCATCAGCACGTCGCCGGTGCCAGCGGCGACGGCCAGCAGCGGGTGATAGCCCCGCTGTCCGGTGTAGCCGTGTCGGCGGGCTCCCTCCTTGGCCAGTCCATAGGTTTCGCAGATGGTGGAGTCCAGGTCGATGATCAAAGGTCCGTCGCCGGTACCAGCCCCGGCGGCCCAGGCCCGGGCCAGCAACTCCCGGTTCACCCGGTCCAGTTGGCGGACGTGGCCCCACCGGAAGCTGCGCAGGAAGGTACCCAGGGTAGATGGCGCCTTGACCACGCAGCCGATGGCGCCAGCCGGTCCCGCCGGTGCGCAACACGTCGGCGTCGTCAATGCAGTCGCCACCGGCCAGCGCGGAGGCCACCAGCGTCATCACCTTGTCGCCGGTGTTGGCACGACCCAGTGCATCGCCCAGGTGCAGATGACGGTCAACCAGTTGGGGCAGGCCCAGGTGCTGGGCAAGGGTGACCGAAAGGAGCAGCCCTGCATTGGCCACCAAACGGTGGTCGTCGAAGGCGATTTGGATGCGGTCGGGGTCGTTGCGTGGTAGCATCTTTTGGGTGCTCCTGGTCTGGGCTTGGTTTGGCGTCTCATAAACCATTATCCCCGATACCGGGAGCACTTTCTTGTCCCTTAAGCACACCCCCGCACTCATCTCTTCGGTGGATTGGGGTTAAAGCCAGAGGCTAACTTGAGTCCTGCATCGCTGGGCAAACGTCGAGACTATTCTTTGAACCTTGCCCCAAATCGTCCAATTGGAAGCCGATTGCGCCATCGCTTGCCGCTAAATTGCTGCTTCAGATTAGAATGCGTTTGCCCTGAACGAAACCCAGGGCAATCGCGTCTTAACTGAGTAGGACCTTGAGGAGGTAGTCTTCTCGCCACCCGGCTTGCAGGCGCTTGCCTTGGATGCCCACCTTCAGGCTTGTTTCACGTTTCAGCAGATTGTGGGAGATCTGCCTCAGGGTGGCCATGTTCTGGGGAGCGTTGTCCTTGCGTATCCGGCTCTGGTCTTCCCGGAAGGTGACGTCCAGGCTCCAGTGGAGCGAGTTCTCGATGCTCCAGTGAGCCCGCACCGCTGCAAGCTGCCGGTGTGCCGATGCCTCCAGGCTGCTGATGTAATATCTGGCCTGCACTGTGGTACCGCCCTCCGTCTCCCGCCGGCACTCCACTTTCACCACTGAACGCAGCCCGGACCAGTCCCCGGCAGTGCTCAGATATTCCAGGCAGGCCGGGTCGCCGATGGACCAGCACTCCCGCCGTTCGATCCGTCCGTGCCCCTTGTTGAGGGTGGTGGCATAATCGTGAGGCACGCCGTTCAACCCCAGTCCGTCCCCTCCCTCAAACAGGTCTCGTACGTCCTGATACAGTTGGCCCTGATTACCCTTCACCGCCAGCAGGTAGTCGGCTCCACCCTCCAGAATCCCCCGGGCTATCTCCTTCTGGCAGCCCATGGCGTCGATGGTTACGATGCACCCGTTCAGTTCCAGCATTTCCAGCAGTCTGGGTATGGCGGTGATTTCGTTGGACTTCTCCTCCGTCTTCACCTGACCCAAGGTCAACGTGTTGACCGAGGCCCAAGCACTGACCAAGTGGATGGCCCCCTTGCCCGCTCGCTTGTCGTGGGAACGGCGCACCGTCTTGCCATCTATGGCCACCACCTCACCGGGCAGCAGGTCGGCCACTGCCTGGGTCCACTCCATGAAACACTGCTGGAACCGCTCCGGGTCCAGCCGGGAGAAGACCTCACCGAAGGTGTCGTGGGAGGGAATACCGTTGGGGAGGTCCAGGAAGGTGCGGAACCACTCCTCCTTGCTCTTGCCGAACATCTCCACGTAAACCCAAGAATCCGCACCGCAGATAGCTATGGCGACGATGTCCAGCAACTGGTGCCGCTTGCTCCGCTCTATCCGTGGGTCATCCAAGTCCTGAAAATGATCCATGATCGACGCACCCCGCCCATTCACCATCACTCCCCTCACATCACCCCGAACAACAACTTGCTCACCCTTCCCCAAGCTTACCATTCATGACGCGATTGCCCTGGAACGAAACCCCTTGAGTATTGCATATGACATATTGTTAATGTAGTGTACGTACGCCTGAGAGCCATGCCTGACGTATGGAATAGTATGGCCTCCGGTGGACTGTAACAGAGATTTGACACATGATGTCGCCAGCTACACGCGCACAAAGACCGGCGTCTACTACGTCACCGTCACCCGCACCGACGACGGACAACCCGTATGGCGTGAGGGGGGTTAGGGTACTCGATTTTAATTTCCCACAACGGTACCGACCCCACCTACATGTCGGCGTTCGCGTCGGGTAACAGTCGAGGAGCAGGAATACGCAATGCGCTGCCGTACTACGAGCTGTCCGTGGAAGTCAGTGGCCCCACGCTGATCTCGATCGAGATCACTGGAGACCACTATTTGGAACTAATCAGAGAAAAACACTTCGGGTTCTTGCCCGGGCGCTTCAAGTACAACGTCGGCCTATTCGCTGAAACCACGGAAATCACCGTGGCCGCCACTCCCGAGCTGTCCGACGCCACCGTCGTCATCACCCCTGCCGACGCGAACTCGACCACCGACGGACACCAGATCAACCCGGCAGAAGGCGTGGAAACCGACATCGTCATCACCGTCACCCACGGCGGCGACACCGAGACCTACCCCATCAACCCGCCGCCACACTCATCGCTTCGGTGGATTGGGGCTAAGCAGTGCAGAGCGCCCTCGTCGTGCAGGCTGTACCGGGTTTTGCCGGTGTCGGCCCAGCGGCCAGACAGGGGTGTTAGGGAGACGAATGAAACGGCCGGTCCAGCACCCTGGGGGCGCGCTCCCAAATCGAATGACAACCAGGAGAGGCCGGGTGGGAGGTGACCATCGAGCTGCCGGCCACGACGGACTGCGATGCGCAGGGAGCCGTCTGCACGGAGGACGGCAGGATGCTCTCCGAGAAGGTGGAGTTAACCGTCTCAGGGCCGAGCGGATAGGTCGCCGTCCTGTGGTCAGTTCACCCCTGAAACCCAACGGTGGAATACACCCGCACTGCAGCAGTCGGCGCGCGGTCCGAAGATCCGCGCGCCAAGGGAAAACCTGCTCTTGACTGTCTTGAGATACGCGGTCATAGCTTGCGTATCGCTTGTCGTCCTCATGGCTGCCGTGGTGGAGGTGATAGCCGCCCCGCCGCCGTTGGGGCCGCCGGGGCCGCCTGCCCGAAGCCTGGTGAGCAACGTTGCCGTTGTTCCCAACCCGGGAGTCACAACCTCAACAATACATACCTACGGCACTTCCAGCGCTATGGACTATCGGTACTACCAGGTGTTCACTACGGGCAACTATGCCCAGGGATACCTCATGACCTCGGTCACGTTGCGTATGGCGCCTACTCTCACCGTTGATCTCGGCACAGAAGATGAGCCGGATGTTCGAACGTTTACATTAGCCATTCCGCCCGTGCATATCTTCACCCTGGATGGCGATGGCAATCCTGACTCAAAGCTTGGGACGGCGCACGGCCCGGCAAATCTCAATGGGACTACCGACACGTTCACGCCGGATGAACCGGTCATGTTGCAACCCTCCACTTCGTACGCGGTGCTGCTGGAAGATACCAGGCCCGCCTTTCGGATTTCGAACGACTCCGACTCGTCGCGAGGCAGCGTCACCCGTGAGTCTGAGGGAGGAGGAACCACCGACGGCGTTCCGATCGCCTTCGACGTAACGTCCAGCACGACCGAGGGCACCTTGAACGACGGATGGACCATCGCAAACAAGCTCAGAAGCGGGGTGGGGGCTGAACGCAGGACCGTCGACGCCTACGGCTTACCTGGAACAAACTATTGGTGGGTTTACGAGGATGTGACCGGAAAGGTCATGATGATACGCATCAACGGCTATCCCGTGGATGACGTCGCACCGACCCTCAGTTCCGCTGTCCTGGCCGCGGACGGGTACACCATGACGCTCAGCTTCAGCGAGGACCTCGACGCTGATTCGGCGCCTGACGCGAGCGCGTTCACGGTGACGGCCAACGGCGTCGCGGTGGCGGTGGCCCCCACGGACGGCGTGACCGTGAGCGGGTCCACCGTGGCGCTGAAACTTGTGGGCTCCGCGGCCGCGGGCGACACCGTGACTCTCGACTATGCCAAGCCCGATGCCACTCCCATCCAGGACGTGAGCGGCAACGACCTCGCCCCCATTCAAGGCAGGGCCGTCACCAACAACAGTACGGCGCCGGTGGTGTCGATCGAGTCGGTCCACACCGAGCACATGTTGGGGGTGGCCCGTCCGGAGATGAGGGTGACGCGTTCAGCCGCCTCGCCGAATGCACTGACGGTGAACCTGGAGATCACCCAGGATGACAGATACCTGGGCTACACGACGAGTACTGTCACGATCCCCGCGGGACGGACGTCGGCATTGAAGGTGCTCTACACCACAACCTTTGAGGCGGTTCGCGGGAACCTGACTACGACCGTGGCGCAGGGCCGGGGGTACCGGCCGGCGTCAGCGCCGCGAAACGCCTCCACCATCGAAGTGCTGCCGCTGCCTCCCAACCCCATGACTGCCTACATGGACGGCACGCACTGGGTGGTCGAAGGCGGAAGCACCAAGATCCGCGTGCGTGCCCGGCTGGCGGACGGTGTCGTGAAGCCCAGAACGGTCATCAGGATCGCACTGGATGTCAGGGAAGACGTTGCATTAGTCAACGAAGACTATGAGCCATTGTCCCGGAACCTGACGTTCAATTCGCGGGACTGGATCGCAGACGGCGCCGGGTATTACGCGTGGACGTCCGCGACGCTGCGGACGTTGGACGACACAAGATTCGAGCGCCCGGAGCAGCTGTACCTCCATCTGATCCATGCGCCAGGTGAAATGCCTCTCACCATTCAATGTTCAGGTGATGTCGAGGGACCGTTTTACACGAGCCGGGAACATTGCTGGGGCCGCGTCTGGATCATTGACGACGGCGACGACATCGAAGTCACGGGCGTAGACGTGATATCGACCCCGGGTGTGACCCGGGTCGGAGAGGACGTGGCAGACACCTATGGCCGGCATGAGACGATCGATGCCGTGGTCTCGTTATCCGGTTCGGTCGCTGTGACGGGCCTGCCGTCGTTCGGGATCATGGTGGGCACGCAGTTGCGGCAGGCCTACTTTGATGGCTACGATCGCGTCCCTCCAGACCTGGCTCATCCCGGGGCTCCTGAGGACTTGAGCCGGCTCCGGTTCACCTACCGCGTGCGGTCGGGCGACGCCGACGCCGACGGTATCTCGTGGGGCGCGAACGCATTGTCGCTCAACGGCGGGTCGATCCAGTCCAGGCTGGAACAGGACGGCGATCTGCTTGTTGACGCGGTCCTCGCGACCCCGGACAGCGCCAGCCTCGAGGCCCCCGATGACAGCGATCCGCACGCCGTCTACTACGAGCCCGCCTCGCACCGCGTGGACGGCTCGAAGAGCGACGGTTCGACGCTGCTGACGGCGCCCGAGAACGCGAAACCGGGGATCGAGGGCGCAGCGAAGGTCGGCGAGACGCTGAGGGCGACGCTCGGCTCCATGACGAGCGGCGGCGATACCCTGATGGGCGCGCAGCAGCGGTGGCGATACCAGTGGGTGCGCGTGGACGGCGGGACCGAGACGGAGATATCCGGCGCGACCGGCAAGGCCTACGCGTTGCAGGAGGCCGACCTTGGCAAACAGGTCAGGCTGCGAGTGGAGGTCCGCTATCAGCGCTACCTGAACGAAACGCCGCCGGCCCTGGATTCGCGACAAAACTACCGTTACGCGAGCTCGAGCTACCCGGTGGGCGGAACCGTGCTCGCCGCCGCCGCGCCTTCGGTGACGCGCATGTGGGTGTCCTCCACGCCCAGGGCAAGCGCGGGCGCCTACTTGCGGGGAGAGCGCATCCGGTTCTCGGTGGAGTTCAGCGGCGCAGTCGACGTGACGGGGATCCCGGAGCTCCGGATCGTGGTGGGCAACCAGGTCCGCATGGCGCGCTACGACACGGGGAGCGGCGCCAATACGCTGGTCTTCAGCTACGTGGTCCAGGCCGGGGACGGGGCACAGGTCCACATCGCGATCACCCTGGGTCAACTGGGCTCGGGGTGGCCAATGACGGCCCTGTTCCTGCGCGGAGGCGCTTCGATCGTCGCCCACGGCACGACCGACCCGGCCGAACTGACCAACAACCACCTCGGTTGGTCACAGTCCTCGCAGCCCGTGGACGGCAGGCGGGCCCCGGCCGCCACGCCCGAGGCAACGGGCGTGTCCATTGCCGCGCCGGACGAGGACGGGGATTGGGATGCGGGCGAGCACGTGGACGTGTCGATCACCTTCGACGAGACGGTCACGGTCGATACCGCGAACGGGACGCCCTCGGTCGGCGTGCTGCTGGGCGACACGGTGGCCAGGCGCGCGGTCTACACCACGGGCAGCGGCTCAGACACGCTCACGTTCCGCTATACGCTCGCGAGCGGCGACAACGCGCCGTACGCCATGATGGTGGTCGCGCCCGACAGCCTGCGGACGCCGGGTGGGTCGATTCGGAACGCCACGCACGTGGAAGCATCGCACGGAAACCCCCGCGCGATCCGGGTCGGCGGCCCGGTGGCGACGCCCGTAGACGACGGAGTGGCGAAAGCCGACGACCAGTCGGGAGCGCGTGACGCGCCGTCGCGGCCGACCGTGTCGCTGCCGAACGAGACCACGAGCGGCGTGCTGCTGGTGCGCTGGCACGCGCCGCGCGACACGGGAGGCAGGACAGTCGATTCCTACGAGGTGTCCTTCAACGTGGTCGCGGCGGATGGCAGGCTCTCCGATGGCAGAGCCTCCAACGCCCCGGTCACCCACCTGCTGGCCCGGGGCTTCAGGGCGAGGACCACCTACCAGGTGAGAGTGCGCGCACGATACGGCCCCGCCGACGCGCTGGTCTTTGGCCCATGGTCGCCGCCGGCGCACGGCACGACGCGCGCCGCCTCCCGGAACGACGTTGCGATCCGGCTCGAGTTCCCGGATGGCTCGAGCACCACGTCGGGGACACCGAACACCGCGGTGAAGTACCGGATCCGGGTCAGCGGAGTCCACGACCAAAGCGAAGAAAGAAGGCAATCCGCTCCAAGCCTGGCGGAAGTGCACAGCTCGTACACCAGCAACGGCGGGTCCTCCTTCTGGAGATCGCGCGGCAATCTGCTCGACTTCCTCGTCACGTGGGACACGGCCGACTCCGGGTACGTCGAGCGCGAATTGCAGGTGCAGTCCGGCACGGACGGGCCCCACTGGGTGGATCTATGGCAGACGGGGAGCGGGGATGCGCGGGGTCGCCGGGCCGGCGGCGCCGCCTCCATGTCCAGGCTCTGCATCTCGGTATCGACCGATGACCCGTGCCCGGCTTTGTCGGTGGCCGCGCCATCCCCCGATGGCGCGCCAACCCTGAGCGAGGCGGGCACGGACGGTCTCTGGACACCCGGTGAGACGGTGGAGGTGACGGTAGCCTTCACGGAGCCGGTCACGGTCGGGACAGCGGTTGGTATGCCCTCGATCGGGCTGCGGCTGGGGGGCTCCGAGCTGCGCAGCGCCGCATATCTCCGGGGCAGCGGCGCCTCCGCGCTCGTCTTCGGCTACACGCTCACCGAGTCGGACGGCTCGCAGAACTCCCTGATGGTGCCGGCGAACAGCCTGGCTCTGAACGGCGGGACGATCCGCAGCCAGACGTGGGCTGTGGATGCATCACTCGTCCACGAGGCTGCGGCGGTGACCGGCCTGCCGCCCCAGCAGAATCAGCAGCCGCAGACCTCCAACACCCCGGCGACGGGCGGCCCCGGTATAGACGGCTTGCCGGTAGTCGGACAGACCCTGACCGCCACCACCGCCGGCATCGCCGACGAGGACGGAATGACCAACGCTGTCTTCGCCTACCAGTGGATCCGCCAGGACCTGGCGACGGCGCTGTCCGAGGAGATCGAGGGGGCCACCGGCTCAGCCTACACCGTGACCGCCGAGGACGAGGGCCATGTCCTCATGGTGCTGGTGACTTTCACCGACGACGCCGGCAACGAGGAGTCGGTGAGCAGCCGACAGGTGGAGGTTACCGCGGCGCAGGAAAGCGACACGAAGGACTCGGGCGAGGGCAAGGACAATTCCGCCAACACCCCTGCGACCGGAGCGCCCGGCATAGATGGTTCGCCGGTCGTCGGGCAGGTCCTGACCGCGACCACGTCCGATATCGGGGACACCAACGGAATCACAAACGCGGTCTTCGCCTACCAGTGGCTGGCCGACGATGCGGCGATCGAGGGCGCCACGGCGTCGACTTACACTGCGGCCTCAGCTGACGTGGGCAAGGCCCTCAAGGTGAGGGGCACGTTCACCGACGACGCGGGCAGCGAGGAGTCGCTTACCAGCGCGGCAACGGCGGCGGTCACGCAGGCGTTGACGGCCAGCGTCCACAGTACGCCGGCATCCCACGACGGGCAGAGCTTGTTCACCTTCGAGCTGCGCTTCAGCAAGACGCCCAAAGAGGACCTCAGCTACGTGACTCTACGGGACCACGCATTAGAGGTGACCGGGGGTACGGTTGCCAATGCACAGAGGCTGGAACCGGGCAAGAACGTCCGGTGGGAGATCACCGTGCAGCCGTCCGGCAACGACGACGTGACCGTATCGCTCCCCGTCACCACGGACTGCGACGCGCAGAGAGCAGTCTGTACAAGTGACGGCAGGATGCTGTCAAACAGCGTGGAACTGGTGATTCCAGGACCGTCAAGCCAGGGTTCCTCACGGGAGGCTCCCCAAGAATCTTCCCAGGAAAACTCAGCGGCCACCGGCGCGCCTACCATCACCGGCACGGTCCAGGTGGGCGAGACCCTGACGGCGGGCACGTTGGGCATTGCCGACTCAAACGGCCTGACCAGCGCCACCTTCGCCTATCGGTGGCTGGCTGATGACGCTGAGATCAGCGGGGCCACGGGGTCCAGCTACACCCTAACCTCCAGCGAGCAGGGCAAAGCGATTAAGGTGCGAGTCACCTTCACGGACGACGCGGGTAACGCAGAATCCCTGACCAGTGTAGCAACTGTTGCGGTGGCCGCTGCGCCATCTCCGCTTATGGCCAAAGTCCACGATGCACCGGCATACCACGACGGCAGCGCCACCCTCACCTTCGAGCTGCGGTTCAGCGAGGAGTTTTCGATTAGCTACAAGACGCTCCGGGACCATGCGTTCACGGTGACGGGCGGCGAGGTGGTGAAGGCGAGGCGTCTGGAGCAGGGCAAGAACGTCCGGTGGGAAATCACCGTCAGGCCCAGCTCTGACGCTGACGTAACCATCGTGCTGCCGGTGACCACGGACTGCGACGCGCAGGGGTCCGTCTGCACCGGGGACGGCAGAATGCTGTCCCGGAGGATGGAGTTAACTGTCTCGGGGCCGAGCGGATAGAACGCTTTCGGGAATCAACGCAGAGATGGCGCCGGCAGCGCCGCCCGGGCAAACATGGCAACCCAGTTCGTATGGGGAAAGGTAGAAGATCATGAGAGCATATTTGATGCTTGTTGCAATCATCGCGGTGTTGGCCGTCGCAGTGGTGAGCGTCCAAAGCCCAGCGGTTGCCGACGACCCGGTCAGAACCATACCAACAATAACGGTTTCGAGCCCCTCGGCCAGCGAAATCAACGCTGTCTGGGGCACCCCCAGCGAGACGGGCACACTGACTTCGTACCGGGTTTCCTAAGCCCGAATCCACCGAACCGAGTGGTGGGGGCACCGGAAGGGGACCTGACAGGGATGGAGACGGGATCGTGCTGGCCGAATTCGGGTGGATGGCACCAGTAGTGGACCTGTTGCCGGCTGAGGGAGCCGCTCATGGGGTGGCCGAAGGCAGCAAGGAACTCTCGCTGGCCAATGTGTGCGGCGCGAGTGGGAGAGATCTTCGACTGACTGGTGGATGAGGACGAGCGTGGTGGACCGGTTGCCAGCGCTGCGGTCAGGAGCGCCACGGTCAGGAGGGGAGCGGCAAGGCGCGCAACCGAGCCAGGGCGTCACTGAACTGGGCCTCCCAAGGCCAGCGCCGGGGAAGCTGCAGTGTGAGGCGGCGGGCCGAACGGGTGAGCCGTCCGGCGAGGGAGAAGAAGCGCCGCCGCAGGCTCTTGGTGGTCACCACCTGCTCGCCCAGACCGATGCGCGACGTCCAGCGGGCCAAATTGTGAGCAATCGCCTGTATCGCCAGCCAGGCGGCGTTGGCGGGGAAACGGCCGGACGGAAGATGATTGAGACCCACGCCGTACTTGAGGTCACGGATGGCATTTTCGATCTCGGCGTGGCGGCGATGGTCGGACTCGAGATCCAGGGTGTTGCCGTCCCGGCCGGTGATGAAGGCGTGATAGCTGTAGGTGGCGAACAGGGCCAGTTGAGAGCCGGGCGTGGGTTTCACCCTCCGGACGATGAGGCGTACCGGCGCGGCGCCGGGCTCGCTCTGAAAGGAGGTGTAGCTGGTCTCCGCCACGTCGGCGGCGCCGTCCATCCAGTAGGGGACCGGCGTCCAGTCCGACTCGGGTATGGCCTCGATGAGATTCCGCAGGCTGGCGTGCTGGCGGATGGTGATGGAGAAGCGGACATCCAGCTTGCGGCAGAGCGCGACGATGGCGTGGGTGTAGAAGCCGCTGTCAGCCCGCATCGTGAGTTGTCCCCTGGCCCCGGCGTGGCGCACCCGCCCCACCGTCTCGCGCAGGAAGTGGGCGGCGCCCCTAGCAGTGTGAGCCCGGCCTGCGCGCAGCCGGGCCATCAGGACGTCGCCGGTGCCGGCGGCGACGTCCAACAGAGGGTGATAGCCCCGCTGGCCGGTGTAGCCGTGGTGGCGGGCCCCCTCCTTGGCCAGTCCGTAGGTCTCGCAGATGGTGGAGTCCAGGTCGATGGTCAACGGCCCGGCACCGGGTCCGGCCCCAGCGGCCCAGGCCCGGGCCAGCAACTCCCGGCTCACCCGGTCCAGTTGGCGGACGTGGCCCCACCGGAAGCTGCGCAGGAAGATTCCCAGGGTGGACGGCGCCTTGACCACGCAGCCGATGGCGCCAGCCGTCCCACCGGTGCGCAACACGTCGGCGTCGTCAATGCAGTCGCCACCGGCCAGTGCGGATGCCACCAGGGTCAGCATATTGTCTCCAGCGTTCGCCCGCCCTGGCGCATCTCCGAGGTCAACATGGCCGTCGACGAGTTCACGCAGACCCAGGCGCTGGGAGAGGGTGACCGGAAGGAGCAGCCCGGCATTGGCCACCAAGCGGTGGTCGTCGAAGGCGATTCGGATGCGGTCGGGCTCGCTGGGTGGTAGCATCAATCGGGTGCTCCTGATTCGAGGATGGTTTGCCGTAACAACAACCATTATCCCCGAACGCAGGAGCACTTTCTTACCCATTTAGCACACCGCCACACTCATCCCTTCGGTGGATTGGGGCTAAGGGGATCGTCCAGCGGACGGCCCAGCCCGTCGCCCCGAACCCCGCCAAACCGGTACCAGCAGCGTCTCATATGAATGGTACGGAGATAATTGCGCAAGCGGCACCCTATCCGTACACTTCCCTCATGACGGCAACCCTCATCGGATACGCGCGCTGTTCCACCGACCGGCAGGATCTGGCCGCCCTGCGACAGGCGCTTCTGGAGCTGGGCGTCGCCGAGGATCGCATCTACGCCGATCACGGCCTCACCGGCACTACCCGCGCCCGACCAGGCCTCGACCAGGCCCTCGCCGCCGTGCGCCAAGGCGACGCGCTGGTCGTGCCCAAACTCGACCGCTCGGCAAGGTCCGTCCCTAATGCGCGCGCCATCGCCAACCAGCTTCGGGAACGAGGCGTGAAACTGGCCCTCAGCCGGACGCTCTACGACCCGAATGATCCCATGGGAAAGATGTTCTTCAATATCCTCGCCACCTTCGCCGAGTTCGAAACCGATCTCATCCGCTTGCGCACCCGCGAGGGAATGGATATTGCCCGCGCCAAGGGGAAATTGTGCGGCAAGCAGCCCAAACTCTCCGACCGACAGCAGCGGAAACTCTGCCGCATGCACGCCACCGGCGAGTATTCCATCAGCGACCTCGCCGAACTCTTCTCCGTCTCAAGACCAACCGTCTATCGCACACTCAACCGCCGCCTTTCCCCTTAGCGTACGATCCTGCCCCCTACCGGAATCGACCCCATGGTGGCGCTGTCGCGGGTTTTCTCCAGCAACTTGAACGACGGCTGAAAGTAGTTCACGTGCCGGCGCATCGCCCCGTACAAGTGGGCCATGGTTTGTCCGGCGACCGGGCCGGAGTAGCGATCATAGCCGACGAAGCGACGGACGACGGCTCCGTTCTTCTGCTCGATTCAGGCTTGGTCATTCTTGCGGTAGGCTCGGGAACGAGTGAACTCGATGCCCCGGTCAGCGCAGTACTGTATCAGCGTCTCGTTGATGAACACGCTGTCATTGTCGGAGTCGATGCCTCGTATGGGAAAGGGCAGCTGTCTGCCGATGGCTTCCAGCCCTTCGACCACCAGGAACTGTTTCCTGGCTAGCAGGGGAACCGCCTCGGTCCAGCCAGTGCAAACGTCGGTGGCCACCAGGCTGTGGATGAATGATCCCGACAGCGGGCCGCCGCAGTGGGCCACCAGGTCTATTTCCAGGAAACCCGGCGGGGGCCGGTTCCAATCATTGAAGGTACGCACCGGAACTCGGCACCCCATGAGCTGCCTCCGCCTCCGCTTGCGTCGGCTGCCCGCCGTGGCTCTAACGGGTTTCAGTAACCGGTCGAGAGTGGCGGCACTGGCGGCAAGCAGCCGTTTCCGCACCTCAGTATCCAGGTCCAGATGCCCGTGTCGCTCCATCTCACCTGGGAATCTACCAGGTGAGGCAGCGCGGCCTTCAAGCGCTTGCCGCAAATGCGGTCGGCAGCTTCCCAGATCACGATCACCGCCTCACGGACGGCCTCATCATAGATGCGGAGGCCTCTTGCCGTAGACTGCTTCTCTACTTCGCTGTCTGACTGCCCCAGCAGCCTGATACCGTGTTTGCGGTGATGACCGGTCACCGCGATGAACTCATCTAGAATCCGGCCTTTCTCCCCCTTGGTGGATTCTCGGTAACGGTCTCGGACCCTCGCCAGTAACTCCTGTTTTGCCATCCTGCTGATGCCTCCTCCCACGTGGCTGCCTCCCGCGTTTTCGGTAACATTTAATTTGAGGCAACCACTCAGCGTGAGTAACGTTTTTATTGAGGCAATGCGAACGGCAAGACTAATTGTCGTTGATCACTGGGTAATGACGGTCTATCCCCGCGCCTGCGGGGGAACCGTGTGTGGGCAGGGTTGCACCGCCACAGCCGGAGGTCTATCCCGCTACTACCTGTCCAACGCTCCCGGGGACACACCATTGGAGACGCTGGCCTACGTGGGCGGTTCCAGGTGCGCATCGAGACGGAGTTCGAAACCGAGAAGAGCGACGTGGGGCTGGACGAGTACGAGACCCGCACCTGGGCGGGCTGGCATCATCACATTGCTCTGTGCCTGGTGGCGGGGGCCTTCCTGTTGAGCCTGCAACAGGCTTGGGGGGGAAAAGATGCCCCGGGTCAGCAGGCCGCAGGTGTACCGTGTGGTGCGTGAGATGCTGCCCCGTGAGCGATTCGGTGCTGATGAGTTGCTGCGGTTGCTGGAGGCAGAGCAGTTACGCAACCATCGGGCCAGCCGCTCTCACGCCAAACGCCGAGACGCCCGGAGGGCGGCGCGGAACATCCCTCCGTGAACTGTCGTTGTAGAACTGGAAGTAGGCTCCCAGTTCCCTTTGGCTTCGCTGGCGCTGGCGTAAGCTTTCAGGTATACCTCCTCCTACTTCACCGTGCGCCACAGCCGCTCCACGAAGATGTTGTCGGCGTACCGCCCCCTCCCCTCCGTGCTGATCTTCACCCCGTGGTACCTAAGTTTCCGGGTGAACTCACCGCTGGTGAACTGGCTGCCCTGGTCGGTGTTGAACACCTGCGGCCGGCCCTGCCCCAGTGCCTCTGTCAACGCGTCGACGCAGAAGTCCGCTCCAGGGTGTTGGACAGCCGCCAAGCCACCACGTACCGGCTGTGCCAGTCCATAATGGCCACCAGGTACAGAAAGCCCCGGGCCATGGGCAGGCAGGTGATGTCGGCCGCCCACACCTGGTTGGGGCCAGTGACTTTGACCTTTCCCAGCAGATAAGGAAAGACTGGTGTGAATTTTCAGGGTATATAGGCCAGTAGAGTGGGAGATTTGTTGTTGTGTTGTTGTCCAGCGATTCTGTCCCCTTATCTGTCCCCTTAATTGAAAAGCGAAAATGTCACCCCGGCTTAGTCGGTGGCCGCTAGCGATGCGGTCAGAGCCTGGGCCTTGGCTCGCTCCTTGGCGCTGAGTTTCTTGGTGGGCGGACTCCCTGCAACGGCGTACTTCTTCGCAGTGTTCTTAGCCATGCCCAGATTCCGGGCGATGGCCCGTAGGGAAAGCCCCTGCTCCCTGGCCAGTTGTACCGCCTCCCATCGGGCTTGCTGGGTCGCCGTGGGCGTCCGATGCGACTGGTGGCGAAGCGGTTTCTCCTTTCCGCCTCTGCGTCTAGTGGCTACACCCACGACGTTGGCGTCGTCTTCGTCGGCCGGTTCCAGGGTGGTCAGAAGAGCCTGCTGGGCTTGATTCAGGTGGCTGTTGGCCACGCCGTCGGCCTCCTTCTCCAGTTCAGGATCCGAGGAGCAGCCGGAGCCTGCGCTCCACAGCGCCGAGGAGGGCGGCGGCCCCTCCTGAAAATCAACGACCTCTCCCTGGTACCGGAGCATCAGCTCCCCGTCGGCCCGTTCCAGGACATCCACTCGTAGACCGGCATAGCTGGGCCGCTCCGCCCCCGGCAGCAGCTGCAGTACCCGCCACTGGTACTTCACCGTATTGTCCCGGGCCACCTTGTGGGTGTCCTTGAGGCAGATAACCCCGGTCAGAGCCAGTTCGTCCGGCACCTGCCGGTAGGCCGTCTCCGGTTGCTCCGCCGCCACGGCGAAGCGGGCGTTGAACCGGGGCAGAAAGTCCCGCAGGAGCAAGCTGGCCTCACCGATGTTGCTGGCGCCGGCCAAGCGCAGTTCGGTTACCAGCCGGTCCTGGAAGGTCTCCAGCATCCGCTCCACCCGTCCCTTTGCCTGTGGCGACAGTGCGAATATCTGCTGGATGCCCAAGTCCCTCATCACCCGGGCGAACTGGGTGGTTTCCACAGGCACCGGCTTCTGACGGGCGTTGTACTTGAAGGCGGCGTGGCGGTCGCTGTAGAGCGCCAAGGGGATGCCCCACTGCCGGACCAGGCCCTCAAGGAGCACCAGGTAGCCACGGGTGTCCTCGGTAGTGCGGAAGACGGCCTGGGCCACGGTGCCGGTGGCGTCGTCGACGGCGATGAGCAGCGTCAGCTTGGGTCCCCGGTCCTCCAGCCAAGGGTGCTGGCTGCCGTCGATCTGCACCAGCATGCCCTCCTGGGGCATGCGCCTGCGCCGGAAACAGTGCTGCTGGGAGCGCCGGCTCCGGGGACTGCCCATGCCGGCCTTGACCAGTATGCGGCGCACCGTGGGACGGCTCAGGTCGATGCCTTCACGCTCCCGCAGCAGCTCGGTGAAGTGGGTGTGGTTCGCCCCGGAGTAACCGTTGCTGGCCAGTTTCACCACGGCAGCGACGGCCGCCTCGGGGACGGCGTTGTGCGGTCGGCGTCCCCTGTTCCCGTGGGCCAGTGCGGCCGCACCGCTCTTGCGGTAAGCGGCGAGGAGGCGTTTGGTGTGGCGTTCACTGACTCCAATGAGCTCGGCAGCCGGGGCGATGGGAAGCTGGTATTCCAGAACGCTGTTGAGCACTTGAATCCTGGCCTGTTCCTGCTGATTCAACTTTACATCCCTCATGGGGATGACATAGTCGCTGAACAGTTAGCAGGTGACCAAATCGTAGACCATCAACAGGTTGGGCAAAATGATCTTGCCGGCAAAAGTGGATGAAGCTGACCATCCTGCGCGCATGTCCGACCCCCCTGGCTGTTGTTGTAATATTGGGGAAATGGCCAGAAAAGTGTCGGTCAAATGCGCCATCGCTGGCTGCCACTACCAGCGGAAGATGACCCTCGCCGAACGCGAGGAACTGAGGCGAGTGGGACGGGAGAACAACTCCACGGCGGGCCTCGTCTGCCCGGCCCACGTGAAGGCGGCCTTTCAACTTCGAATTCGACGATATCGACATTGATGTTCCGCTTGAGGAACTCCTTGTCGAGGCATCCAAGGATACTCCCCGTTGGCGCGTGATGCTGACCCCGCTGCCGAGGGCGGCGGGTGAAACGGACAGCCAATCCACGCCAGGGTGGGGAGACAGGGTTATCTAGTCCATCCACGCCGGCCCGTAGCTCCCGGGACAATTGAGGCAATTCCAGAGAGCAATAACCGGCCGGTCTGGCCGACCCTGTAGCCGCATCCTGCGGCGGGGTTTCTTTTGACTATAATGCTGGCAGCCTGAAGAACAGGAGCCTTGGACTATGGCCACGCCCCCCGAATCCGTTGAAATCTACTGCTTGAAGTGCCGGGCCAAGACCGGCTCACGGGATGTTGAACAGGTGACCCTGAAGAACGGACGTCCCGCCCTGCGTGCTGTCTGCTCCGTGTGCGGCACGGGCAAATACCGCATCGGCTCCGCCGGATGAACCTGGGCCGCCTGGCGGGCCTCCGGCTACACCCGTCTCTTGTGGTGCGCCAGGGAGCGCAACCTCTGCTCCGGGAAATGTCGAGTGCGGCATCACCGGCCCAGGGCTTTCAGCGGCCTACAGGAAGCCGAGTCGCTGGAAGCCACCTTCAGGGAACGCCGTCCCGCCTCCTATCTCCGTCCCCGAAAGCCGGATCCCGAGCATGGAGTTGCGCTCCCCGGGACGGTCGTTGCGCACGGCCATGGCCAACGCCCGTCGGCTTCCGACAACCACGACCAGCCTCCTCCCCCTGGTGATCGCGGTGTACAGCAGGTTGCGCTGCAGCATCGGGTAATGTTGCGTCAAAAGCGGAACCACCACCGCGGGAAACTCGCCTCCCTGGGCCCGGTGAACGGTCATCGCGAAGGGGGGCTGTAGTTCGTCGAGTTCCGAGAAATCGTAGTCCACGCCGGCTTCGTCGAAGTTCACGGTGATCCGGCCGACGGCGTGGTCCACCCCGGTTACCCAGCCCAGATCGCCGTTGAATACATCCTTATCGTAGTTGTTGACCGACTGGAGCACACGGTCGCCCACGCGGAAAGTCCGTCCGAAGCGTGTTACCTCGGTTCCCGCTGGGTTGAGGGCCTCCCGGAGCCTGTCGTTGAGCCGATGGACGCCGATGTCCCCCCGGTTCATGGGACACAATACCTGGACGTCCCTCATGGGGCGCAATCCGAACCGCGCTGGGATCCGCTCTGCGCAGATGCGGACGACGGCGTTGGCCGCCGCCTCCGGTTCTCCGACTTCGACGAAGTAGAAGTCCCTCTGGGAGCCGCTGGAGGCAAGAGAGGGCAGGCGGCCCTGGTTGACCCGGTGGGCCGCCTCCACGATGCCGCTCCGCTCCCCCTGACGGAAAATCCGCTCAAGACGAAGGAAGGGTACAACTCCGGACTCAAGAACGTCCCCTAGTATTACAACGACATATTGAGTAAACCCGGGCCGGGGGTTAGTCTTCCAGCTATGAGGCCTTTCTTGTCAGAGGCTCGCGCCCGCGTAGTGCCAGCCTCAAAATCCGCACATCAGCTACCTCTCGGAACCAACTGTCGTTGTAATACTAGTTGAATGCCGAATTTAAGGAAAGCGAGAATGAGCGACTATTTGGAAAATCCCCAGTTGAATTTCAGGTTCCCAGAAGGACCTGCCATCGAGGTGCGTGCCCCAGTACTAAAGGAGCTCGTACGCACGAGAATCCAGTTATTGGGCGCCCCATACCTGCTGGAACAACCAGACAGCAACGACCTGCAAGTTCTTTCGGACAAGGAGTGGGTCAACTGGGCTCTGGTGGAGGACATCTTAACCAAGCGGATGAGGGCTGAGCTGACTTCCGGAACACCGCTGGGTACCGTGCAATATGGCTTGCTCGCATCTTCAAATTGGGGCGCCGGCGTCCTGATCGAGTACCTCGTTGACGACTACTGGTGGGTGGTATGTCTGATGCCAGTCATGGAAGATTATGAAGAATGGAAAGCGCTCATTGGCAGAGGGCCTGCCGCAGCCGTGCTTCGTATCAAGGTCAGCGGCTTAAACCTATCTGATACATCGGAAAATCCAATTTGGTTTACCGCTGCGGGCTGACCTCGCCAATCCTTTGTTTCGAAGGGGCGGCAGCGTATTGATTGCCGCCGAGTCCGTTGCCTGCTTCCAATCACCGCGCCGCATTGTAAACGGCGGAGGTAAAGTGGCCCGTGCGAAGGATTGCTAACAAAGGGCAATTGAATACTGTACCGCCTGCCGTCATCCATATGGTCATAGGTGACCCTACGGATGGTCCAAGGGATGTACAGAGTGGACTTATATCTGCGGGTTCGCTGGGCGGTGATGGTGGAGGGGACGAGCATTCGGGAAGCCTCCCGGGTGTTCGGCCTGCACCGGGACACGGTGAGCAAGATGCTGGCCTACTCTGTCCCGCCAGGATACCGGCGAAAGATCCCACCGCGGCGTCCGAAGCTTGAGGCCTACACCGGGGTCATCGACCGCATCCTGGAGGACGACCTGGGGCGTCCCAAGAGGCAAAGACACACGGCCAAGCGCGCCTTCGAGCGGCTGAGGGACGAGTATGGGTTCGACGGCGGGTACACCATCGTCAAGGACTAGCAGTCCGTCCGAGAATCATTAAGTGAGTGCTACGGTAACTGTCGTACAGATCGACCGGATCGAAGTCGGGGATGCGGATAGGATGAAGTACCTGCGCTTGAGGTCCGGAGAGATCGAGTTTCCAAATCGTGTTTTCCTTATGGTTGAAGGTCAGAGAATAGAGATCACAGTGGATGAGTTGCCGAAAGATGTTCTTTAACCGGTGATGTTTCTTGGTTTTGCTTCCCGTTAATACCTGGCTGGTGGCCAAGTCGGTTTTTTACCTTCTTCCATCTGGTTTTCGACCTGTCTTTCCGTTTAATGCGCCCGTACCTTTGATGCAGTCAGCAAGGCTCGCCGTTTTTCAGATTCCTTCAAGAAACTCAGAGCTACCGCAGGTTGGACATGTCAAATTGTTAAGGCCAAGGTATGGGGCCGGCATGTTGCATTCGATACAGAAGAACTGGAGTTTTTCTGGGTCCGTGTTTCCGCTTTCGCCAGCCTCCATGCGCTCTAATCTGTAGTTGAGCCTGAAGACGCTCCTCTTCAGTTCCTTTAAATATTCTTCCTGAGAAGAGTCGGATGCGCTACGAGAAGACCACAGATCAGTCAGGTCGGCAAGTGTGCCGGATTGACTATCGTGCAGCTCTCTTAGTTGTTCAATAGACATTAGCTTGAGTGCGCTCTGCAATGTTGATCTGGTGGCGACCAGTTGGTTCATAATCTTGTCCATGACATTATTCCCTTTGTAGGACTTAGTACTACAGTTGCACTATTGAATCCAGCAGTGATAGCCGTCGCCGGTAGTGGCATCGCCGTGCCTGTGCCTGATGGTGCCGTCTCCACAGAGACCATAGCAGAACAAGCGCAGTGGGATGATTCTCCGTCCATACCAGGCGGGTGAGCAGCCGGCGCACCTCAGGCAGCGTCAGGGGAATCAGCTCTTCATCGGGACCGTAGCAGCCCCCTTTTCTCCCTGTTCCATCGCCTGATGCCGGATCACCGCCAGATACGCCTGCGCCAGCATCGCCAGGGTGATGTGCCGGTACCAGCCGTCCCACCGGCGCACCTCGTACTGGTCCAGCCCCACCTGGCCCTTGGCTTCCTCAAAGCATTCCTCTATGGCCCACCGGGTTCCGGCCACCCTCGCAAGTTCCTCCAGAGCCGTCCCCGCCGGGCCGTAGCACACGTAGTAAGCCAACTCCTCCGGCTTGGCCACGCTGCGCCGGACCAGCAGCCAATGGCCTTTGCCCGGCTCCCGCATGGGCCTTATCTCCACGGCAGTCCAGTCGTACATCCGGGGACCCTTGGCGCCATCGCCGGTGCTGCATCTGACCCAGCCTGTTTCGTCAACCTGCTCCGCCAGGCGGTCCGCCCGCACCTGACGCGGACCCTTTTCCGTCAAAGCCCACAGCCTCTCGCTCCTCTTGATGGCCAGCACATGTGGTATTCCCTGATGCTCCAGCCACAACCTCAGGTTGCGGTCATTGCCATAGACCTCATCCCCGGCAACCCAGCGGAAGGGGGCTCCTGATTCCAACGCCCGCTCCAGCATGCGCTGCGCCAGCCGGGGCTTGGTCTGAAAGCCAACATCTGCCGGTACTCCGGCCTCCCGCCGCCGTTCCCAGTCCTCCGCCCACACCTGTGGCAGGTACAACTCCCGGTCCAGCAGGGTCCTTCCCTTGTCGCTGGCATAGGCCAGGAATACCCCAACCTGAGAGTTCTCGATCCGACCCGCTGTGCCGCTGTACTGCCGCTGCACCCCAACCGACTTGTCCCCCTTCTTGAGAAACCCGGTCTCGTCCACCACCAAGACTGCCTCAGCGTCTCCCAAGTGCTCCATTACGTAGCTCCTCAGGTCATCACGGACCAAGCCGGCGTCCCATTGGTAGGTGGACAGCAAGCGCTGCACCCCATAGGGAGTGGCGTCGCCCGCCTGCTCTGCCAGTTGCCAGCCGTTCTTGCGCTCCACCGGACTTAGCAGTCCCCGCAGATAATCCAGCGCCCGGCGGCGGGGCTCTGGCCTCCGGAACCGTCCCCCGATGCACTGGTGTACCTGATCGATGCCCTCGGCCCAACGGGCCACTTCCGCCACCTCATCCCCATACCTTGCCAAACCCTCACCTCACCAACACTCAACTGCCGCAATTTTACGTCATCATTAACTGCAACTGTAGTATTAGAAACTATCTCAAAACAGCAGTCGGTGCTGACGGCGGTACCAGAGCAGGGCGCACGCCAACTGGATGAGGCCCACGTAGTTGGATGCCTTCTTGTCGTAGCGCACCAGTATCGCCCGGCACTTGGACAACCAGGCCAAGGTGCGTTCCACCACCCACCGTCGGGCCGGAAAGGTCTTCTCTCCCCGTCGGTCCAGCTTCTCCTCCCCAATGCGCCGGATGTGCGGACGGTACTGGAAGGCGGCAACGGTCCCGTGGCCGGTGGGATTGTCATACCCCTTGTCCAGGCACAGGTTCTGGGCGCCTTCCGGGCGCGCCACTACGATGTTCTCCAGGGTCGGCCTCAAGAGTTTCGTATCATGGACATTGGCTCCAGCCACCGCCACGCTCAGGGGTCCGCCCGCCGCGTCCACCAGGATGCTCTTCTTGCTCCCAGCTTTGCCCCGGTCGGTGGGGTTCCGTCCAATGGCGCCCCCCCAAAACGGGCTTTGCCCATGGAGCAATCCGCCGACTGCCATTCCCAGTCCACGCCCCCCAATTCCTCGCAGCCCTCCACCAGGACGGCCCAAATGCCCTCCAGCACCCCCAGTTCCACCCAGCGCTGGAAGGTCCGGTGAATGGTGCTGTCGTCTCCCAGTTCCCGGGGCAGACGGTTCCACTGGCAGCCACTGCGCATCCGGAAGATGATGCCGTCCAGCATCCGCCTGGGGTCGGCGCGTTTGCGCCCCGTAGCCTTGGGAGGGTCCATATTCAGGATCACCGGGTGAATCTGCTCCCAGAGATGGTCGGGAATCTCCCAAATCGTCGCCAGAGTTTCGTCCTTTCCCATCGTCCACCCCCACACTTTTCCCTATTCTAACCCTTGCCGAATCCCCCGTCCCATCAGTTCATCTGCCTTTTGAGATAGTTTCTAATACTACAGTTGCACTATTGAATCCAGCAGTGATAGCCGTCGCCGGTAGTGGCATCGCCGTGCCTGTGCCTGATGGTGCCGTCTCCACAGAGACCATAGCAGAACAAGCTCAGTGGGATGATTCTCCGTCCATACCAGGCGGGTGAGCAGCCGGCGCACCTCAGGCAGCGTCAGGGGAATCAGCTCTTCATCGGGACCGTAGCAGCCCCCTTTTCTCCCTGTTCCATCGCCTGATGCCGGATCACCGCCAGATACGCCTGCGCCAGCATCGCCAGGGTGATGTGCCGGTACCAGCCGTCCCACCGGCGCACCTCGTACTGGTCCAGCCCCACCTGGCCCTTGGCTTCCTCAAAGCATTCCTCTATGGCCCACCGGGTTCCGGCCACCCTCGCAAGTTCCTCCAGAGCCGTCCCCGCCGGGCCGTAGCACACGTAGTAAGCCAACTCCTCCGGCTTGGCCACGCTGCGCCGGACCAGCAGCCAATGGCCTTTGCCCGGCTCCCGCATGGGCCTTATCTCCACGGCAGTCCAGTCGTACATCCGGGGACCCTTGGCGCCATCGCCGGTGCTGCATCTGACCCAGCCTGTTTCGTCAACCTGCTCCGCCAGGCGGTCCGCCCGCACCTGACGCGGACCCTTTTCCGTCAAAGCCCACAGCCTCTCGCTCCTCTTGATGGCCAGCACATGTGGTATTCCCTGATGCTCCAGCCACAACCTCAGGTTGCGGTCATTGCCATAGACCTCATCCCCGGCAACTCAGCGGAAGGGGGCTCCTGATTCCAACGCCCGCTCCAGCATGCGCTGCGCCAGCCGGGGCTTGGTCTGAAAGCCAACATCTGCCGGTACTCCGGCCTCCCGCCGCCGTTCCCAGTCCTCCGCCCACACCTGTGGCAGGTACAACTCCCGGTCCAGCAGGGTCCTTCCCTTGTCGCTGGCATAGGCCAGGAATACCCCAACCTGAGAGTTCTCGATCCGACCCGCTGTGCCGCTGTACTGCCGCTGCACCCCAACCGACTTGTCCCCCTTCTTGAGAAACCCGGTCTCGTCCACCACCAAGACTGCCTCAGCGTCTCCCAAGTGCTCCATTACGTAGCTCTTCAGGTCATCACGGACCAAGCCGGCGTCCCATTGGTAGGTGGACAGCAAGCGCTGCACCCCATAGGGAGTGGCGTCGCCCGCCTGCTCTGCCAGTTGCCAGCCGTTCTTGCGCTCCACCGGACTTAGCAGTCCCCGCAGATAATCCAGCGCCCGGCGGCGGGGCTCTGGCCTCCGGAACCGTCCCCCGATGCACTGGTGTACCTGATCGATGCCCTCGGCCCAACGGGCCACTTCCGCCACCTCATCCCCATACCTTGCCAAACCCTCACCTCACCAACACTCAACTGCCGCAATTTTACGTCATCATTAACTGCAACTGTAGTACTAAGCCCGAATCCACCGAAGAGATGAGTGTGGCGGTGCGTTGAAGGGGTGAGAAAGTGCTCCCGGCTTCGGGGATAATGGTTTTTGAAACGGCAAACCATCCCCAAAACCAGGAGCACCCAACAGATGCTGCCACGCAATCACCCCGACCGCATCCGAATCACCTTCGA
Organism: Dehalococcoidia bacterium; assembly: GCA_965237745.1. Taxonomy (GTDB): domain Bacteria; phylum Chloroflexota; class Dehalococcoidia; order Lucifugimonadales; family UBA3495; genus VXOI01. The sequence goes on along the minus strand of OZ250156.1, from coordinate 1,509,054 downwards.
CGACCACCGCCTGGTGGCCAATGCCGGGCTGATCCTTCCGGCCACCCTGGCCCGGCACCTCGGCCTGTCCCAACTGGTCCAGAAGCACCTGGACCTGGGCCGAGCCCCGGGCCGAGCCAACACCGGCGACAAGGTGATGACCCTGGTGGCCTCGGCGCTGGCCGGTGGCGACTGCATCGACGACGCCGACGTGTTGCGCACCGGCGGGACGGCCGACGCCATCGGCGGCGTGGTCAAAGCCCCATCCACACTTGGGACGTTCCTGCGCAGCTTCCGGTGGGGCCACGTCCGCCAACTGGACCGGGTGAGCCGGGAGCTGCTGGCCCGGGCCTGGGCCGCTGGGGCGGGACCCGGCGACGGGCCCTTGACCATCGACCTGGACTCCACCATCTGCGAGACCTACGGGCTGGCCAAGGAGGGGGCCCGCCGCCACGAGGGCCGGGCCAACACCGCTCGCGGCGCCGCCCACTTCCTGCGTGAAACGCTGGGGCGAGTGCGCCATGCTGGGGCCAGAGGACCACTCACGGTGCGGGCTGACAGCGGCTTCTACACCCATGCCGTGGTGTCCGCCTGCCGCGAGATGGATGTCCGCTTCTCCATCAACATCCGCCAGCACGCCAGCCTGCGCAATCTCATCGAGGCCATACCGGAGGAGGACCGGACGCCCATACCCTATTGGATGGACGCCGCCGACGTAGCGGAGACCTCCTACACCCCCTTCCAGAGCGAGCCCGACGCAGTGCCGGTGCGGCTCATCGTCCGGCGGGTGAAGCCCACGCCCGGCTCTAAACTGGCCCTGTTCGCCACCTACAGCTATCACGCATTCATCACAGACCGGTACGGGGAAACCCCGGAACTCGAGGCCGACCATCGTCGCCACGCCGAGATCGAGAATGCCATCCGCGACCTCAAGTACGGCGTCGGTCTCAACCATCTCCCGTCCGGTCGTTTCCCCGCCAACGGCGCCTGGCTGGCCATCCAGGTGATGGCTCACAACCTGGCCCGCTGGACGGCGCGCATCGGTCTGGGCGAGCAGGTGGTGACCACCAAGACCCTCCGGCGGCGATTCTTCTCCCTCGCCGGACGGCTCACCCGCTCGGCCCGCCGCCTCACACTGCACTTGCCTCGGCGCTGGCCCTGGGAAAACCAGTTCAGTGACGCCCTGGCTCGATTGCGCGCATTGCCGCTTCCCTCCTGACCGTGGCGCCCATGACCGCAGCGCCGGCAACCGGCCCGCCATCCTCGCCCTCATCCACCAGTCAGTCGAATATCTCTCCAACTCGCGCCGCACGAATCGGCCAGTGAGAGTTCCCTGCTGCCTTCGGCCACCTCGTGAGCCGCTCCCCTCACCAGCAACAGGCCTACTACTGGCGCCATCCACCCCCATCCGCCTGGACGATGCCGTCTCCATCCCTGTCAGGTCCCCTTCCAGTGCCCCCACCACTCCCCTTCGGTGGATTCGGGCTAAGCGGGCGTGACTCGGCAAACAGAGATAAGCCGAACCCTGCTAAATTCCCCAGTGTTGTTAGGATGAGGTTCATCACTACTTCGGGCGCAATGTCAGAATCTTCTGGCTGGGTCATGTCTCTGAGTTGGGGATGGACGCTCTGACTTCCTAATATTACAACGACATATTGAGTAAACCCGGGCCGGGGGTTAGTCTTCCAGCTATGAGGCCTTTCTTGTCAGAGGCTCGCGCCCGCGTAGTGCCAGCCTCAAAATCCGCACATCAGCTACCTCTCGGAACCAACTGTCGTTGTAATACTAAGAGGGTGTCTAAAAAGTTGGAGCCCTAGCCAAACGGCGTAGCATGAGTCCGGTCATGGCGGTGTAGATCCAGGCCTCCGTAGTTTCCGGCAAACCCTCATAATCCTTGCTCAAACGCCGTTGCAGATTCAGCCAGCCGAAGGTGCGTTCCACCACCCAACGCCGGGGCAGTACCTGGAAAGTACGTTGCTGCCGGGGCCGACGCACCAACTCCAGATTCCAGCCACCCACTTCCTTGGTCCACTGCACCAGCTTGCCGCCGTAGGCCCCGTCGGCCCAAATCACCTTCAACCGGGGATATTGCCCCAGCAGACGCTCCAACACCAGCTTGGCGCCGTCCCGGTCCTGTATGTTGGCCGGATGCACCGCCACTGCCAGCAACAGCCCCAGGGTATCGACCACTATGTGGCGCTTGCGCCCCTGCACCTTCTTGCCCGCATCGTAACCTCTGGGCCCCCCTTTCGGCAGTCTTTACCGATTGGCTGTCGATGATCGCTGCGCTGGGGCTGGCCTAGCGGCCCTCGAACTGACGGGTCCGGGACCGCCAAGGTGTCATGCGCTCTCTGCCAGGTTCCGTCCCGGCGCCAAGTGCGGAAGTAATGAAAGGCAGTGCGCCAAGGTGGCAGGTCATGAGGCAGCATCCGCCAAGAGCATCCGGTGCGCAGCACATCGCGGATGGCATTCACCACCTCCCGGCGGGGGTACTTGACGGGACGGCCGCCGGGTTTGGGCGGAGGCAGCAACGGTTCCAGCAGTTGCCACTCCCGGTCGTTCAGGTCGGTGGGGTAATTTGGTCGGTTCATACCCCCAGATTACGCCATTCCGCCCGTTCCTCGCCTTCGTGCCTTTATGCAAGTTTTTATCTTTTTAGACACCCTCTAAGATACCCAACATACTCAGAAGTCGGTTATCGGAAGAAGAGCGGAAAGAAGAGCAAGAACTAGAGCGGCGAAAATTGAGACGGGCGGCGTCAGGAATAGGCTCCACTGAAATTCTTGAGCGGATTATTGAGGAACGAGAACGGGAAGAAAATCTGCAAGAAGTTGCTTAACATCCCCGCTACTCCCTTCCCCACCGAGGCCCCTGCTCCGCTCATCGGCAGGGGCTTTCTCTCTTTCTCTATGGTAGCCGAAGACCTATAATGCGCTCAAGCTCAGGGGGAAGGAGCGGCTTATGTTTCGAGGTATCAAACGGAAGCTGGAAGAAGGCAAAGAACGCAGAGAACAGCAACGCCAGGAGGTCGAACGTCGAGAGCAAGAGGCATTGCAGGCACGATTGAAAGCACAGCGAGAGAAGCAGGAGATACAGCGCAAGGTCTTGGCAATCTTGGAAGAAGGCAAAGTGCCAGACTTGCATTTGTCCGTGGATGTGCCTTTCAAGCTACAGAAAAACGAGAAATGGATAATGGCTGTCAACAACGTGTCATACGCTGAGATGCGTACCAAGCGCGAGGTTGTCGGAAGGTCGGCTGGTGCCAGCGTCCGTGTGATGAAGGGAGTGTCGGTCAGGACTGGCGCATCCAGAGGCACACCCGTGGAGACTGACGTTCTCACTCCGAGAGGCAGTGGTCTATTTGCACTTTCGACCAAGCACGTATTTTTCAACGGTGAACGTTCCTTCCGCATTCCGATGGGGAAAATCGTCTCGGTTCAGGGATTGCCGAACGCATTGGAAATTGTGCGGGATAGAGCCAGTGCCCAACCCGAATACTTCGGCATCGTTGGTCAGGACGCGCAGTTTGTGTCGGACTTGATTCACCTGCTCCCTGAAGTGGATTTCGGGCGGGGAGAACCGGAAATGCAAGAGGTTAGCACCTACTTGATGCCGTTTGGCGGTTTAGGTGGAGATGATTTGTCGGTTGACGAATAGCCGTAATCTCTAACACGAAAGCCCCCGCTCTGGTAAAAGCAGGGGCTTTTCCTTACGTCAGGAAAATGATTACTTTACCTTGTTGACATACCCAAAAGTGCATATTCATACTGTTAGTGCGTCTAGGTGCTAGACAATAGGAAAAGCCCTCGGAAAAGGCATCTAATCCGAAGGTAACGGTGATAGGTGAGCGGAACCCCTGAACCTGTCGGGACAGTGAAGGAATCCCGCCCGTGTTGGCTTAGTCAATCCGGCTTAAACGCCGGAACAACCAAGCAACCGCCATCCAAACGAACAGCATTGCTGGCCTCTGTGACCATAGATTTACCGGACTGGTGAGTGCTCCGGTCAAGAAGCAGACACCAGACCGGCAGGCCGAAAGACGCGCAAAAGGAAAGCCCTCGAAAATGAACCATCCCCGCCCTGCCTGAAAGCCCCTGCTCCTGTTCGAAGGGGCTTTTGATTTTCTGTCATCGCCCTGACCCCGCTTGGCGCTACGGGGATTCCGTGATATGGTCGAGATACGGACTATTGATGCAAGATGCCTACTTTTGATGCAAGTGGCACTTGTGATGCAAAGCCCAGCCCACCCCTTGCTTTGGGTTATGTGATCAGCCCTTTGTATCAGTGTTATCCCTTGCATCGTTACATCTGAGATTAGAGCTAACTGTCCGTATACCGGTGAATTCCACGCGGCCTTCCAGTGTTCTTCATCGAACGCCCAAGAGTTAAGTACATTGAGCATCAGGTACTGCATCATGGGAGACCCGACCATCCCAACCGCTTGTTCGTCCGACTCCGGGTCCCGTGGGAGGTATATTCCACTTCTTGTTTGTTCGTATTCTTGCATTTGTGTCTCCCGTGGGGCGAGTCTCTGATTTCAGCAGTGGCAGAGTGACATATGCCCTCCGCCCACCTCTTCCGCCGCCCCTTGTTACGCCCGCGTCCCGGTCGTTCCGGCTTAGTCGAACTGGCTTGGGAAACTTCTATGGCGCCAGTCGACCATGCCCTCCTCAAAGCAATGAACCTTCACAGGTGAAGGCCCCGAAATACGAGCGGAATTTGGCCCATGGCCCCTACCATTACAATGCACGATAATTACTCTTATCACCCGGATGGAGTGCCCAGGTCCACGCTCCGAGGGGTGCTGAACCGAGATGAGGAAGTTCAGTCCAACCAGCCCCAAGAAACGATCAGCAGGTAGAGCCATGTCAGGAACCCGGAGAGTGCTGGGAGACGTGGAAGTAGCCATCAACGAAACGGTGAGGGATTTCTGACTTGTAGCGTGGCGGCGGCCGACATCGGCGGACAAGATAGGTGTCCGAACAGGGAGACGGTCTGGCGCATTGATGCTACTCCTGAAATCTCATAGTCGCCTTGAGTTCACCCTGCGCAACAACGGAGGAGTTGGGAAGAGTTGAGCGGCGGCGGATTTCCCGGCCTCGGCATTATTTCACTGGGATCCTCCAAGCTATCAGGAATGAACCAGTGCCGAAAAGCAGATTCATCCATGATGTAGACCTCACACGCAAGTACCCAGATCGACGTCGACCCGGGCGATCTCGGAGCAGCCAGGACTGCGGAGGAGCTGGTGCAATGGCCGGCGTCATAGCATGTCAGACAACATAAGGGGCGCTGTGCGACCCGCAATTTCGCCGTCTGGACCCTCGGAGAATTGCCTCATCCGCTGGCCTTGGCGGGCAAGACTGCGGTTTTTTCCGCTCCGGTGTCCCGCGAAGAAGGGAAAGCAGGGGCTTTAAATCGAATCCCGCGAGGCCACATTTTCCGGGAATCCCGCCGATCGGCGCCGGATTGCCCGGTTTCAGCCTGGTTTCCCGGGCAGCAGCGCCGCCCGTCCCTCCCTCCCTCCCTCCCTCCGTCCGGCCCCGTGGGGCTGCCCCTGCGTCCCTGCACTCATGCCCAACGCGGTCTGTCCGCCGACGCCTGCCCTGGGTGGCAAAAAAGAGGCCCGGCGAGCGCCGGGCCTGTGGGTGTTCAGGTCTGCAAACGGCCTATTGGCACGGGGGTACGTCGATGATCCGCAAGAGCTGTTCCCTGTCGTGCACATGCCCGTGCACCCGCAACCAGAGGTTGGAGTTGTCGATCGTGTGCCGGAGGCCCGTGAGAACCGCGGAAAACTCGTAGACCTGCCCGTCGTAGCTGAACCCGGAAGGCATGATCACGTGGTCGGGAGTGTCAACGGGGGCAGCTCCTGGCCCGGGTACGATGGTGAACCAGTACTCCTTGATCTCGCTAGGGCCTGCGTCGAGGTCATATAGCGAAAGGAGCAGGCTGTCTTCCCAGCCCATCAGGGTGACGTCGGGCTCCAGTCCGAAGATGACCGTGACTAGGTCTGCGGGCTCGCCGTCGTGCTCTCCGCACTGTGAGTGTGTTCCTGCTTCCACCACGTAGGCCCATTTGTCCGTGAAGTGGTCCCTCGTGACCTGATTGTAGGTCCCGTATCCCCCGGGGCCGGCTGGGGTGGGCAGGGGCGTGGGAACCGGAGTTGGTTCTGGCGTCCAGGGCACGGGCGTAGGTGTCGCCGGCGTGGCCGCCACCGGCGCCGCCGTGGGAACCGCCGTTGGCGTCTCCTTGAGTGCCGACGTCGGCAAGGGGGTTGGTGCCGGTGCTGCAGTCTCGGCAGGTTCGGGAGCCGGCGTCCACGTGGGTTCCGGGGTCCAGGTCGGGACCGGAGTCCGCTCGGCCGCCGGGCTACCTGCGGGCGCCGGCTGGTCCCCGGCGTCAGCCTGTTCCGGCAGCGTTGTGACCAGCGCCGTAGCCGTGGACTCGACCGTTGGATCCTCTGCGGAGCAGGCCGCGAAAATCATCAGCAGTATGGCGACCAATGCAGCGCATCTCATTGGCGTCTCCGTGGGTGTTGACGCTGGTGTCACGTAGTGTTATGGCGTCTATGGGCCTGCGTGTGAACCCAGGCAGTGGTGTCAAGGTGGTCCGGATCGTCACCGCCAACGCCGTTTGTGTCGGCCGGACATAACCGAGGCCACAGACACGACATTTTCAGGAGGCATGACCATGACCACAAGCAATGACCAACAGCGGGCCAAAAACGCCTTGATTCGGCAGTTGGCAGGAATAGCTAACTCCTATAACAGCGGCATCAATGGCCCCGCCAAGATCAAGGCGGCTGTGATGGCGGCCGACCTGTCCGGGCTTCCTGTCCCCACGAGGGAAGACGCTCGATATGCCCTTGGCCAGTTGGAAATGGAGTTCGGAATCGAACTGCTCACCAGCGGCTGAGAAGCCGGACAAGGGGGATTTATCGGACATCTTTCCAGGAGAGCGATAATCTAGTTTATCGCGGGCCTGGAGCCTCTTGTTTAAGCGTTTAAGCCATGCACGATAATGATACAAATAGATGGCAACCACCAGGCTGCCCAGAGGGCGGGCGAGCTGGAACCCCTCGATCAGGCACGAATAAAACTCGTGATAAGTTCATATTATCACGAGTTTTACTCGGCTCCGGACCGGCAGGGTTTTGGCAGGGCTATAGGGAGCTTGCTCGGGCCCGTCGCCGGCAGTGGGAAAGTTAAGAGAGGGGAGTCTAGAAAGCTTCGGAACGGATAACTGAGCCTTCTTCAGGAACCTGGCATGCACTGGCTATGGAGTTTCTCACCATCCCGCATTCTCACGGTTCCGTTCACTTTGATGGAGGCCGGATCGCGTCGATTATCTCAAGGAATGTACGGTCACTAGCGTCGAACCATGTGCTGTTCAAGACTGCCAAAACTCGGTCTGTTACTTCGTCCAAAGCTTTCGATCGTCCATGTTCCCAGCCGCTCTGGAAGCACCGTTGGCAATGCGGCCTACCGGCGGTCGCCGGGAATGGGCATTCGCGGTCAAACGTTCCTCGTCGCGGGAAGTCAGGGGCTGGAGGCGGCTGCCATTTGCCGGATAGATCTCCTTGACGCAGGTGGTGATGGTCAATCCGCCAAGCACCAAAGGTGCACAGTAGCAATTCCTCTTCGCCGCCAACTCGCCATCGGCCAGGACGTTGCGGGAAATGCCCTAACTGGAAATCAGTGAATCCGTGAGGCGGCGGCCCATCATCAAATTGCCATGCGCCTGCCATGACATCTGTCCCGAAAGGAATAGAAGCAAACCAGCGATCCTCACCTTCGTAATCCTCGCTTGGATACCTTCAAGTGGTACTTACATTGTGCCGTTCCATCGATAACTGGGGATGAAGCCTTCTTGAGACGTCAGGACTGGATAGAGGATTCAGAATCAACTGCTGTAGTTCAACGAATGCCAATGCATAGAGTTCTGCCAATGGGCGTGGTTGACCTGAAGTAGCCTCCGTCCAATCTACGATCCACGCCACGGCACTCAATTCTCTTGCTAAGCTGCCGCTATATTGGTCCAGTATCCTTGTGGCCATATCCAAAGCTGTTGTTCGAGTGGGTTCAGGCCAAGCGTTCAGCGCGGAACGGATACTTTCGGCTGCCCGTGCTATAACCGTTTGGATTCGTTCAGGTGCAGCTTCGTCGATGTCCAAGACGATTGCACGGCATTCTGTCGGTGTGGGGAGTGGAATAGCCAAGGCGTGGCTGGTGGACATTGTTGTGCCTCTCTGACCAGAATTGCCTAGGCGGTAGTAGATGAAGGATTCTGTATATCCCCCGCGGCATCGGGCTATGACATTGTATCTTTGCGGGTGTGGCAATATTGAACAAACGGACCGTCCCCGGGTGTGGCTGAGGTGGACCGGGCCCATGTGCAGCAAATACGAGCCGTCAGCGTGGAACTCTACTTCGTGCTTACGTAGCGCCGCCGAGGAGCGGAGGATCAACTTGGCCGCCCGGCCACGCTCTGGCTTTGCCTCTCATACCTTTCCTTGGTGAACGCTTTGCTGCTGCTCCAAAAACCCTTGGCGGACTTCTTGTGCGTCAAGTATTGTTGAGATGGGTTTTTGAGCGCCCTCGCAAAGCTGGCTGGTTGGCCTCTTGGGGTCTGCACAAAAACGCCCGTTTGTTGGGCGCGCCGACACTTTGTGAGAGTAATCTTTATGACTTGACTAGTATTGTCCAAGGGCAGGTAACCAGGGTGAGTCCTGCTATCTGTACCGACCAGCGCTCTGCGAAGCGCTTGGGAGCAGAGTCAACCTTTGCTTCGCAATGGGTCAAGGCTCTACAGTGCTTGGGGGAATCTGTCCCCTCAGGAGTATGGAGAGCTGACAGAAATAGCGGATTGACCGATCCGCTCCTCAAAGTAAAGCGGGAGGAAGATCGGAGCAGTCAGGAGACCATATAGGAGATTGCATTGGATTCGAAAACAATGTCATCGAACCCGTACGACTACATAAAGGAGGTAAGCAACCCCGCTTGGTTTGCCGGTCGCCGGGAAGAACTTGCGCAACTCGGAGGGGAAGTCGAGGGGCTCACCGCACCTCAGGCTATAGCTCCAATGGTCGCAATAGTTGGAGAAAGGCGGATCGGAAAGACAAGCGTATCACTCAGGGTGCAAGAAATCTGCGAAAGCCATCGAGTTCTACCACTGAGAATTTCTCCCACAGACATTACCGCTGAGGATTCGTGGGAATTTTGGAATGAGATTTTCCATGGGCTACTATCTATCGGGAGCAATCGACTCAACCTGAACTCCTCCAATCTTCCCTCCGCCCTTGGTACTCCGGATGAGAATTTTCGTATTAACCTGAACGATAATCAGCTGGGATTTTGGACCGCTTACAGCCATAGTACTACCCGAGTACCGCCAAACCCCTTGGTTTACGAAGGCCTCAAATCTCTGATTACCGAGGTAATTGCGCCTGACCGAAATGGAGTCCTGCTAATAATCGACGAAGCGCATCTACTAAACCAAAGCCAGGGTGGGATGTGCATTTCCGGGGTGTTGAGGGTTGGAGTGGGAGTCGCGGGGCAGGGCGCCGGCCCTTGATTGCAAGACGGTGCGGCAGCGGCGTTTCACCTCCTCTGGGACGGAGCCGTGGGTCGACGAAGTATCTGGGACAGTCGGGGCGGCTCTGTGATGACAGCCTACCGTCCGCCGCTGGACGCCCAGGACTTCGTAAACCGGGCCGAAGCCATCGTTGTCGGCACCATTTCGGAAATAAGGGATACCTTCGTGCTGGAGCATTAAGACCCCGGTCCGGCGGTGCTGGCACTGCTGGCCGAGGCGAATGTTCGCGCCCCCGGCCTTGCGGTCACCGACTACTCTATCGAGGTGGAAGAAATCCTGCTGGACGACGGCGGGATTCTACCCGTGTCCCCGTTCCGGTTGCTCGGCATGCCGAGCCCAAGGCGGCCCCAAGTTGGGGAGCGGTTCCTGTTCTCCCTGAGATTTGACGAACAACTCAGAAGTTACGGTGTCTGCTGCGATTGGGACCTGGTAATACTGGATGACGGGCTACTGCGCTACTTTGATGACGGAGCATTGACATTTCAGGGAGTGAGCGATGAGGCGTCGCTGATTCACGCCCTGAAGTCAGTCCTCTCGACACGGATCAAGGCCTGCCCCAACGAATGGGCCACGAGGCCGGGGTTTGGCTCCCTTGGACTCGACTGCGAATGAGGTTTTATACATGACCGCAGTTCGGGAAAGGAGTCCATCAACGTCCATACCGGATTAGCTCAAACCGCTGGTGGTGTCGGGCTGCATCGTATCCACTGACGCCATGGGTTGCCAGAAGGGGATTACCCGGCAGATTGCGAGCAAGAAAGCCGCCTACGTTCTGGAGGTCAAGTAAAACCAGGGGAGGCTGCCGGCGGATGTGAATGACTTGGTTTCCTGCGGGCAGAGAACTGGTTTTGCGCATATCCCCACGATTTCTGGCAGACCTCTCGGACAAAGGGACCGCGGACGCATCGAGACCCGCCGCTGCTGGACTATTGACGGCCCGGAGTAGTCGTACTGGCTGGAGACCGGAAGGGACGGCCGGGGCTTCGGAGCATGGGAATGGTGATGCGGGAGCGACGGGAGTGACGGTAGTGAGACCGGGTGCCGGTGGAGTCGCGGTATTGCATCTCCAGCCCGGAGCCGGACGCCCGGAGGATGCCCGGGGCGACTCGAGGTCATTGTGGCATCGAGAATTCCGTGCATTGGGTGCTTGACCCGTCCTTCTGGTAGGACGAGGGCCGGAAACGCTCCGGAAAACCTGGTGATAGTCTGGCACATGGCCCTTGACCCGCTGCGTCAGTACCAGACCTCCCAACCTCCATCAAGACCAGGCGCAAACTGGCAGGCTGTGGCAATGACTGGTTGCTGTCCATCCTCTCCAATTAGAATGCGATAGCCCTGGCTCCAAAGTGTTTCACGGTTGAGCAACCTTCCGGCAAGTGATATAATAAAAGCCCACAAAGTTACCGCAACGTGCAATTATTGATGATCCCCGATAGCTCAGCGGTAGAGCGGGCGGCTGTTAACCGCTAGGTCGTAGGTTCGAATCCTACTCGGGGAGCCACAGCTACAAAATGGGCGTCCAGAGTCGGCAAACTATGGATGGATGACCTAGCGGTTACTTCGGGTCGCAAAGCTGAGTCAGCTTTGGGCATGACCCAGCGGTTACAAGAAATCCTCGAAAATTACCTCCGGTACCACCGCATAGAAGGCCACACCGAGGCTACAGTCAAGTTCTACGCCAAGGAACTGCGACTGTCCCTTCAGGATCTTGACCCTGACTGCCAAACCCTTGCAGACCTGACTTCTATGCATGTTCTCGGGCACCTGGGTTCTATGAAAGAAAGAGGACTGAGGCCTCGTTCTATCCGCACCCGGTGGCAGGCCATCACTGCCTGGCTTAACTGGTGCGTCGCTTGGAACCTGATCGCCTCCTCTCCCGCCAGCCAGATCAAGGCCCCTAAAGTCCCCAAGACCCGCAAGCCCTTCTTGACCCCTGAGCAATTCGCTTCTTTGCTCGACCTTTGTCCACTGAATACTCTTGCCGGCGCTCGCAGGCAGACCATGCTGTGGATGATGGCAACCACAGGGATCAGAAGGAACGAGATGTGGATGCTCACCAAAAAAGACTTGGACTGGGACGCATCGGTAATCCGTGTTGTTCACGGCAAGGGTCAGAAAGAGCGCCAAGTACCGTTCGACCGGCAATGTCAGCGAGCAATGCTCCGTTACATGCAACAGCGCAAGGTTTCATTGGACTGGCTTTGGGTAACGGAGGAAAGAACCCGACTGGGATACGACGGAATCTGGCAGGACCTGAAAAGGTTGGCGGGTCGAGCAGCAGTGACTTTGCAGGACACCTGCCACATATTCAGAAGAACATTTGCTGCCGACGCCGTGCGTCAGAACATTCCAAGGCCCTACGTTCAAGCGGTCGCCGGGTGGTCAACTCCCCAGATGCTGGAGCTCTACGTGGCTGCCATGGAGGGCGAGGAGGAGGCCATAGACGCTTTTAAGGAATTCAAGCCGTTCGGTAAGTAGCCAGCACAACATACCGCTTCACTTAGGCGGGGCAGTCCCTCATAGACATATAATAAGTGTGGTCGAATAGATGGATTGGTGCCTTAATGCCGATCAAGAGCAAGGCCGAGGTACAGGCAGTGGAGAATCCGTTCTTTGACGATCCGATACTGAATTCGCCGTACGACTACCCCTTTCGCCATTGGGAGCTGGACGAGGCTGGTCAGCCGACCCAGCGGGTCATCGAATCTCGGCGGGGCGCCGAGTTCATCACGCCAATTCCGAAGCCCCGGCAGAGAGGGAGAGCCCATGGTGGGCGCCAGCGGCAACTGGTCTTCGACGAGGGGCAAGGTCTTTCCACGACAGAGCAGCAACACGACGTTACTGCCGCCGTCAACGAGATTCGCCGGTACGTCGGCCAGTGGCGAAACCTCCCCAACCCGTGGGACTGGGGCGTGACGCTGGAGACGGCCCTACTACTCCAGCACTGGAGGAACCACAAGTTCAGCCACTACCGTCCCTTCTTCTGCCAGGTGGAGGCCGTTGAAACTCTGATCTGGCTTACCGAGGTTGCTCCGCGGGTAGGTCAGGGAGAGAGGCTGGCACTCCAGCGCCTTGAGAGCGCCAGCCTCGAGGCGAACCCTGAACTGTTCGGATTGGCTTCTAGCTGCCCACGGGGACAGGCAAGACCACGGTGATTGCGATGATTATCGGGTGGAGACCATCAAAGCCCTCCGGCATCCCAACAGCCAGAGATTCACTCGGGGCATCCTGGTGGTGGTGTCTGGACTCACCATCCGGGACCGGTTTCGGGTGCTGCAGATCAATGACCAAGACAGCTACTACGCCAGCAGGGAACTGGTAGCTACAGATATGCTGGGCGACCTGGGGGCGGGCCAAGATCGTCATTACAAATTATCACGGCCTGCGGCCCAGAGAACAGATGCAGATTTCCAGCAGCGGGAGAGACCTTCTGCGGGAGCACGGCGAGCGCATCTCGACCGTGGAGTCCGAGGACCGGGTGATGCCGGAGCTCATGGCCCTGAAAACATCATGGTCCCGAACGATGAGGGCCACCGCTGCAACCGCCGCAAGCCGGGCGAAGACGACGAGTGGGCACTGACCCGCGAGGATAAGCAGGAGGACGACCGCAACAACGAGGAGGCCGCGTCGTCTCCGGGCTGGAGATCGTCAATGGGAGTCTTGGCATCGGCCAGGTGGTTGACCTGTAGGCAAACCGTTTTTCCTGCGCGGCCCTGGACACGCCGAAGGGACCCTGTTCCCGTGGACCGTAAGTGACTTGTATGTGAGGCAATCACTTTCGTTGGGTAACGATTTGGGTGAGGCAATGCGCCGGCATTTCTAGTTGACGCGGGACACTTGGACTCGTCGTCGGCCTTGCTGGCGCGGGCGTAGCCGTAGGTGCCTGCAATCATGGTCATAGCTGGGGACTCTCAACCGGCTGGGTGTTCAGAAAACGGGGAATTGCTGACATTTGCTCCTTGTAGAGGGAGCGGCGGAAAAGTCGTCGTCAAATTCTCAACTCTTCCCACGAGGGCCGAGGTAATGGCGAACGCAAAGTGCAGGACCTGCGATCGGGCTGCCGACGCCGGCGCTTACTGCAACTCGTGCGCCGCGGACATCAAGGCCAAGGCCCTCAACCCCTTCTTCGGTGGACGGTGGAAGAGGTCCCCCCGACCGGAGCAGCCCAGGGCCTCCGCCCCTCCATTCAACACCGCCCCTTCCCGTAACCCTGCCGCAGCCCTATCGTCTTGACGTCTCGAAAGACGCCCGGTTTTCAATCAACATGGATGTACAGGGAGCATTGGGTTGGCTGAGCTATTCCTTGGCTGAGTCACTCAACTGAATACCTGTTACAACCTCCGCTTAGGCTAACGGTAGTCCGTCAGATCAAGGCAGTTATCATAGGTTGTCTTGTCTATGGAGATCGATTTAGTGCCCTTGATCCCGAATAAACGTCTGCTAGGCACCGGTGGGAAGGCCGACTCAAACTCGACAGTCCTGTTTTGAGCTTGAGCTACTTGTTGGGCCAACGCAACTGCTGGAGCTAGATCAGAATCCTGGCTCACAATGATCGCTACATCGTAGCTCTGTTGATGAGTGGCCTGTACCAGGTCGATCGCCAGGCTGACGTCCACTCCCTTTTCCTGCACATTCTGGCCACTGGAGTTTAGTCGACCCCGGTATACGTAGACCCCTTGCCGCTGCAACGCTCGGAGTTTATTGTTCCAAAACCTATGCCAGAAGGCATCCTGTGATTGGTTTGGGACACCAGTGTAGAAACGGATTTCGCTCACGGTACGTCCCGAAGTGGTAGAGGTGAGGGCGTGCGCCAATTTCACGATGTCGTAGCTGGGCCAAGAGTAAGGGCGGCCGGGCCCGTAGGCCCGCATCGCCAGGCGATAGAGGTTTTGGCCGTCAAACAAGACCATGGTGCGCATAGACAAAAAAACACCCGCCCGGGGGATAGGGCTAAAGCCACAGTCCAGCGGACGGGGAGTAAGTATCTAAAATCTAACAGTTCGCGTGATGAATTGTCAACGGTTTGAGGCACACAAATTTGAAGAACACCAATTGTCGGTCATTGTCTTCATGTCGGCGGTTATCGGCCCGGATTAACGCCTTTGCCGGGACCTCGCTATCGTTGATGTGTCGATATAATGAATGGCCCGCCTGATCCGGCGCTCGGTCAACTCGCAGCTGAGACTCGTTGTTGCAGCCCAACTGAAGTTGATTGGATCATCCCACTTCGAATTCCCTGGAGCGAAATACAAGGTATCAGCTGTGGGTTCAGGACACGCCATCAATAGCTCCTCGACCTCCCAGAACGTTCTAGAACTGGACCACGCTCTACATCACGGAATCTGCCCAAGTGGCTCTGATATGCATCGGTTGAGTATTCGGGCCCGGTAATGAACAGTTACCGAACAGATGGGGGTGGATCCTGAATATAATACGCGGAGGGTGCCATGACAACCTACGCCGTCCACACTACGCCCCCGGAGACCGGCCCCTGTTCGGCGCTGAGAGTTGGCTTGCGTCCACACCGACGATCCCCTCCAAGTGGCCGGATGCGCCGACTGCCTGGAACTGGTGGCCGGGGACCTGGAGGACATGAACTGTTACTGCGGCAACTGCCTCCAACTGCAAAGAACCAATCAGCGCCAGCGCCAGTGCCGCCGTCTCTGCCCACACTGTGGGAGAGCCGGATCGATGGCTGGGCTTCATTGTGTTGTTGTCCAGCGATTCTGTCCCCTTTAACCCCAATCCACCGAAGGGGTGAGTGTGGCGGCGGGTTGAAGGGGTAAGAAAGTGCTCCCGGCATCGGGGATAATGGTTGTTGCAACGGCAAACCATCCTCGAAGCAGGAGCACCCAATAGATGCTACCACCCAGCGAGCCCGACCGCATCCGAATCGCTTTCGACGACCACCGCCTGGTGAGCAATGCCGGGCTGATCCTTCCGGTCACCCTCGCCCAGCACCTGGGCTTGGGTGAACTCGTCGGCAATCACGTTGACTTGGGAGACGCGCCGGGGCGGGCGAACACGGGGGACAAGATGATGACTCTGGTGGCATCGGCGCTGGCTGGTGGCGACTGCATTGACGACGCCGACGTGTTGCGCACTGGCGGGACGGCTGGCGCCATCGGCTGCGTGGTCAAGGCGCCGTCCACCCTGGGCACCTTCCTGCGCAGCTTCCGGTGGGGCCATGTCCGCCAGCTGGACCGGGTGAGCCGGGAGCTGCTGGCGCGGGCCTGGGCCGCTGGGGCCGGACCCGGTGACGGGCCGTTGACCATCGACCTGGACTCCACCCTCTGCGAGACCTACGGGCTGGCCAAGGAGGGGGCGCGCCACCATGTCTAACCCGGGGCTACACCGGCCAGCGGGGCTATCACCCGCTGCTAGCCGTGGCCGCCGGCACCGGCGACGTGCTGATGGCACGGCTGCGGGAGGGCCGCGCCAACACGGCGCGGGGCGCCGCCCACTTCCTGCGGGAGACGGTGGGGCGGGTGCGCTGCGCCGGGGCCAAAGGTCAACTCACGATGCGGGCCGACAGCGGCTTCTATGCCCACGCCCTGGTGTCCGCCTGCCGCAAGCTCGATGTACGCTTCTCCATCACCATCCGGCAGCACGCCAGCTTGCGCAATCTCATCGAGGCGACACCCAAGGCGGACTGGACGCCCATCCCCTACTGGATGGACGGTGCCGCCGATGTGGCCGAGATCAGCTACACCCCCTTCCAGAGTGAGCCCGGCGCCGCACCTGTGCGGCTCATCGTCCGGAGGGTGAAGCCCTCCCCAGGCTCGCAACTGGCCCTGTTGGCCAACTACAGCTATCACGCCTTCATCACCGACCGGGACGGGGACACCCTGGAACTGGAGGCCGACCTCGTGCCATGTCAATAACGGCCACGCCGAGATCGAGAATGCCATCCGCGACCTCAAGCACGGCGTCGGGCTCAACCATCTTCCCTCGGGCCGCTTCGCCGCCAACGGCGCCTGGCTGGCCGTCCAGGTGATCGCCCACAACCTGGCCCGCTGGACGGCGCGCATCGGCCTGGGCGAGCAGGTGGTGACCACCAAGACCCTGAGGCGGCGCTTCTTCTCCCTCGCCGGACGGCTCACCCGCTCGGCGCGCCGCCTGACCCTGCACTTGCCTCGGCGCTGGCCTTGGGAGGCTCAGTTCACTGGCGCCCTGGCTCGATTGTGCGCCTTGCCGCTCCCCTCCTGACGGCAGCACCGGCAACCGACCCGCAACCCTCTCCCTCATCCACCAGCCAGTCGAAGATCTCTCCAACTCGCGCCGCACACATGGGCCAGCGAGAGTTCCTGGCTGCCCACGGCCACCTCATGAGCAGCTTCTCTCACCGGCAACAGGCCTGCTACTGGCCCCGCCCGCCCCATATCCGCCGGGACGGTCCCTTCCCCATCCCTGTGATGTCCTGTTCCAGCGCCCTCCCCACTCCGTTCGGTGGATTCGGGCTTACACCATCTCCGTGGACTCTACTCATTTGATAGCCATAGGTCAGAGGGCCTCGGCTCCGTGTCCTCGCAACAGTCTCCCCGACTGTCCCTCGACTGGTGCTATTAGTTTACGGCAAATCTACTAGCGCATTTTAAGTGGCCTCACGCGTGCGTACGTACGTACGTGCATGTACGTTATACGTAAATATTTACTCTTTTTATAACGTTAATTTGATATTATTACTATAATGATAGTTATAAAGCAGGAGGTTTATGGTGGAACATTCCGATAAAGTTCTATGGATTTTCAGGCAGGGCATGAATTCGAGGAGGTTCGTCATGCATTCGGAACATGACCGGATGAGAAACGCTTTGACCAAGATGCCGTCCGCCAAGCACGTATGCAAACAATGCGACCAGAGCGATGGAGCGCCCAGTCGCTGGTATCACGACTGGAAGGCTAATTCGCATCAAAATGAGACCGGGAACGTTGTCTGGCGTGTCTAGGGCCGCTCTCTTTCGATTCGTATGTCGAGCCTCGACCATGTTTGGGTCGAGGCTATATTTTTACGCTTCTGAAGAACGCGACCACTGCGGGCCCAGGCGGTTTTTTCGATGCCAAGGACGTGGTGGCCCGAGGGTAGCGGTAGGAATTAGCGTGTGTAGAATAACCAGAGGCTCGGTGGCGAGGGCGGAGGTCCTCCCTCCAGCCGGTCCATAGCGGCGAGGTTGGTGAGACGATACAGTCGTCCGGCCCTGCAGTTACTGAAGCTTCTCGAGGAACCTTGCAACAGCGGTTGAAGCCTTGGGCATGGTGAGGGTTACTTCAGTGGTGGATGAGTTTTGAAATTAAGGTTCCTCCAAGGAACGGCCTGCGGGAGGGCTCACAATTTCTGGAAGATGTCATTCGCCAAGGTCATTAGCCCGGTCATCTGTTGATGGTCTACGATTCGGTCACCTGTTAACTGATCAGCGAATATGTCATCCCTATGAGGGATGTAAAGTTGAATCAGCAGGAACAGGCCAGGATTCAAGTGCTCAACAGCGTGCTGGAATACCAGCTTCCCATCGCCCAGGCTGCCGAGCTCATGGGAGTAAGCGAACGTCATACCAAGCGTCTCCTCGCGGCCTACCGCAAAGACGGTCCCGCCGCACTGGCTCACGGGAACAGAGGCCGTCGGCCCCGCAATGCCATCCATGACACTGCTGCGGCTGCGGTAGTAAGGCTGGCCAGCAACGGCTATGCGGGGGCAAACCACACCCACCTCACCGAATTGCTGCGGGAGCGCGAGGGCATCGACCTGAGCCGTCCCACGGTGCGGCGCATCCTGGTCAAAGCCGGCATCGGCAGTCCCCGCAGCAGCCGCTCTCCGCAGCACCGCTTCCGACGCAGGCGTATGCCCCAAGAGGGGATGCTGGTACAGATCGACGGCAGTCAACACCCCTGGCTGGAGGATCGGGGACCCAAGCTGGTGCTGCTCATCGCCGGGACGACGCCACCGGCACAGTGGCCCAGGCCGTATTCCGCACTACTGAGGACACCCGGGGATACCTGGTGCTCCTTGAGGGCCTGGTCCGGCAGTGGGGTATCCCCCTGGCTCTTTACAGCGACCGCCACGCTGCTTTCAAGTACAACGCCCGAAGGGTACGGTGCTGGCCGAAACCACCCAGTTCGCCGGGGTGATACGGGAGTTGGGCATCCAGCAGATATTCGCCCTCTCCCCACAGGCCAAGGGTCGAGTGGAGCGGATGCTGGAAACCTTACAGTATCGGCTGGTAACGGAACTGCGCCTGGCCGGGGTCAGCACCATCGGTGAGGCCAACGAGTTCCTCCAGGAGTTTCTATCCCGGTTCAACGCCCGTTTCCCAGTGGCGGCGGAGCACCCCGAGACGGCCTACCGGCCGGTACCGGCGGAACTGTGCCTGACCGAAACCATCTGCATCAGGGACACCCGAAAGGTGGCCCGGGACAACACGGTGAAATGCCACTGGCGAATCCTGCAGCTGCTGCCGGGGGCGGAACGGCCCAGCTATGCCGGTCTCCGGGTGGACGTTCTGGAACGGGCTGACGGGGAGCTGTTGATCCGGTACCAGGGAGAGGCTGTTGATTTTCAGGAGGCTTCGCCGCCCTCCTCGGCGCTGTGGGGAGCAGCCAGCACCTGCTTCCCCGGCCCGGAACTGCAGAACGTCGCCGGTGGTGTGATCACCAGCCACCTTAACGAGGCCCAGCGCAATCTCCTGGCTGCCCTGGAATCGGCCAACAACGAGGAGGAGACCGAGGTCACGGACGCAGCAGCCAGCAAAGGCAGGGGCGGCAAGGGGAAACTCCTTCGTCATCAATTGCACCGGACACCCACGCCAACTCAGCAGGCCCGCTGGGAGGCGGTGCAACTGGCCAGGGAGCAGGGACTTTCGTTGCGGGCCATCGCCCGAAATCTGGGCATGGCCAAGAACACTGCGAAGAAGTACGCCGTGGCGGAGAGCCCCCACCAAGAAACTCAGCGCCAAGGAGCGAGCCAAGGCTGACGCTCAGGCTGAATCACAAATGGCCTCGGACTAACCAGGGTGACATATTAGCTTTTCACTTAGCCCGAATCCACCGAAGCGGCGTCGTGATGCTGGCAAGACGGGGAATGATGGGGGTGGGGACGCGATGGTTCAGGTTTGGTCCCAATAAATGTGGCCGGTGGCGTCCTGCAGCAGTCGTGCGGCGCTCCAATGGCGACCCACAGTGGCGGCGCTGGGTGAGATTGGCGGGAGACCAGGCAGCGAGAGACACTCGCGGCCCGGACCGGCGCGAGTTTGCGGGGATGTTCAATTGTCTGGAGGGTGAGGCCTGTGGGGGCGGGGTGGTCAAGCTGGGAATGGAATAATTGCTTGCAATCGGGTCAGGGCGCCAGTGAACTGGGCCTCCCAAGGCCAGCGCCGAGGCAAGTGCAGGGTCAGGCGGCGCGCCGAGCGGGTGAGCCGTCCGGCCAGGGAGAAGAATCGCCGCCGCAGGGTCTTGGTGGTCACCACCTGATCGCCCAGACCGATGCGCGACGTCCAGCGCGCCAGGTTGTGAGCAATCGCCTGGACCGCCAGCCAAGCGGCGTTGGCGGCGAAACGGCCGGACGGGAGATGGTTGAGACCGACGCCGTAATTGAGGTCGCGGATGGCGTTCTCGACCTCGGCGTGGCGGCGATGGTCGGCCTCCAGTTCGATGGTCTCCCCGTCCCGGTCGGTGATGAAGCCGTGATAGCTGTAAGTGGCGAACAGGGGCAGTTGCGAGCCTGGGGAGGGCTTCACCCGCCGGACGATGAGCCGCACCGGCGCGGCGCCGGGCTCACTCTGAAAAGGTGTGTAGGTGGTTTCGGCCACATCGGCGGCGCCGTCCATCCAGTAAGGTATGGACGTCCAGTCCGCCTCGGGTATGGCCTCGATGAGATTGCGCAGGCTGGCGTGCTGGCGGATGGTGATGGAGAAGCGGACATCCATCTCCCGGCAGGCGGACACCACGGCATGGGCATAGAAGCCGCTGTCGGCCCGCATCGTGAGTTGTCCTCTGGCCCCTCCGTGGCGCACTCGCCCCAGCGTCTCCCGCAGGAAGTGGGCGGCGCCGCGAGCGGTGTTGGCCCGGCCCGCGCGCAGCCGGGCCATCAGCACGTCTCCGGTGCCCGCGGCAATGGCCAGCAGCGGGTGATAGCCCCGGGCGCCGGTGTAGCCGTGGTGGCGGGCACCCTCCTTGGCCAGTCCGTAGCAAAATTATGCCCGTGCCCGGCCTGTGCAGAGGCGACTAACCGGAGGTCGACCCAAGGATGTATGCTCGTGGCGAGGCGTGTCGTCCGGACGAAGACCGAGCAGACACTGGTGCGTATTGCCCGATCCGTAGCATGGTCCGGGAGCCTTACGACTGCATCATTGGCGACGCCCGGATCCGGGCGATCCCGTTGGGGAGAGTGGCTATGGTCCGTGGCTCCCTCTGGCGACACGTCTACACGGCAATGGTGGAGGCGATGATGAACAGACGCAAGGGCAACGCAGAACCGGAGGGGCTGTCCCTGCTGAACCTGAACGCGGCGGGCATTGACGTGGGGGCCACCAGCCACTTCGTGGCAGTTCCCTCCGACCGGGCGGAGGAGCCGGTGCGAGAGTTTGCCGCCTTCACGGCGGACCTGTACCGCTTGGCCGACTGGCTGATGGAGTGCCGCGTGGACACCGTGGTCATGGAGTCCACCGGCGTGTACTGGATACCGCTGTTCGGGGTGCTGGAAGAGCGGGGGATCCAGGTGATGCTGGTAGACCCCAGACGCATCAAGAACGTGCCGGGTCGCAAGACAGACGTGCTGGATTGCCAGTGGCTGCAGCAGTTGCACACCTACGGCCTCCAGTTCGATGGTCTCCCCGTCCCGACGGGGACATCAGCCGCCTGCTCAGCTACCTGCGGTAGCGGGCCATGCTGGTGGCCCCACGCTGGAAGGCGGCGACTGAGCAGAGACCGAGAAGAATGCACAAGACGGCCATCAACAGGGCGGCGATCTACGTCAAGGAACCTGCGCTGCCCCACCCGCACGGCGCGGACGCCGAGAGACAGATGGCCGAGGCCCAGGAATACTGCGAAGCCCAGGGACTAGAAGTTGCCGTTCGCTACCGAGAAAAGGAAGGAAGCCGTGAGGAATTTCAGCGCATGATCGCCGACGCCACAAAGGATGAGCGGTCATTTGACCGTGTCGTGGTCTGGAAGCTCATGTACTTCGCGCAGATGCTCGAGGAATCTATCGGTTCCGTTTGAAATTGGGGTTTAGACTCTGCTAGTATTACAACGACAGTTCACGGAGGGATGTTCCGCGCCGCCCTCCGGGCGTCTCGGCGTTTGGCGTGAGAGCGGCTGGCCCGATGGTTGCGTAACTGCTCCGCCTCCAGCAACCGCAGCAACTCCTCAGCACCCAACCGCTCCCGGGGCAGCATCTCGCGCACCACACGGTACACCTGCGGCCTGCTGACCCGGGGCATCTTTTTCCCCCCAAGCCTGTTGCAGGCTCAACAGGAAGGCCCCCGCCACCAGGCACAGCGCAATGTGATGATGCCAGCCCGCCCAGGTGCGGGTCTCGTACTCGTCCAGCCCCACGTCGCTCTTCTCCGTCTCGAACTCCGTCTCGATGCGCCACCTGGAACCGCCCACGTAGGCCAGCGTCTCCAGAGGAGTGTCCCCGGGAGCGTTGGACAGGTAGTAGCGGGGCTCGCTGCCGTCCAGGTTCCGGCGCCAGATGGCCCAGTGGATTTCGCCAGGCCTCCGCCGGCTGGTTGGCCGCACCCTTTGGGCACTGAACATATAAGTCCGCGGCCCCTGGGAACCCTGGGCCACCGTTATCTCCCGCCAGGCATCCTCCGGCAATTCAGCACCGCGCTCCGCCAGGGTGCGCCGCTGCCCGCTCCGCAGCCTGGGCTTGCGGGGACGCCCGAATCCCTGGTATGCCGGGCTGGTCCACTCGGGATCCACCGGCCAAAAAGTGAAGTTCCCCGGAACGTCCAGGACGTAACGCAGCCCCAAGGCCGCCAAGCCGTCCCGGAAGGACGGCGACATCCCGAAGGCGTCGTCCCCGGCCACCCATCCCGCCCTCAGATGGCCCCGCGCCAAGGCCCGCTGCAGCAGTTCCAGGGCCAACTCCGTCTTCGACCGGTACCGGCGCTTATCCTCCGGAACCCCAGCCGCCGCACAGCGGGCATCGTCCGATGTCCAACTCTCCGGCAGGTAGAGCCCCTGGTCCACCAGCGCCCGGCCCAAGGGACTGACATACGCCAAGAACATCCCTGCCTGGCAGTTGGCCACCTTGCCCAACCTGCCACAGTACTGCCGGGCCACCCCCGCCGACTTCAGCCCCTGCTTGGGGAAGTCGCTGCCGTCCAGCACCCACACCGCCTCAGAATGTCCCAGCCGGGGCGCCAGATACTCCTGGAGGCGTCCCATCACCGCGTCGTCATCCCAGGGGGCGGCGGTGAGGAAGCGCTGCATGGCCCGGGCCGGGACCCCCACTGATTCGGAGAGATTCTCGGCGTTGCACCGGTCCTGAGACTGCACCAGGAGGGCCCGGAGATAGTTCCGGCTGTGGTCCCGCGACTCCCTGCGCCCGAACAGCGGAGCGAAGAAGGAATGAAACTCGCCAAAGGCCTCGTACACCCGCTCAAATGCCGCCGCATCCATCTCCCAACCCCACCTTCCAAGCCTCCCTCAGCTAGCTGGTCACTTTATCACACCAACTGTCGTTGTAATACTAGGATGCAGCTGTCCTAGTATCGGAGGGCAGCATGGAAAGAACGCCACTTGAACACTTCTTGGCCTACGTCGCGGTATTACTACTGCTGTTTGGCCTTTTGGTAGGGTTATCTATGGCGTTGTATCGGGGAATCCTGCTGAAGTTGGGGGATTCTCGGCAACGATGGCAGCTTCTAGTCGGTCTACTCGTTGCAGTAACTTGTCTGTTTTTTCTATGTAAACCCACAAGCTAAAAATTGTCACCACTACTACGCAGATGCTCAGGCCCGTCAACAGTTCTGCCCCTATCACCGCGGTCCTCCTCGTTGCGCTTGCCGCACACGCTGGCGCAGCTTGTACATGGGTATGGCCCCTGCTAGGATGCTGCTTTCCTGAACGGAGGGCGGCATGGAAGGTTTGGTAGATGCATTCTTGGCCCTGACCCAAGCGGGCGTCTTTATTCTAGTTGCTGGCATTGTGGGCTTACTGCTCCCTGTTCCTGTACCTCAATGGCAGCGCAGTTCGGGCACTCTCGCGGTTGCAGGTCTCTGCATTGTCGCAGGCTCTCTACTTCTGGCCATCGTCGCACAATCAATAGCGACACAATTACCAGACCCAAGGTAGACACCAATGCAAGCAAGGTAATCGGTTCTGAGAACTCCATTACCGCCGTCCCCTCTGCGACCGGCGCACACGCTGGCGCAGTTTGTAGTAAGGATGCTTGTTGGCCGACCGCCCCTTGACCTTCGTCGTGGCCTTCTGTGGACGTGGCGTTGTTGGCACTTTCGCAGGGCGCGGCGTCCTGCTAACCGAGTCCGTCCCTGACCGCCGTGGTGAGGCTTTCTTTGTTGGTTCGGGCTTCGCATCTGACTTCAACTGCGGCGCACTCGCCAGCCGTGCCTCCGAGACAATCTGCGGAGACACGGCGTCCTCTTTTACCACGTCGGCCCATTCCGTGAAGGGCGGGTTGGCCTTTGCGCGTTTCCCCGGCGTGTCGTTCTTCAACGCCTCATGCCCGCGCATGTGGTTGTAAGTGATTGTCCAGCCGTCCAGATACCGTTGCGCCGATTCCATGCTGTCCAGCCCTCGCAGGGTCTTTACCCGGCTCCGGTAGGTTCCCTGCAACCGCTCGGACATATTGTTGTTGAGCGATGACCTCAGACCTTGCGACTTGATATGCAGGGTCTTGGGAAAGACCTTGTTAATCGCTGGCCGGTACACTTTCAGCCTGTCGCTGGTGATGGTGTTCGGGTCCCTGCCAGCCGCCGCCTTTGCCTTCTCCATGACCTCATTTGCGGCTACCTGCGTGCGTGTCTTGGAAAGATGGCTGGCAAGGATGTACCTGGTTTTCTTGTCCATGACGTTCCAGTTCCACATTTGCCAGCCGCCGACCCTGACGGCCATCTCGTCGGCCACCCATTCACCGCCGACCTGGGCCTTCATGTCGGCGGTGAGTTCCTTCGCTTCGTCGGTGTAGTCCTTCACCCATCCGTAGATGGTGGCCTTGCTGGGTTCGGGAATGTCGTATTCCTCTTTCAGCCCTTCCGCGATCTGCTTGTATGACTTGCCCGTATAGAAGTCGCGGATCGCAGACCCCATCAACTCCGCGTCCATCTGGCGACCCTTTGCCTTGCCGTTGGCGCGAAATTTCCGCTTACAAGCCTTGCACTCGTACCGTTGCTGACCGTTGCGGACTCCGACCTTAATCACGCGGTCCCCGCCACAGTGCGGGCATTTCACTTCGTAGGTCGTGGTCGTGCTGAACCGGGCCATTACAAAACCTTGTGGGACGTCTAGCCTATATCATACCACCTGCTGATTGCGATGTTGAATTCGCAACCGATTGGCGGGATAATCGGGGTGGCATAAAAGGCGAAAGCCAGCGGCAACAACCCGCTGGCTAATTTCAATCGCCCGCCGACAGAGGCCTTCGGCAGTGGCTCCATTTCCAAAGCCACTGTAACCACTGCAGTATAGCTTTGTCAATCCTGCGAAGGCCTCCGTCGGAAATCCGATGGAGGCTATATGTTGGTCGGCATCCTCTCCAGTATGACCGCGTCAGGTGTGGCGGAAGAGACTATCGCGGGTTTGGTCGTAGCCATGTTGGTCGGATTGGCCACATGGCAAAGTGGGCGGGAAAAGGTGATAACGCTCGGTACACGGGTTGCCGCTCGCTTGGGATATTATTGGGAATGGGCGTGGCAGGTTCATCCGTTCCACAAGGTCGCTTGCGCGTGGTGGCTGTACATGATGTCGGTGAGCGCCATAGACTTCTACGCGGTGCCAATGTCTGATTTCGCCTACAACTTGGGCATCCTTTGGATACTTGGTATGTTTGGAGTGATTGGTCTCTTGCTATTGCGCCGCCGGCTAACCAATCGTGGCTGATTAGTTCGTTCCGCCGCCGTCCTCGAATGGCCGCTGCAATCGCCGGTACAGTGCTCCACCACAGGCACAGGCGGCGATAAATACTAGAAGCTGAACCACGATACCGCCGACCCCAAACACAATGAGAGGCCTTGCTCGGTTCGGGGATGTCGTATTCCAGCGCCATTGTCTCAGCGATGGCCTTGTACGACTTTCCGGCGTAGTAGTCCTGGATCGCCGCGCCGATGTGGTCGGCAGGCATCTTGTGGCCGTTGGTCGCGCCCGTGTCCCTGAACTGCTTGCGGCAGCCGTTGCACTTGTAGAGCTGCTTGCCCTTGCGGCTGTCGTTCTTTACCACGCCGTCGGACTGGCAGTAGGGGCAGAGGACTGCGACTGTGATGGACGCCATCAGATTTCCCCCTTTTAGTCGCCAAGCATCTGCATGAGTCGAGCATACCCCGGAATCCGGCTCATCTCGCTACGAATAAACTCGAAGTCAATTTCCTCTCCCCTTACAGGTAGATTTACTCGCACATCGCTGACGAGGCGACCGAATGTACATTTGCGGAAGTAGTCAAACCGCCAAGCATCAAGGGTGATTGCGTTGCAGACATACAGGTAAAAAGATGGGTCGAGGTCCTTCAACTCGTTTCTAAGTTCACACACGAGCACATCCGATACTGCGGCGAACTCATAGGGGTGCCAAAAAGCCTTTCCCGCGCTGTCTGACCCATTAGCACTGATCGTAATGCAGTGGGAATGCAGAAGGTCAGGGGGAGCACCGAAATAACCCGCGACGCCATTCCATTGCTCGCTGGAGGTTATGACGGGGATGTTGCCGGGTGGCAGATTCTTGAGGGGAGGACATCTGCCACGAGTAACAGAGAAGAGCTCTTCGATCCCATACCCTCTTGATTCAGGTGCAACTGACAAAGTGCTAGTATTACAACGACAGTTGGTTCCGAGAGGTAGCTGATGTGCGGATTTTGAGGCTGGCACTACGCGGGCGCGAGCCTCTGACAAGAAAGGCCTCATAGCTGGAAGACTAACCCCCGGCCCGGGTTTACTCAATATGTCGTTGTAATACTAGGCGGGCGACGAAAATCCTTCTGCCGGGCCAATGTTATGAACAGCCCTTCGATTGCCGTGTTGTCGCCGACGCTGGGCGGGCCGCTATCAAGATATGCTTCAGAAGCAAAGTCGTAATTCGCTTCCATGCTTAAGGTTGACGTACCGCTCTCACGAGGGATGTCTAGCGGCGTAAGGTTAGCCCACAGAAACCCCGCCAATTCCCGGGTGATGCGGTCCATATTATCTCTCTGCTGCCCGGTCCCCAGTTGCTTAGATTTTTGGCTGGCATGGATGTCGTCGTAGAGAACGGAAAAATATACTAGGTCTGTGGGAGCGTGAGGGCGCCATGCTTCCAGAATAAGCGCATAGGTGCCCTTGTGTGCAGTTGGATAGAACAGGTCGTCTTGCATCCTCACAACTGCGCGTACCGAATGGCGCTTCAGTAGCTCTTCACGCCACTTTTTTTCTGAATTCCCGGTAATGGGTCCGTTGGGTAAGATGGCAAATAGAAAACCGCCTACCTGAACCTGAGACAAGGCATAGTCCACAAACTCATGCTCTTTTTCCTCAATGGCGAAGGGAGGGTTCATCATCACGCGAGTAAAAGGATTTGCTAGAGACCCTGCCGGACCTTCTCCTGCATTCAGTCTCAGGACTTGACCGGCCTCCCTGTAAAAGTGATTATCGAAGCAGTTGCCGTTGTGAATGCGACTTTTGCCGTCCCCCCGGAATATCATATTGACCAAGGCTAGTCCGAACACATCATCTGCCTGTTCCACTCCATACAGACAGTCATTTCTAAATGCGTCATACACGTCGGGATGGGTCCCGTAGTGCCGTGCTCGGATAGAGTCAAGGGCCGCTACTAGGAAGCCACCAGTCCCACAGGTAGGGTCGAAGATCATGTCGGTGTTGCGGATGTTCATAACGTCCACGGCAAAGTTGGTGATATGGCGCGGCGTCAGAACAATCCCCATTTCGCTGGCGTCATTCGCGTACTTCAGGAAGGTTTCATAGAATTGCCCCAAGGCATCGGTGCCACTGTTGATTGCAGACCGTATGTTCATCTCCCTCAAGTGCTGCATCGTTAGAACTATGGCCGACCAGTACTTCCGGTGATTTTCGGTGGTGTTGGGCAGTTTAAGTGTGACCTCATGACCGAAATCCTCTTTACCGTGATGCCTCAAAAGAGAAACTATCCGGGAGTTCACATCCCCTACCAGGATTTGCGGGTCGTTGTTAATTGCCATAGAAGTGTCTTGAGCTAAGGCCAACAGAAGCCCTGCTACAAGGTAGGCGCGGTCTCTAGCGGCTACGCCATTCCGATGGAGAGTTTGATTGATTGCATTGGCCTTGATGAGAAATGCGTCAAGGTCCACGTCGTAGTTCAGAATGTTCGGGCTGTTTGCACTGAGTACCCCCAGACACTGCTCTAGGGATAAAAAGCCAGTAGTCTTGTAATTGTTGATCGAGACTTCTTGCCAAGACGCGCCATCCCAATAGGTCGTGGTCACGTAGAAAGATGCGTCGGGACTACCTGCTATGCCTGTGGCGAAGCGGGCAGCCCCGGGATCCTCGTTGTTTATTTTATCGGCGTAGTCCTGAGCTTCCTTAAGTGCAATCTCAAGATCAACGTGCGACCTTTTAGCTTCAATTACCCAATACCGAAAGCCCCCAACCCCCGGGATAAGGACGATGTTCTCAGGAATGTCGAGACCCAGGGCCGCTTTAAGTAGGGGGTCATGTCGTCGGAATTCGCTTTGAGTGTAGACAGTGCCACCCTTAGCTGGATTGCGAGTATCCCAACCCAAATTGCCTAGCACCTGTTCGATGTAGTTGTAGATACGAAACTCGCTGTCGGAAACCATTACAACTCACTTACTCGGCTTCGGCACTCCGCGAGGCGCAACCCATAAAAGCCTGCTCGCTCAACTCGCAGGCTGAGCGGTATGCTATCATAGGCCATCCTGCGAAAGCAAACGAAACCGCACCCCCTGCTACGAAGGATTGAGGTAGCTTGCGACAGTTACCCGCCCATAGGCGCAACAGGGGGCATGGGCTATCCCCATCCCTTGAGAGCGCCTATTCCTGGGCATCTTAGAAATCTGGTAACTGTCGCAACAGGGATGCTATCATTGGGCAAACCCCAATTTCAAACGGAACCAACACAGCTGCGATAAAAGCACTGCATGGCCGAACATCAGGGCAAGCTGAACCACGTATTAGCCTGGTCGAGAAGATCCCCGTGATGACCAGTACGCCCTTGACACCGACGATCGAGCCGCCCACCCGGCACACTTTACCGCCGACGATTACACGTATGCACGAAGAGGGACATGCCAACCCTTAAACCTTCCTGACCGTCGAAAGTAATAGAACCGGATAACCCACCCGGATTGCCTGTGTATACAACCCGCCTGCGACGCACCGCTGGGTCTGTGAAGCCGCCCGACTATTTACCGTTAATGCGCAGCCACGCCCCGCACCTTGGTTTGCAGGCTGTAAACCGAATCTCCTGCGGTGATGAACATGGTACCCAGGTCCGTGCCACCGAAAACGAGGTTACGGGGCACCTCGGGGACACGGATCACACCCAACCGGTTGCCTTGGGGATCAATCACCCAAATCCCTCCGGAGCCGGTGCAATACACTCTCCCTTCGGTATCCACTTTCATGCCGTCCGGGACGCCGGGTTCGGCGGATGACATGTCACAGAATATCCGGTTGTTACTGAGCGTCCCGTCGGCGGCGACATCGAAGGCTCTAATGCGCCGGTGGGTACACACTTCCCCCCGTTCCGCCTCCTGGACACAGCGATCATCAAGACGGCTGATCGCAACGTAGAGAACCGACTCGTCCGGGGATAACGCGAGCCCGTTGGGGTATTCGCACTCGTCGGTAGCCACCTGCAACGTACCGTCGGGGGCGATTCGAAAGACGCCGGCGAAGCCCAGTTCTCTTTGTTCCACCGGGATGCCGCGTTCCGGGTCGGTGAAATAGACACTGCCATCGGTGCGGCAAAGTATGTCGTTGGGCCGGTTGAGCCGTTTCCCTTGCCACCGATCGGCCAACGTCGTTATCGATCCATCGGCGTCCATCCGGGTGATTTGCCGGTTGGCTCCCTCGCACATCAGGAGCCGGCCCTGGCGGTCCAGAGTACAACCGTTGCCTTCTCCGGTATTGGTGCGAATCACGACGGCTTCGCCGCCACCATCCCACCGCATCAACATACTTTCCCGGTGCCGTACGTAGGTCAAATAGTTGCCGGGATGCCACAAAGGCCCCTCAGTCGGCCCTCCGGCAGCGATCAGTACGGGGGTGTTGGAATCAACAATTGCGGAAAGGTCTTCAGGCATGGCTAACACACTCCCAAGTACGTGTTGGAAACCGCTACTACTCTGCGCGATTATATCAGTCATTCCTCCAGTCATCAGAGTCGGTAACCGAATACACCACATCTTGTTGATATCCGGTTGATATCCGGCGTAAATTGCTCTGACCGGGCAATACGCCTCGTCGGACAGGCCTGACCGTTGCCGACCAAGACGCCATTTAGATGAGCAGAGTAAAGCTCCTGGAGGTGGTGTAACAGCAACCAGGTGGCGGAAGACCAGGCAATGGAGGCCATCGGCATGATTTACGAGCACGCCCGCGTGTCGCACTCCGAAGGCGAAGCGTCAAGCCTTTTGGGCTGCGTGGAGAACTTGGCGCTTCAGGTGGCACTTGACATTGTCGATCACGACGAAGAGCAGGCAACCAGACCAGTGCACGAAGGCGGAGGAAGGGCGGCTTGAGCTAGCCGCCCATTTCCGTCACGGGACAACCGGCGTATACAAGCCCTGGCGCAACACCAGAGCGACGCAGAGCCACTGATGCCTTGGTACTGGCACCAAGACCACAGGGGTGACGAGCATGCAACACCGCCGCTCTGAGAACACTGGTCAAAAGCTAGGAGACGACGAAAGCGGTACACCGGAAGGCCAGCATGGTGAGCTACAGCAGAGGGGTAGAAATGTTCACCGCCGAGAACATCTGCGCGGTCCTGAGAGCCATACCAGAGGCCGACGAGACCTACAAGCAGATCGCCCTGCGGGCCGGTGAGCTCGGCATCACCATCGGCCTGCACACCATTTCCAGATGGGTGAACGCAGGCAGGGCCGACATCAAAGAGTGCAGAAACGACACTGCATACAGGCGTTTCGCCAAGCACTACTGCAGGCTGATCGGGGAACGCTGCAGCGCCGACGCCGACCGCCACCGGGAGCTGAACCGGGCCCTGGCGACAGTAGAGCGGACTTGCGAGTGCGGCGACGAAAAGATGTGATGCCCGACGGCACGCTCGGCGAGACCGGGAAGAGTCCCGGAAGATCGAGGACCAAGGACGCGGACGCGGGCGCAAAACGGGATGATTAAGCCGGCACCGCCAAATTACTGACAGCAGCCCGTTGTGAGATCAACGGGCGGGCGAATAGACTGGGACGTTTTCTGGATTCGATGAGGAACACTTGGCCGCCCGTCGAGAACACCCCTACGTCTGGGCCACCTGGCTGCCCAGGCCACTGACCGGTGAGAACTCCTGTGAGTGGGCCGCCTGGTTCAAGGCGCAGTACCAGGACTGGACACGGCAACCCTCCGACTTCAACCAGATCTAATGGCTGCCGAACCACACCGCGCTGCTGAACGAGCATAAACAGCAGTGGGAAGCACGTCGCCACAGCGTGTACGTCGAAGGGCAGAACAGCTTGCGGTTGCGCGGCCAATCAGCGACGCTGGCAGGCAAACCCGACCTGATTTCCGTCCATGGTGGCGATGCTCTGATCATCGACGTCAAGACGGGACGGGAGCAGCCCTGGCAGGCCGTACAGGTCATGATCTACATGCATGCCGGGCCGAGAGCACTGCCGCAGTGCCGGGACGTCAGGCTGGCAGGAGAGGTCGTCTACCAAAACCGCGCGGTAAAGGTTCCGAGGGGCTGTCTGCACAACCAGTTCATACGGGACCTCGGATCCCTGATCTGCAGGCTGACGGACGACAGCCCGGCCAAGAGAGTGCCGAACGCGCCGGAATGCCGGTTCTGCGACATCAGCGCGGCCGACTGCACGGAACGTATGGACGAAGGCTCCGAGTCCACAGGCGGAACTACCACGGACCTCTGACCAAACCGAACCAAGGCTCGGGGACGAATGCGCCCAGCTCGAAAACCACCCCAACACCAAGCCTTGGTGTTGGGGTCAGGAAAAGACTTGCGTCGCATTCAGATACTTACACACCCGCCCAGTCCGGTCGTTACTACTGGAATCCATAATCACTACCGTTCGACCAGCGTCTGCGAGATTGTGAAAATCCGCCGCCACGGTATCGAGGGTTTCAGGCGGAACCGGCTTGTAATCGAGGGTAGGGTGTTCACAAACCTGGATTTGAAGATCTGCATATCGGGCGTCGAGCCATTCCTGAAATGTCGGTCGATTGGCTCGTTCTTCAGCGGAGTCAAACCCGCCCCAGAAGGTATAGGTAGAGAACTCGCTGGTCCATGGCTTTCCATTCTTACGACCCAACAACGAGATAATCGCAGATGCTCCTTGTATCTTGGTTTTGGCGTATAACAATCTCTTCACTCACATGGAACGGGGTGCGGGAGACCGAATGCTCCTTGGTCCTGAAAGACCGTTCTATAGCGAGGGTCGCCGTACCTGTACCTAAGTAGAGCCCGAACGGTTGCCTGGGCTAACCAAGCCCACATCTTGCAAGGACGGGCCAGCAACCAACAGGAGGTAATCATGGAGCAAGACGGAATCTACGTGGGCATTGATGTCTCGAAGGCACGCGCAGATGTCGCCGTCCGTCCGACTGGTCAGCGATGGGTCGTCTCCTGCGACGAGGCCGGCATAGGCGAGCGGTCTCCCGGATGGAGGCCCTGAGCCCCGCCTTGGTGCTGCTGGAGGCTACAGGAGGTCTGGAACTGCCGTTGGTAGCAGCCTTGGTGGCTGCAACTCTGCCCGTTGTGGTAGTCAACCCATGTCAGGTTCGGTACTTTGCCAAGGCCACCGGTACGCTGGCCAAAACTGACATCCGGACGCGGTGGTCCTCGCGCACTTCGCCGACGCCATTCGTCCCCCGGTGCGGCCTCTGAGGGACGCCGATACCCAGGTCCTCAATTCCCTGACTGCCCGCAGGCACCGGGTGATGACCATGTTGGTCTCGGAGAAGAACCGTCTGGGTACTGCCATCAGCGACGTACGTCCCCGTATCGAGGCCCACATTGCCTGGCTGGAGCAGGAGTTGAACGACCTGGACGAAGGACTGCGGCAGACTCTCCGCCGGAGTCCTGTATGGCGGGAGAAGGATGATCTGCTGCGTACCGTTCCCGGTGTGGGAGAGCAGCTGTCCCTTACCATTCTGGCGTGCCTGCCTGAGATGGGCGAGTTGAACCGCAAGCAGATCTGCGCATTGGTAGGGGTGGCCCCCTTCAACCGGGACAGCGGCACCTGGCGAGGCAAACGCACCGTCTGGGGCGGGCGCGTCCGAGTCCGCGCCGTCCTGTACATGGGGGCTTTAGTAGCGACACGCCACAACCCCGTTATCAGGAACTTCTACCAAAGGCTGGTGGCCGCAGGCAAACCGAAGAAGGTCGCTCTCGTCGCTTGTATGCGCAAGCTGCTAACCATCCTCAACTCGATGATTAAGCATCACTCGTCTTGGCTCAACCTGGCTCCCCCGGCTCAAAAGGTCAATAGTCATTCCTCTTGACTTTCAAGACAGTTGCTATAAATGGCAAGCTGCGGGACCGGGCACTCTTGACGAGTTCCGCAAGACCGAGAAGACTTCGCGAGCGGCGTAGCGCTTGAGACAACGGATGACCTCGGCCTTGCTCATGCCATCCCCGGTGCGGCGGTTCATGTAGTCCCTGGTTCGGAGGTCATGACTGAGCCTGACCAGAACGACGCGATAGAGAGCCGCATTGGCCTGGCGGTCGCCACCCCGGTTCAGCCGATGCCGGTTGGTCTTGCCGGAGGAGGCCAGTACTGGACTCACCCCGCACAGCGAGGCGAAGGCAGCCTCGGAATGCAGCCGTTCGGGGTTGCTCCCGGCAGCGACCAGGATGGCCGCCGCCGTGTCAGGTCCCATGCCGAAGATGCTGACCAGGGCCGGGGCTGCCATCCGGGTGAGCCGTTCCAGTTCGGACCGCAGATCGCGGATCTCCCTGTCGAGTTGAAGGTAGCGGCATGCGAGGGGCCGAAGGGTGTACTTGGCCGCCGCTGCGGGATCCTTAAGACGACCCGGGCGGAAGCTCTTGCCGCGCCGCGAGGGCAGTGGCCGTCAGACCGTCCAGTGTTTCTAAACCAAAGCCAAGGTGAAAAGCGCAGAGGAATAGGGTAAATTTGTGAGGGAACCGGGTTAGCTGTTCACTGGAGTTGCGAGGGGTTGATGATGGGCGTGAGGGAGATAGACGGGTCTCTGGAACAATGGCAGATGGGAGTCAAGGACTTGCGGCGGCGGATGATTCTGGCGCCGACGCCCCGGGAGCGGGAGCGGTGGTACGCCATCCTGCTCTTGGCCCAGGGGTTGACGGCCGCGGCCACGGCGGAGGCGCTGGAGCGGGATCCCCACAGCATCGGACGCTGGGCGTCGGCCTTCGGAGAGGGCGGGCCTGCGGCCCTGATGTTCTAGCAGACCGGTGGTTCCCCCCCGCCCTTGACCAAGCGCAGCAGGAGGAGTTGAAAGGGGCAGTGCAGCAACCTCCCGACGGGTCGGGCATGGAATGGGCCAACTGGTATTGGAAGGTGGTGCGGCAGTTTGTTTCCGAACAGTTCGGCGTCGGTTTGAGTCGCAGCAGTTGCCTGAACTACCTGCACCGGTTGGGATTTGCCTTCAAGCGGCCCAAGAAGCGGCTGCTCAAGGCTGATGCGGCCAAGCGGGAGGCCTTCCTGGCAGAGTACGCCGCCCTGAGGGGGGAGGCAGGACGCACTGGCGGAAGGATATTCTTTGCTGATGAGGCCCACTTCCGGGCGGACGCCGAGCTGCGAGGCAAGTGGGTGTTGAAAGGGGAACCGGCGCTGGTGGACTCGACCAGCCCGCGGTATGGGGAGAAGGCCAGCTATTACTCGGCGGTGTGCTTGGAGACCGGAGAGGTGGACTGGATGGAACTGGAGGGCAACAGCAACTCCGGGACCTCGGCAGCCTTTCTGGAGCAACTGAGGGATAGGCACCCTGGGCCTTTGCAAGTCATCTGGGACAATGCCCCGGCTCACAGAGGGGAGGCGGTGCGTGAGTACCTCAGGACGCCTGGTCTGAACCTGAGGGTGGTGAACCTGCCGGGTTACAGTCCCGACTTCAACGCTGATGAGGCGATATGGGGCTGGGTGAGAGAGGAGGCGACCGGGAATCTGTGCCTGGGAACCAAGGCGGCGGTGCAGCAGAGGGTCGGCAACTTCCTCTCCGGGTTGGACAGCCGGAAAGACGAGGTGAGACGGCGCTGCCGGACCATCCTGCAGTCAAAGGCCGAAGCACTCCTGCAAGACTCTCGGCCCGATTCCCGGAGTCCGGCAAATGCACATCCCACCTTGGCTTTAGTTTAGTAGTGCGTCCGGGGCCGTGACGACCAGGGCCTTCATCTGGTTGACGGCCTGGGTGTGTGCCTTCACAGCCGAGTTCTTGGTGCCCTTGAGCATACGGATCATCTCGATTTCGCCCTCACCTGACTTGGGAGTGGCGTTGGCCACTCCGGACAGCACCGCACGCGCTGCCATCTCCGCATCGGTGGGGTCGCTCTTAACCCTTCCGGTACCGGGTTGACCGGTCAGGCCGGTTGACCTCCACGACGGTGAAGCCGCGACCGGTCAGGAACCGGGCAAGTCCGGCGCCGTAGGAACCAGTGCCCTCAATCCCGAAGGCGCGAACCTCGCCCAGTTTTCGGGACCACCGTTCGAGCTCCCCATACCCGTAACTGGTCGCTGCGACGTAGCGCTCGGCGAGACGCACGCCCTGCTGGTCAATGGCAACGGCCACATGCTTGTCTTGGTGAGTATCGACTCCGATGACCACCTGAACAGCGCAGATGACTTCGCGACCGGCGACTGCCGTCATTTCTGCCTCCTGTAAGCAGTAGCGCGTCGGCCAGACGAGCGGACAAGACTGCGAAGGGACTTGAAGTCAGGCTCCTATCTGGTCACTGCTCCAATGGCCGTTGGCGCCGTATCGGTCATCTCCGGGTCGAGTCGACAGATCATTTGGAAGGCATCAGGGCCAGTCAGCGGCTACCCGCCCACACGGCCCAATATATCTCCGCCGCTTACACTCCTCTGGTCAAACCATCCGAATACCAACGTTATGCGCGGCTTGCAAAAGCCTTGCGAGACTGATGCAGAACTATGTTGATTGATTGCACCAAAAGGTTGAGGAGGAGCAAACTGGAATGGGCCGCCAACCGGCGGCCCGTCTTAATTCCTACCAAACAGCCAACACCCGTCTATTTGAAGTGGGGAATGACGTCTTCGCTGAGACACTTCAAGGTGTCCATGACTACCTCGCGGGGGACGGATGATGTCCAGTTGCACTCGAACATTATCTCGTCGGTGGTGAAGGCCTCCCGGAACATGTGGATCTTCTCGACCACCTCTTCCGGTGTGCCGAAGAGGTTAACTTCCTCGGTGGCATCGGGGCCGGCACTGCCGGCGTCGGTGCTGCCGATGCCGACGCGGCCCGCGTAATAGATGCGGGCGAGGTCCATCAGGTTTTCGACGCGGCGGTCGGCTTTTTCCTGGGTGTCGGCGACGAGGGTGGGCACCCGGACGACTGTGGAAGGCTCCCCTTCATGCCCGGCCTTCATCCAAGCCTTACGGTAGGCCTGGACGTCCTCGCGGAGGACGGCGGAGCCCCGCAGGTTGTGGGGGGAACTGCCGGCGCCGATAGCAATGCGATATCCCTGCTCGCCCATGGGCACGAAGCTCTCCTGGCTGTCCACGGGAAGCAACATGGGCATGGGCCTCTGCACGGGTTTGGGGATGCTCATATAGCTTTCGTAGAAGGCTGGATAGTTGAAGTACTTGCCCTCGAAACCGGAGAAGCTGTCCTCGTTCCAGAGCTGCTTGAGGAGTTCGAGGTATTCGAAGAAGTACTCCCGGCGGTCGTCGGAGCCGCGAGTGCGGGCCCCCGCGCCGTAGATGAAGCGTCCTTCGCTGATCTGGTCAACGATGGCGACCTGTTCCGCGACCTGGAAGGGGTCCTCGGGCTGGAGGTTGTCGAAGGCGTACCTTTCGTGGGGCAACGCCCGCGGGGAAACAGTCTCACCGGGCAACCGTAGGGTCGGGCGGTGGATGGAGGTGCCAATTCTGATGTTCTTGGTGTGGTTGGCGATGACGGAGGATAGCAAGAGGGACTGGGGGTCCATGCTGCCCTGGGTGGAAAAGTGACCGCCGCCGAACCAGACGTAGTCCCAGCCTGCGCCCTCGATGTGCTCGATCTCCTTGAAGTTCTGCTTGTAGGCGTCGGATTCCAGGAGCTTGCCGCCCTGATAGTCCGGGTCCCAGGGGACCCTTCCCCCTTCGTAAACTGCGTTCCAGGTGGTAAACAATCCAAAGTCCATGCTCGCCTCTCCTGTTAAGGTATGGGGATGCGATTCCGTGTTACTCCCGATGATAGGCTCGCAGGCTGGCAGCGTCAATGTTGAGTTCCGGCCATCTGAGCAATAGAAAGGAAGTAGCCCCTATTGTTTTCTGCTCATCCTCAGCTCGCCGCAGGGTGCCCTCACCATAGGCCGATGGTTCGGCAGGTTCACTGTCAAGGGCGCCGAGAAAGTGGACCAATGGGGTCGCGAAGGTCAGCGAAAAGCAGCTGTCTTGAATGTCAAGGGGTTCTGACTTCCGGGTTGCAATGCTCGCCGGTCTTCACCAAGCAATTGAGTATGATCAGCAGCTTCCGCATACAAGCCGTCAGGGCCAGCTTCTTCGGCTTGCCGGCTGCCTGTGGTCCGTTTTGAACGAGATCTCCACTCAACTCTTGGCCGAAACCAGGGCCCCCCGGCCGACACGGCCGGGACGCCCAAGGCGTGAGGACTATGAGTACCCGCGGGCAGGCACACGCAACCTGTTCCTCACTTGTGAGCCCCGCCGGGGCTGGCGCCACGTGGCAATAACCAGCCAGCGTACCATGCAGGACTTCGCCCATCGGATGAAATGGCTGGTGGACGAGGCGTATCCCGATGTCCCGGTGGTCTGGCCGGTTCTGGACAACTTGAGCACCCATCGCATAGCCTCGCTTTACGAGACCTTTCCCGCTCTGGGGCCCGGCGCATCGCCAAGCGGCTGGAGTTCCACTACATGCCCAAGCACGGAAGCTGGCTGAATCCTGTCCTGAGCCTGCCGAAGGGATGGCGGAGATCGAATTCAGCGTTCTGGCCCGGGCCTGCCTGCGGGGACGCCACGCCGATGAGGACAGCCTGGAAAGAGCCGTCAACGCCTGCGTGTCAGAACGCAACACTGCGGCAGCCACCATTGACTGGCGGTTCACCGCCAAGGACGCCAGAACTAAACTCCACCGCCTCTACCCCTGCCATCTCTAATTTGACCCAGTACTAAACCAAAGCCGAGGTGGGATGTGCATTTGCGATACATTGGGGATCGGGCAGGGATTCTCGCACAAAGCCTTCGGCTCTTGATTGCAGGACGGTGCGGCAGCGACGCTTGACCTCCTCTTTCCGGCAGGCCAGCCCTTCGAGGAAGTTGCCGACTTTCTCCTTCACCAAAGCCTTGGTTCCCAAGCACAGGTTTCCGGTGGCTTCTTCTCTCGCCCAGCCCCAGATGGCCTCATCGGCGTTGAAGTCCGGGCTGTATCCCGGCAGGTTATCCCGGCAGGTTCATCAGCCGCAGGCCGAGGACAGGAGTCTTCAGGTACTCCCGCACCGCCGCGCCGCGGTGCGCCGGCGCGTTGTCCCAGATCACGCCCAACGGCCCGGAGTGCCTCTGCCGCAACCGCTCCAGGAAGGCAGCCGAGGTTCCGGAGTTGCTGTTCCCCTCCAGTTCCATCCATTCCACCTCGCCGGTCTCCAAGCACACCGCCGAATAGTAGCTGGCCTTCTCGCCATAGCGCGGGCTGGTCGAGTCCACCAAGGCCGGCTCTCCCCGCAGCACCCACTTGCCCCGCAGTTCAGCGTCCGCACGAAAGTGGGCCTCGTCAGCGAAGAATATCTTCGCTCCCGTACGCCACGCCTCCTCCGACAGGGTGGCGTACTCCGCCACGAAGGCTTCCCGCTTGGCCTCATCCGCCTTGAGCAGCCGTTTCTTGGGGCGCTGGGACGCGAACCCCAAGCGGTGCAGATAGTCCAGGCAAGTGCTGCGGCTCAGCGAGACGCCGAAGCGCTCCGAGAGGAACTGCCGCACCACCTTCCAGTTCCAGTTGGCCAGTGCTATGCCCGCCGTTGCCGGGGTCTTCTGCACCGCAGCCTGCAACTCCGCCTGTTGTTCCTCGCGGAGGGCGGGGGGAACCACCGGACTGCTCGAAGATCAGGGCCGCCGGACCTCCCTCGCTGAAGGCGGTGGCCCATCTGCCGATGGTGTGAGCATCCCGGCCCAGTGCCTCGGCGGTGGCCGAGGCGGTCAGGCCCCGGCACAGGAGCCACAGAGCGTGCCACCGTTCTCTCTCCCGGGGCGTCGGCGCCAAGTACATCCTGCTGCGCACACCAGCCACGTCCAACTGCCACCGCTCCAACTCCGGCCTTATCCCCCTCATAGCCATCACCATCTCCACTCAGTCTGCTCCAGATCCTGCAGCTATACATCCCTGATTCCAGCCGACGTATATGCAGGTTTCACCTCGGCTTTGGTTTAGTATTACAACGTCGGTTCTATAATCTGGTTAGTTTTGGGGCGAAAATAGCTCCACCGAACCCACGGCCACAAAGCTGTCAAGCGTAAGGGAAGGCAGCCACGAAATGCTGTCAAGGTCCCTTTTCCTGCGAACCGACGTTGTAAAACTAGAAAGCTGGCCGGAAAGTGGCTTGAGCCGGGCTGGCGGCTATACTTGGGGGCATCAAGCATAGTGAGGGATAGCAGTGCTGGGAGAGCGATCGGAGCAGAGAGGCCTCTGGTAGGCGGACCGGCTGTACCTGGAGCACGTGGGTAAGGACACTTTCTACGGCCTGTTGGCATCGTTGCGGGGGCAACTGTTCCGGGACTCCGACTTCGCCGAGTTCTACTGCGCCGACAATGGCCGCGACAGCGTGCCGCCCAGCCTGCTGGCCACGGCGCTGCTGCTGCAGACCCACGACAAGGTGAGCGACGCCGAGGCCAAGGCCAGGGCGGATTTCGACATACGCTGG
Source organism: Dehalococcoidia bacterium (assembly GCA_965237745.1). Classification (GTDB taxonomy): domain Bacteria; phylum Chloroflexota; class Dehalococcoidia; order Lucifugimonadales; family UBA3495; genus VXOI01. The sequence continues at coordinate 1,469,057 of OZ250156.1, read as the reverse complement.
AAGGTGGCCCTGGGAATCGAGATAGAGGACCGGCCCTTCGCCAAGAGCACGCTGCAGGTGTTCCGGGCCCAGTTGATCCTGCACGACAAGGTGCGGGCGGTGTTCGAGTCCAGCCTGCGCTTGGCCCGGGAGTCGGGCTACCTGAAAAAGCGTGGCATGCGGGTGGCGCTGGACACGACGAATATCCTGGGGCGGGGCGCCGTGAGGGACACCTGCAACCTGCTGGCGGACGGGATCGTCAAGCTGCTGCGGGCGCTGGCAGCGGTGGAGAGGTCCACCGTGAGGAAATGGGCCGAGGCCCGGGGGTACGGGCGGTACCTGGGATCCAGCATCAAGGGAGAGTCGGCCATCGACTGGTCCGACAGGCGGGAGCGGCGGAGGCTGCTGGCCACGATTGTGGCTGACGCGGACCGTCTGTTGGAGGCAGCGCGGCAGGCGCAGGAGGCACTGGCGGAGGGCAGCCCTGAGCGGCAGGGCATCGTGGCGGCGGCGGAGTTGCTGGGGCAGTTGCTGCTCCAGGATGTGGAGCGCACCGGCGAGGGGATTGACCTCAAGGACGGGGTGAGCAGGGACCGGATGGTGTCGGTGCATGACCCAGAGATGCGCCACGGCCACAAGAGCAGCCGTCGGCGGTTCGACGGGCACAAGGCGGCGATTGTGGTGGACACCGCGATACCCAGCTCATCACCGAGGTGGAGGTATTGCCCGGCAACGCTCCGGACAACCTGGAGGCCTTGGAACTGGTGGAACGGAGTGAGGCCAACACCGGTGTGCCGGTGGAGGAGACCTTGGCCGACGCCGCCTATGGCGACGGCGATACCAGGCTGGCCTTCGCCGACGCCGGACGCACCCTGATTGCCCGGGTGCCGGGACGCCCCAACCGTAAGCACTTCCCCAAGGATGACTTCCGGATTGACCTGGAGGCGATTGACCTGGAGGCGATTGACCTGGAGGCGATTGACCTGGAGGCGATTGACCTGGAGGCGGCAACCTGCACCTGTCCGGCGGGTCAGGTTACCCGGAAGCTGCTGCCGGCGGGGACGCGGACCGGTTCCACGTGACGGACTCACAGGTTGCAAGCCTTCCAGTTCGATGCAGCAGTGTGTGGGGCCTGCCCGCTGCTCCCTCAATGCGTGGCCGGGTCGTCCGGGAAGGGACGAACGGTGCAACTGCACCCGCAGGAGGCCCTGTTGCAGCAGGCCCGCGCCCTGCAGCAGAGCGAGGCCTTTGCCGGGTACCGCAGGCGGCGGGTGGTGGTGGTGCACCGTCTGGCCCGGCTGGTGCAACTGGGAATCCGGCAGGCCCGCTACTTCGGGCGGGCCAAGACCCGGTTCCAGTTGTACCTGGCGGCCACGGTGGCCAACGTGACACTGGTGGCGGGCAAAGCCGGTTTGACGGGCGATATAGGTGGCGCTGCCACCGGCGACCGTGCCGCCTGCGCCGACACCGGCAGTGCAGCAGCCATATTTGGCGCAATCCGGCTCGGTCAGATTTGGCTCCTGGCGTTGCTGACGCCGGCCTTTCTGCCTAAAGCCCTCTTCTCAACCAAGGCTTTCCATCCGCATTTCTAGTATTACAACGACAGTTGGTTCCGAGAGGTAGCTGATGTGCGGATTTTGAGGCTGGCACTACGCGGGCGCGAGCCTCTGACAAGAAAGGCCTCATAGCTGGAAGACTAACCCCCGGCCCGGGTTTACTCAATATGTCGTTGTAATACTAGGAGGCGGTCTAGCTATCTTGGACAAAGGACCGCCACCCGATGTCAACTGGCGAGGCACTGTTGTTCCCGACGGGGAAAACGCCGGCGTCTCTTGTGGACCCGGTCTAGTTGTCCGAAACTTTTAAACTGGCGAGTTGCTATGATTTCCACAATTCCCCAGTGCCGCTGACTCCCGGCGGTTCTGGAGAGCAGCCATTGCCCGGTCGTTCACAAAACCTTTGACAATATTATTGAACACTTATTATTGTTGGACATAGTTGTTGAACACCTGCGCAAAGCTGAGGGGCGGGTGACTTCCGGGCTGTTCAGAAACGCCCGTTTGTTGGGCGCGCCGGCCCCTATGAGAATAATCTTTATGCCTTGGCAAGTGTTGCCCAAGGGCAGGTGGCCAGAGTGGGCCCTGCTATCTGTACCGACCAGCCCTCTGCGAAGCGGCTGGGAGCAGAGTCAACCCTTGCTGCGCACTGGAAAGCGATATTCATATCGGGTGAGTTCCGGAATGGATCCTCAAGGTAACTTTTACGTGGCTCAACTAGAAAGAGAGGCACGGAGAGACCGATAAACAATGAAACCCGTCACCTTCGGCTACCCCGGGGCAAAAAAAGCGACTCAGTCGACCGGAAACTTGAGACCTAACTCCGGAGGCTGGCCAACGAAGGCTTTGGACAGGAGTTCATCTTCGCTGACCAAAAGACCGGTCGGCTGATGTCGCGCCCCGGCTCGGACGAAGACATGGCCCGTGTCCACCCTAACGACACCATCGTCGCAGTCTGGCCGCACCGGGTTAACCACAGTTTCGAGGAACGGATCAAAATCCAAGTTAATCTAACCAGCATGGAATATCGGGAGCAACGTCATCAAACAGGGCATCGATACCACAGACAACAGCACCACCGCCAAGTAATTCAGCCGGATGAAGATGAGCAAGGGTACTTACCAGGCTGACCCTCCCAGTGAGAACATAAAGGTATGATAGGAACGTGCAAGAGCGGAGCGGAGACCACCTGTGCGCCCACTCTCTCTCACGGTCGAGCATAGGAGATCGCATTGGATTCGAAAACAATTTCATCGAACCCGTACGACTACATAAACGAGGTAAGCAACCCTGCTTTGTTTGCTGGTCGTCGGGAAGAACTGGCGCAACTCGAAGAAGAAGTCGCGCGGCTAGCCGCACCTCAGGCTATCGCTCCAATGGTCGCAATAGTTGGAGAAAGGCGGATCGGAAAGACGAGCGTATCACTCAGGGTACAAGAAATCTGCGAAAGACATCGAGTTCTACCACTGAGAATTTCTCTCACAGACATTACCGCTGAGGATTCGTGGGAATTTTGGAATGAGATTTTCCATGGGCTGCTATCTATCGGGAGGAATCAACTCAACCCGAACACGCCCAACCTTCCCTTCGGCCTTGGTACTGCGGATGAGAATTTTCGTATTGGGCTGAACGAGAATCAGCTGGGATTTTGGACCGCTTACAACCATCGCACTGCCCCAGTACCGCCAAACCCCTTGGTTTACGAAGGCCTCAAATCTCTAATTACCAAAGTAATTGAGCCTGACCGAAATGGAGTCCTACTAATAATCGACGAAGCGCATCTGGTAGTGCCCAGGCGAGTAATAACCCAACAGTTAAGATTCGCTATCCGCGAAGTTGGACGATTAGGTGTGCTTTTTGTAGGTGAACCCGACCTAGCCCAACTGTTTGCAAACCACGAACAACCGTTGTTTGCTCAAGGCAAGGTAATATCACTAGACAATTTCGCAACCCAAACAGACATTGCAGAATGCGCGCTCCTTCCCCTAGCCGAAGATGAACAGCGACTTATGAGTCCTATGACAGTCGACTACTTAGTGAAGCTAAGCCAAGGTAAACCTAATCAAATTAGGTTGCTTTGTCACAGCATCTATAATCGATATCTAAAGGGCCAACAATCTGATCTCAACATTACTGTCGGAGCATTGGACGACGTTCTAGATTCCATTGCCACTATGTATACTGACTATGATGTGCAGCAAAAAGTGGATACCATCCAGAGGTTGAGCAGCGTCGACCTGGAAACCCTTTACAACATGACGCGATATCCCCACTGGGCCATAGCAGATATTGTTGAGTTGGATGAATCTTTCCGTGCAGAAGGTAAGAGCAGGGCTGCAAGTTTAAGACGCGAAGCCATGTTGCAAGAAAAGCGTGAGAAATTCGTTGGGCTCGGGCTGATGGTTGAAGAACCACACAATTACACGCTCGCGGGCGACGAGTTTTTGGCACTCTATCTCCGCTTCTGGTACGAAATTAGAAAACTAGGGGAATTGTCACGTTCACTTGTGCTCGGGAAAGGGCCCCCAACACCTTTCGGCGAAAAAACCGAAAAGTTGATCAGGTTTGTTGCTTGGGAACTTGGGAGACGACCATCAATTGTTATGCAGTCCTTTAACCCTCACGACAATGAAAGTGGGGACCGGATCGAAGCCGTGAGGGCGAGGTTTAGCGCCTTCCAAGACTTAGCCAGCGGCTCCCCAGTTCGGCTGAAGGAAAACCCTAACGTCGTTAACGAATGGTTTAGGACGTGTGAACTCGTTCGGAACCCAGGGCTGCACCATTTGCTTTGTCTGTCGGTAAGAAACCGCGAAAACCCAAGAGAAACAATGGGGATAGAACTCTACTTCGATTCTGCAGAGAAACCGCTCATTGTCCCTGCCTCAATGTTGAGTTCTCTTCGTCAACGTGCTGACGACTCAAGGAATTCAATAGAAGGGTTGGACAATTTCTCTGTTGACTTGCCAAGCCTCACCGGCTTACTTGAGACGATAGGAGGGCCTCGTCTCGAGGAACTGATGGCGCAAGTCGGTCCTCTCGTGAGATGGTGGATCGCTTCAGTTCAACACCATGTGGGCGGTGGTGATGGAACAGAAGACGGAACGGCCCCTGAGTTCGACACTGCCAATTCAGAAGACCCCGATAATCTGGGTCAAACTGTACGGTAACAAGAAGATTGTCGAGGCTGAGGAAGCCTTAATTCGAAAGCTGCGGAACGAGAGCGAGAGACGGGCTAGAGCGCGAGTTTTCAATGATCTTGGCTACATAAGGTATGAGCTCCAAAAGAAAGACGAAGCTAAACGAGACCTAGAACAAGCGCTTGACCTGCACTTTTTCCATTTGTCGCTGACTCTAGCAAACCTTGGTGTCGCCTGCTTGGACGAAGGGGATCATGAGGGCGCAATTAACTACTTTCGAGACGCTATTTTTCTGACTCTTACTCCCGAGGATGTCTCCGCTTCATATTTGAGGTTGCGCCTGCCAACGGGAACTCTTGCTCGAAAGAGCAATTGGGAACAACATCCAGCGAATGTTTTGGAAGCATCGTACATCAACTTGAGCTTTGCCCTGCTTCATACTGGTGATGTCCAAGACGCAACCGGAGTGCTCCAGAGGGTCTGGCGTTAATTCCATCATCAGTGCTTCTAAAACTCGCCTGCGCTCGTTTGCACGTTTCACAAAACCGGGTCGAATTGGCAGAGCCAATTTATCGTGAAATCGCCCAGCGACAAACCTCAGACCCTGCTCTGGATAATGAGGTAAAGATGATTTTGAGATCCAGCCCACGTCAGAGATCACGAAGGCGAAGAAACAAATAAACGTCGAAAAAGCCTTGCCCGACCTAGTCTCGACGGTGTCTGGGGATAACAAATGTTGATTCGTCCTATTATCTTCGTTGTTCCTTGCTAAAAGACGGTATTTACAACTATCGAAATAATCCCGAGCAACGCGGTTGTGGCAGCAACAACAACTGGGAACCAATTCTCCCCAATCCAAGTCCGGACAGGGCGCTTCAACCGCCTAAGCCTATCCATCCCTTTTGGTGTGATCCCCCTCGCACGGCCATTCCAGACTTCGGTCCTAGTAGCAGAATTGAACAGAGGGAACAGGAACCGTTCTTCAATGAGGTAATCGGCAACTACTGTCAAAGCTTCTTGTTCGTCGGGGTAGGTTTCGGCAAGGGATTGTGCAGCAGGACTGCCGGGCAATATAGGACCTAGTTCGAACGCAGCGGCAAGAACATCGAGTTTCATTTTGTATTTGTTGTCTGAATCTATCATGCGACTGAACCTCCTCTGGCAAGTTGGCCTTTACGAGGAATCACCGGCTTGTTGGTACTGGAAGAGCAAGGATACCATTAGCATTTGCACAAAATTCAGCTGGCCGGGCGGCGGCCCCACCAACTAATCGTCGGCTCTCGCCAGAACCTAAGGCGAAGATATGCCTTCCGGAGGGGGACAATCATCGCAATGACAGCATTCCAGGAGGACCAAGGGACTTCGGGCAGCTGCGGGCGGACTAACCATAACGGGCCTTGTTCGAAATTGCCCTCATGTTCGCCGCAGCCTGGGGCTATGCCAGAAGGTCTGAATTTGGTTCGCACAACGCCTGCTATGACTAACATGATTCCCGTCACCTACGGTTACGCCCGGGTCAGCAAGGCTGACGACCAGGCCAAGAACCTCGATACGCAGCTGCTGGAGCTGGAGCGCGCCAGGAACACGTCTTCAGCGACGTGGCCAGCGGCCGCTCCCGAGCGCCGCTCCGGGTGGCAGCAACTGATGAGCGTGGTCCGCAGCGGCGACACCATCGTGGTGGCCTACCTGGACCGCTTGTCGCGGAATCTTGAGCATGGCGTCCGGCTGCAGGCGGAGCTCACGGAAGAAAGTATCGGCATCATCGCCATCCGAGAAGGTATCGACACCTCGGAGGAGAGCGCCTCGGCAAACCTCTACCGTCGCATGATGCTTGCCCAGGGCGCTTACCAGGTCGAGTCCACCGGCGAGCGGATCCGCGCCGGTTAGGCGCGGGCCAAAGCGGAGGGAAGACCTCCAGGGCGCCCACCGGCCCTGACTCCCGAAAAGATGCAGATAGCCCTCCACATGTACGCCGAGGGAGCTTCGATCCGCCAGATCGCCCGTGTGGTGGAGGTTGCGCAGGGCACGGTCAAAAAAGCTATCGCATCTCAACCAAGCCGGCTCTCGAACTAAGAGGGTGTCTAAAAAGGTAAAAACTTGCATAAAGGCACGAAGGCGAGGAACGGGCGGAATGGCGTAATCTGGGGGTATGAACCGACCAAATTACCCCACCGACCTGAACGACCGGGAGTGGCAACTGCTGGAACCGTTGCTGCCTCCGCCCAAACCCGGCGGCCGTCCCGTCAAATACCCCCGCCGGGAGGTGGTGAATGCCATCCGCGATGTGCTGCGCACCGGATGCTCTTGGCGGATGCTGCCTCATGACCTGCCACCTTGGCGCACTGCCTTTCATTACTTCCGCACTTGGCGCCGGGACGGAACCTGGCAGAGAGCGCATGACACCTTGCGGTCCCTGACCCGTCAGTTCGAGGGCCGCCAGGCCAGCCCCAGCGCAGCGATCATCGACAGCCAATCGGTAAAGACTGCCGAAAAGGGGGGCCCAGAGGTTACGATGCGGGCAAGAAGGTGAAGGGGCGCAAGCGCCACATAGTGGTCGATACCCTGGGGCTGTTGCTGGCAGTGGCGGTGCATCCGGCCAACATACAGGACCGGGACGGCGCCAAGCTGGTGTTGGAGCGTCTGCTGGGGCAATATCCCCGGTTAAAGGTAATTTGGGCCGACGGGGCCTACGGCGGCAACTGGTGCAGTGGGCCAAGGAAGTGGGTGGCTGGAATCTGGAGTTGGTGCGCCGACCCCGGCAGCAACATACTTTCCAGGTACTGCCGCGGCGCTGGGTGGTGGAACGCACCTTCGGCTGGCTGAATCTGCAACGGCGTTTGAGCAAGGATTATGAGGGTTTGCCGGAAACTACGGAGGCCTGGATCTACACCGCCATGATCGGACTCATGTTGCGCCGCTTGGCTAGGGCTCCAACTTTTTAGACACCCTCTTAGCTGGACTTTGTACACTCAAGCTGCGTAGGCCAGCGAGTCGATGAGGCGGGCGTAAAATGCGGTGGGGACTTTTTCACTGTTGGGGTGCGAGGGCGACATTGAAAAACCCTCCGACGCCAGCCACAGAGTCCGGCGCAACAGGGCGATGGCATCGACGAAGGTGGGGGCTGGTTTGGCGTACCATGCTGCCGTGCGCTGGATTATGGGCTGTTGTTTTTGCAGCAGATGGGACGCCAGGGTAATCCAGGAAAAGAGACCCATCAACACGGGAGTGGTGCGGGCGATGGCCCGGTCGGACCATTGGCGCTGGGTCTCCACTCCCAGATGAGACCGCACCTCCTGAAAGGTGACCTCCAGTTGCCAACGCAACACGAACCATTCCAGTATCTGAACCGGAGCCACTGCCGGGTCGGTACAGAGTAAAGCCTGAGGGTCGAATTCGCCTTTGGGGTCTCGAACCAGGACCCAACGAATGGGGACGGGCGGTTTGCCGGAGTGATACCAGACCGCCGTTTGGGAGGCGATTTCCACCACGCGGACGGTGCCGTTATACCAAGCCACCGGGGAGGCATTCCAGGAGACGTCAGGCAAGCCAAGCTGCTCTTTCCCAAGTTGTTCTTTCAGGGTGGGCAGACGCACGCCTTTTACCCGAGGACGGCCGTTCTGGCCAGGCAGGCGAGGCGGCGCCGGGGCATAGAGGCCGGCATCCAGCCGCAACCGGGTGATCAAGGTAACCGATTCCCGTAGGGATTGGCAGAAATGGAGCAGGTCAAGGACGGCATAGCCGCTGTCGCCCACCAGCACCAGGTAACGGCGGGGCAGCCAGCGGCGCAGTTGCAGGATCATCTGACGGGCCCAGTCGGTGAGCTTTTTATGAGAGCGTCCTCGCCGCCGGTAATACCGCTCTGAGGGCGCCAATGCGGTCAGCACCGGCAAGGCCCAGTAGCGTCCGGCCCATGGTATGTGGCCCAGCCACATGAGACTGATCCAACGCAGGCCACTGGCCTTGACCACGTAGCTGCGGCTGGAGCGCACCGCATCCCGGTAAATCCCGAGAGCTCCGATCTGCGGACCCCGGCGCCGCTCCAGGGTCTCGTCGATACCGAATATCAAAGGGCCGTCGCCCCGGTCAAGATGCTGAAGCAGCATCCGCAGAAGCACTTGAGACACCTGAAGCGGCGACCACGCCGCCCGGTTGAGCACATGATGGTAGCGGGCATAGTTGCGGTCGCCGCTCAACCCCATAACCCGAAGAGCCGAGGCCACGGTGCGCCGGCCTGGGGATAGTATCGCCCCCACCAGCAGAACCTGGGCTTTCTGCCAAGTCGGCGCCCGAAACAGTGTTGCGAATGGGATGAGCACAGGTAAAATGGCGCTGGGCAGGGTAAGCATAGCTGGACCTTTTGTGAGAGATGGGTCAGGCCAGCTTAACCTGTCCTTATAATTTGTCTACGGTTTGTACAAAGTCCAGCTTAGGAATGGCAACTCCGGCCTGACAGCCGGGGTTACTTTTCAAGCCGGTGGCTAAAATTCGATATAATTCCCATTTTAAGTCCGCCGCGTCTGCCTTTCCGCCATCCCGGTATTAGCTTTGATTTACCATAAATCCGAGAGCTTTGGGGCGACTATGCCCTCATTTGCCATTTCCTGAAAGGGCACATTGCCGCTGCCAATGTGCCCTCAACTAGTCAATTGATTGTACAGACAGAGGTGCTACCCTGCCATGCTCCGATGTGGGCTTCGAAAGGTCCTTGCCGCCCGATGGCAGCTTAACCCAAGCCCTCTGAACCGAAAGCACTCCCGAATCCAACTCAGTGTCCCGCCAGCGCCACCCTAACAGTTCGGAACATCTGAGACCAGTCTGTATGTCGGGCAATGATAAAGTCACATATGTATACTGACTCCGATACGCACAGTACCGCGGCGCAATCTCGACAGAAAGGGGTTTCATTTTGAGGTTCGCAGCGTTCACCACGGTGGCGGCATCCGCCGGCGAAGCACTCAACTCCGCCGATATGCTGGACAACCTCAGGCAGCAGACCGTTCTGGCCGAGGAGCTGGGGTTCGAGGCGATCTGGCTGGGAGAGCATCACTTTGGGCCCTATGGAGTTGGAGACCTTCCAAACCCTATATTGCTGGGCGCGGATCTGGCGGCCAGGACTTCCAGGATTCGCATTGGTCAGATGGCCAACATCGCTCCTTGGTGGCATCCGATACGCTTGGCCGAGGACCTGTCCATACTCGACAACATGACCAGGGGCCGCGTCGAAGTGGGTTTCGGCAGGGGAATCTGGCCCTATGAGGGGCCACAGTTCCACCCAAATGCGGACCCTCGCAAGGACCGAGAGAACCGGGAACTGTTTCGGGAAACGGTGGAGATAGTCCGCAAGATCTGGTCTGACCCATACTTCTCTCACTCAGGACCCAACTACAGCTTCCCCGCAGAAGATACCGTGTTTTCCCATCCGTCGTTCCCTTCGGACCTGGCTTGGCAGGACGGCGATCGAGTGACCAGGCTTCGTGTAACGCCCCGGCCTTTCCAGAGTCCCCATCCTCCCCTGTGGATGACTGTGTCCACCGACAACTCCGTCACAACGGCAGCCGAGATGGGACTGAAGGCCTGTTACTGGCAGCCTCCGGCCGCCAGGATTCGCCAGCGAATGGAACTATATGCCGAAGTCCGGTCCCGGCTTGAGGGCCGGCCGTTCAGTCTGGGAGAAGACCAGGCCGTCATGCGCTCCACGTACGTTGCCTCATCGATGGAGGATGCGCGGCGGGATGCCGAGGCAGCGATCATGTCCGCATTCATATTCAATGATCCGTTTCGGGGCAGGCAGGTGTTCACCAACCCTGATGAGGAGTTGGATCCAGGCGTGAAGCTGGACTGGGATTTCCTGGAGCCTCGAACCCTGTTGGTGGGATCTCCGGACAACGTGATTGAAAAGATCCAGGAGTTGCGGGAGGTGTGCAACCTCGACTACCTGCTGGTCGAGTTCACCCACCCAGGCCTCCCGCTCCGGAAGACCCTCCGTAATCTGGAGAATTTCGCTACCAAGGTGATGCCCCGATTTGCCAACGAGAGCGTATAGGGCGGCGCCAAGGCGGACCGTCCGAGAGAGCTACCCGCCGACTGACGGCAGGAAATGGACGGGAAATGAATGTGGGCCGCCCTCTCCGATGGCGTAGGCCCACCGGATTACCACCCTCTCAAAAGTTTGTAGTACAGTATCCTCAGGCTCACTATCTCATCCGTTGCCCAATGCACAGGAAAGTGTTCGCCGCGAAATCGGTCGGCGACTCCTCCCGGCGTGATGCCTCTTGGGCGCAATAATCGCCGTCAGCAGGCTCAACTTCCGGTGACAGCGGGCAGCCAACATCTCTACGCAAGGAATCAGAAATGAACGCAAACGGCAAACCGGTCGCCGTCGTGATAGGGGCGACATCCAAGTGGCAGTCAGACGGCCGCAACACCCATTTGGTACACGGCACGGATATCGACGACAGCGGGCTGCCCGTGGGCGTGCGCTGGGGCGTGGGAGGAGCCATCTCGCTGAAGTTTGCACAAGAGGGTTTCTTCACCGTGTTGACCACCCGCAGCGCCTCCAACGCAGCTCCCTTGGAGACGGCGATCCGGGAACAGGGCGACGACGCCATGATCGTCGAGTTGGACCTTGCTTCTCGTGACTCCATATCCAATGCGTTCGCCCGGATACGGGAAGAAGCTGGCGACCCGGACGTACTAGTCTACAACGCGGGCTACCTGGAGGGGCGCGACCTTCCGCCGGAAGAAGAACTGCTGGAACACATTCCCTTCGAGATGTTCGAAACCGCGCAGCACATTTCCAGCAGCGGCCCCTTCCTGGTCGCCAAGGAGGTTCTGCCCGCCATGCGGGAGCGAGGCGAGGGCACCATCCTGATTTCCAACAACGCATTTTCGTTGCGAGGGAAAAAGCGGTACACCGGACAGTCGCTGTACTATCCGCGGGTGTTGATGCGGACGCTGGCCCAGGCGTTGACAGAGGAATATTCCGAGTTCGGTGTGCATGTCGCCAACGTGGTAATCGACGGAATGATCGATTCTCCGGGCACCCACGCTCTCCCGCGCGCCCAGCAGAATCCTGAATTGCTCATGAATCCGGTCAAGATCGCGGAGGCCTTCTACTACCTGCACACCCAGGACAAATCCTGCTGGACCCACGAACTCCAGTTGACCCCCTTTGCCACCAAGCCAAGCTTTTAATGCCCATCGCCCGGGGGCGAGTGGGCAAGTTCAATGATTCGGAAGGAGTATTTGTATGGATGTCGGGATGATGATGGTCTTCTCCAGCTATGGCTGGGATGAAGGCTCGGACGGCCAGATGTGGGAGGAGGAGCTGCGCCTTGCTGAAATCGCCGCAGACTCGGGGTTCGATAGCCTCTGGTCCGCGGAGCACCACTTCAACGACTATTCCTTCGTGCCCGACAATATCCAGCTGATGACCCACTTGGCGACCAAGCATACCGGCATCGACGTGGGAACGGCCGCCGTGATACTCCCTTGGCACAACCCGCTGCGTGTGGCGGAAAACGCTGCCGTTCTCGACCTGTTGAGCAATGGCCGGCTCCGGCTGGGTTTCGGGCGGGGTCTGGCGCGACGGGAATTTGAGACTTTCGGCATCAGCATGGACGAATCGCGGGGCCGTTTCGACGAAGCGGCGCCGATGATTGTTGAGGCCCTCAGGACAGGGTTCATCGAGGGCGATGGCATCTACTACAAACAGCCACGGACGGAGATCCGGCCCCGACCGCAGCATTCCTTTGACGGGCGCATCTACGCCGTCGCCTCCAGCGATGATTCAGTTCTCTCGGCGGCCAAACTTGGCGCGCATATCATCATGTTCGCTGATCGCCCCTGGGAGATGCGGATGCCGGGGATCGAGCGCGGACGGGCCCTGCACCGTGAATTCCACGGCACGGAGCCGCCGACCCTTATGCTCAGCGAGTTCGTCGTATGCGGCACCGATATGGCGCAGTGTGAAGAGGAAGCGCGTCAATACCAAGGCAAATTTGTCGAAAGCAATTTTTACCACTACGAATTCCTTAGCGACCACTTCGCGTCGGTAAAGGGTTACGACGCCTACCAGCAGAAGGCTGAAATCGCTCGTTCGGCTGGTCTCGAAGGAGCGGTCGAGGGATTCATGAAGGCGGCCAGCTGGGGCACGCCGGACAAGATTCTACGGGGGCTTGAGGACCGCAGGGATCTGCTGGGCGATTTCGAGTTGAACGTCGCCTTCCGGTTCGGTGGCACACCGCCCCAGATTGCAGAGCGAAGCCTGAAGCTCTTTGCCGAAGAGGTACTGCCGGTCCTGAAATCCTGGTAGCGAATTCTGGTAGTACCCGAAACTGCCAGTAAAAGGGAGTGGCGCCACTCCCACGGCTCTGTCATCTACCAAGCACTATCGCAAGAGCGCGGCCTTTTCTTTAGCCAGGAATCCTCTGAACAAGTCTGCGTCGATGTGGCATAGCAAGGCCGGACGAGGCGATGTCTGTTGCTGGAGTAGGGGATCGGTTCGTGCTCTGCGATGGGTCTCGCCAGGGACGGTGAGGATGGTAGCCTATCAGCCACATCACCGCTCTTGGAAGGTGTAAGCCAAGGACGAGAGGCGGCTGCTCAGCCTGCAGCGCCAGCTCTCCCGGATCAAACTGCTGATCATCGACGAACTGGGCTTCGTGCCACTGTCCCGCACCGGCGCGGAACTGCTCTTCGAGGTATTCAGCCAACGCTACGACCGGGGCTCCACCTTGGTAACCACCACCCTGTGACAGAAGGGCACGACGGCAATGCCGCTGGCCCGTGCCGCCTCCGGGGGCCGGCCAGAACAAGTGTCTGTGACTATTCGAATCGCCATCAGGTTCACTAACTGGGCCCTGCCCCACCCTCCGACTTGGCCATGCGGTAGCCGACGCGAGGCTCGGTGAAGATGTAAGTGGGGCTGGCAGCGTTGTCGCACAGCTTGCGGCGAAGCTTCTTGACGAACGAGCGGTGGAGCAGTGAATCACCGGAGTATTCCTGGCCCCAGACCCGGGTCACTAGTTGGTCGTGGGTCAACACCCGTCCGGCGTTAATCGAAAGCTCGAATAGCAGCTTGTACTCGGTCGCGGTCAACTGCACCGGATGGGTAGCCGCCGTCACACGGCGCTCGGCGTAGTCGATCTTCAGGTCACCCAAAAGATAGGGTTCGCGCAACTTGATCCGGTCGGACGCCGCGTGCCTGCGCAGGACCGCCTCAATTCTTGCCGCCAACTCTGTCGGCGAGAAAGGCTTGACCATGTAGTCATCGGTTCCAGCCTCGAAGGCCTGTGCGACAATCTGATCTCCGCCGCGGCCAGCCAGGAAGATGACCGGCGCATCGGTGATCTCCAGGATACGCTTCATCAGTTTGATGCCGTCGGTCCCGGGCAGAATCATGTCCAGCAGGACGAGGTGTGGCTTTTCTATCCGGATGAGGCTCTCCACCTCATCCGGATTCCCGGTCACAATGGGGGTGTAGCCAGCCTCCGAGAGCGTGTTCCTAATGTGGCGGAGAATCTGCGGCTCGTCGTCGACTGCGAGAATGCGGGCCCGACCTCTCGGCACGCGTCCTGACTCGGAGGAGAGCAGATCTGGACCGGTTGCCGAGCCGTTGGAGGCTTCGTCGACCGTAGGAATCGTGAAGGTGAACCGCGTCCCGAATCCCGGCCCGTCGCTATCGGCCCGGATTCGTCCCCCGTGCGCCTCCACTATTCCTCTGCAGATGGCTAGGCCCAGGCCCTCTCCCGCTATATGCCGGCTCAGGCCCTCGTCGTCGATCCGGGAGTACTTCCTTAAGAGATGGGGCAGGTGCTCGGCAGATATGCCTCTCCCGTCGTCCGAGACGGAGATGGCGACGTACACGTCCTCCAGAGATGCGCTCACCCTGATAGCGGACTGGTCGGGCGAATACTTGGACGCGTTGGGGAGAAGGTTGATCAGAACCTGCATCATGCGCTGTCTATCAGCCCCGATGCGGGGCAGGTCCGGTGGGAGACCGACCTCGATGCTGTTCCTTGCGCCGTCGCGCAGGAACGCCTCTATTGCTTGCTTCACCAAGGCTGCCACAACCGTGGGTTCGGGAGTGATCGACAACGTACCCGCCTCGATCCGCGAAACGTCGAGGAGGTCGCTGATCAGGCTGCGCATATGGTCCGCCTGTTCGTCGATGATCTGAAAGAACTCACCCATCTCGGCAGGACTGAGCGTGGATGAGGCGGCCAGCAAGGTGGCGGCGGAGCCCTTGATGGTGGTGAGCGGCGTCCGCAGCTCGTGGCTCACCTGCCGAGGAACTCAGATCGCAGCCGTTCCAGGTCCTCCAGCGGCGTCATGTCCTGAACGGTGGCGATGACGGACACGATTTCGTCGACTTCCGAGCGGACCGGAGTGGCGTTGACGATAGTGGTGACTTTATGGCCATCCGCGAGTTCAAAGACGATTTCTTCGGCGCACACGGTCTGGCCGTACCGCACCGCCTTTGACACTGGGAGTTCCTCGAGCGGAATCTCGCGCCCGTCCGGCCGCCGGTATGTCATCACGTTGAAGAGTTGCCTTATTACATGGATCGGCGCATCCGCCCCACGGATGATCCGCCTCGTCTCCTCGTTGAGCGACGCCAGGAGTCTAGTATTACAACGACGTATTGTCTGATAAGGTGATTCGTACGTGGAAATTGAAGCTGGCGAGGAACGGGCACTGGCCTCAAACAGCGAGTTGCTCGTGTTCAGACAGGAACCACCAACAGTCCTTTTTCACAATCAGTCGTTGTAATACTAGTAGACGACCATCATTGAGGTGATGGCTGGTAAGATGTGGGGAAGTGAGGGCCAAAGGAGGAGGAATGGGAAGTGAGGTGGATGTGATGGTCAAGAAGCACTATGTCGGACTGACGGGGGAGGAGCAGGAGGAATTGAAGGCGTTGGTGTCCTAAGCAGACTCATGCGCGCATCCTGCTGCTCAGCGACGAGAACCAAGCTGGGGGAGCCATGAGGGATGAGGAGATAGCCCGGGCCCTGAAGGTGGGCACCGCCACGGTGGAGCGGGTGCGCCGCCGGTGCGTGGAGGAGGGGGTTGAGGCGGCCTTGGGATGCAGGGAGCAGCAACTGCGCCGGCGTCAGAGGAGGCTGGATGGCCAGGGTGAGGCCCATCTGATAACCATAGCCAGCTCCCAACCGCCGGAGGGACGGGTGAGTTGGATCCTGCAAATGCTGGCCGACGGATTGGTGGAGCGGGAGATAGTGGACAGCATCAGCGCGGAGACGGTGCGCCGGACACTGAAAAAAACGAACTCAAGCCTTGGCTGAGGGAGTGCTGGTGCCTTCCGCCACAGGGTAGCGCCGAGTTCGTATGCGCCTTCGTATGCGCCTTCGTATGCGCCATGGAGGACGTGCTGGAGGTCTATCACCGTGAATACCAGGAGAATGAGATTCGAGAATGAGATTCTGGTGTGTCTGGACGAGACCAGCAAGGAACTGGTGCAGGAGACCCGGCAACCCCGCCCGCCGCGGCCCGGGGCAGCCATGGCCTACGATCACGAATATAAGCGCAACGGGGTGAGCAACCTATTCATGCTGTTTGCGCCCTTGGAGGGGTGGCGCCGGGTGGAGGTCACGGACCGGCGCACCAGGACCGACTGGGCGGAGGTGGTGCGGAAACTGGTGGATGAGGACTACCCTCACAAGGAGCGGATAGTGCTGGTGATGGACAACTTGAACACCCATCACCCGGCGTCCCTGTACGAGGCCTTCGAGCCGGCGGAGGCGCTGCGCATCGCCCAGCGGCTGGAGATACACTACACGCCAAAGCACGGGAGTTGGCTGAATATAGCGGAGATAGAACTGGGGGTGCTGGCGCGGCAGTGCCTGGATCGCCGGATTCCCGGCCAGGAAGTACTGGAGCAGGAAACAGGAGCATGGCAGGAGCAACGGAACCGGGCGGCGATTCTGGCCTCCCTGGTTGTCAAGGGCGGCGACAAAGTGGACCACTGGGGCGGCGGAATGGTGGACCACCTGCATGGTGGCAGTTGGCTAGGCAGGGAGAGGTGGAGACAGGATCAGAGGTTGAGAGCCGACTGGGGTGTCGAGCGGGTTAGTCGTCGACCGGGTCCTCCGGAGCTTGGGGTACGGCGCCCTCCCGGCTGTGCTTGAGGCGATAGCTCTCGCCGTTCATCTCCAGGATATGGACGTGGTGGGTGAGCCGGTCCAACAGTGCTCCGGTGAGACGTTCCGAGCCGAACACCCCGGTCCACTCGTCGAAGGGGAGGTTGGTGGTGACCAGGGTGGAGCCTCGCTCGTAGCGCTGGCTGAACACCTCGAACAGCAGTTCCGCTCCGGTGGTGGACAGGGGCACGAATCCCAGTTCGTCGATGATCAGCAGGTTGAGCCGGGAAAGCTGTCTCTGTAAATTCAGCAGCCGTCTCTCGTCCCGGGCCGAGGGCTATGTGGGTCTTACCGGTGCCTCTGTTGCCGACGGCTATGACGTTCTCACGGCGTTCGATGTATTCGCAGCGGGCCAGTTCCATCACCGAGGTCTTGTTCATCGAGGGGATGGCCGGGAAGTCGAAGGTGTCCAGGCTCTTCACGGCAGGGAAACGGGCCGCCCGGATCCGGCGCTCCACCATCCGATGGTGGCGGTCGATGAGTTCCAGCTCGGCCAGCCGGAGCAGTCCACATTTTCGGCGGCGCACTGGGCGGCCAGCTTACCGTATTCCCTGAGAAAGCTGGGCAGCCTCAGCTCTTTGAGGTGGTGCTCCAAGAGTAGAGCGGACTTGCCGCTCATGCTGCCCTCCCTGAAAGAAGGCTCATGTAGTCTCCTGCGCAGGTCGTGCTCACTCTCACCCGGGGCAGGTAGGGATACAGCTCCAGGTCCAGTCTGGACGGCCGCCCCTCCAGCCGGCACAACACCAGGTGCTTCACCGCGCCGAAGCTGATGGCTCCCGGCCGGAGGGCATCCCTCACCGCAGAGTGGACCTCAGCCATTGAAAAGGTCTCCAGCAGACGCAGCGCCTGCACGAATTCCCGCTTGCCCCGTCGGCCCATCCGGGACTCCAGCAACCGGCGCAGCGTGCCAAACTCCTCGGGGAGATCCCAGTCCTGTAAGGGAGCCGCTTGGTCCAGCGCGCCAATCTTCTGCTCCAAAAGCGGCAGGTAGTGGATGGGATCGAATACGAAGTCGTCTCGCTGGTAGGAGCGCTTGTGCCTGGCGATGACCTCAGAGCCGCAACTGATGACCACCTGATCCACGTAGCCCCTTACCAGCACATCACGGTGCCCATAGGCCACCGGCACCGAGTAGTCGTTGGTGCGGTACCGGACCAACGACAGCGAACTCACCCGGCTGGCATGCTTCTCGCACGCCTCGTAGAGCACCGCCGGCAAGGGCAGCAGGGCATCCAGGTCCCGCTCCATCCGCTGCCCGATGGTCTCAGCGTGGCCCCTGAGCTTGGCGTCCATCCGCTCCAGGCAGTGCGCCTCCAAGTGGGCATTGAGCGCATCAAAGCTCTCGAAGGACGGTATGGGACCAGAAAGTTGCGCCGGACGTAGCCCACCATGCCCTCGACTGTTCCCTTGTCGTTGCCCTTGCCCGGACGGCCGAACCGGTCCTCGAACAGGTAGTGGGACTGGAGTTCCGTGAACGCCCGGGTACGCTTGCGCCTACCGTCTCCAAGTATCCTGGCCACTGCCAGCTTGGTATTGTCGTACAGGATGCTCTGGGGCACTCCGCCCAGGAAGGCAAACGCCGAGACGTGGCCGTCCAAGAAGGCCTCGGTAGTCTCCGCCGGGTAGGCCTTCACAAAGCAGCCGTCGCTGTGGGGCAGGTCCAGGATGAGGTAGTGGGCCTTCCGCTCCACCCCGCCAATGATCACCAGTGCCTCGCCGAAGTCGCACTGGGAGTGGCCAGGCGCGTGGGACAAAGGCACGTACATCTCTCGTGTCTGGCGGCGATGCTCCCTGACGTAATCCTTGACCGTGGTGGATCCGCCGCCAAACCCGTACTCGTCCCTGAGCCGCTCAAAGATGCGTTTGGCGGTGTGGCGCTGCTTCTTGGGGACGCTGTGATCCTTTTGCAGGATCTGGTCGATGACGCCAGTATAGGGCTCCAGCTTGAGCCTGGGGCGCGGAGTCTGCCGCCGGTAGCCCGGCGGCACCGAATAGGCCAGCATCTTGCGCACCGTGTCCCGGTGCAGCCCGAACTCCCGCGCCGCCTCCCGGATGCTGATCCCCTCCACCATCACCGCCCTGCGAACCCGCAGATACACGTCCACTCTGTACATCCGTCTGCACCACCCATAGGCTCAACTTCAAGCCTATGGATGACGGCGGACGGTCCGATTTGCAACCGCCATTTGTCAGCGATCACCCGCCCACGTGGCCCAATATATCTCCGCCGCTTACAGTGGCCTTCGAGACCCTGAAGGAGTGCCGGGTAGCCAGCGGAAAGTGGCGCGACCCTTATACCGGAATCCACGAGGATGATCCCCGCGCCATGGACGTCGACCACCTGGTGCCGCTGGAGAACACCCACTACTCCGGCGGGTGGCGGTGGCCAGCAGACCGGAAGCGGGAGTACGCAAACTACCTGGGCGATACCGAGCATCTGATCGCTGTAACAATGGGAGCAAACCGTTCCAAAGGAGAGAGAGGACCAGAGGGCTGGCGGCCTCCGAACGAAGGTTACTGGTGCAAATACGCCACCGACTGGGCGGAGGTAAAGGCTGAGTGGGACCTGACCATGACGGAGGCCGAAGCTGAGGCGGTGCAGAAGATGCTGGAGACCTGTGAGAATCCGCCGAAAGTGGATATCCTGCACGCCTTGGGGGCGAGGACAGGGGAGCATAAGCAGAAGCTGGAGAGCCCCGTGTACGGGTCGTGCCAAGAGGCCACAGCAGCCGGAGAGACCAGAGTGCAGGGGAGCAACGGGAGAGGCCCGGGGTTCCCGGCAGAGATGGTGCCATCAGCCCGGGACAGAGACGGGGATGGGATAGCGTGTGAAAATCAACTCGGTCTCTCAAGCTAGCAGGGCGTTGAAATGTGGTGGTTGTGTTGGGGACTGGACGTTTTCATTCCCTGTGTGATTGCCAATGAGGACGTTGGGTTGCTGTGAGGGCGCCGTTCTACGCCCGAGATGGCCCGGTATTTGGGCATTCTTACGCTGGGAATCTCTTTGAGGCACGCTGCTACGGGGGTTATTTTGGCAGGTCTCACCAAGTTGTACCCGGCCACCGTCAGATCAGCACACAGCCGGTTGCGGGCTACCCTGCAGTAACGCCACTTACGTCCCACAGCCACCGTCTTGACCCAGCCGAACACCTCCTCTATTCGTTTGGGCACCCGAAGGCTTATCCAGTAGCCCCCATGCCGGGCCGTGCGTCCGTCTATGGCCGAGAGCCGCTTCTGCGCCACAAGCGGCGTTACTCTCCTGTCCCGGCATTTCGACACGAAATCCTGGTGTCATCGCCCCGATCCGCGCCCACTGTGATTCTCCCAATACCCGCCACCTCCGACAGCATCGACAACGCCGCATCCCGGTACGAGGTGCCAGCCGCTTGGGTCAGCCCAACGTCCACCACCAAGCCGGCCCGGCTGTCCATCAGCAGGTGCGCCCCAAAGCACAGCCGGGCCTCCTTACCTTTTCCCTTCCTGGCCAGCCCAGCCTCCGGGTCTGTAGTGGAACGGTGGGTCTCATTGCTCCGCCGCTCTCCGTGAAAGTCCACTCCGGATTCCGGTCCGGGCCCTGCCCGCCATGGCCTGACGGCGGCTCCTCATCCTTGGGCCGGACACTCTTTATCGACGCCCATGCCTCCAGCAGCGTCCCAGCCACGCTGAAATGCTCCTCGGGCAGCAGATGCCGCTCCCTGGCCTGATCCACCATTGCCAGCAGGAACTCCCGGGCAACGTCGGCGTCCAAAAGGCGCTGCCTATTCTTGGAAAACACCGAGTGGTCGAAGCTGCCGTCCATGATGTTCACGTCCAAGAACCACTTGAACAGGAGCTCATACTCCAGCCGCTCACAGAACTGGCGCTCGCTGCGCACTGAGAGGGTGTCTAAAAAGATAAAAACTTGCATAAAGGCACGAAGGCGAGGAACGGGCGGAATGGCGTAATCTGGGGGTATGAACCGACCAAATTACCCCACCGACCTGAACGACCGGGAGTGGCAACTGCTGGAACCGTTGCTGCCTCCGCCCAAACCCGGCGGCCGTCCCGTCAAATACCCCCGCCGGGAGGTGGTGAATGCCATCCGCTATGTGCTGCGCACCGGATGCTCTTGGCGGATGCTGCCTCATGACCTGCCACCTTGGCGCACTGCCTTTCATTACTTCCGCACTTGGCGCCGGGACGGAACCTGGCAGAGAGCGCATGACACCTTGCGGTCCCTGACCCGTCAGTTCGAGGGCCGCCAGGCCAGCCCCAGCGCAGCGATCATCGACAGCCAATCGGTAAAGACTGCCGAAAAGGGGGGCCCAGAGGTTACGATGCGGGCAAGAAGGTGAAGGGGCGCAAGCGCCACATAGTGGTCGATACCCTGGGGCTGTTGCTGGCAGTGGCGGTGCATCCGGCCAACATACAAGACCGGGACGGCGCCAAGCTGGTGTTGGAGCGTCTGCTGGGGCAATATCCCCGGTTGAAGGTGATTTGGGCCGACGGGGCCTACGGCGGCAAGCTGGTGCAGTGGGCCAAGGAAGTGGGTGGCTGGAATCTGGAGTTGGTGCGCCGACCCCGGCAGCAACATACTTTCCAAGTACTGCCCCGGCGTTGGGTGGTGGAACGCACCTTCGGCTGGCTGAATCTGCAACGGCGTTTGAGCAAGGATTATGAGGGTTTGCCGGAAACTACGGAGGCCTGGATCTACGCTGCCATGACCGGACTCATGCTACGCCGTTTGGCTAGGGCGCCAACTTTTTAGACACCCTCTAAGCTGGACTTTGTACAAACCGTAGACAAATTATAAGGACAGGTTAAGCTGGCCTGACCCATCTCTCACAAAAGGTCCAGCTATGCTTACCCTGCCCAGCGCCATTTTACCTGTGCTCATCCCATTCGCAACACTGTTTCGGGCGCCGACTTGGCAGAAAGCCCAGGTTCTGCTGGTGGGGGCGATACTATCCCCAGGCCGGCGCACCGTGGCCTCGGCTCTTCGGGTTATGGGGTTGAGCGGCGACCGCAACTATGCCCGCTACCATCATGTGCTCAACCGGGCGGCGTGGTCGCCGCTTCAGGTGTCTCAAGTGCTTCTGCGGATGCTGCTTCAGCATCTTGACCGGGGCGACGGCCCTTTGATATTCGGTATCGACGAGACCCTGGAGCGGCGCCGGGGTCCGCAGATCGGAGCTCTCGGGATTTACCGGGATGCGGTGCGCTCCAGCCGCAGCTACGTGGTCAAGGCCAGTGGCCTGCGTTGGATCAGTCTCATGTGGCTGGGCCACATACCATGGGCCGGACGCTACTGGGCCTTGCCGGTGCTGACCGCATTGGCGCCCTCAGAGCGGTATTACCGGCGGCGAGGACGCTCTCATAAAAAGCTCACCGACTGGGCCCGTCAGATGATCCTGCAACTGCGCCGCTGGCTGCCCCGCCGTTACCTGGTGCTGGTGGGCGACAGCGGCTATGCCGTCCTTGACCTGCTCCATTTCTGCCAATCCCTACGGGAATCGGTTACCTTGATCACCCGGTTGCGGCTGGATGCCGGCCTCTATGCCCCGGCGCCGCCTCGCCTGCCTGGCCAGAACGGCCGTCCTCGGGTAAAAGGCGTGCGTCTGCCCACCCTGAAAGAACAACTTGGGAAAGAGCAGCTTGGCTTGCCTGACGTCTCCTGGAATGCCTCCCCGGTGGCTTGGTATAACGGCACCGTCCGCGTGGTGGAAATCGCCTCCCAAACGGCGGTCTGGTATCACTCCGGCAAACCGCCCGTCCCCATTCGTTGGGTCCTGGTTCGAGACCCCAAAGGCGAATTCGACCCTCAGGCTTTACTCTGTACCGACCCGGCAGTGGCTCCGGTTCAGATACTGGAATGGTTCGTGTTGCGTTGGCAACTGGAGGTCACCTTTCAGGAGGTGCGGTCTCATCTGGGAGTGGAGACCCAGCGCCAATGGTCCGACCGGGCCATCGCCCGCACCACTCCCGTGTTGATGGGTCTCTTTTCCTGGATTACCCTGGCGTCCCATCTGCTGCAAAAACAACAGCCCATAATCCAGCGCACGGCAGCATGGTACGCCAAACCAGCCCCCACCTTCGTCGATGCCATCGCCCTGTTGCGCCGGACTCTGTGGCTGGCGTCGGAGGGTTTTTCAATGTCGCCCTCGCACCCCAACAGTGAAAAAGTCCCCACCGCATTTTACGCCCGCCTCATCGACTCGCTGGCCTACGCAGCTTGAGTGTACAAAGTCCAGCTAAGAGTCGCGCTTGGAAGCCTATGGAAACTACCTTTGGCTGAACGTCGATTTCACTGTCTTAGGAGTTACGCAGTTGAGAGAGCTAAGGCTGGGGATGGGATAGGATAGAAGGAGTGAGGCGGAGGTGGGGGAGATGAACCCAGCCAAGTGTGACTCGGTGGACTACATTCAGTTCTTGGTGGCAGCCCAGAGGAGATTTACCTGCAGCGAAGCGGCGCGGTGTCAACCGGAATCACCGCAAGCTCCAGCCCATGACGCATTCACCCGTCTGCTGCGGAGACAGCCCCCCGGCACGGAGGCGCTGTGGCAGGAAACCCGGGGACTAGTGCGACGGGAGGAGGGGGTGCTGGTGCTGGACGACACCACCCTGGACAAGCCCTACGCCAAGCGGATAGAACTGGTGTCCCGGCATTGGAGCGGCAAGCATAAGCGAGTGGTATGGGGCATCAACCTGCTGACCTTGTTGTGGACTGATGGCAATGCGCTGATACCCTGTGATTTCCGGGTCTATGACCGTCCCCTAAGCGGACTGACCAAGAACGACCACTTCCGGCGGATGCTGGAGGTGGCGGAGGGGCGGGGCTTTCAGCCCCGTTGGGTGCTGTTCGACAGTTGGTATACCAGCCTGGAGAATTGGAAAGCCATCAGGGACAAGGGATGGTTCTGGCTGAGCCAATTGCGGTCCAACCGGCGGGTGAACCCCGAGGGAGCGGGGAACTTGCCCTTGGCCACCGTGGCGATACCCCAGGGAGGCCGGCAGGTGCATCTGCGAGGCTATGGATTTATCCGGGTGTTTCGGACGGTTTCCAAAGACGGGGACGTGGAACACTGGGCCACCAATGATCTGGAAATGACGGAGCAACAACGGGAAAGCCTGGCGCGCCAATCCTGGGGAATCGAAACGTACCACCGGGGCCTCAAACAATGTTGTGGCGTGGAGAAATGCCAAGTGCGTACGGCAGAGGGACAGCGGAATCACATCCGCCTGTCCCTCCAAGCCTTCCTGCGGCTGGAAGCCCACCGCTTGAGCGCCGGAGTCTCTTGGTACGAGTCCAAAGCCAACATCATCCGGTCGGCCTTACGAGATTACCTGGCTTTTCCCAAGTACACTCTCCATCCAACTGCGTAACTCCTATGTCTTTCGACTGTTTCGTTACAAGACACCCTTTGTCCACCCGACCCTTAATGTACCGGGCCGCGTTTTTGCCCATGCTAGGCCCGATCCCAACCTCAAACCTCTCGAGATTGAGGTCCAATTGACCAGGCCTTATCTCGTCAAGCACTACCGCATACTTAGAACCCGTAACTTCAATTCCCGCTGGGATAGGTCTCCAATCGACCCCGTCAACTGAATATTCATTGGCCGGGAGAACAGCCGGGTCTGCTTTGGAATTAATGGGCTCCATCACGATACTGATGGAGCCTTCTTGGGCAACCCACATCTTTGCGAATGGCTGGACACGCTTGATCGGGTGCAGCGTTGTTCCACCGTACCCCCAAAAAATCATACCAGCTTGCTCATATTCCCGCCGCTTTCTTTCCAAAATGGACTCAAATGTTTCGGCGGCGTGATTACCCACACGCATAAAAATGAAGGCTTCGGGTGGGTGGTCGTTCATTTTCCCTCGCTAAAACTGCTGTAATTTGTAATCTCGGGAAGGTATCGCGCCGCCCTTCCGAAGATCCAGGACATAACGAACAGTTTAAGGTGAATTAGCGCCATAGAATTTTTCGAAATCCTCTTTCGGCAATGCCTCACTGGCAGGTTTTACATTCTCATTACTGTGTCTCACAGCCATTAAACTACATGAAGTCAGCTCTGGAGTATCATCCAGATGATAGCGATGAAACTGGGGTAACATTTCAGTAATCGTGAAGTTATTTTCAAAGAGAAAATTTTGCACCTGTTTCATCACGACCGCTGTCCATGCCAATGTAGGCTCGTCCGCGACGACTACACATGCCATTCCGTCACTTGCCAAGGCTTCGTCACCTCTCTGCAGGAACGCTTTTACGCTTCGACCTCCATTGCTTGCACCGAAAGGAGGATTGGTATAAAAGGCTTCGAATGTTCCCAAATGCATACTTGGAAGAGGGTCCGCCACATTATAAAGCTCAGCGGAAATCTTCTCCTCGATCTGAAAAGTTTGGGCAAATGACTTTATTGAGTTTACTATGCGTTCATCAAAATCAAGAACATGGACATGTGCAGGTCCGCGAGGAAATATTTCCTGAGCCTCCAGATGTACCAATGTAAGCCCGATAGCGTCGCCATCACCTATGCACACTATCGATTTTCCGTCAACCCACCGGCTCAAAAGCTCCGCCTGAAGAAGCATGTCAGAAATCTTCATGTAAATTTGGTCGAACTTACGTATAGGGTGCAGTCGATTTACGACCACATCTGACAGAGCATTGAAAGCTTGACGGAGATCTAAGCTAAACCAAAGCCAAGGTGGGATGTGCATTTGCCGTGGGCTGGGAAGGGGCCTGGATGTCTCGCCAGAGGGTCTCGGCCTTTGATTGCAGGACTGTCCGGCAACGCCGTTTCACTTCATTCTTCCGGCTGGCCAGCCCGGCGAGGAAGCTGCCGACCCTCTCCTGCACCTTGGCACTGGTTCCGAGGCACAGGTTACCTGTCGCCTCTTCCCTCGCCAGCCCCAGATGGCCTCGTCGGCGTTGAAGTCCGGGCTGTAGCCCGGCAGGTTCACCAGCCGCAGCCCCAGCCCAGGCGTCCGCAGATACTCACGCACAGCCTCGCCACGGTGCGCCGGCGCGTTGTCCCAGATCACGTTCAATTGCCCAGCGTGCCTCTCCGCAAGTTGCCGCAGGAAGGCCGACGATGTCCCGGCGTTGCTGTTACCCTCCAGTTCCATCCACTCCACCTCCCCGGTCTCCAAGCACACCGCCGAGTAGTAGCTGGCCTTCTCGCCATACCGCGGACTGGTCGAGTCCACCAACGCCGGTTCTCCCCTCAGAACCCACTTGCCCCGCAGTTCGGCGTCAGCACGGAAGTGGGCCTCGTCGGCAAAGAATATCTTGCCTCCGGACCGCTTCGCCTCCTCCCACAGGGCGGCGTACTCCGCCACGAACGCCTCGCGCTTGGCCTCATTCGCCTTGAGCAGACGTTTCTTGGGCCGCTTGAAAGCAAATCCCAACCGGTGCAGGTAGTTCAGAGAACTGCTGCGGCATAGCCTGACGCCGAACCAGTCGGCAACAAATCGCCGCACCGCCTTCCAGTTCCAGTTGGCCAGTTCGATGCCAGACATGGCAGGCGGCTCCTGTACCGCGGTCTTCAACTCCGCCTTCTGCCCCTCGCCGAGGGCGGGGGGGAACCCCCGGTCTGCTCGAACATCAAGGCCTCCGGTCCGCCCTCTCCGAAGGCGGAGGCCCACCGGCCAATGGTGTGCGGGTCCCGTCCCAGAGCCTCGGCCGTGGCTGCCGCAGTCCAGCCTTGGGCCAAGAGCCAGAGGGCGTGCCAACGCTCCCGCTCCCGGGGCGTCGGAGCCAGAATGAGCCGCCGGTGCAATCCCCTGGCGTCCATCTCCCACTGTCGAAGAATCAGGCCTATATCTCTCACGCCCATCGCCAACCCCTACCTGAATCCAAGACAAGCCATCCAAGTTCACCACCAATTTACCCCATGCTTCTGCGCATTTCACCTTGGCTTTAGTTTAGTCATGATTGCTGCTCGCATCTATCTGTTGGAAACAAGTATCGGACAACCAAGAATGCCATTGCGGAGACCTCACCCAAAGTTCCTCCTACAAATGTAGTGGTTACCCATCGGTCAATGCTGATTATTCCAAATCCTATCAAGAAGGCAAACACAGTAACTGCTATTATTTGTCCTGTGAGCAGAAATAAGAGTGCTCCGGCATATATGAGCCTGAGTTTTTGGTCGCTGCGTTCACTTTGTTCCCTTGCTTGTATCCGAGAGAGCCGTTCATAGGTGTCTATTTCCTCGGAAGTTACCGGAGTACCTATTGATGAAATGTACCTGCGAATGAGACTGTCCGATTCAAGGTCCATAAGAAGGAATTCCCAAATCCAAAGCGTCGAGTCTGTAGCCCATCGCTTCTTGCGAGACATTGAATGCTCTGGCTAAATGAGACACCCTTGGATTCTTCTTCCACTCAGCCCTGACAAATTCCTCGGGCATCAAGAGCGATGCGGCAAACCAGTTTGCTTGAATTTCCCGCAACCGGATCTCGGAAATTGGTCCGTCGACAGGCTCCCTCTCACGGAACATGTCGGCGCGTGAGTCGAGAATTTCTCCTTCCTCCAGTAGATGCAGGAAATGATGTCCCAGTTCGTGGGCTATGGAAAATCGTTTTCTATAGGGTGGGTCAGACTGGTCTACAAAAATACGTGTTGTGTGCCCACGCTTAGCTATTAGAGCAGCGAAAGAATCATCGGAAAATTTAGCATTATTTACAGCAATTCCAAGCCTGTTGGCTAGCAAAACCGGGTCAATTGGCAATGCGTAAAGCCCATGCTGGGATAGAATTTCCTTTGCATGAAGTTCGACTGCAGACCGGCTTTTACGTTGCATCGGATATCCCTACCTATGGCGACGACACTGAGTATTGCGGAAACTGCGAATATCCTTGATATTCAGCTATAGCAATGGGGCGGAAATACCGGGAAACGCTTCCAGGACATTATCCGTTTCCCTCCCTTGACAACGTACGTGATTTCCCTGATTGTACCCTAGAATGTCTGCTGTTTCATCTAACTATTTTCAGGAGTTGACCCTATGGTGGAGCGTGCTCCCAGGCTTGATGGCAAGGTGGCTATTATTACCGGCGCCGGGTCCAGCGGCGAGGGTATCGGCAACGGCAGGGCGGCAGCGATACTCATGGCTCGCGAGGGCGCCAGGGTGCTGCTGGTGGACCAGGTGGAGCCCCGCGCCCAAGATACCCTCGAAATCATTCAGTCCGAGGGCGGCGAGGCGTCGACCTTCCAGGGCGACATGACCAGCCTCGACGACTGCGAGCGCATGGCCCAGACCGCCATGGACCGCTACGGGCGGGTGGACATCCTCGACAACAACGTGGGCATCTCGCAGCGCGGCACGGTGGTGGAGGTCAGCGAGGCCGACTGGGACCGGGTGATGACGGTCAACCTCAAGACCATGGTGCTGGCGGCCAAGGCGGTCATCCCCCGGATGATGCAGACCGGCGGCGGCTCCATCATCAATATCTCGTCCATCGCCGGGCTGCGGGCCCACATGAGCACGCCCTACACCGCCTCGAAGGCCGGGGTCATCGGCCTCACCATTTCCATGGCGGCCGACCACGCCCAAGACAACATACGAGTGAACGCCATCGCGCCGGGGCTGGTCTACACGCCGATGGTGGCGCCGCGCATGGATGACGATCTGCGGCAGTACCGCCGCAACTCGGCCCCGATGCAGTTGGAAGGCACCGGCTGGGATATCGGGTACGCCGCGCTGTTCTTGGCCAGCGACGAGGCCCGCTGGATCACCGGCATCGTGCTGCCCGTGGACGCGGGGCTGTGCGCCGTCCACCCCGGCACCTACTCGCCAATGAGCCAGCAGACGCGGTACTGAGGCGGGGAACGCCCTCACCCTAACCCTCTCCCGGAGGGGGAGGGAACTATGGGATTTGCAAGGAGGTTGGCCATGCGGCTCGAGGGGAAGGTTGCACTGATCAGTGGCGGCGCCCGCGGTATGGGCGCAGAGGAGGCCCTCCTGTTCGCCCGTGAGGGAGCGAAGGTGGTCATCGGCGACGTGCTTCAAGAGGGACGTGACGTAGCCGGGTCGATTCCAGGCGGTGCGGCAGTGTTCACGCGGTTGGACGTCACCAGCGAAAGGGATTGGCAACGTGCTGTGAGCCTAGCCGAGGAAATCTACGGCAGGCTGGACATCCTGGTCAACAACGCCGGTGTCAGCGCCGTGGGGGGCATCGAGGACACCACGGTCGAGGAGTGGGACCGGGTGATATCGGTCAACGCCAAGGGCGTGTTCCTCGGCACCCGCGAGGCCATCCCGGCGATGCAACGGGCCGGGGGCGGCTCCATCATCAACATTTCGTCGCAGCTTGGCATCGTGGCGATGAGCGAGTCCAGCCCGCAGTACATCGCCTCCAAGGGAGCAGTGCGGCTGCTCACCAAGTCCACGGCCATCCAGTACGCCGCCGATGGCATCCGCTGCAACTCGGTGCACCCCGGCCCGATAGTGACGCCGATGACCGAGGAGCGGCGCTCCGACTCGTCGGTACGGGAACTGATGGTGTCGCGCATCCCTTTGGGCCGCTACGGCGAGGCCATCGACGTGGCCTACGGAGTGCTGTACCTGGCCTCGGACGAGTCGACCTTCGTAACGGGCAGCGAGCTGGTCATAGACGGCGGGTGGGTAGCGCAGTAGTGGGCGCCTGGGGATCTACCTGCAGGGCCCGCCTGAAGCTGGACGAACTGGCAACCCGCGTGAACATACAGGATGTCTACGACGCCCTCGCCTACAGGCGCGAGGGGTCTGTGGCGCGGGACGTGATTGCGCTTTGGGCGACTCTGGAGCCGAAAGGGGTTTCACCAAGGGCAGCTTGATCCTGCGCATCAACTGTCCACGGAGACCAACACTACCTTGGCAAGAGGTTTATGTAGCCGCCGACCAAACCAGAAATTTACGCGATCAGAGGAAGACACGTCGGCCGAATTGAAGAATTCATCCAAATGCGTCTTGAGAAGGCCTACGTCTGCCTTGAGTCGCCAGCTTTGGGATATATCGGTCCTGTTCGCAAGTACCAAGAAAATCCGGTTGTTCGCGCCAAAACGTGTGGGACTCTGGTTCTCATACAGCCACACCGCGAGCTTCTTATGGTTACCAGCATACAGCCGGTAATCGAGATTGCGAGGGAAATTGCTCACCTTCAGGTCAAAGGGGATACCTCGATAGAACAGGTCAATGCCTTTGAGGGAAGCCAAAGTGGGAATTACATCAGGATGCAGCCCGATGTGATTCTCTATCAACACCGTCGACCAATGGTTGTACCAGGAGGCGGCAGCTTGATCTTGAATTTCTGCCAAGTGCGAGTCCAGACGCAAATCCACATACATTTGGCGAAGCATCCCCGCCAGCCGGGGGAACTTGCGGACGTATCTTTCCTGTATTTCCCAATCCTTTATTCCCCACCTAGCACTTCGACTCCCCTGCACGCCTCTCCAATTCAGGCTCTGAACCGCCCGGAGTTCGAGTTCCAAATCCTGGTCTGAAATGACGGTCTGCCTGCGTTCCTCAACAATTCCGCGGTATTCAGCTTTGATATAGCGAGCAATCCTATCCGTATCCAACCGGCTCAATCGCAATACCAAGTCGCCTCGAGAAGTCCAATTGTTGATGTTAGCTTCCCGAGCCAACTGCCGCAGCGAGCGATCAGGAACCGTTGCCAAGATATTCCTGTTCAGTGACGGACCGGTTACCATTCTGCGCTTCCAAACATTCACGCGGCTCGAAGGCTTTAACCGATTTGGCCTCGGCTAAAGGTTGTTGGATCAGTACCGCCACTCCGGGTTGCGCTTTTGTAGGAACGCTGTGATGCCTTCGTGGGCGTCCTCTTTCAGCAGGTTGTCGACCATTACCTTCTGGGCCACTTCGTAGGCGGCGGGGCGGTCGAGTTCTATCTGGCGGTAGAAGGCGGGCTTGCCCATAGCGAGGGTCTGGGCACTGGCGGAGGCTATCTGGCGGGCCAGGGCTTCGACGTTGGCATCCAGTTCGTCGTCGGGTACCACGCGGTTGATCAGTCCGATCTCCAGAGCCTCGGATGCCGGGACGGGCGTGCCGGTCAGCAGCATCTCCATAGCCTTCTTGGTGGTGGCTACGGAGCGGGCCAGGGCCACGCCGGGGGTGGTGCAGAACAGGCCGATCTGCACGCCGGGGGTGGCGAAGGCGGCGGACTCGGCGGCAACGGCCAGGTCGCAGGTGGCGACCAACTGGCAGCCGGCGGCAGTGGCAAGGCCCTGCACCTGGGCGATCACCGGCTTGGGCAGGAGGCGAATGGCCTCCATGACCTCGGTGCACAGGGCGAAGACGGCGGTATAGGCCTCGGCGTCGCGGTCGATCATCTCGTTCAGGTCGTGGCCGGAGCTGAATACCGGGCCTTCGGAACGCAGCACCACGACCCTGACCGAGGCGTCGCCCTCGAATTCTTGGAACAGCTCCTTGAGTTCGCCCAGAAGTTCGGTGGAGAGAGCGTTGCGCCGCCCAGGATTGTTCAGGGTCAGGAAGGCCACGCCATCCTTCAATTCGTAGGGAACGAGCTGTCCGATCATTCCAGTCTCCTTGACTCTGGCAGGGCGGTACTCCGCACCTGTTGATGTTTCGAGTTTAGCAAACCTGCGATGTATGTGCTATGGCAGGGAACGCTCTCACCCCAACTCTCTCCCTCTGGGAGAGGGGATTACACAGAGGGGAGAGATGATCACGAAGGGCGTGTTACGGCCAGCGTGGCCAGCATTCGGGCCACCAACCGGCCTTGGGCGAAAGCGTCGGCGCGGCAAACGGTTATGCTGCGGCCCGGGCGCACCACCTCGGCGCGGGCTATGAAGCCGTCCCCTGACGCCGGAGCCACAAAGTTCAGCTTGTACTCTACCGTGGTTACCGCGTCCCCGGCGGAGCTGAGGCTCAGGGCGGCCAGTACGCAGGCATCGTCCAGCAGGGCGGCGACGATGCTCCGGTGTATAGCGCTTGTTCCGTAGGTTCGGGCGTCTGGCGCGGAAAGCGAGATTTCCGCCACTCCGGGCGAGACCGACGTGAGTTCGCCGCCCCAGCGCGAGGCGGCGGACTCGTCTCTGAAGTTGGCTGCCACGCGGTCGGCGTAGGCGGGATCTCGGGGTTGGAATTGGGACATAACAGGCGGACGCGCCTAGAATTCAACTGCCTCTTTGAATCGGCGCATCATCTCGATATGCTCGTCGGCCGTTTTCAACCCGGACCGGCGGTTCTCGATGGACAGGTGGGACGCGCCCATCTTGCGCCAGTCAGCCGTTTCCTCCACCCAGTCCTCGGGGGAGGCGCCAGCGGTCTTGAGGCGGCCGTCGAGGCCCAACTGCGAGGGGTCACGTCCATATTCGGCCATGTAGCCGTGGACCTTCTCCTGCAGGGCGTAGCCTGCTTCGTCGGGGCCGAAGTTGGGACACCAGCCGTCGGCGACGCGGGCGACGCGGCGCAGCGCCACGTCGGGCGGCACCGGAGCTGCGGGGCTGCCAACACCCAGCCAGACCGGGATGGGCCTTTGCACCGGCAGGGGATTGATGCCGGCGTGAGTGACGTTGTGCCACTTGCCATGCAAATCCACCGACTCCTTGGTCCACAGCTCACGCATCACCTCGACCTGCTCGGCGCTGCGGGCGCCCCGGTCCTGGAAATTCATGCCCAGGGCCTGGAACTCGACGAAATTCCAGCCTACGCCGATGCCCAGCCTCAGCCTGCCACCGCAGAGGACATCGATCTCGGCGGCCTGCTTGGCGACCAGCGCCGTCTGCCGCTGCGGCAGGATGAGGATGCCGGTCATCAGGCCCATGCCGGGAACCACCGCCGCCAGATAGCCCATGGTCGTCAGTGACTCATGCACCACCGACTCGTGGTTGTACATCCCGAACAAGGGATGGTCGTAAGCGCTGGCGTCGGCCCCCAGCACATGGTCGGCAATGAACAGGTACGAGTAGCCCATATCCTGCGCGGCCTGCGCGAAATCGCGGATGGCCACCACGTCCGGCTCGATTTCGGTCTGTGGGAAGATTACTCCGATTTCCATGGATGCTCCGATATGTTGGGATTGATAGCGGCAGGCCGCCCGGCGCCGCGAAGGTTATGCCAGCGGATTGCGCCAGCGTACTCCGGGGAACCGGGCAAAGTCTGAGTTGTGGGTATGCACTTCCGCGTCATGCTCTATTGCCAGAGCTGCGATGTGGGCGTCGGGAACCAAATTTCCTCCGGCGCCGGTAATGGCGAGCAGTTCCCGGAAATGGGACAGGTACCCGACGCCGGGATCAATCGGCGCGATGTGGCTGTGGCTGAACCAGCCACTCACCAAATCGGCCGCCTCAGAACCGGGCAATGATGATGCCAGTACATTCGGGTTAGACATCAGCCTCACGAAACCTGTGGCAACCAGCCACGGAACTCCGATGTTTTCTGTTCCATTAAAAAGGATTCTCCCACCACCGGACCGCGGCATCATGTTCGGGTGACATATCGTTGTAGGCAAATACCAAGAGGTTGATGTCCGGTACAATCATTCGGTCCTATTCAGCGACTTTAAATAACGTTCATCGTCCTCGTCGTTGAGAAACTGCTTCAGTTTCTTTCGGTCGACTCCAATAACGAATTCACTGTGGAGGGGAACAACCTGGAACTTCGACTTGGCGGCCTCCTGTTCTGGCTTTG
This sequence comes from Dehalococcoidia bacterium, assembly GCA_965237745.1. Lineage (GTDB taxonomy): Bacteria > Chloroflexota > Dehalococcoidia > Lucifugimonadales > UBA3495 > VXOI01. Next base: position 1,435,583 of record OZ250156.1, on the reverse strand, counting down.
AGGCCGTTTCGATATACAATACGACCACATCGCCATCATTTAAGTCCAACGGCTCCAGCGGCGTCAGGACTCCGTTGGCATACTTTGCCTTCACTTGCATCATTGATTGCCTCCTGACGCCATTTTACCCCAGCAGGAGGGCCTTTTGGTCCTCGAATTCGGTGCGGGTGAGGTAGCCTTGGTCCAGCAGGCGGGCCAGGCGCTCCAAGTCTCCGACCACCGAAGTTGTTGAGGCCGCCGGGTCCTGGGCCACCGAGCGGTCGACCTGCTTTACGTCGGTGACGCCGCAGAGGCCCATGGCCACGTTGAGTTCGCTGCGCAGGATCTCCAAGCAGTGGCTGACGCCTGCTTCTCCGCCGACGGACAGGCCCCAGAATATGGGGCGGCCCACAAAGGTGGCGCGAGCGCCCAAGGACAGCGCCTTCAGCACGTCGGCTCCCTTGCGCACACCGCCGTCCACGTACACCTCCAGCCGGTCGCCCACAGCGTCGGCGATGGATGGGAGCATGTCGATGGAGCCCGCGGTGCCCTGCAGGGCGTGGCCGCCGTGGTTGGAGACCACCAGGGCCTCGCAGCCGTTCTCGGCGCAGAGGCGCGCGTCCTCGGCGGTCTGGACGCCCTTGACCACGAGGGGCATGGAGGTGATCGAGCGCAGCCATTCAAGGTCGCGCCAGTTGAGGGCATGTTCGAAGCTCTCTGAGAAGTTCCCTCTGTCGGGCAGGTTGGGCAGCTCGATGCCCTGGAAGTTCTTTAGAATGCGCTCTTGGTCCAGGATGTAGGCGTAGCGGTGCTCGCGTTCGCGGGAGTTGGCGCCCAAGTTGTCGACGGTGAGCATCATGGCGGTGTAGCCGGCGTTCTCGGCACGGCGCACCAGTATCTCGGTCAACTCGCGGTCTTGGAAGAAATAGAGCTGGAACCACAGCGGATTTTCGGCGACCTCGGCCACCTCTTCGATGCTGTAGCTGGAAGCTGTGCTGAGGCCCATGATCGTGTCAGATGCAGCAGCGGCGCGGGCCGAGGCCAGCTCGCCGGCCGGGTGGGCTCGCTGGTGGGTGCCGGTGGGCGCCAGCATAACCGGCAGGCTGATTCGCTGGCCCAATACCTCGGTGGACATATCGCGCTGGCTGACGTCCACGAGGACACGGGGCCGCAGCTTGACCGCTTCCATGGCCCTGACGTTGGCAGTGTTGGTGGTCCAGTCGTGGGCGTCCAGGTCGCCGAACAGCCGGTCGAACAGCGCCTTGGGCATGGTTTCCTTGGCGCGGGCCTCGTAGTCGCCGATGGTCAACAGAGAACTCTGAGTCGTCATGTTTATCTCCTGATTTCTGGCAAGTTGGGGGTACACATTCAACAAGCTGGCCGTGTGGGTCAGGACGAAGGGGATGCACGGTTTCGTATTATGAAGTAGGTGGCCACGGAAATGACAGCCAATATCGGCAGCAGAACAGGCCAGCCACCAACAATCTTTTCGGCGATAAAGTTCAGGAACATAAATATCAGGAAGGCGCCGGTCAATACAGGTATCATCATAACCAGCATTGCCGCCACAGTCCCAATCTGCAAGGCAATGCCGGGGCCGGGGCTTTTCTTGGCGTCCGGCTCTGGCCCCGCCAAATCAACCTGGGATGCAGGCGCAAAAAAGGACTGCTCCCTCCTGATCCTCACCACCAGGAAAGCAAAAAGAAGGCCACCGAAGATGAGCGCGTATTCCCAATAGTCGGATAGAAAGAAAAGGAAAAAGAAAAGCACAGCCATGCCGGCGGCAATAGAGAGGAGAAGCAACAGGGCCGCAATCGGAAGGACCGACTTGATTGCGTCGCCGTTGAACCTGACGATTCGTTTGGCGCGCAAATATTCGGCGACACCAAGCACGGCGATGCCGCACAGGACTATTCCGATCCAGATGGCAGCTTCCAGCATCCCTTCGTGCCTGGTGCGAACCGGGTCGCCCGCGCGCCGCCATTGTTCCCGCCACTCCGGTAATGCCGCGCCGGCCGCCACGTAAAGGGGCATTTTATCAGCCGTAACCATAAAATACGAAGGGGTTGTTGCAGATAGCGCACAAAAGCGGCAAACAGCACAATAATATGCTGATTGTGATGAAATTAAATCGAAGCTACCCACATGCGCAGTGTTATTCGGCATACTCAAGTACTGCAACAATTGTTGGGTTGTTGGGTCGGGCCGAAGGGAGTCAAGGGTAGAGGATGCAGCGAAAACCGCAACGTGACAGGTAAAGGCAGACCAATCTGCCGCCAATCAAGGGTACAGGCGCCGCTGCCCTACCTTTGCGCGGGAATCAGTTCCAACTGCCGCGCTAGAGTTCGTGGAGGGCCGGTATGACTTCTTTGCCCACCAAGTCGATGTGCTCCAGCACTTCGCTCTGCGACATTTCGGGGTAGAACAGGCGGATGGCGACATCGGTGAAGCCCATCTGGTGGTAGGCGGCAATCTGCTCGATACACTCTTCAGGGCTGCCTACCAGGAAAGTGTCGTCCATCAGCGATTCGAGGTCGCCGGTGACTTTGCGGGTGAGCTCGCCGTCGCTGCCGTGCAGCCCATGCTGGGCATACACTTCATACTTCGTGGCGAAATTGGCTTGGGCGCGAGTCAACGCCTCCTCGCGGGTGGGAGCGCAGAAGAACTCGCGGACGATGACCATTTCTTCGGGTTTCTCGTGGCCGTTGGCTTCAAGAGTACGATGGTAAAGGTCAATCTGGCGGCGAATGGACTCGTTCGACTGTGCCGGGCCGACGTACATGATTTCGCCCTCGCGCCCGACGCGCTCCACAGCGGGCGGACTCATCGCCGCCTGCCAGACCTTCGGATAGGGCTTCTGGTAGGGCCGAGCAGTGGGCCGGGCATCGGTTACGCGGAAATACCGGCCGTGGTGGGTTACTTCGTCCTCTGTCCACAGGCGGCGCATCAGGCCCATGGCCTCGGTGCAGCGGGCGCCCCGTTGCGACATTTTGACGTCGAAGGCTTCAAATTCCTCGGGGCGATAGCCAAGGCCAATGCCCAGGATCAATCGTCCCTCGGCTATATGGTCCAGCGTCGCGGCCTGCTCCGCCACATCCACTGGATTCAGCAGTGGAAGCAGCAGTACGGAGGTGGCCAGTTTCATATCGCCCGGTTCGGCGGCCAAGCGCGCCAGCACGGGCCACGGCTGGAAATGCTGGAAGGGATCGATCAGGTAGTGGTGCCCCCAGCAATAGATGTCAAACCCGGCGTCCTGCGAGGCACGGAACTGGGCCAAGTGATTCTGCCATTGCTGCTGATGGTCTATGGAGTCCCGATGGACCACATGGCCTACCTGATAGCCTATGCGCATTGATGCGCCTCCCGTTCCCCCTACATCGGGGCAATTCTCGTAGGGGCGCACATCTGTGCCCCCTGTGGATTGGATTACCGTACCGTTGTTGGGTCAGCGGGATGGGGCGCATGGCTGTGCGCCCCTACAATTTGCGCTGTCCGATGTTCTTCTACCCGCCGGTGTGGCGGTACTTGACCAAGCGATGGCCTTCGAGGTTCTGGTTGGCGTATATGTCGCCGTGGGAGTCTACCCAGACGGCGTGGGCGCCTTGGCCGTGGCCCACCTCTACGGGACTGCCCCAGCGGGCGAGAACGTCGCCGTCCATATCCAGGATGGTCATGAAACCGTCCAGTTCCGGGACGTAGATGGCTTCGTCGGCGTCTATGTAAATGTCGCAGGGGCGGGCGAGGCCCAGCCACTGCTCCAGAAAGTTGCCGCGGCCGTCGAAGATCTGGATGCGGTTGTTCTCGCGGTCGGCCACGAAGACGCGCCCGTCGGTGTGCACCCAGACGCCGTGGGGTACGTGGAACTCGCCGTGTCCGGTCTTGCCCGGCTGACCCCAGGACTCGATGAGATTGCCGTCGCTGGTGAAGCGGTGGACGCGGGCGTTGCCGTACCCATCGGAGATGTAGAGGTCGCCGGACGGCGAGATGGCCACGTCGCTGGGGCTGTTGAACGGCCCGGCGGCCCGCTCGACGACGTCGCTGTAGCGTCCCGACCAGCCGGTGTCCGATGGCTGGTCCCACTCGCCCATGGTCATCAGCAAGTTGCCCTTGGGGTCATATTTCAGCACAACGTGGCTGTTCTTCACCGGCATGAACAGGTTCTCGTCGGCGTCGATGAACATTCCGTGGGCGTCGGGAAGCTGCCCTTCGCCCCAGGACGTGAGGAAGTTGCCGTCGCGGTCGAGAACGATCAGCGGGTGTTCCCCGCGGTTGAAGAGGTAGACCCGGTCCTGGGAGTCTGTGACGATGGCGGTCTGCCCCAGCGTCCAGCCCTCGGGCAGCTTCTCCCAGCCGGGAACCAACTCATAGGTGTACTTGCCCTTTCCAACGGTTGCCATCGCAAGCCTCCTGCAAATTCGTTACTTCAAGGGGACGTTCTCGCTTTAGCCCCTCCCAGAGGGAGAGGCAATAAAGGAGGGCGCTCGAACACGTTTAATACGTCGTCAGTGTCTCGATGACCGCCTGTTCCAGATCGTGAGCGCGCACCGCCACCTGCTCCGGGGTCAGTCCGCCAAGGGGATGCGGGAAGCCCAAGGGCCGGAAGTCGCGGCGTCCGAAGGTGTTGGCGTGGCGGAAAGCCGAGTTCAGGAACGGGTCGGTGCACAGAACCACGGTGGGGATGCCCAGGTTTTCGAGAGTCATTGCGTCGTGCACACTGCACGCGGTGCAGGACCCTCAATCGGCAATGGCGGTCACCACGAAGTCGCAGCGGCTCGCTAGTGTGTCGATGATGTCGTCGGCGGCGGGCCGGGAGTAGACGTACTTGTCCACCGCCATGGAATCGCCCAGCTCCAAGTCCCTGTCCAGCAGCTCGCGCACATTATGCAGTAGCAGGCTGGCGTTGGCCTTGCGGTTACCCAGGAAGCCGCCGACCTTACCATGCAGCGTTTCCAGCCGGGGAGCGGCCTGCCAGCGGTTCGCCGCGTCGGGGTCTATGGGGCTCATAAGGCCCATCAGTCTCAACCGTTCCTCTACATTGGTTGCGGTGGTCATATTTGCCTCGCAGTTGCTCTCACCCTAATCCTCTTCCAGAGGGAGAGGGGACTTTGTACAGGGGAGGATTCTTTGTTAGATACCTTCAATCTTGCGGGTGACGGCACGGGAACCCCAGCCGGGCAGGTAGACCGAGTGGGGGCCTCCGGCGCCTCCGGCGACGAATATGTGGATGCGGTCAGGGGCGCGCACCACCGGCACCATCTGGTCGTCGTCCTCGGCGTCAATGAAGCGAGGCCAGAAGTGTCCGCGCCGCGAGTCACCTTGGGGCGGTCCGCCGTGCTTGAGCATGCGCACCGGCTTGCGGGCGTGCTCGAACAGGAACTGCCGGATGTCGCGCTTGTTCCAGCCATCGGCATGGAGGAATTTGGCGTGCTCAGGGCCAATGGCGACGAATGTATCGCCCATCACGTACATCTGAACGTTGCCCAGCGTGCACATGGTGTCGGCCAGTACGGTCAGGAAATCCCGCGAATTGGAGGCGTGGTACATGATGTTGTGCGGGGCCTCGGCGGGAAACACGGTGACGGTGCTGTCTTCGGCGGGGTAGCCCATCTCGACGTGCATGGGCATCCACGGGTTGGCGGGTTCGTCCTCGGCGACGCAGTAGGTGTATGCCCCCGGATGGCCGAAGGTGGCCTTGTTGGTCTCACCGGGGATGGCGCCGCCCAAGTTGACCAGCGCCAACTTGACAGCGCGGCCGATGGTGGCGTTGGCCCGCCAGCCGGCGCCGAAGCAGTTGTAGCCGCCGTTGATCTCCAGGTTCTGCACGGCCGGGCCGTTGACGATGAGCAGCGGAGTGTGGATGCCCGTGGAGCACATCACACCGCGCAGGTTGAAGCGCTCGTCCATCATGGCCTGGAGCGCGGTGATGACCACGGGCATATGCTCCGGGAGGCAGCCGGCCATCACTGCGTTGACGGCGATGCGCTCCACCGTGGCCCGTCCGCCCAGTGGGGGCAACTCGGCGATCAACTCGCCTCCGTCGCGCCCGGTGTGGGCGACGAAGCGGCGCACAAGCTCTTCAGACGGCGGCACCACGGGCAGCCCGTCGGTCCAGCCGGTCTCGAACATCAACTCGATGGCGTCGGTTATCTCGGTAGAAAGCATTGTCAGAAAAAGCCCACAACGATATCGCGGCGAACCTGTGTCGCCGTGTGCGAGTGTAAAGCGGGGGTATGGAGGTGTCAACGCAGCAGCGGGCGACCGCTACCGGGACGACTGCTACCAAGTGGAGGGCTTGGTTACTTGGGCGCGACCGACGTTGACAACGGTGGGAAACTGGCTGGCAGCCAACACACTCCGGTTAATTTCTCTGAACGACCAGCTTGCCACCTGCAGAATCTCCCCACTGAACCTACTGCGATGGTGCGGACTTATCACACCCGCTATCTTTCCGAATCTCCTAACAGCGAAGTCAATGGGCAGCGTGAGGTCAGAATCGTTGGAAATGACCACAGCCTCGTCAAAGTCATCGTCAACGCAATCAACCATCAGGAACGTTGCCAAGTTCACGTCAGAGCGTTTCTCTTCCGTTTTGAGAATCCGAACGGTTTGGGCTGGGCGATTCAAATCGGGGCGGACCAGAGGAAAAACAGGAGCGTATGCGGCGTGTGAGGAAAATCTTCCCAAATGAACTGTCAAATTGGAGATCGTTTCCAAAGCTCTGAGGTAAGCATCCTGCCTATCGGGGGCCTCCAGGTTATGCGGCAGGGGAGTGATTCGAGCCGTGAAATATCGAATCTTGTTTATCTCACGAATGGGCAAAAGCCTTTGACACATCTCCAAGAGGTTAAGCCATTTGTACGGTGTCCCTCTGAGTGATCCGTAGTATAAGTTGAATCTGTCAATATATACGTTGGCTTTCATAAATATTCCTGCAAATGCAACGACCACCCCTTGCGAGGTGGCCGTTGACACCCAAACGCCCGCAAGCGAATGGGGTGGACACACAAAGAAATTTATCCAATTACTGACCGGTTGTCAAACGGATTGTGCACGATTATTGAAGCGCCCCTGCCCCAGGCGCTGCCGAGTTAGTCCGCGGGGACGGCGGCCTCCACTTTGCCCTTGAAGGCGGGCATCACTTCCTTGGCGAACCACTCCAATTGCTCGGTGATCATGCTCTGGGGCGTGCCCACTGGATGGCTGACACCCACTCGCTCGAGGCCGGGGTACTCCCTTTCAACCGCTTTGATCAGTTCGATGATGCGATCAGGGGGACCGGCCAGGAATGCGCCGGATTCGACGGCGCCCTGGATGGTCGGCAGGCCGACGTTGGGAGCGCGGCGCGGGTCGCCGATGTCGCGGATCTGCTCGTCGGAGAGTCGGCGAGTCAGGCGCAGCGGGCCGAACATCTTGAGGTTCTCCTCGAAGAATCCCTGGGCCTCCTCCATTGCCTGCTCCACGGTGGGGGCCAAGTGGAAGTGGAAGCCGACGCTCAGATTGGCGCCGGGGGCCGGATCCTCGTGGCCGGCTCGGATCATGGCATCGCGGTAGCCGTAGACGATGCTGTCCATGGCGCCGCCCTCGGCCACGCCACCGCCGATGATCCCCTTGATATTGTGCTTGACCATGAAGTCCAGCGCGCGCTCCGTGCCGCCTTGGATTGGCTGCCAGCACTCCACCGGCAGCTTGGTTGGGCGGGGAACGAGGGTCAGCTCCTTCAGGGTGTAGCCGCGATAGGGTACCTCAGGAGGCAGGGTGTAGTACTTGCCCTCGTGCGAGAAGGATTCCTCGTTGAATGCCTTGAAGATGATGTCCACCTGCTCCTCGAACAGCTCGCGGTTGGCGGTCTGGTCCTGCAGGGGCGAGCCGAAGCTCTCGACCTCGCGGGTGTGGTAGCCGCGGCCCACGCCGAAGATGACGCGCCCGCCGGTCAGAATGTCGGCGGTGGCGTAGTCCTCGGCCAGCCGCAGGGGGTGCCACATGGGGGCGATGTTGAAGCCGCAACCGAACCGCAGGTTCTTGGTGATGTGGGCTAGGTGGACGTTGACCATCAGCAGGTTGGGCAGGCACTCGTAGCCCTCTGGCTGGAAGTGATGCTCCGCCATCCACATGGTGTCGTAGCCGTTCTTGTCCATGGTGGTGGCGATGGCCTCGGTCTTGGCGAAAACAGTGGATAGGTAGTCGTTATCGAACGCGCGGTCGTTCACCGCGGTGCCGCCGTAGCCGACGTTGGTCATGTCGACGTGGCCGGCGTATAGGCTGTCGAACTTGGTGATCATTGGGACCTCCCTTGGTTGTTATAGCGTATGGTTTTCCTGAAAATCCGCCCGTAGGGGCGCACAGCCGTGCGCCCAGTGTCGCCGGGTCCGGCGCTATTCTCGTATCCCCGAATCAGGGCGCACGGCTGTGCGCCCCTACGGGTGAGGGAGTCGTCCGGCTGCCTATTCGTAAGGCTGGAGCTGGATTTCGTGCAGGGCGGGTATCACCTCTTTGCCCAGCAGCTCCACCGAGCGCAGGACGTCGGCGTGGGCCATGTCGCCCTCGTTGCCGTAGATGTGCAGGTAGCCGGGGTTCAGCCGTTCGATGATGTGCGAGAGCTTGCGGGTTACGGTGTCGGGGCTGCCAACGATGACGTTGTCAACGTCCTGCAGTTCTTGGTAGGACATGCGGCGCCCGAACCCGCCGGCGCCGGGTAGCTGCCGCTGGATGCGGACGGCCTCGCGGGACTGGTAGCCGGGCGGGTCGTTGTGCTCCACCGGGCCGCGGTTGCGGTGGTTTTCCGTCCAGAGGAAGGTCTCGCCGATGCGCTGGGCCTTCTCGTCGGTGTCGGCGCAGAAGACACGGAGGAGGTATCCGAAGTGCTCAGGGCCGGGTGTGAACCCGACCTCTTTGGCTGTGTCGATGTAGACGCCCTTGAGGCCTTCGGTGTAGTCCAGCAGCGAGCCCAGGTTCATGTAAGGGTGCTGATGCCGGGCAGCCCAGACAACGCTCTCGGCGCTGGACAGGCCGGGGAACCAGATGGGCGGGTGCGGGTCCTGCACCGGCAGCACCCACGGGTTGACCACACGGTAGGAGTAGTACTGACCCTCGTAGCGGAAGGGGCCGGGCTGAGTCCAGCACTTGATGATGAGGTCGTGGGCCTCCTCGAAGCGGGCCCGGTTCTCGGCTGGGATGATGCCTCCGGCCAGGCTCTCGACGGCGGTGCCGCGCACGAAGCCGGAGATGATGCGGCCGTTGGAGAAGCAGTCCAGCATGGCGATTTCCTCGGCCATGCGAATGGGGTCGTTGACGGCGATGACGTTGCCGAGGATGGCGATCTTGGTGTTCTTGGTGATCTTGGAGATCACCGCCGCGTCGAGGTTGACCGCCGGCTTCATGCACCAGTATGAGGCGTGATGCTCGTTGGACATGATGCCGTCGAAGCCCACTTCGTCGGCCAGGGCGTATTGTTCGTGGTACTGGTTATAGAGGATGTGGGCCTTCTCGGGGTCAAAATGGGTGTTGGGAAAGCCCAGCCGACCGGAGTCGTACTGCTCCAAGTCGGAGTCGGTAATGTGGGCATAGGGCTGCTCGGAAAACCAGAAAACTTCAACCGTGTCTTTCATTAAGAGTCGGCTCCTTGCAATGTGGATGACAGAGTGGATGGCAGGTCCCGCAAAAGCGGCACCGCGATTGTCCGCAATCTAACGATTGGGCGATGGAGTGTCAAGGATGGCGAGAATGGTCAGCTCTTTAACCCACCAGCGAAAAGTTGCGCGGATTTTTTAGCCAATACTGCCTGCCCTCCCGTTGGATGTCGCCGTCTACTCTTATCATGATGCCCTCTCTAAAGGCTTGGACAACTTCATCATGGTCAGCTTCGTCAAATTGCACCTCCAAGGCAACGGGACGGCCATCTAGGTCAAAGAGAACCGCTGCTTGGCCGTCGAATTCTTCTCTGGGTTCCCGATTTAGTCGCACAACCTCGCCTGTTACGTGAGCATTCCTGAATGGGCTGGTCTGCCGCAGGAACTCCGCCCCTTCTGCAAACACATCGGCGGAGCTTTCTGGAAAGGTGAACTCCGCATCAGACGCATCGGGCAAATTAGAAGGCCGCACCGGTGCCCAAGCCAAGCTGACGCTGATGCCATTGCCTTGTCGGGACAACTCGGCCAGCGCACCTAGAAAATTGGCGCTAATACCTTGGGGGACTGACTTTTCAAAGGACGCAATTTCTTCGCCGCCGAGTACTGCCTCTGCGACCTTCCCGGCTTCACGCAAACCATTGTTCAAGGCGATAGTAGTCCGGCGGGCAAAAGGCGCTCGGACGGAGTCTCCCAAATCAGCCTGCACTCCGTACCCGGCCGGTATCCGAGAATGTAAAGTGCACTCATATCCTGCGCCATACCCCGGTAGCGGATGAATTCCTTGCAAGTATTCTGTAACCTCTCCACTTATCCCGCCTCTGTATACCGGCAATCCCGGGTGTTCGGCAGTTCGCGCAGCTGCCCGTAACAAATCCCGGGCGCAATTAAGCAAACTTACGCTATCAATGAGAGACAGGTCGGAATGCCCAGAACCATTAAGAGATCGCAGTCTGATAACGTCGGCCCCGGCTCCCAGCAAATCGTAATATACATCTAGCTGGGAGCGCTCTTCCATAGTAGAAAGAGTAGAAACGGCTTCGGATATATGAGCAGTATATGTGTCGGCCCATTCTCTCAGTAACGCCAGTATCTTATAACTCTGCCCTTCGTGTTCTTTAACCCATACTGTCACCCGGTTCCGCCATATCTCTTGGTGCGACCATCCTTTTGCTTCAAGGTAAGTATGTAACATTACCGGAGAGATCCGTCGGAAAGCGGTAGCGTCTCTTATTTGCACATTCATTTCAACCACTCGCTATATCAGTTCGTTGAACATACTTCGCAGGCCGTTTTCGTCAAACACATTTGCCCGAGGCACGGAAATCCGAACAGTTGATGAATTGCGGGAGCGCGGCATTCCCATTAAAGAAACCCAGTACGCGCATTTCCGCAAACACATTTCATAATGACTCTGAGACAGCCATAAATTATCACTGGCTGACATAGTAAACAGGACTAATACTCGAGGCAAAGCATCTTCACCAGTAAGCTGATTATAGTTTTCCACATTCAAATCATAAATAATATGTTCATCTCTAATATCATAGCGTGTAGAGGATTTTAGCTGAAAATCCACTTGACCTGTTCCCTCGCTGATAATTGATACGACACTCCCGTCTATTCCGTAATTGTCAACTTCCGGTCTACTCAAGTTGTAACCGGCGCGAAATATCGCTGCTCTCACATACGCCCAAGACAGTTGTTCCTGTATGAAATTGGGAGTCATCGCATTTCCTCTGCATACGCCAAGCCAATGTCAGTTACCTTGTCAGCGTAACTCAGACCTCCAAACCAGTCAAAGTCTGGCAGGCCTACGCCGAAGCGGGACGCGACGCCAACTCCCGTCCGTCTCTTCGCACAATGCCGAACAAGAAGGTTACCAGCAGCATCAGCCCTGCGGCACCGGTTATCGCCAGCGGCCAGCCCGCCTGGGCGGCGACGAAGGCCAGAGGCAGCGCGAACAGGTAGTGGAAGCCGGGTGTGAAGTGGAGTATGCCCATCACGCGGCCTCGCATCTCAGACGGGCACTCAAGCTGCAGAATGGTGGTCGCCAAGGGCCACACGGTACCCAGGCTGACTATGCCCACGCCGAGGAAAAGCGCCCAGGCAACCCAGAACGTGCTTGACCAGCCAAAAGCCGTAAGCACGACGGCCATGGTTACGAGGCAAGCCAGCAACCAACGGTAGAGCCAAGCGGGGTTCATGAAGGTAACTGCGATGCTGCCAACCAGAGAGCCTATGCCCGAGGCCAACAGCATCAAGCCCGCCTGCGTCGCGTCTGCACCAAGCTGGTCCTTGGCGAAGGCCGGGATGACCTGGAGGTGGGACATACCGAAGCCACCGAAGGAGCAGGCCAGCACGATTACGGTCAGCAGCACCGGTGAGTTCTTGATGGCGGAAAAGCCGTTGACGAAGTTGCGCAACAGTGGCTCGCGGGCCGCTGACACCGCTTTGAATGAACCGCTGATCTGCAGAATGAACAGGACGCTCAGCCCATAAAAGACCGCATTTGCAGCCAGACCAGCACCGAGTCCCCAGACATCGAAGTACTGGGCGATCAGCGGTGGGCCGTCAATGAGCACTCCGGCCAGTGGCGGGCCTATTATCCGGCCAATGTGGACTCCGGAGTTGAATTGGGCCACGGCGTCCAGCAGGTTGGACTGTCCCACCAGATCGGACAGCATGGTCACTCTTGCGGGCTGGTTCAGGGCCTGCAGCACACCCAGCAGGGCCACGGCGAGGTATATGTGCCAGAGAGTGACGGCCTCCGTCACAGTCAGGAGGGCCATAACGCCGATCAGCACGCCAACGCCCGCTTGAGTGCCCATCAGCAACAGCTTACGGTCGATACGGTCGGCGATGACACCGCCAATGGGCAGCAGCATGGTATTGGGGATACCGTACAGGAAAACAACGAGGCCCAACTGCTGGATGGAAGACTCCGTTAGCTCGAGGACCAGCCAGCCAAGCACCAGGAACTGCATCCCCTGGGCCACCGACTGGGAGAACGAGCACACCCAGTACCAGCGGAAGCCGGAGAACCGCCATGGTCCCTTCGACCTAGTCCAATAGGACGGCCTTGCAGTGGGTGAGGATGGGTTCTCTACCAAGGCCGGGCTCTCATTACGGGTGTCTCCGTCGATTGGGTAGAGTCAGTCCGCCCATCATCCCCTAATTTGCGCAGGCCGACGGAACCTCGCTGACAGTGTACCTGCATCAGCCTCGAAATGCTCCACCTACGGCCCATCACGCGGGCCATCACGCGAACGCCGGACTGGCGGCCAGATCCCGGCCTTTCTTACGGCCCAAGCCATAGGATAACGTTATCAGCAGGCAGATACCCGCCGCCCCGGTTATCGCCAGCGGCCAGCCGATCCCCGCAGCGGCAACAGTCAGAGGCCAAGCCCCGAGGTAGTGGAATCCGGGGACGAAGTGGAGTACGCCCATCACCCGGCCACGCACCTCGGACGGGGACGACAGCTGCATTATGGTGGTGGCCAGCGGCCATATCCATCCGATGGCCACCACTCCCACCAGAAGGAGAAATACCCAGGTCACCCAGAACCAGCCGTCCCAGGCCGATTGCGTCAGATCGTCGAGAGACCCGCTCCAGGCAAACAACGTCAACAACACAGTAAACGTCACCAGGCAGGCCAGCAGCCAGCGGTAAAGCCAAGCCCGGTGCATGAGGGTCAACGTCAGGCTGCCTGCGAGGGACCCTATACCCGAGCCCAGCAGCAACAGTCCGACCTCGGACGCACCGCTGTCCAACTGTTCTTTGGCAAAGGCCGGTATCACTTGGAGGTGGGCCATTCCGAACCCGCCAAAGAAACAGGCCAGCACGAGAACCGTCAGCAACATCGGTGTATCTCGGATGAAGGACAGCCCTTCTCCGACGTGTTGCAACAGCGGCTGACGACTCGCCGCAGGGCGGACGTAGGTTCGGCGGACCATGGAAAGGAGGAGGACGCTAGCCCCGTAGAACGATGCGTTCATCAGCAGCACCACGCCGATGCCCCATTGGTCTATCAGAACCCCGGCCATGGGCGGGCCGACGATCCGGCCGGCGTGCATCGCCGCGTTGAAATGCGCCACGGCGTCCAGAAGTCTCCGCTCACCCACAAGGTCTGCAAGCATCGCTACTCGCGCGGGCATATTCAACGCCTGCAAAACGCCCAGCAACGCCGCCGTGAGGTAAATGTGCCAGAGCGTCACATCTTCCGCGATGGTCAAGACCGCCAGCCCGGCAATCAGCGCTCCCACCAGCGTCTGGGTGACCATCAGCAGCAGCTTCCGGTCAAACCGGTCGGCGATGATGCCGCCAACCATAAGGAGGCCAACGTTGGGTACGCCGTAGAAGAACACCGTCAGCCCCAGCTGGGTCTTGTCGCCGGTGACTTCCAGCACCAGCCAGCCCAAGACCAGGAACTGCATTCCTTGGGACATGGACTGGGTCAGCGAGCCGACCCAATACCAGCGGAATGGGGGCACCTGCCATGGCTCCCTTATCCGTCTCCAGTAAGATGGAGCAGACGAAGAGGGCGGGCCGTCGGCTACCAAGGGAGGGTTCTCATAAACGGACGGTCAAGTCCTGCAGCCTGAATTTCCTGGGCAGGGGATATCACAAGGGCTCAGTCGGGTATGCCCATGCTGACGCTGCGGTAGCTGCCGTCAATGGCCCGGGTCTGGTGGCCCTGGCCGGTCATGTCCTCGGCCAGGAGCACGTCGCCGGGCTGGAACTGTCGGGTCGAGCCGTCTCCGCAGATCACTTCCATGTGGCCCTCCAGCACAATTAGGTACTGGCGGCGGGTGGGATGGTGCCAGTCGCTGAAACTGTTTTCGGCGGAGCGGCGGAAGACCAGGTCTTCGCCGGGCTTGGTGGTTATGCGTTGCACATCGTCGCCAGGCATTCCCACTTCCTCAAAGTGGGAATGGCCGTCGTCGCCGGTATAGATGCGGACCAGCATGAAAGTCTCCAAACACAAAATTGGCGCTCCGCCATGGCCTGTTGCGGGCGCTTACGCAAGTATAATCCATTGGACAAGCAAATACGGGATCAGCTTTCCCTGAGCCTATCCTGGGGTGGACAGGCGACCGAACTCTATTCTCTATGAGGTTGGAAACTATGAATCGACTGGAAGGCAGGACGGCCTTGGTAACGGGGGCCGGGCGGAACATCGGGCGGGCAATCGCCCTCAAGCTGGCTGGCGAGGGGGCCAACGTGGTGGTCAACGCCCGCTCCAACCGGGAGGAGGCCGAATCGGTGGCCGAAGAGGTGCGAGCCCTTGGCGTTGGGGCTCTGGCGGCGCTGGCCGACGTGGCCGACCGGGAGCAGGTGGACGCGATGTTCGCCACGGCCGCCGAGCGTTTCGGGCAAGTGGACGTGCTCGTCAGCAACGCGGCAATACGGCCACACAAGCCTTTCACCGAGCTGACGCTGGACGACTGGGAGCGGGTGCGCGGCGTGGTGCTGGATGGAGCATTCTACTGCGCCCGCAACGCTATCCTGGCAATGCAGGCCAACGGCTTTGGGCGCATCGTGTTCCTGACCGGCGACGGGGCTTGGAACGGTTCGGCGGAACGCTCCCACGTATCGGCCGCCAAGATGGGCGTCGTGGGGTTGGCGCGCGGCTTGGCGTCAGAGTTCGCGCCGCACAACATCCGGGTCAACGTGGTCTCGCCGGGCCGCATCGACACCAGCCGCGACCTGGCTTGGTATCCCGGCCAGAACATGGTGGATACGTCGGACATTCCCCTTGCCCGCCTGGGCCACGTCGACGATATCGCCGGAGCCGTCGTCTTCCTGGCCACCGACGACTGTGGCTTCATCACGGGCCAGACGCTGCACGTGAACGGGGGCACGGCTTATTTCTAGCCGAAGCCGCTGCGCCGTTAATTTGCAGCATCCAGCATATTCAAGAGTTGGTGGATGCCGTCAAAAGCAGGGCTGTTCCACGGGATTACGCCCGCCGCGATTGCTTGCCCGATAAGCAGATTGGGGTTATCCGGGTTCGCTGACAAGAAGGCGCGCAGGCGGGCTTTGCTTTCCTGTCCGGGGACGTGGCCAATTGACTGCAGGCAGTCGAAGTAACTCTCAACGCAAGGCATTGCTTGGAATTGGCTAACTGCATCGAGGCACAAGGTTTCGAGGTCGCCCGGAGAACTGTTGTCGGGCATAACAAATGCTGCTACTTGGATAGTAGTGTCCTCAAAGGCTCCTTCAGCCAAAACCAGCGGCTCTAGCGGAACCGGCAAACCAGCTATTCGCAGTGAGCCGCCAATGCTCTGAAAAGCGCCAGCGAAATCGTCATCGGCATCCCTAGTTACGCCAATAGCCTTGGCCACATCGGAAGACCTTAATCTGGGAACTAAGACATTTGACAAGAAATTTCCCAAGTTGTCCTTGCCGTTGTATTGGACGACTTGGATCCCTTCTTGCTCACGCCGCACTATGATTCGCCGGAAAAAATGGTCGTCATCCGCGCCCTCAACCAGTAATAAAATAGGCTGTTCAATTCTGAGGGTCTGCTGATGTTCGCGCTGCGCCGCCATTAGCGCAACTCCCAAAAGTATTCGACATTTGTATCCAGCATGGCCTTGGTATATGTCACAGCCTTCACCTGATCTCCCTTTCGGTTCAGACGGTGAAAGTGCAGGTCGTTGGATTCTAGCTCCGAAAAAGCGTCATTGGCCGCCCTGATGCACTCGTAGCTGTGAGTGGTGGCGAAAACCTGCACGTTGAACTCGCGGGACAGCCAGTCGAGGTTCTTCCAGACGTCCACCAGCGCGCTGTGATGCAGGCCATTCTCTATCTCGTCAATAAGCATTACGCCGTTCCGCAAGCGCAAGAAAGACAATGCCATAGCCAGTAACCGCTTGGTTCCGTCTCCCTGCGCCGATATAGGACGAGGCAGTCCAAGGCCTATGCGCTCGTAAATCCCCGGGATGCCACGGCTGTCGGTAATGGTTTCAATTCGCTCGAGTGCTGGTTCAAGCAGTCGAATTATTTTCTCGATAGACGAAACGTATCCCGCAAGCTGCGCAGTGCCGAAAAGGCTGGCGAGCCTGCGGGCATTGTATCTGCTATTGGAATGTTGAAATACGCATGGATAATCAGCTCTTGCAGCCGTTTTCCTGCTGTCCCTCAGAACCGGGCGCAACCGGCCAGATGCCGAATCTATGTCCAGCCATACCTTCGTGGAAGACTTAATGCCGGTGTCATCTGTATACTCAAATGCCAACTCATTATCCAAATCGAAACTGGAAGTCGCATCGTCTTCAAGTTCAGTTTCAGCCACCCTGGTCCAGTCGAGAATGGGCTGTTCAGAGCGATATTGATGAGTGATATTGAGCGTTCTATATCCCCGGCTTCTGCTGTCTTTAGCCTTCAATCCGATGGCTAAACCAGTTTGGTAGCCAAGGAACAGGTCGGCGAAAAGCCTACCCTGGCCGTAGTCTACGGAATCGCGCCACTGGGAAACCTGAAGTGCCTCTCTTGGAGCGGTAGGATTCCAACAAGGCTGTTTTGCCAACGTTGTTTTGGCCTGCAATCAAGTTGACGCGAGCCAGTGGTGCGACAGTCAAGTCTTCGAAGCAACGGAAGTTTTCGATGCTGAATGAGGCATACATTACGTTCAACCTCTATAAGTACTATGCGGGTAGTGCCGCCAACTCGCCACACTACCCGCATATTGAAATCGGCTGCCGCATTTCAATATGCCCGGTTCAGGCCCGGAAGCGGAACTCCTTCAGGTTCGGCGAGATCTTGATCTTGGCCTCGGTTTGCTCCTGGATTTCCTCGGGGTTCCAGCTGGGGGCGTGCTCCAGCAGCTCGAAGCCGTCGGGGGTGATGCCGAACAGGCCCAGATCGGTGACCAGCATCTTGACGACGCCGGGGGCGGTGATGGGGAGCTTGCAACTCTTGAGCAGGCGCGGTTCTCCCTCGCGGGTGGTGTGCTCCATGGCGATGAAGACGCGCTGGGCGCAGGCCGCGAGGTCCATGGCGCCGCCGATGCCGCCGCCCTTGCGGGTGGGAATGCGCCAGTTGGCGAAGTCGCCGTTTTCGGAAACCTCGTAGGCGCCCATCACGGTGACGTCAATCATGCCGCCGCGGATGATTCCGAAGGAATCGGCGTGGTGAACGATAGCCATGCCCGGCTGGGCCGTCACGTGCTGCCCACCGGCATTCACCAGATGGCGGTCTTCCTGTCCCTCGACGGCCAGCGGCCCATAGCCGATGACGCCGTTCTCGGACTGATTGATGAATGACTTGGTCGGGTCAACGTAGTTGGAGCACAGGGTGGGCATACCCACGCCCAAGTTCACAATCCAGCCATCCTGGAACTCCATCGCCAGCCGGTCGCACATAGCTTGGCGGGTCAGCTTTGCCTTGTCGGTCATTTTCGATACTCCTTAGGCTCCATTGCCGCTCCATCGCCTTGGGGGAGGGCCTCGCCCCAACCCTTTTCCGATGGGAGAGGGAACTGGTTACAGCCCCGGCTTGGCGCCTGACCAGATGCCGTCTTCGGGAATCTTGACGATGCGGTTGACGTAGATGCCGGAGACGTGGACCTGGTCGGGGTCAAGTTCGCCGATTTCCACCACGTCGTTCTCGACCTCGACGATGGTGATGCTGGCGGCCATGGCCATGATGGGGTTGAAGTTGCGCTGGGAAAGGCGGAATTGCAGATTGCCGAACTTGTCAGCCTTCCAGGCGCGGATGAGTGCGTAGTCGGCGGGCAGCGGGTGTTCCAGCACGTAGGTGCGCCCGTTTATCTCGCGGTGTTCCTTGCCTTCGGCCAGTTCGGTGCCAACCGAGGTCGGCGTGTAAAACCCGCCGATGCCGAAGGCGGCGATGCGGATGCGTTCGGCCAGCGTGCCCTGAGGCACCAGTTCAGCATCCACCAGCCCCTCGTTGTACATTCGGACGAAGGGAGTGACGACCGAGGGATGCGTGGATGCGGTGAAGGCGCAGATCACCTTCTTGACCTGCCCTGCTTCCACCAGGGTGCCGACGTCTGCCAGCTCGTCGGTGGTGCCAGCGTTGTTGGAGATACAGGTCAGCCCCTTGGCGCCCTGCCGGTTGACTGCCGCCAGCAGGTTGCGGGGAACACCAACGCCGGAGAAGCCTGGGCACATCAGCGTGGAACCGTCGGGAATATCGGCCACCGCTTCGTCCATGGTGGCGTAGACCTTGTTATTCATGGATGAGTAGCCCTCCGGGGGTAGTTGCGGGTAGTTGCGGGTAGTTGCGGGTAGTTGCGACAAATACTAGCGCAGAGCGGGGCGTCGCGCCACCAGCAGGGCCGCATTCGAGCGCACGGTGGTTATGCGATGCCTAGCCCGCCAGCCGCTCGGCCTCACGGATGTGGCTGTTGCTGTTGCCGATCATCTCCGCGTGGTGGCCTTCCGGCTCACAGTGGCCATCGATGTAGCAATAGCCGTGGAGGTCATGCATTTGACTGACGAAGCTGGAACGAAAAGCATCCAGGGACGGGCTTTCCTGCCCGATATACGCAACCTCGAGGGAAGTGTCCCTCTCATTTTGAGGCTCTCGTCCGATGCGCTCCAGAACCAGCGCGTCGGTGGCCCGCTTGGTGGCGCACCACGCCGTTTCCGCCGCGTTGCGGAGTCGACCATGCGAAAGCATCCCATTGGCGTCCTCTTGCAGATTCCAAGCGTCGGCAACGAGAAATCGGCCCTGTTCCGTCCTGTTCCGTCCTGTTCCGTTGGATGTATTTGCGGGTCCAGCCAGTATCAATTCCCTTTTGTTCGCATTTTATCACGGCGACGCGGTGCGATGGCGCAGCCCCTTGTCGTTCGTTCCTTGACAACCAGCCCCTTGACAATAGGAAGGTTTAGGAAGAAAAATCCAAGTGGCAATCGATCCGAACAGGAGTTGACAATGGTTGCAACCAATCATCGCACCTACACCTACGTTGGGCTGGCGGGCGAAGGTGACTACATCGGCGACGGTGGCATCTTCCGCCAGGCCGACGGCGAGGACGCTTGGCAGGACATATCCGCCGGGCTGCCGGGAAACCCACAGGTCCGCGCGCTCTTGATCAAGCCGGACAGCCCAGCCGTGGTTTTCGCCGGAACGCAGGACGGCGTCTACCGCAGTTCTGACCGCGGCAGCAGTTGGGAGAGGCGGCCCGATCCTGCCGAGGGTCGTGAAGTCTGGTCGCTGGCGATCCATCCCACCGACGCAGACACGATTTTCGCCGGTTACGAGCCATGCGCCATCGCCCGGTCGAGAGACGGCGGGGATACATGGCAGGAGATGGACACCAGCAACGTGATCTACCCGCACATCACCACCTACATGCCTCCCTTGGGCAAGCGGGTCATAGGCATAGCCATTGATCCGGTCGACCCCAACAATATGTACGCAGCCATCGAGGTCGGCGGACTGTTGGCCAGCCGGGACGGCGGTGAGACGTGGACCCAACTGATGGATGGACCATATCTCCGCAACAACACCCTCGACCTTCACCAGGTCCAGGTGAGCGCGGCCGACCATGACACCGTGCAGATTGCCACCCAGATAGCCATGTTCCGCGGAAGGCAGAAGGGCAACCGGTGGGAGCATGTGCAGGTGAATGACATGTTCCCCGGCGGCTCCTACTGCCGCGACTTGGCGGTGGCGCCCGATGATCCCAACACCATCTACTTGGCATCGGGAGCCGGCGGCGGGGCTGCTCCGCCGGACACGGTGCCCGAGGGAGCGCTCTTCCGCAGCCGCGACGTTGGCGAGACCTGGGAACGCATCGACTTGGGCGATGTTCCGCCCGGCCGGATGATGCAGATTGCGATTGATGCCGGAGCTCCCTCTCGCATCAGTTGCGCCGCCTACTCCGGGGAGGTCTACAGCAGCAGCGACAACGGCCAGTCGTGGAGTAAGAGCATGCTGCCGGTGGAGCCCACCCGCTCGCTGCATATCTATCCCTTGGTCTGCGGCTAAACGGGCAATCCAGATTCAGGAGCGGTGGTGCCGGCTCAGCCGGCACTGCCGCTCCCCGTCTCATTCCCGTGAGCCCAAGAATGTGTGCCCGATTGCACTATCAATAAAATTTCACTTTCCCGGAGGCCCGGTTTGGCGACCACTGCTTTGACTAGAGCCACCTATCGCGTCACCGAAGACACCCTGCCAGACATGGTGTTGGAGAAGAGCGGGTTTCCCGGCGATTTCCAAGGGCATCAGGTTGTCCGGGAAGGAGAATTGGACAATGAGCGGCTGGCCAGCAACGGGTTTGCTGGCAGCACAGCCCAGCGCTTCCGCGAGGCGGGCCGGGTGACCGGCAATATGCGCGAGCTTGGCCCCACGGCGGACATGGCAATGACCGACGGTGTCGACTTCATGGCCGCCTCGGTGGTCCACCTGTTCGACAGCCCTGAGTTGGTCAGCAGCTGGATGCATGAAATCTTCCTCAAAGACTTCGAGGACCATGTGGGCGACAGCGTGGGTCAGGGCCACCAACTGGTGTCGGCCACCCGGCTCGAAACCAGCGGTTTCTTTGACGAGTCGGTGGCGCTCAGGGTGCTGCAGGGCGGGCCCACCGGCCTGATTTCTTCCACCGTGGTGGACTTCCGCTTGGGCCGGCTGCTTGGGGTGGCCTTCGTGGGAACAATAGGCGATCACGAGCGTCCCGACCTGACGATGCAGATAGGTCAGGCATTGGAAAAGCGCATCGCGTCGGTGGTACTGGGGATGTAGGGTGGTGGCGCTTTCGGGAGGCGCTCAAAATATGCCCTCGCAACGAACCGCAACGAACTGGGGAACAACCCTGGTGGCAAGAGTTCACAGACGAGGGTCCTCGAAGTGTGGCCATCATTCGAAACAAAGGAATGTCGGTCTGTTCATTGGTGCGTTATTGACGGGTCTACCGGGGTAACTAAAGAGCAAGTGCTGTCCGGTTATCACGGCGAGTTGACCGCCGAGAAGTTTGATGCAGCGCTCGATGAGACTTCCTGGTATTACGGGGAAACAGGTATTACGGGGAAAGACCCCACAGCGCACCGGGGAAGCTGTCCCCCATGAAGTTTGCTGCATTGGCAGCAACGGTGGGTTGACCGCAAGACCCGTGCTTAGACTGGTACAGAAAACAGGGCAAGACCAGTAATGTGAAACTTCGCTCTAATAGCTCCATTCCAGGCTGAATCTGCACTCTGCCGTCGAGAAGATGTGGGCAGGATTTGCTATTCGTCGATTGATGGTGATTTCTTTAGTTTGGTTCGCCCGTAAACCACCAAATCCCTCGTCCACGGATATGCGACTAATTTCCAATCCACTGAAGAAGATTACGAAAACCCCCGTGACTCTAACTTCTCGTACGGCCGTACGAGCTCTCACTTCAGCACTAAAAGAGAAGTTATCTACAATGAAATCGTTGGAATAAGTACATTCTTTGTCAAAAAAGTAAACTGGATCCACTATTTCCCCTTCAAAGAGTGCCGAACAACGACCGCCGGGGCTGCCAGCCCCTTCATCGACACACCCGTAGTAATAATGGGAAGTATTCGATGTCCGTGGGGCGGTCTTAGTGATCTCCTTCTCGGCACTTTCTCCAGGACCAAGTCGCTCGAGGGTAGCCGAACCAAGTGACACATCGTCCTGCGAGATGGACCTGTCGTTGGAGCGATAGAAGTGCAGGGTTGTTGACGCCGAAGTAGCATTGCCGTAGTTCCTCACTCCCACGCGCACCTTATATTCCGCGCCTGAATAGAGAACCCCGTCATCTCCCACAAAGCGAATGCCGGTTACCAAGTCGGGTTTGTCGGTTTCCTGGACCACTATATAGTCAGTAGTTGAGCAGTTATTGCCGGTGTTCGATTCACCCGGGACGGCATCCAAGCAGGCTTGAAAATAGAGCCTTCCTTTGAGGTTTGGCCCGGGTCTTATTACAACAAATTCCAGCTCATCAGGTGAGGCCCCGATAGGGGGAACATCGACAGCATATTGGCTATATTCCCTGGAGGAAGACGACCGGGACATGTAGATTATAAATTCAGTGGCTGGGGAGCGAGCATTGCCTTGGTTGCGCACGTTAACGGTGAATGTGATTTGGGCGCCGGGCTCTGCGCTCTTTTCGTTGGTCTTAAATTGCCTGATGATCAGGTCGGGCTTGGCCGGTTCAACCACCACAACACGGATGGGTCCTGAGCAGTTGTTTTCCGTATCCAATTCATTGGCTGTCTGCCTGACACAGACGCCATAGTAATAGGTGCCTGCGGTAGACGGAGCCCTCAGTTGGTGGTCGAAATCCCGATGAAGCTGTTCCTCTATATTCGGCACCTCAAAATCGACGAGCCTTCTGCCTCCGGAGGTGAACTCTCGATTCGTCGACTGATAGAAGTCCAAGCGGGACGGCGAGGAGGTGCTGTTCCCGTCGTTCCGGATTCTGGCCTTCAGGACGATGCGATCGCCGACGAAGGGATTGGTGTCCTCTACCCTAAATGATGAAACAAGCAGATCAACTTTGCGTGGCTCCACCACCTCCACCGGCAGCGAACGGGAGCAGTTGTTTGTCGTATCGGACTCTCCGGCAACCGCATCGACACAGGCGCCGTAATAGTAGGTCCCGGGGCTTGAGGGGGCAGTGACCGGAGTGGACTGAGGCGAATTTCTGCCCGGCTGAACAGCCCCAACGCGGGCCGTTCGTTCTGGGACATCCCTGGTGTTGATGCTGGCGTCACTCGACCGGTAAAAGCGCAGCGTGGTAGTGGTGGACTGACCGTCGCCTATGTTTTCCACCTGGGCCTGCAGGTTGAACCGCTGTCCCACCAATACAGAGCCACTACCGCTTCTATCCATATTCCGCACAACGAGGTCAGGGCTGGTCTGTCTGCCAATTACCACCCATAGGGCAGACGAGCAGTTGTTTGTCGTATCGGACTCTCCGGCAACCGCATCGACACAGGCGCCGTAATAGTAGGTCCCGGGGCTTGAGGGGGCAGTGACCGGAGTGGACTGATGTGAATTTCTGCCCGGCTGAACAGTCCCAACACGGGCCGTTCGTTCTGGGACATCCCTGGTGTTGATGCTGGCGTCACTCGACCGGTAAAAGCGCAGTGTGGTAGTGGTGGACTGACCGTCGCCTATGTTTTCCACCTGGGCCTGCAGGTTGAACCGCTGTCCCACCAATACAGAGCCACTACCGCTTCTATCCATATTCCGCACAACGAGGTCGGGGCTGGTCTGCCTGCCAATTACCACCCATAGGGCAGACGAGCAGTTGTTTGTCGTATCGGACTCCCCGGAGACTGAATCGACGCAGGCGCCGTAGTAGTAAGTTCCAGGGCTTGAAGGCGCGGTCAGCGTGAAGGTCTGAGGTGAATTTCTGCCTGGCTGAACGCCTCCCACACGGTCGGTGCCGACCTGGGTGTCTCTCGAAGTGATAGTGGTATCATTTGAAAGGTAATACCTCAGCGTGGCGGCAGTGGACTGACCGTCGCCGATGTTTTCCACTTGGGCCTGTAGGGTAAGGGATTGCCCAACGTACACGGCTCCGGAGTTTCCGAACTGTTGCATACTATGAACGATCAAGTCCGGGCTGGTCTGAACGCCAATCGACACCCTCGCCGCAGCCGAGCAGTTGTTGGTGGTATCGGACTCTCCTGAGACGGCGTCGACGCAGGCGCCGTAGTAATAGGTTCCTGGGCTGGCCGGGGCGGTAAGCTGGATGGACTGAGGGGAATTCCTGCCGGGCTGGACAGTTCCCACGCGGTCGGTGCCGACCTGGGTGTCTCTCGAAGTGATAGTGGTATCATTTGAAAGGTAATACCTCAGCGTGGCGGCAGTGGACTGACCGTCGCCGATGTTTTCCACTTGGGCCTGTAGGGTAAGGGATTGCCCAACGTACACGGCTCCGGAGTTTCCGAACTGTTGCATACTATGAACGATCAAGTCCGGGCTGGTCTGAACGCCAATCGACACCCTCGCCGCAGCCGAGCAGTTGTTGGTGGTATCGGACTCTCCTGAGACGGCGTCGACGCAGGCGCCGTAGTAATAGGTTCCTGGGCTGGCCGGGGCGGTAAGCTGGATGGACTGAGGGGAATTCCTGCCGGGCTGGACAGTTCCCACGCGGTCGGTGCCGACCTGGGTGTCTCTCGAAGTGATAGTGGTATCATTTGAAAGGTAATACCTCAGCGTGGCGGCAGTGGACTGACCGTCGCCGATGTTTTCCACTCGGGCCTGTAGGGTAAGGGATTGCCCAACGTACACGGCTCCGGAGTTTCCGAACTGTTGCATACTATGAACGATCAAGTCCGGGCTGGTCTGAACGCCAATCGACACCCTCGCCGCAGCCGAGCAGTTGTTGGTGGTATCGGACTCTCCTGAGACGGCGTCGACGCAGGCGCCGTAGTAATAGGTTCCTGGGCTGGCCGGGGCGGTAAGCTGGATGGACTGAGGGGAATTCCTGCCGGGCTGGACAGTTCCCACGCGGTCGGTGCCGACCTGGGAATCCCGAGAAGAGATGGTGGCATCATTAGACTGGTAATAGCGCAGAGTGGTCGAGCCTGCGGCACCGTCGCCGATATTATCGACTTGCGCCTGTAGGGTAAGGGACTGCCCAACGTACACGTCTCCTGCGCCACCGCCCCATTCCAGGTTGTGGACGACCAGATCGGGACTTGCCGGTTTGCCAAATGAAATGGCAGTGGAGCAGTTGTTGTTTGTATCCGACTCTCCGGCGACGGCGTCGACGCAGGCGCCGTAATAGTAGGTGAAAGGGCTTGCTGGAGCGGTGACCTTGATTGATTGGGGCGAATTCCTGTCCGGCTGAATAGTGCCCACACGATCCGTGCCGACCTGCGTGTCTCTCGGGGTGATAGTGGAATCGTTAGAAAAGTAATAGCGCAGAGTAGTAGAGCCAGATGCACCGTTTCCGTTGTTGTTTACCCTAATGTAGATGGTCACGTTTGCTCTGTCGCTCGTTAATTCAATTGATTCAGCGGTCAAGGTCAACTCCGGACTCGTGGCAACCTGTGAAACCACCGGGGCCCGCGACCCGCAGTCTGGCAGGCCAGTTTCGGAGTCCCCGCTCAGTACATTGCGCAGCCGTTCCGAGATGCACCCAGTCAGCTGGTTGTCCCACGAGGAAAGGTCGAAAGTTCTTGGGTGATTTTCGAAAGCAGAGGGTATTGTCCCCGTCAGCCGGTTTCTGGTAACGCTAAGGTTTTCCAGCATCGATAGTCTGGCAAGATCTGGAGGAATCTGCCCAGACAATTGATTGTCGCTAAGAAATAGATGCGTCAGGCTGGAGAGATTACCCAATTCAGGAGGAATTGACCCGCTCAACTGGTTTTGATCGAGCCAAAGCAATTCCAATTTGCCGAGGTTTCCAAGTTCGGAGGGAATTGTTCCACTCAATTGGTTCCAATAAAGTAATAAATCCATCAGGCTGGAGAGATTACCCAATTCAGGAGGAATTGACCCGCTCAACTGGTTTTCATGGAGCCAAAGCGTTCCCAATTTGCCGAGGTTTCCAAGTTCGGGCGGAATTGTTCCACCCAATCGGTTGCCTTGAAGAAGGAGTCCACGCAGCTCGGTAAGATTACCCAAAGCAGGCGGAATTCTTCCGGTCAAACCACTAACAGAAAGGTCAAGAGATACCAAACTACCAAGTCTGCCCAATTCGTGCGGTATTGGCCCCCGCAACTGGTTTTCGCTGAGGGTCAAATAGCGAAGGCTTTCCAATGCGGACAACCCCGGCGGGAGGTCTCCCCGAAGACCGTTGCGACTGAGGTCAATAGAAATCACGCGGCCGGTGTTGTCGGTTTGGATGCCGTACCATTCGCCCACCGGCGCGCTGCTGAGCCAGTTTGTGCTGTTTTTCCAATTTGGCCCGTCTGTTGCGTGGTAGAGGGTCTCCAAAGCTTCCCAGTCCGCCCTCAGAGGTGCCGGAAGCATGACCGGAATGGGGGTAGTTGGCTGCGGCACGGTTATGGGGGCGGCTCGTTGCTGCACAGGTCTGGTGGTGGGCAAGGATACGGTGGGACTTGCTGTGGGGGCAGCAGGTGTGGGCTGGGCCGTGGCTGTGGGCTCTTCGCCCCCGCGGAGGATGAAAGGTCGTTCAGACCGGTCTCGGTCAGAATCAGATTCAGTCGCTGTTCGTGGGGCGCGGGTGCGCCTTTCCCGCTCAGAATCAGATTCAGTCGCTGTTTGTGGAGTGGGTGTGCGCCTTTCCCGTTCAGACGAATCCGGTTGTGAATCGCCCGCACACCCTGTCAGCAGCGCAAACAGAAACACCAGAAGCACAGCGATCGAACTGACCACTCGGGAGGCATTGATCATCGTGTATATCACTTGCCGCCGGGAGTAGAATGTCGGCTTCGGAAAGTATTTCTGGATATTAACGGATACTGTGGATGTTATTCAAGAAAAGGAGGGGAATTCGTATAAACCGGCATTCCCCATATTGGCAGTCTTCAGGCTCAAAGGGCAGTCCAGACGAAATGGTATGATCATGTTTCGTAGCCGAGAAGCAAGCCTTGGATAACCAAATGTGGGAGCGGCGGCGACGGGGTTGGTGACGGTTTGGCTGGTAAGGCTGCCCCTATCTACCCCTCGCGGACCAGGCGTGCTGCTTCGTCGCCCATCTGCGATGTGCTGGCGGTGCCGCCGAGGTCGGCCGTTACTACCCGGCGCTCCTCGAGGCAGCGGGCCACGGCGGCGTCCACTTGGGCGGCGGCTTCGGTCTCCCCCAGGTGGTCCAGCATCATGGCCACAGCGGAGATGGTGGCCAAGGGATTGGCGATGCCCTTGCCCATGATATCGAAGGCCGCTCCATGCACCGGCTCAAAGAGCGAGGGATGCACCTTGTCGGGGTTGATGTTGGCGCTGGGGGCCAGGCCCAGGCTGCCCGTAACCACCGCCGCGATGTCCGACAGGATGTCGGCGAACAGGTTGGAGGCCACCACCACGTCGAAGTCCTCGGGCCAGCGCACGAAATCCATGCAGGCCCGGTCCACCAGCAGCGATTCGGTCTCCACCTGCGGGTAGTCGGCGGCGACATCCTCGAATACCTCGTCCCAGAAGACCATGCCGAAGGACTGGGCGTTGGACTTGGTGACCGAGGTCACCTTGTTGCGCCTGTTGCGGCGGACGCAATGCTCGAAGGCGGCGCGGATGATGCGCTCGGTGCCACGGCGGGTGAAAACGTTGCTCTGGATGACTGTCTCGTGGGGCGTGCCCGCGTTGAGCCGTCCTCCCACGGGGGCGTATTCGCCCTCGGTGTTCTCCCGGAAGATGACCATGTCGATGTCGCCGGCCCTCTTGCCGGCCAGAGGGGAAGTCACGCCGGGATACAGGTAGGCCGGGCGGACGCATATTCCTTGGTCGAAGCCGCGGCGCATGGGCAGGAGCAGCCCGTGGAGGGTGATGTGGTCAGGAATGTTCGGGTCGCCCACGGCGCCGAACAGAATGGCGTCAAAGCTCGACAGCAGTTCCAGACCATCCTCCGGCATCAGGCGGCCCGTCTCCCGGTAGTAGTCGCTGCCCCATGGAAATTCTGTGAACCGGAAGGTGGGGCCGCCGGAGGATGCCAGCGCCTCCAGCGCCTCCAGCGCCTTGCGGCCCTCGGCGATGACCTCCGGCCCAACGCCGTCTCCGGGAATTACAGCCAAGTTATATTCCGCCATCGCTTCGCCTTCCTTGTATCTAACGGGTTATATCCAACGGTTTTTTAACGGGTTCCTGAAGGGTTCCTGAAGGGATTTTCAGAAGGGTTCAGGGTTGACCCTGCCCGGTGGGAACGATTTGCACTCCGCCGCCCAACATGCGGAAGTGATAGACCGTTTCGGCGTCCGGGAAGGCGTCCTTGGCCTTGATGTAGGTGGACTTGCCGCGTCGCTCGGTGGCGTCCAGCAGCACGCCGGTAACACCCTCGCTCTGCCCGCCGTTGACGCCGACTGCGCCGACCTCGCGGGCGAAGGCGGCGACTTCCTCCAGGCGGGGCCGGGACGTGACACGGCTGCTTGCCTCGGAGGCGATGGTGGCGCCCTTGCCCACCAGGGCCGGGCTTCTCTCGGCAACTCCGCGCCGGATCAGGTTGAGAGCCTCGCCGGTCTCTTCGTTGACTCCCTGCCATCGCTGTGGCCGGTCTGACAGGTTGAAGAGCCCGGAGCGGGAAGAGCCGCCAAAGTCCAATGCCACAATTTCCATGGGCGGCGGCGGGCCGAGGCTTTCCCGCACCAGTCCGGCGCGATGGTCGAACAGGGCCAGCCCCGGCATCATCACGCCGCCGGTGGGTTCGATGGAGAGGGCAATCTGGGCGATGGCCTCGGGGCTGAGTTCCTCGCCGAGGGCCACGGCGGTGGCGGCTATGGCGGCGGACAGGTCGGCGCTGCTGCTCCCCAGGCCCCGGCCCCGGGGAATGGGGCTGCTGACGAAGACCTTGGCCCGCACCCTGGCCTGCCGGAGGTGCACCAGCGTCCGACGCACCGCCGCGACTGTCTTGTCGCAGCCCTCCGTGGCGGACACGCCTGGTCCGTCGGCAGTCAACTGCACCCGGACGCGGGAGTAGAAATCAACGGGGCAGGTTACCGAGAAGTGCATCTCGCCGATGGCGCCTTGGGCCAGCACGCCGCAGACGCCCGGGGCCCGCGCCATAACCGAGCGGATGGCCGACGGGGAAGCGTCCGATTCGTGGCTATGGCCGGTCAAGAGTTACTCCTCCGTTTCTGTTGGTTTGGCAGCGCAGGGGCGCATCGCCGTGCGCTTTTACTCTTCTCGCTTTTACTCTTCTACCGATAAGAGAACGGGCGGGAACGGCAGTAAGGTGTCCACTTTGCATTTTCCCAATCGGCATTCCAGATTCAGCACAGGTGTGAGGCGTCGTTGAAAAGCCTCAGGACTGCGTTGTCGTGGTAGGTGTCCACGATGGTGAGGGTGCAGTTGCCGAAGACGAACCGCCAGTTGGCGTCCAGCGGCATACCCAGCAGGGCCATCATTGCGGCGCGCAGGGAACCGCCGTGGCCCACCACCAGCACCGAGTCTCCCAGGTGCCTCTCCTTTATCTCGCTGATGACGCCGGTCATTCGGGCGCTCACATCCCGGGTGGACTCGCCGCCATCCGGTGCATAGTCCAGGTCCTTGGCGATGTAGCTGGGATACTCGAAGGGAAAGCGGGACCGGAGTTCCGCATCGGTCAGACCCTCGAATGCGCCCTTGTGGTATTCCCGCAATCGAGGAGTGGGATAGAGCGGAACTTCACGGCCCTGGAGAATGACCGCGGCCGTTTCGGAGGCTCGGCAGAGGTCACTGGCGTAGGCGGCGTCAAACCGGACGGCCCCCAAGCGCCGAGCCAGCTGTGCGGCCTGCTCAATGCCCCTATCGGAAAGGCCGACGTCCGTGTGCCCTTGGATCCGGCCCTCCCGGTTCCAGACAGTCTCGCCGTGCCGGACTATGAAGAGTTGTCCCATCGCTCTCTGCAGGTTTCAATGTCTGATGCCAAGTTCGACGATATTCTATCACGGGGGACAGCGAACAAGGCCGGGCGGACCAGCCACAATGGACTGCGAATTTTTGCTCTGAACACCCTGGGTTGACGGGAGGATGGCAAAGTCATTCTAGCGGTCGGAAAGCTGGTCCTGAGCTTGAAACATGACTGGTTGAGGCAATCCGTTGGTGATTCGACGGCTCACCGTGTACGGATTTTCAAGGATTTTGCATTCTCCCTGAATTCGCGCCCAGAACAATCGCATTTGAATTCAGCAACTGGCGTCATTCCAAACAAACCTTTGTTGGCGACGATGGGTTCGATTGTGAGGGCCGGGTATTTTTCATTTTCCCGGTCATTTCCGGTCATTTCCAGTCATTTCCGGTTACTTGGCCCAATCAGGCGTTCCTGAGAGGGCGGTTTGGCTTGAATTGTTAGCGAACATATATTCTAATTGCATTCAGTCTATGTTACTGGGTCATTCGAGATGTGGCAAGGGGGCCAGCGTCAGCGGGGCGGACTGGGAACTGGAGGGGCTGACAGCTATGCCACCTGTGGTTGCAGGCGAACCAAATGCTACTGCGCGCCGTCGACCGGGGAACGTAATTTGAAAGACAGATGTTAGCGAACGAATTCAAATGCGATTGCCCTGAATTCGCGCCTACCTTATATTGACAGCAAACTGTCTTCTTCCTACAATATTTAGACGTTGCGGCTTAAGGAAGCCATTTTGCCCCAGCGCCAAATGCGAGGTGAAGCTATGCCTCCCCGAAAGTCCCGCGCCAAGAAAGCCGAAGAGACCGAGAGCACCATGCCAGTTCTAACCGCTTACTGCACGAAATTGCGCAGAAAGGTGGAAATGGACCAGATTGAACTGGTGACCATGAAGAACGGCCGACCAGCTGCCAAGGGCGTGGCCAAAGAGGACCCGAGCCTGTCGGTTTTCCGGATCTTGAGCAAGGTAGAGGCTGAAGAACTGGCCAAGGTTCTTTCCTAAAAGTCCCGGTCCTAAAAGTCCTGGTTCTTTTTAACCTCTTGGCTCGGTACAGCTGGCAGTTCCAGGTAGCTGCATTGATTTGGCGGGACAGTCCCGGCAATATAAATGTGCACCTAGCCAATTGTAGTCGCGCGTTTGGGGTGTGGTGTAACCATACCAAAGGCTTCGCCAGCTTGAATTTACTCCATCAACGGCCTTGAGGTCCCTCCCCTCCGGCCGTTGTGCTTGTCCGCCAATAGGCCAGAGACGGGGCTTGACCGCAGGCTACTGCTGTGATTGACTAATCCCGGCTATATTTCCCCAGCATATTTCCCCAGAGGGAAGGAAAGCCGGAATTGGTGTGTCAGCCTGTATCCAAACCGGTTGAATTACCACGCTCATTTTCTGTATGATGATTCGGGAAATTTGGGGCACTGTAGGGCGCCGCGCTGCAACTGCCCAGATGAGGTTGGACTCGCGGACTTTGAGTTGTGTGTCTTGACCGGTTGTGAGCGTGCCGGATCTGAGATGACAGCATCTTTTTGGGAGCCTATATAGATGAGCTTGATTCAACGCAACGTTATCCCAATTTTTGTCCTGCTCGCTGTGATTGGTGTGGGGCTGGCGATATTTGCGGCTAGCAGCCCTTTCGCCTCCGGTCAGGAGACGGAAAGCTGCGACCCCGGCGTGGGTATCATCATCCAAACGACCAACGGTGCTGGTCAGGACGTTGCCTTGGTGCGCCATGGCGGCGAGATCTTATACGGGGTCAAGCTCTCTATCCCTGAGCCGGACGAGGGCGAAGTCGCCTGTAATTTCGGTGGCGGAACGGTTACCTTCACTCTTCCCAGCGGCGAGGAGCAAGAAGTAGCGGTCACCAACGCCGATACGGGAGACGATTGGATTATCAGCCCCGGCAACTTGTTCTCGACTGGGCGCGACAACACGGCTGGCAATGTCAGTTATATAGTCGACCAGAACGACGCGGTACAAACTGACCTGGATAACATTCAATACGATAGAATCGCTCTGACTGT
Organism: Dehalococcoidia bacterium; assembly: GCA_965237745.1. GTDB lineage: Bacteria > Chloroflexota > Dehalococcoidia > Lucifugimonadales > UBA3495 > VXOI01. The sequence goes on along the minus strand of OZ250156.1, from coordinate 1,403,524 downwards.
CAGCGCCACCTACTCCGGTGGAAGCTCCTACAGTTCATCAGGTGAGCGGCTCACTGGAGTTTCAGCGTTGGCTTCCAGCAGAGTTTGGATGGCGCTACCTTCCGTTGAAATCATCCTGTCGCCCAGCATGATTCAGGATCAGGCGCGTCCGGACTCTCAGACGGTTCACCAAGGCCAGGAAGCAGTTTTCTCGGTGGTAATCAACAATACCGGTGGCTTTGAGCTATCCGGCATCACCGTCGACTCTCTCGAAGACGTCCAAGCCGGTGAAGTGCGGGTCGCGGACTGCGACAGGGCCTCAGACGCCTTCGAACCCCTGCCTGTCAATGCATCAACGGTGGCCTACCTGTGCGGATCAACAACCGATGTTTCTTTTGTTCACCGGGCACAGGTGACCGCCAGCGGGACTGCCCAGTCGACGGCCGGCGAGCCGCTGGCAGTTGTGGTCAGCGATGACGATACCTCCAATGTCTTCTTTGGCTTGGTGGAAGTCGGCATTACCATCAACGAACAGTCCCCAATAGTCCGTCTCGAAGAGAATGGCGTGTTTAACATCACCGTCAGCACTCCAACCGCCACGGACTTGGATAACGTGACCGTAACCGTCAAAATAGAAGGTCCCGGCGAAGGCGAGATTGTTAGATCTTCTCTGGACTGCTATCGCGAATTTGGAACAGTAGCTGCGAGCATAGAGGTTGACCCGTTTACTTGTTCAGAGCCAATGTTCCGAGGTTTGAACACCATCACTGCGACGATAGAAGGCACAGTGCCGGGAACCGCGACTGTTCTGCAAGCCACAGCCTCCACCGCGGTTGAGGCCATTTCCCCCGGTCTGTCAATTGAAATCACGCCAGGGGAACAGACGATTCGCAGCGGCGAGACCGCTCAGCTCACCCTGATAATCACAAACGGAGCTTCTCCACTTACCAGCCTGTCGGTGATTGATCCCGACCCCAATAACGAGGCCGGCCTGGAATTGCAGAGCTGCGACACTCCACTTGATGCAGTGGGAGACTTAGCCGCCGATGAAGCAATATCAATCATCTGCTCCACTGTAAATCTCAGCGCGGACACTTCGTATGAGGCCGTTGCCATAGGCACTGCTTCTGACAACAGCACTGAACCTTCCCGGGAGATCGCTACCACTACGGTCTTCATACTGTCGCCGAGCACTGCGCTCGACGTGTCCGCAGACGAGGACGACACCGTGGTGGTGCGCCTCATTGTGCAGACCCTGACGGTAACCGAGACCAATGATGGCGACTCCCCGCTGTCCGATGTGAAGGTAAACGTGGAGCCCATCGGAAAGGAATATGACATCAATTCCAAGGAATTTGTCGGCGGCGACGCCAACGTCGACGGAATTCTCGACCCCGGCGAAACTTGGGAATGGCGTGTGGTGACGATTGCGGTTGCCGGAGACGTGGTGCTGCTGCCCGCAGGCGACGATCGCATGAGTCTCTCGGCCACCGGATATGGCGTAGACCAGTTGGGCGGTGAAGTATCCTTCCCCAGCGATGCGGAAGAGATGGACAGCATCGAAGTCCCGATAACCGCCATAGCAGCCGTCAACTAGCCCAATCCCCGGTGTAGACTCGATGATGGCCGGAGGCACTGCCTCCGGCCATTCTCTTTGCGACGGCTCCTTGACGGTAGCGGGGAAATTGCCTTGCTGGTATCATTTGGCCGCATAAAGCCTTTGTCGGCAATGAGTTATTCACCGCCATTTACTCCATCGCGGAGGCAGCATGTCTCAGACCGAGCCCATCGTTTTCCTCAACGGCGAATTGGTTCCCGAATCCCGGGCCGGGATTCCGATACGGGATCGCGGCTTCATATACGGAGACGCGGTGTTCGACGCCGCCCGAACCTTCAACGGGGTTCCCTTCAAGCTCACCGAACACGTCAAGAGACTTTACGACTCGCTGCGCTATGTCCGCATCGATCCCGGCATCGGCATGGGCGAAATGGAACAGTGGTCGCGTCGCGTGGTTGAGCACAACTACCCGTTGCTGCCTGCTGGCCAGGACATGTGGGTGATGCAGCGCGTTACACGCGGCGTGGAGGGTGGTCAGGGCGACGAGACGCCCACGGTCCTCATCGAGACCCACGCCATCCCCTTCGTGTCGAGAGCGCCGCTCTACCGCGACGGAGCGCGGGTCACAACCCCGTCGGTTCCCCGTGTGCCGCCCCGGTTCATGAGCCCGCGAGCCAAGACGCACAACTACCTGAACCTGGTGCTGGGAGATCTCGAAGCGCAGGGCACCGACCCCGGGTCATGGGCGGTGCTGCTGGACGAGGCGGGCAACCTGACCGAGGGGCGCGGATCGAACATCTTCCTGGTCAAGGACGGCACGGTGGCAACTCCCAAGGGCCAGTACGTGCTGGAGGGCATCACCCGCCGCATCGTGCTGGATCTTGCCGGCGGGCTGGGGATGGAAACCTCAGAATGCGACCTGGACCTCTTCGACACCTACACCGCCGACGAGGCCTTTCTCACATCCACCAGCCTGTGCATCTGCCCCGTTTCCGCCGTCAACGGCACGGTCATCGGCGAAGGGAGTTCACCCGGTCCGGTCACCAGCCGCCTCATGCGGGCATTCAGCGACCTGGCGGGGATGGACTTCGAGGAGCAGTACCTGGCACACCTGTGACTTCCTCGTGGTCTGACATCCCGTTGTCTGACAGAGGCCCTGGTGTATCTGAATTCGGCATAATTCAATTTGACAGGAGGTTGTCATGGCCGACTTGCTACCTGGCGTTGTGGAATCGAGCGCGGAAGCGCAGCAGCTAGCCACCGGATTCGGGTTCACCGAGGGGCCGCTGTGGCATCCCGATGGGTACTGGCTGTTCGTGGACATCCGAGCCTCGCTGGTGCACAGGATGACGCCTGACGGCGGAACAGAGGTGTACCGCGACAACAGCGGTGGCTCAAATGGACTGACCTTTGACACGGCCGGCAACCTGATACTGTGCGAGGGGGACAACCGACAGCTTGCGAGGCGTAACTCCGACGGAGCCTACACCGCCATCGCTACCCATGTGGACGGGAAGCGCATTAACCGCCCCAACGATGTGGTCGGGCGGTCCGACGGCTCGCTGTACTTTACCGACCCCAGCGGGCGGCTCACTGCGGAGGAGCGGGAGCTGGATTTCAGCGGCGTGCACCGCGTATCCCTGATCGGGGCCCACACCATCGCCACACGCGACACCGAATACCCCAACGGCATCGCTTTCTCTCCCGATGAGAGTGTGTTATACGTGGCCATCACGCGGCAGGACGAAGCCTGCATCGGAGAAAAGGAGCGGGGAGAGGTCTGCGAGCATCAGTTCATCCGCGCCTTCGACGTGGCCGCGGACGGCTCGCTGTCCAACAACCGAGTCTTTGCCACGATGTATTCTGAGGAGGATGGCGTGCCCGACGGGATGAAGGTGGACGCAGCGGGCCGGGTGTATTGCACTGGCCCAAGCGGTTGCTGGGTATTCGACGCAGCGGGCAACCAGTTGGGCGTCATCCGGCTGCCGGAGATTCCCGCCAACTGCGCTTGGGGAGGCGACGACTTCCGGACCATGCTGTTCACCGCCCGAACATCGGTCTACTCCCTGCGGATGACCACGGAGGGCACACCCATACCGCGGCGCTGAGCCACCCTGATGAGTCGGTAGGCAACCGGGGATCAGCCCCCACACTGTCCCTCTCCCTCGCTCAAGGGAGAGGGAACTTTGTGAAATGAATGACCGTTGAAGTCTGGTAAAACGGATCTCATTGAGGCGGAACGGAATGATGAACGAATATGATGCTATAGTCATCGGCGTGGGCGGCATGGGCAGCGCCGCGCTGTACCACTTGGCGCGGCGGGGCTGGCGAGCCCTGGGGCTGGAGCAATTTGACGTGCCCCACGAAATGGGATCCTCCCACGGGTATTCCCGGATGATCCGCTACACCCTGCAGGAGCATCCCTCCTACGTGCCGCTGGTGCGTCGCGCCTACGAACTCTGGCACCAGATGGAAAACGCCTCCCGGGAACGGCTGCTGGTGACCACCGGTTCCATTCGGGCTGGATATGCCGAGGACGAATACTTCCAGGGCGCGGTGGCCGCTTGCGAAGAGCATCACATTCCCTACGAGGTGCTGACAGGCGCTGAGACCAACCGGCGGTTCCCCGGTTATCAACTGGACCACGACATAGCGGCCGTGTACCAGGCCGACGGGGGGTTTCTGTTGCCGGAGCGGTGCATCGTCAACCACGTCAACGCCGCGCTGGAGGCGGGCGCCGAGGTGCACGGGCGCGAGCGCGTTCTGGACTGGGGACCGTCGGGCGAGGGCGTCGTTGTCCACACCAACCGTGGCAGCTACCGGGCGGGACGGCTGGTGGTGACCGCCGGCCCCTGGGCCGCCAAGGTCGCCCCGGCGCTGGCCAGGTATGCCGTAGCCGAGCGGCAGGTGCTGGGCTGGTTCCAGCCGGAAAGGCCGGAGTTCTTTCGCGCCGACACCTTTCCCGTCTTTGGCATCTATGTCGAGGAGGGGCGATTCTACGGGTTCCCGGTCTTCGGCGTGCCGGGCTTCAAGGTGGGCCGTTCCCATCATCTGCACCAGACCGTGGACCCCGACCAGTTGGACCGGGACGTATACCAAGAGGATGAGGATATCCTGCGCAATTTCGTCGAGCGATACTTTCCGGCAGCCGCGGGGCCTGCGCTTTCGCTGAAGACCTGTATGTTCACCAACTCCCCCGATGGCCATTTCATCATCGACCTGCACCCCGACCATCCGCAGGTATCGCTGGCCTCGGGGTTCTCCGGACACGGTTTCAAGTTCGCCAGCGTTATCGGCGAAATAATGGCCGACCTGGCCATGTTCGGCGAAACCACCCACGACCTGTCGCTGTTCCGGCTGGACCGGTTCGATGCAGCCTGAAGTTCATAACCAGGGCAGGCCACCATTTGCCAAGGAACGGTGTACGGACACCTGTCAGAATTTTAGCGCCGCCGTACCTGCTGTGTTAGACTAATTCAACCAGTCAGATCGGCGCGGGAGCACCATGGACTATCTCTCTGTTGACCACAAGCCAGAGCGAAAGCTGAGTACACTCCTGATTGCCTTCAGCGGCTGGGCTGACGCCGCCGAGGGCGCCACCAGCGCGGTGAAGTTCCTCAAGCGGAAGCTGGAAGCGCGCAAGTTCGCCGAGTTCGACCCGGAAGAGTTTTACGACTTCACCCAGACCCGGCCCACGACCACTCGCACGCGAGACGGGAAGCGGCACATCTACTGGCCGGCCAACGAATTCTTCCACTTCGACAATCCCGAGACCGGCGACGGGGTCATGGTGTTCACGGGAGTGGAGCCCAACCTGCGCTGGCGCACCTACTCCCAGGGCGTCGCTCGCTTGGCAGCCGAACAGGGGGTGGAGACCGTCATACATGTCGGCGCGTTGCTGGATGCCGTACCCCATACCCGTCCGGTCAAGCTCAGCGGGACCGCGACCCGCCCCGACTTATCCGAGTTTCTCGAGGGACGCGACATCCGTTCCTCCAACTACCAGGGGCCCACGGGTATCAGTTCATCGGTTATGGACGCCTGCGTCAAGCAGGGACTGGGCTATTCGTCTATCTGGGGACACACCCCCCACTACCTGCAGGCCGCACCCAACTTTCGCGTCGCTTATTCCCTCCTCCAGACTTTGACCCGTCTCCTGCGCCTGACCATGGACTTGGACGAACTGCGTGGCGCCGCCAGCAAGTTCGACGATGAGGTCGCCAAGGCGGTGCAGGCCGATGACCAGATCGGCTCCTATGTCGCAAAGCTGGAGGGCCAATACGACGAGAGCGTGGCGGACAGCTCCATTCTGGACCCGGAAGACTTGGTCCGGGACGTTGAGCGCTTCCTGCGCGGTGAGCGGTAGGGACCTGGAATTCCTCAAAAGTATGGCTCCGCGCATAACTTCCTGACCCTGCGGTGGCTGGTCAGGAAATTATGGTCGCCTGTCAGTTGAGCGAAATCCCTGGGAACACCCTCATTTTTCCCATCCAATTTTATGAGTTTTTTGGCTGCTAACGAAATGCAGCCGGCCATTCTCTGCGCGTATTCAGTCGTTTTTACGGCCCATAGTTGCTCTTTTTGACTGCCTTCTAACTGCCTTCTATCTGAATGGCCATGAGTCGTGAATCCTTGACAAAAGCCGGAGTATAAATATAACGCGCCCGGCCCTTCATACATGTGGCAGGTGATCCCAGGTCGCCGTAGGGCTTATCCCAGGCTAGGGAAAAGATCTCCCAAAACCCCAAAGGAGAGGTAGTGTTTAACCGAAGGAAAATCTTCTCAAAATTCTGATTACCAATGCTGATACTGACTGCGCTGGCGCTGATAGTGGCCTGCGGTTCATCAGCAACAGCAACGCCCCCACCGCCGACTGCTACCCAGGATGCAGTAGCCGAACCGACAGCGATTACTGAACCCGCAGCGGTTGAGGAAGCCACTGTCATGAATTACGCAGTCAAAGAGACCGGCGTGTTCGAGGGGCACCCGCGGTTTATGTCCAGCCCCCGCGTTCAGTACTCTGCCGTGAGTTTCGTCGAGTCATTGGTCGCCATCCAGCCCGATCTTTCCCCAGGTCCGTTGCTGGCTACAGCGTGGGAGATCTCCGAAAACGGCCAGATCTGGACTTTCAAGGTCCGGGATGACGTCGAATTTCATGCCAAGTGTGGCTCGTCTGGTGACCAGAGTTGCGGTAACCTCACTATCCACGACGTCCTGTGGAACTACAAGGAATGGCACGAGGGTTCCCTCAATGCTCGCGCCGGCATCATCGGCGACTTCTGGGTCGGCAAGGCGGGCGGTTCCCAGACGGTGATTGACGAGTACACAGTAGAAATCGACACCGGCGAGCCTTGGCTTCGGGAGCGGGCCTTCGAATTCATGCGCCATTTGGGCGGTGTCAGCACCACCATCGTGAGCATGCAGCAGACGCAGGAACTGGTCGAGGCTGCCGGCGGCAGCATGAGCGACACCACCACGTCAGAATACGAGGAAGGGGCCAAGGTGGCCAGCAAGAACATCTCCGCCACCGGCCCATGGGAAATCGAGTCGCACGACAGCGGCAGTGTCTGGCGTTTCAGGGCCGTGGAGAACCACTGGCGGCAGACCCCATACTTTGGTGAGTTCAACATAAGGTCCATCCCCGAGGAAGCCACGCGGATTGCGTCCTTCCAGGCGGGAGAACTCGATATCATGGAAATGTCCTTCGATTCGCTGGATGCAGTGAGTGCCGTTGAAGGCACAGAGATAGTCGCTTGGCCTTTTGCAACTCAGGCAGGGTTGAACGTGGCCATCAACCGGCAGGAGATTGTAGATACGATTTTCTCCGGTTTTGGCGCACCCCTGTACATGAGGGACTGGATGGGCCACGAGGCCAAGGCAGATCCGCGCTGGACCTTCGAATACGATCCAGACCTGGCCAGGCAATTGTTGGAAGAAGCCGGTTACGGTCCAGGCAACGAATTCAGCATCACCCTCGCCCCTGCCATACGGGGCAGGCCCGGTGAGGTGGAGGCCTGTGAGGCCGTGGCGGGCTACTGGGAGGAAGTTCGCATCAACGTCGATCTCCAGCGCATTCCCTACGCTACCATCCGCCCAGAGTTGATTACCCGCACGTTCCAGGGCGCGACCTGTCATAGCCTCAGCGGACGCCTGACCCCGGGCATTGGGGCCTCCAACTACGTGGCGAAGTCCACTTTTAGCTATGGCACGGAGCACCCGTGGATGGAGGAAAACATCACCGACCTGCTGGGCGAGACCAACCCGGTCCTGGTTACCGAGAAAGAGCGCAAGGTTTACGGCTGGATGTATGACAACGCCATGGCCTCCGCCCTTTACTCAGTTGACGGAATCTGGCCAGTGGGCAAGCGGCTCGACCCTGAATGGACGCCCATAGACTTCAGCGAAGTCTCGTCGCCCTCCGGCTTCGAGTACATCAAGCCCCGTCAGTAGGAAAATTGGACAGGGGCGGGTGCAAACTCGCCCCCATATACAGAAACCCTGCCCGAATGGGGATTTTCAGGACCGACGGCGCCGTAGGGCACCGGGAGCGTGCCGACCCCCATCCAAGACACCCAGAATCCCCGCACGTCCTGATTCAGACATATTGGCTTCCCGTTAGAACCTGTAGAATCGTATTGATGACAATCATAACCATTACAACCCCAATTTTCAGATTGCGATTTAGGCCGTCTGCAGAAATACCTAAACTAAAGCCAAGGTGAAATGTACATATCGCTAGACCGCAATGTGGGTGGCCACTCATTTGGGACCTAAAGGTGATATGAGGTGCTGTGGAGCCCTCTCGGCCGTCTTAGATACCCCCGCAATGCACATCCCACGTTGGTATTGGTTTAGTCCGCCGGTTGGCTTTGGCCATCGTCACTCTTCTGGCTGTATCGCTCATTATTTTCATACTGACCCGGTCCGCTGGCGATCCGGTCTCTCTGATGCTGGACGAATACTCCACGCAGGAAGATATCGACCGGATGATGGCGAAACTGGGGACCGATAAGCCCTATTATCAGCAATATTTCTTTTTCTTGAGGGATGCTGTCCAAGGAGATCTCGGAGATTCGATCAAAGAGGGCCGCCCTGTAAGGGATGTCATATTTGATCGAACTCCCAACACGCTTTACCTGGGCCTGACTGCATTCATCGTTTCATTGCTGGTGGGGATCCCGCTGGGAATCCTGTAATCCATCAAGCGAGGGAGCTTGATCGACCAGGTGGGAAAAGTGGTGGCGCTGCTTGGGCAGTCTGCACCTCCCTTCTGGCTGGGTATAATGCTGACCATTTTCATTTGGCCCCGCTTCGCCCGCCAACTGCGGGGCGAGGTGCTGCAGCTGAAGAGCATGGACTTCGCGGCCTTGGCCAAGGTCGCGGGAGCCTCTACGCCCCGAATCCTGTTCGTACACATCTTTCCGGGGACGATCAACACCCTGATAGTGGTGGCCACTCTCCAAGTGGGAATCGTGATTCTGCTGGAGTCCACGCTCAGCTTCCTTGGAGCCGGCGTCCCGCCGCCCACGCCTGCTTGGGGCGTCATGGTGGCCGAGGGCCGCGACCATCTGGCCGGAGGGTTCTCCGATGGGTCTTGGTGGATCTCCACCTTCCCCGGTGTGGCCATCGTACTGACCGTGATGTCGCTGAACCTTTTCGGCGACTGGCTGCGGGATAAACTGGACCCCCGGCTGCGACAGATAGAGTGAGGCGCCCGCAAACAACAGGTAATCGAAGGGCAATATGACAACCGAAACATCCAACAAAGGCGACGCGCCCCTGCAGGTGGATGACCTGCGGACGTACTTCCAGACACGCTGGGGTACGGTCAAAGCCGTGGACGGCATCAGCTTCGACCTGCGGCGCGGCGAGACGCTGGGCATCGTGGGAGAATCTGGCTCCGGCAAGTCGGTGACCATGCTGTCGCTGATGCGCCTGATACCCATATCGCCTGGCCGCATCGTATCCGGCAGCATCATGCTGGATGGCGAGAACCTGCTGCAACTGTCTGATAGCGAGATGAACAGGATCCGGGGGAGCAAGATCGCCCTCATCATCCAAGACCCCATGACCTCGCTGAACCCGGTGTTCACCATCGGCAACCAGGTTTCGGAGGCCATCAAGATCCACCAGGACATTCCGAAGCGCTCGGTGATGGAGCAGGCGTTATCGATGCTGCGGAAGGTGAACATACCTGCCGCTGAGACCCGGATGCGGGATTACCCGCACCAGATGAGCGGCGGCATGCGGCAGCGCGTGGTTGGGGCCATCGGCATATCCTGCCGGCCCCAGGTGCTGATCGCCGACGAGCCAACCACCTCCTTGAACGTCACCATTCAGGCGCAGTACCTGGCCCTGCTTAAAGAACTGCAACGGGAATCCAACGAGGGGCTGATCTTCATCACCCACAACTTCGGTATCGTGGCCAAAATGTGCGACCGCGTCGCGGTGATGTATGCCGGGCGCATCGTAGAACAGGGCAGTGTTCGAGACATTTTCAACAATCCGTCCCATCCATACACCGAGGCACTGCTGGCCTCTGTGCCCAAGATGGAGGAGGACGTGGACCGGCTGTACTCCATCGAAGGCCAGCCTCCCACGCTGCGCGACTTGCCCCCCGGCTGTCCCTTCGCGCCACGTTGCCAATATGCGATGGACCATTGCTTGGAGGAGTACCCCACCCTAGTTACAGTGGGCGAGGGTCACCACGCCTCCTGCTGGCGGTTGAGCTGATATGACGACTTCAAACGCGCTCACCATTGAGGGAACCCTTCCTGGATCGCAGGCCCACTCGGGGAACGGCAACGTCCTGCTGGAAGCCGTGGAGCTGAAAAGTATTTCCCTGTGACCAGGGGCCTGCTCATCAGCAAGATCACCGGCCACATCAAGGCGGTCGACGGCGTCTCCTTTGAATTGCGAGCAGGTGAAACGCTGGGAATCGTCGGCGAGTCGGGCTGCGGCAAGAGCACCACCACCAAGATGATGCTGATGTTGGAGGAACCGACGGAGGGTTCAATCTTGTTCGAGGGGAAGGATATACACACCGCCGACGCCGAGACCCGGCGGGAATACCGCAGGTCGGTGCAGGCGGTGTTCCAAGACCCTTGGAACTCCCTCAACCCCCGGATGCGCGTGCGAGACCTCATCGCCGAGCCCATGGTCATAAACTGGGACCTGAGCCGTGGCGAAATTCAGGACAGGGTGCTCAAGTTGCTGAACGATGTGGGTCTCGGCTTCTATCACGCCAATCTGTACCCCCACGAATTTTCGGGAGGCCAGCGGCAGCGCCTGGCCATCGCCCGCGCGCTTGCGCTGAACCCCAAGGTTATCGTGTTGGACGAACCGGTTTCCGCGCTGGACGTGTCCATTCGGGCCCAGATCATGAATCTGCTGAGGGACCTGCAGGCTGAATACAATGTGAGCTATATGCTCATCGCCCACCACCTGGCGACAGTACGTTATATGTGCACCTGGGTGGCGGTGATGTACCTGGGCCGGATAGTCGAAATGTCGCCGGTGAAGGACCTGTTCGAGAACCCGTCTCACCCCTACACCAAGGCGCTGATGTCCGCTGCCTTGCCCTCTCACCCCGACACTGTGCAGGAAGAAATGATACTCAGTGGCGAGGTGCCGTCGCCCCTCAACCCGCCGGATGGCTGCCACTTCCACACCCGCTGCCCCTTTGTCATGGACCGCTGCAGCCTGGAGGACCCGGAGGTCAAGGAGGTCTCCCCGGGCCACGCAGTCGCTTGTCACCTGTTCTGAGCGTGATGGAAATTTTCGCATAGAGTCATGGCGCGCTGCGCCTTTCGCATTCCAAATTTGCGCAGCCGGTGCTAAAATCTGCGCCATGACGGAGAAGCAGACCAAGCGCCGCAGCCCAACGATGTCGGCGGCCCGCATCGCCAGGGCCGTCGAGCTGATGAAGCAGGAATATGGGCCGTTTCCTGTAGAGCGTCGGCTCCCCCCGACGGAGGAGATGGTGTTCACCATCCTTTCCCAGCACACGTCGGACATCAACTCCGGGCGCGCCTTTGCCCGATTGATGGAACACTTCGGTTCGATGGAAGCCGTGGCTCGGGGCGACATCGCTGAAATCGAAAAGGCGATAGCCCCCGGCGGCTTGGCCAAGGTGAAGGCACCTCGCATCAAGGAGGTGCTGGAGAGGGTTCTGGAGCTCAACGGCGGTTCGCTGGATCTTTCCTTCCTGCGTGAGATGCCGCTGGTGGAGGCGAAGGCCTGGCTCCGGCAACTCCCGGGTATCGGCCCCAAGTCGGCGGGCATTGTACTCAACTTCTCGCTGGGCATGCCGGCGATGGCCATCGACACTCACATCTTCCGGGTGTGCCAGCGGCTGCGGGCCATAGACGCGAAGACCAACGCCGACAAGGCCCACGATGTAATGGAATCCAAGGTGCCGCCCGAGGAAGTGTTCAACTTCCATGTGGCCTTCATCAACCATGGGCGCAGGGTCTGCAGAGCACAGCGGCCCCTCTGCGAAGAATGCGTCGTTGGGGAAATGTGCCCCTCCCGAAACAAACTCATGACGAAGAGGGCCGAACCAGTCAGCGAAGGCGCGACGCGGCGGGCATCCAAGGGCGGAGCGGCAAGTACCGATACGCTGCCCCATGTTCCGCCGGTCTTGCTGAACGCCCAGTGATTGGGCGAGGGCCTGTTTCGCAGTAGATAACGGGCCATCTCTGCCAGACAGCAAACAACACTCCCAGGACAGCGACAAAGGAGGGCCAGGAAAGTGAAGGTAGGAATCATTAACGTCACAGGATACTCGGGATCGGAGTTGGCCCGTATCCTGCGTCGCCATCCCGAGGTGGAAATTGCGTCGGTGACCGGGCGGAGCGCCGCCGGACAGAGGCTGGGAGAGGTGTTCCCCCACCTGGACAGCCTGGACCTGACCATCGAACCGGAACTGAGCGGCAGTCTTGACCTGGTCTTCTCGGCTCTGCCGCACAAGGCCAGCGCCGAAGCCTGCATCCCGGTGCTGGACCAGGGCGTGAAGGTGGTGGATATCAGCGCCGACTTCCGGCTGAAGCAGGCCGACGAGTATGAGGAATGGTACGGAGTGGCCCATCAGAAGCCGTCGCTGCTGGAGGAGGCGGTCTATGGCCTGACCGAGCTGCACCGCGACGAGATTCGCTCGGCCCGGTTGGTTGCCAACCCCGGCTGCTATCCCACAAGCGCCATTCTTGGCTTGGCACCGGCGGTTGACGCTGGAATCATCAGCCCCGACATCATCGTCAGCAGTCTGTCGGGCGTGTCCGGCGGCGGTCGAAGTCTTACAATGACCAATCACTTCTCGGAAGTGAACGAAAACGCCTTCGCCTACGCGGTGAACGGACACCGGCACCTGCCCGAAATCACCCAGGAGCTGGACCCGCTTGGCGACCAGCCGGTGAGGGTGACGTTCCAGGTACACCTGATTCCGATGACCCGGGGCATCTTCAGTTCCTGCTACGCTCCCTTGGCCAACCCCGGGGAATGGGCGGGAGACGAGGGTAAGCAGCGGCTGGTGGATATTTACCGCGACTACTACGCCGGTCATCCCTTCGTGAGAGTGGTGTCGGCCCCGCCGCAGACCAAGCAGACTCTGGGCAACAACATGTGCCTGATTCACCCGGTCATAGACCGCCGCACCGGACGCCTGACCGTTTTCAGCGTGCTGGACAACCTGGTCAAGGGGGCGGCAGGGCAGGCGGTGCAGAACATGAACCTGATGTCCGGCTTCCCCGAGGACACGTCGCTGGATGAGTTGGCGGTGTACCCGTAGCGAGGTGCGAGACGGCTATGGTAAACTACCGAGTGTAGTGCCCCGGTCGTCTAGCCAGGTTAGGATGCCACCCTTTCAAGGTGGAGATCAGGGGATCGAAGCCCCTCCGGGGTACCAATTTTCTTACGCCCTAACAGTCCACACCGCCAAATTGGTGGCGTGGACAATTTTTTGGCTTCCTTTGGGCCTGTCGACATCCTTGCAACGGTCCGTTGAGCTTCAGTGAAATTGAGCTATGAAGTCCGGCTGTCGGCCACTGCCTCCACGATGCTTTTGGAAATCCCGGACCAGACTATACGGAAACAGGTCGCAGAACGCGCCAGCCGCCTTGCCAATGACCCGGAAAAACAAGGAGCAAACCTTAAAGGAGCACTATCCAGGTATAGAAAGTGCCGGGCAGTACGGAGGCGCTACCGCATTCTGTATCGAATTGATGAAACCAATTCTGTTGTAATTGTGGTAGCTGTCGGGCCTAGAAATCCGGGAGAGTTGACAGATATTTACCGGTTGGCAGGACAGCTCATGCAGGAAGGCCTATTGGAGTAGCAGGAGCAGAGGTGTGACGATGTCCTCTCGTATCTATCAGCTAACCAACTCGATGACACTCAAAGCTGTCAGAAACAAGCTTGCGCGACTTCGTCGGCAGGTGAACGACTCTCAAACTGTAATCCCTGTAAGTCAGCGCGGACGCCCGGTCATGGCGCTTATGTCTTGGGATCTCTTCGAGTCCTTGGTAGACACAATCGAAATCATGTCCGACCCGAAACTCATGGCACAAATCAACCAGAGCGAAAAGGATGTTGTGGAGGGAAGGACGGTGCCGCTCGACGAAATCATGGCAGAGTTCAACATTAAGCCGGGTGCGGATCCCGCTTACTCTGAAAACAGTGATTAGCACCGCAAAGCCGTCGTTCGCGGCTTGAAAAACCGAGTTGAAACGTACTTCCCCAAGCAGGACATTCGCCTCCCTATTCAGGACATGGGTGTGGTCAATGTCCAATTATTGTTCATAGCTATATCGTATCTGAGAATATTGGACACCTCAATGGTCAGTGTCCTGCCGGGAGTCCTGTCTAAATGAGCGCAACCTGGGGGCAGTTTGCGGAGTCTGACCCCGAGTTGGCCGCGCTGGGGGAGGCGCAGTTCGGGCGCACGGGGCTGGTGCTGGTGGGCACGCTGCGGCGGGACGGCTGGCCGCGAATCTCGCCGGTGGAGCCGTTCTTCGCCGGGGGGCAGTTGTACCTGGGCATGATGTGGCGGTCAGTGAAGGCTCTGGACCTGCTGCGCGACCCAAGGTGCGTGGTACACAGCACGGTGTCCAACAGGGACGGCACCGAGGGTGAGTTCAAGGTGTACGGACGCGCCCGGGAGGTGGACGACCCCGATGAGTGGCGGAAGTTCGGTTACGCCGTTTACGCGGCCATCGGCCTGAGGATAGAGGACGTGGAGGGCTACTGCTTTGCCATCGACATCGAGAGTGTCGTGTTTTCCGTGTTGCGAGGCGAGGAGTTTCACCGCCAGATCTGGAGGGCCGGACAAAAGTAGAGGACACAGAGATGTATTCTGTGTCCCCAGTTTTTCAACATCGTTTCGGATTAGTCGAACACGAACACGCACTTGCCGGTGGTCGCGCCATCGAAGGTCTGGAAGGCTTCGATGGCTTGGTCGAGGCCGTAGCGGTGGGTTATCAGCCGGTCCAGCGGAGCCTTGGTGTCGATGAAGAACCGGGCTATTTCGATCAGTTCCGCCTTGCTGAACGTCCACGACCCGAAGATGGTGAGCACCTTGAAAATCACTTGGCGGTTGAAGTCGATCTCCGCCGGGCCGCCGACTCCCACGTAGCAGGCGCGGGCGAAGGGCCGCAGGCAGGACAGCGTCTGCTGCCGCGCCGTGGGATTGCCCGACGTTTCCAGCGACGCCGTGGCGCCTTGGCCGCCGGTGAGGTCGAGGATGGCCTGCACCACATCGTTGGTGGCCGCGTTGATTGTGTGGTCGGCACCTAATTCGGTCGCCAATCGAAGCCTTTCGTCCATAACGTCAATGGCGATTACGCGGGCGCCCATGGCCTTGGCTGAGAGCGTGCCGCTGAGGCCCACCGGTCCCTGCCCGAACACGGCCACGATGTCCTTGCCCGATACGTCCATCTTGTTCAGCCCGTTCCAGGCTGTGCCGGTGCCGCAGGATATGGCCGCGCCCTCCTCAAAGGAAAGTTCGTCGGGCAGGTGCACCAGCGACCGGGACGGGCAGATCATGTAGTCTGCGTTGGCCCCGTGGCCGGTGCCGCCGCCGAAGGTGACGTGTCCGAGGGGACACAGTTGCTCGTAGCCCATGGAGCATATCTCGCAGACGCCGCAGCCCTCGTAGTGGTGGCACATCACCCGGTCGCCCAGCTGCAGGCCCGGAGGGGCCCCGGGTCCCAGCTCCTCGATGACGCCGCAAGGCTCGTGGCCGGTGATCATCTCAGTCGGCTCCGCATCGCGGTAGCGGTGCAGGTCGGTGCCGCACAGCCCGGAGGCGCGAATCCGCAGCACAGCCTCCCCCGGCCCGGCATGGGGGTCGGGAAACTCTCGTATCTCGGCCTCCCGGTTTCCTCGGAAAGTGACTCCGCGCATGACTTTCTCCCGTATCAATTGAATGGGCAGATGATACCAAAGGCAATTGAACCGGGAAATGACGCAGGTGGGCGGACGTGACCGAGGGTGCAGTCTTATAATGGCGTCACAGCAGGGGGTTTTGATATGACGATGCTAAAACCGCGCTCCGGGATGCGGCTGACCGTCGAAGAGTTCATGGAACTGCCTGAAACCTGGGACAGGCGGAAGATGGAGCTGGACGAGGGAGTTCTTTACATAATGACTAAACCCAGGCTCGTTCACCAGTTCTTTCAAGCCCGGCTGTCTAAACATTTAGAAACCTACCTTGACGAATTTGACGAACCTCCCGCGGACGTTTTTACCGACGTAATTATCGCCCTTTCCCTAGAACGCCGGATCCTGCTCGCTCCAGACCTGACCATTGTCCTCAGAGGCAGTGCTACTATATTCAGGGACCAGATGATTGAGGGCGCCCCCGACATTGTTGTCGAAATCCTTTCCTCCGACCGCAATCGCGACTTGGTGCGCAAGCGGCAGCTATACGCCGAAGCCGGCGTTCCTGGATACTGGATTTTCGATCCCCTCAACGACATCGCAACGCTCCTGGAACTGCAAAACGGCGAGTACGTCCAGCGGGCCGCACTGGCTGCCGCCGACACTTTGACCACGCCGTTGCTCCCCGGATTGGCCATACTAATGGCGGACGTATTCCGGCACCGCCGCCGCCCGGTGTAGAACGACGGCTAAACCAAAATTCCCCACAACCCCGCGCCTTCAAGCTGCCGCTTTTCCGTCCGTTTCGCTGGTGTGCCTGAGCTGTTTGGATGTATGATATGCACGTCTCGCCGGACGGCGGGTCGCCTCATCCCATAGTCACTCTTCGAGATATATTCTTTGGACGAATTGGCTTGCCTGCAAGCACTGGTCTCGGTGGACGAGCCCTATGAGGGCGACATAGACGCCGGTTGGCTGGAGGCGGTGGCGCGTGCGGCCCTGAGCGCAATGGAGGCTCCGGGGAATACCGAGGTCAGCATCCTCGTCACCGGCGACGATACGGTACGCGCGCTGAACGCCGAATATCGGGGACTGGACGAAACGACCGACGTTCTGTCATTCTCCTCCGAACATCAGGGCCATTGGGAGGGCGACGGCGACGGCCCGGCGCAGTATCCTGACGGAGTTGGCTTCGTCCTACCGCCGGATATTCCTCAACCCTTGGGAGAAATCATCGTTTCCTGGCCGCAGGCGCAACGCCAAGCCGGGGAACATGGGGTCAGCCCGATGCGCGAGTTGGCCCACCTGGTCATTCACGGCGCGCTGCATCTTGTGGGCTACGACCACGTGGAGCCGGAGGAAGCCGCGCTGATGCAGGCCCGGGAACGCGAAGCGCTCGAATCGCTGCAGTTTATGGAGTCTCAGGCGCCATGACTTCGCAGGTCTACTACCGCAAGTGGCGACCTTCCAGCTTCAACGAGCTCGCTGGCCAGGAGCATGTGTCCACCACACTGCGCCAGTCGGTGCGAATGGGTCGTATAGCCCATTCGTATCTTTTCTGCGGACCGCGCGGCTGCGGCAAGACAACCACGGCCCGCATCATTGCCAAGGCCGCCAATTGCCTCGATCTGCAGGACGGCGACCCCTGCAATGCCTGCACCGTGTGCCAGACCATCAACGAAGGCCGCTTCATGGACATCATCGAGCTGGACGCGGCCAGCAACCGTGGAATCGACGAGATACGCGACATCCGCGACAAGGTCAACTTCGCGCCGGTGCAGGGCCGCCGCAAGGTATACATAATCGACGAAGCCCACATGCTGACCGACGCGGCTTCCAACGCTTTCCTGAAGACGCTGGAAGAACCGCCGGGGCACGTTATCTTCGTCCTCTGCACCACCGAGGCCCATCGAATCCTGCCGACCATCATCTCGCGCTGCCAGCGTCTGGACTTCCGCCGCATCCCGTCCGAGACCGTGTTCGGTCGCCTGTCGGAGATCGCCGATGCCGAAGGGGTGGCGGCGGAGCCCGCCGCGCTGCGGATCATCGCCCGCTACGCCGCGGGCAGCCTGCGGGACGCCGAGAATCTGCTGGAGCAGCTGGTCGTCTCCTGCCCCGATGGGGTGACGGCGCCGCAGGTGGAGAAGCTGCTGGGCATGGGCAGCGACGAGAATGCCCTCGAGCTGGTCAAGTACCTGCTGCTTGGCAACACCACGGCTTCGCTGTCGGCAGTGAACCAAGCAGCGTGGGAGGGTAGTGACCTGCGGCAGCTGCACCGCCAGACCTCCGACCTGCTGCGTGGTTTTATGCACCTGCAATGGGGATCAGAGGACGCCGTGGACCTGCCGGAACACGTTCGGACGCAGCTCAGGGAATTGGTGGGCAAGCAACCGCCGTGGCGAATAGTTCACGCTCTGAAGGTCTGGGGAGCGGTGAATATGCGCTACGATGCTCCATCGACGCTGCCGCTGGAGTTGGCGGTGGTCGAGATATGCGAGGAATCGGCAGCGCCGGTTCCCGCTGCGGAGGCGCCGCCGTCCGCCCCGGCGCAACGTGCCCCGGCACCGCAGCAGCCCAGAGCAGCGCCAGCGCCTCGTGAGCCTCGTCAGGAACGCCCGCCGACCCGGGAAAGGCCTCCCGCCCGGGAGCCGTCGGCCGCAGCGCCCGCCGGGGCCGCAGCGCCCGCCGGCGTCGGGGGACCTGCGCCTCAGCCTGCCGCAGCGGGAAGCGGACGGACGGGCAGCGAGTCCAACGAGCTCTGGGTACAATGGAACAACGCGGTCAAGGCACTGTCCAGGCACAAGGGAAGGAAATACAATCTGGGGGCCCTGCTCCGAGACTGCAAGGTCAACAGTATATCGCTGGATGGGCAAACCTTGGTGCTGCCCTTTACCAACAAGGCCAACTTGGAACGTATGCAGGAGGAACTGGAAGATCCGTCCTCCCGCCAACGGCTGTCCGAGGCGCTGGCCCAATCCTTCGGAGAGGGTTGCGAATACGAACTGAGACTGGCCAACGGACAGCAGGCTGGAGGCAACGCCAACAGATCGTCGCAGCAGAGCCCGCTGGTCCGCGCCGCCCTGGGAATGGGCGCGCGAATCCTCCAGGAACAAGAGGTGGAAGAGTGAACCGCAACATGATGCGGCAGGCCCAGAGGCAACTGGCCCAGTTGCAGAAGATTCAAGAGGAACTGGAAACATTGACGGTCACTGGCACCGCCGGCGGTGGGGTTGTCAGTGTGGTGATGACCGGGAAGCAGGCCGTTGAGTCGGTTGAGATCGAACCCGAGGCCGCCGAAGACCTGGAACTGCTGCAGGACATGCTGGCGGCTGCCTTCAACGACGCCGCCACCAAGGCGCAGGAACTGACCGCCAGCAAAATGAGCGTCATCACCGGAGGCATGAACATCCCTGGGCTGACTTAAGACGTGAGTAAGGGCAGAGGACGTGGTTGCGCTACAAGAGGTTTTCAAGGAAGAGCAGTCGGCGATACGGGGTGCTGTATTCGTCGGCTGTGCGGCTCCACCGGCATCGTCGGCTGTTTCTGACGGTGGACCGAATGAACGCGCGTCTTTCTTGAAATCGAAGGCCGTCAGCGTGGCGTCGGCAATCAAGTATGGCTCTGTAACTGCGGCAATGCTTGGTTCATTTTTGCAAGAGGATATCCCTGGGATCAATGGTGAGTATCCATTGCCGGACACGTATGAAATCGACGCAGACGAGGCGCTGGCCGATCTGCTCAAGACCGGCAGCGCCCTGGCTCTCATCAAGGCGATGGGCTACCTTATGGATGAAGATCCGATGCCTGCCGGGGATGCCGTGGATGAGTATCTGGACTTGCGCTGTCGCGCGGAGCAGGCCAATCTCGGTTCGGCAATCATCGGGCTGCCCAAAGAGGGGATGGTCATTGATGAATATGCTCGGTACTTGACCTGCGAACTAACGGGGATGGTCACCCTCCACTCCATTGAAGACCCCATTGAGCGGCACCGGGCATTGCTCCGCCTCATCCGCAATCAGCGGCCGCAGAGGGTTACCGCAGAGGGGATTATCCGTGAGCAGCGCGACCGCTGCTGAACCGCGGGTAGTTGACTCCAGCGTGATTGTAGCCTCTTACATTCCGGAGGAAATCAACCACTTGCGAGGACTCGAATACAGGAACGGCTTGGATAGAGGCGACTACCTTTTTCATCTGCCAATGCTCGTTGTGGTCGAAGTAGCATCCGCTGTACGCCGCAGGTTATCGAATTGGCAACAGGCGATTGACGACTGGCAGCGAAACTTGGTGAGATGGGAGCGTGACGGCCAAGTCGTTCTTTATCCACTGAACCGGGTAAGAATGGAACGCTCAATTTCAGCAGCCCAGCGACAGAGACCGCGCGGCGCGGATTCCGTTGTTGCATCCTTGGGTGAGGAACTGGCTGAGGAACTGAACTTGCCCCTCCGAACTTTCGATGGAGAACTTTTAGAGCGCGGGCCGAGAGCCACTCCATGACCCCCGACAACCTCCCCTCTGCCTCCCCGTCCATCGCCCGGCTGGTTCAGGAGCTGAACCGGCTGCCCGGCATTGGACCGAAGAGCGCGCAACGGCTGGCCTATCACATCATCCGTCTCCCGGCAGAGGAGGCGTACGCCCTTGCGGAGGCGGTCACGGCGGTCAAGCAGAACACCATTTTCTGCGCCGAATGTCAGAATCTGGCCGAGACCACTCCCTGCGCAATCTGCGCCGACCACCGCCGCTCCCGCGCCATCATCTGCGTGGTCGAGGACCCTATGGACGTGCTGGCCCTGGAGCGCACCCGCAGTTTCCGGGGGCTGTATCATGTGCTGCACGGCGTCATCTCCCCCATCAATGGAATCGGACCGGACCAACTGAAACTGAGAGAACTACTGTCGCGGCTCGACAACACGGAGGTCACCGAACTGGTGGTTGCCACCAACCCCACCATGGAGGGTGAGGCCACCGCCATGTACATTCAGCGACACCTGGGTCGCAGCGACCTGCGCGTTACGCGCCTGGCCCGGGGCCTTCCGGTGGGCGGCTCGCTGGAGCATACCGACGAGACAACCCTGAGCCGCGCTTTCCAAGGAAGGCAGGAGCTATAGCTTGGCCCCGCCGCGCACCTATCGCTGCGATGCGCTGACGCTCAGAAAGGCGTCCATCGGCGAGGCCGACTTGGTGGTGACGTTGTTCACCCCCGAGCGGGGCAAGGTGCGGGCCGTGGCCAAGGGCGCTCGCCGGTCCAACAGCAAGCTGGTGGGCCACCTGGAGCCGCTTACGCTGACCCGTCTTTCTCTGGCCCACGGGCGTGAACTGGACATCGTCACACAGGCCGAGGTGCTGGACGGGTTCGCAGTCGTCAAGGGAGACCTGGCCTGGTTGGCGCGGGGGTTGTACGTGGCCGAACTGCTGGACGGCTTCGGCCCGGAGGACAACTCCTCCCCAGGGCTGTTCCGGTTGGCGGTCAATGCGCTCAGGGCACTGCCCGAGGCCGCGGAGCCGGAAACGCCATTGCGATACTTCGAGCTTCACCTGCTTCGGCTCACCGGTATGCTGCCCGAACTCTACCAGTGTGTGGAATGCCGAAAGGATGTTGCGCCCGACGCCCACCGGTTCAGCATCAACCTGGGGGGAGTGTTGTGCCCCGGCTGCAGTCCGCCCGAGGCTTTGGTGCGCCCGTTATCGCTGCGTGCGATGAAGGTCCTGCGGCTGATGCATCGCGGCAGTCTGGGCGACGCTTGCCCGCTGAACCTGAACCCTGCCCTGGCCGCTGAACTGAAGTCGATTCTGGCCAACACGGTTCGCTACTGGCTGGGCAAGGATGTTCGCTCCAGCTCATTCTTGGAGCGTCTGCAAGGGGAGGAGACCGCAGGGGCATCTACAACCGGGTAAATCCGCCGACATAAAACAATGCGCATTTGCGGCTTTGCTGATATTATTTCGCATTGACATTTCCGGCCAGGGTTCCTACAGATGTATCTCGAAGTGCGGGCGGCAAAAAGGGGTTGGGTGTGCCGATGTTTTCCAAGATACTGATAGCCAACCGTGGCGAAATTGCCTGTCGAGTTATCCAAACCTGTCAACGGTTGGGCGTCAAGACTGTGGCGGTCTACTCCGACGTTGACGCAGAGTCTCTCCATGTGCAGCAGGCCGACGAGGCCATCCTGCTGGGTGAGGCCGCTCCGCAGCAGAGCTACCTGAATTCCGGGAAAATCCTGGATGCGGCGCGGGGCACCGGCGCGGAGGCCATTCACCCGGGATACGGATTCCTGTCTGAAAACCCCCGTTTCGCCCGTCAATGCGAGGAGGCGGGCATCTGCTTCATTGGACCCCGGTCTGAGGTGATGGAGCAGATGGGCGACAAAGTGATGGCCCGCAAGTTGGCCCGAAGGGCTGGGCTGCCCCTTCTTCCCGGCACCGACGACGCCGTTCCCAACGACGATGCGGCGCGGGCGGCCTGGAATCTGGGATTCCCGCTTATGGTCAAGGCGGCGGAGGGCGGCGGCGGCATCGGCATACAAGTTGTCATGAACCCCGAGGAACTGACTCCCCTCATCGAGAGGGCCCAGCAGGTGGCGTCTGGCGCGTTTGGCAGTGGCCGCCTTTACTTCGAGAGATTCCTGAAGGACGCATCTCACATCGAGGTGCAACTGATCGGCGACAATCACGGCAACCTCGTCCACCTGTTTGAGCGGGACTGCTCCTCGCAGCGTCGCAACCAGAAGCTCATTGAGGAGACCCCCGCATCGAGCAAGCTGCCGCCGCAGCTGCGAAGACATGTGGCGTCGCTGGCCGTCAGGTTGGGCCAGCGCATCGGCTACAACAACGCTGGCACCGTGGAATTCCTGGTTTCGCGGGACGGCAGCGTCTACTTTCTCGAAATGAACACCCGCCTGCAGGTGGAGCACGGGGTGACCGAACTTACCACCGGCCTGGACTTGGTGGAACTGCAACTGAGGGTAGCCTCGGGCGAGCCTCTGCCGGTGACGCAGGACGACATCACCCAGAACGGCCACTCGATAGAGGTCCGCATCTATCCTGAAGACCCGGAAACCTTTCTGCCGGATGCGGGCGAAATAACCGGCCTGCACCTGCCCACCGTGGAAAACGTGCGCATCGACACAGCCCTTTGCGATGGCTACGTCGTTGGGTTAGACTACGAGCCGCTGCTGGCCAAGGTGATGGTCTGGGGCGAAGACCGGGAGCGGGCCATCAGGACGATGCAGCGGGCCCTGCTGGAGCTGCGGCTGGAGGGAGTCAGGAACAACGTCCCCTTGTTGCGCAGCATACTCGCCAGCAAGGAATTCGCCGGCGCCAGCCACCACACCGGGTCGGTGCCGCACTGGGTAGAGGAATTGCGTCAGAGGCACTTGGTCCACCAGTCGGGAATTCCGGCACACCTGCACCACGCCAACGCCAGGCCCGACAACTCGAACGACGCCGGTCGCCCTGAAAAGGAAATCGCTGCCGCCATCGGCGTGGCCATGGCGATGGCCATGCGGCAGCCATCAGCCGAAGCGGAGCCCAGTGCCTGGCGCGTCCAGCGACGGCGTGAGCAGCTCTATTCCCGGGGCATTGGGAGCCGAGTGTGGCGATAACCACACTCCGAGTCCGGGTCGGTGACAACTGGTACAATGTCGAAGTCGGCGACCTTGACCAATCACCGGTGCAGGTGACGGTGGAGGGCGAGACGTTCGTTGTGGTGGTGGAGGGCCCGGGCGTACAGCCCCGCGCCCGTCCCCGCCGGGGACGCACTCAAACCCCCGGCATCCTGGTGCCGCCCCCGGCCAGCCGGGTCAACCCCACCGGCGGTGACGGCAATTTCATCCGCTCGCCAATGCCTGGCCGCGTCATATCCATAATGGTCCGTCCGGGCGATAGTGTGTCCGTGGGCCAGGAGGTGTGCGTGGTCGAGGCCATGAAGATGGAGCAGAGCATCCGCTCGCCCCAGAACGGGGTGGTCAAGGAGATCCGGGTGCAGCCCATGGACTCAGTACGCACCAACGACCCCCTGATCGAACTGGAGTAGCGTGGCGGCGTCGATGGTCGCCAGCGTCTCCGGCACCGCCGTCTCGGTCAGCGGCACCACCGTCAGCCCGTCCAGAAAGGCTATGTAAACCGAGGAATCGAGGTTGATGCGCCTATTCGGACGCTGATTCGTCCCTCAGCATCCTGACGAATTCCTCTGTTGAGAGGTCGCCCGTCAGGTCCGGGATACTCCCCATCAGCTCATCAAGAGAAGGGACCTCGTTCTCGACTGGCAAAGCCCTCAGTCTCTCCGTATTCACCCGCACCGGAATCCCTTTTAGATTCCTGCGAATCCTTCCTGACACAATGACACGGCTTCCCAACGCGGCGATAGCTTGCTCTTTCAAATAGCCTTCATGCATCGGGGCATCTTGGAGTCCTTTCGCCCACACCTCTTCGAAACCACTCGATGGACTGCTACTATCCCACAAACCCTTCCCGCCATCCTTTCCCGCCGGATGAAGATGATCAGGGCCGTAGGTTACTTACGGCCCTGTGTGGCGACAAAAGATGCTTGGGCAACTCAGACTGGGAGAAATGGGGAGATTCCCACCCCGATGGGGGAGGTTCCCGCCTAATCCCCCGTCAGCAGCTCCACTATCTCCGGGGCGTAGTCGTGGGCCATTTGCTGCACGTCCGCCATGGGCCGGCTGGCCAAGGGGCTGGGCAGCACTACGATGCGGACGCCGGGCATTCCGAGCGAGGCGGCGCGGGCATGGGCCGCGCGGGTGAAGCTGCTGGTGATCACGCTGACAGAGGGCGTTCCCTTGGATTCGGTCAGGACTGTGTCGTGGAGACCCCACACTGTGCAGGAGCCTCAATCGGCGATGGCGTGGATGATGGCGTCACACTCCGCCAGCAACGCCTCCAGCTTGCCGTCGGGGTGCGGCGCGCTGTAGGTGGCCTTGCGGGCATAGACCACCCTCTTCACGCCGTAGTCGTTCAGCAGCGTCTGTTCCAGCTCCTGCATAAATGTGTCGGCGTGATACTTGCGGTTCTCCAACAGGCCGACGACCCTGCCCTCCAGCCCGGCGAGGGAGACGCTAAGTCCGATTTCCTCGGGCATATCCTCAGCGATGGGAACCAAGACCTCCACCGTTCGCTCTGCCGTGGTCATGACGGGACCTCCTGAGATCAGGTTTCGTCGGCGTCCGGCGGCATTGGCTGACCCCGGAACTCGGCCTCGAACATCCACTCCAGCTTCGAGTCAGTTTCTTCAATCTTGCGCTTCTTGCGCTTGATTATGCCGTTCCAGCGAAATATCGACACATACAAGGTCAGAATCAAGGCCGCGAGAAGAGTGCCGACGGCAATGATGGCGTGAAATTCTGACGACATTTCGTTGCCACTGCTTCCTATCCGCCCAGCTGGAAGAACTTGCCCTCCGTCTTGATGGACGGGGCGACCACCATCTCGGCCTTGTGCAGGTCTCGTATGGTGTAGGCGCCGCACATTCCCATGCCCACTTTCAGGGCGCCGATGAAGTTCTGGGTGCCGTCGGTAACCGAGGTGGGACCGTACAGGATCTGGCTGAGGGACCCTTTGGTGCCGACCTTGACCCGGGTGCCGCGAGGCAGCTCGGGGTGTGGGTTGGCCATGCCCCAGTTGTAGCCGCGGCCGGGGGCCTCGTCGGCCTGGGCGAAGGGAGTGCCCAGCATCACGCCGTCGGCCCCGCTGACGATGGACTTGCAGATGTCGCCGCCGGTGCGGATGCCGCCGTCGGTGATCACCGCGACGTAGCGGCCCGTCTTATGGAAGTAGTCCTGCCGTGCGGCGGCGCATTCAAGAGTGGCGGTGACCTGCGGTACGCCCACGCCCACCACCTCGCGGGTGGTGCAGGCCGCGCCGGGGCCCACGCCCACCAGCACGCCGTCGATGCCGGTCTCCATCAACTCCAAGGCCACGTCATAGGTGACGCAGTTGCCGACCATCACCGGCACATTCAGCGATTCGATCAGGTCGGAGAAAATGAGGCCGCGGTAGCTGTTGGACATGTGCCGCGCCGTGGTGACGGTGGACTGCACGACAATCATGTCTGCGCCGGCCTCAACGGCCAGCGGGGACATCCGCTTGGTGCTCTGGGGCGTAAATGATACAGCACACACCGCGCCCGATTCCTTGATCGCCCGTACCTGCGCGGCCAGCAGGTGCTCCTTGACCGGCTCGGAGTAAACCTGCTGCAGGAATTCGGTGACCTCGGCCTGGGGTGTGGCGATGATGTCTTCCAAGACTGAATAGGGGTCATCGTAGCGGGAATAGAGACCCTCGCCGTTTAGCACTCCCAAGCCGCCCAGTTCGTGCATGCGGCTGGCGAAGCGGGGAGAAACGGCCCCGTCCATGGCCGAGGCCATTATGGGGATCTCGAAATTAAGGTTGCCGATGGTCATCTTGGTGGAGGTGAGTTCTGGGTTTATGGTGACCTGACCGGGAACGATGGCCACTTCGTCGAAACCGTAGGAACGCTCCAGTTCCTTGAAAAGCCTCCTGCCCATCACTGACCCCCTTTTATGCAGAATCCATTGAGTGTCACAGAGTGTGCTTGGTTGGCTCTCGATTTAATCAGTTTTGGGAGTAAAAAGTCAACGAATATATGCCCCGCAACGGCGCCAATCCGGGATGGATGGATATTCGGCATATCGAATCCCGTATGGATGGATACAAGTCAAGACGTTTCCCTTTTACGAACTAGTGTTAACGAAACTATTGACGATTTCACTCATATTATAATACAATTTCGTAAAAGATAGAGAGGGTAAGCGAGATGGTTCAGCAAGCGGAGTACGTAGCCGTTCAAGAAGTCTCCGAGGTGATCCTGATTTGCCAGCACCACTGGGTGATTCAGGCGGCGGACGGTCCCACCAGTCCTGGGGTCTGCCGGACCTGCGGCGAGAACCGCGATTTCAATAACTATGTGGAAACGGCCACTTGGGGCGACACCCGGTTAGTCAACCGGCAGGACCCTGTTCCCGCCAGCGCAATCATGGCGGCGAAACAGGACTCTTGGGAGGACGAATAACCGACAGGCGCTGATTGACGTAACCCGCCAACCCGCCAACCCGCCAAATGTCGAATCGCAGTCCCGGCGTAGTGCCGGGGTTCGATGCCCCAGGAAAAATGGGCCGAGCCCCGGCTTTTTTGTGGCATATCGAGCCTCACTGCCCCTTGCCAGCGGCTACAATACTGTGTCATATTGTGCCTTGTTCTGATGCTCTGCCCTATATGTGGTGGTTAAAGGTCAGAACGCAAGGCAGGGGCCTTTTCTCCAACCCGCCCGACCTGGCTTTGCCATCGATTTTTCCCTTGAACTGACCGCGGCCGTTCCTGAAGTGCAAACCCACGGCAGGCACGCGTACCAGCGCTCGCAGCATAAGGCGAGATCGAATTTTGTGTGGAGGACTCATTCCCTTGGCGTTCACCCATCTGCACGTACACACCGAATACAGCATGCTCGACGGCATCAGCCGCATCCCGGAGCTGGTCACCCGCACCGGCGAGTTGGGCATGGACTCGCTGGCCATCACCGACCATGGCACCTTCTACGGGGTGGTTGACTTCTATTCCGCCTGTCTCGAGGCCAACATCAAGCCCATCATCGGGTGCGAGGTCTATGTCGCCCACAACAGCAGGCACGAAAAGAACCCCTCCGAGCGCAGTCCGGCCCACTTGGTGCTGCTTGCCCGCGACAACACTGGCTACCGGAACCTGATGCAGCTGGTCACCAAGGCCCACGTCGAGGGGTTCTATAACCGCCCTCGCATCGACAAGGGGCTGCTGGAAGAGTTCGGCTCCGGGCTGGTCTGCCTGTCGGGCTGCCCCTCCGCCGAGGTGCCCCGGCTGCTGGCCGACGGACGCTACGACGACGCGGTGGGCGCCGCAGGCTGGTACCGCGAGCTGTTCGGTGATGGGTATTTCTTGGAACTCCAGCGTCACCAGCATGTGCCGCAACTCGAGCAGATCAACGAGGGCCTGCTCCGTCTCAGCGAGGACACGAAGCTGCCGCTGGTAGCGACCAACGACGCCCATTACGTACACCAGCACCAGTCCAACCTGCAGGACGTCTACATCTGCATCCAGACCAACACCACCATCCGCGACGAAAAGCGGCTGCGGATGGAGGATGATTCCTACTACATCAAGAGTCCCGATGAGATGGAGGGGCTGTTCGCCGACCTGCCCGCTTCCATCCGCGCCGAGGCGATGGCCAACACCGGCGTCATCGCGGATATGTGCGACGTGTCGCTGGAGTTCGGCCAGACCCATCTACCCCGCTACGATACGCCCAACGGTATGGATGCCGACGAGTATCTTGCCCAGGTCTGCGAGGAGGGCTTCAGACGACGCTATCCCAACGCCTCTCAGGAGGCCGTTGACCGCCTGCGCTACGAGCTGGAGGTCATCCGCTACACGCGATTCGCCAACTACTTCCTCGTGGTGTGGGACATCATCAACTTTGTGCGCCGGCGCAACATCCTGTTCGGCGTGCGGGGCAGCGCGGCGGCCAGCGTCGTCCTCTACTGCCTCGGCATCACCGACGTCGACCCGCTGGAGTACCGTCTGGTCTTCGAGCGCTTCCTGAACATGGAGCGCAAGGAGATGCCGGACATCGACATGGACTTCCAGGACGACCGGCGTGACGAGGTGCTGCACTACGTCATCGAAAAATACGGCAATGACCGGGTGGCCCAGATAATCACCTTCGGAACCCTGGGCGCCAAGGCCGCGCTGCGGGACGTGGGCCGCGCCTTGGGGATGAGCTACGGCGACGTGGACCGCATCGCTCGTATGGTGCCATTCAAGGCCCGCAACCTGGAAGACGCCCTGCGCGTCAGCCCCGAGTTGCAGGGCGCATACGACAGCAATGAAGCCGTGAGAGATCTCGTGGCCCAGGCGCAGGGACTGGAGGGCATCGTCCATCACGTCAGCACCCATGCCGCCGGCGTGCTCATCGCCGACGAGCCGCTGACGGACACGGTGCCGTTGCAGCGTCCGGCCAAGGGCGACGAATCCAGCCCGGTACTGATGACCCAGTTCAGCATGGACCCGGTGGCCCACCTGGGTCTGCTCAAGATGGATTTCCTCGGTCTCACCAGCCTCACAATCCTGGACCAAGCCGTCAAGCTGGTGCGCGTGAGCCGGGGGATCGAGATCAACCTGCAAACCCTGTCTCTGGACGACGGTCCGACCTTCGAGTTGCTGTCCTCCGGCAACACCACCGACGTTTTCCAGTTGGAAAGCGCCGGGATGCAGCGTTACATCGAGAAACTCAAGCCATCCAACATCGGCGACATTGCCGCAATGATCGCCCTCTACCGCCCGGGCCCGATGGAAAACATCGACCGGTTCATCGACGCGAAGCATGGGCGGGCGGCCGTGACCTATCCCCATCCCAGCCTGAAGGAACTGCTGGACGAGACCTACGGCATTATTGTCTACCAAGACCAGGTGCTGCTGATCCTGCAGCAGTTCGCCGGGTACACCCTTGGCGCCGCCGACATCGTGCGCAAGGCCATGGGCAAGAAGATCGCCTCCCTGATGGCCCAGGAGCGAGACAACTTCGTGGCCGGGGCCACCGGCAAGGGATTCGAGCAGTCCTTGGCCGTGGAGATATTCGATCTCATCGAGCCATTCGCCGGATACGCGTTTAACAAGGCCCACAGCGTCAGCTACGCGCTGATCTCCTACTGGACCGGCTACTTCAAGGCCCACTATCCGGTGGAATACATGGCGGCGGTGCTGAACGCCCGCTTGGACAACACCGACAAGACCATCAGCTCCATCAACGAGTGCTTCCGGCTGAACATTCCGGTGTGGCTCCCCGACATCAACCGTTCCGAGGAATTCTTCGCCATCGACCACGACGAAGAGGGCAATCCCGGCCTGCGCATTGGTCTCGCCGCCATCAAGACGGTGGGAGAGGGCGCGGTCAGGCCGTTAGTGGACGAACGCAAGGAGAACGGCCCGTACCAGTCCATAGACGATTTCTGCAGGAGGGCCGGAGCGGCCAACCTGAACCGCCGGACGCTGGAGAGCATGGTCAAGGGAGGCGCCTTCGACACCCTGGCCTCCCGCGGCGGCGTGCTTTCGGCCCTGGACCGCATCGTTGCAACCGCGCAGCGGGAGGCCCTGATGCGCAGCAGCGGCCAGAGCAGCCTGTTCGGCGGAGACCAGGGCAGCGCAGCCGCGGCCGAGCCGGGCATCATCCTGGGCGCCGGTGATGCCTCTCCTGAGGAGAAGGCCTCATGGGAGCGCGAATTGCTGGGCGTGGCCCTCTCCCACAATCCGCTGATGGCCCTCTCCGCGGCCAACACCGGCGGTTCCGTTGTCTCCCTGGACCAGCTTAGCGAAGAGATGCAGGGCCAGCAGGTGAGTGTTCTCGGCATCGTGAACACCGTAACCGAGCGGGCCCGGCGCGACGGCCAGCGCTTCATCATCGTCGGCCTGGAGTTGTTGGGCGGCGTTGTTGAGGTGACCGTCTGGCCCGAGGCGCTGCAACGCACCGAAGAGATCTGGCAGGCCGGGCGTACCGTTCGCGTCGTCGGCAGGGTTCGCCTGCGTGGCGAACAGCTTGAGCTTTCGTGCGATGAGGCCGAGGAGTTCGTGCCCGACCGCCCTTCGCTGCTGACCACAAACGGCAGCGAAAGCAAGACGGAACCAGCCAGGCACAACGGAAACGGCAACGGCAACGGTAAATCCCAAACGGCATACGCCAAGGGAAACGGGAATGGCCACGCCAACGCCAACGGCAAGGGCCAGGTCGCCGAAAGTCCGGGTCATGCCGCGCCAATGCCCTCCAGCAACCGGCTGGTGCAACTGGCGGTCACCGAGTCTGAGGACCCCCAGCACGACGCGATGCTCCTGCGGGAGGTTATTGGCGTCATCCTGGAATACCCGGGCCGAGACAAGGTCAACCTGGAGATCCGCACCTCGGGCAAGCGGGTGCTGTTGGAGTTGCCAGTGGTCAGCACCGGCTACTGCGACCCGCTGCGAGAGCGCCTGGAGGACCTGCTGGGCCCCGACACCGTGGCTGTTACGCAAGAGATGCCCCTGGGCGTCTGAGCCGCCGTTGTCGAGCTTCAGCGCGAGAACGGCCAACGCGAGAGCGGCGAGGGGCAATCGGGTAATGGTCTTGACAGCCTTTATGCGCGGCCATTCGCGTCAAGCGGGAGGGTGCCCGGCAAAGGTATCCTGCCCGATGGTAGTAACCCATTCAATTGAATTTGAATTTTTACGAATTGTAGTATATAATCGTTGTAGTCATGTGCGAAAACAAAACATAATTTGATATATCGCTTCGATAAAGTCGCATCGCAGGTTCGCCGAAAGGTTGACCGTCCTTTTCACCGATGCTAGACTGCCAGCGAAATGCTTAGAATACTATTCCAAAGCCAACACAGCCCGGCGTATCCAGGTTGAGCCACAGGCTCCCGGAAACGTAGACAGAGCCGGGCCCCAATATCACCCCGATGGACATAAAGATGACTTATTACTCTACGCGGCCTCCGGTTCGGAGCGCCGGTCAAAGCCGGAGCAGAATCCGGAGCCGTCGGCGACACACCCTGCCCTGCGAGCCATAGCTCCCCACCCCAATCGATAACGAAAGGGGCCTCTCCCACCGACTTTCCCGCCTCGCCCCATCCACCGCCGCCTTTTCCAGTGCATCGTTGCGCTTGCGGCAGATTCACCGAACCCTCAAAGCACGACTGCGGGAATATTTGCGCTTTATTTGGGCCCTGATGGGGATTTCCAAGGGAAAAGGCTCCGGTCAGCGGTCATCTGTCAAGAAATTCCAATTCGAGTTTTTATCAGTTTTTAAAATTACGGAAATCACAGGCGGCGACAAGTCTACCGCCAAGGTTTTTTCAGGAACAAAAAGGAGGGAACCAATGCGTGAAGT
This sequence comes from Dehalococcoidia bacterium, assembly GCA_965237745.1. GTDB lineage: Bacteria > Chloroflexota > Dehalococcoidia > Lucifugimonadales > UBA3495 > VXOI01. Next base: position 1,371,692 of record OZ250156.1, on the reverse strand, counting down.
ACTACGCTCCAAGATTCACCGAGCCTGGGTGACCGACGCCAACCCGGACTACGTGGGCAGCATCCTCATCGATGAGAACCTGATGGACAAGATTGACCTGTGGAACTTCGAGAAGGTCCTTGTCTGCGACGTCACCAACGGCAACCGCTTCGAGACCTACGCCATTGCCGGCGAGCGTGGCTCCGGCGTCATCTCCGTGCAGGGCGCGGCCGCCCGCCTCAGCGCCAAGGGCAACTGCCTGATTATCATGTCCTTTGAGGTCTCCGATACCCCCATCGACCCCCAGATGATTCTGGTCGACGAGGACAACCGATTCGTGCGGTACTTGGAGGGCGCCAAGCATGTCCAGCAGGTTCACTGAACAGGAAACAGAGTCGTACTACGATGCCGAAGATGCCATCTACCGCACCGTGTGGGACGAAGATGGTAGCGTCCACTGGGGCTACTTCGATGATACGACCGGCACTGACTTCCTGAAGGGCTGCGCCAACCTCGACCGCATCATGGTCGAGAAGGGGCGCATCGACTCCGACGCGCGGGTGCTCGACCTTGGCTGCGGCAATGGGACCACCGCCATCTGGCTGGCAACACACACCGGCTGCCGGGCAACCGGCATCGACCTGAGCGGCGTTCGCATCGACAACGCCAAGGCTGCCCGCGAGCGCCAGGAGCCTGGATTGCAGGAGCGGCTGACCTTCGAAAAAGCCTCAGCCACGGAGCTGCCCTTCTCCGAAGGCTCCTTCAGCCGCGTCTGGAGCCAGGCTGTCATCTACCATGTGCCAGACAAGCGCACGGTGCTCAAGGAAGTCCATCGTGTGCTGGAAAGCGGCGGGATACTCGTCTTCGACGATCTGATCAAGCCCAAGCAGCAGGTCAGCCCGGAGGCCCAGCAGTTCGTATATGACCGTCTGCTCTACGATACCGAGTTCAGCTTTGAGTCCTACCAGGACGCGCTGAAAGCCCAGGGGTTTGAGATACTGGAGGCCCAGGACATCTCCAGCCACCTGCGCCAGAGCTACCTCTACCTGGCTGACCGAGTGCCCAAGGGCACCAACGACGAGCACACCGAGCATTACGAGTGGCTCACCACCGCGTATCTGGGCACGGCGCGAGCGGTTGAAAACGACGAGTTGGGCTGGGGTCTCTACATCTGCCGCAAGTAGACTCGTAACGGCCCTACATCGGTAATAATCACACACCGATTCCCTCTTCCTGCCCGGGGAGAGGGAATTTGAAATGGAGGACATTATGGCAATGGAAGAGAGCCACCGGCGAGTCCAGTGGGTGTACGGTTCAGCCAGCAACCAAGAATTGGAGGAGCGATACGACCAGTGGGCCACCGAATATGACAAGGACCTGTCGGAGGACTTCGCGTGGAACGCTCCGGACAACGCCGCCCGCGTCCTCGCCAGCCTCGTTGCCTCCGACGCCGCGATCCTTGATGCCGGGGCCGGCACCGGCCTCGCAGGCGAGCGGCTGGCCGTCGCCGGTTTCACCAACATGGCTGCCATGGACATTTCGCAGGGAATGCTGGACGTCGCCGAAAGCAAGAATGTCTACAACGCCTTCCACCAGATGGTGATGGGCGATACCCTCGGGTTTGCCAGCGATGAATTCGACGCCGTGATCAGCGTCGGCGTTTTCACCCTGGGCCACGCTCCAATCCACTCTTTCGACGAACTGGTGCGCGTCACCAAGCCGGGCGGCTACATAGTCTTCAGTCTACGCACCGACATGGTGAACGACGGCTATCAGGACTACTTCAGCAAGCTGGAAGGCGCCGGGCAGTGGAAGCTGGCGCAGGTGACCGACCCGTTCCAGCCCATGCCCAAGGGTGAGCCCGAGGTCTTCCACCAAGTCTGGGCCTTCGAGGTTGCCTGATACCGCATTGATTTGACCGGATTGTGGGCGGAGTGATATACATCGGCTCATAAACCAACCGGAGGGTGGTCGGAAATGCAAAATACCCCACTCCCACCCGGTCGTTTACCAGTTGTTCTCTTCGCCCTTGTCTTGGTTCTTTTGCCCATCGTGCTTCTTGCCTGCGGTGCAGAGACGCCAACCCGCAGGCCCACGCGAGAGCCCCCAGACACCGCCACGCCGTCAGCGAGAGAGGACAGACCCACCCGAACGCCCAGGGCCGACAGTGACCGGCCGACCAGACGGCCGGCCTCCATTGGAAGCATATTCAAACTCACTTCGCCTGAAACGGACCGGGAAGCGCTCGTAGCCCTCTACGAGGCCACCGGCGGCCCGTATTGGACCAACAATGACAACTGGCTGACCGACGCCCCGTTGAACGAGTGGCAGGGCTTGACAGTGGACGAGGAGGGTCGCGTCACAGAAATTTACCTCTCGAGCAATGAGCTAGAAGGCGAAATCCCTCCTGAGTTTGGCGGTCTTGACCTGCTAATAGATCTGGAACTGTCGGATAACTACCTGGAAGGGGAAATACCTCCCGAGCTGGGCCGCCTCATCAGTCTGGAAAACCTTAACCTCAGCCACAATTTCCTGGAGGGCGAGATACCCCCGGAATTGGAGAGTCTTGAATGGCTTACCATACTGCAACTGACTGGTAACTCCCTGAGTGGGGAGATACCTGAGGAACTGGGCAGTCTTTCAAATCTGAGGGTGTTGTTGCTCGACAACAACCAGTTGAGCGGCGATGTACCAGAGGAACTGGGCGATCTGTCCAATCTTCGGCAGATAGGCCTGAGTGGAAATCCGCAAATTACCGGCTGCGTTCCCAGTAGTCTGGCCTCCAAGCTAAACTCAAATCCGGCCCTTGGAGACGTGCCAGTATGCGGCGGAATGGCCGCGGCCTCTGCTGCGCCGCCGTTCCCCACTGCCACACTTGCGCCGGCGCCCACGTCCGCGCAGTTCCCCCTATTGACTCGTCCGCCCACGCCCACACATGTGTATTACGCCACGCCCACGCCCACACGTGTGTATTACGCCACGCCGACTCGTCCGCCCACGCCCACACGTGTGTATTACGCCACGCCGACTCGTCCGCCCACGCCCACGCGTGTGTATTACGCCACGCCGACTCGTCCGCCCACGCCCACACGGCCCGTTTCACAAACCGGGGGGCAGAGCCTTGCATCTTACGCCCGAAACAACGCAAACGGCCCCGGCGCCATCTACGTTGGCGACCTCTCCCAGCTCGCCGGCCCGGCGCCCATCAGTGATTTGGGGGACGACAGCGGCAACGTGCCGCTGGATGCGCTGCGGAGGCACTATTGGATTTATCAGTCAGCCCACTACCAGTCACTGGTGCGAAAGGCCAGGTTAACCAACCCCACGCGTCTGACTAGCAGAGGCGAGCGGATTCAGATCGAACTCGCCTGTTTACACATGAGCTTGTTTATGTGCCAGATGCTGGAAAACTACTTCGCTCCCAATATTGCGGAAAGGACCAATGGACAAGTCCAATTCAAAATTGAAGGATCGTCGAGCGGTTCTGGTGTTCTGCACGAGCTCGAGAGTGGTTCACTGGAGGCCGCAACCACTTTCGGTTTCTATCACAGGGACGAACTTCCCGCCTTCGATGTGCAGAATCTGCATGGCGCCCATTCGTCTCGCCAACTCGCTTTCATGGCCAATGTAGCTACATTGGAGGATTTGGACGAACTAATTTCCAGCGAAACTGGCGGCGGGATCATTCTCGATCACATCTTCAATTGGGAATACGACCGGCATCTTTTGTGCAGAACGCCGGCGTACTCTGCCCAGGACTTGCGGTCAAAGACATTGGGCTACGTTGGAACATTTATGGCCGACTGGATGGATGGAATGGCCGCCCAAACCGGTGCCTCGGTTATACAGTTGGAACACAGAGACGTTTCGACTGAATTTGCAGATGACAACTTGGATTGCGTCCTGACGTCGTACAATACAGCTGTAGACTGGGGACATGAGTTTGCGTACTATATCGTCGGTTCGCATTACCGTATCCCCATCACAAACAACGTAATCAGCAGGCACACCTGGAATCGAATACCTGCAGACCTGCAGCAGATTATTTTGGAGGAGGCGGCCAAGTCGGAACTTGAGGCCCTGCGCCTTGGGGCGATCCGCAGCGAGATTGACCTGACCCGGCTCCAGGATGATGGTATGCAATACATTCCATTCTCCCCTGAGCTCCAGAATATGAGCAGACAGGCTGCTATCGATAATGTCATCCCCAACTGGGTTGATCGCGTGGGAAACACGCGCGACCCCATCATCACCGACACGTTCAACCGCAAGCTCGGCCCCATCGTCGACATGCACATCAATTCGGACGGCACGGTCACCGACTTGCGTTAGCGAGGTAGCTTTGTTTCGGCGGGGCGGGGCTATTCGGCCCCGCCGTTCTTTATCCTGACCCTTTTTCCATGAATCCCGGTTCCCGGCTGAACCGTATTGTTCTCTGACGGGTAGAATTGCCTCTGGGGCAAGTCAGGTTTGGGCCGCGGAGTTCACGGTTTGCGATTCCCTTGGGCCAACATTGCGCTCATTGCGCTGTTCACGTTCGAGCTGGGGACCGGGTACCTGGGGCTGACCCACTCCAACCCTGAGTGGATCGCGGCCATGCACCTGCACCGCATCACGGGCTTCGCCATCCTGGTCCTGTTCGCCTGGAAGTCGCGCAACATCCTCGGCTCGTTCCGCACGCGGCAGAACTGGAAGGCATCCCCCGAGACCATGCTGGCCTCCACCGCCCTGCTGGTGGGGTTGCTGGCCGTGCTGGGACTGGGATTGGCTTGGAGCCACATCGGCCCCTTCAGCTGGTTGGGGTTTTCCGGTACGACCATCCACCTGAACCTGGCCCTGTTGCTGCTGCCCCTGCTGATATGGCACTCCATCCGCCACAAGATCAGCCTGCGCACAAGGTACGTGGCCGGGAGGCGCAACTTCCTGCGGTTCGCCGGCGTGGCGGTGGCCGGGCTGGCGGCGTGGCAGGTCTCGGAGCGGCTGATGCTGGTGGCCGGCGCACCGGGCGCTGAGCGGCGCTTCACGGGCTCGCACCCCGAGGAAGGCGCGGACTTTCCGGTGACCATGTGGCTCGACGACCACACTCAGCACGTCGACGCCGGACAGTGGCGGCTGAGGGTGAACGGCCACGTGACCGAACCGTATGAGATGGACTACGAGGATCTGAAGAGCTGGAACAGCCAATTGACAGCCACCCTGGACTGCACCGGAGGATGGTACACGACGCGGCAGTGGCAGGGCGCCCCGGTGTCGGAGCTGTTGGCGAGGGCACACCCCAAACCCGGAGCGGGCAGCATCACCATACGCTCGCGTACCGGGTACTTCCGGCGGTACTCGATGGACGAGGCCAACCGCGCATTGCTGGCCAGCGGTGTCGACGGAGCGCCGCTCAGTGCCGGCCATGGCTTCCCGGCGCGGATGGTGGAACCGAACAAGCGCGGCTACGACTGGGTCAAGTGGGTCGACGAAATCACGGTCAACGACACCAGCAAGTTCTGGCAGCCGCCCCTGCCGTTGACGTAACGGCCCGGCGTTACAGACTCGCCAAACGCGCGTTGACCAGCCGGTTCAGACTGACGTCTTCCTCCGCCGCCCGCAGCACAAGGGCGCGGTGCATCTCCGGCGTCAACCGAACTATGAAATTCCCGCTGTAGGTGCGGTCGGCAATGGAATCCGGCGGCGTTTCGCCGGACTCCTGCATATCTTCCAAGATTTCAGACACAAGTTGCCGGATGCCGGAGAACGCATCCTCGGGAGTGGGCTCCAGCCAGCTTAGCGAGGGAAGCTCCGCGCACAGCCCGACGAACTCCTCATCCTCGGCAGACCAAATGATGCGATAGGCGTAGTGGTCAGTCATTACACGTACCCGTTATTTCTCAGGATTCCCATCGCTCGGACAGTGCTTCATTCCCGTAACGGAGAACCTCTTCCACCTGCTCGAGTTGAACTCCGGGAAACCACTCGACGAACTCATGCACTGTGGCCCCGGCTTTCAGATTGTTGAAGAGGGCCGCAATGGGAACGCGGGTCCCGACAAATACCCACGCTCCGCCCTTCCTTTCGGGGTCGCTTTCAATTGCCGTACATTTCTCCCAATCGGTCATAAGTGCACCTCGAGCGTTGCTTCATCACCTACCTTAACACCTGTGTGCCCGAGATTTCAGGGTTGAGCAGAGACAACAGCGCAATAGCGATCGCTCGAACAGGCTACTCGTCCAGAAACTCCAGGATGACCTGCGCCAGTTCATCGGGCTTGTGGTAGCCGATGTCGTGGACGGTCTCGGGGATCCAGTGGGCGCGGCCGTTGGTTAGCGCGGCCTCGGCGGCTCCCACCATCCGGCGGCGCAGCATGGAGAAGTCGCTGTTGGCGCGCTCGGGCAACGGGCCGGCGGCGATCATCAGCGTGGGGCACTGCACCTGCGCGAGGGTGTGCGAGCAGGGGTCGTCCCACATGGCCCGGATGACCTGGGCCTGGTTATCGGGGCGCAGAATGTCCTGTATGTGCCCGTTTTCGTCCTCGTAGACCATGGTCTGGACTATGCGTTCGATCTCGCTGTTCCAGAATTCGGCCATCTGCTCCCGCAGGCGGTCGAGGAACTGCTGGCGGTTGCCCGTAACGTTGCGGGGGCTCAGACGGTCGGAGAACGCTTCCCATGTTGGTTCGGGAAACAGGCGGCCGTCGAGAAAGCCGCCGTCGATCATTACGATGCGGTTCACTCTGTGCGGATAGTGGTACGCGAAGTTGCTGACCACGTGCCCGCCCCAGGAGTGGCCCAGCGCCGCCACCGGCTTCCTGAACTCCGGAATCTCGCTGCCCACGAGGTCCAGCAGAGCGGCCAAGTCGTCGGAAAGGGTGTGCCAATCGTAGCCGGAACCGGCTTGGGTGGTCTGGCCATGGCCTCGCTGGTCGGGGGCGATGATGTGGTAGCGATCCCGCAGCAACTGCGCAACGATGTCGTACCAGTGGGCCGACGACGCCAGCCCGTGCAGGGCCAGCAGTGGTTCACCGTCGCCGCCCCAGTCCAGGTACCGCATATCCAGCCCGTTGACCTTGGCCCACTTCTCAGCGGGCCGAGGGATGTCATTGACTGCCAACTCACTTCCTCCTGATCGAACGCCCGCCGCAGCATCTGGCGTTCCTCGTCCGTCATTCGCCGAGGGCCTGGATCCCCTGCGCTCAACTGTCAGACGCGCTGTCCAGCTCCATCTGCAGCAGCTTGGCCTTTACGCTGAGGCCCCCGCCGCCGTAGCCGCCCAGACCGCCGTCGCTGGAGATGACACGGTGGCAGGGGATGATCAGCGAGAAGCGGTTGCGGGCCATGGCCTGCCCGGCGGCGCGCAGGGCCTGCGGGCTGCCAGCCTCGACGGCCAGCCATCGGTAGCTGCGGGTCTCGCCTGGCGGGATGGTGCGGCAGGCGTCCCACGCGGCGCGGAAAAAGGGCGGCGTGCCCTCGAGGTCCAGCTCGATGTCGTCCAGGGCTGACAGGTCGCCCTCGCTGTAGCTGACCAGCCGAGCCACAATTCCGCTGAAAAACTCCGGGTCGTGGTCGGCATCGTCAGTATCGGTCCCCAGATCGTCCATGACCTCCTGGGGCGTCGGCTTCAGTGTGGCTCGCCTGAGACCCTTATCTCCAGCGACCAGTCCGATCCAGCCTGCGGGCAACTGCTGTATGTGGTACTTGTACCTGCTCACGCTTCGATCCTCGGATAGATTCGATATCCCACCGACGCCAGCAGTAACGGAAAGCGGAGCTTGAGCCAAGCGTCAGCCAGTTGATTCCGGCGCTCGGTGGACATTGGTCTCCCGCCGTAGCGCGACTGCACGTAAGCCTCGACGATTAGTTCCACCCGCCGACGATGCAGGGGCAGCACCCTGGCGAGACGCTCGCCGAACTGGTATGGCGTCCGCTGCGTAGTTCCGGTCAGACCTCCGAGAGCGGCAAGGGACTGTACCCGGCCGTATACTCTCGCCGGGTCGTATGACGCGAACATGTAGCGCCGGTATCCCCACCAGCCCGTCACAACCACGCCCGCCGCCGCGCCCAGAACAACCAGGACCCAGACCCAGCCCGCCGTGCCTCCTCCCTCCGCCGCATCCTCAAATGGCCCGTCGAGTCCTGGAACCGGTTCGGTATAATCGAGGCAGTCCTCGACGAAGTCGTCCAAGCATTCCACGTCGAAATCTGAGAAGAATTCATCATTGGGACCAAAAAACTCGCCCTCCTCCGGTATCGTCACTGTCGGCAACTCCGCTCCGGGGGTGGGTTCAAAGGGAATCCACGAATAGCCGGGGAAGTACACCTCCAGCCAGCCATGGCTGTTGCTGTCGGTCACCGCGTAGATTCCGGGCATGTTCGTGGGTTCGCCGGTGGTGTAACCCACAACCATCCGGGCTGGCACGCCAACTGAGCGCAGCAGAACCGCCATGGCGGAGGCGAAGTACTCGCTGTAGCCCTGCCGCTGATCGAAGAGGAAATGTTCCACGCCGTCGGTGTCGAAGGGTGGTGGTTCTATGGCAAGGTTGTATGGGATCTTCTTCAGGTGTCGCTCGATCTTTACCGCCTTTTCATACGGAGTCGTACTGCCAACGGTGATCTCGTGAGCCAGGTCCCTGACGCGCTCCGGAAAATCAGGCGGGAGCTGGGTGTAGCGGTGAATGATATGGATCGGATAGTCCGTGCCGGCGGCGTGCAACTGCTCCGGCTCCACCACAGGCACGGATGACGTGACGATGTAGGGATTGTGGGAGGGGAACACCCCCTCGCGGCTGCGTACGGCCAAGGCATCGGGCGGGTCGGGCAGCGCCTCCTCCAGTGTGACCGACACAACGCGCCCGTCCTCCCGTTGGATTTCGGACAGCCGGAAATGCGGAGGCAGCAGCGCCGAAAGCTCAGCCTCGCTGACCGCCGCGTCCAGCCTCACCTTCTCCGACAGGGCTCGCCCCGCTTCGGCCAATACCGGCGGATGTGAGTACAGCGGATCGTCCTCGGAAACATCAACCCAATACAGTGGTGTCGAGGGTGTCTCTATCTCCACATCCCGGTCAACGGCGCTGACCCGGGGTCCCGCGAACAGGTACTCCGAGGAGTACAGGGGCGTTACAGCGTAGGTGATGGTGACCCGATTCTGGGGCGACTCCGGCCTCGCAAACTCCGGGGCATGGTCAATGGGCTTGAATTCGGTATGCTGAGAAATCCATCCCTTGCTGGAGTAGGTGTCATAGGTGCGGGCCTTCCAGTACATGGGTGCGGGGGAATCGACCAACAGCGTGTGGGTGGTGGCCGGCCTTATCGTTCCTTGGAAGGCCATCACGTCGTCCCAGACACGGAAGCCGATGTCGCGGCGGGCCGGCAGCCCGGCGAACAGCCGGTTGAAGTCGTCCTCCAGGCTCACAAACGGTGTTCTCATCGACTCGTATGCGCCCGTGGCGGTGGACCACGACCCGCCTGAGGGCAGCAGCAAGGCCACGATGATGACGGCGATTGCGAGAAAAAAGGTGTCGGACAGGCTCAATGCCCGCAGCCCCTCGTCATAGCGTATTCCTTGGCGGTCCCAGTGGCTCTGCCGCCGCACCACCTGCACCCGCGCCACGAGAAGGAGAGCGGTGAACAGGTACATGGACAGGTGAAAGCTGGTGTTGGGGGGCAGGAAGGTCAGATTGGAAAACAGGCCCAGCCCTCCCAGCGCGAAAACTCCCCAGAAGTTCCGGTGCCGCAGGAAGACCCACGCTCCCAGGTAACCCGTGAGCCAAGCCGCGGTCACCAGTCCGAAGGCGAATGGGACCTTGTCTATGTTGATCGACTTCCCGCGCGCCGCCTCCAGCCAGAGGGCCAGCCGGTCCCAGAGGACTCCTGCGCCGCCCAGCGACTCGCCGTCAAAGGTGAAGTTGGACAACTGCCACACAACGGTGAGACCACCCAGGAGCAACCCCGGCAGGATGGCCAGAATCCAATACACCGGGAGGCGATGGAACACGAAGGCGGTGAGCATACCCAGCAGCAGGACGCCGATCAGGTTGGGTGTCGGGGCCCAGTTAGCCTGCTGCACGGCCAGGACGACGACGCAGAGATTGGCAGCGAGCAGAATCAGGGCCAGCCAGCCGTCGGCGGGACGCAGGCCCCTCAGCAGGCCGCCCGCCGAGGCTGTCAGGTCATCTCTGTCCCAACTCAGTGAGACAGCCCGCCTTGCCGGCTGGCTGCCGATCATGCGCTGGCCTCCGGCGTCTGAGCTGATTCGCGGCGGTGGCCCCGGCCAATTTCGGCCGCCGCCACAGGGTCCAGTGCTTCGATAATCTCGCGGTTCAGCGGCTGCGACAGGGCGTCATCCAGACTCGCGTCCCGGAGGGCGGCGTAGATGGGAACCAAGTTCGCCGCAGCTGCCTCAACCACGGGCCCCACCGTCCTCGTACTGCCAAAAGAGGCCGGGTCCACCAACGCTGTTGAGACGGTCACGTTGGCTCGTTTCAGGTCCAGCAGTGCGGGCAGCCACATGGGGTCCGTGTTGGCGGTCACCACGGTCACTGAGTGAAAATGGTTCAGGTGCGAGCGCATGGAGTAGAGAAACTCCTGCAGCGGTGCGGCGTCCGTCGCTTGGGCGGCGGCCAGGGTCTCCATCATCCGGCTGAGGTGGTCCGGGCCGTTATCGGGGCGCAGCAACCGGCCGTGTTCGGCATTGACCGCCATCCCAACGGGCAGCGACAGGTCCATCAGCCGCTGCGCCAAGGATGCCGCCAGGGTTACCGCCATCTCTTCGGTGTTTTCCGCGTGGTATCGGCGGGGGGCCGCGTTGTCGCCGCGGCTCTGATTCCCATTCCGGTTGCCCTCCTCGCCGTAATGATGGGAGGGGCGGTGCAGGTCCAGCAGAATCCAGAACTGCGCCGTCTGGCCCAGGTCGAACTCCTTCACCATGGGCGAGTTCATCTTGGCGGTGTAGGGCCAATGGATGCGGCGATATGCGTCGCCCGGCTGCCAAGGGCGCAAAGACGCCACGTCGGTGGTCACTTGGTCGTAAAACCGGGTCAGACGGCTGTCCGACGGCAGCCCGGCAAACCGCGCGTCCAGGTTGGGCAGCGGCTCCACCGCCGGGTAGACGATATAGGTGTGAGGGTCGGAAAAATCCCGGCCCATCCTGAAGAGACCGAAGGGGTCCTGGCTCACCACCCGGACGTTTCCGCCCTCGAACAGCCCCCGGCGGGACAGGTAGGTCCCGATGCGCCAACTTCGCGTCTGCCGCCGGTCCAGTGACAGCCCCCTTCCCCCGGGCTCGGGAGAGGCATTTACAAGCTCGGTGACCTCCAGCCACGACTTGGGAATCATGGTGTGGTTGGTCACGGTGACCCGGCCGTCCAGGTAGCCCCCCACCTGACCCCGGTCGCCCGACCGCGACACCCGCACCTCCAGGCCCCGCAGGTTCAGCCAAGCCCAGACCGCTCCCACCACGAACAGCAGCAGGATGGCGTAGAGCAGGGTGTACAGGAAATCAAACCCGGTCCCGATGGCGTAGAACAGCGGCACCACCAGTAGAGCCAGCAGGATGAAGGTGCGCCTGTTGACGGTGAACACAGCCGGACTGAATCCTTTTGATCCTCTCTGCAAGTGCAAGCAGAGGACTCTGCGAATTCTCGTTATGATACACTCTATCAGCCTCGTAGACATAATCATATCGGCATTGCCCAATCCCTATGCGCAAAGAGGTTGCGGTGCAGCAGACAGATTCCGGCCCCGCCCCCGCCCCCGCCATAGCGCGGGCCATCGTGGACAACATATCGCAGGTCATTGTTGGGAAGACCTCGGCCATCGAGCATACCCTGGCGGCGCTCATCGCTCAGGGGCATATACTGGTCGAGGACGTGCCCGGCGTGGGCAAGACCATGTTGGCCAAGAGTCTGGCCGTGTCGCTGGGCTGCCAGTTCAAGCGCATCCAGTTCACCCCGGACCTGCTGCCCAGCGACATCACCGGCGTTTCCATCTACAACCAGAACACCAGTGAGTTCGAATTTCGCCCCGGGCCGGTGATGGCCCAAGTGGTGCTTGCCGACGAAATCAACCGGGCCACTCCAAAGACCCAGTCGGCCCTCTTGGAGGCGATGGAGGAGTGGCAGGTGTCGGTGGACGGTGAGACTCACTACCTCGGCCTGCCATTCATCGTGCTGGCCACTCAGAACCCCATCGAATACGAGGGCACCTTTCCACTGCCCGAGGCGCAGCTTGACCGCTTTCTGGTTCGAATCAGCCTGGGCTACCCCGACTTTGCCGACGAACTGGCGGTCATCGAGCGCCAGGAGAGGATCCATCCCATCGAGATGCTGGAGGCAGTTGCCTCTACCGATGACGTGTTGCGGCTCCAAGCGGCGGCGACGGAAGTCTACGTGGACGGACTGGTGCGGGAGTACATTGTTGGGTTGTCAGGGGCCACCCGCAACCACGAGGATGTAGCCCTTGGCGCGTCCCCTCGGGCGTCGCTGGGAATGTTTCGGATTGCCCGCGCCTATGCCTTGGTGCAGAACAGGGACTACGTCATTCCCGACGACGTTCAGGCACTGGCCTACGCTGTAATCGGTCACCGCATCATCCTCTCGCCAGCCGCCCGGATGCGACGCATGCAGCCTCGCGAGGTCATCGACCGGCTGCTGGAATCCGTGCCCATTCCGGGCGCCGTCCGTTAGTCACAGCCCCACGGGTACTCCACCCCTTGGATTCGGGCTCTCCCACGGCCCTCGTGAGACGTGTGTCCAACGAATCCGCTGTGCCCATGCTGGCGTATTAACCATAGTAAAAAGGAATGCGTGAGTTGATGCTGCGCCAGAACCGACTCCGTGGCTGGATTTTCGTTGCCTTGGCTGCTGCCTTACTGCTGCCATTGATGCTGCTGGGCGCATGTGGCGGTGAGGACGCCGCGGCTCCAACATCCCCCGCAGCCACAGATATCCCATCCGCCACGGCGGCCGCAACTCCGGTGACTGCGCCCGAACCTACGGTCGCGCCCGAGCGGATACGCTGGTCGCCTCCGGCGCGGCGGTCGGATCGGGCCGATACCCCCACCCCGGCAGCCACAACGGGGCCCGACGCCACGGCGCAACCCACGGATGCCCCTGCGGCGACCGCGGCACCGGCGACGCCAGAGCCGACCCGGGCCCCTGCGACTCCGGTGCCCACGACCGCGCCTGCAATGCCGGAGCCGACGGCAGCGCCACCCGCTCCGGCGCCCACGACCGCGCCTGCAACTCCGGCGCCGACGGCAGCGCCACCCGCTCCGGCGGAACCGTGCGAGGGAACCCGCGGGGGAGCAGTCGGCAACTGCGCCCCTGAGTTCGCCGGAACGCAGGAGTGGATCAATGGCGGTCCGCTCGCCTTGGATAGCCTGCGGGGCAAGGTGGTGCTGATCGACTTCTGGACCTACACCTGCATCAACTGCATTCGCACCTTGCCCTTCCTGCAAACCTGGCACGAACGCTATACCGATGAGGGGCTGGTGATCATTGGCGTGCACACCCCGGAGTTCGAGTTCGAGAAGGTGTACGACAACGTCGTGCAGGCCACTGAGGACATGGGCGTGGCTTGGCCGGTGGTGCAGGACAACAACTATACGGTCTGGAGCAGCTACTCCAATCGCTACTGGCCGGCCAAATACCTGATCGACAAGGACGGCGTCATCCGTTACAGGCACTTCGGCGAGGGCCGCTACGCCGAAACGGAAGAGCAGATTCGCAAGCTCCTGGAGGAAGTGGGCGCAGAGACCGATGCCCTTTCAATGCCCTTGCCGGAAGACCAGCAGCAGCGGGATGCCACCTTCCTGAAAGACCGGAATGAAAGCGGCGCCCGGGTTACGCCGGAGCTGTTCGCCGGGTGGCGATTCACCACTAGTCGTGGCGGCATTGGCCAGGTGGACACCTATGCCGAAGCGGTTCAGGTTTCCTACGATGGAGGAGAACAGGCCAGCGTTGTGGCCGAGTTTCAGGCTCCCACCGAGGGGAAGCCCGATCACATATACTTTCAGGGTCCCTGGGCTGTCGGATCTGAAAACGTGCGCCACGCCAGGGAAACGGATGACTACAGCGACTTTGTGGTCCTGACCTACTCAGCCCGTTCGGTCAATGCGGTGCTGACTTCCGAGACCGGCGAACCATACAAGGTGGTAGTCACGGTCAACGGCGTGTACCTGACGGAAGAAAACAAAGGTGAAGACATCATTATCGGTGAGGACGGCGAAAGTTACCTGATGGTCACTGCCCCCAAGGCCTACAAGATTGTCGAGCATCCCACTTGGGAGGAAAACCAGTACATCCACTTGTTTTCCAACTCCGACAACTTCGGTCTATTCTCATTCACTTTCGGCACCTATGAGGACGGTTTCTGATGATTCGCCTACCACTCATCCTGGCCTCGGCAATTCTGGCTCTCCTGCTGGCCTGTGGCTCCGATGCCACGGAACCACCGGAGACAACGATGATGCCAGTGGCAACGGCCACCGGGGCGCCGGCAACAGATGCCATGGCGGGCACCGAACCGGCGGCTGAAGCGGCGGTTCCCACCGATACGGCGCCGGCGATGGTTTCCGCAATGATAGAACCCTGCGAGGGTTCGCGCGGCGGAAGCATCGGCAATTGCGCCCCTGAGTTCATGGGCACGCAGGAGTGGATCAACAGCGATCCGCTGACAATAGAGAGCCTCCGTGGCAAGGTGGTGCTGATCGACTTCTGGACCTACACCTGCGTCAACTGCATCCGCACCCTGCCCTTCCTGCAGGAGTGGTACGAGCGTTACACAGACGAGGGCCTGGTAATCGTTGGGGTGCACACCCCGGAATTCGAGTTCGAGAAGCTGTACGACAATGTGGTGGAGGCCACCAAGGACGAGGGCGTGGTCTGGCCGGTGGTACAGGACAACGAGTTCAGCGTCTGGCGCAGCTATTCCAACCGCTATTGGCCCGCCAAGTACCTGATTGACCAGACCGGCGAGATCCGGTACACGCACTTCGGCGAGGGCAAGTACGGCGAGACCGAAAAAATGATCCGCAACCTGCTGCAAGAGGCGGGCATGGCGGCGGCGCAGGATATGCCCCTGCCCGAGGACCAAGGCCGCGATGAGACCTTCATGCGAGAGGGCAGGGACATCACGCGCGAGCTGTTCGCTGGATGGAAGTTCACGGCGCTCCAGAGGCGTGGCGGCATCGGGCAAGACGAAGAATACCTGGAAGCGGCCCGAGCTTCTTCCGAAACCGAGGGCGAGACGGGTGTAACGGCGCAGTTCTCCGCGCCGGAGTCGCTGGAGAGTAACCTCATCTACTTCAACGGCCCTTGGGCCATCGGCCCGGAGAGCGCCCGCCACGCCGAGGATACCGATCACTTTGATGGCTACCTGGAATTGAAGTATTCCGCCCGGTCGGTGAACGCCGTGCTCACCTCAGACTCAGGAGACCCGTACCAGGTCCGGGTGACCGTCAACGGGGAGTACCTGACCGACGAAAACAGGGGCGACGACATCAGCATAGACGAGAATGGGGTCTCTTACCTGCAGGTGACCGATCCCAAGCTCTACAAGATAGTCGAGCATCCCACATGGCAGGGAGGGCAGGTGCTGCGGATGGCCTCTATGTCCAATGACTTCGGCCTTTTCTCCTTCACTTTTGGAGTATACGAGGACGGTTACTGATGCTGCGCTTGCCTGTGGCCACCATGAGAAGCCTGGGGAGAAGCCTGGGCGCCGTACTGATTGCCGGGCTGATTCTGCTCCTGATGCTGGCCTGCGGCGCGGACCCGACGGCCGTGCCCACCGAGGCGTCCACCGAGGAGTCGACCATGCCGCCGCCACCCGCCGCCACCGCCACCCGGCCGCAACCGGCAACCCCGCAACCGGCGGAAGGGCATCAACCAACCATGCCTCCAGCAACATCCGCCGCCGCCGCGCCTTCTCAGCCGACAGACAAAGCGTACGCGCCGTCCCGAGAGGGTGAGGAGCTCAATGTGATTCTCGCTACCACCGTGCTGGAAGAGGGGCCGCAGCGGGTGGCCTTCCTGCTGACCACCGATACCGGTCTGGTAAAGGATTCCAGCGTGGTGATCACGCCGGTATACGTGCCGGACAATGCCGCCGCTGGGGAAATCGCCACCCGGTTCAACGAATGGCCCTACGGGACGCGCGGCACCTTCGCCGCCGAGGTGGACTTTGACCGTCCCGGGCAGTGGCGACTCGACATCGTCGCCGAGGGCCCCGACGCCACCGGCTGGGCCGTTCAGGAATTCGAGGTGGTGGAAGAATCGCCGGTGCCATCCCTGGGGTCCACAAGCCCGCTCAGCGAGAACAAGACTCTCCCGGAGGTTGGCGATCTGGCACTCATCACCACCGACTACAGCCCGGATGCTGCCCTGTACGAGGTGACCGTCCGAGAGGCTGTGGAAAGCCCGCTGCCCGCCGTGGTGGTATTCGCTTCGCCCGCCTTCTGCACCACCGCCACCTGCGGCCCGCAGGTGGACACGGTGTCGGAGCTCAGTGACAAATACCAAGGACAAGCCCATTTCATTCACGTCGAAATATACGACAACCCCGACGAAATCCAAGGCGATCTGAGCCGCGCCCGCATCGCTTCCACGGTGGACGAATGGGGCCTGACCCGGCTTCCTCACTGGTTCAATGAGTCCTGGACCTTTGTGCTGGACCCCGAGGGACGCGTCCAAGCCCGCTTCGAGGGCTTCGCCACCCTCACCGAGCTGGAGGAGTCCCTCCAAGCAACGCTGAATTAGCCGCAGAGGCGCAGGGCTGAATCGACAGCGAAAAGACCCAGCCAAAGGTCCCAGCGGCTTTGTTGTCTCCGCGTCTCTGTGGTTTAATTGGCTGCATGTCTGAAGCCAATGTTCAATTGACGGTAAACGGTCACACTCACGATTTGACCGTTCCCGGCCACCGGACGCTGCTGGATGTGCTGCGCGAGGACCTGGGCCTGACCGGCTCCAAGCGGGGCTGCGACCGGGGCGAGTGCGGCTCCTGCACCGTGCTGCTCGACGGCAAGCCGGTTTACGCCTGCATCACCCTCGTAGTCCAAGTGAGAGGCCGCCGCGTACTGACCGTGGAAGGCCTTGCGAAAGACGGCCGCCTCGACCCGGTGCAACAGGCGTTCCTGGATGAAGACGGTGGTCAGTGCGGCTTCTGCACCCCCGGTTTCCTGATGTCTGCCCGCGCCCTGCTGGACGCCAACCCCCGCCCCAGCGACGCGGAAATCCGCGAGGCACTCTCCGGCAACCTCTGTCGCTGCAACGCCTACGGCCGCATCCTCCAGTCCGTCCGGACCGCCGCCGCCGGGGACGGTTAGGGAGTTGCGTTGAGCAGCGCCGTATGCAGCGGTCACAACCCCAACTCTCTGTTAGCCTAACTTGGTAGCAACGAGCAAGCGTCGCCTTTCGAGTATAAGGGCGGCAGCGGATGTATTGGCGTTACCCGCCGGTTACGCTATGGCTTGGCCTTGCGCAGTTTAGACAACCAGAGGGAGCATCACTAAATAATGAATTGCCCGGCTTGTGGAAGTGATAATCCTAACGACGCCAATTTCTGCACTACCTGTGGCCAGCCGCTGACGGGTAGCGGCCAGACACCGGTGCCTCCGGGCCCTGTTTGCAACCATCCTGGCATTCTGGTTGCTGCGAAACCTGCCTTTCGGCCCTTTTCCGCTCCTCGCCCCATAGCCGTTATAATACCGGCACTCCCACTCGTCCTCCCGCGAGGCCCACAATGACCACAAGGCCAGTTACTCCCTCGCCGGAGGCGGGGAAGATCATCCAATTCCCCGAAGCTCCACCTGAAGAGATGACTGCCTACCATCATGTCAACTTGCCGGGTTATCCCGGCTCGCTAACCGCTCACTTCGGCAACCCGGAAACCACAGTTATCCTCAGCGAGGTTGCAGCGGCCCTGATTCCCACCGAAAGCTACGAAGGTGTACGGTATCCCGACCTTCTGATCGCTTTCGATGCCTCCCCCGCAGCCATCATCCCTCGCAATGGCTACCTCATACCGGAGCAGGGTAAGCCGCCCGACATCGTAATGGAGGTGGCCTCTGCCAGCACCGCCCGCCGCGACGAGACCGTCAAACGTGACGACTACGCGGCTATGAGCATCCCGGAATACTGGCGATTCGACCCCACCGGAGGGCTGCAATACCGGACTCACCTGGCTGGTGAGCGGCTGGTGGCCCGCGAGTATCAGCCCATCCCCATACACCGAACGGACGAAGGGCACTTCTGGGGCCACAGCAATGTTCTGAACCTGGACCTGTGTTGGGAGGAAGGCAAGCTGCGTTTTTGGGACCCGGTGGGCCGACGCTACCTGACAACATACGGGGAAGAGCGCCAAGCACGGTTGGATGAGAGCGACGCCCGCCGCCAAGCCGACGCCCGCGCCGAAGCCGAGCGCGACGCCCGCATCACCGAGCGGGAAGCCCGCATCACCGCCGAGGCCCGGGCCCGGCAACTGGAAGAGGAACTGCGCCGCCTCCAAAACCCATAGATCGAGAATGGTCTGGATTCGATCCGGATTGACTCGCTAAATTCTCGCCCATAAACTCGCACTCAATTACATGATCCGCATCTGCCCAGGAGGTTTCCAGCATGGCAACGGTTCAGTCTCAAACCCAAGCTCAGCCGCAGGCTGCTGCCCAGATGGCCGCCGCCGCGCGCCGCTTCCTCGACAGCCTGTCCGCCGAGCAGCAGGCCAAGGCCAGCTTCGAGTACATGGACGGCGAACGCATGTATTGGTACTACCCGCCCATCAACCGCCACGGTCTGGCCCTGCGCGACATGGACGCCAACCAGCGCGAGTTGGCCTTTGCCCTGCTGCAAAGCGGGCTGACTCCCCGCTCCTACGAGCAGGCGCGGCAGATAATCGAACACGAGGACGTTCTCGGCCCGCTGGAAAAAGAGATGGGCATGATCACCTTCGTGCGCGACATTGAGCTCTACTACTTCACCATCTTCGGCCAGCCGGGCCCCAAGGAGCCGTGGGGTTGGCGCTTGGAGGGACATCACGTATCCCTGCACTTCAGCGTCTGGGGCGACAATGTCATCTCGGTGACGCCGTTCTTTTTCGGCGCCAACCCCGCCGAGGTACGCAACGGCCCCAAGCAGGGCCTGCGCATCCTGGGCGACCGCGAGGATCTGGCCTTTCAGCTGATGGAGAGCCTGGACGATGGCCAGCGGGCCACGGCAACAATCTACGACGAGGCGCCGTTGGACATCTTGACCTACAACAGCACCAAGGTCTCCTTCCCATTCAGCCCGCAGGGGTTGGCGGCGGAAAAGATGAGTGGCGCGCAGAAGGAGACTTTGCTCAACCTCGTCGCCCTGTACGTGGGCCAAGTACGCACCGACCTTGCCGAACAGAAACTGGCCGCCATCCGTGCGGAGGGCCTCGATCACTTCCACTTGGCTTGGGCCGGCCCGGTGTCCAAGAATGACCCCCATTACTACCGCATACACGGTGGCAATTTTGTGGTGGAATTCGACAACCGGCAGGACGGCGCCAACCACATCCACTCGGTCTGGCGCGACGTGGAAAACGACTTCGCCGCTGACGTGCTACGCCAACACCTCACCCTGTTCCACGTACTCTAACTCCGGGGGGTTCACCACAGAGTCTTACTTTGATTTCTCTGTGTACTCCGTGCCCTCTGTGGTGAATAAGAATCCGAATGACGCTCAGCGTTGCCGGTACCAGCGTGGTCCGCCGCGACTTGGAAGTGAAGCTGACCGGAGAGGCCCGCTACACCGCCGACCTGAAGCCGCCGGGAATGCTCTACGGCGCGGTCCTGCGCAGTCCGCACCCCCACGCGGACGTGCTGGCCGTAGACACCACCGAGGCGCTGAAGCTCCCCGGCGTCCAGGCCGTAATCACGCCTTTCACCCCCACCGGTCCCTCTTCCGCAGTGCGAGGATCAGGGTGGGGGAAGCTCGCGCCGGACATGAGCATCCTCGACACCCGGGTCCGCTTCGTCGGGGACGAGGTGGCGGCGGTGGCCGCCGACGACCCGGACACGGCACGAGCCGCGCTGGAACTGCTGCG
The DNA here is from genome assembly GCA_965237745.1 of Dehalococcoidia bacterium. GTDB lineage: Bacteria > Chloroflexota > Dehalococcoidia > Lucifugimonadales > UBA3495 > VXOI01. Next base: position 1,351,668 of record OZ250156.1, on the reverse strand, counting down.
CGTAGAATACGCCGCCTTGCCCCACGCGATGACTGCGGAGGCTGCGCTCTCCCCCGATGCCCTACCCATCCACCCCGGCGGTAACCTGGCCCTCGGAGAGGTGCTGTCGCTGGAGCGCGGCAGCGTAGCCGACGGTTTCGCCGCCGCCGCTGTGGTGCTGGAGGACGATTTCGAGATTCCCACCCACTCGGCCGCACCCTTGGAGCCGCGAGCGGCGCTGGCATCGTGGGGAGAGGACGACGACATCGACCTCACCGTCTGGAAGACCACCCGTGGCGTTCACGTCGACCGCGACGCTCTTGCCGGTGCGTTGGGACTGCCCGCCCACCGCGTTCGCGTCGTCGGCCCGTTCCTTGGCGCTGGCTATGGCAACAAGGACGAGACGCGGCTGGCGGCACTGGCCGCCGCGCTCTCCCAGCAGGCGGGGAAGCCGGTGCGCATCGAGTACTCGCGGGAGGAGGAGTTCATTGCGGGCAGGGTGCGCCACGCCGTGAAGATCCACATCCGCGCCGGATTCAAGTCCGACGGCACTATCACCGCCATCGAGGCGACCGCCGTGCTGGACACGGGCGCATACTTGGCCTCTGGGGCCGGGGTGGCCCGCCGCACTGGCCAGGGATTCCTGTACCTTTACCACTGCGCCAACGCGAAATACGAGGCGCACCTGGCCTACACCAACCGGCCCACCGCCGGCTCCTACCGCGCCCTGGGCGCGCCGCAGGGCCACTTCGCCCTCGAAAGCCTGATGGACCGCGCTGCCGAACACTTCGGCATTGACCCGCTGGACTTCCGCCTGATGAACCACGTGCGCCCTGAGGGACAGCCCGGCCTGCGAGTCACACCTCTGGATCGAATCATCGACAGCCAGCCCCTGGAGGGTGGCATCCCCTTCTCCAGCAACGGCCTGCGCCAGTGCCTGGAGTTGGGCGCCGATGCCTTCGGCTGGCGCGACTACCAATCCGAAGAGCAGGCAGACCCTTCGCTGAAGCGGGGGCGGGGCATGTCCATCATGATCTACCGCGGCGGTCCCGGATCACCCTCCGCTGCGGAGGTGGTGGTAGAAAAGTCCGGGGCCATCAAGCTGATCACCGGGCTGATGGACGTGGGCGAGGGAGCGACCACCGTGCTCCCCCAGATCGCCGCCGAGGTTCTGGGCGCCGAGTACGAGCAGGTCGAGGCGGTTTTCGCCGACAGCCGAGGGACTCCCGACGCACCCATCACTGCCGGCTCCACCGCCACCTTCTCCACCGGCACCGCCGTGGTGCAGGCGGCCAGCGAGGTGCGTGAATCGTTGATGGAGATTGCCTCGGCAGGACTGGAAGCGCCCGTCTACGATCTGGACGCCGCTCAAGGCTGGGTGTTTGTCAGCTCCGACCCGTCCCGCCGGATGGCGCTGGCCGAGGTTGCTTCCAGGATGGATGGCGATTCACTGTCGGCCACGGCGTCGGTGATTCCCGGCAGCACCGGACACATCGTCAACTCCTTCGGCGCCCACTTCGTCGAGGTCGAGGTGGATACCGACACCGGCCGGGTGCGGGTGCTTCGCTACGTGGCCGCCCACGACTCGGGACGCATCATCAACCCCCGCGCCGCGCTGAACCAAGCCGAGGGCGCGGTCAGCCAGATGCTCGGCTTCGCCCTGTCTGAGGAGCTGGTGACCGACGCGGCAACCGGCGTAACTCTCAACCCTGGCTACCTGGAACACAAGTCCCCGACCATCCTCGACTACCCCGACATACAGGTGATCTTCGCCGACATAATCGACCCCGTGGGGCCCCTCGGAGCCAAGGGTCTCGGCGAAGTGCCCAGCGTAGGCGTCGCCCCCGCCATAGCCAACGCCATCTACGATGCCGTGGGCGTCCGCCTCCACCGCACCCCGTTCACCCCCGACAGGGTGCTGGCGGCGCTGACCTCGGTCCCCTCTCCTCCTGTGAGAGGGTCAGGGTGAGGGCGTCTCCGGTAAATCCCTACAGGACTGTATAGCCATGCCCACCTTTGACTACATAGAACCCCACTCCCTCGACGAGGCCGTCGCACTGCTGTCTCAACCCGGCGCGGTCGCAATGGGCGGCGGCACTGACCTGCTGCCGCAGGTGAACGACGGCATTGTGCCCGCAGCGCGGCTGGTGGGGTTGGCCGCGATCCCGGGGATGGTTGCGATTGCCGAGACCGTCGGCGGGCTGACCATCGGCGCGGCGGCCACCATCGCCGACGTTGCCGCGCATCCACTCGTGCACCGACGCTACGCCGCGTTGGCCGAGGCGGCGGGCGGACTGGCCACGCCGCAGATCCGCAACGAGGGCACCATCGGCGGCAACCTGAATCAGCGGCCCCGCTGCTGGTACTACCGCAGCCCGCTGATTCCCTGCCTCAAGAAAGGCGGTGACCGGTGCTACGCCCTGGCCGGCAACACGCGCCTGCTCTGCGTCACCGGCGGCGACCGCTGCTACATCGTGCATCCGTCCGATACTGGCGTGGCGCTCAGCGCACTGGACGCAACGCTGGAGACCGCTGGGCCGAACGGCGGGCGCGAGCTGACGATGGGAGAGTTTTTCGCTGGCCCGAGCCAGGACGTTCTCCGTGAGAACGCGCTGGAGCCGGGCGAGCTGGTGGCCCGCATCGCCCTGACCGACGACGCGCCGGAGCGCAGCATCTACCTGAAAGTCCGCGAGCGGGAGTCTGGCGACTTTGCCCTCGTCAGCGTCGCCGTCGCTCTGTCTCTTGACGGTGAAGCCGCCGGTACAGTTATCAGCAAGGCCCGCATCGTCCTGGGTGGCGTAGCCCCCATCCCCTACCGCGCCGTCGAGGTGGAGGACTACCTGACCGGCCGTCCCGCCGCCGCCGTCGATCCCGCCGCCGCTGCCGCCCTCGCCCTCACCAGCGCCACGCCGCTTCCGCAGAACGGCTACAAGCTCCCCATGGCCCGCAATATCATCAAGCGCGCCCTGACCCAGCTGCTGGAGAATGGGTAGCGAAGCCGAAGAAATCGCAAGACTGCGCCGAGCCTTCGACGAACTGCCGAAGGTTCCTGACCATGGTGAGTCCGCGTTAAGAAGGCATGCAAATATCAGACCAGAGTGGATGATGCGTATCTTGGCCGAACCATACGACCGTTTTGAGGAACGGGAAGCCGGAGAGATGAGGACGATTATCATAGGCCGCGTCGCTGAATCCAGTCATAGGATAAAGGTGGTCTTCGTCGGTGACCCGGAAACGGGGAGATTACTCACCGCTTATAATGACAGCAGATTGGAAGGAAAATACGGGGGAAGGCCGTGGAACATCCGGTAAAACGCATCGAGTTGCCAACTCTGCCGGAAGCAAACGTGTTTTATGAACCCGAATAACAGGTGCTTTTCATAGAAAATGGGCTAGCGAGCGAAGCTGCAGAAGAAATGGCGCGGCAGGTACTGGTCTATTACGGCAAGGAAGACGAAAGCCAGGCTGTGGCTTCCCGCATCGACCGCGCCGAAGTTGTGATAAAGCCATTTGTTGACGCTGTTCTGGTAAAGCACGGCATCACCCCGGACCCAAACGCGCCACGGCAACTGCACAAAAAGGGGTACAGAGAGACCGTGATCACACAAATCCAGCGCGTGGAGTGGGAACTCGCACCATATTCGGGGACAACTTACAATCCTGACTGCCAGGTGCTGCTTATCGAAAACGGGGATTCGAGCAGAGTATCCACGGAAATGGCAAAGGACATTCATATTCTGTATGACAAAGACGACGACAATGCGCCGAGGTGGTCGGCCGTAGCCATGCGCATCGACCGCGCCGAAGTCGTGCTCAAGCCCTTCGTGGACGCCATTCTTGCAAAGTACGGCATTGAGATCGAGGAAGATACCGTAGAAATTGATACCAAGGCCGCCGACGACTGAATCGAAGACCCCCAACGCCAATAATAAACATTACACCATCAGGGATACCGACTTGAACGACTACATTCTCTTGGACCGCCAGCCGCCGCTGGCCACCGTCACCATCAACCGCCCGGCGCAGCGCAACGCCATCAGCTTCGATATGTGGCACGAACTGGCCGCCCTGATGCGCAAGCTGGACGCCGACAACGAAGTGCGTTGCGTGATCGTCACCGGCGCGGGCGGCGAGGCCTTTTCCGCCGGGGCCGACATCGCCGACTTCCACAAGCACCGCTCCGACTCCGCGAAGGGCAGGGGCTACAACGACGCGGTCAATGGCCTGCTGGAAGCTCTTTCGGAGATGGGTACGCCGACCATCTCGATGATCCAGGGCTTTGCCGCCGGTGGGGGTTGCGAGATGGCCGTGGCTACCGATCTGCGCATCGCCGCCGAGGGCAGCCGCTTGGGCATCCCGGTGGCCCGCCTCGGCATCACCATCGGCCACCGCGAGATGCGTGGGCTGGTCGACCTGGTGGGCAAGGGCAACGCGCTCTACATCCTCCTGTCGGGCCGGCTGCTGGACGCCCACGAGGCCTTGCGCGTCGGGCTGGTCAACCAGGTGGTGCCTCCCGAAGATCTGCACGCCGCCGCCTACAAGCTGGCCCGTGAGGTTGCCACCCTGGCGCCGCTGTCCCACGCTGTCAACAAGCTGACGCTGCGGCAGGTGCAGGCCAAGCCGGGACTGGCCGACCTCACCGACGAGGAAAACGCCCTGCCGCTGACCCACTTCGACACCGAGGACTATCACGAGGGCTACCGCTCCTTCATCGAAAAGCGGCGCCCCAACTTCGTCGGCAGGTAACTGGTCAACCGTAGGGGCGCACAGCCGTGCGCCCTGCGTCGCGGAAAATGAGAAGCCACCGGAGTTACGAGGGCGCACGGCTGTGCGCCCCTACCAATTGCCGAACATGGATGCCGACGAGGATAGCAATTGCAACGCAAGGGTAAAATCCGCGCCGACCTGCTGCTGGTGGAACGGGGGCTTGCCGAGTCGAGGGAGCGGGCGCAGGCGCTCATCATGGAGGGCGTGGTGTTCACCCCCTCAGGCCGCGTCGCCAAGTCCGGCGCGCTGCTGGACGGCGACGTGGAGCTTGACGTCCGGGGGCGCCTGCCCTACGTGAGCCGCGGCGGAGTGAAGCTGGCTCACGCGCTGGACGAATTCGCCATCGACGTCGATGGACTGGTGGCGCTGGACGTTGGGGCCTCCACCGGCGGGTTCACCGACTGTCTGCTCCAGCGCGGGGCGTCCCGCGTCTATGCCGTCGACGCGGGGCATGGGCAACTGGCCTATACGCTACGGCGTGACCCGCGCGTAGTCTGCATCGAGAAGTTGAACGCCCGCTACCCGTTTGAATTGCCGGAGCCAGTGGCTTTTCTGGTCATCGACGTTTCTTTCATCTCCCTGACCCTGGCCCTCCCTGAGCCGCTGACCCACCTGCGTACTGGTGGCTGTGCCGTCGTTCTCATCAAGCCGCAGTTTGAGGCGCGGCGCGGCGAAGTCGGCAAGGGCGGCATAATCCGCAGCGACGCCCTGCGCAACGACATACTGGCGCGGGTGCAGGAATGGCTGACCGCCCGCGAAGACGTTGATCTGCTGGAAACCATCGCGTCGCCCATCACCGGGAACGCGGGCAATCGCGAGTTCCTGGCTCGGCTCCGCAAGCGGTAGAGTGCCAGCCTGCGGGCATTCCGGGGCCTCCAAAATCAGGTATGATGAATGCCGTCGACGTGGGATCGGCGGCAATTTAATTTTGGGGAATATGCTATGTACGTGCTAAGGCGCATATTCAAGTGCAAGCCCGGCGAGGCCCGGCGGGTGGCCAGCCTCGTCCAGAAGCAGGCAGAAGCCTTCGAGGAGGCAGGACAGCGCAGCGACTGCAGGGTCTATTTCAACGGCTACACCACACCCACTGATCCTGACACTGTGGTGTTGGAGTGGACCGACGAGGCGCTGAGGTCGACCATGCGCGGTGGCCACCAGCTGCCCCCGGCCGTAAGGCAGATCGGCGGCCAGGTCAGCGAGCTGACCGAGAGCAACCGCATCGAGATCATGGAGCTCATGACCCCCGACAAGATGCTCGACGTCTAGGCCGCCGGGCAACCGGCGACTATCTTTGTCCATGCAGGCTGGCGCACATACCAGCAGCAATTCCGCACCGGAGAGAGTTAAATGTACTTGCTGAGGCGAATCTGGAAATGCAAGCCCGGAGAGGCCCGCAGGGTGGCCAGCCTGGTTCAGAAACAGGCGCAGATCTACCATGACGAGGGACATCGCAGCGAATTCAAGGTCTATTTCAACGGCTACACCACCCCCACCGATCCTGACACTGTGGTGCTGGAGTGGACCGACGAAGCCTTGATGTCGCCAATGCGCGGCGGCAACCAGCTGCCCCAGGCTGCCCTGGCAGTCGGTGGTCAGGTCCGCGAGTTCACCGAGGGCAACCGCATCGAGTTCATGGAACTGATGACCCCCGACAAGATGCTGGACGTTTAGGGTAACCCCGGTGTGGTATCGGGGCGCGAATCCGTACGCCCCTTGCGACTGCTGAACGAGGCGATCACTATGACATCTGGACCTGCGGACCTTGGCCGGGCATCGGTACAAGCGTTGCTGGACGATGCCTGGGATCAGTACCGGTCGGCCATCGAGCGGCTCAACGCGGGGGACGCCCGGGACGCCTGCGGCAAAGCGTGGAACGGCCACTCGGGCGGCATCGGGGGCCGCAGTGCTCGCCCACCAAGGCAACACTGCAACCACAATAAACATTTCCACAGGCATCCGGCTTCTCTCCCGTCAGTACGACCTACCAAGACTATCGGCCGATTATGCGCAAAGAGCCCAGTACCTGCATAACGACGCCTGCTACTACGTGCCTGCGAAAACGAGGACATACCCGACCTGATCTACGGTACCGCAGAATATATCCGGGCCGCCGAAGAGTTGGCTCAATACCAAGAGGGGTAAACAATGCAAGTTGAAGAAATCGCGGCGAAACTTACCGAGGCGGGCAAGACCGTGTCGGTGGCGGAGGCCTGCACCTGCGGGCTGGTGGGATACATGCTGGGCACCGTGCCGGGAAGCTCGCGCTACTTTCCCGGGGGCGTCATCGCCTATACCGGCGGGCTGAAAGAGTCGGTGCTGGGCGTGCCCGACGAGGTGGCCCCGGCCCACGGCACCGTCAGCCGCGAGATGGCCGTCGGTATGGCCCGCGGCGTGCGGGAACTCACCGGCACCGACTACGCCATCTCCACCACCGGCGTTACCGGTCCCGCCGCCGGCCGCTCCGGACTGCCCATCGGCACTTTCTGGGTTGGCCTGTCGATCAAGGACGGCGACGACACCGCCATCGAAGTCCATCTCGACGGCGACCGCGACGCCACCAAGCATGGCGCGGCCCAAGCCGCCCTCGACCTCCTCGGCACCGTCCTGTAACGTCAGTCTCGTTAAGCGCCAAGGGCGCAGGGAACGCACAGAGCGAAAGCAAAAACCTCGGCGGTCTCTGCGCCCTCGGCGTTTAATCTGCCCCGCGGTCAGGCCATAAGGTCAGGACAGGATCTGGCTGAGGAATGTCTGGGTGCGTTCCTGTTGGGGGTTGTTGAAGAAATCGCGGGGCGGAGCGTCCTCGATGATCACGCCCTCGTCAAACATCAGGATGCGGTCGGCTACCTCGGTGGCGAACCCGATCTCGTGGGTCACGATGATCATGGTCATCCCCGAATCCGCCAGTTCGCGCATGACGTCCAGCACCTCGCGGATCATCTCCGGGTCGAGGGCCGACGTTGGCTCATCGAACAGCATGATCTTGGGCTGCATGGCCAATGCGCGGGCAATGGCGACGCGCTGCTGCTGACCGCCGGAGAGCTCTCCCGGATGCTTGTCCGCCTGCTCCGGGATACCCACCCGCTCCAGCAGCTCCATGGCCGCTGCCTCCGCCTCGTCGCGCTTCAACTTGCGCACCTTGATCGGCGCCAGCGTGACGTTATCCAACACCGTCAGGTGGGGGAACAGGTTGAACTGCTGGAACACCATCCCCACGTCCCGGCGTATGGCGTCGATGTTGCGCACGTCCTGCGTCATGGGAACGCCGTCAACGAGGATGTCGCCCCGCTGGTGCTCTTCCAGCCGGTTGATGGTGCGGATAAAGGTGGATTTGCCGGAACCCGACGGGCCGACCACCACCACTTTATCGCTGCGGCCCACGGTGGTTGTCACCCCGCGCAGCACATGAAAGTTGCCGAACCACTTGTGAACGTCGCGACAGACGATGATGGGCTCACCGGACGCTTCGTTGACGCTTTCCTCAATCATTCTTTGCCCCCGGCCTTACTTCGTGCTTGCGTTTGCTTCTTCGTGCTTGAATAGAGGCTAACTGACTCTTCGGGTGGATACCTACCGCTGGCCCACGCCCAGGTGGTCCTCCACCTTGCCGCTGACGTAGGACATGGTGTAGGTGAATACCCAGAACACCAGGGCCAGGAAAATGAACAGCTCCCTGGCGCTGGACAGGTATTCGGTGTTGCCTTGGATGAATGCCCGGCTGATCTCGACCACGTCGAGCATGCCGATGATGTAGACCAGGGTGGTGTCCTTGTACAGCGAGATGAACTGCCCCACGATTGCCGGAATCACGCTGCGGATGGCCTGTGGCAGCGAAATGAGCAAAGTCGTCTGCCATCCGGGGAGGCCCAGCGCCCGTGCCGCCTCGGCCTGGCCTTGGTGGAGGGCCTGCAGCCCACCGCGTACGTTCTCGGCCATGTAGGCCGAGCTGAACAGGGTGATAATGATGCCCGCGCGCATCAGGGAATTGATCGGGAAGTCCTCTGGAAACGCCAGCGGCACCAGCACCTGCGACATGAACAGCAGCGTAATCAACGGCACGCCGCGAAAGACTTCGATAAATACCACGCAAAACAGCTTCACCAAGTTCAGGTTGAAGATGATCCGCAACCACCATTCGGCGAAGGCGCTTAGCTTGCTTCCGCCGATCAACCTGAAGAAGGGCCGCAACCACCCTGCGGCAAAGGCGATTGGCCCGATTCCGCCGATCTTCCTGAAAATATGAATGAGGGCATCGCCGATGGGAATGCTAAGGTTGCTCCGACGCCCCAGGGCCAGGGCGATGCCGATGGGCAGGCTCAGCGCCAAGGGCGCAACCGCGAGCAGCAGGTTGAGCATAATGCCGCCCCAGTGACTCACCAGCACTGGTTGCAGTCCAGGAACCCCCTCCAGCCCCCGCAGCAGCAGCACCGACACTATGAAGGCCACCACCACGTATATGATTATGGCCCGCACCGTCACCCCGATGTATCGAGCGACGGCCCACCCCAGCAGCATCGCCGGGATGTTGGCCGCCAGCAACAGCCGCACGTCCATCCCCATGCGGTCGAAGCCGTATGGCAGGAAGGCGAACAGGGTCAGCAACGCCACCACGCCGATGGCCAGCCGTTTGGCGACGCCTCCGCTCGCAATACCCCAGGCCATCCCCAACAGCGCCGACACCAGCAGCAGCGCCACCTGCGGTCTCCAGAAGCAGTTCTGGCCGGGGCAGGCCCCCTCGGTGTTGTACTGGCCGATGACCATCTGCCCGCCCAGAACGCCGATGATGGTCCAGTCGGCGCCGGCGATCACCCAGCGCAGCCCGTAAACCAGCGCCACCACTATGACCGCCGCCGAGACAACCGTCAGCACGGTGTTGAACCAGGAGTTGAACAGGTTGGCATACACCCACCCGATAACCCCGACCTCGGTACGGGGCGGCGGCAGGCGTTGGCCGGGCGTTTCCTGCGGAGCAGTTGCCACTGTCAGCCCCCGGTGAACCGGATGTGACGGTTATACAGGTTGCCGACGAGCGAGTAGGTCAGGCTCATTGCCAGGTAGGCCGCCATTATCAGCAGGTAGATGGATATCGCCGGCGCGATCTGCGTCATCGTCTTGGCCACGTTGGTCAGATCGGCGTAGCCGATGGCCCCGGCCAGGCTGCTGTTCTTGGTAAGGTTCAGGAACTGGCTGATCAGTGGCGGTATGATCACCCGCAGGGCCTGGGGGAAGGTCACATAACGGAGCGTCTCCATGGGCGACAACCCCAGCGCCCGCGCCGCTTCCGTCTGTCCCCGACGCACCGACTGTATACCCGCCCGAACGATCTCGGCGATGAACGACGCCGTGTAGGTAACGAGCCCCACCAGCAGCACCACCAAGCCGGCGGGGGCGGTGAATCCGCCGCCGATGCGCCCAAAGCGGCCCTCCGGCTGTGGCGAGGAGATGACGAAGGGCGAATCACCGGCGATCAGGCTGATGGCGATCCAGCTGATGGCGCCGATGATCACCGCCGTTGCGACCCCCGCGTAGAGGGGGTGGGACGGCTGCCCTGTGTTCGTCTCCCGCAGGAGCAACGCACGGTATACCCAAAATCCGACCGCTATCCCCGCCAGCGCCAGCAGCGGCCACGCCAGCGCCGGACCCACTCCGAGAGCGTTGGGGAAGGGAATGGAGAAGCCTCCGTTATTGATGTAAAGCCCACCACCGATTACGTAGCCATCCCTCACCTGCGGCAGGGCCAGGATGATATAAAACCAGAAGAACAGCTGGATTAGCAGCGGCACGTTGCGAAAGAACTCGATGTATACCATGGCCAGTTTGGACACCAGCCAGTTGCTGGAGAGTCGCGCCACACCAATGAAAATGCCCAGCATGGTGGCAAGAATTACGCCTACGACGGAAACGAAGACGGTGTTTACTATTGCCACTATCAGGGCATAGCCATAGCTGTCGGAGGACTGGTAGGGAATGAAAGTCTGTCCGATGGGCGTCTGGTAGGCCCGGTCTAGGAAACCCCACCCGTGAGGGATTTCTCTGTCCTGCACAGCGTTGGCGATGTTGGCGAAGAACCAAGCCACCAGCACCACAACCACAATGCCCGAGACAATCTGCAGGGTCCACTGGATGACCTTGGTGTGTCTCCAGACCTCGACGCCCTGGTAAGTTAAGATGCGTCTCATCTGTGCCATAAGTCTTCACACGCAATCAGCCGGTAAGTCGCCCCAAATCTACCATACCGCAGGAAGTTGTCAAACCGTCCTGAACCCCGTTTGCAGGGCATGCGCAAAGTCCTTGAGAATTCGCTGTTGGTGAGCCTGTCGAACCATGAACGGATTCTGACATCCTGTCCTTCGACAAGCTCAGGACCAACATTCTGGCCGCTTGAATGACTTTGCACATGCCTTGGTTCTGGTTGCTGGGCTTTCGAATCTCCCTCTGCCAACGAGGAAGTGGGTGTGGCGCCGCGTCTTTCACCGCAGCGGCGCGGCGTAGATCTGGCCGCCCTTGGGGCAGTCCTGGCAGGGGGCATCGGCCCAGAGTGCATTGCGCCCACCCTCGCGCGGCAGCTGTATCCCCTGCGGCCCCAGGTTGCGGTCGTAGATTTCGCCGTAGTTGCCCACGCCCCGGATCACGTCCTGCGCCACCGTCTGGCTCAGGCCCATTGTCTCTTGGGAGAAGGACCCCGCCAGGCCGAACAACCGGTCCACGACTGATTTACCGGTCACCTCGGTGGGGACCTCGTTCATACCTATCCCGTAGGCCTCGGCATAAATGAGAATCGCCATAACGGTCTTGGCAATGTCATACCACTGCTCGTCGCCGTGCGGTACCACCGGCCCCAGCGGCTCCTCGGAGATGGTGTCCGGCAGGATGAGGTGCGCATCCGGGTCCGGGAAGATCTCAAACAGCGACGAAAGTGCCGAGCGGTCGGTGGTGAACGCATCGCACTGCCCGCTCGCATAGGCCTCCACCGCCCCTTCGGAGTCCTCGAACGTGACCGCCGTTATGTCCAGGCTCGCGTCGTTGGAGAAGTCCTGCAGGTTCAGTTCGGTGGTCGTGCCCTGGGTTACGCACACGTTGGCGTCCTTGAGTTCGAGGGCGCTGTTCACCCCGAGAGACCGGGGCACCATGAACCCCTGCCCGTCGTAGAACATGGTCTGGGTGAAGTTCCCCCACTGCGAGTCCCGCGAGGACGTCCAGGTGGTCACGGTCGATAGCATATCGATCTCGCCTGCCTGCAGGATCGGCCCGCGCTCGGCGGGGTCCACGATCCTGAATTCCACGGCGGACGGGTCTCCCAGCACGGCCGCGGCTACGGCCCGGCACAGGTCCAGGTCAAAGCCGACGTTGTTCCCGCCCTCGTCCAGGAAGCCAAATCCGGGAACGTCGCTGCCAATGGCGCAGGCCAGCGAACCCCGCTCCCGGACCCGCTCCAGCCGCGACGATTCCTCTGCCACCGGAGTCGACGTGTCCTCCTCGCTCGCGCAGGCGGCCACCGTCAACGCAACGATCGCGCTCAGTGCGGCCAGCAGCAGGAACTGCTCGAACGCATTTGGGACTTGAATGAAAAAACGGCCAGCCCCTCTATTCCTTGGCTTTCCCAACATGTTCCCCCCCGATCAGGTCGTTTCTTCTACAATGCACGAGGGCGAGACATCATCCCGCCCTGGTGCATTGCCTGTGTTGGCAGCCGTCCCGCCGTGATTAGCGCAACGGGGCTGCGTAAATCTGTCCGCCCTTGGGGCAGTCCTGGCAGGGTGCTGCCGACCAGAGGGCATTGCGGCCGCCGTTGGCCCTCGGCAGGTTGATGCCGCCCGGGCCAAGGTTGCGGTCGTAGATCTCGCCGTAGTTGCCCACGGCACTGAGAACGTCCTGCGCCACCGTCTGTTCCAGCCCCATGCTTTCCTGGCCGAAGGAACCCTCGATGCCGAGCAGGCGGTCCACGACGGTCTCGCCGGTGGAGGCGCTTGGTACGTTATCGGAGGACACGCCGTAGGCCTCGCCGTAGATCAGGATGGCCATGACGGTCTTTACGATGTCGAACCACTGGTCATCGCCGTGGGGGACGACCGGGCCCAGCGGCTCCTCGGAGATGGTCTCCGGCAGGATGGTGTGGGCGGAGGGATCATCGAATCCCGAACTGATGGCGGCCAACTGCGAGCGGTCGTTGGTGAACGCGTCGCACTGTCCTCCCTGATAAGCCGCAGACACTGCGTCGGTATCCTCGAAGGTCAGCGGGGTGATGTTCAGGTTGTACTGGTTGGAGAAGTCTTGCAGATTGAGCTCGGTGGTGGTGCCCTGGGTCACGCACACCGTGGCATCCTGCAACTCCAGCGCACTGGTGAGGTCCAGGCTCTTGTTGGCGATGAAGCCCTGGCCGTCGTAGAACATCGTCTGCACATAGTTGCCCCACTGGGCATCGCGAGAACTGGTCCAAGTGACCGTCCGCACCAGCAGGTCAACTTCGCCGGACTGGATGGTCGGCCCGCGCTCGGCGGCTGAGATCAGGCGAATCTCGATGGCGTTGGAGTCGTCCAGCACGGCCGCAGCGACGGCGCGGCAGAGGTCGATGTCGAAGCCGACGTTGTTGCCGGTGGGGCCTATGAAGCCGTAGCCGGGAACGTCATTGCGGCTGGCGCAGATCACGTTGCCGCGGTCCTTAACGGTCTGCAGGCGGTTGGTCTGCTCCACGACCCCGGGTTCTGCTCCAGGCACCACTCGAGTAACTTCCACATCCCGGACAACTTCCACTTCCCGGGTAACTTCCACTTCTAGGACTTCGCCTTCACCCACGTTCACAATCTTTTCCACTTCGCGGGTGACCTCGACTTCCATGGGGACTTCCACGGTCACAGGAACCTCACGGGTAACCTCCGTTTCGCCGCATGCCACCACTAAAACCAATAGCAGCGACGAAAGAATAGCCAAAGGCAAGAACCTTTTCGTCTTCAATCTTATCACCTCGTCTCCTAGCGCTCAGAGATTAGGCCCCGACAGCTTTCGGGGCCTTCTTGTTTGCGTATTATATTGACATTTCGCACCAAATTGCCACGGTACGATAGTGCTTAAATGCCATTATTTAGACTTTGCCACATCATTGGGATGGTTTCCTTTACCCACCGGCGGCCGGTCCTCCTAACGTCCCCGTAGCCTCGGGTCCAGCACGTCGCGCAGGCCGTCGCCCAAGAAATTGACAGCGAAGACGATCAGTGCGATGGCAATACCGGGGAACACCACCAGCCAGCTCTGTTTCTGGATATATTCCCGGCCCACTTCAAGCATACTGCCCCATGTGGCCACGTCGGGCGGCACACCGACACCGAGGAAGCTCAGCGATGCCTCCACCACGATGGCGAAGCCCAAGGTGATGGTCATCAGAACGATGTAGGTGGCTGTGACATTGGGCAGCATGTGCCGCAGCATTACGCGCAACGGGGTTGCGCCAATGGCGCGGGCCGACAGCGTGTAGTCCAGCTCCTTGATGCTCAGGGCCTGCGAGCGGATCACCCGCGTGGCGCCGGGCACCAGTATCACCACCAGCGCGATGACCACGTTGTTAATGGACGCTCCCAGCGCCGCCATCAACCCCAGCGCGAGGATGATGGGCGGGAAGCCCATCAGGGCATCCACCAGCCGTTGGATAATCATATCCATCGGCCCGCCGGCATACGCGCTGCCAATGCCGACCAGGGTGCCGATGGTTATCCCGATCAGCACGGTCATTACTCCCACGTACATCGATACCCGGGCGCCGTAGATGATCCGGCTCAGGACATCGCGGCCGATGTGGTCGGTGCCCAGGATGGCAGAATCAGTCCCTGGGCCGCAGAATTTCCTCGAGGTGCCGTCATCTTGCTCGCATTTGGCTACGCCGGGTTCCTGAGGGTCGTAGGGTGCAATCACTGGTGCGAAGACTGCCATCAGTACAGCCAGAAAGATAATGACCGCGCCGATGGCGGCTAGGGGTTTGCGCCGCGAGAAACTCGCCGCGGTGGCGGCGATTGCGGCCAGCCCCTTGGGCTTGGGTCGAACCTGTTCCAGAATCTCGGCTTCCCGGCCCCTTTCTTGGGCCGCGTCTGTGCGAAACACTGCCATAACCTTTTCCTTCTTGCGGGGGCGCATTGCTGGCGCCCTGGGTCTGCGGTTGCCGGAACGTCACTGGGCAACACCGGCGCAGAGCAAATGGCCCTGCGCCGCAACAGGTCCCGTCTGAGACTAAGCGTACCTGATACGGGGGTCGAGCCAGCCGTACAGCAGGTCAATCATCAGGTTGATTGTCACGATGAAGGCGGCGATGATCACGATTTCGGCCTGAATCATCGTGTAGTCCCTTTGGAAGATGGACTCAATGAGGATTCGCCCCATGCCCGGAACCAGGAAGATGGTCTCGATGATGACCGTTCCGCCAAACAGCCGGGCAAAAATCCAGCCGGAAGTCGTCAGGACGGGTAGGAGCGCGTTCTTCAGCCCGTGACCGTAGACCACCGAATTCTCGCTCAGCCCCTTGGAGCGGGCGGTCCGCATATAGTCTTCCCGGACTATTTCCAGCATTGCCGACCGAGTGACCCGCGCCACGAATGCCATCTCATAGAAGGCCAGCGCCAAGGCTGGGAATATCATCTGGTGCAGGTTCACTCCTGGGTCTTCCCAGAATGAGGTGAAACCCAGCGGAGCCAGTCCGCCCCACCTCGACAGGATCAGGACAATCAGAATGGCGACAAGGAATGTGGGCATGGCGATGCCAGTGAGGGTGAAGAAACGGGCCGCGTAGTCCAGAGGACTCTCCGGCTTGAGCGCCGAAAGAATGCCCAGGGGCACCGCGAAAGCCACCGAGATTAGCATCGAAAGAACGGTCAACTCTACGGTGACCGGAATCCGGGCGGCCAGTTCTCCCATCACCGGGGCTTTGAACCACAGGGAATCGCCGAAGTCGCCGCGGATGGCCCCGCCGATCCAGTCGAAGTACTGCATGACCAGCGGTTTGTTCAGATCCAGGTCAATGCGGCACTGCTCCAGTTCCTCTTGGGTGTAGGACGCCTCGCCATCGCTGAGGATGGCGACACAGGCGTCCCCGGGGATGAGCCTCATCACCACGAAGACGATGATGGTAATAAGCAATATCGTCGGGATGAACAACCCGATGCGCTTTATAGCGTATTCTCGCATTTTTCCAGTCCTGCGTTAGGGCCGGATGGGGGTGTCGGCAAGTGGATCTGCCCTATGCGGGCGCGCTGCCGCGCATCCCCTCCTGGGTTTATTCGGGTAGCTGTGAAACATTTCTTTGTGCATAGGGGCGCACGACTGTGCGCCCCTGCGAGTTCACCCTGAGCTTAACGGGATTCTTGGCGATCCAGCAACGGAGTCTTCAGCCACAGATCTTCGTGCTTGAAGTGGGTCTGCACTGTCTGTGGAGCGTGGAAGCCCTGGATCTGTTCGCTGATCATCCAGTTGAGCACTCCCCAGCCCATGGTTATCCAGTGATTGTCATCCTGGCTGAAGAGGAACAGCTCGAGTTCCTTGTTGATTTCTTGGCGCTTGGCTGGGTCGGTCTGAACCTTCTGCTCTTCGAACCAAGCGTTGACCCGGTCGTTTTCCCAGTCGGTGTAGTTCCGGGTGGCGCCTTTCAGGTAAACGCCGCCCATGATGCCATCCACGTCCAGCACAACCTGGCCCTCGCCCTGGCAGGCCATCTCCCAGTCGCCCGCTTGGTCGACGGGACGGGAGGTGCCGAAGAGGGTGTAGCCCGCGGCGCTGGGGTAGGTCTGGAATTCAGATATATTGATTTTCAGCACTTCTTCAAGCTGCTGCTTGACAACGGAACACTGGTCGGGGTAGGTGCCCACCTGCCTGACGTCCATGCGGGTCTCGAAGCCATCGGCAAGACCGGCCTCGACCATCAACCGCTTGGCTTCTGCCAGGTCGGCCTCTCCTTCCGGGGTGTCCTTGGGGCGAAGGCCGGGCCACGTCGAGCATTCCTCGAAGGTGTGGGCCAGACCCATCAGTGGGCAGCCGGCGCCGGAGGTGTTGTCGAATACCAGGTCGTTCCATTCCTGGTAGTCAATGGCCAGCGCGATGGCCTTGCGGACCTTGGCGTCATTGAAGGGTGCCTTCTTTACGTTGAGCATCAGCCCCCAGTCGGCGGAGGGGGAGACGGCGACGACGCGCATTCCGCCGTTGGTGCTATCCTCAAGCTCGAAAGCCTGGGTGGGGGTCAGGTTGGTGAAGCCCCCGTTGGACATATCAATCTTGCCCGCTTCCATCTGGGCAATCAGGACGCTGGGGTCAACGATAATCTGGTGGTCAATACTGTCGAAGTACGGCCGCCCCTCCTTGAAGTAGTTGGGGTTCTTCGACACCTTGTATCCGTCGCCCCGCTGGTAGGAGTCGAGCACGAAGGGGCCGGACCCGGAGTTGTTGTCCATGACGGTCTCGGCCAGATTCAGGTCCAGTCCCTGATCCAGCAGATGCTTGGGCAGGATCTTGACGTAGTCCACCGCCAAGAATTTGAGGAAGGCGCCGGAGGGGAACTGAAGTTTGAACTCGACGGTATCGTTGTCGATCATGTTCACCCCGCCGTCTTTCGCGACCAGGGTGTAGTTGCGCCACAGGCCGGAGCGGCCAGCGGACGAATCCAGATCGCCGTAGCGAAGCATCGAGTGGTGGACGTCAGCGGCCGTCAGGTCCTCGCCGTCCAGCCACTTGATGTCGGGGCGCAGATGGAAGGTGAAAGTTGTGCCCCCATCGGAGGTTTCCCAAGTTTCGCAGAGGTCACAGACCACTTCGTTGGTGTCCACCGTGTCGTACTGCACAATCTGGTTGTACAACTGGCTGACCGCTTGAATGCTGGAAAGAGACGAGGAACCCTTGGGGTCCCAGTCCCTCGTGTCGGCATAGGCCGACATGGTCACGTGGCCGCCGTACTGCGGGCCGCCCTCCGGAGTGGGAGTCGGCTCGGTCCGTGGCGTGGATGTGGGGCGCGGAGTGTTGGTGGGGCGGGACTCGGCCGACCCAGGCTCACTGGTGGCCCCTTCCTGCATCGCCGTGGGCTCAGGCGCGTCAGTGGCCGCTGGCGTGTCAGTGGCCGCTGGCGCAGCCGAACCGGAACTGGAATCCGGGGCTGCAGTCGCTGCCGCCGCTGGTTCGGTCGGCTCCTCGGACGAACCGCAGGCCACAACCATAGCCAAAGCTACTATCAGCGCCAACGGCAGCAAAACCCTAAAATTGAGTAACCGGTGTATTGCCATAAGTCTCCTCCGAATATATTGCGGGCAGGTTTGGCTTGAAATAATCGGACAGGCGCCAGCGGCTAACGATATTCGACCTGAGTGACTATAATTGTTACGGAAATATCACATTTGGCAGCGAATTGTCATCCACGCAAGTGCCGATTAGTTGAAAGTCCAAACCGTGCGATGTTAGCCCAATGACCGTCCGCCGTCAAGTTCCGGAGGCAGGGCAATCTCAATGAAAATCCCCTCCTTGAACAAGCGGGAACGGGAGGCAACAGGAGGGGATTTTTGTTCGGAGGGGCCAGGTACAGTCTTCCCTACGCCCCCGAGGTTTTGCGGTATGGCTCCAGGAGCAGGCGGACGTCGGTATCCACGTCGGCGTCCACGTAGAACGGCTCGAAGTCGGCGGCTCGGGTCCAGATGCGGGCCGCTTGGATCAGCGCCGCCCGCTCCACCGAGGCCGGCCAGCGCAGGATGTTCACGGCGTTGCCGGAAGCATGCGACGCGGCGGAGCTGCCGTTGAGTCCCCGGGCCACGCTGAGTTCTGCGCCCTCGATGCTGGTGATCAGGGCCTGCTCGGCTGCCGCCGCGCCCTTGCCGTCTCCGGGGGCGGCGCCCAGCAGCACGGTCTGGCCGACGCGGAACTGGGTGCCGTCGCTCACGGTCATAGCGGCTGCGCCGACGGCAAGCTCGGCCGCCAGCGTCGCGCCCGATGGCTCGGAGAAGCAGCGGTAGCCCCAGACGCCTTCCACCCGGAAGTTGGCCTCGCCTGTTGAAAAACCCTCGCCGCCCTGCCTCCGCGCCCGGATTGCGCCGTGGGGGTGCCCCCATGGTCGCAGCGTCGCGGCATTGTGAGGCAGCAGCCGGTACTCCTCTGCACCCCATGTCCTGTCAAAAGAATGGCCTTCGGCGTCGGCCTGCGCCAGTTCGCTGACCGCAATCAGATCGGGTACCAGCAGGCGGTCGCCGCCGGGACCGTCGAACAAGAGCGTTTCGACCCGGGGGTAGAAGTGGCGGTTGCAATAGTGGTCCACCCAGTCGGATACCGCCAGAAGCAACTCGAACAGCTCCTCGTCGTCATCCGCCCCGGCTGCAGGGTCCTTCAGTACGCTGTCGTCCTTCAGCTTGGTCAGGTCCCCGTATAGGGACCGGTATGCTTCGCAGGCCATATTCATCCTCTATTTACATTATTCCCGGTCATTTTCCGCCACCCTGTTCCCTCATTCCGGGAATGACCGGAGCGGCAGTTAACGGTCTCAGCTTTCCTCCGAGTACTCGACTATCAGCTTGTGGTCGCCTGAGGGTGGGCGGCCTCTCCACCTGAGGCTCAGAGGCTCTCCTCGCAGACCGCGCGGTCCCTGGTCGCGCTGATAGGTGCGGGTGGAGGCGGTACCGGTGTCCGGCACCGCCAGGATGTCGACGGCGCGGGCCGGGTCGGTAGCGAGGCTCCCCGCCGTGCCGAAAAATAGCTCACACATGTGGCGGGCGTCGGAAACGGGCTGCACGATCTTTACCCGATGCAGCCGTATGCGGTAACCCTTGGCAGGCGTCAATATGGTAAGCCTTCCCCGGCGCCCGGGAACAGTCACCTCGGCGGTGTTGAGGACAAAGGGACGGCGCCGCAGGGGCGCCCTATGGGGCGGACGAGTGGTCATGCGGTCTGCCCCCTCAGCTTTCCTCGGTGTATTCGATGATTATCTTGTGGGAGGTGAACGGGGCGCTGCCCCAGCGGCCGCTGAGCGGTTCGTCGCGCAGGCCGCGCGGCCCCTCGTCTCGGGGAAAGAGGCGGGTGGAGTCCTCTCCCAGCTCCGGTACGTCCAGCGTGTCCACCGCCTTGCCCGGTGCGGAGGCGGCGTTTTCGCCGGTTCCGAAGTAAACCTCGTAGAGCCGCCGCCCGTCGGCCACCTCCTGGATCGCCCGAACCCGAATGATGCGCAGACGCTTGCCCTTGTTGGGCCTGACCAGTGTCTCCCTCACGCCTGATGTGCCGGAATCGTGGGCCCGCAGTTGCGGCTCGTAGACCCGCGGTCGGGGCTGGACTCGCCGGTTGCGGCGGGTGGTCATCGCAGCATCCTCCCCAGGCCTGCGCCACCCAGCCCGGCGATGGCTGCCAGTGACGCCGTCAGCGCCGTTCCATTGATGCCCTGCGACAGCGCGTAGCCCTCAATGCCCGATACCGCCACGATTCCCAGCCCTGCCACCATTGCCCATGACCGGGAAAACCGCCCGTCCCGCCCTTCCTTGGTGTGAATCACTTGATGCCTCCTTGAAATTGAGGTCTCCCCGGTAGGGGCGCACAGCCATGCGCCCCTACCGGGGAAGGTTGGCCTAAACGCCGGTGATGTTGTACTGCAGGGCCGTGTGCGTGGCCGACGAGCGGGAGCCGCTGCGCTCCTGTAGCGCGATTCGGAAGCTCACCACCATGATGTTCTGCCGCTTCTGGGCGTCGCGCACCGTCTCGATGGTCAGCTCGCGCTTGAAGCCCACCCGCCACTGGGAGCGGTTGACGATGAGCAGGCGGCCCTTGGTGTTGGCGTTGCCGCCGCTGGTCACCTTGCCGTCGGCGTCGGCCAGGCGCATCTGCTCGGACACGATGACCGGGATGCCTTCGACCGCGCCAAGCTGCCCGGTCAGCAGCGTGGCCTGCGGGCCGAACTTGTCCAGCGTGCGGAAGCTGTCGATGCTCAGCGACTTGATGAAGGTGTTTACGTCGGTCACGTAGGCCAGCTCGGACGGGCGCGCCCCGTACTTGCCCAGCTTGCCGCGGATCTCGTTGAACATGTCCACGCTGACCGCCGCGTTGTGGTTGTTGCCCATAGCGGCGTTGTCCACCAGCGGCAGGTGCAGCAGGCCATCGAAGCCGATCAGAAAGTGGCCCGTGCCAGCGGTGGTGGCGGCGATGGTCGCGCCGTCGGCGTTGATGTTGTTCTGCAGCGTGGAATCGCCGTTCAGGATCACGTCGTCGATCACCTCGTGGGCGTTGCGCAGCAGGCTGCGGCGCAGCTCGTCCATCATGGCGATGACTGCGTCCTCGTCCAGGTCGTAGGACCACGGCACCTCGGCCACCAGCTCGTGGGCCGTCAGGGTCTGGCGGGCCGTGGACAGCGCGGAGCCAGTGACGGCCGTGTTCTCCGTCCCTGGGTACCAGTTGACGTCGCCCAGTTGCAGGGGAATCTGGAAGGGATTGCTGGGCATCTGCACCGTGTTGAACAGCGGCGCGACGGCGGTTTCCAGATTCACGTCGTCCCAGAGGGCGCGGGCCTCCTGGGTGTCGACCAGCTCGTCGCCCGACCCGGCGGTGGTGGAGTCCATGGCGGCCTTGAGGTTCGACTGCCAGTCCTCCAGCATACGCGGGTTGGCCCCCGACGGCTCGCGCAGTTGTGCCGACAGCAGGCTGCGGGCGCAGGCGAGGTCGAGATGGTCCAGCCCGGCGTACTTGCCGAAAGGAACGCGAACCCGGTCGCCGCCCTGAATGCCTCCGTATTGACCGTATTGATGGAGCAGGGACAGCTTGTCGCCCTGCCGCCGCGCGTCCTGCAGCTTGGCCAGCTGCGATCCCATCCGCTCCATCTCCTCGCGCAGCGGCGGAATCTCGGCGTTCATCCGCGACTCGTAGAACTCGCGGATGCCCCCCAGCTCCCGCTTGACCAGCTCCAGGCTGGCCGTGGAGAAAGCCCCAGCGTCAGTGGTCATAGGTCCTCCATAAATTTTTGAAATCCACTCATTTCCGTTCATTTCCGCTCATTTGCCACGGCCCGTTACGCCCGCCCCTCCTGCAGCGCAGCCAGCAGCGCGCCCAGCGCCACGCTCTCCCACGCAATTCCCTCGGTCGCCGGACCGGTGCGGTGATGCGGTTCGGCATCCTCGTCCCTTGGCGGAGATTCCGGCCACACCCCGCGCCGCAGTGCCTGCCGGTTGGCCGGAACGGGCACCGCGCTGACCTCCAGCAGTTCCTGCTCCAAGTAGCGCAGCCCCAGGACCGCGCCGCTGCGCGAGTCGCGACGCTCCTCCCAGCGTATGGGCCGGAACCCGACCGACACGCCCCACTGGAAGCCCGATCCGTACAGCGAGGCGACCTCCTGCGCAAACGCGCTGGGAGCGAACTCCATCTTCGCCAGCAGACGGTGCGGTTCGCTCCACACCGACACGGCCCGACCGATGGCCGGATGCCGGTAGTCGTGGGCCCACAGCAGCACCGGGTTCTGCAGATACGCCTCCAGCCGCCACCCGTCGGCGGACACCACGTCGCCGTGCCGGTCCACGTCGTCGGTGGACAGCACGAAGGTCAACGGCCCGGCGGCTTTCTGTTCGGAGCCGTCCTCCGCCACGCCTGCCGCGTGCCACTTCAGCACCGGCGCGTCTGTCCCGGTATAAACCTGCATCCGAACCTCCAGACCCCGCCGTGCGCGCCAAACAAAAAGGGACGCGCCCAACAGGGTGCGTCCCTCAAAATTCGTTCACCGCCCAACCGCGCGTCCTGAGCCTGTCGAAGGACGAGCAGCCGGGGTTCGTTTCAACTTGTATTCGAGTCTATGCAGGCGTCACGGGGCCTGTCAATGCGCGGCTGTCATTAGTGCTATAGTCACTCACTATGGACAGATTTAGCAGGTTCTGACAATGACCACCACGGACTGGAAGAATCAACTCTACTTCGGCGACAACTTGGACATACTGCGCAATCAAGTCGCCGACGCCAGCGTTGACCTCATCTATCTCGACCCGCCCTT
Source organism: Dehalococcoidia bacterium (assembly GCA_965237745.1). Lineage (GTDB taxonomy): Bacteria > Chloroflexota > Dehalococcoidia > Lucifugimonadales > UBA3495 > VXOI01. The sequence continues at coordinate 1,328,969 of OZ250156.1, read as the reverse complement.
CAACTCCAACGCCAACTACAACGTGCTGTTCCAAGAAAAGAGTGGCCAGCAGTCGACGGCCCAGATTACCGCTTTCGAGGACACCTGGCACTGGAACCTCGATTCAGAGAGCGCCTACCAGGATGTTGTCACCAACGCCCCCGGCAAGCTCCCTGACCTGCTCCAGGCCATGCGCTCTTTCCTCGGCGAAAACGACATGATGGCCTACCTGACCATGATGGCCCAGCGCATGGTCGAACTCCACCGAGTCCTCAAGGACACCGGCAGCATCTACCTACACTGCGACCCAACCGCCAGCCATTACCTGAAGCTGCTGATGGACTCGGTGTTTGGACAAGAAAACTTTAGGAATGAAATCACTTGGCAGCGAACTCCTTCGAAGGGCCTAATGACTAGGCGATTGCCTAGCAATCACGACGTGATCCTCGGGTTTCAAAAGTCCAAGGAGGCAACTTGGAATCTTGAAGCGACATTTGAGAAATATGATGAGAGTGCTCTTGATTCAAAGATCGATGCCAAATACAGGCACCGTGATCCCGACGGGCGTCGCTATCAGCTGGACAATTTGATAAACCCGAACAACGACAGGCCGAATCTGACTTACGAGTTTTTGGGAATCACCAGAGTTTGGAGATGGACTAAGGAACGGATGCAAGCGGCTTATGACGAAGGTCTTGTAGTTCAGCCGCGTCCCGGTACAGTTCCTCGCTTAAAGAGGTATCTTGATGAACAACGCGGTCGTCCATTTGGGGACTTATGGACAGATATCCCGCCAATTAACTCGCAAGCTAAAGAGCGCCTCGGCTACCCGACGCAGAAGCCGGAGGCCCTGCTGGGGCGCATCGTCAGCGCCAGCAGCAACGAGGGCGATGTGGTGCTGGACCCCTTCTGTGGCTGCGGCACTGCCATCGCCGCCGCCGAGCGCCTCAACCGCCGCTGGATTGGCATAGACATCACTCACATCGCCATTACCCTCATTCGCCACCGGATTCAAGACACCTTCAAGAGCGAACTGAAACCCTACGAGGTGCTGGGCCAGCCCCGGGACGTCGCCAGCGCCCAGGCCCTCGCCACCGACAGCGAGAACTCGGGTCGCTACCAGTTTGAGTGGTGGGCGCTGGGGCTGGTTGACGCCCGCCCGGCCCAGGACCGCAAGAAGGGCGCCGACTTCGGCATCGACGGCTATATCAATTTCTTCGACGACAACAGCGGCAAGGCCAAGCGCATCGCCGTGCAGGTGAAGAGCGGCAACGTCAACCGGGGGCAAATCGCGACGCTGAAAGGCGACATGGAGCGGGAACAAGCGGAGATCGGCCTGTTCATCACGCTGAAACCGCCCACCGGCCCGATGGAGACGGAAGCAACCTCCGCCGGGTTCTACACCCCGGAACACTACCCCGGCAGCGACTATCCCCGCATCCAGATACTGACCATCGAGGAACTGCTGACCGGGAAGCGGGCGGAATACCCCCGCTTGGCCCCGGATGCCACCTTCCGCCGCGCGCCGCGCCGCCGCCGCAGCGCGGGAACGCAGGGGCAGCTTGCCTAGCTCTTTCAGCCTGTTTACACCTCTCACTTTCGCCGACAGTCGGCCTTCCCCATCGTCGCCTTCTCAGCCTCCACCGCCGGCGCCGCCCATGCCTTGCTAATCTCGCGCCTTGGGCCAGGTGTTGCCCCAGGGGACGTCGGGTAGGTTGCGGGTGCGGCGGACCTCGTTGATGGTCAGGACGCCGCGGTCTAGGAGCTGCGACTCGCGTGTGGCGCGGGCGTCCTCGGCCAGCGCCTCGATGGAGGCTAGGTCGAACTCCATCTCCAGCTCAGGGTAGCCCAGCAGCGGGAACAGCTTGCGCGTCACCTGCTCGGCCAGGAAGGTCATCTCCGGCAGCATGGTGTTGCGCCAGAAGAAACGCTCCGCCGCGTTGACGTTGGAGAAGGTGGCCCGCTCCAGGTCGGAGAGCAGCGGGCGCGGCACCCCGAAGGCGCGGCTGACCTCCTCCAGGCTCCAGCGCAGGCCCTGGATGAAGTCCATATCGCGGTGGCTCATCCCCAGCGTCTTGATGTCGCGGACGAAGCTGGCGATGGCCGGACGGTGGGCGTGGGCGGGGCCACGAAAACGGGCCTCCCAGCGGCGGTAGAAGTCGTCGATCTCGCTGTCGTTCATCTGCTCGTTGGTGAGCATCACGAAGTCGGGTTGGGCCGAGTTGCGCAGGAAGTTGCGGTTGAAACGCAGTCCGTCCTTGCCCATGTCCACCGCCAGCCGCGCCGGGGCCACCGGCGACAGCCCGGCGTACTCCTCCAGCGGGTTGAAGTAGCGGAACCACACGACCTCGTCGGGCGTCAGCGCCACCAGCCGGTTGCGGCCGTGATACACGAAGCCCCGGATGTATTCGTCCCGGTCGGGCACGATGGACACGCGGTCGGGACGCAGCGGCCACAGCTCGCGGTTGCCGTCGGCGTCGCGGTCCAGCATCCAGTAGGCCGAACCCCACAGGTTGAGGTAGATCTCGGTGGCCCGCCACAGGTCGGCGCGGGAGTACCAGCGGTTGACCCGCTCCAGCAGTTGCTGCGCCGGATGTTCCGGCCCCACGGGGAGACGCTGGCCGCCGGATTCCGTCCCGGCGCGGCGGTAGACCACCACCGGCGGGCGGGTCAGCGCCTCGGCCCGGATGCGGATGGCCGAGTAGACCGGCGTTGAGGTGGCGTAGTACTCGCCGTATTCCGTCCGGTTCCACCCCCCGCCCCCGCCGGAGAGTGCGGAAAAGCCGTCCACATCGGCCCCGGCAACGCCGCCGGCCTTGACCCGGGCCGGCGTCAGGGATGGGCCGGACAGCCGCTTGCGCCACGGCGCCCGCAAAGCCAGTTTCTGCATCATATCCACTACCTCTGAACAAGAATGAATTGGAATTGCCTCTCCCTCCGGGGGAGGTCAGGGTGGGGTCGTCCCATCGCCATCCCATCGCCATCCATGGCCCGCTAGGTCCACAGACGCGGCCTGTTGCTTGGCGCCAGGAAGGCCAGCATCAGGGCATCGGCCTTGTCGGGAGAGGGCAGGCCGCGTTTGCGCATATCGTCCTTGGCCTCCATCTTGATGCGGCCATCGCTGTCGTATCCGTAGCGCAGGGCCGCCAGTTCGCTCACCATCTGGTTGTCGTCGGGGATGGTTATGCGCCCCGAGGTGAACCGCTCGCGGAGGGTCCAGTAGCCCTCGGCGCGGAGGTTGGCAAAGACCTTCCCCTGCCGCGCCTTGTGGGCCACGTTGATGCCCCGCACCGGGTGCCCCAACTCCTTCAGCCGGTCCACCACGCCCGCACCCACTCCGATCTCGTCGATGTACACCTGCTCTGGGCTGCAATCCCGGATGGCCGCGGATACCCAGCCGGTAAGCTGCATGGTGTCCATCTGCCGTAGCACCCGGATGTCCTCCACGCAGTCGCCGCGCCGCCGCAGGATGACGCTGCGGTCGGAGCCGAACCGGGCCACGTCCACGGCGAGGATTACGACCTCACCACTGCCCTCTCCCGGGTGGAGAGGGAGTTCCAGTTCTCCTTCCTCGGAAAGGATGGGCGAAAGGATGGACTGTTCCGATTTCCCCTCGGCAACGGAAACGAGCTGGCTTGAAGTTCCCCCTCCCTCTGCAAGAGGGCTGGAGCGAGGGCGTCGCACCGCTGCCTCGATGTTGCTCAGGCTGAGCAGGGTGTCCTCGCCTTGGTCGGGGAACTCGCCGAGGACGCGGGCGCGGTAGACGGGGGTATCCGCGCCCCATATCTCGCGGCGTTCCTCCACCCAGTGAGGCGTGGTCAGGCCGGGAATGATAACGCGCCCGGCCCGCACGTTGGGGCTGTCGAGGGCCGAGATGGTGATGGCGCGATAGATACCGCGCTCTTGGTAGAAGGCGCGGCGGAAGGCCCCGGTCATGGTGGTCGGGTTGCCGATGAGCAGCAGCAGCGGGTCCGCCGAGGTCATCACAGACTCGATGGCCTCGTAGATCTCGTCGCTGACGCCCTCGGCCTCGTCGACCACGATAAACATATTGGGGCTGTGGAAGCCCTGGAACTGGTCGGCGCTGTCCGCCGACAGACCCATGGCGTAGCGTTCGTCGGAAAGCTCCCAGCGGGTGTCCAGCATCTTGCCGCCCAGGGTCTTGGCGACGGGGCGGTAGAGCCGGTGCAACTGCCGCCACAGGATGTGGCGCACCTGCCGGAAGGTGGGCGCGGTGCTGAGGGCAATGGCGGCGTCCGGGTGAGCGTGCATGAACCACAGCACGGCCACGGCGGCACAGAACCCCTTGCCCAGCCCGTTGCCCGCCTTGACGGCCACGCGCCGGTGCCCGGTGAGGGCGGTCAGCACCTCCTCCTGCTTCTCCCACAGCCGCACGCCCAGCACCTCGCGGGCGAAGGCGATGGGTGACAGCAGCGACGTGGGCGCAAGGCGCTCCCACTCGCTGCCCCTGGCGCCCCGCTCTTCTGCCTGCGCGTCCCGCGGCCCTCCCGGCCCGCCCTGAGCCTGCCGCCAGACGAACGGCCGGGAGGCAGTGGCGAGACGGCTGCTGGCTACAGCCCACCGGGATAGCCCGGCTCCAGGGCGGTATGGCGTGCCTGCGGTGTGGACTGCAGGGGCGGGCTGAACAGAAACCCGCATTCGCGGCAGCGATAGACGTAGTTGTCCTCCTTCCGTCTCTTGTTCAGGATCAGCACTCTTGGCGATAAACAGCGTCGGCATTCCGGTCTACTCAACTTGCACTCTTCCTTATTTTCTTACCCGGTTTACCTGTCCGGTTTTGTTACCGGCGCGAGAAGCATTTCTACTTCCTGTCCGAGGTATATTAGAACTAATGTTCATATACCGTATAGAGGCGTCACGGAGCTACGCAAGGGGCAGCTGTCAGCAACGGCGCTGCAACCGCGTTGACCCGGCAGGCGAGGCAGCCTGATAATGGGCATAAGGCGGAGATTGAGAGAGTAGCGGGAACGAGAGGCGGCGGTATGGATTCGTTTGTTCCTGTCCTGGGGATCTCGATGATGGTATTCGGGTTGATTGTGCTGGTCGGAGGCATCGGACTGTTGATATATGCGATCTGGTTGCGCTACAAAGTCGAGCCGTCCTACCGGGCAGCAGCCCAAGCAGTCACTAGCGAAGGTGATCCAGACACGAGTATGCCGTGAGCGGCAACACAACAGCCGCGGCTGTACTGGTGATTTTGTTTGGCTTGATTATCATCAGCGGCGGCGTACTGGTATGGCTGTCTCCCGTTGCGGCGGAGTCTCTTACACCAGCCCAGGACACGTTGATTGATACAGCTGACTGGATGATCAAGTCCTGTGCAGGCGTGATTGTGGGCTTTGCCGGAGGGATGCGTTTGGCGAACGGAAGGGCCGCCCCAGTGTCATCCGGCTGAGCGTCAGCGGCCCGGCTCCCGGTTGACGAATCTGCGGGGGCTGGGGTAGGCTTTGGCCGTTAATTCCCTCGGTACGCTACCCCTTTGTAACGTCAAAAGGAGACGGCCATGACCCAGCAGGCCCAGCACGACACCGAATCGGCGCTCACCCCGGAAGTCCGCGCGATGATCGGTGTGGAAGGCGACGTGGTCGAATCGTGGGGCTACGTTGACGAGGAATATCTGCGCCGCTTCACGCAGGCGGTGATGGACCCCGACCCGCGGTACTGGGACAAGGACTTCGCAGAGGGCACCCGCTTCGGCGGCCTCATCGCCCCGCCCATCATGGTCAGTTACATGGTGGGCCGCCACCGGCCCGAGCAGGAGGACCCCATCACCCGCGCCTTCAACGAGAACCCCGAGTCCGATGGCATCGGCAGCGTGGAGCGTCCGGGCGCCCTGCCGCATGTGCCGACCAACTTGGTGCGGGTGTTGAACGCGGGCAACGAGTTGGAGATCTACAAATACCCCAACATCGGCGACAAGGTCTTTTTCCAGAACCGTTATTCCGACATCCGCGAACGCTCCGGGCGCGATGGGCGGGCCTTCCTGATCATCACCGTCGAGACCAGCTACAAGAACCAGGATGGCGACCTGCTCTGCATCACCCGCCAGTCCTCCATTCGACGCTAGCAGACCGGAATCCTTGAAATGACAGGGCGGGTTTGGCGTCCTGCGACGGCCGGGCGGGTTTCAAACCCGCCCCTACCGAGCGGTAACCTCAGCATAGTCACCGTCATTTTTCGCGAAAGCGGGAATGACGGCAGGGGGACACAAATATGAGCGCGAGCCTGGAAGAACTGCTTCAGATGCCAGCGGAGAAAATCCTTGAACATAACGAGAAGCCCAGCGGCGAGCAGTTGCGCGTCAAGGAACAGACCTATTTCGAGGACGTGGATGTGGGCGACGAGCTGCCCAAGTACATCTACGCACCCACACCCACGCACCTGTTCCGGTGGAGCGCGGCCATCGAGAATTTCCACCGGATCCACTACGATCTGGACTTCGGCCTCAACCACGACAGGAACCCCAGCCTGCTGGTGCACGGCTCGTGGAAGCAGAGCGTGGTGCCGCAGTACCTCAAGGACTGGACGCTGCCTGGCGGCTGGCCTTGGAAGGCGCAATTCGAGCACCGGGCCATGCTGGTGCCGGGCGACGTGCTGATAATGTGGGGTCGTGTTACCGGCAAGCAGGAAAAGGGCGGCATGGGCCTCATCGACCTGGAGATCGGCATGAAGACGCAGGACGGCATCGAGAGCATGCCCGGCACGGCCACCGTGGCCCTGCCCCTGCGCAGCGGCCCGCAGATACCCTATCCCTTCGTCCCGCCCCAGGACTGACGAACGGTTTTAACCACAGAGCACACCGGGAACGCAGAGCAAAAAATAATCTCTGTGGCCTCCGAGTTCTCTGTGGTTAATGAATCAGCCGACAAGAGGTAAACGCCCTATGGCCAGGTTTCTAGCCACGCACACCATCGAGGGACTGACCGAGGAACAATTCCGGGAAAAGCTGGGTGCCTACACCGGCGGCGTGAGCAAGTGGCGCCCCGACCGCCGCACCACGATCCTGAAGGTCTACGCCGACACTTCACGAGGCAAGCTCATCACCGAGTGCGAGGCCGTCGAGCAGTCCCACTTCGAGGACTGGATGAAGATGGCCGGCTGGCCCGCCGATGAGGTCTACCAAGTGGACCTGATATTCCAGACCGGGGATATGTGGCGGGTGTAACAGGTCTCCGGTAAAAAGGCGCTCAATGAAAAGCGGGCTTCCTCAATGGGAAGCCCGCTTTTGTGATTGACGGTTTCCGGTTATGCAGCTCTGGTGATGCAGCTCTAGGGTTCGGGGTGGCGTTCCAGCATTTCAAGCTCATGCCGGGCCTGCTGTCGGCGTCCACCCTCGCGGTCCCGCTGGTGCTGACGCAGCGCCTCCAGCATCTCGCGCTGCTCCTCGGTCTGCCACGGCGGATTCTCTACCACCGTGATCTTCTTGCTCCACGGCAGGCCGATGCCCTCGGATTTCTTCTCGACATAAACCGGTCCCAGCCGGTCTATGACCAGCCGCAGTTCGGTCGCGGGTTGGCGGTTCTCCGGCTCCAGGTATCCGTCAACAGCCTGCCGTTCCAGCACCACGCCGTCGGGGTCGGTAATGGTCAGCTCGTACTCCTGCGGATTGTCCCGCGCCTGCGAGAGCCAAGGAGACTCGAACTGCTCGGCGGGCTTGAAGCTCTCAACGAAATGCTGGTGCGGCCGGTACTGGACCTTGTCTTCCTCCCTTCCCGTGCTGGTGTTCTCCAAGACCACTTGGTACGGCAGCCTGGTTGGCACCTGGTGGAAGTTGCCGCCTGACGGGAAATAGCAGGCCCCCATGCTCACGCCGGTCAGCTCCGGGTCGGCCACGCCACCTATCAGGTCGCGGGCCAGCATCACCTTGGCATCTCCGAACCAGCGCTTCAGGTTTTCTTCGAAGAAGGGCGAACGGGTGGGACCACCGAACATGATGATGCCGTCCAGGTCCCGGGCCATGTCGGAGTAGCCCCGTTGCCAGACGAAACGCACCTCTCCGGTATCTTCGTTCTCTGGCACCACCGAACCCCACACCACGGACCGGGCGCTGATGTAGGCGTCCCGCATGGACACGAGAGACCGTTGGATGAACTTGCCGGACTTCAGTTCGCTTTCCACGTTCGCCCAGGTCAGGGCAACGCTGCCGCCAAAGGGAGCGCTGGGATTGTCCGGGGAAACCTGCTCCTTGGCCAGCCGCAGCAGGTTTTCCGCTCCGCCCAGCTTGGCTCTCAGTTCCCGGTCTACGTTAGAGCCGCCCAGCAGCGGGTCGCCGTCGGCGCCGTAGACGATCATTTCTCCATCGTCCCGCACGTCGACCAGTGCGCAGTCGAAGGAGCCGCCGCCAAGGTCATAGACCAAGTACGAACCCTCGAGCCTGAACTGGGAATCGGGGTCAATGTTACGCTGCGCCGCAGCCAGGAAGAGCACCGGCTCGTCTACAACCCATTCCACTCTTCCCTGACCTGCCACGCTGCCCAGAACCCCGGCCAACATCGACCGGTAGTCGTAACCCGACTGTACCGGGCAGCCAGCTCGCCACTCGAACCGCTCGGGCAATCCGGCGCGACTGACAGCCTCTTTGAGAATTTCGGCTATCAGGTCTTTGACCTGAAATTGCTGCCCCCAAGCTGAAACGCATCCCAGGTCGGGATTCCACCAAGAGGGCCATCCGGTCTCGTTCACCTCCAAGCGCCACATTACGTATGAGTCGCTGGACAGCGCCCACCGCTTGATGTTGCGGATGACAAGCGTGTCGGGCCCGTCCTCCAGTGCGTCAGCGTCCTCGGCCAGCACTATGGAAACTTCTCCGCCCACCTGCCGCTGCAGCGCTATGACAACGGGCATGACGGTGGTGTCGCCTCTGCCGATGAGCCGGGACTGCGGCAGTCCCGCGTTCGGGTCATCCTGGTCCCAAGTGGAGATGCGTACATTGGTAGTGCCAAAATCGATGCCTACGATTTCCATTAAACCGCCTCGTGTTTAACGTTAGCTTTGAGCAGCACACGGTCGCCATGAATACCACCTCGATAAACCACCCCCGGAGCGATGACACTCACCCGGCCATTGGCCGGCACATTTCCATCTGCGGTGTGGCATTCGGGGTCGAAAGCAACGGTCTCGCCGGGGGTTCCCAGGGGCTCGGCGCCACCGGCACGCAGCGCGAGGGTAAGCCCGGCTGCAACATCCCCGGCCAATTCTCCCGGCCCGTTACGTTTGTGAACGGATTGCAGGACCTCGCCGACTGCCAGCAGCATGTCCTGCCTGATTTCGAGTCTTGATTCCTCCCGGTTTGCGGCCAGCTCGGCGTTGCGTTCGCGCACCTGCCGTCTCAGCCGCTCCTGTTCCTGCCGCTCCCGCTGCAACTCGGCCTCGAGAGACTTCTGAGCTTCCTTGGCCTCGCTGACTTTGAGGGCAACGACCGCCTCGACCCGGAATGCCGTATCATCCAACAACGCCTCGATCTCAGGACCGTATATGTCCGGGCCTGCAAGAGCGTCGGCCAGTTCCATCGAAGTCTTGGTGGCGAAATCGCCCCGTCCGCCGCTCAACGCCAGGACCGCCATTGTGCGCAGCGGCAGCTTCTCGGCGCCATCGGCGTGGCGGCTGCTGGCGACGTAGTGGAGCACCCCATCCCTCTGGTCTGCCGCTGCAGAGGCTATTACTTCATGCAACAGTTGCGTCCTCTCTCTCTCGGGCAGGGCGTCGAGGAGACGGTCAAGTTCAGGGTGCCGCCGTTCCGAAAAATCCGGGCCGAAAGCCGCAGTGAAAGTTTCTCGCGCCAAGTCCGCTCGCGCCTGCCGCCCCAACACAGCTGCCGCGCCGAGGTACAAATCGCGGGCATCGTCGCCGGCAAAGGACTCCCACATTCCAGCCAAGAAACCGCGCCGCCACGCATCGACATCACCGTCCGTGGCTCCGGCCTGAAGCAGCAGGTCCCGCGGCGTCCGGTCACCGGCGATCCTGGCCAAGCGGGCCAGCACTTCGCCGACGCGGGCTGCGGTGTACCCCCGTGGGTCGCTGCCGCCAACCTCACGCCATCGCAGGGCAGCCTGTGCCACCGCCCTCAGCCAGCCCTCGGCAGCTTGAGCGGATGGCTCACGGGAGGCGGAAAGCTCCTCGGCGCTGGTGATGAGCCGAAAGAGGGCCGGCTCAATGGTTTCGGCAGGCCACTTGGCCAAGGAGTTGGCCGCCTGCCGGGTGGGGAATCTCCCCGGAGGGGGATGGTGGCTGCGGTCATCCAGCCATGCCCTCCAGTCGGCCGGTGTGGCGACCTTGTTATCCTTGTCAGTGGACCCAGTTGCTTTCAGAGCGCCTGCGGCAGGCACGGCATCAACGCTGGAGAGCAGGCTGTATTCATAGTCCCTTCCCACCTTGGCGATCTTGAAGCATGTGGGTACCTTCCGCATTTGCTGGGGCTGCTTTTTCCACCAGTTAGCCCACTGTGACTCGTCAATCACCCGGCCATCCAGTTTTTCCCGGATGTCTGCGACCTTGCCGCTGCCACCGCCTACAGAAAGAGCCAGAGCAATCAGCTTCAGCGGAGCTTCTTCCGCCCAGAATGCCAGCTCTCGGGGCCGGTCCCACAGCAGGGCTTCGGGACTGTCGCGATCCACCAAGTTGAGCCAGTCTTCCGGCCTTTTCACCTCCGCCCCCCAGAAGTCAACGGTGACGATCGCCACTGTGTTGCCGTCCAGGTCTACGAACACGGGGTCGCCAGCGACCTTCCCCACCCTAGAGCGGTTGTCGCGGACCAACGCTCCCGGCTGAAACTTCGAATCAGACACTAACACCACTCACGGACCGGGAAGTTTTGAGGCACAACTATTCATGATAGTACATTTAGCGCCGTATGTTAAACACCCTACCGCACACGGCCCCATGAACTGGAGGGCCAGATGCGGAACCAGACGCGGCCGATGATGCGATCGCTGGACACGGGGCCGAAGACGCGGCTGTCCGTGCTATGGGCAGAGTTGTCGCCAAGGACGAAGTATTCGTCCGGGCCGTTCCACCAGCTCCCACTGCTTTTACCGTCTGGTCCGGCGGGGATGAAATTGGGATAGGCCAGCATATCGTCCACGTACAACCGGCCGTCATCCATCTTGATCGACTCGTCTGGCATCCCGACTACACGCTTGATCATCTTATCCCACGGGGGCGAAGGTCGCACAAGAATCACCACGTCGCCGCGACGCAGGCGGTTACGGTGGAGGAAGGGTGGCATTAGCAGCACCAACTGGCCGTCCTGTAGCGTCGGGGTCATGCTGTTCCCCTGCACCTTGAACCGCCGGGCTTCGGAATCTAATAGTTTCATCTTCCGCCAAAAGATATTAAGCGCAGAGCATTCAGAGGATTATACGGCAATAAACCCTGTGCGCTCCGAATTCCTGGAGTCCTCTGCGTCTAAATTACCCCGTGATAGAATTGGCCCACATCGTCCGTTAAGGAGTTCTTCTAATGATGAATGGAATCATACGCGTCGGCCTGATCGGGGCCGGGGCCAATACGCGCCTGCGCCATATTCCCGGCTTCCGCGAACAGCGCGACGTGGAAATCGTCGCCGTCGCCAACCGTAGCCGTGAGTCCGGCGAGCGCATCGCCGGCGAATACGAGATTCCCAGGGTCTACGACAACTGGGCTGAACTGCTGCACGACGAAACCATCGATGCCGTCTGCATCGGTACCTGGCCCTACATGCACCGGAACCTGGTGCTGGCCTCCTTGGAAGCCGGAAAGCACGTCATGACCGAGGCCCGCATGGCGATGAACGCCGACGAGGCCCACGAGATGCTGGACGCCAGCCGACTCAACCCCGAGTTGGTGACGCAGATTGTCCCCGCCCCGCAGACACTGGAGGTCGACAAGACGGTTATCGATTACATTGGCAACGGGTACTTGGGAGACATTCTGGCAGTCCGCCTGCGGGTCTGCGACTACCACGGCCGCTCCAACCGCGCCGACACGTTCATCGACATCGACTCCCCGTTGCACTGGCGACAGGACCGCAACCTGAGCGGTTACAACATCCTGGGCATGGGTATCTGGTACGAGACCGTCATGCGCTACGTTGGCCCGGCCACCAAGGTATCGGCCATGACCAGGACCTTCGCCAATCGCCGGCAGGACGAGAACGGCGTGATGCGGGCCGTGACTGTGCCCGACCACGTCAACGTGCTGGCCGAGATGGGCTGCGGTGCCGCCGCCGATTTCAGTTGGAGCACGGTCACCGGCCTGCAGACCGGGACCGAGTTCTGGATCTTTGGCGCCGACGGCACGATCAGCCTTCAGGGGCCGCCCTTCAACAAGGTGCTGGCTGGAAAGCGCGGTGCCGAAGCCCTGTCAGAGCTGCCCATCGCCCCCGAAAAGCGAGGCAAGTGGCGGGTGGAGGAGGAGTTCTGCAGTGCCATCCGCGGCGAGGAACCCATAACCCACACCCCCTTCAACATCGGCGTCCAGTACATGGAGTTCACCGAGGCCGTAACCCGCAGCGCCCAGACAGGCCAGGCCATCGCCCTGCCGCTGTAAAAGAGGCCGCCTTATGGGAGAGTTCGGCTGGCCGGTCGGAGTCTGGAGCGCAGACGGGGAACGATTGGAGACTGTGTCTGCGCTGGTGGATACCGGCGCTTCGTATTCGGTCTTCCCTCGCACCATGCTGGAGCGGCTTGGGATCGAAAAACGCCACGTACTGCCGTTCGAGCAGGCCGATGGAAGCGTCATTGAGAAGGATGTCGGGTTGGCCATGCTGGTCATTAACGAAACAGAAAGTTCGATGCGCGTCATCTTCTCCGAAGATGACGCGGAATCCTTAATCGGCGCCAATGCACTGCAGGAGTTCCTGCTCTTGGTCGACCCCGTCGAGGAACGGCTGATTTCCCGTACTGGCCGGATGAAGCTGCAAGGAGGCGGGTAGCAAATGGGAGAATTCAACTGGCCTGTCGGAGTCTGGAGCGCGGACCGGGAGCGAATGGAGACGGTGGATGCGCTGGTGGATACTGGCTCGTCTTATTCGGTCTTCCCTCGCACCATGCTGGAGCGGCTGGGAATCAGGCGGCTGGAACGTGTTGGGTTCGAGCAGGCCGATGGCAGCGTCATTGAGTTGGATGTTGGAGTTGCCTGGATGACCATAAGCGGCCGGGAAAGGGCCTCAAGTGTCGCTTTCGGGCGCGACGATTCGGAGGCTTTGCTGGGCGCCAATGCACTGCAGGAGTTCCTGCTCTTGGTCGACCCCGTCGAGGAACGGCTGGTTTCTCGTACTGGCCGGATGAAGCTGCAAGGAGGCGGGTAGCAAATGGGAGAATTCGACTGGCCTGTCGGAGTCTGGAGCGCGGACCGGGAGCGAATGGAGACGGTGGATGCGCTGGTGGATACTGGCTCGTCTTATTCGATGTTCTCGCGGGCTATGTTGCGACGGCTTGGCATAGTCACGCTGGAGCGCCACGGGTTTGAGTTGGACGACAGGAGCATTGTCGAATACGACGTTGGCGAGGCTCTGCTGCGGCTTAACGGCAGGGAACGAACTACCAGCGTGATGTTCGGAGATGATGACGCTGAACCACTGCTTGGCGCCAACGCGCTGCAGGAGTTCCTGCTGGTGGTCGATCCGGTGGCAGAGGAGTTGATCTCCCGTACTGGCCGGATGAAGGCTGACAGGCAAGGGTAGCGAAATGGGAACGTGCTATCGGCCGATGGAGGTATTCAGTTCCAACGGCGATAGGACCGATCCACATCGGCGGCTTGGACCAATGGCAATCAGGTAAAAGCAAATTTGCGGAGGATTCCAATGGCTGACGAAGGCATCCGAGTCGGGCTCATAGGTGCGGGGCGGAACACCCGCGACCGGCACATTCCCGGTTTCCACAATGTTGACGGCGTGGAGATCGTGGCGGTGGCCAACCGCTCCCGAGAATCGGGGCGCGTGGTGGCCGACCAGTTCAACATCGCCACGGTCTATGACAGTTGGCGTGAACTGCTTGAGGACGAGTCCATCAACGCAGTTTGCATCGGCACCTGGCCCTATATGCACCGCACCCTGACCATCGCCGCCTTGGAGGCCGGCAAGCACGTCCTGTGCGAGGCGCGCATGGCGGCGTCGGCTGCAGAGGCGCGGGAAATGCTGGAGACGTCGAGGTCCCACCCCGGCCTGGTAACCCAGATAGTCCCGTCGCCCCTGACTTTCAAGGTGGACAATCTGCTGACGCAGAAGATAGCCGAGGGCTATGTGGGCAACGTACTGTCGGTGTCGGTTCAGTCGTACACCCCTGGGTTCGCCGACCTCGGCGGCCCGATGCACTGGCGCAACGACCGCGACCTCAGCGGCTACAACATCCTCAACATGGGCATCTGGTACGAGGCGATGATCCGCTGGGTGGGACGGGCCACTCGCGTTATGGCGAACACCAAGGTCAGCGTGACCCAGCGCCGCGACGAGGACGGCAACCCGGTCCCGGTGACCATTCCCGACCACGTTGACATCCTTGCCGACCTGGCCAGCGGGGCGCAGGCCAACCTGCGGTTCAGCGCGATAACCGGATTCGGCACCGGCAACGAGGTCTGGATCTACGGCAGTGAAGGAACCCTGCGCCTGGACTCGGCACTGAACGTCTACGGCGGCCGCAGGGGCGACAGCGCCATGGAGGAGATCCCCAACCCGCCCGAGGGCCAAGGCTACTGGCGCGTCGAGGAGGAATTCTGCAACGCCATCCGGGGCCAGGAACGCATCACCCGCACCCCCTTCGACGTGGGCGTTCACTACATGGAGTTCACCGAGGCCGTGACCCGCAGCTCACAGACCCGGCAGGTGGTTGCGCTGCCACTGTAGTGCCGCGCGTTATACTATCGGCTACCACGGTTTTGGTAATCCTGATTGGGTAATTTGGAGTGGAAGTATGGGCCTTTTCACTTGGCCGTTCGAGATTGGTAGTCTAAACGGCGACGCCCTTGAATGGGTGGAAGGTCTGGTCGACACTGGGGCTACCTATAGTTCCGTACCCGCTTCTACCCTGCACCGTCTGGGGGTTGAAGCCACCGAGGTGGTTGAATTTGAGCTCGCCGACGGAAGTGTCATCGAGAGGCCTCTGGGAGAGGCAAGGGCCCGAGTAGAGGGTAGAGAGGTGATTACGGCCGTAATTTTCGGCGATGAAACAGACTCTGCCCTGCTTGGTTCCTACACATTGGAGCGAGTGAGATTGGCTGTTGATTCCTACGGCAGACGTTTAATACCGGTGCGAGCTTCCCTTAAATAAACAACTAAATAAACAACGCTACGCTTGAAACGGCTCAATTGCCAAGAGAGATTGACCGGGGCACTTGCCCCGGTCTTTATTGTTCTCCCAACCTGATCGGGAATTCCACTGACGCGAAGTCGTCCCGGTTTATGTCTACTTTCAGGGTTATGCTGGCACTGTCTGTCAGGATTTGCGTCAGTCTCATCAGCTCGTTGGAGCCGATGGACCGTTCAATAGCCGCCGCTGCCCCTGCCGCCACCGTTGCGTCCCGGAACAACAGGGCGGCGGTTCCCTCGACAATCGTGCGACGCTCTTCGACCCGCGAAAAAGACCACGCCACAGCACGACAGCCAACATTATTGTCCAGCTGGCAATTCCTACCGGCGGTTATCACCAATCCATCTCCGGCCAGTTCCATAGCCTGTTTCAACTCACCATCATCGTCATTCCAGAGCAGACCTGCGTCGCGGCTGTTGTCTCGCAGGATATCGACCACTGCCCCAAAATCGCCGCTGATCAGGAATCTGTCATCCTCCAGCAGCGCGGACGCCTTCTTACCGTCGTCGGATTCCAAAAAGCTGTATTCCCGGTAGGAGGCCGTGGTGTAACTTCTTTCTCGCAGATCGTTTCGAATGTCGTCGAAGTCGAACTCTCCCCCTGTGATCGTCACCTGACCCGTGGGCAGCAACAGCTTGGCCTGGTGGAGGATATCGCCGAAACTCTCCAAGTCGGCGACATCACTCTCCAGTTCGGCAGGCAGGTCAATACGGTTCGAGGCGGCCTCACCGACATCGATCAGTACCAGCTCCAGCACGCCGTCCGGCACCACCCGCTCCGGCCCCTCCGGGGTAGACCTACCGACAACGCCACAGGCCAGCGAACTGCCCAGGACCGTCAACAGCAGAATGAGCAGGGCGCATCGTTTCATCTGGAAAGACTCCTATCACTTGGGCGCGATATGCACCCTCTCTCACCCGCCCGCGCAACTCCGCGTTGGGGTCTCACCTGCGACGGCTTCCCGGTCCGTCCGCTATAGCACCAGTGGAGTGTCGTCGCGATTGGCCCATTCACCCATTGATGCGTCGTAGTTTTTGGTCTGGTTGTAGCCCACCAGTTGAAGGACCAACACACCGTGCGCCGCACGGATGCCGCCCTGTCAATAGGTATAGACGTTCTTGTCGGGAGTGATCCCGTGGGCGGCCAGCTGCTGTCGGATTTCGTTGGCATGCCTGAAGCGGTGGGTCTGGCGGTCCATCACGTTGAACCATTCCAGGTGCACCGCTCCGGGGATGTGCCCGGCACGCTTGTTGCCTCGGGCCTCACTGCCGTCCCATTCTCCGTCGCTGCGCACGTCCCAGACGACGGAACTGTCGAGGCCGCATGCCTCCTTGAGCTCGTCCGCCTTTACCAGCAGGGACTCGTCGCGGTCGGGCGTGAACGTAATGCCCTGCGCCGGGTCCGGGCGGTCCAACCCGACGCCCTGGCCCGAGACGATCCAGCCGCGCCATCCGCCGTTGAGCACCTTCACGTTGCCGTGACCGTAGGTGTTCAGCGCCCACCACAGGCGAGCTGCGTAGAGGCTCTGCGAGTTGTCGTAGCAGATGACCAGCGTGTCGTCGCCGATGCCCAGCCGTTCGCACATCGCCTTGAACTGCTCCGCGTTCATCAGGTGCACGCGGCCGGTGTCCTGGTCTTTCTCGAAGTTGTCGGGCACCACCACCGAGCCGGGGATATGCCCACGGTTGTAGGCGGGGTCAACGTCGCAGTCCACGACTACAACATTGGCATCGTCCATGTGGGCTGCCAGCCAGTCTGGTTCCACCAAGTATTCGGGATGCGAGTAGTCTTCTTGGGCCATTGTTCCCTCCGCCTCAGACGTTGCCGGGAAACGGCTCCTTTGGATCTCTCCGGCGAACGACATAATGACAATTGCCGGGTGAATTGTAGGCTACCTGTGCAAACAGGGTCAACGCGGCCGGTCAGGGAGTCAGGGTCTTTTAATTCTCCCTCTCCCTTGAGGGAAAGGGCTGGGGTGAGGGTGAAATCCCCGCAATGTAGGGGCGGGTTTCAAACCCGCCCCTACGAAAACCGACAAACAGGGTCAACGCGGCCCGCGCCTGGCATCGTCGCCTTGCCTTGCCGTTCACCGACGACGAAAGCTAAAATGCCCATAAGCCCCACGGCCCGCCCCACACCTCAAACCGGGGCGGGCCGTGTCTGTTGATACGGGCATTTCATGCTTTTGCCAGATCTTTTAAGAAGTAGGGAAGTTGAATAGGACACGGCGATGAGCAACGAATTCACAGCGATTTTTGAGCTGTACGAGGAAAGTCCTGAACCATTCTACTTCGCCCGCTGTGCGGAACTTATCGGTGTTGGAGCGAAGGGCAAGACAATAGATGAGGCGCGGGCCAAGCTATCAGAGGCAATTCGACTGACGCTGGAGGAACGCGGCGCAAAAGGAATGGATGAAATCCAAATCCATGTTTCACCCGAAGCCTCCCGCGAAACCGTTGCTGTGCAATCATTGCGCAATGAATTCACCGCCGTAATTGAATGGGGCGAAGGCTGGTACATCGCCTTCTGCCCGGAAATGCCATCCGCAAACAGTCAAGGAAGAACCAGGGAAGAGGCCAAGCAGAGCTTGGTGGGCGCAATACTGATGATGCTCGAAGATTCTCGCAATGACAGCTTTCGCGGCATTCCCGACGAAGTATTTTGTGAGGTCATAGTAGTCTAGTGAAACGTAACTGCCCGGGTGGAAGGAGCCCATACCGTGGAATACAAAGAACGACAGAATAATCGTCGGTCTATCAGGTTACCAAACTATGACTATGCACAGACGGGAGCGTATTTCGTAACTATATGTACCTATAATCGTGATAGCCTGTTGGGGGAGATTCTTGGCTGCGATATGGCGTTGACCAGTGCTGGCCAAGTTGTTTTGAAATGTTGGAACGATCTGGCGAACCATTACTCACACGTTGAAACAGACGAGTTTGTAGTAATGCCTAATCATGTGCATGGCATCATTGTTCTAACCGATCAGCAAAGGATGAATCCAATAGCCGAAAACGTAGGGGCGGGTTTCAAACCCGCCCCTACAAGCCGCCACCCGCTATCGGAAATTGTTCGTGCCATCAAGACTTTTTCGTCTCGGCGCATCAACGAACTCCGTCAGACCCCCGGAGTGCCTGTATGGCAGCGGAACTATTATGAGCGAGTGATTCGCAACGATCGTGAATTGCACGACATCAGGCAATATATCGTCGACAATCCTGCCAAGTGGGCTGAGGATATTGAGAATCCGCAAAACTGGCGTCGACAACGATAGGGCGCACAGCCGTGCGCCCCTACGAGACCATACCCAGTGTATATGGTGAGGAGGACTACATGGTACAGCAAGGACAGATTGACCACCTGCTTCAGGAGACCGGACAGATTGAGCCGTCGGCGTCTCTGGTGCAACAGGCGTTTCTGCAGGACTACGACGGTGCTTACCGGGACTCCATGGACTCGCCGGAAGGGTTCTGGGAGGGCGTGGCCTCTGAGCTGGAATGGACGCGTCGCTGGGACAGCGTGTTCCAGTGGGACTACCCCACCTTCCGCTGGTTTGTTGGCGCCCGCTGCAACATCACGCAGAACGCTCTCGACCGCCACCTGACCAACGGCAACCGCAACAAGGCGGCGTTCATCTGGCTGGGCGAGGACGGCACCGAGCGGGTCTACACCTACGGGCGGCTGGCACAGCTGGTCAACCGCTTCGCCAACGGTCTGCGCTCCTCGGGAGTGGGCAAGGGCGACCGGGTGGTCATCTACATGCCCCTTACGCCGGAGGGCGCCATTGCCATGCTGGCCTGCGCCCGTATCGGGGCGGTCCACAGCGTGGTCTACGCCGGCTTCAGTTCCGGCTCTCTGCGCGACCGCATCCTCGACGCCCAGGCCAAAGTGGTCATCACCGCCGACGTCGGCTACCGTCGCGGCAACGATGTGGACCTGCTGGGCATCACCGAGCGGGCCGTCGAGAATCTGGACGTGGTGGAAAAGGTGATCGTCCTGCGGCGCAAGGGCGCGTCCGACGCTGCCTCATCGCTGGGCGCCCGCGAGGTGGACTTCGACGAGCTGATGGCGTCGGGCAGCGTCGACTGCCCTGCTGAGGAGATGGACTCCGAGGACCCGCTGTACATTCTCTACACCAGCGGCACCACGGGCAGGCCCAAGGGCGTGCAGCACGTCCATGGCGGCTACATGGTGGGCACCTACTACCATTTCAAGACCTTCTGGGATGTTAAGGACGACGACGTTTTCTGGTGCACCTCCGACATCGGCTGGGTGGTGGGCCACAGCTACATCGTCTACGCGCCGCTGGTCGCCGGCGCCACCACGGTGTTCCGCGAGGGCGCCATCGACTACCCGCATCCCGGAGTTTTCTACGAGACCATTGAGAAGTACGGAGTTAACGTAATCTTCACCGCGCCCACGGCCCTGCGGATGCTGATGCGCTACGGCGAGTCATATCCCCAGGGTTACGACCTGCGCTCGCTGCGGTTCCTGACCTGCGCCGGTGAGCCGCTGAACCCGGAGGCTCTGCGCTGGAGCTATGAGCACATCTGCGGCAGCGGCGAGTGGGGCCACATCGTCGATAACTGGTGGCAGACGGAGACCGGCGGCCCCTGCCTCGGCACCACCGCCACCATGCCGGTCAAGCCGGGCCGCGTGGGCCGTCCCCTGCCCGGCGCGGAGATGGACATCGTCGACCGCGAGGGGCAGCCCATCACCGAGCCGGACAAGGGCGGTCTGCTGGTGATCAAGCGTCCCTTCCCGCACTTCTTCCGCACCGTGTTCGGCGACCCCGACCGCTACGCCCGAGACTGGAACACCATCCCCGGCGTGTACTTCACCGGCGATGTGGCCCTGCGCGATGCCGACGGCTACTACATGGTGGTGGGCCGCGCCGATGACGTGCTGAACGTGGCCGGCCACCGCATCGGCTCGGCGGAGGTGGAGAGCGCGCTGGTGTCGCACCCGGCGGTGGCCGAGGCCGCTGTAATCGGCAAGCCCGACGAGCTGCGCGGCGAGAGCATCAAGGGCTTCGTGACCCTGCGCATGGGCAACGACCCGTCCGATGAGATGGTGAGCGCCCTCAAGCTGCACGTTCGCAACGAGCTGGGCCCCATAGCCGTCCCTGCCGAGATCGACTTCACGCCCACCCTGCCCAAGACCCGCAGCGGCAAGATCATGCGTCGCCTGCTCAAAGCGCAGGAGCTGGGCCTCGATCCGGGGGACATCACGACGCTGGAGGAGTAGGGGCTGTCAGGCTGTCGCGCCCGGTGGTTGACGTTGTAAGGATATGAATGGAAGGGAATTCATCCGGCGTGCGCGGTGCTATGCCAGGCGCAACAGACTTGAGTTCGATTTCGATCCAGCAAGAGGCAAGGGCAGCCATGGCACCGTTTACGTGGAAGGCCGTAGTACGCAGGTGCAGCACGGCGAGATTGCCACGGGCACTTTGATGTCCATGTTCAGAGAACTGGGCATCGACAGGAGGAATTTCTGAGCTATGAAATATTCCTATCCCTGCATCATGGAACCGGAAGACGACGAGAAATACAAAGGCTGGTTCAATGTGTCCTTTCCCGACCTCGAGGGAGCATTTACTTGTGGATGCGACTGGAAAACGGCAATGATAATGGCCGAGGACTGCATGGTCGTATCCTTGGCGAGCTACGTGGATCGTCAAAAGGAACTTCCAAAGCCCAGCGCGTGGGCAAAGGGTCAGGAGCTCCTGACCGTCCAGCCCCTAATCGCCGCCCAACTGGACCTGTACAGGGCAATGCGCGAACAAGGCGTAACAACCTCCGATTTGGCACAGCGTCTGAACCTGCCGGAAGCTGAGGCCAAGAGGCTGCTCAGCCTGGACTACAAGACTTCCATTAACGAGGTGGTGGAGGCACTGGAACTGCTGGGCTGCAAGTCGGTGGTGGATGACCTGGCGGCGTGAGGGGCGGTCACAGCGCTTCCCAGCGAGATTGAGGTATGCGAGACGTAGTCGGACAGTACAAATTTAGTGCGGACCAGTATCGCGCCATGACCAAAGCGGGGATTTTGACGCCGGAACATACTGAAAAGTACCGGCATCACGCGTCTCACAAGTTCACCGTCGATGAGTTCGTGCGGATGGCTGAGGTTGGCATCCTGGATCCAGACAACCTAGTGGAGCTCATCGACGGGGTGATAGTGGAAATGGCGCCAATCGGCAGGCCACACGGGCATAGGACGAATCGGATTACCAGAGTTTTCATAGAAAAGATCCCGAACGACATTGAGGTGAACATCCAGTCTACGATTCGCCTTAACGACCGGACAGCGCCAGAACCTGACATAGCCATCCTTACTCACGATGCATCGCTTGACGAAGAAAACATCCCACGGCCAGAAGGCATTCTGCTTGTAGCGGAAGTTGCCGACTCAAGCCTCCGCACAGACCGGGGGGACAAGGCAAGACGTTACGCCCAAAGCGGTATCCCCGAACTGTGGATATTCATCTTGGCATCCGACGAAGTCGAGGTCTGCCGGCAACCCACCCCGGAGGGCTACGCCGAAGTCCGGCGCTACCGCCGCGGCGACACGCTGACCATTCAGGCCCTGCCCGAAGTCCGGCTCACGGTGGACGAACTGCTACAATGACCGAAACGCCGACGTATGGTGAGTCGCTATGCTGCTGGATGATTTGGTCGGAGTAATCGAGACGCTCAAAGAGCGCATCGCCACTCACGGGGCTTCCCTGCGCGCAAGCGAGACCCGCACGCGCATGGCTCTGATTGATCCGCTGTTGCAGGCTCTGGGTTGGGATACGTCCGACCCGGCAGTAGTCACGCCCGAATACGATGTCAGTGGACGCAAGGCTGACTATGCTTTGCTGGGCACTAGCGTCATTCCCTCCGCCACTGTAGAAGCTAAGAAATTGGGAGAGCCGTTGAGTCCGCATCGAATGCAGATGCTCAATTACTCCAATGCGTCTGGCGTGGAATACGCTGGGCTGACTGATGGAGACCTATGGGAGTTGTACGAAGTATTCAAGCGCGGCCAACTGGAGGAAAGACGGATATTGGATGTATCAATCGCCAATACTCCGACACATGAAGCCGCCCTGAAACTGTTGCTACTCTGGCGGTCCAATCTTACGTCGGGGCAGCCGGTGGCGGCGAACCCGCTGGTTGTAGTTACTTTTACTGAAATGCCATCTGAACCAACACCCACAGCCCCGATTCCCACTCCTGCCCTTGTGAGTCCGGCGCCTGTGATGGCCCCCGGTGATTGGACTCCATTAAGCCAAGTTAGCGAGGTTAAAGGTCAGAAGCCTCCAACAGCCATCAAGTTCAATAATAGTGACCCACGTGCTGTTAGAGCTTGGTGGCAGGTGTTAGCAGAGGTAGCCAACTGTCTAGCCGAGTACGGCCATTTGACTGTTGCAGACTGCCCGATTGACACTGGCCGAGGCTGGCAGTTCATCAACTCCGTTCCACGTTCTCCGAATGGCCGGGAGTTCGCAACACCCAAAAGGATTCCCAGCGGCATTTACTTGGAGACGAAGATGAGCTCTGATTTGATTATCAGACATAGCAAACGGCTTCTTGCTCGCTTCGGGTTCAGTGCCGAAATTACCGAACTGCGCTTTGGGTGAGCACGTGAGCCGCTGCCCCTTTTGCCTGTACGCCGATAATTATCCAGCGGGCCGGACTGTCGAGGAGGCATCAAACTGCCATGGGAGCGTTCAGCGCGACGTTCGAGATCGGCAATCTGGCCGGGGAGCGGTTTGTTGAGATTACCGCCTTGGTGGACACCGGATCAACGTACACAACTATCCCGGCCAATACGCTGGTTCAACTGGGGGTGACGGTGGAAGGGCGCCGCCGCTTTGAACTGGCCGACAATAGCTTGGTGGAGTATCCGGTGGGGCAAGTAAGGATGCGGCTGGAGGGGCAGGAACTGGTGGTGTTGGCGGTTTTCGCTGCGGAAGACGCCGATCCGCTCCTCGGCGTGACCGCCCTGGAGATATTCGGACTTGGCGCCGACCCGATAAGCCAGCGTTTGATACCTCTCCCGGCTCTGCTAAAGTGACTATCCTCCGGAACACTGTATTTAGGCAATACGACTGTCTCGCCATTGCTCTCCGGCGGATGGCGGGTATGACGTCCCGGCGCAATCCAAGGCTTGTAAGGAGAAATCTTCCCCATGAAAGTCTACTACTTTACTGAGTTTCCCTACCACGAATATCCTGACGAAGAGGCGGAGAAACATCCGTCGATACGCCTCACTTTCCCCAACAGCTTTTTTGACCCCAAGACGGCCAATGCGCTGTTCAAGCGGTACTTCGACGAGTGCCAGTATGTGGACGAGCTGGGCTACGACGGCATCATGGTCAATGAGCACCACAGCACGCCGTCGTGCATGAACGCCTCGTGCAACCTGACCGCCGCCGTGCTGGCCCGCACCACGCAGAACGCCAAGATACTGCTGCTGGGCAACATCCTGCCCATCCACGAGAACCCGGTGCGCCTCGCCGAAGAGATCGCCATGATCGATGTGATCTCCGGCGGGCGGGTGATCTCCGGCATGGTGCGCGGCACCGGCGTGGAGACCGTCTCCACCAACATCAACCCGGTGGAGAACCGGGATCGTTTCGAGGAGTGCCACGACCTGCTGATCAAGACCTGGACCACCCCCGGCCCCTTCCGCTGGGAGGGCAAGCACTTCAACTTCCGGGCGGTCAACCCGTGGATCATGCCCATCCAGCAGCCGCATCCGCCGGTGTGGGTGCCCGGCACCGCCAGCCCCGAGACCGCCGAGTGGGCCGGTCGCCACGGCTACACCTACGTCGCCTTCCTCACGGCGCTGGACGTCACCGAGGAACTGTTCGACATGTACCGCGTCGCCGCCGCCGAGGAGGGGCGTGAATCCGTCCCCGACAACTTTGGCTACCTGCTCTGCTGCTACGTGGCTGAGACCGAGGAGAAGGCCAACGAGGAGGCCAAGCATTTCATCTGGCGCATGGGCCCGACCACCCGCGCGCCCCGCGAGTACATGAACCCGGTGGGCTACCGCTCCGCGGCCGGTGCCGCGGTCGCCGCCCGCCGCCAGGCCAAGCCGCTGGCAACCCAGAGTTTCGAGGAGCTCAAGGAGAACTACCACATCGTGTGCGGCACTCCGGACCAGGTGCTCGAAAAGCTGGAGTACCTGCACAAAAGGCTGGGCATGGAGCACCTTATCATGTACGGCCAGGAGTCCAAGATGTCCCACGAGGCCACCATGTCCAACATCGGACTGTTCGGCAAGGAGATATTGCCGGTCATCAAGACCTGGTAGAAGACTTGGTAAAAGACCTGGTAGCCCTCCGGCAGCAACGCAGATTCACGCGGTCCCTCTCCCAATCGGGAGGGGGACTTGCATTTAGCGCCGGTTGGGACTTGATATAAAATATTGATATAGAATAGAGATCCAGGGCACTCAAGCCGACAGGACTGCCGTTCTCAATGGCTGGACGATACTCACACCGCCCCCTCCGGTTGATGGGAGGGCCGCCTCCCGACGGACCGCCGCCCAGCGACGGGCGTTCCCTCGTGCGCCGTGTGATGCGGCTTTTCCGTCCATACAAGTTCCAGGTGAGTCTGGTGGTGTTGCTGGTCTTCATCACCGCTGGGCTGGGAGTTATAAACCCCGTCCTCATCAAGTATGTGTTCGACAACGGTCTGTTCCCGGAGGGCGGGCCCAACGTCAGGGTGTTGTGGATTCTGGCCGCGGCCATGGCGGTGATTGCGGCAGGGAACGCGGTGTTCGGGGTCTGCCAGACCTACATGACCAACAGGGTCGGGCAGCACGTTATGCGCGACCTGCGCGACGCCGTGTACGCCCACCTCCAAGGAATGTCCCTGCGATTCTTCACCGGCACGCGCACCGGCGAAATTCAGTCCCGCGTGTCCAACGACGTCACCGGCGTCCAACAGGTGGTGACCGCCACCGCCAGCGACACGCTGTTCAACGTCGTGGCTCTGACCAGCTCCGTCATTGCGATGCTGGTGCTGTCGTGGGAATTGACCATCGTTGCGGTGATTACGGTGCCCTTCTATTTCTTTCTGGCCCAATGGGTTGGCCGGAAACGTCGGGCCATCACCTCGCAGGCATCCAAGTCCATGGCCGAGATGACGGCCATCACCCAGGAAACGCTGTCGATTTCGGGGGTAATGCTGGCCAAGCTTTTCGGGCGGCAGAGCGAGGAAATGGCCAACTTCCGGCGGCACAATCAAGAGCTTTCCGACCTGACAGTGCGCCAGCAGATGATTGGCCATGCCTTCTTCGCGGTGGTGATGGCCTTCCTGTCATTCAGCCCTGCGGCGGTCTACCTGATGGCAGGCTACATTCTCTCAGGTAGCGGAGCCACTCTCGTCACCGCAGGCACCATCATCGCCTTCACTACCCTGCAGAGCCGCATGTACTTCCCGGTGGGCCGCCTGCTGCAGGTGTCAGTGGAATTGCAGTCTTCGTTGGCCCTGTTTGAGCGCATCTTCGGCTACTTGGACATGAAGCAGGAAATTACCGACTCGCCCAACGCCCGGCCGCTGCAAAAGAACGATGTGGCCGGAGAAATCACCTTCGAATCGGTTCGAGTCAGCTACCGCAGCGGCCCCGGCGGGCAGCACGAAGAGGACGCCGAAGCGCCGGATGACCGGCAGTGGGCGCTGGACGGCGTGAGTATGCGCATCCCGCCGGGGCAGTTGGTGGCATTCGTCGGCCCCAGCGGCGCGGGAAAGACGACCATCGCCTCGCTGGTGCCCCGGCTGTACGACGTAACCGAGGGCGCGGTTCGCATCGACGGAATCGACGTGCGTGAAATACGCCTGGCGGACCTGTCAGAGACAATCGGCTTTGTGACGCAGGAGAGCTACCTGTTCCACGCCAGCATGGAGCGTAACCTGCTCTATGCCCGTCCGGACGCCTCCCGCGAGGAGTTGGAGGAGGCCTGCCGGGCGGCCTATATCCACGACCGCATAATGGAGTTGCCCGAGGGCTACGACACCATTGTCGGCGAGCGCGGCTTCCGGCTCTCCGGCGGCGAAAGGCAGCGGCTGTCCATTGCCCGGGTCATCCTGCACCAGCCCCGCATCCTGATACTGGACGAGGCCACGTCGTCGCTGGACACTGCCAGCGAGCGCTATGTCCAAGCCGCCCTGGAGCCGTTGATGGAGGGCCGCACCACGATGGTGGTGGCCCATCGCCTCTCCACCATCCTGTCCGCCGACGTAATTTACGTCCTAGACCGGGGCAGGATCGTGGAGCATGGGACGCATGAAGAGTTGCTGACCAACGGCGGACTCTATGCCCATCTCTACCGGGAGCAGTACCGCAGCGGGCTTGTCGAAGCCTACTGCGAGGACGGCGTGGTATACAGCGACGGCCGCATTGTGCCCATCTCGGTCCCTGAACCGGCCCTCGCCGGCCAATCCCTCTAGCCTCTGACGGCCAACGGCGCACAGGACCGGGAGGACTGTCCATGGCGGATTCACTGCAGCCTCACCATCACCGCCGACTGGCCAACCGAAGCCAGATAGGCCTGGCGCGCAGGATCGTGGGGCTGTTCGGCCCCAGCCGCCGCCGCCGCATCCGACGACTGACGGCGAGGGAGACGCTGATACAATGGACTGCGGGAGTGTGCCGCCATGATAACGAACATCACCCTCGAAAACTTCAAGTGCTTCCGCCACGTCAGCATCAACCCCAAGCGGCTGACGGTGCTGATCGGCCCCAACGGCACCGGCAAGTCCAGCATCCTGCAGGCGCTGCTGCTGCTGAAGCAGTCGGTGGGGCAGAGTCGAGTTCAATTTCATGGAGAGCTAGTCAATTTTTCGAGAAGCCTTGACTCAGGATCAACGCCAAATTTCTTGCCAGATGAGAGGATTTCGAAAATCATTCTTAGCGGAAATTCTCGTGGGGATAGCGGCGATATTTCGTATCAATACGGAGCGAAATTTTCGCCTTTTAGTAATGTGGTCTCCAATTTTGGCGAAATACGGTCGGAACTAGAGAATAACATCGTAGAATTGGTTGTAAATGAGTGCGATGAAAGTCTTAGGGCAACAATAAAGGTCGGTAAGGCGTCCGCTGAACTTGTGCGATCGAGAGAGGTAGGGCAAATCACTGATCAGCAACCTGTTTCTAGTTGGTCTGGAAGTCCCGTTCCTAGACAGGACATTCGGGACGAGGCAGTCGCCTTGCCCTCTATTGTTTCCACTGTGCTTCTCGATAT
This sequence comes from Dehalococcoidia bacterium, assembly GCA_965237745.1. Lineage (GTDB taxonomy): Bacteria > Chloroflexota > Dehalococcoidia > Lucifugimonadales > UBA3495 > VXOI01. Next base: position 1,301,444 of record OZ250156.1, on the reverse strand, counting down.
AAAAGCGGTCCCGAGTGTAAGGGGGTTGGTTCGCCCTAGGTACGAATTGGCAGACCGTCTCTCTACGGATGTGACACTGTCAGGGGGCTTGAGTGCACAAGAAGAGCAAACGGCTTCTAATCTGGGATATAGCAGGCCCCTTGAAAACAAAGTGTCCGATCTGTTGCAGAAGGTTACGGGTACTGGACTACGAGCAGAGACCGTTCCTCCTCGCGCGGTGGAGGTAAACTCATTAGCCCCATCTGGTCCAGTCAACATCGTTGCCGAAGGGTTTGGCGCTAATGCTCTTATACTGCTACTTCAGCAGTTGATATCAGCAGATAAGTACGCGACGGTGCTTATCGAAGAGCCGGAAATCCACCTGCACCCCAAGGCACAGGCGGAGTTGGCGGAGGTGCTGGCGGAGACCGCGAAGGCCGAGGACAAGCAGATCATCATGACCACTCATAGCGAACACATCGCTGGTCGGTTGCTAACCCTGGTAGCAGAAAAGCTTCTGTCAACGGACGATCTTGCCATCTACTCTTTCGAAAAGGACGAAAAAGGCGAGTGTTACGCCAGCGAAATTGAAATTACGGAACTCGGCCAGACGAGCGGAGGACTCACCGGGTTTTTCGACACGAATGTGGCGGAGATGGACCGCTACGTCAAAGCGCTACAGAACCGATCATGACCCCAAAGAAACAGTTCATTCTGGATGAGAACGTCCTGATCTCGGCCCAGACAGGATACAACGATCGCAAGGAGCCAGATCCAACTTGCTCAAATCTGGTCAATAGCATCATCAGGATTTGCCACACCATAGTCATTGATGTGGCGTTGTACGGCAAATACCATCATCAACTCAACCAGCGGAGGCATCAGCCAACCAACTTCGGCTCTCGCATGTTGCCGGTGTTGGTAAGTGCAATTCGAATTGACGGGAAGTACGACCGATTCGATAGAGCCAGCGCTCCACCGTTTGACGGCGAAGAGACGATTCCGCAAGGCAGCCAAGACGATGTGCCGGTGTCAGTGCGACTGGCAGTCCAAACAGGCGCTACTTTGGTAACAACCGATGGTCCCCTTCGGGAACATTTGGCAATGTCATCCCTTGAAGTGCTGCGCGGGTTGAACGTAGTCACCCCACAAGAGGCGCTAGGCATTCTGTAAGTCTACCGCGCCGGGAACGTGCGGCCAATGACCTCCCTCGCCTCCTCCAGCGGGATGTTGCTGGCCACGGCGCAGGGGGCGGTCTCGGCCATGATGGCGTCGAGGTTGCCCGACAGGGTGTGCTTCTTGTACATGTCCTCGTGCTCTATGCCGAGGGCGCGGCCCACCAGCGTCAGGTAGTGCTCGACCTTCACCGGGTAGTCCGCCTCCAGGCCGCACATGTGCCGCTGGCAGCCGTGGTACAGCGTGGCGTAAGTGTCAGACCCGGCGTCGATGGCCTTCTGCACCCACTGGCCCGACATCTCGTCCCACGCCTCCGGCCCCATCTGCTGCCGCACCGCCGGCGTGCAGTGGCGTCCGAAGCGAGGGTCGCCGCCGATGTCCTTGACCGTCACACCGGGCAGGAGGCTGAGCAGCTTCAGCGCGCTCTGGGCCTCGGCGTCCGACTGCGGGCGGCCGGTGTGGTAATGCAGCGACACCGTGGTCTCCGGCTGGGGCTGGAAATCCAGCTTGTCCAGGTTCTGCACCAAGTACTCGGTGACGTGCTGGAAGGAGAAATCCTCGCGCATATCCATGATGTCGTCGTAGAAGAAGATGCACGACGGGCACCACATCACCACCTGCTCCGGCTGGAACTTTCGGAAGTTTGAGGCAGTGGTCTGCGCCACCGAGCGAGCCGACGCCTCGTCGCCGCGCTGATGGTGCTGGATTCCGCAGCAATACGACGCGCCGCCCACTGCCGCGAACTTAACGTCCAGCAGCTTGAAGACGTCCATCACCGTCCGCACCAAGTGCGTCGTCCGCAGTACGTTGCAGCCCAAGTACAGCACGATGTCCGACTGCTTGACGCTGTCCTTTGGCGTGGTCAGCAGCCAGTCGCGCTCTTCGGGCGCGGCCTGCAGCCCGTGGAGCACGTCGATCTCACGGTAGTAATTGCGGTAGAAACTGCGGTCGCTCTTTGCCTCGGCCATGTCTCTCTCCTGTACCGGTTTTATTAAACGCCGAGCGCGCCGGGAACGCCAAGTTCTTTTGCTATTTGTTAAATCCAGACTCGGCGCGTTTGCGATCTTGGCGTTTAATAACCCACGACTGCGCCGTCCTTGCGGGGTTCGGTGCCGCCCTGCAGCACGCCGGTGCGGTGGTCGCGCGCGATGACCTGCGCGCCGCCGATGGACACCCGTGACTGTCCGGCCATCAGGCCCAGCTTGTGGCCGCGCTGTTGCAGCTCGCGGGCGGTGTCGGGGCTTATGCCTTCCTCCAGCAGCGCTTGGTTGTTGCCCACCATGAAGCGCAGGGCGTTGATGGCCTGCTGCGGGTCCATGCCGTGGTCAACCATGTTGCTGATGAGCTGGAGGTGCCCTTGCGGTTGCATGAACGCACCCATCATACCGTAGCAGTACAGCAACTCGCCGTCTTTGGTAGCCAAGCCTGGGATGATGGTGTGGTAGGGGCGCTTGCCCGGCGCCAGGGCGTTGGGGTGCGCCGCGTCCAGCGAGAACAGCCCGGCCCGGTTGTGCAGCACGATGCCGGTGCCGGGGGCGATCATGCCGGAGCCGAAGTCGGAGAAGATGCTATTGATCAGCGAGCAGGCGTTGCCCTGTCCGTCAACCGCGGTCACGTACACCGTGTTGCCGCCGGGGATGGGCTGGCCGTAGGGTGCCGTCACCATCGCCTTGCGGCGGTCGATCAGCTCCCGGCGCTGGGCGGCGTAGTCCTTGGAGAGCAGCTGCGCCGCCGGTACGTCCACCACCCGCGGGTCGGCCACATAGCGGTAGGCGTCGGCGAAGGCCAGCCGCATGGCCTCGATGAGGTGGTGGTAGGCATCCGCCGATTGCGCTCCCATCCCGCCGATGTCAAAGCCCTCGGCGATGTTCAGGGCCTCCAGCGCGGCGATGCCTTGGCCGTTGGGTGGGCACTCCCAGCAGGTGACGCCCCGGTAGTCGGCGGTGATCGGCTCGTCCCAGTCGGAGGTGTGGGCGGCGAGGTCCTCGGTGGTCAGCCAGCCGCCGTGCTCTTGGACGAAGGACGCCATCTTCTCGGCGATGGGGCCGCGGTAGAAGGCCTCGCAGCCGCCCTCGGCGATGGCCCGCAGCGTGGCGGCCAGCGTTGGCAGCCGCACACGGTCGCCCTTCCTCGGGGCGTTGCCGTCCACCAGCATCTCCTGCCCCGACGGGTACGTGCGCAGCTTGGGCAGAAAATTCTCCCACTGGAACGCGATGACCTCGGAGACCGGGAAGCCGTCTTCGGCGTAGCGGATGGCTGGCTCCAACAGGCGCGACAGGGGCATGCTGCCGCACTCGGCCCGCAGCGTCTCCCAGCCGTGCACCGTTCCCGGCACGCACACGGAGTAAGGGCCGGCGCCGGGCATGGCCCGGTAGCCCTGCGATGTCAGCTCCTCGATGCTGGAGGCGGCGGCGGCGCGGCCGCTGCCGTTGATGGCCCGCACCGACTTCTCTTTTTCGTTCCAGACCAGCGCGAACAGGTCGCCGCCCACGCCCGTCGAGTTGGGTTCGACCACGTTGAGTGTGGCGGCGGCGGTGATGGCGGCGTCCACCGCGTTCCCGCCGTCCATCAGCGCCTGCAGCCCGGCCATCGCGGCCAGCGGCTGGCTGGTCGCCACCATGCCGTTGGTGGCCAGAACAGTGCTGCGTCGAGAATCAAAGTACATACCCGTAGCCCTCTCCCGCCGAGGATTCAGCGGCCCCGTGATTGTAGCATAGGGCGGGGGATCCCTCTCTGATTCAGGGGCGAGGCGACCGCACCGGCGCACCTGCGAATGGCCTTTGACAAGACGTGATATGCTTACGCGCGTTCCACTGGCGAAACTGCGAACCCGATGCGCAAAAGCGACCGGGGCATGGCGCCCCCCTTGTTCAGTTTTTAGGGTTGTGGTCTCTGTGGCCTTATGTCAGCCCTTTCACCTCACAAGGGGGTTCCCGTGGGTTCTTTGCGTCTGGCCTTTTTGAATTTTCCCCGAAGCAACGCGCCACAACAGCTTGTCCCCTAACAGGCACAGACCCCACCATGCTATCTGGCGGGGTCTGTGCGTTTAGGCGCACCGCCGAAGCGGGGACGCCCACAGCCCGGTAAGGCCGTTTGAATTTTACCAACGGTCGCGGTGGGGTCAAGTTGGCAGGGTCGGTTGCCTCCCGTAAGGCGAGTCTTCATAGAGAGGACTCCTTATGATGAACTGGTTGAGACAACACGGATGGGTTGAGGATTACCAAGGCCAGCCTTTCTCTCAGGCTGCCAGCTTCCTGGCCTTCCTGGTGATGCCCGGCTGTGTGTTCGGGGCCATCTTTGACCGGATCTTCTGGAACCACTGAGGGACCCCTTCATACCAAAAGACGCCGCCGACTTTCATAAGATAGTCGGCGGCTTTTTCCTTGGGCTTTTTCCTGATGGAGACGCTGGCATAACCAAACCCGTGCGATGCGCTCATGTGGTGGGGCTTTCAGCCTCGCCCTGAACCGAGGCCTCACAGGCAGGCCACCGCCAGGCATTGGCGGAATCGTTGATTGCCAAGTCTACTTGCTCCATCAGCCGGATGGTCTCTTGCAGCGCGGCGGCTATCTTCGCATAGTGGTTCAGGTCGTCGAAGGACAATTCCCGGCCCTTGCGATCTTTCAGCCACTTGTCCATCGGCTGATACCCGCCGACCCGGAACTCCCAGACCTCCGGCGGTATTCCCTCGAAGTATCGGCCGCGTTTGTTGCCCTTTTTGGCGTTGGCGCTGATGTAGACTCGGCCCTGCTCGACGGGGGTGGTCTCACCGGGCGGTGTTTCGTCCGGAGCATAATACTTGGGATAGCCCTTTTCTATCACGTTATCCCCCGGCACCGGGAAACTGGCTGCCGGTTTGTCGAGCATGGAGGACTCCAGCAGGTGTATCCCTGTTAGCTGCTCGCCCAGTCCGGCCAGGACGCGAAACGACTCCGCGTCGTCAACCAGCGGCACGCGGGGGAAGTCGGCCCGCAGGAACTGGTCGTACCGCTCCCGGTAGGTTGGCGAGTGGAACATCGCGTAGATGTAATGGAACACGTCTTCCGGCCCAAAGGTTTCCCGCAGGTCGCCCTTGCCGTCTGAGATGAACCGCAAAGACAACCGCCGCTCCAACTCCGCCGTGAACGCCGGGGCCAGATTCGGCTGTCGTTCGCCCCGCTGGAACAGCCCTTGCTCGATTGATTGCTCTGATGGGTTGGTGTAGAGGGGGGCGAACTGCATTATCCCTTTATTGCTATAAAAGCCCCTGTTGTCAACAATTGAGCGGGATACTCCAAAGTGAGTGTAGCATTCATGCAACGCTACTTGACGCATGAACATCAGACCATAGTTAGTTCCTTCCAGGATATGCCGCATCACCTCCGAGCGAGGACGGCAGATAAAACCACGGCTGGTGCCCGTGTAGTATGTATACCTGGTATCAAACGGCCTGTACTGCACGGATGTCACCAAGCTATCGTTTAGCTCGGATTTGGCGAGGTCATCTTGTGCCAAACTAACTTTCCAGTCTTGGGCATCGGCACCCAATTTATACTTGGTTCGGGCGTCTTCAGACGAGAGGCTCGCAAAATCCCGTACCGTCGGCATGACATCATCCCTTGACCAGTGAATAGTCAAGCTGTCGCGGGCGGTTACTACTCCCACTGAGTTGACGGGCATAACCTCGTTTATTCTAGGCCATCGCTGATACTCCGCCCCTAACTCGTTGTCCCAGGGCTTGAACCGGTGATCAGGGGATTCCGGCGCAAGAGTTGTCCATCCAATTGTTGATATGTCCGATTCAGACAGGCTTTCGTACTTGGCCTCTCTCGTGCCATATAGCCCGTAATGGTGAACAATGGCTGGCCCGGCCTTGTCCGGTACTTTGACAAATATGGCGATGGCGACACCCTGTCGTATGTCAAAAACGTTCTCTTCCATCCCTCCCCCAGGGGCTCGCTCCTTGATACGAGAATTGCCATGCAAGTCCAGCAGGTAAATATCGGTAAAGGTGTCCATTAACTGCTGGCGCATCCCGCGAAAGGTGGGATTGTCCAGGTAGCCGTTATTGGTGATAAATGCCAGGATTCCGGCCCCGGATTTCTGTATGCGGTGCTGGCCGAAGCGGATGAATTTCACGTAATCGTCTTGCAGCCACTTGGGGTTTTTTTCGCCAAGACCCTTTCCGTCAACCTGTTTGTAATCCTCGATAAGTTTGCCTATCCAGGTTAGCTTGCCTTCCTTGCGGCTGGCGTTGGCCGAATGGCCGGAGTAGGGCGGATTGCCCAGCACTACCATGATGGGCATATCCCGCTTGATTTCCACGGCCGAGTTAGCTTCTTCGGCTATCACGCGATAAGAGCCGTACATAGGCACTTGCATTTCTCCCTCTTCGAGGGAATTGGTGAGATACACGCCAAGTCGCTCGGTGCCAGTGAAGTCGTAGACCCAACCCGCGCGGCTCTCTGCCGGCAGGTCTTGGGCTGCCAACTGCATCCCCAGCTTCAGGTGAGCCATGGCGTAGGGAGCCATCAGCAGTTCGAAGCCGAACAGCCGCTTGAGCAAATGGTCTTTAACGTATCCGTCCCACATCCCGGCGTTTCCGCTTTTGCGGTAGTGTTCGCGGATGTGGTCTATCACGCCGTACAGAAAGGAACCTGTGCCGCAGGCCGGGTCCAGCACCAGCACGCGGTGCCCCTGCTTTTCGACGGTCTTTTCCTCATTGCCGTGGTATTCCAGCGTTTCGTAAGTGGCCGTTGAATGGTCGGCCAGCCCCTCAGAGCAGCTAAAGTTCTGGCGCAGAATATGGTCCACTGAGCGCACGATGTAGGACACCACCGGCTCCGGCGTGTAATAGACGCCGCGTCGTTCCCGCAGGGCCGGGTCATAGGCTGCCAGGAAGGTCTCGTAGAAGTGCAGAATCGGGTCCTGGCGGGCGGCCCTTTTGCCGAAGTCGGCCAGCACGGCCTCCATATCCGCGTTTCCCAAGAGCTGTGCCAGGTCGTCTACGAAACCAACAAAAGGTTCGTCATCCAGAGCCGGGTCGGAAACCAGAGAGAATATGCGCCTGATGAAAGGGTTGGCTTGGGGAATATAGCGCGCTGCGTTCTCCCGCGTGAACTCGCCGGAATCGTGGTTCACTCTGGCGGCGAACAGCCCGTAGGCCAGCGTCTGGGCGAACATATCGGCGAAGGCCGCTTCGGTAAGGTCCGGAACCAGTACGTTTTTTGACGCTTGGTACAGGTCGGTCACTTCCTGGGATAACTGACTCTGGCGGAAACCTTCTTCCACGATGTCACGGACGATGTGAGTGAGGCGGGCCATTCGCTGAGCAAGTTCTTGGGGGCTGGCAACCGGCGCGGGGTTATGCGACAGGAAGTCGGATAGAAGGGCGTCAGTTTCGGCAATGCCGTCGTTGCGCAGCGCCGGCTTGCCGTTGCCGTCCGGCTCCGCCAGGCGGGCGGTGACGCGATGCTGCCCGTCCACGTACCAGCGGAACTCCACATAGTCGGTCAGCAGCAGGTTGGGTAGCGACTCACGGTAGCGCTTCAACTGCCGCCCGTTGGGAGTGGACGGATTGACCCGGTTGCTGTCTCTCTCGATGTCAGCAAGGCTGACTCCGATGTCCTTGGCTTCGACATAGCCGATGGTGCGGCCGTCCTGCTTCCGGCTGATGGCGTAGTCGGGAGCGCCGCAGTCAACCCGCTTGGGTTCGTTGGTCGCCGTGATTTCGGTAACGACAGACTCGAGGAGCGATTTCAGTGCAGGCCGGTGGGTGTGTTCGGTGGCGTTGCCCCGCGACACGGCATCCTGCAACTCGCTGACGTAATTCCGGAATATGCTGGCATTAGCCATACGAATCACCCTGGCAACCTGATGTGTTCCCAATGATGTGCTGCAGTGTACACGCAGCTGCCACCCGCCCCTACCGCCCGTCCCCTGGAAGCCGTGTCGCGATGGCGCCCATGCCGGGCGGGGGCCAGTCGCCGGTCAGGTAGTCGTAGAGGTTGGCGGCGCTTATGCGCATCACCATTGGGGCCATGCCTTCCTGCTCCACGTCCATCGGGTAGCGGTCGGTCAGGGCCGTCAGCGTGGCCGTCGCCTCCTCGCGGGTCAGGCCCCGGTCGACGGCGTCCTGCACGTAGTCCTTCCACTCCACGATGAACTCACCCTGCTCGTCCAGGTAGCCCTTGCCGCACAGCGCGCCGTGGCCGGGCACAAAGATGTCTTCGTCCAGCTTCCGCAGCGACTCCAAGGCCACCAGCCACAGGTCTGGATTGGCCTCGTGGAGCCAGGTCTGCACCCCATGGAATATATTGTCGCTGGTGAACACCACCCCTTCCTCTTTAATTACCACAGCCGCTTGGTACAGGGTGTGCCCAGGCATACTGATCATCTCGAAGGTGTGGTCGCCGACCCGTAGGGTCATCTGGTCCTGGAAGGTCATTACCGGCGGGTTGGCTTTGTATCCCTCCAGCAACGCCGGTTCCTCTGGGCCGAAGGTGCCGATGCGGGCGGCGTGCTCGGCCATGTCGGTGTTCAGGATGCGGGTGCGAACGCCCTCGTGGGCGATGACCGGAGCGTCGAAGAATGCGTTGCCGGTCCAGTGGTCGCCATGGGGTTCCGTGTTGATGATGTAGCGCAGCAATCCCCGCTTCTCGATTTCCGCCTTCAGCCACATTGCAGTGCTGGGCTTGTGCGGGGTGTCGATCATAACGATGCCGTCGGAGGTGGTGACGAATCCGAAGTTGCAGCCCCGCACTTCAGTTTCGACCCATACGTTGCTGGTCAGCTGTTTCATTGCGCCCTCCATAGCGATACTACCGGAGCGATATAACCGGAGCGATTCAACTGGAACGAGAATTGACAGGATGCGAAATCAGGGGCCTCCGCATTTTACACCCGTTGACCGTCGAGAGCCGATGCGCCTATGCTGGAGGCGACGATTTATCCGCACTGGGGGAGCGTTGGACACCCTCGAACTGGACCTCCACGGCAAGACTTGGCCCGAAGCCCTGCAGGAATTCGTAGACGCTTACAACAAGGCCGTCCAGCCCGGCGGCCACGCCTGTCGAAAGCTGCGGGTGATCCACGGATACGGCTCCACCGGCGGCCCCGGCGTGCTCCGAACACGGTTCCGCAAGTTCCTTGAGAGGCACGAGGCACGGCTGGAGTTCACTTCGGGCGAGAGGGCCGACGGCAACCCCGGCTACACCACGGTCACCCCGAAATACCCGCTCCCCGGTGCCGACGCCGCCCTTTCTGAGCTGGTCTTGGACTATTGCGAGCAGCCAAAGACGATCAGCAAGATTGTCGGACAGTTCCGCCGGTATGGATCGCCCAGGGTGCAGCAGGCGGTCCGCTCCCTGGAGGCCCAGCGCCGTCTCCGCAAGTCGGCCCGGGCGCGCAACAGCGTTTACGAAGCAGTGTGAGCCGACAGAGCCTGCCGACAGAGCCCTGAACAAACCCGCCTGCGTTCCGGCAAAGTAGTCTGGCTGCGCCATAGGAGGGTTGGAACTTCCAATGCCGGACGGAGTGGGAATAGATGGACCAGACAACCCCAGTTTTCACGAGGGCAGGCCGTCCGCCAGCTCGGAACATCAAGGCAAGAAGCGGAGGACTAGCCGGGAGTTGTCCCTGGAGCGCATGCGGCGTGATTTTAAGGCTGGATTATGATATGAACAGCCGCCCGCGCCGGAGCATCTCGCCTCAAGGAAACCGTTCACGGGAGGCTCAATATGCTGAAAAGAATTCACATCAAGGGCTATAAATCCTTGCAGGATGTCGAGGTGAAGCTTTCCCCTCTCACCCTGCTCTTCGGGCCGAACGCGGCCGGCAAAAGTAATTTCCTTGATGCGCTCCAACTTCTTTCTAAGATGGCGACGAGCCGGACGCTGAATGAAGCCTTCGACCCTCCTTACCGAGGCAAGCCGCTGGAGTCTTTCACCTTGGGCGAAGGCGGGCTTAGGGGGCTGATGGAGCAGGAACGGCTGGCCTTTTCCATCGAGGCCGACTTACATCTGTCGGATGCGGTGGTTGAGGCAGTCAACCGGCAGATACAGGAGATGCGCCGTCCCAGCGGCGACGGACGCCAAGAATCGGGTGGCAGCGGTTCTGCCCGCGTCCGCGAACGAGACCTGCGCTATAAAGTCGAAATCGAGATGGTGCCTCGCTCCGGTTTCCTGCGAGTGACCGACGAGTACCTAGCGGCCCTGAACTCCAAGGGGGAGACTACCGGCAAGCGCAAACCATTCGTCGAAAGGCAAGGCGAGAAGATTCACTTGCGGTTGGAGGGGCAGGCGCACCCTACCGAGTATGAGCGGTATCTTGACCGCACCATCATGTCTATGCCGCATTATCCACCCCATTACCCGCACTTGGTGGCGGCGCGGCGCGAACTGGAAAGCTGGCTGTTCTTCTATTTCGAGCCGCGAGAGCGTATGCGGGCGGCCAATACGGTCAAGGAGGTGCGCCATATCGGGCTGATGGGCGAGGAACTAGCCGCCTATCTCAATACTCTTAAGGAGTTGGAACCCAGGCAGTTTATGGTCTTGGAAAAGGCCCTGCACACTATGTTGCCCAATATAGATGGCATTGAAATAGACGTGAGTGACATGGGCGAAGTCGAACTACGTCTCAAGGAGAACGGAGTTGCTATCCCGTCCCGGGTGCTTTCAGAAGGTACTCTGCGGCTGCTGGGCCTGCTGGCCTTGAACGGCGCTGGCAATTCTCCCTCGTTGGTGGGCTTTGAGGAGCCTGAGAACGGCGTTCATCCCCGGCGAATCCAATTGATCGCGGAATTGCTCAAGACACGCTCCCAATTCGGACCGGCTCAATACATAGTCACAACGCATTCCCCAATTTTGCCCGACAAGCTACCCGCCGATAACCTCTTTATAGTGCAACGGAGCGGGCGCTGTACTGAAATAAGCCCCTTTTCAAGCTGGGGTCCGCTTTGGCGCAAGGGCACCATTGACAAAGCTCTCGATGACCAGCAAGAGCAGCTTCCCGTATCGAAGCGCATCCTTAGAGGGGACTTTGATGCGTGAGATTGCTCTGTTTGTCGAAGACCTTGCTCACCAACTGGTTATCGGCCGGTTGACGCTCCGGCTGGCTGCCGGCCACGGTATCCCAGTGCAGTTGAATTGGATAAGCGCTCAGGAAGGACACGGCAGGGTTGTGAATGAGCTTCGCACATATATGCGAGATTTGGCGAGACAGAGCAGCCCTCTGCCAGATTTGATTGTCGTAGCCACAGACGCCAACTGCAGAGGGCTGAACCGACGCTCTCGAGAAATTAACGATGCCGCCGAATCTGTTACCGCCCCTCTTCCTCCAATGGTGCTTGCCATCCCCGACCCGCACATCGAACGCTGGCTGCTGCTGGACGGCGCCGCTTTCAGCAGGGTATTTGGCAAAGGATGCGATGCGCCAAATCAAAAATGCGACCGTGACCGCTATAAGCAACTCCTTGTCGAGGCGATATTGGCGGCGGGACTTATGCCCGACATCGGCGGAATCGAGTTCGCCGAAGACATCGTGGGGGAAATGAACATCGAGCGGGCCAAGCGAGCTGACCCTTCCCTAAAATCCTTCCTCGACAACCTCGACGCTCAATTCCGACAATGGAGACTGTAACGTACCCCCCTCATGTATACAGCGACGCTGGGGGGGTGGCTCCCATCAGCATGGCGCCGCCGAACTCGAAGTTCAGGGGCAGGCCGGAGATGTGCTGGCCGTGGACGTGCAGGTCGCGGAAGTAGCGCTCCAGACCAACGGAGCGGTGGATGGCGTTGGTGCCAGCCGCGTTGAACAATTTGTCGGCCACCGCAATCGACTGCCGGATGGCGTGGGTGATGGCCAGGCGGCAGCGCATCGACAGCTCTGCCAGTTCCGGATCGCCGCTTACCTGCGCCATCCACATCGTGCTCACCGTGTCCAACACGTAGTGGCGGGCGCTGTCGATCATCGCCTCGCATTCTCCGACGACGATCTTGATGTGCTGGCGGTCGCGCAGCAGAGTGGGTGAGTCGGTCGAGCCGGAGTCGGTGGCGAGGTCGACGAACGTGTTCATCGCCCCACGGGCCATCCCCAGGGTGTTTGCCGCCGACAGCGTCCAGCCGAAGACGATGGACGACTGTGGCGGTGTGTACAGCGCGCCGGCGTAATGGGCCGGTGCACCCCGGGTGTAGGTGTGGTCGTGGGGTACGAACACCTCGTGGAATTCTGCGTCGTGGCTTGCGGTGCCCCGCATGCCCATGGTCGTCCAAGTGTTCAGCACCTCCCCCTCCGACACCGGCAGCACCACCGTCCGAGTCACCGGGCTGCCGTCGTCATTCACGGCCGGGCCCTCGTCGTCCATCACCCGGCAGGCCACGAAAAGTCCGATGGAGTGGTCGATGCCGCTGAGGAAATCCCAACGGCCCGACACGATGTATCCGCCGTCGGTCAACTTCGCTGTACCGCCGGCGCGCGCCGAACCGGAGCCCAGCACCACCGGTGGATCGCCGAATATTTCCCTGACCGCCTTGGGGGACAGGCGGGCCACCGCCGACGATACCGCCGCTCCGTTGAAGACGCACCAGCCAGCTGACCCGTCAGCTTGGGCGATTTCCTCCACAACGTGGTAGGCCGTGATCGGGTCGGTTTCCGGGCCGCCCAACTCCTTGGGCACGTAGAGACCAAACAGGCCCTGATCCGCCATTTCAGATGCCAGGTCAGAGGGGAGCTGGCATTCGGCGTCTATCCGTTCCCTGTTCGCCACAATTTCCGGGGCGATCCTCTTTGCTGCCTCGACTAGGTTCCCAGCCAGGATTGCGGTCATAATGCGTTCGGCTCCCGACAATATCAGCCTATTATAGCCAAGTCAGCCGCCACGCCCAACTTCCACCCCTCGGGCATTTCCGTGGGCCATCCTCAGCCACAAACCTTCCAGGGTCTCTGCTGCATGCCAATTGTATGGAGTAGCCAGGGCGAGATGAACAACACCTTTGGAGTAACCGGATTGTGGTGCGCAACATTCCACCCACCAAAGTTACGGGTGAGCGCCACAATTGACCACCATCCCCTGACCACAAATTGAGTGGTAATTGCGTGGCAGTAGAGGAAGGATTGTTGACCGGAAGTAGAGGTGATTTAATCGCACCGGTGCCTCAAGTGAATTCCGTCCGCTGAGTTGTCAGCCCTTCCTGAACGTTCATCGGCTTTTTACATACCAATTTCCGCGTGGAGCCGACTGCGGTTGGAGCAGCCTGCGCGGGGACGTCCTGGGTGGCATCGCGTCCGCAAGGGAGTTGAGCCGGATTCTCAACCCAGATATAAGGGGCACCAGTTCTCCATTTTCGATTTGTGCCGCACGGAATACGTGGATGATTCCGCCGCCGTGATCATCAGCGAGCTTGTCTCAATAGCCACTGTCCGGCATACCAGGACGATTATTATCGCGGGCATGAATCAGAGCGTTTCCGATACAATGCATTCGATGGGTCTGCTGGACAAAGTGCCACTGGAACACTACGCCTCAGACGTTGAGGAGGCCAAGCAGATCATCCGTCCCTTGCTCCGCCTCGAGACCTCGGCGTAGTTCGCCACAGGCCATCTCGTGGCCATGCTTTTGGTCGCGCTTACGGGTTGAATCGTGACTTACAAAATGTTAGTCTACCGTAGATTATTGCTGCTCCTAACTGGAGGTGGATATTCCTATGTCAGACCAGGTAACTACAAATGATATTGCTCTCATGGCCCACCTGATGAGGCGGGCTGGTTTCGGCGCCCGATACGATGACCTCGTGGAGCGGACGCAGAAAGGGTACGAAGCGACTGTTGAAGAGTTGCTGAATCCCGATGACAACTCCAACGGCCTTGAGCTGGATGTCGCGGAAAGGTGCTTCGTTGAGTGGAATCACTTCACCCGCGGCGTGCCGGAGTATTTCGCCTGGCGCCTGATTAACTCCCGGGCGCAGCTGGAAGAGAAGATGGTGCTGTTCTGGCACAGCATCTTCTGCACTTCCGACAGCAAGGTTCAGAGCTACCCGACGCACTACGATCAGTTGGAAATGTTCCGCAGTCACGGAATGGGCAGCTTCCGCGACCTGCTGTTGGAGATTTCCAAAGATCCGGCGATGATTTTCTACTTGGACAACTGCCTCAGCCACAAGGAAGCCATCAACGAGAACTACGGACGCGAACTTCTCGAGCTGTTCTCCTTGGGCGTGGGCAAGGACGGCGAGTTCAACTACACCGAGGACGACGTCAAGGAATGCGCCCGCGCCTTTACCGGCTGGACCATCTCCAACCCCGTTCCCGGTCAGCCATACGGACGCTACTCCGCCAAGTTCGCCTTCGTCCCCGAGGACCACGACAACGGTGAGAAGACCTTCCTGGGAGAGACCGGACGCCTCAACGGCGAGGATATCATCGACATCATCGCGAAGCAGCCCGCAGCGGCGCGGTTCATCTCCCGCCACTTGTACAGCTACTTCATTGCCGACGAGCCCGGCGTGCCGTCGTGGATGGATACCCCGCCACAGGATCCCGTGACCATCGAGATGCTGGAGGAGGAATACTACCGCTCCGGCTACAACATCCGCTCCATGCTGCGCGTGCTGTTCAACTCCGACGCCTTCAGGAACGCCCAGTTCCGGCGTATCAAGAGCCCGGTGGAAACGGTAATCGGCACCCTGCGGATGGTGGGCGACTGGACCGAACCCAAGCCCGGCTTCGAGTTCATCTTCGACGAGATGAAGTACATGGGCCAGGAGTTGCTCAACCCGCCCTCGGTGGAGGGCTGGCACACCGGCAAGGAGTGGATCGACGGCGGAACGCTGGTGCATCGTATCAACTTCACCGCCGACTTCCTGGGCGACACCAACTTCCCGGGAATTAAAGACATCGTCGAAAGGCTGGCAGACGTTGGCCCGGCCATCACGGCGGATGAAATGGTGGACGGCTGCCTGAAATTCCTGGGCCACTACGAGTTGTCGGATGAGACCCGCCACATGCTGATGATGCGGGCCGCCAAGGACGACATGGTGCGCACCGACACCGCCGACTTCCCCCGCGAGGTGGGGGAGATGCTGCAGTTGATCGCCTCCACCAAGGAATACCTGTACGCCTAGCGGAGAAAAGGGCTGAAACGGTGAACGGCGAAACGCTGGACATATCGACACTGGTCGCCATCGGCGGCCTGATCCTGACCCTTATCGCTTTGACCGGCGGAGTGCTGTACCGACTTGGACAGCTCTCCGCACGGGCTGACCAGCAAGCCAGCGACACGGCCGAGTTGCGCAAGGATGTGCGCGAATTGCGTGAAGAGTCCCGCGACATGCGTGAAGAGTCCCGCCGTAATCATCAGCAACTGCTGCGTGTCTTGGGTAATCACAGCCACGACCCTGCCACCGGAGTCGCAGTTTTCCCCAACTTGCCCCCAATGGAGTAAGTTGGGGAGACATCGCTCCGACACTTCAATTACGACACTAAACGAAGGAGACGGCAAACAGCGATGACAACCAATAAGAAAGAAAGGGTGCTGGTGGTCCTGCAAATGTCGGGCGCCTATGACGCTCTGAACACCATCATTCCTTATAACGACCCCCTGTACAACGATTATCGGCCAGCACTGAAGGTTGACCCCGCCGACGTTCTGCACATTAACGACGAGGTTGGCTTCCACCCGTCCATGAAGCCCCTCAAGAACCTGTACGACCAGGGCAAGGTGGCGGTCCTCCAGGGCATCGGCTATCCCAACCCCAACCGCTCCCATTTCCGCTCCATGGATATCTGGCACACCGCCGAGCCCGCCAAGATGATCACCGAGGGCTGGTTGGGCAAGGCCATTCGCGATCTGGACCCCAACCGCGACAACGTGCTGACCGCAGTGAACTTCGGTCGCGGCCTGCCGCGTGCCTTGTCTGCTCCGGGCGTCTCTGTCGCCTCCGTTGGCGATCTGGCGAGCTACGGCGTGCTGACCGGCATCGACGGCGAGGACCAGCGGATGGAAGCGCTGGACATCTTCTCCAAGATGTACTCTCCACTGATCGGCACCGGCCCGGCCAACGACTACCTGTCGCAGACCGGCCTGGACGCCCTGAAGGGCGCTGACATCCTCAACACCGCTCCCGAAAACTACTCGTCCTCGGTCGAGTACGGCGGCAGCCCCTTCGCCCAGTGGTGCAAGAGCATCGCCCAGGTGCATCTGGCCGAGTTCGGCACCCGGATCCTGTATACCGGTCTCAACCCGGGTGCTTTCGACACCCACGCCAACCAGAACATCGCCTTCCCCAAGCTGTGGGACGACGTCACCACCGCCACGGCCGACCTGTACGAGGACCTCAAGGAGCACCACGCCAGCGAGGAAGTTGTCATCATGATGTTCACCGAGTTCGGTCGCCGCGTGCAGGACAACGGCTCCGGCACCGACCACGGCTCGGGCAGCGTGGCCTTCGTTATCGGCGACAGCGTCAAGGGCGGCACCTATGGTCAATACCCGTCGCTGGAGCCGTCCAAGTTGGATGAGGGCGACCTCCGCTGGAACAGCGACTTCCGCGGCACCTACTCCACCCTGCTGGAAAAGTGGATGGGCCTCGACGATAGGGACATCCTCGGCGGGAACTACGAGCAGCTCGACTTCATCAAGTAGATAACTATCAAACATTGAGGGCGCAGAGACCGCAGAGATATTTGGAATTGTCTCTGGGTTTTCTGCGCCCTCTGTGTTGAAAAAGAGGTGAATATGGTTACGCAGCTTGCGCCGATAACCTTCCAGTACAGCCACACCATCGGGCGTCAGGAAGTCCGCAGTGGCAACGGGTTTTTCATGCCGGTGGCTATTACCCGCGACCCGCAGAACAGGCTCTATGTCCTCAGCCGGGGGTCCGAAACGCCCGCCTTCTTCCCTTGCAAACGGGTCACCGTTTTCACGGCCGACGAGGAGTTTATCGAGGACTACGGCCAGAAGATTCCGCCGGATGAGGCCGACTCCTCGGCCCCCAACGGCAGCTTCATGTGGCCCACCTCCGTGGCCTTGGACAGCGAAGGCAACACCTACGTGTCCGACGAGTGGCTGCAGCGCATCTCGGTCTACAAGCCCGGCCAGGGCTGGGTCGACATGTGGGGCACTACCGGCTCCGCCGAAGGCGAGATCGACCGCCCGTCGGGTCTGGCTTTCGACAAAAACGACAACCTCTACGTGGTAGACAGCCGTAACCACCGGGTGCAGGTGTTCACCACTGACGGCAAGCTCCAGTTCAGCTTTGGCCGTAAGGGCAGCGGAGAAGGCGAATTCCACATGCCCTGGGGCATCGAAATCGACCACAACGGCGACGTTTACGTGGCCGACTGGCGCAACGACCGCATTCAGAAGTTCGCCCCCGACGGCACCTTCCTGATGCAGTTCGGTTCCTCCGGCGACGGGGATGGCGAGTTCAACCGCCCCACCGGCCTGGCCGTCGACCGCGAGGGAACCATCTACGTCGCCGATTACAAGAACGACCGCCTCCAGATCTTCGACGAGGAGGGGCGGTTCATCGCCAAGCTTATGGGCGAGGCCACCCTGTCCTCGTGGGGTCGGGAGCGCGTTCTTATCGACCCGATCGCGGTCAAGGGCCGGTTGGCGGCCCAAGGACTGGAAGAACGCGAGAAGCAATTTCAGGGCCCCATCGCGGTGGAAGTAAACGACGCAGGCCAGATCTTCGTCGTGGAAGTCGCCCGCCAGCGCGTTCAGGTCTTCCGCAAGCAGAACTCCATCTACCAGGGTGGACTGCTGTAAGCAGAATCCTCACCACAGACCAACGACCAGCAGGCCCCGTCCAAAGCGACGGGGCCTGTTTATTTGGGGACAATTCCCTCTTCGTCATGTAAGAAAACAAGCTGAACAGGGCCTCTTGGCTCTCCCCCTCATTGAGGAGGAGGAGACTACATCCAAAATCCGAAAGACCTCGCGACCGTGTGGGTGTTCGTCGCCCCTTCAGCGGCAGGTGTTACAATTGATGGGCTACATTGCCGGAGGTTGCTAATGCCAAACCAATACTCAAGCCCCCCGCCCACCACCATCGACGGAACCAAGAGCTACACCGCCGCCGTGGACACCAGCGAGGGGGTGATGACCCTGGAGCTGTTCGCCACCGAGGCCCCGTTGACGGTGAACAACTTCATATTCCTGGCCCGCGACGGATACTACGAAGACTGCCAGTTTCACCGGGTCATCAGGGACTTCATGATTCAGGGCGGCTGCCCTAAGGGCGACGGGACCGGCGGCCCGGGCTACCGCTTCCAAGACGAGCCGGTGAAGCGCAGCTACGTCAAAGGCACCTTGGCCATGGCCAACGCTGGCCCCAACACCAACGGCAGCCAGTTCTTCATCGTCCACGGCTCCGAAGTAGGCTTGCCACCCAACTACACCATCTTCGGAAAGCTGACCGACGGCGAGGACGTGCTGGACACCCTGGCCAACTCGCCGGTGACTCGCAGCAGTTCCGGCGAACCTTCGACCCCAACCGAGCGCTTGGTTATCAACAACATCACAATCATCGAAGAGGTCTGAGGGCCAAATAAATTTCTGCCACGAGAAACGCGAAGGGGTGTTGCGTCATCCCTCCGCGTTTTCCTGTTTGAGCCTCACCAACTCCGTGCGGGGCAGCCGGACCCCGCCGATTTGGTGTGAACCGGAAGATCCTGCACGTCGCTGGAGGCCTACCCTCGTTCTGGTGACGCCAAGCGATGGCAGACCCTTACGCGGGTGTCCGTGCCCGCGGGTTCATTTGATTGCAGGCACGGCCTGGACCCGGCGGATGGCGCGTGGCCGCGGGCGGGCGGCGAAGATGAAGCAGACAGCGCCAACCAAGTTGAGCCCGGCAAGGATCAGGAAGGCAAGGTCATAGCTGCCGTATTGGTCGTACATCCAGCCAGCAAAGGGGGAGGCAATCAGCAGCAGCAGGTTCATGGGCACAGTGGAGAAACCCAGGATCTTGCCGAAGGAGGCCGTTCCGAAGTAATCCGCCCGGATGGCCACCGTCAGCGGATTGCGGCCGCCGAATCCGGCCCCGAACAGTATTCCAAAGAAGTAGAACATTGGCAGGGTATTGGCCACAACCAGCACCAGCACGCCAGCGGCCTGCACCGTCGTGAAGAAGGCCAGCGCCACCCGCTTGGACAGCCGGTCGCCCGAATAGCCGCCCACCAGCTGGAATAACATGGCCACCCCGGTGTAGACCGAGACCACCCATCCGGCATCCTGCCCGGTATAGCCCTTGTCCACCATGAGCAGCCCCAGGTGGGTCATGATGGCCAGAATGACCATCGAAGTGAACCCGTGGCCAAAGGCAATCAGCCAGAATGCCGGGGTTCGCAGGGCCTCCGAGGCGGTCATTTCCTGCTGGCGCGGCTGACTGGGGTTGGTGGGCGTTGCTCCTGATGCCGGGGCGGGACGACGAGCTTCCCCGTCGGGAGCCTCGCCATAGTCCTTGGGATCGTTGCGAATCATGCTGGCCAGGGGGGCGGCCAGGATCAGGATGCCGATTCCCAGGATCAGCGCCGTCGTCTGCCAGCCGATGCGTCCGGGAGCGTCAACCACCGCCCAAGCGATGGCGGGCACCAGCAGCAGGGCGCCGAAACGGCTGACCACGTTGGCCCAGCCGATGGCCGTAGAGCGTCGCCTGGAGAACCACTTGTTCAGCATGGTCATCAGTGGTATCCAGCTGCCCAAGCCCTGGCCCACTGCCATCAGCACATAGGCCACGTAGAACATCCAGAGGTTGTCGACGCGGGAGAAAAAGACCCAGGCCCCGCCCAGGAGGACCAAGCCGATCAGCACCATCCAGCGGGTGCCCACGCGGTCGACCAGGTAGCCCTCAAGCGGGCCGATCAGGCCGCTTTCGACGCGGGTCAGCGTGAGGGCCATCCCCAGTTGCGCCCGGGACCATCCGAAATGCCTTTCCAAGGCCACGGCCCAGACCGCCATGGCGTGGAACAGGGGGACCGTGGCAATGACCATGACCAAGCCGGTGATGAGGACCAGCCACCAGCCGTAAAAGATGCCTTGCTTGCTTTGCTCCGAGGAAGGCCGAGAGCGCGCTGTACCGAAGATGCTGAAAATGCCGCTGACTCACTTAAATCGCAAATGCCGATTGAAGTGCCAGTATATCATCAAATAGTGGAATAAACCTGCCCGCATTGACGAGACGCACGGGATATTTGAGTCCCGTAGACCGGAGGACGCTCACATCGTCATACCTCGGTCCTCGGTCATTACCGCGCGGGGGAAATCAGTGGCCCCGGTCCCGCAATGCGTTCAGGGGTAAGGACTTTCTGACTTTCGGGGAATGTTATTCCCGCAGGTCTCTCGCAGGGCAGAATTGACTCCATCGGAGCCCACTTCCTAAATTCCGCTGACCGGCGCGACCGCCTCGCCTGGTCAACCTGGGTGCTCTTCCAGCAGAGACGGAACTAATCGCAACGGTGGATAGCCTGCAAAAAGCCATAGAACGAAACAGGCGAACCGTTCACCCGGCCCACCAGTAGACCGACACCGTGGCGCTCCTCTGGGAATGTCACATCGTCAACGGCTGGCTGCTGGTCTGGGACGAAGACGACACCACCGCCACCCTGATGAGAAACGGCGCCACAGCGACATTTTCGGGTGAATCGCCTGAAGACCAGAGGGCCAACCGCGGGCAGAAGGGCGAGGAACTCACGCCGATAAAATCTGCACAATGAACAGGTAACAAAAATAACTTTTGTGCAGAGCATAACTATGCCCGCTTTAGGGCCGTGCAACAGCGACTAACTGGCTTGGCCGTTGGGGAGGTGTAAGATTCAGGCGTGGCGAGTCGCCGGACCAAGGCCGACAGGGCATTGGTGCGTAACGCCCGGTGCAAAGCATGGTCCGGGAGCCTTACGGCTGCATCATTGGTGACGCCTCCAGCGGGACGTTCCCGTTCGATAGATTGTGCGCTTTCAGTGGCTCCCTCCGGCGGCGCGCCTATGCAGCAATGAGGGGGCTGGATGATGAATGAGAGCAGGGGAAGTGAAAACCCGGGAGCGAAGAAGGGTAGAGGAGCACAGCGCCTGCCGGCAGAGTTGTCCCGGGTAAACCTGAACGCTGCCGGTATCGACGTGGGCGCCAGCAGCCATTTCGTGGCGGTGCCCGAGGACCGCTGGGAACAGCCGGTGCGCGAATTTGAGGCCTTCACGGCTGAGTTGTACCGCCTGGCCGACTGGCTTGCGGAGTGCGGGGTGGAGACCGTGGCGATGGAGTCCACCGGGGTTTACTGGATACCGCTGTTCGGGGTGCTGGAGGAGCGGGGATTTGAGGTGATGCTGGTGGACCCCAGCCGCATCAAGAACGTGCCCGGGCGCAAGACGGACGTGCAGGACTGTCAGTGGCTGCAGCAGTTGCACACCTACGGGCTGCTGTCGGGAAGCTTCCGGACGGAGGGTGAGATACGTTGCCTGCGCAGCTACCTGCGGCAGCGGGCCATGCTGGTAGAGTACGCCTCCCATCACATCCAGCACATGCAGAAGGCGCTGACCCAGATGAACGTCAAGCTGCAGCACGTGATCAGCAACATCACGGGCAAGACCGGCATGAAGATCATTGAAGCCATAGTGAGGGGCGAAAGGGATCCGTGGAAACTGGCCGCGCTGCGCGATCCCAGGACCAGGGCCGACGAGGCGACCATCGCCAAGTCGCTGCAGGGACACTGGCGGGAGGAACACATCTTTGAACTGACCCAGGCCCTGGAACTGTACCGGACCTATCAGGACAAGATCGCCCAGTGCGACCGGGAGATTGAACGGCAATTGGAGCGGTTTGAGGACCGCAGCGATGGCGAACCTCCTGCTGGGGATAGCGGCAAGCGCAGCCAGGGGAACGCGCCCCGCTTCGACCTTCGGAGCCACCTGCATCGGATGACGGGAGTGGATCTTACCCGCATTGACGGAGTGGACGCTTTCACCGCACTGAAAGTGGTCGGCGAAATCGGCACGGACATGACCCGGTGGCCCAGCGCCAAGCACTTCGCCTCGTGGCTGGGGCTCAGCCCCAACAACCGTATCACGGGAGGGAAGGTGATCAGCTCCCGGACCAAGGCCAACGCCAACCGGGCGGCGGCGGCATTGCGGCTGGCGGCCAACGCGCTGCATCGCTCGGACAGTGCCCTGGGAGCTTTCCTGCGCCGGAAGAAGGCCCAGTTGGGATCTCCCAAGGCCATCACGGCCACGGCGCACAAGCTGGCCAGAATCATCTACTCCATGCTGCGCTATGGGCAGGGATATGTGGATGCCGGAGCCCAATACTACGAGAGTCAGTACCGCGAAAGGGCCCTCCGGGCCGCCAAGCAGAGAGCGGCGCAACTGGGCTACCGGCTGGTGCCGGTCGCAGATGCTCATGACCTCAACCCTGTCCTGCCCACGACCACGGCGGCTACCGCAGCGTGACAGTACTTGTTAGTCGATAGCCCTATTCATCATCAGGGCTTCCCGATTTTCCGTCGCGGGTTTCCAACCAGATCTGGTAGGCCCGGTTCTTCGGGATTCCGAATCGTGAGGCAGCGTCGGCCACCGCCTCACGGCCCCGTGATCCCGCTCTCCGGCGCTCAGTCAGGAAATTGTGAATATCGCTGCTTGAGTCCAGCGGCGGACCATCGTCTGGATCTTGAGCAGGCGCCCCCGCCAGCACCAAGACGAACTCGCCGCGAGGAGCATCGAAATGCTCCAGAGCATCCGCGGCAGTGCCGCGATAGACTTCCTCGTGGAGCTTGGTGAGCTCGCGGCACACGGCCATGGGACGGTCTGCGAATATTGTGGTGATATCCTCCAACGTGGCCCGCATTCTGTGGGGGGCTTCGAACAACGCGACGGTGAACGGGCTGGCAGCAGCCTCACGAAGCCGGGTCTGACGCTCGCGGCGGCGGCGAGGCAGAAACCCGAGGAACAGGAAGGCGTCGGCGGGCAGGCCGGAAATCGCCAGCGCCGTGGTGACCGCCGACGGCCCCGGCACCGACTCGACCCGAATCCCTCGCACAGCGGCTGCCGCCACCAGTTCGCGGCCTGGGTCGCTGACCCCGGGCATGCCCGCGTCGGACACCAAGGCCGCGTCGCCCTGCTCCAGCGCCTGCAACACGGGCTCCAGGCGTTCCCGCCAGTTGTGCTCGTTGAAGCTGATCAACCGGGGCCGTGCCCCCAAGTGGTTCAGCAGCCGCCGCGTGACCCGCGTGTCCTCGGCGGCCACCAGCGCGACCTCCCGCAGCACCCGAGCCGCCCGCGGCGAGAGGTCCTCCAGGTTGCCGATGGGCGTGCCTACGACGTAGAGGGTTCCGGGCATATTCCCGGCCTTAATATTGAAGTAGAGAATAGAGCGGAGGTGGAGATTTTATGGGCTTCCCAAAGCTGCCAAGCCATACATTTCAACGTCTGTCTGGTCAAGGAACAGGACCCGCCCGGTGCGCTCCTCCATAAAAAGAGCGAAGTCCCGCATGAAGTCTCGCGCCAGAATGGACGGAATGCGATGTCGTGATTCCTGTATACGAATCCAAATTGCGGTGGAGTAACCCTGAACCGATAGCCTGGATTCCACCATCCTTACCGCAGTTGTCCCTCCGACTCCGGTACTGATACCACCATCAGGGAGAATGTCCAAGTTGAGTCCGATTTCTTCCGCCGTTTCTCGAGAAAGAGACGTGCGGTCGGCCCCTGTGTCCACAACAAAGTCCACGCCGGTCATTCCGAGGTCCGGTGCATCGAGGAACTCGACGTCGACAGTAAGGTAGGGAATGTGACGTCCTCGTCGATATACGAAGCGGCCCCTAATCATCGTCCAGATTCCAGTTGCTCGGGACGAGGATTTCCTCATTTTCGGTCATGTATTCCCGAATCGTCTGGCTGTAGGCGATCCCTTTAATTTCCAGCTGACCTACCATCTCAAAATAGTCGGATGCAGCGGCAACTACCTGCTGCCATTTGATCGCAATCCACTGGTCGGGGTACTGGGCCAGAAGCTCGTGGCGGTTTTCCCTGAAGAACCTGAAATCATTCAGCAGTTCCTCATTTTTGCGCTTCTGTTCCCCGGTGTAGGGAATGCGAGTAAAGCTCATGCCCCCTCCATGCACCGTGCCGATACGGCCATTGTAGACCCGGACCGTAATTCCAAGTAAGTCGTCTCCCATTCCTTTCCAAGCCAATCGGCAGCTCTTAACGGATTTCGCTATGCTTCAAGACTTGCCGGAATTCGTCGATATACAGTAAGCTTGCCGCGGCGCCGGAACCTGCCGGGCCGCTGTCGCAATACTGCGATTCATCTACCGCATCGTCCGGGAGGAACCCATGGCGAGACTTACCGGGGGCCACCTGTTCATCCGCTGCCTGAAGCAGGAGGGAATCGAGAAGGTGTTCACCATTGTTGGCGACACCATCCTGCCGCTGGTGGATGCGGCGGAAGACGAGGGCATCCAGTTTATCGATGCCAGGCACGAAGGCGCGGCGCTGCACATGGCCGACGGCTACGCCCGCATCACCGGGCGGCCTGCGGTGGGCATATTCACCGGCGGGCCGGGCTTCTCCAACGCCATCTCGGCCCTGCCGGCCATCTACACCTCGGAGAGTCCGGTGGTGTTTGTGGCGGGCTCCGCCGAACTGCCGGAAAAAGGTATGGCCGCCTTCCAAGAAATCGACCAAGTGAGCATGGCCGCGCCGGTGACCAAGGGGTCGTGGATGATTCACGACCGCAAGCGCATCCCTGAATACGTGGCGACGGCCTTCCGCACCGCCACCACCGGACGCCCCGGGCCGGTGCATCTGACCCTGCCCATCGACCTGCAGGACGCTGAAATCACCGAAGATGAACTGCCGCAGTATCTGCCGCAGGAGTACCGGCCCATGGGCCGTCCCCAAGGCGATCCCACGCTGATAGAGGAAGCGGCGGCGCTGCTCCGTGGAGCGCGGCGTCCGGTGATCATCGCCGGCAACCCGGCCCGCTACTCGGTGAATCCGGAGCAATTGGAGATGCTGGCCGAAATCGCCGGCATTCCCGTATTCACCGTGGAGCAGGCGCGGGGACTGCTGGACGATGAGCATCCGCTGTGCTTCGGGTACGCCGACGGCTCCCTGAACCCAACGGCGAGGCGCTTCCGGGAGGCCGACGTTGTTCTGCTTCTCGGCAAGAGGCTGGACCACCGCTACCGCTACGGCGGCGTGTTCTCCGCCGACGCCAGGCTGATACAGGTGGACCCGTCCCCGGCGGAGATCGGGCGCAACCGGGGCGTGGCCGTGGGCATCCAGGGAGACCTGGGCGCGGTGGTGGAACAGCTCACCGGGACGCTCTCCTCGTCGGCAGCAACGGGTGAATCCAAGTCCGCTTGGGTCGACCAGTTGCGGCAGGACCGCAACGCTTGGGACGAGGAGTTGCGCGGCAAGGCCACCGGGGAATCGCCCATGCACCCCCTGGATGTCTACACTGGCCTCGAAAAGCATTTGGATGATGACTCGGTCGTCATTTTCGACGGCGGCGACTATGTACAGTGGGGCCGGGCCTACGTAAAGGCTCGGAAGCCCGGACATTTCATGCGCCTTGGGCCGCTCAGCCACCTGGGGGCCGGCATCCCCTACGGCATGGCCGCCAAGCTGGCACACCCGGAGGCCAAGGTGCTGGTCTTTATCGGCGACGGCGCTTTCGGCTTCTACTCCATGGAGTATGATACCTGCATCCGCCACAACCTGCCCATCACCACCGTGCTGGGCAACGACGCCACATGGGGTATCGACAAGACCTTCCAGGTGGCCTACTTCGGACGGGCCGTGGGCACCGACTTGCGGCACATCCGCTATGATAAAGTGGTGGAGGCCATCGGCGGCTATGCCGAGCACGTGGAGAATCCCGGCGAAGTGGGCGAAGCGGTGGGTCGCGCCCTGGCTTCTGGGCGACCATCCTTGGTTGATGTCTCTGTTCGGTCCGGCGCCAGCCCGCTGGCCACGGCCATGATTGCCCGGAGAACCGGCGGCTGAGCCAATTGTGAATTCCGAAAAACTCAGCCTCAAGACGATTAACGTAACGCCAGAGTGTCCGAGATATTGATTCCGCCATCATTCTCTTCAGCGTTACTCTGTATGGCGCAATCGAATATAAAAATCCAAGTGTCATAAGGGTTGACAAGCAATTTGCTGCGGGTTTATCGTTGCGAACAAGGCAAACCCCGCGTTGCCCGGCGTAACACATTTTGGAGGGAAGGTATGCTAAAGATAGGCCATGAGGTCGTTCGGCCTGGCAAGTACCTCGGTGAAGAAGCCGTCACTATCCAGGTACCCGAAGAGCTGGAAACCGTGCCGGGGATTCCTCTCACCCCCCGCGAGGTTGACTGGTATGCCAGGGAATATCCTATCGAGACCATGAACATTACTGAGCGGGCTTCTCGCGACTGGGCCAATGGCATCCGCGACCAGCACGTCGAGATGCGTGAGATCCGCAAGGAGCACGACCGGCTGAACCAGCCGCTGATTCTGGCCGCTCGCATGACTGGCGACCAGGAACCCACGGCTGAGCCCACCGGTGCTGACGTAACCGAGGTCATCAAGCAGAAGGCCCGTGAACTGGGTTACATCGAAGTCGGCATGACCGCCTATGACCACCGCTACACCTACCAGAGCAAGAAGGACTGGGTCAAGTTCCCTCACGCCATCTGCTTGGCTTATGAGCAGGACTTCGAGCCGACCCAGACCATCCCCAGCATCGACGCTGAGATCGTTCACTCCAGCACCTACCGCACCGAGGGCGCGGCCGGTCTGGAACTGGCCAAGTTCGTCCAGGGTCTCGGCTACCGGGCGCAGGTCCACAGCCCCAACGACAACACCGGTCCCTACATCCCGATGTTCGTCGCTGCCGGCCTCGGCTCCTTGGGCGCTTGCGGCTACCTGCTGACCCCCCATGTCGGCTCCCGCTGCCGCATCATGATCATCACCACCGACGCCAACGTCACCCATGACTCGCCGGTGGACTACGGCATCCATGCTTTCTGTCAGGTCTGCCAGGTCTGCGTGAACCGCTGCCCGGGCCGCGCTCTGATGCGTGACAAGATCTGGTGGAGGGGCATCGAGAAGAACAAGCTCTACTTCAAGCGCTGCCGCCCCGTCATGGCCCGCTACTTGGGCTGCGGTATCTGCATGAAGGTCTGCCCCATCCAGAAGTACGGCATGTCCACCGTCATGGAACACTATGCCGCTACCGGCCAGGTGTTGGGCAAGGGCACCCACGACCTCGAGGGCTACGAGCTCGAGGGCAAGGGCTACTTCGGCCCCGGCGAAATGCCAGTATTCGAGCGCGAGTTCTTCTCGGCCATGCCTCACGGCGACACCGAGGAGTTCGCTTTCGAGAACTTCCGTCAGGATGCCATGGACAATGGCGGCGTCATCAGTGACGAAATGATGGAATCGTTCCGGGACGAGGTCGCTCGCGGCCTGCAGCAGTCTCGCGACAACATCGGCATGATGCAGGAAGAAGACTACATCTAGCCTTCACCACTGCGTCGCGTACCATGGGAACCAAGGGGGCCAGCGAATCGCTGGCCCCCCTTTCTCTTCGTATGATTGTGGGGAAAGGACCCGCACCCTCGCCCCACTATCACCAGCGAGGTCGCCGCCGCTCTGGTCCCCACCGAGAGCTATGAGGGCGTGCGCTTTCCTGACTTGCTTGTTGCCTTCGACACCGACCCGGCTGTCAATATCGCCCGCAATGGCTATCTCATACCCGAACAGGGCAAGCCGCCGGACTTCGTGCTGGAGGTCGCCTCCAGAACAAAGGGTCGCCGCGACGAGACAACCAAGCGGGAAGACTACGCCAGGATGGGTGTCCCAGAATACTGGCGGTTCGACCCATCCGGCGGGCGATTCCACCGGAGTCACTTGGCCGGCGACCGTTTGGTGGACGGGAGATACCGGCCCATATACATCAGTCGGGCAGACGACGAGCATTACTGGGGCCACAGCGAGGCGCTGAATCTCGACCTCTGCTGGGAGCGGGGCGAACTGCGCTGGTACGACCCGGTGGCACGGAGATATTTGCCCACCTTCGACGACGAGCGGACCGCCCGTATTGCCGCTGAAGCCCAGCGCGACGCCGCAGAGGAGCGTGTACGCGAACTGGAGGATCGTCTCCGGCGACAGAACCCTGACTCTCTGAACGCCCCTTAGCTCCACAGATCATGAGGCGCCGCAGGATGACGCGGTCAGCAGGCCGGCGAAGAAATCGGGGAGGGCTTGTTGAGCCCTCCCCGATTTTCCTGTCCTGCCAAAGTTTTGACGGAGGCGCTACAGTTGGATGTCTGCCACGGGGACTCCGGCGCTGGCGGGCTGGTCCTGCCTGAGGGCCTCAGCCAGCTTGGCCAACTCCGCCTCATAGGTGGAAGAATCGCCGGGCCGCAGGTCGAAGATGATGTTTTCCGCCGCCATATTTCGGGCGGCTCGCCCGCCGGGGCGCATGAGCCCGTTGTCGGGGGCGACAAAGTAAAGCATCCAGCGGTCGGCGGACTGCTGCTTGTCGCGGGCGGCGGTGATGTCGTTGAGTATCGCCTCCGTGTCAAGGGCGCGAGACGATCCAACGACTACCAGCTTGTCGTAATTCCGCAACCACCGCTCGATCTCCTCCTGGTCGGATGAGCTGAGACGGGACACCAAGGCATTGCCGCGGGAGTGCTGCGAGAACACCCATACATTCAAGCCCAGCGCGGCCAGTTCGTCGCTGAGTTTCTGGGCGAATTCTTCGTCATCGTCGCGGCAGGAGATATAGCACTCGGTCAGTGCTGGAGGCGCGGCGGCGATGATTTCCTGCAGAGAGGACAGTGATTCCGGGACGCCCGCTCCGGCCAGGAACCCGGCTGGCAAATGCCCTCCCGAACGATATATCGTGTCGACGCCGATGCTGCTCGGGGCATCGTGCCTGATCTGCTCCAGCCCCACTACTTCCCGCAAGTCACAATTCTGCAATACCGTGTAGCCGAGGACGCCGCCGGTGATGTCGGCGCCACCCATAATGCAGGCCCAAATCTGGGTCTGAAAAAAGTCGGTCCCATTCAGAATTGCATTGGAGAGGTTGGTACGCACCAAGCCGGCCCCGGAGAAATTGGCTCCCGTCAGGTTGGCCCCCGAAAGGTTGGCTCCGACGAGGCTTGTCCGCTGCAGGTTGGCGTTGGTCAGGTTGGCTCCGGCCAGGTTGGCGTCCGACAGTATGGCTCGATCAAGATCGGCTCCGGTCAGATCGGCGCCCCGCAGGTCCGCGCCTCGCATGTTGGCGCCGTTGAAGCGCGCGTTGGAGACGTTCGCCTCCCGCAGGTCCGCGTGGTAGAGGTGACATGGATTCAGGTAGCAACCCGCTAGGTTGGCGCGCCGCATCACGGCCCCCATGAGGTCCGCATGGCGTAGGTCGGCGCCGCTGATGTTCACCTGTGGTGCGCGGACATAGCTCATATAGGCTGCGTTCAGGTCAAGAGACTCATTCGGATTGGCTTCCCGCCAGCGAGCGACGTGGTCCCGCCCCCGCCGTACCAGTTGAACGTGATCCATATTGGCCATAATCGCTGCTCCCGGACAACACCGCAGGTTAGGGGAAACAGTGGTGACGCAATCCACCCGTGCCGCAGTGCTGTTTGTCAATATCGGCGCGAACGGAATTTTAGCACAAGGGGATGGCAAACGCTCTAGGATTCGTTTACATGGGGGCCGAAGGGTTCCTTGCTCTGGCTATGACGCCGGCGTCTGGATAACGGCGCGACGGTGGGTACCCTCGCCAATCTTTCGGTCCCCGTGGTACGCCTCGACCCGGAAGGTAAGCCGGTTGCGATCAACCTCGGTTAGCTGCGCGCTGGCGACGATGGTGTCTCCAATGTCCGCCGGAGCCAGATGCCGCACGTTCACCTCGAACCCGACGGTGGTTTCTCCCGGCAACAGGTGAGCCACCACGCTGTCCATCGACGCTTGCTCCATCAGTTGGATCATGGATGGAGTGCTGAACTTGGGAACGTGAGGCGCCACGTTGGCCTCGTTGACCACCGTTTCCATACGGCCCTGCAATCCGCTCTTCAAGTCTGGGCCTGGCATGATCTCTAGCCTCGTTTTCGTCCGAATTGGGAAAGTCCATCGTAAGGTGATGAACTATGATAGCAGACTCAGGCCGCGCCGGGGGAGATGGCGTATTGCTGGCCCGCCCCTTTACGCCGAAGGCTTGCCGGCAACCGAGGGATACAGGGCCAGCTTGATGGCTCGCCAGACCGGTTTCAGGTATGCACGGGCGCCCAGGGCGTTCTGCAGCAGGTCCTCGGTGGCCACCCACCGGCAGAGATCAATGTCTTCCTCAAATTGTGGTGCCAGGGGGTCGGAAATCTGGCCTGCGTAGTCAAGCAGAAACCAGTCGACGGTCTTGTTGACGGGGCCGTAGGAGTAGTAAGAAATATAGGTTGAACGGCAAAGAGGGGAACGGATGGAGAGAAGTCTGGTCTCGAGCCCGGTCTCCTCGGAAATTTCCCTGACCGCACAGCTTTCCGGTTGCTCTTCACCTGCGAGCTTTCCCTTTGGTAGGTCCCAAAGATGATGCTTCCTGATCAACAATGCGTGGCCGCCGGAAAGGACCAAGCCCCCGGCGGCCTTCATCTGTGGCAGCTCATCTCTATTCATGTATTCGAATTCGCTCCAATATCGCCACCTGTTCGCTATTAAGTCCGGTGAAAAGGACACCGTCCACCAAGAGATCCAGGAACTCCTGCTGGTCTTCTGACTCGGCCTGCAAAGACGGGTGGATAAGCCCGCTGTCCTCGTAGCCGAACTGCACCAATGAGTAATGGATCGCGTTCACGAGGGCCTGCTGTTTATTGTCTGAATTTATGATAACCCACGGAGCGTGCTCGGTCGAGGTTACCGAGAACATCCGCTCCTTGAAATAGGTGAGCAACTGCCACCGCTCAGCCGCCATGCGGTCATTGGTGGAATACTTCCAGTACGTCAGATCACTGGTGCTGCGCAGCTTGAAACGCAGGTCCTGGGCCTCCTGGGAGACAGACAGATAGATTTTTATCAGTGTGATCCCGTCATCCAGCAGCCCCTTTTCCCACTCGTTCACGCGGCTCATGAAATAATGGTACTGCCGCATGGTGCAGTAGCCCATTGCGGGCTGAATCATGGCGCGAGAATACCAAGAACGGTCGAACACGACGATGTTGCCCTCTTCGGGCATCATCTTCTGGTGGTGGCCAAGCCAGTTTCGCATCGCTTGGGGCGACGGCGTGCCCTGGGCCACTACATCGGCGTACTTCGGGTTCAGATAGTGGGTGATACCAGCGGATAACCTTCCCTTTCCAGCCGCGTCCCTCCCTTCCAGAACGATGACCAAGCGTTTACCTGTCTCAATCACCGCTTCCTGAAGCGAGAGGAGATGCACCCGCAGGGCTCGCAGTTCCGCCCTGTACGCGGGGTAGGAAAGGTCGCGGAACTCGGCTACGTCGTGAGTATACGGGGGAGTCAACGGCAAGATGTCGGCAACCGCTTGCATCGTCCAAACCCATCACCGGATACGTCTAGTCGATCCTGATACCGGTGTTTACGTGGATTATGTTAGATATTGTCGGGCCGTTAGTCAACTTGGTAGACGAATTCCACTTGGTAACTCCCCACTGGGCCAGGGTCTTTTAATTCTCCCTCGCCCTTGAGGGAAAGGGCTGAGGTGAGGGTGAAATCCCCGCAATGTAGGGGCGGGTTTCAAACCCGCCCCTACGAAAACAGACAAAGAGGGCCAGAAGGAGAGGGAACTATTAAAAGACCCTGCCCACTGGGCGGTCTCGCTTGAACGGAGTGTGGGATTCAAGTAACATCTGGTTACGGAAAAATATGTCATGTCGACGAAACGAGACTTCATTTCCATCACAGACCTGTCTCCCGAGGAAACAGGGCGGCTGATCGGGCTGGCGGCTCTGGGCAAGTCCCGCCGGGGACACGGTCCGCTGGCCGGAAAGTCGGTTGCGCTGTTGTTCGAGAAGCCGTCGCTCAGGACCAAGGTCAGCTTTCAGGTCGCCGTTGAGCAGCTCGGTGGCTACTCGTTGTACATGGGTGGCGACGAGGTCGGTCTCGGGGTGAGGGAGCCGGTATCCGACGCGGCCCGGGTGCTCTCGGGCTACGTTGACTGCATCGTGGCCCGCGTATTTCGACACGAGGACCTGCAGGAGCTGGCCAAGTACGCCTCTGTGCCGGTTGTCAACGCCCTCTCTGATTGGG
The DNA here is from genome assembly GCA_965237745.1 of Dehalococcoidia bacterium. Taxonomy (GTDB): domain Bacteria; phylum Chloroflexota; class Dehalococcoidia; order Lucifugimonadales; family UBA3495; genus VXOI01. The sequence continues at coordinate 1,269,074 of OZ250156.1, read as the reverse complement.
AGCACCCCTGTCAGACCATGGCGGACCTGCTGACCATTTACGAGCACCGGGGAACGCTGGACGGGCTGACCCTGACCTACGTGGGCGACGGTAACAACGTCGCCCGCAGCCTGTGCCTGGCGCTGCCCGCAGTGGGCATGAATTTCAACTGCGCCTCGCCCGCCGGGTATGAGCTGGACGAGGAATCGGTGGCGGCCGCCAAGCAGCGGGGCAGCGGCGCCGTCCGCACCCTGCGCTCGCCGGTCGAGGCAGTCGCCGGGGCCGATGTCGTCTATACCGATGTGTGGGCCAGCATGGGACAGGAGTCCGAGGCGGCGCAGCGCCGCCTGGAGTTCGCTGGCTACACGGTCGACCCCGCACTGATGGCGCAGGCCAAGCCCGGCGCCCTGTTCATGCACGACATGCCCGCCCACTACGGCGAGGAGGTACCGCCGGGGATGCTGGAGCATCCGCAGTCGGTGGCCTATCCGCAGGCCCACAACCGCCTGCACGCCCAGAAGGCCGTGCTGGAGTTCCTGCTGACCGGCGGGTAAAGCCCCCGTACTGTGTGGGGGAGGCCCGCACCCCAACCCTCTCACTGATAGAGAGTAAAATATTGAAACTCAGCTTTTGCATTAAATCGGCGGTTCTATGCCACTTCCCATAATCGCCATAGTTGGACGCCCCAATGTGGGCAAGTCATCGCTCTTCAACCGCATCGTCGGCAGGAGGCACGCCATCGTGTCCGACGTGGCGGGGACCACCCGCGACCGGCTGATGGCCGACACCGACTGGGAGGGCCGCCGTTTCATCCTGCTGGACACCGGCGGACTTGAATCCGACCCGGAAGGGACCATTCGTACCAAGGTGCAGGAACAGGCCGAGATGGCCATGTCTGACGCGGACGTGATCATACTCATGACCGACGTGGCGGAGGGCATCACGCCCAGCGACTCCATCGCCGCCAACCGCCTGCGTACGACCCGCAAACCGGTCGTGCTGGCAGTGAACAAGGTGGACAACGACAACCGCGAACTCAACACGCCGGAGTTCTACCAACTGGGCATGGGCGATCCGACGCCCATCAGCGCCTACCACAACTATGGCGTCTATGACCTCATGGACCGGGTTCTGTCCCATCTGCCAGCCGTCGAGACTCCGGATGGAGAATTCCCCGACGACTGGGATGAACTGGGAGACGAGGCTGATCTGCCGGCCTTGGAAGAACTGGTGGACGCCCCAGCGGAGGCGGAGCTGAACCTGGCCATCGTGGGGCGCACCAACGTGGGCAAGTCGGCCTTGGTCAACGCAATTCTGGGGCAGGAGCGCTCCATCGTCAGCCCGATTGCCGGCACCACGCGCGATGCCATCGACACGCAGTTCTCCTACCGGGGCCGCGAGGTTGTGATGATGGACACCGCCGGGATGCGCCGCCGCGGGCAGGTGGAGCAGGGAATCGAGAAATACAGCGTCATCCGCGCCGTTGGAGCCGTCGACCGCAGCGACATTGCGCTGATTGTGGTCGACGCCTCGGAACTGGCCACGGCCCAGGATACCCACATAGCCGGCCTGGCCTGGGAGATGGGGCGCGGCGCAATCGTTGTGGTCAACAAGTGGGACCTGCGGGAGGCGCGCGACCGCTACGCCCGGGCCGAGGTCGAAGCGGAGGTGCGGGAGCGGCTGCATTTCATGTCCTACGTGCCGGTGTGCTTCACGTCGGCCCTGCTGAGCCAGGGTATCGGCGCGCTGATGGACACAGCAATGGATCTCTGGGACGAGCGGCGCCGTATCGTGGCCAGCCGTGACCTCCAGTTCATGCTGGCCGACGCCATGTCCGAACACAGCCCGCCACTGGTCAAGCGCAACCGGGGTGTCCGGGCGCGCATAAACCGCGTGAGGCAGGTTGGCATAAATCCACCCACTTTCCTGTTTACCGTCAACGACTCCCGGCTGATACACTACACATACAAGCGCTACCTCGAGAACCGCATCCGCGAAGCCTTCAGCTTTGACCGAACCCACCTGAGGCTGGTTTTCCGCAAAGTATGAAACAGCTTCCCACCAGCTTGATCGTCCAGGCCGCCGCAATTCCGTTGCTCGCAGCAGCGGGCGCCGTTGGCGTTCTCTATCTGCCGGAGCGGCCTTTCGCGTTGCAATATGCCGTGGTCGTCGCCTTTTCCTACCTCGTGGGATCGCTGTCGTGGGGCTATATGCTGCTGCGCTGGCGGTTGGGGATGGACGTGCGGGAATTCGGCAGCGGCCGCACCGGTATGTCCAACGTGCTCCGCACCGGAGGGGGCAAGGCGGCGGCCGTTGTGCTGGCCTTGGACATCGCCAAGGGTGTGGTGGTGGTCATATTCGCGCGCGAGGCCGTCGGGACCCACGTTGCCGAGGTTGTGGCGGGGCTGATCGCCCTGGTGGGGCACAACTGGCCGGTGTTTCTCGGTTTCCGAGGAGGCCGGGGAATCCTCACCGCGCTGGGCGGACTGTCGATGATGACGCCGGTGCCCGCAGTGGTGGCGACGGCGACCTTCCTGCTCACCACTTTCGGGAGCCGCTACATCTCCTTGGGTTCCATCCTGGGAGTGCTGGCGGGCGCGGCATCGCTCATCGGCCTGGCGCTGGCGGGATGGTATTCCGACACCTATATGCTCTTCGCCGGGGCCGCTACGGCGATGATCGTCTGGCAGCACCGCGACAACATTCAGCGACTGATCCGGGGCAACGAGCGGCGGCTGGGCACGCCCGCCACTCCGGTTGAGTAGCCCTCTCTTCCTGTTCGACTCTCCTCTTTCCGATACTGCCTTCTGCCGGTGCCTCCTTCCCGATGAGACTTGTGAGACTCGGCAATGGCGAGAGTCCTTCCTTGTGCGAAAGCAACCCTCTGCGATAAGGTAGGGACTGACAAGCAAACCAACTCTCTCACACCTGCTCTCTTCATCTATCGATACGTGAACGGAAAATTAAACCGTCCTGTCATTCCTGCTTTCCCGGGAGTGCCGGCTGTTTAAGCCGGGATGCTGTATCTGATTCACATGTCGGCAGGAGACAGGTAACAAAGAGTCAATCTTTGACTGATAAAGCGGTCGTAGTCGGCGCGACTACCTGGGGTACCACCCTGGCGGTGGTGATGGCGGGAGAAGGACGGCCGGTCACGCTGGTCGCTCGAAATCCAGCCGAGCGCGACGGTCTGCAGTCGGCGCGTGAGAACTCTCGCTTTCTGCCCGGCGTCAGGTTGCCGTCCTCACTGGAAGTCTCGGCAGACCCTGCCGAGGCGCTGGCGGAGGCCGCAATGGCGGTCATCGCCGTGCCCTCGGACCGGCTGCGGGAGAATGCCCGCCGGATCGCCGCCCACCTGCACCCGGAAACGGTGACGGTCAGCGCCACCAAGGGACTCGAACTGCCCACGGCGCTGCGGATGAGCGAGGTGCTCGCCGAGGAACTCCCCACAACCTTACGCTCCGGCATCTGCTCCCTGTCGGGCCCGAACCTGGCCAAGGAGATTGCGCAGGGGAAGCTGGCCACCACGGTGGTCGCCTCCTGCTCCCAGGATGCCGCGGAACTGGCCCAAGCAACGCTCCTTTCCGGCCGCTTCAGGGTCTACACCAGCGACGACCTGATTGGGGTGGAGTTGGGTGGCGCGCTGAAGAACATCGTGGCCCTCGGGGCAGGCATCTGCGACGGGCTGGAATTCGGCGAAAACGCCAAGGCCGCCTTCATCACCCGGGGACTGGCCGAGATCGCACGGCTGGGCGTGGCTGCGGGCGCCCAGCCGCTGACCTTCGCCGGTCTGGCCGGCGTGGGCGACGTCATCGCCACCTGCGCCAGCCGCCTCAGCCGAAATCGCTACGTGGGTGAGCAACTGGCCTTGGGGCGCTCATGGCCGGAGATCCGCGCCTCCATGGACAACGTGGCCGAGGGCGTGAACGCAACGGAGGCGGCGCTCACGCTGGCGGAACAGTTGAGCGTGGAAATGCCCATCGCCCAGACTACCTACCGGGTCCTGCACGAGGGCCTCTCTCCCCGGGAGGCCGCTGTCGAACTGATGCAGCGTCCCGTCGGCAGCGAGTGGTAGCCAGGTTAGCAACCCCTTAGCGCAGCCGTCCCAGCGTCAGGCCTGTCACCCGCTCCAGCAGCCAGGCAGCGGCGGAGCGCCGGTGGCATGGAGTGCCCTCCGGCTCGAAGCAGAGCAACGTGAAATCTCCGCCCTCCGGCAATCCATGCAGGAAGCCCCGGAAGCCCTCATCCCTGCCGTAAGTCCCCTCCAATTCTTCCCGGTAGCGGACGTCGAGGGCCGCGAAATCCAAGTCGCCGCTGCGGTATTCAGTCAGCAGGGCACGGGACGGGTACAGGGCAGGCTGAATCTCCCATTCTGTCCTGCGTCCCCTCGGATGCGCCCTGGAAATGCGGTAGCGGACTCCCACCCAATGGCGAGGCTCGTAAAAGCTGGCGGTGTAGAGCATCGGCTTTCTCCCGGCTTTCCATCCCCGTATCTCCATCCCCGGATCTAAAGTGAAGCGCCCTCTTCCCGACCGCCGCGTGTCGCGGCCTGTCGCCGCCGAAGCGCGGGACGGACGGCGAAGATGAGCGCCCCGACGATTATCACGCTGATGTAGGTGATGAACCGGTCCACCAGCACCAAGGCAGTGGCGGCCTCCTTGAACAGCGACGCCAAGCGCACCGCCAGGCCCGCAACGCCCGACTCGACCGCTCCGACCCCGCCGGGGGTGGGCACCAGCGAGAGCAGGGAATTGGCGAGAGTCAGGAATATCACCAGCGCCGGGCTGAGGTCCAACCCCAGCGCCAAGGCAACCAGGTGCATGCGGCCTACTTCGGCCATCCACCCCAGCACACCCAGCGCCGTTGTCTGCGGTAGCCGGTGAAGGCCGCCCATCGCACCGGCATGGAACAGTTGGTAACGGGAGGCAAGCCACCCGGGAAGCCGACGCAACAGCGGCTCCCTCGCCCAGACCATCGCCACCAGCAACGCTATCAGCACGACAGCCAGGCCGACGGCGACCAGCAGCACCGTCCATGTCCCTCCGTCGCCGCCCGCGCCTACCAGAAAGGGCACGGTCAGCACCAGCATCAGCGCGACCAAGGCCGCATCCAGAACCCTCTCGGCCAGGATTGTGCCTATGGCCCCGGAAAAGGTCGCGTCGTGTTCGTCTTGGTACAGGTAAGCGCGGAAGGCGTCGCCCAAACGCAGCCAGCCGATGGAGTTCACGAACCAGCCCAGCAGCACCAACTGGCTGCAGTACAGCACGCTGGGAACGGATGCGCCGCTCTCTCCCGTCTGCACGGAGTTCTGGAGCAGCATCCGCCAACGGGCCCCTCGGAACAGGAAGGTGGTGTAGTGGACAGCAAACGCCGCGATCAGCAGCCATGGGTCCGCGCCGCGGACCTGCTGCCAAGTGACTTCCAAGTCGACATCGAAGCGGGTTACGAGGAATAGCAGGAAGCCGCCGGCCACCAGCAGCGACACAAGGGCAGGAAGGGAAAAGGCCCGCCTCCGCAGGGACTCGAACCGTGGCTGGGTACTTGCTGCAGATGCGGATTCAGGCCCCAGACCGCCCTCGTCGCCTATGGCCATCAGCGCAGGGGCCTTGCGGTTCTGGAGCCCGGCTGGTCAGCCCGGAAAAGCCGGGCCATGGCTAACGCAGTTCCCGGGGCATGGTGAAGGAAACATCTTCCTCTACGCCGCTGATCATGGTGACCCGGTCAGGCTCCAGGGCCTGAATGACACTCTCCACCAGTATCTCGGGAGTGGAGGCGCCCGACGTTATGCCAACTTTTTCCTTGCCTTTCAGCCACTCGGGGTCGATTTCCTCAGGTCCGTTGATCAGGTGGGCCGGCACCCCCTGGGCCGCGGCGACCTCGCGCAGGCGGTTGCAGTTGGAGCTGTTCTGCGCCCCGATGACCAGCACCAAGTCCACGCTATGCGCCATCTTGGTCACTGCCTCCTGGCGGTTGGTGGTGGCGTAGCAGATGTCGTTGCGCACCAGGGCCTGCGGGAAGCGCTCCTTGATGGCGTCAATGGCATGGGCGGTATCGCGCACCGAGAGGGTGGTCTGGGTGAGTACGGCGATCTCCTCGCCGTCTCCCCAGATGGGCAACTCGGTGGGGGTGTTGTCGTCAACGAGGGTCATTTCGACCTGGCCCATGGTGCCGCGCACTTCCTGGTGGCCCCGGTGTCCTACCAGCAGCACCCGGCGCCCCTCCCGGCTGTATTTCTTGGCCTCGTTGTGGACGCGGGTGACCAGCGGGCAGACGGCGTCAATAACTCGCAGGTTTCGCGCCTTTGCCTTCTCGAAGTCCTCGGGGGGTGAGCCGTGGGCCGAGAACACCACCAGCGAACCCTCCGGCACTTCGTCCACCTCCTCCACGGTGATGGCGCCCCGGGATTCGAGGTCGTTGACCACGTAGGGGTTGTGGACAATCTGGTGTTTCACATAAACCGGCGGGCCGTATCGACGCAGGCAAACGTCCACAACGTCAATAGCCCGCACCACCCCGGCGCAGAACCCCCGCGGTGAACTGAGCAGAACCTCCAAACCGTCCCTCCTCTGGCCGAACCTGACCCCAACTGCGGTGGATATGATAGCACAGCCACTTACGGGCCATTAACCAAGTAATAATTGGTGCTGCGCCCGCCTTCTGCGCTGCGAGCCAGTACGCCGTAGTCAACCAATGAGGTGATGTCTCGCAGTGCGGTGTCGTGCGAGCACTTGGCGATCTTCCCCCACTTGGAAGTGGTGAGATTGCCCTCAAAGTTGCCCAGCAGGAGGTTGATGACCTTTCTTTGACGCTCGTTGATCGGAGTGTCCGAGATTCTCTCCCATAATCGCGCCTTGACCAGAATAGAGGCGACATTGCCTTCTGCGCTTTCTATCGCCCGGCCCAAGCAGTCCACGAACCAGAGCATCCATCCGGTGACGTCCGTTGTTCCTTTGCCCGTGCGCTCCAAGATGTCGTAGTAGTCGTTGCGTTCCTTACGGATTTGCGATGACATACTGTAATAGCGCTTGGGGCTGTCTTCGGAGCGGGCCAGGGCCATATCGCCTATCGCCCGGGCGATGCGCCCATTTCCGTCATCGAAGGGGTGGATATTAACGAACCACAGATGCGCCTGCCCCGCTTTAAGCACCATGTCGGTAGCAGACGGCGCGTTGAACCAGTCCAGAAACGTCTGCATTTCAGGTCCGATGCGTGTAGCGGCCGGGGCCTCATAATGGACCTGCTCCTTTCCGATGGGGCCGGAAACGACCTGCATTGGGCCGGCGCGGTCATCACGCCAGTTGCCCGCGATAATTGGCATCATCCCGCTTCGCCCAGTGGGAAACAGGGCGGAATGCCAGCCAAACAGCCGCTCCGGAGTAAGCGGTTGAACATAATTTTGCGTTGCATCCAGCATCATTTCAACTACGCCGTCAACATTGCGGTCAGAGGGGAGTAGACCGCCATATTCCAGACCCAGGTGCCGGGCGATCGAAGAACGGACTCGTTCTGCGTCCAGGATTTCCCCCTCAATCTCGCTGCTCTTTACCACATCACCGGTCAGCGTATCCAGCATCGCTTCCTGTAATGGGCGGAATCCGAGGGAATCCATGCGGCCAATCAACCTGCCCTGTTGGTAGCGCACTTCTGCCAGCCTGTCGACCAGTTCCTCTTGGCGCCATTCAAGTCTGGGCCAACTGGGTTGTTGGTGGATATACAATTTTTGCATCTTTTGCGTATATTACAGGCCGCAATCACGGCATAGAGTAGTTTCCGATCCTGAAGGGACTATCGTATTCTCCGCATATTTTGCGGTGATTATATACTCTAGTCACCCCACGAGGCAAATACCCGCCTCAAGGCCGGTTAACGTATTCTATGCATATTTTGCGGTGATTAAGGGCTTTATTCGCCGCATCCAGCGAATATCCGGACATTGCCCATTGGGTTATTCGCCGCATATTTTGCGGTGATTGGGGGCATGATTCACCGCATGGCGCAAATTTCGCCGAAGACCCAGCGGCCAGGGCAATCGCGTTTTAACTGAGTAGGACTTTCAGGAGGTAATCCTCTTTCCAGCCGGCCTGCAGGCGTTTGCCCTGGATTCCCACTTTCAGGCTGGTTTCCCGTTTGAGCAGGTTGTGGGAGATCTGCCTAAGAGTGGCCATGTTCTGAGGGCTGTGGTCCAGGCGTATCCGGCTCTGGTCCTCCCGGAATGTGACGTCCAGGCTCCAATGCAGGGAGTTTTCGATGCTCCAGTGGGTCCGTACAGCCGCCAGCAACTGCCCGGCCGACCCTGCCAGACTGCTGATGTAGTACCTGGCCTGCGCTGTTGTACCGGTCTCCGTCTCACGGCGCCCCGCCACCTTGGCCACGGACCGCAACCCCGGCCATTCCTGCCCAGTGCTCAGATATTCCAGACAGGCCGGGTCGCTGATTGCCCAGCACTCCCGGCGTTCGATCCGGCCGTGCCCCTTGTTCAGAGTGGTGGCGTAGTCGTGGGGCACACCAGCAAAGGACGCCTCCTCTGCCCCCTCGAACAAGTCCCGCACATCCTGGTACAACCGGCCCTGATTCTCCTTGACCGCCAGCAGATATTCAGCCCCACGGTCCAGAATCCCCTGGGCTATCTCCTTCTGGCATCCCATGGCGTCGATGGTTACGATGCATCCGTTCAACTCCAGCATCTGCAGCAGCCGGGGTATGGCGGTGATTTCGTTGGATTTCTCCTCCGTCTTCACCTGTCCCAAGGTCAGGGTGTTGGCCGAGGCCCAGGCGCTGACCAGATGAATGGCCTGCTTGCCCGCCCTTTTGTCGTGGGAGCGGCGCACCGTCTTGCCGTCAATGGCCACCACCTCTCCGGGCAGCAGGTCTGCCACCCCCTGGCTCCACTCCATGAAGCACTCCTGGAACCGGTCAGGACCCAGCCGTGAGAACACATCGCCAAAGGTGTCGTGGGAGGGAATACCGTTGGGCAGGTCCAGGAAGGAGCGGAACCACTCCTCCTTGCTCTTGCCGAACATCTCCACGTGAACCCAGGAATCCGCGCCGCAGATGACGGCGCAGATGGCAATGGTGATGATGTCCAGCAACTGGTGCCGCTTGCAGCGGTCGATCCTCGGGTCCTCCAAAGCCTTGAAATACTCCATGATGGCCCCACACTTCTTCCCCATCATTACCCACAACCCTCACACACAAACTCAGTCTCATCTTCGACCAAGTCTAGCATCTATAACGCGATTGCCCTGACCCAGCGGCTTGATTTCCCACAGCGACGGGCGGCCCTGTGCTATAATTCTGCGGCATTTGATGCCTGTTTTGGTCGCTTTCCATGGGAGATTTCCGGCGCGGAAACGGCCCTCCCGGTACAGCAATCCCCGTTCTCCAGGAGGCCCCTATGCTCAGTATTCACGACGAGATGGTGGTGTTCTCCGGTAACGCCCACCCTGAGCTTACCCAGTCGGTTTGCGACTACCTGAGCATTCCGGTGGGGCAGGCCGAGGTGTTCAAGTTCGCCAACGACAACACCTTCGTGCGTATCCTGGAAAACGTCCGCCAGCGCGACGTCTTTATCGTCCAACCCACCTGCGCCCCGGTCAACGACCACCTTATGGAACTGTTGATCATGATCGATACCTGCAAGCGGGCGTCGGCCGGACGTATCACCGCGGTGATGCCCTACTACGGCTACGGGCGCACCGACAAGAAGGACCAGCCCCGAGTTCCCATAACGGCGAGGCTGGTGGCCGACTTGCTCGCTGCCGCCGGCGCCGACCGGGTGCTCACCGTCGACCTGCACGCGGCACAGGTCCAGGGCTTCTTCAATATGCCGGTCGACGAGCTGACCGCCGTGCCCATCCTGACCCAGTACTTCGCGGACAAGGGCATCGAGGATCTGGTGGTGGTGGCGGTGGACATCGGCATCAGCAAGAAGGCCCGCGATGTGGCGGAACGGTTGTCGGCGCCGCTGGCCATCATCGAAAAGCGCCGCACCGACAACAGCGGGCAGAGCGAGCTGATGAATGTCATCGGCGACGTGGAAGGCAAGGTGGCGCTAACCTTCGACGACGAAATCGACACGGGCGGCACGGTGGCCAACGCGGCGCAGGCCCTGCTGGCACACGGCGTCAAGGAGGTGTACTGCTGCGCCTCCCATCCCGTGCTGTCCCGAAACGCCCACCAGACAATCGCCCAGAGCGCGTTCACCGAGGTGGCCGTGACCGATACCATCCCCATCAGCCCGGAAAGGCGCAACGGCAAGTTCACCGTGCTGTCGGTGGCGCCCCTGCTGGGGGAGGCGATATTTCGTATCCACAACGGCCAGTCCGTCGGCGAACTTTTCAACAACTAACGGAGTTCGGAGCCGCCCCGCGGGGTGCGCTGCTCTGCGCCCGATACCGCGGGCCGACGGCACTTCCAGCATTCCCAGAGCAACTGACAAGGGCGCACGACTGTGCGCCCCTGCCGGTTCTGAGGAGACCCCCACACGCAACAAGGAGTAAAACGATGTACGACCTGCTGATCAAGGGCGGAACGGTGGTTGACCCGTCCCAGAATATTCACGGAGTCAATGACGTGGCCATCGAGGACGGCAAGATCGCCCGCGTCGCACCCGACATCGACGCCGCCGAAGCGTCTCAGGTGGTGGAGGTCAAGGGCAAGGTCGTAACTCCCGGCCTGATTGACCTGCACACCCACGTCTTCGCCGGGGTCAACGCCAACGGTGTGGACCCGAACATCGGCGGCGTGCGCGCCGGGGTCACCACCATGGTGGATGCTGGCAGCTCCGGCTGCGACACCTTCGGCGGTTTCCCCCGCCACATCCTGCCCAACAGCGACACTGAAATCATCTGCTTCCTCCACATCTGCCGCACTGGGCTGGCCACCACCCCCGACATTTTCAGCCCGTCCAGCATCGACCTCGACCACACCGTCGAGACGATCAACGCCAACAAGAACATCATCTCCGGGGTCAAGGCGCGGATGGTCTCTCCGGCCCTCGAAATCATGGGCATGGAAATGCCGCGCCTCGCCAAGCGCGCCGCCAAGGAGGCCGGTGTTCGCCTGATGGTGCATATCGGCGACACCGAAAAGCGCTACGACGCCAACGTCATCCGCGAACTGCTGCCCATCCTGGAGGAGGGCGACATCGTCACCCACTACTTCACCGCCAACCCGGGAGGGGTGCTGGACGCCGACGGCAAGCTGGTGCCGGAAGCCCGCGAGGCCCACGAGCGGGGCGTGTGGCTGGACACGGCCCACGGGCGGGCGAACTTCGCCTTCAACGTGGGCGAGCGGGTGATCGACCAAGGCGTGCTGCCCCACTGCATCAGCACCGACCTCACCGTCCCCGGCCGCGCCCGCACCGTCCACAGCATGACCGAGATGATGACCCGCTTCCTCGCCATGGGTTTCACCTTTGACCAAGTGGTTACCATGTGCACCGAGAACCCGGCCAAGGCCGTCGGCGTCGAGGACCGCTTGGGCACGCTGCACGCGGGCAAGCAGGCCGACCTGTCCATCCTCGACATCCAGAACGGCGACTGGGTGGTCTACGACGTAATCGGCGACTCCCGCAAGTCCGACAAGGCGGTGACGCCGGTGATGTCGGTCAAGAAGGGCCAGGTCTTCGAGGCCGCCTGGGGCCCAAGGCCGTGGGGCTGGGCACCCGACTCGGCGTAGGCACTGAAAGGAAAAAGCTATGGGTACATTTTACGTTGCAATCCAAGTAGCTGACCGCTTCCGCGAGCGTTACGCCAATATAGACGCCCTGATGGATACCGGCTCCAGTTATTCGTCATTGCCGGAAAGCTTACTGGACGAGCTTGGAATAGAGCGCGAGACAACCCGTAGCTTCGAATTGGCCGGCAACCGGATCGTCGAATACCCGCTGGGCGAAACTCGTATGCGAATCGAGGGGCGAGAGAAAACCGTCCCGGTGATGTTTGCCCCTGACGACACAATGCCGCTGGTGGGGGCGACCACGCTAGAGATTCTGGGGCTGGGAATTGATCCCCTTGCGGAAACGCTGGTGCCGGTCAACGTCCTGGGGCGGTGACCGGCACCGTCAGGCTATATCTAGCTTGGAAGTATCTGCTTCGTGTTTGAGTACTATCCTGTGGTTGAGGTACCGCCGGAGCTGACGCCGAGAACAGAGGGGATGGGCAGCAAGCCGAAATTCTGGTATGCCCGGGAAGAAGAGGGCGAATCATACTGGCTGTTCAAGCATCCGCGACCAGGCAGGGGAGAGCATTGGGCAGAAAAGATAGCCGCAGAGGTGGCGGGGCTTTTGGGCATTCCACGCGCAAGGGTGGAGTTGGCTGAACATCAGGGAGAACGTGGCTCAATAACTGAAAACATCGTACCGGATTATTACGATTTAGTTCATGGCAACGAAGTCATGGAAAGCACTGTTGGCTTCTAGTAGTACGAAATCTTTGAAATGATGAGTAGCCGATAGTGGTGTGAGCACCGGCGAAACTTGGGCAATGGTGATCTCCGCCAAGGCGCATACTTTTCGTGTCATCATTTCAAAGCAGTTGGGCTACTAGTATTACAACGACAGTTGGTGTGATAAAGTGACCAGCTAGCTGAGGGAGGCTTGGAAGGTGGGGTTGGGAGATGGATGCGGCGGCATTTGAGCGGGTGTACGAGGCCTTTGGCGAGTTTCATTCCTTCTTCGCTCCGCTGTTCGGGCGCAGGGAGTCGCGGGACCACAGCCGGAACTATCTCCGGGCCCTCCTGGTGCAGTCTCAGGACCGGTGCAACGCCGAGAATCTCTCCGAATCAGTGGGGGTCCCGGCCCGGGCCATGCAGCGCTTCCTCACCGCCGCCCCCTGGGATGACGACGCGGTGATGGGACGCCTCCAGGAGTATCTGGCGCCCCGGCTGGGACATTCTGAGGCGGTGTGGGTGCTGGACGGCAGCGACTTCCCCAAGCAGGGGCTGAAGTCGGCGGGGGTGGCCCGGCAGTACTGTGGCAGGTTGGGCAAGGTGGCCAACTGCCAGGCAGGGATGTTCTTGGCGTATGTCAGTCCCTTGGGCCGGGCGCTGGTGGACCAGGGGCTCTACCTGCCGGAGAGTTGGACATCGGACGATGCCCGCTGTGCGGCGGCTGGGGTTCCGGAGGATAAGCGCCGGTACCGGTCGAAGACGGAGTTGGCCCTGGAACTGCTGCAGCGGGCCTTGGCGCGGGGCCATCTGAGGGCGGGATGGGTGGCCGGGGACGACGCCTTCGGGATGTCGCCGTCCTTCCGGGACGGCTTGGCGGCCTTGGGGCTGCGTTACGTCCTGGACGTTCCGGGGAACTTCACTTTTTGGCCGGTGGATCCCGAGTGGACCAGCCCGGCATACCAGGGATTCGGGCGTCCCCGCAAGCCCAGGCTGCGGAGCGGGCAGCGGCGCACCCTGGCGGAGCGCGGTGCTGAATTGCCGGAGGATGCCTGGCGGGAGATAACGGTGGCCCAGGGTTCCCAGGGGCCACGGACTTATATGTTCAGTGCCCAAAGGGTGCGGCCAACCAGCCGGCGGAGGCCTGGCGAAATCCACTGGGCCATCTGGCGCCGGAACCTGGACGGCAGCGAGCCCCGCTACTACCTGTCCAACGCTCCCGGGGACACTCCTCTGGAGACGCTGGCCTACGTGGGCGGTTCCAGGTGGCGCATCGAGACGGAGTTCGAGACGGAGAAGAGCGACGTGGGGCTGGACGAGTACGAGACCCGCACCTGGGCGGGCTGGCATCATCACATTGCGCTGTGCCTGGTGGCGGGGGCCTTCCTGTTGAGCCTGCAACAGGCTTGGGGGGAAAAAGATGCCCCGGGTCAGCAGGCCGCAGGTGTACCGTGTGGTGCGCGAGATGATGCCCCGGGAGCGGTTGGGTGCTGAGGAGTTGCTGCGGTTGCTGGAGGCGGAGCAGTTACGCAACCATCGGGCCAGCCGCTCTCACGCCAAACGCCGCGCCGCCCGGAGGGCGGCGCGGAACATCCCTCCGTGAACTGTCGTTGTAATACTAGGATGCCGTGAATCTGAATTTTCATTTATTGGATCACACGATAGAAAATGTCTGGCTGGCCCTGGATGGAACTTTCCAGTCAAACGCTGACCGGTTGGAAGTCAAACGTCGGTTCGCAGAGTACCTGGTATTGGACGCTATGGTTGGAAACACCGACCGGCATTCCGAGAACTGGGGCATATTACAAAACCAAGGCGCCTCCCGCCGTGTGGAGTCTCTGGCTCCATCCTACGACCACGGTTCATCTTTAGGCCATGAGTTTCGTGGAGAGGACAGAAAGCGAGTTTTGGCCGAACACGGCGTAGGTCGATACGCGGAAAGAGGGCGCGGACAAATCTACTGGCAACAGACCGATAGGCGCGGTCCAAGTCCACTGGAGTTGATTCGTTTGGCAACGCCCCGTTATCCTGAGGTATTTCACACTGCCAAAGCAAAACTAGATAGTTTAAGTGATTCTCATTTGCGGGATATTGTAAATGCAGTACCGGAAGAATGGATGGCACCATCCGCGAAGTCATTCGCTATTGCATTAATGACATACAGTTGCAAACAGCTGAGGGATGCAATTTGAAATGAGTCAGAAAACTCTATTTATCGCTTGGCAGGACAAAGGGGTCAGCCGACAATGGTACCCTATCGGCAGGCTAGATGCTGATGTCGCAGGAAAACAATACAGGTTCCGCTATGTGGGGGGAGCCAAACGAGCTGAACAAGAAGTCAGATTCCCGTTGCTAGTAGCTTTTCCCAAGATGGATAAAGATTACAAGTCGACCAGGCTATTTTCGACGTTCAGTAACCGGGTAATGCGACCTAGCCGCCCAGATTTTAAGGGCTATCTGAATTCTCTAGCCCTCGCTGAGGATACGGATCCGGTAGATATGCTGGCGGTAAGCGGTGGCCACCGCGTGACCGACTCGTACGAAGTATTTCCCCAGATTGTAAAGAAAGAGGATGGCGGCTTCACCTGCCGATTCTTCCTCCACGGCGGGAGGCACGTCAGCCAATCGGCGCAAGAGCGGCTGGACAGCTTGACCGCAGACGAGGACATATACCTGGCTTTGGAACTCACCAATCCGTTGGGCGAAAAGGCGGTGCAGATTCAGACCACCGATTACCACATGATCGGCTGGGCGCCGCGCTACCTGGCACACGACTTGGCCGTGGCGTTGGCCGGGTCTCAGGGTTCCTGCAGGGCGCGGGTTGTCCAAGTGAACCCGATGCCAGTTCCGTCCGAGCAGCGTGTCCTGATTGAGATGTCCGGCAACCTGGGCAGCCACGAACCAATGTCCGGGCCGGACTTCCAGCCGCTGGTTCCCGATTAGCGTAGCTCTCGGATAGCGCACCCGATCACTTCCGGGCCTGCCCGCTCTTCTTACGAAACGCCCTAGCCAGCGGCCTTAGCTTGGCCTTCAGGCTGAATCGGCGGCGGACGTTGTTGGCGATCAACGGCGCGAGGTGGTTGTTACCGGCCACTAGGGGGGCGACCCAAGCGCGGAGCTCCTTCATGGTGGGCGTCTTCTCGTCCCATGAGGGGACGAAACTCTCGATCGGGTGCCATTGGCGTTCGCCGCGGAAGCGAGTCATCACCGTGCCGCCTGCCTCTTGGACTGCCAGCGCCCCGCCAGCCATATCCCACATCCGGGGCGCGCCGAAGATGCCGTACTGCATCACCCCGCGGGCCGTCATAGCCAACTCGTAGGCTATGCTGCCGGTGGTGCGCAGTTCGCCGGCCTTGTCTGCCAAGCCGCCGGTGAAGCGGTTGGCGACGGCGAAGTAGCCGGGGAGGCCAATCAGCCGGTTGGGGATGGGCTGTTCCGTTTCCAGTACCTTCACTGGCTCATCGTCGGCGAAGCAGCCTCCACCCCTGCGGCAGTGAAGCACAAAGCCACCCCCGTCAGCGGGCCAAGGAATGAACAGAGCGGCAGCGACCGGGAAACCCCGGTGTATCACGCCGATGGATGAAGCAAAGACTGGCAGGCCGTTAAGGAAGTTGGTGGTGCCGTCGAGGGGGTCCAGCACCCAGAGCGTATCGCGGGCCGGCTCCTCGGACTGCTTCTCTTCCTCGGTGGCCTCCTCGCCCAGGATTCCGTGATCGGGGAAGCGGCGGGAGATCTCGGCGGCGAGGTATGCCTGCGTCGTCTTGTCGGCGGCGGTCACCGGGTCGCGCTGCTTATCGTCCTTGAACTCGACCTCGATGTGGCGTCCGAAGTGGCCTGCCAGTATTTCTCCCGCGCCGCGGGCCAACTGAACGGCGTGGAGCTCGATTTCGAGGATTTCGGCATCGTCAATGGGCTGCACGATCAGTTCTCCAACCACACCGCCTATTCGTGAGGCCGTTATTCCCGGCGGCATGGGGCAAGAGTAGAGCAGCCCCGGCGGGTGGTCAACCGGCGGGTGCCGACTGGTGGGGCTGGCTGTTATAATCGGCCACGTTCAGACACAAAACTGCCCCCGCGAGCGGGGCGGTATGAGGACATTGCAATGGATTTGGGCTTGAAGGACAAGGTTGCAATCATCGGCGGAGCCAGCAAGGGGCTGGGGCGGGCCTGCGCGCAGGTGCTGGCCGAGGAGGGCGCGAAGGTCGTCATTTGCAGCCGCACCGCGGCCGACCTGGAGCAGGCTGCAGATGAGATCAGGGAATCCACCGGCGGCGAGGTGTTGGCCTATCCCGCCGACCTGGACAGGCTGGAAAGCATCACCGGTCTGATTTCGGCGGCGCTGGAGCAGTTCGGTGGTATCGACGTGCTGGTCAACAACTCCGGCGGCCCGCCCCTGGCCCGCTCTGCCACCGCCACCGAGGAGCAGTGGGAGACGGCGGTGCAGCGGTCGCTCATCTTCTTCGGGCGGATGTGTCGTGAGGGGATTCCTCACCTGCAGCAGCGCGGCGGCGGGCGCATCATCAACATCCTCGCCAGCACGGTCTACAATCCTATACCAAACCTCGCATTGTCGGGGGCCACGCGCATGGGCGTGGTGGCCTATGCCAAGAGCCTGGCCGACGAGGTGGGCCGCGACGGCATCCTGGTCAACAACGTCTGCCCCGGCTCCATACTCAGCGAGCGGATGCTCTCCAACGTAACATCCCGGGCCAACGAGTTGGGCATCACCGTCGACGAGGCGTTGGCCCTGCGGGCGGCGGACACCGCCCTCGGCCGCGTTGGCGAACCCGTAGAGCTTGCCAACCTGGTGGCCTTCCTAGCCTCCGACCGCTCCACCTACATCACCGGCACAACGATCCTAGTGGACGGCGGCCTGGTCCGCTCGGTGATGTAGGGCGGGAGGTTAGGGACCAGAGGTACTCTTTAGCTGAGGGCTTGATTTGTATATATCCCCTTGGCATAATAGTAATCAATCCAGGTTGCTGGAGGGGGCTAGTCGACAGGACTGGCGCAAGAGAGGAGGCGAAGGCCTCCTTTTTTGTTTGGGCTATTTACGGCAATAGCGAGTTGGGCGGATTGGTCTTGGGCCGAACCGCATTGATGAAACGGAGGGTTGCCGAGCTGGGCGGATTGTCCAAAATGCGACCATTGTCTAGCAAAATTCCCCTCTTGGACGGGTACGCCAGCAAGTCGGCAAGCTGGAGGCCAGTGATGTTATCGGATTTCCGATTCAGCTTGATCTGGTTGCTGCTGACTGATCGGGATGAGTCTTGCGCTGTGCCTTCCCCAGTCATAAATTTGTGGAAATCCTTCTTGAGTTGCCGGTCTTCTTTCTTCCCTCTTGATTCGGCCATTACATCGCCGGTCCCTCCAACCCGACTAAGCCATTGATCATAAATGCCGGTCAGTGCCTCCATACAGTAGCCGTAGGACTGTACACCGAGTGGTTGGCCAGTGGGCGGGAATGCTCCTTTGTCGAGGACTACCGTGATGACTTGGTCCACATGCAAGTCGAGAAACCGGATGATCCTTTCCTCCCAGTGAGCAGCAATCTCCGGGTCTTGCAAAGTCCGGAAGATATTCCATTTCTTCACAATTTCGCTTCGTACCAAAATCACCGGGTCATCCGGGTCGTGGGGGAAGAACTCCTGCTTGAGGGCCTCGAACTCCGTGTGAATCCGGGTGCGGTAGGCTTCGCTGGCGATCACGACCCCAGTCAGGCCGAGGTAGCGGGCGTCCGGGCTGCTCCACTTGGACTGGTCCATTACGTCGTCGCCGGATTCGTCCACGTACATACGATAACGGGTTGATTGCCTCATTCGTCCATATTACCCTATCGCAAGAGACTTACCGAGCATTTCACGGTGAGCAATCCCAGTTTCAACTACAGTGGAGCACGATGGTCTTTCAGCGCAGACATGCAGAGGAGCCGACGGACGCGGCGGGGTTCCTGGACCGGGGCAGCCGTTATGGGCGCAACGGGGTGTACCACCGCGCCATCGAGGATTTCTCGACGGCCATCGAGCTTGACCCGGATCTAGCCGAGGCCTGGTACAACCGGGGCTGCTCGTGGTACGAGGTTGGAGACTACGAAAAGTCCATCGCCGATTTGACCCGAGCTATCGAACTGGCTCCCCGCAACGGTATCTACTACGGGCAACGCTCGCTGGTCTACCTGTTCAACGACCAGCCGGAACTGGCGGAGGCAGACCAAGAGCGCTGCGACGATCTGCGGTTTGATGAGGGGACGGAGCGCAGCTAGTTGTCAGGAAGAAAAATAAATAGGCTAAACTAAAGCCAAGGTGAAATGTACATATCGCTAGGCCGCAATGTGGGTGGCCACTCACTTGGGACCTAAAGGTGATATGAGGTGCCGTGGAGCCCTCTCGGCCGTCTTAGATACCCCCGCAATGCACATCCCACGTTGGTATTGGTTTAGGACAAAGGCAATAACCGGCAAGAAGATAAAGAGATGGCAATCCCATCCGCGTTTAATTGCCCAGCCGAATGTCAAAAGCCTTCTCAAGACGCTCAATTAGCTGCGTCCTACCCCAGCTACCCCGCTGGCTTGAAGTAAGGCACGCTGATCTGGTCGGTGGCGCGCTCGAAAGTCACTTCCACCTGCATTCCGATGCTCACCTCGTTGGGGTTGCAGCCCACTATGTTGGTGAACATTCGCACGCCCTCTTCCAGTTCCACCAGCGCCAGCACGTAGGGGCCTTGGTCGAAGCCGGTGGTGCGGTTCTGGTAGGTGACGGTGTAGGTCCACACCGTCCCCTTGCCGCTGGCCTGCACCCACGCCGGGTTCTCCGACCAGCAGTGAGAGCAGATGCCCCGGGGATAGAACTGGTACTCGTTGCACTTGTCGCAACGCTGGATCAGCAGTTGGCCACGGCGGCAGGCGTCCCAATAGGCGCGGGTCTCGCCGACCACGGTCGGCAGCGGCTTGTTCCATTCGGGCATGACGGCCCCTCCTTAGTCTCTCCCCAGGATTACGGTGCCGCCGCTGTGGCGGGAACCCAGCGCGCCGCCGGTGCCGTGGCACAGCGCGATCTTGCAGTCGGGCACCTGTCGCGGGGTGCCCTCGAACTGGTGCCGGAGCTGACGTGTCGCCTCCATCAGCAGGAAGATGCCGCGCATCCCCGGATGATTGGACGACAGACCGCCGCCGTCGGTGTTGATCGGCAGCTTCCCGCCGATCTTGAGCGTCCCGCCGCTTACGAACTGGCCGCCCTCGCCCTTCTCGCAGAAGCCAAGGTCCTCCAGCGTCTCCAGCACGGTGATGGTGAAAGAGTCGTAGATCATGGCCATGTCGATGTCGTCGTGGGTGACGCCTGACCCGGCAAAGGCCGGCTCGTGGCTCTGCTTGGCGGCGATGTAGATGAGGTCGCGCTTGCCCGCGCCCTGGTGCGCCACCGCCTCGCCGGTGCCCAGCACCCATACGGGCGTTTGGCGGCAGCTGCGGGCCACCTCGGGGGAGGCAACGACCACCGCGCCGCCGCCGTCGGTGATGACGCAGCAGTCCATCAGGTGCAGCGGCGACGAAATCACCCGCGAGCGAATGACGTCGTCCACGGTTATCTCGTCGCGGAACAGGGCGTCGGGGTTCATGGAGGCGTGATGCCGCACGGCCACGGCGATCTCGGCCAACTGCTCCGGCGTGGTGCCGAACTGGTGCATGTGCCTCTGGGCGATCATGGCGTAGAGGCCCACGGTGGTGAGGCCGTACAGTTCCTCGAAGCTGTCGGGCGACGGGTCGAGGCGGGGGTGGCCGAACCGGCCCACGCCGCCGGTGCCCACCGACACGCCGCCGGAGCGGGCCAGGGTGCTGTAGGTGATAACGGCGCAGTTGATACGCCCGGCGTGAATGGCGTTGAGGGCGTGGGCCAAGTGGAATTCGAAGGAGCCGCCGCCCACCGTCGTGTTGTCGACGTGCTTGGGATACATGTTCAGGTAGTCGGCCAGGTTCAGGCCGCTGCTGCGCACCGACATGGACGCGGTGAACAGGCCGTCGACGTCGTTCTTGGACAGACCGGCGTCCTCCAGCGCCTTGATGATGCTCTCGCCCTGAATCTGAAGCTCGCTCTTATCTGGAGCGTAGCGGGTCACGTGTTCGTGGACGCCCACAATCGCGGCCGCCCGTCTGAGGTCAACCATCGGCAGGATACCTCCGGGAGTGGTTGGGATGAGACTGCCAGTCTCAAAAGGCTGAATCATTATCACCGAGGCGTAACGGCAACACAAGGCGGCGCTGGCAAACACAAACTTGCTACGCCGCACTTGAAATTTTTCATTTCCCGCTCATTCCCAGTCATGTCCCCGAATTCCGTCGTGAGGCCGGGCAATCATTGGACCCACGAGGTAGAAAAGTTGTGTGCGTACCATGTTAGGAGGGAGCCATGGGGCTTGGCAATGAACATGTGTCATCAAAATGCTCTCAGGCAATATGCCAACTCGCCGTAGGGACTACGTGTAGAGCCCTTCCAAGGACATCCACGAGACCCATTCAGGGCAACCAGGATTTTGTGCGCAGCACAGCGCATTTGAGAGCGGCCAATGCCATTTCGGCGTTGCAGATGGATGCGTAGTGTGTTGTATAGTATCCTCGACACTTGCGGGATGCGGTATTACAGGAGGAGCGATGCTTGCGATCTTGGGGGGAACCGGGCCGGAGGGCAAAGGACTGGCGCTTCGGTTGGCCATGGCCGGGGAGGCGGTGACCATCGGCTCCCGCAGCACGGAGCGGGGCGCGGCCGCCGCGGACGAGCTGGCCGAGGGCGCTCCGGGGGCCAGCATCGCCGGGACCGACAATGCCGGGGCCGCCGCCGCGGGCAACGTGGTGTTCCTTGCCTTTCCCTACGAGGGGCAGCGCCCGGTGCTGGAAGAGCTGGCCGGCTCGCTGGATGGCAAGATCGTGGTCAGCGTCATCGCTCCCATGGCCTTCGAGCGCGGCAAGGGAGCGCGGGCCGTCGAGGTGGAGGCCGGGTCCGCCGCTCAAGAGGCCCAGGAGATACTGCCCGGCGCCCAGGTCGTCGCAGCCTTCCAGAACGCCAGCGCCGAGGAACTGCAGGACCCCCAGGTGGATATGGTGGGCGACGTGGTGGTCTGCTCCGACCACGCCGACGCAAAGAAACTGGTCATGGGGCTGGCCGACAAGATCCCCAGTCTGCGAGGCGTCGATGGCGGCGCGCTGGCCAACGCCAAGTACGTCGAACAGATCACGCCGCTGCTGGTAAACATCAACCGCATCTACAGAACTCATTCGGGCATCAAGATTACCGGGGTGTAGTGTTGCGGCGCGAACCACCACGCTGACCCTCCCCGGAGGGAGAGGCAATCAGTCGTTTCGATCAACAACTACAGAGATACTTTCTTCACGGACGCCGTGGCACCCTACGACAGCAGGAGGATATATGCCGCGATTCCCCATAGACATAAACAGCGCCGACGGGCAGGCAGCCATCAAGGACCAGTGGAAATATGCCGAAGGATACGTCCCCGGCGAAGCCAACTACGGCCTGACCAACCGGTCGGAGGGCAGCCCGGCCCGGTTGCCTGATTACGACGACTCATCCTGGGCAGTATGCCCGGACACCAGCGCGTGGGCCAAGTTCGGGGACGCCTACGTCACCGGTTTCTCCTTCGTCTGGTATCGCATCAAGATCACTGTCCCTGAATCGGTGGGCGGGCGCGACCCCAGCCGCACCAGGATGATGTTCGAGACCTGCGTCGACGACTACGGCGAAATCTGGATCAATGGCGAGTGCAACCGGGAGCGGGGGACCGTTGAGGGCTTCAACCGCCCGCAGCGGGTCGAGGTAGCCAGCAACCCCAACGCCGGCGACCAGCACACCATCGCCATCCTGGCCGCAAACGGCCCCATGGGTGCGCCAGGTGGAGGCGTCTTCGTGCGCTACACCAACCTGAGCTTCGAATGGCGTGACGACGACCCGTAGCGGTTGATACAATCGCCTCCTCCTCAGGGGGAGGACCAGGATGGGGGTGGCCATGGCGCAGCTGAGGTTTGTCCACGCTGCTGATCTGCATCTGGACAGCCCGTTTCGTGGCATTCGGAACGAGGCGCCAGACTATGTTGCCGAGACGCTGCGCCGCGCTACCTTCGACGCCTACGAAAACATCATCGATCTGTGCCTCCGGGAGCGGGTGGACGCCCTGCTGGTGGCCGGGGACATCTACGACGGCGCAGACCGCAGCCTGCGGGCGCAGTTGAGGTTCGTCGATGGCCTGAAGCGGCTAGGCGATGCCGGCATTCGTTCCTTCGTCTGCCACGGCAACCATGACCCGCTGGACGGGTGGGAGGCGCGGCTGGCCCTCCCGGACGGTTGCGTCCGCTTCGGCCCGGAGGTGACTGGCGAGCCGGTGTTCCCCGACGACCCTCAGCGGGCCACGGTCTACGGCGTCAGCTACCCGCAGCAGGTTGTTACCGAAAACCTGTCGTTGCATTTTCGCATACCGGAATCTTCCGGTTTCAAGATTGGCCTGCTCCACGCCAACGTTGGCGGCAACACCAGTCACGACAACTACTCCCCGTGCACGGTGGCGGACTTGGCCGACTCTCCCATCGACTACTGGGCGTTGGGTCACGTCCACACCCGGCAGGTGCTGCGCCAGGAACGGCCCACGGTGGTATACCCTGGCAATTCGCAGGGCCGCCATCCCCTAGAAACGGGCGAACGAGGCGTCTATCTGGTGGACGTGGACGACTTCGGCGCGGTCCGCTTGGATTTTCGCCCGGTGGACGTGGTGCGATGGCAGGCGCTCGAGGTTGGCATCGCCGGTCTGGAAACCGAACAGGAACTGTTCGATGCAGTGGACCGCACTGTCGCCGCCAGTGCCGAGTCCGCCGGGGGCCGTGCCGTGGTGTTCCGGCTAACGCTGACCGGACGGGGGCCGCTCCACAGTTGGCTGCGACGCGCCGGAACCACGGAGGAGCTGCTGGAGCGCCTCAACGACCAATACGCCAACGCCCGGCCTTGGATGTGGTGCGAACGGCTCCAGTTGGATACTGCCTCCCCCGTCAATCGGGAGCAGGTGGTGCAGCGGGAGGATTTCGCGGGAGATCTGGCCCGGCTGAGCGCCACGCTGCGTGACGACCCGGATACCTTGACGGAATTCAGGGAGTCGCTGCGGGCGCTCTACGTCAATTCCAATGCTGGTCAGTATCTCAAGGGCCACCTGCCGTCGGACGAGGAACTCAGGGAACTGCTGGCCGCCGCCGAGGACGAATGCCTGGCCTCGCTGGTGGGCGAGGAGGACGAGCCGTGAGGATAGAGGAACTCTATCTCGATGGATTCGGTCATTTCCACCAGCGGAACATCGGCCCGGTTCCGGGGCCGGTCACGGTCTTCTACGGCCCCAACGAAGCGGGCAAAAGCACCCTGCTGGCCTTCATCCGGGCCATCCTGTTCGGTTTTCCGCCCAGATTCAACAGCCATTACCCGCCGCTGTACGGAGGGCGGCACGGTGGAAGGATTTCGGTTTCAGACGGCGCAGGGACCGCCTATAGCGTAGAGCGATACGCCGGAGCGCAGGGCGGCCTGAACATCTCCAGCCACAACGGGCCGGTATCCAGCGCAGATGTCTTGTTGCAGCGGCTCACTGGCAACGCCACCTTGGACCTGTTTCGAAACGTGTTCGCTTTCAGCCTCGACGAGCTCCAAGCGGCCTCCACGCTCAATGATTCCAGCGGAACTATCTACAGCGCCGGTCAGGGCGCTCCGGGACTGCCCGACCTCATCAAATCGCTGGGGGACCAGAAGGGCCGGATTTATCTGCCCAGAGGCAACAACCAGAAAGTTCCCCAGCTGCTGAACGAATTGAAGGGCCTCGACACGCAGCTCCAAATTGTCGAAGGCAATGCCGGGCGTTACGGCAAGCTCACCTCCCGCAAGTCCGAAATTGACTCCGAGCTGGAGGAATCCGAAGGCGCACTTACCGGGATGGTAGCAAAACAGGCCCGCTTCGAGCGCCTGCTCAACGGCTGGGACGACTGGGTTTCGCTTTCAGACTCCGAATCACGGCTGCGGGATATGCCCCGGTATGTGGACTTCCCCGACAACCCCATTCCGCGATTGGATGGTCTGGAAGTGCGGATTCGTCAGTCGCGTGAGGACCGGGACGAGGCGTCCGAGCAGGTTCGCCGCACCGAGGAGGCTGCGTCTGCCGTCATCGACGACGGGGATATGCTGTTTGACCAAGACAGGATTGAGACCATCCGCCGCGGACGCGGCAGCTTTGACGACTCGGTCAAAGACCTCCCGGAACGAAGGGCGGAGCTGGGCTCCTTGGAATCCGAGCTGACCGACCGGCTGCGGGATCTGGGACCGGACTGGGACGAGGACAAACTTCAGGCTTTCGACACGTCCATGACGTTCCGGCAGGAGGTTGAGCAGGGAAAGGAGAGTCTTGCCGGCAGCCAGGACCTCGTGCATAAAGCGGAACAGCGCTTGGAGCAGGAACAGCGAGCCCTTGCGGAATACCAAGCGGCGGCGGTGGAGGCGGAGGAACAATTGCCGCCGCGACCCCCGATCAACAAGGATGCCCTGGACACGAGGCGCAGCGCCCTTCGCGCCGCCCGGGCTCGCCTCGGCGAATACGAACGCGCCCGGCAGAACCACGAAAATCTCAGCGGCCAGTTGGTTTCCCTGAACGCAAGCCAGGAGCCCGCGGACAATCCGCCCAACAGCTCCCCGATTTGGCCGGCCCTGTTGGTTGCGGCGGGCATAGCCCTGATGGTAGCGGGCATCTTGCTGGGCAGCTCAGGGCTGCTGCTTGGAATCATTGGAGGGCTGGCGCTGCTGGCCGTTGCAGCATACCTGTTTTTCAGCAGGCGGCCCGCCGCCCGTGTTGAGAATCCGCTGGCTGGGGCCTTGGCCCGACAGTCGGACGAAGCAGGCAGATCGGCGGATGCGGCGCAACGGGCTCTCGCCGAGGCCATCCAAACCTTGGCCATTGGCGAGGAGCCAACCGCCGACGCGCTGGACGGCGCCGAGGCCCACTTGGATGCGGCGCAGGCAGGGCTGTCGGCGTGGGTTGAGGCAAGAGCCCGGGTGGACGAGGCCCAGCGGCGGGTCCGGGCACAGGAACAACGCATAAAGTCGGACTCCGAACCCCTAGAGGGATTCAAAGGCGCCGCCAGCCGGGCGCTCAGGGAGTGGCAGGTCTGGCTGAGAGAACACGGCCTCCCTGAGACCTTCACCCCTGACACCGTGGTGGAGTTCATAGGGAGGGTGGATTCGGCCCGGGTAAAGCAGGAGCAGGTGCGCGAGAACAGGCAGCGTGTGTCTGCCATCGGGAACGACATCCAGGAGTTCCAGCAACAGGTCGAACCCTTGGCACAGCGGCACGGCCCTCCCCTGGATTCCGACGATACCAGGCAACTGGCGTCAGTTGCAGACGATCTCATCAAACGGCTCGACGCTGCTCAGACGGCCTACTACGACCGGGAAAGGGGCAGGGAGCAGGCGGAGGAGCAGCGGCAATTGCTGAACATCAGGAACCGGCGCTTGGCGACTGCTGAGGAGGAACTGGCCGCGCTGCTGGCCGCCGGAGACGCCGAGGACACCGAGGAATTCCGTCGGCGAGCGCGCCAGCAGGAGGAACGGGCAGCGCTGGAGCGGCAACGGGACGAGCATCGTCGTAGCCTGGAGCGGCTCAGTGGCCCGGGCGACAGGTTCGATGCCCTTTGCAAGGAGTTGGCGAACGCAGATCCGGACCTGATCAGAGACGAATCGACCCGGATGACGGAATACCGCGCTGAAACCGATAGCAAACGCAACGCGCTCAGGGAGGAACGGGGCGGCATTGACGCCGAACTGCTGCAACTGACCAGCGAGGAGGAATCGTCGGCCCTTCGCATCCGCCGCAATACGCTGGTGGAGCAACTGCAGGAGCGCGCCCGCGAGTGGTCGCGACTGACCATCGCCGAGGCGCTGTTGGGAAGGACGCGGCAGAAGTTCGAGCAGGAGCGGCAGCCCAGTGTCGTCCAACACGCCCAAGAGTTCTTTTCCAAGGTAACCGGCCAGCGTTACAACCGTCTTTTTGCCCCCGTCGGAGAGCAAACGATAACGGTCATAGACAGCACCGGAGCCAGAAAGCAGCCCCACGAACTGAGCCGCGGCACCCGGGAGCAGCTGTACCTAGCCCTGCGTTTCGGCCTGATCCGCGAATTTGGCGAACACGCCGAGCGGCTGCCGGTGGTCGTCGACGAGGCGCTGGTCAATTTCGATCCGGGTCGCGCCCGCCTGGCCGCCGAGGCCTTCGCCGAGTTGTCCAAGACGAACCAGGTGTTGGTCTTCACCTGCCACCCGCCCACTGCCGATATGTTCGCCAACGCAGCCGGAGCGCAGGTGGTGGACATCAGCGGGTGAAGCCCCTTCCCCGGGAAGATCAGGAGGCGAATCGGCCCAGCCGATCCACCCCGATCTCCTGATGCTGATTCAGCCCCACGGCATTGCTGGGCTAGTCCTCCGGGGGCCACTTGGTGCCACCGACCGCCGGGCGCTCTGAAGAGGACAAGCCCATGCCGGTGTCCACCACATCGCGGAACTCCCGCAGTATCACCTCGGCCCAGGACTGGGCGTGGGTCACACGGTGGGCCATGCGCCGGCCTCGGCGGGCCTGGCGCTGTGCTGCCTCTTCCAGCGCCTCGGTGTCACGATTGATGGCGTCGTCCATGGCGTCAATCTGCGGTACCAGACCGCTGGCGGTCTCGATGAACCGGGCGACCTCGTTCATATCGTCGTCGAGCACCACGAAGATAGGAACTGTCCCGGCGCGATGCTCGGGCAGGAAAGTATCGGCCAAGGGAACATCGTCGTCCCGGTTGAACACCTGCAGGTTGACCTTGGCGCTGCTGTCGGCCAGCCTGAGGATCACCGGGGTGGTGCTGACGGCGTCGCCGCACCAGTCGGCGGTGAACACGGCCAGGTTGATGGGACTGCTGAACCCAGCCACCCATTCCGAGGTGTCTGCGGGAATGTTCACCGCATCGTAAATTTCTACGAATGGGTCTTTGTTCACTTTGATCTGATCCATGTAACCCTGGGTGTTCATGCCAGACTCGAACTGTTCTTTGCTGATAGGCATTATCCGTCCTCCTGACACTCGCTTGGCCTACCATTATAATTCAGGAGCGCCCTCTGCGTTATGGCCACAACCCGTGATAGAATCAGGTGTTGAGTATTTATCGCTGGCGGAGGAACCGGTTGACATCGCCCATCGATGACCCTTATTTGAAATATGCATTGTTCTGCCGAAGCACCGAGGAAGGCGCAGAAGGTGAACTCAACCTGAACGGCATCGTCGACCTGGTGGACCTGCCGGAGCCGGACGGAGAGGCTGGTCCGGTGCTGGCCGAGGTCGATGTGAACTTGGCCTTCTGCATCGGCGGGGCCCTACCCGGAGACCATCATCTTTTTGTGACCCTCAAGACCCCGGGCGTTCGTCTGGAGACACCCCCGGCTCAGCGGGTGCAATGGGACGAGGGCATCCTGTTCCAGCGGTGGATAAAGACCTTTCGCATACCGGTGCAGGCTCCCGGCGAGCACTCCGCCGCGATCCTGTTCGACGGCATCCCCTTGGGTGAGGCCAGCTTCCTCGTGCGCTTCAAGCCGCAATAGCTCTCTCCGGCAGACAAGTTGAAACGCAATTGCCATCCCGGTAGAATTACAGACATCTAAATTCCTGTTGGGGAGCGCGACAATTGGCTAACCAGACCGGCAAGCGCTACGTCTGCGCGCAGTGCAACGCGGAATTCATCGTGACCAAGGGCGGAAACGGCAGCGTTGGCTGCTGCGGCCAGCCGATGCAGCTAAAGTAGAGGCGTCCGAAATGGCAAATCAACTGGGAAAACGCTACACCTGCGAAATCTGCGGCAGCAGCGTCCTCTGCACCAAGAGCGGCGACGGCGAGATAGAGTGTTGCGAAGCCAAGATGGAGCTGCAGGAACCCCGTAAGCTGCCCTCCTCCGACTAATTCCGGCAGCAACTCCCTCGGCGTAACTAAGCCCTTGCCCATTTTAAGGGTGCAAGGGCTTTTTTGACGCCTTCGCCAGTGTCGATGCCAAAAATGCAGGGGCGCACAGCCGTGCGCCCCTGCATGCGTCACCGTCGATTCCTCGCAAGGCCCTACTTGAAGTGGGGGATGACGTGCTTGCCCATCAGCTTGATGGAGTCCATGATGCGGGTGTGGGACAGGTTGCCCGGCTGGACGAAGCACAGCACCTGGTCTACGCCGGCCTCTTGGTACTTCTTCATCACCTCGATGACCTCGTCGGGCGTGCCCATGGCGAAAGCGCCGGAATCAATGTGGTCTTGGACGGTCTTGTCGGCCCGCTCGGTCTGGACGGCGTCCACCGCGAACTTGTAGCTGTCGGGCACCTCGCGCCCGGCCCAGGGAGCGTACAGGTTCTCGGCCATCTGCACGAACCAGGCGCCCTCGGGTCCAGCAACGCGGCGGGCTTCCTCACCATCCTCACCGCAGTGGACGATGCACAGCGCGGCCACTTGGTCGTTGGCGAAGGAGCCGACGGGATCGGCGTGTTGGATGGCCTCCCGGTAGGCGGCGACGCGCTCCTCCATCTGAGCATAGCCGCCCAGGTTGAAGCACAGCACGCCCAAGCCCTGCTCGCCGGCCTGCCGGAAGCTGTCGGGCTGGCTGCAGGCGACCCACATGGGTGGGTGCGGCTTCTGCACTGGCTTGGGGATGACCGACCTCTCCGGGATGTTGAAGAACTCGCCCTGATGCGAGAACGGGTCTTCGGTCCACATCTTGGGAATCATGCGGATGGCCTCGGCCCATTGGGCCTTGGTCTGCTCCGGGTCAACCTCGAAGCCGTCCATCTCGATGAGGGTGGTGGAGCGCCCGGTGCCCAGGTCCACGCGCCCGTCGCTGAGGATGTCCAGCACGGCGGCGCGCTCGGCGACGCGGACGGGGTGGTTGTACTGCGAGGGCAGCAGGGCGACGGCGTGGCCGATGCGGATGCGCTTCGTGCGCTGGGAGATGGCGCCGTAGAGCACCTCGGGCGCGGAGCAGTGAGAGAACTCCCGCAGGAAGTGGTGCTCCACCGTCCAGAAGTACTCGAAGCCGACCTCGTCGGCCAAGTCCACCTGGGCCAGCACCTGCTTGTAGCGCTCCGCCTCGATGCCAGGGTGATGGGGTTCAGGAATCTGTATCTCATACATCAGGCCAAATTTCATGCGTCAATCCTCTCTGTTGGGGCTTTCATGCGCATTCTAGCACACGGTGGTGGGTGGCTCGTTTTAATCAAGGTCGTACCGCTATGCACGTGCGACTTTCACGATATAGATAGCTCGTCGACGAGAGGATCGCCCGGCACCCGGAGCAGGTATTTGGGCTTGGGCTTCACTTCCCGCAAGATTTTGGGTCCCACCATCTTCTCAGCCACTTTCAGGTCGTAGGTGCTTTGCAGATCCATCCAAAACCTGGCTGTTGTGCCAAAGTAATGGGAGAGGCGAAGCGCAAGTTCGGCGTCTATGTCACGACTCCCTTCAAGAACAGCGGCAGTGGTCCCAACAGGGACAGACAGGAGCGAGTCGAACTCCTGCGGGGTAACCTCCATTTCATTGAGATCGTCGGCCAGGGACTCTCCGGGGTGTATCGGGGGCATGCCGTCCTTGAAAGGACCTCCGTCAATCTTCATGCCAGACTCCTATGGGTGGTAATCAACGATTTCCACATCATACGCCGCACCGTTTTGCCAAAGAAAGCAAATGCGCCATTGCCGATTGATTCGGATGCTGTACTGCCCTTGCCGGTCGCCGGAAAGCGATTCGAGACGGTGTCCTGGCGTAGCGTACAAGTCTCCTAATTCTCTCGCTTTGTTCAGGTCGTTCAAGTGCCGAAGGGCTTGGCGGGCAAATGACTGGAAAGCAGGAACGGTTCCTCCGTGGAAGAACCGCTCTGTATCCTTGTCCCTGAAGCTGCGTATCATCGCCAATTCATGTAAGGCCTTCACGCAGCGATGGCCAACGCCTACGGCACCAGCATGGCCCTCGTGATCTCCGGCTGGCGCTGGTCCCACTCGCACTGGGGGAAGGCCTCATTGACTTCGGCGAGAGGGAACTTGTGGGAGACTATGCGCTCGAAGGGCAGGCGATCCTTGTTGCGCACCAGGAAGTTGAGCAGGCGGGGCAGCAGCTCGGGCTTGTACATCAGCGATCCCATGATGTTCTTGCCCTGCAGCAGCTTGGACGGATCGATGGACACCTCGCGCCCGCGCACAATGTCGCCGATCTCGACGAAGGTGCCCCCGTTGCCGAGCATATCTATGCCCTCGGCCAGCAGCTGGGCGCTGCCGACAAGCTCCATGACCACGTCGGCGCCGCGTCCGTCGGTCAGCTCCCTGATGCGGCGGAGGCGGGTTTCAGGGGTGTTGAACTCCTCGATGTTGACGGTGTGGTCGGCGCCGAAGGCCTCGGCCAGCTCCAGCCGGTTCTCCAGACGGTCGAGGACGATGACGCGGTCGGCGCCCATCTCCTTGGCCATGGCGGTGGCGTGGACGCCCAGGCCGCCGGCGCCCTGGATAACCACGTAGTCGCCCTCGCCGGCCCCGGCCCGGATCAGCCCGGTGGTGACGGTGCCCATGGCGCAGTTCACCGGCCCCAGCAGGTCGTCGTCCAGCTCGTCGGGGACGCGGAAGAAGGGATGGCGCGGCGGCAGGTACAGGAAGTCGGCGTAGGTGCCGGTGAAGTAGGGCCAGGTTCCGGCGGCAGGGTAGTTGCGGTTCATGCACCAGTTGGTGTTGCCCTTGAGACACTGATGGCAGTGGTAGCAGGGGAACACCGCGGCGTACACCACGCGGTCCCCCTTCTGGATGGGGGCGCCGCCGGAGTCGGTGGTAACGCCATCGCCCAGAGTCTCGACCACGCCGGTGCCCTCGTGGCCCATGGCCCGTCCGGTGGGCGGCAGCGGCACGTTGACCTGGTCCCCGCGCCAGACGTGCAGGTCGGAGCCGCAGATGCCCGCCTGGGTCATCCGCAGCACAACCGCCCCGGGGGCGGGTTCGGGGACGTCGTATTCCTCGATGGCGAAGGGCTTGCCGTATTCCTTGCAGGCAACAACTCGGCCTTTCATCGCGTCCTCCTGATGGTGTGGTTCAGGTTGAACGCAATGTAGCACATAGGCAAGCGGTTTGGTACGGCGGGTTAGTCGTCTGCGGCCAGTTGCTCGTCGGCGTAGGCGGC
Organism: Dehalococcoidia bacterium; assembly: GCA_965237745.1. Classification (GTDB taxonomy): domain Bacteria; phylum Chloroflexota; class Dehalococcoidia; order Lucifugimonadales; family UBA3495; genus VXOI01. Next base: position 1,237,482 of record OZ250156.1, on the reverse strand, counting down.
ATCGCCTAGTTCGTCGAACTCGTCCTCATCTTCTACATCTTCCACTAGGTTGCTTCCGCTGCCCTCAGCGGCTGCAACAACAAGACCGGCAGATCTCAGAGCGTTAAGAAAAACATTTTGTCCACTAGCTAGCTCACGGCCCATTGCACTGCCGATTAGCGACAGCATGGACTCGCCGCGAGCCACAAAGAAACTAGCGAAATCGTCCTGGCGAAGATTATTCGGCTCCAGCCAATGCGCGTTCAGCACACTTTCTAGCAAATCAGGCGAGATGTCTTGCTGAAGCCTGTTAAGATAGCTAGATGGCGCCCTGCCTCCGATAATCTGGTTGGTTTTAGCGTCTATCGGTGTCTTGTTGACAACCGAGTTATATAACCAGCCCGGAATGCGCGGTGAATTCCTTTCGCACCAGCTCTTTGGGAAAATGTGATGGATGTCAATGTGTTCGTTGTCGTAAGTGGCGAGGGATAGATTTACTCCAGTGCGCCAGTCTTTTGCTCCCATTTTCATTTGAAGGGCATAAAGTCCTTTGTATGCCGCACTGTTTCGGGTCCGCAGGGTTAGCAATCGCTCCGGTATGAAATTGGCTTGATCAATCACGAGTGGACGTGAGCCGCCACGAATATAGGCTGCTACTTGCGGCAAATCGAGGGCGAACTGAGTTTCAGTCGTACCTCCATAAATTTCTCCAAACACCCCTGACCAGAACCACTGTTCCAGCTTCTCTTTCGCATTGTGTGGGTCAAGCTCATTTCCCAGTTCTACGAAGAGGGCGGCCAAGGGAACCAGTTGGGTAAAGTAAGGTACGTTGTTTCGGCCAAAAATATACTGAGACCGCAAGAACTTTGCTCCCTCGATAAATCCCTTTTCAACTTTGTCGGCCCAACCCAGGTAATCATCAAGGTTCAGATTCAGAATGTCGCGCCTTCTACACCCAATGGCCGGGGCTTGTCCTGGCGAGGAGCCTCCTGCGATGGCAGACTTGCGCTCCTCTTGTGTTTTTAGCAGCGCAACGGCTTGCAAGAAACTGTCGCCTCCTATTCCTTGCAGCACCCCTCCAGGATAGTTGTGTAGGCGCTGCCTGCGCCCGGCCCAGTCATCCCGCAGCGAGAAGTTTTCCACATCGGCTGCGAATGAGGCCGTCACTAGCTCAAACACGCTCAGGGTAACGCCGCCAGTATTGACCTTCTCAAACACTGTGCAGACGGCTTCTTTCGGCGTATCCTTCTCGAGATTAATTACTGGCAACTGATAGTCGCTGAACTCCGTCAACACTCTGTCTTCGAACTCTCCAAAGAAATCGAAAGCATTCCAGTCAGGGTCTGCTCTCTGCCAATACCCGACATATCCTCTCATCCACAATCTGGGATTCATCAGGCTTTCGGTGGGCATCATGTGTTGCCGGTATTCCAATTCCGAGGTAGACAGATCCCACACTATCTGCCGTCCGAAATCTCTGGTTTCCTTGCGGCTTTCGGGAACGCTGATAAAAGCGTCCTCACGCTCTGCATCTGGATCCAAAGACTTTTGCATATCCACATAGTACCAGCGTCTGATTCGCTGTTTGTGGTTATTCTGGGTATCTACTGGCCCCGGATGCCTGAGAGACTGATACAGCGATGTAAGCCGTTGCTGGCCGTCTAACAGAAAGGCTTCGGCTTCGCCAACTGACTCCGGAGCAACGCCTTCGATTGGACGCGTTCGGAATTTAATTTCGCTGCCTGCCGAAAGCGTCATCACTGCCCCCATCGGGAATCCTCGTGAAACACTGGCCAACAACCCTTTAATACGGTCGTCGTCCCAAACCCATCCACGCTGAAAGTCTGGCAATTGGATTTTGCCTTTTTCAACGTCATCAATCAGATTCTTTAGTAAAACCTCGTTAGTTTTGAACAAAAGGTTCCTCCCGCTGAACAGCTCAAGGTGTATCAGGCAAAAGGTTGCCTGCTATCGTAATGGCCACCGCACATAATATATTATCCTCAAAATCTCGGCGCCTCCAACGGTTAACTGTCCATAAGGAGCCAGCCATGCCAGCAAGAACCGGCGCCCAATACATCGCCAGCCTGCGCGATAATCCCGCGGAGGTGTGGATTCGCGGCGAGCGCGTCAAGGACGTCACCACCCATCCTGCTCTGAAGGGCGGCGTCAAGTCGGCGGCCGCGCTGTATGACCGGCAGGCGCTGGCATTTTCCCCTGCTGGTTGATATGCTCAATCCTAGACGGCTCCGCCCCACTTTTTCACTCATAGACCGGGCCGGTTTCGGGGCCCGGCGGGAGCTTGGCGCTTATGGTTGCCAAACGTAGCCCGGCAGACATCAAACGCCCGCCCGGCGGGGAAGCGGAAGACGACCTGAGCATCGAATACCCTTCCTCGGACGGCGAGCCGATGGCCGAATCGAAGTGGCAGTACATACCGCTGACCGATACCGTTTCCACCCTGGAAAACTATTTCATCAACCGGCCCGACGTTTTCATCGCCGGTGACCTGCTGGTGTACTACCGTATGAACGACAATACCATCAGGGTAGCGCCGGACGTTTTCGCAGTGTTTGGAGCTTCCGGCAAATACACACGGGATTCCTGGCTGGTGTGGCGGGAGGGCAAAGCGCCAGACTTCGTGATGGAAATGGCCTCCCATGGCACCTGGCGCCGGGATATGGGCGAGAAACGGGACATATACGCCGGCATGGGCGTGTCCGAATACTGGCGGTTCGACCCGACTGGCGAGTTTTTCACGCCCGCGCTGGTTGGCGAGCGGTTGGTTGATGGCGAGTACCGAACGATACCGCTGGAAACGGACTCCGGCGGCGTCCTGTGGGGACGCAGCGCGACGCTGGGGCTGGACATTTGCGTTAAGCCCGGCGTGGAATTGCGTCTGTATGACCCGGAGGGCGGACGGTGGCTCCGCACTCACTGGGAGAGCGAGGAGGCTCTACAGGCGGAGGCGGCGGCGCGACAGGCGGCGGAAGAAGAAGCCAGGCAATTGCGGGAACAGTTGCGCAATCTTCAGTCCGGGTAGACCCCCCTTCTCTGCAAGGAGCAGCCATGCCAGCGAGGACCGGCGCCCAATACATCGCCAACCTCCGCGAGAATCCCGCGGAGGTGTGGATGCGCGGCGAGCGCGTCAAGGACGTCACCACGCATCCCGCGCTGGCGGGCGGGGTGCGGTCGGTTGCTGCGCTGTACGACCGGCAGCACGACCCGGTGCTGCGGGAGGAGATGACGTTTGCGTCGCCGACGTCCGGGGAGCCGGTGGGGCGGTCGTTCATTGTCCCGCGTACTATGGAAGACCTGCTGAAGCGGCGGGCGATGATGACCCACTGGGCATGGGTGGGCTGCGGCATGATGGCCCGGACGCCCGACTTCCTGAACGTGTCCATCGCCGCTTGGTCCGGGGCCGCCGACTATTTTGGTCAGAATCGTCCTGAGTTTGCCGACAATGTCCGCAACTACTTCGACTTCATCCGCGAGAACGACGTCACGCTGACCCACACGCTGGTCAACCTGCAGCCGCGCCGCACCGACGGCGTCCTGGACCAACTGGATGAGCAGGTCGCGCTGACGGTGGTCAGGGAGACCGACGCCGGTATCGTGGTACGGGGCAGCCGCATCCTGGCGACGCTGGGGCCGATCTCTGACGAAATTGCCGTCTACCCCACCCGGACGCATCTGCTGGGGCCGGATGCTTGGCGGCAGGCAATGTTCTTCTCCATCCCCTGCGCCACGCCGGGGGTCAAGTTCATCTGCCGCGAGAGCTTCGACTACGGGCGCTCCGGCTTCGACCATCCTCTCGGGGCGCGCTTTGAGGAGATGGACGCCATCGTGTTCTTCGACGACGTGCTGGTGCCATGGGATCGGGTGTTCCTGCTGGGCGACGTGGATATGTGCAACAGCTACGCCACGGCAACCCAGTCGACGACGCATTCGGGCTACCAGGTGGTCAACCGCTGCGTGGTCAAGACCGAGTTCATCCTGGGGCTGGCGCAGATGATGGTGGACACCCTCGGTTCTGGAGAACTGCCCCACGTACAGGAAAGAATTGCCGAAATCATCATTCACCTGGAGAACCTGAAAGCCTGCATGCGGGCCTCCGAGGCCGACGCCGCACTCAACGACTGGGGCGTGATGTGCCCGGCGCAGGCGCCGATCACCGTCGGTCGAGCGCTCTACCCCACTACCATCTACCCAAGGCTGGCCGAGATCGTGCAGCTCCTGGGGTCCAGCAGCCTGATGGCCCTGCCGTCGGAGGGCGACTTCGATGCGCCCATCGGCCCGGAGGTCGAGCGCTACCTGACCACCGACACGTCGAACGCGAGGGACCGGGTGCGGCTGTTCCGGCTGGCATGGGACGTGGCCTGCAGCGCCTTCGGCGGGCGGCAGGTGCTCTACGAGCGATTCTTCGGCGGAGACCCAACCCGCAACGCCCTGCTGCTCTACCGCGGCTACAACCGCGACGGCGCGATGCAGCGGGTGCAGGAGTTCCTGGAACGGGAGGGGTAGATTAGGCCCCTAGTATTACAACGACGTATCGAGCGAAACCGGGCCGGGGGTTTACTTCTCCAGCTACGGAGCCTTTGTTGTCAGAGGCTCGTGCCCGCATATTGCCAGCCTCAAAATCCGCACATCAGCAGCCTTTCGATACCAACCGACGTTGTAATACTAGAAACCTGGCCGGAAAGCCAACATTCTCGAGATCGTCGATTTTTGGGCGTCGAATCTCGACGGTGGAGTGATTGTCATGCCGTATACTGTTTGAAACTATGCCGTATATAACTGGAATACGTCTGTATCGCGTAGTGCGAAACTTGGTCAAGGGCTTTCCGGCCAGACTTCTAGGAGTAGACTTGAGGGGAGGAGGAGATGCCTACAAAGTCCAAAGCAATGAGATGGATTAGAAGGTCTTTGGAAGAGATAGATCAATTGATGGATCTAGGTTCTAGGTCGGCAGACTTCATTAAATGGCGGAGAAATAGTTCTGTAGCAATCGCCAACACCTTTGGCAACGATTCCCAACACAAACGAGATTTCGATGAAATCGGTTATGACCCGGTTGTATATTTCAGTAATATGGAGGATTCCCATTTTTCGGGGCCATACCGCGGTGGATTGATCCAAGCGAAAGCAATCCTTGAATCAATGCTCGAAGAAATCGAGGAATATTGGGCAGATGATAGCCAACCACAGCTTGTCCCTGGAACTCAAGAGGTTCCTGAGCAACGGGTGTCGAATCAGGTCTTTGTCGTCCACGGCAGGGACGGCGGAACGAGGGACATAGTTGCAAGATTCCTGGAATCTTTGGAACTTGAAGCGGTCATATTGCAGGAACAGCCTAACGAGGGACGGACCATCATCCAGAAATTTGAGGACCATTCCGGGGTAGGTTTCGCGGTGGTTCTTTGCACACCGGACGATGTTGGGGGCCTGTATTCCGAGCAAGACAAACTGCGCCCTAGACCAAGACAAAATGTGATATTGGAATTGGGTTTTTTCTGGGGCAAATTGGGGCGAAAAAAGGTGTGCGCCCTATTAGAAGGAGACATGGATATGCCCTCCGACTTCGGTGGCGTTCTTTACATTCCTCTAGACGTATCGGAAGGTTGGAAGCTGACACTAGCCAGAGAGTTGCGAGCGGCAGGCATGAGCATTGACTTGAATCGGATTGTTTAGGCTTCATTCGACTGGAGTAGTGCCGATCGGCCGCTATTGGCAAACGGCTATCGCGAAGGTATATTAGGCATTACTAGATTTGTGACTCGAGGGGAGTCATAGCGGAGGAAATAATGGCGAAACCGAAGAGGATCGGGCATCTGGTGATCAACGTCAAAGATGTTGATGCCTCCACCAAGTTCTACACCGACGTGCTGGGATTTGAGGTTGCCTTGGAACGGCCGGGCTTCGGCACGTTCCTGACCTGCGGCCGCATCCATCACGATCTGGCGCTGTTCCAGGCCAAGGAAGGTGCACAGGAAGTCGTCGACGGTGGTCTGGGCCTGAACCACATGGCCATCCAGGTCGAGGACTACGAGGAGCTGAAGGACTACTACAACAAGCTCCAGCAGTACTACGAAGTTGACCAGCTCCGCACCGTTGACCACAGCATGACCAAGAGCATCTACATCAATGACCCGGACGGCAATGGCATTGAGCTGTTCTGCAACAGCTTCGAGGTCGCCGAAGACGGCTTGGCCGAAATGCGCCGCCCCGGCCGCCAGAACACCGCGCTGGTCTTCGACTAGACACCCGCGCAAGCCCAGTTGGCAGCGTAGGGGCGCACGTCAGTGCGCCCCTACATTTGTTTGCCGGACATTTGGTATGGAGTCTGAATTGAACGGACAAATTCGGGCGGCGGCACTTGATCTGGATGGGACCATCATCGGGCCGGATGAGCGCATCACGCCGGGAGTGATGGACGCTGTCGGGCGGCTCGCGGCGCGTATTCCCGTGTTCATCGCCACCGGCCGCGAGCCGCAGGACGTTTTCGAGTACGCTCATCAGCTGGGACTGACCAACCCGCAGCTTTCCGACGGCGGCGCGGCCATCCTCGACCCTGTCGCGGGCAGTCACATCTGGAGCGCCAACTTGGGTGCCGAGCTGGCGTCGGAGGTACTGGAACTGGTTGGCGAGCTGGATGCCAACTTCGTCGCCACCCACGTTCAGGGCACCTTCCGCCGGGTGAGCGACATTCCGGACTGGGACATCGTGCGGATCTCGGCCTTGGACCTCTCCCGCGAAGGGGCTGATGCGCTGGTCACGCGTTTCCAAGCACACCCCCGGATGAGCGTGATCCTGGCGTCGCTGCCCTACAATGGCCTCTGGGCGGTGGACTTCACCCTGTCGGGAGTGGACAAGGGCAGCGGCATAGCCCGCATGGGCAATATGCTGGGGGTGGATCCGGTCAACATGGCCTGCGTCGGCGACAGCTACAACGACCTGCCGATGTTCCGGGTCTGCGGACTACCCATAGCGATGGGGGGCGCACCGGAGGAAATTCAGCGGGCGGTGCGCTTCACAGTCCCGTCGGTGGAGGAAGACGGACTTGCCTTCGCCATCGACAGCCACATCCTGCCGCAGGTTGGTTGAATCTCCGCCCTAGCGCAGGGCGGGGGCGACCTCAATGGCGAATCGCCTTACGGATGCCAGCACCTTGTCCCTGGCGATGCCTCCGCCCACGTTCACCTCGGCCACCAGCCCCTCCAGTTGCAGCTCATCGCATATCTCGCGCAGCAGCTTGGTGACTGTGTCCGGGCTGCCGTAGGCCAAGCGGTCGTGCAGCAGGTCCTCGTAGGTAATCGCTGAGAGCCGCTGGCCCCGCTCGATGCGCTCCTCGTCGGGCGTCGCGCCGGCAACGGAGGCGCTGTTCAGGAAGTTCTGGGCCAGCCGCCGGTAGGAGCGCATGGTGGACTCTTCGGCGTCGGCGTGAGCCTGCTCGTCGGTCTCGCCAACGTAGACCGGGATGCGCAGGAAGACACTGGAGTCGCTGTCGTGCCCGGCATCATTCCATGCTGTGCGGTACTCGTTCAGGCTGCTGGCCAAGCCGGGCCGGTCCATTCCGCGCAGCCCTACAAACACGGGGAGCCCATTCCTGCCGACCTGCGGGAAAGTCTCCTTGGTCGTCGCGGCGATTCGCAACGGTGGATGGGGCTTCTGGAAGGGTTTTGGTATGACGCAGACGTCATTGAACTGATAGTGCTTGCCCTCGTAGGAGAACCGCTCGTTGGTCCAGGCAGCGAGGATCACGTCGAGGCACTCTTGGAACCGCTCCCGGCTCTCTGCGTAGGAGATGCCGTAGCCCTCGTAGGCGCGTGCGAACCCGCTGCGCCCCACGCCAAACTCGACCCGGCCGCGGCTGATGTGGTCGAGGGTCGCCACCTCTTCAGCCACCCGGATGGGATGAGCCAAGGGCAGCACGTTCACCGCAACGCCCACCCGCAGCCGGTCGTAGCGGGCGGCGATGGCCGTCGAGATGATCAGCGGCGCTGATACCACCGACGGAATGCCGGCCCCGCCGGTGTCTAGCGGGCTGCGAGGCGCGGCGAAGTGCCGCTCCGCCAGCCACACGCCTTCAAGTCCGCCCATTTCGGCCGCCTCGGCCATGGCAAAGGCCTCATCGAAGGCGGCCTCCTCGGTCTCGCCGTATCGGTAGTCGCATTCCATCACCAGTCCGACGTGCATGAACCCTCCCGCCGATAATCCGTCTATCATCCGATTCTAGGTTCCGTACAATGCAGTGTCAAACCGCCAAGAATAAACCACAGAGGACACCGAATTATTTTGTTCTTATCCTGTTTACTCTCTGTGGTCTCCGTGAACTCTGTGGTCAATCCCCACATGATAAAATCGGGCTATGGAGGATTTGGAGCGGAAACGGGCTGAGCTTATGGCGCAACTGGCCCGGCGCATCCGCTCGCCGCAGGTGCTGCGGGCCATGGCCGCGGTGCCCCGGGAACGGTTTGTGCCTCCGGACTCCCGCAGCATGGCCTACTCGGACATACCTCTGCCCATCGGCGAGGGACAGACCATCTCGCAGCCGGCCATGGTGGCGGAGATGTCTGCTGCCCTGCGCCTGTCGGCAAAGGACAAAATCCTCGAGGTCGGGAGCGGCTCAGGCTACCAGGCAGCGGTGCTGGCCCAGCTTGCGCCTGAAGGGATGGTGGTGACCGTCGAACGGGTGCCGGAGTTGGCAGCCCGTGCCGAGGCGACGCTGCTTGAGCTGGATTATCGCAACGTCGTGGTGGAATTGGCCGGGCCGGTGCCGGGATGCCCCGAGCGCGGCCCCTACGACGCCATACTGGTTGCCGCCGCCGCCCCTGCAATTCCCCAGTCGCTGTTGGCGCAGTTGTGGGTGGGCGGCCGGATGATCCTGCCAGTCGGTCCCCGCGGGGAGCAGGAACTGCTGCTGGTGCTGAAAACCGGGGAGGGCGTTTCCATTAGCGCCCTCGGTCCCTGCCGTTTCGTCCCCCTCCTCGGCGCCGAGGGATTCGAGGAATGATTGCGCTCCACCCTCTGCGTAGCGCAACGCAGGCAGGTATGCGGACTACGGCTGGTAGCTCTTGGAGACCTCGCCATTGAAAAACAGTGGGTCGTGCCAGTAGCAGCCAACGCAGGTGCCGTTGTACTTTCCGTCGCCCCGGACCTGGCCCACCGAATAGCCCAGCCGTGTGGCGTCAAAACGGTTGCCGGTGGTTCTGCATTCCAAGCAGTGTTGGCGCTTGGCGTCGTTGGCTGGGCGGGATAGGGGCTGAAAGTCCTGAACAGTTACCTGGCTGGCGTCGCTCAATCGAGGATCATCCAGCCTACCGTCCTTGTGGTCGCATTGGGGTGATCCGGTGCTCAACACGACGCAGCGGCCCGCTGTAACCGCTTGCCTGATACTCTCCGGGATTGGCTTTTGTATTACTACTTTTGTGAAACCCTGAAGTTCCACATGAGTAATCCTGCCAGTGCCCTCAGGGTGCCTGCGAATGTTGAAGCGCTTCGCCAAGGGGCCGTCTTTGCGTATCCAGTCGCCGCCGTTACCAAACAGCAGCTTGGCATACTTGCCAGTGAATTCCGCAACGGAAACCGCCCGGCTGAAACCAAGGGAATCGGGCGTAGCAAGGTCGAGAAAAAGGGCCGCCTTGCTCCCCTCCTGGAACTTGGGCCGCCGGGGTTCACCTGCCACGAATCACTCTCTCGCGAGAGATTTCGACATACTGTTCATCAATGTCGCAACCAGCGAATGCGCGGTCGTTCTTGATTGCCGCCATCGCCGTGGTGCCGGACCCCAGGAACGGGTCAACAATCAGGTCGCCGGGGTTGCTGTGCTTCAGCACCAGTTGGGAAAAGAGTGATTCGGGCTTCTGTGTCGGATGCTGCCGGTTGCCGTTGTGTCGGGGAATGGGCAATTCGTAAACCCCGGAATCGTACTTACTGTTGAAGGTCGGCTTGCCGCCCTTCACCCCCGACACGGCCATTTCCCGGCAGTTGGAGAGGTAGGTGGCTCTCATGTTCAGGGGTACGGGGTTGGTTTTCTGCCACATAATTTGGCGAAGCATCTTGAATCCGGCCTGCTCCATCGCCTCCTTCAGCTCTCCGATCTTCCAGAGGTCGTACCAAATTATCGCCGTACCGCCTTGGCGCAGGGCCTTATGGAATACCCGGGCCATGTCCATCAAATCTATTTGACAGTGGTCCCAATGGCCGAAGTCCATGGAAACGGCAAATCGCTGGACGCCATTTACCACAGACGTGAACCCGGTCTCCTTGCTGATCGTATATGGCGGGTCGGTCAGGATAAGGTCGACCGAACTCTTTGGCAGCGACTCCATGAAATCATGGAAATCCGAAACAGCGATGTGCGGCGCCTGCTGTGCCGTCTCCAAGCTCGGGTTTTCGGGGTTGACGGCAGCCATTGTTTCTCCTCAGCCCAAATGAAACACCGCGGCCATGGGCGGTCTGGGAAGGATACGGTGCGGCAGTTTGCCAGTCAATCGCCTGCCGTCAGTAGCTCAGGGTCATTGTAAAGGCATTCAAGACGCTGGAGCGTTGGTCCCGAGCCTGTCGGATGACGGATTCTCAAAGATTTCGCAATCGCCCGCCGTCGGCAGCGACGTGCTAGAATCGCCCCATGACCCAACTGGCCGACGACATCCGAGAGGCCGCAGCCGTCATCGCCCGCTCCCGCCAAGTGGTGGCGCTGTCGGGGGCGGGATTGTCAGCGGGCAGCGGCATCCCCACCTACCGCGGCGCGGGTGGCCTGTGGACGCAGCATGGCACGCCCCCGCTGCTCTCGTACCAAGAGTTCGCCAGCGATCCGGCGGGTTGGTGGCAGGCACGTCTCGCCGCCGAGCTGGACCCCTCGCATCCCGTGTTCCAGATGAAGCAGGCCGTGGACCGGGCCGCGCCTAACGCCGGGCACCTGGCCCTGGCCGAACTGGAGCGGCGGGGGATCCTGCGCTGCGTCATTACCCAGAACGTTGATAACCTGCACGGCGATGCCGGGAGCCGCGCCCTGCTGGAGATCCACGGCAACCGCAATCGCTTACGTTGTCTCCAGTGCAGCCTGCGCTTTCCCCGCGACGGTTTCCACATTGTTGGTTTTCCGCCTGCCTGTGGAGAGTGCGGAGGCGTGCTGAAGCTGGACACCGTGATGTTCGGCGAGCCCATCCCGCCCGATGTACTCCAAGCCTGCCGTGAAGCGGCGGAGCGCTGCGACTGTATGCTGCTGGTGGGCACCTCGGGCACGGTGAATCCGGCGGCCCGCCTGCCCATCGTCGCCAAGGAGAGCGGCGCAACGCTTATCGAGGTCAACCCCGAATCCACTCCCCTCTCTCCTTGGTGCGACATAGTCCTCAGTGGCCCCGCCGACGCTATTCTGCCTCAACTACTTCGTTCGGTATAATTGTTCAAGGAACCCGGTGTTCCCCTGCGTTCTTCGCGTTTAGCTGAATCGGAGCGGTAACCCATGCCCTTTGTGTTGGCTCAATTCGGATTGGGCGACCAGCCCTGGGTGGATCCGGCCCTCGCCGCCGCGGTGGTGCTTGTCTCCATGCTGGTGGCTGCCGCGGTGCACCTTTTTGTGTTCCCCTTGGCCATGCGCGTAACCAATCACACCCCCACCGAGCTGGACGGCATCCTGATTCGGGCCGCCCGCTGGCCCATCAACGCGGGCATCGTGGTGGTTGGCCTGTACCTGAGCCTGACCCTTACCCTGGATCTCCCCGCAGCCGTTCAGGAATTCATAGACATTGTAGCCCAGGCCTCCGGAGCGATGCTTCTGGTTGTCCTGTTTGGGAGGGTGGTCTCCCGAGGGATAGACTGGGCCATTGAGGAGCAGGAGAAGAGGGAACGCAGCACCGTGGACCCACGGCTGCTTCTCATGCTGCGTCGCGTGCTGGTGGGCCTTATCTACTGCCTGGGCATGCTGTTGTTGTTGAACACGCTGGGCATACCCATCAGTCCGCTCATAGCCGGCCTCGGACTGGGCGGCGTGGCGGTGGCCTTGGCGATCCAGCCAACCCTCTCAAACCTGTTCGCCGGGACCTACGTGATGACGGAGGGCGTGGTGTCGCCCGGCGACTATATCGAGATGGAGGGCGGTGTCGCTGGCTACGTGCTCGAAGTGGGCTGGCGCAGCACCCGTTTGCGGACTTGGAGCAACACCTTGGTGGTGGTGCCAAATGCCCGCTTTGCAGAGAACATAATCACCAACTACTACCAACCCACTCCGCCGGTGAACGTCTACCTTACCTGCGGCGTTAGCTACAGCAGCAATCTGGCTCTCGTGCAAGCGGTGTCCATTGACGTGATGAACCAAGTGTTGGACACCACTCCTTACGGAGTGAAAGAGTATGGGGCCTATTTCGGATTCGACAACTTCGGCGAGTCCAATGTTGACTTCTGGCTCTTCGTGCAGGCCAAAGACCGGCTCGCCAGCTTCGAACTGCGCTCGGCGCTGATCAACGAGGTTCACCGCCGGTTCGATGAGGAGGGCATTGTCATCAACTACCCGGTCCGTTCGCTGCAGTTCCCCAGCGACTCGCCACCCCAGCGCGATGGACGCCAGAGCGGGCAGGCGCCGGTCTTTGTCCGCCGCCCGCCGCCTGCGGACACGCCAAACGTGGACGCGGTGGGGGCAGACGGCCCTGATGGACCAGGTTAGATGGACCAGGTTAGATGGACCAGGGCAGTCGCCCTTTGAATTCTCGCTCTTGGGGATGGCGGTCCGTTGCAGGCTGACACGCCGCTCGCAACGGACCGCCGCCCCAATCGTGGTGCAAAGAGTGGGACCGGCTACGGCGTGAACCCCATCGCGCTCAGGGCAGCCCCGGTGGACACGCCCGCGAGAAGTCCTGCCAGGTGGTAGGACAGGTCAATGCCCGGAGTATCCCGGCGCTTCTGGAACTCCAGGCCCTGCCGGACCCACACCGTCGCCATTATCACCGTCCCGGCCCATGGCTCGCCCGACAACAGGAGCATCCCGGAGATGACGCCGATGGACAGGTGCATCAGATGCTCCCGCCAGTACTTCCGGAAGTTTGCGATGTAGGACGGGGCGGACTCCACAGGTGGAGGCCCCATGGATTAGAGCCGGAAGCCGGGGCCGAACTCGGCCTGCAGGGCCTCGGTGATCTGCGCCTCCAGCGGACCGTATTGCTGCTCGATGGCAGCCTCCAACTCGGCCCGCCACTGGGCCTCCTGCTCCCTGCGCCGACGCTCCCTCTCCTCCCGGGCCCTCTTTTCCCTGCCGCGCCTCAGGGCGCTCTCGATGGCGCGCTGTCGCTGGGCCAGGATCTCCAGTTCAATCTCCCGCTTGTCCTTGCCCGGCCAAGCGGCATGCCGCACGTCGAGGGCTGGTGGGTCGTCTACGGGCTGTCCTGCGCCTATGGCTGTCAGGATGTCTGGTACCAGGACGCGATGGTAGGATCCCGTGTCTCCGATGTAGTACTCGAAAAATCCAAAGCCTGCGATGGCGTTGGCGGGCATCACCCAATCTCCGGTCACTCCCGACGCGCCGTAACCGTCGGCCCGTTGGTCGATGAACAGCCCGCGAGTCCGCTCGTGGGCCGGTTGCGAGCGGGTGCAGAGCAGGCTTCCGTTTTCCGCCAATGAGTATTGGTAGGTGTTCGACATGGGTCTTGCATCTCTCGTTCGTCCCGCAGTTTGGCCGCCCTTTCCTCGTCGTAGGTGCGGCGTTTGTTATTGCAAATGGAACTAATGTTCCAATTGCATATATCCAACATACCCCGCGTATGGCTTATCGTCAACCAGCTACTGTCGCATGGCCGGATGATCGCCAACTCATTCAAACGCCCAGGCTGATGGCCCTGAGCTTGTCGAAAAAATAAGGGCAGGTTTGAACCTGCCCTTACTTGGTTATGCTGCATGCACGCGGGTGCCGCGCGTCGGCAGAATGGCCCGGTCTAGTCGGCGCTGTGGCCGCTCGCGGCACTGGCGGTTTCGTCAGGGAAGGGCTTGCCGGTGGCGGGATTGATCTCAAAGGAGCCGGGGAGTTCCAGTTCCTTGGCGATTTCCTTGACCGCCGGGATGACCTCCTCGCCCATCAGCCGCAGGCTGCGCATGGTGTCGTCGTGGGTCATGGCGCCATCGCCATCCCAGAAGAAGACGCTGCCGGGACGCAGGTATTCCAGCACGTGGCGGATCTTGGGAATGACCGTCTTGGGCGTGCCGGAGATGATGGTGTAGTCGGCGATCTGCTGCTCATAGGCGCGGCCCAGAACGCCGGCGGCGCTGGCGGGTCCGCCGCGCGCAGCCGTCGCGCTGCCCTGCGTGGGGAGCACCCGGCGGCGGGAGGTCAGGCCCGGAAGGTTGACCAGGGCCGGGTTGGTGGTTCCTTCGTTGCCGGCTAGGAACGGGTTGCTCGGCCCCTGCACGAACTTGCGTCCGGCTTCCTCTGCCAGTTCCTCAGTCTCGTCGACGTGTACCTTCCACAGGTATCCCAGGTTCTGCGGGCCGGACTCATAGCCATGCTCGGCGGCGGTGTCGTGGTACAACTGGAAGGCCGCCTTGGTTGGCTCAAGCTCCGTGGACAGCATGATGTAGGGGATGCGCTTTTCGGCGGCCCACATCAGCGAGTCGCGGCTGATGACGCCGGGCAGCCAGACCTGCGGGTGCGGCTTCTGGTAGGGACGCGCCCACGGGTTGACGTGCCGGTACTGGTAGTGCTTGCCCTCCCAGCGGAAGGGGCCGGGGGTGGTCCAGGCCTTGACGATGAACTCGTGCGCTTCCTGGAAGCGCTCCCAGTTGTAGGTCGGCGGCGCGTTGTGCGCCACGCTCTCCCGCCCGGTGCCGCGCACCCAGCCGGACACCAGCCGTCCGTGGGAGATCATGTCGATCATCGAGAGCTGCTCGACCAGCCACAGCGGATCGTCCCAGATGGGGATGATGTTGCCCAGCAGCACTATCTTGGCGCGCTTCGTGATGCGCGCCAGGATCGATGCCTCAACGTTCATGGCTCCGCCCATGCAGAAGGGCGTGCCGTGGTGCTCGTTGAGCATCAGGCCGTCGAAGTCCATCTCCTCGGCGTACAGCTTCTCATCGAGATAGCGATTGTAGAGGTGAGCGCCCAACTGCGGGTCGTAAATCTCGTTGCTGACAGTCAAGTCCATAATCGGCTTGCCGGTAGCGCCGAAGTAGCCTGATTGGGGGTCTTGGTAAGGCCGCTCGGTAAAGTATCCGATGTGCATTGCTTCTCCCTTTCATCGGCGATTGTCCGCCCCTTCGTCGACCTCAGGACAGGTAGGCGGCCCGGAGCGCCGATGGCGGTAATTGCGGGCATTATAGCATCCTTGCCAATCCCGCACAGACTGGAAAAGCAGGGTACTGCTGACCCCATTGGACGGCTAATCGAAGATTTCACTGAGCGGCAACGAGAACCCGGGAAGCAGTTCCTCATCGGTGATTACGTCATCGCCGCTGTAGGTCACGGGGGTGCCGTCGGCGCGGTGGACCGCAACGCTGCGGCTGGTAGGGTACACCGTCCAGACCCTCTGCGATCCGGCGGCCAGGTACTCCCCCACTTTGCGTTCCATCTCTGCGGCCGTGTTGGATGCCGATATAACTTCAACGGCAATATCTGGCGCACCTGGGACGAAGCCGCTCTCGTCCTCCCCCTCTACCTGCGGATTGAGGACGAAGGACACATCAGGGCCGCGGACGGTGTCTGGGCTTGATCGCAGCCGGTATCCCACCTCTACCTCTGAGTGGCCTGTACGATGCTCACGGGAATAGACAAAAAACGCCCCGTCTATGTTGCTGGCTACTCTTCCGTGTCTTCGAAAAACCGGGGCCATCTCGACCACCTCTCCATCCACCAGTTCGTACCTGCCGTCTTTGTGGCTGTAGAGGCGGAAGAAATCGTCGGCTGTCAGCAGGGTCTTTTGCCGGGTCATATCGGCAATCCTCGAAGGTGGCTGCGATGTCTTTCGCAATTATAAGATATGAGGGCTATCAGTTCTCTGTCCACTGGTGAAGACCAGATGATGGGTGCTTGGAGGGCTTTGAAGAGACCCTGGTCCGGGTCCGCTAGTCGAAAATGTCGGACAGCGGCAACGAGAACCCGGGGAGCAGTTCCTCATCGGTGATTACGTCATCGCCGCTGTAGGTCACGGGGGTGCCGTCGGCGCGGTGGACCAGCACGGTCCTGTTTGACGAAAAAGCGATCCACACTCTCTGAGATCCGGCGGCCAGGTATTCGGCCACTTTGCGTTCCATCTCGGCAGCCGTATTGGAGGCTGAGATTATTTCGACGGCAATGTCAGGAGCGCCCGCGACGAAGCCGCTTTCCTCCTCCTCCCGCTCTTTTAGTACCAAGGACACATCAGGGCCGCGAACGGTGTCCGGGCCCGATCGCACCCTGTAGCCAACCTCCACCTCCGACCAGCCGATACCTGTTCGACGGCAGTAGATGTTGAATGCGGTCGTAATGTTGCTTGCTGTTCTGCCGTGTCGCCTGAAAACCGGGGCCATCTCGACCACCTCTCCATCCACCAGTTCGTACCTGCCGTCTTTGTGGCTGTAGAGGCGGAAGAAATCGTCGGCGGTCAGCAGGGTCTTTTGCCGGGTCATGGTCGCCCATCCTCTGAGGTGGCTGTGATGTCTTTCGCAATTATAAGCTATGAGGGCTATCAGTCCTCTGCCCACCGGTGGGGAGATGAGGCGAGGCGGCCGAAGCCCGACTCCTCGCATATCGCTTCGTACTCGCCCCGGCGTGCTCCGTTCCAGCGGACTTCGTGGAGGGAGGCGCTGATGGGGACGTCCCGGCGGAGAGTCGCCAGGTCTCGGTACAGCAGCGCGTTTTCGTACTCCTCGGCCAAGATACTCTGGAGCGCCGTTGTCCCCCTGACCGCGACTTCCCACGTCCCGCTGGTTGGTATGTCCTCTATATGGCCATAGCACGCCAGCACCGTGGCAGAGGTCTTTGCCCCCCAGCGGGGGAGGCCGGGGATGCCGTCGGCGGAGTCGCCAGTCAGTGCCAGGAGGTCTGGTATTGATTCCGGGGGAACGCCGAACTTGGCCGTCACGCCTTCTTCGTCATAGACCTCTCGCCGTCGCCGGTCGAGGCACACTATGCGCTCGCCCTCCACCAGTTGGCTCAGATCTTTGTCGGGAGAGCAGATGATGATGCGCTCAACGGTGGGGTCACTGCGGAGCTGGGCCACCGCCGTTGCGATGGCGTCGTCGGCTTCGAACTCCACCATCGGCCACACGCAGACGCCAAGGGCTGCCACCGCCTGCTCCGCCAGCACAAATTGCTCCAGCAGGTCCGGCGGTGTTCCCTCGCCTGTCTTGTAGCCGTGGAACATGTCGTTGCGGAACGACCGGATCACGCTGTCGAAGGCGCAGGCGATATGTGTGACCTGGCTTTCCCGGAGCAGGCTGAGCAGGGTTTGCACCAAGCCCCGGACCGCCCCTACCGGCTGCCCGCCCGGCGATTCCAGCTTCGGCATGGCAAAGTAGGCCCGGAACAACTCATAGGTTCCGTCAACCAGGTAGATCTCCAATTAACGTACCCTCCTTTCGCTGCCGCGCTGACTGCCGGCCAACGAATTGGCTGGTAGTCCAGCTTCAACTGGAAGATACCACAGAGGGGCAGGAATCAGTCCTGCCCCTCTGTGTCGACGTTCACTCGATGAAGTAAACGTACCTCAACCTCGGGATCACCAACGGCGACAGGGGTAGTCCCTTGATGTAGGGCTTGATGATGTAGCTTTCTCCGTTGGAGTGCCAAAGGGGTGCCCACGGTGCTTGTTCGACAATCAACTGCTCGGCCTCGTTGTAGAGGGCGAAGCGGGCGTCCTGGTCCCGTTCCACCCTGGCCTTCTCAAGAATGCCATCCAGTTCGGCGTTACTGAAGGAGGTGTGGTTGTTGGTGCTTTCGCTATGGAACAGTCCGTCCAGGAAATTCTCCGGGTCCAGGTAATCAGCGACCCAGCCCAAGCCGCCGAAAATCTGGAACCGGCGATCACGCAGGTCCTGCAAATATGTGGCCCACTCGGTCTGCTGCAGCTCCATTGTGATTCCCAATTGTTCTTCCCAATTCGCCAGGATCGCCTCAATAGTCGGGCTGACCGTCGATCCAAAAGAGCCAGGGAGAGTCAGGACAATGAGGGGGTAAGTCGAGGTGTCACTGCCGTACTTGGACTCCGCCAACAGGCTTTTTGCCTTTTCGATGTCGTACTCGTACCCATCGAGGTCAGGGTTGTAGGCGGGAAAGTCCGGCGGCAGGATGCCATTGGCTGGGGTTACGACGTTATTCAGCAGCACGTCGGCGAGAGTTTCGCGGTCTATCGCGTAGTTCAGCGCCTGTCGAACATTTATATCGTCAAAGGGTGGCTCATCGGAATTCATCCCGAAATAGGAGACATCGAAACCTGCTGGGCCGCGATGCAACTGGTCGCTCAATGGGTGAGTAGGATCCTCGATAGCCTCGATGAGGGCCAGCCCGGCACGCCCCCAGTGAATCTCATCGTTCTCGTACATCAGCAGCCCGTCGCCACCGGCGAGGTTGAATTCCACCGAGTCGAGATAGGCGGGCCCCAGGTGGTAGTCCTCGAACCGCTCAAATCGCATGAGTTCGCCCGGAGCGTATTCAGCGAGCATGAACGGCCCAGTGCCGTTGGGGGACTCTATCCAGTCCCGTCCGGTCTCCACGTTGTTCCTGTCCACCACGAAGGACGTGGGGTAAGTGAGCTTGGCCAGGATGTAGGATTTAGGGGCATCCAGCTCCAGTCGAATTGTGGCGTCATCCACCACGCTGACGCCAGAAATCGAATTGGCTTGGCCGTTGAGTTTCTCCGCAACACCAACTATGTCTCCGAGAAAGACGTCAGCCGCGGGAGCTTCAGTGGCGGGGTCGGCGGCCCGCTCGATGGACCACTTGAAATCGGCCGCCGTTACCTTTCGCCCATCGTGGAACTTGGCATCTGGATTCAGGCTGAAGGTGTACCCCATTCCGTCAGGATCGATCGTCCATCCCTTGGCCAGGTCGGGAGTGATGGCGAGGTTGGGATCGATGGTGAGCAGTCCGCCAAATACTTCCAGTATGTAACGCGACGAGGTTACGTCCCCAGTCTGATGAGGATCAAGAGTCGGCGGGTCGTCCCCAAGGATCATCAAAACGCCGCCGTCGACGCGCTCGCCCTCCCCTTCGATATCTCTTTGCGACTGATCGGGCGCTCCAGCGGCCGCACGAGTCTGTTCCGGCGTTGACGTTGCACTTGGCGTGGGCGGCAGCGTGGGATCAGTTGTTGGTGCTGGGTCTGAGCCGCAGGCCGCCAAGGCGACGGTCATGAGAATTGCAGTTAAAAACAGGACATACTTCATACAAGATCCCCCTCGTTTGGTCTAGGTCCGTATTCCTGGAAGGACCTGCTCTCCCAATTGCGGGTCGAACAGAACGCTTTGGCAAGAATGCATTACTCACGAGCGTCTTTCCATAGCTGGGTGCTGGGGTTTCGATCAAACCTCTTTCACAGCGGGCCATCCATCTTTTCCGATAAAACCCTTATCCGATAAAACCCGTAACCAGAATATCAGCGCGGATTGCGGATTGCATTTCAGGACAGGCATCGCTGTTGGGATATAATCAGCCCGGCGGATTCCATGTCCCGTCTCGAGGCCGGACCTGGCATCCGTCCAGAGCCACGCAGACCCAACAACCGATACCGAGGAGGCCCCCCGTGAAAGAGATTTTGCTGGACTACTCGAAGCAGTGCGGCGGCGAGCCGGAAAAGGGGCACAACCGCTGGCATCCCGACATCCCGCCCGCGGTGCGCGCCGACGAGGGCGAGGAGGTGGTGATGCAGACCCGCAACGCTTTTGATGGTCAGATTACGCCCGACACCCAAGCACCGGATTTATTGCGGACCGATCTGGGCTTGGTGCACCCCCTTACCGGCCCGGTCTACGTCAATGGGGCAGAGCCAGGTGATTTGCTGGAAATCACAATTCTGAGCATCGACCCCGCCTCGTGGGGCTTTACCACCATCCTGCCGGGCTTCGGCTTCCTGCGCGACCTTTACACCGAGCCGTTTATCGTCCACTGGGAGATGCAGAACGGGTTTGCCCAATCGGAGCAGCTTCCCGGCGTCCGGGTCCCAGAGGCGTCGTTTATGGGAACCATCGGCGTGGCGCCGTCGAGGGCCCTGAGGCAGGAAATCCTGCTGCGGGAGGACGAGCTGTTGCGGAGGGGCGGAATGGTCGTCGGACCCACCCCCGAGGGGGCGGTGCCTGCTCAGGAACCCTTCGCGTCTGAGGGACTGCGCACCATCCCGCCCCGGGAGCACGGCGGCAACGTGGACATCAAGCAGCTTACCGCCGGAACCCGCCTGATGCTGCCGGTCTTCACCGAGGGAGCCTTGTTCTCCGCCGGCGACGCCCACTACGCCCAAGGCGACTCCGAGTGCTGCGGCACGGCAATCGAGATGGACTGCACCCTGCATGTCAGCTTCCGGGTACGGAAGGGAGAGTCTGCCAGCCGTGGCATCAACTTCCCCTACTTCGAGCGCGACGACTACTTCACCAGCCCCGAGATGGCTGCCCCGCGCCGGTTCCTGGCCGCCACGGGAATGTGCATCGCCGACGGCCGCAACGAGTCGGAGAACGGCACCCTGGCCTCCCGCCAAGCCCTCCTCAACATGATTCACCTGCTGCTGGAGCGGGGCTGGAGCCGGGAGCAAGCCTACTGCATCTGCAGCGTAGCCGTGGACCTCAAGGTCAGCGAAGTGGTGGACGTCCCCAACTTTGTGGTGTCGTCGTTCCTGCCGCTGGATATTTTCGTGTAGGGTAGGGGCGTTTGTTATCTGCGGAAACGGCCCCGGGATTCGATGAAAACGACGGGGCCATAAGATTCAATGGCGTATTCGTTGACCAGTCGGATTAATCCGCGAACCCTCGCGCCGGGCGCCGGTAGGAAGATTGTCGTGCAAGACGAATAACCCCGGCATTGGCAAACCGGCTCTCACCCCGTCTTCAGCGAAATCGCGCATTGTGCTCTTGTCGTGCGTGACGACTACCCTGTCGTTGGCAGCAGCCCACTCGAGGATAGTAGTGTCCGGTGTTTGATTGAGGCCCACATCCCTGACGTGCAGGAAGTCTACGTCCGGGATGTGCAGCCTGATTTGAGCAATGATTTTCGGATCAACGTTTTCGTCAGCAAGTAGACTCAACAATCTCTTTCAAACCAGTCTTTGGCACGGCTTTCGAGATAGGCTTGGTACGATTCCTCGGACGTAAATCCATTGGCTAACGAGTTCGCCCAACCCTGATCGGCTCGCCTATAGCTCTCCCGGAGATAATCTCTCACAGATTCCTTGTTGCGCAGGTAGAAGGCGATAACCAGATAGATGTCGGATAACTCCAGCCACGGATAATCGTCGCCGATCATCTCCGCGGTGTAGCCCCTCTTGTAGAAGAAAATGATGATGTCGAGCGAGATTCTTGAATTGTGCAGCCGAACGACCAGCCCACCCTCGGCCCAACGCAGCGGCACCGGCATAGACGACAGGTCAAGCTCCGTGGTCAGCGGGCTGCGCCAGTCGGTCTGAGCGTTAGCGTCCGTCATTCTGCCCTCGCATTTGCTCTCTATTGATTCCAGTATGCGCCCGGCCCCGCTCCCTCTCCAATCTACCCCGCTCTGTTGGACATAAGGTATACTTGCCGCAGATTCGGTTTATTGATTCGAACTGGAAGGAGTGGATTCATGCAGTTTGGACTTTTGTACGAAATGCAGCGCCCTTATGACGAAGAAATCGACTGGTACGCGCTGTATCAAGAAACGCTGGAACAGTGCGAATTGGCCGACCAAGTTGGCTTCGACAATCTCTGGTTCGTGGAACACCACTTCCTGTACGGCTTCTCCGGCTCGCCCTGCCCCGAGGTGATGTTCGGCGCTCTCTCCCAGCGAACCAAGAACATCCGCATCGGCTTCGGCGTGTCCATCCTGCCCAACCACCACCCCGTCCGCATCGCCGAGCGGGCCGCTATGGTTGACCAGCTCACCAACGGGCGGGTGGAGTTCGGCACTGGCCGCTCCAATGCCTACGAGCAGCTGGGCCAGGGCATCGACCCCCGCGAGACCCGCGACCGTTGGGACGAGGCCATCAACATGATCCCGCAGATCTGGCAGACCTCCGGCGAGTTCTCGTGGGAGGGCAACTTCTGGAATGTGCCACCCCGCCGGGTCCTGCCGCAGCCCTACCAGAAGCCCCACCCCAGGATGTACCTGGCCTGCACCCAAACCGAGAGCTTCCGCCTCGCCGCCCAGAAGGGCATCGGCGTGCTGTCGTCGGCCTCCTACGCTGTCGACGTGCTGGCCGAGCACGTCAAGGTGTACCGCGACGCCATCAAGGACGCTGACCCGGTGGGCGCGGAGATCAACGACTTCTGGGGCAACAACGTGCATTCCTTCTGTGCCAAGGACGACCAAGCAGCCAAGGAGTTGTGCGCCGAGTCCATGAAGACCTTCTTCGGACCGGACAAGCCCTATATCCAAGGCCGCATCAATGCCTACGAGGAACTGCTGGAGGCTTGGGGCGGCGTGCCCGAGCACCTCAAGGCTGACTTTGGTCGTTGGCTGCGTCAGTCCGATGAGGAACACCAGGCCCAGGCTGCCGAGGCCGGCATCTCGCTGGACAGCGGCCCCGGTGCCGCCCGCGCCGCCGTCGCCCAGCTTGATGCCAATCTCCTCGCCGACCGCGGCGTCATCATCGCCGGCAACCCGGAGAGCTGCATCAATACCATCAAGACCTACGAGGACATCGGCGTCGACCAGGTAATGCTCATCATGCAGACGGAGACCATCTCCCACGACAAGGTGATGGAATCCATCGAGCTGTACGGCAAAGAGGTCATTCCGGCCTTCCGCAAGGACAAGAACGGCAAATAAGACCGGGGACCAATTCAAAACGTGTAGGGGCGCACAGCTGTGCGCCCCTTAGCGTTAATAGCCCTCGCGACATAACGCTCGCAACCAGGAAGGCGCTAAATCTACCCGCCCTTAGCGCCTGCGATGTCCCGGTGCAGGAAGAGTGCAACGGCGGCGGCGGCCAAAACCACGACGTAGGCGGTCACCAGAATGAAGCCGTGGGCCATGTCGGGAATGCCGCCGAAGGTGGCAATGTTTCTTTCATCGGTGGGATCCAAGCGTATCCAGGCCCCGACGTTGGGGCCTAGCAAGAAGGCGAATATGTGGCCGGACCAGCTGAATATGCCCAGAATCGGAGTCAGGATGGCCAGCTCGATAAAGTAATAACCCAAGGCTATGCCGGAACCAATCCCGTTGGAGCCGGTCAACACCACAGCGAACAGAGCCAGCGCAATATAGGGCAGGAAAGCGTAAACCGACCTGCCGTACAGCGCCAGCAGGTCAACCCACGAGAGGGAGCCGTAGCCTTCAGACTCAGGGGCGGTGAGGACGGCCTCGGCGATGAAACCACTCACCGCTACCAAGACAGCCAGTATGAGCAAACCGGCGGCGGTGCATAGCAGCGCCACCGAGACCTTGGACATCAGGAACGGCCAGCGCCCGGCTCCCTTGCTCAGCACCGGGCGCAGTGTGCCCCAGCCGTATTCGCCGCCAACCACGGCGGCGGTCAGGATTACCGCCATCAGCGGTCCCATGAATCCGGCGACTCCCAACCCGTTGGCGATGTTCTCAGTCGTTGACTGATAGGACAGGTCATCGCCAAAGGTGACGGCCAGCCAGAAAACCAGCTGACTTAATGCCACTGCAAGGCCCAGCAGAATCCACGGCACCCAGCGGCGGCGCAGCTTGAACCACTCCCAGCGGGTCAGAAGGGCCACCTGCATCGCCATCGCCATCAGGCCACCCCTTCCGTTACATCCAGGAAGTACTGCTCCAGCGACATCTGTGCGGGCGCCATTTCCGCGACGTAGACCTCATTGCGACTCAGGGCAGCGGTTAACTCCCAAGAGCGGTCGGGGGTCACGCCGGCGACCAGATAGCCGTTGTCCGTGCTCACGCTGTCCACCCAAGCCAGGGCGTTCAGAATGTCGTAGGCCTTGCGGTCGTCGTTCGTGCGCAGACGCACCTGGGGCTGTCCCCGCTCCTGCAACAGGTCAGCCACGTCGCCCTGCGCGATGAGCCGCCCGTGGGACAGGATGGCCACGCTGTCGCACACTTGCTCCACCTCGTTCAGCAGGTGGCTGGAGAGGATGACAGTACGGTTCTCGCCGCCCATTCCGCGAATAAGCTCCCGAACCTCGGCCATGCCTGCGGGGTCCATGCCGTTGGTTGGCTCGTCCAGCAACAGCAACTCCGGGTCGCCCAGCAGCGTGTAGGCCAGCCCCAGCCGCTGCTTCATACCCAGCGAATAGGTCTGGAACTTGTCCCCGCCACGTCCGCCCAGTCCCACCTGATCCAGCAGGTCGTCAAGCTCTTCAGGATCGCCCCGTCCTGAGATGCCCTGGAAGTAGGCCAAGTTGTTTCGCCCCGACAGGTATGGGTAAAAAGTGGGCGTCTCGATGAGGGCTCCGATGCGGTGCAACTGCCGGTCCAGACCGCCCGTCTCCGGCGAAGATCCAAAGAGCGTGAAGCTGCCCGCAGTGGGCCGCACCAGTCCCAGCAGCATGCTCATCAGTGTGGTCTTGCCCGACCCGTTGGGTCCCAGCAGCCCGAAGATGCGCCCGCGCGGTACGTTCAGCGACAGCCCGTCCACCGCCAGCACATGCCCGTACCGCTTGGTCAGCCCGTCGGTCTCGATTACTTGGTCGTCCATTCCCGCCTCCATCCCTGCTTCCAGAATACGCCGTAGCCGGATTCCGTACAAGGCGCATCGCGCGGCAGGCCGCGCCATTCCATCATTAGACTCGCCAGCTCATTGATGATGGGCTGGTCGAACCATGTGCAGGCAGCCCTCGACAGGTTCCGGATTGTTGCGAGGGCTCGGGTCAGGCAGGTGGTTACGGGTGAATGCGGGGACTCTTAGTTGTCGGGTTCGAGTTGCACGGCTCTTGCCCTACCCTACTTCCGGGTGCGCACTCCAGGTCTCGAAGGGCTGATCGGATGCTTCAAGAACAACCTCCACAGTCTCGCCAGGCGCCAGGTCCACCCGGGTTGTCGGCCCCAGCTCGATTCCGTTGGACAGGTGGACCTCTACCCGTACCAGTTTCAGTGTGTTCGTAGTCGTGTTCTCGACGGTGCCGGTGAAGGTATTGGCGTCTGCGTCGTACGAGATAATCAGCCGGGCACCGGCACGAACACTGTCGTATGTATCATCTAGGCCATACTGCGTGCCGGACTCTTCCCCGTCTCCCTCAGCGCCGTCGTGTTCGTCGGACTCCGAGCCTTCCCCACCGTGTTCGCCGGATTCTGAGCTTTCGCCGGAATGTTCCTCACCGGATTCGGTGGAATCGGCGTTGCCTGATTCTTGGGCGTCTTTGCTTTCTCCGGAACCCTCACCATGTTCACTGGATTCCGAGACTTTGCTGGAGTGTTCACCGCCGGACTCGCTGGACTCGGCGTCGCTGTTCCCGCCGCAAGCGGCCAGAATTAACAGCGACAGGATGCCAAAGATAGTTAGTGTCGTGATACAACGATTCAAAGATTTTCCTCCATAGAGTTGTGAGCCGCTATACTCTACGCATGCCCCTCGATGCCGGATTGCCGGACTGGGCGGGTAGACTAATTGAAGGATACAACGGGAGGCAGCAATGCAACTGGGAGCCATCTTTCCGCAGACCGAAATCGGGGCCGACCCTGCCGGGGTGCGCGACTTCGCGCAGGCCGCCGAGGACCTGGGCTACGAGCACCTTCTGGTCTTCGACCATGTGCTGGGGGCCGACGCCAGCAAGCGCGAGTCCTGGGAGCGTCCATACAGCTCGGTGGATACATTCCACGAACCCTTTGTGCTTTTCGGCTACCTTGGGGGCATCACCCAGAAGCTGGAGTTCGTAACTGGCGTGCTCATCCTGAGCCAGCGGCAGACCGTCCTCGTCGCCAAGCAGGCCGCCGAGGTGGACGTGCTGACCGGCGGACGCCTGCGCCTGGGCATCGGTGTCGGCTGGAACGATGTTGAGTACGAGGGGCTGGGCGAGAACTTTGGCAACCGAGGCCGCCGCTCCGCCGAGCAGATAGAGGTCATGCGCCTGCTCTGGACCCAGGAAGTGGTGGACTTCCACGGGCGTTACCACGACATCACCCACGCTGGCATCAACCCGCTGCCGGTGCAACGTCCCATCCCGATCTGGTTCGGCGGCGGCGCGCCCCAGGTGGTGCGGCGCATCGGGCGCATGGGCGACGGCTGGTTCCCCCAGTTCCAGCCCGACGGCGAGGGCGCCGAGCGCATCGCCGAGATGCGTCAGATCGCCGTGAACGCGGGCCGCAATCCAGCGGACATCGGCATCGAGGGCCGCGTAGGCATCGCCGCCGACGCGCAGGACGACTGGGGCAAACTGGCCGAGTCCTGGGCCGGAGTGGGCGCAACCCACCTCTCGGTAAACACCATGCGAGCCGGCCTAAAGGGCCCCGACCAGCACATCGAGGCCATCCGCCGCTTCAAGGAAACCGTGTCGGGCTAGAGTCTCTCCCGCCTCGTAGTAGTGGATAGGGGTCATTCACCGATCGCCGCCGTATGAGCATTGAGTCGTTAGGGATGTGGCACAGCGCTTGCGTTGTGCCACTCTGCATCATGCAATACTTAAATGGAGTTCAGGCACTCAGGACTGCGTAGGTTCTGGGAAAGGGATGATGCCAGTCGCCTCAACCCAGCCCACGTGGACCGAATTTCCGAGATCCTGACTGTTCTGGCGGCTGCTCGCAGGCCGTCGGATGCTGACCAGCCCGGATATCGGCTTCACTCGTTAGCCGGTAACCGCCGGGGATCTTGGAGCATCCGCGTAAGCGCCAACTGGAGAATTACCTTCCGGTTCGACAGCGGCGAGGCGGTGGATATTGACCTTGAGGATTACCACTAGGGGGCGTCATGACCATCAGGAATCCTGCCCATCCCTCGGCCATTGTGAGGACCAACCTGGAGGCCGAGGGTTGGACCGTCAGCGAATTTGCTACCAAGCTGGGAATCAGCCGCAACACAGTTTCGCGCCTTCTCAACGCCCGTTGTGGAATATCCCCCACAATGGCTTTGGCGTTGGAGCGCATTGGGTGGAGCAACGCCGATTTCTGGATGCGCCTCCAATCCAACTACGACCTAGCCCAAGCCCGGCGGGAGTTGGAAGCCAAGGCCACCGTCGGGAGCTGACAGCCGACGTTGCCAACGGCCAACGCGCCAAGTCAATTGCAATCCAAGCCCGGCTACGACAGCGGCAGCGCGCTTGTGCTCTTCCCACCGCCGATTGCAATTACCCCTGTGGCGTTGAAACCAGCGATGGCCACCACGCCAACGGCATTCACACCGCCAATCGCCACCAGACCCATGGCGTTTACACCACCGATGGCAACGAGTCCCATGGAGTTGATCGGGCCGAAGGAAACCAGGCCCATGGCGTTCAGCAGGCTGAGCGCCGCAATGCCGAAGGAGTTGTAGACGCCCGCCGCCACTATGCCGATGGCGTTCCGGCCGACCGCGACAATGCCGACGTCGGCTCCGCAGAGAAGTGGGTGCTGTGCCCTGGTGGTTGATTCCTCCACACTACTCCCTTGTTGCCTGAAATTCGCTGCGCTCGCTCGCTAGTCCCGGAACAGCATCGCCACCCGGTCCAGGATGCGGTTGCCGACCTCGTACTTGGTCAGCAGGGGCAGTTCCTCGACGTTCAGGTCGCGGTCTATGAGGGTTACGCGGTTGGTGTCGGTGCCGAAGCCGCTGCCCTCGCTGGTGATGTCGTTGGCGGCGATCAGGTCCAGGGACTTGGAGGTCACCTTGGCGCGGGCGTTCTCGACCAGGTTCTGGCTCTCGGCAGCGAAGCCCACCCGCACGAAATCGCCCTGCGCCGTAGCCAGGATGTCAACGGTCTTGGCGAGAGGAATGTTCAGGTCGTCTTCGGTCTTCTTGATCTTCTGGTCGGCGGCAGACAGCGGACGGTAGTCGGCCACCGCCGCGGCCATGATCAGCGCGTCGGCCTCCTCGGTCCGGGCCAGTACCGCGTCGCACATCTGCTGGGCCGTGCTGACCGGCACCATCTCCACCATTGGCGGGCTGGAGAGTCCCTTGGCGGCGGAAACCAGCACCACTCGCGCGCCCCGGTCACGGGCGGCTTCGGCCAGCGCGTAGCCCATCTTGCCGGACGAGTGATTCGTGATGACCCGCACGGGGTCAATTGGCTCGGCGGTGCCGCCGGCGCTGACCACGATGGTGCGTCCGGCCAGGTCTCCGTTGCGCCCCAGCGTGTATGCGATGTAGCCCAGCAGCTCGGGCGTTTCCAGCAGCCGTCCCCAGCCGGTCAGCCCCGATGCCAGCCGCCCCCGGCCCGGCCCGGCGATGACCGCGCCGCGCTGGCGCAGTTTTTCCATATTTTCCTGCGTCGCGGGGTGCTCGAACATGTCGGCGTCCATCGCTGGTGCAACCATCAAGGGAGCTTTCGACGCCACCGCCGTCGTCGTCAGCGCGTCGTCGGCCATGCCCATGGCCAGCTTGGCGATGGTGTGGACCGTTGCGGGCGCGACCACGATGATGTCAGCCTGTCTCGCCAGCTCCACATGCTCGACGGCGTACTCGGAATCGGCGTCGAAGGCGTCTGTTACCACCGGGCGGTGGGTCAGACTGCGGAATGCCAGCGGGGTGACGAATTGAGTCGCCCCGTGCGTCATGATGGTGTCCACCAGCGCGCCAGCCTGAGTCAGCTTGCTGGCTAGGTCCAGAGCCTTGTAGCAGGCGATGCTGCCGGTTACACCCAATACCACCCGCTTGCTGCTTAACACGTCGTACCCCCGTTCACCTAGGCCGGGTTCTGGTTCAGATCGTAAATCAGTTGCAGCCCTATGAGGGTCAGGTTCGGGTTGATGTGGTCAAATACCCCGGTTTCCCGCGAGATCACGTTGGCCAGCCCGCCCGTGGCAACCACCGTGGCGGCGCCGCCAAGTTCCCCCTTGATGCGGCCCACCAGCCCTTTGACCAACTCGGCGTAGCCCAGCACCAGCCCAGCTTGGAGCGCCGCCGTGGTGTTCTGGCCGATGGCGGAATTGGGGGGCGTCAGCTCGACCCGCCTGAGCTGCGAGGTATTGAGGAACAGGGCCTCGGCGGCCACGCTGATGCCCGGTGCGATGGCGCCGCCCAAGTACACGCCCTCCGCTGAAATGACGTCAAACACGGTGGCCGTGCCGAAGTCTACGATTATAGTGGGGTATCCGTAGAGTTGCTTGGCCGCGACCGCGTCGGCTATCCGGTCAGCCCCCACGTCGCGGGGATTGTCGTAGGCGATTTCCAGCCCGGTTAGGAGCGATCCGTTCACGGTGAGCGGCGCAACTCCGAAATAGTTTGAGGCCACTTCCTCGAACACTCCGGTCAGCGGCGGCACCACGCTGCACATCGAGACCTCGGTAATATCCTCTCGCTGCACCCCGTTCAGTTGCAGCAGGCTGGTCAGCAGCAGCCCGTATTCGTCGGCAGATCGCCGCGAATCGGTGGCCGCCCGCATGGTGGAGACGAGGCCGGAATCACCGAATACGCCGATTGTGACCATGGTGTTGCCGATGTCTAAAGCTAGGAGCATGACCTATTTTCCGAATAAACAAAGTGAGCTCGAGGTGTGAATGCTGAAGGCCGACCCTTGATAAATTCCCCTCGTGCTTCTAAAGAGAATTATATGCCACGGCGGAAAAGAGGGGCAAACGAACCACTGGGCAAAAGGTAGGCCAAAAAGGTTGTCCCGTTCTTGCAAATGCAGGCTTGAGCAACCCAAGCAACTATCCCGGCCCTGTTGGGAAAGGTGCGGCGACCCGCTTTCAAGCGGCCCGCCAGACCAAGACACTGCCGGTCTGCCGCACACGCAACCCCGAGTAGCTGATTCTCTACACTAACCTCAAGATACAAGGCCCTGGTTGATGCTCTTGGTTTGTCCTGCCAGGAGCGCACCAGAAGGGTGCTGTAATTCCCGCGCTCTCCCCGTTGGGCCGCGATGGAGTATAATCAGCCGCAGCGTTGCCCTGGAGGGTGCGCAGTCTAATGACCGATGGGATATTGCGGGAATGAGTAGCAAGTTTCTGGACCGGCTGGATGAGATTCGAGAGGGTGCGTCGACCCGGTTGGGGTTCGGCATGTCCCGTCCTCCCAAATTGCCCGGACTGGCCCTGATCATCACTGCCGACGGCGGCAGGGACGAGGCAGCATCGGCCGGGGGAATTGGACCCGATTTGGTGATCGTTTCTGGGCTCTCGGCGGCTCAGGCGGGCGAGATTGGTGAATCATCGCCCGGCGTCAACTGGGGCGTGCGATCCCACGCACTGACCACTGAAGACGCCACAACGTGGCGCGAGGCCGGTGCCGATGTGCTGGTCTTCTCCCTGTCAGGTACGTCGCTGGGCGCAGTGACTTCGAAGGATGCCGCCCGGGTGCTGGTGGTGGACTCCGGCGCCCCACCCGAGGAATTGCGCGACATCAATCCACTGCCGGTGGACGCCGTGCTGGTTTCGCTTCCCGGTGATCCCGCTGGCTGGACGCTGCAGGACCTCGCGGCCTTGGGGCGGGTCAGCGGACGGGTCGGCAAGCGACTCTTGGCCGAGGTTTCCGCCGCTCCCGATGGCGAAACGTTGGAGACGCTGCGCAACGCCGGGGTCGCCGGTTTGGTCATATCGTTGTCTGTCGGAGAGGAAGCAATCAACGGCCTCAAGGAATCGCTGCTTGATATGCCGCGCCCTGGTGCCGACAGCCGCAGCCGCTCCACTGCTATCCTTCCCGGCTCCGTGTACTCCGCCCGCCGACCTGCTCCCGCCGAAGACGACCCCGACGACGACGATTAGCGAGGCATTTGATGACCGAAGCCCGGCAGCCCGACAGCGACCCAGAGCCGGAACACGGCGAGCACGAACACGTGCACGAGCCGCACGAGCACTATGGCGTTTTGCCCCCGGATGGCGTGGAGGACCTGACCGACAAGCTCACGGGTTATATAAATGAAATCGAGCTGGGCGGACTGTCGGACATCATCGGCCAGGTGCTGGACGACTTTCTCGACCAGTGCGGCGGGATGCCGCAGGATCTGATGGCCGGCGACGCCTTTGAGCAGATATCCCGCAATCAGTTGGCGGTCACCCTGGCCTACCAGTTGGGTCGTCTCGAGGGCCGGTCGCCGCAACTGGTGGATAACTTGGTGGCCCGCGCCGTCGAGTCCTACGGATTCCTGCCCGTGGACGAGTCCGGGGAGATCACCGACGACGACCTGGGTAATCCCAAGGTGCAGGTTTACCCCAGGATGCGCCGCATGGAATACGTTCAGCCTCAGATTCTTCAGATTCAGGGACTGGGCGACACTCTTGGCGCCGGAGACGGCGGGCCAGCGTCGGAATAAACAAAGCGGCCTTCGCCGAGTTGGTGCCTGACCATGCCACTGCCATCCAGACCCAACGCCAAACCGACGAGGAATGACCGATGACCACTAGCGCACCCGCCTACGACCTGCTGCTTACCGGCGGAACCCTGCTGGACCCGGCTCAGGGCATCAACGACCGCCGCGACGTGGCCTTTAAGGACGGTCTGGTGGCCGCTGTGGCCGAGCGCATTGACGCTGCCGACGCTGCCGCGATCGTTGACGTCTCAGGCAAGCTGATTACGCCGGGGCTGATCGATCTGCACGGCCACTTCTACCACGGCGGCAACCCCACATCGGTCAACCCCGATGAGATCTGCCTGTCCTCCGGCACGACCACCGGAATCGACGCGGGCAGCGCGGGTTTCCTGAACTACCAAGCCATGCGCGACTATGTGTTTCCGGCCCACCGCACCCGGCTGCTGGCATTCCTGCACATCGGCGCCGTGGGGCTGGCGGTCAACCGGGTACTGGGCGGCGGACTGCACGATATGCGGGTGATCGACGTTGACGAGACCGCCGAGCACATCAAGCAGAACCCCGGCTTCTGCCTCGGCGTCAAGGTGCGGATGCACGTCAACGCCGTGGCCTACTGGAACGCCCACGAGGCCATGCGGGCGGCTCGCGCCGTGGCCGACAAGTCAGGCACCCGCCTGATGGTCCACGTCAGCGGCACTCCCATACCGCTGCCCGACGTGCTGGAGTTTCTTGGCCCCGGAGACATATCCACCCATGCCTTCAATGGCCACCCGGAGAACATGCTCGACCGCAACCTGAAAATCCGCCCCGAAGTGCAGGCCGCCGCTGACCGCGGTGTCATAATGGATTTGGCCCACGCGGGCGTGCATTGCGACGTGGAGGTCACTAGGGCCGCGCTGCAGCAGGGGCTGGCGCCGCACACCATCAGCACCGACATTCATGTCCCGCCGCCGGAACGCTCTGTCTACCAGATGAACGACTTGGTCAGCAAAATGCACGCCATGGGGATGGCGCTGTCTGACGCCATTGCCGCTTCCACCAGCACCCCCGCCCGCGTGCTGGGGCTGCAGGACAGCATCGGCTCCCTGGCCCCGGGAATGTGTGGCGACGCCGCCATTTTCGACCAGAGGGAGGGCGCCTTCGTCTGGATGGATTCGGCGGGCAATCTCCAACGCGGTTCCATGCGTCTGGACACCTTTGCTTCGGTGCGCGCCGGTCAGGTGGCGTGGCGTGAGGGCCACTTGGTCGAGATGGGCAACTGCTGAGGAAATTCGCGCACACTGCATTAGCTCCCGCTCCTTCCAGAGAGAAGGCCCGGCAGGAGAGGGAATTACTCGCATTCGACGGCGGTGGCGTCGCCTAATTCGGTGTGGCGGTCAGCGCGACAGCGGGGTGACCGGCAAGGTCGAACACGAACTCCACCGGCTTGTTTTCCGGGAATAGGTCCCGCTCCACCGTCACCATCGTCATTGGGGCGTAGAGGTAGGCGTACTCCCGCCCCTGCGCGTTCTCATCCAAGTCCATTTTCACCAGCGTCCGGTCGCCCTTCACCACAACATCGGCTACCGACAGGGGGTCGCCCTTAACCGGACGCCAGACGTAGTACGCGGCGAGCAGCACGGACGTATCAAAGTCTATCCGCCCCAAGGATGTGGCGTTACCGCGGCTGACCTTGCTGACAAAGCCGCTCTGGAAAGCGTCCAGTTCATCCTGATTGATGATGACAAAGGCCCTCAATTCCTCCGAAAAAGCACCGGTGTCCTGCTGGTCCAAGGGCGAAATCCACCCACTGTTGACATAGCGGAACTTCGGCAACCTAGAGGAACCGGTTGATGTCGGGCTCCCCCAGTTCTCGCCCCAAGCAAGCAGGACTGCCAGCAGGCATGCCAGTAACAACACCGCCGCCGTCAGTCGCATGGACGGGAGCGGTGGGCGGACAGGAGGGGCAACGGCAGAGGTGGCAGACTGTTCCTCGAACGATTCCATAAAACAGTTTCAATCATACCAAAACGGCTCCTGATGCCGTTGTTGTCAAAGGCGAGTTCCGACAGATACTCAAAAAGGAACGGCCCTGTAGCAGGGCCGTCGCATCGTTCCGTGGCACGTTTGAGTTTGAACCAATGACCTAGCCGGGGTTGTACCGAACCACCAACTCTGCCACCCTCGGGTCTATTCCGCCGACTTCGATGCCGCCGTCAAGCCTGGCGACTCCCAAATGGGCGTCCCGCTGGATCTCTTCCCACTCGGGTTCAAGTTCGTACTGGTCGCGAAGTTCGTCGAATAGAGCGTCTAACGACTCTTTGTTAAACATAATGATTTGAAAACACCCTCCTTCAGAAAATGGCGCCTGAAACCATGTCCCTAACCGGATGGGCAGCGCCCTAACGCCGTCCCTCAAGTGATCTCCGGTAACGTCTCACTCCGTGCGGCCAACGTCTGCGGGGGCAAATCTTGCCGCTGATGAAGCGAAAGTTAGTCTACCGAATCTCCCGGCCCCTGACAAGTGTGCGAATCCCAGTTGTCGCTGTCAGAAGAAAACCTGCGTCCAGGGAGGGGCGTGCCTCACCGGTGCTGCTGGTAGAAATAAAACAGTCCGATGGCTACGGGAATGGCAACGACAATCGTGCCCGTAGCCACCACCATCATCCACGGGCTGACGCCCAGAATTTCGTCCATCCGTTCTTTGATCCAGTGAATCAACTCCGGGTCTGCTGCATCGCCTTGGTGCAGCAGTATGGTACCCAGTATGTGGACGGGATTAGGCATCGGTCACCCAGACCGTTTGAGTCGGCTGCTGCTGGTAACGAGCCGAATATTTCTTCTCCCGAATGGTGAACGCTGATATTGCGGCCAGCCCCAGCAGGGATCCCACAATGGCGAAAGGCACGGTGTAACTGCCGGTTACGTCGTACAGCCACCCGGCCAGTGTGACGCTGACGAAACCCCCAATCTGGTGGAACATGAAGGTGATGCCTGAAATGGTGCCCATCGCCCTCAGCCCATATACCTCGGCGGTCAGGGAAGAAGTCAGCGGCAGGGTGGCGATCCACGAGAACCCCGCGACGCAGGCGAATAGCCACAGTCCGGCAATGGACATCCCGCCGATTAAGGGAGTCACCAGAAGCAGCAGATAGGCCAGACCGCGCATGGTGTAGACAAGGGTCAGCCAGTTCTTGGTCCCGCCTATCTTGTCGGACAGATACCCCGCCGACGTCGCCCCGACAATGTTCAGTCCGCTCATCACGGCGAATATCAATGCCGCCATTCCCCTCGTCGCTCCCCGGTCCTCGGCGTAGGGAATGAAATGTATCGACAGGATGAAAGTTGTCGCCCCGCAGACAAAATAGGCCCCGGACATCTGCCAGAAGGGAGCGGAACGAAGGCAGTCGCGCCACGATATCGCCTCCAGTGGGCCGGCGGTGCGGGCCGGGCGGCCACCGCCCGCCTGCTCGTCCGGGGCCTCGTCTCCGTCGGGATTCAGGTTCATTTGCCCCGGATTCTCGCGAATGAACCTCCAGCCCAGCGGCAGGGAAAGCAGCACCACGGCGCCCAAGCCCATCCAGGCGATGCGCCAACTGCCGGTGGCCTCCATCAGATAGACGGCCAAGGGCACCAGCACCAAGCCTCCCAGCGACAGCGCAGTGGAGTTGATTCCGATGACCGTGCCCCGCTTGCGGCGGAACCACCGGGAAAGCAGCGTGGAGGTGTTGGTCAGCGACAATCCGCTCTGTGCCAGCGAAGCTAAAATTCCGAACACGAATATCAGGAATAGAATGTGCATGGTCAGCGCCAAGGCCATTGTCAGCAGGCCCAACGCCAACACCGACACCAAGATGAGTTTGCGCCCGCCGGTGCGGTCGAATATCTGCCCCACGAATGGCTGGATGATGCCGTTCAGCAGAATCCCCAGCCCCGCCGCAAAGGAAATCGTGAGCCGGTTCCATTCGAATTCATCGCTCATGGGGATGATGAAGGCGCCGAACCCGTTCCGTGCGCCAACGGCCGCAAAGCCAATAAAGACCGACGCCGCCACGACGTACCACCCGAAGAAAACCGGACGACGCGCGGGCTTGTTAGTGCTCATGTCCATTCACCGCTTAACGCGCTTCGTATCGCATTTGTATCTTTCACAAAAAAGAACGGGGTCATCATATCATCCAAGGGAACCAGCGTCTTGACCCGGCTGGCAGGGCGTATCTACACTGTCGCCGAGTAGAGACGGTGGAAGGTGAAGCGATGGGATTCAAGCTGGTTATATGCCCTCCCAACTACCAGGAACACTGGCCGGAATTGCTGCGCCAAGAGATTCCCGACATGGATGTTCACCTCTGCGCCACAATCGGCGAGGCGATGGAGGTCATCGGCGACGCGGACGCAGCCTTCGGCGACATTGTGCCGGAACTGCTGGAGCGTGCAGAGAAGCTGAGGTGGGTCTCCTGCCCCCAGGCCGGGCCGCGGGCGGGGTATTACCACAGGGAGCTAATCGAAAGCGACGTGGCCGTGACCAACACCCGGGAAATCTACAACGACCACATCAGCTCTCACATCATGGCGTTCCTGCTGGCCTTCTCACGCGGGTTCCAGGTCTACATCCCGCAGCAGGTGGAGGGTGTGTGGCGGCAGGGCTACCAGACCATCTACCTACCGGAGGCAACGGCGGCGGTGGTGGGCGTCGGCGGGATCGGCGGCGAGGCCGCGCGGCTGTGCGCCGAGTTTGGCATCACAGTTCTGGGCGTAGACCCCCGCCTGTCAGAGCCAAGTCCGGGCCTCGCTGAACTGCATCGCCCCGACAGCCTGTTGGATGTTCTGCCTCGGGCTGACTTCGTAATCGTCACGGTGCCCGAGACCCCCGAAACTCAGGGAATGTTCACCAGGGCCCAGTTCCAAGCAATGAAGGACACCGCATTCTTCATCAACATCGGACGCGGCGCGACGGTGGTGTTGGACGATCTGGCAGAGGCGCTTCAGGCCGGGGAAATCGCCGGGGCAGGTCTGGACGTGTTCCAGATCGAACCGCTGCCCGCCGGCCATCCCCTATGGACCGCGCCGGGCGTGCTGATCACGCCCCACGTCGCCGGGGTAGGCCCATATCTCGACGACCGCCGCACCGAACTTTTCGTGGACAACTGCAAGCGGTTCAACGAGGGTCGACCCCTTCGCAACATGGTCGACAAGGCCAACTGGTTCTGAGGCGCTTTCAATGTGCCAGGGTTACACCAAGCCCAGCTTGCGCCGGTCGTCCATGGTCCAGCGGGCTTGATGCTGGACCATGGATCTGAGCCTCCTCAACGAGAAAGTAGCGCCAGGACGATGATAGGAAACTGTTACTCTTCGCCCGTCCCGGTGATAGTACTGTCGGTGACTCCCGGTCCCACTTACACGTACAAAGCCGTCTCTTTCCAGTGCCGCTGTAATTTGACGAGCAGTCAGCGAGCGAATTCGGGAGAAATCGATCTGGCTCATACCCTAATGGAGATGATTTCATCGGAAGGCGCCGCTGTCTCAGCAGGGATTGTCTCCCCAAGGGAAATCATGCTGTCAAGGGTCATTCGCAAGACCTGATGGATATTAATGTAAGCCTCTTCACGGGTTCGGCCACCGGTCGCTGCGCCCTGCTCCTCCAGGGTCGGGCAATATGCGAACCATTGGTCTTCGTCGGGTTCCACCACCACCCGAAACCGGTAGGTCTTAACCGACTCTGGGGTGGATTTCACTTCAGTATGTATTGTGGTGTTAACTAGGTAACCCCTTGGTGAACCAGTGTCTTCATCCTCATCGGGAATAGGCATACCCAACTCGACCATGCTTTCGAGAACCAAGCCCAAAACTTCCTCGATGCGTTCTTGAGCTTTCTCCTTGGTCTCCGCCCATGTGGCTGCTCCATATCTTTCCATGGTTGGGCAGCGCACAAACCAGCCATCTTCATCGGGTTCGATTTCGGCGTGAAATCTGAACGTTTTCATACTTGCCCAATTCCGGTGATCAGGGTTGAGTTTGGGTAATTCCGGCCATGTCGAACTCCCAAACGCAGCCGGAAAGATGATGCAACCTGCCGGATCTGCCCCCTACCTCAGTCCCGCAGTGCCGCGACGTTCTGGGCGGCGCTGTTGCCGGCGAGGCGTCCGAAGACCATGCCCGCGCTCAGGCCGGAGCCGCCGGGGTAGTTGTGGTAGAACAGCCCGCCCACCATCTCGCCTGCCGAGTACAGGCCGGGAATCGGCTCCAGGCTGGTGTTCAGCACCCGGCCCCGGTTGTCGATGCGGACTCCGCCGAAGGTGAACGAGATGCCGCAGGTTACCGCGTACCCCAGGTAGGGCGGCGTGTCCAGGGTTTGCGCCCAGTTGGTTTTCGGCGGGGTGATGCCCACCGTGCCGCGTCCGTCCTTGATGGTGGGATTGTAGGGAACGTCGGTCTGCACTGCCGCGTTGTACTCCTGGATTGTGGCGGAGAGACCGTCGGGGTCGATGTCCAGCCGCCGCGCCAGCTCCTCGATGCTGTCGGCCTGGGCCATCGTCACCTGCGGGATGCGGTATTCGTCGCGTAGTAGGTGCTTCACCTTGTCGTCGAAAATCTGGAAGGCGACGCCCTGCGGCTGGGTCAGCAGCGCCCGGCCGTAGGTGACATAGGTGTAGTTGCGGAAGTCGTACCCCTCGTCAAGAAATCGTTGGCCGTCCAAGTTCACGATGAGGCCGAAGGGGTAGGAGTGCTTCTGGTACAACTCAGTGATGGTGCGGTCGCCGTAGGCCGGGGCGTTCAGGTCCCAGGCCACGGCGTGGCAACTGCTCCAGTGGCCGTGGGGCATGGCCCCGGCCTCCAGCGCCATGCGGATGCCATCGCCGGTGTTGTAGGGGATGCCGCGTACCTTGACCAGCTCCCAGCCCGGTCCCAAGTAACGGCAGCGCATCTCGGCGTTGGCCTCGAATCCGCCGGCAGCCAGCACTACCGAGCTCGCATACAGGTCCTCGACACCCTCCGGCCCCAGCACCCGCAGGCCGTTGACCCGGCCAGTGTGGTCACGCAGCAGTTCCGTCGCTTGGGTTGAGTAGCGCACCTCTATGCCCTCGTCTCGGCAGACGTCGAACTGCTGGTCCGACAGGCCCTTGCCCGCGCCCACTGCCTCCACCAGCAGCCCGCCCCAGAAGCGGAACTTGCCGATGTCCTCGTCACGGAAGGCCTGCCGTCCGTAGGACAGGACGAACCGGACACCCTTGGACCGCATCCACCGCATGGTGGGCAGCGACTGGCTGACCAGGATCTGGGCCAGCTCCGGGTCGCTGAGGCCTTGGGTAACGCGCATCATGTCGTCGTAGAACTGGTCCTCGGTGTAGCTGCCGACCTCCACCGATTCCTCCTCGGTGGGCGACATATCTGGGATGATGGTCTTGATGTCGTCCAGCCCGTTGAACGCGAACCGGATGATGCCGCCGGTGAAATAGGTGTTGCCGCCCCGGAAATACTCCGGCGCCTTCTCCACCACCAGCACCGACTGGCAGGTCTCTCTGGCGGCAATGGCGGCGGACAGAGCAGCGTTCCCGGCACCAACCACTATGACGTCATATTCCTTGGGCATTGATGCTGGCCTCCTGTGATTATCACGGAAATTTCCTCTTCCAAGGGGAGGGGGTTAGGGTCAGGACAAATGCTTGTCCTATAATAAGCCCGTAACTGGTGGTTGTGAAATCAGCGGGCTTCACCGTTCTTTCTGCCCGCTCATAATGTCGGCTTGGAATCTATGAGACTCCTGACGATACTGCCATTGGGTCTCGCGTTGGTGATGGCTCTCGCCCTCGCCTGTTCGACAGGAGGGCTGCCTCCCATGCCCGAAGCGACTCCAGACTTGGGGGCAACCGTACAGGCCGCCGTTGCCAGCGCACTGCCTACCGACACACCGACGCTACCCCCCGACATTGACGCGACGATAACAGCCGGCATGGCGGCCACCGAAGCCGCCGCTCCAACACTCACGCCGACGCCCTCTCCGACCCACGACATAGACGCGACCATAGATGTCCGCATGGCCGCCACCATCGCCGCTATGCCCACATCGCCGCCACCGCCGACGCCGCCGACGCATACTCCGCCGGATTCAACGCCGGATTTAACGCCGGATTCAAGGCCGCCCGCAGAAGGGGAGGCAGCATCGACTCCGGCGTTATCTCCAACGCCTGAGCCATCGCCGACGCCAACACCGATACCCACTGCAACACCCCGACCCAGCCCCACTCCACATCCAACGAGCACACCAGTACCAGCCAGAACAACGTCTTTATCATTGAGCGACATGGTCAAGCAGGTGCGTCCGGCCGTGGTGCGAATCAGGACGGGTTCAAGCGTTGGCACTGGGGCTATTTTTGAATCCAGGGGTCAAACGGCGTACGTCATCACCAACGAACACGTCGTGGCTGGCAATCGGCAGGTCAGCGTAGTGGTAAACGACTCGAACACCTACAGAGGCACCGTTCTAGGTACGGATTCCGTCCGGGATCTGGCGGTGGTGAGCATCTGCTGCGGCAGGTTTCACACGCTGCCCTTTGGAGACGCCTCCAATTTGGAGCCAGGCGACGAGGTAATTGTCATCGGATATGCCCTTGGGTTGTCGGGCGAAGCCTCCATAACCAGGGGCATCGTTTCCGCCATCCGGTATGACTCTGGCCACCTGAGCGACGTGATTCAGACGGATGCCGCCATCAACCCAGGCAACAGCGGCGGGCCAATGCTCTCAATGTCGGGTGAGATTCTCGGTATCAACACGTTCCGCATTGAACAGACCAGTTCAGGAAGATCCGCCCAGGGCTTGGGATTTGCTGTTTCCGAGACCACGGTGCAGGGTCAAATCCCCCGACTCCGGACGGCTGCGGCCAATCCCACCCCCACGCCGCCTCTCCGCCGTCTGCCGACCAGCACGCCCAGCCCTCGAGCAGACAGGTCCGACAGCGAGGGCTATGTATTCGGCCCCGAAAACGGCGAATTGAGGCACGACCCGCGGGACGGCAATGCGGAGACCTTTAGCGCTGGCGTATCCATGTCGGACGCCGCGGTGAGTGCCACATTCGTGAATCCGTACTCGTCCGCTTCAGGGTCGTGGGACTACGGGTTTGTCATACGAAAGAGTGGCGGTCAGGCCCTTGTGCAGGCCGTTATTACCAGTTCAGGCCGATGGGAAGTAACGGCGGGAACAAGCATCTCGAATCGGAAAAAGAGTGGCGGAACCCTGCTGTCTCTGAATGCCGGCGCAGGCCAGCGAAATACCATTGTCCTCTTCGCTGTAGGGCAATGGGGAATGCTTTTCGTCAACGGCGATTTCATATCTCTGTTGGAACTGTCGGCATTGGCGCGGGCTGGAGACGTTGCGGTCATCACTGGAGCCCTTGGCGGCAATGAGAGGTCCGGGGCATCCACGAGGTTCGTTAATTTCCAGGCTATTCAACTGTACAAACGATACGGAGTCTCCAACGGAAGGCTCCAGGGTGAGGCTGGCCGCCTGACCGAACACAGTACCGGGCTATGGACCCGCGATTTGGTGGCGGAGGCCGAATTCGTTGGTCCGTCCGGTTCTAACTGGGACTATGGATTCGTAATTCGGAACCCCGAAGTTACGCGGTTGGATGTCGCGGGAGTAACCGACGAGGGCCGCTGGTTCCACAACGCCCGCAGCGCCGGAAGCGGCGGATATGTCGATATGGCGAAGGGAGACTTGCCAGGATCCAAAGCGAGCATCGGCGGCAAAAACCACGTAATGCTGCTGGCCTTTGGCGGCACAGGCCTGTTCCTGTTCAACGGGCAGATGGTGGCCAGGCTCGACTTGTCGCACAATCAGGACAAGGGAGGCGTAAGCGTAATCGCCAATTTCTTCAGTGGCCACCAAGGTTCCCCAAGTTTCTCCAACCTCAACGTCTGGACGCCATAGCCCTGCTACTTCGGTGCCTTCGCCACCTCCAGCAGCGACTGTCAGGTCTCCTTGACGGC
Organism: Dehalococcoidia bacterium; assembly: GCA_965237745.1. Lineage (GTDB taxonomy): Bacteria > Chloroflexota > Dehalococcoidia > Lucifugimonadales > UBA3495 > VXOI01. The sequence continues at coordinate 1,196,097 of OZ250156.1, read as the reverse complement.
AATGGCGACGGACGGGGCAGCGTTCTCCGTGCCGACAACAATGACGTCATATTCCTTGGGCATTGATGCTGTCCTCCTGCGATTTTCACGGGAATTTCCTCTTCTCCTGAGAGAGGGTTAGGGTGATGCCAAAAGGCTTGTCCTATAACAATCCCGTAATCTGTGGTTGTGAAATGGAGGAAGCACCGAGGGACCTGCGCTAGAATACGAGCCGTATGCACGTAATGAAAGTCCTGCTCCCGTTGCTCCCGTTGCTCTTGCCTTTCTTGCTGTTGGTAGCCGCTTGTGCCAGTGAGAGTCCTGCTGCCGTTTCTCCGGTTATGCCGACCGCGACCCCGAACTTGGAGGCCACGGTTCAAGCTGCCGTAGCCAGAGCTCTGCCCACGAATACGCCCACTCCTCCACCGGACATCAACGCCACAGTAGCCGCCGCCGTGGCGGCCACACAGGCCGCCGTGCCGACACCCACGCCGACGCTCCTCCCGACTCCGGACCTCAACGCAACCGTCGAGGCGCGCACGGCCGCAACCATCGCCGCCATACCCACGCCAACGCCTGTCCCAACTGCGACCGCGACGCCTATCCCAACGCCTACGGCTACACCCACCCCAGTCCCGACGGCTACGCGGCGACCCACATCGACGCCACGCCCAACCTCAACGCCACTGCCCACGCACACCCCCACTCCAACCGAACCCCCGGCGGTGCTGTTGAGTGAGATGGTTAGCCAGGTACGTCCTGCCGTGGCGAGAATCCAAACCGGAACAAGCAGCGGCACCGGAGTAATTTTCGAAACACAGGGTCAAACCGGATACCTCATCACCAACTACCACGTTGTCGAGGGAAGCAGACGGGTCGATGTCGTGGTAAACGATTTGGCGACTTACCAAGGCACGGTGCGAGGCGTTGACCAAGTGCGCGACTTGGCGGTGGTCAGCATCTGCTGCGGCAGATTTCAATCGCTGTCATTCGGCGACGCTTCCAGTCTCAAACCCGGCGACGAGGTGGTGGCAATCGGTTACGCCCTGGGGCTTTCGGGCGAGGCCACCATAACCCGGGGTATCGTCTCCGCCCTTCGTTATGACTCCGGGCACCTGAGCAACGTCATACAGACCGACGCGGCAATAAATCCCGGCAACAGCGGCGGGCCGATGCTCTCGATGTCCGGCAAAATTTTGGGCATCAACACCTTCCGGTACGATGAATCGGAAAGTGGCAGACCCGCCGAGGGACTGGGATTCGCCATATCGGAAAAAACCGTGCAGGAGCGTATTCCCGCGCTCAAGACCGGCTCTCCACCCCCAGCTCCCACGCCGATACGCCGCCCTCAGCCAACGCCTTCCGCCGCGGGTAGCGAATGGTTCGGCCCTATCAACGGCGAGCTATGGCATGACCCGTCGTCCAGCTTCATCAAGACCGAATACGCCAATGTTTCTATGGGAGACTTTGTGGTGTCGGTCACTTTTGTTAACCCATATTCACCCAGATCAAACTCTTGGGATTACGGCTTAATCCTGCGGGGAAATTCCAACCGGCCCTTCGTCCAAATCGTCGTCGACAGCGATAAACGTTGGGCGCTAAAAACAGGAACCAATGCGCCATATCAAGAGGTTGGCAGCGGGTCGCTAAAGACCTTTTACACAAGCGCCGGAGGCCGCAATACGCTGTGGGTTGCCGCCTTTGGGAAACGCGGCCTGCTTTTCGTCAACGGCGAGTTCATCTCATCGCTGGATTTGTCAGATGTTGCCGGGGCTGGCAATGTTGCTGTCATCACCGGAGCGTATACAGGCAACGTGATGGCCGGAGCGGTCACCCGGTTCGAGGACTTTGCAGGTTCGCCGCTTCGGAAAGGATACGGGCCTGCAAATGGGACACTGCAAAAAGAACCAGGCAGCGTTGCCGTGCATGGAAGCGGATTGTGGACGCAAGACTTGGTCGCGGAGGCTGCGTTCGTCAATCCGCCAGGCACCGACTGGGACTATGGATATATAATTCGCAGCCCAGAAAGCAACCGTCTGGATGTAATTGGTCTGACCGGCAACCGGCAGTGGTTCCACAAAACCCTCAACGCGGGTGATGACGAATATACTGACGTGGCTGACGGTTCGTTGGGGGCATTGGGAGCGGCGTTCCGTAGCAGAAATCATCTGCTGTTGATGGCCATTGAGGAAATCGGCCTATTATTGCTGAATGATCACTTTATTGCCAGGCTCGACCTGTCCCATAACCTGGATTATGGTTCGGTTAGCCTGATGGGAGATTTATTCTCCAACCACCAGGGTTCGCCTGGATTCGAGGATTTCAACGTTTGGACGCCATAGCCATGACGACACGCTGCGCTTGGGCGACCACGCCCCTCGGCATCGCCTACCACGACGAGGAGTGGGGGGTGCCGCTGCACGACGACCGGCGGCTGTTCGAGCTCCTGATCCTGGAGGGTGCGCAGGCCGGGCTCTCGTGGGAGCTGATCCTGCAAAAGCGAGGCTCCTATCGCGAGGCATTCGACGGGTTCGACGCCGTGAAGGTCGCCGCGTATGACCACGCCAAGGTCGCGGAGCTGCTGGCCAACCCCGGCATCGTGCGCAACCGGCTGAAGGTGGCTGCGGCCATCGGAAACGCCCGTGTGTTCTTGGAAACGCAGCGGGATTTCGGGAGCTTCGACGCTTACATCTGGGGATTCGTCGGCGGCATCCCCGTCAGGAATGCCTGGCAGTCTCGCAGGGACATCCCGGCCAGCACGCCCGAATCCGAGGCGATGAGCAAGGAGTTGCGGAAGCACGGATTCCGGTTCGTCGGCCCTACCATCTGCTACGCCTTGATGCAGGCCACCGGCATGGTCAACGACCACACCACCGACTGCTTCCGCTACGGCGAAGTAGGTACGGTGAGGTAGGCTGAAGTGATCCTTATGACGGCGTGGCAAGATGACTTTCGATGCCTTGTGTCAGAGCCCCGCATGATGACGCCACAATGCAAGACACCGAACGCAAAGCGCAAGACCACGCCCGAATCGCCCTGCAACTGCTGGATGACCCCGACCGTGAGTTTGCCCGGTGCAATATCGGCCTGACGTCTGAGATGCTTTGGGAAGCGGCAAGTCGCGCCATCAAAGCCACCTGCGTCAAAAGGAGTCGGCGGCACCACGAATACGCCGACTTGCGGGAAGCAGAAAAGCGGCTGGCCGAGGAAACCAAGGATGATTCCCTGTATCCAGGATTCGGAATTGCCTGCAATGGCCAGCTCTCCGTAGGCAGCATGGATGACGACGGTGCTGGGCGCTGACCACCCGATAGCCAGACATCTGGTGGACAAGCTGCTGGCTGCCGCCGGGGTAGATGCCAATTCATGTTGACCTGACGTAATGTATTGCCCGCAGCCATACGTTGCGATTAAGATACCCGAAACGGTTGAGTCGGCCGGGGACCCACGCCGGGCCGCCACACATTCACAAGGGAGTAACGATCGATATGAAAGCGGCCAGACTTGTCGGCCCCAAGCTCTTTGAGCTGCTGGAAACGGAAACACCCACGGCCCAGGACGGCGAATGCCTGGTCCGGCTGGAGCGTGTCTCCGTCTGCGGCAGCGACATCCGCCACGGCTTCGCCGTCAACCCCGAGGAATACTATCCCGCGCCTATTGGGCATCCGTGCCACGAACTGGCTGGCACCATCGTGGACAGCCGCACCGACTCCTACCACGAGGGTCAGCGGGTCATCGTCATCCCTCCTCGGGGCTCAGGCGGCTTGGTGGAATACATGGTGTCCGACCCCGGCCGCATGATCCTGCTTCCCGATGAGGGATCGCTGGACGACTGGATCATGTGCCAGCCATCCGGCACCGTGCTGTATTCCTGCCAGCAGATGCCCAACCTGCTGGGCAAGAACGTGGTCGTGATGGGCCAGGGCAGCATTGGCCTCAGCTTCACCATGATCACCTCTCGCATCGGCGCCCGCAATGTGATTGCCGTTGACCTGTTGGACTACAGGCTGGAGGCGTCCAAAATCTTCGGTTCCACCCACCAGCTCAATCCCGAGAAGGACAACTTGGACGAGGCTGTGGCCGAGATCACGGGCGGTGTCGGGGCCGACGTGGTGGTGGAGGCCGCAGGCTACGCCGACACCTTCAATATGTGCTTCCGCTTGGTTCGCCAGAACGGGACCTGCATTATTTTCGGCATCCAGGAAGAGGAATTCATTCCGCTGGAACACAACTGGCTGATGGACAAGCAGCCGCGAATCATCCCCACTACCGGCGCTCGCAGCGGTGATCCGATCAGCCACATCCAGGAGATCGTGGCCCTGCGACAGCGCGGATGGTGCGATCCGGCGCCGCTGGTGACTCACCAGATGGGCTTCTCCGACGTGCAGAGAGCCTACGATATGTACGACCAGCGGGAGGACAACATCATCAAAGTGGTGATGAACCTCAGCGATTAACCTGCGGAAAGCAAAAGGGCTCGCTTCGGGCCCTTTCTTTTTTGCCAATCGTATGGTCTCCAATTAGGGCCTCTAAATTTCTGGAGGCCGGGTCGGGTGGTGTTGTGTGAAACCAGGAGAAGAAATCAGGCTGGTCAAAGAGAATCTGGCGTTTGCTGTCGCACTGTGGAAGGCGGCAGTATCCGGTAGAGTGCCGCCAGGTCCACTGCTCCGGCCTTCAAAAGAATCCGCTCTGTATAGCCAGCAGGCATGGAGCGCCCAGCGTTCTGAATCGGAGTTGGCCGCTGAACTAACCCGGAGCGCGGCCAATCAAATGAGAGCCGCCTTCACCCTGTCGGCGTTACAGTCCCATCGCAGCCTCGCAGTGGCCTTCCCCGGCGAACCCATACAGGAGGAGTGGATCGAGCTCCGCGCCGCTCTGTCGTCGATGTATCTCATAGGGCGCGCGGTGCAGCGGTCAATTCTGCAGCCGGTGTGGGAGTGTCCGCCACCGTACAGGCGGCTGTTCCACATACATCGTCTCGGCTTCAGCCTGAACGCCACCGGGCTGGAAGGGCGGGTGCTCAGTTGGGATGACTTCGGCGGGCTGGAGCGGTATCTTCTATTGCTGGAATACGTCTCCCACAGCGCTGACGCAGCAGTAGCGAAAGATCAGGGAAAGGCGTCGCGTACCCTACCCAAGGGCCTTGGATCCCCGCAAACCCAGTTCGGGGGCATCATAGGCTCTCCGGCCGCCCTGTCGCAGAATGTTGACGATTCCACTGCCGTCAGCCCTCCCGCGGACTATCCCGGGAACCTTCCGGAGCGCCGCCTTGCCCCCGACGCGCCGCCTTTTACGCCACCGCGAATCCCGGATGCACCGGACGTAACAGATAGCTGGGACATTGCCCTGGCAGAACAGGCGGGCCGGTGGCACACGCCGCCGGGAACCGACGGCGCATCGCCAACCAACAGCGTGGGGGATCCCAGCGGGCGGCAAGATAGTTCTTCTACTCGCCCCCCATTCGGCAATATGATCGGCCGGTTTGTTGCCGAACGATGCGAGACCGGAGAGGACCGCAGGGTGCTGGCCGGCGAACTGTACGCCGGATTCCTCGATTGGTGCCGCGATTCTTCCCACCAGCCAGTATCACAGCGGGCTTTCGGCATGCGCCTTACCAACATGGGACTGAGGCGGAAGCGGCGCGGCCACGGCAAGCACTGGTGGGAAGGGATATGCTTGGCGGATGCCGCTTAACCCAAAGGCGGGTTGTCACTCATCCGAAAATAAGACAGCGCAGTTTCCTATTTACGTGTGGCGCTCTGATCCCGGTCCGGGATGATGATGGCCGTCGCCCGGCGGCCCGACTTCGCGCAGTCAACATCCTGGCTGTCCGTAATTTCCGCAACAGCCGCGCAGCCCGCGCACCTTCGTCCAAGTGTTGCCCAACACCAGCCGCAGCTTGTGTCGTAGAGACATGGGGACGCGCAAGTTGGCCAAATAGGCGTATGACAGTTCACGCTTGTCGCACATGATGCCTGCCATTATGCTGGCGCAGGCAGCCAAAGGCAATTCGGCCGGATACTCGCAGAACAGGCCCATCCGGCCGTCGACCATCGCGCTTTGCGGTAAGGAGGCACCATGCCTGATCATCCCGAATACTTGGAACGGCTGGCGGAATTCGTCTGCGAGTTTCGCTTGGATAATCTCAGCTCCGAGGCGACGGAGGCGGCCCGCACCGTGCTGCTGGACACCATTGGGGCGATGGCAGCCGGGAGCAGGCTGCCGGAAAACCGCAAGTTGGCGGAAATGGCTGTCAGGATGAGCGGGAACGGCGTGTCGACCATTATCGGTCATCCTGACTTGGCCGACCCTATGCTCACGTCGCTGGCCAACGGCGCCTCAGGGGTTTCCCTTGAGATGGACGAGGGCAACCGCCTCGGCGGAGGGCACCCAGCCATCCACGTGGTCCCTCCGGCCTTGGCAGTCGCAGAGGGCAGGGGGTCCACGGGGCGCGAGTTCTTGGAAAGTGTCATCGTGGCGTACGAAGTCACCTCCCGTGTCGGGACTGGAACAGTGGTGCGGCCCGAGGTGCATTCCCATGGCACATGGGGCACCATCGGCGCCGCCGTAGCCACAGCCCGGCTGCTGCAACTGGATACCCAGGAAACTCTTGAGGCCATCAACGTCGCCGCGTCGATGAGTCCTGCGAACACCTGGACCCCCTGCCTGGAGGGGGCCACCGTTCGCAACCTGTATCCCGGACGGTCTGCGATGCAGGGCATCATGGCAGCCAACTTGGTGCAATGCGGCTTCACCGGCCTGAACGACGGTCCTTCCGACGTCTACGGCTCCCTGCTCGGTAGGGGATTCGACCCGGAGGCGGTGGTCGATGGCCTGGGAGGTTCAGAGCCGCTGCGCATACAGCAGAACTACTTCAAACTGCACGCCTGTTGCCTGTATAACCACCCGGCCCTTGACGGGATGCAGCACATCGTGCGCCGGGGAGCCTTTGGCGCCGCTGACGTAGAGCGTATCGACGTGTTGGCTCCACCCATAGCGTCGATAATGACCGACCCGGCGCCGCCAAACATGCTGGCCGCCAAGTTCTCTCTGCCCTACGCTCTGGCCGCCGCCGTAACGCAGGGCGCCACCGGGGTTGCTGCGTTCTATGCCGAAAAGCTGACCGACGGGGAGACCCTGGCCTTGGCGCGGCGTGTTTCCGTGTCCGCCGACCCGGAGATGGACCTGCGCCGCTACGATTACCCTGCCGCCCGGGTCACCGTCTCGCTCAACGACGGGAGAACACTCAGCGAGTCGGTGGTTGCCCATCATGGGGACCACCGCAACCCTGCGCCGCCGGACGAATTGCGGCAGAAGTTCACCTTCCTGAGCGAAGAAACCCTCGGCCCAGCCCGCGCTCGCCAAGTCATGGAAACCGTGGGGCGCCTGGAGGGGTTGCCCGACATACGTGAGTTGACAGCGCTGCTGCGGATTGCCTAGGGGCGGCTATTCCGGTTTGTGCTCCACATTGACCACTGTGTGCAAGCCGCCGCGGATCTTGTAGTCCAGGGTGATCTTCATCCGGCGGGGATGGCAGCACGCCACCAGGTCGTTGAGAATGCGGTTGGCGGCGTGTTCCTGAACGATGCCCACGTCCCGGTAGGACAGCAGGTAGAACTTGAGCGACTTGAGCTCGATGCAGCTGTGGGACGGTATGTAGCTGATGATCAGTTCACCTGTGTCGGGCAACGCTGTCCACGGACAGACGGCGGTGAACTCGTCGGTGTCGATGACGACCTCGGTGTCCCGCTCCGGGTATTCGTACTCGAAGGTCAGCAGGCAGTCGGGGTCTATAGCTTCTTCTCCCTTCGCGGGAAGCTGCCGGTCCAGCTCCTCGTACTTGGCTTTCAACTCGGGTATCGTAACCATTGCACACTCCAATCATTCCATCACTTCAGGACATCTTACGGGCCGGTTTTCGGCGATGTCAAAAGTGCTGAACCTGATAGGACTGGGGGAGGAGTATCGTCGTTAGTTCTACTCATGCCAACGCGTTGGGCAGCGGTTCAGTTGGAATCTCACAGGTGCAAATGCGTTAATAGCTGTTATTACGCTGTACCTGTTCCGCAAGTATTACATGATCAGATTGTTGTTCGCCGGAAGAGGTCATAAATATCACTTTCAGCACCGGCTCCACCATAACTCCGCCGCGTCCCTTGTTGAATGCTTGCGCTGGAACGATTTCGCTCACTGCTTTTTGAGCGAAGGAGATTTTGCTAATGACCGGTGGAGACGCGCCACGTGGTAGTCGCAGTTGGCTGAAGTGGGGGCTGATTGGCGGGGGAATTGCCGCCGCAATCGTCGCGATTGTCGTTGTTGTTGGGATTTTCCTGTTCTTCCGGGCCGTCAGCCAGCCCGGTGAGGCTACGGCGGAGTAGTTCCCTCCAGCGCCCTTCTCTATGCTTCAATCAACCTCCGCCCGGGGGTCGGCCAAATTAACCATTTGAGAGGAGTAGGCGACATCCTCCGGACGGGCGAATTTACGGACGAGCAGGATGATCTGCTGGACGAAATAGAGGAGACTACCGGTGGCCATCTTTTGGATGACGTGCCTCCCTGGCTTGGGGCGAACGTGTCCTTTGTCATTCTCGATGCCGAAAGCGACGATATTGAATGGGTCATGATGGTGCAGGTAAGCGACCGGGACGCCGCCACGGATTTCGTAGGGGACCTCGTTGACTACCTGGAGGACGAGCTGAATACGGAGTTCAAGGAAGATGAAGTTGATGGTGCCGACGTTTGGGTGGCTGACGATGAGGACCTCGCCTTGGGGCTCACAGACGACTACCTGCTCGCCGCCAACAGCGAGGAAACAATAGAGGACATGGTGGAGAACCTCGATTCTCCGCCATCTCGCCCCCTGGCGGAAATGGAAGACTTCGCGCGGGCCAAGGAATCTTTGCCTGACGACAGGATTATGTTCGTCTTCGTTCAAACTGAAGACATCCTGGATTCCGCGGACGATGCGATTGGCGATTTCGCAGACCTCGACGACGCCGAAGAGTGGTTGGACGACAACGCTCCTGAATATTTTGCTGCCTCAACCTCAGCTATTGAAAAAGGTCTGCGTCTTGATGTTGTAGCCGCGCAGCCACCTGGTTCTTTCTACATAGACTCGGGAGAGGTTTTAAGCGCTACAGAGGTGCTGCCCAATGATACCCTTGTGCTCTTGGCTGCAGCTGGCATCCCGGAGGCATGGCAGGAACTGCGCGACTGGCTGGAGGACAATGACCCCTACGCTGAAGAGGACCTTGACGAGTTCCTGGAGAGCATAGAGGACGAAACCGGCGTCGACTTGGAGAGCGATGTGATCGAGTCTCTCACGGGCGGAATTGCGGTCGCGCTCCTCCCCAGCGACGTTGATTGGGAGTCACTGATAGATGACCTGAGCGGCGGGTTGGAAGCAGTGCTCATAGCTGGGCCGCAGGACCCCGACGGCATCGAGTCGGCGTTTGAGGCGCTTTTCGACCTGCTGGAAGAGAAAGGTTATGACACCGATACAGACTCAATTGGCGGCTACGATGTCACGTCCATTGAACTGGGCCAGTTCGACAACCTTCTTGAGGACTACGAGGCAGGATTCCTGATAGCCGACGAGTGGGTGGCGCTGTCCACGTCCATGGATAGTCTGGAGATTTTCCACGATTCAATGACTGGAGATATCCGCTCCCTGAATTCCTCTGACAAATTTTCCAATATGGCCGGCCAGTTACCTGATCCACTCCATTTACTCGTCTACGCCGATCTTGCCGGCATACTGGAGATGGTGGAGGACGGTCTGGACGATGACGATCTGGACGACTACCAGGAAAATGTGCAGCCCTTCGTCGAGAATCTCAGCGCCATGCTGATGACCAGCTCGATAACCGAGGAGGAATGGAGATTCACCATGGCCATCACGTTGGAAGAGTGATAGGGGAAGAGTGATAGGGGAAGAGTGATAGGTTCCAAGGTATCCCCCCATTCCGACTTGCGATTGGTTCAGGCGAAAGGCGTTATGCTGTTCCTGGATGTCCTGCTTGGACCGGGGGCTGGCAGGACGATTGCAAAGTCCTCGGTTGTCACCCTGAGCGGAGCGAAGGGTCTCCGTTTGCGGATGAGATTCTTCGCTCCGCTCGGAATGACAGGGTGCGCCCGGAATGACGGGGACTGCGGCAGCGACTTTGCAATCGTCCTGAACCCCTGACACCCAACCCTTGCTAAAGCTATCGAACGTATGTACTATAAAAAGTGTCCAACCCAAGAGTCCCCCTCCAAGGCGGCAGGGTCAATCAAGGACAGCCACCGAGGCATCGAGGCGTTCTGTGTCAGCCAACCTCAGGAGGACACCACGCCGCAGCTACCCAGCCGCTCCCTCAGCGCAGGGCCAAGCCAGCCCGCCGACCCGGAATCGGCGGAAATGAACGGAAATGAGTGGGATATTGAAATTTCTGGCCTCACCCTCCGCCAGCAGTAGATCCTGCCCTATGGCGGAGAGGGCCAACATGCCCAGCCCTTGAAATCGGAAAACTGGAAGCGGTTGAAACCCCACAGACAAACCAAACCCGCACAGCACCAGGAGATGAAATTATGTCGTTGAGCCAGATCAGGAACAGCATCGAAGCCCTCGAGCGCAGGCTCGCCGTGCCCCTTGCCGTCGTGCGCCTCCAGCCTCTGGCCGATGAGTTCTGCGATGAGTGGAACGTGGCCCATAGCGACCACAAACCGCTCCCTGAATCCCATCCCTTCATCCAGCGGATTGCTGGCCGAGGGTTCCGGCTCAACACCTTTATGGCCCTCCGTAACTACATCGAACGCTGCCGGGAAAGGAAAGAATTCCCCCAGCCGCGGCAAATTGTTAACGCTCTCCTTCCCCAGGCCGCAGTCCTGGGCTTCGTCCAAGCCCGGTTCAGCAGCGACGCGCCGGCTATGACATAAACGGCAAGCCGCACATCGCCTGCCTCCAAGACTTGCAATCGTCCTGCGGGGGCTGGCCCTCTGCCTTGCGCGGCTCAACTGCAAAGGGCTAATATAGGCCATTGCCCAAGCGGGTGCCCATGCCTGCCACATATTCCGCATGCGCCTTGAGGAAACCCCGATGACGCAGACTCAACAGGCCGGCCTCACCCTTGCTGATCTCGATGCAATGAGCGTCGAAGAGGCGCAGGTTTTGCCATTCGAGGAGCGCGACCGGCTGTTGGACCTGATCATCGCCGACGGACGGCATTACGCCACCGATTCAGTCTCCTATCGTACCGGAATGTACAGCGACTATTTCGAGGAGGACCTCACCCGGATGCTAAAGGTGCGGGCGGTGAAGGTCTACTGCCGCGGCACCACACCGTCGAACTTCGAGGGCGTGCCCGTGGGCGAGACCTACATGGAGCAGTACCGCGCCTGCCTGCGCCACGTCGAGACCATCCTCACCGCTGCCCATACCAGCTACGCGCGGGTTATCAAGCTGATTGTCTTCCTGACCAACATGGATCTCTGGGACGAATTCAACAAGGCGTACCGGGAGTTCATCCCCAATCCGCCATGCCGCGCCGTCATCGGCACCACCGGCCTGGCCCAGAAGTCGCTGACAATCGAAATCGTCGAATGCGTCGCCTATCGCGTCGCAGACTAGCGACCACCGAAATATCGCGCCTCAGGTGTTCCCTCTCTCACAGGGAGAGGGGCAGGGTGAGAGTGAAACCCCACCCAGAGTGAACCGCCGAGGAATCAGGAACAGAAGGGAGGTCGTCATGCCCAACCTGACCCTGGCCTACCAGGCCAAGAGCTACAGCACCGGCACCTTGGGCCGCGCCATCTGCAACGCCCGCAACCACCACTGGGTCGCCGATGACCCCGGCGGCGACGAAGTCGGGGCCGGCGAGTTGTTCTTCTCCGGCATCACCGCGTGCGCCGTCAACATGGTCGAACGCATCGCCAACACCGATGACGTTGCCCTCAACTGGATGGAAGTCGGCATCGAGTCCTATCGGGACCCCGACAAGGCGCCCGGCGAACTGACCCTCTACGACGCCGTGCGCATCCACTTCGAGATGTGGGGCGTTGACGACGATCAGGCCCACGACCTGGTGGAAACCTGGAAGCGCCGTTGACCCCTCTACGGTTCGGTCGCCGTGGCGACTGCTGATACCACCGTGGACCTTACCTCTCACGCCGAGAACCGCCGCTAGGGATTGATTAACCACAGAGAACACAGAGGAACAATAAGGAATAACCAAGAAAACTCCGTGCTCTCTGCGGTTACTAAAGAAGGTTTGGAATGAACATCTGCTCGTTTTTGCCCAGCGCCACTGAAATCGTCTACCAGCTGGGGCTGGAAGACAGCCTGAAGGGCGTCACCCACGAGTGCGATTACCCGGCCGACGTTCGCAACAAGCCGTGGGTCGTGCGCAGCGTATTCCAGGGTACGCAGCCCACCAGCGGGGAAATCAGCCGCGTGATCTCCGAGCGGCTGGAGCAGGGGCTGGGCATCTACGAGATCGATGAGCAGGTCTTGGCCGCCGCCGAGCCCGACCTGCTCATTACCCAAGCCATCTGCGAGGTTTGAGCCATCTCCTCTCGGCAGGTTGCCGAGGTGAGCATGAGCTTGGCCAAGAAACCCGAGGTCATTTCCCTCGACCCGCAGCTGTTGGGCGACATCATCGAGAATATTCGAATGGTGGGCCGCGCCACCGGCAGGGAAGAAAAGGCCAAAGAGATCGCCGAGGGTATGCAGGCCCGCATCGATGCGGTGGCTGCCCGCGCCGCCGATGCCGACACCAAGCCCAGCGTGCTGCACGTGGAATGGGCCGACCCGCTGATGTGCGGCGGACACTGGGTGCCTGAAATGGTGGAACTGGCCGGAGGCAGCAACACTTTCGGCGACAAGGACACCGGGACCTTCAAGCTGGAGTGGGAAGAGGTAGTGGAGAGACAGCCCGAGGTCGTGGTCATGATGCCCTGCGGATTCGACGTGAAACGCAGTCTTGAGGACGTGCCCATCTTGGCGCAGCGGGAGGGTTGGAAGGATCTCCCCGCTGTGCGCAACGACCGGGTCTACGTGGTGGACTCCAGCGCCTACTTCAGCCGTTCCGGTCCCCGCTTGGTCACCGGCCTGGAAATCATGGCCGAGATGGTCCACCCGGAGTTGTTCAGTGGGTATATTCCCGAGGAGGGCGCACTGCGGCTTTTCGGGGCATAAAATGAACCACAGAGCGCACGGAGGCCACAGAGGAAAATTAAAATCTCTGTGGCCTCTGTGGTTTAGTTCAGACGTGGACCGCGGAAGGGGTTCTGTTTGGTGATTTCCTCTTCGAGCGCGTGGTTGCGCCGCTTGAGCAGGGGGATCAGCCGGTTCAGCCGGTCTGCGGCTGTGGGAACCTCCAGCAACTCCTGGCGCACCGGTATGGGAGCGTCCAGGTTGGCGGCAATCATGTACGAGAGCTGCACCGGGTCTTCGGGAACTTCCACCTGCGCCTGGTAGCCTCCGCTGAGCGAAATCAGGCTGCGCATCATCTTGGTGAATTCCTCGGTCAGTTCCGACGAGATGCCGGTGAACCCCTCACCAACCGGATCATCCAGCAGCCTGACCAGCGCGGCAACGTGCGGCTCCTGTTGGGTGACCTCCACAATCTCGTAGCGACGCTCGCCCTTGGTCATGATGTTGATCCGCCCCTCTTCCAGCAGCTGCGAGCGCAGTACCCGGGTGGTTGTGCCGATGGGATTCGGGTCGGCGGGGGAGCCCACTTCCTGACCAGACCGGATGAGCGACACGCCGAAGGGTGTGTTGTGGCGCATGCAGTCGCCGATCATTGCCTTGTAGCGCTCTTCGAAAATATGCAACGGCAACGGCATGCCCGGAAACAGCACCATATTCAGCGGAAACAGCGGTATTTCGATCAATTCGTCGTTCGCACTAGTCATAACCCTTCAAGTATAGCACAAGGGGCCTGTCGGGTTGACACTCACTTGTGGGTGTTCCCATAATGTCGCTATTCGACGGCCTTCGCGTCCTGAGCGCTTAAATAAAGGCAAGGTGAGCCGACAGATATGGCCAACTTGATTTCCGACGCAGAATTGGATGCCCTATTCAAGGGAGATTCTCCCTTTGCCTTGGTAGACGTACGCGAATCGGGGGAGTACAACAGCTCCCACATCCCCGGCGCATGCCTGATACCACGCCGCCGCATCGAGTTCATAATCGAGGATTCGGTGCCGGCCAAGGGCGTGCAGGTAGTGGTCTGCGACGACGACGGCCGCCGTGCCCAGCTGGCCGCTGCCACCCTGGAGCGACTGGGCTACACCAACGTCTCCGTTCTCGACGGCGGCATCAACCGCTGGTCCGCCCGCGACTACCCCACCGAGTGGGGCGTCAATGTGCCCAGCAAGGACTTCGGCGAGATGCTGGAAGTGGTGCATCACGTGCCCGAAATCAGCGCCGAAGACCTGCACGAACGCATCGAGCGCGGCGATAAGCTGGTTATCCTCGACACCCGTACCCCCGAGGAGTACCAGCGTTTCTGCATACCCGGCGGGCGCAGTATGCCTGGCGGAGAGCTGGCCCTGCGCATCACCGACATCACGAAGGAACTTGACGAGGACACCACCGTCATCCTCAATTGCGCGGGCCGCACGCGCAGCATCACCGGTACTCGCGTTCTGCAGCGCATGGGCATACAGGCCCTTGGGCTGAAGAACGGCACCTCCGGGTGGCTGCTGGCTGGCTACGAACTGGAGAATGGCGCCGACCGAGTTGACCTGCCGGAAGTGTCGGAGGAGGGTCGGGTCGCCGCCGACGAATACGCCGCCCGGCTTGCCGAGGAAGACGGTGTGCGCTACCTGTCGCCCGATGCTCTGGCCGATCTGATGGCGAGGCGCGACACTGAAGCCGTTTACTTGGCGGACGTGCGCACGGACAATGAGTACACCGAGGGCCACATCCCTGGCTTTCGCTCGTGGCCTGGCGGACAGGCGGTACAGCGGGCCGACGACCTGGCGCCAGTCAAGAACTCCACCATTGTCTTCTGCTGTGACGGACGGACAAGGGCCACTGTAACCGGGTCTTTCTACCGACAGATGGGACACAAGGAGGTCTACGTGGTGGACGGCGGCGCCCCCGGTTGGGCCGCGTCGGGCCGCGAGTTGACCGAGGGCGTGGAACGCGCCTCGGTAGCTGGCCTCGGTGATGCCTTCCGCAGCGCCACGCTGGTTTCGGCGCAGGAGCTCCACGACAACCCGCCGCAGGTGGTGCTGTTCGTGGACACCAGTCAGGACTTCTCGGGCGGACACACCCCCGGGGCCAAGTGGGTGTCGCGCAGTTGGCTGGAAATCGAAATCGACAGCATCGCCCCTGATAAGAGCACGCCGATCGCCGTAACCTGCGCCACCGGGCGCAATTCGGCCTTGGCCGGGGTGACCCTCCGCGAGTTGGGCTACACTAACGTATCGGTGTTGGAGGGCGGCATGTCCGCTTGGCGCCAGGCCGGTCTGCCCGTTGAGCAGGGACTGACCGGCATCGTGCGCCCGCCCGCCGACATCAACTACCTGGGTGTGGACCGCAGCTATGGCGAGATGATGAACTACCTGCGCTGGGAGACCGAACTGGGCTTCAAGTACGCTACCAGCTAGGCACCCCCCGGTTCCCTCTCCCTCTGGGGGAGGGTCAGGGTGAGGGCGTTCCTCAGCGGCCTGACGTTCATAAAGTATTTACATTGATACTAGGGAGGAAAACCGGATGACTACCCGCGAAGAAGGGGCGGTGCCCGATTTTCTTAGAATGGACGAGGCTATTGGTTCCGATGCAGCCAACAGCGGGCTCACAGGCGACTGGTATGGCTGGCCGTCCAAGGAGGTAAATCCGATTACGCTCCTGGATGACCAGGGCCGAACGGTGCGTATCCGCACCCCAGTGATGGACCTGGAGGGTCTGATCACGCCAACTCCCCTGCACTACACCGTGCAGCACTTTGACGTTCCGCCGATCATCCCAGCCGCCGACTGGTCCCTGACAATCGACGGTGAGGTCAAGAACCCGTTGACCTTGTCGTTCGACGATCTGCGGCGTTTCCCCGGCCGTTCGGTGCGCACAGTGATGGAGTGCTCTGGATCGGACGCCACCTTCTTCGAGTTTTTGAAGGACGAGGGGCCGCGCCCCTCCCGCACTTCGGAGGCCATGATTCTCAGTGCCAGCGAGTGGACCGGCGTGCCGCTCTATGCCCTGCTGCAGGAAGCGGGCCTGACCGACAAGTCGCTCTACATCCGGGCCGAGGGTTGGGACATAGGCGTTCCTGCCACCGCCGAGGAGGGCACCGAGGCCTTCTACTATGACAAGGGTCTGCCGGTGCAGAAGGCCCTGCATCCTGACACCATTCTTGCGTGGGCGCAGAACGGTGCGCTGCTGGAGCATCTGCACGGCGCTCCGGTTCGGCTGCTCGTGCCGGGCTGGTCCGGCAACTGGTCGGTCAAGTGGCTGCGTCGGCTGGAAGTTTCAGACACCATGCCCGACTGCTGGTATCACTACCAGTTCTACTACTATGCCGATTCCGCCGACTCGCCCGATAAAGAGCTGATAACCACGATCGGCGTCAAGTCCATCGTCACCAGACCGAATGACAACACCAAGGTGCTGAACTCCGGTGAGCACATGATTCGCGGCTACGCTTGGAGTGGCGCCGGGGCCATCACCAACGTCGAGGTCAGCGTGGACGACGGCGAGACTTGGAGCGTTGCCCACATCGAGGCGCCCCGCGACCGTTTCATGTGGGTGCGCTGGTCCTACAAGTGGGACGCGAAGCCCGGCGACCATACCATAATGTCCCGAGCCACCGACGAGGTTGGCCGTGTGCAGTCCCGCGAGCCGCGCTACAACAACATGCGCAAGAATTTCAGCGCTATCGTCGGCTACCCTGTAACCGTCGAGTAACGTGATGCCGATTTGGCGATAGGCCCTCGCAAATCTCAGGACACGCCGGGCCGTTTCCAGACATCCCGGCGTGTTCTGCGTTAAAATGCGCTGGTAAGGCCGCAGTGGTAAAATGCGGTAGTGCTTGGGAGCAAAAATGTCGTTTATTGACCATTCCGCCATTCGTATCCCCTCATCCGTAGACCGGGTGAGCGAGCGTTACATTGTGTCCAGCAGCCAGGGTGCGGAATCACTGACCATCAAGGAAGTGCAGATTGACCCCGGTTGGGAGGGCAGGATGCACGTCCACAACACCGACGTATCCATCCAAGTGATCTCGGGCGCCGTGCAGGCCATCATTGGCGACGAGGTCCGCACCGTCCGCGCCGGCACAACGTTACTGGCGCCCCCTGGCAGGCCGCACAAGCTGGTCAACCATCTCTGGACGCCCGTGGTGCTGCTTATAACCTACCCGACCAACGAGCCGCAGACCAGCTATCTGGAATAGTGGGTTGGCGTGAACCTCAGATCAAGAAGATCTGGCGCCTGCCGCGGTCTCTTCGGCAACCTTTGCGCTAGTAATTGCAGACGGGATTAACGGAATTATGGTACTGAGCACCGGGCTGGAAGAAGCTCTTGAAAATCGGATGCGACGGTAGATTAAGGGCGCAGTTGATAGAGCGCGCACCTTACGGAACGACAGAAGTGGCTGGAATGGAACAATGCCGCGAAACCGCCGCGGCCACCTGAGATGAATTCAATGAGCCGCCCCCCGGCGTTATGCCGGAGGCAGATGACTCTCGATGAAAATAAATGCGCAAGCCGCAGACATTAGGAGGAAAGCATGGCCCTGCCGCAGATAGGAACCCGGGCGGAACCCCAGATCATTCCGACAAACGCCGGCCTGCGCACCTTTGCGGCGCCGCCCTCGGCGTTGCAGGAAAACATCGTGCCCAACGACTTGTTCTACGTCCGGAACCACTGGACTGACTGTCCGGAAATCGACGTAAACACTTACCGTCTGACCGTTGACGGGCAGGTAGCAAAGCCCCTGTCCCTGTCGATGGATGACCTGAAGAAGCTGCCGCAGAAGCGCTTCCAAGTGACCTTCGAGTGCTGCGGCAACAGCCCTGTGCCGGAATACTACACCAAGTCTCTCCGCATCAGTTCCGTGATGGAGCAGATCAAGGGCCACGGCATCATGGGCAATGCCGAGTGGGCGGGCGTTTCCCTGCGAGACGTGCTGGAGTTGGCCGGCGTGAAGGACAACGCCGTCGAGGTGATGTTCCAAGGCGCCGACCACGGACCGGACGAAGTCGTCGGAGATCCGGCTGAAGTGACCTACGAGCGCAGCCTGCCGATGGCCAAG
Organism: Dehalococcoidia bacterium; assembly: GCA_965237745.1. Classification (GTDB taxonomy): domain Bacteria; phylum Chloroflexota; class Dehalococcoidia; order Lucifugimonadales; family UBA3495; genus VXOI01. Next base: position 1,177,876 of record OZ250156.1, on the reverse strand, counting down.
GCCCTGCACCCCGACACTTTGTTGGCCTACCAGATGAACGGCGAGCCGCTACCCACCATGCACGGCTTCCCCCTGCGATTGCTGGTGTCCGGCTGGTACGGCATGAACTCGGTAAAGTGGCTGGTGGGCATCCACGTCCTTGACCACGAGTTCAAGGGCTTCTACATGACCGAGCGGTACATGACCCAGAACGAGCCCGGCTCGCCCATCCCCTACAACTACTACACCAAGATGAAGGTCAAGTCCATCATCACCAACCCGGTGCCGGGCGAGATTATTCCGGCGACCGGCTATCAGTTGGCCGGGGCTGCGTGGTCCGGCGAGCAGGAGATCACCAAGGTCGAGTTCAGCGAGGACGGCGGCGAGAGTTGGGTTCCGGTGGACACCATCCATCCGCGCGTCGGCTACTCCTGGTACCGCTGGGAGCACCGCTGGCAGCCGCCCGCCGAGGGCAAGTACAGCATAATGTGCCGCGCTACCAACAACTTGGGCGATACCCAGCCCTTGGAGTTCCCCAACAAGTGGGACGGCCGCGGCTATGGCAACAACATGGTCTTCCCTGTCGACGTGGAGGTGGGGAGCTGACTCTGATCCGCAACATGCCAGCGCCATTCGTCTTTGTGGTGGTTGTCACCGCAACGTTGGTGCTGGTCATATTCCTTGGAGCTTGGGCAGTCTCCGCTGACGCCGAGGGCCGCGAGTTGACTTTTGCCTTGACCGGCACAGGCTTGGACGATTCAAGCGCAACCAACACCGAAGGCGGCGAGCAAGCTCAGGCCTCCTTCGGCGTTTCTCCCATAGGCGAGACCTCGGATGTGGCCTCCGATACTTGGTGGGGCAAGGGCTTCCTCAAGGCCTGTCCTCTGCATTGAACCGGCACCAATTACGCTATATGGCAATAGGGTGACATGGCACAGTTAGCCGCAGTAATTCCCTTCCGTGTTCACCGCGCTTGGACAATCTTGGTCATCCTCGTTGTGGTCCAAGTCGTCGGTCAAGCAATCAGTATGTCCGCCGGAATCATGGTGCCTCTGCTCAAAGATGAAGAGGGTGCCTTCGGCTGGAATATATTAACCATCAGTGCGGCCATTTCCCTCTATTACTTCGTGGGTGCCCTGTTCTCTCCGATTGCCGGAATGATGGGAGACCGCTTCGGCGCCCGTCCCATCATGTTTGGCTGTGGTGTGCTGTACCTGACCAGTATGTTCTTCGTGGGTATTGTCAGCGAGACTTGGCACTTCTTCATTGCCTTCGGCGTATTGCTGGCCATGACGCAGGCGTTCACCTTTGTCCCGTTGCAGGCATCCATTGGCGGCTGGTTCCGGCGGCGGTTGGGACTGGCCACCGGGCTGTTGCAGGGTGCGGGCGGCATCGGTGCGGCGTTATTGGCTCCGGGCGTAGCCGGGCTGCTGGGATGGCTCGGTTGGCGTGATACTTTCTGGTTTATCGCCTTCCTGGGCGGTGGATTGATCATCCTGTGCAGCGTCCTTTTCCGCTCCAGACCGGCTGACGCCAGCATCAAGCCCTACGGCGCAACGGCAGATGACCCGCCGGACGTCATCCCGGCCAAAGAGTTGCTCATGTTGCGCCTCAAGGTTTTCGGGCAGCACATGCGCAAGACTCGGGCTTTCTGGAACCTGCCCACCATCCACGGCTTGGGCTGCGCCGGACACGGCATCGTACTGATCTTCGTCATTGACTACGCCAGGGAGTTGGGGATCGGCGTGACCCAAGGCGCCTTCATCCTGACCTGCATATCCATTTTCAGCATCGTTGGGCGTTTCGTGGTGCCGATTCTGGCCGAGCGAATGGGCGGCAAGCCGGTGATGATGGTGGCCCTGTTCCTGCAGTGCGTGACCGTCGCCGTGCTTTTTTACGCCAGCGACGTATGGGCCCTATACCTCTTCGGGGTGCTCTTCGGATTGGGGTTCGGCGGAGAGATGTCCGCCTACCTCGTGGTGAACCGGCAGTATTTCGGCACCGGTCCCATGGCTACCCTTTACGGCTACGAAATCATGGGGGCCATGATGGGCCATGCCATTGCCACTCTGCTCGGCGGACTGGTTCGCGAACTTACCGGCTCATATCTGCCGGTGTTCGGGCTATCAATGGGATTCAGCATCGTTGGAGTGCTGGTCATACTGACCCTCGAGTCCTCCAAGCGAGTGCTCATCCCCGACTGGGAGGACTCACTGCCGCCCGCCGCCCGGTCCGAGGCCATAACTAGACCCGGGCCTGCACCTCAGGGCGGCCCGTCTCCCGGTGCCGCGCCTGCTCCCAGCCCCGGCGACTAAACAAAAGGACTGCATCTTATGGCACGACTGATCGACCTGACGCTGACCTTGGGCAGCGAGCGTGTGAGCCCTGTGCCGGGATTGATGGGCGTGGAGACCTCCGCGCTGCAGACCCACGAGACCCATGCCCGCTCCAACCAGCGGCTGTGCTTGGCAACTCACATCGGAACCCACGTGGATGCGCCGTTCCACTTCGTGCCCGGCGCGACCACGGTGGACGAGATGCCGCTGGAAAGGTACATGGGCCCGGCGGTGCTGCTGGATCTTCGCAGCGTGGCCCGCGGACTGGAACCGCTGACGATTGACCAACTGAGGGACGCAGGCGGCGTTCCCGAGGCGCTGCCCGACAAGATTGCCGTGCTGTTCACCGGCTGGGCGGAAAACGAGTCCGGCGGCCCCCGCTTCTACGGTCATGGCCCCTACTTGGGGACCGACACTGCGGCATACCTCGCCGATAACGGTGTCAACGCCGTAGCCGTGGACTTTCCCATCGACAAGCATCCGCCGACGCCGCAGTCCACCATCAACGACTTCCCGGTACATCGCCTCCTTCTGGGACAGGGCATCCCGCTCATCGAGAACTTGATCAACCTGCATGAATTGGTGGGCGAAGAGTTCGAACTGTGGGCATTGCCGCTGAAACTCAAGGGCGGCGACGGAGCGGCCACCCGGGCCGTTGCCCTTGTTGCCTAGCGGCAGAGCAGATGCCGTCTACGCCCATCCTGCTGGCCACCGGCAACCGCGATAAACAGGACGAATTCCGCCGCATACTCCAACGCCTTCCCATTCGGCAAGTCACTCCTGCCCAAGCGGGGGTCAGCAGCGTCCCGGATGAGGCTGGGGACACCCACGAGGCCATAGCTCGCGACAAGGCGGCGCAGTGGTCGGCGGCGGCCTCGATGCTGGCCATCGCATCCGATGGCGGGCTCGTTATCCCCGCGCTGGGGCCGCGCTGGGAAAGCCGCTACACTCACCGCTTCGCCGGTCCTGCTGCAGACAACACTCAGCGCCTGGCCCGACTGCTGGAGTTGATGCGCCCATTTCGCGGCGAGCATCGACAGGCCACATGGGTTGAGGCCCTGGCCATCGCAGACCGTGGCCGAGTCTTGGCGTCTTGGGAAGTCTCAGGGGGTGTGGGCTACTTGGACGAGGAGCCACCCGCCGGTACGCTGCCCGAGTTTTGGGTGTTCAGCGTGTGGCGATTCCCACAGTTCGAAGCGACCTACAGCCAGCTGACCAATGAACAACGACAGGCCACGGGCGGCCACTGGGACAGGTTGGGCCGCCTCGTTCGCCGCTACCTGACGTCAACCTTTGTAACCCGTTAGCCCGAACTCGCGCCAATGTGCTTGGGCGCACTGCTGTGCGTCCCCATGATTGCGAGCTGATTTATCTCCTGCGACCGGAACGGATTTCGGCTACAATGCCCACAGTTGAATCCTTGGAGAGTCGTCCCTTGACTTCGATAGCTGCCACTACCGCCGATTCCATTGAAAGCGTTCAGGAGTTGCTGCGCGGGCAGGGCTATATCGCCGACCGCTCGCTGGCTGTGCCCTTGTTCCTAGCCCTGCGATTGCAGCGTCCGCTGTTCTTGGAGGGCGAGGCCGGTGTGGGCAAGACGGAAATCGCCCGCGCCCTGTCTGCCGCTCTCGACACATCGCTGATCCGGCTCCAGTGCTACGAGGGACTGGACATCAACCACGCTGTCTACGAGTGGAACCATCCTCGGCAATTGCTGGAGATTCGCCTGCTGGAGGCCAGCGGCGACGTTGACCGGGAAAGCGCCACCGCCGGGCTGTTCAGCGAGCGGTTTCTTATCAAGCGGCCCCTGCTCCAAGCCATAGACGCCGCTCACGAACGCGCACCGGTGCTGCTCATCGATGAGCTGGACCGCGCCGACGAGGAATTTGAGGGCTTCCTGCTGGAGATGCTGGCCGACTTCCAGATAACCATCCCGGAGTTGGGGGTCTTCAAGGCAATCAATCCGCCGGTTGTTATCATAACGTCCAACCGCACCCGCGAGGTCCACGACGCCCTGAAGCGTCGATGCCTGTACTATTGGATCGATTACCCTGACTTCCAGAAGGAAATGCAGATCATCTCGTCGCGCCTGCCCGACGCGCCCCGCAGGCTGGCGGAGCAGGTGACCGGCTTTGTTCAAGAACTCCGCGAGACGGAACTGTACAAAATTCCAGGCATCTCAGAAACACTGGACTGGACTTCCGCCCTGATGGCTCTCAACCAGAGGGAGTTGGAGCCCGAGGTAATCGACGACACGCTGGGGCTGATGCTGAAGTACCAGGACGACATTGAACAGGTGAGGGGCGAACCGGTCCGCGCCATGCTGGAGCGCTCCCGTAACCGCGGCCCTCGGCGCGGCGGACGGCGGGGCTGAGGAGACATGACCACCAACCTCTACGCCATGAACCGCGACGGGGCAGACGGTGACGGTCACATCCTGGCCAACTTGCTGCGCTTCACCGAGGTCTTGCGCCGGCTGGGGCTGGACGCCAGCCCGGCCAATGTGCTGGACATGGTGCGGGCAACGGATCACGTCCACATCGGGAGGCGCGGCGAATTCTACCAGGCCGCACGCAGCATCTTCGTCCATCGCCAGCAGGACCTTGCCATCTTCGACGAGGCCTTCCAAGTCTTCTGGCGCAAGCCCAACACAGCCCGCAGTGGCATGGACCTACGCTCCATGGGCGAACAGCGCCGTTTCCGCAAACCCCAAGTATCTGCCGGACATGACGAGCCCATGGACGACACTCTGGCCCTCGAGGGGGACTCTGACGACGATTCGGTGTCGCGCGTCGATTTGACCCGTACCTACAGCGCCCGCGAGGTGCTGCGGCAGAAGGACTTTGCCCAGTTCACCGGCCAGGAAATATTCGAGGCCCGCAGGATGATGACCGCCCTGCGCTGGGACCTGGGGGAGAGACGCACCCGGCGGATGATTCCGGGCGACGGAGGCGGTCTGGACCTTCGGCGGACGTTGCGCCTCAGCCTGCAGCACGGCGGCGAAATGCTCGAACTTGCCGGACGCAGCCCGAAAAGACGCTCCCGGTCTTTGACCCTTATCTGTGACGTCAGTGGCTCAATGGAGCGGTACACCCGTATGCTGCTCCACTTCATCCACACCATCGCCGCCGGGCAGCCCATGGAGGCCTTCCTGTTCGCCACGCGCCTGACCCGCATCACCCGCCAGTTGCGCTACCGCAGCATCGATCAGGCCATCACCGAGGTCTCTCGCGCCGTTCCCGACTGGGCGGGCGGTACCCGCATCGGGGAGGCGGTCAAGACGTTCAACTACCAGTGGCTTCGGCGCACCCTTCGAGGTCAGGCCATCGTGCTGATAATCTCCGACGGATGGGACCGGGGTGATCCTGAATTGCTGGCCCGGGAAACGTCGCGCCTGCAGAGGAGTTGCCACCGTCTCATCTGGCTGAATCCCCTGCTCGGCTCCCCCGGCTACCAGCCTCTGACCCAGGGAATGCAGGCGGCGCTTCCCTTCGTCGATGACTTTTTGCCGGTCCATAATATGAACAGTCTTCAGGCACTGGCTGACCGGCTGAGTGCCATCGGCCCGGATCGCGGAGTGATGCGAGCCTACCGCCCCAAGCCGGAGGAGCCCGAGCCGGAACCGGCTCCCGAATCTGAGGCCCGCCCCATAGACCGCATACTGCCGCGCCCCACATTCCGCCACCCGATGTGGGGCCAGGAGCGCTAGTCAGGCGCCGCGTTTTCCTCTGCCCTCCGGCTGATCGGTGGTTTTCCGCCACAGATCGACCATTAACTCGTTGTGAGATACTTTTTATTTCAATTCGATATGTTATATAATAGAGGTACTGGAAACGTAAAGGGGGTGACGGAAATGGACATTCTCGAGCTTATGAACGCCGAAGGCCATGAGCAGGTGGCGATGTTCTCCGACCCCGGCTCGGGACTGAAAGCCATCATAGCCATCCACGACACCACCTTGGGGCCGGCCTGCGGTGGCACCCGCATGTGGCCCTACGAGAGCGAGGCAGAGGCTCTTACGGACGCCCTTCGACTCTCCCAAGCCATGACCTACAAGTCCGCTGCGGCGGGACTGCACTTCGGTGGGGGTAAGGGAGTCATCATCGGCGACCCCCACACCGGCAAGTCAGAGGCCCTGATGCGCGCCTACGGTCGGTTCGTTGATACCCTGGGCGGGCGTTACCTGACCACCACGGATGTGGGGACCACCGGCCGCGACCTTGAGTATGTGAGACAGGAAACCGCCCATGTAGCGGGCCTCCCGTTGACGCTGGGCGGCAGCGGCGACACTTCCATAATGACCGGGCTGGGCATCTTCATGGGAATGAAGGCCTGCGCTGCAGAGGTCTGGGGCAACGGCGGGCTGCGTGGCAAGACCGTGGCCGTTCAGGGCTTCGGCAAGGTCGCCAGTCACCTGTGTGGGCACCTGATGGAGGAGGACACCCGGATCGTTGTCACTGACGTGTACGAAAGCGCCCTCGATCGCGCCCGCGACTTGGGGCTGGAAGTGATGTCTCCCGATTCCATTCTGGCTGCCGATTGCGACATATTCGCGCCCTGCGCCCTTGGAGGTGTGCTGAACTCGGAGACCATACCACAGCTCCGCTGCCGTGTGGTGGCCGGTGGCGCCAACAACCAGCTGCTCAGCGACGCCGACGGAGAGGAACTTCACCGGCGCGGCATCCTCTACGCCCCGGACTACATCGTCAACGCGGGCGGTATCATCAACGTCGAGGCCGAAATGGGTGACGCCGGCTACAGTGCTGAGCGCGCCCGGGAGAAGACGGAACGCATCCACGAGATCATGGGCAGCGTCATCCGAACGTCGCAGACAGAGGAGATCTCCACCACCACCGCCGCCGCCCGCTTGGCCGAAGAGCGTCTGAACAGCGTTCGGCGCATTCGGTCCGTCCATCGCTCCTGCCGGTAGTGCCGCACGTTGATCGCTTTTCCGGGCGCGCCTAAATGCCGGCACGTTCTGGAGGTTCGCATGGCCAGCCTTATGACCGGCAACGACCGCCTGCGCGAGTTGCGGGCATAGCCAACGAACTGCAAGGACGACGCCAGCGGAGAATAGACCCCATGTCAGGACGATTTACGCATCCGCCGAATAGGAAAGGGGCGCTCAGCATGAGCGCCCCTGCGTTGTAACAGCCGAATGTCCGAAGCCGGTTAGCGGGCCTGCGAATTCGCTTGGAAGCCGGCATCGCGGTGCGCGCCGTCGCAGAAGGGCTTTTCCGACGAATGGCCGCAGCGGCACAAGCTGACCCAGCGCCCCTCGGGAATGCTGTAGTTGGCGCCGCTGATGTCTACGATTTCGATCGGCCCGGATACGCGGTTGGGCCCATTTTCCCGGACTTCGATTTTGACGTCTGCCACGGTCTCTCCTCCGCCTTTTCGTTGTTTGCTAAGGCTACGCGCCTAGTGTAGCAACCGCCCCTGCGGTTGTCCAACCTGACCGTCCCCCGACTAATCGGCAGGTGCCTCCGCCGTTTCCGCAGGTGTACGCGAGGCGGGTTCAGGACGCTTTCGTTCCCCCCGGAGTATGACCAGCCCAATCCCGACCGCTATCATTATCCCCATTATCAGGAATGCCCACTTCAGCCCGGCGACAAAGGCGTCGGCGACGGACGGCGAGACCGCATCCAGGCTGGGCTCCACGCCATAGGTTGCCATGGTCACCACGACGATCGTGGTCGCGATGGCTATGCTGGTGACGTTGGCGGAATTGCGGACCAATTGGGTCAGGCTCGCCACAACGCCGTACTGCATTCGGTCGACCGCTCCCAGCACCGAGCTGTTGTTTGGCGTGTTGAACAATGCCATTCCACAGCTCTGCAGCATCAGTATCAGTACGATGAACACCACCGATGATGACTCATTGAGATTGCCGGACAAGAGGAACGCTCCAGTGGCCGAGCATCCCAGCCCCAGCAGGGTCAGAAGGCGCCATCCGAACCGGTCAGACAGCCGTCCGCTCACCGGGCCCAGCAGCACCATGCAGACCGCTGGCGGTATCATCAGCAACCCCACGTCCCTGGGACTCATTTCCAGCACCCGCTGCATGTAGAACGGCACCATGAACCGGGTTGCCTGACTCCCCAAGAACGACAACCAGCTGGCCGCAATGCCGATTGCAACCAGCTTTCGTCGGAACAGCCTGAGGTCCAGCATGGGATATGGAGTCCGGAGTTCCCACCAGATGAACGTGGCCAGTGCCGCCACCGTGGCAGCCGTGCCAAGGACTACGGCGGGAGAACTCCAGCCCAGGCGGTACCCGTTGCCCACCACCAGCAGGAAGCCGAGGAGCGTCAGCCCCGACAGCGCCGCTCCCAGCCAGTCGAAGCTGCCGCCGGCGCCGTCACTGGTCGCGCTGCTGCCTTGCTGTTGCTGCAGGACGTAGCACGAAATCAGGATGGTCAGAATGCCGATGGGAACGTTGACGAAGAAGACCGATCGCCAGCCGAAAGCAGCCACAAGCAGTCCGCCGACGGCAGGGCCGGCGATAGCCCCGCTTCCCACGACGCTCATGTGAGTGCCGAGGGCTTTGCCCCGCTCCCGCCCGCTGAAGGCGGCAATGACCGTGGCCATACCGTTGCCTTGGATCATCGCGGAACCCGCGCCCTGGAACACCTTGGCCGTAATCACCCACGGCAGGTTCACGGCAATGCCGGCCAACGCCGACGCTGCGACAAATATGACCAGCCCGCCGACGTAGACCCACGTGCGGCCGACAATGTCGCCCAGCCTGCCCATCGGGAGGATGAGGACGCTGATGGCCAGGGCGTTGCCCACAACCACCCATTGAACAGTTGGCAGGTCGGCGTGGAAGTACCCAGCGATCTCAGGTAGGGCAATGAGCACCGACCCGCTGTCTACCACCGATACAAAGGTGCCGATGGCGATGGTGGCAAATACCCACCACCTGTAAGAGGGGCCGGTCCTTATGCGGGAAAGCAAATGTCAAACATCCTGAAACTCTGTGCCAGCGGCCGGTCCGCGGCCTTAAATTATCATCAAATTAGATGATGAATGGATATTTCTATTTCTAAATCAGATTTTACAGTAGCCATAACTAAAAATCATAGTCGATTGTGGAGAATATGATTCGGCGATATAAGCCGATATGCCGACGAATCGCAGAGGGCGCTGCTATGCTGCCGGACTTGGGGGCCCAGGACGATTGCAAAGTCGGGCAAGATGGATTACAAAGAGAGGGAGACGAGAGAGGGGAGTGTGTGGATATGGGTGCTGCGGAATCTCTATTCCAGTGCTTGGAGCAGGTGCCGGACCCCCGGAGGGCCAGGGGAGTGCGCCATCCCTTTCAAGCCATACTGCGTTTGACTCTGCTGGGCTTGGTCTGCGGTCAGACCACTATGGCCCACATCGCGTTGTTCGCCAGGATGCACTGGCCTGCGCTGAGGGAGCCGCTGGGCTTTCTCAGGGACCATCCTCCCCACGCTACCACCATCTCCCGCACCCTGGCTGGGGTGCCCTGTGAGCAGTTGCAGGGTGCCCTGACCGGCTGGGTGGCCCGCGTGGTGGCGGACCAGGAGTTGGACGCCTCGGTGGACGGCAAGTGGGCCAAGCAGTCGGAGGACGCCCAAGGCAATCCCCTGGTGATGGTGAACGTGCTGGCCCATGACCTGAAGCTGTGCCTGGCCCAATGGCCGGCGTCGGAGAAGCGTTACGAGCCCGGGGTGTTGCGGGAGCAACTGGGCCGCCTGTTCGAGGATTATCCCGGCCTGCGGCTTTTGACCATGGACGCCCTGTATGCGGAGCGGGACCTGTGCCAGGCGATAGTCGGCCACGGACGGGACTATCTGGTACGGGTCAAGGGAAACCAGCCCACGGTGCTGGCGGCGCTGACCGACGGGTTTGCCCCAGAGGAACTGGGGGAGCCGCAGGCGGAGACCCTGGAAAAAAAGCGGGTGTGATCGAGAGGCGGCGGATCTGGACCGATGAGCTGCTGGCCGGCTACGTCCGGGATGAACTGGGGTTTCCCGGGGCGAGGCAGGGGGCGATGGTGGAGAAGGAGAGGGTGGATATAGCCACTGGGGAGGTGGGCCGGGAGCGCTGGTATCTGCTGACCAGCCTGAGTTCCCGGCGGTGCGGACCAAAGGAACTGCTTAGAGTGTTCCGCCAGCACTGGAGTGTTGAGAACAGCCTGCACCACGTGAAAGACCGCAGTTGGGATGAGGACGTCCACACGCTGCGCCGTCCGGGGTTGGGCGAGGTATTCGCCACCCTGGTGAACACCGGGCTGAACGCCCTGCGCCTGGAGGGAGGATTTCCATCAGGGATGTCCATGCCCCTGCGAGCCAAAAGCTGCGCCTTCCGCCCCATCCAGACCATCGCCCGCCTCTATGGCCGTGTTACCTGACTTTGCAATCGTCCTGCTTGGGGGCCCACACGCCCTTGACCACCACCACCAGATTCGGTTAAATTTCACATTAACTACACTGAATTTTGGAGTGGCGCTATGCCTCTGTACGAATATCACTGCCCCACGTGCAGCCACAAGTTCGAAAAGCTCCAGCCAATGAGCTCCACCGGCGCCGACTGCCCCAACTGCGAACAACCGGCCAAGCGGGCCATCTCGATGTTCGCCAGGGTCGGAGGCGCTGGCGAAGAACAGTCCTTCAACCCCGGCCCACTACCGCCCCTCGGCGGTGGCGGTTGCTGCGGCGGCGGTTGCGGTTGCGGCCACTAGGCCGATACTCGATTCGTCTGAGCCCATTTCTGAGGGGGCACGGAGTCCGGGCTGTTCGTTCGGTTGCGCACCCCCTTATTCATGCATTGCTTTCTGTCCTTGAGCTACCCGCTGACCACCGCTGCCAGGCCAGGTAGCCGCCGCCCGCAACTGCCAGCGCCAAGCCTCCCGCCAGGGAGCGGAGGGCCACCCACATCGTGGCGTCGAACCAGAAGCCCTGCGGGAACAGAAGCACCAAGTAATCCGTTCGCGGGTCCAGCTTCCAGAAATCGTTGGCGAAGCTGACCCGGTGGAACAGCAGGAACAGCGCGTCGAAACCAACTGCGGCCACAAGCCCAAACGCCACCAGCAGCCCTATCGTCAGCCCGCCGCCCCACAGCATTTGGCGGGCCAGCGCAGGCAAATGGGGCCGGCGTTCTTGGGCGAATCCCAGCGCCGTCAGTCCAATCAGGCAGACTGCCGAAACAGCGAAAGCGGCGTACACCCCCCACAGCAGCCGCTTCACGTCGGCCATGTGGTGTATTTCCTTTTCCTTGAACAGCTCGCGCTCCGAGCCGAAGATGCGGGTGCGTACGCTCAGCGGCTCCTGCCCGGAGTTGAAATACGCCCGCAGGTCCAGCGCCACTTCCCGCAGATCGTCTGGGGTGATTCCGCTGGCCCGCGCGATGCGGTATTTCTCGAATCCGCCCTCATAGAGTCCGATGTTGTTGAAAGCCCATGTCAGGCTGCCAGTCACCAAGAATACCGGCACGGCGATTATGAACAGGGTAGAGGGCAGCCAACGCAAGCGATTCGCAAATCGAATGATGGGGCTGGCGGAATGTGTCAGAGATTGAAACATCGGCGACACTGATTATAATCGGCCTATGATTGATTACGAATCGAACGGACAGATAACCGACTTTCAGACACTGGTTGACATCGTTGCTCTGCTCCGCGCCCCCGGAGGCTGTCCCTGGGACCGTGAACAGACCCACGAGTCGCTGAAACGCAACCTGCTGGAGGAAGCCCACGAGGTCCTGGAGGCCATCGATGGCGGCGATTCATCAGTTCTGACCGAGGAACTGGGTGACCTGCTGGTGCAGATTGCCTTTCACGCCGACATCGCCAGGGAAGCAGGGAATTTTGACATGGGCGACGTTGTGGAGCGCATCAATCGAAAGCTCATTCGCCGCCACCCCCACGTCTTCGCCGACGAGAAGGTGTCGGACGCCCGCGAGGTGGAGCGCAATTGGGATCGCATCAAGGCAGAGGAGCGGGCCGCAGCCGGTACTCGCAAGTCGCCCGTTGACGGTATCCCAGCGAGTCTGCCGGCCTTGGCTGCCTCTCAGTTGATGCAGGACCGCGTGGCCCGGGCCGGATTTGAATGGGACGACGTGTCCGGGGTGCTGGACAAGCTCGCCGAGGAGATCGAGGAGTTCCGTGAGGCGGCGACACCGGGGGAAAGGGTCCATGAACTGGGCGACATCATCTTTACCTTGGTAAACCTGTCCCGTTGGGTGGACGCCAATGCCGAGGATGTCTTGCGCCAAGCCAACGCCCGCTTCCGGTCCCGGTACTTGGGGATGGAGGCTCTGGCCGGCCAACGGGGACTGGATTTCGAAGCTCTGCCGCTGGACGAAAAAGAGGCGCTCTGGCAGGAAGTGAAAAGGGCAGAACGAGAGAGTTGACCCGCACTCCCCAGTCGTCAGTCTTGCCCTGACCAGCCAGCGATGTATGCTGGGTCAAGGTAGTAAATACCGCCGCTCAACAGCCGCTGCAGGCCGCCGCTCAGCCCGGCCAGGGTTGACGCCTCTGTGGAGGGGCGTCCCAGCAACTTCTGAGAGAGGCTGCGCCGTGGCTGCAGCACACTCGCCCGTGGCTTCTTAATCCCCGCCGCCTTGGCGGCCGCCTCCAGGGCGTCGGTATAGTCCCCAATGTGGTCCACCAAGCCGGTCTCCGAAGCTCGCTGTCCCGTCATCACCTCGCCTGTGGCCAACTCCCGCACCGTTTCCTCCGGGAGGGAGCGGCCCTTTGTCACCACCATAACGAAGTTGTCATAAATCTCGTCTATCAGTTCCTGGAATCTCTCCGATTCCTCGGGTGTCGGGCTTCGCCAGAAGCCGGTCATATCCTTGTATTTGCCACCCTTGAATATGGAAAATCCTACCCCGGCCCGGCCCAGCAGCTGCTCCAGCACCGGACGCAGGTAGATGACACCAATGGAGCCAACGAGGGCGGTGGGAAGGGTGAAGATCTGGCTGGCGGCGCAGCAGAGGTAATAGCCCCCGGAGGCTCCGATACCGCGCACGTAGGCCACCACCGGCTTGCTCTCGGCCACGCGCTCAATGCTGCGATGCAGCGCCTCGGATCCGGAAGCCGATCCACCCGGAGAATCTATGTCCAGCAGCAGCGCCCGGTAGGACTTGTTTCTGGCGACGGACTCAAATATCCGATTGTATGTGGCAGCGCGAATCTGGGTTCCAATGACCCCGTGCATTTCCACGACCGCGACGCTCGAACTACGACCAATGCCAAGAGGCATAGTTGCTCTCCCACTGCTGGATGCCCGCCATATTGTAACGCAACCCCGCGCCCGTGCGTTCCTGAGCAATGTGGGCGTTGGCTGTAAAGAAAAGGCCCTGACACGCATCAGGGCCTTTTTCTGTGGCAGACCGGGTAGCGGTTATGCTGCGTTGACGTCGATGGGGCACTCCGGAGTCCCCTGATCCGACTTTCGAAATTGCGGTATGACATATTTGCCGAACATCTCGATGGATTCCATCACCTTCTTGTGGGGGACGGATTCTGTCGCCATCAGGAACTGCAGCTGATCGACGCCGGTGGCCTCGTGGAGGCGCGCCGCCTTGATGCAGGACTCTGGGTCGCCGGCCACGATGATGCCCCGTTCCGCCATGGTAGCGGCGTCGAATTCCTCCCAGACCTTCTGGGCCAGCGCGCTGCCGCCGGACAGGTCCAGCGCCGCGCCTCCATTGCCGCTCTGCGTAGGCACGTCAACGTAGCGCGAGAAGTTCTGCGCCAAGTGGTCGGGAACGCCGCCCCACTGATCCAGCAGCCGGGAGTATATGTCCTTCTGGTCCTGAACGTAGGGACGTCCCGGTCCGAAGAACGTCTTGAGCGACTGAGCCGACAACTCTTTGGTAGAGGCGTCGTCCTCTCCGCACAGGCCGAAGCAGGACGAAAGCCACTTGTTGTTGGCGAAGGCGCCCACCGGGTTGGATTCCTTGATGGCCGTCTTGTACTCCCGGATTGACGGCTCCAGCACCGACGGCGCGTTGACGCCCAGGGCCATAGAGCCGATGCCTTTCTGAGCGGCAAGCTGGTAGGTGGCCGGCTGCAGCGCAGCAACCCAGATGGGAGGATGGGGCTTCTGGTAGGGCTTGGGGAGCACTTGGCGCGGCGGCACCTTCCAGTACTTGCCGTCCCACTCGAAATAGTCCGATTCCCATATCTTGGGAATCATGGCCAAGGACTCCTCCCACATCTCCCGAGTTTCCCTGGGATCGATGCCCATGCCCAGCTGTTCGTAGGGCGCGGAGCGGCCAGTCCCGAATTCGACGCGGCCGTGGGACAGGTGGTCCACCATCGCTACCCGTTCGGCCACTCGCACCGGATGGTGGTAGGGCAGGATCACGACGCCAAAGCCCAGCCGGATGCGCTTGGTCAGCCGGGACAGGGCGCCGAATATGACCTCGGGGCAGGGAGACTCGGAGAAGGTGGTCAGAAAATGGTGCTCGACGAACCAAACAGCGTCGAACCCCATCTCGTCTGCCAGTATGCACTGCTCCAGGGTCTCTTCGATGACAGCATGGTCGTCCAGCATCGGCCGCTGCATCTCATAAGCCAGCGAAAACTCCATCACAAACCTTCTTTACATAAACTAAGCGCCGTTCGCCATTCTACCGGCGGCAGGAGTGCGCGGCAACCGGAAAGCCAAGTTGTTACTGCACATTTAGAGGGGCATAGCCGGGAACCCATTGTGCTTGCTTTGCAATCTGGCTTAACCGCCCTCTTGTCTTCCTCCAAGTAATCACACAGTGTCCTGGCCCACCTGATGTGGGGTCACGAATAATTCCCAGCCCATTCGGAAGTTCCCCTCCCGTTCCTTAACTCTCCAACAGATATAGATACCAGAAACGGTTCTGGGCCGCCACTGGCTACTGCTTCGTGAGTAGTTTCCGATTCCAGATAGACGGAGACCAAGCCGTCTGGGCCATCCTGAAGAAAGGCGTCACTAGAAGGACGCCTTCTCCTTAGGTTTTCGTCAAAAACATGGGACCTATCGGAAATGCGACGCAACACAACCTTTTCGTTGCCGATATTGGCGTCATCACTCAACACTTGGCCCATCGTTGACTTGCGCCTAGGGGGCTATGCAATTGCTCTGGCGAATTCCCTCAGTTTCGCCCAATCATTTCTGGCAATCCCCTCCCGCTCATCGTCGCCATTGTTGAAGTAGTATTCAACTGCTTCGCCCGGATTGGCGTATATTTTCAAATCAACGCCTTTGAGGTGCCATTCAGCCTGCGCCCCGCCAAGCCACGTGGGGATGATAGTGGGAGCTGGAGCATCGTCCGGGAGGATTTGAAACAACGTTGCCAGCAGTTGTGTAACTGAGGTCCCTTCAGTCCGCTTGGCTCCGGTGCTCCAATTGTCAGTATGGAAAGGCAGGCCAATAATTTTCTCCACAGTGGCATTGAACCACTTAGAAACTATCTCAAAACAGTAGTCGGTGCTGACGGCGGTACCAGAGCAGAGCGCACGCCAACTGGATGAGGCCCACGTAGTTGGATGCCTTCTTGTCGTAGCGCACCAGTATCGCCCGGCACTTGGACAGCCAGCTTAAGGTGCGCTCCACCACCCACCGGCGGGCGGGAAAGGTCTTCTCTCCCCATCGGTCCAGCTTCTCCTCCCCAATGCGCCGGATGTGCGGACAGTATTGGAAAGCAGCAACGGTTCCGTGGCCGGTGGGATTGTCATACCCTTTGTCCAAGCACAGGTTCTGGGTGCCTTCCGGGCGCGCCACTACGATGCTCTCCAGGGTCGGCCTCAAGAGTTTCGTATCATGGACGTTGGCTCCAGCCACCGCCACGCTCAGGGGTCCGCCCGCCGCGTCGACCAGGATGCTCTTCTTGCTCCCAGCTTTGCCCCGGTCGGTGGGGTTGCGTCCAATGGCGCCCCCCCCGAACGGGCCTTGCCCATGGAGCAGTCCGCCGACTGCCATTCCCAGTCCACTCCGCCCAGTTCCTCGCAGCCCTCCACCAGAACAGCCCAGATGCCCTCCAGCACTCCAAGCTCCACCCAGCGCTGGAAGGTCCGGTGGATAGTGCTGTCGTCTCCCAGTTCCCGAGGCAGACGGTTCCACTGACAGCCACTGCGCATCCGGAAGATGATGCCGTCCAGCATCCGCCTGGGGTCGGCGCGTTTGCGCCCCGTACCCTGGGGCGGGTCCAGATCCAGGATCACCGGGTGAATCTGCTCCCAGAGATGGTCGGGAATCTCCCAAATCGTCGCCAGAGTTTCGTCCTTTCCCATCGTCCACCCCCCGCACTTTTCCCTATCCTAACCCATGCCGAATTCCCCGTCCCATCAGTTCATCTACCTTTTGAGATAGTTTCTTAGTTCCCACTGGGCTTGCCTCTATTGGAGCGAACAGAGGTTCATAGCTGTAAGTGTCGTGTACTTCAGTAAAATTGAAAACGAAGGTCGGCGAATGTCCTCCGATTTTAGCAACGAAGATATTTTCTTCCGCTTCCCAAGGCCTGATTGATGGGACGCGCGTTGTGGCAGTAATTGTTGTCATGATGTTATCCCCCAAGCATGATGCATTTCGGGAGAAGTCAGGTCTACAAACGCTCTAAGAATCCAAGAGTGCCAGGTATCGAGAACGTGGAAAATGTCTGATGTGCCTCCACCTTTCGGAGCGCCTCGTACCCTCGTAGTCATGAGATACATAGGAATTTGATCCGGGGAGAGGAATCTTGGCTCGACGGTTACGTGCAGCCTGCCCCAAGAATTGCCGCTATCGTCGGGTATTACGAAGGTCGTCGTAAAATTAGTTTCTTCGGAGGGGGTAGAAGACCCTTTGTAAGGCCTGGAGCGACAGACGGGATTACTTTCCCCAACTCCGAGTGGGATCCCCATATGCCCGGTTGAGGCAACAGGGCGTCAACGTACGCCAACTCACACTGAACAGGCGAGAAAGTGTCCAATCCGGTGCCTCTGATATAAGTTCTGAAATTCTCTAGCTCTCCTTGGAATATCTCCCTGATGCGGGAATAACGGGGATAGACACCCTCTTGATTGAGCTTTCGCCAAGTGTACCCAATACGGTTCTCTTGGAGTTGCAGCGCCTCTTCTCCAGTTTCGGTCATCATCAAGAGTTGAGGAGTGATTGGAGCATTCCCGAATTGGATTTCAAACTCCGGGGCTTGAGGACCGTTGAACCGTTCGATGCTCCGCGGTAACGGCGGGGCGACTTGGTATCTCGGAAAGCGGCCGCGGATTTCGCTCCACCGGAGCATCACTTACGGGCCATCTAGCACCGGCGCATTGAACTGGACGGAAATGGCGACTTCCACAACCGGAGGCCGCTCAAATTCAGGCAGTTTCGTTGACATAGCAGTTCACTGGATAAGATTGATATTATATCTCCCTACCCCAGCAGGACGACCTCATGCTGGACTGGGGAGCTGGGGTAGGGGCCATCCTCCGACATGAACACGTCGATTTCGGAGCGGACCCCGAACTCGGGCAGGTATATTCCCGGCTCCACTGAGAAGCAGACGCCAGGGATGATGCGGCGGGTGTCGTGGGTCTCGAAGCCGTCCAGGTTGACCGCCTCGCTGTGGACCTCGAATCCGATGCTATGGCCCAGCCGGTGGGTGAACCACTGTCCATAGCCCCTGGTTTCGATGTAGTCCCGCGCCACCCGGTCGGCCTGCCATCCCTGCACCGGGTCGCCCTTGCGGTGGGCGTCGTAGAGATATTCGACGGCTGCGTCCCGCGCCCCGGTCACTATGTCGAAAATTTCCTGCTGCCGGGCCGGAACTTTCTCGCCTGCGTAGGCGCACCAAGTTATGTCGGCATAGACGCTGCCCGGCGCAACTCCCTTGGCCCAAAGGTCGATGAGCAGCCAGTCGCCGGGGCGGATGGGGCTGTGCACCTGCGGCGAGGGCTCGTAGTGTGGGTCGGAGGCATTGGCATTGACCGCCACGATTGGGCCGTCGGGCGATGCGATGCCCTCCTCCGCGAACCGGTGCCGGATGAACTCGGCCACGTCGAACTCAGTCACGCCCTGTCCCATCCGTTCTCCGGCGTGGCCGAATGCTTCGTTGACGATGCGGCCCAACTTGAAGGCGGTATTGTGGTGGTCGGCATACTGTTCCGGCGTCCAACGGTGGGTGGCGGCCTGCATCAGGTCTGCAGACGACACGACGTCTACGCCCATGCTGCGCACCAGCTCGATGGTCCCCGCGTCGACGCGGGACACTCGAGGCAGCTCATTCATCGGAGAGTATTCCATCGCCAAGCGGCCGGTGCCAGAGAGTAATTCCCGCAGGGCGGACACCATGGTGTCTCGGCTGCTGTACACCACGCATTCCACGCCCGAGTCGGCAAACTTGCCAGCGTCCACGTGGTGGGTGAGCAACCGGGGTGCGCCCTGGTTCGGCAGGTAGAAATAACACGGCCGGGTTACATGTCCCGAAGGCTGAATGACCTGCCGGAAAATAGGGTTGGACTCCCGGTAGTCGAACACCAGCCATCCCGGTATATCGTCCTGCGCCATAAAATCCTGTGCGGCGCGGTAAACGTTCTGGAAGTGAGTTGCTTGCCCGTCCATATTCCCCCCGAATTACTTTCCGGCCGGAGTGGGCCGGACAATTTGCAGGTCAGAGATGATGCATGTGTGAGGTTACCGAACATCCTGGCGCATACCGCCGTCCAGCACTATGTTGGCGCCGGTCAGGTATGAGGCGCGGTCGGAACACAGGTAAACGGACAGGTCGGCAACCTCTTCAGGGCGGCCCAGCCGTCCCATTGGCACCAGTGAGGCGGCCTCCTGTAGCAACTGGTCCGGCCTGCGTCCCTCTATACGGCTGCGTTCCTCCAAGACTGCGGTCAGGGCCTCACCCTCTACAGGGCCGTGGATCAGGTTGTTGACGGTGATGTTGAAGGGGGCCAGTTCGTTGGCCAAGCTCTTGGCGTATCCTGTGAGCGCCATACGATTGGATGTGTTCAGTGCGCTTTCGTCGGTCGCTTTTACGGAGCCCACTGGGATGGTGTGGAGCGAAAACTCAGGGAGCAGATTGAGGATGCGTCCCCATCGCTGCTGCTTCATATACGGTATCGTTTCCCTGGCGAACCGGACAGATCCAAGAAAGCTTTCGTCAATGGCCGATGAAATTACATCGTCGCCGAGTTCAGAAGCCCTTACTGTGGACTCGTCTTCCACCCGGGTGGCCATGTGGGTTACCAAGATGTTGATCTGCCCGAAACGGCTGACGGTGTCCCGTACAACCCGCCGGATATCGGGCTCCAAAGTCAGGTCGGCGGGAATGGCCAGTACGTGTTGCTGCGAGGTGGCGCGGGCCAGTTCAATCTCGGCTCGCCGGAGGTCGGCCTCCGTGCGGGCGCAGATCGTGACGTTGGCTCCCTCGTGAGCGAAGGCCAGCGCGATGGCGCGACCCATGCCGCGGCTGGAACCGCCAACGATGGCCACCCTGTCTCTCAGGCCCAAATCCATCGTTCACACCACCATCATTCACATCAGTTGAAATGGCCTGAGTCCGATTGGCAGCGCAGGCACGCCTGTTCCGGCGGTAGCCGGTCAATTGCCATGCCTAAATCACGTCCCGCTGCTTCAGCGACTCGATGTCGATGTCGCTGTATCCCATGCCTGCCAATATCTCAGCGTTGTGCTCCCCCAACAGGGGCGGGGGAATGTCCAGACCGCCCGGGGTGAGAGAGAACTTGACGGGAATGCCGGTCTGCTTGATCTTGCCCACCGTTGGATGAACCATATCCTGCAGCATATCCCGGGCTTCGATCTGCGGGTCGGCGAAAACGTCGGCAAGGTCGTTTATGGGACCACAGGGTACGCTGACCTTTTGCAGGATTTCCACCCACTGTGCAACCAGCTTGGTGAGAAAAACCTGCTGCAGGTAAGGCACCAAAACCGAACGACTGGTAACCCGGTCGCCGTTGGTGGCATATTCAGGCTTTCCCAACTCATCCAAATTCATCGCCTCGCGGAATCGCTCCCAAATGCGCTCCGATCCGACGGCAATGTTGATGTACTTACCGTCCTGGCACATGAAGGCCTGGTAGGGGCAGAGGTTGGGATGGGCGGCACCCAAGCGGGCAGGTGGCTTGCCGGTGGCAAAAAGGTAGGCCGCTTGGTAGGTGAGCCAAGCCACTTGGCCATCCAGCATGGAGACGTCGATGTATTGACCCTCGCCGTGGTCGGCCCTGTGGCGCACTGCGGCCATGATGCCGAATGCGGCCCACATACCGGCCCCGATGTCCGAGACGGCGATGCCAACCTTCTGCGGATCGCCCTCGGGCTCGCCGGTCAGGCTCATCATGCCGCTGACGCCCTGCATGATCTGGTCGTAAGCCGGAAGGCGGCTATAGGGGCCGTCCTGACCAAAACCGGATATGGATGTGTAGATGATTCGTGGGTTGATCGACTTCACCACGTCATAGCCCAACCCAAACCGCTCCATCACCCCGGGGGTGAAGTTTTCGACTATAACGTCGGCGTCGGCAGACAACTTGAGGAAAATTTCCTTCGCCTCGTCCTCCTTGAAGTTGAGGGTCAGGCTGCGCTTGTTCCGGTTGATGGAGAGGAAGTATGCGCTCTCGCCCTCGATGAACGGCGGTCCCCAATGCCGTGTGTCGTCGCCGCTTCCCGGGATCTCGATCTTGATGACGTCGGCTCCGTGGTCGCCCAGCATCAACGTGCAGAAGGGGCCTGCCAAGGCCCGCGTCAAGTCCAGCACCTTCATCCCTTCCAGTGCCTTCATTCCTGTCAATCTCCTTAAGTCCCTATCGGGAGCTTGGCTTGCCCGCGTCGGCAACAAGTCCAGCACGAGGCAACACCGATATTCGAGAAATCACCGTATCACCGTACCGGTGAAACCCTTACCGGAATCTTACCACAGTCGAAACCCCGCTGATTCCGGAGAGTCCACAGCGATAATATGCTGGCAAAGGGAGTTTTACCGCAGAGTGGATGCGTCGGTCAGATGCACGCGGCAGCCCCCGGTGTCCGCTGGGTCAAAGTATATGAGACGGTAGCCCATAAAGTTGGTGAACGGCTCGTCGGTCAGGAACCGGTAGCCGCGCTCCCGGTGTTCCGCCACCACGCGGTCCAGGTCCTCCACCGCGTAGGCCACGTGGTGAACTGCCCAGGCCCCGCCGCTTTCATTCAGCGCCGACGGATCCTCGGGCTGGATGAACTCGACCTCGACGCTGCCCACTTGCAGAAACACCACCTCGCCCAGGTTGGGCACCGGTCCCCGGCCAGCTACAACCGCACCCAGTGTCTGGGCGTATGACTGGATGGCCTTCTCCAAATCCGGAACCAGGTAGCTCACGTGGTGAATATCGGAAAACATGGCTGCTCCGGTGACTAAACTGAGCGTATTGGCGTTGCCCCGGTTGCCGTATGGGGGCGCGACGCATATTATATGTTTCCGCTGCGAGAGAACCAAACCCACGGCTCGCAGATCAGATATGGGAGAAGAAAATGCCAATAGGAAGCACTTACAAGGTTGTTGAGCTGGTGGGGTCATCCAGCGAAAGCATACAGCAGGCCATCGACGGGGCGATCTCCCGAGCTGCCGAGACCATACGGAACCTGGACTGGTTCGAGGTCCGTGAAATCCGCGGCACCATAGACGGAGACAACGCCAACTGGTACCAAGTAAAGGTGGGCATAGGTTTCCGTGTCGACACCTCCGACGACGTCGGCCAAGACTAAACTAAAGCCAAGGTGAAATGTACATATCGCTAGACCGCACTATCGATGCCCACCCAGTTGGGGCCTAAAGGTGATATGAGGTGCCGTGGAGTGCTTGCGGTCATCGTCAATCTCCCCAAAATGCACATCCCACCTTGGTATTGGTTTAGGTACGACGAATGGCCGGCCCGTTTCTGGTAGGCCGCAACCGTGTGGTCATAGGCGCGTCGGCCCAGCAGGTGTTCGAATACCTGGGTGATTTATCTCACCACAGCGAGTGGAACGCTGAATCCGGTTTTAAAGTAACAGTTCTATCCGAAGGGCCACCCGAGGTGGGCTCCCAGTTTCGACGGGAACGCACGGAACCGATGCAGGGGCCGTTAATTCTGCGCGGTGGCATGGGAGATAGCCTGGTAACGCTGATAAGGGCAACTACGATCACGGTCTACGAGCCGAACACCTTGCTGGTGTTGGAGACCAGGAACATCTACAACGGCCTGCTCCACAGCGTAGAAAAAGCATCCTTCGACTTACAGGAGGAGGCGAGCGGCACACAGGTCACCATGGTCTCCGAGGTTGAGGCCATGGTGCCCAGCATGTTTATCGGGCCTGTCTACGCCATTCGCTTGGTTCGCAGCCTTTTTGAGCGCTTGCTGGGAAAGCGCATGGTCAGACTCTTCCCCGAAATGGCTGTCGGTCCCCAACTGTCTCGGGTCAAAGCAAAGACGGAAGCCGCACAATCCTCCGGCACGACCTGATATTGGCCTAATATTGGACTGGAGGGACCTGCTTCCAGTCCTTGGTGTTTGTCTCAAAGCAGCAGCCCCCGCTGGCGGCGAACGCAGGGGAAATCAACGCAGACGAGAGACTAACCCAGCTCCTCCCGCTGCACCAGATGAACCAGCCAGCCGCCCAGGCTTGCGGGATGGATGAAGCCGATCAGGGAGCGGCGGCCTCCGGGGCGGCCCTCATGGTCGATCAGGGTCAGGCCGGACTTATCCAATCGGGACAGCAAGCCGTTGATGTCCTTGACCTTGAATCCGGTGTGGTGCATTCCGGGGCCGCGGGACTCGATGTAGCGACTGATGGCCCCCTGGTCCTGACGGGTGCTGCCCGAGCGCCCATAGTCGACGGCGCCCAGCGTGCGGGGGTCCACGTTCTGGAGGAACTCCAACTCCAGGTCGCCTACGGTGATGAAGGCAACCCGGAGGCCGCCAATGAATTCCGGCTGGTGGCTGCGGTAAACCACGCCGTACTTGTCGGAAGTAAATGCCTCTGTCTTGGTGGAGATTTCCACATCGGTCTGGGTGCTCTCCACTGGCCAGCCCAATTTGCGGGCGAACACCTCCACGACTTCGGCGTTGTCGGCGCTGGCCACGCCCAAGTGGTCTATGCGTTCCACCTCGCCGTCCTTGGTTGCCTGAACGGCTAGGGACAGCGGGTCGGACAGGAAGGTAATGGTGCCCCCGGTGGCCGACGGGTCCAGCAGGACACGCCGGGCCCCGCCCAATCCCGGCTCGGGTTCGGCGGATACAGTTGGCAGACCGATCTCGGCAGCATCCCGGACTACGTTCTCCAGTCCGTCCACCGTCACGGCCATGTGGTGCAGCCCGGTCTTTTCTGCGCCGCCCACGAAGGGGTCTCCCAGCTCGAAAAGGGCCAACGCGGTTTCCCCCACCGGAAACACCGGAGCCTGCCGGTCGCTGCCTCCGATCTCGCAACTGGCGCGCGGCAACTCGAAGTCCCGCTCCAGTATCTCCGCCACTGCTGGAACATCGCGGACTACCACGCCAACGTAAGACAATCCGTTGCCAATCATGGCTCTACTCCATCGGAATCCAATTCAAGGACAAACACCACGGTGATTGCAAATTCATTCCAACAGCTACGCCAGGAAGAATTCGCGATATTATAAACGAATATGGTCCCCGCATTGAGGGTAGAAAACTTATCCGGTGCCGTATCCGTTGCGAATATATACAGAGCAGGCACTGGCGGAGTCAGTTGCAAAAATTGATGCCCAAGTCGTCGGCGTCTCCTCTCTGTGCATTGATTGCGTGGGGTGGGTCCGCCTTTACCATCAACTACCCCCACTTGTGGTTTCTGCACCTTGATCCGCGGGTCGCGCCGCTCTGTCTCATATTCCCACTGAAGCGACGGAGCAACTGGGCAACTGCCTATCCCCCGGTGATCAGGAACAGCGCCCCGAAAGCCACTACTATCAGGTTTATGCCGGCGGCGAACCACTTTTCGGGGAC
Source organism: Dehalococcoidia bacterium (assembly GCA_965237745.1). Taxonomy (GTDB): domain Bacteria; phylum Chloroflexota; class Dehalococcoidia; order Lucifugimonadales; family UBA3495; genus VXOI01. The sequence goes on along the minus strand of OZ250156.1, from coordinate 1,153,624 downwards.
ACGGCGCAACAACCTGGCCCCGGCGTATGCACCGCCGATGGCGACCACTCCCAGGCCGAGGCCAAGGCCGACCACAAGTGGGGTGAGCAGTTCGCCCCCACCGTAGACCGCCAGCTTTGCAGGCTGGATCAGCAGCATCCCCAATGAGAAGGTGGCGATATACTCCCGGGAGGACATCCCGTAGGCTATATAAAATACTGGCGCAAAGGGCCCTGGAACCCCAATTACCGAGGCCAGAAAACCGGCGGTGGCTCCCAAGGGGAAGAAGCCCCACAGCTTCATACCAACCCGCTTTGACCACGGCAACTGGGTCAGGACGACCAGGGCGATCATTGCCCCGCCCATGATTCTGGTCAGCAGGGCGGTATCGGAGTTGATGAACAGGAAGCTGCCCATCACGGCGAAGGGCACCGAACCGGTGGCAAACCAAGCCACCACCCTCCAGTTCAAGAACTCCCGGTTGAGCCACACTCGCGAAAAGGTCCCGAAGAGCTGGAATATGGCTACCACCGGCACCGCCACCTCCGGCCCGTAGACCCAGACCAGCACCGGCAACACCAGGATCCCACCGCCGAATCCCGCCACACCGGAAAGAGAGAGACCAAATGCAGCGATCACGAAAATGACCGCCAGTTGCCAGATTACTATATCTTCCAAAAGCAGATTCTTTGCTATTGAACTGGGTCCCAATCATATACTTTTTCAACCCGTTGCACAGAAGGCCCTGTTGGCAGTTAATTTGTTCAGGCGGGACAATTGCAAAGTCTTTGAGAATCCTGGCGGTGGGCCTGTCGAACCACCAACGGATCCTGGGGATCCCTCCTTCGGCAGGCTCAGTACTGGCGGTTTGAGAGCTGACAGGAATTTGCAATTGCCCTGTTGGTTCAAACCTCTGCGTATCTCCAGCGCGCTCCGCGTTGTAAAATGCCCGCCAAACACCCAAGCTGTGGAGGAATATGGCAAACCTGTCAAACACACAACGCATCGGCGCCTTGGTTCCGGCCACCAACCCGGTGGTGGAACCTGACTTCTATCGCGTCGTTCCGCACGAAATCACCGTTCACTTCGAGCGGATGTGGAACGGCACCTGGGGAAGCCAGCCCGAGGCCACCGCTGAAACCGGGCACCGGCTCAGCATGTCCAGCGGCGAGGCCAACGAAGTCGACTGGGCGCTGTTTGGCTTCGACGTGAACAAGATGAACGACGACGTGGCCCGCGGAGCCAGTTCCCTGTCCAACATCGGCCCTGGCGTGCTGGTCTACGCCTGCACTTCAGGCACTTGGCACAAGGGATACATGGCCTTTGACCAGAGGATGGCCGAAATCATGGAGGATGCCAGCGGCATACCGTCGATCACAGCCGTAACCTCCTGTATCACCGCCATGCGGCACATGGGCAGCCGCAAGCTGAGCATCGCAGGCCCTTATCGCAACTACCACCTGCGGAACAGGCTCAAGCCGCTGATGGAGGAGGCTGGCTTCGAGGTGCTCAGCGCCGACGGCGAGCCATGGATGCAGGACTCAATGAACCCGCGAGAAATCGACGCCGAGCCTCCGCAGACGATCGTAGATTTTGCTCTCACGGTCGCCCACGAGGACGCCGATACCATCTTTCTGCCCGGAACGGCATGGAGGGCCCTGGACGCGGCCGAGGAACTGGAGCAGAGGTTGGGGAAGACGGTCATCACGGTCAACCAAGCGAGCATCTGGCTGGCCCTGCAGCGACTTGGATGGACGAAGCCCATCCCAGGGTTCGGCAGCCTGATGCAAAGCTTCGAGTAGAGCTGCCCTCAGCTGTTTCGGCGTGGAAATAGTGGTGCCGGGAGTGGGGATCGAACCCACACACCTGTTAGGGTAGCGGATTTTAAGTCCGCCGCGTCTGCCTTTCCGCCATCCCGGCATTAGCTTTGAATAGCTATAAATATCAGAGCCTTAAGGCGATTCAATTCTAATTTGCCATTCCATTTGCCATTCCCTGCGAGTTCGCCCCGACTCTCCCGGTGGGCCCTTAAGCCCGGATCCACCGAAACGATGGGGTGTGAGGGGTCTCTTGAGGTGGCAGAAGGGTGCTCCCGTGAATCTGGGATAATGGTTTTGAAACAAGAAACCAAGCCCAAACCAGGAGCACCCAATAGATGCTACCACGCAACCACCCTGACCGCATCCGTATCACCTTCGACGACCACCGCTTGGTGGCCAACGCCGGACTGATCCTTCCGGCCACCCTGGCCCTGCACCTGGGCTTGCCTCAACTGGTACAGGAGCACCTGGACCTGGGCGATGCCCCGGGCCGGGCCAACACCGGCGACAAGCTGATGACGCTGGTGGCTTCCGCCCTGGCCGGCGGCGACTGCATCGTCGATGCCGACGTGTTGCGCACCGGCGGGACGGCCTGCGCCATCGGCGGCGTGGTCAAGGCTCCATCCACCCTGGGTACCTTCCTGCGCAGCTTCCGTTGGGGCCACGTCCGCCAGCTGGACCGGGTGAGCCGCCGGTTGCTGGCCCGCGCCTGGGCCGCTGGGGCCGGACCGGCGATGCTCCCCTGACCATCGACCTGGACTCCACCATCTGCGAAACCTACGGACTGGCCAAGGAGGGTGCCCGCCACCATGTCTAAGCCCGAATCCACCGAAGGGGTGAGCGTAGCGGCGGGTTGAAGGGGTAAGAAAGTGCTCCCGGCATCGGGGATAATGGTTGTTGCAACGGCAAACCATCCTTGAAGCAGGAGCACCCAATAGATGCTACCATCCAGCGAGCCCGACCGCATCCGAATCGCCTTCGACGACCACCGCCTGGTGAGCAATGCCGGGCTGATCCTTCCGGTCACCCTCGCCCAGCGCCTGGGTCTGCGGGAACTCGTCGGCAATCACGTTGACTTGGGAAATGCGCCGGGCGGGCGAACACGGGGGACAAGATGCTGACCCTGGTGGCCTCCGCGCTGGCCGGCGGCGACTGCATTGACGACGCCGACGTGTTGCGCACCGGCGGGACGGCCGACGCCATCGGCGGCGTGGTCAAAGCCCCATCCACACTTGGGACGTTCCTGCGCAGCTTCCGGTGGGGCCACGTCCGCCAACTGGACCGGGTGAGCCGGGAGCTGCTGGCCCGGGCCTGGGCCGCTGGGGCGGGACCCGGTGACGGGCCCTTGACCATCGACCTGGACTCCACCATCTGCGAGACCTACGGGCTGGCCAAGGAGGGGGCCCGCCGCCACGGCTACACCGGCCAGCGGGGCTATCACCCGCTGCTGGCCGTCGCCGCTGGCACCGGAGACGTGCTGATGGTCCGGCTCAGGGAGGGGCGGGCGCACACCGCTCGGGGCGCCGCCCACTTCCTGCGCGAGACGGTGGGACGGGTGCGCCACGCCGGGGCCACAGGACAACTCACGATGCGGGCCGACAGCGGCTTCTACACCCACGCCATCGTCGCGCTCTGCCGCAAGCTGGATGTCCGTTTCTCCATCACCATCCGCCAGCACGCCCGGTTGCGGAACCTCATCGAGGCCATACCCGAGGCGGACTGGACGCCGGTCCCCTACTGGATGGACGGCGCCGCCGACGTGGCGGAGACCACCTACACCCCTTTCCAGAGTGAGCCCGGCGCAGCGCCGGTGCGGCTCATAGTCCGGAGGGTGAAACCCACACCCGGCTCTCAACTGGCGCTGTTCGCCACCTACAGCTATCACGCCCTCATCACCGACCGGGACGGCGACACCCTGGATCTGGAGGCCGACCATCGCCGCCACGCCGAGATCGAAAATGCCATCCGCGACCTCAAGTACGGAGTGGGTCTCAACCATCTCCCCTCGGGCCGTTTCCCCGCCAACGCCGCCTGGCTGGCGATACAGGCGATGGCTCACAATCTGGCCCGCTGGACGTCGCGCATCGGTCTGGGCGAGCAGGTGGTGACCACCAAGACCCTGCGGCGGCGATTCTTCTCCCTCGCCGGACGGCTCACCCGCTCGGCCCGCCGCCTCACACTGCACTTGCCTCGGCGCTGGCCCTGGGAAAACCAGTTCAGTGACGCCCTGGCTCGATTGCGCGCATTGCCGCTTCCCTCCTGACCGCAGCGCCGGCAACCGGCCCACCAAGCTCGCCCTCATTCACCAGTCGGTCGAAAATCTCTCCCACTCGCGCCGCACGAATCGGCCAGCGAGAGTTACTTGCTGCCTTCAGCCGCCTCATGAGAGGCTCTCCCCACCGGCAACAGGCCTGCTGCTGGCTCCTTCCACCCGAATTCGCCTGGACGATCTCGTCTCCGTCCCCGCTATGCCCCGTTCCAATGCCCTCACCACTCGGTTCGGTGGATTCGGGCTTAGCATTCCTGGGTCCCGGCTTTCGCCGGGAGGACGGTAGGGTCGACTGAAACCGGCCCTCGCAGACCGTCTTGATCCGACCTGGGACTTTGCACATGCCCTTGACAGGAATCGGTCTTGGCCAGCCGCCCAGTGGCCCTGGCAAAGTCCCGCCCTTGGCGCGGGTTGACTACCACCACTGATCTCCCCGGACATCCCGTCAGGCAGCCGCTCCCCGGTCTGCCAAATGCCCTTGATGTCCTGGAAGTCATGGTAGCCGGCGTCAGGCAGTTGGGAGAGAGCGCCCCTCAGCGTGGCCAGGGAGGGTCTGTCGTCGGCGCCGGCATCCACCGCGGTGAGCCGTCCGCAGGGACGTCCCCGGCGCGTTATGATCACCTGGTCGCCGTGGTCCAAGTCCCGGAGTATCTCACTGAGGTGGGCCTTCGCTTCCCTGATGCTGTATGTCGTCATGGCGTCCGTTGCGTGAGGGTCATGATGATTTGCCATTGTGACCACATTCTGCTATGCAGGCGCAACGGCCCGCCGGTCTGTTGGGACCGCCGGTCCGGCGCATTTCCCATCAGGCCAATGCGGACCGGCGGCAATCATTCGCCGTTAGGATTCCAATGACGGAATGCCAGGTGGACTCTGACCGCCACCGGATCCGGCAAAGTCTCCGTGTCGGCCAAGAACCGCAGGCAGCGGCCGGGGCTGAAGTCTTCCCAGGGTCGATCCCAGTCCGTTACAGACCCAAGGCATCCGGCCTCGGTGCAGCAGCGGCAAGTCTGAGGCAGCGACCAGCGAAACGTGGGCGGTCCGACGACGGAGATTAGGGCCGGGGCAGCCGCTGGTGTGGTGGATAACGGGTGGTTTCCGCCACTGGCGGAAATGCTGACAGCTCAGCCTTGTGAGGGAGTGGCGGAAAAGGTATGGTGATTCCTGCCACCGCTGGGGAGGAGGAGCCGGCGTGGGAGAACGAAAATGCCGCAACTGCGACGACCGCATCATAACCAGGGACCTCATGCCTCACTTCCGCGGGCAGTGGAAGAAAGGCGCATCTGCGGTACGGGCCAAGCCCTTCAGCACAACCCCCGTTTGTTCAAGTGGCTGGAGAATGAGGACATGGCAACCTACGGCTACATCCGCACCAGCAAGGACCAAGAGGCGGACAGGCCTGGTATGAACCCCGAAACCCAGCGCCTCCACCTGGTTGAGGCCTGCGTCCCGGAAGGCACCATTCACGCCGACCTGGATACCTCCGGAGCTGCCGGTGTCGCCGCCTACTTCTCCTGGTGACCTGCGGGATGGTTGGCCATTTGGTTATGCGCGGCCAGCGGGACCCGCCTATAACCGGTTCCATTCCAAAACCGGGTCCATTCCAACTTGCTATTGATACGGGGGCTGGGTTGCCCGGTGGGGGCGACCGCCTTGCTCTGCGGACATCGACGTGGCCATGGCGGGAAACGGTGGCCGGGTTACAATGGTGCTGGAATTCACCCTTGGGGTGATCGCTGATGACCACGCCGTCCAAAGCCGACGATATCTTCTGCCTGAAATGCAAGACCAGGACAACCTCCCGCGACGTTGAGCGCGTCATCATGAAGAACGGGCGACCGGCGCTAAAGGCCGTGTGCGCGGTGTGCGGCACCGGCAAGTACCGCCTGGGAGCCGCCGGCTGACCCTGCGCCCAGGGTTGCCCCCACCGGTGCGGACGCGCCGTCTGCAGCAGCCGGCCCCACCGGCCCGGTGGTTTGGGAAAGGAGTCAGAGTGAAGATCCAAGTGAAGTGTTCGACGCCGAACTGCCACCGGCGCAAAAAGGTCTCCCTCGCTGAGTACCAGCGGCTGCGGTCGGAGACCGAAACGGCCGGCCAGCGTGCGGGGCTCATCTGCCCTGAGTGCGTCAAGAGGGCCTTGGAGAACCCCGACGAATATGACTTGGATATCCCATTGGGTGAACTGGTGGTGGAGGCTGCTAAGGAGACGCCGCGGTGGCGGATGTGCCTCACACCGGGAAGGTTGAAATGACCAACTTCGCCGACAGGACGGCCTGGATCTGGAACAATCTGGACGTCCTCCACGGTCTGAACTCCGACCAAGTGGACATCATCGGCCCCTCCTCGCAATACCGCATCTTCCGTTAGTTCCACCCGTAATTCCACCCGCAGGCCCCGAGCCCGGAAGCCCCGAAACCTGCCCTTCGACGAGTGGACCGGAGTGTTCGGCTCGTAGCGCCTCACCGGAGCCCTGCTGGACCGGCTCACCCACCACGTTTAAATCCTGGAGATGAAAGAAGAAAACAGGGGCACGCGATGTCGCCGCCCTTGACACGAGGGACAGATTCGTGGGCCCCCAATTTTTACGCGCTGTACAGCTAGTAGTACGAAATCTTTGAAATGAGGAGTAGCCGATATTGGTGTGAGCACCGGCGGAACTTGGCCAATGGTGATCTCCGCCAAGGCGCATACTTTTCGTGTCATCATTTCTAAGCAGTCGGACTACTAGGTTATGTAGCTAAAGTCCTTGCTGAGTGAGGTCCGATGTGGCTTCTCTCTGGAATTTTGTCCAGCATATACCTAGAGAATTTCAGCTTATCTGATCAGGAACTTCCACAGCATCCCTCTGCCAGTTAATCAACACATGCGCTTAAATGTCCGGGGTGCTGCGGACTTTGAAGCGGCTCATGCGTTCAAATCACTACATATCCATACCCCCTGGATCTGGCCCAGGATAGATGTGATTTGCTTGGAGATAAGGTGGTTAGATTGCAGGAGAGAAGCTCAATTCCCAGAAAATTATTGACAGGTTGAAGGCAGAAGGGAAGGTGGACCAACTTGAACATCATGGTTACCGGCTGTGCGGGCTTCATTGGGTCCAAGGTTTCGTCCCTATTGCTGGACGAAGGCCATGTGGTCGCTGGGGTCGATATCTTGGCACGCTCCGCCAATATCCGTCTGATGGAGTGGCGGCTTAGCCCGCTCAACCAACATCCCAGGTTCACCTTCCACCACCTGGACATCTCGGACACTGATTCTTTGAGGACTTTGTTCCGAGGCAACGAACAGAGCGGCCCAGTGTCGGCGGTCATCAGTCTCGGCGCTCTGGCAGGTGTGCGCAGCAGCGTCGAAAATCCCAGGGCCTACTATGAAGTTAATGTCCTGGGTACCCTCAATCTCTTGGAATTGTGCCGGGAATTTGGCGTGGGCAAATTCATCCTCGCGTCCACGTCAAGCGTATACGGGTCTGAGATCGATGGCCCCGTTGGCGAGGATGCCGTTTCCAACAGGCCGCTTTCACCCTACGCTGCATCCAAGGATGCAGCCGAGACTCTCCTGTATTCTTACCATCATCTCCACGGCATACACGCCGTGGCGCTGCGTTACTTCACAGTCTATGGCCCAGCTGGCCGCCCCGATATGAGCATCTTCAAGTTCATTCGCGCCGTGGCGGAGGGCGAGCCGATAACGGTATACGGCGACGGGACTCAGCAAAGGGATTTTACCTACGTGGACGACATTGCCCGTGGAACTGTGGCGTCCCTCGCTGTTTCAGGCCACGAGACCATCAACTTGGGCCACGGCAATCCCGTGGCAATAAACGACATCATTCGCATGACCGAGAATGGTATTGGCCGACAGGCACACATCCAGTACGAGGAGAGGCACCCGGCAGACCCGATGATGACCTGGGCCGACATCAGCCGCGCCCGAAACATCCTGGGCTGGACGCCTGCCGTTGGCATCGACGAGGGAATTCGCCGCACTGTAGAGTGGTACATGGAACACCGAGATTGGGCCAGCACGCTAGCGTGAGCCGGTGTATGCCTCGAACTGCTCGCTATGGTGTTCTTCGACGCCTTCAGCCGACTGCAGGCCGTTGACTGATAACTGGCCAGGACGTTCAGGGGGATAAGGCAGGCGGCCCACAAACCGGCCGGTTCCCGGGATAATGCCAAATATCGGCCTCAAACTCGCCATTATCCGGTGCCCACTGGTTGCCATGGTTCTGGAAGCAGTTGAGTGAAAATCGTTCGAAGTACCGATCAATATATGTAGCCGGCCCGTCGCAGCCAGAATTTGGGGCCAGATAGCGGCTCCGGTTAGCACACCGGCCAGCGATAGCCAGAAAATGGTCAGCCACCAGGTCTCTGTCGTCCACCACGTGAACAGCGGGAACAGCCCCGCCAAGCCTTGGAAGGGTGAGAAAGCCATGTCGAAAGGGTCAACCGCGATGGTGATCTCTCCCGACCGGCCGGCCACTGCCAGACCGTAGGTCGTCGCCAGAGTCAGGACCCCCAGCATCGCAGCGGTGATCCTGCCCCACAGGGGAGTCCTGACCAGCAACAGCGTGATGGGCGGGACGAAGAGTGGCAGTACAGTTAACAGGGTACGTCCAGGGAACCACCACCCCATCATGGTTATGGCAACGAAGGTGGCTATCAGCATCTGAACGATGATCAAAGAGAGCACCAGGCGATGAACGGAATTGGCTACTGCCAGGAGCGCCAAACCGGGGACCGCCGCCAGCAGCAAGGGCGCCCAGCGTCCGATGCCGAAACGACGATCGATAAACAGGCCCCATATCCGGTAGTACCTCTCGCCAAATTCGATATGCCCTCCCAGGATGTCAATGGTGTTCCACCGGGCGTAGACGACATTGACCCCGTAGGGGGTGAGACCGCCGAACAGGTGCAGGTGGAACCAAGCGAAGAATCCCGCCGACGCGACTCCGGCACCTATCAAGGTTATCCGGCCCGCCTTGTTTGCCTTGAGCAAGAAATACCCTGACATCAGCAACGCCAAAGGGACATACTTTGTCCCCAGCCAGCACATCACAGACAGTAAGACCACCATCAGCAGTCCGTCTGCAATGCCAAGGGGATGTTGCCGGGTCACCAACAACAGCGACAGCACCAGAGTCAACGCCGCCGGAAATTCGGGGTAAATCTCGCTGGAATAAATGAAAGCTGTGGCCGTCAGTCCGACGCCCAGTGAAACGATCCAACTGACCGCACGTCTCCCCGTGAGACGGTCTGCCAGTACGAAAGCCAAGGACATCGTGGCGGCCGCGAGTATTAGCATCTGTATTTGAGTACCCAGCAGACCGCCCAGAGCAAACCCCGGTATCACCAGAACCGACAGCCCCGGATTGTGGGGGCTGAGCAGCGGGCCATCGGGCAACGGTACGGACTGTTGCCATAAGTCGTCGGGGTGGTCGAAAAAGGATTTGTAGGACTTGGTCTCGTACTGATTGCGTAGATCAAAGTCTCCGTCAGCCAGCATACTCTGGGTGGTCAGCAGGTAAAACGGCTCGTCTCCGGTTATGGAGGCTCCGCGGGTTGCCCGTATTTCGACCGAAAATGCGTAGGCCACGGACAGCAATAGGAAAAAAGCCACTGCAGCAAGCAGCAGCTCTGATCCTCTAACACGTGATTGAAGAAACAGAAGGACCGGACTCCACGTCACGGGAGAACGCCAACCTCCCTGAGCAGATCAAGCGTGCCTTCCAAATCGCTCAGGCTGCCCAAATCAACATTGGGTGGATTGAGGGAGGCCAGAGGTGGTATATCTCCTATCGGCTCAACTCCGGCAGCGATCGGGTATTCCTTGGTTTCTGCGGCGAAGTATTCCTGCGCAGGTTTGGAAAGGAGGAATTCGATAAACTCCTCAGCGGTCGACTTGTTTTCGGATGCCTTCAAGATCCCGACGCCGGCCACCAATACCAACGCTCCAGGGTCACCGTTTCCAATGAAGTGGTTGCGGGCGGCGAATTCCGGTCCCTGTTCTTCCAGGAATCGCTCAAGGTAGTAGTGATTGACGAATCCGACGTCCACCTCACCGTTGGCGGTTGCAGCTACGGTGGAGATGTTGTTTGGATACTCTTGAGCATCGTTATCTTTCATGCCTTCGAGCCAAGACCGGGCACCGTCCTCACCCACTTGTATTCGCAGGGCGGTTACAAAGGACTGGAAGGAACCGTTCCTAGGTGCCCATCCCACCCGTCCTTTCCACTCCTCCTTAGTGAAGTCCAATATGGAGTCCGGCAGGTCCGTTGCCGGGTCGATGGTGTCGGTGTTGTAGATAATGGTTCTGGCCCGGCCGGATGTGCCGACCCACTCCCCGGCGGGATCTCGGAACCTGGCATCCACCTTGTCCAGGGTCTCCTGCGGAATCTTGTCCAGCATCCCTGCGGACGCCAGGCTGCCCAAGGAACCGGGGTCTTGCAGGAACACCACATCGGCAGGGGTGTTGTCTCCTTCTTCGAGCAGTGTGGCCGCGGTCGCGGCGCTCCCGGCATACTTGACTCGGATTGAAATTCCGGTCAAATCGCCGAAGGTCTCCAGCAGCGGATGCACCAAGGATTGCGTACGGCCTGAATATACGGTGAGAGTACGTTCTTTTTCCTCTGTGGGTGTGGTCGCCTCAGTGGGTGGTGCCGGCGAGGGCGACTCGCTGGTAGTGGACGCAGCCGTCGGCGTTGCTGGCGAAGTCGCCGCCGGAGGAGGCGATTGCTCGCCCCCTCCGCAACCCACCAGCGCCAAGGGCAGTGCCACAGATAACGCTGCTACCGCGAGCAGGACCTGCGGAAAAATCCGGCGACGAAAAACTGTCATTCCTGTTCCCTCGGGTTGCTACTTGGTTTGGTCACTCGTAGCTGGTTACCAGGTCATCCCGGGTCAGCAGGAGTGCCGTCGAGGCCCGGTTGAGAGCAGCCAGGGCCGCGTCGCGCGAGGCAGTCGTAATCTCGCTCGGTTCGGCCGTGAGGTATGCGACGATTGTCTCATCGGACGCCGCGTTGGCCATGCCCACATCGGGCTGGATAGACCGGTAGAACGATAGGGCTTCGACCTGGTGGGTTCCCAAACTGTCGTGGTCGCCGGCCTGTGCGTCATCCGCTACCCGGCCGATGTACCGGACGGTGGCGAGGTAGAAAATGGCGTTGAACCGGGAGTAGACCTCTTGGGCGGCTGCGTCGTAGGCGTCCCAGTCCGCGTCGTCCGCCGCCTGCCGAGCCCGGTCCATGGCCTCGCGTAGCGGCACATCGATGGTGCCTTCGCGTCCGAAGTCGGCCTCCCGCTTCCGAGCGGTCGCCGCCAGTGAATTGGGGTATTCACCGTCCACTTCCTCTCCGACATAAACAGCCCATGCCTCGTCCACCAAGCGGGAGCTCATGAATTCCCGTCCCAGGAACATGTACCGCTTGGACCAGTGGTAGATGATTCTGAGCAAGCTCTTATTGATGGCCTGGCGCCGCTGGGCATCGGAGTATTCTTCCGCTTCGCCCCGCTGCCTGATGGCGTTGCTCACAGGGCTATCGAGGAAGGTGGCGGACTCATAGAAGGCCACCGAATCGGCGAAATCGATGCTCTGTCGGGGATCGCGGGCGAAGCCGCGCAGCGTTCGGCTGTTGGGGCCGATGCGAGTGTGCATTCCCGCTTCGTACAAAAGCAGGATCTCCGCCGCGGGCAAGGGTTTGCCCTCCTTGATCAGGTTGGTCAGTTTGCCTATCTCCTGGTAGTCCGTGGAAATTTTCTGGTAAATTTCGCGATTGGTCGTGCCGGTGTAGTAACCGTCGGACTTGGTGGGACCCTCGGTCTCCGCGACGAGGCCGACAGGAATGAGGAACCTGCCGGTGGGGGGAGTACCACCGCTGGGCCCGGTACCGGTATCGGCATCCAACCTGGTGACGAGATCGCTCCGTTCCAGGAGAAGTTCCGAAGCGGTGCTGTTGAGGGCTGCCAGAGCCGCGTCGCGCGAGGAGGCCGTTAGCTGATCCGGCCCAGCTTGGAAATAGGCGACAATTGTCTCGTCTGCAGCCGCGCTGGCCTTGGCGACCTCGGGCTGGATTGACCGGTAGTACGAGAGGCCTTCGACCTGAGCGGTGCCTGCGCCGTACGCGTCTCCAGCTTCCGCCTTCTTAAAGGACTCGTTTATGTATTTGACCGTGCCGAGGTAGAAGATGGCGTTGTAGCGAGAGTAGACCTCCTGGGCTGCGGTGTTTATGGCGGCCTCGTCCATGTCATCGGCGGCCTGCCGGGCCCGATCCATCGCCTCACGCAGTGGGATGTCGATGGTGCCCTCGCGCCCGAAATTGCCTTCTAGTTTCAGGGCAGTAGCCGCCACCGAGTTGGGGTATTCACCGTTGACCTGCTCACCGACGTAGACAGCCCAGGCCTCGTCGACGAGTCGGGAGCTCATGCGTTCAATGCCTAGGAACATATACCTCTTGGTCCAGTGGTAAACGATTCTGAGCACGCCCTTCTGAATCGCTTGTTGCCGCTGGGCGGGGGTGTATTCCTCCGCCTCGCCTCGCTGACGTATCGCGTTGCTGATCGGGGAGTCGAGGAAGGTAGTAGACTCATAGTAGGCAGCGGAGTCAGGGTACTCCTCCGCGCGCCTTGGGTCGCGGGCAAATCCGCGCAGCGTACGGCTGTTGGGGCCGATACGGCTGTGCATGCCCACTTCGTAAAGTAGCATGATCTCTGCCGCCGGCAATGGCCTGCCGAGATTGACCAGGTTGGTGAGGGCAACAATTTCCTGGTAGTCCGAGGAAATCTTCTGGTAGATCTCCCGGTTGGTGGTCACATCATAGATGCCGTCGGACACGGTCGGGCCGCTGGTCTCGGCGATAAGGCCTGCCGGAATCAGCAGACCACCGGTTCCCCCGTGCCCTTCCACAGGCACGAGGACTGTAGTGACGGCCGCTGCCGGCCCGGACACCGAGCCCGTTCCGGCGCCGGAGACCGAACCGGAGACCGAACCGGACCCTGACCCTGTTCCCGAGCCAGAGGCTGACGCGGATGCGGATACTGAGCCGGACCCGCTGCCTATGACGTTAACGGTCGGGCGGTCTTCGCCCTGACGCGCTCCTTCCGAGGCAGCCGAGGCTGCCGCTTGCGCCGCTTCGGCCGCAGCTTGGGCTGCCATCGCTGCCGCACGAGCTTGCGTCGCCGCCTCCGAGTCGCCTGCTTGCGGCGCGGTAGCTGGCGCAGACGTTGGCGCAGACGTTGGCGCGGCAGTCGGTTCATCATCTCCACAGGCCGCGGCCAGAACGAGAAGCAGTGCCATCACGGGTAACAGAAGCCAAGTGAGCCTTACTGTCCCTCGTCTCCGCGATATAGTTGGGTTGTGCACGGTGTAGTCCTCCTTTAGTTTGTTCCCTGATTTCTACGTCAGCATCTCGCGCAGCATCGCCACCGGGACGCGCCAGAGATACTTGATGCCTATGAATGACCTGCCCCTGGTACGGAAGCGGTAGGAAATTGGCACCTCCTTCAACCGCATTCCCTTTTTCAGGAGATCGAGGGTGAGCACCTGGGCGTAGTTGTAGTCGTGGATGATTTCGGCGCACTCCAGCGCACGGCGGGAAAACGCCCGAAAGCCGGTCTGCCCGTCGGTTATGCGTCGCCCAGACGCAACGCACAGCAATGCGGTAAACAGGCGGTTTGCGATCCCGCGAATCAGCGGCTGGCGCTCCCGGGTCCCCAGGTAGCGAGAACCCAGAACGTAGTCCGCCTTCCCGTCCTCGATGGGTTTCAGGAGGTCGGGTATCTGCTCGGGCGGGTACTCGCCGTCGGCGTCGATGTAGACGGCAGCGCGGGCGTCCATATTGCTTGCTGCCGCCAAGCCGGTCCTGAGGGCGGCGCCCAGCCCGCGATTTCCGGAATGACTCACCACCAAGTCAGCGCCATGCAGCCGGGCGACCTCGGCGCTGCCGTCGGTTGACCCGTCGTCGACCACGATGACGAGCATATTGGGCACCTGCCCGCGCGGTATGCGAGCCAGGGTGTCGGGGAGGTTCTCCGACTCGTTGTAGGCGGGGATGATTACGGCCACCGGCTTGGAATCTTCCGGGCAGTCGGCGACTGCCAGCACCTGCCCCATAGATTGCGACGGCGGACGCGCACCGAGGAAATAGGCAATGGTGGGCGCCACGTCCATGACCGACCGGGGTTCGTCAAACGCCCCCTGCCGGTCCACGCCCTCGCCCCACATGATGCAGGGAACGTAGGTTTCCTCAGGGCTCATGTGCCCATGCCCGCCGATGCCGATTCCCTGGCCGTGGTCAGAGGTAATCAGCACCGTGGCGTCGTCCAAGTAGCCTCGCTCCCCGCACCAGCCGAGGAACTCCTCGATCTTGCGGTCGGTCGCTTCGATTTTCGCCAAGTACTCAGCGTTGTAGCTGCCCCGCGCATGCCCGGTCTGGTCGACGCTCAATAATTGAACGGCCAGCAGGTCCGGCTCGTCCCGTTCCATGACGGCCTTGGCCCTGGCGACCAGGGCATCGTCGATTTCGTCGTTGTGCGTAACGGCGGTCACGGTCTCCACATCCTCGCCAAAGGCATCAACCAGGTGCGCGATGCCCACCAGCCGACCCTCCAGCCCAGATTCGCGGAGCGACTCAAAGATGGACTCGCACTTCACGCCCAGACTGGGGACGAAATTGCTGCGCATCCCGTGCGACTTGGGTGGGGCGCCGGTGAACATAGAGCTGAACCCGGTAACGGTCCGGGCTGGGTAGACGGTGGCGGTGTTGACGTAGTCCGCCCCCTCGCGGCGAATGCGGTCAATGTAAGGAGTGTTGGCCTCCCGGAGCCGGTCCGCCCGGCAGCCGTCGATGACGATAGCGATGAATCGCTTGCATCTCCGTCGGCCTTCCTCCGCTACGAGTCGCGTTGGTGTCAAAGACGGGGCGGGGGCCCAAGTGAAAAACCATTGGTGGACCAGAACAGCGGTTATTCCCAACCCGAGGACAAACCCCTCAACGCCAACCACCGTGTTCAGCCCAGGCCGCTCCACTATCAGCAGGAATGCGAACACCAGGAGCAAAGTCTTCGGTATCTGCTCCAGGAAATTGCCGCTGGTAGGGTCGGGGTTCTCCAGCACCAGTCGCCAGAATCTGGTGAAGTTGGTCCAGGGAGTGCCGATGCGCAGGTGGTAATAGAGTGTGCCCCAGAGAAGAATCGTGAATGTCAGATAGATTCCGAGCACCAAGGCCAGCGCGATCACGTCCACGAACCTGAAGGCGGCCAGGAAAATGCCAAGGGCCAGCCACAATACGATCCGCAACCTAATCGGAAAATCGAAGCGGTAGAGAAGCAGGAAGAGTGGCAGCAGGGCGGCTAGGGCAATTCCGGCCTTCGGCCAGTAGTCGGCGTTGGTCAGGTGAGGAATGCTCAGCAATCCCAGAATGCCGATAACGAATACAGGCGTGAAAGGCTTGCCCTCGTTTAACACGTTCCAGAGACGGGCGGCCACCACTTCAAAGCGCGAAGCAGCCTTGGCTCCGTCGGAAGATCCACGAAGGCGGGCCAGCGGATTCAGCTCCGGCAGTTTCCCCGCTGCGGTCAAAGTAAACGCCAGAGCAACTGTGTAGGAGTAGGCGAACTTCAGTCCGTGCGTGGCCACCGCCAGGGCAAGCCCTTGCTCCCAAGGAACCCCGTGAGCGTACAGGGCCCCGGTCATTACAGCCTCGTATACGCCGATGCCCCCGGGTGTGAAGTGGAATACCTGAAACAGGATGGTGAAGGCGGTAACGGCAATCGCGGCGGGGATGGACAGCTCAATACCAAGCGCCTCCGCGGCAACAATGATTACGCCAGCCTCCAATGCCCAACTGGGCAGTGTCCACATAGCGGCGTGGGCAACCCGCACAACCGATACCTGCCGGAGCTGAGACCGCAGGATCTCGACGCGAGTGCGCAGTGGCCCCGGCAGCCAGCCGAAGCCTTGGGACTGGCGCATGCCAACCAGCACAACCCCACATCCCGCTATCACGCCAGCCGGCAGCGCCAGTCCCTTCAGCCATAGCTGCTCCCCCGTAGAGAGGGACACAGCCGGCCCCACCACCAATGCGATGGCCAGCAATGCCGCAAAGTCCAGGTAGCGTGCAATGGCAGTGGTGGCGGCAGCTTCAGCTATAGGCACTCCGTACCTGTTAGCCAGTAGAGGACGAACGAATTCACCCAGCTTAATTGGTGCGAGATGGTTAACCAATAGCCCGGCTTGAATAGACACAAGAAGCTTGTATATACCTACACTGCGAGTCATCAAGACTCGCCATGCAATTGCTCTCAGCAAGAAGGCGCCAGTGTAAGTGAGAGCGAATACCCCTAGCAGCCAAGGTCGTCCGCCAAGGTGTCGCAGCGCCACCTCCAGCTGCGACCAGTCGGCCAGGAACGCGACCAGCAGCAGTGCCAGCATAACAATCGCCAGAGAAATCGCAGCTCTGAGGACCGATATTGAGGGTCTTTTGGCAGCCAGGAAATCCTCTCCATCCAAGGCTGCCAGTTGTTCAACTGGAGGAAATTTTGATTGTGCAGCAGTCATATAGCAGTGTATTGCGCTTTTTGATTAGCGTGTGTATTATTCCGTATATTCGTGTAGACATATAACAGGCGCTTCTATTACTGTCAATAGCAACGCTGGCGCACACCATCAATGATATGGACATACTCCGTAAGAAAAGCGTTCATTCTGTCCCGATCGATTTGGGTGATGATGAAACGGACGGAAGGGCCGGATGTCTAAAGGGGAGAGTCAATTGAAAGTCACGGTTGTAGGACTTGGACACCTTGGGACGGTGGCCGCCGGTGGGCTGGCCACTGCAGGCCACGACGTTACGGGTCTGGACATAGATGAATGGAGAATTCGATCGTTGAGGGCGGGGCAGATTCCCTTCTACGAGCCGGGGCTGCAGGAATGCGTGGTCTCCGCCGTCGACCGGGGCAATCTGCGTTTTTGTCACAGCGGCGAGTTCACGGGAAGCCTGGGGAATGTTGCTCTTATCGCCACCGGCACCCCAGCCGCCGCCAACGGAGAGGCGGACCTGAGTCAGGTGCAAGCCGCGTTGGCCTGGGTTAAGAGTCGCAAACCCGCAAATCTGGTCCTCGTGATGAAGAGCACCGTGCCCCCCGGCAGCGGCGCTGCATTCCTGCGGCAAGACCTCAAGGGATTGGATGTCGACTACATCGCCAACCCCGAATTCCTCCGGGAAGGACGGGCGTTGCAGGACTGGAACTACCCGGACCGCATCGTGCTGGGAGCCGATGCAGGCGCGAGCAAAGCAATCAAATCCGTCAAGAAGATGTACTCGGGAACAGATGCTCCATTCTTGGTAACCGGCATCACGAGCGCGGAGATGATCAAGTACGCAAACAACGCCTTTCTGGCCACCCGGATTTCCTTCATCAACGAAATCGCTTCCCTCTGCGATGAGGTCGGAGCATCCATTGACGCAGTTAGCGATGGCCTTGCGATGGACGGGAGAACGGGCGACAGGATCGGCGCAGGCGTTGGCTATGGAGGATCGTGTTTTCCGAAGGACATTCGGGCGCTACAGCATCTGGCCTCAGGGAGCGGCCTCGAGCTGGACCTGCTACGGGCGGTGACCACGATCAATGACCGGCAGCGCCGCTTGCCGCTGGAGTTGCTTTGGTCCAAGTTCAACGGCGACCTGGCAGGAATTCAAGTTGGTGTGCTGGGATTGGCATTCAAGCCCGGCACCAACGACGTCCGGCACGCCGTATCCCTGGACCTCATCGGCTCGCTGGCCCAGAGGGGCGCACGGGTTCGGGCCTATGATCCTCAGGCCTCCCAATTGGCAGCTCAGTTGTTGCCTGGCTGTGTCGATCTTGAAGACACCCCGGAGGACGCGGCGGCCGGTGCTCAGGCGCTGCTTCTCCTCACGGAGTGGAAGGAGATTGTCGAAGCGAACTGGGAGGAAATCGCGGCCCAAATGCGTCCACCAAGGTTTCTCTTCGATGGCAGGAACGCCCTCGACGCCGCGCGCATGGCCCGATTCGGATTTGAGTATGTGGGAGTTGGTCGAGAGAATACCGACCTTTCTGATCCACAGGATGCCGACAAGGGCACCGCCGCAAGGGCCTCCGCAGTTCCTGCCCGGTCCGGCTACCTCGTTCCTGCCAGCTGAGAAGCAGGAGTGAGAGAAGTTATGAGTAGCGCACCGCACCGCATTGCAGGCATAGCGGATCACGGGCCCGACGTCTCGGCGCGGATGGGTGGAGCTTTCCTGCTGCTCACCGCTGCGGCCACGGCGGTGATGGTTTTCACCCGCGTTGCTGCGGACGCCGACCAGGATACCCTGCTGCTGTCGCTTCGCGCGGTGGATGAAAACCGCACGCTCTTCAGCATCTCCGGCGTGGCGCGGCTCCTCTCCGGCCTGGCGTTATTCGTGGCTGCCTGGCTCCTGCTGCGGACCTGGATCATCCGCGAAGGATGGGCCAGCCCACTGGTTCCCTACCTGTTCTCACTATCCGGCGTATGCACCGTCATTTCCGGTGCCTGCGCGATCCTGATAGCAGCATACCCGGCTCCTGAAGTCAGCTTCACCGCCGGGGCACCCACGGGTGAGATTGCCTGACTTGTAGAGGTGATTTCCGGACTGCGTTGGATAACCGGCAAAATCGGGTTCGCAGCCGCGGGACTGGCAGTGATCGTCGCTGCCCGGTACCAGTGGCAGGTGGGCGGCACGCTCAGGTGGATCGCTCCCGCCTCTCTCGTCATTGGGGTGGCCATGCAGTTCATCTGGGTAGATGCCGCGACAATCATGCATCCGATAGTGGGAACGGCTTTCTTTCTCTGGCTGCTGGCGGTGGGAACGATGCTGGCCACTGGCAGAGTCGAAAAGCACTTTGTCGCGCGGTATGGCCCTGAGGCCGTTCGATCCAATCCCTGACAGTCGGACCAAAATAACACCAGGAGGCGTGCACCCGTGGCTCCTGTGAAGAAAAGCACCGGCAGAAAAAGTCAAGCGCGAATGCGTCGGCTCCGTGAAATCGGAAAAAAGAAAAGGGAGGAAGCCATAACCCAGGTAACCAAGGAGCAGGTCGCTATCCTGTTGAAGGCATGGTCAAGACAGGGAATCGTTCGGGAACAGGAGTAAGGGAATACCTTGGATCGCATTGGGGATCGCATTGGGCCTCTTTACTGATGTTGCAGATCCGCAATCCGGTGGTCTTCCGGGCTGACGGCGAGCTAAACGCGAAAATCCCGGCGCGTCAACCGGAACCGTGGTGGACTAAGAATCCCAATAAGGGTGATTGAGAATGACTCCAGTATTTCCATACTTGATCCGTCGCAGTGAGGATGGCTGGCGGGGCGAATTGTTGCTACGGCTCCGCAACGGGAAATCGGCATATGTAATCCATCTCTCGTTGGAGCAGGCCAGAATTCTGGCTGTGGAGATGCGGGGACTGGCCACGGACCATTGCCCGCTGCACCATCTGGCCTTGAGGGTTGCAGAGGGCCTGCACGCCGAGATCAGCTACATAGTGGTCAGACGTCTTGGGGACGGCGATGACGTTGTCGGAATACTGCGGCTTGTAACGGCAAGCGGACTGCACAGCATTCAGGTGGACGCTGCCGCCGGTCTGGCCATGGCGATACACATGGGCATACCGATTTTCATGGACGGGGAGTTTTCACCTGCTGAACCTGAATCGGTGCAGCATACTCACCAAGTCCACGAATTTATGACGGATCTGGAATCCGGCGCAGAGCCAGATGAGGCAGAATCGGGGTCCGCTCCAGGAATCGAAACGCCCATACCGCGGGTATTTCGCGACCTGATCGATGGGCTGGAATTGCCGGAGACCGGCGACAGCGAGATTCTGTGACACTCAGTGGCGGGCTTGTCTTTGAAATCGACTCCCTGCAGTACGCTAACTATATTCGCCCCTTCCAGGGCGCGCACGGCCGGGGTGGGTGCAGCAATACTGCTACGCGCCTGGCTCACCCCGAACCGTGGGCCCAAGGGCAACCCCCGGACCGATACGCCGCCTAAGACGCGAATTCTTCACCCAAGAAACAAGGCTCCCTCAAGAGGCGTTTAGTCATGACTCCTGCGAAGAAGGGTATCAACAGGGTATCAACAGGGTATCAACAGGAATAAATTTGCACAGATGCGCCGACTCAGGGAGATCAGGAACAGGCAGAGGGAGGAAGCCCGGAGCCAGATAACGAAGGAGCAAGCGGCCATATTGCGCAAGACCTGGTCAAGGCTGGGAATTGTTCCAGGGCCTGCCGAGCCCCAGTAGATAGCGAGGAATTGCGCTGTGGATTCGGAAAAGCTCAACTGAGGAACCTGGATTGCAGTGATCCGAGAACTAAAGTAGGAGTGAATGAGAATGACGCCAGTATTTCCCTACCTTATTCGCCGAAGTGAAGATGGTTGGAGAGGTGAATTGTTGCTGCGATTGCGCAACGGCAAGTCCGCCTACGTTATCCATCTTTCCTTGGAACAGTCCAGAATTCTTGCGGTGGAGATGAGAGGGCTGGCCTCAGATCATTGCCCGCTGCACCATTTGGCGGTGCGTGTTGCGGAGGGGCTGAAGGCCAAGATCAGTCACATAGTGGTCAAGCGTGAGGGGCAAGGCGACGACGTGATCGGAATCTTACGGTTGGTGTCGGCTTCAGGGATGCACGGAATTCATGTGGACGCAGCCGCAGGTCTGGCAATGGCCATCCACATGGGCCTGCCGATTTTCATGGACGGGGAGTTCTCGCCGGTGGAACCGGAGAGTATTAGACATACTCACTCTGTCCACGCCTTTATGACCCAAGTGGAATCCGACGCTGAATTACTCAACGGAGAGTCTGAGGCATTCCCCGGCGTCAGTACTCCTCTCCCGCGGGCGTTCCAGGATCTCATAGACGGATTGGAATTGCCTGATGCCCGAGAGGACGACGAGGGAGAATAGTCCCCAAGCAATTTTTTTGGCCACCTGGAGATTACACGTTTACAACGACATTCAAGCCATTTGGTCAAGAGCGCCAACGTTACTCGGAGATCGGCGACTATGGTTTTGATACCCTTTCTGCCCATCGCCGGATTTTGGGGAGAGCCTCAGGATGTGTTTTAGTGCGTTGATTTGAGGCAAATAGCAATTCTACCGAGCCCATTAACAATTTTCGCTCTCCTCAGGGCGTCCACGATTGGGGTGGGAGCAGCAAACCTGCTGCGAGTCTGGCCCACTCTGCACCAGGCGTCCAAGGGCATTCCCGGACCGTTATGCCGTCGGGTTTCCCCTCTTGTCGCCCCTTCAAGGCCAGAGGGGCCGACGGCGGTCCGGGTACTCACCGCTCTCGAGCGGGCCGCCTGGCGCTAGTAGTCCGACGCTATTGTATTGACGGGTAGAGGGACTTGAGCTTGATGCGGGCGTCCTCGGTGGTGAAGCGCCAGTCCACTCGAATCGCCTCCCGGTTGCGTTGCTCCTGCCATGCTCCGGTTTCTCGCGCCAAGTCTTCCTGGCTGGGTATCCGGCGGTCCAGGCACTGCCGCGCCAGCACCCCCAGTTCTATCTCCGCTATATTGAGCCAACTCCCGTGCTTCGGCGTGTAGTGTATCTCCAGCCGTTCGGCGATGCGCCGTGCCTCCGCCGGCTCGAAGGCCTCGTACAGGGACGCCGGGTGGTGGGTGTTCAGGTTGTCCATCACCAGCACTATCCGCTCCTTGTCAGCATAGTCCTCATCCACCAGTTTCCGCACCACCTCCGCCCAGTCGGTCCTGGTGCGCCGGTCCGTGACCTCCACCCGCCGCCATCCCTCCAAGGGCGCGAACAGCATGAACAGGTTGCTCACCCCGTTTCGCTGGTACTCGTAATCGTAGGCCCTGGCTGCCCCGGGCCGCGGCGGGAGGGGCCTACGGGTCTCCTGCACCAGTTGCTTGCTGGTCTCGTCCAGGCACACCAGGACCTCATTGTCCTGGTACTCACGATGATAGACCTCCAGCACGTCCTCCATGGCGCAGACGAATTGGCGCAGACGAATTCGGCGCTGCCCTGGGGCGGTAGGCACCAGCACTCCTTCAGCCAAGGCTTGAGTTCGTTTTTTTCAGAGTCCGGCGCACTGTCTCCGGGCTGATGCTGTCCACTATCTCCCGCTCCACCAATCCGTCGGCCAGCATCTGCATGGTCCAGTTGACCCGTCCCTCCGGCGGCTGGGAGATGGCCATGGCAATCAGATGGGCCTCACTCTGGCCATCCAGCTTCCTCTGACGGCGGCGCAGTTGCTCCCTGCGTCCCAAGGCCGCCTCAACCCCCTCCTCCACGCATCGCCGGCGCACCCGCTCCACCGTGGCGGTGCCCACCTTGAGGGCCCGGGATATCTCCTGGTCCATCATCGGTTCGCCAGACTGGTTCTCATCGCTGAGCAGGAGGATGCACGCGTGAGTCTGTTTATAGGCCGCAGCCCGGCCCTTGGACACCAACGCCTTCAGTTCCTCCTGTTCTTCCCCCGTCAGCCCCACACGGTATTTCTTGACCATCACTTCCACCCCGCTGCACGATCTTCATTCCTGCGGTTCCCTTGTTCCTACATCTTACCAGCCATCATCTCAATGATGGTCGTCTACTAGCCTCCTCCTGTGCACAGGCGCCCCGTGGGGTCGAACGCCCCTGAGAGGCTGCCCCCGGACGGGCTGTTGGTACCACCTCTTGCCTGACGGCCCGTCCGGGGAAAAGCCTACCCAAGCCAAGCGGAGCATGTGAGTCCTCTCGCCCTTGCCTCTAGGGCTGGCCCCGATCTGATCTCAAGAGTGGACCCTACCCGACGACGAACGCTAGTCATTCCGCAGGAGTAAGAGTCGCATGGCAACTACCACAGCATTGAGTGTTTACCACGCCATCTATGGGCGTCGGAGCGCTTGGAAATTTTCGGACCGCCCAGTGGACCGCATGGCAATCGAGAGGATGCTGGACGCCGCTGTTTGGGCGCCGAACCATCGCCTGACCGAGCCGTGGCGGTTCTTCGTGCTGGAACAGGAGAGCCCGGAGAGGAGCAGGGCGGCGGAGTTGGCTGCCGAGTTCCAACTGGAGCGAAGCGGCGATCAGCGCCGAGCCGATGCTGCCCGACAGAAGGTGCTGGAGCCACCAATTGTCATCTACGTCTACACCATGCCTGGCCCCGACGATGAGACGACAAAGGAGAACTACGCCTCGGTTTGCATCGCGGCCCACAACATTTCCCTGGCAGGGGCTGCCGAAGGGCTGGCGGTCACCTGGGAAACGGGCGGGGCGACCCGGCATCCAGGGCTGGGGAGAATGCTAGGCGCAGATGAGTCTTGGCAGATGACAGCGATGCTGCTCGTCGGACACCCGGGCGAGCACCCGGTATCGCGCCGGTCTTCGGCATCGAGCTTCGTGCGCTGGTTCAGCGCGGAGGTCTGATCGCCGTAGCAGATTGAAATTCCCGCCCATTCGATGGGTACCCGGAAGCGGGGTGGGAGCAGCATCACTGCTGCGCGCCTGATCCATCCTCCTAAAGGACCTCCAAGGGCATTCCTCGGACCGCCGCCGTCGGGCTTTCCCATCCGGCCGCCCCCTTCAAGGCCGGATGGGCCGATGGCGGTCCGGAGCCTCACCGCTCTCGAACGGGGCGCCTGCCATTACCTCCTCCGGCGTGGTGGCGCCTCGTGGGGTTAACCACCCCGGAGAGGCACCTCGGACGGACCTAAGTTTCCACCCCTTGCATGCCGGTCCGTCCGAGGGGTAAGCCGTCAATAGCTCGATCTAATTTGCCGCAATCGCAACCACCCCCTTGGCCCCAATCCACCGAAGGGGTGAGTGTGGCGGCGGGTTGAAGGGGTAAGAAAGTGCTCCCGGCATCGGGGATAATGGTTGCTGTTACGGCAAACCATCCTCGAAGCAGGAGCACCCAATAGATGCTACCACCCAGCGAGCCCGACCGCATCCGAATCGCCTTCGACGACCACCGCCTGGTGAGCAATGCCGGGCTGATCCTTCCGGTCACCCTCGCCCAGCGCCTGGGTCTGCGTGAACTCGTCGGCAATCACGTTGACTTGGGAAATGCGCCGGGGCGGGCGAACACGGGGGACAAGATGCTGACCCTGGTGGCCTCCGCGCTGGCCGGCGGCGACTGCATTGACGACGCCGACGTGTTGCGCACCGGCGGGACGGCTGGCGCCATCGGCTGCGTGGTCAAGGCGCCGTCCACCCTGGGCACCTTCCTGCGCAGCTTCCGGTGGGGCCATGTCCGTCAGCTGGACCGGGTGAGCCGGGAACTGCTGGCGCGGGCCTGGGCCGCTGGGGCCGGACCCGGCGACGGACCGCTGACCATCGACCTGGACTCCACCATCTGCGAGACCTACGGGCTGCCAAGGAGGGGGCCCGCCGCCACGGTTACACTGGCCAGCGGGGCTATCACCCGCTGCTGGCCGTCGCCGCCGGCACCGGCGACGTGCTGATGGCCCGGCTCAGGGAGGGCCGCGCCAACACCGCTCGGGGCGCCGCTCACTTCCTGCGTGAAACGGTGGGACGGGTGCGCTACGGCGGGGCCACGGGACAACTCACGATGCGGGCCGACAGCGGCTTCTACACCCACGCCATCGTCGCGGTCTGCCGCAAGCTGGATGTCCGTTTCTCCATCACCGTTCGGCAGCACGCCAGCCTGCGGAACCTCATCGAGGGCATACCCGAGTCGGACTGGACGCCGGTCCCCTACTGGATGGACGGCGCCGCCGACGCGGCGGAGACCAGCTACACCCCCTTCCAGAGTGAGCCCGGCGCCGCACCGGTGCGGCTCATCGTCCGGAGGGTGAAGCCCACGCCCGGCTCTCAACTGGCGCTGTTGGCCACCTACAGCTATCACGCCTTCATCACCGACCGGGACGGCGACACCCTGGAACTGGAGGCCGATCATCGCCGCCACGCCGAGATCGAGAATGCCATCCGCGACCTCAAGTACGGCGTCGGGCTCAACCATCTCCCCTCAGGCCGTTTCGCCGCCAACGGCGCCTGGCTGGCGATACAGGCGATGGCTCACAATATGCCGCTTGCCTCCGGGTTTTTGTACATGCAGGGGGTTGCCAGCGAGTCAACCCCATTGTACACAAAAGACATGTACAAAAAAGGGGGGAGTTGTCTAGTAGGCAACTCCCCTGTGCAAGCTATTTAGCTTTGAATCCTTATGTGGTGGCGGAGAGAGTGGGAATCCAAACCGTTGTAATTCTAGTACGATTCAGAGCGTTTGGCTTGAAATAAATCTATTCTTCCCACATTTATTCCCACACTCAGCGGTGGATTCTATGACACGTCATGGGACTTGAGACGAGACCGGCTCTGACCCATGCAGACTCAGTCAATGTTCCCGGTCCTCGCTGAATCCTCCGCTCACTGCTCTGGAAAGGATTTCAACTCCATGGCTGTATTTGCAGCAGCCATACCGATGATGACCTCACCATTCATCCGTGCCGTCAATGATCCTGGGCTGCAGTTGCCAATCCCCATTTAGCAATTCTGATGGGCGAACACCTTCCCCGCGGTTCTCCTTGCCGGCAACTTTGCGCGGTAATCGACCACGTCCTGCCAACTGCGCAGCGGCAGGTCGATGCCCGCTCTCTGCGCTGCTGTCTGTTCTCCGTCCTCATCCACTGGCGCCAGAAAGTTGCAGGTGAACACCCATGCATCCAGAAATCTCTGTCTTGCCGCCGGGCTGCGAAACCGCCTCTGTGCCCGGAGGGCAGGAAGAACCCTGCTGTTGATCCGGTCGTGGCCGAATCCGGAAACGGACCACAGTTGCCCCACCTCGACGGGCCATCCGTCCCTGGGTATCAGGTCCCCGAGGGCCGCCGTAACCTGCAAGTGGACCTCGGAGCCAACCACATCCGGCTCCGTCAGAAGGGCCAGCTGCAGTGGCCCGGCATTCCCTCTCGTCAGTCCGGCGCGGGCCAGACCGAATACCTGCCCGGCCGTGTGAGCATCAAAGGTCTCGGCAATGCGGGCCAGCAGGACGTAGCCAAATTCCTCATCTACCACCAGCCAGACCCCGCCATCGGCGCGCGTCAGGGGTGCGTATTCCATGCACCAGTTGCCGCTCGTCCGGGGAGCCTGTCTGCCGACTAGTTCCAACGCCAGGCCCACGTAGCCCCTGACCCACCGAAGAATGGTGGCCTCGGAGATCCTGGTGTCGGTGATGGCGAACTGGCGCTCGACGAGACCGGCAATGTGTCGATAAGGCAGGCCCGTGAGGTACAACTCAATAGCCCTGCCGATGACATAGGCGGAGAACCGGTGACGGTAGGCTTTCCCTGACCGTGTGAATTGCCGCCCGCACCATTTCGTCCGGCACCTGAACCTCTGCTCTCCCTCCCCTGATCCGTTCAACACCACTTTCCCCGTCCCGCACCTGGGGCAGCGGACCGGGGCGGGGCCGTTCGGCGCCGCATTCCAACCTGGTGGTGCCGTCAATCCGGACCGCCTCCGTTCATCCTTATAAATGCAACAAACTTTGTAGATCCACCTTGGACCGGCCGGAGGACAAAGTCAACTGGCCTTTGGGCCGGATGACCCCCGCGCGTTAACCGCAAAGGCCGGGCCTGCGTTCGTGGTCAACAATAAGGGAGGAGAAAACTCTCTCTGGCGTTTCGAGGTGACAGAGATGACCCAACGACCGGGACGAATCCTGAGACTCCCGGAGGTGCTGTACCGCTGCGGGATCAGCAGGAGCAGCCTCTACCGAATGAAGGACGCCGGCCTCTTCCCGCCCTCCGTGCCGATCGGCGAGCGCGCCGTCGGGTGGTACGAGAGGGACATAGACCATTGGGTGGACACCCGCGGAACGGCCAAGTGAGGCAACACCGCAGGGCCTGCTCCTTCCTTCTCTCCAGCCCGTTATGCCGCCTCCCCGGGAGGGGTTCGGGTGCACCGAAGGCGATTCCCCTGCATCGGTCTGAATGATGTTTCGACCAGGTGGGTCCCGTTGTCCGCAACCGGGAAAGATCGCGGGGCGCGCCTCCTCCATCAACCCATCAAAGGCATCCTGCCTGGACAAGCATGGATAAAGGAAGAATGGCTTGTCTCGGGAGGGACTCCACCAGTGATCAAATTCCAGCAAGAAAAGGAGACCTGACGCTATGGCCAGGATGGACATATTGTTGTTGCGCCTGATTGGAAAATGCCCTTGGATTTCTGCGGCGGAGATCCTCGACTGGATCGTAATTGTATTGGCCCCCGGAGCCCGGAGGCCGAAGTGCGTCTCAACAGTGAACCGGGCCCTGGACAGGCTTGAGAAAAAGGGCTTCATTGCATCCTTGACCCTGGGGAGGAGAGGCCGGCCCGTGCCGCGCTACATCGTGGGCAGCCAGGGTGTCCGGGAACTGTACCCCGAGCCATTTCAGCGGGGGATAGGAGTCCCGTCCGACCACGTCCACTCGATGGTTTGGCCCGGAGAGGAGGATCACGAGCACGTACCCTGGCAGATGACCCGCGAGGGGGCGGCACTGTTGCTTCAGAGGCTGGAGCAATTGGAGGTCTACTACGCTGTCCTGCCGGGACTCTTCCTGGCTGAGGGCGCCGGCAACGAGTGGCGCGGAGACATCGAGCTGGGATCTCCGCGCGATTTCACCATCCTTCGGAGGGGCAGGTTCGTGGAAGCCGTCGTAAGCTTTCGAGGTCCGCACACCTTCAACGTGTGCTGGATGGGCAAGTCCCAGGAATGCAATGACATACCGGAAAAATGGTCGGGCCGGACCGATAACCTTGAAACGAGGACACTGCGGGAAAACGTTGCCCGAACCTTAAACAGAGAACGGGGTCTTCCACCTCCCGACCCTGCCGACTTCCTGGCACCAGTTCCCTCGGGATATATCGTGTTCACGCCGGACCGGTGGCTGCAGAAGAGGGCGATAACGGCACTTGTCCATGGAGAGGGCAACGCGGAGGGCAGCTTTCTTTTTCTCAATGTCAAGGGAACCAAGATTCTGTACCACCAGGCCTTCGGGCGGGTTGAAACCTCCCTGGACCGCATTGCCGACAGATTCGAGCGTTCGGTGGTGGGAAGGGCACAGCTTGAGGCAACAGGAGTGCATGGGGACAACCAGCCTGCCTTGGCGGTTGTGCTCAACGGCGTTACGACGAACCGGATCATTGACTTGGTCCTTGAGTTCTCGGGAATGCGTGCCCGCCACCTGAACCGGCGCCTTCCCTACACCTCGGAGCCCATGGGCCAGATCCTGAGTCGTCTCGTGGACCGCGAAATATTGCAGGACAGGCGGGGGATGCACTATCTGGGACCCGAAGGAATGATTTATGTGGCCCGCAGGGACAGGACCAGTTTGAGGGAACTCCAAGCGAGAGTTGCCAGCGAAATACATGCCGATCACGACCGGGTGGGTCCACGCTGGCGACACACCGACGGCGTAAACGACATAGTCGTTGCCTTGAAGGCTGCCAATGTCACCGTACATGCGGGGCGCCTGCTGGTGATCAACATTCCCGACGCAACCCAACTGGACCCGGACATACTCATAGAGGTTGAGATCACGGGAGAAAGGCACCTCGTCCTCCTCGAGTATGAGCGTTCTGCAACGAACGAGGGGGATATAAGGGAAAAGCTTGAACCGTGGAACATCGCCGTGGACCATGGCCTCCCCCGGTTCGTCGCCTTTGTTTGCGAAACGAAAGCGGCTGAGGAAATTTTCTCCGGACTGACCGGCAACTTGCTCTTGCTGACCACCACCCTGGAGGAGGTGAAAAGAGGACCCATAACCGGGGATGGGACCATCTGGCGCTACGGAGGCCAGCCGATTTCCATGGGGGCGTAGGCGCCGCAGGCCAGAACATTTCCTGTGCAGGATCCAGGAAACAAATGGCCGGTGAGTTTGTATTTGCGCCGTCGTCGTTTCGGACATTTCTTGTGCAAACCAGGTCCACATTAAGCCGCGAGAGTCTCCCTGGGGGGATTACTAAGGAAATGGCTTTGGCCATAGCTGAATCCGGACATTTCCTGTGCAGGGGTGTTCCGGCCCCTTTTGGGGGGTTGACGGTTCGCCGGGAATGGGCGGACTTTCGAGTACTCCGTTGATGGACGCCCTTTCACCGCGATACACCGGCGCCACGTCCGGGCGGGCTCTTGGAGGCCGTCTCTCTCAGTCCCCCACTTGAGCTTGCTGAAGGGATGGACGTACGACGCGGCCAGGGTTGAGGTGGCATTGACTCCGGTGCGTTCAGCTACAGCCGGGCCGTGTTTCGGGTCACGCCTCAAGGCGTCAGCCACGCCACGTGGGGGGTGAAAACCTCTTTACCGGTGCCACCACAGGCGAAACCTGGCAGCCGCATCCACGAAGATTTCGGGAATGCGGCTCTGTCATTCAGGTGCGCGATTTCCGTTCCAGTCTTTTCGTTCCGGTTCTCCTCGATGGTGATGGGACACCGGAACCGCGTGCTTGAAGAATTGAGGGTCGTCTGAAAACATTGCTCCATGACCAAGGCCTTGGTCATGGAACACGGAACTTGGCATTAGCGCCTGAATGGCCGGGGCCTCTCACCGGCCGCCGTTGCAAGGTCATTGGCCAGGCTGTGGTACTTCCTCTCGCCCAGCATCTCTCTCATCGTGCCCAGATACTGCTGCATCACCAGGCGCATCACCCGGCAGGATTCGCACCGGCACCCGGCATGGTGCTGTTCTCCGTTAAAGGCGGACACGATCTCGTTGAACATGGCCTTTCGTCCCTCGGCAAATCCTTGCTGAAATTGGTTGGATTGATCTGCCATACTGTTTCCTCCTTATCATCTGACGGTCGTTCTGGTGTCTACTGTGCTGCCGGGAGGGGGTCAAGGTTTCAATTTCTAAGTATCCCCGGCCCCGACTCCCGGGCGTGTCGAGACCGCCAACGCACCTTCTAAACTGAGGCCAAGGTGGAATCTACATTTTCGGTATGGTTAAGGTCAGGCTGAGGTGCCACGGCGAAGGCTTCCAAACCGCCTGCGAACCGGAACCGATAATTCCCCTGTCCCTCCTCGATATGCACATCTCACTTTGGCTTCAGTTTAGTTCCGCCTCTCGGCATCCTCGGTCGCGGCGATCATAGCCTTGAGGGACTCACGTGCGACCGGCTCGGCCACTATGGTGATCATCCAGTCTGCCGTGCTGTCCATGATGGTTTGCAGAGACGGGGTCATCAGTGCGATGGCCTTGGTGATGTGGCAAACGTCGCAGTCGTGATCCGGGAAATGGCCTTCGTAGTCTGTAGCCAAGACACTGCGGACCTCAGCGATGAAGTCCATCTTTCCTTGCCGGTACGCCCGGACCCAGCACTCCGCAATTCCGTTACCCTCTTGGCAACAGGTGCATGGATCGGGGATGGGATCCCTTGCCGCTGTGATTTTGTCTTGCTGCATGTGGGCCTCCTTGATGATATGTTGTTGGCAGCGTCGTCGTTGGCCTGCGTTTTGCCACTGAGCTGTTCTATGCAATTAGGGCTCGTTCAGCCGCCCCGGCGCCGGTAAGTACGCCGATGGGAGACCGGGCGAATTCACCCTAGAGTGGACTTCCCGGCCCCTTGATCTGCCACGTCACCTCGCCGTGGACGATCCCTTCGAGCAAGGTCAGTTGGACCGCCTCCTTCAATTCCAGCAATTCCTGGATTGCGCGTAGCAGCTCGGAGTCGCTTTCGGGCATAGAAATCCTCCGCCTCTCGATCAGAGCCCGTACCTCCGGGAGTTGCTCGTAGTCGGAAGAGAAGATCACGGGGCCAGGATCCAGGACGGTATCGATGGGGATGGAAAAAGTGATTCTCACCTGGATGGTTTCCGGTGCGGTGCCCTGGCCGGGAGTGACCATAAAAAAACCTCCGGCTGAAAATTGCCGAAGGTGGAGTGACGCACTACCATTGGCTTGCTACGCGGCATCGTGCCACGCGGCCAGCCGGGGTGCTCAGACCACCTTTTGGGCTGGGTTGGTGTTCCGGCCCCGTTGCTGCGGGGCCGGCCCAGCTACGCCATCGATTGTGACTCGATGAGCTCCTGTAGTCAAGCAGTTGGGAACGTCATGGCCTCCAGTACCTGCCTCGGGATGTTTGTCAATGGGCGGCGGGTCCGGGCAGGGCAATCGCGTCTTAACTGAGTAGGACCTTGAGGAGGTAGTCTTCCCGCCAGCCGGCTTGCAGGCGCTTGCCTTGGATGCCCACCTTCAGGCTTGTTTCACGTTTCAGCAGATTGTGGGAGATCTGCCTCAGGGTGGCCATGTTCTGGGGAGTGTTGTCCTTGCGTATCCGGCTCTGGTCTTCCCGGAAGGTGACGTCCAGGCTCCAGTGGAGCGAGTTCTCGATGCTCCAGTGAGCCCGCACCGCTGCAAGCTGCCGGTGTGCCGATGCCTCCAGGCTGCTGATGTAATATCTGGCCTGCACTGTGGCACCGCCCTCCGTCTCCCGCCGGCACTCCACTTTCACCACTGAACGCAGCCCGGACCAGTCCCCGGCAGTGTTCAGATATTCCAGGCAGGCCGGGTCGCCGATGGACCAGCACTCCCGCCGTTCGATCCGTCCGTGCCCCTTGTTGAGGGTGGTGGCATAATCGTGAGGCACGCCGTTCAACCCCAGTACGTCCCCTCCCTCAAACAGGTCTCGTACGTCCTGATACAGTTGGCCCTGATTACCCTTCACCGCCAGCAGGTAGTCGGCTCCACCCTCCAGAATCCCCCGGGCTATCTCCTTCTGGCAGCCCATGGCGTCGATGGTTACGATGCACCCGTTCAGTTCCAGCATTTCCAGCAGTCTGGGTATGGCGGTGATTTCGTTGGACTTCTCCTCCGTCTTCACCTGACCCAAGGTCAACGTGTTGACCGAGGCCCAGGCACTGACCAAGTGGATGGCCCCCTTGCCCGCTCGCTTGTCGTGGGAACGGCGCACCGTCTTGCCATCTATGGCCACCACCTCACCGGGCAGCAGGTCGGCCACTGCCTGGGTCCACTCCATGAAACACTGCTGGAACCGCTCCGGGTCCAGCCGGGAGAAGACCTCACCGAAGGTGTCGTGGGAGGGAATACCGTTGGGGAGGTCCAGGAAGGTGCGGAACCACTCCTCCTTGCTCTTGCCGAACATCTCCACGTAAACCCAAGAATCCGCACCGCAGATGACGGCGCAGATAGCTATGGCGACGATGTCCAGCAACTGATGCCGCTTGCTCCGCTCTATCCGTGGGTCATCCAAGTCCTGAAAATGATCCATGATCGACGCACCCCGCCCATTCACCATTACTCCCCTCACATCACCCCGAACAACAACTTGCTCACCCTTCCCCAAGCTTACCATTCATGACGCGATTGCCCTGGCGGTCCGGGGTGCAGGGCTATCGCATTTAAAAGATTCTGGGTCTGTAGCAGCCGCTTTGGCAACTTTCACCGGTAATTCTTGGCACGACCGTCGCCCAATCACGAGATTCTAGCCGTTCGCCACACGAGTTCTGCGGTAAACGATCGCATTTTTGGCACCCAATGAGGCTTCAAAAGTTCAAATGCGATAGCCCTGGCCCGGGGTGCCGTAGTGCCTCGGGGCCTGAAATCTCAGAACGCCGTGTAGGGGAAGCAAGAAACAAGGGTGATGCAAGCGCGTCGCCCCTTTAACTCTTTGAGCCTCTTACTGTTATGCTCCGCCGTCATCGGATTCTGAAGCTGGCGGTGGAAACGGAGGGGTAGTTCCCTGTTCCGTCGGCCTCGAATCCCCATCGTTTTGCACACTGAAGTGTCTGATTTCCGTGAGGTCTGCCGCCTCGTTGATTGGCTCCGAGGGTTTGGGAGTTGGGTCTGAGCTAGGTTGTCAACGCCGACGGAGACTTGACCCAGAATCGCCGATGGAGACCGGACCCACCAGGTTCCTGTTCTCATTGTCGCCGGTTTAGAGTTGACCCGCCTTGTCGCTACTGCTCAGCGATTCCGTCAGTGCCCAATTGGCCAGCGACTTCGTCAGCTGGGGTAGTTGTCGTTGCTTTTCGCCGGGGCGACGCCCAGCAGCTGGTGCGAGCTGAAGAGTCCTGCCTGCCTCTTCTCCCGGAGCCGGTAGCTCTCGCCCCGGATGTTCAGGACATGGCTGTGATGCAGCAGTCGGTCCAGGACGGCCGAGGCGATCACCGTGTCGCCGAGTAGTTCGCCCCACTCGCCGAAGCCCTTGTTGGACGTGAGGATGATGCTGCCCCGCTCGTACCTGGCTGACACCAGGGTGAAGAAGGCGGTGGCCGACTCCCGGTCGTAGGGCCAGATGCCGAACTCGTCCACGACCAGCACCTTAGGCGCCAGGTAGACCCGCCGCCTCCGGTCCAGATTGTGTTCGGCCCTGGCCTTGCGCAGGTCCTCCATCAGGTCATAGGCCCGGACGAAGTAGGCCCCGTAGCCACGCTCGATGGCCCGCTTGGCCAGTGCCACCGCCAAGTGAGTCTTCCCAACGCCGGGCGGTCCGAGAAGCAGGATGTTGGTGGCTTCGGCCACGAAGGCCAAGCTGGCCAGTTCCTTGACCTGCCGCTCGTCGATGGAGGGCTGGAAGGGGAAGTCGAATTGCTCCAGGGTGCGCTGGAAGGGAAAGTGGGCCATCTTGGTACGGGTGGTGAGATAGCGCTCCCTGCGGGCTTCCACCTCGACGCCCAGCACCTGTTCCAGCATCTCCGGATAGGTCAGCTGTTTGTTGGCGGCGGTGTCCAGCGTGTTGTCAAAGACCTCCACGGACTGCTTGAGGCCCAGACTCTCCAGGTGCTGGCGGGCCTGCTCCAGGGCGATCACCTGGCACCTCCCACGACGGCCAGATCGTAGACATCCAGTGAGCGCTGTTCCACCTCAGCCACGGGGATCTGTACCGCCATCGTCTCCGGCTTGGGCCGGTTGTCTCCCACCGGCAGTCCCGACCACTGGCCGGGCAGGGTGAAGCGCTGGCCGGGTTTCTGCGCCCTGGGATGCACCGCGATGCGCTTATCGCCGACCCAGACCTCCACGGTCCCCTGGCGCTGGCCCACCTGCACGACACGGTCTGTCCACTTCCGGTAGACCCCGTAGCGAGAGCCCTCCCAACTGACGAAGCCGTCCCGGGCCACCTTGCGGTCCTCCCTGAGATAGGGCGCCAGGGAAGTCCGGCCCGGCAGCCTCCCCAAGTGGGCACGCTCCTCGGCCAGCATCTCCCAGGGCACCCGGTGGGTGGTCCCGTGAATTCGCCGGTTGGCGATGCTGTCGCACCACTCCAGAGCTTGGCGGTTGAGATCGGCGTCGTCGGTGAAGCGCATGCTGGGCCACATGTTGCCCTTGACGTACTTGACCCCGCTCTCGACCTTGCCCTTGGTCTGTGCCCGGTAGGGCTGGCACAGCCGGATCTCCAAGCCCACCCTGAGAGCAAAGTCCCGCATCCGCTGGTTCCAGATGGGCTGCTTGTCCTCGTCCCGGCCCAGGGTCACCACCTTGGCATTGTCGTAGAGGCACCGGCGGGGCACCCCTCCCAGGTATTCGAAGGCGTTCACGTGGCACTGGATGAAGGCGGCCGTATCGGCCTTGCGCACCAGTTCCACGTAGCAGGCCCGCGACCAGCCCATGGTCATCACGAATACCCAGATGCGCTGCTTCATGCCTGCCTGATCAAGGTACGCCAGGCTGCCCCAGTCCACCTGTGCCTGTTCTCCCGGCGCAGTCTCGAAGCGCATGGTGGCCTCCGGCTGCCGGCGACGCCTGGGCGACACGTAGGACTTCAGAATCGAGTAGCCGCCGTCATATCCCAGGACCTTGAGCTCCCGGTGCAGCACCACGCAGTTTTCCAGGCCCTCGGACAGCCGCCGGTCGACGTATTCCGTATAGCGATCCAGCTTGCATGCCCTCCGCGACCGGGCCTTGGGCCGCATGACCTCCAGCGACTTGAGATACCGTCAAACCGTGTTCCGGGCGATGCCCAGGTCATCGGCTATCCCCCGGATGGAACGGCCCCCCCTTTCATTTCGTAGATCTCTTTCACTTGTCCCACCTTCAGCAAAACTTGGCAGGCACCTCCACGAAGTCTTCGTGAATGATGCCCTCGCCATCAGGTGGGTCAACTCCATCCCGGCGATTTCGCGCATTTTCTCATCGGCGGTGACACTGGAGACCGCCAGCATGGGATGGTCCGGATTCGGGAATGCCGAGAGGATCCGAAGAAACTTGCCGACTGTAAGCCGGGGAGTCCTGCGGTTTTTGAGTCTGCGGTTGCCTGTCCATTGGCGGGGAGCCCGGGGCCATGCCGGACGAGCTTGAGCAGGTTGTGCCCGGTGGAGATCGCCAGTCACTCCCGGTTCACCTTCTCCAGTCCCCGCAGCAGGAACTGCCGGAATCCCCGGCCCTGCTTGATCTGCGCGAACACCGGCTCCGCCGTTTCCATCCGCAGGATATAGCGCTCCTGTCCCCGTTTCGTGCACAGTTTGCGCCGTATCCGGTCCCTGGACGACAATCCCCTTGGGATCCGCATCCGGGGCGCAGGCTCCGGCCTCGTGCCGTGCCGGGTCTTCTGCGGCGCGATTTACGAGTGCAATCCCATTCGGCACAGTTCTTCCGCCGCCTTGGCCGAGTAGTAGCCGGCGCCGACGGATAGTTCCCTGGGCACCTCGCCCGTGTTCCGGATGGCCTACTTCTGCCGCTTGCCCGAGACTTGGTCAGTGGCCTGGGCCGCCTTGATCACCTGATGGGCGCTGTCCACCACCGCTTGGCAGTTGTAGGACTGCTGGAAGTCCCTCCCTCCCGGGCCGGGCATGATGCGGGAGTCGGGGTCGGTGAAGTTGCGCTGCGCCTGTTCATCGGGCACCCCGGGATGCTCTTTCCCCCGGCTTTAGCCTGCTTCGTTGCCCCCTGGGCCTCGGCCTCCAGGGCCGCCTTGGCCTCCCTGATCTTGCGCAACCTGCCCTCCCGGAAGGACAGCTCCTCCGGCAACACATCCCCCCGCTTGTTCCGGCCGTAACGGCGGTCCTCCTCCTCGTCCACCTCCTGCGCTTTGTGCAGCAACTCGGCCACCTCGGCCACCTGGTGCGCCTCCCTCTCCTTCATCCTCCCGCAGCTCATTGCCTTGTGCGTCGACACGTAGTCTCGGACCTTGGTGCTGTTCGGGGCCACATGCCCCAGCTTCACCAGCCCCGCCTCCCGCCATAATTCCAGCACCCGATGGAACGTTTTCGGCCAACGCTGCCAGATGGTCCTTGCGGAAGTCGGGGGTGTTGTTGGCCGCCAGCACCCGGAAGGCGATGTCCTTGTGGAGCCTCTGGGCCATGCGTCTTGAGGATGCCACGCCGATGCAGTAGCTGTTGAGCAGTACCTTCACCATCATCCTGGGATGGTAAGGTGGGCCGCCCCGCTCCTCGGCATAGCACTCGGTGATGGCAGAGAGGTTCAATTGGTCGACCACGTCGGAGATGAGGTAGGCCAGGTGGCCCTTGGGCAGCCAATCCTGGAGGGCCGCCGCCAGCAGCAACTGCTGCTCTGGGTCGTAGGGAGGGAAGGTCTTGCTCATCGGCATATCCCCATGCTGGAAGCTCCTCCATTCATAACCTAAGCAACCGCATCACCAGTGTTTCTTGGACGGGCTGCGAGACGCAGAAATCGGGACTGGGGCTACCAAACACCGCAGGGCCGATTGCCGTCTTACTCACATGGAATTTTTGCAGACGCACTCCGCGCATTCCCACGGGATTCCACGACATTCCACGGGATTTTCAGATACGAAACTGGTATCCATAGGCCTTTGTGACACCCCCAAAGCTGGCCTTTACGGTTTACGGAGTGGTTCTGGTTGCTACACCGCTCCCGGTTGCAGTGTCGGTAGAGTAAGCGACCGCCCTCTTGGGAGTTGCGCCTTCCACCGTGGACGAGTACATCAAGTCGGTTGCACTGCGGCACTTTCCGATGGGCGGGCCGAAGCCGATTGTGTTGGACACCCTTCATGATTTCGCAAGAAAGCAGGAGGAGGCTCGGGTCGCAGCGGGCAGGAGACTGCATGCGTTGTAGCTGGTGTTACAGAGGACCATTTGAATCGGAAGTGCCCTTGGATTCATCGAATGTAGTTCGACTTGATTCCCTTCGGCGTAGCAGGCGGGCTCCGGCGGCCTGGGATGTTCCGATTTTCCGCTCGGTAGAAGGAGTTGATTCAGGAGAATCTGTGGGTTCAGGCTGTCGCAGAGGGTGGTCGAAGTCGGGGCGATGTAAGCGAGGTGCCGTTACGCTGTCATGGAACCCATCTTCGGGCCAGTATTGGCAGCATCTGCCGTCCGGCCAGCATGATTCCAGAAACTGAGTCGACTGAGATGCAGACGACCGGCCGGAGTCCTGTATTGTCCACCGACTTGATGTACCGCTGCTTAACAGGGGAAAGTACCTTCCGTCCTCTTCGTTCGATGATCTCCCTAGCCCTGTCTGCCTTGCGTGGAAGGGACGCAACGCACACCGTGGGGCTGAATCGGACACGGAAGACGTCTTGCCTCTGGTTCCTGTGCGCTGCCGCGGGGTCCATGGTGATCGCCGCCTTCATGCCCAGCGAAACCACGATTTCCACGGTTCCCTCAGCCAGTCTCTGCGAGGTCGAAACAAATTCGGCCCTCCCTGTTTCATAGATATGCCCGTCGCTGTCCATTAGACCTTGGAGTAATGCCAACCTCTGGCCACTACTCGCAAACAGATATTCCTGGGGCACGTGCTTGTTTGACAGCACACCCAGTTGTCTCAGACGGGTCCGAAGCCTGGGACGGGGTCCACCAGCCAAGCTGCAATGTAGAGTGCGTTCACCGCCCTTCATGATGCGCCAGTTTTCCCCGATCGCCAACATTCTAGTCCGGTAATGAGGTTCGTCCTCTTCTGAGCAAGTTATGATGGCTTCTTTGGATGTCCCGTCGCCAAGCCACATGCCCAGAAGGTAAGGGTCTACCGGCAGTTCGCGTTCAGGCAGCATCAGCGCACCGGCTAAGGGAATGGAGTGGGTCGCTTGGTCCTGACCGCCAGACCGGTGAGTTAGGGAGGCCTCCAGTTCGTGTGTCGTGTAGGGCAGGAAGTTCGATGTCCACTGCGCCGGTCGATGGATACCCTTCGTGATGCCAGCGCGATTAGCCCAAGTTCGGGTCAACCACGGGTGGTAGACCCCGGCTTCGATGCTGGATCCATCGTCGAATGACAACCGATAGGCGGGCTCCTCTCTCCTTTCCGAAATTGCTGTAACAGAACAAGGGTTACCTTGTTCATCGAAGACCGTATCGCCCATTTGGACGTCGGAAAGTGAGGCCCAGCCGTTCAACGTTGGAATGATCGCATCGTGTGCCAATGACACACAACACTCTGGCCGTATGGTCAGGGCGGGACTGTTCTGATTGGCCTGGCTTGCGTACTCATCCGCACGGCACAAGCAACTGAGTTTGGTGATTTCTTGTCGCATCATTGTTTTTGCTCCGTGTAACTTTCTTGGGATTCCTCGATTTGAGACGGCGCTTGCAGGGGATTTCAGATCCCGTCCATGTCCGCAAAAGAAAAGGGCAGGGGGTCCCGCGCGCTCCGCGGAACCCCCTGCCCTTTTAGCTCCCGTTTTACGAAGTGTGAGCCGAACGTGATCAAACCAGAGGTTGATGACGGCTGGTTAACTCCGATTCAGAATTATTTCTTGGTGATTGTGGAAGTCGAAAAACTCCGGTACTCGACAGTTGTTGGCAGGCCCGAGTGTCACTCGGTCCCTGCTTAGCGGCAGTGTCAGGGAAATTGCCGGTGCAACTAACTTTGGCTGATGTTCTTTAATACCAGTCGATGATCGGCACACCCGACTTGTCGAGGTGCAACGTAGGCAGGAACAATCTGAGGATGAATCTCAGACGAGATGCTGGATGGACACCGCAAGAGTCGCGCCGATGAACGCCCCGATGGCGGCGCCCGTGAAAGCGGCGCATAACCACAGGGACGCCGGAATGCGCCATCTGTTCCGCACGCCTTTCCTGGTGCTCTATTGACCTCTGTTGCCTGATCAACTTGTCGCACCGCTTGCATCGCTTGGCGGCCCGGCCGCGCTGGCTGATGTCCTCCTTGCATTCCTCGCATCGACGAGTCTTTCCAGCCATGCTGATTCCTCCTTTGGTGGGGGTGTTCGATTCGGCAGTGAAACCCGTGAGTAACATTGCCCCCACCGCTCCAACCTATCAGATGCTGTTGACAATGGGGTTTTCGATTAACGGGGGAATGATGACCCCGCCGACGGAATCTCGGCCAGGGGCCGCATATCACGGACCATTCCTCGAATTCCCCCAACTCGGCAGGGTGGTCGTCGTCCTTGACGCTGATCCCCGCCTCGTTGGTGGTGCCTTCCTCCATCCGTCCGCCCCAGGCCCATGCTGAGGGTGAGCTTCACCGACTCGCCGTCATCGTCTGCTGTGTTGTGGGCCGCGGTGATGGTGGAGGCCTTCTCGTTCTCCTCGGTGTCGGTGGTGGATATATCGACGGACTCGTTCACCAAGTAGGTGGTCTGGGCGAATCTAACCGACACCAGCGAGTCGTCGTCCCTGATGGTAACGGTGGTGTTAGGGGTCGAGACTGCGCTGATGTTGACCAGCCTTGTGGGCAAGAACACCAAAGAGGTACTGTCCCGTTCGTTATCGTCGTGCACAGTGTCCTGGGTGGCGGTGAAGGTGAAGCTCTTCTCTTTGTTCCGTCTGTCGAACACCACTTTGGCCTGGGCATTCGAACAGTCGGCGTCTTCGACGTCGCCCAAATTGGCATCCGAGAGGGAATGGGGCGGTCTGCTACCGGTCCACGGAGAACCTTACTTTGATCGTGGCGGTACCGCCCTCGTTTGCGATGTAAGCGTTGGTCCCGAAGTTAACGGTGAGGACCGTGGGCTCGTCGCCGATGATGTTGATGGCTGTCTCCCCTTTGGTAACGAGGGCCACGGTGTTGGGAACGTCGACTGGAAGGTCAGCTTGACCGACTCTCCCGAGTTGAAGGGTGACACTGGCGAGCACGTAGGTGAAGTCGCCACCCTGTGCGTTGCCTTGTCCCCTCTCCATCATGCTGATGGTGACAGCGCGTTCCGGGTCCCCGTGGAGAGTGATCTTGAAGGTCAGGGTGTCGCCCTCAGCCTCGATGTAAACGGATGAGGCGAAGCCGACTGCACCAACAGGTCCACGTCTCTGCCACGGTGACATCCGCACGTCGGTGGGTATCAGACTGGACTTGCCGTCCGCGAAGGTTATGGAGTGGGACACAGAAGTGGACTCGTCACCGGCGTCTGTGTCCCGGGTGGGAGGTGATCGTCACCGTATGCTCGGTGTACCGGCTGGACCTTGGGAATGCCAGGATATTCGACGCGGCGGCTTTGTCCTCCAAGGGTCGAAAATGCTGACCTTGACGCTGGCAGTGAGCTGGCTGTCGAAGTTGACCTTGCAGGTCCGAGAACTGCCCTCCGTGATGATAGAGCGGGTGGAGTCGATGGCCATGTCAGCAGTGCCATTATCGGTGATGATCACATTCGTCTAGCCGGTGGCACCTCGACGGCCAGTCCGGGAGCGCCTTCGGGGCAGCAACTGCTGGTGTGGGTTCTTCGAGCGAAAGGTCCTGCTCAACGCAGTCTTTCCTTGCCGGATTCCCCCCGTGCCTTCGACTTCCAAACCCCCATTGCCAATTTTCTCAGGATCGATCCATCCCTTCGCATTTCCACGCTAGATCTTCGTGGCTTCGTGATCTGCATTCTCGTCTTGGTGGAAAGCTCATCTCGGTCTCCTGTTCCAATGTGTCATTCGACTCCAGCTTTCACATTCTCCCGACCAGGGACTCTATGGGAAACCATGCCCAGGTTTGAAGGCCCGGACACGATGAGGGGGTCGGCTCCTTTCCCGCTGGAATCGCCGACAACCTCATGATCAGAACGTCCTGCTCCGCCCGGTGTCTTAAAAGTCCATGTTAACCCGGTTGTGGTTTTATCCACATATGGACCGAGGAAGCCAAAGAGGGCGGCCCCTCAGTTGGAGTAAAACGGACGGCAGAAGTCGAGGCCTGATCTATCGAAATCTCAGCAGAGCTCACCGGAGGTTGACATTTATGGACACCGTGCCAATGTTTCCCTTGGAGGACTTTCAGAAAGATTTTCCTGATCTCCCTCAATCGGAGATCGACGAGACCAATGAAGACATTCAGGTCCAAGCACAGACTGCCGAGGGCTCCGGTATTGAGGAGATGGAGCCCGAGCAGGAGCCTGCAACTCAGAAAGTCTCAGGCAACCGGGTCGATGCAGACGGCCCCCAGCATGATCATGACAATCATGATTCAAAGGGCAGCCCCGGTAGTCGATGGTTGGGAAGTATGGACCCCGGTGGACCATACCCCATCGGCAAACTGTCGATGATCATGCCAGTAATGGATGAAATGGCTTACGGCAATTTCCTCAGGGATGTGGAGGAGAACGGTCAGGTTGAGCCGATCTCGATAATTGATGGCGAGATCATCGACGGGAAACACCGGGAGTGGGCCTGTCGCGAACTTGGGATTGAGCCCGTGTACGAGATCCTGCCAGACGACATCGACTCCGTTCGATGAGTCTGGAGCAGGAATATCGAGCGAAGGCACCTCACGACGAGCCAGCGAGCGCTGATCGCAGCTGAACTGTCGGGCTGGTCAACTCCGGGACGTCCAGCAAATCGGCAGAGGAAGAATTCTGCAATATTGCAGAGTTTTCGTGAACTCCTTACACAGGGCGAGGCCGCAAGAGGGCAAAGTGTCAGCACTCGACTGGTGGCAGACGCTGCCAAGGTTGCTGCTGAGGGTGGGGAGGGCCTGCCGGAAATGCCCGACGCTGTGCGGCAGGGTGTTGTGACGGTAAGCGATGCAGTCAGAGTGGTTTCGGAACCGCTGGAGATCAAAAGAAAGGCGCTGGATTTGGTGAAGGAAGGTCACGTCCGAACTCTGGTCGGTGGAGTTGAGCGGGTCAATGAGGAAAAGGCTGGACCCGATCACTCTGGCCCCACTGAATCGCATTCGCCCATGAACTTCGGGAGTAGCGTTAGCACTTACCATTCCACCATCGGAGATCTCGCGAACAATTTGCCGGCAGAGTCTGTCGATATCCTCATAGTCAGCCTTCCCTCCGATGCGAGGCCCCAGGTCTTCTCGATAGTTTCATCCTGTGCTGAACATGCACTCACGCCAAGGGGAATGCTAGCAGTTCCTGTTCATTCGGGGCTTTTGCCGGAGGCGATTCGCCGTCTGACACCGAGGGAGAATGACAGAAAAAGGCAAGTACAGTGGGGGGTAGAGATGGATCTGCTCTTCCGCGATCCCATCGGGGATTCGGGGGAACCGCATTGGGTTGATCTGCGAAGAGTCGCGGTACTCATCCTCGGCAAGGCAGAGGCTAAGCTCTCCCCAGGCGCAGACGTCATCGAGGTACCTCCATCTGGCAAGGATGACGGTGATCATAGGCATCAAGGACTCGAGGAGGCGATGGGAACGATCTTCCGGCGGGTTGCCCTGCCGGGACACTCTGTTTGCGCTCTTGCGTTCGACGGCGGCGGTTCCGTGAAAATAGCGACGGTGAAACTCCAGCGGCAATCTTTCGATACGGGCGAATACCAAGCCTACATGACTCTTATCGTGGAGCAGTTGTTTGGAGATGCCTGGTCATCCACGACTGGAGGTGATGAGTGTCCTGCATCGCCTCTCGAATAGCACCTACTCGC
Source organism: Dehalococcoidia bacterium (assembly GCA_965237745.1). Taxonomy (GTDB): domain Bacteria; phylum Chloroflexota; class Dehalococcoidia; order Lucifugimonadales; family UBA3495; genus VXOI01. Next base: position 1,110,899 of record OZ250156.1, on the reverse strand, counting down.
CGGCAGGCCAGGAGCACAGGGACGACCCTCGTTTTCCGGACGAAGAGTAATTCAGCCGGTGCCCGCGGGGGCGGTAGCCGTCGCTGATAAGCATTCGGGGCCGTCTGTATGGCAGTCCGTACGGCGGGGTGCTTGTCCGACTTGGCCAGTCTTCCCGCACCCAATGGGCCAGACTGTGCCGCCCTGAGTGACTGGACAATCTCATCCGTCATTCGAAAACGCGCTTCGGCGACTAGTAGCCGGTATTCGGTCTCTGCTTCCATCGCTTTTTTTGTCCCGCAGGTTTCGGGAGTGGCTATAGGCATACCTCTTCTCGTCCGGTCGGAATCCCCCGCCGATGTCTCCCACCATCAGCTTGGGTACGTCCAGGATGCTTGGTTTCCTTTGATTCTCAGGTCGATACTCGCGCCACCGATCAGCATGTTGGGTCCGTGGCACATAGGGTCTCACCGTGATCCGCGGCTCAGGTCGCCTCAGGCACAGAGTAGGGCATAACCCAAGAAGACCAGCTGTCTTGAATTTCGAATCGCTTTCCGATCCGGCCTCATCGTTCAGGGCCAGCGGAAAGGGTTTATGACAAGAACGTCGTCGTACGACTGCCCCTCATTGAGGTCCTCGGAGTAGACGGCGTCACATCCCTGCATTCCTGCCGCCGCCAGCATGGCTGCGTCCCAGTAGGGAATCCCGTACCGGTCGGCAACTTGAACTGCCCTGTTCAACAGTTCCTGGGTTACCGGCACGCTGGGCAGACCCATGAAAGGATCGAGAAAGGCCAGGGCCTGCTCGTGAGTCATGCGGAGTCGGCCCATAGGCCGGGTTGCCTGATGGTAGAACTCTTGGAGGACTTGAACCGAAAGGCAGAGTTCCGCCTCCTTCAGCACTCCCGCGGCCCTTGTTCTCTTGTGCCTCTCTTCCGGGGAGGTGTCGGCGGCGTAGAAGAGGATGTTGGTGTCAGCGAGCCGCATGTCTGTCGTACAGGTCCTCCCCGCTTAGCCTCTCGCTGGCTATGAGGCCCACGCCTTCGACTTCGAACCTCGCCATCACCTCGTCGAGCATTCTCGCCCTGCGCTGCGGCTCGGTTTCTTCGGGAAGCCGGTGGCCGTCTTCCGAGAACATCTGAAGAAGATAGTCTCTGAGCATGGCTGACATGGACGTCCCTTTCTGGGCAGCCCTGATCCTGGCAAGACGGTGAGTTTCATCGTCGACGGCCACACTGATTACCTTCATATTGCTCGCGCCCAAAAAATTTATGAAATTATGGAGTTGTGTTAGCATTCTATCGCCCTCTCATCCTCCGTACCAGAAAAAGAGCTTTCACATCAACGGCAGGCTGCAATTGACGGGGCCTCGGTCGTTGCGTCGGGTCCTACCAGTTGCTCACCTCCACACCGTCGGTAACCACAATGCTCCTGTTGATGCAATGCTCTTGGTGATGCGGAGCGGAGTTCCGGCTCTCAGGCCACAGGGATTGGCAGGACGAGGTGCTGGGTTATACGAGGGACACGAACCGGGTTTGGCAGACCGTCTCAGTCCCGCGCTAAAGGCAGGCAACACCCGGTTCCAGTACTCCGACGATGTGCAAGATGAACTGGGACAGGTCGTTCTCATTACCGTGGGGACACCTCCGGGAGAGGGCTATGCCCCGGAGCTAAACCAAAGCCAAGGTGGGATGTGCATTCGCCATGGGTTGGGAAGGGGACTGGGAATCCCGCAGTAGCCTTTCGGCCCTTGATTGTAGGACTGTCCGGCAGCGCCGCTTCACCTCCTCCTTCCGGCTGGCCAGCCCGGCGAGGAAGCTGCCGACCCTCTCCTGCACCTTGGCACTGGTCCCCAGGCACAGGTTCCCGGTCGCCTCCTCCCTCACCCAGCCCCAGATGGCCTCATCGGCGTTGAAGTCCGGGCTGTATCCCGGCAGGTTCACCAGCCGCAGGTCCAGGCCCGGCGTCCAGAGATACTCCCGCACCGCCTCACCGCGGTGCGCCGGCGCGTTGTCCCAAATCACATTCAGCGGCCCAGGGTGCCTCTGGCGCAATCGGGTCAGGAAGGCCGCAGAGGTTCCGGAGTAGCTGTTGCCCTCCAGTTCCATCCACTCCACCTCCCCGGTCTCCAGGCAAACCGCCGAGTAATAGCTGGCCTTCTCGCCATAGCGCGGGCTGGTGGACCCCACCAACGCCGGCTCCCCCTTCAGCACCCACTTGCCCCGCAACTCGGCGTCCGCCCGGAAATGGGCCTCGTCAGCGAAGAGGATCCTGGCCCCAGACTGCCCTGCCTCGTCCCATAGGGCGGCGTACTCCGCCACGAAGGACTCCCGCTTCTGCCCGTCAGCCTTCACCAGACGTTTCTTGGGGCGTTTGAGCACGAATCCCAGACGGTGCAGGTAGTTCAGGCAAGTGCTGCGGCTCAGGCTGATGCCCAAACCTTCCAGGACAAACTGACGCACCACCTTCCTCCTGAGCTTGCCGAAGGGTCCAGTTGGCCAGTTCGATGCCCGACTTGGCAGGCAACTCCTGCACCGCCGCCTTCAAATCCGCCTGCTGCGCCCCGCCAAGGGCGGGGGGGAACCCCTGACAGGGGTATGTGAGGTCTGAAATTGGTCTGAGAGCTTGGAAAGCGCACAGGAATCCGGCATCTTGGTAGCAATGACGAAACCGGATGCTGGAGGTCTCCCATGCGCCTTCCCAGGGAATGCTATCAGTTGCAGCAGGTGATTGAAACGCATTTACCTGACCTCACTCAGCCACAGTTGACCGGCCTGGCCTGGTGGGTGTGTGGGGCCATCCTGGCCGGGAGTGCCTGCCAGAACGCTGTGGCCTCCGCCCTCTCGCCCTGGGGCAGTTGGAACAACCTGCGCCAGTATCTCAGGGAGTGGTTGTACGACGGCAGCGACCGGGCGCGTCCCTGCGAAACCGAACTGGACGTGAGCCTCTGCTTCGCGCCGCTGCTGAAATGGGTCCTGGCCTGGTGGAGTTCCGGCCGGCTGGCCCTGGCGGTGGACCCCACGTTGAAAGGGGACGAAACCACTGCCATCGTCATCAGCGTGGTCTACCGGAGTTGCGCCATTCCCGTGGCCTGGCGCATCCGCCGAGCCACCCAGCGCGGGTCTTGGATGGACCCGATAGTGGAACTGCTGCAGGACCTGGCCCCGGCGGTGCCCATGGAAATGACCGTGGTGGTGCTGTGCGACCGGGGCCTGGCCAGTCCGAAATTTTGGAAACAGATACGCGCTCAGGGCTGGCACCCCTACATGAGGTATCCGAAAAACGTCACCTTCTGCGCCGAGGAAGGCCGCCGACTGCCGGCCCACGCCTTCGTTCCTCGTGCCGACACCGCCTGGATTGGCCGGGGAACCGCTTTCAGCACCGCCGCCGCCAAACGCCGTTGCACCCTGCTGGCGGTCTGGTACGTTGAACAGGAGGAGCCCTGGATCATCCTGACCGACCTTCCGCCGGAGGAAGTCGGGGTGAGTTGGTACGCGTTGCGCTTCTGGATCGAGTTGGGGTTCAAGGCGGTCAAGAGCCTCGGATGGAAATGGGATAAGACCCGTAGAACCGACCCGGCACGGATTTCGCGGCACTGGCTCGTGCTGTCGGTGGCGACGTTGCTGACCTTGGCCTATGGGACCAGAGTGGAAGACGCCAATGACCGGAGGATCGCCCCAGGTAACCTGAGAGCGCCTCCGAAACACCTGGCGTCCACTCACCACAGCAGTTGGAGCCGGCCGGGCCGGACCGTCAGCGTAATCCGCCACGGCATCGACTGGCTGAGGCGGTTGCTGCTCCGGGGCCGACTCTGGAAACGGGTCTGGCTGCTGCCCGAACCCTGGCCGGAACCCAAGCTCAACCTGGAGGTCACCCACCATCCCCCTGCATGAAAACCCCATACATACCCTTGTCAGGGGGGGGACCCCCGGTCTGCTCGAATATCAAGGCTGTGGGCCCTCCCTTGCCGAAGGCGGCGGCCCATCGGCCAATGGTGTGGGGGTCGTCCCTTTCCAGTGCCCCGGCCACCGCCGAACCCGGCCATCCTTGGGCCAGCAGCAGCAGGGCGTACCACCGTTCCCGCTCCCGGGACGTCGGCGACCGAATCATCCGCCGGCGCAAATCCCTGGCATCCATCTGCCACTGTTCGAGGAATCGCTCCATCTCCCGCACACCCATCACCAACCCCTCTCGGACACCCGCAAAAGCTAACCCTGTCCCTCCTTCAATTTACCCTATGTTTCTGCACATTTCACCTTGGCTTTGGTTTAGGGCGCCAAGGCCACCCAGGAGTTCGAGTCCCCGCCTTCAAGGAACTGATGTCAAGGGCGGCGGATTGAGTCTGGTAGCTTGCGCCCCCATTCGTGGAACGGGCCACGCCGTCACCAACGCTCCATTGGTGGACATGAACGGTGTCCTCGTTGGTGCTGGCCATCGTTCCCAGCTCCACGAAGCTCGCGCCCGACCCAGTGATGTAAATGTAATGTGGACCTACGGTAAACCGGTAAGCCTCTGGCGAGCCTTCTTGAACTGAATAGAGGTCGCCCAAGTTGACGTGATCGTGGTCCGCACCAGCGTACTTGAGGACCTGCCTTCCTGCTTCCGCCGCTGTTCCCGTGAATCTATAGGCTTCCCTAATTTCTAGTAGTCGTCCTGCTACTTCCTGTTCAATTTCGTTTTCGAATGTCACCGTTAACTGCAGGGTGGGAGACGCCGTCTACACATCGACGATGAACTCGCTCAGGTTGAACAGAATTTGGTTCTCGCCCGTCGATACCTCCATGCGCACGGCTTGCGTTGCGCTTATTCGCACGGGCGCGCCGTCGGCCTGCCCCATGTTGCTGACGAGGGTCAGCTCCGTGTGGACCTTGTGGTTGGCAAAGGTCATGGCCGAGTGGGTGAGGGTGGCGTTGGTCATGTCGTCCGTGGCCTGGATGGTCCCGCCGTTCAGCGCGAGGCTGTTCGCCTTCACGGCGACACCGTCGTCGTCCTGGTCCACGGGCTGCACGGTGTAGCTGAACAGCAATTGCCCCGTCGCGGCGCCCGCGCCGGAGTAGTCCGCAGCGTGCTCCGTCCCGCCTATGTCCAGGGTGATCTGGGGCGTCCCGGTGACGGTGACCGCCTCGCTGAAGGTCACGCCCACCGCTATCACGTCCAGCGTCGTGTACGTGTTGTCCGTGTCTGGGCTGGAGGTGATGGCCACCGTGGAGACCGTCGGAGTGGTGGCCTGGGCTTGGGCCACGGACACCGAGGCCAGCAACAGGGCCAGGATTGCGGGGAAAAGGAGTAGTCTGCTCAACGTTCCGCTACTCTCCTCGAAGTCATGGTTATCGCCCTACCGGCTCCCGTGGCTCGGGTCGTCCATGGCCGTAGGGCATAGTCCCTGGCTCGCATCGCACGGCGCGGCGTGCGCGGTGAAGTGAGGAGTGGGTCGGTAGGGGGCGTTTGGGAACGCCCGTCGGCCCGGCGGAAACCGCCGGGCCGACCACTATTGTTTCGTCGCTGCTCCCCATCATGGCTTGCTCCCCCCTCTCTGTCGCCGACCGTCGTTTGCGGTCAGCAGGCGGCCGAGGCCGAGACTCTCGGCGAGTTCAAGCCGCGCCATCATGTGCTGCGAGTTCGGGCGCTGCCCGGCAGCCCCACGCCGAATGGCGTGAGCGTCCACTCCCAGCCGACCGGCCCCGGCCCCGTCCACATCGGGCCGTGCTCCGCCTTCGGCCTCTGCAGGCCGTCCTGCTGTGGTGAATACGCTGCCCAAGCAGCGGTGTCTTGTCGTTCATGGTCAATCACCCACCAGGGGCCATTCCCCCCCAATTGAACAATCCTCCTATTCGATCACCGCCGGATTCTTGGTGGTGTCCACGCGCCAATGTTGCGCGCCTCCCGGTGTGTAGCCGTAGCCCGATTCGCGCCCGATGCGCAGTTCAAGCCGGTAGTAGTACACGCCGGCGGTGGTGATCGTGTTCCTGGCCCGTCCCGAGTTGCCTGAGACGGTGCTCCGCACGTTCACGGACTCGTCGCTCAGGGTGTATCCGTCGTCGCTGGCTTTGGTCCGGACCAGCTTGTAGTCCACCCACGCCCGCAGGCGCGGATCCTGCGGTCTGCTCCAGGTGAACCGGAAGGTGTTGTTCGAGCCCGACACCCGGTGGATCTCGAAGTCGGTGGGATAGAGTTCCTCGTCCCAGGGCTCGTACATCGACACGAAGACGACGTCGCCTCCCTCGACGTAATGGCCGACCGTCGGCGGGTCGGGTGAGGTCGAGGGGTACACCACGTACCGCGCCTCGGTTCCGTATACCAGCCCGCTGTCCATGTACCTTGTGCCCCGCACTCGTCTGGCGACGATCCTGTCGTCCTGCTCGTGGTCGTGTCGCATGATGGTGTAGGACGACACGCCCTGAGCGGGTTCCCACCGCAGCTCCACCCGCATGTTTTCGGTCTTGTCCGGTCCCGTGCCGGGCCAGACTTCGCCGGTCAGGTTGCGGACCGTTGCCGCGGCTTCCACCGGACCGGTGACTGCCTCCGCGGTCTTGTCCGCGCCGTGGCCGTCCGTGTAGGTGGCCTGCACTATGAGGAAGTGGTCAAGGTCGTCGGTGGTGGCCGTGTAGCGTGAACCGGTGGCGTTTTCGATTTCGGTGGCTCCGCTTACACTTTCGAAGGTGCTTATGGACCATTGCCAGCGGAGGTTGGTGATGCCTCCGTTGGGATCTTGCAGCGTTGCGCCGATGGGCCGGCCTGCCGTGGGAACCGAAGGCGAGAAGGTGATGCTTCCGGGTTCGTCCACGTTGTTGACCGTGATTACGACCTCGACGCTGTCGCTGAGGCCACCAGGGTCCCGTGCGGTGACGTTGATGTTGTATTGCCGCTTGGCCTCGTAGTCGATGGCGTACCCGCCTTCCTGGGCCCAGATGACGCCGTTGTTGGTGTTCAGGAAGAAGTGATGGGTGAAGACGTCGCGGTCCGGCCCGGAAACCGAGTAGATCGGTTTGTCGCCGTTGCGGTCGGTCGCGATGACGAATCCCACGCGCTTGAAGCTCCGAGGGTGCTCTTCCACCGAGAAGGTCTCGCGGTCGTTGGGGAACACGGGCGGCGCCGGCACCGAGGTCAGGACCACCGGATTGGCTGAAATGGCCTCTGCTCTCTTGCCGGAGCCGCGCCGGTCCGTGTAAGTGACGGTCGCCTTGAGGTACTTGTCAACAAGCGCCTGCACCGGCGTGTAGGTGGCCGATGCCGCCCCGGTGATGTTCGTGAAGGGGCCGCTGTGGCTGTTGCCACGCTGCCACTGCCAGCTAAACTGGAGCCAAGGTGGGATCTACATTTTTGGGGTGATGAAGATTAGCCTGTCTGATCTGGTGAAGACCTTGCTACCGTACTTATATGACGATCTGGTGCCGACACCGGACCTCCGCCATATGCGTATTTCACCTTGGCTTTAGTTTAGAGGGACAACTAATGCCCTCTAAGGTCTATCCCCGCGCCTGCGGGGGAACCTCCTACAGAATGGCACTACCTACGTCTTCTCGGGGTCTGTCCCCGCATGTCCGGGGAAAGCAGCCCCTTCGATTCCTTCTGTGCATCAATGATGGTTCACCCCCGCGGAGTCGAAGTTTTTCACGGAGATAGGCGAGCATGTGGAACCTGTGGGAAACGACCTGCCGGAAGGACGACTGATGCGCCGGGCCGGGGATTCGGAGGCTCGGCCGGTGTTCGAGGCCCACCTGCAGGAGATGGAGTACTGTGTCTCGGGGGGAGCCAGCCCCTGATTTCCTTAACCTGACGGGTCCACTGGCCTGCTTGCAAAAGCGCGTCCCCGTTCTTAATCTTTCGACGGAAGACTCTGAATACCATCGTATCGCCGTCGAGTTCGACCGCGGCTACCGTGGTTTCGCAGCCCGTCCCGTTCCTGGCCACCTTGGCCATGATTTCCCATGTCATGGCACCGATGTTCCCCCGGGGCTCCGTTTGCTTACCCCAGGGGCCGGCGGAGCTGCCAATCCTCGTGATCTCCTTGGTGTCCTGGTGTCAACCTCAGAGGTGAGGTCATCCGGGTGCTTGAATCGGCCCGTGTGAGGTCCAGAAATAGCATTCGTCTATTTCATACTTTCCACTTTTTCCACTCCTTCCACTCTGGGTGCATCGGATCCTATAGGTCTGGGTGGGGCAAATGCCATCCACGCTGGCCCTTTACAGGAGCCACGATGGATTCATTCTCCAGAATTCTAATCACTCGACTCCGAAATTCCGGGTCCCGAAGCCTCCCACTGCGCGCTCGGTCGTTGACCAATCGAGTGAGTGCCACATACCCTCGATCGTTGACGTGCCGTGATGTCCCGGCTCCCAGGTTCTCGCGAAGGGCTTCTTTGACCCATTCCATAACCTTGTTTGCGGCCGTACCCAATTCGGTATTTCCGGCAATAGCGATTATGCGACCCAGTTCGTGTAGGTGAAATCTGACCACCTCGCAGGCCGCCCTCACTTCGTCAACCCCTGGGTGACCATCTTCAGCGCTGGGTCTTCGTCCAATATTAGCCACATACCAGTTGACTCCAGAAAAGACGGCCGCGAGGCGGGCCGCCAGTTCTCCCGCGCGGCCGGCAAATCCCTGCTCGTGAACGCGCCCTTCTTTGTGGAAACTATCCGCTCTGGTCTCCATCTCTTCGTGGAACTGGAGAAGGTATTCTTGGGCATCAGGATCTATTCTCAATATCTGCGGCTCGGCCCAAGCCGTTACCGCCAATTCCAAGCCGTCGTCCTGCCGCCGCCGATGCGCTAGGATCATTGCTGAGTACTGCCGCGACACCTCTTGGTCACTCTGATTGGGCGACTCTATTCTCGGAGGTCGCCGGTCGTCCTTGGCTACCAGAGCTCGACCGGAGAATCCGTTGCCAGCGGCGGGGTGAGTAATAAGGGGCACAATCACTGCACCCTGGCCCGCGAGCACAATCTGGAACCGGTATCGGCGCAAGGCAATCTCCCTTGCTATGACGATTTTGTCATCATACAGTTCACTTCCATCAAAGGCCTTGCTGAGGAAGCTGAGGGTGCCGGTCATCCTGGATCCTTGATATGACCATCTCAACACCTCTCCAGCCTCATCGGAGAACAAGGCTTGGCAAGGCCTACCAGTGGCGAGGCGCACTTTGAGTGCCTCGATGGTTACATCACCGCGTGTTAGTTGCGGATTGTGGGCCCTTGGTCTGTGCCCACGCGGTCTGTCCTCTTCTGCAAGGCTTACGAACTGTGTCTTTGCGGCGAGCCATGCTGCCTCGACTTCCTCGTCTGCCTCGAGATGAGGTCGCCACAGTGACTTCCAAGCCGTCGATTTTCTCCACGTGGTTTCAGAGCTTGCCAAGACATGAACAGACAAGGGTTTGGGGTCTGGCGCCAAGGTCTTCACGTCCCAGTCCCACACGCACAGGGCTGACAGAGCGCCGATGGCGCCAAGGGCTGCAACACGGCGAGAGCATCCGCTCAACCTTACCGTGCTATCTACCAACTGTCCGGTAAACCCAGGAATTTGCGGATACTCTTGCTGGTCGGGACCTGATGCCTCCAGCCTTTCGGGGAGGGGAGGCCAAGCCCCTTTGTGAGACGTAGGACTACGACTCCTACGTCTCTCGTGGCTTGACATGTCATCTACTGCCTCGATGTTTCTCTTCGCTGTTCCTTCCCGGACGTCGGTGGGCGTATCTTTGCCGACCGTACCAGCCCTCTGGTCTCCCCAAGCAGATTTTCCGAATGCCGCCTCCCATGCCCCCAGCTCTCCCGACTTGGAGAAGTCGAGAGTCGGGTCCGCCTGTGAATATTCTCTTGCTGTCTCATTGTTCGAATTCATTGGTCTCTCCGTGCATCGGTACACATTAGGCCCGCTGACTGGCTCATCTCGCAGTTCTAGACGACTGCATTCGGGACAGCCTCGTCATCTACAACGCCGTGCCTGTAAGCGTGTTTTCCCAACCGGTGTGTGATTTCCGGCCTTTTCACGACTGAACGGTTCGCGTGGCTTGCCACCTCATAGGCCCAGACATCTCCTCAATTCCCTCGTAGCACCGGGCAGTCCGGCTCTGGGGTCGCTACGGTCCTCCATCAGTGTAGGCAAAGGGATCGAATTGCACTTTTAAGACATCGGGAAAACACGGATTGGCTGCGGAGATGTCCAGCAAGGCCGGTCTAGGAGAGGGAGGGCAACGGTAGGGGGAGGTGGCTCTTGTGGCCTTTGTGTCGTGGCACGTCGAATCGGTCGAGTCCAAACGGACGATCGCCTTTCTGGAGGCATTTGTTTGTGCCACGGCGGGCTACTGCCGGAGTGACCACATATTCCAGGACCGTCTCTTTAAGTCCCGAAATATGTGGAAGGAAGATTTTGGGACTTGGCGGCGGTGCAAGGTGCGGTGGGCTCCACGGCTCCACCCATCACTAGGTGCGCCCTCTCCTCGGATTGATCGTACCGAATGTCGGAATTGAAGAGAACGTTCTCTGGGTCGGCACATGGATAGCTCGTGAACCTCCAGGTTGCCGGCATTCCTCCCCTGTGGGTCTCCCGACGCTGACGCTATAGAGGGGGATGTCGATGGGCCTTACCTGCCCCATTTCGTAAACCACATTAGTCACGGAGGCGTCGGGACTAATCTCCGCTTGCTAGATCACTAAATGGAGTGAACCGCATACTTGGCATCGTATCCCTCATCCACTTCCTTTGGCGCCTTTGCTTGTATGGAGTAATGCTTGGTCTGTAGGAAAACTTCGCTTTTGACGTTTTCAGCATCAGAAGGAGTAACTCGACCTCGGCGCTTTGGCTCAGTTGCGAATCAGAAATGACATCGCCCTTCCTGCACCCCAAGCAATCATCGTACGTGGTGGGCACAAAGGGGGCAGGACTCAAAAGTCTACCTCCGCTGACCCCTTCAATACCTGGTGTTTCAAAGTCAGGATGGCCACCGCCCAATTGAGTACGCTGTTCCCCATCTCAAGATTCTTCACGCGCCGAGCATGGTTAACCATGAGGTCGCCATATTCAGCCCGCCGAAGGTAGAAGGTCTGCTCAGAAACACCGGTCCGCCCAGCGGCTTCGACAACCTTATCGCCGTTGCCCCCCCGAGTTTGTCGATGATTTCTTCAGCCATGTGTCTCCTCTCGGAATTGTGCCGTTACCCCCTGTTTTGACAGGAGTCTTGAAATTGATCCCGGATCGATTCTCAGGGTCAGTTTGCTGACAGAGTTTTGTGGGAAGACTCATTGGCCGGCGACGTCGAGAGCACAAAGCGTGCGGCGAAGACAATTATGGAACCTGCTGATCCACTCGTTGGCTACTGACGTGCCGATGGGACTGTCTTGGTGCAACAGAAACATCAATGGCCCGATTCCAAGGCAACAAAAGCGCCTCTCTTCGACTGATTTCCCTTGTGGATTCCCTCACCTGAGTCCTAAGGCGGGCGGGTATCTCGGCAGGTGATCAATGGTTGGTTGCAGGAGGACTGATGTCGTTTACACTCTTTTTCTCACATTGTTGGAAAGCCCGCCAGACCAGACGGTCGGCGGGCTCCTTCCGGGATACTTGGCGTCTCGGTTTCGCTATTCGTCCAATTCGATCTCGATTAACCCGATGCCCAGGATGAATTCGCCCTCCGCAGTTATATCGTCTATGTCAGCGCCATTCGCGTCCGGCAGGCCCGTGAAATCGTCCGCCTCCTCTGCGAGATTTTCCAGCATTTCCTCCATCAGGTCGGCCACGTCGTCGTAATCGTCCGCGGCGCGTTCCGCCCTGCGCTCGCTGTTGAAAAGAACAACCAGCTCCGCCGTTACTTCCTCACGGTCCAAATCCGAGCCTGCAAAAGCGGCACCGATGCCTGCGCAGCCAGATAAAGCGTTCCCGCACTCTTTTCCGACTTCCCCCGCTAAGGCGACAATCACAGGGGAAGTTCCCAGCTTTGCGACAATACGAGCCATGTCGCCTTCCTGGTCTTCCGCCAGGGAGCCGGTTCCCCGGTCAACCACATTGATGAAGTCCTTCACCAAGTCCTCGGAATCGGAAGCGACGATGGCCCCTTGATCCTCGAACAGGACGTAGTAATTGTCTCCGTCCCATATCTCGTAGCCCTTGTACGAGTCCTCTTCAAATTCCTGGTCTTCCCAGTCGTCTCGTATATCATCGAAAGCGAAGTTGCCCAGCAACAACATGGTGTCGTCGTAGTTTTGATCATCAGCCGTGAGGACGAGGTTGCTCACCTGCGCTAGTATTACAACGACAGTTCACGGAGGGATGTTCCGCGCCGCCCTCCGGGCGTCTCGGCGTTTGGCGTGAGAGCGGCTGGCCCGATGGTTGCGCAACTGCTCTGCCTCCAGCAACCGCAGCAACTCCTCAGCACCGAACCGCTCCCGGGGCAGCATCTCGCGTACCACCCGGTACACCTGCGGCCTGCTGACCCGGGGCATCTTTTTCCCCCCAAGCCTGTTGCAGGCTCAACAGGAACGCTCCCGCCACCAGGCACAGAGCAATGTGATGATGCCAGCCCGCCCAGGTGCGGGTCTCGTACTCGTCCAGCCCCACGTCGCTCTTCTCCGTCTCGAACTCCGTCTCGATGCGCCACCTGGAACCGCCCACGTAGGCCAGCGTCTCCAATGGTGTGTCCCCGGGAGCGTTGGACAGGTAGTAGCGGGGCTCGCTGCCGTCCAGGTTCCGGCGCCAGATGGCCCAGTGGATTTCGCCAGGCCTCCGCCGGCTGGTTGGCCGCACCCTTTGGGCACTGAACATATAAGTCCGCGGCCCCTGGGAACCCTGGGCCACCGTTATCTCCCGCCAGGCCTCCTCCGGCAATTCAGCACCGCGCTCCGCCAGGGTGCGCCGCTGCCCGCTCCGCAGCCTGGGCTTGCCGGGACGCCCGAATCCCTGGTATGCCGGGCTGGTCCACTCGGGATCCACCGGCCAAAAAGTGAAGTTCCCCGGAACGTCCAGGACGTAACGCAGCCCCAAGGCCGCCAAGCCGTCCCGGAAGGACGGCGACATCCCGAAGGCGTCGTCCCCGGCCACCCATCCCGCCCTCAGATGGCCCCGCGCCAAGGCCCGCTGCAGCAGTTCCAAGGCCAACTCCGTCTTCGACCGGTACCGGCGCTGATCCTCCGGAACCCCAGCCGCCGCACAGCGGGCATCGTCCGATGTCCAACTCTCCGGCAGGTAGAGCCCCTGGTCCACCAGCGCCCGGCCCAAGGGACTGACATACGCCAAGAACATCCCGGCCTGGCAGTTGGCCACCTTGCCCAACCTGCCACAGTACTGCCGGGCCACCCCCGCCGACTTCCGGCCCTGCTTGGGGAAGTCGCTGCCGTCCAGCACCCACACCGCCTCAGGATGTCCCAGCCGGGGCGCCAGATACTCCTGGAGGCGTCCCATCACCGCGTCGTCATCCCAGGGGGCGGCGGTGAGGAAGCGCTGCATGGCCCGGGCCGGGACTCCCACTGATTCGGAGAGATTCTCGGCGTTGCGCCGGTCCTGAGACTGCACCAAGAGGGCCCGGAGATAGTTCCGGCTGTGGTCCCGCGACTCCCTGCGCCCGAACAGCGGAGCGAAGAAGGAATGAAACTCGCCAAAGGCCTCGTACACCTGCTCAAATGCCGCCGCATCCATCTCCCAACCCCACCTTCCAAGCCTCCCTCAGCTAGCTGCTCACTTTATCACACCAACTGTCGTTGTAATACTAGCAGGCCGTCCGAGAAACGCGGCTGGCGAGTTGCTGGAGGTATGATGGAGCGAACATCCTGAGAGGATAGGCGTTGATGAGCAAGACCTTCCGTCCCTACGACCCGGAGCAGCAGTTGCTGCTGCCGGCGGCGCTGCAGGAGTGGCTGCCGCCGGACCACTTGGCCTACTTCATCTCCGACGTGGTCGACCAGTTGGACCTGTCGGCCATCGCCGGCCGCTACCAGGGTGAAACGCGGGGCGGCCCGCCCTACCATCCCGGGATGATGGTAAAGGTGTTGCTCTACGGCTACTGCACCGGCGTGGCCTCCTCCCGGCGTTAGGCCCTGCGCCTGCACGAGGACATCGCCTTCCGGGTGCTGGCGGCCAACAACACCCCGGACTTCCGCACCATCTCCGACTTTCGCAGGGACCACTTGGCGGCGCTCTCGGAACTGTTCCTGCAGGTGCTGGCCCTGTGCCAACAGGCGGGACTGGTGAAGCTAGGCCACGTGGCTCTGGACGGCACCAAGGTGAGGGCCAACGCATCGAACACAAGGCTATGAGCTACGGACGTATGAAAGACAGGGAGGAGCAACTGGCGGCCGAGGTGGATGAACTGCTCCGGCGGGCCGGGGAGGTGGACGACGAGGAGGACCGCAGGTACGGCAGGGACAAGCGTGGCGACGAACTGCCGGAGGAGTTGGCCTTCCGGGAGAGCAGGCTGCGCAAGATAAGGGAGGCCAAGGCTGCCCTGGAGGCCGAGGCCAGGGAGGCAGCAGAACAGGCGGAGTCAGAGGGTCGGAATCATACGGGAGTGCCGGTGACAAGGAGCAGCGCAACTTCACCGACCCGGAGTCCCGGATCATGCCCGTACCCGGCGGGCGGGACTTCCAGCAGGCCTACAACTGCCAGGCGGTGGTGGACAGTGAGTGCCAGGTGATCGTGGCTGCCCGGGCCACCAACCTGCCGTCGGACAAGGGACAGGCGGTATCCATGACCCAGCAGACTATCGGCAACACCGGCGCGGTGCCCAAGGAGGTGTCCGCCGACGCGGGTTACTACTCAGCCAAGGCGGTTGACGGACTCAGCGCCTTGGGCGCCGACCCATTCGTCGCACCGGACAGGACCCGCCACGGCCAGGCAATACCGCTGGCTCCCCGGGGACGGATTCTGGCCAATCTCTCCGCCCGGGACCGGATGCGGCGGAAGCTGCGGACGAAACGGGGGCGGCAGCGCTACGGGCTGCGCAAACAGACGGTGGAGCCGGTGTTCGGGCAGATCAAGCAGGGGCGGGGCTTCCGGCAGTTCCTGCTGCGGAGCTTGGAAAAAGTGAACCGGGAGTGGCTGCTCATCTGCACCGGCCATAACCTGCTGAAGCTGTTCCGGTTTGGGGGCTGGCTGGGTGCCCCAAAGCTCGCCGGACACTACCGCAAGCTGGCTCCGGCCAGCGGATGCTCACCTGCTGGCCGGAGACCGGAGGACGGTCGCCTATGCCAGGACCGAATGCTACGCCCGGCGCGGATGGTTGCCATCGCGTGGCACTGGCTCAACACGAGCTATCTGCGTATTCCTCAGACGGGCTGCTAAACTAAAGCCAAGGTGAAATGTGCATTTGGCTAGACCGCACTATCGATGCCCACCCAGTTGGGGCCTAAAGGTGATATGAGGTGCCGTGGAGTGCTTGCGGTCATCGTCAATCTCCCCAAAATGCACATCCCACCTTGGTATTGGTTTAGGTCGATCTCTCCGGTGTCGACTTCCGACTCAATCTCATCCAGGATCTCGTCCAAGAAATCGTCGTAGTCCCCGGGGAAGTCGGCCTCCCTGGTCCTGATGGCTGCCATATTGAGTATGAACAGGGACTCGGTCTCGTCGGGAATCAGTTCAAGGGTGACTGAGGTTTCTCCCGACCCTCCTCCCGCAGTCAGCATTACCGCTGCCACTATCACCACGACGGCCACAACCGCGGCGACGATGCCGCCAATGAGAATCCAGCGGTTCCGCCAGTCGAAGCCGCCGTGAGTGCGGGGGCCGCCGGAAGGCCCGGACGGTGCAGAATGAGAGTCGCTTTCGGTCATGCCAGGGTTCTCCCCGGGGGTTTCTGGAGTGGTCATGTCTGCTGTTCCTCGTCTGAATTTCGTTTGTCTGGGAGCTGTGAATTGCGGGCCAAGCTAAATGCAGCCCTCGTCCTCCAATTCCTCCCCCAGCTGGTCCAGTTTTTCCTCGGCGTCTTCCAGGAGCGACATTTGCTTGCCGGTGCTGTCGCCGTCGTAGTCTTCGATCTTTTCCATGGCTTCGTCGATGTCGTCCTCGTACTTGTCGAGGATGTCGCCGCACTCCCTGTCCATCCCAAAACCATAGGCCAGCAACACGACCCCTGCTTTCTCGCCGACCAGTTCCGCCTTACGTTCCACTTCACGGTCAGTGGGTTCCTCGCCGCCGCAGGCAATAGGAAGTGCCAGCAGGAGCGCCAAGACCAGGGCGCCGCTGATTACTCGCATCAAATTCATTGCCGATACTCCTTCCTTCCTTCCCTGGGGCGCTGCGACGCCCCAGGGAATCTCTCATCGAGTTGGGAAATGTCTACCGCAAATCGGTTACCGTGCCGTCGTCCTCGATTCGCACCCCCACGATGGGACCGACCATAGCGTTGAAGAGTCTCACGGCCCTCACAGCCTTTACGGATAGTGTCTGCTCCTGAGCAGCCGAAGGCGAGGGTGTGGGCCCGATTGTTGACACCATCGGCGCCGGAGTGGGCCGGAAAGAGGGAGTAGCGGCGGGCGTTGTTGACCGCGCCACTGAGCCAATAGCGCCAGTGCAGCGGCCTGTGGATGGGTGGCCCATTCGGTCCAGCCATCCAGGAATGACGCATTCCAGGGCCACCTGCCGGCTTAGAGCGCGGATCTCGGGGCTGAACTCCACGAGCTGGGTTCCTTCGTTGGTGATGCGCTCCGGGGCAGTGATACCTTGCATTGCCGCGAGGCGCAGGGACTCCAGTTCGTGCCTTGCGCCCTCTTCAAGGAGAATCCGCTGGAGGTCCGCTGGAATGCTGTCCCAAACCCTGCGATTGACCGCGTTGATGGTCGAATCGAGGTTGTACATAGGACCGTTTATGTAGTCCGCGACTTTATACCAGCGCTGACGGTAGCCAATGTTAGCGTTAGTCACTCCGGCGTCGAGGCGGCCCCCAGGGGCAAGGGCTGAATTCACCTCGGCGAAGGCCATGAACCGTGGATCTCCCCCCATTCCGGTTATCCAGTCGGATAACCCGGCGCCAAATGAGCGAACCCTCAAGCCGCTGAAGTCTTCGGACGTTTCCAACGCTTCGCGGCTGAACAGGAACAGTCCGCCATTGGCAATCCAGTTACGGAACAACGGCTGGGAGCCCATGTCGTCGGCAACTGTGCGGTTCAGGCCGGGGGCCATGGCCACCTGTGCCTCAAACCGCGTCCGCTCATCCGGCCACAATCCCCAGAGGGACTGTATGTCGAAAGAGGGATACTCACCGGACACGTAGCCTCCGTAAACCTCGACTATCTCCAGCCGACCATTGGTCAGCAGCAGCGGCGTTTCCGGGCCGGCCAGGCCCAATTCAGGGAACGATGAGACTTCAATCCTCACCTGTCCGTTGGTGCGCTCTGCCACGTTGGGGACGAAGAAGGCGTGCAGGTGCTGGCACCAATAGAAACTTCTGTTCAGGCAGGCGAATTTGAGCGTGATGCTCTGGCCGGAGGAGGTCAATGGAGTCGGGTTGTCCAGCCTGGCCTTTTCCACGAGGGAGCGGTAGTAGTCGGAATCGAAAATCCACTGGTGTTGCAGGATGGCGTCCAGCGGCACCAGGCCGTCGTCGTCTCCAAGTTCATGGAAGCGATCTTGGAACTCGGCCGCCACCGCTGGGCCGGCCAGGGACTCCCAGTCGCCGTTCCCCCTGTATACCGCACCGGGACCTCCGGCAAATTGCGGCGACGCCGCAGGCGAAGGGGTGGCCTCGGGTGCTGCCGCGGCTTGCGCCCGGAAGGACGGAGTGGGCTGTGGTCTGGCCGGGGTGGTCTGCGGCAACGCAGCTGTAGTGGTCCCAGGGGTCGGCTTGGGGGCACGGGTGGGCCGGGGAGTGGGCGTCGGCAAAAGCTGTCCCAGCTTATAGGTTCCTTTTGCTGTGACAAGTTCGTTGTCCGCATCGACGTCGCTCACGGTTTGTTCCTCAGTTTGGCCAAGGCCGATATGGTCCGCTATATCTCCACCCGCACTTGAAAGCAATTTTTCCATTAGCCGAGTGATGCTTTCAGATTCATCCTCAGCTTCCTCTGCTGCCTCTTCACTGTTGAATATGGCGACTATGTCAACGTAAAGCTCGCCTCTTGAGTCGTCGGAGCCGGAGAATGCCGAACCGATTGCAATACAGCCGGCAACTGGATAGCGTTGTAACCAAATGTCCCCGCAGTGGCTGTCATTGCTGTCTTCGTCTTCGACAAAGGCCGCCACCGCCGGTGAACCTCCCAACTCGTCCAGAATCCTCTTCAGGTCGTTCCCTTCGGTATTTTCAAGGGACCCGGACCCACTGTTGAGAATGTCCAAAAAGGCTCCGACGTCTTCCTCCAGGGACTTGATTACCACTCCCCTGTCCTCAAGGATGATTACTGCATCCCCATACCCGATGTCATACCCGTCGTAACCGCCGTATGAACCCGGTTCCCACTTATCGTCCTGTGCGACGCGTTCATAAGAGGCACGGATTTCACCGAAATCGAAGTTCCCTCTAATTAAGGTGGTCCCATAACTCCAACTGTTGAAGTCGTCCGCCCCTAGAATGACGAGCTCTTCAACCTCCTCAATCAGTACTTCTTCCATGAAAAAGCGTTCCTCTATCCGTCCGACCAGCTGCTCCTCGAAAACCTGGAAGTTGCCGGGAAAGCGATCCCGGTTTTCCTGTATGGTCTGGATGTCCAGCAGGAAGATGCTCAGGGTATTGGCCGGAACCAGGTCCAGCATGTACCTGGAAGTGCCCGTAGAGGCGGGCTTGGGCTCTGCGGCGGTGGGAGAGACGGTTGCGCCGCCCACAGTGGATGAGGAGGCGGGGGTGGCCTCGTCAGAGCGTGCCGACTCCCGCCGCTCCGTAGGCTCGTCGGAGCCGCAGGCCAGGATTGGCGCCGAAAGCGCCAGCGCACAGAGGAGAACCAGGGTGACTACCCACGTGGGGTATTTCATGATCGCAACTCCTTGACTGGCGGGGATTGCTCCAGTGCCTGTAGTGGGGTATTTGCATTGGTCCAGGACGGCAATCTGAGGTCGGGCCGCTCCAGTCACGATTGCTGGTCGCGTCCCGGGCCGGAGGGTGACGCTTGATTGAGAAAGCTCAGGGAAATTCTCTGCTTCGACGGAATCCGCTGCGAGTTCTGCGCATAGCCCCGGGTGGACCAGGGCTGAATCCAAGCTCCGCTGTGCGACACAGCTCCATGCAACGGGATCCCAGTTGGCGTCAACTCGCGGCTCGTGGAGCCGGCTACGGGCGCCGCCGGGATGGAGGCAGGGTAGGAGCTATTGCTCCCGCGCCGGGTCGGCTGGAAGCTACCGGGGCAAAGCGGTGGAGGGGGGAGATGTCGGGTTACTAGGAAGGCAGAGCCATCACTGTCGGGCGGGCCTGATTCACCTGAATGTCCAGCGGTAGTAGTCCGTGCTGCGCTACCATCTTGGGCTGTAGGCAGTGGCCTGCTGGCGGCGGACTTGGGCCCGGGGTAGGGGCCATTGATCTCCGGGGAAATCCAGATCGGTGTGTGGGTGTGATGGAACAAAAAAACCTCCGGCCAAGTTTGTGGCCGAAGGTGCGCGAGTCCGTGATACGATAGCATTGCACAGGCGCATGCAAGGTGCGCTTGGGCGCTGCCGGACCGGTGCTCGAACACCTGCTCGGCCAAGGGGTCGCGGGGCATCCTACCCGCGGCCCCGCTATTATGGGCACATGGTTTCAGATTCTGCAACCTCTCTTGCCGCCGACTCACGAAAAAGAGGCTGACTGTTGGCTCGACCTCCTACGAAGAATCCCCATCTGAATTTGCCGCCTCCAGTTGGGCTACAGCCATCTTTTGCAGGCGCATCACTTCCCGCTCTGGACCGTATTCCTGCATGAAGGCATCGTAATCGTTGATGGCCTCACGGAAGTTTCCGAGAGCGGCATGGGCCTGGCCCCGAGTCTTAAGAATGTGTATCTTGAAATACCCAGGCATAAGGTCAAGAACCTTGCTCAGGTCTCCTACGGCGGCAGCGTACTCCTTGTTCCGGAAAAGGGCTTCTCCCCTCAATTCCCAAAGATCGTCCCATTGGTCAGCATTCGGGGACTCTGCAATGACGCGGCTGTAGATGCCGATGGCCGTGTCAATGTCGCCCGGAATCGAATATGCACTGGCTAGTTGGATGTGTACATCCACTCCCATTTGGAGTTCATCATAGAACTCGCAATCAGGCCAACTATTCAGAATCTCACCCGACAATACAGCCTGTAAGTCCTGAATCGCTTGATCCAGCATCGCCGGATTGGAATCACCGGCCCCAGCCAGGGCAACCGACGCCCTTCCTCTCTCGAGCAAACACTCCTCGGCGTCGAATTCGTATGTCCGTCCCCACGCGTCGATGTAATTCCCTTCGCTGTCGGGAGCTACGCCAAGAGCTGAGCCATGATCTTCAACAGACAGGCGGTACTTTCCAACGGCAAAATAAGCGACCCCTCTGTTGTTGAGTATTGCAGCATTGTTGCCGTCTACTTCCAGAGCATTGGTATAGCCTGCTATCGCCTTCTCGAAGTATTCATGACCGGCGGAATCGTCTCCCTCCAGAACTTGGATATCCTGTCCCGCTTCGAGGAAATCGTCGGCTCGACACATGAATATTTCCGTGTATTCGCAACTGCAGTCCAGGCTCTCATTGCCCTGCCGCGCCCGGCCTAGTACTACAGCCGCACTAAAACTGAGTCGATATTTTCGGCCTCACATTCAGTTCGGTTTCGTTTAGATCGGAAACGTTGTCCGTAGTTGGACGTTGCGAATTTCAGGACCGTCCAACACCCCATGCGACCATCTGCGGCTGTAGTACTAAGAAACTATCTCAAAAGGTAGATGAACTGATGGGACGGGGAATTCGGCATGGGTTAGGATAGGGAAAAGTGTGGGGGTGGACGATGGGAAAGGACGAAACTCTGGCGACGATTTGGGAGATTCCCGACCATCTCTGGGAGCAGATTCACCCGGTGATCCTGGATCTGGACCCGCCCCAGGGTACGGGGCGCAAACGCGCCGACCCCAGGCGGATGCTGGACGGCATCATCTTCCGGATGCGCAGTGGCTGTCAGTGGAACCGTCTGCCTCGGGAACTGGGAGACGACAGCACTATCCACCGGACCTTCCAGCGCTGGGTGGAGCTTGGAGTGCTGGAGGGCATCTGGGCTGTTCTGGTGGAGGGCTGCGAGGAACTGGGCGGAGTGGACTGGGAATGGCAGTCGGCGGACTGCTCCATGGGCAAGGCCCGTTCGGGGGGGGGCGCCATTGGACGCAACCCCACCGACCGGGGCAAAGCTGGGAGCAAGAAGAGCATCCTGGTCGACGCGGCGGGCGGACCCCTGAGCGTGGCGGTGGCTGGAGCCAACGTCCATGATACGAAACTCTTGAGGCCGACCCTGGAGAGCATCGTAGTGGCGCGCCCGGAAGGCACCCAGAACCTGTGCTTGGACAAAGGGTATGACATAGGAGTTACGCAGTTGGATGGAGAGTGTACTTGGGAAAAGCCAGGTAATCTCGTAAGGCCGACCGGATGATGTTGGCTTTGGACTCGTACCAAGAGACTCCGGCACTCAAGCGGTGGGCTTCCAGCCGCAGGAAGGCTTGGAGGGACAGGCGGATGTGATTCCGCTGTCCCTCTGCCGTACGCACTTGGCATTTCTCCACGCCACAACATTGTTTGAGGCCCCGGTGGTACGTTTCGATTCCCCAGGCTTGGCGCGCCAGGCTTTCCCGTTGTTGCTCCGTCATTTCCAGATCATTGGTGGCCCAGTGTTCCACGTCCCCGTCTTTGGAAACCGTCCGAAACACCCGGATAAATCCATAGCCTCGCAGATGCACCTGCCGGCCTTCCTGGGGTATCGCCACGGTGGCCAAGGGCAGGTTCCCCGCTCCCTCGGGGTTCACCCGCCGGTTGGACCGCAATTGGCTCAGCCAGAACCATCCCTTGTCCCTGATGGCTTTCAAATTCTCCAGGCTGGTATACCAACTGTCGAACAGCACCCAACGGGGCTGAAAGCCCCGCCCCTCCGCCACCTCCAGCATCCGCCGGAAGTGGTCGTTCTTGGTCAGTCCGCTCAGGGGACGGTCATAGACCCGGAAATCACAGGGTATCAGCGCATTGCCATCAGTCCACAACAAGGTCAGCAGGTTGATGCCCCATACCACTCGCTTATGCTTGCCGCTCCAATGCCGGGACACCAGTTCCATCCGCTTGGCGTAGGGCTTGTCCAGGGTGGTGTCGTCCAGCACCAGCACCCCCTCCTCCCGTCGCACTAGTCCCCGGGTTTCCTGCCACAGCGCCTCCGTGCCGGGGGGCTGTCTCCGCAGCAGACGGGTGAATGCGTCATGGGCCGGAGCTTGCGGTGATTCCGGTTGACACCGCGCCGCTTCGCTGCAGGTAAATCTCCTCTGGGCTGCCACCAAGAACTGAATGTAGTCCACCGCATCACACTTGGCCGGGTTCATCTCCCCCACCTCCGCCTCACTCCTTCTATCCTATCCCATCCCCAGCCTTAGCTCTCTCAACTGCGTAACTCCTATGACAATCCCACCGGCCACGGAACCGTTGCTGCTTTCCAATACTGTCCGCACATCCGGCGCATTGGGGAGGAGAAGCTGGACCGATGGGGAGAGAAGACCTTTCCCGCCCGCCGGTGGGTGGTGGAGCGCACCTTAAGCTGGCTGTCCAAGTGCCGGGCGATACTGGTGCGCTACGACAAGAAGGCATCCAACTACGTGGGCCTCATCCAGTTGGCGTGCGCTCTGCTCTGGTACCGCCGTCAGCACCGACTACTGTTTTGAGATAGTTTCTTAGCGATGACCCCGGAATACCTGTCGCAGGTCTCAGGTCCTGTTACATCGAACAAACTGCATAGGTCTTACCGTCCTCGAAGCAGTGGCTCGTGGCCTCGGGCTGGACAAGCGGAGGCAGATGTCGTGACAAGCGGGGGTCAAAGTCCCTGGATGCACCTAAACCAAAGCCGAGGTGGGATGTGCATTTTCTAGAGGTTGGCAGCGGGGCTGAGAGTCTAGCAGCAGCTTTTCAGCCCGTGATTGCAGGGCGGTGCGGCAGCGTCTTTTGGCCTCATCTCTCCTGCTGGCCAGCTATGCGAGGAAGTTCCCGACCCTTTCCTGCACTCGGGATTTGGTCCCCAGGCACAGGTTTCCGGTCGCCTCCTCCCTCACCCAGCCCCAGATGGCCTCATCGGCGTTGAAGTCCGGGCTGTAACCCGGCAGGTTCACCAGCCGCAGTCCCAGGCCGGGTTGCCGCAGGAATTCCCGCACCGCCTCGCCGCGGTGCGCCGGAGCGTTGTCCCAGATCACATTCAGCGGCCCGGAGTGCTTCTCTCTAAGTTGTCTCAGGAACAAGACCGATGTTTCTGAGTTGCTGTTCCCCTCCAGTTCCATCCACTCCACCTCGCCGGTCTCCAGGTAAACCGCCGAGTAGTAGCTGGCCTTCTCGCCGTAGCGTGGGCTGCTCGAGTCCACCAAGGCCGGCCCCCTCGCAGCACCCACTTGCCCCGCAGTTCGGCGTCCGCACGGAAGTGGGCCTCGTCGGCACAGAATATCTTGGCTCCGGACCGGTGCGCCTCCTCCCACAGGGCGGCGTACTCCGCCACGAAAGATTCCCTCTTGGCAGCATCAGCCTTGACCAAACGCTTCTTGGGACGCCGCAGCACGAATCCCAGACGATGTAGATAGTTCAGACAAGTGCTGCGGCTCAGGCTGATACCGAAGCGCTCCGAGACAAAATGACGGACCACCTTCCAGTTCCAGTTGGCCAGTTCGATATCCGACTCGGCGGGCGGCTCCTGCACCGCTGCTTTCAAGTCCGCCTGCTGCGCCTCGCCGAGGGCGGGAGGAACCCCCGGACTGCTCGAAAATCAAGGCTGCGGGCCCGCCATCGCCGAAGGCGGCGGCCCATCGGCCGATGGTGTGGGGATCCCGTTCCAGCGCCTCCGCCGTGGATGATGCGGACCAACCTTGGGCCAATAGCAGCATGGCGTACCACCGCTCCCTTTCCCTCGGTGTGGGCGATAGGATCATCCGCCGACGCAAATCCCTGGCGTCCATCTGCCATTGTTCGAGAAATCGCTCCATCTCCCTTACGCCCATCACCAACCCCCTCTCACACACCTGCAAAAGCCAATCCTGTCCCTCCGCCAATTTACCCCATGCTTCTGCGCATTTCACCTTGGCTTTGGTTTAGCCCCGAGGGTCTTGCGGGTGCTTAGAGCGAACGCGGCCGTGGCGGAGTGCTGGCCATCGTGGCGCTGATCATCACCGTCGTCGGCGTGGTTGTCGCGTGCGGCGCGTTCATCGCGGGCAGGCGGAGCGGCTAAAACCCGCTTCTCACGCGGGATAGCGACGGACTCGAAGGCCATCTCAAGGTGCCCCTTTCCTTTTGAGAACAGACTGGCCCAGCGGCCCCGAAATCGTCCTCACTTTGCTATTTTTGAAAGGGCGACCTTACAATGTGGCTCAACAGTCCTGTTGTCACCGAACGAGCAACATTGAAAATGGCTGATCAAAGGCCTCACAAGAGAAGCCACCACATCATCCGCACTGTAAAGGGCATAAACCCGACGCTTTGGCGATGGGCGAAGGCCCGCGTCGCACTGGAGAACCGCAGCGTCGGCGAACTCATCAACGAGCTCATCGACAAATGTAGGCAGGACGTGGAGGGGTCCAACGTCGCCCTGAAGCTAACCTCGCCCTACGAGGCGGACAAGAGCAGAGCACGGTCGATTCGGGGGATTGACGGGCAGCTCTGGCGGTGGCTGAGGGCTAAGAGCATTATGGAAGACCATTACCTGAGTGAAGTCCTGAATGAGCTCCTCTACCGGCATATGATCACGGCCGAGGAGCCACAGCGGGTGATCAGGACGGTCTACCGCGAGTGCGTGAATTGCGGCCGCTGGTACGAGACGGAGCGAGAAGACTCCTCTGCTTGCTCAAACAAGTGCCGGGTGGCGCTGCACCGCAGAAGGACGAGAGAGGAAAAACCAAATGGCAACGGTTGACGAGCCCACGCTTCGGAAAGTTCAGGAGCTCTTCCGCCGATACGAGCGTGAATTGAGGGAATCGGACTATTCCGAGAACTCGAAACATCAGCGGATTCTCTATGCCCAAAGGTTCGTTGACTGGTTGAGCGATGATTATTCGCCCAGCAAATATAGACACCCCAGTTCTATCTGACCTTTCGGTTAGCTTTACGAATTTCTTAAGGCGCTGGCCACGCTGAATTCAGTAATCGAATCCACAGAGAATTCCGACGAAGACCGGCCGTCTACCCGTACCGCTCCAGTGTCTCGTATACCTCCCGGCGCATCGAGACAACCGGATGATCGAAGTCGATCATGATTGGCCGCTCCGGCAGCGAGGACGTTCCCTCCCGCCAAGCCGCCAGCTAGTCGTAGTTTATCGACTGGAACCCCATTTCCGCCGCAATCCTCATCAGCAAGTCGAACCGTTCTTCCGGCAGGGGATTGCTGAGGGCACCGGCGGCAGTGGGGCGGATTCCGTGGCACATCGTAATTGGAATTCTCATAACACCGTTGCAAAAAAGGTTGACTTTAGTAGCCATGACTTCGCCAGCCTTTTTTGTACACGCGGTCTGTGCCGCGCCGCCGTCCCAACAGCTCAAGACGGCTCCGCCCGGGAATCCCGCCCGGGAACACCGATCTGGTCCCCGCTCAAGCCGCCAGGGTGGCAGCCTGAACCGGATCGGGCAGGCCTCTGCGCCTCCCCAGCCGGTGCTGCGCTGCAAGCGCCGGTCTCAGCTGTCCCAGGACCGCGCCCCAGTACGTCCACACGTGCTTCGCGCGCTTCCTTGCAGGTACGCGGAAGGCGACATGTACGCCGTTCCCGACGGGCTTGCTAACGGTATGTTATAATATGCTATTATCTGATAGTAGATGATAGTATTGAATGACACAGTCTTCTGACCTGATCAGGATTGGTCCAGCTGCCCGTATCTTGGGTGTGACGCCTCAGACCTTACGCAAGTGGGAAGCTTCAGGCCAGCTCCTTCCCGTTCGCAAAGGACCGGGGGGTACCCGGTATTACTCCGCCAGCTTGCTGGCGGGAGCAGGTCGGGACGTGTTGCCGACAGTCTGCTACGCCAGGGTCTCAAGTCACGACCAGAAGGCGGACCTCGAGCGTCAGGCCACTCTCTTGGAGACCTACTGTGCAGCCCATGGATGGACCTGCCTGGTGATCCGGGACTTGGGCAGCGGGATGAACTACCGCAAGAAGGGTCTGAACCAGTTGCTCGAAATGGTGCTGGAGGGTCGGGCGGCCCGTCTGGTGGTCACCCACAAGGACCGGTTGTTGCGCTTTGGCGCTGACCTGGTGTTCACCCTGTGTGAACTGAAAGGAATAGAGGTGGTGGTGATCCAGCAGGGAGAGCAACTGAACTTTGAGCAGGAACTGGCCCAGGATGTATTGGAGATAATCACCGTATTCTCGGCGCGTCTGTACGGCCGGCGGAGTAGGAAGCACCGGCAATTGATGGATACTCTGGCAGAAACCATGCCTTCGGCGGGTTCACCGGAGGGTGGGTCATGATCAGATCCCACCGGGTTGCGCTTGGGCCCACCGTTGGTCAAGAGGTCTTGTTCGGACGGCATGCTGGCTATGCGCGGTTCGCCTACAACTGGGCCGTCGGCGAGTTCAAGGCCGGCTTGGAAGTCGGCGAATGGCTTTCCGAGCGAACGCTCCGCCCGCGCTGGAACCGGGTCAAATCTATGATCGCCCCATGGGCATGGGCGCTTTCGCAGAACGCTGCGAAGTACGCCATCATCGACCTGGGGCAGGCCACAACGAACTGGGGTGACTATCGTCGGCGCCTGAAGGCTGGCGAACGCGCCGGACGCCGGGTCGGGTTTCCCCGTTTCAAAAGGCGCAAGCATGAGCAGGGCTTCCGGGCTGACAACGGCCCGGGCACGGTAGGGGTTGACGGCAAATGGGTCATCCTTCCCAGGATGGGCTGCGTGGCGATGGTAGAAACCCTGCGGTTCCCCGGGATCATCAGGGAGGTTACCATCAACCGCACTGCGGGCAGATGGTTTGCTGCCTTCACCATTGATGACGGCCAGGCGGTCCCGTCGCTGAAAGAGGGTCCTACCATCGGAGTGGACGTTGGCGTGGGCACCATGGCCGTCTGTTCGGACGGTACGAGGGTGACCAACCCGAAGGCGCTGTCCGCCGGATTGACTCGGTTGCGAAGCGTGGACAAGGCTATCGCCCGCAGCCGGAATGTCCATGGCAAGAGCAATGCTTCCAACCGGAGGGAGCGGTTGTACGCAAAGCGACGCAGGTTGCACGCTCGCGTGGTGAACGTCCGGAACGATAATCACCACAAGGCCACAACGGCGATAGCCAAGTCGGCGGGCCGGGTGGTGGTGGAAACCCTCAATGTGGCGGGAATGTTCCGCAACCGGAGGTTGGCCCGCGCCATTGCTGACGCTGGCATGGCAGGGTTTTTGACAAAGCTGGAATACAAGTGCGTCTGGTACGGTGCGGAGCATCTGAAGGCTGACAGGTGGTTTCCGTCATCAAGGCTATGCTCTGAGTGCGGTTGGAAGAACGCTGGCCTCATGCTGTCTGACCGGGTGTGGTGGTGTGGTGGCTGCGGGATATTGAACAACCGCGATTTGAACGCAGCGATCAATCTGGCAACCTGGTCGGGTTTGAGCTTCCCGGTGTCAGGACGTGGAGACCGTGTAAGACCAGCTACGCTGGCAGTGGCCTGTGAAGCGTCAAAGAAATCACTTGGTGAGATTGGTCCTCCAGCAAAGCTGGAGTATCAGATATCATCAGATTTTGAATAGCGGCAAACCCACCGGCGCGGGATGCGCTCGGAACAACCAAGGAAACGCCGGGCCAGCACCAGGGCCGCTGCCTGATGGACGCTGAGCCCGTAACGCTCGTGGAACTTCACCCGGCCGATCAGCGAACTGAACGCCGGGTTGACCTGATTGACCTCCACTCCCTCCCGGTAACCACGGGACAGGAAACACGCCTTCGCCTTGCTATAGCTGAAACTGGACAGCATCCGGCTATACCCGGGGCTCTCGCCCTCAAGGGAACTCTTTTTCTGCCGGAAGTCCAGGTCCTCGATGACGATGGGCCTGCCAGCCTGGCGGCCATGGGCCACTACGCTGGCCACGGCATCGCCGATGATGGCCTCAGCCTGGTGCTGGGATTTCCCGTAGGTCACCAACGGCACGCTGAAGGAGTTTACCGGGTTGCCCGAGGCGTCGGTCTCACAAACCGCCAGGTGGTCAGCGTTGAGGTCCACCCCGATGGCACCCCGCCGCCGGTCCGTAACCACCGGGACATCCTTGGTCCGGGTCGTGGCGAACACCCGCCAGCCTTTCGCGTCCCGCTTGAACCGGTAGCTGATCGCCTGACCCAAGTCAGTGGCTCTCGCCGCCTTCTCCCCGTGCTCACGCCGGTACCGGGCGTAATCGGCGTTGCTCTGCAGGGCCGCAAGCACCTGCTCATGACCGTAGGCCAAGCGCACGCCTTCAATTTGCAGGTACCTGCCGTGCTCGGCCGCCAAGGAGTCCGGGACCCGCAGCCGGAGCGTCAACGCACCATCGTCGCCGACGGCGGCCACGCAGAGCTGGCAGCCTGCCGTCTCGTCCCGGCTCCCCAGCACAAAGAACTCATCGCTGCGCGCGTCCTGCCAGTCCCTGGTCCACTCCTCATGACTGGCGTAGCCGTTGGCCCGGAGCTCATGCTTCTTGTGCCAAAGGCGCTTGGAGCCAAAGCAGAGACGTACCGTACCCGCCGCGACGTCCGCCTCCAGTTTCGACAACCTGGACCGCAGGGTACCCAGCCTGCGGGTCTTGTGATGCACCTGGTCCAAACGGCCCCGACTGCGAGCCTTGTCGATCTCCCGCACGGCGCGGGCCATCCGGCGGACGAGACTGTCCACCCGCAGCTTCTGCTGCTCCTTAACCGAGGCCACCTTGCCGTCCAGCGAGATCCTGATGGCATTGAACATGCGCGCCGGTATCCCATGACGGCTCAGGTACAGGGACTTCAACGACCCCGCCGGCCGGCCGGCCGCCGCGTCTGCGAAGAGCTTGCGCTCGACCCTTCCATAGAGCTCGCCGTAGGCATCTAGGGCGGCGTCTCCCGCCAAGCGCTGGGTGCCGGAATACCCGGAGATGCGGGTCTGGTAGGTGGCAAACGGAGGCCATCCGGCGGACTCGAGCGCTCTACCTGTTTCAGGGCGGACCATGATTCCAATATATCACAACATCTGTTCTGGATTCAGGAAGGCTGAGACCAATTCAGCGCTGAGGCGCGAAGGTAGACCAAAGTTACCTTTCACGACTATGACATACTATTACCTACTAAATTTTGAGCAGTTGGAAACCCCCTTTCAAAGCGAGCCCGACGCCGCGCCGGTGCGGCTCATCGTCCGGAGGGTGGGTGAAGCCCACGCCCGGCTCTCAACTGGCCCTGTTCGCCACCTACAGCTATCACGCCCTCATCACCGACCGGGACGGCGACACCCTGGATCTCGAGGCCGACCATCGTCGCCACGCCGAGATCGAAAATGCCATCCGCGACCTCAAGTACGGCGTGGGTCTCAACCATCTTCCGTCCGGCCGTTTCCCCGCCAACGCCGCCTGGCTGGCGATACAGGCGATGGCTCACAATTTGGCCCGCTGGACGTCGCGCATCGGCCTGGGCGAGCAGGTGGTGACCACCAAGACCCTGCGGCGGCGCTTCTTTTCCCTCGCCGGACGGCTCACCCGCTCGGCCCGCCGCCTCACACTGCATCTTCCCCGGCGCTGGCCTTGGGAGGCCCAGTTCAGTGACGCCCTGGCTCGATTGCGCGCCTTGCCGCTCCCCTCCTGACCGTGGCGCCCCTGACCGCAGCGCTGGCAACCGGCCCGCCATCCTCGTCCTCATCCACCAGTCAGTCGAAGATCTCTCCCACTCGCGCCGCACACATGGGCCAGCGAGAGTTCCTGGCTGCCTTCGGCCACCCCCTGCGCGGCTCCCTCAGCCGACAACAGGTCCACTACTGGTGCCATCCACCCGAATTCGGCCGGCACGATCCCGTCGCCATCCCTGTCAGGTCCCCTTCCGGTGCCCCCACTACTCCGTTCGGTGGATTCGGGCTAAAGGGTGCTCCTTTTCCGGGGTTGGTTTTCCGATCAAAAACCATTATCCCAGATTCAAAGGAGCACCCCTTCACGCTATCAGCAGACCTCCAACTCCCACCCCTTCGGTGGATTCGGGGTAACGAACCGTAGAGTAGTTGAGCGAAGAATCGCCGCAGAAAAATGAGCAGGAAGTCCAATTGATAACGCATACGCCGTAACAACGCTATTGCGAAGAGTCATTGCCATTTGGCGAGAGTTGGCGGCAAAGATATTCTGGCCTTTAGGCCGACGGTCACGTAACCTGAGACGCGAGCTCAAGGAACAATCCACCGAAGAATACTGGCGGCAATGAGAGAGAGCCCGTTCACGTGGACTTCGAGTAATCTCGCATAGGTACCGACTTGGGTCTTTTGCACACGGCACACAGCGCAACCTTGGAATTGTCCGTGACGCCATCTTTCAACTACTGCGCGCCTTCTGCGCGAGGGCCCTGCTGTTCGGTGCCGTGCTATTGGCCGAGTTCTTTCTGGCGGGGGTTGCCAACTGGTTGAAGAATAGTAGGTAATCGTGTATTATAGTCGTGAAAGGTAATGGCTGTGTACGTCTGTGCTGTAGTGCCGAATTGATTTCAACATTACTGAGTTCAGAACGGATGTTGTGATACATTGGAATCATGATTCGTCCTGATGAAAATAAAGAGCCTCGGTCGGCTGGAAAGCCTCTGGTGGCTACTTATCAGACCCGCATCCTGGAGTATTCCGGCATTGACCGGCGGGTGGGAGACGGAGCACTCGATGCGTATGCCGAACTTTACGGACGGGCGGAGCGGAAGCTGTTCGCAGACGTGGCGACTGGTAAGTCGGCGAGTTCGTTGAAGGGCGTGTATCTGCAGCGTTTCGGGATACCGGCGCGTATGTTCAACGCGATTCGGGTGTCGCTGGAGGGCAAGGCAGCTTCGGTCAGGGAGCAGCAGAGGCTGCGGCTGGACGGCCTGGGGCGGCAGGTAGCCCGTGCTGGGCGGGAGATTGACAAGGCTCGCGAGCGGGGCCGCTTGGACCAGGTGCATCACAAGAAACGCAGGCTGGTCAACCTGCGGTCCAGGTTGTTCCAACTGGAGGCGGACATTGCGGCCGGCAGGGTACGCCTCTGCTTTGGTTCCAAGCGCCTGTGGCACAGGCAGCATGAGCTGGAGGCCAACGGCTACGCCAGTCATGAGGAGTGGCTCGCGGATTGGCAGGACGCCCGAAATGATGAGTTCTTTGTGCTGGGCAGCCGGGACGAGACGGCCGGCTGCCAGCTGTGCGTGGCCACTGTGGCCGACGACGGCACGTTGACGCTTCGGCTGCGAATGCCGGACTGCCTGAGGGCTGAGCGCGGCAGGTACTTGGTCATTGAAGGTGTGCGGTTTGCCCACGGCCATGAGCAGGTTCTTGCGGCCTTGGCATCCAACGCCGATTATGCGGCCCACCGGAGTCAGCACGATGAGAAGGGGGCGAGAGCCACGACATTGGGTCAAGCCATCAGCTACCGGTTCAAGCGGGACGCAAGGGGCTGGCGGGTGTTCGCCACGACCCGGTTGATGGCTGTCCCGGTTATTACGGACCGTCGGCGCGGTGCCATCGGCGTGGACCTCAATGCTGATCACCTTGCCGTTGCCGAGACCGATGCCTCGGGCAATCCGGTCAACGCTTTCAGTGTGCCCTTGGTGACTTATGGCAAGACCACTCATCAGGCTGAGGCCATCATCGGCGAGGCGGTGGCGAGTGTGGTGGGATATGCCAGGGAGGCTGGCAAGCCCATGGTGATTGAGAGGCTGGACTTTCGTCAGAAGAAGGCTGCTTTGGAGGGCGAGAGTCCCGGGTACAGCCGGATGTTGTCCAGCTTCAGCTACGGCAAGGTTGGGGCCTACTTCCTATCCCGTGGTCACCGGGAAGGGGTCGAAGTCAATCATGTTAACCCGGCGTTCAGTTCGGTGGTGGGCCGGGTGAAGTTCATGGAGCGTTACGGGCTCAGTGTCGATCAGGCAGCGGCCTTGGTGCTGGCCCGGCGTTTGCTTGGGTGTTCCGAGCGCATTCCGCGCCTACGGGTGTGTCCCGTGGGCAATGGCGTACATGTCGCCTTCCGCGTACCTGCAAGGAAGCGCGTGAAGCACGTATGGACGTACTGGGGCGCGATCCTGGGACAGTTGAGACCGGCGCTTGCAGCGCAGCACCGGCTGGGTGGGCGGAGACGCCGGCTCGATCCGGTTCGGGCGGGCCCCCAAGGGCCTTTGCTTGGGCGTGGACCAGATCGGTGTTCTCGGGTGGGATTCCCGGGCGGAGCCGTCTTGAACTGTTGGGGCGGCGGTGCGGCCTTGGCCGCATCCTCATGAGAGGGAGTTTTGGTCTTGGCGACTAAAGTCAACCTTTTTTACAACGGTGCGGGAGTGTATTGCAAGAGAGTACGAGAGCTTTGAAGGAGCCCGGTTGGTGGGGGTCCCTGAGTGACCGAGGCGATTACCTCGGCTTGTGGAGTCCAGCTATTCGCCTCTGAGCGTGCGCAGTTCCGCTTCCAGGGCGCTGGCGCGGGCCTCGGCTTGGACACGGGCTTTCTGTTCCGCGTCCGCCCTGGCCTCCGCTTGGTCCCACCTTGCCTCAGCTTGGTCCGCCCTGTTCCGTTCTTCCTCCAGACCGGGGATGGGCGCCTCGGTGTCCGGGTTGATCCAGTTCAGTTGTCCATCGTGCCATTCGAGTGTCAGGTTCAGGACTGTGCTGTAGCCTCTGAGCCTGTTGTCCGGCAGGGCGTCGATGGCGATGGGCTGGTATTCTCCGTCAACCAACCGGTCTCCGGTCAGTCCGGGGTTGGTCCGGGTGGGGTTCTCGTCGAAGCGCCAGTATTCTGGGATTTCCAGCCCGGCGTAGGTGCCACGCTTGGTGGTCCGGTCTATTATCCGGGTGCTCCTGGAGGCGACTTCCAGCACGAAGTCGGGCGGCTTCCCCTGCTCGGATATGACGTAGGCGTTGCTCCGTTCCAAGGCGTTCGGGTCGGCGTTGAAGGCGATGAGGAGGTCCGGGTAAACAATGCCTGACATATCCCTGGTAGGGATTGGGCTGATGTAGTGCTCCGCGTCGACCACGGTATTGGGCCTGTCGGCGAAGTGGATCTTGAGGGCGTGAGAGTTGCCGTTGAGATGGATGGCCTTGGCGCTGGTCATGTTGTCCGGGGTATTCTCCGGAGGGTCCGGGAACCGTACCCACCTTTTTCGTGAGGTCTTGATGTTGGCTGTGGTCATGGCTGTACTCTCGAGGACGGTTACGAGTATTATGGCCGTTCGGTGCGGTTCTGGCTATGGCTCTTGGTCAGTTGCCCAGGACGA
This sequence comes from Dehalococcoidia bacterium, assembly GCA_965237745.1. GTDB lineage: Bacteria > Chloroflexota > Dehalococcoidia > Lucifugimonadales > UBA3495 > VXOI01. Next base: position 1,077,492 of record OZ250156.1, on the reverse strand, counting down.
TTGCAAAGTCAGGAAGCCCGTCCGTAGAGACGGTTGATGGTCTGTATCGGTCGGAAGGCGCAGCAATTGGCTCGCAGGGGCATGGACATCCGTGCAGGGAACCATCCTTGGAGGCGGAGGGCGTTCAATCCAGTGTTGACCAGGGTGGCGAATACCTCGCCCGGGCCCGGACGTCGCAGGGTGTGGATGTCCTCATCCCAACTGCGGTCCTTCACATGATGCTGGCTATTCTCAATACTCCAGTGGTCGCGGAACAGCTTGAGCAATACCCGGGGATCACACTGCCCTGATGCCAGGCTGGTCAGCAGATACCAGGGCTCCCTGCTCACCTCTCCGGTGGCTATATGCACCGTCTCCTTCTCCACCATCGCCCCTGCCTCGCCCCCGGAAATGCCAACTCCTCCCGGATGTAGTCGGCCAGCACCTCATCGGTCCAGATACGCCGCCTTTCGATCACCCCCGCTTTTTTTCCAAGGTCTCCGCCTGTGGCTCTCCCAGCTCCTCCGCAGTAAATCCCTCGACCAAGGCGGCCTGCACCGCTGGCTGGTTCCTCTTGACCCGTACCAAGTAGTCCCGTCTGTGGCTGACTATCGCCTGGCACAGGTCCCGCTCGGCATAAGAGCGTCCATGGTCAGCAGCCGCAGGCCGGGATAGCCCTCGAACAGTTGGCCCAGTTGCTCCCGCAACACCCCCGGTTTGTAACGCTTCTCCGACGCCGGCCACTGGGCCAGACACAACTTCAGGTCATGGGCCAGCACGTTCACCATCACCAATGGATTACCTTGGGCATCCTCAGACTGCCTGGCCCACTTGCCGTCCACCGAGGCGTTAAGTTCCTGCCCAGCCACCACACGGGCCACCCAGCCGGTCAGTGCCTCTTGCAACTGCTCGAACGGTACCCCCGCCAAGGTGCGCGAGCTGGTGGTGGCCTGGGGCGGATGGTCCCGAAGAAAGCCCAACGGCTCCTTCAGCGTCGGCCAGTTCATCCTGGCGAAGAGGGCGATGTGGGCCATGGTGGTCTGTCCGCAGACCAAGCCAAGCAGGGTCAGGCGCAAAACAGCTCGAAAGGGGTGCCGGACTCCTCTGGCCCTCCTCGGATCGGGCACCTGCACCAAGCACTTGAATAGAGATTCCGCCGCCTCCATATCCACACACTCCAATCTCTCTTTTCCCTAGCTGCGTAGATATAGACCCTTCTCTCCGACTTTGCAATCGTCCTGGTCAGTTGCCCAGGGCGCATTGCCTCAATTAAAACGTTACTTTCAGGAAGTAATTGCCGCAAATAAAATGCTACCGAAAATTCGGGAGGCAATCGTGTGGCAGGAGGCATGAGCAAGATGGCTAAACGGGAGTTGCTGGCAACCATACGAGACCGCTATCGGGTATCTTCCAGAAAGGACAAGAGCCGGATCCTCGATGAGTTCATCGCCGTTACGGGTCACCATCGCAAGCACGGCATCAGGCTGCTGGCCCAGCCTGAAGACGCCAGCGAGAAAATTGGAGTAGTCAGGGGGCGGCGCATCTACGACGAGGCGGTCCGTGAGGCGGTAATCCTGACCTGGGAGGCATCGGACCGCATCTGCGGGAAACGTCTGAAAGCGGCGTTGCCTCACTTGGTGGAGTCCATGGAACGACACGGCCATCTGGACCTGGACCCGGAGGTGAGGGAGCGGTTGCTGTCCGCTAGTGCAGCGACCCTGGACCGGCTGCTGAAGCCCGTAAGGGCCACGGTGGCCAGCCGGCGCAAGCGCCGACGCAACCTGCAGCGTGGTCGCCACATTCCAGTTCGCACCTTTGCGGACTGGAATAAGCCCCCTCCGGGTTTCCTGGAGATCGACCTGGTGGCCCATTGCGGCGACAACATGGGCGGTTCTTTCGTCTACAGTCTGGTGGCCACCCACATCTGCACCGGCCGGACCAAGGCTGTCCCCCTGCTGGCCAGGGAGCAGTACCTGGTGGTGGCAGGATTGGAGGCCATCGCAGGGCAACTGCCCTTTCCCGTGCTCGGCATCGACTCCGACAACGACAGTGTGTTCATCAACGACACCCTCACCCTGTACTGCGCCGATCGGGGCATCGAGTTCACCCGTTCCCGGGCGTACCGGAAAAATGACCAAGCCTGGGTTGAGCAGAAGAATGGTGCGGTGATCCGCCGTTTCCTGGGTCACGAGCGTTACTCCGGGCGGGTGGCGGGACAGACCATAGCTCACCTGCACGGTGCGATGCGGCTGTACGTGAACTACTTCCAGCCGTCGTTCAAGCTGGTGGAGAAAACTCGCCATGGATCAGCCGTGATCAAGCGCTACAGTCCGCCAGCCACGCCCTGCGACCGGATGCTTCAGCACGAGGCGGTCAGCGCCGGAGCGAAGGCAAAGCTCGGTGAGCGGCGCTACATTGGATCCGGTGGTGTTGCTGCACAACATCAGGGAGGCCCAATCGGCCTTGGCGGCCATAGTGTCCCCTGAGCTCAAGCAAACCCCCAGAGGCGAAAACCCGGAACGGTTTCTGGCCAGGCTGCCCGACCGGTGGTTGGAGGAACAGGAGCACGCTGGACGGAAACCGCGGGTGCAGCCGCCGCGGACCTGGCGAACACGGAAGGACCCGTTTGAGGGAGTGTGGTGCGATGTACTGGGCTGGTTGCAAGAGGATCCCGACGCCAGTGCGGTGTCATTGCTGGACCGGCTGCAAGCTGCCGAACCGGACCGTTTCAGCCGGGCGCATCTGCGAACACTGCAGCGAAGGGTGCAGCAGTGGCGAGGCATCATGGCCAACTAGCTGGTCTACGGTGCTTCGGATGAACCTTTACCGGAACTGCGGAATACTGGCGGACGCACCCTGGTTGGAGCAGGAAATACGGGCTAGAATTTCGGTAACATTTCCTAATGAGGCAACGGGACCAGGCCCTGCTGGACCACTACGGACTGCGCTCCACCCGCATCAATCCTGGCCAGAGCCACGAAAATGGCGTCGCCGAGCAGAGACACTACTGCTTCAAGGACGCCATCGACCAGGCCCTGATCCTGCGAGGCAGCCGCGATTTCGACACCGCCGACGACTACACTCTCTTCGTGGGGCGGATGGTCCACAGACGGAATCGCTTTGCGCAGGGAAAGCTGGAGCAGGAAATGGCTTCCCTACGGCCCCTGCCCCCAGCTCCCATGCCGGAATACGTCAACTACCGGGCGCAGGTCCGCAAGTGGAGCACCATCCAGGAAGCCGGCCGGACCTATACGGTGCCCTCCCGCCTCATCGTCAAGGAGCTGCAGATAGCGCTGTATGCCGACTGGGTGGAAGTGTACTACAAGGACCACCTAGTGGAACGGATGGAGCGGGTGCGTGGCGAGCGGGAGGCCAACGTCAATTACCGCCACGTCATCGGCTCCCTGGTGCGCAAGCCCGGGGCCTTCCCCCGCTACCGCTTCCGGGAGCAGCTGCTCCCCACCCGGCAATTCCGGCTGTCCTACGACGCGCTGAGGGAGTGGCGCGGGGAGCGGGCCGACGTGGAGTACGTGCGCATCCTGCACCTTGCGGCGACCACCATGGAGGCCACGGTGGACAGTGCCCTGGCGCTGCTGCTGGAGACGGGCCGGCCCTTCGACTATTCGGAGGTGCGGGACCTGGCGGAGCCCAAGCCGCCCGAGGCCCCGGTGCTCATCCTGGCCGGCCAGCCGGACCTGAAAATCTACGACGGCCTGCTCAGGGCAGACCTCGTTCCGGCGGGGGTGTGCGGATGACGGACACCGTGGCGATACAGGACAGAATCGGGCAGTTGTGCCACCAATTCAAGCTGCCCACCATGGGAGCGCGGTCAGTGTCCCGCTTCACCGCCGCCGGCCACGGCGAGGCCCTGCCCACCTTCCTGGAGGTGCTGGAGGAGGAGGCCGAGGATCGCCGCCACCGGCGCATCGACCGGCTACGCAAGGAAGCCAAACTCCCCTCAGGCAAGACTGGGAGACCTTCGACCACCACCGGATGCCCCTGGTGCTCCGGCAGGAACTGGAGCAACTGGCCCAGGGCAACTTTGTGGAACTGGGCGTCAACGTGCTGGCCTTCGGACTTCCGGGCACCAGCAAGAATGCTTGACGCGGGACACCCGGGGCTACCGGGGCAATGACGCCTCCGCCGATCGTTGGCGAACTGGGTCGGGCCTGTACAATGCGGATGAAATCAACTGATAAGGGAAGGGGCCGGAAGCCATGAGCATTACGTGGAAACAAGCGGCTGTGGCCCTGCTACTCGGCTTGTCCGGGGTGACATTGTTCGTAGCTGCGGCCTGCGCCGCCGTAGCCACGCCTGCGCCTTCCAACACTCCCGGCATGGAAGTCACGGACCAGGTTAGTCCAAGAGCCAGCGGGACGGATATGCCGACGCCTACCACCGGAGCCAATGCCACGTCTGAAAAAAGCGGCGAAATCCCAGCCACGGCCAACACCCCGAAGGAGACTTCCGAATCCATCCGGCGAAGGGACGGCGACAGCGGCGATGACCAGGCGCTGCCCATCCCGGATAAGGGCGACTTGAACTACCCCAACCTGGGGTCCCGTCTCGGCGGACTGGTGGCCAGCGTGGAGGCGGGACAGGCCACGGCCCAGGAAGCCGCCGCGGATACCCCGGTGCATTCCGGGGAATCTGTAGGCGTAACCATTTACCTGTCCGGTAGCGTGGATGAGGTGGTTGCATTCCTAGAGGAGAACGGCGGCGACCCCCGGAACGTGGGCGAGGACTACATAGAAGCATACGTGCCGGTGACCCTGCTGGGACCGGTCTCAGAACGGCCCGGCGTCATCCGGGTGCGGGAAATAGTCCCGCCGGAGCCGGGCCGGGAGGGCTAGCCGGTCACCGGCCTGGACGCGCCGGAGGGATATCCGAGCCGAGGATGACAGGCGGTCCGGGAAGGAGTCAAGGCTGCGGGATGCGTTCGGGACTGTAACCAGGAGAATCATTGAAAGGATGCTCTCATGCCCTTCAAGAAACATTTAAGGTTCCCGGCAACAGCGATCTTGGCAGCCTTAATGGTCACATTGGCGGTGGCCCTGCCCGGCGTTTTCGCCGACGGCGATGAGGACAAGAACGAGGAAGCTGCCCAGGGTAAGGAGCAGGCCCTGCCCATCCCGGAAAAGGCCGAACTGAAATACCGCAACCTGGGTTCCCACTTGGACGGATTGGTGGTTCAGGTTGAGGAGGGAGAAACTACCTTCCAAGATGCCGCCTCGGATACCCGGGTGCATGCCGGGGAATTGGTGGCGGTGACGATATACCTGACCGGCAGCGTGGACGAGGTGGTGAGCTTCCTGGAAGACAACGGCGGCGACCCCCGGAACGTGGGCGAGGACTATATCGAAGCCTACGTGCCGGTGACCCTGCTAGCGCAACTGTCGGATCAGCCCGGCGTCATCCGGGTGCGGGAGATCATCCCCCCGGAGCCGGAGCAGAGCGCCCAGCGAGTTACGGGACGCGGCCCAGCGGCGCATCTTTCGGCAGCGTGGAACCAGGCCGGATACACCGGCCAAGGGGTCAAGGTAGGAGTAATTGACACTCACCTTGCATTTAACGGCTTCAGGGGACTCATGGGGACCGAGTTGCCGTCAACCGTGCGGGCCAGATGTTACACGGACATAGGCAGATTCACCCAGGACCTAGTGGACTGCGAGGATGCTGAGGACGGTGGCAACCACGGCACACAGGTCGCGGAGGCAGTAGTTGACATCGCCCCGGAGGTGTCCCTTTACATCGCAACTCCACTGTCCAAGGGAGACCATCGCAGCGCCGTAGATTGGATGGTATCGGAAGGGGTGAAGGTCATCGTCTGGGCGGGAACCAGGATCTTCGACGGCCCTGGCGACGGCACCTCCCCATACAGCGACAGCCCGCTGAGGACCGTGGACCGGGCGGTGGCAGGCGGAGCCGTTTGGGTCAACGCTGCGGGCAACGAAGCTCGACGGACCTGGTTCGCCCGCGCCCCTTTCCGTGACAGCGATGGTGACGGGTTTATCGAATTTGCCGGGTTTGATGAAGTCAACGACGTGACCCTCAAAGCTGGAGATTGGATAAGGGTTCAATTGCGATGGGACGACAGCTGGGGAGGAGCCAGTACGGATCTGAACTTAGGTATTCAAGACAACGTCGCTGGTCGAATCTCTGCTTTAAGCATAGACCCTCAAACGGGAGCCGCCGGCCACATTCCATATGAATTCCTGGTCTATCCGGTCCCTGTTGATAGCTCCTATGGTGTCGTATTGGGGCATGCCAGCGGAAGCGTGCCCGACTGGATTCAGCTGTTGTATTGGGGCCCCGGAAGCTTAGAGCACTATACCAAGAACGGCAGCATCGGTAACCCTGCGGAAAGCACCAACCTTGGCATGTTGGCGGTGGGTGCGGCCCACTGGAACGACGTGCACGTCATCGAGCCCTACAGCAGCAGGGGCCCTACCCCCCACGGCCGGCCCAAGCCCGACGTCGTCGGGGTGGCCTGCGGGGCAACGGCGTTGATCTCCTTGGACGAATACAACGAGGGTTTCTGCGGCACCAGCCAGGCGGCGCCCCACGTAGCCGGCATGGCTGCCCTGGTGCGCCAGCGGTTCCCAAGCTATACCCCGGCCCAGGTGGCCAGCTACTTGAAAGACAATGCTGAGCAGCGGCAGAGTCCGGACCCCAACAACACCTGGGGGCATGGCTTCGCCAAGCTCCCTCCGCCTGACGGGATGTCTCCCACAGTTTCAGCGCCGTCCAATGTCTTCACCCGGAATCCTACGGCGGACTTCAACACGTTGGCCGCTGCCGACAACGTTGCGCCGCTAGGCATCTGGTCCGACGGCGAGACGATGTGGGTGGCGGACTGGCTTGACGAGAAGATCTACGCCTACGATATGGCGACCAAGGCGCGGGTCTCCGGCAAGGACTTCAATACCTTGGAAGCCGCTGAAAACACTTGGCCGGAGGGCATCTGGTCCGACGGCGGGACGATGTGGGTGGCGGACTGGCTTGATGAGAAGATCTACGCCTACGATATGGCGACCAAGGCGCGGGTCTCCGGCAAGGACTTCAATACCTTGGAAGCCGCTGAAAACACTTGGCCGGAGGGCATCTGGTCCGACGGTGAGACGATGTGGGTGGCGGACTGGCTTGACCAGAAGGTCTACGCCTACGACATGGTGACCAAGGCGCGGGTCCCCGGCAAGGATTTCAATACCCTCAAAGCAGCCAGGAACGTGAGTCCAGAAGGCATCTGGTCCGACGGGACGACGATGTGGGTGGCGGACTCACTTTTCGATAAGGTTTACGCCTACGACATGGCGACCAAGGCGCGGGTCCCCGGCAAGGAATTCAATACCCTGGAAGCCGCTGGCAACTGGGACCAGGAAGGGATCTGGTCCGACGGGACGACCATGTTAGTAGCAGACCTGATTGACGGGAAGATTTACGCCTATTATATGCCGCAAGTTGAGTCCGCCGCGGACAGGGAAGCGCTGGTTACCCTCTACAACGCCACCGGCGGCGGCCAATGGATCAACAACACCAACTGGTTGACCAACGCGCCCGTGGGCCAATGGTACGGCGTATCCACCGACGTCTATGGCCGCGTCAACAGCCTATCCCTCCCTGAGAATGGATTGACCGGGGAGATACCTGTCGAGTTGGGCAACCTCACGGGCCTGACCGTGTTGGACCTCAATGCAAACCAGTTGAGCGGCGAAATACCAGGTGAACTGGGCAGCCTGACCAAATTGACCGGGATCCATATCACCAACAACCAATTGAGTGGGGAAATCCCGTCCGAGCTGCCCCGTTTAACGAGGTTAGAAATACTGGCGCTAGGCGCGAACCAGTTGACCGGAACTATTCCGATATGGCTGGGCAGCCTCACTGACCTGGAGGAACTACACCTATGGGGCAACCAGTTGACCGGGGAGATACCGGAGGAACTGGGTAGCTTGACCAACCTGACAGTGCTGTCTGTCTCAGACAACCAGCTAACCGGAACTATTCCGACCAGGCTGGGCAGCCTCACTGACCTGGAGGAACTACACCTATGGGGCAACCAGTTGACCGGGGAGATACCGGAGGAACTGGGTAGCTTGACCAACCTGACAGTGCTGTCTGTCTCAGACAACCAGCTAACCGGAACTATTCCGACCAGGCTGGGCAGCCTCACTGACCTGGAGGAACTACACCTATGGGGCAACCAGTTGACCGGGGAGATACCGGAGGAACTGGGTAGCTTGACCAACCTGACAGTGCTGTCTGTCTCAGACAACCAGCTAACCGGAACTATTCCGACCAGGCTGGGCAGCCTCACTGACCTGGAGGAACTACACCTATGGGGCAACCAGTTGACCGGGGAGATACCGGAGGAACTGGGTAGCCTGACCAACCTGACAGTGCTGTCTGTCTCAGACAACCAGCTAACCGGAACTATTCCGACCAGGCTGGGCAGCCTTACTGACCTGGAGGAACTACGCCTATGGGGAAACCAGTTGACCGGGGAGATACCGGAGGAACTAGGCAACCTCGCTGAGTTGATGGTGCTATCCCTCAGCAGAAACGACTTGACTGGGGAGATCCCCACCGAACTGGGTGAACTCACCAACCTGGCAAGGCTGGTCCTCAACGACAACCAGTTAACAGGACCAATACCCCCCACGCTGAGTAATCTCGCCAAGCTGGAGGAACTAGACCTAGGCGACAACCAGTTGACGGGATACGTCCCGACTTGGCTGAGCAATCTTACCAACTTAGAGGAACTCTACCTCACCAGGAACCAACTGGCCGGGCCAATACCCCCGGAGTTGGGCGGCCTCGTCAATCTTTCCATCCTGGCCCTTGGGGGCAACGGGTTAACCGGGGAGATCCCTGCGGAACTAAGCAGAATGGCAAACTTGAAAATAGTGGACCTCAGCGACAACCAATTGACCGGGGAGATACCCGGTCGACTGGGGAATCTCACAAACCTTACCGAGTTGTTTCTCTGGGGCAACCAGTTAACCGGTGAGATCCCTGAGAGCTTGACCAGGATTAACGGGTTGACGAGGTTCTTGTTCTACAATAACTCCGGGCTCTGTGCACCGGTTGCCAGTGCATTTCAGGAATGGCTCGAGAGCATAGCCGATACCATCGGCAGCAGTTGCGCAACCGCAGACTCGGCGGAGGATAGGGCGGTGCTTGTTGAGCTGCACCGGGCAGCAGGCGGCATTGGCTGGGGAAACAGCGTCAACTGGTTGAGTGACCGGCCGCTCAGGGAATGGTACGGTGTCGTCAACGATGCCAGCGGGCGCGTCACCGGACTATTCCTGTTCAGGAACCAGCTGACCGGGACGATACCAATAGAGTTGGGCAACCTCGCTAGTCTGGAATTGCTGACGCTTAAGCAGAACCAGTTGACCGGGATGATACCACCGGAATTGGGCAACCTCGCCAACCTGCGGTCACTGTCCCTCAGAGACAACCAGCTGAGCGGAGAGATACCGCCGGAGTTAGGAAGTCTAGACAGGCTGGAATTGCTATGGCTCTTCAACAACCAACTGACCGGGGAGATACCGGCAGAACTGGGGAACCTAACCAACCTAACGAGCCTGCGGCTTGACGGGAACCGGTTGAACGGTACGATACCGGCTGAGTTGGGCGGCTTGACGAATCTGACGGTGCTGTATTTGGCTGGCAACCAACTAAATGGGTGCGTACCGGCCGGCTTGAGGGATGTGGAGTACAGCGACTTTGCCCAGCTTGGGCTGAACTTCTGCACAAGCGGAATCAACGTAGGCATAGTGGATGCGTACGACAAAGACAATGACGGAGTGATCAGCCCAATCGAGTTGTCCGTCGCGATCAATGATTATCTCAATGACGGGATCGGCCCGGTTGAGTTGAGCGAAGTCATTGCTGCTTACCTCGCCGGGTAACACAGCCCACCGTGGGATGCCAGCTCTTTACTTGGCATCCCACAGCAGATGCCACCTGGTATTTGCGTCAGGGCTTCACCCCATACGGTACTTCTTCGCCATCACATCTAACTCCACTTTCCAATCTGCTTCCTTTGGCCCCACTTCCCTATATCTTACCAGCCATCACTTCAATGATGGTCGTCTACTAAACCAAAGCCAAGGTGAAATACGCAGAGGGATGGGGTAAATTTGAGGGGAGAATCGGGTTAACCGGTCTTTGAAGATGCGAGGGGTTGGTGATGGGCGTGAGGGATATGGACCGGTTTCTGAAACAATGGCAGATGGATGCCAAGGCCTTGCGCCGCCGGATGATTCTGGCGCCAACGCCCAGGGAACGGGAGCGCTGGTACGCCATCTAGCTGCTGGCACAGGGCTGCACAGCAGCAGCGACGGCAGAGGCGCTGGAACGGGACCCACACACCATCGGGCGATGGGCGTCGGCCTTCGGCGAGGGAGGGCCTACAGCCTTGATGTTGGAGCAGGCCGGGGGTTCCCCCCCCGCCCTTGGGGAGACGCAACAGGCGGATTTGAGCGCAGCGGTGCAGGAGTTGCCGGAGCAGGCGGGCATCGAATTGGCCAACTGACATTGGAGGGTGGTGAGTCAGTTTGTCTCGGAACGGTTTGGAATCGAGTTGAGCCGCAGCAGTTGTTTGAACAATCTGCACCGGCTGGGATTCGTCCTGAGGCGTCTCAAGAAGCGCCTGCTCAAGGCTGATGAGGCCAAGCGGGAGGCTTTCGTAACGGAGTACGCCGCCCTGTCGGAGGAGGCCCAACGGTCCGGGACCAAGATATTCTTCGCCGACGAGGCCCACTTCCGTGCGGACGCCGAACTGCGGGGCAAGTGGGTCCTGCGGGGAGGGCAGGCTTTGGTGGACTCGACCAGCCCGAGCTATGGCGAAAAGGCCAGCTACTACTCGGCAGTGTGTCTGGAGACCGGGGAGGTAGAGTGGATGGAGCTGGAGGGAAACAGCAACTCCGGAACCTCGGTTGCCTTCCTGGAGCGGTTGCGGCAGAGGCACTCCGGGCCGTTGGACGTGATCTGGGACAATGCGCCAGCGCACCGCGGGGAGGCGGTCCGTGAATACCTGCGGACGCGGGGCTTGGAACTGCGGCTGGTGAACCTGCCCGGCTACAGCCCTGACTTCAACGCCGACGAGGCGATCTGGGGCTGGGTGAGAGAGGAAGCCACCGGAAACCTGTGCCTGGGAACCAAGTCTCGGGTGCAAGAGAGGGTCGGGAACTTCCTCGCCGCGCTGGCCAACCGGAAAGAAGAGGTCATACGCCGCTGCCGTACAGTCCTGCAATCAAGGGCTGAAAGGCTACTGCAAGACTCCCAGACTCTTCGCCAACCTCAGCCAAATGCACATCCCACTTTGGCTTTGGTTTGGTAGACGACCATCATTGAAGTGATGGCTGGTAAGATGTAAGGAAGTGGTGCTAAAGGAAGCAGATTGGGAAGTGGAGTTAGATGTGATGGCGAAGAAATACCGTATGGGGTGAAGCCCTCACGCAAATACCAGGTGGCATCTGCTGTGGGGTACCAGGAAAGACCTGGCACCCCACCGTGGGCTGTGTTACCCACCAAAGAAAGCGTCGATGACATCAAACACCTGAGATATGCTGATTTCGCCGTCGAAGTAATCATCCACCGCATCAAACAACTCAGATATGCTGATCTCGCCATCGCCATTGGCGTCGTACCCGGCAGCCAAGGGGTCCCCGCCGGCATACCTGGATTCCGAGAAAGGGCCAATACCTACCGAATTGGCCGCCGCCACCCGGTAGTGAAACCACTCGCCGGCGGCGAACATGGGGCCGTTGCCGTCGGTCCCGTCGTCGGTGTAAGACATAGCGGCATCGGTGGTTGTGATGACCTCCACCCACGGGTCGCCGCCGTCGCCCGAGGACTCGATTTTGTAGCCCGTAATCGGAGCACCCCCGCTGCTGATGGGCGCAATCCAAGACAGGTTTACCCGGGTCTCGTCCGCCGCCACCCCAGCCGTCAGAGACTGCGGCGCCCCTGGCACGACCGGCGGGGACGTGGTCCCGATGGCGGTGGCCGACCAAACGCCTGCGCCCACAGAGTTGACCGCTCGCATCTGCACGTCGTACTTTGTGCAGCCGGTCAGGCCGGCAAGAACGTATTGCAGAGAACCGGAACCAGTGGTCCATACATTCTCCACCAGGGTCCAGCTGGCGTCCACGGTCTCATCGGCATCAGTGCGGATGTAGCGCAAGTCGTAGACTGTGATGGCCGGATCGCCGGTTTCAGCAGGTGCGCTCCAGGCAACGGTCAGCGAATCGGCGCCAGCAGCAATTGGGGTGGTGAAGGTGGGGCGTCCGGCGTGTACGGAAAAACGGCCATAATTCCAGCGGACGCTTCGGGAGTAACCCAGTCGTTCCAGGTATCAACGTTGTTTTCCAGCCAGTGCAGGGCGGCATCCTCGATTGAGGCGTCGGGGTTGGACACCTGCCACCTAGCCACATTCTTCAAGTGGACATCCACCTCGAAGTCCCATTGCTTCAGGAATTCCACCACCCCGGGCGCTTGCTCCGGAAGGTCGGAATTTGCACCAATCAGGATGGTGGAGTCTTCATAGGCGCAAGCCCGCGTGGTGCGCCAACATTCATCGCTATACGCAGACTCTTCCAGACGCACCAGGTCCAGCAACAGGGATGGATCGATGGTGCCCCACTTGTAACCCAACCAAGGGTCCTGCCGCTCGTAGGCGTCTTCGAGACTGTCCTGGAGGGCTGTTACACTGAGGGGATTGACAATATACACATGGTCCGCCAAGCCGTGCCCCAGAGTCAAGAGCCTCGCACAAGAGGACAACTCCCGAACAGATTAACGTAATCTCCTGCCGTACCGTTGTAAAAATGGTTGACTTTGGTTACAAGACCGCCGTCAGCCATTCCTGAAGACGCGGTCTACGCCGCGCCGCCGCCCCAACAGTGCAAGGCGGCTCCGCCCGGGAATCGCACCCGGGAACACCGATCTGGTCCCCGCTCAAGCCGCCGCGTGGGTAGCCTGAACCGGATTGGTTCTGCGTTTCCGCCTCCCCAGCCGGTGCTGCGCTGCAAGCGCCGGTCTCAGCTGTGCCAAGACCGCACCCCAGTACGTCCACACGTGCTTCACTCGCTTCCTTGCAGGTACGGTGAAGGCGACCTGGACGCCATTGCCGACAGGACAGACCCGCCGGCGGGGGATGCGCTCGGAACAGCCGAGCAAACGCCGGGCCAGCACCAAGGCAGCGGCCTGGTGGACGCTGAGCCCGTAACGCTCCATGAACTTCACCCGGCCGATCACCGAACTGAAGGCCGGGTTCACCTGGTGCACCTCCACTCCCTCCCGGTGGCCGCGGGACAGGAAGTACGCCTTGATCTTGCCGTAGCTGAAACTGGACAGCATCCGGCTGTACCTGCGAGACTCTCCCTCCAAGACAACCCTCTTCTGCCGGAAATCCAGCCGCTCGATGACGATGGGTTTGCCCACCTCGCGGGCGTAAGCAGCCACACTGGCCACGGCGTCGCCGATGATGGCTTCAGCCTGGCGCTGGCTCTTGCCGTAGGCGACCAGCGGCACCCTGAAGGCATGAACGCAGTTTCCCGACCTGTCGGTCTCCGTAACGGCCAGGTGGTCGGCGTTGAGATCTACGCCTATGGCGCCGCGACCTTTGTCCGTAACCACCGGCACGTCCATCATGTTGGTGGTGGCAAACACCCGCCAACCCTTCCCGTCCCGCTTGAATCGGTAGCTAATGGCTTGGCCCAGAGTGGTGGCGCGGGCCGCCTTCTCCCCATGTTCACGCCGGTAGCCTGCGTAGTCAGCGCTGCTCTGCAAGGCCGCCAGCACCTGTTCGTGGCCATAGGCAAAACGCACGCCCTGGATTACCAGGTACTTCCCATGTTGAGCCGCCAGGCAATCCGGCATCCGCAGTCTCAGGGTCAGCGACCCATCACCAGCGACAGTTGCCACGCAGAGCTGACACCCGGCCGTCTCGTCCCGGCTGCCCAGCACGAAGAACTCATCACTGCGAGCGTCCCGCCAGTCGTCCAGCCACTCCTCGTGGCTGGAGTAGCCGTTCTCCGCCAAGTTGTGCTGCCTCCGCCACAGGCGCTGGGAACCGAAGCACAACCTGACCCGTTCCGCCTCAACGTCGTCCTGCAACCCAGCGCGTTTCCACTGCAAGGCAGCCAACCGGCGCCTCCTCTGGTGGACCTGATCCCACCGCCCACGCTGAGCAGCATCAGCGATCTGACGCTCAGCCCGGGCAATCTGCCGGCCCAAGCTGTCCACGCGCAGTTTCTGCTGCTCCTTGACCGACGCCACCTTGCCTTCCAGCGACACCCGCACCCCGTTGAACATCCTTGCCGGGATCCCGTACCGCTTCAGGTACTCACTCTTAAGCAACGCTGCCGACCGTCCCGCCGCCACCTGGGCAAACAACTTCCGCTGCACTTGAGCGTAAAGTTCGCCGTAGGCCGACAGCGCCCCGTCGCCTGCCTCGCGATCAACGCCGGCGTACTCAGAAACGCGTGTCTGGTAGGTGCCAGGATGCTGCATCAGCCTTCCCGCGCCGCCGCCAGCGCCCGCTCCGCGCGCCGGCGGGCTGATCGTCTCCCGTAAAGCCGAGCGCACAGCGAGGTCATCACCTCGGTTACGTCCCGCACCAGGTCATCCTCCAACTCGGCCTCATCCATCACCAGAATGCGGGCGCCCCGCCCGGCCAGCGCAGCCTCAACGTACTCGAACCCGAAGCGGCAAAGCCGTTCCCGATGCTCCACCAATATCGTCCCCACAGTGTGGTCCGAAACCAGGCGCCGCAAGCGGCGACGGTTCCCATTCAGACCCGAGCCAATCTCCTTGACGACCTCATCGGGCCGGCATCCCTGCTGCGTGGCCCACTCCACCACCCGGCCAACCTGCCGGTCCAAGTCATCCTTCTGGTCCCCGGAGGAGACCCGGGCATAGACCACGCAACGCCCGTCGTTCTCAGGCGGAACCACCACGTAGTAGCGCCCGCTGGGCAACTGCTCGATCTGAAGTTCCGGCGGCAGCTTGCCGGCGAGATGCAGGCGGGAGGTGGTCGCCTTGTCGAAGCCGTAGAGGCGTCCCCAGGCGGTAAGGCTAATGCGCCGACTAATAACGTCCATTACAGACCATTATAGCCTGTAAATCCAACTGTTGCGAACCCTGCGCCGACATGGCTACCCACGAACACAATCCCGAAATGTCCATGGCGGACGCGAAACCCAGCCTGCGCCGAGGAACAGCGGCCGCTCTGCAACACTCGCCGCCCAAGCCGGGTCGCGCTCCCGGAGCGGGACTCCAGGGAAACACGGCACAGGCTGACAACTGCCATACCGCACGCCCGGGGAAATGATAAAATCGCAAACCAAGTAGGGATAGATGACCACCATCAACGACATATCAGACCTGATCAGGATACTGCGGGACGACCCAGCATGGGCCGAGGCCGTCCGAAGCGTACTGCTGTCCCAGGAACTGCTCAGGCTACCCGAGGAAGTCGCCGCCCTCACCAGGGCGTTCAGGGAAAACGCAGAGACAGTCAACAGGAGGCTGGAAAGCCTGGCAGCAGGCCAGCAGCGGTTGGATGAAAGACAGCAGCGGCTGGAAGAAAGACAGGAGCGCCTCGAACAGGGCCAAGTCCAGTTGCAGACGACCGTCAATGGAATGCGAGGAGAGCTGGGCAACCTGTCAGGATCATTCTTTCAGCGGCGCGCCGCAAACTTCGCAGGCCGCGTAGCCAGGAGAGACTTTCACCTCCGACAAACCAGCCTGGTGCACCATGCCGACCAGATCGGGAACAACGCGTTCAAGCAGATACTGGACGACACGGCCGAAGACGCCTCCCGCAATTTCACCGAAGACGACGCCGCTTCCGTGGAACAAGCGGACGCCGTCATTGCGGGCAAAGGCCCCGATGGAACCGATGTCTACCTGCTGGTCGAGGCGTCCATCACCATAGTCAAAGACGACGTCGACCGCGCAAAGGACAGAGCTGAATTGCTGCAGCGCGCCACCGGCGTCGTAACCCACGCCGCGGTCATTGGCGAAGCCATTGCCCGCGATGCCGCAGCGCAAGCGAAAGAACGGGCAGTCACATTCGCCTCGTTCACGCCAAGAAGGTTCCCAGCACAGGACCACCGAACCTCTCAGGAAAACTGAGAATCACCAGCCCGGATGAAGAGATTCCCCGTAGGGCCACAACCTTCTGGAAGGCTCCCGCAGACGCGACCAAGAACGCCATCGCCAGCCAAGCCGATTGGGAAAGCTGTGCAACTGGAGTAGGCCGCTCCGCAGCCCAAAGGATATTGCACCCCAGCCCAAGCAGACCCGTGATTGTGCACAATCACTCCTGCCGTATTGCCAAACTTTGCACAATATCGCTCATGCGAGTAAGAAGGTGACACTTTCCGAAATCATTCGCCGACGCAAATCCCTGGCATCCATCTGCCATTGTTCCAAGAACCGCTCCATATCCCTCACACCCATCACCATCCCCTCTTTCATTGCAGAACAGGCAAGCACAGTCTTCCACAACTCTATCTCAAGCTTCTGCGCATTTCACCTTGGCTTTGGTTTAGGAGTACCTGGGTCGGATCGGGGTGGTCATATTCTTGATTTCATTCATCATGTTCGCATTGCTGACGGTGATCTCGACAACCAACCAGAGTTTTGTGGGGGTTGTGGCATTCGGTTTATTTGCCGGGATTTCCGGCGACTTGGCCTGGTGCCTCACCACTGGTTCAAATGTTGGCCGCCAACTTTGGCGATAACCCCGACGGAAAATCCGACATGCACCCTCGCTACTTGGGCGACGATTACGAAATAGTGAAGCGAGACCTGATGCAGTGGCTGGGGTTCTGTTGCATTTCGCGGGGTACCGCGACTGCAAATTCAAGTGTGCACCGGCCCCAACAGGCGCGGTTGATAACCTCCTGCGGCACGCGCTGGCTAAGAACCATCCAGCCCGAGGGCGTCCAACCCCCGGCGCAGGACATCTTGCGCCGGGGTTCACGTCGCCATCCGCCGTACAACCGCAATGTCGGCAATGGTAGGCCGTTCCATTCCGGGAATTGGGGTCTATCGCCCCGCAGTTGGCCCAGGCTTGGGATGTATGAGCCGGGTCTACGCGCCCGAGGGGAATACCGGCACTCGCGGCCTTGCGCGTACATCCTGCCCCATCCCTGCTCCAGGATATGCCGGTTCAGCCCGGACTTGGCGGCGAGGTTCTTACTGGGTTCCTCGACCATGCCAGCTGCCGACCGGGTCATGTTGCCGATGGGCAGTCCCTCGACCGCGACAAGCCCATAGCCTTTCACGATGGAGGCAGATAACCATGCGTGATGCCCCGCTCCCTGTCGGCCAGCCGTTGCCACTCGCGGGCCACGGCTGGCCGTTTGCGTTCCCGCCCTTTGGAGCCGCGCCTCGCCCTGGACAGTCGGCGTTGGAACCGGACAAGGCAGCGGCGGTCAAGCTCGACGCCTGGCAGCATCGTTCCATCGGAAAGGGCCACGCGGCGCGACACGCCCACGTCTATGCCCACGGGGTTGGCGGGCTACCCGCCACGAACGGGCCGCAAGTCTTGGCCCCACACAAGCCCGACGTAGACGCCCCGCGCCTTGCGGGTGATTCGGACTTCCTGCGGTTGGTCTTCGGGAAAGCTGCGATGGAGATTCAGGCGCAACGCGGGCAGTCCTTTGACGCGGACCGTGGCCCGGTCGCCCTTGACGGCCAGCCAGTTGCGGCCAGATGCGGACAGTTCCAAGGTGCGAAACCGGCGTCCGGCCTTGAATCTCGAGTGCCCAGGCTTCTCACCCGCCTTGACGCGGCGAAAGAACGACTGAAAAGCCCGATCAACCTGGCGGATGGCACTGCGGCCTGCGCGCACGTCCAGCGCGGCATTATAGTAGACTGGCGGCCTTGCGGAGTACGTAGTTCAGCCGCCGGTGGCCATGCGTGGAGAGGGACGCCTTGAAGACGAAAGTGCGGGCCGTGGTATGATTCGATACAGTAGCGTAGACTTATCTCACAGGTTTGCGCTGTTTGCGGCGTCGGGAGGCAACCCGACGCCGGGGCTTTGTCACGTTGCTGGATTTTTCGCAACAATACCCCACAAGTGCAAAGGAATCCGGAGTGATCTTCCCGATACATCCTCGACATTTGGGCGACGATAACGACATCGTAAAGGGGGAGATTGTGCGCTCGCTGGCCCCTGGCGAGGAGTGGGCTGTCCATCCCTTGTACTTCGACCGGCGGGAGAGCAGGCTCACCCTGGTCTTTGCCGACAACCAGCGGGACAATTTCTGGGCCAAGCACAGGCGCATCAACGCAATGCGGCCCGTATCCGGCGGAGGCACGAGGTTTATCGCAGAGGGTATGTGTCGTCCCGGATGGTGCCACTGTGGGTTTCCGTGGACGGGGAATTGGTCAAGGAGGCTACCGATCAGCTGGGGTCGAGGTCAGCGTTGCCGCGCTGGCGTGTTGCGGGCGGCGGTGGTGAGCGTCAGTGGCGCTGGAGGGTGATGCGCAAGTACAAGTACGACCCGCCGGGCGGTTACCCTGACGGCATGGACACCGGGACGGTCAACGTCCGCCTCACCTTCGGCCAGGGTTGGCGGTGGGCTTGGGAGGGATCGCAATTGTAGGACCTGTTCATACCCGCTATGGACTATGCCGTCAGGCGGAAGGAATGGAACGACTACCATTGGCATAACGGCTCCAAACCAGCTCAGGTCGCAATCTGGTCACTGATCAAACGGCAAATCACTTGCAAGATCGCGGGTTGCGGTGAAATTCCCCAAAACCCGTCCGCCGGAATACTGAACAGCCATAGCTTATGAGCAATACTGGCCTGTGGCCGGTAATGCTTTTGTAATAGACATTTGTTTACTCTGCCGGTAATCTATCGGCACAGGACCATTCCCTGCCACGCAGGAGGACATTGCCGATGTAAAACAAGCTCCCGCCATAGTCGGGATCCGACGAAGCGAACAAGCCGAGAGGCAGAGTGGTACTGCGGTAAAGCGGGCTTGCGTGGCTCCACCTCCGCAGTTTGCTTGCTGAGCGGCCCAGGGAATAGGTTTCGAATACTGTTACGACGAAGAGGTAATCGTGAATCAAAGAACAATTCTTGGAAGCCAGATAGGCAGATGGATTATTCTTGCCGCGTTGGCTGTGGTATTGGCGGTCCTGTTGATGGCGAGCGGTGTTCGCGCACAACAGGACTCCACCATCAGCTATCCCGAGGGCGGCACCGACCCGGTGGCAACTTTCGAAGCCACCGACCCTGAAGGTATGCCGATCACGTGGTCCTTGGCAGAGAACGCCAACATCGATGGTGTAGAAACGGCCGACATCGCTGACGGCGCCGGTCATTTCACGCTCACGGACGGCGTGCTCAGGTTCTCGGCCTCGCCTGACTTCGAGGCGCCCAGCGGAGAGGATGCGACATCCAACACCTACAGGGTGGTGGCGTTGGCCGCAGACGCCGCCACCGAGGGCATGTCGGGCTACAGGAAGGTCATCGTCAATGTCACCAACGTGGACGAGGCTGGGACGCTGACCTGGACCGTTGACCCCGACGGGGCCGGTACGCTTACAGCGGAAGCCGTCAATGGCGGAATGCCGATTTTGCAGTTCCAGCCTGGAGCCTTGCTGACTGCCAGCGTGAGGGATGGCGACAGGAGTGGCAGTGGGAACGATAAGATCGTGCCCCCTGCAACCATCTTATGGCAGTGGTACAGGTCGTCGAGCAAGACCTCGCTGGGGGAGCTCATCGACGGCGAGACTGCCGCCTCGTACACCGTGAAAGACACAGCGGGCAACAACGACGTGGGCAAGTATATTCACGTGAAGGCAACTTACCAGGTTACCGGAAAAGCCCAAGAGTCCGCGTCTCTGGCGTCCGACTACCCGGTGCAGGCTACGAAGGAACAGCAGAACTCCTTGCCGGAGTTCGACGCGGCCACCGTAACCAGGGAGGTGAACGAGAGCAGGAGTGGCGGCATGGCAGTCGGCGCCCCGGTGACGGCTACGGACGCAGACAGGGACGTGCTGAATTACATGCTTTCGAGCGGCGCCGATCAGGCAAATTTCCGGATTGACCAGAAAACCGGCCAGATAAAAACGGCGGTCGCTCTGAATTACGAACAGGCTGAGTTCACGAACGACATTGATTGCGGGACTGATGGCGAGTGCGTAGTCACCGTCAGGGCCACGGACTCCGCCGGCGCCGCCACTGGTGGAACCGGCGCTAATGATCCCGACGACGTAACCGTGACTATCACGCTCAAGGACGTGGACGAGAAGCCGGTGTTCTCATCGGCAGATTCCGCAATCGGGCGGACAGCAATAATGCGCAATGAGAATCTGACCGCACTGGATGGTACCCCCGCCAACGTCACCTACAGGGCGACGGATCCGGAGGGACAGTTGGTCGCCCTGACGCTGAGAGGAACGGACGGGGCCCTGTTCGGCCTCGACGAAAATGAGGTTCTCTCCTTCAAGACGGCTCCCGACTTCGAGAACCCAAGTGACTCGAACGGGGACAACCTGTACCAAGTGACAGTACGGGCCACGGCCGGGTCGCTGTACACAGATCGGATGGTGTGGATCAGGGTCAACGATGTGAATGAGGGGCCAACAGTCACGGGCCACTCCACCATCAGCTATGCCGAGAACGGCACCGACCCGGTGGCAACCTTCGAGGCCACCGACCCTGAGGGCATGGCGATCTACTCCTGGGGGGTGGTAGCCGATGATGCGTCATTCCCCATAGATGCCAACTTCAACACTGTTACAACCGATGCCGACGACATTGTCGAAACCGACGCCGCCGACGCCGAGCATTTCACGCTCATGGACGGCGTGCTTAGGTTCAGCATCGGGGGGACCGCCGATGCCGCGCCCGACTTCGAGGCACCCAGGGGCACGGGGGAGGCAAGCGAAACCAACACCAACACCTACAAGGTGGTGGCGCAGGCCAACGATGCCGTGACCGGGGCCGTGATGGGCTACAGGAAGGTAACCGTTAATGTCACCAACGTGGACGAGCGTGGGATGGTTACCTGGACCATCGACCCCGACGGCGCTGGCGGCCTCGTTGTAACTGAGGTCAATGGCAATCGACCGATAATGCAGTTCCAGCCCGGAGCCTTGCTGTCTGCCCGCGTGATGGATGGCGACGTGGTTGGCACCACTAAGGCCGTGACAAACATCCAGTGGCAGTGGTATAGGTCGTCGAACAGGACCTCGCTGGGGACGTCCATCGACGGCGAAACCAACGAAACCTACACTGTTAAGGACACGGCGGGCAACAACGACGTGGGTAGTTATATTCACGTGCAGGCGTCCTACCAGGTTTCCACTGAAAACTCTGAGATATACAAAGCGTCTCTGGCGTCCGACTACCCGGTGCAGGCTACGAAGGAACAGCAGAACTCCTTGCCAGAGTTCGACGCGGCCACCGTAACCAGGGAGGTGAACGAGAGCAGGAGTGGCGGCATGGTAGTCGGCGACCCGGTGACAGCCACGGACGCCGACGGGGACGTGCTGAACTACGCGCTGGGCGAACCCGCCAACAACAACGATAACGGAATATTCCGGATCGACCAGAAAAGCGGGCAGATAACGACCTCGGGGGCTCTGGACTACGAGGAGACGGTTACGACCGAGGCCGATCAATGCACGACAGCGAACGCATGCGTAGTCACCGTAACGGCCACGGACTCCGCTGGCGCAGACTCTACGGCGACCGTGAACATCGCGATTGAGAACGTGGACGAGCCGCCGAATTTCACTGACGGGGACCAGGCGGTGTTTGTCGACGAAGGCACTGAGGTAGTAAGAGCCGACAGTGACACCGCGAATATCTACACGGCGGAGGACCCGGAGGATCAGTTGGTTGCCCTGACGCTTATGGGAGCCGATGGGGACCTGTTTAGCCTCAACGCAGATCGGGCTCTCTCCTTCAAGACGGCCCCCGACTTCGAGGATCCAAGTGACGCGAACGAGGACAACCTGTACGAGGTGACAGTGCGGGCCTCGGACGGCTCGCTGAACACGGACCGGATGGTTCGGGTCAGGGTCGACGACGCGGACGAAGCGCCAGAGATCTTGCAGGCTGGCCTGTTCGTATCCGGGCCCAGTAGCTCGAGCCTCCCGGAGAAAGGCACGGACGCCGTTGGCACCTACACAGCCACCGGCCCAGACGCGGCTTCCGCCAGGTGGTCGCTGGAAGGCGACGACAGGGGCGACTTCATGGTCGAGGGATCCGGCGCGAGCGTCATGCTCAAGTTCCGAACTTCCCCTGACTACGAGGCCCCGGCGGACGCTGACGGTGATAACGTTTACGAAGTCACCGTGAAAGCCACCGACGGCACCTACACCGATACCCAGAACGTTATGGTTACGGTCACCGACGACGACGACCCCGGAACGGTAGCCCTGTCGCCTACGTCCCCGGTGGTTGGCACGGAGGTGACCGCCATCCTGTCTGACGATGACAGCGACGTAGGCGGGACCACCTGGCAGTGGGCCAGCGCCGACGCTATGGACGGGACCTTCACCAACATAGACGGCGCAACCTCGGCCAGCTACACCCCGGTGGAGGTCGACGAGGACATGTACCTGCGAGCCACGGCGACTTACGACGACGTCCACGGCACCGGCAAGAGTGCCATGGCCACCAGCGAAACTGCCGTCGTCAGCATGGACAGCTTAGGCCCAGTGCAAACGTACGACACCGACAACACACCAGGGATCAGCCCAACCGAGTTGTCCGTCGCGATCAGTGACTATCTGAGTGGCGAGCTCGACCCGGTTGAGTTGAGCGAAGTCATTGCTGCTTACATCAACGGGTAACACAGCCCATCGTGGGGCGCCGGGGTGTTTCCCGGCGCCCCACAGCAATCACGAATTGTTAGTTGCCTCAGGGCTCCCCGCATTGGGACAGAAGAAGGACGAGGCTTATGTGAATGAGTTTTCCGCCAAAGGGCGAAGAGTTCAATGTCCAGCTCCCTCAAGAGGTTCATCAAGGAGAATTAACGAATATGAAAGCACAACTCGGCAAGCAGACAGGCATCGCCCTGGCCTTGCTAGCCACGTTGCTGGCCACCCTCTTTGCGATGGGTGTCTTCTCCGTGGTCCAAGCGGATACTCACAGCGCTACCAGGAGCTTTGACCCGGACCCGGTGGCACCCGGGGGCACAATAACGGTCACCATCACACTGGCCAATTACCCAGAAGGCGGGGTAGTTAACGAAATCTACCCCTCGGGCTACACCCTGATCTCTGCTGGGGATTTCACGCAACTGGGGAATTCCCGAGTGACATACATCACTTTCGCACCTGGGGTGTCGTCGAGCGTTAGCTACACGGTTAGAGCTCCCATGACACCGGGTGAATCCCCCACCTTCATCGGTACATTCGCATCCGGGGGCAACTCCGAAGCCATCGGCGGCGACCCCACGGTCACCGTGGCTGCGGCTACTACCAACGGGGATGACGGTGACGGTGAGGCCGATGGGACCATCAAACTGAGTTCACAGACCCCCAGCGCTGCGGTCCAGATCACCATCGAGAGCAGTGCTAGTGCTGCAGTAGCCATTCGGCCCAACCAGGACATCACGGTGGACTTCAAGGACACGGGCTTTGGCCTCCCCAGCACCATCGCTGATTCCGCGATCGACATTTCCAGCGACGGTTTCACTGGCACCCCCAACAATGTGGTGGTGAGCGGCAGCAAGGTCACCCTGACCGTGCCGAATGTCAGAGCCAATGGAGACCCACAGACGCTTGATGTCATGGGTGACTACTCCGTCAGGATCAAGCAGTCCGCAGGGATCACGAACCCGGCGGCTGGCGGGAATAAGACCATCAAGTGGCAGGAAAATGCCCCCGACGGCGCTAAGAAGGAAGCCGAGGTTACAATCAACCGGGTGATCACCCTGAGCAAGAAGGACGGCACCCGCGGCACCGCGTCCACCGCGACCTTCAAGGGGTTCGCCAACGGGACCGCCACGATCAACCTGAATGGCGAGAAGCTCGGCGAAGTAACCATCGCCGATAACCTTGGCACCTATGAGATCGACACGACCTCGGCCAAGTTTTTAAAGGGCGACAACAACGCGATCACCGCCAGGGACGCCGATGGAAACTGGCAGACTGATCCAGACGGGGCCGCTTTCGAAATTACTCCGAAGGTCGAAGTCGACCCCACAGAGACTTCCGTCTCCAAGTCGGTAACTGTCAAACTGTCAGACTGGCCCGAAGGTCAGATTACCGAAGTTGAACTCGGCGGCGAGTCATATGTCTTTAGAGATGCCGACGGTGAACCGCAGCCATACCCAACCATTGATGACACTGGTAAGCGAGAATTCTCTCTCCGCGTGGACAGCAATGCTAATCGCGGAACCCAGACGGTGAAGGTTACTCAAGGTGAAGTGTCTGCGACCGCCTCTTTGACGATCGGAGTGCTGAGCCTGAGCGTCCAGCCGGCCACGGTTGTGCCCGGCCAGCAGATCACCATCCAGGGCAGCGGCTTCGTAGACGGGGACGTAATCGAGAAAGTCACTGTCGGCGGCATTGAAGTAGCCGTTGATGCCGAGGCGTCCTCTGCCGGGGACGTCGTAATCACCATCGACGTCCCCAGCCCAACGACCAACAATGGGGACGATGCGATTGGCGACGGGACGAAGAAGGTCTCGGTGTCAGCCACCGGTTCCGGCCGGGTGGCCGAAGGGTCGATTGAGATACCCGAGCCCAGCATCACCCTCAGCCCGGCCGAGAGCCGGCGCGGCACCACGGTGAACGTCACCGGTAGCGGGTTCCCGTCGGGCGACCTGGTACAGGTGAAGTACGACAACAACGATGCCTTCGTGACCGTTGCCGCCGGTTCCGCCGACGCCTCCGGCGCAGTCAACATCAACTTCGTTGTGCCCAGCTACGCCAGGATCGGCACGGAGCATGACGTGGAGGCCACCTCGGTGGGCGTCTACGCTGGCGTAACGGCCGAGGCCACCCATGAGACTCCCGGAGCCGTGGTGACGCTGAGCTCCTCGCAGATAGCATCCGGCGAGACTATCACCCTTTCCGGTATGAACTTCCCGGCCTTCGCCACCGTGGCGGTGATGGAGATAGGCGGCGTTGACGTCCGGCCGGTGCCGGCCCCCGCCACATCCATCGACGGTGACTTCGAGTCCACTGTGCTGGTGCCGGGACTCGAGCTGGGCAACCAGACCGTATCGGCCAGGGTGGCCCAGACCACCATCACCACATTCCTGGAAATCGTGACCACAGCGGCCCCCAGCGACCCGGCGGACGTGTTCGCCAGCCTGATCGACAACGGATCGCTGTCTCGGGTCTGGTTCCTGGAACGGGAGACCCAGGAGTGGAGCTTCTACGACCCGGCTCCTGAGTTCGCCCCGTTCAACACTCTGACCGAGGTGTCCAGCGGGCAGATTTTGGACATCATCATGTCTGCCCAGGATACCTTCCAAGGCGAGACCCTCTACGTCGGCAGCAACCCGATAGCCATAGAGTAGGGCCTCACCCCAGCGGTACGGTATAACCGGAACCCAAAGGCAGCCGTCCCCGGGCTTCGGGGGGCGGCTGCCCACCAGCGCCGGGCCGGGCGTTGCGCCCGGCCGAGAGCGTGTAGCGAAACAAGGAGGAAGGGATGACCAAAACCAAGATAGTGGCTCTGCTGAGCGTCGTCGCTCTGCTGGCCTCTCTGCCGCTGACGGTGGTGCTGGCCCAGCAGCCGCCGGCTCCGCCTTTCCGGGTGGTCGGCACGGCGATGATCGACGGCGAGAAGGCCGCTGAAGGCACGATGGTCGTGGCCATGGTCGGCGACATGGAAGTCGGCATGGACACGGTTGGCATGGGCGGCATGTTCATGGCGTTGGACATCGAGGGCGAAGAGGGAGCGATGGTCTCCTTCATGCTCAAGATGGGCGAGGGCGACGAGGCCATGGAATACGAGGCCATGTCGAACATGGAGGTCATGATCGGAACGCCCGCCATGCCGATCATGCTGGAGGCCGGTGAGGGCATGATGGCGCAGCCGACGGCCATGCCCGGCGTCACCAAGGCCCCGACCAAGACGGCCGAGCAGATGATGCAGGACCAGATCAACACGGCGGTGCGAGCTGCCGTGAACAGCGCGGTCCCCTCTGCGGTCAACAGCGCGGTTGGCCCGGCCCTTGACGCAGCAATCGTCGAGGCCATGAGCAGCATGTCGGCCCCCGAGGACGGCGAGGACGGCGAGGACGGCGCCCAGGGCGCCAAGGGCGCCAAGGGCGACGCCGGTGCCGCGGGTTCCGCTGGCGCCAAGGGCGACGCTGGCGCCAAGGGCGACGCCGGTGCCGCGGGTTCCGCGGGTTCCGACGGTAGCGACGGCAGCGACGGCCAAGACGGCAGCAAGGGTGATCCCGGCCCCCAGGGTGCGGTCGGTAACGACGGCGCAGCCGGTCCGGCCGGCGCCCAGGGTGAGTCCGGCGGCGGCGGAGTGTTGGCCATAGTGGCCCTGATCATCGCCATCGTCGGCGTGCTGGCAGCTGGCGGCGCCTTCATCGCCGGTCGCCAAGCCGCAGGCTGAACCAGCCAGTAGAACCCCAGCCTGGACTCAAGTAAACGCTTGGATTCAAGCTGGACCAGTATCGCGCGTCGTAATACCTAATGCATTTCGCTGGCTAGCACGCCGGATCCCACGGATGGGGTGGCCTCAATGGGCCACCCCATTTTTGGTAGGAATGAATTAACCCAGCAATGGCTGATCCCAGACCACACAAACGTAACTATCACTCCATTCGTACGATCAAGGGTATCAACCCTGCGTTGTGGAGATGGGTGAAAGCCCGTGTTGCTCTGGAAAACAGGGCTACGGGGGAACTTTTCAATGAGTTAATTGAAAATTACAAGCAAGCGGTAGAGGAAAATAACCTTAGACTTGAACTGACTTCTACCTACGAGGCTGTACATGACAATGAACGGTCTGTGAGAGGCGTTGATAGAGACTTGTGGCGATGGCTGAGGTCACGCAGTATCCTGGAGGGGTACTACCTGAGCGAAGTAATGAGCGAGCTATTGTACCGTCACATGGTAATAGCAAAGGACCCAATTCCGGTCATCAAGACCATTTACAAGGAATGCGTTATATGTGGGAGGCTTTTTGAGACGGAGCGGGAGAATTCATTGGCTTGTTCGGGTCGGTGCAGGGTTGCGCTCCTCCGTAGACGCCGGAAAGGTCAAGCAGACGGATTAACGAAGTGATCAAAGAAAAAGGGGCGGTTCTTACCGGCGTTGCCTGCATCCTTTGTCGAGAAATCGCTTGTTTTAGCAAACTTGCGGATTGCAGCATCCTCCAACATGGGTGTCAATAGAAATCGTCAATATTCTCGCAAACCGTCAAGTAATGGAAACTAATGGCGGAACCATCTGACATCGCTATGGATTCGCAACCTGGCTTCAACCAGCAATAGAAAAGCCTCTGGTTCCCAGTGCTCCAGTCCCTTGGTTTCACCAAGCTGAAGCTGGCGCCCAAATTGAGGGAAAGGTCGGCGCCGGATTTCCGGGGGCTAGAAGGGCTGTCAACAGTTAAATATATAGTATATACCAGTCAATTATGGATGTTGTTAGTAGACGCATCAGTCTGACTGCTTGGGGTCGCCTTTACGGGTTCGACAAGGCTACGACTTCGCGCTTACATCACACAGGCAAGTTGCCACCCGAACTCCAAGTCGAACGACTGCCCAACGGGCGTTACTACGTGGTAGTGCCACCAGAGAGCGGCGGTCGATGCGTGGTGTATGCACGGGTGTCATCTGCTGACCAGAAAGACGACTTGGACCGCCAGGTAGGGCGGGTGGTTGAGTGGGTGACGGAGCAAGGTTTTCGGCCGGACGAGGTCGTCAAGGAGATTGGGTCAGGGCTGAATGGCAACCGTCGTCGGCTGCGCCAACTGGTGGCGGACCACACCGTGAGTATGGTGGTGGAGCACCGGGGGCGCTTGTGCCGTTTCGGGTTTGAGTACGTGGAGGCGGCGTTGGCCGGGCGTGGTGCGCGAATTCTGGTGATGGAAGACAACGAGTTGGAGGATGATCTGGTCCGGGACGTGACCGAGGTTATGACGTCGCTCTGCGCCCGGTTGTACGGGCGTCGTTCGGCGCGGCGTCGGGCCGAACGGGCATTGGCGGCAGCACGGGAAGCATGATGATTGCGACGTACCAGACCCGGGTTTGCGAGTATGTTGGGACGTGTCGTGCTGTCGGCGACGCGGCGTTGTCGGCCTACGCGGACCTTTACGGCAAGGTGGAGCGGAAACTGTTTGCCAGGATGGTGGCGGGTGAGTCCACGGCGTCGCTGAAGAGCGCGTACATAGAGCGGTACAAGATACCGGCGCGGTTTTTTAACGCGATGCGGGTGGCGTTGGACGGAAAGGTTTCGTCAGTTCGGGAGCAACAGAAACTGCGGGCGGATGGCCTGCGGCGGCGCATTGCCCGGGCGGAGTCGCAGATTGCCACTGCCGGGCAGCGTGGCCGGCTGGATCAGGCACACCAGAAGCGACGGAGGCTGGCCAATCTGAAGCGCCGGCTATTGGCGCTGGAGGCCGACGTGGCGGCAGGACGGGTACGGCTGTGTTTCGGGTCGAAGAGGCTCTGGCGCAAGCAGAACGATCTGGAGTCCAATGGATACAGCAGCCATGAGGATTGGCTCAGGGACTGGCGGGATGCTCGCAACGACGAGTTCCTCGTGTTGGGTAGTCGTGATGAGACGGCGGGTTGCCAGCTGTGTGTGGCCAGGGTTGCCAATGATGGCACGTTGACCCTGCGGCTGCGGATGCCCGACTGCTTGGCGGAGCAGCACGGTAAGTATCTGGTCATCGAGGGTGTGCGTTCGCCTATGGCCACGAACAGATCCTGGCTGCCTTGGACAGCAACGGCGAATTCGCGCGGCATCGTCGCGAGCATGGCGATAAGGCGGCTCGGGGTACGGAACTGGGCCAAGCCATCAGCTACCGGTTCAAGCGGGATGGGAAGGGCTGGCGGGTGTTCGCCACCACCAAGATGATGGACGTTGCAGTGGTTACGGACCAGGGCAGAGGCGTCATCGGTGTGGATCTGAACGCCGATCATTTGGCAGTGTGTGAGACCGACCGTTTCGGCAATTACGTCCACGCTTTCAGCGTGGCGCTGTTCACCTATGGCAAGACCCGACATCAGGCTGAGGCGATCATCGGAGACGCTGTGGCCAAGGTTGTTGGCTATGCCGGAGAGGTCGGGAAGCCCATCATCATCGAGAGGCTGGACTTCAGGCAGAAGAAGGCAGTCTTGGAAGG
This sequence comes from Dehalococcoidia bacterium, assembly GCA_965237745.1. GTDB lineage: Bacteria > Chloroflexota > Dehalococcoidia > Lucifugimonadales > UBA3495 > VXOI01. The sequence goes on along the minus strand of OZ250156.1, from coordinate 1,048,187 downwards.
TCAATCGCACAAGTACAGCCGGATGTTATCGAGTTTCAGTTACGGCAAGGTCAAAGCCTGCTTCCTGTCCCGTGGCTACCGGCAGGGAGTGGAAGTGTATCAGGTCAATCCGGCTTACAGTTCGGTAATCGGCCGGGTGAAGTTCATGGAGCGTTACGGGCTCAGCGTCCATCAGGCAGCGGCCTTGGTGCTGGCCCGGCGTTTGCTTGGCTGTTCGGAGCGCATTCCGCGCTGGCGGGTTTGTCCTGTTGGCAATGGCGTTCATGTCGCCTTCTTCGTACCCGTGAGGAAGCGAGTGAAGCACGTATGGACGTACTGGGGTGCGGTCTTGGGACAGTTGAGACCGGCGCTTGCAGCGCAACATCGGCTGGGGAAGCGGAGACGTGGACCCAATCCGGTTCAGGCTACCATGCGGGCTTGTGCTCGCGGGGTGGCTTGAGCGGGGATCAGCTCAGTGTTCCCGGGTGAGAGCCCCGGGCGGAGCCGTCTTGCACTGTTGGGACGGCGGCGCGGCATGGATCGCGTTTTCAGGAATGGCTGACTTCGTTCTTGTAACTAAAGTCAACCTTTTTTACAACGGTCTGCACCGTCAGCGTGCGGACGATGGAGATAATCGAGGAAATGCCCGACGGGTCGGACACTGGCGCCGGGCCGGCGGGGAGCGCGTTATTGTCCGGGTCATCGTCACTCGGTAAAGTTGCAAACCATCGTTAAGTTTGCCGCATCCAATCTCACTATCACCCACCACTACAGGATTGTGAAGTTATGGGCTCCAGACCACTCAATGCCATGGGCCGGCCCAGGAGAATCAAAGTGGACCTGGGAGAGGAGTCGTCGCTCCCAAGTCTCCCGATGGCGGTGGAGGTGGGCGACGCCAAGTTCTTCTTGGTCAAGGGTAGCGATGGCTACAAATTGCTGTCTGTGATCTGCCCCCATCAAAGTGGAGAGGTGCAGGACGAGGGGGAGGATGTGTTCACCTGCGACGGCCACGGATGGCAGTTTGACAAGAATGATGGGGTATGCGTAAACCAGCCTCAGGTTCGCATGAGGGCACTCCAGGTGGACGTTCAGGATGGGCGGCTGTCGGCATTGGTCCGGCCCGAGTAAGCCTGCAAAGCTATCTCGGGACTTGCCTTGGCACCAAACCCGTCATTCCCACGACAGCGGAAATCCACTGAGCAAACCGTCGCTTGGTGGCTGATGCCTGTGCCAACTCCTTTCGAGATAGTTTCTTATTCGGCTTTGGCTCACTTACCCGGTCACATAGCCGTTCTTCAGGTCCCAGGTAGCCGCGTCCTCGTCCCGGTCTTGCGGTTGGCCGTAACCACCGCCGCCGGAGGAAAGGCAGACGATGTGGTCGCCGGGATTGACGACGACACCCACCTCCTTCGACCGCAGCACCCGCTCCGAACCGTTGGAGACGATGGTGTAATGGTGGGGCAGGCCGTCGTCGGCGCCGAACAGGCCAAAGGGCGGCACGACCACGCCGTCGCCCGCGGTGTTGAGCAGGGCGGGGCCCTCTCCCTCGTAGACCAGGTCGCACACGGCCCCCAGTCCGCCGCGCCACGCGCCGAGTCCTCCTGAATCAGGCCGCAGCTCATGGCGCTCGATGAAGAACGGGAACCGCTCCTCCGTAACCTCTATGCTGGGCGACCGAATTCCCCCAGCGACGTTGACCTCACCGACATTTGACCACCCGTCGACGCCGCGCGAGGCTCCACCGCCGCCCCTGGCCAGGAAGAAGTGCCAGATGAATGTGCGACCGGTCCTCGGGTCGTGGCCGGTGATGGCATACCGCAAGCGGCGGGAAAATCCCGCAGAGACCGCAGCGGGTATGGCGGGCGCCAGTGCCTTGAACACCGCCTCCACCACCTCTTCGGCGCAGTGGTTGGTGCTCATGCACACCGGCGCCGGAGGGTTGGCGTTGACGACGAGTCCACGGGGCGCGACGATCTGGACGGGCCGCATGGAACCCTCGTTCCGGGCCACGTCCATGGGCGCGAGGTACATGATCGCGGCGTGGGCCAGCGACCGGGTGTTGGCATAGGCGCTGTTGATGAACCCCTCGACCTGGGGGCTGGACTCGCTGAGGTCGATAGTCATGGAGTCGCCGGCGATGGTGACCTTCGCCCGGATTGGCACCAGCTTGCTGTCGAATCCGTCGTCGTCCACGAACGACTCCCCGTGGTACACGCCGTCGGGCCACCCGGAGATGAACTGGCGCACCTGCCGTTCGGTGGCGGCCAGGATCTCGAACACCACCGACATCAGGCGGTCGGGGCCGTAGTCTTCGAGCAGGGATTCGATCCGCTGAGCGGCCAGCATCACCGAGCCGATCTGCGCGTTGAGGTCGCCCAGGAAATTCTCGGGTTGCCGGACATTAGCCGACAGCATCTGAAGCAGATCGTTGCGTGGGACGCCCTTGTCATAAAGCTTCAGCGGGGGTATGCGGATGCCCTCCTGGTAAATTTCATTGGCGCCGGGGTTGTATCCCCCGTGAGTACCTCCTCCAACGTCGCTGTGGTGCGCCCGGTTCACCCCGTAGAACAGCAGCCGCCCTTCGTGAAACACGGGCCGGATGATGGTGATGTCGGGCAGGTGGCTGCCCCCGAAGTAGGGGTCGTTCAGGATGAACAGGTCTCCGTCGGAGATCTCGTCGCCGAAGTAGTCCCGGACTGCAGCGCCCGCCACGGGTAGCGCGCTGATGTGCACCGGGATGCCCTCGCCTTGGGCGACCAGCTGGCACTCGCCGTCGAGGATCGCGGTGGAGAAGTCGCGGCTGGAGTTGAGGATCTGGGACATGGCCGTGCGCAGCATCGCCTCGGTCATTTCCTGGGCGATGGACTCCAGCCGGTGCTCCACTACCGCCAGGGTGATGGGATCGTCGTGCGAAGAGCTATTCCGGTCATCTGTCCCCGCCGAACTCGGTGCTGCCTCCCTCACTTGTTCCCTCTCCCTCTTGGGGAGTGTCAGGGTGGGGGCGTCCTCCAGGTTCACGCGCAGTTCGACTCCGCCCATGGAGTCGACTGTGGCGTGGTCGCCGGGCCACACCAGGATGGTGGTGAATTCCGACTCCAGGATGGCTGGCCCGGCTATTTCCGCCCCCGACGGCAGAGTATCGGCAGCATAGGTTGCTGCCTCTTGCCATTCACCCATGTAGACCCGGCGGCTGCCAGCAGGGCTTGCAGCGTTCTCTCCCCCTGGCCGGTCAAGCTGGGCAATCCTGGGCAGCTTGCCAATTGCCGCCGTCCGCAGGGTGACCAGCCGCACCTCCTGGTCCTGCTGGTTGTAGGAGTAGAGCTCCTCGTATCGTCGATGGAAATTGGAGGTCAACCGGGCAATGAACTCCGAGTCCGAAAGAACCAGGTCGGGCAGAGGCACGGTGACTTCGTAAATCTGGTCCAGATACCGCATGTCGGCAGAGTACTGGATCTCCACCGCCTCATCGGCCACACCCTGCGCCGCCAGCTTGTCCCGTCCCTGGGTGCCCAGCTCGTCCAGGATGGACCGGAGCTCGTTCAGGTCCATCCGGTCCAGGCTCACCGGGTACGAGCGGAAGAAATCGTACTTGATGTCGGTGTTCAGCATGCCGTAGGCCGACAGCACAGGTGCCGACGCCGGTATGTAGACCTTCCCCACCTGCAGCTGCCGTGCGACCTCCGAAGCATGGAGGCCCGAAGCGCCGCCGAATCCCATGATGGTGAATTCTCGCGGGTCCACGCCTCGCTGCACCGACATCAGCCTGATGCCCTCGGCGATGGTGGTACAGACCACCTTGTACACGCCGAATGCCGACTCTACATTGGAGAGGTTGAGCTGCGCGGCTACATTCTCAGCCAGAGACCGCTCGGCGGCCGCTGGATCGAGGTTGGCCTTCCCTCCCAGGAAGTTGCCCGCATCCAGGTAGCCCAGCACCAGGCTGGCATCGGTGACGGTGGGCCTGTCTCCGCCCTTCCCGTAGCAGGCCGGGCCGGGTTCGGCCCCGGCGCTGTCCGGGCCGACGTGCAGGATTCCTCCCTCATCCACCCTGGCGATGCTGCCACCCCCGGCGCCGAGAGTGTGGATATCGATCATGGGGGCGGCGATCTTCCATCCTGCCTCGAACTTCTCGTTGGTAATGTGGGGGACACCGTTCTCGATCAGCGAAATGTCGGTGCTGGTGCCGCCCATATCGAAGGCAATGATCTTGTTTAAGCCTCTTGCCGACCCACCCGCTTGGGGTTCCTCCAACAGTTGCCCGATGTACGCGGCGGCGCTGACCCCTCCAGCCGGGCCGGACAAGATCGCCCGCACCGCCATGCGGCTGGAGTCGGCTATCGGCGCCACACCGCCGTTGGACTGCATGATCAGCACGTCTTTCAGCTGCGGGTACGCTTCAAATCGCTCTCCCAGGTGCGAGAGATAGCCGCTGAATACCGGGCCGACATAGGAGTTGATCACCGTCGTGCTGAGGCGGTCGAACTCCTTGATCTGGGGAATCACTTCGTGGGAGAGAGAGGTGTACAGGTCAGGAAAGCGGCTGCGTATGATTTCTGACGCTTGCTGCTCGTGAGAGGGGTTGAGGTATGAGAACAGGAAGCAGACTGCCAGAGCCTCGGCTCCCTCCCGCACCAGGTACTCGAGGTTTTCGACCAGCGCAGCCTCGTCCAGGGGGCGTTCCACCACGCCGTTGGCGCGTATTCGTTCCGGGACGCCCACCCGCAGGTAACGGGCCGACAATAGCTCGACGGGCGTCATCCGCAGGTTGTAGCGGTCCTCCTTCAGTCCCTCGCGCATCTCCAGCAGGTCGCGGAAGCCGTCGGTGGTGATGAGCCCCACCCTCGCCCCTTTGCGTTCCACCAGGGTGTTGGTCGCGACGGTCGACCCGTGGATCACCAAGTCCGTGTCTCCCAGTAACTGGTCCAGGGACAGGCCGTGCGCGGCGGCGGCGTCCTGTAACCCATTCATCACGCCTGTCGATGGGTCGTCGGGCGTGGTCTGCGTCTTGAAGAAGCGCGGCTGCCCGCCCTCGCCAACCACGACGAAGTCGGTGAAGGTGCCTCCGACGTCTATGCCGATCTTGTACACCTGGAACCTCCTGAGCCTATTGGCGGCAACGGGGGGTGCGGTGAGCAGGGCCCGGCAATTGCAGCCCTGGGAACCTGGCCTCGACCCAGCTCAATACTAGGCCCTGGGTACAGTTTGTACAACGCCGGGCCCGCTAGGGCCGCAGCCGTGTAGCCCTGCCGAGTCCCAGCGGCGGCCTTGGCGAACGAGACCATGGCAACAAGAGAGCGAGCCTTCGGAACTGATTCCACACGTCGGCCGATACCCGGCGACCAAGTTGTACTCGGCCCTCTCCTACAGCGACGGCCCGCATAACCGAACGGGAGCGGCGAACGGAAGTGAGGACCGGATGCGTTATGCAAGATCGAATGAGTCGATAATAGACTCGATCATGTGATGATACATTAGATGTATTTGCACGAATTTACGAGATAGACTTGCCGCATGTGGTCTAATGTAGTCAAATCAAAGACAACTCCTTGGGAATGCGACAGCGAAAGGAGAACAGGGATGGCAACGATTCTCGAGCGTCTGACCGAGGGTAGCCCAAACCTGCCCGAGACCCACTACATCGACAACCGCATCTATACCGACCAGGGGATTTTCGACGACGAGAGAGACCACATCTTCGGGCGTGTTTGGAACTTCGTGTGCCATGAGAGCGAGGTGCGTAACCCCGGAGACTTCCGCGTCGTCAACGTAGCCGGATTTCCCTTACTCCTGGCGCGGGACTAGCAAGGGGTGCTGCGTGGCTTCTACAACATCTGTCGTCACGGCGCTGCCCCCGTGGTGCGCCAGGAGTGCGGCAATGCCAAGGCTTTCCAGTGCTTCTACCACCTGTGGACCTATGGACTGGACGGCTCCCTAGTACTACAACGACGGGTTGTCTGGTAGGATAGCTGGTCAGATGATGGTGGGCGGTATGTGTGATGGATGCGGCGAGCTTCAAGCGGGTCTACGACAGTTTCCAGGGATTTCACGCTTTCTTTGCGGCATCCTTTGGCCGCAAGCAGTGGCGGGAGCACAGCCGGAACTATCTTCAGGCCCTGCTGGTGCAGGCCCAGGAGCGGCGCAACGCCGAGAATCTCTCCGAATCGGTGGGCGTCTCCGCCCGTGCGATGCAGCGCTTTCTCACCGAAGCCCGGTGGTCCGATGACACAGTCACAGGGCGGTTGCAGGAATACCTAGCCCCCAGACTGGGGCATCCCGAGGCCGTGTGGGTGTTCGACGGCAGCGACTTCCCCAAGCAGGGCCGGAAATCGGCAGGAGTTGCCCGGCAGTACTGCGGCAGGCTGGGCAAGGTAGCCAACTGCCAGGCCGGGATGTTCCTGGCCTACGTCAGCCCGCTGGGCCGGGCGCTGGTGGACAAACGGCTGTATCTGCCCAAGAGTTGGACTTCGGATCCGGGCCGTTGTGCGGCGGCGGGTGTGCCGGAGGGGAGGCGTCAGTACCGCTCGAAGACGGAGTTGGCCTTGGAGATGCTGGAGCGGGCCTTGCAACTGGGCCACCTCAGAGCCGGGTGGGTTGCCGGAGACGACGCCTTCGGGATGTCGCCGCCCTTCCGGGATGGTCTGGCAGCCTTGGGGATGCGCTACGTGCTGGACGTTCCCGGCAGCACTCCGGTCTGGCCCTTGGAGCCTGAGTGGACAAGTCCGGAATATCCGGGGTTCGGGCGCCCTGGCAAACCCAAGCTGAGGGACGGGCAGCGCCGGACCCGCCGGACCCGCCGGACCATGGAGCAGCGCAGTGATGAGTTGCCTTCTGAGGATTGGCGGGAGATAACGGTGGCCCAGGGATCCCAGGGGCCGAGAACCTATATGTTCAGCGCTCAGCGGGTGCGGGCTACCAAGAAGGGCAAGCCCGGCGAGGAGATGTGGGCTGTCTACCGCCGGAACTTGGACGGCAGCGAACCCCGCTACTACCTGTCCAACGCTCCCGAGAACACAACTTTGGAGACTCTGGCATACGTGGGAGGTTCCAGGTGGTACATCGAGACGGAGTTCGAGACTGAAAAGGGCGACGTGGGGCTGGACGAATACGAGACCCGGAGTTGGGCTGGCTGGCATCACCACACAGCCATGTGCCTGCTGGGCGGAGCGTTCCTGCTGAGCTTGCAGCAGGAATGGGGGGAAAAAGATGCCCCGGATCACCCGTCCTCAGGTGTACCGGGTGGTGCGTGAGATGCTGCCCCGGGAGCGGTTCGGGCCGGAGGAGTTGCTGCTATGGCTGATGGAGTCTCAACTACGCAACGAGCGGGCGAGCCGCTCCCACCAAAGACGCCGCTCCGCCCGCCGCAAAGTCAGGCTGGAACCACCACCCTAAAGCCGTCGTTGTAGTACTATAAGGGGTGGCCCGGCCCGAGGGGTATGAAGGCACAGGGTTCCGCAAGGAGGACTTCCCTTTGCTGCCTGTGCGGCTAGAAATCGCCATGGGGCTGGTGTTCGTGTGTCTGAGCGATGAGACCGAGCCCTTGAGCGAGTACCTCGGAGAGGTGGTGGAACACTTAGAAGAGCCATTGGTCACCGAGGAGTTGGAGGTATTCCACTACAGCCAGGCAATACTCAAGACCAACTGGAAGCTTTGGAACGACAACAACAGCGAGTCCTATCACAACCTGCTCCACGTTCTGAATCGGCGCACTGGTGCGCTCAATCCGGAGGTTCTGGCCCGCAAATGGAGCTACTTCCCCAATGGCCACAACATGCAGGGTCAGAATGGGCTCTTCGCCGACTATGTGTCTGGGAACCGCGATACCCGCAATGATCACCGCTTTCCTGGAATTGGGGTGAATCAGGGCATGAATGCCAATGTCTTTCCCGACCTCCTGGTCCTCTTTCGAACCGATTCCCTTCGGCTGGACAGGGTGCTCCCCTTGAGCCCGGGCCGCACCTTGGTGGAGTGGCGTGGTTTGGGCCTCAAGTCGGACCGTGAAGAGGTGCGGGAGTTGCGGATACGCCACCATAACGAGTACTGGGGGCCCGCGGGGCGCAACCTCCCTGAAGACATCATGGCCACCGAGACCCAGTGGGAGAACATGAACAGTGGCGCCGTTCGCTACAGCATCTTCGCCCGGGAAGAGGACTTTCAGGCCCACGATGATGAGAATATGCGCCGGCACTACCAGGAATGGGGCAAGCGTATGGGGCGGACCGCAGCGCATCCCTTCCGCGGCTAGCCTATTTTCTCGGCGCAATGCGCCTTTCAGAGGGACTATCTGAACCCCTCGGTCGCATCCCTGCCGAGTGGATAGTCTTGGATTATTGACGGAGGTCCTGTATGCCCAGGTCCGATGGCGAAGTCTCCATTTCTGAGGAAAAGACGCCATCCGCGATTTAATCCAGAACACGGCTTACCTGCTGAACCACGAGCAGTTCGTAGACTATATGAACACCTTCGCGGATACCTCAACTTATGAAATGGTGGTTCGCAGCAGGGAAATCGGGGACAAGGAGAATGTCTGGCTACGGTTGAACAAGCAGGACATGATGCAACTGCTGTCAGAGGTCACAGACCAGGTGCGCGACGAGGGGGAGCGTCTTCACCTGGTCTCGCCTATCAACCTGGATGTGAGGGATGAGGAGGCGTCCTGCCTTTCCCATTTCGCCGTCTTCCGCACCTCCACGGCGGGAGAGAGCCACGTATACGCCGTCGGGCATTATGAAGACAGCTTTATCAAGCGGGACGGCAAATGGTGGTACACCAAGCACCGGGCGGTGATACACACCAGAATGTTGGAAATATCCACGCACCTTCCCATCTGATTCGACTAGCCGGAACTACTTAGCCTGTTTCAGAGGGTCTTGAGACTGGCAGGCAAATGTGGCGGGTAGCCGGCGGGTCCCAAAGAATCTTGGTACGCAACGCCCAATGGACGGATGTCCGAAACCACCTGCCGATAATGATCTGGCAGCACCGGCGCAGTGAGGCTGTCCATATGTATCTGGAAATGCTGTTCGGTGGACACGATAGAGCCGTTGAGCGACCTCCTGGCATCATCAACAAGAGTGGCCTACACAATGTCTGCCCGGGCACCGGCTGACCGGCGGCCGTCAAGGAGGCCGAATCCAACTATTGCGACGGCTTGCCCCTCGTTACTGCGGACCTACGGGGAATCCTGGGAGAATACGCCCGGCGGCTTATAGGCTCGCAGCATGAGAAAAACGGCAGGTACGTTCGCCTGAGTTGGGGTTACTACTCCTCCCAGAGTCCCGCGGGTTCCCCAATCCTTCTGCCCCACCACTCCGGGCCTTCGCTGATGTAAGCCCACTCCGGATTCTGCTCCGTGTCCCGCAGGGCCGCCATCACCGAACTGAACGCAGATGCGCCCGTTTCGGCAAATTCGAAGTAACCCACAAAGTCATAGCTTCCTGCTTGGCCATACCCTTCTGGAGCGTGCACCAGTCGTCGAGTTATGCAGGCGATGCCCTCGTCTGCCGCCAGCGCGTGGCCCTTTAGCACCATGTTTTCCTTGGCGTCGTACCGGGGCAGAAAGAAGCTTTCCCGGTGCATCCAGTCCATGCGCCACCATTCGGCATTCTTGTTCATCGGCGTGACCACACCCAGGGGATGAGCGCTTCCGGGGCCGGGCTGTTGGGCCCGAGCATAAGCGTACTGGGTCATCGCGTGGCTGGTATAGCTGCGAGGCCTTTGTACGCCGGACAGCGTCTCAACGCTGCCGCCAACAGGTTCCAGCAAGGCCCGCAGTCCTTCCTCGTACTCCAGAAGCGGCTCGGATGTCTCCCCCTCCAGCCGGATCAGACCATCGGCGTCCATCACTGCCGGGTGGTACAGGTCCTGCTCCCGGCTCATGGCTCGCTCTGCCCTCAGAATCTGGAACCGTCCACGCCGAAACGCCTCCTCCGATGCCGGTCCGCCCACGAAGTGCATGTTCTCCATGCTGTCCCCGAGGCGCGCCATGGCCTCGGCAAGCCCGGCGTCTATGTCCCCCACCGGGAGCTTGATGAACAAGAACCGCTGGTATCCCGTCACGGTGGTAGTGAGGTTCAGGTCGCCGGACTGCATGGGTAATCCTCCTCAGAGACGAAGCCACTAGTAGACTACCATCATTGAAGTGATGGCTGGTAAGATGCAGGGAAGCGAGGCCCAAGGAAGAAGACTGTGCAGCGGGGTGGAAGTGATGGTCAAGAAATACCGTGTGGGGCTGACGGGGGAAGAACAGGAGGAACTGAAGGCATTGGTATCCAGGGGCCGGGCTGCGGCCTATAAACAGACTCACGCGCGCATCCTCCTGCTCAGCGATGAGAACCAGTCTGGCGAACCGATGATGGACCAGGAGATATCCCGGGCCCTCAAGGTGGGCACCGCCACGGTGGAGCGGGTGCGCCGGCGATGCGTGGAGGAGGGGGTTGAGGCGGCCTTGGGACGCAGGGAGCAACTGCGCCGCCGTCAGAGGAAGCTCGATGGCCAGGGTGAGGCCCATCTGATAGCCATGGCCATCTCCCAGCCGCCGGAGGGTCGGGTCACTTGGACCATGCAGATGCTGGCCGACGGATTGGTGGAGCGGGAGATAGTGGACAGCATCAGCCCGGAGACGGTGCGCCGGACTCTGAAAAAAACGAACTCAAGCCTTGGCTGAAGGAGTGCTGGTGCCTACCGCCCAGGGCAGCGCCGAATTCGTATGCGCCATGGAGGATGTGCTGGAGGTCTATCATCGTGAATACCAAACCAAAGCCAAGGTGAAATGCGCAGACGGATAGGGTAAATTTGGGAGGGAACTGGGTTAGCTGGTCTCAGGAGTTGCGGGGGGTTGATGCTGGGCGTGAGAGAGATAGACCGGTCTCTGGAACAATGGCAGATGGGAGTCAAGGACCTGCAGCGGCGGATGATTCTGGGGCCGACGCCCCGCGAGCGGGAGCGATGGTACGCCATCTTGCTCTTGGCGCAGGGCTTGACGGCGGCGGCCACAGCGGAGGCCCTGGAGCGGGACCCACACACCATCGGGCGATGGGCGTCGGCCTTCGGCGAGGGAGGGCCTGCGGCCCTGATGTTCGAGCAGACTGGGGGTTCCCCCCCGCCCTTGACCAAGCGCAGCAGGAGGAGTTGAAAGGGGCGGTGCAGCAACCGCCAGCCACGTCGGGTATCGAATTGGCCAACTGGTATTGGAAGGTGGTTCGGCAGTATGTCTCAGAGCGCTGCGGCGTCAGCTTGAGCCGGAGCAGTTGCCTGAATTACCTGCACCGCTTGGGATTCGCCTTCAAGCGCCCCAAGAAGCGCCTGCTCAAGGCAGATGCAGAGAAACGGGAGGCCTTCGTGGCGGAGTACGCCGCCTTGGCATCTCAGGCTCAAGAGTCCGGGGAGAAGGTCTTCTTCGCTGACGAGGCCCACTTCCGGGCTGACGCCAAACTGCGGGGCAAGTGGGTGTTGAGGGGAGAGCCGGCCCTGGTGGACTCGACCAGCCCCAGGTACGGGGAGAAGGCCAGCTACTATTCGGCGGTGTGCCTGGAGACGGGTGAGGTCGATTGGATGGAACTGGATGGCAACAGCAACTCTGGAACCTCGGTTGCCTTCCTGAGGCAACTGAGGGAGAGGAATTCCGGGCCTTTGAACGTGATCTGGGACAACGCGCCGGCCCATCGTGGGGAGGCGATGCGGGAGTACCTGCGGACGCCTGGCCTGGGTATGAGGCTGGTGAACCTGCCGGGCTACAGCCCGGACTTCAACGCCGATGAGGCAATCTGGGGCTGGGCGAGAGAGGAGGCCACTGGCAATCTGTGCCTGGGAAGCAAGGAGGCGGTGGAGGAGAGGGTCGGCAAATTCCTGTCCGGTCTGACTACCCGGAAAGACGAGGTGAAACGGCGCTGCCAGACTGTCCTGCAGTCAAGGGCCGAACCATTCCTGCGAGACTCCCTGCCCGACTCCCAACACTCAGCAAATGCACATCCCACCTTGGCTTTGGTTCAGGACAATGAGGTCTTGGTGTGCCTGGACGAGACCAGCAAGCAACTGGTGCAGGAGACCCGTAGGCCCCTCCCGCCGCGGCCCGGGGCAGCTATGGCCTACGATTACGAATACCAGCGAAACGGGGTGAGCAACCTGTTCATGCTGTTCGCGCCCTTGGAGGGATGGCGGCGGGTGGAGGTTACGGACCGGCGCACCAAAAAGGACTGGGCAGAGGTGGTGCGCAAGCTGGTGGATGAGGACTATGCTGACAAGGAGCGGGTAGTGCTGGTGATGGACAACCTGAACACCCATCACCCGGCGTCCCTGTACGAGGCCTTCGAGCCGGCGGAGGCACGGCGCATCGCCGAACGGCTGGAGATACACTACACGCCGAAGCACGGGAGTTGGCTCAATATAGCGGAGATAGAACTGGGGGTGCTGGCGCGGCAGTGCCTGGACCGCCGGATACCCAGGCAGGAAGACTTGGCGCGAGAAACCGGAGCATGGCAGGAGCAACGCAACCGGGAGGCAATTCGAGTGGACTGGCGCTTCACCACCGAGGACGCCCGCATCAAGCTCAAGTCCCTCTACCCGTCAATACAATAGCGTCGGACTACTAGAGCAGGACGCTGGACTGGGCTGACAGGCGAAAGACCAAGTCTGGCATTTCCTTATTCAGCACGTCCGGGAGCGTCGGCTGAGTGATACTAATGTGGTGGAAGGTCGCCTCGTGGTCGAGGTTCTCCAGCTTGCCGGTGCTCAGATCGTCTACGACCACCATCCGGCAGACCTCATCCATCAGCCGGTCCACCAGGTGAGAGCCGATAAACCGTTGTAAAAATGGTTGACTTTGGTTACAAGACCGCCGTCAGCCATTCCTGAAGACGCGGTCTACGCCGCGCCGCCGCCCCAACAGTGCAAGACGGCTCCGCCCGGGAATCGCACCCGGGAACACCGATCTGGTCCCCGCTCAAGCCGCCGTGTGGGTAGCCTGAACCGGATTGGTTCTGCGTTTCCGCCTCCCCAGCCGGTGCTGCGCTGCAAGCGCCGGTCTCAGCTGTGCCAAGACCGCACCCCAGTAGGTCCACACGTGCTTCACTCGCTTCCTTGCAGGTACGGTGAAGGCGACCTGGACGCCATTGCCGACAGGACAGACCCGCCGGCGGGGGATGCGCTCGGAACAGCCGAGCAAACGCCGGGCCAACACCAAGGCAGCGGCCTGGTGGACGTTGAGCCCGTAACGCTCCATGAACTTCACCCGGCCGATCACCGAACTGAAGGCCGGGTTCACCTGGTGCACCTCCACCCCCTCCCGGTGGCCGCGGGACAGGAAGTACGCCTTGATCTTGCCGTAGCTGAAACTGGACAGCATCCGGTTGTACCTGCGAGACTCTCCCTCCAAGACAACCCTCTTCTGCCGGAAATCCAGCCGCTCGATGACGATGGGTTTGCCCACCTCGCGGGCGTAAGCAGCCACACTGGCCACGGCGTCGCCGATGATGGCTTCAGCCTGATGTTGCGCCTTGCCATAGGTGACCAGAGGCACACTGAAGGCGTTGACGCAGTTTCCCGACCTGTCGGTCTCTGCGACGGCCAAGTGGTCGGCGTTGAGATCAACGCCTATGGCGCCGCGACCTTTGTCCGTAACCACCGGCACGTCCATCATGTTGGTGGTGGCAAACACCCGCCAACCCTTCCCGTCCCGCTTGAATCGGTAGCTAATGGCTTGGCCCAGAGTGGTGGCGCGGGCCGCCTTCTCCCCATGTTCACGCCGGTAGCCTGCGTAGTCAGCGCTGCTCTGCAAGGCCGCCAGCACCTGTTCGTGGCCATAAGCAAAACGCACGCCCTGGATTACCAGGTACTTCCCATGTTGAGCCGCCAGGCAATCCGGCATCCGCAGTCTCAGGGTCAGCGACCCATCACCAGCGACAGTTGCCACGCAGAGCTGACACCCGGCCGTCTCGTCCCGGCTGCCCAGCACGAAGAACTCATCACTGCGAGCGTCCCGCCAGTCGTCCAGCCACTCCTCGTGGCTGGAGTAGCCGTTCTCCGCCAAGTTGTGCTGCCTCCGCCACAGGCGCTGGGAACCGAAGCACAACCTGACCCGTTCCGCCTCAACGTCGTCCTGCAACCCAGCGCGTTTCCACTGCAAGGCAGCCAACCGGCGCCTCCTCTGGTGGACCTGATCCCACCGCCCACGCTGAGCAGCATCAGCGATCTGACGCTCAGCCCGGGCAATCTGCCGGCCCAAGCTGTCCACGCGCAGTTTCTGCTGCTCCTTGACCGACGCCACCTTGCCTTCCAGCGACACCCGCACCCCGTTGAACATCCTTGCCGGGATCCCGTACCGCTTCAGGTACTCACTCTTAAGCAACGCTGCCGACCGTCCCGCCGCCACCTGGGCAAACAACTTCCGCTGCACTTGAGCGTAAAGTTCGCCGTAGGCCGACAGCGCCCCGTCGCCTGCCTCGCGATCAACGCCGGCGTACTCAGAAACGCGTGTCTGGTAGGTGCCAGGATGCTGCATCAGCCTTCCCGCGCCGCCGCCAGCGCCCGCTCCGCGCGCCGGCGGGCTGATCGTCTCCCGTAAAGCCGAGCGCACAGCGAGGTCATCACCTCGGTTACGTCCCGCACCAGGTCATCCTCCAACTCGGCCTCATCCATCACCAGAATGCGGGCGCCCCGCCCGGCCAGCGCAGCCTCAACGTACTCGAACCCGAAGCGGCAAAGCCGTTCCCGATGCTCCACCAATATCGTCCCCACAGTGTGGTCCGAAACCAGGCGCCGCAAGCGGCGACGGTTCCCATTCAGACCCGAGCCAATCTCCTTGACGACCTCATCGGGCCGGCATCCCTGCTGCGTGGCCCACTCCACCACCCGGCCAACCTGCCGGTCCAAGTCATCCTTCTGGTCCCCGGAGGAGACCCGGGCATAGACCACGCAACGCCCGTCGTTCTCAGGCGGAACCACCACGTAGTAGCGCCCGCTGGGCAACTGCTCGATCTGAAGTTCCGGCGGCAGCTTGCCGGCGAGATGCAGGCGGGAGGTGGTCGCCTTGTCGAAGCCGTAGAGGCGTCCCCAGGCGGTAAGGCTAATGCGCCGACTAATAACGTCCATTACAGACCATTATAGCCTATAAATCCAACTGTTGCGAACCCTGCTCTACCTGTTACCAGCGCCCGCCTGCGATAGGCCACTCAACCCGCTCCCATCGTCTGGGGACGGGCCTCAGTCCCCGTGCGTAGTATCCACTCTTGCGCCCGATGAAAGACCTCCAGCTCTTTTCCGGAAGTCCTAATTTCGATAACAACTCCTTTGTCTGTTTTTGCAAAACGGACTTGAATGCAAGCAGTTACCATAATGTTTCCCGATCCCCTCAACCCCCGAGATCAGCTTTGAATTCGCAATATTGCTCGCGAACCGAAAAAATCGAACCATAAAGAGTAAGTCTTTTACATCAGGGACGGTGTTATGTTTTCTCCGTGAACCGACAAGGCAAATAGTCTGCGGACACTGCCCGCTTGCCACCTCCCGGGTCCCAGTGCCCTTGGACCGTCGGGCGGGCAGCCTGCTTACCGGAGCAATCCGGTGCCGATGTAGTGAGTGTGTGGAGGGGACATGTTCCACCGGGTACCTTCTATCTCCATTTTTGCAGTGGCTGCCACTGCCCTCGTCCTCCTGCTTGCCGTGCTGTTCTCCTCGTCCCTCTCCTCACCCGGTGAGGCTCATGCCGGGGCCAACCGCGGACTGGCGTTCGAGCAGGATACGTTGGGGGAGAATGTAGGTATCGGCTTCCCGGTCTCGGCCCAGGAGCCGGGCGCCGGCTTCCTGTTCTCACCACAGGGCGCAGACCTGCCTGAGGTCAGCATTAAGGCGGTCATGCCGGAGGTCGCTGAGGAGAGCGACGAGGAAAAGCACATAACGGTCACCCTGAAGCTCAGCAGGCCCCTCAGGGCTGATGAGAAATATTGCTATAAAGGAAGCGCGGACGACGGGCACAACGGCGAGGTGTGCATCGAGGGCGGGATCATCGTTTGGGATACCTATGATGATCACTTATACGATATCGATGGTTCCAAATACGACAATGGGTTTGTTCCGTCCAACGAGCTGATCAAGTTCGTTTTCCGGAATGGCGAAGTTGAAAAACGGCTTACCTACTCCATTTTTGATGATAAATGCATAACGCCTGGCCGCTCAGTCCGAATAGCAATCAATCAATCGTTTGACGATACAGACACGTACGGCTACATCATCGACGAAACGGAGTCCGAGATTCCCGTCAACGGAAATGATGAAACGAACAGCGATGATGACAAAGATGGATGCGCCCCCGTAGATGATGGGGCCACAGAGGAGTTTCTCGGCAACCACGCCCCTCTCTTTAGCGGGCAGCCGCGCACCTTTTCTGTCGACGAAAACACCAGTTCTGGCCAGGATATAGGAGAACCCGTCAATGCCTCCGACTCCGACGAGGGGGACACCCTGACGTACTCTCTGGGCGGTACCGACGCCGCGTCATTCGCGATCGACAGCTCCACCGGCCAGTTGAGGACAATTGCCCCCTTGGACCACGAGACCGAGGATACCTACCACGTTGCTGTGTTTGTCAGGGACAGCAAGGATATCCGCGGCGACCCCGACACGGTTGACGACGACAGCATTGACGTCACCATCAATGTCAACAATGTGAACGAGCCGCCGGTGTTCGACGCCAATGCACCCACGGCCCTGGAGATCGCCGAAAATACCGCGGCTAGCGAACCCACAGGCAACCCGATCACCGCCACCGACCCGGACTTCGGGGACACCCTAGCCTACTCGTTGGACAACGGCGACGGCGCGTCCTTCGGCATCGATGGCTCCGGCCAAATCAAGACCAAGGAACCCTTGGATCGAGAAACCAAAGACACCTACAACGTTACCCTAACGGCCAGGGACAACGGTGGTGAAGAGGCCACGCATAGCGTGACCATCACCGTCACCAACGTGGTAGAGCCGCCTACCTTTGACGAGGAGGTGCCCTCTGGCCAGAATAGCATCACCCGTTCCGTCGCCGAAAACACCCCCGCCGGCCGGCCGGTCGGCGATCCCGTCTCAGCCACGTCCGAGGAGAACGATCCCCTTACCTACTCCCTTGACGACCAGAACGGGACCTCCTTTGGTATCGATGAAAGGACCGGCCAAATCAAGACCAAGACCGCCCTGGACTTCGAGGACAGGGATTCATACACGGTCACCGTTTCGGTCACCGATGGCAAGGACGTCGACGGCAACACCGACACCACAGCAGACCACACCATAGAAGTCACCATCAACGTGACCGACGTCAACGAACCGCCCCAGTTCGCCGACGACGCCCCAGCCACCCTGGAGATCGCCGAAAACACGGACGCCAGTGAGAACATCGGCAGCCCCTATACTGCCACTGACCCCGAGAACGATTCTGTAACTTACTCATTGGATAGTGGCGATGGGGCGTCTTTCGAAATAGACACCTCGGGCCAGCTGAAAACCAAGGCAGACCTCAACTTCGAAGCCGACCCCAGCTACACCGTTACCATATCGGTGAGCGACAGCAAGGACGCCGCGGGGACCACCGAAACCAACCCGACGATCGATGACACCCACACAGTGACCATCACCGTCACCGACGAGGACGACCCAGGGACTCTCTCGTTTTCTCCGGAACAACCCATCGCCGGGACCACCCTGGTGGCAACGCTTGCTGACCAGGACGGAGTCCAATCCCGAGACACCTGGCAGTGGGAGATTTCCGACGACCGATCCACATGGACAGAAATTACCAATGCCACCACGAACAGCTATACCCCGGGTTCCGGCGACATCGATAAGTACCTGCGGGTAACGGTCACATACACGCAGACCGATAGTTCCAGCCAGGAAGTGCAGGAAGAGACGGGCGCCGTCCAGACCGCCCCGCCTACAAACCAGCACCCGTCATTCGCCGACGCAACGACCACCCGTTCCATCTCCGAAAACACCCCCGCAGGCCAACCCATCGGTGACCCGGTCGCGGCCATCCACCCAGATAACGTCGGTACGCTCGTCTACTCCCTGGACACAACCGGTGCGTCGAGTTTTGATATTGACTCGGCGACCGGGCAGTTGAAGACCAAGACGGTATTTGACTACGAAACCGACGTCACAAGCTACACCGTCACGGTCTCCGTAACCGACGGCCTGGATGACTACAGCCACGCGGACACGGTGGTGGACGCCACCATCGACGTGACCATCACTGTAACCGACGTAAACGAGCCACCCCAGTTCGCCGACGACAATCCTGCCTCGCAGACCGTAGAGGAGAACACCGCAGAGGACGTGGATATCGGCAGCCCCTACACGGCCACCGACCCCGACCCAGCAGATACGCTCACCTACGGTCTGACCGGCGCCGCCGCCTCATCCTTCGACATCGACACGGGCACGGGCCAGATCAAGACCAAGGCCGATCTGGACCACGAGACCGAGGAAACCTACACCGTAACCGTAACGGTTAGCGATGGCAGGGACGACTCTGGCAACACCGAACAAACACCTGTGCCTGATGACACTGTTACCGTTACCATCACCCTCACCAACGTCTTCGAGGTTCCACGGTTCAACGACGAAATACCACAGGGCGATTCGAGCATCACCCGCTCCGTCCCCGAAAACACCGCCACCGACCAGCCCGTAGGCGCGCCCGTCTCGGCCACCGACGACGAAAACGACACCCTGACCTACACGCTGGGTGGGACCGACGCCTCATCCTTCGACATCGACACAGGTACCGGCCAGATCCTGACCCAGGATCCGCTGGACTACGAGGCCGCAAAAAACACCTACGCAGTCACCGTTTCGGTGTCCGACGGCAAGGACAGCCAGGGCAACACCGAAGACCCCGCAGTGGAGGACGACTCAATCCACGTCACCATCAAGGTAACCGACGTAAACGAACCGCCCCAGTTCGCTGATGACGCCCCCATCACCCAGACCGTCGCCGAAAACACGGTCGCCGAAACCAACATCGGCAGCCCTTACACGGCCACTGACCCTGAGAACGACACGCCGCTGACCTACTCGCTTGGCGGCACCGATGCCGCTTCCTTTGCCATCGATGATGCGACTGGCCAGCTCAAGACGAAGGCAGACCTCAACTTTGAAGCCGACCCCGGCTACACCGTTACCCTTTCGGTGACCGATGGCAAGGACGCCTCGGGCACCACCGAAACCAATCCGACGATCGATGACACCCACACAGTGACTATCACCATCACCGACGAGGACGACCCAGGGACTGTCACGTTCTCACCGGAACAACCCATCGCCGGGACCATCCTGGCGGCAACGCTTGCTGACCAGGACGGAGTCCAATCCGAAGACACGTGGCAGTGGAAGATTTCAACCGACCAATCCACATGGACAGAAATTACCGATGCCAACACGAACAGCCTTGTCCCAGGATCCGGCGACATCGGTCAGTACCTGAGGGTAGCGGTCACATATACGCAGACCGATGGTTCCAGCAAGGCAGTGCAGGCCGAGACGGACGCCGTCTTGACCGCCCGGCCTACAAACCAGCACCCGTCATTCGCCGACGCAACGACCACCCGTTCCATTTCCGAAAACACCCCCGCAGGCCAACCCATCGGTGACCCGGTATTGGCCACTCACCCTGACAGTGTTGGGACGCTGGTCTACTCCCTGGGTGGGGCCGATGCCGCGTCTTTCGACATAGACACTGGCACTGGCCAGCTGAAGACAAAGGATGCCCTTGATTTTGAGGGTGGGCCGACAACCTACACGGTGACCGTCTCCGTAACCGACGGCCGGGATGACTACAGCCATGCGGATACCGTGGAAGACGCCTCCATCACCTTAACCATCAACGTAAACGACGTAAACGAACCGCCTCAGTTCGCCGATGACGCGGCGACCACGCTGGAGCTAAGCGAAGACACAGCTATTGGGCTGGACATCGGAGATCGGTACGAGGCCACCGACCCGGACCTCAGCGACACAGTGACCTACTCAGTAAGCGGCACCGATGCAGCGCTGTTCCAGGTCGACGCCAATGGCCAACTGCAGGTCAAGGAGGCTCTCGACTATGAGAACAAGGACACCCTCACAGTAATCGTCTCGGCCAGCGATGGCAGGGACGACTCTGGCTCCGCCGAACAAACGCCTACATCGGACGACAACATTACTGTCGCCGTCACCGTCACCAACGTCTACGAAGCGCCTCGGTTCAGCGACGATGACGGCACAGCTACTACCACCCGGACCATCGCGGAGAACACCGCCGAAGAGCGGCCCGTCGGCGCGCCCGTATCAGCCACCGACGACGAAAACGACACCTTGACTTACACGCTGGGTGGCACCGACGCTGCATCCTTCGATTTCGACACGACCACAGGCCAGATCAAGACCAAGGACTCCTTGGACCACGAGACCAAGGATTCCTATTCAGTAACCGTTTCCGTCTCAGACGGCAAGGCTGCCAACGGCGACCCCGAAACCCCAGCC
The DNA here is from genome assembly GCA_965237745.1 of Dehalococcoidia bacterium. Classification (GTDB taxonomy): domain Bacteria; phylum Chloroflexota; class Dehalococcoidia; order Lucifugimonadales; family UBA3495; genus VXOI01. Next base: position 1,027,709 of record OZ250156.1, on the reverse strand, counting down.
CAGGACGACACCTACATTGACGTAACCATCGAGGTGACCGACCTAAACGAAAAGCCCGCGTTCGACGCAACTCCGCCCGTCGCCTATGAAATCGCCGAGAACACCGCCGCAGGAACCGCCATCGGCGCCGCCCTCACCGCCACCGACCCAGACGAAATCGAGACGCTCACCTACGGCCTGACCGGCACCGACGCCGCGTCGTTCGACATCGACACCTCCACAGGCCAGATCAAGACCAAGGCCGCCCTCGATCACGAGACCAAGGAGACCAACACCGTAACCGTAACCGTCCGCGACGGCAGAAACGACGCTGGCGACGACGAGCAGCCTCCTGTCGCCGACGCCGACATCGACGTCACCATCACCGTCACCGACGAAGACGACCCCGGGACCATTACTCTTTCACCGACACAACCAAGTGCCGGGAACCCGGTGACGGCCACCCTTGAAGACGATGACGGCATCAAGACCGACGTAGCCATTGCGTGGGTGTGGGAAAAATCGACAGATCTGAATTCATGGACGACCATTACCGGCGCCACTACAAATACCTACATCCCGCAGGAAGAGGACGAAGGCGAATACCTGCGGGTTACGGCCACCTACGAAGACGATCTCGGTGCAGGCAAGACCGCCCAGGAAAAGACTGGTTCCGCGGTCTTAGACATGCCTGCAACCAACGATGTGCCAGCCTTTGATTTAGACTCCGACACCGCCACTCGTTCCGTGCGCGAAAACACCCCTGCGGGCGAGGACATAGGAGACCCGTTCACCGCCACGGACACCGATGACACCACGCTTACCTACGTACTTGGAGGCACCGACGCAGCCTCATTCGCTATCGTTGACATTACCGGCCAAATCCAGACCAAGGAGGTGCTGGACTACGAAAACGCAAACAGTAAGACAACTTACACGGTCACCGTCTCCGTCCACGACGGCAAGGACTCCTTCGACAACGTTAACAAGGTCGCAGACGCTACCTTAAACGTAACCATCGCCGTAACCAACATGGAGGTGCCGGCCATCCCCGCCCAGCCGGCGGTCAATCCAACCCCCGGCGCTGCCGCCAGCCTGACCGTCACCTGGACCGCCATCGACCCCACCAATGATGCCCCCGTCGATGGCTACGACGTCCAGTACCGGGTGAAGGATCCCCAGGATAATTGGGAGGACGCCAACGTCAACGTATCCGGCGCCAGCGCCACCATCACCGGCTTGGAGTACAGCACCACCTACGAGGTCCAGGTGCAAGCGAAGAACGCCGAGGGCGGGAGTGGTTGGTCTCCCACCGGTGAGGGCAGCATCCCCAGCCGTCTGGATGTAACCCTCTCCCCCGCCACCCGTACCGTCAATGAGGGCAGCGGCGCCACCTTTACGGTGACCGTCTCCCCCACGGCCGACAGGGCGCTCAGCATTCCCGTTAGCATATCTAGCTCCAACGCTGAGTCCGGAGATTACTCGCCCGCCAGCATCACGGTGAGCATAGCATCAGGCGACACGTCCAAGACTTTCACAATCTCGACCACCGACGACTCCGACCGCGACAACGAAACGCTCTCGATCGGGTTCGGCCAGCTCCCTGCCGCCGTTGGCGCTGGCACCCAGGCCACCGCGCAGCTAACCATCAACGACACCACCCCCGCTCCGGGCAATACCGGCGGCCGTGGTGGAGGCGGCGGCGGCGGCAGCCCTGTTCCGCGCACCAGCTTGAGCGTTTCCTTCCAGCAGGCGAGCTACATCGTAACGGAAGGCAACAGCGCTACCATCACAGTTACGGTGTCGCCGACAGCCGACCGGGCATTGTCTATTCCCATCTCGGTTACCCTTGGTAGTGCCGAATCCGGCGATTACAGCGTGAGCGGTACACCCCTCAGCTTCGCATCGGGCGATACTTCAAAGACTTTCACAATCTCGACCACCAATGACTCTGACATGGATGATGAGACTATCACCGTTGGTTTCGGGCAGCTCCCAGCCGCCGTTGGCACCGGCACCCAGGCCACCACGCAGCTGACCATCAACGACACCACCCCCGCTCCACGCACCAGCTTGAGCGTTTCCTTCCAGCAGGCGAGTTACACCGTAACGGAAGGCAACAGCGCTACTATCACAGTTACAGTGTCGCCGACAGCCGACCGGGCGTTGTCTATTCCCATCTCGGTTACCCTTGGTAGTGCTGAATCCGGCGATTATAGTGTGGGCGGTACACCCCTCAGCTTCGTATCGGGCGACACGTCCAAGACTTTCACGATCTCGACCACCAATGACTCTGACAGGGATGATGAGACTATCACCGTTGGTTTCGGGCAGCTCCCAGCCGCCGTTGGCATCGGCACCCAAGCCACCGCGCAGCTGACCATCAACGACACCACCCCTACCCAGCTGGACGTCACTTTCTCGCCCGCCAGCGAAACAATCAACGAGGGCGACAGCGCCACCTTCTCGGTAACCGTCTCCCCAGCAGCCGACAGGGTGTTCAGCATTCCTGTTACTATTTCGAGCTCCAACGCTGAGTCGGGAGATTACTCGCCTTCCAGCACCTCGCTAAGCTTCGCGTCAGGCGACACGTCCAAGACTTTCACAATCTCTACCATCAGCGACTTCGACCGTGACGACGAAGCGCTCACGATCACATTCGGCAGCCTTCCCGACGCCGTCAGCACCGGCAGCCAAGCCACCGCATCCTTGACCATCAACGACACTACTCCCGCTCCGCGTACCAACACCCGTGGCGGCGGGTCCGCCAAGAGCGGCGGCGGGAGCAGTAACTCCAGGAGCTACACCCGCAGTAGTGTGCCCGTATACATCCCTCCGCCATCCAACAGGGCGCCATCCTTTACCGAGGGCGACAGCACCCATCGCTCCGTGTTCGAAAATTTTGCGGCGCGGGTAGCCATCGGCTCTCCCGTCTCGGCCACCGACTCGGACAAGGACCAGCTGACTTACCAGCTAGGGGGTATGGACGGAGCGTCCTTTAGCATCAACGCCAACTCCGGCCAATTGTTGACCAGTTCCGTCCTGGATTTTGAGGTCCAGCAGTCCTACAGCGTTTACATACTGGTCTCCGACGGCAACGGGGGCAGCGACAGGATCGACGTCACCATATTCGTCGTCGATGTTGACGAGTCGCCTCCGCCCGTCCCGGTGACGCAGCAAGCCGTTCTGACGCCGGAGCCGACTCCGGTGCCGACGCCGACCCCCGAACCAACCGAAGAGCCGACGCCGACCCCCGAACCAACCGAAGAGCCGACGCCGACGCCCGAACCAACCGAAGAGCCGACGCCGACCCCCGAGCCGACCGAGGCGCCCACGCCGACCCCCGAGCCGACCGAGGCGCCCACGCCGACCCCCGAGCCGACCGAGGCGCCCACGCCGACTCCTGAGCCGACTCCGACGGTTGTCCCGACTCCCACGGCCATCCCGACGGCGGTGCCCACCCCAACGCTGGCTCCAACGCCGACGGCTCAGGCCCCCCCATCGGCAGTGCCACTGCCCGAACTGCCTGGAGAGGGCGACCCACAGATGGTCGCACCGCCCCTAATCGTTGATCTCGGCAACGCGACCCAGCCCGGGGTCGGGCAGACAACCGTGGCAATGATTCCAGAGTACATAAGGAAGTTCCGTATCTGGCCCCTGATTCTACTGGTATTGGGTACGGCAATGGAGCTGATAGCACTGGGACTGCTCTTGAAGGAGCGCAAGCTGGACAAGCGAAAGATCTGGGCAGGCTACTAAACCAAAGCCAAGGTGAAATGCGCAGAGTCATGGGTTAAATTTGTGGGGATGCCAGGGTCAGCTGGTCTTGGGAGTTGGGAGGGGTTGGTGATGGGCGTGAGGGAGATGGACCGGTTTCTGGAACAATGGCAGATGGATGCCAAGGCCTTGCGTCGCCGGATGATTCTGGCGCCGACGCCGAGGGAGCGGGCCCTTCGGCAGGCTCAGGAGGAGGGTGGTGCGCGAGTTTGTCCTGAGGCGTCCCAAAAAGCGCCTGCTCAAGGCTGATGAGGCCAAGCGGGAGGCTTTCGTAGCGGAGTACGCCGCCCTGTCGGAGGAGGTCCAACGGTCCTGGGCCAAGATATTCTTCGCCGACGAGGCCCATTTCCGGGCGGACGCCGAACTGCGGGGCAAATGGGTGCTCAGGGGAGAGCCGGCCTTGGTTGACTCCAGCAGCCCGCGCTATGGGGAGAAGGCCAGCTACTACTCGGCGGTTTGCCTGGAGACCGGGGAGGTGGAGTGGATGGAACTGGAGGGCAACAGCAACGCCGGGACATCTGCGGCCTTCCTGACCCAATTGCCCCAGAGGCACCCCGGGCCGCTGAATGTGATTTAGGACAACGCGCCGGCCCATCGTGGCGAGGCGGTGCGGGAGTATCTGAGGACACCGGGGCTGAGGCTGGAGAACCTGCCGGGTTACGGCCCGGACTTCAACGCTGACGAGGCGATCTGGGGGTGGGCGAAAGAGGAGGCGACGGGCAACCTGCGCCCGGGAAGCAAGGCGGCGGTTCAGGAGAGGGTCGGCAATTTCCTCGCCGGACTGGCCAGCCGGAAGGATGAGGTGCAACGCTGTTGCCGGACGATCCTGCAATCCAAGGCCGAGGCAGTCCTGCGCGCCTCCCGGCCCGATTCCCAGCGTCCGGCAAATGCACATCCCACCTTGGCTTTGGTCTAGACTGGTATAATCGCCCCGAAGGCCGTTTGTCGCATGCATTCAGACTGGCATGTAGCTCTTGACCGGAGAGCCGGCCATACCACCGGTGAGGAGCACAAGTTGACACAGCCGGATGAACGCGACCAGCAGATAGCCTCCCTGCGGGACCGGCTGTCCAAGCTCACCGAGGCCAGCCTGCGCATCAACGAGAGCCTCGATGTGGAGGCGGCGCTGCAGGGGGTGATGGACGGTGCCCGCTCCGTTGCGGGCGCTCCCTACTCCCTCATCACGACCCTGGACGCCTCGGGTCAGGTGGAGGACTAACCTGGTCCTGGGGATAGACTCCGGCGACGCGGAGCGGCTGTGGCAGGCTCCCGAAGGGCCGAGGTTCTTCGAGTACCTGAACGCCCTCTCGGGATCGCTGAGGGTGAGGGAGCTGGAGGACTTCACCAGGTCGATTGGCTTCCCGGAGTTCCGCTCGCCCGTCACGCTGACCGCCTTCATGGGCGCCCCGATATTCCACCGGGGCGTGCGCCTGGGCAACATCTACGTGGGGAGCGACGAACCGGGCAGGGAGTTCACCCAGGATGACGAGGAGACCCTCGTGATGTTCTCCTCGCAGGCGGCGCAGGTCATCGCCAATGCCCGCAGGCACCGGGACGAGCTGCGCGCCAAGGCCGACCTGGAGACCCTGATCGACACATCGCCCGTGGGCGTCGCCGTCTTCGACATGAGCACGGGCGCTCCGGTGTCGTTCAACCGGGAGGCGAGGAGGATCGTGGACGGCCTGCGGGACCCGGACCAGACGCCGGAGCAGCTGCTGGAGCTGTTGACCGTACGGCGCGCCGACGGGAGCGAGGTCTCCCTGCGGGAGTTCCCCATAGCCGCGGTCCTCAGCACCAGCGAGACGGTGCGCGCCGAGGAGATCGTGCTGGAGGTCCCCGACGGACGGAGCATCACCGTATTGCTCAACTCCACGCCCATCCGGTCGGAGGAGGGCGAGTTGGAGTCGGTGGTCGTAACCCTGCAGGACATGACGCCCCTGGAGGAGATGGAGCGGCTGCGGGCCGAGTTCCTGGGCATGGTGAGCCACGAGCTGCGCATGCCGCTGACCTCCATCAGGGGCTCGGCCACCAGCATGCTGGACGCCACGTCGGACCTGGACCCCGCCGAGACGCGCCAGTTCCTGCGCATCATCGTCGATTCGGCCGACAGCATGCGCGACCTCATCGGAGACCTGCTGGACGTGGCGCGCATCGAGACGGGCACCCTGCCGGTCAGCCCGGAACCGGCGGACGTGGCCACGCTGGTGGACCGGGCTCGGAACACCTTCCTGAGCGCCGGGGGCAGGAACAACCTGGACATCGACCTTGCACCCGACCTGCCCCTGGTGATGGCGGACCGGCGGCGCATAGTCCAGGTCATCGGCAACCTCCTGTCCAACGCCGCACGGCACTCGCCGGAATCCTCCGTCATCAGGGTCTCCGCAGTGAGAGACGGCGCCCACGTCGAGTTCTCTGTCGTCGACGAAGGCAGGGGAATACCCACCGAGCATATGGCGAACCTGTTCCGCAAGTTCTCCCAGCGGGAGGACGACGACCCGGGAGGCGACACCGGCCTGGGGCTCGCCATCTGCAAGGGGATCGTCGAGGCGTTGTAAAAAAGGTTGACTTTAGTCGCCAGCCTCTCCTGTAGACGCGGCTTGTGCCGCGCCGCCGCCCCAACAGTTCAGGACGGCTCCGCCCGGGAATCCCACCCGGGAACGGCGAACTGGTCCACGACCAAGCCACCTGGAGGACTGACGCCCCCCTGACCGCCTGGACCGGATTGGGGAGAGTCTGAACTCTGCCCCAGCCGCCGTTGCGCTGCAAGCGCCGGTCCCAGCTTCCTGGAGATCGAATTCCAGTGCGTCCACACGTGCTTCACACGCTTCCTCACGGGTACGTCGAAGGCGACGTGGACGCCGTTGCCGACGGGACAGACCCGCCGGCGGGGAATCCGCTCCGAGAAGCGGGGTAAGCGACGGGCCAGCACCAAGGCCGCTGCCTGGTGGACGTTGAGCCCGTACCGCTCCATGAATTTGACCCGGCCTATGACCGAACTGCATGCCGGGTTGACCTGGTGAAGTTCCACTCCCTCCCGGTGGCACCGGGACAGGAAATAGGCCCTGACCTTCCCGTATGAAAAGGACGACAGCATCCGGGCGATCTTCCCGGGAGCGCCCTTCAAGGAGGCCTTTTTCCGCTGAAAGTCCAGTCTCTCGATGACGACGGGCTTACCAGCATCTCTGGCATATCCGACGACCGACGCAACGGCGTCCCCGATGAAGGCCTCCGCCTGCCGGCTGGTCTTCCCGTAGGTGACCAGAGGAACCCGCCAGGCCCTCTGGAAATTCCCAGAGGAGTCGGTCTCCGCCACCGCCAGGTGGTCCGCGTTCAGGTCCACTCCGATGACTCCGATACGGGAGTCGGTTACGACCGGTACTTCTGTCATTTCGGTGCTTGCGAAGACCCGCCAGCCTTTGGCGTCCCTCTTGAACCGGTAGGAGATGGGCTGTCCCCGACCGCCGGCTAGGCCGGCGTTTCCAAGGACCGCAGCGACCACCTGTTCCTGCCCGTAGGCGAACCGGACGCCTTGGATGAGGAGATACTTCCCGTGCTGCTGCTGCAAGGCGTCGGGTAACCGGAGCCGGAGATTCAGGGAGCCGTCTTCGGCGACGGTGGCGACGCAGAGCTGACATCCAGCGGTCTCATCCCGGCTGCCCATGACGAAGAACTCGCTGTCGCGGGATTCCCGCCAGTCAGCGAGCCAGTCCGCGTGAGAGCCGTACCCGTTGGCTTCCAGGTCGAACTGCTTCCGGAAGAGTTTCTTGGACCCGAAGGCCAGGCGCACTTTGCCCGCGGCTATGTCGGCGTCAAGGGCAGCCAGCCGGTGTTCCAAAACGTCGAGTTTCCGCCGCCTCTGATGGGCAACGTGCCGTAGGCCCCGGGACGTTGCACGGGCCACCTGACCCTTGGTACGGGCAATGTTCCGATCCAGGGATTCCCTTCGGAGAGCCATGGACTGCTTTACCGCCGCCACCTTGCCCTCGAAGGATACCCTGATGGAGTTGAACATCCGGGCCGGGATTCGGTACCGCCGGAGGTACTCTTTCTTCAGTTCGGGGCCGGAACGGCCGGCGGACACCTGGGCGAAGAGTTTCCTCTGGACCATGCCGTAGAGTTCGGCGTAAGCCGACAGGGCGACGTCGCCCCCGTCCCGGCAGGTGCCGCTGTAGTCGGAGACTCGGGTCTGGTAGGTCGCGATCATTCCTGCTGGACCGCCTTCATGGCCCTTTCGGCGCGGCGTCTGGCGGAACGCCGCCCGTAGAGACGGGCGCACAGGGAGGTCATCACTTCGGTTACGTCCCTAACCAGGTCGTCGTCAACCTCAGTTTCGTCCATGACCACGACCCTGGCCCCGCGCCCTGCCAGTGCAGCCTCCAAGTACTCGAACCCGAACCGGCAGAGCCGTTCGCGGTGTTCCACCAGTATGACCCTTACGGTATGGTCGGCAACCAGCCGGCGGAGTTTCTGCCGGTTCCCGTTCAGGCCTGAGCCTATCTCCTTGACCACCTCATCGGGGCGGTAACCGTTCCGGGTGGCCCAGTCCACCACCCGGCCCACCTGCCGGTCCAGGTCATCCTTCTGGTCATTGGAGGAGACCCGGGCGTAGACCACGCACCGTCCGTCGTTTTCGGGAGGGACGACGACGTAGTAACGTCCGTTGGGAAGTTGCTCGACCTGGAGTTCAGGGGGGAGTCTCCCGGCGTGGTGCATCTTGGACACGGTGGACTTGTTAAGGCCGTAGAGCCGGCCCCAAGCGGTCAGACTGATGCGTCGACTTCTCACATCCATTACAGACTATATTGTACCAAATTATCAACAGTTGCTAACCCCACGGGGGGCGCATCCGGGCCGAGAGCGACGGGCCGGGACTGGGGGCGCGGTTCACCTTCATCGTCCCTGCGGCCGACGAGGCCCCGGCCGAGCGCTACCGCCCGACCGAGACCCCGCGACAGGAAACAACTCAAGGGGAGCCAATCCTCGTGTTGGACGACGATCCCGAAACGCTGCGGTACGTCCGCAAGGTGCTGTCGGAGGCGGGCTACAAGCCGATAGTGACCGCCGACCCGGAGGAGGCGCTGCCTCTTATGGAGGAGAACCGGCCCCACCTGGTCCTGCTCGACCTGATGCTGCCCGGCGCCGACGGCATCGCGCTGATGCGGGACATGCTCGGCGTCTCCGACGTGCCGGTGATCTTCATCTCCGCCTATGGCCAGGACCGGGTGGTGGCGCGGGCCTTCGAGGCTGGAGCCACGGACTACATCGTCAAGCCCTTCTCACCGACCGAGCTGGTCGCCAGGGTGAGGGCGGCCCTGCGAAGAAGCACAGGCTACCACCAGTCCGTGCCGTCGGAGCCCTATGTGCTGGGAGACCTCGTCATCGACTACGCCGAGCGCCAGGTCACGCTCGCAGGCCGCCCGGTGGAGCTGCGGGCCAAGGAGTATCAGCTCCTCTACGAGCTGTCGGTCAACGCCGGGCGGGTGTTGACCCACGATGAGTTGCTGCGAAGGATCTGGGGAGCCAAGAGGCCGGCCGACCTGCGGGCGCTCCGCACCCACCTGCGGAGGCTCCGCAGCAAGCTGGGCGAGAACGCGGACAACCCCACCTACTTCTTCGCCGAGCCCCGCGTCGGCTACCGCATGGCCAAGGGCGAGGAGCAGGGGGAGAACGGACCGTGAGCGAAGTGATCGGCGATGGCAGTAACTCCATGACAGTTCTTGCGGCACACTCGAACGCGTCCGAAGGCGCCTTCAAGCCGACGGTGAGGCGGCGGGATCAATTTCAGCTAGACAGGTCTTCGTTGCCTGGAGGTACTTCCAAAACAGCGTTGAAGAACAAGGACTATCGGTGATGATTGATATGCCTCGCGCCCACGCATTGGGTAAAGCTGCCATGGTAATCATCGCCGAGGCGGAAATGGTGGGGTTGCGGAAGGAATTGGAAGTTAAAGCCAAACAGGACATCCGAGAGAACGGAGCGTTTAGAACCTATAATTATAGGATCGATGCCAAAGTTACCGGTGGTGGATTGCTTCCGAGGGAGTCTTTCGGCATCGCCTCTTGCGGCAATAGATCGGAATAATCGCTCATGTTGGAATGGCTTGCACAGACTGTCGGCAAATACATTTTGGGCTATGCGATGCGGTGGTATCGCAGCCGCCCAAAAGTTCTGCTAACAACGCACGGAACGTCACGGTCGGGCCGTGGTGTCGATATGAGCATCACAAACCACGGCAAGACCTCCATTATCGTTCGTTATTGGACCGTACATATCCAGATGGAGTTGTCGCCAGAACTTGTCGAGATATTCCGTAAGCACGAGCAGCAACAGTCAAAAGCCACCAACACGAACCACAGTCTCGCCGGTTACATCAGCCGCTTGCTGGACAAATGGGATCGTAGAGCAAAGGCGAACGCCCTACGAACGGCACTCGCGCACGTCATGCTGGACGGACCCCATTGGCAGTACGAATTGCTGGACCCTGGAAACACTCAACGAATTGAACCAAAGGAGAGCACAGCAAGGGTCTTCCCTCGCCCGGATGCGAGTTCATCGATATCATTCATGCCTGCAAACGCAGCTCGCACCATCATCCCCTCCTGCCGCATCGTGGGCCATCGCTACCCCGTTTGGGGGTTACCTAGTGGCATCATAAGTGACGATGATGGTTCGATCATATCTGTGATCCGCTTGACTCAACCGCACATGGATGATGAGGACTAAGATAGCTCCGCTTCTTCTGACTGCCTCATTAGATAGGTCGCTCCGAGAGGCTCGAACTACGCGTAGGGATGGCGGTGTCACGTGTCACAGAGTCGGTCGGAGGCTAGTATTACAACGACGCTTCATAAATTAGAGTGGCTCGAGAGCGAAAATTGGATTGGAGAACGCTGGGCCGCAAAGCTGACTTGCAGGTCAGCCTGAAGCAAAGTAGGAAGCATCAAGGGACGTTTCTCGCTAACCGACGTTGTAATACTAGTAGTAGGGAGTCTACACAAGACGGCAGCCTTACAGGTCAATTCTCAACTCGAAGATGGTTCTGTCTACCGTACACGTTGGTGGTTGCGAAGAAACAGGAAATCGTGCCCCGAGCTGGAAGGGACGGCCCGCTGGAGGACGCGCATCGGTTGACTCCTCACCGGTGCCACAGCGATGCTGACCCTAGACCAACCACCGCGATGAGTCTGGGACTGAACCGGGCAGACCCATATGCGGAACCTCGTTCGTGGATGGGAACCAATGAAGCATCACCTCTACGAAATAGCCCTTGAAAGTAATCAAATGTGGATTAAGCTCCAGGCGTCGGGGTGGTCGCTGGAGCAGGCCAAGACTTTCTTCCAGAGTCGACTTGGCGGTGAGAATCCCGACTCACCGGTGCCGATACGCCCGCGCCTTTTCTCTTTTGAGATACCTACTAATACTACAGCCGCAGATGGTCGCTTGGGGTGTTGGACGGTCCTGAAATCGCAACGTCTAGCTACGGCCAATGTCTTCGATCCCAATGAAACTAAGCTGAATTTGAGACTGAAAGTACCGAGTTTGTGTTAGTGCGGCTGTAGTACTAAGCTGTCCGAGCGTGTCCACAACATCGAGAACTGGGGATCCATTCAGGACAGCTTCCCAAAGGGTTGGGACGACCACGAGTTTCGGTTAGCTCAGGGTCCTTACCCGTGGTGCGAGACCTTGTCTGACGACTGCGACTGCCGCGGATCGAAGGGTCAAGACTACGCCGTGTTCTGTTCTGACTTCGGCTTGCAAGGCGAGACGGCCAGCCGGGCAAGCAAGTCTCCAAACGTCAGACACCAGGATTACGTCCAGCAACTGCGCCAGAGGTTGTCAAACGCACAGAACGCTCCCAGGGCCAGTGGGAGCGACGCGGTGGAAGTCCCTACGGAGCCCTCCGAGCAAGACGGGTTCTACTGCCAGGTCGACGGGCGTTACCATGTGTTCAGCGAGCAGGTCAAACTGAGAGCGGCGGTGAGCGTAGCAGCGACCCGGAGATCCTTAGGCTCATGGAGCGAGGAGGACCGCAGGGTTGTGCTGTCAAACCTGCACGGACTCTCTGTGCACTGGCTCCGAACCTTCCAGTTCCAGGAGTGCGCGGAAAGGCTGGTCGGAGGCAGGGCTGACATCCCTGACGTCCTGTACAAGTACATCCCCAAGAAAAACATTGGCAGAGGGGCGCCGAACAGCCTGCGGGCAACCCAACTGCTGGCCCTGAACGACGACATGGAATGCAACGTCATAACGATGCGCGGCAATGAAACGGATGCTCTCGATTTCATCGCCCGGGTGCAGTCAAGATTGAAGGAATGTCTGGGAGTGGAGGTGGCGGAAGAGGGGCTCATGGAACGGGCGCTCCGTTTCGGTGACCTGAGACTATCGACCTTTATTCAGGAATCCCTGAATCCTCTTGTGGGGGTCGTCTCCTTGAGCACGGACGTATCGGTCCGACGATGTGGACGCACTATGCCCTCAACACAGGGATAGTCGTTGGCTACGATACGGAAGTCTTGAGGAGCCTCGGCTTTGAATTGAGACGGGTGAGTTACACGGAGATTGCCCCTGTGTACGAGCCGACAAAGGGCGATGTCATCCAATTGCAATTTGCTGATCGTGAGCGAATGGACCAGGACACCAGGGCGGGCAGAACTCGAAATGGAACACCGATTCTAGGAACTGTGGAGCTCACGCAGCTAGGAGCGGACTGGCAAGCCCTGTCTCGGCTGCTTTTCGTAAAGGGTCCGTCGTGGGAATACGAAAGAGAGGTCAGACTGCTGGTGGATCTGCAGGAGGCGCGAGATACTGGGCAGAAAGATGACAACGGCTGGCCGATCAAAGTGGTCGATGTTCCGCCAGAGGCCATCAAGGAAATCTACGGCGGAGTGCGTACTTCAGACTCGGACCTTGCGAGGGCGGCCGAATTAGCCAGGGGTGAGGACAAGAGCGGGCTGTTTGTTGGGCACGTGTCGTCCCACGCCTTCAGAATGCAGAAGACTGGTGGCACACGCCACTGAGCCCCATTTTGTTGCGGGCCTGCCACGCGTGCCATGTAGTACTTCAAGTCCACTATCCACCAGTACCTGAGCGATTCGTGTCTTTTGTGAACTGCGAATGTTCGCTCACAGTCCGGCCCGCCACATCAAGAAGTTGGTACAGCCTATCGTCCGGCACGGCCGCCCAACCCGCCCAGCCAAAGCTCGAAGACGGTGCTAGCTTCAGTACACTTAAGCCCACCTAAATGGGCTCAAACTAGCACCCTAGAGCTGCGTGTTGTAGTCCTGCCATAGAGGCGGTTCATTGCATCGTATTGAACAGTGCCTGTGGCTCTTCCCACCTATCCTGGGACCGCGATGCAGGGCGAGAATTGTGGATGTTTAGACCCATACCGGCTACCTTGGGCGTGGTGCTTCAATTTCGAGCCGACACCGCTGTCTCGGGTCTGGGAGCTCCATAAGGACGATGCCGGAGCGTCCGAAGTCTCTTAGTTGGAAAACCTTGAAACCTGTTCTTATCTGGATTCCACCAACACCGGAATAGAAGGAAATCGTGAGACGCGGCTTCCCCTGTCTCCCCCTCTTTGGTCGCTTCAGATGGTTCTCAAGTGCCTGATATCAAGATGAAGGCTGAGCGACCCTGCAAACCGAAATTTCGAGGGTTGCCAAGCCCGTTGGGCGAGAAGTTCTAGAGCCTCCCCCGCTGCCGGCCCTGCTGCCGCGGCCTTCGGAACGATGCCGTCTTTCCCAGCCGGTCCCCCGGGCTGACCTGCCGGTGAAACTCAATGGCGTCCTCCTCCCCCAGAGTCTTGAAGTAGGTCTCGGGGATCTTCCTCCACCCGCCTACTATTTTCAGCACCTGCTCGGGCATTCCGGCCCGCAGGGCGTTGATGGCGTAAGAATGGCGGAAACGGTGGGGATGCATGCCCTCGATGTTGGCTCGCCTACCCAGGCGCCTGAGAAGCTGGCATATCCCGTTTGGCAGCAGGGCCTCACCCTGCTCGGACACCCATAGAGCCGTAGTGCGGGGCATGAAGGCTTCTCTCTCCTGCAGGTAGTCCCAGATCACGGACCTCGCGGTGTCACCAATGGGCATTTTTCGCTCCTTGCGACCCTTGCCCATCACGAGCAGCGTGCCATTGGTCAGGTCCGTGTTTTCCAGTCGCAGCTTGGCGATTTCGCTCAGTCGGCCGGGAGTATCCCAAAATGCGTAGAGGACTGCCCGGTCGCGAACCAACCGAAATCGGTGGGCGGCAGTTCTGGCGAGGGCGGGATCGGCGAGGGTCAGCAGGTCCCGCATCTGGTCTTCCGTGACGATGGGAACAGTTTTTTCTTCCAGGCTGGGCGGCTCTATATCGGCGAGAGGATTCTCGTCGATATGTTTACGCTCCACCAGCCAGTTGAAGAACCGGTTCAGCCGGCGGTACTGGGCGATGATGTGGCCCTTGGAGAGCTTCCTTGGTTCGGCGTATGTCCGCTCACCGAACCACCGCACCCGGTCTTGGAGGTATGACAGGTAGTCCTCGATGTGCTCGGTGGTGATGTCTTGCACATCGGGCCAGCCCTGCTCCTCTGCGTAGAGGGCGGCCATTGCGACAGTGGTTTCCAGGCTGGCGAGGTACCCCTCGGAGTACCGGTTGAAGGCCTTCAGGCTGCTGAGAAAACGTTTTCCGTTTGCGCGAAGACTGAGGTCAAAATGCTGCTTGACGACCATTCATCTGGTGGCACCTGAGAGAAAAAGCCGTCATTTCGTATCTGGTTTTACCATAAATGGGCTGTTTGGTGGGCCTACATGTACTGAACTGCGAACTTTCCGACTGGTCGTGATTCTATGAGGCGCGGTCCAAATACCGCTCTTTAGCTTGTCGGCTGTGCCCTTCTGCGCCTACTTCGCCAACCGATAACTGTTCCGAGTCGCGACAGGTGTTCCGGGCTGTACGCAGTACCGATTTTGAGATTGGCCTCCCCTTATAGTCGTCACTCTCCATTCGCCTGTTTAGGCCTTTGGTAAGGGACAGATCAACCGGAGCCGGTCGGTTTCAGCTGTTAGGAGACTTGGCTTCCTGGGTTCTAAGCGCCTAGATTAACCGGCGCTGGAGCCAAACCCTGGCCGCGACGGCGCCCCCACCAACGACTCCAACCACTATCAAAACGATGGCCCACCACGGGAATCCTCCACCTGACGTTTCCTCTTCTGTGGGCTCCTGTGCCACGGTGCGCTCGACGGTGGGCGTCAGTTGGGACGTCGCTGACGGATTCTTGGTGGGTTCCGATGTTGGTGTTGCGATAATATCAGGGGAAGGAGTTGGAGATATCGCAGCCTCGGGCGTTGGCGCTGGGAATCTCGTCCGCCAGACGTTCCTCGGCATCATCCCCGCCCGATCAATCCTAAGACCTATTTCCGGTCCTATCTCAATCTTCGCCGCACTCCAACGATGAGAACTCCTCCAGCGATCACCCCAATCACTATCGCCACAACGATCCACCACGGGAATCCTCGATCTTCTCCGTCCGTCGAGTTGGGAACGGAGGCTCTACCGTGGGTGTGGATGCAGCCGTAGATTCATCCGTACACACCGGATCGGGAGTGGTCGAAGCCTCCGGCGTTGATGTTGGTTTGGGTGTTGCTTCGGACGTGGGCGCGGTAATGGGTCCCGGCGTCGGCGTTGCAGTGGCCGTAGGTGCCGGAGTCAGCGTTGGCCTGGGCGTAGCGTCGGACGTCGGTGCGGTGGCAGGTTCCGGCGTTGTTGTTGAAATGGCCGTAGGCTCATCGGTAGCAGTGGATATGGGCTCCACGGTGGACTCTGGCGTCGGGGCGACCGCCGTCGGTGACGGTACAGGCTCAGGAGTTGGGACCACTGTCGGTAGCGGTGTAGGCTCGGGTGTTGAGGTGGCAGTCGGCTCCGGCGTTGGGGTCGGAGGAGGTGGCACTTCTTCCGTATTCGTTTGGTCAGGCTCTGACCAAAGACTGGTTCCCTCAGCGTTGATAGCCCTTACCCGGAGCTCATAGCCTGTAGCAGGTTTCAGGTCCTCTAGAGTCAGGGACGTTCCGATGCCATCGTATCCAGCATCCTGGAACTTTCCGCCGTCCTCCCGATACTGGACGTCGTGACTAGTGATCTCTGGCCCTTCTTAGTAGCGTTGTCGGGTGCCGTCCAACTCGCCTTTAAGAGCTGACAGCCAGCACAAAGGTAACACCCCGGCCTCGCTGAGGAAGCGAGTCTGCCGACGGGCTCGACTCGAGGGCTGGCCGACAATCGGCCTTGGCAACGCGGCGGAGGCCGAAGCCTTCATCATCTTGAGCGGTAGCTGTAAACGTAACTGAAACTAGTTCTCCCTATTTTCAAGGCAGATCTTCAGTGAATAACAGTTGGAGAAAAAACGCGTTATCGGCTTAGCGCCCGAGGAAACCTTCTTGGGCCCGATCACGGCAAAGGCAATAACGTGGCTATAGAGAAGCTTCGAGGAAGGTGTTTTAGAACGGATTGGTGGAGACGGGGGAGAGTCGAACTACAACTGAAACACGGCCTAGCGGTGTTCGTTACAATGTCTGAAATGGTCGTTCGGTCAGAGACGGGGGAAAAGTTGTTCCCCGGCTGGAACCTTCCAGCGCCCATTTTAGGAGTGATATGTAGCCGTTTGCCCTGAGGATGGCTCAGCCGGCGAGGGCGGCCAAGAATCCTCCATCGCCAAGGCCTAAAAGGGGGAGCCCTTCCCGGATCGGGCCACCCCTTCTGCTCTATCCCCCTACAGAATGATCTAGATTGAATCTTGGCCGGGCCTTGGCTCCGGCTGTTGCGACTCTAGACCAGCACCGGTGTATCGGTTTTCTGGTAAACCTGAATTCGCCCGCTGGTATTCTCAAGCACGGCGATGCGGCTCTGATCGTCCACCTTCACCGCGCATGGGTCGGAAAGTCTTTTCTCGAAAGCACCTTGGTCCCAGCTAAAGGCTATGGCACGCTGCTGGATCATGTCTGGGTTGGACAGCAGTTTGTCTTTGCCCCACTGGGATAGCTGGTGCTCCCCGAGGAGGGCGGTGATGAGCCGTCCGTCCGGGTTCAATACCTGGACGCGGTCATTCAGCCAATCGAGCACATAGATGAGGCCGTCCCTATCCACTGCTACACTGTTGGGACGGTTGAACTCGCCAACCCCCGTCCCCGACGACCCGAAGCTGGCCTGCCATTGCCCACCTGGCGTGAATACCTGGATCCGGTCATTGCGCCAGTCGGCTACAAACACCAGTCCGTTCTTGTCCAGGGTGATGCCCCAGGGCATGTTCAACTGCCCCGGCTCGCTGCCGAAAGAGCCGAACGAGCCGAGGTGCTTTCCGTCCAGGGTGAACCTCTGTACCCGATGGTTTCGGCTGTCGGTGAGGTATAAGGTGCCTTCCCCATCGATGGCCAAACCCGCGGGCTGATCCAATTCTCCGTTGGCAGAACCGGCCTTGCCCCATTTGCGGATAAAATCGCCATCCCTGTTGTAGACGGTAATTCGGTTCAGAACCTCATCAGCGACATAGACATTCCCATCGCCATCCAGGGCGATGGCCGTAGGCCAGATGAACTGGCCATCGCCCTCGCCGTAGGCGCCAAACTCGCTAATGAAGTTCTCGTCGATCGTGACCATTGATACACGAACGCCGTCGGGCCGATCCTCGCGGGACCGGTTCAACACATACACTACGTCGTCGGCGCCCAAGGCCATGTCCACCGGGTTGCGGAACCCTGTGCCGCCGAACTCGTTACGGCCCAGAGAGTGGCTATACTGGAAACTCCAGTCTTTGAGCCCAAAGAAATGGGTGCTCATCGCTCTTGCCTCGTCATTAACTGGTTGGCCGGGTTTATGTCACATAGTGCCAGGCGGCAGTGCCACCGCCACAAGGACAGCCTGCGTGTCGTAATAAGCCTTTGCTGGACCGGCTTACAGGAACGGGATCTTCTCGAAGTTACCACCAACCACGGGGACCGGGTCCTGACCGAACCAGTCTTCCACGATGGTGGCATAGACCTGCCGGAAGTCCATGGTGGGCGCCAGGTTGCCGCCCTCAATATGGTCACTGCGCTCCATGGATGGGTATACCCCGTAAATGCCGCCCTTGACCGTTTCGCCAACGGCGAAGGCCACACTGGCTGCGCCGTGGTCGGTGCCGGAGCCGTTGTCGAAGATACGACGGCCGAACTCGGAGAACAGGAACAGCAGCGTGTTCTCGGCCTTGCCGTGTTCTCGCAGGTCGGCGAAGAAAGTCTCAACGCTATCGGACACGTCGCTCCACAGAGTGGAGTGGGCCGTGGCCTCGGCGGCGTGGGTGTCGAAACCGTTGTATGGTGAGGTGGTGAAAAGCACTCGGGTGCCGAATTCGGCCAGGTGGGTCTGGGCGATGTTCTTCATGTACTGACCCACCACGGTGCCGGAGTATTCCACATTGGAAGTATACGTATGCGGCGCGGTGGCCAGGATGTCGGCCCCTTTGAGAGCGTCGATGCCGGTGCTGCGGATGTAGTCCATCGCATAGCCCGTGCC
Organism: Dehalococcoidia bacterium; assembly: GCA_965237745.1. Taxonomy (GTDB): domain Bacteria; phylum Chloroflexota; class Dehalococcoidia; order Lucifugimonadales; family UBA3495; genus VXOI01. The sequence continues at coordinate 1,009,432 of OZ250156.1, read as the reverse complement.
GATGGCCGGGGCATACATCTGACCGAAGACATCCAGGGCGTCGTTTCGCTGGTCACCCTGAATTCCGGACAGCAGACCGTAGGTCTCCAGGTTGCCCACCGAAGCCACGGGGACGCCCTCTTTGGCCAAGGCCCGGGGCAGGCCCCGTCCGAAGTTGACGCCGGTCAGCACGTTTTCCTTGTTAGGGTCCAGGTCTGCGATAACCTTACCCAGCCAACCCTCGGTACCGATCGTGTCCGGCTCGCAGGTGTGCCATATGTCCATAGATCGGAAGTGGGAGTAGCTGGGGTTGGGATAGCCGATGCCCAAGAAGACAGCCAGCTTGCCCTCGTCCCAGAACCTCTTCAACGGACCCATACTGGGGTTCAGGCCTACTTCATCATTCAGCTTGAGAACCTGGTCTTCAGGGACGGAAAGAGAAGGTCGGAAGTCCTGATACAGCGGGTTAGCGTAAGGGATCACCGTGTGGATGCCGTCATTACCTCCCGATAGGGACAGCACTGCCAGCACCGGATCATTTTGAGTGGAAACCATGCTATATCCTCCTCTAGAAAAATTCTGCGCGCGAATTTAGCCGAACTGGAATTCTGAAGTCGAGGCGATCATCTGGAACATCTCACCGGCGCGGCCTGTGAACTCGGCCCGCTCTGCCTCGGTGCCATGGCGCAGATCACCACCTCGCTGGGCGTGGGCGACCAACGCCTGCCGGGTGTCATCGGTGAGGTTCAGCGTGCCGACCAGGTCGATACTCCCTTCAACGAACTGCGCTGGGGAGAGGCTCTCGCCCCGGGCCATGAGGTGATTGACCAGGGACTGCACGCCGGGAAGGTCAGTCTGGCCCAGGTACTCGGAAGCAAAGTTAATGCGCTCCACCAGGGTGCCACTGTCAATCCACTCGTGGCCGGTATGCCAGCCTTCCACCGTGGGCGGGTCCATCAGGTTCATGCCCATGTAGGTGCACTCTTGGGCTATCTCCCAGAGCCCTGGCTTGATATCCCGGTGATCGCCTACCAAGCGCAAAGTGCCGGCCACCATTTCCGCTGGGTTCCTGACCTTGGCGAAGCGGACGTCTTCCGACTTGAAAAAGTCCGAGGTGAACAAGGCCTGTAGCATGGCCCTGATGTTGTAGCCGGAGTCGAAGTAGGCCTTCTCCAGGACCCTGATGGCTTCCATATCCCGCGGCGGGGTCAGGCGCCAGGCCGGGACCGGCGGCTCGTCTGCGACGAAGAAATCGTACATGTGCCGGGCGATGAACCGGGCGGCGCCGGGTTGCTTGCAGATGATGTCGATGATGTCCTCGCCGTTCCAGCGGCCAGTCTCGCCCAGGAAGGTCTTCTCGCTATCGTCGTGGTCGGCCGGGTCGAAGCGAAACTGCCACTGGCTGCGGCCGTAAGGGAAGGGCGGGTAGGCCGGGGCGATGTTCCAGCCCGTGAAAGCCAAGGCACAGGCTTTGACGTCATCCTCACTGTAATTGAACTGTTCGTCCATGCCCACGCCCAGTGAGAACAACTCCAGGAGCTCCCGCCCGTAGTTCTCGTTGACTGCGGTCTTGTGGCTTTCGGAGTTGTCGAGGTAGTAGATCATACCCGGGTTCCTGGAGAGATCGAGGAGCAGGTCTCGGAAGCTGCCCATGCCCTTCTCCCGGAACAAATTGATCATCCTGTGCATCTCAGCGCCGCTATCTATCTTGGTGTTGCCTCCACAGAGAATGGTGTGCCAAAAGAGGGCCACCTTTTCCTGGAGTTGGCGCGGATCATTAATCATCCGGTAGACCCACTGCTGGTCCCTCGCTTGGTTGGACTCACGAAAACTTTGGTTATATCGGAGCATCAGGTCTTCTTCAACACCGGGCTGTGTCTCCGGGTTGAGTAGCTCTTCCACAGTGGCCTCATAGCCCTTGGCTACATAAGCCTCCAAGCCATCACGGCTCGCCCCGAAAGCGGCGCGCCGCAACAGGTGGGCCATTAGAGCAATATCTCGGTCGGCCATTTTGTTCCTCCTTACCCCAACTTGTGCTGATGTTAAGCAGGTGGCATCTTTGCCAGTAATTACTAGATGAATTGTTCCTGAACAATGTATTTTCCTGGATGCTGCGAACTATAAAACGGTATCCTGAACGCGTCAATACACTCAAATGCTCCATCTCATGAGCATAATAGCCGAGAATCGCCTGTCTCTCAGCCCTTCCCCATCCTTGGGCCAGCTGATATGCGCTGGACGACGCCTTGTTCAAGGGACAACCGGCCATGGCTTCGCACGTCATCTTGAGAAGTGGACTCTGGATAAGCCCCTCAGTGGCGTATAATTCGGGCGATCTGAAATCGCAATCACGTGTTGGAGGGAGAAATGGCACGAGTTCCCGCGTTGTCTAGGGAAAATATTCCAGAAGACCAAAGGGCCTCATTCGACGGTCTGATACAACAGCGAGGCGGGGTTCCGACTACCGGGCCGGGTTCCGTGATGCTGAACGCCCCGGAAGTTGCAGAGCGAGCGCTCGGACTCGCCCTTTACCTGCGAACCGAAACCTCATTGCCGCCTCGCATTCGAGAACTCGGCATGCTGGTTGCCGCGCGGGAGAACGATTGCCAGTTCATCTGGCACGCCCATGCACCGGTCGGCCGCCAAGCCGGTTTGAGGGATGAAACCGTCGACGCCCTCCGTGACAAAAAAGAGATCCCTGGATTAGAAGACGACGAGGCCGCTGTCGTCAATTACGGCCAAGAGTTCTTCCGTACAAGGAAGGTCAGCCAGGACACCTTCGATGCAGCGTTGGCGCAATTTGGTGTCCTCGGATTGACTGAGCTTACCAACCTCATGGGTTGCTACTCGATGCTGGCCTTCAACGTCAACGCCTTCGGGGTCGAATTACCGGAAGATAGTCCGGAAAAACCACTGCCGATTTAAATACGTCAATCCAGCGGCGTAATTCTCTTTGTGGGTACCAACCAAACGGTTCCTATTTGATCGGCGTTGCCGTGACGGCCCTAGACAGGCTCCAAGCCCCGCCAACGGCCCCTTTTTGTTGCCGGATATTTGGCCCCAGTGTAGTAACACCGAAACGTCTGCCAATTTGGGGAATCATTTACATCTGGGAGACCCTAGTAGCCCAACTGCTTTGAAATGATGACACGAAAAGTATGCGCCTTGGCGGAGATCACCATTGCCCAAGTTTCGCCGGTGCTCACACCAATATCGGCTACTCATCATTTCAAAGATTTCGTACTACTAGTCTAGAAGACAAATCAATGAGGGAGAATCCATGAAATATGACGTTGTTATCGTCGGCGGGGGAGCGGCTGGATCGGTGTTGGCCAGCAGATTGGCTGAAGACTCGAATACCTCTGTTTTATTGTTGGAAGCCGGGCCGGATTACCCTGATCCAGCCTACCTTCCGGACGAAATAAAGTTCGGCAACACAAGCTTTGCGGAGTCTCCAGAGTCGGAACACAACTGGGCCCTGCGGGGAACACTCACCGAGGAGCAAGGAGAGATACACGTGGCGCAGGGCAAGGTGATCGGAGGAGGGTCGTCCATCAATGGTCAGGCTATGCAGAGAGGGTTACCCGAGGATTTCGACTCCTGGTCCGCGATGGGCAATGACCAATGGTCTTATGACAAGGTCCTACCGTTCTTTAGGAAATCCGAACACGACCTCGACATTCGGGATGATTTTCACGGGACCGACGGACCGATACCGGTAAGGCGTCGTCAATCAGGTCCATGGCCAGATATACAAAAGGCCTTCCACGCAGCCTGTTTGGGTGAGGGCTACGGGGCGGTCGAAGATACCAATGGCCCGAACCCCGCGGGCGTTGGCGTGTGGCCGTCGAACAACCTCGACGGCTGGAGGATGAGCGCCGCTATCACTCACCTAAATCCCATGCGCCACCGTCTTAACCTTACGGTGAGGGGAGGGGCTTTCGTCCGGAAGGTGTTGATCAATGACTTAAAGGCCGTCGGGGTGGAAGTAGAAAGCGGAGGCGAGGTCTTCAACGTTGAAGCGGACCGTGTAGTGTTGAGCGCCGGGGCTCTCAAGTCGCCGCACCTGCTCATGCTGTCGGGAATCGGCCCGAAGGACCAACTTCAGCAATTCGGTATTCCTGTCGTTCATGATCTTCCTGGAGTGGGGCAGAACCTATTCAACCATCTGAGCGCCCAGGTTACCTTTAAAGTCAAAGACGGGATGTCCCTCCACGGCGATTTCGAGGCGGTGCACTTTGGTCTGCACTACACTTCCGACGGGTCGCGCGAAGTCAACGATATGTTGCTGAGGACTACGCCAATGGTAGATGAGCGACCCGAGCGCGTCCCCGGTTTGCGGACCAAGTTCCTAAATGATGACGTCCCAGCTGACCGAGTGGCGAGACTCTCGGTTACTCTGGGGTTGCCCGACGGGACGGGATACGTCAGGCTCGCGTCTGCTGATCCCTCGGTGCAGCCTACCTTTAACTATCGTTATCTCCAACATCCAAACGACAGTCGTCGGGTGCGAGAAGGTATACGGAAGGCGGTTGGATTCCTTGAATCCAACGCGTACAAAGACGTGTGCGATTTCCGTCTCCATCCCACAGATGACATTTTGGCCGACGACGACGCTTTGGACCTGTACATACGCCAAACCGTTGGATCAGCCAGGCACGTATCCGGCACATGCAAGATGGGACCTGATTCCGACCCTATGTCGGTTGTTGACCAATACTGCAGCGTCAAGGGAGTAAAAGGGTTGTCGGTGGTCGATGCGTCGGTGAAGCCGCGAATTACAAGATCAGGTGGTAGCCACGCAACGGTTCTCATGATGGGGGAACGTGCCGTCGAGTGGATTGCGCCGGCTTAACCTCGCCTTTTTAGAGCCGCATTGTTTTTTGTTCGGGGCGGGAATATCCAGATCAGACAAGAGGTCATGATCCATGGATCCACCGGAGTATCGGTACTTTTGCCGTTCCGATATCAGCGTGAGCGCAGAAAGGACTCCCATTCCAGTTCGGTTGTTTCTCTAGCTATGGGTCGGGACCAGGAATTCTTTTCCCATTCTGCCCACCCCTGACTTCGTCGGGTAAAAGTCAACAGCCGTGGGGAATATTTCACTCCCAATTAGACACGCCTGACTTCAGTTGAATCAACCAACCCGGTGTTCAGCGATTTTGAGGACAGGTCTAAATGGGCAGTGTGGTGCTCAATCGATAGTAGCTATCCGTGGTGCTGTCGATCGATGGGCATTCAAGCCAATTTGGACGGGGAGTTCGACTCATAACAAACCCCTGCCTCCCCGTCCAATTCTCCAGGCACAAAAAACGCCCCGGCGATTCAGCCGGAGCGTCTGATCCGTGTTTCGGGTGGAGACGGGGGAGAGTCGGAGCCGTGGTTCCCGTCCATGCCGCTCCTAGTGCAGTTCAAAAATCTCTCAGCGTCTAACATCCGAGAAAGAGGAGGGAGCTGGGCCTCAGCCAACTTCAGTTGGCGAGCGCAATTGGTGTCCACGAGAAATCTGTGAGAGCTTGAGAGAACGGAACGGCGGTGCCTCGGTCGGGGACCTTCGAACGTCTGGAAGATGTTTTGAATGGTGAGTGAGTTTAATTCTCCCTCGCCGGCCTTCATCACCCCGTACGCCTTTGCAAGGTTGCCGAGTGTGACTAGTTCGCACCCATTTAGGTGGGCCTGGATGGACTCGAACCAACGACCTCGGTCTTATCAGGATGGCGTCCTTTAGAATCCAGTTGCCTCGAGCGCAGTGTTAGTCGAATCGGGGTACTCGCTCCCGAATCACACGTCGCGTGTCTTCTGCAAGAATCACCGCCGCATCCGCTGTTTGCCCATTGCTGCTGACTTCGCCAACTCTAATCTCGCACTCATCATACCCGTCGGTTGTTAACCGTTCCCTCATACGTCACCTTCTGTTTCCATCCGGTCTTTGGAGTCAATGCTTTCGTCTCTTACCGCCAAATAGTCAGCCCACATTTGCATCAACCCAATTCGCTGCTGAAAGAAATCTGTCCTTTTGTATGCCCGCCGGGTCTTGTTTTTCTCTTGGTGGGCCAGAGCGGCATCTGCCGGCCCCGAAGAGTCTCTTACCTGTTCTTCGGCCCAGTCCGTGAATGAACTGCGGAACCCGTGCGGGTCTGCTGGAATGCCGAGGCGTTTCAACATCATATTGTAGGTCATGTCGGAGGCCATGCTCCCTCCCGGCCTCGAGGGGAAAGTCAGCCCGTCAGGTCCGGTCATCCGCCAAGCCTCGTGCAGGATTTCCATCGCCCTGTCGGACAGAGGCACCCTGTGGGGACGGCGAGCTTTCATCTTGATGGCAGGGATTTCCCAAGTATTCCTAGCCCACAGAATCTCGCCCCAGTTAGCCTTTCGCACCTCACCGGAGCGGGCCGCCGTCAACACCAGAAACTCGAAGGCCAGCTTGGTTAATGCATTCGATGTTGACTCCAGGACCTTTTTGATCGCCCAGCCCACATCTTCATATGGCAGAGCACGGTGATGTTCCTCTTCCTTCCTGTACGGGGGCAGGGCAGTAAGCAGGGCCTTGCCCGCCGGGTTATAGACGCGGTAACCATGCTGTACCGCCCAGTCCATCACGGTTTCTATGCGCTGCTTGACCCTGGTTGCGGTCTCGTTTTTGACCGTCCAGATGGGCTCCAGCACCGCCAGGACATCGGATGGCGCAATCTCGTCGACCGGTTTCTTCCCTATCACAGGAAAGGCGTAGGTTTGCAGGGTCGATTGCCACTGGGCAGCGTGCTTCGGGTTGCTCCATATGGGACGGCGCAATGCGATAACACGGGCGGCAGCCTCGGCAAAGGTAGGCACGGACGGGGAGGGGTTGCGAGCAGCTTCCCTGGCGGCATGCTTTTCGGCCATAGGATCCCGCCCTTCGGAGACGGCGGTACGGTTGGAGGCCGCCATTGTTCGTGCCTGGGCAAGACTGACGGCGGAGTATGAACCAAGCCCTATATCCCGTCGTCGTCCGTTGATGACCATACGCTGGACCCAGGACTTGGAGCCCGAGGGGGCAATGTGAAGGTAGAGACCATCGCCGTCTCCATGCCGACCAGGCTCGGTGAGCCCTTTCACTTCCAGGGCGGTGAGCTTGCCCATATCCACGCCTTCCCACATATTTTCCCACACAATGTGCGGGATTTGCTGACATTCTACGACGCCAAGTGGGAAGGTTCAACGGCCAATATCACTGAATCAGCTACTAATTCTGGGCAAATGAGACTGAATGGGACTGCGTGGGAAAGTAAAGTGGCGGAGAGAGTGGGATTCGAACCCACGGTACAGTTGCCCGTACTCCGGTTTTCGAGACCGGTGCTTTCGTCCACTCAGCCATCTCTCCGCTAACGGACTTGGGGTTGTCTTCGACTTTAGTTTTTCAGTTGACGGTCATTGAAGAACCGCGGATTCGTTGCCCTCGACGCGCCTGCGTGTTGCCTGTTCTTGACTACCTTCGCAACGATGAGCAACGATGAGGCTGGTTGACACAACCTCAGGGTGTTGTGGGACTCTCTAATTATCAGTTGCGCTGCATTTCAGTTTAACGAAATCGGTATGCAGCGGCAAGGTCGGCGTTCGTGCGGCCGGTGGGATAAGAGGTTGGAGGCGAGCTGCCAGGTCGTTGTCGATCTGTTGTTGCCCAGCGATTTTGTCCTCTTAACTGAAAAGCGAATACCTCGCCCTGGCTAGTCGGCTGCCAACAGGGATTCGGCCAAGCCTCTGACTTGGCGCGTTCCCTGGCGCTGAGAAATTTGGTGGTGGACTCTCGGCCAAGGCGTACTTTCTGGCTGCTACGCGGCACATGCCCAGCTTCCGGGCGATGGCTTCAGGCCCCATCAGGCCCTGGGCTACCGGACGCCGGCCGATGTGTTCCACCAAGTGCCCTGCGCAGTAGAAGACAGGGCGGTCCACGCCAGGGAATCTTCACCAGACCCGGTGGTATCATTGGCAGGATCAGCGGGACTGCCGCTTACATCCACCTCAATCCTGTTCCGATGACCAGGTCCACGTCAGGCTCCCATGAACACATTCCGTTCTCGCATCAGTCCACTCCCCATCTTCTTGGCGGCAATAGCGTTCGTCGCAGCCTGGGCAATTGTTGCCACAGTACCGTCATCGGCGCAGACCGAACAACAGCCGTGGCAGATGGCGGTGACCGGGCTGGCCGTCGCGCCGGGTGATGCGCCCGGCGAGTTGCACATCACATGGGACGCACGCCCTGAGAACCCGAACAACTACCGGGTCAACTGGACCGCTCAGGACGATGAGTTCGCCGACTTCAGGGACAGCGACTGGAACGCCTTCTTGGAGGCGACCACGCACACCGTCACCGGACTCACACCGGGCGGGCAGTACAAGGCTCGGGTGAGGGCCAGGTTTGGCAACAACCAACGTTCCGACTGGAGCGAGGTCGATACAGGCTACGCTGACGCAGCCCCTACGCCGCCGCCCATGCCTGAGGCAGACACCGAGCCTACCCCTGAACCCACACCTGACCCACCAACGTGGACGCCACGGTGGGTGACGACGAAAATCCCTGCCCAAGAGCCGGCGACGCCCCAACGCCGACGGCCGTGGCGGTGACGGCGGTGCCCATCGTGGTCACGTCCACGACCGACGACTACTTCGTGCTGTACGTGAACTTCGATGTGTACGGCGAGACCGGAGAGACCCCGGTCTTGGTGACCTTGGGTGAAGCAGGCACCACCACACTGGCCGAGAATGTGGAGGAGCTGCCACCCGAGCGTTACCGGGTTGAGAAGTACCTCGTCGCTGATCCGGCTGATGTTGATGGTGATTGCATTGACGACGTCACCGAGCTCACGGCTGGGGATCCGGTGGCCAACAATCCGGTCAACCTCGCCGATGGCTCAAGTCTCGGCGACGACCTCAGCGACGGAGCCGTGGCTATTCCCGACCAAACCACATTCGACACGCTGGCCTTCGACTTCTCTCGTAGGTCCTATGTCAAGATAATTCTGTTCGGCATGGACACCGGCAACCCAGGCGTCTACTTCACCAACACCAACAATTACACGCACCACCAGTCTTTCATTGATGCCTTTGCCGCTGATGTCGCTTTTCCGGAGCCTTTGATAATCCGCTACGGCCCGGACCTCGTTGCTCCCGACGGCAGTATGGGTGCGTACTATTGGAGCCAGTGGACCGATTTCCCGTTCAGTAACGCGGCGCCGGTCTACGCTGTGCTCGCCGCCAACATGCCCGTCCTCGAAGACAACCTCAATTTGTGGGTACCTAATCCCGAATCCACCGAAGGAGGGTGTGTGTAAGGCGTCGTGAAGGGGTGAGGAGGTGCTCCTGTGAATCTGGGATAATGGTTTTTGGACACAAAACCAAGCCAAAACCAGGAGCACCCAACAGATGCTGCCACGCAATCACCCCGACCGCATCCGAATCGTCTTCGACGACCACCGCCTGGTGGCCAATGCCGGGCTGATCCTTCCGGCCACCCTGGCCCGGCACCTCGGCCTGTCCCAACTGGTCCAGAAGCACCTGGACCTGGGCCGAGCCCCGGGCCGGGCCAACACCGGCGACAAGGTGATGACCCTGGTGGCCTCCGCCCTGGCTGGCGGCGACTGCATCGACGACGCCGATGTGTTGCGCACCGGCGGGACGGCCGACGCCATCGGCGGCGCGGTCAAAGCCCCATCCACACTTGGGACGTTCCTGCGCAGCTTCCGGTGGGGCCACGCCCGCCAGCTGGACCGGGTGAGCCGGGAGTTGCTGGCCCGGGTCTGGGCCGCTGGGGCGGGACCCGGCGACGCGCCCCTGACCATCGACTTGGACTCCACCATCTGCGAGACCTACGGACCGGCCAAGGAGGGCGCCCGCAACCACGGCTACACCGGCGCCCGGGGCTATCACCCGCTGCTGGCCATTGCCGCCGGCACCGGCGAGGTGCTGATGGCCCGGCTCAGGGAGGGCCGGGCCAACACCGCTCGCGGCGCCGCCCACTTCCTGCGTGAAACGCTGGGGCGAGTGCGCCATGCTGGGGCCAGAGGACCACTCACGGTGCGGGCTGACAGCGGCTTCTACACCCATGCCGTGGTGTCCGCCTGCCGCGAGATGGATGTCCGCTTCTCCATCAACATCCGCCAGCACGCCAGCCTGCGCAATCTCATCGAGGCCATACCGGAGGAGGACTGGACGCCCATACCCTATTGGATGGACGCCGCCGACGTGGCGGAGACCTCCTACACCCCCTTCCAGAGCAAGCCCGACGCCGCACCGGTGCGGCTCATCGTCCGGCGGGTGAGGCCGACGCCCGGTTCCCATCTGGCCCTCTTCGCCACCTACAGCTATCACGGCTTCATCACCGACCGGGACGGGGAGACCATCGAACTGGAGGCCGACCATCGCCGCCACGCCAAGGTCGAGAATGCCATCCGCGACCTCAAGTACGGCGTCGGTCTCAACCATCTCCCGTCCGGTCGTTTCCCCGCCAACGGCGCCTGGCTGGCCATCCAGGTGATGGCACACAACGTGGCCCGCTGGACGTCGCGCATCGGTCTGGGTGAGCAACTGGTAACCACCAAGACCCTCCGGCGGCGCTTCCTCTCTCTCGCCGGACGGCTCACCCGCTCGGCGCGGCGCCTCACCCTGCATCTTCCCCAGCGCTGGCCCTGGGAAACCCAGTTCAGTCGCGCCCTGACTCGATTGCGAGCCATTCACCTGCCAGCCTGACGGCGCCGTCGGTGCCCGGCCCACCCACCGGGCAACCCAATGGCTGCCCTGCAGACTCGCGCCAGCCCAGTCCGCGAGTGCCACTTCTTGCATACCGACTTGCCGATTTCGCCTGCCGCCGCCACTGCGGGCCGCATCTTTCCACTGGCGTGGCCACTCCGTACTACCCCCAACCCTATCTATTGGAACCAGGACAGGCCAGTTCGCTTTCCCTTACCCATCATCCCTCGTGTCAACGCAAAGGCCACATCCCTTCGGTGGATTCGGGCTTAAACAGTTAAAGGGAGTGGCAATGGCCCCACTTGAGGACAAACTTCGGCAAGAGAGTGTTCTTGCGTTGTGCGGATACAGAGTAGGGAAGAAGTTCAGCGACCAGCAAAAACGGCGGGATGTCCTGTACAAAGCCCTACACCAGAATCTGACCGGGATGGTGGATGCAGCCGAAAGCTCGGCATGGCGGTTACCCGGGTCTGAAGAGCGACACGCAAGAATATCCAGCAACCTGAACATGAACGTACAACTGTTTTCTTCACGGAAAAGCCATGAGGAGGCGGTGTCTCACTATCTGGATGACTGGGTGTGGTTCAATTCACTCAAGCCCATATAGATCGTGGCATCGAGTTGTCCTCACACTTACAATATGGAACTTTCCTATGTGCTACAGGACTATGCGGATAAGACCTGCAATTCCGCCAGACACCGACCCCAAGAGCAAGAGCCAGACTACGCTCCGCGATACTTTTTGCCTATGCTCTTCGGCGGCCAGCATCAATTGGAAATCGTGGTTCTTGATTCCGACTTTGGTGGCCACCATGTGGTGAGCGGATAAGGTGCCTGCGATTATCCCAAGGCCAACCGCCGGGTATACCGCTACTCCCCAATTTAGGGACAGTGCCCATACCCACACCACACTAAACCAAAGCCGAGGTGAAACCTGCATATACGTCGGCTGGAATCAGGGATGTATAGCTGCAGGATCTGGAGCAGACTGAGTGGAGATGGTGCTGGGTATGAGGGGGATAAGGCCGGAGTTGGAGCGGTGGCAGTTGGACGTGGCTGGTGTGCGCAGCAGGATGTACTTGGCGCCGGACGCCCCGGGAGAGAGAGCGGTGGCACGCTCTGTGGCTCCTGTGCCGGGGCCTGACCGCCTCGGCCACCGCCGAGGCACTGGGCCGGGATGCTCACACCATCGGCAGATGGGCCACCGCCTTCAACGAGGGAGGCCCGGCGGCCCTGATCTTCGAGCAGTCCGGTGGTTCCCCCCCCGCCCTCCGCGAGGAACAGCAGGCGGAGTTGCAGGCTGCGGTGCAGAAGACCCCGGCAACGGCGGGCATAGCACTGGCCAACTGGAACTGGAAGGTGGTGCGTCAGTTTGTCTCGGAGCGCTTCGGCGTCTCGCTGAGCCGCAGCACTTGCTTGGACTATCTGCACCGCTTGGGGTTCGCGTCAGGGCAATCGCGTTATAGATGGTAGGCTTGTCGTTGGATGGGAGACCAAGGGATTTGGGAGTGATGTGGGGAGTGATGAGGAAAGGGAGGGGAGCGTCCGTCATGGAGTGTTTTGGAGAATTGGAGGACCCGGGGATTGAGCGGTGCAAGCGGCACCAGTTGCTGGACGACATCACCATCGCCATTTGCGCCGTCATCTGCGGCGCGGACTCCTGGGTCTAGGTGGAGCTTTTCGGCAAGAGCAAGGAGGAATGGTTCCGCTCCTTTCTGGATCTGCCCAAGGGCATCCCGTCCCGTGACACCTTCGGCGACGTGTTCTCCCGCTTGGATCCGGACCGGTTCCAAGAGTGCTTCCGAGAGTGCTTCCGAGAGTGCTTCGTGGAGTGGAGCCAAGGGGTGGCAGACCTGCTGCCCGGAGAGGTGGTGGCCATCGACGGCCAAACGGTGCGCCGCTCCCACGACAAAAGGGCAGGCAAGCAGGCCATCCATCTGGTCAGCGCCTGGGGCTCGGCCAACACCCTGACCTTGGGACAGGTGAGGACCGACCGGAAGTCCAACGAAATCACCGCCATACCCCGGCTGCTGGAGCTGCTGGAGTTGAGCGGGTGCATCGTAACCAGAGACGCCATGGGGTGCCAGAAGGAGATAGCCCAAGGGATTCTGGAGCGGGAGGCCGACTATCTGCTGGCGGTCAAAAAGAACCAGGGACGGCTGTACGAGGACCTGCGGGACCTGTTCGAGGTTGCGGAGGAGGCGGGCTTTGACGGTGTGCCCCACGACTATGCCACCACACTCAACAAGGGGCACGGGCGCATTGAGCGGCGGGAGTGCTGGGCGATCAGCGACCCGGGCTGTCTGGAATATCTGAGCACCGGGAGGGACTGGCCCGGGTTGCGGTCCGTGGTCAAGGTGGTGGGGCACCGTGAGACGGAGACGGGCACAACAGTGCAGTCCAAGTACTACATCAGCAGCCTCGCAGGGTCGGCTGAGCAGTTGCTGGGTGCGGCGCGGACCCACTGGAGCATTGAGAACTCGCTGCACTGGAGCTTGGAGGTAACCTTCCGGGAGGACCAGAGCCGAGGACCAGAGCCGGATGCGCTTGGACCACAGCGCGCAGAACATGGCTACGCTAAGGCAGATCTCCCACAACCTGCTGCAGCAGGAAACCAGCCTGAAAGTGGGAATTCAGGGCAAACGCCTGCAAGCAGGCTGGAGAGAGGACTACCTCCTCAAAGTCCTGCGCAGCTAAAACGCGATTGCCCTGGCGACAGTGGCCAGGGTCTTTTAATTGTAGAGAGGTCAGCACTGGGTGTTGAATAATAGGCGATGATTTAGGGAGTGTGGAGGAGGGTTGTGTTGGAGGAGAGTGTTGGGGAGTGGGGCCCGGGGCTGCTGGATGCTCTGAGCCGGATTGAGGACCCGAGGAAACCCAAGGGAGTGCGCCATCCCCTGCCGGCGATTCTGGCGTTGTCGGTGTGCGCCATGTTGAGCGGCGCCAGGAGCCTGTACGCTATCGCCCAGTGGGGTCGGGAACACCCCCAATTTGCCCAGTCCCTGGGGTTCAGCCGGGAGCAGACCCCGTGCGTGGCCACGCTGCATCACGTATTCCGCCGCTTGGACGCGGACGCCTTCGAGTCGGCCTTGGGCCGCTGGGCGCAGGAATGCTTGGGAGAGGGCGAGGCCACCATTGCCATCGACGGCAAGGCACTGCGGGGGATACACGGTCGGGAACTGCCTGGGGTGAGGCTGGTGGCGGCCTATGCGGGAGAAAGCGGCCTGGTACTGGGACAAAAGGGGGGTCAGGGGGGAACGCAAGGAGAGTGAACTGGGGTTGGCCTCCGGGCTGCTGGCAGAGTTGGAATTGCGGGAGAGGGTGGTCACCGGGGACGCGCTGTACGCGCAGCGGGAGTTGAGTCTGGGGGTGCTCGGGCAGGGCGGGGACTATTTCTGGGCGCTGAAGGACAACCAGCCCTCTGTACAACCAGCCCTCTGTGAAGGAGGCGGTGAGCTTGCTCTTTGAGCAGCCACCTTGGGGGGAGAGCTTTACCCATGCGAGCCAGGAGGGCCTGCGAGCCAGGAGGGCCTGCGAGCCAGGAGGGCCTGCGAGCCAGGAGGGCCTGCGAGCCAGGAGGGCCGGCACGGAGACCGGTGGGCCTGCGAGCCAGGAGGGCCGGCACGGAGACCGGTGGGCCGACGAGCCAGGAGGGCCGGCACGGAGACCGGTGGGCCGACGAGCCAGGAGGGCCGGCACGGAGACCGGTGGGAGAGGAGGCGTCTGTGGGCCTCGACGGCCCTGAACGACTACCTGGACTGGCCCGGCCTGGCACAGGTCTGTTGCGTGGAACGGACCAGGAGGCACAAGGGCAAAGAGACGGTAGAACGGGCCTATGCCAGCACTAGCCTGCCGCCGGAGCGGGCGGATGCTGCCCGGTTCTGGAGATCTGGCGTGGGCACTGGGGGATTGAAAACCGGCTGCCCGGCTGCATTGGGTGCGGGACGTGGTGTTCGGCGAGGACCGGAGCCAAGTGCGAACGGGGTCGGCGCCGCAACTGCTGGCGGCACTGCGGAACCTGGCGAGAACCTGGTGCTAGGCATGTTTCGACTGAACGGAGTAAGGAACATAGCGGCGGCCCTGCGCCACTACGGCTGAAAACCCTGGGAGACCCTGGCCCTAATCGGCCTACTGCCCAACAATTAAAAGACCCTGTGGCCTACCCTGGTATAGCAGACATGTGTGCGGTAACCGTTGCGGTGGGTTACCCGGTCCGGAGTGCGTGCGCCGTACTAAACCAAAGCCGAGGTGAAACCTGCATATACGTCGGCTAGAATCAGGGATGTATTGCTGCAGGATCTGGAGCAGACTGAGTGGAGATGGTGCTGGGTATGAGGGGGATAAGGCCGGAGTTGGAGCGGTGGCAGTTGGACGTGGCTGGTATGCGCAGCAGGATGTACTTGGCGCCGACGCCCCGGAAGAGAGAACGGTGGCACGCTCTGTGGCTCCTGTGCCGGGCCTGACCGCCTCGGCCACCGCCGGGGCACTGGGCCGGGATGCTCACACCAGCGGCAGATGGGCCACCGCCTTCAACGAGGGAGGTCCGGCGGCCCTGATCTTCGAGCAGTCCGGTGGTTCCCCTCCGCCCTCCGCGAGGAACAACAGGCGGAGTTGCAGGCTGCGGTGCAGAAGACCCCGGCAACGGCGGGCATAGCACTGGCCAACTGGAACTGGAAGGTGGTGCGTCAGTTCCTCTCGGAGCGCTTCGCCGTTTCACTGAGCCGCAGCACTTGCTTGGACTATCTGCACCGCTTGGGGTTCGCGTTCCAGCGGCCCAAGAAACGGCTGCTCAAGGCAGATGCGGGGAAACGGGAGGCCTTCGTGGCGGAGTACGCCGCCCTGTCGGACGAGGCTCAGGAGTCCGGAGAGAGGATATTCTTCGCTGACGAGGCCCACTTTCGTGCCGACGCCGAGTTGCGGGGCAAGTGGGTGCTGCGGGGAGAGCCGGCCTTGGTGGACTCGACCAGCCCGCGCTACGGCGAGAAGGCCAGCTACTATTCGGCGGTGTGCCTGGAGACCGGCGAGGTGGAATGGATGGAACTGGAGGGGAACAGCAACAGCGAAACCTCGGCAGCTTTCCTGAGGCAGTTGCGGGGGAGGCAGAGCGGTCGGCTGAACGTGATCTGGGACAACGCGCCGGCCCACCGGGGCGAGGCGGTGCGTGAATATCTCCAGACGCCGGGCTTGGGGCTGCGGCTGATGAACCTGCCGGGTTACAGTCCGGACTTCAATGCTGATGAGGCGGTCTGGGGCTGGGCGAGAGAGGAGGCCACGGGAAACCTGTGTCTGGGGACCAAGACGCTGGTGCAGGAGAAAGTCGGCAACTTCCTCGAGGGGCTGGCCTGCCGGAAAGAGGAGGTCAAGCGGCGCTGCCGGACCATCCTGCAATCAAGAGCAGAGGGGTTCCTGCTTAACCCGCATCCCGGTCCTCACCACCAGCCATATGCACATCCCACCTCGGCTTTGGTTTAGGTGGTCGTGCCGGGGGGCTGGTATTCCGAGCGGTGCTTGAGCACAGGGTGGTGGTCGGTGTAGAGAGCTAATATTACAACGACATATTGAGTAAACCCGGGCTGGGGGTTAGTCTTCCAGCTATGAGGCCTTTCTTGTCAGAGGCTCGCGCCCGCGTAGTGCCAGCCTCAAAATCCGCACATCAGCTACCTCTCGGAACCAACTGTCGTTGTAATACTAAGAGGGTGTCTAATAAGTTGGGGCCCGGGCCAAGCGGCGCAACATGAGTCCGGTCATGGCGGTGTAGATCCAGGCTTCCGTAGTTTCCGGCAAACCCTCATAATCCTTGCTCAAACGCCGTTGCAGGTTCAGCCAGCCGAAGGTGCGTTCCACCACCCAGCGCCGGGGCAGTACCTGGAAAGTATGTTGCTGCCGGGGCCGCGCACCAACTCCAGATTCCAGCCACCCACTTCCTTGGCCCACTGCACCAGCTTGCCGCCGTAGGCCCCGTCGGCCCAAATTACCTTCAACCGGGGATATTGCCCCAGCAGACGCTCCAACACCAGCTTGGCGCCGTCCCGGTCCTGTATGTTGGCCGGATGCACCGCCACTGCCAGCAACAGCCCCAGGGTATCGACCACTATGTGGCGCTTGCGCCCCTGCACCTTCTTGCCCGCATCGTAACCTCTGGGCCCCCCTTTCGGCAGTCTTTACCGATTGGCTGTCGATGATCGCTGCGCTGGGGCTGGCTTGGCGGCCCTCGAACTGACGGGTCAGGGACCGCAAGGTGTCATGCGCTCTCTGCCAGGTTCCGTCCCGGCGCCAAGTGCGGAAGTAATGAAAGGCAGTGCGCCAAGGTGGCAGGTCATGAGGCAGCATCCGCCAAGAGCATCCGGTGCGCAGCACATAGCGGATGGCATTCACCACCTCCCGGCGGGGGTATTTGACGGGACGGCCGCCGGGTTTGGGCGGAGGCAGCAACGGTTCCAGCAGTTGCCACTCCCGGTCGTTCAGGTCGGTGGGGTAATTTGGTCGGTTCATACCCCCAGATTACGCCATTCCGCCCGTTCCTCGCCTTCGTGCCTTTATGCAAGTTTTTATCTTCTTAGACACCCTCTAATACTACAGTTGCACTATTGAATCCAGCAGTGATAGCCGTCGCCGGTAGTGGCATCGCCGTGCCTGTGCCTGATGGTGCCGTCTCCACAGAGACCATAGCAGAACAAGCTCAGTGGGATGATTCTCCGTCCATACCAGGCGGGTGAGCAGCCGGCGCACCTCAGGCAGCGTCAGGGGAATCAGCTCTTCATCGGGACCGTAGCAGCCCCCTTTTCTCCCTGTTCCATCGCCTGATGCCGGATCACCGCCAGATACGCCTGCGCCAGCATCGCCAGGGTGATGTGCCGGTACCAGCCGTCCCACCGGCGCACCTCGTACTGGTCCAGCCCCACCTGGCCCTTGGCTTCCTCAAAGCATTCCTCTATGGCCCACCGGGTTCCGGCCACCCTCGCAAGTTCCTCCAGAGCCGTCCCCGCCGGGCCGTAGCACACGTAGTAAGCCAACTCCTCCGGCTTGGCCACGCTGCGCCGGACCAGCAGCCAATGGCCTTTGCCCGGCTCCCGCATGGGCCTTATCTCCACGGCAGTCCAGTCGTACATCCGGGGACCCTTGGCGCCATCGCCGGTGCTGCATCTGACCCAGCCTGTTTCGTCAACCTGCTCCGCCAGGCGGTCCGCCCGCACCTGACGCGGACCCTTTTCCGTCAAAGCCCACAGCCTCTCGCTCCTCTTGATGGCCAGCACATGTGGTATTCCCTGATGCTCCAGCCACAACCTCAGGTTGCGGTCATTGCCATAGACCTCATCCCCGGCAACCCAGCGGAAGGGGGCTCCTGATTCCAACGCCCGCTCCAGCATGCGCTGCGCCAGCCGGGGCTTGGTCTGAAAGCCAACATCTGCCGGTACTCCGGCCTCCCGCCGCCGTTCCCAGTCCTCCGCCCACACCTGTGGCAGGTACAACTCCCGGTCCAGCAGGGTCCTTCCCTTGTCGCTGGCATAGGCCAGGAATACCCCAACCTGAGAGTTCTCGATCCGACCCGCTGTGCCGCTGTACTGCCGCTGCACCCCAACCGACTTGTCCCCCTTCTTGAGAAACCCGGTCTCGTCCACCACCAAGACTGCCTCAGCGTCTCCCAAGTGCTCCATTACGTAGCTCTTCAGGTCATCACGGACCAAGCCGGCGTCCCATTGGTAGGTGGACAGCAAGCGCTGCACCCCATAGGGAGTGGCGTCGCCCGCCTGCTCTGCCAGTTGCCAGCCGTTCTTGCGCTCCACCGGACTTAGCAGTCCCCGCAGATAATCCAGCGCCCGGCGGCGGGGCTCTGGCCTCCGGAACCGTCCCCCGATGCACTGGTGTACCTGATCGATGCCCTCGGCCCAACGGGCCACTTCCGCCACCTCATCCCCATACCTTGCCAAACCCTCACCTCACCAACACTCAACTGCCGCAATTTTACGTCATCATTAACTGCAACTGTAGTACTAAGAGAATGCCCCGACGCTGAATCAGGCCCTACATCTGCCGGAAATAGCTGAGGCTGTCCTCCTGTTCACAAAACAGGGCGTTGACCACGGAGCCGGTGGCATCGTCCACCACAAAGAGCAGCGCGAACTGGGGGCCACCCTCGCCCAGCCAGCGGTGGTGGCTGCCCTCCAGCTGGACCAGCATACCCTCTTGGGGCATCCGCTGACGGCGCACCCGGTGCTTTGGTAGGCGTCTTCGCTTGGGACTGCTGAGCCCCGCGCTGACCAGGACGCGCCGCAAGGTGGTCCTGCCCATGTCGATGCCTTCACATTCACTGAGCAACTCTGTCAGACGAGTGTGGTTGGCTCCCTCATAAATCGTTCGAGCCAGGTGAACCACTCTGGTCCCGGCGACCTCGGGAATGGCGTTGGCTGGTCTGCGTCCCCGGTGGCCAGGGGTCAGGGATGCAGCGCCGTTCTCCCGGTAATCCGCCAAGATGCTCCTTGTGTGTCGTGGACTCAATCCCATCAGCTTAGCTGCCTGATCCAGTGTCATATGCTCCGCCAGCAGGCTGTTCAGAACCTGGAGTCTAAACCAAAGCCGAGGTGGGATGTGCATATGGCTGGTGGTGAGGACCGGGATGCGGGTTACGCAGGAACCCCTCTGCTCTTGATTGCAGGATGGTCCGGCAGCGCCGCTTGACCTCCTCTTTCCGCCCTTCCAGCCCCTCGAGGAAGTTGCCGACTTTCTCCTGCACCAGCGTCTTGGTCCCCAGACACAGGTTTCCGGTGGCCTCCTCTCTCGCCCAGCCCCACCGCCTCATCAGCATTGAAGTCCGGACTGTAACCCGGCAGGTTCATCAGCCGCAGGCGCAGCCCTGGGATTCGCAGGTACTCCCGCACTGCCTCGCCCCGGTGGGCCGGCGCATTGTCCCAGATCACGTTTAGACTCCCGCTGTGCCTCCCCCGCAACTGCCTCAGGAAAGCTGCCGAGGTTTCTGAGTTGCTGTTCCCCTCCAGTTCCATCCATTCCACCTCGCCGGTCTCCAGGCACACCGCCGAATAGTAGCTGGCCTTCTCTCCGTAGCGCGGGCTGGTCGAGTCCACCAAGGCTGGCTCTCCCCGCAGCACCCACTTGCCCCGCAGTTCAGCGTCCGCACGAAAGTGGGCCTCGTCAGCGAAGAATATCCTCTCTCCGGACTCCTGAGCCTGAGACGCCATGGCGGCGTACTCTGCCACGAAGGCCTCCCGTTTCCCCGCATCTGCCTTGAGCAGCCGTTTCTTGGGCCGCTGGAACGCGAACCCCAAGCGGTGCAGATAGTCCAAGCAAGTGCTGCGGCTCAGTGAAACGGCGAAGCGCTCCGAGAGGAACTGCCGCACCACCTTCCAGTTCCAGTTGGCCAGTGCTATGCCCGCCGTTGCCGGAGTCTTTTGCACCGCAGCCTGCAACTCCGCCTGTTGTTCCTCGCGGAGGGCGGGGGGGAACCACCGGACTGCTCGAAGATCAGGGCCGCCGGACCTCCCTCGCTGAAGGCGGTGGCCCATCTGCCGATGGTGTGAGCATCCCGGCCCAGTGCCTGGGCGGTGGTCGAGGCGGTCATGCCCCGGCACAGGAGCCACAGAGCGTGCCACCGTTCCCTCTCCCGGGGCGTCGGCGCCAGGTACATCCTGCTGCGCACACCAGCCACGTCCAACTGCCAACGCTCCAAGTCCGGTGTTATTCCCCGCATGCCCGTCACCATCCCCACTCAGTCTGCTCCCGGTCCTGACGCTATGCCTCCCTGATTCTAGCCGACGCATATGCAGATTTCACCTTGGCTTTGGTTGAGGAAATCGTTTTGCTCGCGGCCACATAGGACATCAGTGGTCGATGTCTGAAGAGAGGCGAGGGGCTGGCGGGTGTCGACATGGGATCGTGGAAGTGTCGAGGTGAGCCGTGGGTATTGAGCGGCTGTCTCAGTGAATTGCAGGACGGTCCCAGAGCCGCGCTGGCGGGTATTGGACCATCTTAAGGGGCTGTTCACCCCGGTGGCGTCCAAGAGAGACTGGCAACTGGCAGAGCGGACGGACGACGCTACTCCCTTCGGGCTGCTCCCGGCGTCGACGCAATCGCCCGACTCACCCAAATCAGTCATTACCGTCGGATTCCAGATACCCGGATGACATTTGTCCCTCCGGGTCTGAACTTTCTGACAAGAGTGAAATTTCGGGCTCATAATGGAACGACCCTTCTGGGGAACGAGGACTCGTTGACCGGGATGCGCAATGCTCCTAAACTCCTGGCTAGCGACAGTATCCTGACGTTAGTTGGAACTTGGTGGGGTGAATATGGCCCAGCAGAAAATCGGCATGGTGGTAACGGCCGCCGACAGCAACGCCGCCCTGGGAGCGGTGGAGGACATGGAGAATCACGGCATCGGCGCGGCTTGGATGACCAGCGGCAGCACCGGCGGGGGAGACAGCCTCAGCGTTTTCGCAGCGGCCGGACCCCGCACCCGGAGCATAATGTTCGGCACAGCCATAACCCAGACCTTTCCCCGCCATCCCATCGCCGTTGCCCAGCAGGTCTTGACCCTAGCCCAACTGGCTCCCAACCGGTTCCGGCTGGGGTTGGGCACCAGCGGTCAGGGAGGCGTGGAGCAGACCCTTGGCATCAACTTCCGAGCGCCCCTGGCCCACCTCAGGGAGTATGTACGCATCCTGAAGGCATTACTGCAAGAGGGTTCAGTGGACTACTCCGGGCGCTATTACCAAGCCCACACCAGTATTCCCGCGCCAGTTGACGTGCCGGTGATGGCCGCCGCCCTGGGGGAGGGCGCGTTCGAGATGTGCGGGGCCGAGGCCGACGGCGCGATCAGCTGGGTGTGTCCAGGGGTCTACCTGCAGGATGTTGCCCTGCCTGCCATGCAGCGTGGGGCCGGGCAGGCCGGTCGCCCCACGCCTCCCCTGGTGGCCCATGTGCCGGTGTGCGTCCACGACGACCCCGAAGAGGCCCGAGAAGCCATCGCGGAACAATTCAGGGGATTTGCCAGGGCTCCCTTCTACCGAAACATGTTCAACAACGCCGGGTTTCCTGAAGTAACCAAGGGCGTGTGGAGCCCCGGAATGGTGGACGCTGTGGCGGTGTCCGGGAACGAGGAGCAAGTAACGGAGGGGCTGCGAGGACTGTTGGAAATGGGCGCGGCCGAAATCATGGCCTCTCCGGTACCCGCTGGACCGGACCGGGAGGGGTCGTTGGATCGCACCATGGGACTTCTGGGACGGATTTCCCAGTCAGTGGCCGGGTAGGCGGGGAGAGCAGGGAAATCCCAAGGAACTCCAACCGTACGGTAGTGGAGGGCGACGGAACATGGATGAAGCAGTGCGACAAGCCTTGGAACGGGACCGCACCATCGATATCACCACCACTGGACGGAATACCGGGCAGTCCCGGCGCAAGGAGATCTGGTTCCACAATATTGAAGGCCGGCTCTACATTACCGGCACGCCCGGCAGTCGCGATTGGTACGCCAACCTGGTGGCAAACCCCCGGTTCACTTTTCACCTCAAGCAGAGCGCCCAGGCCGACTTGACCGCCCGGGCGACGTCAATCAGGGACCGGGAGCAGCGGCGGGACATCATTTCCAGAATCCACCAGAAAATTGGCGGCGACCGTGACCTGGAAGCTTGGGTTGAGAGCAGCCCCTTGGTAGAGGTGGAGTTGCTGCCGGACTAACCAAGCAGGTGGTACAGACCCCGGGGCAGGTCATCACCATCACCTGCCTCGCCACGTCACACGGCTGCCCCGGCAACGTGGGGTTCGCTGTGTCATCACATGGTATGTTCCTGTTGCCAGTCAGGGGCCTCTAAAGCGGACGGTTCTGAAACAATCACACGAAACTCTTTATCGCTGCTCCCACCGCCAACAGCTCCGGCGGCGCCTGTTACAATGCCAGAGGGTCCCGGTCGCAGATGGCCCTGACGCGGGCCGCGTGAGGTGCACCAGGACAACGAACGGAACCCGCCGGACCCAATCACCGACACCGTCAGGGGGATTCACACGGGAGGTTCAGGAAGAATGGCGGACAAATCAACGAGCTACCGGTACAACCCGCTGCACCAAGACATCATCTGCCACGAGACTGCCATCGACGAACTGGCCCGGGCGGTGGACGGCCTCGGTTGCCGGCGGGTGATGATCACCTGCGGCCCAACCATCCTGCAGGCGTGCAACGTGGTGCCGAGAGTTCAGGAGGCGCTGGGTCAACGCTACGCCGGCACCTACTCGGGGGTGGCGCCCCACTCTCCGGTGGAGACCGTGGAGGCCGGGGTGGAAATGGCCAGGGAAGTGCAGCCCGACGTGTTCATCAGCGTCGGCGGCGGCAGCACCCACGACACCACCAAGGCCATGGCGACCCTGCTGGCCGAGGGCGGCGACATCCACGACTACGAGATTATTTTCGAGCCGCCCGACCGGATAACCGTGCCGCCGACCCCCTCACCCAAACTGCCGATACTGAGCGTGCCCACCACCATGGGCTGTGCCGAGTTCAGCGCCGGCGGGGGCGGCATCACCGACCATCGCCTGGGGCGCAAACTTATCCTCGCGGGCGAGGGCGTGACGCACCGCACGGTCATCATCGACGGGCAGGCCCTGGCCACGACGCCGCTGCGGATCCTGGTCTCCACAGCCATCGGACAGCTGCGCATCGCCATTGAAACCGTTTACTCCACGGGGCACAACCCCATCGGCGACGGGATGGCCCTCCACGCCATCCGGTTGTTGTTCGAAAACCTGCCCCGCTGCAAGGATGGGGACATCGACACCCTTCTGAACACCAAGACGGCCTGCGCGATGGCATCCCTGGGGTCCTTCGGGGGTCTCGGCCTGAACACGGCTACCTGCCACCATGTGGGCGGGCTGTACGGTGTGCCGCATGGGGAGGCCAATGCCATCCTGCTGCCCCACACCATGCGCTACAACCTGGATGCCAGCGCCGCCCGCCAGCGCCTGATAGCAGAAGCCATCGGTGTGGCAAAGAGTGGAATGAGCGACGAAGAGGCCGGTCTGGCGGCGGCCGAGGCTGTGGACGCTCTGTGCCGGGAACTGGGCCTGCCCCGCACCCTGCGGGATGTGGACGTTCCCGAAGATGGTCTGGAGTTCATTGCTGCGGCGACGCTGCACGACAGGAGCCTGAGCACCAACCCCAAGCCCATCACGGACGCCGGGCCGATAATGGAGGTGTTGAGGGCAGCGTTCTGAGGACAACGCGCCGTCATGCCCGACTACTGGCAAAGGCGGCAGGTCAATCATCATATCCTGAAAATCGGGGAGGACTGTCATGGCACGTCTGTCACCCATTAGCCGGGACCTGGTCGCAGAACAACATCAATCGGCCTTCGACGAGGTTTCCGCTCCTCCTGACGGTGTTGGGTCCGGTCCCACATCCATAATGAAAAACAGTCCGGAAATGGCCAAACGGGCGATGCATCTTTCGTCATATCTACGGAACGAATCCAGCCTGCCCAAGAAGATACAGGAATTGGCCATGTTGATTGCGGCACGCAACATGGACTGCCAGTACATCTGGAACGCTCACGCGGCCCCGGGACGCCGGGAAGGGCTCAGTGATGGGTTGGTCGATGCGTTGAGGGACAAGCAGCCGCTTCCCGAATTGGCCCCTGACGAGTCGGCGGCTATTGACCTGGGGACGGAGTTCTACCAGACCCATCGGGTGAGCCAGGAGACCTTTGACGCCGTGCTGGAACAGTTCGGGAGGCAGGGTTTTGCGGAGTTAGTCGGCCTCATGGGGTACTACGCGATGCTGTCCTTCAACGCAAATGCCGTTGTGCTGGACCTTCCTGGCAACATGTCCGAGCCCGTGCTGCCCATCTAAATAGGGTGCTTGCCGAGGTCAGCCAACCCTGCGGCGGCAGCCCGGAGACCACCACTTGGACCGTTCCGGGGGAGCGTGGGCAGGCCCGGTGGGAGCACAGCGTCCCATTGGATTGGCGGGCTATCGAAATCCTTTCGCAGGCCAGGGAACTCGTTGGCGACGATCGCGGTCTGTTGTTTCCCACTGGACGGCGGTGGGAGCCCTCGTCTGACATGACGTACACGGCGTTGTTGCGCCGACTGGTGTTCAGCGTCAATTACTTTTGCCGGTTGGCGCATCAGTTTCAGGCACTGGCGCACGAAACTGTATACCGGCGATGGCCGGTGGTTGCTCAGCGAAACTTCACTGGCCCGCAATTCAGGCAACGCCACCGAAACTGCCCATGCGCGGAGCGATCTATCTGAGCGTCTTCAGCCACCAATGGAGGAATGGGCCGGATTCCTTTCCGGGGACGAAGGGAAGCCGATTTTTTGGCCACCGTGGGCAAAACTTCGTGACTCAACCAAAGCCAAAATGGGATGTGCCTATGGTGCAGGGTCAGTGGTGGCGGCAGCCCGTCTTCGACCTGCGTGCGGAAAGGGTTCTCATTGGTACCTTGGCCTATCTTCCTCCCCCACCAAATGTAGATCCACCTTGACTTTAGTTTAGGCCACAAACACCTCTGCAATTGTTGAAGAAAAAGTGTTCCGGCAGGCCAGGAAGACCACCTTGACCGTACGCTTCCGCCCGACGCTCCACGACCTTCGAGAAAGCCGCCTCGTCGTGGGAACGCTATAATTCGTCTCGAACCAGACCAGGGTTGGCAAGTCGATGAGGAGGCCACATGACCACAGGGACCATCAAGGCGATAGACCATTTTGTAAAGGTTGGCGACCTCAACCTGCACTACCTGGAGTGGGGCGCCGCCGGGGCGCCGCCGGTCGTCATGATTCACGGCCTGACCGGGAACGCCCACGCCTTTGACATCCTTGCGCCCCATTTTTTGCCTGGGTACCACGTCATTTCCCTCGATGTCCGCGGCCGCGGCGACAGCGAATGGGCCGCCGACGGCAACTACTCCAACGACGCCTACGTCGCCGACCTGGAAGGGCTACGACAGGCCCTCGGTTTCGAGCGCTTCTCGCTGGTGGGGACCTCCATGGGGGGCCGCATTTCGCTGACCTACGGAGGCACCTACCCCGACCACGTGGAGCGCACCGTCCTGAACGACATCGGCCCCGAGGTTGACCCCCGGGGCGGCAGTCGCATCGCCACCGGCATCCATGATGCGGTCACCACCTTTGAGACCATGGATGAGGTGATAGCCTGGCACCGGGAGCAGCGGGTCGGGTTCAGCGCCCTGAGCGACGCCCAGCAACAGGCCGCCGCCGGTCATGCGGTCAAGGCCCTGCCGGGCGGCGGCTACACCTGGAGGATGGACCCGGCGGTCCGCTCCGACCCACGGCGTCCCGACCCGCAGGTGTCGTGGAACCTGGCGAGGCGGATTCCCGGCCCGGTACTGCTGGTGCGGGGCGGCGACAGCGACCTGCTGTCCCCGGAGATAGCCCGGCGCATGGCGACGGAGATGCGGGACTGCCGCATGGTGGAAGTCCCCGGGGTAGGCCATGCGCCCACCCTGATGGAGCCCGAGGCCTTTGGCCCGGTCATGGAATTTTTCTCCCTGACCTGAGCGAGCGGGAATTAGACCGGTGTGCCCAGGCAGGAGAGTGCCGAGGTGAGTTGCTTCCGAATTGTAGCGGGAACTCTTCGTGCAACGGTCCTGCTATCTCTTTAGTTTGGATAATCCCACAAGAGCCGCACTACAGCTGGGTCAGGATTCGGGGAGCAGCTGAATGTAGTGCCGAGTTCTGGCGGTCGTTGTCATTGCAACGCTCTCCGCACCCCAGAAACGACGTTGTCTTTGTCGGGGAGGCAGTATTGCTCCATAACGGGGCTGTAGGGGATGGGGACGTCGGGGGCGCAGACACGGACCGGCGGCGATTTCAGGGCCCGGAAGGTCTCCGGGTCCTCGGTTATCTGGGCACAGATTTCTGCCGCGGCGCTACCGGTGATGCAGGCCTCGTCCACTATGACGGCCCGGCCGGTCTTTCGCACCGAGCGGCGGATGGCCGGAGTGTCCATGGGCACCAGCGTGCGCGGGTCAACGACCTCCAAGGAGATGCCCTCCGCCTCCAACTCGTCCGCGGCCTTCAGCGCCTCCGGAACCATTTTCGAGATGGCGACGACCGTCACATCGGACCCCTCCCGCTTCACGTCGGCCGTTCCGATGGGGACCACGTATTCATCCTCAGGAACCGGGAACCGGTCTGGGCTGGCCGCGAGAATCTGGTCCTCGAAGAACACCACCGGGTTGTTGTCGCGGATGGCGCTCTTCATCAGGCCCTTGGCGTCGTAGGGATTGGAGGGCATGATCAGCTTCAGCCCGGCCAGGTTCATAAACATGGGGTGCGGACTCTGCGAATGCTGCGCCGCCGCCGAACGCCCCCCGCCGGTTGTGGCGCGGAACACCAGCGGAAAGGGCGCCTGGCCACCGAACATATAGTGGATCTTGGCCATCTGGTTCACGATCTGGTCCATGGCGGTGAAGGCAAAGGTCATCATCCCCGGGCTGATGATGGGGCGGAAGCCGCTGCCTGCCGCGCCGATGCCCGCGCCGACATAGGCCTCCTCGGAGATGGGTGAGGCCCGCAGCCGCTCGATACCGAACTCGGACACCAGCCCGGCCAGCGGTCCCAGGTTGCCGCAGATGTGAAACACCTTGTCGTCCCGGCGCATTTCTTCCCGGAACGCTTCCATTATCGCCTCGGCGTAGGTTATCTCTCGCATGGTTTGCACCCACCCTGACCCTCTCCCTCCGGGAGAGGAAAATTGGAGATGTCTCTGACGATTACCTTTTGAGTACGGTCACGGGGAGAACGATCACGGGGCGAATACCTCCGTCAGGGCGTCCTCGGGGTTGGGCAGGGGGCTGGACTTGGCGAAGTCGATGGCGGACTCGACGGCAGCGGCGATTTCCTCATCGGTCTGCTGAAGTCGCTCTCTGGTCGCTACGCCCTGCTCCACGAGGCGGTCTATGAATACTGCGACCGGATCGTGGGACTGGCTCAGCTCGATCTCGCTGGCCGGTCGCGGGTCCGCTGGGTTGCCACGGGCCTCGGAGTGGGTGCGCCAGCGGAAGGTCTTGCATTCCAGCAGGGTGGGGCCGCCGCCCTCTCTGGCCCGCCGGACCGCTTCCTGCGCCGCCTCGTATACGGCCAGAACGTCGGTGCCGTCCACCGTCACGCCGGGCATATTGTAGCCCACGGCCCGCACCGAGACGTCCTCCACCGAGAGCGTGGCCGCCGCCGAGTTACCCGAGGCCCAGCGATTGTTTTCGCAGACGTAGATGACCGGCAGGTTCCAGGTGGACGCCAGGTTCAGCGAGCCGTGGAACGCCCCTTCGTTGGAGGCGCCGTCGCCGAAGAAGGCCACCGCAACGCCGTCGCCGCCTTCCAGCTTGGCGGCCAGGGCCGCGCCGGTGGCTATGGGCATTCCCGCGCCCACGATGCCGTTGGCGCCCAGCATCCCCACGCTGAAGTCGGCGATGTGCATCGAGCCGCCCTTGCCGTGGCAATAGCCGTTGCTGCGGCCAAACAGCTCGGCCATCATCAGGTTGATGTCAGCGCCCTTGGCGATGGTGTGGCCGTGGCCGCGGTGGGTGCTGGCGATGCGGTCGGTAGTGCGGAGGGCGGAGCACACGCCCACGGCAACGGCCTCCTCGCCGATGTAGGCGTGGACCACGCCGGGGATGTTGCCCTCGTGAAACTCCTCGACGGCCCTGGCGTCGAAAGTGCGGATGGTGACCATCTTGCGGTACATATCCAACAACAGGCCGGAATCCATTGTCATGGCGACTACCCTCCTGCGGCTTGGTACTTGCCCGAATTGTATCCCGCCCCAAGCCGCGCCGCCATGCCGGGCCGGGGGCGAAACGGCCTGATGGCTGAGACAGGGTCGCGCCCCCACTTGCCACCGGGCGCTGTAAATATGTCGAAGGCCAACGAAAACGTCCACTTAAGTGTTCAGCAAGAATGTCACCCGGTTAGGCCCTGATGGTATCAGATATGCTTGGTGTTGACTGGGACCGCCGCGTCGGTGGCCTCCCTGCACCCAGGTATTTCTTCATCGTGCCCCTGTGTATGCCCAATTCCCTTTCAATAGCTCGAAGGGACATCCCTTTGCGCCTCGCCTTTCCTATCGCCTTCCACCTGGCGAAGCTGGAAGCAGGCGAGGAGGACCCGGACTTGATACCTCGCAGATCCAAGGAGCAACAACACCGAATACTCACTCCTGGCCAGGAGACCCTGTGGGAGCATGTGCGGCAGGCCAAGCTCAGAGCACTTTTCATCAGGGCAATCGCTCAAGCACTGGGCATCCTCAGAAACACCGTCCGCAAATACGGCTTGTCCGAAAGCCCGCCGCTAATGAAGATCAAGAGCGCAAGAAGAACACCACAGCCTGAGATGGGAACACCCGCCCAATCGGACATTTTCCTTGGACATCAACACAAGTTCACTTCGAAACGTGACCCGAGAGCGGGCATCTGCGGGGGCCGGGGCCCTCGGCCTTCCAGAGGGCCGAGCAGCAGAGGCCGCAGTCGAGTCGTTCGCGGGAGAGTTCATCGTTGGTCCGGGGACGCCGTCCCAGTCCACCACCGGAGCGAGGCAGCAGGGACAGCAGGGGACTGTTCCAGATCTACAGTCAGCGGCCACAGCATCAGGGAACGTCCATGCGGGTCAGCCTCAGGACGGCCAGCCCATAGAACACAGCCGTGACCAACAGGGCGCCCGCCAAGGCCGTCGGGAATCCTATCACCCTGCTGCCCACCGCCTCGAAGGCAACGGAGTCCAACCCGTGCATGATTGCCAGGGTATAGCCCCGGACGCTGAGGTAGCCGACGCCCCTGATTAGCGAGCCGATGATGCCCTCCAGATGATCACATACAGCAGGGCCACCGCCAGCGCCCTGCCGGTCACCAGGCCCGTCCAGGTGAATATTGCCGAGTAGGCCGACACGCCCAGCAGCAGGGCGACGGCCAGTGAGAGCGCGGCCCGGACTTCGAAACCGAGTCCGACGATAGATGTCGCCACTCCGCTGGCGATGATGACGGGGCCGGACACGGTGGAGGCGGCCAGCAGCTTGGCGAGGACGATCTTCCAGCGGGGCAACGGCATCAAGGCCAAGTGTGCCAAGGTGCCGTCCTCCATTTCGTTCCCGAAGGCGGCGGTGCCCAGGGTCATGGTGGCGATGGGCAGGACTCCCGCGACCAGCAGTCCGTTAAGCACCACGTTTACGAAGCCGTCGCGTTCTATCCCGTCCTCGCCCGTGGTCCATCCGACAAGCAAGGCCAGCGCGACGGGCAAGACGGAGAGCAGGATGATCAGGCCCAGTCGCACCGGCCCGGTCAGCTGGCGGATTGAGAGCCGGTACACCTCCAGCATCTAGCGGTCGACCACGTAGCCGAAAATGCTGTCCAGCGACTCGTCCAGCGGTTCCACCCGGTAGAGCCGCACACCCAGTTGCCGAGCCAAGCGGGGGATGGACTCCTGCAGCACGCCGACGTTACGGCTCAGGACCACCAGGTCGCCGTCGGGGCCGAGGTTCACCGTGTCGACTTCATCCAGTCGCACCAGGGCCGCGGCCAGCGGCCGCGGAGAACCGGTTACGATCCGCACGTGGTAGGCGCGCGCGTCCAGCTTCTCCCGGATGGCGCGAATGTCTCCGGCCGCGGCGAGCCTGCCGCTGACCATCAGCACTATGCTGTCGGCCAGCAACTCCACCTCCTCCAGGATGTGGGACGAAACCAGCACGGTGCGGCCCTCCCCGGCAAAGCGGGACATTGCCTTGTGAAACTGCAGGCGCTGCCTCGGGTCGGTGCCGCTCAGAGGTTCATCCAAAATGAGTACCTCCGGATCATGCACCAGCGCCGCCGCAAGCCGGATCCGCTGCCGCATCCCCCGGGAATACCCGCTGAGCCGGCGGGACTGGGAATCGGCCATTCCCACGATCTCAAGCGCCCGGTCCACGGCGGGCCCGACGGGGGCGAGGCCGCGCATCCTGGCGGTGGATTCGAGAAACTGGCGACCGGTGAAAAATGGGTAGACAGCCTCCTTTTCGGTCATCACGCCAATGCGCCGGTAGAGCTCGGGGTTGTTTCGCACTGGCTCACCCAGCACCCTCACCGACCCTTCCGAGCACGCGGCCAGCCCCGTGGTGAGGTGCAGCAGCGTGGTCTTGCCCGCGCCGTTGGGGCCGAGCAGCCCGGTGATCCCGGGAGACACCTGCACCGAGACGCCGTTCACCGCCACCACGTCCCCGTACCACTTGGAGACGTTCTCCACTTCGATTGTCGGCGCCAGCGCACTCAAGCGGCCATCCCCTCGTAGCGCCTCCAGAACAATGCCCCGAGTCCGCCGGTCAGCAGTACGTACCAGACTACCGGCACAGAACGCGGGAGATCATTCGAAGCGTCGCCATCCTCGTTCCCGAAGATGATGTCATTGACCATGGTGGGCGCCTCTCCCACGCTGACCAGCGACAACCACTTCGCCCCTTCACCGGCAACCCGGTCCTGGCAATCTCCGGATGCGTCCGTCTGCCTGCATTCGGTGAGCGCCCCCGAAACGGTGGCGCTGATCAGGAACAGGCCTATCAGGAAGGCGGCGGCGTAGGCCCGGCGGTCGGTGAACGAGGCCACCGCCAACGGCGCCGTGGCCAGGAACACTGCCACCACCAGCCCCGCTCCCAGGATGCGCGGAATGTCCAGCCAGTTCTCGCGGAGATAGTCAGCAGGATCGGCCGCGGACAGCACCAGCCCAAGCCACAGGACCAGCTGACCCGAGTATACGAGGGCAATGGTCACGGTGAGGAGCGCCAGCCAGCGGGCGCCGACGTAGTCCCTGGCCGTGATGGGACGCACCAGGTAGAGGTGGATGACACCGTCGCGGCGGTCGGGACAGAGCAGCTCCGGCCCGACTATGGCGGCGAAAAGGAGCAGTACCAGCGAGACCAGTTCATAGTAGTCCTCATGGGAGGGCAGGGCCTCGGCCACTGGCTCAAAGAGCGCCACCACCACGGCCATGATGACTGCGGGAACCATCGCGGCGCCGAACATCAGGACTGCGAGCACCTTTGCCAGCGGTCCCCGCCCGATGCCCAGTGTTGTACGGAGGCCGTTGATGTACAGCGCCCGCCGGGCCCTTGCCCTGCCTTCACGAGGACCCCGGTAGTGCTGGTAGCCAAGGTCGAAGACCTCGGCGCTGGCCTCGCGGCCCTCCTGGCGGGTCATCTGTCCGCCTGGAAGATTTCAGCTAGCTGATGGCGGCGGGGACTCATCCGCCGCAGGCGCGCTCCAGCTTCGGCCACGGCGTCCCGGATGTCGTCGTACTGGTCCTCGGACTGCAGTTCAACAGTCAGCGACTGTCCCTCCTGTGCCACGCTTATCCCCACGGTCGCAAGAGCGGTCGCTACCTCCTCCCGCTTGTCTCCCAGTTCGAGGACGATTACCTGGGTTTCGGTGGTGAAACCGGCCACCGTCCCCTCCTCGGTCACCGTGCCCCCCTCCAGGACAATGATGCGGTCGCACGTACTCTCAACATCGTTCATCAGGTGAGAGGACAGGATGATGCTGATGCCGAACTCGCGACCGGTTCGGCGCACCAAGCGAAGCATCTCCTCGCGGCCGGTTGGGTCGAGGCCGGCGGTCGGTTCATCGAGGAGCACGAGGGACGGGTCGTGCACCAGTGCCTGACCCAGCTTGACCCGCTGCTTCATTCCCGTGGAGTATTGACCTATGGGGCGGTAGCGCTCCTCCTCCAGGCCGACGTGCCGGAGGATGTCGGCGGCGCGGGTGCGGGCCTCCGCCGGCGGCAGGCCGGACACCTGGGCCATGTGGGAGAGGAACTCGGCCCCGCTGGCCGCCGGTGGCAGGCAGTCGTGTTCGGGCATGTATCCCAGCCGCTCCCGCACCTCCGGAGAGTCGTAGGGCCGACGGCCCATGACCTCGACCGATCCGGACGTGGGCCTGGTCAGTCCCAGCGACAGCTTGATCGCGGTGCTCTTTCCCGCCCCGTTGGGGCCGAGCAGGCCGGTAATGCCATCGGATACCTGGAAGTCGACGGAGTCCAGGGCCAGGATCGACCCGTACCTCTTGGTGAGGGCTCTTGCTTCAAGCAGAACTGTCATCTGCCACAATATACTGCTAGGTTCGGGACTCTGTCACCCACGGGAACCGAGCTTTGGGGCTGTCGCACTTGGACCCGAACGAGACGGGATTGGATTTTTGTGGAGTGGTCATCATCTCGTCGAGCTTGATTTGCCCTACCCCCAAGGGTGATCCTGTATAGCTGTCGGTCCGGGGATGCTTAAGCGGGCCGAAGAATGGAAGACACCACCCCAGGCGAGGCGGTTGAGCTGGAATTCGGCCGGCTGGCGTTGGTCCATGGCCCTGACATTGGCCGCCAACACACGGTGTGGGCCCTGCTGCTGGTGCCGGGCTGTTCCAGACACTGCTTCGTCTGGCCCACCTCGCGGACGCTGAACTGCGGGGCAAGTGGGTGCTGCGGGGAGAGCCGGCCTTGGTGGACTCCAGCAGCCCGCGCTATGACGAGAGGGCCAGCCACTATTCACCGGTTTGTTTGGAGACCGGCGAGGTGGAGTGGATGGAGTTGGAGGGGAACAGCAATTCAGAAACGTCGGCGGTGTTCCTGAGACAACTGAGACCAAGGCATGCCGGGCCGCTGAACGTCATTTGGGGCAACGCTCCGGCGCCCCTTCGGCAAGCTCAGTAGTGGCGAGGCGGTGCGGGAGTATCTCCGGATGCCGGGTCTAAACCTGGGGCTGGTGAACCTGCTAGGTTTCAGTCCGGACTTCAATGCTGATGAGGCGGTCTGGGGGTGGGTGAGAGAGGAGGCCACCGGGAATCTGTGCTGGGGAACCAAGTCCCGGGTGAAAGAGAGGGTCGGCAGCTTTCTCGCCGCGCTGGCCAGCCTGAAAGATGACGTGAAGCGGCGGTGCCGGACAGTCCTGCGATCAAGAGCCGAAGCACTCCTGCGAGCCCGCCGGCCCGATTCCTTGAGCCCGGCAAATGCACATCCCACCTTGGCTTGGTCAAAGGGTCGCCCAATGCAACAAGGCCTATACTGCCATCATGTGCGGAAACCAGGATCCAAAAATGATACAAAGAAAGGGTTACATATGGCAGGGAGTGCTCTCGAATACTGGTCTCCATCAAGACGGATGGTTCCGGTGGCCGGAGCCTTACAAACTGCGGTTACTCCCAAGGAGATAGTCTACGATGATCAATTTGACCGATGAGATGGTATCGCGGTTGGACAGCGCTTTAGCCGACGGATATTCTTGCTTGGTGGGCACGGCCTCCAAGGACGGCGAACCCCAGATAAGCCCCAAGGGAAGCGTGATGGCCTTCGACAGAGATACGCTGGCCTATTGGGAGCGGGCCAAGCGGTCGGCCTTGGACAACGTTGCCGAGAATCCGCAGGTCGTTGTCTACTACGCCCACGCCGCCGACCGGGTGCGGTGGCGGTTCCACGGCAAGGCAACCGTCCACGAAGACGGTCCCATTCGCCAAGAAGTCATGGACCGCTGCGTCCAAGCCGAACTGGACCGGGACCCGGAACGTTTGGGTGTCGCCGTCCTCATCAAGATAGACAAGATCACGGAATTATCCGGAAATGTACTGCAACAAAGGGACTAACCAAACCCAGGGTGAAACGTGCAAGGATTCGTATGAGGGTCTACGTAGATTCCAACTTGGTATTGGTTTAGGAGCCAAAATATTTCCATGGCCGGCGTTGCTTCGAACCGACGTCCAGATAAGACCGAGGTCGTTGGTTCGAGTCCATCCAGGCCCACCAGAGTTTGGCTTGAGACAGGCCGGGTCACAGAATAAGCGATGTTGCGACTGCGGAACGGACGAGGCACTGTCCGAATGGTGTTGAACCGCAGGCTTTTACAGTTCGTTGCCGATTACCTCTATATTCCACGCAGGTTGTTGCACATCGTTACGATTTCCTCAGTCTCTCTGCTGAGATCGGTCGAGACCAACTGCTTGTCGCGGCACAATTCCATCGCAAGCGTTACGGCTAGCAGTAAGGACGATCGAGCTCCTCCAACAGCGGATTCTGGCGTTGGGACTCCTCCTGCCCTAATGTGGACGAATCTTGAAGGGTATTCGTAGAGTAGGCGTCTCAATCTCTTGTCGTGGTCACCCGGCATGTCGCTCGAAATGTCCGAGAGTATCTCATCAGTTAACCTCCACGGAAACTTACGCCTCTTTTTTGGTGTACAGCCCATTGCGGCAACCAAGTCTTCCATCTGTTTTTCGAAGTTTCGTTTGCTTGAGGCGCTCACCGTTGTCTCGTATTGCAAGAAATCTTTGATGAAATGGTAGTCGCGGTTCATTTGCCATTCCATCCAGTCCCGCAGTTCGCCCTCATTACGGCTTAGGTATTCCAAGCGGAAGCAGGCTTCATTGATACTCCTTGACAGAGACGCAGCCGGCCGATACAACTCTTGGCCCACGAGTATCGAAATGCTTTTGTAGTATTCAATGATTTGGTAGCAAGTGTTCTGGATTTCTACCGACCAAAGGTTGCTTTGCTCGAAGAGTTGTTCTCGGGAAGCACCCGTCGTGGTAGGCAGTGCCTTGAGCACCTCGCTCACACGGTCGCAAACTATAGCCGTTCCATCTCCACAATTCATGTGGATCGCTCCTCTTAAACATTGAATCTAGTCATCGTAACAGGTTGCTCGGGACGCCACACCGTTGATGGGATTACCTCTGGTCAAAGCCACTGCCTAAATCTACGCGGCTTCCTTACCCTGTGGGACATCCTCACAGGGCCCCTAGCCACATCTCGAAGATGGTTCTGTCTACCGTCAAGTCCGGCCCACCTAACTGGACAAAATTAAGAACCTTCATGTTGCGGTTCAGTCTGGTACTAAAAACCTGCTCCTTTCCCGACGGGTTCGTTTACCGGAACCGTCGGGACGGGCTGATAAAAGCTGACGACCCAACTGAGGCCCTGTCGTGACGGTGGGGGGCATCAAGCATGTATTTGACCTGCCGCCGCGGACTGGCTGAAGAAGGGTGGGCAGATCCGCGCATGTGTAAAGTCCAAGCACGGAGCGGTAATGAGTATAAAGGCTTTGTCCCCGTGGGCCGTTGCCGACGGCGGCAACCGGACGAGTTCAAGATTCTGCTATTATAGGATCTGGGCACCGCGCCTGCCGTCCTCAGTTTTGGCATTCGATAAGCTGATGAAAGGAACCAGGAGCCATGCCCCATCAAACCGTATACCGGCCCCAACTGCAATTGCCGGTGTCGCTCTTGCCTTAGTCATGGCGGTGACGGGAATCATTGCGCCGGTCCTGGCGCCCCACGATTCTAATGCAGTAAGTTTATCCGCGCGTTTCGTACCTCCCGGTGGGAATGCGGTGGACGGCCAAAGCCATATCCTGGGAACGGACCGTCTTGGTCGCGACGTACTGAGCCGTATTGTCACAAGTTTTAGAACCAATCTGTACATTGGTCTCTTGGGAACCCTTTTGGGTCTCTTGGCCGCATGGCTGTTGGTGATTGTACGCTGCATTAGAAGCGCTGGCCTTACTCAGAATATGCCGCGCCCGCTGCTGGGTGTCACGTTCTACGGCTTGGCCATCCTTACGTACTTTATCGGTGTTTTTCTATCCATTACTATCGCGGCTTCCGTGGGGTCGTCACTTGAGGCCGCAATCGTGTGCTCAGGGGTGTTTTCGGCCCTCCTGCTAATGGCCCTTGTTTATGGGTCCCTCAGAGGGGATCGCGCATCCTCATGCCCGGTTCGGCTTGCTGTCCGCCGCGGGATTGCGCTATCTCCGATAGGCTTCTGCTAGCCTTTCTGATGGGCCTCTTCATCGAGTTTTCTTTATCGTTTCTCGGAGTCGGTGTGCCGCCTGATATTCCCTCTTTGGGCAACTTGACTGCCCATGGGCGGGCACACCTCGTTAGAGCACCGTGGATATCGGTTTTTCCCTTGGGGATTGTGCTGGTGGCCGTGGGGGCCTTCTTAGCCATCGTCATTCCAGTGGGCAGGATCTTATCCCCACCGGCCGGAACAGCCCTGCCGGCACAGGCTGGCACACCGGCGGGGTTCTGGATAAGATTGGTGGCACGGTTGATTGACTACATTGCCGTGATGGCAGGCCTCTTTGCCATTTATGCCATCATTGCCTTGCTATCCGCGCCTGCAGGTACCATTTTAGCAATCGCGTTGCTCACGGCCTTGGTTTGGATTTTGGTGACCTCGCCCGGCAAACGCGCCCTTGGCTTGCACCTCTTGAGACCTGACGGCTCCAGGGTTGGGCTGCGCCGTAAGTCCTGCCGCTCCTTGGCGGGGTTATTTTTGGGACTGGATTTCGGCTTGATGATTGCTTTCCGGAAAGACAAGCGCGGGATTCACGACCTGATTTGCGACACGGTTGTAGTCCGTCTGTAGAGGCCCATCCTCCTTGCCGCCCAGGGCTCCAGCAATTCAAGACCGGGACCGATATACTCCGCTTGAAGACCGGAAACCCCCGTATTTGACCCATTTCGCAGTATTTGGGCTCCGCTCCATCGATGATTCGTCCTCATCTTACTTCAGGGGTTGCGGTTATCGGAAATCCACTCCAAGGCAGGTGCCGGAAGCCCGCAATTTGGCCCTTGCTTGCGTGGCACCATCATCATAAAACGGCATGACCGAGGCTGGCAATATCCGTGAAGGCGACACCGTTAACGACCGGAGAAAAGGAATTCGTCAGCGATACCATCTTTGGTGGTGGATAGGTGCCAATATGATTGGGGCTGCAGCCGACTGTTGGGGGCATGGCGTTTAGAGGGTCACGTCGACTTCGAGATTGGTGATGCAGTTCTGGCAAGTAATCTGTTAGGACTCTACCGAGTCGTCTACCAGGCAGCGCGAGACCGAGATAGGGCCGGAGAGCGAGACATAGGTCCCACAGTGGTGCCCACTTAGGTGTTACGTCGTGCGGGCCTTCGAAAATTGGCTATGAGTGGGGTGCCGGACAAAGGGCCTCTGTATCGGCTCTCGTCGAGGAACTGTAAAAATTCCTTGACACCACGGCGGTCGCTGGGCATGACGATTTTGCCGTTTTGATCTATCTCAACATCCAACTCTGTCTCTTTAGCTGCTTGTTGAATGGCGTACGGAGTGAATTTGTTAAGGGTCTCTGCATCAACAATTGCACTGATAATTTTCCGTGAAGGCTGGTCGGCGAGTTCGATGAAGTTGTCTGTATCAGAGACGACGAAACTACTGTGTTCCGCAAATTGACGCACCTCTGGTTCTGTCGCCTCCCGGTATACATCACCGATGTCCAGTATTGAGCGCACATTTTGGCGGTTCCTGAACTTCACCAAACCGTTCTCGATGATGAAGGTGAGGGCCGAATCGATGGCGAAGGTGGGCTCTGTAACGCGGTGGTACACATTGCCCCGACGCCCCAACAGAACCCTCCTGCTTATGATCTGGCTGATGGCGAATCTCTGAACTAAGACCCCCTCGCCTTTTGCCACAAACAGTGCTTTTACGCTGATGCTCTCGGGGTTGATGTTCAACCGAGTTACGGATATGGGGTTCTTTGCGGCTGCTTCGAGGAACGGGTTTGTGTCGGGAATCCTGTTGGCTTGGATGGTCAGTATCTCATCCTTGTCGGGTTTCCAGTCTCTTACGAAGGGGATTTCCTCTTCCACGCCTTCTGTGAAGCTTTGGTACTGGTGTTCGAAGATCCCTTCAATGGTCTCTTGGATGTCGCGGTTCAACTCAATCCTCTTGACGGTGAGTTGCCTTTTGTCGTCCAAGTGTGCAACAAACAAAGCACTAGGCATCAGAAAAGAGCTCCCCCAGACTTCTTAGTCTCCCAGGTCAACAACCGTGTATTCGGTCAACTGAACAAGAGTGAGTCCATCGCCGGGAAGGCTTCTGATGCTCTTTCTGGTGATCAGCAAGTAGCCTACCCCTTCGGGAGTGCTGACCTTGAAGAAGTTCCAACCCAACAAAGAGAGGAGCGGATTGAAGTGGTAGTTGTGGCCGGTCAAAGCCAACGCTAGGAAGATGGCCGACGCTGGAACCACGATGAGCAATTCAAGGTCTGCAAATGATGTTCTTAATAACGGTAGGAGATACAGCAACAGGATTCCAATGGATTCTCGGTCGGCCACCTCCACGCCTGAGAACATGAAAGGAAGCCCCTCGAAGTTCTTTTTGGCATATGCCAGAAGGGCGAAGTAAAGTCCGATTGCGGCAAATCCAGCAGCAATCAGGACAGCACCCCAAAGCCATTCCTTTTCGAAGACAGCTAGCAACCCGTAGACAAGTATCACCGGTGCCAAAAGGTGCCGGTCAAGATTAAGCTGCCGAGGCGAGACATTCACGCTCTCTTACGGGGGTTCTGCCCTGAGACTCGGAAGTCTTCCTAGTACTACAGCCGCAGATAAATAGAGGATAGAATTGTGGCAGTTGAGTGTTGATGAGGTGAGGCGGTGGCAGGGCACGGTGATGAGGTAGCGGAAGTGACGCGGTGGGCCGAGGGCATTGAGCAGGTGCACGAGTGCATCGGGGGAAGGTTCCGGCGGCCGGAGCCGCGCCGCCGGGTGCTGGACTATCTGCGGGGACTGCTCAGTCCGGTGGAACGCAAGAATGGCTGGCAACTGGCGGAGCAGGCGGGCGACGCCACTCCCGACGGGGTGCAGCGCCTGCTGTCCACCTACCGGTGGGACGCCGATCTGGTGCGTGATGACCTGAAGGGTTACGTAATGGAGCACTTGGGGGACGCTGACGGAGTATTGGTGGTGGACCAGACCGGCTTCCTCAAGAGGGGGAACAAGTCCGTAGGGGTGCAGCGGCAGTACAGCGGCACGGCGGGGCGGATCGAGGACTCTCAGGTTGGGGTATTCCTGGCCTATGCCAGCGCCAAAGGAGGGACCCTGCTGGACCGGGAGTTGTACCTGCCCCAGGTCTGGTCCGAGGACCTGTCGCGGCGCCGGGAGGCCGGAGTACCGGCAGATGTTGGCTTTCAGACCAAGCCGCAGTTGGCCCGGCGAATGCTGGAGCGGGCGGTGGAATCG
Source organism: Dehalococcoidia bacterium (assembly GCA_965237745.1). Classification (GTDB taxonomy): domain Bacteria; phylum Chloroflexota; class Dehalococcoidia; order Lucifugimonadales; family UBA3495; genus VXOI01. The sequence goes on along the minus strand of OZ250156.1, from coordinate 969,716 downwards.
GGAGTCCCCTTCGGCTGGGTTGCCGGAGATGAGGTCTACGGCAATGACCGCAACCTGCGGCTGTGGCTGGAGCGTGAGGGGCTGTCCCACGTGCTGGCCATCAAACGCAGCGAGAAGCTGTGGGCATTGACGGAAAAGGGTCCTCGTCAGGTAAGAGCCGATCGGCTGGCATCGCAGGTTGAGGAAACTGGCTGGGTGCGGTGCAGCTCGGGCGACGGGGCCAAGGGGCCGAGGGTGTACGATTGGGCTACCGTGGAGCTAAGGCCCCTCAAAGAGCCTGGCAAGGGCTATTGGCTGCTGTCCCGACGCAGTCTGTCCGACCCCGGGGAACTGGCCTACTATGTCTGTTACGGCTTGGCGGGAACAGCCCTGAAGGAACTGGCAAGGGTCGCGGGACCCGTTGGGCCATTGAGGAATGCTTTGAGGAGGCCAAGGGACAGGTGGGACTGGACCAGTACGAGGTGCGGAGGTGGGATGGCTGGTACCGGCACATCACCCTGGCGATGCTGGCGCAGGCGTATTTGACCGTGATCAGGCAACCAGCGCTGGAACAGGGAGAAAAGGGGGCCACTACGGTCCCGATGAAGAGCTGATACCCTTGACGGTTCCGGAGGTGCGCCGGCTGCTCACCCGCCTGGTATGGACGGAAACCCAACCGCCTGATTTCATCCTGTACTGGTCGTGGTGGAGACGGCGCCACCAAGCCCGGGCCCAGCGTTGCCACTACAAACGCCGCCTGTCCAATCTGCGGCTGTAGTACTAAGAAACTATCTCAAAACAGCAGTCGGTGCTGACGGCGGTACCAGAGCAGGGCGCACGCCAACTGGATGAGGCCCACGTAGTTGGATGCCTTCTTGTCGTAGCGCACCAGTATCGCCCGGCACTTGGACAACCAGGCCAAGGTGCGTTCCACCACCCACCGTCGGGCCGGAAAGGTCTTCTCTCCCCGTCGGTCCAGCTTCTCCTCCCCAATGCGCCGGATGTGCGGACGGTACTGGAAGGCGGCAACGGTCCCGTGGCCGGTGGGATTGTCATACCCCTTGTCCAGGCACAGGTTCTGGGCGCCTTCCGGGCGCGCCACTACGATGTTCTCCAGGGTCGGCCTCAAGAGTTTCGTATCATGGACATTGGCTCCAGCCACCGCCACGCTCAGGGGTCCGCCCGCCGCGTCCACCAGGATGCTCTTCTTGCTCCCAGCTTTGCCCCGGTCGGTGGGGTTCCGTCCAATGGCGCCCCCCCAAAACGGGCTTTGCCCATGGAGCAATCCGCCGACTGCCATTCCCAGTCCACGCCCCCCAATTCCTCGCAGCCCTCCACCAGGACGGCCCAAATGCCCTCCAGCACCCCCAGTTCCACCCAGCGCTGGAAGGTCCGGTGAATGGTGCTGTCGTCTCCCAGTTCCCGGGGCAGACGGTTCCACTGGCAGCCACTGCGCATCCGGAAGATGATGCCGTCCAGCATCCGCCTGGGGTCGGCGCGTTTGCGCCCCGTAGCCTTGGGAGGGTCCATATTCAGGATCACCGGGTGAATCTGCTCCCAGAGATGGTCGGGAATCTCCCAAATCGTCGCCAGAGTTTCGTCCTTTCCCATCGTCCACCCCCACACTTTTCCCTATTCTAACCCTTGCCGAATCCCCCGTCCCATCAGTTCATCTGCCTTTTGAGATAGTTTCTAAGTCCTTGCCAACCGGGCCGGAGTAGTATCTGGCCCAAATAGCCGTCCGTGTAATACAACGGAAGTGAAACCCGTTGAGGTGAACGTAAATTGGTTCATATCAAGATCAACACTGCCAAGGTACGGTCTGTTGAAGCCCATCAGCGCATCACGGAAATGCTTCCGTATATGGAAAGGATAGGGAGGCTTGAGCATGGAGTAATGATGCCCCTGGGGGCAGACGCCAGCCAAATGGAGGCGGGTGCTACGCTATGGCAGCCTTGGACTCCCGAAGAAAGGGAGTACTTCAAAGGCGTGCGTACCATATTTGCCCACGCACGTTGTTTGGTGTTGGGCAACGGGGATCTACGGGTCCGGGATAAATATCATCGGGCACCTGGAAAGCCAGAAGTAGACGGCTTCCATTTTGACAAAACGACAACAGGCTGGGAATGGAATGCACAAGAGTTCCAGGAATTTAGCCAAAGGTTAGAGAAACTTGTCTTCCAACGCTTCCAGTGTCACTCCCTTGCGACCGTCACCTGCCAAACTTGCGGCCAATCGGTCGATGCTCCGGACTACCTCACCTGCGGCCACGTGAAATATTTGGAAGGGTCGAATGGAACTGGCATCAGCAAACCAGCAGGAGGAACGCTCCAGGTCACCTTCTCGTTTGGTTACCAAGATGATATGAAGGATAAGTTTGGGGATACAGGTATGAAAGGAGTAGTCACATACGACGGGTTAGACCTGATAATCAGCAGTATGGAGTCGATTGACAAAGTCGCATCTGAAGAAGCCAAGAAAGGAACGCCAATTTACATTGTTCAGTCCGATTAATTGAATGTCCACACACTCTAGGAGGAGAACTTTCTCCTTGCCGGCCGGGTTGGTCTCGGACCTCAGGATGTTTAATCGGCTGAGTCCGAAGATGTGTCCTCGGGCACGGCATCGGCATCCTCTCCGTACTTGTCTTGGAAGCGTTGTTGTATCTCCTCAAAGACAGCCTCGGGCTCCTCGCCTTGTGAGATACGCTGTTGTGCATCGGCCGCTTCAGCTCTGAACCAAGAGTCGAAGTCCATTTTGGATTGCCAGCTTTCGATCAGGGCATCGTAGCGCGTTTTGATCGAGCGCCACTGGGATCTCGGTGCTCTGGCAGCGGCGCAGCTGTCGAGGAACGCTTGAATGGGCCTCGGATAGGTCCCCTGGAGAACGAGTACTGCTGAGAAGGCGGCAGCCGGGTCGTAGAACGGTGCCAGGCTGAGATGAACTTGGTCCGGGTCTTCGGACGGGGTTCGTCCGTAGAATTGGATTCCCCAAGGTGAGGCGTGGACAGTGGCACTCAGGATCGGGTAGTCGCGTTCTCCCACTGGTTCAATGCCCCTCTCCCTCAGCATCTTCCAGATGTGCGGCATCCTGAATTTCCGGATGCCGTGCCTGTACACTTCGTCCGACCATACGGGTGCGCGACTCAGCCGCTCCTTCCATTCCGCCGCATCTTCTGGATAGCACGCGAAGTATGTCATCAGGTCGGTGTCCTCAAGCAGGCTTCTCAGGAGAACCATGCAATCACCGTACCTGCCGGATGCAAGAAGCGCCTCCACAGACTCGTGATGAGAGAACCAGCGAGAACCGAGTATGACGTAGGTGTTGAAGAGATCAGGCGAGATGTTTCGACTTGCCAACTCCGATGCTGCCTCGAGGGTACGTGCGAACAGAGTATGCCAAAGGTATTTCTGTGCGAGGGCATCTTTCAACCACGGAGCAGCCACGTGTTGAGTGGCGACCTCCATTGTGGCCGATACCACGAACTGCAACTCCTCGTCCGGTCGCCGTTTCTCTTGGTTGTGGTGAGACTTCTTCGCCAATGGTACTTTCCCGAGGTGTATCCAGGTCGTTGAGTGCGGCGTGAACGGTGGTCATGGGGACCTTCACTCGGGGACCCTCGCGCCGGTGGGTTGTTCACGAAGTTCTTGACCTGGGTTCAACACAATGTTAGCGTTGTGTCATCATATCGCAGTTCTATGCGGATGAGCTACTGCCGCCTGGTATTCAGTGGGCCACTTGGGATGAGGTGTCCTCCGTCTTTGGCAGCACCCCGTGGCGCAGGCAACTCTTGGCAGGATTGGAAATGGCCATGGAGAGCCTGAGACGGGCAGGTTGCCGCACCGTTTACAGCGACGGCAGTTTCGTGACGAGCAAGGAAATCCCCAACGACTTCGACGCCTGCTGGGAGGAGGCTGGAGTGGAGCCGGAAGTACTGGACCCGGTGCTGCTGCGGTTCGACGTCGGCAGGGCTGAGCAGAAGGCCAGATACTTGAGGGAGCTGTTTCCCGCGTCCATAGGAGCGACCGTGAGTGGGACCTCGTTTCGTGATTTCTTCCAGACGGACAGGGTGACCGACAGGGCCAAGGGGATCGTCGCAGTGGATCTGAGAGTCTCTGATGATCAAGAATGAACGACAGTATCGGATCACCCGCACGCAGGCAGAGCGGTTCGCACGGAACCTGGAAGGTCTTCGAGAGAGGCCTGAGGGAGCGGATGGGATTCATCCCATGATTGCGCAGGCCCAGGTTGATGCGGTCAGTAGCCAGCTAGCTGACCTGGAGGCAGAACTGCGTGAGTACGAGGCGATCAGGTCAGGGACGTTCCGGATGGATGAGTTGAATGTTGTCGCCGAGCTGCCTGCGCTTCTCATCAAGGCTCGCATCGCACAGGGGCTGAGCCAGAGGGAGTTGGCGGACCGCGTGGGTCTCAAGGAGCAGCAGATACAGAGATACGAGGCCACAGATTACGCAACGGCCAAATGGTCCCGCATCAGGGAGGTGGCCGGTGCGCTCATCACGGAAATCAGTGGGCCAGCCTAACTTGAGGAACCCCACCACTGAGAGCTGTTAAATTGGGGTTCTGAATGGACGAGCCTCCGCCCGGCGACTTCAGGGAGATACGTATGGCCTATTCGAAGTAGGTCGGGGACATAAGGAGAACTTGGGACAGCATTCATGGGAGGTAGACGATAGACGCCGTTCTGGTGCGTAACGCGGAGCGGATGATGCTCTCCGCAGTTCTGACGGAGGAGAGCATCGGATTGACCTTCGCAGACGGATGCAGGGGCGTGGTCCCCTTAGTCGATCTGCCGGAGATTGGGGAGCCCTTGGAACGTGCACGCCCTCGAGCTGCCGAACCCTTATGAGATGATTCTGACCACGCTCCCCGGCGAGCGGGTGGAGCTCCCCTGGGATTTCGTCCGCCACCACTGCGACCGCTCCTACCGGCCGATGGTTGAGGCGATTGCCCTCCGGGGGACGGACACTGGGAGAACGTGTCCGTCGTTTCAGGGAGTCGGCCAGGGCTGACCCAGAAGGCGCTGGCCATGTCCGCCGGCATCGGGCGCGTCACCCTGGTCAGATTGGATAATGTGGAGCAGACACCCCGGTACCGGACGCTTGAGGGAATCGCAGAATCTTTGGGGAGACCGGTGCGGGACCTGGTCTCCGCCGAAGAGTTGATTCAGTGACCGACACTGGGGATGTACAACAGGTCGCTGGGGCGGAGGGATTGTCCGCCCCAGTACGATCTGGTGGCGCCGCGTGCCGATGCTCTCATGGAATCCTTGAGGGCCACCGGATATTCCCTTCCCGATGCGGAGTCGGAACTCACGTGCTATGTAATCAGCGGCGGCAAAGTGGACTGTGTGGGCGGTAACTCGCTGACAAACGGCGCCTGCAAAAACTGCGGCTGTAGTACTCAGGAAACGAATACAAGGAGTCAGAGGAATGGCTGTACCCACATTGGACGAACTGCACAAGCCAGTCTTGGAAATCGCAACCGCGTCCACTCAACGTATGAGTCGTAAAGAGTTCGTCGAGCGATTGACCGACGTGTTTTCGTTAACGGATGCCGACCTGCAGGAAATGGTGCCGTCAGGCGGGCAGACCCGGATTGAAAACCGCACAAACTGGGCGATAACCGATCTTAAGAAGGCCGGGCTGATCAATAACCCCCTACGTAACCAGTGGGAAATCACTCAACCGGGACGGGACTATCTTGCGGATCAGCAAGGCACCATCAAGTTTGTCGACCTCCGGAAGCTCTGGCCCGAACCCCAAGAGAATTCGGACGTTTCCGCACCCAACACTTCGGGCTCAGTTGATATTACTCCGGATGAGCAAATGGCTATAAGCCATGCGCAGCACCAGGATAGGCTTTCCGACGAAATTCTGGACAGTGTCAAGGGCGTAACCCCTACTGGTTTTGAGCGCCTGGTCGTTGGATTATTGTCAAGGATGGGCTACGGAGACGGCCGAGTAGTTGGGAAAAGCGGCGACCAAGGTATTGACGGCATCCTCAAACAAGACACACTGGGGCTGGAGAAGGTATACGTTCAGGCCAAGCGGCACACATCCAACCAGGTTGGGGAACCGGACATCCGCAACTTTTCAGGCAGTCTGGTTGCGCAAGGTGCGATCAAAGGCGTGTTTATAACCACTTCCGTTTTCAATCCGACGGCCCGAGAGACCGCTAAGACCATTTCGATGGGAACCCAATTCATCCGGTTAATCGATGGGCCGGAATTGGCTGCACTGATGATCGAGCACGGTGTCGGTGTCGTCACCGAAGTGTCCTACCCGGTTAAGAAACTGGACGCCAATTACTTCGCCGACTTTTGATCGGTGCCTGTGCAGACTGCGTCAAAATTACTAACCCCCACACCCAGGATCTTGTGCCAGAAACGAGATGACCGCTAGTACTACAGCCGCACTAAAACTGAGTTGATATTTTCGGCCTCCCATTCAGTTCGGGTTCGTAAAGATCGGAAACATTGTCCGTAGCTGGACGTTGCGAATTTCAGGACCGTCCGACACCCCAAGCGACTATCTGCGGCTGTAGTACTAATGCAAAGCACTGTGTAGCAGCGGGAGGCAGTTTTGTCTGGGCGAGGAATCAAGCTTTTAAAATGAAGTACATCTTCAACGGCTCAATTTCAGAATCGGTGTGGCAGGATGGTTTAGACCGACTGTTACATTACTGGCTGACCCGCAGGTTTCCGTCGCCAAGGTCGGCAGATCCTTTCGACCATCTTGGTGCCGACGTATTTCAGCCGAAATTCCTCTCCGAGCGACCCTTACCCGTGGTTTCTGTCCAATACCGCAATCCACACCGCCTCCAGCGGGACTTCATGCTCTATCAGACCGGCCTTCCGCCGCGGACTATCCGGATATCCAACAGCAACGGACCTTTGGGCAACGTCGCCGTGATTCGTAGGGTGCCAGCCAACAATCAGCCGGTTGCCGGCCCTTGCCTGATCTGGAGGGGCAGTCTGTCCGGTAGCAGGAACGGCACCGATGGAGGCTACGCACAGTACGGTGGAAAGGCGCTACACCGACTCATGTACGAGCAGAGTCGCAGGCACGGGCTCGCCAGCAAGGACATGGTTCTTCATCTCTGCCACCGCCGGGCCTGCATCCAGCCCAGTCACCTCTACCTGGGCGGCGATGCCGATAACGCCGAAGACAGGACTAGTAGACGACCATCATTGAGATGATGGCTGGTAAGATGTAGGAACAAGGGAACCGCAGGAATGAAGATCGTGCAGCGGGGTGGAAGTGATGGTCAAGAAATACCGTGTGGGGCTGACGGGGGAGGAACAGGAGGAACTGAAGGCGTTGGTGTCCAAGGGCCGGGCTGCGGCCTATAAACAGACTCACGCGCGCATCCTCCTGCTCAGCGATGAGAACCAGTCTGGCGAACCGATGATGGACCAGGAGATATCCCGGGCCCTCAAGGTGGGCACCGCCACGGTGGAGCGGGTGCGCCGGCGATGCGTGGAGGAGGGGGTTGAGGCGGCCTTGGGACGCAGGGAGCAACTGCGCCGCCGTCAGAGGAAGCTGGATGGCCAGAGTGAGGCCCATCTGATCGCCATGGCCATCTCCCAGCCGCCGGAGGGACGGGTCAGTTGGACCATGCAGATGCTGGCCGACGGATTGGTGGAGCGGGAGATAGTGGACAGCATCAGCCCGGAGACAGTGCGCCGGACTCTGAAAAAAACGAACTCAAGCCTTGGCTGAAGCAGTGCTGGTGCCTACCGCCCCAGGGCAGCGCCGAATTCGTCTGCGCCATGGAGGACGTGCTGGAGGTCTATCATCGTGAGTACCAGGACAATGAGGTCCTGGTGTGCCTGGACGAGACCAGCAAGCAACTGGTGCAGGAGACCCGTACGCCCCTCCCGCCGCGGCCCGGGGCAGCCAGGGCCTACGATTACGAGTACCAGCGAAACGGGGTGAGCAACCTGTTCATGCTGTTCGCGCCCTTGGAGGGATGGCGGCGGGTGGAGGTCACGGACCGGCGCACCAGGACCGACTGGGCGGAGGTGGTGCGCAAGCTGGTGGATGAGGACTATGCTGACAAGGAGCGGATAGTGCTGGTGATGGACAACCTGAACACCCACCACCCGGCGTCCCTGTACGAGGCCTTCGAGCCGGCGGAGGCACGGCGAATCGCCGAACGGCTGGAGATACACTACACGCCGAAGCACGGGAGTTGGCTCAATATAGCGGAGATAGAACTGGGGGTGCTGGCGCGGCAGTGCCTGGACCGCCGAATACCCAGCCAGGAAGACTTGGCGCGAGAAACCGGAGCATGGCAGGAGCAACGCAACCGGGAGGCAATTCGAGTGGACTGGCGCTTCACCACCGAGGACGCCCGCATCAAGCTCAAGTCCCTATACCCGTCAATACAATAGCGTCGGACTACTAGGCGATTTCGCCATCCTTACCTACCAGACATACCGGACGGAGATGAACCCCTGGAGGAAAGGCTTCGCGCTGCGCTCTTGAGCGACTTGAGTCGCCTACAGATGGAGTTCGTGCGGTCCGACAAAGAGCATTCACGGGCGTGGGATGCTGCGAACTACGCCATCTCGGAGATCCCTTCGCTCGAGCCGGCCGCAGCGGCTCTTTTTCTGGTCCACGAGTGCGTTCCTGGACCCTGGGCAGGGTCCGTCCACATCTGCCAGATATGCAACATGACACCTGGGGAAATCGAGCGGTTGCCCCTGCTCGGCAACATGCTTTCTTGGGATCAACTCTATCCCCAACAGTGGTGGGAGTACGAAGAATCCACCAGACCAGTGTTCGCTTGGCTACGGCGTCGTGGTCCGGGCGATACCAGAGGGGAAGGCTGAACAAGATCAGCTCGGCCGGGCTCCTATTCAAGCGAAAAAAATGACGCGTCCGCAATCCCGAAGCCATTCCAGGCCGAGTAAAATAAGAGATATTAACTAGAGGGAACCACAGAATGCCGATTCAGAATCGGGACGACGCCGTCGAAGTCGAAACGCACGTAAAGTCTATTTTTGCCGCGACCCCGGATGGTCGGACTAACGCCATCCGGCGGCTGTTCGTGGAGACGCTGGACTTCGACCCCGCCTCGGGACAGGTCAGCCTGGCCGGCGCTCCCGCGGGCGCAATGCTGCCCGATGCTGCGGAGCGTGTCTCGGTGCTGGACGGTGTTCACGTCCTGTACGTCCCCCTGAACATCGAGGGCACCGATCGGGTGCGCAAGGCGGAAGTGGACGTGGCCGCACGGGTGATAGCCGACCAACTTGGCTACGATCTGCTGCTGGTATTCACCAACACCTCGACCAGCCAGTTGCATCTCATTCTGCCCAAGTTCGAGGGAGCCCGTCCGACGCTGCGCCGCATGGTGGTGGAGCGCGACCTGCCCCGCCGCACAGCAGTGCAGCAGGTGGCCAGCATCTTCTGGAATCACCGAGACAAGGGACTCATCAGTACCGCGCTGGATCAAGCCTTCGACGTCGAGCCGGTCACCAAGGAGTTCTTCGGCGAGTACAAGCGCATCTTCGAGAACATGCTGGGCGCCGTGTCCGGTTTCGACGAGGGCGAGGAAGAGGACAAACGCATCTTCGTGCAGACGATGTTCAACCGGCTGATGTTCGTCTATTTCCTGTCCCGCAAGGGCTGGCTCCGGTTCGACAACAACGCCGATTACCTGAACACCCTGTGGCTGGACTACGGCAGTGGATTGGGCAACGGCAACTTCTACCGCGACCGGTTCCGCCCGCTGTTCTTTTCCGGTCTCAATAACCCCAACTCCAGGGACCTGACCGAGGGCCTTCGGACGGTCATAGGAGTTGTGCCATTTCTCAATGGCGGTCTGTTCGAGGAGGCGGACCTGGACCGCCGCGGCGGCATCACAGTCCCTGACGAGGCCGTCAGGCAGGTGCTGGAGGGCCTGTTCGACCGATTCAACTTCACTGTGATGGAGTCAACGCCCTTCGACGTCGAGGTGGCCGTCGACCCGGAGATGCTGGGCAAGGTGTTCGAGGAACTGGTCACCGGACGCCACGATTCCGGCGCCTACTACACGCCTCGGCCGGTGGTGTCGTTCATGTGCCGCGAGTCGCTCAAGGGCTATCTGGAAGGGCAGGACACCGGCCTTGAGACCGAGGCCGTCGCCCGCTTCGTGGACCACCAGGACACCGAAGGCATCGGAGTGGCTCAGGCTCGGCGCGTCGCAGAGGCCCTGACCGAGGTGACCGTGGTCGACCCAGCCTGCGGCTCCGGCGCCTACCTGCTGGGAATGATGCAGGAGCTTATCGAGCTCCAGGCCCGTCTGTTCAACGTCACCAAGGACGCCAAGTCGCTCTACGACCTGAAATTGGAGATTATCCAGCGCAACTTGTACGGAGTGGACATCGACGACTTCGCGGTGAACATCGCCATGCTGCGGCTGTGGCTGTCGCTGGCCATCGACTACGAGGGCGAAACACCCGAGCCACTGCCGAATTTGGATTTCAAGGTAATATGCGGCGACAGCTTGCTGGGCCCAGATCCCAGCAGCGGCACCGAAGTGCAGGGCACCCTGGGCTTGGACAACGAGCAGGTGCGGCGGCTCGGCCAGTTGAAGGGCGAGTACTTGCGTGCCTCAAGCCGCGGGGACAAGGTTCGGCTACGCACCCAGATTGCAGAACTGAACGCCGACATCCGCGAGGCCCTTAACCTAGTGGAGACGAACGGTACGGTCAATTGGCGCACTGAGTTCGCGGAGGTGTTCGCTACACACCGTGGGTTCGACGTAGTAATCGGGAATCCCCCATATGTTGAATCGAGGAGTAGCTCCATCTCGGGAAGCCTAAAGGAAGAATATCGAAGTAGAGTCCAAGGCGAGTGGGGGGCAAGCCTGCCGAGAGGTAGTGACTTGCTCATGTACTTTTATCCTCGGGCAGTCAAGTTGTTGAACGACAAAGGACACGGCTGCTTTATCACGCAGAATGCTTGGCTCAGTATCGACTACGGCCAAAAATTTCAACTGTTTTCAATTGGCAGATTCTCGTTCGTCAAGGTAATCGATACGGACACAAAATTTTTTGCTAAAACCACAGGTCCGAACATTAACGCGGTGATCTCTGTGTTCAAAAGGGCTACTCTAAGCGAAATCGAGTATTGCACTGCCGATAGCCACATGGTCACCACTCACAAAAAGTCAATCTTGGCGAAAAATCCACTGAAATGGGGACACGTCTTGGCAATGCCATCCTATTTCAATGACATTCTGTCGAAATTACCTGCAATGGTCGATTCAACCGCTGAAATCTCCTTCGGACAAGGAGTAAACGTTCCCAAGAGTGAGCTCAATGCAAGCGGGGCAACATTTGATATTCTTGTCAAGGAAGGAGGGTTTGTAGCCCAGACTGCAGACGGGAAGATAGGTCGAGTGACTTCAACCAGAGCCGACAAGATACCAGCTCTGATCATGCCTCGAGGAATTGGGAGTCGATACTACTGTACATTCAACGCTTGTAAGGCCTTATCATTTAGCTGTGTGGAGCTATATCTGCCAAGCGAACTGTGGGAGTCAGACACCCACTATTGTTTATGGGCTTACTTGAACTCCTCTTTTGTGTGGTTGTTCCGCGAGATTACCGGACGGAAGAACTTAGGTGGAGGTATGCTCAAGGCTGAGGCTTCGGATATGAAGCTCTTGCCGGTTGGATTCGATTTTGACTTTTCCAAGGAAGCTAAACAAGTCTTGGAGGCCGTTAAAGGCAGAGAACCTCTTCCGGTCTGGGAAGAAGTGTATACAAAAGAGCATCTGCTGATCGACAATATGGTTGCCGAATATTTGAATTTCTCGGACGATCAACAGCGAATCAGAGAGGACCTGATAGATCAAGTTCAGTTCCGAGGTAATCGATCTCGAACTTAACGGGCAGAGCTTACTGCGTTGTGAACAGGTGCTTGATGCATGATAGATACACAACGCTGCCGAGAATGGGTAACTGAATGAGCAGGACCATCGGTCGCTACATCAGGGGCCAAGGCCAGGACGGCAAGCGGGACTGGCCGACCTGTGTCGCCCGCGACGACCGGGGTACCGGCCTCAGGGATCACAAGTACGATCGGCAGACGGCCAAGGTGTCCCTAAAATCCGACGACGGGGACGCCCTGCTCAGCGGTAGGCGCCGTCGCTACAGCCAACGCTACGGCTCATACGAATTGTAGCCGCTCGGTTGCACCGTTGCTGACACAGGAACCTGCAGCTTCCTGCGCCTGGGAGAATTCTACAGCTGTTTCCGGCGGGTGGGGGGCAAATTGCTTTGCCCAACAGTTACATCATCTGCTCAAGACATATTGTGAGCGAGGTTCGAGGGCTGCCGGGCAGGTGGCGGAGATCGCACAGAATCGATGCTAACGTATATCGTTATCCCACACAAATCTAATAAATCGGCAACTTTGTGAGATAGGGGAAGAAGTATGTTCCTAGTGGGATTCTGGCAAGATTCTGATCTTTGGGACTACTTGGGCGCCGTGCTGCTCTTAGTTGCATTTGTATATGTTGCGTACCTTTTGATAAAAGGTACGCACGGACTCATAAAAGACACTCCTTGGTGGAGAGGGAACAAGGAAAACTTCTTAACGGAGATTTCTGGATGGATAGTAGCAATCATTCTTTCCATTACAGCAATGGTATGGAGGGATTCACTAGACGCAAACTTTTACGGGATAGCAGCTCTTAACACTGGAGTCGCTCTTATTCTCAGATTTCTGTGTCCAGTGGTTTGGGTGAGTTCCATTTGGTTGCCTTGGTCAAGAGATGGAGGAGAGAACCCGCAGGGCCCGATGAGCCTTATACAAAATCATAGAATTATCGCAGCACTGAATAGAGGTGTCGTAGCTGCGACCGTCACTAGTTCGGGTCTGGTTAGCGGAAAAGCACAGCCAATTTGGCTGGGGGATTGGTGGGTTATCATTCTATTGACTTCATTTGCTTGCGTAATGATCATAAAAATTGAAAGCACCATGCAACCAATAGAGGTATGGCACCAATTGACGAAGAACAAGTATCGACAATAACCCTTCCTCCAACATACTCCACGTCACCACTGATCCCGACCTGCTGAGGCGGCTGGGGGAGATGCTGGATTGCACCGCCCGACGCTGACCCGGTTGGGTTAAACTTGTTCCAACCAGACCAACGGTGAGGGAGTCACGATGATCGCAAAAGCGAGAGCCAGGTTCTCCGGCGGGGCGCTCCATCCCCTGGAGCCGCTGGACCTTGCCGAGGGCCAGGAGGTGTTGGTGAGCGTCGAGGAAGTCTCGCCGCCGGATACGGACGATGTGGCAACGCCGCCCGAGTCCGGCCCCGTCAAGCGAATACTGACGGCGGAAGAACGGCGAGAGATCACGAGGTCAACAGCGGGTGCCTGGAAAGGCCGGATTGACGGAGAGGCCATGAAGCAGATGTTGTATGAAGCCCGTCGGCTGGGTTCCCGCGAAATCCCGGACTCGTAGCCATGCTGTACCTGGTTGATACCGATTGGGTAGTAGATTATCTGAACGGCATCCAGAGAACAGTCCGTAATTTCAACCGCTTTCTGCCTGATGGAGTGGGCATAAGCATCATATCCATGGCCGAAATATACGATGGGCTGTTGGCCGCCGCTGCACGCGACGATGATGAACTGCAACTGGACCGCTTTCTCGAATCGGTTGAAGTCGTTCCGTTGGACGACGCCACTTGCCGGATTTTTGCTGGGGAGCGGCGACGTCTGAGGGCCGCCGGAAACACCATCGGCGACTTCGACCTTCTGATAGGCTCGACGGCGCTTCGCCATGACCTGACCCTGCTCACGAACAACCGCAGGCATTTCGAGCGCATACAGGATCTCAACATCATCTCGGTGTAGGCAGCAGGTTGTGTCTAGCTGGAAAAACTCCGGCAATATCTGCATCTCACCATTTGGGAAAGGAACACTTGATGCCTCCCTCCAACATCCTCCACGCCACCACTGATCCCGACCTGCTGACCCGGCTGCGGGGAATGCTTGACAGCTCCGCACGCGCCGACATCGCAGTGGGCTACTTCTTCATGTCCGGGTTCGAGGCCGTGGCTGACAGCCTGTCTCACCTGGACAAGGTACGCATCTTGGTGGGCCGTGCCGACCGCCCCGTGCTGGAGTCGGTGGCCCTGGGCCTGCAACAGTCCGAGGCCCTGCGGGCACGTCTGGAAGCCGACGGGATGGTCCAGCGACGGCAACGCGAGGCCATCGCCCGTGAAGCGGTGGAAGGCATTGCTACCGGCGTCTCCTTGATGCCCCAGACCGTAGAGTCACAAAGAGCGGTGTCGGTGCTGCGCGATTTGGTGGCCTCGGGTCTCGTGGAGGTGCGGGCCTACCGTCGAAGCCCGCTCCACGCCAAGGCTTACTTATGCTGGTACGACAACCACGCTGAGCCCGGTGCGGCAGTGGTTGGTTCATCCAATCTGACCCTGGCCGGGTTCAGCGGCAATACCGAGCTGAACGTGCGCGTAACCGGCGACGCCGAGATGGCGGCCCTTCGCCAGTGGTTCGACGCCTTGTGGGAGGACTCCGAGGACATCAGCCAGATGCTGGCCGTCGAGCTGGAGCGTTCCTGGGCCATCGCCCAGACTCCGCCGTACCACGTCTACCTGAAGGCCCTCTACGAGCTGTATCACACCGAGATCGGGGGCCGCGAACTGGTACCGCAACGCACCGAGGAACTGGCCAACTTCCAGTTGGACGCCGTGCGCCGAGGCCTGGCGATGATCGACGCTCACGGCGGCTGCTACGTCGGCGATGTGGTGGGCTTGGGCAAGACCTTTGTCGGTGCCGAACTCTTGCGCCAGCTGCGTGTCAGCTACCCTCACGACGGCCCGCCTCTCATTCTCTGTCCGGCGGGTCTGAAACCCATGTGGGAGGTGTTCAACGAGCGATTCGCTTTGGGCGCGGAAGTGATGTCCCACAGCATGATCGCAGCCCCACCGGACCCGGAGTTCGACGAGGAGACGGGGCGGTACCTGGATTCGGGAACGCCTGAACGTGGTATCGACTTGGTGCGTCAGTTCCCCAACCGCGGGCCGGTGCTGGTGGACGAGGCCCACAACTTCCGCAACGTCAACCAGCGCTCCCGGGGCCTGCGCAACTACCTGGAACACGGCGACCACAAGGTGGTGCTGATGAGCGCTACGCCCCAGAACCTGGGACCGATGGACATCTACCGCCAAGTCACCCTGTTCCTCGACGACACCGACCACGGCCTGAACCTGGAGCCGGTCAGCCTTGAGGCTTATTTCGGTGCCGCCCAAAGGTGGATGGAATACCGGGTCGATTACGAGAATTACCTGGCCGACTACCAGTCCTGGCAGGGACGACGGTCCAAGTCCGCACCACCGTTGCCGCCGAGCCAGCCCACCGTGCCGCGGGCGGAGATCGAGCAGGCGCTGGCGCCGGTCTTCATCCGCCGTCGCCGCAAGGACATTCGCGATCTTTACGGCGACACAGCCGTGGTCAGCGGGCAGCCAGTGCGTTTCCCTGAACCGCAGCTGGACAACGTGGCCTACCGGCTGGACAAGGTGTATGACAAGGCCGGTTCATACGAAGACCTGATGGAGGAGCTCAGGAAGCACAGGGCGGCCAGGTACCGGGCCACGGAGTACCTTACGGACGAGGCGAAGGGCAAGCCGGAATACCGAGACCTGTTCCGTGCGCAGGACCGTATAGCCAAGCTGATGGCGGTGCTGCTGTTGAAGAGGCTGGAATCCAGTATCGAAGCCTTCCGCTCCACTCTCAATTCGCTGATACAGAGCAACCGCAATTTCCGGGAAGCCCTTGATTCCGGTTTCGTTCCCATCGGCCGCACGGCAACCAGGCTGCTGTCCGGCCAGTCTTTCGACGCCGACGATCTTCTGGAGGTCCTGCGGCAGGAGGAACAGCGCCGCCAGGAGCAGGGTGGGCAGAGGGCGAAGCTGGTTCACTCCATCAAAGATTTCAACATCGACGACTGGACTGCTGCACTTGACCAGGACTATCAGTGCCTGAGCGGAATTCTGTCCCGTGTAGAGGGCATCGGCCCAGAGGACGATGACAAGCTGCGGGCCCTGCGGTTGTTCTTGGCCAGGGACGACGTCCAGGCCGGGAAGGTGCTTATCTTCTCGGAGGCGGAGACCACCATCGAATACTTGCACCGTGAGCTGAATCTCAACGGAAAGAGGACGGAAATCGCGCGGCTGACCGGCAGCAACCGCCACGAAGCAGAGAGCATCGTCAAGCGTTTTGCCCCCACGTGGAACTTATCCGCAAAAGAATCGCGTCGGGGACCAGAGATCAGGGTTCTGTTGGCCACGGACATCGTGTCGGAGGGCCAGAACCTGCAGGACTGCGCCCGGGTGCTCAACTATGACCTGCACTGGAACCCGGTGCGGCTGATTCAGCGATTCGGTCGGGTCGACCGCATCGGAACCGAGCACGAAGTTATCCAGCTGCACAACATGTGGCCCGACACGGCCGTGGACGCAGGCCTGTCGCTGACGGAAAGGCTTAATCGGCGTATCCAGACGTTTCACGACCTGATTGGCTTGGACAGCAGACTTTTATCCGATGCAGAGCGGCTTAACTCCAACGCGATGTACCGCATCTACGATGGCAAACAACTACCCGAGCTTGATGACGGTCTTGACGAGGTGGCGACGAACCAGAGAGCAGTAGCTCTACTTCAGCGCATCCAGGAAGACGACCCCGACTTGTGGCGCACCATAACTTCCCTGCCGGATGGGATACGCTCGGCCCTAGCGGTACGGGTCGGCCCAACTCAAACAGATAGCGGCAGTTATGCCCAGAACGTGCTTGCTATGGAGGGGGTGCAGGTGCCGCTCATGTCTCCGGAAGCCATGGCTGCCCTTCGCTCGCCGTTTGACGACCCATCGACAGGAGAGACGCTGGTGTTGCTCAGCGCGGTAGGAATCAGCAACTGCTACGCCGTTGGAAAGGACCTGCAACCCCGCGCCATCAGTCCCGCGCAGTTCGTCGCCGCCGCTGAGTGCGGACCCCATACCCCTGTGCAGCCTTTGCCGGAAGACACCAACGAGCGAGTCATGGCTGCCTTCCAGACGTTTCGCACTGACTTTCAGCGTCGTCTAGGCCGGGCCCGCCGGTCGCGGGACACTAAGGCGCGCCGGTACGTGTCCCGGCAACTTAACATGGCCGCCCGCGATGCTAGTGAGAATCGAGCAGAACTGAGCCGGATAGAGACACTGCGGCGCATATTCATAGCCGACCTGCCCCCGCAATTGGAGAGCGCCCTGAGCGAAATCCGCGATCTGAGATTGGAAGGTTCTGGTCTAAGAACCCGACTGGAGGCGTTGCGCGAGCGATACCGGCTCAACCCACCCGACGATTCCGACCGGCAACAGGTGCCTGAGCCGCAGGTCGTTCGAATCGTATGCTCCGATGGATTGGTGTAACGGCTAACGCAACTGCGAGAGGTTGCTTCTCAAAAAGGACCAGACCCGGAATCTTTTTCTGATAGTTTATCGGATCAGATAGGTGCCATATGTTCTGTTTGCTTGTAGCGTCTGGCCCTAGCGGCTCGTCCCGCGATTACGCTGGGAGTGTTTGATCCCCTTCCTTACCTCGCCAAAGCATGTAGTTTTTTTAATTGGAATCTTGCCCAGGGCGATTGCCGTTTTTGCTTTGGCTTTCGGCATCTGTCCCGCGTCAAGCATTCTTTCCGATCCCTGCTCTTCATTTGACCGAGGTCAAGAGTTTGAGTCACCCAAGCTCCACCAAACTTGGATGTCAATGGCGCCGAGAAATCGGGCTGCTGTGGCGGAGTAATGGTGGTCCACCTGTACTACGCACGGGATTCGAGTGAAGACTGCAATTCCCATCCATCCCCTATCCGTCCACTTGCTGGATGGTCCAGCGGCTGACCTCCAGGCGCTTGGCCAGCTCCCGCTGGCTCACTCCCCTCGACCGCTCCTCCCTGATGTACTCCCGTTGCTGCTCGGTCAGGACCGGTCGCCGGCCGGGTATACGGCCCTCGGTCCGTGCCTTCGCCTGACCCGCGACCGAGCGCTCCCTGATCGAGTTCCGCCACCACTCGCTGAAGGCGAGCACCATCTGGAGCTGGAGCTTCCCGTTGGCGGTGGCCGTGTCGAAGTTTTCCGACAGGGACTGGAACTCCACTCCCGCGTGGTGCAGGGCCTCGATCACCTGCAGCCCGTAGGTTAGTCCCCTGGAGAGCCGGTCGATGTGGGTGACCACCAGGGTGTCGCCCGCGACCACCAGGTCCAGCAGCTCCAGGAGGCCGCCGCGGTCGTCCTTGGCCCCGCTGGCCTCCTCGGCCCGGATGTTGCCCATGGTGCAGCCGGCGCGGACCAGCCGCTCCACCTGCAGGTCAAGATTCTTGTCCTCCGGCTCCCTGACCGAGACCCTGGCATAGCCGTACAGCGTCATCCTGCTCACCCCTGGCTGGAATACCCGAAGTATGGCTTTCTGCCAGGTGTTATGCAACCGGGTTTTCCAGCCACCTCTTCAGCTACGAGATGGAGACATTTCCAGCCAGTGGCTGTAAACAGGGCTGTTTCCAGCCATGCCGGCCTGATGGGTCTTACTCTGGGACTGCGTAACAGATACGGTGATCAGGCGGTTGGGCCGAATGACTTCGCAGACAAAGTCAGTTGCGGCTGATTACTCTGCGCGCATGTCCGAACCCTCTTGAGCTGTCGATGTAATATCGGGGAAATGGCCAGAATAGTCCCGCTCAAATGCGCCATCGCCGGCTGCCACCGCCGGCTGATCAACGACAATTAGTCTTGCCGGTCGCATTGCCTCAGCCAAATCGTTACTCAACGAAAGTTGTTGCCTCAAGTAAAATGCTACCGAAAACTCGGTAGACATCCACGCGGGCGGGGGCATCATCAGGGTGGCGAAAAAGGAATTGCTGGCGATGATCCGTGGTCGCCACCGGGAGTAGTCCAACAAGGATAAGGCTCGGATTCTTGACGAATTCGTTGCGGTGGCGGGCCATCACCGCAAGCGTGGCAGCCGACTTCTGAGGGAGTTTGGAGTGGAAGCGGGAAAGGAGTCCGAGCCGGTGGCCAATCAGGAGAGCACGCCGATGCGGGATTTCTTAGTGCCGCAGTCCACGCAGATCGCGCTGGTGGCGGGACGGCCGTTCTTCAGGATGACTGCTTGGACATCTTGCGACCCGGTCCTGGCCTTGCACTTCAAGCAGTAGATTTCCGGCGCTTCGGGCGAAATGGTCATGTCGCTATGCTCCTGCTGGATAATGACGTGAGTTTAACGGATGAACCGGGGTGTTCACCGTGTGTGTCTTCGCCATGGTTGCCGCATAGACAAACCTTCCAGCCGACACAAGACCAAGCGTTTCACTGTATCGACGCGGAGGGTCTCCAGCCTGATAGTACCCCGCTTGCGGGATGCACTTTCTGATGGGACGGGGTCTTCGGCAGACGCAGCAGCTGTATGAATTCCCGCTTCCCCCGGCGCTTGATACGGGGTTGACTAGGTGTTCATAAACTAGGGATACTCTGAACAAGGATGGTTTGGGTTTTTCTGGTGGTTACCGGTGGAGTTTCGGGGGTATTCTCTGCCCCCGGGCCGTTTTCCGGATGCCCCGGCTCCTCATTTCGCCCCAGCGGGGCCTCGTAGCGGACCTTACAGGCCCACCGGCGGCCCATCGGGAGAATTTGGGCGCACTGAGCCCTCGTCAGCAGGTCAGTCGGCTCTCCGCAGTCAGCAGATTGCCCAGCCCGAATAGCAGCGCCAGACGCTCCGTGTTCTTCGCCAGACCCCGGTAGCGAACCTTGGCGTAGCCAAACACACGCTTCACCTTCTGGAAGGGGTGTTCCACTTTCGCCCTCACCGATGCCTTGAGTTTCTCCGCCAGGTCCTCCGCGCTCCCAGGGTCCAGATTCCGCCGTTTCCCCGGACGCATCGCCACCTGCCAGTCAATCTCCAGCCCCAGGTTCTCCCCCCTCTTGTGGACCCCCTGATACCCCGCGTCGCACCACACCACCCTTTCCCCGCCGTGCAATAGATTGTGCGCCTCCGTAACGTCGTGAGCATTGGCTGCCGTCGTGCTCAGGCTGTGGACTATGCCCGTCTCCGAGTCCACCCCGATGTGGGCCTTCATACCGAAATGCCACTGGTTTCCCTTCTTGGTCTGATGCATCTCCGGATCCCGTTCCCTGGTCCGGTTCTTGGTCGATGACGGCGCCTCGATGATGCTGGCGTCCACGATGCTTCCCTCCCGCAGACGCAGCCCCTGCGACTCCAGGTGGGCGTTGATTTCATTGAACAGACCCTTGCCCAGTTCGTGCCGCTCCAGGAGATGACGGAAG
This sequence comes from Dehalococcoidia bacterium, assembly GCA_965237745.1. Classification (GTDB taxonomy): domain Bacteria; phylum Chloroflexota; class Dehalococcoidia; order Lucifugimonadales; family UBA3495; genus VXOI01. The sequence continues at coordinate 949,379 of OZ250156.1, read as the reverse complement.
TTGAGAATCGTGGTCTCGTCGGGCAGCGCCTCCGACAGGCTCAGCCCCACGAACCGCCGGACTGATTCGGCCTCGTAGAGCAGGTCCTCCATCCCAGGGTCGCTGAGATTGTAGAACAGCTGGACACAGTGGACCCGCAGCATGACCGCCAAAGGGTAGGGCCGGCGTCCCTTGCCCGGCTTGGGGTAGTGGGGACGGATCCGCTCCTCCAGCGACCGCCAAGGGATGAGGCCGTCCATCCGCTCCAAGAACAACTCCCGGCGGGTCCTGCGCTTCTTGCCCTGGTATTCCAAGTCGGCAAATGTGGGCTGGTCCATCAATTCTCACTCCGTCCGGCACCGGCTGCTGCAACCATGCTATGCCACAAGGCAGCGGACTTGTTCAGAGAATCCCTAACTTGATACACGCTCAACAACTCGTTGCCGTCAGTGTTTAACCCGTAGGTATGTGGTTCAACCACTCGTACACCAGGTGGATAGTTCACTCTAATCAGATTCCTACCTCTGATAGCCCTTTCAATGTCCTGGTACATAAAGACTCATCCTTAAGGAAGTCATGGAAGCCTAAACGGATCACCTGATATCTGAGTCAGTCACAGCAACCCTCCGGCTGCACTGCTGCAAACTTCTGTCCGGAAAGCGAGGTGGAGGACATGGGGCTGCCGGGGCCCTCAATGAAACTCTAGACAATGACAGCAGCCCTCCCTACAGCCAACACGCCGATCTTCGCTCAAAATGGTGGTGGTCCTACCGGTAGGACCACCATCCCTTAGCCCGAATCCACCGAAGGGGTGGGAGTTGGAGGTCTGCTGATAGCGTGAAAGGGTGCTCCTTTGAATCTGGGATAATGGTTTTTGATCGGAAAACCAACCCCGGAAAAGGAGCACCTTTTAGATGCTACCACTTGAGTCCCCCGACCGCATCCGCGTCGCCTTCGACGACCACCGCCTGGTGGCCAATGCCGGGCTGCTGCTGCCGGCCAGCCTCGCTCTGCGCCTGGGTTTGGGTGAACTGGTGGACAGCCACGTTGACCTGGGCCGCTCCCCTGGCCGGGCCAACACCGGCGACAAGCTGATGACGCTGGTGGCCTCCGCACTGGCCGGCGGCGACTGCATCCACGACGCCGACGCACTGCGTTCCGGAGGGACCGCCAGGGTGCTGGGCTGCGTGGTCAAGGCACCGTCCACCCTGGGCACCTTCCTGCGCAGCTTCCGCTGGGGCCACGTCCGCCAGTTGGACCGGGTGAGCCGGGAACTGCTGGCCCGGGCCTGGGCCGCCGGGGCTGGTACCGGCGACGGACCTTTGACCATTGACCTCGATTCCACCATCTGCGAGACCTATGGCCTTGCCAAGGAGGGAGCCCGCCGACACGGGTACACCGGACAGCGCGGCTATCACCCACTGCTGGCCGTCGCCGCCGGAACCGGCGAGGTGCTGATGGCACGGCTGCGCGCAGGCCGGGCCAACACCGCCCGGGGCGCCGCCCACCTCCTGCGGGAGACGCTGGGCCGGGTGTGCTACGGGGGAGCCAAAGGACAGCTCACCGTGCGGGCCGACAGCGGCTTCTACACCCATTCCATCGTCGCCGTCTGCCGCAAGATGGACGTCCGCTTCTCCATCACCGTCCGCCAGCACCAGAGCCTGCGCAGTCTCATAGAGGCCATCCCCGAAGGGGACTGGACACCCATCCCCTACTGGATGGAGGGCGCCGCCGACGTGGCGGAGACCAGCTACACGCCCTTCAAGAGTGAGCCCGACGCCGCGCCGGTACGCCTCATTGTCCGGAGGGTGAGGCCCACGCCCGGCTCCCAACTGGCGCTGTTCGCCAGTTACAGCTATCACGCCTGCATCACCAACCGGGAGGGAGACACCCTGGAACTGGAGGCTGACCACCGCCGCCACGCCGAGATAGAGAATGCCATCCGGGACCTGAAGTATGGCGTGGGGCTCAATCACCTCCCCTCAGGGCGGTTCGCCGCCAATGCCGCCTGGCTGGCCGTCCAGGTCATGGCCCACAACCTGGCCCGCTGCACCGCCCGCGTCGGCCTGGGCGAGCCGGTCGGCAACCACCAAGACCCTCCGGAGACGCTTCCTCTCCCTGGCCGGACGGCTGACACACTCGGCGCGGCGCCTCACCCTGCACCTTCCCGGACGCTGGCCCTGGGAAACCCAGTTCACCGGTACCCTGGCGCGACTGCGCGCACTGCCACTCCCCTCCTGATGGCGCCGTTGGCGTCTGATCCGTCCCCAGGACTATCCAACTGCCTGGCAGACCACCGCCAAGCCGGGCCACGGCTGTCTTCTGCTGCCATCTGACCCGGTGATCTCGGCTTCCTGCAACACCTCGACCCTCAACATACCCCCTCAGTGGCCGTCAGACTCCGCACCCCCGCAAATCTATCGTGATCAACGCCCCATAGCCCTGTCCCCCCGCCTCTCATCCCTGATCCGACCGGCCATGCCCCATCCCTTCGGTGGATTCGGGGTAAGGGGATTGTCCAGCGGACGGTCCAGTCTGTCCCCCCGAACCCCGCCAAACCGGTACCAGCAGCGTCTCATATGAATGGTACGGAAACAATTGCGGAAGCGGGACCCTATCCGTACACTTCCCCCCCTGACGGCAACCCTCATCGGATACGCCCGATGTTCCACCGACCGGCAGGACCTGGCCGCCCAGCGCCAGGCCCTCCTGGACATCGGCGTCGCCACAGATCGCATCTACACCGATCACGGTCTCACCGGCACCACCTGCGCCCGACCCGGCCTCGACCAGGCCCTCGCCGCCGTGCGCCAAGGCGACACCCTGGTCGTGTCCAAGCTCGACCGCCTGGCAAGGTCCGTCCCGGATGCCCGCGCCATCGCGGACCAGCTTCGGGAACGAGGCGTGAAACTAGCCCTGGGCCCGGCGCTCTACGACCCGAATGATCCCATGGGAAAGATGTTCATCAATATCCTCGCCACCTTCGCAGAGTTCGAAGCCGATCTCATCCGCTTGCGCACCCGCGAGGGCATGGCCATCGTCCGCGCCAAGGGGAAATTGCGCGGCAAGCAGCCCAAACTGTCCGACCGACAGCAGCGGGAACTCTGCCGCATGCACGCCACCGGCGAGTATTCCATCAGGGACCTCGCCGAACTCTTCTCCGTCTCAAGACCAACCGTCTATCGCACACTCAACCGGCATCTCGCCTCTTAGCGTACGATCCTGCTCTTACCGGAATCGACCCCTTAATGCTCGAAGGGACAAAGACTTTGAGAGCTGTGATCATACCGCGCATCTTTCGCTTGGATGTCGTTACCTGCCTGGCCGTTGTGGTCATGATAGTTGCTTGCTCCGGCGGCAGCGAGCCTGCCCTGCCTGCGGAAACGGTTGCTGTCGGCACCACCACACAACCTGCCAATACCCTAGTGCCGGCGCCAACGGCAACTCCAGTACTGACGGCCGCCCCAATGGCAACTCCGGGGCCTACAGCTGAACTCACCAACGGTAAAACGGATGCTGGCTCCACTCCGGGGGATTTCGCCTCGGTCAGCGCCGGGCTTGATCACACCTGTGGGGTCGGGATTGACGGCTCGGTGTCTTGCTGGGGCGCCAACCGTTACGGCGAGTCCAAACCGCCTGATGGTGAGTTCGCCTCGGTCAGCGCCGGAGCCGGCTACGCCTGTGGGGTCAGGATCGACGGCTCCGTGGCCTGCTGGGGCGATGACTATGCTGGCGAGGCCACGCCACCTGAGGGTGAGTTCACCTCGATCAGCGCGGGGAATCCGAGCGCCTGCGGGGTCAGAACGAACGGGTCTGTGGCCTGCTGGGGCGATGACCGTCTCGGCCAAACCACACTGCCCGATGGTGAGTTCGCCTCGGTCAGCGCGGGGGCTGGCTACGCCTGCGGGGTCAGAACCGACGGCTCCGTGACCTGCTGGGGCGATTACGGTCTCGGCCAAGCCACACCGCCCGAGCGTGAGTTTGCCTCAGTTAGCGCGGGCTGACAGGGTGGCGTCGCTGCTGCGGTTGTCGACCAAGTTGTAGGAGTAGACCCGGTCGTCGTCCTCGTCGGTCACCCAGATGGTGTCTCCCTCTCCCCAGAGACCCCGTGGGTTCTCGTTGCCCGAAGTGCTGGTGTCTATCTCCTTGGTCATGTCCCTGGCGCGGCCGGAGAGGGTGTAGGCAAACAGCCTGTCCTCGCCGTGGTCGGCCACCCACACGGTGGTGTCGTCGGACCAGATGCCGGCCGGGTCGCCGTTGTCGGCGTGGAGGGTAATGTCCTTATCGTTGTCGTCGGTTCCGTCGGACCTCTGGTATGCCTCCAGCTTGTCGGTGGTGTCGTTGACGGCCCAGATGGTCGTCGAGTTGCCCCACACGCCCCGGGCGGAGTTGGCCAGGGTGATCTCGGCGCCGGTGTTCCGGTTTCCGTTGGACAGCGTGTAGGCAAAGAGGGTCATGCTGCCGCTGTCCGCCACCCAGAGGGTCGTTCCGTCGGACCAGATGCCGTTGGGGAAGGTGGAGCCGGTGGTGTCGAAGTCCTTGGTGTCGTCCCGGGTCCCGTCCCGGTTGTAGGCGTAGACCTTGTCGCCGTTGAAATCCGATATGTAGAACGTGGTGCTGTTGCCCCAGATGCCCCGGGGGCCCCGGTTGCCGGCGGCGATGAGGCCGTCCAGGTCGTCACCGGCCTTCCAGCCGTACTGGCTGTTGACCCCCCGGTTGATGGTGACGGTGTAGGCCCGGGTGGAGCCGTCCTCGGCGGTGACCGTGACGGTGACGGTGTTCCGGCCCGGCGAGAGGCTCACCTGGTGGCCCGGGGTTCCGGGGTCGGCGTCGGTGCCGCTGTACCCTATGGCGGCGGCGGGATGATCGGCGGCGGCCGTGACGGTGGCGGTGCCCACTGAGCCGGCGACGCCCACCTCGTAGGAGGTACGGTCCGGCGCAAAGCCGATGATGTCCTTGGGGCCGACGGTCAGCGAGGAGAGGTTGGCATTTGCGCTGGGGGGCATGTTGTAGGAGAAGACCTTGTCGCCGTCGAAGTCTACGCCCCACATGGTGCGTCCGTCGGATGTGATGTCGGCAACTGCGGTGTTCCCGGCTCCCGAGAGGGTATTGAAGTCCCGGCCAGCCTGTCTTTGTCCGCCTTGCAGGTCGTAGGCGTACAGCTTGTCGTCTACCGAGTCAGCGACCCAGACGGTGTACCCGTCGGACCATATCCCCGTGGGATCATCGTTGCTGGAGTCGAGGTCGAACTCCTTGGAGTTTTGGCGATTGCCGTCGGATAGTCGGTAGGCGTACAGCTTGCCGTCTACCGAGTCAGCGACCCAGACGGTGTACCCGTCGGACCATATCCCCATGGGATCATCGTTATCGATGTGCAGGTCAAACTCCCTGTCAGATTGGTGGTTGCCGTCGGATAGTCGGTAGGCGTACAACCTGTCGGCTAGACTGTCGCTGGTCCAGAGCGTTTGGCCATCTGTCCACAGGTAATACGGCCGGGTGTTTACGGTGGCTCGGGAGATGTCTCGGGAGGGCAATCGGTTTCCGTTCTGCTGGTACGCCAGGATTTTCAAGTCAAGGGCGGAGGAAATCCAGAAGATGCCGTTGTTTTCGACAATACCTAGCGGCCCATCTGACGGAGCGAAGGTGCCCTCGAAGACCAGCCCGTCCAAGTCGGCATCGGCGTTCCAGCCGTAGTTGTCGGTCACGCCCCGGTTGATGCTTACCGTGTACTCCTGCTCGGTGACATCGTCCTCGGCGGTGACCGTGATAGTCGCGGTGTTTCTGCCCGCCGAGAGGGCCACCTGGTGGCCGTCGGTCACGTCGTTGGAGTCGGGGGTGTCGAAGGACACGTCGGCGTTGGAGTCGGTGGCCGTGGCCGCCACCGTGGCCTCGGTCACCGTGCTGGCCACGCCGACCTGGTAGGAGGTCCGGTCTGCGGCGAACCCGATGATGTCCTTCGGGCTAACCGTCAGGGCGCTGAGCGTGGCGTCGTTGGACTGGGCCTGGGCGAAGACGGCCGGAGGCAACGACATCAGCAATGCCGCGAGGATGGCGACCAGGACAGCGGCGGCGACTGCGGCGCGTGCGCTCCTGGTGGAGGCCAGGCCGGTCAGCAAGGGGTTGCCTCGCCGGAGAAAAAAGGGCCGCCGTCGCGGCGAGGAGCGGGGGTGCGGAGACGGGGAGAAACCTGAATCCGGCGCCGACCGGGGGCCGGAGGTTGGCCTGGGGCTAGAAAAGTCGGAGGGGCTGAGACGGGTTGAACGTTGGCGCCACCCACAACGGGGGGGGACGCGCCGGACGATGCGGTCAAGGCGGCCGGTTGCGCTGCCTCCCATCTGCGTTGCTGTCTGTCGAAAGCCACGTTGTTATCTCCCTTCACAGGGTCGGTGAAAGATTGACGTGAGAATATCGCCGATTCTCCATGCTGCCGGGGCCAGTGGCATCACAGCCCTCCCACTTGGCCGCACCTCGAGAGGCGGGTGTGCCCGCCAGTGGATGCGGAATAAAGTTGAGAGACAAAGTGAAAAGTCAGCCCCATATTCGGAATACAGTTAACAGGGTGGCAGCGGATTCGGCGGCTACGTAAGGCTTTTCCGACTGAATACGCGCTACGTATGTGGATGTGCAAAATCGCAGTAGTAAGGTGTGCAAAAAGGCAACCCGACACCTACCGCTTTGACCTTTTGCCCGCGCACCCTGACGCGGTACATTGTCGGAACAACATCTGCGGCAACGTTTGAGGTGTAACCTTTGAACAGGTTCCTTTCAATTGGCTCACAGGCGCCCGCCCTGCTGACCCGCCCTTTCAGGCTGGTCCGGGACCGGTTCTGGCGCGCCAGCTGGGCAGGGTCCTACGAGGTGGGCTACGTGGCCAGGGTCTCGCTCTGGTTGCGGTGGTGCATCATCGCGATGTACGCGTTCATGTACTTCGAACGCACCTTCCCCTTCCCCACGTCCCAGAACAACGCCTACGGGGCGTTGCTCGGCGTCTTGGTCGTCTTCCACGGGCTGGTCCACTACCGGCTGTGGTCCGGGCGTCCCCTGACCTGGCGATGGATGCTGGCGCTGAGCGCCGTGGACGTGGTCGTTGTGACGGCCGCGGTGTGGATCGCGGGAGGGTTCGTCACCCTGTTTTCACACCTAATGTACTACCCGGCGCTGGCGTTTTTCGCCGTGCTGTTCACGTCGTTGAGGCTGAACCTGGTGTGGGTCACGCTGGTTGCCCTGGCCTACACCATGGTGTGTCTCATGGCGGGAGACGGGATTGACCTGGCCGCCCGGGAGGAGATGATCCTGGTTGCCAGGGTGGTGGTGATGTACACGCTGGTGCTGGCCGTCAACCTGGTGTCCAGGTTTGATCGGGCGGGCCGGTTGAGGGCGAACGAGCGTGAGGGTGCCCTGCAGCAGGAGCGGATCGACCTCTCCCAGTCGATCCATGACACGGCGGCCCAGTCCGTCTACATGATTGGCCTGGGGGTGGACAGCGCCCGGAGCCTGGCGGGAGACTCCAACGCGGAGCTCTCCGAGACGCTAGAGGCCACCTCCCAGCTGTCCCGGTCGGTGATGTGGGAGCTGAGGCGCTCCATCGACACAGGGCGCCTCTTCGAGGGAAAGGACCTGGGGTCGGTGCTGCGCGCCCACACGGAGACGTTCCAGAGGATCACGTCGGTGCCCACCACGATGGAGCAGTCCGGCGTGGAGCCGGCGCTGAGCGTGGACACCCGCTCCCGGCTCTTTGCCATTGCGCACAACGCCCTGACCAACGCCTTCCGGCATGCCGATGCGGGACGTGTGGACGTGACTCTGGATTTCCAGGGGGACTGCATCGTCCTGGCGGTGGAGGACGACGGGGTGGGGCTACCCGACGACTATGCGGAGCGGGGTCGGGGGTTTGCGGGCATGAGGGCGGAGGCGGAGCGGATGGGCGGCCGGTTGTTGGTGGCCTCGGGCGGACCCGGTCGGGGGACTTCGGTGAGCTGCGTGATGCCCGGGGCTCCTACCGGATGACCAGGCCGGACGAGCCTCAATTCAAGGAGGAATTTGCCATGTCTGAAGACAACCGGATCCGGGTGCTGGTGGTGGACGACCATCCTCTGGTGCGAGACAGCCTGCGGCGGGTGCTGGAGAACACGGGAGAGTTCGAGATAGTGGGGCAGGCCTCCGACGGGGGGGAGCGGTCCCGCTGGCGGAGAAGCTGTGCCCGGACGCCGTCATCATGGACCTGATCATGCCGGGCAAGGATGGGGTGGCGGCCTGCCGCGAAATCGTGGAGCTGCTGCCCGAGACCCGAGTGCTGATGCTGACGGCTTCGACAGACGACGACGCGGTGATTGCGGCGGTGGCGGCTGGAGCTGCGGGGTACATCATCAAGGACGCGAGTCTGGAGGACTTTCTGGAGGCGGTGCGGGACGTGGCGAGGGGCCGGGTAAGGATACCGCTTCGTGTCCTCAGGAGGGCGTGTGCGGTGGCGCACGACCAGTCGCGGACAGGCAGCGGGCAAGCGCTGACGGAGAAGGAACGGGAGGTGGTGACGATGTTCGCCAGCGGGAGCTCTTACTCGGACATTGCGGAGGCGCAGGGCAACAGCGCATCGACCGTCCGCAACGTCATCTACCGCATCCAGGACAAGCTGGGGGTGAGCTCTCGCCAGGGCCTGGTGGTCTGGGCCGTCCGCAACGGGCTCCTGGACGACGATTAGGCCAACGTGGGTCTGCTGTTTTGCTTTTGGGGCGTCGTTTGACGCTGGGAAACGGGACGAGCCTCAAACCTGAGGGGCCGTAGGCGCGCGAGGCCCACCCGAAGAGACTCGACCTCTGCAAAAGATCGCGGTAGAAAGGGGCTCAAGCTGCCAAGCCAAATCTCGAACACGGTGCTATCTACCGTCCCCTCAGGCCCAACCAAATCCTGCTTCCCGGGAACGCGGTCGGCGTGGCGCCCCTGCGAGTTGCGTTCACCGGCGTTCTACCGCGGCGCTACCACTGACGTGGCAACGCTGGTCAAGGTCTCTTCGTTGCCCGCGGCGTCGGTGAAGCTCACCCGGACCTTGATGGTCTTCCCCTCATCGTTAGTGTCCAGGACATAGGTGGAGTCCGTTGCGTCCCGGATCTCCGCGTCGTCAGCGAGCCACTGGTAGGTGAAGGTCGCCCCGCTCAGACCGTCAGGGTCGTCGAGGATAGACAGGCTCGCCCTCAGAGTCGCTCCCACCCGTACTTGGCCCCTGATGACGGGCAGGCCCGTGGCCGGATTGTTGGAAGTGGGCACAACTTGGGCGGTTGGGGCGCTGGTAAGCGTCTCCTCGTTGCCCGCATCGTCGGTGAAGATCACCCGGACCCTGATGGCCTTGCCCTCGTCGTCAGGATCCAGGACATAGGTCGAGTTCGTGGCGTCTTGGGTGTCCGCGTCATCAGCGAGCCACTGGTAGGAGAAGATCGTTCCGCTCAGACCGTCTGCATCGTCAAGGGAGGACAGGCTCACCCTCAGAGTCGCTCCCACCCGGGCTTGACCCCTGATGGCGGGCAGGCCCGTGGCCGGGTGGTTGGAAGTGGACGCAACCTGGGCGGTTGGGGCGCTGGTAAGCGTCTCCTCGTTGCCCGCGTCGTCGGTGAAGCTCACCCTGACCTTGATGGCCTTACCCTCGTCGTCAGTATCCACGACATAGGCCGAGTTGGTTTCACCCGCTATACCTACGTCCGTGCTCCCGTCGTCCCGTAGCCATTGGTAGCTGAAGGACACGTTGTCCAGCCCGTCCTCGTCGGCGATGCCGGACATGTCCGCCGATAGTGTCTCGCCCACCTGCACAGTGCCGCTGATGGTCGGATCGCCCGTGGCGGGTGTGTTCTCGACCGGCGTCGATTCCGTAGTCCGGATCTCAACCGGTTCGGACGCCTCCTGCGGGAACCCGAAGGGGTCTACCCCCTTCACCCGGTACACGTACAGCACACCAGACTCCACACCTGTGTCGGTGTAGGCGGCCGTCCCCGTATCGGTGAATCTGACGTGCACCAGGGGCGCGGTCTCGCCAAGCTCAGGGCGGTTGCGCAGTATCTGGAAGGTTGACCCGTAGGGCCAGCCCGCCGGCAGCTTCCAGGTCAAGACCACCGCGCCGTCCGATTCTGATGCGTTCAGTCCATACGGCCATTCCGAGCCGAACAGCGCGCTGGTCAGCGATTCCTTGTAGCCGGCATCGTCGGTGAAGCTCACCCTCACCTTGAAGGACTGGCCCTCGTCGGCGGGTACCAGCGTATAGGTGGAGTCCGTGGCGCCCTGGATATCCCTGTAGCCATTCCCGTTGTACGACACCCACTGGTAGCTGAACGTCGCACCGGTCAGCCCGTCTGCGTCGGCTATTCCCGATGTGTCCGCCGTGAGTATCTGCCCCGCCTCCACCGTCCCTCTGATGATGGGGGCTCCCGTGGGCGGATTGTATTCCCTGGCCTCCACTGTCAACTCCATGCGGTTGAAGAGCCGCCTGCCGTCCGCAGAACAGATCGCTCCGGGCAGTGCACAGTCCAGGCCGGCTTCGATGCGGACCGTAATCGGCTCGCTCGATTCAGGAGTGACCGATAACGCCCATATCCGGCCCTCGTCCCCCACGGCCTCGACGCCGGACACCGTGCCGCCGGTGACCGACAGGACATGGTCACGCAGGGCGTCGGCTGTGGTGGCGACTCCCTCGCTGAAGTAGATGCGGAAGGTGAAATCCTCAATCCAGTCATGCTCTGTGGGGAAGTTTTGGAAGCGCCCGGTCACCGGCGCCTTCTGCCGGTCCCCCAACGCCACCCCCGGATGGACGATCAGGCCCACCTCTACAGGGTCGTCCCCAAGCCAGTCCGGAGATGCTGAGGGCCACCAGTACCCCCCGGCTGCGGTCCTGACTTTGGGGACCATGCTCTCGCTGCCCAGGTAGGCGGAATCGCCAACGATCAGGGTGAAGTCCGCCGGCAGCTCCGGTTGAACTCCCAGCCAGAGACCCTGGCTCGCGTGCAACAGGAACTGGACACGGTAGGTTGTCCCGTCAATCTCGAAACTATCGGGGGACAGGGCTCCGACGCGGTCTCCCAGGGCCGCATAACCCGACCTGACAGGCAAGATGTGGGTACTCCGGCCCGCCGTGAGCTCACTCTCTAAATCAAGCCTGATGGGGATGGCCAGGTGATCCGACCACTCCGAAGCCCCGTTGGAGTTCACCGCACGCATACGGAAGTAGTAGACGTCGCTGGGCGGCAGGCTCCTGACGACGGCGCCGGTTCCGTCGAAGTCGATCCATATGCCGTTCGCCGGCAGGTCTATCCACTGGTCGATATGCATGAACTGGATGTCATAAGACCTGGCGCGTGGGACATCGTTCCACTCCAAGACCACAATGTCTGACGCCGGCGCTCTCCCTGTGGGCCGGTCTGGGACACGAGGACGGAGACTCTCCACAGTGTGTTCGAGTCGGTTCGAAAGCCGTCGCCCGTTAAGAGTACAGATGGCGCCCAGGACGGCACAGGGGCGGTTATCGGCCAAGACTAATGTTACGTTCAGAAGGGGGGAATCAGGGTAGATGCGTAGATTCCACAAGTCGGATCTCCTGTCCACGCGAAAGGCGCGATCTACCCTGCCGCCCGTAACAGTCACCGCTTGTAGAGCGTCAAAAGACCTGTAGTTTACGAACTCGCTGAACCGGATCCTGACACGGAAGAAGTTGCCGTCATGCGTTGCCGGCACGTCTTCAAAGCTCGCCGTCAGAGCAACACCCGGATCCTCTGCCGGGGCGTTGTCGATAGCTGGTGGGGTACTGGCAAAGATCCAGGGCCTGGCCTGCTTGATCGCCAGGATATTGTCGCTGGTGATCTTGAACTCTATCTCCATGGCGAACCGTTCGCCGTCCTCGACGCCGTACAGCCCGGCGAACCTCTCATGGATTGCGGCGAGATGCCTGTGCAGCTGTGCCAGCTGGTCGCCGTTCATTAGCAGCTGCCCCTGAGGGACCTGGTTGGAGAGCGCAACGACCCTGCGTGTACCGTCCGGGTACAATAGGATCTCCTCCGGCACGGAGTGTGCCTCGGGGTTGGTGACCAGGTCTTCCCCTACCTGCGAGTTGACGTAGTGAGTCCCCTCCGTGCCGTAGGCGGGGTCGACGCTGGCTGCCACGCCGTTGACCAGCTCGCCGGAGTAGTTGGGATGCACCAGCACACCCATCGCAGCCGCCAGGTGATCGATGCGGTGGAAGTCGCGCTCGATGAACGCTCGGAAGTTCCACAGGCTGGCGTATACCTGTTTGAGCGACTTGGAGACCCCGTCCTCCTCGGTCTCCTCCGCATGCTGCGTCTTTGAGTCGTACAATCCAGCTCCGTTGAACCCCGGCAGGTCCTCGTTGTTGGTGCTGGACCGGTACCGCAGGGATGTGCCCTCCGGGAATGTCGCGTGCATCGCCGTCAGCGCGGTATAGATCCACTCCGGCGTCTCAGCCTTCTTGATCTTCTTGCGCAGCTTCTTCAACTCGTCAGCCTTGGTCTCGTAGTCCGTCTGGAAGTCGGAGTCGGCCAGCATCTCCTCGATATCCTCATAGAGGCCGTTTTGCTTCATGAACTCGTCATAGAAGTAGAACGGCACCGCGAACCCGTCGGGAATGGTCCCGTCCGGAAATCCCAGCGTCCCCAGCGCGGCCACGTTGGCCGCCTTGACGCCGAAGGAGTCCCAGTCATCGAACCCGATGTTGCTGAGCGGGGTGATCGAGGTGACAGAAAGGTCACGCTGCGGCGTCTGGACCTCGGCGGGCCGGGAAGAGGCGTGGTGTGCGTCCACCTCTGATTGGGTGGCCGCTCGAATCGAGTAACCCGTCTCGGTCACCGCATAGTGGACGTAGCTGCCGATGAGACCGCTGATTATTTCGTCCTGGAGGGCATCGGCGATGAAGGCGTTGGGCACGCTGTCCTGCAGCGCGCGCAGGTTGACGTGTGACAGCGGCGTCTGGGGTACGGCGCTGATGATGCCGGCGACGCGGGGCAACTCGTTGGGGAGCGTTTCGTAGATCACTACGTCGCGGGAGCTGGGACGCTCGTCCGGTTCCAGACTCCGCAGCAGGCCGTACCCTTCCCCAGGGTTCAGCACTAGGAAGTCGGTCTCGCCGTAGACGTCTTCGTCGAACACCATGCCCATCCGGGATGCACGGAACAACGGCAGGTCGGCCTGGACCGCCGGAAGCTCACTGTTCTGTATCCACAGGGCCAGATTGTCGTCGAGCAGTGGCATGCTGGCCGCGAGCAGCGTGTACGTGCGCTCAAAGTAGCTCAAGCGATCACCGCGGGGAACAGGAATCTTAATCTTAAGGAGGTAGACTCCGGGAGTGCCGTCGGGAGCAGCGAGTTCCGGGTTATACATAATGGTGGCCCGTACGGTGGTCCAGTAATCCCACTCAATATCGATGAAATCGAGATAATCGCCGTGTTCCGGGAATTCACTGGTGTCCTGGAAATAGACCCTGGGCCGGTCGGTGTTTATGTCGACTATGGAGAATTTTAGGAGCAAAGCGCCGTCGGTATAAGCATAGGCGATTGTCTCTAGTGTCTCCCGATCGGGAACGACCAAGGCGCCGTGGGTGGGTGCGACGGTGCCAGCGGGGTTCACCGGGTTCATCGCTCCCAGATCATTGAGTTCGCTGATGTCGTCTATGCAGTCGCCGTCAACGTCGGCCGGGTTGACGATGAGGTACTTCTCCACCCGGTACCGCTCCCTAGGCGGCGCCGCCACGTTCTCGGCTAGCTCAGTCGTGCCGTCTTTGCCCAGGGTCACCTGGACCGGGTACCAAACCGTCGCGCCGTCCATGTCGTGGCTCACGTAGAGGACGAAGTAGTCCGCCGTCGTGGACTCGACAACGATCGGCATGGCCGTCACAGCAACATCCGTGGGCGTGGGTGGAACGTATCCGTTTTGACACGGCGGTACCGGTTCTGAAGCCGGCGCTTCGGAGGTCTCGGCGTTGGCGGAGTCGGACACCTCGCTCAGGCCCTGGGGGTTCCTGGCCTTCACCCCGTACGCGTACCGTGTCCTTTGCGTTACCGACGTGTCGGTGTAGGTTGTGTCCGGGGAGCCGGTGTCGTCTACGATCACCACGAACTCAGCGGCCCCCAGGCCGTCTCCGTACTCCACCCCGTCTCGGGAGCGCCTGAGCATCTGGTAGCTCTCTATCGTGCTGTCGCCGGGGTCGTTCCAGGTCAACGTCACGCTGTCATGGGCGACCGACGAGGCGATCAGCCCGGTGGGCGCCGCAGGAACTGACGGCGACGGTGGCGCGGCGGACGTTTCGATATTGAGATAGCTGGAACGGGGGCTGAGCCCCACAGAGTTGATGGCCTTCACCCGGTAGACATACCTGGTCCGGGCTATGACGGACGTGTCGGTGTAGATAGTGGCCTGGGAGCCGGTGTCATCCACGATCACGACGAACCCGGTTGCGCCCTCTCCGTCCCGGTACTCCGTCCCGTCGCGGGAGCGCCTGAGCACCTGGTAGCCGGTGATGGAGCTGTCGCCGGGGTCGTCCCAGCTGAGAGTGACGCTGTCGTGAGCGACCGACGAGGTGGTCAGCCCGGCGGGCGCCGCAGGAACTGACGGCGGCGGGGGCGCGACGGACGTTTCGATATTGAGATAGCCGGAACGGGGGCTGAGCCCCACGGAGTTGATGGCCTTCAGCCGGTAGACGTACCTGGTCCGGGCCGTCACCGACGTGTCGGTGTAGGTGGTTGCAGACGACCCGGTGTCGCCCACGATCACCACGAACCCGGAGGCGCCCTCTCCGTCCCCGTACTCCGTCCCGTCGCGGGAGCGCCTGAGCACCTGGTATCCCGTCATGGAGCTGTCGCCGGGGTCGTCCCAGATGAGCGTCACGCTGTCGTGGGCGACCGACGAGGTGGTCAGCCCGGTGGGCGCGGCCTGGACGGACGCCTGCGCGTGCGTTTCGTTGCCAGGCACGAACAGGACAGAGACGGCCGCCAGCAGCAAGGCCAATACCAGCGGGAGCCGATTGAGCGCGACAGAAGAACCACTCAGGTTGAATCTCATGTCCTCACACCTGTACCTCTCTCGGTACGCGGAAGTTGCTCTTGCCTTCCTGCTTCCCGGGAACGCGGTCGGCGTGGCGCCCCTGCGAGTTGCGCTCACCGGCGTTCTACCACTGACGTGGCAACGCTGGTCAAGGTCTCCTCGTTGCCCGCGGCGTCGGTGAAGCTCACCCGGACCCTGATGGTCTTGCCCTCATCGTTAGTGTCCAGGACATAGGTGGAGTCCGTTGCGTCCCGGATCTCCGCGTCGTCAGCGAGCCACTGGTAGGTGAAGGTCGCCCCGCTCAGACCGTCAGGGTCGTCGAGGGCGGACAGGCTCGCCCTCAGAGTCGCTCCCACCCGGCTTTGGCCCTTTATGGTGGGCAGGCCCATGGCCGGATTGTTGGAAGTGGGCACAACCTGGGCGGTTGGGGCGCTGGTAAGCGTCTCCTCGTTGCCCGCGTCGTCGGTGAAGCTCACCCTGACCTTGATGGCCTTACCCTCGTCGTCAGGATCCAGGACATAGGTCGAGTTGGTTTCACCCGCTATACCTACGTCCGTGCTCCCGTCGTCCCGTAGCCATTGGTAGCTGAAGGACACGTTATCCAGCCCGTCCTCGTCGGCAATCTCCGACATGTCCGTCGTCAGTGTCTCGCCCACCTGCACAGTGCCGCTGATGGTCGGATCGCCCGTGGCGGGTGTGTTCTCGATGGCCGTCGATTCCGTAGTCCGGATCTCAACCGGTTCGGACGCCTCCTGCGGGAACCCGAAGGGGTCTACCCCCTTCACCCGGTACACGTACAGCACACCGGGCTCCACATTTGTGTCGGTGTAGGCGTTCGCGCCTGACTCGGTGAATCTGACGTGCACCAGGGGCGCGGTCTCGCCAAGCTCAGGGCGGTTGCGCAGTATCTGGAAGGTTGACCCGTGGGGCCAGCCCGCCGGCAGCTTCCAGGTGAGGGCTACTGCGCCGTCCGATTCCGATGCGTTCAGTCCGTAGGACCGCTCCGAGCCGAACAGCGCGCTGGTCAGCGATTCCTTGTAGCCGGCGTCATCAGTGAACGACACCCTCACCTTGAAGGCCTTACCTTCATCGGCGGAAACCAGGGTGTAGGTGGAGTCTGTCGCGCCCCGAATATCCGTGTAGGCGTTTCCGTCGAACGATACCCACTGGTAGCTGAACGTCGCACCGGTCAATCTATCAGCGTCGAAGATTCCCGACGTGTCCACCGTGAGTGTCTCGCCCACCTGCACAGTGCCACCGATGGTCGGAGCGCCCGTTGCGGGTCTATTCTCACCCGTCGTCGATTCCGCAGTTCGAATCTCAATCGGATCGGACGCCTCCTGCGGGATCCCGAAGAGGTTCACCCTCTTCACCCGGTACACGTGCAGCACCCCAGGCTCGACGTCCGTATCGGTGTAGGTGGTCATTCCCACCTGAGTGTACCTGACGTAGACCAGGGGCTCGGCCTCGCCAAGCTCGGGGCGGTTGCGCAGTATCTGGAATAGGGCGTGCGCCCAGCCCACCGGCGGCTTCCAAGTGAGGACAACGCCGCCGTCGGAGATTGCTGCGTTCAGTCCATAAGGCCGTTTCGAGCGGACCTGTGCGCTCGTCAGCGATTCCCTGTAGCCGGCATCGTCGGTGAACGACACCCTCACCTTGAAGGCCTTGCCCTCGTCGGCGGGTACCGTGGTATAGGTGGGGCCCGTCGCGCCCCGGATACCCGTGTAGCCCTTCCCGTCGTCCGACACCCACTGGTAGCTGAACGTCGCACCGGTCAATCCATCTGCGTCAGAGATCCTGGATGTGTCCGCCGCGAGGGTCTCTCCCACCCCGACCGTCCCTTTGATGGTGGGGACTCCCGTGGGCGGATTGTTCTCCTTGGCTTTCACCGTCAACTCCATGCGGTTGTACAGCCGCCTGCCATCTGCGGTACAGACTGCGCCGGGGAGTGCACAGTCCAGGTCGGCCTCGACCCGGATCGTGATTGTCTCGCTCGATTCAGGAGTGACCGAGACCGCCCATATCCGGCCCTCTTTTCCCTCGCTAACAACAGACTCGACGGTCGACACCGCGCCGCCGGTGACCGACAGGACATGGTCACGCAGGGCGTCGGCTGTGGTGGCGACTCCCTCGCTGAAGTAGATGCGGAAGGTGAAATCCTCAATCCAGTCATGCTCTGTGGGGAAGTTTTGGAAGCGCCCGGTCACCGGCGCCTTCTGCCGGTCCCCCAACGCCACCCCCGGATGGACGATCAGGCCCACCTCTACAGGGTCGTCCCCAAGCCAGTCCGGAGATGCTGAGGGCCACCAGTACCCCCCGGCTGCGGTCCTGACTTTGGGGACCATGCTCTCGCTGCCCAGGTAGGCGGAATCGCCAACGATCAGGGTGAAGTCCGCCGGCAGCTCCGGTTGAACTCCCAGCCAGAGACCCTGGCTCGCGTGCAACAGGAACTGGACACGGTAGGTTGTCCCGTCAATCTCGAAACTATCGGGGGACAGGGCTCCGACGCGGTCTCCCAGGGCCGCATAACCCGACCTGACAGGCAAGATGTGGGTACTCCGGCCCGCCGTGAGCTCACTTTCCCAAACGAACTTACCGATTACCGCGGCTGTCGCCGCGCTGGTCCGCGTCTCGGCGTTGCCGATGTCGTCCGTGAAACTGACCCGTACTTTGATGGCCTTGCCTTCGTCGGCTTCGACCAGCGTGTAGGTCGCAGCAGTCGCACTCTGGATGTCCGTGTCCGTGTCCGTGCTGCAAATATGGCAGATCCACTGGTAGTTGAAGGTCGCGTTGTCCAGCCCGTCGGAGTCGGTAATGCCCGACGTGTCCGCGGTCAACGTCTCCCCAACCTGTGCTGTGCCGGTAATCGTCGGCCCGTTCGGCGATTTGTCGACACGCGTGACCGTCACCCTGTAGTTTGCAGTCGCACTTCCGTCCGCGGCTATGACCTTAACCGTGATGGTGGTGGCGGGATCGGCTAGCCCTACCTCCACCCGCCCGCGCAGGGGCTTGCCATACAAGAGCCGCCCACCGTGTGTCGAGATGCTTACTCCGGCATCTGAATCCGTCGGAAGCGCTGTCACCTCTATAGTCTCGATCTTCCAGTCCACGGTGGCCGAATAGCTCCATACGTCTGGATCGAAAGCCCCGATGTCTATGCCGGCGAGCCTGAGCTTACTCAACGTGGCATCGGCCGACAGGGTACCGTCCTCAGCTGAGCGGATACGGTTCAGGGTGGCCTCGAGCCGTGCCATTACCTCCGATTGGACACGGGCGACATTTTCAAATTCCCTGTGATCCTGGTCTAGGTCGTACAGCCGCCATGGTCTGCCGAAGGGTTCGCCGTTCGCGCTTCCGCTCAGACTACCGCGACCGTTGCCCAATACCAGTTTCCATCGGCCGTCTCGAAGTGCGAACATCCCGTTGCCGGAATGGTGCACGATGGGCGTCCCACGCGTCGCGGCTTCGCCACGCAGCAGGGGGAGGAGGGACACGCTGTCGGGAGCGACCCCGGCTTCCGATTCTTCCCCCAGAATGTCGGCCAGAGTCGCGTACAGATCGGTCAGCGAGACTGTGGCGGCGATGGTCGAACCCGCCTCGATCTCTCGCGGCCATTGAATCAGGAGCGGCACGCGGTGCCCTCCTTCGTTGATGGTGCCCTTGAGGCCGGACCACCCGCCGTTGGACTGGTGCGTGCCAAAACGATAGTAGAATGCCTTGGGATTCTGGGTATGGTCACTCGGCATGTGGTTCGGCAGACCGCCCATATATGAGCCATTGTCCGAAGTGAAGATCACCAGAGTGTCATCGCGAACGCCGACCCGCTCGAGCGCATCTAGCACTTGGCCGACCGTCCAGTCTATCTGAGCCACGACGTCCCCGTAGAGGCCGAGCCCGGTCTGGCCAGCGAACTGTGCATTCGGGGCCATCGGCACGTGCGGGGAGTTCAATGCCAGGTAGAGGAAGAATGGCGTTTCACTCCGCCCCTCCCGTTTGATGAACCCGACCGCCTCCTCCGTCACGCGGTCGAGGATCTCATTTGCTCTAATGAGTCCGGACGCGGGCTGATTCCCTCTATCTGGATTGGCAATAAAGCGGTTGTCGCGGATGTAGGTGCGGACATGCCAAGAGAAGTTGGCGCTGACGCCGAAGAACTCGTCGAACCCGTGGTCTGTGGGGCCGTCCAGGATTTCGGCGTCGAAATCGATGCCCCGGTTGACCTCCGTGACCTCATCGATGTCTGACAGGCGGGCAAAGTCCATTCCGAGGTGCCACTTGCCGACCGCCGCGGTGCGGTAGCCGTGGCCCCGGAGCAGTGTCCCCAGCGTGGGGATGCCTGGGCCGATCAACGGCCGGTCGTAACCGTTGAGAACGCCTTGGGTCAGCCATGTCCGCCACGCGTAGCGCCCGGTGAGCAGTCCATAGCGCGTCGGCGAGCACATGGATGACGGAGAATGCGCGTCGGTGAAGTTCGCGCCCGCAGCGGCTATGCTGTCGATGCGGGGGGTGGTCATGGCCGAGTCCGGGTTATTTGATAGGATATCGCCCCAGCCCAGATCGTCGGCGAGGATGAGCACGACGTTGGGGCGCGAGCCTTCTACCAGTGTCTGAGGCGTCACAACCGGAGCGGCCTGCGTCTCCCCATTGGCGGGACTGGACACTTCACTCAGACCCTGGGGGTTCTTGGCCTTCACCCGGTAGACGTACCGCGTCCTTGGCGTTACCGATGTGTCGGTGTAGGTGGTGTCCGGGGAGCCGGTGTCGTCTACTATCACCACGAACTCAGCGGCCCCCAGGCCGTCTCTGTACTCCGCCCCGTCTCGGGAGAGCCTGAGGACCTGGTAGCCCGTTATCGTGCTGTCTACGGGGTCGTCCCAGCTTAGCGTCACGCTGTCGTGGGCGACCGACGAGGCGATCAGCCCGGTGGGCGCCGCAGGAACTGACGGCGATGGGGGCGCGGGGGACGTTTCGATATTGAGATAGCTGGAACGGGGGCTGAGCCCCACAGAGTTGATGGCCTTCACCCGGTAGACGTACCTGGTTCGGGCTGTTACCGACGTGTCCGTGTAGGTGGTTGCCGAGGAGCCGGTGTCATCCACGATCACCACGAACCCGGAGGCGCCCTCTCCGTCTCCGTACTCCGACCCGTCGCGGGAGCGCCTGAGCACCTGGTAGCCGCTGATGGAGCTGTCGCCGGGGTCGTCCCAGCTGAGCGTCACGCTGTCGTGAGCGACCGACGAGGCGGTCAGCCCGGTGGGCGCGGCGGGAGCTGACGGCGGCGGGGGCGCGACGGACGTTTCGATATTGAGATAGCTGGAACGTGGGCTGAGCCCCACAGAGTTGAGGGCCTTCAGCCGGTAGACATACCTGGTCCGGGCCGTCACCGACGTGTCAGCGTAGGTGGTCGCTGACGATCCGGTGTCGCCCACGATCACGACGAACCCGGTTGCGCCCTCTCCGTCCCCGTACTCCGACCCGTCGCGGGAGCGCCTGAGCACCTGGTATCCCGTGATGGAGCTGTCGCCGGGGTCGTCCCAGCTGAGCGTCACGCTGTCGTGGGCGACCGTCGGTGCGGCAAGACCGGTGGGCGCGGCCGGTACGGCCGCCTGCGCGTGCGTTTCGTTGCCAGGCACGAACAGGACAGAGACGGCCGCCAGCAGCAAGGCCAAGGCGAGCAGGGGCCGACTGAGCGCGACAGAAGAACCACTCAGGTTGAATCTCATGTCCTCATACCTGTACCTCTCTCGGTACGCCGAAGTTGCTCTTGCCTTCCTGCTTCCCATGAACGCGGTCGGCGTGGCGCCCCTGCGAGTTGCGTTCACCGGCGTTCTACCGTGGCGCTACCGCTGACGTGGCAACGCTGGTCAAGGTCTCCTCGTTGCCCGCGGCGTCGGTGAAGCTCACCCTGACCCTGATGGTCTTGCCCTCATCCTCAGCATTCAGGCCATAGGTGGAGTCCGTTGCGTCCCGGATCTCCGCGTCGTCAGCGAGCCACTGGTAGGAGAAGGTCGCGCCGCTCAGACCGTCTGCATCGTCAAGGGAGGACATGCTCACCCTCAGAGTCGCTCCCACCCGGGCTTGACCCCTGATGGCGGGCAGGCCCGTGGCCGGATTGTTGGAAGTGGGCACAACCTGGGCGGTTGGGGCGCTGGTAAGCGTCTCCTCGTTGCCCCGGTCGTCGGTATAGCCTACGCGGACGATGACGGTATTCCCAATCTCGTCATCAGACAGGGTGTAGGTAGAGCCGGTGGCGCCCGCGATGTGCGTTGCCGCTGTGCCATCGTTGGAAATCCACTGGTAGCTGAAGGTGGCGCTGGTCAGCCCGTCCGCGTTAACTATGCCGGATACGTCCGCCGTCAGAGTCTCGTCCACGTGGGCGGCGCCGGTGATGGTGGGCATGCCACTCGCGGGGCTGTTGGCACCTTCGACCGGGGGCATCCTCACCTCCACGGGGGCCGACGCTGGCCCCAAGTAGCCGAAGGGATCCTTCACCGCTTTCACGGCATACACGTACTGAACCCCCGGTTCCACTGCGCTGTCGATGAAGGTACGGTCAGTGGTAGAGGCGTACTCCACGTAGATTAGAGGCTCGGTCTCCCCCAGTTCAGGCCTGTGGCGCAGAATGTGGTACGAGCCGTGGGAGGCGTGCGTATTGGGGTCATGCCAGGTCAGGGTGATGGCGCCCGCCGCAGCGGCGGCCTGGAGTTCGTAGGGCCGGTCGTGTGGTTCCAGCACGAATACTGTCATCCCGGCGCTGGTCAGGGATTCTGCATAACCAGCGTCGTCAGCAAACGAGACCCGCACCTTGATGGTCTTTCCCCTGTCGGCGTCAAATACGCTGTAGGTGGATTGGGTGGCTCCTTCGATCTCGGTATCGACGCTCCCATCGCTGAACAGCCACTGGTAGCTGAAGGTCGTACCGCTCATGCCATCGGCGTCGGAGATGTCCGAGGTGTCCGCCGTCAGCGTGTCGCCCACCCAGGCCCAGGTCGTGCCGCCGATGGCGAGCGCCCCCGTGGCGGGACTGTTGGGCCTCATCGGTACCCTCAGCTCCATGCGGTTGAACAGCCGTCTGCCGTCCGACGCACAGACTGCGCCGGACAACGCACAGTCCAGGTCGGCCTCGATCTCGATCGTAACGGAATCCCTCCAGCCGGGCGTTATCGAGACCGCCCATATCCTGCCTTCGTCCCCCACGGCCTCGACGCTGGACACCACACCGCCAGTGACCGCCAGGACGTGGCCCTGCATGGCGTCGACGGTTGTGGCGACGCCCTCGCTGAAGTAGATGCGGAATGAGAAGTCCCCACTCCCGTCATGCTCCGAGGGAATGTTCCTGAAATTGCCGGTCACCGGGGCGCGGGGACGCTCGCCAAGGGGGACCCCTCGATGGATTGCCAGCTTTACCTGGACAGGCTCATCCGCGGACCAGTCCGGGGTCGCCGAGGCCCACCAGTACCCCTCCACTCCTTCTATGGAGAGAGGGAGCTTGCTCTCGCTGCCACGATAGGTGGAATCGCCCACGTGCAGGGTGAAGTCCGTCGGCAGTTGCTCATCCAGGCCCAGCACAAGGCTCTCGCCCGCGTGCACCAGGAACTTGACTGTGTAGTGCGTCCCGTCGATCTCCCATCCGTCAGGGGACAGCATTCCGAGGTTTCCGAAGACTGAATACCCTGACATCACAGGCAAGATATCGCTTTCCTGGGCCGCCGTCAGTTCACCAGCCGCATGGCCTACCGTGGCTTTCGTGGCGGCGGTCCGCGCCTCGTCGTTGTCTCCGTCGTCGGTGAAGCTCACCCACACCAGGATGGTCTTCCCTTGGTCCTCGGTCGTCAGGGTGTATGTCGCACTCGTGGCTCCAGCGATGTCGCTGTCCGTGCTTCCGTCGCGCCGGACCCACTGGTAGCTGAAGGCCACGTTGGTCAGCCCGTCGGGGTCGTCGATGCCGGAGGTGTCGGCGGTCAGGGTCTGCCCAACCTGTGGCGTGCCGGTAATCGCCAACCTGCGCCCGACCGTCACCGTGTATTCCGTAGTCGTGCTCCCGTCCGGGGAGGTGACGAAGATCGTGATCGTGGTGGTGGGCTCGACAAAAGACCGCAGCGTCAGCCGACCGCGTGCATGTCTCTGCCCGTTGCGGGCTGTGACAACCACGCGGGCATCCGTCGCGGTGGGAATCGCCGTCATCACGATGGTCGTGGCATCGGGGCGCACGCTCGCCGTATAGGACCGTACATCGCTGGCAAAGGGTCCAATGTCAACACCGGCGAGACTTAGCGTCTTGAGGGTGGCATCGCCTGATAACGTTCCCTCTTCCGCGTCACGGATTTGGTCCAGAGTGGCTTCCATCCGCGCCATCAATTCCGGATGGGCCCCGGCGACATTCGTCGACTCACCGGGATCTTGCTGCATGTCGAAGAGCTCCCAGGGTCTGTCGAAGGGTCTACTGTGTCTGGCATGCCGCAAGCCGCTGCCGTTGCCAAACACCAGCTTCCAGCGGCCGTCCCGCAGCGCGAACATCCCACCGCTGGAATGGTGGACGACGGGCGCCCCGCGCGTGTCGGCTTCACCACGCAGCAGGGACAGCAGCGAGACGCTGTCGGGAACCACGCCGGGTTTAGGCTCTTCTCCCACAATGTCGGCCAGGGTCGCGTACAAATCGGTCAGCGAGACCGTGGCGTCAACGTCCGAGCCGGCCTCGATTCCCCGCGGCCATTGCATCAGGAGCGGCACGCGGTGGCCGCCCTCGTGAATATGGCCCTTGCCGCCGAGCCACATGCCGTTGGACTGATGGTTCGCATGGTTGGGAACGGGAAGGCGATTTCCCATGAAGGAGCCGTTGTCAGAGGTGAAGATGACGAGGGTGTCGTCGCGTGCGTCAACCTGATCGAGCGCGTCGAGCACCTGGCCGACGGTCCAGTCCGCCTGCGCCACGAAGTCGGCGTAAGTGCCCAGACCGGTCAGGCCGCGGAAGTGATCGTTCGGGGCCAATGGGACGTGGGGGGCGTTCAGCGGCAGGTAGAGGAAGAATGACTCCGCGGACTGCCCCTCCCGCTCGATGAAGGCGACCGCCTCCTCGGTTAGCCGGTCTAGGACCTCCTCAAACACAACGAAGCCGGACGCAGACTGGCCTCTCCTGTCCGGATTGCCGACGAAGTGCCTGTTGCGGATGTAGACGGAGGGCGCGTCCAGGAGGTTGGCGCTGGTCCCGAAGAACTCGTCGAACCCGTGGTCCAGGGGGCCGTCCACGATCTCTCCGTCGAAGTCGATGCCCGCGTTGATCTCCGTGACCTCATCGATGTCCGACAGGCGGGCAAAGTCCATGCCGAGGTGCCACTTGCCGACCGCCGCGGTGCGGTAGCCGTGGCCCTGGAGCAGTGTCCCCAGCGTGGGGAGGCCTGGGCCGATCAACGGCCGGTCGTAGCCGTTGAGGACGCCCGAGGTCAGCGAGGTTCGCCACGCGTAGCGCCCGGTGAGCAGCCCATAGCGCGTCCCTGTGCAAACGGACGAAGGCGAATGCGCGTCGGTGAAGTTCGCGCCCGCAGCGGCTATGCTGTCGATGCGGGGGGTGGTCATGGCCGAGTCCGGGTTATTTGATAGGATATCGCCCCAGCCCAGATCGTCGGCGAGGATGAGCACGACGTTGGGGCGCGAGCCTTCTACCAGTGTCTGAGGCGTCACAACCGGAGCGGCCTGCGTCTCCCCATTGGCGGGACTGGACACTTCACTCAGACCCTGGGGGTTCTTGGCCTTCACCCGGTAGACGTACCGCGTCCTTGGCGTTACCGATGTGTCGGTGTAGGTGGTGTCCGGGGAGCCGGTGTCGTCTACTATCACCACGAACTCAGCGGCCCCCAGGCCGTCTCTGTACTCCGCCCCGTCTCGGGAGAGCCTGAGGACCTGGTAGCCCGTTATCGTGCTGTCTACGGGGTCGTCCCAGCTTAGCGTCACGCTGTCGTGGGCGACCGACGAGGCGATCAGCCCGGTGGGCGCCGCAGGAACTGACGGCGATGGGGGCGCGGGGGACGTTTCGATATTGAGATAGCTGGAACGGGGGCTGAGCCCCACAGAGTTGATGGCCTTCACCCGGTAGACGTACCTGGTTCGGGCTGTTACCGACGTGTCCGTGTAGGTGGTTGCCGAGGAGCCGGTGTCATCCACGATCACCACGAACCCGGAGGCGCCCTCTCCGTCCCGGTACTCCGTCCCGTCGCGGGAGCGCCTGAGCACCTGGTATCCCGTGATGGAGCTGTCGCCGGGGTCGTCCCAGCTGAGCGTCACGCTGTCGTGAGCGACCGACGAGGCGGCAAGACCGGTGGGCGCGGCCGGTACGGCCACCTGCGCGTGCGTTTCGTTGCCAGGCACGAACAGGACAGAGACGGCCGCCAGCAGCAAGGCCAATACCAGCGGGAGCCGACTGAGCGCGACAGAAGAACCACTCAGGTTGAATCTCATGTCCTCACACCTGTACCTCTCTCGGTACGCGGAAGTTGCTCTTGCCTTCCTGCTTCCCGGGAACGCGGTCGGCGTGGCGCCCCTGCGAGTTGCGTTCACCGGCGTTCTACCGCGGCGCTACCACTGACGTGGCAACGCTGGTCAAGGTCTCTTCGTTGCCCGCGGCGTCGGTGAAGCTCACCCGGACCCTGATGGTCTTGCCCTCATCGTTAGTGTCCAGGACATAGGTGGAGTCCGTTGCGTCCCGGATCTCCGCGTCGTCAGCGAGCCACTGGTAGGTGAAGGTCGCCCCGCTCAGACCGTCAGGGTCGTCGAGGATAGACAGGCTCGCCCTCAGAGTCGCTCCCACCCGTACTTGGCCCCTGATGACGGGCAGGCCCGTGGCCGGATTGTTGGAAGTGGGCACAACTTGGGCGGTTGGGGCGCTGGTAAGCGTCTCCTCGTTGCCCGCATCGTCGGTGAAGATCACCCGGACCCTGATGGCCTTGCCCTCGTCGTCAGGATCCAGGACATAGGTCGAGTTCGTGGCGTCTTGGGTGTCCGCGTCATCAGCGAGCCACTGGTAGGAGAAGATCGTTCCGCTCAGACCGTCTGCATCGTCAAGGGAGGACAGGCTCACCCTCAGAGTCGCTCCCACCCGGGCTTGACCCCTGATGGCGGGCAGGCCCGTGGCCGGGTGGTTGGAAGTGGACGCAACCTGGGCGGTTGGGGCGCTGGTAAGCGTCTCCTCGTTGCCCGCGTCGTCGGTGAAGCTCACCCTGACCTTGATGGCCTTACCCTCGTCGTCAGTATCCACGACATAGGCCGAGTTGGTTTCACCCGCTATACCTACGTCCGTGCTCCCGTCGTCCCGTAGCCATTGGTAGCTGAAGGACACGTTGTCCAGCCCGTCCTGGTCGGCGATGCCGGACATGTCCGCCGTCAGTACGTGGCCCACCTTGACTGTTCCGCTGATGGCGGGCGCCCCGGTGGCCTCGTTGTTGGTCGGGGGCGCTGCCGCCACCGCGCCCGTGGCCGCACTGGTCAGGGACTCGTCATTGGAGTTGTCGTCGGTGAAGGACACCTTCACCTTGATGGTCTTGCCCTCGTCGGCGGCCGCCAGGGTGTAGGTGGAGGCCGTTGCGTCCTCGATCTCCGCATCATCAGCGAGCCACTGGTAGTCGAAGGCCGCGTTGTCCAGCCCGTCCTCGTCGTCGATGCCCGAGGTGTCCGCCGTCAGCGTCTCCCCCACCTGCGCCGTGCCGCTGATGGTTGGGGCGCCGGAGGCCGGGTTGTTGTCAGCCACCGCCGCCTCAGCTCGAATCTCAACCGGCTGGGACGCCTCAAGGGGGTAGCCGAAGGGGTCCACCCCCTTCACCCGGTACACGTACAGCACTCCAGCCGCCACGTCAGTGTCGGTGTGGGCGTTCCCCGGGGCCTGAAGGTATTTGACCAGCACCAGGGGCTCGGCCTCGCCAAGCTCGGGACGGTTGCGCAGTATCTGGAAGGTTGACGAGTAGGGCCAGCCCACCGGCAGCTTCCAGGTCAGCGCCACCGCGCCGTCCGATGCGGATGCGCTCAGGGCATAGGGCCGCTCCGAGCGGGCCAGCGCGCTGGTCAGCGATTCCCGGTGGCCGTCGTCGTCGGTGAAGGACACCCTGACCCGGAAGGCCCTGCCCTCGTCTTCGGGCACCAGGGTATAGGTGGAGCCGGCCGCGCCCGGGATATCCGTGTCGGCGTTTCCGTCGTACGACACCCACTGGTAGCTGAAGCTGGCGTTGTCCAGGCCGTTCTCGTCGGCGATGTCCGAGGTGTCCGCCGTCAGCGTCTCTCCCACCTGAGGTTCACCGCTGATGGTGGGCGCCCCCGTCGCCGGAATGTTAGTCGCGGGCATCCTCACCTCGACGGGATTGGACGCCTCCCCGGCTAAGCCGAAGGTGTCCACCGCCTGCACGCCGTACACGTACAGCGTCCCCGGCTCCACCGCCGTGTCGGTATAGGTGGTGGCCCGGCTGCGGGTGAAGTCCACGTACACCAGGGGCTCCGTCTCGCCCTCCTCGGGCCGGTGGCGCAGTATCCGGTACATGGTCACTCCGCCATCGTCGTCGGGAGCGTTCCAGGTGAGGACCACCGCACCGGCCTCGACGCTGGCGCTGAGGCCATGAGGCCGGTCCGCCGTATCCCGGTTCTGTTCCGGTGAGACCGCGGCCGTCGCATCGCTGGTCAGTGTCTCTTCGTGGCCCCTGTCGTCGTTAAAGGAGACCCGCACCCTGATGGCCCTGCCCTCGTCGGCAGCTTCCGGGGTGTAGGTGGAATCAGCGGCCCCGGCTATCGCCGCGTCGTCGGACAGCCACTGGTAGCTGAACGCAGCGTCGTCCAGGCCGTCGGTGTCGGAGATCCTCGACGTGCCCGCCGTCAGGGTCTCGCCAACCTGCGCTTTACCGCTGATGGTGGGTTGGCCGGTGGCCGGCCTGTTGGGCCTGTCCTCCACCACCGCCGTGGGAGGACTTGTCAGGGACTCGTTGTATCCCGCGTCGTCGGTGAAGCTCACCCGTACCTTGATCGTCTTGCTCGCGTCATCGGAGACAAGGAAGTATGTGGAGTCCGTCGCCCCCTGGATGTTGGTGTCGGCGTTGCCGTCGTTGCGGACCCACTGGTAGTTGAAGGCGACGTCATTCAGGCCGTCGGCGTCGGCTATGCTTGACGTGTCCGCCGTCAGCGTCTCGCCCACCTGCGCCGTGCCGCCGATGCTGGGCGCGCCGATGGCCGGGGAGTTCTCGGTGGCCGCCCGCTGCAGCGATGTCGCAGCATCCGCCGTCTCCTTCACCTCTGGGGACGCCGGGCCGTCGCCGACCGGGTTGGTTGCAATCACCCGGACGGAGTACTCGGTCCCGAGCGACAGACTGGTGATGGTGTGGGACGTACCGGTACTCGTCGTTTCAGACACGTCTGCAGGCGTGTCCCAGCTGCCGGTGGCCTCCTTCCACTGTACCCTGTAGCCCGTGATGTCCGAGCCTCCGTTGCTCGATGGGGCCTGCCAGGTGACGACGAGTTCGCCCGTGCCTCCCCGTTCTACCGCCACGGAGCGGGGCGCGCCGGGGACCGTAATCGCTAGGGCCGTGATCCCCTCGCTGGTCAGCGATTCGGCATTGTCCTCGACGTCGGTGAAGGAGACGCGGACCTTGATCGTCTTGCCCACGTCGTCGGTCGCGACCACGTAGGTTGAGCCTGCTGCCCCGGCGATGTCGATGTCGGTCGTGCCGTCGCTTCGAATCCACTGGTGGGTAAATGTCGGGTTGGTCAGGCCGTCGGGGTCCGCAATGTCCGACGTGTCCGCCGTCAGCGTCTCACCCACGTGAGTCGTGCCCCTGATGGTGGGTTTGCCCTCGTGAAGCCCCGGCACGACCTTGAGTATCTTGTCTCGGTTCCCGCCATTTGAAGTGGTGACATATAGGATGCCGTCCGGTCCGAGAACAGGGGAGCGAAGCCTGCCGTAAGTCCTTCTAAGCCCCGGTACGACAACCTCACTTTGCAGTCTCCCTTCCCCATCGAATTCAAAGAGCCGAAGAGACCTCTCTCCCAGGGAGGTGACCGCCAGCCGGCCATTCCAGTGGTCCCACGCTACACCCTCCAGGAAGACCCCACCGCTGGCGCCGAGCGAGGAGGGTCCCGATGACCACCTGGCCTGCACGGCGTCCGGGAACTTCAGCAAGTTCGTCATCGGGACCCTCTTGTGGTAGCGTGTGCCGGGGTCCCAGCCATAATTGCCGCCGCTGGTCAGCAGGTTGATTTCGTCGTCAAATCCCGGGCCATACTCCACGGCCCATACCTGCTGCGTACCCGGATGGAGGGCCAGTCCCTGCACTTTGCGGTGGCCGTACGTGTAGACGCGGGAATTGAAGGGGTTGCCGGGTGCTGCCTCCCCTGTTGATGAGTCGACTCGCAGGATCTTGCCCCCGAGCGAGTCCAAGTCCTGCGAGACACCCCGCCTCGAGGCGTCTCCAGTCGCGATCCACAGATATCCGTCCGGTCCGAAGCGCAGACGGCAGCCGTTGTTTCGAGTAATGGCAATCAACGGTATGCCCCCCACCAGGGGGTCGTCTACGCGTACGGCTTCCGAATAGTCTTCGTTCATGGTCCAGGCGATGACCTGCACCTCGAAGGCGATCCGGTCACCCGGATTACTTAGATAGTGTCCCTGGCAGGTGTAGAAGCGCCGATTGGTGGAGAATCCCGGATCGATCACGATTGACATCAAACCCGTCTCCAGGAAGGGAAACAGGTCGTGCCGGTCGGCGGTGACGGTCGTAGACGTGCCATTCGCGAGATAGGCTCTGAGGGTGCCTTTAAGCTCGGCGACGAGCATGGTGCCGTCCGGGGCAAAGTCGAGGTCCCATGGCAGGTTTAGGCCCTCGACGAGCTCGACGACTCTTATGGCGTTGGGAGCCTCCTTGGCAAGGACAGGGGCGCTCGACACGAAAGAGGCAGATCCGTTGAACCCGCCAGACCTGCCTGCTCCGTCACCATAGTTAACATAGATGCGAAGGTGCTTCCCTTCGCTGTCTGCATCTGGGGTGTAGTACGGCCCTCGAACCTGGTCGAGGTGAATCCATGTTCTCTTGTCGCCCGATTGTTGTTCCCATCTCCATGACTCATTCCTGACGTTGCCATCCGGGTCAATTACCCGTGCCCTCTGTATGACGCCAACGCGCAGTTTCTCGGATGACAGGGTGATGACGCCCGGCTCATCCACATTGGTCACAGCAACCATCACCGTGATCGTATCGTCTATAGAGGTGTCCTGCTCACCGCTAGAGTCCTTTCCGTCATGGACCGACAGAGTGAAGGTGTAGCTTGAGGCTCCCTCGTAGTTCAGCGGCGCCTTGGTGCGGAGTTGACCGGTCGAGGCGACCAGCTCGAAAACCGCCTCGCCTTCACTGTCGATGGAATAGGTGAGTGAATCGTTGTCACTGTCAGTGGCGGCGACGGGAGAGCCGATGTTCGTCCCGTCGGCCGTGTTCTCGTTCATGGCCCGTCTACCGGTTTCACTGGCCGGGAATTCAGGGGCCGTATTGCTCTGAGCGCGAATCTGGCTGCCGGGGTTGGTCAAGAGAGTGACGAGAAACGCAATGAGGATTGCTAGGCCAACGGCTTGGACTCGAGCCCGGACGACCATGTTTCTCCTGTGCCGCTCCGACAGCATCCTGCCTTCGGCGATCCGTGTGTGTCCGGTCACACCGATGGTTGATTCTGCGCCGCTCACAACTGCACGTATCTCCACGCCGTTAGCTGTAGGCGGGCTCCGGCTTCGTTAGTAGGGTCTCTATGCCATTGCCGATCTTGGTTGTCAGGGAAGCCCAGGAAGTACCCGGACCAGCCCGTTTCCGGTGTATTGAGTTCAAGGGGTGCATGTCCGTGCATGTCTCAGCCGCCCGGCCCGGCGACGGTCAGCTCCAGCCGGTTGGACAGCATCCTGCCGCCTGGGGTGCAGACGGCTCCCTCGTCTTCACAGTCCGTGGTGATGGGAAGGACCACGACCACATCGCCGGAGGAGCCGGGCACGACCGTTATCTCCCAGCGCAGGTTGGGCTCGTCCGAGTCGCGCTGGAGCCGCCTTGCGCTCTCGACGCTGCCTCCAGTGACCGTGAAGGCATGGTCCCGCAGGGTCTTGTAGCTGATGTAGAACTCCTCGCTGAACCGAAGCTCGAAGGTGAAGGCATTCTCACCGTCGTGGCTCTTCGGCCCATCGTGGATGCTGGCGGTCACCGGCGTTGCTGATTCCACCGCCGCCGTCGCCGCGCTGGTAAGGGTCTCGTCGTTGTCCCTGTCGTCGGTGAAGCTGACCTGCACCTCGATGCTCTTCCCCTCGTCAGCGTCTACCAGGGTGTATGCAGTGCCCGTTGCGCCGGATATGTCCGCGTTGTCGGCCAGCCACTGGTAGTTGAAGCTCGCGTCGCTAAGCCCGTCGGCGTCAGAGATGCCGGCGGTATTCGCCGTCAGCGTCTCACCCACTTGGACCGTCCCGGTGATTGACGGTGAGCCTGTCGCCGGTCTGTTGGCTCTGGCCTCCACCGACGACGTAGGCGCGCTGTAGAGATTTTCATCGTTGCCCGCATCATCAGTGAACGAAACGCGGACCTTGATGGTCTTGCCGAGTTCAGAGTCGGTCAGAGTGAAGGAGGAACCAGTCGCTCCTGAGATATCGGTGTCAGCATTACCATCGCTTGACACCCACTGGTACCCGAAAGCCACGTTGGTCAGCCCGTCCTCGTCCGATATGCCGGACGTGTCCACTGTAAGCATCTCACCCACGCGGGCTGTCCGCTGGTCGTGGGCGACCCCGCCGCCGGGGCGTTGACCGGTACCGGCCCAGAAACTGTCAACTCCAGGGATTTGGACAGACGCTTGTTACTGCTTGTGCAGATTGCCCCATCGTCCTCGCAGGGGCGATCTGCCGGAACGATGATGACTACGTCGAGATTTGAAAATGGAACCACAGTGAACTGGCGAAGGTCGTCCCTGCCGTTGACTCTCCTCGCCCTCTTGATGGTCCCTGTCTTTCCCAATGACTCCCAGCTCCCTCTTGAATGACACCCACGCACATCTGTAATAGCGCCTGGCCGTAAAGATCACTGTTGAACAGCAGGTAACCAAATCGCCCTCAAGCTGATACTCGGGACATCAGGTAGACACTCAAAGGGAGTCGGTTATTCCATGCCTATGCCCACAACTGAACACTCACCGATGTGCATTCGTGAATTCCACTCGCAACTACAGCACCGAGCCAGGCAGTTGGGTAAGGCTTTTTCACCGAAAGAGCATTCACTAATTGAATGTTCGAAATCGCAGTTATGGTGTTCAAATGAGCAATCCGCCTGTCCCCCTTTCGGCCTTTCGCCCAGCCGGTGTGAAACGCTAAATTGGCGGAGCGACGAGGGCGGCAACATTGGAGGTGCAACCGTGGGCAGGGGTTATCCAACTGAGACTCAACTCCCGCCTTGTTGACCCGACCCTTTAGTCTGGTCCGGGACCGGTTCTGGCGGGTCAGCTGGGCAGGCTCCTATGAGGTGCACTACTCCGCCGGCGTATCTGTCTGGGCCCGCTGGTTCGTGGCCGTACTGCTCCTGTACATTCTGTTCCAACCCCCCTTCCCCTTCCCGGTGGCCCTGTTCGCCTCCTACTCGGCGATCATCGTGTTGCTGGTCGTCTTCAACGGGTTCATCCATTTCCGGCTGCGGTCGGGACGGCCTCTGACCTGGCGGTGGACGCTGGGGATGAACGCCACGGACGTAGCGTTGGTCACGGCCGGAGTGTGGATAGCCGGAGGATTCTCCGCCATGTTCACCCACCTGCTGTACTACCCGGCGCTGGCGATGTTCGCCGCACTGTTCACTTCGTTGAGACTCAACCTGGCCTGGGCAACATTGGTTGCCGTGGTCTACTCTGTGATATGCCTCACGGTGGGGGAGGGGCTCGACTGGGCGGCCCGAAACGACATGGTGCTTGTTGTGAGGGTGGGGGTGATGTACACGGTGGTGCTGGCGGTCAGCCTGGTAGTCAAGTTCGAGCGGTCTGCCCGGTTGAGGGCGACGGAGCGGGAGCGTGCCCTGCAGCGGGAGCGCATCGACCTTTCCCAGTCGATCCACGACAACGCGGCCCAGTCCATCTATATGATTGGCTTGGGGGTCGACAGCGCCCGGGCTCTGGCCGGAGACTCCAACCCGGAGCTCTCCAGGACTCTGGAGGCCACTTCGCAGCTCTCCCGCACGGTGATGTGGGAACTGAGACGCTCCATCGACGCGGGGCGCATTTTCGAGGGGAGGGACCTGGGGTCCGTCTTACGAGAACACACCGAGACCTTCCAGAGGATCACGACGGTCCCCACGAGGATGGTGCAGTCCGGCTCGGAGCCGGCGCTGAGCGTGGACACCCGTTCCCGGCTCTTTTCCATCGCCCACAACGCGCTGACCAACGCCTTCCGGCACGCCGGTGCAGGGAGTGTGAACGTCGCGCTGGATTTCAGCGAGGATCGCATTCGCCTTACGGTGGAGGACGACGGGGTGGGGCTTCCCGGCGACTACGCTCGGCGGGGCCGGGGGTTCGCAGGCATGAAGGCTGAGGCGGAGCGGATGGGCGGTCGGTTGGTGGTTACTTCGGGCGGAGCCGGTGAGGGAACGTCGGTGAGCTGCGAGATTCCCAGTGTTCCTGCTCAATGACCGGGCCGGATCATCCGGACGTAATGGAGGAGTCAGAGATGTCCGAAGACAAGGGGCTCCGGGTGTTGGTGGTGGACGACCATCCCTTGGTGAGGGACAGCCTGTGCCGGGTGCTGGAGAACTCGGGAGAGTTTGAGGTAGTGGGGCAGGCCGCCAGCGGTGAGGAGGCGGTCCCCCTCGCGGAGAAGCTGCGCCCGGACGCCGTCATAATGGACCTGATCATGCGATGTTGTCCCGGATGGCCACGATGCCGATGTTGCGTCGGGTAAGCTCCGCCTGGTTGCGGCCGCTGGCCACGTCGGAAAGGGATGGTCGTCCACCACCAACACCCGGAGCCCCTTGTCTTCGGACATCTCTGACTCCTCCATTACGTCCGGATGATCCGGCCCGGTCATTGAGCAGGAACACTGGGAATCTCGCAGCTCACCGACGTTCCCTCACCGGCTCCGCCCGAAGTAACCACCAACCGACCGCCCATCCGCTCCGCCTCAGCCTTCATGCCTGCGAACCCCCGGCCCCGCCGAGCGTAGTCGCCGGGAAGCCCCACCCCGTCGTCCTCCACCGTAAGGCGAATGCGATCCTCGCTGAAATCCAGCGCGACGTTCACACTCCCTGCACCGGCGTGCCGGAAGGCGTTGGTCAGCGCGTTGTGGGCGATGGAAAAGAGCCGGGAACGGGTGTCCACGCTCAGCGCCGGCTCCGAGCCGGACTGCACCATCCTCGTGGGGACCGTCGTGATCCTCTGGAAGGTCTCGGTGTGTTCTCGTAAGACGGACCCCAGGTCCCTCCCCTCGAAAATGCGCCCCGCGTCGATGGAGCGTCTCAGTTCCCACATCACCGTGCGGGAGAGCTGCGAAGTGGCCTCCAGAGTCCTGGAGAGCTCCGGGTTGGAGTCTCCGGCCAGAGCCCGGGCGCTGTCGACCCCCAAGCCAATCATATAGATGGACTGGGCCGCGTTGTCGTGGATCGACTGGGAAAGGTCGATGCGCTCCCGCTGCAGGGCACGCTCCCGCTCCGTCGCCCTCAACCGGGCAGACCGCTCGAACTTGACTACCAGGCTGACCGCCAGCACCACCGTGTACATCACCCCCACCCTCACAACAAGCACCATGTCGTTTCGGGCCGCCCAGTCGAGCCCCTCCCCCACCGTGAGGCATATCACAGAGTAGACCACGGCAACCAATGTTGCCCAGGCCAGGTTGAGTCTCAACGAAGTGAACAGTGCGGCGAACATCGCCAGCGCCGGGTAGTACAGCAGGTGGGTGAACATGGCGGAGAATCCTCCGGCTATCCACACTCCGGCCGTGACCAACGCTACGTCCGTGGCGTTCATCCCCAGCGTCCACCGCCAGGTCAGAGGCCGTCCCGACCGCAGCCGGAAATGGATGAACCCGTTGAAGACGACCAGCAACACGATGATCGCCGAGTAGGAGGCGAACAGGGCCACCGGGAAGGGGAAGGGGGGTTGGAACAGAATGTACAGGAGCAGTACGGCCACGAACCAGCGGGCCCAGACAGATACGCCGGCGGAGTAGTGCACCTCATAGGAGCCTGCCCAGCTGACCCGCCAGAACCGGTCCCGGACCAGACTAAAGGGTCGGGTCAACAAGGCGGGAGTTGAGTCTCAGTTGGATAACCCCTGCCCACGGTTGCACCTCCAATGTTGCCGCCCTCGTCGCTCCGCCAATTTAGCGTTTCACACCGGCTGGGCGAAAGGCCGAAAGGGGGACAGGCGGATTGCTCATTTGAACACCATAACTGCGATTTCGAACATTCAATTAGTGAATGCTCTTTCGGTGAAAAAGCCTTACCCAACTGCCTGGCTCGGTGCTGTAGTTGCGAGTGGAATTCACGAATGCACATCGGTGAGTGTTCAGTTGTGGGCATAAGACCTCCGGAGGGAGGCGCGGCGGGGCCCGGTGCGCGGCACATGACGGCGCTTCCGGAGGTGGCCGACTGACTGAGACCTGGCCGTCCACCGACCATGCAGGCCGCTGTGAAAGAGACCCCCTACTCGGGGATGAGCGGTCCCCACCGGGCCTGCGGCAGGTTGGGAGCGTCCCGCGCCCTCCATGAGGTGGCGGGGCAGTTCCAGTCTGCCCCCGGAGACAAAGGTCTCTGTCAGGGCGTCCCTCGTTCCACGGGGCAAAGTCAGACCCGTGGCCACCGGAAGCTGGAAAACGTAGTGAGGTGCGGAGCAGTCATGAGAATCCCACAACGGCGTTCATCGCTTGCGTCATTTGCACTGGGGCTGGTCATCGTGTCGGTGCTGGCGGCCCTGGTAGCGTTGGCATTGACGGCCGGCGGCATCCAGGCCCAGACCACCGTGCCCGCCGCGCCAACGGGCCTGGTCGGGTCGGTCTCCCACGACAGCGTGTCGCTCAGCTGGGACGATCCGGGAGACAGCTCCATAACCGGCTACCGGATACTCAGGCGCGACCCGGTGAACCAGGCGCCCGGCGTATTCAGCACCATCGTATCGAACACCGGCAACGCCGCCACGTCCTACACGGACGGCACGGTGGCGGCGAATACGCGGTACGTCTACCGCGTGAAGGCAATCAACGCTGCGGGACTGAGCGAGCAATCCAACTACGTCAACATCGAGACGACCGCGGCGCCCGTGATCGTCACAGTGCCCGCAAAGCCCACCGGCCTGGCCGGGTCGGTCTCCCATGACAGCGTGTCGCTCAGCTGGGACGACCCCGGAGACGACTCCATCACCGGCTACCGGGTGCTCAGGCGCTCGCGGGATGGAGACGAGTACGAGGACGGGCAGGGCGCGGCCGAGTTCGTAGCCGTCATCGACGACACCGGCTCCCCGGCGGCCTCCTACATCGACACCTCGGTTACGGCCCGCACCAGGTACGTCTACCGGGTGAAGGCCATCAACTCCGCGGGGCTGAGCGAGCGCTCAAGCTACCTCAAAGTCGAAACGTCCGCCGCCCCGCCACCCACGCCCGCTCCCGAGCCGGATGACGTCACGGTCGTCGTGGTCCCTCCGGAGGAGCCCGAGGAGCCGGAGTTCGCGTTGCAACAGCAGGTGACCATCATCGACCGGGGAACGCTTACGGTTGACCCGCGCCTTCCCACGAGGGGGACGATCGGGTCGCCGGGAGAACGTCACCGGTACGAGGTGGACCTGCAGGCCGATAGGTTCTACGAGCTGTACATCAGAGAGGGTTCGACAGGAGAGATCCGGCTCCTCCTCGACCATGACACCCCGGTGCAGTACGACGGCAGGGACTTGGTCAGCGCGCCGCACGCGGCGTGGGGGGGCGGACATATCTTCTACCAGCCGACCACCGGGAGCACACACGTGGTGGAGGTGCGGGCCAGCGACGACCAGCAGACGGGCTTTTACGCCTTGATGGTACGCGACAGGACGATCACCGCTTCCAGCGGGGACGAAGGCAGAAGCAACTCAACAGACTTCAAGCAGTTCATCAATCGCGCCAAGCTGCACCCGGGCGACCCCGTCAGCGGCATCATCGATACGAACGGAGACATTCACGGGGTTTTGATCGACGAAGACTTCTTCGAGGCGAACCTGCACGCAGGCCAGACGTACACGTTCACCTTCGCCGCCGGCCCCATCACTGGCGGCGTAGACAGGAAATTATGGATCGCTGTCCATGGGCCCGGAACCTACCACAACTTCAACAACTTTAGTCCACCAACCTCGTGGGGCGGCTCGCGGACCCTGAGCATCACGATAACGCCCCATCGGACCGGGCCATACGTATTCACGATAGGCGTGTTCAATAGTGTCATAGATCGAAGTGCGGGAACCTACGTCGTTCTGAATGCGGCTATCACGCCATACACGGTGACGCTGGCGGAGCAGTAGCCCGTGACCGGACACAGGTGGGGCCGGCGCGCATGTCCAGGGCGCCGGGGGTTGTCCCGGCCCTGACGGTTCGGTACGCCTCACGAATGCCGAACCGTCAGGACAGGAATCCGCAGGAGAGTTATGTTTAGGATGGTTCGCGTGCCCAACATAGCGCTCATCGCGCTGCTGGCGGGGCTCATCGCCGCCTCCGGGCTGCTGTTATACATGTCGCCCCAGGCCTCGGCGCAAGCACCCGGCCCGTGCACCGGCATTCACCGGTACCAGCCGCACTTCTACGGCTGCGTGAGCGGCTTGATCACCGGACAGGCCGGCACGCTGTCCGTGGAGGCGAACGCCTCGCTGCGTGAGGATTTCACCGTCACCGTCTCCATCGACCACGACTGGTCGTTGGGTTCCGAGCTCGGAGACACCGGCTGGCGGCTGGACGCCGTGGAGGTCCACTACTACGTGGTCTCCGGAGCCGACCGTGAGCAGGGGTGGTTCGATGTCGCCGACGCGACATCCTCGGTCTCCCGGGGCTACTTCATTGAAGCCGGCCAGGTGTTCTATCACTACTCGGCCACCCTGAGGGAGATCGACCCGGAACCGGGCCTGGTCTACAACACGTTCTACGTGCCCGGCGGGGAGCCGGTCCCGTTCGATAAGCCGTACCTGCCGCCTCTGCCCTGGACTGCGGGCTCGACGGCGGCTACGACGCCCACTCCCTCTCCCTAGGCGGCGCCAACCCAACGCCTCCAGCGGGCATTCCGGTCAGCGCGCCGCCTGCCGCAGGGGGCGTATGGCGGCAGGCGACCCGCCAGGCGACCGTCCGGGTCCGCACGGGGGCCGGGGTCGAGGCGGCCCCGTTTAGCGAACGGACCCTGCTCCAGAACCATCACTGCAATTCCTGGCGTGAACGGCCGGGCACACCGGCCGCCACCGGTTGCCGGGGCCATGGGTGCGGTTATGACTAAAGCACGCCATCTTCCGCATGCCGGTGCAGGCGGGGGTCAGCCGCGCGGGTTCGTGGGGCGCCGGCCGGCCGGACATCTCCCCATGGACGGTGCTCCGGCAGGACCCCCGGACCGCCGCCTGCGGCGCACGCCTGCGCAGCTTCAGTCCGCATGTCGATGGAGAGCGCTGCGCGGCCCTGGCTGGCGGGTAGGTCCGGGGGATTGCAGATGAGTGCGATTCTGCCGGGGCCACGCCGGGTTGTTGGCGGGATGTCCAGCCGCCGCTGGGCCTCCGTGCGCCTCATCGGCATGTTGCTCGCCTTGGCGGCGTTGCTGGTGCTTGTGCAGTCGGATCACCCCCAAGCGGATGTGGCGCACGCCCAGACGGACAACACGCCGCCGGTACGGGGGTTCACGTATCTGACGGACGTGGAACTGTCGATCGGATACGACGAGGCCCTTGACCCGAATTCCAACCCGGCGACGGACGCGTTCACCGTCACGGTCGACGGTGTAGAGAGAACGATTGATGACGCGTACATAAGCGGTACGGAGACATATCTGATTCTGGAGACGCCCGGGTATCAGGGGCAGACGGTGACGGTGTCCTACGAAGAGCCGTCGACCAACCCGATTCAGGACACCTCAGGGAATAAAGCCCCAGAGTTTGCCAACGTGGGGGTGACAAACCAATCGGGTCCTCGGCCGACGGACATGACGCCGCCGGAGCGGGTCGGCACGCCGACTGTGGACGAGGCGGCGACGGGAGAGTCGGTGCTGACCATTGTATACAACGAGGACCTGGACGCGGCCAACCCAGGGACGAACGCGTTCACCGTCACCGTCGACGGTGAGGAGGTTGAGATTGATGAGGTGGAGTTGGGACGGGATTTTGTAAATCTGTTCCTGGGGGTGAACGTGTATCGAGGGCAGACGGTGACCGTGTCCTACACCACACCGGGGCCGGTGCCGACAGTGGAGGCGCCCGATGAAAGGGAGAGGCCTGCCGTGGAGGTTGTGGCTGCTCCCGCCGTTCCTCGCAGCGGCGCTCGTGGTGGGCGGCGTGGTGGGCGGCCGCGGGAGTCGCCAGTGATGTACGCACCGGATACGGGGGCCTGTCCGGGGAGGCCCTTCCGAACGCACGGGAGTTCGCAAACGCTTGACGGCCACCGGCGTCCCACGCGCTGGTAGCAAGAAAAAGAGGAACGATATGCAATTCACAGTTAAACACCCTCGCGCTGCGCTGTATCGAACCCTGGTCGCCCTCGCCCTCCTGGCGGCGGCCTACGCGCTGCTGGCGCCCGGCCACGAATCGCAAGCACAGTCGTTGGTCCCCGCCGCGCCCACGGACCTGACGGCCGCGCCGGTCTCCCACGGCACCGTGGCCCTCAGCTGGGACGACCCCGGCGACGACTCGATCACCGGCTACCGGATACTCAGGCGCGACCCGGCGCACCAGGACCCCGGGGTATTCAGCACCCTCGTATCGAACACCGGCAGCGCCGCCACGTCCTACACGGACGGCGCGGTGGCGGCGGAGACGCGGTACGTCTACCGGGTGAAGGCCATCAACTCGAAAGGACTGAGCGGGCAGTCCAACTACGTGAACGTCGAGACGCCCGCCGCGCCCGTATCGTCGGGGGTTCCCGTAAAGCCCACGGGCCTGAGCGCCGCCTCGGTCGCCCATGACGGCGTGGCGCTCACGTGGGACGACCCGGGGGACGACGGCATAACCGGCTACCAGGTGCTCAGGCGCTCCCGAGACGGTGACCAGTACGGGGACGGACAGGGCGCCGCAGCGTTCGTCGCCGTCGTGGAGGACACCGGCTCGCCGGCGACGCCCTACACCGACACGTCGGTGACGTCCTGCACCAGGTACGTGTACCTGGTGCAGGCCATCAATGCCGAGGGGCTGAGCGAGCGCTCAACCTACCTCAACGTCGAGACTCCCGCCGGACCCGCATTACCCGTCCCCGTCCCCGGCGCGGTCTGGTCCGCCACCCTGCGGGCCGGCGAGATGGGCGAGAGCCGCGGCCATCCGTACCTCGGCTACGACTCGGTCAAGTCCGCGGGCGCCCTCAGCAATGACGCCTTCGACTATGACGGACAGCGGTTCGAAGTCTCCGCCTTCGGCTTCAGCGGGTCCGCCCGGAGCTTGGGCATCACCCTCGACCGCCCACTCGAGCCCGGCGCCGTGCTGCGCGTGGGTGCTCACGAGTTCGCCATCACCGATGCTCCGACCCGCTCGGTACCCGACCATTCCGTCTACTACTACGAGTGGTCAACCGGCGCCTTCGACTGGGCGGCCGGCGATGAGGTCGAAGTGCACCTGCTGCCGCCCGCCGCGCTCGCGGCGCTCGGACTCGGCGGCCTACCGGAACTCGATTTCTCACCGGGCCAGCGCCGCTACGACGTCTCCGCCCCGCCGGAGACATCGACGGCCACCGTCGACGCGCCCACCGCCTCCGGGGACACCGGCGTGATCATCCAGACCGTCAGGTCGGACGGTGAGCTGGAGTTCGACGATTCAGATGCGAGCGGGGAAGAGGACGGCCACCAGGCGCCGCTCTCCGCTTCAGCTCAGACCCTGGTCCTCGTTCAGACCGAGCAGGAGCAACGCCAGCGCGTCTACGTGGTCCGCGTCTCCGGTGGCGGAGCCACACCGGACTCCGCCGCCAACACCGGCGCCCCGCCCGGTCCAACGCCCAGCGCGACGGCAAACGCGGCAGGCGCCCGTGCGGCGTTCAGGCCCACCGGCGCCGCTTTTGCAAGCGGCCGCGGCCTCGTTCGCACCCCACGGACGGGATCCCAGCCGGCGGTCGTGCCGGGGAAAGCCTCCGACGCCAGCCTCGAAGCGCTGTCGATCTCCGGCGTCCCGCTCAGCCCGGCGTTCAGGGCCGACGCCTTCCTGTACACGGCCACGGTCGATGCCGACACCGGGCAGGTGACAGTCAGCGCAACGGCAACCGCGGCAGGCGCAGGCGTGGTGTTCAGACCCTCCGACGCCGACGGCAATGCCGATGGACACCAGGTCGACCTGGCCGAGGGCGTGCCCGGCGGACAGGCCACCGAGACTGCGGTCACCGTCGTCGTGCGCTCCCCCGACAACACGCGGCTCGAGTCCTACGTCGTCACCGTGCGCCGCGCTGCCCCCGATCCAGTCGCCCAGCAACAGATGGAGACCAGGGAAGCAGCCGACAGCGGGGGATTCCTGCAGGTCGACGCCGGCTGGGACTATGCCTGCGGGTTGCGCGTGGACGGCACCATCACCTGCT
Organism: Dehalococcoidia bacterium; assembly: GCA_965237745.1. GTDB lineage: Bacteria > Chloroflexota > Dehalococcoidia > Lucifugimonadales > UBA3495 > VXOI01. The sequence goes on along the minus strand of OZ250156.1, from coordinate 907,669 downwards.
GGCTGGGGACCAACCATGGTCATGGCACCGCGACTGAGAGCACGTTCTACATCAGCTACCCCCCGGAGGAAAGGGACCCGGAAGGGACCTATAACTTCATCAGGGTTGGCAACCTTGAACATTGCGCCGTCAGCACGGACGGCGACCCGGCCTGCTGGGGACTCACCGTCGCAGGAAGGGCGATGGAGGCGAGAGAATCGAAACCACTGAGCTCCGTCCATCTGCACACCCAGCACAGCCCTTGCTGGCTGTACGAGGATGGCGACATCGGCTGCGGCGGCGGTCTGTCCCTGCCGGATGCGGTCGCGTCGGAGGCGCCCTTCGAGGCTGTCGTGACCGGCAGAAACTTCGCCTGCGGCCTGAGGGCAGATGGGGATGTGCTCTGTTGGGACCATGATGGTCCGCTGGATCCGCCGGACGTCAACCTGAAGTTCATCTCGGGCGGCGGCTACGGCATCTGCGGCATCAGGTCGGCGGACGACACCCTCATCTGTTGGGAATGGTCGTACGAGAGCAGCGTCGACCAGCATCCGGAAAACAGCTACGAAAAGATGGAGTCCACGCCAAGCGGGGGGTTCAAGTTCGTCGACACCAGCTACGGGCTCTCGTGCGGTGTCAGGATGGACGGGACCGTCGTCTGTTGGGGCGAGTTCAGCTACGGGCCGAGTACGGAAGACGGCCTTGCGCGACTGAATGCGGGGCCGGAGGGTCCGTTTGAAACGGTCTCGGTCGACTGGTATTTCTTCGCCTGCGGCCTGCGGACCGACAAGACGGTCGCCTGCTGGAACTCCCTGGCGCGTGATGACGACCTCGCGGCACGGGTCGCGCCGCCGTTCGAATCGCCCTGGAGGAACAGCGCGGACCTGCTCGCCCTGGAACTGAGCGCAGGCCAACTCTCGCCTTCCTTCGACCGCGAAACGACCAGCTACACGGCCCCGGTGGCCAACGACGTGGCCAGCCTGGCGCTGAGCCCCGGACTGAGCAATACCCTCGCCACCTATGAGATCGGTTCGGATACGGACAGCGAGGTCAGCGGGAACACCGTCGACCTCACGGCCGGCGACAACGTCATCACGGTCACCGTGCTCTCGGCCGACACCACCGAGACCAGGACGTACACGGTCGCCGTCACGAGGGCCTCGAGCTGAGCGCCAGGCCCGTTGCACGCCGGGAGCCGCCTGCAATGAACCGGGAGGACAAACGATGAACGGCATGCGACCCACACGGAAACACCTTCCCGGTGCACCGTGTCGAACCAAAGCCGTCCCCGCCCTGCTGGCGGAGGCGGCCTACGCGCGGGTCCCGTCCGGCGACGCGACCCGCGCCCAGCCTCGGGCCCGTGGCCGGAGGACCCGCCCAATGTGGTGCTGATCTTCGTGGACGACCTGGGCTGGAACGATGTCAGCTACAACGGCGCGACACAGATTACGACGCCGAACATCGACCGGTTGGCGGAGGAGGGGATCATCTTCAGCAACGGCTACGTGACATTCCCGGTCTGCGCCCCGTCCCGCGCCGGCCGGCTGACCGGGCGCTATCCGTCGCGCCTCGGGGTGGAGGCCAACATGGCATACATGCCGTTCGACAAGCATCTCGGTATGCCGCTGGAGGAGACTACCTTCCCCACCCACCTTCAGGCGGAGGGCTACCACACCGGCATCGTCGGCAAGTGGCAGCTGGGGGCGGCGCAGCACTTCAACCCGCTCCAACGGGGATTCGACTACTTCTACGGCTCCCTCGGCGGCGGGCATGACTACTGGAAGATTGACGCCAGCAACCCTGCTGACTCCTACTCGATCCCGCTGGCCGAGGACAGGAATACGGCCAGCTTCGCCGGGTATCTGACCGACGCGCTGACGGACAAGGCCATCGAGTACATCGGCAGGGAACGGGAAGCGGATCAACCCTTCTTCCTCTACCTGGCATACAACGCTCCGCATGGCCCGTTGCAGGCCCCGGAGGAACTGGTCCAAAAGTACCAGGCGATTGAGAACGCGAACCGGCGCACCTATCTGGCAATGATGGATTCGCTGGACCAGAACGTGGGAAGGGTGCTGGACGCGCTGGACGACTCGGGTCTGCGTCAGGACACCATCGTCTTTTTCGTCAACGACAACGGCGCTCACGCTGACCACTGGGGGGGACAACGGCCCGCTGCGGGGAGGGAAGGGGTTTCTACGAAGGCGGAATCGGGGTGCCCTTCCTGGCCTCCTGGGCGGCGAGGTGGCCGCAGGGCGAGACCTACGAGCCGATGGTGAGCACCCTGGACATCTCCGCGACGGTGCTGGCCATGGCCGGCGCCACGGTGACCGACGGAACACGGCCGCTGGACGGGGTTGACCTCGATCCATTCCTGCGCGGCGAAGAGGACGGCCACCCGCACGAGGCGCTGTTCTGGCGAGACTCGCTTTCCGGCGAGTACGCCGTTCGCTCCGGCAATATGAAACTCGTTCAGGACGAGGAAAGGGCCACGCCTATCCTCATCAACCTGGACCGCGACATCGGTGAAAGGACCAACCTCCTCGGCAGTCGGAAGGAGACAGCCCGGGAACTGGCCGGCCTGTGGAACGCGTGGAACCGGGACAAGTACGCCGCGTCGAAACGCACGTTCGCGGAGGTGGTCCCGGCGATGCAGGTTGTAATCGAGTAGCGGGAGCGGAACTCGCCGGGCAGGCGGCGGGTGATGCCGCTCCCCTCTCGTCCTGCGCCCGGATGCCGGACGGCTTGGACGGACCCGCCGGAGAGAGTGGCGGTCCATACTTTTGAAGGACCGGCTCCATGCCCAGACAGCGCACGCACCACAGCCGAATGACCTACGTCTTCCCCGGCGACTTTGGGCAGCGCCTGGTGCGCTTCAAGGAGGAGTCGGGCCTGTCCTGGGCGGAGCTGAACCGCCGTCTCGGGACCGATCCCGAAACGGTGAGGCGCTGGCGGGACAAGGGGGTGCGGCCCACGGCGGAACACCTGATGGCGCTGCTGGCCCTGGCCAACTCCTTCGGCCTGGGCCATATCTTCACCGACTAAACCAAAGCCAAGGTGAAATGCGCAGACGGATAGGGTAAATTTGGGAGGGAACTGGGTTAGCTGGTCTCAGGAGTTGCGGGGGGTTGATGATGGGCGTGAGAGAGATAGACCGGTCTCTGGAACAATGGCAGATGGGAGTCAAGGACCTGCAGCGGCGGATGATTCTGGGGCCGACGCCCCGCGAGCGGGAGCGATGGTACGCCATCATGCTCTTGGCGCAGGGCTTGACGGCGGCGGCCACAGCGGAGGCCCTGGAGCGGGACCCACACACCATCGGGCGATGGGCGTCGGCCTTCGGCGAGGGAGGGCCTGCGGCCCTGATGTTCGAGCAGACTGGGGGTTCCCCCCCGCCCTTGACCAAGCGCAGCAGGAGGAGTTGAAAGGGGCGGTGCAGCAACCGCCAGCCACGTCGGGTATCGAATTGGCCAACTGGTATTGGAAGGTGGTTCGGCAGTATGTCTCAGAGCGCTGCGGCGTCAGCTTGAGCCGGAGCAGTTGCCTGAATTACCTGCACCGCTTGGGATTCGCCTTCAAGCGCCCCAAGAAGCGCCTGCTCAAGGCAGATGCAGAGAAACGGGAGGCCCTTCGTGGCGGAGTACGCCGCCTTGGCATCTCAGGCTCAAGAGTCCGGGGAGAAGGTCTTCTTCGCTGACGAGGCCCACTTCCGGGCTGACGCCAAACTGCGGGGCAAGTGGGTGTTGAGGGGAGAGCCGGCCCTGGTGGACTCGACCAGCCCCAGGTACGGGGAGAAGGCTAGCTACTATTCGGCGGTGTGCCTGGAGACGGGTGAGGTCGATTGGATGGAACTGGATGGCAACAGCAACTCTGGAACCTCGGTTGCCTTCCTGAGGCAACTGAGGGAGAGGAATTCCGGGCCTTTGAACGTGATCTGGGACAACGCGCCGGCCCATCGTGGGGAGGCGATGCGGGAGTACCTGCGGACGCCTGGCCTGGGTATGAGGCTGGTGAACCTGCCGGGCTACAGCCCGGACTTCAACGCCGATGAGGCAATCTGGGGCTGGACGAGAGAGGAGGCCACTGGCAATCTGTGCCTGGGAAGCAAGGAGGCGGTGGAGGAGAGGGTCGGCAAATTCCTGTCCGGTCTGACTACCCGGAAAGACGAGGTGAAACGGCGCTGCCGGACTGTCCTGCAGTCAAGGGCCGAACCATTCCTGCGAGACTCCCTGCCCGACTCCCAACACTCAGCAAATGCACATCCCACCTTGGCTTTGGTTTAGTTTTATTGCGGTGCTCATACCGGTGAGAGCGCTGGTCGTGCCCATTAACGCTCTGCTGTCACGCTGGGCCGTCGCCTCTGCGTTAACCGAAGAATCGGAAATCTGATGGGAGGATCGAGAGAGATTCCGACACTCACGATCGGTGGTCGTGATGAATGATGGAGTCTGGCTATTCCATGCTCGTAGGGTTACGTGAAAGGAGGGCAGGGGCGGGACCAGAGGAATCCAGCGGGGTGATCAAGTCCCATGAAAGGGTAATCCATGTACAAGTTACTCGGTTGGCTGAGCTGGTTGGTAACGGTTCGCCCATACGTAACGCTCCTCGTCCTCGTCATCACTACGGTGGTGTTGGCGATGGGGGCGACGTTGCGCGAGCCGCCCACCAAAGGCAATAGCCTCGTCCAGGTCGCCGCCGCCGATGTATCTGAAGAGATCGGCGAGCTCTTCAGATACTCCGCCGAGGTCAGTATTGTTACGCTTGTGTTCCGTGGGGAGGCCCTTACGCCCGGTGGGCTCTCCCAGATGGCCGCTCTGGTTGATGACATTGTCCGCGATCCGGGCGTGAGGGAGCTACTGGCGCCTGCCGATCCGGTCGTCGCCCCCGCCTCTTTGATCAGGGCCCTGCTCCGAGTGGATGGATTCGAGTCGGTCGCACAGGCGGAAATCGACGCCGTCATCAACGCCCCGGAAATCCAGGGGGCGCTTGCCGCCATGACTGGAACCGACACGGACGGCACGCCCGTCGCGATTGCCACCATCCTCTTGAGCGACACGGGTGATGAGAGAGTTCAGGGCGCAGAACGGAGGATCAGCGAGCTGGCAGCCGGGAGTGAGGGCCCGCTGCGGGTGAGCAGCCTGTCATACGTGGTGATTGAGGATGAGTACCGGGAGGCCACGGAGACGGGGGCGTTGCCGCTGATAGGATTGGCGTTGCTGCTCATCGTGTCTTCGCTCCTGCTTTTCTTGCGCACGCTCTCGGACCTGCTGCTTACGCTAACGGGTCTGCTCCTCTCATTGATCTGGATCATCGGGGCAGAGGGCTGGCTCGGGCCGGGCGCGCTGGGTCTTATCGGCCCTCCGAGCCAACTCACGGCGATGGTGCCGATCATCGTGATCAGCCTCACAGTGGACTATGCGATCCAGACCGTCTCGCACTACCGCGAGCAGCGAGTTGCGGGCGAGTCGGTGGTGGTGGCAGTCCGGACAGGACTGCAGGACGTCTCTATACCGCTGGGGCTGGCCGCCGCTACAACGATCGTGAGCCTGCTGGCCAGCCTGTTTTCCCCGATCGGGACGATTGGGGACTTCGGCATCGTCGCTGGGCTGGGGTGGGGATGAGCCTCATTGTGATGCTGACGCTGCTCCCGGCGGGCAGGGCGATTATTGACCGGCGGAGCGAGGCTCGCGGCCCTCTGGCACCACCCCGCCCAATTTCCAAGGCGTTGCCCGGCGTCGAGCGAGTGGCGGAGCGGATTGGGATGGAGGTCACACGCAGGCCTGCACCCTACATCATCGCCGTACTCGCGATTACTGTCGGTCTCGGGTTGGCAGCCACCAATCTCAAGTCTGAATTCAGCATCCGCGACATCCTCCCTAGAGGTGGGAGTGTGCTGGAGGACCTGAAGACTCTAGACGCGGCCGTTGGCGGCTCGACGGAGATGGTCAGTGTACTTGTAAAGGCCGAGGCCACGGAGACCCGCACACTTCTGAACATGCACGATCTCACCACCGCCTGGGAGGACGAACAGCGCCGCCCGCGGGCGGCGGTGGGGCCGATCCTGGGATCGTACGAGTTGCTCGTGCACGATTGGACCGAGGACAGTGGAGAACCGGGCGACAAATACGACCCCGAGCTCGCAGCGCTCTTACGGGAGGCCTCTACCGGGGTGGAACGCGATCCCGAGCTGATGCAGGAGTTCCTCGACATGCTTGAGGCAAGGGAACCCGCCCTCGCGCGCGTTCTGGTCAACGACCCGGAGGGCGTCGACTCGATACTGTTGCAGTTCCCGATCTCCCCCCACAATCCCGAGGAAACGGAGGTGATCCAAGAGGACATCGAGGCACTCTGGTTCGGCGACAGCGATGCCATCACGGCCACCTCCGAAAGCATCATCTCGATCGCGGTCACCGGCGAGATCACGAGCCGCCAGACAGAGACTATCGCCACGACCATTATAGCGGCCCTCGCTATCCTTACCATCTTCTTCTGGCTAACGCTGCGCCAGCCCGTGCTGGGGCTCTTCGCAGTGGCGCCGATCGTGCTCGTCCTTATCTGTGTGCTGGGCACGATGGCGCTGATGGGCATTCCCTACACACTGGTCACCTCGATCATCACGGCGCTCTCTATCGGGATCGGGGTGGACTACACCATCCATGTGATTCATCGCTACCGCGAGGAGTTCTCCCGCCTGCGCGACCCGGAGAGGGCAGCGACCCGGACCCTGGCGACCACTGGTTCGGCCCTGTTGGGCTCTGCCCTGACCACGGCGCTGGGTATCGGAGCGCTCGTGGCTTCGCCGCTGGCTGCATCCCAGCAGTTCGGCATCACGGCGGCGATCACGATCGCATATTCGCTGATTGTATCCATCGTGTTGCTGCCGCCCGCGATGACGGTCTGGGGCGCATACCAGAACATGCGGCTGCGCTCGATGGTGGAGCGCGAGTGGAGCGACCTCGACATAGCTATCGAGGACATACACCGGCGCCACGAGCAGGATTAACCAAGGCCAGAGTGGAATGTGTATATCGGGTGGGACAGGGAATTATCGGGTCCACCTCGTAGGAGGCTCGGAAGCCTTCGCCGCGGCACTCTAGCCTAACCTCCTCCATACGGAAAATGTAGGTTCCACCTTAGCTCCAGTTTAGGCGTTTCCCAGGGAACGGTGAAGAGGGCAATAGATCCGAATGAAGATCCGGCCGCCCATTTACGATGATCAAGGGGAAACTCTCTTGTTGCCACCTCTTTAATCCTTAGAGGCAGATGCCACACAAGGTGAAACGAACAGCAATGAAGAAGTGGGTAGCGGGGTTGGCGAGAACTACCTGGACGAAGATCATTCACAGGGACGACGCCACCGAAGAAGAAAAGGAAACTCTACTTGACGAGGCGAGAACGTCGCCGCCTATGTCACGCATGTATGCCTTTCTCCACCCGTCCCTGATGATGACAGCTCACAAGCAACTCAAGCGGTATCAGGGCAGAACATGGGTATGGCCACGCCTCCTCTGGATAATCGGCATCACCGCGATTGTTATTCCTGTAACTATCTCTAATCTCGAAATGCTCGAGAGCGCAGTTACCCCCGAGGAGGCGATCGTCGCATTGGTTAACCTGTATATTTTCCCTACGATAGTCCTTCTGGTCTCTCACTTTTTGACCACCGTTTCCATGCGGTTGACCGAGACGTGCGTGTGGTGCCATATCATCCAGAGAAACTCACACGGGTCCATAGAGGCAACCTTGTCTATTCTGGCGTACAGGTTGCCCTTCATCGACCCGTCTCGCACCCAAGTGTCCCCTTGGCGGAAGAAGACTGGAACGTATTGGAAGTCGAATCAGATGGACCTGACCCTGGAGACTGAAAAGGACATAAGCCAGCTAAAATTCGCACACATATATGACGAAACTGTGTGCCGAGTACGTCCTGCCACCGCGATTACACCTTCGGCCAAGCGATATGTGGCCGGCAGGACCCACTCCTATGGTGACATCGCAATAAGAGAGAAGAGGGGCATAGACCTCGGATTGGGACCGCAGTTCCGGACAGTTGTCATCACAGGCATCATCACCGTCATCTGCGCTATACCCGGAATCATCCTAGGGATCATCTACCTGTAACCCTTTCGATGTACCGATCACAATCCCAAGTGTCAGTGATGTCGTTGTCCAGCGAAAATGTCCGCTTATGTGCTCAGGGAAAATGTCCGTTGGTGTCGTTCTGAGTTACTGATAGGGTAGGTCGTCGGGGAGTCCGGTTGATGGGCGGAGCAGTCGACTCGACGTACTTCCTTACGGTGTTCCTGGAAATGCCCAGTTGCCTGGCGATGCCCCTCAGGGAGACGCCCTGCAGCTTGGCGTGGTGGACAGCTTTCCACAGGGCCTGCTTGCGCGGCGTTGCCTGCCTGGGTGGCGGAGTGTAGGAGCTGGGGCCGTTCTCATCATCCATCGGTTCATCGGCAGGTGTTCCCAAGGCGGCCAGGCGCTGCACTTGCAGCCTGGTGAGACCATGCTGGCTCAGGTTCCTGACCACTTGGGCCAGTTCGGGAGTCGGGGCCTGAGCTCCCTGGGCTGCCCGCAGCGCTCCCGCCTTGGGCGGAGCTTCCTGGTGGGCAATCACCTTCCCGTCGTACTGGACCATGAGCCGGCCATCACTCTGCTCCAGCACCTGCACCTTGACACCGGCGTAGCTGGGCCGGTCCTGGGCTGGAAGCAGCTGCAGGGTGCGCAACTGGTACTTGACGGTGTTGTCCCTGGCCACCTGGCGGGAGTGCTTGAAGCAGAGGATCCGTTCCAGATGCAGGGAGGGCTCCAAGGAGCGATAGGCGGGCTGGGACTGCTGGGCAGGCACATGGAACTGGCTGTTGAAGTGGGGGAGGAAGTCCCGCAGCACGGCGTTGGCCTGATCGATGGTGGCGGCTCCCGCCAGCCTGAGTTCGCTGACCAACCGGTCCTGGAAAGTGCCGGCCATGCGTTCCACCCGTCCCTTGGCCTGTGGCGAACGGGCAAAGATCTGTTCAATGCCCAATTCCTGCATGGCTCTGGTGAACTGGGTAGGGCCCACGGGCTGGGTAATATGCCGGGGCTTGCCGTTGAACTTGAAGACGCCGTGGCGGTCGCCGTAGATGGCCAGGGGGATTCCGTAGGTGCGTATGACTTCCTCCATCAGCAGGAAATAGCCCCGAGTGTCCTCCTCGGGCCGGAAGAGAGCGCTGGCCACCGTGCCGGTGGCGTCGTCGACCGCCAGCAGCAGGACGAACCGGGGTCCTCGGTCCTCCAACCATCGATGATGACTACCGTCCACCTGTAGCAGCATGCCCTCTTGGGGCATCCTTTCCCGTCGGACCCGGTGCTTGGGCGGACGATGCTGCTTGGCGCTGGCCAGGCCGGAGCGGTTGAGAAGGCGGCTTACCGTCTGACGGCTCAACTGAATACCCTCCCGCTCCGCCAGCACTTCGGTGAAGTGGCTGTGGTTGAAGCCGGCGTATTTACCGCTGGCCAGGATTACCGCAGCGGCAGCTACATCCTCGGGGACCGCGTTGCGGGGCTTGCGGCCCCGGTTGCCGTGGACCAGTGCGGCGGCCCCATCCCTCCGGTAGGCCGCCAGAATTCGCCGGAATTGGCGTTCACTGATCCCCAGAAGTTCGGCCGCCTGGGCTCTGGGCACTTGAAATTCCATCACGCTGTTGAGTATCTGGAGTCGTGCCTGCTCTCTCTGATTCAATGTCACGTCCTTCATAGACGGACATTTTCCCTGAGCAATTTATGCGGACGTTATCGTAGAGCAATGACATCAACGCCGACGGAGTTTTGACCCGGGATCGCCGATAGGGATCTGACCCACCAGGTTCTTGTTCTCGCTGATCGCCAGTTTCGAGTTGACCCACCTCCTGCTCGGTTTCAGTATCGCCGAAGTAAAGTTGACCCACCTTGTCGCTACTGCTCAGCGTTTCCGCCGATGCCCAATTGGCCAGCCACTTCGTCAGCCGGCGTGGTTGTCGTTGCCGCTCTCCGGGGCGACGCCCAGCAGGTGATGGGAGCTGAAGAGACCGGCGTGCCGTTTCTCACGAAGACGGTAGCTCTCGCCGCGGATGTTCAGCACATGGCTGTGATGCAGCAGCCGGTCCAGAATGGCCGAGGCGATGACCGTATCGCCCAGGAGTTCGCCCCATTCGCCGAAGCCTTTGTTGGAAGTGAGGATGATGCTGCCCCGTTCGTACCTGGCCGACACCAGGGTGAAAAAGGCGGTGGCGGCCTCCCGGTCATAGGGCCAGATGCCGAACTCGTCCACCACCAGCACCTTGGGCGCCAGGTAGACCCGCAACCTCCGGTCCAAGTTGTGCTCGGCACGGGCCTTGCGCAGGTCCTCCATCAGCTCGTAGGCCCGGACGAAGTAGGCACCGTAGCCACGCTCGATGGCCCTCTTGGCCAACGCCACCGCCAAGTGGGTCTTGCCCACGCCGGGAGGTCCGAGGATCAGGATGTTGGTGGCCTCGGCCACGAAGGCCAAGCTGGCCAGCTCCTTCACCTGCCGCTCGTCGATGGAGGGCTGGAAGGAGAAGTCGAACTGATCCAGGGTGCGCTGGAAGGGGAAGTGGGCCATCTTGGTCCTGGTGGAAAGGTAGCGCTCCCTGCGGACTTCCACCTCGGCACCCAGAAGCTGTTCCAGCATCTCCGGGTAGGTCAGCTGCTTGCTGGCCGCCACATCCAGCGTGTTGTCCAGGACTTCCACGGCCTGCTTGAGGCCGAGACTCTCCAGGTACTGACGTGCCTGCTCCAAGGCGATCATCTCGCACCTCCCACAGCGGCCAGCTCGTAGACGTCCAGGGAGCGCCGCTCCACCTCGCCCACGGGGATCTGCACCGCCATCGGCTCCTGTCGGGGCCGACCGTCTCCCATTGGCAGACCCTGCCACTGGCCGGGCAGGATGAAGCGCTGTCCCGGTTGCTGGGCTCGGGGATGCACCGCGATGCGCTCATCGCCGGCCCAAATCTCCACTGTCCCCTGTCGCTGGCCCACCTGCACCGTCCTTCCCGTCCACTTCCAGTGAACCCCGTAGCGGGAACCCTCCCAGCTGACGAAGCCGTCACGGGCCACCTTGCGATCCTCACGGAGATAGGGCGCCAGGGCGTTCCGGCCCGGCAGCTTCCCCAAGTAAGGACTCTCCTCAGCCAGCATCTCCCAGGGTACCCGGTGGGTCGTCCCGTGAATCCGCCGGTTGGCGATACTGTCGCACCACTCCAGCGCCTGGCGGTTGAGATCGGCGTCGTCGGTGAAGCGCATGCTGGGCCACATGTTGCCCTTGACGTACTTCACCCCGCTCTCGACCTTCCCCTTGGTCTGCGCCCGGTAGGGCTGGCACAGCCAGCCCTCGAATCCCACCCTGAGGGCGAAGTCTAGCATCCGCTGATTCCAGATGGGCTGCTTTTCCTCATCCCGCCCCAAGGTCACCACCTTGGCATTGTCGTAGAGGCAGCGGCGAGGCATGCCGCCCAGATACTCGAAGGCGTTGACGTGGCACTGGATGAAGGCGGCCGTGTCCGCCCTTCTCACCAGCTCCACGTAGCAGGCCCGGGACCATCCCATGGTCATCACGAAGACCCAGATGCGGTGCTTCTTGCCGCCCTCATCAAGGTAGGCCAGGCTGCCCCAGTCAACTTGGGCCTGCTCGCCAGGCGCCGCCTCGAAGCGCATGGTGGCCTCCGGCTGCCGGCGTCGCCAACGCGGCGACACGTAGGACTTCAGGATTGAATAGCCGGCGTCATAGCCCAAAGCCTTGAGCTCACGGTGCAGTACCACGCAGTTTTCCAGCCCCTCGACATCCTGCGGTCGACGTACTCGGTATAGGGGTCCAACTTGGACGCTCGCCGGCGCCGTGGCTTGGGCCGCATGGCCTCTGGGGAATTGAGGTACCGGCGGACCGTGTTCCGGGCGACGCCCAGGTCATCGGCGATCCCCCGGATGGAACGGCCCGCTCCTTTCATCTCGTAGATCTCTTTCACTTGTCCCACCTTCAACAAAGTGTGAGCACCTCCACGAAGACTTCGTGAATGATGCCCCTTTATTCCGGTGGGTCAATTCCATTCCGGCGTTTTCGCTGGACAGCGACAGCGGTGACACGCTCCGCAAGGAGTTTCAGCAACTGCCGTCAAGTGACCCCTACGACCCGGACTACCGGCGGCTTCGATACGTGCGCTACGCCGACGACTTCGTGCTGGGTTTCATCGGGCCAAAGGCCGAAGCCGGGCAGATAAAGGAGTCCTTGGAGACCTTCCTGCGCGACACGCTCAAGCTGGAGCTATCCAGGGAGAAAACTCTGATAACCCACGCCACCAGCCAGGCGGCGAGGTTCCTCGGCTACGAACTCGTGAACCAGCAGGCCAACGACAAGCTCGACCGCAACGGACGGCGAAAAGTCAATGGCCGCATCGGACTACGGGTTCCCGTCAAAGTCATCGAACAACACTGCCAAGCCTACATGGTCAACGGCAAACCGACACACCGCAACGAACTGCTGGCCGATGATGATTACACCATCGTCAGCCGGTATCAAGCGGAGTTCCGGGGCGTCGTCCAGTACTACCTGTTGGCCCTGAACGTCTCCCATTTCGGGAAACTGCAATGGGTCATGCAGCAGTCGCTCGCCAAGACCCTGGCGGCCAAGCACAAGACCCCACGCCGGAAGCTGATACGGCGCTATCAGAGCACCGTCGAAACCGAGCACGGGGAACGGGCTTGCCTACAGGTCGTGGTGGAGCGGGGCGAGGGGAAACGCCCACTGGTGGCACGGTTCGGTGGCATACCCCTGAAGCGGAACCGACAGGCAGTTCTCGCAGACCAGAAGCCCCAGCGGTACAGGACTGACCGCAACGAGCTTATCAAACGGCTCCTAGCGGACAAATGCGAGATGTGCGGGTCAACGGTGAACGTCGAAGTTCACCACATCCGTGCGCTTCGCGACCTGAACGTGAAAGGCCGACGGGAAAAGCCAAAGTGGGTACAGGTCATGGCGGCGCGGCGGCGCAAGACCCTCGTGGTCTGCCGCCCCTGCCACCTGAACGCCCACGGCGGCGACTGGAATCCGCAACAGCAGCGGTAGTTAATGTCCCCAGCTTCGGCAGACCAAAGCGGACCAGAGCGATTCCCTTTGATAAGATGCGGGTTAAATAATACCCAGCGGAGGTGATAAGGCATGAGCGAAGATAAGCAGGCCCGTACAGGCATCGGAATCGCAATCGGAGCCGGGGTAGGGGTAGGCGTGGCCCTCGGCGCGGCGTTCGGCGTGGCGTTAGGCATGACGTTCGGCGCGGCGATAGGAATTGCCGTGGCCGTGGCGCTAGTGTTGACGAGGGCTAGATAGTGGTGACACTTCCTAGGGCCTGTGGACATTTAGCCGTCGAGCCATTCGTCCAGCATTGTTTTGTTGTTAATCCCATCACAGCGTCTCTTGATGCGCCAGAAGACTATCAAGGATCCGCCCAGCATCAAACCTGGAAATGCGAGCATTATCATCGGTGAGTCCTTCATAATCTAAATGCCCACAGGCCCTAGTATTACAACGACAGTTGGTGTAATAAAGTGACCAGCTAGCTGAGGGAGGCTTAGCAGGTGGGGTTGGGAGATGGATACGGCGGCTTTTGAGCAGGTATACGAGGCCTTTGGCGAGTTTCATTCCTTTTTCGCTCCGCTGTTCGGGCGCAGGGAGTCGCGGGACCACAGCCGGAACTATCTCCGGGCCCTCTTGGTGCAGTCCCAAGACCGGCGCAACGCCGAGAATCTCTCCGAATCAGTGGGAGTCCCGGCCCGGGCCATGCAGCGCTTCCTCACCGCCGCCCCCTGGGATGACGACGCGGTGATGGGTCGCCTCCAGGAGTATCTGGCGCCCCGGCTGGGACATTCTGAGGCGGTGTGGGTGCTGGACGGCAACGACTTCCCCAAGCAGGGCCGGAAGTCGGCGGGGGTGGCCCGGCAGTACTGCGGCAGGCTGGGCAAGGTGGCCAACTGCCAGGCCGGGATGTTCCTGGCGTATGTCAGTCCCTTGGGCCGGGCGCTGGTGGACCAGGGGCTCTACCTGCCGGAGAGTTGGACATCGGACGATGCCCGCTGCGCGGCGGCTGGGGTTCCGGAGGATCAGCGCCGGTACCGGTCGAAGACGGAGTTGGCCTTGGAGCTGCTGCAGCAGGCCTTGGAGCGCGGCCATCTGAGGGCGGGATGGGTGGCCGGGGACGACGCCTCTCAGGATGTCGCCGCCCTTCCGGGACGGCTTGGCGGCCTTGGGGCTGCGCTACGTCCTGGACGTTCCGGGGAACTTCACTTTTTGGCCGGTGGATCCCGAGTGGACCAGCCCGGCATACCAGGGATTCGGGCGTCCCCGCAAGCCCAGGCTGCGGAGCGGGCAGCGGCGCACTCTGGCGGAGCGCGGTGCTGAATTGCCGGAGGATGCCTGGCGGGAGATAACGGTGGCCCAGGGTTCCCAGGGGCCGCGGACTTATATGTTCAGTGCCCAAAGGGTGCGGCCAACCAGCCGGCGGAGGCCTGGCGAAATCCACTGGGCCATCTGGCGCCGGAACCTGGACGGCAGCGAGCCCCGCTACTACCTGTCCAACGCTCCCGGGGACACTCCTCTGGAGACGCTGGCCTACGTGGGCGGTTCCAGGTGGCGCATCGAGACGGAGTTCGAGACGGAGAAGAGCGACGTGGGGCTGGACGAGTACGAGACCCGCACCTGGGCGGGCTGGCATCATCACATTGCACTGTGCCTGGTGGCGGGAGCCTTCCTGTTGAGCCTGCAACAGGCTTGGGGGGAAAAAGATGCCCCGGGTCAGCAGGCCGCAGGTGTACCGTGTGGTACGCGAGATGCTGCCCCGGGAGCGGTTGGGTGCTGAGGAGTTGCTGCGGTTGCTGGAGGCAGAGCAGTTACGCAACCATCGGGCCAGCCGCTCTCACGCCAAACGCCGAGACGCCCGGAGGGCGGCGCGGAACATCCCTCCGTGAACTGTCGTTGTAATACTAGTCAGCGACATAATACTGTACAAGGTTGATAGCTCTATCATGGCATTCTTCAGCCCTGATAGAGTTGAGTTGAACACCAGCGCGACACACAGGTTGAGGGCCGACGGCGACTCATTAACAGTCCGAAGCAGGCTAATTCGGTAAAGGAGGGAATTGATGAGAACGAAGCAACCCATCACCTTTTGGACAATGCTAGTGGGCGCGGTTGTCGCCGTCGCGGTTGGCGGTTGGTTGACCTTGACGCTATGGCCTGGGGACACGGACGAGATTCCGAGTGCGCAAGCGGCGGTTGCAGACGCTTGCGCCAACGCTTCGGAACTGAACCACTTTGACGCTGTTATCACCAGCTACCGCGAAGACGGGAGCCAAACCGGGGGCCGGACGGAGATGACAGTGAATAAAAGCGGATACCGCGAAATGAACTATTTTGACGGTATTCTGGAATCAGAGATAGTCAGGACTTACACCCTTGACGACAGTGACGCTGGCCGTTCCGACACTCAAGCCCGAAGCTATGACATTACACAGTATCACCGGCCAACGGGCGGGAGTTGGGAAGTATCCGAGTTATCCTATGAGACAGCGGGAAGCGGGCCGGAATTCTGCGGCTACGCGGCAGACAGCTTCAACACAATGCGGCGTGTCGGTTCAACAACTCTGAACGGCGAGAGCGTTACTCAATACGAGGGAACCATAGACCTTGCCGGTGAACGTTGGGACGCCACGTGGCAGTTTTGGGTGAATTCCGAGGGCCGGTTGGTTCAACTGAAAGTTACCCGCCTGGGCGTTGGCATTCAGACAAATTACAGCGGGTTTAACGAGGTGAACGTCATCGCGGCTCCGCTTGGTAGTAGCGCGGCGCACTCGGAAGATGGGGCGTCGGAAGAATCGAACGAGGAGGCCACGGAAGAACCGACTGAAGAACCAACCCTTGAACCCACCGAGGCGGCAACGGTCACCGAGGTCGGGCGAGAGTCCTGATCGTGGGATGCGGGGATAAGCTGGTAGCCTAAACCAAAGCCAAGGTGAAACCTGCATATAGGTCGGCTACAACCGGGGAGGCATATCGTCAGGACCGGGAGAGGACTGAGAGGGGATGGGGATGGGTATGAGGGGGATAAGACCAGACTTGGAGCGGTGGCAGTTGGACGTGGATGGTGTGCGCGGCAGGATGTACCTGGCGCCGACGCCCCGGGAGAGAGAACGGTGGCATGCTCTGTGGCTCCTGTGCCGGGGCCTGACCGCCTCGGCCACCGCCCAGGCACTGGGCCGGGATGCTCACACCATCGGCAGATGGGCCGCCGCCTTTGGCGAGGGCGGGCCCACAGCCTTGATTTTCGAGCAGTCCGGGGGTTCCCCCCCGCCCTCGGCGAAGCACAGCAGGGGGATTTGAAAGCAGCGGTACAGGAGTTGCCCACCAAGTCGGGCATCGAACTCGCCAACTGGAACTGGAAGGTGGTGCGTCAACTCCTCTCTGAGCGCTTCAGTATCGGCCTGAGCCGCAGCACTTGCCTGAACTATCTGCACCGGCTGGGATTCGCCTTCAAGCGCCCCAAGAAACGGCTGCTCAAGGCTGATGCAGAGAAACGGGAATCTTTCGTGGCGGAATACGCCGCCATGTCGGAGGAGGCCCGGCGGTCCGGGGCCAAGATATTCTTCGCCGACGAGGCCCACTTCCGTGCGGACGCCGAGTTGCGGGGCAAGTGGGTGTTGCGGGGAGAGCCAGCCTTGGTGGACTCGAGCAGCCCGCGCTACGGCGAAAAGGCCAGCTACTACTCGGCGGTATGCCTGGAGACGGGCGAGGTGGATTGGATGGAACTGGAGGGGAACAGCAACTCCGGAACCTCGGCTGCCTTCTTGGACCGGTTGCGGCAGAGGCACGCTGGGCCGCTCAACGTGATTTGGGACAACGCACCGGCGCACCGGGGCGAGGCGGTGCGTGAATATCTGCGGACGCCGGGCCTGAGGCTGCGGCTGGTGAACCTGCCGGGCTACAGCCCGGACTTCAACGCCGATGAGGCGGTCTGGGGCTGGGCGAGAGAGGAAGCCACCGGAAACCTGTGCTTGGGGACCAAGGAACAGGTTCAGGAGAAAGTCGGCAACTTCTTCGAGGGGCTGTCCACCCGGAAAGAGGAAGTAAAGCGTCGCTGCCGGACCATCCTGCAATCAAGAGCCGAAGGGCTCCTGCATAACCCCCATCCCGACCCCCACCACCAGCCATATGCACATCCCACCTTGGCTTTGGTTTAGTATTACAACGACAGTTGGTGTAATAAAGTGACCAGCTAGCTGAGGGAGGCTTAGCAGGTGGGGTTGGGAGATGGATACGGCGGCTTTTGAGCAGGTATACGAGGCCTTTGGCGAGTTTCATTCCTTTTTCGCTCCGCTGTTCGGGCGCAGGGAGTCGCGGGACCACAGCCGGAACTATCTCCGGGCCCTCTTGGTGCAGTCCCAAGACCGGCGCAACGCCGAGAATCTCTCCGAATCAGTGGGAGTCCCGGCCCGGGCCATGCAGCGCTTCCTCACCGCGGCCCCTTGGGATGACGACGCGGTGATGGGTCGCCTCCAGGAGTATCTGGCGCCCCGGCTGGGACATCCTGAGGCGGTGTGGGTGCTGGACGGCAGCGACTTCCCCAAGCAGGGCCGGAAGTCGGCGGGGGTGGCCCGGCAGTACTGCGGCAGGCTGGGCAAGGTGGCCAACTGCCAGGCCGGGATGTTCCTGGCGTATGTCAGTCCCTTGGGCCGGGCGCTGGTGGACCAACGGCTGTACCTGCCGGAGAGTTGGACATCGGACGATGCCCGCTGCGCGGCGGCTGGGGTTCCGGAGGATCAGCGCCGGTACCGGTCGAAGACGGAGTTGGCCTTGGAGCTGCTGCAGCAGGCCTTGGAGCGCGGCCATCTGAGGGCGGGATGGGTTGCCGGGGACGACGCCTCTCAGGATGTCGCCGCCCTTCCGGGACGGCTTGGCGGCCTTGGGGCTGCGCTACGTCCTGGACGTTCCGGGGAACTTCACTTTTTGGCCGGTGGATCTCGAGTGGACCAGCCCGGCATACCAGGGATTCGGGCGTCCCGGCAAGCCCAGGCTGCGGAGCGGGCAGCGGCGCACTCTGGCGGAGCGCGGTGCTGAATTGCCGGAGGATGCCTGGCGGGAGATAACGGTGGCCCAGGGTTCCCAGGGGCCGCGGACTTATATGTTCAGTGCCCAAAGGGTGCGGCCAACCAGCCGGCGGAGGCCTGGGGAAATCCACTGGGCCATCTGGCGCCGGAACCTGGACGGCAGCGAGCCCCGCTACTACCTGTCCAACGCTCCCGGGGACACTCCTCTGGAGACGCTGGCCTACGTGGGCGGTTCCAGGTGGCGCATCGAGACGGAGTTCGAAACGGAGAAGAGCGACGTGGGGCTGGACGAGTACGAGACCCGCACCTGGGCGGGCTGGCATCATCACATTGCACTGTGCCTGGTGGCGGGAGCCTTCCTGTTGAGCCTGCAACAGGCTTGGGGGGAAAAAGATGCCCCGTGTCAGCAGGCCGCAGGTGTACCGTGTGGTACGCGAGATGCTGCCCCGGGAGCGGTTCGGTGCTGAGGAGTTGCTGCGGTTGCTGGAGGCGGAGCAGTTACGCAACCATCGGGCCAGCCGCTCTCACGCCAAACGCCGAGACGCCCGGAGGGCGGCGCGGAACATCCCTCCGTGAACTGTCGTTGTAATACTAGGGTGATGACATGGAATCGGCAGACGATGGCGTCTTCGGAAACTGTCCCTTGGTCATGTCAGACCCGACGCACGGTCGCGGATCAATTCTGAGGCCCGTATCTTGACATGGTCTGGCACTCTTGGGCTTGTCGAACGGCTGACCATGGCCAAGGCATCCGTCGCCCGCCCTGCCCTAATGATGCTCCGGGCATGACTGGTACGGGATCGGCAGGACTTTTCCGTGTAACCCCTTTCTTCCTCAATCTGTATGGCGACGTCCTCGCTGGATCTCGATCGGTCGCAAAACTCTGAAAAGTACGCGATGAAAATTTCTCGCCCCACTGATTGGAGATTTCTATCCAATTGATGGTCGTTCATACTTTCCCACGCTGACAGCACCATCGCAGTTTCATTGTCCTGGGGCCAATAAGGTTGTGAAAGCGAAGGTCCGGTCTTTCCTCGATGACTGCCCAGTCAATTGTCGTATCCGCGATTGGAAGCATGCAATCAGCGCCTTCTGCACCGTCCCCGATGAGCAACCCACCACACAGTCCATATGCTCTTCCGAGCCTGGAGTTATCAGCCAGCGCCGCTGGACTAGATAACCCTGTCTCCCCGCACTGGCGAGGGCTGACTATCCAGCTCACTCGCCGCCCCGGGCAGCGGCGTCAACATCACGCGCCAACGGGGAGTTTCCTTGGACGCCTCGACAAGGAGTTCCTCGAGCGGAACATCAATGTCGATATCGTCGAATTCGAAGTTGAAGGCGGCCTTCACGTGGGCCGGGCATACGACGCCCGCCGTGGCGCTGTTCTCGCGACCCACCCGCCTCAGTTCTTCGCGTTCGGCGAGGGTCATCTTCAGCCGGCGGTGGCAGCCTGCGATGGCGCATTTGACCGGGACTTTGCTGGGCATTCCCCTCATATTACAGCGACTGCTCAAGGAGGGGGTTCGGACATGCGCGCAGAGTAATCAGCCGCAACTGATTCTGTCTGCGAAGTCATTCGATTCAGCCGCATAATCGCGTACCTGTAACACAGTCCCAGGGTCAGACCCATAGGGCCTACATGGCTGGAAACAGCCCTGTTTACAGCCACCGGCTGGGAATGTCTCCATCTTGTAGCTGGGCGGGTGGCTGGAAAACCCGGTTGCAGAATCCTTGGCAGAAAGCCATACTTCGGGTATTCCAGCCAGGGGTGTAGCGGAATGACGCTGTACGGCTATGCCAGGGTCTCGGTCAGGGAGCCCGAGGACAAGAATCTTGACCTGCAGGTGGAGCGGCTGGTGCGCGCCGGCTGTGCCATGGGCAACATCCGGGCCGAGGAGGCCAGCGGGGCCAAGGACGACCGGGGCGGCCTCTTGGAACTGCTGGACCTGGTGGTCGCGGGCGACACCCTGGTGGTCACCCACATCGACCGGCTCTCCAGGGGGCTGACCTACGGGCTGCAGGTGATCGAGGGGCTGCACCACGCGGGGGTGGAGTTCCGGTCCCTTTCGGAGGATTTCGACACGGCCACCGCCAACGGCAAGCTCCAGCTCCAGATGGTGCTCGCCTTCAGCGAGTGGTGGCGGAACTCGATCAGAGAGCGCTCGGTCGCGGGTCAGGCGAAGGCGCGGACCGAGGGCCGTTTCCCCGGCCGGCGTCCAGTCCTGACCGAACAGCAACGTGAGTACATCAGGGAGGAGCGGTCAAGGGGAGTGAGCCAGCGGGAACTGGCCAAGCGCCTGGAGGTCAGCCGCTGGACCATCCAACAGGTGGACGGGTAAAGGTTGGATGGAAATTCCACTCTCTGTGGGGAGCATTACGGGTTGGCAGCCTGAGCCGACTACGCTCCCAGGATCCTACCCGCCACGGTTCCCAGATTCATCGCGAGCCCAATCCGGTCAAATACAGCGGCCGATTTTGAACAGGGTCGGCGTCTTGTGCAAACCTGATGGGCGGCCCCATCAGCGAAGTGTCCCAAAACGCCTAGTCGATGGGCAGGAGGAGTGGATGCCAATACGCAAGGAGATGCTAAAGCGATACCCGAAGGACTGGGCGATGCGCTCGAGGTTCGTGCGGTTCTACAGGGCCAGGAACTGTTGCGAGTGGTGCGGGGTCCGCAACTACAGCCTACGCGAAGACACCGGGGCAGTCGTGGTTCTGACCGCCGCCCACGTGCACGACAAGCGGCCGGAGGCTTGCGCACTGCTCAACCTGGCGGCGCTCTGCCAACGGTGCCACCTCCGCCACGACGCCAAGGACCGCGCCCGGGGCAGGCGGAAAAGAGCCCGCGGTCCGCAGCTGGCGCTGGCCATCTGAAACGCCCCTTCGGTGAGCAGTCTCCTGGCCTTGACACCGAGTACTGAGCGGAGGTCCGATCCAGGAATTCCAGCGGGGAGGGTGCTCCGGTTGCTGGTCAACGTTCGTACGAACCCGAAGGTGGCATGGCCGTATAACAGACTGCGCGAAAAATCCACTGGCCCTACTGCATGAGACATTCTAGTTTTGTTAGATCTCCGATTCCCAGGTCCTCGTGTCTTGAGCAGGTGACACGGAGACGCTATCGATCCCGTCAAGGTTGACACATGCCTTCCTCAATTGAATGGACCGATGAGAGCTGGAACCCAGTTACCGGCTGTACTCGCGTATCGCCGGGCTGCGACCACTGCTATATGTTTGCTCTCTACCCGCGCCTGCGGGGAATGGGCGTCCCAGGGTACGAGACCAGCCCGGATAATGTTCGTTTGCTCCCCGAAAGGCTCCAAACTCCGCTGTCATGGAAGAAGCCTCGTTTCGTCTTCGTGAACAGCATGGCCGACGTGTTCCATCCCAAGGTACCCTTCGACTACATACTTCAAATGTTCTCAGTAATGGCAGAGGCCTCAGCACAGCGTGGGCTGTGTTTCAGGTTTTGACCAAGCGGCCCGGAAGAGCGGTTGCGTGGTGGGAGCAAAACCAACACCTCTTTCCAGAGGGATGGCCGTCAATGGTATGGATTGGCACATCGGTGGAAAGCCAGAAATACGCTCCTCGGCTCACGGTGCTGGAGTGTATTCCAGCGTCTATCCGTTTCGTGTCAGCAGAGCCGCTACTCGAACGCATTGATCTCCGGCCGTGGCTTGAAAGGGGTGTGCTGAACTGGGTCATCGCCGGCGGCGAGAGCGGGCCGGGCGCCCGGCCAATGGACCCTGACTGGGTGCGGGACCTGCGCGACCAATCAGTCGACTCCGGTGTTGCTTTCTTCCTGAAGCAGCTGGGAGGCGTCAGGAACAAACGCGGAGGAGCAGACGCACTCATAGACGACGGCGAGGAGAGCCGGCTTTGGCGAGAAATGCCCATCCCCGGTCGATAACCTGAACCCAGGTAACGGAAGGAGCCTAATTCCCAGTGACTACCAGGAACCGAGGACAGGAACTAACGAAAGCCTCAGATGGCTTGCCCGCCTTGAATGTTGCCGAGCACGCCAAAGAAAAGGAATTCGCCCTCAGGAACATAACAGGCATCTTTACTCATGCGATGAAAAACAAGTGGCCTGGAAGGCTCTACTACGTGGACTTGTTCTGTGGGCCCGGTAAGTGTGTCATCAGGCACTCGGATGCCCAAACAGAGGGGTCTCCGTTAATCGCAGTGGAAGCACCCTTCACCCACTATTACTTCGCTGACGTAGATGAACCATCCATTGAAGTCTTGAGGGAGCGGGTAGCCGTAATCAATGGTTCGGGGAAACGGCTTCATTTCTATACTGGTAAAGCTGAAGAAACCGTAGATAGAATTTTGCGGGATCTCCCACACCCAAACCGATCACTTGGGCTGGCTTTCCTTGACCCTTGGGCTTGGGACTTCTCGTTCGAGGGCCTCAAGAGACTGACCCAGGGCCGCCGGCTGGACGTACTGATAAATTTCAATATCGGGTACATGAAAAGAAATTGGCGGTATGAGTCTCCGGAACTGGACTCGTTTCTGAACCTGCCTGTGGATCACCGGGAGTTCTTCAAAACGAAAGCCCAGGGAATTCCGGATACTCGCACCCTGCTGCACCACTATGAGGGAGAATTACGAAAGATCGGCTACGAGCACACCGCTGATGACAGACCCGTTACGAACTCAAACAACACGCCTCTCTATCATCTTATTTTTGGCAGCAAGAACAAGCTTGGGAAAACGCTAAGAGATGCCGTATCTCAGAAGACTCTAAAAGGACAGTTTACAATGCTCGGATAGCAATTTTGGTGAGGCAATGCGGATCCCCTGGGTACCTAGTGCGAACCACATGGACCACATCGCAGACCACGGCCTCGGGGTGGTATTGGGCACTCTGCGCCCCCAGTGACCATGGGCAACTGCGGCAACTCCCCCCTCCTGTAGGACGCCAGCATGCGCCTGGTGTGCCGAGGGCTGACACCCATCAGCGTGGCCGCCTGATCCAGTGTCACGTGCTCTTCCAGCAAGCTGTTGAGAACCTGTAGCCTGGATTGTTCTTTGGGAGTCAATGTCGAATTCGCCATAGGGTGAATGTGACATTTATCCTGGCCAGTTAGCGAGGACCTTTTTGCTGAACGTCAACTCCGAGCCTCAGCAATCTATCCGCCCACGTGGCCCAATATATCTCCGCCGCTTACACGCATGACTCAACCAGACATGGACGAAGACGACTAAGGTGTCCTCGGATTTGTCTTTTCGTTCACGTTTTGGGGACGGCTCAGCCTGACGCCAAAGACGCTCGCCCTTGACATGCGGCAACTAAGCACGAGCAATCAGATCCAAGACTAACGGAAGCGAAGTGTAACCCGCCAACCCGGTATGTTCTCGAACGTAGTCGCCAGTTTCGACACCGTCCCGATATACCGGCCTCTTGACAGTAGGAAAATGCGTGACAATGCCCGCGATTGTCCAGTCGTCATTTGCCAACGGGAAGACCACCGCTCCGCCCGAAAAACCTGCATTGATGTAGGAAGCACTGTAAGTGGACTCTCCCGAAGCTGCGAAGTTTGCCACTACGAGGGAGGCGATTGGAATAGGCCTGCCACCGACCTCAGTGACGTGATCGGTTTGAATTCGTCCGACGTCTGTCCACGACGGGAATCCTAGGACGTATCCGACCCCACCGTAGACCATACCTGTCAGTTCACCGTACTTTACCGGTATTCCTTGAGGATCGAGCACTGTATTGGTCTTCAAGACCGCAACATCGTGCTGCTTGTCTACTGCTACCGTCTGCCATTCAAGGGGTAGCCACTTGCCATCGGACCGGACCCGAGGCTTTAGCCCGCATTTCTCAATGACATGCAGGGCAGTAGCCAAGTATTCGGCACCACCGACATTGACAATTACTCCGCTCCCAGTTGAGACCAAAGCCCCGTTCACATGGCAACCCAACCATAGGAGCGGATTCAGTACGTTTGCCGTTGGGGGTGTGGGAATCATTCCGGACCCTCTCACATTGGGCTTGGGAGAACAGACGTTGACACCGTAACGGGTCCTTGCTGCGCAGCACGCATAAGGCCTAAAGGATGAGAGCTACGGCCTGCAGGACGAATCCCGCAACAATCAGACCCAGAGCCCCTCGAGTCCGCATCTGAGTCCGATCAACCCGCCTCCGCGCCTCTGAAAGCCGCCTTAGATGCTCCTCATAGGAATATGGGTGAATCCACTCCTCATTCTCGCCGGGGGTAAACTCCTCGAGCATTCCTACGGTGATGTAAGCCTCGATGTGTCTTGGCGAGGTTTTGACGAACAAGATGGCTATGCCGACGATATCGAGGATCAACCCGGCGACTGCTATGCAAGCGGCATAGTCTATAGCGGCCGACATCTACCCTCTCCGTATGCCCCCTGTCGATAGAATTGGGCCCTTAAGCCCGGCCTGCCATTTCGATTTCGGCACTTTGGAGACCACACAGCTCTCAGGGAACGCGCGAATTGGCCATGGGTCGGTGGCGTCAAACGTTCAACCGCCGGAGCCGAAGTGCCAAGTCGGGCCCGGGAACCGGACACCTCGGATCGTTCCGCATTGCTTCGAACACCGCCACGACCTGGGGTATCGATAGAATGCCGGCATTCAGCATGCTGTCGACGACCCACAGCGCATCGCGATGCACGATCCCTTTGGATTGCGCGACGCTACGCATGGTCCTGTCCTCTGTCAGCAGGGGCCATCCCTGGCGGTCAGCGATTGCGAGAGCAAATGAATCCACCAGGCTCAGGGCCGGTCGTTCGGACTGGTAGTCGATGGCTGTTCCCACGCCTTCGGCATCCAGCGACTCCACCCTAAGTCCAAAGTCGAGGAGGTCCTGTCGGGTGTACACACCGAGGTCAATCAGCTCCTCGTGAAAGAGCAGGTCAGGCACTGCAAACTGAAACTCAAGCTGAAACATCCTATCCAGCACCTCTCGCTTTGAGAACTCGATCAGGATGGAGCTGTCGCTGACGAGGACCTTCATGCATACCCCTATGCCGCCGACCCAGCCATGATGGCTTCGATCTCGCTGACTCTCAGTCTGAGCAACTCCGCAGCCTTTGATTCCGAAATCTCATTTTCTGCCAGAGCTCTCAAGCACAGGCGCCGAAAACGCGTGGGGCTCTCCTCTCGTTCGAGAGGACATGGTTCATCGGTCCTCCAACTGCTTCCAATGCCGCTGAATATGTCCTGATACGTGGATTGGGTGATGATGCCCAGTTCACGCATTCGGACGACCAGAGACGCAGCGCTGATGCCGAACATCAGCTTGATCTCGACAAGTTCAGCGAAGCCGAAGTTCAGGCGTCGCCGTCCCACTTCACGTACCAGTTCCTCCTCGGGCGCAAGGAAGGCGCCGGCAAAGCGATTGCAGGCCTTCTCTTCCGGGACATCTGAAGGGATGCTCAGGACCAGGTGTCCCAATTCGTGGGCGATGGTGAACCGTTGACGTTCGAGAGACTTGGTCGTGGAGCAGACCACAACCGGCACGTCGGCTCCGCCCAACCTGCGGACGCGAGAGCTCAGGCCATCCACCGAACCGGGTAAGCTGAACTTGAACACCTTGATGCCCCGCTCCTCCAGCAGAGCGGTGATGTCCGGAATCGGCCCGCCACCGAGATTCCAGGCGCCCCGAATCGAAGCGGCTGCCCACTCCGTATCCTCGACGGCGGTGATTCTGTAGGGCGCTCCGTCTGGTTCCTCCAGCCCTGCGGTGTCGATCCCCAAGACCTCTTCCACCTGCAGATAGCGGTCCACGTGATCGAGGACCTCTCCCTCCACCGCCGCGCGGTCTCGGGCCCTGGTAGAGGCCAGCTTCCTGAACTCAACCGACTCCAGGGAGACTCTTGAAGGGCTCAAGAGGTGACTCAAGGGCACATCTAGGGCTTCGGCCATGGCAATGGCCACGGCTGAGCTCGGCACCATCTCCCCTCGTTCGTACTTGCCGATTGCCTGAGCCGACACGATGCCTCCCATGTCTGCGGACAAGGCCCGCAGCGACAGGCCACTGCGTTTTCTGGCGAGCTTGAGACGTTCGCTTAACATGGCCCCCTCCTTTTGGTTTACATTTTATGATATAACGTGCTCAATTGTAAACTAGGGCGCAAGGGGCGTGGAGACCAGGTCCTACCGGGCCGGCACCATTGGCCCAGCAGGACAAAGGACGAGTCAATGTATGAGGAACCAACAGGGATGACCCGCGACCGCACAACCACCGCACGTTCGATGAGCGCGGGAATAGGGCTGTCATCGGCATCGACGAATGCCCCGAACGCCGCCTCGGAGGTGCGTCGGCATGTCTGAGCGGACCACCAAAGGGCGCCTGATCGTCTTCGAGGGACCGGACGGCGTCGGAAAGTCGACACTCTCTCTTGCCCTCGCCGATAGGCTCAGGGCAATGGGTCTTCCGTGTCAGCACCTGTCCTTTCCCGGGAAGGATGCAGGAACCGTTGGCCGCCTGGTCTATGACATCCACCACGACCCGGCTCAGTACGGCATAGAGGAGGTCACAGCCGTAAGCCTGCAGACCCTTCACATCGCCGCACATCTGGATGCGATTGAGCGTCGAATCCTTCCAGACCTCAATGGGGGTCATTGGGTGATTCTCGATCGCTTTTGGTGGTCCACATGGGTCTATGGGCGTGTCGCGGGAATCGATAGGACGACCTTGGACGCCTTGATCCAGGTGGAGCGTCTCCACTGGAAGGGTCTTCAGCCCGATGCCGTCTTCCTGGTAGACCGGTCAAACGACTCCTTCGACAGCGACAACCGGGTGCAACTCCGGGAAGGCTATGAGGTCCTCTGCGGAAGCGAGAAGACCCGGTACCCGGTCCATCAGGTCCAGAACGACAAGCCACTCGACGAGTCCATGAATCGCGTGCTTGAAGCGCTTCGAGGCCTTCTTCCCGACGCTGTGGGCAGGAGCGTGCCGGCTCAGGACAACTCCACCCCGGCGCAGACCGGGCAGTTGCCTCTACTGTCGCATGACGGGATAGCCCCGTCGGCCTCCACCGAGCTGAGAGGCGCCCGCCCGACGGTTGTCTACGGCAGCTACTGGAGGTTCGCGGCAGAACGGCAGGAAGTCTTCTTCCGCAAACTGGAAGGACACCCCGCTCCGTGGACGGACGACCCCATCATCGCCAGGCACAAGTTCACCAATGCCTACAGGGCATCGGACCGCGTAAGCCAGTTCCTCATCAGGCATGTCATCTACGAGGGCGAACAGAGTCCGGAGGAGGTGTTCTTTCGCACAATCCTCTTCAAGCTCTTCAACAAGGTCGAAACCTGGAAGATGCTGCAAGGTCGGCTATCGGAGATCTGTTACGCCGACTACTCCTTCGAGAGATACGACCAGGCGCTCACCGAGGCCCAGGCTTCCGGCGTGAGAATCTACTCGGGGGCATACATGATGCCGTCGGGGAGGAGCTCGTTTGGCCATACCCAGAAGCATCGCAACCACCTCCTGTTGCTGGAACGGATGATGGGGGATGAGGTGCCACTGAGGATCGCCGGCGCACCAAGCATGGAACAGGCCTTCCAGATTCTCAGGTCGTACCCGACAATCGGCGACTTCCTAGCCTACCAGTTCGTAACGGACCTCAACTACAGCAACCTCACCGATTTCTCCGAGATGGAGTTCGTAGTTCCGGGACCCGGAGCGCTGGATGGCATCCGCAAGTGCTTCAGCGACCTTGGCGTCCTGACGGAGGCAGACGCCATCAAGGCCGTCACGGAGATACAGGAGCAGGAGTTCGAGAGACTGGGCTTGAGATTCCGGTATCTGGCAGGGAGGCGCCTTCAGCTGATCGACTGCCAGAATCTCTTCTGCGAGGTGTCCAAGTATGCGCGGGTGAAACATCCAGAAATTCGAGGGGTGAGCGACCGCAAGCGCATCAAGCAGTTCTACCGTCCTTCCAGGACGCCCATCGCTTACTGGTACCCTCCGAAGTGGGGCATCAATCATCTGATTCCTTATCAAGGAGGGTCGGCATGATTACGCTCTTTCAGGGTGCAACTGCCGATGACGTGTGGCAGCAGGCGGCCCAGGCGTTTCGACGGTCCGACGGAGTCACCAGTCAAGACGGTAGGGGTGGGCGGACCAGAGAAGTCCTTCATGCTGCCATCTCGATCGCAGACCCGCGGCAGCGCTGGGCAGTGTCGAGACAGCCAGCCTTGAACCCTGCGTTGGCTCTCGCCGAGGTCGTGTGGATCATGACTGGTCGCGGTGACCTGGCGTTCCTGGAGTTCTGGAGCAGGGAATATGGGAAATACGCTGGGGACGGCCCGGAGCTCCACGGGGCATACGGCTATCGCATACGTCGTCATCTCTCCATTGACCAGTTGGACCGGGCCTTCAGAGCCCTATCGAACAACCCCGACACGAGGCAGGTGGTCCTTCAGATCTGGGACTCCGAAGTCGACATGCCCAACCCTGATGGGACGCCGGCAAATGACGACATCCCTTGTAATGTCCTGTCGATGCCCAAAGTCCGCGACGGGAGGTTGGAGTGGCAGCAGGTGATCCGTAGCAATGACGTGTTTCGTGGCCTTCCGTACAACCTCGTTCAGTTCACCAGCCTGCAGGAGATATTGGCCGGATGGTTGGACGTCGAATGTGGTACGTACAACCAGCTCAGCGACAGCCTGCATGTCTACGAGGGAGACACGGCTAGCGTGCTGGCCACAGAGCCTCTGCCAGACGTCGCCTTCAACACCGACAGTCTGGCGCTTGCCAAGGATGAGTCAGACCAGGTGTTCAAAGAACTCGAAGGGCGCATCGAGAAGCTGATCGACCCGGACCTAACGCCTGGGGGGCTCAGAGGATTGGCATTCTGGGATTCAGCCCCCGAAGCCTACCGGAACATCATGACAGTCCTTGCCGCTGAGACCTTCCGACGCCGGGGCGATACGGATTCGGCTGTCGAGGCGATGTCCTCCTGCACCAACCCTGCATATCAGCAACTCTGGACGCGGTGGCTCGACAGGACATCCAGACGGAAGCATGGAGCCGGGTCATCCACCGGCGTCGGGGTTGGACTGAGGAGCCACTGAGGGGAAATTGTGCCATGAACCAACGGATCAAGATCACCGAGCTGTTCGCCAGGTTCCGGCTGGAGAAGGTGAAGCTGGGTCCCAGCTGGGCCAACGCCGAGATCGCAATCGACGCCAGTGACAGCGACGCCGCCTGGGAGCTCTACATCGAGATGCTGACCAGGGTGGTCACCCAGCCCCTCCCGGTTGAGACGGGGGACGAGGAGACTGCCCTGGACAGCATCTACTCGCTGTTCCCCATCACCCGGGAGGTCTTGCGTCGACGCGGCAGACGGGCCATCAACTTCACGAAGATCGCCGTCCCCATCCTGAATCAGATCGTCCGGCCCTTTACGGCAAAGTGGCACGGCAAGCGCCTGGCCGGAGAGCTGGCAGACGAGGACATACGCAATGAGTTCAGAGATGAGCTGGCGACCTTGCAAGAGGACCTGCGCAACTACAATCGCATGCTGGCGGGCATAGCCGGAGTGGAAGACCTCACAGACCTGGAGAAGGACCCGGGGGCGGAATGATGCCGAGAAGACGCCGACACAACGTGTTCGTCAGCTACCACCACGACCAGGACCAGCGGGACAGAGAGAGATTTGTTCGCATGATGGGCGACAACATCATTGACTGGTCAGTGAACATCGGAGACATACCCGGCCCGAACCCTCCCACTGAAGCCACACTTCAGCGGATTCGGGAAGAGTTCATCGCCCAGGTGTCGGTTACGGTCGTGCTGGTAGGACGCTGCACCTGGCAGCGAAAGTTCGTTGACTGGGAGATTGGGTCCTCTCTCAGGGACACTCGGTCGAATCCCAGATGCGGACTCCTGGGCATCCTGCTCCCCGGTCATCCGGACTATGGGAGAACCTCCTATAGTAGCCAGCTGATTCCGCCGAGATTGGCGGACAACTGCGACGGGGACGACCCATCCGCATCAATCCACGACTGGTCAGATGACCCAGATGAGGTGCGAGGCTGGATTCACGACGCATTCCTGAGGCGAAAGCGACAACCCGACCCTGACAATAGCCGTCTGCCATTCGGGAGAAACTGGAACGGCAACTGTGTGGCGGGTTGGCAGCAATAGGCCGCTCTTGAACAGCGGTACGGAACGAAGAGAGAAAAGGGGGTAGATACCATGGCCGACAACATACGCAACGTCTTCATCAGTCACATTCACGAGGATGATGAGGGCATCGACAAGATCAAGGGGCTTGCCGAAAAGCACGGGATGACGGTCCGAAACGGTTCGGTCACTTCGGACAGACCCAATTCAGCGACCAACGAGGACTACATCAAGTACCAGATTCTGGCACCGCGCATCAGATGGTCCAGCGTGCTTGTCGTGTACATTTCGCCAGACACTAAACACAGCTGGTGGGTGGACTGGGAAATCGAGTACGCCCACAGCCAGGGCAAGAGGGTGATAGGCGTGTGGGAATGGGGAGCGAAGGAGTGCGAGGTCCCGGAAGCGCTCACGCGCCATGGTGATGCCGTTGTCGGATGGAACGGGGAGAGCATCGTCGATGCCATCAACGGCGATTCCGACGAGTGGCGGCAGCGGGATGGGTCTGCCTGGGACTACCGTCCCATCAAGCGCTATGCCTGCCGATAAGTCGCCATGCCCGCCAGGTTGTACTCATACATTGTGGCGAGGGACTACGGATTCGCTCCGAATCCCTTCTATGGGTTTTGCACCCTAGCGACGTGTAAGCCACAGATACGCAAGAAAGCTGAGGTAGGAGACTGGGTCATAGGCACTGGCTCAAAGTCGAAAGGCAGGGACGGACGTCTTGTCTACGCGATGAGGGTCACCGAAGCCATGTCTTTCGACGAATACTGGGCCGACAGCCGCTTCCAGCGCAAGCGGCCTGACATGCACGCCAGCATGAAGAAGGCCTTCGGGGACAACATCTACCACCGCGAGAACGACACCGCCCCGTGGCGGCAATTGGATTCGCACCACAGCCATGAAGACGGGACGCAGAACAATAGGAACGTCCAGAACGACACACAGGTCAACCGCATGCTCGTCAGCGATGATTTCATCTACTGGGGAGGTAGTGGTCCACTATTACCTGATTTTCGCGGGGAGACCGTTTGCCACAGCACGCAGGGACATAGATGCAATTTCCCCAGCGACGTGGTTGAGGACTTCGTTACCTGGCTCCGTAGCTTGAACGACGTTGGCTACTGTGGTAACCCCTTAGACTGGCATTGAGCGTTCGGTTGCATCTCTTTTGGGCTCTTGATACTAACCCCTAAACTAAAGCCAAGGTGAAATGTACATATCGCTAGACCGCACTATCGGTGCCCAGCCAGTTGGGGCCTAAAGGTGATATGAGGTGCCGTGGAGTGCTTGCGGTCATCGTCAATCTCCCCAAAATGCACATCCCACCTTGGTATTGGTTTAGCTTGGCGACGCCCGGGCGCATTCCGCCCAGGCAGTCGGGAGACATATAGGCGCTGGAGTCCTGAGTACGCTCTGCAGATGGCAATGTCTCAGCAGTCGGGCCGTCCCTCACCCTCGCGCTCTCTCCACTAATCGGCTACCTCCCAAACTCCGCTAGAGGAGCTTGCTGCAACCGCCATGTTAGCCCCCCCGGCACGAGTAGTCTGGGTACCGCCGACAGTTGCAGCCCCCAGGTCATCCCAATGTCACGTAGTAGCAGATTTCGGCGAGTCCACCAAGCTCGGCCCGAGAAGGTTCGAACCCATCATTCAGGCCGTCCTAGACCTCCAAGCCAAAGCTCGAAGATGGTACTTGTTTCAGTGCACGGTGGTGGAGCTTGGGCGACTCGAACTCTTGGCCTCGGTCTAATAGGGAGCAGGGCCCACTCATCAGTCGGAAAGGCTGCACTAGTGGCTAGCCGACGCCACTGGCTCCCCTTCGCAACACCCTCCCGGGCAGAGCCTCAGTGTGCTCTGCTTCATCAATGACCACCTCCCCGTTCACCACCACCGTGGAGATGCCCGTGGCGTATTGGTGCGGGTCGTCGTAGGTGGCTACCTCCGATATCCTGTCCGGGTCAAACACCGTGACGTCGGCCCAGTTGCCCTCTTTCAAGGTGCCCCGGTCCACCAACCGCAGGGCCGCCGCCGACCCACCAGTCATCTTGTGGACGGCGGTGTGCAGAGGCATCAGGCCCAGGTCACGGACGTAGTGGCCGAGGACCCGGACGAAGGTGCCGTAGAAGCGGGGGTGCGGCTTCCCTTGACCGGTGATGCCGTAGGGCGCCAATGAGTTTCCGTCGGAGCCCACCAGGACCATGGGTGAGCGCAGGATTTCTTGCACGTCCTCCTCCGCCATCGAGGTAACCACGATGCGGGTATGCCCCTTGTCGGCCAAGAGGATGTCGCAGGCGGCATCCAACTGATCCATGCCCCTGGCCTGGGCCACTTGGCCCACCGTCTGGCCAGCCAGCTCGGGCGTCTCGGGACTGATGGCGACGCGAACGGCGTGCCACGATTCCACTCGCCCGAAATTGCTGAGCCCGTTCTGCAGGATCTCACCCCGCATGCGCTCCCTTACCTCGCCGTCCCGCAGTCGCTGGAGCATGGCCTCCACTCCTCCTTCCTGCACCCAGACGGGGAGCAGGTTGCGCAAGGGGTTGGTGCCTGCAGTGTAAGGATATTGATCGCAGAAGAGCTCGATGCCCCGCTCCCTCGCCTCGCTGATCATCGACAGCAGCGACGGCACGTCGCCCCAGTTGTCCGTGCCCGAGAGCTTCAGGTGGGCGATCTGCACTCGCACTCCGGCACTTTGGCCGATGCCAATCGCCTCGCGTACTGCCTCGAAAACATGGTTGGCCTCGTCGCGGATGTGCGAGGCATAGGTGGCGCCGTGCTGGCGCAGGACACCAGCCAAGGCCAGCAACTCCTCGCTCCGGGCATAGTTGCCTGGCGCGGTGAACAGCCCGGTGGACATGCCCAACGCACCCGCCTCCAGGCCCTCGGCCAGGAGTTGCTGCATATGTGACAGCTTGCTGGCAGTGGGGTCTCGCACCTCCAGGCCCATGGCCATCAGACGCAGGGTGGCGTGGCCCACCTGCATCACCGTGTTCACCGAGGTGGCAGGGAAGCTGTCCAGGTACTGGGCAAAGGTGCGCGGCTCGTAGTCCAGCCAAGGCGCTCCAGCCCTCAGGTATTCCTGAAGGGCCTGGGCCTTGCCAGGCAACACGGGCGCAGTGGAGTAGCCGCAGTTGCCCACCACCTCCGTGGTGACCCCCTGGCGGACCTTGCTCTCGGCCAGCGGGTTCAGAGGGAGGGTGAAGTCTGAGTGGGTGTGGATGTCGATGAAACCCGGAGCAACGATATGTCCCGAGGCATCAATCTCCCGTTGCGCCTCCCGGCCTTCGCATTCTCCCACGGCGGTGATGCGTCCATTTCTGATAGCAACGTCCGCCCGACGCGCCGGTGTCCCAGTGCCGTCAATCACCTGTCCGCCACGGATCAACAAGTCTTCCATACGTTGCTCCTCCATACCGGGTCCGATGACCAGGGGATCTACCGTCAGTTACGAGCCAGAGAATAGCTCCTGGACCGGGCGCCGCTGGCAGCGGGGGACTGATTCAGGCGTTACACCGTCAGTCGGCGTGGGGCTAGTTTACGCCAGAACCGGCTCGTCCTCTACGATGTCAAAGTCCGCTACGAAGTTGGGGATGAGGGCCTTCCGCTCCGGGATGGTGCATTTCTGGAGCAACTTTCGGAAGCTGGCCGCTTCTCCCTTGATCTCCATGCTGGTGGGCAGCTCCGCCCACCGCTGTAGCCCGGCAGCGGGATCAGGAACAGGGGTGAACCAGCCTATCTGATTGACGCCAGATGGACAGGAATGCCTGCCGCTAGACACGAGGCGTGTTCTTTTTTCGCGAAGACTGTGGACAAGCGCAACTTTGCCTCGCCCCAAGGAGCCCTCGTGATCGATTGACTCCTAGGGGTTGAAGAATTCTGCGCCGTCTCCCTCAGCCAGTTCAGCAGTTCCATCACCTTTGTACGCGACCGGACCAGCCGGACCAGCGCCGCTACTTTCACACAGCCGACCGTTTGGAAGGCAGCCGTCAATCGATTCAGCCCTAGCCGTTTCCAGGAGGCCCCGCTGCCTACGTCCTCGAAGATCTGCTCGCAGTCAGTCCAGAGGCGGCGATAGTCTCCATGTTGTAGGCGTCAGCGTCATTGGCCAACGTTTCGTGAGCGTTTCCGAACAGGCCTCCAGTCATCTTTAACTGGCGCCCAGTTCCGGCTTGACGGCGTGATGCTACTGCGGGAAGAGTTCTGGCTATGCTCATATTTGTCCCTTTCTGGCAAGGTTGGCCACTAGTATTACAACGACATATTGAGTAAACCCGGGCCGGGGGTTAGTCTTCCAGCTATGAGGCCTTTCTTGTCAGAGGCTCGCGCCCGCGTAGTGCCAGCCTCAAAATCCGCACATCAGCTACCTCTCGGAACCAACTGTCGTTGTAATACTAGTACCGTTTCCAGATAGATTTACAAGAATATGAGAAGGCAGCCATACTTGGGCATGATCTTTCTGTGGGGGAGTATCCAGACATGGCTGCCATCAAATATAAAGTCGAGTTGGCTGACTCCGAACGCTCCCGTCTCAATGAGGTTTCCCACCGGGGCAAACCGTCAGTCCGCACCGTCAAGCGGGCGCTGGCGTTGCTCAAAGCGGATGAAGGACTTCGGGACGCTGAGATAGCCGGTGTGCTTTTGATCAACGCCGCCACCGTTGCCAGAGTGCGGAAGCGGTTCGTCGAGGAAGGACTTGAGGCTGCCATCAATGACAAATCACGGCCGGGCCGGGAGCGCAAGTTGGACGGCAAGCAGGAAGCGCACCTGGTTGCCATCGCCTGCAGCAGTCCACCCGAAGGACATGTGAGCTGGACGCTCCATCTGCTGGCGGACAAGGTGGTGGAGCTGGAGTTTGCCGGGAGCATCTCCCTGGAGACGGTGCGCCGGATACTCAAAAAAACGAACTCAAGCCGTGGAAGAAGAAAGAATGGTGCATTCCCAAGGTGAGCGGGGAGTTCGTCGCCCGGATGGAGGACGTGCTGGACCTTTATCACGAAGAGTATGACCGGGAGCGTCCGGTGGTGTGTTTTGACGAGACCTCCAAGCAGTTGCTCGGGGACGTGAGGCCGCCCGTCAAAGCCAAGCCCGGACGGGTGGAGCGCTATGACACCGAGTACCAGCGAAACGGGACCCGGAATCTGTTCATGTTCTGTGAACCGAAGGGTGGGTGGAGGCACGTCGAGGTGACCGGGCACCGCACTGCCGTGGACTTCGCGCACCGGATGAAGTGGCTGGTGGACCAGGCATATTCTGACGCCACGGTGATCCGGCTGGTGCTGGACAATCTCAACACCCACAAGTTGGGCTCGCTCTACGAAGCGTTTGCACCGTCCGAAGCGCGCCGCATAGCCAAACGCCTGGAGTTTCACCACACACCCAATCACGGAAGCTGGCTGAACATGGCCGAGATCGAGTTGAGCGTCTTCAGCAGGCAGTGTCTGAACCGCCGGATCGGCGATGAAGCGTTGCTGAAACGGGAGGTCGCAGCGCTCGAACGCGAGCGCAACGATGCTGGCGCCATCATAGACTGGCGGTTCTCTACTCAGGACGCCCGCAGTAAGCTCAAACATGTATATCCAATAGAATTAAATTGAAACGGTACTAGTAGTCCGCAATGTTTGAATTGATGAGTAAGATGAACAATCTCTCCTCTCAAACGCTGACTGGGTAGTTTTGATCCCATGTTAAGA
This sequence comes from Dehalococcoidia bacterium, assembly GCA_965237745.1. Lineage (GTDB taxonomy): Bacteria > Chloroflexota > Dehalococcoidia > Lucifugimonadales > UBA3495 > VXOI01. The sequence goes on along the minus strand of OZ250156.1, from coordinate 871,747 downwards.
GTGAGAATGTTAAGGAGGCAGATTTAGCTGCTGGGCGGCGAGTTCATGCCACGGGTCAAGGGCCTGGAAGGAGTCGGCAACGATGAAAGAGCGACCTATTGATTATTGCTATTGGATATCGAATCAACTGCTGGCCGGGGAATATCCGAGAAACGTGGATGAGGAATCATCGGAGAAGAAAATTGAGGCGCTGCTAAACTCCGGTGTTTCTGTTTTCATTGACCTTACTGAGGTAGACGAGAGTGGGCCAGGAGTCGAGGGAAGCCACCTGCTCCCGTATGCGGGCCTCGCTGAATCAGCGGAACATCTGCGCTTTGCGATGACTGATGGGAGACTGCCGGAAAGCCGGGAGTTCACGAAGGAAATACTGGACGTCATCGATCAGAAAATCAGCGAGGGAAATACGGTGTACGTGCACTGTCTTCGTGGCACAGGACGCACTACCACCGTTGTAGGTTGCTGGCTTTCACGGAACGGCTTTCCTGGCGTGCGTGCCACACGCCGACTTCGTGAACTCTGGACACAGAATCCCAAATCGTTGAGTCGAGTCGTCCCTGAAAGCGAAAGAGAGGCAGACTATATCAGAGACTGGCGGGAACCAGCGTAGCCATCCGGGGAGGGGAAACACACGGCCGAGGATATCATCAACTAGCTCAGAGAGGCGGAGGTCACCATCGCCTTGGGTAGTTCCGTTGTCGAGGCTGTCCGTAGCAACGGTGTCTCAGAACGGACCCTCCACCGCTGAAGGATGGGGGCCTCGATTCAGGCACTATGGTTTCCGTTCGGTAGTGGGCTGCCCAACAAACGGGCGTTTTTGAATACCTCCGAAATCACCCGCCCTCAAGCTTTGCGCAGGTGCTCAACAACTACGTCAATTCTTTTACGAACACCGAATCGGTCATGAGGATCCTTTCTCCAGCGCCGACGTCCCGGACAGCGGCTGTTCCGAGACAATGTCTTATTCCTGCTGATCTATCGGTGAATCCGGTCGAGCAGGTTCGAAATTGCCATCCGACTTACAGGTTGGGCATTTGGGCTCTTCGAACAACAGGAAGTAAAAGAGATAGGAATTGACCAAAACAAAAGGGAAGGGTAGTGGAATCTCTTTCTGGGTATGACGTTCTTTTTGCATTGACTGCACCAGACAAACATTCCCTCTCCCTCTAAATGAAGACTGACGTGTCGACAATAAGCGGGAACGCCGAGATTGAATTGACCCAACGGACGTTACGGGGTTCATTCACGGAGATTTCGAGGAGTTGTACCTGAAAGCTTACGCCGACACCAGGGAGGCCAGGAGGGAACTGGGAGCCTACTTCCGGTCCTACAACGACCAGAGACCGCATCAGGCCCTGGGCTACCGGACTCCGCCCGAGGTGTTCCACCAAGCCATCAATGTTCAGGAGGAAGATTGGAGGCAAAGGAGGTACCCACCGGAATCGGCGCTGGTATCATCGGAACGGTCAGCGGGACTCTCGCTTAATTCGGCCACAACCCTGTCCAACTAACTGGGCCCACCTCAGACTCTTACAGTAAAAGTTGACAAATACCTGCATTGTAGTAACAATTCGACCAGTGGCTGCTGTGTCACTTGGGTGAAGCAGGGCCATTTGCTTTTTGTCTGGGAGAAAATGCCCAGGAGATTTTAGCAATGACAACTCCCGATGCTTCGCCTCCCCCTTCTGATCCCGAGGATTCTGCGGAGTTACCGCCCCCCCCAGGTGCCCCAGACGAGTCTCCGGAAACCACCACCACATCACCCTCAGACACCTCGGCCATTTCTCCCCCACCTCCCCCTGAAACCACGCCGCCCGCCCTTTCTTCAACCTCCTCGTCTCAAGGTCCCATGGCATTTCTGACAGCCAATAAAATGGTATTTGTGATGGTTGGCGGCGGGATTGCCCTCGTCGTGGTGGTCGTGGTTGTGCTGCTGGCCACCGGCATACTCGGAGGAGGGGGTGGTGGGCCATCAGACCCTGCGGACTATGTGCTGGAAGACACTTCGGCCGTTGCGGTAGTGGATGTTGCAGCCATCCTGGAAGCCCCTGCGATTCCCGCGCAGCTTGCCGGCTTCAGCTCGCTGGGCTTCCCAAACATGGACCCTGAAGACTCATCGGCCTGGATCGATGCGTGGGAGTCCGAATGGGCCGATGATTTTCCCAGGCTGTGGGACGCCATTGGCCTTGAGGACATTACCACTGCCGTCCTTCAAGAGGATGCAGACGGCAGGGACTTGGTCTGGTTGTTTTTTGGAGAATTCGCCTTCGAAGACTTACGGGAGTCCTTGGAGGACGCAGGCAGGGAATCTGACACGTACCGCGATTTTGAAACATGGGGCGAGGACGTGGCCATATTGGAGGACAAGGGTGCTGTACTGGTTGGACCATTTGTGCAAGACATTCTGAAAGCCTTGGACACAGACAGGGGTTTCGTTGACGAGACCAGCGTTCTGAAACAGGCTTTGGAAAATGCCGATGAGGGATTGGCCTTGAGCGCAACAACCACTTGTGCCGGGAGTTTCTTCCAAGCCTCCGTGAATAGCTGCGACGCAGTTATTGAAGTAGTGATGAGCGGCGACGCCGAGAACACTGTGGTCTCTGGCGCTTACCTCTTCAGCAGCGACAGCCGTGCCGAATCCGGCGTGGCGGATATCGAAGACGCAATAGACAATCAGGATACTTACGACGCGGATCTGAGCCAAGTCGAGGCGAACGGGCTGTTCGTTTCCTATGAGGTGTCTATTGTCGGAGAATTTGTGGGAGGAACCGCAGGCGGCGTTGGAGCAGATACGGGCCCTTTGTCCTATGCGCTGGAGGACATTACTTACTTGGGAATGCTAAATATCGCCGCCCTCATGGAATCTGCCGAAATCCCCGCTCAACTGGTCCGCATCAGCCCGTTTGATCTTCCAACCGAGTTGCTTGACGAACCGGAGGAGTGGAAGGAGGAATGGCAGGACTTTTGGGACGGATGGTTCTTTGGGATGGTTGGTGGGGCCATAGCCCTACCCGAGATTGACCATTTCGTCTCTCAGCGGACGGAAGACGGGGACCTGGGCGTAATCCTGTTTGGCGCGTTCGCCTTCGATGAGGTTCGCGATTTTCTGGAAGACGAGGAATTGGAAGTAGACACCTATCGGGACTTTGAGCTTTGGGACGACCATATAGCCCTCCTAGAGGACCGGGGCATCATTGCCTTCAACGACGAGGACTTTGTAAAGGACCTCCTGAAGGCTCTGGACACCGGGGAAGGGTTCCTGGAAGACACCAGCGCGCTCAGGGCAGGTCTGTACAGGGTGGGAGAGGGACTGTCCCTGACGGGAAACACAAACTGTGGAAACACAGCATTTTCGGCTCCATTGCGTAATTGCGAAGCCGCCATTGAGATCATCAAAGGCGGAGACCCTGATACCACTGAGTTGTCCGCGGTCTATGTCTTCAGCAGCGAACGCCGCGCCGAATCGGGACTGGAAAACCTTGAGGAGACCATAGAAGACCAGGACCGGTACGATGCGGACATCGAGAAGATTGAGGCGGAAGGGGAGTTTGTCACTTACGACGTGACCATTCACGAGTGATCGCCAGACTAATGCCAATCCGGGATGTGCATTTGCCCGAGGTTGCGAATGGGGCTGGAACGAAAATGGCCAGGCTACGCCGCCGGCTGGGGAGTTCGCCTCCATAAGCGCAGAGGGGGTTCACGCTTGCGGGGTGAAGCAGGACGGCTCCGTAGCTTGCTGGGGCTGGAACGGCCATGGTCGGGCTACGCCGCCAGCCGGGGAGTTCGTCTCCGTCAGTGCCGGGTCGATTTACACTTGCGGAGTGAAGCAGGGCGGTTCCATTGTCTGCTGGGGAGGAAGTGAATATGGTCAGGCTACGCCGCCGGCCGCAGGTGTGCCTCCGCCAGCGCCGGGTGGCGGCACACCTGCGGGCTAAAACAAGACGGCTCAGTCTCCTGTTGAGGGTTAAATAGCTCTGGTCAGGCTGCGCCGCCGACCGAGTAGTTCCCCCCTGTCAGGGCCGGTTGGTTTCGCACCTTTGGGTTGGGGCGGGACGGCTCCCTCGCCTGCTGAGGGTCGAACGTCAGTGGCCATGCGACGCCGCCCGCCGTGGGTGGGATTTGCGTCCGTCAGCGCCAGGAGTTCTCATACCTGCGGGGTGAGGCGTGACGGCTCCATCGCATGCTGGGGAAGCTTCTCGTTAACCATACCTGCGGGCTGAAGATGGAGCGGGTAGGACACTGGGTGAGATATCAGCCAGTCAGTGCCGGAACTCCGGAGCAGCGGCCTATGCACCCCAAAGGCTCAACGCCTTCTTCACCGTGGCTGGAGAGCAGCCCATCACTCGGGCGATGTGGCGTAACCCCGCGCCCTCACTAGCCATACGCCGGCACTGCTCGTCCCGTTCCTGGCTCAGCGCCGCAGCGCTGCCCTCCCCTCCCGGGTGTCGACGTTTTCCCTGATGGCCACGATGCCGATGTTGCGCCGAGTCAGCTCCGCTTGGATGCGGACGCCGTCCTCGAAGTTCCGGAAGAGCCGGTCCAGGAAGGTCACCACGATGGTGTCTCCCTCCAGGACTCCGACAATGAGCTCCTGCCAGCTGGGGCGCTGCAGGCTGCGGCCCGCTGGCCACGTCGGAGAAAACCAGATCGGACCGGATGCCGTGCTCTGCCAGAAGCATGAGGTTGGTGCCCAGGTTCTTGGACTTGTCGTCGGCCTTGCTGACGCGGGCGTATCCATAGGCTACTACGATCAAGTAGCCGTGGACTCCGAACCGGCCAGGTGTTCAACAACGCCCGTTGGTTGGGTAGAAGGAAAAGCGTGATTCCGGCGTCGGTGGCTGAATGTGAACATTGCGGCAAGCTGTTAGTGGACGATGACTGGCACATCGACAACGAAGGCATCACCCTCCGCACGAAGCACTATCCGCATTAACCTAAGGTTCGCACAAGGTCCCGATATGACGAGCATCCAACCAACGTTTCCTGTGGAACACTTCACCTCCACACAAGAGGAACCTTCGTGCCCCCCAGGTAGGCCGGGTACTTTCCCTTATCCGTGATTTCGGAAAGTAGCGCCCCGCGAACGCCATCCCTCAGCCTTGAGTAACCCCCAGAATTCGGTTATGCTGTGCTAAGATGGTTTCCATTTCCCCATGAATCGGTGATAGGGTTGGCGCGAAAGCCGCAGAAACTACCGGACTACTTCACCGCTGAGGAAGCGGATGCCCTGGTGGCCGCCGCTCCCAGCTACCCCACCCGCATGGCCTTCCGGATCATGCTCAGGACCGGGCTCAGGGTCTCCGAGGCTCTGTCCCTCCGCCACTCCGACCTGCGGCTCAACCAGAACCCCCCGGTGCTCAGCGTCCGGCCGGAGGCCCCGGGCAACAAGGCGCGCAAGGGCCGTGAGGTCCCGGTCCCCGGGGATTTGCTCGAGAGCCTGGCCGGCCTGGCGTCGTTCCACTCCAAGGAATGCAGCCGTCCCATGCTGGACATCTCCCGCCAGTGGGTCGGAGAGAGCATGAAGCGAGCGGCCGTGGCTGCTGGGATAGATCCAGCCCGAGCCCACCCCTACGCCTTCCGCCACACCTACGGGCGCAACTGCGTCCTGCGGGGGATACCCCTCCCCGTCCTCCAGCAATGGTTGGGGCATCAGTCTCTGGCCGACACGCAGCGCTATGTGGAGCTGGCCGGCGGCCATCATTCATGGGTCGCCAAGTTGTAGGGGCGACCAGCCCGATCTGAAAACCCTCGTTTGATGTTCGGAATAGGATTACCCATGCGAGCACTAAGTTTGTGGCAGCCCTGGGCGTCGCTGATCGCTGTCGGCGGCAAGGAGTATGAAACTCGCTCGTGGTGGCCGCCTCGCTCCGCTCTGGCAAGTGTCATCGCCATCCATGCAGCTAAACGAGAACACCCGGAGTTCCGGCACGACCCCGAGGTGGTCTCCCTGCTTGGGAACGATCGCCTTTCTAGAGGCGCAGTTGTAGCGGTGGCTTTCCTGGAGGGGGCGCACCGCACTGAACAAGTGTTGCCCCGGATTACTCGCCAAGAGCAGCATCCGGGAGACTATTCACCGAAGCGGGTTGCATGACGGTTGACCCGGGTATGGCGGGTTCCCGAACCTATACCAATGCGGGGAAATCAGGGGCTATGGACGATCCCCGATGCCCCAATTGGGCAGATGCTCTACGCATCCTGGGAAGAATATTGGGGACTACCTTAAAAGCAAAAAACACTCGTTTGTTGGGCAGGGAGGTGGATGGATGGGGGCCATCTCGAACGTGGTCGCAGGTGAATTGGTTTCCGCTAGCCGTAGCGGCTGCGACTAATGTCATTGCCATTTCCAGTGTGGTAATACACTTTTGGACCTAAAGGGCCATTGTGCGAGGTCGACCTTATGATCCCCGTAACCCACGGCAGCGCCCGGGTTAGCAAAACCAGCGACACTACCCGTAACCTCGAGCCTCAGCTCCATATCCTGGATGAGTACGGGATCCGAGAAGAGCACATCTTTACCGACGAGATGACCGGCAGCTCGATGTCCCGGCCAGCCTGGAACGAGCTGATGGCAAGGGTGCAGCCGGAACTTCGACGAGGGTGTGAGGATCCAGGCGGAGCTCACCAAGCAGAACATGGGCATCGTGGCCATCAAGGAGGATATCAACACCGCCGACGACAACGCCGCGGCCAAGCTCTTCCGCATGATGATGCTGGCGCAATCAAGCAGACCCGGCTAAAGCTCGAACATTAGAGGGAACGATACATGGAGAGGTTTCTTGTCCAGGTCAGCAGGGATCTGGGATACGCAAATGTCACTGAGAACCAACGCTATTACAACCATCTTTGGGAGAAAAAACCCAAGGACCGAGATCACGGTGACGTAAAGACAGGAGACGAGCTCTTCATCTACTGCACAAGCAACGTGCCGGACTACGGAACCACACTTGCGTTCAAGGTTCCTGTTGAAGGTGTCAGCGCCGACAAATTCGAATTTACCTTGGGTGAGCCGACTTATTTCCCCTCCCCACTCAAAAGGCAGAAAGTCCAGGATCTTGTGGATCAAAACCGACTGCCGGACGAGTTCAGGAAGTGTGGTCAGCAAGGGTTTAACATCGTAAAAATCCAGCAGGAGCTGACAGAGGAAGCACTGTCCTTAATAGAGGGTAGAGAACGAGAGGAAGAAGGCCATCAATCGGAATTGGAAAGTCCGTACTCCATAGACGACATCATCGCTGACGGCTGCTTCTTGGACCGGCTCAGGCTTGAAGGTATGCTGGGGCGTCTGAGCACCAAGAAGAACCTGATCCTGCAGGGGCCTCCCGGCACCGGCAAGACCTGGCTTGCCAAGAGGCTGGCCTTCGCACTCATCGGCAGCAGGTCTGAGCAGCGGGTCCGTCCCTACCAGTTCCACCCCAACCTCTCCTACGAGGACTTTGTCAGGGGCTGGCGTCCCAGCGGAGACGGCGGCCTCGCCCTGGTGGACGGGCCGTTCCTCGAGGCGATCAAGGACGCCGGGAATGCTCCGTCCTTGGACTTCGTGGTTGTGATCGAGGAGATAAACCGCGGCAGACCTGCGCAGATCTTTGGTGAGATGCTCACCCTGCTGGAGGCGGACAAGCGGACTTGGCAGGAAGCCCTGGCGCTCAGCTATCCGCGTCATCCCGGGGAACGGATCCACATACCGCCCAACCTCTACGTCATTGGCACCATGAACGTGGCCGACCGCTCCCTGGCCCTCGTGGACCTCGCCCTCCGGAGGCGATTCGCATTCATCAACCTGGAGCCGGTTTTCGGGAACTCGTGGCGCAACTGGGTAAGTGAGCAGTGCGGCATGGACACCTCGTTCCTGACTGATATCGAAAGGCGCCTGACGTCGCTAAACCAGACTATCGCCGCGGACAGCCTGCTGGGTCCCCAGTTCAGGGTCGGGCACAGCGTGGTTACTCCAAGCGGCGAGGAGGAAATTGACGACCCGGTTTCATGGTTCAGGCAGGTTGTGGAGACCGAAATCGGGCCTCTCTTGGACGAGTACTGGTTCGACCAACCGGACAGGGCCGGCGACGAGAAAGACAAGCTGCTCCAGGGCCTCGGCAATTGAGCGAGACGGCGGTGTCCGCTGCAACAGTAGGCAGGATTCCGGTGAGGAATCTCTGGCTGCTGATGCTCTATGCTTCCCGGTTGTACCGGGTGCTGCCCACTGAACGCAGGTTCGCGGCCGAGGATAACCCTGATGAGATCCCCGACTTGGTTGCCGAAATACTCACCCGTGCCGTGGAACGCCGCCTCAGGCGCAACCTCAGTTCCGAGTTCGACCGGCGGGAGGCCGTACTTACCCGGGTGCGTGGCCGAATCGACGCCCTACGCACGGAGCGCCGCCGACTGCTGCAGCAGGGCAGAATAGCATGCCGTTTCGATGAACTGACCACTGATACCCCAAGGAACCGGTACGTCAGGGCGGCCCTGAATCATCTGAACCGGATGGTGAGGGAAAACGAACTGAAACGGCGATGCCGCGTAACCGTGTCGGCGCTGGAGAGGGCGGGAGTTGGCAGCGATGGTTTCCGTACCGCCACGAGGGACGTCGACGGGCCGCAATTCTCTGTTGGCAGGACCAACACAGAGGACCTCCGGATGCTGGCTGCGGCAGAGCTGGCGTTCAGCCTGAGCGTGCCCACGGAAGAAGCTGGTCAGTCACGACTTCCAGCGCCAGAACGGGACGAGCACTGGGCAAGGAGGCTGTTCGAGGCGGCGATGGGCGGCTTCTACGACACCGTGCTATCCCCCCAGGGTTGGTCAGTCAGGACCGGGAGCAAGTTGAACTGGCAGATCGAATCGCCCACTGCGGGGATCGAGCTGCTCCTCCCGGGAATGACTACCGACATCATCTTGGAGCCCCGGTGGGATCAGGGGTGGCCTGGAGGCTCCCGCTTGGTGATCGATACCAAGTTCACCAGCATGGTCGGCACGGGCCAGTACGGCAATCCCACCCTGAGCAGCGGTTATATATACCAGATATACGCATACCTGAGGTCCCAGGAAAGGACGACAGACCCGTTGTCGCTCACCGCCTCCGGCATGCTGCTGCACCCCACGGTGGGCGGGGAGGTAGACGAAGCAGCTACGATCCAAGGCCACCGGATCAGGTTTGCCACTGTCGACCTGGCGGCCGACAGCGTGGCTATCCGAAACAGGTTGCTGTCTCTCGCATTGGATGGCTGGCAATAGAATCACTCAGCCCGTGTATTTAAGTTCGCTCCAGCCAGCCGTCAACCTGAACGTACCAGATGGGAGCCTTCCTCAGGCACTGCATCATCGACAAGGATGATCGAAAGGGATGCATGGAACTGGTACAGCATAATCATCCTCACGGAGCTGGGCAAATTCGGGCGTCACCAGCCCTGCTTCCTGCAGTGCGGGCACGGCCGGGCACGGCCGGGCACCGCCCTGCGTCCCTGGACGCTGACCTTGACGGTGTCCCCTGACGGCAGTGGAGACAACGGCCCCGGTATTGGTCGTTGTTAGCCCGGTCCTCATCGGCCCGTTCCCGGCTGTCGTCGCACCCGGCGACGGCTTCCGGCGCTCGTAAGTCCAGCGCAGCCTTCAGCTGCACCGACTCCTCCGCGGTGAGGGGTAGTCCTCTGCCATGCCCGCGGCGTAGGCCCGGTGGGCGGGAACCACCGGCACCAGCGTTCGGAACAACTGCTGCCCCGAGTGATGTGTCGGTCCGAAGGCCAAGGCGCGCCTCCGGCACCGGGAGGAATTCAGGGATTTAACTCGAATTGCCACTAGTAGACGACCATCATTGAAGTGATGGCTGGTAAGATGCAGGGAAGCGAGGCCCAAGGAAGAAGACTGTGCAGCGGGGTGGATGTGATGGTCAAGAAATACCGTGTGGGACTGACTGGGGAGGAGCAGGAGGAACTGAAGGCATTGGTATCCAGGGGCCGGGCTGCGGCCTATAAGCAGACTCACGCGCGCATTCTCCTGCTCAGCGATGAGAACCAGTCTGGCGGACCAATGATGGACCAGGAGATATCCCGGGCCCTCAAGGTGGGCACCGCCACGGTGGAGCGGGTGCGCCGCCGGTGCGTGGAGGAAGGGGTTGAGGCGGCCTTGGGGCGCAGGGAGCAACTGCGCCGCCGTCAGAGGAAGCTCGATGGCCAGGGTGAGGCCCATCTGATCGCCATGGCCATCTCCCAGCCGCTGGAGGGACGGGTCAGTTGGACCATGCAGATGCTGGCCGACGGATTGGTGGAGCGGGAGATAGTGGACAGCATCAGCCCGGAGACGGTGCGCCGGACTCTGAAAAAAACGAACTCAAGCCTTGGCTGAAGCAGTGCTGGTGCCTACCGCCCCAGGGCAGCGCCGAATTCGTCTGCGCCATGGAGGACGTGCTGGAGGTCTATCATCGTGAGTACCAGGACAATGAGGTCCTGGTGTGCCTGGACGAGACCAGCAAGCAACTGGTGCAGGAGACCCGTACGCCCCTCCCGCCGCGGCCCGGGGCAGCCAGGGCCTACGATTACGAATACCAGCGAAACGGGGTGAGCAACCTGTTCATGCTATTCGCACCACTGGAGGGATGGCGGCGGGTGGAGGTTACGGACCGGCGCACCAAAAAGGACTGGGCAGAGGTGGTGCGGAAACTGGTGGATGAGGACTATGCTGACAAGGAGCGGATAGTGCTGGTGATGGACAACCTGAACACCCATCACCCGTCGTCCCTGTACGAGGCCTTCGAGCCGGCGGAGGCGCGGCGCATCGCCGAACGGCTGGAGATTCACTACACGCCGAAGCACGGGAGTTGGCTCAATATAGCGGAGATAGAACTGGGGGTGCTGGCGCGGCAGTGCCTTGACCGCCGGATACCCAGCCAGGAAGACTTGGCGCGAGAAACCGGAGCATGGCAGGAGCAACGCAACCGGGAGGCGATTCGAGTGGACTGGCGCTTCACCACTCAGGAAGCCCGTATCAAACTCAAGTCCCTCTACCCGTCAATACAATAGCGGCAGACTACTAGGCTGGCGCGGCCCGGAGCTGAGGCCGATGTAGGCCACAGTAATCGGGGACCCCATTGACAGCGCCCTACTGAAGCGACAGTAATCGGGGACCCCATTGAAGCGCCCTACTTAAGCGCTTGATAAGGACACTTGCTGCGGACATGCAGCAAGCTGACCGGTTCCCAGCACCGACTACTGAGTGAACTGAAGCTAACTGAACGGGCTGAGCCGTTCCCGATTAAAAGAGCTCCTACTTCCCGTATGTTGCGTGGATGAACGTTCGCCGTATCCATTAACCATCACCGGATCACCACTGCACCATTGCTCCCGATAACCTATGCCCCATATCACCACGCAGTTTTACCTAAGGGCCTCGCCTTTCAAGACCCTCTTGGATCATCTCAATCACCTTGGCCGTCACGTTGGAATCTTCGTCCACCACCAGGTGTCGCAGCCGCCTGTGCAGTTCAGAAGGGATTCGGCAATGCAGCACAGTAACATCCGGTGCCGCAGCCTGTTCACGGGATGTATGCATTAACCATCACCGGGCCACCACTGCACCATTGCTCCCGATAACCTATACACCATATCACCACGCAGTCTTGCCTAACGGCCTCGCCTTTCAAGACCCTCTTGGATCATCTCAATCACCTTGGCCGTCACGTTGGAATCTTCGTCCACCACCAGGTGTCGCAGCCGCCTGTGCAGTTCAGAAGGGATTCGGCAATGCAGCACAGTAACATCCGGTGCCGCAGCCTGTTCACGGAAGGTCTCCCTCCGGTCTTGGTTATCCGGTGACTCGGGTCTTCGTGAGAAGGTCATCACACATCTCCATGATCTCGTCGCAAATGCCGCTTATCTCATCCTTGGCCACTCGGTCCCGGCCATCCAGCACTGATTTCCCATCGCCGGCCGCCACCGCATAGGACTCCCTCTCAGTGGTGCCCGACTGATAGATGGGCAACCCCAGTTCGGCCAGGGCTGTACTGATCTGCTGGCTGAAGCGGGTTCGAGGGCGGCCCATGCTGATGACGAAAGCGGCCTTTGGCCGGCCACGGTTGGCAGCCTGCCTCAACTTTACGGCTGCAACGATATCCTCGCAGGCCCATGCGTCCCACACTCGAGGTTTGCAGGGAATGAGCACCAAGTCGGCCACGCGTATGGCGTCCGCATTCACGCGGGTGATTCCAGGCGGACAATCTATGACGATCCAGTGTTGTTCAGCGATTGCCGCTCGTACTCGGCGGGCTAATGCCCCAGCCTCCACGCCTTCAACCGTGAGATTCAGACGTGGCTGGGGACCCAGGGCAGCCCAGCCCGATGCGCTGCGTTGAGGGTCGCAGTCCAATAGAAGTACCGGTCCCTGATCCCGAAGAGCTGAAGCCAGGTTGGTGGCCAAGCACGTTTTCCCGACCCCGCCCTTCTGGTTGATTATGGCGATCACCGGCATAACCGCTGTGCTCCTACTTATCACCATATTACCCAAGCACTAATACACCAGTACACCATAACAACAAATTACCGGGATTTCCACGGGTGAACTGCGCAACTTCGCCGCTATTTATCACAGGGCGGAGAAATGGCACCACCCGAGAGATGAGGAAACCGTAGCCGGAATCATGTTCCAAAAGATGTGCCCGAAGAGCTGAAGCCAGGTTGGTGGCCAAGCACGTTTTCCCGACCCCGCCCTTCTGGTTGATTATGGCGATCACCAGCATAACCGCTGCGCTCCTACTTATCACCATATTACCTAAACACTAATGCACCAGTAAACCATGTCACCAAAGTACCGAGAGTTCCATGGGTGGACTGCGCAACTTCGGCACTATTTATCCCAGAGCGGAGAAATGGACACCACCCGAAAGATGTGGCCGACGTCTGCATAAAGTTGACCACGAGTCCGTCCACCGGTCAGACTCATCCCTCCGCCAAAAGCACTACCCCAAGCCAATACAGCTTGCTGGACTCACAGGTTCGCAACCATACTTAGCGCCTGCTACCGTGATGCTGTTCGCGCCTTGCTGTACACACTGCCGGCGCCTTCGGCTTACGGGGCAGGTCAGTACTCAGGGAATTTCTGGAATTTCTGGAAGGACTACCGGAATGAGAGGCGCGGGACCCTTGCCCCCGCTCCCAAGCTGGACTTTACGCATTTTAAGCGGCATAAGCGAGGGAATCTGCCATACGATGGTACAGAGTGGCGGGGAGTTTCTGTACATCGGAGTTGGCGGTCGATAGTGAAAAACCCTCCGACACCAACCACCAGTGGCTACGCACAAAGGTGATGTCATCCATTACTTTTCCTGGATTTTGCGTAAAGTCGAGCCAAGGTAGGGATGGCTGAATAGCCGAGGTTGTGAGCAGCCAGCCGCCCGAGGGTATGTCGGAACCGCCGGTAGCTATAATCGCCCAACGGTGTCTGCTTTGCAGACACTACGCTGTCAAGGACGGGGGAAGTTGGGCTAGGATTCTGGGCTGCGCCCCAGGCACGGTCTACAGGACCTTGGAAAGGGCAGTGTCCGGATGCCAAGAACTTGTGTCATACGATCGGCAATGGCTTGGAGGCTACCATCTTCCGCTCCCCTGTACCTGCGTTGAGCGAGAGAAGAATAGCCGACACACCAGTGGGCGTCGCCCGCTTCCACGCTAAAACCACATCCTAGTAGACCAGCAGTGTAGAAATGATGGCTTAATTTTCCCCCCTTTTGCTCGAGGCCAAGAGGGTGGCAGCAGCCTTCCTAGGAACCAAGACCATTGCGGCTACTCATCACTTCAAAGATTTCGGACTACTACCGTTTCCAGATAGATTTACAAGAATATAAGAAGGCAGCCATACTTGGGTATGATCTTTCTATGGGGGAGTATCCAGACATGGCTGCCATCAAGTATAAAGTCAAGCTGGCAGAATCCGAACGCTCCCGTCTCAATGAGGTTTCCCGCCGGGGCAAGCCGTCAGTCCGCACCGTCAAGCGGGCGCTGGCGCTGCTCAAAGCAGATGAAGGACTTCGGGACGGTGAGATAGCCGGTGCGCTTTTGATCAACGCCGCTACCGTTGCCAGAGTGCGGAAGCGGTTCGTCGAGGAAGGACTTGAGGCCGCCATCAATGACAAGCCACGGCCGGGCCGGGAGCGCAAGTTGGACGGCAAGCAGGAAGCGCACCTGGTTGCCATCGCCTGCAGCAGTCCACCCGAAGGGCATGTGAACTGGACGCTCCATCTGCTGGCGGACAAGGTGGTGGAGATGGAGTTTGCCGGGAGCATCTCCTTGGAGACGGTGCGCCAGATACTTAAAAAAACGAACTCAAGCCGTGGCGGAAAAGGGAATGGTGCATCCCCAAGGTGAGCGGGGAGTTCGTGGCCCGGATGGAGGACGTGCTGGACCTGTACCACGAAGAGTACGACCGGGAGCGTCCGGTGGTGTGTTTCGACGAGACCTCCAAGCAGTTGCTCGGGGACGTGAGGCCGCCCGTCAAAGCCAAGCCCGGACGGGTGGAGCGCTATGACACTGAGTACCAGCGAAACGGGACCCGGAACCTGTTCATGTTCTGTGAACCGAAGGGTGGGTGGAGGCACGTCGAGGTGACCGGGCACCGCACTGCCGTTGACTTCGCGCACCGGATGAAGTGGCTGGTGGACGAGGCATATTCTGACGCCACAGTGATCCGGCTGGTGCTGGACAATCTCAACACCCACAAGTTGGGCTCGCTCTACGAAGCGTTTGCACCGTCCGAGGCGCGCCGCATAGCCAAACGCCTGGAGTTTCACCACACACCCAATCACGGAAGCTGGCTGAACATGGCCGAGATCGAGTTGAGCGTCTTCAGCAGGCAGTGCCTGAACCGCCGGATCGGCGATGAAGCGTTGCTGAAACGGGAGGTCGCAGCGCTCGAACGCGAGCGCAACGATGCTGGCGCCATCATAGACTGGCGGTTCTCCACCCAGGACGCTCGCAGTAAGCTCAAACATGTATATCCAATAGAATTAAATTGAAACGGTACTACTAGTGCTGTCTCAAGTAAAGTGATGATTTGGCGCAGTTGAGTCCTGTTCGTGATATAAATTGCCGAGCCATCATCGGTGATAAAGGGATTTTTATACCACCCGAGACCCTCCTGCACCCAATTGCCCGCTTCCCCGTCCCACATCCCAATAACGTAGGTATCCGCCGAAGGCGGAACCACCCAGGAGTACGGAGTCAGATATGCGACTCCGAGATCAGTGATGCAAGCTAGAGTCAAGTTCAAGTCAGCAGCCCATCCGGTCGGCATGGCATCCAAAGTGGCACCGCTGGACTGGCCGTCCAACCCCTCCTCTTTCAAGACTCCATTCAAAAACGATTCATAGACCAAATCTCTATACCAATGGCCAGTTGATTCCCACTGAATGGGTTCTGGGGCTGGAGTTGGTCGAGGCGCCGCCGTTGATACCGGGGCAGGTGGAGGCACATAGATTACGGTCGGCATCGTCAAGAAGGTCCGGGTCGGCGGTGGCTCAACGGTAACGGTAAAAGACTGGGGAGGCTGGATGGTGGGCATTGGCGCCAGAGTCGAGGGTGGGGAAACAGTAAAGGCATATAGAGTAGGCCGGGGAGTTGGAATTGATATGGCTATTGGCGTTGACGTTGGAATAGAAATAGCCTGTGGCGTTGGCCTCAGCCAGGGCGCGTTCCGTAGCGTGGGCCATGGACTTGGCGTGGCGAACGGGATCACGATACGTGTTGATCGTATGGTCGGCGTGGGAGAGGATGTAGGTCTAGCTGTCTGGGTAGGTTCGGGAGTATCAGCCCGGGTAGGGGCCGGAGTTACTGTAGGGAATGCAGCTACGCGCGCTGCCACATCTGCCGCTACCGTGGCGGGAATGTCCGGCGTCGCAGATGGGACCAGAGTGGCGGTCGGGAGTGGAGTGGATGTAGGTGCAGGTGTCGGTAGGGTTGAAGTACACGCCAGGGAACAAACCAAGGCCAAGAGTAGAATCGTCCATAGCGATTTCATGAAGTGGAACCCCCTTGAACGGTGGTGGATGGGGAAACCTGCCAAAGCATCCGCAACCCAGCGAGCCATACAAGGGGGCACGATGCCCCATCCGGTGATGCACCAGTTAGGCTCGGAAGGTTGCAAGGGAATGCTTTGGCGGGTAAGATACTACTGTTATTCACACGGAAGGTCAAACCTGTGAGGAATCAGCATGGGTGCCTATGACCAAACACCAGCAACTAGGGGGGACCTGTCACAATTGCAGGTTGAAATCAGGACCTACTATGCTACAAAGGCTGACTTAGCCCAACTGGAAGCGCGTTTGACTCGGCTGATCATTGGAGTCGGTGTTGTGATCGTGGGAGCACTAGCCCTTATTCAAAAATTCTTGGAGTAACACTGTGAGGCGGCATGCCAGTAAGCAAGTCAAGACGGAAGAAAGAACGTGGCCGACCAATGAAGCGGCTCTATGCGCCCAGGGTGGACGCGACGCCGGAGGAAATGGCGAAGGCCATGTTCTCTATGCCCGCCGATCACCAGTGGGAATATGAGCAAGGGGACGGCAAGGTCTATCTCTGTACGAACTGCGAGCGAGAGGTTGCCTACCCTGAGACCTTGTACCGCGACGGGCAGTGCGAAGAATGCCACAACGCCCCGGTCAGCTAGACCGGGGCGCTACTTTTAGGTCCGTGGGTAAAATACGATATAATTCCCTACTTTTGCCATTGAAAACACATCCCAGAACTATCTACGGAAATCACGCGCCAATTCGATCGCTCTTTGTATGTCTCTCGGCTGGGAATCTTTGTCACCTCCTGCGAGGAGGATGACCAAAGTCTGACCGCTTCTCGCGTATTAGACCCGGTAACCCGGCCCGTAGTCTATGCGCAACTCCGATACGCCTTCACCAACCGGCCGCACGTCTCCCAAGTTGCCCAGCAACAAGCGCCGGATTCTTTCGTTGATGCGTAGTTTGGCTTGTCTATCCCGCAGCCTGTCAAACTACCGGGAATAAACGTCAGTCTGAATTACCTCGGGCACATGCCAATACTACTCTTGCCTCATACAAAAACTCAATTCATGCAGAGTGAATCTTGGTAATATCGCTGATTCATAGCCGGTCAATCCACCTGACAGGTTGGTATCTTCTATAAGGGGCACACCGCAAGGTCATTGGCTGCTTCTTCGTTGGCATCGTATGGCTTTGGGGCTATAATTGGGCCATCGCAGGTAGAGTTAATAGGAGAGTTAAACGCCATGGCATTGCCGGAACGTATGAAATTCGGAATTTTTATGGGCCCCTTCCACCGGGTAGGCGAGAACCCCACGCTGGCCCTGGACAGGGACTTGGAGCTGGTGCAGTGGCTGGACTATTTGGGCTTTGACGAGGCTTGGATCGGCGAGCACCACAGCGCCGGATGGGAGACCATCTCCTCCCCTGAAATCTTCATCGGGGTCGCCGCCGACCGCACCAAGCATATAAAGCTGGGCACCGGCGTCATCAGCATCCCCTACCACCATCCATTCAACGTCGCCAACCGCATGGTGCAGCTCGACCACATGACCCGCGGGCGCGTGATGCTGGGTGTGGGGCCGGGAGCCCTCCCAGGCGACGCCTACATGATGGGTATTGATCCCACCGTGCAGCGGCTGCGGATGGACGAAGGCTTCGGCATGGTGCTGCGCCTGATGACTGAGAACGAGCCGATTTCCTACGAAAGCGACTGGTTTACATTGCGGGAGGCGATGCTCCAGCTTCGCCCCTACACCAAGCCGCACATGCCCATAGCCGTGGCCTCGGTGCAATCGCCGTCCGGCGTGGCGCTGGCGGGCAAGTACGGCGCAGCGGTGCTTACCATCACCGTGCCCCGCGACCCGGGCGCACCCGACTCCGACCTGCGGGCACTGTGGGACGTCGCCGAAACATCGGCCGCCGAGCACGGCCAGACAGTTGACCGCAACGACTGGCGGCTGGTGCTACCCGTACACTTGGCTGAGACCAAGAAGGACGCGATGAAACAGGCCCGCGTTGGAGCCGGACGCTACCAGCGGGAATACTTCGAGCACACCATGGGCCGCGACGCCATCGTCGACGGGCCGCTGGAAGACATCATCGAAGTGATGGACGAAAGAGGGTCCTGGATCATCGGCACCCCCGACGACTGCATCGAGGGCATCAAGCGTCTCGAGGAACGGAGCGGCGGCTTCGGCGGCTTCATGGTGCAGGCCATCGACTGGGCGTCCAGAGAGGATGTGCTGCACAGCTACGAGCTGCTGGCTCGCTACGTCATGCCGGCCTTCCAAGGTACCACGGCCAGCACCGCCGGGTCGAACCAGTGGGCCTATGAGCGCCGGGACCTGCTCAAGACAGGCCGTGCCGCGGCCATCGACCGCGCCAAGGCCGACTACGCTGGCCGGGCCAGGTAATCGGATGGATTTTTTTAGGTAGAGCTTCGAGTAGGGGCGCACGGCTGTGCGCCCCTACGGGCTTTGGTCGCCCTGCCACTATGGGCAATCGAATTTTCTGAGTAAAAGGCCGGAATTGACTATGAAAGCAGTCTGGTATGAGCAGAATGGTCCTGCAGAGGTGATGCAAGTTGGCGAGATGCCCGACCCGGAGCCGGGCCCGGGCGAGGTGCGGATTCGCGTCGTCTCATCGGGCGTCAATCCGTCAGACTGGAAACGGCGCGCCGGACTGACCGCCCGCATCGGCTTTCCCCGCGTCATCCCCAACCAGGACGGAGCCGGAGTCATCGACCGCGTGGGCCTGGGCGTGTCCGTGGCACGGCTGGGAGAGCGTGTGTGGCTTTTTGAGTCGCAGTTCGGGCGTCCCTTTGGTTCGGCGGCGGAGTATACCGTACAACCATCGGGCCACACGGTGCGTATGCCCGATTCCGTCAGCTTCGACCAAGGGGCCTGCCTGGGAGTCCCGGCGATGACTGCCCACCGCTGTCTGTTCGCCGACGGCCCTCTGGATGGCAAGACAGTGCTGGTGCCGGGCGGCGCCGGGGCTGTGGGCCACTACGCGGTACAGGAGGCCAAGCTGGCCGGGGCCATGGTCATCAGCACCATCAGCTCCGACTACAAGGCGAGCATCGCCACGGCCGCCGGGTCGGACCACACCATAAACTACCGTACCGAAGACGTCGTTGCGCGTGTTATGGACATCACGGGCGGGGAGGGCGTTGACCACATCGTGGAAGTGGACTTCGCGGCCAACTTTCCGGTGACCAGCGAGGTGCTCAAGTCGTCGGGCGTGGTGGCGATCTATGCCGCGGGCACGGGACAGCAGCCGGCGGTGCCGCTGCAGTTCCGGCGCAGCAACACGGTGGTGCGCAACGTGCTGGTCTACGACATGCCGGAACCGGCCAAGGAGGCCGCCATCGCCGACATCACGGCATGGCTGGAATCGGGCGCACTGAGCCACTTGGTAGGCCCGCACTTCCCGCTGGAGAAGGCGGTCGAGGCCCACCGGGCGGTCGAGGGCGGCGCCATCGGCAACGTCATCGTGGACGTTGGCGAGGCGTAGGCGGGATACCAAGTACGGCAACCTGCAATCCCAGCAGCCGAGGAGGCGCGGTCGATGGCAAAGAATGGTCTCAGGGTCATGGACTCGGACATGCATATCGTGGAGCCTGCCGACCTCTGGCAGCGCTACATCGATCCCGCATTCCGCGACCGCGCGCCGATTGGCACCAGCCGCCACCCGAGGGACCTGGGCGTGCAGGTGGGCGACACCGTATATCCGCTGCCCAACCGCAGCTACTCCAACGCCATCGCGCCGCTTATGACCAGCCAGCAGGACGTGTACGCAGACTCTGAGCAGCGGGGCTGGGACAGCGCATCGCAGGTTGCGGCCATGGACAACGAGGGAATCGACGTTGCCGTGCTGTTCCCCAGCCGCGGCCTGTTCACGCTGGGCGACAGCGACCTTGATCCGTCGCTGGCCACCTCGATCTCGCGGGCCTACAACGACTGGCTGGCCGAATTCTGCGGCGGCGGTCCTGGGCGGCTGTTCGGCGCGGGAATGATACCGCCGCAGGACATTGAGGGGGCCGTGGCCGAGGCGCACCGGGCTGTGAAAGAGCTGGGGTTCAAGACCCTGTTTGTACGTCCCAACCCTGTTGGTGGCCGCAACTGGCACGATCCCTACTACGACCCGCTGTGGGCCGAGATACAGAACCTCGGGGTTCCAATGAGCTTCCACGAGGGTGGTCGGGTCAACCTGCCGCAGCCGGGTGACAACTTCGACACGCATATGCTCTACCACACCTGCACTCACCCGATGGGGATGATGCTGGCGGTCGTGGACATCGTGGGCGGAGGTGTGCTGGAGAGATTCCCCGAGCTGACCGTGGCCTTCCTCGAGGGCAACTGCTCGTGGGCGCCGTGGCTGCTGTGGCGGCTGGACGAGCACTACGAGATGTCGGCGTCTTACGATCACCCCGATTTGAAAATGGAGCCCAGCGGGTATTTTCGGCGCCAATGTTACTTGTCGGTGGAGTGCGACGAGGAGCCGGCGGAGATCGTGTCGCGGTACGGGCTGGAGGACAACGTGGTGTTCTCCACCGACTATCCCCACGCGGACTCCAAGTACCCGAAGTCGGTGGACCGGTTCATGGAGCTGCCGCTGACGGACGAGGCCAGGCGCAAGTTTCTATGGGACAACTGCGCGCGGCTTTATGGGTTGGACGTGTAAAGGCTCTCTTTACATTAAGTGTCTGGGCAATTTATGCGCCCGCTAATTTCCTTACCCCGTCTCGAAAGACTTGGAAGCTCTTTGATTTGTTACGGTCTATCTCCATGTGTGGGGCGATCTTTCTAGCCCAGTCGCATTTCGCGATCCCAGCAACTGGGTAGCCTACGCTTTTAAGTGGACTCGACCCACCAGGATGCACGGCGTCCGCCAAGACTTCCCAAGTACCACAAACGCTGTCCTGAACGTAACTGTTCAAGGCCGCATCTTTGGCGTTGGGATAAGCCAACTTAATTGCGGCGTGGTCTCCCAGCAGCCATGCCTCGCCTTCTTCAATTGCAATCCTAAATAGCGTTGTAGGAGGTGGGTTGCAGGAATTCAACACACTGAGCAACTCCAGCTTGAACACTATGCAATCTCTATTGTCTGAGTCCGCAACCACGATGACTGCTAAGGAACCCTGGGGGCGCCTCCCATATCCCCGCAACAAATGTGGCAGATTGTTCAGGAGAAGCTGACTTCTTGGGTTGGATGCTTTGTTCAGGTTCCTGGGGAGGTGCCCTATGCCTTTAAATCGATGTATGTTCCAAGAATGAGCAACCCCGTTTTTGCCAAGTATCTTTTCTAAAGTAGACTCAACCAGAATACTTCCTGACCTATCTTCGACTAAAACTTCAAAGTTCATCGTCTTGCCTTCGGTCCAGGTAGTCGCTGTACCAGAGGCTGCCGAGGGGCAGTCCTTCGTCGGCCATTGCCTTCACGATGGGGTCGTCGCTGGCTCGGCGGATGGTGGCGAAGCCGTCGTCCTGCTTTTCAAGGACCCATGTTTCTTCGGGGGTGAGCGCGTCAACAAAATACGGCTGGTGGGTGGTGACGAAAATCTGGGGCGCGTTTCTTGCCCCGGTGGCACGAGAGCGAAACTCGGCTGCCAGAACCTCCAGCAGCTTGTGGTAAAGGCCGTTTTCCGGCTCTTCGATGCAGATGAAGGGCGGCGGATTGGGGTCTGCCATCAGCAGCAGATAGGCGAAGAGTTTGAGCGTGCCGTCGGACATCTGCTGGGCGTAGAAGGGGTCTACGAAGCCTCGGTCGTTGAAGCGGAGGAGCAGGCGTCCGTCTTCGGTGCGTTGCGTGTCAATCTTGTCAATGCCAGGAACCCTGCCGGCTATTTTGCGTAGGATGCTGTCGAACTTATCCGGGCGTTCCCGCTGCATGTACTGAACGACGTTGCCCAGATTATCGCCGTGGATGCTCAGGCGGCGTTGGGGGCCAGCCATCGGCAGACTGCGGGCAACGTCCGGGGTGAAATAGCTCAGGTACCAGCCTTCAACGAACTCGCGGAATGCGGAGATTCTAGGGTGCTGCTTCAGTGCACCGAGGGTAGCTATGCCAAGCCTGCGCCGATCTTGAAACTCGACTACTTCTGCTGCGTCGCCGCTTTCTGAGACAACAGATCCTTCATCTCTAAGGATGGCAATCAGCACATCTGCATTAATCCCTCCATCTGCGATCTCGTTTATTTGTTGACCTTGCGCTTGCCCTTTCCATGCTACTCCCCTTCCATTGCCCAGTACCAGAAAGTAGTAAGACTGAAATTCGCGCTGCTGGTAGAGGCGTTCATAAAGCACCCAAGGTCGGCCAGTTCCGTCTCTATCTATAGCTAGTTCGTAGGTAAAGTGCTGTGTCTCGGTTTCTCCTCGGTAGCAAACCTCGAACATTATCGGATCGTTGCTACCTTGGGAGCGGATGCGGTCGAATCCGCCGCGCCCGCGTTCGTCGCAAGCCTCCTCGACTCCCAGTTTGAGGCAGTCGGCGAGAAAGCCGAATGCGTCAAACAGGGAACTTTTGCCGACCCCGTTTTTCCCGATTACGGCAGTCATTGGAGTCAATGGCGCAATGTCAGGTGTATACCACAGCCTTCCGAGGGTAATGTCCCGCAAGACGCGGTAGTTCTTAATCCGTATCCCCTCGATCTTCGGCATTCCATTTACCCTTGCAGCTTCCCTGGATGTGTCTTTCTTTCCCAACTTGAGGGTGAACTACGTGTGGCCCTCCCCTTAGGGGCGGGTTTGAAACCCGCCCCTACATTGTTCAGTTGCCGGACTTTATGAAGTCGGAGACTCGCTCGGCGATCATCATGGTGGTTACGTTGGTGTTGGCTCGGACTACGTCGGGCATTATGGAGGCGTCGGCTATTCGCAGGTTGGAGACGCCGCGAACGCGGAGTTGCTGGTCTACGACGGCCATTGGGTCATCGGACGTGCCCATCTTGCAGGTGCCTGAGATGTGGTAGGAGGTGCTGATGTTGCGGCGGAGCCAGCCGTCCAGGGCCTCGTCGGATTCGAGGTCGGCGGGGGTGGGGGCGGTTATCTCCTCGATAACCGATTCGTAGGCGCTGTGCTGCAAGAAAGACACGCAGAGTCGCACGGCCTCACGCAGCCGCTCGCGGTCCCAGTCCTCCTCCAGGTAGCGGTAGTCCATGCTCGGATGCGCGTTGGGGTCGGCGGACTCCAGCCGCAACTCGCCCTTGCCCGCCGCCAGGTACAGGCCGCAGTTGACGGTGTGGGCCGGGTTGTCGTCCCGTACCACAGTGTTCAGGGAGGCGGGCGACAGGATCATGTCGTTGGGCGTGTCCGAGCCAGTGGCGGTGTAGCGCAGCCTCAGGGCGCGCATCCCGTTGGGGTCCTGGGGCACGTCGTCCTTGACCAGGTAGCGCACCGACACGTTGGGGTGATCGCGCATATTCTGGCCCACGCCTGGCAGGTCTACCGCTACGGGAATGCCCTGGGCCCCGAGCTGATCGGCGGGTCCTAGCCCCGATAGCATCAGCAATTGCGGAGAGGCCACCGCCCCAGCGCAGAGGATTATCTCGCCGCCCTCGACCACGAAGGTCTCGTCGCCGCTATCCACTTCGATGCCGACTGCGCGGTTGCCTTCCAGCACCACGCGGTGGGCTTGCACGTTGGCGCGGATGGTGAGGTTCAGTCGGTGGCGCACCGAGTCAATGTAGGCCAGGGCCATGCTCATTCGCACGCCGTCTATATTGTTCTCGGCACGCAGGCTGACACCGGTGGCCTCGGGATGGTTCACATCTGGATGATAGGGATAACCGGCAGAGGCGGCGGCCTGGAAGAACGCCTCCTGCGACGGCGGCCAGGTCTCGCGGGCGTGATGCCGCACGGGAACCGGGCCATCGGTGCCATGGAAATCGTCGTGGAAGTCGGCGTCGTTCTCCAGCTTGCGGAAGTAGGGCAGGCAGTCGATGTAGGACCAGCCCTCGTTGCCCCAGGAGGCCCAGGTGTCGTAGTCCTCGGGTGCGCCGCGGATGAAGGTCTGGCCGTTGATGGCGCTGGAGCCGCCCAGCACCTTGCCGCGCGGCACGGGCATGGGGTCCTGCTCGGAGGTGGCGGTGCCGGTGAAGGACCAGTTGTAGGGCGAACCGGCAGCGCGGGCCTCGAGATTGACCGACCCCCAGCCCAGCTTGAGCATATCGGGCAGTTGGGAGAAGTCGGGGAAGTCGGGGCCGGCCTCCAGCAGCAGCACCGAGCGGTTCGGGTCTTCGGACAGCCGGGTGGCGACGATGCAGCCAGCGGTGCCGCCGCCGACAACGATGTGGTCGTATTTCATAGATAGCTCCCTGCGTTGGTTTGTCTCATTTTACACATTCCATCAGGAGCACGATATTATTGGTGGCTTCGTATCCGTCGCGCGTCACAAACAAGGGCGGCTGAGGTGTTGCGGCGCAAGGCGTGCCGCAATTTCTGAGTTGGCTCAAGGGTTTGGCTTTACCTCCTTAAGATTGGATGGATGGGGTGATATCTTGTTTTCCCAGTCATTTTCACCCATTTCCACCCATTACCCACCATTTTGGGTATTCCGTCACCGCCAGATTCCGGGGAATTTTGCCGGAGCACCGGGTAGGTTGGGAGCGACTGAATCTATGCTAGAGAGTTGTCATGAGGCTTGGCAAGGGGCTGCTGTCAGCAATTTGGGAAGCAGGGCGCACGGCAGTGCGCCCCTACGGGAGTGGCTCGGCGGTCCCTGTATTCGGCAGGCCGGGCCTGCCCGGGGGTGGCGATGGGATTGGACTGTTTGGTTACACGGTGTTCGGGTCGGTGAATATAGTTCGCATAAATCCTCTCGTTGGGGCGAACAGACTATTGATATTGATGAAATCCAGCGGTTCAGGCTTACTGTTGCGTCGCGATGGGAGGGTTAACGGCATGAGCAGGGGCTTTTGATTCTCTGGGGTGAACCGACTCTTGGTGGGGCCGGTGTTGTTCTTGGCGGTCTTGCTGCTGCTGGCGGGTGCGCTGGCGGCCTGCGGTGGGGACTTCGTCAGATTCACGCGAGGACCGAGAGACGACGCGACGGGGAAGTTCCGAGCGGGAGACGAGCCGGGACAGCTCGACGAGTGAGACAGAGGACGACAGGGACGACGAGGAAGAGCCCAGGTTCAGGGGGATGCCGGGAAAGCGAAAGTCGAGTACACCTCCGTCAGCGCCGGGTATGGCCATACCTGCGGAGTAATGATGGACGGCGCCGTGGCCTGCTGGGGCTACGACAACCAGGGCGAAGCGACGCCGCCGGAGGGGGAATTCGCCAGCGTCAGCGCGGGGTATGCCCGCACCTGCGGAATGATGAGCGACGGCGCCGTGGCCTGCTGGGGCTACGACAACCAGGGCGAAGCGACGCCGCCGGAGGGGGAGTTCGCCAGCGTCAGCGCGGGGTATGCCCGCACCTGCGGAGTGATGAGCGACGGCGCCGGGCCTGCTGGGGCCGCCAAGCACGTGGGGTAACGGCGCCTGCGGGCGGGGGGGACGGTGGCCTGGGGCGGTAGTGATGTGAGGGGATGGCGGTTGACCGGGGTATGGGCCACTGCTAGAATGCGGCCACCTTGTCCGGGTTGGCCGGAGGGTGGTCAGGTAACAATTGCACGGCTGCCGGGCAGCCGAATCCCGCAATTCTGGGGGAGGACATGGCCAGGAAAATAGGCGTCTCCGTCGACCACAACCTGTGCGTTGGCAACCAGATGTGCATCTCCATCGCCACCAAGGCGCTCACGCTCAACGATGATCGCCAAGCCATTCCGGCAGACGTGGACGGCGATACCGAGGAGATCATCCTCGAGGCCGCCGAGCAGTGCCCGATGGCTGCCATCAGCGTGACCGACGCAGAGACCGGCGAGCAGCTCTTCCCGTAAGCTTCACCGCGTGGATCGAATCGCCGCCCTCCTTTCTCTGGCGCGAAAGGGGGGCTTTTTTCGTAAGCGTGATTATTATGTCAAATTCTCACTCTTCTCCGGGAGCTTCCTGAATGGAGCACCTGTTTCACGCCGGGGACAATCTGGATGGGTTGGCTCAGCTTGCCGGGGCAGGCGTCAAGGTTGATCTCGTATACATCGATCCCCCCTTTGCCACCAACAACGAGTTCCTGATTGACTCCGACCGCGCCAACACCATCAGCGCCTCGGGCTCACTGGCCTATGCCGATACGGTGCGGGGAGACGATTACCTTGAGCAACTGCGGCTGCGCCTTGAGGCCATCCGGCAGGTGCTGGCGGACGATGGCTCGATCTACGTTCACATCGATGTGAAGATGGAGCATCGCCTGCGCCTGCTGCTGGACGATGTCTTTGGCGCACGCAACTTCCGCAACAGCATCACGCGAATCAAGTGCAATCCCAAGAATTTCACCCGCTATTCCTATGGCAACGTGAAAGACACGATCCTTTTCTACTCAGTGGCTCCTCATCACATCAAGTGGCATCCGCAGGAGGAGCCGCTGACGGACGACGACGCGGCATCCCGGTATCCGCTGGTGGACGACGAGGGCCGACGATACGCCACAACGCCGCTGCACGCCCCGGGCACGACGCGCAACGGCCCCACCGGCGGCGCTTGGCGGGGGCTGCCGCCGCCGCCGGGCCGCCACTGGCGCTATCATCCGGACAAGTTGGATGAACTGGACGCGGCTGGCCTGATTGCGTGGAGCGGCACTGGAAATCCACGCAAAATAATCTACGCCGACCAGTCGTCGGGCAAGCTGCCGCAGGATGTTTGGGTTTACAAAGACCCGCAACGCCCCAGCTACCCGACGCAGAAGAACGCGGCGATGCTGGAGCGCATCATTCTCACGTCATCGGAGCCGGGCGATACGGTGCTGGACTGCTACGCCGGTAGTGGCTCCACGCTGCTGGAGGCAGAACGCTTGGGACGCCGCTTCATCGGCATGGACGACTCCCCGGCGGCACAGGGAGTCATAGAGAGGCGATTGCAAGAACGTCAGATCAAAATGCGGTCCATAGCCGATTCTGGGCCACACCATTCTGACAAGCACACACTGGAAGATGGCGAGGATTCTGGCACACTGATAGCGCCAAGTATAAAGAACCCTTCGACGGATTATGGCAACGTAAATGAGCAGTCTTTCCTGATGGGATTGAGGCAGTAAAACCAAAATCGTTGAGCTTGAGCATTTCCATCAATGGAAATCCGCCAGCAATCGTCAGGCAGGTGATCTGCGATGAGGTAAGCGTATTCCGCCCCTTCTCTGGGACCCGCCCGCCGGTGAGGTCTACACCTCTTTCCGGCCTGCATGCCGTTGCCGGGCCAGTGGAGAATTCGTACTGGAGTGTGCTGGAGAGTATGGCCACTCATGACCGCTGACCGCTGACCGCTGACTGTTGGGCAAGCGACGAAGTCAAATTGGCCGTCATTTAGATTCGATGCGGCTGTGAATCCCGGCTCCCGCCTCGATGGTTCAGCCGCTGCCCACGCGCAACTGCTTGGCGAACACGCTCGCTATCAGCGCGCTGCCGATGGTGAGGCCGAGGCACAGGTAGCCAATCCCTGGGTAGCCCGTTATCCCCAGCAGTGCGCCGGCGAGCCCGGCTCCAAGCATTCCGCCCACGAAGTTAGCGACTCCGATAGCGCTGGCGCCGGTGGCCTTTGATTCCCCCGAATACTCCGTGGTGGCGGCTACCATCACCGGGGCCAGTATGCTCAACAGGCCCGTTCCCGCCGTGGCCAGCGCCACCGCAGGCCAGAGGCCAAAATCGACTGCGAAGAACAGGAACCCGCAGACTCCCCCCGCGGCTGTGGTGACCACTATGAGCACCACGCGATAACTTTTCCCCGCCACAAACCCCGCAGCGTAGGTACCCACCACCTGCCCGATAGCGGATATCAGCAGCGGCAGGGCCACGAACTCCAGGCTCAGGTCGTAGGCTTGTATCAAATGGGCGGCTAAAAAGCTGACCACACCCCAGTAGGCCAGGCGCTGGGTCAAAAGCAGCGCCACGGCCACCCGGAAGAAATTCAGGGAAAGCAGCGACCAATACCTGGAAAAGAACACCAGGTCGCGAACACGCTCCCGGCTGTCCCGGGGATACCAGACCCAGTTCAAGAGAAACGCCGCCGCCAACAGGAAGCCCGCCAGCAGGAAGCTGAAACGCCAGCCCCACCAGTCCGCGAACAGGGCCACTAACGGGATGGTGAGGGCCGAAGTCAACACGACGGTGCCCATTATGCCGCCGACAGCCTGCGGTCGTCTGGCCGAGGAGATGACGTCGGACACCACCCCTACCGATGTCGGCGGAATCGTTCCCCCTCCCAGGCCTCCCAGCACCCTGAGCGCCATGAATACTTCGATATTGGGCGCGAAAGCCGACCCAATTACCGACACCAGCACCATAAACACTCCGGCAAGAGCCACAGGACGGCGGCCGAAGGAATCGGCCAGCGGCCCCACAGCGACAATGGAAACCGCCAATGCCGCGAAGGTTGCCGTGTTCAGTTGCCCGGCGACCGCCACGGAAACGTCAAGGTCCGTCGCGATTTCTACAAGGAGCGCCGGAACCATCAAAATCGCGGTTTGAGTGCTGAGGATGGCGAGAGAGAGCACGAAGTAAAACCAGGCCTTGTTGACCTCTTTGCCCTTCGCCTGTGCTGTTTGGGTAGTGATGTCGTTTACTCCCGTTCAGGTACGGCTGTATCTAGCGATACCTGATGTTCCGGGTCATCAGGCTGCCGCCAAGATTCGACATGATTACAAAATCCCGCTCCCAACGCTTTAGATCCCCATCTGTTCAGCCGCTACCCCTGCGGAGCTGCCTTGCGAATACGCACGCCATCAGCGCGCTGCCGATCGCAAATGCGGCACACAGGTAGCCAATCCCCTCGTAGCCCGCGCTGGCCAGCAGCACGCCGGAAAGCCCGGCCCCAATCACCCCGCCGCTCTGGTTACTGAAACCGATAAGACTGGCTCCCGTGGCCTTGGATTCTCCTGAATACTCCGTGCTGGCGGCCAGCAGCACAGGGGTCATAGTGCTCAATAAGCCCGCTCCCACCGTAGCCACCGCAAACGCAGTCCAGAGGCCTAAATCAACAGCAAAGAAAAGGAGCACGCAGACTCCCCCTGCGGCTGTGGTGACGACTATGAACGCGACGCGGTAGCTTTTCGTTGCCACCAATCCCGAGACGTAGCTTCCTATCACCTGTCCTATTGCAGATATTACCAGCGGAATGGCAACGAACCCTTGGCTCACATCGTAGGCTTGTATCAAGTAGGCGGCGAAGAAGCTGAGCAAACTCCAGTATGCCACGCGCTGGGCGATGTTCACCGTAACGGCCAGGCGGAAGAAATTCATGGAAAGCAATGACCCATACCTGGCAAAAAACACAAAGTTGCGAAGACGCTCCTTCCTGTCCCGTGGATACCAGACCCAGTTCAAGAGAAGCGCCGTCCCCAGGAACAAGCCCGCCAGCACGAAGGTGAACCGCCAGCCCCACCAGTCCGCGAACAGGGCCATCAAGGGGATGCTGATGGCCGAAGTCAACACGATGGTGGAAGCAAGACCGCCGATAGCCTGGGCCCTCTTGGCCGGGGAGATGACATCGGAAATCACGCCAATCGATGTTGGCGCAATGGCTCCCCCTCCGAGGCCGGCCAACACTCTGAGGGCCATCAATACTTCGATATTGGGCGCGAATGCAGACCCAAGGAGGGACGCCACCACGAGAGGATACTCCGGCAAGAGCCTAATGGACGGCGGCCAATGGAATCGGCCAGTGGCCCCACGGCGACAATGGAAACCGCCCATGCAGCAAAGGTTGCCGTGGCCAGTTGCCCAGCGACCGCCACTGAAACGCCAAGGTCGGTGGCGATCTCAACAAGGAGCACCGGGACCATCAAAACACCGGTCATAGTGCCAAAAACGGCGAAACAGAGCAGGAAGTAAAACCAGGCCTTGTTTACCTCTTAGACTTGGGTTTGTGCGGTTTGCGTAGCGATTCCGTTTATTCCTTTTCCGGCGTGGGTGCCAATGTCAGTTCCGTCCTTTCTCAGTCTATGTAGCCGGTCAATGTCCCAGACAATAAGCGGTCGAAACCGATGAGGAAGTCGTCAGCATCACACATAGCATTTACGTCGCGGCGGTTCATTCGCTGCGCAGGCCCAACTGCCTGCGGAACAGGGTCGCGATCAGCGCGCTTGCGATGGTCAGGATCAGGCACAGGTAGCCGATCCCGACGTAGCCCGTGTACGCGAGCAGAGCCCCGGCGAGACCAGCCCCCAGCACCCCTCCGGACTGGTTGCTCAGGCCCATGAGACCGACGCCGGTAGCCTTGGACTCCCCCGAGTATTCGGTGCTGCCGACGACCAGCGCGGGGAATGTAACACTCAGCAGGCCTGATCCCACCGTTGCCAATGCAACCCCAAACCAGAGTTCGAAGTCGACAGTGAAGAACAGGAATCCGCAGAATCCGCCGACGACTGTCGTGGAGGCGATGAGTATGGCGCGATATCTGCCTGTCATGAACCCCGCGGCATAACTGCCGATCACCTGCCCGATCGCGGTTATCGCCAACGGCAGGGCCACGAATCCCACGCTCACCTCATAGGTGTTTATCACGTAGGCAGCGAAAAAGCTGACCAATGCCCAGTAAGCCAACCGCTGGGTTAGATTCACGGGCAGGGCAACACGGAAGAAATTCGTGGAAATCAGCGCCCGGTACCTGGAGAAGATTACCAGGTCGCGAACTCGCTCCTGGTTGTCCCGGGGAAACAGGAACCAATTCGTAAGGAACCCTGCCGCCATCAGCAGGCCCGACAGCAGGAAGGTGAACCGCCAGCCTCCCCAGTCCGCCAACAGGGCGGCTGCCGGGACGCTTATGGCCGAAGTCAACGTGTGGCTTAACGGGCCAAGAAAGGTGGTGGCGATGCCCAAAATCTGGTCGCTGGCGTTGGCCACCACCGACGGGCCCATCAGCAGGACGATGCCAGCGAAGCCAACCACTCCGCCAACCAGTGCCCTGCGGGTGAACATTTCCTCGGTCAAGATCGGTATGCTAAACCAATACCAAGGTGGGATGTGCATTTTGGGGAGATTGACGATGACCGCAAGCACTCCACGGCACCTCATATCACCTTTAGGCCCCAACTGGGTGGGCATCGATAGTGCGGTCTAGCGATATGTACATTTCACCTTGGCTTTAGTTTAGGCACATGATTTACGAGCCGAATCAATGCCCAATTCGGTATGGGGTGGGTGTATTCGGGGACCGCTGGTCCCTGTTGATAATCCGCGACATGATGTTTCGCGGGTCTACTCGTTTTCAGGACTTCCTCAATGCCAGCGAGGGCATTGCGACCAACGTGCTGTCCGACCGGCTGAGTCGCTTGGAAGCACAGCAAATCATCAGTCGGCAAAAGGACCCAGCCAACGGGCGCCAAGTCTTATACGATCTGACCGATAAGGGAAGAGATCTGCTCCCGGTCTTGCTGGCGGTAATCGGCTGGGCCGAAAAATATGATCCCGAAACCAAAATTTCCAGCGAGATGGGAGAACGAATACGGACTGATTTATTTGGGGTCCGCTATGAACTGCTGGCCGCTATGAAGCATTCAGGTTCGAGCCCGGTTTTGCCCCTCCTGCTTGGCGCGATTGACGAAGCCCAGATCAAGTCTCCAGGCGGTTCCGTTTGCTTATAGGTGATGGCCCCTGCTAGGATGTTGCTTTCATGAACAGGAGGGCGACGATGCTGCTAAGGATGGCCTCCCTTCTTGCTCTTGTAGCCTTTGGTTTAACGGTGTACGCCGAATGGGTCGGCAACAAAATCGCAAGTGGATTCAGTTACCTTGCATTGTCAGGTGTGCTATTTCTCATCATGTGGTACCTCTGTTCTGGGGTGGTTGATGGACGGGCTGCGGATGATGATGCTCATGGTCAAGGATTGGTGTGGAGTGGCATAGCTGGTGCAACCGCTGTAGGTTTCGGTATCGTCGCCATGTATAAGCTGCTATCGAATATGAAATGAAGCTCACGCCCGCTGCTATGAAGAATGCTATCAATCCTGCGATCAGGGGCCACAAAATTGGGCACTCCATCACCGCCGCCCCTTCTGCGCACGTCTCACACGCTGGCGCAACTTGTACAGTGGATGTTGCTTGGCCGACCGCCCCTTCGCCTTCGCCGTAGTCTTGACGGGTCGTGCCGTCGTTTGCACTTTCGCAGGGCGCGGCGTCCTGCTAACCGATTCCGCTTTCGACCGCCGTGCTGGTTCCCGCTTCGGCGGTTCGGGCTTCGCATCTGACTTTAACTGCGGCACACTTGCCAGCCGTGCCTCCGACACAAGTTGCGGAGACACGGCGTCCTCTTTTACCACGTCGGCCCATTCCTTGAACGGCGGTTTGACCTTGGCCCGAAACGCCGGTGTCTGGTTCCGCAGGCTTTCGTGTCCACGGAAGTTGTTGTAGGTAATCACCCAGCCGTCCAGGTAGCGTTGCCCGGTCTTGATGCTTCCATCCCGCGCAGGGTCCTCTCTCGGTCCCTGAAGGTTCCCTGCAACCGCTCCGACAGGTTGTTGTTGATGTCCGCGGCCAGCCCCTCAGATTGGTAGTGCTTCGCGCCGGGCAGGACTTCCTTCAGGGCTGGCAGGTACGAGCGGAGTTTGTCGCTGAAGAAGGAGTCGGGCGGCTTGTCCGCCGATGCAAGGGCTTTCCTCATCACGGTCTTGGCGGCTCTGGCGTCCCGTTGCTTGGAGAGGTGCGTAGCGAGGATGTAGCGGGTCTTGCCGTCCATCACGTTCCAGAGCCAAGCCTTTTCACCGCCAACCCTCACCATCATTTCATCGGCTACCCAGTGGTCGCCGGTCTGCGCCTTATGGTTTGCCAGTTCCTGGGCGGCGTCATCGGTGTAATCCCTCACCCATTCGTAGATGGTGGACTTAGAGGGTTCGGGAATGTCGTATTCTTCCTTCAGCCCCTCGGCAATCTGCTTGTAGCTTTTCCCAGTGTAGAAGTCGCGGATCGCAGACCCCATCATCTCCGCGTCCATCCGGCGCCCCGTGGCCTTGCCGTTGGCGCGAAACTTCTTCTGGCAGCCCTTGCAACGATACCGCTGCTGACCCCGCTGTGTGCCGTCCTTGACCACCTTCTCGGAATCGCAGACGGGGCAATGGATTCTGTAAGTCTGCGTCTTTACAAATTCAGCCATGTCCGCGCCTCACGCAAAGAGATGCAACACTGGAGGAAGCCACTGCGAAATCGTAAATGCCGCTGTTAGCAGTACCGGGATTAGAATTATCACCCCAACATATCCGGCAATCTTCAGGTTGATTGTCGTCTGACGAGTCCATCCCCCATAGATTGCAATCCCTTTGCGGTAGCCAAAGCTCGTTATCGACCATACAAGTTGGAACAGGCTCAACCATTGGGTGAATTCCCAGAACATCGTCCCTCCTCCCGTCGGGGAGGAAGTCCGTTTGACAAACTCTAACTTGGGAGAGTAAAGTCAAATTGTTCTGGACTTTCCCCAACGTTCTTTGACGACCCCCGGATGAACGGTGCTGTTAACACCGCCGGGGATTCGTCATTTTATGTGTGCCTACACTATAGCACGTAGCCCCATTGGCGCCATACTGCGACTAGTACCATTCGTAATCCTCCAGTGTCCGCATTCCTTTGGACGGACTGCCAACCTCAATCAGCTCGCTCGTGCCTGGATGAAACACGTAACGCTTGGCGAAAAACTGTCGGTCTTCCCTTTCCGTTGCCGCTTCGACCGATACCCCACAGAATTCCAATTCCTGCCCGGCATATAGGACTGCATCCGGGTGCTTCTTGACCGGCCACAGCTTGCCGTTGGCATCCTCCACTTCCTTCAGCACTTCGCCTGTCTTCCGATCATGGCACTGGCCTCCAATGCCGATGGCGTCGCAAGCCCCGACCCAAACTATCACGGTGCAGACGAATAGCCATTGAAGAGCCGCATAGTGGCGGATGGAAAGAAGTCCAGAAATCATGATGGGCACCCCCTGCTGCGTAGGATTGAGGCAGCTTGCTAGAGTTACCCATCCAAAAAGAGCGCCGCAGGGGGCATGGGCTTTCCCCAATGCCATAGCGGGCGCTCTACAAGGCGTGATTCCAGATGTAGGTAACTCTAGCGGGGGGATGCTATCATGGGCCATCACCTATAAGCAAACGGAACCCTCCAGGCGGGTGAGAGCGCCAGAAATATCCGTGTCCTTCTCCTAGCCCGTTGCCGTCTCGTGGCACTCCTCTGACATGGCCTCCCGCCTCTTGGCAGACACCAACCGCGTACCAACCGGGTACTCAGCCTCTGGAAACCGATGCACAGGGTTGACATGGTATCTGCCCCTCAATACCACGATTGTGGTGGTGCTCCGTTGATCGGCGGAGGCCATGCCCATGAGAAAATCCGCGGCTATGTCCGGCGCCCGTCCCGATAGCGGGATGGGCGTTGTCCGGCCACTCCGCGGATTACTTTTTGCGAATCAGCCTGCTTGATGCCCTTCAATCCCTAGAACGTAATCACGCTGCGGGCTACGCTGCCCTCCTTCATGTATTGGAAGGCGTCGTTGATGTCTTCCAAGTTCAGTCGGCGGCTTACCAGCTCGTCCAGCTTCAGGCGGCCTTGCAGGTAGAATTCCACGTATTGCGGCATATCGGTGCGGAAGTGATTGGAGCCCATGCTGCTGCCTTGGATGCGCCGCTCGCGCAGGAACGACGGGCCGTCCAGCTCGATCTTGGTGCCCTGCGGGATCATTCCGATGATGGTGGCGGTGCCGCCGGCCCGCAGCATGTGGAAGGCCTGCTCGGCGGTCTCCTTCTTGCCGATGGCCTCGAAGGAATAGTCCACTCCGCCATTGGTCAGGTCGCGCACCTTGCTCACCACATCGCCGCCAGAGGCGTCGATGACCTCGGTCGCGCCGAACTCTTGGGCGAGGGTCAGCTTGGTCTCCACCGCGTCGATGGCGATGATGCGCAGTGCGCCAGCCAGCACCGCACCCTGGATGGCGTTGAGGCCCACGCCGCCGCAGCCGATGACCGCCACGGTGCTGCCGGGACGCACGGCGGCGGTGTTCAGCGCCGCACCCAAGCCGGTGGTGGCGCCGCAGCCGATGAGCGCCAACTGCTCGAAGGGCACGTCGCGTTCGATCTTTACCACCGCGTTCTCGTGCACCAGCATCTGCTCGGCGAAGGACGACAGGTTGGCGAACTGGTTGACTTCCTCGCCGCCCTGGCTGAGGCGCGGCGTCTGGTTGGGAGTGCGGTTCAGGCCGGCGCGGGAGCACAGCACCATGCGGCCCTCGGTACACCGCTCGCAGGTGCCACAGAAGACCGACAGGCAACAGATGACCCGGTCTCCGGGCTTGACGTAGTCCACCAGTTCACCCACCGCCTCGATGGTCCCGGCGGCCTCGTGGCCCATAATGATTGGCATTGGAGTCGAGTACAACCCTTCGACGAAATGCAGGTCGCTGTGGCAGACGCCGGTGGCCCCGGTGCGTATCAGCACCTCACGAGGGCCGGGCGACGCGATGTCCACATCTTCGACTTCCAAGGGGCGGTTAACTTCCCGCAACACTGCTGCTTTCATAGCTCACCTGTCTCAATGTCTGTTTGGGTGGATTGAATTTAACCAGCAGGGCAAAGGTCTGTCAAAATTCCCTCATTATCTGAGAAGAGGGTCAGGGTGTCCCCAAACTCTCGAACCACGGCATCACCAGCCGCTCGTTGACGCCCGAGCAATAGGAGTGGCCCCAGTCGGGCAGCTCCTCGTAGCGGGCGTTGTACCCCAAGCGGGTCAGCAGGGCATGGCCGCTGCGTATCGTCTGCACCGGGAAGATGTGGTCCTGCGCGCCGTGAACGATGTGGATGGGCAGGTTCTGCCCCTGCTTGCGGCGAAGCATATCGTCCAGCATCCCATGGAAGTCGCCGGCGATGGGCGCGATGCCAGCGAACATCTCCGGGCGGCTCAGCCCCAGCAGGTAGGTGAATGTGCCGCCGTCGGACAGGCCCGACAGGTGTACCCGGCTGCGGTCCACCGCATACTCACCGCACACCTCCTCCAGCATGGCCGCCACCGACTCAACGTCTAGCTCAGGGCGCAATATGGACCAAGTGACGTCGATGGACTTGGGAGCCAGCAACATATAGCCCCGGCTCTTGGCGGGACGCAGCCAAGACCAGATGAAATGATCGCCGCGCCCGTAGGCCCCGTGCAAGCAGACAATCAGCGGCCAGTTCCGGTGTGGGGTGTAGCTCTCTGGCACATACAGTGAATAGTCGGCCAGCGGAGCACCCCGCCTGCGGTGCATTACCCCGACGGGAGCATCAGCGTCCGGGGAGGGAGTTTCCAGCGCATCACGCTCCAGCACATTCCGCTCCAACATCGCATCGGGCAGCAGCCAGTAACCTGCCAGCGCCGGTGTGTGCGACCGGATGCCGTACAGGACGTGCAGCCCGCGGCAGAGCGACCGCCGAACATCCATGCCCATCAACGAGTAGTTTTGCTCATTGGCGCTGAGAAAGGCCTGGCGGGCATTGCCGCAATGCCTGATGCCCGCGATGAATGCGTTGTGAAAGCCGCTCAGGGCCTCTGGAGGCTCCACCTGCGACAGCGTGTCGGTCAAGTCCGCGAAGCCATCGGGCGCCTGTCCGCTCAACTGCGCCTGAAACTCGCCCAGCCGCTCCACGCGCATATTTTCTTGGATGGACTCGAAAGTGCTCAGAAACTCACGGAGCGTCTGCTCCGCGTCTCGGACCACTTTAGCGTAATGTTCGCTTGCCACAATTCTGCCCCCTACTCCCGCCGGATGATTCCGGCATCGTAGAATTGCCTTGCAACTGGGTCAACCTTTGCCGATACGTGTCCATGTCCCTATAATCCCCAACAACCAACAACCAACCGCCCAACGGGCGCAGGAGGCCGGACTATGGCAACAGCGAAAGTCAACGGAGCGGAGCTTAATTACATAGAGGCCGGGAGTGGCCCGCCGATCATCCTGTCCCCGGGTGGCCTCCAAGGGGTGGCCAGCAGCTATGACCCGGTGGTGGAGGCCCTGTCGCAGGAGCACCGGGTGATCGTGTATGACCGTCGGTTTGGCGGCCAGTCCCGCGGCCCACTGGTGGTGCAGACTTGGGACATGGTGTGCGACGATGTGTTCGGGCTGATGGACTCCTTGGGGATCGAGCAGTGTTACCTCGGCGGAGGGTCCTTCGGCGCGGCCATCTCCTTCGGCTGTGCCCACCGCCGGCCCGAGCGCGTGCGGGCCATTTTCCCTTCTAACATCGCAGGCGGGGTCATTTGCGACGGCTACCTGACCTCCAAGCTGTTCAAGAGCATGGAGATAGCGGCAGCCGACGGTGTTTCGGCAGTGATCGACGCCTTCGACGCCGACGACCGCTTCGCCCCCTTCAGCCCGGAGATCGCCCAGACCGACGCCGCCTATCGAAAAGACCTGGAGGCGATGGATACCGACGAGTTCATCCAAGTGATGCGGGACACCATCTACGCCATTTTCGGCGGGCGGTTCCCCACGCTGGGCAGCACCAAAGAGATGCTGAACAGCATCAGCGTTCCCACCATTATCATGCCCGGCTACAACGACGTTCACCCGAGGGCGGTGGCCGAGATGGCCCACCGGAATGTTCCCAACAGCCAGTGGGGCGAGTGCAAACCCCACTCCGACGAGCCGGAAAAGTACGCCAAGCGGGTGCTGCAATTCCTGTCTGAGGTGGAAGCAGGCGGCGGGGGCTGAAGTCCGTTGATGCGTGGCGCCAACACGGTGGCAGAGTTCAGAGGTTGACGAATTTGGCGACGGGAGCCCGCAGCATTGCGTCATTGGGGGCAGGAACTAACGGGACGATGAAGCCGGTATCGGTGGAGATTTTGGCCGATTCCAGTTCGTACAACTTCTGCAGGTTCAGCCAGAACTCCGGCGACATATAGAAAGCCTTGGCGAGGCGCATCGCTATGTCGCCGGTAATGGGATGATTGCCTTCGAGAATTGCGTTGATGGTGTTTGTAGATATCCCGATGGTTTTCGCAAGCCGCTCCGGGCTAATCTCAAGCTCTCCGATGATTTCCGCCAAATCTTCGCCAGGATGAATGGGGGGTATAGGCTCTAAATCTTCTTGGTACAGACCTTCGGGAATAAGGGTTTCAGGGTCAGTCATAGCGCGTTCCTCATCTAATGGTAGTCGGTAAGTTCGATTTCCATAGCGCCCGACGTAGTCCAAGTGAAGCACACCCGCCATTGATCGTTGATGCGGATGCTATGCTACCCTTCCCGGTCGCCCCGCAGAACTTCCAGTCGGTAGGAAGGCGGGAATCGCAGATCTCCCAGGGAAGGCGCCAGAGCCACGCGCCGGAGACTCACCTTTGCCCGTCGGCATGCCGGGGGGAAGCCATCGGACATATCGGCCTTGAAAGGCCATCTCGGTGTCTCTGTTGGCGAATCGGTTCAAGACCATATCACCGCTTCGATTCTACACCGTTACCCCCGTGAAGTTGAAACTGGCGAGCTTCAGGGCTGGGACGCGGGTGGCGAAGCCGACCTCGTTCAGCACCAGCTTGGCCTCATCGCCCACGCCTTCCACGCTGTTGAGCGCATCCACGTAGGACTGGGTGAAGCGCAGGTCCTTGACCGGGTGGCGCAGCTCGCCATTCTCGATCAGGAACGTGCCGTCGCGGGTCATGCCGGTCATCACGCAGCCCCTGTTGTGGGACAGGCGGGTGTAGAAGAAGCGAGTGATGTACAGCCCCCGCTCCGTGGAGGCGATCAGCTCCTCAACCGATTTGTCGCCGGGCCGCATGAACAGGTTGGACGCGATGGGTGGTCCTGTGAAGTAAACCTGGTGGCCGGTGGAGGCTACGCCGTCATGGGCCGCGGTGTAGGTGTTATGCACCGGCCCGGTGATCAAGCCGTTCTCGACCAGCTCAATCCGGCGGCGTGGCACGCCCTCCACGTCGAAGGGCATGGGCCAGCCGTCCAGCGACGCGCCGTCGTCCCAGATGGACACCGGTTGGCTCATCGCCAGGGTGCCTTCCAGCCCGCACATCCAGCTGCGGCCTTCCTGCACCGCCTGCGCTCCCATGCCGTAGAGGGACAGCGCCTCCAGGATGTCGTCCACGGCGTAGTGGTCCAGCACCACCGTGTATTCTCCGGGCGTTATTGGCTGTGGGTCGCGGCTTCTCACCGCCTTGTCCACCGCCTCACGGGCCAAGGCTGGGAAGTCGATGCCGTCCAGCCGCCACGAGCCGCCCTTGGCCCAGCCCGCCGACGTGTCGCTGCGGGTGGTTATGATCAGCCCGGCGAAGGTCCCGGCGTGGTAGGCGCGGACGCCCCGGCTGCTCACCACGGCGATCTCCTGCACTCCGGTACGGCAGGCCCCGGCGGTGTCGAGGCCCTCGGCGGCTCCTTGCCGACAGACCTCTCCGACCATCTGTGCCCGCGTCAGGGGGGAGCAGGCGGCGGCCGATTCGTCCCAACTCGCCACTCGCGGCGCGGGCTGCGGCTCCGGCAGGCCGGGGAACGCGGGGTCTTCGGGCATAAGCAGAGCGTTGTGCCGCGCTGCTTCCATTGCCTTGCGAATGCCGTCGTCCGACAGGTCGTTGGTGGTGGCCCGTCCCAGTCGCTGCCCCTCGACGGCCCGGATGTTCAAGGTGACGTTGCTGTGGGAAACATTCTGATGGATGGCGTTGCCCGCGAACCGGGTCAACCCCAGGTCTTGGCTGCTCAGATATACGTCGGTCTGCTGCGCCGTGGAAAGGGAGAGGGCGCGCTCCAACAGGGCAATGGCCGTGTCTTCTCCAATCATGGCAATATCCCCCTCACCATACGACCCTCTCACAGAGGGAGAGGGGAATTCGAGTCGTGCCGGTCATCGCATCACCCCCACGCGCACGTTGCGGAAGCGGGCCGGGGCGGCACCGTGACCGGTGTGGCCGAGCTGGCCCGGCTGCCCCTTGCCGCAGTTGGGCGTCCCCCACATGGTCCAGTGGTTGGCGTTGCATACGGCGTCGCACGAGTTCCAGAACTCCGGTGTGATGCCTGTGTACGTACAGTTGCGCAACAGCCGCCCCAGCTTGCCCTTCTTGATTTCGTAGCCCACCTCGGTGCCGAACTGGAAGTTGTAGCGCCGGTCGTCGATGGACCAAGAGCGGTTCATGTCCACGAAAATCCCGTCATCCGTGTCGGCAATCAGGTCGTCCAATTCCCATCCGCCGGGCTCCAGGCTGACGTTGGTCATGCGAATCAGCGGCAGCCGGTTCCACGATGACGCCCGCATGGTGCCGTTGGACTGCTGTCCCAGCGTGGCGGCGGTCTCCCTCGACATCAGGTATCCGACGAACCGGCCTGCTTCGACGACCGGAGTCGACTGCGCCGGCACCCCCTCGTCGTCCCAGCCGAAGGAGCCCAGTCCCGGCAGACGTATGCTGTCGGCGGTGATGTTCACCTGCTCGGAGCCGTAACGGAAGTCCCGGAGTTTTTCCGTGGTCAGGAACGACGTTCCGGCGTAGGCGGCCTCGGAGCCCAGCACGCGGTCGAGCTCAATGGCGTGGCCGCAGGACTCGTGGATCTGCAGGCCCACCTGGGAGCCGCCGATGATGACGGTGGTGGTAATGTCCGCCGGGCATCGGTCGGCGGTGAGCAGGGCCACGGCTTCGCTGGCGACCCGCTCCGCGTTGCCCGTCAGGTCGAAGTCGCGGACGTACTCCCATCCGCTGCATCCCTGCTGTCGGCCCATGGCCTGGGGATAGGAGCGTCGCTGCACCTCGCCGTTGCCCACGGCTGTGGCTTGGATGCCCCCGCCTGCCTCGTAGATGGTCTGCTCCACATCCGCGCCCTCGCTGTTGGCGAAGGTCTTGCGCTCGCAGATGAAGATCAGGTTGCTTGTGCGCGCCGAGATGCCCTCCACGCGCCCCATTCGTTCGTCGGCCTCCAATAGCAGGGCCAGCTTTTCCTCGGGCGCGACGCTGAACGGGTCAATTTCGACCGGCGTAACGTAGACGCCCCGGCTGGTCACCGGCTGTCCCAACTCGACCTTTGGCCCTCCCGAGGTTGCAGACGCTTTGGCAATTTCCACGGCCAGAGCGGCAGCGCGGTCAACGGCTTCCGGCGTCAAGGTGTTGGTGGAAGCGAACCCCCAAGCTCCGTCCACCACCACACGCACGCCCATACCCAGCGACTCGTCGGAACTGATAACATCCACCACGCCGCTGCGCACCGAGTAGCGCTCCTGCGCCGTTTCTACCATTCGCGCGTCGGCGTAAGTCGCACCGCGTACTGACGCGGTGTCCAGCGCGTGGGCAATCAGACTGTCCATAATCCCATGCTCCCCAACGAAGACTGCGGTGATTTTGGGCTATTGTATGCAGGGGCGCAAGGGATCGAACCAGCTTGCAGGGGTGTAGGTGTGTGGTTATGCTTGGGTTGCTAAGGAGAGGCGAGCGATGGAAATCAAGATTAGCGAAAAATATTTGGCCCACATCAGGCAGTTGGTGGATTCGGGACGCTACCCATCGGCTGACGACGTGATGGCCCGAGCACTGGGGCTTCTGGAAGAGCGCGACTTGGCCGACACTGACCCGGCGATTGAAAAGGAACTGGCCGACATCCGCGCAAAGGTGATGGAAGGCGTAGATGATTTGCGGAATGGCCGTCATACAAAATATGAAACTGCGGCTCAATTAGTCGCGGATATAAAAAAGAAGGGCAGGGAGCGAAGGGACCGCGAGGCTACGAAGAAAGAGGCGTTAATCGGCTGATGGCTGCCTATTTCCTATTGCAAACCGCATATAGAGATCTCGAAGGTATATGGAGGCATTACGACAGGCTGCGGCGAGCAATTTGCAGACCAGCAGATTGTCAGTCTGCATTCCAGATTTGAACTGTTAGCCGATTCCCGCACTTGGGAAGGGAGCGTCCCGAGTATGGCCAGAGGATTCGGAGCTTCATTTCTACAGACCCTGCATACATCATCCTCTATATTCCGGTGGAAGGCCAAATTGAAATAGCAAATGTCGTCCACAGCAGCCGGGACATAGGAAGTCTATTTGAGCAGACTCCTTAAACCTCCAACGGCGGCCTCCGCAGGTGCCAGTCCGTTACCTGCTGGTAGGCGTGGGCCACTCGCATCAGCAGCCCGTCGGCCATCGGCTTGCCCACGATTTGCAGCGACAGCGGCAGGTTGCCTCCCGATCCGGACGGGGATGAGAAGCCGCAGGGAATGGACAGGGCCGGAACCCCCGCCGCATTGAAGGCCCCGGTGAAATTGCGCACTCCGGCAATTCGGCTGCGGGCGTCCTCCTGGCTCTTGATGCCCGCCTCATCCGGCAGTAGCGGGGCCACGGTCGGCGATGTGGGCAGCACGATAACGTCCACTCCCTCCAACGCCTCCAGCACCGCTTGGCGAATCAGTGTCCGCACCTTTTGCGCCTTGTAGTAGGCCTGCGCCGGGGTGAGTATGGCGGTCAGCAGCCGCACCCGCGTGTTGTGGTCGTACTCGGCGACCCTGGTCTTCAAGCGTTCGTAATGCACCGCCGCCCCATCCATGTCGGTGATGCACTTGGAGACAGCGCCTGCGTTCTCCACGATTGGGATGGAAACCTCCTGCACCGTGGCCCCCAATTCCCCCAGTTGCGCGACGGCCGACTCGATGATCTGTTGCACCTGCGGCTCCAGTCCGCCCGCGGCGACCTTCTCCCGCAGCACGCCGACGCGCAGCCCGTCGACGCCGCCCTGAATTTCCTGCAAGTAATCGGGAACGGGCGAGTTCCATGAGTAGGGGTCCTGCGGGTCGTGGCCCGCGATGGCCTGGAAGGTGAGGGCGCAGTCCTCGGCGGAGCGCGAGATGGGGCCGACGGTGTCCATCGACCAAGACACGCCCGCCACCCCGCGCCTGCTTACCCTGCCCCAAGTGGGACGCAGGCCGGTCAGCCCGCTCCACGCCGCCGGGATTCGCGTTGAGCCGCCGGTGTCCTCTGCCAGGGCCGAGGCGCACAGGAACGCCGCCGTTGCCGCCGCCGAGCCACTGCTGGAGATGCCGGGGTTCCGCGACAGGTCCCATGGGTTTCGAGGCTGACCTCCCGGATGGTGAAAGCTCTCACCCAGCGCGAACTCTGACAGGTTCAGCTTGCCCAGCAGGACGGCCCCGGCTTCCTTCAGCTTCGCAACCACTACGGCATCCTGGTCCGGCACGCGATCCCATTCCAGCGCCGAGCCGTAGGTGGTGCGGATGCCGGCTGTGTCGAACTGGTCCTTCACCGCCACCGGGACACCGTGCAACGGCCCCCGGTACTGCCCGGCGGCGATGGCCCGCTCCGCCTCCTGCGCCGCCTGCCGGGCCTCGTTGTGGCAGACGGTGATGTAGGAGTTCAGGCGCCCGTCTATGCGTCCGATGCGCTCCAGGTAGGCTTCGGTGGCCTCGACCGGCGAGACCTGTCTCGACTGGATCAGCCTGGCGAGCTCGGCCACGCTGAGAAAGGGTATTTCGCTGCGCTGTACGTTCACCATCAGGTCCACTCCATCGGATACGGGATACGGTTTCCCGTGAAAATGCCCCAATCGGGTAGGGGCGCACAGCGGTGCGCCCCCACCCGATTGCTATACAGCCGGTTGCCCGTCTAGTCGGCGGGCGCGGCTTCCAGTTCGTAGGGGTCGAGCACGGCGCCGGTCTGGCGCATGAAGTCGCGGGCCTCCTGGTCGTGGAGGTGCTGGAAGAAGATCTCGATGCGGTTGCCGCTGGGGTCG
Source organism: Dehalococcoidia bacterium (assembly GCA_965237745.1). Taxonomy (GTDB): domain Bacteria; phylum Chloroflexota; class Dehalococcoidia; order Lucifugimonadales; family UBA3495; genus VXOI01. The sequence continues at coordinate 828,019 of OZ250156.1, read as the reverse complement.
AAGCAATAGAAGCTCTTGGTCAGGCCGTGGTCGGCAGTGAAGTCGATATCGTAACCGGCGTCCTTGACCCGTCCGAACATCTCCTGCAACTCCGGCTCGCCGCCCTCCAGTTGCAGCGCAGTGTGCGACAGCCCCGGGCTGCCGGTCTCCACGCCCTCCGGCACCTTGATGAGAGCGATGTCATGGTCAGACACCCCGAACGACAGGAACGCCATGTCCATGCCCTGATCGTGGTTCATCAGCTCCATGCCCAGCGCATTTGTGTACCAGTCGATGGCCTCTTTGGTGTCCTTGACGTTCAGCACCACATGGCCGACTCTCGCAATTCTCGCCATCTCGCTTCCCTCCCAGTGTTTTCGTCAGCATACAGACAAGTTCACTCGGCGCGCAAGGGCATGGCGCTGATACGACTGTGCTACCATGGGATTCAATCCACTACTGGACGAGCCGAGCATGACCTCAAAGCTCACCAAATCGGTCGTAAACATCATTCAATACCAGTCTATACTGCCAGAGGGATACCTGTGCCCTGACCCCGAGTACAGAGTGGACAGTGTGCAACAATCGCCAACAATAGACGAATGCGGCCATGTGCTTCGCTCCCACCTATCGCCACGTCCTGATATGTTTTTGGATACGGGCGGGTTCGTCTTTTACGACACCAGCAACCTCAACCGCCGTGTCCGGCCTGACCTCTATCTCGCATTTGGAGTGGAACCGACCGCCATGTATGCGCGCAACGGCTACGTGATTGAGGAGGTGGGGAAGCCACCCGACTTCATCTTGGAAGTAGCCTCGGAAAGCACCCACAGGGTGGACACCGAGAGGAAGCCCGAGCTCTATGCGCGCATCGGCGTGGGCGAATACTGGCGGTTCGATCCCACCGGAGGCGAATACTGCGGCTATCTGCTGGCGGGCGACATACTGGTCAACGGGGAATACCAGCCGATTCCGATTAGGCACGAGCCCGATGGAATGGAATGGGGCTACAGTCCGCTCCTGGGCCTCAACCTCTGTGGGCAGAGTTGGAGGATGTCGTTCCACGATCCGAGCACTGGCCTCCACCTCCTCAACCTCCCGGAGACACAGGCCGTCCTGGCGGAGCAAACTGCAGCTCTGGAAGCGTCCAACGCCGAAGTGGAGCGTCTGCAGGAAGAGCTTCGCCGTCTGCGAGGGCAATAGCTACCTGGGTTACCCCCGCAGCCTGTAGCGCTGCACCTTCCCCGTGGCGGTCTTGGGCAGGTCGTCGACGAAGTTGACCCAGCGGGGGTACTTGTAGCGCGCCAGTCCGTTCTTGCAGTGCTCCAGCAGTTCGTCGGACAGGGCGGCACTGGCGTCGCTGGCATCATTCAGCACGACGAACGCCTCGGGCTTGATCAGCTCATCGGCGTCGGCGCGGCCCACCACCGCCGCCTCTAGGACCCGCGGGTGCTCGATGAGCCGCCCCTCGATCTCCACCGGCGAGCACCAGATGCCTCCCACCTTGAGCATGTCGTCGCTGCGTCCGCAGTAGACATAATAGCCTTCGGCGTCTTGGTAGTAGGTGTCCCCGGTGTTGAGCCAGCCGTCTTCGACCATCGTCCCGGCGGTGCGTTCGGGGTTGTTCCAGTAGTGAGAGGCCGTGGAGTCGCCGCGAATGAACAGCCGCCCGGTCTCCCCCGCCACCACCCGGTCGCCTTCCTCGTCCAGTATCTGCGCCTCGTAGCCCGGCACTGTTCGACCGCTGGTCCCCGGGCGGTAGTCCGCCGACGTGTTGGAGATGAATATATGCAGGGCTTCCGTGGAGCCTATGCCGTCCAGGATCAGTGTTCCGGTGCGCTCCCGCCACCGGCGGAATATGTCGGCGGGCAGTGCCTCACCTGCTGACACGCAACAGCGCAGCGATGGCAGGTCGCGGGGTGATTCGTCCAGCGCCCGCAGTTGCGCCGCGTACAGCGTCGGCACGCCGAAGTAGAGCGTTGGCTGGTGCTTCTCGATGATGTCGAAGGTCATCTCCGGGGTGGGACGCTGCCCGCTCAGCACCGCCGTCGCCCCGACCCACAAGGGGAAGGTCATGGCGTTGCCCAGCCCGTAGGCGAAGAACAGCTTGGCCGCCGAGAAGCATACGTCGTCCTCCGCCACGCCCAGAGTGTCGGCGGCGTAGTGGACGCAGGTGGTGACGATGTCGCGGTGGCGATGCACCGCGCCCTTGGGCCGCCCCGTGGAGCCGGACGAATACAGCCAGAAACACTCGGAGTCGGCCGACGTATCCGCCGGTGCCAGGATCGCCGACGTTTCGTCCATCATATCGGTCACCGAGCTTGGACCTTCGGTGCAGAGAATGAAGGTGGGCTGATGCACCGCTGCGATCAACGCGGGAGCAACCTCGCTCCGGTATTCCGGCGAATAGACCAGCCCGGCGCACTGCGAGTCTTCGATGATGTGCCGGTAGTCGTCGGCCCGCAACAGGGTGTTCAGCGGCACCGGGATCAACCCGGCCTTGATCGCACCCCAGAACAGGTAGAAGAACTCAGGGCAGTCCTTGACCACCATCAGCACCCGCGCCCCGGATTCTCCAGCCAGGGACCGCAGCAGGTTGCCGCAGCGGTTCGCCCGCTCCGCCAACTGCGCGTAGCTTACCGTGTCGCCGGTATCGTCGAAGACGATGGCCGTCTTGCCACCCCTCACTTCGTCGAGATGCCGGTCGATGAACGGCACGGCCACGTTGAAGACGTCTGGGTAGCTGATGATGGACGGGCTGACAGTGGCGTCAACCTCGACGGTGTGCTGTTGCATTTCGTCTCTCCAGGGTCGAGTGGTAGGTCCTTCAGCCGAACCGCACGTACTCGAAGTCCCACGGCTTGCCGTCAATTCCCCGCACCGGCGGCGCGATCCAGCCTGCGATCTTGCCCGGGTCGATCACCCGCCGCATCAGCGAGTCCACGTAGGCCATGTCCTCGTTGGTGGGCAGCCAGCGGGACTCGTTGGCCTGCCACTCCCCCTCGCTGATTACCCGGCCATCGGGCGAGACGTGAACGCTGGCGGCGTTCCCGATGCGGCGATTGAAGAATCGGTGGGGCAGGTCCAGTTTGAAGTCCACGCCCAGCGCCTCAAGAGCGCGGTTCCAGCGGGACAGGCCACGCTCGCAGTCCTTGATGTAGTCGTCGCGCAGCCGCTCGTTGACCGCGCTCAGGGCCGACAGTTCATCCACTGTGATGCTGCCCTCGCGGACGGTATGCACCGGCCAGAGGCCCTCGGTCAGACGGTGGTCGTCGTCCAGCCGCGACTCAAGGTAGCGGCCCTTGAGTCCAGCGGTGAAGTAGTTGGCGGCATTGGTGGAGATCTCCTGTCCGAACAGGTCCACCGACACGCTGTAGTGGAAGTTGATGTACTTCTGTACGGTCGGCAGGTCGATGACGCCCGCGGCCCGCAGGCGCTCCGGGTCGTCGGTTCCCAGTTCCCGCATTACCTCGCCGGTCCGCTGCACCACGCGCGTCACCCCGGTCTCGCCCACGAACATGTGGTGGGCTTCCTCGGTGAGCATGAATCGGCAGGTGCGCGATAGTGGGTCGAAGCCCGACTCGGCCAGCGCCGCCAGTTGGTACTTGCCGTCGCGGTCGGTGAAGAAGGTGAACATCAGGTACGACAGCCAGTTGGGCGTGGCCTCGTTGAACGCGCCCAGGATGCGCGGCCGGTCGGCGTCGCCCGAATGCCGCTCCAGCATCGCCTCGGCCTCCTCGCGCCCGTCGCGGCCGAAGTAGGCGTGGAGCAGGTAGACCATCGCCCACAGGTGCCGACCCTCCTCCACGTTGATCTGGAACAGGTTGCGCAGGTCGTAGAGCGACGGGCAGGTCAACCCCAGCAGGCGCTGCTGCTCCACCGACGCCGGTTCCGTGTCGCCCTGCGTGACGATGAGCCGCCGCAGCGGAGCGCGGTACTCGCCCGGCACGTCCTGCCATACCGTCTGGCCTTGGTGGTCGCCGAAGGATATGACTCTGTCGGGATCGGGTTTGGCCAAGAAGATGCCCCAGCGGTATTCCGGCATCTTGACGTAGCCGAAGTTGGCCCATCCGTCGGCCTCGACGCTGATGGCGGTGCGCAGGTAGACGTCGAAGCTGGTGGAGCTGTCGGGCCCCATCTCGTCCCACCACTTCAGGTAGTTGGGTTGCCACGACTCCAAGGCGCGTTGCAGCCGCCGGTTGTCCGACAGCCCCACGTTGTTGGGAATGCGGTCAGTGTAGTTGATGCTCATGATTCCACCTCACCCTGACCCTCTCCCGGAGGGAGAAGGAACTGACGGTTAAGCCCGGCGCCGGTCGAACTCCGCGCGCGAGCCGGTGCCGTAGGCCTGCAGCGCGCCCTGGCTGCCCGATGCGTTGGGGCGCTGGAATATCCAATTCTGCCAAGCGCTGAGGCGTCCGAAAATCTTGCTTTCCAGGGTCTCCGGGCCGCCGAAGCGCAGGTTTGCCTCCATGCCAGTCAAAGCGTCGGGCGAGAAACTGGCCCGCTCCTCCAGCGCCAGCCGCACCTCCTCCTCCCAGTCGATGTCGTCAGGTATGAAGGTGACGAGGCCCAGTTCGCAGGCAGCCTCGGCGTCCAGATCGCGCTCGAGGTGCTCCTCTAGTTCTTCGACGTGCAGGAAGCGGCCCTCGATTCGAGTCTGGCCGTTGACCATGGGCAGGGGCCCGAAGTTCATGCCCGTCAGCCGCACCATTGGAGGATCCTCGTCGTCTTCCAGCACGCCGTCCAGCATGTAGCAGCGGTCGGCGGCCAGCGCCAGCTCAAGCAATGTGCCGGCGAAGCAACTGCCAGGCTCGACCAGGGTCACCAGCGACCGCGAGGTTACGTCCAGCCGCTTCAACGTGCGTTTCAGGTACAGCGTAATCTCTCGCACCAGCCAGTGGTCGGTGTTGGACAGCAGCAAGTCGTCGTATGCCTGGACCAGTCCGGCATCGCCCTTGGTGCGGAACACCCAAGTGCCCACCTCGCCCTCGTTGGTTCGCAGGTGCAGGATGGCGTCGTCCAGCTCTCGTGCCAAGGCCAGCGGCCAGAAACGGACTCCCTCGGCATGGATGCCGTCGGCGTCCTGCGGCGGCGGAACGTCCGGCCCGAGAACCTCGAAGAACGCCGCACCCAACTCCCGGTCAATCTTCACTTTTACGTGTTCGTAGAATAGGCCGTCATCGTTGAATTGCCGGAGTAGGGGCGTAAACTCGATGCCCCTGCCTGCCGATGGCCGGTCCTCCCCGGCTGCGAACGCCGCCGCTCGCTCTGCGACCGCCTCGTCGAAGCGGGAACGGGGGGCCAGCTCGTCAACCAAGCGCCATTCCAGTGCGCGGGGGCCGCGCATCCCCTCCGATGCAGTGCAGAGGAAGTCGGCGTGGTCGCGGCGCACCTTGCGCTTGTCCACCAGCCGGGTCAGGCCACCGGTGCCGGGCAGCACTGCCAGCAGTGGAAGCTCCGGCAGCGCCACGGTGCTGGAGCCGTCGTCGATCATGATGATGTGGTCGCAGGCCAAGGCCAACTCGTACCCGCCGCCCGCCGCCGGCCCGTTGACGGCGCAGATGTATCGCTGGCCGGAGTGGGCGCTGGCGTCCTCGATGCCGTTGCGCGTCTCATTGGTGAACTTGCAGAAGTTCACCTTCAGTGCGTGCTCGGCTTGGGCCAGCATACGAATGTTGGCGCCGGCGCAGAACACACGGTCGTGGCCCGACGTTACCACCACGGCCCCCACTTCGGGATGTTCGAACCGGATGCGCTGCACTGCGTCATACAGCTCGATGTCCACGCCGAGGTCATAGGAGTTGAGCTTCAACTCATAGCCGGGGTACAGCGGCGCGTCCTCCTGCACCCGCATGGTCAGCCTGGCCATATTGCCGTCCACATCCAACTGCCAGTGCCGGTACTCCGCCGGGGAGGTGGCAAAGTCGATCCGCTGGCCGCCCTCTTTCGTCCCTACCGGAGTAGTTTCCACCAACGCCATAGCCCCTCCACCACCTGCCACCTGGCGATTCTTACTATCATTGTATCAAACCCAACCGCCCTGCTGCGGAGCGAAATTGACCATCAGGCTGGCCGACTCTTACACTCATGTCAATCCCCCTTTACTCAGCAAGCGAAACGAGAGGTCAATTGTGACCATGACCGCCATGCCTATGCTGATCCACGGGCCGAATGCATATTTTTCCGGTTGGGAGCAACCAACAGCCCCCGCTTCCCGCTGGGCGGAGCTGGCTGGGGACATACCACGAATCGTCGACAAAATTATCTTTCCGATTCTCAACAGCGAAGACATCACCGTAATTTTCCCGGAGAAATGGACGGACTTTAAGGAGTGGCGAGACGTGGCCGCCGATGCCATGGCCTCTGAAGCTCCCTCTGACTTGGACGCACTGTTACAGGGGGAAGACGCCATTGACGGGGAACTGCAACGTATATTCACGGAATCGTCTGATCAGCTCGGCGATGAATGGGCAAGGGCTTTGCTTGGTGGACTGGTGTTCAGGAAAGTCGTCAGGGAGACCGTACTGCGCCACGCGGATATATGGCCAGAAGACTCTTGGAACACCATCGCCCGCCGGATGGTCCTCAACGAGCTATGCCTGGTCTGCATCCTGCACTACCTGGAAACCGGAGAGGGGCGGGAAATCAACGTGCAAATGCTGGCTTACTGGAGCTACAAATACGCCGATTACGCCTATCTCGAAGCCGGTTACGGCTCTACGGATCTGGGCCTTGGCAGTAAACTGGAACGGGCGGAATGACGCCTCTGTGGGACGCAGTTCTTCGGGCCGGAGCGGAAAATTTTATCAACTGGATGTTGCCACAAGACAGACAGGATTGTAACCGGATTATTACAAACGACCTCTGCAACAACCCACGCTCTGAAGACAATCCGTCCCGGCGTTATGCTTCCTATTACCCCAATCAGCCTGGAACCATCGAGTGCGCCATAGGGCGTTGGTATTTTCGCTACCGGATATTAAATGCAAACACCATCGAGGTGTTTTCCATAGGTCCCTCCGGCGAGAATCGCAATCATCCGATGTACCGGCCCCCTCGGATATAGCCGCCTGCGCCTACCCTCGCCGGTAGTCGGGCTCCCGCCCCTCGCGGACTGCTGCCAGCGCCTCCCCGTGGTCCGGAGACGCCATCGCGATGGCTTGGCGGCGCAGGTACTCCTCGAAAAACTGGCCGTGAGAGTAATCCTGATAGGCCGACAGCATCAGCTTGGTCTGGCGCGCGCCCTCGGAGCTGATGGACAGGTAATGCTGCGTCAGGGTCTCAACCTCTGCATCGAAGCTGTCGGGATCAACCACGTAGTCCACGAGGCCTATACGTTGCGCCTCGCGTCCGTCCACGTTTTCGCCCGACAGCGCCATGCGCTTGGCCCGGCCCAAGCCGATGTAGCGGGGCAGACGGTAGGTTCCCAGGCCGGGGATGAATCCCTCCTTGGCGGCGGGAAGTCCGAGTTGGCAGTCGGCGGTGGCGATGCGTATGTCGCAGGCCAGCGGCAGTTGCAGCCCGCCGCCCAGCGCGTAGCCTTGAATGGCGCACAGCACCAGCTTGTCCGACAGCTCCAGCAGCCGCAGCGCCCGGTCCCAGTGGTAGAAATAGGCTTGGGGCGTCTCACCGGCGGCCAGCTCCTTCAGGTCGATCCCGGCACAGAAGGCCCGCCCCGCCCCGCGTATGATGACGGCTCGGGCAGCCGGGTCATCGTGGATCGCCTGAGTTGCTTGGTGAAGTTCCAGCGTTCCTTGGTAGTTGACGGCGTTCAGCGCGTGGGGCCGGTTCAGAGTGAGCCGGATCAAATCGCCTTCGCTCTCGTAGAGCATCGTTTCGAAATTCATGGTCCCTCGCCGTGGCGGCTAAATCCGCCGGTTGTCGACGATGCGAGCGGCCTTGCCCTCGCTGCGGGTCAGTTGACGGGGCGCGACGATCTCAACTCGGCAGCCGACGCCCAAGGTGCTCTGCAGGGCCAAGGCCAGTTCCTGCCCGGCGGCGCTTGCGGCGTCGCCGTCGCGGTGCAGTTGATCCGACGCCTCCACCCGGACGGTAAGCTCGTCCATTCGGGAGTCGCCTCGCTCCAGGTGCAGTTCGTAGTGAGGCTCCAGCCCTGGCGTTTGAAGCAGCACCGTTTCGATCTGCGAGGGAAAAACGTTCACGCCTCGAATGATGAGCATATCGTCGGTGCGGCCCAGCGGCTTGCTCATCCGCACCGTCGTTCGGCCACAGTCGCATTGGCCGCGAATGAGCCGCGTCAGGTCGCCGGTCCGGTAGCGCAGCAGGGGCAGGGCTTCCTTGGTGACGCAGGTGAGCGTGAGTTCGCCGGTCTCTCCCTCCGGCAGTGCGTCACCGCTGTGCGGGTCTACGATTTCGGGGATGAAGTGGTCTTCAGCCAGGTGCATCCCCTGCTTGGCCGGACAATCCATCGCCACCGCCGGGCCCATAACCTCGGAGAGGCCGTAAATGTCCAGTGCGGTGATGCTCAGGCGAGCCTCGATCTCTGAGCGCATTTCCTCTGACCACGGCTCCGCGCCGAATACGCCCAGCCGCAACCGGCCCAGGTCCGCCCCGGCCTCGGCCGCCTGCTCGGCGATGAGCAGCGAGTACGACGGAGTGCAGCACAGCACCGTTGCGCCGAAGTCATGTGCCAACTCAACCTGTCGTCGCGTGTTGCCTGCCGACACCGGCACCACCGTCGCGCCCAGGCGTTCGGCGCCGGAGTGCAGCCCCAGCCCGCCGGTGAAAAGGCCGTATCCGTATGCGTTGTGGATGATGTCGTGCCGGTCGGCCCCCGCCGTGCTGAGCGCGCGGGCGGCCAGGTTGGCCCACATGCCGACGTCGTTGGCGGTGTAGCCCACCACCGTCATCTTGCCAGTCGTGCCGCTGGAGGCGTGCAGTCGTACCACCTCCGACATCGGCACGGCGAACAGCCCGTAGGGATAATTATCGCGCAGGTCCTGCTTGACAGTGAAGGGCAGCCTGCCCAGGTCATCCAGCGACTGTATGTCTCCCGGCCCCATGTCCACAGCGGCCAGTCTCTCGCGGTAAAGCGGCACATTCACGGCTACGTGAGCCACGCAGTTGCGCAGCCGTGCTATCTGCAGAGCGGCCATCTCGTCCCGCGATATGGTCTCGACCGGGTCCCAGACAGACCTGTCCAAGATTTCTCTCCCAAGCGTAGTCAGGCCAGTATACTTCATCATCGTTCGCCAAAACGCTGTTGCCGTGCTGTCTGTTTTATATGGTAAGGTAGTAATTTCCAAGCAGGGATTGGCGCTTTCTGGAGTCTGTTATGACAACAACGAAAACCCAGCTTCCACCGATGCGACCCTTCACCCCGGAGGAGTGCGAGGCCCTGGTTTCGGCAGGAATCATCGCCGATGGTGAGCAGTCCGACGTAATGAGCGGCACTCGTCTCTTCACGGCGGACGAGTGCCTGGGCATGGTAAAGGCCGGTATCCTGCACAAAGACGATCGGCTCGAACTGATTGACGGGAAGATAGTAGCTATGGCTCCCATAGGCGAATATCACCATGCGGGCACCGACTGGCTGAATTTGTTGCTGGTGCCGGCTTTACTTGGTCGGGCAATGGTTCGAGTAGGCGGGTCAATCTTTCTGACCGAACGCAGCGCTCCACAACCTGACATTGCAGTGATCAGGCTCCACCCCATAACCGACCTAGTGCGAATCGACCCACCGGAAGTTTACTTCGTCATCGAAGTCGCCGACAGCTCACTGCCATACGACACCGGCGCGAAGCTGGTGCGATATGCCGCCGCCGGCATCCCGGAAGTATGGGTCGCCAACCTGCGTGTGCGGCAGGTAACCGTCCATGCCGACCCGTCCGGCACGGAATATGCTACTTCCCGCACCTACCGCGCAGGTGACAGTATCAGCCCGAGAGCCTTTCCCGACGTCGTGCTGGCGCTGGACGACTTCATGCCCCCGGCCAGCCGCGGTCGTGACGCATAACAGCGCCCGTTTGACCGTTGCCGCCCTTCAACCCTAGAATAGCCCGCGACTCCAATCCCCATCTGCGGCGGTGCCGTCTTGCCTGTTTCCTCCGTCAATTCCAAGGTCATTTACGATGCTCTCAAGGACGCCGGTGTCAGCATCATCTCCGCCCTGCCCGAGACTTGGCTGGTCCACCTTGTGAGCATGGCCGACGACGACCCCGAGGTCACGCTGGTGCGGCTGAATAAGGAAGAGGAAGGCGTGGGCATCTCCGCCGGCGCCCATCTGGCCGGCCGAAAATCGGCCATGCTGATGCAGAACCACGGCCTGCTGACCTCCATCAACGGCATCGTGTCGCTGGCCCAGCTCTACCGCATCCCGCTGCTGATGCTGATCAGCTATCGCGGCGAGATGGGCGAGCGCGACCCGTGGCAGACCGAGGGCGGGCTGGTGACAGAGCGGGTGCTGGACGCTTTGGGCATCATGTATCGCAAGATGTCGGACCCGGCCTTGGTCGCCCGGGACATCCGGCAGGCCCAGACCCTGGCGGAAAGCTCGCTCCGTCCGGTGGGGCTGCTGCTGACTAGGGAACTCATGTGGGAGGACTGACGATGCTGCGGGAGGACGCGCTACAGGCCATCTACCCCAAGCTGAAGGATCAAGTGGTGGTCACCATTATGGGTGCCGTGGCCGTTGAGCTGTACAACTTGGGGCACCGGCCCAACTTCTTCTACCTCGAGCACGGCATGGGCCTGGCGTCGTCGATGGGCCTGGGGCTGGCTCTATCGCTGCCCGGCCGGCAGGTTACTGTGCTGGACGGCGACGCCTCGCTGCTGATGAACCTGGGGACGCTGAGCACCATGGCCCGCTACTCCCCACCAAACCTGACCCACATAGTCTTCGACAACGAGAGCCTGCTGTCCGTGGGTGGCTTTCCCTCGGCCACCGGCACCGGTACCGACCTGGCTGGCGTGGCCCGCGAGGCCGGCGTGGAACACGTCGCGAAGGCCGACACCGTGGAGGCGCTGGAAGAAGCCTACGCCGCCGCCACCGAGCGCCAAGGCCTGTCGGTCATCCACTCCAAGGTCGACGCCGTCGGCCCGTCGTCCTTCGCCATGGACATCGGCCTGCTGGAAAACCGCTTCGAGTTCGCCCGGCATTTGCGGGGGAGTTAAACCACCGAGGACACAGAGACCACAGAGTTTTTATAGTATTTCCCCTGTGCTCTCTGTGGTTAATTTATTACCGCCTCCGCCACCCGGTCCAACTCCTCCAGCGTGGAGCGCTCGTCCCGCGTGGTCAGCATGTGGACGATGTGGTCGGCGCCTGCTTCGAAGAAACGGCGGTTCTGCTCCCGGTCGGGCGGCGCGTCCCACATGGTGATGTTCAGCTGCGACGGGTTGCGCCCCTTGGCGCGGAACAAGTCCTCAATGTGCCGCCGGGCCTCCGGCAGACGCGAGGGGTCGTGGTACGCCGACGTGGTGCGCGCCCGGGGCAACCAGCCATCGCCGTAGTCTGCCACCCTCTGCGCCGCCCGCCGCAGTTCGCCGCCGATCAGCACCGGCGGATGCGGCTGCTGCACCGGCTTCGGATTGCAGATGATCGGCGGAAAGTCCACCCACTGCCCGTGAAACTCCGAAACCGGCTGGGTCCACAGCTCCTTCATGGCGTTGACATACTCCCGCGTCTGCCTCCAGCGGCGGGGGAAGTCGGCGCCCAGCACCTCCGCCTCGCCCTGCAGCCAGCCAGCCCCGATGCCGAACATGAACCGCCCGCCCGAGACCAGGTCCAGCGTCGCCACCTCCTTGGCCAGCCGGATCGGATTTCGCTCCGGCACCAAGCAGATGCCCGTCCCCAGCCGGACTGATGTGGTGGCCGCGGCGGCCGCGGCGAGATACACCAGCGGGTCGATGATCTGGTTGATCCGCCCGTCGGAGTAGGCGCTGGGCGCGCCCGACCGTGCCCCTGACTCGCCAACGCTGAAGTCGGCGGGCACCACCCCGTGCTCCGGCGCCCACAGCGACCTGAAACCCAGTTCCTCCACCTTCCGAGCCAGCCCGACGATGTCAAAATCGTGCCGCGTCATCAGCAGGCAAATGCCAACCTCTGCCATGAAGTCCCCCCGTCTTTACATCTATTGACCGGGCAACGGGCGCCGGTGGTGACTCGGCCTTGTCCGGACGGGACACCTCACAATAAGCATACCCTTCCGGTCTGGCGCGCCAGATGGTCACCCATGTAGGGCCCGGTCACGGGCTTACCCACGCTATTGAGAGTGAGTTCTTGGTTCCTACAGCTTCAGCAGGGAGGTCAGCGTCTTCTGGCCGCCTTGCGGGCCCACCAGCGCGAGGCGTATATGCTCCGGCTGGAAAAGCTGTGTTGCGAGACTGGATATGTCGGACGGGGTTATGGTGTTCAAGCGGCCGACGATTTCCTCCACCGAACACAGCTGATTTTGCAGCAGTTCCTGCGACCCCATCCATGACGCCACGGCGCGGCTGTCCTCCATGCGGAGCAGCAGGCGTCCGGTGGCGTACTCGCGGGCCTTGTTCAGCTCGCGCTCCTCGGCTTCCTCGCGCATCCCGTCCAGTTGGTGCATCACGGCGCGGACGGCGTCGTTGGTCTTGCGCGGCTCCACGCCGCAGTAAACAACCATTGAGCCACAGTCGCGGAAGTGATTGATGGAGCTGCTCACGTCGTAGGCCAGGCTGTGGACCTCGCGCAGGTTCAGGAACAGGCGGCTGCTCATGCCGTCGCCCAGCATCACGTTGAGCAGGCTCAGCGTGTAGCGGTCTTCGTCGTTCAGCGACAGGCCGGGGAGGGCCAGGCACAGGTGCGACTGGTCGGAGCGGCGGCGTTCGATTTTCACCACCGGCCCGGCGACGCCGTTCTCCACCACTGGCTCCCAGTCCAGAGGAGTCTGGGGTCGCCAGTCGTGGGTGGTGTCCTCCAGCAGGTCGATGACTTCCTCGTGAGTGACATTCCCTGCCACTGACACCACGGTGTTGGCCGGGTTGTACTGGCTGGTCATGTACTCGCGGATGGCCTCCTGCCCGATGGCGGCCACGGTGTCGGGGGTGCCGCCCACATCGCGCCCCATGGCTTGGTCGGGCCACATCGCCTCGTCTATCAGCAGGTCGACCCGGTAGGACGGGTTGTCGTAGGTCATTCGCAACTCTTCCTGGATGACCTCGCGCTCCTTCTCCACCTCAACCGGGTCCAGCAGCGGGTTGATCAGCATGTCCAGCAGCACGGCGAAGGCGGTGCGGAAGTGGGGACGCGCCACCTTGCACCAGAAGACGGTAACCTCGCGGTCGGTGCTGGCGTTCATGATGCCGCCGACGCCCTCGATGGCCTCGCTGACGTCGCGCGCCGTCGGCCACTTCTCGCTGCCCTTGAAGGGCAGGTGCTCGATAAAGTGCGACACGCCGGCCAACTCGGACGGCTCATACCGGGAGCCTGCCCCAACGAAGATGGCGATGGAGACCGACTGGGTGTGCGACATCATCGAAGTGACAACGCGCAACTGATTGCTGAGGACAGAGCGCTGGAACATCTTCTCTCCGTGAATACGATGATTAGGGATGATTAGGCAGGATGCTATGGTTGGGGACGGTAATCACTGGTTTCCCAGGATTTCGAACCTGTCTTCCAGTTCACGGGCGCGGGATTCGGCCTGAAGGCGGGCCTCCCGCTCTTCGCGAATTTCCGCCTTCAGGCGCAGGCGGGCTTCCCGCTCTTCGCGAATTTCCGCCTGCGCCTGAAGGCGGGCTTCCCGCTCGTCCTCGAAAGTTACGATATGCCGTCCGGTTTCCGGGTCGTGCCACTTCAGTTGCCCGTTCTCCCACCGCAGGAACAAGTTCAGAACCCGGCTGTACCCTTGCAGAACGCCCTCAGCCACTTCTTCGATGGAAATGGGCTGATACTGCCCGTCTGCCGCCAACCGGTCGCCGGCCATCCGCGTTCCGTGGAATCCGCCCGTTTCGTCGAAGCGCCAGTACTCGGGAATGCCCAGTGCAGCGTAATCGTTCCGCTTCTCTACGACATCTTCCCGTCCGGTGCGGCGGGATGCGAATTCGAGCACGAAATCCGGCGGTTTGCCCTGTTCCGCAATGACGTAGGCGTTACTCTGGCGGTAAGCGTCCGGATCTGCGTTGAAGGCGATGAGCAGGTCGGGATACCGCACCCCGGCCAGGCTGCGGGTATGAATCCGGGTGAGGTAATGCTCACCGGCGACCAAAGTGGTCTCGGAGTTGCCGAAATGCTGTATCAGATGGTGGACGCTGCCCGTTAGCGCCAGGTGGTCGAAGCTGGTCATATCGTCGGGCTCACGTTCCGGCGGGTCTGGCAGCCGGTATTTTTGCTGGTTTTTGGCGGTGGACATTCCGGCCCCCCCTTCCCGGACGAATGCCGGGAAATTTGCGTACCCGCAGGCCGGGGCGCACGGTTGTGCGCCCCGGCGGAATCACAGGATGTCCCGGTCGCCTAGCTGTTCAGCCAGTCGACGTCACCGAACATTCCGGACGGATGGGACTTGGACGCGTAGACGGCATGGCGGCGCTTGGCCTCGGCGATGGTGGTGTCGTCGCCGTGGCCGGGGTATACGGCAACATCGTCGGGCAGAGTGAGCAGCTTGGAGGCGATGCTGTCGAGGATCTGGGTCAGCGCTTCGGGGCTGCGGCTCTTGCCCGGGCCACCGGGGAACAGAGTGTCGCCGGAGAACAGGTGCTTGCCCACGAGGAAGCAGCTCGCGCCGTCGGTGTGGCCTGGCGTGGTCAGCACCCTGAGTTCCTGGTTGCCGAAACTGATGACCTCGCCGTCGGACAACTCCATTTCGGGAGCCTTGGGCAGCGGGCCCTTGTCGGCGTTGGTGATGCCAACCGGGGCGTCCAGGGTGCCGGTGATCTCGTCGAACCCCAGCAGGTGGTCTTGGTGATTGTGGGTAATCAGGATGGCCTTGATGCTCACGCCGCCCACTTCGTTGAGCAGCAGTTCCGGCTCGGCGGGCGTGTCAATCAGGATGCCCTCGTTGGTCTGCGGACAGGACACGATGTAGCCGTTGTTGTTGAAGGGGCCCATGTTTACCTTGACGATACGTACTTCACCGTCGTAGTGGAGCGCCATAATTTCTCCTCCGGCAAGGCGGGATAAAGCTGAGTTGGGAATATATTCGCAGGATGTATTCTAGCAGAGCGTGGCGGAATCCGCCGACCGGCTGATTGGTCGCCGCCTGCGTCGACGGCGGCGGCGGGGAGTGTAGCCAGCGGGGGGCGAACTCTGTTCCGAGGCGGCTTCGTCTCTCTCCGCAGGCCCCGTGCCGCCCTCATCACCGGGTTCGGCGTTTTCAGTTTTCGAGGTTGCCACCGGCGCAACTGTCGAGGATCTCTCCTGTGATCCCTCCGATTCCGTAGGTGGCGGGCCGTGGTGGGCGCGGTGCGCGGTCCATTGCACCTGAGTCAGCAATGTCAGCAGTATTCCCGGCACGAAGATAAACAGATTGACCACCCCGCCCTCCTGCACCCACCGCACGGAAAGCACCACCGACGCGATGATGAAGAACCACGCGAGCCCCCCGACCATGATGCCACGGTAGCCCTCGCCGCTGTGCCATGGAGAGCGCAGCGTCAGCACCGACCACACGGGCGGGAAGATGATGAAGCCGTAGTAGATTTCCGGCCGGTAGAACCAAGGCCGGGGATATTGAGAGAGGTCGCGTATTTGACGTGCAGCCATTCGGGTTGACTCTGCCGTTAGTTTCGGGCCAAGAGCATCTGGAACTCGATTTCGGGAATCTCGCGTTGCTCCCGGATGGATGCGACGGCGTACTCGGTGCAGAGCCGCGCGAACCCGGAATACTCGAAGATGTTGCGGCCCATGATGACCAGCGGCACCTCGCGGGAAAATTCCACGCCCAGTTGCCCGCCGTCATCATCGTCGATGCGCAACTCGATATCGCGCCCGGTGAGACGCTCGATCTTTTCCTGAATGCGGTCGATAAACTGCTGGTCGTTCACGGACGGCTCCTTGTTGGGTATTGACGGGACGCTCGGCGGCGCGCTCTTGGGTCTCTTGGATTATCCGTGATTATCCGTGATTATCCGCGCTTCCGCATCCCTGCGCTCGCGGTTCTGGCACTGGCTATGTGTTCCAAAGGACCCCGTTGACGTGTTCGCAGAAGTCTTGCCCGTCGGCGGGATCTTCCTTGAACCGGTCTATTGCGAAATCATCCGGCACAAGTGGAATTTTCTGCTTTGTTTCAGCTGCGCCTACCGCCTTTCGTTGGCACGGCGGACTCGGAAGGCCGCGCCGTCCTTTTGCTTGCTGGCCCATTTCAGATATCCGGCGAAGGAAGGGTCGGCCCGCAGCCGCTCGACGGAGTTGAGTTCGTTGGCCAGGGTCTTCTCGGAGAACATGGCGTGCAACTGCCGGTGACAGGTGGGGCAAAGACGCGCCTTCGGGCCGAACTTGCCGCCCCGGGAGCGCGGCACCAAGTGATGTTCAGTGAAGCGCACCGACTCACGCAGGCAAAGCTCGCAGACCGGAGTCTCTGCATAGGGCCGAGGCCGGTCTGCCGTGGAGGTCTCTCCTCGCCGACGCGCCGCCATCCCGCCGCCCTACTCCTGCTCCTCGCTCTCGGGGCTGTCGGCATCGGGATTCTCCAAGAAGCGCCAGCCAGGCAGGTCGATCCTCCATTCGCCATCCTCCATCAGCATGGGCAGGATGAGGCCGTTCATCGCCCGGCCCCGGCGGACCTCGGTGTTGTCCTCAGTGATGCCGAAGGGCAGGAAGGCGAAGGCGTGTTCGTCGTCAACGTAGCTTGTGGGCGAGATCCCCAAGTCGGTCAGATCCTCCAGTGGCCACAGTCGCAGGACAGTGGTGCGGAAGTCCTCCAGCATCGATTCCCGCATGGGATGGTCTGCGTTATACCCGGCGCGGTAGGCCAGTTGCATATCGACACGGTAGCGGGTGGCCCAGACGCCCATCCGCATCCCGCGCGTTTCCTTGGACAGCATTGACCAAGCCAAGTTCATATCGCCGTCGCGCACCGCCTCAGCGAATACGCCGGCTCGGTTGCCGCATTCGTCCGGGAAGGGGCTGCGTTTTTCGCCGGGTATACGCATGAGTGAGCCTCTTAGTACGTATTTCCCTCTCCCTCCGGAGGAGGGTTAGGGAGGGGGCGTTTCCCCTGCTGTGCTTTTGGTCTTTGCTGTTGGCTTTGGGTGCTATGCCTGTTGTTATTCCAATGAAGGCGGAATTCCGGTCCCCTTTGCCGCATACACCCTCACCTTGATCCCCCCGGAGGGAGAGGGAATTTCAGGCAACTCACGTAGCCTACCAGCCGACAGCGTACCCATCGCGGCGCGGGTCCGCGGCGCCGTGGAGTGTGCCGGTCTCCTCGTCAACCTGGATCATCATCTCGCTGCCAGAGGCGCCCCAGCCGAGCATCACGTCCAGAGTATGACCGCGCTGCCGCAGGCCGTCCAGCGTTTCGGCAGGGAACCGCGACTCGACATAGAGCAGGTTTTCGCACTCGTGGGGGATGTTGGATTCGGTGGGGCTGTGGGAGTTGCGCCAGCGGGGAGCCTCCACCGCCTCGGAGACGGTCATGCCGAAGTCCAGGACGTGGGTGATGACCTGCATGTTGGTCTGCACCTGCGTATCGGCGCCCGGAGTGCCGCAGACCAACGCCAGGCTGCCGTGGCCGGAGCCGCCGTTGCGAGCGCCGTTGGTGGCTACGCCGTCTCCCCGGAAGACCATGATCGGGTTCATGGTGTGGCGTACCCGCTTGCCCGGTTGCAGGCAGTCCATGTGGTCGGGGTCCAAGTGCCAGTAGGTCATGCGGTTGTTGAGCAGGATGCCGGTCTCGCCCGCCACGATGCTGGAGCCCAGCGAGCTCTGGATGCTCTGGAGCTGGCAGACGGCGTTGCCCCAGCGGTCCACCACCACGAAGCAGGTGGTATCCTCCTCCTGCATCACTCCGGCGGTTGCGGCCGACTTGGCGCGGCGCTGGTAGTTGGCCGGCTGGTAGCTCCACGGGTCGCCCTGGGTCACAACCTCGGCGGCTCGAGCCGGGTCGATGAGCCGGGCCCGCTCGGCCGCGTACTGCTTGGACAGCATACCGTCGATGGGGACGTGCACCCAGTCGGGGTCGGCCATATAGGCCTCGCGGTCGGCGAAGGCCAGCTTCTTGGCTTCGACCATCAGGTGAATGCTCTCGGGAGTGTTGCAGCCAAGGGCCCTCAGGTCGAACTGCTCGACGATGTTCAGCTCCTGAAGCAGCACGTGGCCGCTGGAGTTGGGCGGTGCCTCGTAGACCGTATGGCCGTGGTAGGCGGTGGAGATGGGCGTCTCCCACCGGGAGCGGCAGTCGGCCAGGTCTTTCAGCGACAGCAGGCCACCCTGCTCCTCGCTGAACTTGACGATGGCCCTGGCCGTCTCGCCTTCATAGAAGGCGTCGCGGCCGCCGTCGACGATGGCCTGGAAGGTGCGGGCCAGTCCCGGCTGCCGGATGATCTGGCCGGCCTGTAGCGCCGCGCCGCCGGGGGCAAAGATCGCCTGCGAGTCCGGGAATTCCTGAATCAGACGGTCGCCCGCGATGACTCCGGCCAGCACATGCGTGACCGGAAAGCCGTTCCCGGACAGGTCGATGGCTGCGTCAAAGACCTCGGCCCGCGATAGCGTGCCGTACTTGGCGTGCGCGGCCATCCAGCCGTCCACCAGCCCCGGCACCGACACCGACAGGATGCCCTTCGCCGGGATGCCGTTCTTGCGGTACCAGTCAACGTCGGTGGCGTAGGGCGCGGCGCCGGTGCCGTTGCACACTTCGATGGTGCCCGCCTGCCGGTTGTAGATCATAATGAACCCGTCGCCGCCGATGCCCGACATATTCGGCTCGACGACGTTGAGGGCGGCGGCGGTAGCGATGGCGGCGTCGACGGCGTTACCGCCCCGTTGCAGCGCGGCCATCCCGGCCTGCGCGGCCAGCGGATGCCCAGCGGCGACCATCCCGTTGCGCCCCATAACCACCGGCCGGTTGGATTCGTAGCTAACGCCGTGGGGAGTATGTGGCATCGGGGGTGCCTCCTTGTTTGCGTAGGATGCAGGAATGACTGCTATTGCCGGTTCAGGTATTGGCGCAGGCTGGAGCCGCAGTCTATGCGGTCTATGAGCTTCTTCTTGCCGCTATAGGAAACCGTTCTTGTCTGTATAGCGCGAAGGTCGTTGCCCCGCATTCTGCCTCGAAAAAACAGTAATGGATACCACTTCTCTACGATCCGGTTACCCAGGATTGACCTTGCCAGGTTCAGCCCTCCCTGAATCTGGCTGATGGCTTTGGGGACTTCCGGGTTCCTGCCGCCCTTGAGTTCAGCGACGCAGATGAAGTCGCCGTTAAGCTTTCCGAATATGAGCCGATCGCACAGTCGGGTTGCTACCCGGTGATTCGGACACCGCTGGTTCAAGTCTCCGTGAATCGTGGCGAGTTGAGAGTTCTCCAGTCCTAAAACATCTATTCTGCAATTAGATTCCGTATAGGAGTCGGTCAGACAACAATCGCCGTGCGTTTCGCGGATATTCTCCGCTATTTGGGAGTACGCCATCAGTTCCGGTCACGCTGCAACGCTATGGACTCGTTGTATATGCCCTCGAAGACAGCAGCGAACTCGTCCTCGTCAATCCCGGTGTCGGGGTCGATTTCGAGCTCAACAGTCTCGCAGCCCCCCAGTTCCTGGTTGTACCTGAACAGATATGCACCGACCTGGTCAGGCTGAAGGAAATCCTCAGGTTCAAAGCCACCGCTTTCGACCAGTTCCGGGCTGGCCTGACGGAGTGCCAGCAGGTTGTTGATCTGGCTGATCATTATGTCGCTGTGAGTGGTGATCAGCACCTTCACCCCCGCGTTCACCAGCCGCACAATGCCCCGCGCCAACTGCCGCTGTGCCGCGGGGTGCAGGTGGGACTCCGGCTCTTCAAGGATGAGTAGGTCGCCGGAGTTGACAAGATACTTCAGGAACAGGATGAGCGGGGCGAGTTCCGAGACCATTGAGGATGTTTGGTCGAGGGTGAATTTGTCAGTTTGCTGTCCCCCTGTGGTGGGTAAGTAGACGATGTCCGGAAATGGCAGTCCCCCTGACTCATCGATGTCGACCCGGCCTTGCAAAACTTGGGTTTCAATGAATTTGATCTCTCTGGTGAATTCCTTTCTCCCTATGGTAGCGGCCATGCGTCCGTCTAGACTTACAAGATCGCTCAAGAAATCCGTCACTGTAGGAGGGATGCCGATGTAATTGTGGTCGCTAGTTCCCAAACGAGAGGTGCTTCGAATCAATGAGGCAGTTAGCAACTTATGCCCGATGACGATACCTGAACGAGCGGCTGGCAAGAAATAGCTCCGAAAGGGAAGCTCGGATAGCACTAACCGTTCGATGCCGTCGTCCATAGAATCTAGGATGTCGCCGTAAAATTGATCATCCTCATACTTGTCGGGAAATGGCGGAGACAAGTCAAATGCAGCCAGAGAAACTGAGGCTTCAGAGATACTTAACTCTGGAGCCGTCGAATTTGTTTCAGGCATAACTAGAGAAACGTCTAGTGGTGGGACGTCCCTGCGAAGATTTACTTGAAACTCCGCTAGATCGTTTTGGGACTCTGATATTCCTAGAACGTTTCTCAAGCCCACGATAATATTTCGTTGAAGGGCCTTCAATCTCGTTTGGGTGGATTCTTCTATTTGTGACCGAATCCACGCAGGTAGTCTGGATACTGAAAATTCTTTCCGGGCGATTTCTTCGTCCTCAAGAGCGAACATTGACTCAACAATGTTTTCAAAGGCTGCTCGGTAGTCGTCGTATTCGCTGTACCTTATCTTGAATGCGTACCTTCTACCTTCAAACCCCCGCATCACCGCATACACCGCCGTCGCCATGTACGACTTGCCGGTGTTGCTGGGGCCGACGAAGATTGTGAGGGGCCTCAAGTCTACTGAACCCTCTGCGATGGGGCCGAAGTTTTTGACCGAAATCGTTAGCATCTGTTTTCTGCCTTGGCGACTTGTTTCTCCTGATGATAAGCCATCCCCACCGGAGCCAGAGACCATCGGCCCCGCGGGGATGGCCAGCGTATCTGCGTGGATTGCGCCTAAACTAAAGCCAAGGTGAAATGTACATATCGCTAGACCGCACTATCGATGCCCACCCAGTTGGGGCCTAAAGGTGATATGAGGTGCCGTGGAGTGCTTGCGGTCATCGTCAATCTCCCCAAAATACACATCCCACCTTGGTATTGGTTTAGTCGGGGATTTCGGCCTCCATGCCGTCGCCCAGCTCCACCTCGAAGGCGGTCAGGACCTGGGCTACGAGCAGGTAGTGGCCGCATAGGACGGTGAAGTGCAGCGTGTCCTGCTGGCCGAAGCGGTCGGTCATGGCCTTGAAGGTGGCGTCGCTGACTTGGTGATTGCGCAGCAGCTCGTGGACGTAGCTCACCAGCAGTGCCTCGTCGCCCTCCAGTCCCGCCGGGGCGGTGCCGTTGGCGATGGCCGCGACGGTCGCGTCCGACACCCCGGCCTGGCGGGCCAGGCGGGCGTGGGCCGAGAACTCGTACTGCTGCTTCATCTCGCGGGCCGTGGCGATGATCAGCGTCTCCTTCAGCGCCTCAGGCTGCTCGAACTCAAAGCGCACGAAAGCGCCGGTGTCGGCGACGCGGGCGGCCAGCTTGGGGCTGTTCAGCAGCACGCCGAAGGGCCCGCGAACGCTGCCGCGAGTGCCCACGATGGCGTCGTGATACTGTTGGTCCTCTTCAGAAAGCTGGTCGCGGGAAACAGGGGATATGCGTGGCATGAGTCATTCCTCCCGATATTGTTTCAACGCCGAGTGCGCCGAGACTGCCGAGGATTTTTACTGAAATCCCGGCGCTCTTTGCGCTCTCGACGTTTGATCTGCTCTTCCTATTTAACAGGGACGGGGATGCCGGCGATGTTGGCCTGTACCGAGCCCAGGTGGTTGCGGCTGGTGAAGTAGAGCGTCTTCCAGTCAGCGCCGCCGAAGCACAGATTGGTGGTGGCAGATGCGCCGTGCACCACCACGCCCAGCTTCTTGCCCGACGAGTCCAGCACCCACAGGCCGCCGGAGCCGCCGCAGTATATGTTGCCCTCGACGTCCACTTTCATACCGTCGGGGACGCCCGGTTCGGAGCCGGTCAGATCGGCGAACACCCGGTCGGTCTGCCGGGCCAGCGAGCCGTTGGGGCTGACCTCGAAGGAGCGGATATGCCCCCGCCGCGAGTCATTTATATAGAGGATGCTCTCGTCGGGAGAGAAGGCCAGGCCGTTGGGCACCACGTAGTTGTCCACCAGGAGCGTGATGCTGCCCAGGTCCGGGGTGACCCGATAGACGCCGGAGTAGGGCAGGTCCCACTGCTCGGGCGGCGTGGGCAGCGTCCACGGATCGGTGAAGTAGATACAGCCGTCGGACTTCACCACCACGTCGTTGGGGCGATTGAGGCGGCGGCCCTGGAAGCTGGCGGCCACCACCGTGATGCTGCCGTCCGGCTCCGTCCGGGTCACGCGGCGGCTGTCGTGCTCGCAGGCGATGAGGCGCCCCTGCAGGTCGCGGGTCAGCCCGTTGGAGCGATTGGTCGGCTCGTGGTCGACGCTCACCCCCTGGCCGGGGACGTACTTGATGCGCCGGTTGTTGTGGATGTCGCTAAAGAGAAGGTAGCCGCCGCCGTCGGACCACCAGACCGGCCCCTCGGCCGGGCCGTCGCCGCCGCCGTAGTCGTCGGGCGTGTGCCGGGCGATCTCGGCGTTGGCGGAGATGATATTCGCAAATTCCGGGGCAAGCTGCTCGATAGGCATAATCCCCTCCCAAGCTGGAGTTGGCTTAGGGCATTATAGCCGAATGTGAAACGCGTGAATAAAAACTGTCTCTCAACGGGAAAGAGGGTTTGATTATGTGACGCAAGGGATCGGTAAGCGCTTACGCCCTCCCTCGGCTTGAAAGTAAAGAGCGGTTAAGACCCACCGAATCCTTCAGCCCTGAACAACCCCAGCAAGTTCATGTGCCTCGCCCCTAGTTCGTCGCAAACTTCGGGAATCTTAACGCTCTCCCTCCTATCCACTCTGGGGCGCTCTTCGCCGACCACAACGCCGTCCAAAGCACGGGCGTAAGCTATGACCCACGGGTCGGCACCATTCCCGGAGCGAACAGGCCGCCAATGCGGCCATCCATCGGATATTCTCCTCAGATGACGTTGAACTTCTTGAGATCCATTTTCCCCCAACGTCGCCAGAGACAAACTCGAGTCAATGGACGATTTCCCAAGCCAATCCATTAAATCGGGAGCACGGCGGATCACTTCAGTCCGCACTTCCTCGCAGACCGCTAGCCGGTCGCCTAGACCATCCATAAACCACCACACACTAGGGAATAAATCTTGCGGATAGCGCTCTTCCCATGCTGCAATCAAAGCTGATGTGTCTGGAAAATACAGTTGGCTGCTCGACGCAAGGAGCATATCTATAACCAGCCGCGAATTTCCTCAATTTCACCCACACGCACATCTAGAGCATCAGCCAACTCCAACAGACTCAGTCGTTCCTCCGCGTAGGCGCTAAAGGCCAGCCGAGTATATTTCCCCCCAAAATCCCTTAGCACACGTACCGGCTGCCTCAGGCTGCCCCCGCCTCCGGTGGGACGGGACTCCCGGAATTCGCGGTATTCACTCTCCAGGGGCCTTCGGATACCTTCGTACTGTTCCTCCGCTATAAACCTCATTACATCCGACCGGGCGCGTACTGCCACCGCCTGCCGACTGACCCCAAATATGTCAGCCACATTGCGAATGCGGTCAGCTATGTCTTCGTCTTGCGCCGTACTCATCCATTCGCGGCGAAATCTGACAGGCGGCATCAACACCGCCGCCGCTACGCGATTGCAGCACTGCTCCAAGATTCTGGCATCAGCTGGAATCCGACGTTCGTCGCCCAGGTCATCTACCCCGCATTGGCCGTAGTAGATATGGGCCAACTCGTGCATAAGGGTGAAAGTTCGCCCGGCCGGCGCATCCCGGCTGTTGAGAACTATGTATGGAGCCAACGGATGGCATAAAGACAGCCCTCTGGCTTCAGACGGCTCAATAAACCAGTGTTGGTTGCCGTCGGGGCGGTAGCGGGAGACGAAAGCGCCCAGAGTTTCGACGCGCTCAACCCACCAGTCGAGAACCCACTCTTTGTTCCTGGTTTTGGGGATATCGTCGCCGAGATCCATCTCCTGCCGAATCCGGCCGCCCACCAACTCCGGGTCTTCACCAGCGATGCCGAACCGACCCACGGCAATAGAGATTCTCCGAAATCTTCCAGCAGCTCGACCGCGAAAGCCTGCCGTTCTTGAGCCTGCCGAATCATCCAGCGTAGCTGCCGGGATTGCGGGCGTATGCTCCCTATCTCCGGGTCCAGCCCGCGAAACTCGGGGACAGCCTCGCGCTCCAGTTCAGGGGTCGGTCGGTCCAGGTAGAAAACGGCGAACGGCACCCGGTAAGCACGAGCCAGATTTTGAGCTTGCCTAACAGTAGGCAATTGGTTGGACGCAGTCGATTCCCAAGCAGCGACGGCGACGGCATCCTTGCCTGCTGATCGCCCGGCCTGTTCCAAGCTGCACCCGGCCTGTTCTCTGGCCCATCGCAGCATTGCCGGTGTAACGTGTGCTGTAACGCTTGCTGGCATATCGTTTTCTGGTTAAAGCAGAATTGTCGCTTATTCTTGGCGCAGAGTTGCCCCCCGTCAACTCTGCTTGACGCCTTTGGGCCGGTAAACTATTCTGCGGAACCAGAGCCTATCTAAAATTCGGCTTCAAGTCCGGCGCTCGATTTCCACAGCCAAAGCCACATTTGCAGGAGGAATTATGGCCCTCAAGCTCAACCATGTGCACCTGAAGTCTCCCGACCCGCACGCCACGGCGCAGTTCTACATCGACACCCTGGGCGCTACCAAGGTTGCCGACGTGGGCGAGATCGGCGTTCGTCTCGACCTGTATGGCCTGACTCTGAACGTCACCAAGCACATCGAGACGCAGACCCGCGATCAGAAGTACGGCATGGAACACATCGCCATCGACGCCGACGACATCCAGGGCATGATCGACATGCTCAAGGCCAACGGCGCCAAGATCCTAGAGGAAGCCACGGTCTCCGGCGACCGCCGGGTCGTCTTCTTCGAGGGGCCGGACGGCGTGCAGTTGGAGTTCATCGAAGCCAAGTAACGGCACCCCCATCCCAGCCCTCCCCGAGAAAGAGGGAGCAATCCTAGACTGGAAAGGAGACTGCGATGCTTTACGAGTCCCGCATTTACAAGGCTGTCCCCGGCAGGCTTCCCGACATCAACGCCCGCTTCGCCAACCACACCGTGGGCTTCTTCAAGCAGTACGAAATCGGGATGATGGGCTTCTGGACCGACGAGATCGGCGCCAGCAACCAGCTCACCTACATCCTGAGCTTCGACAGCCTGGCCGACCGCGCCGACAAGTGGGCCGCCTTCCAAGCCGACAAGGCCTGGGCCGAAGTCCGCGCCGAGACCGAGTCCAACGGCCCCATCGTGGCCCAGGTGCTCAACTCCCTGATGAGCCCGACGCCCTACTCGCCGCCGCCGAAGTTCAAGACCGCAGTGCAGGAACTGCGTATCTACGACGCCATGCCCGGCAAGCTGCCCGACCTGCACAACCGCTTCAAGAACCACACCATGGGCCTGTTCGAGAAGCACGGCATCGAGAACGTTGGCTACTGGACCGAGGATGTCGGCACCAGCAACCGCTTGGTCTATATGTTGGGCTACCCCGACCTGGGCGCCCGCGAAAAGAGTTGGACTGCGTTCCAGAACGACCCCGACTGGCAGAAGGCCCGGGCCGCCTCCGAGGAGAACGGCTCCTTGGTGCGCGTGTCCACCCACTCCATCCTCCGCCCCACGCCCTACTCGCCACGCTAACGCCGGGCCGGCGCGAGCATTCACGGTACAAAAATCCGTCCCCTCACAAAGCGGAGGGGGCGGATTCTCCGTTTGGTAGGATACAATGAGGGCGGATGACTCCGAAGCGGGACAAAGCCAGCCGCCGCAGGAAGACCGGGATTCCATCTGGAGCATACCGCTCGCCCGTCGAGCACTGTACTTCGGCCTTTTCACCGCCTATGCGCTGGCAGGCATCGGCTTCCTGATCTGGTACGAGGTCTTTGAACACACAGCGGATTCCTGGCAGCAAACTATCCTTGCTGTTACGCAGGGCATAGGCGTCACTACCGTTGGCGCGGCTGGACTCGCCTTGCTAACGATTGAAGGACCGAAGACTGTTATGGTAGTAGCAGATTACATCACCGAGAGGTGGCTCAATCCGTTGAAGAAGCGCCTCAGAGAGGAGGCCTTGGCGAAAGGTCGCGCAGAGGGCCGCGCCGAGGGCCGCGCCGAGGCAAGAGCGCAGATTCAAGCGGCGTGGGAGGCCTGGAACGAGCGTCGCCTGGCTGCCGAGGCCAATGGCGAACCCTTCAACGAGCCGCCCCCTGGCACATCCTCCACGGAAGGCGAGTGAGTGACCGCTATGGACATCCAGAAGCTGCGCGACGAGATCCCCGTCCTGCAAAACCTGACATACATGAATACCGGCTGGTCGGGGCCGCCACCGCGCCGCGCCGCCGAGGCGATGCAGCAGCGCGTGGCGCTGGAGATGGAGCAGGGGCCGACCACCCCCGGCGTCTACGAGAGCGGCCGCGAGATCCAGGAGGAGGCCCGCCGCGCCGCCGCCCGCCTGCTGGGAGCCGATGTTGACGAAACGCTGGTCACCCGCAACACCACCGAGGGCCTGAACATCGTCATGAGCGGCTTGGACTGGCGTGAGGGTGATGAAATCGTCACCTGCAACCTGGAGCATAGCTCGGTACTTTCCCCGAGCTGGCACGTCGCCCACCGCTACGGCGCCAATGTGCGCGTGGTGACACTGGACCCTCACGACTCCCAGGACGCCATCGTCGGCAAGTTCGCCGCAACCCTGAACGAGCGCACCCGGCTGATCTTCGTCAGCCATATAGAGTACTCCACCGGCCTTCGTATGCCCGCCGCCGAACTTTGCGAAGTGGCCCACGAGCGCGGCGCCCAAATTATGTTGGATGGAGCGCAGACCGGTGGTCACATTGCGCTGGACGTACACCGCGACGGTTTCGACTACTACTCCATACCCGGCCAGAAGTGGGTGCTGGGCTACGAAGGGGTGGGAGCGCTATACATCCGCCGCGACCTGATCGAGCAGGTGCATCCCGCACACACCGGGGGCCGCGCCGTGATCCAGGACGGAGAGCCTGGGGAACCTGCCAGCTACCGCCTGAATATCTCAAGCATGGACAAGTTCCTGGGTGGGTCCGGCAGTGTGCCGTTGCAGGCTGCTTTCGTCGAGGCTGCCCGGTTCATCGAGAGTGTCGGCGTGGCCGAAATCGAGGCCCGCAACGTGTCGCTGGCGGCCCGCTTCAAGGCGCAACTGGCCGAGATTTCCGCCGTTCACGTCCTGTCTCCATCGGATGACGCGGCGTCCGCCGGCCTGGTGGCCTTCGGCGTTGCCGGGCAGTCCGCTGATTCCGTTGTGGCCCGAATCTGGCAGGACCACCGCATCGTGGTGAGGCAGGTCCACTATCCCGAGTCCGTCCGCGCTTCCCTGCACTTCTTCAACACCGAGGAGGAAGTGGACCGGCTGGCTGCCGTGGTGGCCGAACTGGCCTAGCCACATCCAAGACGCCGGCGGCACATGGTTGAACAATTGCTGTGGAATATCTTAGGGGGATTTGGTCTGCGTTCCGATGGCTGTTCCGATGGCTATTGAGGGCATTTGCCGTGCTTGTTGCAGTCGGTTTAGTCAGCCTCCTATGCGACTTTGCAACAGAAAATGAACTCGAACTCGAAAAGACCGAAGGGATGGTGGAAACCGTTGGCGAGTTCGAGACCGGCCGCAGGGGAACTGTCCGATTCCGAGTATTTCGCCACCCTGAACAGGCTCGCAACGCAAAGACCAGGTTGTCGCTGATACGGGCTGTTTCCAGAATCGAAAGGTACATGGCAACTGCGTTCCCTGCGAAAACCGTTGTTCTGAATTTCGATGACACCGAGCTTCCTGAGAACTACTTGGGGCAGACGAGGATTCTGCGGGGAGCCAGCATTCTTGCCCCCATCAGTCATAGCCTGTCGGCGCAGTGGATACAGATAGATATCCGGCCAGACCAGGAAGAGGATACAGATTATCTGAGGTCTGTGCTGGCCCATGAAGTCGCCCACTACTATTGGCACCATCAGCCTGCTGTCTATGGCCGAGAGGCCTTTTTTCTCGATGAGGGCGCGGCCCATTACTTGGAATACAAAATCGGAGGCAATGAGGAGATCAGGACATCTGCCCAACTGGCGAGGATTTGCAGGAGAACTGATCCGCAAACAGGCCCGAACGAATCCCAGTTGAAGGCGATTGCAACTGCCTTGGACATAGGCCTCTCGGCTGCCGAAAAGAGGCAACTCGCGACCAACAGGGAATTCGCCAAAGCGGTCTCGCTGCTATGCTCCGACGATGAGCTACTCGGGCGTTTCGGCGCGGCAGGTGTGTTAATAGAGGCCGAGAAAATAATGGGCCCGACCGGGTTCCAGCGTGCGTTCAGGGAAATCTGGGAGGCGTCAAGAGACTATGCACAAGACGCCTCCGATGTACGAGATGCGCTGTGTGACCAGGCAACAACGCGAAAATGCGAACGTATCACGGCCGCATTCAAGAATTACGGGTACGACCCGTAATGCCTCCACCGTAATTCTTCCGTTTCGTGGTAGTCGGTAGCCAAGTTTTGGTAGCCAGTTTCTTTCTGCCGTGGTGGCCGAACTGGCCTAGCCCGTCGAAAGTGGTTAGGGGGGTCTCTCTTCCGACGCCGATTCCAGAAGGGGTTCGTAGTAGCGCGACCCGGCTATTGCTTCGCTGTTCTTGGCGTTTATGACTTCCATTGCATAGCGATAGGGATTACCGGCTGCATAGCGATAGGGATTACCGTCGTTAGCGGCGGAGATGCCGCCAGGCCTAGAGATACCCTTCACTTCCACAATCCAGACCGGCATATCGGGACGCAGGACGTCGGGATTGGTCCACACAGAGCGATCCCGCAAGTCTTGTTCATAAGACCGTAAGGTAGTCAGGCAGCTTGCTGCAACTCTCTCGATCTCCACTCCCGTAACTTCCGGAGCGGATGAGGCGAGCCACCTCGTAGCCAGTTCCTCAGCCCGTTCTTGGCTGATGAGTCCAGTGCGGTCGGCGACGATCTCCAGCCTGTGGCAGGCCGGACCAACCGAGTGGCCCGAGGAACATCCGAAGGCAGCGGCAATCGCCAAGGCGAAGATGACAGCCAACCACGCAATTCGCCAGCCACGGATATCGAAAAATCGAACCTTGATCACGATCTGCCCCTTCGCTTTGACTCAGGCGCCCGCTGGGTACTTCTCCAGCCACCAGCGGGCGATTTCGTCGCGGCGGGCGAACCACACGCCGGGCATCTGCCGCGCGTACTGCAGGAAGCGCTCCACGGCGCGGGAGCGGGCCGGCCGTCCGGCGATGCGGCAGTGCAGCCCCACCGTCATCATCTTCGGGTTGGTGCGGCCCTCCTCGTACAGCACGTCGAAGGTGTCTTTCAGGTACTCGTAGAACGCGCCCACACTGGAGAGTCCGCCGCGCCAGAAGCGGGCGTCGTTGGTCTCCATGCTATACGGCACCACCAGCCAAGGCTGGTCATTGCCCTCCACTCCCTTGGCGGTGGTGTAGTAGGGCAGGTCGTCGTTCATCCCCATGCTGTCGTAGATGAAGCCGCCGTGGTCAACCACCAGTTGCCGCGTGTTGATGCTGGGGCCGTAGCGGGTGAACCATCCCACGGAGCGTTCCCCGGTGGTGCGCTCCAGCGATTCCACGGTGCGGGCGATGGACTGCCGCTCATCCTCACGCTCCATCAGGTGGTACTCCTCCCAGCGGTAGCCGTGGCCGCAGACCTCGTGGCCCTCGGCGGGAATCTCCCGCGCCACCTCCGGATTGCGCTCCAAGGCCAGGGCGCAGCAGTAGAAGGTGGACTTCACGTCGTAGCGGCGGAACATATCCATCAGCCGCCACACCCCGACGCGGCTGCCGTACTCGAAGAACGACTCGTTGTTCAGGTCGCGGTCGCCCGCAGGCACCGGCGACGGCACCTCGTTGTTGGTCTCGTGGTGCGGGTCGCCGTCGAGGGTGCTGCGCTCTGCGCCCTCCTCGTAGTTCACCACCAGCGATACCGCAATCCGGGCCCCGCCGGGCCATTCGATCTGCGGGGTATTCCTTCCGTATCCGATCAAGTCCCGTTGCATAGGTTTCCTCCGAAGACAGTGAATTTTTAGCCATGGAGCACACAGAGGCCACAGAGTTTCCCATATAATACCCAATACTCTCTGTGGTCTTTGTGGTGAATAAGATGAGCCTTGCCTCTGACTTGGTATACAAACTCAAGACCGCTGCCGACCCTGCGATTTCGCCCGATGGCCAACGAATTGTATACGCCCAATCTAGGGTGGAAGGAACGGGAGCCACCTCGGAGGCCCGTTCCCGCCTTATGATGGCCGATGCGAGTGTTCGGCAAGGTCAGGGAAAAAGGAAGGAGTGGGAGTTCACGCAGGGATACGTGGACAGCGGCCCCCGTTTCTCTCCCGATGGCAGGCTGCTGGCCTTTCTTCGCGTCAATCAGTTGGGTGAGCTGCGACAGGTCTGGGTGATGGGTGCTGACGGCGGCGAGGCGCGGCAGTTGACCAACGCCCCCAAGGGGGTGTTTGACTTCTCGTGGTCTCCCGACGGTGCGCACATCGCCTACTGCGCCGACACCGAACCGGCGGCAGGAGCGGCGGCGGGCACCGATACCGGAGGCCCCAGGGTCGTCGAGGTCAACCGCGTGCGCTACCGCCACGATGTCCAGGGCTGGCGCGGCGACGCCCACTATCACCTGTTCGTCGCCGATCTGGAGTCGGGGGAGATTACGCAGATAACCCGGGGGGACTGGGACGACTACGACCCCGTTTGGTCTCCCGATGGCACGCGGATCGCCTTCATTTCCGGGCGCCGGGCCGACCGCGACTTCCGCGCCCTGACCGAAGCCTATGTGGTGAACGTTGATGGCGGCGTGGCCGAGTGCTGGTCGGGCAGCTTGAGCAGCGTCGGTACCGTGGCATGGTCGCCCGACTCGAGGCGGCTGGTGGCGGTCGCCTCCGAGGACCCGGCCGGGATGGTGCTGTGGCAGGGCTGGCTCTACATCCTCGAACCAAGCAGCAAGCCTGTTCGCATCACCAGCGACACGCAGCGGCCCGCCCTTGGCGGAGGCCCCGGAGCGGCCCGGCAGCCTGAGATTCGCTGGACGGACGACGGCCGCGTCCTCTTCCTGGGCGAGAGCCGAGGGGAGAGTTATGTGTACCAAGCCACTCCGGAGGGCGACGTGGTACGCCAGATCTGGGGCGGAAGTCGTTTGACAGCCGGTTTCTCCCTTAACGGCCACGCCGACCGGGCGGCGGTCACTTCCAGCACACCCGCATCTCCGTCGGAGGTGCACATGGTGGATCTCGCGGATGTAGGCTCTGCGCGCATCACGCAACCAAATGCCTACTTTATGCAGAGGCAACCCATCATCTCCCTGCAAAAATTCAGCATCGTGCGGGCCGGATACAGCATCGAGTGCCGAATGTGGTTCCCGCCGTACTTCGACCCTGCGGGACGGTACCCGCTGGTACTGGACATCCACGGCGGTCCCAACGGGGCTTTCTACGATTCCTTCGTTCCTTGGCAGCAGATGTTGGCGGGGTCGGGCTACTTGGTGCTGGCAGTGAACCCGCGCGGCTCGTCCACCTACGGCGACGGGTTCATGCGGGCGGTGCTGGACGACTGGGGAGGTGAGGACTACCAAGACCTTATGGCCGCCGTCGACCACGTCTGTCAGCACAATTACGTGGACGTAGAGCGCCTTGGCATCCACGGGTACAGCTACGGCGGCTTCATGACCGGCTGGGCCATCGGCCATACAGGGCGATTCGGCGCGGCGGTGATCGGCGCTCCCTGCACCAACCTCTACACGATGTACGGCACCTCGGACATAGGCGTCAGCTTCGGGGAGCCCCAGTGGGGCGGCTCGGTGATGGACTCGCCGGAGAAGCTGCTGGCCCGCTCGCCCATCAGCTATGCCAAGGACGTCACCACCCCGGCCCTGCTGCTGCACGGGGAGTCCGACGCTCGTTGCCCCGTGGCCCAGAGCGAGGAGTATTTTGTGGCCCTCAAGCGCTTGGGCAAGACCGTCGAGTTCGTGAGATTCCCCAACAGTAATCACTCGTTCCCGCGCGCCGGCCACCCCAGGATGCGCGAGGAATACCTGTCCCGCATGCTGGACTGGTTCGACGACTGGTTGAGGTAGCGATATTGCTTAAGGAGTTACGCAATACATAATACATTACAAAAATCACAAACATAATCTCGTCAATAATCTAAAAATAACGGCAGTTTAATTGACTATTCAGGAATCGTAATATGGCATTCCTGAAACTCATCGGCTGCCGCTGTGCTTGGCGGCCAGGAAGCGGAGGTGTCTTGGTAATGTTGCGTATTCTGAGGTTCCACATCGCTTTCACAATCGTAGTCATCTTCGCCTTAGCCGTTCTGGTCGGCTGCGGTGGCGACTCGGCCACCGAAGCCCCTGACGCTTCGGCGCCCCAGGCCACGCAGGCCTAGACAGCCCCGCAGGCCGGGACGGCCCCGGAGGCTACGGAGTCCGCGGCTGCTGCTGGGTCTGCAGCCGCGCCCACCGCGGCACCTACGGCCGCTGCCGTCGCGCGGCCCACCACACCCCCCCGTGGGGCGGTTGGTCCTACCGCCACCCCGTTGGCCATTTCTGAACCCAGCGGCGAGACCGTGTACTCCGATTCCGCCAAGCTGCTGATGAGCGGCGGGGCCAAGGCGCTGGCCGAGGCAAACGGCGAATCACCCCGGTTCGGTGGCGTGCTTCTGGCCAACAACTGGGAACCTATACCCTTCTATGATATGCACCAGACATCCTTCGGCGGTGTCTACGTCATCACGGCTCCAGCGTACAACGGGCTTCTGGCATCGAGTCCCTATGACCCGCTTGCTTTGGAAATCATCCCCGACCTGGCGCGTACCTGGGAGCTCAGTGACGGCGGGTCAACCGCAACTTTCCACTTGGACGAGGGCGTGAAGTGGCACGACGGCACGCCATTTTCATCGGAAGACGTCAAGTACACCATTGAGCGTATCAAGGACCCTCCCGAAGGCATGGTGAGTCCGCGTCGGGGGGTTTTCTCAGGCACTCTTGACACGGTTGAGGCGCCCGACCCCAACACCGTAGTGGTCAAGGCCGATGGGCCTTCGCCGCTGCTGGTGCCACTGTTCTCCAATGGCTGGAACGCCATCATTCCCAAGCACATATCGGAAGTGGACCCGGTCAACGCCATGATGACCCAGGTGGTTGGCACCGGAGCGTTCAAGCTGCGAGAGCCTCCCACCACCACTCTTTGGCTCTATGACCGGAACCCGGATTACTTTGAGGAAGACCTGCCCTATATTGACGAGATCGAGTACCAGATTATCCAGGACGCCCAGTCTCAGGCTGCGGCACTGCTCACCAAGAAAATTTACTTTAACGATGCTATCTTCGGCGTAAATATGAGCCCGGAGTTGGCGCAGTCGGTGGCGGACCGGGAGCCGGGTCTCGTCTATGACCCCATAGCCACCATTGCGGTGTCCCACTTCGTGGTGAACTCCACCCGGCCGCCCTTCGACGACGTCAGGGTGAGACAAGCCCTGAGTGAAGCCATACGCCGCGAAGACTTCGATGCACTCAGCCCCCAGGGTGGCACGCCCGGCACCGGGAACTTCCCCCTGGGCCCTTGGGCCCTCACTAAAGATGTGCAGGAATCCCTGCCAGGCTATGGGCCCGACATGGAGGTTCGCATAGCCAATGCCGAGCGTCTGCTGGCCGAGTACGAGAGCGAGAACGGGGAAATTGACTGGGACTCCATGACCATCCAGTGTTCCAGCAACCTCACATGGTCATGCCCCAACGGCGAGGTGGCGCAGCAGCACCTGAAGAGGATAGGGATCACGTCATCGCTGGAGCCGCTGGACGTTACGGCGCATCGTGGCAACGAGGTATCCGGCGACTACTTCATGTCCACCTTGGCCGCAGGGATGGACTTCGACGACCCCAATGACACCTTCGGCCAGTGGTTTATCACCAACGGTGGGCGCTGGTATCAGAGGCGCTCGATCCCGGAACTGGACGAAATTTTCAACCAGCAGAAGGGCGAGGGTGACTTCGAGGTTCGCCGCGCGTTGGTCTGGGAGATGGACCAGATTGCGATGAATGACGCCTCGTACATGATTCTGCAATGGTTGCAGGCCAACTTCGTCAAGTGGGATTTTCTCAAAGGCATCACGGCAACGGCCAATCCTCGGACGACCAACGCCAGATTGAAGTACACGTGGCTGGACCTGCCGGAGGCCAACCGGACCAGCCGGTAGCGAGCCCCTGGGCGTCCGCCGACGTGTTGGCGGACACCCAACCTTCCGGGGCCCTGTGGCTGAACCCTGACGGACTCAGGAGACTATGAAGCAGTACATCGCGCGGCGAATGGCAATGGCAGTCCCGACGTTGATTGGGGTGTCGTTCATTATCTTCATCATAATGGCGATCATGCCGGGAGATGTGGCACTGGCGCGGCTGGGTGAGGCTGCCAACCCGGAGACGCTGCAGATTGTGCGGGAGCAACTGGGGCTGAACGACCCTTGGTACCAGAGGTATGGGCGTTGGGTCCGGGATATGGTCACCTTTGGGGATCTGGGGGAGTCGGTCTTTCGTCAGGGCGTGAAGATAAACGACCTGATAGCGGAACACTTTCCTGTGACGCTGAACCTGGCGGTCTACACCATGATAGTGGCGATACTGATGGGAGTGCCGCTGGGGACGCTCAGCGCGGTGCGGCACAACTCTTGGGTCGACTACGTGCTGCGGGTATTCAGCATAGTGGGGCTGTCGGTGCCGGTGTTCTGGTTGGGGATAATGATAATTCTGGCGCAGGTGACGTGGTTCAACTGGTCGCCGCAGGTGCAGTGGGTGAGCCCGTTCGACGACTTCTGGTCCAACATCGAGCAGATGTTCTGGCCGTCGATCACCTTGGGATATTTTCAGGTGGCGTTCATAGCGAGGATGACGCGCTCGTCGCTGCTGGACATACTGTACGAGGACTACATGCGGACGGCGCGCGCCAAGGGACTGCGGGAGCGGACGGTGACCATCCGGCACGGGCTGAGGAACGCGGTAATCCCGGTGGTGACGGTGGGAGGATTGCAGTTCATTGCGCTGCTGGGCGGAGTGGTGATAACGGAGAGGGTGTTCAACCTGGCGGGATGGGGGACGCTGCTGGTGCAGGGAGTATTCAACCGGGACTTTGCCTTGGTGCAGACGCTGGTCTTCATATTCGCGGCCATAGTGATCGTGGCCAACCTGATAACGGACATGTTCTACGCTTGGCTGGACCCGAGAATCAGATATCAGTGATGATAGAGGACGCTATTGGCCACTGAAACAAACGCAACCGAATCGTTGGCGCCAAGCCTGAGCCGAGGTGCTTGGTCGAGATACGTGCGAACCGTAACCCGGTTCTGCCGGCGTTCTCCGTTGGGAGGAGTGGGGGTGGCCATCATAGTGGCGTTGACGGTAATGGCGGTGGTGGGGCCGTACGCGGCACCCTACGACCCCGAGGAAATCGGTGTCGGGCCCAAGTACCAGTCGCCGTTCGTGGGGGACAACTTTCTGGGTACGGACCGGCTGGGACGGGACGTGCTGAGCCGGGTGCTGCATGGTGCGTGGATATCGCTGATGGTGGGGGTGGTGGCGTCGACGACGGGGACGCTGGTGGGAGCGTTGATGGGTTTGTCCAGCGGATACTTTGGGGGCAAGACGGACGCGATAATCCAGCGGATAGTGGACGTGCTGATGTCGTTCCCGGTGCTGATAATGGCGATGGCGCTGCTGGCGGCGCTGGACCGGTCGCTGAACACGTTGCTGATCGCGATAGCGGTGCCGTTCATACCCTACGGAGCGCGGGTGGTAAGGGCGAGCACGCTGGTGATCAAGGAGAGCCAGTACGTGGAGGCGGCGCGGGCGATCGGAGCCAGCGACTGGCGGGTGATACTGAGGCACATAGCGCCGGGGTGCTTGGCGCCCTACATGGTGGTGCTGACGGGGTTGGTGGGAGTGGCGATCATAACGGAGAGCGCGCTGGGGTTTCTGGGGTTGGGGATACCGCCGCCGACGCCGACGTGGGGAGAGATGCTGTCCAAGGCGGTGGAGGATCTGTTCTTCGCGCCGGTGGTGGCGATAGTGCCTGGGCTGTTCATAACGCTGGCGGTGTTCTCGTTCAGCGTGTTGGGAGACTCGCTGCGAGACGTGCTGGACCCGCGGCTGCGCGGGAGGACCTAGGCCGGGGCGCCGGCCCATCCCAACGGTCAGCCGGGTGAGACGCGGCCCCGTTCTTGGCGGCGCACTGGAACCCGGGCGGACCCTGCCACTTGGCCCCCGGGCAAGTGGCAGGGTCCGCCTTTCTGCGTCTGACCGGATCGCCGGAATCGCGCGGTTCCCCAACAGCAACCCTCAACTTCCCCCGCCGGCCCACCCCTGGATGCGCCCGGATGCGCCCGGATGCGCCCCGAAATACCTGGTCCCCGTGCTGGACTGGTTCGATGATTGGCTGATGTGACGAAAAAGTCTGTGCTGTTGCGACTTGCACAATATTTTCTGGAATTCTAATTCAAAATAGCTATGTATTTACGATACTCGGAATATTTTATCAGTCTTGTTGACTATTATAAGATTGTACATTAGCATTCCCGGAAATAAACCGGCGGCCGTTGCGCTCCGGCTGTCAGGCATTGGAGGAACCCCAAGTAATGTTCGGCAAACTAAAGTTTCATATCGCTTTCACTATCGGACTCATAATTGCCCTTGCAACGTTGGTTGCGTGCGGCGGCGATAGTAGAGAGTCCACCGGAGGAACGCCCATTGGGCCAACCAATACGCCCATCATCAGGGATGAGCCGACTGCTGCTGCGGTACCCACGGAAGTGCCTACGGCGGCCGCACCCAGCGGAGATGCAGCACAGGCTACGGCGGCTCCCTCTGAGCCATCTGCTGTGGTCGGCATTGGCAGGTTCCCGGACCCGTCGTTCCCCTTGCTGATGGCCCCGGAGGACAATCCGCAATACGGCGGAACCTTCCGCTTCGGATTCATAATAAAGCCAGCCCACTTTGATGTTCACCAGTCTGGCACTGCACTGAACATGAATACCCAAGGGCCAATGTACGACAACCTGTTGCGGCTCAATCCGTTGAGCACAACTCGAGAGGTTGTTCCCGATTTGGCCCATTCTTGGGACATTTCGGACGATGGCAAGACCTACACCTTCTACTTGCGTGAAGGCGTAACTTTCCATGACGGCGCCCCATTTACGTCCGAGGACGTGAAAGCCACCTTTGACCGCATCATTGCACCGCCCGATGGGGTCGTAATCCCGAGGGAATCGGTATTCAAGGCTGCGGCGGTGTCTGAAATTCGGGCAGTTGACCCGCTGACCGTGGAGTTTGTTCTCGCGGAAGCTCGCCCATCAGCCTTAGTGCTCAACGCCATTGCCAGCGGATGGAACATCATCGTTCGCAAGCAGACACTGGAAGACAATGATTTCAACCTCAAGCGTGTCAAGGACTACCCCGGCACTGGGCCTTTCATGTTTGAGGATTTCAGTGACCAGGAGTTCTTGAAACTGGAAAAGAACCCGAACTACTGGAACCCGGATCTACCGTACCTCGATGGCATTCATATGCTGCACCTCAACGCTTGGGTGCCTGAGATGGGTGCCGCTCTGCTGGCTGGTCGGGTGGACTACGCCCGGGCCATCGAACCCGGGAGTTTCAAGAAAGCCATCGAACATCCCGAAATAGAAACTGCTCAATATCCACAGCACGTGATTTTCGCGATGTGGATGAACAACTCCAAGGAACCGATGAACGACCCCAGGGTGCGCCGGGCGATGCACTTGGTGCTGGATCGCGAGGCAATCAAACAGTCGACCAAAGACACTTTCCCGGCTGCCTTTGGTGCTGGCTTCACTTTCCGGTTCGGTAAATACGCAACTCCAGAGGAAGAACTGCTGAAGAGGCCTGCTTATCGCTACCCCAAGGATGAGGACATCGCCGAGGCGCAGCGGCTGCTGGCCGACGCTGGCTATCCCAACGGAGAGGGAATCCCTGAGCTTGATTTCTTGGTGCGACAGATTGCCCATCTGGACCTGCAGGCGGCAGCGATTCAGGAAATGCTGCGGGTGCACCTGAACATCAAGGCCAATATCCGCTCGATTCACATATCTCAGTGGTTCGAGGACGCGGAGAAGGGCAACTTCGACCTGACCTTGTCGGCGGTGGTACTGGCAGTGAAGGATCCGTCAGACTACTTCCGGGCATGGTATGGCAAGGGCGGCCCGCAGAACTATTCCCTGTGGGAAAATGAAGAATTCGAGGCCAAGCTCAACATGATTGACCGGGAACTCGATCCGGCAAGGCGCTTGGAGTTGATCCGGGAAGCTGAGCTGATCATGGAAGAGGATGTGCCGCTGGCCCCGGTTGCTTGGGAAGAAATCACCGATGGTTGGTGGAATTACGTCAAGGGCAACGACCCGGCACACAACGTCGGCATCTACGACGTGGTTCGTTGGGACACCACATGGTTGGACAATCCGAAAAACCGGTAACCCAATGGTGTAGTCTCTTGGGAAACCCCCAATGTCTCTGGGATAGCTCGCCTGCCACGGGCGGGCTATCCTTTATGGGTTGGCGAATCCTTCCCCTTTCGCCGGAGGTCATTTGCGCCGATACATAGTTACCAGGTTGTTGTTGGCAGTCCCAACCATCCTTTTTATAACCGTGCTGATTTTCCTGGCGATGAACGTGTTGCCTGGAGATCCGCTGGTCGCCATGTTCGGTTTTGAGGGATTCGCCAAACTGAGTGCAAATGATCGCCAGAGAATTATGGAACAACTTGGTCTGGCTGATCCATTGTGGAAGCAGTATCTCGGCTGGATGCAGGACATAGTGTCGGGGAACTTGGGCGAGTCCTTCTTCAAGGGCGAACCCGTGATGAAAAAAATCATTCGCCACGGGCCTTTGACTGCCGAAATTGCGGTGCTCTCCGTGATTCTTTCCTGGGTCGTCGGACTCCCGGTCGGAGCGGTGGGCGCACTCAAGAGAAACAGCCTGCTGGACTACTTCGGAAGACTCATGACCACGCTGTTCCTGGCGGTTCCCAGCTTCTGGTTGGGTTTGATGGTAGTCCTAGTCATGCTGTTGCTGTTCGAATGGAAAGCGCCGATTCAAGTTGTTCACTTTTGGCATGATCCAATTCAGAACCTGGAAATCGTCTGGGGCCCAGTGTTGGTGCTCGGTATGGCTCAGGCTGCCTATATCTCCCGCTTGGCGCGCTCTACTTTTCTCGAAGTGATGTATGAAGACTACATCAGAACGGCGCGAGCCAAAGGCCTCAAGGAAAGGATAATCCTGTTTAGACACACCTTCCGCAACGCGATTCTCCCATTGGTAACCTTGTCAGGCATCCTGTTGGGCTTCGCTCTGGCCGGATCGGTGGTGATTGAGGCGGTCTTCGGCGTCAAGGGACTGGGGGCAGTTCTAATAGGGGCTATCAGTGAACGGGACCATATAGTGATACAGAACCTGGTACTGTTCTACGGGTTCATCTTTATCTTGCTGAACGTGCTGGTCGACCTGTCGTATGGTTGGCTGGATCCTAGGATTAGGTATGGCTAGTCTGGAACAATCTGAATCGGGATTGGTGGTTACTCAAGAGAGGAGAGCGGAAAAACTCCTCCGCCCAATTCGCGTCTTCTCGAAGCAAAGCCCGGTGGGTGCGGTGGCCGGAGTGTTCTTGGTTTTTATCGCCCTGATGGCGCTTCTCGCCCCCATCGTGGCGCCTTATCATCCGCTGACCGCCGACTTTACTGCAATGACTGAGCCTCCGGCGGGTGCGCACCCGTTGGGGACCGATCCTCTGGGGCGCGACACGCTGAGCCGGATAATTTTCGGCGCCCGCTACACGCTGATGGTGGCTTTCTCTGCCGTGCTTCTTGGCACCACGTTGGGCGCAGTCCTCGGCGTGGCCAGCGCCTACATGGGAGGGAAATTCGACCTGGGCGTCCAGCGCGTTATGGAGGTGCTGCAGGCGTTCCCAGACTTGATACTGGCTTTGCTGCTGATGGTCGCGCTGGGGCCGGGACTGGGGACCGTGATTCTGGCAATAGCGGTCACTCGTATTCCTTTCGGAGGGAGGGTTGTTCGGGCGGTTGCCCTGCAAGTTCGTGAGATGGACTATGTAACTGCGGCCCGTGCGGTCGGGGTGTCAAGTGTCCGGATTATGCGGCTGCATGTGGCGCCACAGTGCATTGCGCCATACTTGGTACTGGCCACCGCCCACTTGGGCGTTGCTATCATCATTGAGGCATCACTGGGTTTCCTTGGCGTTGGCATTCCCCCGCCCACTCCCACTTGGGGCAACATGTTGGCCATGCAGGGTAACAACCTGATCCCTCCGTGGTGGCTGGTGGTTTACCCCGGCGTGGCGATAACCTTGATCGTCCTGGCGTTCAGTCTCTTTGGCGACGGGCTGCGGGACTACTTGGATCCCAGGCTCCGGGGCCGTATCTAGGACGCGCGCGAGGCACTCGGACCGCAGGTCTGGCCGGTTTGGCGGCTGGCTGGGTGATGGTCGGAATCGACGGTTGATGTACGATTTGCAGCCACAATAGGATATTATGTTGCGAAATCTATATAGCACATAATTCGATTGTGCCGCCACAGTTGACTGAGCCCAAAGGGTAATGTAATATTCGCAAGGCTCTGACCAGAAGGGCAAGCCCCAGAAGGGCGTCCACATTGTTTCGCGCTATGCAAGATAAAGTGGAGGAAGTTCCAATATGCTTGGAAGAATACCAATTGCGCTGGCGCTGGCCTTGGTGCTGGCGCAGAGGCTGTGGTTGCCGTAGGTTGCGGCGCTTCGGTCGCCGAGGAACCGCAACCTACGGCAACCACAGCCTCTGCGCCGACAGCGGCGCCCGCAGCCACAATCGCGCCGGGGCCGACGACTGCTGTATCAGAGGAACCCACTCCATACGCCTATGCGGCAAGGTCGGAGCTCCTCGCCGAACTGGATGAGAGGTACCCTTGGCCTCCCAAGGCTCCCCCGTGGCCCCCGAGGCGGGGTGGCGTGGTTCACCTGACCATGAGTCCCATCCCCGACCTTGACCCAACGAGGGCCCGCAACAACGAGAACTTGGCCCAATACGATGCCCTCATGGAATGGGAATCCACTTGGTGGTTCCCGGAGGTCCATACCACTCCCACCATCCGACCGAACATCGCCATCAGCTGGGAGGCCGTGGACCCGCAGACTTGGGACTTCAAGATCAACCCCAACGCCCGGTTCCACGACATTGCTCCCATGAACGGGAGGGCGGTCACCGCCGAGGACATCAAGTACTCCTTTGAACTGCTGAGCGTTGTGCCTCAGTACACTGCCACCGCGTCGGTCGAAAGCGTCGAGGTTATCGATACTGAGACTGTCCGGTTCAATCTGCACCTGCCACTGGCCAACTTCCCGCCGCTTTACACCAACGGTTCCACGCCGCCGGTTGTAGCCAAGGAAGCCCAGGAGTCGGAGGGCGGCCTGCACGAGAACCCGGGCGGCACCGGCGCGTTCCTGCTGAAGGAATTTGCCGCCGGCGAAGGCATGCTCTTCGAGGCCACCGACGATTATCACTTGGAACTCATGGCGAGCCGCTGCCGTTCCTCGACGCGGTGCGGTATGTCTTCACCCGCGATCCTGCGACTCAGGTTGCTCTCTACCGTGCGGAACAGGTCGACCTGCTGCGTATCAGCTCCTTTGACGTGCTGGAACAGATCCTGGATTCGGTTCCGGAAACGCAGCTTTATCGCATTCCCTCCTTTGGCTGGGGCGACCACGGTGTCTTCCTGAACCTGGAGAAGCCTCCCTTTGATGATGTCAACGTGCGGCGGGCCATGTCCATGGCCATCAACCGCGACATCATTGCCAACGTAATCAACGCCGGCGACGCCACCCCCTACGGTCCCATGCCTTGGGCTGTCGGCGGGTATACCGACATCGACGATTACAACGTCGAGAACCTGGGCGAGTGGTACCAGTTCAACCCCGAAAGGGCCAAGGAGCTGCTCGCTGAGGCCGAATACGAAGACGGCTTCAAAGTCGAGATCGAATGGGGCGAACTGTCCGGGTTCACCTTCGGCGACACTGCCGTGTTGCTGGAAAAGATGTGGGAGGACATCGGACTGGACGTGACCATCAAGCAGAGCGAGTACGCCACCTAGTGGGCCAAGACCAAGTGCGGCGAACC
This sequence comes from Dehalococcoidia bacterium, assembly GCA_965237745.1. GTDB lineage: Bacteria > Chloroflexota > Dehalococcoidia > Lucifugimonadales > UBA3495 > VXOI01. The sequence continues at coordinate 785,536 of OZ250156.1, read as the reverse complement.
GTTCAACGACAGCCTGATTGGCCTCAGCCCCTACGGCTCCGGCCCGACGGCTTACGACTGGCTGTATCTGCCCTACCATTCCAGTTCCAGCGTTAACTGTCCTCACATCCAGGACGACCACGTTGATACATTGCTGGACGAGTGGGTCACCACCGATGTGGACCGGCAACTGGAGATCCAGTCTGAGTTGTGGGACTACCTGACGGACCAGGTCTATCGCCTGACCACCATCGTTCCGCCTCACTACAGGCTGACTCAAGAGTACCTGCACGCGGGCGACAACCCCTACTGCTGGTTCACCGGCTACTGTTCCTACGAGGTCAAGTCGGCCTGGCTGACCGATGGCGCACCGGAGCGGTCCTTCGACAAGTTCGCCGAGTAGCGGCACCTGCTGACACCGACCAATACACGCACGGCCAGATATCCCGCTTTCAGGGGATGTTTGGCCGTGTGTCTACAGTTCCTTCAGGAGGATAACCTCGGGCAACGGGCAGGGCGACAAGCGTCGGCCTGCAACCTTCTACTCTGATAATTCAGGTCCTTCACTCGTATGCGGTACTACATCTTACGAAGGGTTCTACTGGCGTTTCTCGTCCTTTGGATGGTGCACCTGCTGGTCTTCTCCATGGTGCGCGCGTTCCCTGGGGACGTGGTGATGATGCGTCTGGCCCAAGACGCCACCATGACCGAGGAAACGTACGAGAGGGCAAAACAGGAACTGGGGATTGACCGCCCCTTCCTCGTCCAGTACGGGGAAACCATGAAGGACCTGCTCCGGGCGGACCTGGGCGATTCGCTCCTGAGCGGCAGGCCGGTCATAGATGAGTTGGGCGATCGTGTCTGGCTGACGTTGCACCTGGCCGTAATGTCACTCTTCATCGCCTTGCTTATCGCCATCCCCATCGGCATCCTTTCCGCCATACGACAGGACACCATGGCCGACTACAGCGGCAGGATGTTCTCCATTCTGGGTCTGTCCCTGCCCGATTTCTGGACCGGCGTGGTGGCCGTCCTGATCCTTTCCCTTTGGTTCCACTGGCTGCCGCCGCGTGGCTTCGAGGAAATCTGGATCGATCCGATCAAGGTATTCCAGCAGCTTGGCATCCCCGCCCTGATCATCGGGTTCCGCTTCTCGGCCATCATCATGCGTATGACGCGGTCGTCCATGCTGGAGGTGCTCCGCGAGGACTACATCCGCACGGCTTGGTCCAAGGGGTTGTCCGAGCAGCGGATCATCGTTGGGCACGCTTTGAAGAACTCATTTATTCCGGTGATCACCCTGGTCGGGCAACAGTTCTCCATTCTGCTGGGCGGCACCGTCATCATCGAAACCATCTTCCTGCTGCCGGGCGTCGGCAACATGACCCTGGACGCGGTCATATTCCGGGACTACACCCTGGTGCAGGGGGCCGTTATTTTCTTCGGCGGGATCATGGTGATCATGAACCTGATGGTCGATATATCCTACGCGTGGTTTGACCCCCGGATACGTTATGGCTAGAGGTACAGCACCCGGTCAGTTGACCACCGCCCCCTCGGGCGCGATGGGAGCCGTTTCCCTGGGACTCAGGCGCCAGATGGCTACCCTGAAGAGGTTCGCCGCCTCCAAGCCGCTGGGCGCGGCAGGCGCCGTAATCGTCGTGATAATCGTGTTGGCGGCCCTCTTTGCCCCTGTGGTTGCGCCCTATGATCCCTACGGTTCCAACCTGTACGATAACGGCCTGCCGGTTCGGCTGGAGGGGCCAAGCCTGTCCTTCATGCTGGGCACCGACGCCATCGGGCGCGACGTGCTGAGCCGCATCATCTACGGTGCCCGCATATCGCTCGTCGTCGGCTTGGGAGCGGTGGCCTTGGGCACCCTGTTCGGGACGGTTATCGGGCTGGTGTCCGGCTACTTTGTCGGCAAGGTGGACCAGGTGCTGCAGCGGGTTGTTGATACCCTGATGGCGATACCGGCCATCGTGCTGGCATTGGCCGTCATCACCATGCTGCAACCGGGGCTTTTCAACATCATACTTGTGATCGCCATAGTGATTGCTCCAGGAACATCCCGCGTGGTGCGTGGCACGGTGCTGGCCATCAAGGAGAACGTCTACATTGAGGCGGCGCGCTCCATCGGCGCCAACGGCAACCGCATCGTGTTCCGGCACATACTGCCCAACGTGGTGGCGCCCATCATCGTCATCGCGTCTATCTGGGTTGGTAACGCTATCGTCATCGAAGCCGCCCTCAGCTACCTGGGACTCGGCACGCCGCCGCCAACCCCGACGTGGGGCGGCATGCTGGCTCTGGAAGGCCGCAGGCACCTCGAGAACGCCCCATGGCTGGCCCTCGCGCCCGGCGCGGCGATCAGCATCGCGGTCCTTGCCGTGAACATGCTCGGCGACGCCCTGCGCGACGTTCTGGATCCGCGGCTCAGGAATCGCTAGGGTCGATATAGGGGTCTAGCGGCAAAGTATTCGTCTGAATCAAAATTTGCCGGATTCAGGGATTCTCAGGATATTCCAATCCTGCACATCCTTTATCTTGATTCAGGCAATTGCCCCCGGTAATGACTGGGGAAAGGCCTTGGTCAGCGTTACCGTTCTTCTTGACCCGCGCCGTGGCGGTTGGTACACTGCAATTTCATTCGGGCGGTTAGCTCAGTTGGTTAGAGTACTTGCTCGACACGCAAGAGGTCAGTGGTTCGAGTCCACTACCGCCCACCATCAGGCTGGACCGCCGCTATCGCTCCGCCTGCCAGGGACGCCTTCCATAACAACGAAAATTCAGTTGCAATCTCAGTTGCAATCAAAGTGCGATGCGATTTGCTTGGCGTCGCCGACAATGCCATCAATCATATTCTGACTTGAGACTCGATAATGAACGCCGCCGAAATATATAAACTCGAAGCCAATCCCCGCATCCCGCAGTTTTCCGCAGGCGATACAGTCCGCGTCAACTTCCGTATTCGAGAGGGGGAGCGCGAGCGTATCCAGGCCTTCCAGGGGGTGGTGATCCGCCTGAGTCACGGCAAGGGCCCCGCCGCCAACTTCACGGTGCGCCGCATCTCCGGCGGCATCGGCATAGAACGCATCTTCCCCTTTCACTCACCGCTGATCGAGTCGCTGGAAATCACGCGCTACGGTTCGGTGCGGCGGGCCAAGCTGTACTACCTGCGCGGACTCCAAGGACGCGCCGCCCGCATCAAGGAGTTGAACCCGGCCCAGCGACGCCGGGCCGCCGAGGCGCAGGCCGCGGCTGCCGCCCGACGCGAGGAGGCGACAAGAGTCGCCGCCGAACTGGAGGCCCAGGAACAGGCCGCTGCCGATGCTGAAGCCCTGGCTGCCGAAGAGGCGGAGCAGGAAGAGGCTGTTGCCGAGGTGGAAGACTCTGCCGTGGCGGTGGAACAAGAGGAACCCGTTGCGGAAGTGGAAGAGGCCGTCGTCGCCGAAGACCCGGTGGATGCCGATGCGCCCGCCGAGCCTGAGGAAGCGGACGCTGGGGCTGCTGAGCAGCCCGAGGAATAGCGCTCTCCCCGATTCGCCCGGCAGCGGGCGCTCTTGGCACGACATCATCCGCTCCGGCGCTGATGATCTGTGGATGATTTGAGGTACGCGGACGTGGCGGTGGACGCCCCGGTGGGTCACGCCCGCGTCTTCACTTACCGCATCCCCATACGCCTTTCCGTACAACCCGGTCAACTTGTCTGGGTGCCGTTCGGCTCGCAAACGCTCCAAGGAATAGTGGTGGAGCTTTCCGGTGCCGCGCCCAGCTTTGCCACACGTGAAATCCTCCAGGCCGTGGACCCCGCCCCTCTCCTTGCGCCCGAGCACGTCGAACTGGGCCAATGGCTCAGCAGACACTACCGGTGCCCCCTGTTCACCGCCCTGTCTCAGATGCTTCCTCCCGGATTCGAATCCCACGTCCGTTCTCGCATCTTTCCCATCACGGATTCCGAGCCTGAACCCGGCAACAGAGAGAAACTTCGCCAAGAGTCAGCGGCGGCCATCGAGGCCCTGGAGGGCAAGGGACGGATGTCGCAGGCTGACTTCGTGAAGCTCTTGGGACGAAGGGGCATCCGGGAACTGAATCGCTTGGTTGAGCTTGGCGCGGTCCGCCGCGAGGTGGCTATTCCCCGCCCGGGTGTTGCGCCCAAGTACGAGGCCTACCTGATTCCGACGCAGCCCAACGCAACCGCGGACGGCAAACTGACCCCCAAGCAACAGGCCCTGCTCGAGGCCGTGCGCCAGCCACCCGGTCACCTGCCGTTGAGCAAAGCCAACCGGGAATTTGGCTCCAGGGCCGCCGAGGCGCTGTGGCAAGGGGGAATGGTGGCGATGGAGTGGTGGCGCACCTCGGGCGGCCCGCCGACGGTACCCAAGGTTGGGAGAGCCGACGGGCCCTGGCAGCTCTCCCTGACCGCCGAGCAGCAGCAGGCCCTGTCGGAGGTCACCGCTGCCCTCGATGCTTCATACGGCGCGACGGCCGGCCCGGTGGCTGTGCCGCCGCTGCCCAGCCGTACCTTCCTGCTGCATGGAGTGACGGGGAGCGGCAAGACCGAGGTTTACCTTCGGGCCATAGCTCACGCAATTGCCTTGGGAAAGAAGGCCGTGTTTCTCGTGCCCGAAATCGCGCTGACTCCGCAAACGCTGGAGCGGGTCGACGCCTGGTTCGCCGGCCGTGTCGCGCTGCTGCACAGCAAGCAGACGCCACGCCAGAAGTTCGACCAGTGGTGGGACATCCGGGGCGGCGCTTTCGACGTGGTGGTCGGCCCTCGCAGCGCTCTTTTCGCGCCGCTGGAGGACCTCGGCCTCATCGTCATCGACGAGGAGCACGAATGGACCTACAAGCAGGAGGAATCGCCCCCTCTGTACCACGCCCGGACCGCCGCCTTGGAACTGGCGCGAACGACCGGCGCCGTCGTGGTGCTGGGCAGCGCCACGCCGTCGGTGGAAAGCTACTATCACGCCACTCGCGGGCGGGTGCGCCTGTTGTCCCTGCCCCATCGCGTCGCCGGTGGCGGGCGCGTCAACGACTCCGGGTCTCCGGTTCGCGCACCCTTGGCCCAGGTCGAGGTGTGTGATATGCGGCGGGAGCTGCGGGAGGGCAACCGCAACGTCTTCAGTCGCGCCCTCTCCGGCGCACTGCGGGAATGCCTGGACGGCGGCAACCAAGCCATACTGTTCCTGAACCGGCGCGGCACGTCGTCCATCGTTCAGTGCCGCGACTGCGGACACGTCGCCGCCTGCCGACGCTGCACCACATCGCTGACCTACCACGCCGGCCCGGCCCGGTTGCTCTGCCACCAGTGCAACTACTCACGGCGGCCGCTGAGCCAATGCCCCGAATGCCGGGGTCGCCGCATCCGCCAATTGGGAACCGGCACCGAGCGGGTGGTGGCCGAGGTCAGCGATCTTTTTCCCAGCGTGCGCGTGGACCGGCTCGACTCCGACGCCGTCCGCTCCGCAGGAGCCGCCGAGGATGCGGTGGCGCGACTGGCCTCCGGGGATACTCAGGTGTTGGTGGGCACCCAAATGGTGGCGAAGGGCCTTGATGTACCCAATGTCGCACTGGTCGGTGTCGTGCTGGCCGACATTGGCCTGCATGTTCCCGACTTCCGCGCCGGCGAGCGGGCTTTCGGCCTGCTCTGCCAGGTCGCGGGGCGCGCCGGCCGAGGCGAAACTCCGGGCCGGGTGTTCGTGCAGACCTATAACCCGGACCACTATGCCATAAGGGCCGGGGCCAAGCAGGACTATCTCGAAATGTACCAACAGGAAATTGAGTTGCGCCGCAAGCTGGGCTATCCGCCGTTCAACCAGTTGGCCCATATCACCTGCCAGAACGCGGACGCCGATGCCTGCCAGCGCCAGGCATCGGCCATCGTCGACGAGCTGAAACGCCGGGCCGCCGCCCAAGGCCGCACCGACATCGAGGTCAACGGCCCGGCCCCCGGACTGCCCCCGCGCCTGCGAGGGCGCCACCGCTGGCGCCTGCTGCTCCGCGGACGCAACCTGTCCGAGTTCTTGGACGACGTCGACTTCCCCGCAGGCTGCACCATCGACATAGACCCGGCGCATGTGACATAGAACCCAATCCCCTCTCCCTTCGGGAGAGCGTCAGCCTGAGAGTGTTCCCGGCCGTCCTCCCCATTTATTGCCCGGCCTCGCATCGTCATTCCCGTTTTCGCAGGAATCACGAAGGGGCCCAAGAATCCGAAGCTCGATTGCCTTGGCCTGCAAGACCCTTCTCTCGCCTCTGTTGCGATGTGCCTGCTAAACTATCCACTAGCAGATTAGACCCTGCATTTTCGTTGACAAAGAGGATCGAGAGGGCCGCCGATGCAGATTACCCCCCATATTTACAGCACTCACATCGAGGAGGACCCCACCACATTCGGGGCGATGCACCCCGGCGGCACGCAGATATACTTCGTCGGCGACCCTTCGGAGCAAATGGTGGTGGTTGACTCCGGCGAGCCTTACCGCTCCTGGACTCGGCAGATTCTCGAATACCACACCGAACTGGGCCGCCCCCGGATCGCGGCCATCATGATCACCCACGGCCACGGCGACCACATCGGCGGCCTCGACCGCTTGCAGGAGAGCTTCGACTGCGAGGTGCTCTGCCACCCTGGACTGGAGCCACGACTGACGCACCAGCTGGGGCCGGGCGTGGTGCGGGCGCTGGCAGAACAGGAAACGGTGGACACCGGAGGCGGCGTGTCGATGCAGGCGTGGCATACGCCGGGCCACGAGGACGACCACATCTCCTACCATCTGCCTGCGGACGGAGCGGTGTTCAGCGGCGACACCATTCTGGGCAACTCGTCTTCCAGCGTCCGCAACCTGAAGCAGTACATGGAGTCGCTGGAAACGCTGGCGCGGCTCAACCCCGAGATCCTCTGCCCCGGCCACGGGCAGATCATCCAAGATGGCGCTGCCCGAATCGCTTGGTACGCCCGCCACCGCAATGAGCGGGAGGAGCAGATGCTGGCTGCCCTGGCCCAAGGAGCCGGCTCTGTCGACGAAATCGTAACCGCCGTCTATCCCCGCGATCTTGCGGACAACCTGCGGTCCGCTGCCGCCCGAAATGTTCGCACCCACCTCCAGAAACTGGTCGAGGAGGGCCGGGTCGCCGAGGCGTCGTCCGCCTATTTCATGGCCGCGAGTGAACCCGGACAGTGAGCTACCAGCGCCGCATGCGGTTCGGCGGCGGAGGGCCGGGCTGCAGCCTTATGGCGGGCGTATGGCTGGCGGCCATCGGCGCGGTGCTGATCTCTCCGGTCGGCGAGTGGATCATAAAAGGCATCGGCTGGCTGATGCTTGGCGTCGGAGCGTTCGTAGTAGTGCTGACCATGGTTGGCTGGCTGAAAGGGCGGCGACGCGACAGACCGTAGCCGACGGTTGCGGTGGCCGGACTCCCCTGCACGAATGCGAAAGCCCCTCGCCGCACCGACAACCAACGATGCAGCGAGGCGCTCTTTTAACTCAACTTGATGGCCTGGATTTAGGAGTGCGTCTCGTCAATACGGACGATCTCCGCTTGGATCACCGCCGCAAGTTGGAGCATTTGTTGCATGAGATCATCCTTGACACGCTGAGATTCCTCAACTTGCTGCAGGTCTTCACCAATTTGTTGCTGATGCTCTTCCATTCGCCTCTGGGATTCATCCATCTGAATGGTGAGAGCGGTTGCTATTTGTGAAAAGTCCCCTAACGCCCTGATTCTGTCCTCCATATTTTCACCCTGTCGAGCAGCGGGTTAATTGATTTAGTGGAAGCAACCCGAGGGGTCGCATTCGCCCATGTGGACCTGTTGCAAAACTACAGCGCGCCTTGACGTCGCGATCTACGACCCGACGCGGTTCGGGTCCTTCTCCAGCAGCTCGATGCGGACGTTGCCCGGCGCGACGACGAAGGCGATCTTCACGCCGGGGCGAATCTCGTGGGGCTCCGAGGTGAAATCGGCGCCCTTGGCCCTCAGCTCGGCGGCGGCTTCGTCCAGGTTCTCCACCCGCAGGCCAAAGTGGTCGAGACCCTGATGCGGATGGTCGGCGCTGCGCGTGGTGTCCTCAGCGCACCGGGCTATGAAGATTTCCAGCCCGTTAAGGTCCAGGTCAACGCGGGGATTTCCGTCGGACTGCACCGACTCCACGATGCGGGCCCCAAACATTTCGTTGAAGTACCGTGCCGTCTCCATCGGCGCGTGGCTCAACAGGTGGATGTGGTCGTAGGTATAGAAAGCCATCTGCCCTTACCTCATTTATCGGTCTCAAAAACTCAACCGTTCATCCCTCGACAAGCTCAGGGTGAACGGTTGAAGCATCCGTTTTCTATCGCGGTCTCGACCGCTGTCTATGGCGAGCGAGACCTGTTGGACCTGTGGAAACCCATTTGCCCTGAGCTTGTCGAAGGATGAACGGGTTTCGGTTGCTGCTGGGGTTTACCGGGCCAGGCCGTAGGGGATGGCCTTGACCGCCGGATCCTCCGACTGGCTCATGGACTCGGCCAGTGTCACGATCAGGCCGCTCATGGCCGTTTCGCCCCAGTACCACTCGTGGATTTCGTTGTCCGCTGCTCCAGGCCGTTGCTCCATCCGCGCCTCGTAGTAAAAGGCCTTCAGGTCGTCGACGCAGTAACGGATGAACTGGGGTATACCGACATCCTCCGGGCGGCCTTCGTAATCCGAGTCTTCTCCGGCGGCGTAGGCTTCAAGGAACCGCACCACGCCCCGGAACCGGCGCTGTGGTACGCCGCTGATACCCACGGCGGTGCGTCCGCCGTTCTTTTCGACCCAACGCTCGTAGTAGGGTCGCAGGGAAGTCAGCTCGTCGGCGGCATTGAGGCCCTTGGCGGAGTCGGACCGCTGTGCGTCGGAGGACTGCAGCAGCGGCTCCGGCATCGAGGCGTCCTCGAATTCCTCCAGCACCGGCCCCTCTTTGGCGTCCAGCAGGTCAAAGGCCGCCTTGAGAATCTGATGCTGGATCAGCGGGTCGCCGGGCCGCCCAAGAGCGTTGCCAAAAGCGTAGGGGACCCAGAGCATCCGAGGGGGCTTGGTTCGCTCGGCGTGCTCCTTCACGAACACGACCCCCGTCGTGGCGATTCCTGCTTCCTCGAAGCACCGCCCAAGCACGCTGACCGCGTGCGAGCAGAGGGGTCAAGTGGGCGTGAGCAGCGCCACCTCCACGCCCTCATCCAGCATCTTGCGGGCCACTTCGGGCCCGGTTTCCGAATACACCTTGGAGGGGTCCCGCAACGCGCCCATGAACGAGTAGTAGTTGTCGGCCAGCGAGCCGACAACTCCCTGCTCCCGCAGTTCTTCCAGGCGGTCGATGGGGAAGGTCACGTTGATGTCGCGGTAGATGCTGGTGTGGTCGAACCCGATGCTGACATGACTCTGTATGATGTCAGCCGCCCCCGTACCGCGCGGTATTACGCGGTACGAACTGTCGCCGCCGCCTTGAAGGTCGGTGATGAAGGGCTTGTCATCCCGGAGGTGCAGCCCCGCCGAGGTGACCAGCGCCACCCGGCTTTCGGCCAGGGGCCTACGCATCGGCGCCCACGGAGTATCGTCGTGCTCCATGCACGGGAACATCTGCAACATCCGCCGCTGCACTTCGCTGAGTGTCTCTAGCCTGGGCATTTTCGCACCTGCCGTTAGATTGGAATTGTATTGTGGTTGAAAAGGGTCGCGCGGAAGTCCAAATGAAGCGGGACTCTAAATGAATAGGAAGCCGTTTCCTACTGGACTGAAGTTCTTGGATATTCCCCAGTATCCCGGCTTCTATACCTTGGGTGCCAGCGCTTTCTCGATGACCCGCAGGTAGATGTGCAGCATGTAATGGAGCCAAGCCGCCATGTCCGGCCAGTTGTCGGGGTCGGAGATGTCGAACTCCCGTTTGGCGTCGAACCCGCCCTCCAGGTCGACCCACTCGGTTCCGGGCTTGGTTGCAAGCCGCCCTTCGAAAGTATCGCTCAGTGTTTCCCAGAACGAGTCTTTGAATGCCTGGATACGCGACGCCGACTTGGTCAGCGACTCTCCCCTGGGCCCACGCAGCCAGAGTCCGGCACCCCACCCGTACACTGCCAGGGACACGTTCAGGCCCTCTGATCCAACAGGAATCCAAGCGTAAGCCCTGCCCAACCCCGGGCTGATCCCGTCGTCCGGGTAGAGTTCGGCGTAGCGAGTCCAGAAGCCTCGCCGAAACTGGATAGCCTCGCTCGTCATAGCTGCCTCCGGACCGCGAGTCGGGAGTATTCCCAGCTTGCGAAAAGCTGCTCCCGCCATCGGCTACAAGATGAAATGAGCGGCATACTGCTTAATGGGCGAATGTTGTGCTATCGTAGCGTTGGGCGGTTCGGGTGTCAAAAATTGCCGCCGCATGCAATCGGGGAGCTGGGCCGTATGACTCCAACTGTAGTTATCGCCGGGGTTCGCAGCGGAGTGGGCAAAACCACCATCGCCACCGGCATCATGGGCGCACTGACTCGCCGGGGCTATTCCGTGCAACCCTTCAAGGCTGGGCCGGATTACATCGACCCTTCGTATCATCAAGTGGCCTGCGGCGTGCCATCCCGCAACCTGGACACCTGGCTGTTGCCACACTCCACGGTGCTGGAACTGTACAGCAAAGCGGCGTCCCGAAGCCATATCTCCATCGTCGAGGGAGTGATGGGCGTTTTCGACGGCCACTCCAGCTTGACGGAAGAGGGGTCCACCGCGCAGCTTGCCAAACTTCTGGGAGCACCGGTGCTCCTGGTGGCCGACGCCTCCAAGGTTGCCCGCAGCGTGGCTGCCGAGGTGCTGGGCTATCAGCAGTTCGACCCCGACCTCAACGTGGCCGGCGTCATCCTCAACGGAGTGGGAAGCCCGGCCCACTTGGAGTTCTGCAAGCCGCAGATCGAGGCCACTACCGGCCTGCCCGTCTTGGGTTACCTGCCGAGACGCACCGATTTCCAGCAGCCGGAGCGCCACCTGGGCCTCATCCCAACGGTGGAGGGAACTGTGGCCAGCCAGTGGTATGACGCAATCATCGCTCAGGTCGAGGAGACCATCGACGTTGGTCGCATCGCCGAGCTGGCCCAACAGTCTGCCGCACCCCCATCGGCTCACGTCGACACGGTCCACCTTTTTCCGCAGCACCCCCAGCCCAAGCGCGCCGTGATTGCCGTGGCGCAGGACCAGGCGTTCAATTTCTACTACCAAGACTCGCTGGACCTGCTGGAGGCCTGGGGCGCCGAGATCGCGCCCTTCAGTCCCCTGGAGGACGAATCACTGCCCGAGGGCGCCGGCGGCGTCTATCTTGGCGGCGGCTTCCCGGAACTGTTCGCGGCCGAACTGTCGGCCAACCGCTCGATGCTGGACTCCATACGTCAGGCGGCGGCGCGAGGCGTGCCCGTCTACGGGGAATGCGGTGGGCTGATGTACTTGGGCCGCAGCCTTACCGGGTTCGACGGAGTCGCACATTCGATGGCAGGGTTGCTGCCGGCGGTATCATCGATGTCCCAGTCGCGCTTGTCCCTCGGATACCGCGAGGTAGAGGCGCGCGCCGACGGCCCGCTGCTGTCCACAGGACAACAGGTCCGAGGCCACGAGTTCCACTGGTCCACACTGGAACAGCCGCCTGAGGACGACGAATCGGTCTACCGCGTGGTCAACCAAGGGGGGCGCCTCGACGGCTTCCGGTCGGGTAGCGTCTGGGCCACCTACGTCCACGTGCACCTGGGCAGCGCGCCGGGCCTGGCTTCGAGGTTCGTCGAGACCTGTGCCGCTCACAGCGCCATCTAGTCCAAAGAAATCCCCTTACCGAATGGTAATTCCCTCTCCCTCTTGGGAGAGGGTTAGGGTGAGGGCGTAACCATCAGCCAAACAACAAAATCAGCCCTGTGAGAATTAACAATGACCACCAGCAATGAGTCCAATACCGGCGACAGGCAGGAGCCCGGCCCCCAGTCCGTCACCGGCCCACGCATCAACAAGGGACTGGTCATCGTCAACACCGGCACCGGCAAGGGTAAGACCACCGCCGCCATGGGCGTGATGCTGCGCGCCTGGGGCCGTGACATGAAGGTCATCATGCTCCAGTTCATCAAGCACACCACGGCCAACTTCGGTGAGCAGCGGGCCGCCAAGAAGATGGACATCGAGATGGTCGCCATGGGCGACGGCTTTACCTGGCGTTCCCGCGACCTCGAACAAACCGCCGACCTGGCCCGCGAACACTGGAAAGGCTGCAAGGAAATCATCGCCAAAGGCGAACACGACGTGGTGATCCTCGACGAGTTCACCTACGCCATGCACTATGGCTGGATTCCGGTGGAGGAAGTCCTGGAGACGCTGCGCAACCGGCCCGAGATGATGCACGTCATCATCACCGGCCGCAACGCACCGCCCGAACTGGTGGAGTTTGCCGACCTGGTAACCGAGATGACCCTGGTCAAGCACCCCTACCACGAGGGCATCAAGGCCCAACCTGGAATCGAGTTCTAGCGGCCTAGACGCTTTTACACAGGGCCGCTAGAATCACCGGATACGAGTCAGCCATAAAGGAGCAGGCGTTATGACAGCCATCAGAGACCAGGCAGTGGGCGAGAGCCAGTTGAACGGACAGTTCGGGCCGCCATCGGAGCGGGCGGTGAAAAAGCTCAAGGGCCACCTCACCCCGTGGGTCCAAGAGTTCGTGAGCAACGCTCCCTTCGTTGTGATGGCCAGCGCCGATGCCGATGGCCGCTGCGACGCCTCACCCAAGGGCGGCAAGCCTGGATTCGTCAAGGTGCTTGACGACCACCGCCTGCTTTTCCCCGACGTTGCCGGCAACAAGCTGTTCCAGTCCTACCAGAACATCGAAGCCAGCCCCTATGTTGGACTCATCTTCTTCATTCCCGGCCTCAACGACACCGTGCGCGTCAATGGCCGGGCCAGCGTCGTTGGCAAGGACGAGCTCGACCAGCAGAACATCGAGCTGTCTCTCTACGAGACCGATGACAACTCCCGCCATCTCCAGGGCCTGCTCATCGAGGTAGAGGAGTCCTACAGCCACTGCCCCCGCGCCCTCAAGTTCTCCAAGCTCTGGGACGCCGAGGAGATCGGCAACAACAAGGCCAGCTCACCGGTCAGCGAGCGCACCGACGAGAACTACTGGGCGCACGAGGCCGGGAATTAGGCGTGGGCATTTTCAGCGTTCCCGTTCAGGTTGCGAATCCGTTCACGGGTCAGACTGAGACCGTAGAAGCGGTGGTAGACACAGGTGCAGCGGACTCGGTGATGCCGTCGTCCATGTTGCGGCGGCTGGGTATCGAGCCAGTGCGGACTGCACGCTATCGTACTATCAGCGGGGAGCGCATCGAATACGACGTGGGAAGGGCGGCATTTGCCGCATAGGGAGCCAGTTGCTTTGCCAACGTCGTATTCGGGCCGGAAGACACGCTGCTAATGGGCGCCACCACGCTGGAGCAGCTTTATCTCGTGGTGGACCCGATAGCCCAACGATTGATTCCAACCGAAGGCTTGTTGCTGTAGCCAGAGTCCCTATCCTATTTGGATTCAACGGTTCTTCAAATCGGAGAGCCGTGAATCCCTGCGACCCCCGGAGGTTCACTTGTGGGCACGTTCAGTGTTCCTCTTCAGGTGGGGAACCCCAACCACGGCCCTACTGAGACTGTGGATGCTTTGGTAAATACCGGCGCCACTTTTTCTATGATACCAGCGTCCATGCTGAAAGGCATGGGCGTTGAGCCTGATACTACGCTCCCTTTCCGGGTAGCTACCAGGGAAGTCGTTGACTTTGCAACAGGCGAAGTGCCGTTAGCTACACAGGGTCGCCGCCGTACCTGTCCTGTCATATTTGGGCCGGAAAACCATTACATTATGGGGGCTACGGCGATGAAACTGCTGCTGCTGACGGTTGACCCGGTACATCAACGTCTCGTTCCCATAGAAGGGGAGGCGTAAGGCCTTTTCGGATTTCTCCCTCTGCGCTTTGTGAATTCAGCACAATCAACAATCAAGGAAAAACGAATGGTCACCATCGCCTTTGAGCAACACAAACTCTCCAACGGAATGGACGTCATCCTCCACGAAGACCACACCATTCCGCTGGTGGCGGTCAACGTGTGGTATCACGTCGGCTCCAAAAACGAGGAGATGGGCCGCACCGGATTCGCCCACCTGTTCGAGCATGTGATGTTCGAAGGCACCAAGCACCACAACCGAAGCCATTTCGAGCCGCTGCAGAAGGCTGGCGCCAACCTCAATGGCTCCACCACCACCGACCGCACCAACTACTGGGAAGACGTGCCGTCAAATTACATGGAGCTGGCCCTGTGGCTGGAGGCCGACCGGATGGGCTTCCTGCTGGACGGGCTGGACCAGCAGAAGTTCGACGTGCAGCGCGACGTGGTGAAGAACGAGCGCCGACAGTCCTACGAGAACCGGCCCTACGGTATGGCCCACGGGCACCTGCAGTCGGCGCTGTTCCCGTTGCCCCACCCGTACCACTGGATGACCATTGGCTCCCAAGAAGACCTGGACGCCGCCAGTCTGGACGACGTGAAGGACTTCTTCCAGCGATTCTACGGCCCCTCCAACGCCAGCCTCGCCATCGCCGGCGACTTCCATCCGGAAGAGGCGCTGGAGCTGGTGCAGCGCTACTTCGGCGACCTGTCTCCCAGCGATAGTGTTGCGCGTGTTGGCCGACAGGACTCGTTGCTGTCGGGGCGCATTGACATTGAAATGCGCGACAAGGTTACTCTGCCCCGCCTGTACATCGCTTGGCCCGCGCCGCCGGAGGGACACCCGGACGACGCGCCGCTGGAGCTTTACCAAGCCGTGATGTCCGACGGGCTCAGTGCCCGCCTGCATCGCTCTTTGGTCTACGAAAAGCAGATTGCCCAGCACGCCTTCATACACTACGGTCCGTCGGAAATTGCCGGGCAGCTCTTGGTGCAGGTGACCGCCGCCGAGGGCCACAGCCTCGACGAGGTGGAGGCGGCAGTCGAGGCGGAGCTGGAAAACATACACCGCAACCCACCCACCGACGAGGAAATCGCCCGCTCCAAGAATCGTATCGAGGCCACCCACTACCGCCAGTTGGCTCGCATCGGCGGCTTCGGCGGGAGGGCCGACCAGCTCAACCACTTCAACGTGTTCGAGTCCGACGCCGGGCTGATCAACACCAGCCTCGACCGCTGCCTCGCCGTGCAGCGCGAGGACATCCTGCGAGTGGCCAAAACCTACGTCTCCGACAACCAGGTGCGGCTGCGGGTGCTTCCCGAGGCGCCTCTCTCGGCTGCCACCACTAACGTCGACCGCACAATCATGCCTCCGCCGACCGAGGAGCCGGTGTTCACTCCGCCGCTTCCTGCCCGCGACCGGCTGCCCAACGGCATGGGCGTTACCGTGGTCGAGCAGCGCGGAATGCCCATCGTCGCGTTCGGGATTCTCTTGGGTTCGGGGGCCGCTGGTGATCCGGCCGATTTGCCCGGCCTTGCCGGGATGGTTGGGGCTATGCTGCCCGAGGGCGCGGCCGGCAAGTCCAGCCAGCAGATTGCCAACGACTTCGAATTCATCGGCGCCCGCCTGTCCGTGGACAGCCGCCGCGAATACTCGCTCGTATCCACCGAGACGCTCACCAAGCACTGGGGCAACGCATTGGATATGATGGGCGAGGTGATTCTCTCTCCCGACTTCCCCGAGCACGAACTGGAACGCCTGCGTCGAGAGCACCTGACCGACCTGCGCCGCAGCAAGGACGAGCCCAACGTCATCGCCGAGCGGCTGATTGCGGGCTTGGTCTATCCCGCGAGCAGCGGCTACGCCCACCCCATCGCAGGCACCGAGGCTTCGGCGCAGGCCATAGCCCGCGGCGACCTGCTGGGCCAATTCCGCCGCGACTTCCGCCCCGGCAACGCGCACCTGCTGGTGGTGGGCGATGTTGACCGCGAGGAGGTTATGCGCCGTGCCGCCGCCGTCTTGGGCGCTTGGAGCGGTTCCGAGTCCGAGGCGCCGTCAACTGATGACGGTGAACTGGTAGACAGCGAAACCACCATTTTCTTGGTGGACCGGCCCGGTGCGCCGCAGTCGGTGATTCGCGCCGTGCATTCCCTCGTCCCACGCCGCCATCCCGACTATTTCGCCCTGCTGCTGGCCAACTACGTCTTCGGCGGCCAGTTCTCGGCGCGTCTCAACCAGAATTTGCGGCAGGACAAGGGATACAGCTACGGCTACCAGTCCTCCATCCAGTGGAACCGCCGCCCGTCGATGCTGGTGGCCGGCGGCTCGGTGCAGAGCAACGCCACCAAGGAATCCGTTTACGAGACCGTCAAGGAGTTCCGGGAGGTCATCGGCGAAAGGCCCATCACCGCCGAGGAACTGTCCAATGCCAAGGACGGCCTGCTGCGCGCCTACCCCTCCAGCTTCGAGCGCCCCGGCTCTGTCCTGGGGCAACTGGTGGCCATGGAGCAGTTCGGCCTTCCCGACGATTACTTCCGCACGGTGCGGTCGTCAATTGAGGCCATCACGCTGGACGACGTGCGCCGCGCCGCCCAAGCCCACATCCGGCCAGGAAACCTGCAGGTCCTGGTTGTTGGCGACCGCGCCTCCAACGAGGGAGGACTTGCCGAACTGGGCCTGCCACTGGTCCACCTGACGGAAGACGGGGACAAAACAACCTGATAGAGCGAAATCTCTCCAATGAGCAGTTGTCGCAACAGGTTGGGCCTGGCGTCGATCTTCTGGGTGGTTTTCCTAGTATTACAACGACGTATCGAGCGAAACCGGGCCGGGGGGTTTACCTCTCCAGCTACAGAGTCTTTGTTGTCAGAGGCTCGTGCCCGCATATTGCCAGCCTCAAAATCCGCACATCAGCAGCCTTTCGATACCAACCGACGTTGTAATACTAGTACTACAGTTGCAGATTAACGATGTAGAATATGCCATCACATGATGAGGAGGTGAGGTGGTGGCAGCGTGCGGGGATGAGGTTGCAGAAGTGGCCCGGTGGGCGGATGGTATTGAACAGGTATACCGGTACGTTGGGAGACGGTTCCGGCGGCCGGAGCCGCGCCGCCGGGTGCTGGACTATCTGCGGGGACTGCTCAGTCCGGTGGAACGCAAGAATGGCTGGCAACTGGCGGAGCAGGCGGGCGACGCCACTCCCTACGGGGTGCAGCGCCTGCTGTCCACCTAGCGGTGGGACGCCGATCTGGTGCGTGATGACCTGAAGGGTTACGTAATGGAGCACTTGGGGGACGGTGACGGAGTATTGGTGGTGGACGAGACCGGCTTCCTGAAGAGGGGGAACAAGTCCGTAGGGGTGCAGCGGCAGTACAGCGGCACGGCGGGGCGGATCGAGAACTCTCAGGTTGGGGTATTCCTGGCCTATGCCAGCGCCAAAGGAGGGACCCTGCTGGACCGGGAGTTGTACCTGCCCCAGGTCTGGTCCGAGGACCTGTCGCGGCGGCGGGAGGCCGGAGTACCGGCAGATGTTGGCTTTCAGACCAAGCCGCAGTTGGCCCGGCGAATGCTGGAGCGGGCGCTGGAATCGGGAGTCCCCTTCGGCTGGGTTGCCGGTGACGAGGTCTACGGCAGCGACCGCAACCTGCGGCTGTGGCTGGAGCGTGAGGGGCTGTCCCACGTGCTGGCCATCAAACGCAGCGAGAAGCTGTGGGCATTGACGGAAAAGGGTCCTCGTCAGGTAAGAGCCGATCGGCTGGCATCGCAGGTTGAGGAAACTGGCTGGGTGCGGTGCAGCTCGGGCGACGGGGCCAAGGGGCCGAGGGTGTACGATTGGGCTACCGTGGAGCTAAGGCCCCTCAAAGAGCCTGGCAAGGGCTATTGGCTGCTGTCCCGACGCAGTCTGTCCGACCCCGGGGAACTGGCCTACTATGTCTGTTACGGCTTGGCGGGAACAGCCCTGAAGGAACACTGGCAAGGGTCGCCGGGACCCGTTGGGCCATTGAGGAATGCTTTGCGGAGGCCAAGGGACAGGTGGGACTGGACCAGTACGAGGTGCGGAGGTGGGATGGCTGGTACCGGCACATCACCCTGGCGATGCTGGCGCAGGCGTATTTGACCGTGATCAGGCAACCAGCGCTGGAACAGGGAGAAAAGGGGGGCACTACGGTCCCGATGAAGAGCTGATACCCTTGACGGTTCCGGAGCTGCGCCGGCTGCTCACCCGCCTGGTATGGACGGAAACCCAACCGCCTGATTTCATCCTGTACTGGTCGTGGTGGAGACGGCGCCACCAAGCCCGGGCCCAGCGTTGCCACTACAAACGCCGCCTGTCCAATCTGCGGCTGTAGTACTAAGCACAAAAAGAGCAATGACCGCGAACGCTGGCCAAGCAGCGAGTCAGTTAGAGAAACTATCAAGTCACAGGCTTCTGCTCCGGTCATGGATGCATCCTCATTCGCAGAGTCTCCTGAGGGGAGTGTTGTGATTTCAAGATTCTCAACTCAAGCGGTCGTCCCTGAAAGCAAACAGGAGGACACCCGGACAATGTCCGATTGATCGACATCAAACGCCTCCTCCCTCTCGTTGATTAACAACATGAATGACGCTCAAGGTCGCTTCTTTCAGGTATGTTGCCCGCATAATGTAGTTTGGGTAGCTGCCTTCCTCCACGATGTACCGCCAACCTACAAAGGCACTGCGGCAAATGTTGAACACTTGATCAGCGGTCTCCCACTCTTTTTCCAGCGGGTCCGTGACTCGTCTCTGGTATTCACTCCTGATTTTATCCTTGAGCGTATCCGATAGGCCGTCATACAATTTCTGGAGGTATGGCCATCAGTTGCCCCTCCCTGATTCTCCCTCTCCCAAGCAAATTTGAGCGCCAATTCTGCTGCCAGCGCCACCAAGACAACGCGACCTTGATACATACCCAAGTCCTGAATCCGTTCCGGTGTGAGTCTGGCTATCTTGGTGTGTTGCTGGGCTAGCACCTTCCGTGGTTCAAGTTCTCCACTGAGTGCCTCAGAAATTTCGTCTGCTGAGATCAGTAGTCCCTTAACGAAATCGAGAGTTTCCGGCACTTTCACTTTCCTTTTCGGCATCGCTTGTCCCTCCAAGGAAATGTCTCAGGGTGAGCGCGCTCAACACTTCCACAGGTAAACAATAGGTAAACAATATGGTCGTTCCGCCCCTCCTCCTCAGCCTGTGCAGCACAAGAGAGCACCACTATCAGGGCGTCAACGATACGGATCAACCCTACGCACTACTCCGGCGCAACGAACTCTCCTATCCAACGCAGGTTGTCAACGCTTGAGCTGGCCGCCCGATAAAATCTCTCGTCGGCGGTCCACAACTCACAACCGACACTCTCCGCCAGCGCCAGGTAGTGGGCGTCGTAGGCTGCGCCCTGCCTGAGTTGACTTGCAAGTTGCAGCGCTCTGACGTGAAGACCTAGCGGCTGATGGAGTTCGAGCCGCGATTCAAGCGGTCGCGCGATCATGCGGGTGCTGTCGCCGATGTTCAACTCCCCGCGCAACACGCGCCGGTGTAGAGCGTTGGCGACCTCGAAGGGCATAGGGTGCGGGGCGATGCGGGTTACGTCCTGGGCAACCCAGGACTCAAGGACAGCATGAGCTTTGTCAGAGTCATCCTCTTCAACCAGCCACTTGACGGCCAGGCTTGCATCTACAACGACTGAACCGCTCACGCCCGGCCCTCGATTTCGGCATCCCTGATCTCACGGGCGTCACGGATCAAGTCGGCGGAACTCCCAGGGAGGGGCTTGCCTCCGAATACCTCCTGCCGGAGCTCCGCAAACATCTCATGGTCTGGCTTGTCAGACAACAGCCCGCCCATGCCATCGGCCTCGTCCTTCGTCAACTCCCGGTCGATGGCGGTCTGGCAGTACCGGCGCATGCTCACGCCTTTGAGCGCGGCGATGACCTTTAGCCGACGCTGAAAGGCGGGGTCTAAATCCAAGGTGAG
This sequence comes from Dehalococcoidia bacterium, assembly GCA_965237745.1. Classification (GTDB taxonomy): domain Bacteria; phylum Chloroflexota; class Dehalococcoidia; order Lucifugimonadales; family UBA3495; genus VXOI01. The sequence goes on along the minus strand of OZ250156.1, from coordinate 765,616 downwards.
TCTCTTCCTCTTGGCTTGCATCGCCTGCCACTCCCCAAATGATTTGCCTGACACTAGAATAGTGCAAACACAGAAAAACGATCAATCAACACCAAGTGTCCCGTGTCATCCCGTAGGGCGAGTCTGGGTTTCCAATACCTTGAACCGGGCCGATAACTTCCGCCCCCTCCCGGAACAGAATCTGTAAGGGTTCTTGTGCGCAGCACTCATCCGCGACGAAGTTGACGGCCTGATGGCCGGGCTGCTGACATCCGACGCCGGTAATATCCGACCGCCAAAATAAGCCTTGCGCAATGTAGGCAGTTAAATGACTATGGTTAAGCGTGCCGAATGCGAGAAAGGAGAAACTGTTGGACCAAGACCTTCGCCAAAGACTTATTGAGGTAGCCAAACGCAGAGAAACTACCAGCTATTCTGACCTTCGCCCGGAGGCTCCCCAAACCCTTGCCGCCCCCCTGGATGAAATCAATATCTACGAACAGCGGGCAGGAAGGCCACTCCTCACGGCGGTGGTGATCCATAAGGATGGAGATGGTTTGCCTGGCGTAGGTTTCTTCACTATCGCTTGGGAACTTGGGCAGTACCTCAATGGAGACCCCCACCAGTTCTGGAATCAGGAATTAGAGCGGGTCTGGGATTATTGGACGACTAACCCTTGACCTAGCCGGTTGCGTCCAAATCGACCGCGCACAAGTACCGCAATTTTCCGTCGTTATTGTGTCGCACCCATGCAGAGGGGCTGCCGGGTCGGTGGAGGAGGCCTTCTCTCGGGCGCGACCCTTGGGCACGGCGGTGCAGACCTACTCATCGCTGCCACGGCGCTAGAACATGGTCTGGCCGTCGTTAGCCGTAATGTGCCACTTTCAGCCGACGGGAGTTCTTATATTGATTTCTCTCTAGTAAATGATATGTCCCATCCATCTTCTGGATTTTGTTCTCGATGGATGGTTCGCAGGTACTATCGTATCTAATCTGTCGGGAGATCGCAGCCATGAGTTTATAATGTGATTACCAGGTTAGAGCACAAGTTGGGGCGCGGAGACGTATGGGACGCAACACACCAAAACGAGATCATTACATACCCGAGATGCTGATTAATAGCTTCTCTGACGAAAGCGGTCGTGTCTGGGTGGCCGATGGAAAAAAGATATATTCGACCAACCCTAAGAACGTATTCGTTCAAGGCCACCTTCACACGAGGTCAATTTTCGGGAATTCTCCGAGAGATGCTGACCACGAAGACTTCCTGAACTCCATCAACAAGAGCTACGAATATGAAGAGCGCCTCAGCGAAATCGAAAGCAGGGCGGCTCCTGCGGTGCAGCAAATCATTGATCAAGTACGTCTGGGGAAATGCCCGCAACTCTCAATGGAACTCGGGGATGCTTGGAAGCGTTTCCTCATCGCCATTGCTCGTCGGACACCAGAGTCTCAGGATCGTGTGGCGGGTCTTACCCGCCACGTTGACGCATTTTACGAAGCATCCAAGCGCGTCGCAAATTCAGACGCCTATCCATTGCCAGATAGGGAAACTCTTTATCAGGATGACCGAGTTCTGGGACTCAAGAATATGGTAATGACCAATGTGAATTCCAAGTTTGCGGTTGGAGATGATCCTCATATAGAGAATGAGACCCAGAAGTTTTCTCGGGAGACAGGTATGTCTTTCGTTGTCATCCGAATACCTAAGAGAAGTTTTGTGATTGGAAGTCACGGGCTTACGATGGTTGACCGTAAGCTTGCGGGGAACCTCACCGCTATCAGTTGGCTTCCCATCGCCCATGACATCGCCGTTGGCGCCACTGCCTTCCCGGATAGGGAATTTCTATCTTTTCTCGACAGCAACAATGGTGGTGAGCGGGTCATCTCTGTGATGAATAGGGCCACCGCCTCCATGAGCAAGATAATTGTGGGGCAATCCGAAGCGCTCGTACGCTCTCTGAGGAAGGGCTAACCAGCTTATCAGGATTCCCCACTGGATAGGTGAAGGATAACAATGAGCAACCAAGTGGATGTGTGCCTAGTGACAATGCCCCTCGCCAGCATCGAACGGCCATCCATCGGGCTTGGCCTGCTCTAGGCGGCCCTAGAAACTACCCCGCTCACAACTAACTGCCTCTACCCGAACCTGGCCTTCGCCGAGCGCAGCACCGTTGAAAACTACAGCCGCTTCCAACAGATAAAGCCCGAAGACCTGGTCGGCGAGTGGACTTTCTGCGACGCGCTGTTCAGACCCGGCCGGCTCACTTGATAAGGCTCGTACCCGGCGTTGGGGTTGATGTGACAATCCTATGTGTCGCCCCCTTGAACTACCCGGTTGCATCCAATTCGATGGACCACGAGGACTGCAATTCTCCGGGTGATTACCTCGTGGCTATGCTATGGCAGTCGAAGGTCACAAAAAGGGACAACGCGGCAGCGCGGTTCACGCAGCTTCCTCCTTTGCCCCCGGATGGCCTACCGCTGGTCAACTTATCAGTTATCCAATCAACACCAAAAACTCCGGTACTCCTGGGCGGTAGAATTGAACGCCCCTGGAACTGACGGCCCGTAGGTCCCGCGAAGAGGATTTCGACCAGGCCATCGCCCTCGACCCTGGAAACCCCACCTTCCACCACTACCGGGGCATGGCCCACCGGGAATTGGGCGAATTCGCCCAGGCGATCAGCGACCTGGACACCGCGATACGGCTGGAACCGCTGAGCAACCCTTCCCGGCACGCCAAGGGGGTCGCCAGGGTGATGCAGGGGGAATACGACCGGGCGATGCCGGACTTCGACGCCGTCCTGGACCTGGACCCGGACAATGCCGACGCTCTCAGCGGCCGGGGGGTCGCCAGAAGCGCCCTGGGGAACTACGAGGAGGCCATCAGCGACCTGGATCGGTCCCTGGCCCTCCAGCAAGACAACCCGGTTGCCCTCATCTCCAGGGGGCTGGCCCACGTTGCCCTGGGGGTCTACGACAAAGCCATCGAGGACTTCGGCGCCCTCCTGGAAATGGAACCGGACCACACCGGCGCCCTGGCGGCCAGGGCCTTTGCGCGTATCGAGTGCGAGCAGTTTGAAGAGGCCGTCCAGGACTTCGACCGGCTGATCGAGCAAGTCCCGGAGGACACCCACGCCTACTACGGCTGGGCCTGCGCCTACGCCAATCTGGACCAACCCGGCCTGGCGATTGAGGACTTCAGCCGGTCCATCGACCTGGACGGATCCGGGCAACGCCGACTCCCTGCTCAACCGGGGCGCGACTCATCTGAACCAACAGGAGACCGAAGCGGCGGTCCGGGACTTCAGCCGGGTCATCAGCCTCCGGCCCGACGATGCCGTGGCTCACCTGAACCGGGGTATGGCCCTGACCCGCCAGGACCGGCACGAAGAAGCGGTGGGGGATTTCGACCGGGCCATTGCCCTTGATCCAGGGGACGCCGAGTCCTACTACGAGAGGGGAATGGCCCGCATCGAGTTGGGCCAGTACCCCGAGGCGACTGAGGACCTGGAACAGGCCGCCACGCTGGACCCCCAGCATCCCTTCGCTGAATCCGACCGGAAAGTCGCCTCCCAACTGGCCGGGGGCAACGGCGCCGTATAATGCCGGGATTGGCCTCACGAGTATCCGGCCCTGGGCGGAGGCTCGTTCAAAGGGAATAGAAAGCGGCATAGCCGTCCGACGTCCCTCACCGCAGATCTGAATTGCCGGGCAGGGCCTGTCGCAAGCTTCCCGCCACCCCCGCCATCGTAACTCACGGTCTCATGCCCATCCATCGAGGCATCGAAGACCGGGCGTGAGACCGGCGGCGGACCATATCGCTACTCCGTGCCCCCGCCAGGCTCCGGCAGGATGACCTCCAGGCCGCCGGGGACCGGCCACGCCAGCCGAGCGACGTGCCACACTTCCCCGCCGGTGAGGATCGCACCATCGAACCACTCGGCCACGCGCTCATACTCGATGCCAAGGCGCTCGGCGAACTCCTCCCGCGACAGACCGGCAAGCTCGATCAGCCGCTCCAGCCGCTCCCCAAAATCCTCCGGGAAGAGTTCCGGGTAAGAGCCCTCCTCCCGTTGCCCGTCCGTCCATAGTCCTCCCTCCCTTTTGTCCGTACACGCCCGTTCATGGGGGCGTGCCTTATTCCCATCGAATTGCTGCTTGCGGCCACCCGCCGGGCCATGGCGTCCCCGACCCTCTTCTACCGCCGGTAGTTGCGCCGCAGTTCCGAAGCCTAGCCGCGTCCCAGGCCGTCCGCGTTGTCGATCAGCCAATCTTCGAGTCTGGTAATCCCCGTGGGTGTGGCGCCGGTTGTCAGCAGCCCGGCCATCAGGCCGTCAACCTCGTCGCGGGTCAGCACCACGTCCCACAGCAGCAGACCCGCCATCCGGGTCAAGGCGAATCCCATGGACGGCGGCGTACGCACCAGCCGGACTCGGGCGCCCATCGCCTCGGCCAGCAGGCTCAGCAATTCCTCGAATGAGAAAGTCTCCGGCCCAGCGGCGTCGGTAACGACGTTCTCCCTCCCCGAACCGGCTTCCACCGCCTGGGCCGCCAAGTCTTCGGCAAAGACGGGCTGGATTAGGTAGTCGCCACTGCCGTAGACGGGAAAGACCGGGAAGCGCCGCAGCGCCCAGGCCATGTTGTTCAGCAGCAGGTCGCCCTCTCCGAAGACCAGGGTGGGCCGGATGATGGCGTGAGAGACTCCCAGGCCCTTCAGAATCTCCTCCACCTGCCCCTTGCCCCGGAAGTAGGGCAGCCTGGAGTCCGGCGAGGCGTTGGCCACGGAGAGGTGGACGCTCCTGCCCACGCCCGCATCGGCAGCCGCGTCAAACAGCACCCTGGAGTTCTCGACCGCCTGCTCGAAGGTGTTCCGCTCCCGCCCGAACCGAATCCAGTAGGTGTTGTAGAGGACGCCCGCGCCTTCCATTGACCGGCGCAGCCCGTCGGGGTCGGAGAAGTCCAGAGGGAAAGCTTGAACCGCGCCGCCGAATAGATTTTCCCTCTCCAAGTCCCGAGTCAAGGTCCTCACGGCGATGCCCTAGTCCAGCAATCGCCTGGCAACGTACCTGCCGGTGTAGCTGAAGGCTCCGGTGATGACGGCGTGGTCGGGGTGGGGCAATGTTCAGGACTCCCTTCCGTTCGGCATTCCTGGTGATACCCAGGTCTCCGCTGAGGCTATCGTAGGCTAGTAGTCCGAAATCTTTGAAATGATGAGTTGCTGGCCTTGTCTTGGTTCCCCAGTGAAGTCAGTCTCAAGCAAGGCGTGAGGACAGGTTCCCATCATTTGAAAGCGGTTGGTCTACTAGACATCATCTGGCTCCGCGACGAGAGCATGGAGGACACCGCCACGCTGCCGCCGCCGGAGGTCATCGCGGAGGAGATCCTGGAGGACCTGCGGGCAGCGCTGGAGCAGCTGGAGGAGATCGCGGGGGACTTGGCAACGGAGGAGGAGGTGTGATGACTTACAATAGAGGTATAAGGATCACACAGAGCTAGGCCGTGGCACTGACACATGCTTGTTGACACCTACTAAACTAAAGCCAAGGTGGGATGTGCATTTGCGGTGCGCCCGGGATTGTACTGGGAGTGTCTCGGAAGCCGGTCGGCCCTTGATTTCAGGACGGTTCGGCAGCGCCCCTTGACCTCTTCTTTCCGGCAGGCCAGCGCGGCGAGGAAGTTTCTCACCTTCTCCTGCACCATCTTATTGGTGCCCGGACACAGGTTCCCGGTCGCCTCCTCTCTCACCCAGCCCCAGATCGCCTCATCGGCATTGAAGTCGGGACTGTAGCCGGGCAGGTTCACCAGCCGCAGGCCCAGGCCCGGCATCCGCAGATACTCCCGCATTACCTCGCCGCGGTGCGCCGGCGCGTTGTCCCAGATCACCTTCAACGGCTCAGTGTGCCTCTGCCTCAGTTGTTTGAAGAAGGCGGCCGAGGTCCCGGAGTTGCTGTTACCCTCCAGTCCCATCCACTCCACCTCCCCAGTCTCCAGGCACACCGCCGAGTAGTAGCTGGCCTTCTCGCCACGCCGCGGGCTACCGGAGTCCGTCAAGGCCGGCTCTCCCCGCAGCACCCACTTGCCCCGCAACTCGGCGTCGGCACGAAAGTGGGCCTCGTCGGCGAAGAATATCTTGGCTCCAGACCGCCGCGCCTCGTCTGACAGGGTGGCGTATCCGCCGCGAAGGCCTCCCGCTTGGCCTCATCCGCCTTGACAAGCCGCATCTTTGGGCGCCTCAGGACGAATCCCAAGCGGTGCAGATAGTTCAGGCATCTGCTGCGGCTCAGTGAAACGGCGAAGCGCTCCGAGACAAACTTATAGATGACTTTCCAGTTCCAGTTGGCCAAGCCGATGCCAAACTTGGCGGGCAACTCCTGCACCGTCGCCCTCAGTGCCGCCTGCTGCGCCGCTTCCAGCGCGGGGGGAACCGTCGGACTGCTCGAAGATCAGGGCCGCCGGACCTCCCTCGCTGAAGGCGGTGGCCCATCTGCCGATTGTGTGAGCATCCCGTCCCGGTGCCTCGGCGGTGGCCGAGGCGGTCATGCCCTGGGCCGAGAGCCAGATGGCGTGCCACCGTTCTCTCTCGGGGCGTCGGTGCCAGGTACATCCTGCTGTGCACACCATCCACGTCCAACTGCCACCGCTCCAACTCCGGCCTTATCCCCCTCATACTCATCACCATCCCCACTCAGTCTGCTCCCGGTCCTGCAGCTATACATCCTTGATTCCAGCCGACGTATATGCAGGTTTCACCTCGGGTTTGGTTTAGGAACAATCACAAAAATGAACCCCTCTCTGTAATTGAGAGGGGTTCATTTTTGGCTCAGGTTGGCGCCTGCGGAACTACTCGGTATAAGTTCGGCTCAACCACCGGGTCCTTGGCCGGGCGCAGCGCGCCGATTGGCTGCGTTTTTGTCAGGTCTGCCATATTCCTTCGATGCCGGGCAGTGTTGACTCATGTAGCCGAAAATCCGTCTCCGTTAACCGGCCTCAGTCCACTTTGCGGTAGCGACCAGTCTGCCGAGCTGGGCCGCGCACTCCCGCGTGCTTGCCAGCTTGAGAGCTATTCCGGGATCGGCCCCCCGTAGTATGTCGTATACACCCGATTGAAGTCGCCCACTTGCCCGGGGCTACCTGTTCCAAGAAGACTTCGTAGATGTCCTATTCGCTTACCTGTCCCTCTCGTAGAGCCAGGGAAAGGGCCCTCATCCCGTCCGCCGTTGTTTCTTGCCCAAGCGTCACGTACATATTCCAGAGCAACCGTTCGCCAAGGTTGTAGTCGCAAACATTTCTTCGCCAGTCCACCAGCGACTCCTCGATGGTGGCATCGCAATTGCGCTCAATCCGGTCGTCAAGGTACTTCATTCGCTCCTCAATGCTGGTGGTGCCGACAGTGATCTCGGCGAGAGTCGCGAGGAAGTCCGCCCCACCTTCGGCAACCCATCCGATTGGGTCCGCCGAAAAAATAGAAGTGCCCAAGCTCGTGGTAGATGCTGCGGACACGGAATGGAAAGCTCAGCCTGAAATAATTGGACGTATTGGAACCCAGGAAACTCCCCGCTGCCCCAGCCTTCCAAGTGGTGGCGACCCGCCCGACGTTCCGCATCTATCTTCCTTTCTTGATTATTGATAAGAATTCCTTCCCGTTAGGGAGAAACTTCAGACCTGCCGCGCCTTCCGCTCTGAAAGGCCGGGAGGTGCTGGAGGCCCCGCGCAGCAACCTCAGCCACTATGGGGGCTGGCGACTCTCTGCAAGGTGGCCTCCCAAGCGGAGGTCCCAGCCGACATGCCCGTAATCTAATACCCGCAGCACCTTCAACACCCCAGGGTCTGGAAATGTCCGTTCTGGCCCCGGAGCAACTCAGGGTGGTGATGCCGAACACCGGGAAGAACGTGGTGGCTCGGCGGGTCAACTACCTGGAGAATGGAAACAGCCCAGTGATACGGCGCGTTAGGAAGCGCACAGGTTGAACGTTCCGGTTGCGGAACCCAGCCCGGAATAGGCCGTTGACTAGGAAAGCATGCCCGGGCCCACGGGCAGAACAGTGTCTGAAGCCCCTGCCAATGTGACGGCGACCACCTTCACAAGCTGCTTGCCATCAGCCAGGGTGCCATTGCGGTTACACAAGAAACTGATGACTGAAGCTTCGTACGGTGAAGCGCCCTCTCAGAGCAGGACCAGGACAGAGTCACCGGATTCCCTGTCTTGCTGATGCAGTCACAGTCATTCTGGCACAGGGATGCCGTCCTCCCTCTGACCGGCATCCCCCGGTGACGGAGCCACTCCAAGAAAAGACCGGGAGCAGCAGCTTGAGGCGGTGCTAACTCACCGGAGCATCGAGAACTCGCTGCACTGGAGCTTTGACGTTACCTTCCGGGGGGACCAGAGTCGGGTGCGTAAGGATCACGGCTCGGAGAACACGGCCACGCTGAGCCGGATTTCCCACAACCTGCTCAAGCGGGAAACCAGCCTGATGGTGGGCATACAGGGCAAACGCCTGCAAGCAGCCTGGCGCGAAGACTACTTCCTAAAGGTCGTGCTCAGTTAAGGCGCGATTGGCCTACTTGGAAAGCAGGGCTATCGCATTTGAAATTCTGGCGGCCATTTTAAGGGCAAACTGCTGCTGCTCATCGCCAATTTTGAGGGATAAGACCTCGTCATCAACGGATGTCGAGAAGATTGAAGCCGAAAATTCCGCCGAAAATCACCAGAAATCCCAAATGAAAGCCTCGAAATTTTCAAATGCGATAGCCCTGACTTGGAAAACAACTCGCCTTGACGCCCGTGCTGCTGCCGCCTACAATACCTTTGCACGCCTCTCGCACGGGGAGGCAGTGCTGTGCAGGCGGCTAGTTGGGAGCCGCGCGGAGGGAGTTATGCCGATAACCAGAGACGGCGTTGAGCTGACGGTTGAGATTAGCGAAAAGGCCGCCCAGAAAATCAGGTACTTCGCAGAAAAGGAAGGACTGGACGACGACGACGTGGGCATACGTGTGGCCGTTAAGGGCGGCGGATGCTCCGGCCTTACCTATGACCTGAAGATTACCGGCCAACACGCCGATACCGACAAGGTGGTCGAGCAGTATGGCGTGAAGGTAATCGTCGACAAGAAGAGCTACATCTATCTGGCCGGCACGCAGTTGGACTTTTCTGACGGGCTCAACGGCAAGGGTTTCATCTTTGAAAACCCCAACGCAAAGAAAGCCTGCGGTTGCGGCACGTCGTTCAGCGTCTAGCCGAGTATCCACCCCACACCGGCGCCGCCGGAACAACGCAAATGGGATTCAAAATGCGCCGTCTTCACCGGATGAAGGCGGCGCTAATGCTTTAGCTACAGTTACAGCAATCAAGAACGGGGACGCCCCACCCCAACCCTCCCCCGGAGGGAGAGGGAATAGCTTGGGCGCCCTCCAAGATACGGAGGCCCTATGGCTCTGCAACAGTCATCAAACCAGCCCGCAGCCACGACCGCAGGGGCCCTGACCGTTCGGCTCAATGCGGGATACGGCTGCCTGAAGGCCACCGGCGAGGATGCCCTGGACCTGCTGAATCGCCTCTCCACCAACAAGGTGGACCACCTGCAGCCCGGCCACTGGGCGCCGACCGTGCTGACCTCCGACCGCGGGCGCATCGTCGACCTGCTCAGCGTCATCCACGCCGGAGAGTTCGTCTACCTGCTCACCAGCCCGGGCCAGCAGCAGCCGGTCATCGACTGGCTGGACAAATTCACCATCATGGAAGACTTGGAAGTCGAGGACGTTTCTTCTTCCATGGCCATCATCGCATTGGCGGGAGAGGGGGCCGACGCCGCGCTTGGCCTGGAGCAGCAGGAAATCGAACGGCTGCCGGGGCTGCAATACCCGGCGCCAACCGTGAGCGTGGGCGGGCAGGAGGTCATAGCCGTCAGCCAACCACTGGGCAGCCTGCCGCGCTGCCTGTTGGTCGCCCCGGCGGACACCGCCAACGGGATTAGCGCCGCGCTGGCTGCATCAGGCGCCGTCGAGGCCGATGCTGAGGCATGGGAAGTCCTCCGGGTCGCCAACGGCGCACCCGCTTTCGGCACCGAGATGGGAGAGCCGTACAATCCACTGGAAGCCGGTCTGATTGGAGCCATCGACTTCACCAAGGGCTGCTACATTGGCCAAGAGGTTATCGCACGGCTGGACAGCTACGATCGCGTGCAGAAATACCTGTCAGTCCTGCGCTTCTCCGAAGGCGCCGCGGTAGACGTGGGCGCCCCGTTGCACCATGAGGGAAGGCAAGCCGGAACGGTGACGTCCCTGTACCGCACGCCCGGCGGCGAACTCCGCGGCCTGGGGTTCGTGCGCACTGCCGCCGCCACGCCCGGACAGACCCTGGAGCTACAGCCATCGGCGTCGGGGACAGCTACGGTCGAGGACACCCCCAAGCTCTTCGGCCCAGGCCAAGACTTCAGTTAGCCACTGCGGCAGCATGACAGGAGCCTGACATGTCAACGGAAAGCCAGCCCTCTTCGCCAGACTGGGCCATCTATGCCGTGTGGAAATAGAGAGGGCTTGGCGGTCCGAGGGGGTAGCGGTTTCCGCAATCACATTTAACCGGCGAAATCGCGATACGAGCAGGCCTACTGGCGGACATCCACGGCGACCCGGCGGACCGCATCATAGTGGCTACCGCAATGGAAGGGCACCGACTGATAACCTCTGACCAACGGATCCTCGCGTGGCCCGGCCTGATCTCCTGCCTTGATGCCCGACAGTAATCTTTAAAGGATTACTGCTGCTTACTCTCCACGTCGCAGACCAGCTTTACGCCGGCATCCGTCCGCTCCACTGTGAACAGTGACCAGAACTTGTAGCCTGCCGCCTCCACCGATTCACGGCCTCCCTCGTCGCGGTCCACCAAGGTCATGGCGTGAGTTACGTTGTACCCATTTGCCTCCGCGTTGCGGATGGCCTCCATCAGCGAGCCTCCCGTGGTCACCACGTCCTCGATGATCGCCACCGGCTCGCCGGAGGGAGGGAACTGCCCTTCGGCAGACGACCCGGTACCATGGTCCTTCGCCTCCTTGCGGTGATAAAAGGCCCGAATGGGATTCCCCTCCCGCATATCGCTCATCAGCGCAATGTGCGCCACTATGGGAATGGCACCGTAGGCCACGCCGCCCACGTATCGAATGCCCTCCGAGTCAAGTCGGCGAACGATGCTGGCCGCCACGAACCGGGCCCCAGCAGGGTAAAGCGTAAGCTTTTTTGAATCGAAGTAGTAGGAGGACCGCTTGCCGGAAGCCAGGGTAAAGTCGCCGAAAAGCAGTGCCCCCGATTCCTCCAGCAACCGCACTGGATTCGATTCTGTTTGATCCGGATTTCCGGCTAACGATTCAATCGCCATCACCAAAACCTGTCAGGCCGTATACAGCCCGTTCTCCCGAATATACCGCTCCACCGTCGGCGGCAGAAGGCCGTCGACCGACGCGCCCGCGGCCAGGCGTTGACGCAGGTCGCTGGCGCTGATGTCTATGGCTGTGGAGTCGACGCAGTCGACACGGCCCCGGGCGTAGGGGTTGCGAGCATAGAATCCGGGCCAACCGAACCCTTCGTATCCCGGCCGGCTGACCGCCAGCAGACGGGCCAGTACGACCACTCCCTCCGGCTCCACCCACTGGTCGAACCGGGCAAGGACATCCAAGCCCAGAATGAAGACCATCTCGACTTGGTCGCTCAAGCTCTCACGCAACTCCCGCAGCGTCTCGACTGTCAGAGTGGGCCCGGAGCGTTGCAGTTCGATGTCAGAAACTTCAACCCCCGGTATATCCTGCAACGCAAGGTTGAGCATTGCGAGGCGGTGAGTGGAGCAGGCGGACGGCTCAGCGGACTTGAGACGCGGCATCCCTGCCGGGATGAAAAGGACCCGATCCAACCCCGCCTCATCCATCGCCCGGCTGGCAATTTCCAAGTGGCCCCGGTGCACAGGGTCAAAGGTGCCCCCGAGTATTCCAACCCGGGTCAGAACCATTCGACTTCGACTTCGCCTATGCGAATGGTGTCGCCCACCTCGATGCCCTCGTCGATCAGCTTCTCAGCCATCCCGGTGCGGCGCATTTCGCGCCAGAGCTGGAGCAGCACCCGCTGATCCCGGGTGTCGGCCAAGGCGCTGAGCCTCTCCAGCCGTTCCGATTCGACGACGTAGACTCCATCCTCCACCCGCACCGATTCAGGGACACGGCGCGGTCTCGAAGCGGCGGGTTGCCAAACACCATCATCGGCAGAGACGTCTTCCTTCGGCAACTCATCGAGAATAGCGGAAATGCCCGTCAGCATGGCGTCCACACCTTCGCCGGTGGCAGCCGAAATGAACAGCACCTCTCCGCGGGAATCTCCCATCTGCTTCATGGCACCCTTCAGGCTGGTGGCTATGGCAGCGCCCTGTTCGCGCACTTCCGTAACGTCCAGCTTGTTGACCACGACCAGTTGCCGTTTGGCCGCCAAGTCCGCGTTGAACCTCAGCAGTTCATCCCTGACCATGCGATAGTCCTCCGCAGGATCCTCGGCAAGTCCGTCGATCAGATGAACGTAAAGGCGGGCGCGTTCGGCGTGGCGCAGGAACTGGTGGCCGAGCCCGACTCCTTTGTGCGCTCCCTCCAGCAGGCCAGGCACCTCCATCATCACGAAGTCGCCTCTGCTGGAACGGACCACGCCCAGAACGGGTTCGACGGTGGTGAACGGATAGTCGGCCACCCGGGCCTTGGCAGCGGAACACCGCGATATGAGCGTCGACTTGCCGGCGTTGGGACGGGCCAGGAGACCGACATCCGCCAGCAACTTCAGTTCCAGAAAAAGCACGGACGCCTCGCCCCTTTCACCACGCTCAGCCAGCACCGGCTGCTGGTTGGTGGAGGTGGCAAAGCGGGCATTGCCCCAACCACCACTACCGCCACGACCGACCAAGAAAGGCGTGTCGTTGTGTATGTCGGTCAAGAATTCCCGGGAACCATCCCGATTCATACGCCATACCTCTGTCCCTAAAGGTATAGGTATGATGCTATCCTCGCCGTTGCCTCCACGACGATTCTTGCCCTTCCCATGGCTTCCGGAATCACAATAGATGGTACTATTGAACTTGATATGGAGCAGGGTATTATAGGATGAATCACCGACCAGGAAGGCATTGCCACCATCCCCTCCATCTCCTCCGTTGGGGCCGCCCTTTGGACGGTACTTCTCGCGGAGAAAGCTGGCGCATCCGTTACCGCCGTTTCCAGCCCTGATATTCAATCGAACTGTGTCTATCATAACGTTCAGTGGACGACAATCTGGTCCTGTCTCCGAAAAATTTCGCTAGCGCTGTTTATTACCGATAATTTGACTGATTAAGCAAATTCATACAAGCAATTTATATCAATAACAGTAACAGCGTTGATAAGGATAACAACTTCCTCAGATTTTAGGGTATCCACCCTCCAGACAAATCTACGCAACCGCCTCTCTGAGTCATATTCAGGGGAATTTTACCACGGAGAACTAATGGTATGGCGTGGATTTCTGGGGCTTGGGGTGTTTGAGCGAGGGATTCTGTTGGATAGTCATTGGGCATGTTGCTGGGTTGCGCCGAAAATACCCACTCCGTGCCACTGGTCGTATACCTTCCAGGGGTATATTGCCCACGTTGGAGAGATGATTGTCCACGAGATATGTTTGTTATCATAGCCGGGCAATTTAACGGGGCATTCTCCTGGATGGGAGCGAACTATGCCGCCGGTGCTCCCTTGGCTGGTTGTGATCATGACTGTTGCGGTTCTGTCGGGCTTGCTGGGCTGTGCCCAAGGCAAGTCTGTGCCGAATACTGCTGGTGAGGAGACGTGGACTGATGCAAGGGAACTTCCAATGGTGAACCGCATAGCATACATCGACAATACTGGTGATCTGCGCCTCATCAACCCGGACGGCACGGGTGAAGAACGGTTGACTGGCGATGTGCGGGCCGGTCTGTTGTCCCAGGCTCTGGGCCGCGGCGATTCATACAGTTGGCCCACATGGTCGCGTGACGGCGCCACGATAGCCGCCTCCCGGGTTTCCGTGGGAGAGGCGGACCCTGAAATTTCGGTGCAACTGTTCGACTTGGCAACCGGGCGGATGATATCCGCCTACGTGAACGAGTTACCCGTTCCGGTGGCGGATGGTACTCCTCACTACATTTACTGGTCACCGGATGACCGGCAGTTGAGCTTCCTTGCTCCCACCCCGGAGGGGCTGACCCTTTTCGTGCATGATTTGCAAACGGATGAGGAAGCGGGCGCAGTGGCCGTGGGCGCGCCACTGTATTATCACTGGATGGCCGACTCCAAGTTGCTGGCAATCCACAGCGGAGATAGAGTAACCATCCAAGAACCAACCCCGGAGGGTAGCGAGTCCCGCGTAGCAGTGGATGCCGTGGCTTTTCGTGCGCCAGCCATCTCTCCAGACGGGTCGCAAGTGGCCTACGCCGGCTTCGGGGGCGGTGTCCATGGAATCTTTCTCGCGTCTACTGTATCCCAGGAAATTCCACCGAGGATGCTGATAGAGACGGCGGGCTTGACCGCCTTCGCGTGGGCGCCTGACGGGTCGGCCCTCGCTGTTGCGGAGCAGCTGCGTTCTGGATCGCCGGTTTTTGATCGCCTGCAACTGGTACCGGCAGACGGCACGGAGATTTCCACTGTGGTTGACGAGCAGTTGCTGGCTTTTTTCTGGTCTCCCCAAGGCGACCGGATCGCTTGGGTTGGTATCGAGCCACTGAGCCGTTCCATGGCTCTGGCCGTGTCCGAAATAGAGTCCGGGAAGGCAGCGGGAGAGCCACGTCACCTGTTTCGGTTCAGCCCGAATGGTGAACTGTTCACCATGCTCAGCTTTTTTGACCAGTACGCCTACTCCCATTCAATCTGGTCGCCGGACGGCTCTGCCCTGGTGGTTACCGGCACGGATGGAGTGGAGTCGGGCAGAAGGAACGGCAGCGGTCCCCACGGAGGGCAGGTGTTTGTCGTTGATGTCAGCAGTGGAGAGGCCCGCCGAATATCCTCTGGCAAGGTGGCCGTTTGGTCTTGGAACTGAAAACCGGAGCTGCCAGTCTTTCGCTTCTCTCGAGGAGGCAATTGCCGAGGGCAGTTTTTTCCGCGTTCGCCCTGCTTCTTTTTCTTGCGGCAACTGCCTGTACGGCAGGGGAGTCGACGCCCACGGCCATACCCGAGCCGGTGGATCCCGAGGAGGAGTTGCAGCGCACCGTGAACCGGCTGATGGAGCTGCAATCCGTATCCTTTGACTTGGAGCATGTGGTCGGGTCGACGAACATACTGCCTGGAGTCCTGATGAACCGGGCCTACGGGCGCGCGGTGGTTCCTGGCAAGTTCGCGATAACCGTGGAGGGTGAACTGCTATTTCCGCGCAGCTATCTGGAAATAGAGATGATCAACGTCGACGGCGCCTCATATATGACCAACCTGATCAATGGTCAGTGGGAGCAGGTGCCGCCCGAGTCCCTCCCGATCAACCTGGGCGACTTCGGAGTAACGCTGGCTGACATTGTTGATGCAGTCCAGTCCCCAGAGTTGCTGGGTGAAGAGCGTCTGGACGGGGTGGATGTACATCACATTGGCGGAAACATCACGTCGGAGGTCCTGCGGGAATTGGTCCCGACTGCGGGGACGGGCTTTCCCGTAGCTCTTGAGATGTGGACCGAGAGAGAAACCGGAATGCTGCGGCAGGCTCTCATCACGGGGCAGGTGGTCCTCACCGACGTGGCCGATTCGCAGCGGCGGCTGACCCTGGACGACGTGGACGAGGCGGTGACCATCGAACCGCCTGAGCTACGAGATACTTGTTCCGCTGAATCTCGCTCCGGCCAGACCGTAGGGAATTCGTTGGGGTGCCCCTGAAATCTGAAGCTGAGGCCGGTGGGTCCGGGTCCGGCCGGGTACATTCCACATGGGCCATCCTGACCATCGCCGGGTTGGGGGCTTTCATCGCCGCCCTCGACCAGACGGTGGTGGTCACCGCCCTGCCCAGCGTGATGCTGGACCTCAAGATCCCCATCACCGAGCTGGACCGGGTCTCTTGGATCATCACCGCCTACCTGTTGGGATACACTGTCGCCATGCCGCTCATCGGCCGCTTGGGCGACGTTTACGGGTACCCCCGGGTATATCAAGTATCCCTCATCGTCTTCTGTATCGGCACCAGCCTGGTCGCCATATCCAATACCTTTGAGTTCATGATCGGCGCCCGGGTCATTCAAGCCATCGGCGGTGGCGCAACTGTGCCGCTGGGCATGGCGCTGGCCACGTCGGTGGTGCCGCCGGAGCGGCGGGCCTTGGCCTTGGGCGTGGTCGGTGGGGCGGCGGAGGCGGGATCCATGCTGGGCCCGGCCTATGGCGGCGCGATTGTCGAGCTTTCCAGCTGGCGTTGGATCTTCTGGCTCAACGTGCCGCAGAGCGCGGTGGTATTCGTCGCACTAATGCGGCTGCCCAACCATCGTACCCCGGGGGCGCGGGTGGACTACTTGGGCGGAGCGCTGCTCATCGCCGCACTGTTCCTGCTGTCGGTGGGCGTTTCCCGCAGCGACTTCTTCACCCTCGAGTCTCCTGTGCCATTCATCTTGGCCGCATCGGGGCTGGGGATGGGCGGTGCGCTGGTGATGGTGGAAAGGCGAATCTGGCAGCCGCTCCTGGCCCAGGTCTTTCTGCGTTCGTGGGCCTTCATTCTGTCGAACCTGACCCAAGCCCTGGTGGGCGTGTCGCTGATCATCGCCATGGTGACGGTGCCGCTAACCGCCGACACCGTGATGCTGAAGGACCCGTTCACCGGAGCCATGTGGCTGTTGCGAATGACCGGCGTGATTCCGCTGGCATCGGTGATTGGCGGGTGGCTGCTCCCTTGGGCCGGGGGGCGAACGCTGACGGTTACGGGCCTGCTGATGGTTGCGGCGGGCCTGTTCCTATGCTCCAGGTGGGAGCTTGGCGTGGATGACCCGGAGCTGACGCTGCAACTGTTGCTGGCTGGAGTGGGCTTCGGCTTGGTTATCGCCCCGATCCTGCACCGGGCTTTGCATGCGGTGGACGAGGACTACCGGGCCACCGCCGCGTCGCTGGTCACCGTTGCTCGCATGTTGGGTATGACACTGGGCTTGGCAGCGTTGTCGGCCTGGGGCGTGGAGCATTTTCAGGTGCTGACTTCCGGGCTGGATCTGCCCCTCCCGCAGACCGGCGAGTCCACCGAGGCCCTGAACGCCCGTGTTGAGCAGTACGCGGCTGACGTGAACGCCGCCGGACTCTCGGTCTTCCGCGCCTTCTTCCGCACCGCCGCCATCGCGTCCCTGGTCGCCATCCCCTTCGCGCTGATCCAAGGAAAGGGAGAACGCGGATGAGGGATTGGAGGCCCGGCCAACGCGGTGACAGCAGATAGATGATGGGCGATACAGAGGACAATTCCACCGCCAACACTGAGAAGCCCCCACAGTTCCTCGTTGCGTACGTCCTCCATCGCCGCCGCTACAGGGGAAACGCCGCTTCCAGCCGCTGCACCTGATCCGCCGTCAGCCGCCAGCCTGATGCGCCGCAGTTCTCCTCGGTGCGGGCCACGCTGTTGGTCTTGGGGATGACCACCACCGGCGAGTGGCTCAGGCACCAGTTGAGGGCCACCTGCGCCGGCGTCCTGCCTGTCTCGCGGGCTACGGCCTCCAGCGTTTCCCAGTTGCGTCCCGCTCTCAGCCGGGGACGGACGGCCAAGGAGCCGTCGGCCAGCGGGGTGTAGGCCATCACCGTGATTCCGCGCTCTTCACAGTAGGGAATCAGGTCGCGTTCGATTCCCCGCCGCTTCAGGTTGTACAGCACCTGATTGCAGACAATCGGGTACTTCGGCATCGCGGCCTGGGCTTCCTGCATCTCGGCCACCGAGAAGTTGCTGACGCCGATGTAGCGCACCATGCCACGGTCCACCAGCTCCTCCATCGCCCGCATGGTCTCGGCGATGGGAACGCTGCGGTTGGGCCAGTGAATCTGGTACAGGTCGATAATGTCGTTGTCCAACTGGCGCAGGCTGTTCTCGGCGGCGCGGACGACCTGGTCGAAGCGCAGGTTGCTGCCCAGCACCTTGGTGGCGACGAACACCCGGTCGCGGATGCCTCGGATGGCCACACCCACGGCGTCCTCGGTGCGGTACATCTCGGCGGTGTCGATGAGGTTGGCGCCCAGTTCAATGCCCCGGCGCAGAGGTTCCGGCCCACCGCGATACTTCCAGGTGCCCAGCCCGACCTCGGGTATCATCACGCCCGTGCGGCCCAGTTCCCGGTATTCCATCGGCGCCCTCCGACTTTGCAGGATGCAGGATGTTCCCGGCTATGTTATACCAGTCTGGTCAATAATCGGGGGCCACGGCCCCGAGGAACGGAACCCGCAAGAGTCGAACCCGAAGGAGTCGAAATGGAGTTCCAGGACTACGAGAATTTCGTCAACAACAACCATCGTGGAGTCATCACCACCTACCGGCGCAACGGCGCGGGCCACACCAGCATCGTGGTGTGCGGCGCCTACAAGGGCAAGGCGGCCTACGTCATCGTGTACGGCAACTCGGTGAAGGTTGCCAACCTGAAGCGCGACAAGCGCTGCACCATCATGGCGGTCAGTGAGGACTGGCGCAGCTGCGTCAATGTTGAGGGCACGGCGGAACTGATGGACTACCGCAACACCGACCCCGAGACCATGCGCGTCGAGCTGCGCGAGGTCTTCCGCGCCTGCAGCGCCCACGGCGACCACCCGGACTGGGAGGAATATGACGAGGCGATGGTCAAGCAGGACGGCGTAATCGTGCTGGTAGAGCCCGAGCGCATCTACGGCAGGGTTCGCGGGTAGGGACGGCAAGACGTTGACCGCGGGACAGCTTCTGTTCCGCGGTCAACAGTTGTTAAAGGGAGCCAGTCGCAGTGCCGCCGAAAGTCCGGGAAGCAATCCCCATCGTTGAGAACGACGGGTGGAAGTATCCCTGCCCGCGCTCGCCGATAGCATCTCCGTAGTCGAAGTCTAGCCCAACGCCAGCGCCGCGTCGGCCAGGCAGACCAGGTCGCCGCGCTGGTTGGTGCCACGGACGCGGCACTCGACAATCCCCCGGTTCCCCTCGCGTCGCCGCCCCGTCACCTCGCCCGCGAACGTCACCGTATCGCCGCTGCGGAAGGGTGTTATGGCCCGCATCAGCAGGCTGCCATCGTTGTAGAAAGCCTCGGGCGGGAAGGACAGTTGCAGCATCTGGTCCACGTAGGACATGGTGGCCGGGCCGGAGTTGACCGTGCCGCCGAAGATGTTCTGCCGGGCGAACTCCTCGTCGGTATGGATGTTGCTCTCGCCGGGTGGCCGCCCCGCCAGACGGAAGGCGCCGCGGCGGTTGATGATCTCTTGGCTTTCGGTGATGCTGAGCTCGGCGAGCGCCGTTCCCTCCACCGCCGAATCGTAATCCAGCAGCAGGTGCCGTGCGTTGCCCTCTCCTGCCTGGGAAGGGCCGGGGCGGGGGGCTTCGGAGTTGCCTGAGGATCCAGCCCTCTCCGGGACCTCCCGTTGGCCCTTGGCGTAGTCGAAGATGCAGGTGTAGTCGTACTCCACCGCCGTTTCGCCCCGCTGGTTCACGCCCTCGACGCGGAAGGTTACGAAACGGCTGCCGCGACGCTCGTACTTCTCCAGCACCCCGCGCTTGCCAGTGATGATGTCGCCGGTGCGGACGGGCTGGCGCCAGCGGATTTCGCACTTGGCGAAGGGCGTTTGCCGGCGGGCGGTCTTCGACTCTTCAAAGTTGACGAACCCATTGGCTTCTGCGATCTCCTCCCGGAGCAGCACGGCGTAGCTGAGTACCATGGTCGGCATGGCCAGCGTGGCGTCCGGTCCGTGGTATCGTGAGTCGTCGTTGAGGGCGACCTCCGCGTAGCCAGCGATGTTCTCAGCGGTGATCGGCACCACTGTCTCCGCGCCGTATTGTCCGGGTTCCACTGCCTCGAATGTCCACAGTCTTTCCGCTTGCTCAACCATAGTTATTCCCTCCGGGAAGATGCTGGCCTTTATCTCAGGTCTGTCCAATTGTTGGAGTCCACAACCGAGGTCGGCATGCTATCAAAGAATCGTCGGATAAGCCGGGGCGTGTGCGCTCGGCTGGCGGGGTCCATGTGGCCAGCGGCGGCGTCGACGTAGGGTTGGCTGATGCGTCCGAGATACTGGGAGACCCCTTCCGTGCGAATGGCAGTCAGCGCCTCCGAGTAGAACGAGAATATATTGAATGTTTGAATGCTCCCCAGCTGTATGCCTGCTTGGATAGCGCCTGCGGCAACCAGCGTCGAAACTACCAGCGGAGACCGGTTTTGCTCCCTAGCAGCCTCGTTTATTTGCGAGAAGATGGCGGCAAGGCGGCGCGGGTCCGGGATCAGCGCAACATTCTGCCGGAGCAGTCCCAAGGTGGCGCGCATATCGGAAACCGCCATCGGCGGAATATCAATCATGTCTGCGGCTTGACCGGAGGTACTGTCAAACGCTGCGAGCAGGTCATCAACGGATGACACTTCGGCGCGGTCTGTCAGCACGCCAGCGCTTTTGAGTTCTTTGACGAAAGTGTCCAAATAGACACGGGTTCCGCCTGTGATGTCTGAAGCGACAGCCAGGATCCAGAGGGGAGAAAATCCCACTGTGACAACGCTCGCAGCCTCGACGATATTGCCCGCCGTCTTGCGCACGACGAGATCCTGGGCTGACATGGCATCCGCCGGAAACCGGTCCGGGACTCCGCCGACGGCCTCGACGGTTATCCGCAGGGCGCGCGCAATGAGACACTGGTAAATCTTGGAGCCCCGCACCGGGGGCGGCAATATGTGATCGGTGGCCTCAAGCAGCAGACCGCCGCCGCTGGCCGCCGTGGAGCGGACAAGGCGCTCCGGCAGGGAAACCACATAGCCGGCAAGGGACTCTCTGCCCTGGGCACTGGGTCCCTGATTGCCGGTTGAACGGTCGGAACTTTCGTTTGATGAGTCCGTTATGGCTTCCTCATATCAGTGGCAGACGTCCAGCTTCCTTGACCCATATAAGTACAAATTCCATCTTAAGCCTTCTTGTCAACGAGGGCTTGGGAGTCTGCCGCAGCCAGATAGTACCGGATCAGCAGGGAACGGAGGCCTCAAGACACAGCAGTGCGTTCCTCGGTCGTTGCCGTGCGTGAGGGGCGGGAAGGGGTTGTTGATGAGGGTTCGCTGCAATTCGGCCCTGACGCAATAGGGAGAGCCATTTGGCTCTCCCCGTTGTGATGGACATCGTACTGGTCAGTTAGGGTTGGAATCGACCGCCATGCTCTAGTAGGTAGTTAGGTGCAGATCGAAAATCCCGGGTCGCGCGGCTTGATGCTCGCCGTTGGCGATGTCGGCGTTAGCAAAGGTGGGGATGCCCAGGAATATGGGTCGCGCGGCTTGATGCTCGCCGTTGGCGATGTCGGCGTTAGCAAAGGTGGGGATGCCCAGGAATATGGGTCGCGTGGCCTGATACTCACCGTTGGCGATGTCGGCGTTAGGGAGGGCTGGCAGACCGAAACACCCGCTGCCAAGCGCTTCTTCGTCGCACTCCTCAAGCTGGATCTGAGGGCATTCCAAGAGAGATCCGGTGGCGCCTGCAGACGCTATGGGCGGGCTGCGCAGGCTGCTTAACCAGAGTAATCCAATCACTCCTACCAACGCTGCCAACCCCACGATAGCCGACTGTTTGCCGATACTGATATTTCTATAGGTGAGCATATTCGCCTCTTCATTTGTATATTAGATGTTAATGATTTTCGAGTGGCGCCTATAAAAGGCTGTGTTAGTAAATTCTTGATAATATATATTATAGAAATGCCATTGAGGTAATACAAGGTGAGACTGTGGAAAACTTGTGAGAACTTCATAAAGAAACCGTGAGTCCTTGGTTGGTGGTGAGGGGTTGTTTGCGCCAGGTTGAGGGGATTTTCCGGCGAAGTGCTTAGCCGGGGATTGGCTAGGGTATGATATGAGTCAAACCGTAAGCTGAACCGGAGGCATGCAATGAAAGTAGGGTTCATCGGACTGGGAACAATGGGGGCCAGCATGGCCTACAACTGCCTGCAGGGCGGCAACGAGATGGTGGTGCACGACATCCGGCGTGAGTCGGCTACCCAGCATTTGGAAGCTGGTGCGGTTTGGGCCGACTCGCCGCGTGAGGTGGCCGAGTCGTCGGAGATCGTGTTCACCTCGCTGCCCGGTCCTACGGAGGTGGAGGCCGTGGGTCTTGGGGATGACGGCATCCTCGAGGGAATGAGCGAGGGCAAGGTCTACTTCGACCTCAGCACCAGCACCCCCACGTTGATTCGCCGCATCCATGAGCAGGCGGCTGCGCGGGGTATCCATGTGCTCGACGCGCCCGTCAGCGGCGGTCCCCGGGGCGCGGCCTCCCGGAACCTGGCAATCTGGGTCGGCGGCGACAAGGAGGTCTTCGACCGCTGCAAGCCCGTGCTCGACAGCATTGGAGACAAAGCCTACTACGTCGGGCCCATCGGTTGCGGCGCCATCGCCAAGCTGGTGCACAACTGCACCGGCTACATCGTGCAGGCGGCGCTGGCCGAGGTGTTCACCATGGGCGTGAAGGCGGGCGTGGAGCCGCTGGCGCTGTGGCAGGCGGTGCGCAAGGGCGCCCAGGGCCGCCGCGGCACCTTCGAGGGCCTGGCCGAGCACCTGCTGCCCGGCAAGTTCGACCCGCCCGACTTCGCCCTCCGCCTGGCCCGCAAGGACGTGGACCTAGCCGTAGGCGTGGGCCGCGAATACGATGTCCCCATGCGCCTGGCCCAGCTGACGCTGCAGGAGATGACCGAGGCCCTGAACCGCGGGTGGGGCCACCGAGACTCCCGTGTGGCCATGCTCCTGCAGGAGGAGCGCTCCGGCGTGGAGGTCCGCGTGGACGAGGCCCTGCTCAACGCCCTGCTGGAGGAGGAACGGCAGGCGGGCGCGGGGTAGTATCATTTCTGATAGGGATGCCATCGAGCCGCCAGAGGGAGGGCACCGTGATTATCACCCGCTTGAAACTGACCAACTGGCGTAACTTCACGGATGTTGATGTGCCCCTGCTGGATCGTGCGTTCATTATTGGCCCCAATGCGTCGGGCAAGTCCAACTTGCTCGACGCCATCCGCTTTCTTCGGGATGTGGCCAAGCGCGAGGGCGGTGGCCTTCAGGCGGCAGTTGGAAGGCGGGGTGGTGTGCGGCAGATCCGTAGTCTTTCAGCCCACTCCGGTGGGGGCGTAGGCATCGAGGTTCACCTGAGTCGCGAATCCGGTGAACCTGCGGAGTGGGTATATCGCTTGTCATTCAACGTGGAGCGCTCTGGTATTCACCGAACCTTGGTTCAAGAAGAAATCGTTAAGCATAGGGGTCAAGTTCTCTTGCAGCGTCCGGCGCAAGACGATAATGCTGATTCGGAACTCCTTACCGAGACGGCCCTAGAGCAAGTTAACGCCAACCGACGATTTCGGGCAATTGCTGAGTTCTTTGATGAAGTAACGTATCTTCATCTGGTACCCCAGATGGTGCGATACGGCGCTGAAATTGGTGGAAATCGCTTGGAAAACGATCCCTTTGGTCAGGGTTTTCTCGAGAGAATCGCGGGAACCAATAGCAGGACTCGTCAGAGCCGCCTGAATAAAATAGCCACATCCTTGTCGTCTATCGTGCCTCAGTTGGAAGCTATCACATTTGAGAGAGATCCAACTACCGGGCAGCCTCACCTTAGGGCGAGATTCGATAATTGGCGCTTGCATGACGTCTGGCAGCGGGAAGATCAGCTTTCTGATGGTACGCTACGACTGATCGGTCTCTTCTGGTCGCTGCTGGAACGCAGTGGGCCATTGTTGCTGGAGGAACCAGAAATATCCTTGAACCGGGACATTGTACTGCGCCTGTCAGGCCTGATTTACAAATTGAGTGTGCCAGTCCGACGTCGCCGGGGTGACGAACGGTACAGCGAGCGCCGGCAGGTGATTTTGACTACACATAGTCCTGATTTGTTGTCCGATCACGGCATAGGAAGTAAGGAAGTGCTGGTGATCACTCCAGGAAGAGATGGCTCCATAGTTAAACTACTTGATGATGACCCTGGTAAACGCAAGGTGCTGGAGGCTGGGGTCATGGCCGGGGTTATTGCACCATTCCGCGATCAGCGTACACAGCTGCCCATGCACTTGGGACTTTCCCTTTAGTCAAATGAACATTACCTTGGCTATCGAGGATGCTCTTTCTGAGTTGGTGGCCAACCGCCTGATAAGTCTCTACTTGCCGACCGCCACTGTTTTCGAAACTATCGGGTATCAGGGAATTGGCTTAATCAGGCGCCGGATGCGCGATCTGAACCAAATAGCGCTTTATCAGAATCCAGTGTTAGTTTTGGCCGACCTAGACAATCCCGAAGACTGCGCCGCCAACAGGGTTGGCCGACTGGTCGGCAGATTAACAATCGCTCCACAGTTGCTCATTCGTATAGCCGTCACGGAAATCGAATCCTGGATATTGGCAGACCGCAGGGGGATCGCGGGATTGCTGGGTATTGCCGCAAACATAGTTCCAGCCAATTCGGAGAACCTTCACGATCCCAAGAGAACGTTGGTTGAACTTGCCAGGCGTAGCCGGAGCAGGGCAGTAAGGGAAGCGATGGCCCCCGATGGTGTTCGCGGCACCGGCCGCACCGGCCCTGGTTACAACAACGTTCTGGGTGAATTTGTAACTCACCACTGGAACCCGGAAGCTGCTCGTCGCAATGCGCCCAGCCTCGACCGGGCCATCGTCCGCATCGCCGAGTTGGCGTCCAATTAACTCCCAGCCGTCCACCGCAAATTGGGCCTCCGCGCGGCTTGGGCTTCGTCCAAGCGGGCTACCGGGGTGGTGTGCGGGGCGTTCTTTACCAGGTCGAGGTCCCCGTCGATTTCGGCGTTGATCTGTTTCAGGGCCGCAACGAAGTCGTCTATGGTCTCTTGGGTTTCTGACTCGGTGGGCTCGATCATCAGGCACTCGGGGACTATCAGGGGGAAGTACATCGTCGGCGCGTGGAAGCCGTAGTCCAGCAGCCGCTTGGCGATCTCAAGGCCGCCCGCGCCCCGTGCCTTCTGCCAATCGGCGGAAAAGACCGCCTCGTGCATACAGGTGCGGTCGTAGGGCAGGTGGTACACGTCCTTCAGCGCGTTCATCATGTAGTTGGCGTTCAGCACCGCGTTGCCGCTGATCGACCTGACGCCCGCCCCGCCCAAGGTGCGAATGTAGGTGTAGGCGCGCACCAGTACGCCGAAGTTGCCGTGGAATCCGGCGAGCTTGCCGATGCTGGATTCCGGCGTGGTCAGTTGATAGCCGTCAGCCCCGGCATCCGACACCACGGGCGCGGCCAAGTACGGCGCCAGCAACTCCGTGGCGCAGACCGGCCCGGCTCCCGGCCCGCCGCCGCCGTGGGGCGTGCTGAAGGTCTTGTGCAGGTTCAGGTGGCACACGTCGAAGCCCAGATCGCCCAGCTTCACCCGGCCCAGCAGCGCGTTCATGTTGGCGCCGTCGCCGTAGACCAGCCCGCCGGCCTCGTGGACGATGCGGCAGACCTCGACGATGTTGGTGTCGAACAGCCCGAGGGTACTGGGCAGCGTGATCATCACCCCGGCCAAACTGTCGTCGGCCACATCGTGCAGTGCCTCCAGGTCGACGTTGCCCTCGCTGTCGGAGGCAAGCTCGACCACTTGGAAGCCGGCCATGGCCGCCGATGCCGGGTTGGTGCCGTGGGCGCTGTCGGGGATGGCGACCTTTGTCCGCCCGGTCTCTCCCCGGGCTTGGAGGTAGGAGCGGACCATCAGCATTCCCGCCAGTTCGCCGTGGGCCCCGGCCAGCGTGGCCAGGCTGACCGCAGGCAGCCCGGTGATCTCGGCCAGAAATCCCTGCAAACGGTACAGGAGATCCAGCGCGCCCTGCGACTGCTCGGCGGGCTGGAGCGGGTGGATGCCCGCGAACCCTGGCAGGAAGGCGGTCTCGTCGTTGATTTTGGGGTTGTACTTCATGGTACAACTGCCCAGCGGGTAAAAGTGGGTGTCGATGGAGAAGTTGCGCTGGCTCAGGCCAGTGAAATACTGCACCACCTCCGGCTCGGATATCTCCGGGAGGGGGAGATCGTCGCGCAGCAACGCCGCGTCGGGGAGCGGTTGGGGAGGCACGTCCGACTCCGGCAGGACGGACCCGGCCCGGCCCGGAACGCTGCGCTCCATCAGCAGTTTGGAAGTGTCGCGGTTTCCGCCTTGACGCATTTCTCAGTCTCCGTGGCCTCATTGGCGCAGGTCATACCGGCTAGTTACGCGATAAGGGCTACTCTATTCCCAATAGGGTAGCCGCGCAGGTCTCGTTTTCTACGACGCCCACCGCTTGATGCCTAACCCGGCCTCCAAAAGCATTTTTGGCGGTAAATTCCAATGAAACTGTATGTTCCCCCGATTCATCAACTGGGGTTATGCGGGTCTCAATGGTTTCCATACTTCCAGGATCGTTGAGGCGATCTCGAATTAGCGATTCTAGGCCGGTGTGATTCCCGTCCCATGGGTCTAGGCAGTGGAAGCCCTTGCGTCTTTCTTCCAATTCCTCTGCAGAGGGACTATTGTCCTCGCCACTACCCCCACACGACACCAAGGAAACCATTCCAATAATAGTAGCAACCACGACTAATCCAATTTTGACGTTCTTCAACAAAACGCAAAGTTCGGGCAGTTGTCTCAAGTTAGAAGGACTCCAAAGTCGCGGCCAGCCGGTCGATCTCGTCCCTGGTGTTCATCTCGGTGACGCAGAGCAGCATTCCATTGGGGTAGCGGTCGCTCACATCCAGCCCACCCAGGATGTTCTGCTCCATCAGCCGCCGGTTGATCTCCGCGGGCGGCGCCGGGCACTGCGCCACGAACTCCCGGAAGAAAGGTACGCCGTTGACCACCGAGTACCCCGGCAGCGACCCGATGACCGTCGCCGCGTACTGCGACTTCTGGTAGCAGAGTTCGGCCACCTGCCGCAGGCCGGACTTGCCCAGCGCGGCTAGGTAGATGGTCGAGGCCAGGGCGTACAGGGCCTCGTTGGTGCAGATGTTGGACGTGGCGCGCTCCCGCCGAATGTGCTGCTCCCGGGTTTGCAGCGTCAGCACGTAGCCCGTCTCGCCGTTGCGGTCCACGGTGCGGCCCGACAGGCGGCTGGGCATCTGCCGGATGTACTCCTGCTTGGTGGCGAACAGCCCCACGTAGGGACCGCCGTAGCTGGGCGGGATCCCCAACGGCTGCCCTTCGCCGGTGACGATGTCGGCCCCGTAGTGGCCCGGCGGCTGGAACATCCCCACAGCGATGGGATCGCAGGACACCACGGCCAGCGCGCCCGCGCCGTGGGCCGTGTCCACCAGCGCGCCCAGATCCTCGATGCCGCCGAAGAAGTTGGGGTACTGGATAACCAGGCAGGCGGTTGCGTCATTCACTCCCGATGCGGTGTCACTGACCGTCGCCACCTCGATGTTCTGGGAGCGGCAGTAGGCCTCGATGACCGCCCGGTAGGCAGGCGATACAGTGTCCAGCACCGCCACTCGCTCGCGGCGTGTCACCCGGCAGGCCATCAGCGTGGCCTCGGCGAGGCTGGTGGCGCCGTCGTACATCCCGGCGTTGGCCACTTCCATCTCGTACAGGTTGCAGATCAGGGTCTGGAACTCGTAGATGACTTGGAGTGTGCCTTGGCTGGCCTCGGCTTGGTAGGGCGTGTAGGCGGTGATGAACTCGCCCCGCGTCACCAGCGACTTGACGATGGCCGGGATGAAGTGGTGATAGGAGCCAGCTCCCAGGAAAGACGGCCCGCTGCCCAGTGAGCGGTTTCGCCCGGCAAGCGCGCCCAACTCCCGCTGAATCTCCAGCTCCGACAGCGGGCCGGGCAACTGGAGTGGAGGGTTGCGGTGTTCCGCCGGTATGTCGGCGAAGAGATCGTCGATGGAGGAAACGCCGAGGGAGGCGAGCATTCCGGCCTGCTCGTTGGGAGTGTTGGGGATGTAGTGGGACTGGAAATGCCCGTTGCCGCTGCCGTTGACGGCGCCGCCGCTGCTCATCAGTGCTGCTCGGCGGTGTAGGCGTCGTATTCTTCCGAGGACATCAGCGTGTCCAGCTCGGCCAGATCACTCATGGTCACGCGGATAAGCCAGCCCTCGCCGAAGGGGTCGTTGTTGGTCAGTTCCGGCTGGTCGGCCAGCCCGGGATTAACCTCGATCACCTCTCCGCTTACCGGGGAGAACAGGTCGGAAACGGCCTTGACCGATTCCACTTCTCCCATCTTGCCCAAGTGCGTGAGGGTGTCGCCCGCCTTGGGCAACTCGAAATATACGATGTCGCCCAACTGGTCTTGGGCGAAGTGGGTGATGCCGACCTGCGCACGGCGGCTGTCGGCATCTTCAACGATAATCCACTCGTGTTCTTGCGTGTAGCTGCGATCGCTGGGACTCATCTGGAATCTATTGCTCCTTGCGCCGGTTCCCGCAGCAAGACACGTTACGAGGGCGTTCTGGCTCTGGATGGACGGGGACGGCGATAGTGGGGAAGGGTGGTAACGGTAATCTCCTCGATGAGACCCCGTTTGTCCATTTCGAGGACGGTACCCGGTCTTGAATATTCAGGAAAAACGTAGCCCATCCCCAAGCTGGTGTCAAGGGTAGGCGAATAGCAGCCGCTGGTCACCTGGCCCGCCGGGAAGCCGAGGACGGAGAGGGCGTAGGTGGCCCTGGGAGCTGACCGCCCCGGCAGTTGCAGCCCGACGAGGGTGAATTGAGTGCCGTTCTCCCGTTGCTGCTGCAGCGCGTCGCGCCCCACGAAGTCCTTGTCGAAATCGACAAACCGCTCCAGGCGCGCCTCGACCGGGGTGGTGGCCTCGTCCAGCTCGTGGCCATGCAGAGGCAGGCCGGCCTCGGTTCGCAGAACATCCCGCGCGCCCAGTCCGCAGGGAACCGCGCCGGCGTCGGTCAGAGCCTGCCAGATGGCAGGAGCAGCGGAGGCCGGCGCGAGGACTTCAACGCCGTCCTCCCCGGTGTAGCCGGTGCGGCCCACCAGCACATCGGCGCCGCACATCCGCGCTTCTGTCCACGCGAAGGGGCGCAGGCCGGACAGCCCGCCCTCGGCAAGTTCGGTGGCCAACCCCAGTGCGGCTGGTCCTTGGCAGGCCAGCAGCGAGGTCTCCAGAGTCTGGTCGTCCAGGCTGACCCCGGAATGCGCCCCGAGGTTCACGCCTTTGGCGAACCGCTGGCCGATGACCTGTCCGAACCAGTCCAGCACCCGGTGGCGGTTGCCGGCGTTGGGGATCAGCAGGTAGCGGTCTTGGGCCAGCCGGTAGAAGATGGTGTCGTCGATGACCCCGCCGCGCTCGTTGCAGATCATGCAGTAGCGCGCCCGCCCGGCCTCCAGCGTCGTTGCCGAACCGGTCAGTGCCCAGTCAAGGAAGTCGGTCGCCGACGGACCGGATATGTACACCCGCCCCATGTGCGACACATCGAATATCCCGGCGCCCGTCCGAACCGCCCGGACCTCGGCCAAGATGCCCGACGGGTACTGCACCGGCATGTCCCATCCGCCAAAGGGCACCATCCGCGCCCCGGCGGCAACGTGGGTATCATAAAGAGGAGTGCGGAGGTTGGCGGAGTCCATTATTGTTCCTCGGTCGCTATGAGCGCATCGTAAACGGAACGGGTAGCGGCAGCCAGTTTTTCTTTGTGGGTCTCCCATTCGGCGAGCGATTTGAGAGGGAACTGAATCTCGATGACCCCTGCTTCGCTTTGTGAATGTCTTGCAGGCCACGTATTAAACGGTATCTCCCGCCGTAGTTGCGTGAATTCATCCAAATTCAGTTCTACGGCGCTGGGGAAGAATATCAGGCTCACCAGCTCAGGATGTGCTTCGAACGGACCGAGTTGCAGCGCCGCTCGGGCAGGGCCCCCTGTTGGCATTCGGAGCCGAAGCCGGTGCTTGGCCCATTCGCTCTTGCCCATGCCGGCAACCTCCACGGGATCGGGAAAGTTTTCCTGGAACATCTCCAGCACTGCGTCCCACAATTCCCGGGCCTCCGGCCAATTCTTGGTGTGTTCCTCTATACGATTCTCCAACAGTTCTCTGCGTCTCCGCCTTCCGAGTCTCCTTAGAGGCTGCACCGTTTCTTGCGGTTCGGCGACAGCATCCACTTGTACTTGCCTTGCCAAGAGAGTGCTGCCGTCATAGCTGTAGCCGTGAAAGGTCAGCAACGAAAAATCCATGCCGCCCGAGGCCAGGAATTGAGCCATCCGATGCGTGGTTGCATCAACGCCAAGTCCGACCAGCACCATCCGCACCGGTTTTAGCGCGGCCAATCCCTGCCCTTCTGCCTTGGCTTCATACCACTCTTCAAAATCCTCGATCTTGGCGACGCCGTGAGAACCGGACCTGTCTGAGATGTAACTTGCCAGTTCCTCGTCTGGCATGGTTTCCAAGAATGAGGCGTAGTCCACGATCTTGGCGACGGCGTCGCGGTTCAGGGAGCCGCGCTTCAACTCGAACAGGGCCAGCCGCCCGTCCCGGTCTACGCCGAGCAGGTCCAGCGGCCCGCCTTCGGTGGGGGTTTGCCGCCCCACCAGCGTCAGGCCGGACATCAGCATATCAGGGTTGTTGACCAGCGTATCTTCTAGCAGCCGCTCGGAGTCCATCTGTTGTGCCGCCGCCAGGGACGTCGCACCCCCGGAGCCGTCCGCCGCCCAGATTTTGACCTCTTCCAAAGCCATTAGTTACTGCTCACAATTGCCGAATCCGTCACGAAAATGATAAACAACCCACCCCGCCGCCGCAACTTTGCCGCAGCCGAGGGGTGCCGGTGCTATTGGGGGTGGCGGCGTAGTTCCTCTTCCAGCTGACGTATGCGGGCTTGGGCTTCGGCGGCGTCGGCCTCGGCAGCGATGCGTCCCTCAGCTTCCTCGTCGTGGGTGAGCAGGTAGGGTTGCGATACCGGGTCGTACCAGCGAAGTTGGCCATTCTCCCAGCACAGGTCCAGGTTCAGGATTTCGCTGAGCCCCCAATAACCGCCCTCATCCACTGCGGCGACACGAATGGGCCGGTATTCACCATCAACCAGCTGGTCGCCTGCCAAGGGAGTCGGGTAGCGGTTGCCGCCCGTGGGGTCAAAGCGCCAGTACTCCTTGACCCCAAAGGCCGCGTATCCTTCCCGCTTGGTGGTGTAGTCGTTGAGGGCCGTGTGCGGCGAGCCGACTTCGAGGACGAATTCCGGGGGCTTGCCCTGCACGTCCATGGCATAGCCCAGTCGGGCGAAGGCGTGATCCCGGTTGGCGTTGAAAGCCACCAGCAGATCGGGATACAGCAGTCCTGTCCTCTGGCTGAGATTCCTTCCCAGGGCTGGCTCGCAGATTACTATGGTATTGTCCCGGTTCCCGAGGTGCCGGGCCAAGGCGCTCAGGTGCCCCGGAACGCCGATGTGAATCCAGTTCTGCATGTCCTTTCTGGGGGGCCTTTCCGGGAAATATTCGACCAGCCCGGAGGACTGTTGCGAACTGCGTTTGGTGGTCATAATGGGCCTCTCAGCGTAACACGGCTGTACCGGAGCATTATACGCTTTTCACTGAACGTGGCCCGCTACTCCCCAGGCGCCAAGCGGAAGCGCCACAGCGCGAGCGACAGGAAGACGACCGCGAAGATCGCGAGTGCCGCCATCTCCGGCAGCACGTCGGCGAACTCCGCGCCGAAGAGCATGAGCTTGTTGAGGCCGACGTTGGCCCAGCCGTGGGGCGTGAGGCGGCCCAGCGACTGCATAAACGGCGGCGTGATGAACAGCGGCCACCAGCTCCCGCCGATGGGGGCCAGCACCAGCGACGTCAGCACACCGGCAGCTGATGCAGTCCGCACGTTGCTGACGAAACTGGCCAGCAGCACTCCGAAGGCCGCCGAGGCGACGACCATCAGCAACGACAGCAGTATCACCGCCGTTGGCGACGCGCCGAGATCGATGTTGAACGCCAGCGCACCGACGGTCCACATCACCGCCACCTGCGTCACGCCGATGATTCCCCCGGCCAGGAACTTGCCCACTATCAGCGACTCCCGGCGGGCGCCGTTGGCCATGAGCCGCTCCAGCGTGTGCGTCTGACGCTCACGGGCCAGGGCCTCGGCCCCCATCGCTGCCGTGAAGAATACGAACATCGTCAGGTAGCCCGGCAGGACGAAGTTCGAGGTGTTGAACGGCGCAATCTCCCCGATCTGCTCCACCCGGACGCCGATGGCCGGGTCGCTGGTATCCGACAGCAGCTCCTCCATTGCCGTCGCGGCCTCCTGCGGGCTGCCCAGCGCGACAACCGCCGACAGCGTGGCCCGGGCCTCGGAGAAGCGGACGGCTATTTCTTGGGCGAAGCCCCGCAGCGCCGCCTCGTCGGCGGGTGGGACGTCGCCTACGATCACCTCCAGGGACGTCGTCTCACCTAACAGGAAGCGTTGTGTGAAGTCCGGCGGGAAGGACACGAAACCGCTAATATCGCCTGAATCCGCCGCCGCCAGCGCGTCCCCGTAGCTCATGACCGCAACCTGCCCCCTGCCGGCGGCGGCGATGGTCTCGACGGCCTGAACGCTGATGCCCGCCGTCTCCTGGGTGGCTACGGTGAACTGCAACGGCTCGTTGCCCGGCCCCACGTCGCGCAACGCCAGCGTAAACCCGATGACGAAGACGAAGGGCAGTAGGAAGGCGAAGGTCATGGCCGCCCGGTCCCTGAAGAAGATACGAGTGTCCTTCAGGGCCAGCAGCATGGACTGGCGGGCGATGATGGTCATGGGCAGCTACCGTCCCTCTGGAGTGATGCTGAACAGCAGGCGGGCAATGGCCAGGCCCAAGGCGGCGACGCCGGTCATCACCGCCATTTCGAGCCACTGCTGCCCCAGGTGCTCGCCCCTGCCGATGATGTTCTGCATCGCGTCTATGGCGTAGGCGTTGATGGTGGCCCTGGAGATGGTGTCCAGCAGGCTGCCCTCGGTTATCTCGAAGAAGGTGCCGCTGAATACCACCATTACCAGGGTGAAGAACACGGCGGCCCACGCCGCTTGATTGCGGGTGCGGGCCACCGCGCCGATGACCAGCGATACGCCGGTGAAGGCCGCCGCCGCCAGCAGGGAGAAGGCGAGCAGCTCCATGAAGGCCAGCGGGCCGCCGGGACGGAATACCACGAAAGCCAGCGACAGCATCACCACCGTCTGGAACATGGCCCGCATCATGCCGGAGAGCAACTTGCCCGCGAAGAGCTGGTTCACGCCCAGCCGCGTGGTCATCAGCCGCTCCAGGGTGCCGGTGCGCCGGTCCTCCACCAGCGTCTGCGCCGCCAGAGTCACCGAGAACATGACGAACATCACTATCAGCCCCGGCAGCAGGCGGGAGAAAAGACCGCCGCCCGACTCCGATTCCGGCTCTTGGCCGGGCCGCTTCACCTCCACGGTAACCGGAGGGATGGCATGGAGAGATGCCAACTGCGTCTCGACCTCAGCCACAATTCGCTCCGGTGACACGCCCGAGCCGGCCAGGGCCTCGCGTGTGTAGCGTCGTACACGGGACTCGGTGGCCATGCTCCGGGCGATGCCCCGGACGATGGCCGCTACGATTTGGCCGGTGTCGCCGCCGTTGCCCCGTTGCCGGAAGACCAGCGG
The DNA here is from genome assembly GCA_965237745.1 of Dehalococcoidia bacterium. GTDB lineage: Bacteria > Chloroflexota > Dehalococcoidia > Lucifugimonadales > UBA3495 > VXOI01. The sequence continues at coordinate 731,935 of OZ250156.1, read as the reverse complement.
CGCCGACTCTCCCGCCTCCAGCGCCTCGCTGAATCCTTCGGGTATAACCACGGCGAACAAGATGGCCGAGCGGTCCAGCGCACTGATGGCGTCGGCCTCGGTGCGTTCCTCCACCTCCACCGCGGCCAGCGAGTCCAGGCGTTCCACTAGCTCGCGGGCATGGGGCCCGCCGTCCAGGTCAACGACGCTGGCCGGGGTGAAGACATCGCTTTCGCTGCTCAGCGCCCCGTACATCAGCGCAAACAGCAGGATGGGCAGGGCGATGCTGAAAGCCAGTTCGGCCCGGTTGCTCAGAAACAGCTTGAGTTCCAGCAGGGCGATGTGAAGCGGGCGTAGCATGATGATTATGGGTGTATCCAGCAAAGTCCCCTCTCCCAGAGGGAGAGGGTTGGGGTGAGGGCGTTTAATCCCGCAAACTGCGCCCGGTGAGTTCGAGGAATACGCTTTCCAGCGTCACCTCTTCGGGGTTGCCGATTTCCGCCTTCAGATCGTCGGGACTGCCCAAGCGAATCAGTTGACCGTGGTCCATTACTGCCAGCCGGTCGCAGAGGCGGTCGGCCTCCTCCATGTAGTGCGTGGTGTAGAGGACGGTCATGCCGGCGTCGCGCAGGCCCTCCACCGTCTCGAAGATGTGGCTGCGCGACTGAGGGTCGATGCCCACCGTCGGCTCGTCCAGGAACAGCAGTTGCGGGCGGCTCATGAGCGCCACGGCCAAGTTGACGCGCCGTTTCATCCCGCCGGAGAACTTGTCTACCTTGTCGCGGGCGCGCTCGGTGAGTCCCACTGATTCCAGGTGGTCTGCCGCCGCTGCCTTGGCCTCTCGCCCGCTCAACCCGGCCATTCGCCCGAAGAACACCAGGTTGTCGGTGGCCGAGAGTTCGGGGTACAGCGCCAACTCCTGCGGGCAGACGCCCACAAGCCGCCGCACGGCGTCGCTTTCGCGGGTAACGGAATGCCCGCCGATTACCACGTCGCCCTCGTCGGGGGCGAGTACGGTGGACAGCATTCGGATGGTGGTGGTCTTGCCCGCGCCGTTCGGTCCGAGGAGGCCGAAAATCTCCTGCTTGCGGATTCCAAATGACACACCGTCAACCGCCGTCAGCCCGCCGAAGGACTTGCGCAGGTTGCTCGCTTGCAGGAACTCCAGAGCTTCAGTGGCAGGCACAATAAATAATCAGGAAGGGATCCAAAGAAAGATAGGCTTGGCGCATCTCGCAGTCTGGTGCAAAATTTCTGACCTGATTGTATAGATAATGAGTCCGGAATTATATAAGTACTTGGAGACTGTCATTTATGGTGTGGGAATGTCCGCTGTGATCTGTTGGGGGTCATATCCCACCAGTTCCACAAACCCTCTGCCCTCTATAGATGCGCCACTGCGCTGCCCGGAGGCGGTGACCGCTCCCTCCCAGTAGGCAACGGGCAGTATCTGACCGCCTTGAAACTCGGCATGCTCAAGCACCGCCGCCAAGTCGAGTTCCAGGTCCAGAGGCCCAATTGCCAGTCGCCAACCCATTGGGTACTCGATGCCGGTCTCCGGACTGACCCATGCTCCCTTGGCCTCCAACTCCACGCCCTCGCCGGGTACGTGAGTCGTCACTCCATCCGGTGCCACGAAGGTTGCGTACGCCGCCATGCGCTCCTTTTCGCCGGGCTGCCAGACCACGGCCACCATCAGGTCCGAGCCGTCGTGGAGCTGCAGGTTGACCCAGTCCCAGCCGACGTCGACCCGGGAGATGGCGCCCCACTGGTGGTCCATCCATCCTGTACCGGTGACGAGTCGGCGCCCGGCGGCATCTTCCACCCATCCGTCCAGGTTCATGCGGGTGCGGGAATAGTAGTAGGTGCTTCCGGCATTCCCCAAGTGCACCAGCCCGGTGGAGTCGTGCAGCACCGGCTCGCGGCCGGAGGTCGCATTCAGTTGCAGCGCGGTTCCGCCCAGGTCGAACTGCAATTCGTAGCTTCCGCCGTCGCCGCCGCTCATGGCCCAGCCGTTGGCGTAGATGTCCACGCCCTGGGCGTCGTGGGGCACCGCGGCCAGCGTTCCCCGCTCGCCCGTGTGGTGGATGCCCCGGCGATGGTCGCTCAGGGAGGCGTGCAGCAGGTGGGGTGTGCCCACCGGCAGCGTCGGCGACTGGAAGGTCACGAAGTGGTAGCTGTACTCGTTCCCCGATTCATCCCGTAGGAAGCCATTGAAGTACCACCATTCCACGGGCGTGTCGTGGGGCGCTTCATCCTCGGGCAGGGAGACCAGCACCCCTCCCGGCTGTGGCGTTGCGATGGGCGGGGGTTCAGGTGTGGCCGTCGGTGTGCTGGGCGGTGGCGTGGGCACAGCCGTGGGTGTGGCAGGGAGCTTGGTGGCCGTGGGCGTCGGGGTGCTGGGTTGCTGAGAAGCCGTTGGCGCGGGGGTGTCGGGCGGTCGCGTCGCAGTGGGCGACGGCTCACCGCCGCAAGCAACGGATTGGACAACCAGGAGCGCAGCAATAAGCGCTGTGAAGGAGAAACGTGCGGCTTTAGGCTTGTGGGCGGAGAACCATGGGGTGTTTGGAAACATGAATCTGTATGACCGTATCCGCAGGGCAATTTTCACCTGATTATAAACTCGCCTTCTGCGGCTCTTCCGATCCACGAGCAGGGGATGGCGCCTGCCCAGCGCGACTGGCAGGATGATTGCAAAGCACTTGAGAATTCGTTGGTGGTGAGTTCGTCGAACCACCAACGAATTCTCTCAGCCGTCCTTCGAACAAGCCCAGGGCCAACGCGCTGGCCTCTTGAAGGGCTTTGTAATCGTTTTGTGCTACCTGTGACTGATCAGGCCTTCGTCCATCATTGCCTTGATTGCTCCGTCAAAGGCCTCGAGGCTCTGGTCGATGTCGGACTCCGTGTGAACGCCGGACAGCACTCCGCTGGTGCGGGACATCAGGTCGACGCCTCGGACCTGCAGCGCCTGCCGGAAGCTGGTCTGAATCTCGGAGGACACGCCCTTGAGGACGTTGGCGTCGAGCCCCTCGATGGAGCGGGCGCCGAAATAGATGTGGAAAGTGGAGGACTCGCCATAGACGCGGGCGGCGACCTCGTAGCGGTCAACTGCCTCCTGCAGCCCCGACCGCAGCCGAGCGGCCATGGCGTCGGCCTGGGCCTGCATCTCTCCGGTGGCGACGATCCGCAGCGCGGCGTTGCCGGTGGCGGCGCAGTAGGGATTGGCGTTGAAGGTGCCGCCGTGGTAGACCCGCTCGAAGCGGTCGTGATGCGAGTCGCCGGTCTGCTCCATCACCGCCATGACTTCGTCCCGCCCGGCCACCGCTCCGCCCGGCAGCCCGCCGGTGAGAATCTTGGCCATGGTGCAGAGGTCGGGCTGGATGTTCAATACTTCCTGCAGGCCGCCGGGGCTCCAGCGGAACCCGGTGATCACCTCGTCGAGTATCATCACGACGTCGTACTTCCGGGTGAGTTCCCGGACGCCCTCGACGAAGCCGGGCTGACGCGGCACCGTGCCGTAGGAGGCCCCCGACCCCTCGGTGATCACCCCGGCGATGTCGTTGTCGGTGGACAGCACATGCTCCAGCGCATCGAGGTCCGGGGGCAGGACCACCACCGAATCCACGGTGCCGCGGGGTATGCCCGTGGACGACGGCACGTCGAAGGGGGCAAGGTTGCCGGGCATTACGTAGTCGTGCCAGCCATGGTAGTGGGACTGCCAGCGGACGATCTTGTCCTTGCCGCTGTAGGCCCGCGCGACGCGCATGGCCAGCGAGGTGGCCTCCGCGCCGGACCCGACGAACCGCACCTTGTCGGCGCAGGGCATCAGGCTGCAGACCCGCTCGCCCCACTCCAGCACGGTCTCCACGGGGGAGCCGTAGTGCGATCCCGCCGGGGCCGCCCGCACCAGGGCTTCCACCACCTCCGGGTGGGAGTGGCCCAGCAACAGGGAGGCCGACCCCAGCCCGTAGTCGATATATTCATTGCCGTCCACGTCCCACTTTCGCGGCCCTTGACCGCGCTCGATGGTAATGGGGAAGGGGTCGGCGACGTAGCCGTCGTGACCTGCGCCGCCCGAGGGAAAATGCTGCCTGAACCGGGGAAACAGCGCCGCAGACTTGGGATTCTTGCGAATGTATTCTTCGCGGATTGTCTCGGCCATCGTTTTCCTCCTGCTTTTTGCGTCTTATCTGCTGCTCGTGGGCATTTTAACTGGTAATGCAAGCTTCAACCAATCGTGCATCCGCCTGCGGGCCGGATTTCCGCTATTATTGCCCCTGAAGCGTGATGATACACTGGGCAGCCTCAGTACACGCGATGGAGGGAGCATCTTGGCGACGCTAACCACGCAAGAGATAGACGCATTCCTGTCCCAGCCGCGAACGGCGCACTTGGTCACCCTGAGGGCTGCGGGCACGCCACATGTGGCGCCGGTCTGGTTCCTGTGGGAGGGGGGCCGCGCCTTGGTGATGGCCGATTCCGGGGCGGTGAAGGTACGCAACATCCGCCTGAACCCCGCCGTGGCTCTGTCTGTCGCCACCCCCGGCCATCCCTATTCGTACGTGACCATTGAGGGGACGGCTGATATTGCCGCCGACGGACTGGAGGAGATGGTGCAGCGGACCTGCGTCCTGTATGAGGGCCCGGAGCGCGGCGCAGAGTTCGCCAAGGAGCTCCTCGGGGACGAGCGCCTGACGCTGATCGTGATCTCCGTAGACCGAGTCTTGTCGTGGAAGGAAGACGGCTAGAGACGCACAGCCGTGCGGCTTGGTTGACCGCGGCGGGAGTTACCCGGAGCCAGCGGGTTGGGCCTCGGGGTAGTGCGCCCCTACGATAGCGATGTGTGGGGCGGCAGCACGGAGTTCATCCAAGGAACGAGGTCGCGGAGGACTTCGCCGCTGATCTCGTGGCCCATGTCGTACACATGGAATTCCGGGCTGTATCCGGCGTTTTCCAAGTAATCCTTTGCGGCGTGAGCGGTGGACTCGGCAATCATCTGGTCGTAGCGCCCGTGGGCAACGAAGATGGGCTGAGTGCGCACGTCGGGCAGGCGGTGGTCCAGTTCTTCTGCTCCCGGCAGCGTGGCGCTCAACGCGGCCAGGGCGGCGAAGGTGCCGGGACGTTCCAGCCCGCAGCGGTAGGTCATGCCGCCGCCTTGGGAAAAACCCAAGAGCAGGCAGTTGCCGGAGTCAACTCGAAACTGGGCAATCACGTTGTCGAAGAAACCGGCCAGCAGCGACTCGGAGTTAGCTGTTTCCTCTGGGGTGGCTCCGCCCCGGGGAGTCATCCAGCCGAAACCGGCGTGGCCAAGTCCCAGGTTGAACGGGATGGGAGCATTTGGGCAGGCGTAGACGTAGCCGCTGGGGTTGATGACGGGGGCCAGCCCTGCGAGGTCGTGCATGTTGGCCCCAAACCCGTGCAGCATTATGACCAGCGGGTAGGATGCCTCGGGGTTGTAGTCGTCGGGCAGAACTGTCAGGTATTGCAGTCCGGGCCCGTCGTGAACCTCGCCTTTCATGCCGATCTCCCGCGGTTGAGGGTCTCCATCCATCGTAACACGGCGCAGATACGAATTGTGGAACGGACGGTACGAAAAGGCTATCATTTCATAAAAAGCGGTGGCCGACACGCCATTTGCTGACTGGGAGCGCCACTATGAACATCATTTACCATCTGACCAAGCGGGAGGCGTGGGCCGAAGCGCAGGCCTCGGGGGAATATGAGGCTGACAGCCTGGCGGGAGAGGGATTCATTCACTGCTCGGCGGACGAGGCGCAGACGCTGCGGGTTGCCGAACGCCTCTACTCCGGCGCCACGGGCCTGCAGGTTCTTGACGTGGATATCACAAGGCTGAACGCTCCAGTCAAGCGGGAGCCCAGCCGCTCCGGCGAGATTTACCCGCACATCTATGGCAGGATAAACATTGACTCGGTCGTCCGTGTGCGCGACCTTACGCTGGACCCCGATGGGCGCCACCGGCTCTGACCAGCCAGTCCCCACTCCTCCCGGTGGAGAGTTAACCCGAGGACGTGCTCCCAAAATGACCGATGTTCCATCCACGGATTCATCCTGGTATTCATCCAGGTATTCTGAGGAAGAAGTGGCCGCGATCCACCGGGCCATAGCGCCGGCTCCGCCTCCCGGGCCGCCGGAAATTCCGGGAGTGGTGGAGGCGCCGCTGCCGGAGTGGATGCGGCCCTTCTGGAAGCTGGCCGATCTCGAGGCGGAGTTGTTCTGTCGCTTGGCCACAGACCCGTGGGTTGAGGCGCTGTCGCAGTACGCCCTCTTCCTGCCGGTGCTGGAGTGGCGGGACCAGGGTCGGCCCATCCCGGCGCTGCTGATGACCGGACGTACCCGCGGCCCGGTGGCAATCTTGAGTTCCGAGGGAGAGCGTATAGCCATCAAGCCGTTTCAGAACTCGCGGGAGGACGAGATCGCCCGGATCGCCGCTGACGTTGGCGCTGGACCGGTCCAGTACCCGTCGCTGCCGGGCTATCTGACCGAGCGGTTCGCGGAGGGGGTGTTCTTCACCGACCTGCCGCCGGAACGACGCGACAGCGACACCATGCGGGCTGTTGGGCTGCAGTTGGGCGAGATGCTGCAGCGCCTGCACGAGGCCGGCGTCTACTACAACGACGCTACGCTGGCTGACCCCGAGGGGCGCTCCCACCTGATCGTGGCGGATGATGGCGGCTGTACTCTGATAGATTTCGGGGTCTCGCTGCTGCTGGACCGCCATCCGGAATACAGCCGTGAGGAGGTCCACAACTTCGCCCGGACCCTGCCCATGTACCGGGTCTTCGCCGAAATGGCGGACAGCCGGGCCGATATGGACGACTTTCTGCGGGAGTACGGCAGGCAGATGGTCCGGGCCGGCCGGAGGGACATTCTGGCGAGGGACCTCAAGTTTGCCCAGCAGGGCCTGGCCGTCGCCGCCCAGCGGTTGGGGCAGGAAATAATCGACCCGTTGCGCGAGGGTTTTCTGGAAAGCTACCGGCCCAAGAGTGAATGACTGGAATTCGGGTCTGTTGGCTGTGCTAAAAGAGTTGGGGCGCACATCAATGCGCCCCAACTCTTTTAAAAACCAGATTCCGACGGGTTTGTCTCAGTTACTTGAGCGATTTCATGTATTCGATGATGTGAGGAATCTCCTCGTCTTTGACGCCCAGCGTCGGCGGCATCAGGCCTGCGGTGAATCCATCCACGATCCTGACGTTGGGGTCCTGTATGGACTCCTTGATGTAGTCGTCGTCCACCGTAACGGTGGAGCCGTCATCCAGAGCCTCCTGAGTGCCATACAGCCCCTGCCATGTCGGCCCCACCAGCGCGCTCCCGTCGGTTGAGTGGCAGGCGCCGCAACCGTAACTCAAGGCCAGGTCCGCGCCCAAGTCCGCGTTGGGCGGTCCGCTCACGTCCGCCGCGGCGCTGGCGCTGGCCGCGACCACCACGGGGGCGGTGTATACGATGGTCGGCACCACTGGGTGCGGAGTCGAGGTGGGCTGCGGCTCCGGGTCCGGGCACACGTTCCCCCCGTGTTCTCCAACGTCGTGGTCGAAGTAGCAGGGAGTGTAGGGCGCGTCGGCGGCCCGGACGTCGCCGCCCTTGATGGCGGTGAACAGCCCTATGAGGGACAGTCCCACCATCAGGGCCAATGTCATTCCTCCGACAAAAGTCCAGAAGAATAACTTATTGTCGAACTTCAGGTGCATGTAGAACAGGATGACGATGGCGAACTTGATGCCCGACAGCAGGAACAGCAGGATGGTGGCGGATGGCTGGCCCAGACCGTCACTGATGACCTTTCCCGGTTCGCCGGGAAAATCCATGATGATGACAAACTCAACGATGGTGATGGCGAACAGCAGTATCGCAATGACGATGTACTGTAAGAGGGTAGGGTGTCCGCCGACGTGTTCAGTTTCGTGGTGAGTTGTGGCCATCTGGGGCGCTCTCCAGGTAATCCGAAAACCGTTCTTGGTAAGGTGTGATCCCTCTGCCTAGTGGCCGGGAGCCGCTGGGCCGGTGTCGAATCCGCCGACGAGGTACAGCAGAGTAAAGATGACGATCCAGACGATATCAACGAAGTGCCAGTACAGGCCGCAGATTTCCACGTCGAGTGCGGTCCCTGGGTGAAGCCGGCCCTTGAACGACAGGACGAACAGCGCCAGCAGCCAGATGATGCCCAGCGTAACGTGCGCTCCGTGGAATCCGGTCAGCGTGAAGAAGGTGGCACCGAACAGGTTCTGTCCGAGGGTCAAGCCCTCGTTCTTGAACAGGTTGAACTCGTAGACCTGGAAGCCTATGAATATACCACCCAGCACCGCTGTGGCCAGCAGCCACATCTTGATTCCCCGCTGGTTGTTCTCGTTGGTGGCCGCCAAGGCCCGCACCATGGCAAAGCTGGAACAGAGCAGCACGAACGTGCTGATGGTGGTTACTGGGATGTCGATGATGTCTATCGGGTAGGGCCCAGAGAGGCTCTGCCCGCGGTAGACCATGTAGGTGGCAATCAGAGAGCCGAAGAACAGGCAGTCTGACCCGAGAAACACCCACATCAGCAACTTCCGGTGGTTGAGGCCGGTGGTGGTGTAATCGTGGCCAACCGACCCGGAGTGCTCCCCGTGCCCGGTGCCGCCGTGGCGAACTAGATCCTCGCCATGTGCGGCGTGGGTGGTGTCGGAATGCTGGGCCGTTTCAGGTGCGTGGGCCAAAGTCCCCGTCTCCTACCCGACTCTCCTAGTGTCCTTCCTCGGCAGCGGGCGGCTCGTTGCTCCAGCCGATGACGCCGATGAATGCAATCAGTCCACCCAAGAACGATACGCCGTAGTGCGACAGCAGGCCGCCGCCGATCAGCCCCACGCCAATGGCCGTGATGATGGGCCAGTAGGACGGGCTGGGCATGTGTATCGTGCTGGGGTCCACGGAAGGTTCCGGCTCCGTGATTGGGTTGCCAGCCTCGCGGGCCTCGTCCTTCACGATCCAGTAGTGGTCGCGGCCCCGGATGTTGGGCACCTCGGCGAAGTTGTAAGCCGGCGGCGGGGAGGCGATGCTCCACTCCACTCCGGGGGCGTCCCACGGGTCGTGGCTGACCCGGCGGGCATTGCGGTTCTGCATGAGGTTGAACAGGAACACCAGCATACCAACGAACATTATCAGGTATCCGCAACTGGCCAACAGGTTCAGGTCGCCCCAACCGAACTCACTGGAGTAGGTGTAGATGCGGCGCGGCATTCCGTTCATCCCCACAAAGTGCATGGGGAAGAAGGTCACGTTCATGCCGATGAATATCAGCCAGAAGTTCAGCTTGCCCAGTTTTTCGTTCAGCATTCTTCCGGTCAGCTTGGGCCACCAGTAGTAGATGCCAGCGAAGATCCCCATAATTGAGCCGCCGAACAGCACGTAGTGCAGGTGGGCGACGATGTAGTAGGTGTCCTGCTGCTGGAAGTCAGACGGGGAGACCGCGTGCGACACCCCGCTCAGCCCGCCGATGATGAACAGGACGATGAAGCCCAGGGCGTACAGCATCGGAGTGGTGAACTCGATGCTCCCCTTCCAGAGGGTGCCCAGCCAGTTGAATATCTTGACTCCGGTGGGCACGGCAATGAGCATCGTCGTGATGGTGAACACTGAGTTGGCGATGGGCCCGAGACCCACCGTGAACATGTGGTGGCTCCACACCGCCCAGCCCATGATGGCGATGACAATGCCGGAGAAGATGATGAACGGGTAGCCGAACAGCGGCTTCCTGGAGAAGGTTGGCAGGATCTCCGACACAATCCCCATGGGCGGAAGGATTAGGATGTACACCTCAGGGTGACCGAACACCCAGAACAGGTGCTGCCACAGGATCGGGTCGCCGCCCTGCTCCGGTATGAAGAAATGCGTTCCGAAATTGCGGTCCATCAACAGCTCGATCAGGCCCACGGTGATGACCGGCATGGCCAAGATCAGCAGGAGGGAGGTCAACAGCGTCATCCAGACGAACACCGGCATCCGCATCAGCGACATTCCCGGCGCCCGCAGGTTGACGATGGTGACCACGAAGTTGAGACCGCCCGCCACCGACGAGGTTCCCAGGATCAGCAGGCCGATGGCCCAGAAGTCCAGCCCCATGTTTTGGCTGAAGGGCGGCTCAGTCAGGTTGGCGTAGGAGAACCAGCCCGCATCCGGCACCTGATTCACGATGAAACTGAAGTGCATCAGGATGGAGCCGAACAGGAATATCCAGTAGGACAGTGCATTGAGCCGGGGGAAGGCCACGTCCCTGGCGCCGATGGCCAAGGGGACCACGAAGTTAAAGAACGCGACACCCATGGGCATGATGACCATAAAAATCATCACGGTGGCGTGCATGGTGAACATCTGGTTGTAGCGGCCCGGTCCGAGGATGTCGGAGTCGGGCGTGGCCAACTGCATCCTGATGAGCCCGGCCTCGATGCCAGAGAGCATCATGAATACCAGGGCCGTCGCGCCGTACAGCACGCCGATGCGCTTGTGGTCAACCGTGGTTATCCAGCTCCACAAGCCAGAGGCGCCGTAAGCTGGGCGGGGCAGTACTTCAGTTATTGCAGCCATCGCTTGACTTTCCAGCAACCAGATTCGAAAGTCCCTGTCCCTCGGCAAGGGGGTCAGGGTGGGGGCTTTCCCCCGTGCATCATTTTAGCGCAAAACCAGTCTAGCGCAGGTTCAGGAGATACTCAATCAGGGCGTCTATTTCGCTGTCTGCCAGAGCTGCGTCTCCGCCGCCTTGGTACAGCGCTGCTCTTTCGTGCATGTAATTGCCTGGCTTGATATCCTCTGGGTTCCTGATCCAAGCCCGCAGGTTCTCTACCGTCAGGTCGGTTATGCCGGCCGCCAGGGTCTGGCGGGTGCGAAGATCCGTCAGGTTGGGCCCCGGCACTGCCGAGTTGCTCTCGCCGGTCAAGAAGCTGTTCAACCGGGTTTGGGCCACCGATTCAATTTCGGGGCCGTTGACCGTATGGCACAGCGAACAGTGGATGGCGAACAGCGTCTGACCCTGTTGACTCATCGGGGTGAGCGCCGCCGGGGGACTGTAGTCTCTGACCCAGTCCTGGTAGCCCTCTTCGGACAGCACGGTTACGCGGAACCGCATCTGGGCGTGAGCAAGGCCGCACAACTCGGCGCACTGGCCGTAATAGGTGGCGGGCAATTGCTGTTCAATCAGGTCTGAATCGGCCATGAACCAAAGCGTGTTCTGACGGGTGGGCACCACATCCACCTTGCCGGCCAGCTTGGGTACCCAGAAGCTGTGCAGCACATCGTCGCTTTCCAATTTCAGGGAGACTGGGCGATCAACGGGGATGCGCAACTCGTTGGCGGTGCTGATGAGCTTTCCGTTGCCGTCGGCATCAGGATATTCGAACTCGAAATACCACTGGTGCCCGGTTACGGTTACTTCCAGTATCTCGCCTTGGTCTGTGGGCGGCTGGTCCAACTCGAAGAGGGTGAACACCGACCAGATGCCCAGCCCCAGGATGAGGACGGTGGGTATGATGGTCCATGTAACTTCCAAGGCGGTGTGGCCGTGGATTTGCGGCGGTCGCGGCTGCCCCGGCCGACGCCGGTAGCGGATGACGATGTAGAGCAGGGCGCCTTCGACCAGAACGAAGACGATAACCATGGTCCATACCAAGGCGTTGAACAGCTCAAGCTGCTTTTCAGCCACTGGTCCCACGGGGTCCCATGTGGACTGGTAGCCTTGGCTACAGGCTGTAGTGAGCAAGAAAAGAGCCGCCACTACGCCAAAAAAGGCCAGCCTTCGTGGCCTGAATCGACGAGGAGCGGAACTGTGGTGGTCGCCAGAGGACATTTCAGGACTCGTGGGTGTGGGTTCCGTCGGGAAACCTGCCCTCTTCGAGGGCAACAAACCCATGATGAACTCCCCCAGTGCATTCGCTAACTGGAGTGTGTGCTTTTTTTCACGTACCGCGCGAAACAGTATCACAGGCCGTCCTAGCTGTCAATTGAATTTGCCCCGCCTTGCGCGAATATTCCATTGCCTCGACAAGTCTGGCGACGGGGGGCTGTGATGCCGCCGTGCCGGGACGCGGATACCGGAAGGCGGCATCACCGTGGGGAAACCGCCATGACCGTCAAACCCAAGTACGCCGTGATCCGCTATCAGCCGGAGGACGGCGACGGGTGGCTGCGCTTCTATGACCCGGCCATGGGAGAGCCCTTGGAGCCATACAGTGAGGTGGGTTCCTCCCGGCGAGCCGTCGAAGAGCGAACTCAGGAGGCCGAGGCGAGGGCCAGGGCGCTGAGAGAGGAACTGCGCCGGCTGCGGGGACGGTAATGAGGGCTTGCCGTCAGGCGTCTCACCACCACCAGCGATAGACGCCGTCGGCCATCATTGCCCCGAACAGCAGGGCCAGGTAGAGCAGCGAGTACAGGTAGAGGTTCCGCGCCTTCTGCCGGTTCAGTTGCTGCCGCAGTCGCCACGCGGCCCACACGAAGGCCGCTCCGAGGGCCGTTGCCGCGCCCAGGTAGACCAGCCCCACGGCGCCGGTGGCCGCAAAGACCAGGGTGAGCGCCACCAGCACCAGCGAGTACACAAAAATGCTGCCCACGGTCTTTTCCGCCCCGGCCACCACCGGCAGCATGGGCACTCCGGCCCGCTCGTAGTCCCGCTGGATCAGCAGCGACAGCGCCCAGAAGTGGGGAGGGGTCCAGAAGAAGATGATGGAGAACATGTAGAGGGCCGGCAGATCGAAGCTGCCGGTCACGGCTACCCATCCCACGACCGGCGGTATGCTGCCCGCCGCGCCGCCTATGACAATGTTCTGCGGGGTGCTGCGCTTGAGCCAGCCAGTGTAGACGAGCACGTAGAAGAGCGTCGCCGCCAGCGTCAGCCCGGCTGCCAGCAGGTTGACCCAGTAGCCGAGAACCGCGAAGGCGGCCACGTTCAGTGCGATACCGAAGGCCAGCGCGGCAAAGGGACGAACCCTGTTCCCCGGCACCGGACGCTGGGCCGTCCGCGACATCAGGGAGTCGATGTCCTGATCCATGTAGTGGTTGATGGCGTTGGCGCCGCCCGCGCCCAACGCGCCGCCGACGCAGACCAGCAGCAGCGTCATCAGGTCCGGTATTCCCGATCCCCCGTTATGCCGGGAGGCCAAGAACATACCGCCGATGGCGGTAACCAGCAGCAGCGATATGATGGGAGGCTTGGTAAGGGTCAGGTAGTCGGCCAGCAGGCGCAGCGGGCCGCCCCGTGCCCGGCGCCCCGCATCTGTGCGCGCATCAGCGGCGACCTCCGCCGCGGCGCGTTCAAGGTCCAACGATTCTATGTGTCCCGCTCGGTCTGCCATCTCATCCTGAGCTCGTCGAAGAGCCCTCTTCCCGGGAGTAGCTCAATACCGCCAGCGCGGCGGCCAAGGCCCATACGCCCGACGCCAGCGCCAGATGCAGCGCCCGCAACTCCACGTCTCGTCCGAACCCGGCCCAAATTACGCCCGCTCCGGCCAGCGCCTGGGCCGCAAACAACCCCAGTGCTGCCATGGACAGAAAGCGTATCAGCGGGGGCTGCGTTCGTCCCCGGAGCCCGAGGTGCAACGCATACATTACCACCAGTCCGGCTATCAGGGCCACCCATCGGTGAGCCATGTGAATCATCGCCAACTTGCTTCCGGGGAAAAACCCGCCAAAGTCGTTGGTGCAGAGCGGCCAGGCCGGACAGGCCCAAGTTGCCGATGCAGTGTTGGTCAGGTAGGAACCCGAAAGCAGCAGGAGGAACAGCGCTATCACCGCCACCAGCGACAGCCGAGGAAAGAGCCGCGCCTTGCCGATGGCCCACGGCTGAGCCCCTGCCTGCATTCCGCCGCGATATGACATGATCAGCACCAGCACGCAGCAGGCCATCGTCAACTCAGCCACCGCGAGGTGGGTCATAACGGTGTGGGCGGAAAGTTCCGTTACCACCGTCACCGCGCCCAGCAGGGCCTGCACAATTACCAGCACGATGGCCGCGGTGGCAGGCCATATTATCCATGGTTCGCTGCGATAGCGCAGCCAGGCCGCCACGAAGGTTGCGGCCACCAGTGGCCCGACCAAGAACGAGGCCGCCGCACGGTGTGAGTACTCGATGATGGCCTTGGATTCCAGCGGCGGCAGCCACTGCCCCGAGCACAGCGGCCAGTCGTCGCCACAGCCCAGCCCGGACTCGGTGACCCTCACGACGCCGCCCAGGACCAGCATGCCGAATACGGAAACCGCAGCGGCCCAGGCCAGTCCCCGGAACCAGCCCTCCGCGCTGACGCTGCCCGCCCTCAACCGACGGTCTGCGGCTATTGCCATGCGGCCAGGCCAGCGGCCAGCGCATGGTGACCGCGAGCGACACGGGGCTCGGTGCGTGCGAGTCGTGACAGGGGGCAGAAAGTCGGCATACGGGTTGAGGAAATGGCGCACCGCCTCCGGAGCGGAAACTGTAGAAAGGTGGAAAGAGGGCCCATATTCATCCGGCGGAGCGCGTCTGACCGATTGCGGATTACAGCAGGCAGTGGAGTGAATAGCAGATGCGGCGACGAAAACCGTATCATTGCCGGAGGCGCATTGTCAATGAGAATTGTAGTCAAACCGGACCGCGAAAGGGGCATGCGCTCTCGCCAGACGAGCCGGTTTGACCGTACAATAACACCAAAAGACATCGGGATAGAGCGGCCATGGCGAAGAAAAAATGGAATAAGCAGAAACTCAGTATCCCAGCTGATCACCAGTGGACTGCCGCGCCTGGGAACAAGATTTTCGTGGCCGATGCTGGAGCCATGCAGTTCGAGATTCCGAGGAAATGGACCATCAGTCCGGGAGAGAACGGCTCCATTCGATTCTTCGACAAGAAGAACGAGGTGGACGCCGATATTCGGTTGGAGATTTCGCTGATCTACACCCCAAATATCAACTGGAGCGGGTTGCCGCTGCCCATCCTGATCGAGGATGCCGCCCTATCCGGGGACTCCCGCGGCATCACCGGGCGCGGTCCCTTCCAAGAACTGCGGAGGGCCACCCTCGAGGCGTCCTGGCTGGAGGTGGACTTCGTGGATCCCACCGAGAACCGCGCGGCCCATTCGCTCATTGGCATGGCGCGCGGCCCCGGGGCATACGCTCTCATCACCATGGACTTCTGGACTGAGGACGTCGACCGCGCTCACCGCGTGTGGGACTCGGTTGTCGGCTCGCTGAAGCTGGACGGCACCAACCGCGACCGCCTCAATATAGACGGCAGTCATCGAACTGCAAAACTGAGCCTGAATTAGTTTGCGATTTCAGCAGTTCAGCGGGGCGCAGGAAGAGAGAGCAGGCTCACGGAGTATTGCGGCGCGTGTCTCCCTGCGGGCGGCGGGCCGTGAGGGGAGGATCCTCGCCCGGCCCGCCTCCGCTGGGAGGTGGTGGATTGAGATGAGGGGAATCCCCCGCGATCCTCTCATCCCGGACGCCTCTCCTGGAAAGGGGAGGCGGATTGACTTTCGGCGTTAAACTGCCCCTGCTCACCGTGCGGCAGAGGAACGGACCTCTCTCAGCACGGACTCGACGCCCTGCATTCCTGCGTAACGCTCCCGCATCCCCTCGAAGCGAGGGTTGCCCTCGCGAGGTGCGCTGCCTGCGTCGTCCTGCCGGGGATGCGGGAGGTAGGCCCGCAGCAGGGTCTCACCATCTTGGTCCGCGAATCGAACGTAATGGGACTTCAGATCGCCGTGGGTTTCCACGAACTCGATGGTCCTCACCATTTCAGGCTCCAAGTGAAAACGCCAGTTGTGGGCGCTGATGGTGATGTATTTCCCATGCACACGAGGTTCCCGGATGCCCCGGGAGTAGTTCTCGCTGACCATGTCGCCCGGCCCTACGATCCACATCACCGAGTCCCCGGCGGTGGTGAGCTCGTGGATGATGGGCAAAGTGGCTTCCATAGAAGACTGCTCCGTTCTTGAAATGGCCGTCTGGGCAAGGTTCCCGCCGGGATTTCGCCGTTGATTTTCTGCGCCGACCCGCTCCGAAAACAGGCAACAAAAAAGCCCCGCCCCCAAAGGAGCAGAGCGCAAACAGTACGGAGTATGCCGGCGCCCTTCCTCGAAGGCCGAAACATCGCCGTGAGCCGTAGACCGGACTCGCCCCGATTGTGAAACTCAACCGGAACCTACCGTTGCGGGACAGCGCTGGACTTTGACCAGCTTCCTCGTTCAACCCCTGTGAGGGGCACTCTCAGCGTGGGTTATTCGGTTGTAAACAGGCGACGCAGCACGTCGCTCAAATTCATATTGCCCCATCCGCCGATGGCTGTCAACCGGTGAGTCGCGCGGACATCGAGGTCGCCTCACTACGAACAGATTGAATAATAATGAGGCGAAAGACAGGGATATCGGATCCGTGCCAGCTTTTACCGTCAAATTTTCGCGGTGGATTTTATTTGCCGGTTACTTGCAAGACCAGGCGAAAGACAGGGATATCGGATCTGTGCCAGCTTTTACCGTCAAATTTTCGCGGTGGATTTTATTTGCCGGTTACTTGCAAGACCAGGCGGAAAACTGAGGTTATGCTCTGCGGGCTACCGCCTCGTTGCGGCTGTGTGCTGTGATATGATTCTAAGCTGCTATGTGCCACGCCCTGCTGGTGGAAGAACTTGTCAAGCGCTATGGCGATGTTGTTGCCGTCGACCGTCTTTCCTTTTCCGTGGAGCAGGGTGAGATTTTCGGGCTGCTGGGTCCCAATGGGGCAGGCAAGACCACCACGCTGGAAGTTGTCGAGGGACTGCAGCGTCCCGACTCCGGCCGGGTCTGTGTGCTGGGCTTGGACGCAGCCACCAAGAGCCGCGAGATCAGGGCCCGCACCGGTGTACAACTGCAGGCATCGTCCTACTACGAGTACCTGACC
Organism: Dehalococcoidia bacterium; assembly: GCA_965237745.1. GTDB lineage: Bacteria > Chloroflexota > Dehalococcoidia > Lucifugimonadales > UBA3495 > VXOI01. Next base: position 715,072 of record OZ250156.1, on the reverse strand, counting down.
CTCCAGGAAATTCTGTCCCTGCTGGGCAGCTTCTATCCCCGCCGCCTGCCGCCGACGGAACTGTTGGAGCGGGTGGGGCTGGAAGGCAAGGCCCGCCGCCGAGTGCGCCAGCTCTCCGGGGGCGAGCAGCAGCGATTCGCCCTTGCCGCCAGCTTGGTCAACAACCCTGAGCTGGTTATTCTCGACGAGCCAACCACGGGTCTGGACCCACGTTCACGGCGCGACCTCTGGGAACTGGTGCGCCAGGTGCGCGAGGCAGGCGCGACCGTCATCGTCACCACCCACTACATGGAAGAGGCCGAGGAGATGTGCGACCGCGTGGCCATCATGGACCACGGCCAGTTGCTGGCGTGCGGTTCTCCCCGTCAACTCGTGAATCGCATTGAAGCGTCCTACGCCGTCAAGCTGGTGACAGCTGTTCCATTGACCGGAGAGCAGCTGGAATCGCTGCACCTCAACGGCGGAATGTCTCCCACCGTCGACGGAAACGCCTATCTCTTGCGACTCGACGGTTCCCCAGCTGCGCTGCAGGACCTCCTGGACCGGGTGGGACAGACCGGTGTCGCCCTGGAGCACCTGGCAATCACCCCCGTAACCCTGGAAGACGTATTCATCGAACTGACGAGCAATTGACGACAGAGTGCTCCCTTGCTGGCAATCACCCTAGCTAACCTCAAGATGATGGCCCGGAACCGGCAGGGCCTTTTCTGGGCGTTGATATTTCCATTGCTGCTGGTGACGGTCTTTGGGCTGTTCGACTTCCGGGGAGTCACCCCTGCCGGACTGGCGGTGGCAGACTTCTCCGGTGGCCCCAAGGCTGAGTTGTTGCGCGAGCGGCTGGATGAGGTGGCCTTTCTCGAGCCGGAGGATCTGGACGTAGAGGAGTCAGGCGCGCTGCCGGTCGCTCGCGAGAGACTGTCGGACGGCGACCTTGGTTACTTGCTACTCATTCCTCACGGACTGGACGCCCCGGCAGCAGAGAACGGCGCAGGGGCCGTCGAACCCGTGACGCTGGTCTACGCCACCCGAAACCCCGAACGCAACCAGTTGGTCGAGGGAGCGGTTCACAGCCTTGTCATCGAGCTGCGCTCCGACGGCCAGCCCGTGCTGCCCCAACGCCTGGTTACCTCGGAGGTGATAGAGGCGCCGGAGGTGGACTACTTCGACACCGTGCTGCTGGGGTTGCTGGGGCTGGGGATAATGACCAACAGCATCATCTCCATAGCAGTGCGCATCAGCACCTACCGCAACCAAGCGGTGCTGAAACGACTGCTGGCCACCCCCCTTCCGGTGTGGAAGTTCTTTGCAGGAGAGATCATCGCGCACCTGCTTTTGGCGATGGTGCAGGCTCTCATCATCCTCGCCATGGGGGTGTTCGTCTTTGGTGGGGACATACATGGCAGCTTGGGCTGGGTGCTTATCATCGTACTGCTGGGATCGGTGGTGTTCCTCAACATCGGCTTCATCCTGTCGGCGTGGGCCCGCAGCCCGGCGGCGGCGTCCGGTATGGGCAACGCCGTGGCCCTCCCGATGATGTTCTTGGCCGGCACCTTTTTCTCCACCGCATCCCTGCCTTGGTTGCTGCCCTACGCGGCGCTGGCCCTGCCACTCACGCCGATGCTGGACGCGCTGCGGGAGGTGGCGATCAACAGCGCGCCCCTATGGGAGACCTGGCCGCAACTGGCCTCTCTCGGCGTCTGGGCCGTCGCCACCGCGCTGGTGGCGGTGCGTGTCTTCCGGTTCACATAGACGTTCAAGGTTGCGACGGGTTGGATGGTCTGGCCAAGTAGGACGGGCGGGTAAAGTCGCTGGCGGGCCGCCATACAGCCGAATCGGCCAGTTGCACGGTCAGTGCCTTTACGATGGGCGCTGCGGCTCGCCTGATACCGAAGGCGCATCAGGAGACCGTTGACCACATCCGGGACGTGGAGCAGGTGGCGTAACATTCCGGTCGCTCACCGTCCCTGACGGTTTCGAGATCAGTCCCTCAGCCCGATGGCTATCAGACGGCCGTCCCGCTCCTCGTACTGGACCTCAATCGACTGCCCGAGGACTTGGTGCAAACGCAGGTGGGCGCCGTTCTTCTCCAGCGCCGCTTCGGTGGTGAACGTCCACATGCGGCCATCGCTATGGCGGATGGTGAGCGTCTCGATCTCCGCCAGATCGCGGTCCAGGACTTCCACGATCACGCCCCGTACCACGCCCGGCTCTCCGTTGCAGGCCACCGAGTAAATACAGAGTACACAGAGAAACAGGAAGCTCCCCAACAGCCTCAAAAAGCCGCGGCGTTCCCGGAGCGCCGGGTGTCTAATTGAGGACCTTCAGCAGCGCCTCCTCGATGACGGGGGCCGGGGTGTACGCCTCGAACTTGGCCCGCACTATTCCTTCAGCGTCCACGATAAAGGTCCACGGCTCGGTGGGCAGACCCCACTCCTCCACCGCGTCCACTATGTCGGCCCTGCCCGGACGCCGCCCCTCCTCCTCGAACAGGTGAGGGTCTTTGTAGACCTCGACGTGGATGATGTTGGCCCGGTCGCCATGGGTTTGCTGCAGGCTGCTCAGCTGCTCCAATTGAGGGCCGCAGGTGGCGGTGGTGCAATAGCGCGGAGTGGAGAAGCCCACAACGAGGGGTTTGCCCTCGGCGATGGCGTCGCGTATTGAGATGGCGTAAAGCGCCGGGTCGGGTTCCGTGGCCGTGGTGATGTGCGAGATGTCGCGGAAGTCGGACGCGACGCTCGTTACGCTGGCCGGGGCCGGGTCGCCTACGGACGGGGTGTCGCTGACATCCTTCACAGGAAAGGCAGACTTGGCGAATACCTCCTGTCCATCCGGCGTGGTGAACTCCGTCTCCAGCTCCCAGGAGCCGGCAACATCAAACTGCGGATAGGCGGTGAACACTCCCCCTGAGAAGGGCCAAGTCTCGAATCTGGCCGTGAGGGTTTCCCGAGACTCACGCGTCTCGGTGTTGGGCGGCAGAAAGTAGGTACGAACCGTGGCGCTATCGGCTTGCAGCGGCCCTTCGTCGCGGCTCACCACCCCGAACGCGATGCGGTTCTCTCCCAAGGCCAAGTCGCTGGTGACGACCACCGCAGCGTACTCTGGCCCGCCGAACTCTTCCGTTGGCGGAACGATGACTCCCCCGGAACCGCCGCAAGCAATCGCAAGGACAATTAACCACAGAGAGCACCAGGAAGGGAAACGCCCCCATCCTAATCCTCTCACGGAAGGAGAGGGGAGTATGCGGACGTAAAATCCCGGTCGTGTTTTTCGCGAAGTCGAGTCAGTAGTTGATGGCACGAACGGCGCCGCCTTCCACTCCGATGGTCTGGCCGGTGATAGCCCCGGCACGGTCGGATACGAGGAACAAGATCAGGTCGGCGATGTCGTCCGGTTCGATCATCCGGCCGATGGGTATGCCAGCGATGGCCCGGGCCTCGGCCTGTTCCATGGTGATGCCGGCGTCTCTGGCCTGGCGTTCCAGCATCATATTCTGGCGAGGCGTGCGGGTGGTGCCCGGGTGGATGCAGTTGACCAGGATGCCGTCGGCGGCCACTTGGTCGGCCAGGTTCTTGGCTATGTTGGAGACGGAGGCATTGGTAACGCCGTTGCTGTTGGTCAGCGGGTTGGAGTAGCGGGCGGCCATGCCGCCGATGTTGATGATGCGGCCTCCGCCGCGCTGGCGCATGTGGGGGATGCACTCCCGGGCACAGCGGACGTAGCCCATCACCTTGACGTTGATGTGGTTCAGCCAATCCTCGTCGGCCAGCTCCATGAAGGGAGCGGCGGTGGAGTTCACTGCGTTGTTGATCAGGATGTCGACTCCGCCCAGCTCGGCGACGGTGGCTGCCACGAGGTTCTTGATGTCGTCGGGTTCGCCGGTGTCGGCGCGGACGGCCAAGGCCCGGCGGCCGGTGCGGGCGCGAATGTCGGCGGCCGCGTCTTCCAGTTCCTCCATGCCGCGGGCGCAGATGGCGACGTCCACGCCCTCCTGGGCCAGCGCCAGGGCGGTGGACCGCCCGATGCCCTTGCTGCCGCCGGTTACGATGGCGATCTTGCCTTCCAGTCCGAGGTCCATTTGACACTCCTAAAACTTAAGGGAATGAAGAATTTTGACCCACAATGCGCAGATACAGCCCCAGTCAGCTACTCCGGCACGCAGCAGCCAATCAGCCCTGACATGTTCGACGCGGTTTCGGTGGATGTGACGGCGGATACCAGGCCCTCCAGCTTGGCGGTTGGCCAGTCCATTTGGGGGAATAGCTGGCTGACGCAGGCTATCTCGGTGGCGAAGTCCCACTTGAGCTCGTCGCCGTTGAATTCGTCGGTGAACTCGTCGCCGGAGCGGGTGCGGACGGTGATTCGCGGGGCGAATGAGCCACGGTTGCGTTGCCCGGTCACCTCGACGCGCTCCTGCAGCGCCATAACCTGCCGGTCGAAGTCGGCGGAGTCTATGCCGGGATCGAGACGCTGCCGCAGGGGCGGATAGCTGCCGTGGGTCCAGGTGTAGGCGGTGAAGTAGTGGGTGCTGCCGACGCCGGGCATCCTCCGGTCGGAGTTGGGGAACGCCGGCGATGGGTAGGTGGTTTCCAGCCAGTTCATTTCCACGACGATGCGCTCCACATCCTCGGGGGGTATGTCGTGAGCGGCGCGCATCCGGGTGGTCAGCTCAATTACCGGGCAGTTGTATCCCGCAGTGGGATAGATCTTGGGCGTCACGTGCATCAGTTCCCAGCGGTCGCCGAGGCCCTCGACCGTCTGGGCCAGGTCGGTGGTGCCGGGGCCGCCCCAATCGCCATTAAAATTCTGCGGAGGGGGGTTGGCCGAGAATGTGTAGGAGAGTTCGCCCCGGTTGTTGCCGACAAAGGCGTTATAGAATCCGGCGTCGCCCTCCAGGCAGGTCTCCGAGCCGCGCAGGTTCTCGCGGGCCAGCAGGGCTGCCATGATGCCGCTGCGGGTGGCATTAGGCTCGTGGTACAGCATCTCCCGCCCGCTCACGCGGGGGCCTTCGGTGGTGCCGCCCGCGAATGTGCAAGCCAAGGCCAGCGCGGTAACCGTCTGGTCCTCGTTCAGGCCAAGGAGTTTTGCGGTGGTCACTGCCGCGCCCAACGTTCCGTAGACCGGGCTGCAGCGGAAGCCTCGCGCCTGGGTGGTGGGGATGAAGTCGCCGGCGATGCGGGCTTCCACCTCGTAGCCTGCCGCCATCGCCGTCAGCAACGCCGTACCGCTGGCGCCCGAAAGCTCCGCCGTGGCGAGGGCCGCCGGGATGATGCAGGGGCCGGGATGAATCAGCATCCGGTAGGAGTCAGTCTGGTTGGTGGCGTGCATCAGCTTGCTGTTGGCAAAGGCCGCGCCGCTGCGGGAGGCCCGCGAGCCATCGGCCAGCATGGTAGCGCCGTTGGGGTTGGACTCCTCTTCTTTCATCAGTTCGATGGCGGCCTTTCCGTGGGCCGTCTGCGCACCAATCAGTGAGACGAACGTAGCGTGCAGCAACGACGCCTTCAGCTTGTCCACCACCGGCGCGGGCAGTTGCGAGTAGTCCAGCTCGGCGACGAACCGGGCATAAATGCGAGCGAGGGCGTCGGGCATGGTATGGCTCCTGAAGCTGATTTATGGTTGCTGACGCATCGGTGCTGCGTACCGGCCTTTCTGCTCGAAATGATGGTCGCCAGAGAGGACCCGGGTTATTCCTGAATCGTCAACTGTGTTCATGGAAAAGCAGTTGAATAATTTCATCCTCTTGACCGGTGGAGGCTAGGTCAAATCCCGCAGGTGGGGGCGGAGGGCCAGCTTGATTATGGCCAGCATGACCACCGCGCCGATGATGCTGAGGAATACCAGGATATCAAACTCGCGGGTGGCCATTCCGATGGCGGTGCCAGCGGCCGGTGGGTGCTCCGTGTTGGTGATGGCCATCAGCAGCACCGCCAGGCCGACGGCCACGGCATAGCTGAAGTTACGCAGGTGGTCTATGTCGGTCAGGAAGGTCTCAACCGGGCCGAAGAACAGGAGCCCCGCCATTGCCGATCCCAGCACAAGGGCCACGGTATGCCCGCCCACAACGGACCGGATCCCGACGTTGCGGTTGGATGGGTTCATGAATATGGCAACCACGCTGGAGGCCAGTCCGGCGGCGATGGCGGCGCTGGACAGGGAATGAGCGAACATCAGGGCGCCCAGCATGACCAAGGTCGCCATGAACGCCTGGACTGCAAACCGCAGGGGAGCTCCGGCGAATCCGGGGTCCAGCCATACCCAGGTGTCGCCCGATTCAGGGTTCCGTCCAGACAGAAGCCGCAGGAAGATCAGGTTATAGTCAAGCTCCCGCCGCCTCTGTCGCAGCCATATCCCGGCCAATAATACCGCAGCCATCCTGCGGCGACGGGACCGGCGCCTCCTGCGGACCCAGAAAGCCACAGGCTACAGGGACCGCACCCAGTCGAGCCAGACCCGGGCGCAGGCTGTTGGCATGATGTGCTGCACGAAGCCGGTGATGCCGGGAAACACCACTCGTCTGCCGTTGGGGAAAAGGTCGGCAGCCCCGCGAAAATCGCCCAGGACCTCTTCCCGCAGGCTGGCGGCAGCCAGCACCAGCACCGGGGTCTGGACGTTGCGGAGCAGGGGTCCGAGGTCGCCACCTGCGTTGGACTGGAAGCCGTGGACTACTTGGGCTGGCGTGGCCTTCATCTGGTCAGCGTACCAGCGAATGTATTCCGGCGGCACCAGGTCAGGATCCAGCCGGCGGCCGATGGAGTCGTCCACCCAGGCTTCGATGCCCTCCCGCTCGATCAGATCGGCGCTTTCTTGGTGGTGAGAGTCGAAGCTGGTTGGCGAGGTGCAGACAGTCAGCGAGAGCAGCCGCTCTTGGTGGCGAGTTGAGTAATTCATGGAAATGGAGCCGCCCACTGTTTCGCCTATGAGGTGGAACCGGTCCAGTTCCATCTTCTCCACCACCTGTTCCAGATCGTTGGTGAAGTTGTCCAGCGACCACGGATAGCCCGCATCAGGCAAGTCCGATCGTCCCATGCCCCGCATGTCGAACCGGATGACCCTGTAATGTCGGGCGATGGTGGGCACCCAGCCGAACCACATCCTGTGGTTCTTGGCCATCCCGTGGTGCATCAGGACCGTTTCGGGCTCTGTCCATGGGTCGGTGAAGTCGTCTACCGTGTAGAACAGTTCGGTGCCGTCGTCCAGTCGAAGTTTCATAATGCCTCCGGAATTTCTATACCATCGTCCGGGAAGCCGAGTGATCAGCTGTCGGCGGCGGGTCAGTCCGCGGGCGCGGGCGCGACGCCCTGCTCCACGAACACCGAGCGGGCCACCAGCATCGCGGTGCGAGAGTTGGTGTAGCTGCCGTAGAAAATCAGCTGGAAGAAGACTTCCATAATTTCCTGTGGCGTCGCCCCCACATGGAGTGCGCCTTCAATCAACCGCCGTATCTGGCGGTCGTACTGGCCAAGGACGGTCATGGCGGAAAGCCCGCAGAGCGCCCGGCTCTTGGGGTCCAGCCCGGGGCGGGCGTGGATTGCGCCCCAGTGGTATTCTTCGATGAATCTCTGGGCTTCCATTTCCACCGAATGCGGGTCGGCCATCGGGTAGAGCGGCGGCCTGCCCATCTGCTCGTCGTAGAGGCGGAGGCCGTTCTGGTGCAGTTCTTCCACCGTCCTGTCGGTGTCGTACACCCGCGTCGGAGTGTATTCGACGCCCTGCTCCTCGAATACTTCCTTAGCGATGCGCATGGCCGTCTCGACCGCAGGAATGCCGACGAAGAAGGTCATTTGAATGCAGACCTCCACCAGCGCGTCCGGCTTCACGCCCAGGTTCAGGCTGCGCTCGATGTTGCGGCGCAGCAGGGGCACTTGTCCCAAGGCGATGAGGGCGGCGACAGTGCACAGCGAACGGTGCTCCGTGTCCAGCCCCGGTCTGGTCCAGACGGAGCCCCAGAGAGCCTCGTCTATGATTCGCTTCAGGTCCGGCGCGAGTTGGTCAATGCCAGGCAGGGTATAGTGGCTGGAGTTGCCCCCGGCCATCATCTCCCGCATGGCTATTCCCCGTTCGGCGCGGTCGTTTAACGTTTCCAATTTTAACTCCTCCGTGTCCCCTTTCCCGGGGTAAAGTAAGGGTGAAAGCGCATGGTGGTCGTTCCTGCGGAGATCGCCTCACCCTGACCATCTCCGTAGAGGGAGAGGGAACGTTCAACGAGATTATTTCGCCTCTGGCATCACATCTTCCGAGAACCGGGCCATGCGCTCCTCGGTTTCGGCGTGGTGGGGGCTGCGGAAGTCGAAAATCAGATGGGTAACGCCCACCTCCGCGTAGGCGTGGATGTCCTGTAGCACCGCGTCGGGCGAGCCGGAGAACCGGCGGCGGCTGCCCCCCGCGTCGCTGGCGGCATCGTACAGCGGCGCCTTCATCGACACCTGAATCTCCCCGGGGTCGCGGCCGGCCCGCTCAGCGTGGCGGTGCATATAGACCAGGTTCTCGGCCAGTTCCTCCGGCTCCAGCGGCGCTGCCGGTATGGCCCCCACGGGGTGCCAGGCGTTGCCCAGCCGGGCGGCGCGGCGCAGGGCTGCCCGGCTCTGCCCGCCGATCCAGATGGGCGGATGGGGCGTCTGCACCGGTTTCGGCTGGAATATGATGTCGGAAAACCGGATGTGCTTGCCGTCGAAGCTGGGGTTGTCGGCGGTCCATAGCTCGATGAACGCCCGCAGGTATTCATCGGTCACCGCGCCCCGTTCGTTGAAGGGCGGCGCGTCCAGCAGCTCGAACTCCTCTTCCATCCAGCCCACGCCCGCGCCCACGATCAGGCGGCCTTTTGACAGCATATCCAGCGTGGCCAGCATCTTGGCGCAGAGCAGGGGATTGCGGTAGGGCACGATCATCACGCTGGTGACCAGCCGGATATTCCCGGTGACTCCGGCCAGGTAGGCCAGGGTTGTGATTTGCTCCGGCCACTCGCCCGCGCCTGAGTTGCCGCCGGCCAGAATGCTGCCGGTCACGCTATAGGGATACACCGAATCAACCTGTCGGGGCATCAGTATATGGTCGGGCGCGACCATGCAATAGAAGCCAAGCTGATCGCCCAGGCGGGCGATGCTGGCAAGGGCGTCAGGCTGGGCACCCTCGCCGCTGTTGGGCAGGTAGAAACCGAACTGCAAAACGTTCCTCCGTCAGGGAATTTCCCGCCCCGATTTTAGCATACGGAGAGGCTGCCATTTCAGGCCCGCGAAGGCGCGGTGAACGTAAGAATTTGTGCCTGTTAATCTGAATCCCCGCGCCCACTGCGCTACAATAACTGTGGAAAGTTTGGCTGCTGCGAGGTGGAGGCAATGGCGTTACAGGAATTCATCAGGGAGAGCTTCGAGATCAATTGGGACTGGCTTGAGCGTTACCTGGACGGGCTGACACAGGAGGAAATCGAATTTCGTCCCAACGACCAGTGCCATTCCATAGGGTTCGTTGTGTGGCACTACGGGCGGGCGCTGGATATGTGGACGCAATCGCTGGCCCGAAAGGAGCCGCAGCTGTACGAGCGGGAATGGGCCGAGCGACTGGGAATGAAGCCGGAGGCGATGGACGTCGGATTCGGCTACAGCGTCGAAGACCTGGCCAACTGGAATTGTCCGGACAAGGCCCTGCTGGTGGAGTACGCCACAGCTGCCCGCGACAACCTGTTTGGATTCCTCGGAGAGCATGACGACGCCTCGCTGGTCAGCACCTTGATGACAAACCGCCAAGGCAACGAGATGCCCCTCGCGACGATGTTCCGCATGCTGGTCTGGGAGGTCAATCAGCACGGAGGGCAGGCGGGATACCTGCGAGGTATGCAGCGCGGATTGGGAGCGTAGCCCGGCTAGGCGTCGGGCCGCTGGCGCAGTTCCTCTTCCAGTTGACGGACTCGCGCCTCGGCATTGTCACGAGCGGTTTCGGCGGCGCGGCGAGCGGCTTCGGCGGCGCGGCGAGCGGCGCGCTCCTCCCGGTCGGTGGTCAGGTAGAGCTGTCCGACCGGGTCCCAGAAGCGGAGTCGGCCATCTTCCCAGCACAGGTCCAGGTTCAGCGCTGCGCTGCGCCCCCAGTAATGCCCTTGGTCCGTCTGGAGAATTGTGATGGGCAGATATTGGCCGTCCACCAGCGTGTCGCCGGAGAGGGGCGCGCGGTGAAAGGTTCCGCCGGTGTGGTCGAACCGCCAGTATTCGCGGACCCCCATGGCGGCGTAGGCGTCCCGTTTGTGGGTCTCGTCCCGCTCTCCGGTGGTCTTGGAAGCCGCTTCCAGCACGAAGTCGGGAGGACTGCCCTGTTCCGGGATGAGGTATCCGTTACGAGCTTGGGTGGCCACCGGGTTGGCGTCGAAGGCGATGAGCAAGTCGGGAAACAGGATGCCCTCGTAGCTTTCGGTAGCCCGCAGGCCAGCCGCCATCTCGCTGATGATTACGGTGGTGTCCGGGTCTCCCAAGTGGTCGGCCAAGGCTGAGGGATATGCTGGAAAATTTACGTAGTAGTAGGTGCTCATATCCAAATCACAGGGCCGGGGATCCGGAAACTGGATGATTTCCGGGCTGCCCGACGCTGGGGCCGCAACGGGCTTGGGAGTAGTCATGGAAGGCCTCCGCTGGGCGGAACGTTGGGATGCGGAATTTGAACTGGAGTTGTAACCGGAATTGCAACCATGGAAGAGTTCATATCATACTACCGGGAAAATGGGACTGCATTGGCCGCCGCCAGCTTCGGCCAATGCAAAGCGGCACTCCGGGGCACCGGAGGCCCCATGCACCATGATTACCCACTAATACTATTCGTCACATACTGTCTGTATAGCTTCGTTTTGGTGGCATTGTCTGATGATTTCAGACTTGCAGAACTCCCGATGTTGGTTCTATTTCGCCGGCAATGCGATCGCCCTGATGACTATGTTAACCTTGACACTACTTCAGCCCGCCGATAGACTCCCAGATTGTTAAAAGATTGTTAACAAGGTTGAACGGCCTTTCAACAGACTGAGGATGGGCCTTTTCGACCAGATCGAGACCACTAATGCGCCGAGGGGGTAATTCGTGTCCACCGCGCCGTCGTTTTTGACCGAAGAAATGCGCCAGCAGGCGATTGGGATGGAGAGTGCGCCACAGACCATTGAGGTGGAGAAGGGCGCCATTATCAAGTTCGCCGAGGCCATTGGTGACGATAATCCTGTTTACAACGACGAGGAAGCAGCAAGGGCCTCCCGTTACGGCGGGTTGATCGCCCCGCCCACGTTCTTGCGCTCGGCAGTGGCCGCCCGTCCCGAATTGCCCTTTGACGTCCCCTTCGACCGGCTGCTGGACGGGGGCAGTGACTGGGAGTATTTCGAACCGGTGCGCCCCGGGGACCGCATTTCTGCAGTGTCCCGCATTGAGGACATCAACGAGCGCAATGGTCGCATTGGCCTGATGCTGATACAGACCATCGTCATCACCTACACCAACCAGTTTGACCAGGTGGTGGCGACACAGACAAACACGTCCATCCGCTATTAGATAATCATTCTATCGTCGGCAAGATCAAAGTGAGGGCGTTGTCCTCGTCCCCTTGAGAGATGACGGAGTCTCCTTATGTGCAAAATGTGCAGAGATCAAGGAATACAAGCCGGAGGTTCGACATGGCAGCCCAGATAGTTTGGGATGAGATCGTCGAGGGTCAGGAGATCGAGCCGGTTGTGCGGCATCCCTCCACCCAGCAGTTGGTGAAATATGCCGGGGCGTCCGGCGACTACTACCAGATCCACTACGATAAGGACTTTGCCCAAGGCACCGGCCTGGAGGACGTGATCATCCACGGTGCTTTGAAGAACGCCTTTCTCGGTTCCTTGGTGACCGGCTGGATGGGTCCCCACGGCAACCTGCGCAGGCTTTCCTGCCAGTACCGGGGGATGGACATTCCGGGGAATCCCATCACCGCCCGCGGCGTGGTGACCAGCAAGTATGAAGACGATGGGGCGTACTTGGTTGATTGCGAAATCTGGCTAGAAAACGCAGAGGGGCAGCAGACGACTCCCGGCCGAGCCACGGTATCGCTTCCAAAGACATAGGCGCTAAGCGTCAGGCAAGTTGCCTGGTTTGAAAATTCTCAGTTTCCAGGGGTAGAGCGTTGGTTGATTCACTTATCGACAAGGTGGCCATCGTTACCGGTTCCGGCCGGGGCATCGGCCGGGGTATCGCGCTGGAGATGGCGGAGGAAGGCGCCAAGGTGGTCGTTGTAGACCCAGGCGTCAACGTGGACGGCTCGGGTCAGGACCACTCCGTCGCGGCCCAGGTATGCGAGGAAATCAGGGCGGCCGGAGGCGAGGCCGTTCCCTGCATGGAGTCGGTGACCAGCATGGAGGGCGGCGAGAGGATCATCCAGACCGCTGTCGACAACTTCGGCAAGCTGGACATCGTTGTGACCTGCGCCGGGATTCTGCGCGACCGGATGATTTTCAACATGACCGAGCAGGAATGGGACGACGTTATAGCCGTCCACCTAAAGGGCACCTTCACCGTGGTGAAGCATGCCTGCATCCTGTTCCGGCAGCAGCGCTCCGGGCGCATCATTACTTTCACGTCGGAGTCGGGGCTGATAGGCAACTCGGGGCAAGCCAACTATGGCGCGGCCAAGTCGGGTATCGCCGGCTTCACCAAGGTCGTCGCCAAGGACATGGGTCGTTACGGAGTTACCGCCAACGCCATCGCTCCCCGCGCCAACACCCGCATGATTGGCGACATCCCCGCCAGCGCCGCCGAAATCCGAGCCCGCAGCGGCGTGGCCACCATTCCCGGCGAGGACACTCTGACCGAGCTGGACCCTACCCACATTGCGCCGTTCATCTGCTACCTGTCCAGCGACTACGCTGCCAACGTCAATGGGCAGACCTTCCTGGTCTATGGAGACAGGGTATCGCTGATGTCCCAGCCGCGCCCCGAACGCTCTATCTATGAGCCGTCGGGCCACTGGGATCTTGAGACTCTTGCCCCACTGGCCCGTAATGTCCTGACCAGGGGCGTAGTCAACCCTGCCCCGCCAACCCCGCCGCGGGAGTAGCAGGGGCAGCGGGCCAAGCGACATAAGGGTAAAGCTGTAGCATGGTAACGCCCGAAGAACGCATTACCCGTCTCGAGGCGGTGCAGGAAGCCAACACCCAGCGGTTTGCCGACATAATCTCCCGTCTGGACTCGGTAATTCAGATGAGCGAGGCAACACGGCGGGAAGCGCGGGAGGCTAACGACGCTTTGCGCCTTGAGGCGCGGGAAACCAACGAGGCCTTGCGCCGTGAGATGTGGGAGGCCAACGAGGCCTTGCGCCGTGAGATGCGGGAGGCCAACGAGGCCTTGCGCCGCGACCTGCTTCAAGCTCTTGACGTGATGCGTCAGGAGATGCGTGAAGCTGACGAGGCGTTGCGACTGGCGCTAAGCCGGGCGGTTGAAATGCTTCTCGAGGAAAACAGGGCCACTCGACGTGAAGCGCACGAAGCAATTGAGGCTTTGCGTGTATCATTGACTCAAGTGATAGACGCGGCGCGTCAGGAAGCACGGGAAGCTAATGCTGCGGCGCGCCAGGAAGCACGGGAAGCTAACGATGCAACGCGCAAAGAGTCTCGCAGTTACTTCTTCGCCATTATCTCAGTGGGGGCAGTTCTTACCGCCGCGGTGATTGGCACGGGGGTTGGCACATTGATTACGGTCTTGGAAAGGCTTCCGGGTTAGTACTACAGTTGCAGTTAATGATGACGTAAAATTGCGGCAGTTGAGTGTTGGTGAGGTGAGGGTTTGGCAAGGTATGGGGATGAGGTGGCGGAAGTGGCCCGTTGGGCCGAGGGCATCGATCAGGTACACCAGTGCATCGGGGGACGGTTCCGGAGGCCAGAGCCCCGCCGCCGGGCGCTGGATTATCTGCGGGGACTGCTAAGTCCGGTGGAGCGCAAGAACGGCTGGCAACTGGCAGAGCAGGCGGGCGACGCCACTCCCTATGGGGTGCAGCGCTTGCTGTCCACCTACCAATGGGACGCCGGCTTGGTCCGTGATGACCTGAAGAGCTACGTAATGGAGCACTTGGGAGACGCTGAGGCAGTCTTGGTGGTGGACGAGACCGGGTTTCTCAAGAAGGGGGACAAGTCGGTTGGGGTGCAGCGGCAGTACAGCGGCACAGCGGGTCGGATCGAGAACTCTCAGGTTGGGGTATTCCTGGCCTATGCCAGCGACAAGGGAAGGACCCTGCTGGACCGGGAGTTGTACCTGCCACAGGTGTGGGCGGAGGACTGGGAACGGCGGCGGGAGGCCGGAGTACCGGCAGATGTTGGCTTTCAGACCAAGCCCCGGCTGGCGCAGCGCATGCTGGAGCGGGCGTTGGAATCAGGAGCCCCCTTCCGCTGGGTTGCCGGGGATGAGGTCTATGGCAATGACCGCAACCTGAGGTTGTGGCTGGAGCATCAGGGAATACCACATGTGCTGGCCATCAAGAGGAGCGAGAGGCTGTGGGCTTTGACGGAAAAGGGTCCGCGTCAGGTGCGGGCGGACCGCCTGGCGGAGCAGGTTGACGAAACAGGCTGGGTCAGATGCAGCACCGGCGATGGCGCCAAGGGTCCCCGGATGTACGACTGGACTGCCGTGGAGATAAGGCCCATGCGGGAGCCGGGCAAAGGCCATTGGCTGCTGGTCCGGCGCAGCGTGGCCAAGCCGGAGGAGTTGGCTTACTACGTGTGCTACGGCCCGGCGGGGACGGCTCTGGAGGAACTTGCGAGGGTGGCCGGAACCCGGTGGGCCATAGAGGAATGCTTTGAGGAAGCCAAGGGCCAGGTGGGGCTGGACCAGTACGAGGTGCGCCGGTGGGACGGCTGGTACCGGCACATCACCCTGGCGATGCTGGCGCAGGCGTATCTGGCGGTGATCCGGCATCAGGCGATGGAACAGGGAGAAAAGGGGGCTGCTACGGTCCCGATGAAGAGCTGATTCCCCTGACGCTGCCTGAGGTGCGCCGGCTGCTCACCCGCCTGGTATGGACGGAGAATCATCCCACTGAGCTTGTTCTGCTATGGTCTCTGTGGAGACGGCACCATCAGGCACAGGCACGGCGATGCCACTACCGGCGACGGCTATCACTGCTGGATTCAATAGTGCAACTGTAGTATTAGGTGGAGTGGAGGCGCGTATTGGCAGTGGCAGACCATTTCACCGGGACCTGGCGGCTGTTGGCCTGCGAGGGGCGCTGGTCCGATGGGCGCATAACTCTCCCCTATGGTGAGGAGCCGGGCGGGATGCTGGTCTATGACGGACGGGGTAGCTTCTCTGGACAGATAATGACCCGGAAGCGATCGGCCTTCGCCACCGGCAACCTGCTCAAGGGCAGCGATGCCGAGGTGCGAGCGGCCTTTGAGGGCTATGTGGCCTACTACGGCAGCTATACAGTGGACGAGTCCGAGGGGTTGATGATTCATCAGGTGGAGGGGAGCTTTTTCCCCAACTGGATTGGCGAGCGGCAAATCAGGAAGTTCGAGTTTGCTGAAGACGGGCGGCTCGAACTCAGCACTCTGCCCATCAGGGGGGCCCGCGCCGACTTGACCGTCGTCCTGCTCTGGGAACGAGTTGCCTGATCAACCTCTGATCAATCCCTGATCGATGAAGGATGCACCGGGAAAACGCCAGCGGGCCAGGTATTCCCTCTCGAGGATGAGCTGAGGGATTCCCCGCAATTAGAAATCAAGGCGGGATTCCCCCGCTGAACTAAGGAAGAGGCAAAGTAATGGTAAACCTGCTGAAAGACAAGGTGGCGATTGTAACCGGGGCCGGACGGGGCATCGGGCGCGGCGTGTCCCGCCTGATGGCCGAGGAGGGCGCCAAGGTGGTGGTCTGCGATCTGGGCGTCAATGTAGACGGCTCCGGCGCGGATATGTCGGTGGCTGAGGTTGTGGTCTCCGAGATCCGGGAGGCCGGCGGCGAGGCTGTCGCCTGCACCGAGAACGTTGCCAGCATGGAGGGCGGCGAGAAGATCGTCCAGACCGCCTTGGACAACTTCGGCAAGCTGGACATTGTGGTCACTGTGGCTGGTATCCTCCGCGATCGCATGGTGTTCAACATGTCTGAGCAGGAATGGGACGACGTCATTGCTGTCCACATGAAGGGCACCTTCTCGGTGGTCAAGAACGCCTCCGTCTTGTTCCGCCAGCAGCGCTCCGGGCGCATCATCACATTCAGCTCCACCTCTGGGCTGTACGGCAATTCCGGGCAGGCCAACTACGGCGCGGCCAAGGACGGCATCGCAGGCTTCACCCGGGTGGTGGCCCGCGACATGGGCCGCTATGGCGTGACCGCCAACGCCATCTCGCCCAGCGCTGCCACCCGCATGACCACCAGCATCCCGGACGAGGCCCGCGAACTGCGCGCCGCCCGCGGCATCAGCACCGGTGCCAGCGTCACCCTGCGCGGCGGCCCCGACGACATCGCCCCCATGGTCACCTGGCTGGCCTCCGACGATGCCCAGCACGTCAACGGCCAGGTATTCCATGTGACCGAAGGCCTCATCAACCTGCTCAACCAGCCAGAACCCGTGAAGACGATTGAAAAGAAAGGCAAGTGGACTGTCGAGGAACTGGCCCGCGTTTTCCCAGCCACCATCGGCCTTGAACTCTATAACCCGGCCCCCAGCCAGGTGCGGGAGTAGGTGACGTTTCTGCGTTTGGTCAATTTAGCGATGATAAAGGTGGAATGACCACGGAAACGCAGCCGCCTCCTGAGATGAGGACCGCCGAATTTTCCATACCCACGGCCGCTTGGAGGAAAGGCGTAATCGAACCAAGGAGCGCCTTGCTTGGATCGAGCGCAATGCCGGTGAAGAGCAGTACGCTCTTGGCCGTTTGGATGGGGAGCAGGCGCAAACCCGGGAACAAATCACCCGACTCTGTCGATACGCCAAGCAATGGTACCCTTACTCTGTCTAAATACATCACCCGCTGGGTTGCTTGGAAGTAGGGCAAGAAGACGCTCAAAAGCGGATCGCCCATCTCAAGCGGCCAACCCGATGACGATTCCCTAATTTCCTAAGTCGAGAGCAGCTATGTTTAAGAACTTTTCCGCTTCCTACGCCGGACACGTGGTTGATGACAACCTGGGCTTTGATGGGACGCCGGCCAACGACCGTTGGTATCCCAACGAGAAGCTGGCCGAGACCTACGACTGGGCTCTGGACATCGCCAAGCACCTCGAAGCCAACGGTTACGACGAGTTCTGGATGGCCGAACACCACTTCCAGCCCGAAGGGTACGAGGGCATCCCCAATCTGCTGATGCTGGGGCTGTACCTGGCGACGCAGACAAACACGCTCAAGTACGGCTGCGGCTTCAACATAACGCCCATGTGGCACCCGCTGCGGCTGGCCGAAGATTTCGCCATGGCCGACATTCTCACCAAGGGCCGTATCATCTTCGGTGTTGGGCGCGGCTACCACACCCGGGAGGTCGAGACCTTCGGCGCGCCCATGCGGGACTCCGACGCCAACCGCGAACTGTTCGAGGAACAGGTCGAGGTAATCACCAAGGCCTTCAACCAAGACTCCTTCTCTCACCAGGGCAAATACTTCCAGCTCCCTGCCCATGTGCCATACCGGGGCTATGAACTGGAGAAGCTGACCCTGGTGCCGCGCCCCATCAACCGTCCGGTTGAGATCTGGCAGCCGTTGGTCAGCGGCAACCCCAGGGGCGTGGAGTTCATGGCGAAGATGGGCATCAAGCCCCTCTTGGCCAACACGCCGGAGCCCACCCTGGGAGAGCGGATGCGGATGTACCAGCAGGCGCAGCTGGACGCCGGACACGAGACGCAACTCGGCGAGGGGACGGCCTTGGGATTCCGGCTGTTCATGGCCGAGACAAAGGAAAAGGCTATCGAAAAGGCCAAGCCCTACTTCGAGGAAGCGATGAAGTTCGCTGCGCCGCTGGGCCTGATGGCGATGAACCAGGACCAGATAGACTCGGTGGCCGCCGGAGGGCGCAGCCGCGGTGTCAAGCTACCCACGCTGGAAGAAGCCGTGGAGGGCGGCGGCTGGATCTGCGGCTCCCCGGAAACGGTGGTCGAGAGCCTCAAGAAGGCTGAGGAAAACTACCCCGGCGTCGAGCGCGTCAACTTCGGTTCAGTGATGGGGATGCCGCTGGAGGTCTACAAGGACCAGCTCAGCATCTTCGCCGAGGAAGTGATGCCTGCTTTCAAGGGCTAGCCGCCCTGGAAAGGCTGTCGGCCGAAATTCCTGCGCGGACTCCCAGGGTCCGAAGCGGATCACGGTAGCCACAAGCAGGGTCCAAGGGCTATTGGAGACACCAAGTTCTTGGCAGCGGGAGACTCCGTGACGCGGCGAAAAAGGCTTGGTGCGCCACGAAGCGGGCCACCGGCGCTTTGATTCTGGCCCGCACCGGCGAGGAACCCGGCACGGATGCCCGGACATCAGACGGGTTGGACCGCTTGGCTGCCCAGGACGGGAACGTTAAGCTGCTGGTGGGTCGCTATTACAGCCGCATCTGTCAGCTACACGGGTCGTGCTTGTACGACGGGATCTGCAACGACCAGACCGAAAGGCGCATGAGCGAAACCGCGATCTACATCGAGGACGCGGAGCGGCTGGCCTAACCAAGCGGATTCCCGCACGTCAACAGACGTAAATCCTCTCTCCCTCCGGGAGATGGGGTCAGGTTGAGGGCGTTCCCTTACTGTTCTTCTTCCCGCATCGGAATGGTGCCCCAGGTGATCGCGTCGGCGTCGGTGCTCAGACCCTGCTCGCGGGCCAGCTCGCGAATGCTGAGCAGGGTGGCGTTGACCTCGGGGCTGAGAAATACCCAGTTCGGTTCCTCAGGGAACCAGTAGGGAGAATTGATGCGGACCACCTTCTTCTCCCCGTCGTTCAGATAAATGCCAAACTTGGATGCCTGTTGCATTGCTTGCTCCGTTCCTCCTAACTCTCGACACGCCGGGTCGTCGCCGGGTCGTAAACGCCGCGAAACTCGGGCGGCAACTGCAGGGCCACCCGCTCCATGATCATGCGCAGCATACTCCGCATCACCGGGCGCGGCGTGCGGCCCTCCACCGACGGCAGGGTGAAGGGAGGGCCGATGTTGGCGGTGAGCCGACAGAGCGGGGCTGGCATCCTCCAGCCCCTGGTTTTCTGCGTGCCGGTCACCCCCACAGGCAGTATGGGGGCCTGCGACTTGAGGGCCAGGTAGACCACACCCAGCTGCGCCTCCTGCAGCGAATGGCTTTTGCTGCGGGTCCCTTCGGGGAAAACGGCCACAACCCGGTCCTGCTCCAGCAGCCCCAGCAGTGTTCGCAGAGTCTCGGTGCTGGCGGTCGCGCGGTCGTAGGGAAAGACGTGAAAACCGCGCATCAAAAATTTCCCCAGTGGGTTACCAAACAGCTCCTTCTTTCCCATGAAGTGCAAAGGCCGCGGAATGGCCGCCACCAGCAGCGGCGGATCGGTGAAGGCAAGATGGTTGCAGGCCAGTATCACCGGCCCGTGGGGCGGCACGTTTTCCTTGCCGATGACCTCCATCCGCCCGAAGGTGCCGAAGCAGAAGCGTGCCAGTGGCCGGCCCATGCGATAGAGCAGTGCTGCGCTTTCCGCTGCCATCAGCGTGTCTTCGTCCGCTGCAGGATGGCCTCCACCACTTCGGGGACGCTCAAGTCGCTGGTGTCCAGCAGACAGGCGTCGTTGGCCGGACGGAGCGGCGAATCGTCGCGGGAGGAGTCGATGGCGTCCCGGGCTTCGATTTCTCTCTGCACGATTGTCAGATCGGCGGCCTGGCCGCGTTCCAGCATCTCCCGGCAGCGGCGGCGGGCGCGCTCCTTGGCGGAGGCGGTCAGAAATACCTTGAGCCCGGCCTCGGGTAGCACCACGGTGCCGATGTCCCGGCCAATCATCACTATGCCGCCAACCGGGTTCTCACCGTCTCCATTGTTGACCACCGAATCAGCATAGGCCCGCTGCTGCTCCACCAGGGCGCGGCGTACGACGGGGTGTCGGGAAACGTTGGAGACATTATTGTCCACACGAGACTCGCGCAATTCGGGTCCCACCCGGCTCCCCGCCACCTCGACCGAATCGCCGTCCCTCGACACTGGCTGCACCTGCACCGCCCGGGTTAGGTCCCCCAGCCCGGCGGAGTCGTCGAGGGAAACGCCCCGCTCCAAGGCCAGCCAGGTTACGGCGCGATACATGATGCCCGTGTCCAGGAACCAGTAGCCCAGCGTCTCGGCAACAATGCGCCCCACTACGGTCTTGCCCGACGCCGCGGGGCCGTCTATGGCGATGGTCCGAATCATACGCAGGCGATTATATCATCGGTAAATTGGAGCCAAGCGCGCCGGAGTCGCGCTGTTTATCCTTAATGAATGGAAAAAGTGGTCTCTGGTATTTTACGGTCTATGTTGAAAAGGCTCTTGCCGCTGCTCTTGGGGCTGGTGGCGCTGGTTGTGCTGCTGACGCTGGCCCGCGTCAACGGGACGTTTCCCGGAGACGAATGGATGCTGCTGGAACTGCAGCGGTTTCGGGGTGGCTGGCTGGACGACGTGGCCGTGGCCGCGTCTGCGATAGGCGGCGGTGGGATTGACTGGGGCCTGGGAATCCCGTGGATTCCCATTGCAGCGGTGGGTGGGCTGTTGGCGGCCAGGCGTTGGGCTGATGCGCTGTTTCTGGCTGCGTCCGGTCTGGCTCCGGTATTCAACCTGATGCTAAAGGAACTGGTTGCCACACCCCGGCCTGACGCTGCCCTGGCTTTGGTCCCAGAGACTGGCTACGCCTTTCCCAGCAGCCACGCCGTGTTTGCGTTCGCGTTCTTCGGGTCCCTGATTCACTTGGTGGGCCACTGGAAGGCGCTTGAAGGACGGCCGAGGCTTCGACGTACAACGCAGGCTGCGCTGGCGCTGCTCATCGTCGGTGTGGGCGCCTCCCGGGTCTGGCTGGGGGTGCACTGGCCCAGCGACGTGATCGCCGGATTTCTGTTCGGATCCATCTGTCTTGCCCTGCTGGTTGCTGCCAGGCGTGGGATTGCGACGGAGCGATAGGTTGCGCCCGGATTGCGACTATACGTCACGAATTGCATGGTTTCGTTGCGCCCGTGCTAGACTGAATAAGTGCATTGGGTTGACCTGACATTGCTGGCGAGCCTGGGAACGGGCGTGCTGATGGGCGTTGTGGCCGGGCTGACGAGGATATGGGTTCCCGTTGCTTTCCTGCTGGTCGGAGTGGGACTCTCTGGTGGCATCGGCGACATGATTGCGCCGGCTTTTTCACTGGTAAGCGACAGCGAAACGGGGCAGACCGCGGCGGGATTTCTCTTGGTATTTATGGTGATAATGCTGGCTGGCGCATTTATCACATTGGCGCTACTCGTCCCTTTGACTGTTTTGTCGACACTGGTGCCGCTCATCCCGATGGGGTCTCTGATCAACCGGGCCGGCGGCGCTCTGCTGGGACTGCTGCTCGGCGTTGTCTTCATATCGGTTGTCCTGATTGGGCTGCAGCAGATTCCGGTGGAAGCGGTGGGCAGGGCCCTGGGCGAATCGGCGTTCGCCTCGGGACCCATCGGCTGGGTAGACAGGTTTGTCGCGTCCATAGAAATCTCCAAGGACTGGAAGAACTTCGACTGAAAACGGAGGGGATGGCGAGAAGGCGCGGCCTTTGCGCTATAATGGCCGAACTATGGTTGACCATTATGGTTGACTAAGGAAAGGTGCTGGCAGGGAAACAGGAGTACAACCGGGCTTTTTGGAATAGCGAGATTGCCATCAGTCACACCGGGAGGCGCGTTTATTGGCCAGAGTGGTTGAGCAAGCTCAGGTTGCCCCGGTTAACGGTGTCGCTGCAACTTCCGAAGACGGAGTGGAGCGCACTGACCCGCGCGTTTTAATTCGCGCCCCGGTGCTGGTGCTGAACCTGAACTATGTGCCGGTCAACGTCTGCACGGTGCGCCGGGCCATCGTGATGGTGGACAAGGGCAAGGCTGAGTTGCTGGAGCAGCACGAGGGCAGCCTGCACACCGTGTCCGGCGAGATTGAGGCCCCGGCTATCATTCGTCTGGTCTATTTGGTAAAGAGACCATTCCTGCCCCGCAAGCTGTCCAAGAAAGAGGTGTTTCTTCGCGACCGCTTTACCTGCCAGTATTGCGGCAAGAAGGCCCAGGACCTGACCCTCGACCACGTCATTCCCCGCCGCCAGAACGGGGCGCACACTTGGGAGAACGTGGTGGCTGCCTGCAACCGCTGCAACCTGCACAAGGCCGGACACACCCCCGCCGAGGCCCGGATGAAGCTGCGCACCGTCCCGCGCGCTCCCGACCCCAACCCCTACATGATCCTCCAGAACCGCACCATCCTCGAGGTCTGGAAGCCCTACATCCCTTGGAACCTGGAATAAGGAATCCATTTTAGGCGTCTCTCCACGGGATGGACCTGTGACGGAAGGGCAAGACTTGGGCCGCGAATGGCCGGTTCTTGCTATCGGGGCAGGCGGTTGCTATCGTTGAATATGCAGTTTGCTATGCCTGCCCGCGTTCTCAAACAGTCAGGAAAAGACACCTATGACCACGATCAACAGCCAGGACGATTTCCTGCGCGCCCTCTCCGAGAACCCCGAATGGAGAGCGGCGGTACGCGCCCAGATAATGGGCGAGGAGCTGCTGCAACTGCCAGCCCGTTTCGATGCCTTCGTTGAACAGATGACAGCTTTCATTGAAGAGCAAAAGAAGTTCAACGCCAAGATGACGGTTTTCGTTGAGGAGCAAAAGGACTTCAACGAGCGAGCGGACCGCCGCTTCGACAGGATTATGAACGACACGGCGGTTATCAAAGGATGGTTCGCCCGCACCGCTGCCGTCGAAGATGCCGTCAGCATCGCCCTAGATATGGGCATGGACTACATACGCACCGTGACGCGGGGTGAATTGGCGAACATGGCGCACCGGGCGGCGGGCGGCGGTGTCCCCACCAATGAACTTCGGAGCTTCGTCCGCGCTGATTTGATAATCGAGGCGACCCTCGACGGCAGCGCCCAATACATCGCCGTGGAAGCGTCATATACCGCGGACCATCGAGACACGGACCGTGCCTTGCGGAACGCCGGCTTACTGACGGAATTCACCGGCCTACCGGCCCACGCGGCCGTCGTCAGCGTCCGAAACGACCGCGACCTCGACCCGCTGATAGTGCCTGGCAACGTGTACTGGCATCCCATCCCCGACCGGTTTATGGAGCCGGAGTAAGCGTTAGGCGCGCCAGACATCACTCCACGTTCAGCATCAGCGTTTCGAGGGCGAGGCGGGGGCTGGCGTTGGCGTCGAGGGCGGTCATGGTGGCGAGCAGGCGGCGGATGAAGGCGGCAATTTGCGCGGTGGTCAACGTCTCGGCGTGGGCGCGGAGTGCGTCGGCTTGGTCCGCGTTGTGCAGGTACTCGTCGGCACCCTCCTTGACCAGCAGCAGGTCGCGCCACCAGCGCAGCCACAGCGCCAGCAGTTCCCGCGCCGCCGGACGGTTGGAGCCGAACAGCGTGGCGACCTCGTTGGCGTAGCTGAACCGGGCATCCAGTCCGGCTCCGACGGTTTCTTGGATTCGCTCCATATCCGCCCGTCGTTGGTCGAGGATTTGTGGGTCGGTCAGGGCTTGTAGCGCCCAGCCGAGGCATCCGCGCGACAGCCGGTAGAGGCGGTCGGCCTCGTCGGCTGGTGCGCTGTGTTGCGTGGTGAGGAAGTCGATCATCCCTCGCCGTGACATGGGCAGCAGCTGCAACGTCTGGCAGCGGGAGCGGATGGTGGGCAGGAGGGATTCCTCGTCTTCGGTTAGCAAGAGGAACAGGACCCCCGGCGGTGGTTCCTCCAATGTCTTCAGCAGCGCGTTGGCCGCTTCGGTACTCATCGTTCCGGCGCCGTCAATGATGATGACCGTGCGAGAGCCCTCGAAGGGGTTGAGGTTGACGGTGCGCTCCAGCTCGCGGATGGCGTCGATGGTGATGGTGGTGACAGTGGCCCGACCCTCCACCGTGCGGCTGAACTCGATGTCGACCACCCGGACGTCGGTGTGCAGTCCGTCGGCGATGCGCTGGCACTGCGCGCATTGGCCGCAGGGTGCGCCCGGACCGTGCAGGCAGTTGACCGCTTGGGCAATCTCACGCGCCAGCGTCAGCTTGCCCACGTGGGGCGGGCCGGTCAGCAGGTAGGCGTGGGATTCCCGCCCCTGCTCCAGCGCAGGCTGCAACCGCGCCAGCAGGTGGTCCTGTCCCAGAGTTCGCCACGTCATGGGGCTATGTTAACCACAGAGCGCACAGAGATTCAGGGGTTCTTCCTCAAATTCTCTGTGATTGATAACCGCTACTCCACGTCGCAGTGCATCAGATCTTGATAGCTTTCACGGCGGCGGATGAGGCGGCTGCTGCCGTCTGCAGCCAGGACCATGGGCGGGCGCGGGTTCAGGTTGTAGTTGCTGGCCATGGACGGACAGTAGGCACCCGACACTGGAATTGCCAGCAGGTCGCCGGACTGGATCTCCGGCAGCATCACGTCAGAGGCAAGCAGGTCGCCGGACTCGCAGTATTTCCCCGCGATGGTGACTATCTCGGAGTCCTCGCTGTTGGCCTTGTTGGCCACCACGACCTCGTATTCGGCTTGGTACAGGGCGGGCCGGATGTTGTCTCCCATCCCGCCGTCAACGCTGACGAACTTGCGGACGCTGGGGATATCCTTGATCGCGCCGACGCGGTAGATGGCCACCCCAGAGGGACCGATGATGGAGCGGCCCGGTTCCACCACCAGCGTCGGAGCCTCCATGCCCAGGCCATCGCAGGTTGCGGTGATGGCCGAGCAGATGGTCTCGGCGTAGTCGGCCACCGAAGGGGCTTGTTGGTCGCGGGTGTAGGCCACGGCGAACCCGCCGCCGGGACTGAAGTGCTGCAATTGCAATCCTTCCTCGCGAAACTCGGCGGCGAACCGCAGCACCAAATCGGTGGCGACGCGGTAGGGCTCCAGCTCGAACACCGGCGACCCCAGGTGGAAGTGCAGCCCGAGCAGGTTCAGGTTTTTGGCCGCAAGGGCCTGCCGCACCGCGATGGCGGCGTGGCCGGTCTGGATGGAGAAGCCGAACTTGGAGTCGAGGATGCCCGTGGTGGTGTAGACGTGGGTGTGCGGGTCGATGCCCGGCGACACCCGCAGCAGTATGTCCTGCGTCTTGCCCGCCTCTCCGGCCAGATGGTCCAGCAGTTCCAGCTCGTGGAAACTGTCCACGACGACCCAGCCGATGGACTGCTCCAGCGCCTCCTCCAACTCCTGCGGGGTCTTGTTGTTGCCGTGGAAGTACACGTCTTCCAAGGATGCTCCGGAGTTGACGATGGTGGCCAACTCCCCGCCGGATACGACGTCGAAGCCCAGTCCCTCCTCGCGGAGAACGCGGGCCAGCGCGGGGTTGATGAAGGCCTTGCAGGCGTAGGCCACCTTGGCTCCGGGGGCGCGCTGGCGGAATTCGTTGACGAAGGAGCGGCAACGGGCGCGGATGGTGGCCTCGTCCAGCACGTACACTGGGGTGCCATACTCCTCAGCGAGGTCCAGGGCACTGCACCCGCCAATCACCAGGTGTCCTTGGGCGTTGATTTCAGCAGAGTCGGGAAAAACGGATTTCGGGAACATGAGCATCACCTTGATGAAATGATTGTGATAATGGAATTGGGGGGTTCGTCCGGTTGGCTATCTGGCGAGTCATCTCTTGCCGGAAGTGGCAATAGGACTGTGAACGTTTTTCAAGAATATGCCCGCGCCATTGGGACTCGGTCAGCCGCACCTCGTTGCCGTATCTCACCTCGTTGCCGTATCTATCGTATACCGGGAATAAACGGCGGGCGGAGTGCAGTGCAGGGGATTATCGGGTTGAGTCAACGGCCCTTCCCTGCGTTATTCGTGCCGCGACCAGTGTATCACGCCTTCTAAGTACGGGCCGCTTTGCGAAGGGGAGTCGTCATGCTGCGCCCATAACTCGCCGCGTTGACGATAGATAGGGCCAACATTATACTGCTGGCACATTCGGCTCAGGCGGCCGAACCCTATTTATGGGGGTGTTGAATTGAGAATTCAGATGACTGTCAACGGGCAGTCCCGGGAGGCGGACGTTGAACCCCGCCTGCTCCTCGTGCATTTACTGCGGGAGAACCTGGGGCTGACCGGAACAAAAATCGGTTGCGACACCAGCCAGTGCGGCTCGTGCGTCGTGCGGATGAACGGCTCCACTGTAAAATCCTGCACCGCGTTTGCCGTCCAGGCCGATGGCGCCGACATCACCACCATCGAAGGGCTGGCCGCTGACGGAGAACTCCATGCGGTACAGGAGGCCTTCTGGAACAAGCACGGCCTCCAATGCGGCTACTGCACCGCCGGCATGATCATGACCGCCGTCGAGTTGCTGGAGCGCAACCCCAACCCCACGTCCCAGGAAGTCCGGGACGGGTTGGAAGGCAACATTTGCCGCTGTACCGGCTACCATAACATCGTCCAGGCGGTCCTCGCGGCCGCCGAGGCCAAGGGAGGCTAGGCGATGACAACCAGAATATTTGGCTCAGGCATCCGCCGCCGCGAGGACCCGCGCCTCATAACCGGCGGCGCCACTTACACCGACGACGTAAACCTGCCGGGCTTGGTGCATGCCGCCATCCTGCGCAGCCCCCACGCTCACGCCCGCATTACCGGCATCGACACCTCCGCGGCAGCATCGGCTCCGGGCGTCATCGTGGTCTACACCGGGGCAGACACCGAGAGCGCGCTGGCCCCCATCCCCTGCGCCTGGATTCCGCCGGAATCCGATGTCAAGGCTGTGGCCCACCCGGCCATAGCCAAGGATGTTGTGCGCTACCAGGGCGACGCCGTGGCCGTGGTGGTGGCAGACACCCGCTACCAGGCCGAGGACGCGCTGGAGCTGATCAATGTCAGCTATGAGCCGCTTCCCGCCGTGGTGAGCCCGGTGGCGGCGATGCAGGCGGGCGCTCCGCAACTGCACGAGGACGCTCCCAACAACCAGGCCTTCCACTGGGTGGCCGTCGGGGGTGATCCCGACGCTGCATTTGCGGAGGCCGATGTGATCGTCAGCGACACCATCGTGCAGCAGCGGCTGGTGCCCAACGCCATGGAGCCCCGCTCGGCGTTGGCCAACTGGCTGGGTTCCATGGGCGAACTGACCCTCTGGAGCACCAGCCAGAATCCCCACATCGCCCGTTTCCTCGGCTCGCTGATCACCGGCGTGCCGGAGCACAAGATACGGGTGATCGCCACCGAGGTGGGCGGCGGGTTCGGCAGCAAGATACCGGTCTACGCTGACGAGATGATCACCGCTTTCTGCGCCATGAAGCTGAACCGCCCGGTCAAGTGGACGGAGACCCGTTCCGAGAACTTCCAGGCCACCATCCACGGGCGCGACCATGTGGAGCAGGTGGAGATGGCCGCCACCCGCGAAGGCAAGATCACCGGCGTGCGTTCGGTGGTGCATGCGGGCATGGGCGCCTACCTGTCCACCGCCGCGCCCGGAGTGCCGACCATCCTGCACGGGCTGATGTACAGCGGGCCCTATCAAGTTGCCGCCACCAAGGCTGACATCTACGGCGTGTTCACCAACGCCACGCCGGTCGACGCCTACCGCGGCGCGGGCCGACCCGAGGCCACCTTCCTGCTGGAGCGGCTGGTGGACCTGGTGGCCGACGAGCTGAAAATGGACCCGGTGGAGGTGAGGCGGCGCAACCTGATACCCAAGTTCGACAGCGGCCACGACGTTGCACCGGGCCTGACCTACGACAGCGGCGACTACGAGGCGGCGCTGGACATGGCCCTCAACCACGTGGGCTACGCCGGTCTGCGCGAGGAACAGGCGCACGCCCGCGAGCACGGGAATTACGTTGGCATCGGCGTTACCTGCTACTGCGAGATCTGCGGCCTTGGCCCGTCCCAGGTGGCCGGCGCCGTCGGCTTCGGGGGTGGCCTGTGGGAGAGCGCGGTGGTGCGTTTCCACCCGTCGGGCAAGGTCAACGCCTACGTGGGCGTCTCTCCGCACGGGCAGGGCGAGGAGACCACCTTTGCCCAGGTCGTCTCCGATACGCTGGGTGTGCCGGTGGATGACGTGGCAATCGTGCACGGCGATACAGATAACACGCCCATGGGTTGGGGCACCTACGGCAGCCGCACCACTGCGGTGGGCGCCGGCGCCCTGCTGCTGGGCCTGAACAAGATAAAGGACAAGGCCCGCGCCCTGGCGGCCCACCTGCTGGAGGCTGCCGAAGCCGACATCGAGTACGCTGACGGGCAGTTCTACGTCCGCGGCGCGCCCGACCAAGCCAAGTCCATCCAGGAAATCGCGCTGATGGCCAACGTTGCTTGGAACATGCCGGAGGGCATGGAACCCGGCTTGGAGGCCTCGGCTTTCTATGACCCGCCCAACTTCGTCTACCCCTTCGGCACGCACGTCGCGGTGGTGGATGTCGACGTCGACAATGGCCACATTGAGTTGCGACGTTACGTGGCGGTAGACGACTGCGGCCCGCAGATCAACCCGATGATCGTGGAGGGCCAGGTGCACGGCGGTGTGGTGCAGGGAGCCGGGCAGGCCCTGTGGGAAGGAGCGGTCTACGATGAAGGCGGGCAGTTGCTCACCGGCTCGATGCAGGACTACGCCCTGCCCAAGGCCCACATGGTTCCCGACATCGAGACGCTGTCGTCGGTGACGCCGTCGCCCCACAATCCGCTGGGGGTGAAGGGGGTCGGCGAGACCGGCACCATCGCCTCTACGGTAACCATCTATAACGCGGTTATCGACGCGCTCAGGCCGCTGGGGGTAACCCGCTTGGAGATGCCGCTGACCCCGGAGAGGGTCTGGAAGGCAATCCAGGAAGCCAAAGCGTAGCAACCCGAACAATACCCTCCTCCTCAGGGGGAGGGTCAGGGTGGGGGAGCACCCCCACGGCCCTCTCGAGAGGGAGAGATTTGCCGGAGGAGTTAAGCGATGTACCCGGCCCAATTTGAATATCGCAAGGCGGGTTCGGTGGCCGAGGCCATCCAGATCCTGCAACAGGACCCGGAAGCTAAGATCATCGCCGGCGGCCACAGCCTCATCCCGCTGATGAAGCTGCGGCTGGCCCGACCCTCGCAGGTGGTGGACATCGGCGGTATCGCCGGGCTGCGGGGAATCAGCGTCGAAGGCGGCACCATCCGCATAGGGGCGTTGACCACTCACTACGAAATTTCCTCCTCGGCCGACGTTCGGGCCAACTGCGGCATACTGGCCGAGGCGGCCGGGGGCGTCGGCGACCCGGCGGTGCGCAACCGTGGCACCATCGGAGGCAACGTCTCCCACGCCGATCCTGCGTCCGACCTGCCGACGGTGCTGACCGCCCTGGGCGCCAGCTTCAACCTGCAGGGGCCGTCAGGCTCGCGCGCAGTGGCCGCCGATGACTTCTTTCTCGGGCCCTTCACGACTGTCGTGGGAGCCGACGAGGTGCTGACCGGCGTCAATGTCCCGGTGCTGGCTGCCAACCAAGTGGCCGAATACGCCAAGATGGCCCATCCCGCCACGTCCTTCGCCATCGTTGGCGCGGCGGCAGTGGTCACGCTGGAGGGCGGCGGCAATGGACACGGGCATGATCACGGTCACGACCATGACCACGGGCATGGGCACGACCACGGCAGTGATCACGGCCAGCGGTGCATAGCCGCCAGGGTGGCGGTTGGGGGTCTCACGCAGCGCCCGACCCGCTCGCCGTCTGTGGAGTCCGCTTTGGCCGGCCTGGAACTCAACTCCGAGTCCATCGCCAACGCTGCCGCCTTGGTGAGCGACGACTTGGGCGACGACCTCCTGGGCGACGTGTACGCCTCTGCGGACTACCGCCGCAACATGGCAGGCATCGAGTTGAAGCACGCGCTTTATCACGCCGTGGGCCTCGCCCACCACTAGAGAGACACTGTTCAGGAGCGGAGCGAAGGCGCCTGATCTTGGGTTAGGCCGGGTCTTCGCTCCGTCGGCATTGGTGAGAATGATGCCAGGCCAACCATGCGGTTTCTGGCCTTGAGGTTGATGTTGACTGCGTGAATTTGCCCAGCGATTCGTCGGGAGGTTGCTTGTTGTGTCCGCTGAACTGACGACCCCTGGGGAGTCCGCCAGCCGCGCGAAGAATAATCGCATAGCGCTGGGCTACATATTCATCGCGGTAATTTCCTACGCCCTGGTTCCCACTCTGATCGGTCATATCGGTGGCGACAGGCTCCCTTTCTTCTTCATGGGCGCCTAGCGGGCGGGCGTTGCCGTTGGCTGTGTGGGAATTCTCCTCACCTTCTACCTGCCGCTGTGGTTCAACAGATATAACTGGGGCAGGTTCAAGTACCATCTGTCCACCTCGGAAACGAAGGCAGTGGACTGGCGATTTCCCTTGATCAGACTCCACTTGCACGTTGATGAACTGCGCATTCCCCTGCTCAAGTGGAAGATCCCAGGCGATTTTATTGATTGGCGGATTCTGCTAACCATACTGGGCAACTGTGAGTATGCCCTGTTCGCTTGGTCGCTTCGTTACATAGACATTGCGGTCACTACAATTCTGTTCCAGTCCTGGCCTATATTCTTCCTCTTGCTCTCGGCGATGTTGCTTCGCAAGGACGCCCAGTTTGAACAGTCCGATAAGGGCACAGTCTCTCTAATACTGCTCATTGGCCTCGGCATAGTTGGATTCACCTTCATCATCTTCAGTCAGACGGGGGAATTTGGGGATTTGGTGAAGCAGGTGTGACAAACCTGCTTATCGGTATTGCTCTGGCCGCCGGCGCGATGGCATTGGGGAATCTCAAGGCGTTTGGCATTGACTGGGCAAGGAATCTGGGTGACCAGTTATCCAGCAGCCTGCGCGGTCTGGGCAACGATCCTGCCATTTTCTTTGTCATCATTTCATATCTGTTCAGCAGTCTGGGCGCTGCCGTAGTTGGCTTGGTGGTCGGATTGGGGAGAGGAGAGACTTTCGAATTCGATGTGCTGGCGTTGGCATTCGTTGCAGGGCTGGTGGTCAACACCACCGCCGGGATAATGTGGCGGAAGGCCAACATGTCCGATGACGACATCAGTTTCAACGCGCTGGGTTATGCCATTCCCGTTTTGAGCCTGGTGTTTCTGTTTTTCTTCGAGCAGGCCGATATTACACGTGTGGACTATTTGATCCTGGGCGCCACTTCAATAATTGTGGCCAATTTGCTCATCAATTTTGAGGCCGAGATCCGCTGGAGCTTCGAGGCGCTGATCCTGGCGCTGGGCGGTTGCGGGACAATTGTCTACTTGAGAGAGGATATATTTGCGGACTGGCTGGGCATAGCCGGCTGGAGCTGGTCCGGGGACGGCTATTTCGGCTCAATATCGTTGTCTGCGACTGTATTCACTCTGCTCTTGGCCTTTCGCGTCGCACGGCTGGTGACCCGCACCAGCGACGAGGAGAATCGCACCTTCGTAATTCTCAGGAGGCTGGATTCGCTCGTAAGGCGCGACGTCATCAATGGCGACGTCCGTGAATACATAATGAAGATAGACGAGTCCAACGAGCAGGCCAAGCTCAGAGACTATTATTTGAAAGTCAGGGAATATATTGCCAACGCTCTACCTCTGGACGACTCCGACCGCCAGACTTTACGCGAGACTGAATCCGACCTTGATACGCTGGTTCGATCCAAGCAGGTGCAGCCGGTTCTCGGCGAGATTTTCGCACTGCTGGTGTTCGCCGGGATAACCATATTCCTGGCCCTGTTCACGAAGCCCCTTGAAGTGGAGGGTTGGATTCGGCTCCTGGTGGACATGTTCGCTATGTTGATCTCCGCCGTCATAATCTTCCTGATGTTCTATTCTCTTGACTTGGACCGGGAACGGGACGCGCACAAGCTGGAGCAGACGGACGAATCCGGAGCCTAATTTGCTCCGTTTCCCAGACACCGAACGGCGGTTGTTCGACCAGTGGCTGTCCATGGTTGTTGGGGTGTCCATTGTTCTGACCTACGGCGGATTGCTGGCACACAAATGGGTGGGGTGGTTCGGATGAGGTTACAATGGGTTGGGCATTCCAATAGACGTTCTCATGGATATTGAATGAAGATACTGGTAATAAACGACGACGGCATAAAATCAGCCGGCCTGTGGGCTGCGGTGCGGGCAGTGCGGCGGGTCGGCGAGGTGTTCGTAGTGGCCCCGGCCAAGGAGCAGAGCGGAGTCGGCGCGTCGCTCACGCTGCATTCCGCGGTCAAGGTGACCCCGTGGAGTCCCGACGCGGAGTTTCAGGACTGCGACGGCGGACTGAACCCGGTCACAGCCTACGCCGCTGAAGGCACCCCTGGCGACTGCTGCATACTGGCGCTGGAGACGCTGACGACCGGCGTGGACATGGTGGTATCCGGCATCAACTCCGGCTCCAACACCGGGTGGGACGTGATGGTGTCGGGAACCGTCGGCGGCGCGGTTCAGGGCTACAATCGCGGACATTCCACCATCGCCGTCTCGGTCGGGTCGGTCACGGCCCCCCGCTACGACGTGGCCGACCGGATGCTGGAAGGGCTGGCCCGGCGGCTGTCCCAACGGGAGGGGGAGCCGCTGTTCCTCAACCTGAACATCCCCAACGTCGCCCTCGACCGCATCGCCGGGATTCGCGCGACGAGGCTCGGCGGGCTGTCCTACCGCGAATCGGTACGGCTGGAGGGCACGGACGGCGATGAGAAACGGTACCGGATTGCCCGCAACCGCCCCAGCAACCAGACCCCGTCCGAGGACTCCGACATCTCGGCTCTGAAGAACAACTACGTGTCCATCACCGCGCTGAGGATGGGCATGGGCGACGACGCTGGCGTCCCGCAAGTGGAGGCGCTAATCGACGGGCTGATGGATTAAGCGCAAGGCTGGTCGGAGGATCTTTCCCCCTCTCCCTTGGGGGAGGATCCTTCGCATCTACGGCTCTGGCACGTCTTGCAGTTGGTGACGCCCTGACCCTTTCCCGCACCTGTGGGGGAACCCCTCGCAGATATTCGGCGTGGCCTCGGCCTCGAGGTCCATTCCCCTGAACACGGGCAGAAAAGAGGGCTGCCGCAACCGGGATGAAAGGCTGGTCCCCCTGACGGCACCCGAGGTGCGCCGTCTGCTCACCCGCCCTGTATGGACGGAGCAAGGGTCAGAACGGGATACGAGCAGGGAGCCTTCCTTCCAGCACTCAGCAATCCCAGTTTCCATATCAGGTCGCGCTTGCCGTCACCGAACCCGTGTCACTCGAACTGCGAAGTTTTCGACATCCGGCGCTATGGTGCGCGTTGTGTCTATGACGGTTGCGAGTACCCACCCCACGGCGCTCGCCGTCCACTCGGGCAGCGTGACCGACAGGCCGAGACCCGAATGTGCGGGGGAGATGGGGTGAAACGGCCATTCCTGTACCTTGATAGAGTGCTGCTCGGGCACGGCTGCAACCGGTCCGAACTTGAACGGTCCGCTGTTCCTCCGTTGGAGGCTGGCGACCAACTCTGCCTCGGTATGGCCTCCGAGCAACTCTTGATCAAAGGCGATGAGCGCATCCGCTGTGGTCGGCAGGGTTGTGTTGAACCAATTGAGTCCAGAGATGAGATCTCCAGCACGGCATCGTGCGCTGGGTTCCAGGAACCTGGCCGTCACTTGGAGCCCGGACAACTCGACGTCCCCGAAGCGGCGGAGCGAGTCATCGAAGCATTGGATCAATGCCGGCAGCACCGTAGCTGGCTCGGTGGGGCGTCGGCGAACCGGGAGCGTTGCCCAACCTGGAGTCGTGGGTGGCGTCCAATCCGGCTTTGGTTCGAAGTCACCAACATCCAGTCCGACCTGCACGAATCCTATCCAGGATGCGTCGGCCCCGGCGGTCAGTTCTGCCTCTTCCATCCCCCAGAGCAGCGGGCGTTGAGGGCGAGGCAGCGACGTGCTGGACCAACCCATCAATTCGGCACGCGCTCTGAAAACGCTGTAGAGGTCCTCCTCCTCGGAATCAATCAGATTCGTGCCTGGGGAAATTTGTCCGAAAGCATCGAGGATAAGCGTCGTCATGACTTCTTGCAATCCGTCATTGCAGGTGCGGTAGCAGTTCCTCGGAAACAAGCTGCAAATACTCGAGCTTGGCGGGGAATTCCTTGGGCAAATTCAGGCTGGCCAGCCCGATGTAGTCCAAGCCTTCCTCTTCCTTGCAACAGTTGATGATTTCGGCGCAGTCCTGCGGGCTGCCGGCCACCGCCCAATCGGGCAACTCCCGCTGGCCTCCGAGTCCAAAGTCCACCGTGGTGTTTTCCTGCATGTTGAAAGAGCTGTACATGCCGGCTTTCTTTGCAGCCATTTCCCTGGCCTCGGTGATGGCCGTTTCGCGGTCCTTGGCGATGGCGATGGAGCGGTGGACGCCGATTCGCCCTGCGGGATCCTTGCCCAACTCTTCGAGGGCTTCCCTGTACTGGCGGGTCAGGACGCTGATGTCCTTCCATCCCGGCTGCGGCCCGAGGATGACCCGGTCGGCGAGGGCCGCGGCACGGCGCACTGCGCCGCGGCTCTGCGCGGCGACCCAGATTGGAGGATGCGGCTCCTGTACGGGGGTCAGGGCCAGCCGGGCGTCATGTACCTGCCAGTGCTGCCCGTCGTAGTTGACCTCCTCCCCGCTCCACAGTAGCTTCATCAGCTCAATGGACTCCTCGAACCGGCTCACCCGGTCTCTCCGATTGGTCCCGAATGCAGAAAGCTCCGCTACCCGGTAACCTAACCCCACTCCGAGAATGAACCGGCCGTTGCTGATGTGGTCCAGCGTTACCGTCTGCTCGGCGATGTCCACCGGGTTGTGGTAGGGAAGCAACAGAATGCCGGTCAGAAGCTTCAGGCCCTCGGCATCGGGAGCCAATCGGGCCAGCGTTTGCATCGGCTGCATCCAAACGGTGGGATGGGATATGTAGTGCTGGGGCATGTAAATGACCGAAAACCCCAGCGACTTGGCGCGACGGCATACCTCGGCGGCTTCTTCCACCTGCTGGTACATGGGCCGGTCGGCGTCTTCCATGTAATCGCGTATATAAAGTCCTACTTCCATGGGTCTCCACCAAGGGTCTCCACCAAATTTCCTGATAGTAAGCTGTGTCGAATGCCCACCCACAGGCGGTCAGGCAAATGATAGAGACGCGTCGTGGGTAGGTCATCCGGTTAGTAGAAGGCCGTTTGCCGAGCTACGTCAACGAACGCTAATCGGTGATGTACGTGTGAGTGATAACCTCCCAAACATGACCGTTCTCGCATTCGAAGTAGAACCCGCGTCCTTGGTGGTTGTAGTTGATCTCGCCATCTGTCCGTGAGCGCGGCCCGCTTCCGAAGGGGATCGCCTCCTCCCTGATGCGCTGTAGCACTCCATCGAACTCCTCGTCCGAAGCCAGGAAGGCGTAGTGATTGGAGCGCGGGTTGTCCGAGTCATAGAAGTCCAGCGTCAGCATGTCGTTGATCTTGACAGGCGCGAAGTGCCCCCATGGTCCCTCGTACTTCAGTCCGAAGAGGCGGGCGATGAACTCAGCGGACTTCACCTTGTCGTAGGCGGGCACGATTGTATGGTCTAGCTGCAAAGGCATAGTCGTCCTCCTCCAAGCGAATGGTTTGCTAAGGTTCACCTTGAATCCAGTGTCGGGCTCGTTTCGAGCCTTGTCAATTACGACTTCCGGGACATAGTTCGAATAGGCTGTCTTGGCATTCCTTGGTTGGGTCGAGTTGGACGAGCGCCCCGCCCTCAAAGCTCTGGTTTCCCGCTATGCACATTACCAAGCACACAGATGGATGCAAAAGGCGGGGTTATTCTTCCGCGGCTTGGGCGGCGGAGAGGAAGTCGGCGTCGGCGAAATCTGCGAAGCGGTCCGGGAGGAATTCGCTCATGTCGGAGACGACCTGGGTTGAACCACGGCAGATGTAGTCGGCGATGATGCGGCCGGTGATGGGGCCCAGGTGGATGCCCTTGGTGGTGTGGCCGGTGGCCAGGAGGACGCCCTCCCAGCCGGGGACCGGGCCGATGATGGGTTTGCTGTCGGGACTCAGGGGGCGGGAACCGGCAAGCTGCTGAACCAACTCGGCACGCTCCAAGTCAGGAAAGACATCTATGGCCCGCCGGAGGAGTTCCAACCGGGCGGTCTCCGTGGGCTGGCGGTCAAACTCCTCGCCCCAGAAAAGCTCCTTCTGGTCATAGTCGCGACCTCCTGTGCTGCCGACGCTGGTGAAACCGTCGGTGCGGCTGATCAT
This sequence comes from Dehalococcoidia bacterium, assembly GCA_965237745.1. Classification (GTDB taxonomy): domain Bacteria; phylum Chloroflexota; class Dehalococcoidia; order Lucifugimonadales; family UBA3495; genus VXOI01. Next base: position 678,806 of record OZ250156.1, on the reverse strand, counting down.
GTGGCCGCGCTTGGGAGAGCTGATCAGCACCGGAAGGGGTTCGCCGGGGTAGTTGAGCAAAAGGCGCTCTCCCTTCATGGGCCGGACAGGAACGGGGAAGTCCAGCCAAGGAGTGAAAGCCCGGCTCCAGGTGCCGGCAGCCACCACCACCGTGCCGCAGTGTATGTCCCCGGAGGCGGTCCTGACGCCGGAAATCGTGGGGCCGCTGGTGACCAGGCCGGTCACTTCCCGGTAAAGGATGTTGGCGCCCTTGAGTTCGGCGCCTCGGCCCAGAGCCAGGTTCAGGCGGTAGCTGTCCAACTGGGCAGACTCGTCCTCATACACGGCGCCGATGATGGAAGGGGAAAGGCGGGGTTCGATGGATCGGACTTCCTGGGCGTCAATCCAGTGCATCTTGACGTGGGGTTGCTGCCAGACCATCAGGCTTTTGATCAGATCGGCCTCTTCGTCGTCCAGAGCCAACCGCAGAGAGGGACGACGCTGGTAGAGCAGGTCCATACCCGTGGCAGCTTCCAGTTCAGGGACGATCTGCGGAAACTCGGAGTAAGAGGCCCGGGCCATCTGGAAGGACGCACCGGGGGAGAACTCGGCGCCCAGCAGGCTGAGGGAGCCGGTGGCGTGAGCGGAGGCCCCGCTGCCGATGGCTTCCCGCTCCAGGAGGGTCACGTTGACGCCTTCCCGGGCCAAGTAGTAGGCGACTGAGCAACCGACCACACCGGCACCAATGACAACTACGTCGGCACTATCAGGCAAAACTTTGCTCTCCTATGGGAGTTCTTGGGGGGAGTTCTTGGGGATTTTCGCTGTGGGCCGCACCAGTGTCAATCGGGGTATGGTATTCGGCCAGGGTCTTTTAATAGTTCCTTCTCCTTCTGGCCCTCTTTGTCGGTTTTCGTAGGGGCGGGTTTCAAACCCGCCCCTACATTGCGGGGATTTCACCCCCACCCTAACCCTCCCCCGGAGGGAGAGGGAACTATTAAAAGACCCTGGGCATTCGGCAGCGTTCCGTTTTATATGCCGCTCAAAAACCGGCCGGAATCGATGTTAGAATTCTGGACAACAGCCTTTGCCACCAGTTGGCCCAATATGTAGCAATTCCTTACCCTGGCGGGAGACTGATACGCCGTCTGTAAATCAGCGCGCGTAAGTTGCAAAGGAGAGACCATGACCAGCGCAGCATACAATCCGGCAGCCCAAGTCGGCGTCGAAACTACCGATCTGGTCTACCTTGAACACCAGAGCGGCAGCTTGGAAGCAACCATCTATCAGCCCCAGGGAGAAGGGCCCTTCCCGGGTTTGCTGGATGTTCACGGCGGCAGATGGTTCCTGAACGATCGTTCCGAAGACCATTCCATGAACCTGGCCCTGGCGGCCAGCGGCATTGTGGTTGTCGCGGTGGACTTCAGGCTGGCCCCGCAACACCCCTACCCGGCCCAGATCATCGACACCAACTATGCCATCCGCTGGATGAAAGCGCAGGCCGGACGGCTCAACATGGACCCGGCATCAGTGGGCGCCATGGGCTGTTCCAGCGGCGGCCATACTATCGTACTGAACGGGATGCGCCCCGATGATCCCCGCTATGCATCGCTGCCGCTTCCGGGTGGCGAAGACGTGGACGCTTCAGTGAGATTCATGCTGTGCTGCTGGGCCGTCCTCGATCCCCACGCCCGCTACATGTGGGCCCGCGAAATTGGCGACGACCGCTTTATCGGCCCCACGGAGTCCTACTTTACGGACCACAGCAGCCTCCACGAGGGAAACCCCCAAGAGGCCCTGGACCGGGGAGAGGCGGTGGAACTGCCTGCCGCGATAATCATTCAAGGCACCAATGACTCCAACATTCCGCTGTTCATTCCCGAAAAGTTCGAGGCCGCTTATCGGGCTGCAGGAGGCCACATAGAGCTTGAATTATTCCCCGATATGCCTCACCGATTCGGCAATTTCCCCGGAGCTGAATCCGAGCGGGCCATGGAGGTGATGAAGGGCTTCATCGCGCGGCAGTTGTCGCGCCCAGCGGTGGCGGCGGTATAACAGAACTTTCAAGCAGCGTGCCGTCGGCTCCGCTGGGTTTCAGGTAGCCGGATATGGGGCCGCTTCGGGATACGAGAATCCGGCCACCTTCCATCAGTCTGTTAAGACCACCTCAGAGGCAACGCTGCCTGAGCTGCGGGGAATAGGGGCGGCAATGGCCACGCCTGCATTACCCCAATCCCCAAGCAGATTCAGCACTTCCCGCCGTCTCCCGCAAAGTAATCGTACTTCCGCCCCGCCAGGTTCACCACCTCGGCCACATCTTCCTCCAGAAGGTAGCCCTCGGCCACCAGGTCCATCGCGGCGCGGGTCACCTGATCCAGGTAGTCCTCACGGCTGGCGTAGCGTTCCTCGATGGATGCTCGTGGGTCGTCGGCGGACTCGCGCTCGGCTTGGGTGGCGGGCAGAGGGAGGGTCCAACCGGCAAGGCCGCCGGTGATGCCGATAAAGAGGTTGGGGTTGCCGATACTCTCGTCGCGCAGGTTCCAGCCGGTGTAGGTGGCCACCGGGACTGTCAGGTCTGGCAGGCGGATGCCGCCCCGCTCGTTGAAGGACTCGTCAAGGTCGGCCACCAGCGCCGGGAACTCCGCGCCCTCATCGGCGGGCAACTTGGTGGTGCGCCCCAGGTGCGACTCCGGGCCGTAGTCCAGCCTTATCGCCCGGGTGGTCTCGGTCGGGACCCGCACGCCGGGGAGTTGGGCAAGCCGTTCCAGCAGCGTATGGGACTCCACCGCTGTGCCGTCGTTCAAGCTGGGATGACGGCTGGCGGGAGGCTCCTCGCCCGTGGTGACCCAGCGGTCCAGGTTGTCCAGCGCAGCCCGCAACAGGGGAGCGTAGTCCACGCTGTTGAAGGGAAGCTGTCCCTTGATCCCGTCGCTGGTACGGACTTCCACCGGAGGAAAGTCGCCTGAGCCGTGCTGGCAACCGGCGAAGTGGTAACGGCGGACAGACGGCGACTCCGCAGCGTCGGTCAGGCTCTCCAGGTCGGTGTGGATCAGTGCGGCATCGCCACGCCAGTATTCGGCGGAGGTGTTGGTGAACATGATCTTGGGCACCTTCCCCAGCCGCTCCATGGCGTTGAGCAGGGCACCCTGGGAGCCGGTCACCGGGTCCGTCTGTGGAGTGTCGGTGAAGGGGAACATCTCCGACATGATGTAGCAGACGTCCTTGGAAGGCTGTCCGAAGCGCAGGTTGAACTCGCCGCGCATCCCGCCTGCGACGTGGGGGATAATCGCTTCCAGGGCGGGCCGATTTTCTTCGTCCTCGTTGAAGCCCTCATGGATGTACTGACGCAGGAAGCGTCCGCTCTGGGAACGGCCCATGGCGTAGGCGTAGTCGATGGCCCCAGCGCAGGGGTTCCCCGCCGAGGCCGGGGCGTATTTCAGGAAAGAGACCGCATCCCGCATCGCGACGAACCCCAGTCCCACGATCCGGCTGACGTTTGTGGTGTAGACCAACTGGTAAATCTTCCCCGGCTCGAAACCGGAGGGCATGTAGACGTGGCTGTGCTGCGGCTCCACATCCTCATCCTCGACCCGGACGAAGGACCACTGGCTCCGGTCAACGGTTGTAGCCGGGCTGTTTGGCAGGTCCCGCACCGTCAGGGTGGCCTCTGCTTCCTCAGAGTCGGCGGCAGGATTGGCCAAGTGCTGCCGGTCTGCCAGCAGGAACACCTGGGTGGGTTCGTTGCCCTGGAACTGGCAGAGAATCCTGCCCGTCAGAGGGCCTTGGGGGCCGATGGCTTCCCGCCCATGAAGTCCGATGAGCCCGGGAGTGGGCGGCACGTCGGCCTGCCAGCCGCCCCAGACCACCGTGTAGCCCCGGCGCATCAGGTAGCCGTTGCCCGCCTCCAGGGGAGCGGTGGAGTCAGTTGGGATGGGTACGCTGTTCATGGTCAGGGCGGTCTTCCGGCCCCGGTTCACCACGTCGAACAGGATGCGGCGGTTGCCCCGGTCGACGTTCACCGGCTGGAGCATGGCGAAGTCTGCCGAAAACTCCACCTTGCCGGCAGAATTGCGCAGTGCCAAGTCCAGGTCCGTAATCCCCTGATTCCGGGCGTGCAACGGGTCCACCGCGTAGTGGGCCGTGCCTTCCAGAAGCTCATACGCGCCCACGTCGCCGAAGCTCTCGCCGGACGCGAAGCTGGTGCGATTGGTGATTTCCAATTCTGTAATTGCCATGACACCTCCGGTTGGCTGACGCCGATGGCCAGTGGCCGTTATTCAATTTTAAACCAAAGCCAGGGTGGGATGTGCATTTCCGGGGTGTTGAGAGTTGGAGTGGGAGTCGCGGGGCAGGGCGCCGGCCCTTGATTGCAAGACGGTGCGGCAGCGGCGTTTTACCTGCTCTTTCCGGTTGGCCAGACCAACGAGGAAGCTGCCGACCCGTTCCTGCACCTTGACCTTGGTCCCCAAGCATAGGTTCCCGGTGGCCTCCTCCCTGGCCCAGCCCCAGATGGCCTCATCGGCATTGAAGTCCGGACTGTAATCCGGCAGGTTAAACAGCCGCGGGTTCAGACCCGGCGTCCGCAGGTACTCCCTCACCGCCTCGCCCCGGTGGGCCGGCGCGTTGTCCCAGATCACGTTCAGACGACCGCTGTGCCTCTCCCGCAACTGTCCCAGGAAGGCTGCCGATGTTCCTGAGTTGCTGTTTCCCTCCAGCTCCACCCACTCCACCTCGCCGGTCTCCAGGCACACCGCGAATAGTAGCTGGCCTTCTCGCCGTAGCGCGGGCTGCTGGAGTCCACCAAGGCCGGCTCTCCCCGCAGCACCCACTTGCCCCGCAGTTCGGCGTCCGCACGAAAGTGGGCCTCGTCAGCGAAGAATATCTTGGCTCCGAATCTGCGAGCCTCGTCCGACAGGGCGGCGTACTCCGCCACGAGGGCCTCCCGTTTCTCCACATCCGCCTTGAGCAGCCGTTTCTTGGGGCGCTTGAAGGAGAATCCCAGCCGGTGGAGATAGTTCAGGCAGGCGCTGCGGCTCAGGCTGATACCGAAGCGCCCGGAGACGTACTGGCAGACCACTTTCCAGTTCCAGTTGGCCAGTTCCATGCCTGAGTTGGCGGACAACTCCTGCACCGCCCCTTTCAGCGCCGCCTGCTGCGCCGCCTCGAGGGCGGGGGGACACCACCGGACTGCTCGAATATCAAGGCTGTGGGCCCACCCTCGCCGAAGGCGGCCAACCACCGTCCAATGGTGTGGGGGTCCCGTTCCAGCGCCTCGGCGGTAGCCTGAGCGGTCCAGCCTTGGGTCAGAAGCCACAGGGCGTACCACCGTTCCCGCTCCCGGGGCACCGGCGCCAGAATCATCCGCCGGCGCACGCCCGGCACATCCATCTCCCATCGTTCGAGAAACTGGTCCATATCTCTCACACCCATCACCACCCCTCGCTCTTTCCCAGATAAGGTAACCCCGTTCCTCCACAAATTTATCCCATGTCTCTGCGCTTTCCACCTTGACTTTGGTTTAGTACTACAGTTGCACTATTGAATCCAGCAGTGATAGCCGTCGCCGGTAGTGGCATCGCCGTGCCTGTGCCTGATGGTGCCGTCTCCACAGAGACCATAGCAGAACAAGCTCAGTGGGATGATTCTCCGTCCATACCAGGCGGGTGAGCAGCCGGCGCACCTCAGGCAGCGTCAGGGGAATCAGCTCTTCATCGGGACCGTAGCAGCCCCCTTTTCTCCCTGTTCCATCGCCTGATGCCGGATCACCGCCAGATACGCCTGCGCCAGCATCGCCAGGGTGATGTGCCGGTACCAGCCGTCCCACCGGCGCACCTCGTACTGGTCCAGCCCCACCTGGCCCTTGGCTTCCTCAAAGCATTCCTCTATGGCCCACCGGGTTCCGGCCACCCTCGCAAGTTCCTCCAGAGCCGTCCCCGCCGGGCCGTAGCACACGTAGTAAGCCAACTCCTCCGGCTTGGCCACGCTGCGCCGGACCAGCAGCCAATGGCCTTTGCCCGGCTCCCGCATGGGCCTTATCTCCACGGCAGTCCAGTCGTACATCCGGGGACCCTTGGCGCCATCGCCGGTGCTGCATCTGACCCAGCCTGTTTCGTCAACCTGCTCCGCCAGGCGGTCCGCCCGCACCTGACGCGGACCCTTTTCCGTCAAAGCCCACAGCCTCTCGCTCCTCTTGATGGCCAGCACATGTGGTATTCCCTGATGCTCCAGCCACAACCTCAGGTTGCGGTCATTGCCATAGACCTCATCCCCGGCAACCCAGCGGAAGGGGGCTCCTGATTCCAACGCCCGCTCCAGCATGCGCTGCGCCAGCCGGGGCTTGGTCTGAAAGCCAACATCTGCCGGTACTCCGGCCTCCCGCCGCCGTTCCCAGTCCTCCGCCCACACCTGTGGCAGGTACAACTCCCGGTCCAGCAGGGTCCTTCCCTTGTCGCTGGCATAGGCCAGGAATACCCCAACCTGAGAGTTCTCGATCCGACCCGCTGTGCCGCTGTACTGCCGCTGCACCCCAACCGACTTGTCCCCCTTCTTGAGAAACCCGGTCTCGTCCACCACCAAGACTGCCTCAGCGTCTCCCAAGTGCTCCATTACGTAGCTCTTCAGGTCATCACGGACCAAGCCGGCGTCCCATTGGTAGGTGGACAGCAAGCGCTGCACCCCATAGGGAGTGGCGTCGCCCGCCTGCTCTGCCAGTTGCCAGCCGTTCTTGCGCTCCACCGGACTTAGCAGTCCCCGCAGATAATCCAGCGCCCGGCGGCGGGGCTCTGGCCTCCGGAACCGTCCCCCGATGCACTGGTGTACCTGATCGATGCCCTCGGCCCAACGGGCCACTTCCGCCACCTCATCCCCATACCTTGCCAAACCCTCACCTCACCAACACTCAACTGCCGCAATTTTACGTCATCATTAACTGCAACTGTAGTATTAGGGACAAAGTAGAGATGATCGTTTTGCAGCCACCTTCCGGCGCTTCGATACTTGAAATGCTTCGCGATGCTCGTACTGCTGATCAAGCAGACACACAGGAGATAGGCACATGATCATCGTTCGCGCTCCCATTGGCCCGTACCTGCCGACCAGATTGCAGGGAATCCGGAGTTGGGGTTCAGTGCCCCGGCCATGATTTCAACGGCACAGTGGCTGAAGTAGACGCCGACAACCGTGGTCCGGTCGCAGTTCCGGTATTCTCATTCTCCCATTCCCGATCCCTCCCCTCCATGGTACCAAGAATCAAGACATCTATTCCGCCACCCATGGCAAGGCTGGGCTGTCAGCATTTCCGCCGGGGTGTGTGCGGGTCATCTGCAGGGGGAAATGCTCCGTTCTGGGCCGCTGAGAGCCGCAGGGGCGCGGGTTTTGGGTTTTTGGCTTGCGCCTTGAGATGCCTGCTCCGGCGAGCGCCGGTTTTATTCCAAGCCCAAGGCCTTCTTCACCGTTCCTTGGGAAACGTTCATGATCCGGGCCGTGCGGGAGATCGACGGGCTCTCAGCGTATATCCGCTGGGCCTCCAGGATCCTCTCCTGGTCCTGGGCCGGTGGCCGTCCCAGCTTCTTGCCCTCTGCCCTGGCCCTGCCGAGGCCGACCCTAATGCGCTCGCTGATTGCGTCTGCCCAGGACGCGCCCTGGGCCAGCATCATCCGGCGATAGAACTTTGCGCCGTACCTGCCGTACCTGCCGTACCTGCCGTCGCTGGTGTCAATGTTTTCCTTGATAGCGACGATCCAGATCTCCCGCTGGGTCAAGTCCGCCCGGATGCCCACCCATTCGTCGAAGTTTCGGCTGAACCAATTCTGCCAGACAACGACGATGGCATCGCCGGGCCGTAGGCGCTCCTATAACTACTGCCAACCCTGCCGCTCAAAAGTGGTGCCAGTCTCGTCGTCGACGAAGGTGAGGTCCCTGCAGAGGCCGTACTGAGTCCGCTCGTGGAGCTGCGTCTCCAGATTATTTTCGTCGCGGTCTGATTTGCTGACCCGGACGTAGCCGTAAGTGACGGGGATCATCAGGTCAACTTCGAATAAGGCCCATTACCTCATCCTGGACCTGCCCCACAGCGGGGGAGTGCCCCAAAGCGTCCTGTACGACAATGCTAAGCCCGGATCCACCGAAACGATGGGGTGTGAGGGGTCTCTTGAGGTGGCAGAAGGGTGCTCCCGTGAATCTGGGATAATGGTTTTGAAACAAGAAACCAAGCCCAAACCAGGAGCACCCAATAGATGCTGCCACGCAACCACCCTGACCGCATCCGTATTACCTTCGACGACCACCGCTTGGTGGCCAACGCCGGACTGATCCTTCCGGCCACCCTGGCCCTGCACCTGGGCTTGCCTCAACTGGTACAGGAGCACCTGGACCTGGGCGATGCCCCGGGCCGGGCCAACACCGGCGACAAGCTGATGACCCTAGTGGCCTCCGCCCTGGCCGGCGGCGACTGCATCGTCGATGCCGACGTGTTGCGCACCGGCGGGACGGCCTGCGCCATCGGCTGCGTGGTCAAGGCTCCATCCACCCTGGGTACCTTCCTGCGCAGCTTCCGTTGGGGCCACGTCCGCCAGCTGGACCGGGTGAGCCGCCGGTTGCTGGCCCGCGCCTGGGCCGCTGGCGGACCCGGCGACGCTCCCCTGACCATCGACCTGGACTCCACCATCTGCGAAACCTACGGACTGGCCAAGGAGGGGGCGCGCCACCATGTCTAACCCGGGGCTACACCGGCGCCCGTGGCTATCACCCGCTGCTGGCCATTGCCGCCGGCACCGGCGAGGTGCTGATGGCCCGGCTGCGCGAGGGCCGCGCCAACACCGCTCGTGGCGCCGCCCACTTCCTGCGGGAGACGCTGGGACGGGTGCGCTACGGCGGGGCCAGGGGGCAACTCACGGTGCGGGCCGACAGCGGCTGCTACACCCACGCCGTGGTCGCCCTCTGCCGCCAGTTGGATGTGCGCTTCTCCATCACCATCCGCCAGCACGCCAGCCTGCGCAATCTCATCGAGGCCATACCCGAGGCGGACTGGACATCCATACCCTACTGGATGGACGGCGCCGCCGACGTGGCCGAAACCACCTATACCCACTTTCAGGCCGAGGCGGACGCCGCACCGGTGCGGCTCATCGTCCGGCGGGTGAAGCCGACGCCCGGCTCTCAACTGCCCCTGTTCGCCACCTACAGCTATCACGGCTTCATCACCGACCGGGACGGGGAGACCATCGAACTGGAGGCCGACCATCGCCGCCACGCCGAGGTCGAGAACGCCATCCGCGACCTCAAGTACGGCGTCGGTCTCAACCATCTCCCCTCGGGCCGCTTCGCTGCCAACGGCGCCTGGCTGGCGGTGCAGGTGCTGGCCCATAACCTGGCCCGCTGGGCAGCGCGCATCGGTCTGGGAGAGGCGACGGCCACCACCAAGACCCTCCGGCGGCGCTTCCTCTCTCTCGCCGGACGGCTCACCCGCTCGGCACGCCGCCTCACCCTGCATCTTCCCAAGGGCTGGCCCTGGGAATACCAGTTCAGCCGCGCCCTGGCCCGATTGCGGGCCATTCCCCTTCCAGCTTGACCACCCCGCCCCCGCAGGCCTCACCCTCCAGACAATTGAACATCCCCGCAAACTCGCGCCGGTCCGGGCCGCGAGTGTCTCTCGCTGCCTGGTCTCCCGCCAATCTCACCCAGCGCCGCCACTGTGGGTCGCCATTGGAGCGCCGCACGACTGCTGCAGGACGCCACCGGCCACATTTATTGGGACCAAACCTGAACCATCGCGTCCCCACCCCCATCATTCCCCGTCTTGCCAGCATCACGACGCCGCTTCGGTGGATTCGGGTTAAGGGTCCACCTCACAGTGCACCGGACGCCCACGCCTGCCCAGCAGGGTCGCTGGGAGGCGGTGCAACAGGCCTGGGAGCAGGGACTTTCCCTTCGAGCCATCGCCCGGGAGCAGGGAATGGCGCACGACACCGTCGGAAAGTACGCTAAAGCGGAGAGCCTGCCCACCAAACTCCTCAGCGCCAAGGAGCACGCCAAAGCCGACGCCTTGGCTCATCGGCTAATGTTCGCAGATTAATCAGGGGGACAAACTTGGTTTTCAGTTAAAGGGGACAGAATCTCTGGACAACAACAGTATGACAGTCCGAATGGACTGGGTTCGGGCCAGTCGGTCTATACACTGAGCTTGCTCACCCCGTGCCTCACATCCCACCACTTGTGGACTGCGCTGTGGTCCTGAACTGCGGTCCGGCGCTGAACCTCGCTGACCAGGACCCGACCATCAACCGGATGATGGCATTGCCGGTGATCCAAATGGTGCGCCGGATGGTGGCTGGAACTTGCCCCTTCATGGGCCTCTATCCAGACATGGACAAGTGCCAAAGGTCTTAACAAACCGGCACCCTGCCTGAGATTAGACCCCAGCGATTTCGGAGGCCGATTCGTATCTGAGGACATGGTCAATGCCGGGGACATGGTCAATGCCGGGGACATGGCTGCCTGCATTGCAAGTAGGGAGTCAGGGGTTCGATCCCCCCACCTCGACCAGGTTGGACGTAGATACCGTTCGCTGCCCGGCGGGCAATGGTCTGCATCTCAAATGCACGTTATTGAGGTCAGCCAACCTGCGGATTTCGATACACCTCGCTACTCATAAAGCGGTATTCTTTACGGTAATAGCTTAGAGTATCGGTTGACAATGTAATTTTGAGCCCGTATATTCGGCAATCATTGTTGTCAATCGGGCTTTATTGAATAGTATGGAGGTAGGCCGATGAATGGCAGATGGCTAAGAGTCCCCAAGTGGTTCATGCTGGGGTTGCTGGTTACGGCCCTAGCGCTCGTCGCGGCAGCGTGCGGGGGTGGGGCCACTACCGTGCCGCCGACAACCGCCGCCCCTGCGCCGGTCCCGACGCCTACACCGGTGGACGTAACAGCCATCACGTCGGACCTGCGCCAGTCCATCACCGAGGCAGTGGCCGGTATAGAAATCCCGGAAGGGATGTCCGAGGCCGACGTTCAGCAGATAGTTGAGAGCGCGGTGGCCGCGGCGGCAGCTGACGCTCCGGAACAGATGTCCGATGTGGAGGTAAGAAACATTGTCGCCGACGCCGTAGCCCAGGCGATCGCCGATTCGCCCGAGCCGCTGTCGGAACAGCAGATCGCCCAGATCGTGAGGGGCGCCATACCGACTGCCGTGCCGACCCCCACCGCCCTCAGCGCCGAGGCGATACGCGAAGAGGCGCTGGTCAACCCTGGGACAGTGACCATCATGAACGGCCTCTGGGGCACTGGGCCTCGGGTCCCGCGAGATGCCGTAGGGGAGGACCACAACTACCACCGGGCCTTTCACTCCACTTGGATTACCGGCACCGCTAATGCCGAGATGGTCCCGGGCGCAGCCGAGAGCTGGGCGGTCTCCGAGGACGGCCTGACCTGGACCATTACCCTGAGGGAAGGGGTCAAGTTCCACAACGGGGCGGAGGCAACCGGCGAGGATCTCCTCTTCAGCGCGGAGCATGCCTGGGGTGCAGACGCCCAAGAAAATGGCCTGAGCCCGAGCATAGCCAGCCTAGCCTCGATTACTGAGAAGATAGAACTGGTTGAGCCAATGTCAGTGAACGTAACCCACGAGCGGCCCCTGTCCTATTTCCCTTTCCGTCACATGTCGGACTTGAGCGGGAGTTTCAGCGGTGTGCTGCTGCCCAAGGCCTACTACGAAGGGGGAGGCACAGACCCAGATTCACGCCGTCAAGCCTTTTCCGATGCTCCCATGGGCGCCGGGCCTTTCAGCGTACTCGACATCAAGCCCAGCGAGCAGATATTGGTCGAGCGCTTTGATGACTACTACTACCATCCGGAAAACGGGTTGCCCGAGAACCGGCGGGTCAGGTTCCAGACCCTGGACCTGAGGCTGGTGCCGGAGCCGGCCATCCGGGTCGCCGCCCTCCGGGCCGGTGAGGCCGACATCGCCGAGGTAAACCTGGCGGTGGAGAAACAGGTGGAGGATGCCGGCGGCAGAATCGTTTACACCAGGGAGGGCGTCTACATATTCAACCTCGCGATAGGTTGCTGGAAGCCGGAACATCCCTGCCACCACAAGGCAGTGCGTCATGCGTTCGACTACGCCTTGGACAAGGAAGCCATCATGAACGGCCTCTACGGAGGGCCCCCGACAGCAACCGTCGCTGGATACGGCCGCGTGTCATTCAGCTCCTTGGGCTATGAACCCGGCCTGGACCCCTTCCCCTTTGACCCCGAGAAGGCGCGGGAGTTGCTGGCGGAGGCAGGATACCCGAACGGTGAGGGCTTCCCGCCATTCAAGCTCTGGACCTACCCGGCGGGTGAGGCGCCCTTCATGCCGGAACTGGCCCAACTGATGGCAGACATGTGGCAGGAACACCTGAACGTAAACGCGACGGTGGAGGTAACCGATGGCGCCCGCTCCAGGGAACTGTGGTGGGGACGCGAGATTGACGGCGACTGGCACGTTCGACCAAACGAGATCGAATGGGACGGGGGCGGCGGAGCCAACGGCTGCTGCGGCCAGCTCGATAGCAGGTCCCGCCATACGGAGGACCCGGAACTTCGCAAGCTGGTACAGGACACACTGGCTGTTGTAGACCCGGCCAAACGGCACGCAGCCTATAACAAGATGTGGACGGCAATCCGGGAAGAGCACTACATGACGTCCTTGGGGATCCTCAACCTTCCCTGGGGTGTGGGTCCCAGGATCGCCGGCTGGGAGCCCTGGCCCATGACGCCCTACAACAGTGCCTTCCACACCATTACCCTGAAGTAATAAGGGTTCTGTGCTGCGGCTTCCTGCCTGTTTCGCCCGGGGGTGAAACACCCTCGGGCGGCGGGCAGGGTCTTTCAATCCTTCCTCCCCTTTGAATGGAGGCCCTTCGACAGGCTCAAGAGGCGTGGGGGTGAGTTTCCGCGTGCCGGTACTCTCAAAAAAGCGGGTGGGCCCTCACCCTGACCCTCTCCCAGAGGGAGAGGGGATTTGCAACACACTCTTTAGCAGTTCCCTGCGGATTTTAGCCCCGAAGCAAGGCGGCTATGCAGCGTTTTATTCTCGCCCGTTTCGTCCAATCGTTCTTTACCCTTTGGGCACTCAGCTTCGTCGTATTCATCAGCGCCCACCTGACCGGAGACCCGGCCCTGGCGCTACTGCCCTTGGAACTTGCCGACGAAGAGGGTATCGAGAGGTTGAGGGAAAGATTCGGCTTGGACAAGTCCAAGACCGAACAATACCTGATTTTCATGAAGAACGCCGTCCAATTGGACTTCGGCCAGTCTGTCCGGGAGTACCGCCCAGCTTTGGAGGTCTTGGCCGAGCGGATCCCCGCCACTCTGCAACTGACGGTGGCGGGGATGGGGCTGGCCATCATCTTGGGTGTTCCCCTGGGCATGCTGGCGGCGGTGCGACCCAACTCAGTTTTCGACTATCTTTCCAAGTTCTATGCCGTGGTCGGCATGGCGGCGCCCCAGTTCTGGGTGGGCATTATGGCGGTCCTGTTTTTCGGGGCCTACCTCAAGGTGCTGCCCACCTTCGGGCGGGGCGGCCCCGACCACTACATCCTGCCGGCCTTCGTGCTGTCGTGGCCCATTATGGCCGGAATGATGCGCCTGACCCGATCCAGTATGCTGGAGATCCTGGACAGCGAGTTTATCAAGTTCACCAGGGTCAAGGGATTGAGGGAAAACCTGATCCTCTGGAAGCACGCCCTGAGAAACGCCATGATTCCCCTGCTGACATTTAGCGGGATCAGCCTGGCGGGACTGCTGAACGGCTCCGTGATCGTGGAGGTGGTCTTCGCTTGGCCCGGCGTAGGGCGCCTGCTGCTGGAAGCGGTGATCAATCGAGACTTCCCGGTAATCCAGGCTACAGTGCTCGCTTCCGCGTTGTTCTACCTTTTGACGGCCCTGATCGTGGATATCCTTTACGCATACACGGACCCCAGAATCAGGTTCGATTAGCCACTGACTTGGCGGGAGGTTGCTACGGCCACTACCGAAAACATACTTTTGACGCGCGGTGACCGATGGCGGCAGATACGCCGGCAGCTACGGGAGTACCGGCTGCCCTGGGTTCCGATTGTCGTTTTTGCCGTGCTGCTGGTGTGCGCCATTTTCGCGCCCCTTCTGGCGCCCCATGACACGGACAAACTGAACATCCTGGGAAGCAAGATCCCTCCGGGAGAAACCTCCGAGCACCTCCTGGGCACCGATACCTTGGGGCGGGACCTGCTGAGCAGGCTCATATACGGCGCTCGTACTACGGTGCTCATCAGCCTGGTGGCCCTGGGAACCGGGGGAGTGGTCGGGACGATGCTGGGCCTGGTCTCAGGCTACGCGGGAGGATGGACCGATACCATAATCATGCGAATTGCCGATGCTGCCCTGGGCTTCCCAACCATCCTGGTGGCGCTGGTTATCGTGGTCATCCTGGGAACGGGAATTGGGGTCATCATCTTGGCAGTGGCGCTGACCGTGTGGGCCAGGTTCGCCCGGATGATCCGGGGAGACGTGTTGGCGGTCAAGACCCAGGACTTCGTGACCCTGGCCAGGATTGACGGTGTCAGCCCCGCGATTCTGATATTACGGCACATTTTCCCCAATGTGATCAACACCTTGATGGTCATCACCAGCCTCTTGGTAGGGCAGGTGATTCTGCTGGAAGCCGCCCTGAGCTACCTGGGCCTGGGGCTTGCTCCCGGGGCGTCTTCCTGGGGCATCATGGTGGCCGAAGGCAAGGAGGTCATCATAGATGTGTGGTGGCTGTCTCTCTTCCCTGGTTTGGCCATCACCATAGTAGTCCTCGCTTTTAACTTCATCGGCGACTGGCTGCGGGACACCATGGACCCCAAACTGCGACAGTCCCGATAGTCTGGGGCATAAAGGAAAGTGGGCCGTGCAAGATGAACCAGTCCTCCAGGTTGAGGATTTACAGACTTACTTCTTTACCCGCGGCGGCATAGTCAAAGCGGTTGACGGGATAAGCTTCGAGTTGCAAAAGGGCGAGACGCTGGGCATCGTTGGCGAGTCCGGCTCCGGCAAGAGCATGACCGCCTGGTCCATCCTGGGGCTGGTCCCCAAGCCGGCCGGCCGCATCGTGGGAGGGCGCATTCTCTACCAG
Source organism: Dehalococcoidia bacterium (assembly GCA_965237745.1). GTDB lineage: Bacteria > Chloroflexota > Dehalococcoidia > Lucifugimonadales > UBA3495 > VXOI01. Next base: position 663,688 of record OZ250156.1, on the reverse strand, counting down.
GGTGAAAACCTGCTGGATAAGAGCGCCAGCGAGATGCGGGAGATCCGGGGCAGCGGCATTTGCATGGTGATGCAGGACCCCCTCACTTCCCTTAACCCGGTGTTCAACATCGGCAATCAGATCCTGGAATGTCTGCGGATGAACCCGGGCCGTTCCGGCAACAGCCTCCGAGACCAGGCGGTCGAACTCCTGTCCAAGGTGCGAATACCAGCCCCCGAAGCTCGGATCGCCTCCTTTCCCCATCAGATGAGCGGCGGGATGCGCCAGAGAGTGGTGGGCGCCATCGCCATCTCCCGCTCTCCCAATTTGCTGATCGCCGATGAGCCTACGACTTCGCTTGATGCCACCATCCAGCTTCAATACCTGCGGCTGCTCAAGGAGATCCAGGCCCAGACCGGAGCGGCGATCATTTTCATCACCCATGACTTCGGTATAGTTGCCCGGATGTGTGACCGGGTTGCGGTGATGTACGCCGGAAAAATCGTAGAGCAAGCCGATGTGATGCAGTTGTTTGACAATCCGGCCCACCCTTACACCGAGGCCCTGATCCAGTCGGTGCCCGACCTGGACACAAACGTAGACCTGCTGCCGTCCATCGAAGGTCAGCCGCCTTCCCTGGACAACCTGCCCGAGGGATGCTCATTCGCCCCCCGTTGTCCTTATGTCTTCGACAAATGCAGCGAATATCCACCTGCGTTTTCGATCGGAACGGGCCAGGTAGCCCGCTGCTGGAGATACCATGACGCTGACTGAGAATGGAGTTGGTACACGGGAACTGCTCCGCCTGGAAGGAGTAAAGAAACACTACCCGGTAACCAGCGGGATTATCATGCAAAGGACCGTCGGGTTGGTAAAAGCGGTGGATGGTATCTCTTTTGCTATCCCTGAAGGGCAAACCTACAGCCTGGTGGGGGAATCGGGTTGTGGAAAAACCACAACCTCCCGCATGATATTGATGGTGGAACCCCCCACCGAGGGTGAGGCCTACTTCCAGGGGAAATCGATGGAGCACCTCAACAGGGCGGAAACACGGGAATTCCGGGCATCCGCCAAGGCGGTTTTTCAGGACCCGTGGAGCTCCCTGAATCCACGGATGCGGGTGGGTTCTATAATCTCTGAGCCGGTGATAACTAACCAGCGGGTGGACCGTCAGGAGGTCAAATCGCAGGTCAGTGAACTATTGGAAGTAGTTGGGTTGCACCCGTTCAATGCGCAAAGATATCCCCACGAGTTCAGCGGGGGCCAACGCCAGCGCATCGCAATCGCAAGAGCCCTGTCCACCCGGCCCAAACTGATGGTGTTGGACGAACCGGTGTCGGCGTTGGACGTGTCCATCCGGGCGCAGATACTGAACCTGCTCAAGCAGTTGCAACAGACCTACAACCTGACCTATCTGCTCATAGCTCACAATCTGGCTACGGTCCGCTATATGAGCCATCAGATCGGGGTCATGTATCTGGGTAAGATCGTGGAAGAAGCCTCCCCGGAGGAGCTTTTTACCAACCCCCTGCATCCCTACACCAAGGCGCTTATCTCAGCGTCGTTACCGGCCCATCCCCGGAAGCAGCGGGAAGAGATTGTGCTGACCGGGGAGGTACCCTCTCCCTTGAACCCACCCTCGGGCTGCGCCTTCCATCCTCGTTGTCCTTTCGCAATGGCTCATTGTTCGGAACAGGTTCCCACATACCAGATTGTTGAAACCGGGCACAAGGTTGCTTGTCATCTTTACAGTAGCTAGGAGCCTACGCTCCATCATCAGTCTACTGACATCGCCTAGGATTCCAGACGCACCTGAGGGCTGGTAAACCGTCCGGGCTGATTTCAGGGGCGGGGTGGAGTGTCAATGGCGGTGAGAGGGTGGGCCACTGGGGCGGCGGAATGGTGGACCACAGACGTGATGGCTGGCGGGGAGTAAATCGGGCAGAGTGGCGGCGTTACACTAGCAGGAGGAGAGGGCGTTGATGGTGCAGGCTATTCCTCGCCTGGGTCGTCAGGAGCTTGGGGCACGGGATTCCCGCGGCTGCACTTCAGCCGGTAGCTCTCTCCGTTCATCTCCAGGATGTGCACGTGGTGGGTGAGCCGGTCCAGCAGCGCTCCGGTGAGACGTTCTGAGCCAAATACCTCGGTCCATTCGTCGAAGGGCAGGTTGGTGGTGACCAGGGTAGAGCCCCGCTCGTAGCGCTGGCTGAAGACCTCGAACAGCAGTTCCGCCCCGGTGCGGGACAGTGGCGCGAATCCCAGTTCGTCGATGATCAGCAGGTTCAGGCGGGAGAGTTGCCGCTGTAAATTCAGCAGACGTCTCTCGTCCCGGGCCTCCATCAGTTCGTGCACGAGGCCTGCGGCGGTGGTGAAACCCATGGACATCCCCCGCTGGCAGGCAGCCAAGCCCAGACCGAGGGCTATGTGAGTCTTGCCGGTGCCGCTGTTGCCGACAGCGATGACATTCTCACGGCGTTCGATGTATTCGCAGCGGGCCAGTTCCATCACCAGTACCTTGTTCACTGAGGGTATGGCCAGGAAGTCGAGGGTGTCCAGACTCTTTACGGCTGGGAATCGCGCTGTGCGGATCCGGCGCTCCACCATCCGCTGGTGGAGGTCGATGAGTTCCAGTTCGGCCAGCCTGAGCAGATAGCTTGGGTGGTCCACATTTTCGGCGGCGCACTGGGCCGCCATTTTTGAGTACTCACGGAGAAAGCTGGGCAGCCTGAGCTCCTTCAGGTGGTGTTCCAGCAGCAGCGTGGGCTTGTCAGTCATGCCGCCCTCCTTGACAGAAGGCTCATATAGTCTCGTATGGACGTAGTGCTCACCATTACCTGGGGCAGGTAGGGATTACAGCTCCAGATCCAGCCGGGGCGGCCGCCCCTCCAGCCGGCACAGCACCAGGTGCTTCACCGCGTCAAAGCTGAGGGCTCCCAGCCGAATTGCGTCTCTCACCGCGGCATGCACCTCCTGCCGGGAGAAGGCCTCCAGCAGCCTGAGCACCTGTACATACTCCCTTTTGCCCCTGCGGCCCATGCGGGACTCCAGCAACCAGCGCAGTGTGCCGAACTCCTTTGGCAGGTCCCAGCCCTGCAGGGGAGCCGCCTGGTTCAGGGCGCCCGCCTTCTACTCCAGCAGCGGCAGGTAGTGGATGGGGTCGTACACGAAGTCGTCCCGATCGTAAGAGCGGGGGTGCCGGGCGAGGATCTCCGACCCGCAGCTGATGATCACCTCATCCACGTAGCCCCTGACAATGACGTCCCGGTGTCCGTAGGCCACCGGCACCGAGTAGTCGTTGGTGCGGTACCGGACCAGGGAACTCACCCGGCCTGCCTACCGGTCGCAGGCGTCGTCGTAGGGCACTGACGGTAATGGCAGCAGGGCATCCGGATCCCGCTCCATCCGCTGCCCGATGGTCTCAGAGTGGCCCCTGAGCATGGCGTCCATCCGCTCCAGGCAGCGCCGTTCTCCAGGTGCCCATTGAGCGTCTCAAAGCTCTCAAGGGTCTGGATGGCCACCAGAAAGTTCCGGCGCACGTAGCCCACCATGCCCTCCACCTTGCCTTTATCGTTGCCCTTGCCCGGACGGCCGAACCGGTCCTCGAACAGGTAGTGGGACTGGAGTTCCGTGAACGCCCGGGTACGCTTGCGCCTACCGTCTCCGAGTATCCGGGCCACCGCCAGCTTGGTATTGTCGTACAAGATGCTCTGGGGCACTCCGCCCAGGAACGCGAAGGCTGAAACGTGGCCATCCAGGAAGGCCTCGGTGGTCTCGGCCGGGTATGCTTTGACGAAACAGCCGTCGCTGTGGGGCAGGTCCAGGGTGAGGTAGTGGGCCTTCTGCTGCACTCCGCCTATGATCACCAAGGCTTCGCCGAAGTCGCACTGGGCATGGCCCGGCGCATGGAAGAACGGCACGAACATCTCCCGCGTCTGGCGGCGATGCTCCCTTACGTAGTCCTTGACCGTGGTGTATCCGCCGCCGAACCCATACTCGTCTCTGAGCCGCTCGAAGATGCGCTTGGCGCTGTGGCGCTGCTTCTTGGGGACGTTGTGATCCTTTTCCAGGATCTGGTCGATGACGCCGGTGAAGAGCTCCTCCTGAGCTTGTCGAAGGGTTGGGACGCCGGGGCGCACTCTGCCGCCGGTAGCCCGGCGGCACCGAATAGGCCAGCAACTTGCGCACCGTGTCCCGGTGCAACCCGAACTCCCGCGCCTCCTCCCGGATGATCATCCCCTCCACCATCACCGCCCTGCGGACCCGCAGATACACTTCCACTCTGTACATCCATCGCACCATCCATAGGCTCAACTTCAACCCTATGGATGGCAGCGGACGGTCCAGTTTGCAACCGCCGTTTGTCAGCGACTGCCCGCCCACCTGGCCCACTTTATCGCCGCCGCTTACACAAGAGCGCGCCGTCCGGAAACCGCGGGCGCAACCGATGCCCACCTAGCAAACTCGAAAGGACCTGTTTGAAGGAATGTGGTGCGACGTGCTGGGTTGGTTGCAGGAAGACCATTGCGCCAGCGCAGTGGCACTGCCGGAGCGGCTGCAGGCTGCCCAACCTGATCGTTCCATCGGGGCTCATTTACGAACGTTGCAGCGAAGAGTGCAGCAGTGGCGAGGCACCATGGTAATCAAGCGGGTCTATGCTGCCTCCGAAACAACGCTATCTAACCTCGTCATAACTACGGGAACGCCACTGATTGGTGACGATCCCAAGTGCTGCTTTTTCGGTAACATTCTCTGGGGAGGCAACAGGGCCGGCAAGGCTTATTGTCGTTGATCAGTTGATTCCGGGAGAAAGAATAATTGGTTGTGCGAATGCCAAAAATGCGCAGAAAGTAAAAGTCAAAGGAACAGCGAGAGCCCTCTATGCCGACTATCAGCAGGCGTCACAGCCCTTAGGTCCCTTATGTGAGACTGATTTGAGGGTGCAATTTCGAAACTTCGTGAGTTACCAGAAAAAGTAAAAGCCGAGGAGAAGCTGGGCTGGAGGTCGGATCACGGCCGTCTGGTTTGGAGAGAAAAGCGAAAGCCGGGCAGGAGGTATTTGGCGCACTTCTGTGGTCAAAGCAGGGGGCGAAGGACCGCAGCGGAGAAAGGCAGAAGAACCGACCGTTGAGCATGCCGCATTTGTGTCGACAGGGCTACACGCATTATTCAGAAATCCTGTGGAGGTTCTCTAGCGGTTCTACAAGTTCCCTTGGATCTGACCTAGGAAGGGGGGATGCTCCAAAAGATACATCAAGCTTTAAAGAGGTTTCCTCGGCACCGAAGAAACCGCTGAGGCTCATCGGAAATCAGGAGCCGGAATGGCAAATTCTTGCCATTCTTTTGCCATTCCTCTCCACGACGCTCAATGCTGCTCTAAGCTGCGTTAAAGACAAATTGGAACTGAGGAAGCTTTGTTTTGTAGCTAACTAGGCTTGACGAGGCCTATCGTGGCGAGTTCTACGGTTTTCAAGTTCGTAATCGCGCGGGGTCTCCCTCTCTGCCGCTACATCCGGGCTAGTATACGACCATCATTGAAATGATGGCTGGTAAGATGCAGGAAACCGGAGCCGAAGGAAGAGGATCGTGAAGCGGGGTGGATGTGATGGTCAAGAAATACCGTGTGGGACTGACTGGGGAGGAGCAGGAGGAACTGAAGGCATTGGTATCTAGGGGCCGGGCTGCGGCCTATAAGCAGACTCACGCGCGCATCCTCCTGCTCAGCGATGAGAACCAGTCTGGCGAACCAATGATGGACCAGGAGATATCCCGGGCCCTCAAGGTGGGCACCGCCACGGTGGAGCGGGTGCGCCGCCGGTGCGTGGAGGAGGGGGTTGACGCGGCCTTGGGACGCAGGGAGCAACTGCGTCGCCGTCAGAGGAAGCTCGATGGCCAAGGTGAGGCCCACCTGATTGCCATGGCCATCTCCCAGCCGCCGGAGGGACGGGTCAGTTGGACCATGCAGATGCTGGCCGACGGATTGGTGGAGCGGGAGTTAGTGGACAGCATCAGCCCGGAGACGGTGCGCCGGACTCTGAAAAAAACGAACTCAAGCCCTGGCTGAAGCAGTGCTGGTGCCTACCGCCCCAGGGCAGCGCCGAATTCGTGTGCGCCATGGAGGACGTGCTGGAGGTCTATCATCGTGAGTACCAGGACAATGAGGTCCTGGTGTGCTTGGACGAGACCAGCAAGCAACTGGTGCAGGAGACCCGTACGCCCCTCCCGCCGCGGCCCGGGGCAGCCAGGGCCTACGATTACGAGTACCAGCGAAACGGGGTGAGCAACCTGTTCATGCTGTTCGCACCCTTGGAGGGATGGCGGCGGGTGGAGGTTACGGACCGGCGCACCAGGACCGACTGGGCGGAGGTGGTGCGGAAACTGGTGGATGAGGACTACCCCAACAAGGAGCGGATAGTGCTGGTGATGGACAACCTCAACACCCACCACCCGTCGTCCCTGTACGAGGCCTTCGAGCCGGCGGAGGCGCGGCGCATCGGCGAACGGCTGGAGATACACTACACGCCGAAGCACGGGAGTTGGCTGAATATAGCCGAGATAGAACTGGGGGTGCTGGCGCGGCAGTCCCTGGACCGCCGGATACCCAGCCAGGGAGTTCTGGCACAGGAAACCGGAGCATGGCAGGAGCAACGCAACCGGGAGGCGATTCGAGTGGACTGGCGCTTCACCACTCAGGAAGCCCGTATCAAGCTCAAGTCCCTCTACCCGTCAATACAATAGCGGCAGACTACTAAACCAAAGCCGAGGTGAAACCTGCATATACGTCGGCTGGAATCAGGGATGTATAGCTGCAGGATCTGGAGCAGACTGAGTGGAGATGGTGCTGGGTATGAGGGGTATAAGGCCGGAGTTGGAGCGGTGGCAGTTGGACGTGGCTGGTGTGCGCAGCAGGATGTACTTGGCGCCGACGCCCCGGGAGAGAGAACGGTGGCACGCTCTGTGGCTCCTGTGCCGGGACCTGACCCGCCTCGGCCACCGCCGAGGCACTGGGCCGGGATGCTCACACCAGCGGCAGATGGGCCACCGCCTTCAGCGAGGGAGGTCCGGCGGCCCTGATCTTCGAGCAGTCCGGTGGTTCCCCCCCGCCCTCGGCGAGGAACAGCAGGCGGAGTTGCAGGCTGCGGTGCAGAGGACCCCGGCAACGGCGGGCATAGCACTGGCCAACTGGAACTGGAGGGTGGTTCGTCAGTTCCTCTCGGAGCGCTTCGCCGTTTCACTGAGCCGCAGCACTTGCCTGGATTATCTGCACCGCTTGGGGTTCGCGTTCCAGCGCCCCAAGAAACGGCTGCTCAAGGCGGATGAGGCCAAGCGGGAGGCCTTCGTGGCAGAGTACGCCGCCATGGCGTCTCAGGCTCAGGAGTCCGGAGAGAGGATATTCTTCGCTGACGAGGCCCATTTCCGTGCCGACGCCGAGTTGCGGGGCAAGTGGGTGCTGCGGGGAGAGCCGGCCTTGGTGGACTCGACCAGCCCGCGCTACGGCGAGAAGGCCAGCTACTATTCGGCGGTGTGCTTGGAGACCGGCGAGGTGGAATGGATGGAACTGGAGGGGAACAGCAACAGCGAAACCTCGGCAGCTTTCCTGAGGCAGTTGCGGGGGAGGCAGAGCGGTCGGCTGAACGTGATCTGGGACAACGCGCCGGCCCACCGGGGCGAGGCGGTGCGTGAATATCTCCAGACGCCGGGCTTGGGGCTGCGGCTGATGAACCTGCCGGGTTACAGTCCGGACTTCAATGCTGATGAGGCGGTCTGGGGCTGGGCGAGAGAGGAGGCCACGGGAAACCTGTGTCTGGGGACCAAGACGCTGGTGCAGGAGAAAGTCGGCAACTTCCTCGAGGGGCTGGCCTGCCGGAAAGAGGAGGTCAAGCGGCGCTGCCGGACCATCCTGCAATCAAGAGCAGAGGGGTTCCTGCTTAACCCGCATCCCGGTCCTCACCACCAGCCATATGCACATCCCACCTCGGCTTTGGTTTAGGTTGACCGCCAAGTTGTAGGCGAACCACCCATCTCCGGTCTTGAATGCCTGCGGCTTTGCGGTCTGGACGTCCCGCATTATCCCGAACCCGTCTTCGAAGGGCTCGAAGTCTACTATCTTGTCGTACCTGACCCGAAACCTCTTCTTCCCCCCGGGGAAGTAGATGTGCTTGGTCGTGAACCCAAGGAGCCCGGTGTCGGCGTGGACGGTCTCCTCCCACTCAACGGCCCTGCTCCGAAAGGTGCTCGGCCGGTAGTACAACCCCCTTGCGACCCGGACGCTGAGTCCGTGGGAATTCTCCCTTCTTTCCCGCCTCACCAGGGTCTCGAGGTAGTCGACGTCCTGCATGACCCAGACCAAAGACTCCGATTTCATGAGGTTGAACGGGACCCTGTCGGCGATGGTCTGGCGCTGGGGGACGAATCCCTCGGCGATGTCCCGGATGACGGCGGACTTGACCATGCTGGACTGGACACCGTTCCGGTTCAGTTGGTCCTTGCCCAACCCGAAGTGGTCGGCGTACCTGTTGAGGGCATTCTCCTCGTCCAGGGTGAGCAGCCCGTCCTCTAGGGTGCTTTCGACCGCGGCTTCCCAGGCCTGCACTAGTATTACAACGACAGTTGGTGTGATAGAGTGACCAGCTAGCTGAGGGAGGCTTGGAAGGTGGGGTTGGGAGATGGATGCGGCGGCATTTGAGCGGGTGTACGAGGCCTTTGGCGAGTTTCATTCCTTCTTCGCTCCGCTGTTCGGGCGCAGGGAGTCGCGGGACCACAGCCGGAACTATCTCCGGGCCCTCCTGGTGCAGTCTCAGGACCGGCGCAACGCCGAGAATCTCTCCGAATCAGTGGGGGTCCCGGCCCGGGCCATGCAGCGCTTCCTCACCGCCGCCCCCTGGGATGACGACGCGGTGATGGGACGCCTCCAGGAGTATCTGGCGCCCCGGCTGGGACATTCTGAGGCGGTGTGGGTGCTGGACGGCAGCGACTTCCCCAAGCAGGGGCTGAAGTCGGCGGGGGTGGCCCGGCAGTACTGTGGCAGGTTGGGCAAGGTGGCCAACTGCCAGGCAGGGATGTTCTTGGCGTATGTCAGTCCCTTGGGCCGGGCGCTGGTGGACCAGGGGCTCTGCCTGCCGGAGAGTTGGACATCGGACGATGCCCGCTGTGCGGCGGCTGGGGTTCCGGAGGATAAGCGCCGGTACCGGTCGAAGACGGAGTTGGCCCTGGAACTGCTGCAGCGGGCCTTGGCGCGGGGCCATCTGAGGGCGGGATGGGTGGCCGGGGACGACGCCTTCGGGATGTCGCCGTCCTTCCGGGACGGCTTGGCGGCCTTGGGGCTGCGTTACGTCCTGGACGTTCCGGGGAACTTCACTTTTTGGCCGGTGGATCCCGAGTGGACCAGCCCGGCATACCAGGGATTCGGGCGTCCCCGCAAGCCCAGGCTGCGGAGCGGGCAGCGACGCACCCTGGCGGAGCGCGGTGCTGAATTGCCGGAGGATGCCTGGCGGGAGATAACGGTGGCCCAGGGTTCCCAGGGGCCGCGGACTTATATGTTCAGTGCCCAAAGGGTGCGGCCAACCAGCCGGCGGAGGCCTGGCGAAATCCACTGGGCCATCTGGCGCCGGAACCTGGACGGCAGCGAGCCCCGCTACTACCTGTCCAACGCTCCCGGGGACACTCCTCTGGAGACGCTGGCCTACGTGGGCGGTTCCAGGTGGCGCATCGAGACGGAGTTCGAGACGGAGAAGAGCGACGTGGGGCTGGACGAGTACGAGACCCGCACCTGGGCGGGCTGGCATCATCACATTGCGCTGTGCCTGGTGGCGGGGGCCTTCCTGTTGAGCCTGCAACAGGCTTGGGGGGAAAAAGATGCCCCGGGTCAGCAGGCCGCAGGTGTACCGTGTGGTGCGCGAGATGCTGCCCCGGGAGCGGTTGGGTGCTGAGGAGTTGCTGCGGTTGCTGGAGGCGGAGCAGTTACGCAACCATCGGGCCAGCCGCTCTCACGCCAAACGCCGCGCCGCCCTCCGGGCGTCTCGGAACATCCCTCCGTGAACTGTCGTTGTAATACTAGCAGAGTCTGGCCGGAAAGCTCTTGGCGAGGTTTCGCGCTACGCGCGAGAGACGTATTTCAGTACTATACGGTATAGTGGCAGACGGTATACGTCAGGCATACCGCCATACCGGCGACATTCGACGCTTAAAAATCGACGATCTCAATGGAATTGGCTTTCCGGCTAGGTTTCTAGGTGGTCGTGCTTACCGGCTTCCTTACGCTACAAGCAAACGAAACTTCAAAGGCCTCTGTCCCGCGTCAACTTTGGCTTTGGTTTGGGTTAAAAGATCTCCGGGATGGGAACGAATTCGCTATTGCGATTGCCCGTTGGCCCTTGCAAGGTTGTCGCGGAGAGTAGTTCTGGGAATCCCGTATTTCCTGCCGATCGCTGCCATGGTCATCTTTGCGGCAAGGTCCTGATGAATCGCTGACATCTGCTCATCGTCCAGGCGGGGCGGGCGGCCCAACCGCTTGCCCTCGGCCCGGGCGCGGTCCAGGCCGGCCCGGGTCCTCCGGGCGATGGACTGACGCTCGAGCTGGGCCGAGAACGCGCAGACCTGGGCAATCAGGACTGCAGTCATCCACTCCACGCTCTCAGGGTCAGCATCCAGGCCCTTGGCCCACTCCTCATTGTCGGCCCGACTCCGCAACCGGATGCCCCGGTTCACCAGGTCGTAGATGGTGCCCATGACATCGAGCGCCCGCCGACCGACGCGGTCCAAGGCCGCCACAACCAAGGTGTCGCCCCGCTGCAATCGCGTGTCCAGTGCCCTCCAACCATTGCGGGTCGCAACACCCGCAGCTCCGGAAGCATCGATGTCGGCGTGGATGTTGCGCTCTGGGACGCCATCCGCGATCAGGTCGCGGCGCTGTGTTTCGGGATTCATACCAGGTCGCTCTACGTCGTGGGCTTTGCTGGTGCGGATATAGCCATAGGTCGCCATCGCCGGTCACCCGATCAACCGAGGCTGCGCCTCGGAGCTGTTCAACACAGGGGATGTGCGTCTCTGCTTTCGGCCTCGGAAACCTGGCCACATGCCCTTAGCCACAATGCGGCCGGCGCAGGTTCGGCATTCTCTCTCTGCCATTCTCGATACCTCCTCCCGAAGGCTGCCGGAAATAACGATACCTTTTCCGCCACCCCTCCACAAGGCCGGACTGTCAGCATTTCCGCCAGTGGCGGAAAACGGGTGTTTTTCGCCGGGGCGAGTCCCTATCGTAGTGGCTCGTAACATTCAGCTAACAACAACTCCTCAAACGCCATCGGGCCTAGAGGTGCCCTCGAGCCTTCGTTTATCCCTGAACCAAGGAGCAGTGGCCGGCACTCGTGCTTCGAACCAACCTCGGTGCGACGTAGGTTTGCGTCCTTGACTTTGTCCGCCATTTCCACGTGAAGGCCTCGACTGCGTTGACATGATCAGGATTCAAAACCCTCCCTCGCTGGCCAATAGCGAGTGTGTTTGTTTGTTTGTGTGTAGAATCCCGACTTTCGCGCCACTATCTATACACATGCGTTAGTAGTTAGTACTACAGTTGCACTATTGAATCCAGCAGTGATAGCCGTCGCCGGTAGTGGCATCGCCGTGCCTGTGCCTGATGGTGCCGTCTCCACAGAGACCATAGCAGAACAAGCTCAGTGGGATGATTCTCCGTCCATACCAGGCGGGTGAGCAGCCGGCGCACCTCAGGCAGCGTCAGGGGAATCAGCTCTTCATCGGGACCGTAGCAGCCCCCTTTTCTCCCTGTTCCATCGCCTGATGCCGGATCACCGCCAGATACGCCTGCGCCAGCATCGCCAGGGTGATGTGCCGGTACCAGCCGTCCCACCGGCGCACCTCGTACTGGTCCAGCCCCACCTGGCCCTTGGCTTCCTCAAAGCATTCCTCTATGGCCCACCGGGTTCCGGCCACCCTCGCAAGTTCCTCCAGAGCCGTCCCCGCCGGGCCGTAGCACACGTAGTAAGCCAACTCCTCCGGCTTGGCCACGCTGCGCCGGACCAGCAGCCAATGGCCTTTGCCCGGCTCCCGCATGGGCCTTATCTCCACGGCAGTCCAGTCGTACATCCGGGGACCCTTGGCGCCATCGCCGGTGCTGCATCTGACCCAGCCTGTTTCGTCAACCTGCTCCGCCAGGCGGTCCGCCCGCACCTGACGCGGACCCTTTTCCGTCAAAGCCCACAGCCTCTCGCTCCTCTTGATGGCCAGCACATGTGGTATTCCCTGATGCTCCAGCCACAACCTCAGGTTGCGGTCATTGCCATAGACCTCATCCCCGGCAACCCAGCGGAAGGGGGCTCCTGATTCCAACGCCCGCTCCAGCATGCGCTGCGCCAGCCGGGGCTTGGTCTGAAAGCCAACATCTGCCGGTACTCCGGCCTCCCGCCGCCGTTCCCAGTCCTCCGCCCACACCTGTGGCAGGTACAACTCCCGGTCCAGCAGGGTCCTTCCCTTGTCGCTGGCATAGGCCAGGAATACCCCAACCTGAGAGTTCTCGATCCGACCCGCTGTGCCGCTGTACTGCCGCTGCACCCCAACCGACTTGTCCCCCTTCTTGAGAAACCCGGTCTCGTCCACCACCAAGACTGCCTCAGCGTCTCCCAAGTGCTCCATTACGTAGCTCTTCAGGTCATCACGGACCAAGCCGGCGTCCCATTGGTAGGTGGACAGCAAGCGCTGCACCCCATAGGGAGTGGCGTCGCCCGCCTGCTCTGCCAGTTGCCAGCCGTTCTTGCGCTCCACCGGACTTAGCAGTCCCCGCAGATAATCCAGCGCCCGGCGGCGGGGCTCTGGCCTCCGGAACCGTCCCCCGATGCACTGGTGTACCTGATCGATGCCCTCGGCCCAACGGGCCACTTCCGCCACCTCATCCCCATACCTTGACAAACCCTCACCTCACCAACACTCAACTGCCGCAATTTTACGTCATCATTAACTGCAACTGTAGTATTAGAAACTATCTCAAAACAGTAGTCGGTGCTGACGGCGGTACCAGAGCAGAGCGCACGCCAACTGGATGAGGCCCACGTAGTTGGATGCCTTCTTGTCGTAGCGCACCAGTATCGCCCGGCACTTGGACAGCCAGCTTAAGGTGCGCTCCACCACCCACCGGCGGGCGGGAAAGGTCTTCTCTCCCCATCGGTCCAGCTTCTCCTCCCCAATGCGCCGGATGTGCGGACAGTATTGGAAAGCAGCAACGGTTCCGTGGCCGGTGGGATTGTCATACCCTTTGTCCAAGCACAGGTTCTGGGTGCCTTCCGGGCGCGCCACTACGATGCTCTCCAGGGTCGGCCTCAAGAGTTTCGTATCATGGACGTTGGCTCCAGCCACCGCCACGCTCAGGGGTCCGCCCGCCGCGTCGACCAGGATGCTCTTCTTGCTCCCAGCTTTGCCCCGGTCGGTGGGGTTGCGTCCAATGGCGCCCCCCCCCGAACGGGCCTTGCCCATGGAGCAGTCCGCCGACTGCCATTCCCAGTCCACTCCGCCCAGTTCCTCGCAGCCCTCCACCAGAACAGCCCAGATGCCCTCCAGCACTCCAAGCTCCACCCAGCGCTGGAAGGTCCGGTGGATAGTGCTGTCGTCTCCCAGTTCCCGAGGCAGACGGTTCCACTGACAGCCACTGCGCATCCGGAAGATGATGCCGTCCAGCATCCGCCTGGGGTCGGCGCGTTTGCGCCCCGTACCCTGGGGCGGGTCCAGATCCAGGATCACCGGGTGAATCTGCTCCCAGAGATGGTCGGGAATCTCCCAAATCGTCGCCAGAGTTTCGTCCTTTCCCATCGTCCACCCCCCGCACTTTTCCCTATCCTAACCCATGCCGAATTCCCCGTCCCATCAGTTCATCTACCTTTTGAGATAGTTTCTTAGTTCTGGCCTTCCTGGTTATACCTGGCCACCGCGCCCCTGTCGGCTGCCTGGGGCTCGGTCTAACGGGGCGGCATCCTGTAGTTCTTCTACAGGCTGGCGGTCATCAGCGCCGGCAGTTCCACGCCGCTTACAGGCTGTTGAAGGATATGCGTATGAAGGGCGGCGGCAGATTTTTCTGGCCTTGAAACCGGTTATTTCAGCAGATTGTCGATTTCCTGACGCTCCACGCCTTCTTGCGCAGACGTGTGAGAGGAGGGCCATAGATGACTGTAAATCGCCATTATTCCATTTCTCGAAGTCGTCGCCGTCCTTCGCTTACTGGTCGCGAAGGCGAGTAGCTTTAGGGCTAATATCTTGTCTTCTCTTGTTAGCAAGGGCTGACGGAATGACATGATAGCCATCGCGGTCTCCTCAGCCGCATCCGCCGCATCCAGGGACAGCCATAGCTTGGCAAGGTAGTGTAGATCAGCAAGGCCGAATCTCCTTATATTGGGAAAGCGACCTCTGGCGATACGAAGGAGTTCTGCGGCGACCATCTCTTCGTGATGCGAAGTCGACCCGGTAACCGGAGGTGTATTTAGCAGGCGCTGATCTACCAGTGCCCACAGTGTACGAGGATCGACCCCTGGATTCCTGGCCTGTTCCAATATCCAAACTTCACTGGGTTCGCCAAACATAACTGCTATGCGGGCAGCGTACTCTGTTGCGACCGAGTCTTCGGGTAATATGAAGACATGCTTCGCGGCAAACTGGCAGTGGGCCCACAGTTTCTCGGCCAAAGAGCAAACTGTACTAGGATGGTGGGCGCGTCCGTGTGCCGCTAACATTTGAAAAGCGTAGAACGCGACCAGGAACCGAAATTGGGCTGCCCGTTCAGCAGTTGAGAAGCTCCCCAAATTTTGTTCAGCATCCCATACACTCAATGGCAACGATCGGCACTGTGTCGACACCCATTCCGGCAAATCGAGAGTGTCGCAAGAGAGCACAAGCGCAGTTGCGAGGCCAGTTAGCCAATCATGGTCTTGCCAGTTGCTCAATGCGTAGGAGCGCGCATCGTAGTCGTCCAATGTCTCCAGAATCAGTTGAGCTATCTCGGACGACCGCGCAGGCTGCATTTCGCGTATATCCCAAGCAACGTTAGCAAGGGGCAATGCTCGAGGGGTCATCGGGGTCAGATACAACCCTTCACGAAGCTCAGCTATCAAATCGTCAGACCAATACTGGCAAACAAGGCGTGTCAGCAGTCGCGAGCATAGTTTCTCAAGCTCTTCGGCCCGATGCGGCTTTTCACCGCCACTCTGCCTGATCAGTGCAAACTGGCCGTAGCTGAGCAGTTCGACAATCCACCGTGCGCTCGCGATGGGTTCGAGCAAGGCAAGCCTGTCAACCAAACCGGAAAGAGGAGAGGATGAGGTGGAGTCATGGACCTCATCCGTGTCCTGCATGTCGGCGCTCCTTGGGAAATTGCGATCCTGATTATTGACGCTGTTCAGTGTATGCACGATCGCCAGCGCAACAAGGGCATCGGATGCCCCTTCGGCTACCCATTGAAAGGGCTTTTCATCTTCCAGCTTATTGTGTGTACCGATCAGGCAATTTGCCGCCCGCACCTGTATCACCGGATGGTCTATTCTATCGACTAAGGTATAGAAATGTTCGGAATCCAATCTCACCAAAAGTTTGATCACATTACCTACACCGGAATACAGCCACCAGTCGTTATCGTTCAGATCCCTGAGGGATTGCAGCCTTCTTTGGCGCGGCACTTCGTTTATAGAGACCTCGGCATTGCTGACCCCTATCCGTTCAATGCGATTCGCGTCGAGCACTGAGTCCTTTTTACTGAGCATCTTCAGAGTTTCAACCGCATAACGGACAAAAGAGTTGATATCCGTGGGGGACCAGAGGGAGGGAATAATGAAGGCCGCCAACTCGGGATCGATGGAACCGACAGCCCAGAAAGCTGTCTCGCTTTCCCTAATTCCGTTCGGGGCCGAAAGGGCGTCGCCGACCCCATGCAAGATCAGGTCCGCCACTTGTTCCCGCATATCATCCCTTAGCCGGCTCTGATCTCCGTCAGATTCGAACCACCCATAGATCTCGGCGATAGCTTGATCCCGGTGGTGTGCAGAAACTCGTTTGCGGATCACCGGGTCTATCAGGTCCCTGGTCGTCATAGGCGTCAGTGGTGACTCACCATTGCCAAAGATCCGCCAGATAACAGGTCTTGCTTCTGCAGGCAGCGAGAACCCGGAATCACTGTTGCTGACCATCAGTTGACCTCACTAACGCGTATATTTTCGCCCGTAACCCCAATATCCATTGACCACAACTTTTCCGCTTCGGCACGATACACTCCGTATGGGAGACTGGCAAAAGTGACTCCATCTGGCCGCCAACCATTCAGGGAGTGGGTGATGAGTATCTCCCTTTCGGGAGTGATCAGGTAACGGTCATGAAACGCGGGCCTGTCCTCTGGCGTAAGGAATGACCGAACGGTGGAGTGGTTGGTAAGGACACCAGGGTAGTTTGACCACCATCGACGCTGGTCCTCGTGCCTTCCACAAAGGATTCGCAGTGGCCTGCCAACCGTAGCGCCGAATATGCCAAGATAGAGTTGGTCCCCTTCGACTCCAGAATCGCGGCGCATGAAATAAGGGTCAGCGAGGTAGATTGGCCCATCCGGATGGCTGTGCCGACTCAGGAGACCAAGGAAATACTGAACCGCCTCTTCAAACTGGCTTGGTCCGAAGCGCTCCAAAGTACCTGCCTGACGTGCCGCGGCCTCTCTCTCCCAGATCTTGCGGCCGAGAACCTCCTGGCGAATGGTCTTATAAAGCGCATCACTGTTCCCGTCTAATCCGATGTTAATAGTGGACCGTGACTTCCATGGATTAACCCGGTGTATAGTATTGCGCTGACTGTCACGTAACTGCAGCGTCGGGCCCGTTTCAATGTGCATGCCGATATTGATTTCCATGAATAGATACTCGTCCATAAAATCGATACACTGTCCATCCATGGTCCGGTATAGCGCAAAGCCGATGTGGTCGACATTCGACTGGAGATCTATCAACGTCTCGTTACGCGTTATGGCCACGCTTCGCCTTACTAAATAATCGCCGCTATGGCCGGCCCAGATAGTGGCAGTGTAGCTATCAGGCAGGAGGTTGCCCCCGTTCACGCTTAGTATCAATGTTCCGTTGTTGGTTGCTGTCAGGTCACAGTCGATGGCATCCGCCGCGCCCGAAATTGTGAGATTCCCGACTCGGTCCGAAAGTCGGTCGAGCGGAAAGCCCAACCCATCTAGTAGAGGTTTCAAGTGGACCGGTTGCAATCCCACAACAGCCAACCAGCGGTCCCTAGCCTCCGCTGCGAAACTCCAGTATTCAGTTATCTCTGCACTGTGATTGGAGAACGGGCTGCGAAATGAGATGTCAGGGTCCGTGCCCTCATACCGATAGGCCCAGTGAACGCGCGGATCATGCTCGAGTGCGTAGTCAACCTCGATGCCGTTGGTCTCCAAAGCCCCTTTATCCAAAATCTGTTCTACGAGCTCCTGGCAGTGTTCTAGTACTACAACGACGGGTTGTCTGGTAGGATAGGTGGCCAGATGATGGTGGGCGGTATGTGTGATGGATGCGGCGAGTTTCAAGCGGGTCTACGACAGTTTCCAGGGATTTCATGCTTTCTTTTCGGCATCTTTCGGCCGCAAGCAGTGGCGGGAGCACAGCCGGAACTATCTTCAGGCCCTGCTGGTGCAGGCCCAAGAGCGGCGCAACGCCGAGAATCTCTCCGAATCGGTGGGCGTCTCCGCCCGTGCGATGCAGCGCTTTCTCACCGAAGCCCGGTGGTCCGATGACACAGTCACAGGGCGGTTGCAGGAATACCTGGCCCCCAGACTGGGGCATCCCGAGGCCGTGTGGGTGTTCGACGGCAGCGACTTCCCCAAGCAGGGCCGGAAATCGGCAGGAGTGGCCCGGCAGTACTGCGGCAGGCGGGGCAAGGTAGCCAACTGCCAGGCCGGGATGTTCCTGGCCTACGTCAGCCCACTGGGCCGGGCGCTGGTGGACAAACGGCTGTATCTGCCCAAGAGTTGGACTTCGGATCCGGGCCGTTGTGCGGCGGCGGGTGTGCCGGAGGGGAGGCGTCAGTACCGCTCGAAGACTGAGTTGGCCTTGGAGATGCTGGAGCGGGCCTTACAACTGGGCCACCTCAGAGCCGGGTGGGTTGCCGGAGACGACGCCTTCGGGATGTCGCCGCCCTTCCGGGACGCCTTGGCGGCCTTGGGGATGCGCTACGTGCTGGATGTTCCGGGCAGCACCACGGTCTGGCCCTTGGAGTTGGCTTGGACCAGTCCGGAATATCAGGGGCGTGGGGGTCCCCGCAAACCCAGGCTGAGGGACGGGCAGCGCCGGACCATGGAGCAGCGCAGTGATGAGTTGCCTTCTGAGGATTGGCGGGAGATAACGGTGGCCCAGGGATCCCAGGGGCCGAGAACCTATATGTTCAGCGCTCAGCGGGTGCGGGCTACCAAGAGGCGCAAGCCCGGCGAGGAGATGTGGGCTGTCTACCGCCGGAACTTGGACGGCAGCGAGCCCCGCTACTACCTGTCCAACGCTCCTGAGGACACAACTCTGGAGACTCTGGCATACGTGGGAGGTTCCAGGTGGTACATCGAAACGGAGTTCGAGACTGAAAAGGGCGACGTGGGGCTGGACGAATACGAGACCCGGAGTTGGGCTGGCTGGCATCACCACATAGCCCTGTGCCTGCTGGGCGGAGCGTTCCTGCTGAGCTTGCAGCAGGATTGGGGGGAAAAAGATGCCCCGGATCACCCGGCCGCAGGTGTACCGGGTGGTGCGTGAGATGCTGCCCCGGCAGCGGTTCGGGCCGGACGAGTTGCTGCGATTGCTGGAGGCGGAGCAGCTACGCAACGAGCGGGCGAGCCGCTCCCACGAGAGACGCCGCTCCGCCCGCCGCAAAGTCAGGCTGGAACCACCACCCTAAAGCCGTCGTTGTAGTACTAGTGGAGCGTCCATAGAATGAAAATAGAAGCCTTCTGATTCGCCGGTAGCCTCGGTGAGAATTTTCTCGCTATGCCACGTCCCATCTGATTCGTTGGCCCATGGCCCTAACGACTTTCTTTGACGGTGGCGTATATGCGTGAATAGATTAACCGGTCGCGCATCTTTCGGATGCCATGTCAACACCGTCATCCTGGCGATTCTATCTTCCACGCCTCTAGGGGCTACCGAAGCACGTGCCGGTAGAACAAGGGTCAATCCTTGTTCTAGCGCCCAGCGTGCTGCCTCATCTTGTGCCACTGCCACGTTTCGACCGAGCTTCAGGGCGGTCAGATGTTTCCGATGGATATGCTGACGGACATAGTTCTCGCTCCTACTTACAGCGATAGCCAATTCGGCAACCGTGAAATACATATGCAGCTCCAATGTTGTAATGTTTGTATATTACAATTGTAAGTTTGCGCTGTCAAAGTAAGCAGGAGGTTGCTATCTCTACCATATCAATCCTCTACATCATAGTCGCGGCCCGGAGGCGGCACCTTGACACTCAATGGATAACTGAAGCCTACTCCTTGCTATCCACGTATCTCCTAGCAATAAGGAACTACCACGAATAACGTGTCCTGCGGCCGGAACAGCAACAACTGGCATACTTCCCCCGGAATGCAATCGTGTCTGCTAGTATTACAACGACGGTTAATCCAACGGCGTGATTCTTGAGGTGGAATTGAATTTAGCGGCCACCTGCGGCAACCCTCCCACAGTACCTGGCTCGGAGTCAGACACGCAGCGTCAGCCGGCCTTTTCCGCAAACTGTCGTTGTAATACTAGCAGCCCGTCCGAGAAACGCCGTTGATGAGCCATTATGGGTATGATGAGAGGAGCATTCAGTGTGCGGAGTTCTCGATGGGCAAGACCTTCCGTCCCTACGATCCCGACCAGCAGTTGCTGCTGCCTGCAGCCCTGCAGGAGTGGCTGCCTCCGGACCACCTGGCCTACTTCATCTCCGACGTCGTGGACCAGCTGGACCTCTCGGGGATCACCGCCCGCTACGAGGAGCAGCGGGGCGGCCCTCCCTATCATCCCAGGATGATGGTCAAGGTGCTGCTCTACGGCTACTGCACCGGGATGGCGTCCTCCCGGCACATCGCGCGGAGGCTGCACGAGGACATCGCCTTCCGGGTGCTGGCGGCCAACAACACTCCGGACTTCCGCACCATCTCCGACTTTCGCAAGGACCACCTGGCAGCGCTGGGCAATCTATTCCTGCAGGTGCTGGCCCTCTGCCAGCGGGCGGGGCTGGTCAAGCTGGGCCACGTGGCGCTGGACGGCACCAAGGTGAGGGCCAACGCATCGAAGCACAAGGCCATGAGCTACCGGCGCATGAAGGAGAAGGAGGCGCAGTTGGCGGCCGAGGTGGCTGAGTTGCTGCGGCGGGCCGGGGAGGTGGACGACGAGGAGGTGGACGACGAGGAGGACCGCAGGTACGGGAGGGATAAGCGTGGGGATGAACTGCCGGAGGAGTTGGCCTTCCGGGAGGGACGGCTGAGGAAGATACGAGAGGCCAAGGCGGCGCTGGAGGCCGAGGCCCGGGAGTCGGCGGAGCAGGCCAAGTCAGAGGGACGCAATCATCCCGGGGTGCCTGATGAGAAGGCGCAGCGGAACTTCACCGACGCCGAGTCCCGGATCATGCCAAGTCCGGACGGGCGGGACTTCCAGCAATCCTACAACTGTCAGGCGGTGGTGGACAGCGCCCACCAGGTGATAGTAGCGACAAAGGCGACCAACCAAGCCACGGACAAGAACCAAGCCGTGGCCATGCTTGAGGAAACCATTGCTAACACCGGCACAGTCCCCAAGGAGATGTCCGCCGACGCAGGCTACTACTCGGCGAAGTCGGTTGACGGCCTGAGCGCCTTGGGCGTCGACCCATTCATCGCGCCGGACAAGACCCGCCACGGCACAGCAGTGCCGCCGGCTCCCCGGGGCCGCATACCCAAGGGACTGTCGGACCGGGACCGGATGCGACGCAAGCTGCGGACGAAACGTGGGAGGCAGCGCTACGGCCTACGCAAGGAGACGGTGGAGCCGGTGTTCGGGCAGATCAAGCAGGGCCGGGGCTTCCGGCAGTTCCTGCTGCGGGGCTTGGAGAAGGTCAACCGGGAGTGGCTGCTCATCTGCACCGGCCACAACCTGCTGAAGCTGTTCCGCTTTGGGGGCAGCCTGCCAGGCAAGGCACGGGGCAGTGGCCACGCCAGGAACATCAAGCAGTCATCCTGGTACCGGTCCGGTGCGATATTCCAGCGCCTGTCAGCCGGTCCGCATTTCCCGCCGGCGGGAATAGTTGTCGGTGCCTGCTGATCTCAGCTGACCCGCAAATCCAGTCACTCAATCCTCAGACAGGCTGCTAGTATTACAACGACAGTTGGTGTGATAAAGTGACCAGCTAGCTGAGGGAGGCTTGGAAGGTGGGGTTGGGAGATGGATGCGGCGGCATTTGAGCGGGTGTACGAGGCCTTTGGCGAGTTTCATTCCTTCTTCGCTCCGCTGTTCGGGCGCAGGGAGTCGCGGGACCACAGCCGGAACTATCTCCGGGCCCTCCTGGTGCAGTCTCAGGACCGGTGCAACGCCGAGAATCTCTCCGAATCAGTGGGGGTCCCGGCCCGGGCCATGCAGCGCTTCCTCACCGCCGCCCCCTGGGATGACGACGCGGTGATGGGACGCCTCCAGGAGTATCTGGCGCCCCGGCTGGGACATTCTGAGGCGGTGTGGGTGCTGGACGGCAGCGACTTCCCCAAGCAGGGGCTGAAGTCGGCGGGGGTGGCCCGGCAGTACTGTGGCAGGTTGGGCAAGGTGGCCAACTGCCAGGCAGGGATGTTCTTGGCGTATGTCAGTCCCTTGGGCCGGGCGCTGGTGGACCAGGGGCTCTACCTGCCGGAGAGTTGGACATCGGACGATGCCCGCTGTGCGGCGGCTGGGGTTCCGGAGGATAAGCGCCGGTACCGGTCGAAGACGGAGTTGGCCCTGGAACTGCTGCAGCGGGCCTTGGCGCGGGGCCATCTGAGGGCGGGATGGGTGGCCGGGGACGACGCCTTCGGGATGTCGCCGTCCTTCCGGGACGGCTTGGCGGCCTTGGGGCTGCGTTACGTCCTGGACGTTCCGGGGAACTTCACTTTTTGGCCGGTGGATCCCGAGTGGACCAGCCCGGCATACCAGGGATTCGGGCGTCCCCGCAAGCCCAGGCTGCGGAGCGGGCAGCGGCGCACCCTGGCGGAGCGCGGTGCTGAATTGCCGGAGGATGCCTGGCGGGAGATAACGGTGGCCCAGGGTTCCCAGGGGCCGCGGACTTATATGTTCAGTGCCCAAAGGGTGCGGCCAACCAGCCGGCGGAGGCCTGGCGAAATCCACTGGGCCATCTGGCGCCGGAACCTGGACGGCAGCGAGCCCCGCTACTACCTGTCCAACGCTCCCGGGGACACTCCTCTGGAGACGCTGGCCTACGTGGGCGGTTCCAGGTGGCGCATCGAGACGGAGTTCGAGACGGAGAAGAGCGACGTGGGGCTGGACGAGTACGAGACCCGCACCTGGGCGGGCTGGCATCATCACATTGCGCTGTGCCTGGTGGCGGGGGCCTTCCTGTTGAGCCTGCAACAGGCTTGGGGGGAAAAAGATGCCCCGGGTCAGCAGGCCGCAGGTGTACCGTGTGGTGCGCGAGATGCTGCCCCGGGAGCGGTTGGGTGCTGAGGAGTTGCTGCGGTTGCTGGAGGCGGAGCAGTTACGCAACCATCGGGCCAGCCGCTCTCACGCCAAACGCCGAGACGCCCGGAGGGCGGCGCGGAACATCCCTCCGTGAACTGTCGTTGTAATACTAGGTCAGGGAGCATCGCCGAATGGTCGGTGCGACAGGAAGAAAAGACCGGTCAACAGGGTGGCCCGACAGTCTGGAAGGCCAAGTTGCCGCCGTTAAGCTTGGTCTATCCACGCGGGCGCGAGGCGAACTCAGTTTTTTTTCGGCGCCGCCTACGACATCCGTAAAGGTCTATACCCGCCAGTGGAGAGCACGCCGGTCGCCAACATCCTTGGGATGAATCGTGATCTGATGCTGGCCAGGACCATGGCGATCCCGGCAGGGCCCGCAGCGACAGGTCTTGTGACCGCTGTGAGCCACCTGTCCTCGGCATTGTCCGGAGGCGACTGCAGTACCAAGTAGTCAGTGTTGGGTTCTAACTCCCGATATTCTCCAATCCGCGGGGTGCTATCTGGAACGGTGGCGCGAGGTTTGGAATGGGCACCTCGATGACAACCGGGAGATTGGCTCTCAGGGCGTCACGGAGAGCGTCCCCCAGGCCCTCGTGGCTGTCCAACCTGACGCCCACGGCACCGTATACCTCGGCCAGTTGGGCGAGGTCAGGGTTGTGGAGCCGGGTGCCGATGACCCTGCCGCCGAAACGCTGTTGCTGGTCGTGGTGCGACGCCCCCAGCATCTCGTTATTGAACACCAGGGTCACCACGTTTATCCCTTCCTGGACAGCAGTGGCCAGTTCACTGGAGGCGTACCCGAACCCACCGTCACCCGTTGTGGCAACGACCTGCCTGCCGGAGTTGCCGACTTTGGCGCCCAGGGCCGTGGGGAAGGCATACCCCAGGGTGGCGAAGTAGGAGGATGTGAGGTAGGAACGCGGGGCCAGGACCGGGTAGGCCAGATGACTCCAGTAACCGATGTCAGTGGTCCCGGCGACCATGATCGCGTCGTCGTGCAGCTCGTGGCGTATCGTCTCGATGATCCCCACCTGGAGAGGAGCCATCTCCCGGATTTCCCGATCGGCCTGCTGGCGAATGGCCGAGATCTCGGTCTCGGTCCACTGGCTGGCCCGTGTCCTGCCGCCCAATTCCGCCAGCAACGCCTGTACCCCCAGGAGGGCATCGGCGGAGATTCCCACTGTGGCGGGGATATTGCGGCCAAGTTCCTCGTGGTCGGCGTCGATCTGGACAACCTTCTGGTGGGATTGGATTCCCCAGGGTACGTTGGGGGTGAACATCATCCGACTGCCGACGGCCAGGATGACGTCGGCCTGCGGGAGGGCGATATGGCCGGGGCCGTGGGCGTAGTAGAAACTGCCCAAGGACAGCGGACTGTTTTCAGGAATTGCGCCCTTACCCTCTGGAGTGGTTATAACCGGGGAGTTCAGGGCTACGGCTAGATCCATAAGCTCGGAGGAGACGGCAGCGTCCCTTGTGCCGCCGCCAGCCCAGATCAGGGGGCGGCTGGCTCCTGCCAGCAACTGGGCTGCCTCCCTGATCAGGCCGGGCTCGGGCTGCTGCTTGCCTGGACCTTCGGGTTCGGGGAGGTCGGTATCATCAGTCATTGAGAGAACGTCCCAGGGTATCTCTATCTCCACCGGCTTAGTACTACAGTTGCAGTTAATGATGACGTAAAATTGCGGCAGTTGAGTGTTGGTGAGGTGAGGGTTTGGCAAGGTATGGGGATGAGGTGGCGGAAGTGGCCCGTTGGGCCGAGGGCATCGATCAGGTACACCAGTGCATCGGGGGACGGTTCCGGAGGCCAGAGCCCCGCCGCCGGGCGCTGGATTATCTGCGGGGACTGCTAAGTCCGGTGGAGCGCAAGAACGGCTGGCAACTGGCAGAGCAGGCGGGCGACGCCACTCCCTATGGGGTGCAGCGCTTGCTGTCCACCTACCAATGGGACGCCGGCTTGGTCCGTGATGACCTGAAGAGCTACGTAATGGAGCACTTGGGAGACGCTGAGGCAGTCTTGGTGGTGGACGAGACCGGGTTTCTCAAGAAGGGGGACAAGTCGGTTGGGGTGCAGCGGCAGTACAGCGGCACAGCGGGTCGGATCGAGAACTCTCAGGTTGGGGTATTCCTGGCCTATGCCAGCGACAAGGGAAGGACCCTGCTGGACCGGGAGTTGTACCTGCCACAGGTGTGGGCGGAGGACTGGGAACGGCGGCGGGAGGCCGGAGTACCGGCAGATGTTGGCTTTCAGACCAAGCCCCGGCTGGCGCAGCGCATGCTGGAGCGGGCGTTGGAATCAGGAGCCCCCTTCCGCTGGGTTGCCGGGGATGAGGTCTATGGCAATGACCGCAACCTGAGGTTGTGGCTGGAGCATCAGGGAATACCACATGTGCTGGCCATCAAGAGGAGCGAGAGGCTGTGGGCTTTGACGGAAAAGGGTCCGCGTCAGGTGCGGGCGGACCGCCTGGCGGAGCAGGTTGACGAAACAGGCTGGGTCAGATGCAGCACCGGCGATGGCGCCAAGGGTCCCCGGATGTACGACTGGACTGCCGTGGAGATAAGGCCCATGCGGGAGCCGGGCAAAGGCCATTGGCTGCTGGTCCGGCGCAGCGTGGCCAAGCCGGAGGAGTTGGCTTACTACGTGTGCTACGGCCCGGCGGGGACGGCTCTGGAGGAACTTGCGAGGGTGGCCGGAACCCGGTGGGCCATAGAGGAATGCTTTGAGGAAGCCAAGGGCCAGGTGGGGCTGGACCAGTACGAGGTGCGCCGGTGGGACGGCTGGTACCGGCACATCACCCTGGCGATGCTGGCGCAGGCGTATCTGGCGGTGATCCGGCATCAGGCGATGGAACAGGGAGAAAAGGGGGCTGCTACGGTCCCGATGAAGAGCTGATTCCCCTGACGCTGCCTGAGGTGCGCCGGCTGCTCACCCGCCTGGTATGGACGGAGAATCATCCCACTGAGCTTGTTCTGCTATGGTCTCTGTGGAGACGGCACCATCAGGCACAGGCACGGCGATGCCACTACCGGCGACGGCTATCACTGCTGGATTCAATAGTGCAACTGTAGTACTAGGGCCTGTGGACATTCGTCATAAGGAACCGATTAACTGGAGGACAAACCCTGACACTACCAGTCCAGCTCCCAACCAAGCGTACACAGGCTGATGATTGTTTCCACCTGCATCTTCCCCCTCGTATTCAAACCATAAGTCGCCGTTCCTGCCTTCGCTACTGGTAGGCGGACGGTTGCTGAACCGCATAAAGATTCTGTGTCCATATAGAAAAACCAACACAAATCCGATGGCGTCAAATCCCAGTCCGACAGTAGTAAGGTACTCCATTCCAATCTCCTCTAGGCAGGTGTTGGCCACAACATTCAGTAGTGCTAGAGCGTGTGGCCATTCATCCACGCGAGTCACCTCCTACAGGATAGAGGAGGAGTAGGCTGAGCAGTCCGAATGTCCACGCGCCCTAGGGCATCTACGCCAGAAGACCGGCCCAAGGACGGACATACTCGAGCAGTTCCACAGGCCTCATAACGTGAAGTCTGAGTTGCTTAACTCTGTCTCGGTGTTGCCATATCGTTTTATAGTCCATAGTCAGGAATATGTCGCAACCCCGCTCTACCGCGTCAATGAACAACTGCTGGTCTTGCTTATCCGGGAAGGCCTTCAGCAAGTCGGCAATGCGGCCTCGCTGGAGAGACGTAAACCGAGTCGTCTCGCCGTAGCCTAACCTCTCTGCTTCACCCTTCGACTGTTCGAAGTTCTCCGTGCAATAATCGGCCAACCTCTGTTCCCAAGCGGTAAGCGCATCGCGCTTGTTTGGATCCTGAATGGCTCTGAGTTCTCTCTGAGTCCCAGGTGACACCGTGAATGGCCACCCGGCTCGAACACCTAGGGCCATAAAGTCTGCCAATGCGTAAATGTCGGCGGTAACCCTTGGACCTAAGGTTGAAAGTTTCTTCTCCAGATCAGGTGTGCTGACCCTGTCGAATATGAACTCGCCAAATGAGTACAGATTCTGGACAATATTTGTGTCCAAGAAAATCAGCTTAGGTAGGTCTGGTAAACCTGTAGCTTGGGCGTCATCTCCACGAGGCTGATGAGTAACCACATAAACCTCTATATCCAGACTCTGGTCGATCTATTAAATGTCTTGAGTATATCCAGTATTAGCTTAATCTACCGAAGTACGGCGCGCGGATACTTCCCCAATGAATGTCGGCAGCCATTTCGCCACTTGCGCTTATCCGCGATTTTGGAAAGTAGGCGGATCCGGACAGCCGACCTCCAGCCTTGCGCAACCCGCCCCAAAGAAGGCGGAACTGGCTCCTTGGTTTCCAAAATTCCGTGTTGCCACAGAAGGAGAGGCGCCACACAGCAGAAACGTCCGAACTACTCAGCCCCCAGGAGTCCGATGCCTTGGTTGCCACCGCTCCAAGCTGCGCCTTGACAGGAGCTTTCCGGTGACCGGATCCGACCCGAGGCCGGGGTATCAAGTCCCGCAAGGGACTGGTCGGGGCCCGTTCCGGAGGACCTGCTTTGGAGCGCTGGGCCAGACGTTAAAACCCCCAGTCAGACTGAGGACCGGACTGGCGACCACTGGGATATCAGATTGAATCGTATTGCCAGCGGCGGCGTTGGCAATATGAACGCCTTGTGCTAGTTTTTACTATCACTGCACTGGATAGACACTCAGTACGATAGGCTGGAGAGACTTTGACGTCCATCACAGAAACGGCCTCCGACACACTCGATTTCACGGCCACACTCAGCCGGGTCGATGCCATCAGCCCAGGGCCAGAAATCACAGCGAGCCCGGCTCGACTGGCACAGATTCCCTGGGAGCAACTGCTGCAACTCGACAGGCGAGGATGGGCGCAGGTTTTCGCCGCCAATGAGGTAGACAGTGACTTTACCCGGAGGCTGGACAGGCTGGTGGCCGCCTGGCTCACACAGGAAGATTATCGGGAACTCAGAACAATGGCTTCCGAAAAGTCCGACCTGTCTGTAGGTGAAGCTGCCGACGCCGTATTCTCTGATTGGATAAGCGACCGTGCCTGCAAGCGTCTGAGCCACTTGGTGATGGGCATGAGGTTCACTGAACCCCAGATCCCGGTCTGCTACGCGCTCTGCAACGCTCAGAGAGCGGTCCAATCTGCCATGGACTACTCCAGAAGACCGCAGGGATTCAGTGAACAGGCGATCGCAGCGGCCCAGCAGGAACTTGAAGAGTCCGCTGACGAGTACGCCTCACTGGCTTCCCTGGGTATCCCGGATGAGCCACCAGAAGGGGCCGTGTGAAAAGAGGCGAGATAAGACGTGTCCGCAATTGGGAATACATAGGACATGAAGCCACAGGAAACCGCCCCTGCCTTATCATCAGCCCTGATTGGTTCAACGCCAACGGCAACGTCATCATCGCTCCTCTAACCACTCCCGGTCCCAACCACGAACACTGGTGGGAGATCCACATAGGCTCCACCGACTCCACTTGCCTGGTCCCCGACATCAGGACGGTGCCGGCGACGGCGCTGGGCCCTTCGGTGCTCAGCACCGCCACAGATTACGAACTCGAGGACGCGATGTTCGCCCTGTACCGCCTGATCGGCGGATCAGAGGATGCCCCACACCCCGACTGCAACCGCGGGGAAATCTGGACCGCAGACCTCTCGACCATGCCACCAGATTCTGGTCCGGTCTTGGCCGAACTGCTCGTTTTTCACTACAACCCTGCCAACCTCATGGCGATGACAGCATGGGTTTCCCGCAAGCCTCGAAGAAGTTCCCACATTGTATTCCCCCTCTCCCCGTCAACGGGATTCCCTTGGCAGTCAGCATTGCTTGCGCAGGTAAGAGCCGTTTCGGCAGGCCATAGGCTGATGGACCTGGTAAGCACCATATCTCAATCTGACATGGAAGAAATTTCCGGCCGGTTCATGGCGTTCATTGAATCCTAAACTAAAGCCAAGGTGGGATGTGCATTTGCCGGACTCCGGGGATCGGGCCGAGAGTCTTGCAGGAGTGCTTCGGCCTTTGACTGCAGGATGGTCCGGCAGCGCCGTCTCACCTCGTCTTTCCGGCTGTCCAACCCGGAGAGGAAGTTGCCGACCCTCTGCTGCACCGCCGCCTTGGTTCCCAAGCACAGATTCCCGGTCGCCTCCTCTCTCACCCAGCCCCATATCGCCTCATCAGCGTTGAAGTCGGGACTGTAACCCGGCAGGTTCACCACCCTCAGGTTTAGACCAGGCGTCCTGAGGTACTCGCGCACCGCCTCCCCTCTGTGAGCCGGGGCATTGTCCCAGATGACTTGCAAAGGCCCAGGGTGCCTATCCCTCAGTTGCTCCAGAAAGGCTGCCGAGGTCCCGGAGTTGCTGTTGCCCTCCAGTTCCATCCAGTCCACCTCTCCGGTCTCCAAGCACACCGCCGAGTAATAGCTGGCCTTCTCCCCATACCGCGGGCTGGTCGAGTCCACCAGCGCCGGTTCCCCTTTCAACACCCACTTGCCTCGCAGCTCGGCGTCCGCCCGGAAGTGGGCCTCATCAGCAAAGAATATCCTTCCGCCAGTGCGTCCTGCCTCCCCCCTCAGGGCGGCGTACTCTGCCAGGAAGGCCTCCCGCTTGGCCGCATCAGCCTTGAGCAGCCGCTTCTTGGGCCGCTTGAAGGCAAATCCCAACCGGTGCAGGTAGTTCAGGCAACTGCTGCGACTCAAACCGACGCCGAACTGTTCGGAAACAAACTGCCGCACCACCTTCCAATACCAGTTGGCCCATTCCATGCCCGACCCGTCGGGAGGTTGCTGCACTGCCCCTTTCAACTCCTCCTGCTGCGCTTGGTCAAGGGCGGGGGGGAACCACCGGTCTGCTAGAACATCAGGGCCGCAGGCCCGCCCTCTCCGAAGGCCGACGCCCAGCGTCCGATGCTGTGGGGATCCCGCTCCAGCGCCTCCGCCGTGGCCGCGGCCGTCAACCCCTGGGCCAAGAGCAGGATGGCGTACCACCGCTCCCGCTCCCGGGGCGTCGGCGCCAGAATCATCCGCCGCCGCAAGTCCTTGACTCCCATCTGCCATTGTTCCAGAGACCCGTCTATCTCCCTCACGCCCATCATCAACCCCTCGCAACTCCAGTGAACAGCTAACCCGGTTCCCTCACAAATTTACCCTATTCCTCTGCGCTTTTCACCTTGGCTTTGGTTTAGGGCGCCCTTCTACAGGAACATGTTCGACAACGCCGGGTTTACCGAGGTATCGGAGGGCGTGTGGAGCCCCGGAATGGTGGACGCCGTCGCGGTGTCAGGAACAGAGGAGCAGGTAGAGGAGGGGCTGAGGGGACTGCTGGAAATGGGCGCAACTGAACTAATGGCCTCTCCGGTGCCGGCAGGACCGGACCGGGATGGGTCGTTGGAGCGCACCGTGGCGCTCCTGGCAGGGGTATCCCATTCAGTGTCAGGGTAGGGCAGTACCGGGGGGACATCCCCGGGAACTCCAACTGAACAGGTATGGAGGGCGACTGAATATGGATGAGGCAGCTGTTATGCTTGCATCAATCACCCTTTCCGTTTCCCAACCATACAGGACGGAACAGCTATGTCATCCGAACCACCACTCAACGCTCTAGGGCGGCGAAGAAGAATCAAAGTGGACCTGGGAGAAGAATCATCACTGCCAAGTCTTCCTTTGCCAGTCGAGGTGGGTGAGGCCAAGTTCTTTTTGGTCAAGGGCAGCAACGGATACAAACTGCTATCTGTAATATGCCCCCATCAAGGCGGTGAGGTGCAGGACGAAGGTGAGGAGGTGTTCACCTGCGACGGCCACGGTTGGCGGTTTGATATGAAAGACGGGGTTTGCATCGACCAGCCCCATGTCCGTATGAGGTCTCTCCCCGTGGATGTGGAGAACGGGCGACTGTCGGCGCTGGTCCGCCCCGAGTAACGCTTCTGACGTTTGAGACCCAGCGCCAGATCGGTTGCGAGGCTGTCGTTACAACGCGGATAGCATTCCGCGATTGACGGCGAGGTAGAATCCCTTGCCCTCAGGTGAGGGGTCTTTAGTTCCCGTTTCTTCGGAGATGACGGATGCGCCAGTGGAAATCCCAGCGCCGGGGGCTTCCATTGTTTGAGCAATTCCCGAATTGCCGTAGACTGCCGCCGTTCGTGCCGTCTATCGGCACGCAGTGTACGCTTCTTATCCGTGTTGGGAAATGTCCAGCCCCTCCTCTTCCTGCTGCTCGCTGACCCTGAAGCCGATGGCGTATTTCAGGACCAACAGTATTCCAAAGGTTGTGGCGAAAGCCCAGCCGAAGGACACGCCAATGGCGATCAGCTGCCTTCCCATCTATTCATCCCTGCTCAAGTCGGTGAGTTCACCGGTGATCATGAACCCGACTCCGATGAAAAGGCCGTTGGCCAGCATTCCCCGCGTGCCTCCCACACCGTGAACGGCCCAGATGTCCAAGGAGTCGACAAGTCTCACACGGGTCTTCATCCAAACGGCACCGTAGCACTGGAAGCCGGGGCCCAGCCCGATGACGACACCCCGGCGTGGGGCCACGAACCCCGATGCTGCAGTGATGGTGGACAAGCCTGCTACGACTCCGGTGGCTGCCCCTGCAACACTGGGTCTCCGGTTCAATGTCCAGTCCAGCGCGGCCCAAACCACTGCAGCAGTTGCCGTCGGGGTGTGAGCCATCATGAAGGCTAATGTCGCAGCTGCCAGCGACGTATGGGAACCGCCCGCGTTGAAACCGAACCAGCCAAACCAGAGCAGGGAGGCGCCCAGCACTACGAAGGGTACCTAGTGCGGGTTCATCTCCGCTTGGCCTAATACTACAGCCGCAGATTGGACAGGCGGCGTTTGTAGTGGCAACGCTGGGCCCGGGCTTGGTGGCGCCGTCTCCACCACGACCAGTACAGGATGAAATCAGGCGGTTGGGTTTCCGTCCATACCAGGCGGGTGAGCAGCCGGCGCACCTCCGGAACCGTCAAGGGTATCAGCGCTTCATCGGGACCGTAGTGCCCCCCTTTTCTCCCTGTTCCAGCGCTGGTTGCCTGATCACGGTCAAATACGCCTGCGCCAGCATCGCCAGGGTGATGTGCCGGTACCAGCCATCCCACCTCCGCACCTCGTACTGGTCCAGTCCCACCTGTCCCTTGGCCTCCTCAAAGCATTCCTCAATGGCCCAACGGGTCCCGGCGACCCTTGCCAGTTGCTTCAGGGCTGTTCCCGCCAAGCCGTAACAGACATAGTAGGCCAGTTCCCCGGGGTCGGACAGACTGCGTCGGGACAGCAGCCAATAGCCCTTGCCAGGCTCTTTGAGGGGCCTTAGCTCCACGGTAGCCCAATCGTACACCCTCGGCCCCTTGGCCCCGTCGCCCGAGCTGCACCGCACCCAGCCAGTTTCCTCAACCTGCGATGCCAGCCGATCGGCTCTTACCTGACGAGGACCCTTTTCCGTCAATGCCCACAGCTTCTCGCTGCGTTTGATGGCCAGCACGTGGGACAGCCCCTCACGCTCCAGCCACAGCCGCAGGTTGCGGTCATTGCCGTAGACCTCATCTCCGGCAACCCAGTCGAAGGGGACTCCCGATTCCAGCGCCCGCTCCAGCATTCGCCGGGCCAACTGCGGCTTGGTCTGAAAGCCAACATCTGCCGGTACTCCGGCCTCCCGGCGCCGCGACAGGTCCTCGGACCAGACCTGGGGCAGGTACAACTCCCGGTCCAGCAGGGTCCCTCCTTTGGCGCTGGCATAGGCCAGGAATACCCCAACCTGAGAGTCCTCGATCCGCCCCGCAGTGCCGCTGTACTGACGCTGCACCCCAACCGACTTGTCTCCCTTCTTAAGGAAGCCGGTTTCGTCCACCACCAGAACTGCCTCAGCGTCGGCCAGATGCTCCACCACGTAACCCGTCAGATCGTCGCGCACCAGATCCGCGTCCCAGACGTAGGTGGACAGCAGGCGCTGCACCCCGTCGGGAGTCGCGTCGCCCGCCTGCTCCGCCAGTTGCCAGCCATTCTTGCGTTCCACCGGACTGAGCAGTCCCCGCAGATAGTCCAGCACCCGGCGGCGCGGCTCCGGCCGCCGGAACCTTCCCCCGATGCACTCGTGCACCTGCTCAATGCCCTCGGCCCACCGGGCCACCTCTGCAACCTCATCCCCGCACGCTGCCATCGCCTCACCTCATCAACACTCAACTGCCACAATTCTATCCTCTATTTATCTGCGGCTGTAGTACTAGTAGTACGAAATCTTTGAAATGATGAGTAGCCGATATTGGTGTGAGCACCGGCGAAACTTGGGCAATGGTGATCTCCGCCAAGGCGCATACTTTTCGTGTCATCATTTCAAAGCAGTTGGGCTACTAGTGAACCGCAACCCGGATTTAATGCTGAACGTGGGGATTTTCGATTCGGAGAACGAAGACGTGGTTGAACTGTGGGGAGTGTTCGATCCTACCGGCCTTGAAGACACGCTCCGGTATCTCCCGTGTTTCTAAGTGAGCCACGTTCAGAGACCCATAAAGGCCCCGGCGATTGCCGGGGCCTGAGATTTACCACCACTCGCGGATTGTGCGTGTAACTCGCCGCTTGACGGCATTAGCCGCCTTGCGGACCTGCGAGCTGGGCCAGGAACTGCGCCTACGGCGCTTTCTGCCTGCCATACATTGCCAACCTCCTTTCCGCCGTGGAGGTTGACGCCACGGCAACCGCGTGACAGAATTGGCGCGGTCTCCAAAGGGCCGTGGCGTCAGTCTCCTCAGCGGGGATTGATTCCAAAAAGCAAGAGGCCCGGTGCAGAACTGACATTCCGCGCCGGGCCTCTTGACATCTGGTTCAAGAGTAGTTTACCCTCGGCTTGCTACGGCGGTTGGGTAAACCTTCCGGCAGTCACGGCCTCGGATTCGTCCGAGGTCTTTCTGCGTTTGGCTTGAAGCTACCGTATCTGGGGGCTCATGTCAATTATTGCACAGCCCCTAGTATTACAACGACAGTTGGTGTGATAAAGTGACCAGCTAGCTGAGGGAGGCTTGGAAGGTGGGGTTGGGAGATGGATGCGGCGGCATTTGAGCGGGTGTACGAGGCCTTTGGCGAGTTTCATTCCTTCTTCGCTCCGCTGTTCGGGCGCAGGGAGTCGCGGGACCACAGCCGGAACTATCTCCGGGCCCTCCTGGTGCAGTCTCAGGACCGGCGCAACGCCGAGAATCTCTCCGAATCAGTGGGGGTCCCGGCCCGGGCCATGCAGCGCTTCCTCACCGCCGCCCCCTGGGATGACGACGCGGTGATGGGACGCCTCCAGGAGTATCTGGCGCCCCGGCTGGGACATTCTGAGGCGGTGTGGGTGCTGGACGGCAGCGACTTCCCCAAGCAGGGGCTGAAGTCGGCGGGGGTGGCCCGGCAGTACTGTGGCAGGTTGGGCAAGGTGGCCAACTGCCAGGCAGGGATGTTCTTGGCGTATGTCAGTCCCTTGGGCCGGGCGCTGGTGGACCAGGGGCTCTACCTGCCGGAGAGTTGGACATCGGACGATGCCCGCTGTGCGGCGGCTGGGGTTCCGGAGGATAAGCGCCGGTACCGGTCGAAGACGGAGTTGGCCCTGGAACTGCTGCAGCGGGCCTTGGCGCGGGGCCATCTGAGGGCGGGATGGGTGGCCGGGGACGACGCCTTCGGGATGTCGCCGTCCTTCCGGGACGGCTTGGCGGCCTTGGGGCTGCGTTACGTCCTGGACGTTCCGGGGAACTTCACTTTTTGGCCGGTGGATCCCGAGTGGACCAGCCCGGCATACCAGGGATTCGGGCGTCCCCGCAAGCCCAGGCTGCGGAGCGGGCAGCGACGCACCCTGGCGGAGCGCGGTGCTGAATTGCCGGAGGATGCCTGGCGGGAGATAACGGTGGCCCAGGGTTCCCAGGGGCCGCGGACTTATATGTTCAGTGCCCAAAGGGTGCGGCCAACCAGCCGGCGGAGGCCTGGCGAAATCCACTGGGCCATCTGGCGCCGGAACCTGGACGGCAGCGAGCCCCGCTACTACCTGTCCAACGCTCCCGGGGACACTCCTCTGGAGACGCTGGCCTACGTGGGCGGTTCCAGGTGGCGCATCGAGACGGAGTTCGAGACGGAGAAGAGCGACGTGGGGCTGGACGAGTACGAGACCCGCACCTGGGCGGGCTGGCATCATCACATTGCGCTGTGCCTGGTGGCGGGGGCCTTCCTGTTGAGCCTGCAACAGGCTTGGGGGGAAAAAGATGCCCCGGGTCAGCAGGCCGCAGGTGTACCGTGTGGTGCGCGAGATGCTGCCCCGGGAGCGGTTGGGTGCTGAGGAGTTGCTACGGTTGCTGGAGGCGGAGCAGTTACGCAACCATCGGGCCAGCCGCTCTCACGCCAAACGCCGAGACGCCCGGAGGGCGGCGCGGAACATCCCTCCGTGAACTGTCGTTGTAATACTAGTCGGGTGCCCTTTCACGCCACCAAATCCTCATACCGAAGCCTCTTTCCGTTCGCGTGATAAACTGGGCTCGGCTTGTCTGAGCCGTGAGGTCTCCGCTCCGGTGGGGATTTCCCAAAAGCAAAGGCCCGGGGGGATTGCAGTCCCGCCGGGCCGTTGACATCTTGGCCTTTGATGGAATAATCTGAAGTTGTTCAGGCTACAGATTACCCCATCGGCAGGGAGGCCCCCGAAGTTCGGGGGCCAAACTACTTCTTGGACTTTACGCTACTGCCTTCGTCCATCAAAGTCAACATCCCTTTCACGCCACCAAATCCTCATACCGAAGCCTCTTTCCGTCGGCCATCCGTACCATCTGGCAGATTTGGTCGGCGGTGTCCAGCGGGCGGCGGTTGTGGCGCCCCTCGAACTCCTGTGAGTACTTGGGCAGGTGCTTGGTCGAGATATGGTGATAAGTTCCGTCGATCCCCCGCTTGAACATCGCCCAGTGGCTCTCAAGCCCGTTTGTGTGGGCCATCCCCCGGACATACTCACCCGCGCTGTGGGCTACCGATTCGTGGAACCGAGGCAGACCCATGTAAGCGCGGGCTTCGTCGGTGTAGACCGTTGCCATGTGGTCTGTGTACTTAAGCACGAATCCTTGGAGGGTTGCTTTATTGGTGAATTGCACGACCTCAGTGCGGACCTGATTGGTTCCCCTGTCTTTCACTCCGACCACCGGCGTCTTGCCGACGGCCCCACGTCCCGCCCTCAGCTTCTTGGATGCGTGTTTATTCTTCTCAGAGCCACCGATGTAGGTCTCATCGGCTTCGACCGGCCCGGCAAACTTACTGCCCGTCGTGTCCAGAGTCTCACGGATGCGGTGGGCCATGTGCCAAGCGGTCTTCTGTGAGACGCCCAGGTCCCGGTGCAACTTCATACTGGACACGCCCTTCAGGTTCGTCATAAACAGGTAGAACCCGATGGCCCACTTGCTGAGGGGGATATTGGAGCTGTGGAGGACTGTGCCGGTCTTCACCGAGAAGTCCTTACGGCAGGTGCGGCAACGGAAGGGCTGAGGCTTGCGGCTGGGGCGGGGGCTGACCTCTTGGGACTGGCAGAATGGGCAGGTAACGCCGTCGGGCCACCGCTGCTCCACGAACCACGCTTCAGCCTTCGCCTCTGTGTCGAATTGCTTGACCACATCCATAAGGGTGATGCCCTTGCGGTGCGCCTTGCCGGGGCCGGACGTTGTAGACATAAACCAACCTACATTGTATCTGATTTATGGACATATACTACCCGCCCGATGGCCGAATGTCAAGCCGTGGGTAAAATACGATATAATTCCCAAAAAGTACAGTTGACTAATATTACAACGACATATTGAGTAAACCCGGGCCGGGGGTTAGTCTTCCAGCTATGAGGCCTTTCTTGTCAGAGGCTCGCGCCCGCGTAGTGCCAGCCTCAAAATCCGCACATCAGCTACCTCTCGGAACCAACTGTCGTTGTAATACTAAGAAACTATCTCAAAAGGCAGATGAACTGATGGGACGGGGGATTCGGCAAGGGTTAGAATAGGGAAAAGTGTGGGGGTGGACGATGGGAAAGGACGAAACTCTGGCGACGATTTGGGAGATTCCCGACCATCTCTGGGAGCAGATTCACCCGGTGATCCTGGATATGGACCCTCCCAAGGCTACGGGGCGCAAACGCGCCGACCCCAGGCGGATGCTGGACGGCATCATCTTCCGGATGCGCAGTGGCTGCCAGTGGAACCGTCTGCCCCGGGAACTGGGAGACGACAGCACCATTCACCGGACCTTCCAGCGCTGGGTGGAACTGGGGGTGCTGGAGGGCATTTGGGCCGTCCTGGTGGAGGGCTGCGAGGAATTGGGGGGCGTGGACTGGGAATGGCAGTCGGCGGATTGCTCCATGGGCAAAGCCCGTTTTGGGGGGGCGCCATTGGACGGAACCCCACCGACCGGGGCAAAGCTGGGAGCAAGAAGAGCATCCTGGTGGACGCGGCGGGCGGACCCCTGAGCGTGGCGGTGGCTGGAGCCAATGTCCATGATACGAAACTCTTGAGGCCGACCCTGGAGAACATCGTAGTGGCGCGCCCGGAAGGCGCCCAGAACCTGTGCCTGGACAAGGGGTATGACAATCCCACCGGCCACGGGACCGTTGCCGCCTTCCAGTACCGTCCGCACATCCGGCGCATTGGGGAGGAGAAGCTGGACCGACGGGGAGAGAAGACCTTTCCGGCCCGACGGTGGGTGGTGGAACGCACCTTGGCCTGGTTGTCCAAGTGCCGGGCGATACTGGTGCGCTACGACAAGAAGGCATCCAACTACGTGGGCCTCATCCAGTTGGCGTGCGCCCTGCTCTGGTACCGCCGTCAGCACCGACTGCTGTTTTGAGATAGTTTCTTAGTGGGATCCGGCAGACCATCTGGAAACCGAAAAGGATAGGCTGCTGTACTTGGAATTGGCAATGGAGGACCCTTTTCCTGAATTGATCGCTGCTGTGCTAGGGGACATCGCGCGAGCCAAAGGCGCGGCGCACATCTCCGATGCGTCTGTTGACGACGACCGGCTGCAAAAAGCGATTCAGGACGCTACCCGGCTAATCCCCGATGTTTTTCCGGCGTAGCGTGAGAGGGCCAAGAATCCCTACCGTCTTAATAGACCAGCAGTTCGTTATTCCTTACGATGGACCAATACGAAGGTGCACCATTCGCATCCTGCCCGCCTACACCCGCGCCGGCCTTGCCAGACCCAGGTTGTCGCGCAGCGTGCCCGGCGTGTACTCGCGGCGGAACAATCCGCGGCGCTGCAGTTCCGGTACGACCAAGCGGGCGAAGTCCTCGTAGGCTCCCGGCATGTGGGTTGCGGCCAGGACGAACCCGTCGCAGGACCCGGTATCGAACCACGCTTGCATCTGGTCAGCCACCTGCGACGGCGTGCCGTTGAATGTCGGCAATTCCCGCAGCGTACCCCTGCCGGACCAGCGCACGAAGTCGTTCACACTCGGGTTGGGGTTTCCGCTCAGTTGCACCACCCGGTCGAGGAATCCCCTGAGCCCGGTCATCGACGCCATCACCTCGTCTGACAGCGGTTCATCAGGCGGGTGCTGGGCAAAGTCGTAATTGAACACCTCTGACAGCAACGCCAGCGAGTCAACCGGACGGGCCAGGCCGTCGATGAAAGCCAGCTTGTCGGCCGCCTCCTGTTCCGTTTCGCCCACCACCACGTACACCGCCGGCGCCACCTTAACCGCGTCCGGGCCCCTGCCGGCGGCGACGGCTCGGGCGCGGAGGTCGTCGCGGTAGGCTCTGCATCCTTCGGGAGTTGGAAATATGACAAAGAGCAGCTCCCCCCAGCGCGCGGCATACCGGCGGCCCCGCTCGCTCTGCCCTGCCTGGATGATTACCGGGTGTCCCTGCGGCGGGCGAGGCACGGTAAGCGGCCCGCTGGTGCCGAGATGCAGCCCTTCATAGTCCACCCGGCGTACCTTGTCCGAGTCGGCGAACTGCCCGGTATCCCGGTCGGCGATCACCGCGCCGTCATCCCAAGAATCCCAGAGAGCCACAGCCGCTTCCATGAACTCGTCGGCCATCTCGTAGCGGTCGTCGTGCTCCAGGTGTTCGGACACGCCGAAGTTGTGGGCCTCAGAATCGTTGAGTGAGGTCACAACGTTCCAAGCGGCCCGACCGCCGGTGAAGTGGTCCAGTGTGGCGAACAGCCGGGCCACGTGGAATGGCGAATAGTAGGTGGTCGAATAGGTCGCGCCCAATCCAAGATGAGAGGTCGCCAACCCCATCGCCGTTATCACCGGCACCAAGTCCAGTTTGACCACCCGCACCCCGTGTTCCACGGCCTCGGCGTAGGAGTCGCCGTAACGGCTGGGCATGGCCAGCCGGTCGTCGATGAAGGCCATGTGGAACTTTGCCGCATCGAGCGTCCTGGCGATGTCCTGGTAGTATTGCAGGTCCAGGAAGTTCGGCGCCGTTTCAGGGTGCCGCCAGGAGCCGGTGTAGTTGGAGCAGTTGGACGCCTGCATAAAGGCGATGAGCAGCATTTCCCGGTTGGCTGGTAGCGTCATGTCAACCTACAAGACAAAGCCAAAGTTTACCCTCTCCCTCGAGAGGGTCAGGCAGGGAGCAGGGCGCCGGCGCGCACCGGCCGCCGGGCGTTGAGCACCAGCAGGCTGGCGGTGGCGGCAGTGGCGGCGAAGATCAGGAAGATGAGGGTATAGCCGCCTCGAAGGTCAAACACCACTCCCGCCAAAAGCGGGCCGGTGGACTGTCCGACCAGCACTCCGATCTCACCCATGCCTCGGATTTTACCCAAAGACGCCCGTCCGAAGTAGTCGGCATACACCACGGCGGGGGTGATGTTGCCTCCGGCGGCCACCAGCCCGATGAGGGCGGCAGCGCCCAGCGCCCCGACGATGCCGTCGGCTGACAACAGCAACAGCACCGAGCCGGCCAGCAGGGCGAGCATCACCGAATACAGCACTCGAGCCGGCGCCCGTTCCATCAGCCAACCCCAGCCGACGCTGCCCGCCGCCGATACCACCCAGCTTGCGGTCACCACTGAGGCAGCGTTGGTAAGCGTCAACCCCTTGTCCCGCAGGTAGGCCGCGATGTGGACGTTGACCCCCGCGTGTACAAAGAAGGTGGCAAATCCCACTATCACCAGGATCCAAAAGGCAAGAGTGCGAGTGGTTTCCCGTGCCGTCCAGGAGTCACTGTCTTCTGCGGCACGGGCCGACCGGTGCGGCGAGGAGGCCGGATTTGCCGCACTGGGCCGCGCATCAGGGTCCCCGTCCGGCCTCAGACCCAGGCTTTCGGGCCGTTCCGCCACCAGCAGAAGGTTGGGCAGAAGGGCCACGGCAAGGCAGATAACGCCCAAGGAAATCCACGCGGCGGCGACTCCCAGATTGTCGATGACCACGGCCGCGGTCATGGTGAACACCACTCCGCCAACGGCGCCACAGAAGAAGATAACGCCAATGGCCCGCCCCCGCATCCGTATGAACCAGCGCGAGACAACGGTGCTGGCTCCGATGGGGGCAGCGGTGTGAAACACCACCCGGCCGGCGGCATAGGCGAGATAGAAAGTAACGGGCAGTGTCGCCCACGCCAGAGAGATCATGGACGCGCCCACGGTCAGCACCCCGGCCACCAGCACCGGACGAGAGCCATAGCGGTCGATCGCCCATCCAATGGCCGGCGACAGCACGATGGACGACAGCGCCCCCGCGCTCACCGCTCCCGCAATCAGGGTGCGCGACCAACCCAGTTCTTGCGACATGGGATAAATGAAGACCGTGAGCGTCGTAATGGCGGGCGCCATCCGGGCGAACACCGCCGTTCCGGAGGCCCCGACCACCATCCAGCCGTAGTAGAAGGGCAGGATGCGCTGGAGGCGGGCGGCTAACAACAAGGCATGTCCGCATGTCCAAAAAAATTCCCCCTCCCTTTGGGAGAGGGTCAGGGTGAGGGCGACCACTCCCTTGAGCGTATGGTAGGGACGCACGGCCATGCGTCCCTACATTGCAGTGCTTTTAGCCCAGGTGCTTGCCGAAGAAGCCCAGGACCTTTCCCCAGCCGTCAACGGCCGCCTCGACCCTGTAGCTGGGGCGGTCAACGGCAAAGAAGCCGTGGCCTGCGCCGTCGTAGCGATGGAACTCATAGTCCTTGCCGTGACTCTTCAGCGCCTCCTCGGTCTCGTCCACGTCAGCAGGTGAGGGGCGCGCGTCGTCATTGCCGAACAGACCCAGCATCGGGCAGTTCAGCCCGGAGGTGAAGTCCACCGGCCAAGCGGGCATGGCCGGGGAGAGCTGGTCGTTGCCCTGTGTGACGCCGCCGCCCCAGCAGTCCACAGCCGCGTTCACGCCCTGGAGAGTGCAGGCGCCCAGGTAGGTCTGGCGTCCGCCGGAGCAGAAACCGA
This sequence comes from Dehalococcoidia bacterium, assembly GCA_965237745.1. Lineage (GTDB taxonomy): Bacteria > Chloroflexota > Dehalococcoidia > Lucifugimonadales > UBA3495 > VXOI01. Next base: position 622,656 of record OZ250156.1, on the reverse strand, counting down.
TCAGTCCGACCTTGCCGTTCAGATACGGCAGCGTCCGCAGGTAGGCCATCGCTCCTCCCACGTCGCCCATGGTGCGGACGTCGGGCATTCCGCCCTTCTCTCGGATGCTGTTGCTGTTCTCCTGCGGCGTGGCGTGGCCCTCACGGAAGTGCAGGTTGGGAGAAATGGCGACGAACCCGTTGTGGGCCAGCTTGCGGACCATTTCCTTGGACGCCTCATCCCAACCGGGCATGTGGTGAATCAGCACGACGCCGCCGTGCGGGCCTCCCCCCAGAGGACGGCCCATATAGGCGTCGATCTGGTCGCCCTCATGCCCTTGGATATTAACCGTCTCCGCTATCATTCCTTCGTAGCTCATTTCGATAACGCCTCCGCAAATTTATCTTTCCGTGGCCGTCATTGACCTCGGTCAGTTGAGTTCAATGGTTCAATCCGCCCGTAGCCTACTATCGGCGTAAACTCCCGTCAATCCGCCGAATGACAGACTGGTATGCTAGACTACCGTTCACCTTGACGGGCGTCACGGGGACGGGATAGCCGTGGCGCGCAGGGTAGTTCAATAACAGGGGCCGTAGCCATGCGTATCGGGCTGTTTGTGGGCGCGCTGGACCTGATGAGGGATATTGAGGAACGACTGCAACGCATATCCGACGCCGAGGAAGCCGGGTTCGACAGCTACTGGCTGCCCCAGCACTTCGGCGCCGATATGCTCACCGTGATTGCCATGGCCGGAATGCAAACGAGCCGCATAGAGTTGGGCACCGCCGTCGTCCCCATCTACCCGCGGCACCCGGTAGCATTGGCGCAGCAGGCTCTCACCGCGCAGGTAGCCACCGGCGGACGGCTCACTTTGGGCATCGGCGTTTCCCACCGCTCCACCATCGAGGACTGGCTGGGCCTGTCGTATGCCCATCCCGCCCGGCACATGGAAGAGTATATGTCGGTGCTGCGCCCGCTGCTTCACGAGGGCGGCGTGGATTTTTCCGGCCGGGATTTCCGGGTGGCCGGGGAGTTACAGATACCTGACGCCGACATGGTCAGTTGCCCGGTGCTGATGGCGGCCCTGGGGCCGCGAATGCTGGAAATCGCCGGACGGCTGGCTGACGGCACTGTCACCTGGATGACCGGCCCGGCCACCCTGCGGGACCACGTCATTCCGCGCCTTAACGACGCGGCGGATGCAGCCGGGAATCCGGCGCCCCGCGTCTGCGTGGGTATGCCCGTAGCAGTGACTGACCATCCGGAAAGGGCGCGCGCCCGGGCGGACCGCCTCTTCCAGCACTACGCGACTCTCCCCAGTTACCGCGCCATGCTGGAGCGGGAGGGCGTCGACAGTCCCGGAGGCATCGCCATCGTGGGCGACGAAGAGGAGGTGGAGAGTCAGTTGCGGCACCTGGCCGAAATAGGCGCCACCGATCTGCTTGCCACCATATTTCCCGTGGACGGGTCTCAGACTTCAGCCATCAGGACCAGAGCCTTCCTTCAGCGTCTGGTCGGAACAATCTAGCCTCCTTCCACCATCGTCTCCCTGCCTTCGGCCTCGAAAGCGCCAGCATACTGGCGCAAGGCAATCCCGTCTCAAATCTCTCACGGCTCCCTCGGTTGTCATTCCCCGCAGGCTATCTTTGTGCCCGCAAATTTGTGATTGTTCGCACATTGTTGACCACTGAGGGGTGTACTAAATAGTATGTTAGTTATCTGATAATTGGATGTGAATTGACCAATCCAATCCGTTCAGGTGAATAGTTTTCATTCTTGGAGTTTTCCAATGTATCAAAACGTGCTGGTGCCACTGGATCGCTCGGCGGAGTCCGAAGGAGTTCTTGACGTAATTCCCTCGCTGGTCAATGACGACGGAGCCGCCACACTGCTGACCGTCATACCGTCGGGGCGCACCAGGTCAATGGGCGAACTGGTGATATTGGGATCCCAGCAGGAGGAAGAGGACCGCACCAGGGCTCTGGCCTATCTAAACCGCGTCGCCAATCGCCTGAAACAGTCCTCGGTTCAAGCTACAACGGCCGTTGTGGTCAACGATTCCGTGCCTGCCGCCATCGTGGCCTACGCCAACCGCAATTCCATCGACCTGATATCCATGTTCACTCACGACCGCCGCGGGCTGGCCCGCTTGGTCAAGGGTAGCGTGGCCCGCGAGGTGGAACGCCGGTCGGTGATGCCGGTGCGGGTGTTCAGACCCGAGGATCTGCCCTCCGCCAGCGAACAGGTCAGCACGGAGTCGGGTAAGGAATTCGATTTCAGCCGGGTCGACATGTTCGCGCGTCTGTCACGGGAGCAAGTCTCGGCGGTGGTTGCACTGGGCCGGACCGTCACAGTCAAGGAAGGGGAAACCCTGGGCGCCGGCGGCGAGGCCGGGAAAAACCTGTTCGTCATTCAAGAGGGCGAAGCCCAGTTGACCGCGCAAGCGGAGATCGGCCAGATCGCAGTCCGCGTGGCTGGTCCTGGCGAGTCCTTCCCGCAGGCAGTCCTCTTGGGCGAGGGCACGTTGATCACCGCGGGTTCCGCCATTACCGACTTGACGCTCCTGCAGATTCCCCGGGCTCCCCTGCTGGATCTCTGCACCCAGGACGCCGCCATAGGCCGGGGCATTTACGCTGCTACGGCCCAGCTGTTCGCCAACCGCTACAGCCGGACCCTTATCGAGTTGGGGGTCAGCATCGGCCGCGAATTTGAAATGGAGACCGCGGAAGGAGAGGAAGAGGAGGAATAACCGGACCCACGCGCAAACTTGGCCCGAACAGGAACTGCTATCAATCGGTAAGTCTGACGGACGATGGCACCGTCCGCAGGGGGAGCTGGCATCTCTGCGCAACAGTTTGGAGGTGTGTGATGGTTACTATTCTCGAACCGAAGGTAGATGTTCTCGAACCCAGGGTGGATGTTCTGGAACTCAAGGTGGATGTTACGGTCGAACCAGTTCCCAAGTCCCAGGAACTGGATCACAGGGCGGGGTATTCGGAATGGACGTATGCGATGCCCTTCGCCGGAGTCAAATACTTCTCCTTCCGGCCAGCGCCGGGGCCTCGAAGGGCCGACCCGGCGGACTGTCCCCCGGAGCGGGAGGCGGCACCCAAGGTCTTGGCAGTCGAGCTTATCGACGAACGGGTGATTCTACTTTAGAATCTCATCCCGTGAGCCGAATACCAGCGAAACTGTTAAAGGCGTGAGAAATGTACGTTCAACTGGCATGGGGAAGGACGCGACCGGGCGATTGGGACAAACTGAGGGAATTCTATGTCAAAAGGCTAATTCCCTTCACCGCGGGGATGCCGGGGTTGCAGGAACGCCAACTCTGGCGCGGCACGTCCGACCCCGACGAGATGGGCTTCTGGAGCGTATGGGCCTCGCTGCAGGAACTTCGCAATTACGAGACCAGCGATGCTCGCCGGCAGTTGGCCAACGACGCCGAGGAGTTCTTCTTTCCGATGGCCTACCCCCGTGGCGAGACTTGGATCAAGCACTTTGAGATAATCTCAACAGTGGGGGACGGGAACTCAGACGGGGGCTTCCTGATGATGGCTTGGGGCAAACTGCGCCTCGGCTCCTGGGACCAGTACGAGCAGTACTATCGCGACCAGGTGGAGCAGACAACCAGCTCTGTCGACGGCCTCCGCCAGCTCCTGCGAAGTACCGAGGACCCAGACGAGGGCCTGAGCGTAAGCGTGTGGGACAGCGAGGAAGCCCTGTTGCGCTACGAGCGCAGCGACCTGCGCCGCAACATGGCCCAGGAGGTCGAGAACCTGTACCGCGGCGAATTCTGGGTCAAGCATTTCGAGATCACTGACACCAACCAATAGCCCGGCAAGCGACCAATGGCCCTCTGCTCCAAGAGAGGATTTCGGGCTAGAGGAAACAGCAGGGGCGGGAACAACTCCCGCCCTCTTGTTTTGCCCTCAGATAAGCCCCAGCCGCCGGGCGTCTTCGCCCGTCCGTCTCACATCGCGCACAGTCTGGCTCAAAGCTTCTACGGGGTGGATTGAGAGTTCGCTCTGATCCGATGTCGTACAATCCGTGATTCCTGCCGGTGACCGCGGGCAGGTGACGACGCAGGGGCGGGTATTATGCCCGCCCCTCGCTTTGCCGTCTGTCTGGGCGCTTACTGTCTGGCGCCGTAGATGGCGTTGGGCAGCCAGAGCGCGATGGCAGGGAAAAACAGCACCAGGGCGGTGGTGACGGCCATGCATCCCATGAAGGGCAGCACGCCTATCCATACATCTGCGATGGTGCTCTGTTGCAACACCTCGTTGGCGGCTTCGGCCTGCTCCCGGTCTACGTCCAGGCGCACGCCGTGGAGCACGTAGAGGTTGATTCCTTCGGGTGGGCTGATCAGGGCCGCCTCGACCAGCAGCACCATGATCACGCCGAACCAGACGAGGTCAACGCCGACCTCATTCAGCGTCTCTACCAAGATGGGCACCGTGGTGACCATCATGGCGAAGCTTTCCATGAAGGTGCCCAGCACTAGGTAGAACACGACCAGCACCAGTACCAGCTGGACTTCATTCAGACCCAACCCGGAAATCGAATCCGCGATCTGCGCTGAGATGCCCAAACGGGCGAATGCGAAGGACAGCGTGAATGCGGCCAGCACTATCAGGAATATCATTCCGGTGGTGCGAACAGTGGAAATGAATGCCTCCTGAACGATGTTGAAATTCCGTTTGAAGATCTGTCTCTGCACCGTGGTATCAGGGAACCGGGCGTCGCGGAGTTCTTCTTGGGATGCGCTGACCAAGAACGGCACCCAACCGGTCCACGGGACGATCACAACCTCTACAAGGAATATGTTTTCACCAACAATTCCCGCTAGGAAGATGTCGGGGTCGCCAAGGTCGGCGCCAGTCAGCGCCAGAGCAATCTGCAGGACCAGGTGGGCTAGCAGCGCTCCAACCAACAGGCTGAGGACCCACTTCATGAGAGTTGACATCCCGATGAGACCCAGCGCCCGCATCATGCCGCCGAACATGGGAAGCAGGACCTCTTCGGTGTTCAGAATACCGGCCAGTACAAAGGCGCCGTATACACCGAAGGCAGCCGCCTCAGATGGAGTGGCGATGCCTCCGTAGATGGAGCCGATCACCACGATAATCAGGGCGATGATGGGCACAAGGGAAATGGAGCCGATGAGCCGGTTTATCCAGCCCTGCATGGTGAAGAAACTGTCGCCCGACTCGCGTGGGGCTAATCCCTTCCAGACCAGCGCGAGCGCAAAAATCATCGTCATAAAGGAGAGGGTAAGCACCATGCCCGGAACGAATCCGGCCATGTACAGGCGTCCTATCGATTCCTCCACCAGCACGCCGTAAATAATGAGGCTGATGCTTGGGGGAATGAGAATGCCGAGAGTTCCGCCTGCGGCCAGGGAGCCGATCACAATGCGTTCCGAATAGCCGCGCTGACGGAAGCTGGGGAGCGATACCCGGCTGATGGTAGCGGACGTTGCCACGCTGGAGCCGGAGCAGGCAGCGAAAATCGCGCAGGACACGATGTTGGTGTGGATCAGCCCACCGGGGAGCCACCAGATCCACCGGGTGATGCCGGCGTACATGCGCTCGCCCATGCCGCTCCGGTTCATCAACTCGCCCATCAGAATGAACAGCGGCACGGCCACCAGGATGAAATTGGTGTTTGCCGACCACGACACCGTCGCCATGATGTCCCACAGGTCATTTTTTTGGAAAAAGTGCATCATGATGAGGGACAGTGCGCCCAGTGCGCCGGCCACGTACATGCCCACCAGGAAGAAGGCACCCATCAATCCAAATGCGACGCCAATTGCCACAGCTTAACCTCTCACGCCGTTACCGGCAGGGTGAATAGGAGCAGATGCGGTAGCCGTCCGCTAGTCAGCAGCACCGGCAGCTTCCGCCTCGATAACTTCCAGAGCCTCGATTTCCTGGCCCCCCTGCAGACGGTTCACGGTAGTCAGGAGCGATTCCGACACCATCGTGTACATTATTTGAATGGCGGTTACGCAGAGCAGGCTGAAACCAATCGCCACCACGAGTTTTGGAATGAAAACAGGGGTGAGCGGGTAGTCATTGGTGACTTTGCCGCGGCTGTAGTCGCCGGCAATGGTTTCCCACAGGTTCCACATGGTTACCCACCCAAGGAACAGCACGGCAGCCATGGCTATCCAGTCGGCGGTCGCCCGGGTCTTCTGGCCCATGTACGGCAACAGCACGTCGATGCGTACGTGCGCTCCAGAGCGTAGAGAATAGGAAAAGGCCCAGGTTGCAGCCATCGCCAGCACATATCCGCTCATCACGTCGGCGGCGGGCGCCTGTATCCAGTCGAGTTTGCGTGCCACGACCTGGTAGGTGATGAAGAACCCCAGCAGCAGCAATTCAAGACCGCATATATACCCCAACGTGAAATAAAGCCTGTCAAAAATTTGGCTTACCGTTCTGTTGAACAGCAGCGCTTCGCGGGCGCCCAGTGCCCACGCGGACAGCGGCAGCCAAACGAAAAATACTATGAACAGGAGAGAGAAGATCGCAGGAATTTCTATGGGAACGGTGAACTTCAGCAAGAAGAGCAACACTATTGCGATGAACGCGGCCCAACCGACAAATAGAACTCCCAGCAATCGTGGGATTGTCATTGCGATCATTGTGATCCTGACACCTTCACGAATTTGGCGTGGGCCTCCCGCGTCCCCATGCGGACGCAGTTCCCACGTTTACGCCCGGCAATAATACACGAATTTCCAGTCAGCGCAATCCCTTTTTGACGAATTAAAGACGTTGCCCACACCGCATTTGCCCTGCTTGGGCCATCAGGGGCCACAGGCGCAACCAATCACAAAAAGAGCGCCCTTCTTCTATGCGAGAAGGAAGGGCGCCCAATGGTTCCGTGAAGATTTCCTGCCCGGTTGTTTTGGGGAACCAGTCGATTGCCAGTCGGCTCCCCAAGGGCACAGAGTAGAGTGGTGTACCTGGCTATTGCCGGGCCCGCGTCCCTTTGGTTATGGGGACCTGCTTGGTTGAGCCGTCCTCGTTTATCCATAACCCGGTGTATGGACTCAGCTTCTCGTTGGAGATTGCCACGATGTCGGAGTTTCTCTCGGGGAAACCAATCCGGCGCAGCCACCCGGGGATGATGTATTCCGGCAACACCACGGTCTGTATGTGCTTGTGAATCTCTTCCGAGAACGGGACCGGCTGCATATCGAGTTGAACATTGATCTGCACCGCCGCCACGTTCTGGAACGGCGCCAGTCGCAGCCCCTCAAGCTCGGCTTTCGCGCCTTCCTCGATCATGATCTGTTGCAAATCCTCGGGTATCTCGCTCCAAATATCCTTGTTGATGACGTTGTTCGTGTACCCGAACCCGACCAGCGGGCCCGCCATATAGTCTGTTACCTCGTAAAGCCTCGCGGAGACCGTCAACAGGGCGCCATAGGCCGCAGCATCAACGAACCCTTGGTCCAAGGAGATATACAGCTCTGCAATGGAAGTGAAGTCAGGCTCCCCACCCATGCCAAGGATGAAGTCCGACATTGACGCCGAATTGGAACGTATCTGCAAGCCCTTGAAATCCTCAACGGTTTTGAGTGGTTGTTCACTATAGAACCACTGGTCAGAACCAGCGAACCAGTTACGGTTCAGCACACGACTGCCGCCAGTGGCATCCTCGATGATGCGGTCAACATCCTCGGACAAATCGGTAAGCGTCAGATACGAAGTCTCCCAGTCCGGCGCCGACCCCCAGAGGGACTGAATCTCCAACGCAGGAGCTTCTCCCGCAACATAGCCGGTGAGGATGTTGACCATATCCAAGGTGCCCTCGCTGACCTGGCTCAAGGTATCCTGGCCGTCGATCGACAGTTCGAGGAGAGAGACCACCGAGAGCTTGACCTGGTCGTTGGTGCGCTGGGCTATGTTGGGCGCCAAGTATGCCTCGATCAAAACGCACGGGGGCAACCGGCGGCTGAGGCATACGTGCTGAATCTCGATTTCCTCCCCCGAAGAAACCAGTTCAGTCGGGTTGGTCAGACCGGCTTTCTGAATCAGGTCCTGGTGTAGTCGCTGGAGTATATGAACATGTGACTGGGAACGCCCAGTTCCGCGGAGCCGACCAATCCCAGACCCGCAACTTGGCTGTACAACTCATCGGGGAACTCGAACTTCAGGGCCTCATGCGGAGGCGGACCAATGAGTTGCTTGGGGTCGCCCACGAAGATCGCCGGGGCCGTTGGCGTGCTCCGCCGCGTAGGCAGCCAGCTTTTCGGCTTCCGTCATCGCGGCCGGGGCCGTCGGCTCGGGAGCGCCGCTTACGGCTGGCGTCTCTGTGGCGGGTCGCTCGGTTTCTTCAGTGGGCTCCGGCTTGGGGGGCTCAGTAGGGGAGACAGGCTCCGGTGTATCTCCGGGGACTGCGGCCAGGGTCGCCGTGGCTTGGGTCGCCGTGGCCTGAGTCGCCACGGGAGCAGGCGCCGAGGCAGCAGTAGCCTCGGGGCTGGGATCGTCGCCTCCACAGGCGGCCAGGCCAAGCACCAGCGCGGCGATGGCGAGAGTTGGCAGTATCAGTCAAAGAAGCCATACCCATTGCGAAAATAAGCTGATTCAGTATTGGACAGACGTCGGAACCCGTTCGAAAGATTCCGTTGGCCATGTGTGCACTCCGATGCTGGCCCTGCCCAACCTGAGCGGAAATGGCGTTTTTGCGAGATCGATGTGCCCAGGGGCTGGCCGTCCTCAACGAGCTCCCTTGGCTTGGTCGGGCAGCCAGGTGACCAGTTCCGGGAACACAATAAGGATGCCTATAACCACGGCCATACAGGCCATAAATGGTAAGACCCCTATGTACACGTCGTTGATCGTCTCCACCTCCGTCACCCCCCGCGCGTCGGCGGTTTCCCGGCGGGCGCCGTGCAGCACGTAGAGCGACAGTCCCTGCGGGGGACTGATCTGCGCCGCCTCCAAAAGGATGATCATTATGATGCCGAACCACAGCAGATCGATGCCGGACCGGAACAGCGTTTCGATAAGGATGGGCAGCGTGGTGGCAAGCATGGAGTAGCTTTCCATAAACGTGCCCAGCAACAGGTAAAAGACGATCAGGATCCCCACCAATTCCATCTGGGACAGGTCGAGGGTCACCACCAAGTCGGCGAGAGCGTGGGATATGCGGAGGTAGGCGAAGGCGAACTGCAGAGTGAAAGCCGCCATCAGGATGAACATGATCATGCAGGTGGTGCGCATGGTGGACATGAACACTTCGCGGAACATGCCAAGGTTGGAACGCATTATCGCGTTGAAATGGGCTGCCGACGGCATTCGGGTGTCGGACAGTTCCTCCTTTGATACCTCGGAGAGAATGAAAATCCACCCGGTGAGAGGCAGGATCAGCACTTCAAGAAGGAAGATTGCCTCGCCAACCTCCGGGGCAACGAGAAGAGACTGGTCCGGGAAGAACACCAAGTACATGGTCTGCGCCGCCAGGTGCACCACCACCACACCAACCACTATTCCTATGGCGAAACGCACAAACTCGTATACGTTGATCAGGCCAGTGATCCTGAGCAGCCCGGCAAACACCGGCAACCACAAGGGTTTCGAGTTGTACATAAAGGCCAAGACAAAGGAGCCATACACGCCTATGGCTGCCGCCTCGCTGGGGGTGGCGATTCCCCCGTAAATGGAGCCGAGCACAGCCAGGACCAGTATGACCACTGGCCCCACGGCGATTGAGCCGGCTATCCGGTCAATCCACCCCTGCCAGCTCAGAAAGGTCTCGCCCTCCGTTCGCGGGGCAACCCGTGGCCAGACGATCGCGGCAAACGCGATGAAGCTCATGAAGGCAAGGGCCATGATGGCCCCGGGAATGAACCCCGCCAAAAACAGGCGCCCGACTGAGGTGCCCGTGCTCAGCCCGTAGATGAGCAGCAGGACGCTGGGCGGTATGAGGATGCCCAACGTTCCCCCGGCGGCCAGCGACCCGACCACCAGCCGCTCGTTGTAGCCCCGCGTATGAAAGGTGGGCAGCGCCACCCGGCTGATGGTGGCGGCGGTGGAGATGCTGGAGCCGGAGCAGGCGGCAAAGATGGCGCAGGAGACGATGTTGGTGTGCAGCAGTCCGCCGGGAATGGGCGCCACCCAGCGGTCCAGCGCCCGGTACATCCGGTCTCCAATGCCGCTGCGCAGCACCAACTCGCCCATCAGGATGAACAGCGGAATGGCGACGAGCAGGAATCGGGTGTAAGTCTCCCATACCCGGTTGGACATGATGTTGGACAGCGGCGCGTCGGAGAATACCTCCATCAATATCAGCGCCAGGCTCCCCAGCGCGCCGGCCACATACAGGCCCGCCAGGAAGAAAACGGTCATCAGTATGAAGGCTACTGCTATTACCAAAGAAGTACGACCTTCGTCATTCGTTCATCACCGGAAGCCAGGAATATGGGGCGACAACACCACAGGAATCGAGAGGGCTGTTCCACAAACAGCGGCCCCCGTTGGTTATCGGGGGCCGTTGCCAACAGATCCCTCAGCCAGTGCCGCACGGAAAATCGTTCCGCTAAGTTATCATTAACCGGCCCTCTTGAAAAGGGCGACCCGCGGAGGGCTGTTCATTCCCTCTCGCAGGGATGCCTCGGGCTGGAGAACATCCTCCGTCAGTATTTGTTCGTCAGTATTTGACCGAGTAAACGCGGGCCGCCACGTCGTGCAACATATCGGCGCGCTCTGAAGCCGAGTACTGGGTGGTCAGCCGCTTGAAAGCGTTGTACATCACGGTGTAGGAATAGGACACCTTGTCCACCGGAAAGTTGCTCTCGAACATGCAGCGGCTGGGGCCGAACTGGTCTATGCAGTGGTCGATCAGCGGTTTCATATCCGAGGCAAGCTCCTCGGAACTTATCGGATTCGTGCGGGTGTGCCAGTCGAAGCCGGTGCGCGGCATTCCAATGCCGCCCAGCTTGATGACCACGTTGGGAGCGGAAGCGGCGGCGGCGATCCCCTTGCGCCAAGTGTCCAAGACCTCGCCATCGCGCCCGGCGTAGGGGCCCTCCCGCAGCAGTCCGCCGATGTGGTTCAGAATGATGGTCAGGTTGGGAACGGCCTTGGCGAACTCGGCCAACTCTTGCATCTGCGGGAAGTACATCCAGCCTTCCAGCGTCAGACCCATATCCGCCAGCACCTTGGCCCCGGCGCGGAAGTTGTCGCTGCTCATCTGGCCCTCGGCCTTGTGGGCGGCGGTGTTCTCCACCTCGGGATGCGGGTCCCAGGTGACCGAGTGCCGGATGCCCCGGAAGCGGTTGGGGCTGGCCGCCTGCAGCGCCTCCAGCACCGGGCGGACGTTCTCGCCAAGGTTCAGGTTGGCGTGGCCGACAATGGACGCCGCCGCCTTGGTGGGGCCGTACAGCCCTGTGTCGCTGGCCGCCGCCAGGCCCTGCACGAACTCCACCTCACCGACGGTCCGCATCTCTTCAGGGCCACCGGGACGGTACATGGATCTGGCTTCGACGAATACCGTCGAGCGCACGTTGTGACCGCCGTTCACGTCGTCGGCCAACTCGTGCAGCAGGTAGCGCTGGAAGGGAATCCGCTCAGTGCGGAAATCCCAGAAGTGATGATGAGGGTCGCAGATGGGAAGATCGGGTTCGAGAGCCTCTTCAGGGGTCAATGCGAGCCAGTCGTTACCTCCGAACGGCATAAGGGTGCCTCCGTACAATTCGCTTCTGGAATGTGGAACGGGCCAATGATAGCACAAGAGGGTATAACGGCAGTGACGATGTAGGGGCGCACAGCTGTGCGCCCCTGCGATTACGATTTAAATATGGTCGGGGTGAGTGGATTCGAACCACCGGCCTCTACGTCCCGAACGTAGCGCGCTAGCCACTGCGCTACACCCCGACTTATTTATTTTAGCACAAGGAGCGCAGAGCGGGCAGGAAATCTCCGAAAGAGAGAAAACTGAGAACCTCAAGCCCCCTGAAATTCGATGCGCCTTCAGTTTGGCCTTTCCTGCTACCCGTCCAGCATTTCCTCCGCCTTCTCGATCAGCGTTTCTTCGCTCAGCGCCCCGGTCCACTTATCGTGAATGGAGCCGTCGGCGTTGATGAATATAGTGGTAGGCAGCCCAAGGACGGTGTACTTGGGAAGGACTTCGGAGTCCACCGTGTAGCCCGCTGGGAAGGTGACTCCCAGCTCGGCCAGAAGCTCTTGCCCCTGCTCCGGAGTGCCTTGGTTGGTGAATTGGCCCAAGTCTATGCCGAGCACCAGTACCTCCTCTCGATACTCGCCGTAGAACTTCTGGAACTCGGGCAACTCGGCACGGCAGGGCGGGCATTCCGCCGCCCAGAAGTTGAGCACCACCGGCTTCTCGCCAACCAGCGACGCCATCGCCACCTGCTCGCCGCCCAGAATGTCCTGGCCCTGCGAGACTGTGATGAGGTAGTCGGCGGCCATCTCCCTGTCGCCGCCGTCACCTTCCTCGCTGCCGGTGGCGCCACCCGAATCGCCGCCCCCGCAGGCCAGCAGCAGCGCCAGCAACAACGGTAGCAGCGCCAATGCGAAAACTCTCATTCGGCCATTCACGGTCATCTATACATCCCTCCTTCACCTTCATCCCTCTCCCAGAGGGGGCAACTTGCATGCGGATAGTCAGGTCAGTCCGCTATTTCCTTGATCATCTCGCTCAGGTCGCTTTCCAACAGGCGACCTTGCACTCCAATGGCATGGAAGTTCCCGTTGCTCTTGTTGTAGAAGAGCGTGTTAGGCATTGGTCCCAATGCATGCGTATTAATGACGAACGAGTCGGTTGTGAATCCGGCAGGGAAGGTGACGCCTGCTTCCGCCAATAGACGCTTCGCATCCTCGTCGTCGCCATTTCCGGTCAACAGGCCAAGGTACACTGCCAGAACCGTTGGCCCGTCCTTATTCTCCGCGTAGAAACTCTGCAACACCCGTAGTCCGTCAAGGCACTTTTTGCACTGCGCGTCAAAATAGTACAGGATTAGTGGACTGTTATCCTGGACCTGCTCCAAGGAGACCATTTCTCCACCGATCTCCTCCTGACCCTGATACATAGTGATGCCATAGCTTGGAAGGTCGTCAGTGCCTGCCCAGCCTCCTGAGCTTGGAAGGTCGTCCATGCTTTCCCGGCCTCCGGTGTCAACCTCGCATGCTATCAGTGAAACGGCCAAGAGCAACAATACGACGAGCATTCTTGGGCGATACCTCAAGAACAATTCTGCGCGCCCTGCTGTCGTGGGGCCTCTGTTCGTTGAGTAGGAACATTGATTCAAACCCGCCTACCCGGTTACGGCCTCGGCGGCGAGTTGGCGCATATTGTCCATGAATACCTGCAGCCGCTCCAGCGTGCGGGTAAGGCGCGACAGCCATTGTTCGCCCAGAGGGCGCAGGGGCATCTGGATTTGCGAGTTGCCCACCTGCGTCGCCGGACCGAGAGCGCGCTGCAGGGGTGCCTTGGCTCCACCCACTGGATTCCTCAATGTTATTACGATGGCCTCGCTGGATCGGATCACCGACTCGGCCCCGCCGGCCCCGGCGACGGCCCGTATTTCGGCCACCTTGAGCAGACTTTCCACCTCGTCGGGAATGGGGCCGAAGCGGTCGCGGAGCTCTTCGCGTATCTCCGGCAGCTCCCTCCGCTCCGTCAACTTCGCCAGCCTCTGATATACCGAGAGGCGTGTCGGCAGGTGCGCAATGTAGTCCTCGGGGATGCCGGCGTTCAGGGGCAGTTCGATGCGCGCCGGTTCTTCGGACGCTGACGGGGCGGTCAGGTCAGAGTGACCACCCTCCCGCTCCAGTTCCCGGACGGCTTCGTGCAGCAACTGGGTGTAGAGGTCGAGTCCAACCTCTTGGATGTGGCCGCTCTGGTCGGCGCCAAGGATGTTCCCCGCGCCGCGAATCTCCAGGTCTCGCATGGCGATGCGGAAGCCCGCGCCCAGTTCCGACGCCTCGAGGATTGCCTGCAACCGCATATCGGCGGCCTCGGTGATGCGTCGGCCCCGGGGCGCCATCAGGTAGGCATAGGCACGGTGCTGCCCCCGGCCAACGCGCCCGCGGAGTTGGTAGAGCTGCGCCAGGCCGAAGCGGTCGGCCCGTTCGACGATCAGTGTGTTGACGTTGGGCATATCCAGGCCCGATTCGATGATGGTGGTGCAGACCAGCACGTCGGCCTCGCCGTTGGCGAAGTCCATCATCGCGTCTTCCAGTTCCGATTCGACCATCTGGCCGTGGCCGATCATGACGCGCGCTGTCGGGATCATCTCGCGGATGTCCGCCGCCGCTTGATGGATGCTCCTGACCCGGTTGTGGACGTAGAAGACCTGCCCGCCGCGCTCCATTTCGCGCAGGATGGCCTCCTTGACCACGTCCTCAGAGTATTCCGATACGAAGGTCTTGACCGGCAGTCGAGCCTCGGGAGCCGAAGACATCGAAGACAGGTCTCGCAGGCCCGAAAGGGCCATATTCAGCGTGCGGGGTATGGGCGTGGCGCTCAGGGTAAGCACGTCCACCTGGCGGCGAAGCTGCTTCAGGCGTTCCTTGTGGCTCACGCCGAAGCGCTGCTCCTCGTCCACCACGGCCAGCCCCAGGTTCTTGAACCGCACGTCCTTTTGCAGCAGCCGGTGGGTGCCGATGACGATGTCTACCTCTCCCGCCTTCAGTCCCTCGAGCACCTGCTGCTGTTCCTTGGGAGTGCGGAAGCGGCTGAGCACCTCGACCCGTACCGGGAAGGGGCTGAGCCGTTCGGTGAAGGTGGCATAGTGCTGCTGGGCCAGCACCGTGGTTGGCACAAGTATTCCCACCTGCATCCCGTCGCTGACCGTCTTGAAAGCCGCCCTCAGCGCCACTTCCGTTTTCCCATAGCCAACGTCTCCGCAGATGAGCCGGTCCATGGGCCGCGACCGCTCCATGTCGGTCTTGACGTCGACGATGGCCTGGGCTTGGTCGGGAGTTTCGATGTAGGGGAACGAGTCCTCCAACTCCCGCTGCCAAGCGGTGTCCGGGCTGAAATCGTGGCCTTGGACGATCTCGCGGGACGCGTTGATCCGGATCAGTTCTTGGGCCATTTCCCGCGCCGCGCCCTTCACCCGCTGCTTGATGCGCGTCCAGTCGGCCGCTCCCAAGCGGGTCAGAGACGGCTCGTGTTCCTGCGCCCCCACGTAGGCGCCGACGCGGTTCAGGTGGTCGGTCGGCACGTACAGCCTGTCGCTCTCGGCGTATTCCAGCACCAAGTATTCCCGCTCGTCGGCGCCGTCGCCCATGTGCGTTGTGCCGGCGAACCGCGCCACTCCGTGGTCGATGTGCACCACGAACACTCCGGGCTCCAAGTCGGTCAGGGTGATGTCCGCCCCGCGCTCGGAGCGCCGGGGACGGCGCTGGCGGCGCTCCTTGACCGTACCGAACAGTTCGGCGTCGGTCAGCAGGTCCAGCCGCAAGACCTGCGTCCGGGAGGCAG
Source organism: Dehalococcoidia bacterium (assembly GCA_965237745.1). Lineage (GTDB taxonomy): Bacteria > Chloroflexota > Dehalococcoidia > Lucifugimonadales > UBA3495 > VXOI01. Next base: position 607,209 of record OZ250156.1, on the reverse strand, counting down.
CTCGGCCTCTTCCTCGTCCGTTCGCCTTGCCTGCAGTACCGGGTCCGGCGGGGAGTTCGATGGTCCAGCCATTGCGCAGCGAGCCGGGGATAATGCAGACCTGTCCCGGAGTTGGGGTAGCCTCCAGTTCATCCGCCACCGACGCGCTGATTCCCTGCTGCTCCAGGATTTCGGCGAGGCGACCGGCGTGCTGTGTGACTACCACCAGCGCGGCAGGTTCCCCTTGGCGTCGGCTGATGTCCGCCGAGAACTGCTCCAACTGGCCGTAGTAGGGCGTGGCAGGCAGAAAGATATGGTCGTCCTCATCGCCAACCCAAGTCTGCAGCTCCACCACGCGGTGATTCCGGAGCAGGGAGGCGAATTCATCCCAGCTCATGCAGGGCGAGGGGAAATTGCCGGGCAGTTCGCCCCGTTCCTCGCGCGCCGACCGCATACGCTGGAAGCGTTCCTCCAGTTCCGACGCCTCGGCCTCCACTCGGCCAGCTCGTTCCAGCAACACGGTCGCGCCGGCTCCCAAGTAGTCCAGGACCGGCGTGCGGTTCACCAGTCCGCTGTAAAAGGACAGGGTTTCTGGGTTGGTCTCAGGAACGCCGGGGTCTGTCAGCGACCGCAGTTCTTCCTCCATACGCTCCCGGACAACTTCGCTGCAACGAGAGAGGTCCATCGCAGCAACGCGAGCGGCCAGGGTTTCCGCTCCCACGAGTTCCGGCAATTGCTCGCGCGCCGGGATGGGACGCACCTCGTCGGCGGAACCCACCGACCGCTGTGTCAGTGGGTCAAACCGGCGGATGGTGTCTATCTCGTCATCGAACAACTCGATGCGGAACGGGAGTTCGCAATCTGGAGGGAAAATATCGAGGATGCCTCCGCGATGGCTGAAGGAACCGGGTGAATCCACCACCGCCTCATGACGGTACCCAAGCCGCACCCACTGTGTGAGCACCTCATCAAGCCGCACCCGGTCGCCCACCCGCCAGACGCAGGCATTCGACCATCCCGGACCATCGGCGTCGCCGGCGCTGGCAGGCAAACGGCAGGCCATCAGCTCCTGCGGAGCGGTGTAGAGCAAGGCCGAGCCGATGGAACACACCACCACGGGCGGGTGGCAATGCTCGCTGTCGCCAGCCGTGCGCTCGCTGTCTCCCCGGGCCGATGCCAGGGCGGAGAGGGCGGCCAGCCGCTGGTTGCTGGTGTTCCCGTCGACGGCCAGCCGCTCGAAGGGCAGCACCTCCGGCTCAGGCAGCAGGTGGACCGGCGAATCCTCGCCCAGCCAGCCCAGCAACTGGTCGTGCAGCCGGCGGGCGTCTTCCGGGCGGGGAGCCACCACCAGCAACGGCCCCATTGCGCGGCGGGCCAGCGACGCGATGAACACCTCCCTCGCCCCCTGACGCAGTGTGACCGTCGCCGATTCACCGGATGCCGCACCGTCGACGGTGCGGCGGAATTCAGGATGATGTTCCAGAAGTGTCAGGATACCGTCAAGAGACATTAAACCGTTCCGCGTGCTCGAGTGGCCTGAAATTGGTGATTGTCTGGATCTATGACCAAGGCTTCCGCTGTTATCCGCACATGGGCCCTTGTGCGGGAAACGCCAAATGAGGGGTTGGTTCAAGTCCCAACCCCTGCAAAACGCCGCGCTTATAGCCTCGGTCTTTTCCGCCGCTCTGTTCTCTTAGCAAATACTGTTCAGAGCCCGGTCGATGTGAATTGGATGGCTACCCGCTGGAAAGCAGGTCCAGGAAGTTCCCCAGCTTGGAAGAGTCGCCCCGGAAGATTTCGGTGTATCCGCACTGGGTACAGGACACAGCCGTGAATTTCTTGTTCTGGATATCGAAGAACCGGGAATACTTTCCGGTGGTGCGAATCTCCTCGGTCTCGTACTGGGTGTTGTGACACTTTGCGCAGGAAAACGCTGCTCCAACACGGGCCATTTCCAAATCCTCCGGGCAGATTATCCAAGGATATCGCCCCAACCAGCCTAATTCAGCCGGTTTCCAGTTTCAAGCGCTGGGGCGCAGACATTCGACAGCTTTCCATACAGGCTACCCCCCTCGCAAGCGGCGGACCTCCTCCCGCAGCCGCTCGACCTCGGCCTCGGCCGCCAAACGTGCGATGCGCTCCTCGGAGAGGTTGTGCAGGTATTCCCCGGTCTTGCGGTCATAGTAGAGCAACCGCTGGTCCCCTGCGCAGAGGCACAGATCCAGCATTGGGCTGTAACCCCAGACCATTCCGTCGTCTTCCAAAGTCATTTGCGCCGGCTGATAAGCGCCATCCATCAGTATGTCGCCCTGTAGCGGGTAGCCGTAATGCTGTCCTCCTGTGGGGTCGAAACGCCAGTATTCGCCGATCCCAATCTGGGCGTATAGGATGCGCTTGTCGCCTGTATCCCTGCGACGCGTGGTCCGGGATGCCACCTCCAGGGCGAAGTCTGGTGGCTTGCCAGCTTCGTGAATTACGTAGCCATCTCGCTCCCGTATAGGTCCGGTGTCCACACCAAATACGATGTACACGTCGGGCCGCACCCGGCGCCGCACAAGGTCGGTCGGGTCGTAGAACACGTAGCCCCCTGAATCTATCAGGGTATAAGGCCGGTGAGCAAAGTGATTGCGCAGGATCTGGTCGGACTCGGCGACGGGTTCGGCTTGTCTCATATCTTCCCGCAGATATTCAGGTCCGGGGCAAACGAAGTCTTCAGGCAAGATTCTGCGGTAAGGCAGAAACGAGGCGGCGGTCTTGGGAGCTTTGGAGGTCATGACGGGCCTCGCGCCACGGTGAGAATGAGTTCGGCATCGTTAATGTGAATGATAGCAGACACGGGTAACGCACAGAGCGCGGATGCACACCGCTGCGGTGATATAATCGAAACGCGAACAACGATTAGGCCAGTTCGTCCACCTTGTCGCGTATCCTGATCCCGGTGCGTTGTTTTCATGCCGCTCACCCGTGAGTCCACCCATACAGCCCAGTCAACCGCCGTTGCCAGTAAGGGCAATCCGAAACCGTTGGCTTACCACCGCATTGTCGTGAAAGCCGGCACTGCCATTCTTTCCGGAGGAGGCGCGGACACCGCCGGGGTGAACCTCGCCGTCCTCGGCAGCATCGTGCAACAGGTCTGCCAGCTGAGGGAGCAGGGGGCCGAGGTGTTGCTGGTGACCTCCGGCGCAATCGCCGCGGGCCGGGCGGCCTTGGGCGGATACGAGGCCAGCTCTCGCGACATCCGGTCAAGGCAGGTCGCCGCTGCCGTGGGCCAGAGCCGGTTGATGCACATCTACCAAGAACAGTTCGCTGCCCACGGGGTCACAGTGGCCCAGGCGCTGCTCACCATCGGCGACCTTTCCAACCGGCAGTCCTACCTGAACGTCCGTAACACTCTGCACGGCCTGCTGGAACTGGGCGTGGTACCGTTGCTCAACGAAAATGACGTGGTGGCCGTGGACGAAATCGGAGCGGTGTTCGGCGACAACGACCGGCTTTCGGCCTTGGTGGCCAACTTGGTGGACGCCGACCTGCTGCTGATTCTGACCGATATAGACGGCCTCTATACCGCCGACCCTCGCGTTGACCCGTCAGCAACCCTCATCCCCCATGTCGAGCGGGTAGACCAGCGTATCGAGGCAATGGCGGGCCGAGAGTTGCAGCCGTGGGCGCGGGGCGGAATGCCAACCAAGCTGGAGGCGGCCCGTCTGGTCACTGCCTCCGGTATCCCCATGATCATGACCAACGGGCGAAACGGCGAGGTGGTCCTGCGGGCCGCGAGCGGCCAGCCTGTGGGCACTTTCTTCCAAGCTGCCGACGGGAAGCTGGAGGCCCGCAAACGCTGGATGCTCAGCGGCATCTCGCAGCGCGGGCAGGTGGTCGTAGATGACGGCGCCGTCACCGCGCTGCAGGAGCACCACCGCAGCCTGCTGCCCGCGGGAGTGCGCCGGGCAGATGGCGACTTTGCCAGGGGCGACACAGTTTACATCGTCGACGGCTCGGAGCGGCGCGTCGCATGCGGCATCGCCAACTACAGCGCGGCCGACATCGAGCGTATTCGCGGGCTGCGCTCAGGCAAAATCGAAGAAACCCTCGGCTACCACTACGGCCAGGAAGTAGTCCACCGCAACAACCTGGCGCTGCTGTAAAAGAATTGGCCGCAGAGAATTCCGAAACCGCATAGGAGAAACGGAATGGCCGCAATGCTGCCGACGGATGAGTCGCTGGCTGAATACAAAGTGACAATTCCAAACCCTCATCGAGCAGGTATGAGTCGAAATTGCGTCAGGCGTGAATTGCCGGAGAGGATTGGGAAACCCTCCAGCAGATAGATTCGGTACATGATTCCCAATCAATAGATCGAGAGCAATATGACCACCAGAACCGTAGATGACTTGATTGGCCATGGACAAGCTGCCAGGAAGGCCGCCCGTGAGTTGGCCAAGCTCTCCACCGTGGTCAAGAATCAAACGCTGAACAACCTTGCCGACCTGCTGGAAACCGCTGTTGAGGAAGTGCTGCAGGCCAACGCCGAGGACTGCGCTGAGGCTCGCTCCAATGGTTTGAGCGACGCAATGATCGACCGCCTCCTGCTCACGCCGGAGCGACTGCAGGGCACAGCCGCCGAGCAGCGCAAGATCGCTTCCCTGCCCGATCCGGTGGGCGAGACCGAGATGACCACCCTGCCCAACGGCATGACTGCTGGCCGGCGCCGCATCCCGCTGGGTGTGGTCGCCAGCATCTACGAGAGCCGGCCCAACGTCACCGTGGACATATTCGGGCTGTGCTTCAAGTCGGGCAACGCCTGCCTCCTCCGCGGCGGCAAGGAGGCCCTGCGCTCCAACACGGCCCTGATTCGCCTCATTCGACGCGCCTTGGTGGACGCTGGCGCCCCCGCCGGGGCGGTCCAGTTCGTGGACAACCCCGACCGCGAGCTGGTGGACGCGATGCTGAAGATGAACCAATACATCGACCTGATGGTTCCACGCGGCGGCGACGGACTGGTACGCTTCGTTGGCGCCAACGCTACGATGCCTGCGGTCACCGGCGGAATCGGTGTCTGCCACACCTACGTTGACCGGGCCGCCGACCTCGACATGGCGGCCAGCATCACTGTCAACGCCAAGGTGCGCCGCCCCTACATCTGCAACGCCCTTGACACTCTCCTGGTCCATTCAGCGATTGCCGCTGACGGGCTTCCCCGCATCGCCGCCAGCCTGGCTGCCTCGGGAGTGGAGTTGCACTGCGACAATCGTGCGTTGAGTATCCTTGGGCCGCCCGGGTCTATCAAAGACGGAGGCGGGAACGTTCAGCCCGCCCAAGAGGAAGATTGGGGCAGGGAGTTCCTGTCCCTCACCGCCGCCGTAAAGATCGTGGACTCCCTTGACGAGGCACTGGAACATATCGAGACTTACGGCTCGGGCCATTCCGAGGCCATCATCACCGAGGACTACTCGGCGGCGATGCGCTTCCTCGACGAGGTGGACGCCGCTGCCGTATACGTCAATGCCAGCACCCAGTTCACCGACGGGGGTCAGTTTGGTCTGGGCGCGGAGGTGGGCATCAGCACCCAGAAGATGCACGCCCGAGGTCCCATGGGGCTGAAGGAACTCACTTCATACAAGTGGGTCATCATGGGCACCGGCCAAGTTAGGCCCTGAACCAAATCCGCTATCGTGAGCCTGTCTGATCATGGCTGATTTCACATTCGAGCGGGAAGTTCGCACCCCGTTCTCAGAAGCCTATAACATCGTCGAGTTCGACCGCACCGTGGGGCGGGTGGACATTCACTTCACCGCCGAAATGGTGCATGTGTCGCTGGCCGTTGACGAGAGCCTGACCCAGCAGGCCATCCAGGAAATAATGGACGCGGTGGATGAGGATATCGCGGACGCCGTCGGCATAGTCCGCAACAACTTTGTCGTTCACGTCTTCCAGGGTCGTGAGACGGCCGTTTACGGCGACAACGACTTCAGCGAAAACGGCCGCGACCACTGAGGGCTAACCACAGAAGGCTCGGATGCCACAGATGATGTCAGAGGGAAACCAACAAAATCTCTGTGGCCTCTGTGCGTTCTGTGGTGAAAAATGATTGTAGACGCCCACTGCCACATCCTTCCTCCCACCTTCGCTGAGCGTCGTGGCGAGCTGGCGGACCGAGACGCCACCTTCGCTGAAATCCTGGCCGATCCCTCCGCCCGCGTCGCCGACGCCCCCGAGCTGCTCCGGGCCATGGACCGGGACGGCATTGACCACGCGGTCATCATGGGGATGGGCTGGGCGGATCACGCGGTTGCGGTCGAGGCCAACGACTACATCATCGAGGCCGTGGCCGATAGTCCCGACCGCTTCACCGGATTTGCATCCATCAACCCGGCGTGGGGGGACCTCGCCCTAGCGGAAGCTCAACGCTGCGCCGATTCCGGTCTCCGCGGCATCGGGGAGCTACACCCGGACACCCAAGGCATCGACATAACCGATACGGTGGCGATGGCGTCGCTGATGGACGTGGCCCGCTCCCTGTCTCTGCCCGTTCTGCTTCACTGCTCCGAACCGGTGGGGCATCTGTATCCTGGCAAGGGAAACACCACACCGGACAAGGTTTGGGGATTCATTCAGCACTTTCCGGAAAACACCATCATCTGCGCCCACTGGGGCGGCGGGCTGCCCTTCTACGCTCTCATGCCGGAGGTGGAGGCCGCGCTGTCCAATGTCTACTTCGATTCTGCGGCAACTCCATTCCTCTATCGGCCTGGCATATACCCGGCGGTGGCGTCGCTGATGGGAGCCGACCGCATCCTGTTCGCGTCAGACTACCCATTGATGCGACCGTCTCGGCCTCTCGGGGAACTCGCCAGTGAACTGCTGACCGACTGCCAGCGCCGCATGATTCTCGGCGGCAACGCCGCCCGCCTGCTGGGACTGTAAAATGCGTCATCAAGTCCCCTCTCCTCTTGGGAGAGGGTTAGGGTGAGGGCAATTCGGAGGACGACCGAGGAAATGCGCACTCTGCCAGATCTGCTGGCGCCGGGACTGAAGCTGGTGTTCGTAGGGCTGAATCCATCTGAATACTCGGCGCGGGAGGGCCGCTACTTCGCCAACCCGCGCAACCGTTTCTGGTCGGCCTTCAACCGCTCGACCCTGCTGCCGGTCGCGCTGGGCCGCGAGTGCACTCCTGCCGACGACTCGGCGTTGCTGGACCACGGTATCGGCTTTACCGACGTGGTCAAGCGTCCCACGCCGCAGGGCAACGCGCTGAAGGCCGCCGACTACCGCTGTTGGGCACCCGTGCTCAAGGGTAAGCTCCTGCAATGCCAGCCCCACATGGTCTGCTTCCATGGACTGATGGCCTACAAGGCCTACCTGCGTTACGCTGAGGGCGAGATGGCGGCGCCGGAGCTGGGATTGCAGCCCCGCAGCATCGGCACTTCGCAGGTATTTGTGGTCCCCAATCCCAGCCCCGCCAACGCTCGGTATTCCATAGAGGCGCTGACCGGATGGTACGATGAGTTGGCTGCCGCCCTGTCGAAGAACACGTCGCAAAATAATGCTTGATGCATGGACAATCGCACAGCAACAGCATCCGAGGAGCCGCCGATGCCCGCCCCTGCCATCCCACTGGCGATAATTTACGACTTTGACGGAACGCTCGCGCCCGGCAATATGCAGGAACGGCAGTTCATTCCCGACATCGGAATGACCGCGGTCGAGTTCTGGCAAGAAGTCGACGCCGTGGCTGAGGACAATCACGCCGACGGTATCCTTTCTTATATGTTCGTGATGTTGGAAAAGGCCAAGGCAGCCGGGATGCCGGTGAGACGGGAGGACCTCGTCGCCCGCAGCCGGGCTATCGAGTTTTTCCCTGGGGTGGAAGGCTGGTTCAACCGCATAGACAGCTACGGTGAGAAAAGAGGCGTTTTCGTAGAACACTACGTGATTTCGTCCGGCAACTCGGAAATTATCGAAGGCACATCCATTGCTCACCAATTCAGCAGGATATATGCCTCCAAGTTCCTTTATGATGCCAGGGGTTTCGCTGTCTGGCCGGCAGTTGCCATTAACTTCACCACCAAGACCCAGTACCTCTTTCGCATCAATAAGGGGGCCCACGACTGGAAGGACAGTTCGATAATCAACAAGTTCGTGCCGCAGAGCGAGCGCCCCATCCCCTTCGAGAACATGGTCTACATCGGCGACGGCGAGACTGACGTGCCCTGCTTCCGCTTGGTGAAAGACCTTGGCGGGCTATCCATTGCGGTTTACGCCAACGGGGCCTACGGGCAGGCCGAAAGGTACCGCGACGAGGGGCGAGTGAATTGCGTCGTTCCCGCCGAATACACCGAGAACGGTGTCCTCGATTGCACTATCAAGTCCTACATCGACCTGGTAGCGGCGCGGCAATCCCTCAAGCGCGCGCTCGATCCAGGACTGGAGGTCATGTGACCACCCGCAGTGAGCCTGTCCGCGTTTTTGTCGCCGTCGGCCTGTCCAATGCGGCCCGTGAGCAGTTAATCGACGCTGTGGCCCGCATCCGGCAGGATATTCCCGATGGAATCCAGTGGGCCGACCCCAGCAGTATGCACGTGACCCTCAAGTTCCTTGGAAACATCCCGGCATCGGATGTGCCGCCCCTGCTGGCGTGCGTTGAGGCATTCTCAGGCGAGCACCACTCCTTCCGCCTGCAGTTGACCGGACTGGGGATGTTCCCCAACCACCGCAAACCCAGGGTCCTGTGGGCTGGCTTGGACGGCGATCTGGACGCGCTTTCGTTGTTGCAGCAGGCTGCCGAGGGCGCCATCACCACGCTGGGTCACCCACCTGAGGAACGTCCTTTCCGTCCCCACATCACCTTGGGCCGACCCCGCCGCACGCTGTCGGACGCCGACCGCGGGCGCATCGGCGAGGTAATGTCTGCCGTACAGTCACCCCTACCGGTGCCCTGTCAGGTTGAATCGGTCGAGGTGATGCGGAGCGAACTGCATCCCTCCGGCGCCCGATACACCGTACTTGGCTCGGCGTCTCTGAAATCCCCTCTCCGAAGGGAAGAGGGCTAGTAGTCTGCCGCTATTGTATTGACGGGTAGAGGGACTTGAGCTTGATACGGGCTTCCTGAGTGGTGAAGCGCCAGTCCACTCGAATCGCCTCCCGGTTGCGTTGCTCCTGCCATGCTCCGGTTTCCTGTGCCAGAACTCCCTGGCTGGGTATCCGGCGGTCCAGGGACTGCCGCGCCAGCACCCCCAGTTCTATCTCGGCTATATTCAGCCAACTCCCGTGCTTCGGCGTGTAGTGTATCTCCAGCCGTTCGCCGATGCGCCGCGCCTCCGCCGGCTCGAAGGCCTCGTACAGGGACGACGGGTGGTGGGTGTTGAGGTTGTCCATCACCAGCACTATCCGCTCCTTGTTGGGGTAGTCCTCATCCACCAGTTTCCGCACCACCTCCGCCCAGTCGGTCCTGGTGCGCCGGTCCGTAACCTCCACCCGCCGCCATCCCTCCAAGGGTGCGAACAGCATGAACAGGTTGCTCACCCCGTTTCGCTGGTACTCGTAATCGTAGGCCCTGGCTGCCCCGGGCCGCGGCGGGAGGGGCGTACGGGTCTCCTGCACCAGTTGCTTGCTGGTCTCGTCCAAGCACACCAGGACCTCATTGTCCTGGTACTCACGATGATAGACCTCCAGCACGTCCTCCATGGCGCAGACGAATTCGGCGCTGCCCTGGGGCGGGAGGCACCAGCACTCCTTCAGCCAAGGCTTGAGTTCGTTTTTTTCAGAGTCCGGCGCACCGTCTCCGGGCTGATGCTGTCCACTATCTCCCGCTCCACCAATCCGTCGGCCAGCATCTGCATGGTCCAACTGACCCGTCCCTCCGGCGGCTGGGAGATGGCCATGGCAATCAGGTGGGCCTCACCCTGGCCATCGAGCTTCCTCTGACGGCGGCGCAGTTGCTCCCTGCGTCCCAGGGCCGCGTCAACCCCCTCCTCCACGCACCGGCGGCGCACCCGCTCCACCGTGGCGGTGCCCACCTTGAGGGCCCGGGAAATCTCCTGGTCCATCATCGGTCCGCCAGACTGGTTCTCATCACTGAGCAGGAGGATGCGCGCGTGAGTCTGCTTATAGGCCGCAGCCCGGCCCTTGGACACCAATGCCTTCAGTTCCTCCTGTTCCTCCCCAGTCAGTCCCACACGGTATTTCTTGACCATCACATCCACCCCGCTCACACTCCTCTTCCTTTAGCCACCACTTCCCTGCATCTTAACATCCATCATTTCAATGATGGTCGTATACTAGGCTGAGGGGGATCTGGTGCGTACTCTGACCTTCCGGCTGCAACCGGCGGCCCCGTTCGACTTTGAACTGACTGCCGGATACCACACCTACTTTCAGGCCCGCAGCGGCGCCGACAACCTTGACGGTGGCATCTACCGGCGGCTGCTGGACCTGGACGGGCGGCTGGTGCTGGCCGAAGTGCGCTCCGTGGGCGACGTGGACTCGCCGGCGCTGACGGTGGAACTGTCCGGCGATGGCCTGACAGACGGGGGCGGGCAGCTCGCCACCGGGCAGGTGAGCTGGCTGCTGGGCATCGACCAGGAGCTTGCCCCGTTCTACGCCCTGGCCGAATCCGAACCGGCGATGGCAGGGTTGGCGCAAAAGTTCCGGGGCCTGCATCTGCCCCGTACCGCGACGCTGTTCGAGTCACTGACTCTTGCGATCCTGGGGCAGCAGATTTCCGCCAGCGTGGCCCGGATGATGCGGCTGCTGCTCATTGAGCGGTTTGGCGCCAGCGCCGAATTCAACGACGTGACCTACTACTCATTCCCCCGGCCCGAGGCCATCCTGTCGTCGTCGCCCGAGGAGTTGCGCACCCTCAAGCTGACCCAGCGCAAGTCCGAGTATGTGTACGGCATAGCGGCGGCGGCAATGGAACCCGGTTGGGAGGAGTTGTGGGAGCTTCCCGGCGACGAAGTCGTCCGACGCCTGACAGCCCTGCGGGGTGTCGGGAACTGGACAGCGCAATGGGCGCTGGTTCGCGGGCTGGCCCGCCCCGACGCGCTCCCCTTGGGCGATCTGGCCCTGCGGCGCGGCGTGTCCCGTCTGTTGCGCGACGGCGAGCCGGTGACCGACGGCGAGGTCGAGGCACTGGCCGAACGCTGGCGCCCCTGGCGTAGCTACGCCACCGCCTACATATTCGCGGCCATGCGTTCAGGGATGGTGTAGTGTTCTTCATTCCGACCGCCCCTGTTACAATCAAAGCATGAGTTCCCCAACGCCTGAAACGGAATTGCCGGCCGACCACCTGCTGCGTCAGTTAATTGACGCGATCGCCGCCCACCCAGAGGTGCGGGAGCCACTGCTACGCGTCCTGCTCACCGAGGATTTTCTGACTCTCCCGAAACGAGTAGATAGGCTACAAGGCGAATTTGAGGAATTCCGCGAGGAAACCAGAGCAGGATTCCGCGGTGTCAACGAACGCATTGACGCAACCAACGAGCGCCTTGACACAACCAACGAACAACTGGCCGCAACCAACGAGCGCATTGACACAACCAACGAACAACTGGCCGCAACCAACGAACGCATTGACACAACCAACGAGCGCCTAGATTCAACCAACGAGCGCATTGACACAACCAACGAGCGCATTGACACAACCAACACAGAGGTTCGCACCCTTAGCGATCGGATCGACGCAACCAACACGGAGGTTCGCACCCTTAGCGATCGGATCGACACAACCAACACAGAGGTTCGCACCCTTAGCGATCGGATCGACGCAACCAACACAGAACTGCGCACCATAAGCGGTCAGCTAGGCGACAACACTCGTGCTATCAGAAGACTTGAAGGGCACGTGGGGCGACTGCTGGGGCACACCTACGAAGACAGGTGCCGCCACGAAATCGGAGTAATCCTGGACGGCTGGCTTACCGGTCCTGTTCTTGCAGACCGCAGTGCGGTCAACGCCAAGTTGCTAGAGGCCCGGCAGAGCGGCGAAATCACCCGTGACGAATACTTGGACGGACTGAGGCCGGACATCATCGCCCGCGAGAATCAAGACGCCGCGCAGACAGGCCGACTTGCCGTAGTGGAAGCGTCGGTAACTTTCAACCGGGGCGACTTGGAAAGCGCCGCCCGCAGGGCCGCTATCATCTCCGGAGTTACTGGGGTCGGTGTCGCAGCTTTTGTCGCAACACACGGCGAGTGGCCAAGGGAAGTCGACGCTGATGCTCAAAGATTGGGCGTCACTATCGTGCATCACGAAGCCCCTGAATTCGAGGACAACATCTAGCCGATTTCAGCGCACTCCCGGCCCTACCGCCCGAACATCTTCATCAGATTGGCCGGGTTACGGGAACGGGACATCTGCCGGACCAGTTTCTGGGTCTGCTTGAACTGGTTCAGCAGTTGGTTGATGTCCTGGGGGGTGGTGCCGCTGCCCTTGGAAATACGGCGGCGACGGCTGCCGTTGATGATGTCCGGGTGCTGACGTTCGTCGGGCGTCATCGAGTGGATGATGGCTTCGATTCGCCGCAGCTTTGTCTCGTCAAGGTCTCCGGCCATCATCTTGCGGCTGGCGCTCCCCATGCCGGGGATCATTTCCATAATCTGGTCCAGCGATCCCATCTTTCTAACGCTCTGCAACTGGTCCAGGAAGTCGTTGAGGTCAAAGCTGGCCTGACGGATCTTGCGCTCCATCTCCTTGGCCTTCTGCTCGTCGACGGCTTCCTGCGCCCGCTCAATCAGCGTCAGCACGTCGCCCATGGCCAAGATACGGGATGCCAGCCGGTCAGCATGAAAGACCTCCAGCCCGTCGGGACGCTCCCCCACGCCCATGTACTTTATGGGCACACCGGTTACGCGCGTGATGGACAGCGCAGCACCGCCGCGAGCATCGCCGTCCATCTTGCTCATGATCAGTCCGGTGAGGCCCACACGCTGGTGGAAGCCCTCGGCGGTGTTGACCGCGTCCTGGCCAGTCATGGCGTCAACCACCAGCAGCGTCTCGTGGGGGTTGACGGCGTTCCTGATTTCCTCCAGCTCCTCCATCAGCTCGTCATCGATCTGCAGGCGTCCGCCGGTGTCCACGATGGCCCAGTTGACCCCCAGCTCGGCGGCGCGGGCCAGACCGTTGCGTGCCACCCGGACGGCATTGGAGGACTTGGGGTCTTCGGAGTAGACTGGAATGCCCAACTGCTTCCCCAGCGTCTCCAGCTGTTGGATGGCCGCAGGTCGGCGCAGGTCGGCGGCGATGAGCAGGGAATTACGGTCCTGCTTGCGCTGCTCCAAGGCCAGCTTGGCCGCCGTGGTGGTCTTGCCGGAGCCCTGCAGCCCCACCAGCATCAGCGCCGAGACTGGCTGGCTCGACAACGTGATTCCGGGCCTCACTGAGCCTGCCGATGAGCCGCCGCCGAGCAGCTCGGTCAGTTCCCCGTGGACGATCTTGACCACCTGCTGCCCCGGCGTAAGGCTTTCCAGCACCTCAGAGCCCTGGGCCCGGTCCTTGACGCGGGCCACGAAGTCGCGGGCCACCCGGAAGTTGACGTCGGCCTCCAGCAGCGACCGACGCACCAGCGACAGCGCCTCGTCGATGTCCTTGTCGGTCAGCCGCCCCTTGCTGGACAGCCGGTTGAAGATTCCGGTCAGCCGTTCCGTCAGGTTCTCAAACATTTCGTTATCCGCCCATGCCGTTTGGTCCCATACTTTCCACCCAATTATACTCCCCTCACAACGGGCCCTTTCAATTCCCCCTGCCCCTTGCAATGCGGCGATTGCTCAACCGCAAGCGGCAACGTTATCATACGAGGGATGCAAAACAGCCTGATACGCGAGTTTGGCCATGACTGCTCAGCTCCGGCCGCAAATCTCCGACTACTCCCACTTGGAGCCGTTGCCCGACCCGCCCCCGCGTGAGCCTGATATGCGGCAAGACCAGAGGATATATGACTTCCGTAGTATCTTGCGCCTGAGCCTGTCTCACCGGGATGACGTGCTGATTGCCGGCGGGGGATACCTGCGCCATCAGGCCAGCAACGCATCGGAGCAGCTTGCCCCCGACTGCGTCGTGGCCTTTGGCGTCAACTCCAGCGGCATTGTGGAACGCAACGGCTACGTAATCAGCGAGGTCGGCAAGCCGCCAGACCTGGTGCTGGAAGTGGCGTCTCGCAGCACCGGACGACGGGACTACACAGTGAAGCGTGAAGGCTATGCGGGCTACGGAGTTCGGGAATACTGGCGATTTGACCCCACCGGGGGGCGATACCACGACGCAGCCTTGGCCGGCGACGCACTGGTAGAGGGCCAGTACGAGCCGCTCCCGGTAACTCGGGACCCGGACGGCCTGCTGTGGGGGTACAGCGAGGTCCTGGACTTGGAGTTGTGCTGGGACAGAGGCGAGTTCCGGTTGCGCGACCACGATACCAAGCAATTCCTTTCCACGCCCGAAGAGGAGCGTTCCATGCGAGAGGCCGCAGATGCCGGGCGCGACGCCGCAGAGGCCGGGCGTCAAGCCGCCGAAACTCGCGCCGACGCCGAGCGTCAGGCCCGCCTGGCCGCCGAGGAACGCATCCGCCTTCTGGAAGCCGAAATCGCACGCCGGCAAGACTCTTAGCCATCAACAATTCGCGGCTTTTGCTCCCAGTCGATTTTTCTTCAGCGACCCGATGCCGCAACCAGATGTCGAGCCTATGTCATTGCTCCAAGCCAAGGCGAAGGATCTGGCGGCGAACAGGCAGAGGCTCAACAGCCGGCAAGATAGGGCAGTCAATGTGGGCACCCCCTGCAACGTAGGTTTAGGCTTACTTGCTACAGTCACCCCGACCCTTTGATTGGACGCGGCAAGAGGCATGGGCAAGCCCATACCCAAAAACGCAGTGCTAACGGCAGGAGCCTTCCAAAAACCAATCTCCCCAGTATTTTGCAGCCTGGCACAAGCTCTCACTGCAATACACCTACCCTTGTATCCCTGCTAAACTACCCTCCATGACTGACGCCATACCCATTCGCCGAGCCACACCCGCCGACGCCGAATTCATCGTGGCGTCCAACACCGCCATGGCATTGGAGACCGAGGGATTGGCCCTGGACCCCGACGTGGTACGGCCGGGGGTGGCGGCTGTGTTGGCCGATGGCGCCCTCGGCTTCTACCTGATGGCCGAGATCGAGGGGCGCCCCGCCGGGCAGCTGATGGTTACCTACGAGTGGAGCGACTGGCGGAACGGGCTTTTCTGGTGGATCCAGAGCGTCTACGTGCGCCCTGAATTTCGTCGGCGGGGCGTCTACCGCGCCCTGCACCGCCACGTCGCGGAGGCTGCACAGGCGGCGGGTGGGGTGTGCGGCATACGCCTCTACGTCGAGCAGGACAACACCATAGCCCAGCAGGTATACGAATCGCTGGATATGCACCGCACACGCTATCAGATGTATGAAGTCGAATTTTGATGCCCCGATCGTGGTGAGCTTGTCGAACCATTGAATCGAGGCCGGAGGTAAATAATGTTACTCGACAACGTCCGCGAGTTCTGCACCAACAACCACCAGGGCGTGCTGACCGCCTTTCGCCTCAACGGCGCGGCGCAGATGAGCATCGTGACCTGCGGTGCTTATGCCGACGGCGTCGCCTTCACCACCACCGAAGACCGCGCCAAGCTGCACAACCTCCGCCGCAATCCCAACTGTTCGCTGATGATTTCAGCCGACGAGTGGCGTCCCTTCGTCGTGCTGGAAGGCCAGGCCCGCATCCTGTCGCCCGGCGCCACCGACGCAGACGAGCTGCGGCACGCCCTGCGCGACGTCTACCGCGCCGCCGCCGGCGAGGAGCATTCCAACTGGGACGAATACGACGCCGCCATGGTCACCGACCGCCGCTCGGCAATTATCGTAGTGCCCAGCCACATCTACGGGACTGCTTTGTAGGTGTTTTACAAGAACAGAGCGCACGGAGTATTTGAGAAATAGGTCAAATCCTCTCGGTGTACTGTGTGCGCTCTGTGCTTAATAAAACCTGTTGAACTAAAGCTGACACTCCGGGCAGAACCAAGTGCCGCGGGCGCGAATTCGGGTAGACTGCATCTGGCCGCCGCAGTTGGGGCAGGGGGTGTTCGCCTCGCGGGGGTGGCTCCAGGTGCCCATCGGCTCCGGCGGTTCGGGCCAACGGAGGTCGCGGACGCGGTCATAGACGGCGAATCCTGCGTTGATGCAGTCGATGATGCCCTGCCGCAACCGCGCCAATTCGTCCGCCGACAGCCCCGACCCCGGGCGGTCGGGGCGGATGCCTGAGAGGAACAGCGCCTCGTCAGCGTAGATGTTGCCCACCCCTGCCGCAATGGACTGTTCCAGCAGCAGCGCCTTGACTGGCGCGTTGCGCTTGGCCAGCGAGTCGGCCAGCCACTCCGTTGTGAACTCGTCGCCCAGCGGCTCGGGGCCGAGGGGCGGCAGGACCGAGGCGAGGTCGTCGGCCAGCCAGAGTTTGCCGAACTTGCGCCCGTCCACGAATCGCAGCTCCCGTCCGTCGCCCAGCGCGAAAACGTGGCGCGTCATCGGGTGGGGTGGCTGCTCACCGGCTTGCACAACGAGGTTGCCAGTCATGCCCAAGTGAGCGACAAGAGTCACGGGAGGCTGCCCGGCCAAGGGAAACAGCAGGTACTTGGCGCGCCTCCCCACGTCCTCCACCGTCCGGCCCGCCACCGACGCGGCCAACTCCTCCGCCGACGGGTGCTTGACGGTGTTGGCCCAGCCGATGTCGGCGCGGGTTATCGTCTGCCCGGCGAGACCGGACCGCAACAGGCTGCGCCGTACACTTTCGACTTCGGGAAGTTCCGGCAAGGGAACGCCCCCACCCTACCCTCTCCCAGAGGGAGAGGGGATTCTTGGCAAGCGCTCCACCGGAGGCAGGGGAAATTTTTGCGGGTCAGACACGCCGGACGGCGAGGGTGATTTCCTGCCCCTCGATCTTGGCGATTTCGGACTTTGCGCCTTCGGGAGGCTGGCCGGCTTCCAGCAGGTCGCTCAAAGTTTCCTCGCGAATGTAGGCAGATAAGTGGCCGCGCAACACCTTGGCCAGCTCCTCGGGGCCGTCGTACCAAGTCTCTATGTGGTCGGTGACCTCGAAGTTGGCGCCGCGACGGAGGCCCTGGATCCGGTGCACCAACTCGCGCGCCAAGCCCTCCTCTGCCAGCTCCGGCGTGATCTCGCCGTTGACCGCCACCAAGTAGCCCGCCTCCAAGGATGCGGTGTAGTTGCCGACGGACACCGTGGTCTCTGTTTCGCCGCCCGCCTGCTCCTGCGCCTGACGGAACAGCGCTGAATCGTCGCTCAGTATCTCGATATCCTTGATGTTCAGTTCGTCGAGAATCTGCGGACGTACTTGGACGACGTAGGCGCGCTCCGACGGGGTGCGGGTCCTTATGGCTGCAGAGGCGAGGGGCTGGCGCACCTTGAGACCTGACTTGGATCGGGCGGCCCGCCCCATGCTGGAAATCCGCATCGCCAGCCGCGTCGCCTCCATCAGTTCCTGGTCCACCAGCGACTCGTCGGCCACTGGATAGTCCGCAAGATGCACACTGTCCGAAGCGTCCGGATCAACTGAGCAGACGAGATTCTGATAGATTTCCTCCGACACGAAGGGAGCCAGCGGGGCCATCAGCTTGGCGACTGTGACCAAGCAGGTATGCAGCGTGACGTAGCCCGACAGCTTGTCGGCGTCGCCTTCCGTTTGCGACGAGGGGCGCCAGAAGCGTCGGCGGCTGCGGCGCACGTACCAGTTGGACAGCCGGTCAACGAACTCTTGGATGCGCCGCCCAGCGTTGGTGGGGTCGTAACCCTCCATGCAGCGGTCGACTTCGGCTACCAGCTCGTTGAGTTCCGACAGCACCCAGCGATCCAGCTCGTTCTCGGGCTTCCAGTCGGCGGGTTTCTGCGACGGATGAAACTTGTCGATGGCGGCGTAGCCCGTGAAGAAGGAGTAGACGTTCCACAGCGTCAGCAGCACCTGCCGCAACGTCTGGTTGACCAGCCGCGAGGAGAAGCGCCGGGCCTCGCCGGGCTGTGACGCGGTGAACAGGTACCACCGGAGGGCGTCGGCCCCATGCTCGTCCAGCACGGGCAGCGGCTCCACCACGTTGCCGGTGCGCTTGCTCATCTTGCGCCCGCGCTCGTCGAGGATCAGGCCGAGACAGATGACGTTCTTGTAGGACGGCTCGCCCTTCAGCAGCGTCGAGAGGGCGTGCAGGCTGTAGAACCAGCCCCGGGTCTGGTCCACAGCCTCGCAGATATAGTCGGCGGGGAAAAGCCCCTCCTTCTCCATCTCCGGGTTCTCGAAGGGGTAGTGCGCCTGGGCGAAGGGCATCGCGCCTGAGTCAAACCAGCAGTCCATCACCTCCGGGATACGCGTCATCGTGCCATCGCATTGGTCGCAGGGGAGTGTTACCTCGTCAACGTAGGGACGATGCAGGTCGAGGTTGTCGACGACGCCGGCTTTTGGTCCCAGTCGCTCCCTCAACTCCTCACGGCCGCCCACGCAGACTTGGTTGTTGCACTGGCTGCACTGCCAGATGGGGATGGGCGTCCCCCAATAGCGCTCGCGGGAGATGGCCCAGTCCACGTTGTTGCGCAGCCACTCGCCGAAGCGCCCCTCCTTGATGTGGTCAGGATACCAGTTGATGCGGCTGTTGCCGTCAACCAGGTCGCCTTTCATTGCCGAGGTGCGGATGTACCATGAGCTCTTGGCGTAGTAGAGCAGCGGGGTATCGCAGCGCCAGCAGAAGGGGTAGGTGTGATGGTAGATGTCGCGGTGGTGCAGCAGGCCGCGCTCGTCGAGGTCGGCCATGATTTCGGGGTCGGCGTCCTTCACGAACTTGCCCGCGAAGGGGTAGTCGCCGGTGATGATGCCCTGCAGGTCCACGGGCTGCACGAAATTCAGGCCCATCTCGCGGCCCAGCCCCAGGTCCTCGTCTCCGAAGGCTGGCGCGATGTGGACAATGCCCGTGCCGTCCTCCATCGAGACGAAATCGGCAGCGACCACCCTGGGCGCAAACTCGTCCGCCCCATCCACAGGCGCCAGAACTCCCGACTCGAACCGGCTGATTCTTGAACCGTAATTATCCGGCGAGTACAGCGGGGAGTAGGATAACCCCACCAGGTCGCTGCCCTGCAAAGTTCCGGCGACGGTATGCTCCTGCCGGATGTTGGCGTCCAGCAGCGGTGAGGCCAGCACCAGCCGTTCGGTGCCGTTGTCGCCTTCCAATTCCACGACGGAATACTCGGCGTCGGCGTCCACGGCCAGGGCGGTGTTGCCCGGCAGAGTCCATGGCGTGGTGGTCCAGGCCAGCAGGTAGGCCGACGTGTCGACCGCGTCGAGGGCCTCCGGGATGGATGAACGCGTACCTGCCGATTCAACCCGGAACTTGACGAACACCGACGGGTCGGGGGTGTCCTCCTGGTAGCCCAGGGCCAGCTCGTGCGAACTGAGGCTGGTGACGCAGCGCGGGCAGTGGGGTGTGCCCCGCAGTCCCTGGTAGAGCAGCCCACGGTCCCACAGCGTCTTGAGAATCCACCAGCCGGACTCGATGTAGTCGTTTTCAAGCGTGACGTACGGGTCGTCCATGTCCACCCAGAAGCCGATGCGGTCGGTCATTTCCTCCCACTCCTTGACGTAGCGGAAGACGCTCTCGCGGCACTTCTGGTTGAACTCCTCTATCCCGTATTCTTCGATGTCGCGCTTGCTGGTAAGGCCCAGCTCCTGCTCGATTCCCAGCTCCACGGGCAGGCCGTGGGTGTCCCAGCCGCCCTTTCGCAGCACTTGGTAGCCCTTCATGGTGCGGTGACGGCAGATGACATCCTTGAATATGCGAGCAAGCACATGATGTATGCCCGGGCTGCCGTTGGCGGTGGGCGGCCCATCGTAGAGCATGAAACGCGGCGCGCCCTCGCGCTCGGACTCGGCTCGCCGGAAAACGTCGCGCTCCTTCCATTGCTGCAGAACGCGGGCATCCATTTCGGGGAAGCTGACACGGCTGGAAACTGGACTAAACATAGGCAACGACCATCAGGGCAAGGGTAGGGATATGGAGCATCAGCACGGCAGTGCCGAGCGGAGGCCACAGCTAATTATAACGCAGTCTAACGAATGCGAAACTCGCCCTTTCGGACGAGCTTGGGAAACGGCAAAAACCATGCCTGTTCGGTCGATAGCCCCAACAGGGCCAACTCCTACTCGAAGACCTCACGCACCGGCAGGGTGAACCCAGGCAGAACAGCAGCGCCGTCCAGCGTGTCGACTTCGGTGAGCGTGACCGTTGGGCTACCGTGCCGGTAAACATCCACCGTCCGTGTGTCCGGGTCCGCCACCCATACCAGGATCACGCCGTGGCTGAGCCACATCCCGGCTTTGTCACGCACCTCCCGCAAGGTATCACTGGGAGAGACAATTTCGACAACCAGCTCAGGAGGCATTTCGGAGAAGCCGGTAATCCTCGTACCCAAGGGCAACCGCTCCGCTGATATGAAAGCCACATCCGGCTCTCTTACGGTATCCGGGGCACGTTCCAATCTGACACCTGAATCGGAGCCAAATACGCGCCCCAGTTTTCGAGGCTTCACGAACGTGCCAAGTCCCAGCATGAAATTGCTGGCTATCTCGCCATGTTCTATTCCCGTAGACCCGGTTTGGCAGAGCACCCCCCGGATTAACTCCCCTTTGACGCCCTTGCTGTGCAGGGCGAGAAGGTCATCGGCCGTCAGCAGCTTTTTCTTTCTTATAGTCATAGCGGCAACGCGCCTTATCTTTGAATTGCTGGATTATATCGGGAGAGGGAAAGATTCGACATTGGAAGTGTACGTTTCCCTCGCCCTGTTTTCTTTGACCCAGAGGTCATATTTCCAGTCTTGCCCGGGGTCGTCACCCACTTGAGTCGTCGTACAGGCCTGCGGCTGTGTAGTCAGGCACGCCACCGGTTGGATCGTGGTCGGCCAGGAATCCCACGGCCACCGCCGAGAGTGTCTCGAAGTGCAGCCCGGCTCGGACTCCGAACTCCGCCGACAGCCGGGCTACCGCCTCGTTCTCGTTGGCCAGCACCATGGTGATGAAGTCGTAGTGTCCCAGCACGGCGTACTGTCCCAGTATTTTCGCCCCCTCAACCTCCAGGTTTGCGGCCGTATCGGAAACCAGGTCGGGGTTGCCGTGCAGCATCCGCTGGCCCTCGTCGCTCAGTCTTCCCAGCAGAAAGTAAATCGCCATTCTCAGGTCCTCCCTCGGAACTCCCCTACTATCTTTAACAAAATAGGGGCGATTTGCAAATCGCCCCTATCGTAATTCCCCGGTCTGACGATATCGAAGGCATTTATGCTTTCTGGTAAATCCTGCTTCCGGCTTCTCGGAACTCCTTGGCCTTTTCTTCCATGCCTTGGTCGAAGGCCGTATCGACCTCAACGCCCCGGTTCTTGGCGTACTCGCGTACGTCCTGCGTGATCTTCATGGCGCAGAACTTGGGGCCGCACATGGAGCAGAAGTGAGCCACCTTGGCGCCCTGGGCCGGCAGGGTCTCGTCGTGATAGTCGCGGGCCGTGTCGGGGTCCAGGGCCAGGTTGAACTGGTCATCCCAGCGGAACTCGAAACGGGCCTTCGACAGCGCATCGTCCCATTGCTGGGCCATGGGGTGGCCCTTGGCCACGTCGGCGGCATGGGCGGCGATCTTGTAGGTGATCACGCCGGTTTTCACGTCCTCGCGGTGGGGCAGTCCCAGGTGCTCCTTCGGCGTGACGTAGCAGAGCATGGCGGTGCCGTACATCCCGATCATGGCCGCGCCGATGCCCGAGGTGATGTGGTCGTAGGCCGGGGCGATATCGGTGACCAACGGGCCAAGGGTGTAGAAGGGCGCCTCGTGGCACACTTCCAACTGCCGGTCCATGTTCTCCTTGATCTTGTGCATCGGCACATGACCCGGGCCCTCGATCATCACCTGCACGTCGTGCTCCCAAGCGACCTTGGTCAGCTCGCCCAGCGTCTGCAGCTCGCCGAACTGCGCCTCGTCGTTGGCGTCGGCGATGCTGCCAGGTCGCAGGCCGTCTCCCAAAGAGAAGGAGATGTCGTAGGTCCGCAGGATTTCGCAGATTTCCTCAAAGTGTGTGTACAGGAAGTTCTCTTGGTGATGGGCCAGGCACCAGCCCGCCATGATCGAACCGCCGCGGGAAACGATGCCCGTGATGCGGTTGGCGGTCAGAGGCACGTAGCGCAGCAGCACGCCGGCGTGGATGGTGAAGTAGTCTACGCCCTGCTCGGCCTGCTCGATCAGGGTATCGCGGTACAACTCCCAAGTCAGTTCCGAGGGGTCGTCGCCCACCTTTTCCAGCGCTTGGTAGATGGGCACCGTGCCGATGGGGACGGGCGAGTTGCGCAGAATCCACTCACGGGTCGTGTGGATGTCGCGCCCGGTGGACAGGTCCATCACCGTGTCAGCGCCCCACCGGGTGGCCCACAGCATCTTCTCCACTTCCTCTTCAATAGAGGAGGTGATGGCCGAGTTGCCAATATTGGCGTTGACCTTGACCAGGAAGTTGCGGCCGATGATCATCGGCTCGGACTCGGGGTGGTTGATGTTGGACGGGATGATGGCGCGGCCGAGAGCCACCTCCTGCCGGACGTAATCCGGGTCGATGCCCTCGCGGATGCCAATGAATTCCATTTCGGGGGTGACAATGCCCTCGCGGGCGTAGCGCATCTGCGTCGGGGCCTTGCCGTCCTTGCCCCGCAGCGGCTTGCGGGTCAGGCCGGGGAAGGGCTGAGCCACGTTCTTGCCCCGCAACGGCACGCCGTAGCCTTCATACTCTTGCACATCGCCGCGAGCCATAATCCACTCGCCACGAAGCGCGGGCAGGCCCTTGCGGAGGTCGAGGGATGCGTCGGCATCCGAATATGGACCGCTGGTGTCATAGATGGACAGCGGAGCGTTCTCTTCCTGCCCGAATCGCCCGGTGGTTGGGGTCAGGGTCACTTGGCGGAAGGGCACCCGAACAGACGGCTGCGAGCCTTCCTTGTAAACCTTATCGCTGGCCGGGAAGTTGGACTTGCCTTGGAACTGGCTGGTGTATTCCGTTTGGACCATGGCTTTCCTCCCTACTATTTGTCGCTTTGCTGAGACGGTCAGCGCGAAAAAAACAAAGGCCGTCAGCTAACACCAGCTGACGGCCCACAAAAAATGTGCCTTATCGACGATTCCCTACGCTGGCATTACCCAGATCAGGTTCGCAAGGGTCGGTGGCATACGGCCACCCTCTCAGCCCGGCTCAACCGAGCTCCCCTACGTGCCCAGAGACCTTGAGTTGTTAAACTCGAACCCCCTTCACTTTGGATGAAGGCCAAGCCGAGTTGTGTAGATTATAGTAGCGAACGCCGGAGAGTGTCAACCTGGGCGCTGGATTCAAACGATTGCAAAATTCAATTTGGCGTCTGCATTCCAGCGTGTAGCGCTTACTGTGGTGCCAGGAGTGGCCCGGGGGCCGAATGATGTTTCAGCCTTGCTTCTGTGGAGCCTTGGGCTTCAGCCTGTATTTCTCTCCTGTAGGAGGGCCAACGCGGCCCCCGCCCTGCGGTCGTTGGCTGGCATCTGCAGGTATTCTTCCGTGGCGGCTTCTACGGTGTCCAGCAGGGTGAGCACCTCTCCTCTGCTGAACCTGCTGTGCGGGTTGTAATCGGCGGCGTGCCTTTGGTCCTGCGCGGTGCCGAACTCTGCGGCGAAGCGGCTTGCCTGTGCTGGCATGCCGTGTTGGGCCTGCCTCAGACGGTCTCTCGCTTGGCGGTGGTCGAGGGCCCGGTAAGTCCTGGTCCAGGCGATCCTCGCCAGTGGGTCGTTTGGAGTGCCGATCAGCGTGTCGGCATTGCTTCGGCACAGTGCATGGAACATTGCATAGTAGGCAGTGCTCACTGCTCTTTTCAGTGGTTCCTGCCTGGGCCGTCCGGGCGGCTGGTTCCGTGTTTGCCCAGCCTGTTCCTTGGCGGCATCCTTGAGGTTTTGCCAGTTCATTCTTCCGCGACTCCCCAGGGCGGCTCCGCCCGCATTTCCAGGAGGCCCGGATACTCGTGTTTGGGGACGTAGGACTCGATCATCGACGTCTTGATGCCCAGGTCCTCCAAGGGTTCTATCACGGCGGTCATGACTGTCAATACCTTTTCCGCTTGGGGTCTTTCCACTTGGTTTTGTGCTTCGTAGACGATGGTCACGTGGAAAGTATCCTGCCCTTGGCTGTTCTCTGTCGGTTCGACTGATATGGGGTCGAAGGTGAGGGAGCTTCCGAACTCTTTTTCTAGGTTTTCCCTGTAGACCGCTTCGACCTTCTTTGCCATCTCTGCAGTGAGCGTCATATCGGGCCTCACTCACAGTCTGTTTCTGTGTGCCGCCGATGTTACTGGTATTCCCGATGCGCGGTCAATCGTTGGCCGTGCTCTCGTGTGAATTTTGCAATCGACTCTGGATTGCCGCAATCTACCCGCCCCCGTACGTCCAGAGACAACCATGGAAGGAAGGTTGTGAAAGGAAGGTTCTAAAGAAGGCCAATGGGGTCTCGCTCTTCAGCGCCTAGCCACAAAGTCTTCACGAAATATATATAACTGTCTATGGAAATGCGCCTCGGCAATGGTTACGATATGAAGGCAATTTTTCAGTCTCTAGTCCAGCAGGAGTCAATATGTCCATGCCGCGAACCCTTTTCTGGTTGCCGGTGCTCGGGATTTTGAGCGCTGTTGTAGTCTTGGCGGCCTGTGGCGGTTCCGGTGGACCGGAGTTGCCCGACACCGCGGCGGTCTCGGTTGTGGACTACCTCGAGGAAGTGGACTACCAGAACAACAATGACTGGAAGCTGTTTCCTGGCTCAACGGAAAAGTACGAGGGACGCGATCCTCACGGTATGCTGCTGACAACCTACGTCAACCCGGCGGCCTTTGAGGCGATAGAGGACGACGCCACAACCCCA
Source organism: Dehalococcoidia bacterium (assembly GCA_965237745.1). Lineage (GTDB taxonomy): Bacteria > Chloroflexota > Dehalococcoidia > Lucifugimonadales > UBA3495 > VXOI01. The sequence goes on along the minus strand of OZ250156.1, from coordinate 582,279 downwards.
TCCGGGGCCATCATCGTCAAGGAAAATTACATGCCGGATGGCAACCTCGTCGCGACCACGATCATGTACAAAAAGTCCGGCTACAATCCCGACCACAACGACTGGTACTGGCTCAAGGTACTGACCGACGGCACCGTGGAAAAGGAAGGTATGGTACAGGGCTGCCAGGACTGCCATGTAGACGCCAGGGACTACATCTGGGGCCCACAGAGCTAACAGCCGGACCCTCTGGTTTCCTTCGAAATACGGTTAGCGCAAGACGCGGAGAAATGCCTCCGCGTCTTACTTTGGGAATTATATACTTGTGTACCAACACTGACGAAGGTGAAGCAGGAGAGTAAGCATGAAACGTTTGTTGCCAGAAGCCGAATGGTCGAAGAATGTTGGTTCGGAGAGTTACCCGGTTAGTTTTCTGCACGAGTACGCAGTCGGGCTGATATGGGACTTGTTGCAAGTCCGAACAAGCCCGGTAGAACTTCCTACTATTGATGGCGATAGGTCGTGTGACGTGATGGCCGACATCGACCAGATAATTATGCCCGATGCCTTGCAAGCTGTAGCAGGGTATATTCCTGACATATCGTTGCTCAAGAACGCCCGTCCCGTCCGGTGCATCGAGGTGATAGTTACGTCACCTGTTCCTCCACAGAAACTGGAGGCTATTGGGAACCTCGGGGTTGAGGTTGTGCAGGTGCCTGTTCGCAATGAGGAAGACTTGCGTGCCATAGTCCCGTCGACAGAGGAAAACAAACCGTCATGGTGGCCCAAGTTCAGCGACCGCGAAGAGGTCTTTCGGTCCGTGAGGCAGCGGACAGGAGTTAATTGGCGAGGTACACGTCAATACAAGATTCTCGACGGTCAGGAACAAGCAGACCAGGCCATAAACACTCTGATGGGCAATTTGTCCCGCTGTAGCCCAGAGGTACGAAGGGCATTTGTTGCCCGGTTGACCGACATGTCCAGTCTGGGGTCGTTATATCCTATCCGACAAGACAACCCCAAGTATGCCTCCTGCTACCCTGGAGACACTGGCTATGGTGTTAATGGCCAATGCTGACACATTGGTACGCACGTACATAACTCCTCTTTCTTTTGGGGTCCTGTTGCCCTGTGCCAAGTTATTCATAAAGCCAGTCAAATGCCGAGACCGTGAATCCTGGGCTTGTCAAAGAGCCGTCAGTTCGCCGTCCGTTTGTGGTGAGCGTGTCTAACCATAAACGGACGGCCCTTCGACAACCTGTCTTGAGCTTGCCGAAAGGCTCAGGGTCAACGGGGCGGCCAACCACTAAATGACCCTGGTCCTCCACGCTCTCGCGATTGACAGCCGCCCCAGCGCAACCCTACAATCGCTCCAATATGGCGGCTTGTGCGCTGCCTGTTTCTTCTTGCCAAAGGATCCCCACACCCGCCCAATGAGGAGGCCCAGATGCCCAGCTACCCGAAGGTCATATACAAAGAAGAAGGTATGCGCGAGGGGATGCAGATCGAGGACGCCAACATTACCGTTGACGACAAGATAGAACTCCTCGACCAGCTTTCCGACACCGGCCTGAAGAACATCGTGGTCGGCTCCTTCGTCAGCCCCAAGTGGACCCCCCAGATGGAGCGCATCGACGAAATTGTCACCCGCTTCACTCCCAAGCCCGGCGTCACCTACACCGCGCTGGCCCTGAACTCCCGCGGCGTCGAGCGGGCCCGCGCCTACTCGCCGCCCCTGACCATCGAGCGCGACGGCTACCCCCGGCTCAGTTGCCACATGTGCGACGTGTTCACCCGCCGCAACACCAACCGCAGCCAGATGGAGGAAATGGAGCGCTGGCCACAGATCGTGGCCCAGGCCCAAGAACTCAACATCAAGGAAGCGGGCATCGGCTGCAACGCCAGTTGGGGATCCAACTTCCTGGGCGGCTTCCCGGTGGACAGTCTGATGACCCTGCTGGAGAAGGAACACAACATGTGGGACGAGGTGGGCATCAATGTCCGCAGCGTCTCCATGGGCGACCCCATGAGCCACTGCACCCCGGCCAAGGTCGAGGAGAGCCTCTACCGGGTCAAGGAGCGCTGGCCGGAGATTGACCACTTCCGCCTTCACCTGCACAACGGGCGCAACATGGCCATCGCGTCGGCCTACGCCGCCATGCGCACCCTCGGCGCCGACGACACCTTGGAGCTGGACGGCACCATCGGCGGCTTCGGCGGCTGCCCCTACTGCGGCAACGGTCGCGCCACCGGAATGGCCCCCAGCGAAGACCTGCTCCACATGATGGACGACATGGGCGTCGAGACCGGTGTGGACATCAACAAGCTCATCGACTGCGTCTGGACCGCCGAGCGCATCATCGGTCGCGACCTGTACGGCCACGTATCCAAGGCCGGCCCCCGTCCCAAGACCGTCGATCAGCTCTACGACATCGACGCCCCGTTCATCGAGACCATGGAAGAGGCCAAGCACTTCAAGAAGGGCCCCGAGGTCTACGAGGGCGGCATCTACCCCTATCGCGAGCCCATCACCAGCCCCTACCGCGAGCGGGTCGAGCAGGGCCTCCCGGCCTTCGATTCCGCCGAGGGAGACTTCCCTTGGAAGCAGGACTGGTTCCCGTCCAAAGAGGACTAGAACCCTATTTCAGAGAGGCAATACCAACGCCGTCGCTGTAACTGCGGCGGCGTTGCCATTTGTCTGTTGCCGGGTACAATAGAGCCTGCGCAAACCCGTGCTTGGGTGTGGACTTCAGGGGCCAACAAATGCATTTGATCTATAACAGCTACGCCACACCTTTTTCCGCATTCTTCGAGGGCTTGGTGCGCGTCTTCGATTGGGGCGCCCTGCTGATTGCGCTGCGCCGGAAGCAGCGACGTATCTTCTTTGAAAATGATGACCCGCAGCGTAACCAGCGGGTGATTGACAGGTACATCGTTGAATCCATAGCCGCTTTCGAGTCCGAGGAAACCGAAAAACTGTCGGAAGTGCCTTTCATCTCCCGCCGCGCTTTCGCCCTCGCCGACATCGTGTTGGGCCCTCTTCCCACGGACGAAGTGATCATCAGCTACGAGGAGGTTGTGCCAGGCGCCATCGACAGGATAATGGGACACGCATCCCAGCGCCTGCAAGACGACTCAGAAGCTGAGCTCAGGCACTTCGACAACATCTGCCGACAGGGCTACAGGGGTATGGTCTCCGGATTTGTGCTCACTTTGTTGCTCACTGGCAGCGCTTTGCTCCTTGTCTTTCTCAGCCAGTTGTGGGCCGGAATAACCTTGGTGGGATTCAATGTAATGCTTGGAATTTCCGCGACCATCTATGTGTCCAGAGCCGGATTGCGCACAAGATGGTTTACCGGAGATTTCTTCCCTGGAGTTACTTACGCCAGAAAAAGGTATCGCCTTGGCGAAATTGATAGACGAAGGAGGCCAACAATATGACCTCGGCAAATCCTGTTGACCCGAACAGGGTCCTGCTCACCGGCGAAAATTCTTTCATCCGTTTGGTGGAGGGCGAGGAGCAGACAACCCGGTCCAGCCACTGGCGCGTGTTGCATTCCCCCGGCGGGGCGGGACACGTGCTGTTCCTGAAGAGCGATCTGGTGGACGGAGTCCGCGTCTACGCCGACAACATAGCCCTGGCCCGCTGGCTGCAGGAGGAGATTGAGAGCCTGCTTTTCCCTGAGTTCGCCGACCAGTCCCTCCAGGTATTAGACGCCGAGTTCAGCAGGAAGGGCGACACCTTCACATTCTGGTCGGAGACCATAGAGACCGACGACGATCAGATCACGCTGACTTGGCACAACTTCCTTGAGCCGTTCATGCTGACGGTTCCCGCAGGCAGCGCACCAGGCCGGCCCCACGGCGTCTACAGCTGTTTCATTCCGGCCCAGTCAGGCCGCATAACCATAAACGGCAACGACGCCGACGGAGAGGTGGACCTGGAGATGCGCGGCGACAAGCAGAGCAGCACCGCCTGCCTCGCCTGGTCAGAGACCTGGGTTAGGCCATAGGCGCTGGCGCAGATCCTGAAACCGGGGAGCGACACGATGGTTGTAGACTGGCTGCTGGCTCTGTCTCCATTAGCCGTTGCGCTGGCCGTTTGGGGTGTATTCGCCCCAGTGTATGTCCGCTTGGGCAGGTTGGAAGCTATGGTCAAGTCCGGTGGGGAGCGCACAGATGCCCGGAACACTAAGGCGCGGGAAAGGGGCTGACGCCCAATATGCGGAATCGCGGGAAAGAGCCGACGCTCAACACGCGGAGATTCTGGTGGAAATCCGGCGGCTTGCCGATGCCCTTGGCTCTCACTCCCACGCACCGGACGGGGGGATTATCTTTCGCATTCCGCCCCAGGGTGGCTTGCCTCGACAGGAATAGCATCTACGCATTGCAGGGTGGTTATGGCGCAGCGGTGGGATCCGTTATCTTAATGCACAATTGCTCCAGCGCGGACAATCGTCGACGGCGATGTGGCCCTGAAGATGCGTGGCGACAGGCAGAGCAGCAGCGCCTGCCTGGCTTGGTCGGAGACCTGGGTGCGGCCGTAGTTGCATAGGAGTTTGGGGCAGGCCTCGGTGCTTGCCCCGTTTGCGTACTGTCAAATGATTGTCAATAGCGAACGATTTCAATTGCGATAGCCTTGGTCAATAGAGGAGGCATTTTGGCGGGTCAACCATCCGACGTTCAACTTTTTGAACATGGAAAGTGCATATTGACTTGGCTGATCGACGCATCCAACGCAACGCTAACTACAACAAATTCTTCGTTGGGTTATTGTCGGCGTCAGTAACATTTACATTTGCGGCAGTTAAAAATGGCTTTATTGGAACCCCGTTGGATTCAATAGTATTGGGAGTTTACATCATTGGCCTAATTTGCTCTTTTTGAACATTGGAACTAATGGATTTCAAAAGTGAGATAACGCAGAGATATACACTCATACTGAAAATTTGAAAGTAAGCTCACACTAGATGAGTTTGGCATGGAAGAGCAGATATTGACCCAAGGAACCTTTGATGGCAATCGCTACAAATTTAGCCGCAAATCCTATAATACTCCCTTACTTCCTGGGGTAATAGCGCTTTTGGCAACATTGATAGTGTTTGTATATATAGGGGTTTTCCACTAGACTCGACTCACCACCCCGGCGCACCCGGGGGTAGCCCCATGGCCACGCGGCCGCCCTGCTCGAAGTTGGCCGGGAGGCCCGCGGCGTGCATCATGGCGGCGTTGACGTCGCGGAAGTAACGCTCCAGCAGGTTGCTGCGTCGTACCGCGTTGGTGCCCGAGGCGTGGTACAGCATATCTATGGCGCGGGCCGCCTCGTGGACACCGTGGGTGACCGCCAGTCTGCTTTGCAGTATTTCCTCACCCAGGTCCGGCTTCCCGGACTGAACCGCCTCCCACATTTCGCCTACTGCGTGAAGCATGTATGCCCTGGCCCCGCTGATGATGGCCTCGGCCTGCCCTACTGCCAACTGCACGGGCCCCCGGTCGCGGAGCAGGGCCGGGTTCATGGTGGTGGCGGATACTCCAGCCAGGTCAAGGAAGGCGTCCATCGCTCCCCGCGCCATGCCCAGGGCATTGGCCGCCAACAGCGTGAAGGCGGTGGCCAGCGCGGCGCGGGCGTTGAATAGTGGGGCGGTCTCCACGGAGTCGGAGGCCAGCATGAAGGTGCGTTCCGCCGGAACGAACAACCCCTCCACCGACACGTCGTTGCTGCCGGTGCCGCGAAGACCGATGACCGACCAGTTGTCGTGGATGGTGGCTGCCTCGACGGGGAGCGACATCATCCGCAGTTCGGGCAGGTCGTCGCTGTTGTAACGCGGTCCGTTCTCGTCGGCCACCACGCAGTTAAAAAACAGCCAGTTGGCGTGAAGGCAGCCGCTGGCGAAGTCCCAGCGGCCGTTGACCACATAGCCGCCGTCGGATATGCGCGCCGTTCCCTCGGGGCGGAAGGAACCCGCTCCCCGAAGTGCGGGCGGGTTTCCGACTATTCCCCCGGCCGTCTCGACGTCCATCCAGCCCATGTACAGGGAGATGGAGCCGGCGATGAGACAGCACCACCCGACAGAGCCGTCGGCAATGGAAAGTTGCTCCACGGCCCGGAAGGCGGTCAGAGGGTCGGTCTCAGGACCGCCCAGGGACTTCGGCACGTACATACGAAACAGCCCGGCGTCGTCCATCGCCGAAACAAGGTTCGTCGGCAGACGCCCGGACTCCTCGATCTCGTCCCGCGCCGCAACTATTTGTGGCCGCAGCAAATTTGCTGCGGCCACCATGTCCTGCTTGGTTGCGGAAGCCATTTATACCCCCTCACCCTACCCTCTCCGGCAGGAGAGGAGATTTCATAGTGGCTAGGCCGACGTGCAGGCGATGGCCTTGACGTTGGCGGCCATCTCCGGGAGGTCGTGGCCCTGCCAGGTGGAGCCGCCGTCGTGGGTGCCGAAGACCTCGCCCTTGCGGGTGCAGAAGTACACCTGCTCCGGGGAGCGGTCGTTGACGGCGATGCCGAAGGTGGTGCTCAACGGCTGGATGCCCTGGTCGAACCGGCTCCAGGAGTCACCGGCGTCGGTGGAACGCAGGATGCCGCCCTCTTCGCTTCCGAAGTTCAGGCCGATGCAAGCGTAGAGAGTGCTGGGGTCGTTGGGCGCGACCTCAACCCCGCGGGAGTAGCGGATGTTGGAGAAGTTCTCGAACTGGAGGTCGTCCCAGCTCTGTCCCCGGTCGCGGGTGCGCCAGACACCGGTGCGGTTGGAAATGAACACGGACTCGTTGACACCCACGGTTACGCCGTGCAGGTCCAACAGGTCAACGTCGCCTTCAAACACGCTGTTGACGATGGTCCAGGTCTTGCCGCCGTCGGAGCTGTGGGCCGCGCCGCCAACTTCCAGCGCCGCATACATCTGGTTGGTGTCGCCTGCCTCGATGCCGATGCCCAGGATGCGGGTGGCGAAGGCCATCTGCACCGCGTCGGGGTTGGCGACAGTGGAGATGTACGTCCAGTTCTCGCCGCCATCGGTGCTCTTGAAGACCTCGGCTCCCTCGGTGCCAAGGAACATGGTGTTGGCATCGTGGGGGTGGAACTTGATGGACCAGACGATGCGGCCCTCGGTCATGTTCATGCGCTCGAAGCTGTCGCCGCCGTCCTTGGAGCGGTAGACGCCGCGCTGGGTGCCGACGAAGATCGTGCTGGAGTCGTTGGGATGCACCGCAATGGCGCGCACCTGCGGGGAGGGTGGCATACCCTTGGCCAGCTTCTCCCAGCGGGAATCGCCCGCCTCCTTGCGATACAGCCCGTCTGCCTCGGCGCCGACGTAGATCAAAGTCTTGCCTGCCATAACGCTCTCCTCCATATCTGTCATTCTGCTTGGTAATAGCCCAATTTCAGCAGACACACTCATTATTGTCAATTATAGATTTCCTGGCTCAATGATCCATCTCCTCCTCTCCCTTGAGAAAGGATCGGGATGAGGGTGAAATCGCCGAGTGCGACGGCCCAGGAAAAGGCGTTCCTCTAGCCGTCCCGCGCCAGCGTCAGAGCGTAAACTTTGAGCGTCCCGGCGGCCTTCAGGGCCAGGGCGCACTCCGACAGGGTGCTGCCCGTGGTGGCGACGTCGTCAATCAGCAACACGGTCAGGCCACTGGTGTCGGATTCGCAGGCGAAACTGCCAGCAACGTTGTTGCGGCGTTCCTCTCGTGACTGCGCTTCCACCTGCGGACGCCCGTTCATGATGCGGACCAGCAGGTCTTCCCGCGCTGGCAGATTCAGGACTTTCCCGATTTCGCGGGCGAGCAACGCCGACTGGTTGTAGCCCCGGCTGCGCAGGCGGCGGGAGTGCAGGGGCGCGGGAATAACGGCGTCTGCTGATACCGGGTTGTGCTGCAGGTACTCGGTCATCAGTCCCGCCAGCGTGCCGGCGGCGGCCCGGACGCCCCGGTATTTCAGAGCGTGGACGGCCTCCCGCACCGCTCCATCGAACCGGTAGGGAGAGCGCAGGGAATCGAACCCTCGTGGATGCTCACGGCACCAGCGGCACACGCCTTCGATTCCTGGCGCGGCGCAGATGCGGCAGTAGGGAAGCGTGAGCCGTTCCAGCCCGTCGACGCACCACTCACAGATGATGCCGCCTTCGCGCCCGCATCCGCAGCAGTGGATGGGGAACACAAGGTCGGCAACCGAACGAGCCAGCTTGGACAGCAACGGGGTTACGTCCCCCTAAACCTCTCCCTCTGGGAGAAGAGATTTTGCCTGCCACTTATCGAGAATCTCGGTATCGCGGCTGAAGGCCAGTTCCGGGAGTTCGTCGAGTGGGAAGAACGCGGTTTCCAGCGCCTCGGGCCCCGGCGCCAGTGCGCCGCCAGTCTCATGGGCGGTGAAGGCCGCCACAATCACCGGGTCGCCGGGCAGAGAGAACAGGCCTATTAGACCATCAACGGTGACCTCGAGACCAGTCTCCTCCCAAGCCTCGCGGGCCGCCGCCGACTCAACCACCTCGCCCCGGTCGACGAAGCCGCCTGGCAGGCTCCACAGACCGTAGCCCAAGTCGGTGCCCCGGCGAATCATCAGTACCCTGCCGTTGCGGGCGATGACACAGACGGCGGCCACCTTTGGGTCGTAGAACACCACTCGCCCGCACTGCAGGCAGGTGGGCCGCTCAACACCGAACACCTCGCGCAGCTCGAGAGGAGTGGCACAGGAGGCGCAGAACTTGTCAGGTGATGTGGTCAATGATTGTCTCGTAGGCCACCCGGATTGCAGGCCGAATCTATAATGATTGCCATGAGTCCTTTTCCAATTCCATCCGCCTTGGCGGGGAAATGAAGCTGGTAGAGTGGGCCGGCCGCCCGCAAACCCACATCGTGGGGCTGTTCCTGTCGCTGATGGCGGTGCTGGCCGTCGTGGCGTTCATGGTCGCCACGCTGGAGTATACCAAGACGCGGGGACGACTGCTGCTGACCGCCTTGATGGTGGCGGGGTACTTCCTGACCATGCTACTCGCCACCGGGACGCCGAAAGACGGGGCGATACGCTGGCTGTATGTGTCTATATTCGGCTTCGCCACCATGGCGCTGTTCCTGTTGCTGCTGGGGCTGTGGGCAACGCCCGACTCCGATGAATTCTGGAAGTCGGCCGCCGGTCTCACTTTTCTGGCTTTGGGAATGTCCCTTGCCGGCTTGGCGTTGGGGCTCGGTTCCAGCATCCCCGCAGCTCGCATACTCGCGTGGGCCTCGGCAACGTTGGCGGTTCTGATGACGGCGATGACGGTGCTGGGAATCGCCCTGGAAATAAGCTCCGCCCCCTACTGGTGGGCCTTCGTACTGCTGGCCCTGTGCTGGCTTGCCGCAGGCGTCGCCATCGCCGCGGTGCGGCTCCGGCGAAGACGAAACGTCGACCGCTAGTACGCCGCTATCACCTTGCCAGCAGCGCCTCCACCGCCCCCCGCGTTGGCATGGAGTCCTGTGCGCCCATGGTGGTGACTGCCAGCGCTCCGGCGGCGCAGGCCATCCGCACTGAATCTGGAAGCAGCATCCCCTCGGCCAAGCAGACAGCAAGGGCGCCGTTGAAGGCGTCTCCCGCTGCCACGGTGTCCACCGCTTCAACCGGGAATGCCGGCTGGATTCCCGACAGTCCCTTCGTCGCGTAAAAGGCCCCCTGCGCTCCCAGCTTGACCACTGCCGCGTCCACACCACGAGACAGAAGGGCATCCGCGGCAGCTTTCGCTGCGTCCGCACCGTCGATGGCAAATCCCACCAGCGCCTCCGCTTCCGTCTCGTTGGGGGTGATCACGTTGCATAGACCATAGAATTCATCGGGGAAGGGACGCACCGGGCCAGGGTCGAGGATGACCGTGTTGCCTGCTGCCCTCGCCGCCCTCGCCGCGATCAGGGACACTTCCGGCAGGACTTCCAACTGCAACATCAGGACTGAGGCGTTTGCCACCGCTTCGATGGCGCGGGCCGCCTCCGCCTCGCCGCAGGTCGCGTTGGCCCCCAGGACCTGAACGATGCGGTTCTGCGCCGAGCCGTCGATGCTGATGACCGCGATGCCCGAGGTCTCTCCCGGCCCGACGGCGATGCGTGAGACTTCAACGCCCGCCGCGCTGAGCCCGTCCAGCAGTTGCGGGCCGAACATATCATCGCCGACTCGCCCCACCATGGCAGTCCGCCCTCCCATGCGCGCTGCTGCCACGGCCTGGTTCGCTCCCTTCCCGCCGGCGTAGGTGAGGAACTGCTCACCAACGACCGTTTCCCCGGCGCCCGGGAACCGCTCCGAGTAGGTGACCAAGTCCATGTTGATCCCCCCCAGCACCACCACCTCCGGCGCATCGCTGCCGATCATCGCGCTTTCTGCTCCTGCCAGCCTCTTGAGGATGCGGTCAACCTAGCACCGCCCGGCCAGCCGGTCAATCTCCGGGCTGAACCGGCCTCCGTGCTATAATCGGCAGGTTGTCAAAGCCGTTTCGAGTCGTAGTTTTGCGGAGTGCTGACACATGGCCGGTGCGCTGAATGATATTAAAGTTGTGGATCTGACAAGGACCTTGGCGGGTCCATTCTGCACCATGTTGCTGGGCGACATGGGTGCCGACGTGGTGAAGATCGAGGAGCCGTCGCAGGGCGACGAGACCCGCAACTGGACGCCCTTCTGGAACAGCGAGAGCACCCAGTTCGTCACCTTCAACCGCAACAAGCGCAGCGTCACCGTCAACCTCAGGGAGCCGGAGGGCATCGAGCTGGTGCGCCGCATGGCCGCCGACGCCGACGTGATGATCGAGAGCTTCCGGGCCGGCACCCTCGAGCGCATGGGGCTGGGCTACGGCGACATCAGCGCCATCAACCCCGGCATCGTCTACTGCTCAATTTCAGGATACGGGCGGACCGGTCCAATGGCCGACATGCCAGGATACGACCTGATAATCCAAGCATACAGCGGGCTGATGCACCTCACCGGCGAACCCGACGGGATGCCGCTGCGGGTGGGGTTCTCGCTGGTGGACCTGTTTGCCGGGATGATGGCCTACGGCACCGTCGTGACCGCTCTGCGCCAGCGCGACCACACCGGCAGGGGCCAGTGGGTGGAGGCCTCGCTGCTGGACGGGCAGGTGGCCGCTCTCAGCTACCACGCCACCCGCTACCTCGGCACCGGAGAGGATCCGCAGCGCATGGGTTCCGGCCATCCCAGCTTGGTGCCATACCAGAGCTTTTCCTCCTCAGACGGCTACTTCATACTCGGCTGCGCCAATCAGGGACTTTGGGAACGGATGTGCCGGGGCATCGGCCGCGAGGACCTGCTGGAGGACCCTCGCTTCGTAACCAACACCGACCGGGTGGCCCATCGGCAGGAGTGCGTGGAAATCCTGATGGAAGTGTTCAAGCACAAGAGCACCGACCACTGGGTGAAGGTCATCAACGAGGCCGGCGTCCCCTGCGGCCCCATCAACAAGGTGTCCGAAGTCGTTACCAATCCGCAGGTGCTGGCCCGTAACATGATCGCCGAAATGGAGCATCCCAACGTCCCCAACCTGAAGACCCCCAACTCGCCTCTGAAGCTCACCGAATCGCCCGCATCCATCCGCCGTCCTCCGCCCCTTCTCGGCCAGCACAACGACGAGGTGCTGGAGGAGCAGGGCTTCACCCCGCAGCAGATAGCCGACCTGCGGGAGCGGGGCGTGATTGGGAGCGGCTAATCCATTTTGCACCATGAAGGCCCATAGGAAGGCTTATAATTACGGTGCCAGAGGAGGTTGTGATGTTTTTCTTCTTTGGAAATAAAAGAAAAGCCGAGGGAGAACCGTGGGACGTGGAGTTTTCGGTTTCTAAGGAAAGCTACAGTGCTTTGGAAGAATGGGCTGAAGAGGAAGGCATTTCGGTTGAAGACGTGGTTTCCAAGGGCATTGGAATGTACGAAATAGTTCGTCATTACCGTAAACAGGGTTGGGAACTCGCCGCCGTCAACGACAATCTGGAAGTGAAGGCTACAATGAAGATTCCCGGCTTCACAACCTTGGAATCTGATCCCTCTCCCAGCAAGTCCACGGAAGCCAAGTAGTCCCGGTTAATGGTCCGCAATGGGGAATCGTAAGAGCCGGAATCGCCACAAAGCAGCGGACTTCCCGGCGATGATCAGCAACCGCGCATTGAGATAATCGAAGCCAGGATTGAGTATGAGCAACGTTTGCCGGGTGGTGTCTTTCGATTCTCTTGGCACTTGCTTCGGGAGTCAAGGCGTCCTCAAAGAGCGGCGGCTCCCAAACATAACCTGCGAATCATTGCCATACTGGTTGTCTTCTTCACCCTCATCATCATTGGCCTGATTGCCGGTGGCCCGGAGGGTGTGTGGCGTGAGACCAAGGAACTCTTGCCCGGCTTGTTCAAATAGAAATTATTGAAGAGTGACTAATTCGCATGAAAAAACTCCGCCTCATTCACACCTCCGACACCCACCTCGGCGACTCTTCCGGGCATCCACGGGCCGAGGAGGTGCTGGCGTCAGTGGTGGATGCGGTGGAGCGGCTGGGCGGCGACGCATTGCTGCTGGCGGGCGACGTGTTCGATAATGAGCGCGTTTCCGACTATGTTGTCGAACGTTTCGTGGAGCAGATGGCAAGGCTGGACGTGCCGGCCATCGTGCTTCCCGGCAATCATGACTTGGCCCACAGGACTTCGGTGTACCGCCGTGCGCCCTTCGAGAGTTCGCCGCCCAACCTGCGCGTGTTCAGTGAGCCGCGCGGCGAGACCTTGGCCTTTCCCGATCTGGGCCTGGAGCTGTGGGGCCGTGCGATGCTGTCGCACACGCCGGACTTCCGTCCGCTGGACGGTATGCCCACGGCGACGGAGGGGCAGTGGCTGGTGGCCATGGCCCACGGACATTTCCACTACGAAGACGACCGGGAGCAGCGTTCCTCTCCCATATATCCCGAGGACGTGGCCTCGTCGGGCTGCCACTACCTTGCTCTGGGGCACTGGGACCGCCACGTCGACGTGTCCCGGGGCATCCGCACAGCCGTATACTCCGGATGCCCCTACGGCCCCATCGGCGCACCGGAGCAGGGTGCGGTCTGCGTCGTGGATCTCGATCCGGACGCGGGCGTCAGCTACCGCCTGGAGTTGCTGGCCCAATAGCATCGAATCTTTCCGTGCAAATTAGGAGGACGCCATGCAACGGCTTACCCGCGACCACAAGATATACGTCCTCGATCCTGCCAATCCGCCCGCCATCACCATTGACTCCGGCGAGGAGCTGATGGTGGAGACCTGGGACGCCTTCGAGGGCATCCGCGACCCCAAGTCGCTGGACGAGAAGCAGCTCAAGGGCCCGGCCATCGGCCCCATCTACGTCAACGGCGCGGAGCCCGGGGACGCCCTGCGAGTGGACTTCATCAGCGTAACTCCCCGCGCTGCCGAGGGCGCGGCCCACATGGTTTCACCGGGGCGCGGCTTCCTGGAGCAGGAGTTCGATCGCTCTTATCCCACGGTTATGACCATCGAGGACGGCCATGTGGTGCTGCCCAGCGGAGTGCGCCTGCCGCTGAACCCGTCAATGGGCCTCGTGGCCACCACGCCGACATATCCGCAACAGACCGCCAGCGACAGCGGGCCATACGGCGGCGACATCGACATCAAAGAGCTGGTCGAGGGCAGCACGCTCTACCTGCCGGTGTTCGTAGAGGGCGGCCTGCTGGCTATGGGCGATTGCCACGCCGTGGTCGGCGACGGCGCGGTGGGAGGCACGGGCGCCGAGTGCGCCGCCGACAGCCACATCCGCGTCACCGTCGAGAAGGGCATGGGCATCGAATCCCCGCAGGCCATGACCCCCGACTACTTCGTGGTGCTGTATTACGGCGAGGAACTGGGCCCGGCCATGAAGGGCGCGGTACGCAGCATGGTCGATTTCCTGGTGCGCGAGAAGGGAATGGAACCCTACGACGCCTACACCCTGCTCAGCCTGGCCGGCGACGTGCGGATGTCCCGCACCTTCCGCCCCATCAGCCCGGTCAAGATGATGCTCGACCGCCGCGCCCTCGAGCAGTTGGGGTAACCGTAAATGCGGAGGGCGCAGAGGATTTTCCTTGCTCTGCGCCCTCCGCACTTTTAGGAAATTGGGTATCCCTTTGGGCTGACCTCAACGAGCGGAACCGGTTCCTACTCATCGGCCTCAATGTCGAGAAAGCGCAGCTTTTCTCCAGACTGCGCTACCTGAACTACCACCGGATGATTTACCATCGGGCCGATTCTGTCATCAACTTCCTCTCGCATTTGCTCGATTCTGAGATTGCGAGTGCCTTCTTTTACTTCGATCCAATCATTATCCAAGTGTAACGCACGTAAGACGCCGCGAATTTCTCTCTCTGATTCTTCTGGAGAGGGAGGTCGGTCTTCCCTGATGAAATGGTTGATAGCTGATCTAACGTCGGGATTAAGGACAAGTGGGCTGTCCTCGTTCGCGGACTTGATGTCAAGCCGAGCGAACCACTTTCCTGTAGGGGCAAGGTCGCGAGTCAGCTTGAGAAACGTGTTTCTGTAGTCAACGTCGTCTACTATCACAGGTAACTTATCTACAGGGGATTCTACACACGCTTGCAGGATGCCGAAGAGTCCGTCAACAATTTGTTTGGATTGAATATCATTGGTGTCAAACATATCCAGTTGCCTAGTCGCCTTTAAGGAGACAGTGAATTGATAGCTACCCGGCGCAGCCTGAAAGAGCCAGGGTCGGTATGCGTCCTGAATATCGCTGCTGGGTTCTCCTCGTCTGCGATGGGGAATTTGCTTCAGAAATTCGGTGGTTCTGTAAAACAGCGACTTCATTATTTGAGCTTCTGTAACGACTAGATCCAGAGGCGCACCGCCGGTCACAATTCCGCCTCCACTTATTGATAGCAGGATATGCGCGTCGTTGAAATCAATTCCGGCCTGCTCTATTTTGATGGAGTCAATCAATTCCTCAATTTGTCGATACGCGAAGTTTGGCAAACGTCCGGAGCCAAGACAGCGATACGCCAAATTTCTAGCCATTTCCCATTCAGATGCCTTGAAGTGAAGGGAAACTGCGCTCACGGCAGTGATGCCATAGGTACGGAATTTGGTTAGCTCCACTTCCTGCAGGGCTAATTCCTCCACTTGCGCAGCCTTGGCATAAAGCTCCAGAGCTTGACCCCGCTCACCGCGGCGTGCAGCGACTTCTGCATCAGACGAAAATCGTTCGCTCTGACGGTGATAATCGAGCCAAGTCATGATTCCTCCAAGTGCGACAGGAGGATTCTTCGGGCGCGGAAGCCCACAACCCCAACCATCGCAGGGAGATTGCTCATCCCCGCCGCAGCTTGGTCCAGTTTCTCTTTCAACCTGCGATTTACTGCTGCGGAATTCCCACGATCAATTCCCGATACCTCAAGACGGATGCAATCTTCGAGGTCGTTAGCGAATGTGCCAGGGATAGCAATATAGTAATCAGCGCCGCTCCCGGTTTCCGCCCTCCTGACGGCGACAAGACCTTTAACCAATTCTATCGTAGCCAAAACGCAGGCACAGGCTCCTGCCTCGGTAGTGTCTATTTCATTCGCCCATGCGTATTTCGTGCGCTCATCGGTCGGTTCCCACTCCACGACAACCCTCATCTGCTGATCGGACTCAATGATTACGAATGTTACGAGTGGTTGATGATGTCGGTCTAGGCACACTCGCGCGCCTTCAGTCAAACTCGCTGCAATGTCTCGGGTGAGACCACTGTGCCGTGTTGACATATCGTGGATAGGAAGTTTTAAATCCTGCTGCATAAACTTGAACTCTTGATGCCCGCGGCCACTCCACGTTAGCCTTCACCGCAATGACCGCAGCCGAATTCCTAGCGCCGGTAACTCTACCACACGAATTAAATGACCACCATTAAAAGAACTGCGGCTGCCCCTACCACCGCCGCGTCACTTTCAGCGCGTAGGGTTTGGGCGAAATCGCCAGGCCGAACACTTCGTCCTCCGGCAGCGGCTTGCCGTCCGGTGTCTCGAATCGGAGGCGATGCAGCATCCGGGTTATGTGCAGCCAGACGGTGGTCTCGGCGAAGCGGCGGCCGGGGCAGCGCCGGTGGCCCGTGCCGAAGGGCAGGTAGGCTGAGCTGGTCAAGGCAGGCGACATCGATCCGTCCTCTTGCGGGAGGAACCGCTCTGGGATGAACTCGTCAGGTGAGTCCCAATGGCGCGGGTCGTGGTGAATCGAATAGATGTTGCCCAGCACCTGCGCCCCCGCCGGGATAATGTAACCCCCAATCTGGGTGTCCTCCGATGCCCGGTGCGGCAGCCCCAGCGGGCCGATGGTGCGGTGGCGCATTGACTCGGCCAAGCAGGCGAACAGGTAGGGCAGCCGCGTGCGGTCTTCCACCGTGGGAAGGGCAGCCTGCCCCGAGCCTGTCGAAGGGCGCCCTATGACCCGGTCCAGTTCCTCGTGCGCTTTGGCCTGAATATCAGGCCGGTTGGCCAGCAGCAGCAGGAACCAGTTGACCGTCTGCGCCGAGGTGTCGGTGCCCGCAATCATCAGGTCCATACACAGGTCGCAGGTCATGTCCCCGCTGATTTCTCCTGTCTCCTCTTTCGCCAGCATCACCTCCACCAGGCTGGTGGGCGCAGAAAGGTCCACGCCGGGACGATTTCGGGCGGACTCCGTGAGGGCGGTAATGACTTCCGCGCTGACCACCGACTGCCTCATGGCCTCCTTTACACCGTTGTTGGGCAGGAACCGGAGCCAGGGGATGTAATCCACCAGATTCGTGGCCGTCGCGCTGGCGAAAATCCAGCTGATATAGTTCAGCAGCCTGTCCCGCTGTTCCAGAAACTCTGCCGACTCGTCATCGCCACGTCCGAACAGCGACCGGAACATCAGGTTCGAGTTGCTCTGGGCGGTCAGTTGCTTGGGGTGGACCAATTCGCCGCTGTCGCCCGCCTCTGCCATTCGCTGCACCAGTCCGTCGACGACCTGCTCGATGTAACGCTCGCGGACGGTGTCGATGTTGCGGGCGCTGAGCAGCTCGCGGTTGGCGAAGCGCTGCATCTGCCGCCAGTGTTCGCCGTATGGCGCCAGCACCAGGTCCTTCTGCCCGCTGAGTATGTCCATGATTTCGCTGACCCAGCGGTCGGCCAACTCGGTCTTGCCGAAGGCCTCGTGCAGCAGACCCGGCTCGCTGATGATCACCGTCGGCACGCTGCCGAATCTGAGCAGACAAATGTCTCCATAGCGTTTGACCAGCCGGTCAATTGCCAAGTGGGTGTCGTTTCGTATCTCCAGCAGCGAGCCGAAGACCGGCAGACCCCGAGGCCCCGGAGGCAGATTCCTTGGTAGTGTGGATGCTACTGCGCTCATTTGTGCCACCTCCTCACCGGGCGAAGGAGTTGTCCAATATAAAACCCCCTCCTTACCACTTTAACAAAGGAGGGGGCTCGGCAATAGTGCGGGTTTGTGATGAGAGGCCGCTCTCAACATAACCCGACGCAATGGAGAGTCAATAGAGAGAAGGAACAGCCGCTACTCCCCAGCCTTAATCCGGTCCGACATCCTTTCGGCGATCATGATGGTGGTGCAATTGGTGTTGGCACGGATGCAGTCAGGCATCACCGAGGCGTCGATGACCCGCAGGTTCTCCAGGCCCCTGACGCGGCACTGCTGGTCCACGACGGCCAGCGGGTCGCCATCCGTACCCATCTTGCAGGTGCCGGAAATGTGCTGCGAGGTGGACACCGTGCGCAAAAGCCAGTTGTTCAGGGACTCGTCCGACTCCAGGTCAGCGGGGGTCGGCTCGATAACCTCTTTTACGATGTCGGCGTAGTCGGGGTGGTCCACGAATCCCACGCACAGCCGCACAGCCTCTCTCATTCGGGCGAGGTCGCGCGGGTCGTCGGCAAAGTAGTTGTAGTTCAGCTCCGGCTGCACGTTGGGGTCCGTCGACGTAATGGTAAGGTGCCCATTGCCGTAGGCCAGCTCCAGGATGCAGGTGAACCGGATGCCCTCGGCCTCCAGCGGGTCGCCGGAGATGGGCGACGAGAAGGACGAAGCCATAATCTGGATGTCGTTGCGCAGTTCGGAGCCGGTGGCAGTGTAGCGCAGGCCCACTTGGGTGCGCGGGTCCTGTGGGTTCAGCGGGAAGTCTTCCTTGACCTCGATGGGTACGCGGATGTTGGGATGGTCGCGCAGGTTCCCGCCCACGCCGGGAGTATCCTGCACCACCGGGATACCAAACTTTTCCAGCGTTGCCGCAGGCCCGACGCCCGACAGCATCAAGATCTGAGGCGAAGCGATGGCCCCGGAGCAGAGGATGATTTCCTCGCCCTCCACGGTGAACCTCTCGTCGCCGCTCTCCACCTCGGCCCCAATGGCCCGCTTCCCGTCGAACAGGACGCGGTGCACGATCACGTTGGCCTTCACCGTCAGGTTCAGGCGGTGCCGGGCGGCGCTGAGGAAGGTCAGCGAAGTGCTCATGCGCACTCCGTTGGGGTTGTTCATCGGGATCGGCCCGACGCCGCCCGACTCCGGGTGGTTCATGTCAGGATCATCGGCAAATCCAGCGGCCCGGGCGGCGGTGTAGAACGCCCGCTGTGCCGGCAGCCAAGTCTCTCTGGCGAAGCGGCGCACCGGGATGAAGCCGTCCGAGTTGTGGAAGTCGTCCGCCCCGAAGTCCATGTCGCTTTCCAGCTTGCGCAGGTAGGGCAGAACGCTGGTGAATCCCCACTGATCGTTGCCCAAGGCGGCCCAGGCGTCGTAATCCTCCGGCACGCCGCGCAACAGCACCTGGCCGTTGATGGCGCTGGAGCCGCCAACCACGCGGCCGCGCGGCACCGGCATCGGCTCGGTCTGCAGCGGGGTGGTGTTGCCTTGGAAGGACCAGTTGTGCGGCGCGTCGATGGCCGAGGCCGTCTGGTCGTAGCCGAACTTCAGATCATCAGGGTAGGCCTCGAATTCCGGGTAGTCAGGCCCCGCTTCCAGCAGCAGCACGCTCTTTGTCGGGTCTTCAGACAGCCGGCTGGCCAGCGTGCAGCCAGCGGAACCAGCGCCCAGGATGACATAGTCGTATTTCATAGTCTCTCCTTTCGCTCTCTCAAGTCTTTTCCCGAGGAAACGGGAATGAATCTATCACATCAAATGGCTGGTGAAAAACTCTATCGTGCGGGGCCAGGAGGCCTCCGACGCCTCGTGGTTGTGGCGCAGCCCGGTGTAGTCCATGAAAGCGTGGTCAGCGCCGGGATAGGTGTGGAACTCGTGCCCCACGCCCAATCGGGTCAGTTCGGCGTCCAGCCTGTCCTTGTCTGCCGGGGAGGGGTTCTCGTCGATTTCGCCGAAATGGAACAGCACCGGGCACGTCAAGCCCGATGCCAGATCGAAGGGAGTCTTATCCCCGACACCCCAGGTAACGAAGAGGTTGCCGCCGTAGTAGGGCACGCAGGCCTTGATGTGCTGGTTCGTGGCCGCTCCCAGCCAGGCAACGCGACCGCCCATGCAGAAGCCTGTGATGCCAATGCTGTTGCCTTGGATGGCCGGATGCGCACGCAGCCAGTCCACCGTGGCGCTGATATCGGTCACGATTGCCGGATCGCTCAGGTGCTGGATACGCCCGCTGCGGTTGTCCAGCTGTTCCTCGGTAAAACGATGGAAGAGGTTCGGGGCGACAGCTGCAAAACCTGCCTCTGCCAGCCTGTCTGCCATGTCGCGGATGAACTGGTCGACGCCGCCGCCGTGCTGGCTGACGATCACCGCCGGAAACGGCCCGCCGCCCCTTCCGCTTGGGACACTGGCGTAGACGTGCATATCCTCGCTGCCAACCGGTATCGTTTCCCAGAATGATGCCATAAGTGACCTCCCATCAGCCGTCTAGGGGCAGACGGCATTATCGCATATCTCAAGTTTGTTTACGGGGTTTGCCGGTTTACATGACGCCCAGAAGCATAAACATCCTCACCAAGTGGCCGGCTACTCCGGGGAGTCCCGGCCCAATTGTTCCCGAAGTCGCTGCAATTCGGCCTCGGCGGCGTCGGCGCGAATCTCAGCGTTGGCTCTGGCCTCAGCCTCGGCTTCAGCCCGCGCTGCCTCCGAATCGGCGCGCGCTTCGGCTTCAGCCAGCGCGACAACCGCAACGTCGAGCTGGGCTTTGGCTTCTGACAGGTCGGGAAGATACTCCCCCGCACCAGGATCGAAAAAGCGCAGACGCCCGCTTTCCCAGCACAGATCCAATCCCAAGACCAAGCTGCGCCCCCAGATTACTCCGTCTTCGGTAGTAGCCAATTCTATTGGCAGGTAAGCGCCGCCCACCAAGCGGTCGCCCGCCAGTGGCGCGTTGTGATACCGTCCCCCGGTACGGTCTAATCGCCAGTACTCGGCAACGCCGAAGCCGGCGTAGATGCTTGGTTTAACGGTATAGTCCGACCGTCCGGTGCTCGCCGAAGCCACTTCCAAAACGAATTCCGGAGGCTTGCCGACTTCGCTGATCACGTAGCCGTTGCGTTCCGTGATAGCCTCGGGGTCAACACCAAAAGCCACCACGCAGTCCGGGACGCTGAGATTGGTGCGGGTTTGCGTGTCGATGCAAAGGTATCCCTCGCCATTCACGAGAACGTCGGACCGCCCCATGCCCAGGAAATACGCCTCCAGGATCAGGTTGGCCCTGGCGATGAACGGAAGCTGTCGCATTGCATCGGGCTTCTTCGGCGGATCGGGCAGGGGCTCAACCTCTGCCCGATGGCCGTCCTGCGGGGACTGTCGAAGCGGTTTGGTAGTCATAGCCTGCCTCACAGGGGGCAGTCGTCGCCACCTATTTGCAAGGGATTATAGCCGAGGGTGATTGTAGCAACAAAGCCCCGCCCCTGCCGTTTACGCCTGCTGCGTGGTAGGATACCGGCAACATTTTGTATGGAGGAAGCGGTATGGTCATGGACGTTCAGGTCTATACCCAGCCTGGTTGATTCAGTTGCCGGACTCTGGAGGAGTTCCTCAAGTCCAACGGTATTGAATACGAACACCACGACCTGCTGAGCGAACCCGCCGCGGTGGAGCATCTCCGCAGCCGGGGCATCAAGTCGCTGCCGGTCACCATCATTGATGACACCGAGGTCATCATTGGCTACTACCCCAAGAAACTGATACCGGCACTGAAGCTGGAAGTGTCCGTCGACCTCTCGGGCAAGACTTCGTGGCTGGCCGAAAAGTACGGCGCGATACTGAGCGCAACGGTGCGCGCTAACAACCAGTTCTCTCAAGAACAGTTGGACACCATCGTCCCCTGGCGGCCCTGGAGCCTGCGCGATACCGTCGTTCACATCCTGGCATTCCCGGAAATTGCCTACCTGTCGCACGACGTGGGCAGCATGACCTGGGACGACATGCAGGCCCAGGACAAGCGTCTTGAGGGCGTCACCACCGCCCCGCAGATCGCCGAGTACGGGCTGAAGGTGCGAGACGACATTATCGCCTTCCTGGACAGCGGCAATACCCAGGGATTCGAGCGCGTGGTGCCGGCACACTATGGCGGTGAGGTCACCGTATTGGAACTGCTCAACATCGTCCTGAGCCACAGCACCCACCACCTGAAGCAGGTCTACCACTACATGACCACCGACCTCGGCATGACGCTGGTCAATCCCGCCACCGATGCCGATCTCGACGGCATCCAAACCCCGGATGCCCTGATTTAAGCGGGGGGTTAGTTAAACGCCGAGAGCCCAGGGAACGCCAGGATTTGAAGGAAAATCAAAAACTCGGCGTACTTGGCGCGCTCGGCGTTTAGTAGATTCCTCCGTCGCTGAGGAGTTGATATGAAATACGACTACATCGTTATCGGGGCCGGTTCCGCCGGCTCAATCATCGCCACCCGGCTGACCGAGGACCCCAACGTCTCGGTGCTGCTGCTGGAGGCCGGGCCGGACTACCCCGACTTCGAGCGGCTGCCCGAAGAGGTTAAGTTCGGTTACTCCACGGAAATCGACATCATGGTCAGCGACCACAACTGGCAGTTCGTTGGCAAAGCCACCGAAACCGCCCCGCCGATGATGGTGCCACGCGGCAAGGTCACCGGCGGCTCCAGTGCCATCAACGGCCAGGTCTTCCTGCGCGGCGTGCCCGAGGACTACGATTCTTGGGCCGAGGTGGGCAACACCGAATGGGGCTACACCAACTGCCTGCCCTACTTCCGCAAGCTGGAGACCGACACGGATTTCTCCGACGACTTCCACGGCACCGACGGCCCCATCGTCTGCCACCGTTTCAAGCCGGACACTTGGCACCCGGCGCAGACCGCCTTCTATGCCGCCTGCCGCGAGGCCGGGTTCCCCGATAGCCCCGACCACAACAACCCCGACTCGACCGGAGTTGGCCCCACGCCCTTCAACAATCCCGGCGGCGTGCGCATGAGCACCGCCCTGGGCTACCTGGACCAGACCAGGCATCGCATCAACCTGACCATCCGCGCTGACTGCCACGTTCAGAAGATTCTGTTCGATGGCAACCGGGCCGTCGGCGCGATGGTGGAGAGCGGCGGCGAGATCTTCACCGTTGAGGGCAACGAGATAATCCTCAGTTCCGGCGCCATCGGCTCGCCCCACATTCTGCTGCTGTCCGGCGTCGGTCCCGCAACTCAACTGCAGGAGTTCGGTATCCCCGTGGTGGCCGACCTGCCCGGTGTTGGCCAGAACATGCGTGACCATCCCAATGTTTGGGTGACTTGGCGGACGAAGCCGGAGGTGCCGCTGGACGGCTTGGCCCCCCGGATGCAGGTGACCCTGCGCTATACCGCCGAAGGCTCCGACTTGCGCAATGACATGAAGATGTCGATGCAGTCCTTCGCCACCGAGCGCATCAATAAGGGCGGCGACCGCATGGAGCCGGTGGGCATCCGCGTAACCAGCGGCATTCAGCTTGCGGCCGGCGCTGGCGAGCTGCGCCTGAACTCGGCCGACCCGGCGCAGCAGCCCTTCCTCGACTACCGCTACCTGCAGGACCCCTTCGACCTGGAGCGGCTGCGGGAGACGGTGCGCCTCTGCGTCAAGCTGGGCGAGAGCGATGCCTTCAAGGACATCATCCAGGAACGCATCGAGCCCACCGACGCCGAGCTTGCCACCGACGAGGCCCTGGACGGCTACCTTTTCCGTGAAGTCACCACGTCGCAGCACATATCCTGCACCGCCAAGATGGGCTCCGCTGACGACCCCATGGCCGTCGTCAGCCAGTATGGCAGGGTTCACGGCATCGAGGGCCTCCGCGTGGCCGACGCCTCCATAATGCCCGACTGCATCCGAGCCAACACCAACGTGACCACAATGATGATCGGCGAGCGGGTGGCCGAGTTCATCAAGGCCGGCAAGTAGAGCGGACTTCGGCTGAACCAAGGCATGCAAGGAGGCCGCGGAGGAATTCATCTCTGCGGCCTCTATCTTTTGTGTCTGAATCTGCCCGTCAGGTTCGGGGCGTAATCAGCCAGGACTGGCTCTTGGCCTGCTCGCTCATCCACTGGGAATGGCCCTCTTGGCGGCCTGCCGGCGGCTCCACGCCAAGGCTGTCTGCCAGCCGGGTCATGAAGTTGAACGTGCAGGTAATCAGGACTGTCGACAGGATTTGCTCATCGCTGAGTCCGAGGTCACGGAGCCGCTGCACGTCGGCCTGTGCCATGTCGGAGGGTGTGCGGGTCAGCTTGGCAGCGAAGTCCAGCATGCCTCTCGTTTGAGGGTCAAACTCGGCCCGGGTGTAGTCGTGCATCGCGTGGCTGGCGAGCTCCGGGTCGCCGGAATGGTCACGGAGGAACCCTCCGTGGGCCAAAGTTCAATACCGGCAGTGATTGGTCGCCGAAACCACCGTGGCGATGGCCTCCTCCTGCACCCTGGCCAGAGGCGACGCGCCGAAAGTAACCGCCATGTTCAAACGTTGCACCGCCTCCATTGCCTGCGGCAGGATTGACATCACACTGATTACCGGCGACAGGTCCGATTCCTCTTCACGTATCCAGGACATTGATTCGCTCCTGCTTTCGACTGAGTTGCCAGAAATGGGCGGGCGCCGCCAAGTAGTGGTTCACTGTTGGGGCATTTCCTCGATAATTACGTCGCCCTCCTCTCTTGCGTGCATCATAACTTGGCTGCCTTGTAGCAGTGCCATTCCTACCAATGGGGATCCGTCTGTTTGGTGAACCAGTACCGGACGGTCCCTGCCATGCCATAACACTAACGCGCCATAGATCTCAAACACACTCTCGCCACTGGCATGGTTGGCAGGACGCTGGCCGTACCAAGTCAATCCAAGTTCCTTGATAGTCTCCTCCGGCAAAGTCAGCCATCCGGTGAATCCTGTATCCACTGTAGCATCTCGATTCAGGAAAGCCATACCAGCGCCGGCAACGCTGACAGTAATTTGGGGTTTCAAGTAAACGTACCCGTCTTCGTCGACCTCTGCCTTTACCTTTCCTGTAATCACCGCTATCTGAAAGAGATTCGCTCTTTAATGTAGTACATAGCCGGATAGCCGATTCTTTCGCCCCATGTGAGCGCATTGGGACGCCTCTCAAACAACCGCAACGTGGCATCCAAGTCATTGTCGCCAATCTCGTAGTCACCACTCAGCACGTCAATGATTACCACCTTGCCCTTATGTGTTTCTTCCAACTCGCTGCGAATCTCCTCATACATAGCCCTTCCAATAGCGGCTATGTCTATCTCTTCTTTCTTAGTTGCCACTTTGATAAATAATTTGGTCTCTTCGTTTCTGATAACTTGCTTTTTGGCAATGAGACCACTCAGAACAGAGTACGTCAGATAATCCTTTTGATTCCCGCGGAAATCTGAGTGTAACCCAAGTAAATCCGCAATTTGAGCATTTCGAAGGCCCTGAGGATTGGCTTCCAGCAATCTGAGAATAGCATCCTCGATTAGTTGCAAACCTTCTTGGGCTGTGGTGTGGGCATCTTTATATGTATTCATTCGTTACAAATTCTCGCTGCCGGAATGATTGGCAGTGTAATGTGCATCTATGCACCTGCTACAGGTTATACCGTCGCAATCTGAACACGCCTCACTGCAATTATCGCAGGTTTGCCGTTCGCAACTTATGCAGAAGTAATCGTACTGTACATCCAGTGCTACGCCACAATAATAGCACTCTCCTCCATAATCATCATCAAATTCCTCTTCATCCTATTCGGTAATTTCATTTACATGTCCATTCAGAGAAAATGCCATAACTTCCCCTTCGTTCCACAGAGTTATTTCGGCATCGGAATGGCCGGGGAGCTTCCTTCACATAGGGCAAAGGTGGCAGACACACTCCCCGGTCAACTATCCAAGTTCCCTGAAGTATACGCGGATAGCAAATTTGCTGTTACGCCCGCCCGTACCAGTCGGGGTGGACCGCTTGCAGGCCCAGCTGCGGCCACGCGGCGGGGGCGCTGCACTTCTCCAGCCGCTCCTCCAAGGGCAGGGCGTCGTCCCAGTAGTAGGCGATGATGCGGCGGCCGTTCCAGTGGCTGGCGTCGTCGGAGGCTATCCAGACCGCTGGCGATTGCATCGCCTCGGGCTGGATTAGCGCGTCGGTGGTGGCGCCCTCCGGCGGTATCACCATGTTGGTGGCCGTGGCGCCGCCGGGCGTAAGAACGTTGGCCGTTACGCCGGTGCCCTCAAGGTCCTGCGACATGATGGCCACCAGCGCCTCGTGGCCCGCCTTGGACGGGCCGTAGGGCGCGCCGCCCTTGCGCCACATGGTGTCCATGCTGGTGGTGACGCCGATGATGCGCCCGAAGCCCTGCTCGATCATGTGGGGTACCACGGCGTGGGACATCAGGAACGGGCCGCTGAGATTCACGCTGATCACCCTCAGCCAAGCGTCAGGTTGCAGTGTCCAGAAATCGTTCTGGCTGCCTGCGGCCCGGGCTCCGAACCCGCCCGTGCGGGCGTTGATACCCGCGTTGTTCACCAGGATGTGCAGCCCGCCCATCTCTCTGATGGTGCGCTGCACGGCGTTGTCCACCGACTCCGGACTGGTCACGTCGGCGACGATGGGCAGCACGGCGTCATCGCCGCCTATCTCGCGCAGGTCGTTGGCCGACTGTTCCAGCCAGTCCTCGTTGACGTCCAGCATCGCCACCCGCGCCCCGGCGCGCACCAGCCCGGTGGTGATGGAGCGTCCCATCCCGATGGGGCTCGCCGCGCCGGTGACGATGGCGACTTTGCCTTCCAGCGTATTTGATAACGTGGTCATTGCTGATTCTCTCCTGCTTGAGTTGCGAGGGTTATAACTGCCGGCAGGCCGGTTCAAGCCGCCGTTGCTTCAATCTTGGTTTTCAGTTTGGCCCCGACACATCCTATGGGATTTTCAGCCAACCGGTCGGTGTTTGTAATTCTGAACCCGGAGAGAATGCCGTCGGCATTCACCAGCGCCAGTATGTATTCATTTTCCGTTGCGATATAGCGGGTGTAGCCGTCTCCCCAAATCACTTCACAATAATGCTCGGCCCGGTCGAAGCGGGCGTGGATTATGCCCCGTTCTATGGGGTTGCGATAAGCCTTGTCGACCATGGCGGTTGCCGCTTGGCCGCTGGAATTAGAGTTAGTTGCATCTTCAGGCAGGTTGGATTTCAGGTTGACGGTGACGTATCCGTCTCTGCCTTCGCTAATCCACTCAACACCCTGAATCATGAACCCACAGAGATTTTCCTTCATATCCACAAGAGGCAGCACTTCCTCGTGTTCGCATCCGGTGAAATAGGTGAGGCCCCTGACCCAATACGCCTCGCAGATATAGCCGGAATTGTCGTACCAAACACTGACTATCCCCTGCTCAAGGAGATTGGATTCAACAATGTCTTTTCCCTCCTTCAAATCGGCCATAGCAATTCAACTTTCTTGATTCTGTCGGTGACGTATGCGGACACGATGAAAGCCTCATCGGGCTATACCTTGACCACTACGCACATCCACTTATCGCCTACGCTGGTTCCATTGTATTCCTTGTAGTATAACCGCGTGGTTTCCGGGACTGAATTTGACCGCCGAATTTCTTCCGGCTCCCGCAGCGTTTCGCCGATTTCATCCCGAAAGTCGGCCATATAGCGGCGTCGCCCAATGATATGGGCCCAGCCCTCGTCAGTCAGGCGAATCCGGCGGCCAAACAGGTCTTGAAGCATCCCTCAACTAGAAAATAGCCAGCGGGTTCACCGGGGAGCCGGTCGCGTTCTTGAAGCGCAGCGGCGCCACGTTGAACATGAACTCATAGCGGCCCAGCCGCTCGCACACTGCCGCCAGTTCCTCGCAGTTGCCGGCGTCGATCAGCCAGAGGCCCATGCCGACGATGCCAACCTTGTGCAGGGGCAGTCCGATGCCGGGGTATCCGCTGGGTTCGGCATCCTGTGAGGCGTCTCCGCCCACCAAGGCTACGCCGCGCTCCCTGAGCCACGGAATGGTCTCCGCGTGCAGACCCGGACGACCGGCGGCGGGCGGTCCAAGCTCCAGCCGACGCTTGTACCAGCCGAGACGCAGCATCAGCGCGTCGCCCTCCTCCAACCGAACGCCGTGGGCCTCCTCGGCAGCCTCCAGATCATCGATGTACACGAACTCTCCCGCTTCCAGCCAGGGCTTGCCCTTGACCTTGGCGATGTCCAGCATGACTCCCCGGGTTACGATGCCGTTCTGCGCCTTGTCTATGTCCAGGCTGTTGGCCTTGGTATCCGAGTTCACATCCGACGCTGGGCGCCCGTTGTACATCTTGCCGTTCCAGACTTGGTGGCAGAGGCTGTCCAGGTGGGTGATGGTCAGCCCGTGGAATGAAAAACCGATGAAATCGGATGTGCCGCCCGGCCCTTCGTCAGGGCAACTGTCCCCGGCACGTATCATATAGTGCAGCGGTGGGATGGATGTCACATCAGGCGCGCCCTCCGGCACGATGAGCCGGGAGCAGGTGATGCTGATGCCCTCCCTGACCAGCGAGGCGGCTTGGGCGCGCTTGGCGTCGGTGATCAGGTTCAGGGTGCCCAGTTGGTCGTCGTCGCCCCACCGCCCCCAGTTGCTGAGGGTATCCATCCATTCGATGACCTGCTGTTCCGAGGGAATCTGACGGGTGGTCATTTGCATCCTCCATCAATGGAAATAGATTCTGCGGCTATCTTAATACGCCCCCGGCGGTTATCCGTCAAATTCGCGCCCGGCTCACCCCGGGGTTTCTCCAGGAACGTGGGGCCGTGAGGGCCGCAAGGTCCGTGAGGTGACGGTGGCGGCGCCAGGAATCAGGGGGCGCTCAGCCGGCCGATCGTCCCGTCGATGTACAGGATTTCTATGGTCCGGGTCACAGCGTTCTCCAGTTGCGCCCGGGTGGTCTGGTCCAGACCCTGCCCCAGCCGGTCCACCAGCGACGACACCTTGGCCTGGCCGTCGGTAATCGACACTAGGGCGGCCACCAGCTCGCTGCAGGGCATTCCCTCCGGCTGGGAAACCGCACTGAGGCTGTAGCCCCAGACGAACTCTCCCTCTCCCAGCACTGGCTTTCGGGCCACTCGAACTCCCTCGCTCAACCGGGGGACGGCATTGAGAAGCTGATTGCGTTGGGGGTCCGACCGCAGGCCGGAAATGAACTGCACCCGCTCCGCCCGCTCACGCTCCACGGCCCGGACACTGGCGATGAATTCAGCGGGGGCCTCGCCCCGGTCCAGCACCGCCCGCTCGTAGCCTCTGGGTGGCTGCCCGGCCACCGCTTGGATAAAGCTGTGCCGGGGCGAAAACTGTTCGCCTCCGGTGATGCGTCGGGCCTCCCAGAAGTAGGAGTCCGAGGTGAGGTTGCTGGCGTAGAACAGCCGGGCCATCTCTCGGAACTGGTTGTATTCCTTGTAGTAGAGTTCTTGATACACATCGCCGGCGTCATCGCGCAGTTGCTCGTCGCCACTCTCGGCGGCCTTCAGCGCGGTGGTGGCGTAGGCCGCGGCCATCACGCCCGACATCAGCGCCAGGTGCACCCCGGACGAAAAGAGCGGGTCAACGAAACAGGCCGAGTCGCCCGTCATTACGAACCCTGCTCCGGTGGTGCGCTCCGCCGAATACGACCAGTCCCGTACCACCTTCGCCTCCGAGACCCATCGGGCGTTGCGGAGCATGGCAGTGGTATGTCGGGCCTGTGATAGCTGGTCCAAGAGGAATCCCCGCGCTCCCAGTCGCTGAATGCCCTCCTGCCCCGTGCGGTTGTCCACCACGGCGCCGACGCTGCTCCAGCCGGTGTGCAGGGGAATGGTCCAGAACCAGCCGTGTTCGTAGGCCTCGATGAATATGTTGTTTTCATCCGGCGACGGCAGAGGTTCCCCTCCCTCGAAATAGGCGTACACCGCAAGGTTCTGAAAAAAGGAATCCCAGCGGCGTGTTCCCCTCTGCCGGGCCAGCAACGCGGCCTGCCCGCTGGCGTCCACCACGAACCGGGCCGACAGTTCGCTCGCTCCGTCGGTGTCCGACACGAAGCGAATGGTCGAGACGCCGCCCGCGCCGCCAAACTCCCGTTCGCCCTGGGCTTGTCGAAGGGCCACCTCCGCGACACGGCAGCCCTCCCGGACATCCACGCCGTGGGTGCGGGCGTTATTCAGGAGGATGTGATCAAAGGTTGGCCGCCATACTTGGTATGCGTGTGGGTATTGGACGCTGGTCTCCCGGAAATGCCAGCTCCACGGCTCGGGGTCGCGACCCCAGACCATGGTCGCGCCGTACTTGGGCAGGAACCCGGCCCCCTGCACCGCGTCCATCGCTCCCAGTTCTTCCAGCACCGGCATGGACGCTGGCAGCAGCGATTCACCCACATGCTCGCGGGGGAATCGCTCCCGCTCCAGCAGCACGACGCGCCAGCCTTGTTTCGCCAGCATGGTGGCCGCTGCGCTCCCTGCCGGTCCTCCGCCGATGACGGCTATGTCTGGGTTGAGGTATGCGGTGTTCATTTCAGTGCCCTAAAGAAAGCCGCCATTGTGAGACGGCCAACAAACCCCTGCCGCTGCCACCGGGGTGGCTTACTCTTCCGCTTGCCGACGGCGCAGTTCCTCTTCCAGTTCAAGCAGCCTGGCTTCGGTGCTGCGGCGTGCGGCCTGCTCCTCGCGGACGCGGGCCATGTGTCTGTTTTGCTGCATATCAGGAACGCGGGGCGGATCGGGCAGCGGTGCGATGTCCTCGTACCGATACCTGGATAGTGTCCTCAATATGCGTTTGGTGGTCATCACCGACCTCGCGGCGCAGTATGTGGCGCGAGTCTTCAACCCCGGACTGATTTCGCTCTACTTTATCACTCCGTGCTCCGCATCGTCACATCACCTGTTGCAGTGATCAGAGCCTTGAAATCGTTGCCGAAAGTTGGTCCCCTCTCCCTCTGGCAGCAGGAAAATTACAAGACCCCGCCATCGGTTGAGTCGATTGACCCGGAACATAGCCGCAGGGATAATCGCTCCGTACTCTGTGTTCCGCACAGATAACGTAAAATAACAAACCGGTTGGATTTACGGCTGAACACCAAACGACGTCGGCGATTGAAGGAACTTGCCGAAGAAAAGGGAGTGCCCATCTCCGAAGTCGTGCGCTCCCTCATCGACAGCGCCTACGAGGACATCGCGTGAAAGCGGCGAAAGCAAGCCATCGGAAAGTTGATAAATTTTAACGTCGAAGACCCGCCGGACCCGGAAATTCTGTCCCGAGAATTGGAGGCGGCCCGTGACCCCGGCGGTCTTCATTGACGCCAACGTACCCATCTACACGGACGGAAGTGACCACCCTTATAAAGAGAATTATAAACAATCCTGCATAAGTCAGAACCAGCCCCGTTCGAGTACCTGTTGCTCCCCATCATTCTCGTGTTTTAAGAGCCGCTCTACGTGGGTTAGCAATCGTTTGAACGTGTCCAGGGCGAAAGGGTTGTCATCTAGGTGTTTCACGAACGTATCTCGATTCTGTTTCCTCCCACTGGATGAACCAAATTTCCGGCGCACGTTCGCTGACATACGCTTTGCCTTTCGCAGTACAAATACTTCCTCAATGGAGGTCAATGCGGTGCTAATCGGTGTCATATCCAGCCACTCGCACATGAGGAAGTAGCGTGAACTCGGCAAGGCCAGTTTGAGATCGTAGGCAGTCGCGCTCGCCTCTTGGAACATTGTCTTGTCGAGATTGGTTTTGATTTCTACCGCCAAATAGGCGAGATTGGTTCTTGATACCTGAGAATCGCTGAAATCCTGGCTATGAGATGCCTTGAGGAACAGGGGAAGCGCTAACGCAAAATCCTGATTCTTCGAGCGGATGGTCATTCCGCCCCCGCGCGTAGGATTCAGGATGTCAGAGTTGAAACTCAACTGAGAAAAGGCATTTGTGGGTCCGACGATTAAACCAGCAGTACCAATCGACTCGGGGAACCTGCGTCTGACAAGGATAGGCAGAAACTCTTCAAGTACGGAGTTGTCCAGTTTCAGTTGTCCTCTCTGCCGGTGCAGAAAGTCTTCTCCGCTGTCGAAAATTAAGTCGAGGTCGATCCACCTCCGATAGCGATTGAGAGAAGTAACCAAGAGTTCGACGATACTGTCTTCCTCCCCTTGGATTTCGGCGATCTCTTTAACCCAATCTTGGTATCTCTTGATGGCTTCGCTGACCCGTGGCTTGTCTACTTCAGGTAGCTTGTCGTTTTCCAGGAGAGCTTGGAGTTTGTCCGCATGTGGTGTTGAATGAGCGGCAGTCATGCCGGTACCCGAGATGAAGCTCTGTAACCGGATAAAGGAGACGGCGACACCAAGTCGATCCGTTCCAAAGCGTCGTCGATGCCTTGGCGGGTCTCAATGTCGGTGAGTCGGCGAGTCATTGAGAGAGTTTGACCCGCGATAGTGCGGGCTGTCGCCAAACAACGGACCTCGTCATGGAATTCTGGGGGGGTCTGAAAGTGCAGAATATCCTCACGGATTCTGCTACCGAAACGATTGACGAATTTCCGCTCTTGCCGACGTTCGATCTCCAGCCCCACACCCCTCACTGCCAATTCTGCAACCAGTCTCCCATTGAAGAATGGTACCTTCCGTACTAACGACTCCCGGCCCACGACAAGCATCAGACGTCCATCAGGTTTTGTAACCCTCGCCATCTCGCGCAATGAAAGCACCATATCCAACGAGTATTGGATGACTGTGAGGAACCGGTTACCTCTGTTCTGGCGATTCGATCCGATTTCCGAAGAAGCGGCGGCCAGCACGTTCCAGCCGAGTGCCTCCACAGAACGGCGGAACTTCTGGTGGTAGTTGTGGACGTTAATGTACGGCGGGGATGTCAACACCAAATCTACTGAATCAGTTTCTACTGGTAAGGCCCTCGCGTCCGCCTGGTGCACTGAGACTGGCTGATCTGATTGAGGTAGCGCCTGAACTATCTCGGTAAGGCGGTTCCAATTCTTGTAGATACGACTTGAGTCCAAACCTGGGCTGTAGAAGTCGCACAGTACGATGAGAGCTTCCATCAGAATACCTTCAGCACCCAAACTCGAATCGCGCCACAAATCCAAGAGGATAGACTCTTGCTCTATCTGGTTGCCATCCTCCGAGAACCGTGAACCGCCGAGCAGTGGGATACTTTGGGAAAGACGGCCCTCCAGTGAATGTAAGACCGCCTCTCTGTCATCTAGGCCAACGTTAACCAACTGGTACACTCGGGAGAGAATGGCTGCGGCGGGATTAACGTCGCTGCCTAGCGCAGATTTGCCTAATCGGGCTGCCTCCACAAGAGAGGTGCCACTTCCTACGAAGGGGTCCATAATTGTTCCAGTCCGCTCCCCGTAGGCGATCAGTAACTCTTCGACTAGCTGGGGCGAAAACTGGCCAGCCCACGGAAGCAGGTTGGTGCGCACTCGGTTGGCGATATCCAAACTGGCTTGTGGGACAGATTCTTGATCTAAGAAAGTCGAATGGAATGCGTCGTCTATTAGCATTTAGCACAGTATGAACAGAGATCGGCTTCTGACAACACCTGGGGATAGACAACTGTCCAGCAACACTTCCCGTAGACGTAACTAGGTGACCCAGCGTCTAGATATTTCCATTGGTGGTCAGATTGCATGGCAAACATCACTTGGACGAGTTGCTCCGGTGTGGCCGGTATGCGAGGCGGCAGGGGTCGGATCGGTGGGAGCCCGCGTTCCTTCTTTTTTCGTGGCATCCGGACCACCATCTTCATAGCAGCTTTTTCAGTAAAATTCTACGCGCCACGGCAGATTACAACAATCAGCAGTAACCCAATTTGATGCTGCTAACGGGTTTCCAGCGGAAAAATTCCCGCCTATGCTTCTCGCATCAGCTCTAACGCTGTTATTCTCAGTTTCTTGCCCATGCGCCCTGCCACCCCTGTAGAGGCGCACTGACGTGCGCCCTCACCCCAAGAACAATTTCCCTGACACTTGCCCCTTGCCGGACTCCATGAAACCTGCGTAGCCTAGTCATGTGAGCACGAACATTCCCGTCGGCCCGCAAACTCTCCCGCAACCGGGCTGAACGGTCCAAATGACACACAATAAGTAAAACGGAATGCGACACATATAAAAAATATCCCCGGCAAGCCCAACCTGCCTGGCAACCGGCAGTGGGTGGAAATGAACGGAAATGAGCGGGAAAATGAAAATCTGGGAACCCAGCCGGGTTTAGCCAAGCAGGTTTGGAAGGTGAAATCATGTCCTTGAGCCGGATCAGGAATCGCATCGAAACCCTTGAGCGCAAACTCGCCCTGCCCCTCGCTGCCGCGCGCCTCCGGCCTTTGGCTGAGGAGTTCTGCGACGAGTGGGACGCGGCCCGCAGCGAACACAAGCCGCTCCCCGAGGCCCATCCTTTCATCCAGCGGATTGCCGGCCACGGATTCCGCCTCCCCACCTGGATGGCGCTCCAAAAATACCTGGAACGCTGCCGCCAAGAAAACGAGTTCCCCAACCCTCGCGGCGTCATTACCACCCTCCTTCCCCGCGCGGCAACCCTCGGCATCGTAAGTGCCGTCCTCGCGTAGGGCACGCCGCCCCAACCAACGCATGGCCACAAATCCCCTCTCCCTCCGGGGAAGGTTGGGGTGGGGGCGTCTCCAAGTTAGACAAGTTAGAGAGGTTAGGAGAGACGGGCATGGCCGATTCGGAAGTCGTTGTCATTGGCGGCGGCATTGCCGGGGCATCCGCCGCCTTTCACCTGGCGCAGCATGGGCGCAGCGTCACCCTGCTGGAGCGGGGCGAGATCGCATCCGAGGCGTCCGGGGTGAACGCCGGCGGCATCGGGGCCTATGGCTGGGGACACATCACCAACCTCGAGTCCCACCTCACCATGGGCAGCCTTCAGATTTTCAGAGCCCTGCAACTCGACCTGGGGTTCGATATAGAGTTCCGGGCCTCCGGCTCCGTTCAGGCCATCCAAACGGCGGCGGAGTACGAATACGCCCGGGACCATGTGCTGTCCCTCAAGTCACGCGGCTACACGGTTGAACTGCTCACCGTTGACGAGGCCCGCAGCATCGAGCCGGAGCTGAACCCGGAACTGAAGGGCACGGTGCACTTCCCCATCAGGGGCCAGGCCGACCCCGTCAAGGCCACCCGCGCCTTTGCCGACGCAGCCGCCGGTCGCGGGGCCAACGTGCTCACGGGGCGGGAGGTCACAGGGATTTCCCGTTCCGCCGACGGCTCATACCGGGTCGAATGCCCCGGGGAGTCGCACGTTGCCAAGCGCTTGGTGCTGGCGGCGGGAGCTTGGTGTCAGCCGCTGGGACGGATGCTGGGCCTACGGATACCCATAGTCCCGGTCCGGGGCCAGATGTGGGCCACGGAGCCATTGCCTCCACGGGTGTTTCATTCGCTGTCGGCGGTGGAATCTCCCCTCCAATGGAAGGCCAGTCCGGGGAACGGCCCGGACACACCCCCCGAACTGACCCACTCAGGGGACCGCCGGGTCACCAGGCACCTGTACGGACGGCAGACAAGGGATGGGGAGATAGTCTTCGGCGGCGACCGGCAGATGGCCGGGTATGACAGGACCGTCGACGCCAACGGCGTCGAGGTGAACTTCGGCCACGCCACCGAGATTCTCCCGCTCCTGAGCGGCCTTTTCATCAGCCGGACCTGGGCCGGCCTGATGCCCTTCTCCTTGGACGGCAGGCCCATCATCGGAAAGATACCGCAGATGGAAAACCTGTACATCGTCAGCGGCCTGGCGTCCTCCGGCTTCGGGCGCGGCCCCATGGCGGGCAAGTTGATCGCCGACTACGTCCACACCGGACACCCGCCGCCCGTCCTGTCCGAGTCCGACCCGGCAAGATGCGTAACCACCTGAAACAACGCCCCACGAAACGGGACGGGCCGCATACCACGGCGGTTTGACACTGGGTACGTGCTGATGTAGAGTGTCGGCTAGGCGAAATGGGTATTGCCTTGACTTTAACAATATAGTCTGCTCCCAGGGTATCGCAGGGATTTAATTGGGAAGACGGTGTAATTCCGTCACGGTTGCGCCACTGTAAGTGGGGAGTTGACCGGCGAATTGCCACTGCCCGTATCGCGGGGCGGGAAGGCGTCGGCGCGACGGGGATCCACGAGTCAGGAGACCTGCCTTGGGACACAGAGCCTAATCTGCGCCAACGGAAAGGGTTCAGGTCTGGTTTGCTGCGGCCCTGTCATTCGGTAAAGGCAAACGTCAGTCCCTCGAAACCCTGGCTTTAGTTGAGCCGGGGTTTTTGTTTTGGAGCTTGGTCTTAGTGCCTGGTTTCAGAGACTGACTGACCTCCGTTCCTGTAACCTGCCGAGTCCGCTTGGATGAAATGTCGCTGGTAGAGAAGTACGCGCTGACCCCGGAAGAAATCGACCGTGAAAGTCTGAAGATGGTTCAGGCCAGCCTTCCCTCGGGGCTGCAACTGTCCCCCAGGGAACACTACGTGCTGTGCCGGATCGTGCGCGCCGAAGGCGACGCGGCAGTCGCTCCCTCGGTCAAGTTCAGCCCGGGAGCGGTCGATACGGGGCTGAACGCCCTGAAGGCGGGGGTCTCCGTCGTAACCGATGTCCGCATGGTGGAGATGGGCATCTCCAAGGCGCTCCTTCGCGACGCGAACATAGTCACCAACTGCGCCATCGACGTGCCCGAAGTGGCGGAGCGGGCCCGGAGAGACGGCACCACGCGGTCCGTCGCGGCGATCAGGGAGCTGGCCCCGCTGATCAGCGGCTCGGTTTGCGCCATCGGCAACGCCCCCACGGCGCTGCTGGCCCTGCTGGACCTGATAGACGCTGGAGAGGTCAGCCCCGCCCTCGTCATCGGTATGCCCGTCGGGTTTGTCGCCTGCGCCGAATCGAAAGACGAACTGGTCAAGCGCAACGTCCCCTACATCACAGTCCTGGGTCGCCGCGGAGGCAGCTCGGCGGCGGCGGCCACCGTCAACGCTCTCCTTGATCTTCTGAAAGCCGGGTAGGGACTGATTTGGTATCACCAGAATTTTCCAGCAATGCAGAGCTCCCCAATACCAACGGACGGCGCGGCGTTATCATGTTGTGCCACGGCAGCCGCCGGGGCGCCAGCAGAGATGAATGCTCCTGTTCCTGGGCCGCGGAGAACGGGGATTGGCCCGCTTGGTGCCGACACTGCCCCAGCACTCCCGTCGGCCTTGCCGAGACCTCGCAGCGTCTGCAATCGAACCTGGGCGAAGCCGAAGTGGACGTGCTGGTATCATGCTTGGAGTTCATCGAGCCATTCCCGGGCGAGGCGGTGGAAATGCTGGCGGGCCGGGGGCTGAGCGAAGTGGTTATAATGCCCTATCTGCTGGGCCACGGAAAACACGCCACCGACGAACTCGAAGAAGTCTTGGATGACGTCAGGTCCAGAGCGCCCCAAGTGAGTGTCCGCTTGGCCGACGGGCTAGGCGCGGACCACCGTCTTGCCGATCTGGTGGTCGAGCGCGTCCGCGACTTGGACAACACGCCGGGCCTGGCCCCCGCCGACGACAGACTCATCGGCGTGATGGTGGTGAAAGCGGGCACCAAGACCCAGTACGACGACTGCCTTTGGCTGAAGGACCTGGGACAGATGGTGGAGCGCCAGCTGGGCCCAGGCTACGCGGTGGACGTGGCCCAGTCGCACTACGGCGATCCCACCATGGAGGCAGCCTCGGCGAACTTGGTGGAGGAACGAGGCGTCTCTGTGGTACTCTGCGTCCCCTACCTGTTCTTTCCCGGTATGATACTGAAACGCAACGTGCTGGGCGGAGTAAAAACGGCGCGGGAGAAATACCCCAGCGTCGATTTCCACGTCGCTCCTCCGCTGGGAGTGGATGACCGGGTGGTGTCGGTGGCCGCCGACCGCATCCGTGAGGTTTGGAACAACTGACAAGACACTTCCTGCGAGCCTTGGCAATCAGCAGACCGCACACAAGCCGGTGAAGAGACCGTTATGACGGAAGAACACGAAGAAATAGAGGCCTCCGAAAGCGATTACAGCCGACCGACGGTGCGAAATCCCCAGGGAATGCGCACCGGCTACACCACCGGCTCATGTGCTGCGGCCGCCGCCAAGGCCGCAGTGCTGACGCTGCTCACCGGCCACGATGTGCTCGAGGTGACCATCCGGCTGCCGGTGGGGCAGGATGCCACCTTCCAGATCCATCGCTGCGAAAAGCCGGATGAAAAGCGGGTCATGTGCTCGGTGATCAAGGACGGCGGCGATGACCCCGACGCAACCCACGGGGCGGAGGTATGCGTCACCGTCTCCCGCGACCCCGACCTCTCCGGCCTCAAGATAACCGGCGGGCCGGGCGTCGGCACCGTCACCCGGCCCGGCACCGGCATCGAGGTGGGCGAACCTGCCGTCACGCGCGTGCCGCGTCGGATGATGGCCGAATCGGTGAGCGACGCTGCCCTCAGCGCCGGTCTCGAACCGGACGCCGGAATCGTGGCCCAGGTGTCGGTCACCAACGGCGAGGAAATCGCCGAGAAGACCACCAACGCCCGGCTGGGAGTGCTGGGGGGCATATCCATCCTCGGCAGCACAGGCGTTGTCCAGCCCTTTTCCACCGCAGCGTGGCGGGCCAGCGTGCACCTGGCGGTGGACGTTGCGGCGGCCAACGGCCTCTCGCACGTCGTGCTGTCCACGGGAACCCGCAGCGAGGAGTATTCCCGCAATTACCTAGACCTGCCAGACATGGCCTACATTGAAGCCGGCATATTCAGCGGCCCCTCGATGAAGCGTTGCGCCATGCGGAAGATCGGGCGCGCCACCCACGTTGGCATGGTGGGAAAGTTCTCCAAGATGGCCTTGGGCCACTTCGTCACGCATGTCGCGGGGAACCAGGTGGACACGGACTTCCTTTCGCAGTTGGCGGCTCAATGCGGAGCCTCGCCGGAGGTGCAGGAGGAAATTCGAGGCGCCAGCAGCGCCCGGCACTTCCAAGAGATCGCCCAAGCCAACGGGCTGATGCAGGTGATGCCGATAATCTGCCAGATGATATGCGACGAGAGCCAGAAGCTCTTGGGCGACGATGCGCAGTCATTGATCGTCGATTCCATGTGCTTCGACTTCGACGGGACCCTGCTGGGCTGGGCGTCCACCTCTCCCGACGGCATTCCAATGGCGGACGGAGCGCCCTCGGCGTCCCGTGGTTGATCGTGGTTAATCAACCCGTGTCAATTGTGCCAGAGACAGCCGCGTTGCGGTCCCTGGGGCTGCCCGACGACTCGTTCGAGCAGCGCCGCCCCCTGCGCGGTCAGATCACCAAGCGGGAGGTCCGGGCCGTCAGCCTGTACCTGCTAGGCATCCGCAGCGACGGCACGGTCTGGGACGTAGGCGCCGGGACAGGTTCCATCTCCGTCGAGGCAGGACTCGTCGCGCACCGGGGCGCCGTCTATGCCGTGGAGCGCGACGCCGACAGCATCGACCTGCTGCGCCGCAATGTTGAGAAGCTTGGCGGCCCCCATGTGCAGGTGGTGTACGGCGAGGCCCCGGGGGCGCTGGAAGCTCTGCCCTCGCCGGACTCGGTGTTCATCGGCGGCAGCGGCGGGAACCTCGCCCTGATCCTCGATGCCGTGGCGGAGCGGCTCACGCCGGGCGGCCGGATCGTGGTCAATCTCGCAGCATTGGAGCGCACCCAAGAAACGTACCAGCGGCTCAGAGACAAGGGTATGGCGGTTGAACTCACCTCGGTAAGCGCCTCACGCGGCAAGGAGATGCCGGACGGGTCCGTGCGCCTCGAGGCTTTGAATCCGATTTTCATCGTTTCCGCCCTTAAGCCTTTGACCCAGCCGCCTTTGACCCGGAAGCCGGAGCTTGGAACGTGAACAGCCGCAACGAGGAACAGGTATACGGGCGTCTCTACGGTGTGGGAGTGGGTCCGGGAGACCCGGAACTCCTGACGCTGAAGGCCATGCGGATTCTGCAGCATGTCCCCCTGATTTGCGTTCCGCAAGCCGAGACGAGCCCCGATAGCTATGCCCTCAGCATCGTCCGGCAGTTTCTCGACCTGGAAGCCCAGGAAGTCATGCGGATCAGGTTCCCGACCAACAACGAAGAACAGGCCGGGGAGGTCTGGCGCTGCGCCGCCGACAGTCTGGCGGAGCGGTTGCAGCAGGGTCAGGACGCCGCTTTCATCACCGAGGGCGACCCCATGCTGTACGGGACGTTCTCCTATGTGCTGGAAAGCATACGCGCCAAGCATCCCGGAGTACCCGTCGAGATCGTGCCCGGCGTGACGTCGGTCACGGCAGCCGCCGCCTCCGCCGGGACGCCGCTGGTGAGCCACGGGCAGAGTCTCGCAGTGCTGCCCGCTGCCTACGGGATTGAAAGTCTTCGGGACGCTGTGGCCAACCACGACACCGTGGTGCTGATGAAGGTGAACCGCACCCTGTTGAAGGCAATGGCCGAATTGGACGACCTGGGCCTGTCGCGCAAGAGCGTTTACGTGAAGCGCGCGAGCACCGACCGGGAGGAGGTAGTCCGAGACCTGCGACAGCTCGCCGGAGAGAAGTTGGACTATTTTTCCCTCTTAATAATAAGGAAGTGAAAATTCGTGACTGAACAACGAGGCAAGGTCTACTTCGTCGGCAGCGGGCCGGGCGATCCGGAACTCATCACCATCAAGGCCAAGCGAATCATAGGCGAGGCCGATGTGGTGGTGTATGCCGACTCGCTGGTGCCTTCCGAAATCGCCGATTTCGCGTCCCCCGGGGCCCAAGTCCATGGCAGCAAGAGCATGTCGCTCCCGGAAATCATGGACATCATGCTCCCCGCTGTGGCGGCAGGCAAAACGGTGGCCCGTGTCCAGAGCGGCGACCCGGCAGTCTACGGCGCAATTCTGGAGCAGATGCGCATTTTGGAGCGCGAGGAAGTCGAATACGAAATCGTGCCCGGCGTCAGCGCCGCATTCGCGGCCGCCGCGGTGCTGAAGACCGAACTGACCGTGCCCGAGGTGTCCCAGACCATCATCATGACCCGGGCCGAGGGGCGGGTGGCCATGCCCCCCAAGGAGCAGTTGCAGGATCTGGCCGCTCACGGCTGCACCCTCGCCATTTTCCTCAGCATAACCCGCATGACCAAGATAGTCCGGGAGCTTCGCGATGCCGGTTACCCCCCGGAAACCCCGGTCGCCGTGGTGTACCGCGTGGGTTGGCCCGAGGAAAAGGTGATCCGCGGAACCCTGACCGACATCGCGGGCAAAGTGCGCGACGCTAAGATAAACCGCCAGGCCTTGGTCATGGTCGGTGAGGCCATGAACCCCGACATCTGTTCGCCCGAATATGTCGACCGCCAGAGCTCTGCTTCGTCCCACCTGTACTCCGACAAATACACCCACCTGTTCCGTCATGCCCGCGCCGGCGAGTCTGCTGGCGCCCCGGCGGTGGCAGACCCCGCGATGGCGCCCGATTCCCCAGCCGAGAAATGACGCACGTCATGGCTCGCACAGCCGTCATCGCACTATCAAAGCAGGGCGCAGACCACGCCCGGCGCCTGTCCGCCAGCCTGGGACCTGAAACGACTCTCTACCTGGACCGGCGTTTCTGCCAACATAGCACCAGTAGCCAGGGTCTTGGAGCGCAGATATTTGACCTGCCCCTGCGTCCGGTGCTGCGACAGGTATGGGACGACTACCAAGCGGTGGTGCTGTTCCTCCCGGTGGGGGCTGCGGTCAGGCTGGTGGCTCCGCTGCTGCACGACAAGCGCACCGACCCGGCTCTGGTCTGCGTGGACGATGCCGGGCGCTACGCAGTCAGTGTGGTTTCGGGGCATCTGGGCGGCGCCGATGAACTGGCGCAGCGGGTTGCGGCGCTGCTGGGCGCGCAAGCCGTGGTCACCTCTGGTTCCCACACCACCCGGACGATCGCCGTGGACCTCTTGGGCCGGGAGTTCGGCTGGACCATCGACGCAGACTCGACGGTCATCACGCGAGCCAGCGCCGCGGTGGTCAACCGGGAGCCGGTTGGCGTGTACCAGAACGCAGGCGAGACGGACTGGTGGCCAACGGACCGGCCACTTCCGGACAACGTGACCATCCACCAATCCTTGGAGGCGTTGAGCAGTTCGGGCTGTGCCGCCGCCCTGATCATCACCGATGAGCTGGACCCTTTCCGCAGCATCGGGACGACACTGGCCGAGGCTTTGCCAAGCTCTCACATGGTGCTATACCGTCCCCTCAGTCTGGTTGCGGGAATGGGCTGCCGCCGCGGCGTCCCGGTTGAGGAGCTGGAGCAGTTGCTCACAGACACGTTCCAAGCGAACAACCTCTCCCTCGGCTCCTTGGCCCGTGTCGCCTCGGCAACCCTCAAACAGGACGAGCCCGGGATGATGGGACTGGCTGCAAAATATGGAGCGCCGTTCCTGTGCTACGCCGCCGACGAGTTGAACCGCGTATACGGCTGCGAGACGCCGTTGATGAGCGATGGGTCTGAAGATTCTGGAGCCTGCGACCAGCCTGCCTCAAGGCCAACAACCGCTTCCACGGGCCTCCACCCGTCGGCCAACGCCCGGCGCCTCGTGGGAGTCTGGGGTGTTGCCGAACCGGCGGCCCTGCTGGCGTCGGGGGCGGCGCGGTTGTTGCTGTCCAAGCAGACTGCGGCCCGGGCTACCCTGGCGGTGGCCCGGAGAGAGTTTCCGCCCAGCGCAGCCGCCAATGTCGAATAGTTTGTCGTGGGGTCAGTGATACAAGATATGCCGAATGCTGCTGATGGGAAACTCTTCCTGGTGGGCCTGGGACCCGGAGACTCCAACCTCCAGACCCCCGCGGCCCTGGGTGCACTGGTCGACTGCGATGTGCTGGTGGGCTACAGGGGCTATATCGATCAGGTTTCGGGTCTCGTCGCCGACAAAGAACTGGTGTCGATGGAGTTGGGAGAGGAAATCCAGCGAGCCGCCCGCGCGGTTGATTTGGCGTACGGCGGGCGATCAGTGGCGGTCGTCTCCTCCGGCGACGCAGGCATCTACGGCATGGCTGGGCCGGTGTTTCGGGTGCTGACCGACCGGGGCTGGGACGGCGTGGCTCCGGCAGTGGAGGTTGTTCCTGGCATTTCGGCGCTGCAGGCCGCGGCATCGCTGCTGGGGTCGCCGCTGATGCAGGACTTCTGCGCCATCAGCCTGAGCGACCTGCTGACTCCGTGGGAGGCCATTCGTCGCAGACTTGAGGCCGCCGCCCAAGGGGACTTCGTAGTGGCCCTCTACAACCCCCGCAGCCAGCGGCGCTTGTGGCAACTCCCGGAGGCCAGGCGTATCCTTCTGGAGCAGCGCGAGGGGAATACACCGGTGGGCTTGGTCAAAGGCGCATACCGGCCAAGCCAGCGGGTAACGATAACCGACCTCGTTGAACTCGGCTCCCGCCTTGAGTCCGTTGACATGTTCACCACAGTGATCATCGGCAACTCCACCACCTACGTGCACCAGGGATTCATGATCACGCCGCGCGGATATGAGGCCAAGCAAACCTCAGCTACCACCCTCCAGGCGTGAGAACATTCAGCTCGGATCCCCGGATGGCGCAATTGCTTGTTCTCCCGTTTGTTTCGGATGTCTCGAGGCGACCTTGCCCAGGGTGGCAACGTTGTGTGGCGCGGGATCCTGACAACCTCTCTACCTCTGGAGGGCTTGGTTGCCTCAACTGGCCCGCCGAGTCCGTTCGTGGCTAGGCTGTCGAACCACCACGGCGCAGTCCTTCGACAAACCCAGGGCCGACCGGATCTCCAACACACAAAAACCCCTTACTTTACCTCCGGCAGTCTCCGCCTTTGGCGACGTTGTGGGTTAATATGTAGTCAAATGTTCAGGCGGTGACCAATGGCTGGAGGCCCGGAAACAACAAGTGGCGCTGATGAGCGGAGCGGACGACCGTCGAGGTTCTCCGTTCCGCAATGGGCCGGATCAGGTCAGCAGCCGGGTGCCCGGATGGGGTGGCGATCCCTGTTGCGGCGTCGGCGTCTGGCTTGGGCATTGGTCGCGCTGGTGGTGCTAATCGCCCTCTGGACCAACTACCCCTTGATGCCAAACCCATGGACTCTGCTTTTCAGTCAGCCGTCCGGAGACGCCGCAGCCATTTCCGGTCCCGGCCGGTGGGCGATGCGGGGCGGCAACCCGCAGGGCACAAATTACATTACTCCCGCCTCCGTTCCCGAAGGCATAGTCGACCGCATTATCGAGGTCGATGTTGGGGTTCGCTCCTCTCCGGCGGTGGCTGATGGAGTTGCCTACATCGGGGGTCAGTCGCGGGTCCTGGCCTTCAACACAGACAATGGGGAGCTGATCTGGGAACACTCCGTCAGCGGCCCGGCCCACGGGGTTCCAGCCCTCGCAGGAGGCTCGCTGTTCCTCGGAACCCTCAACAAGCGCGTCGTTGCTTTGGATGCCGCCAGTGGCAGGCCACTGTGGATATACGAGGGCGATTCGCCGTTCCCGGGAACGGTCGCGGTGCAGGACGGTATCGTATACGCTGGATCCAGAGGTGGCGACGTTCACGCCCTTGATGCCGAGACGGGTGACCTGCTGTGGAAGG
Organism: Dehalococcoidia bacterium; assembly: GCA_965237745.1. GTDB lineage: Bacteria > Chloroflexota > Dehalococcoidia > Lucifugimonadales > UBA3495 > VXOI01. The sequence continues at coordinate 538,345 of OZ250156.1, read as the reverse complement.
TGGGGCTGGACGGCGCGGTGGTGGCTCCGGTCGCCGTTCATGACGGGAAATTGCTTGCCGCGTCCAACGCCGGGGTGCTGTTCATCCGGCATTCAGGGACCGGCGACAAGCGGGCTCGAATTCGTACCAGCTCCGCGCTGGTTACTCCTCCCACGGCAGCCGATGGGCGGGTCTATCTGCTGTCGGATGGTGACCTCCTGGCCTTCGATTCAGGGATACGCGAGCTGCCTGGGCGGTATCCCGCGGAGTTGATCTGGGCCCAGCTGTGGGTGTGGGGTTTCCCGATGCCGGATCCGCCGGAGCATTCCGGCCTGCAATGGCGGGTACACCCGGCAAGGGAGACAGGCGCGTTTATCCATACGCCCTCCGTAACCCGCGAGGCGCTGTACCTGGGGACCGACGCGGGCGAGGTCGTGGCGCTGAGTCCGCTGGACGGAAGTCAGCTATGGCAGGTGACAGTCGGCCCTCCCGTCGTGGCTCCTCTGCTGGTGGCTGGGGACTCGCTGCTGGTGGCGCAGGAGGACGGCTCCATTCGGGCCATCGACCGGTTCAGTCGTGAGGAACTTTGGGTTGTCTCGCTGGAATCGCCGGTTGCGGGCCCGTTGAGCTACGCGGAGGGCAAGGTCTACGCCCATACCCAAGACGGCATGCTGTATGTAATTCGATAGCCTGACGTCCCGCAATCAGTGATTGCAAGCGCGACAGAACGATAGAGGACAACACACAAGGACTTGGCGTAGGGCATGGAATATCTGAAAAAAATGCGGGCCAACGAGACGCTGCAGCTGTGGAACAACATGTTCCGGGGCGGCATGTTTCCCGGCGCGGTTACCGGGGCAGTGATCGGTCTCGCGCCGGGAGTGCTGCTGATACTGGTCCTGACCGGCGACACATACTACATCAGTGCGTCGGAAGTCTTGGGTTTCGTCATAATGTGCATCGCCGCGGGCACGGTGTTGGGCGCAGCGGCAGGCGGCGTCTGCGCGGCGGTCGGCGGCTGCGTATTGCGGCGGCTGCGGCGGTCCTAGCCTGCTTCGACGGCCAGAGGAGCCGCCTGCTGCCATCTCGAATGCAGCATCCAGCAGTGGGAGGTATGCTCTTTCCCCGCGTTTCCCTCTTCCGGGTATTCCTCGTGGCAGATGTCCCTGGCGTGGCCGCAGCGATCAGCGAACCGGCAGCCGTCGGGCAGGGCGTAGAGCGCCGGAGGCTGCCCGTCGATGGCGAAGAGCCGGTCGGTGCGCTCCATCTGTGGCACCGACGCCATCAGCGCCTGCGTGTACGGATGACTGGGGTTGTTGAACAGTTGCCGCACGTCGCCCCGCTCCACAATCCGCCCGGCGTACATCACCGCCACCGAGTCGCACATCCTGGCAACGATGCCAAAGTCATGGGTGATGAAGATGATCGCCATCCCCGTCTCTGCCTGAATGTCCTTGAGCAGGCGAAGATACTGAAGCTGAATCGTGGCGTCCAACGCTGTGGTTGGCTCGTCGGCAATGATCACCCTGGGCGAGCTGGAGATGGCAATGGCGCCCAGTACCCGCTGCTTCATTCCGCCGCTCATCTGGTGCGGAAAGTCATGCATCCGGCGTTCCGGGGCCGCCACTCGTACGCTCCTCAGGGCGTCCACAGCCCGCTCCGCGAGGTTCCGGTTGCCGCCCTTGGAATGCGTTCCGAGAGCCTCGATAACTTGGTTGCCAACCGTGAAGACGGGATTCAGGGAGGTCTGGGGGTCCTGGAAAATCATGGCGATTTTCCTGCCACGGACCTGCCTCATCTCCTCGTCCGACAGGCTCACCAAGTCTTCGCCGTCGAGTAGCACCTCTCCCGACACGATCCGGGCCGCGGGCTTTGGAATGATGCGCAGCAGAGAGCGGGCGGTCATGGTCTTTCCACAACCCGACTCGCCAACGATGCCCAGCGTTTCGCCCTCGCGCAGGGTAAAGCTCACACCGTCTACGGCCTTGGTGATGCCGCGGCGGTTGAAGAAATAGGTGTGGAGGTCTCGAACATCCAGTACAACTTCACCAGCCATGGATAATTCCCTCCTACACCTGCCTCTGTTTCGGGTCCAGCTTGTCCCGGAGCCAGTCGCCCATGAGGTTCATCGACAGCACCACCAGCATGATTGTCAGTCCCGGAAAAAAAGACACCCACCAACCAGAGGTTGTGGCGATCAGGTCGCGGCCGTCCGCCACCATCAGGCCCCACGCCGGATTCGGCTTCGGGATACCTGCGCCGAGGAAACTGAGGGTCGATTCAATAACAATAACGAAGCCGACCTGCAATGTGGCCAGTACCACCAAGCTGTTGAACACGTTGGGGAAAATGTGCCTGAGCATTATTCGGGCGTTGGAAGCACCGGCCACCCTTGCCCGTGCAATGAAGTCCGCCGAGCGGACCGACAACGTGACGCCGCGCGCCATCCGGGCGTAGTGCGCCCAGAGCAGCAACACCAGCACTGTGATCACCGTGGCAAAGCTGGCCCCCAGTGCCGCAACCAGCGCCAGCGCCAGCAGAATAATGGGTATGGACAGAGAAACGTCCACCGCCCTCATTACCAGCGCATCCAGCCACTTTCCGAAGTACCCCGCGCTTATTCCCAGGATAGTCCCGATGGTTCCGGAAATGAAGATAGCGATGGCTGCAACCACGATTGATATGCGTGAGCCGTAAATGATCCGGCTCATTATGTCCCGCCCCACCTTGTCGGTGCCAAGGAAATGGTTGAGCGAACCCCCTCGCGCGATTATTTCCTCCACCTGCTGACCTTCGGATACTGTCATCAGGCTGCTTTCTTTGACCGTCTCCACCCCGACAATGCGCAACTTGCCGCGCTCGACGGAGGATTGCGCGCTCGCCAACGATATTTCGTAAGGAGAACCGCCCCCGGGGGGAGTTTCCGCCACCACGGTCTTCAACTTGATGATTCGGTCCCCTGGCGACACTGTATTGCCGCCGCTTTCGATCCGGGCGTTGCCAGCAATTAACAAGGCCTGGGCATCGGCGACGGAGATCTGAGCCGAGAGATCTGAGCGGTCTATCTCAGTTTCCGCTCTCAGCGACCGGGCGTTGTCCCCAATCCAGAAAGGAGGCACCAGGCGCGCCTCTTTGAGGTCTCCCTTCTTGGGGGGGTGCGGTGCAATCAGCGGGGCGAAAATTGCCGGGATTACCATGACCACCATTACTATAAGGAATGGGATCAACGGGTAGCGGCGAAGCACGCCCCAAACGCCAAACAATTTCCGCATAGGGGGTGGCGTAACCGCTGCCGCGTAACCCGGCAGAGATTCAATCCGTGGTAACGCCAAGGCCATTACCTCCTGATGATGAAAACATTGCTTAAAATTGCAGACAATTCGATAATGCGAAAGTTACTTGCCGCACTCTACATACACAATAACAGGGTGTCAAGGATGTTGATCATATTCGTAAAACGAGTTACGAATATCGACGGGGCTTTACATTGAGACATACGCTGCAAACCAAAAACAAGCCCCCAGGCTATTGACTAATGCCAGAGGTGTTTGCTATACAAGGGTGTTTGCTATACAAGGCGGAATCGCGCAGACAAAATTGAGCGCTGCAAGTAGTAGGAGGAAGTCGCCCATGACGTTTATCCATTTGTTGAGGAGGCCCGTTGCCCTCTTGGTAATCCTGATGGTGGCGCTGGCCGTGGCTTGCGGATCGGCTGAGGAACCAACATCAGCTCCGCAGCCAACAGCAGCTTCGACGCCGACCACTGCTCCGGCGCCGACCACTGCTCCAGAGCCTACTGAGGCCTCCGATTCGGCTGAACCTGAAGCTGTCGTGGTCAAGTTAATCAGGGAATCGCCGCTGGAACCGACCGTGGGTGAAGTCAAGGTTGACAGGCTCATCATGGGTCTGATCTCTCCCACTCGCGACTATTTCCGCGTCTGGATTCGAGGCAGCGCGGACCAGCTGATCAAGCAGGACCCAATGATGGAGTGGCTGTTCGAGATCAGCCCGGTCACCAACACCATGAGTGGCTGGCTAGCTACCGAGGCCACCTTGGCCGAGGACTCAATGTCTTGGAATATCAAGCTGGCCGAGGGCGTCGAGTGGCACAACAAGAACGGAACTGATTTCGGTATGTTCACCGCCACCGACGTGGAACACAGCCACGACATCTGGTGCAACCCCGACTACGAGGGCCGGGAAGACGCTCCCAGTTCCGGCTACAAGGTTGGTATGTGCCAGGTGGAGGACGTTGTGGTCATTAACGACCACGAAATCACAATGGACTGTAACGTCCCCTGCCCCGACCTGCCCTTCTACTACTCCGAAGCCACCGATATGGTGATGTTCAGCAAGGCGCAGTGGGACGCCGAAGGCGAGATGTCCTATGAGAACCAGATCGCCGGCACCGGCCCCTACGTCTTCGAGGAGCACAAGCTGGGCGAGTCGGTCCTGTACAAGAAGGCCGACGGTGACCACTGGGTGCATCCCGTGGACTGGAACGAGTTGATCATGACCTGGACCTTGGAAGAGGCAACGAGGCTGGCCCAGTTCGAGGCAGGGGAGACCCACCTGACTGAGGTCAACAAGGACCTCACTGACCAGCTGATCGACAAGGGTTACAAGCTGCAGAAGAGCACTGGCCCTGCGCAGCAGGTGCAGATCAACTTCACGGGATTGTACTTCGGCACTGAGGATGAGTCCCGGGACAAGTACGTGGGCACCACGGGCAAGCTTGACCCTGACTTGCCTTTCACCGACATCCGGGTAAGGCAGGCTATCAACAAGGCCATTGACCGGGATACTCTCCGGGTAGAGCTTTACAAGGATCGCGTAACCCCCGCATACGTGCATGGTTATTACGAAGGGCTGCCCGGCTACGACGACACTTGGGCCGACCGCTTCGATGACCTGTACGGCTACGACGTGGAAGCAGCCAAGGCCCTGATGGCCGACGCAGGTTACGAGGATGGCTTCGAGGCCAACGCTTGGCTGTTCCCCTTCCCAGGTGCCCCGGAGCTGATACCTGCGATGGAGCAGGTCCAGGTCTACCTCCAGGAAATCGGCATCGATATTACCTTGGAGGAAGCCGACTGGGCCGGCACGGTTATCCCCGCACTGGGCAGCCGCGACTACCTTGGCTACCTGTGGGCCATCCCGCCGTCCAAGAAGGTGGTGGAGACTCAGATCGCAGGCTTTAACGCCGGCTACAACGTCTCTCACCAGTATGAGACCGATGAGCTGTTCGAGCTGTGGGACGAGTTGCGCAATACCGCGGACCTCGACGGGCGCGATGCGCTGCTCCGGCAAATCGGTAACATAAAGTTCAATAACTTCGAGAACATACCCTTGTTCGAGGTGTTCATTGAGGCCATCCTGGATCCCAACATCGTCGACAGATGGGTTTTCCCCGGTTGGGATGGCGGCGACATTGGCCACACTTGGCTGATCACAGCCTGCACGACCGTGGATCCCTGCAGATAGCCGGAAGACCGTAGCGGCCTGATTGGCCGGTACAGCAACTCAGGGCGGCCCCGACGGGGCCGCCCATTTTCGTCGCTGGCAGCGGAGTATAATCGGGAAATTGCCACCGCTTGACCCAGCTATCTGGTTCCCCATTTGATATGTTTGCCACAGACCGCAGGAAACAGCTGACCATCGGCCTGATCTTTCTGGCCGTACTGCTTGGGCTGTTCCTGTGGTTCAACCGCATCCCAAAGCTGGACGTGGTCGAGGCCGACCTGGCCGGCGTCACGGCCCCGGCAGTCGAGTGCTTTCAGGGTTTCTGTCTCGAGAGCGAGCCGGAGTCCACGCTCTTTTCCCGGTGGTGGGACTTCTCTCTGACCTACCTCAAGCTGATTTCATTGGGCATGGTCTTTGCCTTCCTGATGGCCGGGCTGACCGAGACCTTCCTGCTGCCGCCGGGTAGTCTCTACGGCGCCTGGTCACGGCGGGGAGTGCGCGGCTCTCTCAGCGGGCTGCTGGTGGGGCCCGCGATGAACCTGTGCTCCGCCTGCATCGTCCCCGTCGCCAACGCCTTCAGGCAGCGGGGCGCAGGCACCGAAGCGGCCTTGGCGATCGTCCACGGCTCCAGCACCATGAACGCCCCAGCCCTGCTGATGGCCGCACTCGTGTTCACGCCCATGCTGGCCGGAAGCCGTGTGGGGATAAGTATCATCGCCGCCCTGTTCCTCGGGCCACTGGTGGCCTGGCTCGCCAGTCGGGGCCAGCAGTCCGTGGCCCCCGGCGCCGTACCCCCGCCGGAACTACCCTTGGCATCAGTCGCCTCAGGAACATCCTCGTGGTGGGTCGTTCTGGCCGAAGGACTGCAGGGCTGGGCGCGGGCCAGCCTGCGATACTTCATCCGCCTCGCTCCGGTGATGGTGCTGGCGGGGTTCGCCAGCGCGCTGGTCATCCAGTGGGTCAGCCCCGAAACCGTGGGCGCTTACTTGGGCAATAACGCCCAGGGAGTGGCGATAGCGGCCACCCTGGGCCTGCTCATCAACGTGCCTCTGATGTTTGAGATCCCGCTGGTGGCCGCGCTGCTTCTGGTGGGCATGGGCGAGGCCCCCGCGGCCACGCTCCTCTTCGCAGCCGCCGCGGGAGGCCCTGTGACATTCTGGGGCTTGGCCCGGGCAATGCCCAAGCGGGCCGTGGCAAGTCTCGCTGCTGCAACCTGGGTGCTGGGGGTCGTGGCTGGCCTCGGCATCCTGGTCATTGCCCCACTGGTGGGCGGTGAGGGTGTGGGAATCCGGGCTTCGGTATCTGGTGCGTCCGGCGAATCCGCCCCTTTCTCCCTCCAGGAGGAGGTTGGGGTGGAAGAGTCCGGCGAACTCCGCATCGACCGCATGGAGCCGCCCATAGTGGGCAACGGCGGTGACGTGCTGGTAACCGTGCACGGCAGCGGCTTTGTCAACGGCGCAGGCGTCGCGATAGACGGCGTGGAGTCGGCCTGGGCGTTCTTGGGCCCGGGCCAGTTGGTCGCTCTGGTTCCCGCCCACGACCCGGGGGTAGTGGACGTGTCAGTGACCAACCCCGATGGTTCCACGGTGGCCTTGGGCGACGCCCTCACCTACCAGCCACAGATTTTCGACGAAGTGAGTGAGCAGGCCGGAGTGGTCTACAATCACTACCGCGACTTGCTCGACATCATCCCCCTTGGCGCAGGTGTGATCGTTTTCGACTACAACGAAGACGGCATGCAGGATGTCTACGTCACCTCCACTCCCGATCTTGCCGGGCTGGTCCCCGACAGCGAGGGCGAAAACGCGCTGTTCCGCAACAACGGGGACGGCACCTTCACGGACGTCGCGAATGAGGCAGGGGTGGCCGACGCCGATGCCAAGGGCAATGGGGGATGCGCCGCCGACTACGACAACGACGGCGACCAGGACCTGTTCGTCGCCAACTGGGGCGCCAGCAGGCTGTTCCGCAACGAGGGCGACGGTACGTTCGTCGATGTGGCCGAACCCGCCGGCCTGTCCGACCCGGACTCCACCTATCGCTCCATGGGGTGCGCCTGGGGCGATTATGACCGGGACGGCGCTCTTGACTTCATCGTCGTCCGCCACATCGACGAGTCCAACCCTGACGCCTTCACCCAGCGCCTCTATTTCTTCGACGTACGACCCTTGGCGCTGTTCCACAACAACAACGACGGCACCTTCACGGAGGTTACTCATCTGCTGGGCGCAACCCCCAACCCCACCCATACCGAGGGCGCGTACGGCAGGGTCTGGGGGGCGGGTTTCCAGCCTGCCTGGGTGGACTTCGACAACGATGGAGACCTCGACCTGTATGTCATCAACGACTTCGGCGAATACATCCACCCCAACGTTCTCTGGCGCAACGACGGCCCCGTGGCACGCAGTTCAGGCACTGGAGAGGAATGGGCCTTCGCCGACATTTCGGAGCAATCGGGGGCTGGAACCGCCATGTTCGGCATGGGCCTGGCCGTGGCCGACTATAACTCTGATGGCTACCTCGATATGTTCGTAACCAACATTGCCGACAATGTTCTGCTCACAAATTCAGGCAACGGCGCTTTCCTCGATCAGGCCCCTGCTGCCGGCGTAGCCTACGGTGAGTTCCGCCGCCAGCAGCGGGTGAGCTGGGGCGCCGTCTTTTTCGACTACGACAATGACGGATACGAGGACCTCTACATGGCGAGCGGCTTCCTCGATACCGACGACATCAACCGTCGGGAGCAACCCAACCTGCTTTTCCGCAACAACGGACAGGGCGCCTTCGACGATGTGTCAGCAATCAGCGGAGCGGCCGACTGGGGAACCGGACGCGGCGTGGCCTACGCCGACTTCAACGGCGACGGCTGCCTCGACCTTTTCGTCGCCAACTTGGGACGGTCAGCGGCGCGGGGCGAACCGGTCCGGCTGTTCCAGAACCGTTGCGATTGGGACACCAACTGGCTCGTTGTCGAGACCGTCGGCACCGCCGGCAATCGCGACGGCATCGGCGCCCGGATCACGCTGACCGCTGGAGATCATACCCAGATCAGGGAGATCACTGCCGGGGCCAGCAATTCGTCGCAGAACATGCTGCCAGCCCACTTCGGCCTTGGCCGGGCGAGCGTCGTCGACGAAATCAGCGTGCAATGGCCCAGCGGCGCTCTCCAGACCCTGCAGGATGTCGCGCCGAACCAGGTGCTGACCGTTGTCGAGCCATAGTCGAGGGATTGAAAAACCCTCTCCCCAGCGGGAGAGGGTCGTTCGGCATTGAGCGCTTTGTCGGAGCCTAAGAGTAGCGGATGCGCGGATCCAAGTAGGCGTACAGCACATCGATCACCAAGTTGGTGAGTACGTACACTCCAGCGAAGAACACCACTATCGCCTGCATCAGCGGGAAGTCCCGGGCCAGCACTGCCTCGAAGGCCAGCAGCCCTATGCCCTTGCAGTTGAACACCGTCTCAGCGGACACCGACCCCACCAGCAGGCCACCGAAGATGATGCCGAAGTAGGTCAATGGCGCGATGGCGGCGTTGCGGACCGCGTGTTTCCAGACCACCTTGGATTCCCGCAGGCCCTTCGTGCGCGCCAGGTTGATATACTCGCTGTCCAGAATCTCCAGCATGGAGGAGCGCATCAGGCGCATCAGTGCGGCCACAAGGAACCAGCCGATCGTAATCGCCGGCAATATGTAGGATGTTACAGTCTGGCATTGCGATGTCGGCACGAGTTCCAACTGGACAGCGAAAATCCACATCATCACGAGGCCCAGCCAGAAGGGGGGGAAGGACTGGCCCAAAAGGGCAATGGTTTTGCCCGTCCAGTCATAAATGGAGTCCTTCTTCACGGCAGACAGGACGCCGATGGGAATGGCCACCGCAATCGAGAACAGGATGGCTACGACAGCCAGCTTGATCGTCGTAGGGAATCGAGTTATCACCAGTCCCATTGCTTCATAGTCTGGGTACTTGATCGACTCCCCGAATTGTCCCCGGAAACTATTGCGCATGTACGTGCCGTACTGCGACCAGATTGGTTCATTGAAGCCAAGCTCTTCCCTCAGTTGTTCTCTCTCTTCGTGGGTGGCGTCAATGGGAAGCAGCACAGACACCGGGTCACCGGTGATGCGCCCCAAGCCAAACACAACAACGCTCACCACCCAGAGGGATAGAAGAGCCTGACCCAGCCTGAACATTATAAACCGCTGAATTTTGACATCTCCCGGATTTCGAATTATTCCGCAATACGCCTATGCATGGCCTGAATGCGAATACGGAAATCCATTTGTGGCAACCACTTTCCCGCGACATTACAGCAACTCACCATCAAATGCAATAGCCACTGATTAGAGGGGAAATTCCGCTCTATCAGTCGTCCCTCCGCAGCCGCCAGTGCCTTGCATACTGTCTTCCCCTGCGCTCTTGTCTGCCAACTGGTCCAGCTGCCGCAACGGCTCTGCCTCCTGGGGCATGCCCCACCGCCTCGGCCAACCCGCAACCCATTGGCATCGCTTGGATATTCACCATTGGCGGCTGATGGCCCTCCCTCACTGCTGGTGTTTGGAATAAACCCAATCGTCTATTATCTTCGTATTAGTATTATAGATAATCAGTATCCTATCTACGGAGATAAGAGTATGGGAATTCCGCTGCAACTTCACCGGAAATCTCGGCTCAGTTGGACGAGGCAGCCGCCTGCCCGAACGGCAATGGTCGCCATGGCGGCAGTACTTGCCGCGGTGATGCTTTTCTCCTTGGCATGCAACTTCTCGGGAGATAAAACAACGCTGCTGTTGAATGTGGGATCGGAACTAAAGGACTGTGTGGGAGTGCCTCCCATGAAATGCCTGGTAGTCAACGGCGAGTTGTTCTACGAAACCATCGAGGGTTTTGATCACGACGAGGGATTCAAGTACCGGCTGAAAGTAGAGCGGCAGGATCTCTATACAGGCGAAGAGGAACCCCCTGAAGACGCTACCGAATACCGCTACAGGCTGATCGAGATCATGAGCAAGATGGCGGTCGCGCCTCTGAGATAAAGGCGGAATGGGCGCGTCGCCACAAACGGAATTCAGGTACAGCAGGCGACGAAATGGAAAAGAGCTAGAGAAAACTTGAAGCGCGGATAGGCCCGTGGAAGGGGACCTGCATGAACCTGCCCACCGGCAGTGGAGTGGTTCCGGCTATACCAGCGAGGGGCCGCCTAGCCTTCGAAGTCGGGAACGTATCCCGCGACCCAGCCCAACTCAACCTGCGTTTCCATGGGCACCTGCGAGGGCGCGTTTCCGCCTATGGGCCGGGTGCCGGTCACGCTCTCGTCCTCCAGCGCGTCCAGACGGGACTGCGATAGCCCCAGCAGTTCGCTCAGCGCATACCCGTTGGCCTCTCCCAGCAGTGGGGCCGGCCCGGCGATTGCCGCCTGGCTCTCCGAAAACTTCCAGCCCCGGCCTATGTATTCCTTTGTCCCCAAGCCCGTTTCCTCGGGGTGCGTAACCTTCTCGAAGAATCCCCGGTGCCGGAAGTGCGCGTCGCTGAGGGCCTGTCCTGCCGTCAACACCGGACCGGCGGGTACTCCCGCGTTCTGCAGCGTCTCCATCACCTGATACGAGGTGCGCTCCTTAGTCCAGCTGGACACCACGGCGTCCAACTCGTCCTGACACACCAAGCGTTGAGCGGCGGTGGCGAAGCGTTGGTCGCCAGCCAACTGCGGCGCATCCATTGCCTGGCAGAATGCCGGCCAGTCGGCGTCATCGCGCACCGCGATAGTCACCCATTGGTCCCCGCCTTGGCAGGGATAGCAGCCGTGGGGGGCCATGGACGGGTGCCGGTTGCCGATGCGACGCGTGCGCTGGCCGTTGAAGGAGTATGCCAAAAGTCCCTCACCGATGAAGGAAGCTCCCGCTTGGTACATTGCCAAGTCAATCCATGTTCCCCGTCCGCTCTTGGCCCGGTGCAGCAGGGCTGCCATGATCGACACCAGTGCTGTCCAAGTAGCCAGGAAGTCGGTGTAGGAGTTTCCGACCTTGTTGGGAACTGTGCCGGGTTTTAACTCGCCTGTACCGTCATCGTCCAAGTAGCCCATGAAGGCGCCGGTGCCGTGCGTTGGCTCAAGGGCTGAGGCCATGGCCCCGAAGCTGCTCCACGGGCCGCTGTGTCCGTAACCCGTGTTCGAAACCATGATCAAGTCGGGTTTCACTGCCCGCAGCGACGCGTAGTCCAACCCGAATCGGGCCATGACCCGCGGCGTGAAGTTTTCCAGCACGATGTCGCTGACCGACACCAGCTCCTTCAGGATATCCTGCGCCTCCTCGGAGCGCAGATCGAGGGTCAGGCTGCGCTTGCCGCGGTTCAGCGTCTGAAATGTGCCGCCCTGCTCCCACCACAACTCGCCCGGCTGATTGTTGGGGAAGGGGCCAGTGATGGACCGGGTGGTTTCAATGAACTGGGCCTGGCAGGTGTCGATCTTGATGACCTCCGCGCCCAGATCAGCCAAGTTCGCCCCGGCGAAGGGCATGGCGAACACCCGGCTCAGGTCCACCACTCGGATATTCTCCAGCGGCCGGCGGCTCATATCACCCCTGCGTAGCGCAGCGCGGCCAGCTCATCGTCGCAGTAGCCGAGGCCCCCGTAGATTTCGGCGTTGTGCTGCCCCAGCAACGGCGCCGGAGTTGGGGCCTGCGCCGGACGCTCCGACAGTGCCGCTCCCATGCCCGGATAGGTCGCCGGTCCGGCAACAGGGTGGTCAACTTCGTGATAGAAATCCCGTGCCGCCAAGTGCGGACAGGAAACCATGTCCCCGGCGTCCTGGGCCATGCCGAACACCAGTCGGCGCTCGCCCGACGCCACGAACAGGGGCAGCCGGTCCCATTCTGCCAACCCTTCGACGAGCAGGGATTTCAGCTCCTCCCCGTTGGCGATGCGTCCCGCGCCCGAGGCGAATCGCGGGTCGTGGAGATCTTCCAGTCCGATGAGGTCGGCTACTGTTTCCCAAGGCTGGGAACCCTGCACCGAAGGCACCACGTAGCCATCGCGGGCCGGCATCAGCTCTTCGAACCCGGAGCCGCGCACGGGACGGCGGCCCTTGGTCGCCCCCATGTAGTTGTAGTAGGGCACCGGCTGCACCAAGTGAGAGGCCAGGCACTCGGCCACCGAAACGTCAACGCGCTGTCCCTCCCCGGATGTGAGCCGGGCGAACACGGCGACCAGCGTGGCGGCCGCGGCGTTGGCCCCGGCCACGTACAGTGACTGATCGAGAGCGTTGCGCAGGGGCTCCTTGTCGGAGTCGCCCGAGTGGTACATCAGACCGCTCATGGCGCAGGTGATGATGTCGGTCGCTTGGAAATTCCGATACGGCCCGTCCTGCCCAAAGGGCGTAACCGACGTCACCACCAGTCGGGGATGACTGCGGGACAATGCTTCGTAGCTGATCGCCGACTGCTCCGCCTGCGCGGGCGGGAATCCCTCCACCAGCACGTCGGCATGGTCCAGCAACTTGCGCAGAACGGCGCGGCCCGACTCGGTTGAGTAGTCGAGGGTAACGCCCCGCTTTCCCGTGTTCACATAAAGGAACGGAACGCTCTTCTCCGGGTGAGGGTCGTCTCCCACAAATGGTCCCACACGCCGCGCTGGGTCGCCACATCCAGGCGGTTCCACCCTGATAACCTTGGCGCCGTAGTCTGCCAGCATCTTGCCGCAAAACGAGGGAGCAATCCCCGGCCCAAAGTCCAGAACGCGCAATCCGCCAAGCAAGCCTAGTCCTCCGGCTCCCAGACCAAGGGCAACTCTTGGCCGCGGCGGGGCAGCGCCACGGTGCCCACCCCAGATGCGGTCTGGTGCCCCCGGCTGTTGGTCAGGGTGACGGTGCAGTCCACATGGCCGACGCCGTCGAATTCCCGGATCCCGGTGACGATGCCTTTGGCTGTCAGCACGTCGCCGGGGTAGTCCATCCCGCGGTGCTGCACGTAGAACCGCCGCAGCCATCCGCCCAGCCCGGCGAAGTCAACCAGGAGCTGTCCCAAGTACTGGTTCTTCAGGGAGCCGTTGACCACCACGTTCTCCAGCCCCTGCTGCATCTGCGCGAAGGGCAGGTCCCAGTGGATGCGGGCGTAGTTTCCATTGGCCGCGGCCCAGCGCACCAAGTGCGTCGTGGTCATTGGCCCTTTGATAACCGGCGGAAGGTCCATCCCCTCGGTGACGTCCTCGAAATACAGTTGCGTCCGGTCGGACGGCTGCGGACGAGCCACCTCCTCGCCCGGGCCGGGGGGAGAGAGGTTGACGGTCTGCAAGTCGCTGGCCACCGTCGCGCCCTGCTGCGGAGAGCTCGCGTCCTGGTCCAGCGCCCGGTGGATACTCACACGGCGGGCCAGCAGTATCACCTGCCCGTGCTGGTCGGTCTGCGTCTCCAGCCGCTCCACGAACACTAGCGGCCCGGAGCGCCCCTGCTTCTGGAAGATGTCCATTATCTTGAACTGCCGGGTGATCCAACTGCCGATGTAGGTAGGACGGAGGAACTGCCAGTCGCTGCCGCCGTTGAGGCCATAGCTGTTGAAGGGCAGCGGCACCTCGAAGTGCGATTCCTGTCCCGCCCCGAAGTAGCCGATGGGAGGCGTGATGTCTTTCCACGTCGCCAGCGGCGGGCAGATTATTTCGCCGAAGCGACTGGCCTCGGCCGCATCCCGGTCAACGTACAGCGGGTTCGGGTCCTCGGTCGCGTCGGCCACGTCGTAGGCCATCTCCTCACTGATGGCGAAGCGGTTCCGCTCCGGCGGTGTCTCCGACCCGATAAGAGCGCGCACTTCGTCAGTAATCAAGCTGTCGGCCAACCTGTCCCTCCGCAGTCCAGATTGCTGAATTTGCGGGCAGTTTACCATATCGGCGCATCTGGTCACAAAAAGGGAGAGTCGAGTTGCGCCAGTTACTCCATCGACGCCGTCGTGTGTTTGCCGGTCTGCTGGTGATAGTATGTCTTTGTGACAGGCAGGCAAAGACGCACACTGGAACGAGTTTTTGATTACCCTACTCCAGCCAACATTCGGTGGGCTGAGGTCGAGGCATTGATGCGGGCGTTGGGTGTGGAAATAACAGAGAGGGCCGGTTCGAGGGTGAGGTTGAGAAAGGATGAAGTGAGCTTGGTTGTACACCGCCCTCACCCAGGGCCCGAAATGGACAAGCGCACTGTCCGTGGCATCGCAAAGTTTCTGAACGACATAGGAGTTATCCCATGATGGAATATAAGGGCTACATCGCCACCATTGGGTACGATGACTCCGTTGATCTTCTGCACGGGCACGTCATCAATGCCGCCCCGTATCCGATAGTCAATTTTATGGCGTCTGATGTAGAGGGGCTCAAACGAGAGTTCCGAATATCCATCGAGGAATACTTGGCCGGATGCCAAGAAGACGGTATTGAGCCAGAAAAGCCATTTCCCGGAAAATTGGAGATTCCCTTATATCGTGATCTGCACCAGCGAATTGTGCTGGCGGCTGCGGAAGAAGGCTTAGAAATAGACGAATGGATTGTGGAAGCTATCGAACATAAGCTGACTGGCAAACGCTTCCCACCATCCGGTGTTGAGCAGGTGGCACCCAACCCCTAGAACAGATCCCGGCTGGCGATGTCCGCGCCCTCCCGCATCGAGCCCAGCTTGAGCCAGACCACCCCCTTGTCGACGCGGTTGGAGCCTGCCGACGTGTCGAATCCGCAGTCGGTGCCGGCCATCACGCGCGTCGGGTCGCCGCCCGCCGCCTGCACCGCCAAACGCAGCCGGTCGGCCACCACCTCGGGGTGCTCCACGTAGTTGGTCTTGGTGTCGATCACTCCCGCCACCAGCAGCATATCGTCGGGCAGGGGCATGTCTTGGTAGACCTTGTATTCGTGGGCGTGGCGCGGGTTGGCCATCTCCATCACCAGCGCCCCCACGTTGGCCCGGTAGACGATCGGCAGTATGTCCGCCAGCGGTACGTCGTAGTGGTGCGGCCCCTCGCTGTTGCCCCAGCAGACGTGCAGCCGCACCTGCTCGCGGGGTACGTTCCGCAAGGCGCGGTTGATGGCCTCGATGTGCAGCTCCACCACCTCTTGAAACGCCTCCAGCGGCTCGTCCTGGTAAGACATATGCCGCTCCATCGCCAGGTCAGGGCAGTCCAGTTGCAGTATCAGGCCCTTGGAGACGATCAGCTCATACTCCTTTCGCATCTCCTCGGCCACCGCGTACACATAGTCCTCGTAGGTCGGGTAGTGGTCGTTCCTCATCGTCAGGGTGATGATTCCCGGCGCGGCGGCGGTCATGAAGAGCTCCTCGTGGGCGGCGCCGGACTCGGCGACAGCCCCAAGCAGGTCGTCGCATTCCCTTTCGGCCGCGTCTAGGTGGTGGTAGGACAGCGGTCCCACGCACATGGGAACACCACGCTGGATCTGCACCACCCGGGGGCGGGCGACGGATGGGAACTCGTTCTGGTCCCGGGCTCCCCGCCGGTCCCAAGTACCTCCGAATCCCGACATCCGTTGAGTAACGTAGGTCGAGAAGCTGACTCGCGACTGCTCGCCCCCGTTGACCACGTCAACCCCCGCCTCAACCTGCGCCCGCACCACATCCGCGGTGGCCTCCCGCGCCACCTCGGCCAGCGCCGCCTCGTCCACCGCCTCGCCCCGGGCCACAGAGCTCAGCATCTCCACCAACCCATCGGGCCGGGGCAGGCTGCCGGTGTGCGTGGTCAGTATCCGTGTCTCGCTGCGTTTCATGGTGATGCTCCAGACGAATGATTCGCCAATGGCGTAGGGGCGCACAACTGTGCGCCCCTACCATGGATTTTACGATCCGGCCCGTCGCCTACTTGCCCGCCTTGATGAAGTCGCACAGCTTCTCGGCGATCATTATGGTGGTGGCGTTGGTGTTGGCGCGAATGCAGTCGGGCATGACCGAGGCATCGGCCACCCTAAGCCCCTCCACGCCCTTGACCCTAAGGTATTGGTCGACAACGGTCAATGTGTCGTTGTCCGGCCCCATCTTGCAGGTACCAGAGATGTGGTGCGACGTGCCGGAGTTGCGCTTCAACCACTGGTCCAGCGCCTCGTCGGTGGCCATCTCATCGTCGGTGGGCGTAACCCGCTCCTCCAGCATGCCTCGGTACATGGTCTGCTCCGCTACGCGGATGCCCAATCGGATGCCGTCGCGCATCCGGCGCAGGTCCTCCTCCTCTTGATAGTAGTTGTAGTTGATGAAGGGTTGGACATGCGGGTCGGTGGACTGAAGGGTCAACTCTCCTTGGCCCAGCGCCAACTGGAGACTGGCGTTCATCCCGATGTAGTTGGCGTCGTCGTCGATCTCCACCTGGGCCGGACGGTGCTCGCTGGTCAACAGCATCGGTTGAAGCTGCATATCGTTTCGAAGGCTGGAACCGGTGGCGGTGTAGCGCATCCCGACCTGAGTCATCGGCGCCTGCACGTCGGGCCGCTCGCCCTTCGCCCGGTACAGCACTGCCGCCGAGGGGTGGTCTCGCAGGTTCTTGCCAACTCCCGGCGAATCGTGGACCAAATCGATGCCGAACCTCTGCAAGTGATCCGCTGGTCCCACCCCGGAGAGCATCAGCAGTTGGGGCGACGCCACGGCCCCGCTGCAAACGATGATCTGGTCGCCCTCCACCGTGAACATCTCGCCGCCGCTCTCGGCTTCCACGCCGACCGCCCTCTTGCCTTGGAACAGCACCCGGTGGGCGGTCACACCGCCGCGGACGGTGAGGTTGAGCCGGTGACGGGCAATGTCCAGATAGTTCAGGGCGTTGCTCATGCGCACACCGTCGATGGTGTTGCGGGCGCGCGGCGATACGCCGGTCGACTCAGGGTGGTTCTGGTCCTCGTCGACAGAGTAGCCCTCGGCCACGCAGGCCTGCTCAAAGGCGACGGCATGAGGCAGCCACTCAGAGCGTGGATAGCGGCGAACCGGCACCGGGCCGTTGTTGCCGTGGAAATCTCCGCCGCCAAAGTCCAGGTCGGTCTCCATCTTGTTGAAATAGGGCAGGCAATTCGTGAAGCCCCACTCGTCGTTGCCCCATTCGGCCCAGCGGTCGTAGTCCTCGGGTATGCCGCGCAACAACACCTGCCCGTTGATGGCGCTGGACCCACCCGTCGCCCTGCCCCGGGGTATCTCGAGGTCGGGCATTTCGTCCGTCATGTGGCCCCGGTAGGCCCAACTGTGAGGGCCGTATGCCGACAGCCAGACATTGTTGCCCAGCTTGAGGTCGTCGGGAAGGTGTTCAAACGCAGGATAATCCGGCCCTGCCTCCAGCAGAAGCACCATAACCTCGGGGTCTTCCGACAACCGCGAGGCCATGACACAACCCGCAGAGCCGCCGCCGACTACGATATAGTTGTATCTCATCGAATCCCTCCAGACGCTATTTATTGCAAAAAGCGCAGAGGGGTAAGACCGGATTTCCCTCTGCGCTCTCTGAAATTAAACCGGAATTTAGCCGCGTCTACTTCCCGTCCTTGATGAAGTCGGCGCAACGCTCGCCAATCATTATGGTGGTGGCGTTGGTGTTCGCCCGGATGCAGTCGGGCATGATGGACGCGTCGGCCACACGCAGACCCTCCACGCCCTTGACGTGCAGGTGCTGGTCCACCACGGTCAGCGGGTCGCTATCCGGCCCCATCTTGCAGGTGCCGGAGATGTGGTGGGAGGTGCCGGAGTTGCGGCGCAGCCAGTTGTTCAGCGCCTCGTCATCGGCCAACTCATCATCGGTGGGCATGATCCGCTCAATGATGATCTCTTTGTAGTATTCGTGGGTCTCGGCCATGCGCACGCCCAAGCGAATGGCCTCGCGCATCCGGCGCAGGTCTTCCTCTTCTTGGTAGTAGTTGTAGTTGATGAACGGCTGTACGTGAGGGTCGGTGGACTGGAGGGTCAGCTCGCCCTGGCCCAATGCCAACTGCAGGCTGGCGCTCATGCCGACGTAGTTCAGGTCGTCGTCGATATCCACCTGTGCCGGCCGGTGTTCGCTGGTCATCAGCATCGGCGAAAGCTGCATATCGTTTTCCAAGGTGCTACCCGGCACCTGGTAACGCAGCCCCACCTGGATCACGGGAGCCTGCACGTCCGGCTTCTCGCCCTGAGCTTGGTAGATGGCCGCGGCGGAGGGATGGTCGCGCAGGTTCTTGCCCACTCCTGGTGAGTCATGGACGACAGCGATACCAAGGCTCTCCAAGTGGTCCTTGGGGCCGACGCCGGAAAGCATCAGGATCTGCGGGGAGGCCACGGCGCCGCTGGACAGGATGATCTGTTCGCCCTCAACGGTGAATACCTCACCGCCGCTCTCTGCCTCGATGCCGACGGCTTTCTTGCCCTCGAACAGGATGCGCCGACAGGTGACGCTGCCCCGGATGGTGAAGTTCAGGCGGTGGCGGGCCATGTCCAGGTAGTTAAGCGCCATGCTCATCCGGACGCCGCTGCTGCCCTTGAAGTTGAGGGTGTTGCGCGCGCGCGGTGACACCCCGGTGGACTCCGGGTCGTTCATGTCCTCGGAGATCTCAAAGCCCTCGGCCAAGGCCGCCTGCTCAAAAGCGGCGGCGTGGGGCAGCCATTCGCTGCGCGGGGCACGTCTGACCGGCACCGGGCCATCGGAGCCGTGGAAGTCGCTGCCGCCGAAGTCAAGGTCGGTCTCCAACTTGTTGAAGTAGGGCAGGCAGTTCGTGAAGCCCCATTCGTCGTTGCCCCATTCGGCCCAGCGGTTGTAGTCGTCGGGGATGCCGCGGTACAGCACCTGGCCGTTGATGGCGCTGGAGCCGCCGGTGGCCTTGCCCCTGGGAATCTCCAGGTCGGGCAACTCGCTGGTCATGTGGCCCCGATAGGCCCAACTATGATCCCCATAGGCCGAAAACCAGACGTTGTTCCCCAGCTTCAGGTCGTCGGGCAAGGTCTCAAAGTCAGGATAATCCGGCCCCGCCTCCAGCAGCAGCACCGAGTTATTCGGGTCCTCCGACAACCGCGTGGCGATGGTGCACCCCGCCGATCCGCCCCCCACAACAATATAGTCGTACTTCATGGATCAACCTCCATTTATAAGCATTTCCGCTTCAGTCCGGTCTCCCGTGTCCCATGCATCGATGATTGGGTCGGTCCGGTCTTTGAGATACTCAGGGTCAGCCAGTTTGGGATTGGCTGCCGGAATCTCGGCGTTCCGGCGTTCGGATTCAGTGTTGATGCGCCGGAGCCGTTCAGCAGAGAATTCCCTGGTTAGCTCGGAAAACCTGCCATAACCGCTCATTAAGTCAGCTATTGAGTCGAAGTATCTGGGCGATGATAGTATATCCACTAAGTGCTATCAAGGCCATGCGTCGCGCCAAGGTGCGGCCTGAGTTCGGCATACAGTGAACATTCCACGCAACAACGCCAGCAGACCATAACAGCAGTCCTTGCCCACACAGTCCAAGTACATCCAGCGTCGCTGTACGAGGCCTTTGAACCGGCCGAGGCCAGGCGCATCGCCCAACGGCGGGAGATTCACTACTCGCCGTAACACGGAAGTTGGCTGAATATGGCCGAGATAGAGCTGGGAGTACTGTCGCGGCAAAGGTTCGACCGCCGGATTGCTGATCAAAGCGTACTGCGGCGTGAGGTGGGTAGCGTGGCAGGAGCAGCGCAACCAAGACAGGATACGGGTGGACTACCGCTTCATCACAGCCCATGCGCGCATTAAGCTGGAGTCCCTTTATCCATCAGTCCAACGCTGACTCGCTACCAGCCGCCGTGATTGTGAATTCCGAAACTGGCCCCGTTTGTTACCTCAGGATGCCTCGGGGCATTTACGCTGGCACTTTCTCCGGTAGCAAGCGAACCCTCATCTGATAACTTCCAGTTCGTGGGGCGGAGTCACCAGCTGTTCAGGCGGCTCCAAAGCGAATACACCGAGTACCAGGTAGGTGCCGGGAGGAACCGGCTCTCCCCGGTTGTCTACCTGTTCCCACTCGCCAGTGAACTCCAGCGTCTCTCCGGGTTCCAGGGTTTCACCGACCAGTGGCAAAGTGAAGATTTTGGCGCACTTCCAATGCCAGACCTGTTCGCCGTCGGGCGTCCTGATCACGAAGTCGTGGGAGGTACTGCCACCGCGCAAAAAGCCCACCGGCTCATCGCTGACGTTTCGCAATGTCAGCTTCATCTCCACCGTCTCCCCATAAGAGGCCGCGGACACCGCCTCCAGGGAATAGTGGATAGCGCGGAGGAACGCCTCGTCTGCCCTTTCTTCGAGATAAGAAGGCCATCGGTCACTGCCTTCACATCTAACATCAATGACAATTGCCTGCCTCGGGACATCCACTGTCGCCAGGGCAGCCTCCATCTCTTCACGTCCCCCACGACGTGGATACATGCCGATTTCAATGCGGTTTGCTCTTTCGTCCAGGTTAGTCCACGCTACGCTAGTATTACAACGACAGTTGGTGTGATAAAGTGACCAGCTAGCTGAGGGAGGCTTGGAAGGTGGGGTTGGGAGATGGATGCGGCGGCATTTGAGCGGGTGTACGAGGCCTTTGGCGAGTTTCATTCCTTCTTCGCTCCGCTGTTCGGGCGCAGGGAGTCGCGGGACCACAGCCGGAACTATCTCCGGGCCCTCCTGGTGCAGTCTCAGGACCGGTGCAACGCCGAGAATCTCTCCGAATCAGTGGGGGTCCCGGCCCGGGCCATGCAGCGCTTCCTCACCGCCGCCCCCTGGGATGACGACGCGGTGATGGGACGCCTCCAGGAGTATCTGGCGCCCCGGCTGGGACATTCTGAGGCGGTGTGGGTGCTGGACGGCAGCGACTTCCCCAAGCAGGGGCTGAAGTCGGCGGGGGTGGCCCGGCAGTACTGTGGCAGGTTGGGCAAGGTGGCCAACTGCCAGGCAGGGATGTTCTTGGCGTATGTCAGTCCCTTGGGCCGGGCGCTGGTGGACCAGGGGCTCTACCTGCCGGAGAGTTGGACATCGGACGATGCCCGCTGTGCGGCGGCTGGGGTTCCGGAGGATAAGCGCCGGTACCGGTCGAAGACGGAGTTGGCCCTGGAACTGCTGCAGCGGGCCTTGGCGCGGGGCCATCTGAGGGCGGGATGGGTGGCCGGGGACGACGCCTTCGGGATGTCGCCGTCCTTCCGGGACGGCTTGGCGGCCTTGGGGCTGCGTTACGTCCTGGACGTTCCGGGGAACTTCACTTTTTGGCCGGTGGATCCCGAGTGGACCAGCCCGGCATACCAGGGATTCGGGCGTCCCCGCAAGCCCAGGCTGCGGAGCGGGCAGCGGCGCACCCTGGCGGAGCGCGGTGCTGAATTGCCGGAGGATGCCTGGCGGGAGATAACGGTGGCCCAGGGTTCCCAGGGGCCGCGGACTTATATGTTCAGTGCCCAAAGGGTGCGGCCAACCAGCCGGCGGAGGCCTGGCGAAATCCACTGGGCCATCTGGCGCCGGAACCTGGACGGCAGCGAGCCCCGCTACTACCTGTCCAACGCTCCCGGGGACACTCCTCTGGAGACGCTGGCCTACGTGGGCGGTTCCAGGTGGCGCATCGAGACGGAGTTCGAGACGGAGAAGAGCGACGTGGGGCTGGACGAGTACGAGACCCGCACCTGGGCGGGCTGGCATCATCACATTGCGCTGTGCCTGGTGGCGGGGGCCTTCCTGTTGAGCCTGCAACAGGCTTGGGGGGAAAAAGATGCCCCGGGTCAGCAGGCCGCAGGTGTACCGTGTGGTGCGCGAGATGCTGCCCCGGGAGCGGTTGGGTGCTGAGGAGTTGCTGCGGTTGCTGGAGGCGGAGCAGTTACGCAACCATCGGGCCAGCCGCTCTCACGCCAAACGCCGAGACGCCCTCCGGGCGTCTCGGAACATCCCTCCGTGAACTGTCGTTGTAATACTAGTAGTCCGACGCTATTGTATTGACGGGTAGAGGGACTTGAGCTTGATGCGGGCGTCCTCGGTGGTGAAGCGCCAGTCCACTCGAATCGCCTCCCGGTTGCGTTGCTCCTGCCATGCTCCGGTTTCTCGCGCCAAGTCTTCCTGGCTGGGTATCCGGCGGTCCAGGCACTGCCGCGCCAGCACCCCCAGTTCTATCTCCGCTATATTGAGCCAACTCCCGTGCTTCGGCGTGTAGTGTATCTAGCCGTTCGCCGATGCGCCGCGCCTCCGCCGGCTCGAAGGCCTCGTACAGGGACGACGGGTGGTGGGTGTTGAGGTTGTCCATCACCAGCACTATCCGCTCCTTGTTGGGGTAGTCCTCATCCACCAGTTTCCGCACCACCTCCGCCCAGTCGGTCCTGGTGCGCCGGTCCGTAACCTCCACCCGCCGCCATCCCTCCAAGGGTGCGAACAGCATGAACAGGTTGCTCACCCCGTTTCGCTGGTACTCGTAATCGTAGGCCCTGGCTGCCCCGGGCCGCGGCGGGAGGGGCGTACGGGTCTCCTGCACCAGTTGCTTGCTGGTCTCGTCCAAGCACACCAGGACCTCATTGTCCTGGTACTCACGATGATAGACCTCCAGCACGTCCTCCATGGCGCACACGAATTCGGCGCTGCCCTGGGGCGGTAGGCACCAGCACTGCTTCAGCCAGGGCTTGAGTTCGTTTTTTCAGAGTCCGACGCACCGTCTCCGCGCTGATGCTGTCCACTATCTCCCGCTCCACCAATCCGTCGGCCAGCATCTGCATGGTCCAACTGACCCGTCCCTCCGGCGGCTGGGAGATGGCCATGGCAATCAGATGGGCCTCACCCTGGCCATCCAGCTTCCTCTGACGGCGACGCAGTTGCTCCCTGCGTCCCAAGGCCGCGTCAACCCCCTCCTCCACGCACCGGCGGCGCACCCGCTCCACCGTGGCGGTGCCCACCTTGAGGGCCCGGGATATCTCCTGGTCCATCATTGGTTCGCCAGACTGGTTCTCATCGCTGAGCAGGAGGATGCGCGCGTGAGTCTGCTTATAGGCCGCAGCCCGGCCCTTGGACACCAACGCCTTCAGTTCCTCCTGTTCTTCCCCCGTCAGCCCCACACGGTATTTCTTGACCATCACTTCCACCCCGCTGCACGATCTTCATTCCTGCGGTTCCCTTGTTCCTACATCTTACCAGCCATCATCTCAATGATGGTCGTCTACTAGCTTCCTTGTAGCACGCCGGCGTGCGATGGATAGGGTGCCACTTCTACAGCCCTGCCCTCTTTCGACCAAGGCCAGATGGGTCCTGAAAACCAACTTTCTGGTTCGCACAACGACCGATCTGGAAACTCTCGTTTGTTGAGCAGACCGTCGGAGGACCCCAATGAGGCTAACAGCCGTATGACAAAGCCCTTTAACGAATACTCTTGTCTGAGAGACTGCCTTATTCGCTGGCACTACGGGGAGGTTGCAACGGCATGGCCTGTGCCTTCTGGGGGAACTCGATTCGAAGATATGCACCTGTTGGCCATTCCGCCGCCTGTAAATAATCACCTCCCCGCCGCCGGAGACTGCCTTTTGTGGCGAGGATCGCTAACCGGTGGAGGATATGCTCAGGGGCAGCGCCATCGGCAAGCATACTTGGAAGCAAACTGCCTCGGGCATACCCCGCACAACATCAATCATCTCTGTCACCGCCCCTTTTGCGTTCAGCCCGGTCACCTCTATGAAGGCGACGCTCAAGACAACGCTGATGACAGACGGGCTAAGGAAGGGAAGGGGTTAACCTTCGATATGCTGGGCGGTAAGCGACTGGCAGAGGTAGCCTGGAGGCCGACAGACTGGTGGACACACTGGTACCACCCCAGCCATCCGGTCAGGCTACCCGTAGCAGTTAATTGCCACCACCATGCTGCCCCAAAAACATTCGCCGATTCTGATGGGGTATTTTGTCAAGTCTGCCTGAATCCAATTCATGGCGACCGCACCACGCACGGTGTACCTTCCATTTGGTGGGAGCGGGGTGAAGGCCACCCTGAAACACCGCGCACGCGCACCTATGCCGCGAGGCTTGCGAGGGCCCGAACCATACTTGAATATGCGGTTATGGTTCGTCAGGACGCCGGCGAAGGTGCTCCGTGGGTAATCGCAGAGGACTTTCTGTGCGACTTGAAGCATAGAGATGACGAGGATGCGGTATCGCGTCTGTGGGTATTCCTGGGCGGGCCAGAGGGTCAGATAACCGACCCAACGTAGTTGTATGGTGGTTGAGAGAATCGCACAAGAAGCCAGCCAGACGATGATTGTATGCTTCGCACAAGGCCTCATATGTCGAACATGACTCAGGGAGGCCCTTATGAAGGCGAGGAACCGCCCCCTCTGCGACTGCCCCGAGCCATGTGGCTGCTACGCCGAAGAGTACGCTGCCTGCAAGGACAAAGCCTACTTCGAGGTCCTGGCCAGCCTCGAGGGTCCACCCCACGCTGAGGGCTGCGGATGCCAACCCTGCCAGGTAAAGCAGGCCTGCCTGCGGAGGACCTCATCCTGATGGCCAGGAGCTCACCCGGGATATTCGAGCTGGTCGACGCCTGGTCGCTAGTATTACAACGACAGTTCACGGAGGGATGTTCCGAGACGCCCGGAGGGCGTCTCGGCGTTTGGCGTGAGAGCGGCTGGCCCGATGGTTGCGTAACTGCTCCGCCTCCAGCAACCGCAGCAACTCCTCAGCACCCAACCGCTCCCGGGGCAGCATCTCGCGCACCACACGGTACACCTGCGGCCTGCTGACCCGGGGCATCTTTTTCCCCCCAAGCCTGTTGCAGGCTCAACAGGAAGGCCCCCGCCACCAGGCACAGCGCAATGTGATGATGCCAGCCCGCCCAGGTGCGGGTCTCGTACTCGTCCAGCCCCACGTCGCTCTTCTCCGTCTCGAACTCCGTCTCGATGCGCCACCTGGAACCGCCCACGTAGGCCAGCGTCTCCAGAGGAGTGTCCCCGGGAGCGTTGGACAGGTAGTAGCGGGGCTCGCTGCCGTCCAGGTTCCGGCGCCAGATGGCCCAGTGGATTTCGCCAGGCCTCCGCCGGCTGGTTGGCCGCACCCTTTGGGCACTGAACATATAAGTCCGCGGCCCCTGGGAACCCTGGGCCACCGTTATCTCCCGCCAGGCATCCTCCGGCAATTCAGCACCGCGCTCCGCCAGGGTGCGCCGCTGCCCGCTCCGCAGCCTGGGCTTGCGGGGACGCCCGAATCCCTGGTATGCCGGGCTGGTCCACTCGGGATCCACCGGCCAAAAAGTGAAGTTCCCCGGAACGTCCAGGACGTAACGCAGCCCCAAGGCCGCCAAGCCGTCCCGGAAGGACGGCGACATCCCGAAGGCGTCGTCCCCGGCCACCCATCCCGCCCTCAGATGGCCCCGCGCCAAGGCCCGCTGCAGCAGTTCCAGGGCCAACTCCGTCTTCGACCGGTACCGGCGCTTATCCTCCGGAACCCCAGCCGCCGCACAGCGGGCATCGTCCGATGTCCAACTCTCCGGCAGGTAGAGCCCCTGGTCCACCAGCGCCCGGCCCAAGGGACTGACATACGCCAAGAACATCCCTGCCTGGCAGTTGGCCACCTTGCCCAACCTGCCACAGTACTGCCGGGCCACCCCCGCCGACTTCAGCCCCTGCTTGGGGAAGTCGCTGCCGTCCAGCACCCACACCGCCTCAGAATGTCCCAGCCGGGGCGCCAGATACTCCTGGAGGCGTCCCATCACCGCGTCGTCATCCCAGGGGGCGGCGGTGAGGAAGCGCTGCATGGCCCGGGCCGGGACCCCCACTGATTCGGAGAGATTCTCGGCGTTGCGCCGGTCCTGAGACTGCACCAGGAGGGCCCGGAGATAGTTCCGGCTGTGGTCCCGCGACTCCCTGCGCCCGAACAGCGGAGCGAAGAAGGAATGAAACTCGCCAAAGGCCTCGTACACCCGCTCAAATGCCGCCGCATCCATCTCCCAACCCCACCTTCCAAGCCTCCCTCAGCTAGCTGGTCACTTTATCACACCAACTGTCGTTGTAATACTAGGAACCTGCCAGATAACGCCACTCGAAGTCGTATACCATCCGTCCAGATGGGCCATGCTGTATTCGCCCTCCAAGACCCTCACCTCCCTGCCTGCAAGGAAATCGGCGCCGAATACCTCCGTCAAGACACTCTCCGCGACTTCCTGCATCGATGCCTCCTGAAGGTAGATGTACACGGTGTTCTCTTCTGAATCCAGATAGACTCCTCCAAACCCGGGGACCCGTTCCGCAATCCAGACCATCGAGTTCTTGGCAGGATCTTCGAGTGCTTCGCGGACGGCAGGTTCCTCCGACGTTGGCGTAGATATGGGCGTCGCTGTCGGTGTGCCTCCTGTTGCCGGGATGGGGGTGATTGCGGGTTGGGGACTAGCAGCAGGGCCACACGCGGCAGAGGCAACCCAAAGGGAGACCAACAGTCCCACAATGATGCCGAGCGCAGCGACTCCAAGCCTGCTTCTCAAACCGATTCACCCCAGAGTCACGCTTTACGGCATAGATGCCTTGATTCATTGAAATGAACCGTGGCAATGAGCCGATGCCACTTGACCTGTGCTCGAACCCCCCCAGCTTCAGGCAAGAGGATGCCGGCTCCAGCACGCCGCCTTGTCTTGACGCCCTGAAGTGGAGACTTCCTGAGATAGCAAACGTAACCCCGAATCCTCTTCCGCAGCTCGCGATAACGGTATTCCGCGTTCACCCTTCCCGCGTTCACTCTGCCAAGGTATGAGTGGTTCCGTTTGTTGACTGGTAGCCCGAAATTTTTGGAATGATTTCGGACGTGGAGACTCCGTTGGTTTCCGCAAGATCATTCAGACGTTCCAGGCAATCTTTCTCCAGCCGTACCTCGAAACGACTTATTATGTCTTTCTCCAGATACGTGGTGGAGGCCGGGAGCTGATGGCGGACCGTCCGCCCGGGCCGCCTCTAATCCCGGGCGCGGGCGCCGTCCCGCCGGTGGCGCTTTCGGTCCAGCGCCGAGAGGTCCATCTTGCGCAGGCGAAGGCTCTGCGGAGTAATCTCCACCAGTTCGTCGTCAGCGATGAACGCTAGGGCCTCCTCCAGGCTGAACCTCACTGTGGCGTTCAGACGCCTGGCGACATCGGCCGTTGAAGAGCGCATATTGGTGAGCTTCTTCTCTTTGCAGACGTTGATTTCGATGTCCCCGACCCGGTGGTGGGAACCGACGATCATCCCTTCGTATACTTTTGTACCCGGGTCGATGAAAGTCTCGCCCCTGCCCTGGGCGTTCAGCAGTCCATAGGTGACGGCCACGCCACGCTCCGACGCCACGAGAGCGCCACTGCGTTCGGATTTTATTTCGCCCTCCATCGGCTCGTAGGAGGTGAAGGCACTGTTTTTCACTCCGTCCCCCCGCGTGGTGCGGAGAAAGAAAGCATTGAAGCCGATCAGGCCGCGGGTGGGTATCTTGTATTCCATGTTGACGTAGCCGTTGGTGTTCCGCATATCCCGGAGCTGGGCCATGTGGCCCGACAGGTACTCGGTCAGTGCGCCGATGTACTCCTCACGGGTGCTGAGATTCAGGATCTCGTAGGGCTCGTATGTCTTGCCGTCTATCACCTTAGTGACAGGCGCGGGACGCGACACCTGAAACTCAAACTGTTCCCGGCGCATTGTCTCGGCCAGGATGGACAGATGCAGTTCTCCCCGGCCGGAAACCATGAACACGTCGGCGCTGTTGGTCGCCTCCACCCTCAAACTGACGTTGGTCCGCAACTCTCTAGTGAGCCGTTCTTGGAGACTTCGGGAAGTGCAGTGTTCACCTTCCAACCCCATGAACGGCGAGGTGTTGACCCCGAAGCTCATACGCACAGTCGGTTCATTGATGTCGATGGACGGCAGAGCCTCCGGGTGTTCCGGAGAGGCGATGGTGTCGCCTATGGACACCCCCTCCGGTCCGGTGACGGCCACAATGTCCCCGGCGCGGGCTTCGGAGACTTCCTCCCGTTTCATCCCGCGAAAAACAAAAATGTGCTCCAGGTTGTGGATGGTGGGCTCGGCGTTGCGGCACAGCAGGGTCACGTCGTCGCGCTGCCTGAGCGTGCCGCTGCTGATCCGGCCCACGGCCACCTGCCCCAGATAATTGTCGTAGTCCAGCGCCGCAACCAGCATTTGGAGCGGGGCCTCCGGATCTCCCGTTGGCGGCGGCACCGAGTCCAGGATCTCCTGAAAGAGAGGTTGCATATCCGAGCATGGCGCGTCCATATCCGTGGTCGCGTAACCCTGCCGGGCCGATGCGTACAACACCGGGAAGTCCAACTGCTTCGCATCCGTGGCCAACTCCAGGAACAGGTCCTGGACCATCTCGACCACCTCTTCAACCCGGGCCTCCGGGCGGTCTATCTTGTTAATGACCACCATGGGGGACACGTTCTGTTTCAGGGCCTGGCGCAGCACGTAGGTGGTCTGGGGCATGGGCCCGTCTACGGCGTCCACCAGCAGCAGACAGCCATCGGCCATGTTCATGATGCGTTCCACCTCGCCGCTGAAGTCGGCGTGGCCCGGGGTGTCGATGATGTTGATCCTGACTCCCCCGTAGGAGACGGAGGCGTTCTTGGCCAGAATCGTGATGCCCCGCTCCCGCTCCAGCGGATTGGTGTCCATGATCAACTCGCCCATCTGTTGGTGGGCTTTGAAAACCTGGCCCTGCATCAACAGGGCATCGACCAGTGTGGTCTTGCCGTGGTCCACGTGGGCTATGACGGCAAGATTGCGTATAGCGTTGTTCTGGTGGTCGTTGTTTTGGTAGTCGTTCAAATCTATTC
Source organism: Dehalococcoidia bacterium (assembly GCA_965237745.1). Lineage (GTDB taxonomy): Bacteria > Chloroflexota > Dehalococcoidia > Lucifugimonadales > UBA3495 > VXOI01. The sequence continues at coordinate 509,181 of OZ250156.1, read as the reverse complement.
ACACCACAAACGGCTGTAGGTCTGGGCACGGGAGGCTGTCTGGGACGTTGGAGCGCTGCCGCCGCAGCTCTACCACCCGCTCTTGGCGTTGTCCTTGCCAGCGGGAGGCTTTCCACGGCTTGCGTACGAACTGACCGCCCAGTCCCCGGTCGATCTCACGCCACTTCCGCTCCTCGTCCGGCGTGATGAACGTCACAGCCTCACCGGAGCGGCCCATGCGGCCCGTCCTTCCGGCCCTGTGGGTGAAGAGCAGCTCAGAGTCCGGCAGGTCAAAATTGATCACTTGGCCAACACCCTCGATATCCAGCCCGCGCGCGGCCACGTTGGTTGCCACCAAGATAGGCCTGGCGCCGGAACGAAAGTCCTGCATCACTCGCTCGCGCGCCTGTTGACTGAGATTCCCTTGGAGCGCTCCTGCCGGGTAGCCCAGTTCGTCCAACTGCGATGCCAGCTTCTTCACCCCGCGCTTGGTTTTGCCAAAGACGATCACCGGCGCGTCGTCCCGATCGTCCAACAGCGTGCGGAGTGCGCCCAGCTTGGCGTCCTTCTGAATGGTATAGACCAGATGCCTCACGGTGGGCAGCGTTTGCAGGTCTGCGTCCACTTCCACCACCGCCGGGTTCCGCAGATGTTTCGTGGCTGTCTTCGTCACCCATCCGGGCATTGTCGCCGAGAAGAGTGCGGTCTGTCGGCTGGAGGGCGTCCGGCCAAGGATGGCCTCAACGTCGTGGGCAAACCCTTGGTCCAGCATTTCATCCGCCTCATCCAGCACCAAGAACCGTACTGATCGCAGGTCCAGGGTGCCCTGCCGGACGTGGTCCAGGGTGCGGCCAGGAGTGCCGACGATGATCTGGGCCCCGGTCTTCAATGCTCTGTACTCCGGCTTCAGCGACCGTCCCCCATAGAGCAGGGTGCAGCGCAGCCCTTGTGGCGACGCCATGGCCTCCGTTACTCCGGCCACTTGGATGGCCAGCTCGCGAGTGGGCACCAGCACCAGCGCCTGGACCTGCCGGGCCGACGGGTCGCACTGCTCCACCAAGGGCACCGCGAACGCCAGGGTCTTCCCAGACCCGGTGCGCGCTTGCCCTACTACGTCCCGGCCCGCCAGGAGCAATGGGATCGACCTCTCTTGAATGGGCGTGGGCTCCGATATGTTCATACAGAGGAGCGCCGCTCTGGTGGCGGCTCCCAAAGCCATTTCCGGAAACCCTGAAGCAGGGAAGTCAGCCTCTTCGGCTGAGGATTGGTAACGGGTGAATGGCTCTTTCGCAGGTTCGCTTGCCGAAGAGGCAAGGTCGTCACGCCGGACTTTGAAACACGGGGCGCAGTACACCGGGCGATCCTGGGTTGGCCGGAAAGGAACTGTCGTCGAGGTGCCGCAATCGGCGCAGACGGCCTGGTGACGGCGTGCGGGGGCAACCAATTTTGGACGCGGTAATTTTGGGCGAGCCGATAGGGATTCTACAACCATTTGGAAACGGACTCCTTCTCCCATCTCAATGGAACAGTACGGGTAATCTGGCGCAGGGCAGGGCACAAAGACGAAAGACGGGACAGATGGTGGTCCGTTGCCGCATACGAAGCCTTGGTGCGGTATCGAGCGCGTCCATCCACTGTAACATACAGTGCCATCAGATAACCAATAGTCCCCCAGCTCATAATGAGCCTGTCGAACCACCCCTCTCCCTCCGGGGGAGGGGGCTGTACTCCAAAAGTAAGTAAATCGGCCGTACCAGGACGGCAAGGGATTTCAAGCTGCAACAGGGGGTACGCTTACAGAAAGAGAAGCCCCTGCTAACCAGCAGGGGCTTCGCGGTTGGGCGGGTGCTAGGGGTTAAGAACGTTGTGATTCGCGCAGGCGTTCCATAGCCTGTTCGAGAGTTTCGTCTGGTCGCCTTTGCTTATCAGCTTGTATAGCTAGGTTTCGTTCTTCTCGTCGTCCCTCTTGTCGTCCTTCTTGTCGTGCCTCTTCTGCTCGTCTATCTCTGAATATACGAGTCGTTACCATAGCTACCCTCCCAAGACTGAGTAAAACAATAGAGATTGCAAACGATGCGCCCGAAATGTCAGCAGCAATTCCAATTGGCTTCTGTGGTTCCCAATCATCTCCGTACCAGAAGGCAACTACAGAGCAAATTATCAATGAAGAAACAAACAGACCGCAGAATGCACCCCCTATCGAGTTGACATTTTCACGGATGGAAGTTCCTATAGAACTTCCGATAATGCGAAACCAATTGATGGATTTTCACCCTTGTTGGCCTACTGCAAGGCTTTGAAAGGCTTGTTGTAACTGGTTGTCGTTCGAGAAGTTAATGGTAAGGGCATATCCGATGCCTGTCAAAAAGAACACAGGTAGTGTTGCAAGGAAATGCCCTCGGCCGACTGACCGAAGGCTTCCAGTTTCAGGGTGTCAGCAGACCTCTACATCGCATACAGTTCCGCCCCTGTAATCGACTTCTCCCCATATTTCGGAAAGTTCGCCGCCATCGTCTTAACCGGCATCCAGCTACCTAATTCCCTAAACTTTTAGAACAACTTGCCCTACTTTTGGAACAACCCAGACTTTTGGTGCAAAGTCCAGGAGAGGGTTGGGGTGAGGGCGTGCTACTGTTTTTGCAAGAATGGCAGATAAGGCCTCAGCTTGTTCCTTGTGAATTTAGTGTGCATGCCACACACCCTCTCACTGTATGCCGGAATGCTCCGTGGCTGTCATGGAGCAACCCTTCCATCGGTGCGGTCGTGATGAGGCAGTGGGGCGAATGCCTCCCAAAAATTCGGCGGCAATCAACTCATTGCCGCCGTTCTGCCGTTCTGTGGCTCCGTATCCGCCCTTGCCACTGGCTGGGAGAGAGGGAATGCTTCTCCAACCCCCTGTTAATCGTCAGCGGCGACCGGCTCGGGGGCAAGGGCGCGGGACACGCCGATCATGGAGTCGCGGGTGACCAGGCCAGCCAGTTCGTTCTCGTCCATGCCGTCGGTCCCAGCTGGCCGTTGGGGCAGCACCAAGTAGCGCAGGTCAGCGGTGCTGTCCAGCACCACAACCTCAGTGTCGTCCGAAACCTCGGTGCCAAACTCACGCAGCACGCCACGCGGGTCGCTCACTGCCCGCGAGCGGTAGGCGAAGCTCTTGTACCAGTCGGGCGGGCGGCCCAGCAGCGCGCGGGGATAGCAGGAGCAAAGGGTGCAGACCACCAAGTGATGCACGTCGTCGGAGTTCTCCACCACTCCCAACTTGGGCGTCGGGTCGGGCAGCGTGTAGCCCATCCGGGCCAGCGCGTCCTGCGGCTCGGTCAGCAACCGGGACTTGTACTCCGGATCAGCCCAGGCCCTAGCCACCACGCGGGCACCGTCTGCGGGCGAGCGCGACTCAACGGTGTCCACGTTGCGCTGCACCTCTGCCAGAGTGAGTACGCCCTGCTCTGCCAGCACCGTCTCCATGGCCCTGACACGGCGGGCGTGCCAGCTCAGTTCCCCTGTGTCCATGCCTGAATGGGTGTGGTCGCCGTGGTCTATTTCGCTCATCAAATCCTCCGGTTATTGTGGTGGGTTACACAAAATGCGAGACCAACAACCATTACGAGCAGTGCAAGGTCTAATACCACCGCTATAGCAACGGCGCATCCCCTAATGCAACCTGCGGCCTTAAGCCAGTATTTCGGGAGCGATAATCAATTTCTACCGGTCCCATATCTCCTGATACTACTGCCCTTGCGGCGCGCTCTCCAGCCAGTGCTCGTAGATGTCCACTTGCAGCCGGTCATTGGACGAGCCTTTGTAGTTGTCCCAAAGGTCGGTTTGGGGGAACTCGACTCGATATAGAGGCTTGTGGGGCGTTCCGTCGCCGCCGTGGGCCAGCGATTCCGGGTCCGGATAGATGCCGCAGAGGGCCACTACTCGCCCGGTCTTGCCCTGCACGTAAACCGGCGTGCGGTAGTGCGTCGGCGGGTTGCCGGCGCGGACGGTTACCATATCGCCGTCGCCGAATGCGACCTGTCCTGTTGCGCTCACAGTCAGCCCTCCGTGGTTTCCTGCCGGGCCATGGTGGCGTCCAGATCGGCGGCGTTGAGAACGCCCTTCTCGATGAGCAACGCTTCGACGGCCTCGGCCCAGCGCTCGTAGTAACTGAGCGACTCGTAGCGCTCCGGGGACAGTCCCTCAATGGCGCGACGGAGTTCGTCCACGGTCATATAGCCCTTGTCGCCCAGGACGCCGCGGATGGAGTCGATCCGACGCTCCCAGTCCATCAACACATGCTCACTCTGGTCGATGGGGTCGTCGTTGGGCTGCCCGCCCATATCGTGAACTTTGGCCATAACAGACCCTCCGGTGGATTGCCGCCCATGCTAATCGCGCCCACCACCGTTGGCAAGGCGGGAGCGCCAACAGCGGATTCAGATGTTGGCTTTCAGGAATTGGGAAATTCTCTCTTGGTTACCGGAAAGGCTGGAAAACTGACTCTCGCATACGTCACTAAAGCGAGCCAAAACATTGCGCCCGCTGGATGTCTGGTCCTCAAATATGGCGATGGGATGGAAATCGAGATTCCACTCACCGAACTGGTGTAGCGCGATGGTTGCGTCGCGGGTATTGGCGTCGTTGAGCAAGGCATAGGCGTAGATAGGCCGCGCCACGCCGTTGATGCGGCAGTCAACCGTATATTTGCCTGGCGGGTCGAGTTCAGAGTCATGCCAATCGAAGCGCCTGCGCTCTTCCGGGATGACTTCAGACAGAAGGCTCTTGAAGTCATCTTTGAACACAGAGCGAACACGCTCTCGCGAAAGATACGATAGGTCAGCAATCTTGAGCAACCCTTGGACAAAGGAAAAAAGAGCATCCCCATACCCGCCATTAGGAACTCCAAGTATGAGTTCTCCCTCGCGGTCCTCCATTTGGAATCCCGATAAAGCGTCGGAAATAATCTGCTGGCGCGTACCGCTGAACAGATCATTCTCGTCAATATCGTAAGTCAGGTGCATAAAAGTATGTCCCTCATCCGAGAACGTCCATCCTAGCAATTCTCGCTTTAAAACGATGGACAGATGGTCTCCATCGTCGAATCTGAATGGCGTGAACACTTGGTAGCGTCCCAAACCTTCGGGAGCTAAACCAAAGCCGAGGTGAAACCTGCATATACGTCGGCTGGAATCAGGGATGTATAGCTGCAGGATCTGGAGCAGACTGAGTGGAGATGGTGATGGGTATGAGGGGGATAAGGCCGGAGTTGGAGCGGTGGCAGTTGGACGTGGCTGGTGTGCGCAGCAGGATGTACTTGGCGCCGACGCCCCGGGAGAGAGAACGGTGGCACGCTCTGTGGCTCCTGTGCCGGGACCTGACCCGCCTCGGCCACCGCCGAGGCACTGGGCCGGGATGCTCACACCAGCGGCAGATGGGCCACCGCCTTCAGCGAGGGAGGTCCGGCGGCCCTGATCTTCGAGCAGTCCGGTGGTTCCCCCCCGCCCTCGGCGAGGAACAGCAGGCGGAGTTGCAGGCTGCGGTGCAGAGGACCCCGGCAACGGCGGGCATAGCACTGGCCAACTGGAACTGGAGGGTGGTTCGTCAGTTCCTCTCGGAGCGCTTCGGCGTCTCGCTGAGCCGCAGCACTTGCCTGGATTATCTGCACCGCTTGGGGTTCGCGTTCCAGCGCCCCAAGAAACGGCTGCTCAAGGCGGATGAGGCCAAGCGGGAGGCCTTCGTGGCAGAGTACGCCGCCATGGCGTCTCAGGCTCAGGAGTCCGGAGAGAGGATATTCTTCGCTGACGAGGCCCACTTTCGTGCCGACGCCGAGTTGCGGGGCAAGTGGGTGCTGCGGGGAGAGCCGCCCTTGGTGGACTCCAGCAGCCCGCGCTACGGCGAGAAGGCCAGCTACTATTCGGCGGTGTGCCTGGAGACCGGCGAGGTGGAATGGGTGGAACTGGAGGGGAACAGCAACAGCGAAACCTCGGCAGCTTTCCTGAGGCAGTTGCGGGGGAGGCAGAGCGGTCGGCTGAACGTGACCTGGGACAACGCGCCGGCCCACCGGGGCGAGGCGGTGAGGGAGTACCTGCGGACGCCGGGTCTGAACCTGCGGCTGTTTAACCTGCCGGGTTACAGTCCGGACTTCAATGCCGATGAGGCGGTCTGGGGCTGGGCCAGGGAGGAGGCCACCGGAAACCTGTGTCTGGGGACCAAGACGCTGGTGCAGGAGGAAGTCGGCAACTTCCTCGAGGGGCTGGAAGGGCGGAAAGAGGAGGTCAAGCGGCACTGCCGGACCATCCTGCAATCAAGAGCAGAGGGGCTCCTGCGTAACCCCCATCCCGGTCCTCACCACCAGCCAAATGCACATCCCACCTTGGCTTTGGTTTAGTCTCACTTGAGCCGAAACTTTTTCGGTCAGGTCTTTTTCGATATTGTCGATGAACATGGTTATACCTCCGGGGCGAGCAGGAACATATTACCTTGTGGCCCGTCGGTTACAAAGGCCGCGTCTGCGAGAAGACAGTCCAACGCTCCGGTAGCGTCACCGTACCTGTCAGTTACTTCCGCATAAGCATCCTCGCGAGGATCACGGTTGCACAATTGCTGGTATCGCTCCGTTGCCATATGGATATGGAAATCGTAGAAGGTTTGTCGTTCTATCCTGTTGGTATGCTCATGACTCTTGCCGTTATAACGCCGCAGACGAAAGATACGATTCGACTGTGGGATACGAACACCCAAGATGACCGAAAAATCGAGCGGATTAAACCTGCTTCGCCTGAGAATGATATGGAACTGGTTCTGCGCAGTGCCTGTAACCACCAACTCACTTTCATTATGGCCCCACTTGGGTTTGGGCTGAAGCTGGGCACGCCGTGTGCTGGAAGCGGCTTTCGCTCTGCGATGAGCGTCGCAATATCAGCGTCAGAGTAAATTAAGGCCATCGCTTTCTGCCCTACGTCTTTTATAGGTACGGTGGTCCATGCCAACCTGATCCATGCCGTTGCCGTTCTAATTGCAGAAAATGAAATATGGCAAGCTCGTATTTCACATTTGCCGTAAATCTGAAATACGAGCAGTTCCCCCGCGGCCCATCACCCCGCCGGCGCGAACAGCTTGGCAGCGTCGATGGCGCGCATGAACTCGACGTTGCGGTGGGATTTGATGAACTCGATCAGCTTCTCCAGCATCAGCAGGCGGCCCGGGCGGCCTATGTACTGTGGGTGCAAGGTCAGGACGAAGGCGCGGCCGTAGCGGTAGAGACCCTCGAACTCCGCCGCCCAGGCGCCATACACCTCGTCGGGGTTGCGCATCGGGCCGAGGCGGTTGGCCACCGGCGCGTAGACGAAGTTGGGGGCGTCGTCCAGCAGCCAGTGGATGGGGATCTCCACCAGCTTTTGACCCGTCTGCGGCGCGGTTTCCACGTAGGGAGCGTCGTCTCCCATCAGGCTGCTGTCGTAGACGAAACCGTGGGACGTCAGCAGGTCCAGCGAGTGTTCGCTGAGTTCCCAGCTGGGCGAGCGGTATCCCACGGGCCGCTCCCCGGTGATGTCGCTCAGGATGTCGATACCCCGGCGCAGCACCTCGTCCTCCTGCTCGCGCGTCAGCGTGGACGGCGGCTCGTGCATATACCCGTGATGAGCGACCTCGTGGCCGCGGGCGGCGATCTCCCGCACCAGCCGCTGATGCGTCTCCGCCACGTAGCCCGGGACATAGAAGCTTGCCGGCACCTCTTGGGCGTCCAGCAGGTTCAGGATGCGGGGCGTGGCCACGCTGGGACCGTACTCCGCCATCGACATCAGACTGGGATGGTTCTTGAAATTGGGATCACGATTCAGCCAGGACGACACCCCGTCGACATCGAACCCCAGCATCGCCACGCACTGAATTTCATCGGGCCATATTCCTGCCATGTGAATCCCTCCTTACTGCTTGTTTTTCCTTAGGTGGCCGCTGTGGGATTATGGAGAGGAGTTGTTCAGGTCGGGCAGCGACAGTATGTGTTCTACGAAATAGCGGACGCTCGGCCGACTGCTCTTCAGCTGAAAGTCCTCCATAAAATCGTACTCGTCATTGTCACGAAACATTTTAGTGGACCAAAAGCAGGATCCAAGCAGCGGCACTTTCAGCTCATCTGACAGACGGTCGGCGTCGTCGTAAAGGGATTCTAAACCAAAGCCAAGGTGGGATGTGCATTTGGCTGGTGGTGAGGACCGGGATGGGGGTTACGCAGGAGCCCCTCTGCTCTTGATTGCAGGATGGTCCGGCAGCGCCGCTTGACCTCCTCTTTCCGCCCTTCCAGCCCCTCGAGGAAGTTGCCGACTTTCTCCTGCACCAGCGTCTTGGTCCCCAGACACAGGTTTCCGGTGGCCTCCTCTCTCGCCCAGCCCCAGACCGCCTCATCAGCATTGAAGTCCGGGCTGTAGCCCGGCAGGTTCATCAGCCGCAGCCCCAGGCCCGGCGTCTGGAGATATTCCCGCACCGCCTCGCCGCAGTGCGCCGGCGCGTTGTCCCAGATCACGTTCAGCCGACCGCTCTGCCTCCCCCGCAACCGCTCCAGGAAGGCAGCCGAGGTTCCGGAGTTGCTGTTCCCCTCCAGTTCCATCCATTCCACCTCGCCGGTCTCCAGGCACACCGCCGAATAGTAGCTGGCCTTCTCGCCGTAGCGCGGGCTGGTCGAGTCCACCAAGGCCGGCTCTCCCCGCAGCACCCACTTGCCCCGCAACTCGGCGTCCGCACGAAAGTGGGCCTCGTCAGCGAAGAATATCCTCTCTCCGGACTCCTGAGCCTCGTCCGACAGGGCGGCGTACTCCGCCACGAAGGCCTCCCGTTTCCCCGCATCTGCCTTGAGCAGCCGTTTCTTGGGCCGCTGGAACGCGAACCCCAAGCGGTGCAGATAGTCCAAGCAAGTGCTGCGGCTCAGCGAGACGCCGAAGCGCTCCGAGAGGAACTGCCGCACCACCTTCCAGTTCCAGTTGGCCAGTGCTATGCCCGCCGTTGCCGGGGTCTTCTGCACCGCAGCCTGCAACTCCGCCTGTTGTTCCTCGCGGAGGGCGGAGGGGAACCACCGGACTGCTCGAAGATCAGGGCCGCCGGACCTCCCTCGTTGAAGGCGGTGGCCCATCTGCCGCTGGTGTGAGCATCCCGGCCCAGTGCCTCGGCGGTGGCCGAGGCGGTCAGGCCCCGGCACAGGAGCCACAGAGCGTGCCACCGTTCTCTCTTCCGGGGCGTCGGCGCCAAGTACATCCTGCTGCGCATACCAGCCACGTCCAACTGCCACCGCTCCAACTCCGGCCTTATCCCCCTCATACCCATCACCATCTCCACTCAGTCTGCTCCAGATCCTGCAGCAATACATCCCTGATTCCAGCCGACGTATATGCAGGTTTCACCTCGGCTTTGGTTTAGGTCGCTGTGCTCCCAATCACGATGCTGGGCCACGGCCGTTTTGGCGTGGGCGACCTGCCACAGGTTTTCGCAGGCCTGCAGGTGGTCATCACCATCGGCAAATTCCACGTAGGCCTCAAGCAGAAAGTTGCGGGCCTTTTGCGCTGTTTTGACGTGTTCTTTTGTCAGCATCGGTCAACCCTTGGGTCGGCGGGTGAACTATGGCGCAGCGATGCGGTCGAAGCCGGTGTAGGGACGCAGGACCTCGGGAATGATTATCGAACCGTCCGGCTGCTGGTTGTTCTCCATTATGGCGATCATTACGCGGGGCAGGGCCAGGCCGGACCCATTCAGCGTGTGGGGCCACTGGGGTCGGGCACCCTGTTCCCTACGGTAACGGATATTGGCCCGGCGGGCCTGGAAGTCGGTGCAGTTGGAGCAGGAGCTGACCTCCAACCACTCTTGGCACCCGGCGGCCCAGACCTCGATGTCGTAGGTCTTGGCGGCCGCGAACCCAATATCGCCGGTGCACAGTTCCAAGACCCGCCAGGAAAAACCCAACCGCCGACAGACCTCCTCGGCATGGCTCAACAGACGTTCCAGTTCCTGTGTCGACGACTCCGGCTCGACGAAATGATACATCTCGACCTTGTTGAACTGGTGGACACGCTTGATGCCCCGTGTATCGCGCCCAGCCGCCGCCCTTTCTCGCCGGAAGCAGGGCGTCTGGGCCACGTAGTACAGCGGCAGCTTTCCCGGCGGTATGATCTCATCACGATACAAGTTGGTGATGGGGACCTCGGCCGTGGGGATCAGCCACAGATCGTCCTCTGCGTCGTGGTAAAGGTTGTCGGCGAACTTGGGCAGGTTGCCGGAACCCTCCATAACGTCGCGCCGTACCACGGCGGGGAGGGACAGTTCAGTGTAGCCGTGCTCCCGGGTGTGGAGGTCCAGCATCCACGAGATGAGGGCCCGTTCCAGCTTGGCCCCGGCGCCGCTGGTGGTGTAGAAACGGCTGCCCGACAGCTTGGCTCCCCGCTGGAAGTCGATGATGCCCAACTGTTCGGCCAGTTCCCAGTGAGGCAAGCCCTCGAAACCCAGGTCGGCGGGCGCCCCCTCCTCGCGGTATATGCGGTTGTCGTCCGCGTCGGCCCCGACCGGGACATCTCCCAGCGGCAGGTTGGGGATGCCCAGCAACATCTGGCGTATTTGCTCCTCGGCCTCTTGGGCGCCGGCCTCAAGCTGGTCCACTTGGCGACCCAGCGTGCGCATCTCCTCGATGACCTCGGGGGCGGGGGACTCTCCGGCTGAACGAGCGTGGCCGATCTCCCGGTTCACTTGGTTGCGCCGGTTGCGTATCTCGTCAGCCTCTGTCCTGTCTCTTCGCCAAGCGGCGTCCAGTTCCAGAATTTCATCCACGGGATCGGGTTCACCACGAGACTTCATCGCCTGCCGCACCGTCTCGGGGTCGCGCCGCACCTGCTCAATGGCAATCATTCGTTCCAGCCTTTGCTTGGTCTTGCGCCAGGGTGCGTTAATGCACACATCAGCAGGGTACTATATTACACGGCAAGTCCAACCCCACGCCGGACAGGAAACGAATCAGGGCAATCGCGTTTTAGCTGCGCAGGACTTTGAGGAGGTAGTCCTCTCTCCAGCCTGCTTGCAGGCGTTTGCCCTGAATTCCCACTTTCAGGCTGGTTTCCTGCTGCAGCAGGTTGTGGGAGATCTGCCTTAGCGTAGCCATGTTCTGCGCGCTGTGGCCCAAGCGCATCCGGCTCTGGTCCTCGGCTCTGGTCCTCCCGGAAGGTTACCTCCAAGCTCCAGTGCAGCGAGTTCTCAATGCTCCAGTGGGTCCGCGCCGCACCCAGCAACTGCTCAACCGACCCTGCGAGGCTGCTGATGTAGTACTTGGACTGCACTGTTGTGCCCGTCTCCGTCTCACGGTGCCCCACCACCTTGACCACGGACCGCAACCCGGGCCAGTCCCTCCCGGTGCTCAGATATTCCAGACAGCCCGGGTCGCTGATCGCCCAGCACTCCCGCCGCTCAATGCGCCCGTGCCCCTTGTCCCGTGCCCCTTGTTGAGTCTGGTGGCATAGTCGTGGGGTACACCGTCAAAGCCCGCCTCCTCCGCAACCTCGAACAGGTCCCGCAGGTCCTCGTACAGCCGTCCTTGGTTCTTTTTGACCGCCAGCAGATAGTCGGCCTCCCGCTCCAGAATCCCTCGGGCTATCTCCTTCCGGCACCCCATGGCGTCTCTGGCACCCCATGGCGCCTATGGTTACGATGCACCCGCTCAACTCCAGCAGCTCCAGCAGCCGGGGTATGGCGGTGATTTCGTTGGACTTCCGGTCGGTCTTCACCTGTCCCAAGGTCAGGGTGTTGGCCGAGCCCCAGGCGCTGACCAGCTGGATGGCCTGCTTGCCTGCCCTTTTGTCGTGGGAGCGGCGCACCGTTTGGCCGTCGATGGCCACCACCTCTCCGGGCAGCAGGTCTGCCACCCCTTGGCTCCACTCCACGAAGCACTCTTGGAAGCACTCTTGGAACCGGTCCGGATCCAAGCGGGAGAACACGTCGCCGAAGGTGCCACGGGACGGGATGCCCTTGGGCAGATCCAGAAAGGAGCGGAACCATTCCTCCTTGCTCTTGCCGAAAAGCTCCACCTAGACCCAGGAGTCCGCGCCGCAGATGACGGCGCAAATGGCGATGGTGATGTCGTCCAGCAACTGGTGCCGCTTGCACCGCTCAATCCCCGGGTCCTCCAATTCTCCAAAACACTCCATGACGGACGCTCCCCTCCCTTTCCTCATCACTCCCCACATCACTCCCAAATCCCTTGGTCTCCCATCCAACGACAAGCCTACCATCTATAACGCGATTGCCCTGGGAAACGAATTGCTGTTGTCAGAACAACATGCGAGACCGCCTCGAACTTCCTGCAAAAGGCGGACCGCCACTATGACGAAGACGACCAGATTCCGGCGCAGGAAAAGTTGTGGGGCGCCGCCGCCCATGCAGTGTTGACCGTTTCCCTCGAGCGGGACTGGCCTGCTGGTAGCCCGCCGGGAACTGATAGATACTGCCGAGCGGCTGGCCGTGGAGAGCGATGACCCACCTATCGCTTCCGGGTTCAGCATCGCGGGGATGTACCTCCACGACTATCGGCGTGGCCAAGCTCCTCTGAATGACGACGAATAGGCCACCGACTGACCCAAGGTGCACGACTTTGCAGCGCGGGTACTGGCCCCACGGGGCAGCGACGGTGGCCGGAGCGAGGCGGCGTCTAAACCACCAAGCTTCGCATCTACGAGGACTCCGTTTCTTGGGCAGCCGCGTCGTATGTCTGTGATGCCGTAACGGACAATCTCCGCATCTGCGGAAAGAGGACGACGTCGCGGATGGAGCGCTGGCCTGAGAGCAGCATTACCAGCCGGTCGATGCCTATGCCGAGACCGCCGGTGGGCGGCATGCCGTACTCCATCGCCGTGAGGAAGTCCTCGTCCAGTCGGTCTACCTCTTCGTCCTGGTAGAGCTGGCGGATTTCCTCCTGCCCCTCGAACCGGTCCCGCTGTACCTGCGGGTCGTTCAGCTCGGTATAGGAGTTGGCGATTTCCATACCGCATGCGAAGGCCTCGAACCGCTCCACGTAGCCGGGCGCCCCTGGCTTGGCCTTGGCCAGCGGTGACATCTCCTCCGGGTAATCCAGCATGAAGGTTGGCTGTACGAGGTGCGGCTCCACCAAGGCAGAGAGCAGCTTGTCGATGATCCGGCCGCGGCTCTCGCGGATGCCGGTGTCCACGCCGAGAGCGCGGGCTCGCTGCTGCAGTTCCGCGTCATCGCAGGCGTCGAGGTCAATGCCGCCGCGACGCTGCAATTCCTCACGGAGCGACACCCGGCGCCAAGGCGGGGTGAAGTCTATGGACTGGTCTCCCACGGTGACCTGCAGTCCTCCCGTCGCCTCCATGGCGAGGCGGGAGATCATCTGCTCCACCATCTCCATCACATGGTTGTAGTCGGCGTAGGCTTCGTAGCTCTCCAGGAGGGTGAACTCTGGGTTGTGGTCTTGGTCGATGCCCTCGTTGCGGAAGACGCGGCCGATCTCGTACACCTTGTCGAACCCGCCGACTATGAGGCGTTTGAGGTAGAGCTCGGTGGCGATTCGGAGGTAGAGCTGTTCGTCAAGGGCGTTGTGATGAGTGACAAAGGGCCGTGCGTGAGCGCCCGCCGCCACCGGTACCAGCACCGGGGTGTCCACTTCGAGGAAGCCGCGCTCGTCGAGGAACCGCCGGATTCCGCTGATGACCTTACTGCGCAGCCGGAAGACGTCCATGACCTCGCGGTTGGCGATCAGATCCAGATACCGCTGGCGGTAGCGGGTCTCGGTGTCCCGCAGGCCGTGGTACTTCTCGGGCAGCGGGCGCATCCCCTTGGCGATGATGACGGCGCGGGAGGCGTCGATGGTGATCTCACCGGTGCGGGTGCGGATCAGGTTGCCCTCCACGCCAAGGTGGTCGCCGATGTCCAAATCCTTGAGCAGCTCGAAGTCGTCGCCGAGGTTGTTTCTTCGGAACAGCGCCTGTATGGAGCCGGAATCGTCCTGCAGGTCGAGAAAGGCGGCCCGGCCCATCAACCGCATTGAGGTGATTCGGCCAGCCAATGACAGTTCCTCAGCATCTCCCTCTGGCTCCTGTCCGGCCTCCACAGCTGCGAAGGTAGCGACGGCGGCGGCATTGTCGCAGGTGCGGAAGTACCGCGGCGGGTAAGGATCGATGCCTCTTTCGCGGAGGCGATCGAGCTTGGCAGCCCGGTTGGCGACGAAGGTGTCTTCTCGTTCCATATCAGAATGCGGGAGATGAATGGCGGAGTGCGGCACGGCGCGTTGCCGGATGCCGGGGCCATTATTCGATGGCTATGATTTCCAGTTCGATCTTGCCGGAGGGGACGTTGACCTGGGCGATCTCGCCCACCTTCTTGCCGAGGAGGCTCTTGCCGATGGGGGAGACGTTGGAGATCTTGCCTTGGGCGGGATCGGACTCGGCGCTGCCGGTGATGGTGTAGGTGGCGGGCTTTCCCTGCGGGTTGCGGACGGTGACCTTTGCACCGACGTCGACCGCGTCGCGATCGCCTCGTTCCTCGGCGATGATGGCGGCGTTGCTGATCATGTCGCTCAACGTCTGTATGCGGCTCTCGACGAAGGAGCGTTCGTTGATGGCCTCTTCATATTCGGCGTTGCTGACCGTGCCGCCGCGCTCGCGGGACTGCTGGATGCGGTCGGCGACCTCGCGGCGGCGATTGGTGCGCAGGTCTGTCAGTTCAGCCTGTAGCCTTTCCAGCCCCTCACGGGTCAAATATGTGGGCTGAGTCATCTCGAATTCCTCTGGCGGGGCAAAAAGCACAAGAGAGCCCGCCGGGAGCGCGACCCTCCTGAAGTTGGAAGGATTCTAACAACGGGCGGAAAGGATGTAAAGGATGTCAAAAGGTACGTTTACATCCATACCTGTAGTTAGCCTGTGGTTGTTGCCGGTCGCGTCACAGAGAGACGGGATACAGGACCTGGATCACCTTGTTGTCGCGGAGGACTTCAAAGTAGGGGTTGGGGTTGTTGGGGGTTTGCAGCCAGCGCCGGGTGAAGTAGGCGCAGAGGTTAGCCAACTGCATTCCCACCGAGTCTTCGGCCCTGATGAATGAGATGTTTTCGTAGAAACCAGTGGCGTCCTCTCCCTCGTCGGAGCGCAGGAAATCGGTTATCAGCTTTGGTTCGATGGTGCCTCCCGTCTGGGCCACAATCATGGCAAATTGGGAGACCGGGAGCTGACCCGACATTATCTGTTCGTGGTTCAGATTGGCCATGCTCATCTCGTCGAGGTACATGCTCAACGCGAACAGGAAGCGGTTCATCACCGGGCCGATGGGATTGCCCCAGAGGATGGCGGCGGGCGAAGAGGCGTTAGTCCGCGCATCGACCAGGTCCTGCTTGTTCAGGAAGGCGCAGAGCACCGGCGACTCCCGCCGGATGAGTATGTCCAAGCATTCCTGGATCATCTGGGAGCGACGTTCCGGGGTCCACGAGGCGTAATGGCGAAGTCCTTGGAACAGGTCCACAGGACGTATCAACTCGGGAGCACCGGCCTCGCCGAGGGGCGCACCGAAATGGCGGCGGCAGAGGGCGTCGAACTCGCCGTTGACCGACATGGCCTGCGTCTCGTGAAGCATCAACCCGGCCACGACCTCGTGGGGTTGGGAAGGGTCGGCGGCGCTGGTTCCAGTTATGCCCGATTGTCCCATATATACCAGGTGCATACCGTCGAACTCCTTTCTGATTGTCGGGAGGCCCCAAGGGGCGGCCGGCAGAGGGTGGGGTGGCGGTTACTCGGACTCGTCTGCCGCCTCTTGTCCCGCTTCCTCCGGCAGGTCCTCGATGCCACGAGGGACATCGATGCGAGCGACCATTTCCTCGGGGTCGGTCAGCAGCGTCACGCCGGTTGGCAGCACAATATCTGCGGCCCGGACCACGCTGTCGGCGGAGGTCATCACGGCCAGGTCGATCTCGGCCTGGGCGGGCATATCCAGCGGGAGCGCCGACACCTCGATGTCGAAGAGCTGCTGGGTGACGTTTCCGCCGGTACGCGCCCCCGGCGCTTCACCGGCAAGCACCACGCTTACCTGGGCAGTTACGGGGCGAGAAACGTCGGCGGCCAGCAGGTCGACATGGAGCACAGTGTCGCGCCTGGGGTCCCATTGTATCTCCCGGGCAAAGGCGATATGAGTGCCGGGTTCTCCCTCGATGGTCACCGTCATGGGCGAACTGGCCCCAGCCGCGGCCAGCGCCTGAATCAGGCGCGGCGCGGCGCACTGCAGGGACCGAGGCTCAATTGCCCGGCCATAGAGATGAACGGGAATGATGCCAGCCCGCCGCAGCCGGCCGACCTTTCTGCCTATCAATTCCCTGGGTTGGAGTTCCAATTGCACCGCGCTGGTTGTCATAAACAGTCATTCTCCGGGTGGGTTTCGACAAACTCGAATGATACCACTCGGCCAGCCCAAAGGGAATGCCGGGGTTGTTGCGGATCAGGGTCTTTGGGGTTCTCCCTCAACTCGGAGACACCCCCACCCAACCCTCCCCCGGAGGGAGAGGGAACTGTCAGGAGACCCCGTTACCCAAGGGTTGGTTCAGGCAGGGGCGTCCTACCCGAGAACGGCACTGACGATGCCGCGGGTTACAGCGCGGGGCAGGAGGATGGTGAGGACGCCACGATGTCATTCCCGCTACCCGTGACCCAGGCGTCCTGACGCAGGGAAGCTCAAGTTCGCCGGATACCAGTGGATTCCTGTTTTCGCGGGAATAACGGTTGTTTTGCGGGTCATGACGACTGCGGAGGCAGGGCAAGAATTTGGGCGCGGTTGCTGTGAGGGGGCATACGTGGGAGTTCGTGATAAATTGACAGCAGGTTTATCATAAAAGCTGATTTTTTACAGGCTGATTGAAGAGCGGAGGGCGATGATGGCGTCTCATTCTCTGGGGCTGTCGCTGCACGAGGCGGCGCGGCGCATGAGTGTGCCGTTCACTCAAGAAAACGAGCCTGCCGACCGGTTCGTGGACGCCAACGGCCTCCGATTTCACTACTTGGAATGGGGCAATCCCGCCAACCCAACGGTGCTGATGCTGCACGGCGTTTCGCAGCAGGCGCACAGCTGGGACTTCATCAGCCTGCCCCTTTCGCCTGACTACCATGTCATGGCCCTGGACCAACGGGGGCACGGCGACTCGGACTGGGCGCCGGACGCAGATTACACGCTGGACGCGATGGTGGCGGACCTGGCGGGGATCGTCCCCGCACTGGGGCTGGACGGGGGCAAGTTTCACCTGATGGGGCACTCCATGGGCGGCCGCAACAGCTTCGTGTGGGCGTCGCGGCATCCGGGGGCGCTGCGGTCGTTGACCATCGTCGATACGGGACCGGAGACGGTCACGCGGGGACGGCAGCGCATCCAGCAGTTTCAGAAGCTGCCCGACAACCTTGATACGCTGGACGAGTTCGCCGACCGCATCCAAGAATATACCGGCCGCACGCGGGAGCAGGTGCTGGGTGCGCTGAAGTACAGCATCCGGCAGGGCGCCGACGGCAAGTGGACTTGGAAGTACGACCGGGTGATACGCGAACGGGGCCGACAGGACGGCCTTTGGTCGCCGGAGCAGCTCTGGGAATGCTGGCGGCGCATCGACTGCCCCACGCTGGTGACGCGGGGCGACCGGAGCGACGTCTTCTCGGACGACACCCTGCAGCGAATGGGCCGGGAGATCGCGGACTGCGAGACGGTAACGATCAGCAACGCGGGGCACCTGGTGCAGGGTGACAACCCGCCGGACTTCCTGGCGGCAGCGCGGGCGCATTTGGCGCGGGCGGAGGGGCGGTAGGGGCTGGGAGAAATTTCAAGATCGCTGTGAGTCTCGAGCCTGGGGTAAAATAGGGGTTGTGGAGGGAGTTCGATGTTGGCAGATTCTGACAAAGCAAAATCCTATATCGGGCAGGACGTCATTCTCGCCACTGCACCATCAGCGGAACGCCCGGGCAGGGTAGTGATTGTCGTTGGTCATTTGTATGACTATGCATACTTAGGTGACATTCCGTTCGGTACGGGTTATGTAACTGGGTTTGCGCAGTTTGAAGTTAGTCTTGGGGCTGACGAATACCAACTGAGTGAAAATTCGTGGGCCTTTCCAACACAGCAAAAATTGGATGAGTGGGCTGCTGGATTACCAGCTCACCTTGTATTTATTCCGCAATCACTTCCTTCCGAAGCCCTAGTATTACAACGACATATTGAGTAAACCCGGGCCGGGGGTTAGTCTTCCAGCTATGAGGCCTTTCTTGTCAGAGGCTCGCGCCCGCGTAGTGCCAGCCTCAAAATCCGCACATCAGCTACCTCTCGGAACCAACTGTCGTTGTAATACTAGGGAAAGAGGTTCGGAACGTCATCGCCATTGCTCCTTTGCAGGATGGAATGAAAGAAAAATATTTCGAAGAAGCAAACGAACTATTCGACTTCGATAGAGAGCAGGAATAACAGCAGGAAATAGCCTAGCCCATAGATAGGCAACTTGTTGATTTTTCTAGGGGTCGACACGATCAATCTAAACCAGTAAAGAGCTCTCCCGGTGCATTAAGAAAAGACAATCCGTAGGTGAAATGGATTGCCAAGTCTGTGCGGATCACACCCACTATCATCTCCGTCGGTGCGTTTTGCCAACAAGTAGGGCAAGCTCGACGAGGGCGTAGCCGACGCTGGCGGAAAGGGTGCTAATGGAACACATTCACTGCATCGAACCTAATGAGGAAACCTTAGCGGCGATGGCGGAAGCCGAGAGGGGAGATCTGGTCACGGTGGGTACCGTGGACGACCTAATGGCAGACCTTAATGAGAACGATTAGGCTGACCTTGGCTTCAAGCGTGACAGCAGACGGGAAACCGCGGCTCATACCGCCGGACGCTGGATCAAGACCTCGAACGAGTCCCCCGCAAATAGGGGGACTATGCTTCTTGTAGTTCTTTCTCCTCTTCCTTGCCCTTGCCTTTCCTTGTTGGCTTGATGATCCAATATGAAATTGCTACTGAAGCGACGATTGCCAGCATGGGGAGCCACAACGCTCGCTCTGAGCCGGCGGCGATCAGGAACGTGGCGGTTACCGCCAAGACCACTATCAGGCCATCGGCGAGATGTCGCACCAGCTTGACCGAGAGCGCCATGCAGACGAGCATGGTGGCCGCTATCCATGCCCACGAGGCCACTGATGGGATCCACCCATGGCCGGGGATGCTGATCAGCGCGTAGCCCTGCCACGATTGGGGGAACAGGTCGAAGGCCATGTGAACCGCAAAGCCGACGGCCAGCCCCATGGCGAGCCTGCGCTGGACCGGATTGTCGCCCCGTGCGAACGCGAATGCGACGAGAGGCAGCAGGGGGCCGTGGGTGATGATCGAGCGGTGTAGCAGAAACCCGACGTGCTGATCGATGTCGGGCAACTTCAGGCCGATGTAGACTGCAACTACCAGGGCGACCAAGCTGACCGGCTGCCAAATCAGCGCCATTCACTCTCCGCCGCGTCACGCAAGGTCAAGGGCTTCGGCGAAAGTGATGTCGAGGCTCGAAACCGAGGCCCCCGTGTCCAAGAGCGCCACACCCACCCTTCCATTTACCGAAACCTCGATGGCTGGCCCTGCAATACGCAGCAGCCTGGGGGACATCGTGTATTGAACCACATTGGCTGTCGGTTACTTTCCGTAGGACAAGAAAATGGCTGTTTCCACTCCAACCTGTCTGATGAAACAGGATAGTACATCCAGCCCAAATTCCTTGGCAGCTACTGTAGCGTCCTGGTAGGACTCATAGTCTTCGCCAACCTTATCCGAGCCGTTGATGATGACCCAGCGGCCGTAGTGTTCGCGCTCCAATTTGTCCTGCATCCGCTGGTAGGCCAAGAGCTCGTCCGCCAAAGGATGCTCAAACAATTCAGGAGTTGACATTCAGTCCTCCTCTTTGCCGATAACCGTGGACTCTTTGAGTTGAAAGACTGCCCAAAAGGCTCATCTGCCAGTGGTGTGGTCATCCTATAGACGGGCCTTGTGCCCTGTCAATTTGGATGTAGTCCGCTTCCTACTGAGTGAGTCCGACGAAGCCCAGCGCCACGGATTGCTTAAGAAACAGGGCGCACGGCTGTGCGCCCCTACAGGTGATTTCTCAGGCGCTACGTGAACAGGCGGGGGATCAGTTCGCCGAGGGCGTAGCCTATGCCGGCGGAGAGGGTGCCTATGCCCAGGATCTCGAGGCCCTGGAGTAGGGGGGAACGCTCTACCAGGCGGCCCTTTAGCAGCCCCAGTGCGAACAGTCCGGTCAGAGTGGCGCCCACGGACACGGCGATGGCGGTGCCGCCGGTCAGGAAAAAGTGGGGGACGAGCGGGATGGCGGCGCCGGTGATAAAGGCCAGTCCCATGACCATGGCGTCCTTGACCGGGTTGGTGGTGTCCTCGGTGCTGATGCCCAGTTCCTTCTCGACCAGGGTCTTGAGCCACAGGTCGCGGTCTTGGGAGATTTCGTCGGCCATCTGGCGGGCTTCGTGGTAGGTCTTGCCTTCCCGCTGGAAGAGGACCACCAGCTCGGCCAATTCCTCGGCGGGGTTGGCGTCGATCTCGCGGGCCTCGCGCTCGATCTCGGCGCGCTGGACGTCGCGCTCGGCGCGGGATCCGAGGAGGGCGCCGGTGGCCATGGAGATCATGCCGGGGAGGGCGCCGGCCATGCCCGCGACGAGGACGGTGGTCTGGCTTTCGACGGCGACAGCGAGGCTGGTGACCAAGGCGACGGTGCTGAGCAGGCCGTCCTGGGTGCCGAAGACGACCTCGCGGAGTCGGCCCAGGCGCGCCACGCGCCAGATCTCGCGTTCGACCTCCGCGGCGGCGGTGTTGTAGGTCTCGCGGTCGAAGGCGCGCTCGGCGGCGGCAGTCGCTTCCGACAGTCCGTCGGGCACAGGCGAGTAGGACACCGCGCCGACGCTGGCGGGCATGACGGGGATTTCGGGCACTGGGGCCGGGCGGGGTACACCGTTCTGGGCAGCCAGCTTGGCTTCGAGGCCGTTCAGGGCTTCGGTGAAGGCCTCGAGGTGGCGGTGCTCGCGTTCCATGGCCAGGGTGAAGGAGTCAGCGGCCTCTTGGTGGCCCTCGGCGAGGGCCTCGCGGATCATCATGGGGTAGATGGTGGCGGCTTCCTGGGCCTCGCCCTCGATGATGGTGCGCAGGTTCTCGGCGGTGGAGGCCATGTCGCCGGTGACGCGCAGATGGTTGATGCCGTGGACGGTCTCGGCGCCGGCGACCTCCTGGAAGATCTGGGCGACCTCGGGGTGACCCTCCTGCATGGCGCGCTGGGAGTAGGCGTTGTACTTTAGGTTGGCGAGTGCCTCGGAGACGATGGCGTTCCAGAGGTTCTTCTCGGTCCTGGTAAGGGTGGGAGGATTGGCAGTCATTTTGATGCCCCCGCAGATGCAAGCAAACAGCTAAGTCTTGAATATATTATATCAAGACTTAGCTGTGCGCGGAGGATTTTCGAGACGCGAATACGAAATGCGTAGAGGGATCTATCCGCCGGGGGAGGCGTGATGGCCGATCATCTTCCAGCCGTCGTCGTGGCGGGCGAAGAAGTTGGTGGCGTAGGTGGAGAAGTTGGCGGCCCGCCCTTGGACCACGCTGGTGATGCCCTCGACGCAGGTGACGCAGCCGAATTCGCCCTGCACCACCACGTTCAGGTAGCGGACGGTGAACTGCATGAGGTTGGCGTTGTCGAAGATGCGGACCCAGCTCTCGCGGATGGTCTCCCAGCCGACGATGGGGGTCCAGCCGGGGTGGACGCACATGGCGCGGTCGGAGGCTTCCCAGACCTCGTCCATGCGCTCGATGCTGAGCTCGTTGAAGGCGTCGTAGAACCGCTGGTTGGCGGCCCGGATTTCCTCGAGGATTTCGGGTTCTTCGTTGGTCATGGCTCTCCGAGGGAACCGCCCTTTGTTGCAGGTATTCAAACTTGGCCTTATTGTGCAGGCGCGGAGGGCGCACGGCTGTGCGCCTCTACATTTTGTGCCATTTTATGCCGATGGCGTTTGGGTTATGCCGATAGCGTTTAGGGTGTTCGGCCGGCGCGGACGGCCCAGTATTCCCAGGCGCGCGCCATGGTACGGGGCTGGACCTGGCCCTCTGACATTGCCGCGATTTCGCCGGGCGAGAGGTACTCGACGTCGCCGAGGCGCAGGGACTCGAGGAGCAGACGGGCGTTGACCTGGAGGTAGACGGAGGCCATTACCGCTTCCTTGAGCGAGTGGCCGGCTACTACGCAGCCGTGGCCGCGCATCAGGGACACGCGGCGGGGGCCGAGGGTGGCGGCGAGGTCGCGACCTTGGGGCATGGTGGTGACCAGCAGGTTGGTGTCGCCGAAATTGTCGCGGATGTCCCAGACGGGGATGTCGTCGCCGATGATAGCCGAGAGGTGGAACATGGGGCGCAGCGGGACACCGGTGACGCCGAAGGGCACCACAGGCTGCGAGTGGTTGTGGACCACAGCCATGACGCCGGGCCGGGCCTCGTAGACACCGCCGTGGATGGGACGCTCGGAGTACATTTCGCGGCCCTGCTGGTCGATGGGCTCGCCCTCCAGGGTGTATTCCATCAGGTCGGCGGTCTCCACCAGTTCCGGGGCGCGGGAGCGGGACAGGAAGTAGCGGCCGGGTTCGTCGGGGTGGCGGATGCTGACGTGGCCGTAGGCGTCAACCACGTCCTCGCGGGCGAGGATGCGGTTGGCGGTGACCAGGTCCTCCAGCTGCCGGTTGAGGTCGGTCATTGGTTGGCACACCCGATAGTTTCTCAGATTGACGAGAAGGGCGCACGGCTGTGCGCCCCTACGCAGATGGTGTTGCCAGCTCCAACGGAGCGGTGCGGCCTAGTGGGTCGGGGAGAAGGAGGCCGGCACCATGATCTTGGTTTCCTGGCCGAGCAGAAACTCGCGGGTGGGCGGCGGCCAATGCGGGGACTTGACCGCCTCTTCGCGGATCTTGTTGCGCTCTTCGAGGTCCTTGTAGGGCCAGATATGGACCCACTTGTTCAGCCCGCCCAGCTCGGTGTACCAAGCGGCGGCCAGCGGGGAATGCTCCTCGCGGTGGGGGACAGCGGCTTCCCAGCGCTTGAGGACCTCGCCCATGGCGCCGGTCTTGTAGGTGTAGGAGCGCATCTCGTAGACGTTGCCCAGCTCTTGGTCTCCGCCCAGCGGTCGCATGAACGGCGCAGGGATGAAGATCTCTGACTCCATCTTGACGTACATGTCGGGGTCGTTGATGGGAGGCCAGTTGGGGTCCTGGGCGGCCTCGGCGCGGATGCGGGTGCGCTCGTCCAGGCTCTCGTAGGGCCAGACGTGGATGACTTGGTTCAGGGGGCCGATCTCGGTGTGCCAGAAGGCGGCGAGGGGCGAGTACTTCTGCCTGTGAGGCAGACCCTTGGCGAAGTTTTCCTCGAAGGTGGGCACGCTACCGGGTTTGAGCGTGTAGGTGCGGACTTCGTATATCATCGCGGCGTTCTCCTGCAATGTTTGGGTTCCATCGCGGTGGGGGCAGTCTGTCGCTAGTGTAGCAAATGCGTGGTATGGGGGCAATTGAGGGCGCCACTGCGGTGGTGTAACCTTTAGTTGCGAGAGGTATGGCAATGCACAGTAAAGAAGGCCCCCCCCAATCCCACGGAATTTATACCATTCCCGAGGCCGCGCGGATAATCCTGGCCACCCATCCGCTGCCCGGTGTCACTGGGGCTTTTCAACAGGATTTCCAGTGGCGGTTGCTGCATTGGGTTGATGACAGGGTGATTCAGCATGGGCGATTCGATGACAGGCTATCGTTTCCAGAGAGATTCACCACCTTTGAAGCCCTTATTTCGATGCGGATTGTCTTTTTGCTCTGGACCAGGGGAGTCAGCATCGGGACGCTGAGCCGGGCTGAAAAGTTACTGATAGATGAGTTGGGCGTTCTGTGGCCCTTGGCCAGTAAACCGATTTGGCGCGCCGAATCCCCGGCATTCCCCCGCTTCTCAGCGCTGGTCGCCGAGTCGAAGCACGGACCGGAAGCGTTGGATTTTCTTGAGGAGTGGCTGGCAGAAAATGCCGATGGCCTGGAGTTCGACGAGTCGGGGATGGCCTTTGCTTGGCACGCAACGCGAAACATTGTAATTGACGGAAGGATTATATCCGGTAGGCCCAGTATTTCCCGAAGGCGGATCTGGCCGGCGATTATCAGGGATTGCCTTGAAGGGGGGGACAGCCTGGAGGAAACAATGGACGGCTATGTCCTGACCGAAGAGCAGGTTTATGACGCTGTGGCCTGGGAAAAACGGCTTGCGGCAATCGATGACATCGATATCTGAGCCATTTTTCCTGTTCGACGAGTCGATGAGCAGAAATGCTGCCCCTAAAGTATCTCTGGCAACCGGATACCCCATCACGACGGTTTGGGACGAATGGTCAGGACGAGATTTGTCGGTAAATCCGCTGAATGATGCGGAGATTATTCCCTACTTAGGTGGCAAGGCCGGCCATCGCGCCGTATGGATTAACCAAGACTGGAAGGCATCTTCGCAACACAGGGATCTATTGGTTTCTCACCGGATTTCGGTCCTGTGGCTGCGTGGCCCTGGTGGCCGGCAGTTCAGTCTACTTGAGCAATCGCCAGTGCTTATCGCGGTGCTGGCAACGGCACACCGTTTGGTCGCCGGGAGCATGAGCCGGTTTATCTGAGGGCCAGGTATGACCCGGAAGGCGGCTTGCAACCCATTCTGGAGCGCCTGGCGGGGACGTTGCAGGACTCGCCACTACGTTTGCAGCGGGTGCCGCAGAACCAGTATCACCAGTTCCTCAGAAGAAGTTGCTTACGTTTTTGGCGAGGAGGACGGTCTGGTCGAGGACCACTTTGCGGTAGGCTACCTTGAGTTGGCCGCCCTCGCGGCGGAGTACGTCTTCGCGGCTGCCCACGTAGAAGTCCTCTTCGGTCTCGCCCCGGGTGCGGTACATGATGAAGTTGGAGTAGACCCGCAGCTCGGAATCGCGCGGGCCTGGCTCGACCTCGATGTTGGAAACAAAGTGGCGGGTGCGGGACGGCGGGTCCTCGGCCCAGGCCATGCCCGAGTCCAGCCGGGCTATGCGGCGGGTCAGCGAGTCCTTGTCCTCGTCCATGATGGCCAGCTCGTCTTCCCGGGAGTGCTCGCCTTCCTCGTACCGTGAGCCATCGAGGATGGAGATGGCCTTGCTGTATGCCGGGTAGCGGTTGGACCGCATGGGCATCCAGTACCGCACGTCGTCGGTTAGCAGGTCCAGCCAGTCGTGGAGTTTGCGGGAGTCCAACAGCCTGGCCTCGCGGTACATGAACTGCTCGACCTCGCGGATTGTGTCGTCTCGCATTTCAGGCTCTCACTAATAACATTGGATTCCCGCAACAGCGGGATTGGCGACCAGGGTGCGTTTATGTCGGCCAGCCCTGGGAGTCCATGAGCTGGCTCCAGCGGCGGTAGAAGGCGCGGTGATTGTTTTCGCTGAGCCGGTAATCGCTGGCCACGCCAAGTAGGCCCTCGTCGTAACTGGCGTGGCCGAGGCCCATGCTGATGTTCAGGTCGTGGCGGCGGGAGACCACGCCTCGGCCGGCCATGCTGCAGCCCTCCCAGTTGTCCATGTCGTCCTGTTCGAAAGCCCCGGACGGTCCGAAGGTGCGGATGGCGGTGAGGCGGAAGGCCTCCTTGACCTCGGGAGGCGCGGCCCTGTCGACGTAGACTGCCGAATTAATCTCGGTCTTTCCCGGCCCCTTGGGCTGCCAGAGGCGGAAGGTGCGGGCGATGCTGCGCAACAGGGAAAGGTTGGGGAAGATGGTGCCGGCGTGGGGCCGGATCAGGCGCAGACGTTCGCCCAGACGCTTGGCAACCTCGTCGCGAATCTCGTCCTCGTAGGCCAGGATCTCCGGCACTGCCGGGTCGGAGGGGTCGTCGGGGCCGAGGCCGACGATGCAGTGGCCGTTGCCGGGCGAAACCACGGCGCCCTCGCCGGAGGGGCGGGAGCGGAAGTCGCCGCCGAAGCCGGTGGTCGCCGCGGACAGGTGGCTCCAACCGGTGTGGTAACCGTCGCCGCAGAAATTCTCGGCGGGCATCTTCCAGTTGGCGGGGATGGTCCACTTGTGCATCCCGCCGATGACCTCGACGCCGCCCTCGCGGCGGTCGAAAAACACGTCGAGGTACCAGGTGGCGTCGCCGAGGTAGTCGAGCAGGGGTGGCGCGTCGCGATCGAAGGTGGCGAATACCAGGCCCTTGTAGGTGTCGAGCTGGGCCACCGGTATGAGGCCCCACTTCGACTGGTCCAGC
The DNA here is from genome assembly GCA_965237745.1 of Dehalococcoidia bacterium. GTDB lineage: Bacteria > Chloroflexota > Dehalococcoidia > Lucifugimonadales > UBA3495 > VXOI01. Next base: position 482,916 of record OZ250156.1, on the reverse strand, counting down.
TCGTTGTAGTAGGCGTCCTGGAGGTTGGGGACGGCTTGGAGATTGCCGTCGTTGCTGTAGGCCCAGCCGTGGTAGGCGCAGATGAAGGCGGCGGCGTTGCCGTCGCTGGCACGGCAGAGCCGGTTGCCCCGGTGGCGACAGATGTTCAGGAAGGCCCCGACCTTGCCGGCCCGGTCTCGGACCACCAGCACCGGGTCCTCGCCCATGTAGGTGGTGAGGAAGTCTCCGGGGTTGGGGATCTGCGTCTCGTGGCACAGGAGCAACCAGCAGCGGGCGAAAATCTGCTCCAGTTCCTGCTGATAGATTTCATCGTCGCTGAAGATGCTGGGGTTGATCACGCCGTTGTCGGTATCAACCAGGGCGGCCATTTGTGCAACCATGAACCCCTCCTCTTACTGACCCAGGGAATTAAACACAGAGGACACGGAGATTAAGGATTACTCATAAAGTCCCTCAGATGTCAGGGCGCACGGTTGTGCGCCCCACTGATTACAGGTCGGACCAGTTCCGGGCGGCCATCAGGTCGCTCCAGCGCTTGTAGAACTGGCGCTGGTTGACGTCGCTGTACCGGAAATCGCTGGCCAGGGCTTCGTAGTTCTTGTTGTAATTCTCGTGGCCGAGGCCCATCTGGTAGTTGAGCATCTGGCGGCGGGCCACCACCCCGCGGCTGGTAACGGTGCACTCCTGCCAGTTGTCCATGTCGTCCTGCTCGAAGGTGCCGGATGGACTGAACCCCCGGATGGCGGTCAGCCGAATATCCTCCTTGACTTGGGGAGGCGCAGCACGATCGGCGAAGGCCCACGACCAGATTTCGATGCTGTCCGGCCCCTTGGGGTGCCAGACCCGGAAGGAGGTGGAACTGCCGCGGACAATGGAGAAGTTGGGGAATACGGTGCCAACAACGGGGTTGAGCTGCTTGGCGCGAGGACCGAGGCGGGCCTCGGTTTCGGGGAGGGTCTCCTGCTCATAGTCCCTGAGAAGCTGGGTCGGGGCACCGGTATTGCCAGCGGCTACGGTGATCATCCCGTGGCCGTTGCCCATTGAAACCGGGCCACCGCCCTTGATTGGCTGGGCGGTGACGCCGACACTGAAACCGGCCTTGATGGGAGACAGGTGCGACCATTGAACATGGTAGGCGTCGCCGATGAAGTTCTCGGCGGGCATCTTCCAGTTGCAGGGTACGACCCACTTGTGGACGCCGCCGATGACCTCGATGCCGCCCTCCCGGCGGTCGAAGAAAGCATCGAGGTACCAGACCATGGGGCCGAGGTAGTCCAGCAGCGGGGGAGCGCTGGGGTCGAAAGTGGCGAACAGCAGTCCCTTGTAGCTCTGCAACTGGGCCACCGGAATGAGGCCCCACTTGGACTGGTCGAGCTCGTTGTAGTAAGCGTCCTGCAGGTTGGGCACGGCTTGGAGATTGCCGTCGGCGTTGTAGGCCCAGCCGTGGTAGGCGCAGATGAAGGCTCCGGCGTTGCCGTCGCTGGCGCGGCAGAGCCGGTTGCCGCGGTGGCGGCAGATGTTCAGGAAGGCGTTGACTTTGCCCTGCCGGTCGCGGGTGACCAGCACCGGATCCTCACCCATGTAGGTGGTGATGAAGTCGCCGGGGTTGGGGATCTGGGTCTCGTGGCAGAGAAACAGCCAGCAGCGGGCGAAGATCTGCTCCAGTTCATCTTGGTAGATGTCTTGGTCGCTGAAAATCCGGGGGCTGATCAGGCCCCGGTCGATGTCGACCAGCGAGTCAACGTTTGCAATGACCATGCTGTTGTTCCTCCCCTCGTGGCATCAGTCAATTGGATAATCCGACGTTCCTTTCGGCGATTGTATTACAAGCGGGCAAGAATGATAACCCAAAGGGAAGATATGACTGTATGCCTGTCCGCAGGATTCAACGTTACGCCGGTAGGAAATCCAATATCCGGAACACAGGCATGCGGCGAGGCTGGAGGCGCCCCGGCTCCAACCCTTCCCCGGAGGGAGAGGGGACTATGCGGGACGAAGCCCTCCGCTACCCCTCCGGCCGGTGTACCACCACCGCTTCTGCGTGCTGGCGAGCCAGGACCACCGTTGCGTCGTCATCACCGCCGTCGCCCAATACGCAGACCATGGCCCACAGGCCCTCGCGGGTGTCGCGGGCGGTGCGGTTGACCATTTCCTCGCGGTTGCCGGGGTGGATTGTGTGCTGTACGCCGCGCATGATGTGGCCGATTGCAGCCAGCGCCTCCGGCTCGCCCGCCACATAGTCGGCCATGTTGAGCAGGTCCTTGACCTCCTGCGAGAGGCGGGACGGGTCGCCATCGCCGAGGGCGGCGATGTTCAGGGCGCGCTCCTGGGAGCGGAAGGCGGCGACGAACTGGCGGGTGAGGTCAATCTGGCGGGCGTGGCTGGCTTCGTGGCCTGAAGTGCGCTCCTGCAATTCCAAAAGGGTGAGACCGGGGAAGGAGTTCTCAGGGTTGGGCGGAGTCGCCGGGCGCGCCAACTGCTCCGGCGCAAGCTCGGTCAGCAGGGCGCGGAAACGGCGGTGGGTGTCCTCTTGGTGCTCCAGTTCTTGGCGGAAATGCTCGTCGCGGCTGGAAAAGGGCGGGAGCATGTCCATCTCGCCCAGGGCGATCTTCTCCAGCGCGTCCACGTAGCGCTCCGAGTCCAGGTGCAGCAGCACGTCGCGCACCGACCAGCGCTGGCCGAGGAAGGCCTCCTCAGCTTCCAGCCCCTCTAGGGAGCGCAGCAGTATCTGATGGCCTTCGTCGAGGCGCTGCAGGGCCGCGTCACGCCGCTGCTGGATGGATTCTCTCTCTTGAGGAGTCAAATGCACCTCCGTTCCCTCGCATCATCCCGGCCGCCTGCGGGCTGGCGGGATTGGGGCGTCGCGGGAGATTATACCCGGCGGGCCGAGCGTCGGCGATGCTACAATCGTCTTGTATGGCTTCGCATACTGACAACAGACAGAGATTGACGGGCCAGGCTGTTTCCGCGGCACGATTGCGGCACCTGCTGGACGAACTGGGTGCGGATGCGGAGGCCGCGTCGTCGCTGTATCTGGCGCCGGGGGACACGCCGGACCCGCGGGCGCTGGCCGCAACGGGCTGGGCTCTGCACGTCTCGGAGCTTGAAGAGGCGGCACTGCGGGACGGCTGCGGGCTGGTGGGTCTGAGAGCCGGAGGGCGCGGGTTGCTCATCGCCCCACCGTTCCCGGTGACCGAAACGTTCCTCACCACGGACTGGGACGATGGGCCGCTGCGACTGCTCTTGAACGCCGACTTCACTGTCGGTGTGGCACTGGTGCGGCTGGGGCGGTTTTCGGTCGCCGTTTTTCGTGGCGGGGAGTTGCTGGAGTCCAAGACCGATTCCCGCTATGTGAAGGGAAAGCACCACGCGGGCGGGACGTCGCAGCTGCGCTACACGAGAGTGCGTGAAGGGCAGATCAAGCGGCTATATGACAAGGTCTGCGAGGAGGCCCGCGCCCGGCTCGCCCCTCCCGCGGCGCAGTTAGACTACCTGGTGCTGGGGGGCGAACGATTCACGCTGAACGGTCTGGTCAAACAATGCCCGGCCTTGGCGTCGTTGCAGCCCATTACGCTGAAACGGCGGCTGAACATCCGGGACCCGAAACGTGATACTCTGCCGCAGGTCGCCGCGATGCTGACCGAAAGCCGGGTGTGGGAACTGGAATTCGATTAACCGCCGAGATCGCCGACATCGCAAAGATTTTTCAAGAAATTTACTCAACTCCGTCGGGGTACTTGGCGCACTCGGGGTTTGATGACCTTGTAATTATGGAGATTGTTGGATGACGCTGGACGGGTTCGAGCAGGCAGGGCGGTTGCTGGAGTTTGACCAGGTGCTGACGCGGCTGGCGGGATATGCCCGCACGGAGCTGGGACGCGAAAGGGTAGCTGCCCTTGAACCGTCTGCCGATCTGCTGGAGGTGGCAACCCGACAGCAGGAGACCACCGAGGCCCGCCGCTACGTCGACGACGGCGGCTCGCTGGAGTTCGGGCCGGAGCAGGACATCCGGGGGCTGATCAACCACGCCGTGCTGGGAGGCCTGCTGCGGGGCGATGAGCTCTATGCCATCCGGGCCTTCGTGCGCGCCGCCCGCTACGACCGCGAGGAGCTGATCAACCAAGAGAACCTGCCGCTGCTGTCCAGCCTGGCCAGCAACATCCCGGAGTTGGGACATCTCGACAGGGAAATCGGGGCAGCCATCAGCCCGGCAGGGGAAGTCGTGGACTATGCCAGCCCGCTGCTGGGGAGACTTCGCGCCGAGTCGCGGCAGGCGCAGAGTCGTCTCAACGACATCATGGAGCGCAACCTGCGCCGGTTCCAGCGGGCGGAGGTGGTGCAGGAGCCCCTCATCACCCAGCGCAACGGGCGCATGGTGCTGCTGATAAAGACGGAGATGCGCTACCGGGTCGCGGGGATTGTCCACGACGTTTCCGACAGCGGCGCGACGGTGTTCGTGGAGCCGATGGCGGCGGTGGACATGGGCAACCGCTGGCGCGAGGCCCGGCTGGCGGAGGAGCGCGAGGTCGAGCGAGTGCTGCGGCAGCTTTCCGCCCGGGTAGGCGAGACCGGCGAGGACCTGCTGCTGACGCTGGACATCGTGGCGCGGCTGGACTTGGACGTGGCCAAGGCCCGCTACTCGTCGGCCCTGCGGGCCACGCCGCCGGTGGTGGGAGACGCGGTCGGTAACAGTGGGGCGGAAACGCAGGAGGCCCCGCCCCGCCACCTGCGTCTGAGCCGCGCCCGCCATCCTCTGCTGTCGGGCGACGTGGTGCCCATCAGCTTGACCCTGGAGGAGGAGCGCGGGGTATTGCTCGTCACTGGGCCCAACGCCGGAGGCAAGACCGTGGCCCTGAAGACCGTCGGACTGCTGGCGATGATGGCGCACGCCGGGCTGCACATCCCTGCCGAGGAGGCCCGCTTCCCCGGATTCGACGGTGTCTATGCCGACATCGGGGACCAGCAGAGTATCCAGCAGTCCCTCTCGACGTTCAGTTCCCACATCACCAACCTGCTGAACATCATGCGCCGGGCCACCGGCCGCTCGCTGGTGCTGGTGGACGAGTTGGGCACCAGCACCGACCCCGAAGAGGGTGCGGCCCTGGCCAGCGCCGTGCTGCGGTATTTCCAGCGGATGGGCGTCTTCCTGATTGGCACCACGCACCAACGCGGCGTGGCCCGCACGGTGCAGGAGCACCCAGGGATGCTCAACGCCAGCGTTGATCTTGATCCCGTGACGCTGGCTCCCACGTACCAGCTGACAGTCGGACTGCCGGGCCGCAGCTATGCCCTGACTATCGCGGCACGCCTGGGCCTGCCCCAGGAGATTATCGACGACGCCAGCACCGGCATTTCGCCGGTGGAGCAGGCCACTGAAACGCTGCTGCGAGAGTTGCAGCAGGAACGCCGCACAGTGGAAGCTCTCAAGGAGGAAGCGGAAACGTCACGCTTGACCTCCGTCAGGATGCGGCAGGAGCTGGAGGAGCAACTGGGGTCGGTGGAGGCCACCAAGACCGAACTGGTTGAGGAAGCCCGCCGCGAACTGCAGCTGAGGACCGGCGGTATTCTGGACAGACTGCAGCGGGCCGAGCGTTCGATGGAGCTGGCGGCGAGGGCGGTGACCCCAAGCGTCGGGGCTGGTCCCGCGCTCCGCAGCGGTGAACGTGGGGCGCCCTCGCATCAGGAACAGCAGTCGGAATTTCGCGAACAGCAGCGTACTCTGCGAGAGGTGCAGCGGGAACTGGACGCCGCCAACTGGCAGCCCATCGAGATCAAGCAGACGCCTTGGCAGGAGCTTCTCAAGAGCGGCGACCGCGTCTACGTTCGCGGCATCAGCCAACCAGTCGAGATAATCTCGCCGCCCGACCTGTCGGCAGGTTCAGGACAGGCGCAGCGGGTCGAGGTGCTGCTGGGAACGATGCGGGCCAAGATTCCCGTTTACCAACTGCAGAGCCTGGCCGAGGGCCATCCCGCGGCGGCGCGGCAGGGCGTATACCTGGACCGCGCCCAGAGTCGCGCCGCCGCGCCGCGCCGCCCCGATCCCGAGATGGACCTGCGCGGCCTGCGCGTCGACGAGGCCGTGGCCCGCGTGGACACCGCTCTGAACGACGCGGCCCTGGACGGCGTGGGGTTGATCCGCATCATCCACGGAAAGGGCACCGGCGCCCTGCGCCGCGCCATACGGGAGTACTTGGTGGACCACCCGCTGGTCTCCACCGCCGTCGATGGGGAGGGCCCCGGCGGGGACGGCGTGACGGTGGCGCACCTGCGGTAAAATGACTTTTGAGATCGAGGGCCAGCCGTACCGGGTAACCGGACATATCTGGAGAGAGCACCCTGATAGGATTGGTCAAATTACAATACAGAGCATCAGGCAAGCCATACTTGACCCGGAGCGAACGGCTCCCGGCGGGTATGGACGCACCAATTATTGGCGTTGGTTCCCCGATTTGGGAAATAGCGGAAACTATTTGAAGGTAATTGTAGATGAGACTGCCGTCCCTCCTGTTGTGGTTTCGGCCATGCCGGACAGGAACGAGCGCAGACGGCGAAGGAGAGTATGACAAAGAACCCTACGCCCTACGCATACGATAGCGAACTCGACATACTTTCTCTGTCTACGGAACGGGGTTACGAAGAATCTGCGGCCATTGCCTACGATTTAATGGCCGATTTTGATAAACAAGGCCGGTGCGTTGGCTTTGAATTTCTGGACGCCGCCGACCTGTTTCTGCCCTACCTGTGTCCTGAAAAATTTTCTAAATTCGACATTGAAGCAGATTTGACGATTTCCTTCGACCAAGAATCAGATACGCTTTCCTTGTGCAACAGTGTTCCGGTCAGCTACAGCGAAACCGTTATCGAGCACTGTGTAGCTCATCTCGACGCCGAGGGTGACCCGGTAGGGTTTACCTTGGAAAAGGCGAGCGAGCATATTTTGCCGCTCCTGCTGCAATGCGCTCGCGGCAAAGCTACTCGCCCCTGACAGAACCAGGCTACTCACACCCCTTGGAACCAGGGTTGCCGACGGCCCGCGAAGGCTTGGATGCCCTCTTGGAAGTCGCGAGTCAAGGCTGTTTTGGAGAAGGCCTCGGTCTCGGCGTCGAGCTGATCCTCCAAAGTGGAATCCCACGAGCGCTCGTAGAGTTCCTTGACGCGGCCGTAGGCTATGGTGGGACCCTCGGCTAGGCGGGTGGCAGTCTCCAGCGCGTGGCGATCCAGCTCGGCGTCGGGGCAGACCTGCGACACCAGCCCCAGCTCGAGGGCCCTGGGAGCGCTGATGGGCTGGCTGGCCAGGTACAGCTCAATGGCCCGCCCGGAACCCAGCAGACGGGGCAGCAGCCAGGTGGAGCCGCCGTCGGCGGGTGCGCCAATGTTGGCGTAGGCCATGAGGAAGCGGGCTCCTTGCGCAGCCACCCGCAGGTCGGCGGCCAGGGTCAGGCTGAACCCCGCGCCCGCCGCCGCTCCGTTGATGCCCGCAACCACCGGCTTGGGCAGCCGCCGCAGAGGCAGCACGACCTGGTTGTGCAGGGCGTCGGCCAGCTCGCGGATGGCCTGAGAAATGCCGTCCGGCCCGCTCCGCTCGAGCGTCTGCACCAACTGCCGGACGTCGGCTCCGGCGCAGAAGGCCCCGCCTGCGCCGGTCAGCAGCACGGCCCTCACGTTGGGCGAAGCGGATTGCTCCACGGCCCGCCCCAACTGGCCGATCATTTCGAGTGTAAGGGCGTTGCGGGTTTCGGGGCGGTCGAGGGTGATGATGCCCACGCTGCCCGAGGTGGTGAATTTGACGGACTCGTCTGCCATGGGGCTACTCCTCATAGTTTTCTTGAAGGGTTAAAAAGCAGTCTCTTGATTCGGTTGCCGTGGTGGATTCGTGTAAGCGCAGTTGTCCATTGGCCGTGCTGCGCTACACTCTATCTCACGTTGTGCAGATTCGTCAGGTATCGCCCTTCGGCCGGAGCGAGAGACTTGTCGGGCCTGCAAGCGGCGGATATAATTGACCGATAGTGCTTCTATTGCTTTTTGGAGTCCGCCCGGACATAGCGGAGCAGCGCTGCCCCCGTGGGCCTGTAGCTCAGGTGGTTAGAGCGCGGTCCTGATAAGACCGAGGTCGTTGGTTCGAGTCCATCCAGGCCCACCAGAACGTACCGAATTCATAACTCCCCCGTTCAGGGCGATCTCCGAGGCATCCGCTCCCCCGATGGGACTGTGCTCCGGCGTGGGTATCGTGTAGACAATTTCGGCCTTGCCGGGCCGGACCACGACCTCCTTAACGAATGACCGGACGAAGGCTTTGGTCTCGGTCAACTCGCTGGTCTTCAGGAATTCGCTCATCTCCTTGGCGAAGGCGGCGATGGTGTCGGCGCTGTCCAGCATCAACCGCCGGTCGGCCAGCATCGCCCTGGCATCCTGGGCGGCGGTTTCCAATTGCCCCTGACGCTCCCGGTGCTCCCTGATGCGGTCGGCGGCGTCGGCGGTCTCGATGTCGGTGGTCTCGACGAACTGCCAGATGCGTCCCAGCCGCCGCTTGACCTCCTCAAGCTCGGCCTCGATGGTCTCCAGCTTCTGACGCTGCTCCCGGGCGACCCCGTCCATCTCCTCGTCCACCAGCCTCACCAAGTCGCGGATGTTGGACTTGGTCAGGACGTTCTCCCGTATCTCGCTGATGATCAGCCCCTCGAAGGACTTGGCGTTGAGTCTGGGAGTCTCGCAGGTCCCGCTGCCCTTCTTCAGCAGGGAGTGGCAGACGTACTAGTATACGACCATCATTGAAATGATGGATGTTAAGATGCAGGGAAGTGGTGGCTAAAGGAAGAGGAGTGTGAGCGGGGTGGATGTGATGGTCAAGAAATACCGCGTGGGACTGACTGGGGAGGAACAGGAGGAACTGAAGGCATTGGTGTCCAAGGGCCGGGCTGCGGCCTATAAGCAGACTCACGCGCGCATCCTCCTGCTCAGCGATGAGAACCAGTCTGGCGGACCGATGATGGACCAGGAGATTTCCCGGGCCCTCAAGGTGGGCACCGCCACGGTGGAGCGGGTGCGCCGCCGGTGCGTGGAGGAGGGGGTTGACGCGGCCCTGGGACGCAGGGAGCAACTGCGTCGCCGTCAGAGGAAGCTCGATGGCCAGGGTGAGGCCCATCTGATTGCCATGGCCATCTCCCAGCCGCCGGAGGGGCGGGTCAGCTGGACCATGCAGATGCTGGCCGACGGATTGGTGGAGCGGGAGATTGTGGACAGCATCAGCCCGGAGACGGTGCGCCGGACTCTGAAAAAAACGAACTCAAGCCTTGGCTGAAGGAGTGCTGGTGCCTCCCGCCTCAGAGCAATGCCGAATTCGTGTGCGCCATGGAGGACGTGCTGGAGGTCTATCATCGTGAGTACCAAGACAATGAGGTCTTGGTGTGCTTGGACGAGACCAGCAAGCAACTGGTGCAGGAGACCCGTACGCCCCTCCCGCCGCGGCCCGGGGCAGCCAGGGCCTACGATTACGAGTACCAGCGAAACGGGGTGAGCAACCTGTTCATGCTGTTCGCGCCCTTGGAGGGATGGCGGCGGGTGGAGGTTACGGACCGGCGCACCAGGACCGACTGGGCGGAGGTGGTGCGGAAACTGGTGGATGAGGACTACCCCAACAGGGAGCGGATAGTGCTGGTGATGGACAACCTCAACACCCACCACCCGTCGTCCCTGTACGAGGCCTTCGAGCCGGCGGAGGCGCGGCGCATCGGCGAACGGCTGGAGATACACTACACGCCGAAGCACGGGAGTTGGCTGAATATAGCCGAGATAGAACTGGGGGTGCTGGCGCGGCAGTCCCTGGACCGCCGGATACCCAGCCAGGGAGTTCTGGCACAGGAAACCGGAGCATGGCAGGAGCAACGCAACCGGGAGGCGATTCGAGTGGACTGGCGCTTCACCACTCAGGAAGCCCGTATCAAGCTCAAGTCCCTCTACCCGTCAATACAATAGCGGCAGACTACTAGTATTACAACGACAGTTGGTGTGATAAAGTGACCAGCTAGCTGAGGGAGGCTTGGAAGGTGGGGTTGGGAGATGGATGCGGCGGCATTTGAGCGGGTGTACGAGGCCTTTGGCGAGTTTCATTCCTTCTTCGCTCCGCTGTTCGGGCGCAGGGAGTCGCGGGACCACAGCCGGAACTATCTCCGGGCCCTCCTGGTGCAGTCTCAGGACCGGCGCAACGCCGAGAATCTCTCCGAATCAGTGGGGGTCCCGGCCCGGGCCATGCAGCGCTTCCTCACCGCCGCCCCCTGGGATGACGACGCGGTGATGGGACGCCTCCAGGAGTATCTGGCGCCCCGGCTGGGACATTCTGAGGCGGTGTGGGTGCTGGACGGCAGCGACTTCCCCAAGCAGGGGCTGAAGTCGGCGGGGGTGGCCCGGCAGTACTGTGGCAGGTTGGGCAAGGTGGCCAACTGCCAGGCAGGGATGTTCTTGGCGTATGTCAGTCCCTTGGGCCGGGCGCTGGTGGACCAGGGGCTCTACCTGCCGGAGAGTTGGACATCGGACGATGCCCGCTGTGCGGCGGCTGGGGTTCCGGAGGATAAGCGCCGGTACCGGTCGAAGACGGAGTTGGCCCTGGAACTGCTGCAGCGGGCCTTGGCGCGGGGCCATCTGAGGGCGGGATGGGTGGCCGGGGACGACGCCTTCGGGATGTCGCCGTCCTTCCGGGACGGCTTGGCGGCCTTGGGGCTGCGTTACGTCCTGGACGTTCCGGGGAACTTCACTTTTTGGCCGGTGGATCCCGAGTGGACCAGCCCGGCATACCAGGGATTCGGGCGTCCCCGCAAGCCCAGGCTGCGGAGCGGGCAGCGACGCACCCTGGCGGAGCGCGGTGCTGAATTGCCGGAGGATGCCTGGCGGGAGATAACGGTGGCCCAGGGTTCCCAGGGGCCGCGGACTTATATGTTCAGTGCCCAAAGGGTGCGGCCAACCAGCCGGCGGAGGCCTGGCGAAATCCACTGGGCCATCTGGCGCCGGAACCTGGACGGCAGCGAGCCCCGCTACTACCTGTCCAACGCTCCCGGGGACACTCCTCTGGAGACGCTGGCCTACGTGGGCGGTTCCAGGTGGCGCATCGAGACGGAGTTCGAGACGGAGAAGAGCGACGTGGGGCTGGACGAGTACGAGACCCGCACCTGGGCGGGCTGGCATCATCACATTGCGCTGTGCCTGGTGGCGGGGGCCTTCCTGTTGAGCCTGCAACAGGCTTGGGGGGAAAAAGATGCCCCGGGTCAGCAGGCCGCAGGTGTACCGTGTGGTGCGCGAGATGCTGCCCCGGGAGCGGTTGGGTGCTGAGGAGTTGCTGCGGTTGCTGGAGGCGGAGCAGTTACGCAACCATCGGGCCAGCCGCTCTCACGCCAAACGCCGAGACGCCCGGAGGGCGGCGCGGAACATCCCTCCGTGAACTGTCGTTGTAATACTAGGCTGCATCCCCATCTCATGAGGCATACCTATGCAACCAAGTTTCTGCTGAACGGCGGAAACGTATTCCTGTTGCAGCAGAACCTGGGCCACACCACGTTGGACATGGTTCTGCGGTATGTTCACATCGCAAACCGTATGGCTGCCCAGGCCAGCCAAGAGTACTCTCCATTGGACAGGTTCGAAATGCGGGGCACCCGGCGATATCGCCACAGCTTCAATGGCGATGGTTGGCAAGGCAAGATATACCCCAACGCCGGGATGCCAACTCAGAAGAGAGGAAAGGCAAACAAGAAATAGGGCGGTGAACGCCAACCTCCGTCCTCCTTCCTTCAGCAGGAAGGGAAGTATTCTCCGCGACCTCGCAGTGGTGAGTAGTTTGCTGAGAGAAGCAGTTCGTTCACGTCGTGCATGCTGACCTCGGATGTATTCGCGACCAAGGCCATCCCCAGTTTCACCACCACGTCCCGCGAGGGGTGCTGACGCTCCCCGGTTTCCAGCCGCAGTAGGTATGCCTCGTTGAGGCCGGTGAATTGCGCCAGAAAATACCTGCTTTTCCCGGTACGCTCTCTGAGCCGCTTGAGTATGGCGCCGAATTCGGTCTGGTGGTAATTTGCCCTGATGACATCTGCTCCTTAGGGTCTCTCGTCGGACCTACTCCTTGGCCAGTCCACGGTCAGAAACCAGGCAATTCGCCCATGACCTCGCCAGCTGCTCCAAAAGCGAAGAATTCGAACCTGCAAGTCGGGCATCTTTCCGCATTTGAGATGTATTTGTCTGGACGAGAAACCCTGCCTGATAGTTGTCCCACTAGGAGGATAGACCTCGTTATTGACACAGGGTTTTCGATTAGTCGGGACAAGGATATTGGCCTCTCCTCTCCAGGATACAAACAGCAGGGAGAGTCGCTTCGGCGAAGGTGAAAGAAAAACGGGCGGTTGTAGGGACAGGGGATAAGGAGATTGAGGATGAGACGGATCCACCGGCAGCCCCATCCGGCAACGGCGCGGCCCTGTTGCAGGGTGCTCCAAGCGACAAAACCTTTTCTTGAGGCTGTTAGCAGGGACCGCGAGAGACAAGGAATGAGGCCCCGCCGTTAGCGGAGCCACGTTTCCGGAGGCTACTCGTTAGTGGGGTTTTGTCCCGGGGCACCATCCCGTCATAGAAGCCATCCGTGTGCCGTTCTTACCGGAAGCATCTGTTGTCCCACCACCACCATTCCCGATGGGGAATCCACTGCAAGGCATGTGACTTGCGCAGGTCCAGCATCCTGAACAGCCTTGATGTAACGCTGCCTCACCTTGGAGAGCCTTTTCCCGGCCCTTCTTTGGATATGTTCAACCGCTGTCTCCGCCTTGCGCGGGAGAGACGTAACGCATAACGTGGGGCTGAATTGAACGCGGAAGGCGTCCTGGCTCCTCGTTTGGTGGGCCGAAGCGTCGCTTCGCCGGAGGGTCCCCTTCATCCCCAGGGACAAAATTAACTCTAGGGTCCCTTCTGCCAACTGTTCCACGGTCGACGTGAACTCCGCCCGCCCAGTTGCGTAGATGTGCCCGTCGGAGTCCATCAGTCCCCTGAGGAGTTCCACCCTCTGGGCCTCGCTTGCCCGCAGATATGAGGGCGGCACATGCTTGTGTCCTAGAACACCCAGTTGCCCCAGCCGGGTCCGAAGTCGAGGGGCGGGTTCACCTGCCAAAGTGCAATGGAGTACATTGCCTGAGCGTCGCGAGATTTTCCAATTTTCCCCTATTTCCCTCATTCTCTCCCGATAGTGCGGCTCGTCGTCCCTCGAGCAGGTGATGATGGCAGCATCTGAGGATCCGTCTCCCAGCCAAAGGCCTAGGACATACGGGTGTATTGCGAGTTCTCGTTCGGGCATTTGCAGACGTGAGCCAATGGAATGGAGTGCATTCGCAGTCTTGATCACCTGACAGGCATGTGAGGGAGTCCCGCAACTCCTGAGTGGTATATGGGAAGATGCCGGAACTCCACTGGGCGAACAAGTTCTTATTCTGGCTGATCTGGGCCCGGGCCCCATGGGTCAGGGTCATCCACGGGTGGCTTGCACCGACTTGAATGCTGGACTCGTCGTCGAATCTGATCTTATAGGTGAGTTTCTGCATTCCATTCTTGGTCCATTTCGCGGAGCACTTCCGTCCCAGCTCGTCAAAGACCTGCTGGCCCGGCTCAACTGACTCAAGGGTGATCCAGCCTTCGGGTGTGGGGATGACGGTATTGCCGGCGATCGATATACAGCATCTTGAACTAGGCCAAGATGCTGGGTCATAGTTGGCGGTTGCACCATGCAAAGGTGCTTGCCTGTATCTGCAGAGGGGTTCGTGAGTTCCTGGGTTCATCATCTTGTTTTCTCCTTACAATTCGGTCTGTATTCCGTGTTTGCTGGTATCCATGTCGGAGGGTTGGGACCGACAGATGTTCTTGCGCCTGACCAGCACCACAGACGCAAAGAAGGGCTGGCCTTCTCACAGGACCAGCCCTTCTTTGATGGTATGTGGCGGTCGCGCCTAGGGGAGCAGTTTCAGGGCGTTACCCTCTAGTATTACAACGACAGTTGGTGTGATAAAGTGACCAGCTAGCTGAGGGAGGCTTGGAAGGTGGGGTTGGGAGATGGATGCGGCGGCATTTGAGCGGGTGTACGAGGCCTTTGGCGAGTTTCATTCCTTCTTCGCTCCGCTGTTCGGGCGCAGGGAGTCGCGGGACCACAGCCGGAACTATCTCCGGGCCCTCCTGGTGCAGTCTCAGGACCGGTGCAACGCCGAGAATCTCTCCGAATCAGTGGGGGTCCCGGCCCGGGCCATGCAGCGCTTCCTCACCGCCGCCCCCTGGGATGACGACGCGGTGATGGGACGCCTCCAGGAGTATCTGGCGCCCCGGCTGGGACATTCTGAGGCGGTGTGGGTGCTGGACGGCAGCGACTTCCCCAAGCAGGGGCTGAAGTCGGCGGGGGTGGCCCGGCAGTACTGTGGCAGGTTGGGCAAGGTGGCCAACTGCCAGGCAGGGATGTTCTTGGCGTATGTCAGTCCCTTGGGCCGGGCGCTGGTGGACCAGGGGCTCTACCTGCCGGAGAGTTGGACATCGGACGATGCCCGCTGTGCGGCGGCTGGGGTTCCGGAGGATAAGCGCCGGTACCGGTCGAAGACGGAGTTGGCCCTGGAACTGCTGCAGCGGGCCTTGGCGCGGGGCCATCTGAGGGCGGGATGGGTGGCCGGGGACGACGCCTTCGGGATGTCGCCGTCCTTCCGGGACGGCTTGGCGGCCTTGGGGCTGCGTTACGTCCTGGACGTTCCGGGGAACTTCACTTTTTGGCCGGTGGATCCCGAGTGGACCAGCCCGGCATACCAGGGATTCGGGCGTCCCCGCAAGCCCAGGCTGCGGAGCGGGCAGCGGCGCACCCTGGCGGAGCGCGGTGCTGAATTGCCGGAGGATGCCTGGCGGGAGATAACGGTGGCCCAGGGTTCCCAGGGGCCGCGGACTTATATGTTCAGTGCCCAAAGGGTGCGGCCAACCAGCCGGCGGAGGCCTGGCGAAATCCACTGGGCCATCTGGCGCCGGAACCTGGACGGCAGCGAGCCCCGCTACTACCTGTCCAACGCTCCCGGGGACACTCCTCTGGAGACGCTGGCCTACGTGGGCGGTTCCAGGTGGCGCATCGAGACGGAGTTCGAGACGGAGAAGAGCGACGTGGGGCTGGACGAGTACGAGACCCGCACCTGGGCGGGCTGGCATCATCACATTGCGCTGTGCCTGGTGGCGGGGGCCTTCCTGTTGAGCCTGCAACAGGCTTGGGGGGAAAAAGATGCCCCGGGTCAGCAGGCCGCAGGTGTACCGTGTGGTGCGCGAGATGCTGCCCCGGGAGCGGTTGGGTGCTGAGGAGTTGCTGCGGTTGCTGGAGGCGGAGCAGTTACGCAACCATCGGGCCAGCCGCTCTCACGCCAAACGCCGCGCCGCCCTCCGGGCGGCGCGGAACATCCCTCCGTGAACTGTCGTTGTAATACTAGTAGTCCGACGCTATTGTATTGACGGGTAGAGGGACTTGAGCTTGATGCGGGCGTCCTCGGTGGTGAAGCGCCAGTCCACTCGAATCGCCTCCCGGTTGCGTTGCTCCTGCCATGCCAGCCGATCGGCTCTTACCTGACGAGGACCCTTTTCCGTCAATGCCCACAGCTTCTCGCTGCGTTTGATGGCCAGCACGTGGGACAGCCCCTCACGCTCCAGCCACAGCCGCAGGTTGCGGTCATTGCCGTAGACCTCATCTCCGGCAACCCAGTCGAAGGGGACTCCCGATTCCACCGCCCGCTCCAGCATCAACTGCGCCAGTTGCGGCTTGGTTCGAAAGGAAACATCCTCAGGCACCCCGGCCTCCCGCCGACGTTCCCAGTCCTCCGCCCATACTTGGGGCAGGTACAACTCCCGGTCCAGCAGCGTCCTCCCTCGGGAAGCGGCATAGGCCAAGAATACTCCAATCTGAGAGTTCTCGATCCGCCCCGCAGTGCCGCTGTACTGACGCTGCACCCCAACCGACTTGTCTCCCTTCTTAAGAAAGCCGGTTTCGTCCACCACCAGAACTGCCTCAGCGTCGGCCAGATGCTCCACTACGTAACCCGTCAGATCGTCGCGCACCAGATCCGCGTCCCAGACGTAGGTGGACAGCAGGCGCTGCACCCCGTCGGGAGTGGCGTCGCCCGCCTGCTCCGCCAGTTGCCAGCCATTCTTGCGTTCCACCGGACTGAGCAGTCCCCGCAGATAGTCCAGCACCCGGCGGCGCGGCTCCGGCCGCCGGAACCTTCCCCCGATGCACTCGTGCACCTGCTCAATGCCCTCGGCCCACCGCGTTACTTCCGCTACCTCATCACCGTGCCCTGCCACCGCCTCACCTCATCAACACTTAACTGCCTCAATTCTACCCTTTATTTATCTGCGGCTGTAGTACTAGTTACTCCGGCAGCCTTGGAGAGCCTCTCCGTGAGGGACCTCAGACCATCGGGAGTCAGGCATGTCCCGTCTATGGTCAGGAAGAAGGTACCGTCATCCTGCTCTTCGCTATCGAGACGGAAGTGGTGAGCGTAGTTGGTGAGCACCCTTCGGCAATTGGCACCGAAGGCGACGATGCGTTCCTTGTCCCCCTTGCCAAGGACCTTAACGTACCTCTCATCAAGATGGACGTCATTCCGCTTCAGCGTTACGACCTCTGAGAGCCTCAGGCCGGCATCCAGCATCAACGAGAATATGGCCGTATTCCTCGCCCCCATGGCGGTATCGGGGTTTATGGAGGAGAACATCCCCTTAATCTCCTCGTCCGTCAGTATCTCGATTTCCTTCTGACGCACACTCGGAGCTTTCAAGTGTTCCAGCCGGTGGCACTCGGTGTAACCCCGGCGATACAGACAGTTGAAAAAAGCCCGCACGGCTCTTACCCGGTTGTTGACGGTGTGGCTCGAGGCCTTACCCCGCAGGCCCTTTCTATCTTGGAGATGGAGGATGAAATGCCTCACCTCATCCTCGCCAGATCCTCCAGGCAGGTGGACATACCCTCCGCCCGCAGCCAGGCCATGAATAACTCCAGGGCTTGGTTGTACCACTCCACGGTCCTGTCCGATTTGCCATCCGACCTGTTGTGGACCTCGAACCGCTGCACCAGCGTGTAGAGTTCCAGATTTTCCGCGTTCACTTTCCTGCTCCGCCCTGTCGTTCTAACTGCCATATTACCTACTTGCCCAGGTTCGGATAAGTGTCTGTCAGGCAAGCAGGGAGGGTCGGAACCCGACGCGGTTTGTGGGCAGGCAGCGGGCCGGATATGCCGTCTGGCAATAGAAAAAGCCGCCTAAACCGGCGACTCTCTGCACCCCGGAGCAGCCATTTTGTAGCTGAACCGGACTATTTAGTAGCTGTGGTGGCGTCCCAGGCAGACGCCAAAAACCACTGTACGCCCCTACCTAACCCTTCACACTCTCAAAATGCGTAGCTGTCAGTAGCTAACCACTGTATTGCGCTTTACATCGCTGTCTGTTACTGTATCTGAAAAGTAATAACAGAGGTAATACAGATGGCTAAGCTATCCGCGAACATCGTCAAGACGGTCAACAAGCCTGGATACTATGGCGACGGGCGCGGCGGATTCGGCCTTGCCCTGCTGGTAAGGGAGTCCGCAGACGGGCGGCTGCTGAAGTCCTGGACCCAACGGCTGAGGATTGACGGACAGCCCTTTATGATGGGGCTGGGCAGCTATCCGGTTGTCAGTCTGGGCCGCGCCCGCGACAAAGCGTTAGAGAACAGCCGCGCAGTGGAAGCGGGCAACGATCCGCGAAAGCAGCCGGATCGCGCCCCTACCTTTGCCGACGCTATGGAGCTGTGCATCGACGTGTTGCGCCCCGGCTGGAAAGAGGGCGGCAAGGCTGAATCTCAAATGCGCTACCTGCTGACGGAGTACGCCCTGCCCCATATCGGCAAGCGCCCGATCGATAGCATCACGCCCGCCGATGTCCTGGACTTTCTCGCGCCCTTGGCAATCGAGAAGGCGGCAACCGGCGTGAAAGTCAAGGCGCGAATGGGGCAGGTTTTCCAGTGGGCCATAGCCCAAGGGCTGCGCTCAGACAATCTCGCCGATAAGAATATCAATCAGGCGATGCCCAAGGCGGGAACTAAAAACCACTTCAACGCCCTGCCCTTTGCCCAAGTGTCGGCGGCGGTCCAGACTATCAGGGATTCGGGCGCGTGGATTGGGACACGCCTGGCGTTTCAGTTCCTTGTGCTGACGGCGGGCCGGTCAAGCGAGATTCGTCTTGCCGAATGGAGCGAGATTGACCTTGAAGCGGAAACCTGGACGATTCCAGCAGCCCGAATGAAGGCAGGGCGTGAACATCGTGTACCGCTGTCCGGCGCTGCCCTGGCGGCCCTAGACGCCGCCCGTGAGTTGTCAGACGGTAGCGGGCTGGTATTCCCTTCAGCCAACGGCAAGGCGCTTTCCGATTCGACGATTTCCAAGCTGCTGAGAGAGAACGGAATCAAGGCAGTTCCGCACGGTTTCCGGTCCAGTTTCAGGGATTGGTGCGCTGAGGCCAATATTGACCGCCAGACGGCGGAATCAGCCCTGGCGCACAGCGTAGGGGATGCAACCGAAATGGCCTATCTCCGATCTGATATGTTCGCATTGAGGCGGGCAGCTATGGAGCAATGGGCCGAATACCTGGCATAGCCCCAAATTCCATAAGATTCCCTAAGCCTAGAAAATACCGCCCCAACGCGCCATAAGCCGGCAAGTTGGGGCGGTTGCACGTCCGTAAAGCATCGCAATGATTACGAATACGGTTGAGAAAAGCGGCAATGTGCGCCGAAATGCTTGACATGCAATTAAGCCCTGTATAGGATTTGGGGCAAGTGTAAAGAGGGGTGCTGCTTTATGGCTACTGAGACAGACCAGCTTTTGCGGACTAAGGAAGTCTACCGGATGCTGGGAATCAGTGAAGGCTCATTCTATAAGCTGCTGAGGGAAGGGAAGTTTCCGCCTGGTATCCGTCTCGGCGGGCGGATCATCCGCTGGCGTCAGTCAGTGGTTGAGCATTGGATTGACGAACAGCCGCACTAGATAGCCGAACACAAAGGAAATGCCCGTGAGTGCGCCGTTGCCACAGACACTCACGGGCGGCGGCCCAAGTAAGGACGCTTGTTCATTGTAGCAGGTGGAGGGCCGCCACGGTATCACCCGGGGGAGCGCACGCCAGACGCGATAGGGCTACGGCCTGACGGCACCGGGGGCAGAGGCAGCTCAGACCAAAGCACACGAGAGCGCAAGCCGGATACGCGGCGCAGGGGTGCAACCGATAGGACTGTATCGAGCCTGTCGGCAATTGGGCGCTACAGGGCTCTAGGCTATGGGCGCAATGGTGGAAGTAGTGGACACGGGAAGGGTCTAACCTGCCTACTGGTAGGATAGATCTCCCGTGTCCAGAGATACGAGATAGGCATAGGTTTTCAGTTCCTAGATTCAATTCTTTGGAGTAAGTAAATGGCTACTTGCCTACACGAAGAGGAATGCGACTGCTACGGGCTGGGCTACGCTCACGGCAAGGCAAAGGCTCATTTCGAGATTCGAGCCGCAGCAACGAATAATCACGCCCTGGACTGCGATTGTGAGCCTTGTATCACTGTGCGGACCGTGGTTGACCGGCTGCCCGTCGACGACGACGACGACGACGAACCAAAGTCATTCGGCGAGCGCACGGGCGTACACTTGTGAGGAGAGGGAGAAGAGAATGACAACATATAGCGGCGAAGATCATCCAGTTGACCGCTATGTTGCCGCTCACGTTGAAGAGCTGCTAGAGCTGGCAGAGGACCTGAACTATCGGGAAGGGCGCGTTGTCATCCTGCCCATTCCCGACAGTGAGAATGTCCTGATTGTGAACGTGGCGAAGCAGCGCAACCCTACTTTGCCCTGAGCCGTGGGGATCCCCTGTAGCTCGTGGGAAATAGGGAACAGTTGACCGCAGAGGGACTCTAAGAGGCTCAATCGCGTAACATCGTTACAAAGAATGTTACAAGGGGAAAGGGTGGCTAAGACCAAGAGCCGAGCCGAGTATATGAGGGCCTACCGGCTCAAGCAAAAAGAGAGTCGGACACCGGCCCTTGTCTATCAGGCGGACCTGAGCGCCCCCGCTGGCGAGGTTGTGGCCGACTGGGCATCCCGATACTTGAAGGTTCCCACTGGCCCAAAGCGGGGGCAACCCTTCACACTGGACGCCTGGCAAGTCGACTTCCTGAAGGATGCTTTGGCGGATGGCGTGCGGGAAGCTGGCCTGAGCGTTGCCAGGAAAAATGGAAAAAGCGGCTTGGTCGCGGCGTTGCTTTTGGCCTACCTAGTCGGCCCACTGAATCAACCGCTATGGCGGGGGATCGTTGTCAGTTTGACGGGGGCGCTGGCGGCTGAATTGAGGGATGCTGTAGTCCAGACGGCGGAAGCGTCGGGCCTGGACAAACACTTGACCGTGAGACGTTCACCGCCCCCGGGGAATATCGACGGCGTAGCAGGTTCTAAACTCACCATCCTGGCGTCAGACAGGGCAACCGGACACGCGGTAGGTGCTGACATCGTGGTGGTTGATGAGGCCGGATTGCTGGAAGAATCC
The DNA here is from genome assembly GCA_965237745.1 of Dehalococcoidia bacterium. GTDB lineage: Bacteria > Chloroflexota > Dehalococcoidia > Lucifugimonadales > UBA3495 > VXOI01. Next base: position 462,328 of record OZ250156.1, on the reverse strand, counting down.
CGCAGAGACTTATGGAATGCGTGTCTGTCTTCAACGTCTTCCCGAGACGGCAGAATGCTGAGCATAAGCATTCAGGGAGATAGCCCGATGTTCGGTGAATTGGGGGAACGCGCTGGGCAATCGGGAGTCGTTTGGCACCTGTACGCGGCGGATGATGAATGCGCCCTGGACGATGAATCGGCGTGGGCAGCTGCAAACCCTGGCTTGGCGAGTGGCATCAAAAGCACCAGCTACATGGTGGATATGAGTGCCAAGGCGATAGCGATTCCTTCAGACGCTGCATCCTTCAGGTCCTATGACTTGAATCAACCCCGTTCCCCGTCGACTGAGACCGTCTGTGCGGTTGCTGACTGGCAACGGTGTGAGCGCCCCATAGATGACCTTCCACCACGATCCGGCCCGTGCTGTATCGGATTCGACATCGGCGGTAGCAGTTCCTTGACCGCCCTGGCGGCGTTGTGGCCTGAAACTGGACGCCTGGAAGCGTGGGCGGCGTGCGGTGACAACCCGCCGTTGCTGGAACGGTCCAGGGCGGATGGACTGGGGGGGCTGTATGTTGAGATGGAAAAGCGTGGTGAACTGAAGGTTTATCCAGGACGTGTGACACCGGCAAGCGAGTTCCTGAGTGATTGCTTTGACCGTCTGGAGGGCGTTCACGTTGTATCAGCAGGTGCTGACAGATACCGCAGGGCTGAAGTCGAGGATGCACTGACGGGGGCGGGAGTCCGTTGGCCTATGAACTGGCGTGGTCAAGGTGCTGCAGCGTCGGCGGATGGCAGCCACGATGTAAGGGCGTTTCAGCGGCTGGTGCTGTCTGAGCGCCTCGGTGTGGAAACTTCTCTGCTAATGCGGTCTGCCATCAATGAGTCAGTCATACGGCGGGATGCTGCCGGAAATCCAGCCTTGGACAAACGAAGGCAGCAGGGCCGGATCGACGCCTTGTCGGCAACCGTCATCGCAGCCGGTCTAGCGGAAATCCAGAACGCCAAACCCAAGCGCCGGAACTATCTGGGTGTGACGTGAATCGGCGGAAATATGGTGGCAATCCGTGATACGGTGGGACTTCCCCGCCGTTTCTCATTTATCCGAACGGCTGAAAGTGGTAAAATACAGGTATGGGATTAGCTGCCAGAGAACGGGATTGGAATGCCATCCGGCAGCAGGCTTTGGAGCGGGATTCCTGGCGGTGTTTGGACTGCGGACGGGCTGGGGCGCTGGAAGTCCACCACGTTCGACACCTGAAGGACGGGGGCAATTCCGAGCTTCAGAATCTCAAGACTCTGTGTATCGACTGTCACATCATTGCCCACAGGCCCATGTTGTCACCGGCTCAGGTGGAATGGGCAAAGTCAGTCCAGGAACTGCTATGACTACACCGTTGGTGATTCCCGCACTGAAAAGAATCTTCACTGTGGGGGGCGGCTCTACTGAGACCGTAGAGTTGCCCATACAGTGGGGATTCAACACAAGGTTGCTGTCTGGGTTCGTTGGCGACAGAAGGGGCGAATGGTATCCGTGGAATCATCCTGGCGCAGAGCTAACGGCGGCGAGTCTGGTGACCTACGGTGCGTCGGGATACTCTTTTGCCAGCTTGGCAGTGGAATCAGACGGCTCACTTCAATCGGGAGTTCCCCAGCTCTTAGATGTCGTTACCCTGGAAGATGAAAACCATTGGATGCGTCTCACCACGGTTGCGGCTGGAAGCTCTTACGTCCAGATTCCAGTTAGTCGAATCACCCTATACGCCGATTCCTTGGATTTCAGGGCGGACACTGGATTAGTGCTAGTCGGGGATGACTTTGACCTATCCCCAGCCACCTACGTTTTGATGTCCCTGGAAAACCATACATCCGAGCAAAGCACCACCACCGTTTCAGGAAAACCAGTGTGGGGCGACCTGCTAGAACGCGGTAGCCAACTCGGTGTCATATCCATTGGAGCGGAGACTCCGGTGACAACCGGCAGTGAGGAAACAGCGTCGGCAATCATCCGGTATGACGCCGGTTTGGCACTGGGAACGATGCTGATTGACGACTTGGGTAGGGAGTGGACCATCCGAGGTAGCAGGACACTTCAGGACCGGCGCTACCTGGAATTTGATATGTTCCGGATCATAACGGCGGGGTAATGGCGACTACGATTCGAGTCGACATATCGGGGGCGCTCCAGGGCCTACAGAACGTCGCTGAAAAGATTCAGGCGTTCAGGGTAGCCCTGGTCAAACATTTTCGGATAGGCGGGGAACGATTCGTTTACCCAAGGCTCTTAGATGCTATTCCAGTGCGGACGGGGAACCTGAGAGACAGCAGGAAATTCAGGACCATCCCCAGCGGCTGGGCAGTGTACTGGGATGCGTCGGGATTCTATTGGAGATTCCAGGAAGGATTGGAAGCTGGGCAGGAAGCGATTGTGAGGCAGGCACTCCCGCAACTCATATCGTGGGCGGTAGCACAGGCACGCAAGGAAGTCGGAATCTAAATTATCGGAGGGCTAAGATGCTCAAGTCTCAGAAAATCACCATAGAGCAAAGCGAAATTAGACAGAAGCTAAACGGCCTGCCCGATGACGCCGATGAGGTTGAAGTTGCCGAGTTGACCGCACGGTATGACAAGAACGAAACCCTGTACAGGGCGGCGGTCATCGCGGAAGGGGAAGCCAGGCAGAACGCCCCCCAGCCGGATGCCGAACATCGGGAACGCGGCAAGCTGCTGCAGGCTGCCAACGTCGGCGCCATCTTCCAGGCGGCTTACGAACAGCGGGCCACTACCGGCAAGGAAGCTGAAATCCAGGCTGCCTATGGCATCGGCAGCTGGGATGTTCCCATTGGGATGCTGTCGCGGGAACTGAGGGACACGGTAGGCAGCGCCCAAGCGCCTGCTGACGTGGGCCAGAATCAGCAGCCCGTTGCCCCCGCCATCTTCCCCACGGCGGTAGCGGAAGCTATGGGAGTAATGCGCGTGAGCGTTCCCACGGGCCAGGCTACCTTCCCGACTATGACCGCGCCGGTAGCGGGACCGGACGCCGTTGCTGAGGGCGCTACCGTAACGGACACCACCGGCACCTTCACCGCTGACGCCCTGGCCCCCGCACGGATTCAGCGGAGCTTCACACACTCCATTGAAGACGCTGCCCAGTTCGCACAGATGGGCGATGCCCTGCGCGAGAACCTGGCGGGGGCTATCGGGGATGGCCTGGATCGGCAGGCCCTGAACAAGACTGGGGAAGGTCTACTGGACTTCGGTTCGGACCCCACGGCGGCAACCGGAGCAGAGACCTTCGCACGGTACCGGACGGCGGCCTATGGACGTGTCGACGGGCGCTATGCCAACTCCATTGCGGACGTGCGGTTGCTGGTGGGCAGTGAGACCTATGCCCACATGGCAAGCGTCTACCGTGGCAACTCTGCTGACGATTCGGCCCTGGACTCCCTGATGCGGATGTTGGGCGGTCTCTACGTGAGCGCTAACGTAGCAGCCGCGGCCAGCAACATTCAGCAGGCGGTCTTCAATCGCGGTATGGGACAGCGACATGCGGTCCAGCCCGTCTGGGACGCCGTGGGAATCCTGGTAGACCCGTACACCGAAAGCAAAGACGGCAACATCCGGCTCACGGCTACCGCCCTAGCCAACTTCAAAGTAACCCGAGCGGACGGCCTGCACCGTGTCGCTTTCCGGTTGGCGTAAGCGATGGAAAGTCGCTTCCTGGAATGCCGCGCCGATGGAAGGGTAATCACCGGCGCGGCCCTGCAATATGGCGATGTAGCCCGAATCAGCAGGGGCAGACAAGAGACGTTTGCCCCCCAGCCTTTCGGGGATGTCTCACGCCTGGACATACTCGCCAACATTCAGCACAACCGGCAGAGAATGATAGCCCGTACAGGCGGCGGCGGTCTGGAACTGACGGATAGCAGGGAGCGGCTGCAAGTCCGTGCGGACCTTCCCCGCACCACGGACGCCGATGATGCTTTGGAGCTGGTGAAAACCGGCATTCTCAGGGGATGGTCAATCGAGTTCGATTCACTCCGCGAGGAAAACAGGTCTAATCTCCGCAGAATCGTGAAAGCGGACCTGGGGGGGCTGGGCCTGGTTGACTTCCCGGCGTATTCCCAGTCACTGGCAACGGCTGAAATCAGACAGGACGGGGAAGCGTCACCGGCTCATTTTTCTATGACATAGGAGTTACGCAGTTGAGAGAGCTAAGGCCGGGGATGGGATAAGATAGAAGGAGTGAGGCGGAGGTGGGGGAGATGAACCCGGCCAAGTGTGACTCGGTGGACTACATTCAGTTCTTGGTGGCGGCCCAGGGGAGATTTACCTGCAGCGAAGCGGCGCGGTGTCAACCGGAATCACCGCAAGCTCCAGCCCATGACGCATTCACCCGTCTGCTGCGGAGACAGCCCCCCGGCACGGAGGCGCTGTGGCAGGAAACCCGGGGACTGGTGCGACGGGAGGAGGGGGTGCTGGTGCTGGACGACACCACCTTGGACAAGCCCTACGCCAAGCGGATGGAACTGGTGTCCCGGCATTGGAGCGGCAAGCATAAGCGAGTGGTATGGGGCATCAACCTGCTGACCTTGTTGTGGACTGATGGCAATGCGCTGATACCCTGTGATTTCCGGGTCTATGACCGTCCCCTGAGCGGACTGACCAAGAACGACCACTTCCGGCGGATGCTGGAGGTGGCGGAGGGGCGGGGCTTTCAGCCCCGTTGGGTGCTGTTCGACAGTTGGTATACCAGCTTGGAGAATTTGAAAGCCATCAGGGACAAGGGATGGTTCTGGCTGAGCCAATTGCGGTCCAACCGGCGGGTGAACCCCGAGGGAGCGGGGAACTTGCCCTTGGCCACCGTGGCGATACCCCAGGAAGGCCGGCAGGTGCATCTGCGAGGCTATGGATTTATCCGGGTGTTTCGGACGGTTTCCAAAGACGGGGACGTGGAACACTGGGCCACCAATGACCTGGAAATGACGGAGCAACAACGGGAAAGCCTGGCGCGCCAAGCCTGGGGAATCGAAACGTACCACCGGGGCCTCAAACAATGTTGTGGCGTGGAGAAATGCCAAGTGCGTACGGCAGAGGGACAGCGGAATCACATCCGCCTGTCCCTCCAAGCCTTCCTGCGGCTGGAAGCCCACCGCTTGAGTGCCGGAGTCTCTTGGTACGAGTCCAAAGCCAACATCATCCGGTCGGCCTTACGAGATTACCTGGCTTTTCCCAAGTACACTCTCCATCCAACTGCGTAACTCCTATGACATAGACCAAACCATAGCGGACACCGGACGGCGTAGGAAGCAACGTGTGAAGCCTGGTGCATTCGACTACGCCATCAAAGCCCCCGACCGCGAAATCAACCTGCTACTGGGTAGCCCAGACAAGCCCCTTGGAAGCAAGCAAGCGGGAACGCTGCAACTGGAAGACACTGAGACTTCCCTAAATTTCAGGGTAAACCGCTTGCCCAAGACATCGTATGCCCTGGATATGATGGCCCTGCTGCGGGCGCGGTCAGTGGTGTTCGGCATCATCCCATTCTTCCTACTGGCAGGCTTGGCTAACTCGGAATCCGAGGAAGAGGAAGAGGGGAATCCAGGTGTCTTCAGACACGTCATAGCGGCGGCGGTCCTGACGGCCCTGGTGATTCAGTTCAGGCCCCCACGCGGCAACCCTGGCGCTGTCAACGCACGGTCTCAGGACCTGGCTCAGGATGATGACCTTGGGGAATGGCATTCTGAGTCACTATGGACACCTACAGACAACGACGTGGTGATACCAAAGCGGAGGCGCAAGCGATGGCTGTAACGCTCACTGTACCGCAACTGGCCTACTCGCTACGGGTGGTTGCGGACACCACCACCACCATCGAAGAGCCGCTTCTAAGCGTACTGACGGGCCTGCTGGCAGCGTCAGTACGAATGGTACTGGACTACGCCCCCAACACGCCGGATGACATCGCCAATGAAGCGGTCAAGCGTCTGGCTGGGTACCTGTATGACATCCCGCCTGGCTCTACCGGACGGGGGGTAGCCAATCCCATAGGGGCATCGGGCGCTCAGGCGCTGATAGGACCTTACCGAGTGCGGAGGGCCTACGCCTTGGGGGAGGGCTAACAGCAATGCGATTCTTGCCACGCTGGAAGGCCAAGGCTGCCCCTGAACGACGTGCGGCCTACGGATAACGGATGCCATCCTTGAAGCGGCATATAACCTAGCGAGCGGGGGCGCACAAGCGATAGCTGACGCTACCGCTGCAGTGGAGTTCGGCGTTGGCCTGGTGAGCCGGTGTTTCGCAGCAGCGGAGTTCGAGCCGGATATTCTGAATGCCACCTTGACGCCCCTGGACCGGCTGATGATGGCAAGGCGTCTGCTGCTACGTGGGAACGCGGTCTATGCCATAGACATCAGTGAATTCGGCAACCCAATCCTGCTACCGGCAAGCTCGTTTCACATCGTTGGTGGTGTACAGGAATCCAGTTGGCGGTATGGCCTGAATCTCCCAGCCCCCACGTTTCCAGAATCGAGAAACATCGCGTCTGAGGGAGTTGTACACATTCGCTATGGGGCGGATGAAACAGCCCCTTGGTACGGCTGCAGCCCCCTGCTGAATGCCGGTCTATCCAGCGCCCTACTGGCAAGAATTGAGCTACGGACTGGGCAAGAGGCGGGGGCACCAGTTGGGCACCTGCTGCCAGTGCCTGAAGGGATGACTGAGGAAAGCATTACGATGCTGAAAGCAGACTTGTCGGCATTGAAGGGCAACACGGCCCTGGTGGAAGCACAAGGAACGGCGGCGGTCAAGGTGGTGGCAATGCGCCGGTCCAGGACTGGAAGCTACAGCGGTTCGGTTCCGAGATACCTGAACCGACTGTACAGCTCCGCAAGGGCGTGGGTGCTGACGTGAGCGCGGCCCTGGGCATCCCTGCAGCCCTATTCATTGGAGCGGACGGCGGGACCGTCAGAGAGGCTTACCGGCAACTGCTGACGGCAACCCTTCAGCCCATAGGCCAACTCATTACATCGGAACTTGAGAGGAAGCTAGAGCTACCCAAGGTCGGCATTAACTTCAGGCGTCTCCAGGCTGCTGACATCGCAGCACGGGCAAGGGCCTACGGAACGCTGATTCAGTCTCAGATGGACCCGGCAAGGGCGGAGCTACTGGCAGGGCTGGCGGAATGATCCCAAGAATGGACATTAGTTGTATCCGATGCAACGGAGCAGGCTATGAGGATGACGGGATAGTTGCCTGCCTGAACTGCGGACGGATGCTGCTGGCATTCGATCCGCCCCCGTCAGCGGATACGCCCGTAAGCAGCCCCCGATTGGGCAACTGCATTCCGAAGCGCTATGAAGAGGCGTACAAGCGGGGCATTGTGGACCGCCTGGCGGCTGGTGAGAGCATCGGGAAAATCAGCCGTGAGACTGGCGTAAACGAGATTTCGATACGGCGCTGGCGGTCTAAGTTTGCTAGTAACAGTACAAGTAATAACAGACTGGCAGAATCGGCTGATTTATAGCTAAATCAGGGCAAAGTTGGCGTCCCAGGCAGGATTCGAACCCGCGACCCGCTGCTTAGAAGGCAGCCGCTCTGTCCCCTGAGCTACTGGGACTTTGGGACTTTTCTGCGCCCGAACAGGATCGGGTACCATACTATCTTACAAGAATCGCTTGTGGCCCTGTCAAGGCAAACTTGGGGAGTCATTGTGGACGAATTACTGCGCGGGCATGAACTGAAGTTTGCGCGGATGCCTAGCCTCTGGCAGAATACTAGTGATTACGTCCATATTCTGGCGAAAGGAGTGTTGGCCGATGGCTGACGACCTGCTCGACCTGCAGTCCACCCCCGACGCCCGCTACCTCCTCGCCGGCTGGCGCCGCCAATGGTCCGACGGCGGCGAAATATCCAGCGGCCTGCCTCGCTATATCATCGAAAAGCTGCAAGCCAGGCGCATCGGTTCCATGGGGCCCGAGGTCGCCAAGCTTTGTTATCCATTTCAGGTGCCAGGCACCCACGACACCTATCGCCCGCGGGTGGCCTACCGCGATGGGTTGCCCGACACCGACATGCGCCGCGAAAACAATTTTTATGATGCCGGCAACGGGCTGATCATTTTTCTGGGCGAAGAGCCTTGGTTCCGGCTGGACGTTTATGCCGACTCCTTCTTTCAAGGAGTCAAGCAACTGGGCGTCTCGCAGACGGTGGCTGTGGAAGGGTACAACGGCGCCGCCCCTCCCGACATGGAGCGCAGCGTCAGTTGCATATACAGCCAAGCTGATATGAAACCGGCGATGGATAAGCTGGGCGTGCGCTTTTCCAATTACGGTACCCAGAGCCGCAACGGGCCCACCATTGGTATGGCCCTGATCACCGTGGCCCACTTTCAGCACCCCGAACTGGAGATGTTCCGGCTGGGGGCCATGGCTCCTATGTACCCGTTCTTGACCTCCAACAACGACCCGGTGGGCATAAGCCGGGACCACCGCTCTTTCTACGACATCATGCGGCGCATCAACTCCATATTCAGCCTGGACATTGATCTCTCCGAATTGAGATCGCTGGGCGAGGCTGAGTCGCAGGAACTACGGGACACGCTGGAGAAGATTGGCGGTTCCAACCCCACCGCCAAAGAGTTGATCGAGCGCGCTCGTACTGACTTCAATTACACTCCGTTCGAGCCGACAGTGGAATTGGACCCGGCTCTGGACAACATGCTGGAAGATATACTGCGTAACGCTCCCGGGGGCGACTCCGGGAGTTAGGCGGATTCCTACACCAGCCCCTCCGCGATGGCCGCCTCTTCGATCAGGTCCCAGCCGGTGTGGATGCCAGGCACGAAGCTGTTGCAGGCCTCACCTTTCAGGACTGACTGTTCCACCTCGTCGTCGCCGGTGACGGACAGGAACGCAGCCTCAATCTCCTTGGCCAGTGACGGCTCCAGTTCCCGCTGGGCGGTGAAGCAGCAGTGGCTGTAGGGTGGGCTGGACCAGAAGATGCGCACCTCCTCGCGAGGGAGGGTCCCGTCCTCTGCCATCGTTTCCATGATTCGCTGGCTGACCGCACCTGCGTCAAATTCGCCCGACACCACTCGCTCGACCACGTCTCGCTCGTCTGAACGGGTAGACGACTGGCGTTGCTCGTAGAAACTCGCGATTGCCAGGTCCCTTGCCGGGTTGATCCCAGCCTGCTTCAGAAGATGGTGGGGTACCAGGCCGGCCTGCTCCGAGCCGCGTCGGCCAAATGCGAATCGCTTGCCCTTCAGGTCTTCGACGGTTTCGATACCGGAACCGGCTCGGGCAATGAAATGAGTGGTAAATCCAATGTCAACATCGCGCATGGCGATTACTTGGCAGGGATCATCCAGCAGCCGCCTGATTTTGACGTAGCCAAGTGGCCCATTCCAAGCGAGATCGATCTCCCCCGCCACGAACGCCTCTGCCATAACGTCGTAGTCGGAATAGAGCACCCAGTCCAAATCGATTCCGCGCCGCTTGAATAGCGTTTCCAGCCCTTGGAACACCTCCAAGTGGGGAATTGTAGCCGTACCGCCCAGCCTGACCATAACGCCACCTCCACTTGAACTCCGGTCTTTGCCAATAATATCAGGGATTTGCTGAATCCGTTTAAGTATTTACCAGTATCCATCGGAATGAAGGCATGATCATCTCATCATACATCCTTCATGAGTTGTCGTTTTATTGATAATATGGGGCGTAGCAGGGGTAATTTTCGAAACAGGGAGGGTGCAATGGGCTATAAGCCGAGACAGTTGGGGCATATCAACATCTACGTCCGCAACGCGGAACGTTCTCGCCAGTGGTATGAGGACCTTCTGGGGCTACATACCTATGGCATGAGGCCCGGCCGCGCCGCCTTCATGCATGACCTCAGATTTGGGCAACTCCCACGAGATTGCGCTGGTCGAGGTGGGTAAGGATGCCCCCGGCCCACAGAAGGGACAGGTGGGGCTGAACCACATGGCCTGGTACATGGACAGCCTCGACGACCTGAAGGAACTCTACCACCGCATCAAGGAAAGAGACATCCAGATTGAGTCGGTGTCAGACCACGGCCACGCTGTGGGTATCTATATCCGCGACCCGGATGGCAACGGTATCGAGGTCTCCTACGAGATGCCCCGCGAGGAGTGGGGCCACGACGAAGCCCAGTACATGATCGGCGGCACCGAAAAGGGACGCCTGCCAGGCCCTTGGGACAAGGAACCAACCAGGGTTCACTAGGCCTTCCAGTCCGGCCCGCTGCTGAAAATGTCTGGCGTACGGTTCTACATCGACCCCGTGACTGGCCTCCCGCATATTTGCAATCATGGGGTCGACGAAAATGAAGCAATCGAAGCCTTGGAAACTGCGGCTGAAGACCGTGCGGGCAGAGACAACTCCCGTGTGGCAATAGGTCAGACCGCTGCGGGCCGGTATCTACGAGTAATATATGTGCCGGGCCCTCAGGCGGGAGAGGCTTTCGTGATTACGGCGTACGATTTAAGGGGAGCGGCCCTGTCAGCCTTTCGTCGCCGCATGAGGAGTAGGGGAAAATGACGGACTCGAACAGCTACCCCCTGGGGTGGGACAGTGAAAGGGTTCGACAAGTGCTGGAACACTACGAGGGCCAGTTGGATGAAGACGCCGCCGAGGAAGATGAGGCCGCGCTGAGTCCTTCCGGCGAGACACTAATGGCGATTCCAAATAAGTTCGTTCCGGCAGTCAGGGCGCTCATATCGAGGCAATAGCCCCGTCCAGTATCTCCGCAGCCTCATCCATCTGCGCCTCTGTGGTGGTGAAGGGTGGTACGAAGCGGAATACGGAGCCGTTGCGCCGCACGCTCATTATCAGCCCGTTCTCCAGGCACCGCCGCCCTATGTCGCGGCCCCGCGCGTATGCCGGTTCGCGGGTGGCGCGGTCGGTTACCAGTTCGATGCCCTGCAACAGTCCCCGGCCCCGGATGTCCCCGATGATTTCGTGCCTCGACGCCAGCCTCTCCAGGTGCTCCCGCCAGTAGGCCCCGATGCGCTGGGCCACGTCTGTCAGCATTTCCTCCAAGATGATGTCGATGCTGGCGATGGCGGCGTGGCAGGGCATCGGATCGTTTGAGTGGGAATGGCCAACCACCAAGCCAGTTTCTGAAGCCTTTTCCTCAATGTCGTCGGTGGTGATCGCGGCGCTGATGGCCACACCCCCGCCGAAGTGCTTGGAAATGGTGAAGATGTCGGGAACCACGCCCTCCTGCTCGAAGGCCCACATCGTCCCCAGCTTGGCCAGGCCGGTCTGGGCTTCGTCCACGATGAGCAGCGCCCCCCGAGCCTCGCAACGGCGCTTCAGTTCGGCCAGCCATCCCGGTGGCAGGTCGATGACGCCGCCGGCACTGAACAGCGGCTCGGTGATTACGGCGGCCAGTGGGCCGTCGGCTTGGGCGTCCAGCAGCTCGAAGCTGGTGTCCAGGCACGAGTAGTCGCAGGCCGGGCGGTCTTGGCAGAACCGGCAACGGTAGCGGTAGGGCGCGATGATTGGGTAGTGGCCGGGGGCATAGGGGCCATAACCCTCGTGCCAGCCGGAGAAGGTGACAGCCCTGGTGGAGTCGTTCATTCCGTGGAAGCTGACTGCCGGGCTGGCGATTTCGTATCCGCCGGTGTAGCGCTTGGCGATGGCCATGGCAGCCTCGTTTGAGTCGCTGCCGGAGGTCAGGAACATTGAACGGTGCATGCCTTCAGGGGAAATCTCGGCCAGCCGCGCGGCCAGGATGATCTCACGGTCGTTGAACATGCTCATGTGGCTGTGGATGAGCGTCTCCCCGCTCTCCTGCAAGGCCTGAACGATGCGAGGGTGGTTGTGGCCCAGGGCGGCGCACATCTGGCCGGAATTGAAGTCGAGGTATTCCTTGCCGTTGACGTCCCGCACCACCGAGCCGCGCCCCCAGACCATAATGGGTCCGGTGATCACGTTCTTGTCGATGCGGCTGCGGAAGCTGAACTTGCGGGCCAGCTCCAGCAACTCCGACTCAGTGAACTGCTGCGTCATTTGCGTACCTCAACGGATGAAATTAAAGGCCGAGTGCGCCGAGTTTTCTTGTGATCATTTCCATGAATCTTGGCGTACTCGGCGTTTAATAAATTGTCGCTAGGACTGGGCCTTGAACTTGGGCATAACGTCCTTCCCGAAGGCTTCAAGCTGCTCGAGGATGACGTTCTGGGGCGTGCCGATAACTGAGCCTACGTTTATCTGGTCCAGGCCGGGGTAGTTCTCCTGGATCTCCTGGAGCTTCTCGGTGACAAGTTCCGGCGGGCCACAGAGCCAGGAGCCAGCCTTTACGCCGTCCTCCAGCGTTGGGAGGCCGGCCTCGCGGGCGCGGCGGGGATCCTCCATCGCACGGATTTGGTCTTCAGACAGGCCGCGGACGAAACCCAGAGGAGCGAACATTTTCATGTTTTCCTCAAAGAAACCGCGGGCCTCCCTGATTGCCTTCTCCTCGGTCTCGGCGATGTGGATGGTGTAGCCTATGGCTAGGTCTTCACCCAGTTCGGTCTCCCGTCCGTGAGCGGCCAGAGTGTCGCGCCACTGGCGCATCACGCCCTCGGTGGCCCCGCCGGCCGCCGCGCCGCCGCCGATGATGCCCTTGATGTGGTGCTTCGCCATGAAGTCCATCGCCCGCTGGCTGGCGCTGACCACTGGCTGCCAAGTCTCGACGGGCAGGGTCCGCGGACGCGGCACCAGGGTGATTTCCTTCAGGGTGTAGCCTCGATAGGGTACTTCCGGCGGAATTTTGTAGTAGTTGCCCTCATACGAGAAGGACTCCTCATTGAAGGCCTTCATTATGATCTCGACCTGTTCCTCGAACATCTCGCGATTCGCTTCGTTGTCGCTAAGCGTGCTGGGGACTCCGAAGGTGTCCACCTCGCGGGAGTGGTAACCGCGTCCCACGCCGAAGATGACGCGCCCGCCGGTGAGGATGTCGGCGGTGGCATAGTCTTCCGCCAAGCGCAGGGGGTGCCACATGGGGTTGATGTTGAAGCCGCAGCCGAACTTCAGGTTCTTGGTCAGGTGGGCCAGGTGGACGTAGAGCAGCAGCAGGTTGGGAATGCACTCGTATCCCTCCCGCTGGAAGTGGTGCTCCGCCGACCAGAAGGTGTCGTAGCCCATCTCCTCCATCTTGAGCACGATGGCCTCGCTCTTGTCGAACACACCCGCGAGCTGGCCGTCTGGGAGCCAGCGGTCGTTGACCGGCGTGCCATCCAGTCCGATGTTGTCCAGGTCCACGTGCCCAGCGAATAGGCTGCCGAATTTGGTTATCATTTCGTTTCTCCTTTGGATGGCCGACTTGGATGGCCGGCTGAATTCAACAATCCAGTGTTGAAAAACGAACACGGAACGATTGAACGGGCGTGAAAGGGTCCAAAAGCCAATTGTAAAGCGGAGAGAAACCTTGTCAACCGAAGAGCCGCAATCACCAAGTCAATCACCGACGGACGGTACGGCCTGAGAATCAGCGGCGTTTGGTAGAATGTTACAGCGAAATAATTGACGGGATTGTGTGGCGAATGATGATGAATCGCACGGCCCAGAAAATAATGATCGTGGATGACGAAGCAGATTCGGCCATCCTGCGCACCGTGCGCCTCCGCTTGGAAGAGGAAGGCTGGCGGACGGTGGTTGTGGATCCCTCCCCCGGAGGCTCGTTGGGAGAGGAGTTTGAGGCAGCGGCCCTGTGGGAAATCGAGGAGGAACGCCCCGACGCCGTGCTGTTGGACGTGCGCTTTGGCGACCACCGGGACGACCGATTCAAGGGCCTGGAGATCCTGGGGGGAATCGTCAACCGCTGGCCGAAGATGCCCGTCCTGATTTTCACCCAATACGCACAGGGTCCGGAACGCGAAACGGCCGTGAGGGGAACGCTCAAGTGGGATGCCCCCGTGGACTTTATCGACAAGCTGGCGGGAACCGACGAGGTGGTGCTTCGGTTGAGGCGTCTGATGGGGACCTCGGCGGAGCGCATCGCCATCGGCGGCGGAATCGTCTTGGACCTGACCTCGCGGATGGTCTACGTGGATGGCGAATCCGGCAGCCGCACGATAAATGATATCCAAGGCATGAAGTTCGAAATCCTCCGTGAACTGGCGGCGGCCTGGCACCGAAGCCCCGGCGAATTGGTGCCGTTTTCGCACTTGGAACGCTTCTCCGGGGGAGAAGACCCTCGGGCGTCGCTGCGTGTTCGTATCAGGGAAATCAAGGATTCGCTGGGGAAAGCCATGGGAGTGAGGTTCGGGCCCGGCGAGTTGATCATAAACTTGCGCGACAAGGGCTATCGCCTCACGCCGCCCCAGGCCTGAACCTGCCAGCTTAGGACAAACCGAAATGGCTCAGCTCCTTCTGAATAGCCCATCGACCATACGGCTGCCCAGGATGCAGTTGCTGGCGCTGGCAGCAGCCGGTCTGATTGCGCTGTCCGGAGTCGTCTGTCTCATCCTGTCGCCCTTTGCCGGGCCCGCCGCTTTCGACAGCCTGTGGGGTGTGGAGCCGCTGGGATACATCGGCGCGGTGCTGCTGATCATTGGTTTGGCCGCATCCGCCGTGGGGCTGGCCGCGGCGGCGATGGGCCAGGCGTCGCGGGCGGCGGCCGAGCGTGATGGAAGGGAAAGGTCCGGGGAGGAACAGAGTGGCCACTGGCGGGAAGTTACCATGGGGTTCTTCAGCGAGTTCGACCACGACTTGGGACGTCCGCTCCGCAGCATCACCGGCAGGCAGCGGGAGCTGCGGGCGGCCCTGCGGGCGTCGGGCGAGACCGCCGACCCTGAAGTGATGGAGTTGCTGGACGAGATAGAGCGCCAGGCCGTCAATTACCGCCTCATGCTGTCCAACATCCAAGTGCTGGTGCAGTCGGAGGCCCCCGGCGAACCGCTGGAGATGTCCCCCGTGGAACCGGCGGAAGTGGTGCGCCGCATCGTCGACCGCTACACCCCGGTGGCCCTGGAGGTCGGCAAGGACATTAGCTGGTGGGCCGAGCCGCAGGACTTCGGCATGGTCTCGTCTAATTCCCATGCTATCGAGCATATTGTCGCCAACCTGATTGACAACGCGGTTACCCATGCCGACAGCCATGTCGAGGTTTCCCTCACCAAGGGCGACACAGCATTCTACGTCAATGTATGGGACGACGGTCCGGGCATCCCGGCGCATTACCTCGAATTTTTGTTTGACCGGGGCTGGACCCCTGAGGTGGGGCGGAGAGAGGAAAAGACCAGTTCGGGATTGGGGCTGTTCATCGCCCGGACCCTGGCCCGCCACTGCGGAGGAGATCTGACCGTCGAGTCGGTCGCAGGGCCGCAGGAGGGGCATCACACATCGTTTCTGCTGGGCATGCCCTTGAAGGGCCGGTGAAAGCACGGTCGGTGAGGTTCCACCCGGCGCGGTTGATATTATTGGCTGCGGCTATCAGTCCCCTCAAGGGCTTGGCAGCGTTGATCATGGCTGTGCCCCTGCTGGCAGTGTCGCTGGGCTGCGTAACCCCGCTCCCCAGGCCCGGCCAGACTCTCCCGGTAACTCCGGCTCCTACCCAGGCACCCACGGCCTTTCCAACAGCTGCCGCCACAGTAGCGGCGCCCACACCCACCACACGGCCGGCGCCAACGGCGACGCCGGCCCCAAGTCCCACACCCACCGCCACAGCCGGACCGGTCGTTCCGACGGCCAGACCAGCGCCGACGCCTGTCCCCACGGACGACCCCGAGGGACTGATGCTCCAGGTATACGCACCGGAGGACGGCGCCACAATACCCAGCAGCGCCGTCGTGGTTTATGGACAGACCTCCCCGGGAGCCAGGGTTTTTATTTCCGGCGACGAGACCGAGGTGGATGCCCAGGGTGGATTCCGGGGCGACGTTTCGCTGGCCCCGGCGGAAAATGAGATTGTGGTCACCGCCTTGAACGAGGATGGTCAGCGGAGAACGGTGTCGCGGGCGGTCACCTCTCTGGCTTTGCCTTTCCTGTTGCTGATCACTGAGCCGAAGAACGAAAGCATTGTCTCCGTCTCCACCCTCCCCTTGTCAGGACGCACCGGTCCCAATGCCATAGTCAGCATCAATGGCAGGTCTGTTCCGGTGGACCGTTTCGGATACTTCTCCGGTACGGTGCAACTTGACGAGGGCCCTAACGTCATAGACGTGGTGGCCACCAATGACGACGGCCAGAGCCTAAGCACCGTGTTGGCGGTGATATACCGGGCGCCTGCCGCATAGCGCAGGCGCCCGGATACGGAATACGTGTAACACACCAGTAACGAACATGAATTTAGGGTTCTGACAGGGCGTGTACTGCGCGTCCATTCTCAAAGGGGTAAATTCTTGACAACCCGGAGTAGCGCCAAGCCCGGAAGGTGGGCTATCCCCGGCAGGTTGGCCGTGTTGATAGCCGCAGTGCTGGCAGTTGCCGCTGTCGCGCTGGGTTTCGGCGTTGCGTCTGCGCAGCCTGCGCCGGAATGGACCGCCTCTCTCGGCGGCGATGGGGACGAGTTCGCCCACGCCGTGGCCCTCTCCGGCGACGGTGGCTTCATCATCGCGGGGGAAACTCGCTCCTATGGAGCCGGTTCCCAGGATGGATGGTTGGTAAAGCTGGATGCCGACGGAGCTGAAGAATGGTCTCGAACATTCGGCGGTTCAGAGAGCGACATCGTTTACTCTGTCGAGGGAACGTCCGATGGCGGCTTTATCTTAGCGGGAGAAACGCACTCCTTTGGCGGGGTCACCTCCTCCAGCAGCAATTTCTGGCTCGTCAAGACCGACTCAGCGGGACATCAGCAGTGGCAGCTCAGCCATGGGAGCTCGGAGGCAACTGAATCCTCCGATTCCAGTAACTCGGACGTAGCCCATGCGGTCCGCCAGACCAGCGACGGTGGGTTTGTCTTGGTCGGCAGTTCCACGGGGTCCCAGGGTATGGTGGCCCAATTGGTGCGCACCGATTCCGATGGAACTGTGCTGTGGAGTCGCAGCCTCAGTGGCATCCCGGGTGCGGTGGGATACGACATAGCGCTAACATCAGACGGCTTGGTCATAGCGGGAAGCTCCAACTCCGGGGACAGCGGCAGCCAAGCGTTTCTGGTCAAGACAAATGCCAATGGCGATCCCCAATGGACCAAATTCCTTGGCGGCAGTTACAACGACCAGGCTCGTTCTCTGGCCCTCACAGCGGACGGGGGTTATGCCCTGGGCGGGTTCAGCTGGTCGGCTGGCGCGGGCCAATCAGATTTCTGGCTGGTCAAAGTCGACGAAAACGGCGAGCAGAAATGGGAGCGCACTTTCGGGGGAGTGCTGCGGGACTCCGCGCACTCGCTGATACGAACCAGCGATGGCGGCTTCTCCCTGGCAGGTTGGTCCGAGTCGTTTCGTGGCGGCGACCGGTTTTGGGTGGTAAAGACCGATGCCGAAGGGAGACTGCAATGGAGCAGTTCCCACCAAGCCTCAGCGGATTCCGCCGAGGTGTCCGCAGGAGCCCGATCCATTCGGCAAATCGACAACGGGGGCTTCATAGTTGCCGGATGGACAGGCACCATACGTGGCGCCCGCGACATTCTGGCTATCAAGATGGAGCCCGTTGGAGAGAGACAGCCCACTCCTACGGGAGCCGTGGTGTCGCTGGAAAACACCGGCACCGCCAACATCACCTCGGCGGCCGTGGGGTTCGACACAGTCTCCTCCGGCCAGCCCATGCGGTTGTGGTACGAAGGAAGGCTTATCGACCGCGACAACCCTCTGCCCAGCGGTGCGGTGGCCTGTACCCAACCCTCGCCGGACTTGTCCTCCGATTCCAGGCTTACTCTTGACCAGATCGGGTCTTTCGATGCGGTGTACCTCGATATCCTGTCTGGCATCGACGATACCAGCCAGGTTGAAGTCGACGGCGACTCTGTGGACTTCGACTACAGCGGAGACGGCACCGGTGTGGAGGGTAGTCTCAGCGTAGTTTCCGAATCCCCCTGCGATGGAAGCAGCCAGCTGCTGGCGGAAGGGCCGATCGCGCCGGTCGGTCTGAGCGGTGAAGCATCAGTCTCACACCCTGGCACTATCACCCTGGACTGGACCGACAGCACGGAATCCGACATATTCGGGTATGCCGTCTACGTCAGCCGCAGCAGCACGGGTCCCTTTGTCCGCCGAGCCTGGCTCCTTGCCAGCTCCTCTTACGCAGACAGCGGAACCACCGACGGCGCCAGCTATTACTACGCGGTGGCTGCCATCAACTCCTGGGGGCTGGAATCCCCCAAATCCGACGTACTACGGGTCCCTTCTCGAGACTTCATACCACCGGACCCGCCCTCGGGCTTAAAAGTCATCGCCGTCGACCGCAGCCCCGGCACGGCCCAGCTTGCTTGGAATCTCAGTGCTTCGACCGACCTGAGCGGCTACCGCGTATACCGGCAGGACGCCGAGGGTCCCCGCTCGCCGGTGACTGCGCTGCTCTTTTCGACGAGGTTCGAAGACCGTACCTTGCCGGCTGAGGGAGTATTCAGCTATTCGGTTACGGCAATAGATCTCGCGGGTAATGAATCTGACTGGTCCAATATAGCGCCGCCGCCGCTGGACTTTTTCGGCTCGGTTCTGGAGATTCGGCGCAAGTTCATCGGCGGGGGCACATTGGGGGTGAACACAAGCCGGGGTAGAGTGGACGTGGACATTGCGTCCGACACGGAAATTCGTGCTCCCAACCGTCCCAATGCAGGCCTCGGCGACCTGGACCTGGGTGATCAGGTGGCTGTATCTCTTAAACAGGACCCCAAGGGGACCGAGGCCAGGCAGGTCCACCTAGTGCCCTCTAAAACCCGGAACCGCCATCTGGCAGGCCAGGTGACCAGTCTCAGTGATAGCGAGATCGTGATTCAGCCGCCGGGCGACGACAGTGAAGCCGTCACGTTCCAGCTCTCCGAAACGGTGCAAATCAATTTGCACGAGGGGGTATCCGATCTCGCCCAGGGACGCTTTGTAATCGTGTCATTCATAGCTACCGATGAACAGGAAGCGGGCGCCTTGAGCGAAATCAATGTCATACCAGGCCGTGAGCCCGAGGAATCGCCAACTCCACCGGAGGAACCTGCAAACGTCGCCGTTGTTCGCGGCGTCTTCCAAGGAATCAATCCGGACAATGCCAATCTCATTCTGGCGTCCACCGAGGTGGCCATTGACCTTTATACTGTGATGACCGTCGGCGTGTCGGTGGGCGATGCGGTGTTGATTGAGGCCGTGCTGCGGCCGGACGGTTCCCTCTTGGCGCGACGGGTGGAGCACGATGAGGGAGTCGGCCAGACCCCGGCCCGCACCGTCCTGCGAGGTGCATTCCAAGGACGGCACTCCGACACCGGGGAATGGGAGATCAGCGGGGCCAAGGTGACCGTTGACGCTCGTACCTACACCGACCCGCTGCCAAGTGATGGGCAGAGGGTCAAGGTATCGGCCATTCTGCGGGACGATGGCACCCTGTACGCCCGTGAAATCGAAAACCTGCCAGAAACCGTGGACCTGGAGGGCGAGCATTCCGTGTCGCTGGAGGGAATATTCAGGGAAATCACCTCGGAGGGCGCGTGGAACGTGGGAGGGCTTCCCTTCCAGGTAGATGCCAACACGGTGCTTTCCGGTCGTCCCTCCGTGGGCCGTCGTGTCGCCGTGGCCGCGACTGCCAAGAATGTGGGACTGCTGGCCACCGAGGTTTCCGCCGCTCCCACGGAACAGGGCGGCCCTGTGCGCAGCGTCAGCATACGGGGGACTGTGGACCGGGTGGACGAAGGCGAGTCGCTGGTGGTTGACGGGATACATGTTGCCCTGAGCGACCTCACCAAGACGATTGGCGACACCGGCGTGGGGTCCAATGTGCGCGTCAAGGCGGAATTGCAACTGAACGGAGAAGTTCTGGCTCGTGAGGTCGCCCAGTCTGCCGCATACGACGAGACGGGCGAGACGCGAGCCAACCCGGTCGATATCGAGGGCCGCATCGAGCGAGTCGGAGCGGACGGTGGCCTGATGGTCAACGGTATACCAGTGACGGTCCGCGCCCTCACCATCATAGACGCTGCGCTCCATGTGGGTTCTCCTGTGCAGGTCAGAGGCCTGTTGCAACCTGACGGCTCCGTGCTTGCCCGAGAGATCGTGGGCTACGGGCTGGGTGTCACCGAAGGCACGGAGGCCAGCGTGGCGGGCGTAGTGGAGCAGGTGATCACCAGCGCCGATGGCCAGACCACGGGCTTTGTTATTGACGAAATCACCGTCTCCACCGACCAGTTGACGAGGATAGAAGTGGAGCTGACAGCGGGAGTGGCAGTGGTGGCGCAGGCCATTGTTCTTGATGGTGAAATCCTGGCGGTCACTGTTGAACCCCGCCCCACCGGGAGCATGGGCGCGATGCCACTGGTGCAGATGCAGGGCGCTATAGAAAGACCATTTGCAGCCTCGGACATCAGGCCGCTGGACATAACGGTCAACGGGATAACCGTTCGCATCTCCAGCGAAACCACGATCACGGGCCAGCTTCAGGGGGGATCCGCAGTGAAGGTAACCGGATCAATATCCGGCAGCCTTTTCTTGGCCAGGGAGATCGAGGCGGTTATTTCCTATCCGGCGCAGGGCGGCCAGAGCCAGGTCAGATTCAACCTGAACGGCGAACTCGAAGAAATACGGAGGGACAGCGAGGGAACGACCGAGACACTTCTGCTTTCCGGAAACATCATCACCATCGTTCCCTTGACGGTGTTCCTAGACGAGGTGTCGGTGGGCGATTCGGTGGCGGCGGAGGGGATTATCCGCGACGGTGTCCTGTTGGCCGCTCTGGTAAAGCTGGATGAAACTTCGAGCAGCACGGACGAACAGCCGGCTTCTGAAGCTCAATAACAGACTTGAACAGACTTGTGCGGTCTGGATTCGAATGGCGGCGTTTTGTGTCAAAATTGGCATGGGGCCATTTCCCATTAACGACAATTTGCGCCAATTCTCAATCGGCGGTGTAGATGCTAGAACCCGAAATACTGAAACAGGGAAACGATTCTGGTGACCGGATGGTCATCAGGTACCAAGCACCATCGGGGGCCACAGTGTGGGGGCTCGGCATCCCCCAAGCTTGGGAAAGCCCGCTTGGGCCGACTTGGTGCTACGTGGTCGAAGGCGACAACCTGACGGTCATTGACCCAGGCTGCCATGGTTCTGAGCATTACCTGGCGGAGGGGCTGGCCTATCTGGGCTACTCTCTGGAGGCGGTGCAGCGCATAGTTGTCACTCACGGCCACATGGACCACGACGGCGGATGCCTGACCGCAGTGAGGGCCAGCGGCGCGGAGTTGTGGGCCCACGAAGTCTACGGCAGTCTGCTGATGGAGGACCGGTGGGAACAGGAAATGCACTGGAGGCGGCAGGTCAGCGGATTTTACGCTTTTGAAAACTCCGAAACAGTAGAGCGGGTAAAGGAGCACCACACCCGCGCGCTTGAGTTGACCTTGGACCAGCCGGTCACGGATGGCCTGCGGTCCGACGGACTGACCTACTACTACACTCCAGGCCACTCGCCCGACGAACTCTGCATACAGTTCGACAGGATAATGTTCACCGGGGACCATGTGCTGCCGCAGATTACGCCGCACCCGTCGGTGGGGCGCAGTCACGCCAGCTTTCGTTCCATCCTGCCTGAACCGTACCGCAGCGAAAACCGGATTTACGGCCTCAAGGCGCTGCTGCGCTCGCTGCTGCGGGTGGCGTCAATGGGTAGCGACATCGCTGTGCTGCCCGCCCATCGTGCCTACTACCGGGGCAAGTTCAATATGGTGGGACTGGATCGGGCCTCCGAGATCGTAGAGCATCACGTTCAGCGGTGCCACGACCTCATCGACATCCTGAAGCTGGGGCCGCGCGACCTCGTCTCGCTGACCCGCGATCATTTCTCCCACCGTGAACTCACCGACAGCAATTTCTTCCTTGCCATCACCGAGGTCATGAGCCACATCGAGTTGCTGGAGGAAACAGGAGATGTATCTGTGAATGGCGGATTGGGCGTGGGGGAGTCCGGCGGCTTGGTGCAATGGAACGGGACGGAAAAATTCCCTGCTTTCATCCGCGAGCTCGGCAGCGAATTTCAGCCCCTGCCTGATTAGCGAGACACCCCGCCGCAGGTTCGCGCAGACATTCCCCGCCAAGAATTCGGGATGACCATTCGGGTTTGACAGCAGAGTCAGCCACTCTATAATAACCCGGTCAGCGGAGAGTTTGCCGCACAATGCTTGGCGACTCCCGGATGCTTCCCTGCACAGCGTTGCGTCAGTATTTCAACCCTCATTTGATCGATGGAGGCTCAGTTTATGCCGAATAAGGAGATTATCTCAACGGATAAAGTTACCGCCGGCAATGCGCCTCTGTCCCAAGGGGTGCGCTATGGCAATCTGGTCTTCGTGCAGGGCTGCACCGGACGGCACCCCACCGACAACACTGTTGGCAAGGACATCAGGGAGCAGACGCGCTACACTTTGCAACGCATCTCCGCTATCCTGGAGGCATCCGGTTCATCGCTGGACCAGGTCTTGACCAACACCTGCTACGTCACCAGCCGGGAGGACCTGCCCGGGTTCAACGAAGTGTATTCCGAGTTCTTCCCAGCCGACCGCCCGGCTCGTACCACAGTCATCGTGAATTTCGGCGCTCCTGACAACTTGGTGGAAATCACCAGCACCGCCGCTATTCCGGACTAACCGCTCCTCTGCTGCCGGCCCGGTTCAGCGGGCCCGGTTGCCGGAATTAAGGAATTGCGATGGCGACCCGAGCCTACATCCTCATCGAGACCAAAGTGGGACAGTCCAAAGAAGTCCTGATGTCACTGCGCGCCTTGGACGGCGTGGCGGCTGCCGACATAATTACAGGCGTCTATGATCTCATTGCCTTGGCTGAGGCCGAGGATATGATGGCTCTGGTAGACTTGGTCACCGCGCAGGTTCAGAGTATCAATGGCGTGGAGCGCACAATTACCTGCGTGGCGGCGTAGGGAGACTGACATCCTGGTGCAGATCCTCTTGACTGGTTTGAAATTCAATAAACAAGGGAGGCAGAAATGATTTATCAACTGCGGACGTACACGGTCAATCGGGGCATGATGGATGCTTGGGTGGAACTGTTCAACGACAAGCTGGTGCCTATTCAGAACCAATACGGCATCGGCATCGACGGAATGTGGGTCAACGAGGACCAGAACCAGTTCATCTGGATCCGTTCGTTCAACGATGCCGAGGACGTCAAGGCCAAGGAGGCGGCCTTCTACGCTTCCCCCGAGTGGAACGGAATAATGGACCACGCCCGCACCCATTTGGCTCGCATCCAAGTGGACACCATGAGCTCGGTCATGAAGGTGCCGGCTGGCGCCTAGCGCCCAGTTAAAATCCGCAGCCCCGCAGGCCCGCCATTGACCGCGAGCCCGGTAAGTGTATAAAATCGTGACTTCAGCGACCGGTCGTGGGCCGCTCCTCCAGCGGTCCTTCTGCTTCGGCAGACCGGCCGCTCTTTTTTGCGGTTATTTCCAGTGCCGATTTACTGCCCCGGCGGTATTGCAGAGCCGACAGAACTGGCGACAAAGACCTTCCGGGGCTGCGGGTTGTTGGCAGGCCGTGAGCCTTGGGCCAATCGAAGAGTCGCCGCTATGGTTATCGCCCCGGACAAGTTGTTTATGGAACCCCGCTGCCTTTGATCCGGCGACCAATGTCAAAAAGGCCCGCAATTGCGACAACAATCAGCACCACAGTCAACGAGGTCCAATTGTCTGACGCATAGAACAATAACGGGTCGTCCCCAAAGAAGCTGCCGATGTGCAAAAAGATCAGCATCGCCAGCCAAAACGCTAGGGGCGCTCCAAGGATCAACAGAAGAATCTTCCTCCGGGCCAGCATGGTCACGGTTAACAATGTCAACAGAGAAGTGAGCGGCCAGACCAACACGGTGAAGTTTGACCTGACTGGCTCGTCATCCCATAAGACATGCAACAACAGCGCAAGAAGGGACAGGGCAAGAGCCTCAAGAACCAGCACTACCAGTAACAGCTTCCCCAGCGGAGAGTGATTATCGGAGTGTACCGACCGCATTGGCCACACCAGGACAGTCCGGGCCAGCAGATCCAGCGGAGCCAGACCTGCCCTGGCCACCCGTGGAAGAGCGGGCCGGGACATGAGAGGCCGCGCCATCAGGCCGACCACCGGAAGTATCAGCAACCCCAGCAACACCAAGCTTCCGGCGCCGCCGGACTCTCCTATCGAGTTGCAGCCGCCATCATTGGATTCGGGGAATGAGAAGGCAGGAGTGGGCGCAAGAGCGGGCGGAGGGGACGTAGGCTCAACTAGAGGCACCACGTTCAACGGCAGCGATACGGCCTTGCCGTCCAGGGTTGCGGTGTCGTTCTCGAACCACCACTCCATTTGGGCCTCCACAGTGAAGGATCCCGCTTGGTTGGGCTGCATCTCCAGTTCGATGGACTCCTGGTCGCCGGAGGCCACGTCATAGATGGCGGCGCACTGCCCGGTGCACGACTCCGCGAATCCCGAACCGCTCATTGACCAGCCCGACGGGACCTGCAGAATTAGCTTCAACGTCATCTCCGGCTTGGCGATGGAGTTCACTACTGACAGTTGCAGCTTCACTGGGTCGCCCAGCTTTACTTCCGTTTGCGTGGCATGGAGATTTACAGTCGGCTGTCCGACATGCGGCGGCAGGGTCGGCTCCGCGTGGGCGTAGGCGTGGGTGTAGGAGTCGGGGACAATTGTGGCTCCAGTACGTTCAACCGCAGCTTTTCCGCGTCGCCGTCATGAGTTGTCTCCGGGTCGCCCCCGAAAAACCACTCCATCCGGCCCTCTATGTCGAATGAGCCCGGTTGGTTGGCAACCGCAGTCAGCAGGAAGTCCTTGTTTTCGCCAGTTGGGACAGTGTAAATTCCGACGCACTGGACGGAGCACTCCTCGCCTATTCCCCCCTCACCACTTACCAGCAGGCCGGACGGGAGCTGCAATACCAGTTGCAGGGTCATTTCCGGCTTGATGATGGAATTGGCCACGGAGAGTGTCAGCACAACCGGTTCGCCCACGAGCACTTCAGTTTGCGACGCGTGGAAGTTCACCGTCGGCTGGCCGATGGGCGTGGTGGGTTTGGGCGTTGGAGTTGGCTGCCGTGTGGTCCCTGGCGGGACCGTCGGATTGCGCGGCAGCGGGGTGGAGGTCGGCATGGGCGTGGCCATCGGAGTCGGCGGCGGTATGTACTCTGAGCAGAAATCCAAGGACAGGTTGACCTGCGGGATGTCCGTGCTCGAACTCTGCACGTACTTCAACTCGTCGGGTATGCAGCCTTCCATTCCGGTGTTATTTATGCGCAGCGTCTCTATGCTGTCTTTGAGCTTTCCCAACGTGGCAGGTATCCGGCCGGTCAGCTTGTTGCCGGACAGGTCCAAATAAATCAAGTTGGTGAGATTTCCAATTCCTGGGGGAATACTCCCTGTCAGGCCATTGTTGCTTAGGTCCAAGTGGGTCAGGTTGGTGAGTTTGCTCAGTTCAGGCGGAATCTGCCCCCCCAGTTGATTGTTGCTGATATCCAGATGCGTCAAGTTTGTGAGGTTGCCCAGTTCCGCCGGTATGTTCCCAATGAGCTGGTTGCCGTTACCTCCGGTCCCGCCTCTCAGTTCCAGGCGCGTCAATCCCGGCAGGTTTCCCAACTCAGGGGGTATCTTCCCCCTGAGCCTGTTCCCGTTGAGCCGGATCTCGGTCACTCCACCCTTCCCGGTGGTGATGCCGCGCCAGGTGTTGAGCGGCTCGCGACTCAGCCAGTTGTCTTGGTACCGCCATTGCACGCCCTGCGTGGCATAGTACAGGTCGAACAGTACCTGCCTGTTGGTGATTGCCTGCTGGGAAAAGGAGGTCTCGCTGGCGGTCAGTTACAGGACATCCGCTCCGCCCACCTCCGAGGTGGCGCTTTCACCCGCCAGTAACTCCCCAATAGTGAAAGTTACCTCCTTGCCGGCCACAAACACCTGAAGATCGTGGAACCTCCCGGCTCGTCCATTGCCACCGAGTCTACGGCGACTCCATCCACCACAGCCGAGACCACTGTTCCCGTGGGCGCAAAATTCCCATCTATTTTCGCGGTACCATTGAACGAGTGCGGGGGAATGTCCTGTTGCGCCGCCGCATCGGATGTCAAGGACGAGATTGCAGCGATCGCGACAACAATTGCGAGGGTAAATAAAGTCAATGCCGTCCGTGTGGCTATGAGGCGCACCCAATCAGCTCCCTGTTATTCCAGATAAATGCCTGCCCGCTGGAGGGCTGCAGCTTCGGCAGTCAGGTCGATTCTTAATAGGAGAACTAAGACCCGCGGCGTCTTCGCGCTACCACCATTCCCGCCAGTCCCAGCAGAGGCAGGGCCAACAGCGCCGCGTCTCCGGCTCCGTTGGCGACGGAACCCGACGGGCTCAGGCTACAGCTGACGTTGGGGTCACCATCGCCGGAGTCCCCGGAAGGCGCGGCGGTATTGGGCTGAGATGCTGCCGGGGCGGCGGTGGTGCCTGATGCTTGTCCAGAATTCGCTGATCCAGGGCTCAGCGGGTTGCTGAGGCCTGATTGACCGTGAATGAGTGACTCAGAGAAATCGGGTTGTACAGGTCCTTGTTGCCTTCCGGCCAATATGTCCCACTGAACTGCACCAGGAGTCGTCCGACTTTCTCGGCCTTTACATTCAGATAGACCGTTACGCTCTGCCCCGGCGGGACACTGTAGCTCCCGCTGGCTGTTCCAGCGGCGGAGTCTGTGGCAAATCCCTCACCATAGACGTGCAGCCCGCTGGGCAGGCTGATCGACAAGTCAATAACCATGGCTGTGTCGTTCAGATTGGGATTCCGGAAAATGATCTCCACCAGCCCGTCCTGGTCTTGAGTGATGACATCATTCACTGGCCGTAATCGAACCGTGGGACCCACGCGAAAGGCGGATTGAATGCTCGACGGAGTGGGCCCGGCCGTGGGCGTGGGTATGCTGGTCGGTGGGTCGCTCTGGGCCTGAACAACGCTGGTCACATTCAGGTCCAGGTTTGTGGTCCCTCCAGACTGCGTTGTCGCGGTTTCTGCGGCAGGCAACCCATCGACGGTGAAGGTCACAAAAACTCCCGAATTGGGGACCTGCAGGTTGTAATACTGGCCTGATACGCTGGTAGATACCGACGCGATTTCCGTACCATCGGACAGAACGGATACGACCGTCCCTTGGGGTGCAGGCTGACCGTCAATGTATGCCTGCCCAGAGAATTCGTGGGCGGTTTGCGCCTGGCTTGATCCAGAGGCGTAGACCGGGCCGGACGAACCGAATATAGTTCCATTTGGGGCCATAACGGCCATCGCCAAAACAACGAAGAGCGCGAAGCCGCGCCCTATCGTATGAGGATAAGATTTAAACCATAAGGGCCAATTTGATTTCATAGTTCCGTCCTGTTTGTTATTCAAATCTCCCGTTACAGCGAATGTCGCCAACGTTTAGTTGGCTCCAGATAGCTTGACCTCTGCGGATGCAGTATGACCACGGGCTGTATGCGGCTGATGTGTGGACCGGGGCGGTGGGATGTAGTGGGATACTGGTACTGACGAATTCTGTCGTAAGGGAGCCGTAAGGGAGCCGGTACCGTCTGCCGCCACCGCGGTTGTACCCGCCGGGATTTTGTCGCTGGCCAAACCTTCATTGATCGCAGACTACTCTAATCATGGTAACGTAGTATCCGGCCAATTTCCAATGACGACATTACTCGTTCGTTTGACGTCTCCTGACATGCAGGAATACCAAACCAACGAACAGAGGATGGTAGCGGATCGACGCAACAGACCAGATCACGCGATCCGGGTCTCATTGCGCCACGCTGCCGAGCCTTCCAGTTGTTCGTCATCCCGACGGCGCTGAGCTCGGCGAAGGGCCGGCCTTCCATGGCTAGAAAGGCTCACCACCAAAGCCACAACTGGCCGATATGAAGACCACAAAACCCTGCGCCAAGGTGCCGGGTTATTGAAAAAGCTGGCAACGTCCTAGACAATAGGCCATCGCGCCACGGGTGCGCGGTGGGCTGTATTATCGGAATGGCGAGGGAGGCAGTTTTTGTCGCTAGTAGGAATTATTGCCAACCCGGCGGCGAGCAAGGACATACGGCGCTTGGTGGCCCAAGGACGAGTGGTGCCCGACTGGGAGAAGGTGAACGTAGTCCGGCGAGCGATGCTGGGGCTACAGTCGGTGGGCGTTGACAAGGTGCTGGCCATGCCCGACAGCTCCCATCTCGTACAGCGCGCCGCCGACGACCCTCACCTTTCCGTAGAGGTGGAGTTGTTGCGTATGTCGGCCCTTTACAACGAGGGCGACACAGTGCGCGCCGCAGCGGCAATGTCGGAGATGGACGTTGGCTGCGTCATCACGCTGGGGGGCGATGGCACCAACCGGGCTGTGGCCAGGGGCTCCTGCGACCTGCCGCTTGTCGCCATTTCCACCGGCACCAACAACGTCTTTCCCGTCATGGTCGAAGGGACAATCGCAGGCATGGCCGCCGGATTGGTGGCCTCCGGCACAGTCCCGTTGGAAGAGGCCTCTGTCCGCAGCAAGACCATCGCCGTCATCGTGGATGGCGAGGACCGCGACATTGCGCTGGTCGATGTAGCGCTGTCCAAGGAGCGGTTCGTGGCAACCCGCGCAATCTGGGATATGAACACCATCTACGAGGTGTTTCTAACCCGAGCGGAACCGTCATCCATCGGCCTGTCCTCCATCGGGGCGCGGCTGGAGGCGGTGTCCCTTGCCGACGAGGGCGGGCTGCATTACCGCATCGCTGCCTTTCGACCGGATCAGGTCGAAGGGGAGGATGATGCGGAGAACGGCGCGTTGCCGGAGCCGTCCGGCGAGCAGCTGTACGTTCGCGCCCCCATCGCGCCCGGTTCCGTGCCCGTGGTGGGTATCGAGTCATGGCAGCGGATTGCCGACGGACAGCGGGTAACCATCGAGCGCCGACATTCCACCGTGGCCTTGGATGGCGAGCGGTCATTCTCTGTGAACCCCGGCAACCTCTTGGAGATCGAGGTGCGGCGCGACGGACCACCCGTGGTCAGCGTTGAAGCAGCCCTGCGGCATGCCGCCGCCGCGGGTGTGTTCCGTGTCTAGCGTTGGCACGACCGAGTTGGCTCTGCGCGAGGCGCCTCCCGCTAGGTCGCGTTCCCTTTGACAATGTTCTTCGGTACGGAACTAACCGGACCGGTTGAACTGCTCATCTCCCTGCTGATTGTTACCGTGGCGGGCGTGGTCCTGGGAACGGTGAGTTTCGGTTTCGGCGTGATGGCAACCCCTCCGCTCCTTTTGCTGATCGAGGCCAAGACCGCCATCGTGGTGGTCAATACACACACCACCATACTGCTGTCCCTGGTGCTCCTGACCACCTGGAAGCATTTGGACCTTCGGAAGAGCAAGGGTCTTATCATAGGGGGACTGCTGGGCACCCCGTTGGGCGTGTTCCTGCTGAATGTGGCCGAACCAAGCCTGCTGCGCATCATCATCGGCGGGCTCATCGTGGTGCTGGGGCTGCTCAACATCCGGGAAATCAACCTCCCTTATGCCACCTTTCCCGGATCCGGCCTGTTCTTCGGTTTCATAACCTGCCTGGCCGTGACCGCCATCACTATTGGAGGGCCGCTGGGCGCGGTCTACGCCATCGCACAAAAGTGGCCGGCCCAGACGGTGCGGGCATCCCTTGCCGCCATGTTCGTGCTGTCCGGGATTGCCTCGATAGCCCTTTATGCGGCCACCGGCCTGTACTCCCAAGGCGCCCTGACGACTGTGGGGCTGACGGTTCCCGGGGTGCTGGTCGGCTTTGGGCTGGCCGGCCTGCTGGTCGGACGACTGAACGAAAAGGCGTTTCGTTACGTAGTAGTCGCGCTGGTGGTGCTTGGCGGGTCAATGCTCTTGGGCCGAGAGCTCTTGGTTTAAGAAGACAAAAGAATCAAAAACCTTGCCCGGAGTCGTGGCGATACGCAAAGTCTGCTCCCTGAGAGAGGCCTTGACGCAATATTGACCGTCTGCCACTTGGGGCGCGACCTGCAAGAAAACTGGTGGACAAGACGAAAGGGCGGGATCGAAGCCCGCCCTTAAAGTTTCTCAGAGATCCGAACCTGTAGAGAGCCGGTTGTTTGCCAGATGGCCCGGCTGATTCGGAACTGGGACTTTACCCCAGCCGCTCGAATGGTGTGGGCATCGGCCCCACCGGGACCTCGATTAGCGATGGGCCGTCGTGGGCCAAGCACTGCCGTAGCGCGGTTTCCAGCGCCTCGGGGGTCTCGGCGCGGACGCCGTTCATGCCGTAGGCTTCGGCCAGCTTCATGAAGTCGGGGTTGTGCAGTTCGGCGCCGATGGTACGCCCGGTGAAGCGGTTGCGCTGGTCCCTCAGCACGTTGCCGTAGGCGTTGTCGTTGAACACCACCACGACGGCGTTGATGCCGTATTGGACCGCCGTCGCCATCTCCTGCGAGTTGTACATGAAGCCGCCGTCGCCAGACAGCGCTACCACGGCCTTGTCTGGCTGGGCTACCTTGGCCCCCAGCGCAGTGGGGTAGGCGTATCCCAAGTTGCCGGAGTATGACGAGGTAATAAAGGTGCGCGGTTCGTACACCGGGAAGTAGGCCCGGCTGTAGTAGCCAAGCTGGGTCATCCCGGCGATGAGAATTCCGTCCTCGGGCATCGCGGAACGCACCGCTGCAAGGAGAGATTCCTGCGGCTCCACGATGATTCGCGCCTCCTCGCGCTGCGCCCTCTCCGCTGCCACCTCGGCACTACGGTCGGCGCGTGCCGGGGCAATCTTGGAAACCTCCGACAGGAGCGCCTCCAGCGACACCCGGGCGTCTCCGTGCACGCCGTAGGTGTTCTCGTAGTTGCGTCCCAGCTCCTCTGAGTCCGCGTCTATCTGCACCACCTGCTGCCCTCCCAGCCACATGGGGAAGGCCAAGCGCGTTCCCACGGCCAGCACCAAATCGTGGCTGCTGTTCTCCCCGGCCACTGTGTCGTTGCGCAGCCACAGCGAACCCAAGGACATGGGGTGCCGGTCGGAGATTATACCCTTGCCTTCGGCGGTGGCGATGACCGGAGCTTGCAGGTGTTCGGCCAGCTTGCGCACAGCGTCCGAAGCGCCGGACGATATTGTCCCGCCTCCAGCCCAGATGAGCGGGTTCTCCGCGGCAGCCACCATCCGCGCCGCCTCGGCGATGCGCCCGGCGTCCGGAGCCTGCGGACGCGGCGCTTCCGGCTCCAGCAGCTCAATGTCACCCACCTCGGCCAGTGTCTCCGGCGGAATCTCGATTTCCACTGGGCGCGGCCTGCCGTTCTTCAGGTGTTGAAAGGCCTCATGCACCGTCTCGGGCACCTCAGCAGGGTCCATCGCTCGCCGCGCGAACTTGGTGACCGTGCGCATGATGTCCAGCTGGTCGTCCACCTCGTGGAGCATTCCACGATTGACGCCGATGAGATCGCGCTCAATCTGCCCCGACACCATCATCACCGGCGAGGAGGCGGCGTAGGCGGTGTTCAGGGCGGCGGTGGCATTCAGCAGCCCCGGCCCCGGCACCACCAGCGCGGTACCGATGCCGCCGCCGGCGCGGGAGTAGCCGTCGGCCATGTAGGCGGTGGCCTGCTCATGCCTGGTCGTAATGAACCGGATGCCCGGCTCGTCGTAAAAAGCGTCCATAGCGTGGTAGAGCTGCACTCCAGGCAGCCCGAACACGACCCGCACGCCCTCTCGATAGAGCGATTTCACGAGGGCTTGCCCGCCGGTCATCTTAACCATGTAAATATCCTTTTCTTTGACTTTCGCGATTGAGAGCTATCGTTGCGTGCCTCTTCGCGGCTCCGCCTCGCGCTGTGCCGATGATTGTACCATCAGACAGCGGAGGCGGGAGCGGAAGCGAGAGCAGGACTGTTGTGATACATTCGGGCGACCATTCCAGAGCAGCGTATCGGAGG
The DNA here is from genome assembly GCA_965237745.1 of Dehalococcoidia bacterium. Lineage (GTDB taxonomy): Bacteria > Chloroflexota > Dehalococcoidia > Lucifugimonadales > UBA3495 > VXOI01. Next base: position 430,328 of record OZ250156.1, on the reverse strand, counting down.
ACTCGATGAAACGGTCGCTTATCATCCGGCACCACGAAGCAGAGACCATGGGCAGCAACTTCCGGGCAATACTGGAGCGGCATGGGTTCGAGTTCATCACCTGCAATATTTTCGAGTCAGCGCCCGAATACGACCGTTTCGATGCGCCCCCGTTGGACAGAGTTGACCTCATCATGGCCTTCGGTGGCCCCATGTCAGTCAACGATGACCTGCCGGCGCTGCACGCTGAACGCGAGTATCTGCGGGAGGCGATGACCCGGGGCAAGCCGGTGTTTGGCGTATGCCTGGGCGCGCAGATGATGGCCACCTCGCTGGGTGGAACGGTGCAGCCCAGCGGCGGCTACCAGTTCGGGATGCGAAAGATACACGTAACCGCCGAGGGTGACGCCGACCGGGTATTCGGAGCAATCTCGTCTCCCTTGGTGCCAACGCTGCACGGCGAGTGCTTCACCATTCCCGACGGCGCCGTGAAAATGGCCGAGGGCGACATTTTGCTCCGGGACGGACGGTTCTGTCGTATCAACATGTCCTTCCGGTACGGAACGTCCTATGCCTTCCAGTTCGAGCCGCAGCTGACGCTGGAAGAACTGACTGTGTGGAATCGAGTCTTTTCCGGCGATTACGAACTCATGGGGCAGGCTTTCAGCCCGGAGGAAGAAGCGGCCAGAAACCTCCGCGAATTTACCAAGTTTGCGCCGGAGCATCAGAGGCAAATGACCGGGCTCCTTGAAGCCTTCCTGGCCAACGCCGGTCTATAGTAGACGGCCTCTGCTCCAGCGCTGCCGCGCTTGAGATGGGGAGTGTGGTAGTGAATGTTGAGATAACCGGCAGGCACAATTTGGGGACCAGGGGTTTCCGGCTGCCGGAATTTCTTGGACATCCCCCGCTCGCCCAAAATCCTGGCTCGATTCCCCGACCACAGCATTAAATCCAAGAGCAAGAAAGTCCCCCATCCCGAACCTCCGGCGTAGAGAGGAGGTGGGATGGGGAATCATCAGTATCCACCAAGGAGGAATGCGCCAGGCAACCCGGGTCTCAGGAAACCGTGACCTCCGCTTCGCGGTAGGCTTCTTGTACGAAGCCGGGGGTCTGCGTCCACTTGGAGTTTTCGGTGTCTCGGTGCAGTGGGACGGTGTCTCCCTCCGAGCTCTCCAGCCCCAGCGGGTGAAAGACCAGTTCGATCAGGTTGCCGTCCGGGTCGGAAATGTAGGTGTAGTGCTCGTTGGTGTCCTCGCGTCGGCCCTGGTGGGGGTCCTCGCCGCCGGTGCCCATGAAGGCCCCGCCAGCGGAGCGCGAGTAGGAGACACCCAGCGTGTCCAGGTTGGCCAGGGCAGCGTCCCAGTCATCGACCTCGATGGCGAAGTGCACTCGCGGAATGTGCACGATTTCGTCCACCTCGCTGGTATGGATCTCCCCGTTTCCGATGCGGAGCTGCAGCATCCGCCGGTTGAGGGCCGGGCCGCGGTCCAGGAACTCGGCGCCCAGCACCTTCTCATACCACTCGCGGGTCTGCTCCCGGTTCGTGATCTGGATGTTGACATGGTGAATTATGTTGACTTTGGACATGACCGTGCGCCTCCTATTCCCCACGCGAGACTGTTTCGGGCATTATCCGCCAACGTTCAACGGTGGGCAAGCACTTTTAGCGAGACAGCGTCGCCACGCTGAACACAACGGCGAAGGGGTAGCAGTAGATCACCACGCTCTTGTGGATGGACGTGTCCACACCTGCCGGTATCGGATAGTTCTGGTTGCCCTTGTTGCCCTTCAGGTCACCCAGGTCAACGTAACCATCCTGCTTCACCTGCTCCGAACGCTCCGGGCCCGGGTGCGTGGACAGGACGACGTGCAGCGCCGGCCCGTTGGTGACGTCCAGGTCCTCCAGACGCAGGATCTCCGAGCCATCGGGCGTACGGTAGATGGTGGCGGTGCCGCTGCCTCGGTGGAAAGCATCGGCGTCCACGAAGTGGCCCATGGTCACCGCCTCCACTTCGTCGGCCGCTGCGGGCTGTGCCGCCATCTCAGACTGCTCGATGACTTCCTCCATCATGGCCACCGCCTCGTCGGTCATCGCGGACGACTCCTCCATGCTGTCGGCTTCCGCTGCCTTCATTGCCATGGCCATACCCTCCTCGAGAGCCGCCCGGCGGACCGGGGTAAACACTACCAGCCCATCCTCGGCGTCAGCCTCCTCCGATGCGAGGGCGACCGAGGCGTCGATGGCGGCGGGGGCGGGCATGGTCTCCATCACCGGCGTATCCACCTTGGAAAAGCCAGACAGAACCTGCTCCACATCCTCTCGCTCCATGCCGTCCGGCACAGTGGCGGTGGCTGCGAAGGGGAACGCCTCATCCACGGTAACGTTGGTGAACAGCGGCGAGCCCAAGGACCAGCCCAGCCACAGCGTTATGACCAGCAGCGGCACCGACACGATGCCCAGCGGTTTGCGGTATCGCCAAGCCCAGAGATGCCAGCCGCGCCACCAACTGAAGGCCAGGAACGCTGCGATCAGCACTATGACCACAGCCCCTATTGCCCAGCGGTAGGGATAAAGGTCTGCCAATGCTCTTTCCAAGTCACCGAAAGTCGCCATACCTCCTCCTCTTATCCCGTCTCGGAGTATCGCCGGATTATGCCCAAGGCACGTCGGGATTAGTCACATTATAAAACCGCGACTGGCGCACTGCCATTCATTTCCGATATAAGTTATTATGTCGCAACATCAGAGACCCCAGAATCGATGCAAGGAGGCGCTCCGTGGAGCCTTCAGGAAGCAACGGAAACTTGGTGGGAGCGCCGGTACGACGAAAGGAGGACTTTCGCCTCATCCAAGGCGAGGGCCGGTACGCCGGCGACATACTGCCCCGCGACGCTGCGGAAATGACGGTACTGCGCAGCCCTCACGCGCACGCTCGTATTCGCAGCATCAATGTTGAGGCTGCCCGAAACCTCCCCGGCGTGCTCGCAGTCGTCACTGGAGCGGAATTCAACGCCGCCTGCGTCGCCGAGCTGCCCCTGGCCGGGGTCCGCGAGCACATGAAGGCCAAGAGCCGTTGGCCGATGGCGGCGGACGTTGCCAAGTACGAGGGCGAGCCGGTCGCCGTTGTTGTCGCCACCGACTCCTACATCGCCCATGACGCGCTGGAGCTAATCGAAGTGGACTACGAACCGCTTCCCGTCGTGGTGGACTGCGAGCGAGGGCTGGAGGATGGGACGCCCCTGGTCCATGAAGACCTGGGCACCAACCTGTGTGTAACCAGCTCACGCACCGTCGGCGACCCGGACGCAGCTTTCGTCGAAGCTGACGGCGTCCTGTCGATAAGGCTGGTGGAGCCGCGCCTGGTGCCCAACGCCTTGGAACCGCGCGCGGTTACCGCCAGCTATGAACGCGGCGTCCATGAAGTGACCCTGTGGCTTTCCACCCAGGCTCCCCACATGGAACGCAGGGCCGTGGCGGGCGTGTTGGGCTTGGCGGAGAACCGGATTCGGGTGCTCTCTCGTGACGTTGGAGGGGGCTTTGGAGCAAAGATAGACACCTATCCGGAAACCATCATCGCGGCGGCGCTGGCGATGCGCCTCAACCGCCCGGTGCGCTGGGACGGAGAGAGGCAGGAGGAGTTCACCTCCACCATTCACGGGCGCGGTGAGGTGCAGTACGTCGAGGCGGCCTACCGCAACGATGGAAAGCTGCTGGCCCTGCGGACGAAGTACTACACCGACCTGGGAGCCTACTGCTTTGGCGGCACCCACGGTGTGGCCGAGACCCTCACCCCCTCCGGTGCCGCCGGCGCCTACACGGTGGAACACCTGCACTGGGAGGTGTTCGGCGTCTTCACCAACAAGATGTCCGTCGGGCCGTACCGAGGCTACGGTCAGCACGCCACTGCCTACGCCGCCGAGCGGGTGATGGACGGTATCGCCCAAGCTCTCAGCATGGATCCCGCCGAGGTGCGGCGGCGCAACCTCATCCCCACCGGCGCCTTTCCGTACCGCTCTCCCACGGGCCGCCTGCATGACAGCGGCGACTACCTCAGAGGGCTGGAAACGGTGCTAGAGCTTGCGGACTATGCCGGACTTCGGGACGAGCAGGCGCGGCTGCGGGACCGCGGCCAACTGATGGGCATCGGAATCGCCACCACTGTTGACGCTTCCGGCTTCGGGCCGTCAGGCTCCCTCAGCGTTCGGCCCGGCTACGAAACCTCCACCGTGCAGGTGGACTCCACAGGGCATGTGACCGTCTACACCGGCTCATCGCCTCACGGCCAAGGCCACGAGACGACCTTCGCTCAGATCGCCGCCGACGAGCTGGCGGTTCCGCTGGAGGACGTGCATGTGGTGTACGGTGATACGCACCTCATCGCTCAAGGCACCGGCACGCGGGCCAGCCGCTCCATCGTCGTGGGCGGCACCGCGGTCGTCACGGCCAGCCGCCAAGTGAAAGACAAGGCGCTGAAACTGGCCGCCGCCCTTCTGCGCACCGAGCCGGAGTTCGTCCAGTTGCGGCGGGGCGGGTTTTTCGCCGAAGACATCCCGGACCGCTTTGTCACGTGGCGCGACGTGGCCGCTCTTTCCATAGGCCCCCAGCCGGTACCCGAGGGAACCGAACGAGGCTTGGAGGCCAGCGTGTACTGGGAGCCGGAGACCTACACCTTCCCCTACAGCGCCAACGTGGCCGTGGTGCGCGTGGACCCAGACAACGGCGTCGTTCAACTGGCCGGTTTCTATTCTGTCAACGACTTCGGCGTGATCGTGAATCCGCTGGTGGTCCACGGCCAAGTGCATGGTGGGCTGGCCCAAGGCATAGGCGCGGCTCTGATGGAGGAAGCGGTGTGGGACGACAGCGGCCCCCTGCTCTCCGGCAGCTTCATGGACTACGCCATGCCACAGGCGAAGCATCTGCCCGATTTTAATGTCCAGTTTATGGAGACCCCCAGCCCCTACAATCCGCTGGGTGTGAAGGGCATGGGCGAGACCCCGACCATCGCCGCCGTTCCAGCCGTCGTCAACGCTGTCGCCGACGCGCTGTCTCAGTTGGGTACTCCACAGCTGGACATACCGCTAAAGCCGGAGCGGATATGGCGGGCGATGCGAGGGCTAGTTGGAGATTAGTGAGTACCTCAACCGGCATGAGACCGTCCATCCGCGTCAAGGCAAGCGCGCCTAAATCTGGTAGTCGAATTTTTTCTGAACGCGCCGTTTCCGGCTGTCGGTGCAGTTGGCTGAGGGTCGTTGACGGGTCGCGCATTTTTTAATATATCCTGTCATTTCCATTCATTTCCATTCATTTCCACTCATTTGCGGCGTTGGGTGGATGAGCTGGCCGGGTGGGGGACGCCCTTGCCCTCGCTCTAACCCTCCCCCCGGAGGGAGAGGGGATTTGTTCCCGTAAGGAGAAGGGAATTGTCACACATCCTTTTACTGAAGGTATGGTAGAGGGGTGTCATGGGGCTTGGCAAGCGGCAACTGTCAGCAGATTGCGAGACAGGGCGGCAGGGCGCACGGCTGTGCGGACCTGCGGGGGTGGCTCTGGATTCCTGTGCCGGCTTTTGCCGTGGTAACGGAATGGCCGGGGTGGAGGCACCCGTGGTTTAAGACGCGATTGCCTGTGGCACAGAGTCTATTGACAACGAAATTCGGACGGCATACACTCAAATAACTTGGCCGGTATTGGCCCGGCTGCTTATGGCCCGGTGGTGTAGCGGTTAACATATTGGCCTGTCACGCCAAAGATCGTGGGTTCGAATCCCATCCGGGTCGCCATCTCCACCCGCAAGCCGATGTCCTTATGATTTTGGCCGTAGGTGGCGACGATGCCATAGTGAAATGGGGACGCGCGGGTTCGACAGGGGCGTCCAGTAACGGATTGCAAGCCGAGGTGCCATCACCCTCGTTAATCAGGTGGCAAAAATAACTGGCGAACGTGAATTCGCTCTAGCCGCCTAAAGCGGCTACGTCTGCTCCCAGCTATTCCCGGAAGAGGGGATGTCAGGCGCCATAAGTCCGGGATGCGGCCAGCCCTACGCCGGTAACGGCGGCCAAAGATTTACCGGCTGGGCCTCTTCAGGATGCGCCGGCGGTGCCTGAAGAGTCCAAGAACGAACCGGCGGACAAGCTTGTAGTATATCCGGTTTATAGGCTCTTCTGGACGGGGAGTTCGACTCTCCCCCGTCTCCACCATTCCTCTTCTAAACTGTGGGATGTGGCTTGGAGCATCCAGCCACAGCCACGTCGCTTTTTCTCACCGTCCCCAGAAATGCCTCCTTCGGCCTCATCACTACTATCCTCCTCTGGTCCAATTCCACCTGGCCCTCCCTGCGGCATTGCCTTCGCCATTTCGTTGCGTCGGGTTATCTTCTGTGACAGCCACGGGGCACCAAAGTCCCTGAGTATTTTGTCAGCCTCCACCACATCGTCAAATTCCGGTACATAACAGGGTAAGTAACCCCTTCTCTTTCCTCTGTTGCGGTATCCCGGTCCGTTGCCACAAGGCCAGCCTCGCTTGAAACTCGACTCCAGTTGAGTCCCCGTCGAAGAGCTCGACGGCCGTGGGATCCCTTTCCGGGTCAACATGACACCCTGTATGTCATTCATCGATTCCGCAACAGTTAGCGTCGCCTCTTCCATAGCCTCATTTGTAGTTCCCCGTTGAACATGCCCTGCTGAACTCGTTCTCTCACTCCCTTTTTGACGTGGCTCCAAAGAGCGTCAGAATAACCTTGGGCATAGGCACCGGGCATGGTTATGAATAACCACCCCTTCGAATTCGGCCACCGCGAGTTCGTGCTCCGCCGCTCTGCGCTTGATCCTGTCCGGTGCACGCAGGGTGTAGGCGGTCAACTCCGCCGGATAGTCGTCGGGATCGGTGGCGCGCGCCGCGCAGGCTGGCGGGTGTGGGACTTGATCAGCTTGCCCCGGTGGTAGATGCGCACCAGTTTGCTGCCCACCCTGACCTCCACCTGCCGGCCTGGAGTTCGCAGGGACACCGGCACCGAGAACAGGGCCTGCTGGCACTGGACGTGATGGTCCTGGTGGACTTTGGCGTTGCGCCAGTTGGCGATCTCGCAGAGCTGGGCCGTCTCACGGGATCAGGGCGTGGCGCTCCTGACGACTCTGAATATCTGTCCTAAAGGCCCTGATCATTTACCTAACGTAGAGGCCTCTCCCTTCATGGAATCGCCCGGGAGGTGGGCATCCACAGAGAAGCCGCATGGAGATACGCTCTGGCCGAGGGCCCGCCTGTCAGGCGGACCAGCACGGTAACCGTCGCTCCGTATTTGAATGATGTGGCCGGTGTCTGAATGAACATTTCCGCCTAATTGGCAAGCGGAAATGTTCATTGAACATCAGCAGCGGGGCTGGCTGGGTTTGCAGAAAAACCAACTGGCTGCTGATGTTTGCGCATTTGACTATTGCACACACCATAGAGCTCCTGCTCACATTGAATTCCGGCAATGCAGCGTCAGGATACGCACATCACACTTGGCCCTCACATTTGCGGACACATCGCAAAGAGCAGTGTCAATAACTCTCCATTGCACGGAATTTACGAGGCGCACGTGGTAGCGTCATTGTTAATGGCCCCCGGCTTCTACGTCCTAGGCTTCGGCTAATGAAGTTTCGCTCAATCCCCCGCAGGCTCGGAATCGGGTGGGCCGCGATTAATTCGGCTCCGCAGGGGCGAAATTCGCTTCGGCCCGCCAGATTCCTGAATCATTGACGTTGGTGGTCGCAATTTTGTGATCGCTGATAGGAGACACCCAATACCTTATGCGTTACCCTATTGTTTTCCAACGGATTCTGCAATCGCTGACGACCCGTGGCCTCTTGATAGCAATTTTGTTCACTGCGATGATCGTCGAGGCGGGTGTTTCTTGGACCAACGCTCCAGAGGCCAACGCCCAAGCATCGGACCTGCTTGTTGGTAAATTTGAATCGGTGGCCAACGGCACCGCCAGTGTGGAATCCTCCGAGCAGGGACTGAGTCAGGAATTCGTGACCGGCCCCGACCGAGGGTTCAGATTGAACTCCGTGGTAGTTAAGGTCAAAAAGAGCCGTGATGAGCGCTACATCAAACTGAGCGGGGCCATCTATTCTGTAGAATCCGACGGGAGCCGAGGCGATATCAAGCTGACTGATCTGTCCCACAGCGGAACATACACGAACCACGCAGACTACACGTTTGAAGACCCCGACAGAATCGAATTGGAACCCTTGACCCGTTACATGTTGGTTATCGAGTGCCAGGAGGGCTGTGCCAATAACAACTACCTCCGGTTTTCCAGAACGCTGGAAGACGACGAGGATGATTCGGGCCAAAACACATGGAGCATCGCCGACGGACTTGTACGAGCTTCCCTGGATTGGACGCCAACCGAAACTAACACCAACTCTCTGAGAATAAGCGTTCGCGGGAGCGGAGGTCACCCCTATATCGTAGCCGATGGGATCCGGGTGATTTCTACGCCGGCTGTCGCCGACACCTACGGATTCGGTGAAAGCATTCGGTTCGCAGTAACGTTCAATGGGCCGGTTCAGGTGGATACAGCGGTTCAGGTGGATACAGATGGGGGTAGGCCCCGTCTGACTTTCAAAGTAGGGGATCTTCTACACCCTGCCAAATCGGCAGCAGCGATCTACGTGAGCGGTTCTGGCAGCACTGAGCTTGTTTTCGAATACGCAGTTAAGGCAGCCGACCCAACCACGGCGAACCAGGACGAAAGCGACCAGGACGCCAATGGTATCTACGTATACCGCAACATCATTCGCGAGAATGGCGGCACAATCAAGGGGACCAGCAACAATCGGAGCGCGCTCCTCGGACACTCTGTTCCGGGGACATTGCCAGGGCACAAAATTAACGGCAATCTTTCCGCAACGCGTGCCATTCTGACCGGCCTGGAATTGACGGACGCCACCGTCACCCCTGCTTTCTCAGCGACAGAGATCGAATACACTGCAGCAACGGCCTCGCATGTGGGTGTGACAACCGTTACGGCGACGCCGTTGGCTGATGGCGCCGTGAGCATTGAACCGGCAGACGCTGACGCTCTGGCACCAGGCCATCAGGTGGCGTTGGACGATGGCAACAATACGATTACCATCCAAGTATCCAAGTACGAACACATTACCGTGACCTACACGGTGGACGTTTACCGCGAGCCGCGCGTCCTGCCGGCAGTCAACAGGATTGATGTCGAGTCTTCGCCTCAAGATTCAGAAGTTTACGGCCTCGGCGAGACGGTCGCTTTGGCAGTGTATTTCAACGAACCGGTGTCGGTTGACCTGACGGGCGGCCGGCCCAAGTTGCGAGTGAATCTACTGGTGGCAGACAGCCTGCACTCACGCGTGGACTTCAAGTACGCCTACACCAGTGGGCCAAGCGGCTACAAGGTGGTGTTCCATAATGTCGTCACCGCGTCTCAATTCTATGCCGGCAGCGTGGACCTGCAAATGCGCCTCAAGGCCAATCGCCTTAAAGCAAACGGCGGGTTGATGAGGCACGCACAAAATGGCAGGGAAGCGGATTTAAGGCACTCTGCCCTCGGACGAATATCGGGCAACCGTATAAATGGTGGTGAGGAGCGTTCTATCGCCCGGCTCACCGGCCTTTCGGCGTCAGACGTTACCTTGGACCAAGCATTCCGATCCAATGGAACGCTTTATACCGGAACCCTGGCCGACGGCAAAACGTGGACCACGGTGACCGCGACCAGGGCACAGGGTGCAGCCGTGTCGTTTCACCCCGGGGACGGCGACACCTCCACCCCCCGGCTATCAGAGGAGGTTGAATGAGGGCGCGAATGAAATAGTCGCGACCGTCAGCAAAGCAGGAAGCGCCTCAACGGAATACATCCTGACCATAACCCGCTATGTCGTGCCGCAAATTCAGGCCGTGTGGGTGTCCAGTGACGCTGGTAGCGACCGCTTTTATGGAGCAGGCGATACCATCGACATCGAGGTGGAGTTCGACCTTCCGGTGGCCGTGGACACCACGAACGGGACTCCATTCCTCCCGTCCACGACCACGGCGGCTACCGCAGCGTGACAGTACTTGTTAGTCGATAGATCCTGACCTTCTCCTATACCGTGGAGGGAGCGGCCCACGACCAGGACGGAGTATCGATTCACGCCAACTCGATTGACCTCGACGGCGGCACCATCAGACAAGCAAGCGACGGGAGGGATGCCATTCTTGACCACGCAGCACTGGGGAACCAAGGCAACCACCGGGTCGCCAATGGCCCGCATATCGTCTCCGATGGGATTGCAGTCGTCTCCACGCCGTTGGCCGCTACTGACACTTACGGCGAAGATGAAACTATCGTTGTTGGCGTGACCTTTGACTCTCCCGTTGTCGTCGACACAACCAACGGGACTCCCACCCTGGCGTTCACAATCGGTGATCAGGACAATACCCCGCAGACCAATCCTTGGAATATGCCCGCGGGACCGGCACACCGACACTGGAGTTCGAGTACATAGTCCAACCAGAGGACGTGGACAGCAACGGAATTGCCATCCGGTCAAACCGGCTTGAGTTGAACGGAGGGACCATACGCCACGCCACCACCGGGGTAGATGCAACTCTTGATTACACCGAGCCTGGCCAGAACGGCAATTTCCCGGACCACAATGTGGACGGTAACCTGGTGCCCCCTCGCGCTGAACTCTCCGGCCTGTCACTGAGCGAGGCCACGCTGGCACCGGCCTTCGACCCCGGAATCACCACCTACACTGCCAAGGTTCCTGTCAGTGTCACGGTCATCAGCGTGACAGTGGCGGTTCCGGCAGGAAGCATCATCGACGGCATTGACCCCGCCGACTCAGACTTGGTAGCGACTGGCCACCAGGTCGCGCTGGACCAGGGCGTCGACGAGATCACGGTTAGCGTCACAGGGACGGGCAAGTTACCGGCAATCTACCGGGTGGCGGTTCCAGGGTTCTTTCAACCGAACTACCCGGCCCGACCGTCAACTTGATGGCCACCAATGGCGACAATACGATGATCTTGTCTTGGGATACGCCGGCGGAAAGCACCGATATCGACTTTCACGAGTACCGGTACAAGAAAGCCGCGGACGCAGAGTATCCTGAGACCTGGACAGCAATTCTGGAAAGCGCCCCTGGCGGCGCCAATCAGAACAGCTTCGCGGTGCCCGGTCTGACCTACGGCGTAACCTACACATTCCAGGTGCGGGCAACCAATTCCCTGGGAGCGGGAGATACGTCCGACGAGGCCAGCGCAAAGTCAGGAGAAGGATTGCCGGTCTGTGACCGTACCCCTGGGGTTCGAGACGCGATCGTCAGCGAAATCGCTGGCGTCAACGACTGCGCGGAGGTCACTGCTACGCACCTGTCCGCGATGGGCTTTCTCCCGGTTCGCGCCGCCGTCAGTGAGCTCAAGGCGGGTGATTTCGACGGGCTGCCATTGTTGCAGACTCTTCGAATTACCGCCAACCTCGGCCTGACCAGGCTGCCGGAAGGCATCTTTGACGCCTTGTCGTCGCTTGTGAACCTTGATCTCTCCGGCAACAGGCTCAGCGAGTTGCCCGACGGAGCCTTTGACGGCCTCACGTCGCTGACAGACCTCGATTAGAGTGATAATCAACTGGCAAAACTGCCGGAAGGTGCATTTGCCAATTTGGCCTTGCTGGAAATCCTGTCGTTGAACGACAACAGTATTACCGGGCTGCGAGCCGGGGAGTTCGGAGGCCTGACGTCACTTGAATACCTCCTATTGTCGGGAAACCAGCTCACCGTGCTACCAGGCGGTATATTGGACAGCCTCTCATCGCTGCTTCACCTCGAGTTGGAAGCCAACCAGCTTGCGGAATTACCAAGCGGTATCTTCGACGGTCTGACGGAGGCTTTGCTGGAGCTGCACCTGGGTGGTAACACGGTGAACCCGATGAATCTGACCGTGCTACTGGAGTTGCTCGAGAATCTACAGATCCGGGCTGTCATCCCGGCGGGAGCTCCGTTCGACATCGTCCTTCCGCTGACCTTGACCGATGGAAGCATCGCCGGTGGCGCGACCACGCTGACCTTTTCCGCAGGCGATACGGAAAGCCCGGTCGTGACGGTGGAGGCGGCGGAAAACGCTACCGATGATCCGACGGTGAGCATTGGGGCCCTGCCCGGCATTCCCACCGAACATTCAGGATACCAACTATTCCAAGGCCACCAGCAACCCTCTGGCCATCCGGAATCTCGAGCGTGGTGCTATCGGTGTGACCCTCAGCAGCGCCCCCGGGTTTGACGGCACCTATGCCGCCGGTGATGTGATCACGGCAGCGGGACCTTCGACGTGGCGGTCGCGGTGGATACCACCGGCGGCACGCCCTCGGTGGCACTCACCATAGGCAGTAATACCCGCAACGCCACCCACTCATCCATTGACCCCAGGAACCGGGTCGTGACCTTCTCGTACACCGTGGTTTCCGCTGACAGCGACCAGAACGGGGTGTCAATCGCCGCGGACGCTCTGGAGCTGAACGGCGGGGCCATCAAGGTAAAGGGAACCACCGACGACGTTTCCATTGACCATGACGCGCTGGCCGACCAGAGCGGGCACTTGGTGAACAAGATCCCGCAAATTGTCGCTGGCGGGGTGAGTATCACTTCAGCGCCGTTCTCCGGCGACACCTACAGGGAACGGAGACTATCTCGTTCGGTGTGACGTTCGACTCCGTAGTGGAGGTGAACACCGCCGCTGGTACGCCATCTTTCACCGTGAGTTTCGAGGATTCTGGCAATTCGGCTCGCGACATTTCCTTGCTATACGTGCGCGGGACCGGCAATCGAACGCTGGAGTTCAAGTATGTAGTGCAATCGGCCGATCAGGATGGCGACGGTATCTATGTAGCCCAAAATCAACTGGTGCTGAACGGCAGCACCATCCAACACATCTCAACCGGTAAGGACGCCAATCTCGATCATGGAAGGCCCGGTAACAACGGTGACTTCCATGGCCACAAAGTGGATGGGGGCGCGGCAGGCCAAGTAATCAAGCTATGTGGAGCCAGGCCTGGTACGCCAGGAAGCCGCATGAAAGAGGCGTCAATCGACCTCTGCTGGGACTTGGGAAGCGCTGTCTCCACCGGAAACAACGTGGTTCTGGAACACCGCATGATTAGGTATTGGCGTGTGTTGGAAGGGGCCGTTGGCAATTGGAAGAGGATTGGGGACGGCGATAGTTATGCTCCGTGCTCCGGTGGTAGCAACACATGCGTACAGTTCACCGACAGCCGGCTACAGCGAGGGAGCGCCCAGGTGTACCAGCTGCGCTTCCGCCAAGGAAATTCGGTCGTGGCCATTTCCCCGACTCTGGGGGCATCGGCTCCCAACCACGACACAAGTCCGTTGCAGGTGGACATCGATGGTGTCTTCGTGCCCAGTACCCTCGACAGCTACCGGAACCTGATCGCTCAGGGTCCATTCGCGACAGAATTGGCATTTTCGGACCCGAGCCTGAGCGTGCTCATGACCGAAAGGGTGCAGGGCCTGGAGGTTGAGGACGCTGAAGTAACCAATGGCATCGTGACCGGAGTCGAGCCAGACGTCGCCGGCATCTATTTGCTCAGCGTCGCCCCGACATTTTGGGTCAACCGGTGACGGTCCAGCTATCCGCCAACAAGGTGCTGGGCGTCGGCGAGGGCATAACCTCCGACGGCAAGAACATCTACACCCGCGCCAACTCCGCATCGAATAGCATCACTGTGCAAACGACCATCCCGTAACGAGATGGCCGTTTGACCAACATCCGATGGTTGCCTCACGAATGCTAACCCAGGGTCAATGTCATTGTTCCAGACCTGCAAGTGAGGAAATGCCGAAGAGGGAACACTGCTCTCTGGACATCATCAAATGGTCCCGCGAGGACGCGGTGGCCGGGCAAGTAAGGTCGACAGAATAGTCAGGAGCAGGGGCGCCGGGCGCAACGGACCTAAAACCCCTCAGCCGGAAGGATGGCTCTATGAAAACCATCCAAAAGCCCCGGACTCCTCGATGGAGCCGGGGCTTTGAGGTTTCTCCCGGCAGAGAGGGAAAAGAAGCACACTAACCAGAGTCCAATCCAAGTCCCGGCAGATATCCATCAGGTAAAACCAAGCCCAAGGCCGACCAGTCCGCCGTGTATGGGGAAAAGCCCCCGTGCGAGCATTCAGGATTCCCCTCTGCTTCCGGCAGTTCCAGGGATCGCTGACGCCGAATAATCCCGGCCGTCCCGCAAATCCATTCACGCAATCCGGGGACGCGCGGCTGGGTAAACTTTTCCGATTGTGCTATCCGCCCTGTTGACGCTCTCCAGCAGGTTGACGATAGCTCGGACTGTATCGTCTATCGTCTCATTGACGATTTCCTCCTGTTTTTGAGCTTCCGAGTGAAAATTTGCTGTGGCTGACGCCAGTTCTTGCGTTTGGAGCTTGACCGCCGCGTTTTCCTCCACTGTTCCGCCGGTCTTCTCGATGGATTCCCTGATCGCCTCCGTGAGCTCGTCTATCCTGTTGCATTCAGCGGATAGCATGGCGCGCATTTGCTTGACGCTGGTCTGCCTTGCTTGGTCTGACTCCTTTACGGCTCCCGTTGTACTGTCCAGCTCTCTCATTGCCGGAAGGACCTCGGGCAGGATCGCCTCCAAGTGTTGCTGGTTCCGCTCCATTTCTTCTTCCGATTTTGCGAGGGTATTCGTGTTTTCTTCCAGGGCGCTCAGCCGCTCGTCCTCTTTCCTTTTCGATTTCAGGAACTCTAGTCTCAGATCTGGCTGTACTGCGAGGGATCCTATACCTGTCAAAGCAAACGACGCCGCTGCTCCCGACAAGGCACCTATGGCGGCTCCGGTTGCAGCTATTCCGAGAGCTCCTGCCGCGATCCATGCGACTGCCGGGGCTCCGGTGCCGGTCATTACGTTTAGCGCGCCTCCGGTTTCAGCGTTTTCCCCGCCTCCGGCGTTATATTCGTCTGCGTTCAGTGCCTTTTGCCAGCCTGATTGCAGATTTCCTTGAGAGTCAATGGACAGTGCTCCGGTGTTGACGATCGCCAGGCGGCCAGCCGCTGCTTTCCCCCGCAGTTCTTCGAAACTGCTATTCGCCCGTCTGGCGAATAAATCGTATTGTCGGCGCTTTTCTTCGTATGCCGCGCAACTGCGCTCGTACTGCTCCCTGGCCCCCTTTGCCTTGGTGGTTTCCACCGCTCCAAACGATATGGCCGCACCTATGTTTCTCATAAAGGCCATGGCTTGTCCTCCTCCGCTGGGTTGGCTTTCTCATTTGGTAAGCAGAAACACCTCGCCTTGTTGCGGCGAGGTGCTCAATCTGTGTGCGATTAGCTCTGACCAGCGAGAACGTGCGTGGTTTCTCACTGGCAGGTCATTCGGTGGTCGATCAGCACCGTCAGCCGAAGTACACTGGGCAGTTGTGATCTGCCCAGCCTTTTTATACCACACCCACTTGACATAGTCAGCCTGTCCGCTCCCTCTCGCCACACTGGCGGCCAGCAAGTGTTAGACGCTGCTTCAACGGCGACTGACTTGACTATGCGTATGAAAAAGCCGCTGATCCAACTCAGAGGCTTGTTCAATCCCAGCCGGATTGCGGCGCGGATCTCGCTGCGACTTGACGTTTATTCAGCTGTTCCAGCGGCCATGAAAAGGTGAGGCATTCAGGGTCTGGTGAAGTCGGAGTCGGTCGAAGGCCATGAAGGTGGTCTCGACCAGCAGGCACTATTCGTTGCGGAGGGCCGCGACCGGATCGATCGTGGTGGCGCGGTAAGCAGGATAGCTCCCGCTGGCAAAGCCAACTCCCGCTGCGACAAGGAAAGCCGCGGCAATGCTCCACGGCTGTATCAATGTGACCATCTCCTGACCGCCCAATTCCCGCCCATTGACGGCAAGGGATGCCCCAACGCCGACGGCGATGCCGACAATGCCGCCGAAGATGCTGAGCATCAACGCCTCCGCCACGAACTGCATCACAATGTCGCGAGTTGTTGCTCCCACCGCTCGCCGGATGCCGATCTCGCGAATCCTTTCCGTTACGGAGACCAGCATGATGTTCATCACGCCGATTCCCCCGACCAAAAGCGAGATTCCGGCGATGCTGCCGAGCAGGATGGAGAGCGTGTTACTGACTTCGGTGGCGGCGCTGAGCAGATCATCTTGACTTTGGATTACAAAGTCGGGCTCGGCTACATCATGCAAGTAGAGGAGTAACTCTGCGATCTCTTCCTTGACGTGCTCCACGTCGGCGCCGCTTGCAGTCTGGACGTCGAGCTGTGTAACGCGCAGGTCGCCACTGGGCGTGTACAGGAATCGTAGACGCCTTCCCACGGTGCTCAGCGGCACGAACACTTGGTCGTTGGCCTCGCTGGCGCCCCCTTGTTCCTCCAATACACCGACTACAACAAAAGCCAGTACGAGTCGTCCTCCGGCAAACGAAAGGCGCACCTCCTGCCCGACGGGGACCAGGCCAGGGTAGAGCGTATCGGCAACACGGGCACCTAGCACTGCGACCAGCGACCGTTCTTCGTCGTGCGTTGGAGTGATGAACGAGCCGGAGCGGATCGCCAGGTCCCGCACTTCAGAGTACCCGCTGGAAGTCCCGACGATCCCCGCCCCGACGTTGTTTGCGCCAGCGACAGCCTGTGCGTCGATGGCCACGCGCGCGGCGACCGCAGTGACGCCAGGGATCCCGTCTGCGGCAATCGCAGTGGCGTCGCTCTGAACGAGCGTAGAAGAGACGAGTCCGGCGATGCCGCCGCCCTGCGACGTGGTCGCAGCAGCACTGGATTCGATGAAGATCAGATCAGTGCCGAGTCCCTGAATTTTGTCGGTCACTCCCTTCTGTGTGCCCTGCCCGATTGCTATCAGCACAATGACTGAACTGACGCCAATGATGAGGCCGAGCGAGGTCAGAGCGCTCCGCAGTCTGTTGGCAAAGATTGCTCGCAGTGCGATCTTGAAAGCGTCAAGCAGATTCACTGCTCCTCTCCCTCGAGTCCATCGACCGGCGCTTGGTGCGCATCGACGCCGACGGTCACCCCGCCACTGTCTTCAATTATCCGGCCGTCGCGCATACGGATGACGCGCCGCGCATAGTTTGCGACTTCCTGCTCGTGCGTCACCAGGACGATAGTCAAACCTTGGTGTTCTACTAGTTCCTTCAGCAGGGTCATCAACTCGTGCCCGTGGTCGTGTCCAGCGCCCCTGTGGGTTCGTCGGCGAGCAACACCAGAGGGTTGGAAACGAGCGAACGCGCGATTGTGACCCGTTGCTGCTCTCTGCCGGAAAGCTCAGTTGGCTGATGAAAGACGCGGTCCAGGAGGCCAACACGTTCCAGCGCTTCGGCGGCGCGCCGTCGCCGGTTTCGAACGCCCTGATATATGAGCGGGAGTTCCACCTGCTCAAGGGTCGTAAGGCGCGGCAATAGGTTGTAAGACTGGAAAATAAAACCGAGAGCGCGGCCCCGCAGCCGGGCGCGGGCATTCTCGGAGAGTTGAGAGACATCGTAGTCAGCGAAGACATAGCGGCCACCACTGGGACGGTCAAGCAGGCCGATAATGTTCATCATAGTCGTCTTGCCAGAGCCCGATTGCCCCATGACCGCGACAAATTACCCCTGGCCAATCTCGAGATTGACACCGGCCAAGGCATTCACCGTCGTCTCCCCAATTGAGTAGGAACGGGATACGTCTTGAAGGAGAATCACTGGCCACCTCTGCCGCCTCCAGGCCCAAAGCCATCCTGTCCGGGGATTGCCCGCGGTTGCTGCTGGGTGGCGGTGAAAGCGATGCCCGAATTGTCGGCTCCGATCAACACAACTGCACCGGCGTCAACACCGCTCACAATCTCGACATTGGTCCCATCGGATTCCCCTACCTCGACAAAGATCCGCTCGAATCCGTCCTGCGATTCGCTTGGGGACGGAGCCGGTACGTTGACGAACCAGGCACCATCGAGTTGGCGTACGGCCGAAGCAGGGACCAGCACCGACTGCTCCCGGACTTCGGTCAGGATGGTGACGCTCCCGCTCATACCAGGGGCCGGCAGGGGGCGCGAAACTATAGCGCCCGGTTGCCTCGCGGGGGACTGCCCGGCCCCGGACCCTCGACCGGCGCCGGCAAATCGCGCCAATGCCTCCGCTCCCCGTTCTGACATCAGAGCTTTCAACTCCTCAGGGATTTCCACACCTTCCGGGAGCGGCTCACCGCTGATCAGCGCCTGGACCACTTGCCGGATCGTGACCCCCTCCGGAAGTTCGAGCCCGGCCAGCGGGCCGCCGCCGAATCCACCACCCGCGCCGATGCCGGTCCTGGTGCTATCACCCGCCACTTCCGCAAGCTCTGACCCTGTGAGGATACGGGCTTCTACGTCGTAAGTCACGACTCCTTGCTCGGCGTTTGGGACTCGACTTACTGAGACGACCCGCACCGGATATTCGATTCCGTCGATGGCATCAAAGGAGGCCAGTCCGGTCTGCCCGATCTCAAGATCCAACAGGTCTTCTTCCGTAACGGTCAACTCGATCAGCATCCGGTTGGACGTGCTCAGAGTGAATGCGGCGGAGCCCGAGGAAATGCGATCGCCCCGCTGAACACTCACGGCCTCGACGACACCGTCGAAGGGCGCGAACACCGTGAGTTCAGCCATTGCTCCGCGAGCCTCCTCCACTGAAAGCTCGGCCAGGCGCACTTCCTGCTCCTGCTGCTCTATGGCGTTCTCGGTAGGCCCTGACACCAACTCATTGTATTGGGCCTCGGCGCTGGCCAAGCTTGCTCGGGCGCTCTCAAGAGAGGCATGTGCCTGCTCGAAGTCCCCTGCGTCGGCTGCAGCACGGAGGTCCTCAAGCCTGGCCACGGCTGCGGTGTGGCTTGCCTTGGCCGCCTCCACCGCCTGCTCCGCTTGGTAGAGGTCATCCTCGGTGATCGACTGGAGCAGGTTGGTGAGACTCTCTTCCGCCGATGCGAGGGCTGAAATCGCTGATTCTCTATCGGCGTCAGAAGCCACAAACGCGATGTTTGCGTCAATCAGGGAGTTTCCATAGCTTTCGTAGGTGCTCGACCTGTCTGAAAGCGATCCCCGTAGTGTCTCGACTTGAACATCGGTCAGCGGCAACGTGGCGGCACAGGTGTCCCTGATCACCGCATCGCTGGCGCTGAGGCCGCTGTACCTGTCGCAGTAACCGTCGGAAGGCTCTGAGCTGTCGAAAGCTTCTATAAGAGCCTCCATGAGTTCTTCCGCAAGGGTCGCAGCAGCAGTGACCTTTATCTGAGCTTGTGTTACGGCGGCACGAGATTCTTCGATCTCTGCCTCGGTGGGACCAGCGATAAGCAGGGCCAGGGCCTGCTCCGCACTCGAAAGCTGTCCGAGGGCGCTTGCCACCGCCTGCTCTCCGCTGGCCAAATCGGCGGCGCTGGGGGGCTCCGAGAGCAAGGCCAACGCCTGCTCCGCACTTGAGATCTGCCCGAGGGCGCTTGCCACCGCCTGCTCCGCGCTGGCCAAATCGGCGGCGCTTGGGGGCTCCGAGAGCAGGGCCAACGCCTGCTCCACACTTGAGATCTGCCCGAGGGCGCTTGCCACCGCCTGCTCCGCGCTGGCCAAAGCGGCGGCACTGGGGGGATCCGAAAGCAGGGCCAGGGCCTGCTCCGCACCGACGATTTGAGACTTCGCAGACGCGATCGCCTGGTTGGCCGAGGCAACGGCGGACGCTTCCGGATCAGTCAGCAGACTGTCCAAGCGCAACTGCGCCTGGCGCAATCGTACTTCGGCTGTCTCGATCCGGCGCTGCGCATCGGTGTCATCAAGAGTGGCGAGCCCAGCCCCCTCCCGCACCTCATCGCCCTGCGAGGCCGTGACTGAAGCCACCACGCCTGAAACTTCGAAACTCAGCGTGTCACTGCGTTCCGACAACGCGGAGCCAGAGAGCTCCACCTCGGTGCTCAACCGGCCCATGACGGCTTCGGCCCGTTGCGGCTCGGTAACAACCTCGGAGCTGTCCGAACCGGTCACCCAAAAGCGACCACCACCGCTGCGGCAACCACAATCGCGGCTGCGGGCAAGAGCAGCCAACGTCGACGCGAGCTACCGCTGCCGAGTATCGAGTCTATAGCAGCATCGCTCATTGGTCATGCCACACTACGCTGGGCAATCATCAACGGACAAAAGTCACATCTCATGCCATATCGCATCCTGAGGTGCCTGGAACATTATAGTGAACGTAAGGCGTCCATACCTGCCAGGATGCTGTATCCAACGTCGTTTTAGCTCTTAAAGTAGCGACAGAATATCAACAAATCATTAAGGAAATATGAGGGCAGAACGGGATCGAATGGCTGTCGCACTATAAATAGCGGACTGGGGAATGAAGCCAGATCGCTAATGGTTTCGGCGAGGAGAGATGTCAGCGGAGTTGGGCGAGGCGGTCACAATGGACTATTGCGTTGAGCTAGCGTTGAGGTTGAGCTGGCGTTGAGATGGATGATCCCGGACGTGATGGAACTTTTCAAGCGGCATCAACTGAGATGCACCATCGCCAGCGGTAGGACCGGCTGCCCATAGTTCGTCACCGACTGTACTGCCCAGGCAGGTCCCGCCAAGGAGCGCTCACAGGCATCACCCATTCCAGCATTGCATCGAGTTGTGGTGTGGCTTCACCGGCCGATGCGTAGACCAGGTGCTTCGCCATGATCCCCGCTACTGCTGCACTCTGCGCTTTGAGATTCGCAAATGAGCGTGGTTGTAGCGGCTGGGACAGGCACATTGCCGCCGGTCCAGCGGCACCACGGAAGTGGCGTCCGGGTCTTGTTGCAACCAGGACAACACTTCGTACCACACCCTTTCGAAAGAGTCTATGCACTAACTGGAGTCGTCACGCTACGGCGACCTCTAGGGTGGGTTCTCCGACAGTTGCGGGGATCAATCGATAGCCCAATTGCGCCGCCCGCTGCTTGGTAGCCTGCAATGCTCTCTGGCGGGAGTGGTTTCTACGAGCCTTGGAACATCCCTTGGTAGCCCTCTCCTGCCGGATGACCCAGCCGCTCTACCAGCAGAGTGCAGATTATCATGTTGCTTGATATTTTCACGGTTGTATTTCCCAGATGGAAAATCTCCAGAGTGATCTGGTTGTGGAAGCCGGGGTCTATCTTTGGTGCTGTGATGTGTACTCCGACACCCAAGCGAGCCAGGCGGCTTCTGCCTTCGACTCTGCCGGAAAGCCGGTTGCTCAGGCCGACTGTCTCCCCGTTTTGCCGATGATGAATGAGCCTGGGGATAGGTCGTAACCGTTGGTAGAAGCTATGTTAACTTCGTCTGTATGATCATTGATGTAGCTGTTAACGTCCAGAACAGTCGGGTCCAGGGTTATTCCCGCGGTGCTTGGTTTCTGGAGCCGTATCACTGGGTCCAGTCGACGATCGATAGAAGCGGGTTGAAAGCTGCCGCTGGAAGGACGGGGGTCGATGAATAATTCGCCGCTTTCGAGCGCGAGCAACATTTCTCCGTCGGAAAGAAGCATACTCGGATCCCTTACAGCGGCGGCTTCGGGCTGGTTTGCCCGATTACTCGACCAGGATATTCTTCAGGGCGGACTCGTCAATTTCCCAAGTGGGTCTGCCATCGTTGCTGGTTGGCAGATATAAAATGATTTTGTCACCGACCTTACCCGCGTAGGCCGCGGGTACGTAGCCCATGTTCTCTCCGAGGGATGCTGTCGGAACCAGAGCCTGGAAACGCTTGCCGCCTATTACCTTGATGATTTCCACGTCGTTCCCCAAGGCGGTTACTACGGCCTCTCCCTCCACCAACCCGATTTTGAGATATCCGGGCCGATGATACCACAGGTCTGGCTTGATTCTGGCCTGCATACTGTTCCTCAATTTGTGTCCTTGCGGTGTGGGCGGACTTTGCCGTTTGCAACGGCAGCATACAGTAAATTGTCAATGACCTTGGGCTTGGCGTAAAGGCCCAAGTGTCAGTGCGATGAGAGGCTGGATTGGGTGCGTCGCGTAATTTGGTGATGGTCCTGTACCTAAAGCTCGATGTTCTCTGCCTCCGCGACTATTCCGATGTCCTTGTCGCCGCGGCCGCTTAGGCAGACGACGATGATGCTGTCCTGCGGGAGCTTGGGTGCGAGTTCCGCTGCGCCGTAGATGGCGTGGGCCGATTCGAGGGCCGGGATGATGCCCTCGGTGCGGCAGAGGAGGTGGAACCCCTCCAGCGCCTGCGGGTCGGTTACCTCGCGGTATTCGGCGCGGCCCGAGTCCTTCAGGTAGCTGTGCTCCGGGCCTACTCCGGGGTAGTCCAGCCCCGCCGAGATGCTGTGGGCCGGACTGACTTGGCCGTCCTCGTCCTGCAACAGGTAGGACATCGCGCCGTGAAGCACGCCCGGACGCCCGGCGGTGAGCGTTGCCGAGTGTTCGCCGGAGTCCAGGCCCTTGCCGCCGGCCTCCAACCCCACCAAACGCACGTCCTCGTCGGGGACGAAGGTGTGGAAAGTGCCCATGGCGTTGCTGCCCCCGCCGACGCAGGCCATAACGTAGTCGGGCAGGCGCCCCTCGGCGTCCAGGATCTGCGCCCGCGTCTCGCGCCCGATGACATTCTGGAAGTCGCGCACCATGACCGGGTAGGGGTGGGGACCGACCACGCTGCCGATGAGGTAGTGGGTGGTCTCGACGTTGGTGACCCAGTCGCGGATGGCCTCGTTGATGGCGTCCTTCAGTGTCCGGGTTCCCGACTCGACGGAAATAACCTCGGCCTCCAGCAGCCTCATACGGAAGACGTTAAGGGATTGGCGGCGGATGTCCTCCTCACCCATGTAGACGATGCACTCCAAGCCCAGCATGGCGCAGGCGGTGGCCGCGGCGACACCATGTTGTCCCGCGCCGGTCTCTGCGATGATGCGCTGCTTGCTCATTGTCTGGGCCAGCAGGGCCTGCCCCAGGGCGTTGTTGATTTTGTGAGCGCCGGTGTGGGCCAGGTCTTCGCGCTTCAGGTATATCTTCGCGCCGCCCAAGCGCCGCGAGAGGCTCTCGGCGTAGTAGAGCGGCGTCGGGCGCCCCACGTAGGTCGCCAGCAGTTTGCCCAGCCGCGCCTGGAAATCCTCGTCGAATTTGACGCGGTTGTAGGCTTCCTCCAACTCGGCCACGGCCGCCATCAACGTTTCAGGGATGAACTTGCCGCCGAAGTCGCCGAATCGGCCATTATCGTCGGGGAATACTGCCGTAGGTTGAGTCGCCATCGTTTTCCGTCCGTTCATTTGTGAATAGACCCGGTGATAGGTGTAAATGGTCTTGACCGGAGACGCCCCACCCTAGCCCTCCCCCACAGGAAGAGGGAATGATACCGGGTCAGGCTGAGCCGCTGAGGGCGGCGTCGGTATCTCTGGCGCTGCTGATAAACCGCTGGATCTTGCGGCGGTCCTTTTTGCCGAGAGTCTCCACGCCGCTGGAAACGTCCACGCCCCAGGGCCTTACGGCGCTGATGATGCGGCCCACGCTGGCGGGAGTGAGGCCGCCAGCCAGCAGAAAGTCGTTGCCCCTCCGGGCCAGCGACGCCGCCACGTCGAGGTTGAAGCTCTGACCGGTGCCGCCCTGGATGCCCTCCACCAGCCGGTCCAGCGTGACCAGGCAGCCGGTATCCGCGTATTCCTGCACCCGATGCGCCAGTAGCGGCACGTCGCCGGGGGCGCGATAGGACGCCGGAACGTGGACGACCTTGATGACTTGGCTCTCGACACCATCCGTGAATTCCACGCTCTCACGGCCGCATAGCTGCACTGCATCCAAGCCGCAGTGGGCGATGGTCTCGTTGACCTCCTCCAGCGGCTGGTCCGCGAACAGTCCCACCATTCGGGGCGCTGGGCCGTCCAGTTCCCGCACTGCGTCAATGATCTCCCTTGCGTCGTCGGGCGTGATGCGGCGGTGGCGCTCCGGCACGAAGACCATGCCGATGAAGTCGGCCCCGGACTCCGCGGCCACGCGGGCATCGGCGGGAGTGCCAATGCCGCAGATCTTGACTCGTATCATGCTCGAGACGCCCCCACCCTAGCACTCCTCCGGAGGGAGGGGGGAATGGGAAGGCTCGCGCTGGCCCGACAGCTCGCGCACCTTGGCGGCAACGTCGGGGGCGGTGACCAAGGCCTCCCCTACCAGCGCGGCGTTGACGTGATGACGGTTGAGCAGGAGCAGGTCATCGCGAGTGAAGATGCCGCTCTCGCTGACCATCACCTTGCCCCGGGGGACCAGCGGGGCCAAGCGATGGGTTACGGACAGGTCTGTGGTGAAGGTGCGCAGGTCACGGTTGTTGATGCCGATGATCTCCGCGCCCGCTTCGAGTGCGGTCTCCATCTCGCCCTCGTCGTGGACCTCGACCAAGCACTGCATCCAGATGGACTGTGCCGTCGCCAACAATTCCCGCAGCAGCGGCGGCTCCAGGATGGCCACGATGAGCAGGATGCCGTCAGCTCCGGCGGCGCGGGCCTCGTGGACCTGGTAGGGGTCGAAAATGAAGTCTTTGCGCAACACTGGAGCGCGGCCCGATGCGCCACTCTGCTTGATGGCGGACAGGTGGGCCAGCTCCCCTTGGAAGCGAGCGTCAGTGAGACACGATACTGCCGCCGCGCCGTTGGCCACGTAGGTCTCGGTCAGCCGCACCGGGTCGAAGTCGGGGGACAGCAGCCCGCGGGATGGCGAGGCCTTCTTCACCTCGGCGATCAGCCGTATGCCGCCGCCGATGAGCGCGCCAGACAGGTTCAGCGGCCGAGGCTGTTCCGAGGCGGCCTGTTCCACCGACGCCAAGGGCGCGGCCTGCTTGGCTTCGGCCAGTTCCACGCGCTTGGCGGCCACGATTTCGTCGAGAATGCTGGGCATATCAGGCAACGCTCACCTCTTCTTGGAGCAGCACGCTTTGTATAGCTCCCAGTACGAATTGCCGGGCCTTCGCAATTTTCAAGCCCGTTGGCAGTTCGTTGTGGTCGTAGTTGACCGCTACTTCATGGTTCTGACGGCAGAAATCTGACGCCCCTTCTCCAAACTTCACCGTGAGGGTGTCGGTGTCTGGGCTGTATTTGAACCTTAAATCGGCATCGCCGTTTGGAATGAGGCGAATTGAAACATCGCGCTCCTTGGTGTAGGGCACGTCCGGCACATCCGGGTTTGTTATCTCTTGGCCTGTTACCAAGCTGGCATTGGCGAACATTACGAACTGCTTGGCGTTCAGAATTTCCAAGAGCAGGGGTTTGCCGTCCACACTGTGATGGACGATCACGCCCTCGTTGTCTTCACCATAAGTGAAAGTCTCTTCCGCTATGTAGGCCATTAAAATATCGACTTCGGGGCTGTACTTAAATCTCATATTGCTTCCTGGCGCCGATGTATACGGTGATTATAACTAATCCGGCAGATTCTTCCTCAAACAAGACGCGCAGGAGATGCCTTTCGTCTATTGGAGATTGCGCGAATTTTCGTCCGGCTCGAGCCGGAACCACCTGAGAGGGACGCAGCAAAATCTCTGTTGCGAGTTCTTCGTCCACATCGAAACCCCTCTCCTTTTCCTCCTTAAGTTTGTCAAGCGCGTGAGCCGTAAACCTGATTGGTTGGCCGGTCACCGCGCCTCCACGTTGCTCAGTTCCACCAGCGCGTCGAGCCGTTGGCGGGCGGCGCCGCTGTCTATGGCTTGGGCGGCGGTCTGGATGCCCTCGGGGATGCTGCCTGTCGCACCGGCGGCCAGCAGGACACCGGCGGTGTTGAGCAGGACGGCGTCGCGAATGGGGCCTTCCTCACCTGCCAGCAGACGGAGCATCGTCGCGGCGTTGGCTTCGCGGTCTCCGCCTCGCAGGTCGTCGATGCTCCAGCGGCCCAGACCCGTTTCATCGGGACTGAACGTCCAGCTTTCCACGTCTCCGTCGCGGAGTTCCCAGACGGTTGTGTCGCCGTCCAGTGCGATTTCATCCAGCCCCCCTGCGCCGTGAACCACCAGGGTGCGCTCCGAGCCGAGCAGTCGCATAACCTCGGCCATTTTCTCGCCCAGTTGGGGGAAGGCCACGCCGATTAGCTGGCGCTGGGCGGCGGCAGGGTTGGTCAGCGGACCAAGGATGTTGAAGACGGTGCGGATGCCGATCTCGCGGCGCACCGGCCCGGCGTGGCGCATGGAGGGGTGGAAGGCCTGGGCGAACATGAACCCGATGCCCCCCTCGTTGATGCAGCGTTCGACGCCCTCGGGCGGCAGTTCGATGCGCACGCCGAGGGCCTCCAGCACATCGGCAGCGCCGCAGCTTCCAGAGGCGGCACGGTTGCCGTGCTTGGCCACCCGGACTCCGGCACCGGCGGCCACCAGCGCGGCGGCTGTGGAGATGTTGAAGGTGTTGGAGCCGTCGCCCCCGGTGCCCACTGAGTCCACCAGCAACCCGGCGACATTGACCTTGAGCGAAAACTCGCGCATGACCGTAGCCATGCCCGCGATCTCCTCGGTGGACTCGCCCTTGAGTCTCAAGGCGGTCAGGAAGGAACCCAACTGCGCCGGTGTCGCCTCGCCCTGCATGATCTGCCGCATCACCGCGGCCGCCTGCTCCATGGTCAGCGACTGGCCTGATACAACCACGTCTATCGCTTCACGTATGTCCACTTTTTGTTGCTCCGGTCAGAGGGTATCTGAATATATGAGAGTTGCGATTACAAGAAATTGGATTCTGGTATATCCTGCCCACCGCCCACTATTGCCAAAATCAGCACTTCGTCGCCCGCTAATCTGTAAAAGACCAAGTGGTTTCTTGCGATCAATTGCCGAATATCCCGCGAGCGGAACCCAGGCACCCAGCGACCCATCTCAGGAAAGTCTGAAAGTAACTGAACTGCGTCGTAAATCCTGTTACCTACGGTAGTGGCGTAGTTTCTTGAGTACCGTGATGCATCAATTTCAATCCTATACAGGTCATCAAGGGAGTCCGGTGTCCAGACTACTTCCGCCATTGAGCTATCCGTCGACGCACCTCTTCATGTGGGATTCCCCTCCCCTCTGCGATCTGTTGCTCTCCCCGCTCGATTCTATAGAGCAAATAAAGCCGGTCCATCGCCTGTTCGATGGTCTCTCCTGCCGGAGCTTCATCTGGGAGTTCCTGCATTAGCTTGATAATTTCCTCTTTTATTGTCATTGTCGTTTCCTCGCCCTCCGACTATGGGGGTCATTCAAGCCACCGGCATATGCGCCCAACAATGGAACTGCCGTAATATGTTGAATCATAAGCCAGATGGCGCCGAATCTCGTTCAGATGACTTACCCTTCGCCTTGTCCACATTACTGTAGCTACTTGTCAATCATCTGCTTGGCCGCGTCATGAGAAACCGGCTCTCGTCGCTCGGTTTCTCCCAGTCCCTGTTGAACGTTGTAAATCGGTTGTAGCTGTTGCAGCGCTTCGTCAACTGTGAGTCCGTCGGGCAACTCTGCCATAGGTTCCAATATCTCATCCTTGGCACTCATCGCGCCTCCGGTTTGCCGTACGCGGCGACTTGGTCGAGGTAATTTTGCAGCAGGGCCTTGCCGTCTGGGGTCATTATGGACTCCGGGTGGAACTGGATGCCCTCCACAGGGTGCTCCTTGTGGCGGATGCCCATGATCAGGCCGTTCTCCGAGCGGGCGGTGACCTCCAGCGTGTCTGGGACCGTTTCTGGGTAGATCACCAGGGAGTGGTAGCGGATGGCCTCGAAGGGGTTGGGCAGGCCGTGCAGCACGCCCGCGCCGTTGTGATGGATCATCGAGGTTTTCCCGTGGCGAATTTCCCCTGCTCGGTCCACCCGCGCACCGTAAACGTATCCAACGCACTGGTGCCCCAGGCAGACGCCCAGGGTTGGCACTGTTGCTCCGAAGCGGCGGATGGTGTCGTTGGAAATGCCCGCCTCCATCGGCGTGCAGGGGCCCGGCGAGATGACGATGCCATCGGGGGCCATCTCCTCGATCTCGTCCAAGGTGATCTTATCGTTGCGGTGGGTATCCACCTCGGCTCCCAGCTCGGTCAGGTACTGGTAGAGGTTATAGGTAAAGCTGTCGTAGTTGTCGATCAGTAGCAGCATGGCTTCCTCACAGCGCCTTGGCTATCTCGTGGGGCGCACAGCCGTGCGCCCTGTCTGCCGGAATGAGAGTGGTTCCAAAAGCGGGGGCGTGGGGCGCCTGGCTGTGCGCCCCCACCCGGGGCCCGGCTAAAACAGCTCGACGAACTCCAGCCAGTTGCCGTCGGGGTCTTGGGCGTAGCAGGCCTTGCGAGCCAGACTCCCGCTCTCGTAGAACATCGAGGCGGGAGGGTTGTTGTAGCGCAGGCCCTTCTCGCTGGTGTCGGCGTAGAAGCGGTCGAGGTCCTCAACGAAGAAGGCCAGGTGTGCCGCGCCGAGGTCGTTGCGCTCGATGTTGCCCGGGCCGCTCCGGGGCGACAAATACTGGACCAGCTCCAGCTGGTGGCCCTCGCCCATGTCTACGAAGCCGCCCTTGATATGGGCGCCAGGGAAGGCCAGCACCTGCTCTACGAATTCGCCCTGCCGTTCAGTGCGCCCGGCTATGCGCATCCCCAGAATTTCCGAATAGAAGCGCACTGACTCCTCGATGTCCTGGACTACGAACCCGGTGTGGAAAAATGATTTCAGCACGGTCGAATCCTCCTCTGTGATTGTGGGTCGACTGGGGTACGCCCCACCCTGGCCCTCCCCAGAGGGAGAGGGAAAACGCGGGCGTATTGGGAACAGCGTTAGAATCCAGCCTCGGCCACGTCGATGGCCCGCATAAGGGCGCCGGCCTTGTGCCTGGTTTCCATGTATTCGTCCTCGGCCACGCTGTCGGCTACGATGCCGCCTCCGGCCTGTACGTACATCGTGCCGTCCTTGTAGATACCGGTGCGCAGGACCAGGGCGGTGTCCATGTCGCCCGAGTAGCTGAAGTAGCCAACCGCGCCGCCATACGGGCCGCGCTTTTCGCCCTCGATTTCGGCGATTATCTCCATGGCCCGTATCTTGGGCGCGCCGGAGACGGTGCCGGCGGGGAAGCAGGAGCGCAGCGCGTCGTAGGGCGTCAGGTCCTTCCGCAGCCGCCCTTCGACGTGAGATACGAGGTGCATCACATGGGAGAAGCGCTCCACCTCCATCATCCTCGTGACCTCCACCGTGCCGGGGTCGCTGACCCGCCCGATGTCGTTGCGACCCAGATCCAGTAGCATGACGTGTTCGGCTCGCTGCTTTTCGCTGCCCTTCAGCTCCGCCTCGTTGGCATTGTCCTCACCGGGCGAGGCGCCCCGGGGCCGCGTGCCGGCGATTGGGTGAGTGGAGGCTATGCCGTCTTCCACCTTGACCACCGACTCGATGGCCGCGCCGACAATCTGGAACCCGTCGAGGTCCAGATAGTACATATACGGTGATGGGTTGACGCTGCGCAGAGCCCGGTAGATCTGGAAAGGATGCGCGCCGGTCTGCCGGGAGAACCGCTGTGAGTTGACGACTTGAATGACGTCGCCTGCATAGATGTATTCGACGCACTTTTCGATGGCCTCAGCGTAGCCGTCGATTGTGAAGTTGGACTCGATGGGGCTGGGAGAGACGGCGGAGGTCTGCTGCAACTCCTCGGGCAATGCCAAGGGTTGCGCCAGCAGATTCACCATCTCATCGATGCGGGTCACGGCGTCAGCGTAGGCCTGCTCAACTTCTTGAGACCCGGAGCCGTCCAGCCGGGCGTGGGACACCACCTTGATGTCGTGGCGCAGGTGGTCGAATATCAGGATGGTCTCGCCGAACATGAATACCGACTCCGGCACGCCCTGAGGGTCGGCTGGCATTGGGGGTACGCGCGGTTCGAAGTAGCGGATGGCGTCGTAGGCCACATAGCCCACGGCGCCCCCGTGGAATCCCGGCAGCCCGTCGACGGGAATGAGCTTGTGGCGGGACATTTCCTCTTCCACCAGTGTCAGCGGGTCAACCTCTCCGGCGAGCTGTCCGGGGCCGGTGGTGATGACCTTGTAGGGGCCGGTGCCGATGAAGCTGTAACGGCCCAGACGCTCGCCGCCCTCCACGCTCTCCAGCAGGTATGAGTAGGGGCCGCGCGCAACTTTAAGATAGGCCGACACAGGCGTCTCGAGGTCGGCGTGAATTGAGCGGTAGACCGGCACGAGGTTGCCCTCCCGCGACCTTGCCTTGACCTGCTCCAGAGTGGGGTAATACATATTGCGCTCCAAACAAAAAGACCCGCCCCTCAAGGGACGAGTCTGCATCGTGTTGCCACCCTTATTCTCCGGCGCTGGCCTCAGGCGTAGACAGCCGTGTCCGGAATCTCAACCGGCGGGGGGACTTGAGTCTATTCAGTCCCATGCCGCGGGCCTTTAACGGTGCCCTGACCGGCTCAACCTAGCCCGTTGCATCCGCCATCGCGATTGCTGTGGGTTCGGCCTGCGGCTCCGGGGTCCATTCGGACTTCTGCGCTGGGCGCCGGCTTTCACCAAACCCGGCTCGCTTGTCGCCCTGCTGGAAGCCTACTACTCCCCTTCACAGCCTTTGCGGATATTCGATTGTGCCGGTAAGCATAGGGCAGGCCGCGCGGACGTGTCAAGCGGAGGTCAGCGCCTATACGAAAGGAATCCCTGCTGCCGCCCCTGCCTGCCAAAACAGGCCAGGCAGGGGCACTTAGAGTCAGTGCTCAAGTGCGATAATCCGTGAACCACCCCACTATCCCGGTCAAATTTTAGCGCAATCTTGTCAAAATCTCCGGTTAACTTGCTGTGATATCTGCCGTATATCGCATTCGCGCAGAAATCGGCATATTGCAGCATCCGCGTATCCTTCGCAGGAGCGAAATATGGTATGTATGTCACGTTATGCAACAGGCGCCATCTGGTTCCTGATTGCTGCATCCGACGGGCCAGCAATGAAATCATCTTTTCATAGCTCGAACTCGAACCAGCCAGAACAACTAACCCTCTTGGCTCTTCGCGGTTTTCTTGAGACGCTACTCTGTTCACTCTGGTCAGGTAAAGGTCAAATCGGTTTGTCAACTCCTCAAAGGCTCGATAGGAGGGGTCTTCTCCTCGCAGGGCCGCATAGGTTTTCTCGACTGCGCAACCAAATAGGACTGCCCTGCGGTCTCGGATAATTTCGAATACCTTATCCTTAATTTCCAGACGTCGTTGACGATCCACTTGGTTCCAGGGCGGAGAGAGGGATTGGCCCTGCGGCGCCCGAAGCTGGCTGACATGGAAAAACACGGGTTCGGTTTCAGCGGGGGAGTAGTCCTTTTGGAGTTTTTCCATATCTTGAGTGAACCAATGGATTTCTCTCTCAAAAACAGCGAGGCCAGCTAACACAAAGTAGCTGGCCTCCGCGTGGGCACCGGACTCATCCAAGTAAAGCATAGACATATTAAATTCGAAAGCAGTCGACCGGAACAAGCCCGTCGGGCTTAGCTAGCAGCCCTGCCAGATGGCGCCGACTTGAGTTTCAACATAACAAGTAAGGGTGGGGGTGTCAACAAAAATCGGTCGGCAACTTATAGTGGGCGCCCTACGAATCCCTATGGCTGCCGCTTCATTCTCATTCACTCTAGCCAGGCTGATTTGAGGCAGGATGGCAAAGAGAGCCTCGCTCCATATCTCTTTAAGCGAGAGTTGGCGCCTTGGTGTTTGTTATGGGCTAACCGAGGACCGCGCTTGCCTTGCTTGTAGGTAGGGGCTATCATCCGAAGCAATACAGGTTGGAATAGAATGTGCCTCCTGTACGGTTTTGAGGATGCGCATTTCGGTTATCAATTGCCCATCGATTGACTCGGCTCATACTTTCCGGCGAGATTGGACTTGACCACTGCCAATAATGTAAGCGCCCGACCGGCAGGCGGACTGGCCGCCTTTGGTATTGGGGAATTCATTGCCCGACTTCAGCAGATCGTTGGGTACGGCAACGTCGTCTATCATCCCGACGACCTGCTGGTTTTCGAGTACGACGGTTCGATAGACCGAGGGATGCCCAACGCCGTGGCGTTCCCGCTGAACACTCACGAGGTCAGCCGGGTAATGAAGCTGGCTTGGGAGGCCGGGGTTCCGGTGGTGGGGCGCGGTTCGGGGACTGGGCTCAGCGGCGGTGCGATTTCGCACCCCGACGGAATCCAGATCGCCTTCACGCGAATGAATCGCATCTTGGAGGTCAACCGGGAGAACCGGCACGCGGTGGTCGAGCCGGGGGTAATCAACCTGGACCTCGACACCTACGTGCGCCGGTTTGGAATGCGCTACGCTCCTGACCCGTCCAGCCAGCGGGCTTGCAGCCTGGGCGGCAACATCGCGGAGAACGCCGGCGGGCCCCACTGCTTGGCCTACGGGACCACCACCAACCACGTTCTGGGCATGGAAGTGGTGCTGGAGGACGGGAGCGTGGTGAACCTCGGCAGTATGGCCCGGGAGACCCCAGGCTATGACCTGCGCGGCGTGTTCACCGGCTCGGAGGGAACTTTCGGAATCGCCACTCGCATCATGGTGAGGGTCCTGCCGATTCCCGAGGCGGTCAAGACATACCTCGGCATCTTTCCCGATGTGGAATCGGCCTGCACTGCCGTATCCGCCGTCATCGGTCATGGTATTGTGCCCGCCGCACTGGAGATGATCGACGCCCTGAGCATACAGGCAGTGCAGAACGTGTCCGACGCCGGATACCCGGAGGACGCAGGGGCGGTGCTGCTGATCGAGCTTGAGGGGCTGAACGAGGAAGTCGACGAGATCGGCCTTGAGGTTGAGGCGGCCCTGTGGGATACCGGCGCCAGCGAGGTGCGATTCGCCGCCGCGGCTGCCGAGCGTGAGCAGTTGTGGAAGGGCCGCAAGGGAGCGCTGGGGGCGCTGGGCAGTCTGGCCCCCAACTACTACCTGGTGGACGGAGTGGTCCCACGAACGCAGCTCGCCACGGTGCTGCAGCAGGTCGCTGAGGTGGGACGCAAGCATGGCGTTTCAATAGCCAACGTCTTCCACGCCGGCGACGGCAACCTGCATCCGTGTCTGCTCTTCGACGAACGTGAACCAGGGGCGCTGGAGAGGATCACCGTGGCCGGCGCTGAGGTGCTGGAGGTCTGCGTAGCCGCCGGCGGCACGCTGACCGGCGAGCACGGTGTGGGGCTGGAGAAGAAGGAGCAGATGCCGCTGGTCTATACGCCAGAGGACATGGCGGTCATGCGCCGGGTGCGGGACGCCTTCGCCCCGCGCAACAACATCAACCCCGGCAAGATATTCCCCGATGGCCACCGCCACCACGCCGCCGCCCATCGCCCCACGCCGGGAATGTACGCCTAGCGGCCCGATTGTCGTCCCCTGTCGAGCCGCTAGGGGGTACAATGATGTTCCTGATACAGGAAAGAGCATGACTACCGTCAACGATATTACCGATATCCTGCGCATCATTCGCGAGCAGCCCGAATGGGCCGACGCTCTGCGCGCTGCCCTGCTGAGCAAGGATGTGCTGGAACTGCCGCAGCGATTAGCCGAGTACGCCCAAGCCACTAACCAGAGATTGGGCACGCTGGAGACCGATGTGGCTGACCTGAAGGCTGGCCAAGCACGGTTGGAAATTGATGTAGCTGACCTGAAGTCTGGCCAAGCACGGTTGGAAATTGATGTGGCTGACCTGAAGTCTGGCCAAGCACGGTTGGAAATTGATGTAGCTGACCTGAAGTCTGGCCAAGCACGGTTGGAGGGCGGCCAGTCTCGGTTGGAGGGCGACGTTGGCAATATCAAGGGGGCGATCTACGAGCAGAAAGTGGGAAACAACATCGCCAGCATAGTGGGTCAGCATATGGGCCTGCGCCGAGTCAGAGTTCTGAAGGGCTACAAAACCTCCGACGATATGGGCTTTCACAATCTCGTGGACTCTGCGGAAGAGGAAGGCCTCATCACGGAGCGAGAACGAGTCGAAGTTGGAAACTCGGACATCGTTATCCAAGGATACAACCGGCAATCTATGGTCTACGTAGCCTTGGAGGTTTCGGTCACAGTCGGCGAAAGCGACATCGATCGAGCGGCGACCAGGGCCGAAATCCTGAGTAGGGCCACCCGTGAGGAGTCTGTTCCTGCGGTTGTCGGAGCCTATTTGGATGACTCGCGACAGCAATTGGCGCAGGAAAAGAAAGTAGCACTCATCCCTGTGAGCGAATGATAGGATTAACGAAATCTTTGATGAGCGTACTACGCCCGATCATCGCCGGAGTACCCGTTGACCACGCCCTATGCCGATGAGCTGAGCGGGATTGTGCCGCCGAGGGCGCTGCCTCCCTTAAATGTGCATTCCGAGTACGCTATTGACGGGCTCAGCCCCATGGCGGTGGTTGTGCCTGAGGACCGGGAGCAGGTGGCGGCCGTGATGCGCTGGGCGGCGGAGAGCGGCGTGACCGTCTTTCCCCGGGGAGGCGGCACCAAGACCGCCTTGGGCAACCCGCCCGACAGCGTGGGGTTGGTGCTGGATCTCTCCCGCCTCAATCGCGTCATCGATTACCAGCCGGGGGATATGACCGCCACGGTGGAGGCTGGTATCACGCTGGAGGCGCTGCAACGGGAGCTGGCGGCGGCCCGGCAGTTCGTGCCGTTGGAGTCGCCGTTGCCGGGAAGGGCCACCGTGGGCGGTACGCTGGCCACCGCCTGCTCCGGGCCGATGGCTCATGCGTACGGTCCGCCCCGCGACTGGCTCATCGGCGTCGGCGTCGTGGGCGCCGACGGCGTGGCGACCAAGGCCGGGGGACGGGTGGTCAAGAACGTTACCGGGTACGACCTGAACAAGCTCTACACCGGTTCTATGGGCACCTTGGGTATCATTGTGGAGGCCTCGTTCAAGGTTTCTCCTCTACAGCCCGAGGATTATGCACTGGTCGCCCTCTTCGATACCATGGAAGAGGCAATTCAAGCCGGCTGGGAGGCTCTGAACCTCCCGTCCGGGCCCATGAGCTACCTGGCGGTCACCGGAGGGTTGGCGCGCCACTTTCTGTCCACTCATCCCGGCTCTCCCTTGGGCCAGGCCATGGGCGAGAGAATGGGCGGGCTGGGACTCTGCTTCTTCTCAGGGCGCGCCGGAGCGGTCAAGCGCAGGGTGGAGGACACCTCGGCGGCGCTGCTAAACGCGGGCGCCATCGACGCTCTTACCGTGGAGGGCGAGGGTCCACGAGCCGCCCGCCAATGGGCGGTCGATTTGGGATGGCAGGAAGCCACGCAGCCTGTGCTGGCATTGCGCTTGACGGCGCCGCGCAGGACCATTCCCAACTTGGCGGAAACCTGCCTGCGGATCGGCCTGCTGGAAACCCCCTCGGAAATACTGGCCGATCCCGGCTTTGGCGCTGTGAGGGTGCTGTTCTGGGGTGAGTCCGACGACGAGGGCATCATGTGCGCCGTCAACGATGTTCGGCAGGCCGCCAGGCAACACGGCGCGTCGGTAGTCATCGAAGTTTGCCACCCATCCCTGAAGGTAAACCTGGACGTATGGGGAGCGGAGCCCGGGAGTATGGAATTATTTCGACGAATCAAGGAACAGCTAGACCCGCAGCGCCTGCTGAATCGCGGGCGCTTTGTGGGGCGGCTCTGATGACCACCAACCAGAACGGCAACCCTAATTCGGACTCGCCCGTCGTGTCCCCGGAGCTTGGGAGTGAGGGGCCTGGAAGTGACACGGTTGCCGACGGCGGCCTTGGCGAGCACCGGCCGCAGCCGCCCCTGTCAACGCTGTTCGCGGGATTTACGGGCATCGATGCTCCCGCCGAAGCCGATATGTACCGCTGCGTTCATTGCGGGCTCTGCCTCAGCGCGTGCCCGACCTATGGCGCCACCGGCTTGGAAATGGAGTCACCCCGGGGCCGCATAGCGCTGATGAAGGCGGTCAACGAGGGGCGGGTCGGCATCAGCGACCGCATCGTGTCCCACTGGGAGGCCTGCCTCAACTGCCGCGCCTGCGAGGCGGTGTGCCCTTCGGGCGTGCCCTACGGGCGGATGATGGAGCGGACCCGGGCACAGGTCAGGGCCCGCGGCCGACAGTCGGAGAGCATGAAGCGAATGACCCGCTGGTTCCTGCGGAGTCTGCTGCCGCGCCCGGGTCTGATGCGGATGGGGGCGAGCCTGTTGCGGATCTATCAGCACCTGGGGATGCAGAGCTTGGCTCGCCGCACCAGGCTGGTCCGCCTGCTGCCTGCAAGTGTGAGAGAGCTGGAATCCAAGCTTCCCCGGATGAGCGGGCGGTTCTTTGGTCCGTCTCGCCGCACCTACCGTCCGGACGGGGAGCAGCCGCGCCTGAAGGTCGCGCTGCTTTCGGGCTGCGTGATGCCGCTGATGCAGGCGGAGACGATGAAGGCAACGGTGCGGGTCCTCACCGGCAACGGCTGCGAGGTGTCCGTCCCGCCCCGGCAGGGTTGCTGCGGTGCGCTCAACCTGCACGCCGGCGATCTGGAAACCGGGCGGGCAATGGCACGGCGCAACATGGACGCCTTTCTCGCCACCGGCGCCGACCGCATCGTAACCTGCTCCGCCGGTTGCGGCGCCAGCATGAAGGAGTACCACGAGCTGCTGAAGGATGACCCGGAGTATGCCGACAAGGCCCGCCAAGCCTGCGAGATAACGAGGGACATCACGGAGTTGCTGCTGGAACTGCCGTTCCGCCGCCCGATGGCGCACCTTGACCGGCAGGTCACCTATCAGGACCCCTGCCACCTGGTCCACGCGCAACGGATTTCCGCTGCTCCCCGGACCATCCTCCAGTCGATCACGGGTGTGCGCCTCCAGGAGATGGAGAACCCCGCCATGTGCTGCGGTGGCGCGGGAATATACTCGGCGGTGCAGCCGATGCTTTCCCGCCGGATACTGAGCCGCAAGGTGGAGGCGATCATGGAGACGGAAGCGGAGGAGGCCCTCACCGCCAACCCCGGCTGTATGCTGCAACTGGAGCAGGGCCTGCGCGCCGCAGGTCAGGACACCCCGGTGCGGCACGTGGTGGACATCCTGGACGAGGCATACCGGCTGGAGGAACCGAGTCCAGCCGGCCGTGGCCGTGGCCGGGGAGCTGGGCGCCGGTCAGGTGGCCGCGAGCCGACGCCGTTGCAGATGGACCTGGAGGAGGCCCGGGCTAACCAGACGAGGGAGCCGAGGCGGCGAGGGCTTTTTGGGCGGCAGCGAGACTAGAACCGTAGGCAACCTCGTATCCGCTGACGTTCAGGATCTGCTCCAGGGCCGATAGCAGGGCCAGGACATTGCGGTCCCGCGCCGAGTCGCCCATCAGTCCGATACGCCAAGCCTTACCGCGGAACTCGCCAAGCCCGCCGCC
The DNA here is from genome assembly GCA_965237745.1 of Dehalococcoidia bacterium. Taxonomy (GTDB): domain Bacteria; phylum Chloroflexota; class Dehalococcoidia; order Lucifugimonadales; family UBA3495; genus VXOI01. The sequence goes on along the minus strand of OZ250156.1, from coordinate 393,053 downwards.
GATCTCGATGCCGTAGTCATTGAGCAGGGTCGCCCGCACCTGGGCATCGTCAATGCCGTCGGGAATGCCCACCGTGGTCAGCGGGTTGAGCCGGTATTCGGGTTCTGCCAACAACTCCATCCCCAGCGCCTCCAGCCCGGCCCGCAGGGACGCTGCAACCTTGGCGTGGCGTTGGATGCGGGTCTCGATACCCTCCTCCATCATCATGCGCAGCGCCTCGCGAAGGGCATAGGTCATGGATATGGGGGCGGTGTGGTGGTAGCTACGGCTCTGGCCCCAGTAACTCTCCAAGTCCTGCAGGTTGAAGTAGAAGCTCTGGACCTGGGTCTCTCGAGTCTTCACCACCTGCATTGCAGACTCGCTGAGGGTGATGGGAGCCAGTCCCGGAGGGGCGCCGAGGCACTTCTGCGTGCCGCTGTAGCACACGTCAATGCCCCATTCGTCCACCTGCATATCGTGGCCGCCCAGCGAGGTCACGGCGTCCACTATGGCCAGCGCGCCGTGGCGGTGGATGACGTCCATAAGCTCCGGCAGCGGCGTGAGCACGCCGGTGGAGGTCTCGGCGTGGACCACGCCTACGGCCTTGACCCTTGGGTGTTTGTCCAGTTCATCGCTGAGCGCCTGCGGGTCCACGGGCTGGCCCCAAGGCGAGTCCACCTCATGGACCACTGCGCCGCACCGCTCGGCGATGTTGCCCAAGCGGATGCCGAAGTACCCATTGCGGCATACGACCATGGTGTCGCCGGGTTCAAGAATGTTGGCGCAGGCGGTCTCCATAGCGCCGGTGCCGGTAGCTGACACGGGCATGGTCATAACGTTGTCGGTGTGATAAACCTCGCGCAGCATGTCCCCGATGTCGTTCATTACCTGGAAGAAATCGGGGTCCAGATGCCCCATCACTGGCAGGGTCATAGCCTGCAGCACGCGCGGGTGGACCGAGCTGGGACCCGGCCCCAGGAGAAGGCGGGTACTGGGCTGCAGTTCGCTGAAATATGAAGCGGTCACGCTTGTCCTCCAGATGTCAAACCGTTTTCTTGAAGACTATTCTGCGAATCCAGCGAATTGCGGTATTCGCAATGTAGGGGCGCACGGCCATGCGCCCCTACTCAAAGGATCATTCCCTATATCTCTGGCCCAACCCTATCCCGGAGGGCGGCTAGACGACTGCCGAGGCGCCACCATCGAGGTTGACGGCGATGCCGGTGAGGTAGCTGGCCCGGTCCGAGGCGAGGAAGGCGATCACGTCGCCGGCTTCCTCGGGTTCGCCAACACGGCCCAGTGGCACCTGGCGTCCAACGGCCAACTGGTTGTAGAAGGCGTCTAGGTTGAGATCGGGCTCGGACTGGATCCGCGCATCGAAACGTTTCTGGTGCTGGCCAGACTTGATCAGCCCGATGCAGACCGTGGAGACGAGGATGTTGTCGCTGGCGAGGTCTTTGGACAGACCCTTGGTGATGGCGATTCCGGCGGCGCGGGAGATGGAGGTGGGCATGGACGACGGCCCCGGGGTGCGTCCACCGAGGTTGGTGACGTTGATGATGCGCCCGCCGCCGACCTTGCGCATCTCCGGTATCGATTCTTGGATCAACCGCACCGCGCCCCAGACCTTGAGTTCGAAGTCGAACTCCCAGTCTTCGTGCGAGACATCCTCGAAGGCCTTTGCCATGGACGTGCCGGCGTTGTTGACCAGGATGTCGACCCGGCCGAACTTGTCCAGCGTGCTCTGCACGATGCTCTTGGCCGTGCCGGGGTCGGTGACGTCGGCGGAGATAGACATGACCTGGCCTTCGGTGGCGGTCATGATTTCCTGTGCGGCCTGGTCCAGAACGTCGGGCCGCCGGGCGACAATGACGACCGCCGCGCCCTCCTTGGCCATGCTGAGGGCAGCCGCCTTGCCGATGCCGTCGCTGCCGCCGGTGATGATGGCAACTTTATCCTGGAGTCCCAAGTCCATGACGCGCCCTCCGCAAGTCCGATTACGAATAATGTGCTGTGAATTATATCACACAAAGGCCGGAGTGACGGGCTGTGATGGCCTTTTCAGCAGGGCAATCGCGTTATAGATGCTAGACTTGGTCGAAGATGAGACTGAGTTTGTGTGTGAGGGTTGTGGGTAATGATGGGGAAGAAGTGTGGGGCCATCATGGAGTATTTCAAGGCTTTGGAGGACCCGAGGATCGACCGCTGCAAGCGGCACCAGTTGCTGGACATCATCACCATTGCCATCTGCGCCGTCATCTGCGGCGCGGATTCCTGGGTTCACGTGGAGATGTTCGGCAAGAGCAAGGAGGAGTGGTTCCGCTCCTTCCTGGACCTGCCCAACGGTATTCCCTCCCACGACACCTTTGGCGATGTGTTCTCACGGCTGGGTCCTGACCGGTTCCAGGAGTGCTTCATGGAGTGGAGCCAGGGGGTGGCAGACCTGCTGCCCGGAGAGGTGGTGGCCATTGACGGCAAGACGGTGCGCCGCTCCCACGACAAAAGGGCGGGCAAGCAGGCCATTCATCTGGTCAGCGCCTGGGCCTCGGCCAACACCCTGACCTTGGGACAGGTGAAGACGGAGGAGAAATCCAACGAAATCACCGCCATACCCCGGCTGCTGCAGATGCTGGAGTTGAACGGATGCATCGTAACCATCGACGCCATGGGATGCCAGAAGGAGATAGCCCAGGGGATTCTGGACCGTGGGGCTGAATATCTGCTGGCGGTCAAGGAGAATCAGGGCCGGTTGTACCAGGATGTGCGGGACTTGTTCGAGGGGGCAGAGGAGGCGTCCTTTGCTGGTGTGCCCCACGACTACGCCACCACTCTGAACAAGGGGCACGGCCGGATCGAACGCCGGGAGTGCTGGGCAATCAGCGACCCGGCCTGTCTGGAATATCTGAGCACTGGGCAGGAATGGCCGGGGTTGCGGTCCGTGGCCAAGGTGGCGGGGCGCCGTGAGACGGAGACCGGTACAACAGCGCAGGCCAGGTACTACATCAGCAGTCTGGCAGGGTCGGCCGGGCAGTTGCTGGCGGCTGTACGGACCCACTGGAGCATCGAAAACTCCCTGCATTGGAGCCTGGACGTCACATTCCGGGAGGACCAGAGCCGGATACGCCTGGACCACAGCCCTCAGAACATGGCCACTCTTAGGCAGATCTCCCACAACCTGCTCAAACGGGAAACCAGCCTGAAAGTGGGAATCCAGGGCAAACGCCTGCAGGCCGGCTGGAAAGAGGATTACCTCCTGAAAGTCCTACTCAGTTAAAACGCGATTGCCCTGGCCTTTTCAGAGTTCCTTCACCGTCAGATGAGAGGGGACATGCAAAAGGGGCAACGGGGCTCCGGATAAACCTACGCCAGCCAGACGTCGACCGTCTCCGCTCCGGCATGCCTTTGCAGCAGGGCGGCGAAATTGCGGGCCTTGGCCAGGCTGTGAGGTGTGACCGCGTCGATGAGGCGGTCGAGGGCGTCCGCGGTGTCGATGGTGGAGGTGGACACTTGCAGCAGGGGGATGTCGCGCTCCAGGGCCTCGGCCCTGACGTAGTTGGTGGCCTCTCCGGGCCCGGTCAGCACGAGGCAGCGTGTTTGGGCCAGCATACTGGCCAACTGGATGTCGGGGCGCTGAGCGCGGGTGATGACGGCCTGGTTGGCGTACCGTCCGTAGTAGGTGGGGCCGTTGTCCATGATGTTGCCCCCGATCAGGAAATGCTCCACCGGGGCGTCGGCGTTCACCGGATCCTGCACCCAGGACGCGCCCAAGTGCGCCGCGACCTGTGCCACTGTGGGCGCGAGCATGGCGCGGCTCTCGGGAATGACCACGGTGTTGACGCCCGCCGATGATTCCGACGCGGAGGCAGTGACTGCGTCCTGCTTGTAGGGCGGGACGGCATTGACCACCAACGCAGCCAGACGATTGCCCCAACGAACGGCGGCGGCATCCACGACCCGCGCCCAGTCCTGCGATGGGGAGTAGGCGTGGATCTCCAGCACTCGTGCGTCTACTGCCTCGGCCAACTGCGTTGTGGGGGAGCCGTCGGCGGCGTCGATGATGACGGTGTCGTGCTGGCGGCGCAGGTCAGAGACGGCCGCGGCCGCCTCGTCCACGCCGTCGGACAGCGGGTGTGGGGTTGGCCCGGCGGTGATGCCCAGCGCGCCGGCCAGGACTTCGGATGCAAAACGGTAGTCGGCGTCGTCGCCGGGCGTCGGCGAGAAGGGCTTGACGTAGGCGGCAGAACGCCCGGCCTCGCGCAGGCGCGTCAGCAGGGCGTCGGCGAGGCTGGTCTTGCCGGAGGCTGTGGGGCCGGTTATGAGGATGGTGGACATGATGCGACCTATACTGGTCTATGTGGTACGAAAACTATTATAGCGAGTGGTTCCAAGGTTAAAGATTGCATAAGTCTCGAATATAGTTCGTACCTGCTGATTTTTGATTTCAACGACCCGAACCTTCATCCCTCGCACTCGTTCTCTCTGTCTTCCATATTCTTCGGCGTGGATTTTCTGAAGGTCTTTCCTGGTATGTTTGGAGGAGTGGCCTTCCGGTTCGCCAATTATTTCCCGGAGAAGCTTAAATGCGAATGTAGCCGATTCATGACCTGCGCTATCAGCACCATGTTCCCTGATGCGCCTCCGCATTTTATTTGAGCGTCCAGTGTAGATTGGCCTATCATCTTCATCGTAGAAGACATAGACCCCTTCATCAGGGATTCCTCTTAGTTCGCCTATGGTAAGTTGAGGGCTGTTTTAGAGCTTCTTGAGGAGGGGTTCCATTTGGCAGACTATTTGTTGAAATTCTGCATTCATTTTCGTTACCCACATGCGGCAAACCCTAGACACCCACGTCTAGGAACTCGATGTTGTAGGGGTCGAAACCCTTAGGGAAGGTGGTGGTCTCGTCCCACTTGGCCAGGGTGAAATCGGCGCGGTGGAGGCTGGCTTGGTCGAAGTTGGCGCCGGTCATGTTGGCGGCAATCCACATGGAATCGCGGATCATGGCACGCGTGAAATCGGCGCCCTGCATGCTGCATCGGGAGAGGTCGGCGCCGTTCATGTTGGTGGACACAAACAGAGCATCCGTAAGGTCGGCGTTTCGCAGGTCGGCCTCGATCATGTTGGACTGGCTGAAGTCGGTTCGCTGCAGATTGCACCCGATGAGCGAGACCCGGTTCATGCGGCAGTGGCGCACGACTGCCCCCTCGAGGTTCGCGCTCTTGAGGTCGGCCCAGAACAGGTTGACGTTGGTCAGGTCGGCAGACGAGAGATCAGCGCCGGAAAGTGAGGCGCGGCCGAGATCGGCCCTCTCCAAGTTGGCGGACGACAGGTTGGTCCCGGGCAGACTGGCGCGGGACAGGTTGGAGCCGGACACGTCGGCCCCGGATAGATCGGCCCCGCCGAGACGGGCCCGCCGCAGGTCTGCGCCCTGCAGGTCAACGCCCGACAGGTCGGCGCCGCTCAGGTCCATCGCCGCGTCCGGGTTGGCGGAGCGCCACCGGGCGACGGCCTCCGGCCCGGACTGTATGATCTCCACATGCTGCGGGTCAGCCATCGCTGCGCCCCCTGCGTTGCGGCGCGTTGCCTATCTCTATCTGCGCCGGGCCGGAATGCGTTCGCAAAGTGCATTGCGAAATCCGCCCAGCCGCCCGTCCCTCGACAAGCACAGGACGAAGGGTTGGGATTGGTTGCAAACGTGGGCTAGGCATCTTCGAGATCAAACAGTTTCTCGGCGATAGTCATCTTGAGCTCGTTGACCTTGCCGAGGTCTGGGAAACCGCCGTCCGTCTTGCGGTCGAAGATCTTGTCTCCGTCCAGGTATACCTCAAGGCGTCCCCGGTCGGAGGGGGTCATCTTGACGGCGACGTCGCCGGGAGCGTCGGACTTGAAGAATTCCATCGCCAGCCACGTGGCGACCGGGAAGTAGCCTCAAGCGACACAGTAGACGATTTCCGCTTCAACCTTGCCGTGTTCGGAGCCTGCCATATTTCTCTACTCTCGCTTTGATTTTCGGTAATTTGGCTTCGGTCTACGGTGCCTCTGCCAGATCGACGGCGTCCTGGATGTAGGAGTCGGTGGCTCGGATGAGGGTCGTCATTTCCGGCTCCGGCTCGCAGTTGCCGTCGTAGAAGCAGTTGACGTGCAGCAGCGCCGCCCTCGTGTTGTACCGGCCCTGAAATGCCTCGAACGCCGGTCTCTCATTGCTCAACCGCAGCAGAGCGCGCCTTGCCTGCCCCGCTGATTGTGGCTCGTGTCCGGTTCTCGCAAGAACCAAGGCATCGGTGGAGCGCTTGGTGGCGCCCCAAGCCTTTTCCGCAGCGTTGCGAAGCTTGCCCAGGTCCAACATTTCCAAGGCATCGCCATACAAGACCTGAGAGTCGGAAAATAGCTCAGTAACTCGTTCGCTTGGGGTTGTCATAGGGTATTCTCAATGGATTCTTACTTCTCGTAGACAGGGGCGGCCATGCTATTTTATGACCGCCGTGCCGACGCCAACGGCGGTGCGGTCGCCGTTCTGGTTCTCGCAGGACAGATTGACGATTACCTGTGTGCCGTTATCGGCTTCCTCTTGCCTCAATACCTCGCCGGTGACGGTGATTGTGTCGCCGCCCTTGACCGGTCGCAGGAACTTCAGGTTCACGCTGCCAGTGTGGTTGAACACCTCCGGCCCGAAGAAGCGGCGCAGGCTCTCGGCGGCAAAGGCGACCGACATCCGGCCTGAGGCGATGGGGTAGGTGGTGCCGAGGCGTTGCCGGGCCAATTCGGGGTTGTTGTGGATGTTCTGACGGTCCAGGATGCCGCAGTTCTCGAACTGCTCGATGGTGTCCTGCGTGACGGCCTTGGTGACCGACGGTATCTGCTGGCCGGTTGCTACGTTTGCGGATGCCATTTCTTGCCCACCTCGTCGGGTTTCTTCATCTGGTAGGTGCGGAGCTTTTCCAGCAGGCGCCCATCCTCGTCGTAGGCGGTGGCCTCGATGACCATGTAGGGCTTGTCGCGGCGCATGTATTTGTCGGCGATGCGTCCGGTAACGCGAATCTTCTTGCCCGGGATGGGCGGGTTGAAGAACTCCACCTCGTTGCCCGCGTTGACGCCGCCGGTGTTGTCCTCGTAGACCATGGCGAAGGCGGTGGCGTCGTGCTTCACAGCCAGCGTGGGGAATACCGCCTCCGGGTCGCCGATGGAGGCCCGGAAGTTGTCCAGCATCTCTTGGGTCAGGGTGTACTCGTAGGAGCCCAGCTCCTCCCCGATCTCAATCTGGTCGTAGTCGAATATCTTGACTTCGGAATCGGACATATCCCGCTCCTGAATCTTCCCTGAACCCTCCGGCTCGTGGGAGGGCCGTTGTGGGGGTGCGGTCAGTGGCTATACCATACTTATTTTGCCGCATGCCGTCAACGACGGGCCTGCGGCCTCTCCGTGGGTTGTAGGGGCGATGCTATAATTACCTTTGACTTCATAACCGTAATTGATGGGCGAAATCACGGCAGATTTACGCCAACGGACGAGTGAAAGCGAGCTATGGACCTTTACTTTGACCGAGGGGACCACGGCAACCCGGTGGGCCACGCGCTGGTGTATTTCAAGGTGGATACAGAACCTGACAAGGTCTATGCCAGCTACGTCGTGACCCTGCCCATTAAGTCCGACCTGACCAAGTTCCTGCCGCCATTCCTGGCCTCGCACCTGGGGTCTCTGCCGCTGAACGATCTCTCGTCCTTCGCCATGCCGCCGGTGCCGGAGCCGGTCGACGGGTTCGGCGAGCTGGAACGACTGAGCGGCCAGCGTGGCGACGACCTGGTGTACGCTGGCAGCATGTTCTCCTACGACCTGCCCCGGATGATGGAGTCGGTCACCGAGGCGGTGCAGAGTTACGCCGAGCTGTACGCCGCGTCGGGCAAGAGCGCCACGGTAGTTGGCGAGGAGGCCAATGTTGTCGACTCCGGAAGCCCGGCGTCCGTCGAGGAACCCGAGGATGAACTGGACTCATCCTTCAACGTAAACGACGTGCTGTTCAGCTTCATGAGCGAGGGCGACAAGCTCAGCGAGCTATCCCGACTCTTGGGGCGGCTGCGCTTTGCCGTGGAGGGCGCCGACAATGCCGCGGCCGATGAGGCCGGCGAGGAAATTGCAGTGCTGGCCCGCCACCTGCCCCAGGAGTTCCAAGTCGCCAACCTGCTGGCCGTGGCCCGCGACACGTCGGAGCGCAGTTCGCAACTGGCCAAGCTCTACCTCGACCGTTGCTTCCGCCTCTCCGCCGGCGATACCGGCGTGGCCGCCGACCTGGAAGCAGAGATACGCCGCCTGCAGGGGGAGTAGGCAGAACTTGAGTTAAGGAAGGCTGTCGGTGGACACTTCGTTAGTGCTCTTGGATATTCCTCAAGGGGTTGTCACCTTTGCATCTGCCGTTTTGGCGGCATTCGTCTTGGTGATAGTGACACTGGCGAGCTTCGGGTTTCGTCTCTTGTATTCCATTCAAGGCCAACTAGCGGTGCTTAAGACCAGCATGGCAATTCTGGAGCGCCAAGACATTCCTCGGCGGGTTGCAAATCTTGAACCTCAAGTTGAACTCATCTGGCTATCTTTCAGGCACGGCCAAATTCCCAATCTCAGGGGTGTTCCCGCGCCAGGAAACCCGATGGCGCAGGAACGTTGGGATGAGTTGGCCAGGAAATTGGATAAGGAGGTACTTACGGAGGAGGAAGCCAGAGAGTTTCACGCTGCTTTGTTGGAGCGGCGAGAGCAAGCCATACAAGAGAAAGACACGGCAACGCTGGTGATCGTGGGGGCTGGAATCGCGTTCACTGAGTGGCAGCTCAAGGAAAAGGAACTCCGGGAACATAAGTAGGTGCCTCTCTCCCGTCTGCGGCTGATCAACTTCCGTAATCTGGTCGAGGTTGACCTGGAGATACCGGCGGGCGTTTCGGTCTACTTCGGCGAGAACGCGCAGGGGAAGACGGCGCTGGTGGAGGCGGTTTACCTGCTGGCCATTGCCCGCTCCTTCCGTGCTGAGAACGAGCGCGAGTTGGTCAACTTCGCCGCTGCGAGGGAAGGGGGGCAGGCCCTGGTTGACGGGCTGGTGGAGGACCCCGACGATGCGGCGGCGCGGCAGCGGGTCATCATCGGATACCGGGTCTCCGGTGTCTCCGCTTCCACCTCCGCCACTGGGCCGGGCTACCGGGTGAGCAAGGAAATCCGAGTCAACCGGATGCGCCGCACGGCCGGCGGGTTGGTGGGGCTGGTGCATGCGGTGCTGTTCAGCGCGCTGGACATCGAGCTGGTGCAGGGGCCGCCCTCGACCCGCCGCCGCTTCCTCGACATTCTGATTTCCCAAGCCGACCCGGTGTACCTGAAGACGCTGCAGCGTTACCAGCAGGTGCTGCGGCAGCGCAACCGGCTGCTGCGCCTGCGGCGTGAGCGCCGGGCCGCGGCCGACGAGATGGAGTTCTGGGATGGCGAGCTGGTGAAAGAAGGGGCCTGGCTCACTTGGCGGCGGCACGAGGTTATGACCCAACTCTCCCCAGCCTGCATACGACACCACGCCGACCTCAGCGGGCCGGGCGAGGCGCTGGAGTTGCGCTACCAGCCCAGCGTTCCCCTGTCGGACGACGCCAACGGCATGGCGGCCAGCTACTACGATGCGCTGCAGGCCGTGGCCTCCCGCGAGCAGGCAACGGCGGCAACGGCGGCGGGGCCGCACCGGGATGACTTTGACATAATCGTGAACGGAGCGGACATGGGCGCATACGCTTCACGCGGGCAGGCAAGGACATTGGCTCTGGCCCTGCGGCTGGCAGAGGCGGAAACGCTGTCGGCGGCACGGGGTACGGGGCCGCTGCTGCTCCTCGACGACGCCCTGTCGGAGATGGACGCCTTCCGCCGCCGTCGCGTGCTGGAGAAGGCGGCTCAGTATCCCCAGGTGTTGATAACCACCACCGACCCGGAGCAGGTTTCCGGCTTCTTTGGCGCCAACGCAACATATTTTCAGGTGGACCGAGGCCAGATTACGCCGCTGCATGGGGTGCCCTCTTTCCCGTAGGGGCGCACAGCCGTGCGCCCTGTCCTGTTGCAACCGAAACACCTCTGAATCCGGGGAATTGGGCGCACGGTTGTGCGCCCCTACGGGTGTGGCTCGGCGCGGAGCAATTGCATTCTTTGGCCGATTCCCCTTTCATGGCGCCGAAATGATAGTATTGCCAGAGAATCCCCAAGATGCCCCGGTTGGTGAACCATGCCCGTCAGCCAGGAAGTTCTGGACGAAATTGCTCTTACCCGCGCCGAATACGACCTGATCGTTGAGCGCCTCAACCGCGAACCCAACGCGGTTGAGTTGGGAATGTTCGGCGCCCTGTGGAGCGAGCACTGCGGCTACAAACACTCACGGCCGTTGCTGCGGATGTTCAGCCACACATCGCCGGTGGTGCTATCGGAGACCGGGGCGGAAAACGCTGGGGCCGTGGAGATCGGAGACGGGCTGGCCGTGGTGTTCAAGGTGGAGTCGCACAACCATCCCTCGGCAGTGGAGCCGTTCCAAGGAGCGGCCACCGGCGTCGGCGGCATCGTGCGCGACATCCTGGCCATGGGCGCCCGCCCCATCGCGCTGCTCAATTCCCTGCGCTTCGGGCCGCTGGACGACCCGCAACACGGGGCGGTCAACCGGCACCTTTTCGGCGGCGTGGTGCGTGGCATCTCTTGGTACGGCAACTGCATCGGTGTTCCCGACGTGGGCGGCGAAATTTACTTCGACCCGTCCTATTCCCACAACCCGCTGGTCAACGCCATGTGCGTCGGCCTGATCGACAAGGACCGCCTGGCATCGGCCGCGGCGCGGGTGCCGGACAGCGTGCTGCTCCTGGTGGGCGCTGACACCGGACGCGACGGCATCCACGGGGCGTCGGGCTTGGCGTCACGCACTTTCGAGGAGGCGGCGGAACTGCGGCCCACGGTGCAGGTGGGCAATCCGTTCTTGGAGAAGGTGCTCATTGAGGCGTGTCTGGAGGCTTTGGACACCGGCGCGGTGCTGGCGATACAGGACCTGGGGGCCGCAGGACTGACCAGCGCGTCCATCGAGTCGGCGGCGCGGGCCGGGCGCGGCATCCGAATGGACTTGGCGCAGGTGCACCGGCGCGAGACAGGAATGAACGCCTACGAGGTGATGCTGTCGGAATCGCAGGAGCGGATGCTGCTGGTCGCCCTCCCGGAGCGGGTGGACGAGGTGCGGGCAGTCTTCGAGCGCTGGGACGTTGACTGCCGGGAGATCGGCCAGGTTATAGTCGAGCCGGAGGCGCAGGTGTTCGACGGCGCCGAGCCGGTGGCCCACCTGCCCATCCTGCCCCTTTCCGAAGCCCCGGCCTACCGGCTGGAGGGCAAGCCGTCGACTGAGGATGTGGCGCGGCGAGAGATGTCGCTGTCCGGCTTGCCGCTGCCGGAGTGCGGCCCGTCGGAGGCGCTGCTGCGGTTGCTGGCTTCGCCCAACATCGCCAGCAAGCGAGCGGTTTACCGGCAGTACGACCACCAGGTGCAGACCAACACCGTCGCCGGGCCGGGCGGCAGTGACGCGGCGGTGCTGCGGGTCAAGGGCACCCGCAAGGCCATCGCCGTGGCCGTGGACGGCAACGGACGGCAGTGCTTCCTCGACCCGTTCGTCGGCGGTCAGATAGCCGTGGCCGAGGTATGCCGGAACATCAGTTGCACCGGCGCAAGGCCCCTGGCTCTCACCGACTGCCTGAACTTCGGCAACCCGCTGCGGCCCGACATCTACTATCAGTTGGAGGAGTGCATCCGGGGTATGGCGTTGGCCAGCGAGACGCTGGACGCCCCGGTGGTCAGCGGCAACGTCAGCCTGTTTAACGAAACCCAAGGACAGGCCGTCCACCCCACGCCGGTGGTCGGGGCGCTGGGCCTGATGGATGACGCCTCCAAGGCCGCAGGCGCGGGCTTCCCGGCTGAGGGGTTGGCGGTGATGCTGCTCGGCCCTGGCATGGGGACGGCAACGGCCAGCGACTTGGCGGGCAGCGAGTTCCTGGACGTCATGCACGGTCTCACTGCCGGGAAACCCCACATCGACCTGGGACTGGAGCGGAGGGTGCAGGAGACCTGCCGGGAGGGAATCAAGCAGGGCCTTGTGCTCTCGGCCCACGACTGCTCCGACGGCGGGCTGTCGGTAGCGCTGGCCGAGTGCTGCATACTGGGAGACGTGGGATTTCGGCTCCATGGATTGCTGGACGCCCATCCTCGATGGGACGCCGCGCTGTTCGGAGAAAAGCAGTCCCGCATCATCGTGTCCGTACAGCGGGACCGTATGCACCTGCTGGAGGACCTGGCCCACGCCATCGGAGCGCCGCTGTCGCTCCTGGGTTTCACCGGCGGGGTTGCCCTGCAGTTCGACAGCCACGACGAGGACGGGACTGCAACCGGAAACGGCGTGAATGTTGCGGTAGCCGACCTAGCTGCCGTTTGGATGCAAGCCCTGATGCAAGCCCTGGAGGAATCCGGTGCGTAGCTCTCCGCTGCGAGTGCTGTACCTGACCCCCTACTATCGTCCCTACCTGGGGGGTATTGAGCGCGCGATAGAGGAACTCTCGCACCAGATACAGGCATCGCCGCAGGTCGAGGCGGTGGGAGTGCTCACCACCAAGTATTCCTTCCCTCGCCTGGCCCAACCTGAGTGGCCCGACCGTGAGACCCTGTCCGACGGAATCGAGGTCTATCGACTGCCCGGCTTTCCCCGGTGGTCGCCGCCGCTGTACTCGGTGCCGCTGGTCTGGTTTTCGCCGCGCCGGGTGCGGCAGTACCTGGACGAGTTCCGCCCCAACGTCATTCACTTCGTGGGCGACGGATGGTTCTGGGGCCACTACTGGACGCGTCTCCACTGGAGGGGGCGGGCGCGTTTCGTCTTCACGCCCTCGTTCCACACCCTGCCGCTGGTACGCTGGTGGCTGGCTCCGCTCAATGCGCTGCTGTGCCGTACAGTGGACGATATTGTGCCCCTGACCGAGCAGGAGGCGAGAGGCCTGCGCCGCGCTTACCTGACCTCTGAGAGGAAAACCAGCATAATCGGCTGGGGAGCTCCGCCGCCAGACCCGGCCGTCATCGAATCCGTCCGCCTTGAGGTTGGCCCGGAGATGAACGGAAAGGAGGATGTTCACCCCCCCGGTCAGCCCTCATCGGCGAACGGGCAAACCGGACAGATGGTGACCATCCTGTGCGTGGGCAGGCTGGGGCGGCACAAGGGGCAGCTGTGGCTGCTGGACGCCTACCTCGAGGCGCGGCGCAGCTTCAACAAGCCCGTGCGGCTGGTGCTGGTGGGCCGCGACGAGGGCGACGCCGGCGCCATCGCCGAGTTCATCGAGGAGCACAACCTGGATGGCGAGGTGGTCGTGACTGGCGAGGTCTCCGACGAGGAACTGGCCCGGTGGTACGCCCGCGCCAACCTGTTCGTGCTCTTCTCCCACTACGAGGCCTTCGGGCTGGTGTATTTCGAGGCGATGGCCTACGGCGCACCGGTGCTGACCCACGACGTCGGCTCCAACCGCGAGCTGCTGCACCGGGGCGCGGTGGTGACGCCGCGCTTCGACCGCCGGGCCGCCGCCGCCAGCCTGACCGAATTGGTCAACGACGATATAGCGCGCCGGCAACTGGGCGCTGAGGCCCGCGAGTATACGCTGGCGGAGTTCACCTGGCCCGCGGTGGCGGAGAGGTACCTCGAGGTTTACCGGGGTGGGCTACGGTAGGGCAACACTTTGTGCGGCTGGAGACCCAGGAGAGTCTCAATTGCCAATCAAGGTAAGCGTACTTACAATCCAGCGGTGTAATACTGTGGAAATGTGAAATTGTGAGGCCATGAAAAACATCACCGTTTCTGTGGATGACGAGACCTACCGTCTTGCAAGAATAAAGGCGGCCGAAAGAGGGACGTCAGCCTCTGCATTGGTCAGGGAATACCTTAATTGCCTGAGCCAGAACAGTTCACAAACTCACAAGAGAACTCTCAGAGAAATCATCGCGGCTATTCATGCGAGGGGCGGAGGACTCGACCCCAGAGACAACTTGACCCGCGAGGAATTGCACGATCGCAATGCGTTTCGTTTATACAAATATAGCGATTTACTCTGTCAGCACCGATCCGGAAGGGGAAAGAAAGCAACGCATATCAGAAGTACTCCTAAGTCGGGAGGCGGGCAGCCTTGTCGTTTCCATACAGGTGTTGGTAGAAAGGCTTGGCATGGGAAAGCGAAACAGGCAGAAACCCAACTCGATTGCCAACGGATTGGTCAAGCTCACCCTTGCTGTAATAGTGTTCGGCAAATCTTATGTGTTGTTTTTTGACTTCTGCTTTCAAGGGAATTGATGGCAAGTGGCGTTCCGTTTGCTTGTGAGATATGCCGAAACGGAAGGGGCGCGACACACCTTCTTCAAGGGCCAGTCAAACCGGCGGCAGTAGACCCTGTGAGGCCATACACCACAAGCAAACGGAACCCGCCTGAGATATATGGCAATGCCGGTCCAGCACCACCACGACAGAAAAACAGCGCAGGAGGGGTACCAATATGGAAAGCGCGATATCACGCGAGCAGTTGGAGGAGGGAGCGCGTCGCATCCTGCTGTCGAACCTGCGGCAGGGAGTGGCCGACTGGAACGGCAAGGAGTACAGCTTCGTCTGCCCCTCGCTGACCGGCTATCCCTTCCAGTGGTTCTGGGACTCCTGCTTCCACGCCATCGCTCTGCTGCACCTCGACCCGGAGCAGGCCAAAGCCGAAATGCGGTCGCTGATGAGCGGCTCCCAGCCCAGCGGCTTCATCCCCCACATCATCTTCTGGGAGATGGAGAAGCAGCCCGACTTCCTCGCCCGCAACATCGTCGGGATGACCGAACCATACTTCAGCGCCACCATCCAGCCGCCCATCATCGCCTATGCTGTGGCCCGCATATACCGGGCGACGGGCGATGAGGAGTTCCTGCAAGAGGCCCTGCCCGTCCTGACCGCCTACTACCGCTACTTGCGGGAGGCGCGGGACCCCGACAACGACGGCCTGATCGCGGTAATCCAGCCCGAGGAGGCGGGGACCGACTGCTCGCCCAAGTACGACGAGGTCCTGGGACTGGAGGAGCTGAGCAACCGGGGCTTCATCACCGCGCTGAGAAAGGTTTACGCCGCTTACGAACCGCTGCGCCACGACGATCACGCCGTGCTGGCCGCCGACATATTCCACGTCGAGGACGTGCTGGTCAACTCCATCTACTGCTTCTCCATGCGCGCCTTGGCCCGGCTCCATGCCGAAAGCGCGGGAGACGACTCGCCGGAGGCCGCCGAGTTCAACCGCGAGGCCGACAGGACGTTGAACGCGCTGGTGGAAAAGTGCTGGGACGAGGAGGCCGGGGCCTTCTTCGACCTGTCGGGCGTGGACGAGAAGCCGCTGAAGACAGTGACCATCAGCTCGCTGATGCCGCTGATCATGGCCGACCTGCCGCGGCCCATTGTGGAGCGGCTGGTGGAGACGTGGGTGCGTCCGACGGAGCACTTCTGGACGCCGTACCCGCTGCCCTCGGTGCCTGCCTCGGACCCCAAGTTCATGCCGGGGAACCCCGGGGGGTTCATCTGGCGCGGGCCGTCGTGGATCAACACCAACTACTTCCTGTCCCACTCGCTGCGGGGCCACGGCTACACGGAGCTGAGCGAGCCGCTGGTCGAGAAGAGCAAGGAGTGCATCGCCAAGTCCGGCTTCCGCGAGTACTACCATCCCTACACCGCCGAGGGCCTGGGCGCTCGCGATTTCGGATGGTCAACGCTGATCCTGGACTTCTGACAGGATATTAGATAATGCTTTGCAGGGGCGCACATCTGTGCGCCCTTACATGTTTGTCCAGGGTTGCCTGCTAACTGCGCAGCAGGCGGCTGGTGAAGGGGCGGCGGCGGACCGTTCGGGGTTGCGGCTCGTCCTCGATGTCGTCGTCTTCGGCAGGCGGGGGCGGCGTTTCGGAGGCCTCGCTGGCATCTGACCCGTCGGCCTCCGCGGGCTGCGCTCCGTTGCCCGGCTGCTCGTCCGAAGCTTCCTCGTCTGGAGCTGCGGAGAACGTCAACTGCTCCACGGCGGATTCCTGCTCTGCCATCGGTTGCTCCGGCCCGGCTGATTCGCCGGTCACCGGATCTGTTATCTCGGCAGGCTCGGCGGGAGGCGCCGAATTGGCGGCAGGACCAAGGCGGGCCGCCAGCATACGCCCGACAAGGGCGTTTTCCCGGTCCAGGTTAAAGGTGCTGCGCTGGCGGCGGCGTCCGCTGGACTCGTCGCGCCAAGTATGTGTGGCGCGGCGGAAAAAGCCGCCCTCGGACAGGCCGCGCAGCATCCTGCTGACGTAATCGCGGGTGTTCATGTCGCTCCAGCGTTGAGCTATCTGGGCGTTGCCAGCCTCCAGTCCCTGTTCCAGCGCACTGCATACCTCGGCGACCAGGAAGTTGAAAGCGACGTGGCTGAGGCCCTGCTGATGTTCCAGAGTGTGGGCCATTACCATAAGGTCGGACGCCCGTTCGGGTGCGTGTCCGTCCTCGGGCTCGTTGGGGAGGGTGATGGAGGAGAGAGCTTCCTGAACGGTTGCAGCAAGCTCGGCATCGTTGCCGAAAACTTTCTCCGGCTCCTCGGGCTCTGCCACTGCAGAGGGGCCAAAGGAGGTCTCGTCCCCGGCGACGGCCTCTTCATCGGCGTCAAACCATGCGACCGGCTCTTCCGGTTCTTGGTCCTCGACCTCGGGCGTCTCCAAAAGATCCGTTGCGGCGGTGTCAGGAAGGTCGAAGTCCGTTGCGGCGGTCTCTTCCAGTTCCCCCGCTATTTCCGAAACAAGGTCCTCCGCTTCCTCTGCCGTGGCGTCGTCGGCGCCATCACCGATATCGGCGGCATCGCCATCGGCATCGTCGTCGCGCTGACCGGGTTGGCGGCGGCGACCCCCGCGGCGGCGGGTGGGCCTGGCGGCCACGCCCGAGGGGATCTCCTCGGTGGTGCCTTCCGGCGTTTCCTCGTCGGCCATAATGGCCCAGTCGACGAGTCCGGCGTGGATTAGCTTGATGTTACCGGCCTCGGCGGCGCGGGCCATCAGCTTCTTGAAGCCGGAGAAACCCAGCTTCTTCTCGTCGAAGCTGGGGTAGCGACGCATCAACCGCTGCTTGATAGAAGTCAACAACGGGTTCCCGCCGGCGGCGCGTTCCTCGCGGATGATGTCCTCGATGGCCCGAATAACATCGGGGAGTTCGGGAGCGTCGGCGCTGGCGGCAGCCAGCTGTGGCGTCACGTGCTGGGGCAGGACGGCTGGCTGGGGAGCCAGCGGGTCTATGTCTTTGTCGTAGAGCAGCAGCGAGTCGACCTGGTCGGCCAAGCGGCGCGAAGTGCTCCAGGATACGCCGACGACGACCACGCGCTTGCCCATGGTGCGCAGCGCATTGACTACATGCAGGAAGTCAGAATCGCCGGACACCAGCACGAAGGTGCCGATGTTGGGGTAGGAATGGGCGCACTCAATGCAGTCGGCGGTCATCTTGACGTCGACGCTGTTCTTGACGCGGTAGGTGCGCATTCCGTTGGCGGATGACGCCTGCGTGGAGGGAACGCGGGTCGGGACGAAAACAGGCTCAATGCCTGCGGCGTAGAGGGAGGGAGGGTCGTTGATGAACTGGCTGGCCCCGCGCAGCTCGGGCGCCCGGGTCACCCAGTCGGCATAGGCCTTGGCGACCACCACCCGGCCTTGGTTGGAGACTTCCTCTTTGAGTGAGGACAGGTTGGGAGTGCGGCTGCCAGCGGCGAGGCTGATCTTGAAGTTTTCCCAGTCAATGAATAAGGCGACGTCGCCGCCGCGAAATGTTGGTTCAACCATGTACCTGCGCCTTCAATGTTCTTGGCGTCGCCGCCTGGCCAGGCGGCCCGCTGCCTTAAGGGGAATACCGGAACGGTCAATCCCCGGCAAGTCAGATTATGCCAGCGTCAGTTTAGGGGATGGTGGCAAGGGCGTCAACGCGCGGGAGGTAGGTGCGGAGCGTTCCCGAGTAGCAGGGGGATTGTAACGCAGCTACAAATTAGGAGTGCTCGATCCAGCCGCCCCTCGATTCACCTGTCAATGTTTACCGACCCAGGGAATAGCCGCGGCAAAAGTGACCTCAATCATCTACGGGCGAAGCACAACAGCGTACGGCTCTAGTATTACAACGACAGTTGGTGTGATAAAGTGACCAGCTAGCTGAGGGAGGCTTGGAAGGTGGGGTTGGGAGATGGATGCGGCGGCATTTGAGCGGGTGTACGAGGCCTTTGGCGAGTTTCATTCCTTCTTCGCTCCGCTGTTCGGGCGCAGGGAGTCGCGGGACCACAGCCGGAACTATCTCCGGGCCCTCCTGGTGCAGTCTCAGGACCGGCGCAACGCCGAGAATCTCTCCGAATCAGTGGGGGTCCCGGCCCGGGCCATGCAGCGCTTCCTCACCGCCGCCCCCTGGGATGACGACGCGGTGATGGGACGCCTCCAGGAGTATCTGGCGCCCCGGCTGGGACATTCTGAGGCGGTGTGGGTGCTGGACGGCAGCGACTTCCCCAAGCAGGGGCTGAAGTCGGCGGGGGTGGCCCGGCAGTACTGTGGCAGGTTGGGCAAGGTGGCCAACTGCCAGGCAGGGATGTTCTTGGCGTATGTCAGTCCCTTGGGCCGGGCGCTGGTGGACCAGGGGCTCTACCTGCCGGAGAGTTGGACATCGGACGATGCCCGCTGTGCGGCGGCTGGGGTTCCGGAGGATAAGCGCCGGTACCGGTCGAAGACGGAGTTGGCCCTGGAACTGCTGCAGCGGGCCTTGGCGCGGGGCCATCTGAGGGCGGGATGGGTGGCCGGGGACGACGCCTTCGGGATGTCGCCGTCCTTCCGGGACGGCTTGGCGGCCTTGGGGCTGCGTTACGTCCTGGACGTTCCGGGGAACTTCACTTTTTGGCCGGTGGATCCCGAGTGGACCAGCCCGGCATACCAGGGATTCGGGCGTCCCCGCAAGCCCAGGCTGCGGAGCGGGCAGCGGCGCACCCTGGCGGGGCGCGGTGCTGAATTGCCGGAGGATGCCTGGCGGGAGATAACGGTGGCCCAGGGTTCCCAGGGGCCGCGGACTTATATGTTCAGTGCCCAAAGGGTGCGGCCAACCAGCCGGCGGAGGCCTGGCGAAATCCACTGGGCCATCTGGCGCCGGAACCTGGACGGCAGCGAGCCCCGCTACTACCTGTCCAACGCTCCCGGGGACACTCCTCTGGAGACGCTGGCCTACGTGGGCGGTTCCAGGTGGCGCATCGAGACGGAGTTCGAGACGGAGAAGAGCGACGTGGGGCTGGACGAGTACGAGACCCGCACCTGGGCGGGCTGGCATCATCACATTGCGCTGTGCCTGGTGGCGGGGGCCTTCCTGTTGAGCCTGCAACAGGTTTGGGGGGAAAAAGATGCCCCGGGTCAGCAGGCCGCAGGTGTACCGTGTGGTGCGCGAGATGCTGCCCCGGGAGCGGTTGGGTGCTGAGGAGTTGCTGCGGTTGCTGGAGGCGGAGCAGTTACGCAACCATCGGGCCAGCCGCTCTCACGCCAAACGCCGAGACGCCCGGAGGGCGGCGCGGAACATCCCTCCGTGAACTGTCGTTGTAATACTAAGAGGGTGTCTAAAAAGATAAAAACTTGCATAAAGGCACGAAGGCGAGGAACGGGCGGAATGGCGTAATCTGGGGGTATGGACCGACCAAATTACCCCACCGACCTGAACGACCGGGAGTGGCAACTGCTGGAACCGTTGCTGCCTCCGCCCAAACCCGGCGGCCGTCCCGTCAAATACCCCCGCCGGGAGGCGGTGAATGCCATCCGCTATGTGCTGCGCACCGGATGCTCTTGGCGGATGCTGCCTCATGACCTGCCACCTTGGCGCACCGCCTTTCATTACTTCCGAACTTGGCGCCGGGACGGAACCTGGCAGAGAGCGCATGACGCCTTGCGGTCCCTGACCCGTCAGTCCGAGGGCCGCCAGGCCAGCCCCAGCGCAGCGATCATCGACAGCCAATCGGTAAAGACTGCCGAAAAGGGGGGCCCAGGGGTTACGATGCGGGCAAGAAGGTGAAGGGGCGCAAGCGCCACATAGTGGTCGATACCCTGGGGCTGTTGCTGGCAGTGGCGGTGCATCCGGCCAACATACAGGACCGGGACGGCGCCAAGCTGGTGTTGGAGCGTCTGCTGGGGCAATATCCCCGGTTGAAGGTGATTTGGGCCGACGGGGCCTACGGCGGCAAGCTGGTGCAGTGGGCCAAGGAAGTGGGTGGCTGGAATCTGGAGTTGGTGCGCCGGCCCCGGCAGCAACATACTTTCCAGGTACTGCCCCGGCGCTGGGTGGTGGAACGCACCTTCGGCTGGCTGAACCTGCAACGGCGTTTGAGCAAGGATTATGAGGGTTTGCCGGAAACTACGGAGGCCTGGATCTACGCTGCCATGACCGGACTCATGTTGCGCCGTTTGGCTAGTATTACAACGACAGTTGGTTCCGAGAGGTAGCTGATGTGCGGATTTTGAGGCTGGCACTACGCGGGCGCGAGCCTCTGACAAGAAAGGCCTCATAGCTGGAAGACTAACCCCCGGCCCGGGTTTACTCAATATGTCGTTGTAATACTAGGGCTCCAACTTATTAGACACCCTCTGAGAGGAAGGCCATTAGCATGGAGGCTTTCAGCAGGTGTTCCGGAGGAACGGAGGCCCGGCCGTTATCGGCATATGTGAAGCCGGAGTGGGGGACAGTTGCGCCAAGGCCCTCTCCACCAAGGGCTTAATGCGGGGCTTGATGCGCCGGATGGGGTGACCCTTCGGAACCAGACCGTCCGGAGTAACCGCAGTGAGCATGATGGCCTGCCTCGCTGCCTCGCCTCGCATGAGCAATCGCCTCCGCCTGAGATGGAATGCATCCTAACATCAGCAGATCAGCCGACCCGTTTTTCAACAGCCTGCTGGTGGTGCATAGGAAATCAGAGCGCAGACCTACCTGCGGCTCGGGCGCATATGGGTCTCCACCTCGAGCATATGGTTGATATGGATTTTCACCGAGGCGCTGCTGCCGCGACGAAGGTCGAACGCTCTCCCGGTAGCCGGTTACCTCCCAGGATCTGCTCTTTATTCCCCCGCGACGGTTGCCCGATTTTCATTCGCTCTTGACGATCCGACGGACCAGCCTGTGGACAGCCCGATCACGAACCAGCCCAGTGCCAGAATTCCCGCGGCGAAGATCGTGTCCCCGATCGACCTGAGTCACCGGGCAACCTCGAGCACCGGAGTCTGAAGGAACTCGGCGGAACGCGCGTACCACATTCCATGCTCGACGCTGGCCCAGGTCTGGGCCAGACCGACAGGCAGAAGGCTCAGAAGCACCATCAGGGCCAGACCGATGTTCACGGACCAGAAGGCAAACGACAGATACCCAGTCCGCCACTGCCGCTGAACGTTCAGGAGCCGAAGGCTAAGCAGGGTGAGGCCCAGGCCCAGGTTGCCATAGACTCCGAACAGCGCCGCGTGGGCGTGCACCGACGTGGTGTTGAGCCCCTGCATGTAATAAAGAGCGATGGGCGGATTTATGAGGAATCCGAACAGACCGGCTCCCACCAGGTTCCAGAATGAAGCCGCCACAAAGAAGTAAACCGGCCATTTGTAGTGATGTATCCAGCTGGTGCGGCGGGTCATCGACAGGTTTTCATACGCCTCGTACCTGACCATGACCAGCGGCATCAGCTCAAGGGCGCTCATGGTGCCGCCAATCACGAGGGTCACAGGCGTGGTCCCGGCGAAGTACAGGTGATGGAACATCCCCAGCACGCTGCCGGAGAGGTAGAGGATCGTTGTGAACAGGATGGCCATCGTGGCGGACCGCACCCGGATCAGGCCGAGACGCACGAACGTCAACGCAATGACGGTGGTCGCGAAGACCTCGAAGAATCCCTCGACCCACAGATGCACGACCCACCATCGCCAGTACTCGGCGATGGCCAGGTTCTCATGCTGGCCGGGCACCAGGCCGGGCGCGTAGAACAGGGCAACCGCCGCCACCGAAAGCATGAATATCAGGAGAAGCTGTTTGCGCCTGGCATCCTCCAGCGTGGAGCGCCATGCGTGGAGCAGCGGCCGCAGCATCAGGAACAGCCACAGCAGCAGACCCACGAGTAACAGAATCTGCCACAAACGGCCCAGGTCGACGTATTCGAACCCCTGGTGGCCGAACCAGAAATTGACCTCGTGGCCCAGGAGCTGGTGAATGGCCAGACCCTGGCCCAGCATCGAGCCCCCGACCACCAGGACGAGGGCCACGAGCAGAAGGTTCACTCCCAGGCGCTGGAACTTGGGCTCATACCCCGCGACCAATGGGGCCAGGCACAGGCCCGTGGCCAGCCAGGAGGTGGCGATCCAGAGCATCCCCAGCTGAACGTGCCATGTTCGCGTCAGGGAGTAGGGTGCCACTTCGGAGATGGGAATCCCGTAGAATTCGGTGCCCTCGACGCCGTAATGAGCGGTGACGATTCCGGCGGCAATCTGCCCCACGGCCAACGCCCCGACCACCCAGAAGAACTTGCGGGTGGCGTGCATGGACGGTGTTGGCTGCATATCGAGCAGCGGATCCGTGGGTGAGACCTGGGCATGACTTCTCCAGGTGTCGCGGCTGGCGGCGTAGAACCACGCCAGCTCGCCGATTCCGCCAAGCAACAGGACGAAACTGATCACCGAGACGACGATCATGACTCCGGTGGGCCGGTTGCCCACCAATTCCTCCGGCGGCCAGTTGTGGGTGTAGGTGATGTCCCGCCCGGGGCGCTCGGTGACGCAGGCCCAGGTCGCCCAGAATATGAACGAGGTGAAGGCTTCCCTGCGGTCGTCATCCGGTATGACCGACCGCGGCATGGCGTAGCTTTCTCTCAGGTGGTCCAGCCCGGGACCATCGCCAAAGAGCGCGGTGTAGTGGGACTGCACGGCCCCGATGGCCTCGGCGCGCAGGGGCGAAACGGTGATGACCCCGGTCGAAGGATCGTAGGTGTTCTCCCGCATCTCAGACTGGAGTCTTGCCTTGAGTCCCCCTGCCTGCTCCTCGCTCAGGAGGTCAAACTGCGTCCCGTATTCCTGTTGGGACCAATACTCGAGCAGCCATATGGCTTCCCTGTGAAGCCAGTCAGCGGTCCAGTCCGGTGCCGTGTATGCACCGTGGCCCCCACACGGAGCCCAGTTCCTGCCCGCCTATCGAGCGCCAGGCGTCCTGACCGGTCCGTATGTCCTCGCCGGTGAATATCACCTCGCCGTCTGATGTATTCAAGGAATCCGGGACGGGCGGGGCCATCTGGTAAATCTCCCCGCCGTAGTAGATCAGGGCTGCGAAGGACGCAATCACTATCGCAATGAGAACGACCCACAGAGCGATCATACCCCTGGTCATTCGGTGGGAGATTTCTGATACGACGTCCATCGGCGGTCCCTCGCCGTCAGCGTGGTATCGCTACTTTAGGTCCCGGTAGGTGGAGCGGCACCAAGGTGGATGAAGCGTCAGTAGGCGGCCTTGATGATCTGAATGCCCGCCCGCAAACGCACCATCCACTTCCGCTCCAGGTCTTCGTCCCATTCCGGGTCCATTTCACTCACGGTCAGGCAAACGCTGTCCAGCCATGCCTCATAGAGCCGGGGGAATACCTTCCGACCGTCGCGGCTGTGCATCCTGCCCAGGCGTTCCAGCATTTCCCTCGTTCCCGGGTCCGCCACATCCCTGCTCACCATCAGATGGACCGAGTTCCTCAACAGCTCCCGCTGCCGGTCAAAATCAGTCGCAGCGAAATACGGGGGGATCTCAGGAGACCACCCCAAGAGGTTGTTGTAAAAGGTCTCCGCAAAATCACCCTTCACCTCACACCGCTCAAAGCTGAGGCGAACCGCTTCATCGGCGAAATCGCCCGGCGTTCGCGTGGCGGATTCTGAGTCCGGTTCCCGGAAGAAATCGATCCGGCAACGCAGCGGGCCGTCAAGGGCCACCCGGTGCGGCGGCGCTTCGGGGTGGATGACAATCAGGTCTGGGGCGACGACGGTTCGCTCGTCGCCGGTCCCGGAGAGGTTCAGAAATCTTATGCTGCCCTCAAACACATGCAGCACCCCCCAGTGTCCGGCCCCCAGGGTGTGTTCCTGCAGGAGTGCGCCGGGTATCGTGTCCTCGGTAAAGATGGGCGAGCTACTGCCCGGAAAGAGGCCGGGTGGTATCCGTTCGATAACCATTTCATCTACTCCTTGCACTCGAGGGGCCGACCTCCGTTGACGCTGCCAGCGCCAATTGGTGGCAGAAGCGTAGACAAGCGGGGTGAGGAAAGTCGCAGGGCAGCCCCGGGATGCGTCTTGGAGACTCTGGGTCAGAGTCCAAGTTACCGCGAGGCCACGACAAGAGGAATACTGCATTTTCAGTATTTATTGCAGGAGGAGAGAGGCCGGAGGCCGCTAGATCAGGTGGTTGCGCTGAGCGGCCAGGACGGCGGACATCATGCCGTGCGAATGAAGCTTTTCGCAGGCGTTGCTGATGTGTTTGCGGACGGTGTAGACGCTCATGAAGAGCTGCCCGGCAATATCCGTCGGACGGAGCCCCAGCGACAAGAGGCTGAGTACCTCGAGTTCCAGCGGCGTGAGCGGCATTTCCATCGGCTTGTCGCCGGTGGGTTCGTCGGCAGGGGTTTCGTGAAACATGTGGATCAACAGGACCCGGTCGTCCTCGCCGGTGGCGATGAGCGGAATGACCGTGATTCGCTTCATCTGTCCTGAGGCGCATTGCATGCGGACGTATGACACGGGAGGGATCTGGCCACGATTGGCGGCAACGATGGCCGGGCAGTTCCGGCTGCAGAAGGGGGTCAGGCTGTCGAGGGCCAGGCCCGGCACGACCTCGTAGCACTTTCTCCCAAGGGCATACCGGGCATCGTATCCCAGGATATGTTCGGCCTGGGCGTTCCAGAAAACGATGCTCTGATCGAGATCAATGGCGTAGGCTCCGTATGGAGCATCCTCGAGTCGGGCGAGCAGGCTCATGGGGATCAACGTATTCTCAGTCATCCGCACAACACCATTCCCGTAGCGTGACTATAGCCACGTTGGTCCCCAGTATAGTTGGAGGCCAGGATCTGCGCACCGGCAGAAAAGAGAACTATCTCCGGGAGCTTGCCATTGCACCGTCGGTTGGTTGGCAGGATACCTGGCGAGTCAAGAAAGGCTTACGACGGCCGATGTGAGCGATGGAGTTCTAGGGCGTGTGGACATTCACCAGGAGCGATGAAAGACATGACACTACAACTGACCTTATTGTCCACAGGTCCTACTACCCCACCGTCAACAGTGTAGAATCCAGCCAGCAGCATACGGAGGAAACAACATGAAGCTGAAGGGCACCGTGAAGGACCACACCATAGTGTTCGACCACCCCATCAACCTCCCAGAAGGCCACCGGGTGGAAGTGGATGTCCAACCGATTGACACACCCCCAAACCTGGAACAGTACGGCATCAAGCCCTTCCCGCCCGCCGACTACGTAGTCACCAACGACATCGTCAACGAGATCCGAGACGAACTGGGCATCTGAACCATGCGAGCTCTCTACGACGTAAACGCCCTCCTCGCCCTGCTGGATGCGAATCACGATTCTCACAACGCCGTCTCCTCTTGGTTCGAGGCACACATCGAACACGGATGGGCCTCCTGCCCCCTCACCCAGAACGGCTACCTGCGCATCGTCTCACAAGCCCGCTACCCGCGCCCAAGACCCCTCGCCGAGGCATACGAGCAGCTGTCGGCCGCCACATCTTCCCAACACCACTCGTTCATCGCCGATGACATAAGCCTGCTTGACGACACACTGGTCCAATTTCGCCACCTGTCCGGCCACCGGCAACTGACCGACGTCTACCTGCTG
This sequence comes from Dehalococcoidia bacterium, assembly GCA_965237745.1. GTDB lineage: Bacteria > Chloroflexota > Dehalococcoidia > Lucifugimonadales > UBA3495 > VXOI01. The sequence continues at coordinate 367,141 of OZ250156.1, read as the reverse complement.
GCCCTGGCAGTGGTCCATGACGCGCAACTGGTAACGCTGGACACTCACATACCCCTCAACACCGTCCGCGGGGCCAAGGAAACCAACCTGGCTGCAATCTAATATCCGTCACCCCGCCAGCCCAGCGCCCATGCCACAACAGGCGCCCAGGACCGCCCATTCGTCCACAGACCCTAGTATTACAACGACATATTGAGTAAACCCGGGCCGGGGGTTAGTCTTCCAGCTATGAGGCCTTTCTTGTCAGAGGCTCGCGCCCGCGTAGTGCCAGCCTCAAAATCCGCACATCAGCTACCTCTCGGAACCAACTGTCGTTGTAATACTAGAAATGCGGATGAAAAGCCTTGGTTGAGAAGAGGGCTTTAGGCAGAAAGGCCGGCGTCAGCAACGCCAGGAGCCAAATCTGACCGAGCCGGATTGCGCCAAATATGGCTACTGCACTGCCGGTGTCGGCGCAGGCGGAACGGTCGCCGGTGGCAGCGCTACCTATATCGCCCGTCAAACCGGCTTTGGCGGCCACCAGTGTCAAGTTGGCCACCGTGGCCGCCAGGTACAACTGGAACCGGGTCTTGGCCCGCCCGAAGTAGCGGGCCTGCCGGATTCCCAGCTGCACCAGCCGGGCCAGACGGTGCTCCACCACCACCCGCCGCCTGCGGTATCCGGCAAAGGCCTCGCTCTGCTGCAGGGCGCGGGCCTGCTGCAACAGGGCCTCCTGCGGGTGCAGTTGCACCGTTCGTCCCCTCCCGGACGACCCGGCCACGCATTGAGGGAGCAGCGGGCAGGCCCCACACACTGCTGCATCGAACTGGAAGGCTTGCAACCTGTGAGTCCGTCCCGTGGAATCGGTCCGCGTCCCCGCCGGCAGCAGCTTCCGGGTAACCTGACCCGCCGGACAGGTGCAGGTTGCCGCCTCCAGGTCAATCGCCTCCAGGTCAATCGCCTCCAGGTCAATCGCCTCCAGGTCAATCGCCTCCAGGTCAATCGCCTCCAGGTCAATCCGGAAGTCATCCTTGGGGAAGTGCTTACGGTTGGGGCGTCCCGGCACCCGGGCAATCAGGGTGCGTCCGGCGTCGGCGAAGGCCAGCCTGGTATCGCCGTCGCCATAGGCGGCGTCGGCCAAGGTCTCCTCCACCGGCACACCGGTGTTGGCCTCACTCCGTTCCACCAGTTCCAAGGCCTCCAGGTTGTCTGGAGCGTTGCCGGGCAACACGTCCACGGCGGTGATCAACTGGGAGTCAGTGTCCACCACAATCGCCGCCTTGTGCCCGTCGAACCGGCGACGGCTGCTCTTGTGGCCGTGGCGCATCTGTGGGTCATGCACCGACACCATCCGGTCCTTGCTCACCCCGTCCTTGAGGTCAATCCCGTCGCCGGTGCGCTCCACATCCTGGAGCAACAACTGCCCCAGCAACTCCGCCGCCGCCACGATGCCCTGCCGTTCAGGGCTGCCCTCCGCCAGTGCCTCCTGCGCCTGCCGCGCTGCCTCCAGAGACGGTCCGCGTCAGCGACAATCGTGGCCAGCAGCCCCGCCCGCGCCCGCCTGTCGGACCAGTCGATGGCCGACTCTCCCTTGATGCTGGATCCCAGGTACTGCCCGTACCCCCGGGCCTCGGCCCATTCCATTACACTGGTCTGCTCCACGGCTGCCAGCGCCCGCAACAGCTCGACGATCCCGTCCGCCAGCAGGTTGCAGGTGTCCCTCACGGCGCCCCGCCCCAGGATATTCGTTGTGTCCAGCGCCACCCGCATGCCACGCTTTTTCAGGTACCCCGACTGCCGGGCCAAGCACAGGCTGGACTCGAATACCGCCCGCACCTTGTCGTGGAGAATCAACTGGGCCCGGAACACCTGGAGCGTGCTCTTGGCGAAGGGCCGGTCCTCAATCTCGATGCCCAGGGCCACCTTCCAGCGGATGTCGAAGTCCGCCCTGGCCTTGGCCTCGGCGTCGCTCACCTTGTCGTGGGTCTGCAGCAGCAGCGCCGTGGCCAGCAGGCTGGGCGGCAGGCTGTCGCGGCCATTGTCGGCGCAGTAGAACCCGGCGAAATCAGAGTCCCGGAACAGTTGCCCCCGCAACGATGCCAACAGGCCGTAGAAGGTGTCCTTACCCACGTGGTCCAGGTACAGCCGGTCCGCCTCCCAGAGGCCCCTCTGCTCCGATCGCTCTCCCAGCACTGCTATCCCTCACTATGCTTGATGCCCCCAAGTATAGCCGCTCACCAAGCTCACGCCACTTTCCGGCCAGCTTTCTAAACCAAAGCCGAAGTGGGATGTGCATATGGCTGGTGGTGAGGACCGGGATGGGGGTTACGCAGGAGCCCCTCTGCTCTTGATTGCAGGATGGTCCGGCAGCGCCGCTTGACCTCCTCTTTCCGCCCTTCCAGCCCCTCGAGGAAGTTGCCGACTTTCTCCTGCACCAGCGTCTTGGTCCCCAGACACAGGTTTCCGGTGGCCTCCTCTCTCGCCCAGCCCCAGATCGCCTCATCAGCATTGAAGTCCGGACTGTAACCCGGCAGGTTCATCAGCCGCAGCCCCAGGCCCGGCGTCTGGAGATATTCCCGCACCGCCTCGCCCCGGTGGGCCGGCGCGTTGTCCCAGATCACGTTCAGCCTACCGCTGTGCCTCTCCCGCAACTGTCCCAGGAAGGCTGCCGATGTTCCTGAGTTGCTGTTCCCCTCCAGTTCCATCCATTCCACCTCGCCGGTCTCCAGGCACACCGCCGAATAGTAGCTGGCCTTCTCGCCGTAGCGCGGGCTGGTCGAGTCCACGAAGGCCGGCTCTCCCCGCAGCACCCACTTGCCCCGCAACTCGGCGTCGGCACGGAAATGGGCCTCGTCAGCGAAGAATATCCTCTCTCCGGACTCCTGAGCCTGAGACGCCATGGCGGCGTACTCCGCCACGAAGGCCTCCCGCTTGGCCTCATCCGCCTTGAGCAGCCGTTTCTTGGGCCGCTTGAACGCGAACCCCAAGCGGTGCAGATAGTCCAAGCAAGTGCTGCGGCTCAGTGAAACGGCGAAGCGCTCCGAGAGGAACTGCCGCACTACCCTCCAGTTCCAGTTGGCCAGTTCTATCCCCGCCGTTGCCGGGGTCCTCTGCACTGCAGCCTGCAACTCCGCCTCCTGTTCCTCGCCGAGGGCGGGGGGGAACCACCGGACTGCTCGAAGATCAGGGCCGCCGGACCTCCCTCGCTGAAGGCGGTGGCCCATCTGCCGATGGTGTGAGCATCCCGGCCCAGTGCCTCGGCGGTGGCCGAGGCGGTCAGGCCCCGGCACAGGAGCCACAGAGCATGCCAGCGTTCGCTCTCCCGGGGCGTCGGCGCCAAGTACATCCTGCTGCGCACGCCATCCAAGTCCAACTGCCACCGCTCCAAGTCAGGCCTTATCCCCCTCATACTCAGCACCATCCCCACTCAGTCTGCTCCAGATCCTGCAGCTATACATCCCTGATTCCAGCCGACGTATATGCAGGTTTCACCTCGGCTTTGGTTTAGGGCCTGTGGACATTTAGATGTTCTGAAGCCTACAAAGAGGACAACCACACCACGCAGTTCACACCCGCTCTAAAACTAACCTCCAAGCTCTCCACCCTCCTTGGCGCAAGCGCCCTCCTCATCCCCTACTGCCTGGCCGCAGCCCTGTACTACCTCATCCTCGTCGGCGTCGCCGAGTTCTACAACGGCCACGTCAAGACCGCGGAGGCCTTCGCCGCACTTGCCGGAATCGGCTACTGGGCCCTCGGCATCGCCACGCCCGTCATCTTCGCCGTGCTCCTATTGGACAAATAGAATTGGATACGCTCTCCGAACTTCCGCCCAGCACCCAAGCAACCCCAGCCGCAACCACCCGACCCAGCCCCAACCGCCGAACTGCATATCAGCACCCACAAGTTCCAACTCAAGTACCCCCTCTGGCATCCGGCCTTCGCATGGTTCCAGATGATAGGCGCCATCGGCTTCCTCACCTTCTTCGCTGTATTTCACAAGGAGGTCCTAGACCCCGAACTCCTCTCCCCAGGAAACGTCCAACTCTTCAACACATCCTGGCTACGTTCCCTCACAGCCTGGGTCTCCACTTGGTGGCACCCCCTCCACATCTGGATCGCGTTCTCGCTGGCCCTTTTATCCTTCGTCAAAGGCGCCACCGACAACTTGATCCGCCAGATACGCCCCCGCTGCTGACCAACCACCCTCAAAACGCCAAGAAGGGACCGAAAATAACGCCCATCACCACCGGCCAAGGCGACCAACGGCTTCCCCATCTCATCTCGTCCATCAATGAGAGGAAGTCCCAGACAAATTGGACGAATACACGCGCCTGAGGCGAGAACCAGCTAAATGTCCACAGGCCTTAGCGTATATATGCGTCCATGATTCTGTGGTTCGCATAAGGCCCCTTCCGTTGAGTGGACGTAATCCTGGGTTACAAAAACCGGTGGCCGGAGGCCAAAGAGAGCGGATTGCTCAACAGTAATTGTCTACGCGGCGTCGGTGCAGGCGGCCGCCACTGTGGGAATCCTGACCTTCGCCACCGTCTCTGCTTGTGCCATGTGTAGACAGAACAAGATTATTCAAGAGCAACATCGCGACAAGCGAGAATTCACTAGGCGAGTCATAGCGCGGGACACGGGTGGGACCGATTCTTAACCATGATGATCTCCCTGATGGAGGAAGCCGAACACTGAAGATCAGGTCTGAAAGTTGGCCCTTGTGCAAGCCACCGGTGACGGCTCAAAATCCACTCACGCCCTCCATCAGGGAAGACCGTCCCATAAGCCCACATCATCGGACAGGTTTCAGGGATCCGCGCGATACCCCCACTATCAAGCATGTTCCGGCAGGGCTACGCATCTGAATTTTTGAAGCCTCGTTGGGGCCCTAAATGCGACCCGCTACCGCACAATCCGAGCAACAGACGGATGGAATCTCGTGATTGGCGACGGTCGTGCCAGTGATTTCCGATGAAAGATGCCCAAAAAGCCGGTTACAGGCCTGAAAGTGTTCTAATGCGATAGCCCTTGGCCTTTCTTTAGTTTTCCCATAGGGGCCCACTGTAGCTCTATGGACCGTTGGCGTTCATTGCTACAGGCACCGTTCCGCTTCGGAGCGAATGTAGTCTCGAAGAGTCTGGGGCAGAGCTGCGGCGGAACCGGCCTGAGCATTTTCGCTGATTCGCTCGGGCCTGGAGGTTGTGGGTATGGCCGAGCTGACCCTCGAGTCGGATACAACCCACGCCAGCAGGGCTTGGGCCCAGGTGTTGATGCTGTAGTCGCGCAACGGAGTGAGGTCGGGCTGCTGCTTGAGCTCGCTCACATAGCGGCCCTTCTGCAGCGGCTCCATGACCAGGATACCGATGCCCAGTTCCTCTGCCAGAGGCAGCAGTTCTTCCTCAACGCCCCGGTTCATCACGTTGTAGGGTATCTGCACGGCGTCCACCCGACCCTGGCGCATCAAATCCATGATGGTGGCGTAGGCCTCCCGCACCATGGCTGAAACGCCCACCATACCGATCTTGCCCTCTTCCTTCAGGGCTTGCAGGGTGGGCAGGTGGGTCTGCCAGTCAATCATGTTGTGGACCTGGAAGAGGTCGATGTAATCGGTCTTGAGCAACTCAAAGGAGCGGGATATCTGCATCTCGCCGGCCTCCTTGCCCTCGGTGCGGACCTTGGTGGCCAGGTAGAACTGTTCACGGCGTCCCTCGGTGATCTCGCCCAAGACCTGCTCAGCGTTGCCGTACCAGGCAGCAGTGTCGATAAGATTAATGTCGTTGCTGAGGCAGTTGTCCACTATCTGGTTACGGACGGCAATGTCCTCGTCGCCAGTGACATCGAAAGTTCGTAGGGTTCCCAGGCCGATGGTCGACACTTCCAGGTCGCCAAGTTTGCGATATTCCATCTCGTTAGCCTCACGTAGATGCTTGCATTCAGAGTTGTAGTTGCGTGGCCTGAACTAAAGCCAAGGAGGGATGTACATTTCGGGTGAGCTTGGAATCGGCCGGAGAGTGTTGCAGGAGACTCTGGCCAGTCGGTGCCTTGTTCTGTAACTGGAGTAGGTTCGGCCATATCGCGGACTTTCCTTGGAATGTACATACAACCTTGGCTTTGCTTTAGAAACCATCTCAAAACAAGACACAGACCCCAAACCGTCATTTCCACGAAAGCGGGAATCCAGAGAATCGAGCCGTTGTCTCGTCCGTTGTGCCGGAAATGGGCGGTTTTAAGATAGTTTCTTAGTATGCTCCTCCTACCAGTAGTTCAACTCCACGTCATCACATTCTTGGACCGCATCACGAATCCTCCGGATGGCGGCGTCCACGGCCCCAATGTTCATGCGGCTACGACTGCTCTGAGATGAAACAAGTCTACGATATAGCGGCAAGCCCAGACGCGAACCTTTCCACCTCACCCGCGATGTGGAACGGACCCTCCAAGCTTAAAGCGGCGGCACTAAAGTAGGCCACGTGGGCGGGTAGTCGCTGACAAACAGCTGTCGAAGTTTAGGATAAATGTCCGCCTAAGTGTTCAGCAGAAATGTCCTTCGTCTAGTCCGAGATGGTATCAGATGTTGATGGCGGCGCGGTTCCGGAAGACCGCCGTGTCGGCGGACTGTCGGCGTCGATGTATCTCCTTACCGTGTCTCGGTGGATGGCCAACTCCCTCGCCATTCCGCGAATGGACAGGCCCTTGCGCTTTGCCTGCTGCACTGCCTTCCACCTTTCCCTTTGGAGAAATGTCGGCTTGCGCGGTGAGGCGGTTACTGTCATGGCAACCAGGTCCTCCTCCCCCATGACATGGCCATATTCCTTTGCCCCGGCTATCTTTATCTTCAGCGGTACAGGGACCGTTGCCGGTGAATCAGCCGGACCCTGGGGATCGGGGGATGGGACCGTATCAACTAGGGAGGGCTCTCTGCCGCTTCGGAGCGCTGCCGGACTTGGCGGCGCTACTTGGGAAGCGACGATCCGTCCCTCATGCTGTAGCGACAGCCGGCCATCCAAGCCTTCCAACACCACCATGACCGCTCCGGCATAGCTGCGGCGCCGCTGAGCCGGCAGCAACTGCAGGGTGTGCCTGTGGTATTTCACGGTGTTGTCCCTGGCTACTCGTCTTCGATGCTTGAAGCACAGGGTCTGCCTCTGAGGCAAGCCCTCCTCCAAGGGCCGATATGCAGGCTCAGGGAACTGGACCGGGACCTGGAAACGCCGGTTGAACCGGGGCAGGAATTGCTGCAGTACAGCCTTGCCTCCTCCAAGGTGGCCGCCCCGGCCAGCCGGAGTTCCGTCACCAGCCGGTCCTGGAAGGTTTCCGCCGTCCGCTCTACCCGACCCTTGGCCTGGGGCGACAAGGCGAATATCAGTTGGACCCCCAGCTCCTCCATTGCCCGGCCGAACTGGGTGGTCGTGCCGGAGGGCTGGTATTCCGAGCGGTGCTTGAAGACCGGGTGGCGGTCGGTGTAGAGAGCGAGGGGAATGCCCCGGCGCTGAATCAGGCCCTGTAACAGCCGGAGGTAGCTGAGGCTGTCCTCCTGTTCACAAAACAGGGCGTTGACCACGGTGCCGGTGGCGTCGTCCACTGCGAAGAGCAGCGCGAACTGCGGGCCGCCCTCCCCCAGCCAGCGGTGGTGGCTGCCGTCCAACTGGATCAGCATTCCTTCCCGAGGCATACGTTGCCGTCTGACCCGGTGTCTTGGTGGGCGTCTTCGCTTGGGACTGCTCAGCCCGGCGCTGACCAGGATGCGCCGTAGCGTGGTCCTGCCCATGTCGATGCCTTCGCGTTCACTGAGCAACTCTGCCAGATGAGTGTGGTTGGCTCCCTCGTAAATCGTGCGAGCCAAGTGTACCGCCCTGCTCTTGGTCGCCTCGGGTATGGCGTCGGCAGGTCTGCGGCCACGCAAACCGTGGGCCAGGGATGCAGCGCCGTTCTCCTGGTAATCCGCCAGGATGCGCCTGGTGTGTCGCGGGCTTAGGCCCATCAGTTCAGCCGCCTGGTCCAGCGTCATATGCTCCGCCAGCAGGCTGTTCAGAACCTGGAGTCTCGTCCGTTTTTGGGCGTCAAAATCACATTCTCCATGGGGTGAATATGACATTTCTGCTGGCCAGTTAGCCAGGACGCTTTCGCTGGATGCCAACAGCCCCAATGGCCCACCTTGCCGCTGCCATTGACAGCCAGCCGGTCCTGCCGTTGATTGTCCGGCTGATTACCCACCCATCGACATCAACTCCGACTATACTTAAAACAGCTACTTGCTAACGTGCGTTCAACGCGGAAGGGGGAATCGTGGTGTGGCTCCGTACTGGTTGCGAAATTACTTTTGACGTCAGCATTCCTACGCCCTTGGTGCTAATGCTTCGTCCGCTAAGCGGAGCACATCAGCGGGTGGTGGATGAAACTTTCACATTGCGGCCGAGGGTCCCGGTAGTAGAGTATTTGGACAACTACGGTAATCTGTCCAGGCGACTGATCGCTCCCTCGGGGGAGTTTTCCATCCGTTCATCTTCGGACGTCCTTACATTGGAGGACATTGACGTGTCGCCTGGGGCGCCTTTTGTTGAGGTTCAGGACCTTCCGGACGCACTTTTGACCTACCTTCATCCCAGCCGTTATTGCGAATCCGACAGGTTTACTGACCTTGGCAGGGAACTCGTAGACGGCATCAAGCCGGGATACGATCAAGTAACAAGAATTGAAGAGTGGGTTCGCACCTCGGTGCGCTACGAACCAATTTCCAGCAATTTTCAGATGTCGGCGGTCGAGGTCAACCAGCAGCGCGAGGGCGTTTGCCGCGAACTCGCTCATTTGGGCATCGCATTATGCCGGTCTCTCTGTATCCCGGCGCGTATAGTTGTGGGCTATCTACACGGACTTGAGCCTATGGATTTCCATGCTTGGTTCGAGGCGTATGTGGGTGGCCGCTGGTACACCTTCGACGCTACGCAGGACGCTCCCCGCGGAGGGCGGGTTACCATCGGTTATGGGCGTGATGCAGCCGATGTGGCGATATTCAACCAATTTGGTCCGGCGCTGTACCCGAGGCTGATGGAGGCACGGACCGAGCAGCTGGATGCACTCCCCGGTAGTCATTGAGAGTCCAGAACCGCACGAACAACCTGTTCCGCACGTTGGTGGGCCTGACCATCTTCGGCTTCGACTGGGTGATCTACGAGTCCTTGACGATTGGGCTGTTTCAGAAAATTGCGAAACTAAACTAAGGCCAAAGTGGGATGTGCATATGGCTGGTATTGGGGACCGGGATGGGCGTTACGCAAGAGCTCCTCTGCTCTTGATTGCAGGATGGTCCGGCAGCGACGCTTGACCTCCTCTTTCCGCCCGGCCAGCCCTTCCAAGAAGTTGCCGATTTTCTCCTGAACCAGGGCTTTGGTCCCCAAGCAAAGGTTTCCGGTGGCCTCCTCTCTCGCCATGCCCCAGACCGCCTCGTCGGTATAGAGGTCCTGGCTGTAGCCCGGGAGAGCCTGCCCTTCGTGAAAACGGGGGTTCACCAGCCTCAGGCGCAACCTTGGGGTTCGCAGATACTCCCGCACCGCCTCGCCGCGGTGCGCTGGCGCGTTGTCCCAGATCACGTTCAGATGACCGCCATGCCTCTCACGCAACTGCGCCAAGAACGCGGCCGACGTTTTGCTGTTGCTGTTCCCCTCCAGCTCCATCCATTCCACCTCGCCGGTCTCCAGGCACACCGCCGAGTAGTAGCTGGCCTTCTCTCCGTAGCGTGGGTTGGTCGAGTCCTCCAAGGCTGGCTCTCCTCTCAGCACCCACTTGCCCCGCAAATCGGCGTCCGCCCGGAAATTGGCCTCGTCGGCGAAGAATGTCTTGGCGTTGCTTTGACACGCCTCCTCCATCAGGGCCGCGTACTCCGCCACCGAGGACTCCCGATTGGCCGCATCCGCCTTGAGCAGCAGTTTCTTGGGACGCTTGAACGCGAATCCCAGGCGGTGCAGCCAGTTCAGGCATCTATCATTATCGTATCTGACAAAACCCCAATATACCTCGATTCGTAGCTGAATTAGCCTCAAACTTGTCTTGCATTGTCTTGCATTGTCTTGCAAGGGCTGGTAAAATCCAGTAGATTTAAGTACATAAATTGAGTACATAGAACGGAGTTTGAGTTATGCCAGCAACAAAGAATCAGGCTTTATCAGCCGCCTTCGTTCAGAAGGTGAAAGAGGCAGGGCAGTACAGCGACGGCAACGGGTTGACGCTCAGGGTTGACGCCAACGGCAAGCGTTGGATTCAGCGTATCAGGATTGACGGCAAGCAACGGAACATCGGTTTAGGTGGCTATCCTGCCGTCTCACTAGCAGACGCTCGGTTTGTCGCTGCCAGCAACCTTCAGCAGGTTCGGGAAGGAAACAACCCGATTGCTGACAAGCAAGGCGTCAAGGCCGAACGAAAAGCCAAGGCGTCCATCCCCACCTTTCAGCAGGCTACCGAAAAGGTTATCGAGTTGCGTAAGCCAAGTTGGTCAAGTGAAGCGCATAGCCAGAACTGGATAAGTTCACTGGAAAGGTACGCATTCCCGGTCATCGGCAAAAAGCAGGTTCACGAAATCTCCACTGCTGATGTTATGGAGCTACTCGCTCCAATCTGGCACGACAAGGCCACCACCGCCCGTTACGTCCGGCAAAGAGTTGAAACCGTGATGGATTGGGCAGTTGCCCAGGGTCACCGCAAAGACAACCCGGCTAACGGCGCACTCGCCAAGGCACTGCCCAAGCAAACCCGCAACAAGGAACATTTCGACGCTCTGCCCTATGCCGACATTCCAGCCACCATTGCCGCTATCAAGGCTGGTAACTCCAACGCCAGTACCAAACTGGCAACCGAGTTCCTGATACTCACTGCTGCCAGGGCTGGTGAGATTCGCAAAGCCGATTGGGCTGAGATTGATTGGGAGTCGGCAATATGGACGGTCTCACCCGAAAACGCCAAGATGCGCCGTGCTCACCGCGTACCACTGAGCGATAGGGCTATGGAGGTTCTGACAGAGGCTTGGGAGCTTGGTGACGGTGAAGGGTTGATATTCAAGTCGAACAAGGGCGCGATGCTGGCAGTCACCGCCATGTGGCGTTGCCTGAAAGGTGTCGGCGTTGATTCCACCATCCACGGTTTCAGGTCAAGTTTCAGGGATTTCTTGGCAGAGAACACCGGCGCGAGTTGGGCGGTTGCAGAGACGTGTCTTGCTCACGCTCCCGGCAATTCAACCGAGCAATCGTATCATCGCACGGACTATCTGGACTTACGCCGTCCATTGATGCAACAGTGGGCCACATTCTGCGCTCAAGGCTGATTACAGCCGTTTTGCAGGGTTGGAGGTAGTCTAGTATGGTCAAGGGGCGGGGAAATCGCCCCTTTCCTTTTTGACTGCTGACAGTTGCCCGTAGACGCTGAATGAAGGGAAATGCTAGGTTGGAAAATGGGAATGTTTAGCGTTGGGAGGTTGATAGTGTTAAAGGCAATGCCTCAGGAATTAAAGGAAGAAATCCGCGATGTTCTGAAAGAGCTATTAGACGGTGGAGCAGGAAAGCTAGTCCACAACAAGCATGACACCCCTCGTTTGAGGTCGGACGCAATAAATCATTTGGCAGATAAACGGGCAATAGTGGTGCTGGAACACAATCACACCGGTCACAGGCTAACAGCCCAGGGGCGCGACTATTGGGAGAAATTGACAGCGCCCCGGTGGTACTGGTTTAGACACAACTGGTTTCCGGGTATTGTAGCAGCGGCAACCATCGCGGCATCCATTGGCGGGATAGTTTTCAACGCACTGGATTAAGCCACCACAACGCCCATTTCTGGCGTTTCTCCCTGTTCAGGCACACTTACCACCACCGGTGCAGGAAACACGCCGACAGCGCGGGCGGGCAACAATTTACTGTCAACAACTTCACCTCTTGAATTACACGAGCGCCAGATTGCAAGACAAGACCAAGACCGTCGAGCACGGGTAAGTCAACGAGAGAAATGGGGATACCAATGAATTCGTTTGATGTTTTCCAGACCGTTATCTACCCCATATTGGGAGGCGTAATCGCGGGTTTCATCGTGGTAATTGTTGAATTGGTCTTTAGGTATTTGTACGACCGGTGGCAGCAGAGGAAGGCCATCAACTCCATAAAAGAGTTATTCAGTGAGTGGGAATCGAAAATCACTAGTGCCGATGACATTAAAGACGACCAGAACCGCATACTGCACGAACGAGGTGTAGCCCAATTTCTACACCATCGATATTACCTCAGAAGAGTTCCTTTAACGATAGCTGCGTGGTCAAGGAATCTTTCCGAGCAACATACCGACGAATTGACGAGGCTAATCGTTGACCATGAGCAGGTGGTAGGTATCATTCCGGGAGACAAAGTTCCGTTTCAAGAGTTCTATGACGGCTTCTTTCGCAAGGCCAGAGAAATCAAGTGGCTAGATTTCTGATAGCGGAGGCAATCGCTCAAAACCACTGAACGGCATTCCAGCCAACCAGGTACATCCCGAAACATGCGATGATTCCGAGCAACAACCAATCGTATGCGGTCATAACGCGAGTCCGGCCAGCTGGAGAGTGAAGGTGAAGCGGGCACCGAGGCCGGGGTCGTCGCTCTCGGCCCAGATTCTTCCGCCGTGGGCCTCGATTATCTCCTTGCATATGGCCAGGCCCAAGCCCGAGCCGGCACTCTCCGACCCGCCGTTGTCCCCCTCGATGCGGATGTACTTGCGAAACAGATACTGGAGCTGGTCGGTGGAGACGCCGCGTCCTTCGTCCGCTACCGAGACAGCCACCTGCCAGTCCTGCCGCTCCGCAGTCAGCCGGATCACGGAAAACTCCTGGGAGTACCGGGAGGCGTTGGACAGGAGGTTGCTGAGGACCTGCACGACGCGGTGCCTGTCGGCCATGACGGGCGGAAGGGATGCCGGAAAGTCTATGTGCAGCTCGTTGCTGCCTTTTTCGCTGGCGAAAGCATTCCGCGCCTGGCCTGCCAGTGTTGCCAGGTCCGTGGGTTCAGGGCTGACCGACAGTGCCCCGGTCTCGATGTGTGCGACATCCAGCAGGTCGGCGATCATCCGGCGCATACGGTCGGCCTGGCCGTCGATTATCCGATGGAACTGGCGCAACTCGGCTGGATTCAAGTGGGCCGACTCGCCCAGTAGCGTCGCAGCGGAGCCCTTGATGGAGGTCAACGGGGCGCGAAGCTCGTGGCTCACCATGGCCAGGAACTCGGCCCGCAGCCGTTCCAGTTCTTCCAGCGGGGTCATGTCCTGGAGTGTGACGACCACCGACTCCATCTGGGTTCCATCCTGGGAGTAGAGGGGCGTGGCGTTTACGAGGACGGTGACGGACCTGCCGCCGGGCACCTGGAGGACTATTTCCTCGGCCCGGATGGTGCGGCCGGTGCTGAGCCTGTGGGCCAGCGGAGACTCTTCCAGGGAGATTTCCCGTCCGTCCATCCGGCGAAGACTGAGGATGTCCATGATCTGCTCTACGGGGCGGTCAGGGTCCAAAAGCCCTTCGACGATTCTCAGCGTCTCACGGTTATGTGACACCGGTATTCCCGTCCTGGCGTCGAAGACCACGACGCCCACCGGCGAGGTGTTGACCAGCGCCTCAGGGTCGGCTCTGGCCCGCTGCTCATCCCGGTAGCGGCGGGCGTTGGCGATGACGAGGGCCGCCTGTGAGGCGAACATCAACAGCGTCTCCTCGTCCTCGCGGGTGAACCCGTTCCCATCCTCTCTCCTGGTCAGGTATATGGAGCCGACCCGGATTCCGGCGTTTCGAATAGGCGCCATCAGCAGCGAGGTGACTGCCACGGGAGGACGAAGCTCCTCCATGCCGAATGACCGCATGTAGCCGGAGAGATCGTCAACCCGCAGGGGGTTGTCAATGCCGTTCAGATGCCAGAAAAGCTGCACGTTTTCGGGCGATTCGACCAGCAGACGGCGTTTGTCCGGCGTCAGGCCGGAGGCCACGAACTCCTCGAAGCTGCCTTCGTTACTGAGGACCGTGATGCCGCCGTACCTGGCGTCCGTCAGGTCGCGGGCGCAGTCCACCACCACCTGAAGCACGCTGTCGAAGTCTAGGGTCTCGTTGATGCGAAGGCTGGCCTCGCTGAGCCTGGTCAGCCGTTGCTGTAAGGACGCTACTTCCTGTTGCAGCCAGTCATCGGACTTCACCATGACGCCTCCGAACCTGGACGGGACGATTATATCCTGCCGTGACGGAACTGTTATAGAAGCGTCACATTAAATTCACTGGCTGTTATGTATTTGTCAGAAGCTCGTTCCTACAATCCGAGACAAGGATTCATGCCGGGACATTCCTGGCACAAGGGTCCACTGGCAACAGGACCGGGCCACATCACTGACGGGCCGATGGCAAATGCCACGGAAAGTAAAGGTCAAGACAGATTCGAGGAAGCAACTCGACGCCATCCGGTCAAGTCCTAGAGGGGGTAGCAAAAATGCCAATGGGCGACATGAGTTTTTCGATCAACTGGTTCGAAGTATTCGCGGTTCTCTCACTCATCGCCGGAATACCGATCTTGCTTCCGGCGGCGGCCGGCGTCATCAGTTCGGTTGTACTGCACAGACGGTGGTCCTGGTCTTGCGCACTCACAGGCGGTGGGATCGGAATTTTGAGCCTGACCGCCAACATTTTGTGGCTACTTCTTGCCGTGGCCGCAGACTCGCAGGCCCTCATCCTGGCCGCCTCATCCGCCACAGTTCTCTTCTCCATTGTGGTTGCTTGCTTCATTGCTGCCAAGCAGCCCGATGCCACAGATGCTGTTGAGCTTGAAAATCGCTCCTCCTACGGGCGAGGGACGAGGCCACCAGTGGTCTGAATTGTCGAAGGCAACAGCCGTGAACCGATGGTTCTGGCCCGAAATGTGTTCACCGGCGGCGGGCTCATGTGACCGAGAATCGACGCGCTTCATGGTTACACCTCTATAGAGCGAACGAGAAAGGAACTGACAGTCTTGGAGGACGCCTGATGAACTGTCAAAACTGTGGTCGTGAAACAAGCGAAGCAGACCGGTTCTGTCCTTGGTGCGGGGCTCCGCATGTCAACTCAAGCGGGCCAGGCACAACCGAATCAGATGTCGAGTATTCCGAAACCGCGAGTTCAATGCCGTCCGGGTCTTCTCCCGAAGACCGGGAGGTGAGGGAACTTAGATCAGACGTTGATGCGGTTACGACCGAAGTAGCGCGGATTTCGTTGCGCCTGTCCGACTTGGAAGGCCGGCGCGGCGCACAGCAGGCGAGACAACGTGCGGCTGCACCCTCGGCTCCCACTGCCTCGCCTGCACCCGAGCGGCCGCCGGCCACCTCTTCTCCCGGTGGTACACCTTCCCTCACAGTGCAGGTGCCAGTCCAGCCCGCGACCCCTGCGGCGGCAGCAGCAGCGAGACCGGCCAGTCCTTCACGGGACGGTCAAGTTGAAGCAGCGCAGGGCCGGGCTTATGCCGGTTCGATACGCAATACCACGGCGGAGGCCAGTGCTTCTTCCGGCGGAAGCGGCATCACGTTCCCCGACCTGCCGGGCCTGAGATTGCCCGACTTCGGTAATTGGAACTGGGAGTGGCTGGTGGGGGGCAACTGGCTCGCCCGCATCGGGGTGGTGGCGCTGATTTTCGGCGTCGCATTCTTCATCAGCCTCGCCATTGACAAGGGCTGGCTGGGCGAAATGGAACGGGTGGCGCTGGGTCTCATTGGCGGGCTGGCCCTGATCGGGGCCGGCGAGTACTGGCGCAAGCGCTATGCCGTCTGGGCGCAGACGGTCACCGGCGGCGGGTTAGCGATACTGTACCTGTCCGTTTACGGAGCGTTCGCGCTGTACGAACTGATCGATCCACTGACCGCGTTTGCGGGATTCTCAATTATCACCCTGGCTGGGGCACTGCTGTCGCTACGCCACGAGGCCGTGGCGGTGGCCGTCTTCTCTATATTCGGCGGGTTCGCCACCCCACTGCTTCTGCAGGAGAGGCTCCCGGACCAGAGGCTCCTGCTGGCCTACGTCTTGGTGCTGGACGTTGGAGTGCTGGCGCTGGCCAGCTTCCGGAACTGGCGCTGGTTCACCCTGATGGCCTGGGTGGGGTCGCTGTTCCTGTTCGGATTCTGGGAGCAGGAGCTGGATCCGTCGACGGGCTTAGCGCAGATTGGCATCACCGCCATTTTCCTCATTTTTGCCGGCGCCACCATAGTGTTCCACATGGTGCGGAAGCAAGCGTCGGGGACCATTGACCTGGCTCTGATCACGCTGAACGCGGCGGCCTTTTACGGCATAAGCTACCTCCTCATCTACGAGCCCTACCGCCCGTGGATGGGAGGGTTCACTGTCTCTCTCGCGGCGTTCTACGCCCTCCTGGCGGCGGCCTGCCGGATGCGCGGCGAGGAACAACTCAACCTGACGCTGTTCGCGGCGGGCCTGGCAGTCGTGTTCGCCGTACTGGCCGTGCCGATACAGCTGGGCGGCCCGTGGATCAGCGTGGCCTGGGGCGTTGAGGGCCTGGTGCTGCTGTGGATGTCCTTCCCGCTCCGGATGCGCGAGCTGCGCTGGGCTGGATACGCCATGTTCGTGGTGTCGGCCGTTTGGCTGCTGGTCCTCGACACGCCGGATGCCTTCACCAGAGATCTCACGCTCTTCCTGAACGAATACATGCTGAGCTACGCGGCGGCAGTGGCACTACCCGCGCTGGCGGGCTGGCTGCTGCACCTGCGGCGCGATGCCCTGGAGGCCTGGGAACAGTTCGCGGTACCGGTGTTCGCACTGCGTTCCGCGGTATTTTCCGCCGTGCTCATTCCCATACAACTGGACGGCATCTGGGTCTCCATCGGCTGGATGGCCGAGTCGGTGCTGTTCATCTGGCTGTCATTCGCGCTGAGGATGCGGGAAATTCGCGGGTTCGGTTTCATCATGGCCGGGGTGTTCGCGGGGTGGCTGCTGGCGGTGGACTCCGTGGCTGCCTTCCGGGAAGACCTGACGCCGTTCCTGAACTGGTACATGCTGGGCTACGCGGCGGCCGTTCTGACGCTGGCTTCAACGGCGTGGCTGCTGCGGCTGCGCAGGGACCGGCTGGACGGAGAAGAACGATACGGTCCTGTAGCCTTTTCAGTCGCCGCGTGCGCCATCGCCGCCATCGCCGTTCCGGTGCAGCTCGAGAGTATCTGGGTAACGGTGGGCTGGGCAGTCGAGGCTGCGCTGCTGCTGTGGATTTCCTTCCCCCTCAAGATGCGTGAGGTCAGGTGGTTCGGGTACCTGTTGTTCGGGGCACTTTCTGTATGGATGCTGGTCTCCGACACGCCCAATGCCCTCCGCGAGGACCTGATTCCGTTCCTGAACTTGTTCATGCTGGCCAATGGCGCCGTCATCCTGTCCTCGGTCGTTTCAGCATGGCTGTTGTGGTACAAGCGGGAGGAGCTTGAGAGGTACGAGCAGGCTGCCTATCCGGTGTTCGCGGTGGTTGCCGCAGCCTCGGCGGCCATAACCTTCCCGATCCAGCTGGAATTGCCCTGGATCACGGTGGCGTGGGCGGTGGAAGTGCTGGTTCTGGTGGGGCTGTCGTTCGTCCTGCAGATGCGTGAAATTCGCTGGTTCGGCTACGCACTGTTCGGTGCCTTTACGGCGTGGCTCCTGGGGTTGGACACTCCCCAGGCCTTCCAGGAAGAATTCACCTTCTTCCTGAACTGGCACATGCTGGGCCTTGGCACAGGAGTGGTGATCTCTGCGGCGACCGGATACCTGCTGTGGAGGAACCGGGACGACCTTCACGAGCGGGAGCGGCCTGGCTACATCGTATTCGCGCTGGTCGCGGCGACATTCGCTGCCATCGCCGTGCCGGTGCAGGTCAGCGACGTGTGGATTGCCATCGGCTGGGCCGCGCAATCAGTGGCCGTGCTGGTGCTCTCCCGGAAGCTGGGGATGGCGGAGATGCGCTGGTTCGGTTACGGCCTGCTGGCGGCCACGCTGCTGCGCCTCCTTGGCCTGGATACATTCGATCTGGACCTGGAGACATTCCGTCCCGTGCTCAATTGGCGGTTCCTGGCATTCGCCTCGGCCATCGCCGCCCTGTACGCCGCAGCCGTGCTGGAACTGAAACGAGGCCGGACGGAAGGGTCAGCGATTATCGCCATGGAAGGAATGGTCTCCCTGCCGGTGCTGTTGGCGCTGGCCAACCTGACAACGCTGTGGCTGCTCTCGGCGGAGATCATCGCGTCCGCCGACAGCGCGCTCTTCAACCTGCCCGCCGGTGTCAACGAGGACGTGACCAGCCTGGGGCTCAGCCTGCTGTGGTCAGTGTACGCTGCAGTGCTGATCGTGGTGGGGGTGACCCGGAGGTGGCGCTGGGTACGGCTGGCGGGGCTGGCGTTGCTGGCGGTGCCGGTGGTGAAACTGTTCGCGTTCGACTCCCGCCTGCTGGAGCAGGAGTACCGGGTGATCGCGTTCCTGGCGCTGGGCCTGATCCTGGTGGCCGGCGGGCTGCTTTACCAGCGCTACAGTCGGGTCGTGCGGGGGTTCTTGTTCGAGTAAGACCTTTAACCCCTGGAAGGTAGAGCCGGGGCACGGGAGAGGCCAAGCCTACAAGCATCTTGGGACGCCAAAAAAGTTCCAGACGAAGCCCCGGCTCACCGGGCTTCGTTCTATTCCCCGTTCTGTTCAGAATCCGAAAATCGACCCTGGATCACATCGACCCCGGATCGATTTTCGGTGGTCAGGTCACTTGTACTTGACGATATTGTCCCTGGACACCTTGCAACGATGTTTGAAGCACAGGATATGCTCCAAGGACACTGACTGCTCCAGGCTACGTTAAGGGGAGAATCCTGTTCTGCCTGTACGCTGAACTTCTCGTTGAATCGTGGGACGAACCGCCGAGGACCTTGTTGGCGCCAGCGATGGTGTCTGCGCCGGCCGGGCGGAGTTCGCTGACCAGCTGTTCCTGGAATGTGCCGGCGGCATTCCCCACCCTGTCTTTGGAGCTTGTCTCAGAACTCAAAGCTCACAACGATGATCGGAACAATTGGGGAGTATCTGTGCTGATGTAGGTAAAGCAGAGTGCGCTTACTCATTTATGACCTTTCGATAAGACGATATTTGTCTGCGAAAATACTTACGAGCATCAGGCTCTTTGGCATGGGGTGATCTGGCGAATATTTTCCGGGTCTCCAGTTCCTCCGTGCTCCGGGCGAACTGGGTTGGTCCTGCCGGGTATTGGCTGAGATCGCCAGTGAACTTGAAGACTGGGTGGCGGTCGCTGTAGAGGGCCGAGGGAATTTAGTATCCTCGGATCAGGCTGCTCATGAGCAGGAAGTATCTCAGGATATCCTCCTCCTTGGAGGACATGGAGGCGGGCACGGTACCAGTGGCATCGTCCACCGTCAGCAGGAGTGTGAACCTGGGCACCTTCCCTCCGAGCCAATGGTAATGGTTGCCGTCGATCTGCAAGAGCATTCCCTCCCGGGGCATTCGCCAGCGGCGCGGACTGCCGACGCCGGCCCTGACCAGGATGCGGCGCACGGCGGGACGGCTCGGGTCAATGCCATGGCGCTCTTGAAGTAGTTCGCTAAGGTGACTGTTGTTTGTTCCTGTGAAATGAGTCCTGGCCAGTTGCATCACCGCCTCGGCTTGGGACTCCGGGATGGCGTTGTGAGGCCGCCGGCCCCGGTTGCCATGGGCCTAAGGGACGGCTCCGTCCCTGCGGTATGCGGACTAGAGTCGCCTGGTGTGGCGCTCGCCTGCTCCGAGAATCTCGGTGGCCTGTGCAACGGTAATCCGGTATTCCAAGATGTTGTTAAGGAGGTGGATTCTCGTCTGCACTCGCTGATTCAATGCCACATCACTTATGGGTGGACATTTTCGCTGACCAGTTAGCTACGGACCGAATCGTAGACCAACAACAAGACCAATCCCTAAAGGCCGACCACCCTAACCCGGTGGTTGTGGGTGTCGGCGATGAAGAGATTGCCGTCGGCGTTTATCCCGCAACCATGAGCGCGGGCCAATCCAGCATCAACGGCCAGCCCACCGTCGCCGTCGCTGCCCTCGCGTCCCCCGGCGATGGTCGTCACGTTGCCGGTGCGGGAGTCAATTCGCCGGACTGCAAAGTTCTCGGTGTCAACGACGATGACATTGTCATCCCGGTCGCAACGCATCGCCTTGGGCGCGCCCCAGGTGGCCGCCAGGGCAGGACCGCCGTCGCCCGTGTATCCAAGGACGGAATTTGACCCGGCAATTGTGGTCAGGATTCCATCGGTGGAAATCTTGCGGACCCCGTTTCCCTCTCTCTCGGCGATGTATATGTTCCCCAGGCTGTCCATGCAGACCGCCCTGGGGCCCATCAGGCTGGCTCCTGCCGCCGGTTTACCGTCCCCGGCGCGGGACTTCTCACCCGTTCCGGCGATGGTCGTAATTATTCCCGTGGCCAGGTCCATCCGACGGATGCGCTGGTCCTGGATGTCGGCGATCAACAAACCGCCCTGACCGTCCAAGTACAGGTCGTTGGGTTCCCGGAGCATGGCTTCGTTGGCGGGACCGCCGTCTCCGCCGTATCCAAACTCCCCGGTGCCGGCGACGGTGGAAACAATGCCGGTGCGGCCGTCTATCTTCCTGACCGCCGGATCGAAACGCTGGGAAAAGTAAATATCGCCGTTCCCGTCCACGGCCAGCCCGTAGGGTTGGTTGATCACGGCATCCAGGGCCGGGCCGCCATCGCCGGAGTAGCCCCCCTCGCCGTTGCCGGCCACCAGGGTAATGATGCCCGTCAGGGCGTCCATCCGGCGGATTCGGTGCTGCCTTCCCATGCACACGATCATGTTGCCCTGGGTGTCGAACTCACAGGCGTAGGGCAACTGACAGGCGGCGTCCAGAGCGGGGCCGCCGTCCCCGTCCCAACCCTCCTCCCCGTTCCCCAGGATGGTCTGGATGATGCCTTTCTGGGCAAGCATGGATAGTCCTTTCATGGCCGGAATACGCCCGGACCCCGGACCGGAGACGTCCTCGTTGGAAGGTCCCCTGCGGAGCACGCCGGTCGGGCCCCTTTAAATGTGACCGTGATCTGATTTCTTCCCCTCTGGTCCAGTCCTCGTTTGTTGCCGCACCGGCGAAGGAATGCGAGGAGGCAGAAAGCGGGCTATTGGGTGCTGAAACGGAAGAGGTCAGTTCCAGATCGCCGCCACGCGGTACGCCAGTTGGGTGTGGGACTCACGCACGTCTACGATTTCCGCGGGAACGTCGCCGAGTATCCCCAAGGCGATGACCCAGTTCAGGATTTCGTGGTCTCCTGATTCCTGTATCTCCTCCGGAGTAAGTTCCGCCAGCTTGCTCCCCTGACCCGTCCGCACCAGTTCCAGGTTCCGCCGGTCGGTCTCGATGTCTATGGAACGGCACTGAAACTTGTGGGCCAGGAAACTGTGCGACCAGCTGGAAGACGCAACCACGGCCACCCGTTCGTCCCTGGTGTCCAGGAACCTTCGAATGCCCCGCCCCAGTTCGTAGCATCGTTTGGGCGCGGGCCGCGGCGGGTAATCGGGTCCGGCCTCTTCTCCGTAGCAGTTGACGAACAGGGGGAGCAGCGGGAATCTGCCGGCGGGGTCCAGAAAAACCAGCGGGTTGATGATGGCGTGGGCCAACCCCCAGTCCCAACCCTTGAGAGCGCTGGAAGAGGCCATGTCGAACCCGTCCCGGATCAGGTAGTTGCGCAGGTCCCTGGAAAACTCTTGGGGGCAACGGAAGGAGAACTTCGTTTCCGGGGCGGCGTTCCACAGGTTGGTCCGGGCCGCGGGGCGCTGAAAGGGATATCCGTCGACTTCGGCGCCGGTGTACAGGCAAAAGGGAGGCAGGTTGTCCTGCAGGAAGTTCTCCGCTTGGTCGTCCCCGATGACGATCAGGACATCCGGCGCCCACTCATGGAGGCGGTCGCGGAGGATCTTGAACGATTCTACGACCTTCTGCTGGTCGCCGATGTCCTGGCTCAGTCCGTTGTCCTCTCCCAACTCCTCCAGCAGTTGGGCGGGCGGTTCGTAGCCCGGTATCCGGGCATATATCCGCTCCCTGCCCTTGGCCCATACCTCGGGCGGAGTCAAAATGATTGGGCCGTGGGAGCATCCCAGCCCCAACAATTCAGCCATTATCTCCTCCTGTCGAGCCGGAACTCTGGCATGATTTTTGTGCATTTCCCCGATTGTAGGTGTGCGTATGGAGGGCCGTCAATTCAGAGTTGAGTGGCACGGCGCGATGCCGGTCTTCTCGCACCCGAGGTTCCTTGTCGGGCGACGGCCGGGTCCACTCCTCTCCGCTTTCAAGACCTGTGAGGATCAGTCCCTGCCGAGGCGTTCCAGCAACGGATCCGGTACTCCGGCTTCAGCGAATCCCTTGGCGCGCAGGATGCAACTGTCGCACGACCCGCACGGAATCTCCCTGCCTTCATAGCAACTCCAGGTGCATCCCAACGGGGCTCCGAGCTTCATTCCGAGGGCTACGATCTCCGCCTTTGACAGGTCGATAATCGGTGTCTCAACGTTGATCGGCACGGCGTACTCAGCCCAGAGCTTACTGCCGAGATCCAGCGCTCTCTTCATCGCCTCGTAGAATTCAGGACGGCAGTCGGGGTATCCGCTGTAGTCGAGGGCGTTCGGAGCCATGTAGACTGCGGCGGTTACGCTGGAGGCCTCGACCCCCTCCATCTCAATGGCGTGCAGCACCCGGCTTTCCAGGTAGGCCGTGGCCAGTGAAAGGAATATGGTGTTGCGCATGGGAACGTAGGTTATCGGGACCCCGTATCCGATCTCCACCATGGAACGGTCCGCTGGCACAGGAAACCGGTCGGGGTTGATAAGAGCGGAGTACCAGGCCACCCTCGAGAGAAATGAGATGTCGAGCAATTCGTGCTCAATGTCCATGATGCCGGCTATCTGCGCCGCGCAGTCGACCTCCTTGGAATGGGTTTGCCCATAATGGAAGGTGATTGCCGAAAGGAAATCAACACGTTCTTTCGCGTAGGCGGCTACGGTCGTGGAGTCGAGTCCGCCTGACAGGAGAGTTACACCGTATTCTGGCATGTGGGATCCGGCTCCTCCTTGAAATGTTGTTGTAATACTGACAACGAGCCGGTACCTCATCATGGTCCCCGGCCGGGTCCGTCACGATTTCAGATACTCATCGAAAACCCCAGTACCTCGTGCCAAGCTGCCGTCGCGGCCTCTTGGTGGTAGCGTTGCCCAGTGTCGTTGAAGAAAGCATGGCCCGCTCCGGGATAGGTTACTACCCGGTAATCCTTCCCGTCCTGCCGCAACGCCGCCTCCAATTCGGGAACTCCGGAATTTATCCGATTGTCCTCGCCGGCGTATATGCCCAGGACCGGCGCCCTCAAGTTGGCAACTTCGTCCAACGGCGGGGCCGACCCATAGAAGGGGGCTGCCGCCCCAATCTCTGAGTTCCGGACCGACAGCAGCCAGGTCAGACCGCCCCCGAAACAGAATCCCGTCACGCCAATACGGTCAGGCCTGACGTGGGAAAGCGTCTGGAGATAATCAACACTGGCGTTCAGGTCGGCCAAAAACTCGTCCTGGGTAATCTCCCGCAACGCGCTTCCAGCCTGGCCGCCGTCAGCAAATGCCGTCGTCCCGCCCTTCCGTGAAAGCAGGTCGACGCTCAGAGCCGTATATCCTTGCAGGGCAAACCGGCGGGTAACGTCGGGGAAGTGGGGCTGCATCCCCCGGTTCTCGTGGATGACCAGAACCGCAGGGTTGGGCCCACCTTCTTTCGGTCTGGCAAGATACCCAATCATGGTGGTGGCGGCGGTGGTGAACTCCACAGTCCCAGCCTCAATCCGAGGGTCGTCCGGCGACACCGTCTCTCCCGGCCCAGGAGTGGAAGCCGTCATGTCAGATGGAGTCTCATCGCCGCAGGCCAGGCTGCTCAACAGCGTTCCTGCCACCATTGCACCCGCGCCAATGACCGCCATCCGCCGAAGGAACTCCCGCCGGCCCATCTGGTCACCGAGCCAGGCTTCTACCTCGCGAACCCCGTCGTACGCATCATTGGCCATATCAGCCTCCTTCGACGGCTTACTGGAAGTGAACCGCCGGCTCGAACCTTGTACAGAGTACAGTCAAGACTGGTCCACTCTCAGACTCTCAAAGGCTGATCTACGCCCCGCTCACATTCGCGGCAGGCATCCCTCGACCCCCAGAAGAGTTTTGCGATGTTCTTACAGACGCCCCGAGCCGTGACTACGGTCACAGCCTCGGGTCAACCGGCTCGCTTTCCAGGGCCAGGACAGCGAAGGCGCATTCATGTACCCGGTAAAGAGGTTCCCCGTCTACGAAACGCTGCAGGCCCTCGATCCCTAGAGCAAATTCCCGCAGGGCCAGAGACCTCTTGGCGGAAAGGTTGCGGCGTCTCAGACGGTCCATATTCTCCGGAAGGGTGTACTCCGGACCGTAAATGATGCGCAGGTACTCCGGCCCCCGGCATTTCAAGGCGGGCTGCACCAGGCCGCGTTTGCCGGCGGCGATGAAGTCCACCGGCTTCACGACCATGCCCTCCCCGCCCTGGGCGGTCAGTTCCTCCCACCAGCGGATGGCCTCAGCCTCATTCCCGTCCCTCAGGTCGACCGATCTATGCGAGGTAGCCCGGAACAACGCGGGGTCGCTCCGGCACAATCGCCCGGCCATATCCATATGCCAGGAATGGCTCTTGTCTGTATGGACCCTCCCTTCGCTGGCTAGCAGGTGAAACGGCGCGAGCCGGATATCGTCCAGGGACGCCACCGGCCAACAGTACCGGGCGTAGGCGCTGCTGTATAGCTGCGTCAGTCGCAGCCGCTCTTCGATGCGTCCCAGGGTCTCGCCGGTGTCTATTCCCCGGGCCGCGGTCTGCTGGAGCACAGACCTGGCCTCCGACAGGCTTGTCTTTGCCGCGGCCCCCACAGCCGCGTACTGTTGCCGGACCAACTCCTGGGCCTTGACGGACCAGGGCATGAGTTCGCAGTCCAGCACGACCCAACCGGTTTCCAACTCATCCCATATCCCGGCCCCGGTTATGGCCAGGCGGACCCGCTCCAGAAAGCTGGCCTCGAGAGCCCGGTCATCAAGGAACCGCCGACCGGTGCGGGTGTAGCAAGCGCCGATGCCTTCCCCGGTGAGGCCGAACCTCCGCTCTATTACCCCTTCGTCCCGGCCAACCACGACGATGGCCCGCGAACCCATGTGCTTTTCCTCGCAGACCACGCTTGACACACCACTATTCCTGAAGTAGCTGAACACCTCCGCCGGGTGTTCCAGCATGCCGGGTAGTTTCGAGGTCTCGCAGGGGGATATGGTGGGCGGAAGGTACACCAGCCAGCGAGGGTCCAGGGCGAACCGGCTCATCACCTCCAGTGCAGCCGCGGCGTTCTCTTCCCGAACCGTGATGTTGCCGCGCAGCCGGGTTGCCACGATACGTTTCCCGGAAACGTCGTCGATGTCGAGAAGGTCTCCGGCGCGGACCTCGGGAGTCTCGGCTACTCCTCCAAGCTGAGGCGCTTCCGGCAGCGGCCTGGCCGGCTCGTAGTAGACCCGCGCCGCAGCGACCGACACAAGCTCCTGCTCAGGATACCGGAGCGCCGTCAGTTTGCCGCCGAACACGCAGCCCGTGTCGATGTTGATGGTGTTGTTCAGCCAGGCGGGTTCAGCCACCGGGGTATGGCCGTAGACCACTGCGGCGCGGCCCCGGTACTCGGCCGCCCAGTTGTATCGCACCGGCAACCCGAGCTCGTCGGTCTCCCCGGTAGTCTCGCCGTAAAGGCAGAAGTCCCGGACCCGGGCGGAGGCCCGGCCCTGGTACTCCGGTTTCATCCCTGCATGGGCCACCACCAAGTTGCCGTCATCAAGGACGTAATGACTGATCAGTCCATCAAGGAACGCGGCGGCCTGTTGCCGGAATTCCGGCGGCTCCGCCTCCAACTGTTCCAGGGATTCCGCCAACCCGTGAGATATCTGTACGTCTCGTCCCCGGAGCTTACGGACGAGCTTGGACTCGTGGTTGCCCGCCACGCACAACGCCGTCCCGTCCCCCACCATGTCCATGACCAGCCTGATGACCCTGGCAACCCCCGGACCCCGGTCTACCAGGTCGCCCAGGAACACAGCCTTACGCCCCTGGGGATGAGTGACGGTGAAGCCGGGCTCTGCGCCGGCGCCCGGGCGTCCTCCAAATTCGTAGCCAAGGCGCTCCAGCAGAATTACCAGCTCGTCGAAGCAACCATGTACGTCGCCGATGATGTCGAAGGGCCCGTGCTCGTGTCGCAGGTTGGTCCACAAGGGCGTGCGCTCGATGGAGACCTCTTCCACCTCTTCCGGAGAGTTGAGGACGAAGATGTGCCTGAAGCCCTCTCGCCTCAACCCCCTGAGAGACCTCCGGAGCTGCTCCGCCTGCCGGCGCACCACTCGCGTCCCGAAAGACCGGTCGGGTCGTTCCTGGTTCCGGGCCAAGCACAGGGACTCGGGCATGTTCAGCACGATGGCCACCGGCAGGCAGTCATAGTCCCTGGCCAGCCCCACCAGGGACTTGCGGGCATCCGGCTGCACGTTGGTGGCGTCGATGACGGTGAGGCGTCCGGCCCGCAATCTCGTGGCGGCAATGAAATTGAGCAGCGCAAATGCGTCAGGAGTCGCCGCTTGGTCGTTGGCGTCGTCCGCAACCATCGCCCGGCAGGCATCGGAAGACACGACCTCGGTGGGTCTGAAGTGCTTTGAGGCGAAAACGGATTTGCCGGACCCAGACGGTCCTACCAGGGCGACCAAGCACAACTCCGGGACTGCGATTTTCATTGGGTAAACACTCCCATCTGGGTCGGCGCGCCGTGCTCCGCGTGTTCCGGGCCAATGGCCTGGAAGCGGACATCGTAGCTGCGCCGCGCCGCAACATGCCGCGCCCACTCCTGGAACTGTCCCCGGGTCCACTCGAACCGGTGGTCCCGGTGCCGCAACTCTCCGGTCGGCAGCCCGGAGAACAGCGCATTGTACTCCGCGTTGGGCGTGGTGATCAGGACTGCCCCTGGCTTGGCGCTGCCGAACACCATTTCCTCGAAGGCGTCCAGCCGCGAGGAGTCTATGTGCTCAATGACCTCCATCGCTACTGCGGCGTCGTAACCGGACAGCCGCTTGTCCCTGTAGCCGAGCGAACCGTGCAGCAGTGTAACGCGTTCCTTCTGACGTTCCGACAGCGTATCAAAATGAAGCCGTTGCCGCGCCGCCTCCAAGGCCCTGTGTGATACGTCAAGGCCGGTAACCGAGATGAACGAAGACTCCTTGAGCAGCTCGCCGATCAGCCTTCCTTCCCCGCAGCCCAGGTCGAGCACCCGGCTCGCGCCCAGGGTGCGAAGCCCGTCCAGGACTGCCGCGATTCGTTGCTCGCCAAGCCGCATCGGGGCTTCGAGCTGGGCCTCTTCATGTTCGTGCCGCGCCTCGATTGCGCCGGGGTCCGATTGGCCGGTGTCGAGCAGCTGGCCCAACGCCTGACGCACGAGGCCGCGTTGATGCTTCAGGTAGCGACGTGAGATCAGGTCCCTTAGAGGATGGTGGTCCAGCCACCCCGCCCCGAAGCGCAGCAGCTTGTCAACCTCGTCGTCTCCGACCCAGTAGTGCTTATCGTCGTCCAGCACAGGCAGCAGAACGTACAGGTGCGAAAGCAGGTCGCGGAGCCGGGTCTCCGACGTGAGGCCAACGCTGAAGTACGGGCTGTTCCCCCACTCGGGAAACCGGGCATCCAACGACCCCTCTCCTACCTCAACGGCATAGCCAAGGGGTTCAAACAGGCCCCGGATGAGGTCTGCTCCCTCGTGAGAGGGCACCGCCGGTAACCGGGCCTCCAAGGGGATGGCCTGCTCCACCAGCCCAGGCCGGTCCTTGCACTGACCCCTGAGGGCGCTGCCGAATACGGAGGCGATGGCCACGCTGAGATGCGACGACGCGACGTAGGGCCGGTCGTTCACATAATGCTCCAACCAGCCAGCGGAATTCGGTCCACCGGTCCTCGGGCGTACAAGAGCAACAGGGTCGATTTCCAGCAGAAGGGCCACGGTGCAACGCTTGTTGTCGGCTTCGGGATAGAAAACATCGGCCCGCCCGAAGGGCAGCGTGAATGACTGGAAGCGGGCAGGATTCTTGTGTAACAGGAAACCCATGTCGGTCGCGGGCTGATACGTCGTGGAGATGGTTAGCATCATGCGTCAATGGTACGGCGAAGCGCTCCAGCAATTCAAGACTGGCCTGCTCGACCTAACTGGACAAAATCAAGAACCTTTACCATCACGTTTAGTCCGTAGCTGTAGCCAATCCTCCCCCTGGCACAGCCAGGCGGAGCCACCTGCCAAGAGGCCCCTGCAAACCAGACAGGGTCTTTTAATTGTAGAGAGGTCAGCACTGGGTGTTGAATAATAGGCGATGATTTAGGGAGTGTGGAGGAGGGTTGTGTTGGAGGAGAGTGTTGGGGAGTGGGGCCCGGGGCTGCTGGATGCTCTGAGCCGGATTGAGGACCCGAGGAAACCCAAGGGAGTGCGCCATCCCCTGCCGGCGATTCTGGCGTTGTCGGTGTGCGCCATGTTGAGCGGCGCCAGGAGCCTGTACGCTATCGCCCAGTGGGGTCGGGAACACCCCCAATTTGCCCAGTCCCTGGGGTTCAGCCGGGAGCAGACCCCGTGCGTGGCCACGCTGCATCACGTATTCCGCCGCTTGGACGCGGACGCCTTCGAGTCGGCTTGGGCCGCTGGGCGCAGGAATGCTTGGGAGAGGGCGAGGCCACCATTGCCATCGACGGCAAGGCACTGCGGGGAATACACGGTCGGGAACTGCCTGGAGTGAGGCTGGTGGCGGCCTATGCGGGAGAAAGCGGCTTGGTACTGGGACAAGGCCTGGTACTGGGACAAGGCCTGGTACTGGGACAAAAGGGGGGTCAGGGGGAACGCAAGGAGAGTGAACTGGGGTTGGCCTCCGGGCTGCTGGCAGAGTTGGAATTGCGGGAGAGGGTGGTCACCGGGGACGCGCTGTACGCGCAGCGGGAGTTGAGTCTGGGGGTGCTCGGGCAGGGCGGGGACTATTTCTGGGCGCTGAAGGACAACCAGCCCTCTGTGAAGGAGGCGGTGAGCTTGCTCTTTGAGCAGCCACCTTGGGGGGAGAGCTTTACCCATGCGAGCCAGGAGGGCCTGCGAGCCAGGAGGGCCGGCACGGAGACCGGTGGGAGAGGCGGCGTCTGTGGGCCTCGACGGCCCTGAACGACTACCTGGACTGGCCCGGCCTGGCACAGGTCTGTTGCGTGGAACGGACCAGGAGGCACAAGGGCAAAGAGACGGTAGAACGGGCCTATGCCAGCACCAGCCTGCCGCCGGAGCGGGCGGATGCTGCCCGGTTGCTGGAGATCTGGCGTGGGCACTGGGGGATTGAAAACCGGCTGCCCGGCTGCATTGGGTGCGGGACGTGGTGTTCGGCGAGGACCGGAGCCAGGTGCGAACGGAGTCGGCGCCGCAACTGCTGGCGGCACTGCGGAACCTGGTGCTAGGCATGTTTCGACTGAACGGAGTAAGGAACATAGCGGCGGCCCTGCGCCACTACGTCTGGAAACCCTGGGAGACCCTGGCCCTAATCGGCCTACTGCCCAACAATTAAAACACCCTGGGCCGAGACCACCGAGGCCTTCCTGGATGGCCATGTTTCAGCCTTCGCGTTCCTGGGCGGAGTGCCCCAGAGCATCCTGTACGACAATACCAAGCTGGCGGTGGCCCGGATACTGGGAGACGGCCGACGTAAACGCACCCGTGCTTTTACGGAGCTGCAGTCCCACT
This sequence comes from Dehalococcoidia bacterium, assembly GCA_965237745.1. Taxonomy (GTDB): domain Bacteria; phylum Chloroflexota; class Dehalococcoidia; order Lucifugimonadales; family UBA3495; genus VXOI01. Next base: position 337,334 of record OZ250156.1, on the reverse strand, counting down.
ACCTGTTCGATGACCGGTTCGGCCGCCCTGCCAAGGGCAATGACAAGGGAAAGGTCGAGGGCATGGTGGGGTACGTGCGCCGGAACTTCCTGGTGCCCATCCCGTCCTTCGAGAGCTTCGACGCGCTGAATGACCACTTGGAGCGGCGTTGCCTGGAGCGGATGGACGCCAGGCTCAGGGGCCATGCGGAGACCATCGGGCAGCGGATGGAGCGGGACTTGGATGCCCTGCTGCCCCTGCCACCCGTACCCTATGATGCCTGCGACAGACAGGCGGGGCGAGTGAGTTCGCTGTCGTTGGTCCGGTACCGGACCAACGACTACTCGGTCCCGGTGGCCTATGGACACCGGGACGTCATTGTCAGGGGCTACGTGGATCAGGTGGTCATCAGCTGCGGGTCGGAGATCATCGCCCGACAGCCCCGCTCTTACGATCGGGACGACTTTGTGTACAACCCCATTCACTACCTGCCGCTGCTGGAGCAGAAGATTGGCGCCTTGGATCAAGCCGCTCCACTACAGGGGTGGGATCTCCCAGAGGAGTTCGCCAGGTTGCGCCGTTTGCTGGAGTCCCGGATGGGCCGCAGGGGCAAAAGAGAGTACGTGCAGGTTCTGCGTCTGTTGGAAACCTTTTTCATGGGCGAGGTGCACTCCGCGGTGAAAGACGCCCTTCGGCTGGGGTCGATCAGCTTCGATGCGGTGAAACACCTGGTGCTGTGCCGGCTGGAGGGCAGGCCGCCCCGCCTCGACCTGGAGCTGTATCCCTACCTGCCCAAGGCAATGGTGAGCACTACGTCCACACGAGACTATATGAGCCTTCTTTCAAGGAGGGCAGCATGACTGACCAGCCGACACTGCTCTTGGAACACCACCTGAAGGAGCTCAGGCTGCCCAGCTTCCTTCGTGAGTATGGGAAGATGGCGGCCCAGTGTGCCGCCGAAAATGTGGACCATCCCCAGTACCTGCTCCGCTTGGCCGAGCTGGAACTCATCGACCGCCATCAGCGCATGGTGGAGCGGCGGATCCGCGCGGCCCGTTTCCCCGCCGTCAAGAGTCTGGACACATTCGACTTCCTGGCCATCCCCTCGGTGAACAAGGCCCTGGTTACGGAACTGGCCCGCTGCGAGTACGCCCAGCGCCGTGAGAACGTCATCGCCGTCGGCAACAGCGGCACCGGCAAGACCCACGTCGCCCTGGGGCTGGGACTGGCCGCCTGCCAGCGGGGATTGTCCGTGGGCTTCACCACCGCCGCAGCCCTGGTCCACGAACTGATGGAGGCCAGGGACGAGAGGCGTCTGCTCAATCTGCAACGTCAGCTTGCCCGCCTGAACTTGCTGATCATCGACGAACTGGGCTTCGTGCCCCTGTCCCGCACTGGTGCGGAACTCCTTTTCGAGATATTCAGCCAGCGCTACGAGAGGGGCTCCACCCTGGTCACCACCAACCTGCCCTTCGACGAGTGGACCGAGATGTTCGGCTCAGAACGTCTCACCGGAGCGCTGCTGGACCGGCTCACCCTCCACGTCCACATCCTGGAGATGAACGGTGAGAGTACCGGCTCAAGCGCAGCCGCGACAGCGCCGTGCCCCAAGCCCCGGATGACCCGGACAACGCCTAACCCGCTCAACACCCAGTCGGCTCCCATCCCCTGATTCTATCTCCAACTCTCCCTGCCCAGCCAACTGCCACCATGCTGGTGGTCCACCATTCCGCCGCCCCAGTGGTCCACTTTGCCGCCGCCCTTGACAAAGGTCGACGGACTGCTGTGCGGCGTATCTCTGCAGACCCAGATCATCCGGCAGGAGCAGGGCGGAGGACAGGAATGAGCGCAAGTTACGCTCCAGGGAGTTGTCCACCCGGTCCTGGTTCAGGACCCTCAAGTAATCGTCGGCTTGGATGAAGTGGACTGTGTTCCCCGCCCTGACGGCGGGGTAGCCCAGGCCATGGGCCAGAGAGCTCTTGCCGGCACCGGCCGTTCTCATCAGCATGACGTGTTCGTTCATGGCCAGGAACGCCAAAGAGAATGCGGCGTCGAGCATATGGCGGTCTGAAGCCGACCAGTCGAAGTCACTCAAGTGGCAGGTCTCCTGAAAACCGGCTCCATGCAGGCGCATCCCGGTGCGATCGGGCAGGGTGTCGTCCATGGGGCCCTCAGCCGGAGCCCTTTTGAGCAGGGGCGTGAGACTGATTGTGTGGGGTCAAGTGTCGTTTCCTATGATTCGTCCTGCACTGCCAGCCGGGTCATTTCACACAGGAAATGCCGGAATCCCGGGACAACAGATGGTGAAGGCGGAGATAGTGGTCTGCTAATATAGGTTTGCATATCACTAGGTAAGTACCAATATAGGCGGGTCCGCATGGCCATCATAGCGGTTTGCAACCAGAAAGGGGGTTACGGCAAGACCACCATCGCCATCAACCTGGCGCAGGCGTACGCAGCCGACGGCCATGATGTGCTGTTCCTAGACCTTGACCCTCAGGGCAGCGCGGCCGACTGGAGGTCCATCGACCCGGGCTTGGTGCCTGGGTTTCGGGTTCAGGAGATAGAGCGTGGGGATTTACTTCGACAGGCCCGGGCACTGAGGCGCCAGCACGACGTCATAATTATCGACTGCCCGCCCCAACACGCTGCGGCGAGCGCCGCAGCGATCAGGGTGGCTGATCTGGTGCTGGTGCCGGTGCAGCCCAGCCCCTTTGATGTCTGGTCCACCGACGCCATCGTGGATCTCATCAAGGTCCGGCAGGAGGCGACGCAGGGTAAGCCGCGAGCGGCGTATGTTGTGTCGCGGGCGATCTCCAACACTGGGCTGCAGCGTTCACTGACGCAGGCGTTGTCAGAGCGGACTCTGCCGGTGCTGGCGGCCGGCACCACCCAGAGAGTGGCCTATGCGGCCACAGCCGCCCAGGGCAAAACGGTGTTTGACGGCCGGGTGACGGCGGCGCGGCGGGAGATGGAGGCCATACGTGAAGAGGTTAAGGAGATGCTGAATGACGTCCAATAACGCTGATCTGAGCATGCAGCCCAACCGGCGTCGCCGGAATCAGCCAGCGGCGGACGCGGTGCAGGCGGACGTGCAGCAGGAGGAGCATCGCCAGCTGAACGTGGCGGTTCCGGTCCAGATGCACCGGCAGATAAGAGTGCGAGCTGCCCAGGAGGGGATAACCGTGCGCGAGTGGTGCATGAGAGCCCTGGAAACCTCACTCGAACTGGAATCTCACCTAGATACATAGGCTACTATCTTTGCAGGATAGTAATTAACTATGACGCCTTGCAACAGAGCCAAGGTGCGTCTTCGCAAATGGACCGGTATGCGGAGTGGTTTCACAGGTCGATATTCACAGGTTAATAGCTGTGCAAGATGGCAGTGGTCTATCACCAGCATCTCTCCGGTCAAAGTGCGCACTTCCGGATTAATCATGCCGCTGAGTAGGTTCATATATTCATAGCTTTGCAGTTAACTATGCGGCCTTTTCCATCGCCAGAGCCGGTCTCGCTGATGCAGGCTTGGCGGGGCACCCTGTGCTGCAATTGCCGGCCTGTGAGCGCACCCCGGCAATTGCAGCGGAGGACGATAGACTGGACTCCCCAACCTCCGTAGTGCATAAATTCAACGAAGCCAATAACAAGCTGACATAGGGCAACAGTACAGTCCAGACGTGGTGCCGCGAGCCAAAGCCACGGGGACTTGGATGGATCCCACGCCCAGGACGGTAAGAGAGGCGATCACGGGAGCTCTTTCTCTCTCATTGAGAGCGGGGAAAGGGCCAATGAGAGGTCATGGAACAGGCACACCAACAGGGAGGCGTTCGTGAATGCCGGGCAGGAACCGGGAGAGTTGAATCTGACACACCATACTGAGAACAGCGGACAGCACCCCTTTCGCTGTCTCTCGCTGGACTTGGAGGTGGTCAAAACAGCGGCCGCATACGCGCCCTGGCTGCCTTGGGGCCAGGCGACCCCCGGTCTGTCCTGTTTGCGGCGAGCGGGAAGACGCTTGCCCAGGCGCTGGCCGAACTCGACCGGCTGGCCGAGGGAGCCGATTTTCTCCTCGGCCACAACATCATTGCCTTCGACCTGCCCCACCTGCAGGCGGTCAACCCCGGACTGAATCTGCTCCGTATGCCGGCGGTGGACACCCTGCGGCTCAATCCCTTGGCCTTCCCGCGGAATCCCCAGTACCACCTGGTCAAGCACTACCAGGACGGCCAGTTGATGCGGGGCCGGAGAAACGACCCCCTGCTGGACGGCCGGCTCACGCTGGATCTCTTTCAGGACCAGCAGGGGGCCTTCTTGGATGCAGAGCCGGACCTGCTGATGGCGTGGCACGGGCTGACCACCGCCCGGGAAGGCGCAGGCTTCGACCAGGTCTTCTCCGCCATACGAGGTTCGCCAAGGCCCACCGGGGAAGAAACAATCCGGGCGATTGCGAACCGGTTGACCGCGGTCTCCTGTGTGGCCCAGGCCCGGGCGCTCATCTCGGACGAATCCGACCAGGGCTGGCCCCTTGCCTACGCCCTCGCATTCATTGTCTACATCGCCTCCTCAATCGCCTTCTTAGACGTCGCTCCCGGCCGTAGCACTGGCTTCATCCGCTTCCGACTGATAATCAACGTCATGCCTCCAGCCGTAATCTGGGCAGCCAAGAAGTGCGATCAGGTGACCCAATACCCGGCGAGTCACGCCATTCAGGTCGTCTCTCCTCACGGCTCCACGTCCACCCGCTGCACCACCCCGGGCTCCACGAATGACCCAAATATCAGATACTGAGACTCGCCCTCCAGCTCTCCCACCTACATCATCATCACACCGCCGCCGCGTACTCGTACTCCGCCGGGTCCGACGCCGTGAACGAAAGCGTCGTCCACAGCCGGATCGCAGGCGTCTACTCCACATCCACCATTTCCCAATCCAGGTTTCTGGCTGGCAAGCGCCGCCATCATCGCCGGCGTCGGCGTCCTGAACGGCGCGACGCACCTCCGCCATGCCGAAAGCCAGCCTCACAACCAGGTCGTACAGAATGCCGCCATCCGCAAAGTTGCTCACTGCCGAGGATGGTTTGACGATTAACGGCCGCGGACAGCAGGGCATGGAGGAAGAGAATGGGAAGCACAGGGGATCCTCTGCTGGCTGGGTCCCTAGGGCGCCAGATACATGGCGGAGCCGGGACTCCCGGAAAACCCCCTTGATGTCCGCAACCTGGATCGCGGCACAGGCTGTCGCCTCCTGGCAGTCTCCTGGCCGCAGGGAGAATACGAATGCAATCAGGCCGTTGGGCCGTTATCGCGTTCAGACTGACGCGCAGACAGTTACCTCACCATCAGGGACCGCACCATCCGGTGCGGCCTTTTTAATTTGACACAGAAAGACACATAAAAAGGAGTTTTCACATGGGAATCAGGATGAACCCCCCAGAGTTCCCTAAACAGCGGCGCCAGGACCCCAAGCGCAGGTCGGAGGCCGAGGTCTTTGACGCACTGCAGCAGATGGAGGTCAACGGCCACGGCCTCTACGAGCTTCGCTACCGTAGGAAGGGCCGACAGGTCGACTACGCCCTCTGGCTGCACGACCTGGCCCGGTTCGCCGTCCAGGTGAAGGGCGGCCGTTACGAAATGGACAACACTGGCCAGTGGACCCTGCGCACGCCCTACGGCCCTCCCAAAGAGCTGGACTCTCCCTTGGAGGAGACGGAGGAAGGGTGCATGGAGATGCGGAACGGCATCCTTAAGGCCACGGAATACACCAATTTCGTTGTGGGCATCCTCATATTCACAGACACGCCCCGAAACGAGCAGATGGAGCACGCGGCTCGTGAGCGCCATCACGTGCACATCATCTGGGGACTGGGCACCCTGGAAGAGGACCTGCGGCGCATCGCCGACGAGGTGGGGATCAAGCACCCGCCCAGGCCCCGGTTCGCAGAAAACGAGTGGAGCAGCGTGAACGAGCTGCAGTACCGCGGCCCAGCAGGCCAGCCTGATGTCGGCCCGGGAAAGCAGGACGCTGCGCCGGACCGGGCAAAGACACCCGAGGCGGACCGCCAGCTCACCGTGGGATCGGCCACCATCAACATCCAGCACGTGGACACGCTGGTCATCCAGCACGGTCCGCGGGAGCGGGACACGGACGGGTAGCCGGCTGGACATCCGCCCGGCGCCCGTGCTTCCGGCATGGCATCCTCGGCCGCCGCCCGCTTTCAGTCCCCGGCATCAAAGGCCGGGGCAATTTTCATAAGAACCCAGGGCCCTGGCCGGTTATGCCGGCTTGGGCCCCTCCGGCTTGGGATCCTTCAGTGGAGACCCATGGACATCGCACCCGTCATCCTGCGGCTGCACCCGGAGCTGCCCTGTGCAGGGTGGGAGGCAACTCCTGGTCTACGTGACGGACAGCAACAGCACGGCGGCCACCCTCACGGATACGACGGATACGAACGTGACGGGGGATGTCCGGCATGTCCGCCGGGTGAGGGCCATCAACGGGGTCGGCCTGAGCCACCGGTCCAACTGCGTCAACCCGGTCCCATCGGAATGGCGCCAAACTGACCAGGGCCAAGACGGGCGCAACCGCAACGGCTCGCCCCGCACATTTGTCCAACCACAGGCAGTTATCAGGGAGACCAAGGGCCGAGGCCCCCACAGAGCAGGCCCCGGTTATTCAAGATTACTCGAATCACACAAGGGAGTTTTGACGATGTTCAGATTCGCAGGTAAAAAGTTGCCATCATCGCAGGAGAAAGACGAGGACCGCGCCACCGCCGCCGTCCTGGCCTGCGGCGGCACGGACGGCGTACCCGCCTTCGTCCTGCGTCATCGCCGCCCGGGCGGCGGCTCAACGGAACCGGTGTTCATCACCTGGCTGCTGGGCGTCGGCCGGTTCTGCCTCACGGTGAAATACGGCCGGTACTCCCTGAGGGGGGCCGCTTGGCGCCTCGACACCGGGCGGGGCCTCCGGGCCGCGCCGTCGCCGCTGGACCAGGCCCGGTTCGAGGCGCTCCAGGTCAGCGAGGTCCTGCGGCGACGGCTGAACCGCCGGGTGCCGGTGTCGCCGGCCTTGGCCCTATTTGACACGGGGCGCGACCGGCGCATCGAGCGCATCGCCCGTCAGGGTGGAGTCACCCTGCTCTGGGACCTGGAGCGCTGCACCGGCAGGCTGGCAGACGCGGCAACCGATGCTCCCTTTCGCCAATCGCTGGAAAGGCGCCAGGCCCTGGAGGAGATATCCGCATTGGTCGAGGACTCCGCTGCCGCGGGCGTGGCACCATCCCGGGCCCCAGGGCGGCGGGCTCAATCCGCACCGGGGTCATAGGCGGCGCAAGCCGCGGGAAAACCTGCCGCAGGCGATCTCCGCAGTACTGTGAGCATCCAGGGCGAAATTGTTCTCACCCAGCAGGATTGAGCGGAGCACCCTGCGCTGCCCGATCAGACCTCCCCGGACACCGGGGCATGGGCCGGTCCGCTGTGACGCGGCTCATGGCGTACGGTACATGCGCCCCGCATTTCGAAACGAAGGACTCCCGAGGACTCCCATGGACATCGCACCAATAATCCTGCGCCTGCACCCGGAGCTGGATGCCCAGAGAGAAAGGTCATCGGCCACGGCTCCGGCCCGCTGCTGGTGATCGTCGGCCCCGGGGCCGGCAAGACCCGCTGCGTGGCCCTCCGGGCCGTAAACCTGCTGCTCACCGGCGAGACCGCCCCTGGGGAGCTGGCACTCTGCACCTTCGGCCGGGACGCCGCCCACGAGCTGCAGCAGCGTTTCACCCGGTATGCCCTGGCCTGCGGCGTCCCCGGGGACCTCTCCCGGGTGCGCATCAACACCGTCCACAGCCTCTGCCACCAGGTGATCGTCTCCAATGCCGCGATGGTGGGCCTGCGCCCGGAGTACAAGCTCCTGGGCGAGCAGGAGCAGCACCTGCTCATGCAACAGGAGTTCGCCGCCATCTTCGGCCCGGACTGGGACACACTGGCGGCGCGGGGCTGGCGGCACGGAACACACACGGTGGCCGAGGCTGCCCGGTATTTTGACCGCATCTGCGACGAGATGATCGAGGCCGACGCCCTTGCCGGCTCCGAGAGGCCGTTCATCGCGGCCCTGGGGCGCTGCCTGCGGCGTTATCGCGCGCTGCTGCTGGCGAAGAACGCCGTGGACTTCTCCCACCTGCAGGTCTGGGCCGAGCAGGTCCTACGGCGGGACGACATTGCGACCAAGCAGGGCGGGGTCATACGACATCTGATGGTGGACGAGTTCCAGGACATCTCCCATGTACAGATGCGCATACTGCACCGGCTGGGCGAGTTCCACGGCAACATCGCCGTGGTCGGCGACGATGACCAGTCCATCTACAGGTTCCGGGGCGCCAGCGTGGCCAACCTGCTGCAGTTCCCCCTCCGGTTCCCGGGCTGCCGCGTGCTGGAGCTCAGCACCAACTACCGCTCCCATAGCGACATCGTCGCCGCCTCACGGGAGTGGATGGCCACCGCCGCCGGGTGGGAGGTGGATGGCCGATCGTTCCGGTATGCCAAGGCTCTGGTTGCCCACACGCCTGAGACCCACCCGGGCTACCCTGCTGTCATCTTCGTGCAGGGGATCGACGCCCGCGATGAGGTCCGGCAGCTCGGCGAGCTGCTCCGGTTCCTGAGAGACGACGGGGTCATTGCCAGCTACGGGCAGGCGGCGCTGCTGCTCCACATCGTGAAGGACCAGGTGAGCGGCCGATACCTGGACGGCCTGGAGTCTGCGGGCATACCGGCCCGCTGCGAACCCGCCGGCCACGCCCATGGTCCTGCGGACGACAAGCTACTGGTCACCACCATCCACCAGGCCAAAGGCCGGGAATGGGAGGTGGTCATAGTGGGGTCACTGAGCGGCCCTGACCTGGCCACCGACCGCATCGGCCGCAACCTCGCGGGCAGCGGCGCTTACTCCGGCGAGCCCGAAGGTCTCATCGCGGACTTTGACCGGGCCCGCCAGCACTACGTGGCCTTCAGCCGGGCGCGCCGCCTGCTGGTGCTGACCGCCAGCGGCGAGCCGCAGGCCAGGTTCCGTTCCATCTGGGAGGGTTCCGCCTGCTGGTCTCACATGGACCGGGAATCCCTGTCCCGGCAGCGGTTTGGCATGGCAGGGACAGAGCCGACCAGGACGGTGATTGACATCGCCCGCTTGGATCGGTTGGTGGTCAGGCTGGTCCCACCGAGATGATCGAGGGATAGCGTCGGGGACTCTTCGTTTCTCGCCAGCGACCACTGGCCCCAGGTTCGCCATGCCGAGGGATTCTCATTCTGGCCCTACACGATGACACGCTGGTCATCTGTCATCTCCAAGGCACACCTGTTTGTCCTGCTTTTTGTAATGCTCGTGCCCACCGCCCAAGCCTGTGTCATACAATAGTGGGTGAACATACGCAGGAGCAGCTCACGCCTCCAGGCACGAGGACGAATGATGCAGGGCCAGCAGCACCAGAAACGCGTCCTCCTGGCGAGGGGGAACGACTGTCGGAAGATCAGATCACGTCTCCGGGCACGGGGACGAATGGGGAAGGAGCAACAGCACGACAGGCGAGTCCGCCTGGCGAAGGAGATCATCCTGCGGATCTTCGTCTACGGCATACCCATAACCATCGGCGCCCTCGGATTCATCCTCGGCTGGTGGGAGAAAATAGCAACCGGCGGATAGTGAACAGCACCCACCGCCCCGATACAGCCAAGCTCATGGTCCGCCTGTTTCCCGCCCATACCAGTTCAGCCAACGGTGCAGATGCTCTCGGAATGGCCGCAGGAGGCCCAAGGGGGCTGTTTACGCCTACGGCCACCTGCCGGAATACCCCAGAGGGCCATTCTGGCCGGCTGCGGCCCTCCACAGCGGACAGGGGCTGGGTAAAAACGTGCCTGAGTCGCGTTAGTACGCTCGTAGCGCTCCTCGGCGCCCTCCGGGGGCCCCGAGGCCTTGTGGACGCCTGATTCGGGCCTCAGCAACCGGGAACACCCCGACGAGAGCCCTCTTCCCTCCGGTATCCACGCCCCCATCAACTCATCCCGCTGCTCCATTCCGAGGACGAGGGGGAACCGCCGGTCTGCTCGAATATCAGGGCCGTCGGCCCTCCCTTGCCGAAGGCCGATGCCCACCGGCCAATGGTGTGGGGATTCCTTTCCAGGGCCTCCGCCGTGTCCGCTGCGGTCCAGCCCTGGGCCAGCAACAACATGGCATACCACCGTTCCCGCTCCCTGAGCGTCGGCGACATAATCATCCGTAGGCGCAGGTCCCTCACTCCCATCTGCCATTGTTCGAGATGCTGGTCCATCCCTCGAGATGCTGGTCCATCCCTCTCACACCCATTACCAACCCCTCCCTGACTCCCGGACAGACTTGCCAGACTCCTCCCAAATTTACCTCATACCTCTGCGCATTTCACCTCGGCTTCGGTTTAGGCCCGTGTCATAGACAGGTGTTGTCTTTTTCTCACAGCCGGTTTCCGGCGCCCTGCCCGTTTTTGTCCTGAGCCGCGATTTAAGGTGCCGTGGCGGTGTCCGGAGTATCCTGGGGGGAGGCGCTTTGGGCCGTCTGGAGGCCGGGAGAGGCCTTGAACCCCGGTGTGGGCCGACACCCAGAATCAATTCCTCGGCCAAGTCCCGTACGGCACGCGCCAGCGGCCCCTGGACCTGTGGAAGATCGGGGTCGACGCGATAAGCGACCGTGGTAACCGACACCGCGATAACCGCCCTGGTAGCAGCCGGCGAGCAGGACGGCGACGTTTGAGAGACGGGCGAGCTGGCTGCCCCTACGCCAGCGTCGGCCACATCGTCTCCGAGCAGGGCAGGCCGTCCGACTTCATGATGGAGGTCGCCTCGCCCTGCTCAGCCCAAATGGACACCGGCGCCAAGCGAGATGACCATTCCGCCCTATGGAGCCAGGACGCCATTGACCACCGCCGGTCTGCCCTTTCCCTGAAGCATTCCCGGAGGGCCCTTCATCTTTCCGGTCCACCTGCGCCCCAGCGCCGGTCCCGCGGTGCGACTTTCTGACTCTGCCCCTGCGCGGCGCAGTGCGCGCTACTCCCCCGCCGAAACCTTACAACCGGCTCTCCTCCGGTCGCGTTCTCCGCGTCGGCCAGAACGACCGATGCGCTCCATCTCCTTACGAGGCCACCGGAGATCTCAAAGCCCGCCACCGTGTATTCTCCCGCTTTCCCCTCCAACTCCACCGGAGGCTCCATGGCCACTCCCCTCCTCCCTGCCAACTGTGCGGCCATGTTCCTCTAATATTACAACGACAGTTGGTTCCGAGAGGTAGCTGATGTGCGGATTTTGAGGCTGGCACTACGCGGGCGCGAGCCTCTGACAAGAAAGGCCTCATAGCTGGAAGACTAACCCCCGGCCCGGGTTTACTCAATATGTCGTTGTAATACTAAGAGGGTGTCTAAAAAGTTGGAGCCCTAGCCAAACGGCGTAGCATGAGTCCGGTCATGGCGGTGTAGATCCAGGCCTCCGTAGTTTCCGGCAAACCCTCATAATCCTTGCTCAAACGCCGTTGCAGGTTCAGCCAGCCGAAGGTGCGTTCCACCACCCAACGCCGGGGCAGTACCTGGAAAGTATGTTGCTGCCGGGGTCGGCGCACCAACTCCAGATTCCAGCCACCCACTTCCTTGGCCCACTGCACCAGCTTGCCGCCGTAGGCCCCGTCGGCCCAAATCACCTTTAACCGGGGATATTGCCCCAGCAGACGCTCCAACACCAGCTTGGCGCCGTCCCGGTCTTGTATGTTGGCCGGATGCACCGCCACTGCCAGCAACAGCCCCAGGGTATCGACCACTATGTGGCGCTTGCGCCCCTTCACCTTCTTGCCCGCATCGTAACCCCTGGGCCCCCCTTTTCGGCAGTCTTTACCGATTGGCTGTCGATGATCGCTGCGCTGGGGCTGGCCTGGCGGCCCTCGAACTGACGGGTCAGGGACCGCAAGGTGTCATGCGCTCTCTGCCAGGTTCCGTCCCGGCGCCAAGTGCGGAAGTAATGAAAGGCGGTGCGCCAAGGTGGCAGGTCATGAGGCAGCATCCGCCAAGAGCATCCGGTGCGCAGCACATAGCGGATGGCATTCACCACCTCCCGGCGGGGGTATTTGACGGGACGGCCGCCGGGTTTGGGCGGAGGCAGCAACGGTTCCAGCAGTTGCCACTCCCGGTCGTTCAGGTCGGTGGGGTAATTTGGTCGGTTCATACCCCCAGATTACGCCATTCCGCCCGTTCCTCGCCTTCGTGCCTTTATGCAAGTTTTTATCTTCTTAGACACCCTCTTACTGGATGGAGGGCGCTGCCGACGTGGGGGAGACCAGCTACACGCCCTTCAAGAGCGAGCCCGCCGCCGCACCGGTTCGCCTCATTGTCCGAAGGGTGAGGCCCACGCCCGGCTCTCAACTGGCCCTGTTCGCCAACTACAGCTATCACGCCTGTATCACCGACCGGGAGGGGGACACCCTGGAACTGGAGGCCGACCACCGTCGCCACGCCGAGATAGAGAACGCCATCCGCGACCTGAAGTACGGCATGGGGCTCAACCATCTCCCCTCGGGGCGCTTCTCCGCCAACGCCGCCTGGTTGGCCATCCAGGCCATCGCGCATAACCTGGCCCGGTGGACCGCCCGCATCGGCCTCGGTGAGCGGATCGTGACCACCAAGACCCTCAGACGGCGTTTCTTCTCCCTGGCCGGACGCATCACCCGCAAGGCACGCCGCCTGACGTTGCATCTTCCCCAGCGCTGGCCCTGGGAAACCCAGCTCCGCGGCGCCCTGACGCGACTGCGCGCCCTGCCACTCCCTTCCTGACAGCGGCGTTGGCGTCTGACTCGCCCCCAAGATACCCATTTGCCTGGCATACCCGCACCGGGCCGGGTCACGACTGTCCACTGCTGCCATCTGCCCTGGTAATCTCGCCCTCCTGCGCCAACTCGGGCCCTCAATATCTCCCCTCAGTGGCCGTCAGGCCCCGCACTCCCGCAAATCTATCGGGATCAACGCTCCGAAGCCTTGTCCCCTCCTCTCTCATACCTGATCCAATCAGCCATGCCGCATCCCCTCGGCGGATTCGGGTTTAGGAAGGGGCCAGGGTGGTGATTGGCGACATCCTCGACGACCTGGGTATGCAGGTACAGGCGGAAATCAACGAGACCGGCGGCGAGTGCCTTTACGTCCATCTGGACGTCACCAGCGAATCGGAATGGCAGAATGCCGTGGAGGCTGCCGTGTCCCGGTTCGGCAAGCTGGATGTCCCGGTGAACAACGCGGGCATAGGCAGCCCCAGGGACGCTGCCGGTGAGCGTATGACCATCGAATCCCTGACGGAAGGCCAGTGGGACCTTGTGATGGACGTGAACGCCAAGGGTGTCTTTCTGGGCACCAAGGCCGCCATTCCGGAGATGAGAAACGCCGGTGGAGGCTCGATCATTAACATTTCCTCGGTCGCCGGGCTGGTTGGCGGTACCACCTCGGCCTATGGCGCTTCACAAGGGGGCAGTCCGGTTGCTGACCAAGTCGACGGCCATCCAGTACGCCAGCGAGGGCATCCGGGCCAACTCGGTGCATCCGGGCGTTATCGTCACCGACATGACTGCAAGGATGCTAGCCGACCAAGCGGGGCGGGAGTTAAACCTGGCCCGCCACCCCATCGGCAGGCTCGGCGTATCGGAAGACGTGGCTTACAGAGTCCTGTTCCTTGCCAGCGACGAGTCCTCGTTTATGACCGGCAGCGAACTGGTTATCGATGGAGGGCTGACGGCCCAGTAGCGTCAGAGGCACTGGCCACAAACATCCTGGAGCCCGGCTGGGATCTGACCAGGCCCAATGGCGACTACGACGACGAAATGCACACGCGGGATGAGGCCGCCCAACGACATTGCCGAAGTAGCTGTATACATCTCCCTGAAGACCCCTAAAACCCTGTGTGGGCAGTTGGTCCCTGTCCCTGAGAACGACGGGGAGCGCTGCACAAGGCGGCTTTTGACTTATAACCTACTCCACGCTTCCATTCCACTCAGAGGGCCCATCACGGCCGTCTCTGGCGAAGGGACGTCGCCTGGAGGTCCAAGTGGATGGTGGTGTTTGACGTCAACTATCTTTGCCGACGCCATTGATACCGCCCGCCGAGAATGTTGTTGTCCGGTGAGGACGGGGTCTCTTGCTGGTGCGGCGAGGGCCGGCCTGCCAGGTAGTCCAGGGAGATGTTCAGCAGCGCCGTGGCTCGAACGGTTTGTTGCCAGGGCATGCCGTTCAGGCCTCGTTCGACGTGGGAGATCATGCGCTGCTTGTAGCCGATCAGTGGGCCGAGGGCGTTCTGGGGCACGCCGGTGCGGAGGCGCGCCTGCCCGAGTCTGCGGCCGAGGGTGAGGAGGATGTCGGAGTCTTTGGGAGGCGGGTTGTCCGGTGGGAACGGCGGCGGTTCCTTGCTGGCTATCAGGACTCTGCGGGCTGCATTGGAGAATGCCGTGGAGCGGTGGCTGAGGGTGCGGGGTGACCGGGTGCCTTGGTCTTGCGGGGGGGTGTAGCGGAACGTGCCGTCCGGGAGAGTGGTAACGGTCAGTGGGAGGGGATGGGTATGCCAGGTGGCGGTGAGGGCGTGGTCGCTGGCGTGGTCAAGTTTGTCGGGAGCGGGCATCTCCTCGGGAAGGTACTGGCAGAGGGTGGTGCTCATGGTCATGGCCGAGGCTGCCAGCTGGTGGTCGTCGGGTTGGTTTGCGAGGAGGTGGGCCAGGGCGGGTGCAGTGTCCGTGGGCCCAGGAGGGTTCGGTGGCGCTCTGGGCGTGGGTGCGGGCCAGGAACCGGAGTACGGCCGAGAGCTGGTTTGTTTCTGTTGCGGACGTCATCGTGGCTCTGGTGGATTCAGCCCCCGGTGGCGATTTTCTCCCACCATCCGAGTATGAAGCCGAGCAGGCCTATGGTCAGGGCGGCTCCGTAGACCCAGACGCGCAGTATGATGTCTCTCTTGGGTATGGGTTTTCGGGGCTGTTTCTGGCTCATCGCTGCTGCTCCTTTGGAGGGCAGAAGGCGCTGTATTGCGTGTAGTGGTCGACTCACCACTCGGTCACTCTGGCCAGGGCAAAGATCGGGCAGGGCAGGGCTGCCGTGGTGCCTGTGTAGGTGAGTGGGTCTCCGGACTGCCAGAAGGTTTGGGTAACGCTCAGGTAACTGAGGAGGGGGACGCCTACGATCATAGTTATGACTACGAACGTGCGGGCTAGAGCTAAGGCTACCTCTTTGAGAAAAGTGAGGAACTCAGGATTTGCTGTGGCTTGAGACTGTGTCCTCCTTCTTATGATTCATTGTATCTGAAGTGTTGGTTTGAGTGTTGTGGCCGCTCAGGCTATCAGGTTATGGCGTATGAGAACGGCGGAGACGGCGGCGGCCGAGCATAGGAGGGTCATGGCGGTGCCGGAGGCGGAGGCCTGGAGGGTTGGACGTGGGGGCCATGACGGCGCGGACCGCGCTGAAGGCGACGATGCCGTGGGCGAGGCTGACGGCGGCTGCGGCGATGTAGTCCATGGTGTGGTGTCCTCCGCGTCTGAAATCGGGTGCGGGGGTTCAGGTGGTATTTTACCGGCCATGTCGGTCTTGGGATTGAGTATGCCCGCGCTTCGGCTGGGGTTTTGGGGGGAGCTGGCGAGGGGGGCGGTCGGGGTGCAAGGGGCCGCGGCGTCTGTAGTCTTCTGTGGCTGCGTGCTCTTGGTGCGGGCGGCGGGGTAGCCGCCGGTGGTGGTGGTTATGGGCCTGTCGGTCCTGACGGTGTTGGTGGTGGCTTTCGGGATTGGGCTGCCGCGGGTGGATCCGGACGGGCCGCGGCTCTGGCGGCTGCTGTACAGTCTGGGCTCCCGGGAATCGGTGGTGCCGCTGGGGTTGGGTGGAGGTGTGCTGTTCGCGGGGCTGCTGCCGGGGAGAGAGGCTTGGGCGCCGGGCCTGACTCCCCCGACCGGCCAACCTTCACCGGCAGAGCCGGGCAGATAGCGTCCGACATCAGGGGGTTTGAGGATATGGGAGTATTCCACCTGATCGCCGCCTTCGTACCGGTTGTTCAATTGGCCAGCAGCCAGGAAGTGATGATCCGGGACATGGAAATGTTGGCCGATCAGGGCTGGCCCAAGGTGTGACGCCTTGGGCCGTTCGGGAAGCCGTTCCGGTGTGCTTGATCTTAGCTGCTAGCAGTCCTTCTCCGAGCCGTTGAGTCCCAGCGCCCTCTCCCATTCGGGAAATTGGGGGTGTCAGCAAATGTATACTCGACTTGGAAGCTTCCGGTACAGAGATCAACTTAGTCCGGGGCGAAAGCGTCGATAATATCCCGGATATTGGGGGTCAAGGGGCAGAGCACCGGGTAAGAAGCTCCGGCGTCCAGGTACTCCTGCACCCGGTCCCGGCACATGGTCGGGGTGCCTGCGGCGCTCAGCAAGTCAACGATGTCGTCGCCCACCAGGGACATGGCCTCTTCGATTCCGCCCTCCTTGGGAGGCCATCCCCCCATGGCATCGTGGACGTTTTGAATGACCTCCTCAGACACCCCGCTGGCTTTGCCGATGTGGGGTTGCTGGCCCAGATACATGGTCACGGCGTGACGGGCGGCATTCCGTGCGGTTTCCGCATCGTCGGACATGGCCACCCCCAGCATCTGGGGCATGTCGATGTCTTTCATTGAGCGGCCGGCCCGCGCCGCGCCGCTTTCGACTCTCCGCAAAGACTGACGCAGGTAGCCGACCGAGGTAAAGAAGTTGTGAAAGACGCCGTCGCCGATCTCCCCGGCTAGCTCCAGCATCTTAGGTCCGGTGGCGCCGATGTAGATGGGAACGTCGATGGCTTCTCGTGGGCCCCTTCTCCCAAGTCAAGCCGCAGGTCTTGCACCTTTACGACCTCTCCGGCGTAGGTCACCGTCTCCATTTCAAGCAACCGTCTGACCACCGTCACGTACTCTCGCATGGCGGACAGGTGCTTGCGGCGGCGGATCCCCTGGTTTCGCGCCAAGGGGTCCCAGTAAGCGCCGATCCCCATCATGATCCTGCCGCCCGACAGTTCGTGCAGCGTCGCCAGGGTCATCGCCATCAGGCCGACGGTACGGGTCCAGTTGTTGACCACCCCGGTCGCCAGCCGGATGCGGCTGGTCGCCTGGGAAAACGCCGCCAGAGGAGTCATGGCGTCGCGGACCAGCCGGGAGCCGGGTCTCGCATACCCAAGCCGATTCGAACCCCCGCTGCTCGGCGTACCGGACCAACTCTATCTGTCCCCGGAGGGACGGCCGGTCCAGGAAAATCAGCCCGACTCTTCGCATGTCGGCTCCTCTAGCTGCCCTGGTCTCATCCGCCTATAACGCGCCCCGTTTGAGGAAATGGCCTCCTGCCGAAACGCCGGTGTACTTTCCGTCCTCCACCAGCACGCGCCCGTTGGCGATTACAACCTCGGGGACGCCTTTCACTGCCATGCCCTCGTAAAGGTTGTAGTCCACGTTCATGTGGTGGGTCTGGGCGCTGATCACGGCCTCAGCATCCGGGTCGAACACCACTATATCGGCGTCGCTCCCCACGGCGATAGTGCCCTTGCGCGGGAAAAGTCCGAACAGCTTGGCTGGAGCCGTCGAGAATATCTCCACCAGCCGGTTCAAGTCCATCAACCCCGAGGCCACACCGTAGGTATAAAGGAGGCTCAAGCGGTTCTCGATTCCGGGCCCGCCGTTGGGTATCTTGGAAAAGTCGTTTACGCCCAGGGTCTTCTGGTCGCTGAACCGGAAAGCGCAGTGGTCTGTGGACACAACCTGAAGGTCGTTGCGGCGCAGCCCCTTCCAAAGCTCATCTTGGTGCCACTTGTCTCGTAAGGGTGGCGTGAGGACGTACTTGGCCCCCTCGAAACCCTCCTGGTCGTACATGCTGTTGTCCAGGGTCAGATAGTGGGGGCAAGTCTCGGCGTAAACGTATTTCTGCCGGGCGCGGGCTGATTGCACTTCTTGCAGCGCCTCGGCGCAGCTCAGGTGAACAAAGTAGACCGGGGCCCCAGCGATCTCGGCCATGCGTATCGCCCGGTGGGTGGCCTCCGCCTCGGTTACCGGCGGGCGGGTGCTGGCGTGAAACCTGGGTGCGGTGTTTCCTTGGGCCAAAGCCCCTTGCACCAGGACATCGATCATGTGCCCGTGTTCCGCGTGCAAGCAAATCAACGCCCCGATGTCTGCCGCCCGGACCATGGCTTTAAAGATCGTGTCGTCGTCCACCATCACGGCGCCGCGGTAAGCCATGAACATCTTGAAGCTGGTGACGCCCTGCCTGACCATCTCGTCCATCTCGGACAAGCGGTGATCTGGCAGATCTTGGATGATCATGTGGAAGCCGTAGTCGACCGCAGCCTGGCCTCCGGCCTTCTGGTGCCATATCTCCAAGGCCTCGGTCAAAGACTGGCCCCGCTGCTGCACGACAAAGTCCACGATGCTGGTGGTCCCTCCCACCGCCGCCGCGATGGTGCCGGTGCTGAAGTCGTCGGACGAGACGGTGCCGCCGAAGGGAAAGTCCAAGTGCGTATGAGGATCGACCCCACCCGGAATAACGTACTTTCCAGTGGCATCGATGGCCTTTGCATCGTCCGCCGAAAGATCAATCCCGATGGTGCGGATTTTTCCTTCGTCCACTAGGATGTCGGCTACGTAGCTGTCTACTGCAGTGAAGATGTGCCCGTTCTTGATCAGGACGCTCATTACGCCCTCCATACGGCTGACTGAGGGAGACTATTATTAGTCATGGGAGGCGTTTAAGCCAAGGCCGGTGCACAACTGGATAGCGTTTCGCTTCAGGTGGTCGAGTCCGGGAACGTCAACTTGGCGTTTCGAATGGGGCGGGTTTCAAACCCGCCCCTACTGACGCATACCAACCAAATTGGAACCCTACCCAAAACATGAGGCCGAGATCAGCCTCCCGCGGCCGTACTGTCGGCGAGCACCCACGGGTCCCAACTCAATGCTGGGGAATGGGGGTTCGAGGTCGCGGGGGTTGATGGGAGCGTGGTAACTCGGCCGGGGCTCGGGGATGGCTCCGTGTTCGAATATGGCCTCCACGAAGCCGCGGCACGCCGCCCTGGGAAGGAGGTCCCTAACGATGTCATAGGCCCGGGGGTTCTCGTTCTTCTCAGTGCAGTGTTGGATGTAACTGATCATGGGATTAAAGGCTTTGAATCGGAATCCCCTCTTGATGACCTGACCTGCCCCCAGCGGTTGTACCACTTGCTATGTTAGCCCGACAAGCATTGGGACAGGTACTCCAGTTAGGATAGTCTCCGGTGCTGGAGGCCTGTAGCCTAAGCTGGACTTTGTACAAACCGTAGACAAATTATAAGGACAGGTTAAGCTGGCCTGACCCATCTCTCACAAAAGGTCCAGCTATGCTTACCCTGCCCAGCGCCATTTTACCTGTGCTCATCCCATTCGCAACACTGTTTCGGGCGCCGACTTGGCAGAAAGCCCAGGTTCTGCTGGTGGGGGCGATACTATCCCCAGGCCGGCGCACCGTGGCCTCGGCTCTTCGGGTTATGGGGTTGAGCGGCGACCGCAACTATGCCCGCTACCATCATGTGCTCAACCGGGCGGCGTGGTCGCCGCTTCAGGTGTCTCAAGTGCTTCTGCGGATGCTGCTTCAGCATCTTGACCGGGGCGACGGCCCTTTGATATTCGGTATCGACGAGACCCTGGAGCGGCGCCGGGGTCCGCAGATCGGAGCTCTCGGGATTTACCGGGATGCGGTGCGCTCCAGCCGCAGCTACGTGGTCAAGGCCAGTGGCCTGCGTTGGATCAGTCTCATGTGGCTGGGCCACATACCATGGGCCGGACGCTACTGGGCCTTGCCGGTGCTGACCGCATTGGCGCCCTCAGAGCGGTATTACCGGCGGCGAGGACGCTCTCATAAAAAGCTCACCGACTGGGCCCGTCAGATGATCCTGCAACTGCGCCGCTGGCTGCCCCGCCGTTACCTGGTGCTGGTGGGCGACAGCGGCTATGCCGTCCTTGACCTGCTCCATTTCTGCCAATCCCTACGGGAATCGGTTACCTTGATCACCCGGTTGCGGCTGGATGCCGGCCTCTATGCCCCGGCGCCGCCTCGCCTGCCTGGCCAGAACGGCCGTCCTCGGGTAAAAGGCGTGCGTCTGCCCACCCTGAAAGAACAACTTGGGAAAGAGCAGCTTGGCTTGCCTGACGTCTCCTGGAATGCCTCCCCGGTGGCTTGGTATAACGGCACCGTCCGCGTGGTGGAAATCGCCTCCCAAACGGCGGTCTGGTATCACTCCGGCAAACCGCCCGTCCCCATTCGTTGGGTCCTGGTTCGAGACCCCAAAGGCGAATTCGACCCTCAGGCTTTACTCTGTACCGACCCGGCAGTGGCTCCGGTTCAGATACTGGAATGGTTCGTGTTGCGTTGGCAACTGGAGGTCACCTTTCAGGAGGTGCGGTCTCATCTGGGAGTGGAGACCCAGCGCCAATGGTCCGACCGGGCCATCGCCCGCACCACTCCCGTGTTGATGGGTCTCTTTTCCTGGATTACCCTGGCGTCCCATCTGCTGCAAAAACAACAGCCCATAATCCAGCGCACGGCAGCATGGTACGCCAAACCAGCCCCCACCTTCGTCGATGCCATCGCCCTGTTGCGCCGGACTCTGTGGCTGGCGTCGGAGGGTTTTTCAATGTCGCCCTCGCACCCCAACAGTGAAAAAGTCCCCACCGCATTTTACGCCCGCCTCATCGACTCGCTGGCCTACGCAGCTTGAGTGTACAAAGTCCAGCTAAGAGGGTGTCTAATAAGTTGGGGCCCGGGCCAAACGGCGTAGCATGAGTCCGGTCATGGCAGCGTAGATCCAGGCCTCCGTAGTTTCCGGCAAACCCTCATAATCCTTGCTCAAACGCCGTTGCAGGTTCAGCCAGCCGAAGGTGCGTTCCACCATCCAGCGCCGGGGCAGTACCTGGAAAGTACGTTGCTGCCGGGGCCGGCGCACCAACTCCAGATTCCAGCCACCCACTTCCTTGGCCCACTGCACCAGCTTGCCGCCGTAGGCCCCGTCGGCCCAAATCACCTTTAACCGGGTATATTGCCCCAGCAGACGCTCCAACACCAGCTTGGCGCCGTCCCGGTCTTGTATGTTGGCCGGATGCACCGCCACTGCCAGCAACTGCCCCAGGGTATCGACCACTATGTGGCGCTTGCGCCCCTTCACCTTCTTGCCCGCATCGTAACCCCTGGGCCCCCCTTTTCGGCAGTCTTTACCGATTGGCTGTCGATGATCGCTGCGCTGGGGCTGGCCTGGCGGCCCTCGAACTGACGGGTCAGGGACCGCAAGGTGTCATGCGCTCTCTGCCAGGTTCCGTCCCGGCGCCAAGTGCGGAAGTAATGAAAGGCAGTGCGCCAAGGTGGCAGGTCATGAGGCAGCATCCGCCAAGAGCATCCGGTGCGCAGCACCTAGCGGATGGCATTCACCACCTCCCGGCGGGGGTATTTGACGGGACGGCCGCCGGGTTTGGGCGGAGGCAGCAACGGTTCCAGCAGTTGCCACTCCCGGTCGTTCAGGTCGGTGGGGTAATTTGGTCGGTTCATACCCCCAGATTACGCCATTCCGCCCGTTCCTCGCCTTCGTGCCTTTATGCAAGTTTTTATCTTTTTAGACACCCTCTTAGCTGGACTTTGTACACTCAAGCTGCGTAGGCCAGCGAGTCGATGAGGCGGGCGTAAAATGCGGTGGGGACTTTTTCACTGTTGGGGTGCGAGGGCGACATTGAAAAACCCTCCGACGCCAGCCACAGAGTCCGGCGCAACAGGGCGATGGCATCGACGAAGGTGGGGGCTGGTTTGGCGTACCATGCTGCCGTGCGCTGGATTATGGGCTGTTGTTTTTGCAGCAGATGGGACGCCAGGGTAATCCAGGAAAAGAGACCCATCAACACGGGAGTGGTGCGGGCGATGGCCCGGTCGGACCATTGGCGCTGGGTCTCCACTCCCAGATGAGACCGCACCTCCTGAAAGGTGACCTCCAGTTGCCAACGCAACACGAACCATTCCAGTATCTGAACCGGAGCCACTGCCGGGTCGGTACAGAGTAAAGCCTGAGGGTCGAATTCGCCTTTGGGGTCTCGAACCAGGACCCAACGAATGGGGACGGGCGGTTTGCCGGAGTGATACCAGACCGCCGTTTGGGAGGCGATTTCCACCACGCGGACGGTGCCGTTATACCAAGCCACCGGGGAGGCATTCCAGGAGACGTCAGGCAAGCCAAGCTGCTCTTTCCCAAGTTGTTCTTTCAGGGTGGGCAGACGCACGCCTTTTACCCGAGGACGGCCGTTCTGGCCAGGCAGGCGAGGCGGCGCCGGGGCATAGAGGCCGGCATCCAGCCGCAACCGGGTGATCAAGGTAACCGATTCCCGTAGGGATTGGCAGAAATGGAGCAGGTCAAGGACGGCATAGCCGCTGTCGCCCACCAGCACCAGGTAACGGCGGGGCAGCCAGCGGCGCAGTTGCAGGATCATCTGACGGGCCCAGTCGGTGAGCTTTTTATGAGAGCGTCCTCGCCGCCGGTAATACCGCTCTGAGGGCGCCAATGCGGTCAGCACCGGCAAGGCCCAGTAGCGTCCGGCCCATGGTATGTGGCCCAGCCACATGAGACTGATCCAACGCAGGCCACTGGCCTTGACCACGTAGCTGCGGCTGGAGCGCACCGCATCCCGGTAAATCCCGAGAGCTCCGATCTGCGGACCCCGGCGCCGCTCCAGGGTCTCGTCGATACCGAATATCAAAGGGCCGTCGCCCCGGTCAAGATGCTGAAGCAGCATCCGCAGAAGCACTTGAGACACCTGAAGCGGCGACCACGCCGCCCGGTTGAGCACATGATGGTAGCGGGCATAGTTGCGGTCGCCGCTCAACCCCATAACCCGAAGAGCCGAGGCCACGGTGCGCCGGCCTGGGGATAGTATCGCCCCCACCAGCAGAACCTGGGCTTTCTGCCAAGTCGGCGCCCGAAACAGTGTTGCGAATGGGATGAGCACAGGTAAAATGGCGCTGGGCAGGGTAAGCATAGCTGGACCTTTTGTGAGAGATGGGTCAGGCCAGCTTAACCTGTCCTTATAATTTGTCTACGGTTTGTACAAAGTCCAGCTTAGTACTACAGTTGCACTATTGAATCCAGCAGTGATAGCCGTCGCCGGTAGTGGCATCGCCGTGCCTGTGCCTGATGGTGCCGTCTCCACAGAGACCATAGCAGAACAAGCTCAGTGGGATGATTCTCCGTCCATACCAGGCGGGTGAGCAGCCGGCGCACCTCAGGCAGCGTCAGGGGAATCAGCTCTTCATCGGGACCGTAGCAGCCCCCTTTTCTCCCTGTTCCATCGCCTGATGCCGGATCACCGCCAGATACGCCTGCGCCAGCATCGCCAGGGTGATGTGCCGGTACCAGCCGTCCCACCGGCGCACCTCGTACTGGTCCAGCCCCACCTGGCCCTTGGCTTCCTCAAAGCATTCCTCTATGGCCCACCGGGTTCCGGCCACCCTCGCAAGTTCCTCCAGAGCCGTCCCCGCCGGGCCGTAGCACACGTAGTAAGCCAACTCCTCCGGCTTGGCCACGCTGCGCCGGACCAGCAGCCAATGGCCTTTGCCCGGCTCCCGCATGGGCCTTATCTCCACGGCAGTCCAGTCGTACATCCGGGGACCCTTGGCACCATCGCCGGTGCTGCATCTGACCCAGCCTGTTTCGTCAACCTGCTCCGCCAGGCGGTCCGCCCGCACCTGACGCGGACCCTTTTCCGTCAAAGCCCACAGCCTCTCGCTCCTCTTGATGGCCAGCACATGTGGTATTCCCTGATGCTCCAGCCACAACCTCAGGTTGCGGTCATTGCCATAGACCTCATCCCCGGCAACCCAGCGGAAGGGGGCTCCTGATTCCAACGCCCGCTCCAGCATGCGCTGCGCCAGCCGGGGCTTGGTCTGAAAGCCAACATCTGCCGGTACTCCGGCCTCCCGCCGCCGTTCCCAGTCCTCCGCCCACACCTGTGGCAGGTACAACTCCCGGTCCAGCAGGGTCCTTCCCTTGTCGCTGGCATAGGCCAGGAATACCCCAACCTGAGAGTTCTCGATCCGACCCGCTGTGCCGCTGTACTGCCGCTGCACCCCAACCGACTTGTCCCCCTTCTTGAGAAACCCGGTCTCGTCCACCACCAAGACTGCCTCAGCGTCTCCCAAGTGCTCCATTACGTAGCTCTTCAGGTCATCACGGACCAAGCCGGCGTCCCATTGGTAGGTGGACAGCAAGCGCTGCACCCCATAGGGAGTGGCGTCGCCCGCCTGCTCTGCCAGTTGCCAGCCGTTCTTGCGCTCCACCGGACTTAGCAGTCCCCGCAGATAATCCAGCGCCCGGCGGCGGGGCTCTGGCCTCCGGAACCGTCCCCCGATGCACTGGTGTACCTGATCGATGCCCTCGGCCCAACGGGCCACTTCCGCCACCTCATCCCCATACCTTGCCAAACCCTCACCTCACCAACACTCAACTGCCGCAATTTTACGTCATCATTAACTGCAACTGTAGTATTAGGAGCTGTGCGGCCTGATGTGATTGTAAGTCTGGCGGTACTGTTCCGTCAGCACTTGGACCTCCGGCAGCGTGTAGAACACCTCCCGGTTCAGCAACTCGTCTCTCAGCTTGCCGTTGAAGCTCTCAACGTATCCATTTTCCCACGGCGACCCGGGCTCGATGTATAGAGTCCTGGCTCCAACTCCGCCGAGCCACTCCCGAACAGCCTTGGCAGTGAACTCCGAGCCGTTGTCCGAGCGGATGTGGGCGGGCACTCCCCTGGCTGTCATCAGCCCAGCGAGGGTGTCAATGACATCCGGGGACCGGATACTGCGCCCTGCCCAGATGGCCAGGCACTCCCTGGTGTACTCGTCGATGACGGTCAGCAGCCGCACAGCCCGGCCGTTCCAGGTCATGATCTGTACGAAGTCGTAGGCCCACACATGGTTTCTCCTTTCCGGCCTAATACTACAGTTGCACTATTGAATCCAGCAGTGATAGCCGTCGCCGGTAGTGGCATCGCCGTGCCTGTGCCTGATGGTGCCGTCTCCACAGAGACCATAGCAGAACAAGCGCAGTGGGATGATTCTCCGTCCATACCAGGCGGGTGAGCAGCCGGCGCACCTCAGGCAGCGTCAGGGGAATCAGCTCTTCATCGGGACCGTAGCAGCCCCCTTTTCTCCCTGTTCCATCGCCTGATGCCGGATCACCGCCAGATACGCCTGCGCCAGCATCGCCAGGGTGATGTGCCGGTACCAGCCGTCCCACCGGCGCACCTCGTACTGGTCCAGCCCCACCTGGCCCTTGGCTTCCTCAAAGCATTCCTCTATGGCCCACCGGGTTCCGGCCACCCTCGCAAGTTCCTCCAGAGCCGTCCCCGCCGGGCCGTAGCACACGTAGTAAGCCAACTCCTCCGGCTTGGCCACGCTGCGCCGGACCAGCAGCCAATGGCCTTTGCCCGGCTCCCGCATGGGCCTTATCTCCACGGCAGTCCAGTCGTACATCCGGGGACCCTTGGCGCCATCGCCGGTGCTGCATCTGACCCAGCCTGTTTCGTCAACCTGCTCCGCCAGGCGGTCCGCCCGCACCTGACGCGGACCCTTTTCCGTCAAAGCCCACAGCCTCTCGCTCCTCTTGATGGCCAGCACATGTGGTATTCCCTGATGCTCCAGCCACAACCTCAGGTTGCGGTCATTGCCATAGACCTCATCCCCGGCAACCCAGCGGAAGGGGGCTCCTGATTCCAACGCCCGCTCCAGCATGCGCTGCGCCAGCCGGGGCTTGGTCTGAAAGCCAACATCTGCCGGTACTCCGGCCTCCCGCCGCCGTTCCCAGTCCTCCGCCCACACCTGTGGCAGGTACAACTCCCGGTCCAGCAGGGTCCTTCCCTTGTCGCTGGCATAGGCCAGGAATACCCCAACCTGAGAGTTCTCGATCCGACCCGCTGTGCCGCTGTACTGCCGCTGCACCCCAACCGACTTGTCCCCCTTCTTGAGAAACCCGGTCTCGTCCACCACCAAGACTGCCTCAGCGTCTCCCAAGTGCTCCATTACGTAGCTCTTCAGGTCATCACGGACCAGGCCGGCGTCCCATTGGTAGGTGGACAGCAAGCGCTGCACCCCATAGGGAGTGGCGTCGCCCGCCTGCTCTGCCAGTTGCCAGCCGTTCTTGCGCTCCACCGGACTTAGCAGTCCCCGCAGATAATCCAGCGCCCGGCGGCGGGGCTCTGGCCTCCGGAACCGTCCCCCGATGCACTGGTGTACCTGATCGATGCCCTCGGCCCAACGGGCCACTTCCGCCACCTCATCCCCATACCTTGCCAAACCCTCACCTCACCAACACTCAACTGCCGCAATTTTACGTCATCATTAACTGCAACTGTAGTACTAAGCCTGACGCAGGAACCGTCGTTCAGCCACAGCCGCCCTCTCCTGGGCTGCCTGGCCGGTAACTTTAGCCCCTCCCGCCGCCGGATCCGCTCCACCCGCTTGTGGTTCACATTCCACCCAGCACCTCTGAGCAGGGCGGTGATCCGCCGGTAACCGTACCGGCCGAACCGAGTGGCCAGCCCCACACTGTCGTTGGTTCGGGCCTGTTCGAGTCTCGGATCAGCGGATTGTGGCGCTGGGCGGAGCGGGGTTGTCCCAGCACTTTGCAGGCCCGTCGCTCAAATACCCCCTGGACTAACCTTCCGAGTTCGACACATTCACGGCGCCGGGCGAAGCTCGAAAGTTTCCCTCCGTTGTCTCCTTGAGTGCCGGTAGTCCAGGGTAAATCCGGCTACCGCCCTCTTGAGCCGGCTGTTCTTGCCGTCCAGCTGCTTCAGGCGCCGGGCCTAGTGCACCCTGAGGCAGCCATATTCAGGCCGCCAGCTTAGCCCGAATCCACCGAAGGAGTGGGAGTTAGAGGTCTGCTGAAAGCGTGAAAGAGTGCTCCCGTGAATCTGGGATAATGGTTTTTGCACTGAAAACCAACCCCGGAAAAGGAGCACCCAAAGGATGCTACCACGCAACCACCCAGACTGCATCCACGTCGCCTTCGACGACCACCGTCTGGTGGCCAATGCCGGGTTGATTCTTCCTGCCACTCTTGCCCTACGCCTGGGCCTGGGTGAACTGGTGGACCGCCACGTTGACCTGGGAGATGCCCCGGGCCGGGCCAATTCCAGCGACAAGCTGATGACCCTGGTGGCCTCCGCCCTGTCCGGCGGCGACTGCATCGACGACGCCGACGTGTTGCGTTCCGGAGGGACCGCCAGGGTGCTGGGCTGCGTGATCAAGGCGCCGTCCACCCTGGGCACCTTCCTGCGCAGCTTCCGCTGGGGCCACGTCCGCCAACTGGACCGGGTCAGCCGGGAACTGCTGGCCCGGGCCTGGGCCGCCGGGTCCGGACCCGGGGACGGACCTTTGACCATCGACCTTGACTCCACCATCTGCGAGACCTACGGCTTGGCCAAGGAGGGCGCACGGCGCCACGGCTACACCGGACAGCGGGGCTATCACCCGCTGCTGGCCGTGGCTGCCAGCACCGGCGAGGTACTGATGGCCCGGCTGCGTGAGGGGCGGGCCAACACCGCCCGGGGCGCCGCCCACCTCCTGAGGGAGACCTTGGGACGGGTGCGATACGCCGGAGCCACCGGACAACTGACCGTGCGGGCCGATAGCGGCTTCTACACCCATTCCATCGTCGCCGTCTGCCGCAAGATGAAGGTCCGCTTCTCCATCACAGTCCGCCAGCACCAGAGCCTGCGCCAAGTCATCGAGGCCATCCCCGAGGCAGACTGGAAGCCCATTCCCTATTGGATGGAGGGCGCCGCCGATGTGGCCGAAATCACCTACACCCCCTTCAAGAGTGAGCCCGACGCCGCTCCAGTACGGCTCATCGTCCGCCGGGTGAAGCCCACACCCGGCTCCCAACTGGCGCTGTTCGCCAATTACAGCTATCACGCCTTCATCACCGACCGGAACGGAGATGTCCTGGAACTGGAGGCCGACCACCGCCGCCACGCCGAAATAGAGAACGCCATCCGCGACCTGAAGTACGGCGTGGGGCTCAACCACCTGCCATCGGGCCGCTTCCCAGCCAACGCTGCTTGGCTGGCGGTCCAGGTCATGGCCCACAACCTGGCCCGCTGGACCGCCCGCGTCGGCCTGGGCGAGCCGGTGGCAACCACCAAGACCCTCCGGAGACGCTTCTTCTCCCTGGCCGGACGCATCACCCGAAAGGCGCGGCGCCTCACCCTGCATCTTCCCCAGGGATGGCCCTGGGAAACCCGGTTCAACGGTGCCCTGGCGCGGTTGCGCACCCTGCCACTCCCTTCCTAACAGCGCCGTTGGCGTCTGATCCGTCCCCAGGACTATCCAACTGCCTGGCAGACCGCCGCCAGGCCGGGCCACGGCTGTCTTCTGCTGCCATCTGACCCGGTGATCTCGGCTTCCTGCAACACCTCGACCCTCAACATACCCCCTCAGTGGCCGTCTCAGTGGCCGTCAGACTCCGCACCCCCGCAAATCTATCGTGATCAACGCCCCATAGCCCTGCCCCCCCGCCTCTCATCCCTGATCCGACCGGCCATGCCCCATCCCTTCGGTGGATTCGGGCTTAGAAGGTCCCCTCGGACACCCCGACCCTCCTGGCGGCCTCAACAACCGTACTACCCGAGGCGATGATCACCTCCACCCCCTTGAGTTTGTTGATGATTTCCTCGGATGTGGTTTTTCTCTTGGGCCGAATCCACCGAACGGAGTGGAGAGGGCGCTGGAACAGGGCATCACAGGGATGGAGAGGGGGCCGACCCGGCGGATATGGGGCGGGCGGGGCCAGTAGCAGGCCTGTTGCCGGTGAGAGGAGCTGCTCATGAGGTGGCCGAAGGCAGCAAGGCACTCTCGCTGGCCGATTCGTGCGGCGCGAGTGGGAGATACCTTCGACTGACTGGTGGATAAGGGCGAGGATGGTGGGCCGGTTGCCGGCGTTGCGTCAGGGAGCGCCACGGTCAGGAGGGAGGCGGCAGGGTGCGCAATCGGGTCAGGGCGCCAGTGAACTGAGCCTCCCAAGGCCAGCGCCGAGGCAAGTGCAGGGTCAGGCGGCGGGCCGATCGGGTGAGCCGTCCGGCGAGGGAGAAGAAGCGCCGCCGGAGGGTCTTGGTGGTCACCACCTGATCGCCCAGACCGATGCGCGACGTCCAGCGGGCCAGGTTGTGAGCAATCGCCTGGACAGCCAGCCAAGCGGCGTTGGCGGCGAAACGGCCGGACGGGAGATGGTTGAGACCGACGCCGTACTTGAGGTCGCGGATGGCATTCTCGATCTCGGCGTGGCGGCGATGGTCGGCCTCCAGATCCAGGGTGTCGCCGTCCCGGTCGGTGATGAAGGCGTGATAGCTGTAGGTGGCGAACAGCGCCAGTTGAGAGCCGGGCGTGGGTTTCACCCTCCGGACTATGAGCCGCACCGGCGCTGCGCCGGGCTCACTCTGGAAGGGGGGTGTAGCTGGTCTCCGCCACGTCGGCGGCGCCGTCCATCCAGTAGGGGACCGGCGTCCAGTCCGCCTCGGGTATGGCCTCGATGAGGTTCCGCAACCGGGCGTGCTGCCGAACGGTGATGGAGAAGCGGACATCCAGCTTGCGGCAGAGCGCGACGATGGCGTGGGTGTAGAAGCCGCTGTCGGCCCGCATCGTGAGTTGTCCTGTGGCCCCGGCGTGGCGCACCCGTCCCACCGTCTCGCGCAGGAAGTGGGCGGCGCCCCGAGCGGTGTGCGCCCGCCCCTCCCTGAGCCGGACCATCAGCACGTCTCCGGTGCCAGCGGCGACGGCCAGCAACGGGTGATAGCCCCGCTGTCCGGTGTAGCCGTGGTGGCGCGCTCCTTCCTTGACCGGCCCGTAGGTCTCGCAGATGGTGGAGTCCAGGTCGATGGTCAACGGTCCGTCGCCGGGTCCGGCCCCAGCGGCCCAGGCCCGGGCCAGCAACTCCCGGCTCACCCGGTCCAGCTGGCGGACGTGGCCCCACCGGAAGCTCCGCAGGAAGGTGCCCAGAGTGGACGGCGCCTTGACCACGCAGCCGAGAGCCCTGGCCGTCCCGCCGGTGCGCAACACATCGGCGTTGTCAATGCAGTCGCCCCCGGCCAGCGCGGAGGCCACCAGGGTCAGCATCTTGTCTCCAGAGTTCGCCCGCCTCGGCGCATTTCCCAAGTCAACGTGGCTGTCCGCCAGTTCATTCAGACCCAGGCGCAGAGCGAGGGTGGCGGGCAACAGCAGCCCGGCATTGGCTACCAGGCGGTGGTCGTCGAAGGCGACGCGGATGCGGTCGGGGGACTCAAGTGGTAGCATCTAAAGGGTGCTCCTTTTCCGGGGTTGGTTTTCCGATCAGAAACCATTATCCCAGATTCAGAGGAGCACCCCTTTAACTCTCTAATCACACCTTCAATTCCCACTCCTTCGGTGGATTCGGGCTAAGCGATAGAGCCTTACGGCGACGGCGACCGGTAGTCCCGGGAATCTCTGCTGGTATCGTAAGCAGCCTAGTCTATTTGCATCCACCGTGTCCCGGGAACCGCTCTCTGCCTGCCGCGGGGCGTGCCCGCCCCTACGGGGAAGGCTGACTCAAAGACCAGCTGCCGGTCCTGAAATCGGTCGATATTCTTCGCTAGGAACACCACCGGACCGAAGTCCGCGTCCTGGCTTACGATCATGGCCGCCTCTTGCCTATCTTCCTGGGCGGCCTGCACCAAGTCCAAGGCTAGGCTAACGTCCACGCCCTTCTCTTGGCCACTGGAATTCACCCTGCCCAGGTAGGCATGTACGCCCAGGTTCTCCAAGTAATCAAGCTTGTTCGTCCAGAACGCGTGCCTTGGAACGTCCATGTCCAGGCTGTACACGCCGTGTAGAACCGGACTTCCACCAACCGTCGGCTGGGAACCGAGGCAACCAGATGTTGGGCCAGCAGCTCCACATCGTAGCTAGCTAGTCGTAGGACAAGTAAGGATCCTCAGGGTAAGGACCCCGAGCAGCCTAAAAACGTGCCTAGTCCAATCACAACCCAGTAAAATTCCTGCATTTGGTGCAGCAATGACCGGGTGGCACGAAGACAACCACCGCGTCACCCTCGGACGGGCATGGTGACACGGCGGCAATACCGAAAGCCGCCCCTGCGGGTAAAATATAGAGTATCCAACCGGATGGGACCCGAATATGCCGATTCAGAACCGGAACGACGCTGTCGAAGTCGAGGACCGCATCGCCGCGATCTTCGCCACCTCTTCGGAAAGCAGGACAAACGCAGTCAGGCGGTTGTTCGTCGAGACGCTGGACTTTGGCAGTGATTCTGGACAGGTCAGCCTGGCCGGGGCAACCGCCAGTGCAATGCTGCCTGACGCCGCCGCACGAGTCGCAGTGCTGGATGGCGTTCCAGTGTTGTATGTTGCCCTGAACATCGAGGGCACCGACCGGGTGCGCAAGACGGAGGTGGACACGGCGGCACGCCTGATCGCCAGCCAGCTGGGCGACGACCTGTTGCTAGTGTTCACCAACACCTCGACCAGCCAGCTTCACTTCATCCTGCCCAGGTTCGAGGGCTCCAGGCCCATTCTCCGCCGCATGGTAGTGGAGCGCGACCTGCCCCGCCGCACCGCGGTCCAGCAGGTCGCCAGCATCTATTGGAACCACCAGGACCAGGGCATCATCCGCGCCGCGCTGAGCGAGGCGTTCGACGTTGAGCCGGTGACCAAGGAGTTCTTCGGCGAGTACAAGCGCATATTTGACGACATGATGGTGGCCGTGGCTGGGTTCGGCCAGGGAGAGAACGAGGACAAGCGGATATTCGTTCAGACGTTGTTCAACCGGCTGATGTTCGTTTACTTCCTCTCCCACAAAGGCTGGCTGCGGTTCAATGACGATGCCGACTACCTGAACGCCCAGTGGCGGGACTACCAAGTCCTGCCGGGCGAAGGCGATTTCTACGTGGCCCGCCTGCACCCCCTGTTTTTCTCCGGCCTGAACAATCCTCATTCCAGGGACCTGACAGAAGGCCTGACAACGCTCATCGGCGATGTGCCCTTCCTAAATGGCGGACTGTTCGAAGAGAAGGCACTGGACCGGCGCGTCGGCATCACCGTGCCCGACGGGGCCATCGAGCAAGTGCTAACGGGTTTGTTCGACCGCTTCAACTTCACGGTGATGGAGTCCACGCCCTTCGATATCGAGGTGGCCGTGGATCCGGAGATGCTGGGCAAGGTGTTCGAGGAACTGGTCACCGGCCGCCACGATTCCGGTGCCTACTACACCCCTCGCCCAGTGGTGTCCTTCATGTGCCGCGAGGCCCTGAAGGGCTACCTGGAGGGGCATGATACTGGATTAGCCTCTGAGGACATCGCCCGGTTCGTGGACCATCAGGACACCGAGGGCATCCAGGTGGCGCAGGCGCGTCGCATCGCTGAGGCTCTGGCCGAGGTGACCGTAGTGGATCCCGCCTGTGGCTCCGGGGCCTACCTGCTGGGCATGATGCAGGAGCTCATCGAGCTGCAGACCGCCCTCTACAACGCCGGCGCCGACGCCAAGGCCCTCTACGACCTGAAACTGGAGATCATCCAGCGCAACCTCTACGGCGTAGATATCGACGACTTCGCCATCAACATCGCCATGCTGCGGATGTGGCTGTCGCTGGCCATAGACTATGAGGGCGACATGCCCGAGCCGCTGCCCAACCTGGACTTCAAGGTGATCTGCGGCGACAGCCTGCTTGGCCCCGACCCCAGCAGCGGCGCCGAGGTGCAGGGCACGCTGGGCTTCGACGATGAGCAGGTGCGACTGCTGGGCCAGCGCAAGGGCGAGTTCCTGCGCGCCTCCAGCGGCGCCGAGAAGGACCGCCTGCGAGCCGAGATAGCGAATCTGAACGCTGGCATCCGGGAAGCCCTGGACCTGGCGGACACGAAGGGCGTGGTCAACTGGCGCGTGGAGTTCGCCGAGGTCTTCGCCACCCGCCGCGGCTTCGACATAGCCATCGCCAACCCGCGTATGGAATTACCGTCAAAGACCGACGCAGTTCCGCCATCGGACATACTGATTCCTACACCAATTTCATAGGACTGGCTGTAGAAATCGCGTCCAGCGGCGTAATGGCCTATATCACGCCCACATCGTGGGAAACTGGTGAACGGTTCCAAAAGTTTCGGCAATTCCTGTTCGGGAGAATGGCCCTCCAAAGCGTAGTCAACCTCCCCTATGACGTGTTTAAAACTCCATACGTGGATACAGCCATTACGATTGGAACGATGGGCTCGCTGCCAAAAAGGTTCAGGATAGCTACTTTGGAAAAGCGGGCGGAATTGGACTTGACGCGGATATCAGATTACATGACTTCGGTTGATTGGTTGGTTGTATCCCGCGACTCGGGGCTAAGGGTGCCTATGTTGGATTGGGCGGCAAATCTTTTTGGCCGAGTGGGCGCAAACGCGACGCCTTTGAGGGAAATAACATCTTCAAAGCGAGGAATCGAAGCGTATCAGTACGACATTTTGAGCCTTGCTGGACCCCACACTCTGCCATTTTTTAACGGACAGGTGCAACGATATGAAATTCAACCTCCTCTAACCGATAACTTCGTAGTGGTAAGCAATCGCGAATTGACCTATCATCGTGGGCCGCGCATCTGGACTCGGCGAATTGTAAGCCGCGCAAATCGATTGCTGTCCGCTCTCACATACGATGACTTCGTAGTAAAGAAAGACATATACGTAACCAGGACAAGTTCTTACGACCAGCACAAAATTTCGGCTCTGTTGGCAATTTTGAACTCCAGCCTGATGTCGTTCCTGTATTTGAGCCGTTCCGCGGCAGCGGTGAAAGATGATTTCCGCTAGGTAACGCTGTCAGGCTTGCGGGAACTGCCTATAATTTTTCCCGACAAAAGGGCAACTGAGGAATTGGCGGAGTTAGTTGTCGCCCGCGAGCGTCAAAAGAATGACGTTGAGGATTTGGATCGTCGGATTGACCACATCGTCTACCGCACCTACGGTATAACCGACGCTGAAAAGGAAGCCATAGAGAATTGGCTAGCGCGGTCGGGGTAACGGTGGGCGATATACAATGCATTAGGGCTGGTTACCGGAGATCAGGAGCAGATAGACCGGCTGGTGTATGACCTCTACGGCCTCACCGACGAGGAGACGGCGGCGGTGGCGGGCTATTTCTGACGTGGCATGCGATATGCTGTAAACAGAGCATTGCCAGGAGACAACCACGGAATGAGCAAAACCATTCGGCACTACATCAGGGGCGCGGGCCGCGATGGCAAGCAGGACTGGCGAACCCGAATCGCCCGCGACGACCGGGCAACCGGCCTCAGAGATCACAAGCGCGACCGCAGGCTGGCCAGGGCTTCGCTGAAATCTGCCAGCGAGGACACCCTGCCCAGCGGCAAGCGCCGCCGCTACAACGACCGCTACGGTGCTTACGAGCTGTAGCCGTAGTACCGCATCCCGTCCGGGTTCTCTTTCGCCACTGACATTTGCCCTTTGACTAGCGACGATGACTGCTGAATACTGATAGCAGCGCGCAGGTCTCCATGGTCCAGGGAGGAGAGCGTCTTGATGCCTTCCAATTTCATACAGGAAGAATTGTCCATGGCTTACGTGCGCGCCGTGATTTTTGGTGCGGGATTCAATCTAACCCCTCCTGTGAAGGATGTTTTCGGTATCGACGGAACGGTCGTTTCCATGGCGGGCGGCGTGAATCGCATTGATTTTCAACTCAAGGCAACCACCAATTTCCATTTCTCCGGGAATGACGTGCTCTACGACCTGCGTGTGGAGGACTACAACCGATTGGTCAGAGAAGACGACGTGCCGAGGGTGTTGATACTGTATGTTATGCCTGCCGACAATTCCCAATGGCTGATTCAGAGTCAGAGCGAACTTTGCTTGAAGGAATGCGCTTATTGGCTCTGCCTGATGGGTGAGCCACAATCCCGCAATGTTTCAACGGTGCGAGTTTCAGTATCGATGGCCAATGTGTTTGACCAGAATGGCTAGGACAACATGTTCCGTCAACTGATTCCATAGTGGAGGTTTGCTATGGATGTGCAAATTAGAGACACGGAGGCTCTGCGCAGGGTTTCCCCGACGATGTTGCGCGCATACCTCGAGGCCCATGATTGGGTTCATGAGCAGACGTGGCGAGACCGTATTCTGGTATGGTCCGGTACTCACGGCGAAGATGTCAGGGAAATTTTAATGCCCCTTCGGGAACAATCAGATACATACGGAGTGCGGATAGCAGAAGCCGTGGAAGTCTTGACCGTAGCGGAAGAGCGTTCCCAGATTGAAGTCTATTATGACTTGATCGGGGCAGGGGCCGATGTCATTCGCCTGCGACCGTTGAACGGAGCAGGTCAGTCGGGCTGGACACTTGGCGAAAGTGTTGAATTTCTGACTCGAGCCCGGGACCTGATAACTGCCGCAGCGCGTGCTGCTGAACGTCCGGGCCAGCCAGTGTATCGCGGTCGTGCCAGCGGGGAAGTAACCGAATATGTGCGAGGAGTCCGGCCGTTACCTGGATATGAAGCCGGGCCTGCTCTGACCTTACATTCTCAGGTTCCCGCCGGATACGGCGTACAATTGGATATGGGAGATCCGTTCAAGGCTCCCTTTCCTCGCCGCGCCGTGACCGCTCTGAACGGAGGTTTGCGAGAAGCCAGCAGGACGGCAGATGCAGTTTTGGCCGGAGAGAAAATAGAGGACGCTCTTAAGGAAGCGTCCTCGCAAAATGCCAGTGCCAATCTCTACGATGCCGTGGCGGCTCTGGCCCGGCGCGGACATGGCATCGGCATCAGCGTGGCATGGGCAGGTGTGCGACCCGCTGATGCCCCAGGGGGTGAGTTCGCATTTTCTGAGAGTGCCGCCGAGGTGTTCACGGATGGGGCGGAACTATTGCGCCAAAACAGCCCGTTTCGGGATGCGCATGTCACTGGTGAAATCGTGCGCCTGGATCGTCAATCCAGGGAGGAATTTGATGGCCATTCCGTAGTGCTGTACGAACTTGACGGTCGCCCAATTCCATTGCACGTCCAATTTAGTGTCGAAGATCAAGAGGAAGTGGTGCGGGCGTTTAGGAACAGCATAGATATCAGTGTGGTTGGCGATATCCATCGGGAAGGCCGAAGGCATTTTCTCAGGAACCCACACGATTTCTTAGTGATAGGCGCTACGCCATGAACATCCTCCACGCCACCACCGAGCCGGATCTGCTGACCCGGCTGCGGGAGATGCTGGACAGCTCCGCTCGCGCCGACATCGCTGTGGGCTACTTCTTCATGTCCGGCTTCGAGGCCGTGGCCGACAGTCTCAAGCGGCTGAACAAGGTGCGCACCCTGGTTGGCCGCGCCGACCGTCCGGCGCTGGAGTCGGTGGCCCTGGGCCTGCAGCAGTCCGACGCGCTGCGGGCGCGTCTCGACGCCGACGGCATGGTGCAACGGCGGCAGCGGGAGGCCATCGCCCGCGAGGCCGTGGACGGCATCGCTACCGGCGTCTCCCTGCTCCCCCCCAGACCAGCGAGTCGCAGCGGGCCGTTTCGCTGCTGCGGGACCTGGTGTCGTCGGGCCAGGTGGAGGTGCGGGCCTGTCGCAGCCCGCTCCACGCCAAGGCCTACCTGTGCTGGTACGACAACCACGCCGAGCCGGGCGCGGCGGTGGTCGGCTCGTCCAACCTGACCCTCGCCGGGTTCAGCGGCAACACCGAGCTGAACGTGCGGGTCACGGGCGACTCAGAGATGGCGGCGCTAAAAGAGTGGTTCGACGCCCTCTGGGAGGACTCCGAAGACATCAGCCAGATGCTGGCTGTCGAGCTGGAGTGGTCCTGGGCCATCGCCCAGACCCCTCCGTATCACGTATACCTGAAGGCTCTGTACGAGCTGTACCACACCGACATCAACGCGCCTGAACTCGTGCCGCAACGCTCCGAGGAGCTGGCCAACTTCCAACTGGACGCGGTGCGCCGCGGTATGGCGATGATCGACGCCCACGGCGGCTGGTACGTCGGCGATGTGGTGGGGCTGGGCAAGACCTTCGTCGGGGCGGAATTGCTCCGCCGACTGCGGATCAGCTACCCTCACGACGGACCGCCCCTCATCCTCTGTCCCGCCGGTCTCAAGCCCATGTGGGAAGTGTTCAACGAGCGGTTCGCCCTGGGGGCCGAGGTGGTGTCCCACAGCATGATCTCCGCCCCACCAGACCCGGAGTTCGACGAGGACACGGGCCGGTACGTGGATTCGGGAACGCCTGAACGCGGCATCGACCTGGTGCACCAGTTCCCCAACCGCGGTCCGGTGCTGGTGGACGAGGCCCACAACTTCCGCAACATCAACCAGCGCTCCCGGGGGCTCCGCAGGTACTTTGAGGCCGGCGACCATAAGGTAATGCTGCTCAGTGCCACCCCGCAGAGCCTGGGACCCATGGACATCTACCGCCAGTTGACGCTGTTCCTGGACGACACCGACCACGGCCTGAACCTGGAGCCGGTCAGCCTGGAGGAGTATTTCAGCGCGGCCCAGCGCTGGACAGAGTACCGGCTCGACTACGACAATTATTTTGCCGACTATCAGACTTGGCAGCGGAGCCGTTCCCGTGGCGCGCCACCGCTACCGCCATCAAAGCCCACCGTGCCGCGCGCGGAAATCGAACAGGCAATGTCGCCGGTCTTCATCCGCCGGCGTCGCAAGGACATACGGGAACTCTACGGCGATACCGCCTTGGTCAACGGACAGCCGGTGCGTTTCCCGGAACCAAGGCTGGACAACGTGGAATACCGGCTGGACAAGGTCTACGCCAAAGCCGGCTCCTACGACGACCTGATGGAGGAGATCAGGAAGCACAAGGCGACGAGGTACCGCGCGACTGAGTACCTCACCGCTGAGGCTGGCAGAAAGCCGGAATACCGCGACCTGTTCCGCGCCAAGGACCGCATAGCCAAGCTGATGGCGGTGCTGCTCTTGAAACGGCTGGAGTCCAGCATTGAAGCATTCCGCTCCATCCTGAACTCGCTGATCCAGAGCAACCGCAACTTCAGGGAGGCCCTGGATTCCGGCTACGTGCCCATCGGACCCACGGCCACCCGGCTTCTATCGGGCCAGTCATTCGACGCCGAGGACCTGATGGAGGTCCTGAGACAGGAGGAACAACGTCGCCGGGAGCAGGGCAGCCAGAGGTCCAAGCTGGTTCACTCCGTCGAAGACTTCAACATCGGAGACTGGACCGCCGACCTAGACGCTGACTACCAGTGCCTCAGCGGCATACTCTCCCGCGTCGAGAGCATCGGCCCGGAGGACGATGACAAGCTGCGCGCGCTGCGGCGGTTTCTGGCAAAACGGGAGGTCAAAGCCGGCAAGGTGCTCATCTTCTCCGAGGCCGAGACCACCATAGAATACCTGTCCAGGGAGCTGAACCCCGGCGGGGAGAACCCGGAAATCGCGCGGCTCACCGGCAGTAACCGCCACGAGGCGGAGACCATCGTGAAGCGTTTCTCTCCCACCTGGAACCTGTCCACTCGCGAATCGCGCCCCGGTCCCGAGATCAGGGTGCTGCTGGCCACCGATATCGTGTCCGAGGGCCAGAACCTGCAGGACTGCGCCCGGGTGCTGAACTACGACCTTCACTGGAACCCGGTGCGCCTCATCCAGAGGTTCGGCCGCGTGGACCGCATCGGAACGGAGCACGATGTCATCCACCTGCACAACATGTGGCCCGACACGGCGGTGGACGCGGATCTGTCGCTCACCGAGAGGCTCAACCGGCGCATCCAGACCTTCCACGACCTGATCGGGCTGGACAGCAGGCTGTTGTCGGATGCAGAGCGTCTGAACGCCAACGCGATGTACCGCATCTACGAGGGCAAGGAACTGCCAGACATCCATGACGGGCTGGACGATGTGGCGGCCAACCAGCGGGCCATTGCACTGCTGCAGCGCATACAGGAGGACGACCCCGACCTATGGCGGACCGTCACCTCTCTGCCGGACGGGATACGCTCGGCCCTCGCGGTGAGGGATGGCCAGGCCGAAGCCGACAATAGCAGCTACGCCCAGAACGTGCTTGCGATCGAAGGGGCGCAGGCGCCGCTCATCTCACCAGAAACAGTGGGTGCCTTTCCCTCGCCCTTCGACAGCCCAACGGCAGGAGAAACACTGGTACTGCTCAGCGCCGGTGGAATCAGCAACTGTTACGCCGTCGGCAGTGACCTCCAGCCTCGGGCCATCAGTCCTGCGCAGTTCGTGGCCGCCGCGGAATGCGTCCCCGAAACTCCAGCGGAACATTTGCCGGATGGAACCAACGAGCGGGTCATGGCGGCGTTCCAAACCTTCCGAACGGACTTCCAGCGCCGTCTTGGCCGGGCCCGCAGGCCCCGGGACACACGGGCGCGCCGCTACGTCTCACGGCAGCTCAGCGTTGCCGCCCGCGAAGACAACGGAAACTCAACCGATGCGCGTCAGATCGATGTCCTACGCCGGATATTCACGGCGGACCTGCCGGCCCAGGTGGAGAGTGCGTTGAGCGAAATACGAGAACTCAGGCTGGAAGGCCCGGCGTTCCGCACCAGGCTGGAGGCCCTGCGGGAGAGATACCGTCTGAACCCGCCCGAGGATTCTGACGGACCGAGCAACCTGAACCGCAAGTTGTTCGCATAGTCTGTTCTGATGGGCTTGTTTGATTGTTGGCCCGCCATTCGCGGAGCATCCCATTCACGGCCAACACCGCTGAGGAAGAACAGAAACCCTCCACTGTCAACACCGATGGCAACTTGACCCAGTGTCGCCATCGCCAATGGGAATCTGACCCGGTGCCGTTTGCTTTTAGGGTATATCCAAGAACAGAAGGAACCCATTCCTACATTTGGTTCCGTTTGCTTGTAGCGTATGGCCCATTAGCAGCCTCCCCCACACCTATGCTGGGCGTGCCTGACTCCATTCTGTACGCTACAAGCAAACGGAACCGGCTGACGAAATTCCCTTCCCCAAACACCTCGTCCATCAGCGCCCGCACCCGGTGGACGTTCTCGTCGCCGATCTGCACGAAGATGGAGCCGGAGTCGGTCAGCAGGTCGCGGGCCACGTTGAGGCGGTCGCGCAGGTAGGTCAGGTAGGAGTGGATGCCGTCGCGCCAGGTGTCGCGGAAGGCCTTGACCTGCTCCGGCTCGCGGGTGATGTGCTGCCGGTTGCCGTCGCGCACGTCGCGGCAGGTGGTGGACCACTGGAAGTTGGAGTTGAACCGGATGCCGTAGGGCGGGTCGATGTAGATGCACTGCACCTTGCCCTGCAGTCCCTCCCGCTCGGACAGCGAGGCCATCACCTGCAGGCTGTCGCCCAGGATCATGCGGTTCTGCCAGTAGCCGTCGTGCTGGTAGAACTCAGTGCGGTCGGCTCCTTCGGGCAGGCCGTTGAAATCGGAGAACATGTCGATCTGATGGGACTCCGCCTCCCGGCTCTCCTTGGATTGGCGCACCAGGTCGGCGATGAGCGCCTTGGGGTGCACCTTCTCCTGGATGTAGAGGGGCGGCACGTTCACCACCAGGTCATCCAGGTCCTGCTCGTCCTTGCCCCGCCAGACCACTTGGGGGTCCAGGTCGCGGTTGCGCCGCTGGTAGGCCACGCGCAGGGGCGACTCCTGCTCCTCCTTCAGCATCGACTGGTACTCCGCCGTGGGGATGTTGGTGCGGGTGTCCGCTTCGTGGCGCAGGGCCTCCACGGACTTGCCTGCGGCACTGCGGTCGCGTCGTGCTCGGGGCATGGTTTCTGCTCCGCTTTACTGGTTAATGAACGGGTTCAGTATCGTCAGCCGCTGTATCTGCTGGCCGTGCTGCAGGTCCTCGCTGTACAGGCGGGTACAGCCTGCCTCTAGCGCGGCGGCAACGATGAGGGAGTCATAGAATGAGAACCCGTAGCGTCCCTGGAGGGAGATAGCGTCTTGATAAAGGGAAGCCGTGGGATTCACCTGCCAGAGGGGGATCAGTACTTGTTGCAGCGCTCGCCGGGCGTCGTCTGTTACGAACCCTAGTCTGCGAATGAGGACGTTCAGCGTTTCCTGGACGACCTGAAAGCTGACACATCCGTTGCCGCTTGCCAAGCTTTCGTTAACCAGTGT
The DNA here is from genome assembly GCA_965237745.1 of Dehalococcoidia bacterium. GTDB lineage: Bacteria > Chloroflexota > Dehalococcoidia > Lucifugimonadales > UBA3495 > VXOI01. Next base: position 296,191 of record OZ250156.1, on the reverse strand, counting down.
CTCTGCCTGCCGTCGCTTGCCCGCGTCGGTCTCGTCGAATGTATAGACCAGGACATTGGTGTCCAGGAAGTTTTTAGCGCTCATTCATCTCTTCCCGGGTGAATTTGCGTCCACCGGTCCCATAGATGGCCTGTAGTTCACGTATGGTGGCCATGGCCTTCTCAGCCTGGCGCTTTCGACCCACGTAGTCTGCGAGCCACTGCCGGAACTCGGCATTTAGCGTAGTGTTTCTGGTGGCGGAGATGCGGCGCGCCTCCTCGATCAGCCCTTCGTCTGCACTGAGTGTGATGTTTTTCACGGCACCCTCCAAAGCACTGTAGCACTACAATAGTGTACACCGCATCAGTGGAAAAAACTCGGCTATATGACTCGATCACCTACCTCAGGTTGGGCTCGATGTCGAAGGCAGTGATTGCCCCATAAATTGTATTTGGCTATTCCTTTCCGGTCGCAGGTCCAAAGGGATTGAGCAGGCTCGCGCCCAGGCCCTGCACGTGCTGAATGTTGCGGGTAACCAGTGTCAGATGATGGACTTTGGCTGTGGCGGCAAGAAGTCCGTCTACGACAGGGATGTTTCGGGTGTCGTGCATTTGGCCCCAGACCTCCGAAGTGTCCGCGTTGACTGACAGAATCCGGCCCGCGTAGTTCTGTTTCACGTGCGTCAGCCAATCTTCAAGGGCTTCGGCCTGCCTGGGGGCACGGTCCTGGACCAGAACGATTCCTTTTCGAATCTCGCCTAATGTCAGCACGCTCAGAAATGGGTCGTTGTCTGAAATGCTGGCAAACCAGGCAGCCACGTTTTCGTCGCATCTCTCGCGCCTACGCAATTCTGAGATGACGTTTGTTTCAGGCAGATACACTAGAGGGAATCGCCGGCGTCGTCATGAAGAAATGAAACATCGCGTCCGTAATCGGCAGTTCGCGTTAGTTCCAGATCGTCAAGGGACGGACCGGATACCAGCAGTTCCTTGAAACTGAGACCGCTGTATTCAGGCGAGCCATTCCCGTGTTCTCGTTGGTGTGACTCGATCACCTGCCGCAGGCTGGGCTCGATGTCGAAAACATCGGTGAACTCAGCGAAGGCCCAGCGGCCGTAGTCGCCCAAGGCGTTCACGCCCGGAAGCCAGTGGGCTTCCATGGTGTTCTTCTTCTCTTTGGCATCCTCGCCCCGGTATCCCTTGATCTCCACGATGAGGTGCAGCGGGTCTTTGTGTCCGTCGTCCACCAGCAGGATGAAGTCGGGGATGTAACGGCGCGGAATAGAGCCATACAGATCTGGCACATCCAGTCCCAGGTTGTGGTTTTTCACGTAGGCCATCACCGATGGATGCGACTCCACCACGCGACAGAACTCTGCCTCCCAGTCGCTGTCCAGCACCACCAGGTTGACGTGCGACCTGCGGGGGTCAGTGGTCCAGAGACCGGCCCTCGAAGTGGTGAAGTTCACGTTTCGCGTCGAACCAGTTGAATTGTATGAGTCCAGCAGAGCCTTTACGGACCGCTCGCCGAATCTGCTGGTGATGGCGGAGGTGATGCGGTTGCAGGCCATATCGGCCAACGATTGGTACATAAGCTGCGCCGGGTAAGTCCCACCTCGGCAGTCCAGGTAATTGTCCAGCCACTCCTTGACCACGCTCCGCAGCTTTCCGAACAAGTGCAGCTTAATATCCTCGTTGGGGTCGCGCCACTTGGTCTCCAGAAGCCGCTTGGTCAGGTGCAGCACCAGCGTCGAGGTGCGCGGATCGCCGGTATGTACCAGGTTCAGGTCGACACCCTCCCTTGTTCCTGGTCTGCGTCGGACCCACCAGGTCGGGCGTCAGGTCCAGCCGGGAGTCCTCGGTGAAGTTGACCACCAGGTCTTCTTTGGGAGGATCCTCGCGGTAGCCTGCCACCCGGGGGAAGGTGATTTCCAGGTGGTCGCGCTTCGGCCGCACGGCCCTCACCTGCACTGTCTGCCTCAGTTTGCCTGGGCCGACGACCACTGGCCGGGCGGTGAGGTCAAAGGGAATGCCCAGCACATCAGCGTATTCCACGTTGAACTTGTTGTCATCGTTCAGGTCATAGGACTGCCGACGCAGGGCCCGGCCCACCACCTGTTCACACAGCAGCTGCGTGCCGAAGGTCCGCACGCCGAGCACATGGGGCACGGTGTTGGCGTCCCACCCCTCGGTGAGCATGGACACCGAGACCACGCACCGTATGTCCTGCCCCAGGCGTCCCTCCTTGCCGACGGTGTTCATCACCTCGCGGAGCAGTTCCTGCTCAGTGATCTTTTCCGCCTCCTCCCGGCTGCCGGTGCGTTCGAGTCGCTCGCGGCGGAACCGCTCGATCTGGTCGGCGGCCGCCCTGCAGAAGTTATCGCTAAGCTTCTCCCCCGACTCCAGTTGCTGGCTGTCGATCAGCAGCGTGCGGGGAATGGAGTAGCGATTGCCGTAGTCATCGAAGTTGCGGAACAGTTCCAGCCGCCCGTTCTGGGCCTACGTTGTCCTGTCATCGTTTGTCCGTTCGAAGCCCAAGATGTAGTCGTACACCAGCTTGAACGTGGACGTGTTGTTGCACACCACGATGAAGCACGGCGGACTGGTGGCGCCATCAGACTGCCACTCCTTAAATGTTTTGTCGTAGTGACCGTAGAGGGCCTCGAGGGCGGTGTGGAGTGGGGTGGGCAGGTCCAGGTCGCCGGCCCGGTCCCTTCCGACCTTGGGCATTTCCCCTCGAATATGCTCCCACAGGTTGCGGAACACCGGCACGTCTGCGCCGGGAATGTTGTCCGCTACCGGAACACGCGGCAGCTTGACGATACCGCACTCGATGGCGTCCATCAGCGAGAAGTCGCTCGCGGTCCATGGAAACAATGTCCCTTCGGCGTAGCCGGAACCGCGCAGGAAGAATGGCGTGGCCGACAGGTCCACCACCTGCCTGACACCCAGCTTCTTCTTGACCATCTCAAGGCCGGAAATCCAGACCCGAGCTTCCTCGTTTTTGCGGTCTGCCTCCTGCTTGTCTTCGCGGGTCAGGGGCGCCTCGTTGTCCTCTCCGGGCTATCGACGATAGCAATGATGGCCCTCGTCATTCAGCACCATGATGTTCTTGAGGGCCATCAGTTCGGGCATCACCCGCTGCATCATCTGGCCCTCGGTCTCCACGGTCTCGATGCGGTCCCCGTTTCCCTGGAGCAGGTCTCTTCCGCCGCTTGATAGCGATAGCCTCTCCCTGGGACGCAACCGTGGTAGTTGGTGATGACTATCTTGGCTCGCTACAGGTCGCCCAGCATATCCGTGGGCACCAGTTCCCTGCTTGCGTAATAGCTGTCGGGGTCGTTGGGCTGCAATACCCTCAGCCGGTCCCGGATAGTGAGCCCGGGCGTGACCACCAAGAACCCTCGTGTGAACCTCCTGCTGTTAGGATGGCGGACGGCGTTTATGGTCTGCCACGCGATAATCATCGCCATCACTGTGGTCTTTCCCGCCCCGGTTGCCAGTTTGAGGGCGGTCCGCAACAGTTCAGGGTTCGCCTCAAGACTGGCGCTTTCCAGGCGCTGCAGTGCCAGTTTCTCTCCCTGCCCCAGCTTCGGGGCAACCTCTGTGAGCCAGATCAGCGTCTCTACGGCCTCGACTTGGCAGAAGAAAGGGCGGAAGTGGCTGAACTTGTGGTGTCGCCAGTGCTGGAGCAGCAGGGCCGTCTCCGCCGTCACACTCCAGTCGCGTGGATTGGGGATCTCGCGCCACTGGTCAACGTACCGCCGGATCTCGTTGACAGCTGCAGTCACGTCGTATTGTTGCTCAGCCGTCGATAGACCCTGCCCCTCGTCGAAGACCATCTGCTCCTAGCGTCCGCCGAGCGCCCTGCCCCTCTGTCGCGGCTTGGGAATGGGCGTGATGAACTCGGCCCCCCGGCGAGTTTCGATGATCTGCTGGGTCGGTTGTCCTGCCTCGTCCAACTCCCAATGTCGGGAGGGGAATGCATAGGGAGAGTTCAGTATCGGATCGTCAAAGAAAGGGTTTTCCATGTCTTGCACCGCTGGGTTGATTGGGTACCTGAGTCCAGAACCCCGAGTGGTCAAATGGCCAGCATTCAGTGTCGACTCACAGGGTTCGCTTCGCCAATCCTCATTCTCTACACCGAGCCAGGTCTCAGCAGTCCAACCAGTCACTTCGTCTCTCTCTCGAGAGAACGGTTCCGCGGGTCCCTGCTCCCCTCGTCCTCGAAGTCCTTCCGCCCGTCGGCCAGCGCCGACGCCGGGTCTCCAGGGTATATGCGTAGGCGTCGCTGGTCCCCGGTTGTGGCCCAGTTGCATGATGCTACGGTGTGCGAAGTTCTGGCTATGCTCACATTCGTCCCTTTCCGGCAGGGTGGCCACAAGGCCGGCGCGGCCCGGAATTGAAGCCGATGTAGACCACAGTCTGCAGTCGGCCTACGATTCCGCCACAGCCATTTCCCTCTAGGACAAAGGGAACGGCAGGACTAATTGCAATGGGGCCGTCAGAGGTCTGATGGCTTTCCCCAAGCAGATAATATTCTAATATTGCAATCTTGTAAGATTGTAATATTAGAATAGTTTAATGTGGTCAGCCCATAGGCTTCGCTCCGTACCCCATTCGCTGTGCTAAACCAAAGCCAAGGTGAAAAGCGCAGAGACATAGGGTAAATTTGTGGAGGAACGGGGTTACCTTATCTGGGAAAGAGCGAGGGGTGGTGATGGGTGTGAGAGATATGGACCAGTTTCTCGAACGATGGGAGATGGATGTGCCGGGCGTGCGCCGGCGGATGATTCTGGCGCCGGTGCCCCGGCAGCGGGAACGGTGGTACGCCCTGTGGCTTCTGGCCCAAGGCTGGACCGCTCAGGCTACCGCCGAGGCGCTGGAACGGGACCCACACACCATTGGACGGTGGTTGGCCGCCTTCGGCGAGGGTGGGCCCACAGCCTTGATATTCGAGCAGTCCGGTGGTGCCCCCCCGCCCTCGAGGCGGCGCAGCAGGCGGCGCTGAAAGGGGCGGTGCAGGAGTTGCCCGCCAACTCGGGCATGGAACTGGCCAACTGGAACTGGAAAGTGGTCTGCCAGTACGTCTCCGAGCGCTTCGGTATCAGCCTGAGCCGCAGCGCCTGCCTGAACTATCTGCGCTGGCTGGGATTCTCCTTCAAACGCCCCAAGAAACGGCTGCTCAAGGCGGATGTGGAGAAACGGGAGGCCTTCGTGGCGGAGTACGCCGCCCTGTCGGACGAGGCTCGCAGATTCGGAGCCAAGATATTCTTCGCTGACGAGGCCCACTTTCGTGCGGACGCTGAACTGCGGGGCAAGTGGGTGCTGCGGGGAGAGCCGGCCTTGGTGGACTCCAGCAGCCCGCGCTACGGAGAGAAGGCCAGCTACTATTCGGCGGTGTGCTTGGAGACCGGCGAGGTGGAGGGAAACAGCAACTCAGGAACATCGGCAGCCTTCCTGGGACAGTTGCGGGAGAGGCACAGCGGTCGTCTGAACGTGATCTGGGACAATGCGCCGGCCCACCGGGGCGAGGCGGTGAGGGAGTACCTGCGGACGCCGGGTCTGAACCTGCGGCTGTTTAACCTGCCGGGTTACAGTCCGGACTTCAATGCCGATGAGGCGGTCTGGGGCTGGGCCAGGGAGGAGGCGACCGGGAACCTATGCTTGGGAACCAAGGTCAAGGTGCAGGAAGGGGTCGGCAGCTTCCTCGTTGGTCTGGCCAACCGGAAAGAGGAGGTGAAACGCCGCTGCCGCACCGTCTTGCAATCAAGGGCCGGCGCCCTGCCCCGCGACTCCCACTCCAACTCTCAACACCCCGGAAATGCACATCCCACCCTGGCTTTGGTTTAGAACTACCGCCCCGATCGGGAGGGCCCCAGCAGCCACGAGAAACGACACCAGTGATACGCATAACCACTTTCTGTTCGATCGCAAGCCTCCGGGTCCAATGTACTCTGGGATATGTACGGGCTCTCACCCGAGGGTGAGAATAATCATCAAGGAGAACACAACGTCGTAGAGGAAGTTTTCGGGGGATTTCCCAGCAGACGCAGAGTTTCCCAGTGAACGGTCTCCATGCCCCCGTGCCAGGGTGATGAGGACGATGTGTTCGCAGGTCCGAGGAACAGTTTCTCCGGACGGCGGTTGTGGCCAAAGAGCCGGTGAGAGCGGAGGGCGGCCGGCGGGGCATTGCCGTCCGGGATCTGGGCTATTACAGGAAGAACTCAGAAATTAGGATGAAACCCTCGTTGCATTTAGATGTGAGCATACCTGGCATGTTCGACCTACGCCACCTGAATCCATCACGACCACGGTTCGCCCCGCAGAAGTCAGATCCCGAACGTCCCGTTCAATGGCAGCAAGGGTAAACGGAGGGATATCTCGGCGATCGTAATCGTAAGTGGGGTGCTCCCGCAGGTTGATTCTAAACCAATACCAAGGTGGGATGTGCATTTCTGGGCTCTGGAAGACGACCGAACGACTCCACAGCACCTCATATCGCCTTTAAGCTCCAATCTGGGGGCCACCGATAGTGTGATCCGGCGATATGCACATTTCACCTTGGCTTTGGTTTAAGAGGGTGTCTAATAAGTTGGGGCCCTAGCCAAACGGCGTAGCATGAGTCCGGTCATGGCAGCGTAGATCCAGGCCTCCGTAGTTTCCGGCAAACCCTCATAATCCTTGCTCAAACGCCGTTGCAGATTCAGCCAGCCGAAGGTGCGTTCCACCACCCAACGCCGGGGCAGTACTTGGAAAGTACGTTGCTGCCGGGGCCGGCGCACCAACTCCAGATTCCAGCCACCCACTTCCTTGGCCCACTGCACCAGCTTGCCGCCGTAGGCCCCGTCGGCCCAAATCACCTTTAACCGGGTATATTGCCCCAGCAGACGCTCCAACACCAGCTTGGCGCCGTCCCGGTCTTGTATGTTGGCCGGATGCACCGCCACTGCCAGCAACTGCCCCAGGGTATCGACCACTATGTGGCGCTTGCGCCCCTTCACCTTCTTGCCCGCATCGTAACCCCTGGGCCCCCCTTTTCGGCAGTCTTTACCGATTGGCTGTCGATGATCGCTGCGCTGGGGCTGGCCTGGCGGCCCTCGAACTGACGGGTCAGGGACCGCAAGGTGTCATGCGCTCTCTGCCAGGTTCCGTCCCGGCGCCAAGTGCGGAAGTAATGAAAGGCGGTGCGCCAAGGTGGCAGGTCATGAGGCAGCATCCGCCAAGAGCATCCGGTGCGCAGCACCTAGCGGATGGCATTCACCACCTCCCGGCGGGGGTATTTGACGGGACGGCCGCCGGGTTTGGGCGGAGGCAGCAACGGTTCCAGCAGTTGCCACTCCCGGTCGTTCAGGTCGGTGGGGTAATTTGGTCGGTTCATACCCCCAGATTACGCCATTCCGCCCGTTCCTCGCCTTCGTGCCTTTATGCAAGTTTTTATCTTCTTAGACACCCTCTAAGCAATCTGGTCCAGATTATTTTGACGACACGGCCTGATCATTCGGTTTAGATCATCCCTCAAGACTCGTATTTCAGATGGTCCAGTTTCCGGGGAGCAGATCAGGGGAGGTTGAATTGGGCGTTGCGACTAGAGTCATCCTTTTTACAAAGGTACTTCGGGCTTTCAGCAGAACGGCAGACCGCCTGAGTCGATATAGCTCAACTGGTTTTGCAAACTGCCAGGCACACATCCGCGCAACTGGTTCCCGTAGAGGTAAAGCCATTCCAAGTTGGCGAGGTTGCCCAACTCCGGCGGTATCCTCCCGCTCAACTGGTTCCCGTAGAGGTACAGCCCTTCCAAGTTGGCGAGATTGTCCAACTCCGGCGGTATCTTCCCGCTCAACTGGTTCCCGTGGAGGTACAGTCATTCCAAGTTGGCGAGGTTGCCCAACTCCGGCGGGACCTCCCCGCTCAACTGGTTCCATGCGAGGTTCAGCCCATCCAAGTTGGCGAGATTGCTCAACTCCGGCGGTATCTCGCCGTGCAATTGGCTCCCTCTGAGGTCCAGCCATGCCATATTGACGAGATTGGCCAGCTCCGGCGGTATCTTCCCGCTCAACTGGTTGTCTGGGAGGGACAGCAGCTCCAGGCTGGCGAGGTTGCCCAACTCCGGCGGTATCTTGCCGGTCAACTGGTTCCCGTTGAGGAGCAGCACCTCCAGGTTGGCGAGGTTGCCCAACTCCGGCGGCATCTCCCCGCTCAACTGATTGTGTGGGAGGTCCAGCAGCTCCAGGCTGGCGAGGTTGCCCAACTCCGGCGGTATCTTCCCTCTCAACTGGTTCTCGCTGAGTTCCAATTTAATGACACATCCGTCGCCGTCGGCGATCACGCCAGTCCACGTGTCCACCGGGTGATCGGTCAGCCAATTGTCATTTCACAGCCAATTGTTGCCATCCGTGGAGTTGTACAACGCCGCCAGTGCGTCCCGGTGCTCGGCGCAGGCCGCGCTGACGCCAACAGTTTCCGCCGAGTTGGTCGGCGTCGGCCAGGGCGTTGAGGTTGGCCGGGGCTTCGCGGTCGCCATCGGCCAGGACGTAGAGGTTGGCCGGGGCTTCGCGGTCGGCGTTGGAGTCGCCGTCGGAGTATGGGTAGGGGCGGCGATGGTGGCGGCCATGCGGGCCTCGACGGTGGCGTCCAGGTCGGGCGTCGGGGGCAGCGTAGGCGTGGGAGTTGGAGTTGGAGCGGCGGCTTGGGTGGCCTCGATACCTGCGGAAACCGTAGCGCCGATGTCATGGGGCGGTGTGGGAGTGTCCGTAGGCAGTGCGCTGGCCACGGCGGCCCGAACCGTAGCCCCCAAGTCAGCGGTAGCTGCGGGCACCGGAGACTGGACTTCGGGCGCACAGGCGAGAGCCATCAGCAACGCCACACCCGGGGTCAATATGGTCAGGCCTTTAACAGCTTGCATAGCCCGCATCTTAATCCAGGGCGGAGAAAATGAAACCCCCTCATTTCACAACTTCCACCACCGTCCTTATTATAGGATTAAACCAAAGCCAAGGTGAAATACGCAGAGTCATGGGGTAAATTTGTGGGGAGAGCTGGGTTAGCTGGTCTTGGGAGTTGCGAGGGGTTGGTGATGGGCGTGAGGGAGATGGACCGGTTTCTGGAACAATGGCAGATGGATGCCAAGGCCTTGCGCCGCCGGATGATTCTGGCGCCAACGAACAGGGAACGGGCCCTCCGGCAAGCTCAGGAGGTGGTACGGCATGCTGCTGTTGGCCCAAGGCTGGACCGCATCGTCCACGGCGGAGGCCTTGGAACGGGATCCCCACACCATCGGCCGTTGGTTGGCCGCCTTCGGCGAGGGAGAGCCTGCAGCCTTGATATTCGAGCAGACCGGTGGTTCCACCCCGCCCTTGGCGAGACGCAACAGGTGGAGTTGAAGGCAGCGGTGCAGGAATTGCCGGAGCAGGCGGGCATCGAACTGGTTGACTGGTATTGGAGGGGAGTTCGGCAGTTTGTCTCGGACCGGTTCGGCATCGAGTTAAGCCGGAGCAGTTGTTTGAACTATCTGCACCGTTCAGCCAGAGATACATCTCAGCCAGCGCGGCGCAGAAGACCAAGCAGTACGATATGTACAAGCGGTTCACACGCTGGGAGTCGGACCGGCTGGCCGAAGACGGAATTGTTGCATTCATTAAAAGTCGGGCATATCTGGATTCTCGGCAGGATGTTTTTGTTCCGACAACAAGCCGCCAAGGAATTCAGCGACCTGTATATCTTTGACCTTGCATCGGACCTGCAGCGCAACCCCAAAATCTCCGACACCACCCACCATGTCCTCGGAATCCAACCTGGCGTTGGCATTGAAGTTTTTGTCCGAAAGAACATCAAGTTTGGCCAGTGCGGCGTCCAATACAGCCGCCGCGAAATCAACGAGTTGGTGATAGACAAGTTGGCCAATCTGAGCGAGGCCAAGTTTGACCGGATCGCTTTCGAGGGAATCACTTCTGTAATGGGGGCCGGCAAAACGGACAGTGTTCCTAACGACCATGATAACGTGCTCCACACCCGCGTCGCCCCATAATCCACACTCATCCACACACAGCATTGGACAACGCCATGCTCATCCTGCACGCCGCTCAAGTCGAAGGAGACCTCGTCCTCTGGGGCGAGGACTCCGAGGCACACCTTGCGTCGCCCGCCCGTCAGACGGATGGGAAACACCCCTACTGCGCCCCAGTCCAACTTCTGGCCGAGGCGGTCGGTCTCGAAACGGGCGACAACGGCTTCACCGGCGCAATCGCCTGGCTGCCCAGCCGGGGCGAGGCACCCGCGCCATCGAGCCCCATGGCCGGTCCCATGCCCAAGTCCCGAGCCAAGCCGCGCACCAGGCCATGGACCGTATCAGCACTCCGGCTGACGCCGGAGCAAGCCGTTTCGCTGCTGAAGACGTGCCACCAGCGGCGGGTCCTGAAACCCGGCGTCGCCATCGGAACAGATCTGTCCTACTGGACACACGCCCTGCGGCTGGCAGTCTCCCTGACGGCCCGTCAACAGTTTCTGCCCGGGCTGTCCCAACGCGGCGGGCAGACCCTGGCGGCATGGATTCCGGTGTTCATCGGCGAGGAGGCACGCCGGCTGGCCGAGCTGGCCGGACTGATGCCGGCGTCGGCCAGGGCGCTCACCGGCACAGCAACCACCGAACCGCCAGACATCCCGGCCCAAGCCGTCCTCCGGGAGTTCATAACGGCCTTGGTCGACCACCTGGCACGCGCCGGCACTGGACCCGACAATCTGGCGCAACCGCAGTTCGACTCCGCCCATGACGCATGGCTGTCGGCCCTGAGCCAAGCAAACCCGGCGGTCCACAGCAACCCGGCGCAGCTCCAGCAACTCCGCCGCCAGGTCGCCGAATGGCAGAGGCCCATCGCCATCGCCGCCAACTCTCCATACCGGCTCTGCCTCAGGCTGGAGGATCCGCCGGAACCCAGCCCGGACGGCGAGACGCAGGCCATCCGGCAGGACCACTGGTACCTGCGCTACCTGCTCCAGCCCCACGACGACCACAGCCTCCTGCTCCCTGCCGAGGCCGTGTGGAAGAATCAGGTCAACGGACCCCACCCGGACTTCAACCCCGCCGAGTTCCTGCTGAGCTCCTTGGCCCAGGCCAGTTCGGTGTGCCCGCCCATCGCTGACAGCCTGAAGCGCAGGCAACCTGCCGGGTCCCGGATGAACACCGAGGAGGCCCACGGTTTCCTGGAGCGCCAGGCCGCCGCGTTGCAGCAAGCCGGCTTCGGCGTGCTCCTACCGGCTTGGTGGACCCGGCAGGGCACCAAAGTCAGGCCCAGCATCCGGGCGCGGGCCAAGACCCCGGCCATGCAGGGAGGCTCCGGCATGACCATGGCGTCCTTGGTGGACTTCGACGTGGAGATAGCCTTGGGCGATGATCCCATATCGTTGCAGGAACTGGAGGAACTGGCCGACCTGAAGGTACCGTTGGTGCGGTTTCGGGGCCAGTGGGTGGAGATCAATGCCGACGACATCCGGGCCGCCGCCGATTTCTGGCGCAACCGCCAGCAGATCAGCCTGCGGGAAGTCGTGCAGATCGGGCTGGACGCCGACCAGCGGGCCCAGGACGACAACGTCTCTCTGACGGCCGACGATTGGCTCCTAGAGCTCCTGGAACGCCTGCAGCAGAAGGGCCATATTGAGCAGATGGACGCCCCCGGGGATTTCGACGGCCAACTCCGGCCCTACCAGCAACTGGGCTACTCGTGGCTGGCTTTCCTGAGGAACTGGGGGCTGGGAGCCTGCTTGGCCGATGACATGGGCCTGGGGAAGACGGTCCAGACCCTGGCCGCCCTGCAACTGGACCGCCAGCAGGGCAACGACCGGCCCAACCTGCTGGTCTGCCCAACGTCTGTGATCAACAACTGGCAGCGGGAGGCTGCCAGGTTCACGCCGCACCTGCCGCTGCTCATGCATCACGGCCCGAACCGCCACCGCGGACCTGCCTTACGGGCACAGGCCGAGGGCCACCAGGTGGTCATCACCAGCTACGGCACAATGAACCGGGACCGGGAACTGCTCGCCTCCGTCCCTTGGCGGGCGGTCATCCTGGATGAGGCCCAGAACATCAAAAACCCGGCCTCCCAGCAGGCCCGGGCGGCCCAAGGACTCCGGGCCGACTACCGGATCGCCCTCACCGGCACGCCGGTGGAGAACCATGTCGGCGACCTCTGGTCCATCATGCAGTTCCTGAACCCCGGACTCCTGGGCACCCAAGCCGAGTTCCGGCGCAACTACTTCCAGCCCATCCAGGCCGGCGGGGATGGAACGGCGGCGGCCCGCCTCCAGAAGGCCACCGGGCCCTTCATCCTGCGCCGCCTCAAGACCGACCGGTCCATCATCGACGACCTGCCCGACAAGAACGAGACCAAGCAGTACTGCAACCTCACCAGGGAGCAGGCAACGCTCTACGAGGCCGTGCTGCGCGAAGCGGAGACCCGCTTGGAGTCCACCGAGGGCATCGCACGCCGGGGTTCCATCCTGGACACCCTGACCAAGCTCAAGCAGGCCTGCAACCATCCCCGCCAGTTGCTGGGCGACAACTCCGCCATCACCGGCCGCTCCGGCAAGCTGGCCCGCCTGCAGGAGCTCCTCGACGAGATTCTGCCCGCTGGCGACCGGGTGCTGGTGTTCAGCCAGTTCGCCGAGATGGGAGCCATCCTGCAACGGCACGTGCAGGAGACCTATGGCCTGGAAACCCCCTTCCTCCACGGCGGCGTCTCCCGGAAACAGCGGGACCTGATGGTGCAGCGCTTCCAGGATGAACCCGACGGTCCGCAGGTGTTCGTCCTGTCCCTCAAGGCCGGCGGCACCGGCCTCAACCTGCCCCGGGCCAACCACGTGATCCATTACGACCGTTGGTGGAACCCAGCCGTGGAGAACCAGGCCACCGACCGGGCCTTCCGCATCGGCCAGACCAAGGATGTCCACGTCCACAAGCTGATCTGCGCCGGCACGCTGGAGGACCGCATCGACCTCATGATCGAAATAAAGCAGGAAACCGCCGACCAAGTGGTGGGAACCACCTCGGAACGGTGGCTCACCGAACTGTCCAACGCCGAACTCCGGGACGTACTGGCCCTCAGCGCGACTCCGGCGGACTGAGGGCCCGGCGGAGTGATGCAGGATAGCCCAAGCTCCTCCCCGGCACAGGAACGACGATGAATGACTACGACTACGTATACACCAAGCCAATCGAGGTCAGAGGCGGCATCAGGGCCGGGTCGAAGCGCGGCGCCTTCGGCTCCAGCTGGTGGGCCAAGCGATGGATCCGGGCCCTGGAGGAGTTCCGAATTGGAGCCCGGCTCGACCGGGGCCGCTCCTACGCCCGCCGGGGGCAGGTCATGTCCGTGGAAGTCCAACCCGGCGGCGTCACGGCCAAGGTGCAGGGCTCCCGCAAGCGCCCCTACAACGTGAGCGTCAAGGTCCGGACCATCGGCCCGCCGGACTGGGAACGCCTGCAGGCGGCCATGGCGGAACAGCCCATCATCGCCGCCAGCCTGCTGTCGGGCCGCATGCCGGACAACATCGAGGACACCTTCCGGGCCGTCGGCCTGTCCATGTTCCCCGACCCGCAGGACGACCTGGAGACGGACTGCTCGTGTCCCGACTGGTCCAACCCCTGCAAGCACGTCGCCGCCGTGTACCTGCTGCTGGGCGAGGAGTTCGACCGGGACCCCTTCCTGATCTTCCGGATGCGGGGCATGGACCGGGAGGACCTGCTGGGCCCGGAGTTTCGCCGCTCCGCCCAGACCCTGGATGGGCCCACGCTGCCCGCCGAGCCCCTGCCGCCGGAACCCGGGGAGTTCTGGTCCAGCCCGGTCGCGGCGCTGCCGGAAGAGGACCATGCCGGCCCGGCCATAATACCCGAGCTGGCTGCCGCCCTGCCCCAGCAGCTGGGCCGGTTCCCACTCTGGCAGGGCAACCGGGAATTCGTTCCAGCCATGCAGGACATCTACCGCACCGCCTCGCAACGGGCAGTCGATTTCCTCATGGAGGCGGAACCACCCGGCAACGCAGTGCCGGAGTACGAAGCGGCACTTGAAACGGACCAAGCACGGGCTACCGCCGAGGCCGCCGACCCTTAGGACGCCCCAGAGTACAGCCCCAGTATTACAGCGTCGGTTTCAAGGAGGGGTGCCTGAGGCCTGCCTGCGTAGTCTATAACGGTTTGGTAGGAGAGTCTCGCTCGTTGCGTAGCTGCGTCCATTCCAGCCATCGCGGCAACTCATACGGCCCGGAACTCTCCCGGGGCAGCATCTCACGCACCACCCGGTACACTTGCGGGCGGGTGATCCGGGGCATCTTTTTCCCATTCCTGCTGCGAACTCAGCAGGAAAGCCACGCCCAGCAGGCACAGAGCGATATGGTGATTCCAGCCGGCCCAGGTGCGGGTCTCTTACTCGTCCAGTCCCACGTCGCTCTTTTCGGTCTCGAATTCGGTTTCAATGCGGCATCTTGACCCGCCCACGTAAGCCAGCGTGTCCAAGGGTGTGTCCTCCGGGGCGTTGGACAGGTAGTAGCGGGGCTCGTTCCCGTCCGGATTCCGGCGGCAGACCGCCCAGACCACCTCGGCAGGCTTCCGACACCTCGTCTCTACCAACAGCCACCGCCTCACCTCATCACCAAGCAATGGCTTGTTCTACTTTGTTGATCTGCTGCTGCAGTACTAACGAAGCTTGGATGAAAACTTCTGCCGCACCTTGGCAACCTTAGGGCTGATTACTATCTGGCAATACATACTGCCAGGGTTGTTCAGGTAAAAAAGCTGGTGCTCGGCTTCCGCAGGATAGAATACCTCGAAAGGGGCAACCTCGGTTACCACCGGCCCATTTTCGGTTCCTGACGCATCCAACGCCTTGATGAATTTTACTGCCTGGTTATTCTGGGACTCGGTTGTGTAGAGGATCACCGAGCGGTATCGTGCGCCCCTGTCCGCCCCCTGACGATTGAGAGTGGTGGGGTCGTGAGTGGCGAAGAACAGCTCAAGTATTTCCCAGAAAGCAATCTGGCTGGGGTCGAATTCTACCTGCACTACCTCGGCATGCCCGGTCTTCTCACTGCACACCTCATAGTAGTTGGGATTAACCTTATGACCTCCGGAATATCCGGATGTGACCGCTGTCACCCCAGCGATCTCGGTAAAAACAGCCTCGACGCACCAGAAGCATCCGCCACCCAGCACCGCAACCTCGACATTTTGGTCGGATACCATATCTCACTCCAATAGCAACAGATTTTAATTCCCAGCTTTACGCGCTACCCAATCTTATTATGGTTTGACTTGGGCGGTATGACGGTGATGGCCCCCTTTGACCTCCGGTGAGGGCAAAGCGCATTGGCCCGCCCCTGGCATCGGCCACCAGATGAATCTTGGTGCTAGGCCCACCCCGGGAGCGCCACTGCACAGCACCCACAAAACGCCGTTCACGAAATTCCGGTTGCTCTTGGGCGTAACTTCCACTGAACCTGCACTGAACATGGACACCCCGGCAAGAGGCCTTCCATCCGGCGCCATTGGCTGGCGCTGATCTCGTATTGACTCACGCAAGTTCCCGCCACCACACTTCCCTGCTTGGGTAACACTCTACCCCCTACTGCTTAGCCTCAACACTCTTGCCTCAGTCGATTTTAGCCCAATTGTCGATCTGCCCTAAGACAAGATGAGAGCGGCTTCCCATCCAGACACACCCGCCGCGTTTCGAGCGCGCACAAGGAAGATGTACCGGACGTAGTCCGGCAGCAGGCCGCTGACAGTCGCGCTGGACCCATCGAACGATATGCTGACCCCATTCACCGGAGCTTGGGACGACAAGGCCACCCAGTCGTCTTCCATCAATAATTCCACGTCGTAAGACTCGACGTTGGTCATGTGGCAGTGTCGTAGGTGCGGCCGGGGTGGCAACAGGTATCGGCGTCGGCGTATTGCTTGGCCCACCAGTGGTGGGGAGTGTGTTGAACCGGTACTCATACAAGGGCGCGACCGCTCCGGTTTCATGCCTCAGTTGGGAGACCGCCTCGCCGGGTCTGCACGCTATCACCCATACCCCCCTGATTGATGGCGCGCCGCCAGTGTTCGTTGCTCTCCTCGGCGTTCCGGCAGGCTTCCGCAGTGGGCCGTGAGGGAGGACTGGGACTGCGCCATCTGGGCCAGCACCGCCCCTGCGATCAGGGCGACCGCCAGCAAGGCTGCAAGCCAGGCTACTGACCGGCGGGCGGTCATGCGGGGTACTTTCGGCAGGACCAACCTGGAGCACTTACCACGACGGTCGCTACATCGCCGTCGCCGCCCTCAGATGACCGCGGGTTGGGGCTACTGTCGGAATGGGCTTGTTGAAAGAGTCTGCTTGATGTGGAGAAAACGTCCGGCGGCTTATGGCCTGTAGCACAAGGGCCACGGCAGGCATACCCAGCGGGGTCGGGGTTACTGCTTCCCCCAAAGTCCCGCGGGTTCCCCGACCCTTCGACCCCACCACTCCGGGCCTTCGCTGATGTAAGCCCACTCCGGGTTCTGCTCAGCGTATCGCAAGGCCGCCATCACCGCACTGAACGTGGACGCGTCGGCTTCGGCAAACTCGAAGTACCCCACAAAGTCATAGCTTCCTTGCTTGCCGTACCCTTCGGGAGCGTGCACCAATCGTCGAGTGATGCAAGCAATGCCCGCGTCCGCCGCCAGCGCGTGGCCTTTTACTACCATTTCTTCCTTCGCGCCGTACCGGGGCAGAAAGAAGCTTTCCCGGTGCATCCAATCCATATTCCACCATGCGGCATTCTTGTTCATCGGCGTCACCACGCCCATGGGATGAAGGCTTCCAGGGCCGGGCTGTTGGGCCCGAGCATAAGCGTATTGGGTCATGGCGTGGCTGGTATAGCTGCGAGGCCTTTGTACGCCGGACAGCGTCTCCACGCTACCGCCAACAGGATTCAGCAACGCCCGCAGGTCTTCCTCGTACCTCAGAAGCGGCTCGGAAGTCTCCGCCTCCAGCCGGATTAAGCCATGGGCATCCATCACTGCCGGGTGGGACAGGTCCTGCTCCCGGCTCATGGTCGGCTCCGCCCTCAAAATCTGGAACCGCCCTCGCCGGAACGCCTCCTCCGAAGGTGGCCCGTCCATGTGGTGCATGTTCTCCATGTCATCCCCGAGGCGTCCCATAGACTCGGCAAGACCGGCGTCCGCGTCGCCCGCCGGGAGTTTGATGAACAGGAACCGCTGGTGTCCCGTTACAGTGGCAGTAAGGTTGAGGTCGGCGGACTGCATGGGTAAACCTCCTCACAGACGAAGCACAAAATCACGGGTGTTCAACCCACAAACGATTTTACAATCAAGACCGCCCTGTAGACCAACAACTTCAAAGTGATTGATGGGTGGGGTTTTCTGTCGCCCGCATCCTGCTCCTCAGCGATGAGTCCCAAGGGGATGGGGCCATGAGGGGCGAGGATGTTGCCCGGTCCCTCCAGATCGGCAGTGCGACGGTGGAACGGGTGCGCCGCCGCCGCGTTGAGGAGGGAATTGAGGCGGCGCTGGGACGCAAGGAGCAACTGAACCGCCGTCAAAAGAAGCTGGATGGCGCCTGTCGTGAATGCTTGGGCTGCCCTAAAACCGGGACACTGCATCCCGTCCCGGTAAACCCTCGGTTGAGCCATCACCACACCTCACGACAGCACATCGTTCGCTACCCACCACTATTCCAACCCCTATACCAACACACGTCGGGAATACTTTTTCTTTGCCTGCCTGTCGCCTGGTTTCTATTACATGATACGGTTATATCGTATATGTCATTTGCTCTACTGACGAAAAAAGGGCCGGTGCGAGCCGGCCCCTATTTTTGCCTGCCTGTCCATCCTTTGACGTTCTACGGCGTGGCGCGGACGACATTGGACCTTTCTCCCGCTCCAGCGGAGTTGACTGCTTTCCCCCGGTACAGGTGCCGGGTTCCGGGCGTGGTGTCCGTGTCCGTGTAGGTCGTGGCTGTGCTGCCGGTATCCTCCACGTACACCATCAGGGTGTCCTCATCCATCTGCGGACGACGCCTGAGGACCAGGTACCCGGTTACGGTGTCGTCGTCGGGTGCGTTCCAGGTGAGGGTGACGGACCCGTCAGGGTTCACGGTCGCCTGCAGGTTGGTGGGTTCGTTGGGAGGTTCCGGCGCCGTTTCCTGCGCGGGTGCTTCTGGCTCTTGTGACTGTGCGGGTTCTGGTGCGGGTGGCTGCGTGTCCTCTGGCTGTGCTGCGACGGGCCCGTACGGTTCGCTGGTGCGCGTCTCTGGGTTCCCGAGGTCGTCGGTGAAGTACACTCTTACTTGGATGGTTGCTCCCTCATTGCTCGCTGTGAGTGTGTAGGTTGCGCTGGTGGAGCCTTGGACGTCAAAGCCGGCCGCCCGCCACTGGTGGGTGAACACCCTGGCTGTCAGGCCGTCGGCGTCGCTCACGTTCTTGGTGTTGGCCGTGAGGGTTTCCCCGACCTGGAGGGTTCCCTGTATGGACGGGGAGCCGGTTGCCGGCTCGTTGGTTTCCTGTTTCTGGGCTGTGTTGCTCTGCTGGTTTCCCTCGGGTGGTTGCTCGCTGGACCTTCGTTCGTTCCTCTGGTTGGCCTGATCGCTGCTACCTTCGATGGTCGCGGTTATCGTCTCCTCAACCGGCCTTCCTCCGCTGGCGCACGGGACGCTCATGGCACTACAGGGCCTGTGTCCGTCTGGGCCGGTTCCTGCGGGCAAGGTCACCTTGACGTCGCCGGTTCCTGCGGGGTTGACCACTATCTCCCAGTTTGTGGTGTCTCCCTCCAGCCACCAGGCGCTGGTGACAGTGCCGTCCTTAACCTCGAGCAGGTGAGCCCTGGGCGGTCCCCTTTAGACCCAGACGGGCTCGCTGAATTGGATGTTGAACGTGATCTCGCCTTCTGGACCCTCGTGGTTTGTTGGCAGGCCTATGAAGGTCGCGGTCAGCGGTTTGCCTGCGTCGGTGTTGTTGGTGACCTTGATGCAGAAGTCGCATGATTCGGCGTAGTGTCCGTGGCTGTCCTTGATCGCCATGTTGCTGGAGTCGAGGGGTGCCAAGTAGCGGACGTTCACCTTGTCTTGGATTACAAGGCCGGACTCAAGCGTGAGCGTGACATCCCTGCGGATATGGAGATTCCGGTGATTGTCCTCAGCCCTCCGTTCACCGATACCCAGAAATGGTCCTTGCTGGGTGGTGAATTGGTATCGAGATTCGTGTCGTAGGTCATGGTGAGTGTGTCGGCGTTGACCGTGCTTTCGGTCAGCTCCGGGGTATGCGGTTGGGGCATCCCGAAGTGTATGTCTGAGGGCGGGCTGTCGCCCTCGCCGTTCACGGCGATTATCCGGACGGCATAGACTGTCATGTTCTGCAGGCCGGGTATGAAGGTGAGGGCGCCTGTGTACCCTTCATTGAGGGCGACGATTTTCTCGCCGTTTTCGTCTATGTTCTCTGCGTTCTCCTTCCACTGGACCTTGTACTCGGTCGGTTGCGAGTTCCCGTCGTTGGGTGGTTCCTTCCAGTTCACGACCAGCAGTTGGTCCATGCTCTGGATTCTGAGGTACCTGGGCGAAGAGGGTGTTGTGGCTGGCCGTTCTTTCCGTTCGCTGAGGGGTGTCTCTTCGAGCCATATTGAGTACTCTGTGTCGTCCTCCCAGGTCTTGTACAGTTCGTGGAAGTCTATGTCCAGCCAGACGAATGCGCCTTGGTTGTGGGCTTCGGTGTCGGTGAACCGGAGCTCTGTGCCGTCGATATGGAGGGTCCAATCCTCGTAGTGGGCCTCTCTCCCCCGGTTGCTTCGTTGCGGGTTCCCTCTCCGATATGGACGCTGAACCGGGAGCGTTCCGGGATGCCGAACTGGGGCCTGGGTTCGGTGGCGGGGTCCACGCCGGGCCAGGTCAGGACGTACCAGGCCCGGTAGTTCCTGCCGCGGAAGGTGAAGTTGTCTTCCTTCAGTGACGAATTGGGGTAGGTGTAGGGGTCCTGGGTTGGGTGATAGCCCAATCCCATCTTTCTCCCGTGGTCGTTCGAGGTCGACATAGCGAACTTCACCTTGGCGCACCAGACGGCGGCGTCGTCGCAGGCCTTCTGTTCGTCGACGCTGAGTTCGTCGTCTGTGATGGAGACGATGGTCCCCCCGTTGGTTCCCTCTGAGACTCCTGCGGGCAGGGTGCCCAGGGTTATCTTGACGCTCTCCCAGTTGTCGTCTTCGTCGTCGATGGCTGTGAACGTGAAGGTCTTCTCGGTGTCTCCGCTCTCGAACGTGAGGGTCTCCGGAACGCCGGAGTAGTCGGCGGCGGTTGTGGTGAGCTGCTCGGTTTTGGTGAGTGGTATCACCACCTGTCTCTGTGGGTCGGCTGAGAGGACGACTGTGATGGTTGCCTAGTTCTCCTTGACGTCCGGGGTGTCGGCGTCGTCGGCCTCCTCGACGGTGTGGGCGGCCTTTGCGAAGGTGGCGGTCACCGTTGCCACGTCATCATCGTCGATTGAGATTACGGTATCCGTGGTGGTGCCGCCGGTCACTCCGGTGGGCAGGGTGCCGAAGCTGAGCTTGACGCTCTCCCCGTCGTCGGCCGTGGCCGCGAAGGTGAACGATTCGGAGGTGTCGCCGCTGGTGAATACGACGGTGCCCGGTACTCCCGAGTAGTCTGCGCTGCTCTCCCCATCCTGATCGGCCTTGCTGAGCGATATCGTCACCGTCCGCTCCGGGTCGGCGCTCAGGGTCACCGTGATGGCGACCTCGTTCTCCGTCACATTGCTGGTGTCGGCATCGTCGCTCTCGGCCACCGCGTAGGTGCCGCTCCTGAAGCTCGCCGTTACGGCGGGGTCGTCGTTGTCGGTGATGCTCACGATGGCTTGAGACGGCCCGGTTGAGGCCACCCGAGTGGGCAGGGTGCCGAAGGTGAGCTTCACCTTCTCTCCGTCGTCGTCCACTGTTTCTTGGGTGGCGCTGAAGGTGAAGGTCTTCTCCGTGTCCCCGGCGTTGAAGGTCACCGTGGCGGGTACTCCGGAATAGTCAGCCGAGCTCGCTCCGTCAAACGGTTCTTGGACTATGGGCACCTCAACGGTCCGCTCCGGGTCCGCGCTCAGTTTCACCTTGACCGTGACCGTTCCTCCCTCGGCCACCGTGTAGGTGCTCGCTCCGTAGCTGACGGTGACCTCCGGCACGTCGTCGTCGTTGATCGATACCACCGTCTCGTTGGTGGTGCCCTCGCCAACTCCTGCGGGCAGCGTCCCGAACGTAAGTTTGACGTTTTCGCCGTCGTCGTCCACGGTGTCGTGGGTCGCCGTGAAGGTGAAGGTCTTGGAGGTGTCACCGCTGTTGAAGGTGACATCGGCGGGAACGCCCGAGTAGTCGGCGCTGGTGGCCCCACCCTGGTCGGTCTTGCTGAGCGATATGGTCACCGTCCGCTCCGGGTCGGCGCTCAGGGTCACCGTCGCCGTGACCTCGTTCTCCGTCACTTCGGTGGTGTCGGCGTCGTCGCTCTCGGCCACGCTGTAGGTGGCACTCCCGAAGCTCGCCGTTACGGCGGGGTCGTCGTTGTCCGTGATGCTCACGATGGCCTAGTATTACAACGACAGTTGGTGTGATAAAGTGACCAGCTAGCTGAGGGAGGCTTGGAAGGTGGGGTTGGGAGATGGATGCGGCGGCATTTGAGCGGGTGTACGAGGCCTTTGGCGAGTTTCATTCCTTCTTCGCTCCGCTGTTCGGGCGCAGGGAGTCGCGGGACCACAGCCGGAACTATCTCCGGGCCCTCCTGGTGCAGTCTCAGGACCGGCGCAACGCCGAGAATCTCTCCGAATCAGTGGGGGTCCCGGCCCGGGCCATGCAGCGCTTCCTCACCGCCGCCCCCTGGGATGACGACGCGGTGATGGGACGCCTCCAGGAGTATCTGGCGCCCCGGCTGGGACATTCTGAGGCGGTGTGGGTGCTGGACGGCAGCGACTTCCCCAAGCAGGGGCTGAAGTCGGCGGGGGTGGCCCGGCAGTACTGTGGCAGGTTGGGCAAGGTGGCCAACTGCCAGGCAGGGATGTTCTTGGCGTATGTCAGTCCCTTGGGCCGGGCGCTGGTGGACCAGGGGCTCTGCCTGCCGGAGAGTTGGACATCGGACGATGCCCGCTGTGCGGCGGCTGGGGTTCCGGAGGATAAGCGCCGGTACCGGTCGAAGACGGAGTTGGCCCTGGAACTGCTGCAGCGGGCCTTGGCGCGGGGCCATCTGAGGGCGGGATGGGTGGCCGGGGACGACGCCTTCGGGATGTCGCCGTCCTTCCGGGACGGCTTGGCGGCCTTGGGGCTGCGTTACGTCCTGGACGTTCCGGGGAACTTCACTTTTTGGCCGGTGGATCCCGAGTGGACCAGCCCGGCATACCAGGGATTCGGGCGTCCCCGCAAGCCCAGGCTGCGGAGCGGGCAGCGACGCACCCTGGCGGAGCGCGGTGCTGAATTGCCGGAGGATGCCTGGCGGGAGATAACGGTGGCCCAGGGTTCCCAGGGGCCGCGGACTTATATGTTCAGTGCCCAAAGGGTGCGGCCAACCAGCCGGCGGAGGCCTGGCGAAATCCACTGGGCCATCTGGCGCCGGAACCTGGACGGCAGCGAGCCCCGCTACTACCTGTCCAACGCTCCCGGGGACACTCCTCTGGAGACGCTGGCCTACGTGGGCGGTTCCAGGTGGCGCATCGAGACGGAGTTCGAGACGGAGAAGAGCGACGTGGGGCTGGACGAGTACGAGACCCGCACCTGGGCGGGCTGGCATCATCACATTGCGCTGTGCCTGGTGGCGGGGGCCTTCCTGTTGAGCCTGCAACAGGTTTGGGGGGAAAAAGATGCCCCGGGTCAGCAGGCCGCAGGTGTACCGTGTGGTGCGCGAGATGCTGCCCCGGGAGCGGTTGGGTGCTGAGGAGTTGCTGCGGTTGCTGGAGGCGGAGCAGTTACGCAACCATCGGGCCAGCCGCTCTCACGCCAAACGCCGAGACGCCCGGAGGGCGGCGCGGAACATCCCTCCGTGAACTGTCGTTGTAATATTAGGAAGCTGGCCGGAAAGTGGCTTGAGCCTGGTGAGCGGCTATACTCGGGGGCATCAAGCATAGCGAGGGATAGCAGTGCTGGGAGAGCGATCGGAGCAGAGGGGCCTCTGGGAGGCGGACCGGCTGTACCTGGACCACGTGGGTAAGGACACCTTCTACGGCCTGCTGGCATCGTTGCGAGGCCAACTGTTCCGGGACTCCGACTTCGCCGGGTTCTACTGCGCCGACAATGGCCGCGACAGCGTGCCGCCCAGCCTGCTGGCCACGGCGCTGCTGCTGCAGACTCACGACAAGGTGAGCGACGCCGAGGCCAAGGCCAGGGCCGACTTCGACATCCGCTGGAAGGTGGCCCTGGGCATCGAGATAGAGGACCGGCCCTTCGCCAAGAGCACGCTGCAGGTGTTCCGGGCCCAGTTGATCCTGCACGACAAGGTGCGGGCGGTGTTCGAGTCCAGCCTGCGCTTGGCCCGGGAGTCGGGCTACCTGAAAAAGCGTGGCATGCGGGTGGCGCTGGACACGACGAATATCCTGGGGCGGGGCGCCGTGAGGGACACCTGCAACCTGCTGGCGGACGGGATCGTCAAGCTGCTGCGGGCGCTGGCAGCGGTGGAGAGGTCCACCGTGAGGAAATGGGCCGAGGCCCGGGGGTACGGGCGGTACCTGGGATCCAGCATCAAGGGAGAGTCGGCCATCGACTGGTCCGACAGGCGGGAGCGGCGGAGGCTGCTGGCCACGATTGTGGCTGACGCGGACCGTCTGTTGGAGGCAGCGCGGCAGGCGCAGGAGGCACTGGCGGAGGGCAGCCCTGAGCGGCAGGGCATCGTGGCGGCGGCGGAGTTGCTGGGGCAGTTGCTGCTCCAGGATGTGGAGCGCACCGGCGAGGGGATTGACCTCAAGGACGGGGTGAGCAGGGACCGGATGGTGTCGGTGCATGACCCAGAGATGCGCCACGGCCACAAGAGCAGCCGTCGGCGGTTCGACGGGCACAAGGCGGCGATTGTGGTGGACACTGACTCCCAGTTGATCACCGCCGTGGACGTGTTGCCCGGCAACGCTCCAGACAACCTGGGGGCCTTGGAACTGGTGGAACGGAGTGAGGCCAACACCGGTGTGCCGGTGGAGGAGACCTTGGCCGATGCCGCCTATGGCGACGGCGATACTAGGCTGGCCTTCGCCGACGCCGGACGCACCCTGATTGCCCGGGTGCCGGGACGCCCCAACCGTAAGCACTTCCCCAAGGATGACTTCCGGATTGACCTGGAGGCGATTGACCTGGAGGCGATTGACCTGGAGGCGATTGACCTGGAGGCGATTGACCTGGAGGCGATTGACCTGGAGGCGATTGACCTGGAGGCGATTGACCTGGAGGCGATTGACCTGGAGGCGATTGACCTGGAGGCGATTGACCTGGAGGCGATTGACCTGGAGGCGATTGACCTGGAGGCGGCAACCTGCACCTGTCCGGCGGGTCAGGTTACCCGGAAGCTGCTGCCGGCGGGGACGCGGACCGATTCCACGTGACGGACTCACAGGTTGCAAGCCTTCCAGTTCGATGCAGCAGTGTGTGGGGCCTGCCCGCTGCTCCCTCAATGCGTGGCCGGGTCGTCCGGGAAGGGACGAACGGTGCAACTGCACCCGCAGGAGGCCCTGTTGCAGCAGGCCCGCGCCCTGCAGCAGAGCGAGGCCTTTGCCGGGTACCGCAGGCGGCGGGTGGTGGTGGTGCACCGTCTGGCCCGGCTGGTGCAACTGGGAATCCGGCAGGCCCGCTACTTCGGGCGGGCCAAGACCCGGTTCCAGTTGTACCTGGCGGCCACGGTGGCCAACGTGACACTGGTGGCGGGCAAAGCCGGTTTGACGGGCGATATAGGTGGCGCTGCCACCGGCGACCGTGCCGCCTGCGCCGACACCGGCAGTGCAGCAGCCATATTTGGCGCAATCCGGCTCGGTCAGATTTGGCTCCTGGCGTTGCTGACGCCGGCCTTTCTGCCTAAAGCCCTCTTCTCAACCAAGGCTTTCCATCCGCATTTCTAGAGCCTCCCGACCGTGGAACTCGAATTCATCAACCACAGCGTCGACGAGCTGGAAACAGGCCGGCTGAACCACCCGGTGAAGGTCATACTGAGCGAGACCTCAGCGCAGACCGTTTCGGTGAAATACAGGACCCAGGATGTAACCGCCGACCCGGACGGCATCGACTTCATCGACGCATCCGGGACCCTTTATTTCGCGCCGGGAGTGTCCGAGCGGACATTCACCGTACTCGTCCTCAGCGACAACAAGGTAGAGGACACCGAGAGATTTTTCATCCATCTTCACGACCCAGTCAATGCGATTCTGGACACAAGACGAGGGGCAGGGTGTCAATGGCGGCGGCAGAGTGGGCCGCGTGGAGGGACCCTTCGGCGACCCCTGGACCCGTTGCCGCTACCACGACGATACCAGCCAACTCCCCGACCCTCAAGGGTCTACATGCCCAGGTACACAGCTCCCCCGGAAAGTCTCCTGAGATGACCCGAGGAGCAGCGGAAAAGCCAGAGCCGGGGGTAAAATCAAGGCATATCCTTCGGAGCAACGGCTAAGAACGTGCAGAGACACACCCTGCTGGCGGCCCTGATAGTCCTCCTGGCCCTGACGGACTGCTCCGGGGCGACGCCGGCACCGGGAGGAGAGAAGACGGTCCCTGCGGAACGGGCCCCGACTCTGGTAGCTGCGCCAGCATCCACAGTTACGCCGTAGGAGGCCCCCACTGCCGCACCAAACGCGACGCCGGCCAGGCCCCCCGGCTCTCCTGAACCCACGGACAGGCCGGAAGCGACCCAAGCCCTGACCCAGACAACGTCTCCGGCTCTGACTGGAGCGACGCCAACCCAGACTCCTGCACCCGTGACAGAGACGCCCACCGCGGTCTTCGCGCCGCCCGCCCCTGCGCAAAGTGGCGGGAACCAGAACGATGAAAACACCCCTGCGCCCATAGATCTGGGGCAGAACACCACCTACGTGGGACCGCGCCTCTGGGGAACCCTCCAAAAACATTCGGACGGCGAAACCGCGCCCGCCAGAATTGACGTGGAGTTTGGTACCCTCTCCAACGTGGTGGTTACCCCTGATCTCGACCACCTCTCCTCTGCGACCTGATACAAGTCCAAATCAAGGGTGTTCAGAGTGTCCTGATGTTCGTGAATACCACTGTCCTAATGACCCTGATTTTCGACACTGTTATCAACTTCCAGCCAGCCCTTGCCAAACCACCTCTCCATAATCCACACTCATCCACACACAGCATTGGACAACGCCATGCTCATCCTGCACGCCGCTCAAGTCGAAGGAGACCTCGTCCTCTGGGGCGAGGACTCCGAGGCACACCTTGCGTCGCCCGCCCGTCAGACGGATGGGAAACACCCCTACTGCGCCCCAGTCCAACTTCTGGCCGAGGCGGTCGGTCTCGAAACGGGCGACAACGGCTTCACCGGCGCAATCGCCTGGCTGCCCAGCCGGGGCGAGGCACCCGCGCCATCGAGCCCCATGGCCGGTCCCATGCCCAAGTCCCGAGCCAAGCCGCGCACCAGGCCATGGACCGTATCAGCACTCCGGCTGACGCCGGAGCAAGCCGTTTCGCTGCTGAAGACGTGCCACCAGCGGCGGGTCCTGAAACCCGGCGTCGCCATCGGAACAGATCTGTCCTACTGGACACACGCCCTGCGGCTGGCAGTCTCCCTGACGGCCCGTCAACAGTTTCTGCCCGGGCTGTCCCAACGCGGCGGGCAGACCCTGGCGGCATGGATTCCGGTGTTCATCGGCGAGGAGGCACGCCGGCTGGCCGAGCTGGCCGGACTGATGCCGGCGTCGGCCAGGGCGCTCACCGGCACAGCAACCACCGAACCGCCAGACATCCCGGCCCAAGCCGTCCTCCGGGAGTTCATAACGGCCTTGGTCGACCACCTGGCACGCGCCGGCACTGGACCCGACAATCTGGCGCAACCGCAGTTCGACTCCGCCCATGACGCATGGCTGTCGGCCCTGAGCCAAGCAAACCCGGCGGTCCACAGCAACCCGGCGCAGCTCCAGCAACTCCGCCGCCAGGTCGCCGAATGGCAGAGGCCCATCGCCATCGCCGCCAACTCTCCATACCGGCTCTGCCTCAGGCTGGAGGATCCGCCGGAACCCAGCCCGGACGGCGAGACGCAGGCCATCCGGCAGGACCACTGGTACCTGCGCTACCTGCTCCAGCCCCACGACGACCACAGCCTCCTGCTCCCTGCCGAGGCCGTGTGGAAGAATCAGGTCAACGGACCCCACCCGGACTTCAACCCCGCCGAGTTCCTGCTGAGCTCCTTGGCCCAGGCCAGTTCGGTGTGCCCGCCCATCGCTGACAGCCTGAAGCGCAGGCAACCTGCCGGGTCCCGGATGAACACCGAGGAGGCCCACGGTTTCCTGGAGCGCCAGGCCGCCGCGTTGCAGCAAGCCGGCTTCGGCGTGCTCCTACCGGCTTGGTGGACCCGGCAGGGCACCAAAGTCAGGCCCAGCATCCGGGCGCGGGCCAAGACCCCGGCCATGCAGGGAGGCTCCGGCATGACCATGGCGTCCTTGGTGGACTTCGACGTGGAGATAGCCTTGGGCGATGATCCCATATCGTTGCAGGAACTGGAGGAACTGGCCGACCTGAAGGTACCGTTGGTGCGGTTTCGGGGCCAGTGGGTGGAGATCAATGCCGACGACATCCGGGCCGCCGCCGATTTCTGGCGCAACCGCCAGCAGATCAGCCTGCGGGAAGTCGTGCAGATCGGGCTGGACGCCGACCAGCGGGCCCAGGACGACAACGTCTCTCTGACGGCCGACGATTGGCTCCTAGAGCTCCTGGAACGCCTGCAGCAGAAGGGCCATATTGAGCAGATGGACGCCCCCGGGGATTTCGACGGCCAACTCCGGCCCTACCAGCAACTGGGCTACTCGTGGCTGGCTTTCCTGAGGAACTGGGGGCTGGGAGCCTGCTTGGCCGATGACATGGGCCTGGGGAAGACGGTCCAGACCCTGGCCGCCCTGCAACTGGACCGCCAGCAGGGCAACGACCGGCCCAACCTGCTGGTCTGCCCAACGTCTGTGATCAACAACTGGCAGCGGGAGGCTGCCAGGTTCACGCCGCACCTGCCGCTGCTCATGCATCACGGCCCGAACCGCCACCGCGGACCTGCCTTACGGGCACAGGCCGAGGGCCACCAGGTGGTCATCACCAGCTACGGCACAATGAACCGGGACCGGGAACTGCTCGCCTCCGTCCCTTGGCGGGCGGTCATCCTGGATGAGGCCCAGAACATCAAAAACCCGGCCTCCCAGCAGGCCCGGGCGGCCCAAGGACTCCGGGCCGACTACCGGATCGCCCTCACCGGCACGCCGGTGGAGAACCATGTCGGCGACCTCTGGTCCATCATGCAGTTCCTGAACCCCGGACTCCTGGGCACCCAAGCCGAGTTCCGGCGCAACTACTTCCAGCCCATCCAGGCCGGCGGGGATGGAACGGCGGCGGCCCGCCTCCAGAAGGCCACCGGGCCCTTCATCCTGCGCCGCCTCAAGACCGACCGGTCCATCATCGACGACCTGCCCGACAAGAACGAGACCAAGCAGTACTGCAACCTCACCAGGGAGCAGGCAACGCTCTACGAGGCCGTGCTGCGCGAAGCGGAGACCCGCTTGGAGTCCACCGAGGGCATCGCACGCCGGGGTTCCATCCTGGACACCCTGACCAAGCTCAAGCAGGCCTGCAACCATCCCCGCCAGTTGCTGGGCGACAACTCCGCCATCACCGGCCGCTCCGGCAAGCTGGCCCGCCTGCAGGAGCTCCTCGACGAGATTCTGCCCGCTGGCGACCGGGTGCTGGTGTTCAGCCAGTTCGCCGAGATGGGAGCCATCCTGCAACGGCACGTGCAGGAGACCTATGGCCTGGAAACCCCCTTCCTCCACGGCGGCGTCTCCCGGAAACAGCGGGACCTGATGGTGCAGCGCTTCCAGGATGAACCCGACGGTCCGCAGGTGTTCGTCCTGTCCCTCAAGGCCGGCGGCACCGGCCTCAACCTGCCCCGGGCCAACCACGTGATCCATTACGACCGTTGGTGGAACCCAGCCGTGGAGAACCAGGCCACCGACCGGGCCTTCCGCATCGGCCAGACCAAGGATGTCCACGTCCACAAGCTGATCTGCGCCGGCACGCTGGAGGACCGCATCGACCTCATGATCGAAATAAAGCAGGAAACCGCCGACCAAGTGGTGGGAACCACCTCGGAACGGTGGCTCACCGAACTGTCCAACGCCGAACTCCGGGACGTACTGGCCCTCAGCGCGACTCCGGCGGACTGAGGGCCCGGCGGAGTGATGCAGGATAGCCCAAGCTCCTCCCCGGCACAGGAACGACGATGAATGACTACGACTACGTATACACCAAGCCAATCGAGGTCAGAGGCGGCATCAGGGCCGGGTCGAAGCGCGGCGCCTTCGGCTCCAGCTGGTGGGCCAAGCGATGGATCCGGGCCCTGGAGGAGTTCCGAATTGGAGCCCGGCTCGACCGGGGCCGCTCCTACGCCCGCCGGGGGCAGGTCATGTCCGTGGAAGTCCAACCCGGCGGCGTCACGGCCAAGGTGCAGGGCTCCCGCAAGCGCCCCTACAACGTGAGCGTCAAGGTCCGGACCATCGGCCCGCCGGACTGGGAACGCCTGCAGGCGGCCATGGCGGAACAGCCCATCATCGCCGCCAGCCTGCTGTCGGGCCGCATGCCGGACAACATCGAGGACACCTTCCGGGCCGTCGGCCTGTCCATGTTCCCCGACCCGCAGGACGACCTGGAGACGGACTGCTCGTGTCCCGACTGGTCCAACCCCTGCAAGCACGTCGCCGCCGTGTACCTGCTGCTGGGCGAGGAGTTCGACCGGGACCCCTTCCTGATCTTCCGGATGCGGGGCATGGACCGGGAGGACCTGCTGGGCCCGGAGTTTCGCCGCTCCGCCCAGACCCTGGATGGGCCCACGCTGCCCGCCGAGCCCCTGCCGCCGGAACCCGGGGAGTTCTGGTCCAGCCCGGTCGCGGCGCTGCCGGAAGAGGACCATGCCGGCCCGGCCATAATACCCGAGCTGGCTGCCGCCCTGCCCCAGCAGCTGGGCCGGTTCCCACTCTGGCAGGGCAACCGGGAATTCGTTCCAGCCATGCAGGACATCTACCGCACCGCCTCGCAACGGGCAGTCGATTTCCTCATGGAGGCGGAACCACCCGGCAACGCAGTGCCGGAGTACGAAGCGGCACTTGAAACGGACCAAGCACGGGCTACCGCCGAGGCTGCCGACCCTTAGGACGCCCCAGAGTACAGCCCCCAGTGGAAGCGGTGGTAGATGGTGGACCGGAATCACCCATCGTCGTCGATAGTACGTCAAGGCACCCTGCTGGGAGTGAGCCGGACCGCCCTGTACTATCGGTCCAAGGGAATCTCCGCTGACGACCTGTTCCTGATGCGGAAGATATACCGGCAGTACTTGGAGACCCCTTGTACGGGTCGCGGCGCCCAAGGGCTTGGCTGGGACGGCAGGGGATGGTGGTGAGCCGGAAGCGGGTGCAGCGGCTGATGCGCACCATGAGGCTGCGGTCCATCTACCGTGGTCCCCGCAGCAGCCGGCCGGCGCCGGGGTATCGGATCTATCCCAATCTGTTGGAAAAGGCTAACATCGTCCAGCCAGGTGTAGGCCGCCGACATCACCTACCTGCCCCCGGCCCGGGGATTTCACTACCTGGTGACCATCATGGACTGGCACAGCCGTTGAGGTGGATCCAGTCATTTGGACAGGATCGAGGTGGCATTAAACGATAGTCCCGCTGCCCCTGCCAATGATACCAACGCCGGTTCCGGTGAACACCTCATTTCCTTTGGCACTTCTCCCGGGACATTCATGGTTTGGTGGAACACCTCTGCCGGAGTCCAGTAGCTCAGAGCCTGCCCCCGGCCACGATCGGGGGGCCTGATGCGGTCTCTGGTCGTTGTAGAACCGGAAGTAGGCTCCCAGTTCCCTCCTGGATTCGCTGGCGCTGGCGTAAGCTTTCAGCTACACCTCCTCGTACTTCACCGTGCGCCACAGCCGCTCCACGAAGATGTTGTCGGCGTACCGCCCCTTCCCGTCCATGCTGATCTTCACCCCGTGGTCCTGAAGTATCCGGGTGAACTCACCGCTGGTGAACTGGCTGCCCTGGTCGGTGTTGAACACCTGCGGCCGCCCCTGACCCAGCGCCTCTGTCAACGCCTCGACGCAGAGTCCGCCTCCAAGGTGTTGGACAGCCGCCAAGCCACCACGTACCGGCTGTGCCAGTCCATAATGGCCACCATGTCGTTGTTTAATGCCCTAGCAGTGTGCACAATGATTCCGCTCTGCGTCACCCGATGTTGTGGATTTGGAAGGAAGCCGCAACCATGAGCAAAGTCAACATTCAAGAGGTAAGCTTCACTCCGGCAGACGCCCCTTACACACCTCAAGAAACCGTTGATGTCGCTGGCATCTCAGCACAAATCGAGCCTCCGAATACCTGCTTCTGAAAAATCGTCGTTGTAATACTAGAGATATGTTTCCAGCAGTGTTGCGATACAACTCTCTTACGCGCCGTTCCCCAACGTCGTCATACTGCTGCGCTGTCCCAAACCATTGCAGCAATCCAGAATCTAACTCAACTGAAGCTCGCCACGGGGAAGTTTGGAGATTTTTATTACCAAACAATCCTGCGGAAAGCGGAACTGCTAATTCTATGTCTTCCTCTTTACCGTCAGACCCCAGTTACTCCACAAATGACATTTGAGAGAGTTCGTCGATGGCAGAGTCCATCCGCACCATCTCATTCTCCGGTCGCAGTAACACCGCCTCTAACGCGACCCTTGGTACCGATGACCTCCACCTGCAAAGGGTAAGAAATGCACATTGAGCGGCAGCACTAAATCTGCTATACGACCTCTCAAATAAGGTGTCCAGAACCTCTTTCTGCGGAGCCATGACACGCTCCACGTTTCTTCGACTCGGGTTCCTCGCCAGAGCTTCCAGAATCAACTTTATCACATAGGGGTGCCCTCTCGATTCCCTGATCACCTCTCCGATATATTCTTCACTCAAAGCGTCCGTCAATCTCAGTGGCGCGGCTGTAGACCGAATTAGCGCTCGGCATTCATCATCAGTCATGCCAGGGACGTTTACGGCGTAATCTCCTGTGAATCTGCGTTCACATGATGTAATTACAACTTTATTTGGGGGACAGATATAAGTATCAAGCCAACGATAGAGGTCGAACGGATCAGATGCGGTCTCAAAGTTGTCGAAAATAAACAACTTGGTGAAGTCTGATTCACTTTGAGTGCCCATCTCCTTTACTAAATGCCTGACAACATCAGTATTAGGCACTGAAGAGCCCATCAATCTAATGTACTCTTCGGCAAAATCTCGGGCCGTCATTCCCTGAGGGCGTACCGATATAGGCCCGGTCTGGAGCTAATCGATGTCGCGCGCGCTGAACCAAATGGCCAAATCATAGGGTAAATCTTCACTTTCCATCATGTCATTGATGACTTTCAGCGTCAGTGACGTCTTCCCTATTCCCCCGTATCCTGTGAGTGCTAGATTGGATGGCGATCAGGTTCAATGAGTTGCCCTCTCAGTATGGCTTCAAGGTCACTACGGCTAACATATCCCTGCGGCACCATTGGTACATTTGTAAATGTGGTGCCTATCGCGGTTAATTCTCCCAGTCCCTGGGTCTCGCTCTGCGGCAAATGTTCAGGGGGGAAGGAGAATTCAGCAGTGTGTGTTCGGACTTTGTTCCCAGTAGAATATGACCCGGTGGGGCTGGAATCTGAACAGGTCACAAATCAGCTCAAACGAAATTACAGCGAGTCATGTTTTGGGAAGCGATATTCTCGTCGGTCTCGCGTTCGGCAGTACCCAGCGCCACAATTTGGTCCACACATCCCTCTTGTCCTATACCGGGCATTCGGTTCTCCGACTGGAGATGGAACTCTCCGCCTCCCGGGTTTGGGAGCCGCTTTGCCCTCCCTTCCTGAGAGAGGATATGGCCTGCCCCCATTCTCAAGATTTGTGGTGCCGGCTAAGGGCGCTCGGCGTACGCCTCTTCACCGTGCTGGGATATGTCCAGCCCCTCTTCTTCCTGCTGCTCGTCCACCCTCAGACCTATAGTGTATTTCAGGGCGAGGAGTATTCCCATGGTTGTGACGAAGGCCCAACCGAAGGACACGCCTATCGCAATCAGCTGCCTTACGATCTGCTCACCCCTGCTCAAGTCGGTGAGTTCACCAATGGTCATGAAGCCGACGCCGATAAAGAGACCGGCGGCCAGCATGCCCCAGGTGCCTCCCACGCCATGAATAGCAAAAACGTCCAGTGAGTCGTCAAGCCTCACTCGGGTCTTCAACCACACGGCGGCGTAGCACAGGGCGCCGGCGCCCAGCCCAATGACTACCGCCGGCATGGGACCCACGAAGCCGGATGCCGGGGTGATGGTCGCCAGGCCCGCTACCGCTCCGGTCGCCGCTCCCACCACGCTGGGCCTCCGGTTCAATATCCAGTCCAGCGCAACCCATACCACAGCGGCAGTCGCCGCAGAGGCGTGAGTCACCACGAAAGCCGAGGTCGCCGCTGCCATCGACGAAAGGGAGCTGCCTGCGTTGAAGCCGAACCAGCCAAACCAGAGCAGGGAGGCGCCCAACACCACAAACGGCACGTTGTGAGGGTTCATGTCCGCCTGCCCCAATCCCAGGCGTCTGCCGAAGATAATTGCGGCAGCCAGTGCGGCGGCCCCGGAACTGATGTGGACCACCGCACCGCCCGCAAAGTCCAAAGCGCCCATTTCCCCGAGCCAACCGCCGCTGCCCCACATCCAGTGCGCCAGCGGGGGGTATACGATGGTCGACCAGGCAACTATGAAGATTACGAAGGTGCTGAACTTGATCCGTTCGGCGAAAGCGCCCGCAATCAGCGCCGGCGTTATGATGGCGAACTTTGCTTGGAACACCATGAAGGCCTGGTGCGGAATGGTGTCCGCATACGGCCCGGCCTCGGTGGCGGACACTCCGTGAAGTCCGGCCCACTGAAGATTTCCTATAAAGCCGCCAATGTCGGGGCCGAAGGCCAGGCTGTATCCCCACAGAATCCAGGAAAGCCCCACGATAGCAAGGGCGATGAAGGACTGCATAAGGGTGCTCAGTGCGTTCTTGCCGCGGACAAGCCCCGCATAAAAGAACGCCAGACCCGGCACCATAATGAAAACCAGCGCTGACGAGGTCAGCACCCAAGCAGTATCGCCGCTATTTATCATTGGCCCCCTAAAGGCGAGTATTCCCCACGTGCGCTGAAAGATCAACCCCGATATCTACCCAATATCAAGGTAGGATGTGCATTTCGGGGGTCTTGAAGACGACCTAAAGGACTTCACGGCGCTTCATCTCACCTTTATGTCCCAACAGGGGGCGACCGACAGTGCGGTCTAGCGATATGTTCATTTCACCTTGGCTTTAGTTTAGCCCGAATCCACCGAAGGAGTGGGAATTGAAGGTGTGATTAGAGAGTTAAAGGGGTGCTCGTCTGAATCTGGGATAATGGTTTCTGATCGGAAAACCAACCCCGGAAAAGGAGCACCCTTTAGATGCTACCACTTGAGTCCCCCGACCGCATCCGCGTCGCCTTCGACGACCACCGCCTGGTAGCCAATGCCGGGCTGCTGTTGCCCGCCACCCTCGCTCTGCGCCTGGGTCTGAATGAACTGGCGGACAGCCACGTTGACCTGGGAGATGCCCCTGGCCGGGCCAACACCGGCGACAAGCTGATGACCCTGGTAGCGTCGGCCCTGGCTGGGGGCGACTGCATCGACGACGCCGATGCGCTGCGTTCCGGCAGCACCGGGCGTGTGCTGGGCTGCGTGGTCAAGGCGCCGTCCACCCTGGGAACGTTTCTGCGCAGCTTCCGGTGGGGCCACGTCCGTCAGTTGGACCGGGTGAGCCGGGAACTGCTGGCACGGGCCTGGGCCGCTGGGGCCGGACCCGGCGACGGGCCCTTGACCATCGACCTGGACTCCACCATCTGCGAGACCTATGGGCTGGCCAAGGAGGGGGCACGCCACCATGTCTAACCCGGGGCTACACCGGCCAGCGGGGCTATCACCCGCTGCTGGCCGTCGCCGCCGGAACCGGCGACGTGCTGATGGCCCGGCTCAGGGAGGGCCGCGCCAACACCGTGCGAGGCGCCGCCCACTTCCTGCGTGAAACGGTGGGACGGGTGCGCCACGCCGGGGCCACAGGACAACTCACGATGCGGGCCGACAGCGGCTTCTACACCCACGCCATCGTCGCAGTCTGCCGCAAGATGGATCTCCGCTTCTCCATCACCGTGCGCCAGCACGCCCAGTTGCGCAGGCTCATCGAGGCCATACCCGAGGGGTACTGGACGCCCATACCTTATTGGATGGACGGCGCCGCCGACGTGGCGGAGACCAATTACACCCCCTTTCAGAGTGAGCCTGACGCCGCGCCGGTGCGGCTCATCGTCCGGAGGGTGAAGCCCACACCCGGCTCTCAACTAGCCCTGTTCGCCACCTACAGCTATCACGCCTTCATCACCGACCGGGACGGCGACACCCTGGAACTGGAGGCCGACCATCGTCGCCACGCCGAGATCGAGAACGCCATCCGAGATCTCAAGTACGGCGTCGGGCTCAACCATCTCCCGTCCGGCCGTTTCGCCGCCAACGGAGCCTGGCTGGCGATACAGGCGATGGCTCACAACTTGGCGCGCTGGAGTCGCGCATCGGTCTGGGCGAGCAGGTGGTGACCACCAAGACCCTCCGGCGACGCTTCTTCTCCCTGGCCGGACGGCTCACCCGCTCGGCCCGCCGCCTGACCCTGCACTTGCCTCGGCGCTGGCCTTGGGAGGCCCAGTTCACTCGCGCCCTGACCCGATTGCGCACCCTGCCGCTTCCCTCCTGACCGTGTCGCTCCTTGACCGCAGCACCGGCAACCGGCCCTCCATACCCGCCCTCATCCACCAGTCAGTCGAATATCTCTCCCACTCGCGCCGCACGAATCGGCCAGCGAGAGTGCCTTGCTGCTTACGGCCACTTCATGCGCGGCTCCCCGCACCGACAACAGGCCAACTGCCGGCCCCGTCCACCCGAAATCCGCCCGGCCGATCCCATCCTCATCCCTCTTATGCCCCGTTCCAGTGCCCCCACCACTCGGTTCGGTGGATTCGGGTTTAGTATTGATCGAGAGTCTATCCTCCACACGAGGCTGGACCGAGGTTGAATTAGCAAGATTTTTTATGGGAATCGAACCGAAAGCCGTCGAAGGCCAGCAGAAGCAATGGGCTGCACTTAATGTACATGAAAAACCCGCGAGCATCTTGCGCCGATAAATTGATAGAGCGCTTTTAGTCAAAGCCAAGGCTCGAATGGAACCATTCAATTTAAGGTATTGGAAATTTATCGATGGGGCAGCCAACGATACTTATTTCTACATATGTGCTCGCCCCGGCAGGTCCAAGGGACAAGACGAACCTGTGCCGCAGGGTATGGTTTCACTATGGGTCGCGGGACTACCAGACCCCACTAACCTGGCGCTAATTTCGCTTTTGGGGCGAAAAAGAAACAGGCGGAACCTGAGAGGGTGTCTAAAAAGATAAAAACTTGCATAAAGGCACGAAGGCGAGGAACGGGCGGAATGGCGTAATCTGGGGGTATGAACCGACCAAATTACCCCACCGACCTGAACGACCGGGAGTGGCAACTGCTGGAACCGTTGCTGCCTCCGCCCAAACCCGGCGGCCGTCCCGTCAAATACCCCCGCTAGGAGGTGGTGAATGCCATCCGCTATGTGCTGCGCACCGGATGCTCTTGGCGGATGCTGCCTCATGACCTGCCACCTTGGCGCACTTGGCGCCGGGACGGAACCTGGCCGAGAGCGCATGACGCCTTGCGGTCCCTGACCCGTCAGTTCGAGGGCCGCCAGGCCAGCCCCAGCGCAGCGATCATCGACAGCCAATCGGTAAAGACTGCCGAAAAGGGGGGCCCAGAGGTTACGATGCGGGCAAGAAGGTGAAGGGGCGCAAGCGCCACATAGTGGTCGATGCCCTGGGGCTGTTGCTGGCAGTGGCGGTGCATCCGGCCAACATACAAGACCGGGACGGCGCCAAGCTGGTGTTGGAGCGTCTGCTGGGGCAATATCCCCGGTTAAAGGTAATTTGGGCCGACGGGGCCTACGGCGGCAAGCTGGTGCAGTGGGCCAAGGAAGCGGGTGGCTGGAATCTGGAGTTGGTGCGCCGGCCCCGGCAGCAACATACTTTCCAGGTACTGCCCCGGCGCTGGGTGGTGGAACGCACCTTCGGCTGGCTGAATCTGCAACGGCGTTTGAGCAAGGATTATGAGGGTTTGCCGGAAACTACGGAGGCCTGGATCTACGCCGCCATGACCGGACTCATGCTACGCCGTTTGGCTAGGGCGCCAACTTTTTAGACACCCTCTTAGAATCAACCTGCGGGAGCACCCCACTTACGATTACGATCGCCGAGATATCCCTCCGTTTACCCTTGCTGCCATTGAACGGGACGTTCGGGATCTGACTTCTGCGGGGCGAACCGTGGTCGTGATGGATTCAGGTGGCGTAGGTCGAACATGCCAGGTATGCTCACATCTAAATGCAACGAGGGTTTCATCCTAATTTCTGAGTTCTTCCTGTAATAGCCCAGATCCCGGACGGCAATGCCCCGCCGGCCGCCCTCCGCTCTCACCGGCTCTTTGGCCACAACCGCCGTCCGGAGAAACTGTTCCTCGGACCTGCGAACACATCGTCCTCATCACCCTGGCACGGGGGCATGGAGACCGTTCACTGGGAAACTCTGCGTCTGCTGGGAAATCCCCCGAAAACTTCCTCTACGACGTTGTGTTCTCCTTGATGATTATTCTCACCCTCGGGTGAGAGCCCGTACATATCCCAGAGTACATTGGACCCGGAGGCTTGCGATCGAACAGAAAGTGGTTATGCGTATCACTGGTGTCGTTTCTCGTGGCTGCTGGGGCCCTCCCGATCGGGGCGGTAGTTCTAAACCAAAGCCAGGGTGGGATGTGCATTTCCGGGGTGTTGAGAGTTGGAGTGGGAGTCGCGGGGCAGGGCGCCGGCCCTTGATTGCAAGACGGTGCGGCAGCGGCGTTTCACCTCCTCTTTCCGGTTGGCCAGACCAACGAGGAAGCTGCCGACCCCTTCCTGCACCTTGACCTTGGTTCCCAAGCATAGGTTCCCGGTCGCCTCCTCCCTGGCCCAGCCCCAGACCGCCTCATCGGCATTGAAGTCCGGACTGTAACCCGGCAGGTTAAACAGCCGCAGGTTCAGACCCGGCGTCCGCAGGTACTCCCTCACCGCCTCGCCCCGGTGGGCCGGCGCATTGTCCCAGATCACGTTCAGACGACCGCTGTGCCTCTCCCGCAACTGTCCCAGGAAGGCTGCCGATGTTCCTGAGTTGCTGTTTCCCTCCACCTCGCCGGTCTCCAAGCACACCGCCGAATAGTAGCTGGCCTTCTCTCCGTAGCGCGGGCTGCTGGAGTCCACCAAGGCCGGCTCTCCCCGCAGCACCCACTTGCCCCGCAGTTCAGCGTCCGCACCAAAGTGGGCCTCGTCAGCGAAGAATATCTTGGCTCCGAATCTGCGAGCCTCGTCCGACAGGGCGGCGTACTCCGCCACGAAGGCCTCCCGTTTCTCCACATCCGCCTTGAGCAGCCGTTTCTTGGGGCGTTTGAAGGAGAATCCCAGACGGCGCAGATAGTTCAGGCAGGTGCTGCGGCTCAGGCTGATACCGAAGCGCTCGGAGACGTACTGGCAGACCACTTTCCAGTTCCAGTTGGCCAGTTCCATGCCCAGGGTGTTTTAATTGTTGGGCAGTAGGCCGATTAGGGCCAGGGTCTCCCAGGGTTTCCAGCCGTAGTGGCGCAGGGCCGCCGCTATGTTCCTTACTCCGTTCAGTCGAGACATGCCTATCACCAGGTTCCGCAGTGCCGCCAGCAGTTGCGGCGCCGACTCCGTTCGCACCTGGCTCCGGTCCTCGCCGAACACCACGTCCCGCACCCAATGCAGCCGGGCAGCCGGTTTTCAATCCCCCAGTGCCCACGCCAGATCTCCAGCAACCGGGCAGCATCCGCCCGCTCCGGCGGCAGGCTGGTGCTGGCATAGGCCCGTTCTACCGTCTCTTTGCCCTTGTGCCTCCTGGTCCGTTCCACGCAACAGACCTGTGCCAGGCCGGGCCAGTCCAGGTAGTCGTTCAGGGCCGTCGAGGCCCACAGACGCCGCCTCTCCCACCGGTCTCCGTGCCGGCCCTCCTGGCTCGCAGGCCCTCCTGGCTCGCATGGGTAAAGCTCTCCCCCCAAGGTGGCTGCTCAAAGAGCAAGCTCACCG
Organism: Dehalococcoidia bacterium; assembly: GCA_965237745.1. Classification (GTDB taxonomy): domain Bacteria; phylum Chloroflexota; class Dehalococcoidia; order Lucifugimonadales; family UBA3495; genus VXOI01. Next base: position 256,726 of record OZ250156.1, on the reverse strand, counting down.
CCTCCTTCACAGAGGGCTGGTTGTCCTTCAGCGCCCAGAAATAGTCCCCGCCCTGCCCGAGCACCCCCAGACTCAACTCCCGCTGCGCGTACAGCGCGTCCCCGGTGACCACCCTCTCCCGCAATTCCAACTCTGCCAGCAGCCCGGAGGCCAACCCCAGTTCACTCTCCTTGCGTTCCCCCTGACCCCCCTTTTGTCCCAGTACCAGGCCGCTTTCTCCCGCATAGGCCGCCACCAGCCTCACCCCAGGCAGTTCCCGACCGTGTATCCCCCGCAGTGCCTTGCCGTCGATGGCAATGGTGGCCTCGCCCTCTCCCAAGCATTCCTGCGCCCAGCGGCCCAAGGCCGACTCGAAGGCGTCCGCGTCCAAGCGGCGGAATACGTGATGCAGCGTGGCCACGCACGGGGTCTGCTCCCGGCTGAACCCCAGGGACTGGGCAAATTGGGGGTGTTCCCGACCCCACTGGGCGATAGCGTACAGGCTCCTGGCGCCGCTCAACATGGCGCACACCGACAACGCCAGAATCGCCAGCAGGGGATGGCGCACTCCCTTGGGTTTCCTCGGGTCCTCAATCCGGCTCAGAGCATCCAGCAGCCCCGGGCCCCACTCCCCAACACTCTCCTCCAACACAACCCTCCTCCACACTCCCTAAATCATCGCCTATTATTCAACACCCAGTGCTGACCTTTCTACAATTAAAAGACCCTGGTTCCATGCCTGAGTTGGCGGGCAACTCCTGCACCGCCCCTTTCAGCGCCACCTGCTGCGCCGCCTCGAGGGCGGGGGGGCACCACCGGACTGCTCGAATATCAAGGCTGTGGGCCCACCCTCGCCGAAGGCGGCCAACCACCGTCCAATGGTGTGGGGGTCCCGTTCCAGCGCCTCGGCGGTAGCCTGAGCGGTCCAGCCTTGGGTCAGAAGCCACAGGGCGTACCACCGTTCTCGCTCCCGGGGCACCGGCGCCAGAATCATCCGCCGGCGCACGCCCGGTACATCCATCTCCCATCGTTCGAGAAACTGGTCCATATCTCTCACACCCATCACCCCCCCTCGCTCTTTCCCAGATAAGGTAACCCCGTTCCTCCACAAATTTATCCCATGTCTCTGCGCTTTTCACCTTGGCTTTGGTTTAGGATAGACTCAGATGGAGAGTTCCACGAATAAGGCGCTCCGCGATCTCGGCATCTTCTAATGCGCGGTGTACGTGGTCTCTTTCGCGGCCTGCTCTATTGCCCTGTGGCTGTATTGGTACGCCTGGGGCTTGAATAACCTGATACAGCAGATGGCCAATGTTTCCAGTGTGTCAGTTGGCGCCGCGCTGCTGACAACCATTTTCAAGGAGGCAGGATGGTTTATGGTACTTGCCGCAATGAAGATAAAAGAATGGCAGGAACAGGGACGCAAAGAGGGTCGTGAGCAGGGCCGCGAAAATCAACGCAAGCGCGAAGAGGAAGCCTACGCCAGGTTTGGCGTCGACGTGAACGGCGTCCTCATGCTCCCCAGGACGCCGGAAGTGCAGCGGTTCTTGGCTGGCGAGCCGGAGGAATAGGGGCGCGTTCGGCTTTATTGTATAATGGCGACAACTATCCACCGCCTTTGGGAGGCCCCATGCCAGTAGTTCAGCGACCCTACGTTCCGCCCGAAGATCAGACTCCTAACGAGGAGAACTACGCCCGCCCAAGCGACACACAGGCCAACGAGGCCAGTTCTCTCGACCCTATCACCTTCTACGCTGACTCCATGCACATTTTCAGCAGCCTCTACTCTGCAGTGATGTTCTTCGGAGAGCAGATGGAGGAGCGCGAGCCCATCCTGCGCGCCCGCATCAAGGTCAGCCCTCAGATGCTCAAGGCCATCGCCCTCCTCACCGCCAAGCACGTCCGCGAGTACGAGAACGCCGTTGGCCCCATCAGCCTTCCGGAGCAGGTCTATTCCGCTTGGGAGCTGGACACCGACGGGAGCCACGATCATGCCGACTGACGGCCCGCCTGAGGGTACTGAGGGGACGGAAGCGCCGGAGGACCGGCCGCTGGCCGAGGACCTGTCTCTGCCGGTCGCCGTGGAGCCGGGCGTGGATTATGCCACTCCTCCCGACTGGAACTGGCGCGACGTAGACTCCAGCCAGCCCAACTCCGCCGTATTCCATATCAGCCACTCGGAGATCACCCGCGTGCTGGTGGATACGCTGCGCCCCGAGGACTGCGCTCCCGACGCCAACTTCGTCATCAAGAGCGAAATCCCCATCATCGTCCTGGACAGCTTGGACAAGTACTGGGCAGGAGAGGCCAAGAACCGTTTGGCCCTCAACGGGGTCCGGGTTCCCGTCGAAGCCGATAGCGTGGAAGAGGCCAAGCGAGCCCTCGCCACCGACCTGGGGGCCCAGTTTCGCCTGCTGATGATGCTTCGAGGCTCCCTTCAGCGCCAGCTCGCCCCGCCGCTACTGGAGAATCTCCTGATGCTAAGTGAGCTCCTTGAGCCGCGCCGCGACTGATCCCTGTTTCGCCTAGTTGCCCTGCACCAGGCCCGGTATTGTCTCGTCGGGCACCGCGACCTCCCCGTAGACTGTGGCGCCTTTGTCGCGCCACTCGTCGACCATCGCGCTCGCTCCCCAGCCTATATTCCGCCAGCGGGGTTCGGTCTGCTCCTGCAGCCAGGCGGCGACGGCCGCAGCCTGCTCCTCATCGTCGAACTGATGCAGGGCCCGCAGAGTGGTCATCGAGTCATCAGCCAGTTGAGCGTGAAAGCCGAAAAATCTTTGTTTGTCCAATGGAGTTTCCTCTCCACCGGACCCAGCCCCAAAGGCACCCACGTCTATCACTTGCAGGAAGTCGGAAAGGCCCCAGTCCTCGACCATTACTGCCAAGGCTTGTGGCAGCTCAAGAATTCCCTGCTGACGTGAAATCATCTCCCGCACTTGGGGGAGGTCCGGGCTTGCCGCCAGCGTCTCCGAATTCAGCGCTGCCAGGTAAATTTCCGATTCGCGTCCTGAACTGCGCCTCCGTACCAAGGCAAAGATATCCACTCCTTGGTGAGTCTCAACAACTTGCGTTGACAGACCTGCCCCGGACTCGGCGCCCAACCGCAGCGCATCCTCGACCCGGCTGAAGTCTCCCAAAAGAATGACGGCCCAGTCGCCACGAGAGTTCGGGGCTGCCAGAGTCAGGCCGCGAGTGCCGACCGCGAGCAACAGTTCCTCCGCCAGAGGCAGTTCCTCTTGGCTCACAAAATGTTCAATCTGAAACTCCACATGCTCCATCAGGTCCGGCCTCTTGGCGGCCGACTCGACATTTACATACGCATACACGAACGCATCAGCCGGAAGAATGGCAAACGTCGCCCCGGGATGATCCGCAGGAATCTCGACGGTGGGCAGCCGCGGAGCCTCAGTCGAAGGCGGCTCCGTTGGCATTGCAGTGGGCGGTGGCGGCGCGCCGGTTGCGGAAGGCTCCACTGGTGTAGCAGCAACCGTCGCCGTAGGGAGGGGTCGAGTTGCGGTTGCCCGTTGTGCTGTCGGCGTGGCCGAAGCCGTCGTCGGCAACAGGGTTGCGTCAGCAGTCTGCTCCGTTGGTGTGTCCGTGGGCGACAGCGCAGTCGCGGTTGCTGGTCGTGCTGTCGGCGTGGCTGCGGAGCCGCAGGCCGCGATTGCGGTCAGGGTCAAGGCCAGTAGGAAAGCTACCGAAAGAAATTGCAATACCAAGCTCCCAACACCATCCTGCGCGAGTACCGCCGGTCCGACCCCTAATCACCCCGCAGCCAGCCGCTCCCGTATCGCGCCTTCCACCTCCGGCAGCGGGACGGTCACCGCCTCGGCCTCCTCCCTGCCTCTGACCTCGATCACGCCGTTGTTCAGGTTGCGGGGGCTGATTACCAAGCGGACGGGCAGGCCCATCAGGTCAGCGTCGTTGAACTTGACCCCCGCCGCCTGGTCCAAGCGGTCGTCATACAGCGTCTCTATGCCTGCGGCATTCAGACTGGCGTAAAGTTGCTCCGCAACCTGGGCGACTTCCTCGTTTGAAAGGTTCAGCCCCACCAGGTGCGCTTGATACGGAGCGATGGGATGCGGGAACACGATCCCGCTATCGTCGTGGTTCTGCTCGATGGCCGCGGCCAGCAGCCGCCCTACGCCGATTCCGTAGCAGCCCATGGTGATTGGCAGGTTGCGCCCCTCCGAGTCCAGGTAGGTCGCTCCCAGTGTTTCGCTGAAGAACGTGCCCAGCTTGAAGATGTGTCCCACCTCCACGCCGCGAGTGGACTGCAGCGTGCCACCGCACTGAGGGCACAGCTGGCCAGGCTGGGCCAACGCGATGTCCGTCAGTATGTCCACCCCGAAGTCGCGGGGGTAGTTGGCCCCGGTGAAGTGAGTGTCGGGCTTGTTGGCGCCCACCACGAAATTGCTCCCCGTCTCGATTGACAGGTCGGCCACCTTGCGGATGCCGGTGATGCCCACCGCCGAGGCGCTGCCCGCCACCAGCCCGGCGGCCCGCACCTCCCCGTCCTCCGCAAAGCGCAGGTCGTCGCAGTGCAGGGCGTTCTTGAGCTTGACCTCGTTGACCTCCAGATCTCCCCGGATCGACACGAACACCGGCTCCCCGTCGGCCATGTAGAAGACAGCCTTGAGCGTCTTGGACTCCGGCACGTTCATGAACTCAGCCAGCCCGGCGATGGTCTTCAGACCCGGCGTGTCCACCTCCTGCAACGGCTCCTCCGGCTCCGGTTCGGCGGGCGGGTAGACTCCCTCGGCCTTTTCGGCGTTGGCCGTGTAGTCACAACTGGAGCAGGTGATGACTGTGTCCTCGCCGGTCTCGGTGGGCAGCAGGAACTCGTGGGAGTCCTTGCCGCCGATGGCTCCGCTATCGGCCTCGGCCATCAATACCGGCAGCCCGCAGCGACGGAAGATGTTGCGGTAAGCCTGCGCCATGTCCTGGTAGGTATCATCGAGGCTGGCGTCGTCGGCGTTGAAGCTGTAGGCGTCCTTCATGTCGAATTCGCGCACCCGGATCAGTCCGGCGCGGGGACGCGGTTCGTCACGGAACTTGGTCTGGATCTGGTACAGCAGCTGCGGCAGGTCCCGATAGCTCTGCACATTGCTCTTGACCACGTTGGTGATGACCTCCTCGTGGGTCGGCGCCATTACCATGGGACGGCCGCGACGGTCCTGGAGGGAGAACAGGTTGTCGCCGAAAGCGGCACGGCGGCCGGTCTGCTCCCACAGCTCCATCGGCTGGAGCGCCGGCAGCATCAGCTCCTGCCCGCCTGCCGCGTCCATCTCCTCCCGGATGATGTTCTCGATCTTGCGCAAGGACCGCCACGCCAAGGGCAGGTAGGAATAGATGCCTGCGGCCACCTGATGGATCAGCCCGGCCCGCAGCATCAGCCGGTGGCTGGCCGTTTCTGCCTCCGGTGGATCGAACCGCAGTGTTTTGCTGACCATGCGCGAGAACTTCATAACAGCCTCATATTAAATAAAACGCCGAGAGCGCCGAGAACGCCGAGTTTCTTGGGGTTCCCCTGAAAACTCTTTGCGCTCTTTGCGCTCTCGGCGTTTTACTATGCTTGGTTTGTTTAGTCGCCAGCAGGGGCAGGAGACGCCTCCACCTCTTCCATCAGCGCCGTGAGCATCTCGGCCTCTGGCACCACCCGCACCTTCTCGCCCTTGCGGAAGATCACGGCCCGGCCCGCACCGGCGGCGATGCCTACGTCGGCGTCCTTGGCCTCCCCGGGGCCGTTGACCTCGCAGCCCATGACCGCGACCTTGATGTTGCGGTTGCTCTTGCGGAGCAGCGCGTCTACGTCGTTGGCCAGCTTGCGCACATCCACGTCGGCCCGTCCGCAGCTTGGGCAGGCCACCAGCACCGCGCCCTTGCTCCGCAGGTTCAGCGACTTGAGGATTTCATACCCTGCGATAACCTCGTCCACCGAATCATCGCTGAGCGAGACCCGAATCGTGTCACCGATGCCCTGGTAGAGCAGCACTCCCAATCCAACGGACGTGCGGATTGAACCGGACGTCTTGGTCCCTGCCTCAGTGATGCCTAGGTGCAGGGGATAGGGCACCATTTCGGCCAGCCGTGCGTAGGCCTCGACAGTGGTGGGCACGTCGAAGGCCTTCATCGAAATCTTGATCTGGTCGAAGTCCTGCTCTTCCAGCAGGCTGATTTCCCACAGGGCCGTCGCCACCATGTGGTCGACCACACTGTAGTCGCCCTCGTTGGCCTCGCCGGCCTTGGGCAGCTTGTTTACCAAGTCCATGTGACGCGAGAAGCCCCGCGTGCGCCCGATGCCGCCGACGGGAGGCAGGCTGCCGAAGTTCACCCCGATGCGTATGGGCACGTTCTGCGCCTTTGACGCCCGCACCACCTCGCGCACCTGGTCCTCGTTGCGCAGATTGCCGGGGTTCAGCCGCAGGCAGTCCACCCCACCCTCCAGGCACTTGAGGGCCAGTTGATAGTGGAAATGGATGTCGGCGATCAGCGGAATGTTGATCTGCTTCTTGATCTCGCCCATGGCAATGGCGGCTTCCATGTCGGGAACGGCGGAGCGGATGATGTCGCAACCCGCCTCTTCCAGCTCGTGAATCTGCCGCACCGTGGCTGCCACGTCCCGGGTGTCGGTCTTGGTCATTGACTGCACCGTGATCTCGGCGTCGCCACCGACCTTGACCCCGCCGACGTAGACCGGTTTCGTTGGCCGTCGCTTGATCATCTCAACTCGCTCCAACTGCCTGGAAACGGCCGGCCCGCACTACCTAGCCAGCCAATGCAAAACTCGCCGCCATGTTACACGAAAGCAGGTTTGCATACCAGCACGGCAATCCGTCAACTTGGCTCTCCTCGCCGATTATTCTGCACCGCTCGATGGCCGGCCATGCGTACCCTAATCCGCAAATCCAAACGTTCCGTCTCTGCGTAATACTTATGTACCACAATTACAAATACTAATTATAGTTCTTATGAATACATTCATTCAGCTGACCCTCCTGCCCTCCAGTCCACCGTAGGCCCTGCGGGCGGGGCCCTGCTCGATGAACAGCCTTGCGGAGCTTGCCGTTTTGGTCCCAAGGGGGACTCAGCCCACATAGCTTCACCAATGATCCCTGAGTAAGACGCCGGTTTTCGCGACATCTCTTGGGCTGAAACTACATCGCGAAACGAAATACTAAATACGACTTACTATCAAATAGAAAGTCAACCAGAAAAAAGGAGTAGATCATGATTGCAGCACAGAAACATCTTACAAATTGGGGAACCGTCCGTGCCCGTAGATTCGGACTTGTGGCCGTCTTGGCTCTGGTGTCCCTCGCCATCGCGTTTGGCACCCTCATCCCTCCACCGCGCACTGCCCACGCCGGCGGCTACGAACCATGGCTATACATTCAATGCGTCGAGCACGACGTGGATGAGGGAGAGGATTTCAGGCTGGTCGTGCGCAAAAAGTACAAGTCCCACTCGCCCCATGAAACCATACGGGGGTCCTGGTACACCGACGCCATAACCGCCGACGAGGCAGACTACGAGCACATGGATGGCTGGACCCAGGCCAGCAACGGATACCAGTCGAGAGTTGGCAAAATGGGCCGCGACTTCCACACTCTGGAGGACGTCTTCCCCGAACCCGACGAGACCTACAGGGTGAGATTCATCAACTCATCCCACAATGACGACGCTAACGACGGCGAGTGCCTCATCACCATCAAGGACGACGACGGCGTCGGAATCTACGACCTCGAGATCCGCTCGGTCCCCCGGGAACTCCCCTCGTTCGAAGGGGGCGAGGGACCCCTGGACGCCTACACCACCGGCGACGTCATCCTGATCGGCGCCAAGTTCAACCACCCCGTGACCACCAAGAATCCGGAAACGGGCCAGCAGACCGACTACGCCGGCCTGTACCTCCAGGTCGGCGAGAACCGCAGGGTCGCCAACGTAGTGCGCGGCGACGGCACCGATAACATCATTTTCAGCTATACGGTGCAGGCCGACGACGTAGACTCCGACGGCATCAGCGTCGAGGGCGGTGGGCCCGGCACCGGCCTCTACTACAACGAAGACACCAGGGACGGCGGCATCTGGCCCGTCAACCCCGAAGACGGCAGGCTGAACCGCCTGTTCCACGGCCTCGACGACGACCCAGAACACCCCATCGCACAGGTCGATGTCGGAGAGCCGACCACCACGCCGCCAACCGAAACGCCCCTCGATGACGAACCCTCCATAGTCGAGCCGGCCCCGGTCGATCCCACTCCTGGTCCTTGGTCCGAGCGCGCCCTGAACATCGAGGCGAACCTGCTCGGCCAGATTGATGGCGAGCTGACCGCGGAGGACGGCGGCCGGGACTGGTACAGCTTCGATGCAGTGGCGGGAGAAGACTACTTCATCGAGCTGAAGAGCACCTTGGACCTGCGCGGAAATACCCAGGATGAGCCCTTCTCCACGCAGTATGTGGACAACCACCTCGTCGACCCCAGCATCCTGGAGATCGTCAACGAACAGGGCGACCAGATGATGGGGGAAGTTGACCAAGGCGGGTTTATAAACAACTGGGCCCGTGCCCATTTCACGCCCCAGGAGGACGGCACTTATTACATCGCCATCGGTTCGGGAGCGCAGGCCCGGGGTTACACGGGGTTTTACACTCTGTCCGTTCGCGCCGATGACTACGCCGACGACTTCAAGACAGTCCGGGAAGTGACTCTCCACCCCGGCGAATCGATCACGGCATGCATCGATTCCGACGTCTCCCCTGATGACCCCGGATTGAATCCCTGGGACTGGTGGGAAACGGGAAACGACGGAGTCTATGCCCAACCGTTGCACGGCCTGGAATCTCTGGACGATCTCGATTTCTTTCGGTTTGTAATCACGGAAGAAGGGAGGTACGAACTTTCGGTGATCGATGGGCCAGATTCAGCAGGCATTTGGGCCACGTATGAGGAAAACGGGAATCTCAGGTACCATGAGGAGTATGTGCCAGTCCATTCCAAGATGGAACACTTCGAACTTGGCACATACGTCGTGGAGATAGGGACCCCCTATCAAAGCGCTGGCAACACCGGCCTCTACACTGTCTCTTTGAACAGGGTCGAGGATACCGGAGAAGTCAGCTAGCCGGGGGCGCCCATCTTGGAGTTGTCCGGTAACTGGTAGCTGCAACACGGCTGCCAGATTCGACGGGGCCGATGCTGCATCGGCCCCGTCGCCTCCTATCCTCCCAAGAACGTCCCGCCCTCAATCAGCCGCAGGATGTCGTTGGCGCTGATGGCTACAATTCCGGCAACTATGACGGCCAGGCCGATGAGGTGGATTAGCCCTTCCTTCTCCGGCGAGATCCGCTTCCCTCTCCGTATCCACTCGATCACCACGAAGACGATGCGCCCCCCGTCCAGCATGGGGAAGGGCAGAATGTTGACGATGGCCAGGTTGATGCTCAGCAATATGCCGACGCTCAGCCATCCTGCAAAGCCGCCCTCGCGACTGACCTCGCCGGTCAATTGGGCGATGCCGATGGGGCCGGAAAGCTCGGGTGCTGCTCCCTCGGAAACCATGCCCCCGATGCTCTGCCTCAATAGCACCAGCAACTCCCAGGTTCCCACGAAGCTTTCCGGTACGGCCTCCCAGATTGGGCGAGACCGTCGCTCCACCCTGGCATCGGCCAGTTCCACCCTGACCCCGGCCAGCCATCGGCTGCCGTCGGCGTCGAAACGTGGCCGCAGCGCCACGGCTTCCTGCCGGTCGTCGCGCTCGATCAGAACGGTCATTTCCGATCCGCCGTTCAGGTTGATCTCGCGGGTGAAGTCAATCCTGTTTTTCACCGGCTTTCCGTTGGCCTCCACGAACACGTCGCCCGGCTGCAGCCCTGCTTCAGCGGCGGCGCTGCCCGGCGCCACGCTTGTTGTGGTCAGCCGGCCCACCTCCACCTCCTGGGGCAACATGAAAACTATGGCGAAGATGACCAGCGGCAGCAGGGCGTTCATCAGCGAACCCGCCGCCAGCACCACGATACGCTCCCAAGGCCGACGCGAAGCCAGGCTCAGAGGCACGGTGGGGTTGGACTCGCCGGCCAGCCGCACGAATCCGCCCAAGGGAATCACGTTGACCGAGTAGAGCATGTCGGCCAGCTCGAATGAGCCGTCCCCCACCGAGCGGACCTTGCCTTCGTGCCACAGCAGATTGTCCACGGGATGGTTGAAATTACTCTCCGATTCGTCCTCATCCTGCTTGCGGTGCAGCTCCACCTCGAAGGCCACCAGCCCGCATTCCTCATCCTCCAGGGATCCCACCTTCACCAGCTGGCCGGGTCGCAATTCCTGAGGGCCATCCAGTCCGACGAACCGTGTCTGCGGGTGCAGCATCACCGGGGTCCGTCCGGTGTAAATGCCGAAGGCGCGGGGAGGGAACCCGACGCCAAACTCCAGCACCTTTACGCCGAAGACGCGGGCAGTGGCGAAGTGGCCCAGTTCATGGACCACCACCAAGATGAGCAGTAACGGGACCAATGTTACTATCGCGAAGAGTACAGCATCCATCGAACGCGCCTGGTGGCTTGCAACAATTTCCCCTCTCTCTCAGGGGTATGAAGTGTCATTGAGGCCCGGAGTCTTCACCGGTCCGCTCGGCGAGCTGCCGCAGGACTTCCGGCCCCAGCAGCCGGTTCAGCGTCCGACTGACCTCCTGCGGCGGGGCGTCCGCAGCTCCGGGCGGCAACTGGCTCAACGCGCGAATCGGTCTGCGGGGACAATCTCCGATGGGCAGCTCCACCCGCTGCATCCACTGGTCAAGCCCGACGCCGGTCTGCTCGATGGCCGCCAGCACCACCACACCCGCCGCCTTGGCGTCGCCAAGAGCGTCATGCCGCTGGTACCGGTAGCCCAAAAGCCGACATAGGTTTTCCAGCCCGAATCCGCGCTTGGAAAAGCCCTCCCAAGCCCTGCGAGCTACCATCGTCGAATCGAGCCACGAGCAGTTCAGGCGTTGAATCTCGTGCCGGTCGAAAGCACGCTCCAAGGCCACACGGTCGAACTGACTGTGGCTGACCACGATCCTGCCGCCCAGGGTCTCGCGAAGTCGCTCCGATACTTCGGGAAGCCGCGGCCAGCCGCGAATCGCCGCCTCGGTGATGCCATGCACCGCGACGTTATCGGGATTGAAGCGCTCCTGCGGGTCGATATATGTCATCCACTGCTGAGTCAACGCTCCGTTGACGAACTCGGCGACACCAATCTGGCAGATGGACCATGGGTTTGGGTTGGCGGTCTCCAGGTCTATTGCGATGAAATCCGTCGCCATCAGCGTCAACCCACTGCTTGTCTCGTTGGTATCGAAAATACGGAGAATGAAATCAAGTGCCGGCCAATTCCACCGCGCGGGCGGAGGCCCATGCGTCGGCCTCCAAGACTTCTTCGGCTGTCTCGCCGGGCAGGGTTTCATGTTCGGACAACGTCTGCTCCACCAGCCTGTGGATACCCCCGTAGCTGATCTTGCCGTCAAGGAATGCCTGCACCGCCACCTCGTCTGCCGCGCTCAGCACGGCGGGGTAGGTGCCGCCACGCCGCGCTGCCTCCACAGCCAGCGAGAAGCAGGGGTAGCGTTTCGGCTCCAGCGGGTCGAAGTTCAGGTTGTGGGAAATCGACGTGTCCAAGCGCGGGATCATGGAATTGGGCAGACGCTGCGGGTAGAACAGCGCGTACTGGATGGGCAACCGCATATCCGGTGGCCCCAACTGCGCCTTCACCGACCCGTCGGCGAACTCGACCATGGAGTGGATGGTGCTCTGCGGGTGCACCACCACCTCGATTCGCTCCCACGGCACACTGAAGAGCCAGTGGGTCTCGATCACCTCGAAGGCCTTGTTCATCAGCGTCGCCGAATCGATGGTAATTTTCTGCCCCATCCTCCAGGTCGGGTGACGCAGCGCTTGCTCCGGTGTTACGTTCTCCATCTCCTCTAGGGGAGTGGTGCGGAAAGGCCCGCCGGATGCGGTGATCAGCAGGCGCAGGATCTCGTTGTCCTCACCCTGCAGGCATTGCCAGATCGCGCTGGGTTCACTGTCCACCGGCAGCACCCGACCCCCATAGCGAGCCTCATAGTCCTTGATCAGCCTGCCGGCCATCACGATGGGTTCCTTGTTGGAAAGCGCGACCTGCTTTCCCGCGGCCAGTGCGTTCAGGGTGGGGATCAGGCCCACACTGCCCATCAGCGCGACCATCACCTGGTTCACTCGCTGAAGGGTGACCATTTCCTCCATCGGCGTGTAGGCCGGGCCGGGAAACTCGCCGGGGCCGGCGGCAGCGCTCCAGACATGGGCAGGCTGGAACTCCTTCACCTGCTCTTTCAGGAGTTCCGTATTGGTGCCCGCGGCAAGGCCGACCACCTCGAACTCATCGGGGAAGGCGCGGACGATGTCCAGCGTCTGTCGGCCGATGGAGCCGGTGGAGCCAAGAACTACGATCTTTCTCATAGCCCTAATACCATTCTTATAGCCCGAATACCAGTGCCAGCAAGTAATATACGGCGGGCAGGGCAAAAAGTATGCTGTCTATCCGGTCCAGAAGGCCGCCGTGTCCGGGCATTATACTACCAGAATCCTTCGCGTTCGCCCTCCGCTTCAGGAGGGATTCAAAAAGGTCGCCCGCCTGGGCCACTACGGCGACCGCCACGGCAACGACGGCATGCTGCCAGAGGGACACCTGAAGATCCAGCAGCGCACCCACCGCCAGCATGGCCAGCACTGCCGCGATGAACCCCCCGGCGGCTCCCTCCCACGTCTTGTTGGGACTCAGGCTCGGGGTCATCTGGTGTTGGCCGGTCAGCCGCCCTATCGCATAGGCTCCTGTGTCGCTGGCCGATGTGCCGGCCAGGGTGAAGAGCAGCCAGTTGCGCCCAACGTTTTCCGCACCCTCCACGCCGGAGGCCAAGTCATAGATGGCGAGACCGTGGCCCAGAAAGAAACCGGCGTACACCGGCCCCATCAGCAGCAACAGCACGGCGGCCACCGGCCTGTCACCCTCGTAGGCGGCGATGAACCACAGTGTCCCGGCCAGTGCCCAGACCGCCAGGGCGATGCCGGAGGCAGTGAGATAGTCCGCAGCCCCCGAAGCCTCCTCCGCCACCAGCAGCAGCACGACCACCGCTAGGATACCAAGGGCCAAAGGCAGGTGGGCCGCGCCCGCCGGAGTGAGGCGAAAGACCTCAAAGATGGCGATTATCCCCCCCACCAACCCCAGGAGAGTCAGCCAGGGCGGGCCGAACCAGATAGCGGCCACCGCCACAATGGCCACCCCCACGCCCGACGCCACCCGGAAAGCCAGCTGGCGCGGCATGCTCAGGTCTCTGATTCGGCTACCTTGCCGTAGCGCCGCTGCCGGGTGCGATAGGATTTCAGTGCCCGTTCCAACTCGGCAGGCTCAAGGTCGGGCCACAGGGTGCAGGTGTGATAGAACTCGCTGTAGGCCGACTGCCACAGCAGGAAGTTGCTGATTCGCTGCTCGCCCCCGGTGCGGATGATCAGGTCCGGGTCAGGACAGTGCGCGGTGAACAGGTAGCGGCAAAAGGTTGACTCGTCAACCTGGTCCGGGGACAGGCCATCACGGATGATGCGACGCACCGCCCCAAGGATCTCATCACGTCCGCCGTAGTCGAAAGCCACGTTGAGGGTGATGCCGGTGTTGTCTCTGGTAAGCGTCTGGGCCCTTTCGATGGCGCGACTCAACTCGGGGTCCAGGTTGCTTGACTTGCCCAAATGCACTATACGCACGTTGCGCTCGTGCAATTGGCGGGACTGCACCTCAATGGCCTCAGAAAAAATGCTCATCAGCCCATCCACTTCATCCTGGGGGCGGCCCCAATTCTCGGTGGAGAAGGCGTAGATGGTGGCGAACTTTACGTCGAAGGAACTGAGGGTCTCCAGCAGTACCCGGATTCGCTCCACTCCGGCGCGGTGTCCCTCCAGCCGCGGCAGCCCGCGCTTTTGAGCCCAGCGGCCATTGCCGTCCATGATGAACGCAACGTGGAGGGGCCCTGCGCCGCCCCGGGCCCGGGATTGCGGCCCTGATGCGGCAGACACGTGTTCAGGTTAGACCTGGAGAATCTCCGCCTCTTTGGCGGATGCAGTCTCGTCTATCTGACGGGTGTGGCCATCGGTGACCTTCTGCAACTGGTCTTGGGCGCGACGGTTTTCATCTTGGGAAATCATCTTGTCGCGCTCCATCTTGCGAAGGGTTTCCAGTCCGTCGCGCCGCACGTTGCGCAGTGACACCTTACCGTCCTCGGTCTTGCGGCGGAGCATCTTGACCATATCCTGACGCCGCTCATTGGTCAGCGGAGGGATGGGCACAGTGATGACGTTGCCGTCGTTGGATGGGTTGAAGCCCATCTCGGAGCGTTGGAGGCTCCTCTCGATCTCTCGCAGCGACCCCCTGTCCCACGGCTGCACCATGATGGCGCGGGCGTCCGGAGCCGAAATCGACGCAATCTGCTTGAGAGGAGTGGCCGATCCATAGTAGTCAACGGAGAGATTTTCGATGAGCGAAGGCGTAGCCCGCCCGGTTCGCAACTGGCTCAGTTCGCGCCTGAATGCATCCAGCGTGCGGTCCATCCTGGAATCTACGTCGCCCAGCACCTGCTCCGCGGTTAACTCTGCATCACCGTCCTTTGCGGGCATGGTCACTCCCTCCACCTATCGTTGTTCCTACGAGTTCTCCGGTGAGTATACATCCCATGTTGCCCGGTTTGAACATGTCGAAGACAACGATGGGCATATTGTTTTCCTGGCAGAAAGTAACGGCCGTCGAGTCCATCACGGCCAGTCTGCGGCCCAGGACCTCATCGTAGTCCAAGCGATCAAACCGCACCGCCGCCGGGTTTACTCGGGGGTCGTCGTCATAGACTCCGTCCACCTTGAACTTGGCCATCAGCAGCACGTCGGCCCCTATTTCCGTTGCCCGCAGAGCCGACGCAGTGTCGGTGCTCATGTAGGGGCTGCCGGTGCCGGCGGCAAAAATCACCACCCGTCCCTTTTCCAAGTGGCGGATCGCCCGGCGCCGAATGTATGGCTCGGCGACGGCCTGCATCTGGAGAGCGCTCTGTGTGCGGGTATGAATGCCCCGGTCTTCCAGCGCGACCTGCAGGGCCAGGGCGTTGATGACGGTGGCAAGCATGCCGGCGTAATCGGCCGTAGCCCGCTCCATCCCCCATTGCTCGGCGTCTCCCCCCCTCCAGATGTTGCCCCCGCCAATTACGATTGCCAGTTGAACGCCCAAGTCGAGGGCCTCGTTCACCTGGCCGGCCAAGTATCTGACCGTTTCGGGATCAATGCCAGTATCCGCTGAGCCCTTGAGAGACTCGCCGCTTATTTTCAACAAGGCCCGGCGGAACGTAGGCCGGGCCGGAGGTATTAATGGAGAGTCAACCATAATGCCGGTTTGCTTACTCGCCAACAGCTAGGCGCTGGAACCGGATTACCTTGACGTTTTCTCCCATCTTGGCAGCCAACTCCCTCACAAGTTCGCCAACCGAGGACGAACTGCTCTTGATGAACGGCTGGGCCAGCAGAGCGACCTGGGCCGGGGGCCGCTCGTCGCCCTCCTCAATATCCTCTCTGTCCAAGTACACCGGTGCCATTGCAGCAACCTGCATGGCGATGTTGTGCGCCATCTCCTTGAACTCGTCGGTGCGGGCTACGAAGTCGCTCTCGCAACCGAGTTCCACGATGGCCCCGACGCGCCCGCCGGTGTGGATGTAGGACTCAATGACACCCTCGTTGGTGGCGCGGCCCACCCGTTTGGCGGTGTCGGCCAGACCCTTGGTGCGCAGCACATCCGCCGCCTTGTCCAGATCGCCGTCGGTGCCCTCCAGGGCCTCCTTGCAGTCCATGATTCCCGCGCCGGTCTGGTCGCGCAGGGTCCGAATCAGTGCCGTACTGACAGCCAACGGTTCACTCCTTATCAACTGGGTGCGCTTGACTGTACCCCACCGCCGAATATTCGCCGATAGCTGGCCGGTCCGCACGCTGCAGTCCCAGCAGGCGCCTCAGCCGGATGCGGTCGTCGTTGTCCCTGACCGTAAAGGTCCGGGGTGCCGAGTTCCTGATCGTCTCTAACTCTTGCGTGAGTCTTTCAACATCGAATAGAGCCGTCCTGATTGCGCCTTCGCTCCAGCCGTTCTGGTAGAAATTTCTGTGCATGTATTCGGCTTGGGCCAGATACCGATTGAATTCATCCTCTCGTCCGAGATGTTCACCAATGTCAAAAATGTTCGGATGCCTGTCGTGAGTCCACCCACGTTGCTCCCCGGCGGCCTTGAGAGCATGGGCGGCCGCACCCCAAACTTTTTCCGCAGCCTGGATACGGTCGCCTTTATCCAACTCGATTTTGGCGTGTTCCAAGAACCGCCGACTCATTTCGACGTAACCTTCCACACCCAGTTCGCCGGGATCAGGGAGTGAAGTTGTCATAGCATCGTCCGACCGTTTTCTTGCTTTACCCTTCGGGCTCGTCCCTGCCGGCGGCTACCCGGGCGCCCATGCCGGCGGCCAACTCCGCCAAGGTGTCCTGATCCAGCGTAACCGCGTCGGTCAGTGCCGCATCTTCGCGCTCCGACAGGCCCTCGGGCTCATCAATTCCAGCCGCGTCGGCGGCCAGCGCATGCATCTCCTCCATCTCTGCCTGGAGCGCGGCTTCCCTCTGGGCCAGCCCTTCCAGGACTGCGGAGGCCATGCGGTTGGTCACCAAGCGTATGGACCGCACGGCGTCGTCGTTGCCGGGTATGATGTGGTCCACCAAGTCCGGGTTGCAGTCCGAGTCGACGATGGCGAAGACATCAATGCCCAGTCGCTGGGCCTCCGCGACGCAGATGTTCTCGCGTCCGATGTCAATCACGAAAATAGCCTGGGGCAGAGCGGTCATATCCCTCATGCCGGTGAAGTATTTCTCCAACCGGTTGAGGGTATCCCTCATCTTGACGCCCTCCTTCTTGGGGAGCAGGCGGAAGTACCCCTGGTCGCGTTTCTGCTGCAGCTCCAGCATGTAATTGATGCGGGTGCGGATGGTCTGGAAGTTGGTCATGGTGCCGCCCAGCCAGCGCTGGTTGACATACCACATACCGCAGCGGTCGGCCTCGGCCTGGATCACCTCCTGGGCCTGCCTCTTGGTGCCTACGAAAAGGACCTTGCCGCCGTTGGCTACCAGTTCCACCATATCTTTGTAGGCGTCATTGATCATGCCCAGCGTCTGCTGGAGATCGATGATGTGGATTCCGTTGCGCTGAGTGAAGATGTAGCGCTTCATGGTGGGATTCCACCGGCGGGTCTGGTGACCAAAGTGGACCCCCGCCTCCAGGAGTGCCTTCATGTTGATGGGCTCGCGCCCCGTGGGTTGCGGCGGGCGTTCCGGCGCAGGCCGGGGCGGACGCTCCACCGTCTCCTCTGCTGCAACCACAGGCCTCGGTTCAGGCGCTGCTGGCGGTTCGGCCACTGCCACTGCCGCTGCGGGAGCTTCCGCCTCTACGGCCGGAGCCGTCTCCGCCGGCGTCTCGGCCGGAGCATTCTGCGCTGCTTGCTCAATGGGCTGTTCCTGGGATTCAACCATGTACCACCCCTTATTCCCCTTACTGGCTATACCAGAGATAGGCGGTCCGACCTCAGACCAGCTCGCCAAAAGGCGCAAATACCAATGCTACGAGTATAGCACTCCACCCATAGGCGGGCAAACGAGGCGGTGCAGCCGTTGGCAATAGAGAATGCATCAGCCAGCCCAATACCGTTTCCTGTTCTTACCTTGTTCGCCCTCTGTTGCCATGCAGTTGAGCAACATGAGAATCTGAAAAGACAGACCACTGAAATTTTAAAGACTGCATAGCCACTTTTCTTGGCCAATTCCACTCACCACCATAGCCGGTAGACCAAATTCAGCAGGGCCGCCCCGATGATCCCCGCCGCGACGTCGTCAGCCATGATGCCATAGCCGCCGGGCAGGCGCTCGTATTCCCGGATGGGCCACGGCTTCCAGATGTCCAGCATGCGGAACAGCAGGAAGGCTGCCACGAGCCAGGGCAGCGTCTTGGGCAGGAACAGGCAGGTCAGCCACACGCCTGCCACCTCGTCCCACACGGCCCGCTTGGGGTCGGGATCATCATTGCTGGTCAGGCTGCCGCAGACCCACGGACCAATGACGAGCGACGTTCCGACGAGCACCAAGAAGGCCGGCGAGTCTCCATCGACGGGTAGCGCCGCGTATACGGCAACGGCCACCAAGCTGGCCAGTGTTGCCGGAGCCACGGGGAACAATCCCACTCCCAGCACGGTCCCAAACAACCAGCCCAGACCCCCGGTCAGCCGGTCCATCGGTGGCGAACAGCGGACGAGAATGTGGCGTTGGCCGAGCGGAACGACTGGAGAGCCGTGCAGGCGACCGCCGAAGGGGCTGCAGACCTCATCCGTATCCCAGCCTGTGCAGGTCCTCTTCGTTCATGCCGAGAAAGTGACCGATTTCGTGCCAGAGGGTGATGCGAATTTCCCGGGCGGCCTGGACGCGTGTCTCGCAGGAGCGGAGGATGGGCTGGCGGTAGATCACGATACGGTCAGGCAGCGCCGGCCCGATTCCGTCACGCTCGGTGAGCGGCCAGCCTTGATATAGACCGAACAGGGTGTCATGCTCGCCCAGCAGGTCCGCCTCGTCGGGGCCGGGCCACTCCTCCACCATGATGTCCACGTTCTCCAGCCGCCGGTGCAAGTCCGCAGGGAGTTGGGCATAGGCCCTTCGCACATGCCGCACAAACTCTCTGTAGGTCATTGAAATCACTGGGGCGCGCCCACCCGGTGACGGATTTCCTTGAGCAGGTCAACGTTTCGCTGGTCCGGGCCCTTGCCCTCGAACCCGGGAACCTCCAGCAGGAAGGGAACGTCGCGAAATGCGGGATGACCCATGAATACGGCGAACCCATCCTCGCCGATGAAGCCCTCGCCGATATTGTCGTGACGGTCCACCCCGGAACCGCAGACGCGCTTGGAATCGTTGGCATGGATGGCGACTACATTGGCCGATCCGGGTCCCGCGTCCAGTTGGGCCAGCATGTCCTCGATCCCCTCGCCTGTGGTCAGGTCGTACCCAGCGGCGAAGCTGTGCTGGGTATCTAGGCAGACCTTGAGCCGCTCGTCGCCCACGGCGTCCAGGATCGCGCCCAGTTCCTCGAAGCGGGCTCCGATGTGCTTGCCCATGCCCGCCATGTTCTCCACGGCCAGGCAGGGCCCGTCGGGCGCCTTGTCCAGCGCCTGCCGGATGCCGTCAGCCACCTGCGGAAGCACCCCCTCGCATCCCGCACCGCCGTGGCTGCCCGGGTGAAAGATCAGGCCATCTGCTCCAAGGCGGCCAGCTAGGCGCAGGTGAGCGGCCAAGGATTCTACCCCCTTTTGCAGCACGTCCGGCCTGTTGGTGCCGAGGTTGACCAAGTATATGGCGTGCAGGAACACCGGCCCCATTCCGGCGTCGGACATATTCTGCCGGAAGGCCTCAATTTCCGCGTCTGGAATCTCGCGGAAGGCCCAGGACTGTGGCGATGAGCCGAATATCTGCAATGCCTCGCAGCCAATTTCCTGCCCTCGCCCCACGGCCTTGCTGATGCCGCCCGACGTCGAAACGTGCGCTCCGATCTTCAATTCGACCCTCTCACTGAGATACCGTGAATTTGCCTTTTGGACTGATTGTAACCAAGGCGACTGCAAATGCCTCAGAATCCGTTGGTGGTGAGCCTGTCAAACCACCAACGGGTTCTCTCAAGGCGTCCTTGGACAGGCTCATTACCAGCGGTCTGGGCGCTTGAATGTCTTTCAATCGTCTTTGATTATTTTGATTATAAGGGAGAGCTGTTGGCGGCGCACCGCTCACGGCATACAATGGCGGGCAATGCGCGCTTTGATGCTGGAAAATTCGCGAACTTCGCCCCGTCTCTCGGTGGTGGACTTGCCCGTGCCGCGACCCGGCGCGGGCGAAGCGCTGGTGCGGGTGGCTGCCTGCGGCTTCTGCCACCACGACCTGCTGGTGATGAATGGAACTTTGCGCCGAGGGGTTGGTCCCGGTGTGGTGCTGGGTCACGAGATCTCCGGGGTGGTCGAGGAGGTGGGCGATGGCGTGGACCTCATACGGCCCGGAGACCGGGTGGTGTCGCTGCTGACCAACGCCTGTGGACGCTGCGATCGCTGCCGGTCAGGTCGCGAGCACCGCTGCCGCGATGGAGAAGGCATCGGGCATAGCCGCAACGGCGGTTTTGCCGAATTCGTCGCCCTCTCGCAGCACAGCCTCGTGCCATTACCCGACACCCTGGACCTCACTTCGGCGTCGCTCCTGGCATGCCCGGCTGGAGTGGCTTTGCAGGCGCTTTCCTCCGTCGCGGTTTCCGAGGGTGAGACGGTGGTGGTCACTGGCGCGGGCGGAGGGCTGGGTGTCCACGCCGTACAGTTGGCCGCAGCACTGGGGGCCCGGACCGTGGCAGTAACGTCCTCCTCTGGAAAGGCCAGCGTGCTATACCGCTATGGGGCCAACGACGTCATAGAGATGGGTGGGCCTGATTCGGGACTAGAGTTCTGGCAAGTCGCGCTGGCTCTGACCGGAGATGAGGGAGCCGACGTGGTCGTCGACACCGTGGGCACCCCGACTCTTCGATCGTCCATCCGCTGCCTGGGCCAGTACGGCAGGCTGGCGCTGCTTGGCGAAGTGGGGGGCGAGGGCAGTCTGCGAGGCCTTATCCCTGAGATCGTGTTTCGCGATGCCCGCATTGCCGGCGTTTCCGGCGTCTCACGCGCAACGCTTGAGCGAACTATCGCGCTGGCGGCAGAGGGTAAGCTGAGGCCGATTTTGCAAAGGCTGATGACCTTGGAGGAAGCGAGGCGTGCGGCCGAAATGCTATCGGAGCGCACCGTGCTGGGCAGGCTGGCGCTGGCCCCAAATCTCTAGCCGCCTTTTTCTGGTATGGAGTCTGAGCTCACAGAATTTGTGGCGGTCAATCCCAACCAGCAAAGACTACGGTATTCGGATCCTGGTGGCAGTCGCGGCAGCCCTGCTTTGGCGTCGGCATATCCCAGGTTGTAGCCCTCTCTGAGACCTGACAGGTAAGCCTTCCGACGACGCCTCTACCGGCTTCTCTCCGTAGCTTCTCTTATCCAATCAGCGATTGCCATTTTCATCGTCCTCGGATTTTATGTTGTCCTCGGCCGGCGGTTGTGGGGGCTTTCCTTCTTGAGAGTCGGAATAGCCAAGGCTATACCCTTCCTCGCGCCCTTCCTGGATACCCTCTCTACGCCCTACTTGGATACCCTCCTCGCGCCCTTCCTGGCGCCATCTCTCCCGGCGCCTTTCGGTTGCATCCCTAATCCAGTCCGCTATAGACATTGCCATCTCCTTGGCTTGCAATAATCCCCAGGAAATGAAGCCGGATGCTACGAAACTGGCGCCGATGCCGAGGACGATGTTTCTGGCCACTTCGTTGGGTGGTGCGTCGGCCGCAAGAGGATCAAGCTCCAGCAGCGTCAGAATGACTGAACCGGCCGTTCCCCCCATCAAGGTCAGGAGTTGGAACCATCCCCGATCTTTGGAGCGGATTCCCCAAATGGTCTCGCGGTATTCATCCATGACCGGCTGCCCTCATTATACCAACCCTGCCGGTATGGAGAAATTTCGGGGACTATTTGCCGATGAGGTGGAGCAGCGCGGACACTGCGGTTGCGGCAGAGCGGCCCGAACGGCCGAACCGGCCTATCTCGCCCCGGTCCCACATCACCAGGAACTGGCTGGCAATGAAGATGCTGCTGTAGGTCCCGGCGACCGCGCCTATGGCCAGCACCAGCAGCAACTCGCGTATGCTGGGGCCGCCGATCAGCAGCATTGCGATCAGCACAATCAGGGTCGTCAAGCTGGTGTTCAGCGAGCGGCCAATGGTCTCCATGATGCTCAGGTTGACCAGTCCTCCCAGCTCCCGGTCGGGGTGGCGGGAAACGTTTTCCCGGATCCGGTCGAATACCACGATGGTGTCGTTGACGCTGTAACCGGCGACGATTAGCAGGCCGACAATGAACATCGAGTTCACTTCAAACCCGATGACCCGTCCCAGGATGGAGAACACGCCCAAGATGATCAGAAGGTCGTGGGCCAAGGCTAGCACGGCGCTGAAACCGTAGCGGTAGGCCTTGGGCACCCGCCGGAAGGCGTACCAGACGTAGAGCAGAATGAATACCGACGCGGCGGCAAGCGCATAGAAGGCGATGTTCACTGTCTCCGAAGCCACTATGGGAGAAACGCTCTCGAACTCCACCCGGTTACGTTCCAGCCCCAGCGTCTCCTCCAGGTCGCGCTCTATGATCTCCCGCTCCGACAGTTCGTCTCCCGACGCCTCCTCCAGCACGTCCGTGCGTATGAAGTAGTTGTTGACGCCCACCTGCTGCACCAGTGCATCGGGATGGCCCAGCGCCGCCATCCGTTCTTGGATGTCCCGTTGCTCAGTGTCTTCTTCGAAAGTGACGTTCAACACCGAGCCGCTGGAGAAGTCGATGCCGGGACGCAGGCCGGAATCCAGCGTGACCCAGCCCGGCGGCAGCAGCATGGAGATGATTCCCGGAACGATGATCAGGGCGGAGAACAGGAAGTACCAGCCCCGCTTGCCGACGATGTCCAGCACTACCGGCCTCCTCCTCTTGCTCCTTCAGCAGGCCCGGAACTCGCCCGCGCCGATCCCCCTCCCACCTTTTCGGGAGTGAAAAGGCTGATGCGGTTCCCCAACCCGACAAAGGCCATGAGTTGCAGCAGGTTGCGGCTCACCACCACGGCGGTGAACATGCTGGCCGCCACCCCTATGAACAGGCTGATCGCCACGCCCGTTACCAGTCCGCCGCCCAGACGGTCGCCGAACCACAGCAGCACAAGACAGGTGATCAAGGTCGAAATGTTGGAGTCGCGAATCGCTGGCCAGGCACGGCTGAATCCGACTTCCATCGAAGAGGCCAGCGTCCGGCCGATGCGGACCTCCTCTTTCATCCGCTCGAAGATCAATATGTTGGCGTCCACTGCCATACCGATTGACAGGATAAATCCGCCGATGTGGGCCAGCTCCAGCGTAATGGGAATGAGCTTGAACACCGCCAGCACCATGACCGCATAAAAGACCAGGGCGAAGGCGGCGACCACGCCGGCCATTCGGTAGTAGATGATCATGAAGAGCAGCACCAGTCCCAGCCCCAACAGGCCTGCCTTCAGGCTGTTGCGCAGCGACTCTTCGCCCAGATGCGGGCCCACGCTGCTCTCCTGGATCAGCTTGAGCGGCACCTGCAGGCGGCCCGATTCCAGTTGAATGGCCAGCGTGCGGGCCTCCTCGCGGGTGAAGTCGCCGCTGATCTGGGTGCTGCCGTCGCGGATCCAAGCCCGCGCCACTGGCGCGAGGATTTCATGGTCGTCCATGAATACCGCGATGCGCTTGGTTTCCACCCCGGCGATGTCCTCAGTCAGTCTTGAGAATATCTCGGAGCCGCGACCGTCGAACTGCAAGTTGATCACCCAGCCAATGCCCACGGGGTCTGCGGATGCCTCAGCGCGCTCTAGGTCATCGCCGGTCAGTCCCAAGTCGGCGTCGTTGAACTCGCGGCACTGGATGGTCTCGCAGGTGCGCTCTTTGAACTCCAGCAGCGCCGTCTCGCCGATCAAATCCTTGGCCTCGTCGATGGCGCTGCTGACGTTGAGCAGCGTCGGGGCCGCGATGGCCTCGGTCAGTGCGTCCAGGGCGGCCGCCTGCACCGCAGAGCCAACCGTGCCCGACAGGACCCGGAAGGTGCGGTCGTCCACCCGTTCGAGTTTTATATCTTGGTAGCCTGCCCCGGCCAAGGCATCGGACACCGCCCCAAAATCACCCACCGGATCAGCAAAGGCCAACTCAGTGGTCGAGCCGCTGGCCCCGGGGAGCTGCACGATGATGCGGTCCTCGCCGAAGATCTGGATGATCGGTTCCTCGGTGCCGAAGCGGTTGACGCGCCGTGTGATGTTGTCCAGAACCCCCTGCATCTGGCTGGCGTCGGGATTGCCTATGTCGACGATCTGGAACAGGTCCACCTGGCCCAGCGCATCCTCGATGGAGTCGCGCAGTCCGGTGCGGCGCGGGTCGTCGGCGGAAAGCAACGGTGCCCTGATCTGGAAGACGTTGGTCACAGCGACAGGGACCGTTTGAGTCTCCTCCGGCTCCTCCGGCTCGGTACCGTCCTCCGGTGCGTCGCTGGTATCTTCCGGCTCCTCGCCTTCGGCAGCGTTTTCTCCGTCCTCGGTGGGAGCCTCGTCCCCTTCGACGGTTATGACCGCGGGTATTGATACTTCCCTCTGGATGACTTCAACATCGCGGGGAAAGACCTGATAATCCTCAAGTGCAAGCTGTTCGTCGCCGAAGCGGAAGCCCTGCAGTGCGCCGGCGATTTCCTCGAGATCGGCCGGTTCCAGCAGGGTCACGTCGAAGCGTGAGCCAGTGTCAGCCTGGTAGACCAAGTGGCCGCCGCCGCTGAGGTCGAGGCCCAGCTTCAGGCCAAGGAGACCTGCGCCATCTCGCTCTAACGCGGGCAGGCCGGGAATGTCGATGTTGATAGGGCGAAAGCCCAGGGCCGCCAAAGCGGTACCCAGGATGAGGAGGATAACTATCGTGAGCCGGACGCTGCGGGAACGCATCGGTTAACCGGAACAGGCCCGCGAACCTTCGCGGGGGTACATATGGCTTTCAAATGTGGTGGCGGCCAATTCCAGTGCCTGCTCCTGGGTCTCTATTTCGCCCGCCGCACGGGCCTCTTCAATGATTTCCAGCAGAGAGCCGATATGTGGGCCGGGCTGGAGCTGGAGGCGGGACATCAGGTCGTGTCCGTTGACTAGGCGCGTCGTGCCTGCGGCGAAGGGTTCCTGTGTGCCCGTGTAAAGGACGTGTGAAATCATTTTAGCATGTTCCTGCCATTCGGGATGCGCCAACTCCGGCCCTTTTGCTCCCAAATAATCGGCGAGGCACAGATACAGAGTATCTATGGCAACGTCGCCCGTGTCACGGAAGTAGCGGTAGATGGCACGATTGGTGGGCCATTCGTTCTTTTCCGACATATTGGTGGGTCGTAGATGATACTCAACCATTCGAGACACCATTGCCACGCCACGATTGCTGAGCCGCAAACCGGTAAGTCGATTCTCGGCGATGGCCGCTCCCTGCTCGCTGTGGCCGAAGAAACGGGTGCGGCCATCGGGTTCGAGCGTCTTGGTCTGCGGCTTGGCGATGTCGTGGAACAGCGCCGCCAGCTTGAGTATGGTCCGGCGAGTGTGCCCATCGCTGACCTTCTGAGCGAAGTGGGACTCTGATTCGGGAATCCAGGGTACGCAGGAATAGACTGGCGAGTTCTGATGTCCGCCTGTCACACCCTCAACGGCCCCGACTGTATGCAGGGTATGCCCCCACACGTCCCAGTAGTGCATTTTCGGCTGGTCCACTCCCTTGGTGACCATCAGCTCGGGGATGATATGGCCCAGAAGCCCGAGCATGTCCAAGGCCTCGATGCGGCCCCTGGCCCCGTTGGGTGCAAGTGTGCGCAGGAATTCGTCGCGTATCCTGGGCGGAGACACCCTTCGAAGCAGACGTGAATCGGCGGTAATCATGCCCACCGTGTCCGGGTCGATCCGCATTCCCAGTTCCCCGGAGAGCCGCACCGCCCTCAGGAGACGCCCAGGATCATCCTCAAATACGTCGGAACTGAGCGCCCGGATGCTCTTGCGCATCAGATCGCCCCGCCCGCCGAAGGGGTCAACCACCGAGCTGCCGAAGTCGTCTCGTTGCCATTCCGGCAATGGGACGCCCATGGCGTTGATGGTGAAGTCGCGCCGTGCCAGGTCTCCCTCGATGTCGCCAGCGAAGCCCGTCAGGTCGATGGTACGGCTCCCGTCACCGAAATCAGCGTCGGTGTCGGTCTCAGCGCCACGTCCTGCGCTGCCGGGAAGCACCACGCGCATCATTCCCCGGGGCACGCTGAGTGGGGCGGGCGAGCCGCCCAGATCTTCCGCCAACTGCTTCCCGAGCTCAACGGCGTCCCCGTCGACGGCCAGGTCGATGTCCGTGTCAGTTTCCCGGCCCAGCAGGCGGTCGCGCACAGCGCCGCCCACGACGTAGGCGTCCAGCCCACGGGCGGCAAAGAAAGCAGTCAGCTGGGCAATCAAAGTTGTGTCAGTCATAAATGGCGCGGATATCATGCAGTGCAAAGATCTGTCGGAACGCAGTTGGGGACCGATTGCGGCATGATCAGGACGCCCGCCCCTCAGCTCTCTCCCGCAGGGAGAGGATACTGCTACGTGGCGCTGGATTCATCCGTTCCGGATTCGCCTCCATCGCCTCTCATCGCGTGCAACTGGCGGTGCAGGGCATCAAAATCCGGGGCATGATGATGAGCGTCGTTATGCTCGTGCTCGTGCTCGTGCTCGTGGCCCTGGTCTTCTGACTCTTCCTCCTCGTCCTCTTCCGCCTCTTTCAATTTGTAGAGAGTCGTATGGGCAACCAGGTGGTCCATATACATTATGCCGTTCAGATGGTCGATCTCGTGCTCCAGGGCCTGGGCCAGCAACTCCTCAGCGTCAACCTTGAAAGACTTGGCGTTCAGGTCAAGGGCCCGCGCCCGGATCTTCTCGGAACGCACCACCATTCCACGGTAGCCAGGGACGCTGAGGCAACCCTCCTCGACCTCCCGCTCCCCTTCGGCGCGGATGATCTCGGGATTGACCAGGACCATGGCCTCTTCCATATCAGGAGTCTGGACCACGCAGATGCGCTCCAGCACGCCCACTTGGTTGGCGGCCAGCCCCACGCCGTGATGTTCGGTCATGGTTTCGACCATGTCGTTGGCCAGCTTCTTATGCTGCGCGGTGATCTTGGCGACTTTCCGCGCCTTCCTGAACAGGATGGGGTCCGGCGCCAGCCGTATGTTCAATATAGCCACGAGAGTCCCCTGAACTGCGGGAGAGCCTCCGGCCTGTCGGTCAACTCGTCCCGAGAATGCAACAGCCAATTATATGCGAGGAATTCGGAATTTGGAAATGCCACCGCAACTCACGAGTAATTACAAAACTCAGGGCTTGGCGAAACTGGAGATTTTCCAAGTCCAGTCTAAACTCGCGGTAACGTCAGCTTGGGCCCGGGGCCAACGGGCCAACCATCCGGTCCACGTTAGCACCGCGGCCCTTACTCCTGACGCAAAACAAGGTTAGAATCCATCTGAACGAACCGCCTGAACGAACCGCCCAGCCCAAGAGGTCCACCATGACCACCAAGCCGACTCAACTGTCCACGGTTAAACCACTTCCGGACCCGCCGGAGCGAGAACCGGAGGATATTACCAGCTACAGCCACCTCGCCAAGACTGGCAACGCCCATTACCTGACGCTGCACTTGGGCAACCCAGAGACCACCATCTTGGAAGGGGAAAAACGCTTGTGGCCAACTCCGGACTCGCCTGTGTCCGGACGGCTGGTACCGGACCTGCTAATCGCCTTCGGCGCCGACTCCGAGGAATTCAAACGGAACAACGGCTACATCATCTCCCAGCAGGGCAAACCTCCCGACTTCATATTGGAGATAGCCTCGCCGTCAACCGGCAGTAGAGACGTCAACTGGAAAAGAACGGGATACGCCAACATGGGCGTGCGCGAATACTGGCGCTTCGACGAGACCGGCCAGTTCCACGGGACCAGACTGGCCGGCGACCGGCTGGTGGATGACCACTACGAGCCCATCAACCTCGAAGAGGTGGCAGAAGGGATACTGCAGGGCTACAGCGCGGCGCTTGAACTCATCATCAGGTGGGAGCACGGACAACTCCGGTGGCACGACCCGGCCACAGGCAGGCATATCCCGACCTTCGAAGGTGAGAGAGAGCGCGCTGAGGCTGCGGAGGCACAGGTCCGGGAACTGGAAGCGAAACTGGCGAAACGGGACCGGCAGGACTGAAGACAAAACCGGGAACCACGGCGGGAGCCCCGTCTCGGAAGTCCCGTCTCATGGGACCGCCCCTTGGCCACGTCGATGCCCAAGTAAATCGCAACCTGCTCCACACTTACTCCAGATCAAGGGTTGGCCCGTTCTTGCAAAATGCGGGCTTGAGCAACCCCAGCAACTGTCAGGGCTCTGCTGGGAAAAGTGCGGCGACCCTGCTTTCAGGCGGTCTGCCAGGACCAAGACCCTGCCGGTCTGCCGCACACGCGACCCCGAGTAGCTGATTCTCTACACTAACTTCAAGATACAAGACCTTGAGCTTACCTGGGGCAATTCCATTCTGCGACTGCTATGGTGATGCCCATGCTATTATCGGGAAAAGCGCGGTTGAGGTGAGATTTATGGTTGGCACCAGCGTGATTGGCAGCGACGAGTTGCAGGCGTCGATTCCCCGGCTTTCGGGAACGCTGCGACTGAAGGGACTCGGCGGCGAGGTGGAAGTATACCGCGACTGGCTGGGCATTCCCCATGTCCGGGCAGAGAATGAACACGACGCCTTCTTCGCCCAAGGATTCGTCACGGCCCAGGACCGCCTGTGGCACATGGAGTACGACCGCCTGCGGGGTAGCGGACGCTGGGCCGAGGTGGTCGGCGACGGCGCGCTGGAGCAGGACAAACTGATGCGCCGCTTCCGCCTGACCGCCAGCGCCAAGGCCGACTACAACGCCATGGATTCCCACACCCGCATGGTCTTCGACGCCTACGCAGCTGGCGTAAACGCCTTCATCGAAGGCCCCGACAAGCTGCCCGCCGAGTACGCCATCTCGGGCATCGTTCCGGAGCCGTGGCAGCCTTGGGACTGCCTGATCGTCTACAAGGTGCGGCACATCCTGATGGGCGTGTTCGAGTCGAAGGTGTGGCGGGCCCGGATGGTTCAGGCCATGGGGCCGGAGAAGGCCGGGAAACTCTTCCCAGGCTACGAGCCGGGCCACCTGCTGATACTGCCTCCGGGTGCCAAGTCTGGCGGCACGCTGGACGTGGGACTGCAGGAACTCGCCGAGGGCGCTGCCGCTCTGAACTACCTGGCCGAGATGGACGGCGGCAGCAATAGCTGGGTTGTGGCGGGCCTGCCCCCCGCAGGGGAAGGAAGAGGGCCTGGCTCTGGCACCGCCACCGGAAAGCCGCTGCTGGCCGGCGACTCCCACCGCGGGCTCGACACACCCAACGCCTACTACCAGAACCGCATAGCCTGCCCAGAGTTCGACGTTATCGGGCTGTCCTTCCCCGGCGTTCCCGCCTTCCCCCACTTCGGGCACAACCCCTGGGTCTGCTGGAGTGTCACCCACACCGCCGCCGACTACCAAGACCTCTACATCGAGCAACTCCGGAACGGCGAGACGCCGCAGTATCTCTACAAAGGCGAGTGGCTTGACGCCGAAGTACACGACGAAACGGTGCGCAGCAGCAGCGGGCGCGAGGAATCCTTCCGCATAGTGGTCACCGGACACGGCCCGGTAATCTCCGGTAGCCCCGAGGATGGCTCCGGGATGGGATTCAAGTATACTGCCACCGAATCGGCATCGGACTGGACGGCCATCCTGTGGCGGATGCTCCGCGCCCGCAATGCCGGGGACCTGGCGGAATCTCAGCGTGGCTGGGTTGATCCCTGTAACAACTTCCTGATTGCCGACGTGGACGGGAACATCGGCTATCTCTGCCGGGGCCGCATCCCCGTCCGCTCGCGAGTCAATGGCTGGCTGCCGGTGCCGGGCTGGACTGGAGAGCACGAGTGGCAGGGGGACATTCCCTTCGAGGAGCTGCCACGCTCCATCAACCCGCCCGAAGGCTACATTGCCACGGCCAACAACAAGCCGGTGGGCGACGATTATCCTCACTACATTGCCATCGACTTCACGCCGGAGTTCCGCGTGAAGAGCGTAACGCAGGGCCTGAGATCGCTGACCAGACCCGCCGCGCCCGATATGGCCCAGGTACACGCGCAGCGGGTGTCGCTCCCGTCGCTGGCCTACTTGGCGGCGCTGCCCAACGTCGAGCCGCAGGACGGGTTGTCGGCCATCGCCCGCGAGCGCCTGATTGCTTGGGACGGCACGATGGACGCCCACCGCGTCGAGCCAACCATCTACTCGGCCATGCGCGACGCCCTGCTCAAGGAGCTGCTGGAGCGCAACCTGACGCCGGAGTTGGCCGATGCCGCCTGGCACCCCGCCGACCGGGGCCTCGGCTCTTTCAGCAACCGTTTCAAGGCCCGCATGGTGGAGATGGTCCGGCAGGACGACCGCTCGCTGCTGGCTGACGGCGACTCTTGGCCTGCGGCGATTTCCCGAGCGCTGGCCCACGGTGTGGCAAACCTGCGGGAGCAGCTGGGCGATGACCCCGACGACTGGGCTTGGAGCCGCGTACACCAAGCCGTCCCGCGCCACACACTTTCCGCAGCGCACCCCGAGTTGGACGGTCTGCTGGACCCGCCGCCCATCCCCGCCAGCGGCGACGGCGACACTCCGCTGGCGGGCGGCTACTCACCGTCCGCCCCGGCAACTGTCACCAGCCTGTCGGTGGCCCGCTACTCCTACGACACTGCCAACTGGGACGACTCGCTGTGGGTTGTCCCCCTCGGCAGCTCAGGCCACCCCGCCAGCCCCCACTACCACGACCAGTCAGAGGCTTGGCGCAAGGTGGAGATGCACCCCATGCGCTGGGACTGGAATACCATTATCGCCGACAGCGAGACCCAGCAGACCCTGGAGCCGGAGTAGCGGACACTCCACGAACGCGGTTTGGCCGCGCCGGGGGTTCCGCGCAGAACGCCGGCCCCTTGCTGTGCCGCCTTTCGGTCTCCGTCAACATTTGCCTCCGTCAAGATTTGCACGGAAGGAGGGAGAGTAGCGAATACACAGCGATGTACGTACACGTTGCTCCTGGATAAGACTGCACTACTTTCACAACTGTGTCTGCAAGGCAACAAAAAGCCGGGCCCGCGAGATCGCAGGCCCGGCCCTTCGTTTCCGGGGGAATTGTGCCGGAGATTAGTCGGCGGAGTGGATCTGCCGATTCAGGTATAGGTCTATACCGATCTGGTTGATGATCTCGAGTTGCGTTTCCAGCGTGTCGACGTGCTCCTCCTCCTCGCGGATCATCCCCTCGAGGATGCTGCGGGTGGTGTAGTCGCCCACCGAGGCGCAGTGCGTGATCGCCTCCGCCAAGGCATCGACGGCCCCCTTTTCAGCCGACAGATTCAACTCCAAGTCCTCCTTGATGGACTCGCCAACCTGGACATCGTTCAGTCTCTGAAGGTTGGGCAGTCCCTCCAAGTAGAGGATGTGGCGGATGAGGTGCTGCGCGTCTTCCATCTCCGACATGCTGTTGGACCGGAACAGGCCTCCAACTCCCGGGAAACCCCAGTTGTTCGCCATCTCGGAATGTATGAAATACTGGTTGATGGCCGTGAGTTCAATCGTGAGGATGTTGTTCAGACGTTCGACCACGCCTTCTTTTGGCTTCATGAGTTGGGGTTCTCCTTGTCATCGGACACATAAATACGAAAGCCAAAACTAATAGGCCAGCTTTAGGGCTGACCTTCATGCTATCACACACTCGTCTGATTGCGCCATTTGGCGGCGCGAGCTATCCCGCTTTTAGCAGTCGTCCTTCCAGCTTCAATTCCACCATCTGGGAGATGCGCTCGACGTTGTTCAGGCAGCGGCCACAGGCGTCGCCGTCGTCGAAGCCCCAAGTCTCAGTGAGATCGTCGGGGGAACAGCCGCGCCGCTTGGCTGACTCGACTGCTTCGGTGAGCTTGATTCCCTTGCACACACAAACGTACACAGTGCCTGCCTCCAATGTGAACGCGCTCATCCGTCTGTTATAGGGCAATTTACATTAGTCAGCAAGCAGTGTCAACCCTTAATCCAATAATAGTACCTACGAGTTTGACTACGAAATACGTCGCGGACGAATCTCGTCTGGCAGGCAAAATAAAGACCGCCGCAGGGGATTACTGCGGCGGTCTGAGAGTCCGTTGTCTGCCAGGTTGTGCGCCGAGGTCTACTGCACCAAGTTGGGCGTCACCTCTGCGGGAATGCCACCGGCCTCCATTTCGCGGGCGCGCGCCTCGACGGCAGGCAGCACCGAGGCGATGAGGTTCTCGTCCAAGTCAGCAGCCACACCGGGGTATCCGGCGCGGTCCAGCATCACCTTCAGCTTATTGGACTTGAACTGCTCCAGGCACCAGCCCAGCGGGTCAGGGACCAGGGTCTTGTCCCAGTAGATGCGATGGTTCTTGTTGCGCGGGCCATAGTGGTAGTGGGGGCCGTCCCAGAAGCAGTCGAAGGCCAAGAGCTCGGTCTCCTCGGTGAAGACCCGGCCTGTGTTGCCTGCCAGCTCGCTCAGGATGTGGATGGCCACGCCGCCGTCGCCGGAGCCCAGCTTCCGGTTCTCCAGTCCGAAGCGTATGTTACCGGCTTCGAACACATCGGTGCCCCGGTTGTGCTTGACGGTGTTGCGCTCGGCCATGAACTTGGCCCGCGCCACGCTCTCCACCTCGTTCAGCGCCGAGGAAACGGCGGCCATGTCCACCGCTCCGGCGGCTTCGGGGTATCCGGCCTCGGTGAGCATGATGCCGATGTTGCTGCGGAGGGTCTTCACCGACCAGCCGATGGGGTTGCCGTCGACGGTCTCGTCCATGCGGAACCTGACGTTTTTGCTGTCCGGCCCGTAGACGTAGCTCCTTTCGCGGTCGAAGCAGTTGAAGCGCAGCGCCGTCGCGCCGCCGGTCTCGACCAGGATGACCACGCCCTGATCGGAGTGGTCCTGAATGTTGCCGTCCCAAAGCTCGTGCTGGACAACGAAGGTCACGTTGCCCGCCTCAACCCGGAGTCGCCCTGTTTGCTGCATCATATCGTCCAGCCTCCTTAGCAGGTAATGGCTCGAATATAGCCATCGCCGGGGTGGAGTGTCAACCGTATGAACGTAGGACCACGGCTGCATTGCCGGAAAATTCCATCCGCGCCGTGAACATGGGCCAGACAACGTCACGCCATTCAGATACGGGATGCAAATCAGGGCTTCGCACACGCCATTCACTCATACCGGTTCGACAAGCGTGGCGCAAAACCTTATATTGGGTAGGATGCCACCCTAGGAAGCAGGGCAGACGGGGGACGAAGGCAGCATGGCAGCCACTCAGCCGACCAACGAAGAGATTGCCGAGCTGTTCGAAAAGCTGGGCATGATGCTGGAGATGCAGGGCGATTCTGTATTCAAGATTCGCGCCTACCAGCGGGCGGCCCGCGCCATCGAAGAGCTGTCATTTCCTTTGTCCCAAGCCGTGTCCGACGGACAGAAGCTCACCGGCATCCCCGGCATCGGCAAGGCCATCAGCGAGAAGATTAACGAACTGGTCACCACCGGCCAGGTGCGCACCTACGAGCGGGTGAAAGCCGAGCTGCCCGAGGGCGCTCTCGACCTGGTGGCAATTCCCGGCATCGGCCCCAAGACCGCCGTGCTCATCGGTACTGAACTGGGCATCAGCACGGTTGGAGGCGTGGAGCAGGCGGCGCAGGACGGCCGCCTTGCCTCCCTGCCCCGCATGGGCAAGAAAGCCTCCGACAGCATTCTCCGCCACATCCGCGCCACCCGAAGCATGACCTCCGGTCGCACCCCGATCGGCCAAGCCCTGCCGACTGCCGAGGTGGTGATGGCAGCCCTGCGGGAGCGGGACCCGGGCATCAGCCTGCTCTCCCCCGCCGGCAGCCTGCGCCGATGGGAGGAGACCATCGGCGACGTTGACCTGGTGGCCATAACCCCGCAGCCCGAGGAATTGGGCCGCTGCCTCGCCGGGCTGCCTCAGGTGCGGGAGGTGCTGGTCAACGGACCCCGCAAGACCAGCGTTATCGTCGACCCCGGGCTGCAGATCGACCTCCGCACCGGCGAGACCGGCTCCATCGGGGCGATGCTCCAGTATTTCACCGGCAGTCAGCAGCACAACATCCGCCTGCGCGACTTTGCCAACCGCATGGGTCTGTCCCTCAACGAATACGGCATCACCAACGTCGAGTCCGGGCAGGTGGAGATATTCCCCGACGAGCCCTCCTTCTACGCCCGCTTGGGCCTGCCGTGGATTCCGCCGGAACTTCGCACGGGCATGTGGGAACTGGACGCGGCGCAGGAGGGCCAACTGCCGCAGCTGGTTGAGGCGGACCACCTCCGCGGCGACCTGCACCTGCACAGCGACTGGAGCGACGGCAGCGACCCCATCGAGAAGATGGTGGCAACCACCGCGTCTCTGGGCTACGAATACATGGCCTTGACCGACCACTCCCAGGGCCTCGGAGTCGCCAACGGCCTCACCCCAGAGCGGTTGGCTGCCCAGCGCGAGGTTCTCCGGCAGCTACAGGAGCGGTACGACATCCGCATTCTGGCCGGGTCGGAGGTGGACATCCGCTCCGACGGGCGCATGGACTTCCCGGACGAGGTTCTGGCGGAACTGGACGTGGTGGTGGCATCGGTTCACAACGCCATGTCCCAAGACCGGGATACAATGACCCGCCGCATCATCCGGGCCATGGAACACCCCTCGGTGACCATCATCGGCCATCTTTCCACCCGGCTGCTGGGCCAGCGCCCCCCAACTGACTTCGACCTCGAGGCGGTGTTGCAGGCGGCCAGGGACACCGGGACCGCTCTGGAAATCAACGCATCTCCTCCCCGCCTCGACCTCAAGGACACCCACGCTTACCGGGCCCGCGAGCTGGGTGTGCCGCTGGTGATCAGCACCGACTCCCACCACCACTCCGAGCTGTCTGGAGGCCGGTTTGGTGTCGCCGTGGCCCGCCGCGCCTGGTGCGAACCGCGCCACATCCTCAACACGATGCCCTTGGAGCAGTTCCTGCGCTTCATCCGCACCCCCAAGCCCGAGCGAATCCAGGTATTCGATGCTGCCGTGGCCGCCTCGCCATCACAGCCGAACGTCGAAGCCAGCACACGGCCCGGGGTCTGATGCCGCGGGCAAGGACAGCGAAGGCCCCGGGCGTTGTTGGTAGCGGTACGCCCGGAAAGTCCGTCTCATCCTCCGCCGACGCTGACGGCGCAGAACAAACCCCCGAAGAAAAAGAGGGCCATTCTCCCGAGTACGTGATCCATCAGTTCCGAGCACAGCTGGCGGCGGGCGTCCCTTGGCACCGGACACTGCTGGAAGCCATGGGCCAGTGGATTCCCGCTGAAGAGTGGCACAGGGGACGACGGTACAAGTACATGGTGGGCCGGGAGGCTTTTGACTGGCTGCTCTTGGCCGAGCGTCTGTGTGACGAGGCTGGCGAATACATCCCGCCACGAGAACTGGAGCTACTGCTTTTCCACGGAGTCCTGCCCGAACCTGTTGTGGATGACGAACTCCGAGACCTGCTCGGCGTCAGCAAATACCGGGGTTACCTCAACTACCACTACGGCATTGTCTTGGAGGAGGCGCTGCAGCTCGCCGCGGAGGAGTACGTCCGCAAACGCCACCTCGCCAAGGGCTACTCCGACAGTGAGGAACTGATAGAGGAGGCATTCCGCCACCTGTACACGCAACCTCGCACCGACCTGCTGGCGGAGTTCCGCAAAGAGGCCCAGTTGGGGAAACGCCAGGGTCTGAACCTGTCCGACCTCAAGGAGTTCACCTACTGGCTCCACAAGCGCCGCGTCAACTACTGGGACCCTGCCCGCGTGGCCTACGACACCCGCCTCGCCATCTGCCGCCTCGAAGCGCTGCGGGAAACCTCCGCGTCATTCGAATCAGCTTGAACTTGGGTAACTGTGGACCGCGGACTGCTTGTGCGTTAAAGAAATTGATGTCATCTGTCTCTGCCAGTGCGCAAGCCAGTAAAATTGGCGCATATAGAGCAGTTGGATTTGCGCTGTAACCAGTCAATTCAGTCAATGCGGATTAACCTACAATATAGTGGATGACGCTGTACTGACCCTGCCCTCTGATACCACGCCATCTTCCTCTCGCAATAGACGCCCCGCGAGCGCCGGTGGTATATTTGCCCCAAGAGCCGATGGCGGTTTTCGAAGCCTGCCTTGGCTTGCCGCATGGCTTTCCTCATTTGACGCCGGAGTTGCCGGCAGCGGAGTTTGTGTTCACCGATGACTTCCGCCCAGATGCCACGTGCCTACAACGCCGCTGACGTGGAACGGCGCATCTACCAGAATTGGCTGGACAATGACTATTTCCACGCCCTCCCCGAGACCGGCCGCAAGCCGTACGTCATCATAATGCCGCCTCCCAACGTGACCGGCGAGCTGCACTTGGGGCATGCGCTGGAGAAGGCGCTGGAGGACGCGCTCATCCGCTACCGGCGCATGACCGGCGTGCCCACTCTGTGGCTTCCCGGCACCGACCACGCCGGCATCGCCACCCAGTGGGTGGTGGAGCGGCAGTTGCTGGACGAGGGGACCAGCCGCCACGACATTGGCCGGGAGGCCTTCGTGGAGCGGGTCTGGCAGCACGTCGAGAAATCCGGCGGCATCATCCACGAACAGTCGAGGCGGCTGGGCATATCCGCCGACTGGGAGCGGCACAAGTTCACCCTGGACGCCGGTCCCAGCAACGCCGTGCGCACCACTTTCGTCAGCCTGTACCAAAAGGGACTGATCTACCGGCACGAGCGCATCATCAACCGCTGTGTCCGCTGCGCCACCGCCCTCTCTGACCTGGAAGTGGACTACCAGGACGTCGACGGGCACCTCTACCACATCCGCTATCCTCTGGAAGACGACCCGGACAAGTATGTGACTGTCGCCACTACGCGCCCGGAGACGATGCTGGGCGACACAGGCGTCGCCGTGCATCCCGGAGATCCGCGCTACGACGGCATCCGGGGACGCAACGTCGTCCTGCCCATCATGGGCCGCACAATCCCGGTGGTTGGCGACGAGGCCATCGACCCGGAGTTCGGCACCGGCGCGCTGAAGGTCACCCCGGCCCACGACCCGGTGGACTTCGAGGTGGGCCAACGCCACCAGCTGGACGCCCCCAACGTCATCGGCGAAGACGGCAACATGACCGAAGTGACCGGCAAGTACACCGGTGTGGAGCGTTTCGAGGCCCGCCGCCGCGTTGTCGAGGAGCTGGATTCGCTGGGCGTCTTGGAGAAGGTGGAATCGCACAGCCACTCGGTCGGCCACTGCCAGCGCTGCGCCACGGTGGTTGAGCCGCTCATCAGCATGCAGTGGTTCGTCAACATCGGCAGCCACGAGGCGCCCGACAGCATCGCGGGCAAGGCCTACCGCGCCGTTGCTGGCGACGGAACCGGCGAATCGGACATCCGCATCGTCCCGGAGCGGTTCACCCGCGTCTACCTCAACTGGCTGGAGAACATCCGCGACTGGTGCATCAGCCGACAACTGTGGTGGGGACACCGCATTCCGGTCTGGTACTGCGGCCCCTGCGGCCACATGACCGTGGCCATGGACGACCCGGACGCCTGCGAGTCCTGCGGCTCTGCTGACATCCGGCAGGACCCGGACGTGCTGGACACGTGGTTCAGTTCCGGCCTGTGGCCCCATTCCACGCTGGGCTGGCCGGAGGAAACCGACGACTTCGACTACTTCTACCCCACAACGGTCTTGGAAACAGGCTACGACATCCTGTTCTTCTGGGTCGCCCGCATGATCATGCTGGGCATTGAGAATACCGGCAAGCCTCCCTTCAACACCGTGTACCTGCACGGTCTCATCCGCGACGGTTCCGGCGCCAAGATGAGCAAGACCCGCGGCAACACCTTGGACCCACTGGACTTGGTGGAAAAGTACGGTACCGACGCCCTGCGCTTCGCCCTCACCACCGGCACCGCTCCGGGCAATGACCTGCGCTTCACCGAAAACCGCCTGGAGGCGGGCCGCAACTACGCCAACAAGATATGGAACGCCTCCCGATTCGTAATATCGGCATTGGAATCGGCCAACACTGCGCACGTCGGCACGCACAGCCGTGCGCCTCTACAGGGATGGAGCAACGTCAAGCCCGAACACCGCGAGGACCGCTGGATCGTCAGCCGCCTCGACCGCGTGACCGCCGAGGTCAACCGTGCGCTGGAGAGCTTCGAGCTGGGCGACGCGCAGCAGCGGCTCCACGAGTTCATCTGGAACGA
Organism: Dehalococcoidia bacterium; assembly: GCA_965237745.1. Lineage (GTDB taxonomy): Bacteria > Chloroflexota > Dehalococcoidia > Lucifugimonadales > UBA3495 > VXOI01. The sequence continues at coordinate 218,615 of OZ250156.1, read as the reverse complement.
CTACTGCGACTGGTATATCGAAATGGCGAAGCTCCGGCTGCGCAACGGCAGCGAGTCGTCGCCGCTTCCCACGCTGGCCCATGTGCTGGAGCGCATCCTGCGCCTGCTGCATCCGTTCATGCCGTTCATCACTGAGGAGATATGGCAGACGCTGAAGGTTCAACTGCCGTCAGAAGGCGAAGTTGAAGCAGAATCCATCATGATTGCCCCCTATCCCGCGTCGGTCGGACGAGTTGACCCCGTGGCGGAGGAGGAGATCGCCTTGGTGCAGCAGGCGGTGCGGGCCGTTCGCAACACCCGCTCCCAACTGCGAATCCCAGCCGCGCAGCACCTTGAGGCGCTGGTGGAGGCCAACGGTCAGGGGGCAGCCATCGAGGATGAGGCCGACGTCATCCGCGCCATGTCGCGGGTGGAGCCGCTGCGCATCGTATCCGGCGCATCCGAAAGCGACGCCGACGTACGCGGCGTGACCCTGGTGGTCAGCCCGCTGGTGGTGCGCCTGCCGCTGGAGGGCGTGGTGGACTTGGACGCCGAGGGCGAGCGCCTGCGCGCCGACCTGGCCGACTGCGCCCGGAACCTGGAGCGGGTGGAGAAGCTGGTAGCCAATCCCAACTTCCGCGAAAAGGCTCGCCCCGAAGTCGTCGAAAACGAAGAGGCCCGCCTCGCCGAACTCCGCGACCGCAAGCAGCGCCTCGATGAGATCCTGGAGCAGTTGGGCCGCTAGTTGTATTCATTCCATAATCCACTCTGTATGGACAACCCGTATGGTCGTTGGGCGATAGGCGCCGAATTTGCTCAATAGTGAAGAGGTCTCGAGATGCCCGAAGATCGTATATTTTCACTCACCAGCAGGGAAGGGTTCGGGACTGTTGTCAATGGAAACTTCGTTGCGGTTCGTGTGAGCAACCGCGTACATTCCAGTGGATTTAGCGCCTCAGTAGCAGCCTTTCAGTTGGACGTCAATTATCAATGCCAGAAATTCGACACGGCAGCCGACGCCGTGTCTTGGGCTGTCGCCACGGCAGTGACTCACCAAGGTGAGCCCAGACCGATTTCCAAGATAGAATATTGGGAAATTCGCGACGGCCATTCCATTACCATCAGCCGTGTTGACGTAGGCGTATACGAATCAGAGACTTACCCGATGTGGCAAGATTCTGAGCCTGAGCTAATGAGGAACTTCAAGAGATTCCCGACACTGGACGAGGCCCTCGACTGGGCCCGCGGGTCGGTTGACGAACAGAGCGGGTACGACTCCGATTACGAATTGTCTCTTCAACAAATCAGGAACTCTTTGGAGGCGGACTGGCGCTAGGCGCATTCCCAGCCCTTACTGGAGACCTAAGTCCGGAAATTGGGCTATCGGGCGCCCAAGCCAGGCCACCTTTTGTAATTGGCAGAGCCGCCAATCTGGATCCAGACAAAATCAAAGAACGAGCAAGACCATGCCGCAACGTCTGGGCATCATCGGCCACCCCATCGGTCACTCCATCTCGCCCGTGTTCCAGCAGGCAGCGCTGGACGCCATCGCGTTCGACGGCGTTTACCAGCCTTGGGACGTTGACCCAAGTGACGTCGGCGAGTTCGTGGCGGGACTGCGCGCTCCGGGTACACTGGGAATCAACGTGACCGTGCCGCACAAGGAAGCGGTCATTCCCTTTCTGGACGAGGTGGACGACTGGGCCTCCACCGCCGGGGCGGTCAACACCATCGTCAACCGCGACGGCAGGCTGACGGGCCACAACACCGATGGCATCGGCTTTCTGCGGGCGCTGCGGGAGGGCGCGGACTTCGATCCGCGGGGGAAGGACGTGCTGGTGCTGGGCGCCGGCGGATCGGCCCGGGGCGTGGTGTACGCGCTTGCCCGTGCGGGAGTTGCCCAGATGTTCATCGCCAACCGCACACTGGAGCGGGCGGAGCGCCTGGCGAGTCTCTCCATTGACAGCGGCGTTGCTGCGGAGGGGATTGAGCTGTCCCAAGCCGCGGACGCGGCAACAGAAGTCGCCCTGATCGTCAACTGCACTTCTATGGGCATGGTCCACGGCCCCGACGAAACGGGCACTCCGCTGTCCGCCGCCGACATTCCTGCCACAGTTCTGGTCAACGACCTGGTGTATAATCCGCCGGAAACACCTTTGTTGCGCGAGGCGGCCCAGGCCGGCGCCGCCACGCTGGGTGGCATCCAGATGCTGGTCTACCAGGGCGCGGCCTCATTCGAAATGTGGACGGGCCAGCCCGCGCCAGTGCCAGTCATGCTGGAAGCCGCAATCGCCGCAATGCGTGCAAGAGGTTAACTAACCACAGAGGCCACAGAGCGCACCAAGGTTTTTGTGAATTTTCATCTGTGTTCTCCGTGTTCTCTGTGGTTAATTCTTGGTTGACTGGAAGAGTATGGTTCGTTTTGTAACTGCCGGAGAGTCCCACGGTCAGGGGCTGGTGATCATCGTGGAGGATGTGCCCGCCGGACTGCCCATCGACGAAGACTATATCGGCGTCCACCTCGCCCGACGCCAGAAGGGTTACGGGCGCGGCGGCCGAATGCTCATCGAGCAGGACTGGGCCCACATCATCTCCGGGGTGCGACACGGAATGACGCTGGGCAGTCCCATCGGCATGAGCATCGAAAACCGCGACTGGGCCAACTGGGAGGAGGCCATGTCGGTGCGCCCCATCGAAGGCGAACCGCAAAGCCCTCGCAGCCAGCGGGTTACCCGCATACGCCCCGGACACGCCGACCTGCCAGGGGCGATGAAGTACGGCTTCAACGACGTGCGCAATGTGCTGGAGCGAGCCAGCGCCCGCGAGACCGCGGCGCGAGTGGCCGCCGGCGCCGTGGCCCTGCGGCTGCTGGAGGAGTTCGGAGTTGCCGTCCACAGCCACGTCATTTCCATCGGGAGCGTCCGGTCGGAACCGCCCTCGGAAATAGACTGGGAGGCGGTGGAGGAGTCGCCGGTGCGCTGCGCCGACCCCGAGGCGGCCCAGCGAATGACTGCCGAGATCGATGCCACCAAAGACGCTGGGGACACCGTGGGCGGCATAGTCGAAATCCGGGCCGAAAACGTGCCCATAGGTCTGGGCTCCCATGTATCCTGGGACCGGAAAATCGACGGGCGCGTGTCGCAGGCTTTGATGTCGATCAACGCCGTCAAGGCAGTGTCCATCGGCCCGGGATGGGATATCGTGCACAAGCGGGGCTCCGAGGTTCAGGACGTAATCGAGCCGGTTTCCGACCCCGACCGTCCTTGGCAGCGCCGCACCAACAATCTGGGCGGCACCGAGGGCGGCATGACCAACGGGATGCCGTTGACCGCCCAGTTCGCCATCAAGCCCATCGCCACCCTGATGCACCCGCTGCCCTCGGTGGACTTGGACACCGGAGACGAGGTGCAGGCCCACTACGAGCGCTCAGACATCTGCCAAGCCCCGCCGGCCTGCGTCGTCGGGGAGGCCATGGTGGCCCTCGTGCTGGCCGAGGCGTTCATGGAAAAGTTCGGCGGCGACTCCATTTCCGAGACCCGCCGCAACTACGAGGGCTATATGAAAACGGTCGGGCCGCGCCTGGTATACCAGTAGCCAATCCCCTCCAGAAATTTCCCTCTCCCAAGCAGAGGGAGAATCGTTATAGCGAGTGACCAATGAAATTCGGCGTCACCATGTTCCCCAACAATCTCGAGGATGTTGCCACCGGCGCTCGCTTGGCTGAGGAAATGGGGTTCGACTACGTGGGCATCGCCGACTCCCAGTCGCTGGCCCGCGAGCTGTACGTCACCCTCGGCGTGGTGGCCTCATCCACCCAGCGCGTCATACTCGGGCCGACGGTAAGCAATCCCCTCACCCGCCACCCGGCGGTTGCAGCCTCAGCCATAGCATCAATCAACGAGCTGTCGAAGGGTCGGGCCTTCCTGGGCATCGGCAGCGGCGACAGCGCGGTCCTTAACCTGGGGCTGCGTCCGGCGCGGCTGGCGGAGTTGCACCACTACATCCAGACCGTCCGCGAGATGCTGACCGGCGAGACCAGCGAGTACCGGGGCGACCGCGCCCACGTTCGTTGGGCCAACTCCGATATTCCCATCGCCATGTCGGCCGAGGGGCCACGCACGCTGGCCATGGCGGGCGCGGTTGCCGATGCCGCCATCATCCACACCGGCCTGACCACCGACGTGCTGCAGGACACAATGGACCGCATCCGCGAGGGTGAGCGGGCCGCCGGGTGGGAATCCGGCGCCACCGGGGTCTGGGCCTTCGCCAAGTGCAACATTGCCGACAACCACGACGGCGCCATCGAAGAAATCAAGATGGGCCCTGGCCGCCTCCGGCCACCACGCCTTCCGGTTCACCCTGGAGGGCAAGAACGTGCCAGAGCAATACCGTGAGGCGGTGTCGGTCCTGCATCACGAATACCAGGCCGCAGAGCACGAGCAGGCGGGCCAGACCCGTAACGCCGCGCTCACCGACGAACTGGGGCTGACCGATTACTTCGCCGACCGCTTCGCCGTGGCTGGAACGCCCGAGGAATGCCGCACCAAGTCCCGCGCCATCTTCGACACAGGCGTTGATGTCCTTCTGATAACAGCCATCGGCCCCTCGCCGGAGAGCATCATCCGCCGGTTCGGCGAGGAAGTCATTGTGACCTTGAGGAAAGAGTAACCTGGGCTCGCTACTTACAACAAACCCCGAGCCGCCTGAATGGTTAGCCGTGCGCGGCTCATGCTATCATTGAGGCGAATTTTTTCCGCCGTCCAAAGGCTGACGGGTTGTTGAGTGGAACGTGTCTAACGGACTGTTCATCGTTTTCGAAGGCGGCGAGGGGTCGGGAAAGAGCACCCAGGCGGAGCGACTTTACCAAGGGTTGACCGAGGCCCGGCAACCGGCCCTCTTGGTGCGCGAGCCCGGCACGACTCCTCTGGGCCTCTATCTGCGGGACTACCTCAAGAGCAAACAGCCTCTGACACCCCAGTCGGAGTTGCTGCTGTTCGAGGCGGCAAGGGCACAGCTGGTTGCCGACCTGATCCGGCCCAGCTTGGAACAGGGAATAACCGTCATCGCCGACCGTTTTACCGCCTCCACAATTGCCTACCAAGGCTATGGACGCAGACTTTCGCGAGAAGTCATCCAATACCTCAATGGGTACGTGGCTGAGGGATTGACGCCCAACGTCACCTTCCTGCTGGACATCGATCCCGAGGTGGGCCTGCACCGCGTCGGCAAGCCACAGTTGCAGCTTGCGCTGGAGCCTGACACCCTCGTCGAAGCAGGGCGAGCCGACGTTGAGGGACACCGGCGTTTCGAGGACCAGCCCCTCGCCTTCCACAACCGTGTGCGCCTGGGTTACCTGGAACTGGGGGAGTCCTGTCCGGGCTGGCAGATTCTCGAGGCCCGGCTGACCGAGAATGAATTGGCCGAACAGATATGGAGCGCCGTTGAGCCGCTCCTGCCCTCGCTCGCGTTGGATCCGACTGCCGCCGGTCCGGCGCTGCTGTAGCCAAAAGTTAAGCCCCTCCGTTAGCGGAGGGGCTTGGTGTTCTGTCAGGCTCATCGCTGAGAGCCGTCCTGCCAGACTGTTAGTCGTCTGCGGCTACCAGGTCAGCCTCGGCAATCCTCTCGCGGACATGGGCCAGCATCTTGCGGACCCTGCCCAAGTCGGGGAAGATATTGCCTTCACCCTTCTTATCGAAGATGCGCTCGCCGTCTACGAACACTTCCATGATGCTCTGACCGCGAGGGGAGATAGCCACCGCTGCGTCGGGACCGAAGTGCCGGAAAAACTCGTTTGCCATCCACGTGGCAGTTCCGAGATGCTGTCAACTGACGCAGTAGGTAATCTCGATCTGGACTTTGCCTTCCATAGGTTTCCTCCGGGGGAATCAGAATGTTGCCAGTGTAGCGTCCCGACCGTCGAGGCGCAAGTACGCCCGAACTACTCAACAGGTCGATTGCAAGGTCCCTGATAATACGTGGGTAGCGAGCAAGTCGAACCCTGAACGGCCTGTCTCGACCTGTCTTTGGGCAAGCTCAGGACTAGCGCTCTGGCGCGCAAATGCCTTTGCAGTCGTCCTGAATCACTCTCAGGGTCTCTGGCTGTCGAGGCAAACTACCTCTCCCTCAAAGACCTGCGCCGTGAAAAGAGAGAGAGGGGGAATCGAAACTCCCCGACCAACTCACACCCGGTAGAACATCACCGCGCGGTCCGGCTCGCGGCCCTGGCTGACCGAGGCGACGTTGTAGCGCTGGCCCAGCATGTGCTGCAGGCGGCGGATGTGGGAGCGCTGAGGGGCCAGCTTAACTGTCGATTCCCCGCCCAGCACCCGGTTGGCCGCATCCTCAGCCTCCTCCATGGCCTGCTCGATGTTGGGGGTCTGGCGCCGGTCATCGGGCTCAGGAGCGGAGCGGCCGCCCCCGTTGCGGTTCCACTGCCCCACCACGGTTCGCAGGAAATCCTGCAGCTGGGGCAGCGAGTTCTTGCGCAACACGAACACCGGTTTGCCGTTCGCCTCGGCAATACGCACCAGTTGCGAACCCCGCCGGTAGTGGGTCTTGGTCGTAAGCACCATGTCGGCGCGGCGCAACTCGTTGACGATCTGGGCCGGCACGCCGGCCTCCACCATGGCGCCCTCCAGCTTGTCGCGTCCCACGCCGAACAGGAAGACCCGCACCTCCGAGACCATCGCCGCCTCTTCATCGGACATTTCGCCCGTGGAACGGGGCAGGCGTGGGGTCGGGTCGGAGCGTCCGCGCTCACGGCCTGAATCCCGGCGCCGGTCGGTGCCCTGCTCCCGCTTGGCGCGGCGGCCCTCCGGTTGCCATGGGGCCGGGGCGTCCTCGTTGGCGCGATACTCCTCCTCCGCTCTCTGCACCTCGCCGTTCTCGTCGATCCAACGGATTTCGGGGACGATGGGATAACCGCGGAGCCACTGGTCGACCACGTGGGCCACGTCGCTATGGACCGCCAGCCGCTCCCAGCTCTGAATCTCCACCACCACGTCGAAGGTGGGCGGCGCCTTGCGCTCCAGGACAGTCTTCTGCGTTCCCCGGTACCGGGCCTCTTGGTCGCCAAGGGTGACGGTCTGGATTCCTCCCACGAGGTCCGAGAGGGTGGGGTTCATGATCAGATTGTCCAAGGTGTTGCCGTGGGCCGTGGCGATTAGCTGAACTCCGCGCTCGGCTATGGTGCGCGCTGCGGCGGCCTCCTGTTCGGCGCCCATTTCGTCGATCACGACGGTCTCGGGCATGTGGTTCTCCACCGCCTCGATCATCACCCCGTGCTGCTGCAGGGGTGTGGAAACCTGCATCCTCCGGGCCCGGCCGATGGCCGGATGGGGCACATCGCCATCTCCGGCGATTTCGTTGGAGGTATCCACGATTACGACGCGCTTGTTGGCCGTTACCGAGAGCACCCGCGCCATTTCGCGCAGCATGGTGGTCTTGCCGACGCCGGGCCGTCCCAGCAGCAGGATATTCTTGCCGGAGAAGGCCAGGTCCTCTATCGTTTTGATGGTGCCGAATACCGCTCGCCCTATGCGGCAGGTCAAGCCGACGACCCGCCCACGGCGATTGCGAATGGCCGATATTCGATGCAGGGTGCGCTCGATGCCGGCCCGGTTGTCGTCGCCAAACTCGCCCAGTCGCTCGATGGTGATCTGGAGGTCCTCGGCGCTCACCTCCTCCGAACTGAGAGGAGCATCGCCGCTGACAAACCGCGCCTCCGGCTCCCGCCCCAAATCCAGCACCACCTCCAGCAGTTCAGCCAGATCCTCCCGTTGCCGTAGTGCCGCGGACACCCGGCTCGGCAGCACGTCAAGCACCAAATCCAGTTCATCCCGCACAGCGTCATGCACCGTCGCCAATATCACTCCTCCGCCGAGAATGATTCAGGACTGTTCAGGAAACCCTGAAGGCAATTCCTCGCAAAGCCACTATCCGGGTGTAGCCTGGGAATGTGACTCAGCAAGACCAACAAAATACTGATGGACCCGGGAATCGCGGGTGAGCTCGGGGTGAAACGCGGTTGCAAGCAGATTGCCCTGCTGTACCGCCACGGGGCGCCCGTCATCAAGACTGGCGAGCACTTTCACCGACGCCCCGACGCGAATGACCACGGGGGCGCGAATGAAGATGCAGTGGTATGGTTCAGGAGATAGGGGGACGATGCGCAACCCCTGCTCGAAGCTGTCCACCTGGCGACCGAAGGCATTGCGCTGTACGCCGATATCCATCAGGCCCAAGGGGACCGGGTCCTGCTCGGTGATCTCGTTTGCCAGCATGATCATCCCCGCGCAGGTGCCCCATACAGGTCGGCCGCCGTTGGCCATTCGGGAGACAGCCTCCCTGAGGTTGTAGATGGACATAAGGCGGCTCAGGGTGGTGCTCTCCCCACCGGGAATAATGAGACCATCCACAGCATCAAGCTGCTCTGGCAATCTGACCTCCCGAGCCTCCACATCAATGCTGCGGAGAATCGCGATGTGCTCGGCGAAGTCGCCCTGTACTGCTAAGACGCCTATTTTCAACTCTTCGTGCTAACTGCCCCCAGTTTGGTGAGGAAATCTCTCAAAAGGCCGCCTATGTTACTGATCTTGACAGGAAATTGGCCTCAATGTCTAAAACGGCCTAGCGTGAAACTCCCTCCGCACCAGCCTTTCTTCCACTGGATCAACCATCAAATTGAAAATTCGCAAGCTGGTCGCGCCGGAAAGGTATTGGCCCTCTGGACCAAAGATAACCGGGCAATGAAATTCCCGACCCTCAATGCCAAAACGGGCCATGCCATAGCCGTATTCTACTTGTCGGCCATCCGCGACGGAATACAAGAAAGTCTCCAAGGGTCTCAACCCAAGCCGCCTCAGCAGGGATTCCGGCATCAGGGAATGGGCCGCTCCAGTATCTACCATCGCCGTTACCGGGATCAGCTCGCCATCCGCCAACTGACCCACACCAACCTGAATTTCAAACATTCCCATTTGCGTCCTTTCTGGGCGCAGGTCTCTACAAGCTGCGTGTGGCCAGCAGCTCGCTGTCAGGGATGTCGCGCACGTTGCGGCCGACCATTGGCTCGCCCAAATCCTTGGACACCTCGGCCAGGATGTGCGGGTCGTTGTAATGTGTTACCGCTTGGACTATGGCGTAGGCCCGGCTGGCCGGGTCGCCGGACTTGAAAATGCCGGAGCCGACGAACACGCCATCCGCTCCCAACTGCATCATCAGCGCTGCGTCGGCGGGGGTGGCGACGCCGCCAGCGGCGAAGTTGACGACCGGAAGGCGGCCCTGTTCGCGGGTCTGCTGCAACAGGTCGAGAGAAACGCGCAGGTCGCGGGCTTCAACCACCAGCTCATCGTCAGGCATGGTCTGCAGCTTGCGGATGTTGTCCTGCACCGCCCGCATATGGCGCACCGCCTCCACCACATCGCCGGTGCCGGCCTCGCCCTTGGTGCGGATCATCGCGGCACCCTCGGAAATGCGCCGTAGCGCCTCGCCCAAGTCACGGCAGCCACAGACGAAAGGAACCTTGAAATCGTGCTTCCAGACGTGGTGGGTCTCATCGGCAGGCGTCAGCACTTCCGACTCGTCAACGTAGTCAACACCGAGGGCCTCCAGAATCTGGGCCTCAACAAAATGGCCGATGCGCACCTTGGCCATGACCGGGATGCTGACCACATCCATGATCCGGGTGATGATGGCCGGATCGGTCATTCGGGCCACACCACCATCGGCGCGGATGTCAGCCGGCACGCGCTCCAAGGCCATGACGGCCACTGCGCCGGCTTCGGCGGCAATCATCGCCTGCTCCGGATTTACCACGTCCATAATGACACCGCCCTTGAGCATCTGGGCGTGTCCAGATTTCACCGTAAAGGTACCGGTCAAAACGTCTAGTGCCATGCCTGTTATCCTCCCGCCGAGCTGGGTCGCGTTTACACGCCGCCCAACGCCGGTCAGAAATTTTCTGTTGGGAATCGCTCGCTGCCGAGGACCCGGGACGGGAACTTCAACCGCAGCAACAAGCCCATTATACGGGGCGCTATCTTGGTTATCAATTCCGCTGGCGCAACGGGCAGGACAAGTGCAAAGTACATGACCGGGGCAAATGTCTGAATCAGGATCATAGGATGCCCAAGATGGGGAATATCCTGAAAATCCCGAAATCCAGCAAATCTTGGTTCAGACAACTAGAGATGTGGCTGGCAGGTAGCTTTGCCCTTCAAGGACCATTGCATCTATGGCGAGCTCGTACCCTCGAACTACCATGCCCAGACGAGGGGGACGGCTCCTCGAAGAAAGCAAGCCGACAGCTCTCCCTGATCCGTCGATGGCGGCCTGCACAACCTTCCAGCCTTGGCTTGCAGGCGGACCGGGAAAGTTCTAGCCCTGGGCTGGTTCTCCAGCCTCCAGGGTCTGCACCATCTGGTCCATGAACGCGGCAAGGTGGTGTGTGCCGGCAATGGCGAGTTGGTAGCTCATGCGTGTCGGCCCGACTAGGCAGATTACACCGCCGACACCGCCTGGGCGACCGTAGCGGCATACGATGACGCCGAAGGGTCGCAGCGCCTCTTCCCGGTTCTCCGTTCCGATGATTACCTTGGGGCCGGACTCACGGGCGGTGGCCACGATACCCTCCAGCATCACCCGCTCTTCCATCATTCGCACCAAGACCCGCGCTCGTTCGCCGGCGGCGAATTCAGGCTGGTTCAGCAAGCGGCTCAGTCCCTCGACGTGGTGCTCCGGCAGATCGGTCTGCTCGGACTCCTGCATCATGTCAAGCGAGTCTTGCAGCACTCTCTGCTCCAAGGAGTCCAGTCCTAGGCGCAGGGATCTCATTTGCTGGCGGTTGAGACCTGCCAGGGAATTGTTCAAACGTTCCGCAGCCCGGTCCAGCTGCTGCTGGCTGATCGGATCGTCCAGGGGCAACAGGCGCTTGAGCAGCCGCGTCTCGCCGAGGACAATAACCAGCAGGGCGATGGATTCCTGCAGGAACACCAACTGCAGGCGTTTCAGGCGCGGCGATGTGGAGCGCGGCTCGGTCACGATGGCAAGGTTGGCCGTCATCTGTGAAAGAGCGGCGGCGCAGCGGCGGGCCCACACCGCGGCGTCCGGCTCAGCCTCGCCCAGCCAGCGGTCCACCCGCCTCCGCAGACTCACGGGCAACTCCGGCGGAACGTCCAGCGACTCCACGTAGTGGCGGTAGCCCAAATCCGACGGAACGCCGCCAGCGGAGACGTGAGGGCGCGAAATGTAGCCCTCCTCGGTGAGCTGCGACATGGCGCTGCGCACCGTGGCAGGGCTAACCCCCAGCGCCGGACTGCGGGCGATTCCGTCAGACGCCACCGGCGTGGCGGTCTGAACGTATTCGTCTATCAGTAGGTTGAGGATGGTTGATGCGCGGTGGGATAGCATCACCTGTGCCCCCGTCCCGGGCAGTACCGGGTCGTAACCGGCGGGCCTTTCCTAGAAATTAGCACAGCGTTCGCGGCAGTGTCAAACCAATTGCACGCCCGAATTTTGCATAATTGCTGGACGGACTCGGCGATATTACGTTGACCCCACTTTTGACTAGTTTTATACTCTGGCACAACGGTTTCTCAGAATGACGGGCCGTCAGTTTCTTGTGTAGGTGTGCAGTGTATTACCAGTCCAGTGTCGTGGCCTTGGCGGACGTGGTCCTGCCCGTGGAAGAGTTTCGGGCGCGGGTGGCCAGGGACGTGCTCCTCATCATCGGCTTCACCCTGTTCGTCGCTCTCATGGCGCGATTCTCAATCCACCTGCCCTTCACTCCGGTGCCGGTCACGGGGCAGACGTTTGCAATGCTGGTTACCGGCGCCGCACTGGGCAGCTGGCGCGGAGCATCGTCCCTGGGCTTGTACTTGGTCATCGGCATGTTCCTGCCGGTCTACGCTGGCTCTGCCGACAGCTACCTGTGGCAGGCGGGCGTTGGCGAATACGTGCTGGGCTTCAGCTCCGGCAGCTCCGGGTTCTTCTGGCAACTGGCCTCCGGCGGCTACATCATCGGCTTCATCGCGGGGGCCTGGCTGGTCGGCTTCATGTGCGAGCGTGGCTTGACCAGCAGCGTCTGGATCCTGCCTGCGCTCTTGGCTGGCAACGCCCTGGTCTACGTGCCCGGCCTGATCCAGCTGTCGCTGTTCGCGCCCGAGGGCAAGACGCTGGCGTGGGGCCTGTACCCCTTCATCGCCGGCGATCTGATCAAACTGTTCTTGGCGGCGATGCTGATGCCCGCGGCCTGGGGGCTGGCCAACTGGCTGCGCGGCCACGATTACGACCACGGCCCACGCAACTCCCGCCGCGACCGGTGGCTGTAGCAGCAGGGCAGGGAGGCAAGGTATGGACATGGTTTGGCTGGGGCACTCATCCTTCCGCCTGCACTCGCAGGGCATGGTGGTGGTGACCGACCCCTTCCCCGAGTCCTTGGGACTGCGGATGGACGGGCGGACCGCCGACATTGTCACCGTCAGCAACACCCATCCCAACCACTCGGCTGACTCCGCGGTGGATGGCGAGCCCAAGGTGTTCAGCGCCCCCGGCGAGTACGAGTTCAACCATGTCATGGTGCGGGGAGTGATGACCCCGTTGGTTGACGGCGCGCCCCACGCGCAGCGCAACGTCGCCTACACCATCGAGATGGACGGCGTCAGCGTCTGCCACCTCGGCGACCTGACCCGTCCGCTGACCACCCGGCAGGTGGAGGAGCTGAAGCCGGTGGACGTGGCGCTGGTCCCGGCGGGCGGGCACTGCACCCTCAGCTTGGACCAGGCGCTCCAGACCCTCCAGGACCTCGACCCCAAGGTGGTGGTGCCGATGCACTACGGCCACGGGCAGGAGGGCGTGGCGCTGGACGGCGTGGAGCCCTTCCTGCGGCGGATGGGGCTGGAGGACGAGACGCAGCCGCAGGCCCGCCTGGTGGTCACCCCTAGTAACCTGCCCTCCGACCTGCGCATCAACCTCATGGTCCCGCGCCCCTCGACTTAGCGCACCCGGTTTCCGGCAAAGAGGGCGCAGGGGAGGCATTCCCCTGCGCCCTCTTTGCGTCACTGCTCCGGTTGCGGTTCGCCGGGCGGGTCAGGCAGTTCCAGCTGGATCAGCGGCTGTTGCGGACTCGGCGGGCGGCGGCGTAGAGCAGGATGATGCCTGCCACTGCCAGCGCGATGCCGCCCACTATGGCCAGCGGCGGGATGCGCGTGACCGTCGTGTCGCCGGCCACCGGCAGGATGGCCGTCGGCGTCGGCTCCGGCGTGGCTGTCGGCTCCGGCGTGGCTGTGGGCTCGGGGGTGGCCGTCGGCTCCGGCGTGGCCGTCGGCTCGGGGGTGGCCGTGGGCTCGGGGGTGGCCGTTGGTTCCGGCGTGGCCGTCGGTTCCGGCGTCGGCGTGGGCTCCGGCGTGGGTGTTGGCTCCGGCGTGGGCGTTGGGATGACCGGCGCCGGCATCGGGTCGCTGAAGTTCATGTGGAGGACATAGAGGTCGTAGACGCCTATGAACTCGCTCACCTCGTCGGCTTGAATGCTCCCGTACTCGTTGATTATGTGGAAAGTCAAGTCTCGGCCGATCATCCGGTAGTCGGTGGGTTCCAGCATCAGGCCCTCGTAGGAACCGTTGGCGCCGATGGTGACCGCTTCGCTCTGGTAGGTGTCGCAACTGTCCACGCAGCCAACCAGCGTCGTTCCCCGGGGCGCCGGGACCTCCTGCATGGTCACCGAGCCGGAGTAGAAGTCCTGCAGCAGTGGCTGCGCGGGGCGCTTGTCCTGGTCTTGGTCCTGGCCAAACACGACGCCCGGCGCGGCGACCGCCAGCGTCAGCATCAACATCGCCGCCATCACCGCCAGCGGCCAGACCGCCCACTTCGCCCTCACGTCCGCACCTCCGATTATCGTGCCGGTTTTTATCCCATCATTATGTTGGCTTATTTTGGGAGAAGTTTCAACATTTTGACAAACGAGTTAGGGCGTTCCTGCGCCGGGGGCGGGCTGGACCGAACAGGGAAGGGGCGCCCTTGGCGGGCGCCCCTTGGTGGGTTTCCTGGTTTAGCCGGGTCTAACCTGGGTTTAACCCTGGTTTAACCGGGTTTAACCGGGTTTAACCCGGGTTTGAACTGGTCCAGCTTGAATCCAAGCGTTTACCTGAGTCCAGGCTGGGGTTCTACTGGCTGGTTCAGGCTGCGGCCTGGCGACCGGCGATGAAGGCGCCGCCAGCTGCCAGCACGCCGACGATGGCGATGATCAGGGCCACTATGGTCAACACTCCGCCGCCGCCGCCGGACTCACCCTGGGCGCCGACCGGACCGGCTGCGCCGTCGTTACCGACCGCACCCTGGGGGCCGGGATCACCCTTGCTGCCGTCTTGGCCGTCGCTACCGTCCGCACCCGCGGCACCGGCGTCGCCCGCGGCACCGGCGTCGCCCTTGGCGCCAGCGGAACCCTTGGCGCCAGCGGAACCCGCGGCACCGGCGTCACCGGCGTCGCCCTTGGCGCCCGTGGCGCCCGTGGCGCCGTCTTCGCCGTCCTCGGGGGCCGACATGCTGCTCATGGCCTCGACGATAGCTGCGTCAAGGGCCGGGCCAACCGCGCTGTTGACCGCAGAGGGGACCGCGCTGTTCACGGCAGCTCGCACCGCCGTGTTGATCTGGTCCTGCATCATCTGATCGGCCGTCTTGGTCGGGGCCTTGGTGACGTCGGGGCGCGCCGTCGCGCCGGGCGGCTGCACCATCATGCCCTCACCGGCCTCCAGCATGATCGGCATGGCGGGCGTTCCGATCATGACTTCCATGTTCGACATGGCCTCGTATGCCATGGCCTCGTCGCCCTCGCCCATCTTGAGCATGAAGGAGACCATCGCTCCCTCTTCGCCCTCGATGTCCAACGCCATGAACATGCCGCCCATGCCAACCGTGTCCATGCCGACTTCCATGTCGCCGACCATGGCCACGACCATCGTGCCTTCGGCGGCCTTCTCGCCGTCGATCATCGCCGTGCCGACCACCCGGAAAGGCGGAGCCGGCTGCTGCTGGGCCAGCACCACCGTCAGCGGCAGAGAGGCCAGCAGAGCGACGACGCTCAGCAGAGCCACTATCTTGGTTTTGGTCATCCCTTCCTCCTTGTTTCGCTACACGCTCTCGGCCGGGCGCAACGCCCGGCCCGGCGCTGGTGGGCAGCCGCCCCCGAAGCCCGGGGACGGCTGCCTTTGGCTTCCGGTTATACCGTACCGCTGGGGTGAGGCCCTACTCGATGGCTGTCGGGTTGCTGCCGACGTAGAGGGTCTCGCCTTGGAAGGTATCCTGGGCTTTCATGATGATGTCCACGATCTGCCCGGTGGAGACCTCGTTCAGAGAGTTGAACGGGGCGAACTCAGGAGCCGGGTCGTAGAAGAACCACTCCTGGGTCTCCCGTTCCAGGAACCAGGCCCGGGACAGCGATCCGTTGTCGATCAGGTCGGCGAACACATCCGCCGGATCGCTGGGGGCCGCTGTGGCCACGATTTCCAGGAAGGTGGTGATGGTGGTCTGGCTCACCCGGACCGATACGGTCTGGTTGCCCAACTCGAGCCCCGGTACCAGGACAGTGGACTCGAAGTCACCGTCGATGGATGTGGCGGGGGCCGGCACCGGCCGGACGTCAACGCCGCCTATCTCCATCACCGCCACGGTGGCGAAGGCTGGGAAGTTCATACCGGAAAGGGTGAGAGTCTCGCCGGATGCTATCTGCTGCGTGCTCAGCGTCACTTCGGCGCCGGGGGTTTCGTGGACGACCGTGTCCTTTACGGCAGCGTAGACACCCACCGAGACGGCCTCGACGTCGTGCTTCGTGCCGATCTTGGCGTAGCTGGGCACATCGAAGTCAATGCTGACCGCGCCGGAGGCGTCGGCAGGGCCCGCAGCAACGGTTACGAAGTTACCGTTGTTGTCGTACTTCACCTGCACGAGGTCGCCCGACGGGAACCCGATTCCGCTCACGTTCACGGTGGTGCCGCGGCGGCTCACGGCCGGGCTGAGGGTGACGGTGGGCTCGGGTATCTCAATCGACCCTTCGGCCACGCGGCCGGAACCTTCGTCTGACGTTGACACCGAGACCTTCTTCGTCCCGTGGCCAATCCCATCGCCATCCGAGGGGCTGGGAACGTTAATGGTGATTACGATGTCCCCGGCGGAGGACGCCTCGGCCGCAGGGGAAATGACAACGTCGAGGCTGCCGACGGTGACTTTCTCGATTTCGTCGTTGGCCACGAAGCCGCTGCCCTCAATGGTAATCTGCTGGCCGGGCACAACTGAAGCCGGCTGGATGGTAAGGGCCAGCACGCCAACCTTCAGCGTGGCGGTGGCCGAAGGTGCCTTCTCGAGATCACCCTTCGTGCCGGTTACCTTGACGGTCTGGCTTCCGCGGTTCGCGTCGGCGGGAACCAGGACCTTGAACTCGGCCTTACCTTCGCCGTCGGTGGTCTGCGTCGTAGCGAGGTCGGCATCGCTCGCGCCGATCTTGACGTCGGCAATGGCGTTCAATGTCGGCCAGTCTGACAGCTTGAGGGTCACCGACTTGGAGACAGAGGTCTCCTCGGGGTCAAGGACGACCTTGGGTTTGATGGTGAACTTGGCGTCCACATCCTCTGAAACTCCCGTGGCGTCCTTCGCGGTGATAACGTTTTCCTGGTTGGCCTTGAACTTGGTCGAGGTCGTGTCGAACTCAAAGGTGCCGAGGTTATCGGCGATCGTAACTTCGCCGAACTTCTCGTCATTCAGGTTGATCGTGGCGGTCCCGTTGGCGAAGCCCTTGAAGGTCGCCGTGGTTTCGGTGCCGCGGGTGCCGTCCTTCTTGCTCAGGGTGATCGCCCGCTCAATTATAGCCTTGGCATCCTTCTTGGCGCCGTCGGGGGCATTTTCCTGCCACTTGATGGTCTTTTCGCCAGCCGCGGCCGGGTTGGTGAGCCCTGCGGACTGCTTGATCCTGATGGTGTAGTTACCCGTGACCGCTTTGTTTTGGGGATCTCCGTTAGGGCGAGTGCTGGGAACGGTCATGGTGATCTTGTCGCCGGTCACCAGCACGTTGTCGGGTGAACCCCGGAAACCTGTCGTTAAGACATTAGCACCCGGTGTGCTGACGATGTCGATGGCGGAATCCTGAATAGTTTCGGGCAGGCCAAAGCCCGTGTCCTTGAAGTCCACCGTGATGTCCTGGTTGGTCTCGATGCGTACAGCATTCGCCTCGAGGGTGATTTGTACAGCAGCGCCAGCCGTCTGAGAGCTGAGCGTGACTCCTGCCACCACCGGTGGCGGCAGAGGCTCCACAGTGAAAGTCGCCGAGATCCCATCGCCGTCTTGTGTGGCGGTTACTGTGATCTCTTTCGTAGAAGTCAATTGCGAACCCTCAATGGTCATCGCTACAGTAAATTCGCGCGCGGTACCTTCTGCGAGTTCGGTGTTTGTGATGTCAGAATCGTCGAAGGTGATACCGGTGGCTGGATCAGCGGCAATCCCGATGTTCCCACCATCAGCAATGAAGTTGGCGCCGGTTACAGTGACTTCAATGTCGTCTGTGGTATCCTCGGCACTTGCGTTAACAAGCACACTCGTCGGGCTGAGAGTGACGGAGGGTCCTGTCGGCGCACCGTCGATTCCCAATCCGTCATCGGGGAGATCGAAGTTGAACTGGAGGACGTCCGCAGCATCGGCCTCTCCATGACCAATTGTCATGGCAGTAATTATCGCGTTGGTGTCGACGGAGGCACCAGTACCCTGAGTGATATCCAAGATAGCCACGCCACCTTCTATGGTTGTGGCGTTGCCGAAGGCGAACGTGTATTCGCCGTCAGTAGAACTGACGGCAGCGAACACTTCAAGGCCTTGGTTGCCCCCATACCACCTAGCGGTAATTGGCGAACCCAAGTCTGGGTTATCCATGGTGATAACAAGTTCGGTGTCGTTATGGGGATTTAACTTGGTGAGCCCACTGATCGAAATGCGAACAATGTCGTCCGATGTTGCTGGAGTGGCGGGATCATTGGTATCGACCAGCGCCGCGGTAGCAGTGGGGCCCGAATCTTCATCCTCCTGCGCTCCCACGCTCCCGGCGGAGAAGACGCCCATGGCGAAGAGGGCGGCCAGCAGCGCTGCCGCCATGAGAAGGGCAATCCCGGTGGATTTGCCAACTAGTGAATTCATGTTCCTTTATTCTCCTTTCTGCAGGCCCTGTGGGAAATCGGGGCCACTCGAGCCCTCTGCTCCCTGGAGCCTGGTTTGCCTTTCGGCTTTCTTGCCAGCCTGCGGCGGAGGCGGGGCCACCTGGGCCCTCTTTACCGCTGCTCCCTGGCCTAGCCCTCCGGTGTTGCCGGTCCTCTGCGGCGGCGGGGCCTCTTGGGCCCTCATTTGCCGCTTGGTCCGGTGTGCCTTCGGGGTTCCCGCGTCTGCGGGGTCCGGGTGGATTCCCGCACCTGCGGGAGGATGGTCTGGAGATACGAAACCGGCGGTCCCGCCCTTGGCGGGAGCCAATATCACATGGGCCGCGTCCTCCTCACGAGATGGGGATGGCCGGACGATGCCGGCGGTTTCTGCCTATCCTCACGTAATGATAGCTATGGCAGTATTACTTGCCCGTTACGGGGGCGTCAAGGGGTTGCCGACGAGTTTTGGCGGTTTTGGTGCGTGGCCTGAACTGCGATTTTTTTGATTTATGGGATTATGGGATTTTTAGCCCTCCCGCTGAGGGGGAGGGGGTTTTTGATGTCAGGGGGCACGGCTGTGCGCGCCTACGGGGTTGTGAGGTCGCCACCAACGGGAGTTACGGGGTGGCGAATTCGATGGCCTGTTGGAGTAGGCGGAGTTCGGCGCGGAGTTTTTCGATTTCGTTGACCTTGATGCCGAGGTTGAGCAGGGAACGGGCGGCGCGGAGGCGTACGACCTCGTTGGAGGAGTTGGTGGAGTCGAGGATGACGTTGACGGCGTGGAGCATGGCGGCCTGGAGCTCGGTGCGGGCGAGGGCGGCGGACTCTTCGCGGAGGCGGGAGAGATCTTCGCGGAAGTCTTCGTCCTGGAGCCAGCGGTAGAGGGTGGTGCGGTCGATGCCGGCGCTGCGGGCGGCTTGGGCTTGGTTTGGTGAGCCGGCGATGGAGGGGAGGGCGGCCAACTGGCGAGGGGTGAGTGCGGAAATTTCATAATGTGTTGCATTCTGTTGCAAAGTGTTGCGTTCCGGGTTGGAATCCGGGTTGGAATCCGGGTTGATTTCCGGGCTGATTTCCGGGTTGGACTCCGGGTTGGACTCCGGGTTGGAAACCGGGTTGGGACCGGGGCGCCGGGATGGGTTCTTGTGTTTGGACATGCAGCCTCTGGGTGCCTCAGTGGCGGGTGGTTTGGCGGACGCACGGGACCGCTACATAAGATGGTAGAGAGTGGTCATGGGGGTTGGCAAGGGACAGGTGTCAGGAGTTTGGGGGTGGTTCGGGGTTCGACAGGTTCAGGGCCAGCGGGGGATGCCCCCACCCCAGCCCTCCCCCCTGACAGGGAGAGGGGACTTGTCACACACCCTCTTCAAGGGGAGGGGGTTTTTGCCGGGTGGTGGCGGCGATGGTCTCAGGCATGGGTTTCATCGATGCGCACTATTTCGGCCTGCATCACCGCCACGGCCTGGGTGAGTTGTTGCAGCAAGGCCCTGATTTCCTGCTGGTTCTCCTCGATGCGAAGGTAGTTCTCATCGATGCGGCGGTAGTTCTCATCGATGCGGCGCTGGTTTGCCAGCATAATATCCTGGTTTCGCTGCATGGTTTCGGACAGACGGACGGACATTTCGATGAGGTTTTCCAGGCGGTTGACGCGGTCTTCCACTTTGCATACTCGCGGTTTGGTTTGATTCTTCTGCTGAGGGGTGGTTCGACAGGCTCACCATGAGGGTGGGTCAGGTGGCGCCGGCGGTGGTCAGGGTGCGCAGGAACTCGCGGTTGCTGGCGGTCTTGGAGAGGCGGTCCAGGACGCGCTCGGTGGCGTTGCCGCCGCCGCTGTCGCTGAGCATGCCGATCATGCGGCGGAGCAGGACGATCTGGCGCCGGGTCTCGTCGGAGAAGATCAGCTCCTCGCGGCGGGTGCCGGAGCGGACGATGTCGATGGCGGGGAAGTAGCGCCGCTCGGCGAGCTTGCGGTCGAGGTGGAGCTCCATGTTGCCGGTGCCCTTGAACTCCTCGTAGATCACCTCGTCCATTCGGCTGCCGGTGTCGACCAGGCAGGTGGCAATGATGGTGAGGGAGCCGCCCTCCTCGATGTTGCGCGCGCCGCCGAAGAACTTCTTGGGCGGGTAGAGGGCGATGGGGTCGATGCCGCCGGAGAGCGTGCGCCCGCTGGTGGGAACGGCAAGGTTGTAGGCGCGGGTCAGGCGGGTGATGCTGTCGAGGAGGATCACGACGTCCTTGCCCATCTCGACGAGGCGCTTGGAGCGGTCGAGGGCGAGCTCGGCGACGCGGCACTGCTCTTCGACGGACTCGTCGAAGGTGGAGGCGAAGACGTCGCCCGTGACGGAGCGGCGCATGTCGGTGACCTCCTCGGGGCGCTCGCCGATGAGCGCGACCATGAGGACAACATCGGGGGCGTTGGTGGCGACGCCGTGGGCGATCTGCTTGAGCATGGTGGTCTTGCCAGCCTTGGGCGGCGAGACGATCAGGCCGCGCTGTCCCAGCCCGATGGGAGCGAAGAGGTCGACCATGCGGGTGGAGATTTCGCTGGCGGTGGTCTCAAGCACGATCTGATCTTCAGGGAAGATGGGGGTGAGGTGCTCGAAGACCGGGCGGTTGCGTCCGTAGATTCTGTCAGTCTCGAGGTCGTTGATCTTCTCCACGCGGACGAGGCCGAAGTAGCGCTCGCCCTCCTTGGGGGGCCGGACCTGTCCCGTGACGGTGTCCCCGGTGCGCAGGCCGAAGCGGCGGATCTGCGACTGGGAGATGTAGACGTCGCCGTAGGGGCGATGAGAGGAGATCTGACGGAGGAAGCCGTAGCCCTCGTCCATGATCTCGAGGATGCCGGTGGCGATGAGGGACTGCTGGGCGGAGGCGACTTGGAAGAGCCGTCCCAGCAGGTCGTCGCGGTGCAGGTTGCCCAGGGCGTTGCCATCGTTGAGGCCGACGCTGGGCGCGAGGCTGAGCAGTTCCTCCTTGGACTTGGAGCCAAGCTCCACAACGTCCAAAGCAATCCTGGTAGCCGTCATGTTCACCTCTATCTATTTTCAACGCCGAGGGCGTTTGGTTAGGTTTGGGATGCCTTTTGCCAGTCGGCGATGAAGCGGGCCAGGCCGGCGTCGGTGAGTGGGTGCTGGGCCATCTGGAGCAGGGTCTTGTATGGGATGGTGGCGATGTGAGCGCCAGCGGAGGCTGCTTGGATGCAGTGCAACGGGTGGCGGACGCTGGCGGCCATGACCTGGGTGTCGACGTCGGCCTGCCGGAACAGGTCGGCGATGTCGCGGATCAGGCCGATGCCGTCGTGTCCGATGTCGTCGAGGCGGCCGATGAAGGGGCTGACGACGGTGGCGCCGGCCTGGGCGCCGAGCAGGGCCTGGTTGACGGAGAAGCAGAGGGTCTGGTTGACGCGGATGCCCTCGGCGCTGAGGGCGGCGATGGCCTCGATGCCCTCGATGGTGCTGGGGATCTTGACCCACGGATCGGGGATCCAGTTGGCGATGTCGCGGCCCTCCTCGACCATGCCCCGGGTGTCGGTGGAGACGACCTCGACGGAGATGGGCCCGTCGACCAGCGTGGCGATCTCGGTGACGGCGGAGCGGTAGGCCTCGCGGTCGCCGATGCCTGCGGAGGCGGCGAGGGACGGGTTGGTGGTGACGCCGCTGATGACGCCCAAGCGGGCGCCGTCGCGGATTTCGTCGATGTTGGCCGTGTCGAGAAAGAGCCTCATTCTGCCCTCACCCTGGTCCTCTCCCGATGGAAGAGGGGATTTTGGTTGTGTCTCTCCCTGGGGAGAGGGAACTGTTTCTATGAGTTAAGGAAAGGTCAGTCCAGCGGGAGTGGGGGCTGGCTGCCCTCGCGGATGGTCTTGGTGGCCTCGGCGATGAACCGCACGAAGAGCGGATGCGGCCGGTTGGGCCGGGACTTGAACTCGGGATGGTATTGCACGCCGACCATGAAGGGGTGGCCGCGTATCTCGCCGGCCTCCACCAGCTGGCCGTCGGGGGACAGGCCGGCGGCGATCAGGCCGGACTCTTCCAGCCGCTCGCGGTAGTCGTTGTTCAGCTCGAAACGGTGGCGGTGGCGCTCCAGCACCTCGCCGTCACCGTAGGCCTCCTGCGTCAGGGTGCGCGCCTGGGGACGGCAGGGGTAGCTGCCGAGGCGCATGGTGCCGCCCTTGATGGTGACACCCTCCTGTTCGGGCATGATGTGAACCACCGGGTGGGCCGTGTCAGGCGCCAACTCCTCGGAGTTGGCATCCTCAAGGCCAAGCACATGACGGGCCCAGTCGATGACCATCACCTGCAGGCCGAGGCAGAGGCCGAGATACGGCACCTGGTGCTCGCGGGCGTAGCGCACGGTCTCCACCATTCCCTCGACGCCGCGGGTGCCGAACCCGCCGGGGACGACGATGCCGCTGGCGTTGCGCAGCAGCTCGTCGGGGCCGTAACGCTCGATGTCCTCGGAGTGGACCCACTGCAGATCCACGTCGCGGGTGTGGGGCAGTCCGGCGTGGCGCAGCGCCTCGCGGACTGAGAGGTATGAGTCCGGGTACTCCACGTACTTGCCAACGAGGGCGATGGGCAGCCGCTCTTTGGGGCGGTCCATCATCTCCACCATGTCACGCCACTCGTCGAGCCTGCGGTCGTAGCCCCGCAACCCCAGCGAGTCCAGAATGATGTCGCCCAGCCCAGCCTCCTCCAGCACCAGCGGCACGCTGTACACGTTCTGCACCGTTTCCAGCGGTATGACGGCGTTGCTGGGCACGTCACAGAAGGAGGAGATCTTGTCGCAGAGGCCGGGAGGTACGGGATGGTCGCTGCGGCAGATGATGGCGTCGGGCTGGATGCCGATGCCGCGGAGCTCCTTGACGCTGTGCTGGGTGGGCTTGGTCTTGAGTTCCTGGGTTGCGGAGAGGTAGGGGAGGAGGGTCAGGTGGATGTAGTAGACATTGTCGCGGCCGACCTGGTTGCGCATCTGCCTGATGGCCTCCAGGAAGGGCAGGCCCTCGATGTCTCCGACGGTGCCACCGACTTCGACGACAATCACCTCCGCGCCTGACTCGTCAGCGAGCCGCAGGATGCGTTCCTTGATGTCGTTGGTGACGTGAGGCACGGACTGTATCGTCCCGCCGAGGAAGTCGCCGCGGCGCTCCTTGGCGATAAGGTTCTGGTATATGTCGCCGGCGGTGAGATTGGAGCTACGGGTCAGCTCAAGGTCGATGAATCGCTCGTAGTGGCCCAAGTCGAGGTCGGTCTCGCCGCCGTCATGGGTGACGAAGACCTCGCCGTGCTGGTAAGGCGACATGGTGCCAGGATCGACGTTCAGATAGGGGTCGAGCTTTAGCACCGAAACGCTCAGGCCACGGCTTTTCAGGATGCGTCCGACAGAAGCGACGCAGATGCCCTTGCCCAGTGAGCTAACGACGCCGCCGGTTACAAAGATAAACTTAGTAGGCATTTAACCGCACTGCGAAAGTTGTGGGAGTGCCTGTTAAACGAAACGCCGCCTTGAGGGCGCGAATGCTATCAGGGGGGAACTGCAAGGACAGTGCGAGGAGGAAACTGGGGTAATGTGCTTGCGATCGCAATTATATTTATTCATTTCGCAACTGTCAACTTTTACGTTTACGCGTTTGAAGGAGAGGGACCATTGCAAAGCTAAGAGAACTGCACGTACTTGCTGGGCAAGCGTTGACCAAGACTCATTTTAATCCTCCCACCGAGCGCCCAGCCCAATTCTACGTTCAATTTTAGCCTATGGCGTGTTGACAAAATTACCTGAACCAAACGTCGACCGTGGGCGATATGTACGGTGCCCATTCCGGCAATAAGGGATGAGCGTTGCTCCGGATCACCCTTGGCTCATCGTGGTCCCCATCGTACGCCAAGCTAGGACGTAAGCCTCCGCAGCGGTGTCTAAGGTAGGCAACACATCCGATGGTCCTCCTTGGGCTAAAGCGTACACCATCAAACCCACGACCGCCGCCGCGTGCAATGCAAGGGCATAGCGCAGCGCCGAGGCCGTGATGGCCCTCGAAATTCTGAAAACCTTGCTTTCGTGCCTTGCAGACCTCACGCGCCTCGATGTTGTCTTAGACGATGTTGTGGGTCGAGCGCCCTCCACTGACTGGCGATCAGCTTCTGTTGCACGCTGCCGTGAGCCTGTCCGGGCCCTCTCGGTAGCGCGCGTGTTGAGCCTTGGGGAAGGCGGGTCATCCGTCTGTCTGAGTCTCGCCTCTTCCAGCCTTCGGTCTGTCGTACAGATACCGCACTTGCACAACTTTGGGTGGGATCTGGCTATTTCAGTAGATCCTTGATGTGGCGGTATGACAGCACCGCCAGGCCCGTTGGTGTCCCTCTTGGCGGTAGGAGGTCTCCGCTCCGGTGCATCCGAAGCGCCCGTCTCAGCCGTTCCTCCTACGTCGTGGGTAGCGTCTTCTCCCGTCTTCGTTCGGGCACGTTCACGGTTCTCAGTAACGCGCCGGTCACATTCTGCGACGCGACGCCCTTCCTCCTGAGCGGCCTCTTCAGCCTGCCGCTGCTCGTTACACCTGTAGCACGTGCAGGCGGGCGGGTGGTGGCCTCCGGGCCCGTCTCCTTTCCATTCGCCGTAGTTTTGAATCTTGAGCGGCATGTTGTACCTCGGGGTCGCCGGATTAGTCGTATCCTTCGGGACGCGGTATTTCGTGGAAGATGGAATATTCCGAAATTATCTCAGTCTCCCCACCCACATCCCCCCACAGGACCACCGTGTAGACGCCGGGCCCATGTTTTCGCAGCACCTTACTCAGACTCGCTGTTATCCGAAAACTGCTGCTCCCGGTTCTCCACCCCGATGCGGTGACCGCCTGCATCACGGCGGGAACCTCGCCTAACGATTGACTTGCCTTGTACACCTCGCGCCAGTGCGAATGCGATTCGTTGATGGACTGAGGAGCAAGGGCGTCGTGAGGCACATCGTAAGGGTCTGGGCATGCAGTGAAGGATGTGGACAACGCGTCGCTGTCATAGTACCGCCCTCCGGTCAGGGGCTCGCGCACGTAGGCGATAGGGCGACCCAGATTGTAGCAGTACGTCCTCGACAACTGACCACCGGTGAGGGGGTATGGAGGCGGGTCGTAATATAACGAGACCGGAACAGTGTCGCCTACGTCGAACCGGGCCTCGTTCTTTACCATCCCTTCAAGTCTCAGCTTTCCTCCGTCGAACTCCGGGAGCGTCTCGTACTCCACATAATCGCCTTCGAAATGCTGCGCCGCTTTGAGGTTGTATCCGTCCCACGCCAGGCCGATGTTCACCCGCCGGTGTTTCCTCTCTAGTATGTTGCGGCGATGCCCCGGGCTGTCCATCCAGCCCGCCAGGGCTCCCCTGATTTCCGACTGGATACCCGATAGCGCTCTGTACCCGTCCCACGCCTTGATGCAGTAGTCGTTCCCGCTGACGTTTTCGCCATTTGACTGGTACCCACCGGCCAGGCTGTAGCGCATATAAGGCTTCAGCCCGTTGCTCCCCCAGTGAGATGAGTAACAACCCTCCAGCGAGGCTTCGGCATGCAGTTGAGCCGCGCTGTTGTCCCCCAACGACACTTCTGTTACTCCTGCCCTCTGTCGCTCCCTGTTGATCAGTTCGAGCATGTAGCGTTTCTCACGGATGTGCCGAAGGTGAGGCGTAGGTACGCCCGTAGGTGTCGACGCAAACGTGGCTGTAGGGATGGGTGTTGGGGACACCGGCGCGCGCGTAGGTTCCCTCGTGGTAGCCAATTGAGAGTTTGCCGGGGTTGGTAAGGACGGCACCGCAGGGACGACCACAGCCATCACCACTTGATAGCCCGGCCAAGCGAAGACGGCGGCCACTAATAGAAATACGGCGACCTTGCCGCGCCGTCTCAACTCAGGTCTCGTACGCATGGTACCTTTTGCAAGCGGATTCGGACTCAGGCAGTATACAGAGACTCGGAGTGATGTGTACCAGTTCGAGTACCGGGCGGCACCAAAGACTTGCAATTATCCCGGGGTCTTAATTGGGCCCGCAAATAGGCAGAGTGGGGCGGGTTAGCCGCCCCTGATGGCCTCCTCGAGGGCGGTCCAAGGGAGCAGGGCGCACTTGATACGGACCGGGTATTGCCGCACCACGTCGAGGGCGCGAAGGTCGCCAAAGTCCTCAGTTGGGGCGGGGTCGATGGAGCGGTTGCGGAGGAAGCTGCGAAAGCGGCTCGACAGCTCGGACATCTCTGCCGTCGTCTTGCCCTTCACGGCCTCCGACATCAGGGAGGCAGAGGCCTGGATGATGGAACAGCCCTCGCTATGGGCGTAGACGCCGTCGACCGCGCCGTCGCCGTCAAGGCGCACCTGAAGGTCGATCAGGTCGCCGCAGAAGGGGTTCAGCTCGTAGGCGGCGAGGGATGGCACGGACAGCGGCTCGCGGTTCCGCGGCGTGCGGTAGTGGTCCATGATCATTTGCCCGTAGAGACCATCGAATGCGGGTCCGGACTGCTGGGTCATAACGCTCTGGAGGGCCGCTCTCGCCTGAAATTTTCAAGCGGGATGGGCGGAGTCGGGGCAGGAATTTGTTTTCTCGCTACTCTGTGGTGACTGGGTCGGCCTCGCCGCTGAGGGCGGAGCGCATGGTGTGCCAAGCCAGGATGGCGCACTTGATGCGGGTGGGGTACTCATTGACGCCCGCCAGAGTTTCCAGGTCCCCCAGCATGTCGAAGTCAGGCTCCGAATCGGGGTGGGTGAGCATGTCGTGGAAGGCTTCGAAGATTACGCTGGCATCATTCAGACTCTTGCCCTTGATGCTCTGGGTCATCATGGACGCGGAGGCTCGGGAGATAGCGCAGCCGACACCCTGAAAGCCCACATCCTCGACCACGTCGTCCACGACCTTCAGGTACAGGGTTATCTGGTCGCCGCAAAGTGGGTTGTAGCCCTCGGCGGTGGCGCTGGCGTCGTCGACCTTTCGGAAGTTGCGCGGCTTGCTGTTGTGCTCCAGCAGGATTTCCTGGTAGAGATCGCTGAGTTCCGACATTAACTGAACACCTCGATTACTCGGTCAATGGCCCTAACCAGGGCGTCTATGTCATCCTTGGTATTGTACATCGCCAAGGAAGCCCGGGCAGTGGCAGGGATCTGGAACCGCTGCATAACCGGCTGGGCGCAGTGATGGCCCGTGCGGATGGCGACACCCTCGGCGTCGAGGATGGTGCCGATGTCGTGGGGGTGGACGTTGTCGATGACGAAGGACAGTATGCCCGCCTTGTGGGACGAAGTGCCGATGATGCGCAGGCCGCCGATGGATTTCAGGGCCTTCGTGCCGTAGTCGAGCAACTCGTCCTCGTAGGAGCCAAAGGCTTCGTAACCCACGGACTGCACATAGTCCACTGCCGCGCCGAGGCCGATGGCGCCGGCGATGTTGGGTGTTCCAGCCTCGAATTTATAGGGCAAGTCGTTGTAGATGGTCTTTTCGAAGGTCACCGACTTGATCATGTCGCCGCCGCCTTGGACTGGCGGCATGGCCTCCAGCATTTCGGCCTTGCCGTAAAGGATGCCGATGCCGGTGGGGCCAAAGAGCTTGTGGCCGGAAAAGACGTAGAAGTCGCAGTCCAGATTGCGAACGTCCACAGCCATGTGCGGCACGGCCTGGGCGCCGTCCAGCATTACCGGCACGCCATGGGCATGGGCCATGCTGATGATCTGTTCGACCGGGACGATGGTCCCGAGGGCGTTGGAAACGTGGGTGATGGACACCAGCTTTGTGCGCGGAGAGAGCATCTGCTCGTATTCGTCCATCAGCAGGTCGCCGGATTCGTCGATGGGGACGACGCGCAGCACGGAGCCCTTTTCCTCGCAGAGCATCTGCCAAGGGACGATGTTGGAGTGGTGCTCCATGTTTGAGACGATGATCTCGTCGCCTGGGCCGATGTTCTGCTTGCCGTAGGACTGGGCAACCATATTGATGCTGTCGGTGGTGCCGCGGGTGTAAATGATCTCGTGGTCGTCGGCAGCATTGAGCAACCGCCGCACCTTGGCCCGTGCGCCCTCGTAGTCTTCGGTAGCGTTCTGGCTGAGTGTGTGAACACCGCGATGCACGTTGGCGTTCTCAGTGGTGTAGTAGCGGACGAGTTCGTCGATCACCGACTGCGGCTTTTGCGACGTGGCCCCGTTGTCGAGGTAGACCAGCGGCTTGCCGTTGACCACCTGCCGCAGAACGGGGAAATCGGCCCGAACTCTTTCCGCATCGAAACCGGAGGGCATTAGAGTTTCTCCTAACCTTGCCTGCCAGACCTCACTGTAGAGCGACCGGCAGGCTCTTCACGACAATGGAGCGATCAAACAGGGATTCGAGGTGGTCGCGCAGGATCTCGGGCTTGACGGTGTCGACGATCTCCCTGGCGAAGGCCTGGACCAGCATGCGGCTGGCGGTCTCGATGTCGAGGCCGCGGCTGCGCAGGTAGAAGAGCGTCTGGGCGTCGATCTGCCCGGCGGTGGCGCCGTGGCCGCACTGCACGTCGTCGGCGT
This sequence comes from Dehalococcoidia bacterium, assembly GCA_965237745.1. GTDB lineage: Bacteria > Chloroflexota > Dehalococcoidia > Lucifugimonadales > UBA3495 > VXOI01. The sequence continues at coordinate 189,959 of OZ250156.1, read as the reverse complement.
AGATCATCAGGCTGGGCTTGCTGTCGACCTCAGCGTCCTCGGACAGCAGCAAGTTCTTGTCGGTCTGCTGAGCGTTGCTCTTCTGGGCGTTGCGGCGGACCATAACCTCGCCGCCGAATACGGCGCGGGAGTTGCCGTCGAGGATGCCCTTATAGTTGAGCCGACTGGTGCAGTTGGGCTGGGCGTGGTCGATGCTGATGAGGTTGTCGATGTGCTGTCCCTGCGCCGTGTAGTACAGGCCGTTGAGGGAGCAATAGGCGCCGGGGCCGTCCAGCAGCACCGCGAAATCGTTGCGGGCCAGCGCCGTTCCCAGAGCGAATGACGCTGAACGGAAGGTGCTGTCCTTGGCCTGATGGACGCGGGTGGTGCCGACGTGGAAGGCGGCAGGGCTTTCGTCGAGCAGCCGGTAGTGGTCGACCTGGGCACCCTCGCCGACGACGATCTCGGTGACCGCGTTGGTGAAGTAGCGTGGCCCAGTGGGGCCGGTGTACGTTTCCACCACGGTCAGGTTGGCGTTGCGCCCTGCGTGGATCAGCGTGCGGGGGTGGCGGGCGTATTGCTGGTCGCTGTCCGGGTCGCCGGGACCGACGTGGTTAACGCAGACGGCGATAGGAGTGGCGGTGCCGTCGGGGACGCGGACGACTGCGACGTCGTTCAGGAACGCGGTGTTCAGGGCGGAAAAGCCGTCGTCCTGAATGGGGGCCAGGGAGCCGAGGTATTGGCGGACGGCGTCCTCGTCAGCGCCGTCGAAGACCCTTGCTGATGTGGCGGCGGGGAACCCGAACTCGGCACCGTCGCTGGTGGCGCGCTCCTGGCTGTCGAGGGCGTAGGCGAAACCCACCCGCGAGATGGGGGCGACGGCGGTGTACTTCCAACGCTCGTTACCGCGACGGGCGGTGGGGAAGCCCAGCTCGCTGAAACGCTCCCAGCCAGCGGCGCGCAGGTCGGTGAGCCACGCGGGGCCGGGACTGGCGGCGGCGAGGGCCAGGTGGTCTTCGTAGTATCGGTGGTTGGTGACGGTTCTGGTGGTCATTTAGATTTCCCGGATGATCCTTTTCCCCGGTTACTGCCAACTGTTGGCGGCACCAAGACTATGACGCGAGGCCTCTCAAAAAGGGCTTCGAATCTTCAACGATGGTAGACACTGGAAGGCCGACTAACCCGATCAGAACAATCCAAGGCGCAACTTCAGTGTTAAATACTGCAGAGACTCCTGCTGCTTCCGGGTGAGTAACTGCAGCGAGGAAAAAGCCAGCCGCTATCGCGAATATGGATGTAAAAAATGTCGGCCAATTCATGTTAGCAACTTCCAATCAGCTCTTGTCTGTCTCCTCGCGGACCCAGTCGTAGCCCCTTTCTTCCAGCTCGATGGCGAGTTCGGGGCCGCCGGAGCGTACTATTCGGCCGTCCAGCAGGACGTGAACGTGGTCGGGGCGGACGTAGTCGAGCATTCGCTGGTAGTGGGTTACGAGAACCATGGCGTTTTCGTCGGAGCGGAGCTTGTTCACACCGTCGGAGACTATGCGCAGGGCGTCGATGTCGAGGCCGGAGTCGGTCTCGTCGAGCAGGGCCAGCTTGGGTTCCAAGACGGCCATCTGCAAGATTTCGTTGCGCTTCTTCTCGCCGCCGGAAAAGCCCTCGTTGACAGCGCGGCGGACGAGTTCGGGGTCTATCTCAACCTGCTTGACCTTCTGGTCTAGGAGGCGCTGGAACTCGCGGGCGGACAACTCTTCCTCGCCGTTGTACAGTCGCCGGGCGTCGACGCCGGCCTTCAGGAACTGCCATGTGCGGACGCCGGGCAGTTCGACAGGGTACTGGAAGGCGAGGAACACGCCCATGCGGGCGCGGATCTCCGGCTCCAGGGACAGCAGGTCCTCGCCGTCGTAGATGGCCTGGCCACCGGTAACGGTGTAGTCGGGGCGTCCTGCAAGGACGTTGGCCAACGTGCTCTTGCCGGATCCGTTGGGACCCATGATGGCGTGGACTTCGCCGGCGTAGACCTCGAGGTCTATGCCGTTCAGGATTTCGAGGTCCCCGGCCGACGCGCGGAGACCGCGGACGGATAGGAGTGGCTGGTTGTTGGTCATTATATCATCCGGTTCTGGTTTAGGAGATCCATTGTGGCGTCTACCAGACGGTTGAATACTTCCGGTTTCAGCCTGGCTACCATTCTGGTTATCAGGCTTTCGTGGGCAGTGAACAACTTGGCGGGGCGAAAGTAGCTAACCGAGTTAAGGGAACCTTCGGAAAGGCTCTCATTGGTCAACTCTATAGCCAAGAGATCGCCAACCGGGTTCCTGGTAAGCTGCCCCAAGACCCAGTCTTCTCGGCCTCCGCTTGCTAACACGAGTACCGGACGGATATCCGTCTGAGTTAAGTTTGAGTAGGGGAACTCTGCTACAACGATGGCAGATCTTTCAATACTTGGGCCCAATACTCACTCTCTTCCATCTCTTCCCGGAGCCGCTCTTCTGAGTAACCAGAAGCGCCGGTTGACACCATCAACGAAATGAAAGCGTCCTTGTCCAGAAAAGTGACCAAGACCTCACCTCCCGTCGGCAGTTCCACTTCCTCCTGCAAACGGATGGTGCCGTCCTCATTCACTTTGCCCCGGTATGTGTGCAACATACTTGGCGCTCCCTTCCTGGTTTCTCTGCGCTAACCCACCGCGCCTTCGAGGCTTACCTTGAGGAGTTGGGAGGCCTCCATGGCGAACTCGAAGGGGAGCTCCTGGAAGATGCCGCGGCAGAAGCCGTTGACGATCATGAAGTGGGCGTCCTCGACGGACATTCCGCGCTGCTGGCAGTAGAAGAGCTGGTCGTCGCTGACCTTGGAGGTGGACGCCTCGTGCTCGAGTTGGGCCGTGGGGTTCTTGACCTCGATGTAGGGGACGGTGTGGGCGCCGCACTGGTCGCCGATGAGCAGGGAGTCGCACTGGGTGAAGTTCTTGGCGCCGTCAGCGGTTGGCATCATCTTGACCAGCCCGCGGTAGGTGGCGTTGCCCTTCCCGGCGGATATGCCCTTGGCCACGATGGTGCTCTTGGTGTTCTTGCCCTGATGGATCATCTTGGTGCCGGTGTCGGCCTGCTGGTAGCGGTTGACCAGCGCCACCGAGTAGAACTCTCCGGTGGAGTTGTCGCCCTGGAGGATGACGCTGGGGTACTTCCAAGTGATGGCCGAGCCGGTCTCCACCTGCGTCCATGAGATCTTGGAGTTGCGGCCACTGGCCAATCCGCGCTTGGTCACGAAGTTGTAGACGCCGCCGTTGCCGTCCTTGTCGCCGGGGAACCAGTTCTGGAGCGTCGAGTACTTGATCTCGGCGTCGTCAAGCGCGACCAGCTCGACCACGGCGGCGTGGAGCTGGTGGGTCTTGCGGGCGGGGGCGGTGCAGCCTTCCAAATAGCTGACGTAGGCGCCCTCCTCGCAGACGATGAGGGTGCGCTCGAACTGGCCGGAGTCGGCCTGGTTGATGCGGAAGTAGGTCATCAACTCCATGGGGCAGCGCACACCCTTGGGGATGTAAGCAAAGGAGCCGTCGCTGAACACCGCCGAGTTGAGGGTGGCGAAGAAATTGTCGGTGTAGGGCACCACGGAGCCAAGATACTTCTGAACCAGATCGGGGTGATTCTTAACTGCCTCGCTCATGGAGCAGAAGATGACGCCTGCCTTCTCCAGTGTTTCCTGGTAAGTGGTGGCAACCGACACGCTGTCAAGAACCGCGTCCACGGCGACGCCGGCCAAGCGCTCCCGCTCCTGGAGGGGAATGCCCAGCTTCTCGAAGGCCTCCAGGACCTCGGGGTCAACCTCGTCGAGGCTCTTGGGGGCGTCCTTGGTAGACGGGGCGGCATAGTAGTAGATGTCTTGGTAGTCGATGGGGGCGTGATGAATATTGGCCCAGGTCGGCTCCTCGTACTTGAGCCGCTCCCAATGCCGGAAGGCCTTGAGCCGCCACTCCAGCAGCCACTCGGGCTCTTCCTTCTTGGCCGATATGAGACGAACGACGTCCTCGTTAAGCCCCTTGGGGGCGAGGTCGGAGTCGATGTCGATGGTGAAGCCCCACTTGTAGTCGGACTCCAGTTCAGCGGAGGTGCTATCACGGGAAATGACCCTGGGCGTGGTCATCGGCTGCTCCTTGCGAGGGCGGGGATTGGGCCGACCATGAAGACGGCTGCGGAGTAGGCTAACATTGTTGACGCATTTGGTCAACAATTATGGTAGCACTGGCGGTTGGGGGTGTCAACGAGATTCGGAGAGGGGTTGGAGGCGGCCTCTGGAGCCGAATTGAAGCTCGCCAACCACCCATTCAAGGGCGGGTAGGTCCTCTAGCTAGTTTGGCAATATGTGGGGAGGAATTCGTCTCGCATTCGGCAGGCGAACTCGTCACGTACGGAGACGGCATCGAATAGCGTCTCGTCGGTAGTAACCAGCAAGTCAGCGCTGGAGGCAACGTAGGTCTCGATGAGGTAAACATCTTCGGGCGGTGCCCAGTCATACTCGCCCTCTAGCGTCACCGGAATATCGTCAGGGTTGAGGATGATACCCCTCGATAAGTCCCAAAACAGATCGACGAACATTCGGCCCGCTCCTCGATGGATGGGGTCAGCTGCCGAACGCGCCCTGTTTGCCTTTTCTCTCCACCGTTGCTTGACCGGCATCACCACTTTGTCCTCAGAGCGGTTCAGCTTAAGCACAAACCCAGCAGTCTCTCTGAATTTGTCCAGACCATTTTCGCCAGTCAGGTCTTCGAAGATCCATTCGTTGATAACTTAGGATCACGTTGGTCTGCCCTACTCGCCGGAAAGGCCCAGGAAGTCCACTAGGTCTTTTGCCTCTGCCGCCATGAAAGCCCGTAGCCCTCCCTCAATTTGACCGTTTCGTGTGGCTTTCTGCTGGGTTAGGACAGTGCTGCCGTTGGGGTTTTCAGCGTGGACGAAAGATACGTCCTCTGCCCTGATTTTTCCGGCGGCGATCTGGGACAGCAGGGCGACGACGAAGGTCTCGCTGTGGGTGGATACGATCAGCCTGCGGTCTTTCTCCACGGCTATCTCGGCCAGCGCGATAGCAAGCTCGCGTACCATTGACGGGTGGAGGTGGATTTCTGGCTCCTCTATTGCCACGATCTTGTAGCGGGGGTACAGGCATATGGTCAGCATGTAGACCAGTTGGTTTATGCCGAAGCCTTCGTTGACGATTGACGCGGGTACGCCTTTTCCGGTCGGGATGGAGTCGATGGTGAATGTTGATGTCCCGATCTGTGGCTGAGGTTGAATCCGTCTACCAGCAATTCTCTCCATATAGGCGCTTATTTCGTATTGCACTACAAATCGCTCGGAGGGTGAACCTAGGAGAGAAGCCACTTCGTCTTCGATGACCAAATTGGGAGTCACTGATGGTCTAGAGAATCCCCGGCGGAGCGGGACAAACCCCGTTTGCCTTGCTAGCTCAGTAGCAAGGTTTGCCCTGATCATCAACTGCGTCATGGTCTCTGAATGTGAATGTATGGATGCATCCGTGTCCAGGTGCCCGCCAATTACCGTACCATTCCAAGATATCGTTCCCCTGGCTGGTGTACCGTCTTGGTTGCCAAACGCCGTATCTGAAGGAGGAGAGTAAATAGAAAAACGTTCCTCAGACTGTTGGTTTGATTGGTATGGGATGGCTATTGCCATATTCATTGTTGCTGGCCAGCCCCAAATTCGTAGATCTCTCTCACTGCTTCCTTCGCTGAAAGACAAGTCCACGGCACCCCCAGATTCATGCAGCGTCAACGTAAACTTGGGGGAAAGCTCCGAGGTATTCAAGACACCAATGGAAAGAGAGATGGTCTTGTCATTCGAATGACGATGGACTACTTCGTTGAGCCCGCCAAGGGAGATGGAGGGGTAGGCGAACAGGCTGGGCGTGTTCTGGTTGGGGTTGGTGAGGAAGTTTCGCAGCGTCAATAGGCCGTAGATCAGCGAAGACTTGCCGGAGCCGTTTGGCCCGTAGACCACTGTCAGAGGTGCTATCTCTAACGTAGCGTCTTGCAGTGACCTGAAATTTTGGAAGCTGAGCGTGTAGGTGTCCACCATTTCGCTGCCTCTCGCAGTAACTCCCGACGACCTTAAAATCTCGTCTCTGTAACTCTCTAATTCTAACAGGCAATCCTGCGTGAACTCGAATCCAGTAGGGCTTGGTAAGTCGAAGAGTTGACCGAGTTTAATAGGCGTGGCTATCATCGCAGCAATAGATGCTGAAACTGAGGAGCACTTGATGACCGAGCAGCTTTTGTTTGGGGACTGCCATACTCATCTTGACCAGTATGACTTGGCGGAGTTGCCGGGGTTGGTGGAGCGGGCTGCGGAGGTTGGGGTTACGTCGGTGATTCTGGCGGGGACTACGCTGGAGTCTACTCGGGCTTGTATCGGGCTGGCTGGGGGGTTTGACGCCTTCTATGCAGGGGTGGGGATTCATCCGTGCCAGGCGTATGAGCGGGTGGACGACGCTATGTATGCCGAGCTGGAACGGATGGCGCAGTTGCCGAAAGTGGTGTGCATCAGTGAGGTGGGGCTGGACTACCTGCCGGAGTCGCCGGACCACTCAGTGCAGGACCAGGTGTTCCGGGCGCACATCCGGCTGGCCAAGAGCCTCGACCTACCGATCATCTTCCACTCGCGGGAGGCGCACTCCGCCTGCTTCCGGGTGCTGCGGGAAGAGTCGGCGGGCGACGTGGGCGGCGCGATGCACTACTTCCAGGCCGATGAGGGCACCGCGCGGGAGGCCATCGACTGCGGCTTCTACATCTCGCTGGCCCGGCCGCTGACCCGGCTGCCGGAGGTGCAGGAGGCGGCGCGGGCCATCCCGTTGGAGAACATCGTGCTGGAGACGGACGCCTATCCCCAGCCGTTTAAGAAATACCGTTCCAACTGGACTGAGCCGCGCCACGTGTCCGAGGTCGCGCAATGCCTGGCCGAGGTCAAGGGCGTTTCGTTGGAGGAAGTGTCCGAAGTTACCACTGCCAACCTGCGGAAGATGCTGAACCGAGGTCAGACGTTTATATGACCACTGAACACGACCATCCAGAGGCCCCCGAGCAGATTGTCCCCCAAAGCCTGAACGACTACTTGGAAGTGATGACCAAGGCTGTGTTCCAGAGCGGGCTGTCGTGGCAGGTGGTCACCAACAAGTGGCCGGGGTTCCAGACCGGTTTCCAAGGGTTCGACGTGGCTGCAGTGGCGGCGATGGGCGAGCCGGAGATTGACGAACTGGCCGCTGACACGGCAATCGTCCGCAACCGGCGCAAGATCGCGGCCACGGTGCACAACGCTCAGCGGCTCATCGAGCTGGACGAGGAATATGACGGCATCCGCAACTACCTGCGCTCCCATGCCGACTTCTATGCCGCGCTGAAGGACATGCGGAAGCGGTTCAAGTATATGGGAGACACCGGCACCTACTTTTGGTTCTATGTGCTGGGCGAGGACGTGCCGGACTACTCGGAGTTCTGCAACCGGGGCAGGTAACTGGCCCCGCGGGCTGTGATACCATTCCATTATTCTCCCTCCAGAGACAAAGGCCCGGAGGTTTTTAGCCATGACCACTCCCGACAAGTGCCAGATGGCCCTGAAGGAATGGGCCATAACCTGCGAAGCCCTCGGGCGCGGCGAGCAGATTCTGCTGCTGCGCAAGGGCGGCATCCACGAGGACGGTAAGGATTTCAGGGTGATTCACCGCGAATTCCTGCTGTATCCCACATTCGAACACCAGAAGGCCGACCTGCTGCGAACGGAGCACCAGCAGGCGCTGGAGTCGCTGCTGGAGCAACCGCGAGACGACAAGCAGATCACCTTCACTTACTTCGCCGTCGCGGAGGAAGTGCTGGAGGTCGAGGACCAGAGTAAGGTGGACGACCTGGAGCCGCACTACATCTGGACCACCGGCTACGCCCAGTCGCGGCTGCGCTGGAAGCCGATGCTGCCGCTGTCGGTGATGCTGCTTCGGGCCTACCGGCTGGAAGCCCCGGTGGCGGTGCCGTGGCTACCGGAGTACAGCGGATGCACATCGTGGGTGGAAGTGCTGACCGACGTTCCGCTGGGCCGCCTCGAGCCGGTGCTGACCGATGCCGAGTTCCGGGCACAGGTGGACGCCATCAAGGGCAGCCTGGGGCTGGCGGTTGCGGCGGGGTAGAGTTCTGACCCACTGAATAGGCGGAGAATAGAGTGGACGGAGAATCGCTTTGACCAGTCTGGCCTCCCTGCTTGAGCAGGAAAGTCGGAAGCGCGGGTGGCTGTCCGCTGACGAACCTCTAACGGTGGAGCGGGCCTTCGCCCTCGTTCGGGATATGCCGTACCGACGGGCCAGCTCGCGTAAACCGGAGGCCACTATCGAGGAGTGGCGCGGTACCTGCTCGGGGAAGCACTATCTGCTGGCGGACTTGTTTCGCGAGCTGGGGCTGGAATCTCAGGTGATAATGTGCACCCACCGGTTTACGGCGGAGAACACCGGGCACTTTCCGGTTGAGCTCCGGGAGTTGGTGTCCGTCAGTCCGGTTCCTGACGTGCATACATATCTACGGGTGAATACGGCGCAGGGGTGGACGGTAGTTGACGCCACATGGCCGAGCAGCGCCGGGCCACTGGGTATGACGGTGAATCGGGAGTTCCGGCCGGGCAGCGATATGACGGTGGCCTGCGACGCCATCGGGACACTGCCGGTTCCCGAAGGGCGGGACCCACAGGAATTCAAGGAGGAGCTGATCGCCGATTTCTGCGGGGCCAACAGCAAGGTCAGGGACAACTTCGTCGAAGGGATGGGCCGCTGGTTGGGCGAATCCACATGAAAAGGAATTCTGGGGATGGCTCTTAAACCCACGTCCAGTATTGCTGAGATTTCCGGCCTTCTCAGGGAGATGGGCGAAGACAGCCTGGCCGAGCGGTTGGGCTACCTCGCTTCGGAAGAGGATCTGGATCCCGGTGAATCCCCGGCCACGCCGGAAAGCGCCCGCGGGTTTTTCGAGTTCTTTGCCAGTGTGGAATCGCAGGGGAACATTGGCCTTTCCTGCTCCCCTGACGGCTGGCTTTGCGCCGAGTGGCGGATTTCTGACAAGCGCGTCATTGGTATCTGGTTTCTTGATGCTGACCGAATGATATTCTCAGCGACCGACGATAAGGGCGAGTTTGTCGAGATGAAGGAGCGCAACAAGGTCGGCAAGCGCTCTATTCTGACCGAGTCATTGGTAGAAAGGGAGTTATTTGTTTGGCGTCCCAAGCAGTAGGGGAAAGGATTTTACGACCGGAGCACCATGTGGCCAGATACTGCTCTCCTCGCACAATTCGCGATGACAGGCCCCTATTGGGGGCGTTTTCCTTACGCTTGGGAGAGTACTTCCTGTCAACGAACTGGCTGGAACATTTCCATGAGTCGGAAAGACCGGTTCAGATGTTTGGTGTACGACAGACCCTTAGCGATAAGGGCTTTCAGGTGAGCGCCAACGGGAGATTCGCCGTGCTGAATGTAGGGCATTCCAGCAAACTGGCCGTGAACGTTCAATTGAGCTTCAGAGTTCTGGGACAAGCAAGCGACCCGTCTCATACCGGGATATTCGGCTATCAAGCTGGCGACGCCGACACTGCAATAGCCTTATCTCAATCGGTGCAGGAATTGCATCCCGCCGTGCAATAAATGGCATTCAAACACAATCGAGGTTGACGATCATGAAATTTCGACAAATGCCGCGTACTGATCTTGTTCTTTCTGAGGTGGGGTTTGGGGTTTGGACCGTTGCCACCAACTGGTGGGGGCGGCTGGAGGATGCCGAGCGGGCCGCGCTGCTGGAGAACGCGGTGGAGCTGGGCATCAACTTCTTTGACACCGCCGACACCTACGGGGACGGTTTCGGGGAGGAGATCCTGGCCAAGGTGCTGGGCCACAAGCGGGACGACCTGGTCATCGCCACCAAGTTCGGATATGACATTTATGATCCGACTCCACGCGACGGGCACCGGGAGAGACCGCAGAAGTTTGACAAGGAGTTCGTGAAGTACGCCTGCGAGCAGAGCCTGCGGCGCCTGGACACGGACTACATCGACCTGTACCAGGTGCACAACCCGCGGGTGGATGCGCTGGAACGGGACGAGCTGTTCGAGGTCCTGGAGCAGCTCAAGTTCGAGGGCAAGATACGGCACTTCGGCGTCGCGCTCGGGCCGGACATCGGCTGGTTCGAGGAGGGCGAGATGTCGATGCGGGAGCGGCAGGTGGAGAGCCTGCAGATCATCTACAGCATCCTGGAGATGGAGCCGGCCATCGACTTCTTCCCCATCGCCGAGGAGTGCGAGGTGGGGCTGCTTTCGCGGGTGCCGCATGCTTCGAACACGCTGACGGGAGAGTTCACCGAGGTGCCGGAGTTCGACGCGTCGGACCACCGGGCGTTCCGGCGTGGGGAGTGGATGCGGGAGGCGCTGGCGAAGGTGGAGCGGGTGAAGTTCCTGGTGCAGGAGGACTCGCGGACCATGGCGCAGTCGGCGTTGCAGTTCGTGCTGAGGAGGCCGCAGATCGTGTCGGTGCTACCGAACTTCACCAAGATGGAGGATCTGCACGAGTACACGGCAGCGGTGGACACGCCTTCACTGACAGATGAGGAGCAGGGGCTGCTGGACGAACTGTGGCAAAACAAGTTCTACCTCGAGGACATAGAGCCGGCGTTCCGCGAAATATAGGGACAGACCCACCGTATTTCGACCATATTACGTCCCTCTCCCTCACGGGAGGGGGCGTTTTTGTCTTGGCATGCCGGGGTATGGACGCCCAGTGAATTTTGCTTGCCCCGCTCGGTCGGGTATAATTAGAAGGCCGGTTTGTGGAGTTGAGGGGTAGACGAGCGCGTGAAATGGCCGGAACATTCGACCGAATTTAAAGGGGTTCTGGCCTATGGTTGCTCAAGCTCAGGCGGCGAAGTTAGTCTACCGGTTCAGTGAGGGGGACGCCTCCATGGCGGACCTTCTAGGCGGGAAGGGAAGCAATCTCTGCGAGATGACCCGGCTGGGGTTGCCGGTCCCTCCGGGGTTCGTCATCACCACGCAGGTCTGCCGCGACTATCTGGCCGGTGGGTATATGCTGCCCGAGGGGCTGGCCGAAGACGTAAGGAATCGAGTTGCCGAACTGGAAGAATCCATCCGCCACCAGTTCGGCTCCACAACCAACCCGCTGCTGGTTTCGGTGCGCTCGGGCGCCCGCATTTCCATGCCCGGGATGATGGACACCATCCTCAACCTGGGCATCAACGACGAGATCGTCGAAGGGCTGGGCACGATGATGGGCGACCGTCGCCCGGCTTGGGACGCCTACCGCCGCTTCATCCAGATATACGCCGAGGTGGTGCAGGAGGTTCCAGCGGAGCCATTCGAGGAGTGCTTGGCGGATCACAAGGCGCGCGCCGGTGTGGAACTGGACTACCAGCTCAGCGCCGAGCAGCTGCAGGCCGTAACCCGCGAATTCAAGGACATCGCCCGCCGTTACGCCGGAGAGCCCCCGCCTGACGAACCGTGGGAGCAGCTCTTTGGCGCGGTCGAGGCGGTCTTCCGCAGTTGGAACAACCCGCGCGCCACCGTATACCGCAACCAGTACGGCATCGACCACGACATGGGCACCGCGGTCACCATCATGGGAATGGTGTATGGCAACCTTGGCCCCAGCAGCGGCACCGGCGTGCTGTTCACCCGCGACCCTTCCACGGGCCGCCGGGTGGTGTACGGCGAGTTCCTGAGCAACGCCCAGGGCGAGGACGTCGTGGCGGGGGTGCGCACCCCCGAACCGCTGTCGGCCTTGGCGGGCGCGATGCCGGAGCGTTCGGAGGAGTTGTTGCGGTTGGCCTCCAGCCTCGAAAAGCACTACCGCGATGTCCAGGACGTCGAGTTCACCATTGAGCAGGGCCGTCTGTACCTTCTGCAGACCCGCAACGCCAAGCGCACCCCGCTGTCTGCGGTCAAGACGGCGGTGGACATGGTGCGGGAGGGCATGATCGACCGGGAACGAGCCCTCAAGCGCGTGGATCCCGAGGAGATAACGCAGCTGCTGGTGCCGCAGTTCGCCGCCGATCTGCCGGAGGATGAACTGGACAAACGGCTGCTGGCCACGGGCGCGGGCGCGTCGCCGGGAGCGGCATCGGGGCGGGTCTGCTTTGACGCAGACGTTGCTGAGGACCTGGCACGCAGGGGCGAGCAGGTCATTCTGGTGCGCCCTGAGACCAAGCCCGACGACATCCACGGGATTATAGCCGCCGCCGGTGTGGTCACCAGTCGGGGTGGAGTGACAAGCCACGCCGCCGTGGTCACCCGCGGCTTGGGCAAACCCTGCATCGTGGGATGCGAGGGGATGCACGTGGACTTGGAACTCGGAGAGATGAGCGGCAACGGCCTCACTATTCGTGAGGGAGACCGCGTCAGCATGGACGGTGCGCTGGGTCGGGTCTACACGGGAGAGCTGGCCACGGTCAATCCTCGGCTGGAAGACCTGCCGGAAGCAAGGGAGCTGCTGGCCTGGGCCGACGAGACCCGGAGGCTGGGCGTGATGGCCAACGCCGACACCCCCGCCGACGCCCGCCAAGCCATCGTGATGGGCGCGGAGGGCATTGGGCTTTGCCGCACCGAGCACATGTTCCTCGATCCAATCCGCCTGCCCGTGGTGCGCCAGATGCTGCTGAACTCCGAGGCCGCCGAGGAGTGGCGCCGGGAACACGAGGGGCACCACATAGATCCGCTGTCCAATCCATTCATGAACCCCGAGGTCTCGGATATACCCTCGGAAGTTGTCGATTTCTACCAGGCTCTCGACCGGGTGAAGCTGCTGCAGACCAACGACTTCCGGGGTATCCTGCGCGTGATGTCGCGACGTCCGGTGATCATCCGATTGCTGGATGCGCCGCTGCACGAATTCCTGCCCCCCTACGAGGAGCTGCTCACCGAGCTGGCCACGCTTCGCGCCATCGGCGCGCCCGCCGACACGATTGCGGAGAAGGAGGCGTTCTTGCAGCGGGTTGAATCGCTGCGGGAGACCAACCCCATGCTGGGGCATCGCGGCTGCCGCTTGGGGCTGTCGTTCCCGGCGATCTACCAGATGCAGGTTGAGGCCATCATCACTGCCGGGGCGCAGCTGGTCTCGGAGGGGCTGGAAGTCCATCCTGAGATCATGGTTCCGCTGACTGTGGACGTGGAGGAGATGCGCCGCCTACGGGCCGATCTGACCAAGGTTGCCGACGAGGTGCAGGAACGCTGGGGCGTTGAGGTGCACTACAAGTTCGGCACGATGGTCGAGACGCCGCGCGCCGCGCTGACCGCTGGCGCGGTCGCCGAGGAGTCGGAGTTCTTCAGTTTCGGCACCAACGACCTGACGCAGATGACCTACGGGTTCAGCCGCGACGACGCCGAGGGCAAGTTCCTGCGCAACTACATCAACGAGGGCGTGCTGCCCGCCGATCCCTTCGCCAGCATCGACCGGGATGGCGTGGGTGAACTGGTGCGGATGGCGGTCAAGGCAGGCCGCAGGGTACGTCCCGACCTGGAAATCGGCATCTGCGGCGAACACGGCGGCGATCCTCAAAGCGTTGCTTTCTTCCACGAGGCTGGCCTGGACTACGTGAGTTGCTCTCCCTTCCGCGTTCCGGTCGCCCGTTTGGCCGCAGCCCAAGCGGCGCTGCAAGACAGCTAGTCCCCCTCCTCGTAGGGCTTCCTCTAATGAATGGTACTCAGATTATCGTGGGAGTGCTGGCCGTCGTGGTGCTGGCACTCCTGGTTGTTGCATGCGGGTCGGATAAAACCCCGCTCAGCCCGTAGGGACCACCGCACCTCCCACTCCCACTAGCAGCGCGACTTCTTCGGAGGCAGCAACGCCTGCCGCAACAGAAACTCCATCCACACCTCAACCGACTCCTGAGAGGTCGGGTTCGGCCGATGCCCGCGATGCATTTTTCGCTCTCGACCGAGTGCTGGACATCACCATCGAGATTGATCCCGAGGACTGGGACACCCTGCGCCACCAGACTCGCACTTTCGAGGACCTGATGGCTGAAATCGAGAAATACGAACTTTCCCAACCCTTCGCAGACATTTACGACTGGTTCTCCGGCACCGTAACCATCGACGGCGAAACACACAAAGAGGTGGGCGTCCGAAAGAAGGGGTTCATCGGCTCGCAGAGCGACACCAAGCCTTCGCTGAAGCTCCGGTTCGACAAGTACGTTGACGAGCAGGCTCTGGGCGGGGTTATGGAACGCATCACCCTGAACAACAGCATCCAAGACCCGTCAATGGTCAACACCTGCTTGGCCCTCCAGGTCTTTGCCTCCGCCGGTGTGCCATCGCCCCGCTGCAATTTCGCGACCATTTCGGTCAACGGGAAAGACTTGGGCCTGTATGTTCACGTTGAGGAAATCAAGAAACCCTTCCTCTCTCGGTACTTCGACAGCGCGGAGGGCAACCTGTACGAGGGGACGGTCAGCGATTTCACGCCGGAGTATCGCGGCACTTTCGAGAAAAAGACCAACGAGGACGAAGACAACTGGTCAGACATCGACACTGTGATGGCTGCAGTGCGGGACCCATCGGATGCTGGGCTGAAGGCCCTGGGTGAAATCGTCGATCTGGACCGTTTTCTGTCATTCTGGGCCACCGAAGTTCTGGTGGGCCACTGGGACGGCTACACCGGCGACCGCAACAACTACCAGTTCTACCGGGAGCCCGATGGGCGTTTCGTGTTCATTCCATGGGGCGTGGATGACACCCTCCACCTGAAGGACGACCCCAATCCCTTCGACAACATCAGCGACCCGCCGCCATCCGTGTTGGCGCTCACGGCGATTCCCAACCGGCTGTACAACGACCCCGACTGGCGCAGGAAATACGTCAGCCGCCTGAAAGAGCTGCTGGATACAGTCTGGAACGAGGATGAACTGCTGGCCAGCGTCGATGCGATAGCCACCATCGTGCGGGAACACGCCCTGCCGGAAGCCAGGCCCAAGGCGGCGGCCGACACGGAGCGAGTGCGGCAGTTCATCAAGAAGCGCAAGGGCGAGATACTGGCCGACCTTACGCCGACGCCGCCGGAGTGGCCTGATCCGGATAACACCGCACCTTCCTTGGAGCTTGTGGGTGGCAAGGTCCAAGTGCTCTTTGAAACCTCTTGGGGATCGAACAAGAGTCTCAACCCACTGGATGAAGGGAAAGCAACCTACCTGCACCTCGACGAAACCGGAGAGCCGGTCGAAGATCTGGCTGCCCTTGCCGGCCATGCCAGTCCTGAGGAACGAGACATACTCCCGAGAGTTGGCGACTTGGCGTCCTTGGCGATTTTCGGACTGGACCCCAGTGGGACAGTAAACGGAATGACGATAGTGCTGCCCCTGAACCGGCTGACCGCCGGTGCAACGCTGGTTATAGGCGAGGACCGGATCGCAGGAGGAGTCTGGTCATTGCCGCCCGGAGCACCTGCTCCGACCAGCTACATACCCTTCACCTCAGGCACGCTGGAGTTGACAGACGCCGACACCAAGGACGGCGCGGCAATTTCCGGCAGCTTTTCCGGGATCTTTGGCAGTTTTCCTTCCGCATCCGAGGGAAATGAGAGCAGCGGAGACGTGGGTACGTCCGATGCGGGCTCGGCGAAGTCAGGGTTGGTGATCAATGAAGTGGCCGCGAAGGGCGTCCCGCTGGACTGGTTCGAGCTTTACAATGCGTCGGAATCGCACATAGCCCTTGCCAACTTCGCGGTGGCGGACGACTTGGACAATGCCAGCAAGCGGGTGGGGTTCCCCAGCGAGCTCGTAATCGCGCCGGGCGCCTATATGCTGATAGGACTGGAACAGGAAACGTGGCCCGGCTTCGCACTGGGCGGAGACGAGGAGCTGGGTATCTGGACTGCCGACGGGGCGCTGGTGGACAGCGTGGACTGGGCCGAGGAAGACGCCGGAGAGGGGATGAGCTACGCCCGTGTGCCTGACCGCACAGGCGAGTTCCATACCGTTTCGCAGCCCACTCCAGGCCAAGCGAACGAACACGTTCACTGACCGGAGCAATCTCAGAGGTGGCAAGCCGGAGAAACCGCTATAATCACCGCGTCTACAATCGAGAACAAGAGCTAAGGAGCAAACCGTGGTAGCAACATCCGCAGAGGCCCGCGCCCAGATCGTGACATTGGTGCGCGATTTCGTGCGCCGCGAGGTTGAGCCGATGGCCGCCGAGCTTGACCGCGAGGACCGGGTGCCTCACGACCTGATTGACCAGATGAAAGAACTGGGGCTGTTCGGCATCACTGTGCCGGAGGAGTACGGCGGGCTGGGGCTGGACTACACCACCTTTGCCAGCATATTCGAGGAACTGAGCATGGGCCTGATGAGCCTCAGCGGGGCCATCGGCACCCATCACATCCTGACCTACGTGCTAACGCACTACGGGACGGAAGAGCAGAAGGAGAAATTCCTGCCCGACTTGGCCTCGGGGCACAAACGGGGCGGACTGGCCCTCACCGAGCCCAGCGGCGGCACCGACGTGGCCAACCTGCAGACCACGGCCACCAAGGACGGCGAGGAATACATTGTCAACGGCTCCAAGATGTTCATCACCAACGGACGCTACGGCGATATGTTCTGCCTGCTGGCTCGCACGGACCGGGACATGGAGCCGCGCCACCGTGGGCTGAGCGCGTTCGTCATGGAGCGTGGGGAGCCGGGTTCCGGGTTCGAGGTGGGCCGCGATCTGGACAAGCTGGGATACCGCGGGCTGGATACCGTCGAGCTGAACTTCAACAATTACGCCATTCCCGCCGACAACCTGATCGGCGAGCAGGAGGGCGTCGGATTCGGCCACGTGATGAGCGGGCTGGAGACCGGGCGCATCAACGTTGCAGCCCGGGCCGTGGGGGTGGCGCAGGCCGCCTTCAACGCTGCCATCCGCTACGCTCAGCAGCGCGAGTCCTTCGGCAAGCCCATCGCGGAGCACCAAGCCATCCAGCTCAAGCTGGCCGACATGGCGACCAAGATCCAAGCGGCCCGACTGCTGGTGTATGACGCCGCCGCCAAGAAGGACGAGGGCGGGCGCATAGATCTGGAGTCCGGCATGGCAAAGCTCTTTGCCAGCGAGATCTGCGGAGAGGTTACAATGGAAGCCATGCGCGTCCACGGCGGCTACGGCTTCATCAAGGAGTCGCCGGTAGAACGCTACTACCGCGACGCCCCCCTGATGATCATCGGCGAGGGGACGAACGAGGTCATGCGCCTGCTGATAGCGCGGCAGTTGCTGCGCCGTCCTGAGTACCAGATCTGATGCCGAATTTACAATCAATTTCCTCTCCCACAGTGAGAGGATTAGGGTGAGGGAAAGAGTATGAAGCCCGCCAAGTTCGACTACTTCGCTCCGACCACCCTGGACGAGACACTGGAGCTGCTGGCCCAGCACGGCGCCGACGCCAAGGTGCTGGCAGGCGGGCAGAGCCTGATGCCGATGATGAACCTGCGGCTGGTGCGGCCGGCGGTGGTCATCGACATCAACCGGGTCGCCGGGCTCTCTGGTATATCCGTAGCCAACGGCACGATAACCGTCGGGGCCCTCACTCGCCAGCGGGACCTGGAGCGTTCCGGCACCATTCGGGACGCCTTCCCGATGATGACCGCTGCCATCTCCCACATCGGGCATTTCCAGATACGCAACCGGGGCACCATTGGGGGCAGTCTGGCGCACGCCGACCCCGCCGCCGAGCTGCCGGCGCTCTGCACCGCGCTGGACGCCGATTTCGCGGTGGCCGACAGCAGCGGAACGCAGACGATGGCGGCCGCTGAGTTCGCCATCGGGCCGCTGATAACCTCCCTCGCCTCGGAGCAGCTGCTCACCGAAATCCGCCTGCCACTGCTGCAAGGCGACGGCTGGCGCTGGGGTTTCCGCGAGGTGAGCCGCCGCGACGGAGACTTTGCGCTGGTGGGGGCCGTGGCCATGTTGCGGACTGATGCGGGGGGAGTGTGCCAGGAAGCCCGGATCACCATGTTCGCGGTCGGGGATGCGCCCACCCGGATCTCCGCCGCGGAGGCGGCGTTGGTGGGCCGCGTGGTGGACGACGGTGCGCGTCGCGAAGCGGCGGCGCTGGTCTCGGCAGCGGTTAGGCCGGGGTCTGACATTCACGCATCCGCCGAATACCGCAAGGAAGTGAGCGCGGTCATGGCCCGGCGCGCGTTGGAACACGCCTGCGCGGGCTGAGGCCGGCACGGGTCCCCAACGCACATCTGGAACAACGCCCGTTCCTCCCTCCTGTAACAAGAGACCCTGTAACAAGGGAAGGCGAGCTGCAGCGAAGCTCTCCCAATTCGGCCCGGAAAACTCTCCACAAGAGGAAACAGCATGACCCAGCTGATAGACATCAAGATGACCGTGAATGGCAGGGAGTACACCGGGCGGGTGGAACCGAGGCTCACCTTGGCCGATTTCATTCGCCAGGAACTGGACCTCACTGGCACACACCTCGGCTGCGAGCATGGCGTGTGTGGGGCCTGCACGATCCTTGTGGACGGCGAGGCGGTGCGTTCGTGCCTGCTCCTCGCGGTGCAGGCCGACGGGGCGACGCTCATGACGGTGGAGGGGCTGGCCAACGGCGACGAGCTGCATCCGTTGCAGGCGCAGTTTCAGGAGAACCACGCGCTGCAGTGCGGATTCTGTACTCCTGGCTTTCTGATGACCGCCTATGCCTTCCTGAGGGACAACCCCAACCCCACGGAAAGCGAGGTGCGAACCGGCATCAGCGGCAACATCTGCCGCTGCACGGGGTACGCGCCCATCGTGCAGGCCATCGTCAAAACGGGGACGGTGTAATTCGGTTTAACGCAAGGCAGCGAGGAATCGAGTCATGACCACCAAGACCAAGCCGGTCACCGCCGACGATCTGCTGATGATGCCGGAGGATGAGAACCGGTATGAGTTGTTACGGGGAGTGCTGATAAAGAAAATGCCACCCGGAGACCGGCACGGTGACGCGGTCATTTGGACCTCTGTGGAATTGGGGACCTATGTCAGGGCAAATAACTACGGGGCGGTTCGTGCGGAAATCGGCTATCGGCTGGAGTCTGATCCGGACACCGTCCGCGCTCCCGACGTTTCTTGGATTGCGCCGGAGCACGTCTATGAACCCATACCAGGCTACCCGAATCTAACTCCGGATCTCGCTATTGAAGTGAAGTCGCCCGGCAATTCGAATCCTGAGATGGCAGCCAAGGCCCAAATGTGGCTTAGCTACGGCTCGAAAATCGTGCTGGTCCTGGATCCTGTGCCGGTTACTGTTACGATTTACAGGCCCCACGCGGAGCCGGTCGTTCTAGGGGAGAACGACGAACTTGACCTTGACGACCTGATGCCCGGATTCAGCTGCCCTGTCTGGCGGCTCTTTCGGCAACAGCCGCCCTCAGCCTAAGTCTCTCCCCAAGGAAGAGGAGACAAGAAGGAGCGGACCATGACTACTCACGAGGATATTGCCCGGCCTGAGCTGGCCCGGATGGTTCGTGGGCGGGGGCAGTTCCTGGATGATGTGAAGCTGCCGGGTATGTGCTATGCGGCCTTCGTGCGCAGCGAGTACGCCCACGCCAACATCAAGTCGATCAATGTGGATGAGACACTGAAGGTGCCGGGGGCCATCGGGGTCATCACTCCGGATGAAGTGCTGCCGCACGTTAACCCGGTGCGGCCCGCGGCGCCAGGCTCCAGCGAGTTTGCCCGTCCCTACGACCGGTACCCCATGCCACCGGGCAAGGTTACGTTCGTTGGCGACCCCGTCGTCGCCGTGGCCGCCGAGTCGCCCCATGCCGCGCAGGATATGGCCGAGGCCGTGGTCATCGAGTACGAGCCACTGCCGGTGGTGGGCGGCGTGGAGCAGGCGATGGCGCCCGATGCGCCGGTGATCCACGATGGGATGGACGACAATGTTGTGTTTTACCGACGATTTGGGGACGGCGATGTCGACGGAGCCTTTACGAGTGCCAGCTTGGTGCTGGACAAGACATTCCATTTCCCGCGCCAGACCGGTGTTCCGGTGGAGGCGCGGGGCGTGATCGCCAATTTTGACCTGGGGCAGGACCGTCTGACGGTGTGGGCCTCGTGCCGCTCACCGCACTTGGTGCGTACCACCATTTCGAATGTGATGCGCCTCCCGCAGCATGCTGTCCGGGTCATATCTGGAGATGTGGGCGGCGAGTTCGGCATCAAGGGCGCGGCCTACCCCGAATCCATAATCCTCTCCTTCCTCTCCCGCAAGATAGACCGCCCGGTGAAGTGGGTGGAAGACCGTATGGAGAACCTGCTGGCCTGTGGGCACGCCCACGAGATGGCGGTGGATGTGTCGGTGGCGGCGGATGACGGCGGCAGGATCCTGGGGATACGCTCGCGGGTCTTGGTGGACCAAGGTGCGCACACGCTCGGCCCGACCTCTGCCGGGCTGGAGCCGATGACCACTGGGCAGTCCATCGTCGGCCCCTATCGGATCGACAACTTCGTTTGCGACTCTTATGGCGTGCTCACCAACAAGTGCCCCGGGGCCGCCTACCGGGGTGTCGGCACGGTGCAGGGCGTGTTCGTCATCGAACGAGTGATGGACATGCTGGCCGACAGGCTGGGGCTGGACCCGGCAGACGTGAGGATGAAGAACTTCATCCAGCCGCAGGATCAGCCATTCAACACCTCGGCAGGGCGGCTGTACGACAGCGGAGACTACCCGGACACGTTGGCCAAGCTGCTGGAGGTATCAAACTACCAGCAACTCCGAGAGGAGCAGGCGCAGGCGAGGGAACGGGGCGAGCAGGTGGGGATCGGAATTTGCTGCTTTGTTGAGCACTCCAGCACCGGTTCGCAGGACTACCGCAAGCGCGGTGTCTACGGCCTGCCTGCCTACGACTCGGCCTCCATTCGTGTGGATGCCGGCGGTAACGTGCTGGCGGCGGTCAGCGCCAAGTCCACCGGGCAGAGTCACGACAGCGTGTTCGCCACCCTGGTGGCCCGTGAATTGGGCATACCCTACGAGACTGTCAAGATACTGGAGGGCGACACTGACGCAACGCCTTTCGGTTCGGGAACGGGGGTGAGCCGCAGTGCGGTGAGCACTGGTGGAGCCATCCGGCTGGCGGCGCAGGACATTCGGCGCAAGGCCACCGAGATCGCCCGCTTTTTCTTGGCGACAGAGAACGAGGAGCTTCAAATATCGGACGGGCAAATCTTCGACCCGGATGATCCGTCGAAAACCGTCTCCTTTGCCGCCGTGGCGGCTGCTGCGCACGATGCCTCCCGCATCGTCTCATTGCCAGAGAACGTGGAGCGGGGATTGCAGTCCACGCGGACGTTTGACCCGCCGCACCAGACCTTCGGCCACGGCGCTCATCTGGCAGTCACGCGGGTGGACCCGGAGACCGGCATGGTCAAGGTGGAGCAGTATTTTTGCGTTGAGGACTGCGGCACAATCATCGACCACGTGATCGTGGATGGCCAGGTGGTCGGCGCGGTGGCTACTGGAATAGGCAACGCACTGTACGAGGAACTGGTCTACAGCGAGGACGGCCAACTGTTGACCGGGACGTTGATGGACTACCTGGTGCCGACGGCGCCGGACGTACCGGAGATCCAGACCCTGCATACGGAGACGCCCTCGCCGTTCACCCAGGGTGGAGTCAAGGGCGTGGGAGAGGCCGGCACCGTGGGGGCCTTTACGGCCGTGGGAAACGCGGTGGCGGACGCGTTGCTGCCGCTGGGGGTGGAGGTGACGGGGCCGCCCGTTGGGCCACGGCGCGTGTGGGAAATGATTAGAAACGCCAAACACCCAGCGAATTAGTTAACCTTTCCCTGTTCCTGTGCCTCTGCCTCGTCCGGCAGGTCCGAGGGTTGCCCCTGATCGGCGCAGAACTTCAGGTATTCGTCAATCGAATGCCTGAAAGCAGTCCGTAGCTCGGCAATTGATAGAGCTTGGAAGGTGATGACATCGCTCGTGCCTATAACTTCGCCGTGAAAGACACCGGCTTCGTTGTCAAAGGAAACCTCTCCCAAGTACCCTTTATACTCGATCATAGCTGTCCCTCAATAACACCTGCGCGAATAACACCTGCGCGCGGTAGGAATTTGTGCCCCTATTCTAAGGTAACTTTATCAGCAATTGGCCGAGGAGGGGTGAGATGGAAGATTGCCCTGACTCCATTTGTTCGACCGCCAACCCGGAGCCCGTTCGTTCCCAAACGTGGGCCCCACGAGCAAGAATGGCGAATTCAGGTCGCTAAATCGGGTACCCGACTGGGTAGGGTGCTGAAAGACAGATTCCAAGGTACGTCGGCGTCTCCTTCTCGACACATCAGTAAGGGTAAAACGCCTCAAGGGGCGCTGACAAGAGCCAACTCATTGTCGGGGTGCCGAGACTGGCTATCTGAAATACTACGTGTCGAAGGCGATCCCAGTGGAGTAGGAAATGACTCAGACCTACATCGGCGCACCCATACGGCGCAGGGAGGACCTGCGGTTTCTCACTGGCCGCGGTCAGTTCGTGGATGATGTGAAGCTGCCCAATGCCCTGCATGCCGCCATCCTGCGCAGCCCGCATGCCCACGCGCGCATCGTATCCATAGACGCCAGCGCTGCGTTGGCAATGGATGGCGTCGAGACAGTGTTTACCTTCGAGGACATTGCCGCGACACTGGAGCCCCGGCCCATCCCGGTCCGGCTGCGGGCTTACAGTGATCTGCTGAAATTCCTGCAGTATCCTCTGGCCCACGGCAAGGTCCACTATGTGGGCGACCCGGTGGCGGTGGTGCTGGCGGAGAGCCGGTACTTGGCGGAGGACGCGGCAGAGACGGTCGAGGTCGAGTACGACCCATTGCCCGCCTTGGTGGACGTGAAGGAGTCCCTGAAAGGCGAGACGATCATACACGAGGCGCAGGGCACAAACGTGGCCTACGAGTATTCATCGTCAATTGGTGATCCTGATGTTGCCTTTCGTGATGCCGATTACGTGCGTAAGGAGGAGTTTCGCTGCCATCGCCATACCGCCAACCCCATGGAGACGAGGGGACTGGCCGCGTCGTACGATCCGGGCCGGGAGCAGCTGACCGTCTGGGGCGAGACCAAGGTGCCGCATTACAACCGGGGCGTGCTGTCGTCGCTGCTGCAGATGCCGGAGCACCGGATTCATTTCGTGGAGCCGGACGTGGGCGGCGGCTTCGGAGTGCGGGGCGAGTTCTACCCTGAGAACTTCCTGGTGCCCTTCGCTGCCATAAAGACTGGCAGGCCGGTGAAATGGACCGAGGACCGGGCAGAGCATCTCATATCAGCCAATCACTCGCGCGAGCATGTCTGCGAGATTGAGCTGGCCGTCCGCAACGACGGCACGATACTGGGGATGCGGGCGCGGGTGTTGGGAGCACTGGGGGGATACGTCCGTACTCACGGAGCGTCGGTGCCGACATCCACCACGGCGCTGCTGCCCGGTCCCTACTACATCCCCAATTACCAGTGGGACGTGAAATGTGTTCTCACGA
This sequence comes from Dehalococcoidia bacterium, assembly GCA_965237745.1. GTDB lineage: Bacteria > Chloroflexota > Dehalococcoidia > Lucifugimonadales > UBA3495 > VXOI01. The sequence goes on along the minus strand of OZ250156.1, from coordinate 166,453 downwards.
ATAAAGTGGGGATGGGAACGTTCAGCGCACCGGGTAGGTACGAGTCCTGTTTCTTCCGCGAGCGGATGTTGGATATGGTCGCCGCTGACCTCGACATGGACCCGACTGAGTTCCGGTTGAAGAACCTGATCCCTCCGGAAATGATGCCCTACGAGCTGGGACGCACTCGCCCCGAGTCTTACTCCATCATCTACGACAGCGGTGATTACCCGGAGTTGCTGCGGCAGGCGCTGGAGGGTATTGACTACGAATCGCTGAAGCCGAGCATCGGCCGCGAAGTCGATGGTAGGTATCACGGCGTCGGGACCGCCTGCTTCGTGAAGAGCACCGGCACAGGCGACCCCGGCGAGGGGGCCAGGATCGCCATATCCAACGCGGGCGGGCCACACCAGGGCCCGCTGCCGGGTGAGCGCGGGGTGCAGCCCTACCCCGGACAGGAGGAAGCTGAGTCGTTACCCCGGGCCGAGGTGGCCGTTTACTTGGGCATAGCCACCATGGGGCAGGGGCACGAGACCATCTTCGCCCAGATTTGCGCCGACGGGCTTGGTGTGCCGATGGAGAGCATCACCGTTTATCACGGGAGCACCGACCTCACTCCCTACGGCGGCGGCACCTACGCCAGCCGAGGCACGACACTGGCGGGCAACGCGGTCTATGGCGCGGCGCAGAAGCTGCGGGAACGCGTGCTCGCCGTGGCCGCAGCCTACTTGGATGTTGACCCCTCGGAGCTGGTTCTGACCAACGGCCTGATTCACCGCAAGGACGCCCCTGCGGATGAGGGCATGACTCTCACGTTGCCCGAGGTGCTGCGTCTGGCGGCTCCGGCCAGCCGCTACAACCTGGGCGAGCCAGGACTGGAGGCCACCCACTACTTCCAGTCGCCCCAGGAGCTCTACCCTTGCGGCGCCCACGCGGTGCACGTGGCGGTGGACCCGGAGACCGGCGAAATCGACATTCTGAGGTACGTCATAGTGGAGGACGTGGGACACGTCATCAACCCGCTGCTGCTGCAGGGGCAGATCACCGGAGCGGCTGCGCAGGGCGTAGGCGCGACGATTCTGGAGGAGCTGGTCTACGACGAAGAGGGGCAGATGCTGGCAGGGACGTTCATGGACTACCTGCTCCCCACCGCCACCGACATCCCGGACTTCGAGACGAAGGTGCTGGACTTGGCGCCCTCGCCGCTGAACCCGCTGGGCGTCAAGGGAGGCGGCGAGATCGGCATCGTCGCGACCGGCGCGGCGCTGTCCAACGCGGTGTCGCAAGCCCTGGCGCCGCTGGGCGTACAGGTGCGCGACCTGCCGCTGAGCCCGGACCGCATCAGGCGGCTGATACGGGAGGCGAAGGAAGAATAACGTGAGTTAATGAAGCCAAATAAGCCTGGATCTTGTCGGGTTGGAGGGGTTGACTGATTGGCCACTCCCCCTATATTTTGGGTGTGCTAAGGGTGTATAACTTTTTCACTTGTATACGCCGTCAGCTTCGATAGGGTGCTTCATGACTACCATTGCTGAAACGCACATTGACAAATTGAATTCCCTGTACAACCTAGTACACGAACAGGCAGAAGAGATTTCATCGCTTCGATCTCACGTAGCCCTGCTTGAGAGTAATTCCGCAGAACAAGTTATTGTTCTCCGAACTATTACCAGAGAGGATGCCAAAGCAGAAATCGCTGCACTCTTTGAAAGGGGAGAAACCCTCTATTTCTCCGATATTGTGGAGCAATTGAGCATCGACTTGGAAATGGTAGTAGACATTTGTAAAGAACTGGAAGACGAAGGAGTCATCGGCGTAGATGCCAACTCTATTTGATGTCGGAGACGCCCTGAAAGGCGATCGGATCGCTATCAACGCTCGCCGAATAGGCAATAGCACACTGATCAACCAAAGTGGACGCCACAAAGCTAGCAGTTTGACCGTTCGCGACAATGCGTACTGTGTGATTGAAAAGCCTCTGAAGGCAAGGCCGAAAAGCCAAACTGAATAGGCATATATCAAGGCAAACGCTACTGACAGGGGCGGGTTGATATCCGCCCCTGCTTTATTGCTTGCGCAGTCTGCGTCGGCGTTAGCGGCCCTGCCAGTTGGGTTTTCGCTTCTCGGCGAAGGCTCGAGGGCCCTCCTTGCTGTCTTCGGTGGTTAGCAACTGATCGTACATGTGGTAGGTGAGGGAGGAGATGTCCTGGGTGGACATGTTCAGGCCGCGGTAGGCCAGCTCCTTGAAGTACTGGACCGCCAGCGGGGCGTTCTCCGCTATCTGCTGGGCCATGCCCATCGCCTCTTCCATCAGGTCCTCGGCGGGGACGACCTTGTTGAGGAAGCCGATGTCGTAGGCTCGCTGGGCCGTAATGGGCGCAGCAGTGAACACCAGCTCTAGGACCGCCGACAGGGGGATCATCTTGGGTAGGATGGTACCGAAGGGCGGCAGCAGGCTCCACTTGGACTCGGTGATGCCGAGCCTGGCCTCCTCGGAGGCAATGCGGAGGTCGCACATCTGGGCGATGGACCAGCCGCCGGCCAAGGCGAACCCGTTGACTGCCGCGATCATCGGCTTCCATGTCTGGGGCCACATGTAGGGCCGGTCCGGGCTCATGCTGTGGGAGGCGCGGGCCTGCACTCCCTCCGCGTTGTCCTCCGCCCGTTCCTTGAGGTCGCGCCCGGCGCAGAAGGCGCGTCCGGCGCCGGTGACCACGGCGACGAAGGCCTGGGGGTCGCTGTCGAACTCGGTTATCGCGTCAGCCAGTTCCTGCCGCAACTGACGGTTGATGGCGTTCAGTGCGTCGGGGCGGTTCAGCGTGATGATCGCGATGTTATCCCGTTTTTCGTAAAGGATTGTTTCAGCCAAGTCAATTTGCTCCCTTGATAAGACTCAGGCTACCGGGGCCCGGTTGGATAGGGACTGGGCATTGAAGACATACTCAGGTCGTGCTCGACGTAGTGGCCGAGGAAGGTGCCGCCGACCACGTGGAGATGTCCGTGGCTCTGGCTCTGCAGGCCGTCGCGTCCGAAGTTGGAGAGGATCCTGAAGCCGTTGGGAGAATACATCGCCCCCATGTCCACGGCCAGCTTGCCCAAGCGCGGCAGCAGGCCACTGTCCCACATGCCAATCTGCGAAAGGTGCTCTTTTGGCATCACCAGCAACATCATGGGCACCCAGTCCAGCCTGTTGACTATGACGATTATGTCATTGTCCAAGTAGCGCACCCTTGCGGGCGATTTTCCGGCTACTATCTGGCAAAAGACGCAGTTGGGCTCGGTGTTCAACGGCTCGCTTCCTGGGGCTAACTCTGCAACGGAATTCGGAGTGAATATAGTCGCGGTGCGGTGGGTTGTCAACGAGGATAGAGCGGCGTCAAATCCGCCGAATATGCCGCCCCCGGTGAGGCGGAATTGGCTACGGGCGCGTTTTCCGGCATAGCGGGTTATGGTATCATTTGCGGCGGAGGTTGCGATGTTTGGATTGGGCATTTTGACAGTCAGCACGTCGGGGGCGCAGGGCAACCGCGAGGATACCAGCGGGCAGGCCATCCGAGACATGCTGACGGACGACGGTTTCGAGGTCGTACGCTCCGACGTGGTGCCCGACGATCACGCCACGATAGCGGAACGGCTTTCCGGCTGGGCCGACACGCCCGGCGTTGACCTGATCGTTACCACCGGCGGCACCGGCATGGGACGGCACGACGTCACGCCGGAGGCCTGCCTGTCGATCCTGGACAAGGAAGTGCCAGGGCTGGCGGAAGCGATGCGGGCAAAGACGCTGGAGTTCACTCCGATGGCCATGCTGAGCCGGTCGGTGGCCGGGATTCGCGGGAACACTCTGATCATCACGCTCCCCGGCAGCACCAAGGGAGTGCGCGAATGTCTTGAGGTGGTGCAGCCCGTCCTGCATCACGCCATCGAACTGCTGCAACGAGAGACGGTGAGCGAGCATCCCCGCTGACCGGTGGCGGCCAGCGAGAGCTTCACCTGCAACTATGCGCCCATCCCTCGGCGAGCCGAGGACGGGCGTAGAACACAACAATCGAGCGACAATACTCTGAATTCGGGTTAGGGAACATGAGCGAAGGCTCCAGCAACGAAATGGTGATCTACTGGCCGAGGGTCAAGGAACTGTTGGACAGCATCATGGACAAGTGGAAAGACCGATGGGGACGCGAGCCGCTCCCCGGCATCCACGCCTACTACTGGGACACGCCGGAGGAACTGCAGTCGGCAGTGCTGTCGGGCATCCGCGCCATTGAGCCGGGCATCCCTGGGCGAGAAACGCAACTGGTCAGGTCGTTAGCCCGCAGCGTCGGTACGTCAGGACGTATGCCGCTGCGGGGACCGTTCATGCCACGCAATGAGATCGATGAGATCGTCGCGTGGATAGACAACGGAATGCCCCACGGACCGGACTCCTAAGTAAGGGCAGGAAGAGGAGTTCGCCCTCACCGCAACCCTCTCCCAGAGGGAGAGGGAGCAAGACAGGGAGCAGGGACTACACGCGGTAAGCAAAGAAACATGAGTCATCCCGGAGTTTGGTAAAGACGCGGAAAGCCGTTTAGAGAAACAGGCACAAAGTAAGACCCCTTGAGGTGAAATGGGTTTGTGGACACACCATTCACCGGAAGGGGTCTTTTCTTATGTTGCGGCATGGGGCGGGGTGGGAGCAAGGGCAGGAGGTTGCCAATCTGTTGCAATCTTTTATCGGGCCTTTGGAGCAATGGCTGGACCGGCAGATCGACCGGCGTCTGGTGCGCACCTTTTCCTTGGCCCTGGTTGCCATCGTGCGCCTGCGCCACTCCCGTTCGGGACTGCTGCTCAGCGAGTTGGGCGCCCACATTCTCTCCCCGGCACAGGCCCCGGCCGGCACCAAACGGCTCAGTAACCTGCTGCGCTCTCCCAAGTGGTGCCACACTCTCTTGGAGAGGTTCCTCTGGCACCGGGCGGAGCAGTGCCTGACCTGGCTGGAGCAGCAGGGCGGGACGGCCCTGGCCATCTGGGACGAGAGCGTGCTGGAGAAGCCGGAAAGCATCGCCCTGGAGGGGTTGTGCCCGGTCCGCTCCAGCAAGGCGGCACGCCTCAAGCGCATCAAGCCCGGTTACTACAATCCTCCGTCAGGACCACCGGTATTCGTGCCCGGCCTGCAATGGCTCACCGTCTTGGTGGCCGGAATGCAGGGACCTCCCGCCCTGGCCGCCATGCGCTGGTGGACCAGCCGGGGCCAACTGGCCAGCCACCGGCGGGAACAAACCGTCTCCCTGCTGTCCCAATGCGCCGCAGGCTGGCAGCGGCGGGTGATCCACGTCTTCGACCGGGGATTCGCCGGCGCCCCCTGGCTCGGGGAACTGTGCGGACGCCAACTGCGGTTTATCGTGCGCTGGCCCACCCGCTACCGTCTGTCCGATGCCAAGGGAGAACGTCCTGCTTGGCAGATCACCCGAGGCAAACGCTCGCAAGACCACCGCCAGATCTGGGATACCCGCCGCCGTCAACACCGCAAGACCGGCATCGTGGCCGTCCCGGTGAGCCATCCCCAGCTTGACGATGAGCTGTGGCTGGTGGTCTCCAGACCCGGCAGGGGCCGCACTCCCTGGTACCTGCTGACCAATGAACCCGTCTCCACCAACGATGACGCCTGGCGGGTGGTCCTGGCCTATGCCCGCCGCTGGCAGGTTGAGATGTGCTACCGGGCCTGCAAGACGGATCTGGCCATGGAGAGCCCAAGGCTCTGGTTCTGGGAAAACCGGCTCAAACTGCTGCTCATGGTCAGCCTGGTCTATGCCTTCCTGCTCTCCCTGCTGGCCCCTGAACTGGCGTCTATGCTACAGAACCTTCTCCGGCACTGGTGCCATAGAACAGGGGAGCGGTACCGCCAAGCCGCGATACCGCTCCCCAGACTCCGCGCTGCCCTGAGCGCCCTGTGGCTATCCTATCCCCCTCACTTCACTGCCTGCCACCAAACTCCGGGATGACTCATGTACGTTGTCACCGTTGCGGGTAATGGTCTAGCGGAGGACGGGTTCGTCTTCCTTACAGGGAGCAGGGACTACACGCGGTAAGCAAGAAGAAAGGGGCGCACGGCTGTGCGCCCCTAACGTTGTCACCGTTGCGGGTAATGGTCTAGCGGAGGACGGGCTCGTCTTCCTTGACGTAGACCTGGATGCGGCCGCGGGTGTGGTCGATGATGGCGATGCGGCCCTGGTGGTCAATCCGCACACCGCAGGGGTGAGCGAACTTCTGCTCGTAGGTGGGGTCGTTGGAGTAAGCTATGTTCCGCTGCCGAATCATGTCGGGGTTGGAATTCAGCTTGTCCCTGCCCCACTTGGACAGGACGGCGTCGCCGACGAACTGGGTGATGAAGCGGCCCTCGGGAGCGAAGACCTGCACCCGGTTGTTCATCCAGTCGGCAACGTAGATGTCGCCGTCGGCGTCAACACAGAGGCCGTTGGGCCGGTTGAACTGGCCGATGCCGGAGCCGGTGGAGCCGATGGACTGCTGCCATTCACCATCGTGGCTGAAGACCTGGATGCGGTCGTTCCGCCAGTCGGCGATATAGATGTTGTCGTTCTTGTCGAGGGCGATGCCCCAGGGCAGGTTTAACTCGCCGGGGCCGCTGCCCTCGGAGCCGAAGCTACCGATGAACTGCCCGTCGAGGGTGAACTTCTGGATCCGGTTGTTCTTGCTGTCCACCACAACCATGTGGCCGTGGGAGTCGATGGCGATGCCAGCCGGGCCGTTGAGCTCGCCGTCGCCGGAGCCAGTGACGCCCCACTTGCTCACGTATTCGCCGTCGCGGGTGAACTTGGTGATGCGGTTCAGCCACTCGTCGGCGACGTAGACGTTGTCATCGCTGTCCAGGGCCACAGCCGTGGGCCAGATGAACTGGCCGTTGCCCTCACCGTACTCGCCGAAGGCCGAGATGTATTCCTCGTCCAGCGTGCAGACGGTCATATGCACGCCGTCGGGGCGGTTCTCGTAGGAGCGGTTGACGACATAGACCGAGCCGTCGGAAGCGATAGCCATGTCCACCGGGTTGCGGAAGCCGGTGCCGGCGAATTCGTTCCGGCCGACGGCATGGCTATGGTAAAACGTCCGGTCCTTCAGACCGAAGAAATGTGTTGCCATATCCTTACCTCATCGTGCTTTGTGAGCGGGAGGGCGCTGTTGGGGCGCCCTCCGTTAGATTCGATGGCCGGAGGTGGACTACTTCAAGAACTTGACGCGCTCGAAGTTGCCATTGACGATGGGTTCAGCCTCGAGGTTGAACCAGTCTTCCAGGATGGTGGAGTAGACGGAGCGGAAGTCCAAGTTGAACTTCAGGTTGCCGCCCTCTTCCTGTTCGGCGGGAGTCAGGGACGGGTAGCTGCCGTAGATGCCGCCCTTGACGTGCTCGCCGACAGCGAAGGCCACGCTGGCAGCGCCGTGGTCGGTGCCGGAGCCGTTGTCGTTGACGCGGCGGCCGAACTCACTGAACAGCAACAGGGTTACGTTGTCGCTGGCGTCGTGGTCACGCAGGTCGGTGAAGAAAGTGTCGACGGTGTTGGAGACGTCGGTCCACAGGGCGGCGTTGGCCTGCGCCTGGTTGGCGTGGGAGTCAAAGCCGTTGTAGGGCGACGTGGTATAGAGCACGCGGGTGCCGAAATTGGCCAGGTGGGTCTGGGCGATGTTCTTCATGTACTGGCCGATGACGGTGTTGGAGTACTCGACGTTGGAGGTGTAGTTGTCCGGCGCGGTGGACAGGATGTCGGCGCCCTTGAGAGCGTCGGTGCCGGTGGAGTGGATGTAGTCCATTACGGCGCCGGAGCCGATGGCGGGCGAGTACATGCGGCCGAAGACGTCCAGAGCGGAGTTGCGCTGGTCTTCGCCGTCGATGCCGGTGAGCAGACCGTAGGTCTCGAGGTTACCGACGGAGGCGACGGGGACGCCTTCCATCACCAAGGCGCGAGGCAGGCCGCGACCGAAGTTGACGGAGGTCAGCACGTTCTCGGCGGTGGGGTCCATCAGCTTGGCGGCGCGGCCCAGCCAGCCCTCGGTGCCGATGATTTCGGGCTCACAAGTGTGCCAGATGTCCATGGAGCGGAAGTGGGAGTAGCTGGGAGTCGGGTAGCCGATGCCCACGAATACTGCCAGCTGTCCTGCTTCCCAATACTTCATTAGGGGAGACATGGTCGGGTGGAAACCCAACTCGTCGTTGATGGGCAGGATCTGGTCTTCCGGCACACCGATGGTGGGGCGGAAGTCCCGGTAGAGCGAGCTATTGCGGGGGATGACGGTGTTCAGGCCGTCGTTGCCGCCCGACAGAGAGAGGACTGCCAGGACAGGATCTTTCGCGGTCGATACCATTTGTCACTCCTTCTAGCGTTGTGATTTGCGTGTTTGCTGTTGGCTTGACTGACCGCCCAATCGCTCTTCCTTCGACAGGCTCAGGAAGAGCGATTGGACTTATTGGAAACAGGTTTACTCGAACTGGAACTCGGCCGTGGCGGCGATCATCTGGAACATTTCGCCGGTGCGGCGGGTGAAGGTGACGCGCTCATCGTCGTTGCCGTGGCTGAGGTTGCCTTCCTGGGAGGCGTGAGCGACCAACTGGGAATGGGTGTCGGAAGTGACCTGCACCGGGCCGGTCATGTCCAGACAGCCGTCCACGAACTGCTCCGGAGTCAGGCTGTCGCCGCGGGCCATCAGCCGGTCGACCAGGCCGCGGACGCCGTCAAGCTCGGTGTTACCCAGCAACTCGGCGGCGAAGTTGATCCGCTCCACCAACGTGCCGCTGTCGATCCACTCGCGGCCGGTATGCCAACCCTCCACCGTGGGCGGGTTCATCAGGTCCTGGCCCATGTACTTGGGCTCCTGGGAAATCTCGAACAGGCCGGGCTTGAGATCCTGGTGCTCGCCGACCATTCGGAGCAGGCTGACGACCATCTCAGCCGGGTTCTTGATCTTCTGGTAGTGGACCGACTCGTCCTTGAAGAACTCGGAGGTGAACAGGGCCTCGAGCATGGCCTTGATGGAGTAGTTGGAATCGAAGTAGGCCTTCTCGAGAGTCTCGATCGCCTCGATGTTCCGCGGCGGGGTCAGACGCCAAGCGGGGATCTGCGGCTCGTCGGCCACGAAGTAGTTGTACAGGTGGCGGGCGAGGAAGCGGGCGGTGGCCGGCTGCTTGCAGATGATGTCGATGATGTCATCGCCATTCCAATGGCCGGTCTCACCCAGGAAGGTCTTTTCGCTGTTGTCGTGGTCAGCAGGGTCGAAGCGGAAGACCCAGGGGCTGCGGCCATGGGGGAAGGGCGGGTAGGACGGGGCCACGTTCCAGCCGGTGAAGGCGCGGGCGCAGACCTTTACGTCGTCCTCGGAGTAGTTGAAGCCCTCGTCCATGCCGACGCCGAGGGAGAAGAGCTCGAGGAGCTCACGGCCATAGTTCTCGTTGAGGTTGGCCTTGTGGGACTCGGTGTTGTCCAGGTAGTACATCATGCCGGGGTTGGTGGACAGCGCGACCAGCAGGTCACGGAAGCTGCCCATACCTTGCTCCCGGAACATGTTGACCATGATGCCCATTTCCTGACCGGAGTCGATCTTGCTGTGGCCGGCGCAGAAAATCATGTGCCAGAACAGCGCGACCTTTTCCTGCAACTGGTTGGGGCTGTTGATCATCTTGTATACCCAGATCTGGGTATTGACTTCGATGGCGCCGGGTTCGTAATACGACGGGTTGTAGCGCATCAATATGTCGTCGTCGATGCCGCCGGTGGGATTGAGCAGCTCCTGTACTACGTTGTCGTAGCCCTGCGCTGCTTTGGCCTCAATCTCATCCCGGCTCGCCCCGAAACCGGCGCGGCGCATCAGGTGAGCTACCAATGCAATGTCCTGGTCAGCCATATCCTCCTCCTTTATTACTTTTGCTTATTTTCTTGTGCTCGGATACCAGGCTATCAAGTATGGGCACTTTCGTGCTGTTACAGCAAGGGAGACACCCCATTCCGGCACGGCTTGCCAGCTTGGGATGTCGCCCTTATGTAACATTCATTACAAGATAGAAATATATGGCAATCAGGGAAACGTGTCAACCACCTTTGCGGCAGTTGAGGCATTGTCATTTCGCCGGTATTACCGAGTCGTTATTGTACTATATGCGCGGCGGTAAATCATGGACCCGCGGCCCTTGGCACAGGACGATTGCAAAGTCAGGTAACACGGCCATAGAGGCGGGCGATGGTCTGGATGGGGCGGAAGGCGCAGCTTTTGGCTCGCAGGGGCATGGACATCCCTGATGGAAATCCTCCCTCCAGGCGCAGGGCGTTCAGCCCGGTGTTCACCAGGGTGGCGAATACCTCGCCCAACCCCGGACGGCGCAGCGTGTGGACGTCCTCATCCCAACTGCGGTCTTTCACGTGGTGCAGGCTGTTCTCAACACTCCAGTGCTGGCGGAACACTCTAAGCAGTTCCTTTGGTCCGCACCGCCGGGAACTCAGGCTGGTCAGCAGATACCAGCGCTCCCGGCCCACCTCCCCAGTGGCTATATCCACCCTCTCCTTCTCCACCATCGCCCCCTGCCTCGCCCCGGGAAACCCCAGTTCATCCCGGACGTAGCCGGCCAGCAGCTCATCGGTCCAGATCCGCCGCCTCTCGATCACACCCGCTTTTTTTCCAGGGTCTCCGCCTGCGGCTCCCCCAGTTCCTCTGGGGCAAACCCGTCGGTCAGCGCCGCCAGCACCGTGGGCTGGTTTCCCTTGACCCGTACCAGATAGTCCCGTCCGTGGCCGACTATCGCCTGGCACAGGTCCCGCTCCGCATACAGGGCGTCCATGGTCAAAAGCCGCAGGCCGGGATAATCCTCGAACAGGCGGCCCAGTTGCTCCCGCAACACCCCGGGCTCGTAACGCTTCTCCGACGCCGGCCATTGGGCCAGGCACAGCTTCAGGTCATGGGCCAGCACGTTCACCATCACCAGGGGATTGCCTTGGGCGTCCTCCGACTGCTTGGCCCACTTGCCGTCCACCGAGGCGTCCAACTCCTGGTCCGCCACCACGCGGGCCACCCAGCCGGTCAGGGCACCCTGCAACTGCTCACAGGGCACCCCAGCCAGGGTGCGGGAGATGGTGGTAGCGTGGGGAGGATGGTCCCTGAGAAAGCCCAGCGGCTCCCTCAGCGCAGGCCAGTGCATCCTGGCGAACAACGCGATGTGGGCCATAGTGGTCTGACCGCAGACCAAGCCCAGCAGAGTCAAACGCAGTATGGCTTGAAAGGGATGGCGCACTCCCCTGGCCCTCCGGGGGTCCGGCACCTGCTCCAAGCACTGGAATAGAGATTCCGCAGCACCCATATCCACACACTCCCCTCTCTCGTCTCCCTCTCTTTGTAATCCATCTTGCCCGACTTTGCAATCGTCCTGGCCCTTGGCAGGGTCTTCCAGTTGTCGTCCATCCCGTTGGCCCTGCGGAAAGCTCGCCACGAACGGAATCAGCAGGCCAAGAACGGCAATGGATGTACCCCAATCGCGTTGCGTTCCGGTTGATTGACCGACCTCCCGAGTTGAGTTCAAAGCATGTTTTCGCGAGAGAGAATGCTGAGACGTCGCCCCGGCCATCCCCATCTTCCGGGCAGCGTCCTTCGCAGGCGCGCGGCAGTGCGGAGCAGGGTGTTGACGCGATTTCGGATCTGGCTCAGGGTCATGGACTCACATCCTGGTGCTGCCTGGGTGGCTTGGCTTTGCACGAGAGATCATGTGTCGAGCAATTCCGACCGAAACCTGAACGGAAAATCCCTGCGCCTCACAGGAGAAGACCCAGCCCGTCGGCCTGACTGAGCGTGATAAGATCAATGCACCAACAGAGAGAGAACCCGTCATGACAATGCCGGTCAACTCCTTACAGGACATACTGAGTGCCTTGGAGCAAAACCCTGATCTGAGGAACCAACTCAGAACGCACATCCTCACTGAGGAGCTCCTGCAACTCCCCACCCAGTTTCTCCTGCTCAGGACGGACATGGATGAGCTGAAGACACGGATGAACCGTGTGGAAGGCCGGTTGGGCAACATCGAAGGCAACCAGTACGAAGAAAACGCGGCCCGCACCGCCGTCCAACTCGCCAGCGTAGAACTGGGAATCGAGGGCCCGAGAGCAGCCTTCTCCAAGTTTGACACAGCCCATCCCAACTTCAATCAAGCACTCCAAGCAGCAGTCCAGTCCGGTCTCATCTCCCGGGAGGAGTTCAGGGACCTCTTACAGGCCGACCTCATCGTCTACGGACAGAACCGCCGCCACGCGGTCGTGGAAATCTCCCTGGGACCCAACCGAGACGACATTTCCCGCGCCGTGCGGCGCTCCGAAATCCTCCAAACCGCCACCGGCGAAGGCGTCACCCCAGTGATCGCCACCCTCGACCCTCGCCCGGCACTGGTCCAAGAGGCGGAAGGAAGAAACACCCGAGTCATTGATATCCCCGCCTGAACCCGGAGGCTGAATTACAAAAGATCCTGCACAACAAATCAGATTAAAAAAACATTTATTGTGCAAAGCCGGGTGGCTAAAATTTTGATTCTCCGGACATTTTCGGCCAACTGGCGGATAACTTGGCCGGGTTGGGCGGAATGCTCTGGGCCTTACTGAAGATTTGGTAGGAGGGTGTCATGGGGCCCGGCAAGGGGAAAGTGTCAGGAAATTGCGGCCTGAGTGGGGCGAAGGGTGTCCCCCGGAAGTAGATGTTCTTCGCTGCGCTGTGGGTAACAACCGGAAGACCCTGGGGCCCTGGGCGCAGGCAGGACCATTGCAAAGTTCTTGGGAGTCCGTTCGGGTCAGCCCCCCGATCCACGAACGCCACGAACCCATCAACGAACGGATTCCGGCGCACGTACCTTGACAGGTCCGGGACTATCCTTCGGCAGGCTCGGGACTGACGGCGCAGGCGCTGACGCGACTCCGCGGGCGTTCTGTCGGGGCGCCAATTGCCAATGCGGAATTTCTGAAAATAGCCAGACGGGCCAACTCCATTTGAGAGTCATCCCAATTTGAGCAAAATCTGCCCTTCGTGTTCCAACCCAAACCCGCCAGACCACGCCTTTTGCCACCAGTGCGGAGGGCCGCTGGCCGACCGGCAGGAACCCCAGGGGCATAGCCCGCCTGCGGAGTCCCCGTCTGTCCCGCGTCGCCCGCCGGATGAGTCGCGCCTGCCTCCGCCGGGTTCCTTCCGTTCCGGCTTCTACCGGTTGGCTCGCGCATTGCTCATAAATCAGGGGCAATCCGGCTATCGGCCTCGGGGTACCGCGCCCTCCTCCGTGGTTGCCCCCTCGCCCGTCCGGGATCCACTGGAAGGCGACGGGGAAGCGGTGTCTCGCTCCTCTGCGGCCCTTCCCGTTGAACCAATTGGTGAGCCGATTGAGCCGCCGCCTGTTGTCGCAAGGCCCGCGATGGAAAACAGCGTGCTTGGTGAGCCGTTGCAGGCCGCTGCTGAATTGCTGACGCGGGCGCTGCTGGTCCGGCACGCACTCCCGCGAAGGGCGAACCCGCCTGTGCGTCTCCCCGGTTCGGCAGGGACGCGGCCCATCGCCCGGTTCCCGGCCGGGCGGAGGATGCAGACGGCGGGTGCCGGCTGGCGTCTGCCGCCCGCCGGCTTGGGAAAGCGGCTTCATGGCGCTCGCCGCAGGGTTGTAGCGGCAAGGGTGCGAGTGCAGGAGGCGCTGGTCCCGGGGAAGGAACTGGTGATCCCGCGATACGTTGAGGTGGCAGCGGTGTTCGGGCTGACACTGCTTGCCCTGTTCCTGAGAGCCTGGAACTTGCCTGAAGCGCCCGTCGGCATTCACGGCGACGAGACCGAGATGGCCATGGAGGCACTGCGGTCGCTGCGGGGGGAAAGCGTCGGCATCTGGACCGGCGTGACCCTGGGCAATCCTGCGGGCTATGTGCACTGGATGGCGCTAATTTTCCGGTTGGGCGGAGCAGACGTTACAACCATGCGGCTGGCCTCCACGATTCCCGGTATCGCCATCATACCCGTGGGCTACCTGCTGGTTCGGAGCCTGTTTCCCTTCCGGGTGGCGATTCTTTCGGCAGTCATGCTGACGGTCTCAATCTGGTTCGTGATTCAGAGCCGGATAGCCTTCGGCGGAATCACTTCGGTGTTCATGGCGCTGCTGGCCATGTGGCTGATCGTCGCGGCTGTGCAGTCGAAACGCCGCTGGGTGGCAGTGGTGGCAGGCATCACTCTTGGGCTGGGACTCTATAGCTTCAAGACTTTCCTCCTTTACTACACGGGTATCTGGGGTGTGGCTCTGCTGTCGATGTTGATCAACCGCGAGTTGAGGTGGAATCGGCAGATATGGCTGACCCTGGGGCTGTCGGCGATGGTGGGCGCGCCGATCCTGTGGTTCTATGCCACCTCGGGCTACATTGGTCCGAATCTGAACGACCTCTATCAAGTTTCCTTGAGTTCGCCTTCAACCTGGCTGAAGATTCCGGGTCTGGCCTTGGACGCGGCGCTGCTGGCGCATCTGCCGATTGACGGCAACAGCACCGATGCCCCGCCGTCCATCCCCGTTCTGCCATTGGTTGCCGGGCCGTTCTTTTGGGCAGGACTGTTTGCCTCCTTGTTGTTTATGAAACAGCCCCGTTACCGGCTTCTACTGGCGGCCTGGCTTATTGGCATGGCGCCAATCCTGATCATCCCCGGGGTCGAAAGCAGGCGGTATCTGCTGGGCATATTCTTTGTGCTGGTAATCGTTGCCGCCGGTGTTGATACAGTCCTGAAGCCGGTGTTCCACCGCCTGCGGCAATATCTCAGGGAGCGGAGTTTCCCGGCGACAGGGGCATGGCGGCTGGCGACCGCGACAGTTTTAATCATCACCGTGGCCTACGTCGCGCTGTTCTCCGCACCCAACCTGCAGGAGATTGAGAGGTGGGGCAACAGCGAATCGGTGAAGTGGTATTTCAACTACGAATACCACGAATCGCTGTTGTCTATCAGCGGACTGGTGGCGGAACATCCGGTGCGGTACTACACCGTCCGGCAGCCCTTCGACAGCGGCATACGGCGGTTCGTCCTGCCGGGCGCCAGAGGGGGCGACGGGGCCGAAGAATACGGGGGAGACGGCGTCTTGCCGCCAGCGGACGAAATTTCGGAGGATACGATTTTCGTGCTGCTGGACAAGTATCTGCCCCTCGCACAAGCGCTGGAGGCCCAATACGCGGGCGCGGTGAAAGTTGGCGAGGGCGTGGAGGGCGGCCGGACGCTCTACGTGGCCTACTTGGTTCCTGCCCAGCCGGAGGCTGGTTGACAGCCACCGGACCCGGCTGTCGCGCCGTCGCCCAAGTCAGGTACAAGAGATGGGAGGATCAGGAATCCAGCTCCTCCCGGACGCTTGGCGATAGTACCGCCTCATACCCACTGCCGACGATTGCGACGATTGCAAAGTTGTTCCAGCGCCGACGCCGCTGGCCCTGAGCTTGTCGAAGGACGGCTCCTGAGAAACCGTTGGTGGTGAGCCTGTCCGACCAGCGACGAATCCTCGGGAGCTCTGGATTCGCCCTGATACCGCCGGGATTTTGACTTGACACTGATATGGGGCATCGCTAATATCTTTTGCCATACATCGGCTGCCGATGTTGACCGCCGTAGTTTGATGATTTTTGTGCGAAAGGCGGTGTAGAAACTCTGGCGATGGCATCGGATTCGACTTCCGGTTCTCCAGCAGTTGCGCCCTCCGGTCCGAAGCTCCCGGGTATGTTCACCCGGTACAAGAGCCGGATCGAGGGTGAGCTTGAGCACGCCGTTCCCGGAACCAGTGGGGCGGACGTTCATCTGCTGTTGGGCTACCACTTGGGTTGGCTGGACCAGCAGGGTACGCCGGCTGCCACCGGCTCCTCCCAAGGTAAGGCATTGCGCCCCACCCTCTGCCTGTTTGCCTGCGAAGCGCTGGCCTCCGCATTTGACCGCGCCCTGCCGGCTGCGGCGGCGCTGGAGCTGATCCACAATTTCTCGCTTCTGCACGACGACATCCAGGATCAGGACCTGGAGCGACGGCACCAGCCGACGGCTTGGAGCGTCTGGGGCGTGCCCCGCGCCCTGGTTGCGGGCAATGCGATGCACTCCACCGGCGACCTGGCGACGGTGCGGACGGAGCAGCAGGGCGTTTCGCCGGAAGCTGTGCTGCGGGTCTCCGAGATCCTAAGCGACAGCTACTTGGCGATGATCGAGGGCCAGTGCCTCGACCTGGAGTTCGAGGGCCGTACCGACATAACCACCGGCGAATACCTGCACATGATAGCCTGCAAGACCGGCGCCCTCATCCGCTGTGGGCTGGAGACGGGCGCCCTGCTGGCCGACGGCGACGAATCCGCCGTGCGAGCGTTCGCCAGCTTCGGCGACGGTTTGGGCCGCGCCTTCCAGATTCGGGACGACTACCTGGGAATCTGGGGCGACGAGGCGACCCTTGGCAAGGCGACAGGCAACGACATACGCCGACGCAAAAAGTCCTACCCGGTGGTGTTCGCCTTGGAACGAGCCTCCGGAGCGGCGTTGGAGGAATTGAAGCGCATCTACGGCCAGACGGAGCTGGGAGAGGACGACGTTCAACGAGTTCTGGCGATCCTGGACGAGGTGGGCGCCCGCGGGCAGTCCCAAGCCATCACGGAGGCGGCCGCCAATCGGGCGCTGGACGCCCTGGCGCCCGTAACCCTGCCGGACTGGGCCCGGGCGGAGGCCGAGGAACTGGTGGATTTCCTCGCCAGAAGGGAATACTGAATACTGAAAGGTTGGAAAGTATGGAACCAAGAAGCTCGGAATGTATGCCCGGGGCATATTTCCGAACTCCAAATTTGGCTTACGCAAAGGACAGCCGATGACAATCACCGCAAAGCGCGCCAAGCGGCCCGTGGAGCTATCCGTCCGCCTTGCCGCCTACATTCTGAAGAACAAGGCGAAGGGAAGGCGCAAGTTCCCCTTGGTAACCATGCTGGAGCCCTTGGAGATGTGCAACCTGGCCTGCATCGGCTGCGGGCGCATCCGCGAGTACAAGCCGGTACTGGACAAGATGATGCCTGTGGACGAGGCCATCAACGCGGTCAAGGAGTCGGGGGCGCCCATCGTGTCTGTCGCCGGGGGCGAGCCGACGATCCATCCCCGCATTCACGAGATCATCAACCGGCTGGTGGAAGAAAAGTATTTCGTCTACTGCTGCACCAACGGCCTCTTGCTGGAGCGGGTGATGGACAAGGTGCCACCCTCCAAGTACCTGTGCTGGGTGGTGCACCTCGACGGTATGGAGGAAAAGCACGACGAGTCGGTGGCCCGCGCGGGCGTCTTCAAGAAAGCGGTGTCGGCCATCGAGCAGGCTCTCGATCGAGGGTACCGGGTCTGCACCAACACCACCGTCTTCCGGGGCAGCGATGTGGAGGACCTTTCGGAGATGTTCCGGCTGGTCAGCGGCATCGGCGTCGAGGGCTCGATGATCTCGCCGGGGTACGACTTCACCGACGCGCCGGACCAAGAAATCTTCCTGACGCGGCAGGAGTCGCACGCCCTCTTCCGGCAACTGCTCGATCCGGAAAACTCGGAGGGGGCCAAGTTCTACAATAATCCGCTCTACCTGAACTTCCTGAAGGGAAATCGAGAGTACCAGTGCACGGCCTGGTCCAATCCGACCTATACGGTGATGGGCTGGCGGAAGCCGTGCTATCCGTTGGCCGATGAGCATGTGGAGCACGTCGCGGAGCTGTTCGACAAGGACCTGTGGGATAACTACGGCGTGGGCAAGGATCCTCGCTGCGCCAACTGCATGATGCACTGCGGCTTCGAATCGGCCACCATCTTCAACGCGGTGCAGTCTCCGCGGGACTGGGCCACACTGATCAAATCGGGGGCGGCCCACAAGGGCGGAATCACCGCCGCCTAGATGGCGTACTGCCTCCGGGGGAGAGCGGGTAAGGGCAAGGTAACATTGCTTTACGTCGTAGCCAGCATGGAAACAGAACTGGCGGGACTCCAGCAGGAGTTGGAGCCCCTGGGTTCTTCGCGCGCCGTGGGATTTCCGGTGGAGCTGCACTTGGTGGGCGTCGGCCCCAAGAGGTCCAGCGACGCGCTGACGAAGGTCTTGTCAAAGGCCAGGCGCCGCCCCGACGGCGTGCTGATGCTGGGCGTCGCCGGCGCGGTGGAGCCAGGCATGGAGACCGGCGAAATCGTTCTGGCCGGGAGCTACGCCCTGGACTCCGCGGGAGATCCCGATTCGATCATCCCCGATCCTGAGATGCTGAAAGTGGCCGAGGCGGCCGCCACCGGTTTGCGGATGCCGGTCAGCCGGGGCGACTCTCTGACGGTGAACCATCTCATTGCGGAGGGATGGGAAAGGCAGCAGTTGCGCGAGAGTTACGGTGTGGGGAGCGTCAACATGGAGGACCATGCCATGGCCGCCGCAGCCAGGAAAGCCGGTGTGCCCTTCCTGTCGGTGCGGGCGATCTTGGACACTGCGGAGCAGACGCTGCCTGGCTACCTGCCCGGGCTGACCCGGAACCGCAACGCGATCTTTACCGAAATACTCATGAAGCCGTGGCGCATCCCCACGCTTAGGAAACTCAAGTCGCAGATGGACCTGTGCCAGTCAGTGCTGACCCAATTTGGGATGTCCTACTTCAAGCTGGAAGCCCAGAGGCGAAGGAGCGCCAGAGAAAAAGCGGCCAGCGAGGCCATCTACTAGTATTACAACGACATATTGAGTAAACCCGGGCCGGGGGTTAGTCTTCCAGCTATGAGGCCTTTCTTGTCAGAGGCTCGCGCCCGCGTAGTGCCAGCCTCAAAATCCGCACATCAGCTACCTCTCGGAACCAACTGTCGTTGTAATACTAGGACCTCTTGGAAATTGAGGCGGAGCGGAACGGGCGGAGATGAGAGTCCTGGTAACCGGGGCCACGGGGTTTATCGGCGGAAACTTGGCTCGTGAGCTCTGTGCTCGCGGCTACGAAGTGCGGGCCTTGGCCCGTCCCGGCAGCAACACTTTAACAATGGAAGGCACCAGTATTCTGCGGGTCGAGGGCGACATCCTGGACCGGGAGTCGCTGCGCCGGGCAATGACCGGCTGCGAGGCGGTTTTTCACTGCGCCGCCGCGTACACCTTCTGGTCCAAGGATCCGCAGGGTGTGCGGCGGGCCAACGTGGAGGGCACGGTCAACGTGTTGGAAAGCGCCGCAGCCGCTGGAGTGGGACGCATCGTGTATACCAGCACGGTCTCGACCATCGGGATGCCCAAAGACGGGGAGCTGGGCGACGAGACGACTCCTTTATCGCCGCACAAGCTTCACGGGCATTACAAGCAGTCAAAGTTCGAGGCCGAGCGGGAGGCGCTGCGGCTGGCCGCCGAGGGCGCGCCGGTGGTGGTGGTAAACCCGACGGCTCCGGTGGGGCCGTGGGACGTGAAGCCAACGCCGACGGGCAAGATAGTGTTGGATTTCCTGCGGCGGCGGATTCCGGCTTACTTGGCCACCGGGCTTAACTTGGTGGACGTGGCCGATGTCAGCGCAGGGCACATTCTGGCCCTGGAGCGGGGCCAAGTGGGACAAAGGTACATTCTGGGCAACCAGAACGTGACGCTGAAAGAAATGTTTGGAATGCTCAGCCGGATAACCGGACTGCCCGCGCCAAGGGTGCGATTGCCCTACTGGCTGGTGGTGGGCGCCGGTTACGCCGAGCAGGCCGTATCTGCGGGACTGCTGCGGAAGGAGCCGCGCATCCCCGTGGAGGGAGTGCTGGCGTCGAAAAAGCCCGCATGGGTGAGTAGCCAGCGGGCGGTTACCGAGCTGGGAATGCCACAGAGCCCGGTGGAGGAGGCTCTGGAGCGAGCGGCTGAATGGTTCACCGCTCACGGTTACACGGATCACGGCAAGGATGGGGCGAGATGTTGATGGCAGAGCCTGCGAATTCGCCGCTGGACGGGCTGTTCAAGCCAGCCGGGTTGGTGGAAAGGGTCAAGGGGGCTATCAGCCACTCTCATAAATATTTCCGGGGCGCCCAGCACCGGGACGGATACTGGTGGGGTGAGTTGGAATCGAACCCGACCATGGAAGCCGAATATCTGATGCTCAGCCACTTCTTGGGAAAGAAGAACCCCGAACGCTGGCGAAAGGTGGCCAACTACATCCTGACCAAGCAACAGGCCGATGGCTCGTGGGGGCAGTATTACGAGGCTCCCGGCGACATCAGCACCAGCGTCGAGTGCTACTTCGCCCTGAAGCTGGCGGGCCATTCCGCGGACTCGCCGGAGTTGCTCCGAGCGCGGGAATTCATCCTCGGCAAGGGCGGCGTTCCCAAAACGCGGGTGTTCACGAAGATCTGGCTGGCCCTGTTCGGCCAGTGGGAATGGAGAGGAACGCCCAACCTGCCGCCGGAGCTGATCCTGCTGCCTTCGTGGGCGCCCTTCAACATTTACGAGTTTTCCAGTTGGGCCCGTGCCACCATCGTGCCGATGAGCATCATCCTAACCGAGCGGCCCTATTGCGAGATACCCGACTCGGCCAAGATTGACGAGCTGCATCCGGACGGACGGGAGGCTACGGACTTCTCGCTGTCTGTGCCCGACGACTGGATCTCTCGAGGGCTGTTTACCCTCGACCGCCTGATGAACCTGTACCGCAAGGTACCGATGCAGCCTCTGAGGGGATTCGCCCGCAGGCGAGCGCTACAGTGGATTCTGGACCACCAGGAGGCGGACGGCGCCTGGGGTGGGATACAGCCGCCGTGGGTATATTCGCTGATCGCTCTGCACCACGCTGGGGGCGATGAATTCGCCGATGCACTGAACAAGGGATTCGACGGTTTCGATTCCTTTGCGATTGAGGACGAGGACACCTGCACGGTCCAGGCCTGCATCTCGCCGGTGTGGGACACCTGCCTGGCGCAGGTGGCGTTACTGGAATCCGGTCTCGCGCCGGACGATCCGATGGTGCAGGGTTCGACCCGCTGGCTGGTGGACAACCAGATCCTTTCCGAGGGCGACTGGTCGGTGCGGGCCAAGGGGACCCCTCCAGGCGGCTGGGCCTTCGAGTTTCACAACGACAAGTACCCTGATATCGATGATTCCTCGGAGGTCATCATCGCCCTCGCGCTGGCAAGGATGGAGGGAGAGGAGGAAACCAAGCGGCTCGAGGCCATCCGCCGCGGCGTGGAGTGGATTGAAGGTATGCAGTCGAGAAGCGGGGGCTGGGCCGCCTTCGACAAGGACAACGACCGACAGTACGTGGCCAAAATACCATTCTCCGACTTCGGGGAAACGCTGGACCCGCCCAGCGCCGATGTGACCGCCCACATAGTGGAGATGTATGGGCGCTTGGGCTACTCGCAGTCGCATAGTCCGGTGCAGCGAGGCTACAACTACCTGCGGCAGGAGCAGGAGGCCGACGGCCCTTGGTTTGGCCGCTGGGGGGTCAACTACATCTACGGCGCCGGGGCGGCGCTGCCCGCGATGGAAGCCATCGGCGAGGATATGAGCCAACCCCACGTTCGCCGAGCGGTGGACTGGCTGCTGGCGCACCAGAACGAAGACGGCGGCTGGGGCGAGTGCTGCGGGTCCTACGTGGACGATTCCCTGCGGGGTGTAGGCCCGTCCACCGCTTCGCAGACTGCTTGGGCGCTCCTCGCCCTGATTGCCGCCGGCGAGTCCGGCTCGGAAGCCTGCCAGAGGGGAGTCCAATACCTGCTTGATATACAACAGTCCGACGGTAGTTGGGACGAACCCTATTTCACTGGCACAGGATTTCCAGGATACGGAATTGGGCGGCGTCAGGACGGCATGCCCAAGGCTGGCGAAGTCGGCTACCAGGGCCTGGAGATGTCGGCTGGATTCATGATCAACTACCACCTTTACAGGAACTACTGGCCCCTGCTGGCGCTGGGACGCTTCGCCCGGGCCATAGACAAATCCAATCCGGGGGAACAACGCCGCCTTGAGGGCGCGACCTCCCCACAAACCGCAAGCCATAGGCGAGCTTAAAGGAAGCGAAGCATGCTTACCAAGTCTTTCTGTCTCAGCGTCAAAACAAAAGAGGCCCCGGAGTTCATCGACATCACCGACTGGGTGTCCGGCTGCGTGGCGGAGTCCCAGATTAACAACGGTTTTGCCGTCATCTATTCCAAGCACACCACCGCGGCGGTGAAGATCAACGAGAACGAGCCGTTGCTGCTGGAAGACATGGCGGTCTTTCTGGAGGGCGTAGCTCCCCGGCATGCGCCATACCGGCACAACGATTTCGAGATTCGCACGGTCAATATGACGCCCGACGAATCGCCCAACGGCCATGCCCATCTGCAGCACCTTCTGCTGGGCACCAGCGAGACCGTGCCGATACTCAACGGCGAGATGCAGTTCGGTACGTACCAGAGCATATTCTTCATTGAGCTTGACCACCCCCGCAACCGGGAGGTGATGGTGCAGGTGGTCGGCGAATAGACTCCTGATCCGAAAAACTGAGCGCGGGTGTGGATTCGCACCGCGCTGCACTCTGAAAGCCCGGTGGTTATGGCGGCATCGAATACGGAACTGGAGCTGGCCTACGCCGTTTGCCAGAAGCTGACGCGGCGAGAGGCAAAGAACTTCTATTATGCGATCGTGACCCTGCCGCTGGAAAAGCGGAAGGCCATTTGCGCCGCCTATGCTTTCTGCCGCCACTGCGACGACTCGGTGGATGAGGCGGCGTCGGCAGAGAACAAGCTGTCGGCCCTCGCGGGGCTTCAGACCGGTCTTGAGCTGGCCTACCAGGACCGCGCTCCCACGCCTATGTTCCTGGCCCTCGCAGACACGGCTGACCGCTACTCAATTCCCCAAGACTATTTCCAAGAGATAATCCTGGGGGTTGAAAGCGATCTGGTCAAAACGCGCTACCGGGACTTTGATGAACTCCGGCAGTACTGCTACCGGGTCGCCTCGGTGGTGGGCTTGGTTTGCCTCCAAATCTTCCAGTACCGGGATGAGGCCGCGCGGGAGTACGCGGTGGACCTCGGCTTGGCCATGCAGCTGACAAACATCATGCGGGACGTTCGGGAGGACTGGAGCATGGGCCGGGTCTACCTGCCCCAGGACGAAATGTCCCGCTTCGGTTACACCGAGCAACAGCTCGGCGACGGGATACGCAACGAGGCGTTCGTCGAGTTGCTGAGCTTTCAGGGCCAGCGGGCCCGGGAGTATTTCCGCAGCGGCTTCCGGCTGTTGCCGTACCTATCGCGGCGCAGCAGGGCCTGCCCGGCGGTGCTCGGAGCCATCTACTCGCGAGTTCTGGACCGCATCGAGGCCTCTGGCTACGACGTGCTGGGGGAGACCCGTATAGCATTGACCACGGGCGAAAAGGCCCGGATCACCGCACGCTCTTGGCTGGCCAGCACGCTCTCGCTGCCTGGACTCCGGTGACTGTGGCGCAGGCGCGCCTTGCGACGAAAGAAGCCAAAGAGCCTTTGATCCGCCAAGACGATCAAAGTCCCTGAGAGACCGCTGGTGATGAGCCTGTCAAACCACGAACGGATTCTCCCGGCCCATTCATCGACAAGCTCAAGACCAACGGCTTGGGTGCTTGAATGACTCTGCAATTGTTCTGTATCACCCCCGGCTCATTCCCTCCCTGCCATGCAGAAACTGCTAGAATTACCTCATGACGTCGCGGCAAAAAGTGGTGGCGATAACCGGCTCGTCGGGGCATCTTGGCGCCAAGCTCCTGGAGCATCTTGAGGAGATTCCTCACTTGGGCAAGCTGGTCGCCTTTGACCTTCGGGCACTGCGCGCACCGGTCCACAACATCGCTGCCTATCGCAAGGACGTTTCCAAGCCCATACACGAGGAGCTGATCAAGCACCGGGTCACTTCGCTGGTGCATCTGGCGTTCGGCTGGGAGAGCCGCTTGAGGCGTCCGAACGCGGCAGCCATGAGCGAACGAAACCGGGAGATGGTTGAGAACGTAATCGAGTCGTGCCTTGCGGCCGGTGTCGAGCATCTTATTTATGTGAGTTCCCATGCCGTATACGGCGGCCGAGCCAACAACCCGATGCCGATTGGGGAAGACCGGCCTCCAAACCCGGCCCTGGGGTTCCCTTACGCACAGGATAACCACAGCGCCGAACAGGCTCTGCTAGAGCTGGCCGAGAATTTCCCACAGATCAAAGTGACCATTTTCCGTTGCTGTCCCGCCTTGGGAACAAAGACATCGATGGGACTGTTGCGCGAGCTGTACTTTCCGGGCTGGCTGGGGCTTTCGGACCACAACCCGCCACTGCAATTCGTCAGCGATGATGACTTGGCGCGGATTCTGTGCTTGGCGATTGAAGAAGAACTGCCCGGTGTTTTCAACGTCGCCGCGAGTGGAGTTGTTTTCCTGAGAGAGCTGGCCGAGGCGCTGTCAACGCGCCGAATCCAGTTGCCAGCGGGCATCGTATATCCGATGAGGCGGCTGACCGGAGGCGCGTTCGTGGCCTACAGCCACTACCTGGACCGCTGGCCTGTGGTAATGAGTACGGCAAGGTTGCATCAGGCGACTGGCTATCGGTATCGCCGTACCGCCTTGGAGGCCGTGGCATCCTTGGTCAACTATAACGACGAATTCCAAGGGCACCTTCCCAAGTTGTCCGCGATCCGCTGAATGCGCACCTGCGTTGACCCAATACGTGGAAACTCGAAGCGGGCTTCTCTTCATGACCTCCATTGCGCCTCATAATTGACACAGATCCGGGAGTGGACGACGCGATCGCAATCCTGATGGCGCTGGCTGCGCCCGGGGTTGAAGTTGTGGGGTTGACCACCCTGGGCGGAAACGTGCCAAGGGCGCGCGCCACCCGCAACGCGCTGGCGTTGCTGGAGGCCGCCGGACGCCGGGACATACCGGTGGCGCGGGGCGCGGCGCGGCCCCGAACAGGACGTTACAGACCGTCGGTGGCCTTTCACGGCCCGGGAGGGCTGTCGGTACGGTTGCCCGAATCGTCTCAGACGCCTGTGAGAGAGACAGCCCCAGAGTTTCTGTACGAAAAAATCACGTCTGATCCGAACGGCGTAACCGTGATTGCCCTCGGCCCGCTGACCAACCTGTCGCGTCTGGAGGACCGGCATCCCGGAACTCTTTCCCAATCAGCGAGTGTGGTCATAATGGGCGGCGCGGTGGAGACTCGCGGGAACGTCACTCCTTGGGCCGAGTTCAATTTCCACAGCGATCCCTTGGCGGCGGGGCACATTCTTGGCTTGGGAGTTCCCGTTAGCCTGGCGGACCTGGCATCGTGCCGACAGGTGGGAATCAGCAGAGACCTGGCGTTTGGGCTATCGACCGATTCACCGGTCGGAATACTGGCCCTGCAGGTCCTGCAGGGATGGTTCAGGCGCGACGAACGGCGGGAACGATTCGAGTTCTACGACCCTCTGGCCGTGGCCCTGGCCTTGGACCCCGGAGTGGCGACGATGCGGCAGGTTGCCCTCACCGTTGTCACCGAGCCGGGCGACCACTGGGGCGAGACACCGATCGTGGGTGAGCCAGGCCCTGTCTCGCTGGCAGACGGCGTGGACGCAAGTCGTTTCTTCGCCCTGATCAGCCAGTTGTTCGCTTGGCGGGGATTGTAATTGCGGCTGTCGCTTGGCCCTCGGGCTGGCTATCGGCTCCGAGTGTTCGAAAATACGCGTATTTTCGAGCCCGTCAGTATGTAAGGTCTGAAATCTTCCCTGTACGATGGAAGTCAGACGCAAATTCATGAGCAAGGATAGAAAGCAAGAAATGTTAAAAGTTCTTTATTTTGTGGCCTTGGTTGCGCTGGTTGCGCTGCTGGCGTGCGGTGGTGAGGATGCCACGGAGGCACCCGCCGCGATGGCAGAACCAGCGGCGGCAGCCACGGCGATGCCTGAACCTACGGCGGCAGCCACGGCGATACCTGAACCAGCGGCGGCAGCCACGGCGATGCCTGAACCTACGGCGGCAGCCACGGCGATGCCTGAACCAGCGGCGGCAGCCACGGCGATGCCTGAACCTACGGCGGCACCCACGGCGATGGCAGAACCTACGGCGGCACCCACGGCGATGGCAGAACCTACGGCTGTTCCAGAACCCACAGCAATGCCCGAACCCACGGCCATGCCTGAGCCTACGGCGATGCCCGAACCTACGGCGACCGCCGAGCCTACTGCCATGCCGGAGACTGAAAACGAACCCGGATCAGGCGGAATCGCTCCCCTACTGCTGGACGACCCAGTGGAGATTGCGTCCGAACTTACGGAGTCGGAGTTGACCTGCCTGGCGGGGACCGCAGAAACGGGCCGATTATTGCAACTGTTCGCGTCGCCTGACCTGGCGTCCCCTGAAGAGCAAACTCAACTGATAGGCTGTATGGAGGACGAAACGGTCTTGCGCTTATTCCTCACGGGTTTCATTGCCGACTACGGACAGTTGAGTGAAGAGACCTCGATGTGCATACGCACTGCAATGGAAGGGGTTGACCTGCGTTCGATAATGCTGGCGGGCATAGGGGGCGACGAAGAAACCGCTATGGTTGGCAGTATGACCGTCCTAAACCCGACGTTTTCCTGCTTGAACGAAGAGGAAATGGAGGCCATCGTGCCAGACACAGGGATGGCCCCTGGCGGGATGGAGATCTCGCAGTGCGTTATGGAAGCGCTGGGCGGTCCTGAAGGTATGGCTACATCGCTGCAACCCGGTGACGAGAGCGGCATCTTGGCAATATTCGGCGCAGCTATGGAATGCGGGGGGATGCAAATGGAGGCCGACTCAGCTGGAGACCAGGAAACCTCGCAGTGCGTAATGGAAAGACTCGGAGGGCCAGAGGGCATGGCCGCTATTCTGGGATCAGGCGACGAAGGAGCCTTCATGAGTCTGTTCGGAGCGGCCATAGAGTGTGCAGTGCAGATGGAAGGCGCTGCACCAAGGGGCTAGTCCTGAGACAAGCTGAGGATTAGCAGTATGAACGAGCAGCGGCTTCGGCCCGCAGGGTGGGGATCAGTTCCCTGCCGTAGTCCACGGTGTCTTGCAGCGGGTCGAAGCCGCGAATCAACACGGTGGTGCAGCCGGCGTCGTAGTAGGCCAGCAGTGACTCGGCCACCTGCTCGGCGGTGCCGACCAGGGCTGTGGTGCTGCCCGCCGCACCGGTGGCGGCTGCGATGGGCATCCAGAGGCGCTGGTCGTGAAGCTCGCCCTGCGCCGCAAAGTCGAGCAGCCTCCGAGAGCCCACCGACTGCAGCCGCGCCGGGCGGTTTGCTCCGACCGAGTCGCCCACGGACCCGCGCACCCGCTCAAGGATGCCCTTGGCGCGCTCCCAAGCTTCTCCCTCCGTGTCGCCCAGGATGGGACGCACCGACAGGCTGAAGCGTATGTCTCTCCCGTACCGGGAGGCGCGGGAGCGTATCTCTGCGATCTGCTCCTTGATGGCGGCAATCGGCTCGCCCCACAGCGCGTATATGTCAGCGTGCCTTGCCCCGACCTCCATGGCCGCCTCGGACGCGCCGCCGAAGTAGAGCGGAACGTGAGGGCGCTGCTTGGTTCTCACTTGGCTGTGGGCCTGCTCCAAGTGATAGAACTCGCCCTCGTAGTCGAAGGGAGCGTACTCGGTCCACATGCGGCGCACGATGTCCATCCACTCGCCGGTGCGCCGGTAGCGGGAGTCGTGGTCCAGCCAGTCGCCGTCGCGGCGCTGCTCCTCGTCGCTGCCCCCGGATATGACGTGCAGGGCGATGCGTCCGCCGCTGAGTTGGTCGAGGGTGGCGGCGTGTCGCGCGGCCAGCGTCGGGGCCATGAACCCGGCGCGGTGGGCAATGAGGTAGCCCAGTCTCTCGGTGCGCGTTGCAGCGTAGCCAGCCACGGCGAACCCGTCGGCGGTGGCCGAGGAGTAACCGATCAACACCTTGTCGAAGCCGCTCTCCTCGTGGGTTTGGGAGAACTCGGTGATGTATTCCGGGTCAATGCCCGACGGGATCTCGTCGGCGGGGTTGATGCCTCCGCCGAATAGACTGACCGTAACGCCGCGAGATGAGTCCCGCTCGCGGTTCACACCAATCATGCCGATTACTTCTATGTCGGACATTTGGTCTCCCTTTTGCAGCGGTATCAGGAGGCGCCAGCCTGGAGTTTGGGCAGGAGCAACGTTGAATAGAAATGGCTTAATCCGGTTAAGACCGCGATGGCCAGGGCATAGCTCGCAATGGCAATGGTGTAGTCGACGGTTAAGACCGCGATCCATGTCAGCAACGGAATGGCGACGAGAAACATTCCCAAGGCAACGATCGCCTTGCGGGTATGATACAGGACCACCAAGCACAGCGCGCCAAAGGGCAGAGCAATCACCGGCGCCATGGCGAACAGAACTCCCACGGAAACGGCGGCGCCGCGTCCGCCCCTGAAACGCAGAAAAATGGGCCAGATGTGACCAGCGAAGGCGCAGAGGCCGGCCAGCATCTTGATACCGGTGTCATTGGCGATTACCCCCACCACTATGACGGCAACCCCGCCCTTGATGATGTCAAAAACGCCGCAGGCCAGTCCAGTCCGCGGGCCAACCTCGCGGAATACGTTGGCTGCGCCGCTGTTGTTGTCGCCCATGCTGCGTATGTCTCGACCCACCACGAAGCGGGTGAACAGATAGGCGGTTGGAATGGAGCCTATCAAGTAGGCCAGCAGCCCCAGCCCGAGCCATTGGGCTATTACCGTCAAAGTTTCCACAAGCGCCTCTGGCCGTCTCCCCTATGCGGCAGGGGCAGGACGAAAGCCTGCCCCTGCAAGGTCAAGTTGCCCTGACCCACCGATGGATTATCCAAAATAAAAAGGCCGCTGGCAATTGGCGATTTGGTTGTGGATTTGGAATAGTTGCTTCAGGCGCGGAGCGACCAAGCAGCGTAGTTCTCCTGCATGAACTGCAGGTGCTCAGGAACGTGGCTCTCGTATACGTCGAGCCAGTCGTCGAGGGTCATATTTCCATTTTCGGGATGGTAGGCCGATTGCCGCCATGTTGCTTCGGGCAGTTCTTTGATCAATGCAAAGGTCTTGCGGCGGAGCCATCTGAAGAGCTCCAGGGTGTCCGTTATGTCCTGATGGTGATAGGCGAGTTCATTTGCCCACTGGTTTTCGTCGTAGGCCATCAGGGACTTGCCCGGTTCGGCAATCAGCCGTCTGCACCTGATGTAGCTGTTGGCTTCGCTGTCGGCGATGTGGATTAAGTGCTCGTAGATGCTCCAGCAGCCGTGTTCGTCCCTGAAGGTCCACATCTCCCATGGGAAATTGTCCAATGCGCTGACCAGCTGTTCGTAGCCACTGCCGTAGGACTCTATCTTCCGGGCCCTCTGCTCAGTCGTCATAATTTCTGACCACTTGGACACCAACCGGAAACGAGGTTGATGGCGCTTCGGTCTTTGGGCAGCGAGTGAGCATTCGAAGCAGGAGCGTTCTAGGCCGCGACCATGTTGGGAACGGCGGCGGTGCACCAGTGCAGGTACTTGGGGTTGCGGCCGAACACGATGTCGAAGTACATCTTCTTCAGCGCCGTGGACACCGGGCCGGGATTGCCGTCGGCGATGGGACGGCTGTCCAGCGAGATCACGGGAGTCAGATGGGCAGCGGTCCCGCTGAGGAACACCTCGTCGGCCAAGTAAAGCTCGGTGCGGTCGATGCGGCGCTCCACCACCTCGATCCCAAGGTCTTCGCGGGCCAGTTCCATTACTGTATCGCGGGTGATTCCGGGCAACGGATTATCCTCCAGGATGGGGGTGATCAGCTTGCCCTTTCGCATCATGAACAGGTTCTCGCCCGATCCCTCGGAGACGTGTCCGTCCTGGTTGAGCAGGATGGCTTCGTCGAACCCGGCCAGCACCGACTCGGTCTTGGCCAGGATGCTGTTCAGGTAGTTGGCCGAGGTCTTGATCTGGGTGGGGGTCATCTGGTCTTCGAGGCGGCGCCAAGAAGAGGTGCAGCAGCGCAGGTTCTCGGTGCCGAGGTAGTTGCCGAAGGGAACGACAATTAGGGTGAAGTCGCTGGCAATCTCGTGCAGCTTGAGGTTCGCCACCAGTTCCTCGCTCTTGTAGGCGAGGGGCCGGATGTAGACATCGGAGCGGTTGCCGTTCTTCTCCACCAGCTCGACGGTGATCTTGCAGAGGTCGTCCACGCTGTAGGGTATGTCCAGCATGAGCATGCGGCATCCCAGCTTGAGACGCTCGTAATGCTCGCGGAGGCGGAAGATGTAGGTGCTTTCGTGCTCTGCGTTCCAGTTGCCTCGGATGCCCTCGAAAACGGCGGTGCCGTAGTGGAGGGCATGGGTCATAACACTCACACGGGCGTCCTCCAAGGGCACCACTTCGCCTCGGAAAAAGGCGAACTGGGGTAGGGGCGCGCCGCTGTCGGAAGCCGTGCGGTTGGTCATTTCAACGTCCTTTGGTCAGATTCAGGGTTTGATTATATTGGAAATCGCAAATAGGTGACAACCTGCAGGCGAAGCATCTGTTAAGGCCTGAGCATAGACCTGCTTCGAAGCGATGGTATAACCGCCGTTGGTACATATCCGCGCCTCAATCCGGCACGGATGACAGTGGTCTATAATCGCGGCTGGCTCATCCGGGGCACAGCTTGCCTCCCGGCCCGTCTGGGAGTTGGGGTCGCATGAAGGGACAGGCAGTGAGGGTCGTCGGCGCGGGGCTGGCCATGCTGGCGGCGCTGGCCTTGGTGGTCGCCGCCGTTTTGCTGCTGACTCGCGGGGACGATGCCGCGCCGGTGGTCATTATCGCGCCGGAACCGACGGCGCCGGCCCAACAGGTGGCGGCAGACATGAGGGTACAGGTCAGTGGGGCTGTGATGTCTCCCGGCGTGTACGCTGTTACCGAGGGCGACCGGGTGATGGATGCCATCGCAGCGGCCGGAGGTGTGCGCCCCAACGGCGACCTGTCGGGCATCAACCTGGCCCGCCGCGTGCAGGACGAGGCCCACTACCATGTGCCGTTCCTAGGCGAGACACAGCCCGCTCCCATCTTGTCCGGGCCCGCAACGCGGGGGGATAAGCCTGCCACGTCGCCAATTGATCTCAACACCGCGGCAGCGCAGGAGCTGGAAACGCTCCCCGGTATCGGCCCGGTGATGGCGGACAGGATAATCGCCCACCGGGAGGCAAACGGCCCTTTCGCCACCGTCGATGACGTTGAAAGCGTTCCGGGTATCGGCCCCAAGACCCTGGAGTCCATTCGAGCGCTGGTGACTGTGTCCGGCAGACCATAGTGGCGCAATGCCCTCCATAATTCCGGCGGCCAGGCACCGCAAATTGGCCCTTGAGGTAATCATCCGTTGAGGCTTGGGCTGCTGTCGGCGGCGTGGTTGGCAGGCGTGTTGCTGGGGCTATCCGCGGGACTGGACCCAGCAGGAGCGTTGCTGCTGGCCGGAGCGGCCGCCCTGACAGCCATCGGGCTGCGGCTGGCGCGAATGCCCACCTTCCCGGCGGTGCTGGCGGTTGTCCTGTTGCTGGGATTGGGACGTGCTTCGCTGGACGCCCCGAGTTACGGAGCATCCGACCTGCAGGGCCAGCGTGTTGTCGCCATCGGCACTATTGCCAGCGACCCGGAGACCACAGCGCGGCGAGTGCGCTTCGAGCTGCAGATTCACCAAGCACAGGTCAATGGCGCCGAAATCCCGGACGTGGACGAGCGATGGCTGATTTATGTCAGGCCACCTGACGATCTGGTCTCCCGCAGGAACGCGCCGTTCTTTCGCTACGGCGACGGGGTGACCGTTCAGGGGACGCCGTCGCAACCTCAGCCCATCGACGGGTTCGATTATCCGTCATACCTGGCTGCCCAAGGAATCACGGCGACGTTGTTCGCGACGGAAGGGAGTGTCATCGCCGATGGAGGGTCAAGCTGGCGGTCGGCGATCTACTTCATTCGCGGGCGGTTGGCCGAAAGCATCGAGCGGTCGATGCCCTACCCGGAATCGGCGCTGGCAACGACGATGTTGCTGGGCAAGCGTGAATCGTTGCCCCCTGATCTGGTCGAGAAGTTTCGAGGCACCGGCGCGGCGCACTTACTGGCAATCTCGGGGCTGCACGTCGGCGTGTTGCTGGCGGCAACGGCCGGAGCGGCGGCCTGGCTGCTGGGAAGGCAACGGCCGACCTACCTGATTCTTGCCGCGGCGGTGATCTGGTTGTACGTCCTGGCTGCCGGGGCATCGCCGTCGGCTCTGCGGGCGGCAGTGATGGGGACGGTGTACCTGGCTGCGCTGGGCATTGGCCGCCCGTCGAGCGCGCTGCCGGCATTGGCTTTGGCCGCAGCTGCAATGACCGCCGTGTCGCCCGGCCTAGTTCGTCAGGTGAGCTTCCAGTTGAGCTTCGCTGCCGTTGGCGGTATCGCGCTGGCGCTGGCCATGTTCGGCGGCAGGCTCAACTGGGGCAGCTCCACCCCGGCGGAATGGGGGAGGCGGCTGCTGGGATGGTCATCAACCTTGGCGGTAGTCTCGGCGGCTGCCACGCTGGCGACC
The DNA here is from genome assembly GCA_965237745.1 of Dehalococcoidia bacterium. GTDB lineage: Bacteria > Chloroflexota > Dehalococcoidia > Lucifugimonadales > UBA3495 > VXOI01. The sequence continues at coordinate 134,015 of OZ250156.1, read as the reverse complement.
TGGCCGCTGGCTGCCGCCAACTTCGGGCAGGTCGCGCTGCTGGGCGTGCCGGTGTCGCTGCTGACGATCCCCGCGATGGCTCCGCTCATCGCCACGGCGATGGTAGCGGCGACGGCCGGGATGGTTCTGCCGCCCCTTGGCGAACTGCTTGGCTGGATTGCAGTGGCCCCGACTGCATATCTTATCGCTGTCATTTCAGCCTTTCCGTCGTGGACAATGGAGGCCGACTGGGTGGGCCGCCCGCTGTTGCTGGCGTGGTACGGAGGCTTGGGCCTGGCCCTGCTGGCGGCGCAACCGCGCCGGACGCTGAGGCTGCGGCAAGCCGTCCGCTCCGCTACGAAGAGAGTGACGGAGACGTTCACGGGGAGTTCACCCCAGAGCCCGGCAGGTGAGGAGCGGGCCGGGATCCGCTGGCCTCTGCCCAATCCGTACTTCACCGTTGCTGCGGCCGTTGCCTTGGGCATCGCCGCAGCAATCCTGTGGCTGCGAGTGGTTGACGGACCGGACGGGTACCTGCACGTTCATTTCCTCGACATCGGGCAGGGCGACAGTACCCTTATCGTAACGCCGTCGGGCCGGCGGGCTCTCATAGACGGCGGGCCGGACGGCGACGGAGTGTCGCAGGCCCTGGCCGGAGCCATGCCGGGAGGCGACAGGAGTCTGGACCTGGTGGTCATGACCCATCTGGACTCCGACCATAGTCAAGGCTTGCTGGAGGTGCTGGACCGGCACGCCGTCGGGGCCGTGCTGTCCGGCCCGCAGCCGCGCGGCAACGAGATGCAGGCGCAATGGGAGCAACGGCTGCAACAATACGACATTGCGCCGGTGGAGGTGCGCGCCGGACACGTTATAGAGTTGGGCGACGGCGTGGAGCTTGCGGTTATAAATCCGCCACGAGACCGCCTGTTTAACGACTTCAATAACGACTCAATGACCCTGCGTCTGAGCTACGGAAATGTCAGTTTTCTATTGACCGCAGATATTGAATCCGAAGCCGAACATCAATTGGCAGACAACGGCGCGCAACTGCAAAGTACAGTGTTGAAAGTGGCCCACCACGGCAGCAACACGTCTACCACGCCGCGATTCCTGGATGCAGTAAACCCCGCAATAGCGGTGGTATCAGCGGGCTTGGACAACCGCTATGGACATCCTGCCTCGGAGGTAATGGAGCGGCTGGAAGCGGCGGTTGGGGCGGAAAACGTGTACCGCACCGACCTGCATGGTGATGTCGAGGTGGTGAGTGATGGCGAGTCGTTGTGGGTGCGGACAGAGCGGTAGGGTTCGGTTGACACTTCGGAGCAGATGACATAATATATCGATGGTATTTTTACACTCTATTTCTCATCATGGAGGGATTAGTCGTGCCTCTCGAAGATGAAATCAGAGCTATCTCGGGGCGCATCCCATCCTTAAAGGACAGACTATCGACTGAAGAGTCGACGAAGCAGTCTTTGGTTCTCCCTTTTCTTCAAGCATTGGGTTACAACGTGTTCGACCCCTCTGAGGTTGAGCCTGAATTCACGGCTGACGTCGGGACAAAGCAAGGCGAGAAAGTTGACTACGCCGTCATTTCAGATGGCGATCCTGTCATTCTAATTGAATGCAAGAGGATCTCAGACAACCTTTCATCAGACAAAAAAGTTTCCCAGCTATTCCGGTATTTTGGCACTACCAAAGCCCGTATCGGAGTGCTGACCAACGGTGTGATCTACCAGTTTTTCAGCGATCTTGAATCCCCGAACGTAATGGACACGAGTCCATTCTTAGAGATTGACCTAGAAAATTTGGACGCTGGTTCACTGGAGCAATTAGGACAGTTCACCAAGGGTTTCAACGTCGACGACACAGTGGAGGCGGCGTCGCGGTTGAGATATATCAACGGCATGAAGCAGGCATTGACCCAGCAATACAATCAGCCCGAAGAAGATTTTGTGGAATGGCTTGGTCGCCGAGTATACTCCGGCCGAATGACCCAAGCTGTTAGAGCGCAATTCTCTCATCTGACACGAAGGGCTTTTCACGAATTCGTAAACGATCGCATCACCGACACATTGAGGGCCGCCCAGAATCTTACTCGAATTCCAGAAGACGAGATTGATCCTCCGCAGCCAGATTCCGCTGGTGAGGACAAAAGTAAGGGTGAGCGGAAGGTTATAACCACGGCCCAAGAATTGCAAGCCTACGACATTATCAAAGACATTGAGCAGGATGTAGTTGAACCCGAAAGGGTAACAATTCGTGACGCCCAAAGTTACTGCGCCATCCTCTTGGACAACAATAACCGAAGGCTATTGTGCCGACTCTATTTTGACGGGAGTCAAAAATATATCGGCCTGTTCGACGGGAGCAGACATGAGGGAGGTACGTTAGTGGAGAATCGGTCTACCATCGAATCTCTAAACGACATCTACGAGCACGCCGACCAGCTTCGGGAGACGGCGCAGCGCTACCTGGAATCTTGATCCTGAAATCGTCCAAAGTCTTACCGGGAAGGGCAACCACAGCGGTTGCCCTTTTCTATGTCGCTGCATTATGGTTCTTGGGCGAAGCATAAATTGGGAGCATTGGCATTGACGGACATTGAGAGGATTGACGGGCGGTGGTGGGATGAGCCGCGTCCGGTGAGCATCATCGTGGGGTATCAAAGCCAGGCGGAGGGGTCGGCGCTGATCGAGATGGGCGGCACGAAGGTGCTTTGCGCGGCGTCGCTGGAGGAGCGGGTGCCCGCCTTCCTGCGCGGACAGGGCACCGGCTGGGTGACAGCCGAGTACTCGATGCTACCCCGGGCCACCAACACGCGCTCGTCGCGCGAGCGGGACGCGGGCCGGGTCAGCGGGCGCTCTCAGGAAATCCAGCGGCTCATCGGGCGATCCCTGCGGGCGGTTACCGACATGGCGGCGCTGGGCGAGCGGACGGTGCAGATCGACTGCGACGTTATCGAGGCCGACGGGGGAACCCGGACGGCGTCCATCACCGGGGCATACGTGGCCCTGCATCAGGCCATGACGATGCTGGTGCGCAATCGCGTCCTGCGCCGGGTGCCTCTGGAGTGCCCGGTGGCGGCGGTCAGCGTGGGGATACTGCGGGATGAGCTGTTGCTCGACCTTTGCTACTCCGAGGACTACGAGGCCGACGTGGATTTCAACGTGGTGATGACAGCGAATGGTGGGCTGGTGGAATTGCAGGGCGCGACGGAGGCCCGTCCCTTCGCCCGTCCGATGGTGGAACAGGTGCTGTCGCTGGCGGCGCGTGGGCTTGAGCCGGTGTTTCGCGCTCAACGGGAGGCGCTGCGGCGGGTGTAGGTACATCCTCCCGAATACCAGGTTTGAAAAGACTGGGTTTAAAAAGACCGGGTTTGAACTGTTACAGTCGGTCGCAACATCGGTCAAACGGTCGTTATCTGGGAATGTTCAGACCGGCAATCCGTCTCCTGACCTCTGCGATATCCTGAGAGGGGCCGGATACGTCCCACTCAATCCGCACAAGGTGATCGCGGTTATACAATACCGGAGGGTTGTTCATAACGAACAGCGGCTGGGCATTATATATTTTAGAAAGTAACTCAAAGAGCAACCTCTTTGTCTCTTCTTCAATCGCATCAAGATTTGCTATTGATGGAACAACGAGTTCGTAGTCATGCGCAATTTCCCTTCCGGTCAGCATGACTATCTTGACCTGCAAACTGAAACTCTCGCTGGTCATCTGCACCTCATCCACAATATCCCGCATTCGGCCAATCACACACCATACCATTCCTCCCGAACTTGCGGAAAGCGGGCGATGCGACGAATGAGAACGAGAATGAAAGGACTCCGTTCATACTGAGCCGGCGCCGGGACGAACGGGGTCCTCTTCGCTATGCGAAGGTGGCAGTCCGGCCACGCCGCCAGTGCTCCAACTGCTTTGAAATGATGGTTTCAATGGAGAACGACCCTGCCGGGGAACACAATTGCCGGAGAATCTTCGCCAGGCCCAACCTGCTGCAACAACTCATCCTTACAGAGATTTCGCTCAAGTAATGGTTCTCGAAAATCTCCCGGAGTTGGGCCACCTTCTACGGCGCCCTGTGCTGCGACATGGAGGCCAGCCCGTAGGGCGACGACCCTCCAGCACGAAACCGTGCAGCCCCAACGACCACTGGTCGTTGCTGCCTTGGTCGGCAAGACCCTTGGTGATTCGGTCCATGATGCCAACTTCGTTGTCCGGATTCGCCATCTCGTCCTCATCCATGTACGCGCCGCACTCGACGATGTGCGTCCGGGGTATGACATCTTCCTGCAGCTCTCCGACTCATCCTTGACCGCGATCCGCACTGTCGCGCAGTGAATCCTCTTCGCACCTTACCCTCGCGGTGTCGCCGATATAATTCGTGGCAGCGCCAACGGAAAATTGCGAAACCGTGGTGGACATGCTTGCGGTTCATCAGTTCGTTGGAATGATGCTAACCAGTTCGAAGGATGCTAAACCAAAGCCAAAGTGAAATGCGCAGAGGGATGGGGTAAATTGACGTAGGGACCAGGTTAGTTTTTCGGGCTAGCTTTTGCGGGTGTCCGAGAGGGGTTGATGATGGGCGTGAGGGAGATAGACCGGTCTCTGGAACAATGGCAGATGGGAGTCAAGGACTTACGGCGGCGGATGATTCTGGCGCCGACACCCCGCGAGCGGGAGCGGTGGTACGCCATGCTGCTCTTGGCCCAGGGTTTGACGGCAGCGGCCACGGCGGAGGCGCTGGAGCGGGACCCCCACACCGTTGGACGCTGGGCCGCCGCCTTCGGCGAGGGCGGACCCACAGCGTTGATGTTCGAGCAGTCCGGGGGTTCCCCCCCGCCCTCGGCGAGGCGCAACAGGCGGATTTGAAAGCGGCAGTGCAGGAGCCGCCGGCCGAGTCCGGAATCGAACTGGCCAACTGGAATTGGAGGGTGGTCCGTCAGTTCGTCTCGGATAGGTGTTGTATTGGCCTGAGCCGAAGCAGTTGCCTGAACTGGCTGCACCGCTTGGGGTTTGCCCTGAAGCGGCCCAAGAAACGCCTGCTCAAGGCTGATGCTGCCAAGCGGGAGGCCTTCGTGGCGGAATACGCCGCCCTGTGGCACGAGGCTCACGGATGCGGAGCCAAGATATTCTTCGCCGACGAGGCCCACTTTCGCGCCGACGCCGAACTGAGAGGCAAGTGGGTGCTGAAGGGAGAACCGGCCTTGGTGGACTCGAGCAGCCCGCGCTATGGAGAGAAAGCAAGCTACTACTCGGCGGTTTGCCTGGAGACGGGCGAGGTGGAATGGATGGAGTTGGACGGCAACAGCAACTCTGGAACCTCGGCTGCCTTCCTGGAGCAACTGAGAGAGGGGCACACCGGGCCGCTGACCGTGATCTGGGACAACGCTCCTGCGCACCGTGGCGAGGCGGTGCGGGAGTTCTTGCAGACACCGGGCCTGGGACTGCGGCTGGTGAACCTGCCGGGATACAGTCCGGACTTCAACGCCGATGAGGCGGTCTGGAGCTGGGCGAGAGAGGAGGCGACCGGGAACCTGTGCCTGGGAACCAAGGCCCTGGTACAGGAGAGGGTCGGGAACTTCCTCCAAGGGCTGTCCAGCCGGAAAGACGAGGTCAAGCGCCGCTGCCGAACCGTCCTGCAATCAAGAGCCGAAACTCTCTGGCGAGACATCCAGACCCTTTCCCAGCCTTTGACAAATGCACATCCCACCTTGGCTTTGGTTTAGAAATCTGAGTGATTGCTGTCAACAGACAGGGTCCGAGTCATTTCTCAACTATTCCCACGGATTCCAAATGGTAGTGACCAACGGCGACGGCCTCCCATTCGGAAGAGGAGCGGTCCTGTCCGATGAGTCTCAGACGCTGCATGGTGGCGAAAGCGAGCGCATCCCTGGAGGCGTTGGGCGTGCCTGCGACTGCGACCCGCACCTCTTGCGCCGAATAGCCGCCGATGGAAAGGCCGCGCTCGTCGGCCCATTTGTGCAGGGCATCCTCCAGCAGTTGCAGCCCTGGCGTACCCCAGTTCATGCCGCCAGCCCGGCTGTATACGACGCAAGCCGGGTGCCAGCGGGCGCAAATTGCGTCCAAGACCTCGAGATGGTTGGAAATACGGTGCGAAGGCTCCACTCTTACCGGCGTCCTGAGACAACTGACACCGCTGGCGGTCACCTGCGTTTTGACCCGGCGCATACTGTCGCCTGCCGCCAGAACCGCCCAGCCGGTTTGCCGCAGGCCTGGGCGCAGGGCCAGCAGCCTGAATGCTGCTGATGGGACACCGCTTTGGTTTGGATTTTCTCTTGGGCCGTCGGCATTGCCGCGTTGCACCTCTAACCTGTCAGCCGGGCTGTGGGCGCCCGGCGAGGGTTGTCCGGACCGGGGTTGATCCTGGCGATACGGAGGGTTGCGCCTCCCCTGTGATCTGAACTGTTGTACAGGCCTGTGTAGTAATAGACGCCGCACTGGAGGCAGATCCAGTCGCCCTCGTCATAAGCGAGGTCGCCGCGGCATTTGAGGCAGACTCCCAGTCGGTAAATTTTCACGTCAATTCCTGGGGTTGGTCCCAAATGAGACTTGCAGCCAAGTGTAGGGAATAATGTAACAGAATATATGTTCTAATTCAAGGAGAATCCGTCACTCCCTATGAGAATTGCAAGATACTTGAAAATCCGTCGATGGTGAGCTTGTCGAATCACCAATGGATTTTCCAAACCCGTCCTTCGATAAGCTCAGGACTAACGCGCAAGGCGATTGAACAACTTTGCAATCACCCTGGAAACACGGCAGTTCAATTTGCTGGTTGACCTTGTCATGGGCGAGCATTGAGGTCGGCGGGTGGTTGTTGGGCGGCGGGCGACCGTGATATTCTTTTTGGCAGAGTGCCCCTGTAGCTCAGCGGATAGAGTGCCGGCCTCCGGAGCCGGAGACGAGAGTTCGATCCTCTCCGGGGGTACCACTGTCCATCACCCTCTCCTCTCATCCGTTCACACCGGGGCGTGGCCCAGCGGCAGGGCGCCTGGTTTGGGACCAGGAGGTCGGCAGTTCAAATCTGCCCGCCCCGACCACAATTGTTTCTCCTTTTTGACTTGCGGGGTTGCCTCCGATTGCCCTGCGTTTTCTTTATTCCGTGAGTTAAAATGACCTGCGTCCGATACTTCAGGAGGATAGGCATGAGACTGGAAGGAAAGGTTGCCATCATAAGTGGCGGTGCGCGCGGCATGGGAGCGGAGGAAGCCCGCCTGTTCGCACGGGAGGGCGCCAAGGTCGTCATCGGCGACGTGCTGGATGAAGCGGGCCGACAGGTCGAGGCGAATATCAACGAGTCCGGCGGCGAGTGCGTGTTCGTGCGCTTGGACGTCACCAGCGAAGAGGCGTGGGCCGAGGCAGTTGCGGCGGCTGTGTCACGCTTCGGCAAGCTGGACGTGGTGGTCAACAACGCGGGCGTCGTTGCCCGGGGAGTGCTGGAGGACACCAGCGTCGAGGAATGGGACCGGGTGATGGACGTGAACGCCAAGGGGGTGTTCCTTGGAACCAAGGCGGCCATCCCCGAAATGCGGAAAGCCGGAGGCGGCTCCATCATCAACATTTCGTCGATGTCCGGAATGGTGGGGCAGAGCTACATCCAGCCGGTGTACAACGCCTCCAAGGGCGCCGTCCGCATCTTCACCAAGTCGGCGGCCATCCAGTACGCCAAGGAGAACATCCGCGTCAACTCGGTGCATCCCGGCCCCATCGACACGCCCATGGCCGGTGAGCGGCTCAATAACGCTGAACTCCAGCGCGAAGCCGACGAACGCTCCCCCTTGGGCCGCACCGCCCATCCCATCGAGGTGGCCTACGGCGTGCTGTATCTGGCGTCGGACGAGTCGTCGTTTGTGACCGGGGCTGAGCTGGTCATCGACGGCGGTGCGACGGCGCAGTAGCCGCTTGGCGCAACGGCTTTAGAGCAACTGCATGCCCCCACGGTCGGGGTCTTGGTCGAGGGCGAGAATCCGGTCGTAGTTGTTGCGGAGCAGGGCTTCCACCTCTTCTGATGAGCAGTTTCCCAAGCCGGTCCAGATTAGTCTTGGATGGAAACTCTGGGCCTCGCTGATCAGGAGGTGGTCGGTATCCTTTGTCACCACGGCGAACCCGTGGACTCTGGCATAGGACCAGACGGCGATACCTGTGTAAGTTCTGGAAAGTCGCTCAGAACCTCTTCGCAGGTCATGCCGCCGGCGAGGTATGCCAGAATGTCGTAGACGGTAATACGCATCCCTCGGATGCAGGGTTGTCCGCTACGCATCCCCGGTTGGATGGTGATAATCTTTAGAGTAGTCGTTCACCATTGGCCTCACTGGCTGATGCTTAAGATTCTGTCATTTCGATTCACAGGATGGAGCTTGGCAATATGCAGGAACGACCGCTTGACGGCAAGATAGCGATAGTAACCGGCGCGGCCAGTCCGATGGGATTGGGGCGGTCCATGACCGAGGCTCTGGTGCGGGCTGGGGCGCGGGTCTCCATGATGGACGTCAACCCTGACTGGCTCGGGCAGTCGGCAAACGACCTCCGGGAAATCGGCGGCGACGACTGCGTAATGACGCAGGTGGTGGACGTGACCTCCTCGCAGGAAGCCGAGGAGGCCGTGGCCCGGACCATCGCCGAAATGGGCGGGCTGCACATCCTGGTGAACAACGCCGGTATCGCTCCCCGCAACATGCTGCTGGGAGGCGATACCCGCAACAACTTCTGGGAGGTCTCCGCCGCAGAGTGGGACAGGGTGATGTCGGTGAACGCCGGAGGCCCCTTCTATATGGCCAGGGCCGTGGTGCCCCACTTTCTGGCGCAGGGTTGGGGGCGCATCATCGGCGTCACCACCAGCATGAACACAATGTACAACCCCGGCGGCACCCCCTACGGTCCGTCCAAGGCGGCCCACGAGGCGCTGATCGCCATGGCCTCGCGGGAACTGGAGGGGAGTGGGGTCACGGTCATGTCCAACACCAACCTGATTCCCGACGATGCGGCGCAACGTGCTGGTGCCGGGCGGGATGTCCAACACCAACCTGATTCCCGACGATGCGGCGCACAGCCGCGAGAACATGATCCAGCCCGACGTCATGCGTGCGCCGGTGGTCTGGCTGGCCTCCGATGCATCCGACGGGATCAACGGCCAGCGATTCATCGGCTACTACTGGGACGAGTCGCTGCCGCTGGAGGAGCGCATCGAGCGGGCCGGGGCGCCGGCGGCGTGGCCGCAGTTGGGAGCGCAGTCGGTCAGGCCGGGGCAGTAGGCGCTGGGGTGCTTTCCGACCAGATTATGCCAAGATACCTGCTTCCTTTCATCAAACGGCAATGGGGTTCTCCATTACGAGGCGGTGTACCTTTCAGAACCGGAATCAAGTGGTGATTGCGCCCAGCGCGTCGAAATTCGGTTGGCATCATAATCCCGCTTTGTGATGTTATAAGGCGTTCGTTATTATTCTTGAATCAGTATTGACAAGGAACGGCCCAGAGGCTTAAATAATTGTGCGTTTGATGGGTAAGCAAGCGCGCAGGATTTGCTTGCCCGTTGTTGGATTGCCTCAAACATCTGCGCCGGGTTCCGCAGGGCGGATGTCCTGAAGGCCGGAGCAGATCAGGACAAGGCATTACCAGCCGAAAAGAAGGAGGAATAGATGTCCCAGCAAGATATTGCACTGATGGCCCACTTGTTGCGGCGGGCCGGCTTCGGCGCCAGCCGTAACGAGATCGAAGCCCGGGCGCGACAGGGCTATGATAGCGTGGTTGAGGAGTTGCTCAACCCCACCGACGACCCCGGCCTCGATGAAGACCTGCTGTATCGCGCCTATCCGTCGTATTTCGACAAGGCCGCTATCGAGACGAGTCAGACCGAGATCGTCTACCGGATGATCAACAACAAGCACCAGCTCAAGGAAAAGATGGCGCTGTTCTGGCACACCATCCTCTGCGCTGGCGACAACAAGGTAGACAACGCCCGCACCACGTCGATGCAGTACGACACCTTCCGCGAGAAGGGCATGGGCAACTTCAAGGAGATGCTGCTTTGGCTCTCCACCGACCCGGCGATGCTGTACTACCTGGACAATATCGAGAGCCACAAGACCGCGGTCAACGAGAACTACGGTCGTGAGTTGCTGGAGCTGTTCTCTCTGGGCGTCGGCATGGACAACGAGTTCAACTACACCGAGGACGACGTTAAGGCCTGCGCCCGAGCCTTCACCGGGTGGAACCTGGCCCCGACGATTCCGGTGTTCCCCTATGGTCGCACTCCCTTCGAGTTCCGTTTCGACCCCGCTGACCACGATTACAGCGAGAAGACCTTCCTGGGCGAGACCGGCAACTGGAACGGCGATGATGTAGTAGATATCATCTGCAAGCAGCCCGCCGCCGCCAGGTTCGTGGCCCGCAAGCTGTACGACTTCTTCGTGGCCGACGAGCCGCCGGTCCCGTCGTGGCGTCTGGCCGAGCCTCGCGACATGGCCGCCATCGAAGCCCTGGAGAAGGCCTACTTTGATTCCGGCTACGAGATCGGCGCAATGCTGCGGGTGCTGTTCACCAGCGACTTTTTCAAGGCCGAAGGGGTCCGATACGCCAAGGTGAAGAGCCCGGCCGACGTGGTCATCGGCACCATGCGCATGGCCCAGGACCACACCGAGCCCAAGCCCGGCCTGTTCTTCGTGGCCATGGAGCCGAAGTACATGGGCCTGGACCTGCTCAACCCGCCCACGGTTGAGGGCTGGCATATGGGCCGCGAGTGGATCAACAGCGGCAGCCTTATCGACCGCATCAACTTCGCCTCCAAGGTGCTGGGCGACACGAGCCTGCCCGGCGTGCAGTCGATGGTTGGTCGCCTGATGGCCCAGGGCGAAAGCATTACCGCAGAGCAGATGGTGGACGGTTGCCTGGACTTGGTTGGCCCGCTGACCATCTCAGACGAGACCCGCGAGGAGCTCGTGGGGCACGTGGCCCAAGGCGGCAACCTGCGCCACAACTCGGAAGCGGAGCAGGCCGACTTCGCCCGCCGGGCTGGCGAGACCTTCCAGATGATTGCCACCACCTCGGAGTTCCAGTTCGGCTAAACGGGATCCCGGGAAACCAGGGTTGAGGAGTGAATGAAGAACCACAGCGCATTCGCTCCTCGATCCCACAGTGACTGAATACGCTCACAACGAATACGGAGGAATGACGATGGTATCCACCAGCAAGGACCCGGTGCTGGCTGTAGTCTCTCTGTCCGGCGGGAATGACGGGATGAACGCGGTTATCCCCTATAGCAACCCGCGCTACCGAGACTATCGCCCGACCCTGGGCATCCCCGAAGAAATGATCGTACCCCTGAACGACACCCTGGGCCTGCATCCTTCCCTGGCTCCACTCAAGAAGTATTGGGACGAGGGCAAGCTGGCCATCATCCAGGGCATCGGCTACCCCAACGGCAGCCTGTCGCACTTCCGGTCCATGGACATCTGGGCCACCTGTGAGCCCGAGACCCTGGGCGTGGAGGGCTGGCTGGGCCGCTTGGTCAAGGAACTGGACCCCAACAAAGAAAACGTGCTGACCGGCGTCAACTTCGGTCGCGGCCTGCCCCGCGCTCTGGCCATGGAAGGCGTCCCCATCGCCTCCGTTGGGGACTTGAGCAGCTACGGCCTGCTCACCGAGTTTGAGAAGGAAGAACAGCGCGCCGAGGCTCTGGACCTCTTTGGCCGAATGTACGGCCCGGCCATCGGACGCGGCGCGGTGGAAGACTTCATCCGCAGCACCGGCGTCGAGGCAATGATGGGCGCCGACATCTTGGGCACCGCTCCGAGTATGTATCACGGCGAGGAAGAGTACCTGCTGGGCAACATCGGCGGCTATCTGCGCGACATGGTGCAGGTGCATAACGCCGGGCTGGGCAGCCGCGTCCTCTTCACCACCGCCCCCTACAACATTTTCGACACCCACGCAAACCAGGCCGTCGGGCAGTCCAACCTGCTCAACGACGTGGCCAAGAACGTCGACTCCTTCATGGCTGACATGCGCCACCACGACATCAGCGACAACGTCGTAACGCTGCTCTACTCCGAGTTCGGCCGCCGCGCCATGGACAACGGCTCCGGCACCGACCACGGCACCGGCGGCGTGGCCTTTGTCATCGGCGAGAACGTCAAGGGCGGGCTCTACGGTGAGTACCCATCCCTGGAGCCGGGTGATCTGGAAGACGGCGGCAACCTGCTGCACAACAACGACTTCCGCTCCACATACGCCACCCTGCTGGAGAACTGGATGGGCCTGGACTCCAAGCCCATCGTCGGCGGAACTTGGGAAAAGCATAGCTTCATCTAGCGGACTGCCGGCAAAAAGTCGGTCCATCTCTAGCAGAAAAATTTTGCCGGAGCGAGGCAGGCAATGTGCCGTCGCTCCGGCAGATGGAAAAGAGAGTTCTATCATGACGGAAGAACACGACGTCACTGAAACGGAAGAGGGAAGGGGAGTCTTCCAATTTATCTTGGGTCTAATCAAGACGGTAGTCACTGCCATCGTAGACATGGGAAAGAACCTCATCGGTTCGCTGATTGAGTGGGTGGTAGCCGCAATCAGCGCCGTCGTCCAGCGGGTTATCGGCCGTATAGCCAGCGAGGTAGTGTAAGCGAGGTAGTGCAGAGCTTGGCGGGCGTACGCGCCCCCGCAACTGCAGCAACTAAGGAGGCAAGCCGTGGCAAGTGTATTTCTCGGCATCAACGACCGCACGTTCACCTATAGTTATGTCGCAGGTCGATCCGAGTTCCAAGGCACCGGGTTCCGTAACCCGATGGATTTCGCCTTCGGGCCGGAAAACTCGATCTATGTCGTGAACCGTTCCTACGAGTCCCGTTCTGACGGCACCCGTATCAACCTGTTCACCCTGGATGATGATGGGACCGAACACTACGTGACCGAGTTCGGTGGCTATGGCGAAGGCCCCGGCCAGTTCATGTGGCCCATGTCCCTCGCCCTGGACAGCGAGACCAACGTCTACGTGTCAGACGAGTATCTGCATCGCATTACCATATTCGACAAGGACGGCAACTACGTCAGCCACTGGGGCACGCACGGCTCCGGCGACGGCGAGCTGGACCGGCCAGCGGGCCTGGCCATTCGCGACGACGTGCTATACGTGGTGGACAGCCGCAACAGCCGGGTGCAGAAGTTCACCCTGGACGGACAGTACATCTCCCAGTTCGGCAGCTTCGGTAGCGGCCCCGGCGAGCTGAACACTCCCTGGGGCATCGGCTTGGACACGGAAGGCAACATCTTCATCGCCGACTGGCGCAACGACCGCGTCCAGTCCTTCACCAGCGATGGGCAGTGGCTGGCCAGCTTCGGACAGCCCGGCACCGGCGGCGATGCTTCCGTCGCCCGTGACCACGGCGGCTTCCACTTGGTCAACCGCCCTGTGGGTCTCTTCAACCGACCCACGGGCGTGGCCGTGGACAAGGACGGCGACGTCTACGTGGCCGACTGGCTGAACAACCGGGTGCAGGTGCTGACCCCCGAGGGCAGGTTCATCACCGAGTTCACTGGCGACGCCGCCCTGTCCAAGCTGGGCGAGCAGAAGATTGCGTCCAACCCGGACATGATCCGCCAGCGCAACGGCGTCCGCGACTTCACGCCCGAGAAGGTCCTCTGGGCCCCCGTCGCGGTGAAGGTGGACGACAGTGGCCGAGTCGTCATCGCCGACACCATGCGGCACCGCTTCCAGGTCTACCAGAAGAACGCTGAACCGGTGCTGGTCTAGCCAGTAGTTCTCTTCCATTGGAAAGATTGGGTTGGGGGCACAACCCCCTACCCGTCAGACCTCTGATCGGTTGTAGGGGCGGGTTTCAAACCCGCCCCTACATTTTTCTATGGAGTACCCATGACGCAGAATCGTGAACAGACCGGCGGCACGTTGGCCCAACAGATGTTCGGACCGCAGGCCGGGGTCTATGCCGAGAGCAAGGTGCATATCCGCGACGACAGCCTGGACTCGGTGCAGCGGCTGACCGGCCCGGACTTTCTGAAAGGCAGCACGCCCTACCGCTGGGCCGTGGATATCGGCACAGGCGCCGGGTTCACCGCCTTCGCCATGGCCGAGGTGTCGGAGCATGTGGTGGCCACGGACATCACCCAGCCAATGCTGCGCCAGGCCAGGCGCATCAGCGGAGAACGGGCATTGCCCAATGTCAGGCTTTCCCAGAACGCTGCCGAGTCCCTGCCCTTCGCCGACGGCAGCCTGGACCTGATAACCTGACGGGTGGCCGCCCATCACTTTCGAGACTTTCAGGCGGCCTTGGACGAGGCCCGCCGCACGCTGCGGCCAGGCGGCTCGCTGGTGATCGCCGACAGCATCGCGCCGGAGGATGACGTCGTGGCCGAATGGATGAACGACATCGAGCTGAGGCGCGACTTCAGCCACATACAGAACCGCAAAATCTCGGTGATCCGGCAGTTGCTGGCCGACCGGGGTTTCGAGGTGGCTGGCAGCGAGAACGAACGGGTCTACCTTTGGTTCAACGACTGGGTAGCCCGGACGAAGGTGCCCGGTGAGGAAGTGGCGGCCCTGAGGCGGGAGTTTCAGGAGGCCACACCAGAGGTGAAAGAGGCGTTCCAGGTGGGGGAGGTTGAGGAGGACGGGGACTTTCTGTTCTCGTGGCCCTGCTGGATTTTCCGGGCCGTGAAGGGGTGATTCAACCACAGAGGACACAGAGTTTTTGTTTGTATCCCTAAAATTTTCTGTGGTGAATCAAACCGGCCACTGCTCCAGGTTCCAGGCCATGTCCCAGAACTGGTGCTCAAGGCGGAGGCTGGTAACGTAGGCTGTCTCCATGGCGGTCTGCTCCTCTGTGCTGGCCGCGTCGCCGATGCGGCCGGTCAGGGTTCGCAGGTAGGTGGCCAGGTCGCGGAACTCGCCGGATGAGTACATGCCGATCCACTCGGCGTAGAGCGGTGCGTGGGTGGGCGCACCTCGGCGTGAAAGGTGTTCGCCGATTTCCCAGTAGCCCCACTGGCAGGGCAAAAGTGATGCTGCCAGTTCGCCGAAGCTGCCCTGCGACGCCACCCGCAGGAGGTATGAGGTGTAGGCCACCGTGGTTGGCGCGGGCCGGGTGGCCTCCAGTTCCTCACGAGTGATGCCGAACTGGGCGCAGTATCCCCGGTGCAGCTCCATCTCGGTGTTCAGAGTCTCGTCCAGCAATTCGGCGAACCAAGACATCACCTCGAGCTCGGGAGCACGCGCCGCGCCCAACGCCAACACCCGGGCGTAGTCGATGAGGTAAACGTAGTCCTGGGCCACATAGAACTTGAACCGCTCTACATCGAGACCTCCCTCTCCGATACCTCGCACGAAGGGGTGCTCCAGGATGGCCTGCCGGATGGGGAGGGAACGCTCCTCTACACCGTCGATGAAGCTCATTTCCAGCCCCTTACTCATCCTGGGCGGGGCGCCTGCGATGACGGAATATGTCGCCCAGCGGTACGGAGAGGCCTGGCAGCAGCGGCGTGGTCAGGGTATCATCTGCGCCCAGCACAGAGCGCTCAACGTAGACGCCATCCCGTAGCTCCAGCTGGGTGACTGTGTCGTTTCGGGGGTCAATGGGCCAATACTCTAGTACGCCCGCCTCGGCGTATATCTGCCGCTTCCGCACCAAGTCCCGGTTACGGTCGGTGGACAGTATCTCGACCACGATGTCGGGCGCACCTTCAACCCATCTGCCTTCCATGATGCCCGGCCGTCCTTCACGGACGATGACTATATCGGGTTCCGGGGCGCGTTGCAGTTGCCGTGAAAGAATGGTGGTCATTTCTTGATAGACATGGGCCGGCGGCTGCTCGAAGCTGTCAACATAATCGAGGATGTGCCGACAGAATTCGAGCCCCAAGAATTGATGGTCGCGCGTACCGGAAGACATGATGTAAAGCACCCCGTCGTCGAGTTCCCATTTGCCGTCGGTTTCGCCGAGGGCCAGGAACTCGCCGAGGGACATCCGGGTTCCGGTACGGAGTTCTGCGTCGGTGGTCATAGTCGGCTCCGTGCCCGCGTGTTGTAGATGGGGCGCCGCGTGGGGTAATTGTAGCAGAGGGAATTCGCCCGGAAGGTACCGACAGGATTCCTTCTGCCGATTAACAGGTGACGGACGCTCCTTCCCGCACTGCCAGCCCTCGGCGTATAATTAGCTTCAACCCCCACTCAATGACCACGGATGTGATATCTATGGAAGTTATTTTCACTCAAGACGTGCAAAACAAAGCCCGCGCTGGCGAGGTCCGAAAGGTCCCGGACGGCTACGCGCGCAACTACCTGCTGCCCCAGGGGCTGGCGGTGATGTCCACCCCCGAGGCGCTGAAGCGCCTGCACAAGATCAAAACGGCGGGCGACGAGGTCAGGCTGCGCGAGACCAACGTGCTGGAGGAGTTGAAGGAGGCCTTGGACGACACCCAAGTCACCGTCCAGGCCCGGGTCACTCCCACAGGCCGCTACTATGGCGCTATCACCAGCACCCACATCTCGATGGCGCTGGCCGAGGTCACCGGCCGCGAGGTGGAACGGCGCTGGATTGAGGTGGCAGAACCCATCCGGGAGCCGGGCGAGTACGACGTCATCCTGCGTTTCTCCACCGAGATCACGGCGACGATTCGCGTTAACGCGGAGACCGAAGAATAACCGTGACCATGTACGCCGAAAGACTGCTGCCGCACAACATCGAGGCGGAGGAAGCGCTGATCGGCTCGTTGCTGATCGACGGCGAATGCTTCACTCGCATCGCTCCGCTGTTGCAGCCCGGCGATTTCTACCGCGAGCGGAATCAGCTCTGCTACGACGCGGCGATGGCCCTTTTCCAACGGGACGATGCCATCGACCAGACCACGCTGGCCAGCGAGCTGGCGCGCACCGAGAAGCTGGACGCCGCCGGCGGCATGGCCTACCTGTCGCACCTGGTCTCCATTACTCCGACCTCCGTCCACTCAGAGGACTACGCGGGGATAGTTTCCCGCACCGCGATCATGCGGAAGCTCATCTCCGCTGCCGCCCGCATATCGGAGCTGGGTTACAACGACACCGATGATGTGGACACGACGCTGCGCCAAGCGGAGGACGCCCTGTTCGCCATTCGCGGAGCGGGACAAACGCGGGGCTTCGTCCCCCTCAGGCAGATTTATGACCAGTACCTGCAGGACCGTGCCAGCGTTGTGGAGCCGCTGTCGGAGTCGACCAGCCCAGTGATGTCCGGCTACAGCGATCTGGACGAACTGCTGGGCGGAGTGCAACGGTCCGATATGCTCATCCTTGGGGCGCGGCCCTCGCTGGGCAAGAGCACGCTGGCCCTGAACATGTGCCTGAACGCCGCCAAGAACGGGTCAACCGCCGGGGTGTTCAGCCTGGAGATGAGTTGCGAGCAACTGGCCATGCGGATCCTGTCGTCGGAGGCCGAGATCGACTCTCACCGGCTTCGTCTGGGACTGTACACAATGGCCGAAGAGCAGCGGATGATCGACGCCATCGGTCAGCTCTCCGACCTGCCGGTGTACATAGACGACACGCCCTACCAGAGCATGGTTGAGATGCGCAGCAAGGCCCGGCGACTGTCGCTGGAGCACGGCCTTGACCTTCTGGTGGTGGACTATCTGCAGTTGGTGCAGGGGCAGGGGCGCGGCTACAGCGCCAACCGGGTGCAGGAAATCAGCGAGATTTCCCGGTCACTCAAGGGCTTGGCCCGAGACCTGAACATTGCGCTCATCGCCTGCTCGCAGTTGAGCCGCATGGTCGAGAACCGTCCCAGCCACCGGCCCATGCTTTCCGACCTGCGCGACAGCGGCAGCATCGAACAGGACGCCGACGTGGTAATGTTCATCCACAGAGAGGATCTCTACACCACCGAGGAAGAGTGGGAGCAGCAGCGGCCGGGGCAGCCATACCCCCGGAATATCGCCGACATCATTGTCGCCAAGCACCGCAACGGCCCCACGGGAAACATACAGCTGGAATTTCGCGACAACTTGGTGCGCTTCGACTCCTTCGCTCGCGTCCCCGTCTACTAAACAGGGTGGGCAGGCCATGGTTTTCGAGGGATTTCCCCGCGACACGCTATATACGCCCACACCCGACCCGCTCTTCGGCCCGCTCCTGGAGGACATACAGGACCTGGCTGAACTGAAGGTCACGCTGCGGGGCATCTGGCTATTGCACCACAAGCGTCAGGGGCCGAGATCGGTCTCCTTGGAAGAATTCCTCTCCGACCCGGCCCTGCAGCGCGGGCTGCAACCCGGCGAAGCATCTGGGAGCGGGGACAGCGCGGCGGAGGAGATCCGCCGCGGCCTGCGCATGGCAGTGCGGCGGGGCGTGTTCTTGGTACACGGCAGCGGGCCGGACGATTCGGTTTTCGTGCTGAACAACGACGTTGGCCGTCGCGCCGTATCCCGTATGAGGGAATCAGGGACCGGGAACGACGCGGGTCTCGGCGCAGATGAGGCGCCGGCAAGGCCGAGAGAGCGTCTCAACATCTTCGCCCTCTACGAGGACACCATCGGAATGCTGACGCCCATCGTAGCCGAGCGGCTCAAAGAGGCAGAGGGGCGCTACCCTCCCGGCTGGATCCGGGAGGCCTTCGATATAGCGGCGCTGGAAAACAAGCGAAGCTGGCAGTACATAGCCGCCATCCTCGCCCGCTGGGGTTCGGAGGGCAAGGGCAACTGGCCTGGCGGGAGTAGTAAGCAAGATGGAAAGCCTGGGCGAAATTCTCCGCAGGATCAGCGAAAGAAGTATAGCCAAGACTACGAACGGCGGCGGGGTCGTGCCAGCCCCCGAACCGGAACGCGCTGACGGCTGCCCCCACTGTAACGGCAGTGGCTGGGTGACGCAGCGCGTGCATGTGGGGCACCCGAGCTTCGGGCAGGCCACGCCCTGCCAGTGCCGTCAGACGGAGGACTCGCTCCCCTCGCGGCTGGAGTCCCTGCGCCGCTACAGCAACCTTGGGGCCCTGTCTCGCCTCACCTTCGGGGCGACCCGCGCTGAGGGCCCGCTGTCCGATGTGGCGTCGCGGCGAATGTTCGCCGAGGCCCTGCCCACTGCGGCCGCCTACGCGGAGAACCCGGATGGATGGCTGGTCCTGACCGGCCCCTCCGGCAGCGGCAAGACGCACCTGGCAGCCGCCATCGCCAACCGCTGCATTGAACGGCAGCAGACGGCATTCTTCATAATGGTCGCCGACCTGCTGGACCACTTGCGGGCCGCCTATTCGCCGACCAGCGAGATTGCTTACGACGAGCTGTTCGAGCAGGTGAGAAACGTGCCGGTGCTCATTCTCGACGACTTGGGCGCTCACAGCTCAACGCCGTGGGCACAGGAGAAGCTGTTCCAAGTGATAAACCATCGGTACAACAACTCCCTGCCCACCGTGCTGACCGTCCGGGGTCCATTGACCAAGCTGGACGAATCATCCCGCACCCGGCTGGAGGCCGAGGGGCGTTCGACGGTGCTGCAGCTGGGGCATTTCAACAGCCGCTTGGCGCTGGGAATTGGCGAAGTGCGCCCAGAGATGCTGTCTCGCATGACCTTTGCCGACTTTGACGTGGCCGGAGGTCTCGGGGCGACAAGGAAGGACCAAGAGGAAATTGCCCGGGCCCTCCACGCCGCCCAGACCTTTGCCACCTTTCCCGAGGGCTGGCTGCTGTTCACCGGCAGTCGCGGTTCCGGGAAGACCCACTTGGCCGTTGCCATCGCCGGGGAGAGCCTGCGGCAAGGACGGCAGGTCTTCTTCGCCTTTGTTCCCACTCTGCTTGACCACCTGCGTATGACCTACAGCCCCGATAGCCCGGTGCACTTTGATGAGCTATTCGAGCAGGTCCTCAACGTCCCGCTGCTGATACTCGACGACTTGGGATCGGAGAACAGCACTCCGTGGGCTGAGGAGAAGCTGTATCAGATGGTGGTGCACCGGCACGAAGCCAAGCTGGCAACCGTCATCACCACGGCGTCTACAATGCAGGAACTTGAGGACGGCAAGCCGCGCATAGCCTCCCGTTTGGTGGACAGCATGGTCGTGGAATGGGTGGCCATCGACGCCCCCAACTACCGCGACCAGCGACGGCGCTAGTGGTTCCATCCCTCTGGTGTCCTCTTGTGCTAGACTAGGGCCGCAACGAAAAGGGGGCCGGATATGGCGCAGGCAGAGCAGTACCGGGTCACACGCGAACGCAACGTCATGGTGCCGATGCGCGACGGCGTGCGGCTGGCCACCGACATCTACCGCCCCGACTCGCCGGGGCGCTTTCCGGCGCTGGTCACTCGCGGGCCGTATGGCAAGGACGGCTACGCCGATAACCAGGAGCATTCCATCTGGTTCTTCCCCCAGCGTGGCTACGTGGTGGTCAGCCAGGACTGCCGGGCCCGCTTCGACTCGGAGGGCGACTACTACGACCCGCTGTTCCAAGAGGGGCAGGACGGCTACGACACCGTGGAGTGGGCGGCCCGCCAGCCTTGGTGCAACGGGCGCGTGGCCACGACCGGGCAGTCGTACCTCGGCGCCACGCAGTACACGCTGGCCGCCGGGCCGCCTCCGCCTCACCTCTATTGCATGGCCCCGGTGTCGGCCTCGGCGGACTTCCATCAGAGCTGGGTCTACCACACCGGCGGCGCGATGGAGTGGGGCTGGATGGTGCCCTACGCCATCCACAAGGGACGGAACACCCTGCTGCGGGCGGGCCGCGAGGACCTGTTGGCACAGATGGACGAGTACGTCCTGCCTCCCGACAACTTCGCGCAGCCACTGACCGACGCATGGTTCTCTCACCTGCCGCTGCGAGACTGGATTGACCGTCTCAAGGAGGCCGCTCCGTACTTCCACGAGTACTTCGACCAAGAGCGGGATGGTCCCTACTGGTCGCCCATCAACCTGATGCGAAACGCGCAAAAGATTTCGCTGCCCATGTTTCACGTCAGCTCGTGGTACGACATATTCTTGGAGGGGGCGCTGAACGGCTACCAAGCGCTGCGGGACCGGGCCGCCACGGCCGAGGCGCGGCGCAGCCAGCGGCTGCTGGTCGGTCCTTGGGCCCACATTCGCCCCTACACCTCGCCCACCTCGCGGGAAACCGGCGACATTGACTTCGGCTCCGAGGCGCTCATCGAGCTGCACGAGCACCTGCTGCGCTGGTTCGACTACTGGCTCAAGGACATCGAGACCGGCGTGATGGACGAGCCGCCGGTGCAGATTTTCGTCATGGGCGAGAACCGCTGGCGGTCCGAGCAGGACTGGCCCTTGGCCCGCACCCACTACACCAAGTGGTATCTGCACTCCGACGGCTCGGCCAATACTCTGGACGGGTCAGGTACTCTGTCCACCTCACCGCCTGGGGAGGAACCGCCGGATGTCTACACGTATGACCCTGCCGACCCTGTCCCGACGCGCGGCGGCTCCACGCTGATCATTCCACAGGGCGTGGCCGACCACCGGGAGGTGGAGGCCCGGGAGGATGTGCTGGTCTACACCTCGGACCCGCTGGAGCGGGACCTGGAACTCACTGGCCCCATAAGCGTCACCCTGTACGCGGCCAGCACCGCGGTTGACACCGACTTCACCGCCAAGCTGGTGGACGTGCGGCCCGACGGCTATGCCCACAACCTGCAGGACGGCATTGTGCGGGCCCGCTTCCGAACATCGGTGGCGGAGCCGTCGCTTATCCGGCCGGGAAGGGTCTATCAGTACGAGATCGACCTGTGGTCGACCAGTCATGTGCTGTTCGCGGGCCACCGGCTGCGGCTGGAGATTTCCAGCAGCAACTTTCCCCGCTTTGACCGCAACCCGAACACCGGTGCAGCTATTGGGGTGGATGCGCAGCTGGAAACGGCCCTGCAAACGGTGCTACACACGCCGGAATACCCCTCCCATGCGACGTTGCCGGTGATTCCGCGGTAGCGTTGATATTCGCATACAGCCATGTCCCCAAGGACGTACAACCGAGCTCCCTGTTCTGGAGCACTCCGGAATAATTCCGGGACCGGCATGCAGGGCGTACGGCCGCGGCCCCTATGGGGAGAATCCGTCCCTACCGGGACCGTATGAGAATCTCAAAACAAGGAAACAGGAAAACATGAGCACATCCCGCCAAGTATTCTCGCCGTCCCAGCGCGAACTGCTGGATGCCGTGCTGGACCGCATTATCCCGACGGAGGGTAACCGTCCCGGCGCCGGGGCGGTGGGTATCGGGGACTTCGTGGAGTCCGTGGCCGTCGGAGAGCCGGGCCTCATCCGGCTGTTCATGCAGGGTCTCGCGGCCATAGAAATTGCCGCCGCCGAGCGCGGGGCCGATGGTTTCGCCGCGCTGGTCGACGAGGCGAAGGACGAATCGCTGCGGACCGTGGAGACGTCCCACACAAACTTCTTCAGCCAATTGGTGCTGCAGGTCTACAACGGCTACTACACAGATTTGACAGTATTTGACGCCATAGGATATAATATGCCATTGCCTCCTGTTCCAGGGGTAAAACTCGAACTTTTGGACGAGACTTTGTTAGAGGCGCAGCGCCAGCGGCCCCCCTTCTGGACTCGAGTTTAGTAGATATAGCGGGCGGGCTACCGGGATTTGTGCCGGTGGAGTAAGGCCATGCCCGCACGCACTCGCCGGGAAGAATTCGACCTCAAGCTGGTCGGTCTGGAAGCGGAAGTCGAGGGACTGGCCTACTACGTCGGTGAGGCTGTCCACCGAGCGGTGGACGCGCTCAAGAATCGGGACCTAGTCGTATCCCGGCAGGTCATCGAGGACGACGACTACATCGACCTGAAGCAGTCCGAAATCGAGTCCCGCTGCATCGACCTCATAGCCACTCAGCAGCCGGTCGCGCGTGACCTGCGGTCCATCATCGCGTTGCTCCATATCGGCGTCGAGTTGGAGCGCATGGGCGACTACGCCGAGGGCATTGGCAAAATCAGCCTGTCCATTGGCGACGAGCAAACCCTGAAGCCCCTTATTGACATCCCCTTGATGGCCCAGAAAGCGACGGATATGCTGCACGACAGCATTGAGGCGCTGCTGAACCGCGACACTGACAAGGCCGAAGCGGTGTGCGAGGCCGATGACGAGGTTGACGACCTATACGACCGGGTCTACCACGACCTGCTGGAATACATGATCAACGACCCGGACACCATCCAGCGCGCCACCTACCTGATCTGGGTGGCCCACGACCTGGAACGGATTGCCGACCGCGCCACCAATATCGCCGAACAGGTAATCTTCCTAGTCAAGGGCACCAACTTGGCGATACCCGCCTCGCCAATTCGGCCCACCCAACGTGAGCGGGTGCTCACAACCTCCAGCTAACCACAAGGTCCGGTGTCTCCAATGGGATGCCGGACTCTTTTCGTCGCCGCCCGCTAAGATCGCTTTCTCCCATTTCCAATGTTACGTATCCAGTGTTGACGCGGTAGCGTTCCGGTTAAGGTGGTTTACACCCAGTAGGGGCGGGTTTGAAACCCGCCCCTACGCCACGGGAAGGTGATGTTCTCGAACCCGTCCGCCTTAAACCAAACGTTACCTGCTGACACAGGCAACTTGACACGCTGGTTTATGTCTCCTATTATAAGAACATATATTCCGAACACCAGTTTCCAAGAGGTAATAGCATGGCAGGCGCTCAAGTAACGGAAATTCACTGCAAGACTCTCCTCAACCGGTTGGACATCCCGTCCTTCCCCTTCCGGTGGACGCTCAATCCCTACCGGGGATGCCGCCACGCCTGCAGCTACTGCTACGCCAGGCCCACCCACGAGTTCTGGGGTATGGACGCCGGGCGAGACTTTGAGCAGCGGGTATTCGCCAAGGTCAACGCCCCGCAGGTGCTGCGCCAAGAGCTGAAACGCCCCAGTTGGCGGGGCGAATCAATCGCCATCGGCACCGCATCGGACCCCTACGAACCAGCAGAGGCTGAATATCAGCTGACACGCGGCGTTTTGCAGGTGCTGATCGACTTCTCCAATCCGGCTTCCATAACCACCAAGGGAGTGCTTGTGAAGCGTGATGCGGACCTGCTGGGCCGGTTGAGCGAGATTGCCGAGGTCAGTGTCAACTTCAGCATTGGCACAGTGGACGAGGAGGTATGGAAGCTCACGGAGCCGGGCGCGCCCAGCCCGCAGGCCCGCTTGGACGCGATGCAGCACCTGGTCGAGAACGGCATAAACGCCGGCGTGATGATGGCGCCTCTGCTTCCGGGCATCAGCGACCACGAGGAGAACATCGCGGCGGTGGCCGCTGCCGCCCACGATCACGGCGCGCAGTTCCTGGGTTCCAACGTGCTGTTCCTGAAACCCGGCTCCAAGGAGTGGTTCATGCCCATGCTGCGGGAGACCTACCCGCACTTGGAGCGAGGTTACGCCAAGCTGTACCGCAAGACCTACGCCCCGGAGGAATACACCAAGAGCGTGCTGTCCATCGTCGACCGCGAGCGGCGGCGCTGGGGCCTGGACCGTAGGCAAAGAGACCCTGCTCCGAAGCCCATTCGGGGGCAACTTGAACTCAGCCTGGCCCAAGAGCCACCGCGCCGGCGCACCGTCGCCAAGCATCGCGCCGGGCAACTGGAACTGGCACTCACCGCCTAGAGGCGGACCGCGATGCTGTCAGTGCGGCAACAGGTGCCAATGGGTGCCAATGGGCGACGACGGGTGCCAACGGGCGATAACAGGCGACGACGAGGGGAGGCTATCGAGTGTAGCGATAGCTGTCGCCGGAGCGGTCGCAGTTGAGCCTCCGGCTGAGATGCAGACCCTCAAGGACGAACTCGGCCGCCGCCGCTATCACCTCGGGACGACGGTCGCCATCGGTCAGCTTCGACACCGCGCCCGTCATCCCGTCGATGGACGCCACGATCTCCGGGTACCCGGCGGCCGGTTGTTCGCTGCCTGTGAGGGCTGTCTGGCCCAGGTCGAAGGACATGATGATGTCCTCCAGTTCGTCCAGGTCGAACATTGAGCCGAAGATCCGCAGCACAGCGCGACGAGTCAGCTCGTCAGTGACACGCGATTCGCGCCCCTCTTCGAAGGTCTCCAACTCTATTTTGCCCGCGAAGGAAGCGACGATGTAGGAAAGGTCGCTGACCCGTGGGCATGCCCATTCCTCATTGTTGATTATGCTGCGGCGCACGGCGTTGGACAGGGAGGTCTCGAAGTTGGCGATGGAGACCCGAACGCTGACGCCGGAGCGCTGGTTGATCTCGCTGCTCAACCTCGCTTGGGCCGTAATCTCTGCGAGGATGCGTTTCATGTAGTCAGGGACCACCAGCCTTTCCTCGTTGGGGAAGTGGTTGCGCTCCTGCTCCATGATGGCTATCTCGTCCTTGAGATTGCGGGGATAGTGGGTGTGAATCTGGGAACCGTAGCGGTCCTTCAGGGGGGTTACGATACGGCCGCGGTTGGTGTAGTCCTCCGGGTTTGCGGTCGAGACCACGTAGACATCGAGTGGGAGCCGGATGCGATACCCCTTGATCTGCACGTCCCGTTCTTCCATCAGGTTGAACAGGCCCACCTGTATGCGCTCGGCCAAGTCGGGCAGCTCGTTGATGCAGAAGATACCCCGATTGGTACGTGGCACGAGGCCGTAGTGAATGACGAGTTCGTCGGAGAGATAATGGCCCTCCGCCACCTTGATGGGATCGATCTCGCCGATGAGGTCGGCAATGGAAATGTCCGGAGTGGCCAGCTTTTCGGAGTACCGCTCCTCTCGCGGCAGCCACTCTATGGGCGTGAAGTCGCCGTCCTCGGCCACCCGGTTGCGACAGGCCTGGCAGATCGGACGATACGGATCGTCGTTGATTTCGCAGCCGGCGATCTTGGGGATGAACTCATCCAGCAGGCCGACCAGTCCGCGAATCAGGCGCGATTTGGCCTGTCCTCTTTCACCCAGCAGGATCACGTCCTGACCTGCCAGGATGGCGTTCTCAAGCTGCGGGATCACCGATTCATCGAATCCTATGATGCCGGGGAAGACCATTTCCTCGGTCCGGATACGATTGATCAGGTTGTCGCGTATTTCCTCGCGGACGGGGCGCGCCACGTAACCGCTGGTTCGCAGGTCATCTATAGTTCTCAGAGAACTGTAATCAATCATCAATAATGGCTCCAAACCGGCGCTGACCATCCCGCTTGCAGGGCCGTTGCCGGGGATTGTACAAACTTAACACAACTTGCCCTATAATTGAACGCAGCGGCGGAGCGCGGAGGGGTAGGTCATGTTCTACCGGATAGCCATCCCCATCCTCATGTTTTTCGCGCCCAAACTGTTGCCTGCGGCGATACGTTTTGGGCGACTGGTGTGGCGGCTCACCTTCGACAAGCGGGTACCGCTGTTCCTCCGGCTGCTGTTGCCGGTGGCCATCCTGTACGCCGTTTCGCCCATCGACTTTATCAAGGACTCTGTGCCCATCCTGGGCCGGTTTGACGATCTGATATTCCTTGCCTTGGCCCTGTTGCTGCTGGTCAAGCTTTCGCCCAAAGATGTCGTGGACGAACACAACGGTGTCATTCCACCGTCTGACCGTCCCGAAGACAAGGACCCGGACAACGTAGTTGACGGCACAAGCCGAATTATCGACGAGCAAGATGAATAGACACCATTGCCGGGGCTCTGTCGTCCGGGATGTCCAGCGGCCGAGGCGATAGCCGGCTAATCCCCTCGGGAGTTGTCTTATCTCCACCTCCTCTGTCCGTCCCAACTTCTGCAATCCCGCGTCCGAACCGCGGCACGATGGGAGCGATATTGTCGCCGCGCCGGGGATGGGGCTCTACGTTCACGTGCCCTTCTGCAAGACCAAGTGCCCCTACTGCGATTTCAACACCTACCAAGGAATCGAGGGGCAGATGGGGAGCTACCTAGAGGCAGTGACCGGAGAGTTGCGTCTGTGGGGAGAAGCCCTGAGACACCCTTCGGTGCGGACGGTCTTTTTCGGCGGTGGTACGCCTTCGTACCTGCCCGACGGATACATCGCTGCCATCCTGGACGCGGCTTCCAGCGCTTTCGAGATCGACCCAAGGGGCGAAATCACCATTGAGGCCAACCCGGGCGACCTGGATGGCTCGGCATGTTGCGCACTGCTGCGTCAGGGAGTGAACCGCCTGAGTATCGGTGTGCAGAGCCTGGACAACGGCCTTTTGCATCTTCTGGGGAGACGCCACAGCGCCGATGGGGCCGTTGCGGCCTTTCAAACTGCCCGGACAGCAGGGTTCGATAACATAAATCTCGACCTGATGTATGGCCTGCCCAACCAGAGCCTCGCCCATTGGGAGGATACGATTGGGAGGCTGGCCACCCTGTCGCCGGAGCATATATCCCTCTACGCCCTGACGCTGGAGGAGGGCACTCCAATGCGATTGTGGGCGGACCAAGGCAAGATACCCGAGCCGGACCCGGACCTGGCCGCCGATATGTACGCGATGGCCCGCCGCGTTCTGGCTGCGCCGGGCTATCATCATTACGAGATTTCCAACTGGGCGCAGCCGGGGCGGGAGTCCCAGCACAATCTCATCTACTGGCGCAACGAGCCGTACCTCGGGGTGGGGCCAGGGGCGCACTCCCGGCTGGGGGACTACCGGTTCTGGACGGTGCTGTCGCCGCGCGAGTACGCCAGCCGCGCGGCCGTCTGGTCGGAGGAGAACTCGGACGGGTGGGCCACCTTGAGAGAGGTGCAATTGCGCGAAGCCCGCACGGTGGAGGGCTGGGAGCGCATTGATCCGGACACGGCTTGCGCCGAGACCATGTTCCTTGGCCTGCGCCTGCTGGACGGGCTGGACCTGGCCAAAGCCTCCGCCGCAGTCGGCCACGACCTTGCCGGCCGCTACGGGGCAGAGATCGAAGACTTGTTGGGACTGGGACTGCTGCGCCGAGAGGGCAAGGCGATCCGGCTCGATCCGTCGGCGTACCTGATCGCGAACCAAGTGTTCACGCGGTTCCTGTAACCTCTCTTCGCGGCGTGGTATATTCGGGCGATGGAGTTGCCCAATCGTTATCTTGCATACGTTCCTGAGGCAAAGATTATCCACTATCTGCTGAATGTGAATCATCCGGATGGATGGGGCAAGGCACAGGAATTTCGCAGAAGAGGGTATGACGAACTCAATGTCGCTGTGATGGGGAGGACATCGTCGGGATTGCACGGAGTCAGCTGGCATCAGGTGTCGTACGGACACAACACGGGCTTAACTATGTTATATATGGCGTGATTCAACCTCCTCGTGGAGGAGATTTGGTGGTTCTCACGGCTTGGTTTGTTGCTCACGGTGAGAGCGTTCCCAAGTTGGTAACGGCATACCCGCAAGAACCAGCAGGCAGTGGGAGTGGATGATAAAAGAATTTGATACGGCCGCACTGACGAGGGATCTCGAAGGTACGCATTTGAAGAAAGGTGACTTGGGGACGGTTGTGGATATTTTCGCCGATGGAAATGCCTACATGGTTGAGTTCGTTCTTCAGACGGGCTTTACTGCTGCATTGGAAGACCTAAACGCCAGTGATGTCCCCCCGCTAGATGAGGGCGAGTACAAGTTTAAGAGATACTGGAAATGGAATCTGGATTGAACGGGTGTGCTGGGCCGTGTCCCGCCCATTTCCGAAAGTCACTCCTTGGCTTCGGAGGGCCCATCGGACGGTCATTATCTGAAATACGTTGACGGCGCGGGAGCTAGTTAGAGCTGCTATGTACGTTATCGGCACTGCGGGACACGTTGACCATGGCAAGTCCACGTTGGTCAAGGCGCTGACCAGCATCGACCCCGACCGGCTCCCGGAGGAGAAGGAGCGGGAGATGACGGTCGATCTGGGTTTCGCTTGGATGACGCTGCCCAGTGGCCGCGAGGTCAGCATCGTCGACGTGCCCGGCCACGAGCGCTTTATCAAGAACATGCTGGCCGGCGTGGGCGGCATCGACCTGGCCCTGCTCATTGTGGCCGCTGACGAAAGCGTGATGCCCCAGACCCGCGAGCATCTTGCCATCCTCGATATCCTTCAGGTAACCAGGGGGATGGTGGTGGTGACCAAGACCGACCTCGTTGACGAAGAGCTGGTTGAGCTGGTCAAGGCCGAGGTGGAGGACACGCTGCAGGGCACATCCTTTGAGGGCTGCCCCATGGTAGGGGTATCGGCCTACACAGGCTCGGGGCTGGACGAACTCCGGGGAATGATCGACCAGATCCTGGACGACACGGAGATGAGACGAGACCTGGGCCGGCCCCGCCTCCCCATCGACCGCTGTTTCACCATTTCCGGCTTTGGCACGGTGGTCACCGGAACTCTCATTGATGGTTCGCTGGCAGTGGGCCAGGAAATCGAACTGGCTGGATCGCAGCAGCGGGCCAGAATTCGAGGGCTGCAGAGCCACAAAACAAAGGTGAGCAGTGCCGAGCCTGGCGTGCGGCTGGCGGTTAACTTGTCGGGTATCTCCCGAGACGACATACAACGGGGCGAAATTCTGACCTCACCGGGCTGGCTGCGTCCGGCGCGGAGGCTGGACGTCCGCGTGCGGATGGTGAACGACGCACCCCACCCCCTGAAACACAACGAGGGTGTTACCTTCTACCTCTTCACCAGCGAGTCGCCGGCCCGGGTGCGTCTGCTGGACGCCGAGGAGTTGGGGGCCGGGGCCGAGGGGTGGGTGCAACTGCTGCTGTCTGAGTCGCTACCAGTAGTCAAGGGAGACTACTTCGTGGTGCGTTCGTCGGAAAGCACCTTGGGCGGCGGGCAGGTGGTGGACCCCAACCCTCGACGCCGCCACCGCCGTTTCGATGCTGACGTGTCGGAACGGCTGATGCTGCTGGACGAAGGGGCCGACGAAGATGTGATCGTCACCGTAGCAGAGCAGTGGGGGCCGTGTGGCCTGACCGACCTCTCTCGACGCGCCAATTTGCCCGTGGAGGAAGCCTTGGAGCGGGCGGTAGGCCTAGCGGATGAGGGTGACTTGGTGGCCTTGGGTGACCTAGCCAGCGACAGCGACGCAGTGGTTTATTCGGCTCTGGGATGGGGAACCCTCAAGGGCAGAATGGCCGGCGCATTGCGGTCGTATCACGATCAGTACCCGCTGCGAAAGGGCGCGCCTGCCCAGGAGATTCGCAGCCGGTTGGGGCTGACGCAGCCGGTGTACCTGCGGGCCTTGGCGCGTCTGAGCGAAGAGGGGTTCGTGGTAGAAGACGGCCAGGCAGTGCGGCTGCCCGGACACGAAGTACAGTTCACCCCGCGGATGGAGCAGCAGGCCACACGATACCTGCAGTCACTGGAGCAGGAACCATATTCGCCACCGACTGACCAGCCGCTGGAAGCCGAACTGCTCGGTGCGTTGGTGGAGCAAGGCAAGGTGGTCCGAGTAGGCGACTCGGTGGTGTTCACCGCCACGGCGTACCGGGATATGACCGGACGCATCGTGGAGCACCTGCGGGAGCACGGTAACATCACGGTGGCAGAGGCTCGGACTCTGTTCAACACCAGCCGCAAGTACATTCTGCCGTTGCTGGAGCGAATGGACCAGGAGCAGATTACCCGCCGCAACGGCGACGAACGTGTGTTGCGATAGGGATTACCCTGTTCTGGTCTTCTGGTCGTCTCACTCATAAGTTTGCCTGAGCGCAGCATGTCAGGCCAAATGACGGGCGAGTCCGAATTCAGGGCAATGTTATACTTGATTTGTGGATTGGATCAGGGATAACTGGCTCAAGTTGCACTTGGCGATCTTACCGCTTGGCACCTTGGGAGTGACGTGGCTTCTGGCATTTTCCGTCGGAGCAGGCCGATGGTGGAATGACAGTGACACCTTGGAGTTGACAGGCCAAGTAGTGCCACTTGGCGGCATTGTATACGGCTCGAGTATCTTGCTACTGGAGGGATTGGTCAGGATGTTATGGGCATTGGCGCAACGCAAGAAGGACATGGACAAAGCCCGCCGTGAGGGTGTGGAGGAAGGTCGGCAGGAAGGACGACAGGAAGGTCGGCAGGAAGGTCGTGAGCAAGCCCTGAAGTACCTACTGAAACGCGGCGTCGAGTTGCCGGCAGATATCTTGGAGGACATCGAAGAGTCTGCGCCGAGCTAGAGGGCTTTCTATCGGAAAATCTTTAGAAAGTGCAGGCGGTTCCCAGGTTGCCTTATTCCTCAAGATGGTCCAGGAATTCTTGGTAGGTCGAGAATTGGGCCACAACCCTCAGGAACTCCCCCAAAGACCCGCTTCGAGCCCGCAGTTCTCGGAGTTGCTCCTCGATGGGGCTGTCTGAAGCGGCGCTGGTGGCATAGGAGCCGTAGAAGGCGAAAAATGCCTGGTTGATCTTACGGATTCGGTAGCCCCGCTCCAGCAATTGCAAGCGCCGTTCTTCCATGTAACTCTCCGCCTCTTCTATGCGGCCTTGGGCCAGCAACTCCTCAGCCCGCTGCTTGGTCTTCCGCATCTCGGCGTTGAAGTCGAAAGCGTTGGGGTCGGGTTCCGCTGGCGGTGCTGGTGGTTTCCGGTCGAACACGATTCCCGTCATGATTTCGTAGGCCCGGTCGCCGATTTCCCAGCCGCCCAGGGTGGCTGCCGTCTCGTTGAGGGTGGTCATCTCGGGGCTGTCCCAGAAATGTTGTCCCAGCGGTTGGAAGAAGAACCAGTTGTGCAGCCATTCGTGGGCCACGGTTGTGACTGCGAAGTGCAAGCTGCCCTCTGCGGAAACCACACTGGGGAAGGTGCCGACCCCCCCGGTGTCGACGACGATGGCCGAGAGGTTGCGTTCCCGCA
The DNA here is from genome assembly GCA_965237745.1 of Dehalococcoidia bacterium. GTDB lineage: Bacteria > Chloroflexota > Dehalococcoidia > Lucifugimonadales > UBA3495 > VXOI01. The sequence goes on along the minus strand of OZ250156.1, from coordinate 102,291 downwards.
GCGTGGCTTCCTCCAGCATGGTGCGGTCACCAGGGCGGACGCCGTGGCGCAACAGTGTGTTGCTCTGCCTGAATATACGATCGCGAGGGGAGGTCACCAGCAAGGCGGGAGAGCGACCGAGCACCGTGTCCACCGGCGGAAGGATAACGCCGATGCGGGAGGAGAAGCCCTCATCAACCAGGATTGAACTGACCTCTCGTTCAACGGTCTGCTCTACGATGGTCCGCAGGCTTAGATGGCGATTATGGACTTCGGCGAGTTGCCGTTCAAGTTCGTCAGCTCTCGGCGTCGCCTCGGCAGCAAATAGCTCCCCTTCCAGACGCCGTTCCTCCTCGCCCAAACGGAAAAACTCCGCTGCCAAAGCCGTCCTCTGTTCTGGAGGCAAGGGTGAGTTCCATGGGAGCAGGGCGAGTAGCTCGTGGTACCACTTGTCGAACACGTTGCCCGCTTCCCAAGCCAGCAGATTGAAACGATAGGACGCTATCGCGGCCTCCGCCTCCGTGGGCCGGTAGTCTTTTCCCGCCCACAGCAGCAGGGCGACCAGAGCCAACGCCATCAGTCCCTGCGAGAAACCTCGGAGGGCGCTCCGGAAGACACGAGGCAACATGACGGCAGGCGGATCGCCCCGGAGGGCCGTCTTCATAGCCATCTCCCGAGAGGCCATTGCCCGAATTCTCTCGCAAGGATGGAAAGCATCGCCGGGACAGGCTTTCTAGGCAAGCACCCGATAGCGGTAGCTGGACTCCATCAGATCACCCTCTTCGAAGCGGCTGAAGCGGAGCGGTGAGATGTCGATTGTTGTAGCTTCGCCTTGGGCAACCAGCTCGGCCATGGTCTGGCCGATCATGGGCGACAGCTTGAAACCGTGGCCGCTGAATCCTACCGCGCAATATAGCCCATCGATGCCCGGAGCCCGGCCCAGGATAGGGTGCCAGTCGGGCGTGGTGGTGAACAGTCCGGCCCAACCACCGCGGAAGTAGGCATCCGACATGGCCGGGATGCGACGCGCCAGCTTCTCCTTAGCCAACCCCATATCGTCCAGCCCCGCCAGCTGGTTGTAGGTCTCCACATCCGCCTCCTCGTCGTCGCCGAAACCCATGAGTGTCATCCTCGAGCCGTCGGGGCGGAAGGAGAAGGACTGCGCAATGTCGCCCACGGCGGGATGCAATGGCAACCGGTCGACGGGCCGGGCCAGGGACGCCACTTGGTGCCTCACGGTTACCAAAGGGACGTCCACACCCACCTTGGCCAGCTCGGCCTTCGACCAAGGCCCGGCGGCCATGACCACAGCCCGCGTTTCGATACGGCCCTGTAGCGTGTCGACGGCGCGGACTCGCCCGTTCTCGACCACTATGCCAGTGGACTGTAAGCCCAGATTTATCTCGGCTCCCAAATCTCGAGCAGAATTGGCGTAGGACGACGTGACCAGATAGGGGTCTGCGTAGCCCGACTGTGGCTCCCACCCCATGGCCTCGTCCTCGGTAACGGAAACCATCGGCGCGATGTCGGCAAGATCTGCGGCAGTCACCACCATGGTATCGATACCCAGGCGGACCTGCATGGCACAGTTGAATTCCAGGCCAGGCCGGTCTTCCTCGTTGACGACCACCAGGTAGCCGGTCTCGGTGAACCCCGACGGACCGCCGACGATGTCCTCGAAATTCGTGAATACCTTGAGGCTCTCCCATGCCATTGTGGCTGTCACCGGGTTGGAGTAGTGCATGCGGCAGATGGACTGGCTGCGACCGGTGGAGCCACCGTTGAGAATGTCCTTTTCCAGCAGCACAGTGTTGGTTATGCCCTGTTTGGCCAAGTTGAAGAGTATGCTGCATCCCATCACGCCTCCGCCGATGACCACCACGTCCGCCGTAGACCTCATGCCAGTGCCTCCTGTTGTTTCTACGAAAGAGCTTGTCGCGAGTCTTCAAACTGTGGAGTAAAGTTACCCGGCGGGCGGGGCGCTGGCAAGCCCGCGGCCCAGCGTATTGGCATAATTGCGGAGTGGTCCAGCCCACGGCGCAGAACTTTCACAAACCTGCCGGGAAATGCCCGACAGTGTCAGGGCAATCGCGTTATAGAGGATAGACTTGTCGTTGGATGGGAGACCGAGGATGTGGGTGACGATAGAGGGGAGTGATGAGGAAAGGGAGGGGAGCGTCCGTCATGGAGTGTTTTGGAGAATTGGAGGACCCGGGGATTGAGCGGTGCAAGCGGCACCAGTTGCTGGACGACATCACCATCGCCATTTGCGCCGTCATCTGCGGCGCGGACTCCTGGGTCTAGGTGGAGCTTTTCGGCAAGAGCAAGGAGGAATGGTTCCGCTCCTTTCTGGATCTGCCCAAGGGCATCCCGTCCCGTGACACCTTCGGCGACGTGTTCTCCCGCTTGGATCCGGACCGGTTCCAAGAGTGCTTCCGAGAGTGCTTCCGAGAGTGCTTCGTGGAGTGGAGCCAAGGGGTGGCAGACCTGCTGCCCGGAGAGGTGGTGGCCATCGACGGCCAAACGGTGCGCCGCTCCCACGACAAAAGGGCAGGCAAGCAGGCCATCCAGCTGGTCAGCGCCTGGGGCTCGGCCAACACCCTGACCTTGGGACAGGTGAAGACCGACCGGAAGTCCAACGAAATCACCGCCATACCCCGGCTGCTGGAGCTGCTGGAGTTGAGCGGGTGCATCGTAACCAGAGACGCCATGGGGTGCCAGAAGGAGATAGCCCAAGGGATTCTGGAGCGGGAGGCCGACTATCTGCTGGCGGTCAAAAAGAACCAGGGACGGCTGTACGAGGACCTGCGGGACCTGTTCGAGGTTGCGGAGGAGGCGGGCTTTGACGGTGTACCCCACGACTATGCCACCACACTCAACAAGGGGCACGGGCGCATTGAGCGGCGGGAGTGCTGGGCGATCAGCGACCCGGGCTGTCTGGAATATCTGAGCACCGGGAGGGACTGGCCCGGGTTGCGGTCCGTGGTCAAGGTGGTGGGGCACCGTGAGACGGAGACGGGCACAACAGTGCAGTCCAAGTACTACATCAGCAGCCTCGCAGGGTCGGCTGAGCAGTTGCTGGGTGCGGCGCGGACCCACTGGAGCATTGAGAACTCGCTGCACTGGAGCTTGGAGGTAACCTTCCGGGAGGACCAGAGCCGAGGACCAGAGCCGGATGCGCTTGGACCACAGCGCGCAGAACATGGCTACGCTAAGGCAGATCTCCCACAACCTGCTGCAGCAGGAAACCTGAAGCAGGAAACCAGCCTGAAAGTGGGAATTCAGGGCAAACGCCTGCAAGCAGGCTGGAGAGAGGACTACCTCCTCAAAGTCCTGCGCAGCTAAAACGCGATTGCCCTGGCGACAGTGGCGATTGACTAATGTTAGACCCCAGAGTATATTACCCTAGTGAATATAAATTGGCTTGACGCCGCTCTTTGTTGCTCTTGTCCGCCCACATAGGTGGGTGAAAAAGCTGCGTCGGCCAGTCGACGCAACCAGTCCTGATCGCCCGCCAATGCATATATAGTCGGCGGGTTTTCTTTTGTTAAATTTTTGGCAGGATATTCGCGGAGGAGAATTTGAGTAGTCAGACCTCTAGCCATCAGCGTACCCAAGAGGACATTCACCGAGACAGTCTGGAATTAGCCAGGTCGTCGCAGTCAATCATCCCGTTCATGGATGAGGAGATCGTGCGGCTTGAGGAGCAGTCCGCGTCTTTTGAGGCCGGAGAGCAGGATAACACCACCTTCACGCCTTTCCGTCTGAAGCAGGGCGTCTACGGTCAGCGGCAGGCCGATGTGCAGATGATCCGAGTTAAGGTGCCGGGCGGCATCGTCACCCCGGAAAGCATGGAGGGACTGGGTGAGGTGGCCGAGAGTTACGCTCCGTTGGGGAAGGGGCATATCACCACTCGCGAAAATGTGCAGTTTCATCACATCCCTCTTGCCGAGTGTCCCGAGGTGCTGCGGCTGCTGGGCGCGGTGGGGCTGACCACCCGCGAGGCCTGTGGCAACACGGTGCGCAACGTGGTGGGGTCCCCCTTTGCGGGCGTCGATCCTGATGAAGTGTTTGACCCGACGCCTTACTTGGCGGCATACGTCCGTTTCGGAGTCCGTCATCCCATCACGCAGGGTTTCCCGCGTAAGTTCAAGTCGGCTTTCACCGGCACAGACAGCCGCGACCACGTATCGGCAGCCATCCAGGACCTGACCTACGTGTCGCAGGTTCGCGAGGTGGACGGAGAGGAGCAGCGGGGCTTCAAAGTGTTCGTCGGCGGCGGCACCTCCATCATGCCCCGACTGGCCAAGCCGCTGTACGAATTCGTCTCCACCGACGATTACCTGCGGGTGGCCCTGGCCATCTGGACGGTATTCAATAACGCCGACATGCTGCGCAAGAACCGGATGATGGCGCGGCTCAAGGTGTTGATCGACCGTATCGGCCTTGACGAATTCCGCACCATGGTCGACGCGGAACTGGAAAAGATTGGCCCCATCGACCCGGCTCCGTACATGGAAGTGGACGACCTGCTCCGGGAGACTCCCCCGCCGGCCATCAGCGGCAACGGAGCCGGAGCCTCCGAGGAGTTCCACAGGTGGCGGGAAACCAATGTGGAACGGCAGCGTCAGGAGGGTTACTACGCTATCACCGTCAAGCCGGAACGCGGTGATCTCAACGGCACCCAATTCCGCGCGCTGGCCGACATCATGCGCCGCCACACCGGGGGCCGCGCCCGGACCACCCAAGAGCAGAACCTAGTGCTGCGCTTCATTCCAGAGGGCTCACTGCACACCGTTTGGGAGGAGTTGGACCGCATCGGGCTGGCCGAGGCCGACGCGAGCGCCATCACCAACGTGGTGTCCTGCCCCGGCACCGACAGTTGCAAACTGGGCATCACGTCCTCAATGGGCTTGGCCAAGGCGCTGCGGGATGAGATGGACAACTGGGGCGGCGAGTTGCTGGACGACCAGGGCGTGAAGGACATCCGCATCAAGATGTCCGGCTGCCCCAACGGCTGCGGCCTGCATCACATCGCCAACATTGGCTTCCACGGTGCTGCGCTGAAGGGCCCCGACGGACAGCAGGTCCCGGCTTACGAGCTGTTCCTGGGCGGCAACTATGGCGACAACCGGGTGGAGGACTCCCGCGTTGGAACCCGCATACCGCGCGTGAAGGTCCCTGCCAGGGCCGCTCCCGGCGTGCTGAAGACCATTGTGACCTACTACCAGGCCAACCGCACCGATGAGTCGGAAAAGTTCAACCAGTTCCTCGACCGGGTGGGGCTGGAGGAGTTGACCGAGGTTGCAATCGCCGCCGAAAAGTCGGCTCAGGACGCGGCTCCCGGCTCCGATATGTACGTCGACTGGGAACGCACCAACCTGTACAAGCTGGAGCGCGGCGAGGGTGAATGCGCCGTATAGTCCTAGGGTTTTCCAATGAACCTGGCGTAAACCGGGAATAAGACACCATTGTCCGTTCGTCCTTTGAACAAGTGAGGGCGAACGGACTGCTTTTCGGCGAGTTCAGAACACAGGGAGGCGCCTTGGCAGCGTCGCTGGACGGAAAAGTCATTGCCTGCATCGAAGCGCGGATGCAGTCGGAGATGGGGGCGCTGGTGGAGAGGCACGGCGGCATCCCACTGGCCGCGCCGGTGCTGCAGGAGGTCTACAACACCGACACCCCCGAGGTCGCCGGACTGATCGACGACCTGTGCGCGGGGCGGGTGGACATCGCAGTGCTGCAGACCGGGGTGGGAACTCGCGCTCTGTTCGGAGCCGCCGAGGCCCTGGGCCGCGGGAAGGAACTGTTAGCCGCCCTGGACCGCGTCACCGTCATCGCGCGCAGTCCCAAGCCCGCCTCGGTACTGCGACGCAACAAGGTGCGCATCGACCTCATGCCGCCCGAACCGTTCGCCACCGAGGACCTAATCGAGACAGCGAAAAACGTGGACTTTGCCGGTCGCGAGGTGGCGGTCCAAGCTTACGGCGGTCCCAACAACCTGCTGACCCGAACGCTGCGGGAGCGGGGAGCGAATGTGCGGGAGGTGTCCCTATACAGCTGGGGACTGCCCGACGACCTGTCGCCCGTGCTGGACCTGATCGCCCGTCTGGAGGCGGGCGAAGTGGACGCGGTCGCCTTCACCAGCCAGCCCCAGGTGCCCAGCCTGCTGTCCATCGCGGCGCAGTCAGGCCTCGAAGACACTTTGCGCCGTTGCCTCAACTCAGAAACGGTCGCCGTCGCGTCGGTGGGGCCGGTCTGCACGCGCCGGTTGCTGCAGAACGGACTGAAGGTGGACGTCGAGCCGGACCATCCGCACATGGGCAATCTGGTGCTGGCGCTGGCCGAACACTTCCTGAAAGAGGCGCAACCCACAACCGGGGCCTAGCGCTCGGACAGGGCTGCTACCGGCGTCGCCGGCGGCCCGGGGGATCGTCCGGCTCTATTGAGCGGCCGCGCCACATCTGGGGGGGCCGCGGGGCGCCGCCGCTGGTGCGGGGGGCGCGGTAGTACATGACGTATCCCGCCACCAGCAGTGCCAATCCCGCAAAGAAGAAGTACAACCACTGGAAAATCGCGCCGATTACTATGAGGCCGATTCCCGCCAAAAGGGCGTACTGATACTTGAATCCACCGTGGCGAACGGTCGCCCCGCGTGGCCGGGATGGGAGGCCGCGACGGCGGCGGGGGGCCTCGTCTGGGGCGTGCCACGGCTCTTCCGGGGGCTGTTCCCCTGCCCTTTCCAGTATATCCTCGATTTCTTTCTGGTAACGCTGCTGGCCCATTTTGTTGCCGCCCGCGCTTAAGTATCTGAACAGAAGGCATTTTGCAGTTAAGTAGATTTTACCCCATGAAGGCGAAGATTGGGTGCCTGACCATCTGAATCAGGTTCTTGTAGTTGTTGAGGGGAGTTAGTTCCCTCCCCCGTTTGCCTGTGGCGGGAATACTTTGGCGCCCGGAATTCTGTCGCTGTTCAGCCGAAGCGCCCTGAAATGTAGGCCTCTGTTCGCTCGTCCTCGGGGTTGGTGAAGATCCTGTTGCTGTCGTCGAATTCCACCAGGAATCCGCCGATGTTGCGTTCGTCGCTCAGCATGAAGGCGGTCTTGTGGGAAACGCGGGCCGCCTGCTGCATATTGTGAGTGACTATTATGATGGAATACCGCTCGCACAGCTCATTCATCAACTGCTCGATGGCCAGCGTGGCTATGGGGTCGAGGGCCGAGCACGGCTCGTCCATCAGGATCACGCTGGGTTCCACTGCCAGCGCCCGGGCAATGCACAGACGCTGCTGCTGACCGCCAGACAGAGCCAGCGCGCTGCTGTTGAGCCGGTCTTTCACCTCGTCCCATAGCGCCGCGCCCTGCAACGATCGCTCGACCAACTCGTCCATGTTGCCGCGAAAGCCATTGATGCGCGGTCCGAAGGCCACGTTGTCGTAGATGGACTTGGGGAAGGGGTTGGGGCGTTGGAAGACCATGCCAATGAGGTATCGAATTTCGGTGGGGTCGACCGTCGGCTCATAGATGTTCCGGCCCTCGAAAATAACCCGGCCGGTGACCGAGGCGGTGGGCACTAGGTCGTTCATGCGGTTGAAACTTCGCAACAAAGTGCTCTTGCCGCAGCCGGAGGGGCCAATGATCGCCGTAATCTGGTTCTGCGGCACCTGCATGCTGACGTTGCTGACCGCAGGCTTGGCGCTGTAGAAGACGCTCAGGCCGTCGGCTTCTATGACGATTCCCGGCTCTTGCACAAGGCTACCCTTCCAGTCGATTTTGGAACTTGTTGCGGAGGAAGACCGCCAGACCGTTCATCAGGAGCAGGACCACCAGCAGGACGATGATACCCGCAGCAGCAGCCTCGTGGAACCCCGCCTGCGGACGGGAAACCCAGTTGAAGATCTGGATGGGCAGCACGGTGAAGCGGCTGAACGGCCCGTCGGGCGCGAAAGGCACGAAGGTCAACGCGCCCATGGCGATCAGCGGCGCGGTCTCGCCGATGGCGCGGCTCACCGCCAGGATCACGCCGGTAAGGATGCCAGGGAAGGCTTGGGGCAGCACCAAGTGCCTCACCACCTGCCACCGGGAGGCTCCCAATGCGAAGCCACCCTCGCGCAAGGAGCTGGGCACGGCGCGGATTGCCTCGCTGGAGGCCACGATGATGATGGGGAGCACCAGCAGCGCCAGCGTGAACCCGCCGGCCAGCACGCTGCGGCCCAGTTCCATCACCCGAACGAATATCTCCAAGCCCAGCAGGCCATACACGATGGAAGGCACACCGGCGAGATTTGCGATGTTGATCCGGGCGATCTGGGTGAACCGGCTGCGCTGGGCGTATTCCTCGAGGAACACCGCCGACGCAACGCCCAGCACGAACGACACAATGGCGGCGACGCCCACGACGTAGATGCTGCCCAGCAATGCGGCGTGAACGCCTGCCTGCTCGGGGAATCGTGACGGAAATGACGTCAAGAAGCTCCAGTTCACCCGGGCATATCCCTGGGACCCCAGGTATACCAGCAGCACCCCCAGCATTCCCAGGGATATGAGCACCGCCAGCAGGCACAGGGCGAAGAAGCCCCGGCCCATAATGGCGCGCCGCCGCTTCATCCGGGCGAATTCGCCTTGAGATAACAGCGCCACTATTCGTACTCCTCGCGGAACCGGCGCACCACGTACTGGCTGAGCAGGTTCATCACCAAGGTTATGGCAAAGAGGAGCAGGGCAACGGCGAAAATTGTCTTGTATTCCAAGGTCCCGGTCGGGGTGTCTCCCAGGCTCACCTGCACGATGTAGGCGGTCATGGTCTCGATTGGCACGAAGGGATTGAGGGTGAAGTTGGGCGTCTGACCGGCGGCAATGGTAACAATCATCGTTTCGCCGATGGCGCGGGAGATGGCCAGGATGAAGGCCGACACGATGCCGGAAAGGGCCGCTGGCACCACAACACGCGTCGTAACCTCCAGTTCGGTGGCCCCCAGGGCGTAGGCGCCCTCCCGCAACGATCGTGGCACGGCGCGCATTGCGTCCTCGCTGAGGCTGGCCACCATGGGGAGGATCATGATGCCCATCACGATGGAGGCGCTCATGGCGTTGAAGACGAATATGTCCTCTGAGATTCCCTGCAGGATGGGCGTGACGAACAGCAGGGCGAAGTACCCGTAGACCACGGTGGGGATGCCCGCCAGCACTTCCAGGACGGGCTTCACCACCCGCCGCACCGTCTCTGGGGCGTACTCGCTCAGGAATATGGCGCTGAGCAGCCCCAGGGGCAGGGCCACAACCATTGCCAAGACGGCAGTCAGGAAAGTGGCGCTGACCAGGGCGAGAACCCCAAAGTGCTTGGACTGGAAGAGGGGTGTCCAGCGGGTGCCTGTGATGAATTCAATGAAGGAGACGTCGCCAAAGAACTGGAGGGCCTGGAAGAGGAGGACGAATATGATGCCGGCGGTGGTGAGGATGGTCATCATGGTACAGATGACCATGATGACCGTTATGACTCTTTCAGGCAGAACCTTCCGCCAACTGGTCCGAAGGATCCGGCCATGCGCGCCGGGGCCGATTCCCTGTATGGGATAATCGCTAGCCACCGTTCAGCCTTCTCGGGTTGGTATCATCGGATTTGACCGTGGCAATTCGGGAACAGGGCAAAAAAAATCGCTCCCCGGAAACAAAGTACGGCGAGCGGTCCAAGAGCGCCACTGGGGCTTTCTTTTCATGACGGCACCGATTATATCTGTGCCTAAAGGCACCGCGCAACCCGTCACAAACAGGATTCGGACTCCCACCGGAAATCCGCGGCGCAGAACACCGCAACACTGCCGGTGCGCCATACGGTGTCTCGGAGAAACTGTATACTAGGATTGGGCGGAGTCCCGTCACTTGAGCGCACGGAGGCGCCCATTGAGTCAGCAATTGTTGTTAAGCGTCGTTGACCAGTCGCCTGTGAAGTCGGGGGCGACGGCAGGCGACGCCCTCAGGGAGACCATCGAACTGGCGGCGGCGGTGGAGGAGCTGGGCTATCACCGCTACTGGCTGGCCGAGCATCACAGTCTGCCCAACTTCGCCGGCACCAGCCCTGAAGTGCTCATCGGGCACGTCGCCGCCCGCACCAAGAGGATCCGCGTCGGCAGCGGCGGCATAATGCTCTCCCACTACAGCGCCTTCAAGGTCGCAGAGAACTTCAGGATGCTGGAATCGCTGCACCCCGGCCGCATTGACCTGGGCATCGGGCGGGCGCCGGGCAGCGACCAGATAACTGCGGCTGCACTGTCATTTCCCAACCATCCCAGGGAGATTCGTCACTTCCCGAGGCAGGTGGTGGACCTGCTGGGGTACCTGCGCGGCGACCTGGAGGACGAGCATATCTTCTCGCAGATCCAGGCGGGGCCGGAAAGGGAACCCTCCACCGCGCCGGAGGTATGGCTGCTGGGCTCTCGATACGAGAGCGCCTACATGGCGGCGCAGCTGGGGCTGCCGTTTGCCTACGCTCACTTCTTCGGCATCGCCGTGGAGGAAGGGCCGGCCATCGCCGCCAACTACCGGGAGAACTTCAAGCCGTCGCAATACCTGTCGGAGCCGAAGGTCAACGTGGGCGTCCATGTGGTCTGCGCCGAGACCGAGGAGGACGCGCAGCGGCTGGCCGGTCCCCGCAACCTGGCCCGCCTGCAGAACATCACGGGCCGCGCCAAGGGCATCCCGTCGTTGGAGGAGGCGACGACCTACCAGTACACGCGCGACGAATACCGTTTCGTGCAACAGTATGCTGAGGTCTGCGTCGACGGCGATCCGCAGCAGGTGAAAGAGGGCTTGGACGACATCGCTGAGATGTACCAGACCGACGACCTGAGCATCGTCACCATTTGCCACGACTACGCCGACCGCAGGCGCAGCTACGAGCTGGTCGCCGGGGTGTGCGGTGTGTCAACCGCAGAGAACACAGAGGCCACAGGGATTTAACAGGGTTGACCAAAACTCTGTGCTCTCTGGGGTCTGGGGTTAATCTAACTCGCTGGGGCCATGACGGTGATGGTATGGCGGTGGGACTCCTTGTTGTCGCCCAGGTCGAAGGGTGCGACAACCGGCAGTTGCAGACCGGCGGCGCGGCGGCGTTCCAGCGCGGCGCGGCACTCCTCCGGGGTGCCGATCACAGCCACTTGGTCTTGCATCTCTTGGGTGATGGCCTCTGAGGCGCGGGCCATGTCTCCGGCAGCCAGGGCCTCCGCGGCCTCGGCCATCTCGTTGCCGAAGCCCGTCTCCGCGAAGAAGTTACGGTAGAAAGTATTGCCGGCGTAGCGGGCCACCTGGCTGCGCAGCGATGCGCGGACGGCCTCTTCGTCGCCACCTGCGGCCACGCGGACGTATCCGGCGATGTCAATTTCGGAGATGTCCCGGCCTGCCATCCTCGCGCCGCGCCTGATGTGCTCAACCGCTTGGGGGATAAAACTCTCGGCGGTCCAGTTCATCAGCACACCGTCGGCCATTTCCCCGGCCATCTCCAGCATCTGCGGCCCTAGGGCGGCGATGTAGATGGGCACCCGTTCGTTGGGGGCCGCCGCGCCCAAGGAAGCCGACGATATGTTGAAGTGGTGGCCCTTATGGGCCACGGTCTCGCCGGATAGCAGCCCTCGGGTGATCCTGATGGTCTCGCGCAGGCGGGACATGGGCCTGCGGAAAGGCACCCCGTCACGGCCCTCGACCGTCGGCCGGTGCCCGACGCCCAATCCCAAGATGAAGCGCCCGCCGGAAACAGCGGCCATCCCTGCGGCGCCCATGGCTGTGTTGGTGGCCGTGCGGGCGTAGATGGGCAGGATCCCCGTTCCCAGCCGGACCCGCTGGGTCTTCAGGGCGATGGTGGCCAGCGCAGTCAGCGAGTCGCGTCCGCCCCCCTCGGGAGCCCAGACAGTCTCGTAGCCCAGTTCCTCGGCCAGCTGCCCCAGTTCCTGCAGGTCCTGCAGGGTCAGCGACGGGTCGTTCTCAAATCGCACTCCGTATCTTGCCATTGCACTTTAATCCTCATCAAGCGAGATGTTGGGCCTCTACGTTCGCCTATACTCCCATCTGCGAGGCGAGGTCGCGGAAGTCGGCGGCTACTATGTCGAATGACGGGTCGGGAGTGGGGTCCGGCTTGCGGTCGGGGCCGAACTCCATGGGGCGGGGGACGAAGGCGGTCCTCAGACCCTGCGCCCCGGCGGCCAGCAGGTCGCCCTGATGGGCGGCGACCATCATCACTTGGTCCGGATACAGGCCCAGCAGTTCCGCGCCCGTCAGGTAGGTCTTCGGGTCGGGCTTGTAGGCCTGGGCCAGCTCGGCGCCCAGGATTACGTCCCAAGGAAGCCCCGCGTACTTGGCCATGTTGGTCATCAACGACACGTTGCCATTGGACATGGTGCCGATGATGTATTTGCCCTTGAGCCGGGACAGCCCCGACGGAGAGTCGGGCCAAGGGTCGAGGTGGTGCCACGCCAGGGTGAGCTCGTCGATGGCGTGCTCGCCTACATCGTTAATCCCAAACTCGCCCAGCAGCTCCACCAGCCCCATCCGGTGCAACACGTCCAGCTTGACCCAAGGAAGCTCGCCGGTGCGGACCTTGTCCATGTAGGGACGGTACTTGCCGCGCCAGCCGTCGGCGAAGGCCGCCCAATCGGCCTCGATACCGTGGGCGGCGCCGAAGGCGGCGCCGTGTTTCGTTACCGAGCTGCGCCAGTCGACCACCGTTCCGAAAACGTCGAAGACCAGTGCCTTGACTCCATCCATAACCAATACTCCTTAAGCACTCCTTAAGCGCAGAATTTTAACCACAGAGAACCCAGAGGCCACAGAGATTTTCCTGATACATTTTGTAATTTCTCTGCGCTCTCTGAGGTAAATGTCAAAACGAGGCGCCGATGCCCAGCAGGATTTCGGCCAGCTCCCGGGGGTGGCTGACCATGGGGTCGTGGCCTGAATCGAGGTGATACATTCCCCAGCCGGCCTCGCGGGCGCGGTCGGCCACGGGCTGGAAGCCGGCCTCCTCACCGCCGATAAAGCTGCGGGAAATGTCGCGGGCGGCGGGGTTGCCGATGTGCACTGGCCCGGCCATGGCGGCAGCGGGCTGCGGCGTGACCTTGGCGAACATCCACTCCCGGTCGTCTGCATCGGGAATGCCCCAGCGACGGCCGATTTCCTCGGGCGACGCAGGCGACGGCAGGTAACCCTGGCCTTGGTCGATGTGGTTCCTGACCCAAGCGGCGAACTCCGGCCCACGCACCGGGATCAGCTGGTCAGCCATGCATTCGCCGTCGGCGGGGATCACGCCGTTGACGTACACCAGGTGCGAGAGGCGCTCGGGGCAGACCTCGGCCACTCCCGTGATAACCATTCCGGCATAGGCATGGCCCACCAGGACGACGCCGTCCAGCGATTCGTATTGCAGCAGTTGTGTAACGTCGCGGATGTGCAGGTCGAGGTTGACTTGGCTAGGGTCCAGCAGTTCGGCCAAGTGCGCCCGGTCGCCCAGCCCGCTGAGCGTGGGGGTGAACACCGGCGCCCCGGTCCTGCGGAGCAGCGGCGCAACCTTGTTCCAGCACCAGCCGCCGTGCCAAGCCCCATGTACCAGTACGAATGTCGCCACGGGAGTCCTCCGTTGGAAAAGAAAACATTACCCAAATGCGTTTACTCTGCGGATAGTATAGCGCAATCCAGTCCGTCCGCAGGGGCGCACGGCTGTTGTCCCAGGGCAATCGCGTTTGAATTCGTTCGCCAACATCCCATCTATCAAAATACATTACCCTGTCGGCAGCGCACAGTAGCAGTTGGTTTGCGTGCAACCACAGGAGAGCTGTCAGTCCCTCCAGTTCCCAGTCCGCCCGCTGACGCTTGCCCTCTTGCGTCATCTCGAGCAGCCCAGTAACATAGACTAAATGCAATTAGAATATGTGTTCGCATACAATTCAAGCCAAACCACCCGCTCAGGAACGCCTGAATAGGTCAAGTGATCGGAAATGACCAGAAATGACCGGAAAAATGAAAAATATCCAGCCCTGACAACCGAGCACCTCGTCGCCAACAAAGGTTTGTTTGGAATGACGCCGGCTCCTGAATTCAAATGCGATTGCCGTGGCTGTTGTCCGACCCCGCCGCTTGCACCATCGTTTCCAATCGGCAGACGCAGAGCGCACGGCTACGCGCCGCTACGGGTGAATTTTCAGGCCAGCGATTCACCCCCACTCTGACCCTCCCCCCTCAAGGGAGGGGATGAGTACGATAAGGGGAGGGAATGAACACGAGGCAAGGAAATAGCTGTATGAAACGGGTAATCATTGACGCGGACCCCGGCATCGACGACACGGCGGCCATCCTGCTGGCACTGGCCAGCCCGGAGCTGGAGGTTGTGGCTGTCACCACCATCTATGGCAACGCCTCGGTGGAGGACTGCACCGCCAACGCCCGCCGAGTCCTGGAGGCCGCTGGGCGGAGCGACATCCCGGTGTTTATGGGCGCGGGAAAACCGCTGCTGCGTCCAGCCAACGACGGCTGGGCATCGCACATCCACGGCGGCGACGGCTTGGGCGGCACTGTTGCTGTCGGCGGTTCGACAAGCTCACCGCCGACGGATGTGGAGGCAGCGACAGGCAAACATGCGGCGCTGGCGATAGTCGAGGCGGTGATGGCCGCGCCGGGTGAGGTTACGGTCCTGGCGCTGGGGCGAATGACCAACGTGGCCTTGGCGCTGTCGCTGGAGCCAAGCATCGCTGGCATTGTGCAGGAAATCGTGGTCATGGGCGGCGCGGTCACGGTGCCGGGCAACGTGTCGGGAGTGGCAACGGCCAACCTGTACGAGGACCCGGAGGCCGCGGCCATCGTCTACCGTTCCGGCGCGCCCATCGCGCAGGTGGGGCTGGACGTGTGCAACCGGGTGACGGTCAGCCTGGCGCAGTTGGAGCGGATCGCGAAATCGGCGACTCCGGCGACGCAACTGCTATCCGAGGCCACCGGCTACCTGCGGGAGGCGTACATCCGCAGCGGGCGCATCGGGGCCGACGAGGGCGTGCGCTACAACGATATGCCCGCCGTCGGCTACGCCATTGACCCCAGCCTGTTCACGTCCCGCCCGGCCTTTGTGGAGATCGAGACGCACAGCGAGCTGACACGGGGGCAGACAGTTGCCGACTGGAACGCGGCGGCTCCCAACGCCAGCATCTGCCTGGAGGTCGACGCCACCGCCCTGACCGACGTGTTCACCGAGCGGCTGTGCCGTAGGTTTGAGTAAAAGCGATTCGGCAAATGAGAAATGGAGCAGGACTATTGCAAAAGTAGGGGCGCACAGCTGTGCGCCCCTACGACGGGATCATTGCAAGACCTGCTTGGGTGAAATTGTTTCTTGATTGTGGGCAGTTAAATCGGCCCCACCCGTTGGGTCGCGTCCCGGGCGGCCACCAGGTAAACGGGGTTGGGGTTCAGGGCGTACTCCCGCAGGCAAGCCTCGGTGAACTTGATCGAGTGGGCGCCGCCCGCCGCCACCGCCCGGTCGATCAGGTCGTTGTGGTCTTCCGTCTGAGCCTCAAGGCCCGAGGTGTCTTGGGCTGGTAACGTCGAGTACCAAGAATATACCCCCGCGCACGCCTGCCAGGCGTACCGGGCAGCTTGGCGCGCGTCAGCGTCGTCCAAGTATGGCGCCAGCATGCGCAGGGCGCTTGGGGCCGTCACCGTGTGCACGAAGGCTACCAGGTTCTTGGAACTGGCCAAATAAATGCCCGCGAAGGTCTCGGTAATGCCGGAAATGAAGCTGGAGATGTCGCCGGACGTGTCCACCAAGTCGATGACCGGGCCAAACTCCGGCTGGTCCTCCAGCCCCTTGATCTGCTCGATGATGGACCCCGTTCCGTCGAAGTCCGGTCCGTGGAGCCGTTCAACGTGGTCAAGGGCGCTTCTCGGCGTATGGCCGTCGTTGGCCGCTGTGGGAGTTCCGGGGAGAGTGTAATACCGGGCCGCCCAGTACCCCAAGCCCTGGGCCAGCTCGTAAGTGCGTTGGGGCGTCTCTGCGGCTGAGAGGCTGCGGGCAGCGTGGCTGGTGCGAATGAGGCCGTGGGTGGCGGCCGCCATAACCGCCGGGGCCAAGCGGGGCACCCACTTTCTGACAACCTCCTGCCAGGAGGCCGACTGCAACTCGCGCTCAAAGAACTCTATCCAGTCCCCCATCCGGTCGCGCTTGCCCAATGATTCCTGCCAATCGAACGATGAGATGGGCAGCGAAGGGGAGGGACGATCAATCAAGCGGCCTCTGTACTCCTCGACCCAAGGGAGAACCGCTTCCTCCCTGCCGAGGGCGAACAGCGCCTCCGAGGCCATGGGCCCGTGATTGGCGTTGCCGTTCAGCTGCTCCGTGCTGGCAAAACTCAGAAGGTCCAACATTTCGTCGACGGTGATAGCCATCATTCCCCTCCTGCTGCAGAGTGAGTTGACTCTTTTTGGTTCTCCTAAAGCATTGGGTGCTACTGGCCTCTTTATAGCCGCAACCAGCTATTCCTGCCAAGGCGTGCAGTGGCGAAGGGACGCACAGCCGGGCGCATTGTCTCCCGCCCTCATAAGCGCTCCCGGATACGACAATAAGGGCGCACGGCTGTGCGCCCCTACGGGAATATCACGGCCTTCGCGATATGGTATTTTTACCCGCCGAGCGCGGCGGCGGCCTGCTGTACCTCGTCGTAGTCCGGCTCGTTGAGGGGAGACTCGCCGACCCACTTGTAGCGGATCACGCCTTCGCCGTCGACGATGAAGACGGCGCGCTGGGAGGCGACGTAGCCCTCCATGCCGGCCAGTCCGGGCAGGGTCACACCGTAGGCGTTGACCGCCGTGCGGTTAAAGTCGCTGAGCAGCGGGAAGTTGAGGTTGTTCTCGTTGGCCCAGGCCTTCAGGGAGAAGGGCCCGTCGACGCTGATGCCGTAAACCGTGGCGTTGATGGAGTTGAAGGCGTCGGCGCGGTCGCGGAAGCTGCACATCTCGGTGGTGCAGACGCCGGTGAACGCACCGGGGAAGAAGGCCAGGACCACGGTCTGGCCGCGATGGTCCGCCAGGTTGCGAACCTGCCGGTCGAAGTCATAGAGGCCGAGTTCCGGGGCAGGCTGTCCAACATCGGCTGGCATTATTTTTCCTCCGAAAGTTTTGGTGTGGCGTCATCTTACCATAACGACGCCACGAGTCAGGCAGGGGCGGCGCCGGGACGCTATGATAAACTTCGTGGCATAACAAGGCAGGAAAGTAAAGGGGCCGGGGTTAAATCAACCTTCCCGATAGAGAGTCTGACCATGACTAGCCGGAGCGCGTCCGCCAAGGCGCCCAAGGGGGGCGAGTATGATCACTTGGAGCCGCTGCCCGATCCGCCGCGAGAGCTCGATATGGAACAGTGGCAGAGTGCAACATCATTCGACGCCATGCTCGAGGCCCACTTCGCCAACAGAAGCGATGTTCTGATTTCCGGTGCTGGATACCTCCGGCAGGACCCCGCCAATGAAATGGAGCAGTTCGCCCCCGACTGCGTGGTAACCTTCGGCGTCAATCCCGATACCATAGTGGTCCGCAACGGGTACGTCATTAGCGAGGTGGGCAAGCCTCCCGACTTCGTGCTGGAGGTGGCATCCCGCAGCACCGGCCGCCGGGACTACACGGTGAAGCGGGACGGATACGCGGCCTACGGCGTGCTGGAATACTGGCGGTTTGACCGCACCGGCGGACGCTTTCACGACGCTGCCCTGGCCGGCGATGTCCTGACTGGAGAACAGTACACGCCGGTCCCCATCAACCGCGATCCGGACGGCCTGATATGGGGCCACAGCCAAATGCTGGGGCTGGATCTGTGCTGGTATAACGGGACCTTGAAGCTCCGCGATCCGGCAACGGGAGGGTTTCTGCCAACACCGCAGGAATTGCAGTTCGAAGTGCAAGCGGCGCAAAACCGGGCAGAAACCGCCGAGGCGCGGGCGGAGGGGGCCGAGGCGCGGGCGGCAGCCCTCGAAGCGGAGTTGCGACGGCTGCGGGGGCAGTGACCCATACGCATCACTCGCCATACCCCTCCCTCGATCAGGACGATTGCAAGTCCATCGACAGGCTCCAGACCTCTGGTCCTGAGCCTGTCGATGGACGGATTCTCAAGGACTTGGCAATCGTCCCCGGTATCAGCCCTGAGAGAGCGACACGTCGACCGCCGCGAGGCCCTCGATGGCCAAGCCGTATCCCAGCATGTCCTGCATCTGCCGTTTCAGTTGCAGGGTGAGCGCGACGCGACTGTAGCGCAGGGTCAGGGGCGGCCTTTCCGCCAGCTGCCGGGCGAGTTCCCAAGCGCGGGGCAGCAGCTGGTCCTTGGGCATCACTTCGGCCACCACACCCAGGTCCAGAGCCTCATTGGCCGAGAGCGTCTGCCCGGTCAGCAGGAAGTAGCGGCCCCTGTTCTGTCCCAGCAGCAGAGGCCAGACCACGTGGACGCCGTCGCCGGGGACAACGCCGCGCGGGAAGTGGGGAGCGTCCTGGAAGGTGGCGGTCTCCGACGCCAGGACGATGTCGGACATCACCGGAATCTCGGCGTGGATGGTCGCCGGACCGTTGACCGCGCCAATGACCGGAACCTCGATCTCCAGCAGGTTGATCAGCAGCCGCTTGCCCTCCCAGTATGTCTTGTCCCAGTCCCTTGGCATTCGCCGGGTGGGGCGGTTGGGTTCGAAATCCGCGCAGTAGTCTTCGCCGGTGCCGGTGAGGATGACCACCCTGTTGTCCGGGTCTGCGCCGATGTCGGCAAAGGCGTAACCGAGCTCACGGTGAGAGGCCTCGCCCCAGAGGAGGCTCCCATCGCCGGAGTGGAAGGTGACCTGTAGAATCCCGTCCTCCCGTTGCACGCTGACCGTCTCATATTTGTTGGCATAGTCCGCCAGTTCTGTCATGGCCGTCCTCCTGAAGTTTCAGCTTGTGGTCGCCGTGGGCAACTTTGGCCCTGGCACTACTTTACACGAAGAAACCAAGAGGACCCTCTCAATGGCCCGACCCGGACAGCATTGCGGTAGTTTGCATGGCAACGGCGCCCTAAAGCCCCCAGGTGGCCGTCCGGCTGATGTTCCCGCTTGGGCCGCAGTTCCCGGGCCAGCAATTGTCGATCAGTTCGCTGGATTTGTGGCTGACAAAAGAGCAATGTAACGCCGGGGGAGGCGGCAAGTCAGCGGCCACTCCACCGCGGAAGCTGCGTTTCTTTAGAGGGCGGGGAGGAAATTGGTGTTCATTCGAGAGATAGTAAGTAAGTTGGATATCAGCAGGAACACGGCAGGGAAATGTTAGGGAGGGTGAAAATACACCGGCGGTGCGCCCTTGGGTGACGCCCGCACCGTCATCATCTGATGCCATAAAGGGCTAAACAGATGAGATTTTGCTGAACACTTGAGCTGACATTCTTCTGGAACTTCGGCACGGCCACATGGTCTATATTGGTGCCGCTACCTACGGCGCTACTGAGCGCATCGTCGCGATTCCTTCACGGAGTCCCGGTTGAGCCAAGCCCAGCAGATGCATCGTCCTAGCGCAGTCCAGCCCCAGCATGTCGAGGCTTTGGGCCTCACCAGTGTCATCCTGGGAGTCAGCGCCCCGGGTTTCCCCCGGAGCAGTATCCGCCGGAATCACCAACCCGCGATCCAGGTTGAACCCCTCGGCGACGGCTGCGCCGAAGTCATACATGCTCACCCAGTCTCTGCCTGCGACATGGTGGATGCCGAGGTGATCCTCCTCCACCAATCTTGCTATGCCGTCAACCAAGTGCTCAACGTAAACCGGCGTCCGAAATACCTCGGCGGAACCGTAGTACGGGTGGCCGTTGCGAAGACGCTCGAGCAGCCAGGGGACGAAATTTCGCTGACCCTGTGCGGGCCAGCCATAGACGATGCTGGTGCGGAGGATGCTGAAGTGGGAGGCCAGCCTCGCAACTGCCTGCTCAGCCTCCCATTTGGTCCGGCCGTAATGAGTGGTGGGATTCGGAGAATCGTCCTCCCGGTACAATCCCCGCCTGCCGTCGAATACATACTCGGTGGAAACGAAGACCAGCTTGGCTCCCTGCTGCTGGCATAGCCGGGCTATCGTTGATGTGGCGATCACGTTGACTGCCGTGGCCTGCTCCTGGTCTCTTTCAGCCCTTCCAACGTCTGCGATGGCCGCAAGATGCAGCACCACGTCGGGCCGGGATGAACGGAATACCTGTTCCAATCCAGCCGCATCGGTCAGCTCGACCCGGTGCCAGGAGTTGACGTCGTCTCTCGGAGCGCGGGACAAGAATGTGCCAGAGACCTCGTGGCCAAGTGTCCCGCTCAGGCGGCGCACCAAGTATTGCCCAATGAATCCGCTGGCCCCAATGATCAAGACCCGCAACTGTGACCGTCCCCTATATCAGACCAACAGAGTGGGGCTTGGGATGTCTTCCCTTGGGCAAAGGACGTCAAAATACCGCTGTACATTGGACAGTATAGAACCCGAAAGGGGGCCACGGTTGCTGGCCTTGATGCAGGAGGGAACAGCTACCGGCTGCCTGCGGACCTGCCGCCGTCCACCATGTAGACGCCACCCGTGCAGAAGCTGCTGTCGTCGCTGGCGAGAAACAGCATCATTCGGGCCACTTCCTCCGGGTTTCCGTACCGCTGCAGCGGTATGCGGTCTGCGAATGACTGTTTCGCCACCTCAACGGTTACGGTGGAATCGTCGAACGCCGCGACGCGCATCTCCTCGATCGAGCGCATCATTCGGGTCTCAATCGGTGACGGGTTGACGGTGTTGACCCTGATGCCCGAGGGAGCGCTCTCCAGCGCAGCGGTGCGCATGAGGCCGATAACGGCGTGCTTGCTGGTGTTGTATGCCGACATCTCGGGGGATCCGCCGATGCCGGCGGTGGATGAAGTGATCACGATACTGCCACCACCCCGTTCGCGCATTGCCGGGACCACGTACTTGATGCCCAGCCATACCCCGCGCACATTGACCGCCATGACACGGTCGAAGACGTCTACCGGGTAATCCGGTATGGGAGCGAGGGTTCCCTCGATGCCCGCGTTGGCAAGCAGGGCGTCGATGCCGCCCCAGCGATTCACGGCGGCGTCGACGTAGGCTTGGGTCTGGTCGGGCTGGGTAACATCGGCCACGGTGTAGCTGGCCTTGTCCTCGCCAATTGACCGCACGGTCTCTTGGAGAGCCGTTTCATTGAGGTCAACCAATGCCACTCGCGCACCCTCGTCGGCAAATAATTTTGCTGCGGCCCGACCGATGCCACCTGTGGCCCCCGTGATGACGGCTACCTTTCCTTCCAAGCGGGCCATGTCATTCTCCTATAGTGCGATCGCTCTTATTCCGTCCCGCCGTTTGTACCACTGGCTGTGCCAGTGCGGCAAGCACCGGAGTCAATTCTTGATCTTGGACAAACTCTGTCGCGGATGAGCGTTTACTTCAAGAGTCCCATGCTCGCAAGCATGAATGCGTACTCCTCCGCCACTTCGTACAGCCGGTCGTATCTCCCCGACCTGCCGCCGTGGCCGGCGCCCATATTGGTCTTGAGCAGCAGCGGGTTTGCGTTCGTCTTCAACGCCCGCAGCTTTGCCACGTACTTCGCCGGTTCCCAGTAGGTGACCCTGGGGTCGTTCAGCCCCGCAGTCACAAAGATCGGAGGATAGTCTCGCGGCTTGATTTGGTCATACGGCGAATATGACCGGATGTAGTCGAAAGCGGTTCTGTCCTCGATGGGATTGCCCCACTCCGGCCACTCGATGGGCGTCAGGGGCAGGGTGTCGTCCAGCATCGTGTTGAGCGCATCTACAAAGGGAACGTGGGCGGCAACTGCGCCCCACAGGTCCGGGGCCTGGTTCACCACCGCGCCCATGAGCTGGCCGCCGGCGCTGCCCCCGGAGATGGCAATGCGGCCCTCCACACCGTATCCCCGCTCTGTCAGGTGGCGCGCGACGTCCACGAAGTCGTTGAAAGTGTTGGTGCGCCTGTCCAGCTTTCCGGCCTCATACCAGTGGTATCCCAGGTCGTCGCCTCCGCGAATGTGTGCGATGGCGAAGATGAAGCCCCGGTCCAGCAGGGACAACCGCGTAGTGGAAAACGACGGCGGCATGGCGAAGCCGTACGCGCCGTAGCCGTAGAGGTACAGGGGAGCCGTGCCGTCGACCGGGGTTTCCTTGTGGCGGACGATGGACACGGGAACCTGCGCGCCGTCGCGGGCTGTGGCCAGTGCCCGCTCGGTGACGTATTCAGCGGCGTCATACCCGCTGGGGACCTGCTGCACCTTGCGAACCTCGAGTTCGTCCGCGTCAACGTAATAGTCGAATACGGTCGTCGGCGTAACCATCGACGAGTATTCCACGCGCAGCGTGCCGGTCCGGAATTCAGGGTTGGTGTCCAGGTGAGCCATGTACGCCGACTCGGGGAACGGCATATAGCTGGAGTTCCCGGCGCGGTCGATCAGGCGAACCTGGTCCAGACCGTCTATGCGTTCCTCTACGGCAATAAAGTCCCGGAACGCTTTGAACTCCCGAATGTAGTGCGAGTCAGAGGCATCCACCAGCGGCGTCCAGGACCCTTCGCCCGGGTCGTCTGCGGGTGCTGTCGCCAAGCGATTGTTCTTGTGGCTGTCGTTGGTTCGGATGACGAAGCGGTCGCCTTGGTGGTCCACCGAGTACTCGTGAGCGGCACGGCGGGGAGAGACCACGACTGGGCCGGAGCCGGGATCCGACGCGGGTATAAGACGTACTTCCGAAGTGACGTGGTCGCCAGCGCCGATAAGGATGTACTCCTTGGACGTGGTAATCGACAGGCCAACGAAGAAACCCGAGTCTGCCTCTTCGTAGACAACAGAATCGCGCTCCACTGGTTGTCCGAGCATGTGCAGCCGCACCTGCCACGGTCGCCAGTTCTCGTCCACGACCGTATAGAAAAACGATGCGTCGTCTGCCGCCCAGACTGCGTTTCCGATGGTGCCCTCGATTTCGTCTGCCCGCATCTCCCCGGTGTCCAGGTCCTTGACCACTATCCTGTACCGTTCGGAGCCGTCGGTGTCGATACTGTAGGCGAGCAGGGAGCCTTCGTTGCTCACCGACATCGACCCGAGGCGGAAGTACTCAGAACCCTCTGCCAGCGCAGGCTCGTCCAGAATTGTCTCCGCATTGGCAGGCGGCGATTCTCGCGCGCCGGGACTGTCGGCCGGCCAGCGCCGCCACACGCGGTACTGGCTTTCCTCCTGGAAGCTCCACTGGTAGTACCAGCCGCCACGTTTCCAGGGCACGCTGGAGAGGTCAGGCTGTTGACGGGCCTTGATCTCTTCGAAGATCGTGTCTATCAACCCCCGGTGTGGCGACATCGCGGCCTCGAAGTACTCGTTCTCGGCCACAAGATATGCCAGCACGTCAGCGTCATCGACGGTTGGATAGCCGGGGTCGCGCAGCCAGTGCCACGGGTCCTCAATGGTGACGCCATGGCAGGTGAAGCTGTGGGGCCTCTGCGCGGCCACAGGCGGATTGGGTGCGGCATCAGGGCCGACCGCGGTTGAAGGCCCCGGCGTGTCGTCGTCGCCGGGAGGAGAGAGGGGATGATGAGCCATGGATGGCACCTCGCTGTGAAAGCCGTTGCGAACTGGCCGTCAATCGATTCGTGGCCGGGGATTCGTGGCAGGGGAGGAAGTTGCTTGAGCTATTCCACTCCCATTCCTTTCAGCGCTTCCTTCACTTCACTCTGGAGAGCGTGAAAAACCTGACCCACACTGCCCCTGGCATCCACTGTCACGAAATTGTGCTCTTTGGCGAGGCTGCGGAATTCCTCAATCAGGGATCCCTGGTACCGAATGAAGTTGTCGTACAGATCAGGGCCGCGCAGGAAATCCTCACCTGATTCCCAGTGGTCCAGTTGGCGAACGGAGAGAACCCGAGGCAGGAGATGTTCCACGTCCACGTCCAAGTAGAGCACGAGGTCGGGCACAACAGCGAACTCGAACACGTCGTTCAACCATCCGGACGGCACGCCGCGCACCCTGGCCCGCGCGATGATTGAGAAGATGTACCGGTCGACGAGGGCCACCATACCCGTGCGGAGGGCCGGCACAATGCTCTTTTCCAAGCGGTCCCAAAAGTCGGTGGCGTAGAACAAGTTCAGGGTGAGGGCGTCCAGGGTGTTGCCGCGCATCGCCCGGTCAATCCCGGAGGCAGCCAGTTCCGAGCGCCGGAACCCGGTGACCAGAACGGCGAAGCCCTCTGCCTCCAGCCACTCCTGCAGCATCGCAATTTGGGTGGAACGGCCCACGCCGTCTGTCCCCTCAATTACGATAAGGCGACCTGGAATGGGCTCCTCGCCCATCTTTGGCGGAGTGTGGCCGTAGAAGCTCAATGTGTTCATGGCACGGCTCCCGCTGTTACTCGGCGAAACTATCCGGTTTCACTGTTATTGGCGAATGACGTCCTGCTCGGTGAGGCGACGCCTCGCCGGCGCGGTGATGTAGCGGCCCGACAGCCCGGCGCTGCCCAGCGCCTCCGGTACGCTCTCCCCGTTCAATTCCAGGGTGTCTTCGATAAGCGGCTCCACGTAACGCCGCACCTGCTGCTGTTGCACCGCTATGGGCAGGGTTGCATCGATCGTCAACAACCCAAACTCCTCGGTCATCTCCTCGTATTCGTCGAGGAGTTTACTCTGGAAGATGCGGAAGGACTCTTCCCGGTTGTTGGAAAATCCCATATCCTGGCCCGCCTCATAGAACCTCAACTCCTCCCGGCCAGCATTGAGCCGTTCGATGGACACGTCCAAGGGAACCCGGAAGTACAGGCCCAGAGTGGGTTGCACCGCAAAGGAGTAAATACGCCGCACCCAGTCCCGGTTGACGCCACGAGCTGAGTCTCGGGCAAACGCGGTGTAAACGTAGCGGTCGGCAAGCACAACTGCACCCGCCCGCAGCGCTGGCAGAATCTGCGCGTGCACGCGGCTGGCAAAATCGGCGGCGTGGATCAGGCTGAAGGACATCGGCGTGAGCAGTTCATTCACCTTTGCCTGCTTGGTGGTGCGCTTGACGATGGGCGACGAGTTCCATTCGGTGAACACTGTCACCAAGTTGCGGCTCCTGAGCCACTTTTGCAGAAGGTCAATCTGGGTGCTTTTGCCGGAGCCGTCAATGCCTTCGACAATTATCAGGGTGCCGGGATACTCGTTGTCGTCGGGGTGCTGCCCGTAGCGCTCACCCATTCTATACGCGTGATTTTGTTGCAGCGTGGCCATTGTTCACCCCCTGCCGATTGAGTTTCGCCTTGCACATCAGTTATGGGAAGGGCCGCCAGCTTTCATGCCTGCCCTCGCCAGGCATTTATGAACCTTGTCCCAGAAAGGATATTGAGCTTTATTTCAAGCGCCCTGCGGTGACTCAATCCTCTGATTATTCAGCGATTGTACCAGTTGACGCGCCAATTACCAGCATCCCATTGCCCGCGTCCAAGATGATTGCAAAAGTCGTTCAAACGCCCAGCCGTTAGTCCTTGGCTTGTAGAAAGACGGGCTCTCAAGGACTTTGCAGGCGTCCTGACCCACATCCGGGCGATATTGACAGTTGACCTTGCCTGCCCTAGTGTGAGTGGCGGAAACAGAATAGCGTGCGGTGCTTGGCAGTCCTGCTTGCGAGACTGCCGAGAGAATAGGGAAGCCGGTGAAATTCCGGCACGGGCCCGCCACTGTAATTGGGAAGTCCTCCGGCATGGCTAAGGCCAGCCACTGCCTGCTCACAGGCGGGAAGGCGCCGGCGGACGTGGACCCATCAGTCAGGAGACCTGCCGCGCATCGTCCAGCCGCTTCGTGGATTGAGCGGGCAGGCAGTTGCGCCATCAATGCCCCCGCCCTGGAAGAGGACGGGGGTTTCTTATTTTTCAGCGTTTGGCCAACCGTTTGGTCAACACGGGGTATGCAGAATGACAAGAGCCGAATTTCCCCCGGAGCAGCGCCTCGGACTTTACCGGGCCATCTACGAGAGAAGAGACATTCGGGTATTCCGAGATGATCCGGTGCCGCCGGAGACGCTGGCCCGCATCATCAGGGCCGCCCACCATGGGCCGTCAGTGGGCTTCATGCAGCCTTGGGACTTCATACTGGTGAGCGACGTCGAGACGCGTGGCCGCGTCAAGGAACTGTTCGAGCGGGAGCGACATGCAGCCGCCCAATTCTTCGACGATTCTCGCCGCTCTCAATACCTTTCATTGAAGCTGGAAGGCATTATGGAGTCGCCGGTCAATCTGTGCATTACCTGCGACCCCACTCGGGGCGAGGAAGTGCTGGGCCGGAACTCCATGCCGGAAACGGACGTTTACTCCACCTGCTGCGCCGTGCAAAACCTGTGGCTGGCAGCGCGGGCCGAGGGAGTGGGCGTGGGTTGGGTGAGTATTCTGAAGCTGCCCCAACTTCGCCGGATACTGGGCATCCCTCCACACATAGTACCGGTGGCCTACCTTTGCTTGGGGTATCCCTTGGAGTTT
The DNA here is from genome assembly GCA_965237745.1 of Dehalococcoidia bacterium. GTDB lineage: Bacteria > Chloroflexota > Dehalococcoidia > Lucifugimonadales > UBA3495 > VXOI01. The sequence goes on along the minus strand of OZ250156.1, from coordinate 75,827 downwards.
CCTCCAAGTCCGCTGCTACAGTCGGCGGGTTGGCGTGACCGCTTGCCACTGGAAGACCTGGTGCACTACGACGGCTGGGGCAGGCAGCCAGCCCCCGATACCTGGGAGGAGGTACGGGAGGCGCTGGCCGCCTATGATTGTTCAGAAGTGGCCGCCAAGGATTGCTGAACTGGGTGCCGCACATCGGGGCGACCGCGGACTGTGCCGCCCGTCGCCCGTCGCCCGGACCACGCGGCTTCCTGAAGATACCGCTCGCTGGATACGTTCCGCAGCGAAAACGATTTCACCCGTCGAATCTCGCGGGAAAGACCCCAGGCGCACCGGCAGCAGTTCGGCGGAAGAGTCCGCGCAACGCCATGGCGAGGCGGTAGACACGGACGTAGCGCTGTAGCGCAGGTGGATGTTGGCACCGTCATCCCCGCGAAAGCAGGAATTACGAACATCTGCGAGCCTCGACCAGTTGAGACGCGATTGCCCTGCGAAAGGGCCCCCGGCAGTTTACATTCGCCACGGGCGCCGATACCATGCCTATAGATTGTTGATTGCCCCCATCCCCCTGAGGTGAAGCTATGGAGCTGTGGAGCGGCCCGGCTCACGTTGTGCACTCCCAATATGACACCGTCTATCTGCATGACCATGACGTTCAGAGGGAGGACATGCGGCGGCTGTACGAGAATGCCAAGCGCGATCAGTGGAACGCCTCCACCGCCATCGCTTGGGAGACGCCGGTTGACCTGGAGCAGGGGTTCGTCGCCGATGAGCTGATCGACATCTACGATTCGCCCTACTGGCACAAGATGAACGCCGCGGAAAAGGGAGAGATGAACCGGCTCTTCTCAGCTTGGCGGTTGAGCCAGTTGTTACACGGCGAACATGCGGCGACGCTGGTGTGCTCGCAACTGGCCAACGTTCTTCCCGATGCTGACACCAAGTTCTTCATGACCACCCAGGTGATGGACGAGGCACGGCACACCGAGTTCTTCCAGCGCTACCTGCACGGGCGGGTGGGACAGGTATACGGCCAGTCTCAGGTAGGTCAGGAACTGTTCGACCACATCCTGGGAGACCCTCGCTGGTACATCAAGGTCATCGGCCTGCAACTGGTGGGCGAGACCTTCGCCGTTGCCCTGTTCAAGATGCTGGCGGAGACGGCCAAGGACGAGCTGTTGCGTGAAGGCTGCAAGCTCATCCTGCGAGACGAATCGAGGCACATGGGCTTCGGGATGCTCAGCCTGCCGGAGCAGGTGCAGGAGCTGTCGCCCGACGAGCGGGAAGAGATGGAGGACTTCACCATCCACTTCCTGCGCAACACTCTGACCGGCGGCTTCCCCAAGGAAGCCTACTTGCACATGGGTTTCAACAACCACGAGATCGACAACATCCGTAAGCTGCGCCGCGACAAGGCCCAGAGCAGCGACTTCGTGCTGTTCCGCCAGCTCTTCAAGCGCGAGATGCACAACACGCTGGTCAGCAACCTGTTCAAGTGCGGCGTCCTGAGCGAGAGCGTTCGGGGCCGGCTCGAAGACGAGCTGCGCGTCGACGTGGCTGGCAACCTGCCCGGTGACGACTAGGAAGATCCGCTGATGTCAGAGGAAGTTACTGTTACCGCAGACCCCGACGTCGCAGAAGCCTACCGATCAGCATCGTCCCAGGAACGCCGCAAGCTGGACTTGCTGGTCAATTTCAGCTTGCGAGAGGCCACCTACGGTAACAGGCTGCTGCAGGAGGTCATGCTGGAAGTCGGCAAGAACGCCAGGGAGGGAGGGCTCACTCCCGAAATCCTCCTGTCATCCTTCACGAAGAGTGAATCGCTTCGTCTTTGATACGAACACCATTGTGCTGGGGCGTCCCAAGTTAGACAGATTTATTTCCCACAAAGAACGAACAATGTTTCTTCGGGCTTTGATCAGAAAGTGAGAATTGGTTACCATTTCGGAGAAGGTCGAAGTTTGTCGCGATCCAGAAGATGACCGAGTGCTTGAAGCAGCGCTTAACGGCGGTGCGGGGTGCATTATCACCGGAGACAATGATTTGCTCGTTCACAACCCATTTCATGGGATCGCGATTTTGACCCCAGCAGAATTCCTACAGCGTTCCCTCTAGGTCATATTCATTGGCCGGGACCGACAGCGCTGATTCCAAGAAACTGCTGAGATAGTTTCTTTAGGCACAGCATCGATATTGGCCTCTAACCAAATAAGGACGGTCAGCCATGCACGTGGGTATGTCTACGGTGTTCCAGAATCCGGGCAAGCGTCTGTCGGACTACGAGGTGTACCGCAACGAGTTGCGGCTGGCTGACTTGGCGGAGCCATTGGGGTATGAGTCCATTTGGGGCGTGGAGCACCACTTCACCGACTACACCATGTGCCCTGACGTGTTGCAGTTCCTGTCCTACATGGCCGGCCGGACGGAACGGCTCAAGCTGGGATCTATGGTCGTGGTGCTGCCATGGCACGACCCGGTGCGTGTGGCCGAAGAGTTCGTGATGCTGGATAACCTCAGCGACGGGCGGGTGGTCGTCGGCGTCGGTCGGGGGCTGGCCCGCGTCGAGTACGAGGGTTTCCGGCTGAATATGGGCGAGTCGCGGAAACGCTTCAACGAATCGGCGGAGATGCTGGTGGGCGCTCTTGAGGAAGGGTTCGCCGAATTCGATGGGGAATACGTGCGGCAGCCGCGGGTGGAAATACGCCCCAATCCCTTCCGGTCCTTCCAGGGCCGGACATACGCCGCGGCCATTTCGCCTGAGTCCAGCATCATCTTGGCCAAGCTGGGGGTGGGCGTGCTGATCATTCCGCAGAAGCCTTGGGGGGACGTGCAGGCCGAGCTGGCGTCCTACCGGGCCACCTATCAGGAGGTCAACGAGGAAGAGCCGCCAGCGCCGGTGGTGGTCACATTCGGCTACTGCGACAAGGACGAGGAGAAAGCCGCTGAGATGTCCCGCCGCTACGTTGGGGCCTACTGGGATTCGGTGATGAAGCACTACGAGTTCCGAAGCGACCACCTGAAGACGACGCGGGGCTACGAGTATTACGGCAACTTCACCGACAAGATCAACACTTACGGCGACAACGACGTGCAGGACTTCTTCGTCGGCCTGCAGGTGACGGGTACGCCGGAGCAGTGCTATCAGAAGGTGATGGACATCCACGGCTACACCGGCACCGACTCGTTGGTGGCTGCCTTCAGCTACGGCGGAATGCCTATCGAAGACGCAGAGGCGAGCATGCGCCTGTTCGCCTCGGAGGTGATGCCGGAGCTCAAGAGGTTCGAGCCCAGCCCCAATTGGGGTTAGCGGCTCGAACGCTGGCTCTCTACACCGTCATTTCCGGGATCGGCGGGCAGTGGAGACGGCGATCCGCCCCACAGACGGGATTTGCTCAACGGCACCGGAATCCCGGCCTCACAGGAATAACGTATTGGCGTCAGCCCAGTCACTCTCCTGAGTAACGGGTCGATTCGCCGGCGGACTCCCCTCTTGGCCGCCAAGCGAAACGATCGGCGTATGGGTTGGGGCGGCCTTCCAGAATGTCGGCTGTCACTCGGCCCAGAGCGGGGGTGAACTTGAAGGCGTGGCCGCTGCCGCCGGTGGCCACGGTCAGGCCCTCGATTTCCGGGTGGCGGGTGATGTAGAAGTCGGCGTCCCAGGTGTCGTTGTAGAAACAGGCCCGACTGCCGGCCAAGGGCGCGTTGGCCAACTCCGGCAGCGAGTGGGACAGGAATTCCCGGCAGGACTCGATGACGGCCGGGTCGGCGTCCCTGGGCGCGTCGGCGTCAACTTCGCGGCCTGGGCCGTGGTTGGCCAGTTTTAGGACTCCCTCCGCATTGGCCGGGAAGCCATACCACCCGGTACGGGGAATGTCCGCCCCCCACGGGGGGAAGAATGGTGGCCTGAACCGCTCCGGCAAAGCGGGGCGCAGGTACATCAGGGTCTGGGCCACCGGGGTCATCATGTCCTGGAGTTCCGGTATAAGGCGGGGCGTCCAGACTCCGGCGGCCACCACAACGCTGTCCGCGCGAACCTCGTCGCCGTCGCTGGAGCGTAGGCCAACCGCCCGTCCGGATACGACCACCACCGAGTCGGCCCGGAACCCGGGACGTATTTTCACGCCGGCAGCAGAGGCTTCGGAGGCCAGAAACGCCACGGTTTCGCCAGCCTCGCCCCATCCACCGCGAGGGTTCAGGTACCCGTCGGTGTAGTGGTCGGAGTTCCAGAAGGGAAAGCGCCGGGAGATCGTCTCGGAGTCAATCCGCTCCAAGGGCCAACCGGCGGCGGTGAGCAGATCGTAGGACTCTCGCTCCACGGTGCCCGCTTCCAACGGCTGGCTGGTCAGGACCAGGAAGCCGTCCTCGTGGTACAGCGGGCGGCCCCGTCTTTGGTTCCAAGCGTGCCAGCCCTCGATGGCCTCGGCTCCGAGATCGCTGTACAGCTTATCGGCGCCGTAATCCATCCTTATCATCCGGCTGATGTCGTTGGACGCTGCCAGCGGATGGGGAATCGGGCCGGGATCAACGACGGTTACCGAATAACCCCGGCTTCGCAGTTCGAGGGCGCCGGAAAGCCCGAAGATCCCGGCGCCAGCAACGACTATGGAACTCTGGGTGGACATGAAGCAGCTTCGGGGAGCCTAGCGGCTCACCGCCTCAATGATGGACTTAAGTTCGTCGACGCTGAGGTCGCCGAATTTGCGCCAGCCGCCGATCAGGTAGGTGGGCGTGCCGCCGATTCCGCTGGCGCGGGCGGTTGCATTGGACTCCACCACCTCGTCCCGGTAGTGGCCGGACTCGAGGAGCGGCCCCAGATCCGACCAGTCGAGACCGGCGGCCTCGGCCAGTCCCTTGACCACCTCCAGGCTGCCCAGGTCGGCGCTCTGTTCCCAGTATGCGGCTGCGGCCAAGTGGTGGAAACGATCGTCCAGGCCCTTTTCCTTGGCGTACAGAGTAGTCTCGTGAACGTAGAGCGTGTTGGGCGACCATTGGGGACGGCGCATGACCAAGCCGGCGCTCTGGGCGCGTTCCTGCATGGCCGGGTTTAGTTCGGTTTCAGTCTCCCCGTCGAATATCCGCCGTGACTCGCCCTCCATGGGCTTGTCGGCATTCAGCAGGAAAGGCCTGCGGTTTATGTTGATGTCCAGTTCCTTGGCGACGATGTCGAGCCTGCCCAGGCCCACGTAGCAGAAGGGTCAAGTGTAGTCTTGCCAGATAGTGACCTCGACGGGATTGGCGGTGGTCATAGTTCTTTCTTCCTAAAAGTGGATTTCGACGCAGAGGGCACGGAGAGGAACATCCATTCCGCGCCCCCGTGAGTTTGCGCGTTGAGTCTAGTCGTCAGCCGGAGCAGGGACAGCGGAGCCGGCGAAGGAGGTGCGCAGTGCGGCAGTGGCCTGGTCTACGGCCTGACCGCTCTTGTCCATAATGCCCACCATACCGAAGAAGCCGTGAATCATGCCGTCGTAGCGGGTCACGGTGACGTTGACGCCTGCTTCCTGCAGTCTGCGGCCGTAGGCCTCGCCTTCGTCCCTCAGCGGGTCGAACTCGGCAGTGATCACCAGAGCCGACGGCTGACCGGCAAGACTTTCCGCCTGCATCGGCACGGCGAAGGGATTGTCGGCGTCAGCGTCGTCTTCCAAGTAGGCGTCCCAATAGAATTGCATGGCGTCGCGGGCCAGCATATAGCCAGTGGCGTTGTCCACGTAGGAGGTCGTCTGGTAGTTGCGGTCGGTGACCGGATAGACCAGCAGCTGATGTACGATGGCCGGACCATTGCGCTCGGCGGACATCAGTGACACTGCTGCGGCCAGGTTGCCGCCGGCGCTGTCGCCGCCCACGGCGATCCGCGAGGCGTCGCCGCCGATGCTGGCCGCGTTGTCAGCGGCCCATACCGTGGCGGCGTAGCAGTCCTCGGCGGGGCCGGGGAACTTGGTCTCAGGGGACAGGCGGTAGTCAACCGAGACCACCACGCAGCCCGCGCCCTTGCATAGGTACCGGGAAGTGGGGTCGGCGGACTCGAGGTCGCCCACGACCCATCCCCCTCCGTGGTACCAGACCAATATGGGGAAGGGGCCGTCACCCTCCGGCGTGTAGATCCGAACGGGAACGTCGCCGTCAGGGCCGGGGATGCTGCGGGTCAGCACTGCGGCCACGTCCGGGCCGACGGGACGGGGACGAGCAGCCGCATTGATCCGAGCCTGTTCGGGGGTGACCTCCCACACGGCAGGGAGGCCGAGGGCGTTTACTGCATCAATGACTGCTTGCGCTTGCGGGTCCAGCGGCATGATGTACCTCCAGCTCTTCTTTGATCGCGCTTGCTGTTGAAATTCGCGTTAGTTGGGCGTCCAGGCCATGCCGCGTACCTCGCTGAACTCGCGGGGCAGCTTGACCCACCAGTCACCGCCGTCAGCGGTGGCATAGATCTGGCCGTAGTGGCTGCAACAGAGGATGAAGTCAGCGTCCGACGCATGGGTGGCAAAGGCCCACATGGGAGTGTTGGGTTCTTGGGGCAATGCCATCCTCTCCCAGCTCTGTCCCCGGTCGGTGGATCGCTGAATGGACCCGGTGATTCCGAAGGGCGAGTCTCCTGTGGCCACCAGCAGCGTGTTGGGGTCGTCCTGCTTGATCGTGATGCCACGGCAGTAACGATGTGGGAAGGTATCGCGCACGCTCAGGCCCTGCCAGCTCTCACCGGTGTCGGTGCTGGCAAAGACCTCACCGGGTGTGCTGGTGAATACCGTGGTGCTACCGCCCGCGCTCACGGTCATGCCGTGGATGTCGGGATCGTTCAGGCCACCGTTGATGCGGGTCCAGGTATCGCCACCGTCCAGACTGCGGCGCACACCGTCCACCTCGACGCCAGCCCATACGATGTTTGGGTTGGTGGGGTCTACTTCCAGCGCGGTGACGCGGGGAACGCGGACGTTGGGACATTCCTCGGCCATATCCACGAGCAACTGCTCCCAACTCGTGCCGCCGTCGGTGGAGCGGAAAAGAGCAGAGGGGCTGGTACCAGCGAAAATTGTCGAGGGATCCGACGGGCTGACGGCGATGTTCCACACCTGCATTGAGTTCATCGGCGAATCCAGGCGCTCAAAGGCCTTGCCGCGATTCGTGCTGCGGAAAATGCCCTCATCGGTTCCCGCGTAAACCACAGCGGGGTCAGTGGGATCAACCTTGAGGCCGAAGACCTTCATGTCGCCCCAGATGCCACCGCCGCGGCCCCAGTTTCGCCCGCCGTCGGGACTGACCCAGAGTCCCGCGCCAATGGTCCCGACCAGAATCGCAATATCTTTGGCCATTCCTATCCCTCCCTCGGGTGAGAATCTTGATCACTGGTCACGTTAAGCCCGGAACTTAAGCCCGGAACGTGGCGAAGACCTTGTTGGAGGTGAAGACTCGGGACTCTACGAACTCGATGCTGGCGGGCTTGGCGTCCAGCTCGGACATGGCGCCCAGCATACAGGCCCAGTTGAGCAGCTCGTGCTGGCCGGAGGCCTCCATCTCGGAGGTGGTGCGAGTGCGCCAAGCCTTGTAGTTGCCCTGCTTCAGCTCTTCGTACAGGGCGCGGTCAGCAGGAACGTCGGGCCAGAGGTAGTCATTCTTGGCGGTAAGGAAAGCGTGAGACCAGCTCGACGACGCCACCAACGCGACGCGGTAGGGGCTGTCCTGCAGCACGCGGGCTGCGGCTGCGCCCACTTCCATGCAGCGCTTGGGCGACGGGCCGGGCGGGTCAGGCTCCAGCGCTTGGCCGTTGACCTTGTGGGGCAGGATGCCGCCGCGGTTACTGATCACGGCCCTTCCATAGCAGTTGACGGCGAAGGGAATCACAGGGAAGTCGAATCCCTCTCGGTCATAGTCGAGGTAGAGCAGAGTGTTGATGAAGGCGTGGGCCAGTCCTGGCTCGTGCAGCGGGCGGTAGGCGTAGGCCATATCCACGCCCGAATCCAGCAGGCCACCGGCCAGGAAACGAGCCGCCTCCGGGTGCCCTCGATAGGTGAAAGTCTTGTCGGCGGGTTCATCCCAGACGTTGCGCCGGGGCGTGCCGTCGTGCCGGGTGAACGGTGCGCACTGGAAGCCATCGTAGGCCAGTACACAGAAGGGCGGGATTATGTTTTCCCGGAAGTTCTCGTACTGGTCGTCTCCAAAGATGACCACGAAGTCGGGGTTGAAGTCGAGAATCTCCTGGCGGACGCGCCGGAATCCGTCCACCAGCTTGGCGCGGTGGACAGCGGCTGATGCGAGGCCCTGATCATCGCCGTATTCGGCCTGCATCGGCTGGGGCCAGTTGAGCGGGTTCTTCAGCTCTTCGGGCAGCCGCTCATCGCGGTTCAGAGTGATGTTGATAGGGAAGCCGCGATCTTCGTCCGGGGTGATCAGCGGTGGGTAATGGGTGCAGCCAATGCCCAAGATTTCTGCCATAACTCACCTCCGTTGACGCTTGTATATAACTGTTCGATGAAGTGGGCTAATGATAGCAGACAGGCGTGCGGGCGGCTAATCTGTCTGGCACTGCCTGATGGCGTCCATCCTAATCAACCGACAGAATTATCTTGCCGAAGTTGGCGTTACTCTCCATGTGCCGGTGGGCCTCGGCGGCTTCGGCAAGGGGGAAGACCGTATCCACCACCGGCTTGATTGCTCCGGAGGCAATCAGCGGCAGGACGTGGCGCTTGATCTGGTTGGTGAGGGCGATCTTCTCCTCTATGGGCCGTGAGCGCAGTACCGTTCCGTGTACCCGCAGTCGCTTGAACATCAGCGGGCCCAGGTTGGCTTCGACAGCTCCCCCGCCCATGGTGCCGACGAGCACCAGCCGTCCGCGAAGGGCCAGCGACGCCAGGTTGCGGTCCCAGTAATCGGCTCCGATTACGTCCAGCAGCACGTCGACGCCTGCTCCGCCGGTATGCTGGCGCACAACCTCGCTGAAATCCTGTTCGCGGTAGTTGATGCCGATGTTCATGCCCAGCTCGGCTGCTCCGCGCAGCTTGTCCGCGCTGCTGGCGGTGCCGAACACGCGGGCGCCCGCGTTGTGGGCCAACTGCACTGCTGCCGTTCCCACTCCGCTTCCCGCCGCATGAATCAGCACCGACTCGCCCATGGACAGCTCACAGTGGTTGAACAGTGCGTCGTAGGCGGTGAAAAAAACCTCCGGCACGGCAGCGGCCTGCACGAAGTCCAGCCCGTCGGGAATGCGCATTGCCATTCGCGAGTGCGTCACCACGCGGGATGCGTATCCTCCGCCGCCCAGGAGGCCGAACACCCGGTCGCCCTCGGAGAGGTCGGTGACGTGCGCCCCGGCCTGCGCAACAACACCAGAGAATTCCAGCCCCAGGATGTCGTCGGGGTTGCCCGGCGGCGCGGGGTAACCGCCCTGCCGTTGCAGCGTGTCGGCACGGTTCAGGGCCGACGCCTTGACCTCCACCAGCACATCGTCAGGCCCAGGCACGGGGTCGGTGACATCCTGAATCTTCAGAACGTCCGGGCCACCGGGTTCAGTGATTACAACAGCACGCATAGAAGCCAGCACCTTCAGCAAAATTGACGAAAACCAGTTTACCACCGCCCAAATTTACCACCGCCCAAAAGAAAACGGCCCCGATGAGAGCCGGGGCCGCTGGGTCTGCATGTGGGATCAGTCTACTGGCCGTTGGACGCGGAGCGGGTGGCCACGTACTCCTCGGCCAGGCGGCGCCCCGTTTCCCGCATCAGCTTGACGTCCTCCTCGGTAGTGGCTGCTACCGGTGCGAAGACCACCGTGTCGTTGCAGAAGGTGGGTACGTGGCCGGTGTCGCCGGGGGCCAGCGCCTGCGTCGGGTCCTCGCCTGCCTCCACCGCGCGGATGCCCCGGCGTATCTGGCGGCGGAACATGGTGATGCCCCGGTCCGTGGCCCCCAAGTGCTCCATGCCGTGGACAGCGATGGGCCGCTGCGACATCTGGGCCTCGTAATCGCCGGGCTGAAGCTTCTGCTCGCGTGGATCATCTGAGATCGGAAGCTGTGCCGGCAGCATCTGCTCGCGGTCAACCCACCACGCCGGCTCCTTCTCCTCCGCCTCGCTGATATGGCGGAATTCCAGCAGCATGGTGCTGTGGTTGTCCCTCGGCACGATCCAGCGGGTCATCATCGGCCCGTCGAACCCGTGGGTCTCCTTCCCGTCCTCCCAGATGGGCGCGACCTGCTGCAGGTTGGGCAGGACGTTCTCCACCATGCGCGCCCAGATGTTGTCGCCCACCCGGCGGGTGGCGATGTAGATGATGCCGATGGGCGTTTCCATGAAGTCCAGTTCCGGCACCACGCCGAACTCGTCGGTGAACTGCGAGCCGCTGACTATGGTGTGCAGGAAGGAGGTGTGCACCGGGTCCATGGCGTTTTCCAAGATCTGCAGCCAGTTGCAGGGGTAGTCATACCGCTGGCCGGGTATCAGCTTGAAACCCTCCCGCTCCCAACTGTCGCAGATGGGGAAGGGAGGGACGTTTTCGGGAGGGCCCATGTAGGCGAAGATGGTGCCGCAGAATTCGTGCACAGGGTAGGCGCCGTGGCACAGTCGGTCTTTGAATGTGGATCCGGCGGGCTCGCCGGGAGTCTCCAGAATGGTACCGTCGACGTCGAACAGCCAGCCATGGTAGCAGCAGCGGATGCCTCGCTCCGAGACCAGCCCAAACTCCAGGGACGTACCGCGATGAGGGCAGTGGGCTTCCACAAGACCGACCCGGCCGCTGAAGTCGCGGAAGGCCACCAATTCTTCGCCCAGAATTTTCAACCCGACGGGAACGTCGCCGAGTTCATCGGCATAGCAGACCGGCTGCCAGAACCGACGCAGGTATTCACCGGCGGGAGTGCCGGGGCCGACGTGGGTCAACTCATCGTCTTCCTTGGGGACCTGCGAATGGTAATAGCCGCCGTATTTGGAGGAAAGAAACGGAGCGCGGGTGCTTGCCATTATCGGCCTCCTGAGCTTTCAACCTGAATCATTGGCGCAAAACGTCACGCATGGATGTGCGCTTGCCCTTATGCTTGGCGCGGATTATAGGTATCGCATTAAATGCGGTCAACAAAGCTGGGCAAGCAGGCAGAGCCTTTCAATAGTTCCCTCGCCCACCGGGGGAGGGTTAGGGCGGAGGCGTCTTCCCGCAGTGTGCAAGGCTGCCGGTGAGCAGCGTTTCATCCACCCTCCGTCTCCGCCCGTAGCGATTCTATTGAGTGGCAGCAGGTTCTTGGACCTGCTCCATCAGGTCGGTGTTCCACTCCCCCTCGGCCACGAGAATCGCCTTGGCGTCGAATACGAAAGCCTCGATAAGGTTGTGGGACAGATAGACGTATGTCCCCGACTGGCGGATGGTGCTGATGGACGCTCCGGCTGAACCGGCGGCTATCATCCAGGTCTCCAGATCCAGCGCCGGCGGATTGTTGAAACTGCCTCGCTCCCACACGTAGTCCCCATGTCCACCGATAAGGTGAGGGTACGACTGGCGGTTCGCTGGGGCGTGGACGATAAGCACATTTTCCCCCACGTTGGCAGTCAGCTGGCCATCCCCCTGGAGAGCGCCAGTAGTTCCATTGAACACAATGTGAGTGGGGACCAGCGTCTCCATCGCTTTCAGGTCGTCTCCAAACGAGTCCGACGGCGTGTCGAATCGCATGAACTCCCCATTTTCGTCCCGGGGCACATAGTAGTCCTGTTCGCCGATATAGTAGGCTCTGTCATAGCCGATCGGATTGCCAGCAGGGTCCTTCAGGCCATCCCTCGGCAGCACCATGAGGGCACCGTTCATCCCATGCACCACGTGCCAAGGCACCATCGTGCCCCCCGGTGCGCAGTGATAGACGAACACCCCAGGCTTGATGGTGCGGAAGCGCAGCACCACCACCTCCCCCGAGTTGACATGTGTCAGCGCTCCTCCACCAAGGGCGCCGCTGGAAGCATGGAAGTCCACATTGTGCAGCAGTTGGTTGCTCGATGAGTTCACCAAGGTCAACTCCACGTAGTCGCCCTCGTGCACCACAATGATTGGACCTGGCACTGTTCCATTGAAGGTAAAGGCCCAGACAAAGACACCTGGGGCTACCTCGATTTCCTTCTCCTCTACCTCCATCCGAACCTCGACAACCCGAGGTGCGCCGCTGTACTCCTGTTCGTGTTTCGGAAGGAACGGCGGTGGAACCATTTCCTGGGTCACCCTTTGCAGGCTGTCAATGTCTTCCGGTTCCCAGTTGGCCGGGCCGCTCCAGTATGCCGGGGCGACCGTCATGCTGCCGTCCTGGGACATGTTGGCAGCGCTGGCCCGGGGATCGGGGGTAACCGTGGGCGGTGGCGCGATGACCGGCGCCTCGGCAGTGGGTGCGGCCCCACTGCATCCAAGAACGCCGACCAGCGGCGTCGACGCCACCAGGAGAAGCAAAACGAACCTAAGAGAGGTGGCCCTTGAAATGTGTAACTCTTGAATCTTCACATCATACCCTCATGCAATTTCCGTGCGGATTGTCCGGTTGGACAACCAGAACTCCCGAGACAGGGGTAACGCGAATCCCCTACCTATCACCCCTTGTTGTCGTCAGTGCTCCCTGCATAAGGAGGAACTCCCAAAACAATGGGCGCGACAGAGATTATTACTCAACTATCTCGGCTTGGGGAGCCCGCTATACGATACCAATAAGAACTTGAAGGACCGCCTACGCGCTGGACGCTGCCTGGGCCTCCTCGATCCGCTGCATCATCTCCACCACCAGCGGCATGGCTTGGCCGTAGCGGTCGGCGTCGTCGATGGCGTAGCCCTTGTGGTAGTTGGAGCGGAAGGAGGACAGCGGGCTGCCCGCCCCGGTCAGGGCCGATTTGCCTTCCTCCTCTTCGTCCCAGTGGCCGCCGTGGATCAGAGCGGGCATGACCCCGGGGTCGCGGAAGACGTTCATCGGGTCGCCGCCGTCCTCGACTATGCGCATCTGTTCCTCGAACTGGCGGCGCATGAAGACGATTGGGAGGTCGGTGCGGCCCAGGTGTTCCTGCGTCCGGTCGGTGACGGGCCCCTGCGAAATCCAGGCGTGGGCGTCCTGCGCCAGCACGAAGTCCAGGATCGGCTTGCCGTCGTCATCGAAAAGCGGCACGTCGTAGTACGGGATGGTCTCCTGCACCGGAACCGGAACCTCATCGGGGGCCATGTAGCAGCCGTAGTTGATATGGTAGGTGTTGGTATCGTCGACGGGCACCCGTATCTGGAATTCTTGGCGCACCATTCCAGGGCCTCCGGTCTGGGTGTAAAAGGGGAAGATAACTGTAGCGTGGCGGGATGTGTGGTCGCGGTCCGCGCCCAGGGCCTTGGAATACTTGATGCCCTTCTCCATGCCAAAGCGAGTGGGGTTGACGTAGAGGGACTCGATGCCCTTGCCGAGGTTCATCCGGGAGTAGAGGGTGTGCATCTGGCCGTCGGCGGCCCTTTCGTCCAGCTTGCCCTGTTTCCGCAGCACGTACTCGAACAGATTGCCGTGCAGATAGACGCTGTGCGTGGGGTCACCGGTGTTCTCGTGGCACTGGAGCCAGTTGCAGTTCAGGTTCATAATGCCAATCTGCCGGATGGAATTGGGCATCATGAACAGGTCCCAGGGAGGGAGCAGCGGAGTTGGCTCCGGCCCCATGTACGCCCAGACCAGCCCGCCCAGTTCCTGCACCGGGTAGCCCTTGATGCGTATGCGGTCCTTGAACGGATCGTGGGCCGCCTCCAGCGGCGTTTCCACGCACTGGCCCGAGGGATCGAACATCCACCCGTGGTAGCAGCAACGCAGGCCGCCGACGTCGGGGATGCCGTACCTCATCTCGGTCATGCGGTGGGGGCAGCGGTCGCCGACCAACCCCATCTGACCATCGGCGGAGCGGAAGAGCACCAGGTCTTCGCCCAACAGGCGGACGGGTATCACTTCCTCTCCCAGCAGTTGCGCCGTAGGGCGTACGGGCAGCCAGTAGCGGCGCATCAGTTCGCCCATGGGCGTACCCGGTCCGACGCGGGTAAGGCGTTCGTTGGCTTCGGCGGTCAGCATGTCGGGTGATCCTCCTGAATAGAGCCTCTCACATCATCGGCGAGAGGAATTTCCCGTCATCCCGAGTCCAATTCTCGGGAGGTAGCAAATTAAGGCTGCCCTCGGCGGCGAAGTTCCTCCTCCACCTGCCTTAGACGGCGCTGGGTTTCTTGGTGAGCGGCCCGTTCCTGCTGAAGAGCGGCCTGCTCCTCCCGGCGTGCGGCCTGCTCCTCCTTCAAGCCGAGCAACCATATGCCTTCCACTGGATCGTAGTATTGCAACCTGATTTCGCCCCAGTGTATATCCAGGTTTATTGCAGGGCTGTGGGCCCAGACAACGCCGTCCTCCGAGACTTGGATGTCGAATCGGCGGTACTGCCCGTCCTGCAAATACTCATCTACCAGCGGCTCACGATAGTATAGCCCGCCTGATGCATCATATCGCCAGTATTCGCCAACGCCGATACTGGCGTAGATTTCTCTCTTTATCCCCAGGTCCACCGAAGCGGTGGAAGGTGATGCAATCTCCAATACCCAATCCGGCGTCTTCCCTACCTCCCAGACCTTGTAGCCGTTTTCTACCAGAATCGCGTCGCGGTCCACCCCAAAGGCGATGAAGCCGTCGGGAGACCGGTGCACCCGGGGGTTGCCCTACTCGTAATAGACCGCATTGTTGCCGCTTACAAGGACATCTTCGCGTTCCTCGTAGCGCCACACCAAAATATCCATTGAGTGGACCATCTTGCGAAACTGATACATACCGTCAGGCAGCGGGTCAGGCTGCTCCAGGTAAAAAATACCGGACCCATCGGGCTGATAGGGGATAAAGGCGTTCTGTGTTCTGGCGGTCATAAGTCGCCTCGGCGGTTGCGGGTTGCCAAGACAGTATACCGCACCAGATCGCTGGCCTTGGACTATACTGGCAACCGGCAACAGAATTTAGCCCTCACCCTGACTCTCTCCCAGAGGGAGGGGGAATCTTTGGGTAATCTTCATGGAGATGACGCCGCCATGACCACCAACAGGCTGCCGTTGAACGATTCGCTGGATGCCTTCTGCACCGACACTGACGCCTATCTGGAGGGCGCATCAGGGGGGCCACTGTCGGGGCTGACCTTCGCCGCCAAGGACATTTTCGACGTGGTGGGGCACGTCACTGGCGGCGGCAACCCCGACTGGAAGGCCACGCACCCACCGGCGGAGCGCACTGCCTGGATCATACAGACACTGGTGGACGCCGGAGCCGCGATGGTGGGCAAGACGCACACCGATGAACTGACCCGAGGCATCCTGGGCGAGAACGCCCACTACGGCACTCCGGTCAACCCACGAGCGCCGGGCCGGGTCCCGGGCGGGTCGTCCAGCGGGTCGGCGGCGGCGGTGGCTGGCGGGCTGGTGGACTTTGCCCTCGGCTCGGACACTGGCGGCTCGGTGCGTATCCCGGCCAGCTTCTGCGGCCTCTATGGACTGCGTCCCACGCACGGGCGCATCCCCCTGGAGGGAATACTGATGCAGGCCCCCAGCTACGACACCATCGGATGGTTCGCCCGCGACGCCACAACCTTCGCCCGCGTCGCCGGGGCAGTCTTCGGCAGCACCATCACGCCGGCAACTCCCTCCCGCGTCGTGATCGCCGGGGACCTGTTCGACGAATGCGAACCAGCGATAGCCGCCGCCCTGCGCCCTGCAGCCGATAGGGTAGCCGCAATGGCATCTGCCTCAGAGACGGTTCAGTTGGCGCCCAGCGGAGTCGAAGGGTGGGCCTCCCAGCAGAACATCCTCCAGTCCATCGAGGCATGGGATTCTGTGAAGGACTGGATCGACGCTGTAAACCCCCGTTTTAGCTATATGGTCACCGAGCGGTACACCAGCGTGGCATCATTCACCCAGTCGCAAGTGGAGCAATCAAGGGCCACCCGCGACACGGTCCGGCAGCGCTTGGACGAAGTCCTGGCTGACGGCGGTATCCTCTGCTTCCCCACGTCTCCGGTTGTCGCTCCGCCGAGGGGTCAACCCCTCTCGGGCAAGCGTGGCTCTCAGGTCCGCATCATCCGGCTCACCTGCATGGGTGGCACTACTGGCCGTCCCCAACTCTCCCTTCCTCTCGCCGAAGTAGACGGCCTCCCTGTCGGCCTATCCATCATGGGCAATCGGGGAGACGACGAAGCCCTGATCGGGTTCGCCCTGGAGATCGAGAGGGCGTTGGCGGGCTAGTCGAGGAAGCAAGTACTATCCCCCGGCCGGACAGGCGTCCGAACCTTTGGCCGCACGCCCGGTCCTTGGGGCGAATGCCAGGGCATTCGCGTTTTAAGCGACAGACTTGGCGAGGGTGAGTCCAGTTGTAGAACAGGGTGATGTGAGGGGGAGTGATGGTGAATAGGCGGGGCGCGTCGGTCTTGGACCATTTTCAGGATTTGGCGGACCCACGGATAGAACGCAGCAAGGGGCGTCAACTGCTGGACTTCATTGCCATTGCTATCTGAGCCGTCATCTGCGGCGCGGATTCATGGGTGCATGTGGAGATGTTCGGCAACAGCAAGGAGGAGTGGTTTCGCACCTTCCTGGACCTGCCCAACGGGATTCCCTTCCACGACAAGCGGGCAGGCAGGCTATCCATCTGGTAAGCGCCTGGGCCTCGGCCAACACGGTGGCCCTGGGGCAGGTGAAAACGGAGGAGAAGTACCACGAAATCACTGCCATACCCCGGCTGCTGGAGATGCTGGAACTGAACGGGTGCATCGTAACCATCGACGCCATGGGGTGTCAGAAGGAGATCACCCAAGAGATTGTGGACCGGGGGGCCGACTACGTGCTGGCGGTCAAGAGGAACCAGGGACGGCTGTACGAGGATCTGCGGGACCTGTTCGAGGGAGCGAGGGAACCTCATTCCGGACCCTATAGGTCGGCACCAGAATCACTTTGCGCAATACGCGGAGCGATAGCCAGAATATCTCGATGGCTCAATCGCAGTTTGAAGTCACCGCGATACATCGCTCGCCCAGCTCTCACCTTGCTGTCTTATAGCATCTTTCTGGACAGCCGAGTAAAGGAGGTGCGCGCCGGAGAGTTGGACTACTGCTACCGCCCTCGTAATTTGGGGTCCAAAACGTCCCGCAGAGCATCGCCAAGAAAATTGAACCCCAGCACTACCAAGAAAATAGCAAGCCCAGGGATAATACTAAGCAATGGCGACGTTTTAACGTGCTCCTGGGCCGCTCTGGTCAGCATGCCACCCCAACTAGGTATGTCGGGAGGGGAGCCTACTCCCAGAAAGCTCAGCGAGGCTTCGATTATGATGGCAAACCCCAAATAGTAGGTAGCAAGTATGAGGTAGGTCGCGAAGCAGTTGGGCATGATGTGCCGGAAAACGATGCGCCAAGGAGCGGCGCCCACAGCCTGGGCCGCAGTGATATAGTCCATCTCCTTTACGGACAACACTTGGGATCGGACGGTACGAATGACCGGCGCCATCATTCCGATGACGATCGCTACAATGACGTTGTTCAACGAGGACCCCAGAACGGCGACTATCGCCAGGGCGATGATAAGGCCGGGCAAGGCCATCAGCGCGTCCACCACGCGCTGGAAGGCTAGGTCAAACTTCCCCCCTGCGTAAGTGGTGATGATTCCCAAAGCAAAGCTGGCGGTTATGCCAATCAATACGCTGCCTAAGCCCACGTAGAGGGAAACCCAGGCGCCGTGGAATAGCCGGCTCAATATGTCGCGCCCGATTTGGTCAGTGCCCAGAAGGAAGGAAGTGCTTGGAGGCTCATATGTCCCCCCATTGATTGCCCGGGGATCATCTAGAGGGATAATATTGAAATTGGACCCGAGGGCAATCAGTACGAGTAAAGCTACGATGGCGCCACCAACCGCTCCCAGTGGTTTCCGGCGCGAGAAACTGGCCACTGCCTGAAGCGTCCCGGAGATGCCTGTCAAGCCAGCAGAAATTATGGGAGAGGCTACTTGTGCCGGTCTCTCGATAAATACCATAATCTGGTCCTGGGCGATAATTGGATTACTGGTAGCGGATCCTGGGATCGAGAATCCCGTACAACAGGTCAATCACCAAGTTCAGGATCAGGATTACCGCCGCTACCATCAGGATCATCCCTTGAATCATGACAAAGTCCCGGTGCACGATACTGTTTATCAGCAGCGTCCCCATACCTGGCACTACGAAAATGACCTCTATGATTATTACGCCGCCCAGCAGGCGACCGAACTGATAGCCTGATATCGTGATGATGGGTAGAACCGCGTTCTTCAGGGCATGACGCCCGATGACAAGGCTTTCCCTGATACCCTTGGAGCGGGCAGTCCTTATGTAGTCCTCACGCAATACCTCCAACATTGCGGACCGCGTAACCCTGGCGGTGAAGGCCATTTCGTAGAACGCCAGGGCCAGAGCGGGGAAGACGAGCTGTTGGAGGTTGGTGAGGGGGTCTTCCCAAAGGCTGGCATAGCCTAAGGGGGGTAGCCAGTTGAAGAAATATGCCAACGCATACACCATCAGTATGCCGGTCCAGAAAAAGGGCAGCGCAACCCCCACCAGGGTAAACACTCGGCAACCGTAGTCGATCCAGGAGTCCTGAGTTACGGCAGAGAGGATCCCTAGGGGCACAGCCGCTATTGAGGCCATCAACATGGCCATAACCGCCAGTTGCATGGTGACGGGGAACCTGGCCTTCAGTTCATCGATGACCGGGATTTTGTACCAGATCGAATCACCCAGGTCACCTATCACCACATGCGCTAACCAGTCCCCGTACTGAATGTAAAAGGGGCGGTCCAGACCCAATTCGTGCCGCAGACGGTCTAAATCTTCCGGTTTAACCTGGCCGCTTTCTCCTTCCCCGGTCAGGATCATCATGGCTGCATCGCCGGGCACGATCCACATCAAGGTGAACACCATCATGCTGGCCAATATCAGCGTAGGTATAAAGAGAAACAGTCTTCTTACGAAATACCGCCTCAATCGTCCCTCCAGTGGTCAGTTCAAATATCGCCAGCATGATTTACCCGGAATCTTTGGCTAGTTGCTGGGTTTCGGCGCGTCGGGGTCCCACCAGATATGCTCAAACTTGGTTAACTCTACCGCCGACTGAGGCTGAACGAAGTTGCGTATCCGGTAGTCATACGCCGCTGGTACCTGAAACCAGACAACTGGCACGTGGTGGCTTTCCCCTTTGCGAAGGATGTCTACTATCTCCTTAAAAATAGCCCTGCGCTCTTCAGGATCAAAGGCTAAATCTTGGAGTGCGGCTAACTCATCAATCCGGGGATCACTCCAGCCATCCGGGTTTCGCAGGGCAGGCCGGGCGAAAAACTGGTCCAGAACGGAGGACGGATCCCATGCGGGGAACCCGGTGGTGGTATAACTCACCGGATAGGAACCATCTCTCAACTGGGCATAGAATGTGGGCAGGTCCGTGGTGCGAATCGTAAAATCTATGCCGATGGTGTTCCGGTACTGCTCGGTGAGCACCTCCACTGTGGGTACGGATTGCACCAAGGTGTGGTTCTGAATTTCGGACTCAAAACCGTCAGGGAATCCGGCCTCCGCCATGAGCCTTCGGGCCTCGGCCAAGTCCTCATCCTTGGGAAGCCGGTAGCCCTCTGTCAGAGCGAGTTCCTCGAAGTTTTCAGCGCTTACGTCTTGCCCCAGCGGGAAAATGGTGCCTGGCAGGGCAAAGCCTTTGTGGGCATTCTCATTAATCTGGTCCCGGTCAATAACCAAGGTCATAGCCTTTCTTATTCTGGGGTCGTCGAACGGCGGCTGGGTACTAATAGTAAGTGAGCCCATTCCGCCGGGTGCGTTCCAACCCTGTATTATGCCATCCGTATCGTTCCTTAGAGTCTCCACATCGGCAGGTTCGAGTATTGCATCGACTCCGTAGGTCGTCCAAGCTTGCCCTACTTGCAGAGCCGTAAGGCTTCTGGCTCGATCAGTGACGACAAACGCCTTGAAGCCATCGAAGTAGGGAAGGCCCTCTTTGAAGTAGTTGGGATTCTTTTCGTATTCGTAGGAGCTCCCACGGTCCCAATTCTTAAATACCCAAGGGCCGGACCCTATCAAGTTCTCTGGACAGCAGTTGAGATCATCCTGAGCTTGCCCCTCTGCTACGTGTTTGGGGTAAATCTTCATGTACTCCGAAGCCATGTTTATCAGGAAAGTCACCGCCGGGGCTTTGAGGGGAATCTTTATCGTGCGTGGATCCACCTCCTCGGCGGTCCCCGGTTCGTAGTAGCGCCGGAGAGACGCGGTTCTGGCCCTTATGGCACCGGGCTCCGCGATCCGGTCCAGGGTGAAAGCGACGTCTGCAGCGGTAACGGGCTCGCCGTCGCTCCATTTGGCGTCGTGCAGGCGGAAGGTGTAGGTGGCGCTGTCATCACTCACTTCCCAGCTTTCCGCAAGGTCACCTTGTACCTGGCCTAGGACGACCGGGTTAATCTCCACCAACTGGTTAAACCTGGGGCCGCATGGCCTAAGAGTGCTGCCGGAGCTACCTCCGTAGTGGACATCACAGAACCCGATGTCGCTAAACGTTAACATCGGAAGGATTCCGCTGTGATGTTTCGCTTGGTCCATCCAAGCTGGTCGCTCTATGGTAGGTGCAACCGTGGCCGTGGGCACCGGGGCTAGGGGGAGCCGTGTGGCGGTGGGTGCCGGGGCCTGGGCTGCCGCAGTGCTGGTGGGTGCCGGGGCCTGGGCCGCCGCAGTGCCGGCGGGTGCCGGGGCTTGGGCCGCCGCAGTGTTCGTCGGCGCCGGGACGGTGGATGTATCCGACGAGCCGCACGCTAAGAGAAATACGAGAACAACTATTCCGCCTGCCAGCAACCGATTTCGTGAGTTCCTCAATGAACTGAACAGCATGTTAGTCTTCATGATTTTCTGGTTGCTCCTATTGAATCAATGGGTTACATTGTATTTTTGGTATTATAGAACGTATATCGCAATAATATAGTTTGATTTCGGATTAAAGATGAGTATTACTCTTAGACTTACACTCAATTCGTTTAACGAGTGATGCAATATAACCCAGTATATTCGCGGATGTCAACAAACTGAGGTGGGCTCACAGGGCATTCGCGTCTTAAGTGACAGACTTGGCGAGGGTGAGTCCAGTTGTAGAACAGGGTGATGTGAAGGGGAGTGATGGTGAATAGGCGGGGCGCGTCGGTCATGGACCACTTTCAGGATCTGGAGGACCCACGGATAGGACGCAGCAAGGGGCATCAACTGCTGGACATCATTGCCATTGCTATCTGCGCCGTCATCTGCGGCGGGATTTATGGGTGCATGTGGAGATGTTCGGCAAGAGCAAGGAGGAGTGGTTTCGCATCTTACTTGGACCTGCCCAACGGGATTCCCTCCCACGACACCTTTGCCGACGTGTTCTCCAGGCTGGACCCGGACCAGTTCCAACATTGCTTCATGGAATGGACCCGGGTATGAATGGACCCAGGTATTGGCCGACCTGCTGCCTGGGGAGGTGGCGGCCATCGACGGCAAAACGGTGCGCCGCTTCCACGACAAGCAGGCAGGCAGGATATCCATCTGGTAAGCGCCTGGGCCTCGGCCAAAACGATGACCCTGGGGCAGGTGAAAACGGAGGAGAAATCCAACGTAATCACTGCCATACTCCGGCTGCTGGAAATGCTGGAAATGCTGGAACTGAACGGGTGCATCGTAACCATCGACGCCATGGGGTGCCAGAAGGAGATCGCCCAAGGGATTGTGGACCGGGGAGCTGACTACGTGCTGGCGGTCAAAAAGAACCAGAGACGGCTGCATCAGGACCTGCGGGACCTGTTCGAGGGAGCGGTGGAACCGGGCTTGGACGGCGTTCCCCCAATGATTACGCCACCACCCTGAACAAGGAGCACGGGCGCATCGAGCGGAGAGAATGCTGGACCGTCAGCGACCCTGACTGCTTGGAATACCTGAGCGCTGGCGGGGAGTGGCCCGGATTGCATTCGGTGGCCAAGGTGGTGGGCCGGCGTGAGACGGACGCAGGAACCACAGTGCAACCGAGGTACTAAATGAGCAGCCTGGACGGCCCGGCCCAGCGGCTGCTGGAGGTGGCGCGGGCCCACTGGAGCATCGAGAACTCGCTGCACTGGAGCTTGGACGTCACATCCCGGGAGGACCAGAGCAGGGCTCGCAAAGATCATAGTCCCCAGAATCTGGCCACGCTGCGGCAGATCTCTCACAACCTGCTGAAACGGGCAACCAGCCTGAAGGTGGGCATACAGGGCAAACGCCTGCAAGCAGGCTGGCGCTAAGAAACTATCTCCTAAAGGCCCTGCTCACTTAGGACGCGATTGCCTTGGGGCGAATGCCAGGATTTTGGTGGGTATCCTGAGCATGTGTTAGCATCCAGCCGTGTCTCCCTGCCGCTCGCCGACGCGGGCCGGCGGACGGTTAATAGAAGCTGGGTTGTGTCAAAATGCCCAAAGAATTGCGACTAGTCCCACTCCTTACGGTCCCGTCGCTGATTCTGCTGGTCGCGGTCGTGGCCTGCGGTGTGGAATCCGACGCCGCACAGGAACCGGCCGACGCCACCGCTACCGCCGCCTCCGGTCAGGCTGCGTCCTCATCACCAGCCGGGGCAACGCCCTCACCCACCCCCAAAGGCCACAGCCGCGCCGACAAAGGAAAGCTCCACACCCACAGCCAGGCCCCCACTGGCCCAGACCTCGCCCGAAACGGACCGTGAAGCCCTTGTCGCCCTCTATAACGCCACGGATGGCCCCAACTGGGGTAATAACGACAACTGGCTGAGCGACGAGCCGATTGGCGAATGGAAAGGCGTCAGCACAGACGGAAATGGCCGCGTCGTCAGACTCAACCTGTGGGGAAACCGATTAAGCGGGGAGATACCGCCGGGGCTTGGCAGCCTCCTCTCTCACCTGTCCAACCTGAGAAGGCTGGATCTCCGCGGCAACCAGTTGAGCGGGGAGATACCGCCGGAGCTGGGCAACCTCTCCAACTTGGAATGGCTGGGCCTCAGAGATAACCAGTTGAGCGGGGAAATACCGTCGGAGTTGGGCAGCCTCGCCAACCTGACATAGCTGACCCTCACCGGGAACCAGTTGAGCGGGTGCGTACCGGCCAGTCTGCAACTTAAGTTGAATTTGGGTGGCTCCGACCTTGGCGGCCTGCCGTTCTGCTCAGAATGAGTGGCCGCGGACGGCCCCCGTCCATCCGGTTCATCCTTTTATCCTGATTCAGATCGTTTTGCTCCGATATTGATTGACAAAGCCATGTCTGAATCAGGAGCGGCCCCAGTGCTCCCATTGCGTCTCGTGGATAGGCGCCCATAGTCAGACCCAGGGTCTTCCGGTTGCCACCCTGAGTGGAGCGAAGATTATCTGCCTCCCAGGGAGACGCTTCGTACCGCTCAGGACGCAATCTTCTGACACTTCCCCCCCTTGCCGAGCACCGTTACACTCTCCTACTATATCTTCCATAAGACCCGGAGAAAATAGACCCGGAGGATGACCCGGCAGGCCCGGAACATTCCGCCCAACTCCAGCGTCGAGCGGGCGCTAATTCGCCCTTTACGCTCCGGCCCGATTCGGCCAAGTCATCCGCCTGTTGGCCGGGAATGTCCGAAAATGCCCGGAGAATCAGAATTAAAGCCACCCGGCCTTGCACAAAAATTATCTTAATTGCTATTTATTATGCAGATCTTATTTTTATCGGCGTAAGTTCCCTGCCCTTCTGCCCGTGGTTGGTCCTGATGGACCAGTTTATCTGTTTTGGATTTGTGGGGCTTTCAGTGCCGTTGTCGGGAAGTTTATGGCGTTGGCCATAAGAGGCTCGCCCTTCTTTTTGTCCTCCCCTGAGCACGGGCCCGGAGTTGAATAGCCTCAGCGGCCCTCGAGTTTACTGGGTCCGAATCACCCTCAACGCAAGAGGGTACATACTATTTCCAAGACCTGTTCCACCACTCGTGAGAACGTTTGGTTTGCCAGGTTAGCCTGCCTCGCTCGCCAGTCCACGCTCTTGATGTGGTCGGATAGCACTACGCCGACAATAGCGCCTCCCTGAGGGAGGGGTACTTTAAAGGGGTAACCTTTCGCCGCTGTCGTAACCGGGCATAGAAGAACCTGTCCTGTCCTGCCATTGTAGTTCTTGGGGCTCAGGACCAGTGCTGGCTGGCGCCCTGCCTGCTCGTGTCCGGCCTGAGGGTCGAAGCTCAGCCACACTATGTCGCCCCGGTCGGGAACATAAGACTTGCTTACCAAACCTCTTTGCCTTGGGCGGGGCCTGTGTCCCATTCAGAATGCAGGTTGTCGGTGGTGACCCTGGACAACATCTCTTCCAGATCGAAGGCCCTCTTGCTCAGCATCAGGATGTGAGTCCATGACCCTGAGCCAGATCCGAAATCGCGTCAACACCCTGCTCCGTTAAAGCGCACTCCCTCTCGCCGTCATCGACCTCTATCCCATGGCCAAGGAGTTCTGTGACCAGTGGGCCGTCGCCCGGGCCGACCATCAGCCTGTGCCGGAAACCCATCCTTTCATCAGGAAAATAGCAGACGCCGGATTCCGCCTCCGCACTTGGATGGCGTTCCCAAAATACCTGGAACGCTGCCGCAACGAGGGCAGGTTCCCCGACCCTCGTGGCATCATCACCGCTCTCCTGCCCCGCGCCGCAACCCGCGGTATCGTCAGTGCCGTCCTCGGCTGAGACGCCCCTGCCGCGGCCTGACGCCGCACTGCTGCAAAGTCCAAGAGAATCCGTTGGTGGTGAGCATGAGGGCCAATGGGATGGACAACAACCAAAAGACACCAGGAGTTAGACCAGGGCGTGTAGACAAAGGCGGATGCTCAATTTACTATGCCAAAGTCAATACCCAATTGAGACTTCGTTAGACTTTGAGGGAAGCGCAATGACCCATCAGGTTCAGGGAATAGTAGCGGAATCCAGGGGAGCGCCGGTAAAGCTGACGACCATCAACGTGCCGGACCCCGGCTCCGGCGAGGCGCTGGTGCGCGTGCAGGCCTGCGGCGTCTGTCATACTGATCTACATTACCGCGAAGGAGCGATCAACGACGACTTCCCGTTCCTGCTGGGGCACGAGGCTGCGGGCGTGGTGGAAAGCGTCGGGCCGGATGTGGACAACGTGGCCCCCGGCGACTTCGTCATCATCGCTTGGCGCGCGCCCTGCGGCACCTGCCGTTCCTGCGTCCGGGGGCGGCCTTGGTACTGCTTCGACAGCCGCAACGCCGCGCAGCCAATGACGCTGGCCAACGGCACTCCGCTCTCGCCTGCGCTGGGCATCGGCGCGTTCACGGAACTGACGCTGGTGGCCGCAGGGCAGGCGGTCAAGGTACCCGCCGAGGCCAGCCCTGCCGCTGCCGGTCTCATCGGCTGCGGCATCATGGCAGGATTGGGCGCCGCGCTGAACACCGGCGGCGTCACGCGGGGAGACTCGGTGGCCGTGTTCGGCTGTGGCGGCGTGGGCGACGCGGCAATCGCCGGTTCCCAGTTGGCCGGGGCACACACCATCATAGCCATCGACATTGATGATCGCAAACTGGAATGGGCCCGGGAGTTCGGCGCAACCCACACCATCAACGCCCGCAACACCGACCCGGTGGAAGCGGTGCGTAACCTGACCGGCGGCAATGGCGTCAACGTGGCCATCGAGGCCGTGGGAAATCCGGTTACATTCGAGCAGGCATTCTACGCCCGAGACCACGCAGGAACGGTGGTGTTGGTCGGCGTTCCCAGCCCCGATATGAAAATCGAACTGCCACTGATCGAGGTATTCGGGCGGGGCGGAGCAGTCAAATCGTCGTGGTACGGCGACTGTCTTCCCACTCGCGACTTCCCAATGTTCATCGAGTTGTACCTGCAGGGCCGCCTTGACTTGGGCCGCTTCGTCTCCGAGACCATCGGCATCGGCGATGTCGAGGAGGCATTCCACAAGATGGAGCAGGGCGAGGTGCTGCGGTCGGTGGTGGTGTTTTAAGTGGCCTACGACGAAGACCTCGCCGACCGCGTGCGTGCGCTGGTTGCCGGGCGTGAGGGTGTGCGCGAGCAGAAGATGTTCGGCGGGCTTGCATTTATGCTGAAGGGCAACATGGCCTGCGGCATTCTGGGCAGCGAGCTGGTGGTTCGAGTGGGGAGGGAGAGCTTGGAGGATGCCCTGTCGCAGCCTCATTCCCGCCCGTTCGACATGACAGGCAGACCAATGCGCAACTTCGTCTATGTTGCCGCCGAGGGCATCGCCGCCGACGAGGGGCTGGCGGATTGGGCGGGTCGTGGCATCGCCTACGCCCAGTCGCTCCCGGCAAAATAGAGGCAGGGGCGCCCTCACACTGACCCTCTCCATATCGGAGAGGGAATTTTTGTAGAGACCGAGAGGTTGTAATGGACATAGGCGCGATGATGTTTGTGACCGACTACTCCGTCCGGCCCGATGAGTTGGCGCGGATGCTGGAGGAGCGGGGATTCGAGTCCCTGTGGGTGCCGGAGCATTCCCACATACCCACCAGCCGGACCTCCCCTTGGCCTGGTGGCCCGGACCTGCCGGAGATGTACTGGCACACCTACGACCCATTCGTGGCGCTCACGGCAGCGGCGGCAGTCACCACCAACCTGAAACTGGGCACCGGAATCTGCCTGATGATCGAACGCGACCCGATCACCACGGCCAAGGAGGTCGCAAGCCTCGATCTCATTTCCAATGGGCGGTTCATCTTCGGCATTGGCGGAGGCTGGAATGCGGAGGAGATGGAAGACCACGGCACCAACTACAAGCGGCGCTGGCGGATCCTGCGCGAGAACATCCTGGCCATGAAGGCTATATGGACCGAGGAAGAGCCGGAGTTTCACGGCCGCTACGTGAACTTCGACAAGATGTGGGCTTGGCCCAAGCCAGCGCAGAAGCCCCATCCGCCCATCCTTATGGGCGGCGACGGCGCCACCACCTTCGACCGCGTGCTAGAGTACTGCGACGGCTGGATGCCCATCAGCGGGCGAGCAGCCGAGGGCCCCAGCTTGCCGGAGAAGATTCAGCTTCTGAAGCGCCGAGCCGAAGACGTGGGCCGCGACCCCGACTCCATCAACATCACCATCTTCGGCACCCGGCCTGACCCTGAGAACTTGGCCCGGATGGAGGAATACGGCGTCGACCGGGTGCTGTTCAGCCTGCCCTCCGAGGGCGCTGACACCGTAACGCCGATCCTGGACGAATGCGCGAAGCTACTCTAGCGGGCTGAAAATTCCTTGCTACCGACGACGGGGCGTACAACTGTACGCCCCTGATCGTTTTCTGCCCTCGCAAGCCTCGACTCGATGTCGGCGAGGATGTCGCGAATTCCACCAACGTATCGTTGTCGGACTATGACTCGTAGGCGTCGAGTGTGGACGTCGGCAATGGCTCCCTTTGAATGAGGGTACTGCCTTTTTTGCACCAGGCGCTTGTACTTACTCCGCAGCCTTCCGGGACAGCGGCAGCAACGCAAACACCACGGCCGCCAGGGCAAACAAGGCCGCAATGTAATACATCGTCGGTGTGAAACCCAGCGTCTCATATATCGCGCCTGCCACGAGGGCCGACGCAGCCGACATCAGGAAGGCAATGCATGCCACCACGCCCAGGCCAGTGGATGCCACCTCCCGGCCCACCAAGTCGAAGACGGCGGCAGTCAGGATTGGCTGGTCCGGGTAGAGGAACAACCCAAGGAGTGCAATTGCTACGGTCAGGGCAATGCCATCGCTGAACGGCACCATCGCGAGGGTAACGAGGCAGGACCAAAGAAGGCCCGGCACCAGCACCTGCTTGCGTCCCCACCGGTCCGACAGGGTCCCCGCAACAGGCTTGGCCAGCAGGCCGATGACGATCAGCAGCGAGATATGAAAGCCGCGCCAAGCCGGGTTCATATCCAAGACGTTGCCTAGGTAGAGCGGCAGCACAGTAACCAGCGAGATCAGGCACATACCCCGAAGCCCGCGCACGAAAGTCAGTCCCCAAAGCACTGGATTGCGCAGCAGGCGCTTGGTCATCTCCACGCGCCGTTCCATGGTGGGAGAGTCTGCGGGCGCACCCGATTCGGTGTCCACGCGTCCGATGTTACGGAAACTCCACACCAGAATGAATCCGAAGAAGAACGGCGCAATGGCGTAGATGCTCAACAACCCGCGCCAACTCAACAGGGCCAGCAGTAACCCGGTGGCCAGCGGCCCCACCACGTCGCCGACGCTCCCGCCGACTCCATGGAATGCCAGGGCCATACCGCGGCGCTCAGCGAAATGATGGGACAGCGAAGCCGACGCCGGGAGATGCCAGACAGAATGGGATATGGCCACCACGCCTATACCTATAAGCAACAGCGGGTACACCGGCGAAATTCCCATCACCAAGGAACCCAATGCCGCTATCGCCAGGCATCCGGCCAGGAGCAGCCCCCAGTAGCGCCGCAGTATGTCCACCACGACCCCGCCGGGAAGGGCAACCAGGCCGGCCGCAAGATCTCGGGCCGACATTATTCCAGCCGCACCCACGCTGTTCAGCCCGAAAGCCATCTGGATCTCGGGCAGAGCTACGGCGAAGCTCTGGATAATCCAGTGGAATGTGGCATGGCCGGCCGCCATGCCAGACAGCATGTATCGCGCTCCCGGGATCGACCATTCACCCTTGCTGGAAGCTCTCTCGGTATTTTCCATCTTTATCCTGCGAGCCCAACCAGGGGGCAAATTAGTCCCAGTGTCATGTGCCTATGCGAAACGGGTCGAACACATCCCGCACCGACCGGATGATGGACATTGCGGTCAGCCTGCCGGTCTTCGGGTTTTCGGACGGGATGTTTTCGATATGGATGCCAAGCAGACCGAATTCGCCCTCTACGGTGATGTCGTGGCAGTTGCGGGTAAGGGCCGGATCGGCCACGATGCGGACGGTGGTCCTGTCGGGTCCGATCCCAGCCAAGCTGACCGCCGCCGAAACGTTCAGGTTGGAAGGGAAGCCTCGACACGCCTCACGAGCCGTGCCGTAAAAAACCTCCCTCGCCTCCGCCAGACCCGTTAGCGGAATCTCGTTTTCGACCAAGTATGGCGCTCCCTCCAAAGCAGCGATGGGCTTGCGGGAGGCCATTTCAACCCGGTCAACCCAGCCTTGGCAGGCGGACTTGATACCGTCGAGTCCCGCGATGGCGCCCGAGGGCGCATACAGGCGGCAGCCAGTCGCGCGGGCCTGATCGATAACCTCGGGGTGCTGCAGGAGAGCGCCTATGCTGATAACCATCAGGTCCTTACCAGCGCCAAAGGCAGCCTCTGCCAACGCTGGGACAACGTGACCGCCTGCTGTCCACCAGCGACGAGCACTCCACCAGTTCTTCCAGTTCGAGGTACGGAGGCGGCGAGTCCAGCGTAGCAAGAAACTCCCGGGCCGGCCCGTCAGTACGGCTGGTCACCCCAGCGATGGGCGCTCCCAACCGATCGGTGTCGCCCGCACGGAGAAGGGCGCGGCCAATGGCACCGCAGCCGACAATCCCTATGGCACGAGTCATTATCAGCTCCTTTGGCGCAACTCTACCACCAATAGAAAAAGAGCCACTCACACAGGGTGGCTCTCAAACAGGGGACTGAGACAGGTTAACGGCGTATTGAGCTGAAGCAGTCGCTGCAGTAGACTGGCCGGTCGCCACGGGGAACAAACGGGACCATGGTGTCGACGCCGCACTGATCGCAAACCACCGGGTGCATCTCCCGGGTTCCGCCGCCGCCCATGCCGCCGCCTACGCGCTGCTGGCTCTTGCGGGCGCCGCGGCAGGGAGAGCAGCGCTTGGGGTCGTTGGTGTAGC
The DNA here is from genome assembly GCA_965237745.1 of Dehalococcoidia bacterium. Taxonomy (GTDB): domain Bacteria; phylum Chloroflexota; class Dehalococcoidia; order Lucifugimonadales; family UBA3495; genus VXOI01. The sequence continues at coordinate 46,009 of OZ250156.1, read as the reverse complement.
CACGGGACGCGAAGAATTCCTGTTCTCCGACCGTGAAGATGAACGGTGCTCCGCACTCCACACAAGTCAGTTCTTTGTCTGCCAATGCCATTCGGATAACCTCCAGAATTTTAGGTAACCTTGTAGGGCTCAGTCCAGGTCATCCGAGGCAGCGGTAACGGAATCAGTAACCAACAGCAGGACACCTTAACTTTTGCCACCCCTATTATATCATCAACTGCCTTTGTTGATACGGGTGAGGCTATCAAATTCCCAGTTCGATTCCCGAAAGAGTGCTATTCCTCGGGCGGAAGGAAGGCATTCGGAACAATGGCGCTACCGCTTCCGACGGCTGTGGTGTCTCCCCGCTGGTTCTGCACCTCGATTTTGACGTCGACCTTCTGTCCGTTGGCTTCCCGGGATGTACCGGTCACCTCTCCGGTGAAAGTTACAGTATCGCCGGGCCTCACCGGACGGATGAAACGCAGGTCAACCATCCCAGTGTGGTTGAAGACATCGCTGCCAAAGTGCCGGCGCATCATTTCCAACGCAAAGCTGATGGACATTCGACCGGATGCCACCGTGCCGGAGGTGCCCAGCGTTTCGCGGGCCGCCTCCTCGTCGGTGAACTGGGATGGCCCGGAATGCCCGGCGCTGCCCTCGAACAGGTTTATGGCTACTTGGGTGATTTCCTTGACCAGCGGGCTGACGGGGTCGCCCTCGGCGTAGCTTCGCTCTATCCGCCCCATTTCTTGCCCACCTCCGAAGGTTGCTTCAGCTCGTGGGTGATAACCCGGTCGATGAGCCTGCCGTCCTCGTCTACCGACACCGCTTCGGTGACTATGTAGTTCTTGCCACGCCGCAGGTACTTGTCAGCAACCCAGGCGGTGACGGTCAGCTTCTTGCCGGGAATGGGGGAGTTGTAGCAGTGGAAGGCGCAGCGGGCGTTGACCGAGCCGTCGTCGGAATATCTGGCGTTGAATTGCCGCACGTCCACCTTGTGGGAGATGGTCGGGAAAGCCGCCTCCGAGTCCATCACGCCCCGCCGGTACTCGTCGATCATCTCTTGCGTGAGGACGTATTCAAACCTTTCGAAAGTTTCGCCCACCGCGAGGGTGTCCCAATCCAAGGGTATGCGATTATCGACTTCAACCATTCCTCAAGTCTCCATATTTGCAATTTCCCTCTCCGCCCGGAGAGGTCAGGGTGAAGCGCCTTCTATCGGCTGGCAATGGTATCGCGAATGGCAATGCTAACGGCCCCTCCACATAGGGGGTCGCTTCTCGGCAAAAGCTCGGGGGCCCTCCGCAAAGTCTTCGGTGCGGGTGAGTGTGGAGAACAAAATGTTCTCGAACCGCAGCGCGTCCTCGAGCACCCGCCCCAGGCTGCGGATCATCGACTCCTTGGCCGAACGCACTCCGAGAGGACCGTTGGCGGCAATGGCTTCGGCGTATCGTTCGGCGGCAGGCATGAGCTGGCCGAGTGTGACGACCTCGCTGACCAGACCAATGCGAAGCGCCTCTTCCGACCCGATGTGTTCGCCGGTCAGTTGCATACGCAGGGCATTGCCCAGCCCGACGATGAGCGGCAACCGGACCGTGCCGCCATCGCAGTGATGAAATCCCCGCTGCACCTCGGAGCAACCAAACACGGCGTTCTCCGACGCAACACGGATGTCGCAAGCCAGAGCAAGCTCCAGCCCGCCGGCCAGGGCGTAGCCGTTGACCGCCGCGATGATGGGCTTCCAGATGTTGAGTCCCCGCGTGATGCCCCCGAAGCCGGGCCGGTCGGCGTCCTGCCGCAGGTCGTAAATGTCGCGTTCACCCAGTACCGGCGTGTAGGTCTTGAGATCGGCGCCTGCGCAGAAGGCCCGGTCGCCCTCTCCTGTGATTATCGCCACCCACGCCTCCGGGTCGTCGCGGAAGGCCTCCCAGACCCCGATTATCTCGGCCTGCTGCTCTGGGCCCAGGGCGTTCATCGCCTGTGGGCGGCGAATGGTTATGTAGGCCGTGTGGCCGCGCAGTTCATAGCAGATGTCGGGCATTTTTGTTTTCCTCAGCGCAACGAGTCATTCCCGGATCGAGCCGCTGCCCGCTATCCTACCATTCCACGCCAAGCAGCCTCAAATTAACCGCCATCAGACTCTGGCGCAAGGACGCCCAAGTTGCTTGCCCATGCCTGTCAGCCGTGCGACACTAGCCGCCGAAGCCCAACTGCGACAGGAGGCTTGGCGATGAAACTCGCACTATACGACGATTTTCGGCTTGGAGTAATCAAGGGCGACCGCGTTGCCGACGCGATGTCGGCGGTGGAAGGGATGAGCTTTCGCCGACCGCAGGACCTGATTGAGGAAGTCATTATCAACTGGGATGTGATGCGCCCCCGCATCGAGGCTGCCGTCGAAGGGCAGGACGGCGCGCCCTTGGGCAGCGTGCGGTTGCGCCCTCCAGTGCCGCGCCCACCCAAGCTGATCTGCGCCGCGGTCAACTACCTGGAGTTCGGCATGCGGGAACCGGCAGTGCTGGACGCCTTCCTGAAATCCCCGACAGCCGTGATCGGAAGCGGCGACACCTGCGAGCTACCGCCGGCACCGGCGTCGGTGTTCCACCATGAGCCGGAACTGGCTTTCGTCATCGGTCGAACGGCCAGCAAAGTGGAGCAGGATGAGGCACTTTCCTACATCTTCGGCTACACCAACTTCTTGGACATGTCAGCCCGCGGACTGCAGGGCGCAGTGGGCAATAGCTTCTTCCTCGGCAAGTGCTGGGACACGTTCGCGCCCATGGGACCGGCGCTGGTCACGGCCGACGAGATTGCCGATCCGCAGGACCTGCAGGTGCGGCTGTGGAACAACGACGACCCGCGCCACGACTTTCCCACCAGCGACATGGCCCACAAGATCCCGGAGCTGATCTCGGAGATGTCGAAAATCACCACGCTTGAGCCGGGCGACGTCATCGCGACGGGAGTCAATCACCAGCACATCGGCGCGATCCAGAACGGCGACGTGCTGCGGATGGAAATCGAGGGCCTCGGTCCGCCGCTGATCATCAACGTCTCCGATCCGTCGGGCCGGGAGTGGCCGCGGGGCATCGACAAGCAGTTCGCCGACATGATCGTAGCCGGAGCGCCGGCGCAACGGGGGTAGGGGCAAAGCGCCGTTGCGAACCACCAAGGGAAACTAACAGGGGCGGGTGCATACCCGCCCCATTATTCTTGTCTGGTCAAACCGGCTCCAGGTCTTTCTCCTTGATAGCGTGCCAGTAGACGTCCCCGGAAGCTATGTGCCAGTTTATCTCTTCGTTGTTCCCCACACTCGCGATGGCGGCGAGGGCTGGATGTCCCGTAAACTCCGTCAGGAAACTGGCGTTTCGAAGGGCACGATTGGTGTCCCGGTAGTCACCAGTAAATGACGCCTCAACAGCGATATACCGGACACTTTCCCCGTCCGTTGCCTCAATCACCAGGTCAGCCTGCCGGAAACTCTTGAAGTCGTTGCTTAGCTGGACTTTGTACAAAACGTAGACAATTTACAAGAGCAGGGTAAGCTGGCCTGACCCATCTCTCACAAAAGGTCCAGCGATGCTTACCCTGCCCGACGCCATTTTAACCGCCCTCATCCCCTTCGCAACACTGTTTCGGATCCCGACTTGGCAGAAAGCCCAGGTTCTGCTGGTAGGAGCGATATTGTCCCCAGGCCGGCGCACGGTGGCCTCGGCGCTACGGGTGATGGGACTGAGCGGCGACCGCAACTATGCCCGCTACCATCATGTGCTCAACCGGGCACGTGCTCAACCGGGCACGTGCTCAACCGGGCACGTGCTCAACCGGGCACGTGCTCAACCGGGCACGTGCTCAACCGGGCGGTGTGGTCGCCGCTTCAGGTATCCCAAGTACTGCTGAGACTATTGATCCAGCATCTTGACCGGGGCGACGGACCCTTGGTGTTCGGTATCGACGAGACCCTGGAGCGGCGCCAAGGGCCGCAGATCAGCGCCCTTGGGGTTTACCGGGACGCGGTGCGATCCAGCCGTAGCTGCGTGGTCAAGGCCAGCGGCCTGCGCTGGGTCTCACTGATGTGGCTGGGGCGCATACCCTGGGCCGGACGCTATTGGGCTTTGCCGGTGCTGACCGCACTGGCGCCCTCGGAGCGGTATTACCAGCGTCGAGGACGCTCTCATAAAAAGCTTACCGACCGGGCCCGGCAGATGATCCTGCAACTCCTGTCCATACCGCAGCATGGAGCAGCATGGAATAGATGAGCCTAGCCAGCTTGTGGGCCGTGGCCGTGATGGCTTTAGGCGCGCCCAGTTGGGCTTTCTTACGGCGCAGGAAGGCGCCCTGGGCGCTGTCGGAGCGGTGCAGCGCGTTGGCCGCCAGACGCAATGACGCCGCGGCACGGTTGGCGCTGGGCTTGGTCTTGGAGCTGATCACCCTCCCACCGGTGATGCGCCGGTGATGCGGTTGTTGGGGCTCAGCCCCAGCCAGGACGCGAAGTGCTTGGCGCTGGGCCATTTCGTCATATCGGTGCCAATCTCGCTGATGACCTTCAGCGCCGTGTACGCCTCCACGCCGTCGATCCGGGTCAGGTCCACTCCCGCCATCCGATACAGGTGAGTCCAAACATCGAAGCGGGGCGCGTTTCCTTTAATGCGCTTCCGGCCGGACCTCGCCGCTGGAGGTTCGCCGGTACTGCGGTCCTCAAACCGCTCCAGCTGGGCTTCAATCTCCCGGTCGCACTCGGCAATCTTGCCTTGGTACGCCCGGTACAGCTCCAGGGCCTGGGTCAGCTCGAAGATGTGCTCCGCCCGCCAATGGCCCCGCAACGACTTTGCGATGGTCGCCTCGTCGACCCTGGTCATAGGGGGGCGGATCCTGGGGTCGCGCAGTTGCGCCAGTTTCACCGGATCCCGTTGGCCACCCACAATGGCCTCGATGATTTCCGTGCCGGTCTTGCCGGTGATATCGCTGATCACGTGCTGCAGCTTCACGTTCATCTGGGTCAGCTCCTTCTGCATATTCTGGATATGCTGGGACGCGTATTCCACCAGCATGGCCCGCTGCCGCAGGTAGCTGCGCAGGCGGCTGATGTCCCCGTCGGGACGGAAGGCTCCCGACAGCAGGCCGTAGGTGTGCAACTGCTGCAGCCACTGGCAATCCAGCACGTCGGACTTGCGACCCGGCACGTTCTTGATGCCTCTGGGGTCTACCAGCATCACCTACCAGCATCACCTGGAGGCCCCGCTCTTCCAGCACCCCGAACAGCGGTATCCAGTACACGCCGGTGGACTCCATGACCACGGTGTCCACGCGGCACTGCACCAGCCAGTCGGCCAAGCGGTACAGGTTCGCCGTGAAGGCGGCAAACTCTCGCACCGGCTCCTCCACCCGGTCGGCGGGAACTGCCACGAAGTGGCTGGTGGCCCCCACGTCAATGCCCGCCGCGTTCAGGTTAAGCTGGGACAGCCCTTCCGGTTCTGCGTTGCCCTTGCGTCTGTTCATCATCGCCTCTGCCATTGCCGTGTAGGCGTGTCGCCGGAGGGAGCCACGGACCATAGCCACTCTCCCCAACGGGATCGCCCGGACCGGGGCGTCACCAATGATGCAGTCGTAAGGCTCCCGGACCATGCTACGGTTCGGGCAATACGCACCAGTGTCTGCTCGGTCTTCGTCCGGACGACACGCCTCGCCACGAGCATACATCCTTGGGCCGACCTCCGGTTAGTCGCCTCTGCACAGGCCGGGCACGGGCATAATTTTGCTACGGGCTGGCCAAGTAGGGGGCGCACCACCATCTCTAACCCGGGGCTACACCGGCCAGCGGGGCTATCACCCGCTGCTGGCCGTCGCCGCCGGCACCGGCGACGTGCTGATGGCCCGGCTCAGGGAGGGCCGGGCCAACACCGCTCGCGGCGCCGCCCACTTCCTGCGGGAGACGCTGGGGCGAGTGCGCCACGGAGGGGCCAGAGGACAACTCACGGTGCGGGCCGACAGCGGCTTCTACACCCATACCGTGGTGTCCGCCTGCCGCGAGATGGATGTCCGCTTCTCCATCACCATCCGCCAGCACGCCAGCCTGCGCCATCTCATCGAGGCCATACCCGAGGCGGACTGGACGTCCATACCCTACTGGATGGACGGCGCCGCCGATGTGGCCGAGACGACCTACACCCCCTTCCAGACCGAGCCCGACGCCGCGCCGGTGCGGCTCATCGTCCGCCGGGTGAGGCCGACACCCGGTTCCCAGTTGGCCCTCTTCGCCACCTACAGCTATCACGGCTTCATCACCGACCGGGACGGCGACACCCTGGAACTGGAGGCCGACCATCGCCGCCACGCCGAGATCGAGAATGCCATCCGAAACCTCAAGTACTCCGAGGCCTCAAGTACGGCGTCGGACTGAACCATCTCCCGTCAGGCCGTTTCGCCGCCAACGCCGCCTGGCTGGCGGTCCAGGTGCTGGCACACAACCTGGCCCGTTGGACGGCGCGCATCGGCCTGGGTGAGGCGACGGCCACCACCAAGACCCTCCGGCGGCGATTCTTCTCCATCGCCGGACGGCTCACCCGCTCGGCGCGGCGCCTCACCCTGCATCTTCCCCAGCGCTGGCTTTGGGAGGCCCAGTTCACTGGCGCCCTGACCCGATTGCGGGCCATTCACCTGCCAGCCTGACGGCGCCGTCGGTGCCCGGCCCACCCACCGGGCAACCCAATGGCTGCCCTGCAGACCCGCGCCAGCCCAGTCCGCCAGTGCCACTTGTTGCATACCGACTTGCCGATTTCGCCTGCCGCCGCCACTGCGGGCCGCCATCTTTCCACTGGCGTGGCCACCACGCACTACCCCCAACTCCATCTATTGGAACCGGGACAGGCCAGTTCGCCTTCCCTTACCCATCATCCCTCGTGTCAACGCAAAGGCCACATCCCTTCGGTGGATTCGGGCTAAGAGGTTTCCCTTGAGCTGCCATCAATACCATTCTGGCGAGATCACCCGTTGACATTATCCGGACGTATTCCAAACCCATGTCCATGGCTATAAGTTCGGCTTCCCGGATGGCCGCTTCACGGGCATAGTGGCCCTTTGTCCTTCCTGAGTCTATGGTTAGCCTGTCTACAGTTTTGGCTATCCCATCTACTCTGTCGCTTAAGCCGCCAACCTCGGTTCTTAACCCGCTCAAGTCGCTCCCCAATCCGTCCAGCCGAAGCTCCACACGAGTGTTAATTTCCTTTTGCTCCGCGACAAACCGGGCTAACTCGGCGTTGATTTCCTTCTGCTCCGCGACAAACCGGGTCATTTCAGCGTTGTGCTGTTCTTGCTTGGCTACAAACTCTTTCATTTCTGCAACGAACCCGGCCATCTGTTCGACGAAGGCGTCGAACCGGGCAGGCAGTTGCAGCAGCTCTTCGCCCAGTATCTGGGCGCGAACCGCCGCTTTCCACTCAGGGTTTTCCGAGAGAGCGCGCAGGAAGTCGTCCTGGCTGTTGATGGTGGTCATAGCCGCTCTCTTGCCACGTCCTTTGGATGTATTTTACAAGACTTCAATGTGTGCGGATACTCGGTCTTTTGAGTCTTCATTCTCAAGCCTCGCGTTTGAGGCAATATCCCCAACCAGACTCTACTGTCGCCAAACAGCTTGGCCGCGTTTGCCGTAACATCCCGGCGGGCGTATTATGCTTGCGGACGGCAGCCGCTGAGTTTTGCGGCCGAGTTTCGGGCTGGAGGTGAACCATGACGCAGGCCAGTTCGCTCAACAATACCCTGCAGTTCGGGTTGTTCGACTGGATCGAGTGGGACAAATCCGCGCCTCACGAGATCTTTGAGAACCGGCTCAAGATGCTGGAGTATGCTGACCGCAGCGGCTTCTACAGCTACCACCTTGCCGAGCATCACATCACGCCGCTGAGCGTGTCGCCCTCGCCTTCGGTGTTCTTGGCTGCGGCGGCGCAGCGCACCTCAAGGCTGCGGCTGGGGGCCTTGGTCTACCTGCTGCCTTTCTACAACCCCATCCGCCTGTTCCATGAGATCTGCATGCTGGACAATCTCAGCAACGGACGCTTGGACTTGGGTGTGGGCCGGGGGGTGTCGCCGATAGAAGCGGAGAAGTTCGACGTTGACCTGGACATAAGCTGGGAAGTGTTCAATGAGCAGATGGACATGTTCAGCAGCGGCTTCACCACCGGCATGCTTAATTACCAAGGAAAGCACTACAATTACGAGGACATAGAACTCTGGATCAAGCCTTTCCAGAAGCCCTACCCTCCACTCTGGTACGCCAGCAACAATATCGAGACCGTGCCATGGATGGCCCAGCACGGCTTCAACACCTGCCACGTTTTTGCCGACAACCCCAGCACCAAGGCGCACTACGACCTCTACAAGCAGGTCTGGAACGCCGAGCGAATGTCCGACGGACTGAACAGCCACGTGGCCGTTCCCAAGCTGGGGCTGGTGCGCCACATTTACGTCGCTTCCAGCGATGAGCAGGCCAGGGCCGAGGCCAAGCCTGCCTTCCAGACATGGTTCCACAATATCAACTACCTGTGGAACAAGGCCGGGTACGATTTCCTGAACTTCGTGCGAGACTTCGACGACCTGGAATCCCGGGATATCGTCATCGCGGGCTCCCCGTCCGCCGTCAGGGAGCGGGTGCAGCGGGCTATCGACGAGACCGGAATCAATTATTTCTGCCCGATTTTCGCTTGGGGCGACCTGTCACCAGAGCAGGTGATGCGCTCCATGGGTCTGTTCGCCGAGGAGGTTATGCCCAATCTGCGGCCCGGCCAGCAGGGCTAGTTGCAGCGTCTCTCGAGAGGAGTTTGTCAAATGTCCAGCGCCAACCCCATCGTGCCCACGGGTACTGCATCGATACAGCGAACGATCGAAGCGCTGGCGGCCCGCAACGTGGAGGCGTTCTTGGCGGAAAGCCGGGAGGCAGCCTTGGTCAAGCTGCAGGAACTGGTTCCTGAAGGCTCTGAAGTATTCGTCAATACTTCGGAGACCCTGAGCACGATCGGGTACACCGAATATATGCACGGCAACGACAGGTACGTGAACCTGCACGACGCCATGATCGCCCAGCCAGACCCGGCATCACAGCGGGAGTTCCGGCGCAAGACCACCACCGCAGACTACTTCGTCGGCAGTGTACAGGCCATTGCGGAGACGGGAGAGATCGTCATAGCCAGCAGCTCCGGCAGCCAGATCGGCGCATACTCCTACGGGGCGCGGCGGGTAATACTGGTGGCGGGGACACAGAAAATCTGCTCCACGCTGGCCGAGGCCGAGGCGCGCACCAGGGGCTATACCCTGGAGCGCCACGACCGCTGGCTGGAGGACCGGGGCGTGGCGCCCACGCCCATAGGCAAGTTCTTGGTCATGGAGCACGAGCCAGTTGTTGGCCGCATCTCGCTGTTACTCATCCCTGAGAACCTGGGGTGGTAGAGGCAGGGTTGAAGGGTCAATTAGCAGGCCTGTACACCGACAAATGGCGATCGTAGACATTCACGCACACATCAGCCCAGAGGGGTTGCTAGCGGCGATTCCTGCGGGAAAGGATTGGCACGGCATACCCGCGGCTGAGATGGAGCCCGTCCACGAGTACACCCCCCGGACCACCTGGACGCCGGAACAACGCCTGAAGGAGATGGACGAATTCGGTGTTGCTGTTCATGTGCTGTCCACCAACTCGTTCCTGTACTTCTACGAGCGAGAATCAGCGGCAACCACCGCGCTGGCCCGGGAATGCAACGACTATGTTGCGCAACTGACCAAGGACCACCCAGACCGCTTCGCCGGATTCGCAACCCTTCCCATGCAGGATGCCGCGGCATCGGTCGCGGAGCTGGAACGATCGGTTGAGGTCCTGAAGCTGAAGGGCGCGATGATCGGCGATCACGTCAATGGCAAGACGTACGATGACCCATGTTTCCTGCCGCTTTGGAAAGCGGCCGAGGCTCTCGGGTCGGTCATATTCATACACCAGTCGGGAGATACTACTGTCAGCGCCCGCAGCGAACGCTATCACCTGCCCAACACGATCGGCAACCTCGTGGACCGCACCGCGACTTTTGCATCGTTCGTCTTCGGTGGGGTTATGGACGCCTGTCCTGACCTGAAGGTGTGCCTGGCCCACGGCGGGGGCTACACCTGCTTTGGGGCGGGACGGATGGACCGGGGATGGCAGGTGCGATCCGAGGCGAGAACCAATATCCAGCAGCCGCCCAGCGCATACATCAACAGGTTCTGGTACGACTGCCTTACCCACAGCGAGGACGCGCTGCGGATGCTCATCGACACGGCGGGCATCGACCGTGTCGTTTTTGGCACTGACTGGCCCTTCGATATGGCCATCGACGACCCAGTTTCGTGGGTACGGAACATGACCAAGCTCACGGACGCGGAGAAAGACGCGATCCTTGGCGGAAATATCGTGAGACTGCTGGAACTTTAGTCAGGCACCACCGGAGATACTTGACCGCATCCTGGGGCGTGCCTACTCGCTGACCTCTTCCCCGGAAGTCGCCGTGGACGCATCCGATTCCAACTTCGTCAGTTCGCGCAGAAAAGTCGTGGCGTATGAGCCATTGGAAAGGGTGAACTCCACTATATAGCCGTCAGAACAGGGTCGGAGCGCGATATCCTCGGGCCTGACGCGGCTGAAACGCCAGTTGCCGCGGGTGTGGCTGCGGAAGTAACTGCGCCGCATGCCGAAGCGTTCCAGGACCTCGCTTTCGAGGACCGCCGCGGCATCAAGGCCGCCGGAGACTTTTCGTCCATAGAGCGGCAGCACCGCGCTGATTTCCAGACGGGCGGCCCGTTCGGATTCGACCGCGTCATCTCCCACCACGAACATGCCCCCGGTGTCGTGGCGGCGGGCTCGGTCGCCTGCGAGGACACGCTCGTACACCCCTGTCTCGATTCGACGCTTGAGGTTCCAGTTAAAGATGTGGGCCTGCAGGGCCGATATGAAAAATTCGTTGAGCCTGCGCCCTCCGGGAACCTTTTCGCCTCGCAGTATTCGCACGGCGTCGATGGCGTTGCTGTTGAAGCGTCCGAAGCGCTGCGGCCCGAAATAGTTGGGCAAACCGGTACTTTGGAGACGCTCCACAATGGGGCGGGCACGTTCCTGCCACTCAGAGTGCGGTCCGCGTACCCGTACCTCGAAGCGGTTGCCGTGCAGGTGTCCCCGCCGCAGCCTGCTGCCGTGGCGTGAGGTCTCAAGGACGCGCACCCCTTCAAGCCGGTCCAGGGACGCCAGGCTACCCGAATGCTGGTTGGGGACGCTGAGCCACTGTCGGGTGACGGCGTTCCTGTCCTTCAGACCGGCGACACCGACATCGTTGTACGGAACGCCCCGTTCGCGGAGTGCGGCCACCAGATCGTGGGTGTTGAGGCCGCGCTTTTCGACGTAGGCGAGGGTGAAGTCGCCCTCCCCGTCGGGCAGGTAGCGCGGGATTTCGGATACAACAAAATCCTCGGGACAGGACCGGGTGAGACCGCCGGTTCCCGGATATTCAGCGGTGATGGCAGGCAGAACCGCCCAGTCGAATCTGAACTCGTCCAATTCTACGGACTCGGCAGGGATAACCGACTGGGCGGCCACAGGTTCGCTAGTCATTTCGAGAGAGCCGGAGAACTGCCTTTTGCGCTCAGCCCAACCCTCTGGCCCGGAAGATCTCGTTGGCGGCGTCGATTGCTGCGCGGGTGAAGGGGATACCACCGTAGAAGGTGGCGTGTACAAATACCTCCACAATTTCCTCCGGCGTCAGCCCGATGTGCAGCGCGCCGTTGATGTGGCTGCGCAGCGGCCCCTCGCGGCCGAGAACAGTCAGGCAGGCGAGGGTGCAGATGGAGCGGTCTGCGAGTTCCAGTCCGGGGCGGTTCCAAACCGAACCCCAGTAGTACTCGGTGCTGAGGCGGTTGAAGTCCCGCTCGGCCTGCGTAACCGGCCCTGGGCGGTCGCCGGACGGCGGCCCCATCAACTCCTCGCGCCGGGCTGTCCCGCGTTGGTACAGATCGTCGGGCGTTTCTGAGGAATCGAAGATCAGTTGCGGCTGGAAGTCAATGCCGAGATCATCGAACACGCCTTTCGCCACGCCCATGGAGGTAAAGGCAGTGGGAACGCCGCCGTACCAAGAGGCGTGGATCATCACCTCTATGACCTGCTGCGGGGTAAGTCCAAGGTTGAGGGCATTGCTTACGTGGCGAGTCAGTTGGTTCTCTCTCTGCAGCACGGTCAGGACCGAGAGCGTGATCATCTCCCGGCGGTTGATGGGCAGTCCGGGGCGCTGCCAGATGGTGCCAAACAGAGCCTCCCCGGCGATGCGGTGCAGGTCTGGGGCGACATCTTGGGACGCGGGGACCGAGCCGCTGCCGATGGGGCCACCGCCAACAAATTTTGACCTGATTTCCTGACCTTTCTGGAAACGTTCGTTGAGGGTTGTCATTTCAAATTCCTCTTCTCCCTCTACCTGAAGGAAAGGTTGGGGCGGCCGTATTCACCCTCACCCCAACCCTCTCCCTCTAGGAGAGGGAACTCTAGGGGCTGCTCGCTAGTTCAGGTGAGACACCTTTGGCGCCACCTGCTCCATCAGCAGCTGCTGGGAACGCTGCACCAAGGTGTGATCATCGGGGTCTTGGGTGATGCCCAGCAGGGTGCCGAAGCCGCCGGTTTCCTCGTAGGTCTGCTCGATCTTCTCAACCACCTCAGCTGGATCCCCGACGATCCAGATGTTATCGATCATATAGTCAACGGTGACATCTTCGTCGGCCATGCCCGGATCATTCTTGAGGTGGCCCAAGATGCCGCCGGCCTGGCGGTTCTTCCACTGGTGGTCCTCGAAGGGCTGGCCCAATACTATGCGGGCCTCCTCGCGGGCCTGCTCGGGGGTTTCGCCGACGTATATGTCGCGACCCAAGCGAAGTTCGCTACGGTTGGCAACCCGCCCCGCGCTGATGGCGCCCTGTTCGCAGGAGTGCCACAGGTCGGGGACGTAGCGGTTCGGCAGGTTGGTCATGGGAATCCAGCCCCGCTCGCCGGCCATGCGGATGGTCTCGGTGTTGGGCGAGGAAGCGGCCACGCCGATGGGGGGGTGCGGCTGCTGATAGGGTTTGAAGTAGAGGCGCCGTCCCAATTCGGACATCCCTTCGGGCGCATGCACTTGGTAGTGCTTGCCTTCATAGCCGAACTTGCCGCTGTCGGCAGCCTCCCACAGGCCCAGGACGACCTCCAGCGCTTCGCGGCCCCGTTCGCGGACATCGTCCATGCTGTCGTATTCCACGCCGTAGAGTTGCAGGTCGGTGGGCAGCGAGCGCAGCCCGATGCCCCAGTAGAGTCGGCCGCGGGCCATGTGGTCGAGCATGGCGATGCGGTGGGCCGTGTCCACCGGGTGATGCAGGGGCAGCATGGTCACGCCGGTGGCTAGAATGATGTTCTCGGTGAGGGCCAGGGCCTGGGCGATGAGAAGCTCAGGCACCGGGGCGTTCTCCCATGTCTCGGTGATGTGTTCGCCGATCCACGCCTCCCGCACGCCAAGCTTGTCGGCTTGGACAATCAGCTCGATGTCGCGGTCGTAGGAATCAGAGGGCGAGCGCCGCGGCGGATGCAGCGGCATCATAAACAGTCCAAATTCCATTCCGGTTCCTCCAGTTTCTCTGTTTCAGGTTGTTGGCTGAAGCCACGGGGGTCAGCCGTGAGCCGCTTACGGCTTGGGTGTGGGGACCGGGATGCCGGGAACGTTGATACGGACTGACCAGAGTTTGTCCCAGCTGGTGAAGAACAGGGTCTTCCAGTCGCCGCCCCCGAAGCACATGTTGGTGTGCAGTGGCGCACCGGTCTCGATCGAACCAAGGTGCTTGCCCGACGGGTCGATAATCCACACTCCCCCGGAGCCGCCCACGTAGACATTGCCCTCAGTGTCCACTTTCATGCCGTCGGGGATGCCGGGTCGGTCGCCCAGATTGTGGCTGAAAATGCGGCTGCTGGCCAGGGCGAGGGTGCCGTTGGGGAGCACATCGAAAGCCCGAAGGTGGCCTCGCCGGGAGTCGATGACGTACAGCACGGTTTCATCGTGCGAAAGTGCCAGGCCGTTGGGGCCCACGTAATCCCGGACCAGCAGCGTGATTGTTCCCAAGTCAGGGGATACGCGGTAGACGCCCGGGAAGTTGAGGTCGAACTGGGTCTGCACGGGCATACCGGCATTTGGGTCAGTGAAGTAGATCGCGCCGTCGGATTTGACCACCACGTCGTTGGGGCGGTTCAGCGGGCGTCCCTGGAAGCTGTTGGCGATAACGGTGATGGAGCCATCCGGTTCCACCCTCGACACGCGGCGCCCGTCGTGCTCAGCGGCGACGAGACGTCCCTGGGGGTCGCGAGTCAGGCCGTTGGCGCGGTTGGTGGGCTCGCTGAACAGCGACACGCCCTCACCCTCGGCCCACTTCATTCGCCGGTTGTTGTGAATGTCGCTGAAGAGCAGGTAGTTGCCCTCCTGCCACCAGACCGGGCCTTCCGCGGGGCCCTGCTCGCCGCCATACCCGCTGCCAAGTTCGTTGATGGGCTGCGAGGTTGAAATGATCCGCTCGAGCGCGGGGTCATGCGCAACGATAGGCATGGTTACCTCCGGCTACTTACTTATTTGACACACTCGCATTTATCCTCTCCCTCTGGGAGAGGTGAATATTGACTAGCTGGACAACGGAACGGTGGCCGTGACCCGGGGGCGCTCGCCGACCGCGCGGGTGGTGTGTCCCGCGCCGGTCAGGTCCTCGGCCAGCATGGCGTGGCCTGGGCCAAAGCGGTGCAGGGAGCCGTCGCCCAGACCGATCTCAACCTCTCCCTCCAGAGTAATGACGAACTGGCGGCGGGGCGCGGTGTGCCAGTCGCTGAAATAGCCGGGCTCGAAAGTGCGGAACACGATGCCCGCGGTCGACTGCAGGCTGGCCAGCTCAGGGTGTGAATCTGCGCTCATTTCCTCGATGTGGGACTGGCCATCCTCTCCGGTGTAAAGTTTGGCAATGCTCATATTCATTCCTCCAAAGCCTTGAGGCCGATGGCTGTCAGTGTAGCCGCGCTGTAGCCGGGCGTCAAAAGGCTCTCGGAGGAACCCGAGGCTTTTGATTCTCTCTCTCCCAGAGATAGGGGACCAACCTCAGGCAACAACCAAAAGACCCTGCGGGGAGCCGTGGGCGCCCTGCTATCGGGGGGCAGTTGGATTACTGCGAAGCCCGGAGCACTTCCTCTACGGTGCCTTCCAAACGATTGTCGCCGCCGAAGGCCGCTCCGGTCTTTCCGTTCTGAAACTTGGCCAGCGCCAGTTCGTAAATGGTGTCCGGGAAGGGGATGTATCCTGTCTCACTGACAAGATTACGGTTGGCCGTGTCGAGGTAGTATTCGACGAAGGCCTTGACGTGCGGCTGGTTCAGGACGTCGGGGGAGACGTAAATGAACAGCGGGCGAGACAGAGGCGCATAGGTACCGTTGTTGATGGTCTCCTCGGTGGGGGTGATGCAGCCGCTCCCACCATCAATGTCCAGGAGCTTCAGCCGGTCGGCGTTTTCGGAGTAGTAGGCATACCCAAAGTAGCCCAGGGATCCCCGGTCGCCGGCGATGCCGGTTACGAGGACGTTGTCGTCCTCACTGGGAAGAAAGTCGCCACGGGAGGCCCCGCTGCCTCCACTGACGATCTCTGTAAAGTAGTCAAAGGTGCCGGAGTCAACGCCTGGGGCGTACAGACGAATGTCCTCCTCGGGCCAGACAGCTCTCACCTGGCTCCACTTGGTCACCTTCTCCTCCGATTCGGGTCCCCAGATCGTATGCAATTCTTCAATGGTTATGCATTCAACGAAGTCGTTGGCCGGGTTGACTATAACGCTGATGCCGTCGATGGCCACCGGGAGCTCAATGTACTCGGTCTGGTTCTCGGCGCAAAGTTCGACCTCGGACTGCTTGATGGGACGGGAGGCGTCGGAGATCACGATCTCGCCGGCGCAGAACTTCTTGAAGCCGCCGCCGGTGCCGGAGACGCCCACGGTAATCTTGACGTTCCCGTCGGTGGCCTTGCCAAATTCCTCGGCCATAGCCTCGGTTATCGGAAATACCGTGCTGGACCCGTCAATGGAGATGTCACCTTCGAGGGTGCTCAACGCAGACGGAGCAGACGAGCCTGACTGTGCCGGGGTTGCCGCGGGCGCCGCATCGCCACCGCCACACCCGAGGGCGGCCAAGGCAAGTACGCCAGTCAGCAACAGAACGGCGAGGGACGAGAAGTGTACGGGGACCTGAATCAGATAGGGGCGCATCTGTCCTACTTCCGCAGAGAAAGGTGAAGCCTCTATTTTATAGAGGCTTCAATCTGTTCAACGATCTCAAGGCCGTCGCCATTTCTAATAGAGATGGCAACTCACGAGGTGTCCACTGCCCACGTTTTTCTCGACCGGCACCTCCACTGAGCAGCGATCCATGGCGAACGGGCACCTTGGGTGGAACCGGCATCCCGTAGGCGGGTTTATGGGCGACGGAACCTCGCCCTGGAGGACTATCTCCTCGCGCTGGTCATCGGGGTGAGACGGCAGGGCCGCAGAGAACAGGGCCTTGGTGTAGGGGTGCAGCGGGTTTTCGTACAGTTCCTCGGTAGGGCTGTACTCCACTATCTGGCCCAAGTACATCACTGCGGTGGTCTGAGCCATATACCTGACGGTGGCAAGATTATGAGCCACCAGCAGGTAGGCCACCCCGGTTTCCTGCTGCAGATCGACCAGCAGGTTCATCACCTGGGCACGAATGGAGACGTCGAGAGCCGAAACGGGCTCATCGAGGATGATCAGCTTGGGGTAGGAGGCGAGGGCGCTGGCAACGGCGACCCTCTGCCGCTGCCCGCCGCTGAACTCGTGGGGGTAGAGGTCGGCCTGAGCCTTTTGCAAGCCCACCTGGCTCATCACCTCATCCACCCGGTCGTCGCGCTCTTTCCTGGTCACGTCGCGGTTCACGACCAACGCTTCGGAGACAATGTCTCTCACCCGCATTCTGGGGCTGAGAGAGGACCAGGGGTCCTGGAAGACGGCCTGAACCTGGGTGCGGTAGTCCTTGAGTTCAGGGCCACGAAAATCCTTGATGTCTCTGCCATCGAGATAAATGCTGCCGTCGGTGGGTTCTTCCAGCCGAAGCACGAGCTTGGAGGTGGTGGTCTTGCCGCAACCGGACTCGCCGACCAGCCCCAAGGTTTCGCCCTCATTGATGGAGAAGCTGATGCCGTCGACCGCCTGCACGTAGCCGACGGTCTTCATCATTATCAGCCCTTTGGTAACGGGGAAATACTTTTTGAGATTATCTGCCCGCAACAGTTCTGTGGGCATCTATCGCTCCAGAAACTCTTTTGAGACTGGTTTCCGCCAAAACTCGCACGGTTCCAAGGTACAGGACCCAGCTTGCCGACGGGCGCCTACGGCCCACCGAAGAACCCTGTAAGCAACCGTGCTGAGTCAACCGTGCTGAGTCAACCGTGCTGAGAAATGAGAGGGTTCTGTAAGGTTAGTAAACACGGGCTTAGTCCCTCTGTCAAGCGTCACATCGGGACCAATCTCGAAAGGCGTCCTGCCCCGGTCCCGGCCTACACCGGGATGACAGCCAAGGTGACGGGATGGGCGAAGTGCGGCTTGCCGCTCATTCCATAGCCGGCGCGTCGCTGCTGAACCGGGCTTGGACGAAGCCCAAAGCAGCGGCCCGGGGAAGAAGAGCGTTGACAATTTCCCGCGGCTGGGGGAATTCCCCCTTTTTGCGGCACCGTTCAATGTAATTGCGGAGTGCCATAAAGGTGTTGAGGCGGAACCCGTGGCCGGCAATCCGCTGGATGAAGGGATGGGATTCAGGGAGCGGTTTGTGGTCGCCGCGGGCCACGTCCCACTCGTTGCAGAACTGCTCGGCCAGAGGCCGGAGGCGCACAGCGGCGAGGGGCAGGGCGAGCTTGCGCTCGAGGGCCTCGATGCGATTCCTGAGCCGGTTCAAGGACATGATTTCATCTCCTGATGCTGTCCGAGTTTAGTTTGCCTTCCGGGTTTCGTCTGCCTTCCGGGTATGAATACAAGGGTATGAATACAAGGGCTGACGCCACTAATCATTCAATCCCCTTTCCCATGCGACGCGTAAATGTAACCACGCAGCAATCGAGAGGAAACCCGTTCATACCCCGCAGGCAAACGAAACCGCTTCCAGCTCTAAAGCTTGCGGTTTCAAGGGCTGGGCATGTTGGCCCTCTCCGCCATAGGGGAGGAAAGGAGAGGGCCGGATGCGTTGGCCTATCGCAGGGGCCTTGCGTTCTTGGTGTCCTCGACGGCCTGTTGGAGGGCACTGACACGTTCGCGCAGACCGTCGATTTCATGGTACTTGAGACTGCTGGAGAGCAGGTAGCGGGCGGCGCGGAGACGGAGGGCGGGGTCGGGGCTTTCGGCGGCGACCTCGGCCATGATGGCCAAGCACCTGGGCATCAGGGCCTGGAGCTGCTTGCGGGCGAGGTCGTAGGCCTCTTGGCGCAGGCGCTCGAGCTCTTCCCGGAACGCGGGTTCCTCCAGCCAGCGCCGCAGGGTGGACTCGGCGACGCCGGAGTTGCGAGCTGCCCCGGCGATGGAGGGGGCCAGGACGACGGAGGGCAGGACCGACTGCTGGCGGAAGGTGAGGCCAGGAATTTGGAAATTCCGCTCATTTCCGCTCATTTCCGCCGATTCCGGGGCGGCGGGTTGGCCGGGCCCTGCGCCGAGGGAGCGCTTGGCGAGCTGGGAGCGAGGGGTCTCCTTGGACTTGCCGGACATGGGGCGTCACGATGCCTCAGTGGCTGTCCTCGATTGGCCCTGCCGCCTTGAAGGGGGACTTATGGGCGGGACACTTGTTATAGTACATGTGTTCGGTATTGTTGGCAAGGGGTGGGTGTCAGGGGTTTGGGGGTGAGCGGGGTAGGGGTGCGCCAAGAGACCAACTGGGTAGGAGGGATTATCACTTTTTGACGGTGCCTGAACAGGAGAATGTGTTAGCCATCTCGGACTTTAATCATCCCATAATGTGTTAACTTTCGATATGGATCCAGGGTAGACACACCCGATATGGATCCAAGGCAGACACACCAAGTTTCATCGGAAAGCAGCACATAGCATTTCTCTTGAATTTTTGCCTATAATTCCGAGGGGAGGTCTGATGACCCTCAAAGGCGAACTTCCTCGAAACTGAGAATCTGGAATAAGGAGCCAATTAAATGCCGATTGAAGTCGGGGTCTGGCGGGTCGACAGTGGTCTTAAGACGATCCAATTCAAGGATTTGGAACAAGAGGCCATCCTGCAGCAAATCATTGCTGACGACATTTCAGTAGTGGACTCCCGTCTCATGGTTATTGGCAGGGAAGTCACGACCGATTTCGGGGGAAGGGTAGATGTGCTGGCGATAGACGCGGCTGGCAATCTGGCCGTCATTGAGTTGAAACGGAATCGCACGCCACGAGAGATCGTGGCCCAGATTCTTGACTATGGATCGTGGGTCCGAAATCTAACAGCGGACGAAATAGCGGAGAGTTTCATTGACTACCAGGTGCGTTTTCTCAAGACGGGCACGCCAAAGTCAATCAACGACGCGTTCCAAGAACGTTTTGGGGCAGTTCCGGATTCACTGAATTCCTCGCACCAATTAATCATAGTTGCAGGCAGTCTTGACCCATCAACAGAGCGCATCGTCAATTATTTGATAGAGGATTACGGAGTCGAAATCAATGCTGTGTTCTTTCGTGTTTTTGAAGATGATGAGCGGCGATATCTAACCCGTGCCTGGCTTAGGGAACCGGTCGGCTCATCAATAGAAACAGCGCCTCGTTCTGCCGTGCGGTCTGGAGCTTCAGGGGATTGGAATGGTGAGTTCTATGTCTCCTTTGGACCTATCCCTGGTCGCAGCTGGTCGGACGCGATGAAATATGGCTTTGTTAGTGCAGGAGGTGGCGAATGGTATGTCAACACTCTAAGGACACTCCAGCCAGGCAATCGAATATGGGTTAACGTCCCTGGGACTGGTTATGTAGGAGTTGGTGAAGTCTTAAGTTCGACAGTGCCTCTGGAACAGTTCAAGGTGAATCTCGGAGGCGTGGAGACTCCAATCGCCGAAGCAGAGGTTGAAGACTCGTGGATGTATGACAAGGGACAAGGAGAGTACTTCGTTGGGGTCAAGTGGCTCAAGGCGGTGGAATTACATGAGGCGGTTAAGGAAATTGGATTCTTCGGGAACCAGAACACTGTTGCGAGACCGCGAGCACAAAGTTGGAATTTCACCGTTCAGCGGCTGAAGACGGTGTGGCAAGTGTCGTAGAGGTGCCCCAATTAGTTCGCTCAGGATGACACGTTTGCCGGGGCAAGTGGGCGCACGGCTGTGCGCCCCTACGGATTGTTGGGGTCTGAATTTAGGATGTGACAGGCGGTGGATGACAAGGGGTGGCAACGGGGTGTTCAAGGTATCGGCAGAGCTGTTCCTTGTCCGAGTTCCATCAGTGCTTCAGCATCCGAATCAAAGAAGGTTCGAATATGGTTCTCGTGTTGCCTCAGCAGTGTTTCCACCTGTTCCACCGTGCAGTTTCCCATGGCAAGCCGTATGACTTTGGGTGGTTGTCCTTGTTCCCTGCTCAGTTCCGCGAAGTTAATGTCCTTGGACACTATGACAAAGTCGTTATCTCCCGCGTGCTGCCAGATTTCTTCATCCTTGGCGGAATGGGACAGGGCGAGTCTGCTGTGGTCGGAACCGGGGTAGAGGTCCTGCAAGCGATTGACCAACCTGTGTGACAGGTTCTGATCAAAGAGTAACTTCATCGTTTGGCGAATTGACTGAGCCTGCTGTTGAGTTTGGTTGCGAACGTCCTGGAGGCTTGGATGTCCCCTGGCATCAGCTCGGGGTAGTCGGTGAGAATCTCGTCCTGGGTCATGCCGGAGATGAGGTAATCCAGCACATCGTAGACGCTGATGCGCATTCCCCGGATGCAAGGTTTTCCGCTACGCAATTCAGGGTCAATAGCCAAGACCCCGTCGAGTTCCTTGGCCGAGTCGTAAGCTGCTTCGTGGAACTGCGCTATGCTCTCCATACCACCAGCCGTTTCGAGGGCGGCCTTCTGGCGGTCCAATGCGGCGCTCAAGCGATTGGCGGCGCTGAGAATCTGTTCTTGCAGTTGAGTGTCCTGCGATGATGTCTGCCGGCCATTGACATCCTGTACCTGGGCTGCACCGGACCGGTGCCCGGCAGTGGCCGGTTGGGCCATAGCGCCCAATTTCCCCGTGTAGTTCAGCACGGCCCTGCAGTGGTCCGCCACCTTGGCAATTGCGAGGGCAACTTCCTCGGCCTGCTGGTACCGATCCATCACCCGCCTGATGCACCTTGCATTGGAGGATGTATCTTCGTTCAAGCCTTTGTTCATCATGGTCGTAACTCGCGTGGTTGTTGCCGCTGGCCTATCGCCCCATTCTCGTCATCGTTATATCGCTGTGACGCCATGCTAATGGAACGGCTGTCGACTGTCCATTTTGAGAGGTGCCTGTGCCTTTTGGATGTGCTGCGTTCGCGGGAATGACGGGTGTTGAGCGGCAAATCACCCAATTCGGAACGCTACCGCGCCTCGGGTGGCGGATGACAAGGGGTGGGGTGGGCCATATAATGCTGATAGTTGTTATAGGTGCTTGAGGCGTCAACTTCACGTCAACATCCAGGAGGCCGAGTATGGCTACCCAGACCAAATTTGAGCAGGTTACCAAGCCGCTGGTGAAGATTACGGAGATGGACCATATCGTCCTGCGATCCCGGGACGTTGAGGAGTCGCTGCGGTTCTACACCGAGGTGCTGGGGCTGCAGGCGGAGCGCGTGGAGCAGTGGCGGGCCGGCGAGGTGCGGTTCCCGTCGGCGCGGCTGAACGCGGATACGATCATCGATTTCTTTGCCTCGGAGAATATGCCGGAGGACAAGGACGGGCCGCGGAACCAGGACCACTACTGCATGGTGATCGACCAGATGGATATGGACGAGCTGAAGGCGCACATGGAGGCCATCGGGGTGGAGATCCAGACCGGACCGGGGAAGCGTTGGGGCTCGCACGGCGACGGGATTTCGCTGTATATCTACGATCCCGACGACAACGTGGTGGAGTTGCGGCACTACTAGGCTGTTAGGGGGGCGTTCGTCCTTCGACAGGCTCAGGATGAGCGGTCTTGGGTCGGGACGGACGGAGTTCGGAAATGGCGGGGGCGGGTTTCAAACCCGCCTACGTTTTTGTCGGTGGGTTGGAACCCTTCGGTTCTGATTGTAGGTAGTTCACGCCCACCCTAGCCCTCCCCCTCGAGGGGGAGGGGATTGTAGGGAGGAGGACGTGCGGGTTCAGGCGGTCTGCTGGATCAGCCAGTCGGCTACGCGCTCGCCGATCATTATGGTGGTGAGGTTGGTGTTGGCTCGGATTACGTCGGGCATTACGGAGGCGTCGGCTACGCGCAGGTTGTCGATGCCGTGTACGCGGCCGTATTGGTCGACGACGGCCATGGGGTCGCTGGCGGGGCCCATCTTGCAGGTGCCGGAGAGGTGCTGGCCTATGTCCACAGTCTCCAGCATCCAGGCGTCCAGGGCATCGTCGGACTCGATTTCCTCGCGGGTGGGCGAGATGGCTTCCTCCACGATGTCCCGGAAGGACTCATGCTCCATGAAGTTGAAGGACAACCTGATCGCCTCGCGCATGCGCCGGCGGTCGGCCTCCTCCTCCAAGTGGCGGCAGTTGATGTCGGGATTGTCGCCGGGAGTGGTGGAACGCAGCCTGATGTGGCCGGAACTCTTGGCCAACTCAAGGATGCAGGTGAAGCGGATTCCCTCCTCGGCAAAGGGGTCGCCGCCGAGGGGCGTGGAGAAGGAGGATGGCAGAATCTGCATATCGTTTCGGAAGTCTGATCCCGAGGCAGTGTAGCGCAGCACGGTCTGGATGCGCGGGGCCTCGGCGTCCAGCGGGAAGTCAGGCTTGGTCTTGACCCGCACGGCGCACAGGGGATGGTCGCGAAGGTTCTGGCCGACGCCGGGCAGGTCCCTGACCACGGGCAGACCCATCTCCTGCAGGTGGGCCGCGGGGCCGACGCCGGAGAGCATGAGAATCTGGGGAGAGGCCACGGCCCCGGCGCTGAGGACCACCTGATCGGCATCGACGGTGAAGGTCTCGCCGCCGCTTTCGACCTCGACGCCGCAGGCGCGCTGACCATCAAAGAGGATGCGGTGGACGAGGACGTTGGCCCGGATGGTGAAATTGAGCCGGTGGCGGTTGTTGGTGATGTAGGTCAGGGCGGTGCTCATGCGCACGCCGTTGGGGTTGTTCATGGGCAGGGGACCGACGCCGGTGGAATCGGGGTGGTTGTGGTCGTAGACCTCGGCGTAGCCCGTGGAGATGGCCGATACGTGAAAGGCCTCCTGCAGAGGGAGCCAAGCCTCCCGCTTGTGTCGGCGGACGGGCACCGGCCCGTCGAAGCCGTGGAAGTCGTCGCGGATGTCAGTGTCGGTTTCCAGCTTGCGGAAGAAAGGGAGGCACTTTACGAAGGACCATTCGTCGTTGCCCCATTCGGCCCAGCTGTCGTAGTCCTCGGGGACGCCGCGCAGGAAAACCTGGCCGTTGATGGCGCTGGTACCACCGACGACCTTGCCGCGAGGAACCACGACATCCTCGGAGCGGGTGGCGCTGCCCCTGCCGGTGAATGACCAGTTGTGTGGCGCACCCATTTCGGAAGCGCGAGGAGCGTAGCCGAACTTCAGGTCGTCAGGGGTCTGGTCCAGATCGTGGTAGTCCGGACCGGCCTCGAGCAGCAGCACCGAGCGATTGGGGTCCTCGGCCAGTCGGGTGGCGAGAGCGCCTCCGCCGGACCCGGCGCCAATGACAATTACGTCGTATTTCATCGTGTACTCCGGTGTTTCAACATTCTGGATATTGAGGTGGAAACGTTCTAGTCGGCGACGGGCTGCGCCTCCGCGAGGCTACCGGCCATGGCTGCGTAGTGCTCGGCCGCTTGGGCGACGAGGGGCTGCACGTCCTCCTCCAGCAGGTAGGCGTCGGAGACCAGTTGTCGGGCGGCCTTCTCGACCTGTTGGAGGAAGCTCTCCCGGGAGGGGTAGCGCTCCTCGATGGACAGGCGCGGGTCGCCTGATGCCTCGCGCTCCCGGACGGTGGCCGGGAACGGGATGGAGGAGCCGCGCAGGGTTCCGCCGGAGGAGCCGCCGGTAGAGAGGGTCTGGCCCTCGCCGCCGATATCGGCGTGCCGTCGATTCCAGCCCAAGTGCGTCGCGAGTGGAACGGACACCAGCGGCATCGGGATGCCAGCCACCTCGTTGCCGTCGGCATCGACCTGCGAGATGAGGCGCGGAAAATCGCGGCCCACGACCGCAGGCACGACGGTTGGCACGCCGGGGTCGGGGCCGAAGTCCAGCCGGGTGAACTTGCGGAGCGGCTGGGGCAGCTTCACGCCCGGAATGGCCTCCAGGATTGGCGCAGCTCCGGTGGGCGTGACTGCGGTGCCGTCCGAGAGGCGCGGGTACTGGCTGGACGGCGGCAATTCGCCACCAGAGACCCAGCGGTCGAGGTTGACCAGGGTGGCCCGCAGCAGGGCGCGATAGTCCACGCAGTTAAAGGTATGTGCGCCACGGTAGCCGTCCACCGGATCGGTGTCGGTCAGCGGCAAGGCGCTGAGGGCGTGCTGCGTTCCGGCAAAGGCGTAGACCCGCACGGCCTCCGGTGGCTCAACATCCTGCTGCCCTTCAACGTCGCTGTGAACCAGGGCGCCGTGGCCAGCCCAGTATTCCGACGAGGTGTAGGTGTACATCACCTTCGGCAGATCGCCTTGGGACGCCAGCCGCGAGAGGAGCCCGTCCGTCAGGCCGGTGTCTGGGTCGGTCTGGGGGGAGTCGGCAAAGGGGAACAGGCTGTTGACACTGCGGGTGGCTTGGCTTGAGGGCTGGGCGAAACGCTGGTTGAACTCGCCACGCTTGCCGCCGGCGACGTGGGGCATAAAGCCGTCGTACACAGCGCGGCCCGCCTCGTCGCGGTTCAGACCGTGGTACAGGAAGGAGCGCAAGAACCGCCCGCTCTGCGACACGCCGAAGACGTAGGCGTGTTCCAGTTCACCGCCTCCAGAGCCGTTGCTGGCGGTGTCGTAGCGCAGGTGGGAGGCGATGTCGCGGGTGGCCAGCAGGCCGAGGCCGACGACGGGGGCGCCGGTGGTGGTGTAGACCACCTGATACACCTTGCCCGGCTGGAAACCTCCAGCCAGATGCACGTAGCAGGGATCGGGGATGCGGCGGTCATCCTCCAGCCTAGCGAACCACCACTGGTCGCGGGGGATGACCTGCTCCGGCGCGTCTTCGTCTTCCTGCACGGTCATCACCGACTCCCAGTCCTCCAAGTGGTTGGAAGGGTAGGCTCGATGCATCCGGTCGGACAGATATTGCGATTCCACGACGGCGTTTGGCTGGAAGGTCACGACGATCCTGCCGGAGACAGGCTGGCCGTCCTGCACCGCCTCCGGTGCATAGATTCGGAGTAACCCCGGCGCGTCAGGAACGTCGTGCTGCCAGCCGCACCAGGCGACGGTGTAGCCCTCCCGCATGAGGAAACCGTTGCCCGGATTCAGGGGCGCATCGGGCGCGATGTCGGGCGCGCTGTTGATGTTACGCAGCGCCAGCGCCTTGCCCCGGTTCAGCACGTCCAACAGCAAACGACGGTTGCCCCTGCCGGGGTCGTCGGGCCGGAGAATGCGGAAGTCTGCCGAAAACTCAACCTGACCCTGCTCGTTGCGCGGGGCCAGCCCGATGTCGGCAATGGTCTCGTTGGCAGGATGCAGCGGGTCAACGGCAAAATGTGCCGTTCCGTCGACCTGGGTGTAGGAGCCGACGTCGCCGAAGGAATGCCCGTCGGCGAAAGGGCGTTCCGAAGTGATTTCAAGCCTGATTACGGGCATGGTTCACCTCTCTTGTGTCATTCTTGGACATTGTTGGATCCCGGCGGGGGTTAGGGCTGGCCGTTTGTCTCCGCCTGCAGACGCCGCTGGTTCCAGGAGATCCACCGACGACATTCCTCCATCCGGCCTTCGTTCCAGCCGTTCTTCCAACCTTCTGTCCAGCCTTCTTTCCAACTGTTTCTACAGGTTTTTTGCCGGGTTTCTTCCCGGCTCTGCTCCCGGCCTACCCCTCGCGATTTCTCCTGGCGTGGTTTCAGGAATTTGTCACTCAGATAGCGGGCTGTTACCAAGGTGCATCCTCCCTTCCCGGTTTAATCGGGGATCACTCAGACCCGGGCGGGGGTTCGTCGAAAGGCTGACCGGTCTGCTCCGCCTCCAGGCGCCTCTGGTTCCAGGCGGCCCACCGACGCTGCACTTCTTTACGGCCCTCCTCGCGGCCTTCCTGGCGTAGTCTTTCGTGAAGTGGTTTCAGGAATTTGTCACTCAAGTAGCGGGCTGTAACCATTGTTGCTCCTCCTGCTACGTCCAATAGCGTTATTGCCAGCAATGCGTAGATGGGAATTAGCGGGGCGGCCGGGGCGGCGCCCTTTACGACCGCATTGGCTATGTCAGGTAAACTACCGTGCCCTCCGCTACTCACCTCGAGCCATGCCGTGAAGGCCGTCCACCCAATGGTCAGTGCGAAGATTACCCCCAAGTACCAGGGCAGCCACTTTCGCCCGATGCTCCAAATCGACTCCCGTTCCGGTTGCTGGTCATTCATTCAGTTCAGCTGCGGGGAAAGCGGCTACCTGGCGTCAAAGTCCATTATACCGGACTGCCTCTACCGGAATTGGCGGAAGAACTCGCGGACCTCGTTGGCCAGCAGGGCCGGTTCTTCGAAAGCGGCGAAGTGGCCGCCGTGGGGCATCTCCTCCCAGCGGCGGACGTCGTAAGAGCGCTCGGCCCACTCGCGGGGTGGGCGGGCGATCTCCTGTGGGAAGAGGGCCACGCCAGCAGGGGCCGGCACTCGCTCCTCCTGCCGCAGATCCCAGACGTGGGTCTGGTTTTCCCGGTACATACGAACCGACGAGCCGATGGTCTTGGTCACCCAGTAAATCGTGACGGTGGTGAGCAGTTCGTCCTTGGTGTAAATGCTCTCCACGTCGCCGTTGCAGTCGCTCCAGGTGCGCCACTTTTCGACGATCCAGGCGCATACTCCGGCGGGGGAGTCGTTGAGGCCGTAGGACAGGGTCTGCGGCTTGGTGCCCTGGAGGTGGTTGTAGCCACCCTCGTCCTGGAACCAGCGTTCCCGCTGGGCGCTGTGGGCTTCCTCGGCTGCGGTGAGGGGACGGGCGTCCGGCCCCAAGTAGGGGGTGGGGCGGGTGACGGAGGTGAGGTGGATGCCGTGCAGCTTGTCGGCGTGTGAGTAGCCGAGCCGCGAGGTGACGCCGGCGCCTATATCGCCACCCACTGCGGCGAAACGTGGGTAGCCCAGATTCTCGGTCATCAGCCTGGCCCAGAGGTCGGCCACCCCGCCGATCTCCATTCCTCTCTGGCTCGACGCCTGCGAGAAACCGAATCCAGGCAGAGACGGCGCGACGACATCGAAGGCATCGACCGGGTCGCCCCCGTGAGCCGCCGGGTCGGACAGCAGGGGTATGATCTTGCTCATCTCGAAGAAGGTACTGGGCCAGCCGTGGGTGATCACCAGCGGCATCGGGTTGGGGCCTTTGCCCTTTTCATGGATGAAGTGTATGTCCAGGCCACCGACCTCGGACTTGCAGTTGTTGAAGGCGTTGAGCTTCTTTTCTTGGGCGCGCCAGTCGAAGCCGGTGCGCCAGTACTCGCACAATTCCTTGATGTAGTCCAGGTTGCTGCCGTAGTCCCATTCAGCGCCGGGGATTTCATCGGGCCAGCGAGTGTCGGCCAAGCGTTGCCGCAGGTCGTCAAGAACGGCGTCGTCGACTGCGATCTCGAAGGGTCTGACTTTCATTGTCTCGCTCCTTGTCGTCTTTGTATGCGGGGGTGTCACCCCCACCCTGACCCTCCCCTTCAAGGGGAGGGAATTGCGCCTATTGCAAAGAGTGCTGGGACTCAATCGATGTTGGACACGCTCAGGTGTCCAGGCGGTAGACGCGGGCGGCGGTGTCGTGGAACATGTCGGCCCTCTCCGAAGCCGAGTAGTCTGCCGAAACGCGCTTGAAGGCGTTGAACAAGACGTGGTAGGAGAAGGATACCTTGTCGACAGGGAAGTTGCTCTCGAACATGCAGCGAGCCGGGCTGAACTGCTCGATCAGGTAGTTGATTATGGGAGCGATGGAACCGGCGATCTCCTCCGAGCCGACCGGCGTCTCGCGCTCATGCCAGTCGAAGCCGATGCGGGGCATACCGATGCCGCCCAGCTTCATCACGATGTTGGGGCAGGCAGCGACGGCGGCGATGCCGCGGCGCCACTCGGCCATCACTTCCTCGTCGCGCCCGGCGTAGGGGCCCATGCGGCAGAACCCGCCAAGGTGGTTCAGGACTATGGTGGCCTCCGGGACGGCATTGGCGAAAGAGGCCAGGTCATCGAGCTGAGGGAAGTAGAGCGAGTTCTCCAGAACATGGCCCATGTCAGCAAGCACACGCGCACCGGCGCGGTAGTCATCGCGGAGCAAGCAGCCCTCGACTTCGCGGTTGTCCAGCTCTGGGCTGGGATCCCAGCCGACGGAATGGCGGATGCCACGGAAGCGGTTGGGGCTGGCTTCCTGCAGCGCCTCCAGCACGGGACGCACGGCGTCGCCCAGCTTCAGGTCGGCGCGGCCCACGATGCCGTGGGCGGGTCGACCCGGGCCGTACTGACCGGTGGCCCCAGCGTCGGCGATGGCCTGCACGAACTCCACCTCGCCTACCGAACGCATCTCTTCGGGGCCGTCTGTCCGGTAGTTGGAGCGGGCCTCGACGAAAACCGTGGAGCGAACGTTATGCCCGCTGTTGATGTCGGCGGCAAGGTCCTCCAACAGATAGCGCTGGTAGTCCACTGGTTCGGGGCGCTGTACCCAGAAGTGATGGTGCGGGTCGCAGATGGGTATGTCCGGTTCCAGGGTTTCCTCGCTGGTCAATGCCAGCCATTCGTTGCCTCCAGCAGTCATAAGTCACCACTCCCTTTGAACGAATCAGGTCCCTTTGAACGAATCAGGATGGATGTCGTTTCGGCGAATAATAGCACAAGGAATCAGACAATTTTGTCCAATGGAATTTGCAGGTATGACTGGGGCAGTCGAGTAATGTAGAATCGAGTCGAATTCCCGAGGATTCTCCCATCAATTGAGAGGGGCTGACCTGAACCTCAAGCTCAGCATTTTGGACCAGAGTCCTGTCCACGAATCGGAAGGCCCGACCGATGCCCTGCGTCGCACCATACAGTTGGCGCAGAAGGCCGAGGAGTGGGGTTTTCACCGCTTCTGGGTGGCCGAGCATCACGGGTCCAACCGGGTGATGGGGTCGTCGCCCGAGGTGCTGGTCTCCCACCTGCTGGCCCATACGTCGCGGATCCGCGTCGGGTCCGGCGGGGTGATGCTGCAGCACTACAGTCCCTACAAGGTGGCCGAGAACTTCAACGTGCTGGCGTCGCTGGCGCCGGGCCGAGTTGACTTGGGCATCGGGCGAGGGCCCGGTGGACTGCCACGGTCCACGGCGGCGCTGCGGCGAGGCGCCCTGCCGCAAGCTCAGGGCGAACCGACGATGTCCCTGCCGGAAAAGCTGGCCGAACTGCGGAGGTTTCTGCACGATGAGCTGGAACCGGAGCATCCGCTGCACGGATTGCATGCCAGCCCGCTGCCCGCACAGCCGCCTGAGCTGTTCCTGCTCGGCACCACCCGCTCCAGTGGCGACATGGCCGCGGAACTGGCGATGCCCTACGTCTTCGCGTTTTTCCTGAACAACGACGACGAGGAGATGGCCGAGGCGGTGCGCCGCTACCAGTCGGGCTTTGACCACAGCAATGGCATACATCCACGCACCATGCTGGCCCTGCCCATCATCGTTGCGGACAGTGAGGGGGAGGCTGCCGGGCACGCCTCGAAAATCCAGGTCGTCCGCATCGCGCTGGACAGCGGGCGCACTCTGACCGTCGGCAGCGTCGAGGCTGGCGAGGAGTTTGGGCAACAGTCCGGGGAGGGCTACAAGATCACAGTCAGGCAGGCTGGCGTGATCCACGGCACTCCGGAGTCGGTGAGGCGGCAGTTGCTGGATGCGCAAGAACAGTACGGGGCCGATGAGATAATTGCCGTGACCGCCATTGACAGTTTCAACAAGCGGCTACGCTCCTTCGAGTTGCTGGGCGGGCTAATAAATTGATGGACGCCCTCACTCCAACCCACTCCCAGAGGGAGAGGGGGAGGTATTGGATCTATGGCTGAACCGCGAATGATGCGCATAGGGACCTTCCTGGCCGGAACCGGCTCCAACATGGCGTCGTGGCGGCATCCGACCGCGGTGCCGGATGCCGCCATCAACCTGGATTACTACCGCAGGCTCACCCGCAAAGCGGAGGCGGCCAAGCTGGACTTCGCGTTCTTCGGGGACGGGCTGTACATCAGCGAGAAGTCGCACCCCAACTTCCTGAACCGATTCGAGCCACTGACCCTGCTGGCCGCACTGGCCATGGATACCACTCACATCGGGCTGGCGGCCACGCTATCCACCTCTTACAGCGATCCGTACACCGTGGCGCGGCAGTTTGCCTCCATTGACCACATCTCCAATGGACGGGCCGGCTGGAACGTCGTTACGTCGCCGCTGGAGGGCTCGGCCCTGAACTACAGCAAGCCAGAGCACCCGGCTCACGACCTGCGCTATCGTATGGCCGGCGAGTACATAGACATCGCCAAGGGACTTTGGGACTCGTGGGAGGACGACGCCTTTATTCGGGACCAGGCCAACGGGCAGTTCATAGACCCGGACAAAATGCACCGGCTCGACCACGCCGGGGAGTTCTTCTCGGTGCAGGGTCCGCTGAACATCTCCCGGTCTCGCCAGGGGAGGCCGGTGCTGATCCAGGCCGGCTCATCGGAGGCCGGGCGCGGCTTCGCGGCCACGATTGCCGACGCAGTGTTCACCGGACAGGCCAACAGGGCCAGCGCCGAGGAGTTCAGCGGCGACGTGAAGCGTCGCGCCGCTGCTGCGGGGCGCAATCCCGGAGAGGTCCTGATCCTGCCCGGCTGTTCGCCTATCGTGGGGCGCACTGCGGAGGAGGCCGAGGAGAAGTACCGCGAGATCGCCGGCTTGGTTGAAATCAATCAGGCCCTCAATTACTTGGGCCGTTATTTCAATGACCTGGACTTCACCCAGTACGACCTCGACGCGCCCTTCCCGGAACTGGGAGATTTCGGGCGCAACGGCTGGGAGAGCTCCACCGACAGCATAAAGAAGACCGCCCGCGAAAAGGAACTGAGCCTTCGGGAGATGGCGTTACAGGTGACCACGCCGCGCCACGAGTTCATCGGCACGGCTGAGCAGGTGGCCGACACGATGCAGGACTGGTTCGAGTCGGGCGCCGCCGATGGCTTCATGCTGAGCGGGGCAGTGCTGCCCCAAGGCTTCGACGACTTTGTGGACCAGGTGCTGCCCATCCTGAAGGAGCGCGGCCTCTTCCGCACCGAATACGAGGCAGACACCCTGCGGGGCAACTTGGGTCTGCCCAAGCCGGAGAATCGTTACACCGCCGCCCGCAAGTCCAGTTCACCGCGCTAACACGCTCCCTCCGACAAGGAGCGGTTTCAGGCTGAGCAGGCTGCTGCTTAATTCCCTCTCCCTCCGGGGAGGGTCAGCGTCGGGACATTTCCTTGGCATAAAGACGGCATAAAGACGGCATCGAAGGAGTTGATCCATGCCCGCAACGCTGCTTGCCATACATGGAACTGTCACCCGTCCGGGTCGGCTGTACCAAGCGATACAGGCGGCGCTGTCAGGGGTGGAGGGAGAGGACTCGCCGGCGGTTGAGACGCTGCACCTGGGCGATTACCGCATCTCATTCGCCGACGGTCGGCCCCTGCCCGGCTACGACGACGACACGCAGGCGGTGGTGGAGCGGGTGATTGCGGCGGATATGTGCCTAATCTCAACGCCGGTTTTCCGAGCGTCGTACACCGGGGCGCTGAAGAATCTGCTCGATCATGTGCCGGTGGAGGGGCTGCAAGGTAAGGCGTGCGGCCTCATAGGGATGGGGGCGACCGACCACCACTACCTGAGTATCGACACGCAACTGCGCCCGGTGCTGGCGTGGTTCGGCGCCCACGTCGTGCCGGGCATTGTCTATCTGCAATCCCGGCACTTTCAGGACGGCCAACTGGCCGACCCGCAGGCCGTGGCCGACCTGCAATCGCTGGCCCGCTCGGTCGTTGCTCTCCACCGGGCCGCGGTTGGGGGCGAAGTCTCCGGTCCCACGCCTCTCGCGGCCCGCTGACGTTTCGGGCCCGCGCTTGCGGGCTGTCGATGCTTGGCAATCCTGGGCAATCCTGGGCAATGAAATGTCCAGCCAATGTTCTCTCTGCCAATCTTCCCGGGATTGCCACTGTCTGGATTGGCAGCAGGTCGCCGCCCCGGCGGAAACACCGACGGTTCTTCACCTCTTCTTCCTCGGTTCTTCGAGGAAGTGGCCTTGGAATACGTGGTTCCACAGTGGGTAAGGCGGGTCGGCAACACGGACACAGAAGCCGTCCGGTTGTTCAGCAGGAACGTCGGCCCCGTTGCGGGGATGAAGGCAAATCACGACGGCAATGCGTCGCCAATTGACAATCAGCAGCCCACGGGGACCGGAGGCTATTGAAAGCGGGCGCAGAAGTGGCCCAGGCGGACCCGCTGGGGTCTCAGATTTTTGCAGCTGGCTTAATCAAGACAGATGTGATGCTGTTGTCACGCTCTGTTCAAATTGTATTGGCCAATTTGTTGTTAGTTTGGCGAACATCGAAAGTGGAGTACCTTATGTAAACAGGCAAATTTGAGCATAGGGACTGTCTTGCATGGAAAAAATTTATTTGATATATTTTTCCGCGCAACTGGTGCGTTGCAGCGGAATCCCGGCTCTGAAAAATCCCGGATGAGCGAGGGTTCTGCTTAGTGACCACACGGCGTGGGCCGTGGCGAGCCGGTTGGAAAAAGTAATCTAGGAGTGTCATTAGATGAGAAAACTTCTTCTGGCCGGAGTACTAGCTTTGTTCTTGGTGGCAGTCCTCGCCTGCGGTGCAGCGGAGGAGTCCGAAGTGTCCCAGCCCACAGAGGCGGCCCAGGCGCCCACAGAAGTGATGGAGTCCACAGAAGTGGCCCAAGCGGAGCCCACAGAAGTGATGGAGTCCACAGAAGCGGCCCAGGCGGAGCCCACAGAAGTGATGGAGCCCACAGAAGTGGCCCAGATGGGAAACGGCTACGCTACCTTAGAGGACGCAGCCGCTGATTTGGCAGGCGGGCCGGGCTCGATATACGTCGGCGGCGACCTCGGCAGAATGGTCGGTACGGCTCCCGGCGACGTGGATGATGCCTTGGGAGACGGCACTGGTAACGTGCCTCTGGAGTTCTTGGAAAAGAACAAGCATATATTCGAGACCGACTACTACCGCTCGCTGTTGGAAAAGGCCAATTTCACCAACCCAACGGCTCTGACCTCCAGCGACGAGGAAATTAAGATCCAGTACGCCTGCATCAACCGGTCTCTGCTGCCCTGCAAGCTGCAAATCGTTTACTTCACCGAAAACATCAGGGAGAGAACCAACGGACAGGTGGATTTCCAAGTGTCCAGCTACCCGGAGCTGGGGTTGGCCGGCTCGGATATGATTGAGTTGATCGAAGGCGGGACCATCGAGTTCGCACAGATTCAGCCGGCCTACGTCGGCGGCACCTGGCCCCTCATTGACATCATCTATGTCTGGGGGCTCTGGAAGGACTTCAAGTCCGAGCATGAGGCCAACACCGCCCTGCTGCCTGCGTTGGATCAAGGCATCTATGACAATACCGACGGTGGCAAGCTGATTTACCATATCTGGTACGGCGGAAACGACCAGTATTTCTTCTCCAACCGGGGAGCGGAACTGGAGGACTTCGACGGCTTGAAGACCCGCAGCCACGGTACCACGATGACCGACGCCATCAACGGACTGGGTGGTGAGGGTACGTTCATGGCCTTCGCGGATGTGTACACCGCCTTGGAGCGCGGCATCCTAGACGCCGGGGTAACAGGCGCTCATGCCGGTCATGGCCAACGCTGGTATGAAGTTACCGATAACCTTGTCGGCCCGTTCATTTCGATGCCAATGGGCTTCGAGACCATGAACAAAGACACTTGGGAGGATATCCCGGACGACCTGCAAGCCATCATCATTGAAGAGGGCGCCAAGATGGAGCTGGAGAATCTCCGCCTAGCAGCCGTCTGGAATGAGACCGGCGTCAAGGTCAATACCGACCAGGATATGACCTTCCTTCCTTGGTCAGACGAGATGAAGCAATTCGTGTACGAAGAAGTGGCTCTTGGCCGCGTGCTGCCCAACTGGATCAAGCGTGTCGGCCCTGAGGAAATTGCGCTCTGGAACGAAATCGTTGCGCCTTGGGCGAAGGTGGAGATCGGGGACGACGGTTCTATCACAGTAGTGGAGTAAATTTGAAATCACAGGGGCTGAGTGGTTTCCATCACTGAGTTCCTCAACCGCAACTGCGTTAGCCAAAGAGCCCCGGTCATCACCGGGGCTTTTGGCTTGCAGGGGCTGTACCGTCAAAAAACTCCCTTTACGAAAACATTGTTGATTTTCGACTGGCGTGGGTTTCCGGCGGCGACCAGTTTTCCATCTGCCTTTTCCTTCTGCAAGGAGGGAATCCAAGAACTGGGGGACTTCGAAGGGCGGAAGGACCGCAGCCACGGCCCGGCACTCCTCGACTGGATTAACGGTTTCGGAGCCAACGCCAAGCGCCGGTAGGAAGTGACCGACTTTATGGTTGGCCCACTGTCCGGCCCTGCTGAACACCGTGATCGGCAACCGCCAAGTCTGGGAAGGTCTGCCTTCCGACATCCAGAGGATCCTGGAGGGGAAAGGCGCAGGGCACGGGCACGGGGCCATCATCGGTCTGTTCAGCGAGAAGGTCGGCCCGGTCGTAGACCTGAAGGCTCTCCCCGGCGGCACGGCGGAGAGGAAAGGGTTCGAGTAACCCAGCAGCAGTGGCAAGATCTCAAAAACAAGCCCCGGCAGTGACTTCTGCCGGGGCTTGTTTTTGGCTACGGCCACCCAGGGCCTCTCTATGTGACCTGCAATTATCAGGGCTTTGCACGACGTTGCCGAATAGCGAGTGGACCGCTTCCTCGCTCTAGTCGTCCCCGGGCTCTAGTCGTCCCCGGCGGCCGGTGCCGGGCCGCCCAGAGGCTGCGGGCGCTTGCCGCCGATGGACAAGACCAGCAGGGCGGAGGCGATCAGCAACGCGACGTTGGACCAGATAGCCACGTCGTAAGTTCCCCGGACGTCAAACAGCAGGCCGCCGAGATAAGCCCCCAACCCGGAACCGAGGGGCATCACGGCGAACATGGTGCCGTAGATCTTGCCCAGGTGGGTGGTGCCGAATCCATCGGAGACGTAGGCGGCGGTGATGCCGACCACGGAGTTCCACGAGAATCCGACCAGCAGGACTCCCACCATGAGGGCAACAATTCCGAGAGACGGTATCCCCAAGAAAGGTATTCCCATGGAGAAGAGGACCACCAAGAAACCCATCGCCCTCAGTTGATAGGAAATGGCGAGCCATTGTCGGCGCCCGTGCTTGTCAGAGAGGTGTCCAAACCACAGGGCGCCGATGATTGCCGTGGCTCCGATTGTGCTGAAGCCGAAGGCCGCCGTCAGGGGATGATAGCCAAGGTCTTGGGCGTAAGTCACAAAATGAGCGTTCACGAAGCTCATTGAGTACCCTCAAACGAAATAGCCGAACGTAAGCCGCTGGAAGAGCGGGGTGCGGATGGCCTCCAGCAACGTGAACCCTGGCATTTCGCCTGCGGCTGAGACCGCGGAACCACGGCCTCCCGCGCCCGCGACAGGCCGGTCGCCGCTGCCATAGGGCATCAACCCCATGTCTTGAGGCCGGTTTCGGATGAGCAGAATTCCAATGGACAGCACAACAACGATCAGAAACAGGCCGAGGAAGAAATATGCTTCCCTCCAGGAGAAAAAGACCAAGAAGGAGGTGGTGCCTGGTACCAGAATCATCGCGCCGAAGGAGCCTGCGCCACTGACCAGCCCCAGGGTAAGCCCGCGCCTCGTCACGAACCATTGACTGACTATCTTGGTCAGGATAGGCCCGGTGCCCAGAGTGACGCCGATGCTCATGACAGCGAAGATGAGGTACAGATGGAGCAGGTTGCTGACTACTGCTGGAATCAGGATCAGCATCCAGCCCATGATCAGAACACCGGACAAGGCCACCCACTTGGGGCTGTACCGGTCGGCCAAGTAGCCGGCAAACGGACGAAGCAGGCCGGAAATCATAAACGTGACGCCAAAGGCGAGGGACAGCGTTCCCCGGCTCCAGCTAAATTCTTCGGTCATGGGCTTGAGGAAGACGCCAAACGAAAACTGACCACCGGCGACGCCAAACACAACGAAAGCGCAACCGATTGTCACCAACCAACCATAGAATATTTTTCCTCTGAACAAATTCATGTTCCGTCTCCGTTGGACAGTCCCAAGTAATACGGGAATACTAATCCCGCCTCAATTCTTTGTCCACGGCGCGCGGGGGGTCTTTTGATCCTCCGTCTCCCTTGAGGGAGAGAGGTGGGGTGAGGGGAATCTTTCGCAGTAACGGGTTTTCCCAGACAAGAAGGCCCTCACCCCTCGCTTTCGAGGGAGTGGCGGTTAGGGTGCCTGCAGAAATTTAAGGCGCAATCGACCTGTTGCCAGGGGCAGGGTCTTTTAATAGTTCCTTCTCCTTCTGGCCCTCTTTGTCGGTTTTCGTAGCGGCGGGTTTCAAACCCGCCCCTACATTGCGGGGATTTCACCCTCACCCCTCGCTTTCGAGGGAGTGGCGGTTAGGGTGCCTGCAGAAATTTAAGGCGCAATCGACCTGTTGCCAGGGGCAGGGTCTTTTAATAGTTCCTTCTCCTTCTGGCCCTCTTTGTCGGTTTTCGTAGCGGCGGGTTTCAAACCCGCCCCTACATTGCGGGGATTTCACCCTCACCCCTCGCTTTCGAGGGAATGGCGGTTAGGGTGCCTGCAGAAATTTAAGGCGCAATCGACCTGTTGCCAGGGGCAGGGTCTTTTAATAGTTCCTTCTCCTTCTGGCCCTCTTTGTCGGTTTTCGTAGCGGCGGGTTTCAAACCCGCCCCTACATTGCGGGGATTTCACCCTCACCCCTCGCTTTCGAGGGAATGGCGGTTAGGGTGCCTGCAGAAATTTAAGGCGCAATCGTCCTGTTGCCAGGGGCAGGGTCTTTTAATAGTTCCTTCTCCTTCTGGCCCTCTTTGTCGGTTTTCGTAGCGGCGGGTTTCAAACCCGCCCCTACATTGCGGGGATTTCACCCTCACCCCAGCCCTTTCCCTCAAGGGAGAGGGAGAATAAAAGACCCTGTTGCCAGGGGTGCTGCCGGTGCGTTGAGGCCCGGCAGCGTGTAGAATTGAGCCGTTCTTGCTGGAGGTTCCGTCAATGTTCGACGACGTTCGCCGCCGGGTGCGGGAGGAGTTGCAGCGGCTTGAAATAGACGCGTGCATGGTCACCACCCCGGCCAATATTTTCTACACGACCGGTTTTTTCAGTCCCGTAGTGAACCTGTCATTTCGTCTGATGGGGACTGACACAGCCTTGATTCCGGCTGACCCATCCTTGGAGCCGGCGCTGATGACCAGCGACTTCGCGGCTCCGGCAGCGCGTGCGGCGACATCCATCGAGGACATCCGCACCTACCGGATGTGGGTTGAAAACCGCGACTTGGCCGTGATCACCGGACCCTCGGGAGGAGACGCGCGCATCTCACGCCCGCCGCAATGGGACCCGGACGAAATCGACGAAACCGTGACCTCCATACTTGAAGAGCGGGGACTGTCGGCGGGAACCATCGGCATTGACCTGCGGTACGTCTACGCTGACTCGCTTTTCCGGCTGCAACAGAACAACCCGGAGTGCCGCTTCGTTGATGTGACCGGAATGCTGTACGGGTTGAGGGCAATCAAGCAGCCGCAGGAAATCGCCATGCAGCGCAGCGCCGCGCATCTGTTCGAGGCGGGGCTGCGACGCGCCATCGCCGAAGCGAAGGAAGGCCAGAGCGCCCAGGACATCAAGTACCGGTACCAGGCCGGAGCGCTGGAGGCGGCGATGGAAGACCCATCGCTGGGAGAGTTCCAGTCGGCCTACGGTTTCATCTCCGCCGGAACTGGCAGCAGCTTCGGCGGGCGGACAGGTCTGCACCCCGGCGATCTGATCAAGTTCGACTGCGGTGCCGCAGTCAGCGGGTACTACAGCGACTGCGGGAGAACATTCGCCTTTGGCCGCGCGTCCGCCGAACAGCGGCGGGTGCATGATGCGCTGGCCGAGGCCCATGCCGCCGCCCGCGAGGCGATGCGGCCGGGCACGCCCATTTCCGCCGTGTATCGCGCGGCGGACGATGTGATGCAGTCGCGCGGCTTTCCGGGGTACAGCCGGGGCCACTACGGGCACTCCATCGGGCTCGACACCTTTGTCGAGGAGCCGCCCTTCATCAGCGCCACCGAGCATAGCGAGTTGCGGCCGGGGATGCTGCTCTGCCTTGAAGTGCCATACTATTCCGCCAGCCTGGGCTCCTACCAGATCGAGGACATGATTCTGATAACTGAAAGCGGACACGAAAACTTCAACACCCTGTCCTATGAGATGGTGGTGTTGTAGCCCGCCCTGCCGGCGAGCGGGAGTAAGGCCAATGCCGACCGTAGAAAAAATTGCCATTGAGGGCTTCAAAAGCATCGGCAGCGCCGAGGTGGATCTGCGTCCGGTCAACGTGCTCATCGGGGCCAACGGGTCGGGCAAGTCCAACTTCATCGGAGCTTTTGCCTTCCTCCAGGCCATCCGCGCCGCACAACTCCAAGACTACGTTGCCCGTGCCGGCGGGGCGGATCGCATTCTGCATTTCGGGTCAAAGGCGACGGAATCTTTGAAATTCCATGTATATTTTCAGAACAATCAATACAGAATAACTCTGTCGGCGACGGACAACGACCGGTTTTATCCGTCTTCAGAGCCCGTATATTTCTGGGACAGGACACGCTACCCGGAAAGACCGTCTGGGGAGGCAATCACACACTTACAGCGCGATGGGGAAGCAGGAATTGTAAGCGATCGGATACCTAGCATCGGGAAATATGTGCAGGGTCAACTCGACGGCTGGCGCATATATCACTTCCACGACACCACTGCCACTTCGCCGTTCAAGAAAACCGGCGACTTGCACGACAATCGTTTTCTCAAGCCCGACGGTTCCAACCTCGCCGCATTCCTTTACCTACTGCGCGAGAAACATATAACCCAATATGACCTGATACGCCGCACTGTCCAGTTTGTCGCGCCTTTCTTCGACGACTTTCAGCTTGAACCCCTGGCGTTGAACCCGGACAAAATCCGCTTGGAGTGGCGGCACAAAGGTTCTGACGCTTACTTTGACGCTGCAGCGTTTTCCGACGGCACCCTCCGGTTCATAGCATTGGCGACCCTGTTCCTGCAGCCCAAATCCTTCCGGCCTTCGGTAATATTGCTGGACGAACCGGAGTTGGGGTTGCATCCACTTGCGGTCACCCTGCTGGAGTCCTTGGTGGATTCAGCGGCGGTTGATACCCAAGTTATTTTGGCTACCCAGTCGCCGACTCTGCTGGATCACTTCGGCCCTGAAGATGTGCTGGTGGCCGACCGGTTGAAAGGCGCCACGCAGCTCACCCGTCTCGATCCGGAACAGCTTGAGGTATGGCTCGAGCGTTACAGCTTGGGGGAACTGTGGGAGAAAAACGAACTGGGCGGCAGACCGGCCGGCAGTTATCATGAGCGTCGCCCCGATGATTAGGCTACAGATTGAGGTGGAAGGCCCAACCGAAGAATCTTTTGTG
This sequence comes from Dehalococcoidia bacterium, assembly GCA_965237745.1. Lineage (GTDB taxonomy): Bacteria > Chloroflexota > Dehalococcoidia > Lucifugimonadales > UBA3495 > VXOI01. The sequence goes on along the minus strand of OZ250156.1, from coordinate 6,008 downwards.
AACGATGTACTGGTTTGGCATCTATCAAGCCGCGGCCATACCGAAGTCAGCGCCCGACTAATGGGCAAGGCTCGGCAACGCATGCGACGCGGTGGGTCCGGCTTTGGCCAGAGGTGCGGTCTGAAATTCTGAACCGCCTTAGAAACGACTCCGAAGCCATTGTCAGTATGATGGTTGACTATTATGGTATGCCGGATGACGAAGGAGGCGCTTGGCCCGGACGTGCTGGAGCGACAGCGGAACTTCACTTTCCCAACAAAGTTGAGGAATCTCTACTTACCGATGTCAGTAGCCACATGGGGGATAATTTCAACCCCAAGCGATTTATACCCTACGTTATGATGCACGAGTACGAAGCCATTTTGTTCAGTGATTGTGCGGTTTTCGCTGACGCTATTGGTTACCCCAGTTTGGCTTCAAGATTTCAAGCGATCCGAAATATGTTCAATACTCCCGAAGACATAAACGACTCCACCGTCACTGCGCCGTCTAAGCGTATCGAAGAGCTGATCCCAAGATACCGGAAGCCCATACACGGCGTGCAAACAGCGACCGCCACGGCCTCCCTGCTGTCCGCGCCGAGTGCGGCCACTTCCGGGCGTGGCTGGAGCACCTGGAAGACTTAGCCATTAGGAGAGCGCCATGAAAGCATCATATCTTGGGGCGATGGGCTATGCGCTGCGCCGGGACTTTCCGCCAACTTGGCCCACGCCACCGGCCTACAACGATCCTGAGCTGTCGGTCCAGAGCTATCAGGACGGGATTGAGGAATGCGAGTTCGCCGAGGAAATGGGCTTCGAGTGGATCAGCTTTTCCGAGCACCATTACTCCGGCAGAATCGCCACAGGCACGCCGTCGGTGATGGTGGCGGCGGTAGCAGAGCGTTGCAAGAAGGCCCGAATGGCCATACTGGGCCACCTGCTGCCGCTGAACAATCCGGTGCGGATCGCCGAGGAGCTGGCGTTGCTGGATAACCTGACCGGGGGCAGACTGGTGATGGGTTTCCTGCGGGGTACGCCCAACGAGGACCAAGTGTACAACGTGAACCCCTCTGAGGGTCGGGGACGGATGCTGGAGAGCATGGACCTGATCCTGCGCGCCCTCACCGAGCCGCATCCATTCGCTTGGGAAGGGCGGTATTACAACTTCCGCACGGTGTCGGTCTGGCCTCGTCCGGTGCAGCAACCTCTGCCGCCGGCAATTGTGGCCACACGGAGCGATGACGCGGTGCATTATGCCGCCACGCATCGATTGGGGCTGGGGGTGTCGTTCCTGCCGGTTGAGGACGTGGCTACCATCACCGGCAAGTATTTCAAGTGGTGCGAGGAGGCGGGCTGGACTCCGCAACCCGACGAGGTGGTATTCCGGGGAAGTATCTACCTGGCCGAGACGGACGAGAAGGCGTGGGACTGGTTTCACAAGCAGGAAGACCAGGGCAGGGCTCGCGGAATGGCCATGCGATCGTCGGTGGCGCAGGTGATACAGGCGCAGCGTTCGGGGCAGGACATTGACTACAGCCATGTGTTTGCCGGAAGCGCATCCGGGGACATCGTGGGCGGCTCCCCAGCGCTCACTTTCGTCGGTGGGCCGGACTCCATCACGGAGCAGATTCGGGCCTACCACGACCAGTGCGGGGCTGGGGTGATCGACCTGTTCTTCCAGCAGCCCAGCCTGGACCACCGCGACATCATGGCCTCAATCGAGCTGTTCGGGAAGGAAGTCCTGCCCCGAATCAAAGAGTTTTAGGTAATGAGCCTGGCTGATACCGGCCTCCACCATTCCGAAGCAGGGCAGGGCGATTCCTTGGTGCTGCTGGACTGGACGCCGTGGCAAACCCCTGTCTTGGCAGATGCGCTGGCCGAGAAGTACCGGGTCCTCAGCATTGAACCGCCCGCGGGAGGTTCAGAGTCAGGAGGAACGGCGCAGGATGTGGCCGCACAGGTCGCCGCAGTTGCCGCAGCCGCCGGGCTGGAGTCGTACACGCTCGTTGGCGCATCACTGGGCGCTGACGTGGCCCTCAACGTGGCACTGGTGCGGCCTGCGTCCGTCGCGGCGCTGGTACTTGCGTCGCCCACCTGCGTCGAGCCGGGTGCTGCGCTGTCCTGGAGCACGCCGGAACTGGCGATGCAAGCCATGCTGGCGCACCCGGAGGACGCCGCTCAAACGCCGCCGGATGCCGGGAGGACCGCTGTGCTGGCCGCGCTGGCGGAGCGGTGGAAAGCAGGGTACGGCGACATCGCCAATCTGCTCTCCGGCCTGTCCTGTGCCGCGCTGGTGGTGTTGGGTCAGGAAGACCGGCTGGTTTCCCGTCGCGCCGGAGGTGTGTGGAAGGAGCGGGTACCCAACTGCAGCGTCTGCTACGTCTATGACGCCGGACACGCCATCCACGTGGACCGGCCCGACGCGCTCATCAACGTGGCGCTGGATTTTGCGGAACGTCGCGAAACGTACATTGTCGAGAATCGCAGCAGTCTCATCAATCCATAGCGCCATTCCCATAGCGCCATTGGGTGTGCCGGATTGTCTTAAATCCGGCCTTGTGGTAGTTTCAGATTCATAGTACGCCAAACTAAATTGCGGAGTGTTATCAATGGCAACAAAAAGAGACGGGGAAAAGTATCTGGGGCATGAGCTTCATGTGCCGCTGTCGCAGGATGGGCAGGTAGTGGCCTACGTCTGGCCGATACGGGCGCTGAATGTGCGCGGGTCCTGGTGCGGCGGGCCGACCATCGGCGTTGACGTGGGCAATGAGGAGATCATCCGCTTCGACTGCCACGACCGCCCCGGCCACTGGCACGGCGGCGGCTACGACCGCTCCGGCTCGCCCGGCGCGTCGCACCGCGACTTCCCCAAGGAGATCATCGCCGTGGCCGACCAGGTGGACTGGTCGCTGCAACTCCTGAGCGAGCGCACCGGCGAACTGCTGACGGAAGCCGACCACGGCGATGCCGCTGAGTCGCTGGACGCCGAGATGCTGCAGAGCGCGCTGGGCCTGATTCGCAGCCACCTGGAGCAACAGGGAGACCTGCGCGGGCAGGCCATCAGCGCGGGGATCATCGAGGCCTAGAAACTCGCGATGGGCACGTTCTACATACCAATCGACCTTGGGAACGAGCAAGGGACTAATTGGCGGACATTGGACGCGCTGGTTGATACCGGCGCGTCGACTACTTCGGTGCCCGCCAGCATTTTGCAGGAACTGGGCGTGCGGCCTGTAGCAACCGAACGGTTTCGATTCGCTCAAGATGAAGTAAGGGAGTTGTCGGTCGGCTACACCTGGATCAGTTTCGCTGGAAAAGAGTTGATTACACAGGTAATTTTCAATGCTGAAGGAACATCGCCATTGCTCGGGGCACTGGCGCTTGAGGCCGCCTACGTGGCCGTCGACCCGGTCGGACAGAGGCTTGTTCCGGTTGATGGGCTCCTGATGTAACCGAGGTAGCTAATAGGCGATGGAGAATTTGAGCGTTTTCAGGGTGCAGATTTCAGTTGGCGACACCGAGCGCCGTCAGTGGCGAGAACTGTCTGCGGTGGTGGATACAGGGACGTTTATGTCGGCTGTTGCAGGATCGGTGCTAAGGGACCTTGGGGTTGTCCCCGCCATGAATGAGACCGGGCTGTTGGCTGACGGCACAGAGAAGAATGTGGACGTCGCATACACTTGGCTGAGAATGAATGGGCGCCAGGTTATGACGCATATAATCTACAACGAGGAGTACACTGATCCCCTACTTGGATCGCTGGCCCTTGAAACTCTCTTGTACGTTGTAGATCCGGCAGGAGAAAGACTGATTCCCCGGTCTAACTTCCCCTTCTGACCCCTACTGCCCGCCTCTCCTGCGCTGCTCCTCCTGAAGGTCGTCGATGCTCTCACGGGAACGGCCGTAGATGTGCGGCACGTCCCAGCCCTCCAGACCCGCGTAGGTGTCCAACTGGCTGCGGTGATGCACCTCGTGCTCGAACAGCATCATCATTATCCGCCAGCCGCTGAGCATCCCGTCGGTGTCGATCATCTTGACGCGGCGTTGCAGCCACTCGGGAGGGCTGTCGTCGAGCCTCCGGTGGAACTCCTCGAATGAAGCCTCAATGGCCGGGATCCATCCCGACTGCCGCTCGGTGCTTGGGACGGGCCAGTCGTAGAGCCATCCCCGGTTGCAGTAGGCGCTGGCAAAGTAGAGTCGCGACTCGGCGATGTGATGCACGATTTCGGAGATGCTCCAGGCCTTCTCGCCCTCACCCCTTGGCGGACGCCAGAACTCGGCGGCAGATGGCAGCGCCTCGATGTCGCGCATGGTGCGCTGGTGGAAGCGGTCGAAGTAGCGAAGCAGGATTGGCAGGTCCGTGATCATCTCTCATCCTCACCGGGGAACCATCCTCACCGGGAAACTGGTTCCCCTTTCTGGTTTGAAGCGGGTTGAGCCGGGTCGAGCTGATTGCTGGGAATGATAGTTATTCGTGGCAGGTGCGTCAACGCGATGACGACCCGGCGAGTTTGGCCCCGGGCGGCGGCAGGGTGTAGAATCGGCGCGACGTTTCACCCTCACCCCAACCCTCTCCCCGAGGGAGAGGGGGACCTTGAGCAGAGTGATTATGAAGTACGACGTTATCGTAATTGGCGGGGGTTCCGCCGGATCGGTGGTGGCCAGCAGGCTGTCGGAGGACCCGCAGCGTTCGGTGCTGCTGCTGGAGGCGGGCCAGGACTACCCCGACCCCGAGTATCTGCCGGAGGCGGTCCGCAACGGTCATTCTTCGGAGGGGGAGGCCGTCGGATCACCGGTTTCGTGGTCCCTGCGCGGCGTCATCAATGACCAGCAGGGGGAGATAAACATCGCCCAAGGAAAGGTAATCGGAGGCTCCGGCTCCATCAACGGCCAGGTGTTCCTGCGCGGCCTCCCCGAGGACTTTGAGCGCTGGGAGTCGTTCGGGAACGAAGAATGGGGCTATCTGAAGGTGCTGCCCTTCTACCGGAGGGCCGAGACCGACCTTGATATCCAAGACGATTTTCATGGCACCGAAGGCCCCCTGCCGATAGTCCGGCGGGAAAACGAAGAGTGGCCGCAGGTGCAGAGGGCCTTTTACGAAGCCTGCACGGAGCGGGGCTACCCGCCGAACCACGACCTGAACGGCCCGAACTCCAGCGGCATCGGCGCCATTCCGATGAACAACCGCAGCGGCGTCAGGATGAGCACCGCCATCACCCACCTGAACCCGGCGCGCAACCGGCTGAACCTGACGGTGCGCGGCGGCGTCTTCGTGCGTCGCGTGATCATCGAGGGCGGGGAGGTGGCCGGTGTCGAGGCGGAGAGCGGGGGCGAGATGTTCACCTTGGAGTGCGACCGGGTTGTGCTTTGCGCCGGCGCCCTCAAGTCGCCCCACATCCTGATGCTGTCCGGTGTGGGTCCGCGGGACCAACTTGAGCAGAACAGCGTTCCCGTGCTTGTCGAGTCACCGGGAGTGGGGCAGAACCTTTTCAACCATCCCATGGGGTCGGTGACCTTCCAGGTGAAAGAGGGCGTCAAGCTCACCGCCAATGCGGAGGCCCTGCGCTTCGGCCTGCGTGTCACCTCTGAGCCGCCGTCCCACCCCAACGACGTGATGCTGCACACGCTGTCCATCTGGAACGTGATGACCGGCGAGATGGTGCCATCGGGAACGGCCCGCATCGCCTGTGCCCTGGAGTTGCCCGACGGCTCGGGCTGGGTGCGCCTGCAGTCCGGGGACCCCACCGTGCAGCCTTCGATCAATTACCGTTACCTGCACAACGAAAACGATATGCGCCGGATGCGGGAGGCGGTGAGGCTGGCATGCAGCCTGCTTGAGTCCGACGCTTACAGGGATATTTCCGAGGGTCGCATTGCCCCGGACGACGATACTCTCGCCAGTGATGACGAACTGGATAGCTGGATTCGACAGACCCTGGGCAGTTCAAGACACGTCTCCGGAACCTGCCGAATCGGGCCGGATGGCGACGCCATGGCGGTCACCGACCAGGAGTGCCGTGTGCGCGG